>OY970284.1:0-4800000 GCA_963715895.1 Thermoanaerobaculia bacterium
CGCGATGGATAAATTTTTTTTTTTTTTTTTTTTTTTTTTTTAAAAAAAAAAAAAAAAAAAAAAAAAAAAAAAAAAAAAAAAAAAAAAAAAAAAAAAAAAAAAAAAAAAAAAAAAAAAAAAAAAAAAAAAAAAAAAAAAAAAAAAAAAAAAAAAAAAAAAAAAAAAAAAAAAAAAAAAAAAAAAAAAAAAAAAAAAAAAAAAAAAAAAAAAAAAAAAAAAAAAAAAAAAAAAAAAAAAAAAAAAAAAAAAAAAAAAAAAAAATTTTCTGCACTTTTGAAACCGAATTTTTTTTTTTTTTTTTTCTTTTTTTTTTTTTTTTTTTTTTTTTTTTTCTTTCTTTCTTTTTTTTTTTTTTTCTTTTTCTTTTTTTTTTTTTGCTGCCTGTTGGCTGGCCGGGCGGGCGGCGCTCGCTCGGCCTGTCCTTTGCTTTGTGCCTTTCTTTTGCTGCTGTATGCCTGGTTGGTGTAGAACTGTATTGGAGTAGGTTTTGTGTTTGAAAGGTATGCACACTGCTGTGTTGATGTTTTGCTCGGCCTACTCAGGATCGCCCAACATGAAGCGCGCCAACGAGTGGACGCGCGACAAGCTCACCTCCTTCGGTCTCAGCAACGCGCATCTCGAAAGCTGGGGTACGTTCGGACGCGGCTGGTCCTACGAGGAGTGCACGGTGCGTCTAACCTCCCCCGACGTCGCGCAACTCTGGGCACTTCCGCGCGCCTGGACGCCCGGTACGAACGGCGTCATCAGCGGCAAGCCGGTCAAAGTGAAGATCGAGACCGTCGAAGACATCGAAAAGTATCGCGGCAAGATCGCTGGAAAGATCGTGCTCAACGGCGACGTGCGCGAGATCAAGCCGCACGAGAAGCTTCAGTTCACGCGCTACACCGAGAAAGAGCTGAACGACACCGAGAACTACGAATTGCCGGGCCGTCCGCGCTTCACGCGCGAGGACATTGCCAAGCGCAACGCCTTCCGGAAGGCGTTGACAAAGTTCCTGGCCGAAGAGAAACCGCTGGTGATGATCGATCCTGATCCCGCCGACTACGGCACGTTCCACGTGCAGGGCGCCGGCACGCAGAAAGACGGTGAGCAATATCCCGTTCCGGCGATCGTGATGTCGACCGAACAGTACAACCGCCTGGCCCGCCTCACCGACCAGGGGAAGGACGTCACCCTCGAGGTGAACGTCAAGACGACCTACTACGACCAGGACAAGAACGCCTACAACACGGTCGCCGAGATCCCCGGCACCGACAAGAAGGGCGAGATCGTCATGCTCGGCGGCCACCTCGACTCCTGGCACGGCGGCACGGGCGCGACCGACAACGGCGCGGGCACGGTCGTGGCCATGGAGGCGGTGCGCATCCTGAAAGCGATCGGCATCGCCCCGAAGCGAACGATTCGCATCGCTCTTTGGAGCGGCGAGGAGGAAGGTCTCCTCGGCTCTCACGGCTATGTCTCCGAGCATTTCGCCTCACGCCCCGAGCCGACCGCGGCCGAGCGCGACATCCCGGCAACGATGCGGCGCAACCAGGGCCCGCTGACGATCAAGCCGGAGCACGCCAAACTCTCCGCTTACTTCAATCTCGATAACGGTACCGGAAAGATCCGCGGTGTCTACGCGCAGGACAATTTCGCCGTCGCTCCGATCTTCGCCGCCTGGATCGAGCCGCTCAAGGACCTCGGCGTCACCACCGTCACCGAGCGAAACACCGGAGGGACCGATCACCTCTCCTTCGATGCCGTCGGTCTTCCCGGTTTCCAGTTCATCCAGGACGAGGTCGAGTACGGCGAGCGCACGCACCACACGAACTACGACGTCTACGATCGCCTGCAGCGCGACGACCTGATGCAGGCCGCCGTCGTCATGGCAACCTTTGTCTGGGAAGCCGCAAACCGTCCGGAGATGATGCCGAGAAAACCGCTGGCGAAGAGTGATCTCCCTGCGGCTCCCGCGGCGGCGCATTAACTGCGCGTCTTCGCGCGCGTTGTCTGCGGCTTTGCCGCGTTGTCGGTTGTCTGCGCTGCGGCGCGTGGTCAGGGTTCGGTTGTCATTTTGACAACTTTGGCCTTCTGACCACGCGCCCCGCAGGGCGCAGACAACCGATAACCGACAACGCGCCGCAGGCGCAGTTCACCGCCAGAAATATCGCGCCCGAATCACCGTCCAGGCGATCCGGATCGTGTCCATCAGCGGCTTGTAGTGGCTGGTGGATTGGCCGTCGACGAAGCCGAGGTCGATCGGAATCGAGAGGATCTTGAAACGGCGCTGGCCGGCCTGGACGATCACTTCGCTCTCCATGTCGAACCCCTCGCTACGGAGGTGGATGGCGCGAAGCAATTGGGCGGAGTAGAGCCGGAAGCCGCTCTGGGAATCGGTGACGTCCGTGTGCGACGCGAAGGCGATGCAACGCGCCGAGAAGCGGTTGGCAAACCGGCGCCGCGGCAGCATCTGGCCGAACAGATGCGCCCGTCCTCCGATGATCAGATCCGCTCCGGTTTCCTCACGTGCCGCGAAGAACTTCGGGATCTCGCCCGCGAGATGCTGGCCGTCGGCGTCGAGCGTGACCACCGCGTCGAAACCATGCTCCAGCGCATACGAAAATCCGGTCTTGAGCGCCGCCCCTTTGCCGCGATTGACCGGATGGCTGACGACTTCTGCTCCCGCCTCCCGCGCCACCTCGGCGGTCCGGTCGGCGGAGCCATCATCGACGACCAGCACATCATTCACCACGGCTTTGCAGTCTTGGACCACCGCCCCGATGCTCCGCTCCGCGTTCAACGCCGGGATGATGACGAGAACCCGTTCCGTCATGACCCCTCCCGCGACACGACCGCGCAGACGATGCCGCCGCCGGCCGAAACGGAGTTGACCACGATGTTCCGCAGACGCGCGTCGCGTGACTGGACGACGGGAGCAAACGTCATCTCCCGATCGGCTTCCTCGAAACCGAACGACGCATGCAGCTTCTGGTCGCGCATCGCTACCAGGGCGGCTGCAAGCTGGAAGCCGCCGCCGGCCGCGTATTCGCCGAAGTACCCTTTCGTGGCCACGACGGGAGGCGCGCTGTCATCGAAGAGCCGCTGGATTCCGCGCAACTCCAGTCGGTCGCCGCGTCTCGTGCCGTTCGCCGAGGTATAGATCGCATCGACCTCGGCAAGCGCGATCTCCGCATCGTCGATCGCCGCCTGCATCGCCGCGGCGACCTGCACATCGCCCGTTCCCCAGTCGGAGATCGTCGCCGTCGTATCGCGCGCCATGCCGAATCCTGCCAGCCATCCGTACGGTTGCCGCGACGGCGTTCCCTCGGCGACGAAAATCGCACTCCCCTCGCCGATGGACATGCCGTTGCGCCGCCGGTCGAAGGGACGCATTTGCTCGCTCAGCCCATTCTCGGCATGTGCAAGCGCGCCGAGGCGGTCGAGAACCGAGAACACCATCTCGTTGACCTCTTCCACGCCGCCGATGATCGCAGATGGAACCGTCCTTTTCACGATCTGCGAGCTGGCGTACATCGCCGCCGCGAGCAGAGACGACTCCCGCTGCGTCATCGTGACGTTGAAGCCGCGCAGATCGAATTCGATGGCGATGTGTGAGCCGGGAGCGTTCGCCACCGACTCCGCGAAAAGCTGCGGCGGCGCCAGGGCCGCACCTTTGGCGACGTACTCCTGCATGTAGTCGACCGACGTCTGCACCGGCCCGAATGCGGTGCCAAGGGCCACGCCCGACTCGCTGGACGGCGGAGCGCCGGCATCATCGATGGCCAGGCGCGCGGCAGAGACGGCATAGCGGGAGAGCGTGTTCATCCGACGCATCTTCATGACCGGGATGTAGTCGCGTGCCTTGAAGTCGCGCACCAGTGCCGCGTTGTGTGCAGAAAGGCCCTCGGTATCGAAACGGTCGATCGGCGTCACGGCGGTGGCCGCCGCGTCCAGCATCGCGCGGAACGGCTCGATGCCCACCGCTCCCGGCGCGACGATGCCGATGCCTGTAATGGCAACCCGATTCATGGGAGAACGCGCGTTATACCTTACGTCCTGCGGAAAAGCAGTGAGACGTTCGAGCCGCCGAAGCCGAACGTATTCGACAGAATGTTCGTCATCGTCATCGGCCGGGGCGTGTGCGGGACGTAGTCGAGCGTGCAATCGGCCGCCGCCACATCGAGACGCAGAGTCGGTGGCGCGAGCTGATTCCGCAGAGCCAGCACGCTGATCACCGCTTCGATGCCGCCTGACGCTCCCAGCGTGTGGCCGAAGTACGACTTGCTCGAAGACACCGGCACCGTGTCACCGACCGCCGCGATGATTGCCTTCGTCTCCGCAGAGTCGTTGAGCAGCGTTCCCGTTCCATGCGCATTGATGTAGTCGACCCGCGGACGTTCGGCACCCGCTTCCGCCAGCGCGCCGCGCATGGCGGCCTGGGCACCGCGTCCTTCCTCATGCGGCGCGGTCGGATGATGCGCGTCGCAGGTCGCGCCGTAGCCGAGGAGCTCGGCGAGAATCGTGGCGCCGCGCGCCACCGCATCATCCCAACGCTCGATCACGAGATACGCCGCCCCTTCGCCCAGTGTGATTCCCTTCCGCCCGGCCGCGAACGGCGCACACGGATGCTCATCGACCGCCTGCAGCACATTGAATCCGCTGTAGGTCAGGCGGCAGAGCGCGTCGCTCCCGCCGGCGATTGCCACATCCGCATGCCGCGAACGGAGCAGATCGCCGGCCATTCCGATGGCTGCGCCGGCCGAAGCACAGGCCGTGGCATTCGACAAGACACCGCCGCCGAGGCCGAGGGAACGGGCCACGGCATCGGACGGGCCCGACGTCGGCTGTTGCAACACGCTCGATACGGACACGCGTCCGCGTCCACGTACCAAGCGATTGAAGTAGAAGCTCTCCCCTTCCAGCAGGCCGCCGGTCGAGGTTCCGGTCGAGACGATGGCCCGCTCGCGGGACAGCGGAGCGGTTGCGCCATCGTTCGCCTGCGTCACCGCCTCATGCGCCGCGATGACCGCCAGCAGGTCGCTGCGCGACATCCGCCGCGCTTCGTGCCTGTCGATCGGCAACAGGTCATCGATCCCGCCGACTTCGGCGGCGACATCCGTCGGAAAGCTCTCGCCGGGAAACTTCGTCAGCTTGCCGATGCCATCGCGCGACTCCACGATCGACTGCCACACCTCCGATTGGTTCCGTCCAATCGAGCAGATGATCCCGACGCCGGTGATGGCCAGGCGTGTGGAGGTGTCAGGTTTGCGCATGTTGTTCCGCTGTTGAGGGGTTGCGCGGTCTCGCGGTTACGCGGTCTCGCGGCCTTTGCCTTCCAACGCTGGTTGTGACTCCGAACACCGCGAGACCCCGAGACCGCGAGACCGCGCAACCGCTCATGACACCTTCTCAGTCATCGCCAGATAAAACCTTCCCCGAATCACTTCCACTCCATCGACCAAACCCCGCCCCGTAAACCGGAACGTCCCTCCGAAATCGGCATCGAGCGTGACCACGAAGCGAATCACGTCGCCCGCCACGATGGCGCGATCGATCTCGCATCGATCGATGCCGGAGAGAAATGCAGGCGAGGGCGAGTTTGCAAATGCCAGACCGCCGCCGAGCTGCGCCATCGCCTCCACGGCCATCACGCCCGAGGGCATCACGTCGTTCGCAGTGCAGACGTAAACCCCCTCGATGGTCTTGTCATCGAGGCGCGCCGCGGCGGAAGCTGCACGGAAGGGAATCTGGTGCGGGAGACTGGCCAGCCAGCTCACACCTGGGCCCGCTGCTCGTCCGCCAGCCGATGCCTGACGAAGTCCGCGAGCGAGGAGATCGAGTGGAAGTTGTCGCGTGCGGCCGATTCGTTCTTCACCTTGATGCCGAATTCAGTCTCGAGCATCACCACGATCTCCAGGGCGTCGATGGAATCGAGTCCGAGGCCTCCGGCGAATAAAGGGTCATCGTCTTTGATGTCGTCCGGCGTCATGTCTTCGAACTTCAGACGGTCGATGAGGAGCTCTTTCAATTTCTTTCTAAGGTCATCCATGGGCTGAGCCATTCTCACATACTTGCCGGGCCCGGCAACTCCTCCCATGCGATCGGCGGCGCGATCACACCGAACATCTTCTGTGCCCACACGAAGAAGAAGAACAGCGCCAGCTTGGCGCGGTGATTCGTGGCGAAGATGTTCCCGGCCAGGATGCCGGTGATCACCGGAATGAGGCCGTAGTCCGCCTTGGGCTGAAGGAAGACTTCGAGGAACTCGCGGCGATAGAAGTTGGAGATGAAGCGGAAGTACTTGTCGAGCGCCCCCTGGAACGTCCGGTCGTAGCGCCGCAGCAGACGCATACTCCCGCCGCGCAGCCGCTGCTCGACCGCGTCGGCGACCATGTCTCCGGACTTCATGGCCATGAAGACACCGGTCGAGAAGATGGGGTCGAGAAAGCCGGCCGCATCGCCGGCCATCGCGAAGTTCTTCCCGGTCCTGCGCTTCATCATGAAGGAGAAGTCGCGCCGCACGTAGACCGGCGTCACGCGCTCGGCCTCGTTCATCCGTTCCGCAAGATACGGCGCGCCGGCGATGGTCTGCTCCAGCAACTCCTCGGGGGTGAGACCGCATCCTCGCAGGTGGTCGCGGCCAACCACGAGCCCGACGCTCATCGTGTCGGCGCTGACCGGGATCAGCCAGAACCAGGCATCGCGCAGGACCACGATGATGGTGTTGCCGGCGTCGCGCCCCTCGGGACGCGGAACGTTCTTGTAGTGCGCGAAGACCGCCACCTTCTTCAGCTCTTCGACGTCTTTCTTGTCGCCGATACGGTTGCCGAGAAACGCGCCATGCCCACTGGCGTCGACGATGAAGCGCGCCTCGAGCCGCTCGCCGTTCGCGCAGGTGACGATGGCCCGCGCGGAATCGGCCAGATCGACCGCCGTCACCGCCGTCTCTTCGCGCACATCGACGCCACTGGCCGCCGCGTTGCGCAGCAAAAGCTCATCGAACTCCGCCCGTTTGACCTGAAACGATTGGTGATACGCCTCCGGCAGGTTCTCGAAAAAGCGGAAGGTGTATCCAAGCGCCCCATCCGCCGTCACGAACCCCGCCCCATATTTCGGCGTGTACGGCCCCTCGGACAACGGAACGGCCACCCCGAGCCGGTCGAGCAGGTCGTTGTTGTACGGAAGCAGCGACTCCCCGATCTGAAACCGCGGAAACCGCTCGCGCTCGAGAAGGGTGACCGAAAACCCCTTCCGCGCCAGCAAAGTCGCCGCCGTCGATCCGGCCGGGCCGCCGCCGATGACGAGGACGTCGATCATGGGGGGTGGATCGTAATGCAAAGCGGTATCACGCGGAGTCGCGGAGAACGCGGGCGTCACGATCGACGTAGAGGTGTAACCCGTCTCAGGTGCACGCGATGGATAGTTTAACGACATACAATCTGCTGATGAACAAAACGCGATTCCTCTTTTGGAACCTGAATCGCAGGCCGCTTGCACACCTTGTTCGTGAGGTCGCCCTGAATTCGAACATCGACATGATCGTCCTCGCCGAGTGCACGGAGTCGATTTTTGAGTTGCTCGTAACGTTGAATTCGGGACTGAGGCGGCAGTTTGCGTTAACGGATGAGCTATCAGATCGTTTCGTTTTGCTCTCACGGCTACCGGAAGGCACCGTGACACACCTCTTCGACGGCCTTGGCGTATCGATCCGTCGGATTGCACCGCCGCTGTCAAAAGATCTTCTCTTGGTCGCCGTCCACCTTCCGAGCAAACTATTCGAAAGCGCCGACGATCAAGCGATGCATTGCACTAGAATCCGCCGGTACATCGAGGACGCCGAGGAGGCGGTCGAGCACCAAAGAACGGCCGTAGTCGGTGACTTCAATATGGACCCGTTCGAGACAGGCCTCGTCGCGGCCGAAACCTTTCACGCTGTCATGGATCGGCGCGTCGCGATGCGTCACTCGCGTGTGGTCAAGGATGAGACGAGGTACTTCTTTTACAATCCAATGTGGAGCAGACTTGGCGACAGATCAACCGGGCCACCTGGTACGTACTACTACAACTCGGGGAAACAGATGAGCTTTTTCTGGCACACCTTCGATCAAGTCTTGGTTCGAAGCTCATTGGTCAACTCTTTCGATGATGCCGACCTCGTGGTGCATACTTCAGCCGGTAGCGCATCATTACTCCGGCCGTCAGGAGTTCCCGATGGTAGCAGTGCATCGGATCACTTGCCGCTCTCGTTTGCGCTCGACCTTCGAGTAGAGGAGTTTCGATGACAAACAGCTTGTGGGGAGAGATTGAAACCGCCGAAGAGGTCGTCCCGCCTGTGACCATCCTAAAAAGGCAGGCTTCGGAACTTGGCAAAATGACTCACCAGATTCTCCAAGGCGACGTAGAGGTTGATCGTCGAAACGACACCTTCAACCTTGACTTCTACATCACCGCGCCGGTCCTCGATAACTATAGGTACTGGGTGCTTAGGCTAGCTCAGCCGATGGACATGTATCCGGTTCGATTGCTGCCGGCGCAGCAGGACGGACAAAATTGGATCAAATGTACCGATGAGGAGCAGCTCTTAGCTGAGCTTGCTAAAGTCCTTTCGTCGCCTCGGATTAAGAGAACTATCGGTATGCTGCTCGCGCAGAGCAAGGCGCTCTCATCCTAAGCGAGGCCTCGGGAGCACGGCTATTGTGACGCGTCCGTCGCGAGTCTGTCACTGCTGAAGCCGTCTCGCACGATCACGAAGACTGACAATGTATCCCCGTCTCCGCGAGCGCTTAGAGTTGCTCAATCGGCATCGTCGCTTCCGATCACGAAAAGCCTTCGTTGGGCGGTGATGCGCGCGGCGAATGAATCGTTTTTCGATCGCTTGCGCTTCCACTCAGCTCGGGTGAAGACGGTGGGATTGATGGTCCGTCCGAGGGTTTGTTCGGCGGGGACGAGCGCGTCGAAGACGTCGGCGTAGGCAAGATGGTCGGTCACGACCAGGAGGTCGATATCGCTTCCGGCCCGTTCGGTGCCTTTGGCAACCGATCCAAAGACGAAGGCCAGATCGATGCGGTCTGCAAGCGATGCCAGCGCGGAACGTAGCGGATCGACGACACCGATGGTTTTCACGATCAATCCGTGAAGCTCCTCGAACACCGGCGATTGTCCCTGCGCCGCGTAGTATTTCTGATTGCCGTCGCGCGTCACGACCACGAGGCCCGCCGCTGAAGGAGGCGATGAACGGCACCGGTGCCGCTACCGGCGAGGCGGATCAGCTCGGCGCTCTGAAACCGCCGCTCAGGCTGCCCGAAGAGCAGCCCGAGCACCCGCTGCTGGACGGGCGTGAAAAGCGCCGCCACGACGGCACTGGAGCCTTCGGAGACACCGTTCCCATTTCGGGAACGATCGTACCTGATTAAGGAAGAGATTCAAGTCGGATGTCTCAAACAAAATGCGCGGGCGCGCCTTCGGACGCGCCCGCGCGGGGCTTACTGCACGTTACCGGCTAGACCGTCTTGGGAGCGGTCGTCGATGACGGGGGCGTCACCGGCGAGGGCTGCGTCGGAGCGGGCGTGGCCGGGGGTGCCGGCGTTGGGGCCGGCTTGGCCTTGGCTTTGCGGCCGCGATTGCCGAGGGCGTTCTGCATGTCGACGACATACGGAGCGAGATCGGCCGTCTCGGGACGCTTGGCCAGACGACGGAGCAACGCATAGGTGGTGAGGGCATCACTCCCTGCCTTGTTCCTCGCCGTCGCCACGCTGTGGCGGATAAAGCTGGCTAACGCCTCCAGCTCATCTGCCACCGGTTCGTAGGCATCGGCGTAACTCGTCATGTCGCGGAGCTGATCCGGACTCGCGCCCCCTCCACGCACCAGGTGCACGCTGTTCTTCACCGCCACGGCCGACAGTTCGATGAACTGGCGGGGTACCGAGCCGGCGCTGACCAAACGCGTCTGGGCGTTCTTGGAATCGGGAAACACGAAATTCGGAATTCGCTCTCTCATGGCGTGAATCTCTTCGACGAGCGTCTGTGCGCCGTCTGTGTGAGACACGCCGGTAGGGGTAACGGGTACATCACTCTCTGGAAGCATGTTGCTTCCTCCTTTCTTTTTCTCAGTCTCAAACTGCTGGATCAGACTGAGACGAGCGGAGGAGCACGGCCCCGCGAAACCCGTCTTGGAGCCTCGGCGACGGTCACGCGAACGGACCGCTGACGCCGGACATGAATGCAGCAAATACGATCGTTCTCGATCGACAGGACCCTCGGCGGCGGATGCCGGGCCAGGACCGGAACCGGATGGGTGCGTCTCCTGAGCAGCTCGGAGAGATCGAGCGGCGCGGTGCCGCCCTCTACGTAGTCCATCAGCTCGGCGAACGTTTCGTCGAACCGGTTCGAGAGCATGGCCAGTTGCCTGGCGGCCTCGATCCAACGCTCCATGGCCGCGATCATCCGCGCCGGGGCATCGCCCGCATCTTCCGGTGCCTCGGCGATGCGAGCGTTCGTCTCGTTCATCCAAACGGTGCTGCGCTCCAGCCGCTCCGCGGCATCGGCGAGCAATCCGGAGGCGCGCTGCATCTTATGCGTCGCCAGAATCGGGTGTTCCACCGCCAGTGTCTCGCACTCGTCGAGGAGCCGGCGCGACATCGCGGTCAGCCGCTCGGTCGAATCGATGGCGCTTTCAGTGCGGTGGAACGAACGACGCCACGATTCCCCGCCACTCCGGCGCGATCCGTTTGAACGCACCCAGGCCCGCCGCGACTTTTTCGCGTTCCGTCCCGAGGCGTGCCTTCTGGCCACGTTCTTCACGCCGATTAGACGGAGAAGGCAGGCTGATCGTTTACAGCAAATTTGTTACAGATCAGTGAACGTTATCGAGATAGGAACTGGCGATATCGGCAACAATTGCCAACCGTTGACAAATTTTGACTATCCATCCTATTGGAAACAGGAACGATCCTGTTGACCAACAGGGACGTTCCTTTTGGGTAACAGGGACGATCCTGTTTCAACCAGGAACGATCCTGTTGGCCAACAGGGATGATCCTGTTTCCGACAGGGACGTTCCTTTGCGGCATCAGGGATGATCCTGTTTCAAACACGGACGTCCCTGTTTGCCATCAGGGATGATCCTGTTTGCCAACAGGGACGTTCCTTTGGGGCATCAGGGACGATCCTGTTTCAAACAGGGACGATTCTGTCGGCAAACAGGGATGATCCTGTTTCAACCAGGAACGTCCCTGTCGGGCATCAGGGATGATCCTGTTTCGCGGCAGGAACCACGCCATGCTGGTTGACGTACCCTGTCGTCGACTCTATCCTCCGTTCCCCAACGTCTATGTTCGAACGTTTCCTTGCACTTGCGGCTGCCCGGCCCGAGGCGGTTGCGCTGATCGATGGTGAGACGGGCAATGTGACCTCGCGGGCTCAGCTCGCGGCGCGGATCGACGACCTTGCCGAACGTTTCACCGGAGCTGGGATCCGGGCGAATGACGTCATCGCCATCCAGCTTCCGAACTCGGTCGATTTCATCGCCGCATTCGGGGCCATCCTGAAGCAGAAACTGGTGGCCATCCTCATCGACCGCGACGCCACCGAGACCGAGGTCGGCAACGTGCTGGGGCACTTCGCGGCGCGTGGCCTGGTCTATCGCAGCGGCGCCGAGGTGATGATCTCGACGCGGCAGGCGGGCGGCGTCCGCGTTCCCGAGAGAGCGCGGCTCATCAAGCTGACCTCGGGATCGACCGGAATGCCGAAAGGGATCGTGGCGACGGAAGAGAACCTGATCGCCGACTGCCTGAACATCTGCGCGACGATGGACATCCGCGCGGATGACATCAACCTCGGCGCCATCCCGATGTCGCACTCCTACGGCTTCTCGAATCTCGTTACGCCGCTGCTGGTCCAGGGAACAGCCGTCGTGATCTCGAACGACTATCTGCCGCAGTCGGTGGTGAATCTCTGCAATCGATTCTCGAGCACGGTCGTGCCGCTGATTCCGATGGTGTTCGACCATCTGGTGACGGCCGGCGCCGGCGAGTTCAAGACTGTCAGGACCTTTCTCTCCGCCGGCGCGCCGCTGCCGGCGGCGGTATCGCGCAAGTTCCGTGAGCGCTTCGGTCTTCCCATTCACACGTTCTACGGTTGCAGCGAATGCGGCGGCATCACCTACGACCGCGAGGGGGCGGCCGTGGAGCGCGGCACCGTCGGCAAGGCCATCGGGAGAGTGATGCTGTCATCCGCGCGCGGACGCCTCTCGGTGCGCGGCGACAACGTGGCCCTCGGCTATCTTCACGACGCGGCAACGTTCCATCCCTTCCCGCACGGGCTCTTCGTCACCGACGATCTGATCGAGCTTCGCGAGAATGGCGAGGTGGCCATCACCGGCCGCGCCAGTGAGCTGATCAACACCGCGGGCAAGAAGGTGAACCCGCGCGAGGTCGAGCAGGTCCTGCTGCAGATCGACGGCGTGCGCGAGGCGAAGGTCTACGGCGAACCGGCGGGAGCGCGCGGCGACGTCGTCGCTGCTGCAATCGTGGCCAGCCCCGACGTCACTCGGGAGCAGATCCGCGCCTTCTGCCTCGAGCACCTCTCACCCCACAAGGTGCCGCGCATCGTGAAGCTGATCGAATCGATTCCGGTGGATGAGCGCGGCAAGGTCAAGCGCGCCGTGCTGGAGGCGCTGTAGGCCGGCACGGCCGGCTGCGCTGGTTGCCCAAGGCTCGGCCACCACTTTCGTTCTGCCGAGCAGACTCCCAGGACTTACGAAGCGCGAAAGCCTTCGTTCGTTTCGGCGATGTTCGTGAAGCCGGCAGCGCTCAACACGTCGCGCGCGTCATCCGTGAGCGGCAGTCCAATGACGTCGACGCGTTGGGGACGTCCGATCTGCGACAGAAGGTGCTTGAGATCCTCGGGGGGACGAAAGACGGTGACGCTGATATGCGGCCATTCGGTGGCGCGGGTCCACGCTTCCGAGGCCGCCGTTCGATTAGGCGTGCTCTCGACGATCCAGACCGGCGTGCGCATGACCAGCGCGGCGAGGCGGTCGCCGAACTCCCGGTCGAAGACGATGGCAACCCGGCGGCTCATCCGCGTGCGGCGGCACCCTCGGCCGGAGCCGGCGTCGTGGCGGCACGGCGCCTGAAGAGACGCCGCAACTGCAGCCGGACGTTGTCCGCTTCCGCAAACGCCCAGAGCTTCACCCCTCGCAGGAACATGTGCACCGGCGAGAGGTTGAGATTGAAGTACGCCTTGATGCGGCGGCCGTTGTTGCGCGTCCCCGCCTCCCCCGCCGCGCGCCGCGCCAGCGCGATCGATTTGAATCGGCGGTGATAGAACTTGATGAAGTGGTAGCTGAAGAACGCCGGCTTCGGCCCGAGCACCGGCATCCAGACGAACTTTTTGGCGATGCGATAGGCGGGGATGACCACGAAGATGTAGTAGTGGGCGGTGTCGAGGATCATCGCCGCCGCCAGCAGGTCGGCCTCGCCCATGTAGTAGTACTTGTCTTTGAAGATGGAGCGGAAGAAGCGGGCGTAGGAGCGGACGAAGGCTTCGTTGTGCTCAACGATGCGCCCCGCGATGTCCTCGCCCCTCGCGTCGAGCCCGACGATCTCCGCCGTCGCTTCAGCAGTGAACGAGGCGTGATCGAGGCCGGGCGAGTAGTAGGGATCGAGGAAGGAAGCGGCGTCGCCGAGGAGCGCCCAGCCGTTGCCCATGTACTGCTTCGAGGCGTACGGCAGATGCGCATAGAAGCGCAGATCGTCCAGCCGCGGCGACGCCCCATCGAGCAGCTCGGCGAGCGACGGGATGGCGTTCAGGAAGGCGATGAAATCGGCCGCGCGATCCTTGCTGTGATGGAGATCGATGAGCCGCTTGTCGAAGACGACGCCGATCGAGGTCTCGCCGTTGCCGAGGGGAATGACCCAGATCCAGTAACCGAAGCCGGTGTAGTGATTCGTGGCCAGCCGGCGCGAGCTGATGTTGCGGCCGGCAAGGTCGCCGGCACGCGCGGCGATGTCGTCGATGTGTCGCACGCCGTTCCACCGGCACCAGATCGCGGCGACCGGATGCTCCTCGTTGCGCTCGATCAAGCCGAGGCGGCGACCGAGGAAGGTGACGCGTCCGGTGGCATCGAGTAGCCAGCGGCAACGAAGCTCGCGGACCTCCTCGCCGGCTTCGACCGTCAGCTTGTTGTCGAAGTCGCCGAGCTCCACGTCGCGCGCCTTGGCCGGACGGAGGAGCTCCGCCCCTTCTGCTACCGCGGTGGCGAGAAGGTATTCATCGAGCACGTCGCGGCGGAGCTGGAAAGCGGGGACGGCGCTGCGAATGAAACCGCCGGCTTCGGTGGCGTTGACGTGGCCGGTCACTTTGTCGTTGGTAAACCAGTAGCGCAGCCCCTCTTTCGGCAACTGCTCCGCTTCGAGGTGGTGCCACATGGCCAGACGGCGCGTGAGGAACATGGCGGACATCTCGGTGGTCGCTTCGCCGACCTTGGCGTCAAACGCTTCGGCCTTCTCGACGATGAGGATGCGAAGCTGGGGATGATCGCGCCGCAGCAGGATCGCCGTCGACGCGCCGCTGAAGGCGCCGCCGAGGATGATCACGTCGTAGGAATCGGGCTGCACTGGGGGATCGTAACACCCGTCTTTCGAGTAGGATTGCGCGCCCTATGCACTGGTTCCATCACTTCTTCCTGACCTGGATGCAATTCGTCCTCGATTGGGGTTACCTCGGCATCTTCGTCATGATGGCCTTCGAGTCGACTGCACTGCCGATTCCGGCCGAAGTGGTCATCCCCCCCGCGGCCTTCTGGGCCTCGCAAGGACACTTCAACCTCGCGCTGGTGATCGTGGCCGCAACGGCAGGCTCGTTGGCCGGCTCCGCGGCCAGCTACTGGATCGCATACAAGCTGGGACGGCCGCTGGTCACCCGCTTCGGACGATTCGTGCTGCTCTCCCCGTCGAAGATCGAAGCCGCCGACCGATGGTTCGACACCTACGGAGCCGGGGGCATTTTCGTAGCGCGCCTGCTGCCGGGCATCCGTCATCTGATCTCGATTCCCGCGGGCCTTTTCCGGATGCCGTTCGCCCGTTTCTCGCTGATGACGATCCTCGGCGCGGGCCTCTTCAACAGCGCCCTGGCCTGGTTCGGCATGCGCGTCCTCGGTGATCAACCATCCCTGATGAAGGATCCGGACGCCCTCCGCAACGCGCTGGCAGCCAAGTCGATGTGGCTGATTGGCTTCGCTGTCGTGATCGGCCTGCTCTACGGATTGATGACGTGGATGCAGAAACGGGCGGCCGCTACGCGAGCTTGAGTCCCGCGCGGACGAAGTGGCGGAAGTCGGCGTCGTTGGTGATGAGGGGGATGTCGTGGTCGATGCAGGATTGTGCGATAAGGACGTCGGCAAGTTTGGCTTTGTGGCCTTCGCGGAGAGTGTTCGCACGAAGCTCGCCGCTGCGGTACCAATAATCGCGCCTGAACTCCAGCATTCTAAGCGACTTAATCATTGCCTCGAAGAGCGGAGGCAACGCCGGATCGCTTAGGGTTTCCGCTACAACGACAGGCGGCAGGATCAGATCATGGCTTTCGGTAGCGCGGGCGATGCGATCGACATCGATTCCCAGTTTGCCGTCGAAGTAACGCCTGAGTGAGCTGCTATCGGCAGCGATCAATCATCGTCCTTCCGCAGCTCTTCGAGCGAGATCGACCAATGGATCTTTCCGCGCCACTTCTTCATCTCCTCAAACACGCCCTCTTCCTTCGCTTTCTGAAGATCGGCAAGCATCCGCTTCCGAGACTCGGCCTTTTCCTCAGCACTTAACTGATGAGAGAAATACCGATCCCATGCCGCCTCGGTCTCCGTTTTCAAGCTGGATTTAGCCATGTCGCGTATTCTCCTACTTCCCCACCCTCCTCACAAACTCGACCAGACCGGGTAGAAAATCCGGGGCGAGGAGGAGACTGGGATCGCTGTAGGAAGCGATCTGCTTGTCGCGGTCGGGCGGGACTTCTTTGAGCTCGTGTCAATCGCGATCAAACTCGCGATCCTCGCAGCTCGTCGATGTCGATGTCCCAGTGAACCTTCCCCTCCCATTTAAGGAGTTCTTCGTACACCCCTGCCGCGCGAGCTCTGTCGATCTCCTTTTGTACCCGCGCTCGGCCCTCCGCCACTTGCTCAGGCGTGAGCGCCATCTGACGGTATCGTTCCCAGCGCTCCTCGGAGGTAAGTGCCTCGGTGGGTTCTGCGGTCTTCGGTTGCGCCATGGTTGATTCTCCTACTGAAACCTTTCGATCGCAATTAATCGCGATCTTCACGAAGTGCATCGATGTCGATGTCCCAATGAACCTTACCCTTCCACTTCATCAGTTCCTCGTACACTCCTGCAGCACGCGCTTTGTCAATCCGGCGCTGCAGTTCCGCGCGGCCTTCCGCCACCTGTTCTGGAGTCAGTTTCATCCGCTCATATCGCGCCCACGGATCTTCTCGCTGAGCTGGCTCTTCGGACTCGGCATTCGCAACTCTTCTCGCTTTCCATTCGATCAGCTTTTCGTAAACTCCCTCGGCTCGAGCGCGATCGATCTCGTTCTGCAACCGCGCACGCCCGGCCGCCACCTGCTCCGGCGAGAGCTGAATCGATCGGTAGTACGCCCAGTGATCCTCTTCATCATCCACGATCGGCTTTGCCGGCACTTCGTTCATCTCCGTCATTTCCCAATGCTCCTACTTCCCCAGCTTCCTCACAAACTCGACCACCCCTGGAAGAAAGTCCGGGGCGAGGAGAAGGTTTGGGTCGCTGTAGGAAGCCATCTGCTTTTCGCGGTCGTGCGGGACTTCCTTGAGAACGTGGTTCATTCCTTCGATGAGAAGGAGCTTCGCCTTCGGGTTTGCCGCGGCGAGGCGTTTGGCATCCACGGTCCCCATCCTCATCGTGCAGGGAACCACCGATCTCCAAGTGAGCGTCGAGCAGCGAGCTGTGAAGCGCGTTGTCCGCGGGCGCGGCATCGGGAACCGGCGGTGCCGATTGAGGCCGTAGCGCCAACGCCGAAGATGCGAGAAGAACGAGCGTCATGACGGTGCGCATGTGCCGATTATCCTTACATTTGTCATCCCCCGATCATGACTTTCGACACGGGTCGAAACCCGGTGCCGAACGTACATTGCGGGCATGAATCCATTACAGATCGAGAACGTCGTGAAGACGTTCGCATCCCGCCGCGCTCTCGACGGCGTTTCGCTCGAGCTGCGGCCTTCGGAGGTCCTGGGCCTGCTCGGCCCGAATGGCGCCGGCAAGTCGACGCTGGTCCGGACAATCATGGGGCGGGTCCGGCCCGACAGCGGCTCCGTGACCATCTTCGGCAAACCGGCTCCGGCGGGCGACACCGATGCGCGTGCCGAGGTCGGCGTGGTACCGCAGGAGATCGCGCTCTATCCCAACCTCTCCTCGCACGAGAACCTCACCGTCTTCGGCCGTTACCTCGGGCTTGGGGGGACGGCGCTCACGGAGGCGATGAAACGGGCGCTCGACTGGGCGGCGTTGACCGATCGCGCAAACGAGCCGGTCAAACTCTTCTCGGGCGGCATGAAGCGGCGTCTGAACATGGCCGTCGGCGTGCTGCACCGGCCGCGCGTGCTGCTGCTCGACGAACCGACCGTCGGCGTCGATCCGCAATCGCGCGAGCGCATCTATCAGATGATCGAGTCGCTCCGCGCTGACGGCGTCTCGCTCATCTACACCACGCACTACATGGAAGAAGCAGAGCGCCTCTGCGACCGCATCGCCATCATCGATGCCGGACGCGTCATCGCCACCGGCACGAAGGACGAGCTGGTGCGCAACACCGTCGGCGCCAAGCGCGAGGTCGTGGTCGAGTTTGCCGACGGCACGCACGTCACGCATCTGATCGATGACGCGGCGGAGATGTTGCGGGTCATGCGCGAGGCCGAAACGCAGGGAAGCGGCGTGCGCGACCTCACCATGAAGTCGCCGTCGCTCGAGAAAGTCTTCCTCCACCTAACGGGAAAGGGTCTACGCGAATGATCGCATCTGTCGTCCGAGCCGGATGGCTCAATCTCCGCCGCGACCGCGCGGCGCTCATGCTCAGCTTCATCGTCCCGATCGTCTTCTTCTCCATCTTCGCCGGCATCTTCGGCGCGCAGAAGTCGAAGACGCCGAAGACGACCGTGGTCATCGCCGATCTCGATCGGAGCGACAGCTCGCGCCGCCTCATCGAGGCGCTCAAGCGCGAATCGGCACTCGACGTCGTCCTGTCGCCGAAAAAGAGCACGGCTCCGTTCGATGCAACGTCAGCCGAGGCCTTCGTGCGGGCGGGCGACGCACCGGTGGCACTGGTGATCCCGAAAGGCTTCGGCACGATCCGTATCCGTTTCGACGCGGCAAACAACGGCCCGGCCTTCCGGCTGATGTCCGACTCCGCCGATCCGATCGCCGATCAGGTCGTCGGCGGACTGCTGCAGAAGACGATGATGATGTCGATGCCGGAGATGATGATGGACGCCGGCGTCAGCGAGGTCGATCGCTGGAGCGGTGGCCTGACGCCGCAGCAGAAAGCGGCCATCGATCAAAGTATGAAGGGCTATCGGGCCATTACCGCACGGACGCCGGCAGCCAAGACCATGTCGTCCGACTCGCTCATCAGGATCGAGAAGACCGACGTCGTCGGCCAGAACAAGTCGAATGTCGTGGCTGCGCTTTACGCGGCCGGCATCGGCGTCATGTTCCTGCTCTTCACCGCCTCGAACGCCGGCGGCGCGCTGCTCGAAGAGAACGAGAGCGGCACGCTCGACCGCATCCTGACCACGCGCCTGACCCTGACACAGCTTCTCCTCGGCAAACTGGTCTATCTCTGGACCCTCGGCTTCACGCAGATCTGCGTGATGTTCGTCTGGGGCGCCGTTGCCTTCCGCCTGCAACTCATCGAGCACATCGGCGGCTTCCTGATCATGGCGCTGACGACGTCGCTGGCCACCTCCGCCTTCGGCCTGCTGCTCGCCTCGGTCTGCCGTACCCGCGCCCAGCTCGGCGCGATGTCGACGCTGGTCGTGCTCTCGCTCTCCGCGATCGGCGGATCGATGTTTCCCCGTTTCCTCATGCCGGCCGGCCTGCAGAAAGCGGGACTGGTTCTCTTCAACTCGTGGGCGCTGGAAGGATTCACGAACGTCTTCTGGCGCGAGCTGCCGCTGCAGTCGCTCGCCCTTCCCGCGGCCGTGCTGATCGGATGGGCGATCGTCTTCTTCATCGCAGCGCGGCAATTGACGAGACGGTGGGAGATCGTGTGAGGCCGTGAAGACGTTATCGGTTGTCGGTTATCCGTTGTCAGGATTATCCACACAACCGATAACCGATAACCGACAACGCGGCGCAGCCGCACGCCACTACAATGCCGCACCGTGCCTGCGCTGAAGAACCGCGATCATTACCCTGTCCTCGTCATCGGCACCGGCATCGCCGGTCTTACGGCGTCGTTCTGCCTGGCCGGTGCGGGGATCAAAGTCCTCCTGGTCACCAAAGCCGCTGATCCGAAGGACTGCAACACTTTCTGGGCACAGGGTGGGATCATCTATGAGGGGGCCGGCGACACGCCGGCGAAGCTGATCGACGACATCATCGCCGCGGGCGCGGGGCTGTCGAATGAAGAGGCGGTGCGGTTCCTGGCTGTCGAAGGGCCGCGCGTGGTCAAGGAGTTGCTGCTCGACGAGATGCATGTCCCCTTCTCCAAGAGCGAAGAGGGCGAGCTCGATCTGACGCAGGAGGGAGCGCACTCGTTGCCGCGCATCATCCATTCCGGCGACGCCACCGGCCGGGCCATCGAGACGTCGCTCCTCAATCGGGTGAAGAACGAACCGAACATCACGCTGGTTACCGAGATGACGGCGATCGATCTCCTGACGACGCAGCATCATCCCACCGACATCCAGGTCCGCTATGGGCTGACGAACGAATGCGCCGGCGCATACCTGCTCGATAACCGCACGAACGAGGTCTTCACGATCTTCAGCGACTTCACCATCCTGGCCACGGGCGGCATCGGCCAGATCTACCTCCACACCACGAACACGCGCAACGCCATCGGCGACGGCGTGGTCATGGCCCAGCGCGCGGGGGCGCGGGTGATGAACGCCGAATACGTGCAGTTCCACCCGACGGCACTGGCGGACAAGAAGGCCAATCACTATCTGATCTCCGAGGCGCTGCGCGGCGAGGGGGCCAGACTGCGGAATCAGAAGGGCGAGTACTTCATGGAGAAGTATTCGCCGGCGCTGAAGGATCTGGCACCCCGCGATGTGGTGGCGCGCGCCATCGTGGAGGAGATGACCACGAACAAGGAAGAGTTCGTCTATCTCGACCTCGCCAACTTCTACCATGGTCACGAACCGATCGCCGATCGCTTCCCGAACATCCGCAAGGCCTGCGCGGAGATCGGCATCGACATCGAGAGTGAGCCGATTCCGGTGGTTCCGGCCGCCCACTACTTCTGCGGCGGAATCCTGGCGAACAACGTCGGCGAGACGACGCTGACGCGCCTGTACGCGATCGGCGAGACCTCCTGTACCGGCCTGCACGGCGGCAACCGGCTGGCGTCGACGTCGTTGCTCGAGGGGCTGACCTGGGGCTACTTCGCGGCACTGTCGATCCGCGAGAAGTCCGAGGCCTCGACCACTCCCGTTGAATCCGCCACCGGCCCTCTCCCCCGCCCTACCCGCCTCGGCGACGCACCGGCCATCCGCCGGTCGTATTCGACGCGGCGGCCGGGCATCGGCTCGATCGACGACGCACTCCTGCTTTCAATCCCCGACTGGCGCCCGCCCGGCAACGAGAACATGGAAGATCCGGCGCTCATCCTGCAGGACTGGACGACCATCCAGCACACGATGTGGAACTACGTCGGCATCGTCCGCACCTACGAGCGCCTCAAACGCGCTGTCGCCGACATGCGCGAGCTCGGTAGCCGCCTCACGAAGTACTACCACGAGTCGACGATCAGCAAAGCGATCCTCGAGCTCTTCCACGGCCAGCAGATGGCCATGATCGTGGCCAACGCCGCGCTGAGGAATCCGGTATCGCGGGGAGCACATTTCCGGAGGGATTAGACTGGTTGCGCGGTCTCGCGGTGTACGGTTTCTGAGTTGCTGGGTTGCTGCGGTGGCATACCGCCAAGGAACTTTGCAACTCAGCAACCTTGCAACCGCCCACCCCGAGACCCCGCAACCCCGAGACCACGCAACCTCGTTGGAACGAATCCCGATCCTCGCCCGTTTCGTACATCTGCACAAGGAGCCATCCATGAACACGATTCTCAAGAAATGGTTGCCGATCGCCACGGGTACGATCATTCTCGCGGCCGCCTACACCATGATCACGCAGCGCCCGGCAGGCGCCGAGCCGGCCAGTCCGCAGAGCCACACCAAAGGAGACAAGATGGCGAACTACGTCAAACCGTCCGACGCGGAGCTCAAGAAGCGCCTCACTCCGGAGCAGTATGAGGTCACGCAGCACGAGGGGACGGAGCCGCCGTTCCGCAACGAATACGCCAACAATCACGCGGAGGGCATCTACGTCGACGTCGTCAGCGGTGAGCCTCTTTTCAGCTCGCTCGACAAGTTCGAGTCCGGCACCGGCTGGCCGAGCTTCACCCGCCCGCTGGAGCCGGCAAACGTCGTCACGAAGACGGACCGCAAGTTCTTCATGTCGCGCACCGAGGTTCGTTCGAAGCACGCCGACTCGCACCTCGGGCACGTCTTCGACGATGGTCCGGCACCGACCGGCCTGCGGTACTGCATGAACTCGGCGTCGCTCCGCTTCATCCCGGTCGATAAACTGGAAGCCGAGGGCTACGGCGAGTACCTTCACCTGTTCAAAAAGGACGCGCACAAATGACGGAGACGGCCACGCTCGCCGGCGGATGTTTCTGGGGCGTCGAAGAGCTCGTTCGCAAACTGCCCGGCGTAACCGACACCACCGTCGGCTACGCCGGCGGCACGCTCGACAAACCGCACTACGAAGATGTGAAGACCGGGCGCACCGGCCACGCCGAGTCGCTGCAGATCGTCTTCGATCCGTCTAAGATCACCTTCGACGAGATCCTTGACTTCTTCTTCCGCCTGCACGACCCGACCACCGCCAACCGCCAGGGCAACGACGTCGGCACCCAATACCGCTCGGCGATCTTCTACCACGATGACGCGCAACGCGACGCCGCCACTCGCGCGATCCTTCGTGCCCAGCAGAAATGGCCGCGCCCGATCGTGACCGAGGTCGTACCGTTCACAAACTTCTATGAGGCCGAGGACTACCACCAGGATTACTTGCAACGGAAGCCGAACGGGTACACCTGCCACTACTTGCGATAGGCAGTGGGCTGGTAAGATATGCATCATGACTGAAAAGAACCACAAAGCTCGCCGGTCCCTCAAAAAGGTGACGCTTCAGAAAGCCAGCGCGTCAGAGATCGCCTCTTCGCTGAGGATCACTCCTCGCGAGGCCCAGCGTGCGAAAGCCGCGGTCAAGTTCGTCATGCGAGCGGCCGGAAAAGCTGAGCGGCCGTCTCGCTCCAAGTCGCGCGTTGCCGCAAAAGTTGTGTGAATACACCAGATCCGAAGGGCGTATTCGTCAACGCGCCATTTGATGACCGCTACGAACCATTGTTCATCACGCTGATTGGCGTGCTCGTCTTCCTTGGCCAGAAGCCGCATTGCGTGCTCGAGGTTAGCGAGAAGGGTGAAGGCCGTCTGGCTCGCATTCTGGATCTCGTGCAGACCTGCCGGATCTCGATCCACGATTTGAGCAGGGTAGGGATGCCTGTACGTTTCAACATGCCCTTTGAACTGGGCCTCGCCTGTACCCTGAAGTTGTTACATCCGGCTGACAACGAGATCTTTGTGCTCGATGCGAAGGCTTACCGGCTGGACAAGACGCTTAGCGACTATAAGGGAAGAGACCCCTTGATTCATCGGGGAACCAGCGATGGTTTGGTGGCGTGTCTGCTCGATGCGTTTGACTCCTCAAGTGTAGCGTCGGTGAACGAGATTCGGAAAGGCTTGAGCGTTCTGACCGGAGCATCGAAACGTCTCAAGCGGGACGTCCGATCCCCTTCTTTGTTTCGCGCCTCGCTGTTTCGATCCCTCGTCGCTGCCGCGTACGATATCGCGGTCGATCTCGGCTTCATTCAGCCATAGCGCACAGGCCACTACTCGCCCAAGTGTCGGAACAGGCCGGCGTATTTTTGATTGATCTTATCAGCCGACTTGCGGAACTTGCGTTCACGAGCAGCGTTCCGTTTCGGAGTCACTACGAGGACTTGCCCGTTCGTCGACAACTCCACTTCCCCGTTTTCATCCAGTCCGAGTTGCTCGGGAAGCGGCTTGTCCAGAACGAGCGCGACGCTATTTCCAGTGCGCGTGAGCTTCTTGATCATCGTTCGTACAGAATACCAGAACCGTACGTACGACCGACTTACGTGGGCTTGAGCGGACCTTCCGAATTCTTTACTGAACCTGCGCAGCCCCGGCGGCGCCGATGGCCAGCGTGTTCCGATCCTGCACGAACGCGGCGGCACTGAGATTGCGCCAGGCCGGGTCGATTTTGAACGTGATCGTCGTCAGGCCCGGATCGACCCGGACTAACCGCCGGACGATGGCGTCGTTCGTCACAGTGCGGCCGGCGTTTTCGCCGTGCTCGATCTTCGTGGTGATACCGTCCTGGGTCAGTGCCAGCATCAGGTCCGCCTCGGCGGGGACGGTGGCGTGGAGGGTGACCACGACGGTATCGCGTTCGCGGCTAGCCGTGAGTGCTACATCGCCGCGCGGTTTGCTGTTCGAAGCCCCTTCCAGCGCGATATCGAGCGCGGCGTGATTGGAGCCGACGAATTCCCGCGTCCCGCCGACTACGGCCTGCGGCGTATACGCCGAAGAGAGACGCATGGTGTTGGCGTAGCGGACCTGGCGCTGCGACCACTCGGCCGAGGAGAAAGGATCACGCCAGCCAAGCCGATCCCAATAATCGACATGGAAGACCAGCGGGATGACGCGGCCATGCAGCTTGGCATCACCGGCGATGTCGTGGATCAGCGCGTCGGCGGGAGGGCAGCTCGAGCAACCCTGCGAGGTGAAGAGCTCGACGACGACCGGCGTCGGGCCGAGCTTCGGCGGAGCGCCGTGCATCGTCAGAGCCAGCACGGCAACGACGGCGATGGCGGCGGTGACGACGATGAGGCGCGGGCGTGGCATGGCGCGAGTCTACGCCGCCTTCTCGGCCGGTGTATCGCGCGAAACCGTTACTCTTTTCGTCGCCCCTCGCCCGCTCTGGACCATGGCTACGCCGCCGAGGATCACGGCCATTGCCGTGATCGACACCCACGTCAGTTGCTCGTGCAGCACGAGCCATCCGAGGATCACGGCCACTACCGGATTTACGTAGGCATAGAGCGACATGTTCGTCGTCCGCAGATGGCGCGCGGCATAGACGTATGCCGTGTAGGCCAGCACGGAGCCGAAGAGGGCGAGGTAGGCCAGCGCGGCCAGGGTGCGTGGTGTGGAGTGGAAGTGGGGAAGCTCGCCGAGACTGACGCCGACGAGTGTGACGACGATGCCACCCGTCAGCATCTGCAACGCCGAGGACATCAGCGGCGGGATACTGCCGAGGTAGTACTTGCCGCGCACCGTGCCGTACTGCCAGGCGATGCCGCCGAGCTGGATGGCCATTGCACCGATGACGAAGCGGCTGTCGAAGGCGCTGCCGGCGCCGCGCGGTGTGACGAGCAGGGCCACGCCCAGGAAGCCGATCAGCATCCCCAGTCCGCGTCGTAGCTCCAGGCGTTCTCCCGAGCGCCGCGACAGCTCGATCAAAGTGGCCCAGAAAGGTGACGTTCCAACGAACAGCGCGGCAAAACCGCTCGGCACCCACTGCTCGGCCCAGACCACGCTGAGGTTTCCGATGGCCACCATGAGCACGCCGCAGAGAACGACGTCGCCGAGAACGCGGCGGTCGCGCGGGATGGCGTCGCCGTGGAGCTTCGCCACGATGAAGAGCACGATGCCGCCGAAAAGAAAGCGTGCGCCGGTCAATAGGAACGGCGTCATCGTCGTCACGGCGATGCGGATGGCCAGGTACGTCGTCCCCCAGACGATGCAAATGACCGCGAAGGCGGCGTAGGCGAGGGCGCGATCGTGTTTCATTGGTCTCCGAGGGTGATGCCGCCGATTTTCTCGCAGTGCGTCTTCATGACGATGGTGGTGCGGGTAGCCAGCGACAACGGCGGCGCGGTCAGCTTCGAGACGAGATCGTTCAGCGACTGAATCGAGTCCGTGCGGACTTTGATGAAGAAGCAATCGTCGCCGGCGACGGTGTGAGCCTCGACGACTTCGTCGCTCTTCAGCAGCGCATCGAAGGCCTTCTTCTGTTTGGCGTCGAGCTGGCTCTGGACGCGCGCGGCGATGAACGCCGTTACCCCTCGCCCGACCGCTTTCGGCTCGACGACGACCGTATGTCCGCGGATGACGCCGTCGCGCTCGAGGCGGGCGATCCGGTCGGCAACGGCGGGACGGGAGAGGCCGACGCTGTCGGCAACCTGCTGCGCCGGAGCCCGTCCGTCACGGAGAAGGTGCGTCAGGATCTTGAGGTCAAGAGCGTCCAGATCGGCGGGCATGCCGCCATGCTACTCCCGTTTCGTAGGCGAATCAATCAAGCTACCGACGATTCGACACTCACCGCGCCTGCGCGACCGGCGCGAAGGACGACGGCAGGTCCCGGCGGACAATGCTCTTCCGCGGATACGTGAACTCGACCCGTTGACCTGCCGCACGGCGGAGCTCGCGCTGGAGATACTCGATCTTCACCGGGCCGGCCGGATCGCTCAGCAGGCGACGCAGGGCAAGACGGCGGAGGACGATCGAGCGCAGCTTCATGCCGGCGGAGCGGATGGCGAAGCGAATCGAGTCGCGGTCATCCGAGCAGACCCGTACCGCATCCGCATCGAGTGTTCCCACGATTTCCTCGGCCAGTCTCGTCTCTTCCGTCGTCTTGATCGCGCTGCTCATCGAATCCTCCGAATGTCTTGCATGTATAGACGCCCTCGAACGCCGAAAGTTTCTACGACCGAAGCGAATTTTTTGTGAACGGACGATGCGAGAATCGCCATGTGCTCGTGAAATTCACCCCCCTCGGCACTGCCGCCGAGGCCAGACCGGACGAAACCGTGCTCGATACCGCCCGCCGCGCCGGTGCCCCCATCGGCAACTCGTGCGGCAGCGTCGGGGTATGCGCCCGGTGCCGGATTCGCGTGCTCGCGGGAGTCCAGCACCTCAGCCCGCCGACGACGATCGAGATTCGGGTGTCGGCACAGCGCGGGTTGTCAGCCGACGAGCGGCTGGCATGTCAGGCTGTCGTGACCGGGCCGGTAGAGGTAACCACGGGATATTGGTGACTGCTGCGGCTCTTCGGTTGTCGGTTATCGGTTATCAGTCCGGTCGATGTCGCAGCACATCAACCGACAACTGACAACCGACAACGCTGCAAAGCCGCAGCAGCTTATTCATCGTCGTCTGTCGTGCTAGCGGCACTCCCCGCCGCATCGCCTCCCGGCAGCTCGAAGTGAAATGGCTGGCGGTTGCGCGGGTGGTTGCCGATCTCGTTCATCGTCATGGCGTCGAAGATGCGGCCGTTGGCGATGGTGTAGCGGATCGACTCGGAGTTGCGGATGTTGTCGAGCGGATTGGCATCGAGCACGAGGAGGTCCGCCAGCTTGCCGGGCTCCAGCGAGCCGATGTCCTTGTCCATGCCGATGTAGTGCGCGCCGCTGAGCGTCGCCGCGCGGATGGCCTGCAGCGGGGTCATGCCGCCCTGCACGAACATCCAGAGCTCCCAGTGCGCGCCGAGGCCTTCGCGCTGACCGTGCGCGCCGAGCTGGACGGAGACGCCGGCGTCGTTGAGCTTCTTGGCCAACGCGGCATTGCTGAAGTGATTCCATTCATCGTCCGGCGCCATCGTCCGGCGCCGCGAGCGCGAATCGATGATGCGGCGCGGCACGAACGTCAGCAGGCGCTTGTCCTCCCAGACATTGGTCTTCGCGTACCAGTAGTTCTCGCCCCACAGACCGCCGTAGCCGACGATCAGCGTCGGGGTGTAGCCGCTGTGCGATTTCGACCAGAGCTGCACCACGTCGTCGTAGGCCTTGGCCACCGGGATGGAATGCTCGACGCCGGTATGACCGTCGACGACCATGGTCATGTTGTGCTCGAAGAGCGAGCCGCCCTCGGGGACGACCATCATGCCGGTCTGGCGGGCTGCTTCGATGATCTGCTGCCGCTGATCGCGGCGCGGCTGGTTGTAGCTCTTGACGCTGATCGCACCGATCGCCTTCATACGACGAAGGTGGAAGAGCGCGTCGTCGAGGTTGTCGATGTCGGCCTTGAACGGCGCTTTGGCGCCGTAGAGGATCGTGCCGGTGGAGAAGATGTGCGGCCCGACGATCTCGCCGGCGCGCTGCATCTCCGCCGCCGTGAAGATCTCGGACGAGTTGTTCGACGGATCGTGCAGCGTGGTCACGCCGAAGGCGAGCGCCGCGTAGTTGACCCAGCTCTGCTGCGGGATGATCTCGTCCGCTCCCATCGGGCCGTGCCAGTGCACGTCGACGATCCCGGGCATGATGGTCTTGCCGGCGACGTCGATCACCTTCGCGCCCGCGGGGACGGCAGTGCTCGCGCGCGGGCCGACCGCGGTGATGCGGTTGCCGTCGATGACGATCGTGCCGTCGTCGATGACGTCGTCGCCGTGCATGGTGATGATCCGCGCCCCGGTCAGCGCCAGGCGGCCGGTGGGGACGTCGAGCGGCTCCGTGAAGGAAATGTTCGTGCCGGTGGCGGGAGCGTCGGGCAGCTTCTCCGGCGCGCCGGCGATGAAGGCGAAGGAGTCCTTCAGATCGCGCGAGAAGAGCTCCGGTCCGAGCGACCAGTAGAGCCGCGATCCGTCGCCGGACCAGTGCAGATACTCGCCCGCCTCTTTCGTCACCTTCGCCACCGGAATCGACTTCGTCTCCGGCCCGATGTCGATGGTCTTGCCGGTGCGGATGAACGGCGCGATGTAGGCGTTGAACTTCTCGCGGAAGGCCACCCACTTCTCGTCGGGCGAGAGCGCGAACTCCGTGGCGAATGCCGAGAGCAGATGCGCGCGCTCGTCGGTTCGATCGATGCCGATGGAGTGGAGGCCGCGCTTGTCTTCATCCTCGAAGGTCATGAAGAAGACCCGGTCGTTCGAGGCACCGAACTGCGGCGAGGCCCCTTTCTTGGTGACCAGCGCCGACTTTCCGCCCGCGGACGGGACGACGTAGATGCCGGTCTCACGCGACCAGAGCGCCGATCGCAGGAAGCCGTCGCTGGCGGTGCGGTAGACCACCTTCGAGCCGTCGGGAGAAAAGGCCGGCTCGAGGTAGTGGCCGGGCTTGTCGGTGATGACGCGCCCTTCGCCGCCGGCGGCGGAGACGATGCGGATCGTTCCCAGCGTCTGATCGTTCCATGTCGAGTAGACGATCGATTTTCCGTCGCGCGACCAGGCCGGATACCACTCGAAGTGATCGCTCTGTTTCGTCAGCCGGTGCGGCGTCCCGGCCGGAAGATCGCGGATGTAGAGGTAGCCGAGCGCACCGTAGACGACCTGCTCGCCGTTCGGCGAGACCGAGGCCCAGCGCAGCATCTTCACCGGATAGGTCGGCGGCGCGACGTCGATGGGGAAGCGCAGCGCCTCCTCGATGCGGCGCGTGGAATGGACGTGGAACGGGATCGGCGTCACCTGCTTGGTCGCCACGTCGATGCGGCTGATGTGTCCCGCGGCCCAGAAGACGATCGACTTATTGTCCGGCGTCCAGGCCATCGTCGGATAGAGGCCGTGGATCGACCAGGTCTCCTGCATGTCGCGGTCGAGACCGTCGTAGATCGGCGTCTCTGTACCCGACTCGAGGTCGAGGATGAAAAGCGTCGACTTGTAGCGGACACGGCGGACGAAGGCGAGCGACTTGCCGTCGGGCGACGGCGTCGGCCGCACCGATCCGCCAGGTCCGGTGACGAACGGCTCGATCTCGCCCGTCTGCCGGTCGAGGCGCTGGATGACGAAGATCTGGCCGTTCGGATCCTTGTTGTATTGAAAGGTCGACCCTGGCGTGGTGTCGTCGCTGTAATAGACGTAGCGCCCGTCGGGCGAAAGCGCCGGCTCCCCGGTGTCCTTCTGTTCGGTCCGTTTCTTGGTGAGCTGCAATCCCTCGCCGCCGCTGCGGTGGTAGAGCCAGATTTCGCCGGCGCCGAGCGAGCGCTCGGCGGTGAAGTGCTTGCGGGCAACGAGATACTCCGATCCGGCGACCAGTACGGCTCGTTGAGCAGGCGGAAGGTCTCCTTCGTCACCTGCTGCGGCTTCGAGCCGTCGCGGTTCATGATCCAGATGTTGTCGCCGCCGGCGCGGTCGCTGGTGAAGGCGATCCACTTCCCGTTCGGCGAGTAGCGAGGCTGCATGTCCCAGGCGACGCCGCTGGTGAGCGATTTCGCTTCACCGCCGGGCGTCGGGCCAGTCAAGGGGATCGTGTAGATGTCGCCAAGGAGATCGAAGGCGATCTCGTTGCCGTCCGGGCTGACGTCGAGCGACAACCACGTCCCCTCGGACACATCGATCGGAACGTCGTATTGCGGGCCGGGCGGGTTGTTGACGTCCCACTTCTTCTCTTCTTTTTTCTCTTCCTTCTTCTCGCTCTTATCCGGTTCCTTTGCATCCGCTTTCTTCTCAGGAGAAGCCGGAGGGGTCTGTGCCGGGAGAGAAGAGACAACGAGGAGTGAGGCAAGCAAAGCGATGAGGATGCGTTTCATCGGACCCTTTCATTGAGGAACATGCAGTCGCCGTAGCTGTAGAAGAAGTAGCGGTGAGAGATTGCCTCGGCGTACGCACGCCGGATCGTCTCGATCCCCGCGAAGGCGGAGACTAGCATCAGCAGTGTCGACTCCGGCAGGTGGAAGTTGGTCAACATCCTGTCAACTGCGCGAAAGTCGAAACCGGGGGTGATGAAGATGGACGTTTCGGCGCGGCCGGCGGCGAAGCGCCCCTCCCCGGCGCGGATCGCGCTCTCCAGTGTGCGCACCGAGGTCGTACCGACAGCGACGATGGAGCGATGCTCATCGAGCGCGCGGTTAAGGCGCGACGCGGAGTCGGGGCTGATCTCGTATTGCTCCGAGTCCATGACGTGATCGGCGATGTCGTCGACCTTGACCGGCTTGAATGTACCGATCCCGACGTGCAGCGTGATGCGCACGACCTCGATGCCGCGGTTTGCAATCCTCTCTAGTATTTCCGGTGTGAAGTGCAGTCCCGCCGTCGGCGCGGCGATCGCGCCACGCTCGGCGGCGTAGACCGTCTGGTAGGCCTCGCGGTCGGAATCGCGGGGCGTCTCGCGGGCGATATACGGCGGGAGAGGCGGGATGCCGATGCGCTCGATCTCTTCCGTATCCCCTTCGAATGCCAGAACGACGGTGCCTCCCTTTTTCCCGATGACCTGCGCGCGAAGGGTGTCGCTGAAAGTGAGCTCATCGCCGGCCTTCACCCGTTTGGCGGGTTTGCACCAGGCCTCCCAGACCTCCGGCACAGACAAGAGTGTCTGTGCCACATTGTGTTTCGCCTGTGGCTCAGACTCTCGCGAACGTTCGGGGGGCTGAGCCACAGGGCCGACTTCCCGTGGCTGAGACCCTCTCAGAATTGCATCCTCTGATGTATGTGGCACAGACACTCTTGTCTGTGCGACGCGGCGAGTGAGCAGGATCTCGATCGGCCGCGACATCCCCTGTTTCGGCCGCGCAAAGAGCCGGGCAGGAATGACTCGCGTGTCGTTGATGACCAGCACATCTCCAGGCGCCAGCCGTTCCGGAAAGTTGGCGAACGAGTCGTGCTCGATTGCGCCCTGGCTGACCACCATCATCCGCGAACGCCCGCGCTGGCGCGGCTCCTGGGCGATGAGGTCGGGCGGGAGGTCGTAGGAGAAGTCGGTACGGCGCATATGCTTGTGTCATCCTGACATTGAAATGATCCGCGCCCGCGTCATCACCTGCTCCGATGCCTCCTCCCGTGGGGAGCGCGTCGATCGCTCCGGGCCGGCGGTGCGGGAGATCCTGGAGACCAACGGTTACGGCGTCGATGCCGTATTGATAGTGCCAGATGACATCGACGACATTGCCAACGCCATCGAAACGGCTGCCGGTTACGGGGTGCGGCTCATCGTGACCACCGGGGGGACGGGGATCGCCGCTCGCGATGTCACCCCCGAGGCCACGTTGCGGGTGTGTGAGAAGGTCATTCCGGGATTCGGGGAGATCATGCGCGCCGCATCGCTGCAGAAAACGGCCATGGCCCCGCTGTCGCGGGCGCAGGCGGCCACGCGCGGAACGGCACTCATCGTGAATCTCCCGGGGAGTGAGAGCGGCGCACGGGAGAATCTGCAGGCGGTTCTACATCTCATCCCGCATGCGCTGCAGCTCCTTGAAGGGAAAACAGAGCATTCATGACTGTCCAAACGGGACTCGAAGTACTCCTCGACGATCCTCGTCCGATCGCCGGCAAGAACATCGGCCTCGTCACCAACCAGAGCGGGGTGACGGGCGATCTGCGCCACGCCGTCGATCTGCTGCACCGCGGGAGCGGATGGAAACTGACGACGCTTTTCGGCCCGGAGCACGGAATCTGGGGCGAGGCCCAGGACATGGCCCACGTCGATCACTCCGTCGATCCCATGACCGGCCTGACCGTCTACTCACTCTACGGCGCCAGCGAGAACGATCTCGCTCCCCGGCAGGAGCTCCTGCGCAATCTCGACGCCCTGGTCATCGACCTGCAGGACATCGGCGCGCGCTACTACACCTTCATCTACACGATGGCGCTCTGCATGCGCGAGGCGGCCAAGGCGGGCGTGCAGGTGATCGTCCTCGACCGCCCCAATCCCATCGACGGCGTCCACCTCGAAGGCAACATCGGGGAGAAACAGTTCTCCAGCTTTGTCGGCCTGTACCCGCTACCGACGCGGCACGGGATGACAGCCGGCGAGTTGGCCCGCTACTTCAACAAAACGTTTCAGCTCGACTGCGATCTCCTCGTCGTGCCGATGCGCGGCTGGCAACGATCGATGTGGTGGGAAGAGACCGGGCTTCCCTGGGTGATCCCGTCGCCGAACATGCCGACGGTCTCCACGGCCGCTGTCTATCCCGGCATGTGCCTTGTCGAGGGAACGAACCTGAGCGAGGGGCGCGGCACGACGCATCCATTCGAGCTGTTCGGCGCTCCATGGCTCGATCCGTTCCGCCTGGCCGAGCGACTCAACGGACTGGGACTGCCCGGCATCCGCTTCCGCCCGCACTACTTCCTGCCGACGTTCCAGAAGCACGCCGGCAAGGTCTGCGGCGGCGCCGAGCTTCACGTGACCAACCGCGCCGCGTTCGAGCCGTACCGGACCGGACTCTGGATCGTGAAGGTCGCCCGCGACATGAACCCGGAGAAATTCGACTGGCGCCGCGAGACCTACGAGTTCGTCTCCGACCGGCTGGCCATCGATCTCCTGGCCGGCAGCGCGCGCTATCGCGAGCTGGTCGAGAGCGGCGGCAACATCGACGAATGGGCTCGGGAGTGGGAAGAGCCGTTGCGCGCTTTCACCAACGCGCGTGAAGAATTTCTCCTGTACGGCACGAATGCACGCCCGTGAGCGATGAAAAACCACAGGACGCGGCAGCACAGTTCTGGGACCAGCAGTCGGTCGCACCCACGCATGTCAACTGGATGGGCCATCAGACCGTCCGCGATTACATCAACGAATCGATCAGCGGTTCACCGCACGTCTGGCCGATCAGTTGGTTTCTCCAATTCATCGGCGAGCGCCGTTTCGGCCGCGCGCTCAGCATCGGCTGCGGCACAGGCCCCCTCGAGCGCGACCTGATCCGGCGCGGGATCTGCCGGCAGATCGATGCCTTCGACGGCTCGCCGGGATCGATCGACGTCGCGCGGAAGCTGGCGGATGAAGAAGGCTTCGCCAGCCGTATCCACTACTACATCGACGACTTCAACGGACCGAAGCTGCCTCGCGACGCCTACGACGCCGTCTTCTTTCATCAGTCGCTCCATCACGTGGCCAAGCTGGAGACGTTGATGGCGGCAATCCTGCGCACGCTGCGTAAGGATGGCCTGCTGTACATCGACGAATACATCGGACCGTCCCGCTTCGACTGGAACGACGCCCTGATCGCGCCGCATCGAGAAGTGTTTGGCCGGATCCCGGCGGAATTGCGGCTTCACGATCCTCTTCCGCTGCCGATCCAGCCGGACGATCCATCGGAGGCGATCCGGTCGAGCGAGATCATGCCGCAGCTCGCGCGCGGCTTCCGGCTGCTGGTGCGGCGCGATTACGGCGGCACGATTCTCTCGGTGCTCTATCCGATGATCGACTGGAGCCGCGCTTCGGAGTCGCTCCCAGGCGATCTGATCGAGGCGGAGAAGCAGGCCTTGGCCAGCGGTCTGCCGCCATATCACGCGGTCGCTGTTGCGATACCGAAAAGGGCTCCAATGCGCTGGCTGGCGCTCCTCGGCTACTTCATCACGCCGAAGGTTCGGCGCATCCGTTGGGAGATCCGCAAACGCCTGCACCGGGACCAGGAAGTGACGTTCTGAGTGGACGCGGCATCTCTCGATATCCTTTACGAGGATTCCGCCCTCCTCTTCGTCAACAAGCCCGCGGGGATCGTCGTGCAGCGGGGCTACGACGCCGAGGAGCCTGTGCTCTTTGAAGTGGCCATGCAGCACACGCAACCGCTCTTCCTCATGCAGCGGCTCGACCGCGGCACGAGCGGGGTGATGTTCTTCTCGAAGCTCGCCTCCATCAACGCCAATCTCACACGGCAGTTCGAAGGGAAGCGGATCCGCAAACGCTACGTGGCCATCTGTGAGGGAGAGCTCGGCGAGAAGCAGACGATCGATGCGCCGCTCATCCGCATCGGACCGATTTCCTTCGGCGTCGGCGACGGCGGCAAACGCGCGCTCACCATCGTCACACCGCTCCGCGCCACGCCGTCCGGATCGCTCGTCGCCGTCGACCTGCTGACCGGGCGCACGCATCAGATCCGCGTCCACCTGGCGGCGATCGGTCATCCGCTGGCCGGCGACTGGCTGTACGGGCAGCGAAACGAAGTGCGTCCGATGCTGCACGCACGCGAGCTTTCGATGACGCATCCGCTGGCGAATGAGCCACTTCGCGTCGCCGCACCGGTTCCGGACGACTTCCGGGAGACCGCCATCGAGCGCGGGATCGTGTCCCGGAGCGAGGACATCGTGACCCTTTGCGAGTCCGGCTAACTCATTGAATCTGCTAGAATAATGACTCTTCGAAACCCGTTACGCCAGTCATTGGAGATCACCATGAGACTCTCGGGCAAGGTCGCGTTCCTGCTGCTTCTCGTTCCGCTCGCCGCCTCGGCGCAGTTCAAGGATCTCGATGCGGCGGTGTCGAACCTCAAGCGCGGATTCAGCAGCGGCGATCCGCAGGCGATCGTTGCCGGGATGGCCACGGGCGATCAGGTGATGCTGCAGTTCCCGGGGCTCGTCGATCAGAGCGGATTCTTCGGCCGCGATCAGGCCTCCTATCTGCTCGATGGCCTCTTCAGCAAAGTGAAACCGACCGCCTTCGAAGAGCAGAACGCCAGGAAGAAGAGTGCCGAGGCGCAGTACCACATCACCGGAACCTGGACGATTCAGAATGCCGGCAAGCCGGAGACGCGCGAGCTCTACATCACCCTCGGCCAGAAGTCCGACGGGCGGTGGTCGGTGGTATCGATACGGTCGGCAGGGAAGTAACGTAGGTCGGACTAACGTAGGTCGGACTCTCCAGTCCGACGGGAAAAACGGCCGGACTTGAGAGTCCGGCCTACGTAATCACACACCATGCGGCTCCACCTCACACGGGTAGCCCGGACGGCCGCCGCGCGCGCCGCGGCGGTCTTTCTCTTGCTCGCCGGCATCGCCTGGCTGACGATGCAGGTGATGGTGCTGCGGATCGGGAGCGATTTCGATCGACGCTCCACCCTTCACCTCGGCCGTGAAGTGCAGAGCATCCGGCGCGATGTGGCCCACACCGAATCGACGCTCAACGCCGCCGTCGATCGCGTCAGCGCCAAGCTCAACGCCAATCCGTCCGCAAGCCGCGAGGCGATGTTCGCCATGCTTCGCGGCGAAGCCAGCGGGGTGCGCCAGGGCATCCGCATCATCGCCCCGAACGGCGACGCCATCGCCTGGTGGGGCGAAGACCTCCGCACGCCAGGCGCGACCAGCTACGAGTTCGACGCCACGAACCTCTACATCGTCCGTTCGCGGCCGTTGCCGAATCCGGCCGTCTCGGTACAGGCCTTCGAGCGCATCCCGAACCAGCCGAAGGGGCCGGGGCTCTTCGATCTCGACGATGACGACTGGGTGAACGGAACGATGTTTCACGCCGGCGTGCTGCGGCAGGAGCGCGGCTCCCTCCGCTTCATCGTGGAGCGCCGTCCATCGGCGACGCTCTGGATCGACGTCGTCCCGCGAGCGAAAGCCGACGTCATGGACGCCGCGCGCGCCATCGGCCACGACATCGCCTCGATCCTCCTGGCATTGGCGGCTTTGTTTGTGTTGTGGGGAGTGGGAAGCGGGAAGTGGGAGGGTTCGGGAGTCGGGAGTCGGGAATCGGGCGTCGGGGGTCGGGAGTCGGGAGTCGGAGAGACCGCTTACAGCGAAAACCGGGTTACGACCCCCGACCCCCGACTCCCGATAACCGACAACCGACAACCGACAACCGACAACCCGTCACTCACAACCCAACACCCCCTGATCACCATCCTCCTCGTCCTCGCCGCCCGCGTTGCACTGCTGCCGATGCGCGTCGACGAGGATCCGTGGCAGATCTTCCGGTTCGATCTATTCGCCTCGCGCATGCTCGGTCCGTTCAGCCGGTCACCATTCGATCTGCTCGTCAGCGCCGCCGCCATCCTGGCCATCGTCCTGGCGCTGACCCGGAAACGAGGCGCGTCGATGCCGATGCAGATCGCCCGTACGGTCGTCGCGGCGGTCGCCTCCGTCGGGTACATGGCGCTGATCCGGAACCTGGTCGACAACTCCCGCATCTCCACGGTGCCCGATCACATCCTGCCCGTCTCCGTTGCGCAGGGCATCCTCCTCGGTGCGCTGCTCCTCTTCGGCTTCGCTCTGCTGCAGCTCACCCGTCACGAATCGTCGCGGGTGGCCACGCTGATCGGCATCGCCATCATCGCCATCCCGGTCGTCGTCACGGCGGTGAATTTCGGGTACACGTCCAAACGGGCCTTCCTCTGGATCGCCGCGGGAGTGGTGATCTCGCTGCTCCTGCACGCTCTGACATCGAACTTCACCCTGCGCGCGCTCGGAAGCGCGATGCTGCTGGTGCTGGTCGTCTACATGCCGCTGCAGCTCTTCGAGCGGTCGAGCGCGCGCCACTTCATCGCCGACACCTACGCGCCGCTGGTCGTCGGCGAGGCCGGCCAGCTCCGGACGATGATCGAAGACACTCTGCGCAACGAGTTCGCGCAGATGGAGCTGACCTCCATTCTTCCCGATGACTACCGGAAGATGAATCTCGAGGACCTCGCCTACGCGCTTTGGTTGCGCAGCGATCTTTCGAAGTGGCGCGTGCCGGCGGTCATCTCCGTGCACGACATCTTCGACCACCCGCTCAGCCGCTTCGGCGTCGGCCTTCCCCAGTTCAGCGAACGGCGGCGGGAGTCCGGAGGCGAAGTATTGAAGATGGGGAGCCTGACGCGCGTCCTGCTGCACCACGACTTCGACCTCACCATCGGCGGGATTCCGGTGGCCGAGGGGAGCGTGCATGTGGTGAATCCGGCGGATCCGGGAGCGACGACGTTTGCCGACGTCTACCGCGACTTCTTCGAACCGTCGTTCGACGACACCGTCACCGGACTCCGGCCGCAGCGCGAGATCGTCGTCTACGACAGCGACGGCAACCCGCACGGTACGACCACGGTGCGCCTGCCGAAAAGTCCGACCTCCTACTTCGCCACGCTCAAGCCGGGACACGGCATCTGGATCGAGGAGAACGAAGGGGCGGGATCGGCGGTCTACGTGCACCGCACGGAGGACGCGCTCTACGCCTTCCCCTTGCAGGTGGCCACCCGCGGGCAGCAGGTCCGTCGCGCCGGCGGCGTGGCCATCTGGGCCATCGCCTTCGTGCTGGCAGTGATCGTGGTCCGCTCGCTGCCGGTCATCGTGCCGGTCATCCGCCGCTCCCCGCGCAACCTCGACTTCCGAACCCGCACCTCCCTCTATCTGACCGCCGTCGTCGTCCTGCCGTTGATCGTCTTCGTCCTCTTCGTCCGCGCCTATCTGGCCAACCGGCTGGAAGCGGAGTACCTCGACCGCGGGCAGACCGCGCTCACCGCCGCCGAGCGGGTGATCGAGGATTACCTGGCCTCGACGACATCGACGTCGCATCCCGAAGAGGTGCTCGACGACGACGTGCTGAGCTGGCTGGCGCGCGTCATCGGCCACGATCTCCATCTCTATCGCGACGACAAGCTGATCGCCTCCAGCCGCCGCGATCTCTTCGCCGCCCGCGTCGAATCGGAGCGGTTGCCGGGCGACGTCTACGAGAACATCGTCGTCGGCGGCAGGCAGTTGGCGATCCGCAGATCGGGCGGCGCGCAGTTCATCGAGATCTATTCGCCGATCAACCTCGTGCACGGCCAGAGCTACACGATGGGGCTCCCGCTCATCGTTCAAGGGCGCCAGATCGAGGCGCAGGTGAACGACCTGGCCACGACCATCTACATGCTGCTGATCTTCATCGTTCTGGCGGCGATCTTCGTCGCCTACGTCGCCGCCCGTAGCGTGACCCGCCCCGTGCAGGCGCTCGTCGGCAGCGCCCGGGCGGTGGCGCGCGGCGATTTCGACACCCAGCTCGCCGTCCCCTCCGATCCCGACCTCGGCCTCCTGGTGACGACCTTCCGCGACATGGCCCAGTCGATCCGCCGGCAGCAGAACGACCTACGCCACGAGCGCGACCGCCTGCAGACGCTGCTCGAGAACATCAATGCCGCCGTGGTCGTCCTCGACGGGGCGATGCAGGTGTCGGAGACCAACGCCGCGGCGCGCAAGCTGTTCGGCGAGAACATCGAGTTTCACGACGAGGTCCATGCCTTCCTCGGCTCACACCGCGCTCGCCGCGCGGAGGCGAAAGAGATCGAGCTGTTCGTCAATGACAACGAACAGGACGGCAACGCCCGCACCTTCCGCGTATCGATCGTCCCGCTTCCGGGCAGCGATGAAGAGATGCTCATCGCCGAGGATGTGACCGAGATCCTCCGCTCGAACCGGCTGGAAGCGTGGGGAGAGATGGCCCGCCAGGTCGCGCACGAGATCAAGAACCCGCTGACGCCGATCCAACTGACGGCCGAACATCTGCGTGCCGTGGCGGAGAACGACGACCCCAACCTGGCCAGGATCGTGACGGCAGGGGTCGAGAACATCCTCCGGCAGGTGGTCACGCTGCGCGAAACGTCGAGAGAGTTCGGCGACTATGCCTCGCTCCGCAAAGTGCAGCGCAAGCCTGTGCCGCTGCGGGAACTGCTCGAGGAGATCGCATCGAGCTACGCCGAGAGCAAGGGCCGTGGCATCGACTTCCGCGCCGACATCAAGCCGTCGACGCCGGAGACCTTCTCCGGCGACGCCCGCCTCCTGCGCGGCGCCATCGCCAACCTGATCGAGAACGCCTTCCAGGCCGCCCCCGGCGGCCATGTGCTCCTGGCCAGTTACGGCGTCGACTCAAAAGTGGTCGTTTCCGTCGACGACGACGGCCCCGGCGTCGCCCCCGAGGTCCTCTCAAAGATCTTCGACCCCTACTTCTCCACCAAGACCTCCGGCACCGGCCTCGGCCTTGCCATCACCCGCAAAGCCATCGAAGAGCACGGCGGCTCGGTCCACGCCGAGAATCTGAATCCGGGGTTTCGGATTTCGATTGAGTTGCCGGTGAGGTAGGGCGGGGTTGCGGGGTCTCGCGGTTGCGCGGTCTCGCGGTAGGCGGGTTGCAGAGTTGCTGGGTTACTGGGTTAAAAAAACCTCCGACCCTGCAACCTTGCAACCCAGCAACCTTGCAACCTCGTAACCGCGAGACCCGATCCGAATAAACTACCCTGCACCGAAGTTACACACACGCTCTCCGATGAAGAACTTTCTGCTCGTCGCTCTGATAGTCGCCTTCACCTTCGGCGCGACGCTCGCGCAGGGCGAAGGGGCGGCGGATGAGACGCGGATGACGTTGCGCGGGGAGCTGGTGCGCCTCATCAACCATGACCGCGCCAGGTACGGCCTCGCTCCGGTGCAGCTCGACGCGCAGGCGTCGGCGATCGCCGATGCCTACTGCCGGGCCCAGATCCGCAACGGCACGACCGGACATTTCACCCTGGACGGTGAAGCGCCGTACATGCGCTACTCCTTCGGCGGCGGCAACGACGGCGTCAGCGAAAACGCCGCGGCCTGGTCGGCGAACTACGGCTTCAGCGACCGCGCCCTGTACGACATGATGCGGCGCTCCGAGGCCGCCATGATGGCCGAATTGCCCCCGCACGACGGCCACCGGCGCACCATCCTCGATCCGGCCGCGACGCATGTCGGCATCGGCCTGGCGTGGGAGCGCGGCGAGCTGCGGATGACGCAGGAGTTCATCCGCCGCTACATCGACTGGACGCGCCCGCTGCCGCGCCGGGTGTCGTCGTCGCAGCCGATCCTCTGCAGCGGCCGCGCCGTCAAAGGCTATGACACCGAGGCCATCACCGTTCATCACGAACCACTGCCGCAACCGATGGGGGTGGTGACGGCGAACGCCATCCAGAGCTACAGCCTTCCGGAATCGCGGCGCGAGTACCTTCCGCGGCTCAAGGGAACATTCACGCGCCGGATGAACGGCGGAGTCGAAGAAGTGACCGAGCAATACAGCGACGGCCGCCGCGGCGATTTCCAGGTCGCCCCCGACGGCCACTTCGCCTTCGCCATCCCCCTCCCCGACGGCCCCGGCATCTATACCGTCGTCGTCTGGGTCCGCCGCCACGGCTCCTCCGGCGACGCCTTCCCCGCCAGCAACGTCTCCATTAGGGTCGACACGCCACGGCAAGTGGCAATCAGCGGCACGCGGTAGCAGGGAGCTAATGTGGCACAGACACTCTTGTCTGTGCCGAGCTTGCCAGACTGAAAATCGCAAGCCCTAAACACAAGCGGCTCCGGCCGGGCACAGACAAGAGTGTCTGTGCCACATTGGGCCTGCGATTGCGGATGGAGCCTACGTATACTCCCGCCCCATGTGTGGCATCAACGCTGTCTTCGCCTATCGCGGCACCGCCCCCCCGGTCGACCGCGATGAGGTGATCGCCACGCGGGAGTGCATGCACAGCCGCGGTCCCGATGCCGGCGACGCCTGGTTCTCGGACGATGGCCGCGTCGGGTTCGGACACCGGCGGCTCTCCATCATCGATCTTTCCCCCGGCGGCGCGCAGCCGAAGCACTTCGGACCGCTCACCCTCACCTTCAACGGCGAGATCTACAACTACCGCGAGCTTCGCGCACAGCTCGAGGCGCGTGGACGCCGCTTCACATCGCAATCCGACACCGAGGTGCTGCTGCAGCTGTACGACGAAAAACAGGAACGGATGCTCGGCGATCTGCGCGGCATGTTCGCTTTCTCGCTCTGGGACGGCGAGCGGCGCCGGATGCTGCTGGCCCGCGATCCCTACGGCATCAAGCCGCTCTATTACGCCGACGACGGCGCGACGCTGCGCATGGCCTCGCAGGTGCGCGCGCTGGCGGCGGGCGGCAGGGTATCGAAGCAGTTCGATCCCGCCGGCGCCGCCGGCTTCTTTCTGCGCGGCACCGTGCCCGAACCGTTCACGATGTATCGCGCCATCCGCTCGCTGCCGGCGGGCTCCTACGCCTACGTCGATGCAGACGGTGTCGCCGAGCCGGTTCAATATTTTTCAATCGCTGCGACGCTACGCGATGCCGTCGAGAGCGCCGGTGTATTTACCGAGGCTCAACGGCGGGACATCGTCCACGACGCCGTCCTCGAATCGGTGCGCTATCACATGGTGGCCGACGTTCCGGTCGGCGCCTTTCTCTCCGCCGGCATCGACTCCACCGCCGTCGTCGCCCTCGCCCGCGAGAGCGGCGCGACCGACCTTCAGACGATGACGCTCCGCTTCGAGGAGTACCGCGGGCGCGTCAACGACGAGGCCCCGCTGGCGGCGCTCGTGGCACGGCAGTACGGCGTCCGCCACGAAATTCAGGAGCTGTCGTTGTCGGCCTTCCGCGCCGAGCTCCCGCGGATCTTCGCGGCCATGGATCAGCCGACCGTCGACGGCCTCAACAGCTATTTCATCAGCAAAGCCGCGCACGACCTCGGCTTGAAAGTGGCCATGTCCGGCACCGGCGGCGATGAGCTGTTCGGAGGCTATACATCGTTCAGAGACATCCCCCGCTGGATGCCGGTGACGTCAGTGCTGGCGCGCGTCCCCGGCCTCGGCGGCGCCGTCCATCGCCTCAACGACGCCCTGGCCAGACGCAGCCGCCACATCAGCCCGAAGATGGGTGAGATCGTCCGCTACGGCGGCAGCTACGCCGGCGCCTATCTGGTCAAGCGCGGCCGCTTCCTCTCCTCGGAGCTCCCCTCACTCCTCGGCGACGAGATCGCCGCCGAGGGGCTGGCCCGGCTGGAGATGCTGACGATCATCGAGCGCACCGTCACCCCCGATCCCGGCAACCCTTTCGCCCGCGTGGCCGCCCTGGAGTCGTCGCTCTACCTCCGCAATCAACTCCTGCGCGACATGGATTGGGCTTCGATGGCCCATTCGCTCGAAGTCCGCGTGCCGCTCGTCGACGCCCACCTCCTGCGCAAGATCGCCCCGGCCCTGGTCACCCGCCGCCAACGCGGCAAACAACTCCTCGCCGCGGCGCCGCGTCCCCCGTTACCCACCGAAGTCCGCCACCGCCGCAAAACCGGATTCACCCTCCCCATCAAGGAGTGGCTCTCCCAGGAATCCTCCGGCCGCGTCGAGTTCGGCAAACGGAGCTGGGCACGCAAGGTGTACGAGGTGATGTTCGGAGAGGAGCGAGGGTATTGGTAATTGTTTTGTCTCTTTCAAATAAGTTGGACCTTATCTAACTATTACGGCATCGTGATTCTACGCAAGTGTTCAAGATCTGACATGTCACCGGCTAATTTCCAGTCCGCAACAGGTCGTGTCATCAGGGGTGGGATGTACAAGCTGAATCCCGCATGCAACTTCGAAGAGTGAGAACCGATCTCACCGATCTTGAATTCTATAACCTCAGACCTAAGTAAGGGGTGAGTGGATGAATGCACTGCAAAAACCGTATGAGTCGCGGGATAAAAAGCTAAAACATGCTCTAAGAAACGGTCGAATCTCTCGGGCCTGCTTTGACGTCCGGAATACAAACCAGTCTCCAACGACCCAATCTGCCAAATAAGAACCGGAACGTCTACCTGGAGTGGCCTTCCACGAAGGAGCATTTCGGTGGCTTCAAAGATTTGAAGTCCGTTCATAGATGGATCTACTGCTAGATCAGCAAATATGCAATCCATAGCGGAGATGGCTGGAAGTATCTTAACCGTCAAATCGAAGCATCGAGCCATCTGTTGAACAAGAAAAGGTGGATAAGCGAAAATTAGCGGGTGGCCGTAAAGCGCGAACGTAACTGGCGAATGATCCAGCGCAGCAGCTATGACGCTCGCAGCCATGCGTCGATATGTATCCAGCCGATCCGTTTCGTCGTGATAGAGTTGTGTTAGATCAGTGACCACCTCGCACCGTTCTCGAAGAAACGTGTCGACAGCTAAGCCGCGTTCCACATATAGGATCTCCTTAGAACTCGAAATCGCTCGTTCCGTTTCGCGCGTGATTTGGTCGACTTGCACGATGCCTAGGCCGACAATGTAAATGTCATACTGTGAGTTAGCTTGCATAAGTGGGCCTCGGGCATTAAATGATTTCGAGTAGAGCCGCGAGAACAATTAACTTTTCAAGTCGATCCTCGGGAGCACTCGTCTTGACGTCTTTGACAGACGATGCGATGGCTGTAAATACATCTTGTCCCTCTTTCGCGAGGTGAGCTCGCAAGGACAACGGCACCACCACAAAATGCGGCCGTGGCATCGGGCCTCCCCCGTCGTCGCCTCCCCCGTCGTCGCCCCCTCCGTCACCGCCTCCGTTGCCCCCTCCGGGCGGAGGGGTAGGGGTAGGGGTAGGGGTAGGGGTAGGCGCAACCGTGATAGTCGTTATCGTAATAGGGGGATCAGGGATAACTGTGATTGGCCGAACCTCAAACGCCTGAATCATTCCCGGCAAATTGCCAGCACCGAGATCAAACAGATTCAGGACCCTCAGCGCATCGGGGACCGATCGGAAATAAGCGGACATCCCTGCCGCAGGCTCGTGAGTTAAATCGGCGCTAGCCTTGGTTGGTGAGAAAGAGAAGACCATCCGGCTTTTAAGCCATTCTTGCTCGACGTGAGATAGGTCAAAGCCGTGCATTGAAGCAAGTACATCAACACTCGCGGCAGCACGTAGCTCATCATCCATCACTAAATAGTGAAGGTATCGATACAAACCAGCTTCGCTCATTCGAACGCTCCCGTATTTTTCCGAAACTCACGTCTTGTTATCGCGACTTACTTGTGGACTCTTACCTTAACATAACGTTGGGACGTCGTCGAAGCCCACCTTTTCGGCAAAATCGCCCCGGCCCTGGTCACCCGCCGCCAACGCGGCAAACAACTCCTCGCCGCGGCGCCGCGTCCCCCGCTCCCCGCCGAGGTTCGCCAGCGCCGCAAAACCGGGTTCACCCTCCCCATCAAGGAGTGGCTCTCCCAGGAATCCACCGGCCGCGTCGAGTTCGGCAAACGGAGCTGGGCGCGCAAGGTGTACGAGGTGATGTTCGGCGCCGAGCGGGGCTCCTGGTAGAGATTCCCTCCGCGTCTCCGCGTTAAAATCACTGCGCCCGCATCACGCTCTTGCAGTCGATGGTCCCGACCAGATGAACGCCCGCGGCGGTGGTGGCGTCGAAGTTCACGATGGCCGTTGCGCCCTTGTCGTGAACGGTGACCGTCCCGCTGCCGCTCTTCTTCTCCGTCTCGACTTTGTACTCGGCCGTCCGCGCTGTGATCCGCCCGAACGCGACGTTGAGGAAGAAGTCGTGCGTCCCCGATGCCGCCGCCTCGCCGTCCGGCACGATGAGCTGCAGGCTGTTCAACACCTTGGGATTGTTCTCCTTCACCAGCGAGTACTGATTCCCCCACGATCCCTTCCCGGTCATCCCCGCCGAACAGCCGCCGCGGTCGGTAGTCCCGTCATACGTCCCGGCGTTCGGTCCCCCGGTGATGACGACATGGATCGTTTCCGTCGGCTCCGCCGCGTAGAGGGCGGGAGCGGTGAGGATGAGAAGCACAGCAAGACTGCGAAACAGACGATTCAAGGAAGCCTCCTGTTTTCTGCGGCTTGGCCGCGTTGTCGGTTGTCGGTTGGCCCGCAGCCGGCGCCAATTTTGGTGGATATTGTAGCGAAGGTCGCCCGCCAGTGTTAACTGCCTCGGGCCGCGTTGTTTTCATCCGCGGAAGGCGACCGGTACCGCATGGAACGCGGAAAGGCGCTCCCCGTGCCTCACATCCGGTGTGGATTCGCGAGAGAGCAGATAGCGAACACCGTCGTCGTCGTTTGCGAAGATGGCCGTGTCAGGGCTCCTGAAACGACGTTGCACGTTGCTCTTCACGGCGCTCACGATGCGCCGCAAAGGGCGCGTCGGCGGACCAAGAATTCGCTTGTAAAGCGGCTTGGCTGCCGGCAATTCCGGAGCCGGTTCCCGCCAGCCGTGCGCTTTCAGGATGTCGCGCATTTTCGACCGCTCTTCCGGGTCGGAGATATACGAGAGACTGCTGCCGAGGTGATGCAGATACCGATCCTGATCGATGGGAGGAAAGCGGTCGCCGGCGACGCGGCGGACAAGGTTGTATTCGTGGAACATCACGTTGTAACCGAGACTGAGCCCGGGAATGGGAGCGGCCTCGATCCACGGCCGGTCACCCCAGAGTTTGATCCAGTCGGCCCATGCGCCCGATCGATCGCCGCGAAAGTATGCCCAGCCGTTACTGAAGGTGTATCCATACGTGATGATGAGCGCCCGATCGAAGTGATGAAGGACCTCATCGAGCGCACAAACGCGGAAAAGAAACGCCGCATCGGGAGTGTCTGAATCGCAGATGTTGCCGAATTTCGCCCGAACGCGTTCGAACGTGCCACGCGGGACGATGCAGTTCGCCAGGGCCGGATAGACCTGGTCGAGCTCGACGATCTCGGCACGCGCGCAACGTTCGATGATCTCGGACGTGCGGATTGCGTAGAGGCCACCGCTGGAGCGCAGCCGCGACGCCACCGAATGTTCATTCGACGCGAAGACGCTGTCCCAGCCGTAGATCATCGTCATCTCGGGGGCTGCGGCGATGGCTGCTCCCAGCAGGCGTATCGCTCCCGGCTTCCACAACCTTCGATCGTATTGAATGCCGAGGTGTGAGGCGTCTGTCCTCGCCAAGGCCTGCTCCATTGCCCAGTCCCAATGGCTTGGCATCGTGAGCGACTTCGGCGTGCGGATGTAGAGGAGGCGCGGATCGTGAGCGTCAAGGCAAATCATCTCCAGCTCGTGCCGATCTTCGGCGCGTTCGGAGTTGTCCGAAACAACCAGCACGAAGTCGCCATCCTGGCTCAGGACCGAACGGATGTTGGCGGCGGCGAACGCCGGCCGGTTTCTCGTTGCGATCACCAATCCGAGCTTCACGCTGCGACCTCCTCGGCTTCGATGGTGTCGAGATGGCGGGAGTACTGCGTTGCGATCAACGGGTGCTCGAGCGCGAAACGGATGGCCTCTTCGTCATCCCGGAAGGAAAAACCGCTCCTCCGTCCGGAACCGAATCGTAATTGCCGCAGAAGTCTTCCGGCGAAATGCCGAAGCTTCGTCACCGTACCTGGCGCGGGAGCCGGATTTTCGTGATTGCTCCAGCCGTACGACTCGAGAATCTGTTTCAGCCTCGCGCGCTCGGCAGCGTCGGTCTTGTGTCGGAGCGCTTCGCCGAGAGCGCGAAGATAGGCGTCGAAGTCGATCGGCGGCAGCCGATCTCCGGTCTGTTCACGAACGATTTCATATTCGTGAAAGAGCATGTTGTGACCGAGGTTGATACCCGGGATGGGAGCACGCTCCAGCCATTTCCGTTCTCCCCAGATCTGCTGATAGTCGGGAAAGTCGCCGCCCTCTCCGCGAAGGTACCCAAAACCCGCGCTTCGCTGCGGTGCGTAGCCGATGCCGATGGGGCGGTCGTAATGAAGATAGCGGTCATCCAGGGTCAGATAACGGCACAGGAACGGCGCGTCCCCGCTGTTCCCATTGCAGATGTCGCCGAATCGCTGCGCCATACGGATCAGGATCGTTCGGGGAATGAGGCAGTTGGACAGAATCGGCAACGCCTGCCCCATATCGTTGATCCGCGCCGCGGCCACGAGCGCGGCCGTCCGCGCGGTCGTCACCGAATAGAGCTTCCCGGTCCAGGGAGCTTGCCACAGCCGGCGCGGCGGCGGATCGACAGTGACGAAGTCGGCCGTGAACGTGACCAGCAGGTCCGGCCGGCGCGACGCGATCGCAAGCAGCGCCCCCCATTGCCGGGGCTTCGACACTTTCCGGTCGTAGTGGAGTGTGATGTGAGTCGCCCGCGAGCGATCCAGAACCTGGCTGAGTGCCCAATCCCAATGCTCCGGCATGGAGAGCTCGGTCGGCGGACGGAGATAGTGGACTTGCTTCCGGCCGAGACAAAAATCGCGAAGGCCGTCCGCGGAGGTGGAGTTGTCGGAAACGAAAATCTCGATCGGGCAGTCCTGATCGAGAAGCGATCGGACGGCGGCGATGGCCAGATCGGCGCGGTTTCGTGTCGGAATCAGTGCGGCGATCGTGGCGGTCATAAGGTATTTATCGAATCCTTCTGAGCAGTCCGCCCCGAAACCCGGTCACGGCACGATTGAGTGGGCTTTCGTTGAAAAGGAGGCCCGGTTCTTCCGCGGCGAATTCCGGATGGTCGGCGGCAAACGCGTGGACACCGGCATTGGCATTGTCGGTGGCCCAGTTCGAACCGGGCCGATCGGGTGCGCCGAGCTCCATGAGATAGCCGTCCATGGCCATGATGAAGGAGCCGGGAGTCACGAGAGCCGAGTATGCATCGAGCTCCGCGCGAACATGCGCCGTGCTGTGGTTCGAATCGAGAATGACCAGGACGGTTTCCTCCGGTGCGACCAGCGCCCGCACCCTCTCGATCACATTCGGATCCGTCGAGCTCCCTTCGATGAGCGTGATGAAGGGTTTGAGAGGATGGGCTTCGATCGCGGAGCGGTTGTGCGGGCGGATCTCCACGTCGATTCCGATGACGCGGCCGCAGCCGAGAACCTTGCAGAGACTGGCATAGAAGATGAGCGAGCCGCCATGTGCCACGCCGGTTTCGATGATGACGTCCGGCTGCACCCGGAACACAATTTCCTGCAGGCGAAGCAGATCGTCCGGGAACTGAATGACGGGACGTCCCATCCAGGTGAACGTATATGGATATTTCATCCGCAAGGCGGTGGCGAGCCACTGGTCGGACGCTGCATCGAACGCGGAAAGGTCATGGTTGCCCTCTGACCTCTTCGGTTCCGGGAGGAGGCGGCCTTCCGACACGAGATGGGGGAGATCATCGAGGAGGCGCGGCGGCACAAAGCCAAACTCTTCCTGGACCCGGCTGCAGTCCATGCGCGCGAAGCCGGTCGTTGGCGCGCCGGAAGCGACGGAAACCGAGCAACCGGTAAGCTCCGAGATCGCCGCCGTGACGTCCCCGTTCGTTACATTTTCACCGCCACCAACGTTGTACAGCTGGTGGCGGCCAGCCGTGGCGATGCGCACCAGAATCGGAACGAGAGCATCGACGGAGATGTAGTCGCGCTCCGATTCCAGGGAGCTGCGCAGCGTGATCGCGCCCACGGTGATCGCTTCCTGAATGATCAATCCGAGGAACGACTCGCGCTGATCAACTCCATAGACGTTCGATATTCTCGCCACACGTCCTCTCGCGCCGAGTGCCAGGACGACCGCTTCGCCCGTCGCTTTCGAGAGCGTGTAGATGTCCTCGAAATCCGCGGGGTTGAAGTGAAGCTCATCGGTCTCGCGGGCGACGCCGGTACTTCCGCGATAAAGACGAATCGAAGACAGATAGAGAATCGAGTCGAACCTCACGCCGCGGATCGTTTCGAGAAGCTTGGAGACATGCGCTTCCACGGCATCGAGAGGGCGTTCGCGAAAATCGCCGGTGAGACCGATGCAATAGATGATGTGCCCCAGATCGCGGCCGGCCAGCCGCTCATGGCGCGCCGGCGCCTGGTGCTCGATTCTGTTTTCCCGCAGATAGCGAACGAGGTGCGAGCCGATGAAGCCGGATGATCCGAGAACGGTGATCACAGGCCCCCCACCGGATGATGGAGTCTGGGGTCGCGGTGAAACAGGAGTTTCGGGCTGACGTTTGGGATCACCCGGAACAATTCGTCATCGATCACAGCGGCGTCGCGAAAGGCGAAGAGATTGAACCCGTGAGGCGGACCCTCGAGGTATGCCGTCTCGATCGGAACCAGCTCGACCGGCCTTCCGGCGAGGTCGTAGTTCGATTGAAAGTCGCGAATGGCGTGGATGGTGTAGCCGAGCGCGGCCAGAAACTGCACGATCTCCGTGTTCTGGAGACCAGATGACCAATCGACGTAGGAACGGTGCACCTCGAAAACGATGTACGGCGAGTTACGGGCGAGCTGCTCGCTGGCGCCGCGTAGCGCGTGAAGCTCGCCTCCTTCGAGGTCGAGCATGATCAAGCCGATGCGAAGACCCAGGCTATTCGCGTATGCGTCGATGGTCGTTGCGGTAATGCCCGTCTCCGATTCCATCGCGCCGGCAAGGGCATCGTGACCTATCAGACGAAGCGTCGCCGGCCGGCTCCAAAGCCCGAGGGCCTGCACGCGGACATTGTCCAGGTGGTTGAGTGAGGCATTGCGCTCGATCATCGAGGCCTGCGCGGCATCGGCCTCGAAGGCGTGGCAGGTTCCGCGTCCGCGCATGACGTTTCCGATCGGAATGGCCTGGTCGCCGAAGTAGGCTCCGCCGACGATGACGTCGGTGACCATTCCGGCCAGATGCAGGAGAAGTTTCGTCGTTTGCGGCTCCCAGACGTGGTCTGGTTTCTCGGGCCGGGACATGACGAAGTCACGAGCGATCTTCGACCGGTACGGAAACTCGAATAAGAGACCGTTGCTCAACTCTTTGCGGACGAACGGGAGCGATGCATGCAGCGCGTCTGCAATGGGCCCCGTGACATCGTCGCGCACGGTGGTGAAGCGGTTTTGCGGCAGCCGCTCGAATTGCTGGAGGGCAGAGATGATCCGCGCACGTGTGGCCGCATCCTCGCCAAGCCGGCGTAAGGATTCTTCTGTCATCGGTTCACGTAGGGCCAGATCCGGTCCCGCTCGGACAGTCGCAGCGGCTGCATCGGCCAATCGATCCGGAAGGCGGGATCGTCCCATCGAACGCCTCCGCCCGCCTCGGGTTTGTAGCCGCCCGACAGCAGATAGCTCACTTCCGTGTCGTCTTCCAGGGTCAGGTAACCGTGGGCCAGACCGGCGGAAATGAAGAGCATCCTGAAATTGTCCCGCGAAAGCTCGATGGCAAACCATCGTCCCGTCTCGAGATCGAGGGCCACGTCGTAAATCGCGCCGCGGCTGCAGCGAACGATCTTCGCTTCTCCATGCGGCGCATGCTGAAAGTGAAGGCCCCGCAACGTTCCCCGCGCTTCGTTCCACGAGACCGCACCCTCGGCGATTTGCGGAAGCAGGCTGTGAACCTCCTCGGAATACGTCTGCAGGAAGTACCCGCGTTCATCGCGAGCCGGCTCGATCTCGATGACCAGCACTCCCGCCACCGGTGTCTCCACGAGCTTCACGCCACCACCTCGGTCCGCGGGATGGCCACGACGAACCGCCCTCCCCAGTCTCGTACGTGAGCCATCTGCGCGACAATTTCGTCCCGCAGATTCCACGGAAGAATCAGCACGTAGTCGGGACGCGTTTCGGCGATCTTTTCCGGTGCGAAGATCGGGATACGCGCACCCGGCAGGAAAAGACCCTGTTTGTGCGGACTGCGATCGACGGTGTAGGAAAGAAGATCCGTCCGTACCCCGCAGTAGTTGAAGAGCGTGCTCGCCTTGGCCGGCGCACCATAACCGGCGACCTGCTTTCCCTCCTCGCGCGCATCGATGAGAAATCGCAACAGCGAGCGCCTGCAGAGTGCGATGCCCTCGTTGAACGTCCTGTACGCGTCGAGCGAATCGAGGCCAAACTCCAGCTCCTTGGCCAGGACGCCATCCACGCGCGCGCTGACTTCGGCGCCGCCGTGTTGCGCGTACACGCGAAGAGAGCCGCCATGCGCCGGAATCTCCTCCACGTCCGTCACGGCAAGTCCATGCGCTTCGAGAATGCGCTGCACGACGCGCAACGACAGGTAGGACAGATGCTCGTGGTACATCGTGTCGAACTGCACGAATCGGATGATCTGCAGGAGATGCGGAAACTCGATCGTGATCGTGCCTCGGGGAGCGAGCGCCAGCCGCAATCCTTCCACGAAGTCGTTGATCTCCGGGACATGCGCGAGAACGTTGTTCGCGATGAGGAGATCGGCGCTGCCGCCGATGCCTGCCCCGACCGCGGACCCGAAAAATTCAGTCCGTGACTCGATCCCTCTCGCCCGGGCGGCGGCAGCGACGTTCGCGGCTGGTTCGATGCCCAGCGCCGGAATCCCGGCATTCACGAAATTCTGAAGCAGATAGCCGTCATTGCTCGCGATCTCGACCACCTGCGACCGGGATCCGAGACCGAGGCGAAGCCGGATGGCCTCGAAGTACTCGCGCCCCCATCGCACGCAATCGTCCGAGTACGACGAAAAATATGGATAGTTGCTGAAGATCCGTTCCGGTTTTTCGGCCAGCGGTGTCTGCACCAGAAAGCAGCGATGACAGATCCAGATGACGAGTGGATAGAACATTTCGGGAGCGCCGAGTGCGCCGGGCGTCACCAGGGCGTTCGAAAGCGGCAGGACACCGAGATCAGTGACCACCTCCGCCAGCGGAGTACTGCAAAAACGGCAGACGGTCATACCCTTGCGCGCTCCATGAAATCTTCGATCTGAGAGTTTGTGAGATCACTCTCGCTTCGGTACCAGTCGGTCGTCCAGATGACCGCGGTGGGGATGTCGAGAAGCGGCTTCCATTGAAGGACCTGCCTGGCCAGCGAGCTGTCCAGCGCCAGCGTCGGGGCCTCGTACGGGTGAGAACCCTGCGCCACCTGCGACGACGCCCCCTCTCCCCATCGCGCCGCCATCTCCGCCGCCAGCCAGCCCACGCTGCGCGCTTCGTGCTCGGGCGGTCCGAAGTTGAAGGATCGAGGCAGGTCGGCCCGTTCGAAGGTGCATTCGGCGGCCAGAAGATATCCGTGAAGCGCATCGAGAACGAATTGCCACGGCCGCGTCGCTTCCGGATGGCGGATCTGCGCCTCTTTCCGCTCCCGGAATGACCGGACGAGATCCGGAACGAGCCGGTCGCTCGACCAGTCGCCTCCGCCGATGACGTTTCCCGCACGCACGCTGACGATTCGTGGAGAGGCAGGGTTCCGCAGGAAGAATGACTCGCGGTACGCCGTGATGGCCATCTCCGCGCACGCTTTGCTGCTCGAATAGGGATCGCTGCCGCCGAGAAGATCGCTCTCGCGGAATGCTCGTCCTTCGCCGGAGTTGGCGTAGCACTTGTCGCTGGTGACGAGAACCGCCGCACGGACCGAAGGTGTGCTCCGGAGCGATTCGAGAACGTTGACGGTACCGATCACGTTGGTCGTGAAGGTCGTCACAGGATCGGCGTACGACGTGCGGACGAGCGCCTGCGCCGCAAGGTGAACGACGACTTCCGGTTGCGCCGCGTGCATCGCCTCGCGCAGAGCGGACAGATCCCGCACGTCGTTGTCAGGGAGTGAATATCCGCTGACCTCCGCGCCGAGAATGGTCAGCCACCGAGTCAGCCAGCGCCCTTTGAACCCTGTATGCCCGGTGAGAAAGACCCGGCGGTTTCGCCAGAATTGCGGGTTCATGACCACACTTTCCATGGCGCACGCTGTGACGCCCAAAGCTCCTCGAGATGCGCACGGTCGCGCATCGTGTCCATCGGGTGAAAGAAGCCGGTGTGGCGGAATGCGGAAAGCTGCCCGCTGCGCGCCAGCGTCTCCATCGGCCCGCGCTCCCATGAGGTGGCATCGCCGTCGATGAGCTCGAACACTTCCGGCTCCAGGACGAAGAAGCCGCCGTTGATCCAGCTGCCGTCGCCGGGCGGCTTCTCGGCGAAGTCGCGGATCTTGTCTTCCTCGATGTCGATGACGCCGAATCGTCCCGGCGGCTGGACGGCCGTCAACGTCGCCTGCGTCTTCTGCTGGCGATGAAATTCGATGAGCGCAGCGATGTCGACGTCAGCCAGGCCGTCGCCGTAGGTGAAACAGAACGTCTCACCGTCGACATGTTGGCGAACGCGGCGCAGCCGTCCGCCGGTGGCGGTGTCGTCGCCCGTATCGACCAGCGTCACGCTCCACGGCTCCGAGCTGTTCTGATGCACCTTCAGCTCGTTGTTGCGCAGGTTGATGGTGACGTCGGAGTTGTGGAGGAAGTAGTTGGCGAAGTACTCCTTGATGGTGTAGCCCTTGTAGCCGAGACAGACCACGAAGTCGTGGATGCCGAAGTGCGCGTAGAGCTTCATGATGTGCCAGAGGATGGGGCGTCCCCCGAGCTCCACCATCGGCTTCGGCCGAATGACTGTCTCTTCGCTGAGACGCGTGCCGAGTCCGCCGGCCAGGATGACTGTTTTCAGGTGCGCCATGATAGCGGACGGGCAGGTAGCGAGCAGACAACGCGGTGAAACCTACTGCGCCCGCGTGGAAATCGCGCTGGGGCGGTTTCATCGGAGGTGTAATCCGGCAAAGAGCGGCCTGCGCGACGTCTCGCGCAGGCCGTTCAGACATCGACTACACTTTTACTGCTTCTGCGGAGCGGGTACCGGGGCGCTCTTCGTCTTGCGCGGACGAGTGCGCCCGAGTGTGGACTGCATCGTCTTTACATGAGTAACGAGTGAATCGGCACGTGCGTTACGGGTGAGACCTTTGGCGAGGTTGTACACCTGTAACGCCTGCTGCACGACGTCCCAGCGCTCTCGGAACATGTTGTACCTGATGTCCCGGGCAAGCGCCTCAGCGGCGGCAGCAAGAGGCTCGAACCGCAGATTGCGATTGATGACCATGCGCGTTTTGGCCGGATCGAGTCCCGTTGCCGCGAGCATCGTGGCGTCCTTTTCGGCCGCAACGCTGCTGGCTTCCAGAAACTCGTCCGTGAACGCGCGGGCCGCACGCATCGCTTTGACGCCGTCAGCCGGTGCCGGAACGAACTCCGGCAGGAGCTGATAGACGCCGAGAAGCTGCGCCACCGCCTGCTGTACGACCGCATCGAGTGCGGTCAGTTCAGGCGTTGTAGCCTGTGGGGTCTGACTGTTGACTGTAGTAACCATTTGCCTCTTTCTCCTTTCCGCCAGGGTTGTCCGCGCGCGCTGCTTTAGATCGTCTGGCGGCCCCAACCTAGGAGCTGCGCAAGAAGGAGTCAATAGCGAAGCTCCAAATAACTCGTCGCGGAAGGGCTAAATCGCCAGTTGTAACAAAAGTTGACATTTGGTCAACGGAAAATGGAAACAAGACGAAATCAGAACCCGTGAATGGGAAACCGGAATGAGTGAATGGGAAAACAGAACCAATGAATGGGAAACCGGACAGCGTGAATGAGAAACGCGAACCCATGAATGGGAAATCAGAATGCGTGAACGGGAAAACAGAACGTCTCCACGCGCTCCTGGCTGAGCCGCGGAGGGATCAGTTTTCAAATTTGGTGGGTCATGTCCGGAGTTGCCTGAGCGCGCCTCCATCAGTTCTTGATCGGCTTCCTGGAGATAAAACCTACTCCGGCCCACTGCCGATAGAGACCGCGCGCGAAGGGCCGATCAGGCGGCGATGAGGGGCGCCACGTCTTCCCGCTTGACGGTTGGAAAGCCCAGTTCCCGCAACACACGGTTGAAGGCGGCGACCGAAAGGGTACCTGGAGTGGTGATTTCCACGCCGATCGGTCGTCCACCTCGGGCGTAGTCGACCAGGAGACCGGCCTCAGCGCGACGCGTTCGCACGCTGCGTTGACCAGCACGGCGCGGCAGGTAGTAATACGCAGCGATCGCTCGTCCTTGCCGATACGTCACTTCGAGGTAGGGGGTTTTCATCATGTGTTCCTTACGCCCATGCCCACCATGGCGGCCATTAGCGTTTGCTCACCTGCAGGCTTTCTCTGCCATCATTCGATCGACCTCGTCCTGTGCAGATGAGTCTACAATCAACGCACGACCGAACGAACGCCGAGGGATCACTGCGGACTCTGGTAAGACTGCCCTACTTCGGTTCTCGATGAAGAGATTTCTGCCGCGCACAACTGATTTCTCTTCCGCGAGGTCGGCTTCGCTGTGGCAGCCTGAGTTTCATCGTTCCCGGCGAAACAATCGCGCGCGAACCTCTTCCCACGGGACAGTCTGAACGGCGCCCAATTCGATCTCCTGCCAGCGACGCTCGGCCTCGGCCGCCCAAAGCTCTTCCGCCTCGGGATCAGGCGGCGGCTCCAGGCTTTCGATCAGCAGACCGGCAAGCGTCGCCCGATCGCCCTCGGAAAGCTCCAACGCCTCACGAAACATCGTATGTACGTCGCGTGCCATGGACGACATTCTAGTCGCGCCCGTGCCCTGCCGAGCCGCTCGGCTCATCTGCGAACATCTGCGTCATCTGCGGATAAAACATCCGTCCGCAGACAGCGCAGATGTACGCAGATAAAACTACTCCGCCCGCTGTATGTTGCCTTGCCAGCTATCGCCTGAGACCCAGCCACTGCGCCACCGTTGCTTCAACCTGGGCGAGTGCTCCTGCCGAGCACGCCGAGGCGGCGAAGAAGTCTGGAATGCGGCACCGTGACGATGCCCTGAGCGTCGAACGCGCCCGACTTTAGGAACCCAACGGGCACGGAGCATTCGAAGCGTGTTCCTCGAACCGCGGTCGTATGCGGCACGAGCGCCACCAGCGCTCTCTCGGTGTCTGTTACCGGAACGCTCAGGGCCAGACAGCGGCGGACCTTGGCAGCGAGACCAAGGTCGACGAGCCAGACCTCCCCGCGATTCAGCTCGTTCAATTGCTCCGTTCCATCCGGTCGTACTCGAGGAAGACCGCATCGGCAGCCGCCACCAACTCCTCGTCAGCGACCTCGGGATAGTCGATGTCCCGGGAGATCCTGAGAAGATTCGAGAGAACCTCCCGCTTTTCAGGATCGGGAAGAGACTCGAAGTCGTCCAGAATGTGCTTGCCGGCCGCGATCATGTCCTGAGTATGCGAGGCCTTACCTCCGCTTGCAAGTCCCGCGTGACAACCCCCGCCGGCGAAGCAGGCGTAAGACCGTAGCCTCCGTCTTCAGGCGGCGGAACCGCGATCCCCTCCCATTTTCGCGAGCCCGCTTGAGCGGGCGAAAGAAAGCCGTCAGCGCGATTCCTATCGCCGTCTGAAGCGATCCCGACTTCGCGGCATCCTATGAGCTCTTGATCGCCTTCCGAGTGAAACCTGATCCGCATTATCCCCGACGAAACAATCGCGCACAAACCTCTTCCCAGGGGATGGTCTGAACGGCGCCCGACTTGATCTCCTGCCAGCGACGCTCGGCCTCGACCGCCGAAAGCTCTTCGACCTCGGGATCAGGCGGCGGCTCCAGGCTTTCGATCAGCAGGCCGGCAAGCGTCGCCCGATCGCTCCCGGAGAGCTCCAATGGCTAACGAAGTATCGTCTCCAGGTCGCGTGCCACGAACGACATTTTACCCGCGCCCCGCCTGCCCTCCCGAGCCACGCGGCACTGATCAGCAACCGAGCGAAGCAAGTCGAAATTATCCTCTAGCGCCCGCATCGCAAACTCTGGCAGCGTGAATCGGAATTGTCAGCCGCCAACTCAAATCCTCCGCGGCTTACGTGGCGAAGGCTGCGGTGCGCGTCAGAATCGCCTCACAGGCGCCCTCCAGCGGCTTCTTATTATGGCACCACTACACGTCGAAGTGCTTAGAATGACCTCGTTGGCCTTTCAATATATGACTTCCTTTCGACTCCATACAGTAACCTCACAGTTGGTCCATCAACAGGCGAAACACCTCCACGCTGGTGTGTGCCGCATATTTTTGATATGAATCATCTTTGTCGGGGCCCGCGAAATCTACTACTCCCTTTAGGACAATCGCAGTCGGGCGTGGCGCCGGCGCCTCGGAAGCGGCTGCAAACACCGCATAGGCCTCCATCTCCACAGCAAGCAAATTCCGTTGCTGCTCCAAAATCAGGTTCAGCGTGGCTCCGTCAGCGAGCACAGCTGCTCCAGATGCCATGGGGCCTACTCGAAGCGTAAACTCATGCGGCGGCGAGTCAGCGACCCAGCTCTGTTTCACAGATACCAGCTTCTGCTGGTCTTTGGCTATAGCTCGAATTCGATTCCTCACCCCAACGTCTAAATCAAGCTGGTGCGGAGCCGCCTGAAACTTGACCTCTGTTCCCGTATGCATCCATTTGCCAGCCCCCCAGTCCCACGCCGGATCCGCAGCGACGACGTCGCCGTGTCGTGTACGACCAGGCACACCCGCCGCGATGCCTAGCATCACAAGGTACCGCGGCTTAAAATGGTGGATCATTTTCGAAGCCAGCACAGCGGTGGCTGTCATGCCGGTCCGTCCCGAATCCGCCGCGTAGGCCACGCACTCGCGGCCCGCGCGCAAAAACATGCCCTTATTATAGATCGTTGCGTCTCGCGCGATGATTTCTTGTAACCACCCCCACGGCAACCTCAAAACCGCACGCAACTCAGGATCGTCTAACGCGCAGACAATAGCTACCTCGGACTCGAACTCATCGACTGTTTGCTGCGCACCCGCGCTTATCTGTCTCGCTCGGGCCCGAAGCCGATCGGACCAAGCAGTTGACTGCGGATCGTAATACAAAACCGATAAAAGGCGAGCAGCAAATCTCTCAGTCGCTTCCCTGAACAACTCCGGAAAAGCCGTTACGCCGATTACGTGCGTGGGCACTCGATAGCGACCATTTGGCTGAAGCACCTCCTCAACGAGGCGTATACCGCCATCCTTTCGTGGCGCCTCGTCAACGCGATTAGGGATTGCGATATCCACGATCAGCAAGTCAAATTGGGTCTTGCTTAGCCACATCCGTGCCTGATGGGAATCGCCAACCGCCGTAATATCACTGAGCGACATACCTACGACGCTCATCAATACCGCAGACAGATGCTTAAGTTTCTCTCCAGAGTCTTCTACAACTAATACCTTCATCAGCGTCCCACCCTTACTATCGCCTCAATAGCTTGCACCAACTCATGTTTCCAGACGTCAACCGCGACGTCATAATAAATCGCGCCGCGATAGTTTCGAGAATGCGATTGCTCCAGCTGGGCATCTAGTTCGCTCAACGTCAAGATGTCGTCGCCTTCACCAAAGCGGTCAAATTGTGTCACCACTATGACCGGGACAGCAATCTTGCGTCGCTCCATTTGCCTCAAAATCTCTCGTCCGGCAAATGCCTGCGACCGGCCACCATCGTCCTCGGTAGTTACGTCGAAGCTGGGCATGGACATGTCAAGAAGCACAACGTCGATGTCACCGCCGACGATGGCTCGAAGACCGCCTTGGTAAGAGCGCGCCGTGCGAATACTAGCTAAAGGGAAGGCATCCGCGATGACGTGCGTGATCTGGCGCCGTTTATTGTCGTCATCCTCTACAATCATAATCCTAATGCTCATAGCTGGATCACCGGTTGCGGTATTTCGATGCGAACCCAGAAATTGTCCCGGTCAAAACCACACGAGATCGGCGGCGGCGTTACACGCAGATCCGATGCGAGGATCTTCGCGATCTTATGAAACCCCGACCCGCCCTCTTTCGACACAAACGTTCTGCCCTGACCAAGACGGATAGACTTCATGATTTCGGCGACTTTTGTACGCGCGGCGCTAGACGACGCACTATCTCCAGTGGCATTAGTCATTTCGATAATGAAAACCTTGGCGTTGGCGGTCACCGAGAGCGTACCCCGCGCTGTGCCGTGCCCGGTGTGTCTTTGAACGTTTTGCAAAAGTATAATTAATATGTCCACGACGCTATTGAGATGTTCGCCACGCAGCGGGACATCACATGAACATGCCTGTTGCAACTCAAGCCAATGATCTGCTTGCACGATCTCAAGCGCGATTGTGATAGCTTCGCTAAAAACGAACGGATCCGTAGCGGATGTTCTGGACAGGTTGAACCACTGCACGACACGATCGAATGCTCTCTGTGTTTCGAGTCTCGCTTGACGGATCTCGTCGGCCAGGGAGGACACCTCCGCGCCGCCGCCTAATTGTGTGACTTCATCGTCCAGAGCATTGAGAAGGTCGGTGGCTCTCAATTTTGCTTCATTCGCAAGCCGTTGTCGAATGACCGCTAGACTATCCTCTACATATATCAGCAAGTCACGCATCACAGCTGTAACAAAGCCCTCGACGTCGTCCGCCTTGCCTGCCGTCGCAAGTAGGCGATGAAGGCGAATCGGCGTCAACACGAGATCGAATAAACCCTTGGCGTCTACGTCCCGACGCACCTGAACCCATTCTCCTCGAATTGTATTGATCACGTCGTCGATGCCTTGGGACAGGCGATCAAACGCAGCCGTAAGTAGCCGAGTTTGCGCGGTCGTCAATACGCCACCGCGCGAAAGCCAATAGTCGTTGGCTATGTATTCGTCATTCTCGTCACGCGCAGTTATTAGTCGCGTCGCTTCCAATGGCGCTCTAAGCTGGCCAGCTAATGTTCCGTGCCGGATGCGAACGCTTAGGTACCCGTCTAATCCGTGCTCCGTGTTCGCGACGAATTCATCTCGAACTGTGGCGACCATTGCTCGGAACAAATCGTCTCGCTCGTTGATCGGAACGATTAGCGACAGTGACCGGCCAAGAACGGAGCCCTCCGCGTTCACACGATTAATCGCTGTGCGCACGAGTGCCAGTAATTCCTCGTCGGTATCGATGTCGCGCAAGAGCGAATATCGTTGAAAAGATTCGCGGACCTTATCAAGCGCCGCTACGCGAACGTTATCGACGTCGACATGTACTTTGCTCTGCTCGATTTGCAATAGTCGGGGCCTCACCGTGAGGCGGCGCAGCAACGTCTTAATTTCAGCGTTGTAGGCATCCTGGCGCTCCGGGTCGAGTTCCAATAATCGGCGGCAAACCGAAACGCGCTCCTCAACGACATCCCGTGAGTTTACGAATTCGATAGATGTGTCCATCACCGACTCGACACAGACATTCCGCAGGAAATAGATCAGCTGTGGCAATTCAAACGTGACTGGCAGCGAAGCCAATGATGAAGGTCGCTGGACGCCGTGCGCCGTCAGCAACGCCTCGTAGCTGAAATTTCGCGCTCCATTCAAATGATCGTCGTTTTGTCGAGTGTACAGATCAAGAAGAACGGGAGTTGCCAGATTCCCAGCTACAGCGTCGAGGTCGCGTGAGACGCGCGCCGCTATGTCCGCAATAGGAACTATCGCTGCGAGTTGAGAATCAGCCATACAAACTGACACGGCGAGCTGACTGGCCGCGGAAATATCACCTAACATCAGCAGTGCTGCAAACCTCAATCGCGTACCGATAACATACGTCGCGCGCTCGTCACTCGCTTGAAGAGCCTCGGCAGCACTTGCGGCTCTAGTACCGTCCGATTGTGCGAGAGCAAGAAACGCAGCTTTGACCGGTTGATCTGGACCGCTTGGAGCGTCGTCAAGTGTCGCGAACAAAAGCGGGTCGCTTACGGCTCCTCCGAACCAGGGCAACTTGACGCCATACGCCTGAACCATAGCGCGGTAAAAAGCGCTCTGCGCGTGGCTCGGTAGTGTCGAGAGCCGCAACGGCGTGAGCGTGCTTATGCCCAACGCCGAAAATCTACTTTCGACGGTATCGGAGACTAGATCGTCTGCAAGCGCACGAAGCCGAAATGCGGTTACGGCGGCTACGCAAGGGAGCGTCGACCAGACGGCTTCAAACTTGGCAAGCTCACCGGAGACGTCGCTGCTTTTACCGTCTAGACGATAGAGCGAGACGTACCCGTCCACGATCTTACGTTGCAGAGGTGAGGTATCCACGGGCAGATCGCCGCCGTATCGTGTCAGAATCTTCGCTGCGAGTTGCCAAGCATCTGGATGATCAGCATGTGTCCGAAGGAGGGTTCCGACACCGTGAAGGGCTGCGTGAGTATTCTTGGCCGCATACTCACGGCAAATATCAGTCGCAAGGGCGTCACCTGCAGCCGGCGGGAGCGGATCGCCACCAATAATGTGGCGGAGAAACACCGTACGACGATCTGGTATTGCCTTTTCAACTCGGCGCAGCGTTGCTGACAGCGTGTCGCGAAATCGGTCTGCACCACGCGCTGCCGACGCGCGGGCGGTAAATAGAAAGCTCTCGTAAAGATCGACCGCCGAACCAAGTGAGTCGAAGCGCAATAGATCTGCGAGCCTAGAAACCGGTAGACGCGGATTGGGGCTTAGATGATGATAGACGTATTGCGCTACATCTGGTGGCTGTGCAGAAAGGCTGCGCTGAAGGCCGGCCAGAAAACCAGCCAAAGAGGTGCTTTGTTCGTTACGGATTGAAACCTGATGCGCGATGAGAGCGGCGACCGACACAGGGGCTCCCCGCCGAATAAGCGAGACGTATGACTTTTGATCTTCGTAATCGGCCTTCAGCGAAAGCAAAGCGAGTGTTGTCTTAATTAACCATAGAGATACGCCCGTTGCGCGTTCGATTTCCGCAAGCAGCAAAAAACATTGCGTTGTATCCTCGCGTAATAGAGCTCGCTCGAAATCGCCTCTAAGTCGCACAAATGCTCGAAGCGGCTCCGCGTGATACGCCAATAACATCGATGTCCAAACGAGTTCGCCATCTGGAGTGATCGAGTCAAGAAGAGGGAGACGATGAAGAGTGCCAACGTCACCCGGAAACCCTGGTACAGATAGAAGCGGCCGATAGAACGGGTTGTTTGCGATCGCGGCAAACAACTGACCATACTGTGTAACCGGAAATTCAAGTCGAGCGCTCGATAGTGCTAAGCGAATGTCCCGTTTGCCGCGAAGAAAATTCGTGATAGCGCCAACACCGGACGCTGAACGGGGTGAGTTGCGTCGTTTCCGCGAGGTGGTCGTCATTGAGGCAGGCGTTGTACATTACCACACTGGTACAATGCCATTCCCAAAAACTCATGGGCGCGGTAGCGCCGCACATTACTTGCTTTTACGAACACCCACTCGTACTCCCACAGTTCAAGCACTTGTAGCAAGCCCCGTTCCTCACCATGATCGACCCGCAGTCGCTGCACGACGGCGCATCCTGCTGATACCGGAACGTCGCCGTGTTCCGCGCATTCGGTCCGTCCGCATCCTTCGGCGCGGCGATGATGGGAGACGTACCGAGGGACGTCACGAACGAGGCGTCATCCTTCGAAAGTGGAGCGACGTTGGGGGCGGGCTTGGCAACCACGGGCGCGGCTTCCTCGCGGAGGATCACGCCGGCGTTGCTCTGGCTTTCGCGGTCGAGGAACTTGGTGGCCAGCCACTTGAAGATGTAGTCCATGATCGACTTGGTCATGGGGATCTCGGGGTTCTTGGTGAAGCCCGAGGGCTCGAATCTCGTGTGGGTGAATTTGTCGACCAGGAAGTTGAGGGGGACGCCGTGCTGGAGGGCCAGCGACGTCATGGTGGCGAAGCTGTCCATGAGGCCGGAGATCGTTGAGCCTTCCTTGGCCATGGTGATGAAGATCTCGCCGGGGGTGCCGTCTTCGTATTTGCCGACGGTGATGTAGCCCTCGTGGCCGCTGATGGAGAACTTGTGGGTGATCGACTCGCGCTCGTCGGGGAGCTTGCGGCGGACGGCGGTGGGGGTCACGCCGAGGTCGGTGAGCTTCTCCTTGTCCTTGCCGGTGGAGAGGGGCTGGGAGCGTTTGCAGCCGTCGCGGTAGACGGCTACGGCCTTGAGACCAAGCTTCCACGCTTCGTGATACGCCAGCTCGATCTCTTCAACCGTGGCGGCCGAGGGCATGTTGATGGTCTTGGAGATGGCGCCGCTGATGAAGGGCTGGACGGCACCCATCATCTTCAGGTGGCCCATGTAGTGGATGGAGCGGGTGCCGTTCTGCGCTTTGAACGCACAGTCGAAGACGGTCAGGTGGGCATCGAGGATGTGCGGGGCGCCCTCGATGGTGTCGTTCTCATCGATGTACTGAATGATCTCGTTGATCTGCTTGGCGTCGTAGCCGAGGCGCTTCAAGGCCGTGGGGACGGTCTGGTTGACGATCTTCAGCATGCCGCCGCCGACGAGCTTCTTGTACTTGACCAGGGCGATATCGGGCTCGATGCCGGTGGTGTCGCAATCCATCATGAAAGCGATCGTTCCGGTGGGGGCCAGGACGGAGATCTGGGCGTTGCGGTAGCCGTGTTCTTGTCCCAAAGCATAAGCTTCGTCCCACACCTTGGCGGCGGCGTCGGCCAGGTCGGCCGGGAGCGGGCGGGTGTTGATGCGGTAGGCGGCGCGGCGGTGCTTGTCGATCACGCGCAGGAAAGGTTCGCGGTTGACGGCATATCCCTCGAACGGACCGAGCTTCGAGGCGATACGGGCCGACTGCGCGTACGACTCGCCGGAGAGGATGGAGGTGATGGCGGCGGCGTAGTCACGGCCGTCTTCGCTGTCGTAGGCGATGCCGCGGGCCATGAGCAGCGCGCCGAGGTTGGCGTAGCCGATGCCGAGCGGGCGGAAGGCGTGGGAGTTCTTGCCAATCGCTGCGGTCGGATACGACGCGTAATCGACGGTGATCTCCTGGGCGGTGATGACGATGCGCAACGCGGCGCGGTAGGCCTCGACGTCGAAGCCGGTGCTCTCGCTGTAGAAGCGCATCAGGTTCAGTGAGGCCAGGTTGCAGGCCGAGTCGTCGAGGAACATGTACTCGGAGCAGGGGTTGGAGGCGTTGATGCGGGCGGTGTTCGGGCAGGGGTGCCAGTCGTTGACGGTGGTGTCGAACTGCATGCCGGGATCACCGCACAGGTGGGCCGACTCGGCCATCTTGTGCATCAGCTCCCGGGCCTTGTAGGTGTTCATGACCTGCCTCGGCTCGGTGACCGACCAGGTCTGCCAGTCGAGATCCTTCTCGTAGGCGTGCATGAAGTCGTCGGTGACGCGGACGGAGTGGTTGGCGTTCTGGAACTGGACGGAATCGTACGCGCCGCCGACGGCATTGAAAGCGCCGTCGTAGCCGGCATCGATGAGGGCCCAGGCCTTCTTCTCTTCCTTTTCCTTCGACTCGATGAAGTCGACGATGTCGGGATGGTCGGCGTTGAGGATGACCATCTTGGCGGCGCGGCGGGTCTTGCCGCCGCTCTTGATGACGCCGGCGAAGCTGTCGTAGCCCTTCATGAAGGAGACCGGCCCGGAGGCGGTACCGCCGCCGGCGAGAAGTTCCTTTGACGACCGGATGCTGGAGAGGTTCGATCCCGTGCCGCTCCCGTACTTGAAGAGCATCCCCTCGGTCTTGGCCAGGCCGAGGATGGAGTCCATGGTGTCGTTCACGGAGTTGATGAAGCACGCCGAGCACTGCGGGTGCGGCTCGATGCCGACGTTGAACCATACCGGTGAGTTGAAGGCGGCCATCTGGTAAAGAAGGATGTGGGTGAGCTCGTCGCGAAACGTGTCGCCATCCTCCTCGGAGGCGAAGTAGCCGCCCTCACGGCCCCAGCCGGTGATGGTGCGGACCACGCGGCCGATGAGCTGGCGCACCGAGGTCTCGCGGTCGGGTGTACCGACATGGCCGCGGAAGTACTTCGACACAACGACGTTCGTCGCCATCTGCGACCAGAACTTCGGCATCTCGACGTCTTTCTGCTCGAAAACGATGCCGCCGCTCTCGCTGGTGATGGCCGCGGAGCGCATTTCCCACTCGGTGGTGTCGTAGACGTCGACGCCGGGCCTGGTGAAGAAGCGGCCGATCTCGATGCCGCCGGTTTTGGTTTCTTTTCGCCGGGAGGGTTTGCTGCTCGAGCGGGGGCGGATGCCGTTGGGGATCTCGATGGACGTCATGGCCTGTTCTCCTTGATTCGACGCAAAAGCGCCCCTACGCGGGGCGCTCCGGGTTAGTTGTGTGGTTTGTTAGCGAGCCAGCAAGCGCGCGCCCGAGGGGCGAGCCTGGGGGACCGGTGTCTTGACTTTGACGGTGACCTGATACTCGCGAATCTGCAGTGAAACGGATCGCAGTGGACTCCGGGTGGCAAGACGGGAAACGTGTTTCAAATCCTTCATCAATCCTCCCCGCGCTCTCCAGTCGTATGTTGTGCGGAACAACCTACGCCCCGTGGAAACGGATGTCAAGTCCAAGGCCACAAGATGTTGTGGTCGTGATTGATGAGAACACAACAGGAAGCGTAAGTATTCGCTGAATCAATGAGTTAGTCCACAGGATGTAGACGGGCTTTCAAATGCTTCTCCGCCGCTATTCCACCAGTTCTACGCAGGTTATCCGCAGGGTTTTCGACAGTCCTTTGACGTGTAATCCGCAGAAAATCAACGCTTTTTCCACATGTTTTGCACATGATTTTCATGCAGATTTCGCGACTTCTTTTTCCGCAGGATTTACGATGCGATTCCGAAGGAAATAGCAGACGCAACCGGAAAAAATTGGGGCTTTGGGGCTGGGCGGCCCTGAGGGCTGCGGAAAAGGGTGGATCTCAGCGGGACTGGCGCTCTCAGAGCGCCCTCGGGATGCCGTGCACAAGCTTTGTGACACGTGGAACACTGCGGATTCTGCGGTTCGCGAGTTGTCGGTTGTCGGGTTGTCGGGTTGTCGGTTGTCGGTTATCGGTTATCGGTTATCGGTTGTCGGTTGGTCGTGCACACGGGCCTGCTCGCTCAACCAACTGATAACCGACAACCGACAACGCGCGAAGCGCAGTTAATACCCCGCCCCCGCTCCACCGCCGCCGAAGGATTTGTCGGTGGGGCCGGAGGAGTCGGCGAGGTCGGGGCCGGTGTGAGGGTGCGCGGCAGGAGCGCTGCCGTGCGGGGAGACGCTGATGATGCCGCCGATCTGCATCGCTTCTTCGTAGCCGCTGCTCTGCACGGGAGTGACGACGAAGCCTCGGGTGGCGTTGCGCAGGGCGCGGCCGAGGACCACGGCGATGGCCGCGACGAAGAGGCCGGCGGCGATCAGCTTGGCTTCGGTCGAGGCATTGACGAGGTTGCGCAGCTCGACCGCGGCGCAGGCGATCGACAGGACGGCGGAGACGAGGAGTACGCGGCTGCGCCAGAGCACGCCGCAGGCCAGAAGCACGATCGCGGTCGCGCCCAGGATGACGGCCAGAGGGACGTTCATCGCCGGCTCCGACCGGAACGCCGACTGTCCGATGCTGGCCAGATAGCCGGCCACAGGCATCGCCAGCACCAGGCCGGCGAAGAGACGTTCGGTCGACGGCCTCTGCCAGACACGTTGCAGCGCGATGGTCGCGGCGACGGTCACGACCGAGGCGACGGCCATCGCCGGGAGCGGATCGTGGTCCCATTTGAAGGCCACATAGGCAATGACCATGATCGCCGCCAGAACGCCGAAGAATGTGTTGCGCATCCGCCAGCCCGAGAGAGCCGCGGCGGCGGCGAAGACGAGGAGGGCCTCGATCTTCCCCGAGCTGGGCAGGCCGAAGATGAAGGCGAAGGTGCCGCAGATCCAGAGGCCCGACTCGATGCCGGTGCGGAAAAAGCGTTCTTTCCGAATCAGCAACTCCGCCACGCCGATCGTCGCTGCCGCCGTGATCAAGCCCTTCGGCAAATGGAGAAGATGGAAGAAGCCGAACATCGCCGATGTGGCGATCATGGCGAGAACGGTGAAAACGATGCGCAACAGCAGCCCGTTGTGGCGCCATGCAGTCTCCGGCGTCGTGCCCGGCAACAGCTTCTGCAAGGCCTCGGCGCGCTCGTCGGCGACGGATGGTCCCGGAAACCAGTCGTTCATGCCGCCCTCCGCATCCGCGCGTGCGAGACGAAAAGGCCGACGATGGCAGCGACCGTGGAGACGAGGAGGTATAGGGCGATGATCACTTCCTCCTGGATGGCATCGCAGACGACGATGTCGACGGCGATCGTTCCGTAGACCCAGGCGTAGATAACGAATGTGGCTTCGCGTATGCGCCGGCCATGGAGCATCGAGGCGACGGCCAGAGCGATGGCGATCGCGCATCCCAGCAGGCGCGTCTCCTTGTGCGCCGCCAGCGTCAGCGCGCCCCAGAAGGCGAGGTTGGCGGCGGCGTGATCGAAGAGAGAGCTGAACGTCGTGGTACTCCGCACGGCCCGATCGACCACGCGCCAGCCGATGACCACGGCCGCGCAGACGAAGGCCCGGCCGGCGGTCGCGACGGGAGCCTCGAAGATGGCGTCGACGGTTCGCCGCTCGATCCCGAGCCACGCGGCGAGCGAGGCCACCGAGAGCGAGAGCACGAGGCGCGACTGGAAGATGTATGCCGTCACCGCGTGCAGGAGGGCCAGAAAGAGAAAGTGCCGCGACCAGCTCGCGCCGAGGAGATGGTAGTGATACTCGATGTAACCGACGTCGGCGCTGGCGAGGAGCGCGCCCAGAAGAAGGACGTAGTCGTCGACGAGCGCCGCCTGCCGGGCCTTCTTGTAAAACGACCACGCGTAGCAGGCGATGGCGGCGATGCCGATAGCCGCGGCGATGGCCAGCGGGCCGATGTCGTCGAGATGTTTGGAGATGTAGAGCCCGACGCCCCAGGAGATCAGCATCACGCCGGCCCAGGTCAGGAGGCGCAGCTCGGGATAGATGCTGACGACGTCACGTCGCTCAATGGCGATGAGTCGGGCGGCGGCAGGGTCGCCGCTCGCGGTCAGCTCAGGTTCGAGTGAAAGCATCAAAGGATTGTAATCCGCAGATGACGCAGATAAAGGCAGATGAAAACCCACTCTGCTTCTCATCCGCGTTCATCTGCGTCATCTGCGGATGGGACTTCCGTAGGCTACACTCCCGTCGTGATCCGTCTGCTTCGCCCGGCGCAGTGGCTGAAGAACGGGTTCGTGCTCGCGCCGCTGATCTTCTCGCGATCGTTCACCTCGGCGAACGCGGTTCTCCACTCCCTGGCTGCCTTCGCCATCTTCTGCGGCGCGGCGTCGGCGGCCTACATCATCAACGACCTCTTCGACATCGAGAGCGACCGCGCCCACCCGGTCAAGCGACTGCGGCCGATCGCCTCGGGGGAGATCTCCGCAAAGGCCGCCGTAACGATCGTTACGATTGCCATCCCTCTTCTCCTCATCGCCGCGTTCTTCGTCGCGCCGAAGTTTCTGCTGGCGGTGGCGCTCTACCTCGGGTTGACGACGTTCTACTCGATCCGGCTGAAGACCATGCCGATCGTCGACCTCTTCGCCATCGCCTGCGGCTTCGTGCTGCGGGTGTGGGGCGGGGCGGTGGCGATCGACGTGGTGCTCTCGGTCTGGATGTTCATCACCACGCTGTCGCTGGCGCTTTACCTGGCCGCGACCAAACGGCGGCAGGAGCTGCTGACGACGACGGCCGCGGGCGAGTTCCGGGCCGTGCTGCAGCACTACACGGTGGCGCTGATGGACTACTACTCCGGGATCGCGGTGGTGGCCACGTTCGTCTTCTACGGCCTGTACATCGTGACCGTGCGTCCCCAGCTCGCGGCGACCGTGCCGGTAGTGCTGTTCGGCGTCTTCCGCTACCGGTACCTCCTCGAGATCAACCACGACCAGTCGCCGACCGACCGGCTCGTGCGCGACCCGCAGATGATCGTCTGCGCGCTTCTGTGGGCGGCGATCGCGGTGCTCGTGCTCTACTTCGAGACGTCGTGATCACCCGTCCCCGCGCCGCGAACATCGTCTTCGCCGTGATCTTCGCGGCGTTCGCCTTCCTGCACCTCTACCGCATGGCCTCGATCTCGCCGACGTGGGACGAGGGGACGGACATCGAGATCATCCACTGCCTGGCGGCGACGCACGATCCGTTTGCCTGCCTCGACGACATCTCGCAGACGCGCCTCCCCTTCTACATTCACGCCGCCGTCCTGGCGGTCACGCCACGAATGGAGTGGCAGTACGCCATCAGCTTCACCGCCAGCGCTCTGACCCTGCTCCTGCTGTACGCCTTCGCACGGCGCGAGTTCGGAGTGGCCGTGGCGACGATGACAGCCGCGCTGTATGTCCTCTCGCCCCAGCTCCTGGCCTCGGGGCGGATGCTGCTGACGCACGCGAACATGCTGTTCACGCTGTTCACGACCGTGTCGTTTGTCGCGTTTTATTACGTGGTGGCCCGGTCTCGCGGTTTCGAAGTCGCCCGGTCCGAGATTTCCAAACCGCGTGACCCCGCCACAACCCCGCTGCTCATCAGCGCGATCGCCTTCGGGCTGGCGACGTCGTGCTCGATCGTCGGCGTCTTCAACGGCCTCTTTATCGCGGTCTTCTATGCGATGACGATCGGCCGCGAGCGGCGGATGTTGTGGCGCGACCTCCTCTTCCTGCCGGTGGCCGTGGCCACGTTCTTCGCCACCTCGGTCATCTACCTCAAGCCGAAGCTGCTCGTGGCGCTGGTCCGCGCCTGTACGCTGCCGAAGCCCTATCCGTTCTGGAACTACCTCGGGCTGGGATCGCCTCACGCGCCGTGGTACTTCTCGCTGGTCATCTTCGTGATCAAGATCGGACCGTGGTGGCTTGCGCTTGCGGCGATCTGCTGGGTCATCTCACGGCGCCCCGCGCCAAGCACGACGCAGCGCGCGTTTCTCGCGGCAATCCCCATCAGCCTGATCATCAACTTCGCGCTGAAGGGATTGGTCTTCCGCTACGACGCACCGCATCACCAGGTGCAGTTCTATCCGCTGGTCTACCTCGCGATCGCCGCCGTTCTCCTCGGCTACGAGTTCCGGCGCCGCGTCTCCGCGCCGCTCGTGGCCGTCATCGCCGTCTGCTTCGCCCTGCAGCTCTACGACGTGGTCCGCTTCTTTCCGAACTACCTCTTCTACGGAGCGCAATACGGCGACCGGTTCATCGGCGAGTTCTACGGCCCGGCCGTCATGCACGCGCAGGACCGCGGGCCGGTGAATGCCTACATCGACCGCCTGCTGGCGCGCGACCCGAACGTGAAGATCCTCGTCGCCGACAACAACGCGCTCGAACGGCCGGAGCCGAATTTCGTTCTCTTCACGAAGCGGGATCCCTCGGTGCGCTACGAGTACGCCTTCGTTGATCGGTTGTACGCGGTGCACTTTCACCTTCCGGAGAGAGATGCGTACAACGCGTATCTGGCGGCGAACTATGTGGAGGACTATGAGTACGCCTTTCCGCCGAAGGTGTGGATGTATCGGGTGATGAGAAAGTCCCCATCCTGACAGTTAGACGACATACGCCACCGCGAACCCAACCTGCGCGGCCATCATCATCAGATACATATGCCGCCATGACGGATGGTTCTCGGTCGCGGTCAGCTCGTCGGGATTGCGGACGATGAGCCAGACGGTGTAGGCACCCCAGAGCGAGAGGGCGATGCCGAGGATCGTCAGGAACCTGGGGTTGCCGGTGAGGATGTGCGTGGCGGCGCCGAGGGGCATGAGCAGCCAGGGGAAGATGAAAAACGGCGCGATCATCCAGGCGGCGCGCTTGACGCCGAAGGTGATCGGCAGGGTGCGGCAGCCGCCGGCGCGGTCGCCTTCGATGTCGCTGAAATCCTTCGTCGATGCCGCGCCGAGGAGGAAGAGCATGAAGACCGAGCCGATGAACCACGGCTCCGCGGTCGTCGCGCTGGCCACCATCGTCCAGCCGGCCACCTTCAGGAGACAGCCGCGCGGGATGGCGATGGTCAGGTTCGCGCCGATCGGATGCGCCTTCGTCCGTCCGAGCGCGGGGACCGAGTAGACGAAAGTCGAGATGAAGGCGATGAGGTAGATGGCGATGCATTCGTGCAGCGGCAGCGGCGCGAAGAACTTGGCGTGCCAGGTCGTGTACGGATAGACGACGACCAGCCATGTCGGCACCAGGCCGAGGGCGTACATGATCCAGGTGAAGATCCAGGCGCCGCGGATCGAGACTTCGCCGGTGACGATCGGCCGATTCGGCTTGTTGATCCGGTCGATCTCGAGGTCGTAGATTTGATTGAGAGAGTTGTTGGCCGCGTTGAGGAACGAGGCGCAGAGGGAGCCGAGGACGATCGTCCAGATCACCGACGACGTCAGGGCCCGCGCCGGATCAGGATTGTGGGCCGATCCCCACGCGCAGACCGCCCCCGAAACGATGCCGAGGAGCGGTGGGAGGAGTGTGAACGGACGGGCGAGGGCGATGTAGTGCTTCAAGTATCGGAAGTGTACCTGTGGTTGCGGTGTGCCGGTTGCTTGGTTGCTGGGTTGCTGGGTTGCTGGGTTGCTAGGCAATAAACCTTACGACGGGTCCTACCCTGCAACTCTGCAACCTTGCAACCTTGTAACCCGCACCTCGAGACCGCGCATGGAATTGCTGTTCCCGTTCGGTGTTAGGCTGCTGGGCTGATCACCGATGAGCCGTAAACCAAACTTTGATAACGATGGGGCCGAGGACGACACGAATGTTGGACCGCCGCCATCGAGAAGCAGCATGAACGAAAGCAAAATCGCCCTTTTCATCGACTTCGAAAACATCGCCATCGGCGTTACCGACGCGAAGTACAAGAAATTTGAAGTGAACCTCCTCCTCGAGCGCCTGCTGGAGAAGGGGAAGATCGTCGTCAAACGCGCCTACTCCGACTGGGACAAGTTCCCCGACTACAAGCGGGAGCTGCACGAGGCCGCCATCGAGCTGATCGAGATCCCCGGCCGCGTCTACTCGGGGAAGAACTCGGCCGATATCCGCATGGTGGTCGACGCCATGGACATGGCCTGGTCGAAGGATCACATCAACATTTTCGTGGTGGCCTCAGGGGATTCCGATTTCTCCCCGCTGGTCTCGAAGCTGAAAGAGAACGACAAGCACGTCATCGGCGTCGGGGTGAAGAATTCGTCGAGCGATCTGCTGATCGACAACTGCGACGAGTTCATCTTCTACGAGGACCTGGTGCGCGGCACGAAGGCGCCGTCGAACGTCACCTTCAAGGACAAGAAGCAGGGCGAGGTCTTCAAGCTCCTGATCGACTCGATCAAAGCGCTGATGCGCGAGAACAAAGAGATCCTCTGGGGCTCGATGGTCAAGCAGACCATGCAGCGCAAGAAGCCGACCTTCAACGAGGAGTACTACGGCTACAACACCTTCAGCGACCTGCTCGAGGACGCCCAGAAGAACGACATCATCAAGATCAAGAAAGACGTAAAGAGCGGGTCGTACGTGATCACCGGCTTCGCGCAGCCGACGGCGTAGCCGGCACGGCCGGCAGCGTTGGTTGCCCAAGGCTCCGCCGGCAGGGACGCAAAAACGTTTCTACCGCGCAGGCTCCTGGCTACTGCTCGCGTTTCCTCGTGGCGTAAATCCACACCACGAAGACCAGCAGCAGCAGACCGAAGAAGAGCGAGTGGGTGGCCGTGCTCACCAGCCGCATCGCCGCCCGCAGCGCAAGGCCGCCGAACAGCAGCGCCAGGACGGCGATGATGGCCAGCTTGATGGTGGTCGAGGATTTCAATCGGCCGCGAGGATAGTCGATTCCGCGGCATTCTTCGGATCGCGCCGATGATGCGGCTTGTCGTCCGGCGCGATCTTCGGCAATGCCGGGACCGTTCGGCGGACGCCCTTGAGCCGGATGGCGGCGGCGCGAAGATACTTGCGCAACCAGGGAGCGCGCGCGACGGCGGCCTCGATGACGTGCGAGAGCGGCTCGAAAAGGCGAACGCGCATGGCCACGTCGTGGTCGACGCAAAGGACGCTCGTCCGCGCGCCGAGGATCAGGCGCGACAGTGAGGCAACCTTGCGCCGGTGCACGCGGTCGCAGAAGACGACGAAGCGGGCCACGACGCCGGCGTGATGCTCGGCCAGCCCCCGCGCGAAGATGAGGTTCTCCAGCGTGGTCATGGCGTGCTCTTCGAGGACGAGTGACGGCGCCGGGACGATGCCGCGCAGGTGTCCGGCCATGACCCAGGCCTCGGAATGATTCGATCGCGGCGACGTGCGGCCGCCCGACAGGATCACGAAGTCGAGATTCTCACGGGCGATGAGCGGTGCTACCGATCTCACGTACCCGGGCAGGTCGTCGTTGAGATCATAGCCACAGACAATACCGACAGAACGCATCTCGCTAGCCCCCTGCTGCGCGATTTACGCCAGATGGTGGGTTACGAATGAGGTGATGGTTCGTTGAAGGCGGGTTGCTGAGTTTCTGAGTTGCAGGGTTGCTCGGGTTGGAAGAAACCCAGCAACCCAGTAACTCAGCAACAGGGCAACCCCGTTACGACTGCACCGGACCCACAAGCACCGTCGGCACCATCGACCCTGCCTCGATCGACGTGACACCCGATTCGGCGATCACCAGGCCGTTGGCCTGTACCATCGACGTCGATACACCGGAGCCCTGCGAGCTCATCGGCTGTGAGACGAGCTCGCCGTCCCTGGCCATGACACGAACGCGCATGTAGTTGCGCCGGTCGCCGCGCGATTTCAGCGATGCCATGACGCGCGTCTGTACGATCGGTGGCAGGAGGTTCGTCGTCTGTCCCATCGCCTTCCGGATCGCCGGTGCGATGAAAAGGAGGAACGAGACCAGGCACGAAACGGGGTTGCCGGGCAGACCGAAGTAGAGCCGGCCGCGGATCCGCGAGAGGACGACCGGTTTGCCGGGCTTCATCGCTACCTGCCAGAACTTCGTCTCCGCACCAAGGGTGTCGAGCGCCTCTTTGACGAAATCGTAGGCGCCGACCGAGACGCCGCCGGAGGAGATGACGTAATCGGACTCGAGCGCTGATTCGATCGCGGCGATGGTGGCCTCGGGGGTATCGGGCACGATGCCGACCATCCGCGGAATGGCTCCCGCTTCCCGCACGAGCGCGGCCAGCGAGTAGGAGTTCGAGTTGAGAACCTTGCCATAGGTCATCTCGTCGCCGACATCGATGATCTCGTCGCCGGTGGAGAGGATGGCCACGCTCGGCCGCCGTCCGACCCTGACGACCGGCTTCTGCACCCCGGCCAGCACGCCGACCTCGGCAGCATGAATGGGAGTCCCATCCGCAAGAACGACGTCGCCGGCGTGCATGTCTTCGCCGCGCCTGCGGATATTCGTTCCCCGTCTCAGGGACTCGTTGACGGTCACGATCTCCGACCCGGCGTCGGTGATCTCGACGTGGGCGACGGTGTCCGCGCCGTCCGGCATCAGCGCGCCGGTCATGATGCGGATCGCCGTCCCCGCTTCGACCCGCTTGATGGCCACCGTCCCCGCGGGGAGGTTCTCGATGACACGCAGCGAGACAGGGGGATTGGCGATGTCGTCCGCCCGTACGGCATACCCGTCCATCGCCGTGTTATCGCCCTGCGGTACGTCGACGCGGGCGCGTACGTCTTCGCGCAACACGCGCCCGAGGGCGTCGGTGAAGACGACCTGCTCGGTCCCGAGCAGTTGCACTTCCGACAGCACCCGCTCCTGCGCCTCTTCGACTGGGATCATCCGCTCGCCGGGGCGGGAGGGTTGGAAGGTAGGCATGCGAGGAGTTTAGCTGACGTTGGAGAATCGCCGTCGAGCCGGCGCCACGCTCAGCCGCCGGCGATGGCCACGACGATCTCGACTTCGTCGCCGTACTTCAACACGACGTTTTTCTCGCCATGCAACACGAGCTCACCGTTGACGGCGAAGTTGAACAACTCGTCGCGGTCCTCCGCAAGATCGAGGCGGGCGATGATGTCACCGAGGGATGTGGCGTCCATCGTCAGGATGGCATCTCGGCCTTCGCGCAGAGGCTCTGGGAGGTGGACGGTGATCATGAGGTCAGCACCGTTTCCAACTCCTCGCGCCATTCAGGCTTCGGCATCCCTTCTTCGGTGAGGTTCGAGACCTCGTAGAAGCGGGAGAGCATCCTGTCGAACTCGCCGCGATCGATTTTTTCGCCTTTGTAGGGGCCGACACCGATCGCCTCCTCGAACCAGCGTTTGGGGAGCGTGTCGTCGGCACGGGTGACGCCGAGTTTGGCGTTGATGAGACGCTCGACGCCCATCACGTTCAGGCCGATGCCGTCGATTGCTTCTTTGGTCAGCTCGATGCCGGTAACGTTGGCCACCTGATCGGCGAACTCCTCGTAGCCCGGGAGCGAGGGGGAGTTGAAGAGCTGCGTGGTGAAGCGGCACATGCCCACCGAGTCGCCGACGGCGTAGATGTTCTCGCAGCGGCGGACGGCGATCTCTTTCCCCTCATAGCTGTTCGGCTCGGCGGAGACCTTTCCGCCGTATAGCTCGGCCTTGAAATCGGGGGAGTCGTTGATCTTGGCGTTGATCTCCAGCGTCACCCGGTTGCGAAGGTGGTCCATACCGCGCGTGGCAACGGCCAAGCCGAGGGCGAAGGCTTTGAGGATGCGGGCATCGTGCGGATCGCTCTGCGTGAGACCCTTCACGGCCATCAGGTAGTCGAGCGACTCGACCGGATACTTGCCGTTCGCGACGGCCTGCGACGAGTCGGCGATCACGTCGCCGAAACCTTCGCGTTTCGCGGTCATGAAGAGGAGCTGTTCGATGGCGTCGTAGTTGCCCCAGGTCAGATCGAGCTGCGTCTGCTCGCGTGTGATGATGCCGCGCTGGTAGAGCTCCATGGCCCAGGAGATGGCCGAGCCGGAGGAGGCGGTGTCGAGTCCGAGGTCGTTGCAGATGTTGTTCAGACGCAGCACCTGCGTCACCTCGGTGATGCCCACATTCGGACCGAACTTGCCGAGCGTCACGTACTCGGGACCGTCGCCTTTGATGTATTTGTCGGGGCGAACGTTCAGGTCGTTCGACATGTCATTCAACGGCCGGCAGTTCACCGGACAGGCGAAACAGCCCTCCATGCCCGGGCGGTAGGGATCGATGTTCTCGGCGTCGAGCTTGTCGGTCCAGGTCGTTTCCTGATTGTTCTTCGTCCCCATCGCGCCGAGCATGCGCGACGGTTTGTAGAGGAAGGGGGTACCGCGCTTTTTCAGGGCGTTCTTTACCACCGAGGTATTGAGCAGTTTCAAGGCGACATCGCGGTTGCGGAGCTTGTGGGGGCGGGCGGTGGTGAGGTCGGCGTGGCGTCCCTGAATCAGGACCGCCTTGAGGTTGAGCGCGCCCATCTTCGCGCCGGGGCCGCCGCGGGCGTAGATCGCTTTCGGACCGGCCATGATCCCGGAGCAGAGGACGAGGTTCTCGCCGGCCGTGGTGATGGCCGCCAGCCCATAGTCTTTCCCCTCGACACCGTGAAAGTCTTCGGCGATCTTCGCGCGCAGATCGAGGTTGTCGAGCCCGACCCACGGCGCGGCATCGACGAACTTGGGCTCGTTCCCCTCGAAATGCAGCAGCGTCCAGGCAGGCGCTTTGCCGTAGAGGACGAGGTGATCGATGCCGTTGAGCTTCATAAACGACGGGAAGTAGTCGCCGGCGTTCGAATCCATCAAAACCCGCGACTCCGGCGACCACGAGGTGACGTTGCCGCGCGAGGCCGATGGGACCATCGACGTCAGGATGCCTGTGCCGAAGATGAGCGGGACGTGGGGATCAATCGGCTCGAGCGTTTCATCGAGCAGGTTGTGCAGGAGAAACATGTTCACGCCCCGCCCGCCGAGGAGAGCGTTGACGACGCGGAGGGGGATCCAGGCGCGGCGCACTTCCCGGCGTTCGAGATCGACGAAGATCGTCTGCCCCTGCGTCGGGAATTGCGGCTCGGAGGCGAGCCGGGTCAGGAGCGCGTCGACGCGCGTGTGAATCGACATGAGCGGAGTCTAGAACAGGGCCAGCGAACGTCAAATGTCCAGAAGGACGAGGCCGTGCTCGAAGCGATACCCTCCCTCGCGCGGAATAGCCGCGTCATCACGACAGATCAGGACGTTACGCAGCTCGACCGGCGCGGCGATCTCCACGCCATTCGCCACGACGCAGGAGTCGAGGACGACACCCTTGGCGATCCGGCAATCGTCCCAGACAACGCTGCCGGCCAACGTCCCTTCGACGACGCTGCGTGCGCCGGCGATGCTGCGGGTCATGGTGCCGGTCACGATTGCCGTGTCATCGAACAGCGAGTCGCCCGCGATGTGCACATTCCGCGGAATTGCAAGCTGGCCTCGCACCATCAGGTCGAGCAGCGTCCGCGACGCGGTCATATAGCGTCGCGGAGTTCCGATATCAAACCAGGGTCCGTCGTCAACAACGCCCGCAATCGTTTCGCGGCCGCTGTCGATCAGCGGCTGATAGACATCGGCGACGATACCCGAGAAGTCTTTGTCGGGGAGGTAATCGAAGATGCCGTCAGAGATTAGGTGGATGCCGGAAAATACCAGCGCCTCACCTGTTCCATTGCCGAATCCTGTGATGCGGTCGTGGTTGAAGTAGACCGGCGTGAAGCGATCATCAAGCGGTGGATGGCGGAGCATCAGAGTCGCGATCGCATCGCTTCTACTTCGTTCGGCGTGTAGTGCGCCGTATCGTGGGAACTGGACCGTGTCACCGTTCACAAGGAAGAAGGCATCACGCATAGGTTTGCCGTTCAGAATGACGAACCCGGCTTCGCGCTCCAGCAGTGGTCGCACTTTTCGCACACCGCCGCCAGTACCAAGAATTTCCGGTTCGTACGAAAACTCAAAGCTAGCTTCGCTGGCAAACCGCTCGCGCAGGTAATGCTCGATTGCCTCCGGAACATGGTGCAGATTGATAACAAGATCACGAATCTCCGATGCGAGCAGAGATTTGACGACCCAAGCAATCAGCGGCTGTCCGCACAACGGCACCAATGGCTTCGGCAGTGTGTATGTCACCGGACGCATGCGTGTGCCGTAGCCTGCGGCGAGGATCATGGCCTTCGTCACAACTGCTCCGGCGGAAAGATCATGTTCTCCCCAAGATCGGGCCGTGTCCGTCTCGCCAATCGATACAGATCCGAATACGTCTGCCGGATGGCCTGATCCATCGTCATCCCCAGCTCGGCGGCGATGGTGCGGATGACGTCGATCGGGCCTTCGATTTCGAAGTAGTCGCCGATGGGCGTTCGGTCGAGGACCACTTCGACCTCTTTGATGCGCCAGACCTCGCGGAACTTCTGGTAGCGGAAGACCGGCTTGTATCCGAGGGCATCGAAAAGCTGGATGGCGAGCTCGAAACTCTCGACGCCGGTCTGCACTTCCTCGCGCGACTTCACCCCTCCCTCGATCGACATCGGCCCTTTGTACGTTGCGATCGAGTACTTGCCGAACTTGCGTACGCGCAGCAGCGAGCCTTTGGTCCGCAGCTCGCCACGGCGGTCGAGGACGATGTTGTCCTCGAAGGTCTCGGGATAGAGCCGTTGCCCGCCGATATCGTGCAGCTTTCGCACGAGCTCGACGCGGTCTTTGAGGGCGAATTTGACTTCGATTTCCTGAGGCATGGTTAAAAGCAGAAGGCAGAAAGCAGAAGGCAGAAGGTGAAAGGATTCATCATCCTTCTGCCTTCTGCCTTCTGCCTTCTGACCTCAGCACCTCCACTCCCGGCAGCGCTTCCCCCGAGATGAACTCCAGCGATGCGCCGCCGCCGGTGGAGATATGGCTGATGCGGCTGGCGTACCCGGACGCTTTCACGGCTTCGACCGATTCACCCCCGCCGACCACGGTCGTTCCATCGGCCTCGGCCACCGACCGCGCCATGGCCATCGTTCCCTTCGCAAAGGCCTCGTTCTCGAACACGCCCATCGGCCCGTTCCAGAAAATCGTGCGCGCCGCTTTCAGGACCGCGTCGTACGCGGCGATCGTCTTCGGTCCGATGTCGAAGGCCTTCTGATCGGCGTTCAGACCGCTCGACACATCGATGGTCTCGATCGTCTTCGGCTGCTTAAGGTCGTCCGCGACGACGAGGTCGACCGGCAGCGTCACGTTCGTGATCCTCTTCGCCACTTCGATCGAATCGTTGTCGACGAGCGAGCCGCCCATGGCAACGCCGCGGGCGGCCAGAAACGTGTTTGCCATCCCGCCGCCGACGAGGACCGTATCGGCGAGCTTCACCAGCGCTTCGAGCGGCTCGATCTTGCCGGCGATCTTGGCGCCGCCGAGGAGGGCGACGAAGGGGCGGTCGGAGACGTCGGTGATCTTCTGCAGGAACTCGATTTCTTTTGCCAGAAGGAGGCCGCCGGCGGTGTGCGTCCTGTCGAACAGCCGCGGAAGCGCATCGATCGAGGCGTGCGCTCTGTGGCAGGCGCCAAAAGCATCGTTGACGTAATAGCCGGCGAGCTTGTGCAACTGCTCCGCGAAGGCACGGTCATTCGCTTCTTCGCCGGCGTGGAAACGAAGGTTTTCGAGCAGCAGAACACGACCCGGCGCGAGAGCGGACGCCTTCGCTTCGGCATCGCTGCCAATGCAGTCATCCGACCATTGCACATCGGCTTCGAGCAGCTCGGCCAGTTTTGCGCGAATCGGTTCCAGCGAGTATTTCGGCTTCCGCTCCCCCTTCGGCCTGCCGAGGTGGCTGGCGATTACGACGGAGGCTCCGGCATCGCGGAGGCGGCGAAGAGTCGGCAACGTCTCCTCGATGCGGGTCGCGTCGGTGATCCGCGTGCCATCGAGCGGCACGTTGTAATCGACGCGATAAAAAACACGCGCGCCGGCCGGGATCGAAAGGTCGTCGAGGGTACGTATGGTGATCATCAAATGTCTTGGTTATCGGTTGTCGGTTATCGGTTGTCGGTTGCGGTCACCCCCGACAACAGACAACCGAGAACCGACAACTACCTCAGGACGACATCGTAAGCGACTCCTTCCTTACTCGCGCCACGTGCGCGATCAGGTCGAGGATGCGGTTCGAATAGCCCCACTCGTTGTCGTACCACGCCAGCACCTTGTGCATGTGCGGGTCGACCGAACGGGTGAAGGTCGTATCGACGATCGCCGAATACGGGTTGTGGTTGAAATCGACCGAAACGAGCTGTTCGTCGGACCAGGTCAGGATGCCTTTCAGCGCGCCGCTCGCGGACTCGCGCAATACCTTATTGATCTCATCCGCGTTCGTGGCCTTCTCGGTACGGAAGGTCAGATCGACGATCGAGACGTTCGGCGTGGGAACGCGGACGGAGATACCGTCGAACTTTCCCTTCAAGGCCGGCAGCACCAGGCCGACGGCCTTGGCCGCGCCGGTCGTCGTCGGGATCATCGACATCGCCGCCGCACGGCCGCGGCGGACGTCTTTGTGCGGGAGGTCGAGGATCTCCTGATCGTTCGTGTAGGAGTGGATCGTGGTCATGATCCCCATCTCGATACCGAACGTCTCGTGCAGCACCTTCGCCACCGGTGCCAGGCAGTTGGTGGTGCAGGAGGCGTTCGACACGATCTTGTGCGCGGCCGGATCGAAATCGTGCTCGTTGACGCCGATGCAGATGGTTACGTCGGCGTCCTTCGAGGGGGCGGAGATGATCACGTGCTCGACGGACTTCTTCAGATGAAGCGACGCCTTCGCCTTCGAGGTGAACCGGCCCGACGACTCGACGACGATCTCGACGCCGAGGTCGCCCCAGGGGATGTCGGAGGGATCGGGAGAAGAGAAAACGCGCAGCTCTTTCCCGTCGATGATGATGCCCGTGGCGGTATGGCTGACCTCGTTCGGAATGGTGTGATGAACCGAGTCGTACTTCAGAAGATACGCCAGCGTCGCGGCGTCTGTGAGATCGTTGACGGCCACGAATTCGATATCGAGATTGCGCTCGAGCGCGGCGCGGAGCACGTTGCGTCCGATACGCCCGAAACCATTGACTCCTACCCTGACCATTCATCCTCCGGAAGCTAGCCGTAGTATAACGACCGTCTTTCACTGCGAACCGCATGCACGTTGAACCTATTCGCTGGCGCGGCAACGCGTTGGACCTCCTCGATCAGCGCCTCTTGCCTCGCGAAGTCCGGTGGGTGAGCTGTACTGACGCGCATGAGGTCGCCGTGTCCATCCGCGACATGATCGTGCGCGGCGCGCCGGCCATTGGCGTCTCGGCCGCGTTCGGTGTCGCGCTGGCCGCCCAGCGCGGCGACGACGTCGCTGCAGCCGCGGCGGAGCTGCGGGCGTCGCGTCCGACGGCGGTCAATCTGATGTGGGCGCTCGACCGGATGCTCGCGGCCCGCCAGGCCGGCCGCGATCTGACCGCCGAGGCCGAAACGATGTTTCGTGAAGACGTCGAAGCCAACAAACGCATCGGCCGCTACGGCGCCGAGCTCCTCGGCGAATCGGTCACCATCCTCACCCATTGCAACGCCGGAGCCCTGGCGACGGCAGGCTACGGCACCGCGCTGGGCGTGATCCGCGCCGCGGTCGAAGGCGGCAAGCGCGTGGCGGTTTTCGCCGATGAGACGCGCCCCTATCTGCAGGGCGCCCGGCTGACGGCGTGGGAGCTCAAGCAGGAGGAGATCGACGTCACGCTGATCACCGACAGCATGGCCGGGCATTTCTTCCAGCAGGGTCGTTTCGATGCCGTGATCGTCGGCGCCGACCGAATCGCCGCGAACGGCGACACGGCGAACAAGATCGGCACGTACACGGTTGCGGTGCTGGCAAACGCGCACGGCGTGCCGTTCTACATCGCCGCGCCGCTGTCGACGATCGACGTGAACACACAGACTGGTGCAGGCATCGAGATCGAGGAGCGGAGCGCGGCGGAGGTGACGTCGATGAACGGCGTCTCGATCGCGCCCGATGGGATCCATGTTCGCCACCCGGCCTTCGATGTCACGCCGGCGCGACTGATCAGCGCCATCATCACCGACCGCGGCGTGCTGCGCGCTCCGTACGACGAATCGATTCGAGAGGTATTTCGATGACCGAGGAGCCGAGTATCGAGCCAACGCCCGCGCCGGCGATCGAGGAGCCAACGGTCGTCGAAGTCAGCGGGACCCCACCGGAACCGAGTCCGCGAAAACCCTCGCTGGCAATGACTCGCCTCATCCAGGCACTCTGGCTCGGCAGTGGCGTGTTTCTCATGCTTTCGGCCTCAGCCGCTTTCAGCGCGGCCACCAATCCCACCGATGCCGCCAATGTGGTCGGGGCGATCCTCACGCGCTGGCACTACATCGCCCTTCTGGCGCCTCTCCTGCTCATGTTCCTCGAGTGGCGCCGCAGCCGACCGGTGATGCTGGTCATCCTGTTCGTCGCCGTCCTATTGGCGTCGTTCCAGGCACTGCTCGACACCCGCATCCGGATGATGCGCGCCGAGTCGTTTACGCCGATCAGCAGCCTTCCGAGCAACGATCCGGTGCGCCGCCAGTTCGGAATGCTGCACGGCATCTCGCAACTGTTTCTCCTCGGTCAGGTCATCGCGGCAGGAACGGCCATCGCCACCCGCGAATAGGCGGGCGACCTATAATCCGGCGCTGTGAACCTGCTGATCGTCGACGATGAGGCGTCGCTGCGCGATTTCCTCTCCATCGTCTTTGAAGAGGAAGGCTGGCGCGTGGAGACGGCCGGCTCGCTTGCCGAGGCGCGCATCGCGCTGGCGAAACATGAGCCCGACATCATCCTCTGCGACCTCATGCTGCCGGACGGCACGGGCATCGACCTCGTTCGCGAAGTGAAAGCAGCGACGCCGTCGGTGGCCGTGGTGATGATCACCGCACACACGTCGACGAAATCGGCAGTTGAAGCGCTCAAAGCCGGCGCCTTCGACTACATCGCCAAACCGTTCGACATCGACGAACTGAAGATCATCGTCCGCAACGCCGCGGAGCGGAAAGAGCTGGAGGAGGAGAACATCCACCTCCGCACGGCGCTGGAGGAGCGCTTCACCTTCTCCAACATCATCGGCCGCAGCGCGCGCATGCAGGAGATCTTCTCCATCGTGCAGCGCATTGCCAAGACCACGTCGACGGTGCTGATCTCGGGCGACTCCGGCACCGGCAAGGAGCTGATCGCCCGGGCCATCCACTACAACTCCGGCCGCCGCGGAAAGTTCGTCTCGATCAACTGCGGCGCGCTGCCGGAGACGCTGCTGGAGTCGGAGCTCTTCGGACACGAGCGAGGCGCGTTCACCGGCGCGATCCGCGAGAAAAAGGGACTCTTCACCGAAGCCGACCGGGGGACGATTTTCCTCGATGAGATCGGCGAGACCTCGACCGCCATGCAGATCAAGCTGCTGCGCGTGCTGCAGGACCACGTGGTCCGCCGCGTCGGCTCGAACAGCGAGACCCAGGTCGAGGTGCGCGTCATCGCGGCCACGAATCGCGATCTCGCGGAGTCGATCCGCGCCGGTACGTTCCGGGAGGATCTCTTCTACCGCATCAACGTGATCCCGATCGCCCTTCCGCCGCTGCGGCAGCGGCGCGAGGACATCGCCCTGCTGGTGGAGCACTTCATCTCCAAATACTCCAAGTCGATGGGCGTACCGCAGAAGAGGATCTCGTCCGACGCCATGCGCTTGATCGAGAAGTACCATTGGCCGGGCAATGTGCGCGAGCTGGAGAACGTCATCGAACGGATGATCGCCCTCGAAGCGTCCGACGTGCTGACGACGAAGTCTCTCCCGGAGCACGTTCTCCTCGGCGGCTCGATGCCGGACGTCACGTTTGATCTTCCGGCTGACGGGATCTCGCTGGTGGACCATCTCGAGGGAATCGGGAAAATCTTCATGCTGAAGGCACTGGAGCGCACCGGCGGGGTCCAGACGCAGGCAGCCGAGTTGCTGCGGATGTCGTTCCGCTCCTTCCGCTACTACGCCAAGAAATATGACCTCATCTCCCGCGAGCGGCAGGACGAGGTGGTGGAGGTGGAAAATGAAACCTAGCTTTCTCTTGATCCTGGCTCTTGCCTGCGCGCAGAGGACACCAACGCCGAGTCCGGCCACCACGATGGCCGCGGCCAGTGCCCAGCGCATCGTCCTTCCCGACCATTTCGTCGTCGCGATCGAAGTGGCCTCGGACGATGAAACCCGGTCGCAGGGTCTGATGTACCGCGATCACCTGGCCGATGACCGCGGGATGATCTTTCTCTTCACGCAAGCCGGCGAATATCCGTTCTGGATGAAGAATACGCTCATCCCGCTCGACATGATCTGGATGGACAGCCAGCATCGCATCGTCCATATCGCCCATGACGTCCAGCCCTGCAAGGCCGATCCCTGTCCCAACTATCCGCCGAACGCGCAGGCCTCATCCGTCCTGGAACTGGCGGCCGGCGTGGCGGCGAAGCATCACCTCGCCAACGGCGACGTGCTGCGGTTCGAGGGGCTGGACAACGTGGTGGTGCGGTAGGGTCGCGGTCTCGCGGTCGCGAAGTTGCGGGGTCTCGCGGTGTTTCGCGACTCGCGCGGCGTGATCGCGTCCACACCGCGAGACCGCGCAACCGCGAGACCCCGAGACCGCGTTATCGCGTCCCCACCCCGAGACCCCGTAACCGCGAGACCGCGAGACAACTTCTTGCGGCGATTGCAAACGAATTCAACACTCTCCCATCCAATGCGTAACAACCGCACGGGAGGAGTTGAATTATTCAATCCAGGACCTACGTTCGGATCGTCATGTTCCGAAGTCGCGGTGAAAATCTGCGCTCGACGTACATTCTGCTTTTCCTGAATGTCGCGTTCTTCCTTCTCCAGTATCAGGACGCACAGAAGTTCACCCGCCTCTTCGGATTCGACCGGAACGGCGTCGCCGCCGGACAGATCTGGCGTCTCTTCACGTACCAGTTTGCGCAGGCCGGTCATGTCGGAGCGTTCACGATTCCGCCCGTTCTGACCCTCTTCCTCAATCTCGTCCTCCTGTCGTTGATGGGCTTCGCTGTCGAAGAGCAGTGGGGCACCGGAAACTTCCTCCGCTTCTACCTGATGTCGACGCTGGCGACGGCCCTCGTCGCGGCCTGGTTCAACACGCCGCTCCTCGGCTCCTTCTTCATCAATTTCACGCTGCTGTTCGTCTACGCGGCGCTGAATCGCGATCAGACGTTCTATCTCTCCACGATCCTGCCCATTCGCGTGACGTTTCTGGCCTGGCTGGCGCTGGCAGCGCTGTTGACCGGCGTTTTTTTCGGCAGCAAGACCAACCTGGCGGCGCTGGCCGGGGCCGTCGTCGGTTTCGGCTATTACGTTTCGCAGCGCGTGCGGGTGCTGGCCATCGCCACGCGCGAGACCGGTCCGGCGCCAAAGCTCGGATCGGAGGATGCCGCGGTGATTGCCGCGACCCGCAACATCACCCGCGTAGCGGCGATGAAACGGGCGCTGGTCACTGGCTCCGCCTCCGACATCGATCGTCTGATCGACCTCGCGCAGCGCGAGAAGGTAAGCGGCGTCAACATCTGCGAACCGATCGACTTCAAGCCCGAGCACTCCGACCGCTACTGCATCCGCTGCGAAGGGTTCGCCGAGTGCACGGCCCGCCATCTCCAGCTCAACCGGCCGGAGGTTGCTCCGAATGCGCCGGCGACGGCAACACTCGCGTAAACGGCGGCTTCGCCGCGTTGTCGGTTATCGGTTGTCGGTTAGCCGTTGCGGTATCGGTCCAATTTGATGCGGTATCGGTCCAATTTGATGCGGTATCGATCCAATTTGATGCGGTATCGATCCAATTTGGAGCGGCATCGATCCAATTTGGAGCGGCATCGATCCGATTTGATGCGGCATCGATCCAATTTGATGCGGTATCGATCCAATTTGGAGCGGCATCGATCCAATTTGGAGCGGTATCGATCCAATTTGATGCGGTATCGATCCAATTTGGAGCGGCATCGGTCCAATTTGATGCGGTATCGATCCGTCTGGAGCGGTATCGATCCAATTTGATGCGATTTCGGTCCCGAGGCTCGCTGAGTGTCGGCAAAATCTACCGATAACCGACAACCGATAACGCGGCGTAGCCGCAGTTACGACGGCGGCGTTTCCGGTCCACCACCACCCCCGCCACCGCGGCGGCGACGGAAGCGTCTCCGTCGTTTGGGACCGTCGCCCTCGGGGCGTGGTGTTCCGCCATCCTCGCGGGGAGGCTGAGGATTCGGGCGGGCGGCCTGGGGCGGACGCGGAGGACGCGGCTCGCGCGGCGGCCTCGGTTGCTGAGGTGCCGCATTCTGGTTGGCCGTGGCGGGTTCTGATGACTTGCCGCCGCGACGGCGGCGACGACGGCGGCCCGTCCGCTCTCCCTCAGCTTGCGGGGATGCCTGTTGCTGCGGCGGCCTCGGTTGCTGCGGAGGGCGTTGCTGAGGAGGACGCTGCTGAGGAGGACGCTGTGGCTGCTGACCGCCGCGCTGCGGACGTTGCGGACGGCCGTCGCGGCCACGCTCGCGCTGCTGTTGTTGCGGCCTGGCATCGGGCCGTGGAGGACGTCCGCCGCCACCACCACCACCCGCGCGACGCTCATCCTTCTTCCCCGTCCGCTGCTCGAATTCCTGCAGCTTCCGCTGCATGTACTTGCGGATCGGTCCGTCCTGACGGGCCCGCATCTCGTCGAAACCGCAGTACGGGCAGCGTTTCCAACCTTCGGGATAGGTTTTCCGGCAGGAGTTGCAAAGGATGCTTTTGGGGAGCGGCATTGTCGGGCGGGGCGCATTGTACACTTCCGATCGTGGACAGCAGGGAGCCTCGGGACGATGCCGCACGCCGCAAAACACTGCAGACGCTGATCGAGTTGGCCGAGGGCTCCAGTCCCGCCGACTGCTGGGACGATGCCCGGGCCGAGGATCTGCTGCGGTCGCAATCGACGCCGGATGAGGTGCGTGAGCTGGGGATGAGCGAAGAGATGATTGCCAGGGTTTTTCGGGAGTCGGCGGTCGGGGGTCGGGAGTCGGAGAACAGGAGTGAGCGCTCCGACTCCCGACTCCCGACCCCCGACTCCCCCCGTTTCACCGTCCGCGTCTCCGCACGCTTCGAAGCCGCTCACTTCCTTCGCGAATACCGCGGCATCTCCGAGCCGCTGCATGGGCACTCCTACAAAGTCGAAGCCGACCTCGCCGCGCGCGCGGGGGGCGTCGACTCCGACGCCATCGCGGTCGATTTCGTCAGCGCCCGGCGCAAACTCGAGGCGCTGGCGAAACGGCTCGACTACGGCTGTATCAACGACATCCCGCCGTTCGACGAGATCAATCCTTCCGCGGAGAACATCGCCCAGTGGTTCGCGCGCCAGCTCGGGGAAGCGGTGGCGGGAGAAGACGCCGTCGTTCAGTCTGTGACTATCTGGGAAGGACCGGTGAACTCGGTAACGTTCCGTCCATGAGCATGAACAAGATTCCGAATCACACCTCGCTGAAAGAGTGGGCTTCCGTCATCGAAGCCCTCGGGAGCGGCGACCAGATCGTCCTGATCCGCAAAGGCGGACTGGCCGATCAGACATTCGGCGTCGAAGCCCCGCGCTTCTACCTCTTTCCCACGAACTACCACGACGCCGGCGGCGGTGAGCCAACACACGTGCGGATCACGCATTGGGCCGAGGTGCTGAAGACGTGGCAGATCCGCGACTCCGAGCTGCTGGAACGCCTCGAACCACTCACGATCCTCGACCGCGACACCATCAAAACCCGCTACCGCTTCCGGCCCGACCAGGCCATCAACGTCATCGCCGTACGCGCCTATCGGCTGGCCAGGCCAGTCGATGTGGTCATGAAGCCGGTGTACTCCGGATGCCGGAGTTGGGTCAGCATCGATGAAGAGATCGACATCGCCGGCTCTCTCCCCGCGTTGGACGAAGAGGCTGTGCAAGCGCGTATCGCCGCGATCGACGGGCTGCTTCTCCCCGTTCACGCGTAACCCTTCCTGTCATGGCCAGCTTGCGAATCGATCTTCAGGACGGCTTTCAGGACGATGACGTCGTGGTGAAGGTCGACGGCGAAGAGCGGCTGAGGCAGGCAGGGGTGACAACGAAGAAGGTACTGGGGCTGGCCGGCAGCGTGACCGTGGACGTCCCTGAAGGGCAGCGGTCGATCGAGTTGTCCGTGCCGAGCCGCGGCCTGACGAAGCAGGTCGACGTCGACACGGAGAAGACAACGCATGTCGGTCTCTCGCTCGCCGATCACGACGTTACGGTGATCGTGCGCGATAAACCGTTCGGCTACGGGTAGGGAAGCGCACTCGCCACGACTCTCCTTTCTGGGGGGAGTCATGTCGAAAGAAACATCCGCCACTTCGCCCGCGGTCAGTGGGTCGTACCGAGGATTTCTGAGTGGTCCGGCGGGAGCCCCGCAACGGCTCGACCTTCGAGTCGACGTCGATGCGCGCATCGATCAAGGCTCGGTGCTCAACCGCGTGAGCGGCGACATCTTTCGGGTCGACAAGGTCAGCGTCCCCGGCAAGCCGCCGACGCAGACCGAGATCTATCAGGAGTCGTGGATTCTCGAACAGCCGATCGTGAAGGCGGAGACCGGCGCAGTCTCCATCACCGGCGTGATCCGTTTCTGGAACGGCGTGCATCCGAAGACCAGCGTGACGATCCGCATCCCGCTCACGCCGGCCGGGGCCGCCGCCGAAGTCACACTGCTGAAGCAATCGGCGCCGGCGATGGTGTTTCTCTGCCCGCCGGCAGGAATCTTCTTTCGCTCTCTGCGGATGGAGATCGACGTCTGCGCGTCGGTGAACAAGCCGCCGATCCTGCCAACGTATGGGACGCATTCACTCAAGGAGCGTCCGCCCGGCCTCGCCGATCGGGTGCTCACGCTGGAGCGCTCCTACGGTGAGGCAGGAATCCAGGTGGTGCTCTCGGCAGACAAGAGAAGCGTCATCGACGACAGTGCCATCACCGCCTGGACCGATGCCGAACTGCACAACGCCATGGAGCAGAACTTCTCGCAGTACAAGGGATTCTGGCCGAAATGGGAGTGCTGGGGAGTGCTGGCCAGCCAGTACGAAGACGATGGCGTGGGCGGAATCATGTTCGACTACGCCGGCGCCGACAGTGGGCCGGGAAAATCGCCCGAGCGCCAGGGGTTCGCGGTCTTCCGCAAGCACGAGTGGTTCAACGCGCTCGTCCCGAATCCGAAGACGCAGGAGCAGCTTGAAGCAGCCCGGAAGTTCCTCTGGACCTTCACGCACGAAGCAGGGCACACCTTCAACCTGATGCACTCCTGGGATAAGAACCGGGCCAACTCGCTGTCGTGGATGAACTACGACTGGAAGTACGACGCCTTGAACGGCAACGGCGAGTTCTGGAAGGGCTTCCGTTTCCGCTTCGACGACGAGGAGTTGCTGCACATCCGCCACGGCAACCGCTCTTCGGTGATCATGGGCGGCGATCCATGGTCATCGGGCGGTTTCGCCGAATCGCCCCCGGGGGCGGAGGGACAGCACATGCCTCCCGGCGCGATGGTCAGCGTCGACGGCGAGGTTCCGCTGGAGATCCTGGTCCGCTCGCAGGGGTACTTCGAGTTTCTGGAGCCGGTGTCGATCGAGATCCGGGCTCGCAACCTCTCGGAGATGCCGGTGTCGGTCAGCAGCACGATGCATCCGGAGTTCGGCAACGTCTCCGTTTACGTTCGCAGGCCGGACGGAAGGATCGTCGAATACCTGCCGGTCTCCTGCAAGGTGGCGAAGGATGTGTTGTACACGCTCTCGCCGGCCGGCGCGCAGGACGGCAGCGACCGCCGCAGCCGCACCGTGTTCGTCAGTTACGGCCGTTACGGCTTCTACTTCGACGAGCCGGGACAGTACGTGGTCCGCGTCGTCTATCACGGGCCGGGCAATCTCCTCATCCCGTCGAATACGCACCGGATACGCATCGGGCATCCGAAGAGCGAGTCGGCTGACCGGATGGCGCAGGACTTTTTCTCCTACGAAGCGGGGGCCGCTCTCTACCTCGGCGGCTCTCACTCCGACTTTCTCGGCAAAGGGATGGACACGCTGCTGTCGATGATCGGCGAGCAGCGCAATTCGCTGGCCGCCGCCAAGACCGCAGCGCGCATCGCACGCGGCGTCGGCCAGCCGTTTCATGACCTCATCTACGAACAGCCGGAGGGCTCTGCCCCCAACGTCACGGTGCGCCGCAAGACCCCGGGCGACACCGCCGAGGCGATGCACCTGACGGACCTGGCTCTGAAGACATTCCGCCACCTTGCCCCGGAGAACAAGGCCCTGAACATTCCCATCGAACGGTGTGTACGTACGCGGGCCGAAATGCTCATCGGCAAAGGCGACAACACCCAGGCGCACGACGAGATGCTGGCGCTGGCAACCTCGCTGAAGAAGCTCGGAGTGAACTCGGACGTGATCGAGCACATTCAGCACGATGCGGGCACGATCGAGACCACGAAGGCCTCGAAGGCGAAAGCGAAACGCCCCCCATCCAAGAGGCGCTGAATCGACCCACCCTTTGAGCGCGGGCGAGACGCCCGCGCTCCGAGGTCTTACTGCTGGACGATCGACACCGATCCGATGACCGGCGCGGCATCGCTGGCTGGTGTTCCCTCCGGCGCGATCGTGAGCTCCGCCGAGGTGGCCAGCTTCCCTTGCGCCTTCAGCCGCTTCGCCACGTCGGTGATGTCGAAGCTGAAGAACTTGTCGCTTGGCATATGCATCGCCGCGTCGAAGAAATTGATCGAGCCGACGAAATTCGTGGCTCCGGTCGCCGCCACTGTCGCTGGCAGCTCGAGATAGAGGTTGTAGGTGACACCCGGCTGCGCTTTCGCCTGCAGATTGCTGACGACCAGGAAGAGCTTCTGGCCGGGTCCGAGCTTGGCGATGCGATCGCCCAGCGGAACGGCTGCTTGCGGGCTGGGTGGGGCTTCGAGCTTCTGACCACGAACCGGTCCCGGCCCGAGCGGAATGGGAGTGCTCTTCGCCACGAGCTGGCGCGGCGCGGAGGCGGCTGCCGTCGGTGCCCCGAGCGAGCAGGGAGGCACCGTCTCCAGATTATCGTAGCGATACTTCAGCTTGGCGACGTCGAGCACGTCTCCGATCATGGCGGTGACCCGCTTGCCGTTGCCGTCAGCGAAGACGAAGGACTTCTGCAGAAACGGGCCGCCGGACGGGTTCTTGTGGCCCGCCGCGTTCCAGCTCGCCCACAGCCGGTCGATCTGGCAGTGATGCAGCCAGAAGATGGGATCGCCGGCCGCCCAGGGGACGTCGCCCATGTTGACCGTATTGCCCGTTTTCACGTGCACCTGACCGTGCAGGTTGCCGTCGATGTCGCGGCAAAATCCGAGGATCGAACCGTTGCGCTCGTAGGCGCACTGCTTGAACGCGTCGAGGTTGATCGGATCGGGATTCAGCCCCTTGCTGATCGAATTGCCGGCATTCACTCCTGGGTTCCGCTTCTCGACGTACAGCGAGCCGAAGGTGGCGTCGCCCTTCTTGCGGAACTCGGGCGGGATCACGCCATGCAGCGCTCCCTTCACCGTGTAGTTCCAATAAGGCAGGGTGAAGGTCGGCACGCCGGAGACGTTGCGAATGGTCTGCTCGAAGTAGAGAACCACCATGCGGTGCCACGGCAGGAAGTAGTTGGGATCCTGGCCGCTGTGCGATTGGCAGGTGTCCCACACCTCGTTGGCCAGCGCTTTCCAGACGTTATTCGGCGGCGTGAGGTTCGGATAGATGCGGGCCAGTTCCTGCGCCTTCGTGCGGTCGCGGCGCACGAAGTGCGTGTACCACCAGAAGATCCAACTGTTCGGGTCGCCTTCCTTGACCTGGGCCGCGTTCATCATCTTCTTCACGGCGTCGGCGTAGACCTTCAGCATCGCCTGTCCGTTCGCGCTCGTGGCGTCGTATCGAACAGACACCGTCTGCGCCCAGGCTTGCTCCTCCAACCAGACTGCAAATGGAATTGCAGCAGCACCTTTGACGAATGTGCGGCGTGAAAAGGGCATCGCGATCCTCCTCTCAGGGCTAGAGTTTCGGGACGGATGAATAGCGTGAAGTCTGAAACGTAACGCCGCCGCGACGACTCGTCAAGGGGGGACCGCCTTGACGCCGCTACTGCGCGAGGATCTCGAGGCGGCCGATGACGGCTCCGGCCCGCGCCGCAGGCTTTCCATCAGGCACGAACGTCACGGTCGTCGAATCGGGCAACTGTCCACGCTTTCGGAGGTTTTTCACCACATCGGTGACGTCGAAGGTGAGCTCGTTCTCGGCTGAACCGCGCACGCTGCCTACCTGAGCGTTGTAGAAGTTGACATAGCCGACGTGACGCTCACCGCGATCGGACGCTTTCCCATCGCGCGGCAGATCGAGATAGACCTGATAGACAACGCCGGGCTGCTCGTCGGCGCGCAAATCCCCGGCGACGAGGAAGAGATGCTGTCCGTCACGAAGAGCGTCGGCACGCGCGGCGAGCGTTCGCTGGCCGGAGGCGCGCAGCGTAACGGTCACTTCTCCGTTGGGTAGCGCCACCGCCTTTGCGGCCGCCGCTACGATTTTGCTGTCCATCTGCTGATTCCCCGCCGCGCGGCATCCGGGAACCGCCATCAACAGGATCACTCCCGAAAGGATGGCTCTGCTGGCTGCGCGGGTTCCCATGTTCGACCAACGCCTTCGCCAACGCCGGGCCGCACTCGGAGGATTCCGATGCGCGGCCGTTCCCGCATAATCGGTCCGTGGAACTGACCGTCGTCATCATCATGCTCGCCGTCGGCGTCGGGGTGGCGGCCTCGGTCATCATCACCTTTGCAGCGGCGCAGCGTGAGGCCGAGATGAGCGGCGCCACGCGCGCGAGTGTCGCGCCGGACCGCAATCACATCGCTGCTTCCCTCCTCTTTCATCTGCTCGTAGCCGGAGGAACGCCTCCGGACGCCGCCAAACGCGCGATCCGGCAGGGAGCTGGCGTGGCCGCGCCCGTCACATCGTCGATCGATGTGGTCAATTGGAGCGAGCGTTTCGCAAAGCTGGCCACGCCGGAACAGCGCATGTGGCTCCTCGATACCGCCGTCCGGCTCGTGGCCGACCGGACCACACCGGTCCCGTTGCGCCAATACTCGGCCCTGCTCGATCTCAGCTTCGGTCTCGGCTTCCAGACCGACGCCCTGGCTAAGTTGCGTGATACCTATGGTTTCGACTATGTCGACCACGCCAAGGCGGCCCGGCCGCGGAGCGCCGACCGCGGCGGAGTGACCACGCCGCTTTACTCCCGGGACCAGCGTGAGACCTCGGAGCTGCTCCGGATCATCGGTGTCGAAGGCCCTGCCACACGGGCCATCATCGTCGCCGCCTACCGCAAGCTCGCCGCCCAGCATCATCCCGACAAGGTGTTCGGCCAGCCCGCCGAGGTGCAGACGGCGGCGGCGGCGCGGTTCATCGAGATCACCCGCGCCTACGAGACCCTCCTGGTCATCTACAGCGAATAGACTAAGGGCTTGCCCTTCGCCGATGACCGTGTATAATGACCGTTCGGGAATTCGGGTTGTTCACTGGTTGTTCACCGGCACTTCCCCTCCGTAGACCGTAGTAAATCTCGACGACAACAACTTTGAGGACGGACGTGTCCGGTCGCGGTGACGCGGGCGCCGACGGTTCACCGGGTCGCAGAGAGCGTTTCAGCAATTGCCAACCGAAGTCGTAACCCCTGCATCGGCAACGACTTCAGCAGCAAACCCCGGAAACTTTCAGGCCCCTGGTAACCATTTTATTGATCGCCGCATCTAACAACGATAGCGGCACGACTTACGCATTTTTTCGGACGTAGACGTACGGGAGACACGATGAAAACCGCTGTAGCGACTGATCACGAACAGGGATGGGACTTCGAGAAGGCAGCCATGCCTTACGTCGACTCCCTCTACAACACTGCCTATCGCATGACGAGGAACTCCGAAGACGCGGAGGATCTCGTTCAGGAGACCTATCTCAAGGCCTACAAGTACTACGACAAGTTCGAGGAAGGCACGAACTTCAAGGCGTGGCTCTTCAAGATCATGAAGAACACGTTCATCAACAACTACCGGAAGAAGAAGCTCACCCCGCACAAGATCGACTTCTCCGAGATTGAAGAGTCGTACGAACGGGTCATCCAGAAGAACGCGCCCGACCTGATCAAGGATCCGGAGAGCGAGATCTTCCAGGACATGATGGATGCCGACGTCAAGCGTGCGCTCGACTCGCTTCCGCATGACTACAAGATGGTGGTCCTCCTGGCGGACATCGAAGGCTTCTCCTACAAAGAGATCGCCGAGATCCTCGACTGCCCGGTCGGCACCGTCATGTCGCGCCTCTACCGCGGCCGCAAGATGCTGGAGCGGACGCTGCTGGAGTACGCCCGCAAGTACGGCTACATCCGCGGCGGCGCCGAGCCGGCCAAGATGCGCTCGCGCAAAGACGAGACCAAGGGCCGCAAGAAGAAGGACTCCGAGTCCGGAGATGAGACTGAAATCCAGGAACCGGAAGTCGACGAAGAGACCATTCTCTTCGCCGACGACGAAGACCTCGAGCTGGAGATCGAAGAAGAAGAGCCGGAGCAGTTCGAGATCGAGTAACGCCTTTCGCAGTCACACGTTTTGGGGCGGCCGGTTGTTTCGGCCGCCCTTCGTGTTTCTGGTGGGGTAGTGGATTAGTAGATCAGTGGATTAGTAGATCAGTGACTGGAACCTGCTGATGGCGACCTGATCCACTGATCCACCAATCCACTTCCTCATCGGAATTCACTCACCCGCGCCGCAGTTCCGATCCGTTGCAGAGTCGTCACCTCGAACGCCAAGGAGAACCGTAGTAATGATCTGTGACGATGTGAAACGGGTTGCATACTTCTTCCTCGACGGAAACCTCGGCGAGCGCAAACAGACCGACTTCAAAACCCACGTCAGCCTCTGCCCCGACTGCGAGCAGCGCGTCAGCATCCACCGCCGGTTGCGCATCTTCATTGTCAAACGCCTCGGCCGCGATTCTGCCCCGCAACACCTGCGGCAACGCCTCTCGCGAACGTTCCGTGCCCTGACAACATAGAATCCGCCGCGTGGCCGGCCGCGACAAGCTGATTCTCGTCTCGTCGAATCCGAACAAAGGCATCGAAGCCGAGCGCATCTTGGGCATCCCTCTGCTCCGCGTCTCCCTCGTCCTGCCCGAGATCCAGGCCGCTGGCGTCGAAGAGATCACCCGCAACAAGCTCGAGGTGGCACGCACGAAGGGCTACAACCGGCTCATCGTCGAAGACGTCTCCCTCGGCTTCGACGAGCTCGGCAACTTTCCCGGCCCCTACGTACGCTGGCTCCTCGAAGCAGCGGGCGGCAAAGGGCTGGCCGCCATCGCCTACGCCCTCAACAACCGGGCCGCCAAAGCGGAGTGTTGCGTCGGCTACTGGAACGGCACGAGCGTCGAGATCTTCTGCGGTATCTGCGAGGGAGAAATCCTCGTTCAGCCGCGCGGCGAAGGGCAATTCGGCTGGGACGCCTGGTTCCAGCCGCGCGGATCAGAAAAAACATTCGCCGAGATGACCGCCGAGGAGAAGGACGGAGTGTCGCATCGCGGCAAGGCTTACCGGCAGCTCGCCGCCTGCCTCGCGACCGAAAACGGCTGACCCGCGCTCCAGACGAACTGAGTCCCGCTGAGGACAGTGCCCCTAAACCCTCTGCCGGAACCATCCGTAGAAACTACTGAAACAACGGAAGTTGGTAGCTGGCAGGGCTGGCAGGCCAATTGAAGTATCAAGGTCAACTCGGAGATACCGAGCAAGCAGTGGAAAGGACGCCCCCATGTGGATATACGACGGTGACCAATGGACCGAAGAGGGCGTGAGCGAAACCGACAAACAAACGCCGGAGACGATCATGCCGCGGCACGGAGAAGAGTTCTACCCCGAGCTCCAGGTCGTCGAAGTCGAGATCGTACCGGTTCCTCGGACGAACTATGTTCCCTACTTTCCGCAGCCGTAAATCGAGCTCGATTGCCTAACGATGAGCCGCGCCGCAAGGCGCGGCTTTTTTGTCACAATATCTCGATCCACGCTTCGATCGCCGCGATGGCCCGATCGTTCCGGAAGTTGTACCAGGCGCGCTCGACCGTGCGGTCGGTGGCGAGCGCGCGGCGGAAGGTATCGGCGTCGGTGCTTCGCGCGAGCGCGTCGCGCGCGGGCGACGAATCGAGCGAGGCGATGAAGGCGCGCCGATCCTCCGCCTCCGACTTTTCCGTACGCGAAGGCACGCGGCGATAGCGCGGTGCCACCAGTTCCGGATGCGTGCTCAACTCCTCGACACGAAGATCGACGATCTCGCCATCTTCGGTGTCGAGAAAGTGCGCGAGCTGGCCCGAGTCGTCGAGGTAGGCAACGGTCAACCCGTCGGTGTCGACGGCGAAGCTGCGCGTCTTGACAGGCGCGATTGCCACGGCCGCCGGTGCCGTCGCCCCCCACCCCGCGTTCCGCGTCAGAAACTCCTTCTCGCGCTCCTCGCGTCGGCGCTGCCAGCCGCGAAAAACCAGGCGGATCTTCTGCATGAGGGTAGGCATACGCGGATGATATCTTCCAACGCCATGAGCCAGGAGCGGCTCGACGCGAGTCTCGACATCGACCAGCGATCGGCACGCGAGATCGTTCGGATCATTCAGGAGCAGGACGCACTCGTCGCCGCAGCCGTTGCCGCGGAGGCGGACCGCATCGCTCACGCCATCGACCAGATCGCCGATCGCCTGAAGCATGGCGGGCGACTCTTCTACGCCGGCGCCGGCACGAGCGGTCGCATCGCCATGCTCGACGCCTCCGAGCTGCCACCGACCTACGGCATCGACCCATCGCTCGTGCGCGTGCTCATGGCCGGCGGCGAACGCGCCTTCCTGCACGCGGTCGAAGGCGCGGAAGACGACGAAGAGGCCGCCATCGAAGCCGTCAACGCCGAGGTCAACGCCGAGGACGCCGTCGTCGGCATCGCCGCCTCCGGGACTACGCCCTACACCGTGGCCGCCATCCGCCGCGCCAACATGCTCGGCGCACTCACCGTCGCCGTCACGTCCAATCCCAATTCGCCGCTGGCCAGCGAGGCCGACATCGCCATCGCGCCGCAAACCGGTCCCGAGGTCATCATGGGATCGTCGCGGATGAAGAGCGGCACCGCGCAGAAGCTGGTACTGAACACGCTCTCCACCGGCGTGATGATTCGCCTCGGCCGCGTCTACTCCAACCTGATGACCGACATGCCGGCCACGAACGAAAAACTGCGCAACCGCGCCGTGCGCATGGTCGAGCTGGCCGCGGGCGTGCCGCGTCCGGCAGCCGTGCAGGCCATCCGGGATTCCGGCGGCAGCGTGAAGCTGGCGGCCATCATGGCCAGGAAGAAAACGACGCTCGACGACGCCCGCGCACTGCTCGAAGCGCATCACGGCAACCTTCGCGAGGTGCTGGAGACGTGACTGACCGGAAGATTTTCGGCCGGGCCTTTGTCGGCGGCGCGCTGCGCGAAGGGACGCTCATCGCCATCGACGATGGGCGGATCACCGACGTCCGCGATGCCGCCCATCCGCCGCCGGGCAGCGACGTGACCGAGGGAGTCATCGTTCCGGGATTCATCGACGTCCACGTTCACGGGGGTAACGGCGCCGACTTCATGGACGCCACCGAGGATGCGGTCTCACGCGTGACGCGCTTTCACGCCACCGAGGGGACAACGGCGCTGGCAGCGACGACGCTTTCCGCGTCGCGGCAGCATCTGCACGAGGCGGTGACCACGATCGCGCGCTCCTCGCGCGCCGGCGGCGCGGCAATCTGTGGCATTCACCTGGAAGGGCCGTACATCAGCGTCGCCCGCGCGGGAGCGCAGGACGTCAGCTCGATCCGGCCGGCCGAAATCCTCGAGCTGGCGGCGCTGATCGCCGAGGGGCCGCACCTTCGCTGGATGATGACCGTCGCGCCGGAGATTGAAGGAGTGCGTGCCCTGATCGAGCACTTTCGCGACCGCGTCCTCTTCTCCATCGGCCACACCGCGGGGGACTACGCCGACTGCGTCGCTGCTCTGCAATGGGGCGCCTCGCATTTCACGCATCTCTTCAACGCCATGACCGGACTCGAGCACCGCCGGCCTGGCGCCGTGGGAGCGGCTCTGACCTCGGTCGACGCCACCGCGGAGCTGATCGCCGACGGCATCCACGTTCATCCCGCCGTTCTCCGGATCGCCTCGCTTGCGATGCCGCACCGCATCGCGCTGGTTACCGACGCCGTCCGCGCCTGCGGGATGCCGGACGGGACGTACAAACTCTACGAGCACGACACCACCGTCGCGGACGGTGCGGCGCGCCTCGCCGATGGCACGCTCGCCGGCAGCGTGCTGACCATGCGCTGCGCGGTCCAGAACATGGTCGAGCTGGCCGGACTGCCGCTGGAGCTCGTCCTGCCACTGGCGACCGAAGTCCCGGCGCGCATCCTCGGCGCCGGCGACCGCAAGGGAAAGCTCGCGCCGGGATACGACGCCGACATCGTCGTCCTCACCGACCGGTTCGAGATTGCGGCAACATACTTGCGAGGCCAGCTCGCGTGAACTGGGAAACGCTACCCGACCACGACATCCTCTCCGACCGCGCCGCCGAGGTCTTCCTCGAAGCGGTCCTCCGCAACCCGCGCGTGGTTCTCGGCCTGCCGACCGGACGGACGCCCGTGAAAATGTACGAGCGCGCCGTCGCAGCGTGCAGCCGCGCCTATCACTGCTTCCGGGACGTGGTGACGTTCAACCTCGATGAGTACGTCGGCATCGAACGGACGCATCCCGGCAGCTACTTCACCTTCATGAAGCGGCACCTCTTCGATTACATCGACATCGATCCCGCGAACGCGCACATCCCGAATGGCGCGGCGGCCGACATCGAGGCCGAGTGCGCGCGGTACGAGCGCGAGATCACTGCCGCCGGCGGTCTCGATCTCACCTTCCTCGGCCTCGGCAGCAACGGGCACATCGCCTTCAACGAGCCCGGTACTTCCTTCGACTCACGCACCCGGTCCGTCACGCTCACCGAGTCGACGCGCACCGCCAACGCCTCCCTCTTTCCCGACGGCAACGTTCCGACCCATGCCATCACCATCGGCATCGCCACGATCCTGGAGTCGAAGTCGATCGTGCTGCTCGCCAGCGGGGAACGGAAGCGAGGCGCCATCGAGCGACTACGCAGCGGCGAGATCAACGAGGAGTTCCCAGCCAGCGCGCTTTGGAAGCATCCCGATGTGACGGTTCTGACCGCGTAGGCAAAAGGGCCGGAGCGCGCTCAGGTTTTGATGACAAAACAGGCCAGGTTATGCCGCGAAGAGTTGACGGACGGTATCGAGCTCCTGACGCATCTCACTCCCCGCTACGATCGATTCCAGGATTAGTGGAACATCGGCAGGGATGTATCGAGCAACTCTCGAAAACGCCGTCCGCGCGAGGAAACCGATACGGCTACGGTGCTCTCCGAAGGTTCCAACCTCACTCACGTGAATCTGTCGCAGGCGGTTGCCAAACGTCTTCAACATCTCGATCGCCAGGGTCATCGTTGGATCGATCTGGCGGGCATGACCGAGATCGAGGCAGAAACCTGCTTCGGGAAGAGCCGAGAAGATGTGCTGCATCTCTGCGACCGTGCGGCCCGTTCGCTTGCGAAGGTCCATGTTTTCAAGACAGAGCCGTGCCCCCAGAACCTCCCAGACGCCCGTATGCTGGATGAGATCGGGATGCACGACGAGCGGCCACTCGCCTGGGAGTGAGCGGAGGATCTCGACGATCTCCTCTTCCCCAAAGATTGCGAACCTGCTCGGCGCATGAAATGACACGTACTCGAAGTGATCGAGAGGTAGCTGGTTTGCGGCGGCAGCAAGGGGCTTCAGCTCGGGCTCGCGCAAAGCGGAGAGCTCGATCGCCGTGATCTCCTCGTCCCCTCGCTGCAACTCGATGGCTTTTCGATAGTCACTCTTGGCGAGTGCTCCGCTGGAGAAACCAATAGGCCTCATTCTCACCTCACCGTCAGAATACGCCGAAACGGAGGGTCAGCTCCTTCAGCCGGGAATCGCGTCGCAGAAACATGACTTCCAACGCATCCCGAAAGTCGCGACTGGCGTCGCGAGCATCAAGCCAAACCTTGCTCTGCAACGCATTTTCGATATCCAGCTCATCGAGCTCGCATCTCTTGACCGGATCCGACAAAATGCCAAAAAAACGGTCATAGGATGCGAACAATCTCCGGCTGGTAGAATCGTCAGGGAACTTCAACAGCATTTCTGCCAGCGCGTCCAGGGGCGGCTTGCTGAGGTGATCCAGGACGTGAGTTGTCATCCTGGACGGCAGGATGGCACTGTCCGCGCGAACCTCTTTCGCGTCATGCGGAGGGTCGAGTTCAAAACTGAAACAGGCGAGCAAGCCGGCTACGAAGATCAGCTTGCGCGAGAACCTGAGCTTCACGTTCCTCAGTCCCCATCCCTCCTTCTCACGTTCCCACATCTTCGCCGCGTAGTCGCTGGCCATGGTTCTCCAATAGCGGACGACATCGTTGAGGAGGAAGTGAGGTATCACGTCCTTGGGCGGTTCCAGCCGAGGAACAATCACGTCGTAGGTAATGTAACGATCCAGAATGTTTCGCACGACTCGATCCCGGACGAGAGGCTGGGTCACGGCAATCGACTCGAATAACAGGAGGATGCGTCGAGTCAGGTTCTGATTCGTGTCATGAATGCCGGCGATGTGATGAATGAGCTCATGACTGTTCACGAGGGCGGCGAAGGTCTCCGTCGGTCCAGGCGCCTTGAAGCCGAGCGACTTCAGAAGAGTTGAGGTCTTTGCGACAAGATGGACGTGATTCGGGTCGGTCGGACCGTCGATGAGAATCGTCCAATCTACATCGCTGGACTCCGTGACCTCTTCGCGGCCTATCGAACCGTAGACAATTGTCGCCGTGTCTTCGGATGCGAGCGAGGCTAGTGCCGCAAGTTTCGTTCTCAGTTCTGCCGTTCGGCTACGCGCTTCCGCGATGTACGGCCATTCCGTCTGGAGTCGACGACTCAGAACGTCCACCGAACTGCTTTGCTCCACGTGAAGCATCGTAGCGCATCATCAAGGGTGACGTTGGTTCGGGCAATTCTGACCGTTTCCGCGTCCCTGCGACCTACGATTTGACGATCGCCAGATCGCAGGATGCGGAGTAGCAAACCCGGCATTGTTCTCGCTCTGCGTCACCCATCGATGCCCGATGACGCACCGGTGAGGCGGCCTATCCTCGGAATCCTCTCGATCCTCCTTCTCTTCTTTCTCTATCGCCTCTTCGCCGTCTACACCGTCCGCTCCGGTGAGTGCCGGCCGAAGCCGGTGGATCCCTCGGTACGCATCCTCACCCGCGACGAGGCCGGGCGGCTGGTCTCCTTTCCCGAACGCATCGGTTATCCGCGGCAGCAGCGGCCGCTCGTGGTCATGACCTACAACATCGAAGGGCACGACGAGCTGTACGACACCGGCCACGCCACGAAGATCGCAGCGACCATCAAGCAGTTCAAGCCCGACATCGTCGGTCTGCAGGAGGTTCATGACCACACCTGGCAGGTCCGTTTTCGCAATCAATACGAAGAGATTCGCCGCCTGACTGGCATGCACGGCTTCTACGGCCGCAGTTACCACAGCCTCGGCGGCGATTTCGGCAACGCCATCCTCACCCGCGGCGAGATCGTCTCCGCCGTCGTTCGTCCCCTGCCGAGCATCGGCGAGCCGCGAAGCGTGCTGGAGTCGGTCATCCGCATCGACGGCGCCACGATCAACGTCTACGTCACACACCTCACCGCCTGGTCGCGAATCAATGCGGCGGCCCGAGGGGAACAGCTCGATTGCCTGGCCAAACATGTCCGCACCAGCCGCTATCCCTACCTTCTCCTCGGCGATTTCAACGCCTCGCCTGCGACCGCCGAGGTCGCGAAATTCGAAAAGGAAGACGCGGCCCAACTGTGCGGACCCGACATCAAGCTGACTCACCCCCTTCTCGGCACGCGAATCGACTACATCTTCGCCGACTGGGGATGGCGCATCGCCACTACCCGAGCCCCCGCCACCGGCTCGTCGGATCACTATCCCGTCGTCGCCGAACTTTTCTGGAGCCGTGAGTGAAGCGGAGTGGGTTGGTGAGGTAGAGCAGTTGTCGGTTGTCGGTTGTCGGTTCTCCGGTGTTGATGTGCCTCTACTCCGGCTCCCGACAACCGATAACCGATAACCGACAACCAACCCCATAATCGACTAATCTACTAATCCACTAATCTACTGCCCCATGGCCACTCTGCCTGTCGAAGGACGCTGGTCGATCAAGTCGATCGCCAATGACGACGTGGCGGCAGCTCTGATGTTTCTGCGGCGTGATCCGCTCATCAACGTCTACCTCATCTCGCGCATCCTCGAGGAGCGCTTCGCGCCGTCGACGCAGACGGTGGAGGTGCGGCATAACCGCGACGTGGTCCTGGTGGCCTCCCTGGCGACGAACATCGTCCTGGCCGGGGACAGCGAGCTGCCGCGGGACGTCACCGAGACGGCCATCGCCGTCATCGCCGATCGCATCCTGACGCGCATGCTGCCGGTGCGCGCGATCATCTCGCCGGCGCATCTGGTGGAGATGCTCTGGACGCGGCTCGGGATGCGGCTCGATCCTCCCACCGTCGTGCGGATGAACCAGCCGGTCTATGCCATGCGAGGGCGGCTCGACTATCCCGATCTGAAAGAGTCGCGGTACACGACCATGCGCGACCTCGAAGCGCTCGTTCCCGCCTGCGCGGCCATGCATCGTGAGGAGGTGGGCATCGATCCGCTCGACCGTGATGCCGCCGGCTACCGGGAACGGGTGCGGGAGCTGGTCGAGCAGAAGCGCTCCGTGATCCTCATCGTCGATGGCGCCATCGCCGCGAAATGCGAATACTCGGCGGTCACTAACGAGACCGTGCAGTTGATGGGCGTCTGGACCAATCCTCGCTTCCGCCGCCGCGGCTACGCCCGCGCGCTCCTTCGCGAGGTGTGTGGCCACTGCGCGCGGAAAGGAAAGACGGTCACGCTCTTCGTGAACGATTTCAACCTCCCGGCGATCGCGCTCTACGAGGAGCTGGGATTTCAGCGTATCGGGATGAATCGGGCGCTGATCTGGTGACAGCCGCGCCGCTGGCAAGGCCTGAACATTGCACAATTCGGCGGTAGCCCTTTCCGCGGCCAGGAACCGCGTACCAGGCTGGAGGTTGAAATGGCCGAGGTTGGCACAGTCAAGTGGTTCAACAACGACAAAGGCTACGGCTTCATCAAACGCGATACCGGCGAAGACGTCTTCGTGCACCACAGCGCCATCCAGGCGCAGGGATACCGGACGCTGAATGAAGGGGAGCGCGTGGAGTTCGACGTCAAGCAGGGCCCGAAGGGCCTGCAGGCCGAGAACGTCCGCCGCCCGGACGAGGCGCGTACCGCTTAGGCCGGCACGGCCGGCAGCGTTGGTTGCCCAAGGCTCTGCCAGCAGTAGCGCAGGAGCCTTTCTACCGCGCAGGCTCCTAGCTTTCGCCCGGCCCGAAACGCGCCATCACGCAGGCCCCGAGCGTGCCACCCACCGCCAGCGCGGGAAGAGCCGCCCCCTGTCCTTTGAGCGCGAGCAACAACGCCGCAAGCCCGCCGGCGACGAGGATGAGTGTGCGCAACGCAAAGTCCTGTAGATCGAATCGCATGATGTGGGTTGCGGCGATTGGAGCGCCGTGAGGGTTATTGTACATGATGAGTCTCGTTATCGGTTATCGGTTATCGGTTGTCGGTTATGGGGGTTCTCGGTTGCGAGCTGATCGGTTCACAAGGAGTAGATCCAGATGAAATGCCGAGTATGTGGAGGGACGCAGCGGCCTTCGAAGACTGACCTCCCCTTCAAGACCGAAGATCGATCCATCGCCGCGCAATCAACCGACAACCGAGAACCGACAACGCGCGGCAGCGCAATTCGCTACATTCTCTCCGGCACCGGAATCCCGAGCAGCCCCAGCGTCGCCGTCATCGTCTGGCGGAAGATTTCGGCGCAGACGGCGCGGCGCTGGCGCTCGGCGGGGTCCTTCTCGTTGAGAATCGGATACTTGTGGTAGAAGCTGTTGAACTTCTGGGCCAGGACGAACAGGTCGTGCGTGATGATCGACAGCTCCAGCGCCTCGGTGGCGCGGCGGATCGCCGCAGGCAGCTCGGCGCTCAGCCGCACCAGCTCCCACATCTCGTCGGTGAGCCCTTCGGTAAGCGTCAGCTCATCGAGTGAGGCATCGTCGAGCCGGGCGTCGACGCCGCGCTCGGCCATCTTGCGGAAGATGTTCTCCACGCGGACGGTCGAATACTGCAGGTACGGGCCGGAATCGCCTTCGAAGGTCAGCGCTTCGTTGAAGTCGAAGGCGATGACCTTGTTGCGGCCGTACTTGAGCATGAAGTAGCGGAGCGCGGCTACGGCGATCTGGCGTCCCAGCTGTTCCAGTTCGTCACCCGTCAACCCTTCGCCTCTCCCTTCACGCACCGACTCCGCGGCTTTCGACTGCAGCGCGTCGAGCAGATCATCGGCCTTGACGCCCAGTCCCTTCCGCCCCGACATCTCCAGGTACGGTTTCTTCGCATCGTCCTCAGAAACGTCGATCCCAAGCGCCTTCGCGGTGGCCGGTGTCAACGCAACCATCTCGTACGAGAAGTGGATCGAATTCTCCGCCTCGCGGGCATGACCGAGCTGCCGGACCCCTTCCTTCACCACCTTCTGCAGATAGGCCTGGCGCACGTCGATGACGTTGACCACTCTCTGCGCCCCGCCGAACCGCGGCGCGTCGGGGGAGCCATCGCCGCTCGTGGTCTCCCACAGCACGTGGCCGTCGGGATATGTCGAGAACGCACGGAAGTTGAAGGTGCGGTCGAGCAGGCCGAACTTCCAGAGCTGGTAGGCGATGTCTTTGCCGGTGTAGGTGACCGTGCCGTTCGAACGGACGAGGATCTTGTCCGGCTCGTTCATCCCTTCGAACCCGGCGCTCTCATCGAGCTTCATCACCCAGCAGTCTTTGTGCTTCCCCTCCGCTTCCTGGATGACGGCGCCGCTCGCCTTCAGCAGTTCGAAGGCCCGGTCCCAGAAATGAAGGGCGATGATGTCGCTCTCTTTCGGCAGCAAATCGTAGGTGATCCCGAGCCGCAGCATCGTGGCGATGTGGAGCTTGACGATGGCGCGGGCGATCATCGAAGCGAATTCGAACGTATCGCCTTCATGGCGCTCGATGTCGTGCAGCGTGTCGCGCCGCCACTGCTGTGCCTCCGGGTTTGCGGCGTAGTAGCTGGCCATCTTCGAGTAGACGTCCCAGCAGTAGTAGTCAAACCGCACACCCGGATCGTCGATCATCGCCTGGACCTCGGCCAGCGATTTTGGCTCGAGATGACGGAAGGCGACGACGACGTCGGCGACCTGCACGCCGGTGTCGTCGATGTAGTTCTGCGTCTCGACACGGTAGCCGAGCCACATCATGCAGCGCACCAGCGTGTCGCCGAGGACGGAGTTGCGAAGGTGGCCGATGTGGGCGGCCTTGTTCGGATTGATGTTCGTGTGCTCGACGATGACGCGCTCGCCGTTCGCGGCCCCCGGCGCCATCACGCTACTGATGTGCGCCGCGGTGAAGGCGCCGCGGTCGAAGTGGAAGTTGAGGTAGCCGGCCCCTTCAATGGTCACCGACTGCACGAACATCGGCAGTTGCATGCCGTTCACCATGGCCTCGGCGAGCTCGCGCGGCTTGCGCTTCAGCGCCTTGGCCAGCTCCAGACAGAGCGGCGTGGCCAGGTCTCCCATCGCCAGGCGCGGCGGAGCCTGCAGGACGACACGATCGACAGCGTGGCCGAAGAGCGTCAGCACACGCGCGGTAAGCGTTTCGGTGAGTTGCTCGGTAATCTGTTCCAGGATCACGTAGTGCTCCGTTCCAGCAGCGACTGACCCGTCATCTCCTTCGGCTGCTCGATGCCGAGGATATCGAGGATGGTCGGCGCGACATTCTGCAACGCGCCGCCGCCGCGTAGCGAGCCGAAACGCTTATGCGCGTCGACGAGGATCAGAGGCACGGGGTTGGTGGTGTGCGCGGTATGCGGCTGGCCGGTGGCCGGATCGAACATCAGCTCGGCGTTGCCGTGGTCCGCGGTGATGAGCGCTACACCGTCGACTTGCGCAACCGCGGCGAGGATGCGGTCGACCGCTGTGTCGGTGTCGTGAACCGCTTCGACCGCCGCCTTCATCACGCCGGTGTGACCGACCATGTCGGGATTGGCGATGTTCATGATGATGACGTCGAATCTCTTCGAGGCGATCGCCTCGACGACCTTATCGGCCAGCTCGACGAGCGACATCTCCGGCTTCAGATCATACGTGGCCACTTTCGGCGACGGGACGAGGATCCGTTCCTCGCCGGGCGATTTCGTGTCAGAGCCGCCGTTGAAGAAGAAGGTGACGTGGGCGTACTTTTCGGTCTCGGCGATGCGGAGTTGCTTGAGGCCGGCGTGCGAAAGCACTTCGCCCAGGTGGTTCCTCACCTCCTGCGGCGGGAACAGAACCGGCAGCGTCCAGTTCTCGCGATACGAATTCATCGTGGCGAGATGAACCTTCGGCAGCATGGCGCGATGGAAGCCGTCAAACGCAGCATCCTTAAAGCCAGTGACGATCTCGCGCATCCGGTCCGCGCGGAAGTTGAAGAAGACGAGTGAATCGCCGTCTTCGATCCGCCCGAGGTGAGCGCCTTGCGGCGTCAGCACGGAGATCGGCTCGACGAACTCGTCGGTCACACCCTGGTCGTAGAAACGGCGCAGCGTTTCAATCGCGTCTTTCGTCTCCGTGCCGACGCCGAGCGTCATCAGGTCATAGCCTCGCTGCACGCGGTCCCATCGTTTGTCGCGGTCCATCGTGAAATAGCGTCCGATGACGGTGGCCAGATGTGCCTGCGGTTTGCCGTCAATGTGCGCGAGAAGATCGCCGAGGTACTTCTCGGCCGACTTCGGCGGCGTGTCGCGGCCGTCGAGGATGGCGTGGATGAAGACGTCCTTCGCCCCCAGTGCGATGGCGGCATCGATCAGGCCGTGCAGGTGCGACTGCATCGAGTGGACGCCGCCGTCCGACAGTAGACCGGCGAAGTGAATCGCCTTCCCCTGTCTGACGGCATCGACGAGCACCGGATTCGCCTCCAACTCGTGCCGCGAGACCGCTTTACCGATGCGGACGATGTCCTGATCGACGATGCGGCCCGCCCCGATATTGAGATGCCCGACCTCCGAGTTGCCCATCTGGTCGCGTGGCAGACCGACCGCTCGTCCCGAGGCTTCGAGCGTCGTCCACGCCGACTCCCGATACAGCCGGTCAAAGCACGGCGTCTCGGCCTCAGCGATGGCATTCGATTCGATCTCCTTGCGGCAGCCAAAGCCGTCGATGACGATGAGGATCAGAAAGGGGCGGTCGGTCATGATTGCGCCTGTGGCGCGTTGTCGGTTATCGGTTGTCGGTTGTCGGAACGCGATACGACGATTTCCCCCGGTTCCCGATCGCGGACGGCGAACCATATCAAACGATCGAGACGCTGAGACGAACCGACAACCGACAACCGACAACGCGGCGAAGCCGCATCCCCCCTCGAACCCTGCTACACTTTCGGCACTAGCGTTCAGCACCGTGGGAGGGGGCGGACCCATGAAGACCTGGGAGTACAAGATCATCAATGTCCGGTCGGAGAATTACTCGATGGATCCGCGGCGCGCCGAGGAGTTGAATCGGCTCGGCGACGACGGGTGGGAGCTCGTGAGCATCACCTCGATCAACTTCAAGACCGGCGCGACCGATCACATCGGCATGGTCTTCAAGCGGGAGAAGCAACAGCACCCCGCGTAACTGCTACAGTTCCCTGGAATCAATCGGAGTGACATCCCATGCCGAAGAAAATCCTCCTCGCGGATGACAGCATCACCATTCAGAAGGTCGTCGAGCTCACGTTTTCCGACGGCGATTACGAGGTGACCGCGGTCAACAACGGCGCGAAGGCAATCCAGAAACTGTCCGAGATGCGGCCCGACGTCATCCTCTCGGACATCATCATGCCGGAGAAGAACGGCTACGAGGTGTGCGAGTACGTGAAGTCGCATCCCGAGTACCGCAACATCCCCGTGATCCTGCTGACCGGCACCTTCGAGCCGTTCGATCCCGACCGCGCCGACAAGGCCGGCTGCGATGCCGTGGTGACGAAACCATTCGAGTCGCAGAGCCTCATTCACAAGGTCGAGGAGCTGATTCAGCACAGTCAGTCCAACGCCGCCGCCGAGCAGCAACCGGCCGCGGCCATCGCCGATCCCTTCGCGCACGACAACGACATCTTCACCGCTGCTCCGCCGGTGATGCCATCGTTCGCCGCGGAGATGCCGTTCGACGCGCCGGCCGAGGAGTTCGGCGGCGAGACGCGCGCCTTCTCGCGCATGAGTTTCGAGGAGATGCAGCAGATGGCGAATGAGCCGACCCTGCCGACGACCGCGCCGCAGCCGGCGATGCCGGAGCCCGAACCTCCGCCAATCGAGGCGACACCGATCGAGCCTCCACCGGTCGAGGCATCAGCAATCGAGGCTTCAGCAATCGAGGCTTCGCCCTGGGACGAAGCACCTTCGGCATTCGGCGGTGAGACGCGCGCCTTTCCTCGCATGAGCTTCGAGGAAATGCAACAGATGGCGGCACAGCCGGCAGCGCCGCCTCCTCCGCCGCCACCTCCGGCTCCCGAGCCGTCGCCGTGGGATGAACCGCACGAAGACGATGCTTCGACGCGCGCCATTCCCAAGATGAGTTTCGAAGAGATGCGTCAGATGGCCGAAGCCTCACAGGAACAGCCGGCACCATTCGAAACACCCAACCCGCCGCCTGAGCCGGAAGCGTCGCCGTGGGATGAACAGCCGGCATTCGCCGGCGAGACGCGCGCCTTCTCGCGTATGAGTTTCGAAGAGATGCAGCAATTGTCGCCGACCCCCGCCGCGTCACCCGAGCCCGTTTGGTCGCCGACCGCGGATCCGTTCGCTGAACCGGAGCCGACGCCTGAGCCGGCCGCGGCAGAACCGGACTGGTCGATGCCGGTACCGATGCCGGAAGAGGCCATCGCGCCGCCCGTCAATCATCAGATCACTGACGATGTGAATCCGCAGATCACCGACGTCAACTCACAGATTACCGACGTCAACCCGCAGATCACCGACCTCACCGACGAGCAGGTCGACCGCATCGCCCGCCGGGTGGTGCAGATGATGTCGGAACAGGTCGTCCGCAATATCGCCTGGGAAGTCATCCCCGACCTTGCCGAGATGGTGGTGAAGGAGAGGATCCGCCAGCTCGAAGCGGAGGCGTGAAGGGCGGGTTGCAGGGTTGCTAGGTTGCTAAAACCAGCAACTCTGCAACCTGGCAACCCAGCAACCCCATGAAGATCTACACCCGCACCGGTGACACCGGCGAGACGTCGTTGTTCGGCGGCGCGCGCGTCCGCAAGGATGATGCGCGGATCGAGGCCTACGGCACGATCGACGAGCTGAATTCGTTCCTCGGCGTAGCGCGCGCGGGATGGCCGTCGTCATCGTTCGACGGAGAGTTGCATCTCATCCAGTCGGATCTGTTCGATATCGGCGCGCATCTGGCGTCGCCCGGCACATCGCGCTTCGCCGGCCCCGACCCGTCGCGTGTAGCGGCGTTGGAGCAGACCATCGACACGATGGAGTACGAGCTCGCACCGCTCAAGTCGTTCATCCTCCCCGGCGGCAGCCTGGCCGCCGCGCACCTCCACGTGGCCCGCACGGTCTGCCGCCGTGCGGAGCGTCTCGTGGTCGCCCTCCGCGATGACGACGAGGCCACGAAGGCCTCGATCACCTACCTGAACCGGCTGTCGGACTTTCTGTTCGTGGCGGCGAGGTTCGCGAACCACAAGCAGGGAGTGGCCGACGTGCCGTGGACGCGGAGGTAGGTTCCCTTAGGGGTTTAACGGTCTCCGGGAGGCTGTGAACTGCCTCTGGAAGGCTATCAACTGCCTCTCGGAGGCTATTAACTGCCTCTGGAAGGCTATTAACTACCTCTCGCAGGCTATTAACTGCCTCTCGCAGGCTATTAACTGCCTCTGGAAGGCTATTAACTGCCTCTGGAAGGCTGTTAACTGCCTCTGGAAGGCTGTTAACTGCCTCTCGGAGGCTGTTAACCGGCTTAAAAGCCGGGGGTTACGACCTTTCGCCGGCTCCGCCGGCAATACGTGCTCGTTCGCCGGTTCCGTCGATGACGGAGGTCCTTTCCAGTACTAATCGCCCGCATCCCGCCGTTTCGGCGGATTCGCGGAGTTGCGCCAGGTTGACCACCACAGATCGCGCAGCAGCGACGCCCCCGAGGCCAGTCGCTCGGCGGCAAAGGCCTTTCCTTCCGGCAATGCCGGTTTGCGGAAGAGGTCGAAGCCGCCGGCTTTGTCGATGCGATAAACCTCTTCCACCAGCGCATTCGACTGGCGGACGAAGGTGATCGCGGTGTCGAAGTAATCTGTGCGCAATTGCGGCGCGGTCATCTTCGTCACGATGTCATCGGTCGATATGGCGTGGGAGACGAAGTCGGACTCGAAACGCGCGTGGATCTGACAATCGTTCGCGTAGCCGTTCGGGTTCGGCATGATCCAGCCGTTGTAGCTGATCGTGTCGTGCAGCGGGTTCGAGGCGTCGGCGACGAAATGGCCGAGGACGCCGGAGTCGCGGACGATGTCGCGCTCGATGAAGAGCCGGTCGGGAGACCCCGGCGCCGCGTTGCGCCAGAGACGCCATTCGACGGTGAGCTGCTCGCACATCTCGGCGATTCGCCACGGCAGAAAGCCGGGATCCGTGTTCCGGATGCCGTACCGCCGTAGCGTGCCGGACGTCGTCAGCAGCGCCAGGAACGAGTAGCGGTCGCGCGGCAGTTGCAACGCGGCGATGTACTCGTAATTCATCACGTGGTCGGGAGCGTTCGAGGCGTCGAGCGCCGGTCCGCCGCCGCGCCAGCGGTCAGGGTTGGGACCGAGCCAGACGAGCTGCGGGAACTGGCGATAGAAGAACTGCGGCATGTCGGTCGGCAGTCCGAACGTGGCTGCCTCGTTTGCCATCAGGTGGCCGGCCTGCCCCCAGGAGAAGGCGGGGATGGCGGCCAGTGAGAGGAGAAGGGCGAGGATGAGTCGTTTCACGGAGCGCGCATTGTAGTGAAACGAAAACGGCCCCGCGTGACGCGGAGCCGCTGGTCAAGATCCAATTGGTCGGGGCAAGAGGATTTGTACTTTTCGGCCCTTCGTAGTTTCAGTAAGTTACTGATTCTAAAAGACTCCAAACACTCGTGAAACGCTCAAATTCCCTGCCATTGGTACGTTTGAAGTACACGGCTCACTGGTCCTCGACGACCCGAACCACTTCGAGCTTCAGAACTTTCCCATCGTTCACCCTCACCCGGACGACATCGTTCACCCGGAGCTCCCGAACGTAGTGCTGGCCGTCCTTCCAGTCGAACAGAACCTTGTCGCTCGCCCTCACCTCTAGCAGACCGTTACCGGCGTCCAAGCACAGCGCGTAGTCCCACGTCCCGTCCCTTAAATCTCCCACGATCCACCCAGGGTGAAGCGGCTTCGAACACCGAACGACCTTTGCGACGTAGCTTCCATCCTCCGCTTCTGCCGTTCTCTTCTCCGGCCCGGCCTCAACCTTTCCTAGCGTCACCGGAGCAGGAGAAGCAACCGGAACCGGCTGAACCACTGGCTGAGGAGCTGGGGACGCGGCAGGGTAGTCGGGAGCCGGCTCTGACTTCTTCCGGGGGTGTTTCTGAACCGGCGTAGACGGGCCTTTAGCGGGCGGAACTCTCGCTGGAGGAGTCGGAGCAGCACCCGTGTACGACACCCCTCCGGCCCGGCTCATCGCATCCGAAACCCCGGACCACCACCACAGCCCGAACGAGGCTACCGCCATCGTCACGATCCACCCAAGGACGTAGGTGCTCTTCTGGACCCGCAGCTCACGCATACAGAAATGGTAACATCGGCCCGGCAAGAGTGAGCCTTCGTCTACCTCGTGGATCGGGCAACGAGGGAATCAAACCAACCCCTAAAAAGGAAGGTTTGAGATGGATACATACAACGTCTATCAGCTCGATCCGAAGTACAGCTACGCCCTAAAGGAACTAGCCATGACAACGGGACTCTCGGATGAAACGATCACGAGGATTTTCGAAGAACAGCCGGGCGTCTTGATCTATCAGAGGCAAGACACCGGCCGTCGCCTCTATCGGACCTTCCGCGTACCGGGCTGGGTCGCCATTGACGTTCTTGATCGGATGACCACTCACGACGAGTAGTTCCTTCATGTATACCCCCGCTGGAATACCTAGCGGAATATGTTGTAAAACCGGTCGGCCACTCGACCGGACTCTTAACCTATTGATAAGCAAGGGCTAACGCCGAGGCTACCGCCTATGACTGATTCGCCAATCGTCCCTCTGCTATCGCAGGGCAATTGTATGCTTTCATCACTAACCGTTCTTCATCCTACCGGACCGCATCCAATTGCCCTGCGCTTCGCTCGGGACGATTGGCGGACTTGGGTTACACATGGCAGTCGCCATGTTGCCCCCCCGTCGCACGCTCGGTGTTCGCTACGGCTCACACCGAACGGCTCCTGCGCGGCCCCCCCCACGATTGAAAAACGTTTTACGACACACTGGTTTGGGGCGAACTAGTGTTTGCTATCGTCGTCTTTTTCGCTATCACGGCACTCGTTACTTACGTTTGGGTAGATCAATACCGGAAGAGTCTCGTCGTGAAGGTTCTTCCGGGAACGGTTGCCTTCGACGGCGAAACTGTTTATCCCTCGGGGACAATCAAACTTCCCTACAAATACCAAATCGTTGACATCGAAGATCGCATCACTGCTTTCGGCGTTGACGTGATGGGACTCGTTTCGATCATCGACACGACGACTTCCGAAAACACCTGGAACAACGAAGAAGGCTACAACGACAAAGGGCCGTTCTCGAAAAGTGTCTCCGGTGGAAAGTCCGGCATCCAGACTGTTTCGACCCGGCAGGCCGACAACTTCAAGTTCAGATACATCATCACCTGGAAACCGAACACAGAAAGAATCCGGCAATTCTTAAAAGCCGGCAACATACCTGAGCGCCTTGCCGAACTTCTGAGGACAATCCCAGACCTCGAAATGGCCGACTACGCGGACACTTTGGGGATTACGGTTATTCGTTGGGACACGCCGAAGAAGAGAAAAGATGCCGGATCGGTTGACCTGGGGGACGGTTCGGAAATCCCCTACTGATGGACGCCCCCGGCAGAACCGAGCACGTTTACATTCTCGGCCTTCAGGGAACCGGCAAGTCTACGTTCATGAAGTCAATGATCCGGCAAGACATCCTGAACGGGAAGGGTGTCGGGCTGATTGATCCCCACGGGGACTTAGCAGAGCAGGTTCTCAAATACATTCCCGCGCATCGAGTGAAGGACACCGTCTACTTCAACCCCACCGTTACACCTCTGGGTTTGAATCTTCTCGCAGCCCGGAATGAACAAGAGAAGCTCCTGATCTCTGGCGACCTCTTCCTACTCTTTCAAAGACTGGTAGGGGATGACAAGCGGGGCGGGGGAGTGCAGATGGACGCGATCATGAAAATGTCCATCGCGCTCTTACTCGACGTTCCCGGCTCTACCTTCTTTGACTTCTACCGAATGTTCACGGATGAGTACTTTCGCGACTCGCTCATTCAAAGGGCCACCGACCCGGATGTTAAACACTTCTGGCGAGAGGTTTGGAACACCTACCTTCACCCGGCAGCGGAGAGACCTCTTGTAACCCGGCTCCTGGAGTTCGTCACCAACAAGTATCTGAAGGCCGTTACCTCGACTCTCTCAGACCTGAACTTCTCCGACCTCATTCGAGGGAAGAAGATTTTCATCGCAAACATCGCGAAGGGAAACGTCGGGATTGATACATCTCCCATTCTCGGGACGCTGCTCGTGTCTCAGTTCCAATTAGCCGGGTTCAGACAGTCCATGATCCCCGAGCATGCCAGGACACCCTTTTATCTTTTCATCGACGAGTTCCAGAATTTCAAGACCTCTGCCTTCAACGAAGTCATCATCGAATCTCGCAAGTACCAACTCTGCCTCACGCTTGCTAACCAGACCATAGAAGACCTAAAAGACGCGGGGCTCCAGAACGTGGCGAGCAAGTGCGGGACGGCCGTCTTTTTCCGGCTGATTGACGTTGACGCTGCGAAGTTTGGAAAGCAGATCGGGAAGTTCTCTTCTGATGATTTACAAAACCTTCCGAAGCTCAGCTACATCAAACGACCGGGACGGCCGGCGGATTCAACGAAACATCACCTAGACTTCCCGCCCGAACCTCCTCATGGGTTTAGAGACGAGATCATCGCGCACACCTTGAAGACCTATCCGTCAATCACTCCTAAGCCGGAACCTCCACGCGATCGGGACATCGACCCAGAACCCACTCCTTTTCCCCAGACCTAGGGGCTTGCCCTATTCCACCGCGGTAGTAGTCTAAGGTTACTAGCCCCTGGTCCGGGCACCAACCAATCATCACCCAACTTGAACAGTATCCCCGAGGACGTTTTGCAAGTCCTAGGTGTAGGTCGTTTCGAAGGGGACTCCTTTTACCTTCCCGCTCAGCTACTTGACCGAAGACTCTACGAAGCCGTCAACCTTGTACTCACGAATGCCGGTGGCAACTGGAACCGATCCAAGAAAGCGCATGTCTTCCCCAATGGTGTCGAGAAGCTTCGCGAAGCCATTGCTTCTGGCAATACGATTAACGAGAAGAAGATCTACCAGTTCTTCGAAACGCCCCGAGCTGTCGCCGACATGCTCATCACTGAAGCCCGCCTCGAACACGGCCTCAGCGTTTTGGAACCATCCGCCGGGCACGGTGCGCTCTTAGACCCTCTGTCGTCCGATCTCCAACTTCAGATTACTGCCGTTGAGGTCGATCCGGCGAAATGCGATGTGTTGAAGCAGAAGGGGTACAAAACCGCTAACGCCGACTTTATGGCGTACCAGCCTGGTAACAGCTTCGATCGAGTCATCATGAACCCACCCTTCACGAAGCAGCAGGACATCGAACATGTGATGCAAGCGTGGGAGTTTTTGAAACCAGAAGGTCGTCTCGTGTCGGTCATGTCTCCATCGTTTGAGTTCCGGACAAACAAGAAGTCAGTGGCGTTCAAAGAGTTCTTAACTGAGAACGGCTACTGGTTCGAGTTACCGCGGGAGTCGTTCAAGGAGAGCGGGACAAACATCCGTACTGTCATCGTTGTCTTGAACAAGTAACAGTTTCCAGCGCGCTTTACGCTACACCTTCTAGAACCGCTCCACTCGTAACGCGTACTGGCCGCAGAAATCTACGGTGCATAGCAGGAGAGACCTGCTATGTCACACGTCATTGATACCATCGCTCGGCTGTACTCGGACACCAACCCAACTCCAACCACCACCGCTCTTTACCAAGAACTCGCTCTCGCCAATCGGTTGATTCATCGAAAGCTGAATGGCGCGGGCTTCACTATTGATCCCTCCCACGATCCCGATCGGTTCACTAGTGCGGATCAGCTGCGCCGGTTCGTATCATCCTGTCGCCTTGTGCCGACCTACATAGGCGATAGCGAGCACCCGTTGTTGTCCCAAGAAGACAACATTCGCTTTCGATTCGTTCACGACATCCTCGCGCACACGACATCGAACGACGCTGACTTCAGCTTCCGCGGCGAGTGTGCGGCCTTCAGAAACCAAAGCCACTTTTACCCCGCCCGTCTCCACCCCGTTCTTTTTACGGAGATAGTCGGCCAGGCGGCCTACTACTTCGCTGCTGGCAGCAACTTTCCTCCGCAACGTGCGCTTTTACTCCCTCCATCACTCCTACCTTCAAATCTTCTCTCATGAGATCCAATGGCTCAAACCATCCCCGCTACCTCACCTTTCAACGTGTCGAACTTCTCGATCTGTTCGAGAAGCACCAGTACCTCACTTCGAAGCAAGCGTACGAACTCCTCGGAGCTACCGAGAAGAAGACTGATGGCGGAAAGCTCTCTGAACGAGCAGTCCGGTCCCGACTGCTTCTGATGTTCGAAGCTGGATACTTACTTCGTACGCCGATCATGCCGGACGAATCAGTGATTCGAAGAGCCCCCGCCGCCGAGTACTCCTACCGTCTTTCAAAACACGGCGTGAGCGTAGCCACGAACGGCAAGTTCCTCGGTGAGAAGACTCCGCTCTCCGCGAACCACGAACAGAAGATTACCGAGTTCCACACCTCACTCGACCGGACCTACCCTGGCAAAGTCTTCTGGCTTCAGAAGAACTTGAAGCGAACGGTAAACCCTGACGCCATGTTCGGACTGTCGAAGGACGGAACCAAAGGCGTTTTCTTTTTTCTCGAGATCGAACGCTCGAAGCAAGCAGGATACGAAGACGAGGCCGGACACTCGAACCTCACCTCGAAGTTAGAAAAGTACGACAAGTACCGCGGCTCTCAAAAGTGCAAGGAAGAGTGGGAGCACTTCTCAGACTACCGCGTCATCCTCGTCCTGAAAGACAACGACCGGAAGCCCGGCATCCGAGCCTTGAACCTTCTGAAGAAGCTCGCCGGAGAAGCGAAGTACGACAAACCCGGCTGGGGGCAGACGAAGAAGCATCCGCCTCTCCCGTACCGCTGGATTTGGATCACGACCGACAAGCAATTCCAGGCGGACCCAACGGGAAAGGTCTTCAGAACCCCGAAAGATTTTGAACAGACGAGCTACTCGCTACTTGACGTGTAGTTGCTAAACTAAAAGTCCATACCTAAACCCGGCTACGGTCGGTGCCCCGCCTATCCCTCCCGTCGTTCTGAACGTAGCCCGTTCGGTGTACGGGCGGGGCGGGGGGCCATTCATGCGAATACCGCTCGGACAAAAACTTCAATACTTCGGCGACCCTGTGATCTCCATGCCTTCACGGGGTCATGCTGCGTTCTACGGGAAGACAGGTTCCGGCAAATCCTCCCAAGCCTTGAACCAAATGATCTGGCACGCTAACCAAGGCCATGGCCTGGGATTGATCGACCCGCACGGAGACTTGATTGACGACTTCTTGAAGCACGTTCCGAAAGAGAGAACGAGCGACGTGATCCTCTTGGACCCCTCGGACATCGAATGGGTGTTCTGCCTTTCCCTTCTGCGAGCCAAGACCTTCGAGGGACGAGTCAAGAAGCTCGGCAACGTCGTTTCGATCCTCTCCTCCGTCTTCGAGAACGGCTGGGGCGGCGCATCCGACAGAAACGCCTTCAATGTGGGATACGCCATGTTGTGCAAGGAGAACGCCCCGACCCTCGTTCATCTCCTCAAAGCCTTCACGAGTGAAACCTACCGCGAACAACTAAGACCCTACATTGACGCTGCGAACGTAGAGCTTTTCTTCCAGCAGTTCGACGATCAGTGGAGCGACAACCAACGGAACATCGCCGCGGCGCCGATCACGAACAAGATTGACTTCTTTTCAAAACCCTTCCTCCGCGAAATGGTCGGACGCTACGACGGAACCAGCCTGGGCGGAGTGATGAACTCGAAGCCCATTCTTCTCATTAGGCTCTCAACTGGCCGGCTGGACCAGAAGCTCGTTACCGCTATGGCCTCGCTCTTCGTTTCGGAAATCCTCTCTGAAGCACTGGAGAGAGAAGCGATCCCGAAGGATGAGCGACAGGACTTCTATCTCTACATTGACGAGTTTCACAGCTCGGTTCGACCCGGAGAGATCACGTTCGAAGAGATGTTCCGGTCCCTCAGAAAGTACGGCGTGTTCCTTACGATCTTGGACCAGACCACCGGAGGACAGGACTTCAAAGACCTCACGAAAGCGATCATCGGCAACGTGGATACCTTGGGAGTGGGGAGGGTTGGACCCTTGGATGCGGAACTTCTCGCCTCGGCGCTGCCGATTCAGGAACCGAATACGTTGGTTCGCATGAACGCGCACAACTGGTACGTCACAACGACGAACGACGACGGCACGACGACCGATCCGCTTCTCCTTCGAAGTTTCCGGCCTCCACTTCCTCTCTCAAAGAAAAAACGCGCCTCCCTCGAATCAATCGTGAGCCGGACCCAGAAGAACTACCTCAAACCCCGAAAGGAAGTCTCAGACCACATAAACAAAATCCTATCTTCCGCCACAACCGCGTAATCCCCAGCTTCGTATTGCCGGATTCCGCACGTTGGTTAGTGTTAAACGCGAAAGGAGGAACTGACCAAATGAACGCCAATGTTCAGAAGGTACTCGACCTCGAAAAGCAGTTTCAGGAAGCGAAGCAGGTGGCGATTCAGGACTTGCTCAAGCAGCGGACCACGATCGAGGAGCAGTTGAAGACGCTCGGTCACGACATCACAGCGAAGCCAGCGCCGGCCAAACGTCAGGCAGACCCGAACAAGGTCTGTCCCGTGTGCCAGGAGAAGGGCCACGACGCCCGCAGGCACAAGAACGACCCGAAGCCAGTAGCAAAGTCCCCGGAGAAGCCAGCACCGCCCGCAGCAGCAAAGCCCGAAGCCAAGAAGTAGCTTCCCCTTTCCCCATCACAAAAGCCCCTCGCGAAGAGGGGCTTTCTTTTTATGCGGCCTTGTTCGATTCCTTCCCCGCGCGGTACGAGGCCAGGACGCGGGCTTTTACCTGCTTGATGACCTTCTCTTTCCAGTCGGAGACGGTCATGTCCTCGGGGACGGTGAGGAGCTCGCGGAGAAACCTGTCCAGCTCCTCCATGTATCTCTCGGCCTTCACCTGGACGATCTCAGGCTTCAGCACGGGAGCCTCTTTGACCACTTCGAGCGGAGCCACTTTCTGAGTGGCCGGGGATACTGGAAACCAGCTCGCGATGAGTTCACCGGCTTCTCGGTAGTTGACGCCTTCTTTCCACGCCACGAAGTTGATGAGATCACCGCCGGGCTTTCCATCTCTCGCCTCCACGCAAGTTTTCGACTTGCAGTGCCACTTCTCGTTTTCGAGGTTGATCTTGAACGTGCCTCTAACGTCAGATGTGTGTTGCGGGAGAACGCAGTCGCCGGAGACCCACGAGCTGTCCCGGCTCTTCTTCAATGCGATCCCATAGTGGAGACACAATGCCTCCATCGAGATCCGAGCTTTCAAAGCGGCGAAATCCACCTTGTACTTTCCCATCGAGCCCTCCTTTTGTTGAGCTTCCTTAACCGTAGAACACGGTGTGTAAAGCACAAGGAGGTGGCCTGTGGATTGACGGACTGTCCGTCTCTGGTAGGGTTAAGGAATGGACCAACTCGCAATTAGAAAAGCCGCTGCCAGTCTTAATGGCAAGCTCAGTTGGAATTTGAAGCTAAAGAAGCTCGGCAAGCGGAAGGCGTCCGCTCATATGAAGGCCGTTCGAGCTGGCAAGAAGTTATCAACAGGACTGCCAAAATAGCTTGATTTTGCTTGGGGTTGACGGACTGTGTGTGGGGTGTATTGTTAAAGCATAAAGGCCGAACAACACTCACCAATCCTCCACCAATGCAATGGAATCTCTACAAGTTGGGACTGTCATCTGTCGTCTTCATGGCGGGCGCTACACGCCCAGGCGCGATGCCGCTCGCGGTGATATTGCAATCGTGTCTGGTCGCGGCTCTCGCGTTTACGCTGATGTATGCGGCGGTTGTATCACTCGCCTCACCGCCGACATCGACGAGAACTTTCCGAAGAACCGACCGATGACCGGCTACCCGAAAGCAGAAGCGCTTCCGCCTCGTCCGAAGTACTGCTCCAACCAAGAAGGAGTATGCGAACCGGACAAGTGCACCTGTAAGTAACATTCACAACTGTCGAAACAAAATCGTTCTCATCCGGGAGCGGCGAAAGCCCTCCGTGTTTAACCCTCGAATTGACGAGGGGGCAACGGAAGGAGCGGCGAGTTTTCTGAGAAGGATTCTCGCCCCCTCCCGGATCAATCAAAACCCTTATGAAAAAAGAAATCCGGACCGCCGATCACGAGAAAGGCATCGTCCAAATCACCACCTACGACGAACGTTGGTACGCGCGTGACATCAAAGACCCGAAGACCAATCTGCCGACTTACAGGTTCGTCCCCTCGGTAACGTGGATCACTCACTTCTACCCGAAGGGTGAGAACTTCCTCCGCTGGTACGCGAAACACGGCTGGGACGAAGCTGAAGCCCTGAAGTCCGCCGCAGGCGACAAGGGCTCGAAGATTCACCTCGCGATCGCCGACCTTCTCGCCGGCAACGAAATCAAGATCGACTCGAAGTACATCAACAAATCGACCGGCAACGAAGAGGAGCTGACCCCGAACGAGTACGAAGCGGTCATGTCCTTCCTCGAATGGTATCTGGAGACGAAGCCCGAAGTTCTCCAGTTCGAGTACGTCGTATTCAACTCCGCTTATGGCTATGCAGGAACCGTGGACCTGAAGTGCAAGATCGACGGCGAGGTCTGGATCATCGACGTGAAGTCAGGTCTCGATGTCCACCCCGAACACGAGCTGCAAGTCTCCGCATACAAGCACGCCGAAGGGCAGGAGGCTGTCACGCGCGTCGCGATCCTTCAGGTTGGATACAAGCGGAACAAGACGAAGAAGTTCAAGTTCACCGAGGTGCCGGACAAGTTCGGCGTGTTCCTCTCGACCAAGATGATCTGGCAGAACGAGACCGAGGGCATCGACGTGTCCCAGAAGGACTACCCGATGAGCATATCGATTCCGAAGCCAGAAGAACCAAAGGCCGAAGATCAACCAATTGAACAAGCCGCATGAACAAGTTCAAGGTAGGCGACCGAGTGCGAATCCTTCCGAACTTCGAACACAACCACGGGTGCGCAGGCTATGGCGGATACGTGGGACAGGTAGGAACCATCCACGCCGAGTCTAGGCTGGAGCACGAGAACAATCTTCATATTTACGTCGTGTTTGATGACATTCCCGGTGGGCAGCATGGATGTTACTCATACGACCAGTTGGAGCTCGTACGCTCAGCGAAACCGTCATCGCAAAGGCCCGTCGTTCCAAAGTTCCTCCTCCGCTATAAGCTCGACAGCGACCCGGTAGAGGAGTTCAGCACCCTCCCCGAAGTGAAGGCCCGGATCAAGACGCTTCTCTCGAATCGATCTCTCAAGCGCGACAGCATCAAGGTCTACGAGTTGAAGGGCGTCCTCAACGTGACAATTCAGGACCTCATCGTCATGAAAAGCGTCACGATCACGAAGCCGAAAGCAGCATCGAAATCGCGTTCCGGTCGGACGCGCAAAGCCAAGCAAGCAGCATGAAGACCACGAAACAGGCGATGGATAAGATGAACGTCATCCCTCGCCTCCGGCTCGCTGAGCGTCTCGAATCGGGAGGCATCAAGTCCACCGGTCCACATCGCGTCACCTTCGTCTCAGACGCACTTATCGATGGTTCCGACCCCGAGACCGGAAAGCCTCGCCAAGAGATCCAGTTCACGGTTGAGGAGAACGGGGTGAAGAAGCTCTGGAACGTCCCGCTCTTCGACAAGAAAGGCCAGCCGAACTACCTCATCGAGCGTCTCGCCGATGTGAAAGAAGGCGACGAAGTAATCCTCGAATCGAAGCGTCGCGGTCCGAAGAACTACACGAGCGTTCAGCGCCTCGGCCACGCCACGGAGGTTGAAGCTGATGACGCCGACGAGGCAGACCCGGACCCGAGCGTTCTCGACTCCATCGTTGACCTCGACGAAGAGGTCCGCAAGCACGATGCGAAGCTCGGCGCTCAGAACGACCCGGCAACTGACGAAGACGCGCCGCCGTTCTAAACCCATCACTCACCGGAGCAGGTTATCGGCCTGCTCCTCACACCAACAACGAACCATGAACAACATTGAGAAAATCACCAAAGTAGTCCTCGCTTTCAAGCCTCACATCGAAGAACAGGGACGCCCTATACGCCTCGCTGATGTCATTCGTGCCGGAGCCGGCAGCCTCGCACCTGACCAGTGGGAAGAGTTCAAGCCGGCCGTCGTGGACGCTTGGAACTGCGACGTAGACAACCTCTCGAAGCAGTCGGACGAGACGATCGACAAGATTGCCGGGCTCCTCCCATGATCGCCACCGACACTTCAACCGCAGCCTACGACTCGATCCGCGCTCACCTGAACGAGAAGCAGCGCAAGGTCAGATACGTCCTTCAGAAGTTCGGGCCTATGGACAACGAATCCATCGCGAAGTGGCTCGAATGGCCGATCAACACGGTCACGCCTCGGATCAAAGAAATGCGCGATCTGGGCGAGGTTATCGAGGCCGGATACACCAGCACCAAATCCGGCCGGAAAGCTCACCTCTGGAAGCTGAAAGAAGAACCACCGGCTCCGAAAGCCGCAACACACTCACTGTTTTAGATGCATGCATTCATCCATTGGATCGTCCAGGTCGTAGAAGTTTCGCTCAACATCGTCGGTGCGCTCATGTTCTTGCGCCTAGCCATCTACATGGTCGTTAATGGCTACATACGCGGCAGGAACCACGGCTTCGAAGACCGAACCGAGAACATCTGGCGCGTCCTGTTCATACTCGACTAAATGACCCGCCCCCAAGAAGCCCGCCGGCCAAACCTCACCCTCTCCTGCACCTCCTGTGGTTCATCCCTTCCGAAAAGAACCCAGATCAGACCTGTGATGACCTGCATGGAGTGCAAGAAGAGGCGACAGAAGAAGCTATCAGCCAAGAGCCACGCAAAACTTCGCAATCAATGAAACGCAACCCCAACTCTCTCGCCGCCCAGGCCTTTCAAAAGATCAAAGCCCCGAAGGGCAAAAGCGCTGCGAAACAGGCCTTCAGGAAGATCAAGCCGCAGTCCATCAAGTCGCTGAAGGAAAAGGCAGACCGCGCACTTCAGGACTGGTACCGGGCCACGTACCCGGACAACCGTTGCGAGTCGTGCGGCGCACCCTTCCAGGTCATGCATCACTACGTTCCGAAATCCCAAAGCGCCGGACTTCGCTTCGAGCACGACAACCTCATCTTCCTCTGCCACGGCTGCCACTTCCGGCATCACCGCACCGGCGACCCTGACGTAATGGGAACGGTTATCGAAGTTCGCGGCCTCAAATGGGTTGCCCGCGTCCGCACCATCCGGCTCGCCCGGAAAGACTGGACGCTCACCCGCAAGTTCTTCACCGATCAACACACCAAATACCAACAAACATCATGAAACCAATTCTCTTAGTTAAGTCACTCTACGATTCGGAAGACGCCGTCATGGTAACCATTGACAACGAGGACAACTGCTCAATCTGCGGATCGGGTGACAAAAACTTCCACCTCGACTCCGACACCACGAACGACGGCAACTACACCTCGATCTGCTTCGATTGCATCCGGCAACTCTACGACCTCATCCCTTCCAAGCCCCGTCGAACACCAAAGAAACCAACTAAGAAGTAAATGATCGAAGTACCCAAAAGCTTCAATGACAAAGAACCACTGACTTGGCAGCCATATGACCTGGCGGATGAGATTGAGCATTTCCGTAGCACGATAGGGTGGTGTGAGTTCACTTGTCCGAACGGTCATCTCTCAACCATCAGCCAAGAACACCACACCATCGCGCCAGATGGCACTGTTTCACCGAGCCTCGTTTGTCGGCACACAGGCTGCTCTTTTCATGAGTTCGTCAAACTACAAGACTGGAATGAGCGTCAACCAAGCGAGACACCCTAACCCCATGACACATCCCATCATCACGAAGAAGCGTAAAGAGTTCGACAAGGCGTTTCGCTATTTTGCCGGAAAACCTTTTCGAGCCTCGCTGGAGCTGACCCACAACAACGTCCGGCCTTTCCTCACCCAAGCTATAGAAGAAGCGTACGAGGCGGGGAAGAAGGACGAGTTCTGGACATGGGTACACGAGAATGACTTTGTCCGAAGAACTCAGCGTGAGACAGCTAAAGAGATTCTGGCGATGATGGCCGACCGGCAAACCCGAATGGTTCAGCCGCTGTACCAAATCGACCCGACTGCCCCGCCTTCGCTCGAAGACCTCATCTCCTCCAAGTACCTCTCAGAAGACTCACCCAAGAATGAAACGGCATGAAGATCGTAATCCTTGTGATTTGCCTTTGGTTTCTCATCCTCTACGCCATCATCGGATTCAACATTGCCCTTCGCTAACCCCATGCCTGATTCACTTCCCGACTTCTCGAAAAAACCGGCAGACCCTCTCCCTCCGAGGCACTGCAAACGCTGCCACCAGAACACGGACGAAGAACCCCTCAAGCACAACAAGATCTGCGGCGGCTTCACGAGCGACTGCTGGCCGTGGTGCAGTTACCCAAACCAATGAACGACGAACTATCACTACAGTTTAAGAAGATGTACGGCCGATCACCTTCCGGATTAGAGCTTCAGCAGTTCAAGAAGTACCACCCAGGAAGAGAGTTCATTCCGGCCCGGCTCCGGATCAACGTGCGAGCGGAAGGCTCAGTATGGAAGCGAACCAATCCACAGCCCAGACCTCGACAAACGCCGGCAAACTACTACAGTAAATCCATATGAATAAACACATAGGGCACATCGCCCTGATAGCCGCAGTGGCAGCCCTTGGAAGTGTTGCTTACCATAGTCACTCGCATCAGCAGGTGATCCCGCCTAGCTCACAGCAACAGCCAGCAGTTGTCACAACTGGCCGCGTCGGTCCGGCAGAAATCTACCCTGATTCTTCGAAGACCCCCGGTGCTCCAAACCCGGACGTCACCCAGGCAAACATCTCGCAGAACATCTGCAACCCGAAGTGGTCCACGAAGAGCATCCGTCCGCCCGCTACCTACACGACGAACCTGAAGGTCCAGCAGCTCGGACAGGGCTACACCTACCAGGGCGACATGAACACCAAGGACTACGAGGAAGACCATCTCGTCAGTCTGGAGCTCGGCGGCAACCCGACCGACCCGAAGAACCTTTGGCCGGAGCCGTATCACACGACCCTGAATGGGTCAGAACTCGGCGCAAAGCAGAAGGACACGGTCGAGAACTATCTTCACAAGCAGGTGTGCGCGGGAGCTGTTTCTCTCCTCAAAGCCCAGCAAGCAATTTCAACAGACTGGTACGCCATCTACCTCACCATCCAATGACCTATTTCAAACTCATCTGCATCATCGGTCTCGCGATCGTTCTTATCGTTGCCGTCGGTTTCAGACTGACCCACGATCTTCCTGCACCGGTTATCCACAGCCAGCCCGCCGTTGTCACGCAACCATCCGCACCCCTTCCAGTCGTACACACCGACCCAGTGCCTGTTCACGGCAAGGGCTAGACCCGAATGCCCTCAGAGAACGCAAAAGCAGTTGCAGAAGAGGTGATCGCCACGCTGGGAAAAGGCGGGAAGGTTTCGGTTAGTGCAATCGCCCGTCGAAAAGGCTATTCGAAGTCTGTCGCCCACAACCCGAAGCAGATCACCCAGACGAAAACCTATCAGGACACCGTCGCGCCAATCGTTGCCCGCATGAACGCCGCTCGTGACCGTGCAGTCTCACTCCTCGAAAAGACCGAGAGCAAGGCGAAGTATCGCGACCTCATCGACGCTGTAGACAAACTGACGAAGAACATCCAACTCCTGACCGGAGGCTCAACGGCCAACGTCGCTCTCGGGATCAAACGACTCTCCGATGGAGAACTCGCCCGAATTGCCGACGCCGATGGAGGCTCGGAAGGAGTTAGCGCGTAGAGAACTAGCCAGGCGCTCTCTTTCCCGATTCGTTCGCTACGTCTTCCCGACCTTTCGCGAGAACTGGCACCACTCGCTCATCATCTCGAAGCTGGAAGCTGTCGAGCGCGGAGAGATCCGCAAACTCATCATCACTGTCCCACCCCGCCACGGTAAGTCCGAGATCAGCTCGATCAACTTCCCCGCGTGGTACTTCGGCCGCAATCCTTCGAAGTCAATCATCGCGGCTTCCTACAGCTCTGACCTGGCTGTCACCTTCGGCCGCAAAGCCCGAAACCTCGTTGCATCACCTGAGTACAAGGTTCTCTTCCCAGAGATCACTCTCGCCGAGGATTCCAAGGCCGCCGGCCAGTGGAACACCAACCGGAAAGGTGAGTACACCGCAGTAGGTGTCGGCGGCTCGATCACCGGACGTGGCGCTCATGTCTTCCTGATCGACGATCCGGTCAAGAACAAAGAAGAAGCCATGTCCCCGGTCGTTCAGGAGAGCGTATGGGAGTGGTACACGAGCGTCGCGCGCACCCGCCTCACACCTGACGGCGCAATCGTCATCATCATGACCCGCTGGACGGACGGCGATCTCGTCGGCCGGATCAGAGCCACTCAGGGTGACGAGTGGGACATCGTAGACCTACCTGCCATCGCTGAAGTTCATGAAGAACACCGCGCCCAGGGTGAAGCCCTCTGGCCCGATCAGTACTCGCTCGAAGAACTCCTGTCGATCAAGAAGGACATCGGGCTTGAGGCGTTCGCGGCCCTGTATCAACAACAGCCTGTTTCAAGCGAGTCCCAGGTCTTTCGACGCCCAATGTTCCGGCCAAGATCATGGGAGGAGGTTGAGAAGCTCGACACCCGAGTCTTTCTCACAATCGACCCCGCCCCAGGCAAGAGCGAGAAGTCTGACTTCATCGGCATCTGCCTCAACTTCGTGGATTCCGAGAACTTCTGGAACCTCAAAGCATGGCGAATCAAGTTCGACGCCATGCAGCTCATTCAGCTGCTCTTCAAGCTCTACGACGAGACCCATTTCGAAGTCGTCGGCATCGAGAAGGGTATGTACAACGACGTGCTGAAGCCCTTCCTCGACGAGGAGATGCGCAAGCGCGAGAAGTTCTTCAGCGTCGTTGAACTCGACCACGGCCAACGAAACAAAGAACTGCGTATCCGTGGGCTTTCACCTCGTTACGAAGCTCGCCAGGTCTTCCACATCGAAGGCTGGTGTTCTGATCTCGAAGAAGAGCTACTGCGCTTCCCGAAGGCGGTTCACGACGACGTATCGGATGCCGTTGCTTACCAGCTCCAACTTGCCGAAAAGCCGTTCGGCGTTCAGTACGAGATTTCAGTTCGCGAAAACCAGCTCGCTCGCGAAAGTAATCAACAGGACGCGGGCTTGTAAATCCCTGTGGGCTTGCAACACTGAAAGCACATGCCACAGAACGACAAATCCGCACTCGCAACTCAGATCGAAGACGAGCTACGCGATTACTTCACGGGTGTCGTTAACATCTCAGAGAACAATGACTTCTCTGAGTCTAAGCTGAAGAGACGAATCTCCCTCTTCGAGAACAAAATCTATCCAACCGGCAAGTTCGATTCCCAGGGTAACTACAAATTCTGGTTCGACATCATCACTCCACGCATCAATTCGGAGCTGAAGAACATCGACTTCGACACCAAGGACGTCACTGCCTATTCCGACCGGAAGATTGACGACCTCGCGAACGTCGTCACGAATCTCAAGCTGAAGGAATGGATGCGGGAGAACGGTCAGGCCGAAGACATCAACGACGACATCGAGGAAGGTTCCGGCTGGGGCAACGTCCTCTGGAAGAAGGTCAAGGGCAGCTATGAACGCAACGACCTGAAGAACACTTTCATCATCAATCAGACTGCTGAGAACATCGACCAGACCCCCGTCATCGAGCGTCATCCACTCTCTCAGTCTGAGTTCCGGGCCGCATCAGCAAGCTGGAAGAACGTCGATCAGGCGCTCACTGAGTGCAAATCCGACACGTACTCAGCGACCGCCGACTCCGTCGCAAAGACCACCACGACCCCGTACTACGAGATTTTCGAGCGCAACGGCGAAGTGTGTCTCGAAGACCTGAAGGAAGAACGAGGCGAGGAACCATCCGAAGGGGATGAGAACCGCTACGTTCTCGCGAAGGTGATCGCCGCCGGCATCAAGGGAGCTGCAGGAGGTTCGAGCATCGAGATCAAGTACATTCTTTTCGCCGAGGAACTCGGCCGGAAGAAAATGTCCGACATCTACAAGGAGTTCCACCGTGGCCGGTACAAGGGCCGTTGGTTCCGCGAAGGTCTCATCGAGCTGCTCTTTGATTGCCAGGTGAGAGCGAACCAAATCGGCAACCAGATCGCTCAGGGTCTCGAATGGGCTTCGAAAACCTTCTTCTCATCCGAAGACAAGTTGCTCGTTCAGAACGTCCTCACCGACATGAAGAATGGCGACATCATCAAAGCCAAGGGCATGATGCAGGTTGCTGTCCGCATGGAAGGTTTCGACCAGCTCATCGGTGATTGGAACCGCGTCCTCACCCTCGCTGATTCAATCGCGAACTCCTCAGAGGTTGTCCAGGGTGAGAACCTGCCGGCCGGAACACCGTTCCAGCTCGGAGCCTTGCTGAACCAGAACTCGAACAAGCTGTACGACTTCATCCGCGAGAAGCTCGCAATCCCTCTTTCCGAGATCTTCCAAGAATGGATCATTCCCGAACTCGTGAAGAACCTCCAGGCCCAGGACGTCATGCGTCTCACCGGAGATTCCGAGATGCTCATGCGGCTCTACCAGCTCATCGTTGACGACTGGTATCTCCAGAACCTCATCGCGATAGGCCCCCACACGCCCGACATCGCCGACGCCTTGAAGCAGGCCAAGCTTGAAGAGTTGAAGAAGCGTCCGCAGCTCCTCATGACCGGCCTTCAGAAAGCCTTCGAAGACTACGCTCCGAACGTCGCTGTCATCATCACCGGCGAGAACAGCACCCTGCCCCAGGACCTCGCCACTCTCGCTACCTTCACCCAGCTCGAGACGGACCCGATCCGCCGCTCAGCGCTCATCGAACTCGCGATGCGCAAGAAGGGCATCGACGTCGCCTCGCTTCCGAAGACCCCGCCAGCACCAGCACCTGATCCGAACGCTCCCCAAAACCCTACCCAGAAACCACAGCCGAAGAAGTCCGGAGCCGTTGCCGCCGCACCTCAAACCATGAACACCGCCGCATGATCACGCGAGACATGACAACGGAGGCGTGGAGCATCCGACATTGGCAGCAGATGTTCGACCGGCTCACGAACCCTGATGAGCAGCAGAAAGCGAGACTCGCGAACGAACGCAAAGCCAGAGCAGACATAAAGCGCGCCGATACAGGCCTATGAACACAGCACTTCTAGAAGACATGGAAGTCGTCCGCACCCTAGATTCAATGGGCATGGCTTTACGCGCACAACTCGGAATCCCGCGTTCCCAAGAATTGCTCGACTTCGCGTACGGAGCGTCAGGCCCTCAAGTCGTCTACCTCTTCCCCGAGTTCCGGCGACTTCTCGCCCAGAGCCTTGAGATGCACGATATGGGTTACGACTTCGCTGATCGGACGAACTACGAACTTGATTCGTCCTTTGAGCCGCCTGAGCCGAACGCTTTGCATGAGTGGCGGGTCATCCACCGAGATGGCTTGTGGCTCGCGCTTGATGTGAGGGTTCCTGACTGGCTCCATGAGGTCTATCTGAAGCGTCGGGAGCATCGAAAGGAAATGCAAGCTCGCAAAGAACAGAACCTATGACCACACCACCCCGCGAATACACCATCAAGAAGAAGCAGCAACGCGTGAACGAACTCGCGCAGCTTCTCGACATGGCCTCCGCTACCGTCCTCGCGAAGGAGAAGCGCCAGGAGATCGACAACTGGAAAGCCAAGATGGATTTTCGCTTTCAGGAGCTCGTCGAAGAGTGCAAGGAACGCGAACTCGACATCAAGATCGAAGTCATGGGGGAGATCCTCAACATTTTCAAAACCAAATGAACGGCATCAACGGCAACCGACCCCGAAGACTGAAGGCCGCCGAACTCGCGGAGATCCAGGAGATGTGCCGCATCGTCGCGCACGAGAAGTGGAAGGCTATGCACATCAAGGGCAACACCGCTCTTCTTCCGAACGGTCAAGAGCTCTCCCGCCAGGCGGAAGCCCTCACCATGCTGCTCGAAAACGAGAAGAACCTATTCGTCTCTGAAAAACTGGCTTCCCTCGGATACGACGCCGGCACTCCCGTCTCGCTCGACCTCAAGACCGGCGACATCAAACTCGTATGAACCCCGAAACCATTCACCGGCTGCTCTCGTTCCCTGAAGCTAAGGAGTTTGTTTCGTTCCTCGCTTCGCAGGCTCTCCTTCTGAACACCCTCGACGGCATCAAACTCGACGACCCCGACGAGATCGCGCTCGAAGTGAAAGCGCGTCAGCGAGCGTACGAGACAGTTGTCCACATGCTGGAGCCCTTTTTAGCAGGGGACGCGCGTGTTACGGTCAAATCAGAACTCGATGGGTTTTCAGTGAACTAGAAAGGTCGTTTCAACCACACACACATTCCTCTTTTCATAAATGGCTCGATCCCCCAAGGCAGTCGCTCAGGAGAAATCCGAAGCCGCGACGCAAGCTTTCCTCGAAGAGCGCGAAGCTGAACGCTCCGCGGCCAAGAAGCACGCCGCTGAAGCCGAAACCAAGGACATGCAGACACTCGGCGACGGTCCTGCGGTAGCTGTCCACAACGCCCAGGGCAACTACGTCCGCACCTACTCGAAAGAGATCCATGGTCCCGCGTTCACGAAGAACGCAGAGGAGTTTGCCGGCAAAATCGGCGGCGAAGTCCGGAAAGTGAAGTAGCCCCTCGACAACTTAGTCGGTGACGATGTGGATCACGTCGGTAAAGAACTCCGCTTTTCATAAAAATCATGGGCCATTGGCCCGCCAACAACAACCCGTCCAATGGACAAAAACAACGAGGTAACGCAGGAAGAGCTGCAAGCCGAACAGGCGGCACTCTCAGAAGTGAAGGAAGACGAAGTACGCGCGGCAGTCATCGAAGAATATGGTTTCGACCAGGACGAAGACGCCGAACGGATTGAAAAAGCGGTACAGAAGGAATTGAACCACCGCAAATCTCTCTCTCAAGCTATCGGCCAAAAGATCAAGCATCGAACTGAAGCCGAGAAACTCCGCACTACCGTCAAGCCTTCCGAGAAGCAAGTAAACGCAGAGGATTTTGACAAGCAGTTAGACGAGAAGCTCACCGAGCGCCTCGAACAACGAGACCTTGACTCTCTCACCTATCCCGAGGACCTCAAGAAGGAGATCCAGAAGGTAGCGAAGGCCCAAGGTATCTCGATCAAAGCCGCCAGTCAGGACCCGTACATTCAGTTCAAGATCGACGCATTCGAGAAAGAGAAGAAAGCTGAAGATGCGTCGCTCAGTCGGTCAAATAAATCCGGCGGCAAGAAGACCTACACCTTCGACGCTCCCCCAGACGTAGACATGTCCACGAAAGAAGGTAGGGACGAATACGACCAGTGGGTAGAAGCGATGAAGAAACAAGGACACTAGCCTTGCCCGCCACAATTCAACACCCTAAGTGGCAAACTCATTATCTAGTCTCAATCGCACATTCTGGGCGAACGAGGCGCAACGCTCTCTCTTTGTTGAAAACAAAGCGATGGCGATTGCAAACACGACCCTCCGCAACATTGCGGGCGGCGAAGGTGACACCGTCAAGAAAGTCATCATGTCCTACCCGGCATCGTCTACGTACGTGCCTGGAACCGACATCACGAACGTAAACCTCACCGGTTCGTCCGAAAGTCTCACCATCGGCACCTGGCTCGCGTCCAAAGTGACCGTTGATGACACTGAAAAGAAGCAGTCTCTCCTCTCGATCGGCCAGCTCGCTTCAAAGCGCATGATGGCTGACCACAACAACCGCATCGAGCAGGCGGTTTTGGCAGAAGCAACCAACGCTCAGTGGTCCCTTGACGACGGCAACGTCGGCGGAACCTCCGGCAACAACATCTCGCTCAACACTTCGAACATTCCGCAGGTCTTCGTGGCCGCGGATACGAAACTCGACGCGATCGACGCCCCGAAAGCAGGCCGCACCGCAGTTGTCGGCGGTCACTTCCTCGGCACCTTGAAGCTGCAACAGGCCTCCCGCAACACCATCTTCGGTGATGGCATTAACCAGCGCGGTATCGTCACCAACCTCTTCGGCTGGGACATCTTGTACTCGAACAACCTCCCGTACTCGGCGGTACTCACGTTGACCGTTCAGCCAACTGACGGCGACACCGTGACCATCGCGGGCGTTACCTTCACCTTCAAGACCACCCTCGGCACCACGGCCGGCAACGTTCACATCTGTTCGGACGCAGCGCACACCCGCGCTACGTTCGCCGCAGCCTTGAATGCTGTTGATACCTCTGTCACATCCGCAACGGATGCAGGTTTCGTGGCGCTCTCCGCAGAAAACGCTTTCTTGCTCCGTGACAAGCGGCGCATCACGGCGGTAGACGACACCTCGACCAAGATCACGATCTCTGGTTACGGCGACATCGTCGTTTCCCAGACCTTCACTTCAACTTCGAACGTCTGGGGTTCTCAGCGTCAGGATTCGCTCTTCCTCGTCTCCGGTGCGATCGACATCATCGTCCAGATCCCGCCTGAGATCGAAGTGGTCCGTAACCCTAACCAGTTCGCTGACATCGTGAAATCACTCGTTGGCTTTGGTAAGAAAACCTACGCCGACGGTGCTCGCGAAATGGTCCGCGTCAAAATTAACGCCGGTACGTCTGACTGGTCGTAACAACCTTGGAAAAGGGGCTGGGTTCTCCTGGCCCCTGATCCGAACACTCCATGAACAAAACAAAGCTATTCGTCCTCGGAGCAATCGTTGTTCTCGCCCTTGGATACCTCGCCTTCGTGAACCGTCCCGTAAGCCTGGGCTCCGGCGAAGTCACCGGACAGACCCACTACCAGAAGGAAGCCTTCCTTCAAGGGTTTTACGGCGGCACCAGCAGGCAGTTCGAGCTTTCGAACACTGGCACCGTGACCATCGGTTCCGGTGGCACACCGATCAACTCGCGGAAGTGCTACACCGACGCCTCGTTCAATCCGGCCTCCGTCAGTTCTTCGACAGCAGCAGCAACTGACGTGTTTCTAACGCCGAATGCCATTGCTGGCGATAGCGTCGGCGGAACGCTCACGAGCGTCACTTCCACCTCGCAGTGGTTCGTCACCGCGAAAGTAACGGCAGGTTCTGGGACTGCCACCGCATCGTCTACGCTCTACCTCAAAGGTCTAGACGGCGCGGCTGTTGACCTCAGCACCACGACCGCGCAAATCTGCATCACCGACTAGCTCCCGACGGCCCTGCTCACTGAGCGGGGCCTCTGGACACTCCTATCATGAAGAACATTTCAATCATCATCCTGCTCACCGCAGTCCTCATCGGTCTCCCTGTAATCCTTACCTTCTCGCATCGAACAGCTCCAACAGCAGGCTATGGCGCAGCCGTTCGAACAGTCACGAGCGCCACAACCTCCATCGCGACTTCTGACACCGTAGTAAACGCCGCAGGAACCAACCTTCAGCGCCTCATTCTTCGCAATCCTGGCCCTGGACAGGTCTGGTGCGCCTTCGGGACAACCTCGACTGTCGCAACCGGCCTCGCGATCGACGTTCCAAATACCACTTCAACCGCTCAGGAGCGCGACATCACCGACTCGAATCTTCTCGCGAAGTCCCTTCACTGCATCGCAACAGCAACCAGCGTTCTCAGCGTCCTGCAGTACTGACCCTAAAACCATGCCCAGCGAACTCCTCCAGATGCAACTCGACATGAACGACATGAAGAACGACATCAAGACGGTGACCCGCAAGCAGGATGAGATGAGCGATAAAGTTGACGAGATCCACTCCGACCTCAAAGACTTCATTGAAAAATCCGGTCATCTCTTCGCGAGCAAATGGGTTGAACGGATCATGATTTTCATAGGCAGCGCCGTCGTCCTCGCCATCATTGCCGCGTTCATGGCTCTCGTACTCAAACATCCAACGCCCTATGCAGTTCAATAGCGAAACCAACAACCTCGACATCGTTTCGGACATCGACTACTGGGCCGGTTCTGATTCGACCTCATATCCAATCAAGGACAAGACGCGAAACGCGAACTTCGCTTTAGATCGAGTCGTTTCGCTCATCATGAAATCGGACCAGAAGTGGTCCTGGGATGACGCGAATCAGGGCACGGAGCCAATCGACACCTCCACGAACCTCGTCGCGGGCACTCGCAGGTACGCCATCGCGGTTGGTTGGCTTACGTTCCTTCGACTGCGCATCAAGGACGCCACCGGCAACTTGGTCACACTCAAACCTGTCGATCGCCGGAAGCTCACCGACGCGGAACTCAACGAAGCGGCCGGCACTCCTCGCAAGTACGCCAAGGTAGGTAACTGGATCGAACTTTACCCAGCCCCGAACTACGCCTCGACGGGAGGTTTGGAGGTTCAGATCCAACGTCCCGCTTCATATTTCTCATACACCGACACCACGAAGACCCCTGGCTTTGCCTCCCAGTTTCATCGCCTCATTTCCCTCTGGCCAGCGCTTGATTTTGTGGACGTGAACACCATGCCGCAGCGCGCCGCGAAGATCGAGGCCCGTATCACTGCCATGGAAACCGAACTTGGGGACTTCTACTCGACCCGCAATATGGACGAGAAGCAGTTTCTCGAGCTTTCGCGTGAGGACTACGGCGAGATCGCCATCGAAGGCGGAATCGGAGGTTCACAAAACCCAGGCGGATTTTCATAAAACATGCTGCAACTTTCACCCGCTGAATCCTTCCCGATCGTACGAGTCCTCAAAGACCCAAGCGACACGGCCACGCACTACGTCCAGGCCGTAATCAGGGACGCGACCACGGATGCGCTTCTCGCGACCGTAAACCTCGACGACAAGGGCAATCGCCGCTTTCAGAAGGTCTGGAAGGTCATATGGGACGACACCTACGGCAAGGGCAAGTACCTCGTCATCACCACGTCCGTCTACGACGACTCCGAATACACCACCCTCAGCCCGAACTACGCGGAAGAAGCTGACACTTACCTCGTTCAGCAGCGCTGGGACCTCTCGCTTGGACAAGGCGGCGGAGGCGGCTCGATCGACGAGGCGTTCTTCAAGAAAGTCATCACCGAAGTTCTTGACGGTCGCGCTCAACCTGAAATTGAAATCCCCGACCCGGTGGATACCGCCTCACTTCGAGACGAAATCCTCAGCGGAGTTGAAGAGCGCGTTACTCGCATCGTGAAGACGATCCCCGAACCACCAGAACCCGAAGACGTTGACCTCTCGAAGCTCGAATCTGGGGTAACGAGTCTTCTCTCAGAACTCAAAACTCGCCCGCAATTCGAACATACCGACCTCACGCCGCTCGTACGGGCCATAGACACGTTTCGAACCGAAATGCACTCAATCGTGCTCCAGCAGAGCAAGGAGACAAAGGACTATTTCGAGCGACTCAAAGAGGACATCTTGATGAAAGTCGCTGCCGAGAACATCCACATCACGAAGTTTCTCGATAACTTGAAGAGCGGCAGCATTCACCTCCAGCTCGGAGACTCACCTGAACAAGCCCAAACGAAAAAGAAGAAGGACAACTACCTCAAATCAATCATCTCTAGCTTCAAATGAAATACCTCCGCTACCTAGCCATCGCAGCAGCCGTCGTCGTCATCGTACTTTCCGCTCGATCGGCTTTTGCCCAGACCGGTGTCGGTACCCTTGACCCATGGAAGTTCGGAACGGGAACGCAAATCACGCCGCGCAACCCTTCGAGCACCATTCGAATCCCTTCCCTTGGCAGCGCCGGCCTCTGCCTCTCCACGAACGCATCCGGGACGTTGAGTGTGACCACTTGCGGCTCGGGCGGCGGCGGAACACCAGGAGGAAGCGATACCTCGGTTCAGTTTAACGACAACGGCACATTCGGAGGAGATGCCCTGCTCACGTGGGACAAAGTCGGAACTTTAACGATCGGGGGAACGAACCCCTCGACGATTGCCGGAAACGGGAATGACTCTCACATAGGAGGCAACCTACTTCTTCCAGGCTACGTAAACGCTGACCAAGGATTCTATTTCGGCGTTGCCGCGTTTGACTCGACAGGCAACCAATTAAACGCCTACCTACCAACCTCCACGTCTACCGTCACGTTCTTGGTTGGCAGCCCTCAAACACAGACTAATCTCAGCTTTGCGAACGCATCTACTACGCCATACACCTTCACCTTCCCCGGCCAGAGCGGTACCTTCTGTCTGACGAGCACCTGCCTTGCAACCACGACAGGCAACTGGGTAGGAACGTGGCAGCTCAGGAACCCTTCGGACTTCCTCGCCTCTTCTACCGCCTATGTGGCCACTACCACCGGCAGCTGGCTTGGAACCTGGCAAGGCAACAGTCCTTCATTCTTCCTAGCGAACTCCGCTTCATCCTCATTTGCTTTTCGCTCGAACAACCTTTCCGATCTAAACAGCACATCAACCGCTCGCTCTAACCTCGGCCTTGGCGACGCTGCTCTCACCAGTTCCTCAACCTACTTTAAGGTAGCTAACAACCTCTCCGAAGCTGTTAGTTCCACCGTTCGCTCCAACGTCCTCGGCACTGGAACCGGCTCTCAAATTTTCTTCGGCGACGGTGTCTTCAAAACCCCCTCGACCACGAACGTCACGGAAGGCACAAACCTATACTGGACTCAGGCTCGCTTCAATACCGCCTTGAACGGTACGACGACAACCGGCTTGCCCGAAGGAACAAACCTCTACTGGACCCAAGCAAGGTTCAACACAGCTCTCGGAACCGTTCCGGTAGCTTCGACCTCTCTCTCCGTCCAGACTCCGATAGCACTCAACGGGAACAAGCTCTCATTCACCGGAAACTACGCATCGAGCGGCCAGTCAGGTATTGCAATCGCCTCTTCTTCCGGCAACACCTGGACGTTCAGCCAGCCGACTTCCACTGACTCGGTTAGCGGGTACCTCTCGGCTGCGGATCACGCGACGTTCAACGCCAAAGCAACCGCCGGGGCCTACACCACGACAACCATATCGGCCGGAACCGGAATCAGTGTCTCAAACGGCGGCATCGGCGCGACTACCGTTACGAACACACAACCTCATGTGACTTCAACGATTGCAGCCGGCGGAGGCACCGCGACTGGCAACGCCTTCGCTCTCGCAACCTCGACTGGAAGTATCTACTCGATTCTCTGCGGCACAGCTACCTGTACATGGAATCAGACCGCTTCGAGCACGTGGGGACTTGTTCCTTCTTCCCGAAATGTGAACACGACCGGTCCCATCACGGGCGGCGGTGCGCTTACGGGAGACCTCACTATCGCATGCGCGACCTGCCAAGTTCAGGCATCTTCAACGATCAACAACACAATCGGTCCATGGACCTTCTCTACGACCACAACGGGAAACGCTTTCACAATCACCACATCCACCCAGACGGTTACTTGGAACTTCCCGGCCCGCATAAATACGATCAACAACCTCGCAACTACCACGGGCGGACTTCTCGTCGCTACTTCCTCGCCGAACGGCTGGACTGCTTTAGGCGTGGGTTCGAACGGGAAGGTTTTGACGGCTTCCTCAACCGCGCCAAATGGAGTGTCTTGGGAGACCGCTACAGCTGGAGGCGGGGGTATCACATCCATCAACGGCGACTCAACCGCCGCGCAGACCGTTGTCACCACCACTCAGTCGTATCGCGGCTCTAACGTCTCAACCGCTGGAGGCGTAACCTCCCTCGATCTACCAAACCCCTCTCTGTTCGTCCCTACTCGCGGGGCTATCCATAACCCCGGCGTGAATACGTTCACAACTACTGGAGTCGGTGGCGTTAGCCTCTATCTTGGCGCTGCTGGTGCCGTCCAGGACGATGCAGGCGGCACCTTTGAAAGATACGCTACCTCAACTGCGAACGGCGCTGCTGGCGTAGATTGGGGAGCAACCGTGCAGGCCCGCTGGCAGCCTGATGTTAGCTTTAACTTCAGAACGTCTCCTACCTCAACGAATGTACGTTATTGGGTCGGGATGAGTAATCGATTCAACACCGCTTCCCTTGTTGGTACCTCAACGATCCGCGCCGACGAAGCAGTATTCCGCTACGCAACCGATGTTGACACGGACGGATTCTGGAAGGCGATCACTAGCAACGGTTCTTCCGTGAGTACGCTCACTACCACCACGGTTGCTTTTGCAACGAGCACCTCGTACAACTTCCGCGTCCGATATGTGAGCGCTTCTCAGGTAAATTTCTACATCAACAACGCTTTGGTCGCTTCTAGCACCACAAATCTACCTACTGGCGGAACGTCGAATGCTCTCGGCGCCGCGGTCTCTCCGACTATCGCCGATGGCGAATGTATAGATTTCGGCTGGTTTACTCTCGTCAATAACGGAGTATCGCCGCAATAACACGTTAACCATGGACGAAGAACAGATCCCAACCGGAGAACTTGAGCAAGAAATCGCAGACCTACGCGCTGAATTCGAATCGTTCAAGAAGACTCCGACCTCTCTTCCATTCCTTCTCGACGCTCAGACCGAATCTGTTCTCGAACAGAAGTTCAGCCAGCATTCAGCCCTAGGCCGTTCGAGCAAGACCTCAACTCAAAGCATCGCTGACACGACCGAAACGAAGGTTGTCTGGGAGTCCTCGGACTTTACGAACGAGATCGTCTGGGACTCGACGAATTACCGCTTCACGATCCGCAGGGCAGGCAAGTACCAGGTCACGGCTGGCGTCCTTTTCTCTTCGGTCGCCGCGAACTCGATCTACGAACTTCTGATCTACAAGAACGGATCGGAGTACAGCCGCTCGGCCGACAACTCTTCAGCCGCCGGCAACGTCCTCACGGCAAAGATCACCGACCTTCTGAGCCTCGTTCCAGGCGACTACATCGAGATCTACGTCTACCACTCATCCGGAGGAGCGAAGTCGATCGCGGGGACCTCGAAGCTCTGCTTCTTTTCAATCACCAAACAGAACTGATGATCATCACCATCGACAGCAGCCAAATAGCGAGAGGTTGGGCAAAGGATTACACCCCATCGAACAGCAACGGCGTCGAAGCTGCTGGAAGCTACTCTAAGTCTGTCGCCATGAGCCTCTACCGCCTTGGAAGGATCGGCCAGCTCGCCCCAGGAGAGACGTTTTCAGCCCTCACGGACGCCTCCACACGCATCAACGCTCTTCCACTGAACGGCGTTGTTGATTCCGCCGGAGAAGCATTTTCGATTCTCGCGAACGCTCGCGTCGTTCAGTTCGGATCAGGCACAGACGTCGTGACCGCTCACAACGCGACCGCTCATGGCGGACACTCGAATCTCACGGGCGAAGACATCCTGAACTACCGAACCTCCACCGACGAATACGTCATCTACTCGTTCAACGACGACACGGACGCCGACGTAGGCCGCCGCACGAAGTCCACAGGTGGATACGTTGACAACTGGCTTTCGACCGTTCCCACACAGGTGCATGGCTCGACCCTCACGAAGGGTGTTCCTCACAAAATGGCCATGGGGCCGGACGGCAAGATCTACATCACGAACGGCCAGTACCTCGCGCAGTTCGACATCACGACAAACACGATCGACTACCAGGCCATGAACTACGGCGCTGGCTTCGTAGCCACCGGTTTCGACATTTTTGAAAACAAGATCGCCGCGGTTGCCTACCAAGCAACCACCTACATCACGAGCTACGCCCGAAGCGAGTCGCGCTGCTTCTTCTGGGACGGAGTCGGAACCTTCTACCAGTCTGTATTCGACCTCGAAGACAACTACGTCTCCGGGATCCGGGCGACGAGCCAAGGCCTCTTCGCATTCACAAGTGGCCGGAACAACACCACGAAGGTAAAGCGCTTCAACGGAACCGGCTTCACGACCATCTTCGAGTCCGCACAGATCGGCAATCCGCCAAGACAGGGCAGCATCGATACGTTTCAAGGCATGCCGCACTTCGTAGCTGCGAACGGCGCTGCGTTGAACGTCATCGACGGCCAAGCTTTCCACAGCCGGACTCTCGTTACGACTGACGGGCAAACCAGTCCCGCCGACTGCGGCATGGTCAAGAACCTCGCCTCGAATGAGCTCTACGTCGGCAGGGACAAAGGCTCATCCACCTACGACATCGTGAAGATCGACCAGAGCGGTTACTACATGAACGCTACGTTCCGCGATTCGATCCGATCCTTCCCACATCCTCGCCAGCGCGCGGGCGCGAAGGTGCTTTACGACACACGCCAGGGGACGATCCGGAAAATCGTCATCTACCTATCCCAGTGGGGAACCGGCGCTTCTCTTCTTCTTTCACTGTTCAAGAACTACGCGCCGGTATCAGTCGGAGGCGCCAACGACCTTCTGAACAAAACCATTGCATACGCTGACTACCCAGGAGCGTCATCCATTTCAGTCAAAGTCACGGGTGCTTTGAACGTCGATACCTTCCTCTTGAACCTCATCTGGAACCACGCTTCTCCCTCCAACACGGCCGCGATCATTCGAAAGATCGACATCTACTGGGACCCAACCGAAAAGGCCTAAAACCAATCAAAAAACATGGCAGATTTTCAATACATCAACACTCAAGGCCAGACGCAAACCGTTCAAGCACCAGATGCGAACACCGCCCTGACTTCTGCAAAGGACATCGCGAAAGACAGCGGCGTCATGCCCGCACCAGCAACTTCACCGCCAGCAACGAGCACTCCAACAAATGCCCCCGTCGCTCCGACTCCAGTCCCGATCCAGAACCCCGTCACCGCTCCGAACCCGCAGACCATTGGCACTCCCGCTCCGACCTTGCCAACACCAACAGCACCAGCTGCGAACGAGACCTACGTCGCAGGAATGACCCAGGATCTCGCGAACACCAAGACCGCCGTCCAGGACGCCTACCAGACGCAGATCGACTCTATCGACAAGCAAACTCAGGCCAGCCAGCAAAAGATTCAAGACCTTACGACTCTCCAGCAGAACGGTGTGCTCGACAACATCGACACCCTTTCCCAACCCTTCCGACAAGCTCTCGAAACCTCTCAACGCGACGCGCTTCACATCAACGATAACTTCGAAGCGAACCAGAAACTCACCAACGAGCTCGACTCTCTTCTCACCCAGGGTAACCAGCTCATCCAGCAGCAGAAAGACCAAGGCGGTTTGTCTTCGATCGCTGGAGCAAACCTGAACAAGACCATCTCAGATGTGAACGCTCGAGCGGGCGTCATCTCCGCCGTGATGGCCGCTCACGATAAGCAGATTTCTGTGGCCGAGAACATGATTGACCGCACGGCCGCTGCGATCACCGCCGACCGGCAGGACCAACTCAGCTACTACAAGACCCTCTACGACTTCTACCAAGGCCAGAAGGACGACCAAGGCAAGCAATTACTTTCGCTCGATGCGGAAAAGAAGACTTTCCTCACCGCCCAGATAGGCATGCTTCAGGACGACCTCAAACGCAGCCAAGACAGCGTTGATTACATCAAGAAGCTGATGACGGACCCGCAAACCGCGCTTACGGTTGCGAAAGCAGGCGTCACCCTGAACGACACCCCAGAACAGATCAACCAGAAGCTCGCGACCCAAGGCGCGATCGAAGCGAAGTCCAAGATCATCGACGACATGGGACTGAAGGGATACCAGTACCTAGCCACTCCTGGGCAGATAGCCGGAAAGCCTGCGACCCAACTCGCGACCATGCGCGACGCTGAAGGCAACCTCATGACGTTCTGGAATCCAGCCAACACGACATCCGAGATCGCGGGCGGTAAAGCAGCCGCGGGCGCGGGAGGCACCGGGGGCACAGCCACAGGCGGCACAGCTGCCACAACCGGAATCCTTGCCATGGATGCCGAAGCTGTTCTCTCCGGCCGAAATACTCTCTTCAACATCCGTCAGACCATGGGCCGAAGCAACTCAGCCGCCGCTTACATGCAGAACCTTAGAGCGGCGATCACCCATGTTGACCCGAACTTTGACTTCGTGGCATCCGACGCAGGCGGCAAGGCAGTCTCCGCACCGTACTTCCAGAAATCCGTTGCCGCGATCGACTCCGTTCTTCCGAACATCAACAAGATCGTTGATCTCTCGAATCAGGTGAGTCGTGTCGGTGTCACGGGAGTAGACGCACTCCTCCAGAAGGGTGCGATCACGATCGGCAACCAACAGGTATCGAACTTCCATCAGGCCCAAAAGCTCATCGCCGACGAAATCGGCATCGCACTCGGTGCTGGAGGTGTATCCGACATGAAACTCCAGCTCGGGTTCGACGTGACCGATCCTTCAGTTTCTCAACAGGTGTTCGCCTCGAACATGCAGCTTGTGAAGCAATTTGTTGAGAACAGGAAGCAAGGACTCGAAGACCTTCGCTACCACAGTTCCACATCCGGCGGACCAGGAGTGAACACGTCAACGATCGACTCCGACATTCAGAGTGCGATCAAAGACCCCGCTCACTTCGCAACCCGCGAAGACCTCATCTCTGCTCTCGTAACCCACTACGGCATCAGCCAAGATCAAGCTTCTGAAAAGGTCTACAGCCAATGGACAGACAACACCAAACGATAAAATGGCTATCTACGACAACGGACAATTTCAAGGCATCCAGCCACAGGCCAGCAGTGGCTCAGGATCGCTCTACGACGCGTCCGGACGCTTCAACTCAGCTCCTGCACCAACTCCTGCTAAAACAGGCCAGAGCTTCGCTCGTAGCCTCCTCCCGAACCTGAACCAGGGACCCGCAATCGCAAACGACCTCCGCAGCGTGGCTACTGACGCTATCCAGGGCGGCAGAGACATCGGCGAACGCGCCCTCGGCTCAACTCAGCAGCATCCAGTCTCCACCGCACTCCAAGCCCTCGGCCTCGGAGCAAAAACAGCCGGCGATCTCGTCTTCGGCGTTCCCGCAAGAGCGGTTGAACGGGTACTACCTGATGCGGTTCGAAAACCCGCCGAGAGTCTCTTCTCGAAAGGTGTCTCAGCAGTCGTAAACAGCGCCCCCGTCCAAGCGTTCATGAAAAAGGCTGGAGGCTTTGCTACTGCCCATCCAGAAGCAGCTGCGAACGTCGGAGCAGCCGGAAACATCGCCGGAACCTTCCTCGGAGCCGGCGCCGCTCACGAAGCAGCGCCAGTCATCGAAGACGGAATCAAAGCGGGTGCCGAAGGAGCGGCGGGAGTCGCTGAAAAGGCTCTCGGTCCGGTCAGCGAACACTTTGCACAACAGGCCGCCGCCAAGGAAGCTGAACGCACTCTAGCACTCACGAGTCCAGTACTTTCCAAAGCAGAGAAGGAGACAGCTCTCGCCGCCGGGCGAGGCACATCTGGCGGCATGTTCACACCCGACTCGATCGCACCGACAGCCCGCGACATCGAGCGAGCAGACGTAGCTCATCCCTTCATCGCGGGAACCCAAGATCCGAACCAAGCCATCACGAAGATCAACGACGCTATCGCCGCGAAATCCGACGTCATCAAGACGGGCCTCCAGCAAAGCGGAGACCCCACCGTCAATCGCGCTCAGCTTCGCACGTACCTCTCGAAGTTTCAGGACTCTCCGGAGCGGCAGATCATCCTCGCGGGAGATCCGGCCGCGAAGAAGGCTTACAACGGCGTTCTCGACACCTTCATGAGTGTCGTGAACAAGCAACCAAAGACCGTCTCAGGGTTGCTAGAGGCGCGAAAACAGTTCGACCAGATCGCGAAAGACGGCATGAAGGGTGTCTTCGACGGAGGCACGGTCTCAGCTCGCAAACAAGCCATCCTCGACATCCGCCGCCAGGCAAACCAGTACATCGAGGACCAGATCCCGACTGGAAGCGCTATGAAGGAAGTTCTCCATCAGCAGAATCTTCTCTACGAAGCTGCCGACAACATCGCTGCGAAGAACGCACAGAACGTTGGCAAGACCGGCGTCACACAGTTCCTTCAGGCTCACCCCACGGCTACGAAGGTCGGGGCGTCCGTCATGGGGGGCGCGGGCTTAGGTGCTGCAGGTGTGGCGGTCAAAGACCACCTGGGTCTATGAGAGCCAAGCAGCGGCAACATTCCAGCCGAACCATCCGCCCACGATTACAAGCGCGATAATCATCTATTCAACGTAACACTCCTACCCGAATCGTCAATGAAGGCTCTGCACAGCCCGTAACCTTGCGCAACTCGTCCACTGCGCTACGCTGAAACCAACTCCACGTAGTAAATGAACCGCTTTCCCCTTCATCCAAAGTCCCCACTCAAACCGACCCCGAAAGACAAGCGCGACTTTAAGCTCGGCAATGTTTTCGACCTTCCGAAGATAACTGAGATCCCGCTCACCGACTGGATCGTTAGCCCCCTACTTGGAATAAAGAACCAAGCCCGCATCGAGCCGAACAACGACGAGTGCACGGCCTACGCAACGAGCGAGGCGGCAGAAGCTCATGAAGGTATGCAGATCGACCCGAATTACACCTTTGGCAAGGAGAAGATGTTGCTGGGGAATTGGCAATCATTCGGAGGCGACCTCAGAACCGCGATGACCGCCGGTGTGAAGTTCGGCTTCCTTCCGGTCAGCAAGTCTCCCTTCCTCGATCGACCCCGCGACTTCGTAGCCAACTGGCAGAACTGGCCCCCTGAGTACGATCAATGGGCCGAACCTCAGAAGCAGCAGTCCTACTTCTCCTGTGACGGGAACTACGACCTTTTCGACAACATCCGAGCTTCGCTTTGGAAATTCAAAGACAACAAGAACCTCGTCGTTGCGGGTTCCTATTGGTATCCCGCCTGGAGTTTCCCCGCGGTCATCCCCGACGAGCGGCAGATGACCCAGCCGTCCGGTCATGCCTTCGCGGTCATCGGCCAGAAGATGATCGGCGGCGTTCCGTACCTCGTCGTGCAGCAGAGCTACGGTTGCTCGGCTGGCGACAACGGCCTCCAGTGCTTCTCTCGCACCGTCGTGAACCGCGAGTGGAAAGACTTCGGCGCGTTCATGTTCGTGGACATGAGTCCCGATTCAGCAAAGGAGTTGAACCGAACCGACATCATCACCCAACTCATCAACCTCTGGAAGCAGCTCCTCTACTCAATCAAACCAACTCCGGCGCCAGTCCCGCCGCAACCAACACCAACGCCCGTGCCTGATCCAACACCCGTCCCAAAGTACCTCTGGGATACACCAGACAACGCGCAGCATTCCGTCCGTGTCATCTGCGACGAAGAAGGCCTCACTCTCAAAGACAAGAACGATCTCACCGCCTGCGTTCACGTCGAGTCGAACTTCAATCCGAAGGCTCAGCATCAGAACCGCGACCGCCAAGGCGTCGTCACTTCAACCGACTACGGAATCGTCCAGGTCAACGACTTCTGGCACATCGGACCCGGCAAAGACTTCCCGACCGTTGACTACGTCCTCACCAACCCCGAAGCATGCGTTCGCTGGATGGCAAGGCTCTTCAAGTCTGGCCGAAAGAACCTTTGGAGTAGCTACAACAGCGGCGCATACCAGCAATACCTCTAAAAAGGTCGTAATCATTTTCAAACGTCATGAACTATTCAACAACTCAGGCAGGAAACCTTGCGGCTTTCGTCGGCTTACTCGTCCTCGTTCTTCAGCACTTCAACATCAAGATCGGCAGCGACGAGCTCACCACCTTCATCGGAGCCGTGTTGGCCGTGGGCGGCATCATCCGCAACTGGATTCACCGCTACCGCCAGGGCGATCTCACCCTCGGCGGCTTCCGCAAGCAGGTCTAGCTCTCTGACCGTCTGCGCCGACCCCTCACTTCGGCGCATGAGTTAGTGAACTAACGCACAGCTCAGCACCTTGACCTTTCTCATAGGTCTGTTTTGCTTAACACAGACCCACTGAAAATTTAATGAAAGGAGAAAGGCCTATGCCGCACCGCGTCATGATCTTCTGTTTCGCTTGCTCCGAAAAGGAGAAACGTCCGGTAGAAGTAACTGAAGTTACTTTCTGGATCGACGAGGACCGCGCGTTGTACTTCATCGCTAGTTGCGAGTGCGGACGCTCCGAGACCGTCAAAACCTCTGCCGAAGAATTGGCGAACAAGTACCACCATCACGACGCCGCGCTAGCGGTCCCTCAGTTCGTGATGTAGCCCGCCTGAACTGATCCCCAAAAGGAGGAGTCTATGACACCCGACGAGCTGCGGGGCGCTCTAGCCTCGTTCACAGGAACCGAAAACTACTACCGGCACATGTCTGGCCTCCACTACACCGATGGAGTTGCCTTCCTTGCCGAGAACGCCGGCGCCTACTGGCTGATTGACCTCATTGCATCCTGGCAAAAGCGAGCTCGCAAAGACCGGATGCTTCGAGAGTTTCAAGTCTGGGAACTGCGAGTCACCGGCCGCGAGGCCGACGCGATCTGCTTCCGAGACACTGACGACGAAGCCTTCCGCCAGCACATCCCCTTCACTGACTTTCCGCTTTCTGAAGTGAAGCTCTATCTCGAAAACGAAGTCCTCATGTTGCCCGGAGAACGCTGATGCTCCGATACGAACGTTACAAACGCACCCGATTCTGGGCCGTCTGGGACGGCCGCGAACTCGTAGCAGTAGTTGTCTACAAGAAAGGCGCAATCGCAGTCATCGACCGAATCATGAAAGGAGAAGTATGCTTAATCTTAATCGAGTCCTCATCACCGGCTACCTCGGCAAATCCCCCGAAACAACTCCCGCAGGATCAACCACCGTCACAAAGTTTTCTCTGGCCGTCACTGACCGCTGGAAAGATGGAAACGGTGAACGACAGGAAAGGACCAACTGGCTGAATGTCGTGGTCTGGAACGGGAACGGCGAAAACGCTTCTCAGTATCTGAAGAAAGGCTCCCACGTTCTCATCGAAGGCTCGCTCCGAACCTCCGAGTGGGAAGACAAGGAATCCGGCCAGAAACGCTGGAAGACCGAAGTCCACGCCTCGCAGGTCATCTTTCTCGACAAGAAACCGGAAGAGAAAAAGCGCAAGAAGGCGGCCTAATGCTCGCCACGATCGTCGGCGACTCCATCCAATGTCCCCACTGTCAGAACGCCGACCTTGAGCACCTCTCGCTCGAGCGCAAAGTCTCCTGGCGCGAACCGATTCGCCAACAGTTCCGAGACAAAGGTTTCCTCGTACTCATCGCCGAGTGCGACCAGCCGATCGTAGACATGGCTCACTCCGGTCTCGATCAGCTCTATTGCCTCGACTGCGGCAAGCGTTCCGACATCGATGTAACCACGCACGTTCATCACGAAGATCCGAAGGGGTGACGACATGCGCTTGATTCTCATATGTACCTGCCTTCATCAGAAGCGTCGGCACTTCGGCACAAAGCAGAATCCCAACGGTCCCTGCGCTGACTGCTCCTGCACCGCCTTCACACCTGAACGGACCTGTCGCTGTGGACATGGCGAAAAAGCGCACAGCAAGGGTCCGTGTCACGAAGCGGATGGCTGCAAAGTCTTTCGTCCAGTGACCTAACAGAAAGGAGGACCAACCGACCATTTGGAAGTCCCATTCGTGTGGTAGGCCCACAAAGCCTGATTGATCTTTACCCCTCGCGCGTAGCGGGGGGCTTTTATTTTCCATCCCCAGCCCACCCCTTGCCACGCTCGTTCTACTTGCTAGGCTTAATCCATCCGGTCCCGCCTTCCCCGTGAGCGAAGGCAAAAATGAAACGTCTCTTCACAACGGTGTTTCTTGCAGTAACGCTGGTAGCCATTCCGGTGAACGCGAAAAACAAGACGCCCGAAGTCCATGAAGCAATCATCCAAGTTACGAAAGCAGACCCGCTCGACATCTACATCGAGCTACTTGCGTTCCAAGAAAGTTCCGGCAAGGAAGACATCGACATCGTCGACACGAACGGCAAGCACTCGCGCGGCTGCCTCCAGTTCCAAGACCAGACGATCAAGAGCTACGCTCACACATTCAACCTACTTGGGAACCCGCTCGACTGCCGATACCAAAAGACCCTCGCCCGCCAAATCCTACTTCACGGGGGATGGAGGAACTGGCTTCATTCAGTTCAAAAGCTCGGTGGGCCGGAAAAGATACCAATGCTCCACCTGCAAGAAGCGAGTAACGACGCTCTACCTAGATCGAACGCTCGGAGCGTGGGTGGGTGAGTGTCATATGCCGCGATCCTAGGCCCCTAGAATGCTCCAGGACGGGCGGAAGCCAGCCGGACCAAGAAACACACGTCTCGCGCAAATCCGGTGAAGGAAAGGCCGTTTCCCCCGACCCGACTTTTAGGGGATAACTCACCCTTGCAACCTTCAGCCGGACAGGTATTCTGAGAGTGTTCCTTCGACAACCGACGTAACCAGTTTCATCGAGAGTTAAGCCGATGGAATGCTCAGATCAGCTCGCCCTTAACTGGCGAGCTGTTTTGTTTCAAAGGTCGTTTAATTCAATCACAACAACCAACCAGAACATGGGACCAGATACACCGTTAACCGTCAGCGTGCCGGACCTTCACGAATGGAGGCACCAGATCGACGCTCACATTCAGTGCGCGAGACGAATGCTCGCCGAGAACCCTGAGAAGGGAGCCAGAGAGATCGCCATCGCTCACACGAAACTTCAAGAAACGAAGATGTGGATCGGCAAAGCTCTCGAAGAGCTTGGAAGTGAACTCCCGGCCGAATTTCGCGACAAGTCGCAGTAGCTCCTTGGCACACGCGGGATTCACGCCCCGCGAAGCCAGAGCACTACTCTGGGGAACGCTCGCTAGATAGAGCGCCGGATTTTCCCGGGAAGGTATCTAGCCCTTAAAAAACTCGACGACACCCGACTCATAGGTACTCAAGACCCTGGCTTTTCCGGGGAGGGCACACCTCATGAGAGGGAGGAGGAGAGGAAGAAGGGGTCTGGTCTCCGGTTCAATGTTGGGGAACCGGTAGGGTGTCGCAAAACGAATTTTACGAGACGATATTGTGCGACACTTCTACTAGCTATGGCTCTCAACGTATCCCGGCAACTCTGAGACTGGGTACGCTACGTTCCCCTGACACGTTTCGCAACAAATCCGAACTGTCGTTCCGGCTGCGTGGAAACGAGTCTCAACAAACTCGTCACTACCCTCTCTCACTCGCCACGGACCTCTCTTGCATTTCGTGCAGTGAATAGTCATGAGCTGTGGTCCACCAATCATTATCTGGTCAGGTCTTCCACTTCCGTCGTATACCGGCACTTTAATCCGCTCCCACACTTCGACGGATACAACTCTCGGTCCTAGGTCTTCCGTCGTCATGGCGCTACTTCTCCATCCTCTTCAGGTCTGGAAACTCTGTCTTAAAAACGTGGTCGATCTCTTCGGGGAGATGCCGATGGCTTTCACCCCGTCGAAAGATTTTCGCCGACCGTCCATCCCGCAACGTGACCACCGCATAGCTCGCGTTCTGCGGCTCAATTACCGACGCAACCTGTTCCCGGTAAGCTGTCGGCCCGATCCACTGAAGAATCGCGAACCCGGCTTGTTTTTGAAAAGCCGTACTTCCCTCGATGCAGCGGTCACATCGACCGCCATTCGCGTCAACGCTTCTAGCCTTCTCCGTGATCTGGTCGCGCGTCACATCCTGAAGCGTGATCTCGTCGCCACATGCAGGGCAGTGTCCAAAACCGGCGTTATCTATGATCTGGTCCATCCGCCCATTCTACGCCTCTAGGGAATCTCTTCCGTCCCGAATGTCTCATCCGCCTCGCACTCTCGATTGCCGCACGCCAGCTCGACCCCGCCTCCGATCAGTCCAGAGAACTGTCCCGGCACTGCACTCCCCGCTCCCTTCATAGGTCTCTGGTCCAGCCCACACACGTTGCACTTCACACGTAGACTCGTCACCGCTCCGGTAGCGTTTCTCTTCGCTTCAATGATCGTGAACTTCTTCTTCTCTTCCATGGTCTCCTCCCCTCTCCGGTTCTAAACGCTCGATGATCCGCTGAACCTTCCTGACCGCGATCTCTTCGGTCAAGGCGCGTTCGTCAACCTCGGGATGACCTTCGAGGTAGCCGTGCCAGATTCCACCAGTCTTCTGAACCGTGATTTTCATCCGCAGATGATGTGGAGAACCTTCGGAAAAAGGGAAGAGGAACCGCATCTGAGCTAAGCCTGGGGCGCGCTGTACGAGAACCCACCACACCCACTTCTACCTATCGGAGAGGATTACCTGCACACCCCTTTGTGCAGTCAGGTTTGACACTTCTCCTTTCCGAGCTACGGTCCCGGCATGGCACTCCTGACCGTACCGTACGACGACTTCACACCTGGCGAGCCGCTTCGGACCTCCGCCGGCTCCGCTCAAATCTCTTCCGACCTCATCGAGCCACACGAAAAACTCTTCCGGTTCCGAGGTTCTTACCCCGTCCTCGGCTTCTCTGACGGCGAGCTGCTTGTCGCGGAACCTCGACGTTCTGCGGCGACTGGAGAAATGGTCATCGCATCTCGCGACGGCGACTTTTTCATCGGTCACTGGTGGAAGAAACACGGAGCGCGCGATCTGCGCCTCGACGATGAAACCCTCAAAGGCAAGTTCCAGATCATCGCTGCGGTGAACCTCATTCTGAGAGGACGCTCATGAAACAACCCTACCCGACGAAGCTCGACCGCTTCCTTCACAAGCACGGCATCAAAGCCCTGCACCTAGCGCACGCTGCGGACTACTCCCGCCAGCACCTTCTTCGGATCAGGGCCGGGAAGATGGAACCCACCCGCAAGTGCATCAAAGCAATCGTCGCGGCGTGTCGCTCGCTCTCGCGTACACCGGTTCGAGCGGCCGACCTTTTCGACCTGGAGGAAGAATGAAGAAGACCATCAAATTCCGCCACATCACGGCTGAGCAGTTTGAGACTCACTTCGAACTCGACTCGCCCGGGTACTACATCGCGAGGGATGCCCTCAAAGCTGGCGAGGTTGCCACCGCTCTCCAAACCCTCGAAGTTCTCTGCCTTGCAAACCAGCTCTACGCAAGCGAGCTTCTAAACCGTCTCATCGTGGAGCTTGCGCCACTCGGCAAGCTTGACGAGTACGTCGAACTGCGCGGCACCGACGCGGGCGGAGACTTCATCGTTGAGGTGCTGGGGAAGGCAAGGGCTCTCCAAATCCTTCAGGAGGTCACGGCCGAAGTGAAACGCCAGAGCAAGATAGGGACTGGCGAGAACGATCAGGCCACGCCGTCCAGCGACTAGATCATCTTCATTGCGATCTGCTCTTCGAGAATCTCTTTCACCGTGAAGAGCTTGATCGCTCTCCCCGACCTCTTGAAAAACGCTGCGATCTCTCTCTCCGCATCCGACGTGTAATCGAACGAGACGATGAATCCCTTCTTCCGGTCCTCGCGCATCATCACCGCTTCGAAGGAATCGATGTCCGGCCGGCCGACTTTGTCTTTCTGTTTCACCTGAATGGGGAACCACTCGTCCATGAAGGCCAGCGTCCCCACTCGTTTCTGAGGCATGGACGACACCGGAAAAATCCGGCCGTCGATCCCCATGTCTCCAACCTGAGCCTTGTTCGGGATTCCACCGAGCGCGATCACCGCCCAGTTCTCGAACTCGAAGGGAGGGATCTTCCGGAGCTGCGCTTCCGTCCACGGCAGATCCCGGACGACAAACCCCCGTCCGATCTTCCACAGCTTTTCATCTTCCCGAAGCGTCGTGTCTTTCTTTAGACGGTTAGCCATGACCCGGCAAGCCGTGGGAGAAATGTCGATCCCGATCCACTGCCGCTTCAACTTCTCAGCTGCTACGAGAGCCGTCCCACAGCCGCAGAAGGCATCTAAAACGATGTCGTTCTCGTTCGAGCTCGCCGCCACAATGCGCTCCAACAAAGCGAGAGGCTTTTGAGTCGGATACCCGAGACGTTCCTGAGCTTGAGAATTGAGCGGCGGGATGTCCGTCCAAACCGTATCAATCGACTTCCCCTCTTGCTCGTCGAGGTAACGCTTCAAGCGCGGAACAGCGCCCGGACTCGGTTGGACAACGATCCCCGCAGCGAGGGATTCTTCCATTCGTTCTTTGGTCCACCGCCAGACTTTGTGATGCCCCATGAACTCGTACGTCAGGTTCGGCCGGTTGGGGTTTGGATTCGTCAAATCCCCGAGCGTGTACCTTCTGCCGTCCGGATCACGGTGCGAGTACTTCGCCTCAGTCTTCGGGTCCAGGTCGTCAAGGTCGTACTCAATGTACGGACGATTCCAAGCAAGTGTTCCACCACCACCGTAGTAGAAAATTGTGTCGTGGTTGTTCGGATACCCGTTGAAGGCAAGACTCTTCGCCGTCGTTCGCTTCCAGATGATCTCCGACTGGAAGTTCTGCTCGCCGAAAATCTGGTCGAGCATGATCTTCACGTAGTGCGAAGCGTGCCAGTCGCAGTGGTAGTAAAACGAGCCCGTCTTTTTCAAGACCCGCGCGATCTCCACGCACCGAGGACGCATGTACTCGATGTAGGCCTGTGTGGATTCGTGCCGATCTTCGAAGGATCGTTTCTCCTTCGACTCACCCCAGAAGACCTCGTAGTTTCGGTTCGAGTTGAACGGGGGATCGATGTAGATCAGATCAACGGAGCCTTCGGGCAGCTTCTGGAGCTGGTCCAGGCAGTCACCGCAGTAAACGACGCGGGTATCGAGCAGGGCTGATTGGCGCACAGCTCGCGAGTGTACAGAACGTCGTTTCATTTCACGAGCCTCAACCGCGTCTCCGGCTCTTCCCAGAGATTCCGAATAGCTGACTCCAAAGCAACCTGCCTCGAAGCAACGTACGGCGCGTAGTGCTTGATGACGATCGCCGGGGAGTTCCCGAGGATCGTCGCGACCATCTCAACGGTCACGCCCTTATTCAAAAGATCAACTGCGAGAGTAGATCGGAACGAATGAGCCGACCCGTGATCTACCTTCGCCAAAGTGAGGACTGTTCGGATTGACCTATCCCACCCACCCCGGACTGTCTTTCCCTTCGCCTTCCCGCTTTGGAAGTAGAACTCTGAAACCCTCGGAACCTCCCCGAGAGCTTCGACGACGAACGAAGGAATCGGAATCCACACGAGGGTTCCGGTTTTTTCGGTTCGAAGCAGAACTTTCCCGTCCCGAACATTCGAGACCATGAGGCTCGCGGCGTCCGAGATTCTGAGGCCCGTGTACCTCAAGACGTACAGGAAGGCCCGGACTCTCTTCACATTCTCCTTGCCCCACGTCCCACGGGTCACGAGAACTCCGCACGCCTCGAAGATTCGATCTAACTCTTCAGCCGTGAACGGAGCCTTCCCAATCGTTCGAGTCTCGGGAGCCTTCAGCATCTTCGCCGGATTCTTCTGAACCCACCCCGAGTCCACGCAGAACCCGAGGAACATCTTTAGCCGATCAATTCTCCGAGCCGACGTCACAGGCTTGCACTCCCAGCTTTCCCGGTACTTCCGAAGTTTCTCGATCCCGAGATCGGGGACGAACGAGACGTTGTGTTCATCACACCACGCGAGGAGATGCTTCAACCCCCGTGAGTACAGGTCAACGGTTGAAGGCTTGAGCCGGGTACCAGCGTCACGCAGATACCTCTCGGACGCATCATGGAGAGAGACTTTCGGCTTTCCCTCGACCCCGATCTTCCCGGCTTCCTTCCACGCGAAGACGATCTTCTCCGCCGCTTCCCACGAGGTCAGGTCAAGAGACTTCCTGATTTCCTCGCCACCAAGCGTTCCCTGCACCCAGACGGGGCAGGAGCAGCGACGAAACCTCCGACTCTTCTTCCCACAACTCCCTGCGTGTCTCCGGTACAACGTCAACATGTCGGCCTCCTTCGCGGATTTTCACTCGAAGGGGACGTAACAAGTACAGTACCGTTCCGCCAGAATCTAAACCACTGTATCTAAACGAGATAAAGTGGTCGGGGCAAGAGGACTTGAACCTCCGACCTCACGGTCCCGAACCGTGCGCTCTAACCAGGCTGAGCTATGCCCCGGGAGTTCAGACGCGCCGGAAGGCGCGAAAAAGAGACGCGGATTCTAGGGGAACCGCGCAGCCGGGTCAAACCGGCCCCCCGCGAGGTTCATTCCGTCAGAAGCGCCACGCAAGCCCGGTGCTGACGATCAGCGGGCGGACGTTCATCGTCACCGACGACGATGTGCCGACGAATATCGCCGTCGACTTCGATTCGACCGGGATGTAGCGTGCATCGGCGAAGAGGCCCCAGCGCTTTGCGAGGTTGAATTCGAGCCCGCCGTCGACGACCAGCCCGGTGGGGTCTCTGAAGTGAATCCCGGATGCCGAGCTGCCTACCGCGCGATTGACGTTGTGAAGGATGATGTGAGCCACGCCGGCGCCGAGGTAGGGTCGAATCGTGCCGTGCCCTGACATGTGCCACTGCAGAAGTGCCGAAAGAGGATAGATCTTCGCGCGCCCGAGCTCTGCCGTGGCGATGAAGTCGGAGCCGATGGTTCGTACGCGGAGCTGTGACTCGAGCGCCGCGGCTTTCGCTTCGATCGACACGCGATCCGTCACGAAGAAATTGAGCCCGGCCCCGGCTCCTCCTCCCGTGCCGAACTCGGGATCGAATCGAATGCCGGGCGTTAACGACAGATTGTGGCCTGTGCGGCGGGCGCCTTCGGCGTCGAGGAGGAAGTCGATCCGCCGTTGGGCCGCAAGCGGCACAGCGGATAGAACGGCCAGAAACGCGATCGTCAGCCTGTACATAGCGGTGACAATGCAGCAAGAACCATGCGCCGCAGCCAGCCGGCGGAATCCCCTCTCCTGGCATCGTCGTTTGCACGGGCGAAGGGGGACGTGTTTATGTCCAAGCGTTTCATCACCTTACTCATGATCGCCGCCGCGCCGCTACTCGCGCAGCAGCCGCAATCGAATCCGCAGCCGTTCGGCGAGAAAGTCGTCGTCAATCTCGTGCAGCTCGATGCGATCGTGACCGATTCCCGCGGCAATCAGATGCTCGGCCTGGGCAAGGACGATTTCGTGGTCACCGAGAACGGCATGGCCCTGCCGGTCGATTCAGTCGATTACTTCACGAACCGTCGCCTCATCAACGCTCCTGAATCGGCCGCGGCCTTCAAGGTAGAGCGCGTCCATGACGAGCGGTATCTCATCTTCTTCTTCGACAAGGCCACGTCCGATTTCGCCTCGCAGGCCGAGATGATCCGGGCCCGCAACGACGCCTTCCGCTTCCTCGACGACAGGCTGCGCCCCGAGGATCGGGTTGCCATCGTCGGTCACGACGTAAGGCTCAAGGTCTACAGCGACTTCACCTCCGACAAGGAGAAAATCCACCGCGCGTTGAACGACGCCACGGCATACGGTCTCGGCATCCGCTCCAAGGGCGGCTCCGGCGCCGGCCCGTCGCTGCTTGCCAACATGGACATCGATCGGATGATCAACAAGACCGGTTCGGTCTACGAGGCTCTCGATCTCCTCGGCGACGCGCTGCGGCCGATTCACGCGCGCAAGGATGTCGTGATCTTCTCGAACGGCATCATCGGCCCGGACGAAGAGGTGCGCGGCAACATCATCATGACCCGCAGCCGCTACTACGATCCGATGATCGAGTCGCTCAACAGTGCCGACGTGACGCTCTATCCGGTATCTCTGCAGAACGGCATCAACGAGCCGGAGTTCGTGCACCAGAACCTGGCGACGATGGCCAGCGACACGAACGGCCATTACTATCGTCTCCACGCGAGCTATATCTCGCCGCTGCAGCAGATCGAGAAGCAGACCGCCGGCTACTACCTCATCAGCTACTACACGAAGAAGCGTCCCGGTGAGCACGGCTTCCAGAAGGTCAACGTCGCGCTGCGCAACCCCGAGTTCAAGGTCAGCTCGCGGTCGGGTTATTCGTACGGCGACTAGTTGAAATCGCGGTTTGCGCAGCACGCCGCGAAGTTAGCCGCGCACACCGCCGGTGTGTCGCGAAACTCCGCCAGTGTGTCGCGAACATTCGCCGGTGTCTCGCGAACATTCGCCGGTGTCTCGCGAACATCCGCCGGTGTCTCGCGAACATCCGCCGGTGTCTCGCGAACATCCGCCAGTGTGTCGCGAACATTCGCCGGTGTCTCGCGAACATTCGCCGGTGTCTCGCGAACATTTGACGGTGTCTCGCGAACATCCGCCGGTGTCTCGCGAAACATTCGCCGGCGTGTCGCGAACATCCGCCGGTGTCTCGCGAAAATCCGTCGGTGTGTCGCGAAAATCCGCCGGCGTGTCGCGAAAATCCGCCCGGTGGTTCGCGAAAATCTGCCGGTGTGTCGCGAAAATCTGCCGGTGTGTCGCGAAAATCCGCCGGTGTGCCGCGAAAATCCGCCGGTGTGCCGCGAAAGTCCGCCGGTGGTTCGCGAAAATCTGCCGGTGGTTCGCGATAATCTGCCGGTGGTTCGCGAAAATCCGCCGGTGTGTCGCGAAACTCCGCCCGTGTGCAGTGCAAACCCCCGCCGGATGGGGCGGAGACGAGGGATGCAGGCCGATCTAACCGGCCCCGCGGACGATAAGGCGGATTCGCTCGCCCGGCGCAAGCTGGGCGAGCTTCCACAGATCGTCGGACACCACCGTCGCCGGCTGCAGATAGCCGCCGGTGACGGGGTGGTCCGGCCCCATCGCTACCAGGCTCCCATCGGGGTGCCACTGCAGTGTGCCGAACTGCATCCCGCACGATGGGAGACTCGCTGATGGCACGAACGACGATGTCTCGATCGGCCGCAGGCGAATCCCGACGCGGTTGAGTTGCGCGGTTACTTCCCATTCCTCGGGGAGTGTGGGCGCATCGTGAGGACCGGGGATGATGCGGATGTCCCTTGCTACGGTCTTCTGCCGCGCGAGATCCGCCCCCTCATCCGCCTTCGGCACCTTCTCCCCCAAAAAGCGGGGGAGAAGGCCCTCGACATGTGAGACGCGCAAGTAGGATGCCTCCCTTTTCAACGATCGTATTGCCATCCCCGCCCTCATCACCGTCGGCGCTTCCGCGTAACGTGCCCGCGTCTCATCGATGCCGCCTTCGATCGCGAGATAGCCTCGCAATCCTCCGTGGAAGCGGCCAAGGTTCAGCTCCTCTCCTGCGGCGAGCGTGAACGCCTGCATGTTGCCGCCGCCGTCGCAGAACGCGGCTCGGCGCGGCGTACGGAACCGAAGGCGCGGCGCGACGAGGACGCACTCCAGCAGAGGGGCATCGTCGTCATTGCCGGCAGCGCGGTTGGCCAGAGCGGCAGCGCGGACGTCGAACGGTCCGCCTGGGGAAACGCCGTAATCGGCGCGCTTCCAATCGCGTGCGGCAACCATCGTCGTGAGTTGCCCCGGCGCGATGACCTCCGCGACGACGTCATTGCTGTTCTCGATGTTTGCAGCCGTTGGCGCGTCAAGAGTGTCGATCGAGGCCGGACGAATCCCGATCACATCACCGGGCGCGAAACGATTTGGCGGGTCCGCATGCGGGTCCCACAGCGTCGCGCTCGTCCGGCCGAGGAGATTCCAGCCGCCCGGCGATTCGACGGGATAGAAGCCAGCCATGGCACCCGCGATGGCGAAGCTGCCGCGCGGCACGAGATTGCGCGACGTCGTCCGGCGCGGCATCCGCCATTCCTCCGGCCAGCCTTCGAGATAGGCGAAGCCGGCGCGAAAACCGAGGTATCGGGCCGTGAGGCGGATCGACGGAACGCGCTGCAGGAAATCGCCGCGTTTCAGCTGCGCATGAACGAGGAATTCCTCGAGATCCCGACCGGAGAAATCGACGTCGACGACGTGTGTGTGCGGCGTGAAAGCGATCGGCGGAACGTCATCGAAATCGATGGCCGGCTCGCCATCGAATACGACGTAGAGAGACTGCTGGCCGACGATGCAGGCCACGACGTTCGGGCGCCTGTGCAAGGCGGCCGCGCGGGCATGCAACTCCGCAGCGGTGACGTCCGCGCCAAAGTCGGCGAGAACGCCGCGGTCGCCGGCTGGCGTTACTTTCGGCTGCATGGGGGCTGATGGTAACGTGCCGCTCCATCATGGCAAACGACCACGTACATCAGGGATGCAACCACAGCTCGATGCTTCAGGACGTTGCGCGCCAGGCGATGATCGATCGCGGGCTCGCTCCCGATTTTTCCGACGCCGCGCAAAAACAGGCGGATGGGATCACAGCCGCTGCCGACGAAGCCGGCGCATCGATCCGCGATCTCCGCGACCTTCTCTGGTGCTCGATCGACAACGATGACTCGCGCGATCTCGACCAGCTCACCGTGGCCGAGGACCTCGGCGGAGGGAACGTCCGGGCCATGGTGGCCGTCGCCGACGTCGATGCCATCGTCAAGAAAGGCTCGCCCATCGACGATCACGCGCGCCAGAACACGACGTCGATCTATACGGCCGCGCGCATCTTCCCGATGTTGCCCGAGAAGCTGTCGACGAATCTGACCTCGCTGAACGAGCACGAGCAGCGGCTGGCGATCGTCATGGACATGATCGTCGCCTCCGACGGCTCGGTCACGAAGGGCGATGTCTACCGGGCGCGCGTCCACAACAAAGCGCAGCTCGCGTACAACGCCGTCGGCATGTGGCTCGAAGGACATGGCGACATGCCGCCGAAAGTGAAGGCGGTGGCCGGCCTTGCCGAAAACCTCAAGCTGCAGGACCGAATCGCCGACACGATGCGCGAGCTTCGTCACGAGCACGGCGCCCTCGACCTCGATACGATCGAGGCGCGAGCGGTGATGGAGAATGGGCACGTCGTCGATCTGCAGGTCGAGGCGCGCAACAACGCCAAGAACCTGATCGAGGACTTCATGATCGCCGCCAACGGCGTCACCGCGCGCTTCCTGACGGCGAAAGGGTTCTCCGGCCTTCGGCGCGTGGTTCGTTCACCGGAGCGGTGGGACCGCATCGAGGCCATCGCCGCGACGTACGGCGAGAAACTGCCGGCCGATCCTGATTCGGTCGCGCTCGAGGAGTTCCTCGTCCGCCGGCGCAAAGCGGACCCGCTGCGCTTTCCCGATCTATCGCTGGCCATCGTCAAGGCGATGGGCGCGGGCGAGTACATCGTCGAGAAGCCGGGCCAAACGTCGATCGGACACTTCGGTCTGGCCGTGCGCGACTACACGCACTCCACGGCGCCGAACCGCCGTTTCCCCGATCTGATCACGCACCGGCTGGTCAAACCGGCCCTCGAGGGCGGAAAGCCGGGCTACACCGACGACGAGCTCGCAGCGTTGGCACAGCACTGCACCGACGCCGAAGATGCGGCCAACAAGGTGGAACGTCAGGTTCGCAAGTCTGCCGCGGCCTGCATCCTCGAGCCGCGCGTCGGACAACGTTTCGACGGCATCGTCACCGGCGCCTCGGAGAAAGGAACCTGGGTCCGCGTCTTCCACCCGCCGGTCGAAGGGAAGGTCATCCACGGTGCACAAGGGGTCGACGTCGGCGACCGCGTCAACGTAAAGCTGGTCGACGTGAACGTCGAACGCGGTTACATCGACTTCGTCCGCTGAGCGGGCGAGCTCGCCAGGGCCAGAAGAAAGAGCGACGGCGCGATCACGTGCATCAGCAACCGATCGGCCGTGACGGCGATCAGGTCAGAGACGATCCACTCCGTGGCGACGTAGACGCCGGCGTAAACGGCGAGCATGGCGATGATGACGCCGATGGCCACCTTGGCCGCGCGTCGGTCGACGCTCCACGCCAGGACTGCCGCGACGACGACGGCGATCCAGAAAAGGCCCCAGCGAGGGAAGAGGAACATGTGCGCCGGGAACGCCCCAAGTGCGTCGCCGAGATGATGCAGCTTCCCGAAAACCGTAGGCAGGATGCGGAGGATGTCCTCCTCGTCGCCGGCAGGAATGCGCGCGCGCCAGACGAAGAGGGCCATTGCCGCGATCACCGTCGTGATCGCCGGAAACAAAATCCGTTTACGGAAGACGAAGGCACCGATGATGAGAAGGACGAGCGCGAACGGCAGCCCTTCGCTTTTCGTCAGCACGAGGAAGGCGAGCCAGAGGCCGAAGCGGATGGCGGCGCGGTCTCGCGGTTGCGCGGTTGCGAGGTCGCGCGGTGTTGAAGGAGCGGAGCACCGCGAGACCGCGAGACCGCGAGACCCCGTGACCGCGTCGGCAAGCTCGAAGAAGGCGCATGCCGCAAATGCCGCAATTGCGATGTCGCTGTAGGCCGATGTTGCGCCGCCCTCGGGCTCGACTGCGAATTGAGGGATCCAGACCAGGAGCGCGGCGCACCAGGCGCCTGCAGCGGGAGAGACCATGCGGCCGATCCGTTCGCGCACGAGTAGGGCGAAGGCAGCAAAGAAGCCAAGGTACAACCAGCGAAGCTGACGGTCATCGGAATCGTGGGCGATGCCGAGGATCACCGCACCATCGAGCGGGATCAGGATCGGATAGTGATTGCGCGGATCGAGCGTGGCACCGCGGAAGAACGGCCCGTCGATGGCACGCTCATGCGCGATCCCTTTGGCCTTCAGCACCCAGAACGCGCGGCCATCGAAATCGCTGAGCGGGGTGATCGCGGTGACGAAGGTCAACGCGATGAGGGGAATGCACAGCAGGATCGTGGGAAGCAGAGGGTAGGAATTGGGTTGCCGCGTCGAGCGGCGCATCAGCTCCCACAACCCACTCCCCGCGCTCCACACCCCGATCAGCCCCAAGGCGAGAACCCGCGGCACGTGCCCGACGCCGGCGAGGAAGAGGAGCGCGCCGGTGATGCCGGCGCCGAAGAGAAATGCTTCGCCGAAGCTGCGGCGTCCGATGCTCCAGCCAACGAGCGGGAAGAGGGCGATTGTGACGGCCAGTCCGATCATCGTGGCCAGAGAAAATCGGTACGTCCATTCATCTCACGTGTGGCGACGAAGGCATAGACGTCGCCGCTGACGGGCGGCACCTTCGTAACGGGCCAGACGACGAACGCATGCGGGTCAAACGGGAACGATACGCCTCCGACCACAGCCGTTACCGGCGTCTCCTTTGGATTGATCACAAAGAGCTTCGTGTCGCGATAAATCGGCGCGGCAACGATGCCGGTGGCAGGGCCGGCGAGGTTCGGCAGCAACGTGGCATCTCCACGTCCGCGGTTCACGAAATAGAACGCGGCGCGCAAAGGCAGCGGCGAATCGACGCGCATCCAGCCTCTGTCGAGGACGCCGAAGAGCTGGTGCACGAAGTCGTAGTACTTCGCCGTCGCACCCGGCGCGATCGTCATCGTCCGCACCGTCCCTTTCGGCCAGAACGTCACGCGCACGTCGGCCGGTGCGGGATTGGGATTGGCGATCGTCGCCTCGATCACGAACGTCTCCGGCGCCGGACCGTCGAGCGACGCCGCGATCGGGAGGACGAAGGCCGTCCTCGGCTCACCGAGCGTGGGCGCACCGACCACCCGACGTCCGGCGCGGAGGTCGCGGTCGCGCAACGCATCATAGGTCGTCCTCGCGGCGCGATCGGCGGTCACGGCGACGATCGTCTTCGGCAGCGTCGGATCGTTGGCGGCATTGCGATAGTTGTTACGGCCGACGAAGAGGCGCGTACGGATCGGGTGGAGGTAGTTGTTGGCGAAGACCGCCGACTCGACGTCACGCGGTGCGGCGATCAGCGCGACCTGTTCATTCGGCGGGAGCTCGCGGCGAAGCACTTCGACGGAGGCATACCACGGCCCCATCTGTTTCTCCCGTCTGGCCTCGTAGCGCAACGGCAGGAGCGTGCGGGCGTTGTTCACGAGCGCCACGAGCCGCGGCAGCGTCGTCGCGGCGAGCGAAAGAAACAGCAGCGCGCAGGCGATGCGCGGGATGAGCGGACGTTCGCTCATCCTTCGCCGACCGAGACGACCTGATTGTTCGCGCCGAGCGTGACGATGCGCGGCCTGTGGGCCAGCGTCTGTCCCTCATGAAAGGTGGCGAATGAGACGATGCTGATGGTGTCACCCACGCGCACCGGCGCGCGCGCCCCCGTGTGAACGGCTACCTCCCCGCCTCCCTCCGTCGCCGGCTCGATCCAGGTACGGAACCGCTCACCGGTGGCGATGTTGATGACGTCGACCTCCTCGAAGGGCAGAACCTCCGCGGCGCGCAGAACGAACGCATCGACGCGCAACGCCACCGGCCAGAGCGTGGCCGCGCCGGTGACGACGGCGTTCTGGATGACGGCGTGAAGGAGGGTACGCATGAGTCTGCGGCTACGCCGCGTTGTCGGTTATCGGTTGTCGGTTGACTGCGAGGCGTTTTTCGGCCTCAGGTACGCGCAATTCGTATGTTATCAATCAGCTGCGTCCGTCCAATCCGTACTGCGCCGACGAGAAGGATGTCGCGCCGGAGATCGGCGGGCGGCAGAAACGTCTCCGGATCGACGATGGCGAGATAGTCGACTTCGATGCCGGGCCTCTCCTCGATCACCTTGCGCATCCGTGTCTCGATGGCGCTGACATCCCGGATGTCGTGGGTAATGGCCTCCTCCCCTGCCCGCAACGCGCGATGCAGCGCCGGCGCAAGTTTTCGTTCGTCCGAAGAGAGATAGCTGTTGCGCGACGACAACGCCAGGCCGTCGTGCTCACGTGCGGTTTCGGCGAAGAGGAGCCGCACCGGGACATCGAGATCGCGGACCATCCGATCGATCACGGCGCACTGCTGTGCGTCCTTGCGTCCAAAGACCGCCAGATAGGGCTGGACGATGTTGAACAGCTTCAGGACCACTGTGGCCACGCCGTCGAAGTGTCCCGGCCGCCTCTCGCCTTCGAGCGGCATGCCCACGGCTCCGACAGACACCGTCGTCTCCGAGCCGGGCGGATACATGATCCCGACGGACGGCAGAACGAGCAGATCGACGTTCTTCCCCGCCAGCAACTCCTGATCACGAGCCTCATCGCGCGGATAGCGCGCAAAATCTTCATTCGGCCCGAATTGCTTCGGGTTGACGAAGATCGAGACGACGATGAAATCGGCGCCGTCGTCGCGCGCGGCGTCGATGAGCGAGAGATGCCCTTCGTGGAGGAAGCCCATGGTGGGGACGAAGGCGATGGTCTTGCCTGAATCGCGCGCGCAGGCGATCGCCTCACGGGTTGCGGAGATTGTGGTTGTTGTTTGCATGGTTGCTGAGTTGCTGGGTTGCTGGGTTACTGGGTTGCTTGGTTGCTGAGTTGCTGGGTTGCTTGGGTGTGCCGAGCGCAAGGGTTCTAACCAAGCAACTCAGCAACTCAGAAACCCAGCAACCAGGGTTCTAACCAAGCAACTCAGCAACTCAGAAACCCAGCAACCCTCATTGCGCCTTCGGCATCTCGATCACGACGCCCTCTCCGTACAGCTCCCGCAGCTCGTCCGCGCTCGCGGCGTGGAACGACTCTTTCTCGCCGTCGGGGAAGCTGCCGTCGCGGACGTCGGCCAGGTAGTGCTCGATCGCGGCACGCATCTCGTCGGCGATGTTCGCATAGCGGCGGACGAACTTCGCTTTGTGGCCGTCGTACAGGCCGAGGAGGTCGTGAAAGACCAGCACCTGCCCGTCGCACGCGGGACCGGCACCGATCCCGATCGTCGGCACCGACACGCGCTCGGTGATCATCGCCGCCAGTTCCGAGGGGACGCACTCCAGCACGATCGAGAAGCAGCCGGCCTGATCAAGCGCCTGCGCCTCTTCGACCAGCCGGCGGGCATCGTCGAGATTCTTGCCTTGCAGCTTGAATCCGCCGAGGGTGTTGACCGACTGCGGCGTGAGACCGATGTGGCCCATCACCGGGATCTCGGCATCGAGGATCGCTTCGATCACGCGGATGCGCGACGCTTTCCCCCCCTCGACCTTCACCGCATGAGCGCCCGCCTGGATGAAGCGGCCTGCGTTGCGCACCGACTCCTCGACCGACACGTGGTACGAGAGGTAAGGCATGTCGCCGACGACGAGCGCGTTTGTCGCGCCACGCACGGCGGCGCGGGTGTGGTGGACCATGTCGTCCACCGTCACGCTCAGCGTGTCGGGATAGCCGAGGACGACCATGCCGAGGGAGTCGCCGACCAGGATGATGTCGCAGCCGGCGGCGTCGGCCACCTTCGCGCTCGGATAGTCATACGCGGTGATCATCCCGATGCGCGTTGCGCCTTTCATGGCGCGGATGGCCGGGACGGTGATGCGTTTGTTGCTCATCTCTCCTCCTTGGGCCGGGCGAGGAGAGTGACGAGTGATCAGTAGATTAGTGGATTCGTCGATCAGGTTGATTCTCCCGATCACGAACCCACGAACCTACTAATCTACCAATCCACTGCTTCCCGTCTCGGTCCGTCGACTCAGGATCCAAGCGGTACGTAGTACTGCGTTCCCTTCTTCGCATTTCGGATCTGCTCGATTAGCTGATCGAAATGCTCGGGCGTGTTGACGAAATCGATCTCGTTCGTGTTCACCACCAGCAATGGCGTCTCGTCGTACCGGTAAAAGTAGTGCGAGTACGCCTCGCCGATCTCTTTCAAGTACTCCTGTGAAATCGACTTCTCGTATGCCTTTCCGCGCTTCTTCACGCGTTTGATCAGTGTATCAAGCGAAGCCTGCAAGTAGATAACCAGGTCTGGTTTGGGCACGCTTTCCCGCAGCATCTCGTAGAGCCGGTTGTAGATCATCAGCTCCGAGTCTTCCAGCGTCAGGTAGGCGAAGATCTTGTCCTTGGGGAAGGAGTAGTCGGAGAGGATCAGCTCGGTGAAGAGGTCGCGCTGCGAGATCGACCGCTGCTGGTCGTAGCGCGAGAGCAGGAAGAAGAGCTGACAACGGAAGGCCGCACCGCGCTTGTCTTTGTAGAACTCGGCAAGGAATGGATTGTCGACGTCCTCGAGAATCTTCGTTCCGCGGAACCGCTTCGCCAGCAGGTTGACCAGCGATGTCTTCCCGACGCCGATCGGCCCTTCGACGGCGATATGACGAAACGGCAGAGGCGGCACGTGCGAAAGGATAAAGGCAGAAGGCAGAAGGCAGAAGGATGAATTTGGTTCCATCACCCAGCACCCGTTCACTTCTGCCTTCCGCCTTCTGCCTTCTGCCTTCCTTCTGATCGTGATACAAACCGCGCCCCGATGCTCGCCCTCGAAGACTACCGCCTCCCCAACGGCCTCCGCGTCGTCCTCAACGAAGATCACTCCGCGCCCCTCGTGGCGGTCAACCTCTGGTACCACGTCGGCTCGAAGAACGAACGGCCCGGCCGTACCGGCTTTGCCCACCTCTTCGAGCACATGCTCTTCTCGGGCTCGGAGCACGTCGGCAACAACGAGCACTTCCGCTACGTGCAGTCGGTCGGCGGCGTCCTGAACGGGACGACGTTCTTCGACCGGACGAATTACTTCGAGACGCTCCCCTCGAATTACCTCGCCCTCGGCCTCTGGCTGGAGTCGGACCGGATGGGCTATTTCCTCCCGGCACTGACGCAGGAGAAGCTCAACATCCAGCGCGAAGTGGTCAAGGAAGAGAGGAGACAGCGCTACGACAACGTCCCGTACGGCACCGCCTTCGAGCGCCTCTTGAATCTTGGCTACGATCCCGATTACTCCTACCACTGGCCGACCATCGGCTCGATGGAAGACCTCGGCGCGGCCTCTCTCGACGACATCCGCGAGTTTTTCGCCACCTGGTATCGCCCTGACAACGCTACGCTGACGCTGGTCGGCGATTTTGTTCCTGCAGAAGCGAAGGCTCTCGTCGAGCAGTATTTCGGCCCTCTCCCGGCCGGCGGCTCGTTTCCCCCCTTCGACCTCGAACGCCGCCCGCTGAACGGCGAACGGCGGGAAGTCTTCCCGTCGCCCGTGCAGCTTCCGCGCGTCTACCGGCTCTATCACTTCCCGAAGATGGGCCACCCCGACTGGATCGCGGCCGATCTGCTCAGCTCCGTCCTCAGCGGCGATAAGGCCAGCCGTCTGGAGAAGGCGCTCGTGCTCGAGCAGCAGATCGCCACCGACGTCTCCGCCTACATCCTCCCCACCGAGGCCACCGGCATTTTCATGATGCAGGCGACGGCGAACGAGGGAGTTCCCATCGAAGACATCGAGCGCGCCATCGACGCGGAGCTTTCGCGCATCGCCAGTGACGGCATTACGGCCGACGAGCTGACGCGCGCGAAGAACCGTGCCGAGGTCGAGCACGCGCACCAGATCGAGAACTACGACTCGCGCGCCGACATGATCGGAATGATGGCGACCTACTTCAGCGATCCGTCACTGGTCCACACCTGGCTCGATCCGTATCGCACCACAACGGGAGGCGATCTGCAGCGTGTGGCGCGGCAGTACCTCGTGGCCGGGAATCGCGTGACCAGCCTGTTCGTCCCGGAGACCGCATGACTGTCGACCGTACTATCGCTCCGCAACCCGGGCCTCCGCGGCCGTATCACTTCCCGCGCGTCGCCCGCCGCACGCTGGACAACGGCCTGCGCCTGCTCGTCGCCGAGAATCACAACGCCCCCCTCGTCTCCGTCCGGTCGCTCGTTCGCTCGGGCGCTGATTTCGACACCCCCGAGCTTGCCGGCCTGGCCTCGCTCACGGCCGCCCTGCTCGACGAAGGCGCCGGCACCCGCGATGCGGTCCTACTCGCCGAGGACCTCGGCCTTCTCGGCGCCTCCCTCGGCAGCGGCGCCGACTGGGACGCGTCGTACATCTCGGTCGATTCCCTCTCCCGCACCTTCGCCGAGGCCTTCGCAATCTTCGCTGACGTGAATCGCCGGCCGATGCTGCCGCAGGCATCGCTGGAGCGCGTACAGAGCGAGCGGCTGATGGAGTTGATCCAGCAGCGCGACGAGCCGGCCTCTATCGCCGGTAAACGCTTCTCCAATCTCATCTACGGCAGCGGCGCCTACGGCAATACCATCATCGGCAATCCCGAGTCGGTCGCGCGGATCACCGTCGACGACGTGCGCAGTTACTTCGCCACCCACTACGTCCCGAACAATGGCTCGATCGTGATCGCCGGCGACGTCAATGCCGAATCGGCGCTCGATACGGCCTCGCGATTCTTCGCAGACTGGCCCGCCGCCGCCCTTCCGCCGCGGCCGGAAGTCTCACCGAAGACGTTCGAATCGAGCCGCATCTACCTCATTGACCGCCCGACAGCCGTGCAGTCGGAGATCCGTATCGGCCACATCGGAATCGCCCGCAGCACGGAGGACTACTTCTCCCTCTCCGTGATGAACGCGCTCCTCGGCGGCGTGTTCAATTCGCGCATCAACCTCAATCTCCGCGAAAAGCACGGCTACACCTACGGCGCACGCTCCCTGTTCGCCTTCCGCCGCCAGGCCGGTCCCTTCGTCGTCAGTGCTCCCGTCCGCAACGAGGTCACGCGCGAGTCCGTGACCGAGGTCCTCGCCGAGCTCCGCCGCATCCGAACCGGCGACGTCGAAACCCAGGAGCTCGAGGACACCAAGAACTACATGATGGGCTCCTTCCCCTCGAGCGTCCAAAGCTCCAGCGACATCTCCGGCCGGCTGCTGGACATGGAGCTCTACGAGCTACCCACCGACTATTTCGACCGCTACCGCGAGAACATCGGCGCGGTGTCGAAGACGGATGTCGAGCACGTGGCGCAGAAGTACATCGACCCGGAACGCGCGATTATCGTGATCGTCGGCAACGCGGAGCAGATCCGCGAGCCGCTGGGAACCCTCGGGATGCCGGTCCATGAGTTGGATATCGAGGGGATGGCGATCGGGTAGGTAGCGTCAAGTCTGAAATGGATCGACGCTGTTGTTCGGTTACACTTCCCGGAAGTCAAAAAGTTAGTAGAGAGACCGGTGACAAGAGGCCCTTCGGCCTCTCCCGTGGCAACACGGGTAGCCGGTCTCGATTTTTTTAGTAATACTTTTTGGTTCCCGAAGCGAACAGATCAAATTCGGTTTGGATGAAGCCTTTGATCACGTCGTAGCCCTGCCGATCCGCCGCTTCCCACTTCCTCTGAATCGCCCAGGCGCAGTAGTCTGCCACCTGCAAGCACGGATCACTCGCGGCGCTCCAGCATGCCACTCTGGCCTTGGCAGTTGGCGACACCTGTCGGATGACGTCCGTTACCGCCGCGTGGAATGCTTTCTTCTTCGCGTTTGATCCGATGGATGCGCTGACGACCAGAAGGTCGTCCGTCGATACGGCGATCTTCGGAGCGACGTACTTCATGTGCTGGTACCAAGCCGTCTTGTAAAAGCGTTCATCGCTCACGCGCACGGACGGGTATGCCTTTGACTTCTCGAGAATGACCGCATCGATTCGCATGGGCGAAGTGGCGATTGCCGCAAACACCTTGTCCCGCATCGGCTTGGGATCATGTGCAGCATGAAACTCTCGATCGAGGCCGAATCCTTGAAGGGCCAGGTCTCGACGAAGGTCGAGCAGTTGCTGCCCGACCGAGCACGTGTCAACGGTTACCGTTACGAGAATAAGTATCGAGTTGCCCCAGGCTTTGAGGAGAAGTCGAAATTGCCGCACTCATCCGCAAACACATACTTTCGGGACATTGCCTTCGCCTTCGAGTGTTGATAGCAGGCAAGCAGTATTGCACGCGCCCCATGTGTCCGAATGGTCGAGCGGTTCGAGTGCTCACGCGCCGGCGAACCCCTCCGTTCTCGCGATGGCGCTTCGCGCGCAACCGCTATAATCCATCTCCTCGATGGAGCAGCTCCAACTTCACTACGTCGATCTGGGCGTGCCGCGGGTCATGGACCTGAAGGATGAGCTGTCGGTAGGGCGCACCGAGGGGAATGATCTGATCCTCAACCATCCCTCGGTGTCGCGGAAGCATGCGAAGTTCGAGCTGCGGGGGGAGCACTGGTGGATCGTCGATCTGAAGTCGACGAACGGGGTGAAGCTCAACGGGAACCTCGTCACCGAGGGGCAGGTGGCGGCGGGGGACAAGATCTCCGTCGGGTCGGTGCTGCTCGACGCGCGGGCGATGCCGTCCGTCGATTTCAACGCTGACTCGATGTTCGACAACCCGTCGGGGACCGTCATCCGGCGCATCTCGGACTTCAACTCCGAGTTCGGACTGGACATCTCCGAGGCCCTCGAGAAAGGGCCGGTCACGAGACCGCCGTCGCAGCCGGGGCTTCGCGAGCCGGCAGTGTCGCGGGAGAAGATCTTCCAGGTCCTGGTACAGGTGGCGAAAGCTCTGCTGGCGTCCGAAGAGCTGCAGGTGGTGCTCACCACCGTGATGGACATAATCTTCCGCTACCTGCCGGTGGAGCGCGGGCTGATCATCCTCTTCGACGAAGAGGGGAATCCGATCCCGAAGCTGACGAAGTTCATCGACGGCGCGGAACAGCAGGACATCCCCATTTCGCGCACGATCCTGAAGATGGTGGCGCAGCAGCAGGTAGCGCTGATGACCTCCAACGCCCTCGAAGATGCGCGACTCCTCGGCGGGAAGTCGATCGCCATCCACGGCATCCGATCGGCCATGTGCGTGCCGCTCTGGAACCGGCAGCGGGTCATCGGCGCGGTACAGGTGGACTCGCCGATCCACATTGGCAGCTTCACGGAAGAGGATCTCGACCTGCTGACGGCGCTGGCGAACTTCGCCGCGGTGGCCATCGAGCGGGCGCAGCTCGCGGAGAAGATCGAGGAAGAGCGCAAGATCCGCGCGCGCATGGAGCGCTACCACTCCCCGGCCGTCGTCGACGAGATCGTGAAGGGCTCGATCTCGACGGAGTCGGAAGTACGCAGCACCGATGTGTCGATCCTCTTCGCCGACATCAGCGGCTTTACCACCGTCTCGGAGACGAAGAAGCCGGAGGAAGTGGCGGAGTTCCTGTCGCATTTCTTCTCGTGCGCGGTGGAGTCGATCTTCGCGTACGGCGGAACGCTCGACAAATTCATCGGAGACGCGGTGATGGCCTTCTTCGGCGCGCCGCTGCCGCAGGACGATCACGCCGACCGGGCCGTGCTGACGGGCCTGATGCTTCAGCGGATGGTGAACGAGTGGAACGTGGAGCGCGCCCGGACGGATCTTCCGCCGGTGATGGTGCGCGTCGGCATCAACAGCGGCCTGGCCGTCGTCGGCAACGTTGGAACGGAGAAGCGCGTCGACTACACGGTGCTCGGCTCGTCGGTGAATATCGCCTCGCGGCTCGAGAGCGGCGTGGCCAAGCCGGGACAGGTGGTCATCTCGCAGAACACGATGGACCGGATCATGGGCAGCTTCGAAACGGAGTCGCTCGGCGAATTCGCGCTGAAGGGTCTGCAGCAGAAGATGCCGGTGTTCGCCGTTACGGGAACGGTCGGCGTCGGCAACACCCCGGCTCCAGCGTTGCAGGGGACTTCGACGACGCGCTGAGGCGTCACGGCACAGACAAGAGTGTCTGTGCCACAAAAACAGACATGCCCTTTCTCGAAGCACGGTCGCTGTCAAAAACCTATCGCAACGCCGAGGTACCGGTACCGGTGCTCAACGACCTGGAGCTCACGGTCGAGCGCGGCGAGATGCTGGCCATCGTGGGGCCGTCGGGCATCGGCAAGTCGACGCTGCTGCACCTTCTCGGTGGCCTCGATCGTCCCGACACAGGCACGATACGCGTAGCGGACGCCGAGGTCTCGTCGATGAGCAACGACCAGCTGGCGCGGTTTCGCAACCGCAACGTCGGCTTCGTCTTTCAGTTTCATCACCTGCTGCCGGAGTTCACGGCGACGGAGAACGTGGCCATGCCGGGATGGATTGGAAGGTTCGACAGGGATGACGCGTTGAACAAGGCCTCGGCACTGCTGGCGGAGCTGGGACTGGAAGGGCGCGCCCGTCACTTCCCGAATCAACTCTCCGGCGGCGAGCAACAGCGCGTGGCCATCGCGCGGGCGCTGCTGGTCGATCCGCTCCTGTTCCTGGCCGATGAACCGACCGGGAATCTCGATCTGGAGACGAGCGAGAGGGTCTTCGATCTGATGCGGGAATGTCACGTGAAGCGCGGTCTGACTTCCGTGATCGTCACACACAACCATGATCTGGCGGCTCGGTGCGATCGGGTGTTCGAGATGAGCGCTGGCGTCAGGGGTTAAACTACGTCCAACGCCCATGTTCGAAAAATACAACGAGAAAGCACGCCGCGCACTTTTCTTTGCCCGTTACGAAGCCTCGAAGCTCGGCTCCCGCGTCATCGAGTCCGAACATATCCTCCTCGGCGTCCTCCGCGAGGGGGAGGAAATCATCAAAGAGATTTTTTCAAGGTTCAATGTCAAGCCGGAGCAGATCCGCCGCGAGGTGGAGGGCGACCGCCCCTTCGTCGACCGCATCTCGTCGTCCGCCGAACTGCCGCTCTCCGAGGAATCGAAGAAGATCCTCGCCTACGCCGCGCATGAAGCGGAATCGATGCTCCACCAGTACGTCGGCACGGAGCATCTGCTGATCGGCATCCTGCGCGTCGAGTCGTCGACGGCGGCGCGGATCCTCACCGCCCGCGGCCTCAACGTCTACGGCGTGCGCGAGGAGACGATCTCCATCCTCAAAGAACGCGAAGCGGACAAGCAGAAGAAGGAATTGCCGTTCCTGGCCGAGTACTCGCGCGACCTGACGGCAATGGCGCATTCGGCGCAGTTCGATCCGCTCATCGGCCGGGAGAAGGAAGTCGAGCGCATCATCCAGATCCTCTCCCGGAGAACGAAAAACAATCCGATCCTCCTCGGCGAGCCCGGCGTCGGCAAGACCGCCATCGTCGAAGGGCTGGCGCAGCGCATCGTCGACGGCAACGTCCCGCTCTTCATCGCCAACAAGCGCATCCTCTCGCTCGATCTCTCGCTCATCGTGGCCGGCACCAAGTACCGCGGCCAGTTCGAGGAACGGCTCAAGGGGATCATCAAAGAGCTGAAGGAAAACACCGACATCATCATCTTCATCGACGAGATCCACTCGCTGATCGGAGCCGGGTCCGCCGAGGGATCGCTCGACGCCGCCAACATCCTCAAGCCGGCGCTGTCGCGCGGCGAGATCTCCTGCGTCGGCGCGACGACCATCCGCGAATACCGGCGCTACATCGAGAAAGACCGCTCGCTGCTGCGCCGCTTCCAGGCCATCAACGTCGCACCGCCAAACGAGCTCGAAACGCTGCAGATCCTCGAGGGGGTCAAGGAACGTTACGAGAGCTTCCACAAGGTCAAGTACTCGGACACGGCCATCCGCAGCGCGGTCTATCAATCGAACCGCTACATCACCGACCGCTTCTTCCCCGACAAGGCCATCGACATCATCGACGAGGCAGGGGCGAAGGTGAAGCTGCGCCGCGTGGCGGACACGCAGAACCTGCGGCGGCTGGAGTCGGAGATCCGTTCGATCGTGAAGGAGATGAAGAAGGCGATCTCGGACAAGGATTTCGAGAAGGCCGTCTTCCTGCGCGAGCGCGAGATCGAGTTGAAGGAAGAGGTCGAGCGCTTCAAGCAGGAGCGTGAGGCCGTCGGTGAAGAGTTGATGGAAGTGACCAAGAAGGACGTCGAGGAGATCATCAGCTCCTGGACCGACATCCCGGTCACCTCGATCGAGGCCGACGAGGCAGCGAAGCTCATCAACATGGAAGACTCGCTGATGCGGCGTGTGGTCGGTCAGGACAAGGCCATCCGCGCGATCTCGCGCGCGATCCGCCGCTCTCGCCTCGGCGTGGCCTCTCCGAACCGGCCGATGGGCTCGTTCATCTTCCTCGGCTCGTCCGGCGTCGGCAAAACCGAAGTGGCGCGGCGGCTGGCGGAGTTCCTCTTCGGATCGCAGCGGCACCTGGTCCGGTTCGACATGTCCGAGTACATGGAGAAGCACGCGGTCTCGAAGCTCATCGGCTCACCGCCGGGCTACGTCGGCCACGAAGAGGGTGGCCAGCTCACCGAGCGCGTGCGCCGCAATCCCTACTCGGTCGTGCTGCTCGACGAGATCGAAAAGGCCCATCCTGACATCGCCAACATCCTGCTGCAGATCCTCGAGGACGGCATTCTCACCGACTCGCTCGGGAACCAGGTCGACTTCCGCAATACGCTGATCATCATGACCAGCAACCTCGGCACGCGCTTCCTGACGACGAAGGGCCACATGGGCTTCCGGGAGAAGTCGAGCGAGGCCGACCAGAAGTCCGCCGAGGCGATGATCCATCAGGAGCTGAAGAAAGAGTTCAGCCCCGAGTTCATCAACCGCATCGACGACATCATCATCTTCAACCCGCTGACCCAGATCGAGCTCCGCCAGATCTGCCGCCTGCTGGTCGACGACGTGAACATCGCCCTGGTGCCGAAAGGTGTCCAGATCGCCATCGACGACTCCGTGATCGACTGGCTGCTCCGCCGCGCCGAGGAGGAGTCGAACTCCGGCGCCCGTCCGCTGCGCCGCGCCATCCAGCGCTACATCGAAGACGAGCTGTCGGAGTTCCTGATCCGCCACAAAGATTCGGTACCGGAGTGGATCGACTTCACGATGAATGCGAATGAAGTGCTGCTGATGCCGCGGAGCAGCGAGGCGTTGACACCGTAGGGGGCAGCATGTGGGAAGACCCGATCGTCAAGGAAACCCGAGAGGCGCGGGAGGAGTTATTCGCTCGCTTTGATCATGACCTCGGCGCGTTGTGTCGTTTCCTTCGCGAGAAGGAGCAGGAGCATCCCGAGCGCGTCGTGACGCTTGAACCTCGGCGTCCGAATGCCGGTCGTTAGCAACCAGAGCCGCGGAGCGGCGCGATCTACTTAGCCCAATGCGTGAGCATTGGGATTGGCGGATTGCAAATCGAAGCCGCGGAGCGGCGGCATCTAAATGCCCGGTACCAACCACGATCGTTGAAGTGTCGGAGATGTCGCCGCTCCGCGGCTGGAACCTCGGGGCATACTTGACCCAGCGCTCACGCGCTGGGCTACGTATATGCCGCCGCTCCGCGGCTCAAAGCACTGGATAGACACATGCGAGTGGCGAAGCCGAACGAATTGAAGAGTCACGCCTTTCCGATTCTGACCGCGCAGGTATCCGAGTCGGAACTGGAGAAGTGGTTCCCTGTTCGATTTCAGCAAATCACCGACTCCCAGGAAGCGCCAGAGCCGTCGAAGGCGGCACTCATCAAGCTCGATGCCGGCGACGACTTCGTCCTCTATTACGGCGAGATTTCGAAACAACTGATGCTGCGCATCCCGGAAGCGAGTGATGCCTCCGCTTTCCTGAGCGCTCTTTTCCGGGAGGTGCCTCTTCTGCGTACGCGCATTCTGTGGCGTCGCGAAGACGCCCGCTTGCCCCGGCATATCGCCGCGAATCGGGTGACGGTGCCTGCCGCCCGCCGGCGAAGTAAGTAGCAAGCGCTTCCGAAGTACGATGCGACCGTGACTTCTCTTCACGTCGACCTCGCCGTCCCCGTCCACCTTCTCGTGCTCATCGGCGGGGGGGAGTTTTCGTTCGGTGAGACGCGTGAGGTCGATGAATTTCTGCTGCGAAACATGCCGCCGGACCGTCGGACTGTGGCGTTCATCCCCGCGGCCTCGGGATCGCCGGAGTATGCGGGGCATTTCGGCAAGTACCTGCGCGGGATCGATCCCACGGTCGAGACGGTGAACGTTCCCATCTACCGCGGGCGTGACAGCCGGCGGCAGAAGAACCTGAACCAGCTCCTCGCCGCCGGGATGATCTACCTCGGCGGAGGCGTCACGAACAATCTGCTGGCGGTGCTACGCGAATCGGCGGCCGATCTGGCCATGCGCGAGGCAGCGGCGAATGGGACCGTCATCGCGGCCATCGGCGCCTCGGCCTCCTGTTTCGGCATCGCCGCGCGCGACATGCACGGGATCGCCGCCTCGCTGCCAGGGCTGGGGTGGCTGGCGAATACCGTCGTCGACACCGCCTTCGAGCCTGACAACGACGCCAGCCTGCGGCGCCTGATGTCGGTGCCGGAGACGCTGCTCGGACTTGGGATCCCCGCCGGTACGGCGCTGGCGATTCGCGGCGACGGCGGGACCGAAATCGCCGGCGGCGGCAACGTGGCCGCATTCCGGAAGGCTCAGGCCCGCTAGTTGCACTGTTGGGCTCGTTGCGGAGGTTGACGATTTCTACCCTGGCTACGGAAAACGAGGGCGAACAGGTTCTCACGATTGAAGAGCTCACTCGCCTTTTCAGCGTGCTGTCTCACGACCTCAAATCGCCGATCTTCTCCATCGACGGCTTCAGCGACCTTCTGCTCAGCGACTACAACGACAAGCTGGACGAGGAGGGACAGGACTTTCTTCGGCGCATCCGCTCCAGCGCGCAGCAGATGAAGAGGGCGCTCGACGAGATGTCGCATCTCGTCAAGCTCCTGGCGCGGCCCAACGTCCGCCGCTCCACGCCGCTTCGGGAGATCGTCGAAGAGGTCATCCTCAAGTGCAACTACCAGATCGAAGAGGGAGCGGTGACAATCACCATCCCCGACGAGCTGCCGGCTGTCAACGTCGACGCGGAGAAGATGCGTGAGGCGATCAGCGCCCTTTTCGCCAACGCACTCTTCTTCAACGACCGGCCGAAGGGCGAACGGACAATCGCCATCGACTGCGACGTCGATCCGGACGGCTATCGGATTTGCGTCCGCGACAACGGAATCGGCATCGATCCCCGCTACACGGACCAGATCTTCGAGCCGGGACTGAAGCTCGACAAGTCCCGCGGCGGCGGCCCGGGATACGGCCTCTACCTCGCCAGACGCATCATCGAGAGCCACGGCGGCTCGATCACCGTCGAGTCGGCTCCGGACCAGGGAAGCGCGGTCTGCTTCACGATCCCGTACGACAGGCACTGATTCCAAAATCGACCGATCTGGGGACAAGCATCGGATCAGGGGAGTCCCGCATCGAGCCGGTGAGTCCATGAATGGCCCGCCCGAGGCAATGATTTGCCTCCACGAGGCAATGATTTGCCTCCACGAGGCAGTGATTTGCCTCCATGAGGCAGTGATTTGCCTCCGCGAGGCAATGATTTGCCTCCACGAGGCAGTGATTTGCCTCCATGAGGCAGTGATTTGCCTCCACGAGGCAGTGATTTGCCTCCACGAGGCAGTGATTTGCCTCCGCGAGGCAGTGATTTGCCTCCGTGAGGTCAAAGAATCCCAGATGCGCATCCAGGAATCGATGGGTATGTAGGCTTCGGCGAGGCAGGTGGTTACTGCCCAGCCGGGGTCAGCGTTGCCGTCTCTTCGAGAGCCGGCGCTTTCGGTCCATCGATCACCTCCTCGGGGAGAGGATCCTCGCCCGGGAGGCCGATGATGCGGATCATGACGTAGCGGTCCTCGGCGATGTCGACGCCGAGGAACTTGGCGGCGGCCTGGGAGAGATCGATGGCGAACTTGTTCGCATACGGCCCGCGGTCGTTCACCCGGAGACGCAGCTTGCGCCCCGTCGCCCTAGCCGTCACTTCGACCCATGACCCGAGGGGAAGCGTCAGGTGAGCCGCGGACATCTTCGTGTTGTGGTAGCGCTCGCCATTGGCGGTCAGGGAACCGTCGAGGGATGTCGAGTAGTAGCTGGCCAGGCCCGACAGTCGATGTTTCACCGCCACGGCGGCGTATTTTAGGACACGGAGCTTGAGCGGATCGGGATCGGGAGCGGGCTGAGCGACAACGATCGGGGCCGGCGGGGGAACGGCGGGACCGAAGCGGTACGACTGCATGGAAGCGTCGTCCAGCTTGAAGGTGTCCTCGCAGAGAAAGCTCTGTGCGCGCGACGGTTGCGCGAAGACAAGCGCGACGGTTGCGAACAGGCCAAGGATCAGGTTTTTCTTCAAATCAGTCATGCACAGCTTGCCATCTTATCCACATTTCAATCGCCGAGCCAATCCATGCCAGCTTTGATTTGAGCAGCGGATCTAACTTCTTTTTAATCAATTAGTTCAGATGAGCTCGGGTGGCCGCTAAATTGCAAAATAACCTTCAGCAATGATCCGTTGTGGGAGGGATGCGCGAGATGGACAAGCCAAAGACCAGCAGACCGTTTCAGGAGAGGTTCCTCGACGGGTTCGACCGTTCGGAACTGCGCAACGAGGTCCAGAAGGTCAAGCCGCGCCGGCTGAGTGGGTTGCGACGGAAATACGCAGGCTTGGCGTTGGGGGCGTCGCTGGCGTTAGGCGGAATCGGAATCCCGCTGAAAGTAAGTAACCTGCTCCAATCGGCCGACTCAAATGCGCATCGGAGACCTGAAACGACGACGGAAATGCCATTGCCCGTCCCGCCCGGCCCCCAGGGACAGATCGCGGACGATCTGGCCACTGCGAAGCAGATCGCGGATCAGGTCAGCGGGGGGATCAGCCTTGGGGTCACAGGTGCAGTGCAGGACGTGGCGACCACCGTGGCCTCGACTCCCTCGCAGGTGGCCGCGGCGCCTCGAACCCTCGTAGACATCGCCGAGCAGGTGAAACACCGCTTTTTCCAGAACGAGGTCCCGTTCGGAGGCATCATCTACGACGAGGCGAAAAAGAATGACCTGCCCCCGGAACTGCTTGCGGCGGTGGTCCATACGGAATCCCAATTCGTCCCGACAGCTCGCTCGAACCGCGGCGCGGTGGGGTTGATGCAACTCGTTCCCGGCACCGGCCGCTGGCTAGGCGCGGACAATCTCAACGATCCCGCACAGAACATCCAAGCAGGAGCAAAGTACCTTCGCTACCTGACCGACCGCTTCGCCGGCGATCAGCAGATGGCCATCGCCGCCTACAACGCCGGTGAAGGGAACGTGCGGCGGTTCAACGGCGTGCCGCCCTTCAAAGAGACGCGAAACTACATCCTGAGAGTACGCGCGTTCCAGCACGACCTCGGCGTGCGTTTCGACGGACAGGGTGATATCACCGGGGCGACCCAGTAGACCCGCATACAATACCGGGCGATGTCAGGGCCTCGTTTGATCGTCGGCGTAATCGTGATGGGGATCGGTGTCCCGTTGACAATCTTCTTCCTCCTCGGGTTGCGAACCTCGTCGCAATTTCTCACCGTCGCCGCGACGACTTTCCTGGCGTGGGGCGTGGCTGATTTCCTGGCCACGATCCTGGAGCGACCTCGGCTCCAGAATCGCTCGCCAGGGATGGCGTTGAAGGAAGACATCGAACGGCGGCGGGGGGAAGACTGATCCTGCCGAGGATTCAAATCCAATCCCTCATCCGCTGTAACAGTTGATCGATCGTCAGGACCCGCTCGGCGCCATCGGAATCGCGGCGGAAGATGGCGTGGTACCAACCCTTCATTCCGACCGGGCTGTAAAGCTCCTCGCCCAATCGCAACTTGCCGCCCGAGACGAGTCTCAGAAAGACCTGCTCGTAGGCGGAGCGGGTCAGCCGCCGGTCGGGAAATGGGGTGTTGTACCTCGCTTTCCTGCGCTCGCCCGCGCGGCGGCGCTCGCGGCTTCGACCATTGCCGGACATCAGCGAGGTGCCGCGGCGGTCGATGTACTGCGCCGGCCGGGAAGGGAGCAGCTTACGGGAGGTCTCGCGGCGTGAGAACGTGACACGGCGGCGCGAAGGAGCGGCTGGGGGCGGTGGAACGGCAGCGGGAGCTTTCGCATTCGTCACTTTGTGAGTCCCGCGCTCGGTGAGATGGACATGGCGCGCGTTGGTCCGCTCCACGATGTACTCGTCGATGGTCGGCTGCTTCGACAGAATCGCGATTCCGAAGTTTTTCAGCTCGTGAATGACCGATCCCCAGCGGCAGAGACCGCCGACGTCGTCGTATGCGGCCGGACGATCGGCCAGTTCCAGCAATGACGGCGCGCGGCCGGAGAGGACCGCGAAAAGCAGACGCATGCTGAAGGGATCGGAGTACTTGCGGATCGAGTAGCGGAAAAACCAGGCCACCCGCGCCGCCATCGTCCGCAATGAGATGGTCTCGCCGAACTGCGTCTTCCAGATCGGAGCGTTCACATCCGAGGTGTAGGGACTCCGGGGATAGTGAAAGTCCTTGGTCAACCACCCCTTCCGTGTGGTGTGCTTGCCGGGAATGACGCCGTCGACGACCGGAATCGGCAGTTCGTCGAGCATGGAGAGATCGTACGAGGGCCAGCTCATCACCTCGCGGACGATACCGACGATCAACGTTGCCGCGGCGACCATCAACCCGGGATCAGGCGTGAAATCGACCGTGACCTCGATCCTGCCCCCCCGTGGCCGGACGCCGACGCCGGTCGATCGGCGATTGGAGGCGATCAGCATCACCGGGACGGGGAGGATGTACGTGAGCAGAAGCGCCAGCGCCTTCTCATTCCGCGTCGCGCTCTGCTCCTTCTTCGGGACGTCGTAGGAGATGTTGTAGTGGCTGCTGTAGGCCTTGAGGCGGACGGTGTGGCCGTTGGCCTTCTCCCATTTCGTCAGCTCGTCCCGTACGAAGCCCATCTGTTCCCACAGGTTGCGCACCATGCGGGCAGTCGAATGCGGAGCCAGCTCGATCACCGGCGTGACGACTTCGATGACCCCCCGGTCGAAGTAGACAGCCCCCCCGGTCGGGAGCTGCAGCGACGTCTTTTCGCGCGGAAGAAGGGGCCGGTCGATAAACGCCCCGGGGTGTCCCCAGTACTCTCGCGGATCGACCTCGACCTCATCGAGCCAGACGTTGAACTCCGACTCCATACCGATGACCGGCATGTCCAGCCGCGTGCGCCGCAAGACCCTGTCGAGTCCGCTCTGATCCTTGGAATTGGGCGTTCTGGGCATGCGTGGCTTGGTTTGCTACTGCTGAGGTGCAATAGCAAACGGCAGGCCTGACTTCGGCGCTACGCGCGTTATCGGTTGTCAGTTATCAGTTGTCGGTGGTGCTTCTCAACGCGCGAAGCTCAATCAACCGACAACCGACAACGCGCCGAAGGCGCAGTTACTCGGTCACAGTCCGCCGGTCGCGACTTCGGCGGTCCTCGAAAGCGAAACGGGGGCGGCTCTCCTGCGGCTGTTCCATCCTGTCTTCGCTGATCTCCGTCGGGATGACGGTGATGTATCCGAGGTCGAAGTGGATGTGATCGTCGGCGTTGGCGCCGGTGACATGCCCGTATGGGAGGACGTGGACGTCGTCGCTCAGGTCCTCGGCAATGCCGTTGTACTTCTCGATCGTCTCCTTCCCTTTCAGGATGGTCGTACCGATGCGGTAGATGTCGGCGGCCGTGGCCCACATATGTGGCGTTGCGGTGAGAGAAAGCTTGTGCGACGGCGAGCGGTAACCGCCGTTGACGGGGATGTGCACAGAGGCTCCGGCCTCGCGGCGGAACTGCTCGAGGTAGAAGGCCAGCACGCGGACGGCGCAGGGAACGTAGCGTGGAAACTGCTGCAGGCGTGCCGCCTCCTTCAGGTCGACGAGGGTAAACTCGTTCAGGCCGAAGTGATGCGTCAGCCGGATGCTCACCGCGGCCTCGTGATTGGGGATCTCGTAGAAGTAGCGCGGGAGGCGATGCCGCCGGCCTTCTCCGTCGCGCACCATCTCGCCGGGCTTGAGCAGCGATCGCAGCTCGTCATCGAGATCGAAAGCGTCGACCACCTTAATGGAGTGATTGATCGACTGCTGTTCACTCATGAGTCAGTTCCGCGAGTGTGTTGTAGATATCGCGTGAGACGTCGGCCACCGCCGTTCCACGGGCCTTGTCGGCACTGAACTGCGTGAGGATGACCAGTACGTAGGGTTTGCGGCCTTCCAGAAACACGATTCCGGCATCGTGGTGCACGGTGGAGATGTTACCGGTCTTGTGCGCGACGCGGGCGGCCTTCGGGAGACCGGCCGGGATACCGCTGCGGTATTGCTGGTCGAGCATGATGGTCAACATCTCATGGCTGGCCTCCTCCGAGTAGGCCTTGCCATCGGCGATGATGCGGAGAATTTTCAGCAATCCGTTCGCGGTCACCTCGTTGTTGAGACCGGCCTCGAACGCGGCGTGATCCTCCACGCCGCGAAGAAAGCGCACGCCATCGATGGCCAGCTCGTCGAGCGCGTGCTGGATCGTCTCGATGCCGACGACGTCGACGAGGAGGTTCGTGGCCAGGTTGCTCGACTTCGTGATCATCCAGTACGCCAGCTCGCGGATGGTCAGCGTCTTGCCGAGGTGGCCGTAGACGTCGGGATCGGCGTCGCGGCCGAGGTCCAGCATGAACGGCTCCTGATTGACGATGCTCGTGAAACGGTTACGGACGTGCACCGGCGCGTCGAGCGCCAGCTCGCCACGGTCGACCTGGCGGAAGACGCCGAGAAGAACGGCCAGCTTCATCGTCGAGGCAGCGTGGAAGTAGTGGTCGGCGTTGTACGACCATTGAATCGTGGTCTGCGCGTCCCAGAAGGAGATGCCGAGCTCCTCGAGATCGTGGTCCTTCCTGATCTGGAGAATGCTCCGATAAAGCGAGATTTCGGATGCGGCGACCGAGGCGGCTGGAGTCGCTGTTTTCATCGGCCTCCCGCGCGCAACCACCGTCCGATGCGCTCGATTCCGGTGCCGATGGCATCGAGCGGCGCCGCGTAGGAAATGCGCACGAACCCTTCCCCGAGCGAGCCGAAGGCGATGCCCGGAATGACCAGTACCGCCGCATCGGTGGCGAGCGTCTTCGCGAAGATGACGGTGTCGCAGGCCGGCACGGGGACGAAGGCGTAGAACGCGCCCGCGGGCGGCGGGATGGATACCTCGAGCTCGCGTGCGATCGAGAAGAGTGCGGTCTCGCGTTGCTCGCGGAACTGTGCGCGAACGCGATCGAGCCAGGTCCGATTCCAGGCGGCGTCGGTCAGGATCGATTCCGCCAGCGATTGCGAAAACGCCGACGCGCACGTGGCGACGTACTGGTGCGCCGTAACGATCGGCTTCATCACCGCTTCGCGAGCGAGCGCCCAGCCGAGGCGAAGACCGGTCATCGCGTGACTCTTCGACATCCCACCGACGACGATGACGTTGTCCGACATTCCCAGCATCGACGCCGGCGGTTCGTCGTACCAGATTTCGCGGTAGATCTCGTCGCTGACGACGAGCGGGCCGGCGTTCGCAATCCGCTGCAACGCTTCGCGGCCGATGACGCTGCCGAGAGGGTTCGACGGCGAGTTGACGACGATCATCCTGGTCTTCGGCGTGATGCGCCGCAGCAGCGCATCGACGTCGAGCCGCCAGTCAGAGGGATCGAGATCGTACGGAACCGGCGTTGCGCCGGCGATGCGCGCCAGCGTAGCGTAGGACAGGAAGCCGGGATTCGGAACGAGCACTTCGTCACCGGGATCGACGTAGGCCTGAACGATCGAGAAGAGCGCCTCCTCGGTGCCGGCGGTGACGCACACCTCGGACTTCGGATCGAGATCGCTTCCGTCAGCGATGAGTTTGCGCAGCGCGAGCGTCCCCGCATTCGGCGTGTAGTGCCACGATCCGGTCGATGCGGCACGGACTGCGAATTCGCGCAAGGTCTCGTCAGGCTCGACGTTTGGTTCGCCGATGCCAAGGTTCACGCAGAGAGGAGTGGCCAGCGCGTTGATCTGGCGGATCAACGAGAGCTCGATGTTGGCGAGGCGATGGGCGGGCCGGGGTTGCATGGTTGCTGGGTTGCTGGGTTGCTTGAGTTGCTGGCTTCAGAGTCTCCACCAAGCAACTCTGCAACCAAAGCAACCCTGCAACCTACCGCAACGCATCCTCCAGCGCCGTCGCCGAATCGGTTTTCTCGTCGCGATACTTCACGATGACCGGCGTGTAGATCTGCAGGGCGTACTGCTCGGCGAAGTCGCCTCTCATGGGCCGTGAGCCGGGAATGACCAGGGCGCCGTAGGGGATCTCCAGCGGCCGGTCATTCGTCTTGCGGTAGATCTGGCCGCGGACGATGTCGTAGACGGGCGTCGATCCGGTCAGCACGACGCCGGCACCGATGACAGCGCGGGAGCGGACGATCGTCCCCTCGTAGATGCCGCAGTTGCCGCCGACGACGACATCGTCTTCGACGATCACCGGCAGACTCCCGACCGGCTCCAGCACGCCGCCGATCTGCGCGGCCGCGGAGAGATGGACGCGTTTGCCGATCTGTGCGCAGGAGCCGACGAGCGCGTGGGAATCAATCATCGTGTCTTCGTCGACATAGGCGCCGACGTTGACGTATGCCGGCGGCATCATGACGACCCCCTTGGCGATGTAGGTCCCGCGCCGGATCGATGAGCCCCCGGGCACGATGCGGATGCCGTCCTGAGCTCGGAACCGCCGCGTCGGCATCGTGTCTTTGTCGATGAACGAGAGGGCCCCCGACGCGAATTCGGCGGAGACGCCGGCGCGAAAGGCGAGGAGGATTCCCTCCTTCACCCAGGTCTGCGCACGCCACACACCATCCTCATCGCGCACCGCGGAGCGGATCGCTCCTTTCTCCAGCTCGGCCAGAAAGAGTCCGACCGTTTTGACGACTTCCATCCGGTCGGTAGCCGGACCGATCGCCGCGAGACGCTCCTGGATCGTTGTGGCCATCAGGCGCTCACCGTTTCGAGCAGTCCGCAGTCGTGCAGGATCGCCTGGAGCTTTTTCTGAGTCCCCTCTGTGATCGGCGCCAGCGGCGGGCGGACCGTGTCGTTGTCGATGATGCCGAGGAGCTTGCAAGCGAACTTTGCCGGCCCGGGATTCGACTCGATGAAGTTGCCAGTGAGGAGTGGGAGAACCCGATAGTGGACGGCGCGCGCGGCAGTAAAGTCGCCGCGCAGCGCCGCGGAGACGAGATCGCTCATCAGCCGGGGGATTTCGTTCGATGAGACGGAAACCAGCCCGTCGGCGCCGGCAGCGATGAGAGCAAGGGTCCACGCATCATCGCCGCTTAGAACGAGGAAGCCGTCGCGGCGTCCACGGATGACCGACATGATCTGTTCGAGATTCGCCGACGCTTCCTTGACTCCGATGATATTCGGGACCTCGGCGGCCATGCGCAGGGTCGTTTCCGGGGTCATGTTCAGTCCGGTGCGGCCCGGGACGTTGTACATGATCATCGGAAAGCCGGGCCTTTTCCTGTTGATGGCCTCGGCCTGCATGCCGAAGTGGCGGCGAAGCCCGTCGGGCGTCGGCTTGTTGTAGTACGGCGTGATGGTGAGAACGCCGTCGGCGCCGATGTCGATGGCCTGTTCGGCCAGCTCGATCGCCCGCGGCGTGTTGTTGCTTCCGGCGCCGGCGAGCACCGGCACGCGTCCGTTCGAACGGCGCACGACCAGTTCGACGACGCGGCGATGTTCGGCAGCGCTCAGCGCCGGGTTCTCACCGGTAGTGCCGCACGGGACGAGGAAATCGACGCCGCCGTCGATCTGAAAATCGACGAAGCGCTCGAGGGCGGGTTCATCGAGCGCGCCGCTTTCGGTAAATGGCGTGATGAGGGCTGTGCCGAGGCCGCGAAAGAGAGTCATGACATCACCAGTTCGTCAAAACGGAAGAGTCCTTTCCGGCCACGCAGCAACGCCGCTGCCATGACCGCTCCGCGGGCGAAGCCTTCGCGGCCGCGGGCGCGATGCGAGATCTCGATCAGGTCGTCGGGCGAGTCGAAGAAGAGCGTGTGCAGACCGAACTCGGCACCGGCGCGGGAGGAGACAATGGCGGGATCGAGTTTGTCGCCGCTCCCGGACTTCACCGCGGCCGCGATGCGCAGTGCCGTGCCGCTCGGCGCGTCTTTCTTCTGCGAGTGATGGCGCTCTTCCATTCCCGTCTCATACTGCGGAAATCGCGAGACGAGCTCACCCGCCCGCTGCGCGAGGCCGAAAACGACGTTGGCTCCCGGCGAGAAGTTCGACGCGTAGACACAGGCAATTCCCGCGCTCTCGATGCGCTGTTTCACCTCAGTCAGCCGATCGTTCCAGCCCGTCGTACCGATGACCAGCCCGAGCTTGTTGTCACAGGCAAGGGTCAGGGTGTCGTCGAGTGCGCCGGCGTGCGAGAAGTCGATCATCACCTCAGCGCCGCCGATCGGTTCTTCGCGATCAACGTCCAGAATGCAGACCACCTCATGGCCTGATTCGACGGCAACCTTCTCGATCGTCCGTCCCATCTTGCCGTAGCCGTGGATGGCAATCTTCATACCGCGACCGCCTGCTCGAAGAGCGCGTGGTGGATTCGCTGGATGGCGTTGTCGGAGTCGGCGTCGTTGACGACGATGCTGAGATTCAGCCCCGACCGGCCGAGCGACAACATCTGCATCGGCACGCCGCGCAGAGCTTCGAAAACGCGTGCGCCGACAATCGCATCCGCCAGCAGGTTCCGTCCGACGATGGCGATGATGCACTGGCCGTCGATGACTTCTACGTCGGCGACGCCGCGAAGCCGTTCCTGAAGCTGCTCCATGTTGTGCCGCTCGTCGACCGTCACGGAAACCGACACCTCGGATGTAGCGATCAGGTCGACCGAGATCTTCAGATCTTCGAACTCGTGAAAGAGCCGCGCCAGGAACCCGTGCGCTCCGAGCATCTTGTTCGACGTCATGTGCACGACCGTGACGTTGCGCTTGCGCGCCACGGAGCGCGGGCCGGTGGCGCGGGCCGTCCCCTCGCGCGTGATCAACGTGCCGGGCGAGGCGGGATTCTGCGTGTTCAGGATGCGCACCGGAATGCCGGCTTCGATGGCAGGCTCCAGCGTGCGCGGGTGCAGCTTCGCCCCGAACGAGGCCAGCTCCGCCGCTTCCTCGTGCGAGAGATGGTCGATCACGCGCGCGGAGGGCACGAAACGCGGGTCGCAGGTGAGCAGACCGTCGACGTCCGTCCAGATCTGCACCTCGTCCGCGCCGACGGCGGCGGCGACGATGGCGGCGCTGTAGTCGGAGCCATTGCGGCCGAGTGTGGTCGTGGCGCCGCCGGCAGTCCTTCCGATGAATCCCCCCATGACCGGGATGTGGTTCCGCTTCACGATCGGCAACAGCGTCTTCCGCGCGGCCTCGGAGGTGAGGTCCATCCGCGGAGTGGCCCCTCCGAAGTGATCATTCGTCCAGATCACCTCCTCGGATTCGACGTGTTCGCTGGGCAGCTCCCGCATCATCATCGAATAGGCGAAGAGGACGGAGGAAAGCTTCTCGCCGATGGAGACGATCTTGTCGTGTCCACGCTTCGTGACCTCGCGCAGAAGCGTGACGCCTTGCAGGATGGTGTGGATCTCCTCGATCTGTTTGCTGAGCCGTTTGACGAACGTGTCGAAGAAATCGAACTTCTGCTGCACCAGACGCATGGCCACGTCTTCATGCCGTTGGCGAACGCGATCGACGATGTCTTTGACCCGCTGTCCATCACCGGCGCAAGCTGCGTCGGCGGCCGCGACGAGATCGTTGGTCACTCCGGAGAGCGCGGAGACGACGACGATCGGATTGAGGTTCCGGCGCTCGGCGACGATGTCGATGGCGTTGGCCACGCGTTCGGCGTCGCCGACCGACGTGCCGCCGAATTTGATGACGATCACAGCCCGCCCCTCCAGTGGATTCGTGGATCAGTGATCAGTGGATTAGTGGGTTTGGCAACACTCTGCCTTCCTGATCTACGAATCCACTGATCTACGAATCCACTGTTCACAGCATCCCCCTCGCCTCGAGCAGCTCTGCGTTCAACAGCGCCGCGCCGGCCGCGCCGCGGATGGTGTTGTGCACGAGGGCGACCATGCGGATGTCGAGCAGGGGGCAGGGGCGGAGGCGGCCGACGGTGACGGCCATGCCGGCTTCGCGGTCGCGGTCGAGTCGCGGCTGGGGGCGGTCCTGTTCGTCCGCGTAATGAACGGGTTGTTTCGGCGCCGAGGGGAGGCCGAGACGCTGCGGTTCGCCGGTGAACGAGCCGATGGCATCGCGAATGGCGTCGAGGTCCGCGCCGCCGTCGCGCAGTTTGAGCGAAATCGTCATCAGATGGCCGTCGATCGTCGGCACGCGGTTGACCTGCGCGGAGATCCGGAACGGAGCATCGATAAAACGTTCGCTCTCCCAGCGGCCGAGGATCTTGCGGGGCTCGGTCTCGATCTTCTCCTCTTCGCCGCCTCCGATGAACGGGATGACGTTGTCGAGAATGGCGTACGACGAGACTCCCGCGTAGCCGGCACCGGAGATGGCCTGCATGGTGGTCACGTGGAGCTGATCGATGCCGAAGCGGCGTTCGATCGGTGCGATGGCCATGGCCAGCCCGATCGTGGAGCAGTTCGGATTCGTGACGATGTAGCCATTGCTGCCGCGGCGCTTCTTCTGGCGATCGATCGCGCCCAGGTGCTCGGCATTGATCTCGGGGATGAGCAGAGGCACGTCCGCGTCCATCCGGTGGTTGCGGGCGTTGGTGACGACGACGGCGCCGCGGTTGGCGTAGTCGTCCTCCGCCTCGCCGGCCACGGAGGAGTCGAGACCGGAGAAGACGAGCCGCGATTCGAGCTTGGCGCCGAGCGGCTTGACTTCGAGTGATGCAGCGCTCGCGGGAAGGAGCGTATCGAGCCGCCAGTCCGCGGCGTCGCCGTACGATCGTCCCGCGCTGCGCTCGGAGGCGACGACTTCCGCGAGACGGAACCAGGGGTGCGCTTCGAGGAGCTGGACAAAGCGCTGCCCGACGGAGCCCGTTGCGCCGAGAACCGCCACCGGGATGCGCGCGCCGCGGCGTGTCTCAGCGTGCGTTGGCAATGTCAATGTTTCGGTCATTCAGCCTCATTCGTTGCAAAAGCGATTCTAAGCTGAAGAAGGCGGCCAGATGGACGATCCGGATGGCCGTCGTCCACCCGGCCAGCGGCCCGACACCGATGCCGGCAAGATGCGCAGTGAACGGAGCCTGCAGCGGACCCCAGCGAAAGAGCAATGATCCGTGCATCGGAGACGACGTCCCGGCGAAGTCGTGAAAGAGCGCGACCTCGGTGATGACGACGTCCCAGGCCACAAGCCACCATGCCGCGGCCCGCCAGCGCGCCAACACCGGCATCAGCAGCGCCGGGATGACCACCGGCACAAGGACGTACCAGTACCACCCCTCTTTTCCTCCTATCGGAATCGGATTCCCGCCGCGATTCGCCAGGACACAGGCGATGACGTTGTAGGTCTGGGCGAGCGCGAACGCGCCGAGAGCCAGGTACGCCGGCGTCTCGCCAGCTTGCCCGGCGCCTCGCCGCCGCCGAACCGCCAACAGCAGGATGAGAGCGATCGGCCCGAGATAGGCCGCAATCGCCGCCGGCCGCAATGCATCGTTGAACTGCCCCGACGTCCACGCCGCGCTGGCGATCGTGACGCGCACGATCTCGCTGATACTGACCTTCGCCTCGTAAACCACGCCGCCAGGCCGGTCGAAGGCCACCACACCCAGCGGGTTGCGTGTGCGCGAGGAGAGCTCCGCGAACGTGAGCAGCACCGCGATCAGCGAAACAACCACCACGGCGATGACACGCTTCTTCGTCGCTCGCTGACGCCACCACAGAACCGGAAGGATGATCAGCAGCGGCCACGTGTACATCTTCGCGTTGATCGCCAGCCCCCACATCACCACCTCGACGGCGATCGCGAGCGGCCGCCGAGGAGCGGACACGCTGATGGCCACAGCCACAGCGACGAGCATGCAGGCGAAGGCGTCGTTGCCGGCGCGGAGGACCAGCGTTTCCCAGGTCGGCAGCGAAACGAGGATGGCTCCGCCGAGGAGACCGATCGGTCCGAGCCAGCGCCGGCCGATCTCCGCGGTGGCGAGCACCGTAACCAACGCGAACAGGAGCGACAGCGCACGCCACGCCCGCAGTTCGAAGAGGGCGCTGCGAACCGGCACCAGTGGCGCGGCGAGCCAGTAGTAGAGGCTCGTCTGCTGCGCCTCGTAGTTCTTGACGAAATAGGGTCTCAGGTCAGCGGACGTGAGTGGGCGATCGATGACAATATGGCCGCCTAGTCTTGCGACAATCTCGGGCCAACGCCCGGCGGCCTCTGCCATCGAGGGAAGGTACGGAAGCATTGCCGCGGGCAGGGGAAGCGTTGGAATGTCTTTCGTCCAGCCGAAGTGGGTGCTCCTGTCGATCGTCACAATGAGATACAGCGGCACTGAAGGCTCCGTCGTCGTCGGATTGCGGTGTTCCGCGCGCACGAACGCCAGCCGTGCCACGTGGTAGACCTCGTCGAGTCCGGCATACGGCGGCATTGCCGCCATCTGCAGCAGCAGGCGCGCGGACGCGCAGACGATGAGTAGAACGTACGCGGTTTGTGACTTCGTCAACCTCATTTGACGATGGTACGCTCCGCGCCCGCTTGGCCACGCACGATCCCTATGCCGCGCTGCGCGTCAGAAACTTTCTCTGGCTGATCCTCGGCTACGCGACGTCGACCGTCGCGCGCGAGGCGCAGATCGTCGTGGTCGGATGGCAGGTCTTCCAGGCTACACATGACCCGCTGGCCCTCGGGATGATCGGTTTGGCTGAGGCACTACCGCTCATTGCTGTGGCACTGTACGCCGGCCACGTCGCGGACCGCTTGCCGCGACGGCCGATCGTCATGGCAGGCACGTTTGCAATGCTGCTGTCGGCAATTGCACTTCTGCTCTTCACGACGAGCGGAATGATCGGAAGCGGGCATGTCTGGCCGATCTATCTCGTCATCTTTCTCAGCGGCATCGCCCGCAGCTTCATCCGGCCCGCGTTCTCGGCGCTTTCGGCCGAGGTCGTGACGCGCGACCTCTTTGCCAACGCGGTGGCATGGCGCAGTTCGACGTGGCAATTTGCCGCGGTTCTTGGCCCGGCCGTCGGCGGTATGATCTACGGTTTTTCCGGTGCAGCGGCAGCGTATGTAGTCGTCACGATCATGATGGCGCTGGCACTGGCCTCGCTCTGGCTGGTCCGGCACGACGCCAGGCCTCAGGAAGGCCGTGAGATGCCGATCGGCGAAAGCCTGCGCATCGGCATCAGGTTCCTCCTCGGTCAGCGCATCCTTCTCGCGGCGATGACACTCGATCTTTTTTCCGTTCTCTTCGGCGGTGCCGTGGCGCTTCTGCCGATCTTTGCCCACCTCCTCGGCGCGGGACCACAGGGACTTGGTGTTCTCCGGGCCGCTCCGGCAGCGGGCTCGCTCATCACCGGCATCATCGTCGCCCACCGCCCGCCGATGCGCCGCTCGGGCGCGGCGCTCTTTGCCTCGGTGGCCATCTTCGGTCTGGCAGCCATCGCCTTCGCCATCTCGCGCAATTTCTGGCTCTCGCTGGCTTTGCTGACGATCAGCGGCATGGCTGACAACGTCAGCGTCGTCATACGGGGAACGTTGATGCAGACGCTGACGCCGCAACACATGCTCGGGCGCGTGTCGTCGGTGAATCAGATCTTCATCGGCTCATCGAATGAGATCGGCGCGTTTGAGTCAGGCGTGGCCGCGCGCATCCTCGGCACGGTACCCTCCGTGATCTTCGGCGGCATCATGACCCTCGTCGTCGTCGCGTTGACGATGGCGTGGGCGCCGCGGTTGCGGAAGATGCGCGAAATCGACGGGATCAACCGCTGAATCGAACGTTTTTCTACCCTACGTAGAATTTCTTGACGCCCGCGGTAGGCTCGGATCGATGTCGAACCCGGAACCGATCAATTCTCCTATCAAAGGCCGCGGCGCGAGCTGGAACCCGCAGAACCGCTTTGAGCGCCTCGAATACGTCCACGACGATGATGCCGCGCAGAACGACGACGAGCCAGCACCGCTGCCGCGCACTCTCTTCCTCCGCGACCCGACGCGCACGATCCTGGCCCACAACGACAGTCCGGACGTCGGCTTCGACACGAGCATCAATCCTTATCGCGGCTGCGAGCACGGCTGCATTTACTGTTTCGCCAGGCCGACGCACGAGTTCCTCGGATTTTCGGCAGGGCTCGAGTTCGAGACGAAGATCCTGGTCAAGGAAGACGCTCCGGAGCTCCTGCGCGAGGAGCTGATGTCGAAGAAGTACACGCCGCGCACGATCGCCATCAGCGGAGTAACCGATCCCTATCAACCGATCGAGCGAAAGCTGGAGATCACGCGCCGCTGTCTGGCCGTGCTGGCGGAGTTTCGCAATCCGGTCGGCATTATCACCAAGAACCACCTCGTCACCCGCGACGTCGACATCCTGCAGGAGCTGGCGGCGCACAACGCCGTATCGGTGCACATCTCGGTGACCACGCTCGATCCGCACCTGGCGAATCTGATGGAGCCGCGCGCCTCCCGGCCGGAACTGCGCCTTGCCGCGATCGAGACGCTGGCTAAGGCCGGTATCCCGGTCGGTGCGATCGTGGCACCGGTCATCCCGGCCATCACCGATCACGAGATGCCGGCGATCCTCTCCGCGGTCGCAAACGCCGGCGGAACATCGGCCGGCTTCGTCGTCCTACGCCTCCCGTGGGCGGTGGCGCCGCTGTTCGAGCGCTGGCTCGACGAGCACTACCCCGACCGCAAGGAGAAGGTGATGCACCGCGTCCGCGAGCTGCGCGAGGGAAAGCTCTACGACCCGCAATGGGGCGTCCGCCAGCGCGGCAAGGGGATCTTCGCCGACCAGATCAAGTCGCTGTTCCAGGTCAGCTGCCGCAGGCTGCACCTGAACGAGAAACGGTACGAGATGTCGACGGAGGCTTTCCGCCGGCCGACCCGGCAAGGTAGTCTCTTCTGACGATGCGGCAGATCTTCGAGGGGAAGCACGTAGTGGTCCTGGAGCACGAAGGCTGGGAGTTCGTCGAGCGGAAAAAAGGCAAGTCGGCGGTGGTGATCCTGGCTGTGACGGACGATGACCGCATCATCCTCGTCGAACAGCCTCGCCGCCCGGTCAACGCGCGCGTCATCGATTTCCCCGCCGGACTTGTCGGAGACGAAGACGGCAACGAGGATCCCGGCGAAACGGCGAAGCGCGAGCTGGAAGAGGAGACCGGGTACCTCTGCACAAGCGTCGAGCGCCTCACGGCCGGCCCGACGTCACCCGGCATCACCTCGGAGACGGTAACGTTCTATCGGGCCACGGGACTGCAGCAGCGCGGAGCAGGAGGTGGCGTGGCCGGCGAAGACATTACCGTCCACCGCGTCCCGCGCGGCGACATCGACGAATGGCTGAATCGAAAGAGCGCCGAAGGGATCCTCATCGACGTGAAGGTGTGGGTGGGACTATGGTGGCTCGGCGCTAAACAGGCATCATGACTCAGACGCCTTCCGGACCCGAGTCCCACTCGAAGAACCCGCGTGTCATCAGAATACGGTCAGCCATGGATTCAGCCGCCTGGCTTTGCTCGTTGAGCGAGCCTTCTGAGAAAAACGCACTGGCGAGGCGACCCAGGTCTTCGTCGGCGGCGGCAAGGGCGCTGATCAGATCCTTTCCGCGTGGGATACGGCCAGTCCGTTTTCGACACTCGAGCTCGATCATGGCGGTGACCGCACGCGAAAGCAACATTCGTGCAGCCACTGGGTCGTTCTCGATCACGTCGAAAGCATCTTCTATCAGGGTAGCAGCGGCATAGCGACTACGAGTCAACCAGGTCTCGGCAATAACGTCTGATCGGTCAAGCCAGGCCTTCGCCTCCCGGCACAGTGCTTCCGTCACGGAATCGCTCGCCCACACGATCGTGCCTGTGGCGAGCATGTGCGCAAAGATCGACTGGGCGCTCTCGTGTTCCTGCTGAAAATAGGTGCGAATGGTGTCGGGCGGGTTGACGAAGATCTCCGCTGGCACGGCGCTGAAATACCTTTGAACGCGCTGACGGAATGGCGCGAGATGGATCACACACAGGTCGAGATCACTCGCCGGATGCGGCGTACCGCGAACAATCGTCCCAGTAGCCACAACGCCGACCGGATCGAAGCGATCGAACACGAACGCCACGGCTTCACGCAAGGCGGTGTCATAACGCTTGGGCAGTTCAGGCCAATGGCACGCCGCCAGCCGCTCAGCGGTTGGAGCGGATTGATCGGTCATGAACGCGCTCCCGATCCGTGAGCCAGCAGCCGCTCCAGGATCTTCTCGTGCACTCCTCCGAACGCGCCGGATGACATGACCATGATGACGTCGTCCGGCCGGGCATCGCGCGCGATGACGTCGGCGATGGCGTCGAAGTCGTCGATCTGTGCCGCCGGGATACCATCGCCGTTGAGCCGGTCGACGATCTCCGTCACCGACATCATCTTGTCGAGACCGTAGCGCGTCTCGTAGCGGCCTTTGTGAAAGATCGGTCCGATGATGACCCGGTCCGCCTGGTGGAAGGCTTCGATATATCCGGCTTCGAACTCCTTGCGGCTCGACGTGATCGAGCGCGGCTCGAAAAGCGCCCAGATCCGTCGTCCCGGGTAGCGCCGCTTCGCGCCGGCCAGCGTGGTCTCGATGGCGGTGGGGTGATGGGCAAAATCGTCAATGACAGTGACGCCGCGCTCGATGCCCCGCACCTCCATGCGCCGCTTGATCCCCTGGAAGGTCTCCAGCCCGCGTTGAATCTCCCCGGCGGAGAGACCGCGCAGGCGGGCGATAGCAATGTCCGCGAGAGCGTTGACGACGTTGTGCTGCCCGGAAAGCGTCGTACGGAAGCGGAACCATTCGCTCCCCTCCCACCACGCGGTGAACGCGCCTCCTTCGGGAGTGAACTCGATTTCCGAGGCGGTGATGTCACAGCCGCGTGAGGTCCCGAACGTGAGCCATCGCGCCCGCGCCTCCGGACGAAGAGACATCACGTTGGAATCATCGCCGTTTGCCACGATCACGTCACCCGCCGCAACCTGCCGCACACCCTTACGAAAGGCATCGATGATCGCGTCGAGATTGGCGTAGATGTCCGCGTGGTCGAACTCGATGTTGTTGACCAGCAGCGTGTTCGCCCCGTAGTGCAGAAACTTCGGGCCCTTGTCGAAGAAGGCGGTGTTGTATTCGTCCCCCTCGATGACAAACTCAGGACCGCTTCCGAGCTTGAAGTTCTGATTGAAATTCAGGGGGATCCCGCCGACGACCATGCTCGGATCGCGGCCCGCGGATTCGAGCAGCCAGGCCATCAGCGACGTGGTGGTCGTCTTGCCGTGCGTACCGGTCACGACGATGGAGTGTTTCTCTTTGATGAAGAGCTGATGGATGGCCTCGGGCATGGATGTGTACGGCAAGTCGAGCTCGATCGTGCCAGCGGCCTCGGCATTGGTGGACGCGGCAGCGTTGCCGATCACTACCAGGTCGGGATGGAACGTCACCAGGTGCTCTTTCGTATACCCTTCGAGCACTGCTATGCCGAGGCGTTCGAGGTAGGTCGACATCGGAGGGTAGACGTGCTCATCCGAGCCCGCTACTTCGTACCCGCGTTCCTGCAGCATGCCGGCAAGCGAAGCCATCGCCGTCCCGCCGATGCCGATGAGGTAGACCTTTTTGACTGGTGTTAGTTCTTTGACGTGAGCCATAAGAGGCGCGAACTGAGCAAGAAACGTGCTCCGCGGCGCCAGATTGTAGAATGGACAGGCCCGGGCGGAGGGAATCGTCATCCGCGGGGGGATGTTCGAATCCGGCGGTTCACAAGAAACTTTTCACGTCGTCCAACACAGGAGGATTCTTTCCATGTCGTCGAAGCGAATTCTAGTCGTCATGATCGCGGTCCTCGTCGCGTTGACCGCCGCCATTTCCTTTGCCGCCGATCAGCCGGCCAAAGCGAAAAAGAGCGAGGCTCCCGCGGAGAAGAAGGCTGAGCCCGCGGCAAAAGACGCGGCACCCCGCCTCACCATCGTCGAACCGATCAAGGACTACGGCACGATCTCCAAGGGCGAAAAGCTCGACTGGGCGTTCGTGATCAAGAACACCGGCGATGCCGACCTGCAGATCATCTCCGCCAAGCCCGGCTGCGGCTGCACGGTCGCCGACTTCGACAAGGTCATCAAGCCTGGCGAGAGCGGAAAGGTCACGGCACACGTCGACACGACCGCCTTCGTCGGCCCGATCGCGAAGACCGTCACGCTGGAGACGAATGATCTGACCACGCCTACCTCACAGCTTACGATCCACGCGATCGTGAAACCGTACGTGGAAGCGTTCCCGGCCGGATTTGTCCGCTTCAACCTCCTCCAGGGCGAGGCCGAATCACAGAACGTCATCCTCTACTCCGAAGAGGAAGAGCCGTTCGCGGTCACGAAGGTGGAGTTGCCCATCGATCCGACCACGAACGAGCCGGTCAAATGGGTGAATGCGACCTACGAGAAGATCGCCACGGATGCCGACAAGGCGCCAAACGTGGGTCGCCCAGGCCAGGACCAGTACAAGGTCAATATCACCGTCGGCGGCCCCGAGGCCAAGCTCGGCCCGCTCTCCGACAAGGTCCACATCATCACCACCTCGAAGCACCAGCCGGATTACTTCGTCAGCATTTCCGGCGTGGTCCGTCCGCCCTTCCGCGTCGAGCCGACGGTGCTGAACTTCGGCGAGGTCTCGCCTGTCGATGTTGCAGCGACCCGCACGGTGATCCTGCATTCGAACAACCTTCGCGCTCCCGAGTCGTTCGTCGTCTCCAGGGTGGAGTCGAGCATCCCGACAGTCGTATCGAGCGTGAAGCCGACCGCCAACAAAGGCGAGTACGAAGTGACGCTGCAGATCGCCAAAGATGCCAAGCCCGGCGACGTCGATGGCACGGTGAAGATCTATACGAACGACAAAATGAGTCCCGTCGTGACCGTGCCGATGAAGGCGACGATCAAGGCCGGCACGCCTGCCAAGTCCGCGGCAAAATAAGCCTTCTCAAGTCGAATCAACCGAAAGGCCGCCCCCCAGGCGGCCTTTTTAGTTGACGATCGAGATTCCAACCCCGTCGCCCGCGGCGAGCACGATCGTGGTCAGCCGGGAGTCAGCGGCGATGCGTTTATTGAACGCACGCAGCGCATCGGTCGATGGATCGTGGACGTCTTCCGCGACCTTTCCGCCCCACAGAAGGTTGTCGCAGACGATCATCGCCCCCCGCGCCAGCTTCGGCAGGAGCTGATCGAGGTACTGCTCGTACTCGGTCTTCACGCAGTCGATGAAGACGAAGTCGAACGGTCCGGCCAGCGTCGGAAGAACCTCGAGAGCCGCTCCCTGATGGAACTTCACCTCACACGCGAGATGCGCTTCCCCGACGAAGCGTTTGGCCGTGGCCAGGATGTCGCGGTCGAGCTCGATCGTCTCGAGCACCGCGTCCGCCGGACACTCGCGCCCGAGGGTGATGACGGAGTAGCCGATGTTGGTGCCGACTTCGATCAGGTGCTTCGGCTGCTTCGCCTTCACCAGAATCCGCATGAGCTGTCCCACCTCGGGGTCCGCAATCGGATGTCCATGCTCCGCGGCAAACGCCTCCATCCCCGCCAGCAGCGGATCGCGTGTCGGAAGAAGCGTGTCGAGATATTCGGCCTGAATGCGTTTGATGACCTGATCGATGCGGGATTTCATGGCGTGAGATCATAGACGAGTGAACGCCCCCCAACTGATCATTGCGCTGCGGGCGGTCGCCTCGGAAGCATCCCTGGCACTTCTAGGCATCGGCGCGCTGCCATCGGTACCGACTGCCGCGCCACCTCTCGCACAAGGCATCACGAACCCTGAAGACCTTTGGCGCCTGCTCGCTGCCACCGATCCACCGCCTGGCAAAATGTCAGGCTTCAAAGCGACGATGGCGGTCGTCCGCCGCGATAACAGGCGCAAGCTACTCGACCAGTACGGTGATACCGCCGGCCGCGGCGCCGTGCCGGACGGTTTCAAGACGTTCGACATCGATTGCGACAATTCCGCGCCACTGCGCGGCTACGACCGGCCGCCGTCGCGTGCCGGCGCGCCGGTCGTGCTGATGCTTCATGGGATGTACGACAGCAAGCAAAGCCGCTACATGCACGTGACGGCGTCGTCGCTCGCCAGCAGCGGACTCGGCGTGGTGATGGCCGATCTCCGCTGGCACGGTGAGCTTTTCTCCGATGCTTTCCGGCCAACCTTCGGAATCCTCGAGGCCGGCGACGCGCTTGCGTGGGCGCACGCGCTGCACGGCCGTTTTCCTGCCAGTCCGATCGTCCTGTTCGGTTTCAGCCTCGGCGCGCTGTACGTCATCAACACGATGTCGCGCGATCGGCACCGCCTCTTCTCCGGTGGCATTGCCGTGTCACCGCCCGCCGCACTGGCGGAGGTGATCCCGCATCTCGATGAAGCCCCCGACTTCCTCCACTACCCGCTCCTGGCCTTCATCCGCCACTTCTTCCACGAGGCTCTGACGATCCGTATGAAGTCGGCCGGACTGCAGCCGGAGAAGCGGCGGCTCTTCAGCCAATTCGTCGCCTGGCTTGACGATGAGACCAGGCAGCTTCGACCCGATGGGCGCACGCTTATCGAGACCGTGGAGCCGTCGACGCAGCTCGACCCCATCGCCGCACCGCTGCTGATCATCGGCGCCAGCGACGATACGGTCTTCCCGCCAACCGCGCTCCAGTCGCTCGCGCGCGCCGCGCAGTCGCAACCGCTCGCGCACGTCGTAGAGACGCCACACGGCGGCCACATCGGCATCGGCGCCGCTTACCCGCATTGGTTCGCTCCACTCTGCGCGCGGTTCGCGTGGCTCGCGCCCCACGCGTCCTAGACGTGCTCGGCCACGGACGGAACGATCGTACTGGCGGGCTGCTGTGAATTATCTTTGAGCGGCAGGATCGTCGGCAACTCAGGATTCGCGCAGTCGCTTACACCAGAGGTGCCTCCAGCATCTTTGCCGCACAGCAATAGGTAGAGAGCGCGCAACTTCACTCTTGGCAGGCCGGACTCCTGGCTCAATTCACTAATGGCTTCGTCGACGCGCGTCGCCTCGCGACGGAAATAGATCATCAGCTCCTCGCGGCCAAGAATGCCGGTGCACTCGATCCACTTGGGGTACTGTTCGCGAAGCCTGCTGGCCAGCCAGGCCTGCTCCTTCCACTGTTGGAGCTGCGTATACGAGTAACCGGTGCGAATGGCGAGATCGAGCGGATCGCTGTGCTCGAGCTGTTCGAGATTCGAAAAACCCTCGTAGCCGAGACGGCCCTCTTCGCTGATGCCGATGCCCGGAAGGTTGTGCATCGGCATCGAGGCGTAGTCGGTCTTGTCCTGCAAGAACATGCGGCCGGCGCGCTGCAGCAGCACCAGGCCGCGGTCGGGGAAGTACCCGAGAAAAAAGGCCACAACGGGCATGAACTGAACCAACTTACTCTCGCTTCCGTTGAAGAACGGCAAGGCGGGGATGAAGTAACCGAGCACGATCGCCAGCACGCTCGCCGTCACCATGCGCACCGTTCCGGCCACGAGCGTATGCGGCGTGAGATCGACACTGAAATAGCTCCACACCAGACTGCTGATCGCATAGACGAACGCGCCGAGAAAGCCGAATTGAAACGCACAGAGCGACAGCAGGATCTGTCGGAACATTGCCGGATCCGGGGTCGTGTAGAAAGCCACATTCGGTCCGAGGAGCAGCATGTTCGCACCGAGGGCATAGTTGACGCCGCCGTGCAGATGATCGACCGGGTTCGGGATAAAGACCGGCTTGGCCAGGAGGATGATCACGATTCCAAAGGCCACTGTCACCGACATCCCCACGACGCTCGGAAGGTAGTTGCGCAGACGAAACTGAGGCCCGATCAGTTGGCGGATGTTTCGCTCGCACTCGGTCTCATCCCCGCCCCAGAGCGGCGTTTCGAGCTTGGTGCCGTCCTCCCGGCAATCGCATAGCTCCCGCTTGAGTCGGCGCACCTTCTCGCGCCGCATCGAGCCGATGTAGTGAAAGGTCAGAAACGGGACGATGAGGACAGCGAGCGCACAGAGCAGCAGGTTGTAGACAAAAAATGAGGGGTCGAACCACCTCACCGCGGCGTCGATCGCGTCGGTGCCAAACGGCTTTCCGTAGAAGACGATGCCGAAGCGATAGAGCACGGTCCCAACAATCAGTCCGACGACGATCAGAACGAAGATGAACGCCCACATCGCGGAACGTCGATGCGATCGATCGTCGGAGACACCCTGATGACGAGACACAGCCCACCTCGTTCGTTCTGTAACGGACCCGATTCACAATCTAGCGGCGACGCAACTCGCGGTAGAGCTCGTCCGCGTCGATGTCGCTGATCCTTCCCGCGTCCTGAAGCTCGATGCGCCGCTCGACTTCGTCAAGCAATGCCTCTTCCATTTCGGGCGTACCGTGCGCCACGCTCTGCGCGAGCACGTGCGCAAGGTGAATCTGATCACCCTCAGGCAGTTCCAAAGCTGCAGCTTCGATGCTTTCAAACGTGACTGTCATACCTGAATTCTACCTCGGCTTGTTTACAGCGCCTCACCGTCTCACACAGTCTCTCCGCCTGGAAATGGCCGATGAGCGGCTCGAGAACGTCGAGAATTGCGGTTCGTGCGATACGACCATGCCCGTGCCGGTGTGGGTCATGCAGCTTGCCATGGCCCAGCTCGACATCTCCTGAGTGAAACTTAGCGCAAGCGGGATCGCCAATACCCAGGACGGCGGCGATGGTGGGCGACGGCAACGATGAAAACCTGGTCGCCTTTCAGGACATAGACGAGTTGATAGGCGAAGCCTTCGACAGGCCACGTGCGGACGTCGAAGAGCGAGGGACGTCCCGAGCGTGGATGGTTGACGACGAATTCACGAGCGGAGTCAAAGGCCGCAATAAAACGATCGCCGTAGCCGGATCGTTGTCGCTCCAGGTAAGCAGCGGCCTCGATGAGCTCCGCTCTAGCCTCGTCGTGCAGTTCGCCGGACATCGTCCACCGCACGTCTCGCAGAGGCGATCGCCTCGTCAGCGGGAATCAGCTTTGCCGTACCGGCTTCGATTTCCGCAACGCGACGCTGGATCTCGGACGCGTACGCCTGGTCCCACTCAGCATCATCGTCCGATTGCACGCTGTCGAGCAATTGTTCTGCAAGGTGCCCCCGCTCCTCAGGGCTCAGTGCCATGGCCTCGTCACGCACTTCTTCGAATGTTCGCGACATAGTGAGAGTTTACCGCGCCTCGACCGCCTCCCGCAGCCTCTCCGCCTGGAAATGGCCGAGGAGCGGCTCGAGGAGGACGTCGAGATTGCCGTTCATGACGTCGGGAAGGTTGTGGACGGTCAGGCCGATGCGGTGGTCCGTGACGCGATCCTGGGGGAAGTTGTAGGTCCTGATTTTCTCCGACCGGTCGCCTGTGCCGATCAAGCCCTTGCGCGTGACCGAGAGCTCGTCCTCACGCTTCTGGCGCTCGATGTCGTAGAGGCGCGCCTTCAGCACCTTGAGCGCCTTCTGCCGGTTCTTGATCTGCGACTTTTCGTCCTGACACGACACGACGACGCCGGTGGGGAGATGGGTCATGCGCACCGCGGAGTAGGTGGTGTTGACCGACTGTCCGCCCGGGCCTGACGAGCAGAACGTGTCGATGCGCAGGTCTTTCTCATTCACCTGAATATCGATGTCTTCGACCTCGGGGAGCACCGCCACCGTGATCGCCGAGGTGTGGATGCGGCCCTGGGTCTCGGTCTGCGGAACGCGCTGTACGCGGTGCACGCCCGACTCGAACTTGAGCCGGGAGTAGACCTTGTTTCCCTCGATGAGCAGCGTGGCGTCTTTGATGCCGTTGACCGAGGAGTAATTCGCATCCGTCATGTCGACCTTCCAACGCTTCGTCTCGGCGTAGCGGATGTACATACGCATGATCTCCGCGGCGAACAGGGAAGCCTCGTCGCCGCCCGTGCCGGCGCGGATCTCGACGAACACGTTCTTGTCGTCATTCGGATCCTTCGGCTGCAGGAGGAGCTGGATCTCTTTCTCCAGCGCAGGCGCCTTCGGCTCCAGCTCGGCGATCTCCATCTCGGCAAGCTCGCGCATGTCGTCGTCGGACTTCAGCATCTCGCGGGCATCGGCCAGACGCTTGCGGATGTCCTTCAACTCGCGGTACCTCGCCACGACGTCGTCGATCTCCGACACCGCCTTCATCGTGTCGCGGAACACGGCCACATCGGTGGCCACCGCCGGATCGGCCATCTTCTGCTGCAGTTCCTCGTAGCGTTTTTCGATTTCGTCCAGTTTTTCGTACATGGTGCGGTCCCGCCGGAAACAAAAATGGGAAGGCGCGGCATGCACCTTCCCACGATCGATATCAGAAGCGTAGCTAAGCGACGGCTGCCTGGGTCTCGTCCACCACGTCGTACATGAGCGCCTCTTTCAGCGCGGTGATGGCCACGGAGAGCTGCATGTCGTCAGGCTCTTTCGTGGTGATCTTCTGGAGCCACATGCCCGGCCGGGTCAGCATCCGGCAGACCGGATTGCCGAGGTGGCGGGCCGAGAAGCGGATGACCTCGTACGCAAGGCCGGCGATCAGCGGGATCAGCACCACCCGGGCGAGGAACTTGACCGCGAACGGCACCGTCGACGGCACGAGTGAGAAGACCAGGATGGAGATCGCCATCACGAACATCAGGAAGCTGGTGCCGCAACGGGGATGGAGGGTCGATTTGGTGCGCGCGTTCTCGACGGTCAGGTCCTCATTCGCTTCGAACGTGTAGACCGTCTTGTGCTCGGCGCCGTGATACTGAAAAACGCGCTTGATCTCATTCATGAACGAGATCGAGAGGATGTAGACAAAGAAGAAGATCGCGCGCAGGACGCCGTCGATGGCGTTGTAGGCGATGTTGCCCATCTTCGGCGCGAAGTAGTGACGGATGAGGTTCGTGATTCCGAGCGGCGCCAGGATGAACACGCCGACGCCGAGGACCAGCGCGATCAGCATCGAGCTTGCCACGGCCCAGCTCGACATCTCCTGTTCGCCTTCCCCGGTGTCGGTGGCCACGCTGGCCGAATAGTTCAGCGCGCGGATGCCGAGGATCAGCGACTGGATCAGAACGACCGAGCCGCGAAGAACCGGAAACTTGAGGAACGGGTACTTTGTCGTGACCGAGACGAGCTTGTCCTTCTTGATGGCCACGTCGCCGTTCGGCTGACGCACCGCCACCGAGTAGCCGGTGAGCGAGCGCATCATGACGCCCTCGATCACGGCCTGACCGCCGATGAGCATGTCGACGTTGCGGTCAGCAGTCGCCGCCGGCCCTGCAGAGGGCATAGCTGACGTAAGGCCATTCGTCACAGCGCCGAACGTACCGCTGATCAGCTTTGCCGCGCCGAGCCACGCCTTCCGAAGGGACATTATTTTGCCGCGGCTTCTTTCGGGCCGGCCTTCTTGGCGTAGCGCTGCTGGAAGCGGTCGATGCGTCCGGCGGTGTCGAGCAGCTTCTGCTTGCCCGTGAAATAGGGATGGCACTTCGAGCAAATCTCGACGCGCAGCTCTTTCTTCGTCGAGCCGGTCATCCACGTTTCGCCGCAGGCGCAGTGCGCCTGGACCTGCTGATATTTCGGGTGAATCTCTGGTTTCATTGGCTTTACCTCGTTGAGGACTCTTTCGGGGTCGCTCTGGAAACGGCCAGTATATCCAAAAAATTCTTGCCGGCACGGCCGGCGGCGTTGGTTGCCCAAGGCTCCATTCACATTGCCGTTATTGGGGTTCTAACTTGCGGGTTTCTCGGGTTTACTTCGCCCCGAACGCCGCCGCCACCCAGTACATCAGACCGCCCATGAAGGCGGCCATGGGGATCGTCAGGAGCCAGGCCCAGACGATGCGGCCGGCGACGCCCCAGCGGACGGCCGATAACCTCTTGGTTGCTCCGACGCCGACGATCGCGCCGGTGATGGCGTGCGTCGTCGAGACCGGGATCCCGAAGCTGGTGGCCGTAAAGATCGCGATCGCGGCGCCGGTCTCGGCGGCGAATCCGCTGACCGGCTGCAGTTTCGTGATCTTCGAGCCCATCGTGTGGATGATGCGCCACCCTCCGGCCAGCGTGCCGAGACCGATGGCGGCGTGCGCGGCCAGAATGACCCAGAGCGGGATCTCGAATACCTTGATGTAGCCGGCGGTGAAGAGCACCCCGGCAACGATGCCCATCGTCTTCTGGGCGTCGTTTGCGCCGTGGCTCAGGCTGAACGCGGCTGCCGAAAGGAGCTGCAGCCGCCGGAACCATCGGTCGACACGCTGCGGCGTCACGCGCCGGAAGATCCAGAACGTCGCCGTCATCAGGCCGAGGCCGGCAACCAGGCCGATGATCGGGGAGAGCACGATGAAGATCAGCGTCTTCGACCATCCGCTCGGTTCGATCACGCTGAACGACATCGCCCGTGCGCAAGCCGCCCCCGCGTAACCGCCGATCAGCGCGTGTGAAGAGCTGGTCGGCAGACCGAAGTACCAGGTGATCAGATCCCAGATGATCGCCCCCATGAGCCCGGCGAAGATGACGCCGAAGGTCACGGCGCGGATGTCGATCATCCCCTTGCCGATGGTCTTGGCCACCGCCGTACCGAAGCCGAAGGCGGCCACGAAGTTGAAGAAGGCCGCCCAGATCACGGCCTGGCCGGGCGACAGCACGCGCGTGGAGACGATCGTGGCGATCGAGTTCGCGGCGTCGTGAAACCCGTTGATGTAGTCGAACACCAGCGCCACGCCGATCAGACCGGCGACGATCAGAAAGAGGTGGCTCGGCATCAGCTATGTTTCACGACGACGTTTTCGAGGAGGTTGGCCACGTCCTCACAACGGTCGGTGGCATCCTCGAGGAGATCGAGGATCTCCTTCCACTTCATCACGGCGATCGGATCGCGCTCTTCGTCGAAGAGCTGCCCGACGGCTTTCTGATGGACCCGGTCGGCTTCATTCTCGAGCCGGTTGATCTCGACGGCGCATTCGAGAACGCCGCTGTGTTTCTCCAGCGCCATGACCGCGTTGCGCACGACCTCGGCCGACGACGAAATGATCTTGGCCAGCTCGCGCGCGCCGAAGCGGACGCGGTCGATACGGTAAAGCGGCACCAGGGCGGCGGCATTGTCGATGGCATCCATCACGTCGTCGAGCGTCCGGGCCAGCGAATGGATGTCTTCACGGTCGATCGGCGTCACGAAGGTCTTGTTGAGCCGCTGGATGATCTCGTGCGTGAGGAAGTCGCACTTGTGCTCGACTTCCTTGATCTCATGGGCCTTGTCGGCGATCGGCGGATCGGTGGCGAACATCTGTTCGAGCAGCATGGCACCGACCTTGAGCTGGTCGGCCATGGCGATGAAGTCGGCGTAGAAAGTCTCTTCTCGGGGGAGCAGGCTGAAACGCACGATCGGGGACCTCCGTCGAAAGCGCGCGGATTGTATCGGAAAGGGTGGCGCAGTCTAAGGCAGGGGCAGCCTGATCGTGAACGTCGCCCCTTGTCCCTCTTCGCTGACCACGCTGATCGAGCCGTTATGCGCCTCAACGATTGCTTTGGCGATGTAGAGGCCGAGCCCGAGCCCGCCGTAATAGCGGCTGGAGACATTGCGCGCACGGTGGAAGCGCTCGAACAGCTTCGGGATCTCGTCGCGGGGGATGCCGATGCCGCGGTCGATGACCGCTGTCAGCATATGGTTCCCGTCGATCTGTGTGACCAGCTCGATCTCGGTCCCCTCGGCGGAGTACTTGATCGCGTTCGAGATGAGGTTGTCGACCACCTGCCGCATCCGGTCAGGGTCGACGAGCAGCAGCGTTTCCGGCACATCGGCGGAGAAACGGATCGTCCGGGCGGGGTTCTGGATGCGGAAGGCGTTGGCGCGACGGTCGAGAAACTCGCGCCACTGGATCTGCTGGCGGTCGATCTGCAGGCGGTTGGTCTCGATGCGCGAGACGTCGAGCAGCTCGGAGATGAGACCCATCATCCGCTCGACTTCGCCGAGGACGGCGTTGAGGTACGTCGATCGCTCCTCGGGCGGGAGATCGCCGATCGTCTGTGACAGCAGTTGCGTATAGCCCTTGATCGTCGTCAGCGGCGTACGCAACTCGTGCGAGGCGACGGAGAGGAACTCGTCTTTCTTCCGATCCAGCTCCTGCAGCGCCGTGATGTCGCGGATCACCAGGACCGCGCCGACGATGCCGTTGCTTTCGATCGGGGCCACGGCGATGGAGAGGTCGAGGTCCTTGCCGGTGATGAAGTGACGGGCCATGGCCAGATAGTCGGGCACGGTCAGTCCGCGAAGCGCGCGGGCGTGGGGGAGATCGTCCGCGGGGATCGGCCGGCCGTCGGCATAGCGGAGATTGAGCGGCGCGAACGATCCATGCTCGACCGCCTCGGTGCGCGATCCGAAGCCGAACATGGTGATGGCGGCCTCATTGACGGAGACCACCTGTCCGTTCGCGTCGTAGACCCAGAGGCCGTCCGTCATCGAGCTGAGGATCGAATCGAGGCGTGCCGAACGCTCTGCCATTGCCTGCGCCAGATCCTCGATCTCGCGGCGGGCGTTGACCTGATCAGTCACGTCCTGAATCAGAACCGTCAGGCTCTGCGTGATTCCGGAGAACCGTCCGCGGACGGCCGAGACGATTCGGTTGATGTACGTCGGCGTCGGTTTCGTGTCGGCCTTGAACGCTTCGTCGAAACGCATCTCGCCCGACTCGGCAACCTGCTTGAGCGGCTTTTCCAGCGAGGGGATCACTTCATCGACGCGGAGTCCGATGAGGCGGGTATCGAGCGCGATCTTGCCGAGGCGTTCCACGAAATCGACGAAACGGGCGTTGGCCAGCTCGAAACGGAGCTCGTCGGCGGAGAAGACGGCCACGCCGATCGGCGCCGTCTCGATGACCGCCTCGAAACGGACACGTGCGTCGACCTCACGCCGCGCAAGCTCCTCGGCGGCTCGATGACCTTCCTGCGAGATGCGCGTCAGACGATGGATGTGGCTCGCCGCGCCGATGCGCTCGGCCACCGCCTGCGCGAATTCGAGATCCTCGGCGTCGAAACTGCGCCGCGAGTCGGACCGGGCGATGACGAGAGCACCGATGCGGTCGCCGTACGATTCGATCGGCGTGGCGATCAGCGTCTGCTCGTTCATCGCCGCGACGATCTCCCCTTCCGCCGGATCGCGCGTGAAGTCAGCCGCCGCTTTCGCCCCGAACTCGGAGTAGAGCAGAGGCCGTCCGATCTGGAAGACCGTGCCGGGAATGCCTTCGCCGGCGTGGTAGGGATTGTGGGAGAGGTACTCACGGAAACGATGGACCTCATTCGCCACCGGTGCCACGGAGGCCATGCCGACCATGTGCAGCTCGCTCGACGATGAGTGATAGAGAAAGATCATGGCCGTGCCGCCGACAGCGTCGGCGACGCGGCGGGCCGGCTCGTCGAGCTCTTCGAACGACGGCTGCATGGTCACGGCGTCGACGCCGAGGTTCGCCAGGCATTCGGCGCGGCGGCGGCGCCACGCTTCACGTTCCGCGGTCTGCCGCTCATCGGTGACGTCGCGCGAGAGCACGACCGAGCCGATGACGTGGTTACGGTCGTCGCGGATCGGCGCCGCTTTCAGATTGATGACGCGATCGTCGCCGCTGCGGACATCGTGTACGAGATAGTCGGACTTGACGGTCTCCCCGCGCACGGCGCGCATCGACGGAAGGTCGTCGGCTTCCAGCGGACTGCCGTCGATGTAGCGGTGCCGGTTCTTGCGCAGCCGCCCCTCCGGATCGGGAGCGAATAGCGAGACCGGCTCGCGCTGCGCCGCGGCGTTCATCCGCTCGAGCTGGCCGGCGGCGTTGTAGATGGCGGCCGACTCCGGGATCTGGTCGAGGATGGCCGTCACTTTGGCCATTTCGCGGACAGCCCGCTCGTGAAGCAGCGTGTTGTTGAGCGCCAGCGTGGCGTAGCGGCCGATCTCGGCGAAGAGCGAGATCTCTTCATCCGTCCACTCCCGCGGCGCCGAACACTGATGGAGCCCGAACGCCCACGGTTCGTCATCGCGCGGACGGAGGACCTGCACCATCTCGGAGCGGACCTGAAAGATCTCGGCTTGTTGGGGATCGAGATCGGTATCGCCTTCCGTGATCACGATCGGTCCGTCGGCATCGAGCAGGCGGCGGATCAAGTTTGCCGAATGCTTCAATGGCAACGACGACGGGTATTGGTCATGCTGGACCGAATACGCCGGCGCACTGACGGCGAAACGGATTTTCGCGAGCTCGGCCTGTTCGCTGACGGGATGGAGCAGCCAGGCGCGGTCGGCGCCGAACTCCTGCCGCGTGATCGAGACGATCCGCCGCAGCACTTCCTTCAGCTCGAGCGTTCCCGTGAACGATTCCAGGATGTTGGAGAGGAACCGGTAGCGTTCCTCGGAGCTGAAGTGCTGCGGCCGCGCCCGGCGGTCGAGATAGCGGATCATCAGCCGCCGCACCGCGCCATCATCGCCATTTACCTCGGGCAGCTCGAGGACGCGCGCGGCCGGCTGCTTCCGCTCCAGTTCATCGCGAAGGCGCGGCCACGATTCGCCGCCGCTGACGGCGATGAGCGCGAAGGTCTCCCGATCGAGAAGGTCGAGCGCCTCCTGCTCCGAGCCGGTGACCACCGGCGTGAAGCTGAGCGAAGCGGCAACGTCGGCGGGAGCCTTTGCCGCCGCCTCGGAGGCCACAATCAGGACCTGGTTCGACATGGGAAGATTCGCGCGACTGAATCGATCGCAGATGCTACCACCAAGAAGCGGACGCTTAGAATGATGCAAATGCCAAAGCGCTCCTTTGACGAACTTGTGCAGCTCATGCAAAAACTTCGCGGCCCCGACGGCTGCCCGTGGGACCAAAAGCAGACTCTGCCGAGCCTCAAGCCGTTCGTGATCGAGGAGTCCTACGAGGTCGTCGACGCCATCGACCGCGATGACCGCGCCGCGCTCGTCGAAGAGCTCGGCGACTTTCTCCTGCAAGCCGTCTTCATCGCCGAGCTGACCCGCGAAGAGGGATCGTTCGACATCTACGACGCCGTCACAGCCATCCACGACAAGCTGGTCCGCCGCCATCCCCACGTCTTCGGCGACGTCGAGGCCAACGACGCCGAGCAGGTTTTAGTGAATTGGGAAAAGCTGAAGAACGAGGAACGGAAGGCGGAGAACAAGAGCGTGCTCTCCGGCGTCCCGCAGTCGCTGCCCGCCCTGTTGCGCGCCTCGCGGCTGACAGAAAAAGCAGCCCGCGTCGGTTTCGACTGGCGGCGGACGGAAGATGTGTTCGACAAGGTAGACGAGGAGATCGCCGAGCTTCACGAAGCCATCGCCTCCGGCGATGAAACAAAGGTCCACGACGAAGTCGGCGACCTCCTCTTCACCATCGCCAACATCGCCCGCAAGCTGAACGTGAACGCCGAAGAAGCGCTCCAGTCGACCAACCGCAAATTCACCCGCCGCTTCGGCTCGATGGAATCGCGCGTCCGCGAAAGCGGCCGCAACGTGGACGACCTGACCCTGGAAGAGATGGACGCCCTATGGGACGAAGCGAAGGCAGCGGAGCGATGAGCCTCCTTACTACTAACCCTTGGTTTCCGCGCGTGACGCGAAGATTTCGCAAAATGTGCCTTCGCCCCGAAAAGAGCTCGCGCATTCCTAACATCGAGAGCCCTTCTCCCCCAGCGCTTTTCAGCTGGGGGAGAAGGTGCCGAAGGCGGATGAGGGGGCCGTACTTGCTGCGCTCTCACCGGCATCCGTGTTTGGTTGCGGCTTCGCCGCGACGGTGGGAGCCATGACCCGCGGCAAACGAATCGCCTTCCTCATAATCGCCGCCTGGATCGCCCACGACCTCCTCGTCCCACCCCGCTACGCCCTCGACGCCCGATTGACCCTCGCCGCCATCGACGAATACCGAAGCCACGTCTCCCCCCACCTCCGCGGCGTCGTCGAATGCCGCTTCACCCCCACCTGCTCCTGGTACGGACACGAATCGATCCGCAAACACGGCTTCCTCATCGGCGGCGCAAAGACCTTCTGGCGCATCGCGAGATGCGGCCCCTGGACAAAGCTGGGGACGAGCGATCCGCCGTAACCCCAGGTCTCCGAATCCGTTTCGTGATGGCGCAGTCAAGTTGTTTGAGTCGGTACTCACATCCTTTGAATCCGCACGCAAACCTTTTGACTCGGTACTCAAATCTTCTGAGTCCGGACTCAAAGTTCGTGAGTCGGTACTCAAAGTTTGTGAGTCCGCATTCAAAGTTCGTGAGTCGGTACTCACAAGTTTTGAGTCGGTACTCATCTCGTCTGAGTCCGGACTCAAGTTTTTTGAGTCGCGACTCACATTTTTTGAGTCCGTACTCAAATTCTTTGAGTCGGTACTCATGTTTTTTGAGTCCGTACTCATATTTTTTGAGTCGGTACTCAAATGATTTGAGTCGGTACTCAAATTTGATGAGTCCGAACGGCCCTTCGAGGGGTGGAAACGCACGATTTTGGAAGAAATCGGGCTGAGTCGTGCTGCCAGACGGCGTATTTATTCCTGCCAACCCGCTTCGCGTCCCTTCACGTCACGAATCGTCGCAACGCGGATCTCTCAATTCACGCGAGCGCCCACCGCTCCGGGCCACTCCAGCGCCGCCGCCAGCCCCGCCGCCGACGCAACCAACTCCTCCCGATACGAACAGGCGACGTCTTCCAGCTCCCGCGTCAGCACCGCATCAACCGACGTCCCCTCCCGCCGCGCCAGAGCCCGCAGCACGTCCCGCTGATACCGCGGGACTCGCGCTCGGAGCTCCACCAGCCGGATCGCCTCAGGCAGGACGGCCGCCGCGTCCTTCCCCAGCGCAGCAACAACCAGCGGCCAGCTGCTCCGACGTCACCGCAGCCTATTTCTTTGGAGTCGGCGGAGGAGTCGGAGTCGTGCCGGAAGGTTTGGAACTTGGCGCAGCAGGACGCGCAGGTTCCCTCGTTGCAGCTACGCTGCTCCACCCTCCGCTTGGCTTACCTCCGCCGCTGCCACCTTTGCTTGCCATTATGAGTCTCCTTTTTCGACGAACAGAATTTCGCCTTCGGTTGTGATTCGTTTATCAATCGCAGGATCGCTAACGACTGCAACAGAAGCTACTAGAGTACCTGGAAGAAACATGGATTGGTATTCCAAAACGCGATACCGGTTGTTGCTTACTTCAAAGATAGCAGGCTCTCGAAGAATAATATCACGCTCTGCAGCGGCCACCGACATGTCTGCGACGTCTATGTATCCGATGTACACATCACCATTTTGAAGACCAACGGTGACCCAATGCTGTTTAACGCACGCGTTTACGAAGTGATCCCAAGCGCTCGAATATGCTGTACGCGAGACTAACCGCGCTGTTGCTCGGGCTGCTAACGCTGACAGAAACCCGACTGTGGCTGACGCCGTAACGTGACCGAGGAACGCGATCCCAATCGTCCCGATTTGTGAAATCTGGAGATGTTCGAGCTGCGTGGGGATCACGTACGATGGCGCTGGCGCGCCCGTGAAGTGGGCAACCGCAGCATAGAGCGCGAAACCGACAACACTGAAGGTCAGCAGCCGAAGCGTTCGCTGCCATTTGTCTTCTCGCCAATCGACGCCGACGAGCAAACGATAGGCCTTCTCTCCGGGCACACCTGGCAAAACCGCGAAAACCGCAACGACAAGCGCTGCGACTGTGCCTGGGAGTTCCACATCAAGTATTCTCGCACAGGGGCCGTTCGTTCAGAACATTCTCGGACTAGCATCGATCAGGAGGACCCTTGAAGGGATCGGATACTTCTACTGACAGTGGAATCGAAGGCGGCGCCGATCGGCCCAATTTGACTCGGGCTAGACGCGAAATCCTGAGAACGTGGCAACAGGGATCGAGAAACTATCCCAGAATGCCTGCATGGTCGATCTGTCGTCAGTAACTGCCCCAACCTACTCCGGCGCCTCCACCGCACTCGGACACAACTCATTCAACGCACATTGCGCGCACTTCGGCTTCCGGGCGATACAGATCGTCCGCCCGTGGGCGATGATCCGGTGTGAGAAATTCGTCCATTCCTTCTGCGGGATCAGCTTCATCAGGTCCTGCTCGATCTTCACCGCGTCGTCGCTGGCGGTCAGGCCGAGGCGGGCGGAGACACGGGTGACGTGGGTGTCGACAACGATGCCCACGGCGATCTTGAAGGCGTTGGAGAGGACGACGTTCGCTGTTTTGCGGCCGACGCCGGGGAGGGCGGTCAGCTCGTCCATCGTTCTGGGAACCTCGCCGTTGTGTTTCTCGACGATGGCCTTCGAGGCGGCGATTACCGCCTTCGCTTTGTTGCGGAAGAAGCCGGTCTGCTTGACGTCGCGCTCCATCTCCACCTGGCTGGCCTCGGCGAATGCTTGCGGGCTCGGGTACTTGCGGAAGAGCGATTTGGTGACGATGTTGACGCGGACGTCGGTCGACTGGGCGGAGAGGATGGTGGCGATCAGCAGCTCGAAGGCGTTGGTGAAATCGAGCGCGCATTTCGCCTTGGGGTACATCTGTTTGAGGCGGACGACGATGTCGTTGGCGCGCTCCTGTTTCTTGGTGGCCATCGGACTAGAATCAGATCATGACGACGACCATCGAAGATACACGCGTCATTCACTCTCCCCGCGGTACCACCCTTTCCTGCCTCGGATGGCAGCAGGAGGCGGCCATGCGGATGCTGATGAACAATCTCGACCCCGAGGTGGCGGAGAGGCCGGAGCAGCTCATCGTCTACGGCGGCATCGGCAAGGCGGCGCGCAACTGGGAGTGCTACGACGCCATCGTCGCCACTCTCAAACGTCTGAAGAACGACGAGACGCTGCTGGTGCAGTCTGGCAAGCCGGTCGGCGTTTTCCGCACCCACGAGAACGCGCCGCGTGTGCTGATCGCCAACTCCAATCTCGTCCCTCACTGGGCCACCTGGGATGAGTTCCGCCGTCTCGACGCCCTCGGCCTGACGATGTACGGCCAGATGACGGCCGGGTCGTGGATCTACATCGGCACGCAGGGCATCCTGCAAGGGACGTTCGAGTGTTTCGCCTCGGTGGCCAAAACGCGCTTCGACAATTCGCTCCGAGGAAAGCTGGTCGTCACCGCCGGTCTGGGCGGGATGGGGGGCGCGCAACCGCTGGCGGCGACGATGAACGAGGCCACGGCGCTGGTGGCCGAGGTCGATCCGACGCGCATTCAGCGACGTCTGGATAAACGGTACCTCGACGAACAGGCGCCGTCGCTCGATGCCGCCATCAAACGCGCCATCGAGGCGCGCGACCGCGGCGAGGCGGTCTCGATCGGCGTGGTAGCGAACGCCGTCGAGCTGCTCGAGGCGCTCATCGAGCGCAACCTCGTCCCGGACCTCCTCACCGACCAGACCTCGGCGCACGACGAGCTGAATGGCTACGTTCCGTCCGGTTTGTCGTACGACGCGGCGCTGGCGATGCGCGACAGCAGTCCGGACGCCTACATCGAGCTGTCGTACGACACGATGGCTCGCCACATGCGGGCCATGCTGGAGTTGCAACGCCGGGGAGCGATCACCTTCGACTACGGCAACAACCTGCGTGGGCAGGCGTTGAAGGCCGGCGTCAAAGATGCCTTCGACGTCGGCGGCTTCGTCCCTCTCTTCATCCGGCCGCTCTTCTGCGAAGGGCGGGGGCCGTTCCGCTGGGCGGCGCTGTCCGGCGATCCGAACGACCTCTTCGTCACCGATGAGGCAATCCTCGAGCTCTTCCCGCACGACGCGGCGCTGCATCGCTGGATCCGCATGGCCCAGAAGCGCGTCGAGTTTCAGGGACTGCCGGCGCGCATCTGCTGGCTCGGTTACGGCGAGCGCGACAAGGCGGGGCAGCTCTTCAACGAGCTCGTTCGCACAGGCAAGGTCTCCGCGCCGATCGTCATCGGACGCGATCACCTCGACGCCGGCTCCGTCGCCTCGCCGAATCGCGAGACCGAGGGGATGAAGGATGGGTCGGACGCCATCGCCGACTGGCCGATCCTCAACGCCCTCCTCAACACCGCCGCCGGTGCGACCTGGGTCTCGTTCCACCACGGCGGCGGCGTCGGCATCGGCTACTCCCTGCACGCGGGGATGGTGGTCGTCGCCGACGGCACCGACTCTGCCGCCGAGAGGCTGCAGCGGGTGCTGACCACCGATCCGGGGACGGGCGTCATGCGTCACGCCGATGCGGGGTATGAGATCGCGATCGAGGCGGCGAAAACGCGGGGTGTTGATATCCCGATGATGTAAAAAAACAAATCACCACAGAGGCACTGAGGACACAGAGAAAACCCTCTGTGATCTCTGTGCCTCTGTGGTCAAAAGGTTTTACTGCCGCTGCTTCATCCGCGCTTCGCGCTCTTCCTGGATCTTCTTCCACTGCGCTTTCTGATCGTCGGTGAACGTTTCGGCGATCTTCTCTTCGTGGTGGGTGCGAATCTTGGTCATCTCCGCCCGCTTCTCGTCGACCTTCGGCTGAAGGGCCTGGACCTTGGCGGTGTCGTTGGCCTGGCGTGCGTCGCGGTACTCGGTCATCGTCTTCTGGAACGACTCGAGGAACTCGGCGTGCTCCTTCTGGAACTTCGCGTCGAGCTCGTCGATCTGCTTTTTCTGCACATCGGTCAGGTTGAGTTGCTGGCCGTAGCGTTCGGTAAAGGTCTGGTTCTGCCTTCCCTGGCCCATCGCCGCGAAGGTGAAGACGAAGCAGGCGGCAACTGCCAGGCACAACAGTCGATTCTTGTTCATGCGTAGTTCTCCTTCATACCGATACGCACGAAACGGGAGCGTGTTGAATCTACCGCCGCCCGGTAACCAGCTCATCCGCGCCGCTCATCCGGATCTTGATCAGCTTGTCAACCGGCACCGCCTTGTATCCGCTCGCCTCCATCTTGCGGATGAAGTCCGGGGTCACGCCGAAGATGCGCATCTCGGTGAGCTGGTGCGGGGTCAGGTTGGTGTAGCCCATGGCGCGCAGCTCTTCGATGTTCGTCGGCGTCACGCCCTGGATGCCGAACTCGCTCAGCTCGCGCGTCGAGAGCGAATAGCCGAGCTTCTTGTAGGCGTCGATCTTCGCGGTGGTGATGCCTCCGATGCGAAGCTGCTCGGCTTCGTGGGGCGTGAGGTTCGTCAGCCCGGCCGCGCGCAGCTCGCGCACGTAGGCAGGCGTCACACCGAGGATGGCCAGATTGGCCAGCTTGCCGGCGGAGACGTCGGTGTAGCCGAGCTCGCGCATCCCGTTCACGAATGCCGCGTTCACGTTGCCGACGCGGAAGTTCACCAGCTCGCGCAGGGTCAGGTTCGGATAGCCGAGGCTGGCGAACTCCTTCACCGCATTGGCGTCGATGCGGAAGATGGCCACCTCCTCGATCTCCTTCTGCGACGGCTGGTAGCCGAGGGCGCGGAGATCGCGCACGGTCTGCGGCGAGAACTCGGTCGTGGCGAACATCAGCAGATCGTCATCTTTGAACGCCGTGTAGCCGAGGGAGGCCATGTCGCGCACGAACGGCTCGCTTGGGGCGAATTTGAAATTGCCGGCGCCGTTGCCGTTGGCGAAGCGGCCCTCGAAGCTGATGGTGCCGGCAGGCCTCGACATCGAAAACTGCACGTTCGCGGCGGCCGAGTTGATGTCGGTGGTAGTCAGGCCGGAAAGCGACGCCACCGACAGCTCGAAGCCCATGGTGTTGTTCCAGCCGTGATGGTTGCCGGCGGCGCGCGACTCCCGGTTGCCGCGGAAGACGGTCATCTGCAGGGTGGTGCCGTCGGCGTTCAGCTCGGCCGTCCAGACGCCGTTGCGCGAATCGCTGGCGGCATAGATGGTGAAGCAGACGGCGAGGGCGAGGAGGATCAGTAGCGCTGTTTTCATGGTGGTCTCCTTCGTTGAAACATCATGTACGAAGCAACTCGTAGTTGTCAACGAAGGCCTTCGTAAAAGGTTGCATCCATGGATGAGTGTGTCCAATTTGGAGCAATACGGTCTAACGGAACAGGGTTATCGTGTCTCCCGCAGCTTCGGAGGTGTCGTCATCAGCGAATCGGTCAAGCATCAGAAAAAAGACTGGGTGAACATCGCGTTCCTCTCTCTCACGCCTGTGGTAGGCATCTTCGGAACCGCCGCCTGGACGTGGACTCACGGCTTCCATCTATGGATGCCGATCCTGTTGGTGGTCATGTACGCCCTGGTCGGATTCTCGATCTGCGCCGGCTACCACCGCTTCTTCTCCCACAAAACCTACGAAGCGTCGCCGATCGTGCAGGCGCTTTTCGCTTTCTTCGGCGCCATGGCGGCGGAGAACTCCATCCTCTGGTGGTCATCGAGCCACCGCGTGCACCACAAGCATGTCGACAAGGACTGGGACCCGTACAACATCAAGCGCGGGTTCTGGTGGGCGCACATCTTCTGGATCTTTACGAAAAACACTCAGTTCGACGATACGTTCTCGAATTCGCCCGATCTGCTGAAGAACCCCATCGTGATGTGGCAGAACAGGTGGCACAAGGCCATCCTGATCGTGGCCGGCTTCGGCATCCCGACGCTGATCGGCGCCGCGTTCGGCAATCCGATCGCCGGACTGCTCTGGGGCGGGTTCCTGCGCATCGTGGTCATCCATCACACGACGTTCTTCGTCAACTCGCTGGCGCACACGCTCGGCAAGCCGCTGTTCAACGCCGAGGTCTCGGCGCGTGACAACTGGCTGGTGGCCATGCTGACGCTCGGCGAGGGCTACCACAGCTTCCACCATCGCTTCCCCACCGACTTCCGCAACGGCATTCGCTGGTATCAGTGGGACCCGTCGAAGTGGCTGATCTCGGCCTTCAAGTCCGTCGGCCTTGCCTCCGACCTCCGTACGACGCCGCTGCCGCAGATCGAACAGGCCCGTATGCAGGCGGCGCTGAAAACCGTCAAGACGCGGATCGAGTCGACCCCCGGCTCGATGGGCGACGAGATCCGCCGCCGCGCGCACGTGGCCATGGAGCATCTGGAGACGGCGCTGAAGCTCTGGCGGCAACACGTCGAGGAGAAGGCCGAGGGCGTCTCGAAGTCATGGCGTGAGACGCGCCGCCGTTCCCGCCAGCACGTGCAGCAGTCGCGTCGCCAGTGGAAGTGGGTGGTGAGAACGCTGCGCCGGGTACCGGAAGCCGCGTAGTCTGCGGCTTCGCCGCGTTGTCGGTTATCGGTTGTCGGTTGTCGGAAGCGCAAGAGCGGCTACGTGGCTCTAAAGCTCCGATAACAGACAGTTGATAACTGACAACGCGTCAGCACAGAAAACCGCCACCGGCAACACCTCGAACGGATGTCCCAACCGACAACCGATAACCGACAACGCCGCGAAGCGGCAGGGTAGAATCGCAGGCAGGTCCCCTCTTAATGACTGCCATGCGCGAACAGCTCGGGCAATACAAGATCCTGGCCCCTCTCGGAGCGGGCGGGATGGGCGAGGTCTACGTCGCGCGCGATCCCTCCCTCGGACGCAAGGTGGCCATCAAGCTGCTGCCCGTCCGCCTCTCCGGCGATAAGGAGACGCTGGCGCGTTTCACCCGCGAAGCACGCTCGGCATCGGCGCTCAATCATCCGAACATCGTCACGATCCACGAGGTGGGCATGGACCAGGGCTCCGGCTCGCCCTACATCGTGATGGAGTTCATCGACGGGCGCGACCTGCGCGGCCTGATCAGCAACGGACCTTTGACGAATCGGAAGACGCTCGACATCGCCGCGCAGATTGCCGACGGCCTGGCGGCAGCACACGAGCAGGGAATCATCCATCGCGATCTCAAGCCGGAGAACGTGATGGTGACGAAGGACGGCTACGTCAAGATCCTAGATTTCGGCCTGGCCAAGATCATCCGTCCCGCCGGCGAGGACGAGGATACGGCCCAACTGGACCTTCCCGGCACGAACCCCGGCACGATCCTCGGCACGGTCGGCTATATGTCGCCGGAACAGGCTACCGGCAAGCCGCTCGATTTCCGCTCGGACCAGTTCGCGCTTGGCGCGATCCTCTACGAGCTGGCCACCGGCAAACCGGCCTTCGAGGCCGACAACGCCATCGATACGCTTTCCGCGATCCTTCACGCGGAGCCGCCGCCGATTACGCGTTTCAACGTGCAGGCACCACAGCCCTTCTGCTGGATCGTGGAGCGGCTGCTGTCGAAGGAGGTCGACGAGCGCTACTCGTCGACGCGTGACCTGGCCCGAGACCTCCGCAACATCCGCGACCGCTTCGCCACGATGACGCGGTCGGAGGAAATCCCGCGGCCGCCGAAGGTGTCGCGGCAGAAGCTCATCGTAGCGGCGACCGTAGCTGGGGCGCTGTTTCTTGCGGGCGGGATCGTCGTCGTGGCGCGGCACGGTATTTCGACCGGACCCGCTGTTTCGCAGAACGCTCCCTCGAAGAAGTATCTGGCGGTAATGCGCTTCAAGGATCTGACCGGTGAGCCGAACGGCCAGCTCGTCGTCGACGGTCTCGCGGAGACGCTGTCCGCCCGGCTGGCACACTTCGCGTCCGTGCAGGTCATGCGTCCCACGACGCCGGACGCGGTGACGAACACGAATCCGCAACAGGTCGGCCGCGACCTGGGAGCGAATATCGTCCTGACCGGCTCGATGCAGCGCGCCGGCGATCGTCTCCGCGTGGCGTACGAAGTGGTCGATCTGGCTCACGGAACGTCCCGCTCCGGCGACCTGATCGAGGGATCGGTCTCGGAGCTTTTCACGATCCAGGACAAGCTCGCTGACAGCATCGCCGCATCGCTCCAACTCGGCGCCCCCTCCTTCCGTCCCGCCTCGCCCGACAGCAGCGTCTCCCAGACCCGTTACCTCGAAGCCCTCGGCCACCTCCGCCGCTACGACAGTGAGGCGTCCGTCGACAGCGCCATCCACATCCTCGAAGAGCTTGCCGCACAAAGCTCCTCGGCGTCGGTGCAGGCAGCGTTGGGGAGGGCGTATCTGGCGAAGTTTGAATTGACTCACGACGCGAAATGGGCAACTCCGGCAACAGCGGCATGCCAGCGAGCAATCACCAGCGATCCACAGAATCCCGACACACGGGTCACTCTTGGAGAACTGCGTCGGCTGACAGGGCATCTCGACGATGCATCCCGGGAGTACAACTCGGTATTGCAGCAACAACCGAACAACGCAGATGCAATACTTGGTCTGGCTGAGACCTACAAGGCCGCTGGCAAACTCAAGGAAGCAGAGGCGGCCTATAAACGATCGATCGAGCTTCAGCCAAATTATTGGGCGGGATACAACAGACTCGGTGCTTTCTACTTCTCGCACGCGCACTATGAAGAGGCGGCGGGGATGTTCTCGAAAGTTGTTCAGTTGGTTCCTGACAATCAGCGCGGATACAACAACCTCGGCAGCATGTATCTGCAGATGGGCCGCTATGACGACGCGCTGCGCGTTTTCCTGACTTCGATCGGCAAAGAGCCGTCTGCGCAAGCGTACTCAAATGCCGGCACAGCGAATTACTTCCTCGGCCGTTATACCGACGCAGCGAACGCGTTCGAGAAGGCAACCGAGATGGCGCCGACGATCTACCTCTATTGGGCAAACTTGGGCGATGCCTACCGCTGGATCCCCAACGCACGGGAGCGCGCGAACGTCTGCTATGACCGAGCTATCCAACTCGCTTCCGGAGAGCTGAAACTGAACCCGACGAACACAGTCATCCGAGCGCGCATGGCTGTCTACCTGGCAAAGCGCGGCAACACGAAGCAAGCCGACGACGAGATCCGCACGGCTCTTAGCGGCGATCCGTCCAATCCGAGTTACACGTTCAAAGCGGCGATGATCGCGAACCTCGAAGGACATCCGGACAGCGCACTCACGCTGCTCGAAACAGCGCTCACGCACGGGTACAGCCGGGCGGAAGTGGAGCATGAACAGGAATTCGCAAATCTTCGGCAGGATGGCCGGTTGCAGCAACTTCTGCAGAGAACGGCTATAATTCCGCCCGGGTCCAAACAACAATCCACATCCGGGAGATAGCCATGTCCGAAAAGAGCGTAACCGTCACCGTCGCCTCCGGCCAGATAACCGTTGATCCCTCCAGTGTCCAGGTACGGAAGGCAACGGATCAAGTTCGATGGGTTTGCGATACGAGTGAATTCACGATCGATATGCCAGGATTCACGATCGACCATCGCCAGGAAAACGGGAAGCATCATGGCGTTTCGGGCACATTCCCCAACGTCGGAAAGATCAAGTACAACGTATCCGCACCGGGCGCCGAAACGCTTGACCCCGATGTCGATGTAATCCCGTAATCCCCGTTGGGTACTCCCATCGACCCCGCCGACTTTCTTCACCTCATCCCCGGTCCGGCCGGGGAGCGTTCCACGCTCGTCTTCGAGCACGGGACGCTAACGGTCAAGTTGTATGCGCCGAGGGGCGTCGACATGCAGACGCCGCACACGCGGGATGAGGCGTACATCGTCATCGGCGGGCGTGGGACATTCGTTTGCGGCGAGGAGAGGAAGCCGTTCGAGCCGAGCGACTTCCTCTTCGCGTCCGCGGGGCTGCCGCACCGCTTCGAGGACTCCTCGGACGACCTGCTCGTCTGGGTGCTTTTCTACGGTCCCGAGGGCGGCGAGCAGCCGCGCTGAATTACTTGCCGAGCTTGTCGCCGGCGTCTTTCATCGCCTCACCCACCTTGCGGCGGGCCTTGCCGAAGCCGGCCTCGATTTTGCCGCTGGCGCGCTGATCAGCACCCTTCTCTTCCAGAACCGGATCGTTCATCGCCCGGCCCGCTTTTTCCTTCATGGTCCCGCTCGCCTGATCGACCTTCCCTTTCACTTCGTCGCGATTCACACGCATGAGTTAAGTCTCCTTTGCTGCTCGAATAACTCAAGAAGCCTGCCATCGGCTGCACAAGGTTGCGTGCTATCATTTGCCATCGACTGACAGTTCTGCGGGAGGGCGTGATGGGGGATATCAAGCTTTTTCAGGTCTGCTATGAAGGAGAGCTGACAGTCAGGGTTTCCGACGCCATGCGGCGTCTCGGCGCCGAGGCCAACTTCGATCAGAGCTGGAACGTCTGGGTGCCCGAGGGAGGCCATGCCGAGCTCCTGGTCAGGTATCTGAGGATCGAAGTCGGCGAGGAAGCCCGCGTCCTGGTCGGCTGCTCCCAGTTCACCAGCTCGCGCGATTTCCTCCTCGTCCGGCACAGCCTCACGCCCGGATCCGACTACAGCGAATTGCATGACGCCATCGCCCGCCTCGGCGTGGTCGTCGAGCTGCCGTTCGAATCGACCTTCGTCGTTCAATCGGACGATCGCACCGACGTTCACACGCTCGGCCTGGCGCTGGGCGAGCTTTGCCCCGACGACGCGCTGTTCGTCACCAGCATCAGCCACGACTGGGCGTACTGCGACGGCACCACCAGCCGCATGTACGTCGCCGAACAGGAACCGAAGAGCCTCCAGTTCCGGAGTTTCTAGCCGGCACGGCCGGCAGCGTTGGTTGCCCAAGGCTCGGCCACCATCTCCGCTTTATCGGTTCTGCTGCGCAAGCTTCCAGAACCTCTTTCGGTATCATGTCGGTCCGCTCACCGCGGACCCACGAATGTCAGTTACCGAAGAGCGCCCGCGGCCCGACCTTTCCGCCCTGCGCATCGACAGAGAGGAACACGACGCCAGACGTGTGCCCTGGGGGACGATTGCAGGCTGGATCGTCGCCCTTGCCGTCGTCATCGGGGCCGCGATCGCAATCTACAAGGTGTGGATCGTGCCCCGCAGCGCGCCGGTCGTCGACACGCTCGTGGTCAAGCCTTCGGTCAACGTCACCAATCCTCCGTTGCTCACTGCCACCGGATATCTGGTAGCCGACAAGCAATCGAAAATCACACCGAAAATCTCCGGCAAAGTTGTTCGCCTGAACTTCGACGTCGGCGACCGGGTGCGCAGCGGTCAGGTACTGGCCATTCTGGAGAGCACGAACCTGCAGGCACAGCTCGACGAGACGAATGCCGCGCTTCAGCAGGCAGACCGTGAGTGGAAACGGCAGACCGCGCTCTGGAAAGACGGCGTCACCACGCGCTCCCAGCTCGACGGCGCCGAGGCGCAGCTCAAAGGGGCGCGGGCGAGGGTCGATCAGATCCGCATCAACATGCAGGACATGGTCGTCCGTGCGCCATTCGACGGGACCATCGCAACTAAGAATACCGAGGTTGGCGAAGTGATCTCCTCGGTGATGATGACCCAGGCCGGCGGCACGCTGCCGGCCGGCGCGATCTGCACGCTGGTCGACCTGAAGACTCTCGAAGTCGTCGCCGACGTCAACGAGTCGAGCATCGGGCAGTTGCACGAGGGGCAGGCCGCGGAGGTCAGCGTCGATGCCTTCCCGAACCAGAAGTGGAAAGGCGTGCTGCGGCAGATCATCCCCACGGCCGACCGCGCCAAGGCAACGGTTCAGGTGAAGGTGCAGATCGTCGACCCCGGCGACCGGCTCCTCCCGGAGATGAGCTCCAGCGTCTCGTTCCTGCAGAGCGAGCGCACCGACGCCGAGATGCACGAGCCGGCGAAGATCTGGGTCCCGGCATCCGCGATCTCCGGCGGCAACGTGGCCATCGTCGGTGCGGACAAGCACGTCACGTTGCGGCACGTCACCACCGGCGCGGTGCGCGAGCAGCGGATCGAGATCACGAGCGGCGTCAATGCCGGGGAGCGCGTCGTCACCTCGGGCGTCGACAAGCTCGAAAATGGACAGTTGATTCGGTTTGAATAGTTACGGAGGAGCGATGGCAACACTGGTCGAGATTGATAACGTACGAAAGGTCTACAAACGCGATGCGTTCGAAGTGCCGGTGCTCAACGGTGTGACCGTCGACGTGCCGCGCGGCGATTTCCTGGCGCTGATGGGACCGTCCGGCTCCGGCAAGACGACGCTGCTCAACCTCATCGCCGGCATCGACCGGCCGACCGCCGGGCGCATCTCCGTGGATGGCAAAGAGATCTCGCACTTCTCGGAAACGCAGTTGGCCAGTTGGCGGTCGCGCCACGTCGGCTTCATTTTCCAGATGTACAACCTAATCCCCGTGCTGAACGCCTTCGAGAACGTCGAGCTGCCGCTGCTGCTGACGAAACTCTCGAAGAAGGAGCGACGCGAGCACGTTCAGGCCGCCCTCGGCATCGTCGGACTGGGAGACCGTTCCTCCCACTATCCGCGGCAGCTCTCCGGCGGTCAGGAGCAGCGCGTCGCCATCGCCCGCGCCATCGTCACCGACCCGACGCTTCTTGTCGCCGATGAGCCGACCGGCGATCTCGACGCGAAGAACGCCCAGGAGACGCTCGATCTCCTCCAGCGCCTCAACGCCGACTTCCAGAAAACGATCGTCATGGTCACGCACGATCCGAAGGCAGCCGAGCACGCCAAACGGACCCTGCACCTCGAGAAAGGGCTGCTCGTCGAGGGCTCCCCGGTCGGTACGGCGGCAAGCGCATGAGATTCGCGAAGCTGATCCGCCGCAATCTCTTCCGCAACAAGCTGCGGGCCATCCTGACGATGATGCTGCTGGCCGTCATCTTCTTTTTCGTGGCCACGCTCCTGGCCATCCTGGAGAACTTCGACACCGTCTCCAACGCCGGCGAGGGCTCGAACCGCCTGGTGGTGCAATCGGCGATCTCGCTGGCCAACCTGCTGCCATACGCGCACGAGCAGAAGATCCGTCAGCTTCCAGGCGTGGTCGATACGGCCAAGCTGCAGTGGATCGGCGCCTACTACAAAGAGAAGTCGAACTTCTTCGCGAATTTCGCCATCGACGTCGATAAGATGCCGACGGTCTTCGACGACTACAAGGTCGATCCGACGGAGTTCGCCGCGTTTGCGGCCGACCGTCGTGGTGCGCTCGTGGGAAAGGATCTGATGACCCGCTTCGGCTGGAAAGTCGGCGACCGCATCACGCTCAAGCGTCAGATCTTCCCGTTCGACCCCGAGCTGACGATCCGCGGGACCTACGTCCATCCTGTCCAGACCACGTCAGTCTTCTTTCCGATGGAGTATTTCCAGCAGTCGATGGGGAACCGAGGAGAGGTCGGCACGTTCTGGGTCAAGGTGAAGGACCCGAAGCAGATGGCCGCGATCAGCCAGCAGATCGACGCCATGTTCAAGAACAGTGATGCTCCAACCGAGACGTTCACCGAAAAAGAGTTCCAGCAGAACTTCATGTCGATGATGGGAAATGTGAGGCTCCTTTTCACGGCCGTCTCGTCGTGTGCCATCTTCATGGTGATCCTGCTCGCGGCGATCACGATGTCGATGTCGGCCCGCGAGCGCGTGACTGAGATCGCAGTGCTGAAAGCGATCGGGTTCGAGCAACGTCTGGTCCTGGGCATCATGCTGACGGAGTTCATCCTGCTGACGATCATCGGTGGCGCGGCAGGGAGCGTCGGCGCGAAATTGATCTATATGCTCGTCGACATGGGCAAGGTCACGCATGGATTCCTGCAGAACTTTGCCATTCATCCAAAGACACTGGCGATCTGCCTGGCTTCTTCCGCCGCGGTCGGCCTGATCGCCGGAGGTCTTCCAGCATTGCGCGCCTCGAACCTTCGCGTGGTTGACGGTCTCCGGAGGGTGGTCTGATGATCCCGCTCAAATACAACATCGGCAACCTGACGGCGCGCCGCGTTTCCACCCTGATGACCATCCTCGGCATCGGCGTGGTCATCGCCGTGATGATCTCGATGATGGCGCTGCAGAACGGCGTCCACTCGGCGGTCGTCTCCTCGGGCTCGAAAGACAACCTGATGGTGATGCGCGAGGGAGCCGCAGCCGAGCTGTCGAGCTGGGTGACAAAAGATGCTTTCTACATCATCCGTGCCCTGCCCGGCATCGCCAAAGACAGCAGGGGAGCGCCGATGATCTCGCCCGAGCTGGTCATCATCTTCAAGATCCCCAAGAAGGACGACCCCAAAGGATCCAACGTCCTGGTCAGGGGCGTCACTCCCCAGGCATTCGCAATGAGACCCTACATCAAGCTCATCGAGGGGCGGATGTTCCGGCCGGGTGTGAACGAAGTGATCGTTGCGCGGCGCATCCGCGACCGCTTCGTCAATACCAACATCGGCGACCAGTTCCAGTTCGGCACCCAGAAGTACAACGTGGTGGGCGTGTTCGACGCGCAAGGAACAGCGTTCGACTCCGAGATGTGGTGCGACGTCGATTTCCTCGGTCAGGCGCGCAAGCGTGACGCCTACTCGTCTGTGATTCTTCGTCCGACCGACCGCGAGGCCTTCGAGTCGATTTCGGATGCCATCGCCAACGACAACCGTCTGAAGCTCGATGTAAAGAGCGAGTACAAGTACTACGCCGATCAGACCAACGGCCTGATGGGGATCGTCGTGCTCGTGGCGATCGTGACCCTCTTCATGACCATCGGCGCAATCCTCGGCACGATGAACACGATGTTCTCCGCCATCGCCTCCCGCGGGCGCGAGCTGGCCACGATGCGCGCCCTCGGCTTCAAACGGCGGACGATCCTGTTGTCCGTCATCATCGAGAGCGCCTTCATCTCGCTTCTCGGTGGCGTCGCCGGTCTGCTGCTGGCTCTGCCGGTCAATGCCATCTCGACCGGTACGACGAATTTCGAAACGTTCTCGGAGGTGGCCTTCAATTTCCGCGTCGATGCACGTGTGGCCATCACCGGCATCGTCATCGCCCTGATCGCCGGCATCATCGGCGGCGCGCTCCCGGCCCTCTCCGCGGCTCGGATGCCGATCACGAAGGCTCTGAGAGAGATATGAGATGAGGCCGGGGGTCGGGGGTCGGAGTTAACAAGGTTATCGGTTGTCTGTTGTCGGTTGTCGAGCAGACACAGCTACTCCGACTCCCGACTCCCGACTCCCGACTCCCGATAACCGATAACCGATAACCGATAACCGACAACCATCTCCGAACCCGCTGCCCCGTTTCTTCGTATACGCTCAGCAGCGCCCACTATGCTGCCGGTACAACAAAGACCTGAGCCACCGCGAACGCGACGGGGATCGCGCCTGTTCGCCGTGTGGGTAGCCGCGCTCGCGGTCATCATCGTCGACACGGTATTGACGCATCTTCTGAGGCCGCTTCACGTTCCCGGCCTCGGCCTTTTTACCTTCACCACCTTCCTGGCCTCTCTCCTTCTCATCGCCCTCACGCTCTACGGCTTCGCCGTCTTCGTCCGCTGGATGCTGCGGAAGTTGTTCTGGCGAGTTGGACGGCGGCTGTTCCTCAGCTACGTGCTCATCGGCATGCTGCCGTTCTTTCTCTTCGCCATCCTGTTGCTGACGATCGGCTACATGATCTGCGGGGTGATGACGCACGCCGCTTTGCGCGGCGAGCGTCAAGCTTCTCTCGGACAACTCGAGAGCGCCGCGTTCGAGTATTCGCTCACCGGCAAGCGCCCGGACGGCGTTACCAAGAGCCTGGAGATCTACGACACGAACGACGCGTCGGGGACGAAGCTGCCGGCATGGCTGAAATCGACGACCTTCAGCGGCATGGTGTGGCGCGACCGCCAGGCACTGCTGGTCGCCTCACGCCAAAGCGCTCCCGCACGGACCATCGTATTCATCGAGCCGCTCGATGCTGAATGGGCCGAGCAACTGCGTGACAAGTCAGGCATTACCGTCCTGATGGGCCTCGAGAACTCCCGCAAGGCGCGCAGCGGCGGCATCCAGGTCCAGAAAGGCGATCACTCATTCAACCTCGACGATAACGATAGCGGCGCGGTGACGGACCTCGTACTCCGCTCGATCGGCACCAAAGTCATCTGGGCCGACGTAACCGCGCTGACCGACTGGGAGAGCGGCGCAACCGTCGACGGGCGCCACGAGCTCTTCACCCTCATCATCAATCCCTTCCAGAACCTCTTCCACTTCTACTTCGGTGCGCAGGCCGACAGCTATGTCCAGGGCCTACTACAGTTCACGGCCGGCCTTGTCGTCCTGCTTCTGGTCTTCTACGCGATGGCCGTGCTCTTCGCGGCGGTGCTGATCTTCTCCATCACCCGGGCAGTGAACCGGATCGAGAAGGGAACGAAAGCGGTCGAGCGAGGCGACTTCACCTATCGCATCGCCATGAAGCCGCAGAACCAGCTCGGCGAAATGGCGCAATCGTTCGACAGGATGACCGAGTCGATCGCCACCCTGCTGGTGAACGTGGCCGAAAACGAGCGTCTTCAGAGCGAGATCGAGATCGCCGCATCGATCCAGCGGAACCTTCTGCCGAAAGAAGGGCCGCAGTTCCGCGGCGTGTCGTTTTCGGCGCACTTCGAGCCGACGGCATCGATCGGCGGTGACTACTACGACGTCTTCAACATCGACAAGACCCGTCTGGCCGTGGCCATCGGCGACGTCTCGGGGCACGGCCTTTCCACCGGCCTGGTCATGGCCATGGTCAAGGCGGCCATCACCACGCTGGTCGAGGAGGGGGCGGAGGAGACGTCACTCTTCCACCGCCTCAACGATCTCGTCTACCGATCGACGGAACGCCGGGCGTTCATGACCCTGGCCTTTACGATTTTCGATCTGGAGAAGGGGACGATCCGCCATACCAACGCCGGACATCTCTATCCGTACCTGCTCCGCGAAGGTCAGAAGCCGCGGGGCATCGAGGTCCCCTCGCTCCCCCTCGGCGTTCGCAGCACGATCAGTACACACACCGCCGAGGTCGATCTGCAGGAAGGCGACGCCATCGTTTATCTGTCGGATGGAATCGTCGAGGCTCAGGACGAGCATGGTGAACCGTTCGGATTCGACCAGCTTGAAGCCCTTCTGTCACGGTCCGTCGATCGCTCCCCGAGCACGATCCGCGATCAGATCCTTGAAGCTGTTGCCCGCCACTGCGGTACCCGCCCCGCCGACGACGACCGCACGGTGATGATCCTCAGGTTCGATAACTTCCACCACGGAATGGCCCGTGAAGCGGTGCCCGTGCTCGAAGAAGTGACCGTGTAAGTGCGGTTCGCGGCTTCACTCAGTGCACGTGTGAGACCCAACCGTCGCCTGTGACGTTGTCTACCGACGTCCCATACGCACTCCACCAGTTGAAGTTGGAAGTGCCCGACGTGATGCGGATGTAGCAGTCGCCGTAGATACCGGCCGGAAGCGACGGCTGCTCCATCGAATACGGTTGCACGGTTTGCGTGAACGAGTTACTGCCGCGGAGCCCCACGACCGCTACGGTGAAGGTGTTCGGCGTGTCGTACAGGTTCACCAGGCCGACATTCGTACGGAATGATTCGTCCTGGCGGAGCCCGTAGCCGTAGGACGTAGCCAGGTTGTCCTGAATATCGATCGACTCAAACGCTTGCGACACGGTTCCGGACGATCCTGGCTGCGGAGTCCAGATGCGTGAGAAGCCGTCGATCTGACCCGCCGTATCGATCGCGCCGTCTGAGGTTCTGGCCACAACCAGCAATGTGCCGAGGACGCCGCTCTTGCCGAGAATACGCCCCACAAAGTCCGTCTCGATGTCTGTGATGTTTGCGCCAATCGAGAAGTTCTGCACCTGCGACGATCCATTGTTCACGCCGCGCTGCAGGAAGCCGACGGAAACAATCTGCGCGACCGAGCGTCGGTTGGCGATCGTGACGTCGGACTTGAAGAAGGTGCCGTTCGAGCCCTGCAGGTTGCCGACGACGGGGATGATGAATGATTCCTTCGTCCAATCGACGCTTACGATTTCCGGCTTGACGCGCGAGGAAGACGGCATGACCGGCCGGTTTTCGCGCGCGACACGGAGAGAGGCAACGAGATCGCGAACGGTCATGCCGTCGGTACCGAGAGATCGGAGTTCAGAGGCGACAAGAGAACTCGAAACGAACAACATGAAAGTGACGACGACCGTGAGAGAGCGGACAGTTCGGGCCATGGACCAATCTCCTATTCGGAGATGGAGACACGGTATTTTCGATTTTGGGGCGAAAACGCGCCGCTATCGTGTGCCAGACTCCGCGACCTTGTTCGCCGGCGTGACCGGCGTCATCGCGGCGCGGACATGTTTCGCGATCCGGTTGATGTAGTTGATCGTCTCGCGGAACGGAGGCACTCCGTTGTACTTCCAGACGTTTCCCTCGCCGGCGTTGTACGCGGCGACGGCGAGGTCGGCGTTGCCGTTGAAGGTCTGGAGCAGCCAGCGGAGGTAACGCACACCGCCGTAGATGTTGGCGACCGGATCGTAGGAGTCGGAGACGCCGAAGCGCTCCGCGGTGGAGGGCATCAGCTGCATGAGGCCACGCGCCCCTTTGTCCGAGAGCTCGCGGGCATTGAAGTCGGACTCCGCCTTGATCACCGCGGAAACCAGCGCCGCATCGACGTCGAACTTCTTCGCCGCCTCGACGATCAGTTTGTCGAACTTCGACTTGAAGATCGGCCCGCGTTTGTCGTCATAGCGCCAGGAGCGGGTCGGGAAGATGCCGCCCTCTTTTTCGACCACCTTCTTCACCTCTTCGACGATGGCGGGTGGAACGACTTCGTCATCGATAACGCGGTCGATGCGCGTGAGTGGAACGGTGATGGCCCCGCCGCTCTTCAGGGTCAGTTGCATGTCGTTCTCGCCGATGACCTTGAACGCGCTGATCTTCATGGCTCGCCCGTCGACGAACAGGGCGATACTCGCGCCGGCCGGGGAGGCGAGCGCGACAAGTGCGATGAATGGAAGAAGCCGCTTGATCATGGAACGCATTGTCGTGAACTATGACGGCCGAGATGTTATTGCAGTCACGCCCGCGGGTGAAATTGCTCGTACATCTTCTGCAGACGTGCCCGGGACACATGCGTGTAGATCTGCGTCGTCGAGATATCCGAGTGGCCGAGCATCATCTGCACGCTGCGGAGGTCGGCGCCGTTTTCGAGGAGATGCGTGGCGAAGGAGTGGCGCAGCACGTGCGGCGAGATATGTCCGGCGATTCCGGCCTGGCGCGCGTATTTGGTGATCTTCATCCAGAAGGACTGGCGCGACATCGGCCTCCCGCGGTGGGAGAGGAAGAGATAGGGATCAGCATGTTTGTCGAACTGCGGCCGGCCGCGCTCGACGTAGACGACGATGGCGTCGCGCGCGCTGTCGCCGAACGGCACGATCCGCTCTTTCGATCCCTTCCCGATCGTGCGCAGGAATCCGGCATCCATCACCAGGTCGTCGATCTTGACGTGGATGAGCTCCGAGACCCGCAGCCCGGTCGCGTAGAGCAGTTCCAGCATGGCCCCATCGCGCAGGCCCTCCGGCGTGGTGCGGTCGGGAGCGCGCAGGAGCGCATCCACCTCCTCCGGCTGCATCGACTTCGGTAGCGTCGTCCACAGCTTCGGGTTCTCGAGGTTCTCGGTCGGATCGTGTTTCAGATGCCGTTCCACGACGAGAAACCGGAACATCCCACGGATCGCCGCCAGAGCGCGCGCCACCGAGCGCGCGGAGATTCCAGCCGAACGGATTGCCTGGAAGTAGCGGACGATGTCAATTCGCCGGATGGCGTCGAGCTCCTTCTTCTGATCGCCGAGCCAATGACCGAAGTGGCGCAGGTCGCTCTGATACGCGGAGAGTGAATTCTTCGCCAGCCCCTTCTCGACCGCGAGGTAGTCGAGAAACATCGGCAGCCATGTCAGAAAGTACGGGCCCGTTTCCTTCTTCTCGGGATCATTCGCACGTGGGCTTTTACGCATTGGCCGCTTCATGCGCCACCGCGTCCGCCATGTACGAGCTGCGCACGAAGGGGCCGGCGAAGACGGCGCGGAAGCCGATCTCCTCGCCGATGGCGCGGTACTCGTCGAAGACGCCGGGAGCGATGTACTCGACGACGTCGAGCTTCTCGCGTTTCGGCTGAAGGTACTGTCCTATGGTGACAATCTCGACGTGCGATTCGAACAGGCGCTGAAGCACGTCGATGACTTCGTCGCGCCGCTCGCCAAGGCCGAGCATCAGACCGGATTTCGTGACGATGGCCGGGTCGATCCTTTTCGCCTCGCGGAGCACCGCCAGCGAGCGTTCGAAACGGGAGCCCGGACGGACGAAATCGTAGAGCCGAGGCACCGTCTCGACATTGTGGTTGAAATAGTCAGGCCGCGCCTTGACCACGGTGCGAACTGAGTCGAAGTTCCCGCGAAAGTCGGAAGTCAGCACTTCGACTGCGGCGTCCGGCAGCGCGTCGCGCAGGGCTTCGATCGTCCGCGCGAATTGCCCCGCACCGCCGTCGTCGAGGTCGTCCCGCGTGACGCAGGTAACGACGACGTGCCGCAATCCCATCTTCTTCGCCGCCTCGGCGACCGCGCGCGGCTCATCGGGCGACGGCGGCATGTACGGGCGGCCGGTGGTCACGTTGCAGAAGCCGCAGGAACGCGTGCAGACATCGCCGAGGATCATGAACGTGGCCGTACCGCGCAGAAAACATTCGCCGCGGTTCGGACAGGCCAACGATTCACACACCGAATGAAGTGACTTCTCGCGCAGCAACGACTTGATCTCGTGCAGATCGCGGAGGTTGACCTTCTTCTCGCGAATCCAGTCAGGGAGGCGGGCGGACATTTTAGACATCCTAACAAAACAAAACCGCCGCCCCTTTCGGAGCGGCGGTGGAATGCTGAGATACAAGGAACGGTGGTCGAGCCTTGGTGGGCAACCAACGCTGCGGGTCGTGCCCGCTCAGTGACCGAACGACTTTTCCAGCGACCTGGCGATCAACTTCTCCGCCTCGGCCTCCGGGATGTTCTTGACGATGGCCACTTCGGAGACCAGGAGGTACTTGGCCCGGTCGTACATCTTCTTCTCGCGGAACGAGAGGCTCTTCTTCTTCTGCACTTCGCTGAGGTTTTTGAGGACGTCGGCGACGTCTTCGAGACGGCCGGTCTTCATCTTCTCGAGATTCTCGCGATAACGACCCTTCCAGTCGGTATGCGCTTTCTGCGTGGTCTCTTCGAGGAGGCTGAGGAGACCTTTGATCTGCGTCTGCTTGTACAACGGCCGGAGGCCGACGCGATCGGTGTTCTTGATCGGCACCATCAGGCGCGAGTTATTCGCGAGAAGCCTGAGATGGTAGTACGTATCATCCGCGCCCATGATCGGCGACTCGCCGATCTGTTCGACGATGGTCACGCCATGGTTCGGATAGACGAGCTTTTCCCCGACCTTGAAACCTAATTTCATTGACGACAAGTGAAGCTCCTTTCGGAAGACTTGCGAAACTGAGGGATCGGCATTGTACGTCAGCGAGCCCCAATCGTCAATCAGCCGTGAGCACGAATGTGAGCGCATTAAGCTCAACAGTCGGCATTAGACCGCCCCAAAAGGTGCACTCAATGAGGGTTGGCGCGAAGGCGTCTGACGAGCTGGTGAAGACGGTCAACTCCTTGACGGCGCTCAGCTTCCGTCCCCGTGAGCATATCCTCGATCGCCTGCAATTCGCTCAGAGTCTCGGCATCTCCGCGACCCGCTGTCACATCGATCTGTGTCGCGGAAGGGATCGCGGCAATTGTTGCCGGAGCATTCCCTATGGCTGCTGCAGGCACGGTCGAGTCCGCCGGCAATCTGCCAGCGATTCGCTGGGCCAGGGCCCGGATCGACGGCTTGTCGTTGTGGTCAATCGCTTTCAGGATCGCCTTCGCGCTCTCCACGGCGTCGGCGTACGGGCTGGCCGGCTCATCGAACAGACGCGCCTCTACGAGGGTCAGGGTGACGTTCGCATAGCCGTCTTTATCGGCGTGGGCATAGACCCGTGCCACGGCCTGTCTGCCGATCTCGTCAAGCTCGATCGTTTTCGATGCACCGGGCTCGAGCCAGGCGTCGATCTTTACCGTCTGGAACTTCTTTTCCGACGACTTCTGGGGCAGCGTCTCGATCTCGACGCGGTCGATGTAAATGTGGTGATTCTTCGACACCAGCATGCGGCGCGGCGGGACGCTGACGATCAGCCGGAAGGAGAAAGCATCGCGCAACTCCAGCACCGACTCCTTGTGCTCGGGATCGACGGAGATGGTGTCTGACTTGCGATTCCCCTCCATCCGGTCGTAGCTGGCGTACTGATAGGTGCCATCGGCGCGTTTGCCGCGGAGCAGATCGATGTCTTCGTTGACGATCCGCTTCAACACTTCGCCGGGGAGATCGTTCCGGCTCACCTCCGCCACGCGGTCGATGACTCTCGCATCTGTGGTGACGCGAGCCACGGGCACCTGCGCGCTCGCGCTCGCGGACAACAGGAAGACGCTGACGACGACAGCCCGTCTCATTTCATCACCTCCTGCAGCACGCTCACGCCGGGCAGGCCGTCGGGCGAGAGGCCCAGGTGCTCGCAGATTGTTGCGCCGAGGTCGGCGAAGGTCGAGCGTGTGCCGAGCGGATGCGCCTTCACCCGCGGCCCGGCCACGATCAGCGGCACGTATTCGCGGGTGTGGTCGGTGGATACATCGGTTGGATCGCAACCGTGGTCGGCGGTGATTAAGAGAAGGTCGTCTTCGCGCATGTCTCCCAGCAGGGCGCCGAGCTCCTGATCGAAGACTTCGAGCGCCTTGGCGTAGCCGGGGGCATCGTTGCGGTGGCCGTATTTCGAATCGAAGTCGACGAGGTTGGTGAAGATGAAATCGGCGTCGGACTGGCGAATCAGGTCGATCGTCTTCCGCATCCCGTCCGAGTTGTTTTCGGTGCGGATCTCCTGGGAGATACCGACGCGATCGAAGATATCGGCGATCTTGCCGAGGCCGATGACCTGTTTCCCGGAGTTGAAGGCTCGCTCGACCACGGTCAGGCCGGTCGGCCGTACGGAAAAGTCTTTCCGGTTCGCGGTCCGTTTGAAATGCCCTTTGCCGGTTCCGAGGAACGGCCGGGCGATGATGCGGCCGATGTTGTGCTCCCCGCGCATCAGCTCGCGGGCGATCGCGCAGATGCGCCACAGCTCCTCGACCGGAATGATCTCCTCGTGGGCGGCGACCTGGAAGACCGAATCGGCCGAGGTGTAGACGATCGGCGATCCGGTGCGCATGTGCTCCTCGCCAAGCTCGTCGAGAATCACCGTGCCGGAGGCGGCCTTGTTGCCGAGCGTCTTGCGCCCGATGCGCCGTTCGTATTCAGCGATCACGTCAGCCGGGAAGCCGTTCGGGTAGGTGCGGAAGGGATCCTGGACGATGAGACCCATCATCTCCCAGTGGCCGGTGGTGGTGTCCTTCCCGGCGCTGACCTCCGCCATCCTGCCGAAGGCCGCGCGCGGAATCTCCGTCGACGCAGGTTGCGGGAGCGTGTGCAGCAGACCGAGCCGCGAGAGAGACGGCAGCGACGGATGCTGCGTCTCCAGCACATGCCCGAGCGTGTTCGATCCTTCGTCGCCGAAGTCTTTTGCGTCCGGCAGCTCGCCGACGCCGAGGGAATCACAGACGATGACGATAGCCCGTCTATTCATGAGCGCTGATTATGGCGCAAGCGCAAGTATGCTGAGGTGATCGGTGATGCACGTTGCCGTCCGGTGGGTCCTCTTCCTCGTTGCAACCGCTCTCGTTTTCTATTTCTCGAAGTACGAGTTCGGTCCGCGAAAATATCCGGTGAAGACGCTCGATGGCCGCTGTCTCTACAAGCCATCGTCGGTTGCCGGCATCCTGGGGCAGCTTGGAGACAGCCGGACGCAGTACTTCGAGCAGGAGACGACGATCGATCTGATCTTCCCGATGGTCTACGGGTTGATGTTCGTGACCGCGATCGTCAGCCTGATTCCAGGCGCCGGAGCACCACGATGGCTGGTGGTCCTCCCCGTGCTCACGGTCCTGGCCGACTACTGCGAGAACGCCACGGTGATCGCGATGCTGAAACGCTACCCCGGCGACCTCGGCGTGCTCCCCTGGTTCGCCAGCGCCGCATCGGGGACGAAAGGCGTCTCGCTCCTCGGCTCGACCGTGGCGGTTGTCGTGCTCGCGGTGATGTGGGTCGTAAGGCGGTAACTATGCTCGCGCTTTCTTCTTCGCCTTAGGCGCTGTTGCCGTGCTGGCGCTTCGCTTCACCGGCACGGCTGTTGATGCCGTAGCGATACGAACGAGAGTCCGTAGCGCCTCGTTGACCGATTCGGAGTCAGGAAAGGTCGTCAAGAGATCCGGCGCGAGAATGCGCAGATTGCGGTTGCGACCGTAGTCGCGCGCGTACTTGCCACGCACGCCGCCCCGGAAGTCATATTCGGGAAGCATGTCGTCGTCGAGAACTGTCTCACTCTTCTTCATAGATTTCTTTTTCGAACCGGCTTGCTTGCCGAGCGCTGATGATGCGTACTTCGTCCGCACGATCAGTATGAACCACGACCAGCAGCCGACCACGTGTTGACATGCCGATGGTAACGAACCGTTCCTCATCCGTCGAATGCTGAGGGTCCGGTCGGGTAATCTGAAACCAGTCAGCGAACACAGACGCGGCCTCTTCAAATGAGACGCCATGCTTCCGTATATTGGCGCGAGCTTTCTCGTCGTCCCATTCGAAACCACCTTTCATTGGTCCACGATCCTTCGAATGCTTCGCAAAGCCTCGTTAACAGCGTCGTCATCCGGGAAAGCCTCGACTAGATCAGCGGCAAGGATTCGCACGCAACGTCGATCGACCACACCAAACCAGTAAGGGTTCGGACGCGACTTGCTGAAGTCGATCTCGGAATCGAGAGGGTCGTCCTCTGCGGTCTCTGTGGTTCTCGTCATATCCTCGTTTTCGTCCATTCACACCAAATGCTCGTGGATCAACGGCCGCTCCTCCGGCTTCTCGTCTCCGAACGTCACGAATGACAGGTATCGCCTCGTCAGTTCATCCGTATCGCGCGGAGATTCTCCGAGCTGGATGCGGGCGATGGTCTCGCCGGCGCGGACTTCATCGCCGGTCCTGCGGTCGAACATCACGCCGGCGGCGTAGTCGATCACGTCGTCCGACCTCTTGCGGCCGGCGCCGAGGTCGACGGTGAACATGCCGGCCTGATAGGTGTCGATGAAGGTGATGAACCCGGAGCGGGGTGCCTTCACTTCGATCGTCGTCCGCGGCTGCGGCAGAAGCGAGTAATCGTCGACGATCGACGGGTCGCCGCCCTGGGCCTTGATCCACAAGCGGGCCTGATCGAGCGCGCGGCCGGAGCGGAGCGCCTCGTCGAGCGCGATGCCGGCGGATGCGTCGTCGAACCTGCCGGACATGGCCAGCACGCGGACGGCCTGCGCGCGCGTCACTTCCTCGACGTCGGCCGGGCCGTTACCCTTCAGCACCTCGATCGTCTCGATGATCTCGTTGGCGTTCCCCGCGGCAACGCCCAGCGGGCGGTCCATGTCGGTGATCAGCGCCTCGACGCGGGTTCCCGACCCGGCCGCGGCGGCGATGAGGCTCTGCGCCAGCGCCTTCGAGTCCTGGTAACGGCGCATGAAGGCGCCGCTGCCGGTCTTGACGTCGAGGATCAAGGCCGACGCGCCCATGGCCAGCTTCTTCGACATGATCGATGCCGTGATCAGTGGCAGCGACTCCACCGTCCCGGTGACGTCGCGCAGCGCGTAGATCTTCTTATCGGCCGGGGCGATCCCTTCGGTCGACGTCGAGATCACGCAGCCGGAGTCGGCGATGCTCTGATCGAACTGCTCGCGCGACAGCCGGGCATTGAATCCGGGAATCGCTTCGAGCTTGTCGAGCGTGCCGCCGGTGTGGCCCAGGCCGCGGCCGGAGAGCATGCCGATCTTGATCCCGCAGGCGGCCACCCACGGCGAGAGCACCAGCGACACCTTGTCGCCGACGCCGCCGGTGGAGTGTTTGTCGGCGATGAAATCGTACTCGCTGCGCAGGTGCCATTCATCGCCGCTCCGCAGCATCGACTGCGTCAGCGTTGCCATCTCCTCGGCGGTCATGCCGTTGATGGCGATGGCCATGAGCAGCGCCGACATCTGGTAGTCGGGGATCTCGCCGCGCGTGTAGCGCTCGATGAACAGCTCGATCTCGCGCTGCTCCAGCGGAGCGCCGCGGCGCTTCCGGTTGAGGACTTCGTAGACATTCAGTTCGGACATAGCGCGCGATTGTAGTATTCGGCACCATGAAAGCTGTCGTGCTGCTGAGCGGCGGGCTCGACTCCGCCACCGTCCTGGCGATCGCGAAACGCGAGGGCCGCGCCTGTTATGCGCTGTCGTTCGCGTACGGACAGCGTCACGGAATCGAGCTCGATGCGGCCCGGCGCGTCGCGAAAGCGATCGGTGTCGAGGAGCATGTCATCTTCCCGATGGACTTGCGCATCTTCGGCGGGAGCGCCCTGACCGGGGACATCGATGTTCCGAAAGACGCCGCCGATGCGCCTGGCATCCCGGTCACCTACGTCCCCGCGCGAAACACGATCTTCCTTTCCCTGGCCCTCGGCTACGCGGAGACGCGCGAGGCAAGGGAGATCTGGATCGGCGTAAACGCCGTCGACTTCAGCGGCTATCCCGACTGTCGCCCGGAGTTCCTCGACGCCTTCCAAAGGGTGATCGTGACCGGCACCAGGAGCGGTGTCGAGCACGGTGAGCCGCGTCTGGTCGCGCCGCTCGTGACGATGTCGAAGGCGGACATCATTCGCCGAGGGACGGCATTGGGTGTCGATTATTCGATTACCCATTCGTGTTACGACCCCGACGTGGACGGTTTTGCCTGCGGACACTGCGATTCGTGCATCCTTCGAAGGCGGGGATTCGCGGACGCGGGCGTGCCCGACCCGACTCACTATGCGAGTAACTGAAATCTTTCACAGCATCCAGGGCGAGTCATCGCACGCCGGGCGCCCCTGCGTCTTCGTCCGCCTGACTGGCTGCAACCTGCGCTGCCGCTGGTGCGACTCCGAATACACGTTCACCGGCGGCGAACGGATGTCGATCGATGAGGTGATCGAGCGCGTCAGGAGCTATGGTTGCGATCTCGTCGAAGTCACCGGCGGCGAACCGCTGGCGCAGAAGGAGGGCTTCGATCTGATCGGCCGCCTCTGCGAAGAAGGCTTCGAAGTCCTGATCGAGACCTCGGGTTCGATCGACATCGAGCCGGTCGACCGACGCGCCAAGATCATTCTCGACATCAAGTGCCCGGGCTCGCAGGAAGCGGAGAAGAACCACTGGCCTAACCTCGAAAAGCTCAAGGCGCATGACGAGATCAAGTTCGTCATCGCCGACCGCTCCGACTACGACTGGGCGCGCGGCGTGATCGAGGAGCGGAAACTGGCCGGCCGCACGATCCTCTTTTCGCCGGTCTGGGGCGAGCTCGATCTGAAAACGCTGGCGGAGATGATGCTCGCCGACCGCGTGCCGGCCCGCCTGCAGACGCAATTGCACAAACACATCTGGGGCGCGGACGTGAAGGGAGTCTGATGAACAAACCGACGCTCGACCACATCGGCATCGCCGTGAAATCGCTCGACGCGGCGAAGATCTACGAGGCCCTCGGCCTCTCCATCGATCACATCGAGACGGTGGCCACGCAGGGCGTTCGAACCGCCTTTCTCTCAGCCGGCGACGCCGACATCGAGCTCCTCGAGCCGGCAGGACCTGAGTCAACCGTGGCGAAGTTCATCGAGAAGCGCGGCGAAGGAATCCATCACATCTGTTTTCGCGTCGACGACATCGAGGCTCACCTCGGCATGCTGAAAGCGCAGGGCTACCGGCTCATCAATGAGGCGCCGGTCCCGGGCGCCCACGGCTGCCGCGTGGCCTTCCTGCATCCCGCCGCCGGCAACGGCGTTCTGATCGAGCTGAGTGAAAAACAATGATCGAAGGATTCCTGCCGGCGTCGCTGATCATCGTCAATCTCGTCAATCCGAAGGAGAAGTTCTTCGGGGTGCTGATGGCCCTCTCCTCCGCCGGCGTGACCTTGCGCGGCATCAATCTCGATTCGTTCGAAGACTGGATCCATCAGATCGCCCGAAACGAGGAGCCGGACCTCGATCTCATCACCATGTTCGTCCCCCTCTTCCGCGTCGAACGGATCTTTCTCGACGAGCCCTCCGGCGCTATCAAGTCGTACGGCCAGCGCTTCGAAGAAGTCGCCGGCACGACCATCCGCAAATTCCTCGGGCTCGACGGCGCGGGCGACTGAATGTCGTCGATTGCGCGCGGTAGAATGCGTAGCGATGTCCGCGCACATCAAGCTCGATCCGGAGTTCGTCGCTGAGTTCTGCAGGCGACACCACGTTCAACGCCTTTCGTTGTTCGGGTCGGTGCTTACCGATAGGTTTCGGCCTGAAAGCGACGTCGACTTCCTGATCGAATTCGAGCCCGAGGACACGCCCGGATTCTTTGCTCTGGCGCGCATGCAGTTCGAGCTCGAGGCCGTCGTGGGCAAACCGGTGGACCTTCGCACACCCAAAGATCTGAGCCGTCACTTCCGCGACGAGGTCCTTCGATCGGCCGAGGTGCAGTATTCCGCCGTCTGATCGCGCGCGGCTGGCACACATGCTCGAAGCGGCGCAAAAAATCGCCCGATTCACGAGCAGACACATGACTGCCAAGGAACTGCTCGCTGATGAAGCAGCCTTCTGGAGTGTCGTACACATGCTCGAAATCATCGGAGAGGCTGCGGCTCATGTCAGCTCCGGGACGCGAGCGATGCTTCCATTGCCCTGGCTGGAGAGTGTGGCCACGCGGAACCGCCTGACGCATGGATACTTCGACATCGACGAGATTGTTGTTTGGCGGACCGCAACCGAAGATGTTCCGCAGCTTGCACAATCACTCGATGAATTCTTTGATCGCGAAAGAAAAAGGAGAGTGAGCCATGACCACCCTGATCAAAAACGGCCGTATCGTCACCGCGGTCGATGACTACAACGCCGACATCCTGATCGAAGACGGCACCATCGCCATGATCGGCAAATCGATCGATGCGAACGCCGACAAGGTCATCGACGCCAAAGGCCGGCTGGTCATTCCGGGAGGCATCGATCCGCACACACATATGGAGCTGCCGTTCGGAGGGACCTCCGCCTCCGACACGTTCGAGACCGGCACCATCGCCGCGCCGCACGGCGGCACGACCACCATCATCGACTTTGCCGTTCAGTACAAGGGGCAGTCGCTGAAGCAGGCGGTGGATGCCTGGCACGCCAAGGCCGACGGCAAGACGTCGATCGACTACGGGTTTCATCTCATCTGCACCGATCTGCCGGACGAGCGGTTGCCGGAGATGAAGTCCATGATCGACGAAGGGATCTCGAGCTTCAAACTCTTCATGGCCTATCCCGGGGTCTTTCTCGTCGACGACGCCACGATCTTCAAAGCGATGGGGATGGCCGGTGAAAACGGCGGGCTGATCTGCATGCACGCGGAGAACGGCGTGGTCATCGACGCCATTGTCAAGAAGGCGCTGGCCGAGGGGAAGACGGCGCCGAAGTATCACGCGCTGACCCGGCCGACGAAGGCGGAGGCGGAAGGCGTGCATCGAGCGATTGCTCTTGCCGAAATGGCCGACGCGCCGGTGTACATCGTCCACCTCAGTTGCGACGACTCGCTGCAGGAAGTGACGCGCGCCCGCGACATGGGCATCAACGCCTACGCCGAGACCTGCCCGCAGTATCTCTTCCTCGACTACAGCGTCTACGAGCAGCCCGGTTTCGAAGGGGCCAAATACGTGATGACGCCGCCTATCCGCGAGAAGTGGAACCAGGAGAAGCTGTGGCGCGGACTGAAGTTCAACGACCTGCAGGTCGTCTCCACCGACCACTGCCCGTTCTGCATGAAGGAGCAGAAAGAGCTCGGAAAGAACGATTTCTCGAAGATCCCCAACGGTGGTCCGGGCGTCGAGCACCGCATGTCGCTTGTCTACGACGGCGGTGTGGCGGAGGGGCGTATCTCACTCAATCGTTTCGTCGAGATCACCTCAACCTCGGCGGCAAAGATCTTCGGTCTGTTTCCGAAGAAGGGGACGATCGCCGTCGGCAGCGACGCCGACATCGTCATCTTCGATCCGAATGAAGAGATGACCATCAGCGCGAAGACGCACCATATGAACGTCGACTACTCCTGCTACGAAGGGCGGAAGGTGAAGGGCGTGACGAAGACGGTGCTGTCGCGGGGGGACGTGGTGATCGATGAAGGCAAATACGTTGGGAAACCGGGGAAGGGACAGTTCTTGAAACGCGGTCAGGCGTTCAGCCCGAGGTGACCGGAGCGCTGCCGTCTCCACGCCAGCGCTCCGTCATTTCATCTTCCCCGCCTCCACATCCTTGATGAACTGCATCACCTCGCGGAAGTAGCGCTCCTGATCGTCGTACATCTCAAGGTGGCTCCCCTCGGTGATGACGACGCGGGAGTTCGGGATGAGCTTGCCCATGCGGCGGATATCGTCGGGGTTCATCGTGCCGTGGCGGCCGGCGATGATCAGGGTGGGGACCTTGATTTTGTGCAAGTCATCCCAGCGGTCCCAATCCTTGAAGTTGCCGCTGATGACGAACTCGTTCGGACCCTGCATCGTGTTGTAGATCTTCTGATTGAACTTCGCGAACGCGCGTGTCACCGGCTCCGGCCACGGGTCCATGCGCAGCAGGTGAGCCGCGTACACCTTGCCCATCATGATCTGCTGGTACTCCGGCGCGTCGTAGTTGCCGGCCGCCTCGTACTTCGCCAGGGTCTTGCGATCCTCCTCCGACAACTCAGCCAGGAGCGTGGCGGCGTATTGCTCGTACGCCGGGATGCCGGCGGTCATGTCGGAGATGATCAGCGCCTTCAGATGATCCTGGTGCTCGAGGGCGTACTCGATGGCCAGCATGCCGCCCCACGAGTGACCGTAGAGATAGAAATGGTCAAGCCCGAGGCCTTTGCGGACCTGCTCCACCTCGGCGCGGTAACGGGCCACGGTCCATAGCGAGATATCGTCAGGCTGGTCCGAGTTCCCGACGCCGAGTTGGTCGTAGTAATAGAACTGGATACCGTGCTGCGGCAGGAAATCCTCGAAACATTCGAAGTAATCGTGCGGAAAACCGGGGCCACCGTGCAGCGTCAGCATCGTCACCGGCCCGTGGCCGACGCGCTTGGTCCAGACGTGATATTTGCCGTCGACCTCGATCATCTTCGCGCCTCCCGTTTTCACCTCGGCGGACTGACTGCTGGCGGCAAGCAGGATGAGAGCGGACGTCATCAAGAGTTTTCGCACGACCGATGATACGCACGAGATCGCGTTCCGGATCGCTGTGGCACAATGTCGCACACCCCTCATTTTGGGAATCCCGTAGCGGAGGCAATCCATGACTGACCCGGTCATCCAACACGAAGACGGACGTGTCGAGCTTCGTTCCGAGGAGGGGATTCGCACCAGTCCGTTGTACAACCACGACTTAGCCCCGGTGCCAGTAGCGCAGCGGAACTGGACCACCTACAACTACGCCGCGCTCTGGATCGCCATGGCGCACTGCATCCCCACCTACATGATGTCCTCCGGCCTCATCGGCGCGGGGATGAACTGGTGGCAGGCGCTGCTCACCATCCTCGTCGGCAACACCATCGTCCTCGTCCCGATCCTTCTCAACTCACATGCGGGGACCAAGTACGGCATCCCCTTCCCCGTGTTCGCGCGCGCCAGCTACGGCACGATCGGCTCCAACCTGCCCGCGCTGATGCGGGCCATCGTCGCCTGCGGCTGGTTCGGGATTCAAGCCTGGATCGGCGGCGAGGCACTGCACACCTTCTTCACCTCGATCCTTCCCTCGTGGCCCGCACTTCTTGGCAAGTTCGCCGGCCATCCGACGACCGAATGGATCTCGTTCCTCCTCTTCTGGCTGCTCAACATCCTCATCATCTATCGCGGCATGGATCTGCTCCGCCGCTTCGAGAATTGGGCCGCGCCGTTCGTATTGGTCATGACGGCGTTGCTTCTGGCATGGGCGGTCTGGCGCGCGCATGGACTCGGCTATCTGCTGCACGAGAAGGGGAAGTTCGAGACCTGGGCGGCGTTCCGGCCGATCTTCATCCCCTCGCTGACGGCGATGATCGGCTTCTGGGCCACGCTGTCGCTGAACATGCCCGACTTCACCCGCTTCGGCCGCAGCCAGCGCGAACAGGCCATCGGCCAGACGGTGGCGCTGCCGACGACGATGACCGTCTTCGCCGCCATGGGCGTGATCATCACCTCGGCCGCGGTAGTCATCTATCCGACGATGGGCATCAATCAGCTGTGGGATCCGCTCAAGCTTGTCGCGCAGTTCAAGCAACCGCTGGTGGTGGCGATCTCGATGTTCACCGTCGTCATCGCCACGCTCTCGGTCAACATCGCCGCGAACGTCGTCTCGCCCGCGAACGACTTCGCCAACGCCTTCCCGAAGTGGATCTCCTTCCGCACCGGCGGCCTGATCACCGGATTGCTCGCTATTGCGATGCAGCCGTGGCGTCTGCTGGCCGACCCCTCCGGCTACATCTTCACCTGGCTCCTCGGCTACTCGGGTGGGCTCGGCTCGATCGGCGGCGTGATGATCGTCGACTACTGGATCGTGCGAAAGAAACTGCTTGTGCTCGGCGATCTCTATCGCACCGAGGGCACCTACCGATACACCGCCGGCTGGAACTGGCGCGCCGTCTTCGCCACGCTCCTCGGCTGCACGGCAGCGTGGATCGGGCTGGTCGTTCCATCGTTGCGTCCGCTGTATGACTACGCCTGGTTCGTCGGCTTCGGCGTCGCCGCGATCACGCATCTGCTGCTGATGAAGGTTTTCCGCCCGCGAGGTGTTATCGATCCGCAGCCCGTCACCGCATGAATCTGATCCTCCTGCTCCTACTCGTCGCCGTGGTCATCATCGTCGCCGGTGCCTCGATGCGGCGGAAAGCTGCCGCCGCGTCGACGATACCGCCTGCCCACCCGGAGCCGTTGCCGGATTCCGATCCGGAGCCCTTACCGGATACGAATCCCGAGCCGCTGCCGGACGCCGATCCTGAGCCGTTGCCGATCACCGAGCCGGAGCCGATGCCGCAGCCGGAGCCACCTCCGCCTCAACCTGCGCCTCAGCCAACGATCATCGTCTCGAACGAGCCCGAACCGCCGGCGCGGCCGAGTCTCGGGCAACCAACGCCGCCGCCGGTGGCGGCTATAATCCGCGAACCCAAATCGGAGAGAAAACGAATGTCCCGAATCGTCAAAGGTGGTTTGATCCAGACGTCCCTTGCTTGTGACACGAGCGAACCGCTCGACACGATCCGCGAGGCCCAGACCGAGCGCACGCTGAAGTACATCGACCAGGCCGGCGCCGAGGGCGTTCAGGTCCTTTGCATGCAGGAGATTTTCACCGGGCCGTACTTCTGCGCCGAGCAGACCACGCGCTGGTACGACTCCACCGAGAAGATCCCCGACGGCCCCACCACCAAACTGATGCAGGAGTACGCGAAGAAATACAGCATGGTCATCGTCGTGCCTCTGTATGAAGTGGAAGAGACCGGCGTCTACTACAACACCGCCGCCGTGATCGATGCCGACGGCAAGTACCTCGGCAAGTACCGCAAGAACCACATCCCCCACGTCGCTCCCGGATTCTGGGAGAAGTTCTACTTCCGCCCGGGCAACCTCGGCTATCCGGTCTTCGAGACCGCCTACGCCAAGGTCGGCGTCTACATCTGCTACGACCGGCACTTCCCGGAAGGGGCGAGAGAGCTAGGGCTGGCAGGAGCGGAAATCGTCATGAATCCCTCGGCCACCGTTGCCGGCCTCTCGGAGTACCTCTGGAAGCTCGAGCAGCCGGCTCACGCCGTCGCCAACGGCTACTTCGTCGGCGCCATCAATCGCGTCGGCTACGAAGCGCCCTGGAACATCGGCGAGTTCTACGGCCAGAGCTACTTCTGCGATCCGCGCGGCCAGATGCTGGCCGTCGGCCCTCGCGATGCCGACGCTCTCGTCACCGCCGACCTCGACATGGACAAGATCCGCGAGGTCCGCAACACCTGGCAGTTCTATCGCGACCGCCGTCCGGAGACTTACAACGGGATCGTGAAGCTGTAACGGGACACGTGCGCGACCACATCCTCATCCATATCAACGGACGCGAACATCGCATCGAAGGCGATGCCGCGTTCCAGACGCTCGCGAACTATCTGCGCCAGGACGTCGGCGCAACAGGTACGAAGATCGTCTGCGAGGAAGGGGATTGCGGCGCGTGTACCGTGCTCACAAGGCGCGCCGCGGATGCCGGCTATCGTCCCGTCAACTCCTGCATTCTGAACCTCGCGCAGCTCGATGGATCATCCGTCGTGACCGTCGAAGGATTGTCACGCGGAGGCGCGGAGACGCGGAGAGAAGAGGACTCCCTCCGCGTCTCCGCGTCTTCGCGTGAAACCGTTCTCCATCCGGTTCAGGAAGCGATGGTGCAATGCCACGGCGCGCAGTGCGGATACTGCACTCCCGGCTTCGTCATGGCCATGGCAGGCATGTTCGAGGTCTGCGACCGCGTCGATGAAAAACAGGTTCGCGACGGGCTGACCGGAAACCTCTGCCGCTGCACCGGCTACGAGCCGATCATCAAAGCAGCGCTCTCCGTCGATGGCGCACAGGCCGCGAAGATGCGCGATCGCTATCCCGAGTTGCCGGTCGCCGGCGATTCAGTCATCGTCGGCCGTTTCTGCGCTCCGGCCACGCTCGACGAAGCGATCGCATTCAAACGCGACCAACCCGGCTGCACGATCGTGCAGGGCGGCACCGACGTCGGCGTCTGGGTCAACAAGCGGAACTACGCCGCGCCGGCCCTGCTGTCGCTGTCGAAGATCGCCTCGCTCAACGAATTGCGCGAGGAAGACGGAGTGATCGTCGCTGGCGCAAACACGACGCTCGCTGACTTCGAGACCTTCATCACCGAGCGTATACCTCAACTGGCCGCCATCATGGCCATCTTCGGCTCGCCGCAGATCAAGAACGCCGGAACGCTCGTCGGCAACATCGCCAACGGCTCCCCCATCGGCGACACGCTCCCCTACCTGTTCGTGGCCGGCGCCATGCTCGAACTGAATGACGGCGCGCGCTCCGTCCCCATCGACCGCTTCTACCTCGGCTACCGCAAGTTCGATCTCCATCCCGACGAGATCATCACCCGCGTCCGCATCTCCATCGTCCGCGACACCCTCAAGCTCTACAAAGTCTCGCGGCGCAAAGACCTCGACATCTCCGCCTTCACCGCCGCCATCCGGCTGGCCATGACCGGCGACCGCATCGACCGCGCCGGCATCGCCTACGGCGGTGTCGCCCCGACCGTGATCCGCCTCCCACGCACCGAAGCCTTCCTCGCCGGCAAGTCCGCCACCCTCGACACCTTCGAGCACGCCGGCCGCATTGCCCGCGACGAGATCAAGCCGATCAGCGACGTCCGCGGATCAGCCGACTACCGGCTGCAACTGGCGGAGAACATCATGGCTAAGTTCTGGTACGAAACGTTTGCCGGCACATCTCTCGCCATCGCGTAGCTATACTTTCCCTCTCCCATGCCCTCGGTCGGAAAGAACATCCCACATGACTCCGCGATCGGTCACGTCAGCGGCGAGTCGGTCTACATCGACGACGTCGCGCCTCTGCGCGGGGAGCTGATCGTCGATTTCGTCTGGTCGCCGGTGGCGCATGGGCGGATCCGTGGGATCGATATCGGCGATGCGACGTCGTTCGCGCATCTCTTCACCTATCGCGACCTCCATCACAACCTCTTCGGCGCGATCATTCAGGACGAATTTCTGCTGGCCGAGGATGTCGTGTCGTTCATCGGGCACCCGATTGTCGTCGTGGCGGCGGAATCGCGCGCGGCCATCCGCGCGGCGAAGGCGGCCATCAAGATCGACATCGAAGAGCTCGAGCCGGTGTTTACGATCGATGAAGCGAAGCGGCGCGGGCAGTTCATCGGCAGGACCATGACCATCAAGCGGGGCGACGTCGACGAGGCGTTCGCGTCGGCGGCCAACATCCTCGAGGGGACGTTCATCAACGGCGGGCAGGATCACTTCTATCTCGAATCGCAGGCCGCGCTCGCGGTGCCGGGCGAATTCGATCAGCTCACGGTTCACTCGTCGACACAGAATCCCTCCGAGGTGCAGGACGTCATCGCCCACCTCCTCGGATTGCCGATCAACAAGGTCACCGTCGTCACCAAGCGGATGGGTGGCGGCTTCGGCGGGAAAGAGTGTCAGGCCACGCACCCCGCCGCCATCGCCGCGCTCGTGGCGCACAAGCTCAAACGTCCGGCGCGCATCACTTACAGCAAGGATGACGACATGTGCGTCACCGGCGGACGCCATCCCTTCCAGAACGATTACGAGGTCGCCTTCGATGACGACGGCGTCATCACCGGCGCGCGGATCGATTTCTACTCCGACGGCGGCGCCTTCGCCGATCTCTCGACCTCGGTTCTCGGCCGTGCGATGACGCACGCCGACAACGCCTACTACCTGCCGAACGCACTGATCCGCGGCACGGTCTGCAGGACGAACTACGCGCCCAACACCGCCTTCCGCGGCTTCGGCGGGCCGCAGGGAATCGCCACGATCGAGAACATCCTCGAAGAGATCGCCGTCCTGCTGAAGATCGATCCTCTCGAAGTCCGCCGCCGCAACTGCTACGGGATCGACGAGCGCAACATCACGCCGTACGGGCAGGTCGTCCGTAACAATCATCTCCCCCACCTCTTCGACGAGATCGCCGAACGAGGCGATTATCGGGCGCGCGTTGCGGACGTGGCCCGCTTCAATGCGGCCTCGCACACGCACCTCCGCGGCATCGCCTGCACGGCGGTGAAGTTCGGCATCTCCTTCAACACCAAGTTCCTCAATCAGGCCAACGCCCTGGTCAACGTCTACCTCGACGGCTCGGTGCAGGTGTCCACCGGCGCGACGGAGATGGGACAGGGCGTCAACACGAAGATCCGGCAGATCGTGGCCGACGAATTCGGGATCGATGCCGAGCGCGTCTTCCTCATGCCGACGTCGACCGAGAAAAACAACAACACCTCCGCGACCGCCGCCTCAAGCGGCGCGGACCTCAACGGCAGCGCGGCTGCTGATGCCTGCCGGAAGATTCGCGCGCGGATGTCCGGCGTCGCCGCGGAGTACTTCGGCCGCGTTTCCTCCATCGAGCCATCCGCCGATGACGTCGTTTTCGAGAACGGCGAGGTATTCGATCGCCGCCTCTCCGAGCCGCGCGTTCCGTTCGCCGCGCTCGTGAAGATGTGCCATCTCGAGCGGGTCTCTGTCGGCGAGCGCGGCTTCTATTCGACGCAGGGGCTGGACTGGGACGCCGACAAAGGGTGCGGCGCGCCGTTTCTCTACTTCACGCAGGGGACGGCCATCTCGGAGATCGAGATCGACCGCTTCACCGGCATGATGCAGGTGCTGCGCACCGATCTGCTGATGGACATCGGCAAGCCGATCAACCCAGGCATCGACCGCGGCCAGATCACCGGCGCGTTCATCCAGGGGATGGGCTGGCTGACGAACGAGGAGCTGCGCTACGACGCCAAAGGCAACCTCCTCTCGCACTCGCCGACAACCTACAAGATCCCGAACATTCAGGACGTGCCCCCGGTCTTCAACGTCGACTGGATCGACGCCGAGAACGCCCTGAACATCCGTTCCAGCAAAGCGACTGGCGAGCCTCCGCTGGTCCTTGCCATCTCCGTCTGGATGGCGGTGAAGAACGCCCTGTCGTACCTCAGCGGCGGCGAGATTCCGAAGCTCCACGCACCGGCGACCGGGGAAGAGATCCTGATGCGGATGACGGCATACCGGCGGACCGCGCGGGGAACTGATGCTCGCGAAGTGGCGGCGCCGCAGGCGTGATGCCGGCCATTCCAAAACCGTTGGGTTACGACGAGAGCTCGCGCTACGTTGATTCGCCGGACGGCGCCCTGCAGAGGGTAGTGCAGCAGCAGGTCCGGGCCGGAAGGACATCAGCCAAAATCGGAATGTTGAATGTTGAATGTTCCGTGTTGAATGTTGAATGAAGAGGCGGAAGTCATTTATGTTCAACGTTTAACGCAATATTCGTTTCCTCGGCTCGGTCAGGTTCGTTAACCTCACACGAGCGTTCGTTGACCTCATGCGAGCATTCGTTGACTGCACGCGAGCATTCGTTGACCTCACACGAGCGTTCGTTGACCTCACGCGAGCATTCGTTGACCGCACGCGAGCATTCGTTGACCGCAACGTAGCGGTCGTTTGACCTCACACGAGCGTTCGTTAACCTCACGCGAGCATTCGTTGACCGCAACGGAGCGGTCGTTTGACCTCGTCGAATGGGTTGGACAACCTCACCGAAGGCGGAGGCGGTCGGGCTCATGGTGCCAGGCAAACTAACCGTTATCATCCGCCGCGTGATCCTCCGCAGCAGGAATGTCGTCACGCCGGCGGGCATCCGGCCGGCGACGATTCACGTCCGGAATGGCGTCATCGAACGCCTCGGCGATTTCGATGATGCTCCTGCGCCGGTTACCGACTACGGCGACCTGACCCTGATGCCGGGCATCGTCGACTCACACGTACACGTCAACGAACCGGGACGGACGGAGTGGGAGGGATTCGAGACGGCCACGCGTGCGGCGGCTGCGGGCGGGGTGACGACGATCGTCGACATGCCGTTGAACTCGATCCCGCCGACGACCTCGGTGGCGTCGCTCCAAACGAAGGTTCATGCACTCCACGGCAAGTGCCGCGTCGATGTGGCGCTCTGGGGTGGCGCGGTGCCGGGGAACGCCGGCGAGCTTCGGGCGATGCTCGATGCCGGTGCCTGCGGCTTCAAATGCTTCATGGTCGAATCGGGAGTGCCGGAGTTTGGCCATCTCGACGCCCGCGGAATGGAAGAGGCGCTGAACGCCCTCCACGGAACCGGCGCGCCTCTCCTCGTCCACGCGGAGTTGCCGGAGCACATCCACGCGCCGGCCGGCGACGATCGTTCCTACGTGACCTACCTCGCCACCCGTCCGGCCGTCGCGGAAGATAAAGCGATCGCGCTCGTCTACGCGCTGGCCCGCAAGACCAGGACGCACGCGCACATCGTCCACCTCTCCTCGGCGAACGGGCTCGAAACGCTTCGCCGCGCCCGCGACGAGCACGTACTGCTGACCGCCGAGACCACGCCGCACTACCTCTACTTCGATGCCGAATCCGTTCCGGACGGAGCGACGGAGTTCAAGTGCGCGCCTCCGATCCGCGGACATGCCAACCGCGAGGAGTTATGGCGCGGCATCGAGGAAGGGCTCCTCACCGCAATCGTCAGCGACCACTCGCCGTGCACGCCGGAGTTGAAGCGGATGGAGGAGGGCGACATCGCCCGGGCCTGGGGCGGTATCGCCTCCCTGCAGTTCGGGCTGGCGATCGTCTGGACCGAGGCCAAACGGCGGGGCGTTGCATTCGGAAAAATCGTCGATCTGATGACAACCGGCCCGGCGACACTGGCGGGCCTCGGCGACCGCAAGGGAAAACTTGCCGCCAGCTACGACGCGGACATCATCGTCTTCGATCCCGAGGAGCGTTTCGTCGTCCGGACCGAGCACGTGCAGCACCGCCACAAAGTGACGCCCTACGCCGGCGAAACGCTCACCGGCGTCGTCCACGCGAGCTACGTTCGCGGACATAAGGTGTGGGAGGATGGTGTCTATCTCGGGAAAACGATTGGGGAATGGATTCGGAGATGAGTGATTTTCGCGAGCTTCTCGACCTCGCCTCCGAGCGCCTCGGCGGCTCCGTTCTGTACGCGACGGATGACTACTTCGCCGAGAAGGAAAAACTCCTCCATCCCACAAAACCGGTCTGGAAGGAACACGAGTACACCGACCGCGGCAAGTGGATGGATGGCTGGGAGAGCCGCCGCAAGCGCACGCCCGGCCATGACTTCGCAATCATCCGCCTCGGCGTTCGCGGAATGGTCCGCGGCGTTGTCGTCGATACGGCCTTCTTTCGCGGCAACTATCCGTCGCATTGTTCAATCGAGGCATGCGAGGCCCGGCCGGAGAGCGACGCCGACTCGCTGCTCGCCGCGAAATGGATCGAGATCCTTCCGAAGTCCGATTTGCGCGGCGACAGCGAGAATCTGTTCGCGGTCGACTCACCGTACGCGTTCACCCATCTCCGACTGCACATCTACCCGGACGGCGGGGTGGCGCGGCTGCGCGTTCACGGCGAGGTCGTTCCGGAGTGGCGACGCGAAGGCGGGCTGTCGATCGAGACCGATCTGGCAGCCGCGGAACATGGAGCCGACGTGCTCGCCTGCAGCGACATGTTCTTCGGGCCGAAGCACAACCTGATCATGCCCGGCCGCGCCGTCAACATGAGCGACGGCTGGGAAACGAAGCGGCGGCGCAGTCCCGGAAACGACTGGGTCATCGTGCAGCTTGCCGCCGAGGGGTCGGTGCGGCGCGTCGAGATCGACACGAACCACTTCAAAGGGAACTACCCCGACACCTGCTCGATCGACGGGACGCGGGCGTTTGCAAGCGACGAATGGTTCGAGATCCTGCCGAGCACGAAACTACAGGCGCACACGCGGCACATGTTCGTCGACGAGCTGGCGCAACTCGGGCCGGTGACGCATCTGCGACTCAACGTTTTTCCCGACGGCGGCGTCAGCCGGCTGCGCGTGCATGGCGTGGCGACCGAGGAAGGACGCGGCGATGCCGTTGCCCGCTACGTCAACACGCTGTCCGGCGATCTAGCGGCCGCGCAGTTGCGCAACTGCTGCGGTTCGGGCGAATGGGTGCGGCGCATGATGGCCGCACGCCCCTTCCCTTCGTGGAGCGACCTCGTTCGCGACGCGGAAGCGTTCTGGAACGGCCTCGCTCCCGATGACTGGCGCGAAGCGTTCGCCGCGCATCCGCGCATCGGCGACCGTTCCGGATCGAAGTGGGCGCGCCAGGAACAGTCCGGCACTGCCTCGGCGTCGAGCGGGAGCATGGACGCTCTGGCGGCCGCGAACCGCGAATACGAGGCGCGCTTCGGCCACATCTACATCGTCTGCGCCACCGGCCGCAGCGCCGATGAGATGCTGGCCATGGCCTGGCAGCGTCTGGAGAACTCTCCCGAGGATGAATTGCGCGTGGCGGCTGAAGAGCAGATGAAGATTACGAAACTGCGGCTGATGAAACTGGTGGGCTGATGGGAATCTCGACACACGTCCTCGATACAGCGAAGGGCCGGCCTGCCGCCGGCGTACGCGTCACGCTTAGCCACGGCCCCTTCATGGCGCCTCCACGGGAACCGCAGATGGATCGCGAAGGATGGGTCATCATCGCCACCGGCTCAACCGATGCCGACGGCCGATTGAAGCTCGCCGGCGAGATGCCCGAGCCCGGGTTGTATCGCATCTCGTTCGATACCGGCTCCTACAATCCCGAGGGCTTTTTCCCGCGCGTGGTGATCGAGTTCAATGTGGAACAGGGCGCACAGCACTATCACGTGCCGCTGTTGCTTTCGCCGTTCGGGTACTCGACGTATCGGGGCAGTTAGCGCGGACTCAGGTTGCTGAGTTGCAAGGTTGCTGAGTTGCTGGAACCGAGTAACTTTGCAACGCAACAACCCAGCTACTTTCTCCGTCCCCTCATGATCTTCACGAACGACCGGCTGCGCAGCTCTTCAAGCGTGAGGCCGGTGGCCAGCGCCTCTTCTTCCGTGATGGCGCCGCAGTTGAGGGCGCGCAGGAAGTAATTGAGCAGTCCCTGGCCGGTGGCGGCGTCGTCGAAGACGTCGCCGACGAGCGTGGCCTGGCCGGCTTTTTCGATGAAATTGTGAAGGCGGTCGGTGGCTGCCTTCAGCCCCTCCAGGAAAAATGAATAGACCGCCGCGTAGCGCGTCGGAAGCTGGGCGGGATTGAGATCCCATCCCTGGTAGTAGGCGTTGATCAGCGAGTGGCGGATGTGATCGACATGCAGACGCCAGGCGCGGTGCACGATCGTGCGGTTCTCCTCGACCTGCTTTTCGGAAAGCGTCCCGCGGTGCGGCGCGATCGGCATGATGTTCGTGGCTCCGTCGGACAGCCAGAGGCCTGTGCCGGCGTAGGCGACCTGCATCATGTGCCGTGCAAAATCGCAGGCGGGATGGTCCATCCGCTGATGTTCCGCGGTGATGTTGCAGCTCGCCGTGTAGTCGTACGTGCCGAAATGTGCTGCGACGGCGCGGCCGCGCGCCGCATCGAGAAAGAGCGGCAGGTTGGAGACGCCGTTCTCGCTCAGGATGGCTTGCGTCGTCTCGATCATGAACTCGAAACGAAGCGTGTGCGGGGTCAGGCCGAGCTTTGGTTCCATGACATCAAACAGATCGGCCAGGGCTGTGACCTGCTCGGGAAGTTGAATCTTCGGCAGCGTCACCACGAAGTGCGGCGGCAGTGCGCCGGCTTCGTCAATCAATGATGAGATGAAGATGTCGAGCGTGCGCATGGCGCGCGGCATCAGCTCCTGCGAGAACTGCTTGATGCGGATGCCGATGAACGGCGGTAGCGTTCCGTTCTTCAATCCCGTGGCAACTTCGTGCGCGGCTGCCGCGGCGTGGCCGTCTTCTTCGTCATCGGCGCGGTTGCCGTAACCGTCTTCGAAGTCGATACGGAAGTCTTCGACCGGCTCGCGGCGCAGCTTCTCCACCACGCGCTCGTAGACAACGTCCCGGAACCGGGGATCGATGCCGATGGCGCTCCCGAGCGTGGCCGCGTCGGGCCCGTACTCCTCGAGCGCCCGCAGCGCCAGTACGCCGAGCTTCTGCGTCGTATCGCTCTTGAAGAGATGCGCCCCGCCATAGACGGTATGCACCGGCTGCCGCGCCCCCGATTCACCGGGAAAGCGGGCCATGAATCGAGTCAGTGCTGGATCGATCTTCCCCTCGGCAGCGCGGAGGTCGTTGTCGGAAAAGGTACGTTTCATTGGACTCCGTTCGTGGGTTGCTGAGTTGCTGGGTTGCAAAGGTTGCTGGGTTGCTGGTCGCCAAAACCGAGCAACCCAGCAACCTTGCAACCCAGCAACCTTCTACCTCGTTCGAATCACCTTCGCCACTCCCCATCCCACCAGCACGAGTACGGAAAGCACAAGCCAGTTGTACTGATTGCCGTAGGTGGCGACCGGAAAGTGGTTGCTGATCATGATGAAGACGACAGGAAGAACGATGTACGTGTTCTGTTTCGAGCGCTGCTTGGCGAGGTCGGCCAGCCGCATGTCCGGTTCATTGCCTGCCTTGACCGCGGCGATGAGTTGCCGCTGTGCGGGGAGGATGCGCACCCACACGTTCAACGCCATGAAGCTCCCGAGAGTCGCCCCGATCTGCATGTACGCCGCCCGGGATGCGAAGAGATGCGTAACGCCAAGGATCGCGCCGGCGAGAAGCAGATAGGAGAGGACCGTGCCGGCCACTTCGTGCTTTCGCAGCGGCGAGATCCAGAGAAAGTCGTAGACAAACCATCCGGCGGCAATGAGACCGAGACTGAGCCCGGCAGCCTGCCACGCCGTCATCTTCAGGACGCTTTCGTCGACCATGATGCCGCCGTCGTAGTAGACGAGGATGAGCAGCAGAAACCCCGACACCAGAGTGAAGAAGGCCTCCCACTTGAACCAGTGCAGCGTCTGAGTCAGCAGCGCCGGCCGCTTCTGCTTGTCGACGATGTAGAACCCGCCACTGTGGACCATCCACACCTGGGTCTCATTCTGAAAGGTGTGATCGAGCCAGGTGAAGAAATAGGTCTGCCCGACCCACATGATGGCCGCGAAGACATGCGTCCAGCGGACGGCGAGATTCAGCCACTCACGAACCACGTAACTCATCGTGCTCCTCTGATTTGCGTTGGGGCGCGAATGTAGCAGAATCGCGGCTCATGCGAGCGATCGAACGCATTCTCGACCAACTGAATCGCGCCTGGGGCGGACCATCCTGGACCGGTGTCGCCATCCGTCCGCTGCTCGACGATGTCACCGATTCACAGGCTCGCGCTCATCCGCTGCCGAACGTTCACTCGATCATCGAGCTGGTCGCGCACATGCGCGTGTGGATGAATACCGTTTCGATCCGTCTCACCGGCATCGCCAGGGAACTGACCTCCGAAGAGGATTGGCGGGACGTGACGCAATTGCCGTGGGCGGACGCGATCGAGGAGCTGGAGAACGCCGAGAGCCGCCTCTCCGATGCCGTGGCGCGGCTGTCTGTCGATGACCTGGACCGGATCGTCGCCGGACGCGACTACACCACCTACGTGATGGTTCACGGCGTGATCCAGCACAACCTCTACCACGCGGGACAGATCGCGATTCTGAAGAAGGTTCTGCTGTCATCCTGAGCCGCCGCAGCCGCGTAATCGCGACAGCGATTGCGCGGCGAAGGACGGTCGAAGGACCCCCAAGTTGTATCCCGGTTGGGCGGGGGAAGTCGACGTTCCGCCACCCTGTCCGGGTTAGCAGGCTGGGGGTCCTTCGGCGCGCTCTGCCCCTCCGGGGCTGCCGCCGCCTCAGGATGACAGGGTAAGGTCGGGATAAACTTGGCGTTATGAATGACCCTCGCTATCCCGTCGGCAAATTCACTCCTTCTACTGCTCCGCACTCGGCCGGCGAGCGCCGCGTTCTCATCGAACAGATCGCGGCCACACCCGCCAGGATGCGCGCGGCGGTGAACGGATTGAGCGAAGCGCAGCTCGATACACCGTACCGCGACGGCGGCTGGACGGTGCGCCAAGTCATCCATCACGTCCCCGACTCGCACATGAACGCCTACACGCGCGTGAAGCTGGCACTCACCGAGGATGAGCCGGCGATCAAACCGTACGACGAGGCGGCGTGGGCGAAGCTCAACGACGTACACGACACGCCGATCGAGACGTCGCTGCTTTTGCTCGAAACGCTGCATGCGCGCTGGGACACGATCCTCCGCGCGATGACCGACGCCGACTTTGCGCGGACGCTGCGTCATCCCGAGCATGGCGTGATGACGCTGGACTGGCTCGTGGCCATGTACGCGTGGCATGGACGCCATCACGTCGGTCACATCACGTCGCTGCGCGAGCGAAGCGGGTGGTGACGTGTTTGTGGCCCGTCTGATCTGACGCTCACTTCCCGTACAGGCCGGTCAGTCGCGCGTGGGCCACGACATGGCCCTTGATCGCATTCTCGAAGTCCTCCCGTTTCTTCGACGCCGCCAGGCCGAGCGTATTGTCGAGCGCGTAAAGATCGAAGAGGTAGTGATGCACGCCGGTCGGCGGACAGGGACTGCCGTAATTGTTCTTGCCGAAGCCGTTCAGCCCCTGGATCACGCCGGCCGGGACATCGTCCTCTTTGAATCGGGTCACCGTCGTCGGGATATCCCACACCAACCAGTGCGTAAAGGTGCCGCCGGGAGCATCCGGATCGGTGACCTCGAACGCGAGGCTGAGCGCGGTCGGCGGCACGTTGGTGAAATCGATCTCCGGCGAGACGGCCGTGCCATTGCAGGTGTATTTCTGCGGGATCATTCCGTTATCCGCGAAGGCCGGACTGGTGATCGTCATGGGGCCGGTCGCCGGGGGCGGCTCGGCCACCTTGCCGGGCGTCCCTTCCTTTCGATTCGAATTCATGCACGCGGCAGCGAAGGCCAGTGTGAGAACGAGGGCGAGTGTTGTACGCAGTGTTGTACGCATCAGGGGTCCCTCCGGAGGAAAGCTACAATCGGGCCATGCCAACGTTTTTCGATGCGCTGAATGACTTGATGGCCGCCGAGGTACCGCTCGTGGTCGTCACCGTGGTCGACACGATGGGGAGCGTTCCGCAGGACCGCGGCGCGAAGATGATCGTCACCGCCGAGGGACTGCGATTCGGCACCGTCGGCGGTGGGAAGGTCGAGACCAAGGCCATCAGCGAGGCGCAGGAAATGCTGTGCGCCGAAACCACCGAAACGACGAAGTTCGCGCAATGGAACCTCGCCAGGGACGTCGGCATGACCTGCGGCGGAGTGGTGAAGCTCTATTTCGAATCGCACAACGTCGGCCGCTGGCGGATCATCGTCTTCGGCGCCGGTCATGTTGCCAACGCCGTCGTCAATGTTCTGATCCATCTCGACTGCGTAGTCACCTGCATCGATCCGCGCCAGGAGTGGCTGGCGAAACTTCCAGGCTCGCCGAAGCTGACCAGGGTGCTGACGCCGGACATGCCGTCGATGGTGAAGACGATTCCCGATGATGCCTTCGTCCTGCTGATGACGATGGGCCACACCACAGACAAGCCGATCCTGCTCGAGATCCTTCGCACGCGCTCGTTCCCATACCTCGGCGTGATCGGCAGCGACGCAAAGGCAAACATCCTCCGGCGCGACATCGGCGAGGCCGGCCTGCCGGAGGAAGCGAAACGCTCCTTCTTCTGCCCTATCGGCCTTTCGGTCGGGACGAACCACCCTTACGAGATTGCGGTGAGCGTGGCCGCGCAGCTTCTGTCTGTGCGGGACGAGCGCCTTGCTTCACGCTCTGTTTCAGCAGATCGAGATTCATCGCCTCGGTGACCAGCGCCCGCATCGTCTCCGAGACGTTCTTTTTCGATTTCAGCCACGTCACCTGCGCCGGAGTGAGCCAGACGGCGACTCGCTCCATGCCTTTCTCTCCGCCCCCCGGCTCCCGACCCTCGGCGCCCTTTTTTACGGCCATATCCCTCTCGCCAGCGCGACCGAGGCCACGCGTTTGATCGCTGTTACGAACGCCGCCGTGCGCAGATCGACGTCCACACCGTGGTGGTCGCGGATCTCGATCTGCGTCTGCAGCACGGCATCCGTGGCCGCCTCCATTTTTGTCCTCAAGTGGGCGTTGACCTGATCCTCGCTCCAGTGCTCGTTCTCGATGTTCTGCACCCACTCGAAGTAACTGACCGTAACGCCGCCCGAGTTCGCCAGGATGTCGGGAAGCACGGGGATGCCGCGCGCAAAGAGCTCCTTGTCGGCCGCGGGCGTCGTTGGACCGTTCGCCGCCTCGGCGATGAGCTTCGTTTTCACGCCCGCGACGTTGTCGGCGCGAATCTGATTCTCGAACGCGGCGGGGATCAGAACATCGCATTCGATGTGCAGCAACTCGTCGTTGGTGATGTTCGTCGTCCCGGCCAGGCCCACGACGGAGCGTGACTGCTTCTTGTGGGCAATGGCCGTTTCCGGGTCGATCCCATCGGCGCACATTACTCCTCCGGTCGAATCGCTGACGGCGATGATCGTGGCCCCGGCGTCGCGGAAGAGCTGCGCGGCGATGGCACCGGCATTGCCGAAACCCTGGATGACCACCCGAGCGCCTTTGAGCGTGTCGAGACCCGGCACCGCACCCTGGACGATGGCCCGGCTGGTGATGAACAGGCATCCGCGGGCCGTGGCCTCGTTGCGGCCGAGCGATCCACCCATCGAGATCGGCTTACCGGTCACGACCGGCAGATTGTTCTTGCCGGAATGCATCATGTCGTACGTGTCGTAGATCCAGGCCATCGTCTCGGCGGTGGTGTTGACGTCCGGCGCCGGAATGTCGGTATGCGGCCCGATCGTGTCGCCGAGCTCCACCACGAAGCGCCGCGTGATCTTGCGCAACTCCGACTTTGACAGCATCTTCGGATCGCAGATGATCCCCCCCTTGGCACCGCCGAAGGGGACATCGGCCACGGCGCATTTCCAGGTCATCCACGAGGCCAGCGCCCGTACCTCGTCGGCCGTCACGTCGGGGTGATAGCGAATGCCCCCCTTGCCCGGCCCGCGCACGCGCGAATGCAGCGCGCGATAACCGGTGTAGGTCTTCACCGTCCCGTCGTCTTCTTCGATCGGAAACTCGACCGTCGTCAGGCGGCTGGTGTGCCGCAGATACTCCCGCAGCCCATCGGGGATTTCGACGTATTGCGCCGCGGTATTGAACTGGGCCTGGGCAATGTCGTAGGAGTTGAGATTCTCAGCGCTCTCTACAGGGAGGGGAGTCGTTTCGCGCGCCACGCGTTCGCCCATGGACAACCTCCTGTTTATTGGAGACGAGAACGATAGCACGAGGGGGTTCCGAGGTAGGATTTGGGGATGGAAACAGGCGAGCTGCTGAAAACACTGAGGCTCATCGTCCGAGAGGAGATGACGCCCTTCATCGAGAAGATAGACGCAAAGCTCGATCACATCAACGGTCTGTTCGACGGCGTTTTCGCAGAGCTCAACCGTCACGGATCGGAGTTAGCTGCGATCAAAGCCGGATTGGCGCGAGTCGAGACTCAACTCGCCAACGTCGAGGCGCGACTGACCAATGTCGAGGCGGAGTTGCATTTGGTCAAGTCCGGATTGGCGCGACTCGAAGCGCGCGTATCAGCCCTCGAATCCCGTGTATCAGCGTTGGAAGCGCGTATGTCGGAGGTTGAAATCCGGCTTGCTGGCGTCGAAGAAAAGGCCGAACAGCTCGCCTCTCGATCCGAGATTGTCGAGCTCAAGAAGCAGATTGCGGTGATGAACGGCCGTGTCACAGATCTCGAGACTCGCCACTAGAAGCTTACCGCCGGGAACCGACCACCGCCCGCAACGCGCGCAGCCGCAGGTCGAGCTCATCGGGCGTCATGCTGGCGTACTTCGGCGGGAGCAGCCGGCGGCTTGATGCCTCGAAGACCGCGAGCAACTCCATGTACTCCAGCAATTCGGAATCGCGGCTGGGAAAGTAGTCGATTGCAGCGCCGTTGAAGTTCTCCGCCGACACGGTCGTGGCGCCGGCACGTGCGGCATCGTCGTTGGCCATCAGGATCACCGCTTCGACGTCCGCGTTGCTGTAGCCGATGAGCTTCTGCGAGAAGGTCTCGCGAATGGAAGGAAAGTCGACGCCGGTGACGACCTGATTCTTCTTCACGAGGGCCTTAGCGATGTCCTCCACCTCCTCGGCCGTCTGCGAATAGAGGAACGGGATCTTGCGGTCGAGGCGACCGGCGCGTTTGAGGTCGACGTCCAGCTTGTCGGGGCGGTTGGTCATGACCAGGAAAAGGATCCGTCCGCGGTTAGACGTGTCCGACATGAACTCCTTGATCCGGGCGATGACGCGCGATGACGTACCGCCGTCTCCCTCGCCGTCCGTGTTTCCGAAGGCGCGGTCTCCTTCGTCGACGATCACCACCACCTGTCCTAGTGCGCGGATGACATTCAGGATCTTCTCGAGATTTCCCTCGGTCGCGCCGACCCACTTCGAGCGGAAGTTCTTCAGCTTGATGGTGGTCAATCCGCATTCGCGTGCGAAGGCCTCGGCCACGAAGGTCTTTCCGGTCCCCATCGGGCCGGTGAACAACACTCCCATCGGCACGCGCGACCGTTCGCCGTTCCGGATGCTGTTGGCGATGATGAGGAGATCTTTTTTGACCTCTTCCATGCCGCCGACGACCTCGAATCCGAACGCCGGCTCGACGAACTCGACCAGGCCGAAGCACTCCCGCTCCAGGATCTCGCGCTTCCGGCGCGCGATCAGGAGATCGACGTCCTTCCGGGCCTGGGCGTCGCAATCCGCCGGAATGCTGGACGGCTGCGCACCCGGCGCGATCAGTTTCGCGATCTCTTCCTGATCCAGCCCCACCGTGAGAGCGGCGATCTTAGCCGCGCGCTCGGCGGTGTCGGGACCGGTGAGGATGCTGCTGATGAACTCCTGCCGCCGCCGCAACTCCTCCTCGCTGGCCGGCGGAGGGGTGAGGATGGAGATGATCTGGATGGCCTTCAGCCCCGCCGTGATCTCCGCGTAGCGAGCGGCGTCCTTGTCGTCCAGGCGCTTGTCGGCCACGCGCGCGGCCGCCTTTCGCTCGTCAACGTCGGGCATCGGTACTTCGACGACGGCAACCCGCGGATTGGAGACCAGTTTCGGCGCCAGGTCGGTGAGGTTTTCGGCGATCAGGATGACTATGTTGTCGCTTCGCTCGATCTCTTCGAGGAATGACCAGCGGTGCAGCGTTACCACGGCGGCGCGATCCGACTCGCTCTGAAAATTGGGGTCGCCGGCGGGAGAGATCGCTTCGGCATACTCGAGGATCACAGCCGCCTTCGTGCCGCCGGTGAGCATCCTCTCGAGCGCCATGAGCACCCGCGGTTTGTCACCTGAAAGCAGTGCCTCGTCGAGGCTGACCGACGCATCGCGCTTGAGGAAGCGGACGCCGGTGGCGACGTTGTAGACGGCGATGGTCTCCTTCGACTGATCGAGAAGAACGCTCCCCAGAAACTCCGTCAGGGTAACGACGCGTCCGTCGCTGATCACCGCGTCGTACACATTTCCGTGCAGGACGAAGATCGACGCTTCGCCGCGAAGATAGCGGCGGCGCAGCTCGTCGGCCCAGGTGGGAAGGATGCGGATCGTCACGCGGTCTCCATGTTGCTCAGAAGCTTCTCGGTATCGACGGCAGTCTGGCGGATGGAATCGACCCCGTCGAGAAGATCGTCGAGTTGGCCGGACAGCTCGTTGGGCGACTGCATGGTCACGATCTGGTCGGCGATGAGCTGAAAGGAGTTCTCGATCAGATCGAGCTGCGCGCGTGCCACGCCGAGGTAGCGCGTGATCTCGTGAACGCGCTCGACGCGCTTCTGGATGACGGCAAAGTTCTTCTGCGCGATGTCGCGCTCCGGATCGCTGGCCTGCTGCGCCGTCGAGCGGTCATGCCATCGGGCCATGTCGCGCTCGAGCGCGTTCGCGTCGACCGTACCGAGATAGTTCTCGTAGCGGTTCACGGTCAGAGCCATCTCCAGGAACGACTCGACGAGCTTGTGTGTCTTCACCAGCTCCGTGCGCAGAAGATCACCGGTGAACGTTGGATTCGAGGCGGCCAGCTTGTTGATCTGCTGCTCGCGATCGACGAGCCCGCGCACACGCTCCTGTTCGCTGTCCGGAAGATCCTTCATCTTCTCGTTGCGGTCCTGTGCTTCCATCGCCAGGCGGATCTTCTCCAGACGGGGGTCCCACAGGATCCTGCGCAGGTACCTCGAGTCGGAGCCGTGAAGAAGCCAGAGCGCCTCGCCGCCGAGAGCGACCAGTCCCGGCAGCGGATTGCCGGTCAGCACCGAGGCGGTCACCCCGCCGAGGAGCAGGGAGAGGTTGTACGGATTGGCGAAGGCCAGCTTCAGATACGGCCGGTTATGAAAGGCGGCTTCCTTCACCGCGTCCTTGGCGGTGTCGCGAATGGCACGATTGAGATCCTGCTGCGCCTTGACAGCTGGTGAGGGCGCGCTCTGCGGCGTCACCGTCTGCGGTCTCGAAACATCCTTTTTCGGAGGATCAGGCACGGGATCATTCTACGAGGCTGGCGCGTAGAGGAAGTCGAGGAGTTTCTTTTCCACGTCACGAAACTCTTTCGACGACTTCAAGGCCATGTCGCGATTCTCGAAAAACGGGACGTCGACGCGATGGAGGATGACCGTCGGACGCGGCGCGAGAACGTAAATCGTATCGGCCAGATAGACCGCCTCCGACACGTCGTGGGTCACGAACAGGGTGGTGTTGTCCTCGCTGCGCGACACATCGAGAAGGAGACTCTGCATTCCCCAACGTGTCTGCGGATCGAGAGCGCCGAATGGCTCGTCCATCAGCACGAGCTTCGGGTTGTTGATGAGCGTCCGGGCGATGGCGACGCGCTGCTTCATGCCGCCGGAGAGATCCTTCGGGTAGCGGTCAGCGAACTCCGCGAGACCGACGGCGTCGAGATACTTCTTCGATCGCTTGCTGCGCTCTTCGGCGCCGAGACCCTGCAGGCGAAGTCCGTACTCGACATTCTGGCGGATCGTCAGCCAGCCGAACGACGTGTAGGCCTGGAAGACCATGCCGCGGTCGCGGCCGACATCCGTCACCGGCGTGCCGTCGACCAGAACCTCGCCTCGGGTAGGAATGAGCAGACCCGCCACGGTCTTGAGGATGGTCGACTTCCCGCACCCCGAGGGGCCGAGAAACACGACGATCTCGCCGACGTTCGGCTTGTCGACGATGTCGAGCGTTACCTCGCGCACCGCTTCGGTGGCGCGCCCGTCGCGGGTGATGTACGTCACGCCGAGATCGCTGATGCGGAGCCGCGGTTGCTGTTTCGCACGTTCGCTGACATACGTCGCCTTCGTCGCCTTCGTATCGATGGTGACCGCGACCGTCCCCGGCTCGCCGGCCTGTGGCTGCTCGTCAGCCATTAGCTCGGCTTCCTTCCATCGGAAGAGAATCGCGGAGATCATCCGAATCGCCTGAAGTCGGTGAGCAAACCGATGCCGCCGATAACGATCAACCCGGCGAACGACCACGACGCTTTCTGATGCGTGCGCGCCAGCTCCACCATGTAGCCGAGGCCTTGCCCGGGATTGACCGTCTCGGCCAGGATCACGTAGGTCCACAGGATTGCGTTCATCACCCGGAACGAGTCGAAGATATCCGGGAGCGCCGCGGGTATCAGCACGGTCCGAATGACCTGCCACTTCGATGCGCCGAGCGTCATCGCCGTCTGTACGAGCTCCTCGGGAACCTGACGGATCGCCGAGACCACCACCGGAAGCAGAAAGACGAATACGCCGAGAAAGAGGAAGGCGATCTTCTCCCCGTCGTAGATCCCGAACCAGAGGATCAGCACATTGATGAACGCGGAGATCGGCATGTAGCGAAGCGGCGCCACGATCGGATCGAAGAGGTGATTGATCGGTTCAAACGCCCCCATCAGGACGCCGAGCGGCAGCGCCACCGCCGACGCCAGCAGGAATGCGGTGAGGATTCGCTTCGTCGAAACGAGGATGGCTTGGGCCAACTCGTATTGGAGGAAGAGCTGCAGCGTTCCGCGAATGACCTCGGTCGGTGACGGGAGGAAATCGGCGGGCGCAAAGTGACCGTAGGTGATGACGCACCATGCGGCGATGACGACGATCGGCATCACGAACGCAAGCACCAGCGCGGTGCCTCGCGGCACCGGCTGGCGGATGGTCCAGATCGACTTCCTGCGATGAGCGGTCATTACTGCGTCGCGAGTACGACCTTGATCTCCGTGCGCCGGTTCAACTGCCGGCCGGCCTCGGTCTGATTGTCGGCCACCGGATTCGTCGAGCCGCGGCCGATGGTCTGGAAGCGGTTGGCGTCGATGTTCGGGAACGTCTTCACGATGTAGTTCTTGACCGCCAGCGCCCGGCGCTCCGAGAGCGTCAGGTTCTTGGTCGCCGATCCCGTCGCGTCGGTGTTTCCTTCGACACGCAGGTAGGTGTTGCCGAAGGACGTCATCGTATCGCCGAGCGAGTCGAGGACGAAGAACGAGCCGGGCATGATCTCGTCGGAACCGGGCGTGAAGTGGATCTCGATCTGCTTGTTGATGATGGCGCGATCGTTCTTCGAAGGGGCCTTCGCGGCGATCTTCGGCTCTTCGACCTTCTGCGTCTCGTAGTTTGCCGCAAGTGCGCTGAGGAAGCGCGTATCGACCCAGTCCTTCGCTTCGACCGCGCGTGTGACCAGCCCCTTCTTGCGCCAGATCACGAACGCCGTGTCGAACAGCGTTTCGTAGTGAGCCTTGCCGCCGGAGAGGCCGTAGAACTGCGCGTTGTCCGCGTACGGCGTGAGCTTGAGGCCGGAGAGCATGCCCGAGACCGTGTCGGTGTCGAGCTTGAGGGCCTTGCCGACGACTGCGTACGAATTGGCGGGATCGCTCTTCATCATCTCGATGCCGTCGAACCAGCCGTGGATGAAGTCGCGCACCGTCTCCGGCGCGCGGTCGATCAGGTCCTGCCGTGCGCAGAGCGTGTCGGCGATGATGTTGGTGGCCGCGGTCGTCGACACGAGGACGTGCGCTTCGTCGCCGCGCGCGGTGACGGCGCCGGAGAGATCGGGCTCCCAGGTCACGGCGGCATCGACCTGCTTGGCCTTGAACATCGCTGCCGCGGCCGGGGCGTCCTGCGTGAAGATGATGCCCTTCTCGACCGCCGCGCGATCCTCGGCCGAGAGACCCGACTGCGACAGGAGATAGAGCAGCAGGAAGTGCGACGGCGTGAACTGCGTGCAGGCGATACGATGCCCCTTGAGCTGTTCGATCGAGTTGATCGAGGCCAGCGAGACGATGCCGTCGCCGCCGCGCGACCAGTCCTGCATCATCACCGACTTGGCCTTCTGATTGTTCTCGGCGAGGATCGATGCCTCGCGCGCCCAGTTGTCGACCGTGTTCCACATGATGTCGACGTCGCCCTTGCGGAATGCGGCAAGCTTGGCGGCCGGATCTTCGATCAGCACGAACTTCACGTCGAGACCGTACTTGCGGCGGTAGCTCGATGAATCGCTCGGCTCCAGGCCGTTGTTGAAGACGATGCCGGGCGAGTGGCCCGCCCAGGTGTTGATGGCCACCACCAGCGGACGATTCAGCTTGCCGCTGCTGACGCTGACCGACGATACGCCGGTGACCGGAGCGTTGCGTGATGGATCGGCCGGGCGCGTTCTTGAGCGCATCGAAGTCATTGCTGCCGACCTGGCTCGTGCCGGTCTGCGTCTGACTCTTCTCGCTGCCGGTGGCCCATTTGCGGATGTCGCCGCCTTTGTAGTGATAGGCGGCGTATCCGACCACGGCCAGAATCACCACGGTGATGAAGAACTTCGCGAAGGGAGTGAGTTTCATACGATCCTCCAGGCGCGCGCGGGTGGCGCGCGGCTACATCGTCTTCTGGCCCTGCTGTTGCGCGGCTTTGCGCGCCTTCATGGCCGCCAGTTCCTGCTTGGCCTGAACGTCGCCGACCTGACTGCGAAGGCCGGCCAGCCGTGAGTCGAGCGACGAATCGGACAGCTCCTTGCCCAGGTTGGCCTCGGCGATGGTGTTCTTGATGTGCGTGCGGACGTTGTCGAGCGCGCGCACCTCGTCGTCGACCGACAGCCCGTCGAGCTGTTCCTGAATGTTGATGCGCGCCTGCGCCGACTGCATCTTGGCCAGCATCGTCTCGCGCTCAGCCTGCAGCTTCTTGATCTCCGTCTGCACGCTGAGAAGCGACGTCTTCGCCGAGTCGGCGTCGGAGTGCGCCGTCTGCATGTCGGTCTGCAGGTCCGCGAGGTCGGCGGTGAGCTGATTCTTCTTCTGGATCAGCACCACCGCCGAGGTCGTCCTGATTCGTTTCGACCGCGGTATTCAGCTCCGCCTCGGTCTGGGCCAGATCGGCGTTGGCCTTCTTGAAGCGGTCGTCGAGCTCCTCGCGGCGCCGGATGATCGCCGCCGTGGCGCTCTTGAGCTTCGCGTACTTTCCGATCATCGAGTTGATGGCGTTCTCGTACGCGATCTCCGGATGCTCCTTCTCGATGTCGGAGATCCAAATCGACAGAAAACCCTTCCAAAGATTTCCCAACCTAGAAAACAGTCCCATATCTCCCTCAGTTCTTTGCCGGCTCGTGCAGCTTCGGCGAATCACGAACGACGCGCGCCACTGCTTCCTGACCGAAGAACTCGAGGACTTTCTGCACCTCGAGCTTCTTCTCGTTGCAGGAACCGATGACGCTCTGCTGTTCCGCGACTCTGTCCTGCATCACCGTCTTCAGTTTTACGATTTCTTCTTCATATTGTTTGATGCGTTGATCCGCTTCCGCCGTGACCTTCTCCGTATCGGCGGCGCCGGCACGGATATAGGCCTCGAGGGCCTGCAGCTCCTGCGCTCCCGCCTCGATGATCTTCTCGATCGGTACCCCGAAGGCGCGCAGCGACGCCATCACGATCTGCTTCTTGACCGCGTCCTCGGTGCCCGGCGGGAGTGAGGTCAGCAACTCCAGCGTGCGCGAGACACGCTCCCTCTCGTCGGCGTCGATGCCCGCCGCCTCGAAAACCTGTTCGAAGTCGACCTTCCCCCCCGGCGCGGGAGGCGGTGGAGCGTTGAAGACAGGAAGGTCCTGCTGCGGCGCCGCGGACGGGGCATCATCGGCGGCCGGGGCCTCCGCGTCGCCCGAGTCCGCCGTCTGGTCCTGGACCACGAACCAGCCCATCACGGTCGATCCCCACTTCTTCTTGTCGCTCATCGAAGGCGCTGATTATGACACCGGCGGGTTTTCGGCGTGTTTTTTCAGAACGCGGCAGAGTGCCAGCTCATGACATCCAGTTCACGCCAGCTTCCTTGTTCCACTTCGTGGTCATCTTCTTCGACTTCGTCCAGAACTCGATCGAGCCGCGGCCGGTGATGTCGCCAACGCCGAACTTCGACTCGTTCCACCCTCCGAAGCTGAAGGGCTCGCGCGGCACCGGCACGCCGACGTTCACCCCCACCATCCCCGCGCTGGCGTTCTCCATGACGTAGCGGGCCACGCCGCCGCTCTCGGTGAAGACGCTGGCAGCGTTGCCGTAGCGTGATTTCTGCTGCACGCCGACGGCCTCGGCCACATCCTTCGCCCGGATGATCACCATCACCGGCCCGAATACCTCTTCCTGCGCGATGCGCATGTCCGACGTGACGTGGTCGATGAGCGTCGGGCCGACGTAGTAGCCGTTCTCTTTCCCCTTCACCTTGTAGCCGCGGCCATCGACGAGGATGGTCGCCCCCATCTTCTCGGCCTCGGTGATGTAGCCCTCGATGCGCGCCTTGGCCTCGGCGGAGATCACCGGACCGATGTGCGTTCCCGGCACCATCGACTTCACGATGGTCACCATCCGCTCGATGATGTGATCGCTGCTGCCGACCGCCATCATCACCGAGGCCGCCATGCAGCGCTGTCCGGCGCAGCCCGACATTGAGGCGACGACATTTGTCGACGTCATCTCCGGCTCCGCGTCCGGCATGACGATGAGGTGATTCTTTGCCCCACCGAGTGCCAGCACGCGCTTGAAATTCGAGGTGCCGCGCCGGTAGACGATCTTGGCCACCTTCGTCGAGCCGACGAAACTGATGCCCTCAATGCCGGGATGATCGCAGATCGCCTCGACCGTCTCCTGCCCGCCGTGAACGATGTTGAGCACCCCGTCCGGCAGCCCCGCCTCACGCAGCAACTCGGCGATCCGTCCCGCCGACAGCGGAACCAGCTCGCTCGGCTTGAGAATCATGCAGTTGCCGAGGGCGATGGCGTTCGGGATCGTCCAGTTGGGAACCATGTTCGGGAAGTTGAAGGGAGCGATCGAGGCCACAACCCCCACCGGGAAATGCTCGACGCGACACTCGACGCCCCGCGAGACCTCCAGCACCTCCCCCGCCGTGATCTGCGGCAACGAACAGGCGAACTCGCAAAGCTCCGCCGACTTCAACACCTCCGCCCGCGCCTCGCTGTCGATCTTGCCATTTTCTTCACTAACCAGCATCGCCAACGAGTCGATGTCCCGCTCCAGCAGCGCCTTGAACCGGTAGAACACCTGCACCCGTTCCTTGATCGGCGTCGCCGACCAGCCAGGGAATGCCTGCTTCGCCGCCTGCACAGCGCGATCGACATCCGCACCCGCCGAAAGCGGCACGCGCGAGATCACGTTTCCCTCGGCGGGGTTGAAGACTTCGAGATAGCGCCCCGCGTCATGCTCGACGAACGCGCCGCCGATGTAGTTGCGGATGTCCGGGTAACGGGTAGTTTCGATTGCCGACATTAGAGTGCCTCCTGGGGGTGTGAAAAACGGCAATTGTAGCCGCTCAGCTTTTCACGCGCTTCATCACGCAGGTCGCGGCGCCGTGGTCGTGGAACGGCATGAACAGCAGGGCCAGGCCGCGCTCGTCGAACTCGGAGGAGATCGTGAGCGTGTCGCGCTCGGGGGAGAGATGGAAGGTGAGGGTGCGGGTGCGGCTGGAGGCACTGCTGAGGATCGATGCACCCATCTTCTGCGGCGACCAGGAGGCCGAAACGCCGTCATCGGTCCAGGCGAGATCTTTCTCGAGGACGGCGTCGTGGATCTTGCCGCCGTCGCCCGTCGCGTGAACCTCGATGCGGCAGCCCGGCTGCGTGATCGTCAGCGTCTCCACCCGGTTCAAGACAGCCGTTTCGCTGAAGACGAACGCGGTCGACCCGGTGCCCTTGCGGATCGGCTGGCCCGACAGTTTGTACGTGCCGGAGAGATCGATGCAGACCGGCGACGGCGGCCGCGACGCGCAGGTCAGTGCCGCCGCCGCCAGGAGTGCCGTCATCAACCGCATCGGCGGAATCATACGCCGCGACACTTGACCACTCGGCGGGCCCGCCCCCATCATTCGCGGCACATGTCCGTGATCGGCCGCCTGTTCGCTACCAAGTCGCTCGACGAGCTCATTGCCGGAACGCAGGAAGAAGGGCATCAGCTCAAGAAGGTTCTCGGTCCGTGGAACCTCATCGCCCTCGGCATCGGCGCCATCATCGGCGCCGGCATCTTCGCCACCATCGGCACCGCCGCTGCGGGCGACGCCCATCGCCCGGGCGCGGGACCGGCGCTGATGATCTCGTTCGTCCTGACGGCGGTGGTCTGCGCCTTCACGGCGCTCTGCTACGCCGAGTTCGCCTCGATGGTGCCGGTCTCCGGCTCCGCGTACACCTATTCGTACGCCACGCTGGGCGAGCTCGTGGCCTGGATCATCGGCTGGGATCTGATGATCGAGTACGCCATCGGGAACGTGGCCGTGGCCATCTCCTGGGCCAACTACATGAATACGCTGCTGGAAGGCTTCGGCATCGTTCTGCCGGGATGGCTCACCGTCGACTACGGGACGGCCATGTCGAAAATGCCGCAGGTCGTGGCCGCGGCGCCGCACATCTTCGGCATCCCGATCATCTTCAACATCCTGGCAGTCGGCATCGTCACGCTGATCACCATCGTTCTGGTGTGGGGCATCCGGGAGTCGGCCAGCTTCAACTTCTGGATGGTGGCCATCAAGCTGGTCGTCCTCGCATTCTTCGTGCTGGTCAGTTTCAAGTACGTCAAGCCGGCGCACTGGCACCCGTTCGCGCCCAACGGCTTCTCCGGCATCGCCACGGGCGCGGCCATCGTCTTCTTCGCTTACATCGGATTCGATGCCGTGTCGACGACAGCCGAGGAGGCGAAGAATCCGAAGAGGGACATGCCGATCGGCATCATCGGATCGCTGATCATCTGCACGATCATCTACGCGGTCATCGCCGCGGTCTTCACGGGGATGATTCCCTACGGCGACCTCGTGAAGAAACTCTCCAGCGAGCAGGCCGAGCCGCTCACGCTGGCGATGAAGTACGCCACCATGCCGGGCTGGATGGTGGGCGTGGTGGCCTTCGGATCCGTCGTCGCCCATACGGCCGTGCTGCTGGTGTTTCAGCTCGGCCAGCCGCGCATCTTCTTCGCCATGTCGCGCGACGGCCTGCTGCCGCCGTTCTTCGCCCGCGTCCATCCGAAGTTCCGGACGCCGCATGTGGCTACGATCATCACCGGCATTTTCGTCGGGGTGGCGGCCCTCTTCTCGTCGCTCGACGCCATGGTCGACCTGACGAACATCGGGACGCTCTTCGCCTTCATGCTGGTCTGCATCGGCATCATCATTCTTCGCGTCAAAGACCCGCACCGCGAGCGCTCGTTCCGCGTTCCCGGCGGCACATGGTTCCTGCCTGTCCTCGGCATTCTGTCGTGCATCTTCCTGGCGAAGTACCTGCCGAAGGAATCGTGGTGGCGCTTCGGCATCTGGCTCTGCGTCGGGATGGTCGTCTACCTCTCCTACGGCTACCACCACAGCCGTCTGCGCTTCCGTGGCGTTAGACCGCCCGGCCCTCCGAGCGGTGGCATGATGACGCACGACTTCAACCCCGAGCAGCAGTTGCCGGAGAAGGATGTGGAGTAGGCGGGCGCGCGAGCGTTTCTGGTTGCTCGAACCTCTCGGCGCATTGCTTGGCGCAGTGCTGGTCTTCGCCATCGCCCCGCATTGCATCCACTGGTTCTCCGTCCCAAACGGCGGCATTGGCGCCGTGACCGTGACCAAGTATCCGAAGGGATTCGACTACTTCGTCATCATCGCCCTGACGATCGCCAGCGCGGCCGGCGCGATGGCGCTGAGCGCTCCCCGTCTTTTGGCAACCGACAACCGACAACCGACAACCCGGCGGCCAACCGCGACGATCCTCGCAACCATCGTCGTCTTCGTGGCCATGTTTCTGGCCCACGATCATCCCTACGCCTTCATGGAGATGTTCCACGAGGGGGAGCATCTGTCGCCGGCGTCGGTGATGCTCGATGGCGGGCGGCCGTATAGCGACATCTTCTTTCTCCACGGATTCGCAACGGACGGTGGTCTCGATGCGCTGGTGCTCGGAAGCCAGCCGTCTCCGAAGAGAACGAGACGGCTGGAAGCGGTTCTCGATGCCGCTGCCCTGGCGATGCTCGTTCCGATCGCGGCAGAATTGACGGCGACCACGGCCGGCTTCTTCGCCGCCGTGCTTCTCTCGCTCTGCGCGATCGGCGCGGGCGAGGTGCCGGTCTTTCCCTACTTTCGATGGCTGCCGCTGTTGATCGCGGTGTGGGCGCTGCTGCGGTATCAACGAAAACGGGAGTCGGGGGTCGGGAGTCGGGATCAGGAGAACGACCGAGACAAAGCCCCAACAACCGACAACCGACAACCGACAACGGCCTTTCTGTTCGTAGCCGCCATCGCCTCATCGCTCGGCATTCTCTGGAGTCTCGACGTCGGCGTATGCGCCGTCGCGGCGACCGCCATCGTCGTCCTGCTCTACACCCGCCGGGTCACCGTGATCGCCCTCGCAGCGATTGCCGCGCCGCTCATCGTGCTCCTGGCGGCGCGCGCCGATCTGTATCACTTCTTCCGCGACTCCTTCGTCATCATTCCCCGGGCCATCGACGCGGTCTGGTCGCTGCCGGCGAAACCTCTTCCCTCTCTGTCGCTACTGATCCATCCGGCTGCACTGTGGGAGTGGCTGGCCTCCGAATCGGCGCGTTACTACCTGCCGCCGGTCTTCTTCGGGTTCCTGTTGGCGATGGCGATCCGCAAGCGCGACATGCGCATGGCCATCGTGGCCATCGTCTCCATCATCCTCTTTCGCACCGCGGCGGGCCGTTGCAGTTGGAGTCACACCCGCTTCGCCATCCCGCTCCTCGGCATCGCCGTCGTGGCCTTTCTCTTCGAACCGCTGACAAGAAGGCCGATGAATGTCTGGCGCGGAATCGTCATCGTGATCGCCGCGGTCATCGGCTTCCGCTACTTCGAGATCGCTGATAACGCCACACTCGGAGCAAAGTTGATCTCTGGATGGCCAGCGAGACAGCGGCACGACGGAATGGTGGCTTATCCGATGCCGCGCGGACGCGGAATCTACACCTACCCCGGGAATGCCGCCGATCTCGCCGCGCTCAACGAGCTCTCCCACCGCGCCGGTCCCGGACCGATCTTCGATCTCTCCGGCGAACGAGCGCTCTACTACCTGCTCGACCGCCGCCCTGCCACGCGCTGTCCCGACATCGCCATGCTTTCGGCTCCGGAGCTGAGCGCCGAGGCCATGCGGGAACTGGATGCGCATCCCCCGGTCTTCGTCGTCCTCGAAGGAACAAAAATCCTCGGCTCTCTCGACGGGATCGCCAACCGCGACCGCGTCCCGTCGATCGCGGCGTGGATCGATGCGCGCTATCGGGTGCGCTTGCGTGCGGGACGGTATGTCGTCGGGTTCAGGCAGTAGGAACACGACGACTGCGCCAGACCCATATGCACAACACGATCGAGCCTGCGAAGCCGCCGAAATAGCTCGCTGTATGTGCCCACCAATCTGCCATGAAGGCGGCCTGCTTCGACGGCTCGATCGTCGCGAGGACCCACGGATCGATTCGAATCGATCCGGTCGACGCCAACGCGTAGCCGAGGGTCCCCGCGATGAATGCCAACAACGCCATCGCTCCGAGAAGGACGAGCAACGGACGCACCAGCTCACCGGCCGAGCGTTTCGGCTTTTCTCCCAGGCGGGCAGCGCAAGCCAGCGAGAAGCCCAGAGGCAATGCCACCCACCACGTGGCGACGACTCCCCAACCGATCGCAAGCAGCGTTGGGGATGTTGTCCGGAAGATCGGTGGGTGGCCGATGGTGAAGTACTCGACGCAAACGCGCGCCGTGACCTGGTCGTGCAGGATGCCGTAAGTGATCCCGGCCAGCAGGGCCAACGCTACGATGGCGACGAAACGCATTCGGGACGATAAGGCATCAGCCGGGCTGCTGGTAGAGGCCGAGCACGTTGCCACCCGGATCGCGGAACCGCGCCGTGATCTCGGGGGCGTCGACGCCGAGCGGCTGCACGATCTCGCCTCCGTGCGCCAGGACGGCTGCGATGGTGACGTTGATGTCGTCGACCATGATGTAGATCAGCAGCCCCGGTTTTTCCGACGGCGGCCTGCCGGTCACCCACGTCCCGCTCACTTCGCCGACGCCGTCATCAAAGGCGACCGCGCCGTCGCCGCGCTTCCGTGTCTTCCATCCGAAGGCGGATTCATAGAACGCAACGGATTGAGGGATGTTGACTGCCGGAATCTCGATGTAGCAGATCTTGCCGTTCGCGTAGTTGGGAGACATAAAGGCTCCTTTGGGTCTTGCGTCTGGTTCGAGGGATTTCGTGACAGGCCCGTGATTGCCGACGTGGTGAGATCGTATCTGAGATCGAGGCTTCAGGCCTTGTCGCAGCTCGCGGCCCATTCATCATCAGGCTTCGAGAAACTCACCCGGCATCGCTCGAAATCGACGATTCAAACCGCGAATCTCGCGACTTGAACCGCGAATTTCGCGACTTGAACCGCGAACTTCGCGGACTTGAACCGCGAACTTCGCGACCTGAACCGCGAATTTGGCGACTTGAACCGCGAACTTCGTGACTTGAACCGCGAATCTCGCGACTTAAACCGCGAACTTCGCGGACTTGAACCGCGAACTTCGCGACTTGAACCGTGAACTTCGTGACCTGAACCGCGAACTTCACGACTTGAACCGCGAACTTCGCGACCTGAACCGCGAACTTCACGACTTGAACCGCGAAATCGGCACTTACAACGACGCTCGCGACTGTCCGGTTCCGAACACCTCTCTTTGAAAGCGAACGCGGAAAGGGGCGCTTCGTCGCGCTAAACCCTTTCTTTTCAACGAGGCGACCATGGCACCGCGCTTGGTTAGGTAGCCGTCCAACATGGATCGCGAAATCGAACAGACGGTTCGGACCAGGCGCACGGCGCGGAGAATCGTCGTTGCCGTCCTGGCGGCCGCGGCGCTCATTTTCTGCGTCGCTGCTACGGTAAGCTGGCTGCGGCCCTCGGTGCGACGGGCGGATCTGCAGATCGCGCGTGTCGAACGGGGGACTGTCGATGCCACGCTGCAGGCGACCGGCACGGTCGTTCCGGAGATCGAGACGGTCATCTCTAGTCCGGTCGAGGCGCGCACGCTGCGGATTCAGCATCGGGCCGGTGACCGGCTGCACGCGGGCGATGCCATCCTCACCCTCGACACCTCGGCCACGAAGCTCGATCTCGACAAGTTGAACGATGCCGTGGCGCAGAAGGAGAGCGCGCTGGCGCAGGCGCGGCTGAAAGCTGAGGAAGACATCGCCTCGGCCGGCGCCGCGCTGGAGCAGAGACAGCTGGACGCCGACATCCTCAAGCTCAAGGCCGAGCAGAACACGCGGATGCACGCCGAGGGGCTGGTATCGGCACAGGACGAGTTGGTGGCGGTGACGGCGAAGAAGAAGAACGACATCGAGATCGCGCAGCTTCGCGACGCGCTGACCCGGGTGCACCGCACGACGCAGGCGCAGATCGGCGCGGTGGAGCTCGACCTGCGCACGGCGCAGAAGGAGCGCGATCAGTCGGAGCGGCAGCTCAATCTGGCCATGGCCCGCAGCGACCAGGACGGGATCCTCACCTGGGTGTTGCCGGAAGTCGGAGCTACGGTCAGGAAAGGCGATGTCATCGCACGTGTCGCGGACCTGTCCGCGTATCGAGTCGTGGCCACGGTTCCCGATGTCCACGCTTCGAAGCTGGCCGCGGGGATGCGCGCACACGTAAAGCTCGACGACGCCACCACCATCGACGGGACGATCTCCAGCATCGATCCGCGCATGGAGAACGGCGTGGCGAAGTTCTACGTCACGCTCGACGATCGCGCGCACCCGCAACTGCGCAACAACCTTCGCGTCGACGTTTTCCCCATCCTCGGAAGCCGCGGCAACGTGCTGAGGCTCCGCCGAGGAGCGCTGGGGCAGGGCGAGCGCGAAGAGGTGTACGTCGTTCGGGGCAACAGGATCGTCCGCACTCCCGTGCACTGGGGCCTGACCGGCGAGGAAGTCATCCAACCGACCTATGGATTACGCGAAGGCGATGACGTCGTGATCTCGAACATGAACGATTACCAGGGGATTGGGGAGTTGAGGCTGAAGTGATGGTTGCTGGGTTGCTGAGTTGCTTGGTTTCTGGTTGGCACCGAGCAACTCAGCAACCCAGTAACCCAGTAACTCAGTAACTCAGTAACCCAGCAAAAAGGAGCAACCACATGATCACCCTAAGCAACATCGACAAGGTCTACCGCACCGAGCGTGTCGAGACGCTTGCACTGCAGAACATCAACCTCGACATTGCCGGCGGCGAGTTCGTCTCGATCATGGGGCCGTCGGGCTGCGGGAAGTCGACGCTGCTGAACCTGATCGGACTGCTCGACAAACCGACCAGCGGCAAGTTGACGCTCGACGGCCAGCACATCAACGGCGCCGGTGACCGGTCGCTGGCAAAGATGCGCAACGAGAAGCTCGGCTTCGTTTTCCAGAGTTTCCACCTCGTCCCCGACCTGACTGTATTGGACAATGTCGAGATCCCGCTGCTGTACCGGAAAATCGGATCGGGCGAGCGCCGGAAGCGCGCGCTGGCGGCGCTCGATCGCGTCGGGCTCTCCTCGCGGGTCCATCACTTCCCGACGCAACTCTCCGGCGGCCAGCAGCAGCGCGTGGCCATCGCACGCGCCATCGTCGGACGGCCGGCCATCGTCCTGGCCGACGAGCCGACCGGCAATCTCGACTCGGCCATGGGCGACGAGATCATGGGCATCCTCGAGGAGTTGAACCAGAAGGACGGCACCACAGTGGTGATGGTCACGCACGACGACCGCTTCGCGCAGCGGACGAGTCGGACGATTCGGCTGTTCGATGGGAGGCAGGTGGCGTGAGGAAGACGCGGTTGCGGGGTTGCGCGGTCTCGCGGCACTTGGGGCTTACCCACGGCGAGACCTCGAAACCACGAGACCGCGCAACCCGTTGAAAGGACAACTCAATGCTGAAAAACTCACTGAAACTCGCCCTCAAAGTACTGGCACGGCGCAAGGTCTTCACCGCCATTTCGCTCGTCGGCATCACCATGACGCTGGCGGTGCTGATGGCGGCCACGGCCGTCCTTGACAACGTGCTTGCGCCACGGCAGCCGGAGTCGCGGCTCGACCGCATTATGACTGTCGACTTCGTGCAGATGCACGGGCCGGATAACACGGAGCGGAGTAATCCAGGACCAGGCTTTCTCGACAAGACCATCCGCAATCTCCCGGGTGTCGAGCGCACGTCAACGTACAGCGAGATTCAGAGCGTCGTCGTGTACGACGGCGCGCTGCGGGTGGAACTGCCCTACCGGCGCGCCGACGCGGAGTACTGGAAGATCCTCGACTTCCGTTTTCTCGAAGGCGGTCCATTCAGCGTTGCCGACGAGGCGGCCAATCGGACGGTGGTCATCATCACCGAGGATGTTCGCCGGAAACTCTTCGGCGGTAACGCGGCGCTGGGAAAGATGGTCGACATCGGCGGTGAGCCGCATCGCGTCGTCGGTGTCGTGCCGACGGTGCCGTTCACGCAGACGATCGCCTACAGCACGCTGTGGGTGCCCCTTGGTCCGCCCACCGACGACCAGAAGAAGTCGAACTTTGGCAACCTCATCGCCATCATTCTGGCGAAGAGCAAGGGGGACATTCCGATGATTCAGCGCGAATTCAACACGCGCGTTTCGCACGTCCCGATCGAAGATCCGAAGACCTTCACCGAGATCCGCTCCGCGATGGACACGACATTCGAGGGAATCGCGCGCAATCTGACGGACGACAAGTTCGGCGAACGCGGCCCGATGATTCTTCGGATCGGATTCCTGGTTTTGGCACTGCTGTTCATGACGCTGCCGGCGCTGAATCTGGTCACGCTGAATCTGAGCCGCATCCTCGAACGGGCATCCGAGGTCGGCGTGCGAAAGGCGTTCGGCGCACCGCGGCGGACGCTGATCGGTCAGTTCGTGGTCGAGAACGTCGTGCTGACCGTCATCGGCGGCGCGGCCGCGTTCGTGCTGGCGTTCGTTCTTCTGCGCGTCTTCGACGCCGTTGAGTTTCTGCCCGGCGCGCGCTTCGATCTCAACCTGCGCGTCTTTGCCTGGGGGATGCTGATCGCGGCCTTCTTCGGCGTCTTCTCCGGCCTCTATCCGGCCTGGAAGATGTCCCGTCTCGATCCTGTGAATGCTCTTCGCGGAGGTGCGATGTGATTCGTCATCTGTTGAAACTGGTGTGGGCGCGAAAGCGGGCGAACGCCCTGCTCATCATCGAGATCTTCTTCTCGTTCGTCGTCGTCTTCGCCGTGGTCACGCTTGCGACGTCAATGATCATCCGCTGGAACAAGCCGTTGGGGTTCGACTACCACGACGTCTGGTCTGCCAGCGTCAGTTTCCCGCGACAGTCAGTGATGAATGATAGCGATGACGGGCCGGGCCGGGCCGCGCTGGGAGCGATGCTGCGCGAGGTCAAGGCGCAGCCGCAGGTCGAGTCGGCGTCCGCGGCCGACATGCCGCCGTACAGCCGCGGCACGTGGATCTCCAACCTGAACGTGAACGGCCGCTCCGTCGACGTTACCTCCGACAGCGTGTCGGACGATTTCGCGAAGGTGATGCGGATTCCGGTGTTGCGCGGCCGCTGGTTCAATGCCGGCGACGAGACGATGTCTGTCGAGGGAGTGGTGATCGACGCGGACGTCGCGCAGACTCTCTTCGGGTCGCTCGACGTCGCCGGGAAGGCGTTTCAGTCCGGCAAGGAGAAGTCCTATCGGATCCTCGGCGTGATCGCGCCGTACCGAAAGCATGGGGAGTTGTCGCAGGACCACGAGCAAATGCTCTTCCATCGCTTCTCGGCGACGCAGTCAAAGGGACACGTCGTGCGCACGATCGTCTTTCGCGTCCAGCCGGGCACGCCGGCGGATTTCGAGGAGACGCTCATCAAGCGGTTGCACGGGATCGCGCCCGACTACCCGGTGCGCATCCAGCACATGGATCAGATGCGCGAGCTGATGAATAAGGCCTTCATCGCGCCGGCTGTCATCGGCGGGATCGTCGCTTCGTTTCTCATCACGATGGTGGCCCTCGGACTCTCCGGGGTGCTCTGGCAGACGGTGACCCGTCGCACGCGCGAGATCGGCCTGCGCCGCGCCCTCGGCGCGACCGGCAACGCGGTGAACCGGCAGATTCTGCTCGAGGTGGCGCTGCTGTCGACACTGGCACTCGTGGTCGGAGTGATCGTGGTCGCCCAACTGCCGCTGCTCGGGGTCTTCAGGATCGTCAGCCCGCCCGCGTTCAGCATCGGCTTCGCCGGCGCCCTTGCGACCATCTACGGCCTCACGCTACTGTGCGGGCTGTATCCAAGCTGGCTCGCGGGCCGCGTCCAACCCGCGCAAGCGCTGCATTACGAATGATTCTCATCGTCGACGACGACCCTTCGATCACTGCTTCGCTTGCTCTTCTGCTGAAGCAGCATGGTCATCGATCGTCATCGGCGCACGGTGTCGAGGAGGCGCTCGGGGTGATCCGCTCCGAGCGTCCTTCACTCGTCATCCAGGACATGAACTTCTCACGCCGCACCAGCGGTGAAGAAGGGCTGGCGCTGCTGAGCGCGATCCGCGCGGAGCAGCCGGACGTGCCGGTGATCCTCATGACGGCGTGGGGATCGATCGGTCTGGCGGTCGAGGGGATGAAGCGCGGCGCGGCAGACTTCATCACCAAGCCGTGGTCGAACGCGCTGGTGGTGCAGTCGGTGGAGACGGCGCTGAAGCTGGCCGAAACGCCCGATTCCGCGTCCGAGGAGCTGAGCCGCGTGGAGCTGGACGAGAGGTTTGATTTCGCGAAGCTCATCGGCAGCGATCCCAAAATGCTGCGCGTGCTCGAGCTGATCGGGCGCGTGGCACCGACCGAGGCCTCGGTGTTGATCCTGGGAGAAAGCGGCACCGGCAAGGAGCTGGTCGCGGAAGCGATCCACGCCAACAGCCGCCGCCGGGGACGAGCGTTCGTCAAGGTCAACCTCGGCGGGATCTCGTCGACGCTGTTCGAGAGCGAGATGTTCGGCCACGTGCGCGGCGCGTTCACCGACGCCCGCCAGGATCGCAAAGGCCGCTTCGAAGTGGCCGACGGCGGGACGATTTTTCTCGACGAGATCGGCGAGGTCGATCAGGCCTCACAGGTGAAGTTGCTGCGCGTGCTGCAGGACAGGACGTACGAGGTGCTCGGCTCCAGCCGCGCCCGTACCGTCGATGTGCGCGTCGTCTCCGCCACGAACCGCGCTCTCCACGAGCTTGTCGGCCGCGGAGAGTTTCGCGAAGACCTGCTGTACCGCCTGAACCTGATCACGATCCAGCTCCCCCCGCTGCGGGAACGGCGAGCCGACATCCAGCGGCTGGCGTCCCACTTTCTGGGGATGGCCGGGGAGATTTATCAACGCGACGTCGAGGTCATCGCGCCGCGAGCGATGGAGTGGCTCAAGACGCAGAACTGGCCGGGCAACATCCGCCAGCTTCGCCAGACCATCGAGCGCGCCGTCGTCATGGGCGACGGGAAGGAGCTGACCCTGGACGATTTCGTGGCCGTCCGCGATCTCGAATCGCGCGAGCGCCGCGACGCCTCGCTCCCCGACGCCGGCACGATGACCCTCGATGAGATCGAGCGCGGCATGATCGTGAAGTGCCTCAAGCACTACGACGGCAATCTCTCGCGCGTGGCCGAGGCGCTCGGGTTGAGCAGGGCGGCGTTGTATCGGAGGCTGGAGAAGTATGGGATCAGTGAGTAAGGTTGCCAGGTTGCCGAGCGTGGGTTGCTGGGTTGCTCGGTTGCTGAGTTGCTCGGTACAGACGTCGCTGCGTCATCGGCATCGGCTCTACTCAGCAACCAAGCAACTCAGCAACTCAGCAACCGATTGCCGGCAATTGCGTAACCTCGCAACCGCGCTATGACCCTCCGCACCAAACTCCTGCTTTGGTTCATCACGTTGCATCTCGTCTTCGCCGGGCTCGCTGCCGTGGTGTTGATGGAGAACCAGACCTGGCTGTTCGCCGTCGAGCTGTTCTTCGCCGTCTCCGTCGTCATCAGCTACCGGCTGGTCACGGCGCTGTTCGTGCCGCTGGAGTTGATCCGGACGGGGTCGGAGCTGATCAACGAGCGCGATTTCACGTCACGCTTTGTTCCGGTAGGCCAGCCGGAGATGGACCGGCTGATCGAGATCTACAACGCCATGATCGACCGGCTGCGCGACGAGCGGCTGGCTGCCGAGGAGCAGCAGCAACTGTTGCAGAAGATCGTCGAGGCATCGCCGTCCGGCATCGTCATCTGTGATTTCGATGGCGCTGTCCAGCAGGCCAATCCGGCGGCGCAACGGCTGCTGAGCGAGCCCGCGGTCGCCGATGCCCTGCCGCTGGTCGCGCCGGGAGAGTCGAGGCTGGTCACGCTCGCCGGCGCACGCCGGTTGAAAGTGTGGCACGCCGAGTTCCGCGACCGCGGTTTCGCCAAGACGTTCTTCGTCCTCGAAGAGATGACCGAGGAGCTTCGGCTCACCGAGAAGACCGCCTACGAGAAGCTGATCCGGATGATGTCGCATGAGGTCAACAACTCCGTCGGCGCGGTGCGCTCTCTGCTGGAGTCGGTGCTGCGGTACGCAGAGCAGGTCTCGCCCGACGATCGCAATGATTTCACGAACGCGCTGACGATCGCCGCGGCACGCATCGAGTCGCTCAACCGCTTCATGACCGGCTTCGCCGATGTCGTGCGGCTGCCTCCGCCGCATCCGCGCGATGTGGAGCTGGCGTTCGTCATCGAAGACATCGCCACACTTCTTCGCCGCGAGCTGGAACAGCGCGGCATCACCATGCGGACCGACGTCGCGCGCGAAACGACCGTGCGCGCCGACCAGAGCCAGATCGAGCAGGTCATCATCAACGTGATCCGCAACGCCATGGAATCGATCGGCGAGGCGGGCGAGATCACCATTGCCTACCGCGGCGGCGCGTTGTCCATCGCCGACACCGGCCATGGGATCGATCCCGCCGCCCGCGACGAGCTCTTCACGCCGTTCTTCACCACCAAGCGCGAGGGCCGCGGCCTGGGGCTGACGATCGTCTCCGAGATTCTGACCAATCATCACCTCCCTTTCTCGCTGCAGAACCGGGAGGGGGGCGGGGCGGAGTTCCGGGTGACGTTTACTTGATGTCGGCCAGGCGGTACGTGCTGTCGTTGGTCCGATTATCGATGACGGAGCTGTAGATGAATGCCGTGCCTGGGAAGGCAGCGACGCTGACGATAATCTGTCCACCTGTCGGAACCGTTGTGGTGCCGGTGAACGTAGCGAATGAATCCTGCTCGAAGTAGTTCGCCGGATACGTCACCGAGCGTGTTGCTTGCACGTTTCCCGCGGCGTCAACCAGGGTGATATTGAGAGTTGCCCCGTTGTCGAGCGTTCTCACGCCGATGTTCATTCGGAAATTCACAGGGTCGTCCGGCGTGAATAGCGCCCCGTGGCGGAAGAAGTTGATGGCGTCGGACGGCGAGAGCCCTTCCTCCGAGAAGCCGGAGGTGCCGGCGGCGCCGCCGTCGCTGAAGACGCGCGCGGTGACGATCGGCATTGCGCCGCCGTTCGTGACAATGTCGACCGAGCCTAGTCCGCTGGTTCCCATCGAGGCGATCAGGTCCGGGAACGACTGGATCTGATTGGGGACCAGAATGAACGGCAGCGAGGGATCGCCCGCGCTGGCAGACTGACCCTGCTTATGAAACACAAAGCTTCCGGTCATCGTGCTGGCGCCGGCGTTCTGGATCTGCACAGCGGTGCGGAAAAACGAGCTTGCCCCCTGCACCGCTCCGGCGGCGGGCAGTATCCGCACGAGCAGCGGGTCGCTGACGTACGCGACCGCGCTGAAACGATAGCGGGGGCTGTAGTTCGACGGCGATCCGAGTGCTCCGGCCGTGCTGATATCGCCGGTGGTGATCAGGTTGTAGCCAACATTGCCGCCGTAGTCCATCGTACGAACCGAGCCGCAGATGTTGGCCGGCTGTAGTTGTACGACTCCGATGAGGTCACCGGCGGCGAGCGTGACCGGCGGGATCAGGGTCACGTCGTTTCGTCCGTCTACGGAATTAAAGGGTCCACGAGTGGCTACCACGGTGAATGATGAATCGGTCGTAAATCCCGTTCGGAGAAACACGACTTTGAATGCCGCCGTACATGCACGGCTCCAGTACACGCTCGCTTTGTTCACCGTTCCGGACGCCGTCGCGAAGTCCGTCAGATTCACGTAGCTGACCGGCGCAAGGGACTGGCTGATGGTGCTGGTATTCGTAGGGTCCGGAACGTGAACTCCGACAGTCAGCGGCTGGGCAGCTAGCGAGGAGACGAAAAGGATGGTGAGTATCCCGATGATTGTCCGCACGTCAGACTCCTTTTGAATTGCAAGCAGCATAGCAGTAGCTGGCTTAACGGCCGCACCGTGAACGCTGCAGGTCGTGCCGGCCTAGCGCACGACTTCCAACTCCGCCGCATCTTCACGTAGATCAGGGGCTAGCCATGTGTATGGGCCGGCCTGCGTCAGGCCTGCCTTCTCGAAGAGCTTGCGGTACCAGGAAGGGGGACGGCGAATCATTCCCTGCAGATCGCCGATAATGTCGTCGTCGGCGGTCAGCACTTCGAGGAAGAGCACGCCGCCGGCGACGCGCACCAGTTCGGGGAGACCGGCCTGGATGTCGTCGTCCTTAATGTAGTGCAACGCGTCGGAGCAGACCACGAGATCGAACGGGCCGCGAAGGCGCGCCGACGGCAGCTCGCCGAAGGCCGCCTTCCGGATGTTGTGTTTGGCGCCGAAGCGTTTCACAGCGTAATCGCTAGGATCGAGGCCGAGGTACTTCGCGGCCGGCCGCAGCGCCCGGATGTGCCCGTGCCACGCTCCCTCGCCACAGCCGACGTCGAGCACCGACCGCAGTCGCCGGTGGAGGAAGTACTCGCACTCGGAGACCGCCAACGAGACTTTGCGCCGCACGTCGTCTTTCGTGCTGACGCGATTCCGCCCGCGGTACCAGTGGTTGAAGTAGGCCTGGTCGTAACGCTTTTCGGTCATCGCTCCCGATTATGGAACAACCGTCACTTCCAAAGGTGACGCTGGCCGTTTCTTGCGATCCCAAGTATCTTTACGCTGCCGTTCATGAGTGACAGCCAACGTATCCTCGATTCGATCCGCCGCCTGGTCCGCCTTCTTCGCGTGAGCGACCGGCAGGCGCAGGCCGACCTTGGTATTTCCGGTGCGCAACTTTTCGTTCTGACGGAGCTCGGCAAGACGCCGGCGCTGTCCCTCGGCGATCTCGCGGCCAGGACTCGTACCGATCAAAGCTCGGTCTCCGTCGTCGTCACGCGCCTCGTCGAAGCCGGCCTGATCACGCGAGACCGCGACGAGCGTGACGCGCGTCGCCTCGTGCTCCATCTCACCAGGGCCGGCCGTACTTTGCTGCAGAAGGCGCCGCTCGTAGCACAGGAACGGCTGCTCGCCGCGTTCGATCGAATGCCGGCCGAGGAGCGCCGGCGCTTTGCCGACACCTTCGAGGAGATCATCAACAGCGTTGGTGCCGAGGATGGCCCGGCGCCGATGCTGTTCGAAGAGGAACCGTCCGAGCGGCCTCGAAGCACACCCAGGGAGGCAAGACTGAAAAATGCGGGAGCCAAGTAATCTGACATGAAGAAAAACGCAAGGGGCGACTTTTCGGCCGATCGGCGATTGCTTCAACTCTCCGCGATTTCCATCGTCATCGGTGCCGTCGGTGCGGTGGTGGCCGTGGTGCTGCTGAAGCTCATCGCCTGGTTCACCAATCTCTTCTTCTATTTACAGTTCTCGTTCACGCCCAGAACCCCGGCAGGAAGCCCCCTGGGGCTTTGGATGATCGTCGTCCCGGTCATTGGCGGTCTGATCATCGGCCTGATGGCCCGTTATGGCTCCGAGAAGATTCGCGGCCATGGGATTCCGGAAGCTCTCGAGGCCATTCTCTTTGGGAAGAGTGTCATGTCGCTGAAGGTAGCGATCCTCAAACCTCTCTCCTCGGCGATTTCAATCGGATCGGGGGGACCCTTCGGCGCTGAGGGCCCCATCATCATGACCGGGGGCGCAATCGGTTCGCTCGTCGCGCAGAGGTTTCATCTGTCGTCCGCGGAACGAAAGACCTTGCTTGTGGCAGGAGCGGCGGCTGGAATGTCCGCGACCTTTGCCGCGCCAATTGCGGCTGTATTGCTTGCCGTGGAGCTCCTGCTCTTCGAGTGGAAGCCCCGAAGCCTGATTCCAGTAGCTCTGGCCAGCGCGGTGGCCGCGGCGATGCGCGTGCATCTGCTCGGATCGGGCCCTCTGTTTCCCGTGCCGGCTCATAGCATTGTCGCGTGGTCCGGATTGCTTGCGGCCGTTGTGGTCGGTTTGGCCGCGGGCGCGTTTTCCTCGGCACTCAGCACCTTGCTCTACGCGCTCGAAGACGGGTTCGAGCATTTACCGGTGCACTGGATGTGGCGTCCGGCAATAGGCGGATTGATCGTTGGAGTCGGTGGTTACTTCCAGCCAAGGGCTCTGGGAGTGGGCTACGACGTCATCGGAGATCTGCTCCTGGGTCACCTCGCCGTTTCGTTCATTGTGGCCCTCCTTCTCGTGAAGTGCGGGATCTGGCTCGTCTCGCTGGCTTCCGGAACCTCGGGAGGGGTTCTCGCTCCACTCCTGATCATGGGATGCGGACTGGGGGCGGTGGAGGCCATCTTTCTGCCTTCCGCTGGAAGCGCTTCGATCTGGCCTCTGATCAGTATGGCCGCGGTCCTGGGGGGAATGATGCGCGCCCCCTTTACCGCGGTGATTTTTGCGCTGGAGCTGACACATGACGTGGAGTCGTTGCCTCCTCTGCTGATCGCAGCGGTGATCGCGTACGGATTCACTGTACTCGTGATGAAGCGTTCCATCCTCACCGAGAAGGTGGCTCGCAGGGGTTACGACATCTTCAGGGAATACACAGTCGATCCGCTGGAAACGTACAGGGTTTCGGAAGCAATGACGGAAGAGGTCCTGACGATTCCGGAATCATTTCCGGCGACCGAAATCTACGAACGATATTTTTCCTCGAGTCAGAAGCACCGGGGATTTCCGGTTGTGGACGCGAATGAAAAGCTCCTCGGTATTCTGACGATCTCCGATGTCATGGAGATGTCCCTCTCGGAGCCCGACGCCGCCCTGACTGCCCGTGACCTGATTCGACTCGATCCGATCGTCGCTCACCCTGAAGAGACATGCCGTGAGGCGGCCGAGCGGATGGCGGAATCAGGGATCGGACGGCTGCCGGTTCTGTCGGGTGGAAAACTCATCGGCATCATCACGCGCAGCGATTTGCTGAAGCCTCGGCTCCTTCGCTTCGAAGAGGAGCGAAGGACCCCCCGGTAGGCCGGCACGGCCGGCTGCGTTGGTTGCCCAAGGCTCGGCCACCATCGTCGGTCTAGCGTTCTGCCGCGCAGACTCCTAGCCTGTCGGAGCAGATCGAGCATCACGCTTGGAGGAAGCGAGGCGCTGACGTACTCTTCGGTCGTATGACGAGACAGGAGCTTCTGGCCAACATTCCGCTGTTCGAATCGCTCACACAGGACGACCTGAATGGTCTCACCATCCGCCTCGAAGAGGCCGACTACTCCCCCGGCGACGTCATCTTCCGCCAGGGAGACGAAGGTTCATCGCTGCTCGTGATCGAAGAGGGGGCGGTGGAGATCGCGTACGGCGAGGGAGCGGGCAAGGTCGTGCTGGCTACGTTGTTCAACGGTCAGTACTTCGGCGAATTGTCGCTCTTCGATGGCGCGCCACGCTCGGCGACGGCCACCGCGGTCAAGCCGACGCATGTAATCCGTCTCGACCGCGACGACCTCGTCGACTTCGTCCACAAGAATCCGGCCGCGGCGCTGCGCATCATCGAGGAGATGGGCGACCGGTTGCGCCAGACGAACGAGTTGATGTCGCAGCAGGTCTCGCGCAACGTGCTGCAGGAACAGGAAGAGAGCCTGACTTTCGGACAGCGGATCGCCGATCGCGTGGCGGCCTTCGGTGGCTCGTGGCCGTTCATCATCCTCTTCTCGGTCTTCATGACCATCTGGATGACCGTCAACGTCGTCCGCGTGGCGAACTTCGATCCCTATCCGTTCATCCTCTTGAACCTCGCGCTTTCGTCGGTGGCTGCGCTTCAGGCGCCGATCATCATGATGAGTCAGAACCGCCAGTCAACGAAAGACAAACTCCTGGCCGAGAACGACTACCAGGTCAATCTGAAAGCCGAGATGGAGATCGCCGCCCTTCTGCGAGGCCAGTCGGAGTTGCTTGCAAGGCTGGCGGTGGTGGAGCGGACGCTGGGAAGGCGGGGGGAACCGTAAGTGGCCGCCGAGGAAAACGATCGAAGTTGATCTGCGTCCTACGACTTCGCGTTGCTCCGCACCCACTCCTCGGTCCCGCCCTGCACGTTCATGACATTCGTGAAGCCGGCGCGGGCGAGAAGGCTGCAGGCGATCGAAGAGCGGTAGCCTCCCGCGCAGATCACAGCGAGAGGCCGGTCGCGATCGACCTCGCTGAGCCGATCCGGCAGCTCGTCGAGAGGAACGTTCTCCGCGTTGGTGACATGTCCCTCCCAGAACTCGGCGCGGCGGCGGACGTCGAGGACGGCGGTGCCGTCGAGATCGCGCACCGTGAGCTGCGGGAGCGACGCCGTGGTGAAACCGTCGAGCGAGATGATACAGCCGGCGATGTTCTCGATCCCGACACGCGCCAGACGCATCACCGCTTGCGACGCGGACAGGTTATCGTCCGCGACGATGACGATCGGCACGTCGAACGGCAGGAGCGTGCCGCACCAGGAAGCGAAGCTGCCATCGAGTCCAATGTTGATCGCGCCGGCGAGGTGTCGCCTGCCGAAGGCCTCGGCATCGCGCACATCGAGGATCAAGGCGTTAGGATTCAGCGAGCCGGGCGAGAGCGGTGTCGCGGAGATCTCGCTCCTCATGCGCGGACCCTCCCGGTTCAACTCCGCTGCCAGGGGAAAGTAACGCGGCGGCGCGGCCAATCCGGAGGTCAGCGTCTCGACGAATTCCTCGCGTGTCATCGGTTGCAATGCCCAGTTCGTCCGACGCTGCATGCCGATCGTCGAGGACTCGTCATTGGAGATGTTCTTGCCGCAGGCGGACCCGGCGCCGTGCGCGGGCCAGACCTCGACGTCGTCCGGCAGCATGAGAATCTTCGTCCGCAGCGAGTCATACATCATCGAGGCCATCTGCCCGGTGGTGTAACCGCGCGAGCCGGCGAGGTCGGGACGTCCGACATCGCCGATAAACAGCGTATCGCCGGCCATGAGCTTCGACGGCCGGCCGTTCTCGCTCAACAGCCAGGAGATCGATTCCGGCGTATGTCCCGGTGTCTCAATCGCCTGCAGCTCGACGCCGCCGACGCGCAACACCTCTCCGTCGTGGACGGCGCGATGAGGAAAGGCCGCATTCGCCCGCGCGCCAAAGACGATCTCCGCGCCACTGCGCGCCGCGAGCTCGCGATGTCCGCTGACGAAATCGGCGTGCAGATGCGTCTCGATCACATACGTGATGGTGACGCCGAGGCGTTGCGCGGCCTCGACGTATTGATCCACGTCGCGCTGCGGATCGACCACTGCCGCCTCGCCGCCGTCAGCGACCAGGTAGGAGGCGTGCGCGAGGCAGGCCAGGTAGAAGTGTTGGAAGTGCATCGCGGTTTCGCTACCGCCACGTCATCTCAAACGAGCAGAAGGCATCACCGAGCGTCTGGCACTTCGTTTCGACGACGTTCGGATCGCTGCCGCCGTGGCGGAGAATCGATTCGAGATAGAAGCCGACCGCACTGCCACAGAAGATCGGGCTGTAGACGGGATAGTCGCTGCAGATCATCCGTCCGCCGTTCGGTGTCTTCTCGAACCGCACGTTTCCGAACTTCTGAAACTGATTGTGAAAGAGCGCCTGGCTCTCCAGGAACTTCAGCAACTCCGTGCTGTCGAGCGATTTGTAGACGCGGCCGATTCCGAGCTCCGCCGACGCCGCACCGATCAGAGCGAGGACGTTCGGATGTTTCTGCTTCAGCGTTTCGTAGATGCTGCGATCGAGCTCGATGAGCGAGGCGAACTCACACCAGCTTGATGCCAGTGGCGTCTTCGCGTAGTTGGCCGTCCTCGGCGAGAGTCTGGCGACAATCGCCGCGAAGCCTTCCTCCCCCGCAACGTCGGTCAGAAACTGTTTGCGTCCTCCGAACATCACCCCTTTCACCTTGGCAGCATCAGGATTCGGCCCGACGAGAACTTCTTTCCCTTCGAGGCGGGGGAGGGGAGCGGCGGGACCTTTTCGCTGCAGTAGAAGGGACATGGAGAAGGGATTGTAGCGTGTCGGCGAGAGACCGACTTGACATCGAATCGCCGCCAGCCAAAGTGCGCCCCAATTCTCACAAACCGACCGGTCGGACGGTAACTCGTCAACCAACACAGGCAGTGGCCAATCCTAACTATGGAAAGTTACTGGCCACCGCTACCCGCCCGCGAATTTCAGTTGGGCTGAGGTAGGTTTACTAGCAACTCACGGAGCCATGGACCTCAACCTGAAGAATAAAGTCGTGATCGTCACAGGCGGCGCGGCCGGCATCGGCCGCGCCACGGTGGAACGCTTCCGTGCTGAGGGCGCGAACGTGGTGGTGTGGGACGTCACCGGGAATCCGAGAGTCGACGTCATCGACAGCGCATCCTTACAACGGGCGGTCGATGACGTCATGGCCCGGTTTGGACGCATCGACGTGCTCATCAACAACGCCGGAATCGTTCGCGACGCGCAGCTCATCAAGTGGAAAGACGGCGTGGCCGGCATGATGGATGACGCCACGTTCGACGCCGTCATCGACGTCAACCTCAGAGGGGTCTTTCTCTGCACGCGTGCGGTCGTGCCGCACATGATCAAGGCGCGGAGCGGCGTGATCCTCAACGCCTCATCGATCGTCGGCTTATACGGCAACTTCGGACAGACCAACTACGCCGCCACGAAAGCGGGCGTCATCAGCTTCACGAAGACCTGGTCGCGCGAGCTTGGGCGCTACGGCATCCGGGTCAACGCCGTCGCTCCCGGCTTCATCGCTACCGAGATGGTTCGTGCAATGCCGCAGAAGGTCGTCGACTCCATGGAGGCGAAGACACCGCTGGCCAGACTCGGGGAGCCGGATGACATCGCCAACGCCTATGCCTGGCTGGCCAGTGATGCGGCGAAATTCATCAGTGGAGCGGTGCTTTCGGTCGACGGCGGGCTGGTGCTCGGAACCTGATGCCGGAGATGCCGGTCGTTGTGGTCGGCAACTCGATGGGCGATGGGTAAGCATGCTCTACGCCGACCATCCGGAACGAATCTCCCGCCTTGTGCTGGAAGACGCCAGCGGCATGTGGTGGGTCAAGGACCACTTCGGCAAGAGCACGGATGAGGTCGTCGGCGAGATCTCGCGCATCCTGCGGAGTGGGATGCTGCGGAACGGGGGAAGCACAAAACGCCGGCGCCGAACCTCACGCCCGGCTAAAACCGCCACCGACACGTAACGGAATGCCTGAGCGATCTGGGGCATTCTGCCACTACAGTACCTCAGGAGAAATCACCCAAATGCGCTGGCCCGGCCGCGTTGCCTTCCTCTTTCTGCTTGCAACGAGTGCCGCGTATGCCCAGGTCAAGGAAACGATCGACGTTCACCTGGTCGAGGTGCCGGTCACGGTCATTGACCGCGCCGGCAATCCCATACGCGGTTTGACGGCGGCGAACTTCGAGCTTTTCGACCGGGGCACAAAGCGACCGATCTCGAACTTCGACGCCATCGATCTCGCGTCCGAGCAAGCAAGAACCACCTCGCCGCTCAACCCATCGGCGCGCCGCAACTGGATCCTGCTTTTCGACCTCTCCTTCTCCTCGCCGATTGGACGAGCCAAGGCGCAGGAAGCGGCGCGGAATTTCATCGCCCGCGGCATGGGACTCCGCGACCTGGCCGCGGTCGCCACCATCGACGTCGAGCGCGGCTTCCGGATGGTCACCTCGCTGACCACCGACCGCAATCTTCTCGGCGCGGCCATCGCCAACCCCAGCAACTTCGTCTCCGCCGATCCGCTGCGCATCGCCGGCACCAGCGGCGTGCAGGAGATGGTTACGCCCGATGCGGCGATTCGTGCCGCCGCGGCCCAAGACCGCAGCAGCGATACCGCTCTTGATATCGCGCTCGGTGAGAAGCGGCTGAACGACCAGTTCGACCGGTCGCGCATCGAGCGCCAGATTCATCTTCTCTCCGATCTCGGCCGCACACTTCGCGTTCTTCCCGGCCGCAAACAGGTGATCCTCTTCACGGAAGGCTTTGACCCACGGCTGATTCGGGGACGCGATGCGCACGCCAGCGCCGAAGAGCAGGAAGACCTGAATCAGGCGTCGACAGGCAACATCTATCGTGTCGACAACGACGCACGCTACGGCAGCTCTTTGTCGTTGACGCTTCTCGATGAGATGGCGCGCAGTCTGCGCGGCTCGGACGTCGTGCTCCACGCCGTCGACATCCAGGGCGTGCGCATACAGAGCGATGAAAATGGCGCACGAATCAACTCGAACGACGCTCTCCACCTGCTATCCGCTCCGACGGGCGGAGAAGTCTTCAAGAACTCCAACGACATTAACGCCGATCTCGAGAAGATGCTGCGGGCCCAGGACATGGTGTACATCCTCGGCTTCCGCGCGCCGGCATCGAACGATGGGAAGTTCCGCGAGCTGAACGTCCGCGTCACGGGCGTTCCCGGCGCGCGTGTGTTTCATCGCGCCGGCTATTACTCATCCGGGACAGAGAGCGCTCTGGAACGGTCGCTCTCGAACGCCGAGATCGTTCTCAACGACATCGCGCAGAACGACGTTCAGGTGGCCGCGCTGGCGGCACCATTCCCTGCCAGAACCGGCAACTCCCGGGTGCCGATGGTCGTCGACATCGGTACCGAAGGTCTCGTACGCGATGCGAAAACCAAAGAGGTCATCGCCGAGATCTACGTCTATGCCTTCGACGATCAAGGCATCGTCCGCGACCGTTCGTTTCAGCGGCTCACGATCGACACTGCCAAACTGGCCGGCCACAACGGCATCAAGTATTTCCCGACGCTCAGCCTCCCACCCGGCAAATACGCGCTCAAGACGCTCGTGCGCGTTGCGGGAACGGAACGCAAAGGCTTCGTGCGAACCGACATCGACGTCCCCGCATCCTACGACGTCGCGCTTCTGCCGCCGATGTTTCTCGATGATCCATCGGCATGGGTCGTGGTCCGCGGCGGATCACGCGACGATGCCGGGAACTATCCGTTCCATATCAACGGCGAGCCGTTCATGCCCAGCGCCAGCGCGCAGGTGAGCAATGGACGTCCCCGGCGCGTGGCCCTCTTCGTTTTCAACGTCTCGCCCGACGAGCTGACCTGGGATACGGCCGTGACCGATGCGACGGGGTCGCACGCGGGAGCGCCCTCGCTCGTCAAGCGCATGCAGGGGCAGGACGTCATGAAGCTTGTTTTCGACTACTCTCCTGCCAATCTGCAGAGCGGTCCGGCTTCATTTGATGTGACAGTGCACAAGAAGGGCTCGCTCGACGCCCGAAAATCGAGTGTGCCGCTGGTCGTCCGGTAAAACAGGAGACAACATGAAGTTCTACACAGCGACGGCTGTCGCGCTGCTTTGCGCGGCAACGGCCTTCGCGCAGTTGCGTGAGACCGTGAACGTCAACATCGTCGAAGTGCCCGTGTCGGTCGTCGACTCGAGCGGCAACCCCATTCGCGGGCTGACGGCGGCGAACTTCGAGGTGTATGACGGCGGGAAGAAGCAGGCCATCACCTCATTCGACAAGATCGACTTCGGATCGAAGGAGGCCGTGAACGCCCTCTCGCCCCTGAACCCCGCTGCGCGGCGATCGTTCCTGCTCCTATTCGACCTCGGCTTCTCCACTCCGCACGCACTGGAACGGGCTCAGGACGCGGCGCGCCGTTTCGTGGCCACGGCGGTCCAGCCGCGCGACCTCGTCGGTGTCGGGACGATCGATACCGATCGCGGCTTCCGCCTTCTGACCGCATTCACGACCGACCACGACCTCGTCGCCTCGGCCATCAACGATCCGCGCAGTTTTCACGGCAGCGATCCGCTGCAGATCGGAAACAAGACCTTCGTAGCCGAGCTGGCGAGCGGCACAAACGAGCTCGCTGGGGAAGCGCCACCGATGATGCCCATGTCGCGCGGCGACGCGACGGCGAAGGCCGAGAATGCCGAGACCGGGCAACGATTGGCGCGCGACAACGAGGAGTTCGTTCGTGCCAGAGTCGAAAAGCAGATCGACTTTCTCGGCGATCTGGCAAAGACACTCCGTGCTGTCCCCGGCCGCAAGCAGGTCATCCTCCTGACCGAGGGCTTCGACGCGAAATACCTGCAAGGGCGTGATGCGCGCGAAGCCGCCGCCAACGCCCGCGATTTCGCCGCCACCGCCTCGGGACAGATAGCGAACATCGATACCGATGCGAAGTACGGCAACACATCCAGCCAATCGATCCTCGATCGGATGGCGCAGGCCTTTCGTAATTCGGATGTCGTCCTTCACGCCATCGACATCCAGGGTGTCCGCATTCAAAACGACGCTGCCTCGGGCGCGAACCTCAACTCCAACGCCGGACTCTTCGTCCTTTCCCGCCCCACAGGCGGTGAAGTCTTCGAAAATTCGAACGACCTCAAGAGCAGCTTCGATCGGATGCTCCGTGCCCAGGAAGTGGTCTACGTCCTCGCCTTCCAGTCGCCGACGAAGAGCCCCGGCAAGTTCCACGATCTGAAAGTGAAGCTGGTCAACTCACCCGGACGGCTCTCGTACCGCCTCGGCTACTACGAGAACGGCTCCGAGAGTCCTCTCGAGCGTTCGCTGACCACGGCCGAGGTCATCGTCAACGACGTCCCTCAGGACGATGTGCACATGGCTGCATTCGCCGCCCCCTTTCCCCTGGGCGACGGCAACTCGCAAGTGCCTGTAATCCTCGATCTCCGGGGCGCCGACCTCGCCCGTCAGGCCAAAGGAAACTCGGTTGCCGCCGAAATCTTCGTCTACGCATTCGACTCCGACGGAATCGTGCGCGATCGCCTTTACCAGCGGCTCACGCTCGACATGTCGAAAGTCGGTGACCGCCTTCGCGCCGGCGGCGTCCGCTACTACGGCACGCTCGTTCTGCCGCCGGGCATGTACGCGATCAAATCGCTGGTCCGGGCCGGTGAGCCCGACAAGAAGAATTCCGGCGACGTCGAAAAGCGCGGCTTCGGACGGGTCAACGTGGTCGTGCCGATGCCCGGCGATGTCTCCGTCCTGCCACCGATCCCGATCGATGACGAGCCGAAGTGGATTCTCGTAAAAGGGGCGGACCGTGGTGCCAAGGCCGGCTATCCGTTCGAACTGAATGGGCAGAATTTCATCCCGAGCGCGACGGCATCGGGCAAAGTCGCTCTGGTCGTCTACGGCGCGACGGCGAGCGAGCTGACTTGGGAGACCACGCCGAAGACGAAGCTGCTCGGCACGATTCCGATGACAGGCGGCACGAAACTCGTCCTCCAGCTCGACGACCCGGCGCAGGTTTCCTCGCTTCAGGTCACCGTGCACAAGAAGGGCGTAGCCGAGGGCAAGACGACGAGCGTCGCCGTGGTGAGGCCGTAGCGATCCACGATGCGCCGCCTTTTCGTTTTCGCCGCCGCGTCTCTGACCGCGCTTGCATCGCTCGCGCAGTCGGGTGCTACGGTCAACGCTCATCCGGTCTCGTTCCCGGTCACCGTCGTCGACGCCTCGGGTGGTCCCGTGCGCGGACTGACCGCCGCGAACTTCGCGCTGTACGACGAAAAGAAGAAGCAGCCCATCACCTCGTTCGATGTCGTCGACTTCGCATCGGACAGCCAGGCAAACACCATCGCCCCGATGAATCCGTCCGCGCGCCGCTCCTACGTCCTCCTCTTCGACCTCGGCTTCACCTCCTCGGTTTCACTGCCGCGCGCTCAGGATGCAGCGCGGCATTTCGTGAGTGAGATCGCTGGGCCGCGCGATCTCATCGCCATCGCCACGGTCCATCCCGATCGCGGGTTCCGCTTCGTCACGGCTTTCACCACCGATCGCCAGCTCGTCGCCTCGGCGATCGGCAATCCGGTCTCGTTCCGCAGTTCCGATCCTCTTCGGCTCGGCAGTGAGCCAATCGTCACAGTGCCTGAAGCGGAGAGCCCAGCTCATCAGAAATCCAACACAAACGATCCGCAGCGGCTCGCGCGCGAAATCGACTCCATCAGCAACCTGGCCCGCTCTCTGCGCATGATGCCGGGCCGCAAACAGATCCTGCTCCTTTCGGAAGGATTTGACGCCCATCTCCTGCAGAACGGCGACACGCGCAACGCCAGGGAGCAGGTCATCGACCGGATGACGGACAACTTCCGCGTCTCGGACGTCGTCCTTCACGCCATCGATGTGCAGGACAATCCCGCGGCGGTCTCCAACGTCAACGCGAACGCCGGCATGTTCCTGCTCACGCGCCCGACTGGCGGCGAGGTCTTCCCGATTGGCGAATTGCACGACGATCTCGCCCGTGTCCTTCGTCAACAGGAGGTCGTCTACGTCCTCGGCTTCCAAGTCTCCGACTATGCACTCGGTACATTCCACAACGTCAGCGTCAGGCTGGTGAACGTGCCGGACAACGCGCGCGTGGTACAGGGCGCCGGATACTTTGAACAGGGACGCGATACGCCCGTCGAGCGCTCGCTGACCAATGCGCAGATCATCGTCAACGACACTCCCCAGCACGACCTTCGAATCAACTTGCTGGCCGCCCCCTTTCCTCCCACCGCGGCCGGCAAACCCGCGCAGGTGCCGGTCGTGATCGACATCAACGGCACCGACCTGATTCGTGAGACGAGCGCGACGATCGGCGGGGCCGACGTTTTCATCTACGCCTTCGACAGGGACGGCGTCGTCCGCGACCGTCTCTACGACTGCCTCACCGTGGAAGTGGCCAAGGCCGGCGAGAAGGTGCGCCAGACAGGCCTCCGCTACTACGGCACGCTCATGCTGCCTCCCGGCCGATACGCGGTGAAAGCGCTCATCCGCACAGGCGACCCCGACCGCGGCGCCGCGGAAGCGGCCGAGAAGCGCGGCTACGCGCGCGTCAACATCACCGTTCCCGCGGCCGGACAGGTCGCCATCCTGCCGCCGATTCCGATCGATGAAGACGGTAAATGGCTCCTCGTCCGCGGCCTTCGCCGGGAGAATGTCGATTACCCCTTCGAGTACGGCGGCCGGACGTTCTCCCCCACTGCCACCCTCGATACCAGCGCCGGATCGCGCAAGGTCGCGCTCTTCATCTTCGGAGCGCAACGGGCCGACCTGTCGTTTGAGACCAGGCCGCAGACGAAGGTTCTCGGTGTCACCGAAGCCAACGGTGTCACCAAAGTCGTTCTGCAGATCGACCATGCCTTTGGCGCCTCGGCTCTCGACGTGACGGTCTTCAAGAAGGGCATCGCCGCCGGGCAGCGCACCAGCGTGCCGTTGATGTAGCGCGCCGCGCTTGATAGCCTCGCGGCCATGGCAGAGAACTGGATCAAGCTTCACGACTTTCAGGACATCAAATACGAGCGCACGAGCGACGGGATCGCCAAGATCACCATCAATCGCCCCGAGGTGCGCAACGCCTTCCGGCCGCTGACCGTCGGCGAGATGAAGCAGGCGCTCGACATGGCCCGCGACGACTCCGATATCGGCGTCATCGTACTCACCGGTGAAGGAGAGGACGCCTTCTGTTCCGGGGGCGATCAGCGCGTCCGCGGCAAGGGCGGCTATATCGATCCGAAGGAAAAGATCCCGCGCCTCAACATCCTCGACGTCCAGAAACAGATCCGCAGCATGCCCAAGCCGGTCGTGGCCATGGTGGCCGGCTATGCCATCGGCGGCGGCCACGTACTGCACGTCGTCTGCGATCTGACCATCGCCGCCGACAACGCCCGCTTCGGCCAGACCGGCCCGCGCGTCGGCTCCTTCGACGCCGGCCTTGGCTCGTCGTATCTGGCTCGCATCGTCGGCCAGAAGAAAGCGCGCGAGATCTGGTTCCTCTGCCGCCAGTACGACGCGCAGCAGGCGCTGGAGATGGGCCTGATCAATACTGTCGTGCCGCTCGCACGGCTCGAGGAAGAGACGATGACATGGTGCCGCGAGATGTTGGCCCTCTCGCCGATGGCCTTGCGCTTCCTCAAAGCAGCCATGAACGCCGACTGCGACGGGCAGCTCGGTCTACTCGACTTCGGCGGCGACGCCACTCTGCTCTATTACCTCTCCGAGGAAGCGCAGGAAGGACGCAACGCCTACGTCGAAAAGCGCAAGCCGGATTTCAAGAAGTTCCCACGGTTTCCTTAGGCGCTTCGCGCGTTGTCGGTTGTCGGTTATCGGTTGCCAGAGACCGTTCGACAACGCGCGAACTGTACACAGATAACTGATAACCGATAACCGACAACGCGCGCAGCGCAATGAAGAACTGGCTCCTCGCCGCACGCCCGAAAACGCTCGCTGCATCGGTCACGCCGGTGCTCGCCGGCACCGCCCTGGCGTTCCGGGACCTGGCCACGATGCATTGGCAACCGTTCGTTTTCGCGCTTCTCGGCGCGGTCTTCATCCAGATCGGCACCAACTACGTCAACGACGCGCTCGACTTCAAGAAGGGCGCCGACACGCATACGCGCCTCGGACCGTTGCGCGTTACCGCCGCCGGCCTTATCAGCGCCGAGGCTGTGCTGCGCGGCGCATACGTCTGTTTCTTTCTGGCCGCGCTCTGCGGAATCCCGCTCATCCTCCGCGGCGGCTGGCCCATCGCCGCGATCGGCATCGCCTCGATCATCGCCGCCTACGCCTACACCGGGGGACCATATCCGCTCGCCTACCACGGCCTCGGCGAGCTCTTCGTCATGATCTTCTTCGGCCTCGTAGCCGTCTGCGGATCGTTCTATCTGCAACGTCTGACGCTCGATCCCGCCGCCTGGATCGGCGGCTTCGCCGTCGGATCGCTGGCCGTCGTGATCCTGTCCATCAACAACCTGCGCGATATCGATAACGACCGCGCCAGCAACAAACGGACGCTAGCCGCGCGCTTCGGCGCGACGTTTGCGCGCGCTGAGATCGTAATCTTCGCGCTGACTCCGTTTCTCTGCGTCGCTGCGGTCGCGTATCTCCGCGGCTCGCGGAATCTGGCCATCCCAATGCTCGCTCTCATTCCGGCTTTGGCGCTGCTCCTGCGTGTCGCCCGCAGCCGCGGCGCGGAGCTCAATCGCTGCCTGGCGCTGGCCGGCGCACTGGAATGGATTTTCGGAATCCTCTACGTGGTCGGAGCGGCTCTTGGTTGACTACTGGAAATATGAGCTGAAACCAAAACGCCGGCTCAGCGCCATCGCTGCCGAGGGGCCACGCCGCGGCGCACTGATCCGGATCGATGGCGGTTATGCCGACATCCATCCCTGGCCCGAGCTCGGCGACGCGACACTCGACGAGCAGCTGGCGATGCTCGCCCGCGGCGAGACAACGACGCTGACGCGCGCATCACTCAAATTCGCCGCGATCGATGCTGCCGCCCGCCGTGATGGCCGAAGTCTCTTCGACGGCTTGATCATCCCGCCGAGCCACTGGCCCGGACCCGATCCTCCCGGCGGCTTCGATACAGTCAAGCTGAAAAGCATCGATCGAATCCCCGATCATGTCCGCCTCCGGATCGACTTCAACGCCACGCTCACTCCCGATGAATTCGTGCAAATCGCTGCAACCCTTCCGAGGGAGCGAGTCGACTTCATCGAGGATCCGTGTCCATATGACGAGGCAATGTGGACCGAGCTTCGTTCCCGCACGGGGCTGCGGTTGGCACTGGATCGGGGAGGTGCGACAGAGCACAGACAAAAGTGTCTGTGCCCTGCTGAAGGCGCCGACGTCCTGGTCATCAAACCCGCAATCGAGGAAATCCCTCGGATAGATTCTGAGCTCGTCGTCACCTCGTACATGGACCATCCCATCGGTCAGCTTTGCGCCGCCTACGCCGCCGCAACCGCTGGCATCACCACGACGTGCGGCCTCGTCACGCAGGTGCTCTACGAGCCCGATCCTTTCATCGATCGAATGCAAATCGACGGAGCGCGTCTCGTCCCCCCCGGCGGTAATGGATGGGGTTTCGATGATCTTCTGGAGAGAATGTCGTGGCGAACGCTGTAACCATGGGCCTTAACTCAGCGCGACGGAGCGCTGGCGCTCCTACCACCGCGAAGCCACACCGTAATCCATGATCGACTTCCAATCCTCCGCCTCCCACCTCCTCCTCAACCCGCGCATGCCCGCTGAGGAGCGCGAACGGTTGGAACGGCTCGTACCGAATCTTGATGCGCACGTTTACGTCGCCACCTCCGGATCGACAGGCGCGATCAAGCTCGTGGCGCTGTCGAAGCAGGCCATCCTCGCTTCCGCCGCCGCGGTGAATGATCGGCTCGAGGTGACGTCACGCGATGTCTGGGCGGCCGTGCTGCCGACGTTCCACGTCGGCGGCCTCGGCGTCTACGCGCGATGCCATCTCGCCGGCGCGCGCGTTCGGCCGATGCCGTGGGACCCGCGGACCTTTGTCGAATCCGAGGCCACGCTCGCCTCGCTCGTGCCGGCGCAGGTGCGGGACCTGATCGCCGCCGGGCTCGATCCCCCCCCAACGTTGCGGGCGATCCTCGTCGGCGGCGGTGCCTTCGACCCGGTATCGGCCGCGGGCTGGCCGGTTCTTGCCAGCTACGGCATGAGTGAATGCTGCTCGACGATCTCGGTCGAAGACCTCCTCCTCTCGCACATCGAAGCTCGCCGCGAAACCGACGGATGCCTCGCCTTTCGCGGACCATCACTCCTCACCGGCTACGCCACGGATGAAGGCCTGATCGATCCAAAGATCGATAGCTGGTTTATCTCCGAGGACCTCGGCGATGTCGACGGACGCAGACTGATAGTCGACGGCCGCGCCGGAGATTTCATCAAGATCGGCGGTGAGTCGATCGACCTAAAGCGCCTCGATCGGATCCTGCACGAGCTGGCAGGCGACGACGCGGCGATTGTGGCCATGCCCGACGAGCGCCTCGGACACGTCATCCATCTCGCCACGACGGTCGAGCCGACATTCGCCGATGCATTCAACGCGCGCGTTCATCCGTTCGAGCGGATTCGTGCGGTTTATCGGGTCGATGGGATTCCGCGATCGCCGTTGGGGAAGCTGCTGCGCGCGAAGCTGGCCGGCATCCTGCCAAGAGACTAAGGCACAGACAACGTCAAACGGCCTCCGAAAGGCTGTTTACCAGCCCTTTACTAGCCCGCATTTCTCACAGTCTCACTGGAATCGCCGGCACCCTGTACCCCGTCGAGTAACAGAGTGGCCACGATTCAAGTGAGAGTGTGAGAAATGCGGGCTAGTCGGGGGCTAGTCGCTGCGCCACGGCAAGGATACCGGCGCAACCATGTGTGCGCAGCGTCCACTGAGTTGAGCGGACCTCTGGATTGGCACGCTTAGCCGGCGTGTGATCGCGCTTAGCCGGCGTGTGATCGCGCTTAGCCGGCGTGTGATCGCGCTCAGCCGGCGTGTGATCACGCTTAGCCGGCGTGTGATCACGCTTAGCCGGCGTGTGATCGCGCTTAGCCGGCATGTGATCATGCTTAGCCGGCGTGTGATCACGCTTAGCCGGCGTGTGATCGTGCTTAGCCGGCGTGTGATCGTGCTTAGCCGGCGTGTGATCGCGCTTAGTGAGTTAACTGCCTCCGAAAGGCTATTAACGGCTGGGCGCAGACATCTTGTCTGTGCTGTGTGCGACCATACCTCCCATGCTGCGCATGCGCACAGCGCTCTGGATCGCGGCGGCAGCCGGGGTCGCCGTCATGCTGCTGCTGGCGCTTGATCTGCTCGACGCGCTGGAGTTGCCGGCGCGCGACGCCGCCTTGCGGCTTCTCCCGCCACGGCCGGCGGCGGCGACCGCGGTCGTGGCCATCGACGAGCAGTCACTGCGCGCCATCGGCCCCTGGCCGTGGGACCGGGCAACACTCGCGGCCATCGTGAATCGCGCTGCCGATGCCGGTGCGCGCGGCGTCATCCTCGACATCCTTCTCGCCGAAGCCCGGCCGGGAGATGAACAGCTCGCCGCCGCGGCACGGCGTCTGCCCGTGCTGGCCGTCGCGGTCGTCGATGAACATGGCCGCTGGCTCGTGCCCGGGCCGCCGCTGGCGCAGGCGATGACGGCGGCGCATGGAAACTTCGAGCTCGATCATGACGGCATCCTCCGGCGGCTCTCCTCGACGAAGCAGAGCGGCGACCGCGCGCTGACGGCGCTGTCGATCGATGCCGCGTCGCTGATCACCGGGGCGCCCACCCCCGTCGGACTGTCGATCTCGCCATCGTTCCGGACCCGTCCCAACGCCATCCCGGTGATCAGCGCCGCCGATCTTCTGCGCGATGCCGCGCTCTCGTCGCGGTTGCACGGCAAATTAGTGTTCATCGGCCCGACCGCCTACGCCCTCGGCGATCGCGTTCTGACTCCCACCACCACGCGCCACCGGCCCGACCCTGGTGTGACCGTACACGCCGCCGCAACCGAATCGATCATCCGCGGCGACGTCATTCGCGAGCTGCCGCCGATCGCCGGCGGCCTCTTCGCCGCTGTTGCCGTCGGCGCGATCGTCCTCGTCCGCCGCCGGCGCATCGCCGCCGCGCTCGTCATCTCCGCCACCATCGCCGGAGGATTCCTGCTGCTGGCGGACGGCATCGCCGTCCCGTTCATCACATGGATCGCCTCCGCCGCGCTCGCGGTGGCCGGCATCGAGACCAGGATCATCATCGCCGCCCTGCGCAGCAGTGAGGAGCGATACATCGACCATCGCGAACGCGATGCGGAGTCGAAGCGCGTTCTGGCGCACGAGCTCAAGACGCCGCTGGCCTCGATGCGCAGCCTCACGCAGCTCATGGGTGGATTCGAGCTCACCGAGGCGGAGCGCAAGCGCGTCTCGTCGCTCCTCGAGCACGAAGCGGGGAAACTGGAGACGATGGTCGGCACGCTGCTCGATCTCGAGCGCCTGCCGCTTCGGGACTTTGCATCCTCCTCGTCCGTCATAGACCTCGGAGCCCTCGTCGCGGCCCGCATCGATTTTCTGCGCGCCAGCACCAACCGCACATTGTTCGTCTCAGCCGACCCGCAACTTCCCGTCCGCGCTGACGCGGCGCTCATCGAGCGTGTAGTCGACAATCTCGTCGGCAACGCTCTGAAATACACCTCGGCACCGGCACCGGTCACCGTTCGCGTCGCGCGCAGCGGCGACGATGCCGCCGTCATCGTCGAAGACCGCGGTCCCGGCATTGCCGAAGCGGATCGGGAGCGCATCTTTCAACGGTTCGTCCGAGGGACGACCGCGGCGGGGACGAACGGCCTCGGACTGGGACTCTCGCTCGTCGCCGAGATCGCGCGATGGCACGGCGGTGCGGCGGGCGTCGAGACGATGCCGGGCGGCGGCTCGCGATTCCGGATCACACTACCGCTGGCCGCCGAAGCGGCCAAAGCAGGAGCGATGTAGATGGCGACAGTGCTCGTGGTCGATGACGATGCCGGAATCCGCGAGAGCGCGGCCATGGCGCTGGAGAAAGTCGGCCTGAAAACGCTGCAGGCCGGCGACGTCACCTCCGCGCTGCAGCTGCTCCGCGCCCATCGCGTCGACGTCGTCCTCAGCGATATCTACATGCCCGGCGAAACCGGCCTGACGCTGCTCCAGGCCATTGCTGAGCGCCGCGATCCGCCGCGCGTGATCCTGATGACCGCGCGCGGAACGATCGAGACCACCGCGCTGGCGCAACGCATCGGCGCCTTCGACTATCTGGCCAAGCCCTTCGACCTCGGTGAGCTGATCGCGCGCGTACGCGCCGCGCTCGGTGACCGCGTTGCCGACGAAGTCGAGATCGAAGCCGGCCCCGCATCGCGCATCGTCGGATCGCACCCGTCGATGATCGCCATGTACAAAGCGATCGCCCGTGTGGCATCGCTCAACGTACCGGTCGTAATCCTCGGCGAAAGCGGCAGCGGGAAGGAGCTGGTGGCGCAGTCGATCCACGACCTCGGAGACCGCGTTGCCGGCCCGTTCATCGCCATCAACTGCGGCGCCATCCCCGACACCCTCCTCGAGAATGAGCTCTTCGGCTCGACTCGGGGTGCGTTTACCGATTCCCGGCAGGACAGGCGCGGCGCACTCTCCCGCGCCGACGGCGGCACGCTCTTTCTTGACGAAATCGGCGACATCTCGCCCGCCTTCCAGGTCAAACTACTTCGCTTCCTGCAGGATGGAATCGTCACGCCGCTCGGCGCCGAGAAGAGTCACCACGTCGACGTCCGGCTCATCGCGGCCACGCATCGCGACATCAAGCGGCTTGTCGCCGACGGCAGGTTTCGCGAGGACTTGTACTACCGGCTGGCCGGATACGAGATCGCCGTCCCGCCGCTGCGCGAGCGGACCTCCGATATCCCCCTGCTCGCCGACCACTTCCGGCGCCGGATCGCCGAGGAGATGAAACGCGGCTCGATCCCGGGACCGTCGCAGTCCGTGCTCGACGTCCTTGCCGCGCATCGCTGGCCCGGCAACGTCCGCGAACTGGAACAGGTCATCCGGCGCACGATCATCGACTCCGGGGCGCTCGTCGATCCAGTGGCCGCGGCGAACGCGCTGCGCGACATCGCGCCGTCGGCCGAAACGCTGCCGGCAGCCGTCCCCGCATCGGCCGAGGAGGAACTGGTCAGTCTCGACGAGGCCGAAAAACGCCACATCGTCGCCGTCCTCCGCGCCACCGGCGGGAATCAGACGCAGGCCGCATTCATTCTGGGCATCGAGCGCAAGACCCTCGCGCGGAAAATCAAACGACTCGATATTTCGATCGAACCCCAGTGAGGCCGTAATGAAGACACTCCTTGCATCGTTCGTCATGCTCGCCGCCGCGGCAGCCACCACGCCGCAGGCGCCGGTCGGCTATCGGTTCGACGATGTGAAGAACAACGTCATCCTCAAGACGGCGAACCGTGACTCCGCCGCCGCAAAGGGCCTGCACGCCCAGAGCGGTGACCGGGTTCACACCGGCCTCTTCTCGTACGCGCTCATCGCCGCCGAGGAGCATCGCGCAAAGTTCGAGATCTTCTCGATGACCGATGTGCAGCTCGCCGGAGGTACCCCGGGCGTGATCCTCTCGCTCGAGCGCGGCCGCATCCACGCCCTCTTCGACAAGATCACCGGCAGCGAGCCGCGCATCGTGCAGACGCCCGGCGCGCTTCTGGCCGTCCGCGGCACGCAGTACAACGTCGAGGTGGACAGTTCCGGCAAGGCTACTCTCGACGTGTTCGAAGGGACGGTCGAGGTCCAATCGCCCCTCCACCCCCAGCCGATCCTCGTCCATGCCGGCCAGAGCTCGGAGTTCAGCCGCCAAATGCCGCCCCCTGAACATCCGACGGCCACGCCCCCCGAGCGCCGCCAAGGTGCCCCGGACCACCGCGACGGCAGCGACGCACACACTGCCGGGCAGGGTCAACCCGGCCACACCGGCGAGGCAGGCGCGCACGGCTCCCTCCCTCCAGGATCACCGCCACCACGACCGGCACCGCCGCCGCCGAGCGGACACCACTAAGAAGGGTAGCGCTTGCGCGAAGGAGCTCTGGCGTCTCGCCAGCGCTCCGACCGATGTGTCAGTTCTAGGTGACACTCCTGATATCGACCCCCCTCGGTCCTGATATCGAACCCCCTCGATCCTGATATCGACCCCCATCGATCCTGATATCGAACCCCCCTCGGTCCTGATATCGAACCCCCTCGATCCTGATATCGACCCCCATCGATCCTGATATCGACCCCCCTCGGTCCTGATATCGAATCCCCTCGATCCTGATCTTGAACCCCATCGATCGTGATCTTGAACCCCGTCGGTCCTGATCTTGAACCCTGATTTGTAGTCTCGAGGCCGGTCGGTTCTGATCTTGAACCCTGGTTATGACCTGCACCACTGTCGAACATCGATGATGCACGGGGGCGGAAGACGCCCAAGGGCTCCTTCGGTTAACCTGTATAATCCTCTGTCTGTTTCCACGCATATGAGCGAGTCAGCCGCGGCAGAAGAATCGGCCGTCACGACGCCGCGTCTCGGCGTTCAGGCAGTGCTGCGCACGGACGTGGGACTGGTTCGTTCCGAGAATCAGGACTTCGGCACCTACACCACACCTCGCGAGGAAAGCCATAGCCATCCCGGCGGACGGCTGCTCGTCGTCGCCGACGGCATGGGTGGTCATCGCGGCGGCGCCACCGCCTCCCGCCTGGCCGGCGAGACGGTCAAGGCGCAATACCTCGGCAGCGAGACCTACGACATCGCTCAGGCCCTGCGCGAGTCTCTGACGCGCGCCAACGCCCGCATCTTCACCGAGTCCCAGGCCAATCCCGACCTGCGGGGGATGGGAACCACCACCTCGGCGCTCGTCGTCAAAGACAATCAGGCCTGGTTCGCCCACGTCGGCGACTCGCGCATCTACCTCGTCCGCGGCGACGAGATCCGGCAGATCACCGAAGACCACTCCCTGGTGGCCTCGATGGTGCGGGAAGGGCTATTGACGCCGAAGGAAGCGGAGACGCATCCGCGCCGGAACGTCCTGCAGCGGTCGATGGGTGTCGGCGAAGATGTCGAGATCGACGTCAGCGGCCCGTTTCCCATTCAGCAGAACGATGTCTTCGTTCTCTGCAGCGACGGCCTGCACGGTCTGGTCAAAGAGCCGGAGATCAAGCAGATCGCCGGGCTGCCGATCGATCAGGCAGCCACCGAATACGTCCGGCTCGCGCTCGCCAGGGGTGCGCCGGACAACGTCACGGTCATCGTCGCGAAGATCATTCCGATCGACAAAATCGGCGACGAGACCATGGTCGATGCCGACGAGACGCTGGCCGATCATCCGTACGACGAGACGCAGCGCGACACCGCGCCGATCGTTCCCATCCTCGAGGAAGAAGCGAAGGCCGCGGAACCGGGCGACGTTGACGAGAAAACGGTCGAGACGCCGTTCCAGGCCGAGCGGCTGGAGAAGACGCTGGAGACTCCCATCGCCGGCACGACCCCGGCGTCCGGCGGCTCGTTTCTCAAGTGGGCGCTCATCACTATCCTCATCCTCGGCGGTGCCGCCGGCGGGTGGCAATACTGGAAGCAGCATCAACGCCAAGGAAACGCCACCACGCACTCCAGGTAACCTCGAATCATGGCCGCCCCGCCCCGTCTCCTCTTCGTGCTCCTGCTACTCACCGCAATCGGCTGCCGCGGCGATGTGACGCATCTCGATGAGGCGGCGAAGATGCCGTACAGCGTGAAGCCGGCCGTGGTCAGGGTCAACGCCTTTGCCGAGGCCCAGTTTCACTACACCCCGGCGACGATTCAGGCGATTGCCGATTCTCTGAAAAGCGACGGATTCGAAGTTGCCGTTCAAAAGACAAATGCCGGCGATGACCTGTTCGTCCCCACCGGTGCGGGCGGATCCGGCAGCGGCTTCATCATCCACCCCGATGGCCTGATCCTCACCAGCGGCCATGTCGTGGCACCGACGCAGAACGACGACGCGCTCGACCGCGACCTTCTACGCAATGGCGCCATCTCGGCGCTTCTGAAACACTTTCCGGTCGATGACCTCCGCAAGCTGCATCGCAGCGACGCCCTCGACCGATACATCGCCACGCTTGCCGAAAACGGCCGTCTGGAAAAGCGCGTCGTCACGAACGACATCGAGCTTTCCAACGGCGAGAAGCTCCCCTTCACGATCGAACACTTCTCGCCCGATCTGGCGCAGCGCGGCACCGATCTGGCGCTGCTTCGTGTCAACCACAAGAACCTGCCGGTGCTCACGCTTGGCGATTCCGACTCTACACATGTCGGCGAAGCGATCTGGTCCGTCGGTTACCCGGCCGTGGCCAGCAGTACCGACGACGTCATCGGCGGCTGGCTTTCGCGCGACAGCGATCTGATCGCGACATTCAACCCCGGCATCATCACCGCCATCAAGCGCAACGTCGCCAACACGCCGGTGTTTCAGTCGAACGTCGCCATCTACCGCGGCAACTCCGGCGGACCGGTGGTCAATCAGGCCGGCGAGGTGATCGGGATCTCGACCTGGGGCCGCTCCGACGCCGAATCGATCAAGTTCCTCGTGCCGATCAACGTCGCTCGCACTTTCCTGAGCGAAGGGCACGTTCCGGTCAATGTCCAAGGCGAGTTCGATCACCACTACCGCGCCTCGCTCGATGCCGCTCAGGATGGGAAGTGGACCGTGGCCTCGGCGGAGCTGGCCAGCGCGAACACACTCTTCCCGAACTCTCCCGATCTGATCCACTTCCGACACGATATCGACCGCGCCTTGCAGTCGATGCCGCTCTGGCGCAAGCATCCCATCGCCACGGCCGGCGCCGGAGGCGTATTGGCCGCCCTGGCACTCGGACTGACCATCCCGCGCGTGCGCCGCCCGCGCATCGCCGCCGATATGCTCAAGGTGACCACCGAGCGCGTCGTCTCGCCCTCCGGTGCGCCTGCCGGCACGCCGCTGATGCTCGGCAAGTTCACCATCCTCAACGGACCGCGCGCCGGCGAGCGGCTCGGGCTCGGCGGTTCCGGCATCCGCGTGGGACGGGAAACGGCAATGTGTGAGATCGTATTGGAGAACCCGAAGGTCTCCCGGCTGCATGCGGAAGTGGTCTCGATCGACGGCAAAGTGCTGCTGATCGACAGGAATTCGTCGAACGGGACGTACGTCAACGACCAGAAGATCGACAAGCGGTTCCTGAAGGACGGCGACATCATCTACTTTGGCGGCCGCAACGCGGTTGCGGTGGCTTTCCATGCGTGAGGCATTGAAACGTGGCTGATAAGCGGTGTGAGAACGGGCATTTCATCGACGAGAGCTGGGACCTCTGTCCGTACTGCCCCGCTGAGAATGCCGAGTCCGACATTCCGGTCGTGCGACCCACCAGGTTCGGCGCGCAGGAAGGTCAGCGGCCCGTGGCTGTCCCTTCGGAACCGGTGCGCCGCCCCACCGCGGTACCGTCACCACCACCGACGATGGCACGCCGCGACGCCGCGGTGGCCGTCGAGTCCGAGCCTGTCGACCGCACCGTGGCCGTGCAGAAGCTCGATCCGCTGGCCAGTCCGAAGCGCTACGTCGTCGGCTGGCTGATCGGACTCAATGGCGCCGCGCGCGGCGAATCGTTCCCCGTGCGCATCGGCCGCAACGTTCTCGGGCGCGACCGCCGCTCGGACATCGTCATCGGCGACGACCAGGCTTCGTCCCATCACGCCGACCTCGTCTTCCGCCCCGAGGAGCGAAGGTTCATTCTGATGGACCACAACTCCACCAACGGGACGTACGTGAACGACCTCGAGATCGAGCCGCGGCGCGATCTGGCCGACAGGGACGTCGTCCGCATCGGCTCGCACAAGTTCCTGTTCATGCCGCTCTGCAACGAAGGCTTCTACTGGGACGAAGAAGGCGCGCTGAAATGATCGGCCAGATCGTCGGCAACTACCGCATCGAGCGCGAGCTCGGCGAAGGCGGGATGAGCCACGTCTACGTCGGCCGTACGATCGTCCGGAACGAGATCCTCCCCGCTGACTACGTCGTCGTCCTCAAGGTGATGAGCGAAGAGCTGGCCGGTGAAGTGACAGCCAGGAAGCGCTTCGTCAAAGAGGCGCACATCCTCGAGAAGCTGCGGCACCGCTACATCACCCGCTTCTACGAATTCATCAACAACCAGGACCACGCCGTCCTGGTGATGGAACTGGTGGAAGGGACGCCGGTCGACGTGCTCCTCACCGAGCGCGGCGCCCTGCCGATCGCCGACGCCATCGTGACGGCGCAATGCCTCCTGGAAGCGCTCGTCTACGCGCACGGCAAGGGGATCGTGCATCGCGACATCAAGCCGGCGAACCTGATTCGTGAAAACGCCGGCGTGGTCAAGGTCACCGACTTCGGCATCGCCAAGATCAAGGAAGGGGCCGCCGGGAGCACCCAGACGGTGCTTACGAAGTCCGGCTTCCTCCTCGGCACGCCGCATTACATGTCGCCTGAGCAGATCCGCGAGCCGAAGGATGCCGGCGCCAAGAGCGACGTCTACTCATCGGGCGTGGTGCTCTACGAGATGCTGACCGGCACGCTCCCGTTCAACAGCCGCTCGCTGCCGAAGCTCATCGACGCCATCTATCGCGGCGAGAAGCAGCCTCTGCGCGCGCTGCGGCCGGAGATCGACGCCGAGCTCGAAGCGATCGTGCTGCGGGCCATGCACCCGCGTATGGACCAGCGCTACGAATCGGCCCGCCAATTCTTCGAAGCGCTCGAGGAGTACAACCTCCGCCCCGGCTACACCCCGACGATCCGGCCGATTCCGGCGATGGTCAATGCGGCGGCGGCCCAGCGCTGGCAGCTCGTCCACGTAAAACCCGAGGCCAACGAGAAGCATGCGCTGCAGGGCGACAGCATCATGGTCGGCCGCGACCGCACCTGCTCGGTGGTGCTCGCCCATCCGGCCGTCTCGCGCCGTCACGCCCGCATCACCATGAACGGCAGCTCGTGCACGCTGGAAGATCTGAAATCAGCGAACGGAACGTACGTCAACAACACGCGTATCGATAAGGCGGTGTTGAAGCCGGGAGATGTGGTGCGATTCGGCGCGGACCCGGCGTGCAGTTATGTCTTGAGAGACCATTGAATGCGGTCGCGAGGTCTCGCGGCACGTCCACCGCGAGACCCCGCAACCGCGTAACCCCGGAGCAACCATGAGCCAAATCAACTGCCTGCGCTGCAAACAGCCGATCGACATCAGCCTGGAAGAGTGTCCCGCCTGCCACGAACGGGTCACGGTGTTCCAGCGCACGTATTCGGCGAAGCTGCTCGACGGCAAGTACCAGATCCTCGACCGCCTCGGCATCGGTGGCATGGGCGAGATCTTCAAGGTCCGGCACATTCACCTCAACGAGCTCCGCGTGATCAAGATCATGCGGCCGAACGTCGCGGCCGACGATCAGGGCATGCAGCGCTTCCTCCAGGAAGCGCGCACGTCGACGATGATCAAGCACAAGAACCTGGCGATGCTCTACGACTTCGCCCAGCTCGACGATGGCTCCTACTACATGGTCTGGGAGTTCATCGACGGCACGAACATCCAGAAGTGGATCGGCCAGAACGGGCCGATGCCAGCGCGCCTGGCCATCGAGATATCCATCCAGGCACTGAGCGGCCTCGATCATCTCCACTCCATGGGCCTCATCCATCGCGACATCTCGCCCGAGAACATCATGCTGTCGCAGGACCATCACGGAAAACTGGCCGTGAAGGTCATCGACTTCGGCATCGCCAAACAACTCGCCGAGGGGGACGGCGGGCAGGGGCTGACACAGACAGGTATGTTCCTCGGCAAGCTCAAGTACGCATCGCCTGAGCAGGCTGGTTTTCTCAAGGAAGGTGAGCATCTCGACCCGCGCTCCGACCTCTACTCCTTCGGCATCGTCCTGTACGAGATGCTGGCCGGCCGCGCGCCGTTCCAGGCCACCAATCCGCACGGCTACATCCTCAAGCACGTCACCGAAAAGCCGCAGCCGATCCATGAGCTGAATCCCGCCGTGAAAGTGCCGGCGCAGCTCGAGTCGGTGATCATGAAGTCGCTCGAGAAGAACCGCGACAACCGCTACGCCACCGCGGCCGATTTCGAGCATGCGCTGGAAGCGATTCGCAACACCGTGCCTCCCGATCAGAAGTACGGCCTTGGCGAACGGATGATCACGCTCTCCGGCGCACAGACGCTGGCCGAGCTCCCGAAGTTCACCACCGGCCCCGGTGGCACCTTCAGCGGCCAGCAGTCGACGCAACAGACGATGACCGGCCAGCCCACACAGGTCGAGTCGGTGCCGCCTCCGCGCACCGGCCCGACCGGAACGAAGGTCGGCAGCGACGAGGCAACGGTCATGGAGCGCAACCTCGGCCCCACGACTCTTACAGGCGGCACGATGCCGGGCGCACCGGGAACCCGTGCCGGCAGCGACGAAGCGACGGTGATGGAACGCTTCTCGTCGCAGGCCGCACCGACGGCCGCCGAACAGAAGTGGAGTGGCAACGCCGAGGCCACGATGATCGAGCGGCAGATCTCGCCGGGTGCGCTCGCGCCAAAGAAGAGCAACTCGGGGATGATGATCGGCATCGCCGCGGCGATCGTGGTCGTCCTCGGCGTGGCCGCTTTCTTCATCTGGAAGGGAAAGCAGCCGGCCACACCGACCAGCGTGGCCAGCACGACCAGCGTCACCAGCACGGCTCCGACGTCGACCGCGCCGATCCCGGCGGGACAGGGCGTGTTGCTCCTCTCGGCATCGCCGTCGGGCGATCTCGAAAAGATCATCGATGACAAAGGAAAGTCGATCGACGTCCCAGAGGAAGAACGCTCGTTACCAACTCGTATCGAGCTCGAGCCGGGGCAGTACATGGTCACCGTCGGCGGCCCGAACGGCAAGACACAGACGATGAGCGTTCGGGTGCAAGCGGGCAAGCCGGTGAAGCAAGGGTTCAATGTCGGCGACGTGAACTACGAAGAGCTCGAAAAGGAGCTCGCCAAACCATGAGAGCCACGCGCACCTGCACGATCGGATTGGCCTTGCTGCTCGCCGCCAGCGCGGCTCTGGCGTCGTGGTACGACGACTACGACGCGGGAGTGGCCGCCGTGAGAAACGGCCAGTGGGCGGCCGTCATCCAGAAGATGTCCGCAGCCATCAAAGGCAATCCCAAAGAAAACGACAAGGCGCGAACCTACGGCGCGATCTTCATCAGCTACCACCCCTACTACTACCGCGCCGTGGCCTACCTGAACACCGGCAAGTACGAGCAGGCCGTCGCCGATCTCGAACAATCCAGCGGCGCCGGCGAGCAGGACCTCGGATCGATCGAGACGCTGATGGCGCGTGCCAAGACCAAGCTCGCGCAGTCCAGCGCCCCGCAGCCTGAACCGCAACCGCAGCCGCAACCTGTTGCGCCCGCGCCGCGCACCGTCGTGCCGGCTCCTGTGCCGATGCCGGTGCAGCCGGCGGCTCCGTCGATCGATCCCGTGCTGCGCCAACGGGCCAATGCGGCCATCAATCAAGCCAGGACACGCATCGGCGCCGCGCAGCAGCGAAAAGCCGGCAACACGCCGCAGTACACGCAGGCCACGCAGGCACTGACCGATGCCATGACCCGCAGCGCAAACCCACGATCGAATGACGATCTGAACGCCGCCATCGCCTCGGCGGAGAATGCAGCCGCGATCGCCGACCTTGCGCCCGCTCCCGGCGCCCCCGCCCCGCAGCCCACCGCCATTCCCACCCGCCCGACGCAGGCCAGCGCCCTCGTGCTGGCCGATTCGTCACGCCGTGTCCGCGACGCCCTGGAGAGCTACTTCCGCGGCGACTTCGACGAAGCCTCGACGAAGTTCCAAAGACTCTCGGGCGAGATGCCGACCAACGGCTGGATCTGGGCCTTCCTCGGTGCCTCGCAATACTCCCAATACGCCTTCGAAGCCGACGACAGCTACAAGAACCAGGCGATGGAGTCGTTCCGCAAAGCCAAGAACCTGCACAAGTGGAACGGCGGCCTGCCGCAGCGTTACTTCTCGAAGAAGATACGCAAGGTGTTCGACAGCGCGAGCTAGCGCAGCGACGGAGCGCTGGCGTCTCGCCGATCGGGCGTTCCGTTAAAGACCCCCGGCGGAGCGCCGGGGGCTATAGTCCTCATCCTGCGAATCGTTACTGTTTGCCGCCGGCGATGTCCGAGCCGACGCTGCTCTTGGCTTCGGCCTTGCCGGTCTCGCTGCTGTGCGGCACGACGCTGGCGACCGCGTGACTCACCGATGAGGCGACCTTGCTGATCACGCTGCTTGCGCGGGCGAGAGGGCTGGCCTTCTTCTTCGGAGCAGCTTTCTTTGGAGCTGCTTTCTTCGGAGCAGCTTTCTTCGCTGGAGCCTTCTTCGCGGGAGCTTTCTTCGCAGCTTTCTTAGCTGGCGCCTTCTTCGCGGGAGCCTTCTTCGAGGCTTTCTTTGAAGACACCTTCTTCGAGGCGGCGCTGCGCTTGGCGGGAGCCTTCTTCGCGGCCTTCTTGGCCGGCTTTTTGGCGGCAGCCTTCTTGGCGGGAGCCTTCTTCTTCGACGTTGCGGCCTTCTTCGCGGCCGGCTTCTTCGCGGACTTCTTGGACTTCTTGGCAGCCATGGATTCTCTCCTATTCAAAACTGTAGACGTGGGGAGCCGTACGTTTGAAAGAAAATTTGTGCTGCGTGGCAACTGCGTTGCACAAATTTCAATGTAGACGAAGATGTCGCGATTGTCACGCACGCATCACTTGCCGCGAGGGCTTATTCGATCGATCGCTGCCATCGCCATCATCGCCTTCGTCGCCGCCGAGGCGTTCTCGATCTACATCTTCGTTCTCAACCGGAGGCTCACGCGCGAGCTGGTGAACCACGCCTGGCGCGAGCCGACCATCGTCGTCTCCGCCGCGCACCAGCGGCCCGTTCGCGTGGCGGCGTTGTACGGCGTCGACTGGCGCATCACCCCTCCGGTGGCGCTTCGCTCGCTCCCCGACCACGTATCGCGCGCCTTCCTGGCCGCGGAGGACGTGCGCTTCCATCATCACATCGGCATCGATCCGATCGGCATGGTGCGCGCTCTCTTCACGAACATCCGCGCGGGAGGCATCGCTGCCGGCGGCTCGACGATCGATCAGCAGATCATCAAGACGCGCTTCCTCTCGCAGGAGCGGACCTGGCGCCGCAAGATCACGGAGATCATCCTGGCGATTCTGCTCGACGCCCGCATGCCGAAGAACGAGATCCTCGAGGTTTACCTCAACGACGTTTACCTCGGCCACAGCGGCGGCAAGCCGATTCTCGGGATCGACGAAGCATCCCGGCTCTACTTCGACAAGCCGCCCTCGGAGCTTCGCGTCGACGAAGCGGCCGTGCTGGCCGGCATGATCCGCGCGCCGAACCGCGACACGCCCGAGAAACACCCCGACGTCGCCCGCGCCCGGCGCGATGCCATCCTGGCCGTCATGCGCGATCACGGCTGGATTAACGACGCGCAATTCTCGGCGGCAAAGGCACGCGAGGTCGAATTCAACGGCGGCGAGATCCCGCAGGCGCCGTATCCGTTCTACCTCCGCGCCCTTCGCGCCGACATCGTGAAGGAGATCGGGGTCCGACCCGTGATCGAAGGAGGACTGACGATCGTCTGCGAGATGGATCCGGATGCGCAACGTAACGCCGAGCGCGTCGCCGCCCGTGCCCCCGCCCAGCTCGAGGCAACCCATTCCTGGCTTCGCGCGCAGGCCAGAAGCGAGCCGCTGCAGATCGCGCTCCTTTCCGTCGATCCGCGCAGCGGCGGCATCCGCGCGCTCGTCGGCGGCAGCGACTACAACGTCTCGCCGTTCGACCGCACCTCGGCGATGCATCGCCAGCCTGGCTCGGCGTTCAAAACCTTCGCCTACCTCGCCGCCATCGCCTCGAAGAAAGCGACCACCGCGTCGCTGCTGCTCGATGCGCCCATCAGCATCGCCGTCAACGGAAACGAAACGTGGCAGCCGCATAACTACGACGACCGCTATCGCGGACGGGTCACTCTGCGCGAGGCCTTCGAGCACTCGCTGAACGTGCCGACGGTACGGCTCTCCGAGGACATCGGCGTGGAGCGCGTCGCCAGCACGGCGGAGAAATTCGGGTTCGAAGAGAAATTCGCACGCATCCCGGCGCTGCCACTCGGTGTGACCGAGGTCTCGATGCGCGAGCTGACAGCGGCGTATACGCCGTTCCCCAACCTCGGCATTCGCGTCGAGCCGTACCTCCTGCGCGAGGTGCGCGACCGCGCGGGAAAATCGCTGTACGCGCATGACCTCGAGCAGAAGCGCGTCGCCGATACCGCTCCCACGTACATCATCCACACGCTGTTGCGCGGTGTCGTCCAGCGCGGCACGGCATCGCGCCTCAAGCGCTACGCCCTCGGCTACGTCGCCGGCAAGACCGGCACGACCAGCGATTACCGCGACGCCTGGTTCGTCGGCTACACCGCCGACATGGTCACCAGCGTCTGGGTCGGCTTCGACCACGGCGCGCCGTTGCGTCTCTCATCGGGCGAATCGGCCATCCCGATCTGGGGCGCCTACATGAGCTCCATCCCGCATCTGCGCGGCGAGCCGCGGCCCCCCGCCGGCGTGACCTTCCGCGACATCGATCCGGAGAGCGGCATGCTCTGGCAGGACGGCTGTCCCGGTCCGGTCCACGAAGTCTTCCTCGACGGCACCGCGCCGACGAACAGATGTCCGGCCGGCTTCTTCGGCGGCATCATCCGCAGCGTCTTCTTCAGCCGCGGCAACTTCGACGAGCCGCCCGCCATCACGCTCGAGCAGTTCCGCAAATGGGCTAACGACGTCGACCGCAGCCGCCGCGAGGTGGAGGGGGCGTGGGGCAGGTTGCGCAAAATATTCGGACGCTAACGAACGGCGCGCCTTCGCGCCGGGAGAGGCATTTCGACCCTCGACCACCAAGCCGCCCAGAGCCCCGATGTCAGGAGCGGCGAGTATGTCTGCATCGTCCAGAAGTCGATGTCGTTTGCATCGACGACGGTGGTCGAGAAGTCCGCCCAGCGCGAGATGTGGGATGGTCCGTCCCCGCCTTTCAGTACGGCCGGCGCGCTCAGGCTATTGAACGGATCGACGTACGAAAAGCCGGCCGAGGGGTAGGTCGATGCGCTGAAAACGCAGTAGGCGATCAGGGCCGCCCCGACCTTGTTCACGGCGATGGATGGGAAGGCATACATCGTCGCGCCTGTGGGGTCGTCGATAAAACCCGTATCCACGCGAAGGGGACTGCCCAACGTGATCTTCCACCACATCACGCTGCTTCGAAGTGGAGAGATACCGTATGGTTGTGAAGCGACCCAGAGCACCCCGTTTCTCAGTACCGCGTTGTAAACGTAGGTAAATCCGCAGTCGAGCTTGAGCGCGCTGCCGAGCTGCAGCCCGATGATGCTGGACGTAACACCGGTGATGGGCAGGGCCGGCGCTTGGGGATTGCCCTGGCTCGCGAGCGCGCCACCGCTCAACGTGTAGATCGAGAGATCGATCGTTCCGCGCTGCGTGACGAAGTAGGGAAGCGCGCCCTCCAGGCTGTCTACCGGAACCAGATCGTAAATGCCGGTATGGGTCTGTGTCACCGGGAGCGTCGCCGCGCCGGCGAAAGCGTCGCTCTTGCGGACGACGAACGCATCGGCGAGCTCGGAGAATGCGTCGAACGCGTCGAACATATTCGCCGTGACCACGATCGCGTCGCGCGTCAGGGCCATTCGTGTGAAGTCGGCCGACATCTCATCCGTCGGATCGACGAGGAATCGGTAACGGTGCCAGCCGAGTGATGGGTTGCCGCCGTCCGAGACCGCGAGCAGCAAGGTCGACTTCTTCAGATTGATGTCGGAAAGCGTGCAGATGATCCAGCGATCCGCGGCGGCGTCGTAGGACACCCGTGAGTCGTAGAGGAAGCCATCGGCATATGCCGAGTCGTGCCAGAAACTGCCCAGGGGGATGTTGCTCAGAGTGGCGCCGGTGCGGTCCTGCGCCAGAATCGAGGCGTTCGAGGCGTGCAGAAGATACTTGGCCGAGACCGCTCCTGCCGCGTCGGAGGGGCTAAATCCGAGGTCATGACTCCCGGCAAAACCGGCGGTCACCCGAGGCGCGGAGATGGTCGTCCTCGTCACGACAGACTCCGCCTGTACCGGGAGTTCGAGAAAGGTGCCGGTGATTTTCGCAACGAGTGAACGGCGCTGTTCGTGCTCCTCATCGCGCCGAATCACAGCACGATGTTCGCGCCCCAGCTCGCGCATGGTGAGATGCGGTGATTCGACCGCGTCGCGCGTCGATGCAGCAAGTGGATTTATCGCCAGCGCCGCGAGGAGAAGAAGGACCGAACTCTGCATCGCGACATCTTATTTGAATCGTGCTAGAGTTTCCGCTCGCTGGATTGATTTGGGGTCGCTTGCAACCAGGGTAAAAAAAGCTAAATAGCCGGCAAGTTCGAATTCGTTCTTCGATTTGGCCCCACGTCGAATCCGGCGTGGGGCTTTTTTGTTTGTGGTTCGAGACCGCGAGACCATGCAAGACTTCATACAGGCAATCGCAGACGAGCACATCTATCTCTTCGATGGCGCGATGGGGACGATGCTCTACGCCAAGGGTGTCTTCATCAACAAGTGCTATGACGAGCTGAACCTCCGCAATCCGGAGATCGTGCTCGAGGTACACAAACAATACGTCCGCGCCGGCGCCGAGATCATCGAGACGAATACCTACGGCGCGAACAGGGTGAAGCTGCGCAGCTTCGGCATCGAAGACGATCTGCGTCTCATCAACGAACGCGGAGCGGCCCTGGCCCGCGAAGCGGCCGGCAACGGCGTCTACGTCGCCGGCGCCATCGGTCCTCTCGGCATCCGCATCGAGCCGTACGGCCCCACCGCGCTCGACGAAGCGCGCGAATTCTTCCGCGAGCAGGCCGCCGCCCTCCGCGATGCCGGCGTCGATCTCTTCGTCCTCGAGACCATGTCCAACATCTCCGAGATCGAGCAGGGCATCCTGGCCATCCGTGACATCTGCTCGCTGCCGATCGTGGCCCAGATGACCATCGGCAACGACGGCCGGACGATCTACGGCGACAAGCCGCGGACGATCGCCCATCGGCTCGACCGCGCCGGCGCCGACGTCATCGGCCTCAATTGCTCGGTCGGTCCCGACGTCATGCTCGACGCCATCGAGGAGATCACCGCCGTCACCGCGAAGAAGATCTCCGCGCAGCCGAATGCCGGTCTGCCGCGCGAAGTGAACGGGCGCCAGATGTACATGGCCTCACCCGACTACATGGCCAAGTACGCCAAGCGGCTCATCCACAAGGGAGTGAAGTTTCTCGGCGGCTGCTGCGGTACGACGCCCGATCACATCAAGATCATGGCCGACGCCGTGCGGCCGCTCTCGCCGCGCCGTTCTTTCGTCGTCGTCGAACGCGATGCAAACGTCAAGGGAAGCGACGCCAAAGAAGCCGTGCCGATGGCGGCGCGCTCGAACTGGGGGAGGAAGCTTGCCGCCGGCGAGTTCGTGACCACGATCGAGATCACGCCGCCGAAAGGCCCGAATCCCGACAAGATGATCGAGTCCGTGCGCTCGATCAAAGCGGCCGGCGTCGACGCCGTCAACGTCCCCGACGGTCCTCGCGCGCAGAACCGGATGGGAGCGATCGCCGTGGCCGTCCTGCTGCAACAGCGCGTCGGCATCGAGACCGTCCTTCACTACTGCTGCCGCGACCGCAACCTCCTCGGCATGCACTCCGATCTTCTCGGCTGCGCCGCGCTCGGTCTGCGCAACCTGCTGCTCATCACCGGCGATCCTCCGAAGATGGGACCGTATCCCGACGCCACCGCGGTGTTCGACATCGACTCGATCGGTCTGACGAACATGGCCAACCTGATGAATCACGGCCTCGACCTCGGCGGCAACCCCTTCGGCGAGCCGACCAAGTTCACGATCGGCGTCGGCGTCAATCCCGGCCACCTCGACCTCGAATACGAGCTCCGCCGCCTCGAATGGAAAGTGAAGGCGGGCGCCGAGTACGCCATCACCCAGCCGGTTTTCGACGTGGCCGTCCTGGAACGTTTCCTCGGCCAGATCGAGCACATGCGCCTCCCTGTCGTCGCTGGCATCTGGCCGCTGCTCTCGTACCGCAACGCCCAGTTCATGAACAACGAGGTCCCCGGCGTCTCCGTCACCGACGAGGTGATGGAACGGATGCGCATCGCCAGCGACAAGAGCAAGGAAGACGGCCTCCGCGAAGGCATCGCCATCGCCCGCGAGACGCTGGAGCGCGTCCGCGGCCGGGTGGCCGGCGTGCAGGTATCCGCGCCGCTGGGGCGCGTCGATCTGGCGCTCCAGGTGTTCGAAGGATTGGTCGAGCAGCGGGCGGTCGTGTCGTAGGGTACAACCACCGGTGGAGGCCCTGCCAATCCACTAACGCTAGAATTCCGGAGGCTAACGGCGGCTGCGTAATCTCCAGGCAAACCTATGTATCCGTGTGACTTATCCAGCAGACTCCTGTTGACTCCGAATAGTACGAACCACTACCATGCGACTAGGAGTCGACCATGCCAGCCCGCAAACAGTTTCAGTCGAATCTCACCGTTAGCGCGCAGTTATCAGAGCTCCTGCAAAACGCGCAGAACACGGACGTAACCGAGGACGTACTCCGCGAACAGCGCATCAGTTTCGCCTATGGAAATGCGCCTCAGTCGGAGCTGATCACGAAAGATTCCGTTCGATCATCCTCACAAAACATCCGTCTGAAGCGGTAGCTCTGCGAAATGTCGGTCAGGGAAGCTGACGACCCGGTACTTTTTGCTCGTATCCAAGAGCAGAACCTGTTGCGACAGTACGATCTACTGACGAACTGCGTCGAGATCGCCGTAGCGAAAGGCATCGAAGCATTCGACAAGTACACCCTTTGGGCACTGAATGCGGCTGCTGTGGCGAACATCGCTCAGTTCGGTGGCCGCTTCAGGAATCAGCCTATTTACGTCGGGAACCACATTCCGCCTCACTTCAAGGAAGTGCCGGATCTCGTCGATGAATTTCTATCGGTAATCCACGAGAACTGGACTATCAACACCGATCCTACAGTGCTTCCAGCCTACGCCCTGTGGCGACTCAACTGGATTCATCCCTTCACCGAAGGGAACGGTCGCACTGCTCGGGCGGCGTGCTATCTGTTGATCTGTCTACGGCAACGCCAGTTACTTCCAGGCAAGAAGATCGTACCGGAACGAATCCGCGAAAATCGACAACCCTACTATGCTGCGTTACGAGAAGCGGATCGATACTGGGCAGAGGGGCACTTCAATGTCGATGCTCTGGCCGCCTATCTCGCTGGTCTACTGACGGAACAGCTTCTGGACGCGTGAACGCGCGTTCCGGTGCGGGTTAGCGGCCATTTTCGGTGAGGTTCCTCCACCCATTCGATGCGTTTGGCGACCGCTCGCGTGCGGTCAAGGAACGCTCGAGTGCGGTCGACGAACGCTCGGGTGCGGTCAAACGACCGCTCGCGTGCGGCCAATGAACGCTCGTGTGCAGTCAGCGAACGCTCGCGTGCGGTCAACGAATGCTCGCGTGCAGTCAGCGAACGCTCGCGTGCAGTCAGCGAACGCTCGCGTGCGGTTGACGAACGCTCCGTTGAGGTTGACGAACCTGACCGATCAGTTTCAACGGCGAGAAAGTGAATATTGGGTTAAGCATTGAACAGAAAAGACTTCCGCCTCTTCATTCAACATTCAACACTGAACATTCGACATTCAACATTCCGTTTTTGATCTAATCCGCCCCCTCAGGCCTTATCTGCTGCTGCACCACCTTCTGCAGAGCCCCGTCCGGCGAATCAAAAAGGCACGTGGCGCGAACCTGAATCGGAGACCGGCCGCTGTAGCTGCTCGGGTCGGGGATCAACGCCGTGGTCATGTAGTCGACCGACCCCACCGCGTGCGGAGCGATGGTGGTGTTGAACTGGCGGTTCTTTGACTCGATGGCGATCCCACCGCCGCCGAGGCTGGACATGTCGATGCGGCGGATCGTGATCGGAACCTCGGCCTGATTGACGATACGGAACTCGAAGTGCACTTCCACGCCGGAGGCGACCGTCGGGACGTTCGTCAGATCGGTTCGGTTGACGATCGTGATCTCCGGTTTCGGGATACGCGCGGCCGTCTGCGACATCTGGTTGCCGGTGGCGCAGGCGGCAGCGACGAGAAGAGCGGAAAAGGCGATAGCGTTGCGCATGACGTTCTAGTTGCCTCCGGCCGGTCCAATGTTCTGGACGACCACTTTCTGAAACTTCCTCGACCCTGACTCGAACTCCAGCGTTCCCCGCAACGTCACCGGACCGTTCGCGCCGGCCACGGTCTGTATTGCGACGTGCGCGGGCGCCCAGAAGGCGACGCTCTTCGTCTCGCCCGGCCCGATGGTCTCGTTGAATCCCTGCGAATACGACGGCAAGGTGTACGAACCGCCGCCGATCGACAGAACGGTTACCCGCCGGAGCTGTACCGGCTCGGCCAGCGTGTTCTTCACTTCCACCGCGTAGTGCACCGTGACCGGGCCGGTGTCGTATTGAGTCCCCTCCGCCACACGCGAAAGCTGGATGAGGGTCACGTCCGGCTCCGGGCCGGACGGCGCGCCGCCCGAGGCGCAGCCGAGAGCGAGAAGAACCACGGACAACATCGAAACAGCACGCATGATGACGTCCTCCCAAAACACGACAGGGAGCGTTTCCGCCCCCTGTCAGCTTGCCACACTCGATCCGTGAAGTTGTTTCACTTCACGTAATTCAGCATCTCTTTCGCCGTGGCGGCGTCCTTGCCGTTCGGCTCGAGCTCCAGGTACTTCTGCAGGTTCGTCTTCGCGTCGGCGTTCTTCTGCGTCCTTACATAGAGCATGCCCAGCTCGTAATAGGCCGGCGCGAACTTGTCGTTCGCCGCGATCGCACTCTTCAGCAGCGGCTCGGCCTCCGCGTCTTTGCCGCTGTTGATGAGGTGGGCAGCATCGTTGAACATCGAGGCGGCGTCGGCCGGCAGCTTCTTCCGGTACTCCGCGGCCTTGGCCTTGTCGCCCTTGGCGGTGTAGGCCTCGCTGAGAACACCGAACATGTCCTGGTTGTCGGTGTCGATCTCGAGCGCCTTGTTGGCGCGGTCGATGGCCTTGTCGTAGTTCTTGTCGCGGATATACAGGTGGGCGAGCGCCTCATAGCCGGCGGTGAGGTCCGGCTTGGCTGTGACCGCCCCCTCGAGCTTGGCGATGGCCTCCGGAACCTTTCCGGCGTTGGCGAGCTCCGCCCCCTCGTTGTAAGCGACCACGGACGGATCTGCCTTCGCCGCGGCAGGTGCGGCGGCGGCCGGGGTCTTGCCCGAGCCCGGGGCCATCGTCACGTCTTTCGTGTTGATGTCGCCGAGCGTGAGCTTCATCGTCTGCTCGACGTCTGCGTAGCCGGCAGCTCTGTAGGTGAACTTGTACGACAGCGTGCCGTCGAGAACGAGGAAGCGATAGACGCCGTCCTTGTCGGCTTTGTACTCGTTGTGAACGGTGTGCCCCGTCACGGCATCAACGATGATCTGGGCGAACGGAATCGGTTTGTGGGTAGCCGCATCGGTGATCTTCCCCTGGATTCGGGCCTCACCAAGTGCGAACGCGTTACCGGCCACGACCATGAGAGCCAGCACCGAAAGCGCGAGAGTCTTACGCATCTGCATCTCCTATTACTTGAATGTTCATCGGAAGTTAACGCCCCCTCAGAAGGACCCATTCCGAAAAGAGGCCCTTGAGGTATTCCGGATCATGGAGCGTTCCGGTACACCACGTCACCACCGACTACCGTATAGCGCACCTTGGTGGCAAAAAGCTGTGATTGCGGCGCCTTGTACAGGTCGCCTTCGACGATGGTGAGGTCGGCCAGCTTGCCCGGCTCGATCGCCCCTCGGGACGATTCCTCGAAGGCGGCGTAGGCGGCATCCGAGGTAAAGCCGCGGATCGCTTCCGCCAGGGTTAGCTTCTGATCGGGATACCAGCCGCCGGGAGGATTGCCTTGCTGATCCTGCCGGGTGACGGCGCTGTACAGCCCGAAGAAGGGGTTGACCGCCTCGACCGGAAAGTCGGAGCCGAGAGCCAGGCGGGCACCGGAATTGAGCACGGTCCGCCAGGCGTACGCGCCCTTGATCCGCTCCGGTCCGACGCGGGCCTCGGCCCACGGCATGTCGGACGTCGCATGCGTCGGCTGCATCGAGGCGATGATGCCGTGCTTCGCCAGGCGCGGAAAGTCGGATGGCGCGACGATCTGAAAGTGCTCGATGCGGAACCGGTCCGCGGGGGTCGCCCCTGCCTGCTCGTAGGCATCGATCACATTGCGCACGCCGCGGTCGCCGATCGCATGGGTATTGGCCTGATACCCCGCAGCGCGGGCGCGTTTGGCCACGGCCAGCATGTGCTCCTCCTTGCTGACGAGGAGGCCGGTATTCGATGGATCGTCGCTGTACGGGGCGAGCATCGCCGCGCCGCGGCTGCCGAGGGCACCGTCGGCATACATCTTCACGGAGCGAACCGTCAGATGGCCGCCGTAACCGATGAGCGGCTTGCGCGTCAGCCACGAATCGAGCAGCGCCGGATCGTCGGTCAGCATCACGTAAACGCGGATCGGGAACTTGTGCTCGTCGATGAGCTGCTGGATGGCCGTGATGGTGGCCTGCTCCGCGCCGGCGTCGTGCATCTCGGTCAGGCCGTTCTCGGCGATCTTCTGCGCCGCGGCCAGCACGCGCGCTTTGCGCAATTCCGCGGAGGGCGGCGGCACCTTCGCATCGATCAGATGCTGGGCGCCGTCGATGAAGACGCCGGTCGGGTTGCCCTTGCCGTCGCGAAGGATCCGTCCACCTTCGGGATCAGGCGTCGCCGCCGTTACCCCCGCCGCGCGCATGGCCGCGCTGTTGGCGACGCCGGCGTGCCCGTCGACACGGCGCACCCAGACCGGATGATCGGCGACGGCGGCATCGAGCGGCGCGGCCGTCGGAAACTGCTTGTCCGGCCAACGGTTCTGATCCCAGCCGCGGCCGATGATCCACTCCCCAGGCGCCGCGCGCTGGGCGCGCTCGCGCACCTTGTCCACCACTTCCTGGAACGACGTCGCGCCGACGACATTCACCGTATCGAGCGAAAGCCCGAGCCCGTACAGATGTCCATGCGCGTCGGTCAGTCCCGGCATCACCGTCGAGCCATGGACGTCGACGACTTTCGCCTCGGGGTGTGCCGTGCGCATCGCGTCGGCCGGCCCGACGGCGACGATCAGTCCCTTCGCCGTGACGACGGACCAGTTTTCCTGCGGCGTCTGGCTGGGCCCGGCGAGCACCGTCCCCCCCGCGTAGATGACCTCGGGGACAGAAGCAGCTTCTCGTTTCGTATTCGGCATCGTGCAGGCGGTGAAAGCGAGGAAGAGTAGTACAGCCGCGCGTCGCTCGATCGTCATGAAGCGAATCGTATCTTCGTTTACCCCTCCCCCCACTTCAACTTCGCCCGCAGCACATCGAAGTAGCTCTTCTTCGGCGTGCGGATCAGCGTCACCGGGTTCGGCGATCTGTTGATGCAGACGGTGTCGTTCTGGGCGATGGGGAGGCCTTCCTGGCCGTCGAGGGTGAGGAAAATCTCCTGATTCGGGGTGGCGATACCGATTTCGATCCCCAGCGTATCGGGCAGCACCACGGGACGGTTGCTCAGCATGTGCGGGCAGATCGGGGTCAGCACGACCGCCTCCATCGTCGGATAGATGATCGGGCCGCCGGCGGAAAGGTTGTAGGCGGTCGACCCGGTGGGGGTAGCGATGATCAGACCGTCGGCCCGGAACGAGGAGACGAACTCGCCGCCGACGGTGACGCGCATCTCGATGATGCGGGCCAGCGCGCTTTTGTTGATGGTGGCGTCGTTGAGCACGCGATAGACACGGTGGTCGCGTCCGGGCCCGCGCACGACGACATCGAGGGCAACGCGCTCTTCGCTCTCGTAGTCGCCCGCCAGCACGCGCTCCATCACCTCGGGGAACTCTTCGACGGTTACTTCCGTGAGGAAGCCGAGCGTGCCCATGTTCACGCCGAGGATCGGTATGCTCTTCGGTGCATGACGGGCTACCGAGAGCAGCGTTCCGTCGCCGCCGAAGGTGATCAGCAGATCGGAATGCTTTCCGAGATCGCCCTTGGCCACACACGTGCCGCGGTCGTTCAGTTTGTCGGCGGTGGCGAAGTCGAGGCAGACGCCGAAATCGCGTGCGCGAAGGTCGGCGGCCACCTTCGCTGCGAACTGCAATGCGTCGTCCGAGGTGATCTTTGCGGAGATCCCGATGGTCTTCATGGATGTGAGTTTACGCGATCGGTCTATCTCTGAAGCCGCGGTCGAATACAGCCGAAGGACGCCAGGCCGAAGTCCTCGTTTGACTCAGTCGATATGGCATGTTAGGGTCTTCATTCACTCATAATGGATAGGAGGAACGCATGAGTGTCAAGTACCTTCGGATTGCCACATTCCTGGCTGCGGCGCTGTTCGCCATAGGACTATCCGCGCAAGACGACGTCCTCAACAGGGACTTTGGTGTTCCTGGCGGTGGTGGTGGGGCAGGCAGCTGTCAAAGGTGTTACGGAAACGCCGGCGATGCCAGATCCGCTGGCATCAGCTGCGGATCGCCCTTCAGTGGTGAATGGGGCACCGATTACTGTTACATCGACCATTCGGATCCTGACGCAGCATACTGTTTCTCGGTCGGACACGATTGCTGTGTAGACTGAATCATCGCTTACGAAGGCCCGCCAACATGACTAGGGGTCTCTTCGGAGCGGCCTGCTTCCTGCTCGCTGCCGTGAGCAACGGCAGCTCGATCGCCGTAACGGTAAAATGCCACAGCGCGCCGGACTGCGACACGCATGGCCTCGTTATCCTTCAATCCGCTACAAACAAAACCATTGTCAAGCGGCTGAGCCTTGCTCCGGCAGGCCTTACCATCACCGAGCAGTCAGGTTCCGAATGGGATCTGGGGTTGGAGGCAAAGGGCTTCTGGGCCTTGCCACAGCGTGTGGCCTTTCCGGCCGGGGAAGCACGCACGCAATACACATTGCACGTCTGGCGAACCGGCACGTTGCAAGGGGCGGTGAAGCTGCCGGACCCACAGCCGGCCACGCCAATCGCGGTCAAGGTCGTCGTCTCCTCGCGGCCCGAGCCCAGAACACAGCCGGAAGTGCCGCGAGGGACGTCCTTCGACTGTGCCACTGAAAAGACGGGGCAGTGGAAGTGCGCCCTACCCGCCACACTGCTGGACGTGGCGGTTCGCGTAGACGGGTATGCGCCATTTCACAAGTGGGATGTGAAGGTTGCTGCTGCTGGTGTCGCCGACCTCGGCGCGATCAAATTGCAACGAGGTGCCTCGGTGGTCGCCTGGCTGAGCAGTGACTTCGCCAGGCAGGTGGCTGTCCCGGTTCGCGCGTCCCTGCGGCGCGATGCGGCGGCCGGCCTCTCTGCCACGGCAATTCGCCTTGCACAACCTGTCGCCGAGGGGATCTTTACGAAGAAAGGCGTCGTTCAGCTCGCGCCTATCGCGGCCGGTACATACATCCTCGAGATACAGGCCAAGGGTTATGCAGTCGAGCACCTCCCGGTACAGCTCTACGAAGGAAAGGAGACCACACCGCGCCGATCCTTCGACTTGCTGCCGGCGCAGAGAATCCGGCTGCACCTTCAACCGCCTGTTGGGCCAGGCGGAATCTGGTGGCGTGTCGAGCTTTGGCGCACGGTGGGGTTCGGGTCCGGCTCACAAAGCGCAGGTGGCGGAATCGCTTCGCCAGAGGGCATTTTCGAGGCAACGGATCAGGTCGAGGGCTCCGTCCGCGTCTTTCTCAAAGACTCCAAACAAAATACTCTCGCGAACAAGGAGATTCGCATCGCCGAGGGCACCGATGATTACACCGTCAATTTGGACGTCGCTTCAATCTCCGGCAACGTTACGATCGGCGATTCACCGTTGCCGTCAGCACATCTGCTTTTCGGTGGCAGCGGCGGCGCGGAAAAGATCAGAACAACGACTAATGGAGACGGGCATTTCGCGGCAAACCTTCCAAGACGCGGGAAGTGGATCGTCGATGTCGAGGCGCCGCAGAATGGAGTTGCGGCCACGACCGAGGTAACGATCGAAAAAGATAAAGATGAGGTAGACATCGCGCTGCCGGCCACGGAGGTGACAGGTTGGGTACGCGATGCAAGCGGGAAGCGATTACCCGGCGCTCGTGTGTCGCTGTGGACCGCTGGCGGCATGATGATGCGCCTCAGTGAAAGCGATGGGAGCTTCCTGTTTAGGGGCACTAACAGTGGACAGGCTAGTCTGGAAGCCCGTGATCCCCGAGCGCATGACTACAGCAAACCAGTTGTCATAACTGTTCCTAAGGACGGCGCACTCGCAAACATCGAGCTCACACTCGATAGTGTGCGGCCGGTCAAGGTGATCGCCCGCTCGAACGGCGACGCCGTCGTCGGCGCATCGGCCCATTCATTCCCATTTCTGGGTTCCTCATGGCAGATGCAGGAGGCCACTACCGATCTGGACGGGAGCTTTACCTTCGACATGCCGGCCTCGGCCACGGATGCGGTCGTCACCGTGGCAGCACCGGGCCGGCCGCTGGAAAGCTTCCGCGTGCCCATCGACCAGGATTTGATCACCCTCGAACTGGCATCTCGCGGCGGCACTCTCCGGCTTCAATGGAAACCGGGCGATGGACCACTCTCTTTTACGTTCAATGACCACTTTCTGATGTTACAGGATGTATTTTTATGGGCTCGATCTCAAGGTGCGAGAGCGGACAGCGGTACTCGTGAGATTCCAAATGTCGCGCCAGGCAAGTATCGCTTTTGTTCCGCGAGTCATTGTGCGGAAGGGCTGCTTGCGATTGGCGATCAACTCGCTCTAGACGCGACGCATTGAAGTGATGGAGCCCGCTGGTTGAAGCCGTGACGCAGGCTAAACGAGGACCCAGGCATCGGAGGTCTTACCCGGCTACGCGATCGCCTTGCGCACATCCTCCGGTTCGATGACCACGCGCTCGCCGGCGCGTTCCGGGCCGACGAACAGCACCGGATGGAGGACCTTCTCCAGGATGGCCCGCAGAGCCCTTGCGCCCAGTTTCTGCCGCAGCGCGGCCTCGGCGATGGCGACGAGCGCGCCGGGCGAAAACTCGAGCTGGATCTGGTCGAGCGCGCAGAGCCGCTGGTACTCGGGGATCATCGCCTCGCGCGGCTCGGTCAGGATGGTGACGAGATCGCGGGCCGTCAGCCGGTCGAGGGCGACGTGGACCGGAAGCCGGCCGAGCAGCTCGGGAAGGAAGCCGTACCGCACCAGCTCTTCGGTGGTCACTTCCTTCGCCCGCGTTTCGCCGTCGCCGAAGAAACCGATCGGCTTGGTCTCGCTGTTCTCGTCGATGTCGCTGAACGAGCCGGCGCAGATGAAGAGAATGTTGGCGATGTCGATCTCGACGTAGTCGTACTTGTTCCAGTGCGAGGTCACGTTGAGAGGCACGAAGAGCTTCTCGCCCTCCAGGATCTTGAGCAGCGATTGCTGCACGCCCTCGCCGCCGATGTCGCGCGAGCCGGCGCCGGTGCGGTTGCCGCCGGAGCGCCGCGCGATCTTGTCGATCTCGTCGATGAAGACGATGCCGTTCTCCGCCGCATCGACGTTCTGGTTGGTGGCATAGAGCAGCCGGCCGATGGCCACTTCGACGTCTTCCCCATAGTAGCCGGCCTCCGTGAAGGCGGTGGCATCGTTGTACGCGAACGGCACATCGAGGATCTTCGCCAGGATGCGGGCCAGATAGGTCTTCCCGCAGCCCGACGGCCCGATCATCAGGATGTTCGACTTGCGGATCGATACGTCGCCACCGAACTTGAGGTATTCGATCCGCTTGAGATGGTTGTAGGCGGCGATGGCCAGCACCTCTTTGGCGTGTTTCTGGCCGACGACGTATTGATCGAGCTGTTCGTAGATGCGCCGCGGAGTGACGTGGAGGAAGCGATAGGTGTCACGCTTTTCCTTCATCGGAGAAGAAAGTATAGCCTCCGTTTATCAGAGCTGTGGAAGACTCCGGATAGTTTTCATGTGTGGAATCAACGGGATCGTTTCGTTTCACGCCAGCGCACCCCCGATCGACGCCGATGAGTTGACGCGGACGCGTGAGGCGATGCGCTCGCGCGGTCCCGACGCCGCGGGTACGTGGCTTTCTCCCGATCGCCGCGTCGGATTCGGTCACCGCCGCCTCTCCATCATCGACGTCAGCGAGCGCGCCAACCAGCCGATGGTCAGCCGCGAAGGCGACGCCGTGCTGACGTTCAACGGTGAGATTTACAACTACGCGGCGCTGCGCGAAGAGCTCGAGCGCGAGGGCGAGCGCTTCGATACCACGTCCGACACCGAGGTCGTGCTGCGGATGTACCGGAAATGGGGGGAGGCGATGTTGCCGCGATTGCGGGGCATGTTCGCCTTCGCTATCTGGGATATGCGCACGCACATGCTCTTTCTGGCGCGCGATCCCTACGGCATCAAGCCGCTGTACTACGCGAGTGACGGGAAGACCTTCCGCTTCGCCTCGCAGGTGAAGGCGATTCTGGCCGGCGGCGCCGTCTCTACGTCGCGCGACACCGCCGGCATCGTCGGCTTTCTTCTCCGCGGCCACGTGCCGGAGCCCTTCACGATTTATGAGGCCATCCGCGAGCTTCCGGCGGGAAGCTGGATGGTGGTGACGCGCGACGGCCCTTCCCAGCCGCGCTCCTATTTTTCCCTCGCCACCGTGCTCCGCGATGCGGTCAACGAGCGCCGTCGCTACAGCGACGGTGAACGGGCGGAGATCATCGCCCGCGCCGTGCGGGAGTCCGTTCGCTACCATCTCGTCTCGGATGTCCCGGTCGGTGCGTTTCTCTCCGCCGGACGCGACTCCGGCACCATCGTCGCCCTGGCCACCGAGACCGGGATGCCCCTGCAGACGGTGACTCTCCGTTTCGAGGAGTACGCCGGCACACACAAAGACGAGGCGCCGCTGGCCGCTGTGGCGGCGCGGGAGTACGGAACCATCCATCAGACGCAAACCCTCTCGGCCGAGATGTTTCGCAGCTCATTGCCGCACGCGCTCGAGGCGATGGATCAGCCTTCCCTCGACGGCCTCAACTCATACTTCGTCTGCAAGGCGGCGGCGGATCTGGGATGGAAGGTGGCGCTGTCCGGCACCGGCGGCGACGAGCTGTTCGGCGGCTATTCGACGTTTCGCATCATTCCGCGGGTCATCCGCACCTTCGGCCTCTTCCGGTACATGCCGACGGTGGCGAAAGCGTTCACGCGCATGCAGCCGCGCATGGCCAGGAACAGGGCCCGCTTCAGTCCGAAGACCGCCTACACCTTGAAGTACTGCACCTCGTATGAAGGCGCCTACCTGATGAAGCGCGGCCTCTTTCTCCCGGATGATGTCGGCTCCGTCGTCGGCGAAGAGATGGCGCGCGAAGGGCTGAAGCGCCTGGGCATCATGGAGCTCATCCGCGAGGCCATCACCCCCGACCCGGGCACACCCTTCACACGCGTCGCCGCGTTGGAGTCGTCGCTTTTCCTGCGCAGCCAACTCCTGCGCGACATCGACTGGGCGTCGATGGCTCATTCGCTGGAGGTGCGGGTGCCGCTCGTCGATGCCTTCCTCCTTCGCGAGGTCGCCCCCGCGGTCATTTCGATGGCAGGAAGAAACGGCAAGGAGTTGCTCGCCGCCTCACCCAGGCAACCGCTCCCCGCCGCCATCCTCGAGCGGAAAAAGAGCGGCTTCACCGTCCCCCTCCGCGACTGGCTGGCTCACGACCGCGACATAACCAAGCAGTTCGGCGCGCGCCCATGGGCTCTGCACGTCCTCGACGCCGGCGGGCACTTCGCGTTGTAGCGCGGTAGCGCGACCCCTCTGTCAAAAAACCTTTCCATCCCAAGCCTCACTTGACGCGACGCCGACCGGCGTTTCCGAGTAAGTCGCTCCATTTCAACCAGTTAGCAATTTCGGCACGCTGGCCGTTCGATCGCACTACGCCTCCCGCGAAAGGAGGTGGTGCTAACGGATAGAGCGATTTCCATATGAACCAGAGGATCAAAGGTCCTCGTGTGGGGAACAGCCAAAAACAACAAAGCGCGTCAACAGTCAACGAAGAAAACAACCAACAAAACTAAGGAGAAGAAGACCATGCGGAAGTCCCACCTCATCGTCCTCGCAGTCATTCTGATCGCCACCATTTGCAGCACCTCCATGGCCGCCGAGGCCCAGCCGGCTCCGGCATCGACACCGACCGGCGTCGTCAACATCAACACCGCGGATACGGCACAACTGGCCATGCTTCCGCGCGTCGGAGCCAAAGCCGCGCAGCGGATCGCTGACTATCGCAAGGAGCACGGCAACTTCAAGAAGACCTCCGACCTGATGCAGGTCAAAGGCTTCGGCGAGAAGTCGTTCGAGCGCCTCGCTGCCTGGCTCACCGTCGACGGCAAGACCACGCTCACCGCGAAGGTCCATACAAGCAACCCGCGCGGCAAGTCGTCCAAGTCGTCGAAGAAACCCTCATCGCCCACCCCCGCGGCGCGATAACGCGCCGTCCCTCCAAAAGGCCGCCTCGCGAGAAGCGGGGCGGCCGTCTTGGAGAGGCGGTGGATCAGTGGGTCAGTGGATTAGTCGATCAGTCGCCGGTCCCGCTGACTAAGCCACTAATCCACTAATCCACTCGAACCACCCTCCCTCACTCGATTCATCACCACCCCCTGCCTCACCAAAGGAGAACGTGTGTTCAAACGACAGAGCGGCACCACCCTCATCGAGCTGATCGTAGTCATCGTCATCATCGGGATCATCGTCATGTGCGCGGTGCCTGCCTTCGCCAACTACCGGCGCCAGGCATCAGTCATCGCGGCGGCGAACGAGATGCGCGGCCTCCTGCGCTCGGTCCGTTCGCGTGCCATCGCCCACGGACGCAACGCCGGCGTGAAGTTCGTCAAGTCGGGAAACAACTGGACCTATTCGCTCTACGACGACGGCAACGGAAACGGTATCGCCAACGCCGACATCACCAAAAAGATCGACCGCCGCTACTTCGGACCGGCAGTGGTCATGCCGTCGTTTCGAACGGCATCGATCTCCCTGCTGCCGAAAACGATTCGCGATCCTGACGGCGACAAGCTCCAGCCGACGGACAACGCCCTGCAGTTCGGCGTCTCGACGATCTGCTCTTTTTCGGTGCTCGGCAGCGGCACACCGGGAACGGTCTACATCAGCGACGGCGTCGACCACCTCTACGCGGTTCGCGTGTACGGCGCCACCGGAAAGGTGCGCATGCTGCGCTACGACGACGGCCTGCAGAAGTGGGAGGAGCGGTGATCGCCGGCCGTGAGAGATACCGGCTAGCCGCCGCTCCGGCGCACAACCAGCCGCTGTGCCTCGTAGGTCTGCACCAGCGACAACGGATTCGAGCGCAGCAGATCCTCGGAGAAGGCTTCCGACAGCACGCTGCCGTCCATGTCGCGTCCGACCGGCAGGCCGGCCAGGTAGAGCACCGTCGGGACGATGTCGACCGCAAGCGCGGAGCGCGGCTTCTCGTTGTGGACGACACCGGCGCCGTGGATGAGCACGAATCCATCGTCGGCGCTCGGATCGGCGGGATCGACGAAGTCGTGCAGCAGCGCATACGGCGTGGCCGGAAGCTGGGGCGGCACCGGTCCGGACGGCGAGACGACGACGATCATGTGATTCGGATAGTCGCGCGCCAGCGACGCCAGCATCCGGTCGATCTGTTCGGCATACGCGCGCAGTACCAGCCCCTTCACCGTCGAGCGCGCCGGCGGATCGTTGCTGAAGATGTGGATGGCGCGCTGGGCCTGTTCGAAGCCGCCGAGCGTACAGACCGTGAGCGGAAAGACCGGAGCCGACTCGCGAAGGATGGCCATCGAGGTCAGATCGGCGGTCAATCCGTTCACGATCCGCTGCCGCGCGTTGCCGGTACCGTTGAATCGCTGCGTCTCCGACTCCGGCGGCGCGGTCTCGAGCCTGGCGATCTCCGCGGCGAATTGCGACGGAACGACATCGGCCGGGTTGTGCGCCGGATTCTCGAAGTAGCGGTCGGTGACGACGCGCGCGGCGCCGGTCGGTTCCGACCACGGCCAGCCGATCACCGCCGCGTGCAGGCCGAGGCGCTCGAAGAGAGTCCAGAGCGGCAGAGCCAGACCGGAGGGGAGCGGCGTCGAAACGCGCGACACCGGAGGAATCAGCCCCCAGGCCTTGAAACCGACGCCGGCCGGAATGATCAGGAACCGCTCGCCGGCGCGGTTGAGCGGCGTCTGGTAGCCGAGCCTGCCGGTCACCCCGTGCCGGAACGGCAGCTTCCCGGTCGCCACGGAAGCCCACAGCGATTTCGGGCTGATCGTCGGGAAGGGCTCGAGCCGCGTGAAGTAGCCGTGGGCCCTGGCCTGCTCGAAGAACGGCAGCGAGCCTTCGCCGGCCAGGGTCAGGATCCAGTCGTAGGGGAGATTGCGGATGGCCACCACGATGACCGGCCGCTGCCCGGCCACCGTTCCGATGTCCGCCACCACCACGGCATGCTCCTCGGTGCGGTAGCTGTCCCGGCGCTCGTAGAGGAAGAACGACGAGATCGCGATCACCACGGCGCCGATGACGACCAGGATGCGCGAGGTCCTGCGGTCGGCGTTGCGCTCGGCGAACCAGATCAGCAGCAGCACGAACGATGTGGCCGTGATGAGGTTCGTCGCTTTCGACAACACCCGGATCGCGCCAATCGGCAGGTAGTTGTTGCGGAACACCTCCAGGTGCATCCAGTAGATCGCGGCGGCGGAGAAGGCAGCCAGGACGACGAAGCCGAAGCCGTGTGGCCGGAAGGCGCCGTCCGTTTCCGGTTTGCCGAAGAGCCGGACGCGCAGTGCGCGAAGGATCCAGAGGACGGTTCCGAACAGCAGGCCGCAAATCAGGCCGTAGACGATGGTGACCGTTGCGAGGCGACCGGGCGTGATGTCGATCTGCGGATTCAGAAAGTAGAGAAGATTGGCGATGTAAAGGCCGAAGATCGCGCCCGCGAGCACGCGCTTGAGGTACGCCCAGCGTATCGGCATGTCGGCGCGCGCAGTGTATCGCGCGGAGGGGCGGCATGATCACCGCCGAGCGCCTTCGGGGCTGTTGCTCCAGCGACGACGCCTTCGCCCTCCTCCGCGAGCTCGGCTACGAAGTGTCGCCGATCGCGATCGCCGCCGCCGGCTGGCGCCGCGCCGGGATCGACATCCCGTGGAGCGACAACGTCGCGCTCCACCTCGCCACGCGCACGCCGCAGCTCGATGTCTATGTGATCGCCGGTGACGAGCTCCCGGAGTCCGGAGCGATCACCGCGTTCCTCGGCTCGCTGGCCACGTACAACGCGCTCGTAAAGCCGGTCGTGCTAGGAGTGAGCGCGGGGCGACTGACGGTCCACGATCTCTCCGCCCGCCGCGAGCCGCGGCGTCTCGACGTCGATCTCGACCATCCGACGGCGCATGCGCTCGACCGCCTCAATCTTCTGGCCAGCGGCAGCGACCCGCAACGGATCTTCGATCGTGCGCTCGACCGCGAATCGCTCACGCGCCAGTTCTTCGAGCGCTTCCGGCGCGCCGTGCGCGACGTCTCAAACGCGATCCGCGCCGCGGTACCGTCGGAACCGGAGGATGCAGCCGACGGCCAGGCGTTGCTTCTCCTCTCCCGGCTTCTCTTTCTCTATTTCATCCAACAGAAGGGGTGGCTGAACGGGGAGCGCCGCTTCCTCGTCGACCGCATCGAGTCCGCCGTGCGCGAAAAACGCGGCGTCTACGCCACACTCTATGAACCGCTCTTCTTTGGATGTCTGAACACCGCCGCGCGCGACCGCGATCGCGTCGCGCGCCGGCTCGGCAGGATTCCGTATCTCAACGGAGGCCTCTTCGAGCCGTCAGCATTCGAAGAGCGCAATCCCGGTCTCACGCTACCTGACGATCTTCTGCAGCGCATCGTCGAAGAGGTATTCGAGAGGTTCGCCTTCTCGATCGACGAATCCGACGCGGCCGGCGCGCACATCGATCCGGAGATGCTCGGCAAAGTCTTCGAGTCGCTGATGAATACCGGCGAGCGGCTGTCGACGGGAAGCTTCTACACGCCGCGGGCGATCGTCGACGTTTTGGCCGCGCGCGCGATCGTCGCCTGGTTGAGCGATGGCGACGTCGAGACGAGCCAGGCGCTGGAGCGAATCCTTCGAGGAGAGGCTGGGCGGCGTCTTCGCAACGGCGAGGCGCTCGCGAGACGGCTCGAATCGATTGCCATCCTCGATCCGGCCTGCGGCTCGGGCGCCTTCCTTCTCTCCGCGCTGCGAATCGTCGAGCTCCTGATGACCGCGCTGCATCCGAGCCCGCGGCCAGATCTTCGCCGCCGCATCGTGGAGCATTCGCTATACGGCGTCGATCTGAAGCCGGAAGCCGTGCGCCTTTGCGAGCTGCGCCTCTGGCTGGCCATCGTGTCGCAGACCGGCGAATCGATCGACGACATCGATCCGCTGCCGAACCTCGACCGCAACATCCTGCAGGGCAACTCGCTCCTCAGCCCCACCGATTTCCTCGGCGACAACCGCGCCGACATCTATCGCCAATGGGTCTACGCGCTGCGCGCGCAATCCGACCTGATCGAGCGTTATCGCAATGCGCCGCATCGCGAGCGCGCACAGGTGGCCCGGCTCATCCGCGCAAACGACGGCCGGCTGGCCAGCGAGCTCCTGGTCAAAGCGATCGATCTCGACGAGCTCGAAGAGGAGCAGCTTTGTGCCCCGCAACGCGATCTGTTCGGGCGCCTGCGCGAGATGAACATCGAGCGCTGCCGCGAGCTGCATGAGCGCATCGGTGCGAATCGCCAGATGCTCGAACGGATCGAGGACGGCCAGATCGGCTTCTTTTCCTTCGACGTTCACTTCGCGCACGTCATGGCCCGCGGCGGATTCGACGTCGTGGTCGGCAATCCTCCGTGGGTGCGCAACAGCCGCATCGAGCCGCGGGCGAAGACGATGTACGCCGAGCGCTTCGCACTTTTCCGCGGCGACGGCGTCCGCAATACCGCCTTTCATCAGCCGGACCTCTCCATCGCCTTCGTCGAACGGGCTCTTTCGCTCGTCGCATCCGGCGGCGTGGTGTCGCTGCTCGTTCCGGCCAAGATGCTCAACTCCGGGTATGCGGCGCCGTTGCGGAGACATGCTGCGTCGGCGGCGAATATCGTCGCGCTGGACGATTGGTCATCCGATGCAAAGCGGCACTTCGATGCCGACACGTTTCCTCTCGGCATCACCCTCGCCCATCGAAACGGCAGTCCCCGGCGCGCATGCATCTCGATCACTTCGGATCGCGAATCGTTTTCTCTCCCACCGGCTGCCTTGAGCCTCGGAGGCTCCGAGTGGTCGCTTCTTCCTCCCGACGTCCACGCGATCGTGGAGCGTATTCACGCCACGCACGCGCCGTTGGCGGAAACGCTCGGCCGCACCCCGGTGATGGGAGTGAAGACCGGCGACAACGGCGCCTTTTTCCTCGACGTGAAACGCATTCGCGCCAAGGCGGTCGAGACGACCGACGGCCTGCACATTCCGCTCACCGCCGTCTGCCGCTGCGTACGCGGCCGCGACGTACGCCGCTGGCAGGTCGCCGATCCGGCCTGGATGCTCTGGCCGCCCGCCGGCGGATGGCGCAAACCGCCTCGCTGGGTTGAGCAACTGGCGAAGGCGCGCGGCGTGGAGGCGGGGATATTTCGGTTGTCGTCTGTCCGCCCGGAGCACGTCGGCATCAAAGTGGTTTGGAAGGATCTCTCACGCGGTCTCAACGCCGCCGTGCTTGAAGGCACGCTACGGCTCGGCGATCGGGGCATTCCGCTCGTACCGAATCAGACGCTTTACGCGCTCGATGCCGCGTCGCTCGAAGAGGCCTCCGTCCTGGCGGCGCTTCTGAACTCGACCATCGTTAACGTCCTGGCGATCGCCATCGCCGAGCGCGCCAAGGACTTCTACTTCCGATACTTCGGCCGGACGATCGCACGGCTCCCGTTGCCTGCGGTCGCCCCCTCGAGCGAATCGTGGAGACTCCTGCTGCGGGCGGCACGCCGCGCGCGCCGGACTCCGAACGCGGTCGGCGACGAGATCGACGCGACTGTCGCGGCTCTTTATGGCGTCTCCTCGGATGAGCACGCGCGCCTTGCGTCCTTCCTCCGCAGGCGTCTCGGCCTTGACGGCGATGCCTGACCTTGCGCGGCACCAGCAAGATGCCGTGGAGCGCGCGCTGACCCTGATCGACCGCCATGGAGGAGCGATCCTCGCCGACGACGTCGGCCTCGGTAAGTCGTACGTCGCGGCGAGCGTCGCCGCCGAATGGCAGCGCCGCCGGAGCGACGTCGAGATCGTCGTTCCCGCCTCGCTTTCGGGTCAGTGGCGCGAGACGCTGCGCGAGTTCTGCATCGAGGCGCGCATCATCACGCACGATGCCCTGGCCACCGATCCTTCGCTCGGCGACGGGGAGCGGTTCATCGTCGTCGACGAAGCGCACGCCTTCCGCAATCGCCGGACGCAGCGCTGGTCGGCCCTGGCCCGCCGTTCGATCGCATCGCCGCTGCTCCTGGTGACGGCGACACCGATCTGCAACTCCGCCGACGACCTTCTCGCGCTCATCGCGCTCATCGCCGCGGACGATTCACTGCGCTGTTCCGGTGTGGCCTCGATTGACGACGCCTTCGCCACTGGCGACGGACCTTCGCTCGACACGATCGTGGGTGAGCTGGTTATCCGGCGCGAACGCGACGTTCTCCCGCCCGAGCTCTTCTTCGGCACGCTCGATCGTCGCGTCATCCGGCATCCGATCTTCGATGCACCGATCGACGCCTTGCAGTTTCCGCTCAGCACCTGCGCGCCACTGCTGCGTCAGTTTCTCTGGCGCCGGCTGGAGTCGAGTCCGGCCGCGCTGCTCGAATCGGTGCGGCGGCAGCTTCGCTTCTACGAACGAGTCGTCGAAAGCGGCCGCGCCCTTTCGCGCCACGATTATCGAAACGCCTTCGCCGCCGAGGCGGATGCCGACGCCTTTCAGCAAATCCTCTTCTGGGATCTGGTCACGCCGGCGGATGGCCTCGATACGAATGCGATTCGTGACGAGATGGAGCGTCTGGCGGCCGTTCGCACCGTGGTCGAGCGCGCCGAGGACACGAAAGCGTCGCTTCTCGATGCCGCATTGACGGTCGAGCCTACGCTGATCTTCACCGGCGCGGCGGCGACGGCACGGGCATTATCGAAACGGCTGCGCTGCGGCCTCGCCACCGCGCGCGACGGCAGCGCCGCCATTGATGCATTCCGTCGCGGCACGATCGATCGCCTCGTTGCCACTGATCTCGCCTCGGAAGGACTCAACCTGCAGCGGGCCGGCGTCGTCGTGCACTACGACATCCCCTGGAACCCGGTAAAGCTCGACCAGCGCAACGGCCGCGCCTACCGAATCGGGCAGAGGCGCGACTCGGTCCGCGCCATCTACTTCCTGCCCGAGCGGCGCAGCCGCGTCGTCGAAACGGTCGCATCGAAGAACCGCACGCGCCGCCGCATCCTCGGCATGCATCCGCGGCCGGTCGAGATCGGCACTCCGAACGTGCTCGATCTTCCGCAACGCCTTCCCGGCGATGCTCCCGCTCTCGGCCTGATCCGCGCATTGCGCGCCCACGGACTCAGCCCTCCGCCCGCGCTCTTTCGCCGTCAGCGCGCCGGCCTGGAACAGTTGTTCGAAGAGATGACACGCGAGTATCTCGACCGCACACGCTTGTCGGATCTGGAGAAGGTGCTGGAACGGGAGCGGGCGTTGACGCCGGAACGGCGCGCGTAGGGTCGTTCCGCCCATACCACCGCGTCATTCCGACCTCACCGCCGGGTCATTCCGACCCGCAAAACGGCGCGTTCCCCCTGCAAACCAGTGGCACCGCGCTTGTTCTTAGTCCTTCCCCGAAAAGGAGACACACCCATGAAGAAAACAGGTATCGCAGTACTGGCACTTTTGATGGCGGCGACGTTTGCCGCCGCGGATAACCATCCGGGCGGCCCGGGACCGGGAGCGCCAGCAGGATACGAGGGCGGCGGCGGATATCTCGACGTGGCGTCGGACGGCACCGTGATCATCAGACGGGCAGCGGCCAGCAGCACGCGCAGCAATCCGGTGGCCGAGCTCGTGGCCATCCGCAACGGCGCCATCGCATGGACGGCGACGCTCCCTTCGCCGCGCACCGAGACCGAGATCTCCGGCGCGCAGGTGATCGAGGTGGGCGAAGCGACCCCTTCCGGCTCCACGCCGATGACCACTCTGACGGCGCTTTCGATCGCGAACGGCACCCAGGCCTGGACCCTGACCATCACCGGGCGCGTCAATAACCTGACGCCATTCAGCGGAGGGACCTATGCCGTCGTACTCATTCCGGCTGCGACCTCGGGTGGGACGCCCACCCGAAACCTCGTTGCGATCAGCAGCAACGGTGTCGTTCTTTCCACCGTGGCCTTCTGATCCTCTTTCCTCCTCGATCGGGGCGGCGGCGCGTGGCCGCCGCCCATTTTCGATTGCCCTGGAGACTCCATGCACATTCTTCATCTCCCATCCTGGTACAGCACCTCCGATAAACCGTGGCGCGGCATGTTCGTGCGCGACCAGGCGCTGGCGCTGAACGCGGCCGGAGTGCAGAGCGGCATCGCCTTCGTGGAGCGCCGCAGCCTTTCGGCGTTCAACGGACTCAACCTCGCGGTCAGCCACTGGCAGACCGAAGCACGTGAGGAAGACGACATCCCGACGATCAGGATGAAGGGGTGGAGCATCCTGGCGCAGACCGTCCCGGGGTCGCTGCTGTGGGCGCGTCTGATGCGGCGGCTGGCCGAATCGTACGCGGCCGTCTACGGCGTGCCCGATCTCATTCACGGTCACGCCGCGCTGTGGGGCGGCTACGCGGCCATGCTGGCCTCGCGCACACTGCGGCGGCCGTTCGTGGTCACCGAGCACTCCAGCGCCGTGCTGACCGCGGACCTTTCGCCGAGCGAACGGGAACACGCCGCCGCCGTCTATGGCAATGCCTCGGCGGTCATCGCCGTGAGCCGGCATCTGAAGACGAGCGTCGACGCCGTGGCCGGCATGCCGGTCGCCGAGGTCGTTCCGAATACGGTCGACGGCGACTATTTCGGGCTGAGGACGCGGCGCAACCGATCGACGTTCACCTTTCTCGCGGTCTGCGACCTGGTCAGCTACAAGCGTGTCGACCTTCTGATCCGTGCGTTTGGCCGGTTGCACATCCGCCGTCCGAAGACCCGGCTGGTCATCGCCGGGACGGGAAAGGAAGGCCCCCGCCTGCGCGCGCTGGCGCGTGCGCTGGCACCGGCGCATGCGGTGCAGTTCACGGGGGCGTTGCCGCGCTGGCAGGTGCGCCAATGGATGCGCGAGGCGGATGCGCTGGCGCTGTGCAGCGACTGCGAGACGTTCGGCGTGGTCCTGATCGAGGCCATGGCCATGGGCATTCCGGTGATCGCCACGCGCTGCGGCGGTCCGGAAGAGATCGTGACGCCCGAATCGGGCGTCCTGGTCGACCGCGATTCCTCCGATGCGCTCCTTGACGGCATGCACGATCTTCTCCGGCGGCGTTTCGATCCGCTGGCCATCCGCGAGAACGCCCGGCGGCGCTACGGCTATCCGGCGATCGCAAACCGCCTGTGCGCCGTCTACGAACGGCTGCTCAGGCATGAACATCAGGAGGTGGCGTAATGCCCCGACCCCCGAGCTATCCACTGCCGCTGGTTGCCGGTTCGCGCCGGCCGTCGTCGCTTCGTTGTGATTCATGTTTCCATATCGGCGCTGCCGTCTACGTCAGCAGCCGGTTGCTGTGCGGTGAGTGCTTCTTCGAGATCTCCGCGACCGAGGAAGCGAAGCGGATGGGAATGACAGATCAGAGAATGGAACCGGAGGCGGCGTACGATCACGTTGCGTGATCGCGATCCTTCTCCTGGGCATCATCGTCCCCGCCGCGCTTCTGGTGGCCGCCGTGCGCCGCTGGATCGCTCCTGTGCCGTGGCGCACGGCGCTGCTGTTCCTGCTGTTGACGCTGGGATTCCTGCACGGCGCGGTCTTCACCACAAAGCTGCCGGTACCGGTCGATGAAGCGGCGCGTGGCTATCCGTGGCACGGCGTCGTCGGCAACGTCGACGCGCGCAATCCGCTGACGAACGATACCGTCAAGCTGTTTCTCCCATGGATGCAGGTGGCGCGCGAAGAGCTGGCGCACGGGCGCGCGCCGCTCTGGAACCGCTACTCGTTCGCCGGCTATCCGCTGCTCGCCAACGGCGAGTCGGCTCCCTTCTCGCCGCTTTTTCTGGCCACGCTCTTCGTTCCGCTGCCGAAACAGATCGTGGCGATGGCGGCGCTCAAGATCTTCGCGGCGCTCCTCTTCACGTGGCTCTTTCTGAAGAGAGAACAGGCCAGCGACGCCGCGGCCACGTTCGGCGCCGTCGTCTTTGCCTTCTCGACGGTGATGACGGTCTTTCTCTACTACTCGACGGCATCGGTGGTGGCCTTCCTTCCCGCGGCCGCCTTCGCGCTGCTTCACGCGATGGAGAGACAGACGAAGGCCGGCATCGTCCTGGTGGCGATCACCATCGCCACGCTGCTGGCGAACGGCCATCCGGAGAGCGTGCTGCACATTGCCGTGGGATGCGGCGGGATTCTTGTTATCGAATGGTTGCGGGGTCTCGGGGTTGCGCGGTCTCGCGGTGGTGGTCAACTTGAAAAACCGCCAGACCCCGCAACCACGAGACCGCGCAACCGCCTCCTCGCGCCGCTGATCGGCGTCGCGCTCGGCCTTGCCCTCGGTGCGCCTGCTTGGGTTCCGGTGCTCGAGCAGGTCCGCATCAGCGAACGGCTCGCGACGCTACGCGCCATGACCCATCCCGGACCACTGCCGCTCACGGCGGCATGGGGCATCATCAGTCCGAACGGCTTCGGCAATCCGCTCCGCCACAACTGGTCGTGGATGTACAACTACACGAGCGTGGCCATCTCGTACGCCGGCCTGCTGCCGCTGGCGCTTTTCCTGGCCGCCGCGATCTCCCGCCGCACGGCAGCGCGCGAACGGTTGCTCATCCTGCTCGCGGCGATCTTCTTTCTGGTGGCAATGGACTGGAGCATCGCCGGACACGCGCTCAACGCCATCCCGCCGTTCAACATCGTGGCGAATGACAAGCTGCGATTCGTCTGCATCTTCCTGCTGGCGGTGGTGACCGCAAAATGGCTGGATGCGCAGGCGTCCGAAGCAGCAAACGTGTGCGTTGCATCGCTCGTCGTTATCTTCCTGGCGCTCTATGTCTACGCCGCCCGCTCCAATCTCATGCGCCCGATCGATCTCCTCGGCATCGCCGCGATCGTGGTCTTCCTGCTCCTTCCGAAACGATTCCTTGCCTGGGGCGCGGTCGTTCTGGCATGCGTGGAGCTATTCGCCTTCAACGCCGGATTCAACGCCCTCGTCGATGCAAAATACTTTCGTCCGCCGCTGCCGATCGTCGATGCGTTGCGCGCACACGCGCAGCACGAGCCGTTTCGCGTGGCGGGTCTGAACTGGACCTTCCTGCCGAACGCCTCCGCGCAGTACGGGCTCGAAGACGTCCGCGGCAGCGACCCGATGGCCTTCGCCGACTACGACCGGTTCCTGCAACGCTTCACGATTGCCGAGAGCGGTTCGTGGGTACGCCGCATCATCGATGCGAACCGGCCCGAGCTCGACTTCCTCAACGCCCGCTTCCTCATCGCCGAACCCGATGGAATGCCCGGCGGACGCTGGCGCCTCATCTACAGCGGCTCCGACGGGACGCTCTGGGAGAACCCCGCCGCCCTGCCGCGTTTCTTCGCACGCGCGGCCAGCGTTCGCAATATCCGGAACACCGCGCCGGCGGAATTCACCATGACCGTCGTTTCCTCCGCGCCGACACTCGTCGAATCGAGCGAGCCGCTCGGACCCGGACGGCGCGTCTACGTCAACGGTCACCGCGTTTCGCTACACCACATCGACGACGCATTCATCGGCTTCGAGGTCCCGGCGGGAGTATCCGATGTTCGCGTCGTCTATCGGCCGATCAGCTTCTACGTTTCGTGCGCGATCGCGCTGCTGGCGATCATCGGGATGGCGGTTATGCCCAAAGGCACAGACAAGAGTGTCTGTGCCCACAGTTGTCCAAATTAGGTTAGGAGAATTTGGCCCTCGACGGAAACGCCGGGCTCTGTAGGATTAGGCAGTTCGACCAAGAACGACCGATCAACAGGAGGCCCAGCGTTGAGTGCATTTTCTAGCGTATTCGGACAGATTCTCAAGTTGTTTCCCCGGGCAGAGTTCGAGCAGTTGGTTCGAGAGGCCAAGGCCGAGAGGCACGCTCGAGGGTTCACCTGTTGGCAGCAGTTCGTGGCGATGCTGTTTTGCCAGTTGGGCAAGGCCCAATCGCTTCGTGAGATATGCCAGGGACTGGCCTCGGTGGAAGGGAAGCTCAATCACCTCGGTATCGAGGAGGCGCCGAACAAGTCCACCCTTTCCTACGCAAACGCCCACCGGCCGTGGGAGTTGTACCAGCTCGTTTTCGAGCAGATGTATCAGCGCTGCCGTCAGATTGCACCGAAGCATAAGCTGCGGTTCAAGAACCCGTTGCTGTCGATCGACGCAACCGTGATCGAGCTTTGCGCGAGCCTGTTTGACTGGGCTCACTACAAGCAGACCAAGGGAGCGGTGAAGCTTCACATGATTCTCGATCACAACGGGCTGCTACCGAGCTTCTGCCTCATCACCGAAGCCCGAAAGTACGACGTGACAGTGGCTCGGGACTGGGATTTCCCAGCCGGTACGATCATCGCTTTCGATCGTGGATACATCGACTTCCGCTGGTTTCGCTCACTCGACCAACGCGGCATCTTCTTCGTCACGCGACTCAAACGACGGACGACCTATTCTGTGGTCAAAGAGAACCCCATTCCTCAGAAGGGCGGCGTTCTTCGCGATGCCACCATCCAGCTGACCAGCCGGCAACTCAGAGGCGGTTCCTCTCCACTTCTTCGCTTGGTCGAGTATCGCGCTCAGGACGGCCGGACCTATGAGTTTCTCACCAACCATCTGAGCTTCGGACCAACCACCATCGCTGCCATCTATGAACAGCGATGGCAGATCGAGTCGTTTTTTAAAGCCATCAAGCAGAACCTGCGCATCAAGACCTTCGTGGGGACCTCCGCGAATGCTCTTCACATCCAGGTCTGGACGGCTCTGATCGCCATCCTCACGCTTCGGTACCTCAAGCTACGCTCCACGTTCGGATGGGCTCTGTCGAATCTGCTCGCCATCTTGCGGTTCAACCTGTTCGCTTACCGCGATCTGTGGTCCTGGCTCAACGACCCGTTCACTCCACCGCCTCTCCCTCCACCCGCTCAACTCTCCCTCAATTTGGACAGCATCTGAGGGGGTCGATCTCACTTCCCGTCAAAAATGACTCGTACGCTCAGCAGAACCGGCCGTTTCTCAACCTAATTTGGACAGCTGTGGTCTGTGCCACATACGATTCGGTGGGACTCCAGACTTCTGCAAAAACCAGCGGCTAATGTGGCACAGACAGACACTCTTGTCTGTGCCCTGTGACCTCTACCGATCCACCCACCCCATTGCCCGTTCGTTATAACGCGGTCCGGCGATTGCCTCGGGGCGCAGCGCGGCATCGAGCCGCGCCATGTCATCGGCGCTCAACGTGATCGACGCCGCGCCGGCGTTCTCTTCAAGATACTTCCTCCGCTTCGTGCCCGGGATGGGGACGATGTCGTCGCCCTTGTGCAGCAGCCAGGCCAGCGCGATCTGCGCGGGGGTGGCGCCGTGCTTGGCCGCAACCTCGCGGACGACCGAGGCGGCGCGCATGTTGGCGTCGAAGTTCTCTCCCTGGAAGCGCGGATCGCCGCGGCGGAAATCGCCCTCGGGGTACTCCTCGGCGCGCTTCACGTTCCCCGCAAGAAAACCGCGGCCGAGGGGGCTGAACGGGACAAGACCGATTCCTAGCTCGCGCAGCAGAGGGATGATGCGCGGCTCGAGGTTGCGCTCCCACAGCGAATACTCGCTCTGCAGCGCCGTGATCGGATGCACCGCGTGCGCACGGCGGATCGTCTGCTCGCCTGCCTCGGAAAGCCCGAGGTAGCGAACCTTCCCCTCGCGGACGAGATCAGCCATCGTTCCGACGACGTCCTCGATCGGAACCTCGGGATCGACGCGGTGCTGGTAGAGAAGATCGATGTGATCGGTGGCCAGCCGCTTCAGCGATCCCTCGACCGCCTGGCGAACGTGCTTGCTATCCAGTCCGGTCATCTTCCCGTCTTCGATCTTCCAGCCGAACTTCGTGGCGATGATGACCTTGTCCCGCTTTCCGCGCAGCGCGCGGCCGACCAGCTCTTCGTTGATGTATGGCCCATACACCTCGGCCGTGTCGAAGAAGTCGATCCCCAGCTCCAGCGCGCGATCGATCGTAGCCAGCGATTCCGTCTCGTCGGCGGGACCGTACGACTGGCTCATCCCCATGCAGCCGAGACCTTCGGCGGAGACGACGAGACCCTGAGATCCGAGAGTGCGTTTGTTCATGGCGTAACGCTACTATGCGTGTTTCGCTTTCGTCCAATGTTCCCAACCACGCGTCGCAGTGTGATCGCCGCTCTGGCGAGCGATGACGACGAGCAGCGCCGCCGCGCGTTCGATACTTTTGTCGCGCTCTACTGGAAGCCGCTCTATAAGTACCTTCGCGTGGCGCGCCGCCGCGAGACTGCCGACGCCGAGGATCTGACGCAGGCGTTTCTGGTGAAGTGTTTCGAGGATGGAGCTCTGGCGGCGTACGACGCGGCGAAGGCGAGCTTCCGGACGTTTCTTCGGATGTTGTTGGACCGGTTCGTGGCGAACGAGGTCAAGGCGTCGCTGCGGCTGAAACGCGGCGGCGGCAGCGTGCAACTCGATTTCGGCAACGCGGAAGTTGAGATCGCGCGCGAGCACGACCGGGGCGGCACGCCCGAGGACTACTTTCAGCGTGAATGGGCGCGCAGCGTTTTCAGCCTTGCCGTGGAGCGGCTGCGCGAGGAGGCCGACGCGGTGCGCTTCGCCATCTTCGAGGCGTATGACCTCGACGACACATCGCGGGCCTCCTATCGCGAGACCGGCGCGCGTTTCGGGATCAGCGAGACGAGCGTCACCAACGGCCTGGCGGCGATGCGGCGCCGCTTCCGGGCCATCGTTCTCGACGTGCTGCGCGAGGCGACCGCCTCGGAAGCCGAATACCGCGCCGAGGTCCGCGCCCTGCTCGGAGTCGATGCATGAGCTGGCTCTCCGACAACGCCGTGGCGCATCTTCGCGCCGTCGCCGAGCTCCCTGATTTCAGCGGAACGCGTTACCGCATCGAACGCGAGATCGGCCGCGGCGGGATGGGCGTCATCTACGAAGCAGAGGACGTCGAGCTGCAGCGCCGCGTGGCCATCAAGGTGCTGGCGAGCGAGCTCGCGTCGGACGACGCCGTCGAACGGATGCGCGCCGAGGCAAGAACCATGGCCCGGCTCGAACACCCGGGGATCGTGCCGCTGCACGACGTCGGACTGCTGGCGGACGGGCGGCTCTGGTACGCCATGAAGCTGGTGCGCGGGCGGCGTCTCGACGAGCTGCATGCCACGCCGGCCGAGCTGCTGCGGGTGTTCTTGCGCATCTGCGAGGCGGTCTCCTTCGCGCACGCCAACGGCATCGTCCATTGCGATCTCAAGCCGGAGAACGTGATGCTCGGCGACTTCGGCGAGGTGCTGGTCATGGATTGGGGCGTGGCCCGCGCGGCCGGCGCGAAAAGCGCGTCCATTGCAGGAACGCGCGGCTTCATGGCACCGGAACAGGAGCAGGGGACTGCGGCCATCGATGCGTCGACCGACGTCTTCGCCCTCGGCGCCCTGCTGCGCGCCATTCTTCCGAAACTTCCACGTCCTCTTGCCGCGATCTGCGCGAAAGCGACCGCCTCCGTGCAACGCGACCGGTACGCGGCCGCAAACGATTTGGCGGACGACGTGTCACGATGGCTCGACGGACAGACCGTCTCTGCCTATCGTGAGAATGTCGTGGAGCGTGCCGGCCGGTGGCTGACGCGCAATCGCGTGCTCGTCACGATCGTCGCTGCCTACCTGGTCATGCGCGTGATCGTCTTTTTCTGGATCCGCCGTTAAAGGATTTCGAGCGAACGTTGAATACGATCGTTGGAGGAAACAACATGAACAAGATTCTCGTGGGACTTCTGCTCGGCGCCGCGCTCGGCGCGGTCGACGGCATGACGGCCTGGTTCACCCCCGCCGTACGCGCCGGAATCATCGGCATCGTCATCGGCTCGACAGTCAAAGGGATGATCGCCGGCATCGCCGCAGGCTGGTTCGCGCGGAAGGTGCAGTCGGTGGCATGGGGCATCGCCTTCGGCCTTCTGGTCGGCGCGCTGCTGGCGTATGGCGTCGCGGCCATGCAGCACGGCTACTACTTCGAGATCATGCTGCCCGGCTCGATCGTCGGCGCAATCGTCGGCTGGGCCACGCAGCGTTACGGCCGGCCCGTGCGGGGCGCCGCTGGAGCAACGCTGGGCGGCACAAAGTCTTTCTGACGCGTGGAGGTAGATCGCGCGGATAGGCCCCCTGGGAGCGCGTGCGTCTAATACTCCAGTGCGATCGCCGGCGTCCCCACTTCTTTCCCGTCCGCCTCGGCATGGGGATAGATGAAGTAGTTGAGCGGCTCGGCGGTGTGCGGCGTGAGAACGAGGTCGCGTCCCATCGTGAACTGCACGCGGTCTGGATCGAGGTTGCCGAAGAGGTAGGCGCGGCGCGCGGGATCGGCAGACTTCGATCCCTCGGAGGGATCGACCGGTATCCAGCCCTGACCCTTCACGTAGAACTCCGCCCAGCAGTGATAACCGGTGACGGTGCCGTGATCCGACGTCATCGGGAAGCCGATGACGAAACGTGCTGGGATTCCTTTCGCCCGCGCCATCGACATGAAGAGCGAATGGAAATCGGTGCAGTTGCCGGCTTTGATGTCGCAGGCGCGCTCGGTGTCGCCATGGCCCCAGCCCGGGATGGTCTTGTCGTACTTCATCGTCGCCAGAAGGTAGTCGTAGATGGCGTGCGCCTGGTCGTCCGGCGTCGTCTTCCCGGCCGTCACCTCGTTCGCCAGCTTCTTCACGCGCGGTGAGAGAGTCACGAGCTTGTCGGCCCTCAGCGCCCGCGTCAGCTCTGCCCGCGATGCCTGCGTTTCCGCGAGCTTCGCCGTCGTCACCTCGTTGCGGGTTCCGCGGAAATGCACCTTCACGACGAAATTACCCGCCTGCGGATTGGCGATCGTGGCGTAAGCGTAGTGGTCGCCGAACTCCCCCTCGGACGTTTCCGTCCATCGCTGAGGCGACTCGATCCGGACATCGCTGATGGTCTGCCCTCCGCGGCTGATCGGCAACGGAATCCAGACAGTCATCTCTTTCAAACCGGCGGGGACAGCTTTGACCGTAGCGGTATAGGTAGCTTCGAACGATCTGCTGTCCGACGCAAAGAGAGGAAACGCGGTGGCGGCGAGGAGGAGGAGAAGGAGGCGGTGGGTCATGGCGCGAATTGTATCGTTTCAATGATTTGCAAGCAGCCCCTTGACAATCCGACAATTGGACTCCAATGTTTGAGTTTCAGCCTTCGTCAGGAGCCAAGCCATTCTAAGCGTTGACCAACTTCCCGACAGCCGTCGGGCGATCCTGCTGGCGCTCAAACGCCAGGGGCCGTCCACGATCGCGCAGCTCGCCTATCAGTTGCAGCTCACCGGCGAAGCGGTGCGGCAACAGCTTTTGCAGCTCCAACGCGAGGGGTGGATCGAGTCGCGCGTGGCGCGCGGAGACGAGCGCGGACGCACCGGTCGCCCGGCCACGCGCTACAACCTCACCGAGGCCGGCGATCACCTCTTTCCGAAAAGCTACGACCTCCTCAACGTCGCCGTCATCGACGCCGTCGCCGAGGAGCTCGGGCCCGATGCCGCGGTGCGCGTGCTGAAGCGCGTTTGCGATGACCGCGTGTCGATGGAAGGAAAGACCCTCCAGGGAATGTCGCTGGAGAACAAAGTCGAGGCGCTCAAGGGCCTCTATGCCTCCGCCGACCCGTACATGACCAGCGAGAAAGTCGACGACGGCTTCCTCCTCGTCGAGCGCAACTGCCCCTTCTTCACCACCGCCATGCGCCGCCCGGCGCTCTGCAGCGTTTCCGTCAACGCCCTCACGCGCCTGCTCGGCGTGCGCGTCGAGCGCGATGAGACCTTCCAATCCGGCGCCGGCCGCTGCGTCTTCCACGTCTACGCGAATGAGCCGATCGACGCCACGAAGTGGGAGTTCACGATGGAGGACGAGCTGCCGCACCACGAGGGAACGTAGACCGCGCGCCGGAACAGAGCGACAAAATGTGGGGATCGCGCTCGCGCGCCACGGCGGTAGCTCCAAGCTGTCGGTTTCGAGGTAGCGAGGGTCAAGAACAGGTAGTGGTCTAGTTTGACCGTCCGTTTGTAACATGCAGCACTTAAGTTATTGAAAGGCGAGCTCGGCCGTTGGCACGCCGTTCGCTCAATGAAGGCAAAAATTAGAGGAAGCAAAAATGCACGGTTTCGATCTCAAAGCCGCCTCCGCCTTCGCAACGCTTAGAAAAATCCGCGCTGCCGCGAACCTCCCGCTTCTCGCACTTCGTGGATATGACGCGATCGTATTGGCCGCGCGAAATACCCTTGTCGAAATCGCTTCCAAATATCGAGAAGCGGCTTGGCATAGTCGAAGCCTGGGAATGGCCTGGCAGGATCTTATGAGCGCGATCCATAGCCCCGGCGACAGGCGGCAGATCGAGCGTCGTCGAGCAACGGCGGTTCGTCATGCAGGGCGCGAGCGGCGGCACGCCGAACGGCGCCTGGGGCATCGTCCTTGTTCGATGTCGTGAGAGCCGATAAAGAGGCCGGTCTCTACGCCATCCACACCGTCTTCACATTCACAAACTCCCGAATCCCATACGCCCCTAACTCCCGGCCAAACCCGGAGTGCTTCGTGCCGCCGAAGGGGACGCGAGGGTCGGAGGCGACCATGGCGTTGATGAAGACCTGGCCGGTGTCGATGCCGTCGATGAAACGATCCGCCTCGGCGCGGTCATTCGTCCAGACGGAGGCGCCGAGGCCGAAGGGAGTGTCGTTGGCGATGGCGATGGCCTCGCCGACATCCTTCACGCGGAAGAGCGACGCCACCGGGCCGAATGTTTCCTCGCGCGCGGCGGGCGCGTCGGGCGGAATGCGCGCCAGCACCGTCGGCGCGTAGTAGTTGCCGTCGCGTTTTCCGCCGGTCAGCAAATGCGCGCCGGCGGCAACTGAGTCGCGCACCTGTCTCTCGATGTCGCTGGCGACCTTCGGAGTCGCCAGCGGACCGACATCGGTCGACTCATCCATCGGATCGCCCACTTTCAGCGCCTCCATCGCCGCAACGAAGCGTTTCTCGAAGACGTCACCGATCGATTCGTGGACGATGAAGCGCTTCGCGGCGATGCACGACTGGCCGTTATTGACGATGCGGGCCTTGACCGCCGTTGCCACCGCGTCGTCGAGCGATGCCGACGGCATGACGATGAAGGGATCGCTGCCGCCCAACTCCAGGACCGCTTTCTTGATGTGCTTCGCGGCAATCGAGGCCACGCTCGCGCCGGCCGGCTCGCTGCCGGTCAGCGTGACCGCCTTCACCCGCGGGTCGGCGATGACGCGCTCCACCTGCTCGGAGCCGATCAGCAGCGTCTGGAACTCATGATCGGCGAAACCGGCCTCGCGAAAGACCTCCTCGATCGCCAGCGCGCACTGCGGCACGTTCGAAGCGTGCTTGAGCAGGGCCACGTTGCCGGCCATCAATGCCGGCGCGGCGAAACGGAAGACCTGCCAGAAGGGAAAGTTCCACGGCATTACCGCCAGAATCGTCCCCATCGGCTCGTAGCGGATGAAGGTCTCCTGTGCCTCGGTTTTCACATGCTCATCGGCCAGGTAGCCCTCGGCATGGTCGGCGTAGTAGCGGCACGTGTTCGCGCACTTCGCGACCTCGGCGACGGCGGCTTTGACCGGCTTGCCCATCTCCATCGTGAGGAGCCGCCCGAGCTCGTTCTGCCGTTTTTCCAGGATCTCCGCGGTCTTCCGCATCCGAATCCCACGCTCATGAAAACTCCGCGCACGGTTTACACGTACTGCACGCTCGGAGCGGGCCAGTGCCGCATCGATCGCGGCATCATGCAGCGCTTCGAAGGTCCTCAGTACCTCGCCAGTGGCCGGATTTACTGATGCAATCGCCATCGTCGAAACCTCTGTTATCCTCCGCCCATTCGTCCCGAATTGCAGTTCAAATCAACCCTCATGCAAGGAGTCTCCATGAGCCACGTGAAGCATATGCGCTTCCTGTTTGCGATCGCTCTGCTCATCGCCATCGTGCCATTCTCTGCGTTTGCGCAAAGCAGTAATGGTTCCATCTCGGGCACCGTGACCGATGCCTCCGGCGGCGCGTTGCCGGGCGTCACCATCACCGCCCTCAACACGGCTACCGGCCTCTCGCGGACGGCGGTGACGAACTCCGCCGGACACTATGACATCCCGCTGCTGCCGCCGGGCGTCTACTCGGTGTCGAGCGAGCTGTCGGGCTTCCAGCCGGTCAAATACGACCGGATCGTGGTCAACGTCGGCAGCGATTCGGCGGTCAACATCTCGCTGAAGCAGGGCGTCTCCGAAAGTGTGACGGTCACGGCCGCGGCGCCGCTGATCGACACCACCCGTTCCGAAGTCAGCTCGGTGGTCAATGAGAAAGCGATCGCTAATCTCCCGACCAACGGCCGCAACTTCATCGACTTCGTTCTGACCACCCCGGGTGTCGTGCGCGACGTCCGGCTCGGCGACATCAGCTTCGCCGGCCAGCGCGGCACGCTCAACTCGCTCGTCATCGACGGCGCGAACAACGACAACACCTTCTTCGGCCAGGCACTCGGCCGCACCGGCTCGGGCCGCGCGCCGTATCAGTTCTCGCAGGACGCGGTGAAGGAGTTCCAGGTCAACACCAACTCCTACTCGGCCGAGTACGGCCGCGCCGGCGGCGCCGTCATCAACGTCGTCACCAAGTCGGGCACGAACGAGTTCCACGGCACCGCCTTCGACTTCCTCCGCGACCGCCGCTACAACGCCAACGACTTCATCAACACGATCCAGTCGCCACCGAAACCAAAAGGACCGTACCACTTCGATCAGTACGGGTTCAGCGTCGGCGGTCCGATCGTGCAGGAGAAGCATTTCTTCTTCGCCAACTACGACGGCCAGCGCAACTCCATCGACAACCCGATCCTCCTCGGCGTCACGCCGGCGCAGGTACCGGCGGATCCGGCATCGCAAGCCGGTTTTCAGAAGGTCCTGGCACAGGCCGGCACCTACCAGAAGACGCAGAACCAGGATGTCTTCCTGCTCAAGACCGACCACGAGCTCTTCAAGAACGATCACCTCTCACTGCGTTACAACCGCCAGAATTTCACCGGCGGCAATTTTGAGAACGGCAACTCCTCGAATGCTCTCGGGCACACGGGTGATTCGCTGGTTCAGACCGACACGCTCTCCTTCTCGAATTCGACGATCCTGACCAGCTCACTCTTCAACGAAGTGCGCGGGCAGTACGCGAAAGACAGCGAGCCGGGCAAGGCCAACAGCGCCGATCCGGAAGCACAGATCAACCAGAACTCGATCCGCGTGCTCAACATCGGACGCAATACGTTCAGCCCGCGCGAGACGACGATCAAGCGCCACCAGATCGCAGACACGCTGACAGACGTCATCGGCAGCCACGCCGTGAAGGCCGGCTTCGACGTCAATCAGGACAAGATCCTCAACTTCTTCCCGGGCAACTTCTTCGGGTCGTATGTCTTCAACAGCCTGGCCGACTTCCAGAACGGGATCGCCGCCAGCTACCTGCAGGCCTTCGCCGGCCCGGGCACGTCGGGAGCGACCACCCATCCCGACATGACCGAGTACGCCGCCTTCGTTCACGACGAATGGCAGGCGCGTCCGACGCTGACCATCAACGCCGGTCTTCGCTACGATTTCCAGAAGATCGCGCAGCCATCCGTGCTGAATCCCGACGCCCAGCTCCTGGCCGCGGGGCTCGATACGAACAAAGTCCCCGAGGACCACAACAACATCGCGCCGCGCCTCGGATTTGCGTGGACGCCGAACACGGCCGACCGTACCGTCGTCCGCGGCGGCTACGGCATCTTCTACGGCCGCACGCCGGCCATCATGATCGGCACCGCGCACTCGAACAACGGGATCAACGTCCAGACGCTCAGCTTCACGGGCGCGCTGATTCCGACCTATCCGAACATCTACAGTGCAATCCCGACCGGTGTCACGCTGCCGAAGCCGACGATCTTTGTCTTCGCTCCGAACTTCCAGAATCCGAAGGTGCAGCAGGCCAGTCTCGGTGTCGAGCGCGCCCTGAGCGATGACTTCGCCCTTTCGGTCACGTACCAGTACGTGAAAGGCTCGGACCTTCCGCGCACGATCGACATCAACGTCTCCAATCCCACCACGGTCACGGTCCCCGTCTTCAGCGCGTTGACCGGGACACAGCTTGGAACGACGAGCTTCACCCGCTACACGGGCCATCCGTTCACGAACTTCGCGCGCATCCTCGAATTCCAATCGAGCGCCAATTCGCAGTACCACGGCGTGACCCTGGACCTGCAGAAGCGCTTCTCCAACAACTGGCAGATGCGCGTGGCCTACACGTACTCGAAGGTCAAAGACGACCGGCCGGACGCCACCGCCGTCGTACCGGGCACCGACGATCCGAAGTACGCGCAGGACCCGCTCAACCTCCACGGCGATTGGGCGGTTGGCGACAACGACGTCCCCAATCGTCTCGTCATCAGCGGCGTCTGGAGTCTCGACTCGTACTCCTCGAAGATGGACGGTATGAGCCGCGCCATCCTCGGCGGCTGGACGATCAGCGGCATCGTTTCCTGGCAGTCGGGCCAGCCCTACTCCGGGGTAACGAACGCCGACCTCAACAACGATGGCAATGCGCGCAATGACCGCGGCCCCGGCTTTGCGCGCAACTCGTTCCGCCTGCCGAACCAGTATTCGATCGATCCACGCGTGACGAAAGACATCGGCCTCTTCTCAGGCGCGCGCCTGCAGCTCATCGCCGAGGCCTTCAACCTTCTCAACCGCAGCAACGTCAACGGTGTCCGCAACACGCTCTACGCCGTGACCAGCACCGCCGGCGTCCCGACGAAGCTCACGCTCCAGGACGGCGCCAGTCCCTTCGGTCAGCCGATCTCCTCGTTCGGCCCTCGCATCCTCCAGTTAGCGGCCAAGGTCACCTTCTAAGACAACCTCCACCGCTGATTCAAGGCCGCCGGGTTCCGGCGGCCTTTTTTTTCGTGTCATCCTTTGGGGGTACGGAGGTATTCGTGCCTGCTGGAAAAAGACCTCTCATCCGGATCGTGCTGATCGTGATCGTCATCGCGATCGCCGGAGCAGCCGCGTTGCTCTACTTCTACGAATCGCGCAAGCCGCAGGAGATCGTCTTCAGCGGAACCCTCGAGGCGCGGACGGTCAACGTCGGATCGCTCGTCGGCGGCCGGGTATCGAAGGCGCTCATCGATGAAGGGGTGCACGTCACAGCCGGACAGTTGCTGGTGACGCTCGAGACGGAAACGATCGACCGGCAGATCAACGAACAGCGAGCCGCGATCGCCGGCGCCAAGGCGGCACTGGCGAAGGCGATCGCCGGACCACGGCCCGAGGAGATTGCCAAAGCGGCGGCGACTGCCAGCAACGACGAGGTCGATCGACGCCGTTGGGAGCGTCTCTACCGCTACGGCATTGTGGCGAAAGAGATGGCCGAAGACGCCGCGACCAAGGCGAAAACCTCGGCAGACGATCTCCGCATCCTGCAAAAGGGAACGCGCAAGGAAGACCTCGACGCCGCCCGTGCCGAGGTTGAGGCACAGCAGCGGAAGCTCGACACCCTCATGAAACAGCGCGCCGAGACCAACGTCGTCTCCACCGCCGGCGGCGTCGTACAGTCGTTCGGCCTGCGTCCGGGCGACATCGTCGCTCCAAACCAGACCGTCGCCGAGATCCTCGAATCGAGCCAGCTCTGGGTTCGCGTCTACGTCCCGGAAACGGAGCTCGGCCTCGTCGCCGTCGGGCAACCGGTGCGCGTGCACATCGACACCTTTCCGAACGATTCGTTTGCCGGACACATCGCCTCGGTCAGCGACCAGGGGGAGTACACCCCACGCAATGTGCAGACGCGGGCGCAACGCGCCGAGGAGGTCTTCGGCGTGAAAGTACTCGTCGACCCGAATCCGAAACTGAAAGCGGGCATGGCCGCGTCAGTCGACCTCGGCGTGAAAGGGCGTCCCGATTGAGCGACGGTCCCGGCATCGACGTGCAGGGCGTCTCGAAAGACTTCGGGACGTTCCGTGCGCTCGACAACATCACGCTGCAGGTTCCGCGCGGCGAGATCTTCGGCCTCCTCGGACCGAACGGCTCCGGCAAGTCGACTCTGATCCGCATCCTCTGCGGCCTGCTGGTGCCGACCGAGGGGCACGCCACCGTCGACGGCTACGACGTCGAGAAAGAGGGGGAGCTGGTCCGACAGCACATCGGCTATGTCTCCCAGGCCTTCTCGCTCTACCGCGATCTCACCGTTCAGGAGAACCTCGACTTCTTCAGTGCCATTTACCGATTGAAAGGTGCCGAGCGGAAGGAACGGATCGACTGGGCTGTGAACCTCACCCACATCGGCCCGTACCGCGACCGGCTCGCCGGAGCGCTCTCCGGCGGCTGGAAGCAGCGCCTCGCGCTCGCCGCCGCGCTCATGCATCAGCCGCGCGTCATTTTTCTCGACGAGCCGACCGCCGGCATCGACCCCGTGGCCCGCCGCGAACTGTGGGATCTCCTCTTCGAGCTTGCCGGCAGCGGCGTGACGATGTTCGTGACCACGCACTACATGGACGAAGCGGAGCGTTGCGCCTCGGTGGCCTACCTCTACATGGCCCACCTCATCGTCGTCGGCCGGCCCGACGTGCTCAAAGAACTGCCGGAGGTCACGCCCGAGGGAACCAAGCGCGTGGAGGCAGTCTCGAGCGAAGGGGTCGCCAAGCTGATGACGAGCGCCCGGACGCTGCCGTACGTCCGCGCCGCCACGATCTTTGGAACGTCGCTCCATCTTCTGATCGACGGCGGCGTCTCCAACGACAAGCTCAAAGGCGACCTGGAAGCCTTCCGCCTCGGCAATGTGGCGGTCAGTCCGATCGAGCCTTCGCTGGAAGACGTCTTCGTCCGCCTCACCGAAACGCGCGGCAAGGAAGTCGAGGCCGCGCTGTGAACGGCTTCGCGGCAATGTTCCGCAAAGAGCTGACGCAGATGCTGCGCGACCGCGGCACGCTCTTCTTCGCCATCGCCGTCCCGGTGTTCGAGCTGATCCTCTTCGGCGTCATCGACATGAACGCCAAGAACATCCCCACCGTCGTCTTCGATCAGAGCCAATCGCAGGAGAGCCGGCGGCTGATCGAACAGTTCGGCAACACGTCTTATCTGCGGGTGGTCACGCTCGTCCGTTCCCGGGCCGAGCTGCAGCATCAGATCGTGGCCGGCCACGCGCAGGTGGCCATCGAGATTCCACCCGACTACGCGCGCAATCTCGCCGCAAAACGGCAGGCCGACGTCCTGATCATGATCGACGGCTCCGATTCCAGCATCGCCACGCAGGCGCTCTCCGCGGCTAACGGCGTCATCCTCTCCAACTCAATCAACGCGCTGATGGAGAAAACCGCGCAGCCGCTGATCGAGGCGCATCCGGTGATGATGTTCAATCCCGACATGCGCAGCGCCAACCTGCTCATCCCCGGCCTCATCTCCATCCTGCTGACTTTCTCCGGAACCATCCTTTCCTCATTCGCCATCGTGAAGGAGCGCGAGCGCGGCACGCTCGAGCAACTCATGGTCACGCCGGTTTCGCCGCTCGCCGTCGTCATCGGGAAGCTGCTCCCCTACCTCGGTCTGGCATACGTCCAGCTCCTGATGATCCTCGTTCTCATGCGCTTTCTCTTCCTCGTTCCCATCCACGGCAGCCTGACGCTGCTGCTGCTTCTCTCGCCGGTCTACCTGCTCTCGCTGCTCTCTGTCGGCCTGCTCGTCTCTTCGCGCGCCAAAACGCAGATGGAGGCGATGCAGCGGTCGATGGGGATCATGCTGCCGTCCGTTCTCCTCTCCGGCTACATCTTCCCGATCGCGTCTCTTCCGCTTCCGTTGCGCGTGGTGTCGTATCTGCTCCCCGCGACGCACTTCATCAGGATCGCCAGAGGGATCATTATCCGAGGGGCGACGTTCTTCGATCTCTGGGAGCCGGTTGCGGCGCTGCTGGTCATCTCCGCCCTTCTCATCGCCGCCAGCGCACGGGCATTTCAGAAGACAGTGACGTAGCCGGCAGGAACCAATGTGGCATAGACAGGCATAGACACTCTTGTCTGTGCCCCGACCGAAGCCGCAGCAGCTGAGGGCTTGCGATTTAAGTCGTGGCGAGAGCCGGCACAGACAAGAGTGTCTGTGCCACATTGGTGGCGATAAACTTCCGATCATGTTTGCGCTCAACCAAGACACGATCCTCGCCTTACGCCTGCTTGTCGGCCTGATCTTCGTCTGGAGTGGATTCGGACACGCCCGTGACCCGGAGGGGAGCTCGAAAGACCTCGGGCTGCCGAAGCCGATCGTCCTGCTCGTCGGAATCGTCGAATTGCTGGCCGGACTCGGCATCGCCGGCGGTCTGCTGACGCGGCTCTCCGCGGTCGGACTGATGATCGTCATGATCGGAGCCATGCATCGCAAAGCGTTCGTCTGGCATTCGGGATTCTGGGGAAAGGGCTAGCAGGGCTGGCACTACGACCTGTTGCTCTTTCTCATCGCCCTCCTCGTTTTCGCCACGAATGGCGGCGAGTGGACGATCGACCGGCTGCTGTTCGGTTCGCAGGCAGCAAGCTCGTACATTTTCTGAGGGATGCAATGAACGTCAAAGAGGTCGTCCCCTTCCTCCGTGTCACATCCATGGAACGCTCGCTCCGCTACTACATCGACGGCCTCGGCTTCACCATGAAACACAAATGGGTCCCCGACGGCGAGATCCGATGGTGCTGGCTGACCCTCGGCGGCGCCTCGATGATGATGCAGGAGCTGACGAAAGGAAGTGATTCCAAGCTGGGCGAGGGCGTCTCGATCGTCTTCATGTGCGAGGACTCCCTGGCCATCTATCGCGAGGTCACCTCCCGCGGGATCGACGCCTCGGAGCCCCAGGTACTGAACCACCTCTGGGCAACGACTCTCTCCGACCCGGACGGTTACCGGATCGAGTTCGAGAGTCCGACTGATGTGCCGGAGGATACGAAGTTGTCGGAGATGAGCGAGTGATTCTCTGGACCATTCAGCATATCGACGCATGGCGAAATGCGGAGCGGTTAGGTGTCCTTAGGAACGACGCCCGACGCGCGTGGCATTCGTTTCGGCAGGCGTACCGTTGGATGGCCGGAGAGATGAAAAAGCGCGTCAGTCCGCCGCCACGTGGTGTGAGACATCCCGTCTGGGCTTGGTTCCAATATGAGAACGAGCAACATCGGCGTCCGGATCTTCGACGTGCAGGCCATCTGCCCGCTGGAACTCATGGCATTCTCATCGAGTTCTCGGCACCGGATCGCGAGGTGCTGCTTTCAGACTTTGATCTTTGGCACTATGTCTTGAACCGCTGGTACCTTCCCTCAACGTCACGAGACTACCGACGAATCGACAAGCGTTCCTATGAGGACCTGCCAACAGGGCAGGAAATGGAGAGGAGCTGGTCACGCATCTTCGATCTTGAATGGTCGCTGAAGGACGTCGCCAGCCCACGTTCCAGGAAAAACATCCAGGCCACGGTGTGGGAAGTACCAGTTGCGAGCGTTCGAAGTGTTCGTACCTTCCAGGCTCGTGGCAGGATTTAAGAAGTCAGCACAGGAGGCACAGATCAGAGGTCGCAAGGTTCTCGTCGGCGAAGGCCGAGCAGAAAACGACCGGAGTGAAGATCGAGCCCCTCACCTCACCGTTAACACCTGCACGCTCCTCCCTTCCCCCTTCTGCCCTAATCCCGACCCCGCGTAGGACGAGTCATCGCGGAGGACGACCAGCCGGTCGCCGTAGTGGGTGAAGGTCCAGGAGGATCGATTCATCATCGTGCCTTTGATGAACATGAAGCCGGCGGTGCCGCGTTGCATCCGTTCGGCGGCCAGCGGGATATTGTCGTCGCCGAGCCAGACGGTCATCCGGTCTTCGGTGAACTTCACGCTGAAAATGCTCGTCGCCTCCGGCGGCAGTTTCGGCGTCAGCTTAAGAACGACGACGCGGACCGGCCGGCCGTCACGCGTGCCGCGCGCCTCGCTCACTTTCGTGGCCGTTTCGAGGAGACGGAGAAACGGGCCGGCGAAATCGACGGCATCGGCAACCTCGGTTGGCTGCGTGTCGTTTACGGCCGCCCGCGTCGGCATCGTCTTCCGCGGATCGGAGGTGTGCTCGCGCGACTCGCGGTCGGCTCGTTCCAGGATGGCGCGGGGGAAGGTGATGCGCAGCCCCGCTTCGTCTTCGACGACGTCGAGCGACGCCGAGCCTGTGAACTGTTGATTCGCGAAACGCCCCTCGTTTTTCCGCGAGCGCTGCACGTCGATCGACACGTGAATCGGCTTTGTGGCGCGAAGCTGGGAGATGGCCGAGCGCATGTCGGCCACGATGTCGGCACGCGCGGAGGCCGCAAGCATCACGGCCGCAAAGAGAATCGTTGCGCGCCTCACAACACGTACCGGCTCAAATCCTCATCCTTCACCGTCTCCGCCAGCACGCGCTGCACATACGCGGCGTCGATCGTCACCGACTGACCGCCCATCTCGCTGGCGTCGAATGACAGTTCGTCGAGGAGGCGCTCCAGGATGGTGTGAAGGCGCCGCGCGCCGATGTTCTCCGTCTTCTCGTTGACCAGCGCCGCGTAGCGTGCCACCTCGGCGATGGCGTCGTCTGCGAAGGTCAGCGTGACCCCTTCGGTCGCCAGCAGCGACGAGTACTGCATCGTCAGGGCGTTTTTCGGCTCGTGCAGGATGCGCACGAAATCCTCCTCGGTCAGCGACTCGAGCTCGACCCGGATCGGAAAACGTCCCTGCAACTCGGGGATGAGGTCCGACGGTTTGGAGACGTGAAACGCGCCGGCGGCGATGAAGAGGATGTGATCCGTCTTCACCATCCCGTATTTCGTGTTCACCGTCGTCCCCTCGACGATAGGCAGCAGATCGCGCTGCACCCCTTCGCGCGAGACGTCGGGACCGTGTGCCGCGTTCTGCCGGCCGGCGATCTTGTCGAGCTCGTCGAGGAAGACCATGCCGCTCTGCTCGACACGCTCGATGGCCTCACGGGCCACGTTCTGCTGGTCGACGAGCTTCTCCGCCTCCTCCTGCACGATGATCGGCCGCGCATCGCCGATGCGCATCTTCTTGCGCTTCGACTTTCCGCCGAAGAGTCCTGGGAGCATGTCCTTGACGTTGACGCCCATCTCCTCGACGCCTTGCGCCGAGAAAATCTCGAACGACGGGTAGCTCTGCTCTTTCACGTCGATCTCGACCTCCCGCTCGTCGAGCCGCCCCTCATCGAGCCAGACGCCGAGCTTCTCGCGCGTCTCGGTCGGCGGCTGCTCCTCCGGCGCGCCGACGAATGCCGGGCGGGCGGACGGGCGGCGCGAGTCGGGGAGAAGGAGGTCGAGGATCCGTTCGCGCGTGTTGCGCTCGGCTGTCTCGCGGTTCATGCGCGTCTTCTCATCCTTCACCAGCTTGACGGCGATCTCGGTCAGATCGCGGACGATCGACTCGACGTCGCGCCCCACATAGCCGACCTCGGTGAACTTCGAGGCCTCGATCTTCAGGAACGGTGAGCGTGTCAGCCGCGCCAGCCGGCGGGCGATCTCCGTCTTCCCGACGCCGGTCGGGCCGATCATGATGATGTTCTTCGGCGCGATCTCGTCGCGCAGCTCGGGCGGGAGCTGCTGCCGCCGCCAGCGGTTGCGGAGGGCGATGGCCACCGCGCGCTTCGCGGCGTGCTGTCCGACAATGTACGTGTCGAGCTCGCGCACGATCTCTTTCGGCGTGAGTTTCTCGGAGTGGCCTGCGTCGTCGACGCTGCCTGGGAGTTGAATAACCATGGTCAGAGGCTTTCTACGGTGATGTGGTCGTTGGTGTAGATGCAGATGGTCGCGGCGATCCGCAGCGCTTCCTCGGCGATGGCGGCCGCGCTCAGTTCCGTATGATTCATCAGCGCGCGCGCCGCCGCCAGAGCGTACGGACCGCCGGAACCGATGGCCAGAATCCCGTCGTCCGGCTGAATCAGATCGCCGGTCCCGGAGATCAGATAGGCGCGCTCGGCATTGGCCACGATGAGAAAGGCCTGCAGTTGGCGCAGGTACTTGTCCATCCGCCAGTCCTTGGCCAGCTCGACGACCGAGCGCTCCATATTGCCGCGGTATTCCTCGAGCTTGGCCTCGAACCGTGAGAAAAGGGCGAAGGCATCGGCGGCGGAACCGGCGAATCCGGCCAGGATCTTGTCGTGATAGAGGCGCCGCACCTTGGCCGCGCCATGTTTCATGACGGTCGTACCGACAGTCACCTGTCCGTCGCCCGCCATGGCCACCGCGCCGTCACGCCGGACGCAGAGGACGGTCGTCGATCGAATGAGAGGTTCGTCCATGGAGGCAGGATCGTATCGCAGAGCGGCCTGTCGCGCCGGGCCCTACCGCGGCATGATTCCGCCGGGAACTTCCGTCGACACCTCGGTGTCGCCCGTCGGCATGCGGATCACCGGCGTGAGGTCAAGTCGCATCCTGCCGAAGTCGATGATCACGATGAAGTTCTTCAGGTAATTCTCGCCGATGATGCCCGACGTCAGGTCGTGCTCCGATGCGCCGGGGTCGTACATCGGGATCGTACGGAACGTGCCGGCCCAGCGGTCGATACCGATCTCGATGTTCTCCACCTTATCGCCGTGTTTCTCCGCTCCGCCGAGGCCTTGCAGCGTGGCGTTGTGCACCTTGGTGTAGAGCTGAACCGGCAGCGAATTGGCCGAATTGAGGAACGTAACCTCGGAGCCGGTATCGAGGATGAAGACGAACCACCCTTTGCGATTGATGACGCCGCGAACCGAAGGCCGGAAGTGATCCCAGAAGAGATTCTGATCGGGAACGGGGACATGATCGGCGGAGGTCAGATGCGTGAAGGTGGCCAGATTGTGCCGGAAGTCTAGCTCGATGCGCGTCTCCTTCAACAGATGGGCGCCGAGGAGAAACTCGATCCTGAACTCCTCTTTGTTCCCCACGACGAACTTCATCTTGTCGTCCGGCATGATCGCCACCGGCACGTTCTCGATCGTCATCTTTCCGATCTGCAGCGAATCAATGATTCCGAACTGCACCTGAATCGGCTCTCCGAGCAGGCCGGAGAAGGTCCCCTCGAAGTTGCCGAGCATTCGGATGGGAACCGAGGCGGCGAGCTTGCGCGAGACGATGGACATCACCGCGCCGGAGTCGACGATGGCGACGACGTTCTTCGTTTTGTTCACCGTCACTTCCACCCGAGGCACGTCCGGCCGTCCGCTGCGAAGCGCGACCCGCTCCGTGACCGGTCCAAGGAAGTGGTACGTGTCGACATGCTTCAACGACTCGAGAAAGTCCATGTGCCACTTGCGGACGATCAGGCCGTGATCGGCAGCGACATGGGCCCACTCAAGACTGGCCTCGAAGTTGTTGCGCAGATACTCGAGCTGCGAGAGCGCCCACGCGGCATCGGCATACGTCGTCCGGAAAGGATCGAGGTCGAGCGTGGCGCGGAGATGCCGGCGCGCGTCGTCAAAACGGCCCGCCGCCATCTCGGCCGTGCCAAGGTAAAGAAGGTCGCTGGCACTGCGCCGGCCCCTCGCCTCGACGATGGAGGCCTGCTCGACAGCGCGGACATAGTCGGCCTTCCGCACCATCGACGGCAGGTCGCTACCTCGTTCGATTGCTCCCGGGGTAATCAGCAGCGGCGAAATCGAAACGTCGGAGTAAAGCGCACATCCGGCGACGAGAGCGGTTGCAGCGATAAGGAGTGAATGACGCATTGGGGCGGTGCCATTGTACGGACGAAGCCGAAACACTGCCGGGTCGGAGGGGTCAGCACTCTGTGACAGCTTCGATTCGCCGCTACGGCACCAGCTTCACATCCAGCCGCGCGATCTCTTCCTTCGCGTTCTCCGCCACCGTCACGATGAACTGCTGGTCTTTGTACCCGGCGGCGGAGAAACGGATCGTGTAGCTGCCCGGGGCCGGGAAGTCATAAACCTCATCCATCGTGTCGAACTGCGTGGCCTGACCGATGACGAGATCGTTGACGGAGACCATGGCGCTGCCCGGGACGACGTTCGTGATCATCCCGCGGCGCGCCCAGATGCGCACCGTGGAGGTGATGCCATGCCCTGTACCGGTGACCTCCGCCCGAGCGTGGCCGGTGACGGCCTCGCGCGCGGCCGGTGTGTTATCCGCGGCATCGCCCGGAAAAACGAGCGACGATCCCGGCTCCGGCTCTCCGGGCGGGCCGGCACCGCTGGTCATCGCCCGAGCCGGGTGGCGGGACTTGACGATCCCGTTCGCAAGAGTGGGCGTGCGATAGCGGATACCGGTGTAGACAGCCAGACCGGCCATGGCCACGAGCACCACGCCGATCAATGTCGGCACCCAGCGCGGCATTACTGGCGTCCCATCCGCGGGGGCGGGAGGGCGCGGCTCTTCGGTCATTCCTTCTCCACCGGCTCGATCTCTTCGTCTTCGGTGATCTCTGCCGTTCCCTCGTCCGTGACGACGGTATCGGCATCGTCTTCGAGCCGGTCGAAGTCGGCGTTCCGCTGACGCATCAACTGCTGCGCGCGCGCCTGGTCCTCCGCGCCGACATAGACGCGGATGTCGCCCATCGTTCCGAAGTTGATCGGCTCCATGCTGAACTTGACGTTCTCGATCTGCGCGGGGATCCCTTCGGCGTCAAGAAACCCTTTGATGATGCGCGCCTCGTCGTCCGTGCCGGTGCTCGCGATCTCAACCCACGTCTCCCCTTCGCCCTGCCTCGACTGATACGGAAGCTCATCGACGAGTGCCGTATGGTCGGTGGGGCATTCGGTCTGGCCACTCGGATAGGCCTGCTTGCAGGTTGGACAATAGGGCATCGTTTTTCTCCTCGTCTTTCAGGGAATGAGCGTTAGCTTACCGCTCTGGTCCGTCATCGTTCCGATGGTTGCATAGAACAGGCCGCTCTGCCGCAGCCGCGTTTCGAGCATGCCGAGCTTCTCTGGTGATACCGCAATCAGCAATCCACCGCTGGTCTGTGCGTCACACATCAGCGTGAATTCGGACTCGGGCACGCGAATGTCCACCCGCCGCCGGAATGTCTCGACGTTGCGCAGCGTGCCGGCCGGCCGGAAGCCGCGCGCCAGGTACTCGCGGGCGTTCGACAGGACCGGAACGGCGCTGGCGCGGATCTCCGCGCCGGTGCCGGAGCCGGCGCACATTTCCAGGAGATGTCCGACAAGGCCGTAGCCGGTGATGTCGGTGGCCGCGCTGACGCCGGCCTCGGTCATCGCGGCCGCGGCATCGCGATTGAGCATCGTCATCCAGTGCACGGCCTCCTCGACAGAAGGAGGCGTGCGCCGTCCGAAACGCTTGCGCGTCAGTCCACGGTAGGCGCTGATGAGGATTCCGTTGCCCACCGGCTTGGTCAGCACGAGCGCATCGCCCGCCTTCGCCGTGGAGTTGCGAACGAGCTTGGCCACGCTCACGACGCCGGTGACCGCCAGACCGTACTTCGGGACATCGTCGATGATGGTGTGGCCTCCGGCGATCGGAAACCCCGCCTCGGCCGCCTTCTCCGAACCGCCGCGCAGGATCTCCTGCAGCACTTCCAGGGGGAGTACGTCCGTGGGAAAGGCGGCGATGGCCAGACCGACGATGGGCGTGGCACCCATCGCGTAGATGTCGGAGACGGAGTTGGCGGCCGCGATCGCGCCGAAGAGATAGGGGTCGTCGACGATCGGCGTGAAGAAGTCGACCGTCTGAGCGATGGCCAGATCGCCGGAGATCCTCACCACCGCCGCGTCATCGTTGGTGCCGTAACCGACGACAAGATCCCCCAGCCCTTCCTGAGAAGGGAGTTTTGCCAGGACCGAGTGCAGGTCATCCTGACCCAGCTTGCACGCTCAACCGCCGGTTGTGGCGAAGGAAGAGAGCGGCGGGTACGATTTGATCTTCCGCTTCACGTGCGAATGGTATCGCCCAAAAGCACTAACGGAGCCTTTCGGCTCCGTTGTGGTACATCGCTTGGGGCTGGACCGCTGCGACCATTTAGGTGGGTTCAAGGAAGCTAGGTGATTAATCGTCCAAAATCGGTCCAATAGTTTAGGAGGGGGTCCGCAGCGGCCACTAGACGCGGGCAAGTGAGGTTGGACCCGCGTGGCGGTCTCGAGTCTGTCGAAACCTGTTTCATCGTGCCGCCATCAATTGCATGGCACCTGCCAAGTGTAATAACTAACTGTTTCACGTCGAGGGCCGCAGTACCTTTTCCGTTCTCGCCGCCGTCCCCTCTCTTAAAATCGGGAAGCCGGCCTTTGCAACAAGCCAAGGTACGTCATTCACGCACGAGGAAAGTTTTGCCTTTCGCATGAACCGGGCTGTAATTTTGTCCAACTTACGGCCAGCCTCATCGCTCCGAAACCGGCTTCAACAGAGCGTTCAGATCCGATAGCAGACGCTCCAGGTCAAGCCGGTAGCCGGCCGCGACCTCAGCCAGCGTCTCGTCCGTTGCCTCAGAGCAGCCGTCGCACCCGCCGATGTGGTACGCGGCGAAGACCCAGCGCGCGGACGGATGCAGCGCCAGCGCGGAATCGACGGTCATCGCCGCTGTGAATTGCGAGTCCAAGCGCGCAATTCTACGCGGATAGAATGACTGGTGATGAAAGTCCGCCTGCTCTTCTTCGCCGTGTTGCGCGACATCACCGGCCGCGGCGAGGACGTCCTCGACCTTCCGGACGGAACGCGCGCCGGCGACGTCTGGCAGCGGTTGCGCGGCGAGCACGCCGCGCTGCGCGACTACACCCAACCGCCGATGATCGCCGTCAACGAGAGCTACGTCCGTCCCGACGAGCTGCTGCACGACGGCGATGAGCTGGCCTTCATCCCACCCGTCGCCGGCGGCTGAGACGGCTTACGCGATATCCTCCACCGGATATCCAGCATCGATCCAGCCATCGAGTCCGCCGGCGAGCGGACGAACCTTCGTGTACCCCTTGTCGATGAGCATGCGCGCCACACGGGCGGCTGAGGCTTCGTTCGGTCACGTGCAGTACAGCACCACCTCCTGATGGGGTGCCAGATCGCCGAGCTGTGAGTCGATGTCGTCCATCTGCGCCAGGATGGCCGTGGGAATGGCGCAAGGATTGTGTTTGCGCGCGCCGGAGGTGCGGACGTCGAGCACGACCGGCAGCTCACCGCGGTCGAGCATCGCCTTCAGATCGTGTGGATCGATGCGCGCCAGCCGCAATTGCTTCAGAAAGTGAACGCGCTGGGCCCACTTGACGGCGATGACGAGCGCCAGCAGGCACACCACGACGACCAGCGCCCATCCGCCTAGGTTTTCGAGCGCGGCCAGCACGCGATCGATGGCGCGATGGAAGACGCGGCCGGCCACGACCGCGCTTCCGGCCCAGAGCAGAGCACCAACGCCGTCGTAGATGAGGAACGCCAACGAACTGCGTCCGGAGGCGCCGGCCAGCGGCGGTGCCACCGTCGAGAAGCCGGGGATGAATTTCGCGATGAGGAGCGACTTCGCTCCCCATCTCTCAAACCGGGCCTCGGTATCGCGCACGCAGGAGTCCGGCGAGAGCGAGATGCGGCAAAGGGTCCGAAGAATGCGGTAGCCGTAGCGCCGCCCGAGCAGGAACCAGAGGTAGTCGGCGATGAGCGATGCCACCAGCGCCGCCAGCAGCACGTGCGTCGACGACATCTTGCCATCGCGCGACAACGCCCCGGCCACGATCAGCGCCGGCACGGCCGGTACCGGCGCCCCGAGCTGCTCGAGCAGCACGTTGATGAAGATCAGGGGGATGCCGTAGTGCAGGACGTAGTGAACGAGCGAGGTCATTGGAGGTCATCATGGTAGCGGCTTCGCCGCGTTGTCGGTTGTCGGTTATCAGTTGCCGGGGGACACGTACCGATCACGGCCTCGACAACCGACAACCGATAACCGACAACGCGGCGAAGCCGCCGGCTAACCAAATGACCCGCACCGAGTCTAAGCCTTCCGGGATGGAGATAACGACCGACCTTGCCGTGGTAAGCCGGGCCCGATCCGGTGATGCCGATGCCTTCCGGCAACTGGTCGAGCGGCACTCCCGAACGACCTTTCGCGTGGCCTATCGCATGACCGGAAATGAACATGATGCCGACGACGTGGTGCAGGAGACATTCCTTCGCGCCTACCGCCAGCTGCGGCATTTCGAAGAGCGGGCGAACTTCGGCACCTGGCTGCACCGGATCACCGTCAACTGTTCGCTCGACCTCCTCCGCGCCCGCGGGCGCGCCGACCGGCACTACGGCGGCGATCCCGAATCGGCTGAGCTGGCGGGTGCGGGAAGAACCGAGCCGCAGCAGGACCGCCTCCTGATGTCCGCCGATCTGCAGAAGCAGGTCGCCGCGGCGATGGAACGGCTCAGCAGCAACGAGCGGACCGCGTTCGTCCTCCGCCACTTCGAAGGAATGCCGGTCGAAGAGATCGGCAAGACACTGGGAATTCAAGTCAATGCCGCAAAACACACGATTTTCCGCGCCGTGCGCAAGCTGCGCGAAGCGCTGGAGCCGTTCGTGAGGTCGACACCATGCAACACCTGACAGAAGAACAACTGATCGCTCACTACTACCACGACGCCGACGGCGCGTCCGCCGAGAAGCACCTGGCGTCGTGCGGCGAATGCCGCGCGCGGTTCGAGACGCTTCGCGACGTGCTCGCGCTCGTCGATCAGCTCCCCATCCCGGAGCGGAGCGGCGCGTATGGCCAGGAAATGTGGACGCGGTTGCGGTGGAAGCTAGGCAGCGAACGCAGACGCTCGCAGGTATGGGGAACGATCGCCGCAATTGCCGCGGCTCTGGCGCTGGCGTTCATCGGCGGCATCCTGTGGCACGCCCGGACGCAGCAGAGCACATCGGCCCGGCAGTCCATCGTTGCACATGCCGCACAGCCGGCTCCCGTTCAGCAGGCGGCCATCGGATCGGCATCCAAAGACCGGCTGCTTCTCGTCGTCGTCAGCGATCACCTCGACAGCTCCGAACGGATGTTGCTCGAGCTCTCGAACGCCGATGCCAGGCAACCTCTCGATGTCTCCTCGGAGAGCAAACGCGCCGGGGAGCTCGTGGCCTCGAATCGTATTTACCGGCAGACGGCCGTGCGAAGGGGCGAGACGCGTATCGCTTCTCTCCTCTCGGACCTCGAGCCGGTCCTCGTCGAGCTGTCGCATGCCGGCTCGACTCTCTCGCCCGACGAAGTGGCCGCTCTGCAGAAGCGGATCGACTCTAAGGGACTCCTGTTCAAGGTGCGCGTCGTCAGCGCACAGGTGGGCGGCCACGAAGCCCCTGCCACACCCCCGCGGAAAGGAATGGACTCACTATGAAATCGAAACTGATACTCACGCTCGCCGTCGCGCTGGTCGCGCTTGCGCCAGCCGTACGCGCCAACTGGAAGCCTGATTCGAGCGCCACAATCGTCGTGCAGACTGACGATGACGACGACCGCGCCGTAGGGAAAGCGGATAAAGAGGAAGAGATCTACGACCGCGCCACGGATTCCCTCGACGATCACGACTGGCGGCGGGCTGCATCGCTCTTCAAGAAGGTCACGGAGATGCAGATGTCCCACGCCGACGCAGCGCTCTACTGGCTGGCGTACGCCCAGGGGAAGATGGGCGCACGGTCGGATGCCCTCTCCACCCTGCTCCAGCTCGAGAAGGCGTATCCGAAATCGAAGTGGGTCTCGGACGGCAAGACGCTCGAAGTCGAGATCCGCCAGTCGGCCGGCCAGGTGATCGAGCCGGAACACGTCGGCGATGAAGACGTGAAGCTGATGGCCATCAACGGCCTGATGATGAGCGACCCCGACCGCGCCATCCCCATCCTCGAAGGAATCCTGAACGGCAATCAGCCGGTGAAGCTGAAGGAGCGCGCTCTCTTCGTCCTCAGTCAATCAGGTTCGCCAAAAGCATTCGATATCGTCGTGCGTACGGCGAAGAACGGTCCTCCCGATCTCCGCGATCGGGCCGTTCGCACCCTCGGCATCCTCGGCGGCGAGCGCAGCCGCGGTGTGCTGACGGACATCTACAACTCGACGAACGACGTCTCCGTGAAGAAGTCGATTCTGAAGTCGTACATGATCGCCGGCGACCGAACCCGCCTTCTGGCACTCGCCAAGGGCGAATCGAATCCGGAATTGCGCGCCGATGCGGTTCTGCAACTGGGAGTGGTTGGCGGCCGCAACGAACTGGCCGAGCTGTACAACGCCGAGCCCTCGGTCGAGATCCGAAAGAAGATCCTGCAGGCGATGTTCATCGGCGGCAATTCCGAGAAGCTGGCCGAGATCGCGCGCAACGAGAAGGTCCTCGATCTGAAGGTGACCGCCATCCGCAACCTCGGCCTCCTCGGCGGCGGCCGCACCGGCGAATTGCTCCTCTCGCTCTACCACGATGACCCGCGCCCCGAGGTCCGCAAAGGCGTCATCGAAGCCCTCTTCATTCAAGGCAACGCCCACACGCTGATCAGCCTGGCACGCGCCGAGAAGGATCCCGAGACGAAGCGCCGGATCATTGAGAAGCTGTCGGTGATGGGGTCAAAGGAAGCGACGGACTATCTGATGGAGTTCTTGAAGTAGAGCTCCTCGCTGGGACGCGCTCAACAATCCAGCCCCGCGCTTTGCGCGGGGTTCGGTTGTGAGATCGATTTGCAGACGCGGAGGTTGCCGCAACACAAAAATGACTTCACTCCTGCCGCCCATCCGCCGCGGAAGACGAGCACGATTGCCGCGAGAGCGAACACGAAGGCGTCAGGAAACCAGCGCTCGCAGACGTCGGCGATGCGCGAGCCAGCCGGGGCAAGGAGCGGTGGGCGGGGCATCCGCTGATTGTCCACTAATTACGCAGAGGACAATTACCTAGGGAAACAAATCACCTGGGGAGGCCCATCAGAAATCCTAAGAATGCGAACCGAACCGTCATCTGCCTCTAAGACCAGCGCGGCGCCGCCCGCAGGATAGATACCGTATCCGACCACTTTACCCCAATTCTTAGGGATAGGTGACCGCCATTCCTGATGGAGTGTCCACGGATTAGCGGGTTGCTGAGCTATCGCAATCCTTGCATGCAACAGGACGACAGTGGCGATCGCCAGCGCAAGGAAAAGAAATGATGTTCCAAGTAGAAGTCGATTGCGTTTCATGGGTTTCTCCGTCTGACTGAACCTCAGTCGTTCTTGTTACCAGCACCGAGTATCGCCGTGGCGTGTCTAACTACCAGATCACCCGCACCCCCAACTGCATCTGGCGCGGTTCGCCGACGCCGCTCTGCACGGTGCCGTCGAAGTTGAAGATGAGGTTGGTCACCTCGGGGCGGTGAAAGTTGTTGCTGTTGAGCAGATTGAAGACGTCGATCGCCGGTTCCACTTTGTATTTGCCGTAGGGGAAGGCTTTGGTGAGGCGGAAATCGAGCGAGGAGAACTGATTGTCTTTGCGCCCGAGGTTGCGTTGCGTCACTGAGCCGTCGGGATTGATGCGGTCCTGCGGCGTCTGCGCGATTGCCATGAATCGCGAATTGCCGAAGGAGTCCTTGCCGCAGAAGGCAACGCTCACGACACACGACAGCGACTGCGGTTGCGCCGAGCGATACGAATAGCGCACATTCAGGTCGACGCCCAACGGCGCGTTCCACAGGAGCCAACTGTTCAGGCGGTGCCGCTGATCGCGGTCGGAGTAGCCGTATTCGGCAGCCAGGTTGGTGATCTCGGCGTAGCGGAAGGAGAAGGGATCGCGCTCGTTGTCGTCGTCCGACTTGTCCTTCGAATAGGTGTAGTTCACCTCGAACGCCAGGTTGCTCGACGGCCGCTTGTTGATACCGAGCGTGACGCCCTGGTAAAGGCTCTTGGCGGTCGACTCGATCGTCGTCAGAACGCCGACACCGTTCGAGCCGTCGCTGCCGAGGCCGGTCGACCACGGCGAGCCGAGGAGCGGATCGTTGCGATTCGTGAAACGGGTGATGTGGTCACCTCTTGCGTAGTTGTACTTCACCAGGAATCCGTAGTCCTTGATCACTTCCTGATCCCACGACACGCTGGCCGATTTCGTCCGCGGGTTCTGGAAGTGCTTATCGAAGACGAAGACATCGGGATCGAACGGCGACCCGATCTGCGACTGCGGGATGATGTTCGGATAGGCGGGCACGGGCCCGAGGATCGAGGTCAGTGCGCTGTCGCGGAAGATCGACTGTCCGCGGGAACCGTTGGTGGAGCGTGCCGACGCCAGCGTCAGTCCCGGGACACGGCCGTAGTAGATGCCGGCGTTCGCGCGCAGCACCTCCTTCCCATCGCCATGGGGATCCCACGCCAGGCCGAAGCGCGGTTGCAACATCTTGTTGTCACTGGGGATTTTGCCGTTGGAGGGGAACTCCTGTCCCTTCGACGTCTTGCCGATGAAGCCGGCGAAAAAGACCTGATCGGCCGGCGTGATGGGATCGGGCTCCATCTCCGCCTCCCAACGCAGCCCGTACTGGAGGTTGAGGTGCGGCGTGGCCTGCCACGCGTCCTGCAAGAAGACCGCCGGCTCGGTCTGCGGGATGCTCTGCGTGCCGGCCTGCTCCACGCTGATGTTGCCGACGCCTGCCTGCTGCAGATAGAGGAGAACCGGGCCTGTGATCGAGGCCGTGCCGGCACAGACGCCGGTCTGCGACGATGTGCCGTCGGAGCACTCGACGTACTTCGGATTCTTCAGGTAATTGAGGAAGCCGTCCGTCGAGCTGAAGATGTAGCGGCCGTTGGCGAATCCGAGGAACGTCTGAACCGAGTTCACGCGGTTGAACTCCAGACCGGCCTTGATGTCGTGCGCGCCGCGCAGGAAGCTGACGTTGTCGTTGAACTGCACGCGCGTGTCGTAATACGTGACCGGGATGAAGAACGGCTCGCCGAACCGGTAGCTCTTCGCGAAGTCGAACGCCGTGTCGGGCAGCGGCCGGCTCTGTCCGGTGATATTCGGCCCGTTGTAGGGACGCGGCCGGTCCTCCTTGGCCACCTGGAAGCGGAACTCGTTGAGCAGCGACGACTGCAGCGTCGAGGTCAGGCCGCCGACGAGGGCGTTCGACGAGTCTTTCTCGATGGCGTTCGCGCTTCGTCCCCACGAGTCGACGTCGAACGTGCCGTTGACCTGCTGCGACCATGTGTAGTTGTAGCGAAGGTTGGCCAGGTTTTTCGCCGAGGCGTTGTAATCGAGTTTGAGCAGGAGGACGCGGGCGTCATTCGTATGTTCGATGGATCCGTTCTCGTTCGGGCTGCCCAGTGCGGCGAGCGCGTCGACGACGCGCTGCTCGATCCGGTTCGGATCGGTCTGTTTCGTGGTCTTGGCTTTCTGATAATCGAACGCGCCGAAGTAGAACAACCGATCGCGCTGCAGCGGGCCGCCGAAGGTGAAACCGGCCTGCGACTGCGTCGAGGGGAACTTCGGCGAGGTCGTGCCGTCAGGATTCTTCGGCTGGCTGCTCAACGAATCGTTCTTGAACGTGAAATGCGCCGTGCCGTCCAGATCGTTCGTCCCCGATTTCGTGATGACGTTGACGAAGCCGGACATCGAGCGTCCGAACTCGGCATTGGCGTCGGCGATGACGACCATCTCCTTCACCGCGTCGAGGTTGAAGGTGAAGGGCGGCCTCTGCCCACCGCGCTGCTCGCCGAAGAAGGGATTGTTGAAGTCCGCGCCATCGACGGAGACGTTGTTCGAAATACCCTTCTGACCGTTGATCGACAACTCGTCGCCGTCGGGACCCTGCACGATCGTGACGCCGGGGGTCATCTTGGTGAACTCGAGGAAGTTGCGGCCGTTGTTCGGCAGCCCTTCAACGGCCTTTTCGTCGATGCGGGTGGATCCCTCGGTGCGCGCCGTCTCGATCAGCGGCGCCGCCGCGGTGACGACGATCTCCTCTTTTGTGGTCGCCTGTTTCAAGGCGATCGAGGCCGACAACGTCTGACCGACGCCAAGGTCGAGGCCTTTTTCCACTACCGTAGCGAAGCCTTGGAGCACGGCCGTGACCTGATAGGGGCCGACCGGCAGAAGCACTGCCCGGAAATGCCCGGCCGCATCGGTGACCACCACGACCTCGTAGCCGGTGGCCGTGTTCCTGATCGTCACGGTAACGCCAGGAATAGCAGCACCGCTGGCATCGACGACGGTCCCCTCGATGACGCCGCTCGTGGCTTGGGATTGTGCGAAAAGGGGAAGGGCAACTAAGAGGACGAAGAGGAGAAGGAGCACGAAGGACAGACGACGCATACAGGTCTCCTTTTTGTTCGCGCGGCAAACGTGAGTTGAGTGGAACAGAATAATTCCGTCAGCGCTCAAAGTGCAATGGCAGCCGTTCAGCGGCTGACGTACGGATTGTCGCGAAGGTAAAACCGCAAGGGCCATGCCGCTGCTTCGCCGGAGTTTTCGACTCCGATGCGATGACTGACGGCGATGTCATCGTCGCTGACCTCGAGGTCGCGTGGAGCGAGCCAGAGTGTTTTCCCATCGAACGGTTCACCGTCGAGCGATTTGTCGATGGCCATTGCGGAGCAGAGCTTGCCCGGGCCGGTCGTCAGGTCGCGGTCCCGTTTTGCCTTCGGCCGCCGTTCGCGCATCGTCTCGATGCCGCGCAGTGGTTCCGCTGCCCGCATCAGCACGGCCTCGGCGATGTCCGCTTCCTGCGTGACGACATTCACGCACCAGTGCATGCCGTAGGTGAAGTAGACGTAGGCGTGGCCCCCTTCGAGGTACATCGATTCGTTGCGTGCGCTGCGCAGGCCACGCCGGGCGTGACTGGCGGAATCGTTCGCGCCGAGGTAGGCCTCGACTTCCACCAGACGCGCGGCCAGAAGCTCGCGGCCGAGCCGGCGCCAGAGCACGCAGCCAAGCAGGGAACGCGCTACGGTGACCGTGTCCTGTCGATAGAAGGAACGGGGAAGCTTCATTGCGAGGGAAGGGCGCGGTTCGATGCGCGGCGGTCGAGCTGGTCCTCGGAGACATGGCCGGCGAGCACTTTGAGAAGGTCGCGATGAACGCCCGCCGGCGCGCCGACGACATTGCCGCGCTCCAGCCAGCGATCGCCGCCGGAGAAGTCGCTGAAAACGCCGCCGGCCTCGGTGACGAGGAGCGATCCCGCGGCGATGTCCCACGGCGAGAGGTGCAGCTCGAAGAAGCCGTCGAAGATACCGGCGGCGGTGTAGGCGAGATCGAGCGCCGCCGACCCGGCACGGCGAACTCCTTTGGCGACACTGATGACTTCCTGGAAGATCGCGCAGTAGACGGCGACAAATTGCTGCGCGCGAAACGGAAAGCCGGTGGCGAGGAATGAGCTCTCAAGCGTCTCCTGATTCGAGACGTATATCCGCTGCCCATTGCGAAAGGCACCGGCGCCACGCTCGGCTGTAAAGAAGAGATCGCGCAGCGGTTCGTGAACCACACCGGCCGTGATCTCGTCGTCAGTCTTCACTGCGATCGATATCGACCACATCGGAAAGTGCTGCAGATAGTTCGATGTGCCGTCGAGCGGATCGATGATCCAAGTCCGCCCGCTGGTCCCCTCGGCGCTGATGCCGCCTTCTTCGCCGAGGATGGCGTCTTCGGGACAGTGATCACGAATGAACGTGACGATGGCAGCCTCGCTCTCCCGGTCCGCGCGCGAGACCCAGTCATTGCGCGACTTCAGATCCGCATCGTCCTTTCCCAGCCGTTCCCAGTGGTGCAGCAGGATTACCGCGCCGAGACGGGCCGCTTGTGTTGCCAGATCGATGTCGTTGGTGGTCATTGAGAAGGATTCTATCCGGGGGTTATCGGTTGTCGGTTATCGGTTGTCGGTTGTCGGCGGTCGTGGAGCCCGGTGATTGATTCTCTTTCTCTGACAACCGATAACCGATAACCGACTACAACGCCTCCCGCGCACCGACCCGGCTCCCTCGAATGCTATCCTCCAAGCCAAGCCCATGAACCCTCAAACCATTTCGCGCTATCGCGTAGGGCGGCTCATCGGCGCCGGCGGAATGGGCGAGGTTTATCTCGCCGAGGACATGACCCTCAACCGCAAGGTAGCGCTCAAACTGCTGCCGGTGCGTTTCACGCGGGACGAAGAGCGCGTCCTGCGGTTCCAACGCGAGGCGCGCGCGGCTTCGGCGCTCAATCACCCCAACATCCTCACCATCTACGAGATCGGCGAGGATCAGGCTGTCCACTACATCGCCACGGAGTACATCGAGGGTGAAAACCTCCGCGAACGGATGGCCACACGGCGGCTGAACCTTGGCGAGGTGCTCGACGTGGCTATCGGCATCGCCGGGGCGCTGGCCGCGGCACACGACGCCGGCATCATTCACCGCGACATCAAGCCTGAGAACATCATGCTCCGGCCCGACGGCCTGGTGAAAGTTCTCGACTTCGGCCTGGCCAAGCTGGCCGAGCCGGAGTCGGCGCTCAAAGACAGCTCCACCGGTGCGGTCATGGGGACGCTGCTCTACATCTCCCCTGAGCAGGCGCGCGCGCAGCAGCCGGACGCGCGCTCCGACCTCTACGCGCTGGGCGCCGTGATGTACGAAATGGTCACCGGACAGCCGCCGGTGCGGGGCGACAACTTCATCGATATCGCCTTCGCCATCGTCAATGAGGTGCCGAAGCCGCCATCGCACTACGTCAGCGGCGTTCCGCCGGAGCTCGATCAGATCATTCTGAAACTGCTGGAGAAGGATCGCGGCAACCGCTACCCCTCCGCGCGGCAACTCCTCGGCGATCTGAACACCCTGCGCCGGGAGCTGGAGTTCGAGAGCAAGCTCTCTTCTCCGGAGATGCATCGACACTTCTCCGCGCCGGGCTTCGAACAACAGCCGACAGTGCAGATGACGTTTCCAATCGGCGCGCGCGGCCATGCCATGCGCCGTGCATTCCGTGACACACGCATCGTGGCGCTGATCTCCGTCGTGGTCGTGGCGTTGCTGGCAGCGGCGGCGTACACGATCATCAAAGGGAGCATTTTCGCCGACCGGATCGACAGCGTGGCCGTGCTGCCATTCGTCAACGCCTCGGGGGATCCGAACAGCGAATACCTCAGCGATGGATTGACCGACAGCATCACGGACTCGCTGTCGGAACTGCCGGAGCTGCAAGTGGTCACGCACAGCACGGTGTTCCGATACAAGGGCAAGAACATCGATCCGCTCGCCGTCGGACGGGAACTGCACGTCCGCGGCGTTGTGACCGGGCGGCTGGTCCAGCGCGGCAACACCATTGTCGTCCGGGCGACGCTGACGGATGTGAAACGCGGTACGCAGGTGTGGGGACAGCAGTACGACCGCAATCTTTCCGACGTCGTGGAATTGCAGAAGGACCTCTCCGAGGAGATCTCGTCACAACTGCAGCCGCATCTGACGGGCGAAGAGCGCAAGCTGCTGGGCAGGCGGCGCCCGGAGAACAACGAAGCGTTCCAGCTCTACCTGAAAGGCCGCTATTTCTCGACGAGGTTCAATGACGAAGAAGGGATCCGTAAGGGAATCGGGTATTTCAATCAGTCGATCGAGCGCGATCCCACCTATGCCCTGGCGTACGCCGGTCTGGCGTCGGCTTATTTCTACCTTTCGAATCTCTTCATGCCGCCGCGCGAGGCCATGCCGCGCGTCCGCGAGGCGGCCGAGCGCGCGCTGGCTCTCGATGACTCGCTGGCCCAGGCCCACACGAGCATGGCCCTGGCCCTGGTCTGGTATGACTGGGATTTCGCCAAAGGCGAGAAAGAATTCCGCCGTGCCATTGCCCTCAATACAAACGATGCCGATGCGCATCAATCGTATGGCGACTTTCTGGCGGCGATGGGCCGCTTCGACGAGGCCCTGGTGGAAAAGCGCCGTGCCGAGCAGCTCGATCCGCTCTCCATCACCGCCAGTTGGGACGTCGGCCGGACGCTCTATTACGCCGGCCGCGATGAAGATGCCATCGAGCAGGCCAAACATACGCTCGACCTCGATCCGAGCTTCCCTTACGTCTATTACCTCGAGGCACAGATCGAATTCCGCAAGAACAACCTGCCCCGGGCGTTGGAGTTGATGCAGCACGCCCTTCAGCTTGGTGGGCACAAGCAACTGCTCATCACGACCTGGGGAATGATCAACGCGCGCGCCGGCAACCGCGACGAGGCATTGCGCGCCATGGACGAGTTGCGCGCGCGCACGGCCGACACATACACACTCCCCCTCTTCCTGGCCCGCATTTACGCGGCCTTCGGAAATAACGATGAGGCGATGAAGAATCTCGAGAAGGTCTACAACGACCGCTCCGAATCCGCGGTCTGGCTGAAGGTCGATCCATCGCTCGAGTCTCTGCGCAACGATCCGCGTTTCATCGCATTGATCCGGAAAGTGGGGTTGCCGCCGTAGCTTCCTGCTGAGCCAATCAGAAGACAGATGTGGCACAGACGGCACAGACACTCTTGTCTGTGCCGGGTCTCGCGACAACTGAAACCGCAAGCCCTCAACGGCAGGCGGCTCCGGCCAGAGCACAGACAAGAGTGTCTGTGCCACATCGTCCCCGGCTTGCGGTGGCAGGCACGCCGAGGTAACGGTGTTCCATTACTGACACCCCTGAACCTGCACCGCCAGAATCGCGTTCGCCGGCGCGATATAGACCGCGCGGTCGCCCGTCGGCACATTGTCGATTGCAGCCAGCCACGTTCCGTCGAACTGGCTGGGATGGCGGGCCATGTCCTGCGTGATTTCCGACCATGCCGATGTCTGCGTTGACGTCAGGAGCTCATTGCCGTCGAACCGCTGGAGGCCCGCGACAGCCGGCGCGAAGTGGATCACCAGCGGATCGAAGGCGAAGGTGACGCGGGTCTCGAGAAGGTAGAGATCCGGTTCGTACGACAGCAGCTTCACCGCGTCGAGAACGATGGCGCCTGTCTCCATGTGGTCGGGATGGCAGGTCGTGCCGTGACGTGGGTCGAAGGTCAGCACCAGACTGGGATGAAACGCTTCGATGTAGTGGGCAATCGCGGTGACGACGTCCGGGCGGTCGCCCGATGCTGATCGCCAGTCGGGCTTATCGACACCGGCCGTATTCGGGTAGGTGAGAAGAATCAATGTCGCGCCGAAGTACTGCGATGCCGAGCCGGCTTCCGCGCTGCGAACGGAGGCGATATCGGGATGACATCCGTCCGGGCGCAGGCAGGTACCCCCTTCGCCTCTCGTAAGGATGAGGAACGCGCACCTGACGTGCTCCTGGCGGCACCATTTCCCCAGCAGCGGCGCCGCGATCGATTCGTCGTCGGGATGGGCAGCAATCCACATGACCGAGGGAGGAGTGGGGATGTTGCTTGGAGGGAGCACGGCGCGGGCGCGGCCGGCGAAAAGGAGAGAGAGCGTTAGCAGCAGGGGCATGCGAAATATACGAATGCTGGGCGCATGCCGTCGGCGTCAAATCAGGAATGGAGCGCTGGCGTCTCGCCGGCTTGCCTGGCGTGCGTCTCGCCGCCGGGTTACAAGCGAGTATCTGGAGTCTTGCCGGGTCGGGGGCGAGACGCCAGCGCTCCGTTTCGCTATCGTGCCGACAGGTCGTGACGATCTACCTCGGTGATGGAGCCCCCTGGGAGCCTTGATTTGACTCCAGGAGGCAATGATTTGCCTCCACGAGGCAATGATTCGCCTCCACGAGGCAGTGATTTGCCTCCACAAGGCAATGATTTGCCTCCACAAGGCAGTGATTTGCCTCCACGAGGCAATGATTTGCCTCCACGAGGCAGTGATTTGCCTCCACGAGGCAGTGATTTGCCTCCACGAGGCAATGATTTGCCTCCACAAGGCAGTGATTTGCCTCCACGAGGCAATGATTTGCCTCCACGAGGCCAATGATGCACGGGGGGTACGCACGTGCGCACCGATGCTTGGCCTTCCAGAGGCCGTGCTTGGCCTTTCCAGACGCTGTTTAGCCCAATCCTGATCGTCATGGGTAGGGAAATTCCCCCGCCGATCCTCACCTAATTACATGTCCATGCGCGGCTCTGCCCGTCGTGTAAGGCCTGCGATCGAGATCGACCTCGGTGCGTTCGGGTGGGACCGCGCCATCGTCGCCACGCTGCGTCATTCGACGCTGCCGTGGGTCGATGGCGTTGCATCATCGATTTCTCTGGAAGCGGTCCCGCTTGGCGACGCCGGAGAGCTGGGGGCCAGGGATCGGCTTTCGCTGGTCGGACAGTTCGCGGCGCACCAGGCGTTGCTGCACTTCGCAGGCTTTTCCGATGCCGGGCATGATCCCGCGGAGTGGGCCGTGGTCCGGAAACGGGGGAACGACTGCCGCCTCGTGCGCATCGGCGCACGGCCGGCGGACGATACGCCGCCGACGCTGACCGTCATCCAGCAGTTCGCCGAATCGGTCGGCGCGCCGGCGGTCGAGTCGCTGCGCCAGCCGTGGGGGCGGGCGGAATCGGTCTACCTGGAGATCCAAGCCCGGCTTCGTGGCGACGCCGCGGCCGACCTCCGCTGGATGCGCGCCGCCGCCTGGGGTGAGATCGCCTCACCCGGTCCGGAGGCACTCAACGAAGTGCTGCGCGGTAAGACGCGGAGTTTCCGAGGGAACGGCGCGAGCGATGTCATCCGCGCCGCGGCCTCGCTGGGAGGCGAGCAGGTGCTGGAAGTGGGGAGGGATGCCTCGCCGCTTCAGCGCTACTCCGCGATCGGCGCGCTGGCCGCGATCGCGGGGCCGCTCCACAAACGCGGCGAGAGCGAGATTGTGGAACGCGTGGTCGAGGCCGCGTCGCGGCAGCGGCTGATCTTTCCCATGATCGATCGCGACCGGTTCGACCCGGCCTCGGCACGCGTCATCGAGATGCTCGAAGCGGCCGGCGCCGGGGTCTTGATCGCGGCCGACCGCGGTGACGTCGATCTGCCGGCGTCGCGCTACTTCGTCGTGGCTCCCTTCCTCAGCGCCCGGCGGGAGGTGGAGGCGCGGATCGAGAACAGGGCCTGGCTCGAGGCCTTCATCGAGTCGGAGGCCTTTCCACATTTTCTCGATACCGGAGCACTTCCCACCGTCGATCACGGACCGGTACTCGCTTCACTGCGCGAGCCGCTCCGTTCCTACATCGCAGCCATCGCACTCCTCGGCACGCGCGTTCGCATCGACGTTGCCTCGGCGTTTTTCCGGCAGCTTATGTTCGGCGAAGGAGTGGAGGATCTCGTCGTCGAAGGGATCACCACGATCGATGACAACCATTTCGTCTTCGCCTCGGAAGCCGTGCGCGACGCCGCCAGGCGTCTGATTCCGGCCAGCTCACAGCCGACGCTCTGCAGAGTGGCCGCGGAGGTGCTGACGGAGACGACAGGAGACCTCGCCGCGGCCGCTTCGCTGCTGATCGACGCCGGCGATCCACGAGGCGCTGCGGACATGCTCGAACGAACTTCGCCATCCGAGGCGTTACCGGTATTGCGAGACCTGCCGCGTCACGCCTTGACGCCAACGCTGGCCGAGTTGCTCGCCCGCGCGTTGATCGAGGGCGGGCGCTATCGCGACGCACGCGGCGCCGCGCAGATCGTGACCGGCGACGCGCGCGCCTTGATCGAGGCCCGCATCGAGCGGCGGATGGGTGACTACGGCCCGGCGCTGGCCCGGCTCGATCGGATGGCCGCCCGTCCGTTCGAAGCAGAGCTGCTGCGTGCTGATCTTTTCTATCTCGAGTCGAGGTATGACGCCATGCGCGCCGCGCTGGACGCCTGCGTGCCCTCGACTGACGAAGACCATGCGCAGCTTGCCTATCAACGCGCATTGCTCGCCTACGAAACCGGCGCATCCGGTAACGACGCCCCGCCTCCCGATCATTACCTCGCGGCACGGCTGGCCACTTACCTCGCGCTTTCGCGCGGCGATCTCGATGCCGCCGCTCGCCACGCGGCCGATTCGCTCGGCCGCGCCCGTTGCCTGGCCGAGCGGATCGATGCGGCGCTCGACCGGATCTACATCCTCTTCACCGCCGGCTCCTGGCCGGAAGCACGCGATGAGGCGCTGCGTACGCTGGCACTGGTCGAGGAAACGCAGGGCGACCGTGCGGCCGGAGGCATCCTCTTCATCCTCACCTATCTCGCCGCCGACGACGGACAGTGGGCTCATGCGGCGCAGCAGCTTCAGCGCCTGCGGCATTTTTTCCGAGGCACCGGCGATGAGAGGCGTCTCCGAGAGCTCGACCTTCTCTCCGCGCACCTCGACTTCTCGCGTGGCCGCTTCGTCGAGGCCGTGCGCGCGGCGCAGGCGATCGTGGATGCCGACGTCGCGCCGCAACTGCGCGAAGCGGCGGCGCTGATCCTCGACGAGATCGATTGGATGGAAGGGCGCGACACTCCGCCGCGCGCGACCGGCAACTCGGGCAACATCGAGCTGCGAAAACGGTACGACGCCATGCGCATCCGCCGCGATGGGGGAATCGCCGATTCCGGCGAGGCCACCACCGGCTCGGGGAAGCTGAAGCGTTTTCGCGACGCGCTCGGGCGCGGTCTCAGCGATGTTGCCCGATCGCTTGCCGCGGAGATGAAGATCGATCTGCCGCGGGGCGAGACCAGTGCCTCGGCGGCGGAGCTGCGATTCCTGCGCGATGCGGCGATCCGCGAGTTCCCGTTCAGCGCGCGCGATTTCGTCCCCACCTCCTGGCGCTTCGCCACACGCAACCGCCTGGGGCAGTGGCTGGAGATCGGGTCGCTCCCTTCCCTCTCCGCCGCGGAGCTCGACGTCATCGCCGCCGGCATCGGGACCGACTGGATCGTCTGCAGCGACCGCGAGTTGCTCTTCGTCGAAGGGATCAACTGCTGGGCCCCGGAATCGCGCGACGCGCTGGCGGCGCTCTTCCGGACGCGGGCCGAGCATCACCGGATGCGCCGCGTCATCGAGCAGAACGAGAGCGTGACCGCCGCGAAGAGCGAGTCGATCGACGGGATGATCGGCGACTCGCCGGCAATGCGGGAGATCGTTACCCTGATCACGCGCGTGGCGCGGCGCGACGTGCCGGTCTGCATCCTCGGCGAGTCCGGCACCGGCAAGGAACTGGTCGCCCGCGCCGTGCACCGGCACTCGCCGCGGCGCGGCAAGACCTTCACCCCGGTCAACTGCGCGGCCCTGCCTGAAAACCTGATCGAGAGCGAGCTGTTCGGCCACGTGCGCGGCGCCTTCACCGGCGCCGACCGCGATCGCGCCGGTCTGATCGAGACCAGCGACGGCGGAACCCTCTTTCTCGACGAGATCGGGGAGATGCCGCTCACCGCGCAGGCCAAGCTCCTTCGCTTTCTGCAGGAAGGGGAGTTCCGCCGCGTCGGCGATACGGTCAACCGCTCTGCCGACGTCCGCATCGTCAGCGCGACGAACCGCAAGCTGGAGTCGGCGGTCGAAGAGGGGCACTTCCGTGAGGACCTCTACTACCGCATCGGAGGAATCGAGATCGCACTACCGCCGCTGCGCGACCGGGCAACCGATGTTCCGATGCTGGCCGCGCACTTCCTGGCAAAGGAGCGGGAGAAGAGCCGCGGCGGACCATCGAGACTCACCGCGGATGCCGAGTCGGTGTTCCTCTCCTACCGCTGGCCCGGCAACGTCCGCGAGCTGCAGAACACGATTCGCGCCGCGCATGCGCTGGCCGGCGAAGCGGCGGCCATCGACGTCGATCACCTGCCCGAGCGGATGCGCAGTGCGACCGTCCGCTCCGGCGCCGGTTCGTACCAGGACGCGGTGACACGCTTCCGCCGCGAACTGATCGAGAAATCGCTCGTGCAGGCCAACGGCAACCAGAACCGTGCCGCCGCCTCGCTGAACATGTCCCGCCAGGCGCTGGCGTATCAGATCCGCGAGCTGGGGATCCTGGTGCGGACGAGGTAGGCGGTTTGCGACGGGTTATCGGTTATCGGTTGTCAGTTAGTGTCGGCCATCGCTGCGGGTCTGGCATCGTCGAGCATGTCGCATCGGGCGATGACGACGTCGTCTCAAAAGATGCCGATTTCGAATCGAACGATGACAAATCGGCTCAAAAGATGCCGATTTCGCTTCGGGCGATGACGACGTCGTCTTAAAAGATGCCGATTTCGAATCGAACGGTGACAAATCGGCTCAAAAGATGCCGATTTCGAATCGGACGATGACAAATCGTCATCAATGGAAACCGCGAAATCGGAAAAGTTGCCTGGGGAGCCTCAGACAACCGGCAACCGATAACCGACAACGCGAAGCGCAACTAATGCGCCGCCTGATGCTCCGCCTGCAGCCTCTTGGCCTCGCTGATCACCTTCTCCTGAAGGCTTCGTGGCACTTCCTCGTAGTGGGAAGACTCCATGTGGAAGCTTCCGCGGCCCTGGGTGATCGAGCGAAGCGTCGATCCGTAGGTGAGCATTTCCGCGAGCGGTACGCGCGCCTTCACGGTCTGCGCATCCCCGTCGGCATCGACCCCTTCGACACGCCCGCGGCGTGAGTTCAGGTCGCCCATGATGTCGCCGATGTACTCGGCCGGGGCTGTGATGTCGACGTGCATGATCGGCTCGAGGATCGTGGCCCGGGCCTGTTCCATGGCCTGTTGATAGGCCAGCGATCCGGCGATCTTGAAGGCCATTTCCGACGAGTCGACGTCGTGGTACTGCCCATCCTTGAGCCGGACGCGGAAATCGACCATCGGGAAACCGGCCAGGTAGCCCTTCTTCCGCGCGTCCTGAATCCCTTTCTCGACAGCCGGGATGTACTGGCGGGGGATCGAGCCGCCGAAGATCTCGTCGACGAACTCGAAGTCGGCACCGCGCGGCAACGGCTCGACGGTGATCTTGCAGTCGGCAAACTGTCCGTGACCGCCGGACTGCTTCTTGTGGCGTCCATGGGCGTCAGCCGGCTTGGTGATGGTCTCGCGGTACGGCACTTTCGGCGGATGAAGAATCACGTCGACGCCGTACTTCTTCTTCAGCTTGGAGACGACGATCTCGACGTGAAGCTGTCCCTGGCCGGAGATGAGGAACTCTTTGGTCTGCTCGTCGCGGCCGAACTTGATCGATGGGTCTTCCTCGATGATGCGGCCGATGGCCACGCCGAGCTTGTCTTCGTCGCCGCGGGCTTTGGCCTCGACCGCGAACGAGATTGCCGCTTCGGGATAGTGGATGTGCTCGAGCACGATGGGATGCTGATTCGTGGCCAGCGTGTCGCCGGTATGGACGTCTTTCAGCTTCGCCACCGCGCCGATGTCACCGGCCTTCAGCTCCGGAACCGGAACCTGCTGCTTGCCCTGAATGAGCTGCAGTTTGCCGACCCGCTCCTCGTGGTCCTTGGTGGTGTTCCAGTACGTGTGGTCGGACTGGAAGGTGCCCGAGTAGACGCGGAACAGCGAGACACGGCCGGAAAAAGGATCGGAGAAGGTCTTGAACACGAGCGCAGACGGGAAGGCTTCGGCGCGGCGATCGAACGTGATCGTCTCCCCTTTCCTGTCTTTGCCATCGATGGTCTTCCTCTCGTCAGCCGGCGGCAGAAGGGCCACCATGGCATCGAGGATGGCGTGCCCGCCGATGTTGTGGGAGGCCGAATCGAGGACGACCGGGAAGATCTGGTGGTGCCCGACTTCGCGTTTGAGACCGTCGAGCAACTCCTCCTGAGAGAGGCCGCCCTGATCGAAGAAGCGCTCCATCAGCGTGTCATCCCCTTCGGCCACCTTCTCGATCAGTTGCGCCCGCCAATCGTCGGCTTCGCTCTTCTGGTCAGCCGGGATGTCGGTCTTCTCGTACTTGCCTGAACCATCGGCGGCGTACTTCCAGGCCGTCATCGACACGAGATCGATGACGCCGGTGAAGTCTTTCTCCTCGCCGATCGGAAGCTGGATGGGGACGACGTTCTTGCCGAACTTCTTCTGCAGCGCCTCGAGCGTGCGGGCGAAGGAGGCGCGCTCGCGGTCCATCTTGTTGATGACGATGAGGCTCGGAAGCTCGAACTCCTCGGCGAACTTCCAGACGCGCTCGGTCGAGACTTCGACCCCGGTGACGCCGCTGACGACGATGGCCGCCGCGTCGACGACACGCATCGCCGTGCGCGTCTCCATCACGAAGATGCCGAAGCCGGGCGTGTCGATCAGATTGATTTTCGTGTTCTGCCACTCGGCGAATGCCACGGCCGTGGAGATCGAGTGTTTGCGGTCGATCTCGTCCTGATCGAAGTCGGTGACGGTCGTCCCATCGTCGATCCTGCCGAGCCGTGTGATGGCGCCGGCGTTGAACAGCAGTTGCGTAACCAGCGACGTTTTTCCGGTGTCGTTGTGGCCCACTACCGCCACATTCCGGATCTCAGAACCCGAATAGACCTTCATGTTGGCTGTCCTCGCATGGGGATTTCACAAAAAGGAGGTGAATCATAATTTAAAATGAAGCGCCCCAACGGAAACCCACGAACCAACAGGAGAGGCACGTCAGCATGCTGACGTAGGGGGGTATCATTGACGGCTCACGCATCTCCCATCGAATCGGGAGCTGACGCGGGGGGAGAGCGGAACCAGGTGAAGCTCGGCCGGTATGAGATCGTTCGCGAGCTCGGCAAGGGAGCGATGGGAATCGTCTATCTGGCGAAAGACCCGCTCATCGGCCGGCTCGTGGCACTGAAGACCATTCGCCCGTCGGCTCATGCCGATGATGAGGACACGCGCGAGTTCCAGGCGCGCTTCGTACGCGAAGCGCAGGCGGCCGGCATCCTCAACCATCCGTCGATCGTCACCGTTCACGACATCGGACTGGACGAGCCCTCGGCGATGTCGTTCATCGCCATGGAGTACGTCGAGGGGCAGAACCTCAAAGAGGTGCTGGCGCAGGGCCGGCCGCTGTCATTCGAGCAGGCCGGCGACATCATCGCCCAGGTTGCCGAAGGACTCGACTTCGCGCACACAAAGGGAATCGTCCACCGCGATGTGAAGCCGGCCAACATCATTCTTCTCGAGGGCAACCGCGCCAAGATCACCGACTTCGGCATCGCCAAGATCACCTCGGGCGTAGCCAATCTGACGACCACCGGCCAGTTTCTCGGCACGCCAAACTACATGGCGCCGGAGCAGATCAAGGGGACCCCGGTCGATGGCCGCAGCGACATCTTCTCCCTCGGCATCTGCCTCTACGAATGCCTCACACACCGCAAGCCGTTCGGCGGCGATTCGCTGACGTCGATCTCGTACAAGATCGTCCACGAGCCGTTTCCGCCACTGCACGAGATCAATCCCACCATCCCGGAAGGTTTCGGTCTCGTCGTTTCGCAATGTCTTGAGAAAGATCCGTCGAAGCGGTACCAACGCGGCAAAGACATGGCCAACGCCCTGCGCGCCGTGATTCGCGGGGAGCGGCCGGTCCGATCCTCGGATCCGATGTTTGCCGACGCCACCGTCCTGACGCGCGCAGACCACGACAGGCTGCCGACGATGGAAATCCCTATCCCGGAGGCCGATGCTCCCGGCAAAACGCAGGAGTCGCCGCAACCTCTCGACACGAATCCCAGCCCCGCGGTGACCCGGCAACCGGCCGTGCCTCCATCTGCTGCGAAGCCGGTCAAACCGCCGAAGCCGGCCGGACCGCCGATCTGGAAGCAGCGCATCGATCCGATCCTGTTCATTGCCATCGCCAGCGTGCTCCTGGCCGCGCTGGTCGTGGTGATGATCGTGATGAGTGCGAAGAAAGTCTCGGTTCCGGCCGTCGATAAGGCCGCCGAGGCTAAGGTCGCGAAAGAACGAAGCCTGCGTGAAGAAGCCGGCCGTCTCGTTAGGGCGGGACGTGTCACGGACGCATACGCCCGATATGAACAACTCCTGAAACTGGCGCCGCACTCTCCCGCCACGATCGCGATGATGCAGAAACTTTCGCAGATCCTGCAACAGGATGAGAACGGCCGCCAACGGATAACAATGGCGAAGCAGAAGCTCGACGAAGGCCTCGTGCTGTTCAACGAGAAGAAATTCGCTGAGTCGATCCCGCTCTTCCAGCAATCCTTCGATCTGAACCCGGACTCAGAGGACTCGACGAAATATCTCAAGCTCGCCCAGCAGGAAGATGAGCGTGTGAGGTCCGAAAAAGCCGCGACGCGCACGGCGCGGACGAGCACACAGCCGCGCCAGGCGCAGACGGCCGCTTCCGTTCCTTTGCATCCGGTTACGACTACGCGCCCCGTTCAGCCGGTACCGCAAACGCCGAGCAGGCCAGCCTCGCTGACGACCGTGTTCAACAGCACTGTCAGCGACGGCAGCATCGTCGTTAAGGTCGGCGTGGATACGGTGGCGAACGAGCAACTCTGGCACGAGCGCCGAATCTTCCACACACATGTTCCACAACCGGTGAACGTGACCAAAGAGTTTCCCGCCAAGAACGCCGACCTCGAGATCTGGCTGGTGATCCCATCGCTCCAGGTGAACGATTACCGCAAACTGACGGCTCAGAAATTCGAGCCCGGCGTGAACCGCAGACTCGTGGTGACCTTCGACCCGAAGTCCAGGAAGGTCGACTACCAGCTCAATTGACCGCCTCATCGACCTTCGCCATTGCCTCGCGCGACGAGTTATGGCTCCGCGGCACGCTGATGGAGTCGCGATTGATGCACGGCGAGGCACGGCAGCACGGTCACCTGATCGACGCCACCGACGCCCGCGACAAACGTCTCGTGCAAGCGTGTGACGATGCCATCGACACCGTCAGGTCCGCGATCGCCGCGCTGCACGACGCGCGCGTACGGACGGTTGTGCGCGCCACGCGCGAGAACGGCGTCGAGTCTGTCGAGGCCACCATGACCATCGCCATCGGTGGCCTTTCGGTCGTGACCACTCCGGCTGACGCGCAGGTCGATTCAGAGTTGTTGCGCGTTCTCGTTGAGGCGAAACCGGCAATGCCGATCCGCTCGTTGCCGATCGTCTGGCAGAACGGATCGGCGGCGGTGCTGCTTCATGAGGCCGTCGGTCACGCGAACGAACATGGCGCCACGCCCGTTTCGTGGCCGTCATGGCTTTCGGTCGACGCGCCGCTCGTAACGCGGCGCGAGACGTTCCGTGACGCGCCGCTGCAACGGATGAAGCATCTCGTGGCCCGGCAGACGGAAGCGCCATTCGCGCCACCCGGCCAACACATCGAGGTCCAGCTCATCGCCGGAGGCGCTTATGATCCGGTCACGGACATCGTGACGATCAATGTGGCCGTTTCCACGGCAGGCCCGTTCACCATTCGGCACACACGAGCCCGGATCGCCGCAGCGCTCGGCGGCGCCGTGGGCGAACCGGTTCGTTACCCCGGCGTGATCTGTTCGCGCGAAGGGCAGGAGCTCTACGTCGCCTCTCACGCGCCGGTGATGATCACGGATGCGCTCACATGAACACTTTCTACCGCAAATGGGGGCGTGTGGTCCGCTATGAGAACGGGGTGACCATTCGCGTCGAAGAGGCGGGGGAGGCGAGTGAGATGGATGGCGTGTTTCTGGCCAGACCGGCACAGACAAGAGTGTCTGTGCCACATACATCCGAGGTTTCGATTCTGGAAGGTGCTTTGCCAACAGTCGAGGCTTATGTGGCACAGACACTCTTGTCTGTGCGGCCTTCCGTCATCGAACGTCTGATCGTCTCTGCCGGCATCGCCCAACACGAAACCAATGGAGTCACCTGGACCGAGGAATCGCGTCGGGTCCATGCTGCGCTCATCAACCCGCCGCTTCGCGTCCTGATCGACCTCGCTTCGTTCGACGGAACGATCATCGAAATGATCGCCTCGGCCCTCGCCCGAGCCGGACACGAACGAAAACCGCCCGGGCCCATCCGGCTGGCGCCCAACGTCGCCGCGGCAATCCTGCCGTCGCTCATCGGCGAGCTGGCCATGGAACAGACCGGCCCGGGCCCGGACGGCCGAGGGCAACCGATCGAGACGCGCGCCGTGACCGCCGATCCGCCGCCGAACTGGTACCGGCCTGGTTACGCCGTCCAGCCGGTTCGGGCCTGGATGAACATCCGTGCGCTGCCGTTTGGGAGCATCGACAAACGCGCGCCGCTGGCCATCGCGTTGCTCGGGCCGGCCGAGGGAACAATGCTTCGCGTACTCTGCGACGACGGGGAGGCCATCTTCCCCGCGATGGTCGAGGCCGGACGCATCGCCGCCGTCTCGCGGGACGAGCCGGCCTGGTATCCCTATGCAGCCGGTTCGTTCGGCGCGGAGATGATGCTATAGCGCACAGGTGGCGCACGTCGGCAGGGGCGGTCCGCAGTTAACCATCGAATCGCAATCAGCGACGATTTTCCCTCCACGGGAGATACGCAGAACGTGTGGGACTCTGTCGATATGTTGCCGCATGCGTGGCACTTCTGAGTGGTCAAGGAAGTATACCGGTACACCTGGAGCGGTCTCCTTGAGAATACTGGCGCCGGCAACCAACGAGACGACGGTGAAGTTCGTGTTGCCGACTTGCGCGGCATGCACGAGCTCTGAACGGCAGCCGGGACATCCTGGCAGAGCGAACAGTAAAAACGACTCCCGCGGCCACGTTGCGGGATCGAGGATCAAACGATGGCCGCTCGCGTCCAGGACGTGGAGCTTGGGCGCGACTTCGCCAGCACGAAATGGGTAAGGAGCGATGCGGCGTTTCTCTTTGACCTGATGCGCGGCGCTCTCCGAATATCGATGGCCCTGCTTGCAAGCCGAGCCGAGCAGTGCGACGAATACGAGCAGGAGAGCCGTCTGAAGAGCCCTAACCACCACGATCCGCAATGTCATTGGAAGGACACTCTCTTGTGAGGGCGATGCGCAGTCGTGAGTGCCACGGTGTTAAACGGGGACGTTGCTCGTTGGTCGTCCGCCGTTTGACCGACGAACGACCAACCACTCACGCAGCACGACTCCAGCGATCTAGAAGCCGCAGTAAAATAGGTCGGTCGGTTGGTAACAATCGCACCCGTAGTCCCAGTAGGAGCAGCTGTAGCTCCAATCTCCGGTGGCGCAGGCCATGGATTGACCGCTCACATGCGCCGCATACAGCGTCTGACCCCACTGATAGTGCGACCCGTCGCAGGAAATGTCCTTCTCGCCGATCTGATTCCAATCCGCATCATAGTAATTGTTGTAGACAGCTGTCTGTGGAAGGGCATAGCTGACGGGCATTGCGAACAGGGTCACCAGAAGTACGACGGATACGGACGCAACTATTCTGAATCTTTTCATCGTTCATTCCTTTCGGTGTTGGCGTCAGGCCAAGTTGACGTCAGTATACCGGGCTCGACGATGCATTCGCGACATTGTTCCTTAGGGATAACGTGACCGATTCGTAACCACATTGCGGTCAGTCGACCATGTTCTTTTCCATCGCCGCGCTCGTCCGGTCGCAGTCCTCCCGCTGATCATCTCGTGGGGATACCCTACGTAACCTGTTCGTTCGGAAGGGAGATGATGCTTTAGAATCGCGGCGCTGCATGCCTACTAGCATCCGACAGATTGAGTTTCTGGCGCGGTCCATCGTCAACCGGCTGGAAGACCGCGGCCTCGTCGAGTTCGGTGACGCCGAGATCGGGATCGACGTCGTCACCAGGACTCTGGAGGAGAACTTCGCCGCCTATGACGCCATCGAATCGGAAGCGCGTATCCGGCTGGCGAAATCGATCGGCAGCCGTGAGCCGTCCGAGGGCGAGGTCGCGGATGCCATGAGGCGAGTGGCCGCGGAACGGAACTTCACACTGTGATCGAACAGGACATCGAAGAGCTGGAGAGACGGAAACGCCAGAGCGAGCTGGGTGGGGGCGAGGAACGCATCGCGCGCCAGCACGCCGAAGGCAAGAAGACCGCCCGCGAGCGGATCGCACTTCTGTTCGATCCCGGCTCGTTCCAGGAGCTCGACCAGCTCGTCGTCCATCGCTCGACCGATTTCGGGATGGAGAAGCAGCGCATCCCCGGCGACGGCGTCATCTCCGGCTATGGCACGATCGGCGGCCGGCTGGTCTATGCGTACGCGCAGGACTTCACCGTCTTCGGCGGCTCGCTCTCCGAAACGCACGCCGCGAAGATCGTGAAGATCATGGACCTGGCCATGAAGAACGGCGCGCCCATCGTCGGCCTCAACGACTCGGGCGGCGCGCGCATCCAGGAAGGCGTCGTTTCTCTCGGCGGCTATTCCGACATCTTTCTCCGGAACACGCTCGCTTCCGGCGTGGTGCCCCAGATCTCCGCGATCATGGGGCCGTGCGCCGGCGGCGCCGTCTACTCGCCCGCCATCACGGACTTCATCCTGATGGTGAAAAAGACCAGCTACATGTTCGTCACCGGTCCCGACGTAATCCGCACGGTCACGCACGAAGAGGTGACCAAGGAGAAGCTCGGCGGCGCCGACACGCACAATCAGATCTCGGGGGTTGCCCACTTCGCGGCGGAATCGGACGAAGACTGCCTGGCTACGATCCGTGAGTTGCTGTCGTTCGTGCCGTCGAACAACATGGAGGAGCCTCCGCGCGCCTCCACTACCGATGACGTCAACCGCGTCGACGCGCAGCTCGACGACTTCATCCCTGATTCGCCGAACCAGCCGTACGAAATCCGCGATCTGATCCGCACCGTCGCTGACGAGGGCCACTTCCTGGAGGTGCACCAGCACTTCGCGCGGAACCTCGTCGTCGGCTTCCTCCGGCTGAACGGCCATCCGGTCGGCGTGGTCGCCAACCAGCCCTCCTTCCTGGCCGGCGTGCTGGACATCAACGCTTCGCGCAAAGGAGCGCGCTTCGTCCGTTTCTGCGACGCCTTCAACGTCCCTCTGCTCGTTCTCGAGGACGTTCCGGGATTCCTGCCGGGGACGGATCAGGAGTACGGCGGCATCATCATCCACGGCGCAAAGCTGCTCTACGCGCTTGCTGAAGCGACCGTCCCGAAGATCACCGTGATCACGCGCAAGGCATACGGCGGCGCGTATTGCGTGATGAACTCGAAGCACATCCGCGCTGACATGAACTTCGCCTATCCGACCGCGGAGATCGCCGTGATGGGAGCCGAGGGTGCGGTCAACATTCTTTACAAAGGCGCCAGGGACCGCGACGAGAAGATCGCCGAGTACAAGGAAAAATTCGCCAACCCCTACATCGCCGCGGAGCGCGGCTACGTCGACGAGATCATCGAGCCGCGCTTCACGCGCCGCAAACTGATCACGGCTTTCGCAATGCTCCGCAACAAGCGCGACCGGAACCCGCCGAAAAAGCACGGCAACATCCCGTTATAGCGTCCGCGGCTGTTGTTACGCATACGGAACAGCTCGTACCGGACACCACCCCCATACGTCACGTACGGACGTACAATCCGTCACTGAACTTCAGGGGGATCTCATGCGCCGGTTGCTGACAGCAGTGGTGTCGTTCGTCTTCTTTGCCGCCCCGTCAATCTTCGGACAGAACTTCGGGCCGCTGCCTCCGCTCACGGCGCACGTCGACGTCAATGTCGTCAACGTCGACGTCACGGTCACGGATCGGAGTGGCAAACCGGTCATGAACCTGACGCGGGATGACTTCCAGATCTTCGAAGACGGCAAGCTGATGAACGTATCGAACTTCTCCACCGTGGAGAAGACCACGCAGAGCATCATCACCACGAAGCCGTCCTCGGCGCAGCAGGCTGCTGCCGTTTCCACTCCGCTCCGGCGAAAAATCCTGATCCTGGTCGACAACAACTACCTCGAGAAGCAGGAGCGCGACCGTGCTCTCAGGACGATCGAGAATTACCTTCAGTCGCCGGAGTTCCAGGGGGAGTGGGCGGTTGCGGCCATCGCGCACACGATCCTTCCGATCCAGCCGTTTACGACGGACAAGAGCCTGCTCCATGGCGCGTTCGCCCAGGTGCAGCAGATGCCGGTCCGTGCCTCGTATCACGAGATCGACCGGTCGATCCTTTCCGACCGTACCCGCAAATATCTCGACTTTGCCACGGACTACGACTACGGCGAGAGCATCCGCTTCAGCTCGCGCGAACAGACCTTCCGCAACCTGATGACCTTGAAGTACACGGCGCGCGCGGTGGCGGCGATGGCGCAGTCGTACAGCGCGGACGAAGGGAAGAAGTTCATGATCCTCGTCACCGGCGGGATGGAAAGCAAGACGACGTTCACCGCCTACGACAAATCGACCGACCGCCAGATGGAGCAGCTCCGGATGGAGAGTGTCAAGATCGTCGACGCCATGGTGCGGGAGGCAAACGCGGCGAATTTCACGATCCATGTGGTGAATGCGAAGGCCCGCGCGATGCAGGCTCCTCAGCACGACGTCGAAAACCGCTCCTCGGGCATCGACGTGAATAACGTCTACCTCCATGGTGGAGGGGCCGATCCCATCGACACGACGGACCTCGATTCCATCCCCCTTTCCGTCGCCCTGGGCACCGGCGGCATGTATCTCCCCTCGGCGAACCTCACCGAATCCATCCAGCGCATCGACACGCAGACCGCAAATTTCTATTCGCTCGGTTACACCCCGCCTCACAACGGCGATCGCCGTTATCACACGATCAAAGTGCACGTAACCAAGCCCGGGCTGACCGTGGCCAACCGCGTCGGCTACTACGATCTCTCATCAGACGACCGCCTGGAAGAGTCGCTGCACGCGCGTCTGACCTTCGATCACGTGCTTGGTCCGCTGCCGGTGAAGTTGAGCCTCGGCACTCCTCGCTCGAGCGAGAAGGGAGCCATCATCCTCCCGGTGCAGGCCGATATGCCGATGGATAAGGTGACGCTGCTGCCGCGCGATGCCGGTTACGTCGGCCGCGTGCACGTCTACCTCTCGGTCTTCGACGACAAGGGACGCAACGTCGGCTTTCATCATCAGACGCAGGAAGTAGCGATGACTGCAGATCAGCACGACAAACCAACGGGCGATCCTTTCCGCTACACCATGAATGTCCGCCTGCAAAAGGGAGAGTTCACCGTGGTCATCACGCTGCGCGACGAGCTCTCCAACGACCTCGGCAGCGTGGTGAAGGACGTGAGCCTCTAGCGGTCCGCTACTTCCCGAGCATCTTACGGAGCAGCGGTTGGTTCGGGTCGAGCTGCAGCGAACGCTCCATGCTTGCCCTGGCGCCGGCGTCGTCGCCAAGGCACAGCTCCGCGAGTGCTTCCGACGCGAATGTGACGGGGTTATTCGGACTCTGCTGATCCGCGGCCTGGAAATCCGTCAGCGCCCCTCGGCAGTCATGCGCGTCCATCCGGAAACGCCCGCGGAACATTCGCAGTTCCGGTTCGGACGGTGCGGCACCAACGGCCGCATCCAGCAGGTGCAGACTGCGCTCCCCACGGCCGTTGCGCTGGTAGGCAAGTGCGCGCGTCACGATATACGTCACGGCATCGCCCAGACCGTGCTGCAACGAGGCCACCAGGAGAGCGTCGGAACGATCGAGATCGCGGTTCGCATCGAAAAGGGTCTCGCTTTCGTTCCACATCGGTGAGGCATAACCGGGATCGATGGCGAGGGCATGATCGAAGGCCGCGAGCGCTTCATCGGTGCGATGTTCGTTGCGCAGGATCAGCCCCTCGTTGTTGAAGGCGCCGGCGGTTCTCGTGCCGTTGCTCGCGGCCGAGGCGGAGTGCGTCGACTCATTTGAGCCGATGTAGCCGAGCGCTTTCAGCTTGGCAATCTCTTCCGACGCTCCGCGACCACTCGCAGGGGGTGGCGGCGATACGGCTCTTGTGAAGTGCGCAGCGTAATCAAGCGGCGGCATCGCAGGCTGCGGCGCCCCGGCGAGCGGGCTTTCGCCAGTCTGCTGCGCCGGCATTCCGGTGAGCGCAAGAAGAGTTGCACAAACCTGGCGCACGCTGCCATGCAGCGGATGACCCGGCGCGGCGGCAATTCCGGGACCCCGAAGAAGGAAGATCCCTTCCTTCCGATGCCACTTGGCGGCCGTGGCCGTGGCTGTGCTCGAAATCTGTGTCGGCCGTCCTTCGCGCCAGAAAAAGCCGTGATCTGAGGCGATCATGAGCACCGCGTTCCGTTGCTCCGCGATCGCGGCGTAGCGTCCGAGCAGGGAGTCGATCTCTCGAAAATATCGCGCCGGGACGGCGTTGTAGCGATCGTAATCCGGCTGCGATACCGCCGGTTGTTTCGGCGGGGCGAACGGCGCAAAGACGTGACCTATGGTATCCGTCCCTTGCAGATAGACGATCGTCAGATCGGGAAGATCGCGGCGCTCTTGCAGGTAGGAGTCGGACAGCCGGCGGTAGATCTCCGTCTCCACCAGGATGCGCCGCAGGGCCGCGGGAGGATCGGCGTAAGGGTTGTCGCTCTTCGCAAGCGCGGCGAATTCCTCATCGGTCAGCGACGGCAGGTATTCGCGCATACGCGCGGCGTCGATGGTCCTTTCCGCGCCGGCGACGATCTCCCCTGACCATCGCTGCCGCGTTGGCGGCCAGACCACGCCGGCCGGTTTCTCCACGTCGCTATAGAGAAAGGTGAAGAGGCGGTCGGAGACATTGATGCCATGTACCGGCTCGGCCGCGTAGGTAGCCCAGAGGCCGAAGACGCTGTTCTGTTTCCCCGCCGAGGTCAGCATGTTCCAGATCGCGGGCACGCGGCGCTCGTCGCTCGTGATCGGTTCCTTTTCGTGCGTATATGGATTGAAACGGGTGAAGTCGAGGATGCCGTGATCGAGCGGTCCGACGCCGGTCATCATCGTCGTCCAGACCAGAGGCGAGAGCGGCGGATAATCCGTCTCCAGTACGCCGCCGCTTCCGGTGGCCACGAGGCGTTTCAGGTTCGGCATCGTGCCGTCGGCCATGTAGTCGTCGAGTAGTTGCCAGTCGGCGCCATCGAGGCCGATAAAGATGACAGGCCTGGCGCTGTGCACGCGCGCAACGACGTCAGGCGCCGTGCGCAGACGGTCGAAACCGGCCGGGAGATCGGCGCGTACCGAGACGGAGTCTGTCCGGATCCCGTCTCGACCGAGCGCGCTTGTGATCGCTGCTGCGATGCGGTCGCCCGCCGCGCGGCGGTCGTCTATCCATGTTTCGACCGTCTCGCGGTGGCGCGCAATCGCCGACACCCGCTCGTTCAGCGACGTGCACCAGGTGCCCTCGGGCCAGCCCGCGGTCAGCGTTTCAGGAAGGTCATACGCGAAGCGGACTCGCAGCGGAAGCTCGTCGCCCGTCGCCGTCGAGCCGGTCAGGGTTGCATCGAAGAAAAGCCGTCCCTCGGCTGTCGTTGTTCGGCATTGCTCCCCACTCCTGAGCGGCCGAAAGTAGAGCGCATGCATCCGGATCGCGAGAGCACCATCTTGCCGGAAAATCGTCGCTTGACCGGATGGTTGGAGCCGGACGAACACCGCAAGGAGCGCGGCCAGCACGATGGCCGCCACGAGAGGAACCACGATTTTCGGACGCATAAAAAAGAGGGCCCCGCGAACGGGGCCCTCAGGATACAACGATGAAACCGGCTTGCTTAGAACGACCAGCGTGCACCGAGGCGGATGCTGCGCGCGCCGGTGAAGGTGAGGCCCTTCTTCAGGAAGTCGGGATTCGTCGCGGCCGCGCTGGCGTTCGCGAACGATCCGACGGGCTTCGTCGTACCTGTGATGTTGTTCCAGCCTCCGAAGCCGTTGCCGGAGCTGTTCGGAAGGAGGTTACCCTTCGCGTCAAAGCCACAGACCAGACCAGCCTTCGTGAACACACTGCAACCAGAATCACTTGAAAGATCAAGACGGTTGTCGAGTGACGTGGCCGACTGGCGGTTGAAGAGGTTGAAGACGTCCGCGACCAGAGTCAGACGCGAACCGCCGCCGAACGCGATCGGGAAGCCGGCGTGAAAATCAGCCTCGTAGTCCGACGGACCACGGCCGAGCGAGCCGCGCGGGGTCAGGTAGTACTCGTAGTTCGCGTATCCCGCGAACTCGTAGCCCTGAGCGCTGAGCGGCAGACCCGATTCCCAGTGAGCCGAAAGACCGAGGTCGAGTCCCTTGGCCATTCCGCTCGAAAGCGTGTAGCTGCCGTAGAACTTCACCTGATGGGTGCGGTCGCTGCTGAGAGGACCGGTGTTGTTGAGCGCGAAGTCGGCATAGTCATATGCCGAGTTGATGTTCGGGTCCAACTGGCCGGTCGAGGTCTGGAACGTACCGTCGTAGTTACCGGTCAGTTTCGACCACACGTAGCTGGTGAAGAACTGATAGTTGTTGCTGAACCGCTTTTCAGCATGAAGCTCGACGCCCTTGTACTGGCGCTTGGCAGGGGTGGCCGGAGCCGAATCGCTGTCAAGGAAGCCGGCGGTCTTGCCGATGCCGCTGCCCGGGTTGGCGATGAAGTAGTCGCCGGTGGAGATGACGAGCATGTCTTCGATCACGCGGCCGAGGTTGCGGTAGGTGCCTTTGATGCCGACCATGAGGCTCGGGGCGAGCTCGTAGTCGTAGCCGACGAGGTACTCGTCGACATACTGGCCTTTGAGATTCGGATCGGCCGGCTCGGTCGAGGAGCCGAGTGCGGAGAACGCCTGGCCGTTCGTGATTGCCGCCACGCCGCCGCTTGAGGCAGGACCGACCGTTCCCGGCGTGAAGTGGCCGGGTGTCGGATCGAGGTTATTGGTCTGAAGCCCGATCTCTCCGCCGAAGGCGCGGAGGTTGATGTCCATCGGGATCGACTCATAGAAGCGGCCATAGTTCGCATACAGCTTGCTGCGGCCGTTGTTGGCGACGTCCCAAATCGCTCCGAGACGCGGCGCAAAATTGTGCTTGAGGTCGATGGCAGTGCTGCCGTCGCGGGCGCCGACCTTCTGCGTTTCCTCACGAGCGCCGAGATTCAACGTGAAGTTCGTAAGGACCTTCCACGTGTCCTGAATGTACAGGGAGCTGTTCGTATCGTTCGGGCTGGAGATGAGATCCGTGGAGACGTTCGCCTGAACGTCGGCCGCGCTGGCCGGCTTGTTGGTGGCGTATCCGCGATGGCGGTAGTAAATGTTGGCAGCCGCGCACGGCTGATTTACGCCGCCGACGACCGGGATGCCTCCGCGGCAGAGTTTGCGGACGAAATCGGTGCCGGTGTAGATGTTGTTATTGATTGCTTTGACTTTTTCCTGGTCGGCACCGAACTTGATCTGATGCGAGCCGAAGAAAGCCGAGACGTCAGCCTTGCCGACATCGCGCTTGAAGACCTGGTCCTGGATGAAACCGAAACCGCCGCTGACGACGAACGGAACGATCGTTTCGTCCCTGACGCGGGCCAGCGAGGCGCCCGGGCCGGCGAAGCTGTTCTTCTCACGATGCAGGCCGTACGAAACGTTGGCGGTCCAGTTCGAGCCGAAGACGCCCGAGTAGCGGAGGATCTCGTCGTTGCCGCCGGTCTTGTTGATTCCGTTGAACGAGACCGGAGGTCCGGCCAGCGCGAAGAGCGCGCCATCCGTTGTCGACGGGTCGCCGAAGAGCGACAAATTCACGAGCTGGCTCGAGGTGAGTGCCAGTGAGAGCTTACCCGCGTAAAGGTCACGAGTGAGCTTGCTCGGCTGCGTATCGCCCGGGTTGAGGGTGAAGCCGGGGACGACCAGCGCGGTATTGATGCGCGTGCTGAGGTCCGTTTCGCTGGTGCGGTCATACGATCCGAAGAACCAAAGGCGATCCTTCATCAGGTAGCCGCCGAGGTTGCCACCGGCGTCGTACTGCTTGTCGATCGATCCGACGGTGGTCGACGTGGCAGGCAGCTTCGAAGCGGTTGACACGTTCGAGTTCAGGCTGCCACCGCTGTCATAGCCGAAGACGTCGCCGTGATACTCGTTCGAACCGCTCTTGGTGATGGCGTTGATCGTGCCACCGGTCATGCGGCCGTACTCGGCCGGGAGACCACCGGTCAGGACTTCCACTTCCTGGACGAAGTCGAGGTTGAGGCGCTTGCCCTGCAGGCCCCGCTCGACGCCCGTTGTGTTGAGTCCGTCGATGACATAGTTGTTCTCGGCGCCGGTCGAACCGTAGACGGTCGTACCCGTGGCGTCGGTGCCGGTGCCCGGAGCGACCTGCGCCGCGGCGACGAAGTTACGGCCGAGAGGCAGGGAGCGCATCGTCTCCGCGGTCACGTTGGCACCCTGGATATTGGAGGTGACGTCGACGACCGGAGGAGCACCGGTGACGGTGATCTGTTCCGACGCCGTCGGGCTGAGCGCCACTTCCAGCTGTACGGTCTTGTTCAGACCGACGTGGATGGCCTTCTCGGTGACGGTGTTGAAGCCGGACAACGTGGCGGTCAGGGTGTAGTCACCCGGGTTCAGCAGCGAGAACCGGAAGCTACCCTTGGAATCCGTCACGTCGGTGCGCGTGCCTTGCATGCTTGCCGACTTGACTTCGACCGTTACGCCGGGCAGCGGGGTGCTGCCCTGCTGGACGGTGCCGGTGATGGAGCCCGTCTCCGCGTTCTGCGCAAATGCGCCGACCGCGACGATGAGCACCAATGCGAGCATCAGTGCTACTCGAAACTTTTGTAAATGCATTTCGTTCTTTCTCCTAACCCTTCTTGGACTGCGGTTTGACTGCGTTCGAACCCCTGATTCTTCACGTTGAGGTTGCGGTACCTCCCGGTGACTGATTGGAATGCTGAACTGGACGCGACGGCGACCTTCGGACTGATGCCGTCAAAGCGTGCACGCACGCTGCCGCCGGACTCCTCGAAGTCCAGGGCGGCGGGAGGTTAGTATTTTTAGATGGTTAGCGCAAGCGTGGGCAACATCGTCAAGTGGCCCCCCTTCAATAATTCGGATTTTCGATTCGAACGCTTGGTGCCCCACTCGATCGCCAAGCGTCCTCGTGCAGAATGACCCGTATGCCGCGTCAGGTAGCAACCATCCTCTTCCTCTCGCTCCTCACGGCCACTTGCCGTGAAGCGCCGCGCCGTCCGGTCAATCTTCTGTTCATCACCATCGACACGTTCCGGGCCGATCGCATCGGCGTCCTGACTCCGGCGCTTTCGCGCCTCGGCAACGAGGGCATCCGCTTCGACGCTGCCGATTCCCCCGTTCCCCTCACCCTTCCCGCGCACGCATCGTTGCTATCCGGCCTTTGGCCGCTGCACCACGGCCTCCGCAACAACGGCGTCGGTGCTTTCCCCGCCGGCCGCGACACCCTGGCCACGGTCTGTTCCAGCGCCGGCTACCGCACCGGCGCCTTCGTCGGCTCGTTCATCCTTGACCATCGTTTCGGCCTCGATCGCGGATTCGACCGATATGACGACGAGATCGTGCGCGACGCCGGCGACAGAAGCGGCACATTCGAAGCGGAGCGCCGGGGCGGCGAAGTCGTCGACCGCGCCCTGGCCTGGCTGCGCCAGAGCGACGCCCGGCCCTTCTTCGCCTGGGTCCATCTCTACGATGCCCACGCTCCCTACGCGCCGCCGCCCCCCTACCCGCAAACGTACGATGGTGAAGTTGCCTACGTCGATGCCCAGGTCGCGCGGCTCCTTGCCGCGGTCGATCGCGGCAACACGATCGTCGTGGTGGTCGGGGATCATGGTGAAGCGCTCGGCGAGCACGGCGAGCTGACACACGGTCTGCTGCTGTACGAGCCAACACTGCATGTTCCGATGATCGTGGCCGCCCCCTCGCTCACACCACGCGTGATTCGCACGCCTGTCAGCACCATCGATCTCGCGCCGACGGTTGCAGCCCTGGCCGGCGTCCCCTTCCCGAAGCCGGCCGACGGCCGCGACCTCTCTTCTGACCTCCGTGCCGGGCACGAGCCCCCGGCGGCCCCCGTCTACGCCGAAACAAACTATCCGGCCACATTCGGGTGGAGCGAATTGGCGTCAGTGCGGCTGTCCGCTACGAAAGTAATCGCCGGGCCTTCCCCGGAGCTCTACGACCTGCAACATGATCCGGGAGAGACCGTAAATGCGTTGATGAACGAGCGGCGCGCCTACCGCGATCTGAGCAGCCGGCTCGATCAGCTTCGCGCCACGGGTGTCGTTTCATCACCAACCACGGTCGATGCGGAAACGCGCGCGAAGCTGGCCAGCCTCGGATACGTCGCGCCGGCAGGATCAACCGATGGGTCGAAGCGGGATCCCAAGACAGTATTACCCCTCTTTCGGACCTTTGAAGAAGCCACGGCCATGATCAACGCCAGCCGTCCGCGCGACGCCGTCGCCCCCCTCGAGCAAATCGTACGCGACGATCCATCGAATCACGTCTTCCGCGAGACCCTCGCTCGCGCGCTCCGGCAGAGTGGGGACGTCCCCCGCGCCATCGCGCTCTACCGTCAGGCCGTTGCCCTCGCACCGAACGATGCCGACGCCTGGTACAACCTCGCTGTCGCGCTCGAAGAGAGCGGCAATGGAAAGGAAGGCGCCGTGGCGCTCGCCGAGGCGGCGAAACGCGATCCCGGCCGCCCGGAGATCCACAACATCCGGGGAGCGTCGCTGGCGGAAGCGGGAGAGCTGGCCGCGGCGGAGAGGGAATTCAGGGCCACCATTTCCGGCGACCCGCGCAACGCGCGCGCGTATAACAACCTCGGCAACGTCCTTCGCGCCATGACCCGGGATACCGAAGCGGCGGAGGCCTACCGGAAAGCGATCGATCTCGCGCCGCGCTACGCCGACCCGTTGAACGGACTGGGAGCGCTCCTGGTCGCGGGCGGGCGGGCGCGGGAGGCCATCCCATATTTCGACGCGGCGCTGCAGATCGGGCCGGACTTCTACGAGGCCCAGCTCAACCGCGCCATCGCCTTGCAGGTCGCGGGCGATTCCGGGGCCGCGGCGGCGGAGCTGCAGCACCTTCTGACCCGCTTACCCCCATCCCGCGAGTTCGCCCCGCAGCGCGACGCGGCGCGGACGCTCCTCGGAAGATTGTCCCCGCAGTTACGTCGGTAATCGCTTTGCGCTATATTCACGGAAATCACAAACGGTCCTAACAGGAGGTACATCGTGCGTTCTCGTTCCCTACTCCTCGTCGCTCTCGTCGTTCTACTTCTACCGCAACTCGCCTTCGCCCAGACCAACGCCGGATCGCTCTCCGGCCATGTCAGCGACGCGAGTGGTGGCGCACTTCCGGGCGTCACCATCACCGCGACGAACAACGCCACCGGATTCAATCGCACCGTCATCACGGAGACAGACAGCAGCTACCGTTTCGCATCGCTGCCGATCGGTACCTACGACGTCACCGCCGATCTGGCCGGCTTTGGCTCGGTCACGACGCGCAACGTCGAGGTCAATGTCTCGACCGACCGGTCGCTCAACATCACGCTCAAGCAGGCCAGCGTGAAGGAGCAGATCACCGTCACCGCCGCCGCGCCGCTGATCGAGACCACTCCGGCCATCGGCACGGTCGTCAGCCAGCGCGAGATTGCCAACCTTCCGCTCAACGGCCGCCAGTTCGCGAACCTCGGCTCGCTCGCGCCGGGAACGACGCTCTCGGTCAACAGCGACCCGACCAAGCCCGGTCAGCTCACCATCGCCCTGGCCGGCGGCAGCGGCCGTAACGTCAACTTCCTCGTCGACGGCGGCGACAACACCGACGACACCATTGGCGGTGCCCTACAGAACTTCAACATCGAAGCCGTTCAGGAGTTCAACATCCAGACGCAGCAGTACAAGGCCGAATACGGCCGCACCACGGGGGGCGTTCTGACGGTCGTGACAAAGTCCGGAACGAACGACCTCGAGGGAAGCGCCTACGAGTTTTATCGCGACAAGAGCCTCAATGAGGAGACACAGACCGAGAAACTGTCCGGTGCCGGCAAGTCGCCGTATCGGCGCGATCAGTATGGTGCCTCGATCGGTGGCCCGATCATCCGCGACAAGATCCACTTCTTCGCCACCGCCGAGAGGCTCGAGCGCCCGACGAATTACGTCATCGACACCGGGGGGATCTACCCCAACTTCGATGGGACGGCCGTTCCCACACCATTCAAAGACAACCTGGTGACCGCGAAGATGAGCGCCGACCCGAGCGCCACGCAGTTCCTGCAGGTGCGCTACGGCTACCAGCGCAACTCCGACATTTACGGCGCCAGTCCGATCATTCTTCCGACCGCCCTCGGAACCTTGACGAACGACTATCACTCCATTCTGCTCGGCCACACCTGGCAGATCGGTTCGAACAAAGTCAACGACTTCATCTTCCAGGATACGCACTTCAAGAACGCCATCCTGCCGACCTCGAATGATCCCGCCCTCATTTATCCCAGCGGCGTCAGCGTGGGACAGAGCATCAATACGCCGCAGACGACCACGCAGATCAAGCGTCAGTTCAAAGATGACTTTGCCTGGTCAGCGACGCTGGGGCAGATGCGCCATGACTTCAAAGTCGGCGCGAACTACATCGACGAGCCTCTTCTCGGCGGCGACTTCTCCACGGGAACCTCGGGCCAGTACACACTGCGCGACAACGTGCAGGGCTCGCCTGTCGTCGACATCGCGATCTTCAGCGGGTTCGCCGGCTACAACACGCCCATCAAGCAGTACAACTATTACGCGCAGGACGACATCTCATTCAATCGGAAGCTGACGCTCAACGTGGGGCTTCGCTACGACCTCTGGAAAGGATTCGATCTAAACCAGACCTCGAACCCGATCTGGCAGACGCTGTCGACGCAGACGAAATACAACGATCCCTACCTGAAAGCGTTCCAGGGCGGCCAGGGCGGCAAACTGAAGAACGACACGAACAACTGGGCGCCGCGCCTCGGCTTCACCTACGACCTGACCGGCGACTCGAAGAATATCGTCCGCGGCGGCGTCGGCCGTTACTACGACTTCCCTTACACCAACGCTACGATCCTGTTTCCGGCCGTCTCCGTGCAATCGACGTACGGACAGAGCTACTCCAACCACGACGGCGCAGGCATCAAGAACGCCAACGGCAGCTTCTTCCAACCCGGCCAGCCGCTGCCGCCGAATCAGCAGACCGGCGGGACCGCCGTCAACGCCCCGAACGAGGTGGCATCACCGACGCTGGCCACGCCCTACTCCGATCAGATGTCGCTCGGGTATTCGTGGCAGGTCAATCCGTGGCTCGGCTTGAACATCGACGGGTCGCACATCAACTACAAGGACATCCCCTTCCGATTCCGCGCGAATCCCATTGATCCGGCAACCGGCCAGCGCCGTTTCCCGGCCTTCGCCAGCTTCCGCATCTGGGATGGCCAGGGCTTCGCGAAGTACAACGGCGTGAACATCGGCGGCCACGCGCGGCTCGGAACGAAGTTCGAACTGCAGGGCTTCTACACGTACTCTCATACGACCGGCAACATCCTCGCGGGCGCGGACGAGTTCCGGATCACCGACGCCGGACACCAGGGCGACCTGCGCACCGTGCGCGATCAGACCATCGACCCCTACGATCCTCTCTGCAGCGCATGCGTGGGACCTCTGAACACCGATCAAAAGCATCGCGTCACGCTCAGCGGCATCTACCGCGCGCCGCTCGGCATCAGCGCCTCCGGCATCTTCCGCTATCACTCCGGCACGCCGTACACCGATTGGGCCGGAGCCGACATCAGTTGCGGACCGACCGGGACCGTGGGGAAATGCCAGGACGGCTATAACTTCGACCTTGCGCCGGGCGTGACGCACGTCAACAGCCTGCGCGGCGGCTCCTTCTCGCAGTTCGACGTCCGGCTGTCGAAGGAGTTCAAGTTCTTCCACAACTACGGCGTGGAAGTGATCGGCGAAATCTTCAATCTGCTCAACGCGAAGAACCCGGCGAACTTCAATGGCAATTGCGCGGTCAATGCCGCTGGACAGTGCACGTTCACCGGAGGCTTTGGCCAGGCCAGCACATTCGCCGGCGATCCGGGACAAGGCGAGCAGCGCCTGGGACAGCTCGGCGTTCGCATCACCTTCTGATCCGCAACTCATTTTTGTTGACTACGGGGCGCCGCGAGGCGCCCCGTAGTGTTTTCCGGACAGCTTGTCCCCGCCGGAGGAGCGTTGAAGGCCGTCACCCAGCCTCGGCTTTGGCGTAACTTGTTGAAGCAAAAGCGGGAATATCTTTTCCGCCATGGCACGTGTACGGCAGCGCTACAAACGTGGAAGAGGAGAGCCCCCCATGCCAAAGACCCTTGTTCTTGCGATCTTTCTTGTTGCGACGAGTTCCTTGTTCGCACAATCGCTCACCGAAAAAATCGACGTATCGCTCGTCAACGTCGATGTGTCCGTCACCTCGCACGGTGCACCGGCACGCGGACTTACACGCGACGACTTTCAGGTATTCGAAGACGGAGTAGCGCGCCCGATCACGAATTTCTATGCGGTCGAGCCCGCGGCGACGACTGCCAGCCACGTCACATCATCGCCCGCGTCCGATGCCACCGCGACGCTGGCGGATCCGACCGACGAACGCTTCCGGCGGAAAGTCCTGGTCATCATCGACAACCGGCACGTCACGATGCACAACCGTGATCGGGCCCTGGCCGCGCTGGAGCGCTTCGTCGATGACCGCTTCACCGGTGGAACATACGACTGGTCGATCGCACTCGTCTCCGACAAGGTGCATCTCATGCTGCCGCTCACATCGGACAAGGAAAAGCTGCATGAGGCCGTGGGCATGGTGCGCAGGATCGTAGCCCACCCCGATCGTCCGACCGACGAGGATGTTACCCGCCTCATCTCGTTGAGCGGCGGCTTTGATGCCTCGAACGACTCGTCAGTCACATCCATCAAACCCGGCGCCGCAATCGGCGAATCGCTGCGCTCCCTGGTGGACGCCGGAAACAATTTCCAGGTCCAGGCCGACGCGACGAGAACGGTCGAAGCCATCCGCGACGCCGTTCGTTCGTTCGCCGGCGCGCCTGGCAGAAAGATCATCCTTCTCGTCACCGGCAGTCTTGGGCTCGACGAGACCCTGTCGCCACTCGACGCCAATCCGGGCTCCTTCGTCATAGGACCCGCGGAAGCCGCGGCGAGTGCACGATTCTCAACGGTGATGCGCGACATTCTCATCCGAGAGGCGAACGCGTCGAATGTGAGTTTCTTCATCATCAACAGTGAGGGGCTTGCCGCGGACAGCGACGCCTCGAACGGAAACAACGATCTCGGATTCGGCTCCAGCATCGGCCGTTCGATGGGAACGGGCAATACGAACCCGCTCTCATCGATGTATTGGCTCGCGCGTGAAACCGGTGGCCGTCTGATGTCGGGCAACTCGCCTGTAGGCGCCCTGGCCGACTTCGACCGCACGTCGTCGAGCTTCTACTCGCTTGCCTACAAGCCGGCGCACGGTGATGACGGCAAGTACCACACCATCAAAGTGCGGATCAATCATTCCGGCTACCAGCTGCAGTACCGGACCGGCTACTCCAGCATACCGGTCACCGTGCAACTGGCCCGGGCCATGGACTCGCCGCTCGGCGCATCGATGCAGCAGTCGTCGATCCCGATCAACATCGTCACCGGAAGCAGTGCTCCTCAGGACGGTGGCGTGCTGGTTCCGCTTCATGCCACGGTAGCCGCGAAAAATCTACAGTTCATTCCGACAGCCAGCGGATCGGTGGCCAGGGTCGATCTCTACGTCAGCGTCTTCGACGATCGCGGCCGCAAGATCACTGGCACTCATTACACGCGAGAAGCACACGCAACCAACGGCACCGAGTCGGATGGAGACTTCGTCGAGACGCGGCAACTGCTCATCAAGCGCGGCCATCCTTACCGCGTCGTCGTGGGTGTGCACGACCAGGTCACTGACGCCATCGGCATCGCATCGCAGACGGTTCGTTTCTGATTCTGAACAACCGATGAAATCGCTCATTGCATTGCTGGTGCTCTCTTGCTCGACGGCGCTCACGGCGCAGGTCTCGGAGACCATCGACGTCCGCATCATCAATGTCGATGTCACCGTCACGTCGAAAGGCGGTCCGGTTCGTGGCCTGACCCGCGACGATTTCGAGATCTTCGAGGATGGACGGCGCCAGGCGATCACGAACTTCTACGCATCCGAGGAGACACGCACGGTCGCTGCAACCGCGTCTGCTGCGACTCCTGCCGCGCCGGCGGTTGCAGAACTGCCGGACCCGCGTTTCCGCCGCAAGGTCCTGGTGCTCGTAGACAACAGCCATATCACCCGCCACTCCCGCGACACCGCCTTGCGCGAGCTCGAAGCGATGATCACCGACCGGTTTCACGGCGACTATGAATGGTCGATCGGCGTGATCGGCCGCGGCATCACGCTTGTGTTGCCGCTTTCGTCGGACAAACAGGCCATCCATGAGGCGCTGGAGATCATCCGCAAAAGCGGAACACGAAGCGAGGGGACGGTCACCTTCGCCGGCGCCACCGGTCGTGAAGGAGGAGCGCAATCCGCGAACGACATCAAGCAGGCCGGCTTGGCGGCGTTCGATAAAGACTTCGCCGAGCGCCTGGAGCGTTCCGCAACCTTCGATGCCTCTGAGCGCACCCTCGCCGCGAAGTTCACCGTGCCGGCGTATCTCGATGCCGTTCGCGGCTTCGCCAGCACCTCGGGCCGCAAGATCGTGCTGCTCCTGACCGGCGATCCCGGACTCAACGACATGGAGTTCGTTCCGCACACTCCCGGCAACGGCGAGTTCAATAACGTCCGAGGCACCGGCAGGGGCGCCGACAGGTTCTATGACAATCAGCGGACGATCGAAGACTTGCGCCGGTCCATCGTGCACGAGGCGAATGCCTCGGACACAAGCTTCTACATCTGGAACGTGGAAGGACTGATGCCGATGGGTGAGATCGGGGTGAGCTCGCGCCCCGGCACCGATACCTCCGCCGTGTTCTGGATCGCCAATCAGACCGGTGGCCGGCTGGTAACCGGTAACGACGCGGCCCGCGCTGTCCAGGAGTTCGATACCGCGTCGTCGACTTTCTACTCACTCGGCTACGCGCCCACGCATCCCGACGATGGCAAGTACCACGAGATCAGTGTTCGCCTGAAACGGAAAGGCGATTACTCCCTCGAGTATCGGACCGGCTACAGCAGCAACCCGACGGCAACGCAGCTCGCGCGGGCCATGAAATCGCCGACCGCTGCCGCGATGCAGACCAGCACTCTGCCGGTGACGCTGGCGATGGGCCAGCCGCAAACGGCGGGCGGCGAAGTGACGCTGCCCATCGAGGTCAAAGTACCCTTCAGTGCGTTGCAGTTCCTGCCTGGCAAGAACGGAGTAGCAGCGAACCTCGTCGTCTACGTCTCGGTCTTCGACGACATCGGCAAGAACCTCGTGGCCTCGGCCTTTCCGCTGACGCCTGGATTCAAGTCAGGGGCACCCGACTTGAAGGGGATGCTCGTCTATCGCACCGCCATCAAGCTCCGCAAAGGCGAGCGCCACCGCATCGTCGTGGCCATCCGCGACGCCGCAACCGACAGCATCGGAATGGCCACCGACGTGGTGAGGTTCTGAGCCTCGCCGGCGAGGAATAAGCGCTCTCTCCTCCGTGGTTTGCTCCAGTCCACGCCGATTGACCGTATGGTCGCCGTGTGCTAGAAAGCGTCTCTTTTCCTGGAGGTCATTCGTGTACGCCATCATCCGTTCCGGTGGAAAGCAGTATCGGGTTGCGCAAGGGGAGACCCTCTTCGTCGAGCGCGACGTGCTCAGCAGCGCTGACCAGGAAAAAGTCACGTTCAACGAAGTGCTGATGGTCGGCGGCGATCAGCCGAAGGTCGGTGGTCCGATGGTCAGCGGTGCATCCGTGGCCGCCACCGTCGTCCGCGAGCTGCGTGGCGACAAGATCATCGTCTTCAAGAAGAAGCGCCGCAAGAATCACACGAAGCGCAAGCACGGGCATCGTCAGGATCTGGTCCAGCTTCGCATCGACAGCATCAACCTCTAAGGAGACAGCCATGGCTCATAAAAAAGGACAGGGCTCGTCGCGCAACGGCCGCGATTCGCAGCCGAAAATGCTCGGCGTGAAGCGCTTCGCCGGACAGTTCGTCACCGGCGGCTCGATTCTGGTGAGACAACGGGGCACCCGCTTCTATCCCGGCGTGAACGTCGGCATCGGCCGCGACCACACGCTCTTCGCCAAGGTCGACGGCATCGTGAATTTCCACGACAAGGGTCAGCGCGGACGTTTCATCAGCGTTACCCCCGCCGAGTAATCCGTTCATCGCCGTTGTGACGACGCCGCTCCCCGGAGCGGCGTTTTGTGTTTTATCTGGCTCACCGTTCGCACCTTCTGAAGCTATGTTCATCGATCAGGCAACGATTCGCGTCAAAGCCGGAGACGGCGGGAAAGGCTGTATCGCCTTTCGACGCGAGAAGTTTGTCCCGAAAGGCGGCCCTTCCGGCGGCGACGGCGGGGCGGGCGGCTCGGTCTGGATCGTCGCTTCCAGCAGCTACAACACCCTCTACCACCTGCAGTTTCAGCGCGAGTGGAAGGCCGGCCGCGGCCAGCACGGCATGGGATCGAACTGCTCCGGGTATGACGGCGAGGACATCACCATCGCCCTGCCGATCGGCTCCGTCGTTCGCGACAAGACCACCAGCGAACTGATCGCCGATCTCGCCCACGAGGGCGAGCGCGTCCTGGTGGCCAAGGGGGGCCGCGGCGGATGGGGAAATCAGCACTTTGCCACCGCCACCCGCCAGGCACCCCGCTTCGCGCAGGACGGCAACGCCGGCGACGAGCGCGAGCTCTCCATCGAGCTGAAGCTCATTGCCGACGTCGGTCTGGTCGGACTCCCGAACGCCGGCAAGTCGACGCTCATCTCCGTCATCAGCGCCGCCAAGCCGAAGATCGCCGACTATCCGTTCACCACGCTCATCCCGAACCTCGGCGTCGTACGCGCCGACGACAACGAGACCTTTGTCGTCGCCGACATCCCCGGCCTCATCGAGGGAGCCCACGAAGGCCACGGCCTCGGCGACCGCTTCCTTCGCCATGTCGAACGCTGCTCGGTTCTGGTGCATCTCGTCGACCTCTCCGCGAACGAGACACCCGACGCCGATGCCGAAGTCGTGGCCCACGAGCTGGAGCGCTACTCCGAGCTGCTGGCCAAAAAGCCGCGCGTCATCTGCGGCTCGAAGCTCGATTCCGCCGTGCCCGGAAACTCCGATAAGGTGCGCGCCTACGCCGCGAAGAACGGCTACGACTACTACGAGATCTCGGCCGTCGTCGGAGACGGCGTGCGCGATCTCGTGCGCATGCTGGCCCGTTTCGTGAGGGAGAATCGTGTGATCCCCGAGCTTCACGATGCCGAGGAGGCAGCGATCCTCCAGCATCCCGCAATATGAGAATCGGCATCTGCGGCGGCACCTTCGATCCCTTCCATCGCGGCCACCTCGATCCCGTCCTCGCCGCACGCGAGACACTGCAATGGGACCGCGTGCTCTACATCCCCGCCTGGCGGCAGCCATTCAAGACCCATCTGGATGCGGCGCCGGGGGCACACCGCTTTGCCATGGCCGCGTTGGCCATCCGCGACTACGACATGCTCTACGTCTCCCCGATCGAGCTCGATCGCGGCGGGATCTCCTACAGCGTCGACACGCTCGAGCAGTTGCACCGCCAGTATCCGGACGCATCGTTCGACTGGATCATCGGGGATGACAACGTCGCCGATCTCGATCGCTGGAAAGATCCGGAGCGGTTGTTTCAGTTGGCCCGCTTCGTGGTGCTTTCGCGATCGGGAGTCGGGAGTCGGGGGTCGGGGGTCGGATATAACGCCTTCTCGCATTTCCCAACTCCTGACAACCGACAACCGACAACCGATAACCCGAGTACGCACGTCGGAGTAGCAACCGCTGTTGCGTCTCCCTCTCCTACTCCCTACCCCCGACTCCCGACTCCCGCGAAACCCAACCTCCTCTTCGCCCACAACCCCACCGTCCCCATTTCCTCTACCGAGATCCGGCGCCGCGTTCGCGCTGGTGAGCCGATCGATGCGTTTGTCGATCCACTCGTCTCGCGTTACATTCAGCATTACGGCTTGTACAAAGAGGGCCAACCTTGACCGATCCCATTCATCACCGCGTACACACCGCGGTCTCCGCGGCACTCGACAAGAAAGCAATCGATCTCGACGTCCTGGCGGTTTCGAAGCTCACCTCGATCGCCGATTACTTCCTTCTGTGCTCGGCCACCTCGGAGCGGCAGGCGCAGGCCATCGCCGACAGCGTCGTCGACAAGCTCCGCGAGGATGACCGCGTCAAGCCGCTGCTCGTCGAAGGGGCCACGCCCGGCCGCTGGATCCTGCTCGACTACGGCGACTTCATCTTCCACATATTCACCGAGGACTGCCGCCGCTTCTACGGCCTGGAGCGCCTGTGGGGCGATGCACCGAACGTCACGGCGGAATTCAGCGAGGAAGCGGCACCGGCGAATGTCCGCCGCAAGAAAACGTCGTAACCGCGTCCTCGGCGACTTCTTCCGCACGAGGAGCGCCTCGATGCGAACGCTCCTGAAGACGGTGGAGAAGGTCCTCGACCACGACGTCAATCTCCTCCTCCTCGGCGAGTCCGGCACCGGCAAGGATTACCTCGCCGAAGCCATTCACGCTTGTGGCAAGCGGCGCGGCAAACCATTCGTCAAGATCGACTGCGCCGGCATTCCGGCCGAACTGTTCGAATCCGAGCTGTTCGGCTTTGAAAAGGGGACCTTCACCGACGCGCAATCGCGCAAGCTCGGCAAACTCGAGACGGTACTGGGGGGAACGGTCTACTTCGATGACATCGCCGCCCTCGCGCCGACCCTGCAGGCGAAGCTGCTCCGCGCCATCCAGGAGAAGCGTTTCACGCGACTCGGCGGCAATCAGACGCTCTCGCTCGACGGGCGCGTCATCTCGTCATCGAGCATCCCGGCCGACGAGTTGCTGGCCGGACTGCGGCGCGACCTCCTTTACCGGATCAACGTCGTCACCCTGACGATCCCCCCCTTGCGCGACCGGCGTGAAGACATCCCGCGGCTCGCCAAGTCCTTCCTGGCCCGCCGCAAGCGCGTCATCGACGCCGAGGCCATGCAGATGCTCGTCGAACACGACTGGCCGGGAAACATCCGGGAGCTGCGCAACGTGATCGAACGAGCCACGCTCGTGGAGGAAGGCCACGTGATCACGCCGGCGGCACTCCCTCCCTTCACCTCCGACTTCGTGGCATCGGCCAGCCGAAATCAATGGACGCTCGACGATCTCGAATCCCGCTACATCCACGAGATCCTGCGCCAGACCAAGTCGAACTACAGCCGCGCCGCAAAGATCCTCGGCATCAATCGGAAGACGCTGCTGGAGAAGAGGAAGCGGTATGGGATCGAGTAGGCGGTCAGGTTTCGGGTTGTCGGTTATCGGTTATCGGTTGGCGGTTGTCGAAGCGGTTTTCAGTCGCCGGCAGCACAGATTTGACAACTGAACCCTGACAACTGACAACCGACAACCGACAACCGACAACCGACAACCGACAACAATCCCACACCCCATCATGAAACTAACCCTCCTCTGGCCCCGCTCCACCGCCGACGCCGAGCTCGCGGCCGTCGCGGAGCGCTATTTCAACCGGATCAGGCATTTCTTTCCCATCGAGATCAACGAAGTTGCCCCGCGGCGCGGTAGACAGACCGAGAGTGATGTGGCTATCATGCGCGCCCATTCGGCGCTGCTGCTGAGCGTGATTCCTGCACAGGGGCATGTGGTCGCCCTCGACGAACGGGGTCGGTCAATCGATTCTTTGAAGTTTGCCAAGTGGCTGGAACGATTGATGATCGACCAGCCTCACGGCGTCATATTCGTCATGGGTGGGGACGTCGGACTCGACCAGTCCGTCCGGCAACGCGCCGATGACGTCCTCAGCCTTTCGGCCATGACGCTCCCGCATCAACTGGCCAGGGTGGTCCTGTTGGAACAGATCTACCGCGCCTGCACGTTGATGCGGAACATTCCGTACCACAAGTAAGGAGAGCCAGTCTCGAACATGGCAAAACCGATGGTAAAGACAAAAGAAAAAGCGAATCCGTATCAGGATCACATCGACTCGCTCCGCAAGAAACAGAACGAGCTTCTCGATGCGTTTCAGCGCGACAAGCTAGCCGGCTCGAACACGGACGACGGCATCCAGGATCTCGCGGACAAGGCTGCCAGCGCCTACTCGAAAGAGCTGAACTTCTCGCTGTCCGACGGCGAGCGCAACCTCCTCATGCTGATCGACGAGGCCTTCCGCCGTCTCGACAACGAAACGTACGGCACCTGCACGAACTGCGGCGCCACGATCGGCGATAAACGCCTCTCTGCCGTTCCCTGGACGCCGTTCTGCATCGATTGCCAGGAGCTGCAGGAGAAGGGGCTTCTTTCGTAGGTTTGTTTCAGGTCGATCACTGAAAGGGGAGCGCGTGGTGCGCTCCCTTTTTGTTTCTAATGTTGAATGTTCAATGGTGAATGTTCAATGTTGAATGGAGGCTAGAATCGTGGCCTCGCCTTCATTCAACATTCGACATTGAACATTCAACATTTCGCCTTTCTGAACGCTCTGAATGCCCAAACCACTAACCGCCATACTCGCCCAGATCGCCGAGGGAAAGATCCCGCCGGTGATCCTCGTCGGCGGATCGAGCGACTTTCTCGCCGAGGACGCCTTTCATGACCTGCGCGACGCCATCGTCGCGGTGAAGCCTGGGCTGGCGGTCGAAGGATACGAGGCTGGCAGCGAGCTGGCCGGCATCCTCGACTCGTACCGGACGATGTCGCTCTTCGGTTCCGGGCGACTGATCCTCATCTCCGAGGTCAACGCCTTCGTCTCGGCGAAAGAGCTGACGTCGCTGTTCGACAAAGCGGTTGCCGATTGGAAGTCGGCCAAGACCGACAAAAAGCGCTCGTCATCCGCCGCCAAACTGCTCCACGTTCTCGGCCTGGTCGCCGCCGATTTCGAGATGACCGACAAGCAGATCGCCACGGCCCTCGGCGTCGGGCTCGATCCCGTGCTCACCGACATGCTCGCCTTCTGCCGGACCACGGGAAAGAAAGCGTCCCGCGGCGAAGACGACGCCGCCCTGCTCACCGAGGCCATCACCCGCGGCGGTGCTCCGAACACCTACCTCCTGATGCGCAGCGGCGAAGTGCCGCGCGAGTCGGCCACCGTCGATCTCATCGACCGCAACGGCGCCGTCGTAGTGATGGACCTGACGCGCGAGACATACGCCGGCGCCCTGGAGCGTGCCATCACGGACGTCGCCGAAGAGGCGCGGGTCCGTTTCGACGGGAAGGCGCTGATGGTGCTGCGCCAGCGCCTCGGTATCGAACGGCTGCTCGCGGACAAGTTCTCGAAGGAGGTCCCCGACCTCCGCATCGCCGTCTCCGAGGCCGAGCGGTTGGCGACGCTCGCCGGCGCGGGCGGACGTGTCACCGCCGAGATGGTCGAGCGCGAGGTGGCTACGGTCGAAGGGGGTGCCCGCTACGAATTCGGCTCGCTCTTCACCGAGGGGAAGATCGTCGAAGCGATCGCCAAGCTGCGCGACCTCGTCGCCCAGGCCCGCCGCGACGATCCGAAAGCGCCGCTGGATATCCAGTACGGCAAGTTCCTCTTTCCGCTAGCCGACGAAGTACGCCAGATGATCGGCATCGTCTCGTTCGCCCGAACGCAGCGCATCGACCTCAAGGCGCCGATGAACTACAACCGTTTCAAGGACACGCTGGCCGACCGCCTCGGCGAGTCGCTCAAAGCCAACGGCCTGGTGCGCCAGAAGCCGCATCCGTTTCCATTGCACAAGAAGTGGGAAGCGGCCCGGAACCAGAGCGAAGCCAGTCTCTTCCGCGCCCTTGCCGCGCTGGCTGATCTCGAGATCAAACGGAAGTCGGGCGGCATCCCGGTCGACCTCGGGATCGAGACATTCCTGTTGCAGCGTCTCCGGGCCTGAGTTTCGACACTTGAGGCCCTCTGCGAGCAGCAACGAAACGCCGTTTCGTTGCTGGCGCGCTTTGTTTTCACCCTCGCATGCTTGGTTTTCATCATCGCGTGCTTCGTTTTCACCCTCGCGTGCTTCGTTTTCACCCTCGCGTGCTTCGTTTTCACCCTCGCGCGCATTGTTTTCACCCTCGCGTTCATTGTTTTCACCCTCGCGTTCATTGTTTTCACCCTCGCGCGCATCGTTTTCATCCTCGCGTGCTTCGTTTTGATGCTCGCGTGCTTCGTCTTGACCCTCCAGAGCATTTCCTTGACATCGCCGGCTCTGTTTTGGACCCACGCATCAATCGTTCCGCCGTTCGCGCGCATCGTTTCGCGCTCGGGATAAACTCACCGGAAATGTCCATCTTCGATGTCGACCGCCGAGCATGGCGCGCTCTCTTCGCCGCGCAAGCCGGGTGGATGCTCGACGCGATGGACTTTCTCCTCTTCAGTTTCGCGGTCATTCCGATCCGGGAGGAGTTCGGTCTCTCCAACGGGACGATGGGAGCGCTCACCTCGGTGGCCCTCATCGCCGGAGCCGTCGGGGGGATGGTTTTCGGCCGCCTGGCCGACCGCTTCGGCCGCGTGCGCGCCCTGACGTTCTCCATCCTCCTCTACTCGGCCGCTACCGTGGGTCTGGCCACCAGCTTCGCGCTCTGGCAGCTCGTGGCCTGGCGCATCGCCGTCGGCCTCGGCATGGGGGGCGAATGGTCGTGCGGCTCGGTGCTGGTGGCGGAAACGTGGCCGGCCGAGCATCGCGGCAAGGCCATGGGATTGATGCAGGCCGGATGGGCGATCGGCGCCCTGATCGCGGCCGCTGCCTCGGCGCTGATCCTCGGCCGTTACGGCTGGCGCGTGCTCTTTCTCATCGGCGCGCTTCCGGCCATCGCCGCCTTCTTCATCCGGCGCGGCGTGGAGGAGCCAACGGTCTGGCGCGACCGGCCGCGCGAGGCGTCGCGCTGGAGCGAGATGTTCGCGCCGACGTTTTTGCGCCGGACGGTCATCGCAACGCTGCTCTCCAGCAGCGTGCTCATCGCCTATTGGGGTGTGACGTCGTGGCTCCCGGCATTCCTGGCCACACCGATCACCAAGGGGGGCGCGGGACTGACCGTAACGACGTCGGCGAAATGGCTGATCGCACTGCAGGTCGGGGCGTTCTTTGGCTACATCAGCTTCGGCTGGATCGCCGACCGTATCGGACGCCGTCCCGCCTTCACCTTCTTCATGATCGCGGCGACTCTGCTGGTCCCGCTCTTCGCGTTCTATGCCCGGACGCCGATGCTGCTGCTGACCCTCGGGCCGCTGCTCGGCTTCTTCGTGCACGGCTATTTCTCGCTCTTCGGGGCAATGCTGGCGGAGCTCTTCCCGACCCGCATCCGCGCCGGCGCGCAGGGCTTCTGTTACAACGGCGGCCGCCTGGCCTCGGCCGCGGCACCGCTGCTCATCGGCATGGCCTCGCAGACGTACAGCTTCGCGCTTGTAATCACCTGCGCGGCGCTCTTCTTCGCCCTCGGAGGGATCCTGGTGTGGTTGCTGCCCGAAACGAAAGGAGCGGAACTGTGATCGATCTCAGTGCCGACCTCGGCGAAGGCGCTCCGGACGAACCGGAGATCTGGCCGCTGATCACGTCGGCGAACGTCGCCTGCGGCGGCCATTACGGCGACGCCGATTCGATGACGCACGCGGCCGGCCGCGCCCGCGAGCTCGGCACGCACATCGGCGCCCACCCGTCCTATCCCGACCGCGCGAACTTCGGCCGCAAGTCGATGTCGATGCCGCCGGATGCCTTGCGAGCCACGCTCATCGAACAGATCACCGCCCTGCTGGACATCGCCGGATCGCTGCATCACGTCAAGCCGCACGGAGCGCTCTACAACGACGCGCACAAGGACCAGGCGCTGGCGGAGAACCTGATCGCGGCGATCCGCGACGTCGACCCGAAGCTGCCGATCGTCTGCAGCGATTCATCCCAGATGGCCGCCGCCGCCCGCGCCGCCGGCACGCCCGTCATCCGCGAAGCCTTCGCCGACCGCCGCTACAACCCCGACGGCTCCCTCGTCTCCCGCAGCGAGCCCGGCTCTCTCCTGACCGTCGCCGAAGCCGCCGCCCAGGCGGCATTGCTTGCGAAGGAGGGGGTGGTCATCGCCCGCGATGGGACGAGGATCAGCGTTCCCTTCGACACCATCTGTGTTCATGCCGATATGGAGCACGCGGTCGAGAGGCTGCGGGCGATTCGGGGAATGCTCATCCGCAGATGACGCAGATGTGCGGAGATAAAACCATCTCTCATCTGCGTCCAATCTGTGTCATCTGCGGATGGTTCTCCCTCCGGTAGTATTCGCGGCCATGAAACGTGTCGCCGTCGCTCTCCTTTTCATCGCGGTCGCGCTTGCTGCCGCGGCGCAGCAGTTCGACCTCTCCATCGACAACATCATGCGCGGGCCGGGGCTCTTCGGGTGGGCACCCGAGGAGGTGCGGTGGGCGCCGGACGGGCAGCACGTTTACTTCTCGTGGAAGCTGTACAGCGACACGCTGGAGCACGACCGCGACACCTACGTCGTCAATCGCGACGGCAGCGGGCTTCGCAAGCTCAGCGACGAGGAGAAGAAGGATGCGCCGCCGGCGAGCGCGCAGTGGACGCGCGACAAACATCGCGCGGTCTATCTCGATGAGGGCGACGTCTATCTGTGGGACTCCGCCACCGGCAAGCGCCGCGCGCTGACGCAGACCACCGACGTCGAGTCCGCGCCGCAGTTCACCTTCGAAGAGACGCGGGTGACCTTCGTCCGCGCCAATAACGTCTTCGCCATCGACATCGTCAGTGGTTCGCTGACACAGCTCACCAACATCGTCGCGCCCGACGACAAGGGCCCGAACGTCACCCTCTGGGATGACGCCGCGAAGAAAGGGACGCCCAGCCAGGAGTACATCAAGGGCGAAGAGCGGAAGCTGCTCGACATCGTCGACCGCCGCGCCAGGAAGCGCGAAGAGGATGAGGCGAAACGGAAACGCGAGCATCCCCTCAGGCCGTTCAAGCTCGACAAGAAGCAGACCGTCGTGAACGCCCGGCTGACGCCGGACGGTAAGTACCTGGTGCTGGTCATCAACACGGAGTCGGACAAGGCCAAGAAAACCATCGTTCCGAACTACATCACCGAGGCTGTCTATACCGACACGATTCCCGGCCGGGAGAAAGTGGGCGACGCCCAGCCGCCGTCGCGCATCGCGGTCGTCAACGCCATGAACGGCGAGGTCAAGTGGTTCGACCACGGCCTCAAACCAATCGCGCCGGCCGTGGAGGCGCAAAAGAGCGTGACATCGGCTGACGAGCAGGGGAAAGGAACCGAGCAGAAAACCGAGAAGAGCGAGCCGAAGGAGCGCGAGGTCAACATGCGCGCGCCGATCTGGTCGGAAGACGGCAAGCACGCCTTCGTGGTCGTCCGCTCCTCGGATAACAAAGACGCCTGGATCATGGACTTCGATCCGGCCACGGCGAAGGGGCGGACGATCGTCACGATGCACGACGACGACTGGCTGCGGTTCGCCGACGCGCAGTCGTTCGGCTGGGCGAACAACGACACGATTTACTACCTCTCGGAAGCGACCGGCTGGATGCATCTCTACACCGTCGGTCACGCCGGCGGAGCGCCGAAACAGCTCACCAGCGGCAAGTGGGAAGTCGACGCCGTGACTCTGTCCGACGATAAGAAATCGTTCTACCTCACCACCAGTGAAGAGAGCCCGTTCGTTCGCCATCTCTACCGAGTCGCGATCGCCGGCGGTGCCTCGACGAAACTGACGTCGATGCCGGGCGAAAACGCGGCGGTGGTCTCGCCGGACGGCAATGCCATCGCAAACGTCTACTCCTACACGAACAAACCGCCCGAGCTTTACGTCAGCGGCAAGCGTGTTACGACCTCGCCTGCTCCCGATTTCGCGCACTACGCATGGCTCGACGTCCCGATCGTGAACGTCCCTGCACGCGACGGCGTCGAGGTCCCGGCGCGCATCTACAAGCCCGCCAACTGGAAGCGCGGCGGGCGAGCCGTCATCTTCGTCCACGGCGCCGGCTATCTGCAGAACGTCAACCGCTTCTGGTCGAGTTACGCGCGCGAGTACATGTTTCATCACCTGCTGATGTCGAAGGGCTACCTGGTGCTCGACATCGACTACCGCGGCTCGCGTGGCTACGGACGCGACTGGCGCACGGCCATCTACCGGCACATGGGCGGGAAGGACCTCGACGATCACGTCGATGCCGCGCACTGGCTGGTGAAGCAGCACGGCGTCGATCCGAAACGGATCGGCATCTACGGCGGCAGCTATGGCGGATTCATCACCCTGATGGCGATGTTCACCACGCCCGACGTCTTCGCCGCAGGAGCCGCGCTGCGTCCGGTGACCGACTGGGCGGCCTACAACAACGGATACACATCCAACATCCTCAACCTTCCGCAGAGCGACGCCGAGGCCTACCGGAAATCGTCGCCGATCTACTTCGCGCAGGGATTGAAGGGCCGCCTGCTGATCTGCCACGGCATGGTCGACACGAACGTGCATTTCCAGGACAGCGTCCGCCTGGCCCAGCGCCTGATCGAGCTGCGCAAGCCGAACTGGGAGCTGGCGCCCTATCCCGTCGAGAACCACGGCTTCGTCGAACCGACGAGCTGGGCGGATGAGTACAAGAGGATTTTGAAGTTGTTCGAGGGATTGTGATGCGCTTCGCGCGTTGTCGGTTGTCGGTTGTCGGTTGGATACGCTGGCTCGCATGATCAGTTTCTGATCCACGGGCTGTAAAACGCCTACAGACAACCAATCATCCGACCAAACCGATAACCGACAACCGACAACGCGCGAAGCGCAATAATGCACCCATGCGCCCGGTAGCTTCCCCCGTCCACCTTCGCGAAGGGATCGAAGCCTTTCTCCGCTTTGCTCGGGGCAAGGTCTGGCAGGAGGCGTCGATGCGGGAGCGGCTGCACGCGCTCTCGATCGCCGTACGCCGGCCAATGCTCGATGCCATGCGCGAGACGGAGCGGCGCTATCGCGACCAGGATTCCAAGCGGCTCTATTACCTTTCGATGGAGTTCCTCATGGGCCGCGCCCTCGGCAACAATCTGACGAACCTCGAGCTGTATGACGAGGCCAAGTCGATCATCGCCGAGCTCGGCGCCGATCTCGAGGAGCTCCGCTCCCTCGAGCATGATGCCGCCCTCGGCAACGGCGGCCTCGGCCGCCTCGCGGCCTGCTTCCTCGACTCGCTGGCCTCGCAGAACCTCCCCGGCTTCGGCTACGGCATCAACTACGAGTTCGGCCTCTTTCGCCAGACCTTCGTCAACGGGTATCAGCATGAAAAGCCCGATCACTGGCTCGACGAGGAGGGCTCTCCCTGGCTCGTCGACCGTGCCGACGACGCCATCTCCGTCCCGGTCTACGGCGCCATCGCCCACACAACCGTCGACGGCGTCTACAAGCCGTCGTGGGTCGACTACAAGATCATCGTCGGCGTGCCGCACGATATGCCCATCGTCGGCTATGGCGGCCAGACGGTGAATGTGCTGCGGCTCTACACCGCGCGTTCGTCCGACGAGTTCGACATCGGCATCTTCAACTCGGGCGACTACATCGCCGCCGTGCAGCACAAGATCAACACCGAGGCCATCTCGAAGATCCTCTACCCCTCCGACCTGGTGGACCGGGGACGGGAGCTGCGTCTGCTGCAGGAGTACTTCCTGGTGGCGTGCTCGGTGCGCGACATCATGAAGCGCTATCGCGAGAGGCACGATTCGTTCGATGAGTTTCCGTCGAAAGTGGCCATCCAGATGAACGACACGCACCCGGCACTGACCGTGGTCGAGCTGATGCGGATGTTCATCGATGACTACGGCCTTCCGTGGGAGCAGGCCTGGCCCATCACGGTGGCCACGTGCGGCTATACGAACCACACGCTGCTGCCGGAGGCGCTGGAGAAATGGCCGTTCGATCTTCTCGAGCGGCTGCTGCCGCGCCACCTGCAGATCATGCAGGAGATCAACCGGCGGCTGGTCGCCGAGGTCGAACGGCGTTTTCCGGGCGACATGGCCATGCAGAAGCGGGTCTCGCTCATCGACGACAGCGACCGTCGCAACGTCCGGATGGGGAACCTGGCCATGGCCGGCAGCCACTCCATCAACGGAGTCGCCGCACTGCATTCGGAGCTGGTGAAGACGACGCTCGCGCCGGAGTTTCACAAGCTCTACCCGGAGCGTTTCAACAACAAGACCAACGGCGTGACGCCGCGCCGCTGGCTGCTGCACGCCAACCGTCCACTGGCGTCGCTCATCACCCGGGCCATCGGAGACGGCTGGATCCGCAACCTCGACGAGCTGCGGCGCCTGGAGCTGTTTGCGGACGACGCCGGACTGCTCGATCGACTCCATGCCGTGAAGAGTCGCAACAAACTGGCGCTCGCACACCTGACGAAGGAGCTGACCGGCGTCATCATCGATCCGAATTCGATGTTCGACGTGCAGGTGAAGCGGATGCACGAGTACAAGCGGCAGTTGCTCAACATCCTGCACGTCGTCGACCGCTACTGGCAGCTCGCCGAGGATCAGAAGGAGCCGCTGGTGCCGCGCACCTTCTATTTCGCCGGCAAAGCCGCTCCCGGCTACTTCATGGCCAAGCTGATCATCAAGCTGATTCACTCGGTCGGCGAGGTGGTAAACGCCGACCCGCGCACGCGTGACTGGATCCACGTGGTCTTCCTCCCCGACTACCGCGTCACGCTGGCCGAGGCAATCATCCCGGCGGCGGAATTGAGCGAGCAGATCTCCACGGCCGGGAAAGAAGCGTCCGGAACGGGCAACATGAAACTGGCACTCAACGGCGCGCTGACGATCGGAACCCTCGATGGAGCAAACATCGAGATCCGTGACGAGGTGGGCGAGGAGAACATCTTCATCTTCGGCCTGCGCGCCGACGAAGTGTCCTCACTCATCCGGACGGGCTATCACCCCGAGCAGTACATGGGCGCAAGCCACAACGTTCGCCGTGTCGTCGACACCATCGCCGCGGGACATTTTTCGCGCGGCGACAAAGACATCTTCCGCCCCATCGTCTCCAAGCTCCTCAGCGCCAGCGACGAGTACGTCCACCTCGCCGATCTCGCCCCGTACCTCGAAACGCAGCAGCGCGTCGACGAAGCGTGGCTCGATCGCGGCCAGTGGAATCGCAAGTCGCTGCTGAATATCGCGAGGATGGGGAAGTTCTCATCCGATCGGACGATCGCCGAATACGCCCGGGATATCTGGAAGATCAAGGCGGCGGTGATTGGATCGTTCGCGCACGCGGCGTTGGAGTGATTTGGAGCCGCTGACTGCACGCCACCGAGGATCCGTCGGACTGAACGCCATCAAGCGAGGAATCCGCGCCGGGTAGAGAGAATCTACCCAAGAACTCCTCGTGAATGGAAGATGACGCTAACAATTGTGGAGCGACCGCGCTGAAAACGGAAAACGAAGGCCAGGCCCCGGCTCTCCTTGTTGAGCGCCACGGTTATTTACGAAACTGGTATCACCCGCAATGCAGCAACGCAGCGGGCCACGTCCGCTGCAAACGAGAGTTAGACGGCGCGTGCGCTACCAATCAGACGGCGCCGAATCACGCCGCTGCAATTTGTGACGGTTCCCTTCGTGAACGAGGTCAACGCTGTGATAGTTCCCCAGCGATGGTGGATCAGAAACCGAGACGGCGTTGTAGTTCGGTGAATACTTGTAGATCGTCGCGCATTCGGCGAGCTTTACGTCAGCCTCCCAGCTCGCCCAAAGAGAGTCTGCCGAATGTCGCTGCGGATCGTATATGCGTCCGAGATATACGGATGTTTCGTCTTCGCTGATCAGCCAGTCGCTGTGTTGCTGGAACCGCCTCGCAAAGGTTTGGCCTGTGGCTCTCCCGATATAGAGGAGCGTGTCGGCGCCGCACAGGATGTGACGGCCGTATATCTGGTATAAACCGTAGTCCGCTCCGTCGTAGTCCGGCGGCTTGCCCTCATCGTTGAATTTGCCGATTACTTCGTCTCTACTGAAGGGCCCATCCCACATCACCGTAATTTCCAGGCGCTGGTTGTCTCCACGCGAGTCCCCCGGTCCGTCCGCGTTCCGAAGCTTGCAGTTGATCAAAACGGTCTCCTCCAGAGCGGCACCCATCGTCCAAAACTGGTGTTCACAAAAGTACAACGTCTTGTACGGTCGACCTTGGAAATGCTCAATCTTCGCAAAGACATTCCTATATGTGCTCACCCAACACCGTTCTGTGAGCATTGAAATCAGCGGTGGACCATGCTCGTGCTCTAGCTCCACTTCACTGTCATCCTGAGCCGCCGGAGCTGCGAGTCGCGAAGCGATGAAGCAGCGGAGGACGGTCGAAGGACCCCCAAGTTGGATCCCGGTTGGGCGGCGGAATCGTCGACAGCAACCTCCCTCTCCGGGTTAACAGGTTGGGGGTCCTTCGACCGTCCTGCGCCGCGCAATCGCTCCGCGATTACGCGGCTCCGTCGGCTCAGGATGACCGTGAGTTGAGAGGCGCTTAACCTCCGATTTCAATCTTGACACGACACTAGGGGCGGCAGATCCCTCGCTCCGCTCGGGATAAACTGGACCCACACACCACATGTCCCGTTTCCGCGATCTCTCGATCCGCAGCAAGCTCATGACCGGGTTCATGCTGACGAGCCTGGCAGCGTTGCTGTTGACGCTGGCCGCGCTGGCGGCCTATGACCGAATGGCCTTTCGCGGCGAGGTACTGCGCGACGTCGATACATTGGCCGGGATCATCGGTGAGAACGCATCGTCATCGGTGGCGTTGAACGATCGACAGACGGCGCGGGCCACGCTGGCGGCGTTGCGCGCGCAGACGCAGATCACCGGCGCGGCGATCTACGACCGCAAGGGAGCGCTCTTCGCAACCTATTCGCGCGCCGTCAGGGGCGATACGCCGGGTCCGGTGCCGCGCGACGGCAACTGGATCGATGACCAGCATATCGGCGTGACCCGGCCGGTGTTCTTCATCGGCGCACGCGTCGGCACCGTCACCGTCCGCTCCGATCTGAGTGAGCTGGCCGTCCGCCGCAAGCGGACGTTGCAGATCGCCGGCGGCATCTACGTCGGCGCGGCCTTCCTGGCGTTGCTGCTGGCGTCGCTCTTCCAGCGCGCCATCACCCGGCCGATCCATCGCCTCCTCCGCGCGGAGAAGCGGGTCTCGCGCGAGAAGGACTACACGCTGCGGGTGGAGAAGGAAGCGAACGATGAGATCGGACTGCTGATCGACGGCTTCAACGAGATGCTGGCCGAAATCCGTTCGCGCGACGCCGAGATCCTGGCCAGACACGATCAGGAGATGGCGCTGGCCCGATCGATCCAGACCTCCGTACTGCCGCGCACCTTCGAGCTGCCCGGCTACGACATCTCCGCGATCATGCTGCCGGCGGAGGAGGTCGGCGGCGATTTCTACGAATTCCGCCGTACCCCCAACGGCGGCGGCGCCTGGATCGCCGTCGGCGACGTCACCGGCCACGGCGTGACCTCGGGCCTCATCATGATGATGGCCCAGTCGATGTTCACGATGCTCTGTGAAGAGAACGGTCAGAACGGCCATTACCAATCGCCGGCGAAGTTCATCTCGCTGCTGAACCGGGCCATGTTCTACAACCTCAAGTCGCGGCTCGGGCAGGAGCGGTTCATGACCATGGTGGTGGCGCGCGTGGAGGACGACGGCACGCTCGTCTACGCCGGCGCGCACACCGACCTGCTGATCTACCGGGCCGCTGATGGCACGGTCGACCGTCTGCCGACCGACGGTCTGTGGCTCGGAATCGCCGATGACGTCGCACACCTGACCATCGACAGGACCATTACCTTGAAGTCAGGAGATGTGGCGCTGCTGCACACCGACGGCGTCACCGAATCGCGCAATTCTGTAGGTGAGTGCTACGACATGGAGCGGCTCACCGGCGACCTGCAGAGCCTTCACGACAAACCAGCAGCGACGATCGTCACCACGATCGCCGGGGCGGCATGGAAATGGGCGGGGACGCCGAAAGATGACGTCAGCCTGATGGCAGTCAAAAGGAGCTGAGATGATCACGGAGCGGCTTACTTCCGACTACGTCGAGATGCGGTTCGGACCGCGATGGACGTACATCAGTTGCGTGCGAAAGTTCGTGGCCAGCTTTTTCATGATCGGCCTCTCCGACAAGGAGCGCGCCGAGCAGATCTCGATGGCTGCCTCCGAGCTTCTGGAGAACGCCGTCAAATACGCCTCGGAGGAGGAGGGCTACCTCAAGATCTCCATCGCCAAGGCCGATAACGAGGTCGACGTCTGCGTGAAGAATAAAGCCGAGCCGCATCACATCAACACGCTGCGCCGCGAGCTGGCGCTGATCCAGTCGGGGAAACCCGAGGCGGTGTATCTGAAGAAGATGGAAGAGGCGGCCATGACCGAAGGACAAAGCCGACTGGGACTGATCCGCATCCTCTTCGAAGCCGGCGCCCGGCTGCGTCTCGACGTCAACGACGGCGAGGTCTCCATTCACGCCATCTTCAAGCTGGAGGCGGTATGAGCAACGAACACGGCTTCGTACCGCCGCTCAAGGTGGACACACTGACCATCCTGCCATTGCTCGACGGCGACACGCTGCGCGTGGCCATGTCCGGCGCGGTGGAGATGCGCGATCCGGGCGAGGTGCTCAATCCCTATTGGACGCTCGTCGATGAAGAGGCTCTGCGCCGCAACCTGAAAAGCGTCGAGCTCGATGTGCGCGACCTCAACTTCATGAACAGCTCCGGCATCCTGACGCTCGTTCGCTGGATCACGCGCTGCAAATCGCACGGCAGCAACGACTATCACATCGTGCTGCAGTACGACCGCAACGTCACCTGGCAGCGCGCCTCGATCCCGACGCTGGCCAAGCTCGCCCCCAACATGGTCGTCTCGGCGGAGATCGATGGCTGACGTTGCCGAACAGCAGGGCGGATACGATCTGGCGTGCTACGGCTGCGGAGCCGCCGTGCGGGCGATCGACCGTTTCTGCAGCCAGTGCGGGCGGCGCGATCCCGCCCGTCAGGAAGCGGCGCAAAGCGACGATCCTGTGCTGACCTCGTCGACCGTCGTCGGTCACGACACGGAGATACCCGATCGCGAGGCCGCGAGCCCGACGCTCATCAAGTCGGACACGGGCGAAAGGACGACACGCAAGAGCACCCTGGCGGTGCAGACGATGCTCGCCCCTGGCTCGGTCTTCGCGCGCCGCTACCGCATCCAGCGCTTCCTCGGCTCGGGAGCGATGGGCTACGTCTGCTCGGCCATCGACGAGTCGATCGACGAGGTCGTCGCGCTGAAGGTGCTCTCGCTGCCGATTCACGAGGATCCCGACGCCTTCGAGCGCTTCAAGAACGAGCTGAAGCTGGCCCGCCGCATCCGCCATCGCAACGTCGTCCAGAGTTTCGACCTCGGGTTCGCCGAGGGCTATCCCTTTATTTCGATGGAGTACATCGATGCCGACAATCTGCTGAAACACCTGACGCGGCGCTCGACGTTCGACGAACATACGGCGCTCTCGATCATGCGCCAGGTGTTGCGCGGTCTCCGCGCCGCACACGACCTCGGCATCGTGCACCGCGACATCAAGCCGGAGAACATCCTGCTGAACAAGGATCGGATGGCCTTCATCACCGACTTCGGCATCGCCACATCACAGGATCTCGTCCGCCGCGAGCTGGCCGGCACGCCCGACTACATGGCCCCCGAGCAACTCCGCTGCGAGGCGGTGGTCCCGGCCTCCGATCTCTATTCGTGCGGCGTCGTGCTCTATCGCATGCTGACCGGAGCTCTTCCGTATCGCGCGAAATCGATCACCGAGGTGCTCGATGCGCATCTCAATGCCGATCCAGAGCCGATCGACGAATCGCTCAACATCTCGACGGCAACGCGCGAGCTGATCGCCTCGATGCTGCAAAAAAAGGTGGCCGACCGTCCGCTCAACGCGCACGAGGTCCTCGACCGCATCGATGACCTGCTCAAGGCCGCCGGCATGACCCGAAGCGCGTCGAAGCGGATCAACGTGCTGGTGATCGAGCACGATCCCGAGGCGCTGGCATTTCTGACGGAGGTGCTTCAAGGCGAGGGCTATCGCGTGCTCGCCGCCAGCAACGCCCGCGAAGGCGTCAACCTGGCCTTCGAACAATCGCCTTCCATGATCTTCCTCGACGCCCGGATCCGCGGCGGCTTCGATCTCCCCCCCGAGGCCGATGGCGAAGAGATCGCCGCCGACGGCCTGGGGTTCGTCCGCATCGTCCAGCGCGACGAGCGCCTCCGCCCCGTCCCGATCGTCCTGATGACCGACGACACGCTGCTGCAATTGGACGTCGCCTTCCAGAAAGCCGGCGTCTCGGATGTGATGATCAAGCCGCTGGGCCGGAGCGATGTGATCGATGCGGTAAGGATGATTACTCCGCGGGAGGCGTAGGCACACCATCATCCACCCCTGTCATCCTGAGCCTGCCGCAGCGCTGAGCGAGCGTAGCGAGCGAAATGCGCGGAGGACGGCGAAGGATCTCGAAATGCGCAAACTGGGGCAGAAGCCCCGCAGAGGTTTGCGTGATTCATGCTGTTGATCGGTTTACAAGGATCCGTAGAGCTTCCTTACAAAAAATGCAGTTTCGCTTCTGCCCCAAGCAGCGCAACTGGAGATCCTTCAGCGTCCTACGCGCATCTCGCTCGCTGCGCTCGCTCGGCGCTCCGGCAGCTTCAGGATGACAAATTCTCGTTCGTTCTCGGCCCCTAGGATGACAGGCAGCGCCTACGGCGGCCCGAACAGATCCTCCGGTATCTCCACGCGCGGCAACTCGACGGACACCCGAAGCGGCATAGCGATCGGCGGATCGAGTTTCAACCCCAGCGCTGACGCTGGAACCGTCTGGATCTCGCGCTTGGCGATGACGCGGGGCTCGGCGTTGATACGGACGATGCCGGTGAACTGCAGCGGCGCAAGGGCGGTGCGGGGGAGCGCGCGGACGGCGTCGTCGAGGGCTGCGCGGTCAGCTGCGGGCATCGGCGCGAAGGCGATGACGGGCTGGGGCCGCGGGGCGGTAGTGTGGACGACCCGCAGTTCGCGGGCGTGCTCGGCGAGCAGAGGATTCGATTCGGAGACGAGGGCGGCGTCGGTGCGCCCGTAGAGCGCGTTTGCCAGCGCCGTGAGATCGTCGGAGACGCGCGTCGTTACGCCGACGCCGTCATCACCAAGGGCATCGACGCCGCTGATGGTCTTGCCGCGCAGGTCGGCCAGCGATTTCGCCGGGCTGCGGACCGGCACGACCACTTTGCGCTCGTACGTGGTGCGCCCTTCGTGGCTGAATGTGTAGCGTGGCACGAACTCCCGGGAGACGAGCTCGCGATTGGCGATCACCACGCCGACGGAATCCCGATTCGCGGCGATGAACGCCCGCGCGTCATCCGCCCGGCGGAAGAGCTCCGTTTTCAGAGGCAGCGACGAGGTGCCGGCGAGATTCCCGACGATCGTCGTCGCGGCCTCGGCGAGTTTCTTCTCCGTCTCGGCCGGCGTGTCCGGCAGGAAGACGACCACCGTGCGCCTCAGCTGCGAAGACGCCGCTTCTTCGACGGGCATTTCCTTCGCCGGCTGCGCTGATTCGAAGTTCTTTTTCGCCATCGTCTCGATCGCGGGCGGCAGATCACCGCCGAGCGCACGCGCCAGCATCTCCCGGGCCGAAGCATCGGCGCCGGCGGCGAGATCCGCGGTACCGCGGAGAAAGAGCGCGAGGGACTGTTTGCGTTTGTCGAGCGAGACCGCGCGGTCCGCGAGCTGACGCGCGCGTTTTGCCGACGCCTCATCCTGCTGTTTGCCGGCGCGATCGAGCTCGTCGGCAGCGTGAAGCAGCAGCGTATTCGCGAGTGACTCTTTCGCCCGGCTGCAGATGTCTACGTTCGCTCCAACGCTCAGCTCGAGCACGGAGCTACCGGGGTGACCCCACACTTCGGAGCTGCACCGGACTGATGACAGCAACTCCGCCGCATCGTCATATCGTTTCTCGCCGAGCGCCACCTCGCCGGCCGCCAGCGCCACCTCGCTCCAATCGGCGAAGGCCTTGTGCGCCATTGCAAGATGCGGCTTCGCGTCGGCCCACAGTCCGAGCTGCCAGAACAGCAGTCCGGCGTCGCCGCGGGCGACAGGGGAAGAGCTCTGCGTCAGCGTCCGTGCCGCGGCATCGCTCTTTCCATCGAGCGCCTCGAACACCGCCGTCACCTCGGGCGCGGTGACGTGGAGCGCGCGCAGGTTGGCCGCGTTCGGATTCCGGCGAGCATTCACGACCGCCAGCTCTGCCCGCAGCGCCGGACGATCCGGAAGCTCCTCCAGCGCTGCCTGTTCCGCGGCGAGATCGTTTGCGTCGCGCGCCACGAGCGCGCGCTCGAGGGTGACGATCGCGTTCCGCGGAGAGGCAGCCTGCGCACGGTCGAGCAGCGACTTCGCATCATCGAGACGCTTCTCATGACGTGCCATCCTGCCGAGAAGCAGCAGCGGCTCGGCGTCATTGGGATCGAGCGTCAAGGCCTCTTCGAACGACGTCCGCGCGCCGGCGCGGTCGCCGCGGATGAGCTGGGCGCGTCCGAGCATGCGCAGCGCCGGACGCTTCGATTCAGCATCGAAATGCGGCATCCCGTCGCGGAGAAGCTTGATGGCCTCATCGTACTTCGCGGCGCGAAAGGCAATCGTGCCCAGGTGCAGGTAGGCCAGGGGCAGCGAGGCGTCTCCGGCCAGCACCTTGCGATACTCGTACTGCGCGAGGTCCATCCTGCCGGTGGTGAAGTAGAGGAATCCGAGGTTGTAATGTGCGGAGGTGTCGTCGTCGAGATTCGCCGCCTTCTGATACGCATCGATGGCCTCGGGCCACTTCTGCTGTTTCAGGTAGATCGCACCGAGGTTCGAGTAGGCGCGGGCGTTGATCGCCTCGACCGGCTGGTGGTTTGCGATGGCCTGATCGATCGGTGCCACGGCCATGCGATAGGCATCGCGCGCCTCGTCGTAGCGGCCGGCCTCGAAGAGGATCGCTCCGAGGTTGAAGTAGGCGCGAAGAAGTGTCCGGTCGAGATCGACCGCCTTCCGATACGCCGTGATCGCTTCGTCCTTTCGGCCGAGTGACGCCTCGATGTTTCCGAGGCTGAACTGATATTTCGCATCGTCAGGCGCGAGCCGCGTTGCCTGTGTGATCGCGGCGAGCGCGTCATCGTTTCGATTGAGCGAGCGAAGGATCGTCGACCGCAGGGAGTGCAGCGCGGCGTCGCGCGGTGTTTTGGCGATGGCATCGTCGACATACCTGAGAGCATCCGCCGATTTGCCGAACTGCTGCGCCGCGGCGGCGGCATTCAAGAGAAGCGTTCGATCGGACCGCGCACTGGCCACGCCGCGCACGAAGGTGTCATAAGCCTCGGCTACCTTCCCCTGCTTGAAGTAAAGCGCGCCGAGGTTCACGTACGCCGAGGCCAGCGTTGGCGCGACTTCGATCACGCGCCGGTATTTGGCGATGGCTTCGTCGATGCGATTCGACTCGCGCGCGCGATCGGCATCTTCCATCAGGCTGCGCGCCACCTCGGGCAGGTCCTGCGCCCGCGCGGCGGGGGCGAGGATCGCCAACACGATCATCGCCGGCCCGAGCCAGATGCGCATGGCGCTCAAACTTTCGCCATCGCCGCGGCGATCGAACGGAACACACCGAGGCCGTCTGTATTGCCGAGCAGCGCCTCGGCGCACCGTTCCGGATGCGGCATCATGCCGAGCACGTTCCGTCTGGCATTGCAGACGCCGGCGATGTTGCGCGCCGATCCGTTCGGGTTCGACTCCCCCGTGACGCGACCCTCGGCATCGCAGTATCGAAAGATGACCTGCCGGTTGCGCTCGAGCTCATCGAGGGTGTCGTCATCGGCGAAATAGTTTCCTTCGCCATGCGCGATCGGCATGCGCAATACGGCACCGCGCTCCAGCTCGGACGTGAACGGCGTGTCCGTCTCTTCGACGCGAACAAAGACTTCGCGGCCGAGGAAGCGCAGATGCTGGTTCCGCATCAGTGCACCCGGCAGCAGCCCGGCTTCAGTGAGAACCTGAAAGCCGTTGCAAATGCCGAACACCAATCCCCCGTCGGCGGCATGGCGGCGGATCGGCTCCATGACCGGAGCGAACTTGGCCAAGGCCCCGGCGCGGAGATAGTCGCCATAGGCGAAGCCGCCCGGAATGATCACGCAATCGGCATCGCGAAGGTCGGTCTCCTTATGCCAGAGAACATCGACCTCGGCGCCGAGAACGTCGCGCGTGACATGCAACGCATCGTGATCGCAATTCGAGCCGGGGAGAACGACGATGCCGAACTTCATGATGGGGGAAGTTTAGCGCGGGGGGAATGTAAAATCATGGCGCCATGACAAAAGTGGAAGCCCTCGAAGAAGAGATCAAGAAACTGTCTCCGCGAGAGAAGGCCCAGCTTCGCGACTGGATGTCAGAGCGGGACTGGGAAGAGTGGGACGAACAGATCGAACGCGATAGCGAGTCGGGGAAACTCGATGAGCTGTTCGCGGAAGCGATCGCCGAGCACAAAGCCGGCAAGAGCCGCAAACTTTGAATCACTTCACCAGTTCGAGGTTCTGGGCTCATTTCGACTCGCTGCCGACAGCAGTTCAGCGGCTGGCGCGCTTGAGTTTCGAGCGTCTGAAAGCCGATCCGCGTCATCCCTCACTACATTTCAAGAAGGTGGGCAGGCACTGGTCGGTTCGCGTCGGCAGCAATTATCGAGCAGTCGGCAAAGAGGTAGACGAGGGAATGCTTTGGATATGGATCGGCACGCACGCGGAGTACGACACGATCATTCGCGGCTGAGGCCGCAAGGTTATACGTTTATTTGCGGACACATCCAGGGTCAAGATCAGAAGCGATCCATCAAAGATGCGAACCAAGGGTGTCGATATCAGGATCAACCATCTCGAGATCAGATTCCTTGTGGTCAATATCAGGATCGACCCACCTCAAGATCACAACCGAGGGGGGTCAAGGTCAGGATCGACCCACCTCAAGGTCACAACCGAGGGGGTCAAGGTCAGGATCGACCCACCTCAAGGTCACAACCCGATGGGGTCAAGGTCAGGATCGACCCACCTCAAGGTCACAACCCGATGGGGTCAAGGTCAGGATCGACCCACCTCAAGGTCACAACCGAGGGGGGTCAAGGTCAGGATCGACCCACCTCAAGGTCACAACCGAGGGGGGTCAAGGTCAGGATCGACCCACCTCAAGGTCACAACCGAGGGGGGTCAAGGTCAGGATCGACCCACCTCAAGGTCACAACCGAGGGGGTCAAGGTCAGGTTGTGTCATCGAAAGATGACAGTGCTTCGGCGATTACTTCGCTACCGCCGGCCTTGGCACCTTGTAAATCGTCAGGAACCCCGCCCGGTCGGTAACGATGACGGTGTTGCTGGCGTGGTCATAGGCCATCGCGTACGCGGCGACGCCGTACAGCGATGCCGGGGTCACACGGCGGTTTGAGCCGGAGAAGGCGACGCTGGCGTTGCAGCGCTGCTCAGCGAAAAGGAGCAGCTCGGGTGATGCCAGGGCGGCGATCTGGGCGCCGCTCCCCTCGGGGAGGCAGATGGCGTCGCTGTTGGTCAGGTCTCCGAAGTTGATGGCCATCCTCATCTGACCGTTCGCCCCGGCGGTCATCTGCCTGGCCGGCTTCGCCATCGACAGCGGCTTTTCGAAAAGGGAGTTGCGGCTGAGTGCGATCAGCGCCTGGTCGCCGGCGGCGAACAGCGCCGCTTCGATCGATTTGTCGGTCTGCAGCGGCTCGCGGGCCAGCTCAGCGAAGTTCGAGGTATCGAAGAGCGCCACCGAGGTCGCTTTGGCGTTGCCGAAATCCTCCGGGGCGATGACCGCCAGCAGGGCGCCGTTCGCGCTCACGGCGATGGCCATCGGGTCGTCGATGTTGATCGTCCGCAGCTCCTTCTCACCGTCGGCATCGTAGACGTGAACGTGGCGGCCGAGGAGGTAGAGATGGCGTCCCTGCGGATCGGGGAGAACGTCGCGGATCGGCTCCCCTTCCAGCGTGATCTCGCGGCGAACGGCAAGATCGGGGAGCGAAAGGATCGAGGCACTTTCGTCGCTGCCGTTGGCGATGTAGAGCCGCGTGCCGGCGCGGTTGGTACGCATCGTCACCAGCTCTTTCGTCGAGGCGATCTCGGCGGAGTCGAGAACGACGCGTTGTTTGACCGCGCCGCTCTTCGGATCGATGGCCACGACCGCCTGCGGCTGTGCCAGTCCGACGTAGATGGTCCCATCGGCACCGACGGCGACGCCGTGGGGATCGCCGGGAAGCTGCCAGCGCTTGACGATTTTCTGGTCGCGGGTGGAAACAGGAGTGAGCGGCTGTGCGATTACCGACTGAATCGCCACCAGGAGAACGATGCTAATCGTCGATCGAGTACGAAAACTTCTCGATGACCGTGTTGGCGAGGAGCCGCTCGCACATCTGCCGGAGCTGACGCTCGATCTCTTCGCGAGGCTGGCCACGATCCGCAAGCGTGATGCGAAACAGCTTGCCGGCGCGCACATCTTCCACCCCTTCAAACCCAAGCGTACTCAGCGAATGCTGAATGGCCTTCCCCTGCGGGTCGAGAACCGACGGCTTCAACTCGACGATGACGGTGGCTTTCATGGGGGGATTCTAGCGGTAGCGGGGTCTCGGGGTTGCGCGGTCTCGCGGTTGCTGGGGTTGCTGGGGTTGCTGGGTTGCTGGGTTGCTGGGTTGAAGAGAGGCTGACTCAGCATGTGCAACATGGCAAGCAGTAACCCAGCAACTCAGCAACCCCGAGACCGCGAGACCCCGAGACCGCGCAACCCCGCAACCGCGAGACCGCTCCGTTAACCAAAACCTCCCCTCTGCCGTAATAGCTCGTACTTCAGGAGGCTTCACATGGACAGCGTATATGTTCTCATTCCAATCATCGGTACGATCATGTTCTTCAGCACGGTCATCTTCGTCGTCTGGGCGAGTGTCCATGCCAAGAATCGCAAGGCGACGCTTCAGGCCGAGGTGCAGACGCGTCTCATCGACAAGTTCAGCAATGCTCCGGAATTCGTCGATTTTCTCAATTCGGACACCGGCAAGCAGTTTCTGAGCGGCATCGACAAAATGCCGAAGCTCATGGCCCGCGATCGGATCGTCGGAGGGGTCTCACGCGGCCTCATCCTCACTCTGCTCGGCCTGGCCTTCATCGCCATCTGGATCGCCGACAGCAACATCGGTTTCATGTTTCCCGGTTTCATCCTCCTCGGCCTGGGTATTGCCTTCTTTCTAACCACACTCGTCTCTCTCAAGCTGTCGCAGAAGTTCGGCCTGATCGGCGACGATTCGCCGACCTCGCGCGAGGTGGCCCATGCAAACGGCAGACGCGAATCGACGGAAACACAGGCGTGAGGCGAACGTGCAATTCGAAGGTACCCTGATCGCGCCGCCCTTCGGAGCCGCCGTGAAAACGGCGGCCCCACGACGGCCCGAAAGACCGATGGACGAAGCGACATTCGAAGCGTTTTACCGGAAGACGGCCGGAGGCATCTGGTCGTACATCTACCGGATGACCGGCGACGCCGCCATGGCCGACGACCTGCTGCAGAAGACGTTTTTCCGCTTTCTGCGCAGCAATCCGTCGATCGCGGATGACGATCACCTGCGTCGCTACGTCTACAAGACCGCCACGAATCTCGTCTTCGATCATTTCCGCGAAACGAAGCGGGATCGGACGCGCGCGTACGAATGGATGCCGACGGAGGCGCGGCCGGACCGTGGCGATCTACGCCACGACATGTCCCGCGTGTTCGCCGACCTGAAGCCGCAGGAGCGCGCGCTGCTGTGGCTGGCGCATGTGGAAGGAAACTCGCACGAGGAGATCGCCGAGGCCATCGGCGTAAAGGCGAAGAGCGTGAAAGTGATGCTCTTCCGGGCCCGCAAGCGCCTGGGCGAAATGCTGACGAAGAAAGGACTGGCCCCCGAGGTGACGCGATGACGACCGAATGCCCCTTTGAACCGAACGTGCTCGACGCCGTCGCGAACGATGCCTGGACGGAATCTCTCCGTGCGCACGTGGCATCGTGCGACGACTGCGCTGCCGCCGCTGAGGTGGCACCGTGGATGGCCAGTTTCTCCGCACTCGACGAACGGCAGCACATCCTTCCTGACCCCGCCGTACTCTGGCTGAAGGCAAAGCTGCTGCAATCGAAGGCGGTGGTGGATCGGGCGTCGTTGCCGATTACGCGTCTGCAGATCGCCGCCTACCTGATCATCGCCGCCTGCTGGGCCGCATTGCTGACCTGGAAGTCGAGCGCCCTCCAGCTCTGGATCAATCACTTCTCCCCAGGCCATATGGTCCTCGGCGCCACCGGCGCGGAAGCGACGAGGTCGCTCTCGCTCGGCGTCCTGTTCGCGATCGTGATCCTGTCGTCAGCGACGGTTGGGGTGGCGATGCATACGATCCTGGCAGAGGAGTAGGCCGGGCGTCAGAACGTCCCCCACATCAAAACGCGCTTGAACGTGTAGAAGTACGGACGGGCATCGCCGAGGGCCTCGACGACGCGCTTGGTGTAGTCGGCGAGGAACTCTTCGTACCGCTCCGCGGACAACGCCTCCCGATACGGCGTCAACGTCGTCCCCTTCGTCCATTCGACGACGTCCACGGTCGACGGCAGGAGGTGGCCGTAGACCTGAAGCCGGACGTGTTGGCGGGCGAAGCCGAGGTGGTGGAGTAGCGCGGCGTAGCGTTCCGGGGGAAGGACGTTGACCGTACGCGGTGTGAGGCCGAACGAGACAGCCGTCTCGGAGGCGATACGGTGTGAGGGATGGTTGTGGTTTGCCGGCATCTGGACCGCGAGCTGGCCGTGCGGCGAGAGAAGAGCGACGAGCTTCGCGAAGAGGTGGCCGTGATCGGGGATCCAGTGCAGGGCGGCGTTGGAGAAGATCAGGTCGAAGGGGCGGTCGGTGACGAAGCCTTCGACGTCACCCTTCTCGAAACGGAGCGCTTCCGAGCCGAATGAGCGCGACTTGAGCAGCATCGTCTCGGAGTTGTCGATGCCGATGGTCTCCTCCGCCGCCAGTTGGTCGTGGAGCTCACGTGTCAGCTCTCCCGTTCCGCACCCGAGGTCGGCCACGCGCATGCGCGGGCGGCGCTCGATCAACGAGGCCAGATCGCGGAACGGTTGCGCGCGCTCGTCTTTGAATCGCTCGTATTGAGTGGGATCCCACATGGCCGGAACTTGGCGGATTCTACGACTCTCGCGTCAGTCTCCGATCATGGGGACTTTGGAATCTGCTTCAACTGCTCGATGTACGCTTGCGCCTTCATGGCCTGAGGGCTCATCGGAGCGATCCGGATGAGGCGGTTCCAGGTTTTGATCGCTTTGTCCTGATCCTTCAGGTCCTGCGCATAGAGCACTCCGAGGTCGAGAAGGCTGGGCAGGTGCTTCGGATCGATCGTGCTCGCCTTTTCGAAGTTGGCCATTGCCTTGTCGAACGCACCGAGCTCCCTGTACATGACGCCCTGGTCGGTGAGCACATCGGGATTGTTCGGTTCCAGCCGGAGAGCGTTGCCGTAAGCCTCGATGGCCTTCTCTCTCTGTTGCGAATCAAAGTATTCGTCGCCGAGCGCGACCCAGCCCTTCACGTTAGCGGGATCACGGTCAACGAGCTGACGCGCCGCTGCGATTCGCTGCTGCCTTCCGGTCGCAGGCGCCCACTGAGGCGCGGCCTGCTTCGCTTCGACAGCGGTAGCGGGCAGCTCCTGTTTGGGATGCTTGCAGGCTGCGACGGATACCAACAGGGCGGCCACCAGGCCGCGAGCGACGAAAAACTCGACTCTGCGGTTCACGCGTTCAGATCCTCTTCCCATGGGTGACAATTACGAGCCCAACGGTCATCTCGCCGGCGCCGAGCTCGCGACAGCCCGACTCTGCTGCTCCATGTACGGCAGAAGTGCGTCTACGTCCTCTGCGCTCAAGCCGAGATTGGGCATCCGCACGTTCTTGTATCTCGTGAAGAGTTGTCTGGCGATGGGATCACCTGTGGCGAGAACGCGGTCCGGCGTCGCCACGTAGCGGGCCAGCCAGGCGCGATCGCGCAACCTGGTCACGTTCAACAGATCAGGCCCCACGCGGTCTCCCTTGCCGATTGTGTGGCAAGCGGTGCATCGGGACTTGAAAAGGTACTCGCCCCTGCCGACGCCGTGGAGCGGACCCATGTCCGCGTAGCTCTGAACGGGCTTGGCGTTGTACCCGTCGAAGAAATGAAGAATGGTCATGGCCAGGAACTGCGGGTTGTCGACGGCCGAGTTCCGCATCCACTCGTTTGTCGCCTCCTTGCCGATCATCAGCGCGGGCTGGTGACCGTCAAGGCTTGCCGCGTCGGTCACCGACGAGAGTCCGAGCTGCTTGCTGATGAGATTGATGTCCTGCTTCTTGCCGGTGAGGAACAGCCAGCCGGGTTGGACATTAAACTTGGCAGCGTAGGCCTTCAGCGTCTCTGGCGTATCGTGCGCGGGATCGATGCTGATCGAGTAAAAGAAGATGTCTTTGCCGACCCGATCTCCCAAAAGGCGCTGCACCTGCGACAACCTCGCCGTCTCGAGCGGACAGCTACCGCTGCATTGCGTGTAGATGAGGTTGATCACGACCGACTTGCCCTTGAGCAGGTCGTCGTAGAAATGAACGACTTTCCCGTCCTGAGTGGTCAGCGGTACGTTGGGGAAGTAGCCGGGGCCACCGACGGCTGCGACCGCCGGGGCTGGACCCAGCATGACGGCCGCGGTAGCCAGCAGGGCTGCCAATCCGATCCGCCTTCGAAGACGGGGCATCGTGTGTCGTCTCCTTTTCAAGATATGGCGAGCGGGCTGACGCCTTGCCTGCACGCCTCTATGCTGCGATCAAGGAGCGCTGACGCTCCCGGTGGCCTTGGTGAGCTTCTTCGTCGTCGTGTCGTAGTTCAGGTTCAGGATCAGGAGTCCCGTCTTCGACCTGAGGTAGGACCGAGGCGCCTTCGTGAAGAAGGCAAACGTGGTCTTGATCACATCCTTTGCCCCGAACCTGCGGTGCAATCCTGCCTCGCATTCATTGAGGTAGACGGTTCCGGTCTTGTTTCCGATTCCTTTTATGCCGAGGCCGTTGATGGAGATGAACACGATCGGAGGCCGGATGGGGTCGGTCAACACCTTTGTGGTCATCACCAGCGGCCCAGAGAAAGTGACGTCTTCACCCAGCCCGGTCTTCTTCGCCGAGACCGTGCCTGAGACCTGGATCGTGGATCTCGAGACCGTCGAGGTCTGCGCGAAAGCAGGACCGGAAACAAAGAAGAGCGGGCCTATCACCCCGCCGAAGAGAGACAGGATGGCGGCTTTGGACAACTGGCGATATGCCTTCATTCTTTGCTCCGGTCCATGAGAAGGGTCCTGATTCGAGAGCGCGTCGTCAGAAGGCAGTGGGCAGAATGTCGTCAGGTGCGATGAACGTGACGCCCTGCGGTGTAGCGATCGGAGTAGGGAGAGGTCGCAGGAAAGGCGACCCGCCATTATCGATCTCCCACCGCAACAGCATGGCGTTGTCCTCGTGTACGGTGTTGTGGCAGTGTTCCATGAACATCCCGCCCCAGTCGCGGAACTGCATGGCGATGGTCACGGTGCCGTTCGGGTGCAGTCGATAGACGTCCTTGCGGCCTTTCTCCCACGCCGGGACGTTGCCCGAGTACCCGTCGCGGGAGAGGATCTGGCCCTCCTCGAAATGGATGTGGATGGGGTGGTCCCAGTCGCGGCCTCCGTTCACGAGGGTCCATTGCTCGGTGGTGCCGTAACCTGGCGCCGCGCTGATGCGGCCGTAGTCCGCGTCGAGCGGATCCCCTCTGTTGGAGTCCCTGTAGCCGCTGTTGCCGTCGGTCAGGATGCCCCAGGGACCGGTGAAGGAGGTGCTGCCGCTGGTCGTCTGTCTGGCGTTATCATCGAATGTGAAGGTCCGCGTCCGGGTCACGGCAGGCAGGATCGGATTGGGGATCAACGGGTCCGGGACCTGGCTGGCGTCGGCCACGGCCGGATTGCGCACGATGCGAAACTCGAGGAACTTCCCGACCACGGGATCACTGTAGCTGCCGGCCAGCGCTTCCGAGAGAGAGAGATCCTGGTCTGGCTCCTTCCCGTTCGTCTGCTGGGTCAGGTTGACCCACCAGACTTTCGACCCCACCGCGTACCGCGAAAAGTCGATCACGACGTCATAGCGCTCGGCGATGCCCAGCTCGTCCAATTCGGTGAGTGGCACGGGGTGCGGGAGCAGGTTCCCGTCGTTGGCGATCTGGATCATCGTGGAGCCGTCGCTCAGGGCCAGCTTGAAGAAGCGGGAGACGGCGGCGTTGAGGATCCGGAAGCGATACTTGCGCGCTTCGACCTCGAAGTACGGGTTGTCGACCAGGTTGACCGTCATCCGGTCGCCGAGGAAGCCGTCGGTATCGAATTTGTTGAAGGCGAGCTGCCCGGCCGAATCCCAGGCCTTGTCCGCCAGCATGATGTTGACGTCGTAGTCGAGATTGGCCCACGACTTGGCCGTACCGCTGGGCAGCCGGAGATTGACGCCGTCGTTGATGGCCTCATTGCCTCGGTCCTTGGCGCTGTAGATGTTGAACATGCCGGCCATGCCCTTGTACACATTCTGCGAGGTGAAGCTGAACATGTGGTCATGGAACCAGTGCGTGCTCATGGTCTCGTGCCAGTCGCCGGCGATGTTCGTCTTGCCGCCGGTGTCGTTGGGAGTGGCAGCCTGGGGATCGGTGGCACCGGTGTTGATGCTGGTGAAGCCGGCCAGGACGATGGGCCAGTGGTAGTCGTAGAACTCGTTGGGGAAGAAGTAGGCCCCCGTGAACCCGTCGTTCTCAGCGCCGTGGTGGCCGTTGTGCTCGTGGGTCGAGATGGTGTTGATCCCGAAACCGCCGTTCTGGCTCTTGTCGACCGGTAGCTTGTTGTGCTCGCGGAAGAGGATCGGCTCGGCGTAGCGGCCGATGATGAGTTTGGGCGGCAGCGTTCCGTTGAAGGTCCACATCGCCAGCGGCCCCTGGTCGGGAGCGGAGGGGTGGAAACGCGGGTGGAAGGGAGTGGCAGGATTGATTCCGGAGTTGAGACTGGACGGTACTCCAGGGTTGTAGCCGTTGTTGATCTTCGCCCCCTCCTGCGTCACCTCGACGGCGACCTGGGGCGGAAAGAGGGTAAACCCCTGGTGGGCCCAGATGGGCCCGGGCGGCCGTCCCTCGATGGGACCGAAGCCGCCGCCGAGCTTGGGGTCCACAGCCTGCTGCGTAGTGTTGGCCTGCGCTGTCGGTGCCGGAACGAGCGTCGAGACCGCATTGCGCGGCAGCACGTCGAAACGGGGCATCGGTTGGGTGAACTTCTGGATGCAAGGATTCGGTGGGAAGCAGGTCGGGCTCGATGGCAAACCCGTGGGAACGCCTCCGCCGGAGTCATGGGCGTTCGCCTTGGGCGCAAACACACCCAGGCCCTGGGTCATGACCAGCACCAGGACCGCGCTCATCAGGCCTAGCCGGACGAACTCGGACAACCGCGATCTGGATCGTTCACGTGGCAAACGCATGGCTTTCTCCTTTAATGGTCTCTCGGCCACATCCCTTGCAGCGCGACCGAGGCTGGTTTGATGGACAAAAGGACGACTTGTAAGGAGATAAATGAATAAATGTATCTGACACGTTTAAGTCACCACTTGCGTCTTGTCAAGTGGTTATTGGAGTTTCTCCTGAAGGGTCGCGTTCAGCAACGAAGCTCTTGCGCAACTGCGAGGCGACGACGGCAGCGTGCTCGATCAATGCAGCGTGTAGCGAAACGGCTACACGCGCTCGTCTTTGAATCGCTCGTACTGGGCAGGGTCCCAGCTCACCGCAAGTGATCCCAGTTCATGATCGCGTTCGTCACCAGCGCGTAGCTGCCCTGCGTGTTCTGGCGCCACATTGGATTGTTGGCGAAGAGGAGGATGTGGCCCTTGCCTCGCGGGGAGTCGATCACCACCGGCTTGCCGGCGATCTCGTCGCCGCCTTCCAGCATGCCGGACATCAAAAGCTGGTCAGCCTGCTTGGCAAACGAGACGATCACGCGCGGACGGTCTTCGGCCAGCGGCACCGCGTAGTCCGAGTTCCACGGCGCATCCTCGGCGGCCTGGAATCCCTCCTCGCCCGGCGCCGGCTTCGGCCTCTCCGGCAGCGGAACGAAGGTCCGGCCCTGCGGCACGTCAGGGTCGTTCTTCCCACCGCGGCCGCTGGGACGCGACTCGGGGGAGGGCGGCGGGTTCAGGCCGACCTGGAAGACCGGCGAGCTGGCGTAGTAGATCGGGAGCGTGTCGTCGTAGCCGGCGGCAATGGGACTCTTCTTGTCGGTGATGCTGGCGAGGAGAATCGTGCCCGGCGCGCGCAGTTTCGGCGTTTCGACGACGCGTACCCAGCGCGCCAGACCGTACTGCACGGCCCAGACCGAGGTGTCGCGCGCGGTGATCAGCAGGCCGCCCCCTTCGACGAAGCGGGCCAGGTTGTCGACGCCGATCAGGCCGAGGCCGGGACGCATGTCGTCGGTCTCATCGATCCCGCCCAGATTCGGAGTCAGCTCGGTCTTGTGCCACGGCAGCGGCGGACCGGGAGGAAGGCCGTTCACGATCTCGGAGGAAGAGTTGCCGCCGCCGGTCGGCGCGAAGAGGATGACGTCGAATTTCTCGCGGAGGTTCGGCATGCGCGCCACGTCCTGCGTCGAGAGATAGCTGTAGGGGATACCGAGCGACTCGAGGCCGAGCCGGAACCAACCCTCGTCCTGCGTGCGCAGCCATGTGTGGAGGATGGCGATGCGCGGAAGGTGAATCTCATGGCTCTTCGAGGCCGGGGCCGCGGATGCCGCAACGATCGTCCCGGCGGCATACTTTTTCCCGCCGGCGGTGAAGGGCTCGTCGGCGACGACCCAATGCGCGCCGCGGTCGGCCCAGACGGCGCGGGCAACGCTCGTGTCGGCGTTGTTCTCGACGATCGTCGAAGCCGCGGCAGCCGGTGCGCCGGTCCACTCGTGCATTGGAACCTTCAGCACCCCGGCATTGGCGAAGCGCTTGAATTCGACGTTCTTCAGATAGCCCAGCGTCCAGCCGGTGTCGTCGTACACCTTCTCGTCGCCGCGGACGTATTGGACGTCGAGCATGGCATCGGCGATGCGCGAGTAGGGCTGGTCCATCCGGACGATGAAGGTCCCCTTGGCGAAATTCACCGGTTGGCTGGCGTTCTTCGCGTCCGGCTCCTTCGTCTCCGAAGGCGGCTTGGCCGGGGAGTCCGGCTTCTTTTCCGATGCAGCGGCGGGTGGCGGCCAGTCCGGGCTCAGATTGAATGGCGCGTCAGCCACCTGTACCTCCACGCCCTGGGCACGAAGAAGGGTCATCAGATCGACGAGTTGCCCCTGCCGCTTCTGCGCGCCGTCGAAGACCCAGGCGGCCGGGCCTTCATTCGCCGCTTTCGCGACAGCGCGTTTGCCGAGGAGATAGAACTGTTCGAGGAAGTGCTGGCGGCGGTCGGCAAAATCGGAGAGCGCCAGCAGAAGACCGCTCTGCTGGTAGTTGACGTTGTTGCGCAACGACCATTTCACCGTCGGCAGCGGCGGGTTGGGGCGGAACCATTCCCGGTCGCTCTGCCCGCGCACGACGCGGTCGGCGGTGATCGGGAAACGGTTGCCGAACGTCTCATAAAAACGGCCGACGGCGTTGTGCCCCTGGCCGGCCCACATCATGTAGTTCGGCGCCCAGCCGTCGTAGAAGCCGTACGTCCAGACGCCGGGCAGACCGCGTTTGGTCAGCTCCTGCACCTCGTGCCAGGCCATCCGCTGCCACTCATCGACGACGAGCGGATCGATCGAGGGGTTGTAGGGACCGGTGCCCGTAGAGATGTACATGAACGGCACCGACTCATGCAGATCGTGGGTGACCTGCGGATGAAAGTCGAAGAAGGCATGAAGCACATTGCGGCTCAGCGCGAGCGCAAGGCCGAGGTTGTCGCGATTGTTGTCGTGGGCAACGTAATGACCCCAGTAGACCAGCGGCGGCACGGGGCGCTTCGGATTGGCCTCGCGCCAGCGCGCCAGATCGAGCTGCCGGTCCCGCCCGTCGGTCTCGACCACCGGCGTGATGAGGACGATGACGTTGTCGCGAATCTTGCGAATGAGTGGTGAATCCTCGACGGCCAGCCGGTAGGCCAGCTCCATCAGCATCTCCGGACTGCCGGTCTCTGGAGAGTGAATGGATCCGGTGATGTAGTAGATCGGCTTGCCGCTGGCGATGAGGCCGGCCGCATCCTCGTCGGTCAGTTTGCGCGGATCGGCCAGCCGCTTGGTGATGTCGCGGTAGTGGTCGAGATTGGCGATGGTCTCGTTACCGGCCACGGCCACCGCGATCATCTCGCGCCCTTCCTCACTCTTTCCGATGGAGAAGACCTTCACGCGCGGTGAGGCCGCCTCCAGCGCCCGCATGTAGCGGTTGACGTCTTCCGAATACGTCAGATGTCCGTCCGCGCCGGCGATGTAGCCGAAAAACTTCAGCGGCGTCGGAACCGTGGCCGACATCGGCAGGTGATCGACCATCTCGGTACTGAACTGCGGTCCGGTCGTGAACTGCTTGATCTGCCGCGTGTAATCAGCGTCGTTCTGCTGTTGGGCCAGGGCCGTGGTGGCGAGGAGGATCAGGAAAGCGAAACGTTTCAAGGAGGCTCCTTTGTGGGGGCAGGATTTCGGTCAGTCAAACTTTCGGGCGGTTGTCGGTTGTCGGTTATCGGTTATCGGCTATCGAGAGTTCCCCACAACTGACAACCGACAACCGACAACCGACAACCGACAACCGACAACCGACAACCGATAACAAGCTGCTATCACTACCCTCACATCAATATCCCATTCCTCACCATGTCCGACAGCTCTTTAATCATTTGTGACGACTCTTTGCCGAACGGTTCGGGGGCGTTGAAGAGGATCTCGATGGTGAAGTAGTTGAAGAAGACCCTGGATGTGATGAGGAGGGCGGAGATCGGGGAGACCGAGGGGCGTAGCCGGCGCTTCATGTCGCCTAGCGCTTCTTCGCCGACGAAGGCGCCATAGCGCTGGCCGAGCTCGCCGTAGAACTTGCGGATGTGCGTTCCCTCGAACTCGATGACGTCGACGAAGATCAACGTGAAGTACGGCTTGAACTCGCGGATGGAATCGCGCGCGGCCAGTGCGAGCTGCTCGATGTTGTCGGGGAACTGGCCGACGGACAGCGCGCGGGTGAACGGATAGCGGCGGGTATCGGTGATGCGCCAGAACTCGTCGAGCAGGGAGCGGAAGATCGACTCCTTGTCGGGAAAGTGGTGATAGACGTTGCCGGTCGATACATGGGCGGCCACGGCGATCTCGCGCACCGTGGTGGCGCGATAGCCCTGATGCGAAAACAACTGCAGGGCGGCGTCAAGCACCTGCCGCCGGCTGCGCTCCGACTTCTCTTCTCTCTGCATGACCTTGCCCGCGCGAAGGCTACGCGCGCGAAGGGCGGTGGTCAAATCGACATTCGCCGAGGTGTACGATAGCCGCTCACCAAGACAATCCGATGCCACAAAGTTCCGACTCCGCGCGACGGCGCACGATCACGGTTTTTCTCACGCAGGGGCTGGCAGGCCTGCTGCTGATGCTCTGGGTGACATGGCTGCGCTTCGACCAGACGCTGGCGATCGTTCACCGGCTTCAGCCGAACGCGGCGGGCATCATCATCATCCTGGTGGCCTTCGCCATGACTCTCGGGCTTCTGAAGTTCGAGCTGACCGAGCTGATCTACGTCTCCCTCGTTCTCACCGCGTACACGGTCATGATTCCGATCCTCGGCGTGGTGATGGCGTCATGGCTGGCCGTGATCGTGGCGGGTGTGGCCCGCATCCTTGCGCTGCAACAGATCGGACCCGCAAAAATCGAGTCGACGGACCGCTTTGTCGATCACGTCAAGACCTTCGGTCTTTTCGGAACGTACGGGATTCCCGTCGTGGCCGCGGCGACGTTGTACGAGCGTCTTCATGGCGAGCTGCCTCTGGCGCACGTCACGCTGGGCGTGGCGTTGAAAATCGCACTCTGCGGCTTCGTCCTCAGCGTCACGAACATCCTGCTGATGTTTCGCGTGGCGCAGTCGTATGGTTACTCGCTGAGGAAGATCATCCATATCGACCTCGTCGATCTGGGCATCTATCTGCTCACCGTTCCTTATGCGGTGATGACGGCCCTGGCGTTCGCGGCGCTGGGGTGGGGCGCACTGGTGGCCCTGGCGTTTACCGGCAGCGAGGCCATTCTCGTGGCCCGCAGCCTGGCCAAGACGCGAATGAAGAGCGTGCTGCAACTGCAGCGCATCGCTTCACTCACCAACATCGGCAAGACGATCTCGCTCCGGTACACCACCGACGAGCTGCTGGCGGTGATCTACAACGAGTGCAAGCGGTCGGTCGACTGCACTCTTTTCACCATCGCCCTGATCGATGACGGGACCAACGAGCTGTCGTTCGAGCTCGATGTCCGTGAAGACATCCGTCTGCCAAAGGAGCGCATGCCGCTCGGCGAAGGGCTGAACTCCTGGGTCATTCACCACAGCGAGCCGCTTCTGATCGGCAGCGTGGCCGATGAGAAGCGGATCGGCGTGCGTGCCGTCGCCGACACGAAGCCAACCGAGTCGTGGCTCGGCGTTCCGATGATCGCCCGCGACCGCGTGATCGGCGTCATCTCCGTCGAGAGCTTCAAGAAGAACGCCTTTACGAATGACGACATGCTTCTCCTGACCGCGATTGCCAACCAGGCCGCCGTGGCCATCGAGAACGCGCATCTTTACAAAGACCTGGAAGGGCTGACCTTCGCGCTGGAACAGCGGGTCATGGAGCGGACCAACGAGCTGCGCGAGACCAACCTGCGGCTGCTGGCGGCCGACCGCTCCAAGAATCAGTTCCTGGCCAACATGTCACACGAGTTGCGCACGCCGCTGAACTCGATCATCGGCTTCTCCAGCGTGCTGCTCGAGAACACGCGCGTGGCCGTGCCGCAGCGGCTTTACAAGTTTCTGGAGAACATCCATGTAGCCGGCAATCATCTGCTGGAGCTGATCAACGACATCCTCGATCTGTCGAAGATCGAAGCCGGCAAGATGGAGCTTCGCACCGACGAGTTCGACCTGCGCGAAACCATCGCCTCGGTCGAGCGGGTGATGAAAGGCTTTGCCGCGGAAGCGAAGGTGAGCATCACCGCATCGATCGACCCATCCGTGCCCCGGGTGCGGCTCGACGAGGGACGCCTCAAGCAGATCCTCTTCAACCTGCTCTCGAATGCCGTGAAGTTCTCGCCGGATGGAGGACCGGTCACGATCGCGGTGACGTCGATTCCGCGCATCACGTCACCGCTGGGCGTCGACACAGTACGCATCGACGTCGCCGACCGGGGGATCGGGATCGCCCCAGACGAGTTGCAGCGCATCTTCGACGAGTTCTACCAGACCGAAGAAGGACGGCGGGCCAGGCGGGGCGGCACCGGGCTGGGGCTGTCACTCACGCGCAATTTCGTCGAGCTGCATCACGGCCGGATCGACGTGCGGTCTGAGGCCGGCGAAGGCTCGTGTTTCTCGCTCTATCTACCGGTGGACTACGACGCGGCACCGGTGCCGGTCGCGGGAGCTGGAAGCCGGGAACCGGCGGTCAGAGTCGGCATTGGCGTTTCTCCGACCCCCGACCCTCGACTCCCGGCTCCCGATCGTTCTCTACATCAGCTCTGATTCAGCGAAAAAGAAGCCGATCTCGATGTTCGCGTTGTCGTCTGAATCGGATCCGTGGATGGCGTTCTGCTCGATTGATTCGCCAAACTCCTTCCGGATCGTGCCGGCATCAGCCTTGGCAGGATCGGTCGCGCCCATCAAGGTGCGCAGTGCGAGGACGGCGTTCTCCTTCTCCAGTGCCCCGACATAGACGGTGCCGGAGGTCATGTAGCGGACGAGGTCAGGAAAGAACGGCCGTTCGCGATGAACGCCGTAAAACGCTTCGGCCTGTTTCGTCGAAAGATTGACTTTCTTGAGGCTCAGAATCCGGAACCCCTCAGCCTCGATCCGGCTGATGATTTTTCCGAAGTTCCCTTTGCGGACCGAGTCCGGTTTGATGATCGTAAACGTGCGATTCGACATGGGTTTTGTTTGTCCTTCTGCGCGGAATTGGGCGGCGGATTATAGCTGGAGGAGAGTTGAGGCGGTTGGGGTTGGGGTTATCGGTTGTCGGTTGTCGGTTATCGGTTGTCGGTTGTCGGTGCGTGGTAATCGCAGCCCTGTGACAACTGATAACCGATAACCGATAACCGATAACCGATAACCGAAAAGCTACTTCGAAGTAATAATCGCCGAGATCCCCGACGCTTCCAGCTTCGCGCGGACGGCGGCCGCCTGTTCGCGGGTTTCGAACGGGCCGACGCGGACGAGATAGAGCGAGGTGTGATCGATCGTCGCTTCCTGGCCGATCGCCTTCAGCTTCTTCTGCAACGCCTTCGCATTCGCTTCCTGCGAAAACGCGCCGACCTGCACGACATAGCGTCCGCCGTGCGTCGCCGCGGGAGGCGGCTGAGGTGTCCTGGGAACGGGCGACGGAACAGGCTTCGATGAGGAAGGCGGAAGAGGCTCGGTCTTCACGGGGACGTCTTCGATCGACGTTCCGTTGGCGGCGACCTGGCGGCGCGTCTCGGGTCCGCCGGCATGCTGTTCGGTGACTTCGATACGATCGACGGTCGCGGGAGCAGGCGCAGGCTGCGCCTGAACGGGAGCTGGAACGGGTACCGGCACCGGCGCGGACGCCGGCGATTGCGCCGGTGTAGCCGGCATCGCGGCAACCGTGCTGTCGGGCATGTTGACGGCGAATGGTGCCGGCGGCTCGCGGTCGCCGCGGCCCATCTTCACCACGGTCATGTCGATCTCGCCGCCGCCACTGTCGGCGATCCCGATCTGCTGTGCCGCGGCGTAGGAGAGGTCGATGAGACGGTCGCCGACATACGGTCCGCGATCGTTGACGCGGACGCGCACCGACTGCCCGGTCTTCGGATTCTTGACGTCGACGAGCGTACCGAACGGAAGCGTGCGATGCGCTGCCGTCATCAGCATCGGATCGAAGATCTCGCCGTTTGCCGTGGTCCGGCCGGCGAACTCCTGACCCACCCAGCCTGCCGCGCCGTGCGCCGACATCTGCTGCGGTGACTGCGGTGATGGAGATGCCGGCGGTGACGTCGCCGTCGACGCGGACCGGTGAATGCATGCTGCCAGCGACAGCCATGCCACAGCCTGGAAAGCTCGTTTCATACCCGCACCTCGCCGGCTTCTGATCTGATCTGTGCGCGCTCCGACTCGAGGATGGGATCGACATCCTCGATGAGAAATCTCTCCGTCTGCTGCGTTGCCAGTCCCGTGTAATTCCCGGGCCGGGCCATGGACTCGATCGATGCGCGATCGATTCCTAAAAGCGGATCCGCGGCGATGCGATCGAAGAGATCGTTCTCGCCAGCACCCGACTTGAGCGCATCCGCGGACGCCTGCGAATGGATACGCACGCGCTCGTGCAGCACCTGCCGGTCGCCGCCACGCCGTACCCCTTCCATCATCAGGTTCTCGGTCATCATGAACGGAAGCTCCCGCCGGACATTGGCCGCGATCACTTCCTCGTGGACCACTAGTCCGGCCGCGATGTTGTCATAGATCAGGGCGATCGCATCGGCGGCGAGGAACGCCTCCGGAATGGCGATGCGGCGGTTTGCCGAATCGTCGAGTGTCCGCTCGAACCACTGCGTGGCCGCGGTGAAGGCCGGATTGAGGGCGTTGACGATCAGGTGCCGCGCCAGCGCGTCGATCCGCTCGGCACGCATGGGGTTGCGTTTGTAGGCCATCGCCGAGGAGCCGACCTGCTCCTCTTCGAACGGCTCCTCGATCTCGTGCAGATGCTGGAGGAGCCGCATGTCGTAGGCGAACTTCGATGCCGACTGCGCGAAGCCCGACAGCACGTTCACGGTCTGCGAGTCGACTTTCCGCGAATACGTCTGGCCGGAAACGGGGTAGCTGCGCGGCATGCCCACCTTCTCCGCGACGAGCTGCTCGAGCCGGTTGACCTTGGCCTCATCGCCGTCGAAAAGGTTGAGGAATGATGCCTGCGTTCCGGTGGCCCCTTTCACGCCGAGGAGGGCGAGCTGGCCGAGACGGAACTCGATCTCGCGATAGTCGAGCAGCAGATCGTGCAGCCACAGCGTGGCCCGTTTGCCTACGGTGGTCAGTTGCGCGGGCTGGAAATGCGTGAAGGCGAGCGCCGGAGTAGCGCGCCATTTCCAGGCGAAGTCGCGGAGCTTGGCCATCAGGTTGACGATGCGCGAACGGATGATGCCGAGGGCCTCGTTCATCTGCAGCATGTCGGTGTTGTCGGTGACGAAGGCCGAGGTGGCGCCGAGGTGGATGATCCCCTTGGCGGACGGCGCCTGCAGCCCGAAGGCGTAGATGTGCGACATCACATCGTGCCGGATCTCGCGCTCGCGGCGCTCGGCATCGGCGTAGTTGATGTCTTCGGCGTGACTTTTCAGATCCGCGATCTGGTCTGCACTGATTGCCAAGCCGAGCTCTCTCTCCGCCTCGGCGAGTGCAATCCAGAGCTTCCGCCACGTCCGGAATTTGCAGTCGGCGGAGAAGAGGTACGACATCTCCTTCGAGGCGTACCGCTCGTTGAGAGGGTTCTGTGCGGTGTCGCGCGTCACCGATCCGAATTATACGGCGTTGACACAGCCGCACCGACCCGCGACACTACCTTTACACATGCACCCCGCCGTCTCCACCCGGGCGCCACGCCGCGCCACGCAGGCAATCCGCAGAATCGCCGTGATTCTCGTGGCCCTGCTGATCCTCGGCGGCATCGCTTCGCTCTTCGTCACCGGCCGCGCCACCTCGGAGCTGCAGCAGTCGCGCAAACGCGTCGAATCACTCCACGCGGAAATTCAGCAGCTCCAGCAGGAGAACGCCCGCCTGCGCGCCGAGATCGACAGCGTGAAGAAATCGACCTACGCCGTCGAACGGATCGCCCGCGAGGATCTGGGGATGTCGAAGAGGGGCGAAGTGATTTACCTGCTGCCTCGATAACGGCGCCTTTGGCGCGTTGTCGGTTGTCGGTTGTCGGTTGTTTGCACCGAGGGCGGCGCATCTTCGTTCACTTTTTTGTACGAGCAGATCATCAGGATCCGCACGCAAGACGTCCGCAGACACCAACCGATAACCGATAACCGACAACGCGCGAAGCGCGCAGCTACCGCGTCGCCTTCTCCACCTCGGCCACGTACCCCTCGATCACCTTCGACACGATCTCGATCTGTGCATTGGCATCGCTCCATTGCTTCTGTTCGATCGCTTCGCGCACCCCAGGGACTGTCTTTACGCCGTAGCCGGTGTAGAAACCGGGGGCGTAGATCTGATGGCGGAACCACGGCCGGCGCGGCAGTCCATTGGGAAGAAGAAGCGACTGCTCGATGTGCATCAGGGTCCGGTCGAACGCTGCCTGGCGATCGGCGGGGGCAGCGGCGGCGGCGCGATCGAAGTCCTGCGCACTCTTCTTCAGATGAGCGACCGCGTTCTGCAGCGGCGCGAAATTGAGATATAGCCCGGCCGGCTCGGCTTTCGGCGCCACGAACGGCCTGGTCGGATCGGCGGCATTCTCGTAGGCATGCTCGCGCACGAGACGGTTCCGCTCGTCGATCTCGTGGCGTGTCGTTTCGGCGAGCTTCGTCAATTCGTCGAGATAGCGCGACATCGTGTCGGCAAAGGTCTTCAGCTCGAACGGCAACACGTCCGCGTTCGCAAGGCGCAATACCAGGCGCCCGGTCGTCTTCGCCTGCGCGATGCCGTAGTCGAACGTCGGATCGCCAAAGCGTGTGTAGTGATCGAAGGAGTCGTAGACCGAGTGATACGAGCCGCCCCCGCCTTCGCCGCCGTAGCCAATGTTCAACGCGGCCACGCCAGTGTGCTGCAGGAAGGGCGTGTAGTCGGAGCCCGATCCGAGAGCGTCGAGACGGATCAGATCGCCGTCGTGAGACTCCCTGCGCATCTCGGCATTCTCACCGCGAGTCGACTCGCGCGTGGCGTCGTGCGCGCGCATGCGCGCCAGAACCGAGACGTTCCGCTCCGGATCGGGGACGTCGCGGGCCACCTGCGTCACGAGCTTCTCCAGCGTGTGTGATCCAGCCGCATCGAGGAAGCCACGCGAGTTCGTATCGGAATTGATGTAAACGACGCCCTTGCTTCGCAGCTCGTCGGCATGCGTCTCCGCCCACTCCGTCGATCCGATGAGCCCTTCTTCTTCACCGTCCCACGCCGCGAACTGGATCGTGCGCTTGGGCCGCCAGCCTGTCTTCGCCAGCTCCCCGATGGCCTTTGCCTCTTCCAATTGAGCGACCTGACCGCTGAGCGGATCGCTGGCGCCGTTCACCCACGCGTCGTGATGATTGCCGCGCATGATCCACTCGTCGGGATACTGCGAGCCGGTCATGCGCGCGATCACGTCATAGGCCGGCACCATGTTCCAGTTGAACTCCAGCGCCAGGTGGACGCGCGAGGGGCCGGGGCCCATGTGATAGGTGATCGGCAGCGCGCCGCGCCATTCGGAGGGAGCGACCGGACCGCCGAGCGCGCGCAGCAGCGGCAGCGCGTCGGAGTACGAGATCGGCAGCACCGGTATCTTCGTGATGACCTCGGCGTCTTTGCGGTCGATCCGTTTCGCATCCTTGGTCGCGCCGACGCCGGGCGTGAGCGGATCGCCGGGATGCACAGGCATATCCATCACCGAACCGCGCTGCGCGCCGTTCTCGTTTCGCCAGGCGCCCTTCGGGTAGACATCGCCCTGCCCGTAACCGTCGTCTTTCGGATCGGAGTAAATGATGCAGCCGATGGCGCCGTGCTCCGCCGCCACCTTCGGCTTGATGCCGCGCCAGGAACCGCCGTAGCGGGTAATGACGATCTTCCCCTTCACATCGATGCCGTTGCGCTCCAGGATCTCGTAGTCGGCGGGGATGCCGTAGTTCGCGTAGACGAGATCGCCGGTGACGTCGCCGTCGATGGAGTAGGCGTTGTAGACAGGAAGCTGCTCGCTCTGCTGCCCCGAGGTGGCATCGCCGGGAACCGGCGGCTCGACGAGTTTGGCCGTGAAGTGCTCCGGCGCGATCAACTCGACCACGCGCTTCTTTGGCGTCGGGAAGAGGACGCTGAACTCTTCGATGTTCGTGTCGTAGCCCCACGACTTGAAGAGCGAGGCGATGAACAGCGCGTTGTCGTGGTCGTAGGCCGAGCCGAGGTGATGGGGTCGCGCGGAGAGGCGCTTCATCCAGTCGCGAAGGTCATCACGTTTCAGCGACGAATCGAACTGCGCCTCGAGAGCGCGTTCCTTCGCCGCGTCGGCAGCGCTGAACCCAAGCATCGGTGGATCGGAAGCGGGGGACTGGGCGAGGAGGGTGGTGGCGAGAAAGATGGCGAGGACGATCGCAGTGCGGCGCATGAGCGGGGATTGTAAACGGTCGGAGCGTCCGTCGATCGCGTCAAATTCCGGGCTTGCTGGTATCTCGCTATGCCGTCCGCCGCGGGGGCAGGTATGTGTCCAACGCCTTCTCCAACCTTGCGCCGAGGCCAAGTAGGGGCTCGGCCGCTTTCGGAAGACCGCGATTCAATGACCGCAGGACGAAACTTGTCAGTTCCGACGTCTTGCTCATACCGAATACACCTGTGAGCACGGCGAGCAAGTGCTTGCCGGGGAGTATTGCAAGCATCGCTGTAGTTCCGCCACGAAGTGCTTCGTGAACGCGGTCTTCCTCTTCCGCAAACATGTTCGTGGTTCTCGTCGGAAGGTCCAACTCGCTCAACGCCGCCGCATGATTGGACGAGGTATCCAACAACGTCTGTGCGATTTGCGCACCTCGGAACGCACCGTCCAACAGGTCTCCGACGCGTGAGCGAACGCGACGGGCAACCACAGCCGATAGGGTTCTGCCCTGAAACTCCGTGCGTATTCGATCCAGAAACTCGGCCCATACCGAGTCTGGATCCCTCCCGAAATACTCCGCCAGAGCACTGACGACAGAGCGATCGCACAGAAGACTCTCGATTTCATGAACCGGTAGCACGATCACCCCATCAGTAAGCGCGTTTAGTACCGCATCGGAATCAAAGTCCCGATCTACAAGCCCTATCACTTCCGCGGCTACGATACCAACAGTTTTGAGTCCGGACACAGCGGCGCAGACTGATGACCGATCGCCGGAGGCTATGGCAAAGGTATCGTCAGCGTCAAACCACGCGGAAAACAATTCGCTCGCAAAACCCTTTCCAGATTCACCTTCGTAAAGAAAGATCCGCCTAGCGTAGAAAGGCAGCGTTGCCGCGCCCAAGACTTCCGCCGCTATCGATGAGGGGAGTTCGTCGACTACCACAGGTGAAGCTGTCGTGCTGGATCTAGCAATTAGCACCGTCGCGCTTCGTCGAGAAAGCGTGAAGGTCAGATCGTGTGTGATGTACACAAAGCGACAGTCCGGGCGCAACTTCTCCGCTTCGTTCCAGAACTGCACGGACAATCGGCTATGCATGTGAAGTTCCGGCTCATCAACGACAAGCACCGCTTGTTCCGACGTGAGGACTCGTGCTGCCATGTAGAGCACGGTGCGCTCTCCATCACTCATCCTTCGAAGTTCGTACGGCTCAGCAGTCGCCTCCGCGTCGAGTCTTCTGACTTTAGGGAAAAAGCCACCTATCTCAAGCTTCCTGTTTGGAAACAGCCTGCCCCAAAGGCCCTGCAAGAGAATGAGCTTTGTGTCGTTGACCGGCTGGAGTGGCTGAGCGGTAGCGATCGCGAGCTCGTTTTGCTGTGTAAGCAGGTTCGTATGCTCCTGAACCAGTTTGGACAGGATAAAGTTGATGTCTTGCGTTGGCTCCCAGGGAGAAGCGTGCCAGTGCTCCTGCTGCGATCGCACATTGTTCAGGAGATTTCGTTCCTCTTGAACCGGAAGACTGTCATCCACCCATGTGCGGCGCTGTGCACTGATTCCGTTCGCTTTGTTTAACTGCGTAATTTTTTGCGCTAGCTGCGTCTTGCCTGATCCGTTCGGACCCAAGATGACGATCGGCCCCTCACCTTCATTTTCGCCGAGACCTGGAATTACAATCTTTGAATGACCCACATATCCCTCTGATGTCGCAAAGATGTTGAAATTGACAGCATTTTGTCGACTACAATACGAACGGAAGCTTCTGATGTGGAGCCTCAGATCACATAGTAGCGCATAGCGACGAGCCCTTTCGTCAAGGGTCGCGCTCTGGTCGTTAGCGACGGCTGATTATGTAGGTCAACACTAGCTCTGATGTGACGAAACTTTCTCGTCGCGGTGGGACGCGGAGCGCGCCAGCTAGGCCCCATGGAAGTCCCGCCATCACACGGAGTGGGCGATGCTGACCTCGATTCGGCCGACGCCGGATCATTCGGCGGCTGGACTCCGGACGCGTCACGGACGGTATCCGATGGTGTGAGCGATAGCGAGCGACCACCGGCATCCCCATCGAACAATCGAACCCGGATGGGTCGCGAGGTCCGTTCGCTCGGTATCGCGTCCGTTCCAAACGACCCCGGCCGGTTGTACAATCCGCATTCAATCCACAACTCAGGAGACCAACATGACCGAGACTTCGTCCGGGAAGAATGTCGATTCGTGGACAGTGGGCGCAATCGCTAACTCACAGAAGACGCTCCTGGTCATCATCTCCGCCTTATTCGCCGCGGCTCCGGTGATCGCCCGAGTCTTCTTCTTCAAGATCAATATCACGCACACCCCCTCGCAGCTCATCTTCTTCGGACTGGCGCCGCTGCCCGGCCTCATCGGCCTGATCACGTACGTTTCGAGCCAGAAGGGCCGCTATGAGCTGCAGAAGGATGAGCTCGCGCAGATGCAGAGCCTCACGCCGGCTACCGACACGAATTTCGCCGATGCCAGCAAGTTCGAGCCGTCGTTCGTGGCCTGGCTCACCGGCGCGCTGCTGCTTACGGGAGTCTTTCTCATCGTCGCCGTTCTGGCGCCGCACGCGAGCTCGCAGAATCCGGCGGAGATGGGTATCGTCTTCGCCGGCTACGGCACGTACGTCAGCACGCTCTGGTTCATGCTCGGACGCCTGAACGCGCATGCGCTGTCGCCGCGTTTCCTGCTCAACAGCACGCTGAAGGCCTCCATCGGAATCCTCATCGGCTTCATCGCCGCGAAGTCGGTCGGCTTCTTCGGCAAGGCCGAGTCCGCGATGTCCGCGCAGATGCTGCTCTTCATGATCGGCTTCTTCCACGACTGGGCCCTCGGCTACATCCGCAAGAAGGCGGTGGAACTCTTTCAGGTGAATCAGAGTCCCGGCACCGCGCCGGAGCTCCCGCTGGCCATGATCGAAGGGGTGGACGACGCCGCGGCCGATCTGCTCGATGAGCTCGGAATCTCGACGGCGCAGCACCTGGCCATGCAGAGCCCCGTGGAGCTGTCGATGCGCTCGCTCTATCCGATCAAGCGGGTCGTCGACTGGATCGATCAGGCGCTGCTCACGCTCTACTTCCGCGACAAGATCGTCGCGGCCCGCGAGCTCGGCATGCGCGGGATGAGCGAGTTCATCGCCGTGTACGAACAGGCGGCGGGCATTCACGGCGGCAGAGCCGATCAGGCCAAAGAGTTGATGACCGTGCTGGCGCAGAAGCTCGGCATGTCGGAATCGGCGCTCTATCTGATGGCCGGCGCATGCCGTCACGACGACAGCGTGAAGTTCCTGTACGACCTGCGGCACTTCAATGAGGTGCCACTGCCCGAATTACCGGTGGCTGGTGACGACAGACTGGAGATTCTCAAGGCAGATACGACAACCCAGCAGCCCGCGAAGACGGTGAACGTGGATTCCAATCTGGTTCGTCCAACGGCGGATCCCGCCGCGGGGCCACCGTCATAACGCATTAAGATTCACACGTGGCGCTCGTCTTCGTCGCTGGCAATGCCGCCGACGTCTTTGCTCCCGATCTCGCGAAGGCGATCGACGCCGGGCTGCGGAATCGTTTTCCGGCGCTGGCGGCCGTTCGCGGCGAGCCGTATCGCTCCGATCCGGTCGAAGGCATCGGTTGGCCCCAACTGCAGACGCGCGTGATGCGGACGATCGAATCCGCGCCGCACCTCTCCGGACTGGATGCCTACCAGTCGGTCTACCTCCCACTGCGGTTCGAGCGTGTCGAACGGATCGTGATCCCCACCGTCGCCGATCCCTTCGAGGCCGGCAGTCTCGATGCCCTGCTCGACGAATTGCGCCTCTTCGCCGCAAAAGCCTCGCTGCCGGCCGACGACGTCGAGCTCATGCAACTGGCGGCGAAGTACCTCGAAGACGATGCGCTCTTCGATACCGATCTCGACATCCAGACCTACGTACAACTCTTCCTGACCGCGAAACAGGCCGCGGCGCATGGAGTGGGGTTGTGGATCGAAGTGGAGTGAGAGGGGGTTGCTGGGTTGCTGGGTTGCGAGGTCTCGCGGCTGCGGGGTCTCGGGGTAGTACCTCGCCGACACTCGGGTCTGCTATACCTCCAGCCGCGAGACGCGCAACCCCGAGACCCCGCAACCCAGTAACGTAGCAACCTAGCAACCCGACAAACCATGGACCGCCTCAAACGACTGGCCCCGTTCCTCAAACCGCTGGTGATCCTGGCGTTGTTTGCGGTCGCGTTGCGGGTGCTGCACGACACGCTGGCTGAGTACCGCTATCGCCAGGTCATCGGCTACATCAACACTCTCCCCCGGCACCAACTCGTTCTCGCCGTCGTCCTCACGCTTCTCAGCTACCTGGTGATGACCGGCTACGATACGCTGGCCTTCCAATACATCCGGCATCCGCTTCCGTACTTCAAGATCGCCCTGGCCTCGTTCATCGGCTACGCCTTCAACAACAGCGTCGGCCTCTCGGGACTCGTGGGTGGCTCGCTGCGCTTCCGGCTCTACAACGCATGGCGTCTTACCGCCGTCGAGATCGCGAAAGTCATCACTTTCTGCACGATCAGCTTCTGGCTCGGTTTCGTGCTGCTCGGCGGGTTTTTCTTTCTGGCCACGCCGCCGGAGATTCCTCCTTCGATTCATCTGCCATTCGTGTCGATCCGGCTATTCGGCATCGTGCTGCTCCTGCCGGCGATCGCCTACGTGCTCTGGATCGCCATCCGCCGCGAGCCGATCCGCATCAAACAGTGGGAGTTCGAGTTGCCGTCGGCCCGGCTGTTCCTGGCTCAGGCGACGACGTCGTGCCTCGACTGGATCCTCGCCGCCGGCGTTCTCTACGTTCTGCTGCCCGCCTCGCCGCTGACCTTCGGCCGGTTCTTCTGCATCTTCCTTCTGGCGCAGATCGCCGGTGTCGCCTCCAATGTACCGGGCGGCCTGGGCATCTTCGAGGCCATCATCATCGTCTTCCTGGCGCCCTTCTCTTCGGCCTCAGCGATCCTCGGCACGCTGGTCGTCTTCCGCGCCATCTACTACCTTCTGCCGCTCCTGGCGGCCATCCTGCTGCTGGCGATTCACGAGATCGTCGAGAAGCGAGAAGGGGTGGCCAGGGCGTGGAAGATCTTTGGCCGCTGGGCGCCCGGCCTGGCCCCGCAGCTTCTCGCCTTCACGACGTTCGTCGGGGGAGCGGTCCTGCTCTTTTCCGGCGCTACGCCGACACTCCCCGGACGCCTCAGTTTCCTGCGCCGTAATGTGCCGTTGCCGGTGGTCGAGCTGTCACACTTTTTCGGTTCGATCACCGGCGCGGCGTTGTTGCTGCTCGCCCGCGGTTTGCAACGCCGCCTCGATGCCGCCTACCAGATCACCGTGGGCGTGCTCGGGGCGGGCATCCTGTTTCAACTCTTCAAAGGCGGCGACTTCGAAGAGGCCTCCATCCTTGCGGTGATGCTCTTTGCGCTCGTGGCCGCGCGGCGCCACTTCTACCGCAAGGCCGCACTCCTCAATGAAGGCTTCGGACCGGGATGGATCACCGCCATCATCCTCGTCGTCATCACGTCGGCCTGGCTTGGTTTCTTCAGCTACAAACACGTCGACTATTCGAGAGATCTCTGGTGGCACTTCTCATTCCGCGCCGATGCCCCGCGTTTCCTGCGAGCCTCGGTCGGTGTCATCGGCGTGTTACTGCTCTATTCAATCCAGCGCCTGCTCCGCCCCGCCCCTCAGGAGCCCGATCCGCCGCGGACCGAAGAGCTCGCGCGCGCCGCCGCAATCATCAAAAACGAACACAATAGCCAGACCAACCTTGCCCTGCTCGGCGACAAACCGCTGCTATTCAGCCCGAGTGGATGTGCGTTCCTGATGTACGGCGTGGAAGGCCGGAGCTGGATTGCCATGGGTGATCCGGTGGGCGCCGAGGACGAGAAACAGGAGCTGGTCTGGCAATTCCGCGAGCTGTGCGATCTTCACATGGGCTGGCCGGTTTTCTACGAAGTGCAGCGACAGAACATGCACCTCTATCTGGACCTCGGGCTGACGCTGTTGAAAATCGGGGAGCAAGGACGGGTTGCGCTGGAGAACTTCTCACTGGAGGGGAGCAGACGCAAATGGATGCGCTACACGCTGCGTCGCGTCGAGGCGGAAGGCTGCCGGTTCGAGATCATCGATCCAGGCCCGGTCATCGAAGAGCTCTGCGCTATCTCCGACTCGTGGCTTGCCGAGAAGCGAACGCGCGAGAAAGGCTTTTCCCTCGGCTTCTTCTCCGAACAGTACATCCGCCGCGGCAAGGTCGCGGTCGTGCGGCGCGGCGATCGCATCGTGGCCTTTGCCAACCTGTGGGAAGGAGCGGGGGTGGAGTTGTCCGGCGACCTGATGCGCCACCTCCCTGACGCACCCGCGGGTGTGATGGATTACATGTTCGTCAACCTCATTCTCTGGTCGCAGCAGAACGGCTACCACTGGTTCAACCTCGGCATGGCCCCCCTGTCGGGACTGGAGAACCGCGCTCTCGGCACGCTGTGGAGCCGCGTCGGTGCCCTGACCTACCGATTCGGCGAGAACTTCTACAACTTCCAGGGACTTCGCCAGTACAAGGAAAAATTCGATCCGGTCTGGGAGCCGATGTATCTGGCCAGCCCGGGCGGCCTTGCGCTGCCGCGCATTCTGACCAATCTCGCGGCGCTGATCTCGGGGGGGTTGCGCGGGGTGATCTCGAAGTAGGGGAAACGCGTTGTCTACGGCTTCGCCGCGTTGTCGGTTGTCTGCGCGCTGCGGCGCGCGTGGTCAGTTGTGCAGGCTTTGCGGAAAACCGGCCACGCGCCGCAGCGCAGACAACTGACAACGCGGCAAAGCCGCAGACAACGCGCGCACCACAGACGCTCCTCACTTACAATCCCGCGCCATGAAGAGCGCCGCAACCTCCGCCCTCCTCACTCTCGCCATCACCCTCACCATAACCGCCGCGACAAAACCCGCTCCCAAACCGTTCAATGTCGTCGAGGCCAGCATCTCCGACATGCAGGCGGCGTTGAAAGACGGCCGGGTCACCTCGCACGAGCTGGTGCAGCAATATCTGACGCGCATCGCCACGTACGAGGACAAGCTGCATGCGGCCATCACCGTCAATCCGAACGCGCTGAAGGAAGCCGATGAACGTGACCGTGAGCGCGCGGCCGGCAAGATCCGCGGGCCGCTGCACGGCATTCCGATCGCGCTCAAGGACAACATCCAGACCACCGACATGCTGACCACCGGCGGCGCGCTGGCCTTCGCCAGCCTCCTGCCGCCATACGACGCGACGCTGACGAAGAATCTGCGCGACGGCGGGCGCCATCATCATCGCCAAGACCCAGCTCACCGAGCTGGCCAACTGGGTGGCCGGCAATCCGCCGATGCCGACGAACTACAACGCCCTCAACGGCTACGGCTTCAATCCCTACGATCCGCGGCGCGACCCGCGCGGCCGAGCTCGGCGACGGACGGCCCGCGCTCGCCACCGGCGGCTCCAGCTCCGGCGCCGGAACCACCGCCAGCTTCTGGGCGGCAAACGTCGGCAGCGAGACGTCCGGCTCGATCCTCAGTCCGTCGAACCAGAACATGCTGGCCGCGATCAAGCCGACCGTCGGACGCATCAGCCGCTACGGCATCATCCCCATCACCGCCGACCAGGACACGGCCGGCCCGATGGCGAAGTTCGTCACCGACGCGGCCATCCTCTTCGGCGTTCTCGAGGGGAACAACCCCGACGCGAACGATCCCGCCACGACGCGCTGCACGCCGCCTCCGAATCATGACTATCTGCCATTCTTGAAAAAAGACGGACTCAAGGGCGCGCGCATCGGCATTCCCGCGCGCCGGCTTCTACGACAAGGTCACGCTCCCCGGCGCCGACAAGCCGCGGGGCGGACTCAATCCCGAACAGTTGAAAGCGATCAACGACGCCATCGCCGTCCTGCAAAGAGCAGGGCGCCGTCATCGTCGATCCAGCCGATATCCCGAGCGTCGTCGACAAGAACGCCGCGAGACAATTACTTCCTCTGGGGCGTATGCACCGACATGGACGACGTGAAGGGGCGCAAGTGCTCGATCGATCTCGCCTACGGGATGGAGCGTGATTTCAACAAGTGGCTCTCCGCCCTCGGCAACGGCCGCGCCGGTGAAGTCGCTGACGGAGTTGCGCAAGTGGAACACCGACCACCAGAAGATGGGTGCGCATCAAGTACGGCCAGTCGCTGCTCGACATCTCCGACGCCATGGATCTCGACGTCTACAAGTCTCGCTACGAGTCCGACCGCGCCAACGATATCCGCCTCAGCGCTACGCACGGCATCGATGAGGTGATGAAGGCGCAGAACCTCGACGCCCTCCTCTTCCCGGGCCCCGGCGGCGCATCGATTGCCGCGCGTCCGGGGTATCCGACCGTGATCGTTCCGTGGGCGATGGTGCCCAATGCGCCGCCCACGGCCTTCCCCGAGGGATTCAAGGCACTGCCGCAACCCTTCGGGGTCAGCTTCACCGGCATGGCGTGCAGCGAGCCGACGCTGTTGAAGCTCGCGTACGCATTCGAACAGGCGACGAAGAAGAGGGTGCCGCCGGCATCGACACCGTAGACAGCGGAGACAGGTGCAGTTGAGAGAATTAAGGAGGCCGATGTGGCACAGACACTCTTGTCTGTGCCGGGTCTCGCGATAACTCAGATCGCAAGCCCGTGCGGGCAGTGGCTCCGGCAAGAGGCACAGACAAGAGTGTCTGTGCCACATCGATCCCTGGCTTACGAAATACGCCCTGGCAGAATTGTTACCGTCCGGACTCAGCCAGTCGCCGTATCCCGCGATACGTTGACGCCATGGCAACAACACGCTTGAGTACCCCCGCGGCGCTGATCGGCGGCATGCTGGTCGTCGGTTCCTGCGACATCACCTTCGCGATTCTTTTCTGGTGGTTCCGCGCGGGCGTCGGACCCATGCGTGTCCTGCAGAGCGTCGCCTCGGGGCTCGTCGGACGACCGGCCGCGATCAGCGGCGGGGCGAACACCGCGCTCCTCGGTCTTTTTCTTCACTACTTCATCTCGTTCTGCATCGTGCTGATCTACTGGCTCGCGGCGAAATGGCTGCCGGTGCTGCGGAGACAGGCGGTGATCCTCGGCGCGACCTACGGCCTGGCCGTCTACTTCGTCATGAACTACGTCGTCATTCCGCTGTCGGCAACAAAGCGCGGACCGTTCAATCTTCTCTCGTTCGTCCTCAGCCTGATCGTGCACGCCTTCCTGATCGGATTGCCGGCGGCACTCTTTGCGAAAGCGGCTTTGCCTGAACCGGCGTCATAGGATTGAAGCCATGTCAGACATTCGTGGATCACTGCTCGAAGCGATCGGAAATACGCCGGTAGTCCGCCTGCGGAAACTCGTCGACGGCGGCAGCGCCGAGGTTGTGGTGAAGCTGGAGTACTACAACCCGACCGGGTCATACAAAGACCGGATGGCGCTGGCCATGATCGAAGGCGCCGAAACCCGCGGCACGCTCAGGGCGGGGATGCGAGTCATCGAGTACACGGGAGGAAGCACCGGCTCGTCGCTGGCCATGGTCTGCTCGATCAAAGGCTATCCGTTCGTGGCGCTGTCGTCCGACGCCTGGTCGAGCGAGAAATTGCGGACCATGCGCGCCTTCGGAGCGGACGTTCGGATTTTCCCCAGCGAAGGCGGCAAGGTCACACCCGGGCTCATTCAGCGGCTGAAAGCGGAGGCCGAGCGGATGAGCGCGGAGCCGGGGACGTACTACGCCAGCCAGTTCACGAACCGTGATGCCCTCAACGGCTATCGCGGGATCGGGACGGAGTTGCTGGCGCAGGTTGGGAAGATCTCCGCGTTCTGTGGCGGCGTCGGAACGGCGGGGATGATTTCCGGCGTGTCGCAGGCGCTCAAGCCATCCGGATGCCGGATCATCGCCCTCGAGCCCGACACGTCGCCGGCCATCACCGCCGGCCACGGCGGACCGCATCGCGTGGAAGGGATGGGGGTCGGCTTCCTGCCGCCGCACTTGACCCCCGACGTCTACGACGAAGCGCGCGCTATCAGCGAGGCTGAGTCCCGCGTGATGGCGCGCCGCCTGGCGCGCGAGGAAGGAATCTTCGCCGGCGTTTCATCGGGACTCAATGTCCTCGCGGCGTTGCAGATTGCACGCGAGCTCGGCCCTGGACATACGGTGGCTACGGTCGCCGTCGATACGGGACTGAAGTATCTGGCCGGGGACCTGTTCGACGAATAGAGAAAGTCAAAGACCAACGTATGAGGGGCTTCCCGCTACGCCGCGCGCTTGAGCACGTCCCCAACCTTCATCCGCCGCTCGACGACATTCCAATCGACATTCGCCAGGAAGGCCTCGATGTATTTCGGGCGGTCGGCCGGCTTGTAATCGAGAAGGTAGGCGTGCTCCCACACGTCCATCACCAGCAGCGGGACGAAGCCGGCGACGTTGCCGTTCTCGTGCAACTCGATCCAGTGATTCGAGACGCGGCCATTGGCGGGATCGAGATACGCGATTGCCCAGCCGACCCCGCGCATCTTGCCGACGCTGGTGAAGTCCGTCTTCCAGATGTCGAAGCTCGGGAAGCTTCGCTCGACGGCAGAACGGAAGCCGGCATTCTTCGCGGGTTCCCCACCGCCGCCGCGCTTCATGTTGCCAAAATAGTGCTCGTGCAGAACCATCCCGTTGTACTCGAATCCGAGACGGCGGGTGAGCTCGGAGTAGGCAGGCAGCTCTTCCTTGTCGACCTTCCCATCGGCAAGAATGTCCGCGATTTTCTCGGAGAGGAGATTGGTATTGGTGACGTACCCCTCGTAGAGCTTGAAGTGCATCTCCAGCGTCTTGTCCGAGATCCCCGTCAGATCGGAGAGGTCGAAGGTCTTGGGTTTGTAGCTTTCGTTTTCCATGCGTTCGTGGTGTGCACTAATCGTGCGCACAACGGAACGTGGCGTAAACGTATGGATAGCCCGGACGGAACCAGTTTCGGAAGCTGCGCCGGATGAGCTCGGGAGCCGTGGCCGGTGACGCCCCCTTCATCACGTAGTGCTTGCCGTCGAAGAAGTCCGCGGAGTAGAGCGGATACGACGGCATCGGCACAAAGCCTGGGAAACCGTCGAAGACCGTCGAGGTCCACTCCCAGCCGTTACCGATGAGGTCTTCGACGCCCCAGGCACTGGCGCCGGCGGGATACGAGCCGATCGGTACCGGATCCCAGTGCGTGAATCCGAAATTGCCGCGCGTCTGATCGGGAAGCGCATCCCCCCACGGAAAGCGGCGCTCCTCGCCTGCCGGCGAACCGAACGCGGCGCGGTGATACTCGCTCTCGGACGGCAATCGTTTGCCGCGCCATGCCGCGTAGGCATCGGCCTCGTCGTGCGTCACGTAGACAGGCGCGTCGAGCGGCAGCGGCGCGAGCGCGAACATGCCGCGCCATTGCCACGCGCCGTCGCGCTCGGCCCAGAAGTGCGGCGGGGTTCTGTTCGTCGCCGTGATGAACTCGAGATAGTCACCGTTCGTAACGTCGTGCCGGTCGATGGAAAACGCATCGACGGCGACGCGCATCTCCGGAAGCTCGTTGTCCCATCCGAAGTCGGCGCCGGACGCACCAAGAGTGGCCTCGCCGGCCGGAATGCGAACCATGTCCTTGACGACGTTGCGACGCGGCAGCGAACCGCCCCCGCGGATCGGCGCGATCGGATTCTTCCGCTCGTATGGCAGCTCGTGAAACAGGTAGAGCAGCGTCTCCTGATGCATCTGCTCGTGCTCGAGGACCGTGAAGGCCGCCTCGGCGTTGCGTCTCTGCGGCTCGAGGCCATCGTCGATCGGACCGTCGCACAGGGCATGGAAGATCAGATCGTCGGCGTCGCGCCCGTACGCCTGAATGTCCTGGCGCGCGGGCCAGAAATCGGTCGGCGTCTTCGCCGCCTCTTCGCTTTCCGGATCGATGCCGCGGGCGAAGAGGGTCTCGAACGCGCCGTCGATGCCGTCGCGTTTCAACGCCAGCTTGATCAGCGTATTGACCGCGAACGCCGGAATGTGGCCTTCATAGAAAACAATCGGGTTGCGCAAGGGGATGGGCCGATCGAAATAGGCCTCAGCGACAGGAATGGTGAAGAGCTGCCGGGTGATCTTCCCGCCGCCGCGATACCAGTCGATCAACCGGTCGCGAGTAACCCCGTCCGGAAATGCCGCGTGTTGCACGCGGGGATTGTAGACCGCCTGCACCTTCAGGCGACCACCGCCTCTCCGACCGGCACCTCGATGACGCGGAAGGGCAGGCGGTCGGCGAAATTCGCGGTCAGCAATGCCATGGCCACGTTGTAGACCGGAACGTTCCCCTTCGTCCGCCCTTCCGGCGCGCCGCGGTGTGCGTGTCCATGGAAGACGACGGTGCAGCGATAGCGATCGATTGGCTCCTCCAGACGCGACGACCCGAGAAAGGGATTGATCTCCGCCGGCTCGCCGGCGCAGGTGGCGTGGATCGGCGCGTAGTGCAGAACTGCGATCTTCTGCGGGGTGCGCAGACGAGCCAGGGCCATCTCGAGCTTGAGCGCCTCTTCGATAGCCTCGTGCACGAACTTCTTGATGATGTCCTCGCCCCAGGCATTGATCTGCCGACGTCCAAAGCCTCCGCCGAAGCCTTTGATGCCGGCAAAGCCCACTCCCTCGACCTCATGCGCGCCGCCGTCGAGCATCGTCACCCCGGCGTCGATCATGATCTTGGCGACCTCTTCCGGCTTGCCTGACTCGAAATCGTGATTGCCGAGGACACCGATGGCGGGGATGCGGAGGGAGGAGGTGATCTCCTTCGCCAGGAACTTTGCTTCCTCCACCAGCCCGTAGTCGGTGAGATCGCCGCAGAGAAGCAGCACGTCCGCCTCAACTGATGCTGCGGCGAAGAGCGGCTGCAGGCTGGCTTGCCCCGTCTTCTTGACGTGCAGGTCGGCGATGGCGGCGATGCGTAGCGTGTCTTTCATTTCGTCCCGTCGATCTCGATCCCCGCGGTCCAGTGCGCGATCTCCTCGGCGGTCATGTTTCCGATCGGCCGGAGGCGGGCGTCCTGGTAGCCCCACGCGTTCACATCGGTGAGGTATTGCTGCCGCGAGACGATCGTGCCGTAACAGATCTTCTCCCCCGCGTCCGGTTCCTGTGTCTCCTCGGCGATGCGTCCGCCGAGCTCTTTCATCACCCATGGGGGCACCTGCGAGCGATTTGATGGATAGAAAAACCCGAAGAGCACGAGATGGGCGTAGAGGCCTCGCCAGTGTTCGCCATAGCGATCGATGAGCCGCCGCCAATCCATCCGGCCGCCGGTGGCGAGGATGACGTGCGCGACGTCGGCGCCATCGAAGCGCTCGCGCTCCATGATCAAGCCCTTCGACCAGATCATCTCCTCGGCAGGGATGAGCTTCACCTCGACGTCGAAGACGACGCTCTCGACCGCGAAATCGAACCAGAGCTCATCGACGGCCGCCACGCCGTTGCCGGCGCTGAAGATGAGATCGATGAAGTCGTCGCCCTTCAGGGCCTTCCCCAGCCAGTGAGAAAAGGTCATCTCGCATTCGTATCCGGCTGCCTCGAAGATCTTCTGCGCTTTCGGAAAGTCCTCGCGGCGGATGAAGACGTCGAAGTCTTTGGTGTGGCGCTCGATCCCCGTGTAACGCGCGAAGGCATACGCGCCGCCGACGAGAAAGGGGAGGCCGCCGTCGCGCATCAGCTTCATCGAATGGACATAGAACGCGCGGCTCTGCGGGTCGACGAGAGTTCCAGAAGGGGTGGCAAGTACCGACATGCAGCGGTGAAAAACTGCACGGCCCGTGCCGGAGTCGGCGGTAAGCACGGCCGGCAGCGTTTGGTTGCCCAAGGCTCGGCCAGCAGTGGCGCAAGAACTCCAGTCGCCGTTAGCCCCGGAGACAACGATGAGTTGCTTCTTCGCCCGCTGATCAAGCGGCGCGTCTCGAGCGCCGGGCGCCGCGTCAATCCGTCAACTGCTTCATCAGCTCGTTGATCTGATCGTAAACGCGCCGCACCGACGGCTCGACGCTCGTGAGATGTCCGGCGAAGTTGTAGGACCGCTCGTCGTGGAGCATGTCGAGGATCATGTCGCTGGCGAACAACATATCGGCCAGCTTGTCGACCACTCGCTCCTGGAGGGGCATCTGTACATCGCCAAACGCGTCTGAAGTTTCGGTGAACATATATCGCACTCTACCTAGGAGTGATTTATCTCCCGATGTCCCTACCCTCTTTTTCGTAACAATTGGCGTTTTTCTGCGATCTGCCCCTCATACGAGCCAGTTTGGTGAACATTTGGTGACCACGGGTAGGGATTCGGCGCCCGGCTGACCCTTTAGTTCTTATGGTCTGAGGTATGGTTGCCGGGTTTCTGGGTTTCTGGGTTGCTTGGTTGCTGGGTCTCGGGGTCTCGGAGTGCCGGGGTTGGTTCCCGCCGCGAGACCGCGAGACCCCGTAACCGCGAGACCCCCAACCCAGCAACCCAGCAACCGAGCAACCTCAGCAACGCAAAGGAGCCTCCATGAAGCCATTCCGTTCATTCCTCGCCATCGGCCTGATGGCTGCCCTCCCGGCTCTGGCCGCGACGAAGACCGCTTCGAAGACAACGAAAGAGGCCGCGCCGGCACCGGTGGCTCGTGGAATGGCGCTGCTGAGCGGCAAAGCGATGGCCGCCCACGACCAGTTCCTGGCCAGCGACCTTCTCGAGGGTCGCGGTCCCGGCACCCGTGGCGATGAGATCGCCCAGCAGTACCTCGCCGCGCAGTTCGAGTCGTACGGCCTCCAGCCCGCCGGCGACGGCGGCACCTACTTCCAGAACGTGCCGCTCCTAGGAATCGCCACCGACCACGACAAGAGCTCGCTCTCGTTCACGAAGAACGGCGCCGTGATCGCAGGGCCGTTGGCCTTTGGTGCACAGATCGTTGGACAGAACCAGACCCAGACCGAGAGCGACACACTCGACTCCGATCTCGTCTTCGTCGGACATGGTGTCGTCGCCCCCGAGTACCAGTGGGACGACTACAAAGGACTCGACACCCGCGGCAAGACGCTGGTGATGCTCGTCGACGACCCTCCCGCCAACGCGCAGGAGCCGGATCTCTTCAAGGGCAAGACGCGCACGTACTACGGACGCTGGACGTACAAATACGAGATCGGCACGGCGAAGAACGCCGCCGGCGTCATCCTCATCCACACCACTCCCGCCGCCGGATACGGATGGAACGTCGTCTCCAACTCGTGGGGCGGCGAGAACTCGTTCATGAAGAACAAGCCCGGCGCGCCAGCGCTCCACTTCGCGGGATGGATGACCGAGGAGGTCGCGCGGCAACTCTTCAAGGCGGCGGGACAGGACCTCGATGCGCTGACGCAGCAGGCGGCTTCGCGCACCTTCCAGCCGGTGCCGCTCGGCGTGAAGCTCACCGGCACCATTGCCAGCAAACTCCGCTCGTTCAACACCACCAACGTGGTGGCAAAGCTCGAAGGCAGCGACCCCAAGCTGCGCGAGGAGGCAATCCTCTACTCCGCGCACCACGATCACCTCGGCATCGGTCCCGCCGACAAGAGCGGCGACACCATCTACAATGGAGCCCTCGACAACGCCTCCGGCTGCGCCATCCTCCTGGAGATGGCCCGCGTCTGGACGCGGATGCCGGCGCCGAAGCGCTCGGTCTACTTCGCGGCCGTGGCCGCCGAGGAGCAGGGATTGATCGGATCGGCCTTCCTGGCCCAGAACCCGCCGCTCCCATCCGGACGCATCGCCCTCGGCATGAACTACGACATGATCCCCGAGCTCGGCCGCGTGCGCGACGTCAACATGAACGGCATCGAGCGGACGACGTTCTACCCGACCGCCCAGCGGATCACGAAGGCGCTCGGACTGACGATCATCCCTGATCCTGAGCCGGAACAGGGACACTACTACCGCTCCGACCACTTCAGTTTCGGCAAGGTCGGCATTCCGGCCTTCTCCGTCGATCCGGGGCAGGACGTCGTCGGCAAGCCGGCGGGATTCGGCGCCGCATGGTCGAAAGAATTCCGCGCCGATCACTACCATCAGCCCAGCGATCAGTTCGATCCGAAATGGGACTGGTCCGAGGCCGTGCAGATGGCCCAGCTCGGCATCTGGATGGGATGGGACGCCGCGAATGCCGCCACGATGCCGAATTGGAAGAGCGGCGACGAGTTCCGTGCCGCGCGCGATCGCGCCACGGCGGCCGCGCAGTAGCAACGGATTTGGGTTGTGAACCGTATGTTAGAGTCGACTCGTGGGCAGTGGATCAGTCAATTTCTAATCCACTAATCTACTGATCCACGGATCACTGATCTTCACCAAAGGAGCCGTTTGTTCATGTCAAGAACCACACGCTTGCTGCTCGTCGCCGCGCTTGTCACGCTCGTCGCCGCCGGCTGCGGCAAAGAGAAAAAGAATGGGAACGAGCCCGAGGAATTCTCGTTCACGATCTACCCCGGCTCGCGCTATCTGGCGCCACTGACCGATCTTTGGAAACAGGCGCGCAGGGTCATGAAGCCGAATGAAGAGGTGCCGCCGATCGCCATCTACGACACCGATGCGCCGATCGACAAGGTGGCCGAGTTCTACGCGCAATCGTACGGCTACAACAAAATTGCGCCCGATGCGACGAACAACCTCAGCTCGGCGAAACCGCCCGCGTTCTACCGCACCGGCGATCTGGCGGGAGACAACGCGGCCATCCTGCCGGTGACGCAGAAGCTGAACATGAAGGTCGACGTCTCGAAAGCGGTCGGCAGCTATCGCGCCGCGGAGATCGACGCGAAACCGAACCGCCCGCGCGTGACGATCCAACGCCCATACTTCGACGCCACGACGTCGCAGACGGTCGACCGCACGCTGATCATGATGTCCCGCTGATGCCAACCGCGCGGCGCGCGTTGATCGCCGGACTCGGCCTCATCGGAGGCTCGATCGGCATGGCGTTGCGCCGCGGCGGATGGCGTGTGGCGTTTCTCGATTCCGACCGCGGTTTGGAACCTGGCCAGGCCGCGGATGAGCGCGTCGAGTCGCTGGACGAGGCCTCTGACGTGGTGATTCTTGCCACTCCGGTAGATGTGGCCGTCACTCTTCTCGCTTCCACCCACGCTCCTCTCATCACCTCGGTCTGCAGCGTGATGGCGCCTCTCCGCGCCATCGGGGATGACCGCTTCGTGGCCGGCCATCCCCTGGCCGGCTCGCAGGAGCACGGCCTCGCCGCGGCCCGCGCCGATCTCTTCACCGGCGCGACCTGGTTCATCGACCGCGACAACGCCGTCGTCCGCGAAGTCATCGCCGCCTGCGGCGCGAACGCAGAGCTGGTCGAAGCCGCCGAACACGATCGCGCCATCGCCCTCACCAGCCAGCTTCCGCAGATCCTCTCCACCGCCCTCGCCGCCTACCTGCAGGAACGTAATGCCGATCTCCGCTTCGCCGGCCCCGGCCTTCGAACCTTCCTCCGCCTGGCCGGCAGCGAGGCCTCGGTTTGGGCACCGGTCATCGAGGCGAATCGGGAGAACCTGCGGCCGCATGTCGAGAAGATCGCAAGGCTCGTTGGTGATATCGTGGAAGGCGATCCCGCGACGGCGTTCATGAAGGCCAACGAGATCTTCGCCGCTCTGAAATCAATGACCTGAGGCGCAAAGTTGATGGCCCGAGGCGCAGATTTAGTGGCCTGAGGCGCGAACTTTACGACTTGAACCGCGAACTTGACGACTGAAACCGCGAATTTCGCGACTGAGACCGCGAACCTCACGTCTGAAACTGCGAACTTCGCGACTGAGACCGCGAACCTCACGACTGAAACCACGAACTTCGCGACTGAGACCACGAACTTAGCGACTTGAACCGCGAACTTCGTGACTTGAACCGCGAACTTCGCGACTTGGACCGCGAACTTGATGGCCTGACGCGCTGAGCAGACGTTTGCGAGTCAAAGGCCCGCGCCTCTGGTTCAGGACGACAGTGGCGTTACCATCGCCGCCTTGAATCCCACCTGGCTTTACGTCGGCGCGGTCTATGCCGTCGCGGTCTGGCTCGCGCGGCGGGGAGGGAATCCGCTGCCGAAACGGATCGCACTGCTGTTTTTCGCGCTTGTCGTCATTTTCTTCTTCAAGGCGATGACCGGGCCTTACGTCTCGATCGCCATGGACATCCCTCGGCTCATCGCGCCGTGGTCCGCGTCGGCGCCGGGGCTGACGAAATACACCGTCCTGAACATGGAGACGCACGACGTACCGATGCAGCTCGTGCCGTGGGCACGTCAGGTTCGCGAGGCGTGGCTGTCGGGGCATGTCCCCCTCTGGAACGCCCTGGCCGGCTGCGGCTATCCTCTGTTGGCCAACGCGCAGAGCGCGGCGTTCTCGCCGTTGCGGATCCTTTCTTTGCCGCTTCCGCTCGCCTATGCCATGACCGCCGAGGCGGCCATGAAGATTCTCGTCGCACTCACATTCACCTTTCTCTACTGCCGGCGCCGGTATGACGCGCTTCCGAGCACGATCGCCGCGATCGCGTACGGTTTCGGCCCATTCGTCGTCGCCTGGCTGCACTTCGCCCAGAGCACGGCGGCCTGCTTCCTTCCGGCGGTCCTCTACCAGATCGATCTGCTGGCCGAGCGGCGCACCCCTCCGCGCTTCGCGATGACGGCCGTCATCGGCGCGATGACCGTCTTCTGCGGTCATCCGGAGACGGCGGTCCACATCCTCCTCTTCTCGGTCGCCTACGTTTTCTGGATCGCGCTCGTCGAGAGGAAGCGCGATTTCCTCCCGGCGCTGGCCGGGGCGGGAGCTGTTGCGGTCCTTCTGGCACTGCCGCTGATCGTGCCGTTCGCGGAGAACGTCCGCCAGTCGACCCGCTTCGAGGAGAAGAAGGCCTCCGGCAGCGCCATGCCTTTCTCCGACGCGCCGTCGCTGGCGTTGCTGGTGCAGCCGCGTCTTTACGGCACGCGGCCCGGGAATCCGTGGGGCCCGGCCACCGCCGAGGCGGTCACGGGATTCGCAGGGATTCTCGGGATTGCCGCGGTCATCGCCATCGCCATCGATGTGGTCATGCGTCGGCGCTTCCGCGAGCGTGAGGTGTTTTTCGTCCTCGCCGCGATCGGGGTCTTTGCGTTGCTGGCCAACGTCCGGCCCGCTGTCGCCGCGCTGCACGCGGTCATCGGTCTGGCCGCCAATGCCCGGCTGCGCTTCCTGTTCGCCTGGCTCCTGGCGGTGCTGATCGCCGCGGCATTGGATCGTCTGTCGCGCGGGAACCTCCTGCCGTTCGGGATCGGACTGGCATCGGCGGCCGTGTTGATCGTGCTGATCGTCGCCAGGACGCCATTCCCCAGCGCCACCGCGCGGCACGACGGACTGCTCTCGGTCATCCCGAGCATCGTCGTCATCGCGGTCGCGGCAGTCGCTTTGATACGGGGGTCGGGAGTCGGGGGTCGGGGGTCGGAGTTGAGCGCCGTTGTTTCTCCGGCTCCCGACTCCCGGCTCCCGACCCCCGGCGCCTCACTGCTGCTCGTCGCCGCCGTCATCGCCGAAATGTGGCCGCTGACGATCGGTTGGAACCGGGCCTTTCCGATGTCGACGTTCTATCCGCGCACGCCGCTCATCGACGCCGTGTTGCGCCACCACCGCCCCGGCTTCGATCGCGTGGCGGGCATCGGCGGCGTTCTCTTTCCAAACACCAATGCCATGTTCGGCATCGAGGACGCCCGCGTCCACGATCCGATGGAGCCGGCGCCGTACGTTCACTTCATTGGCAGCGCCATCACGCACGACTATTACAAGAAGTGGATCGACGAATCGACGCCGCTGCTCGACCGGCTGAACGTCCGCTGGCTGATGACGGAGCCCGGCCATGAGCTGACCGACACGGCGCGCTACGCGCTGCGCTACGCCGGCCCCGACGGGCGGCTCTACGAAAACCTCCATGCCATGCCGCGCTTCTTCGGCGATGGTGCCCACGTGCGCATCACCACCGCCAGCGGAGATGCTTACACGCTCGAGGTTGATGCACCAAAGGAGACGCGCATCTCCAGCAGCGTCGGCTGGTCGCGGTGGTGGCGGGTGTCATTCCGAGGAGGCGACGCTCCCCTTCGACGTGAAACCGACCCCTTTCTCACCTTCACCGTCCCCGGCGGCCACAGCACCGTTCGCATCCGCTACGTCCCGGTCTCGTTCTACGCGGCATCGCTCATCGCGCTGCTGACCGCCGCCGTGCTCGTCTGCTTTATGATCCGCGCCGGTGTTCAACGCCACATGGATCTACGTCGGCGCGCTCTACGCGATCGCGATCGCTTGCGCACGGCGCTGGAGCCCGGGGGGCCGTGACGCTCTGCCGTGGCGCGTGGCCGCCTTCTTCTACGCGCTCGTCCTGATCTATCTCTTCCGGCCGATGACCGGCGGCTACGTCAACCTGCCGGTCGACTTCATCAACATCCTTCCGCCGTGGGGGAGCTGGGGCCACCGCCACCTGCTGTCGAACCCGGAGATGAACGATCTGACGATGCAGATCGTGCCGTGGGCGCATCAGGCCCGCGAGGCATGGCGCTCGCTGCATTTCCCGATCTGGAATCCGCTGGCTGGATGCGGCTATCCGCTGCTGGCGAACGGCCAGAGCTCGGCCATGTCGCCGCTGCGCCTGCTGGCGCTTCCACTGCCGCTCGGCTACGCCATGACCGCCGAGGCAGCAATGAAACTGCTCATCGCGCTCACGTCGATGTACCTCCTCTGCCGGCGGCGCTACGACGAGCTGCCATCGGCGATCGGGGCAATCTCCTTTGCTTTCTGCACGTTCGTCAGCACCTGGCTGCACTTCCCGATCGTCACCGTGGCTGTCTGGCTTCCCGCGGCGTTTCTGGCCATCGAGTTGCTGATCGAGCGGTCCACGTACCGACGCTTTCTCTTCGCCGTCGTGGTCTGGACAGCGATGCTGTATGGCGGCCATCCGGAGACAGTGACGCACGCGACGTTCTTCGGGGGCCTCTTCGCTCTGTGGATTGCCTTCGTCGAGCGTCCGGTACCTCGGCGCGATGCCATCCGCGCGCTGGCGCTCGCCGCCGCGGCGATCTTCGTGGCGGCGCTGCTGGCGGCGCCGTTCATCGCCACGTTCGCCGAGACGGTGAAGAAGTCACGGCGCTTTCAGGAGTTGCAGGTCAACCCCAACGGCGAGCCGCCGTTCTCCGACTTTCCTTCCGCCATCGCCACCTTCGAGCCGAACTTCTACGGCCACGCGCCGGCCGAAAAAACGTCAGGCCCGGCCACGGCGGAGTCGATCACCGGCTTTGCCGGCATCCTCGGCATCGCCTCCTGGTTCGCCCTTTTCGTTCAAGCGGTCGCGCGGCGCCGCTTCCGCACGCGCGAGTTCTTCCTTGTCGTTCTCGCGCTCATCACCGCCGGCATCATCTTCAACTGGCCTGTCATCAGCGCTCTCTTCCATTTCGTCTTCCGTCTGGCGGCGAATGCGCGACTGCGTCTGCTGTTCTGCTGGATCGCCGCGGCGATGACGGCCGCGGCCATCGACAGCGCACGGCGCGAACGATCCATTCCCCTTCTTCTGGGGGTGCTGGCCGCCGCGGCGTTTCTGCTCTACCTGATGCTGACCTTCCCGTTCGCGACCGCCGCGGCGAAGGACACGGCGATGATCGCCATCCTTCCGAGCATGGTCGTCCTCACCCTGGCGGCTCTCTTCGTGCTGAACCTGCGCGGAAGGCACATCGCCACGATGCTCGCCGGCGCAGCGATCATCGCCGAGTTGTGGACCGCCACCGACGGCTGGAATCCGGTGCTACCGGTCGAGGCGATGTACCCGAAGACGCCGTTGATCGCGACGCTGCAGCGGCTGCAGGCGGCCACGCCGGGCAACGACCCCTTCCGCATCGTCGGCATCGGGGCGGCCCTTTTCCCGAATACGAATGCCATGTACGGTCTGGCCGACATCCGCACGCACGATCCGATGGCCTTCGGCCGCTACCTCGGCGTCCTGCGCCTCCTGACGAATCTCGAAACGAACGAGTACTTCGCCAAGTGGCAGAACCTCGACACGCCGTTGCTGAACTATCTCAACGTCCGCTACCTCGTCGGCGACCGCGGCTTCGATCCGAAGGACCGCCGGCGCTATCAACTCCTTTACCAAGGCCGTGATGGCCGCATTTTCGAGAACCGCGACGTCAAACCGCGCTTCTTCGCCGCGCACGACATCGTGCTCGAGTTCGACCACGACCGTTTCGCGCAGACGCTGATGCAGCACGATTTTTCGAAGCAGACGGTCGTCAACATCCTTCCGGTCGACAGCGACAGAATGCGGCAGGACCTCCTCGCGCCGAAGAGCGATCCGATCGTGCAGATCGTCGAAGCCCGTGACACGGCGTTCCGGCTCCGCATCCGCTCGCAGCGGCACGCCCTCATCGTCAGCAGTCAGCCGTGGTGGCCGGGATGGCGTGTATCCCTCAACGGCCGGAGGATCGTTCCGCAACTGGTCAACGGCGCGTTCTTCGGCTTCACCATTCCGCCGGGCGACTGGGACGTGCGTGTCGACTACTTCCCGGCGTCGTTCTACGGCGGACTGGCCGGAGCGATCGTCACGGCTCTGCTGCTGATTTCATGGCCAATCGCGCGATCGCGAATCCTCCGCCGAGGATGACCAACGCGATCGGGATCAGCGAGCGTGCGTCGCCCGGGCCGGTTGCAAACTCGCCGAGGTTGAAGCTTGCCCACTCCGAGGCCTCGCTGCCGGCTGCGTGGCGAAAGAACACAACCGGCTCGTCGAGCGTCATTCGATTCACTGACGTGTGGCCGGTGAACGTCGTCCATGACCATGGATAGGTGATTGGGACCGACGGCGCAAAGCGGCCGTGCAGCAAGAGCGGTGCGATGTACTGCGTCAACGGCCGCGGGATAGTGCCCGACGGTTGCGGATCGACTGCGGCCGCGGCAAAGTTGATGGCAAAAGAGACTGCCGCCGCGGCGACGGCAAACGCGCGCCAGCGAACGTGGAGAAGGGCGATGCCGAACAGGGGGATGAGCGGCGCAAGGTAGCGCCCGCCGATCCCGAAGCCCCCTTCCCATCCGTTGAAACTGGCATTGAACGCCACGAATACGGCGATCACGACGATCGCTGCCGCGCAGACGATGCGCTCGCGCCGCCACCAGGCCACGAAGCCGAAGAGCGCCACGAGGAGCAGCGGCGCGAAGAAGAAGAAGCCGCGGTAGGGCGAAAGCGTGATGGCGTAGAGCACCCCCAGCGACGGCCGCTGCATCACGCCCAGCGGCGCGCCGTGGGTGAGAAACCGCGGATCGGTCACTTCCACGCTCGTGGTGAAGAAGCCGCCGAAACAGATCCGCTGGTACACGAGCAATGCCGCCAGCGGAGGCAAGGATCCGAGCGCGTAGCGAAACCACGTCTTCCGCGGTCCGATGAATGCGAACACGAGGAGCGCCGGCGCGCAGAGGTAGTTCATGGCCACGGCCAGCGCGGCCGCGAATCCGGCCAGGGCGCGACGCGGAGTCGCCAGCGCGAACAGCAGCAGCGCCGCGCTCGGAACGGCCACCATCAGGATCGTCGCGTAGGGGAGCAGCTGCGTGGCCAGCGCCATGGCCATCGCCACAAATGCGGCCCAGCGCGCGTCGACGCCGCGGCGCCTGGCATAAAGAAAGAGCATCGCCGGGATGAATGCTCCCGGCAACGCCACACAGACGAGCGAACAGAGATAGGCATTGATCGTCAAGAGTTGGGCGTTGCCGGGATCGGCGTCGCGCGACTGCTCGAACGCGTAGAGCGGCGCGTACGGAATCGCCGCCAGCCACCCCAGAGCGGGCGCCTTGTTCGCGTACGTGTGGCCGCGGCCGTACGAGACGTCGCCGGTGTTCCGGGCATAGGCGTCGATCGCAAACGTATGCCGCTCGACGATGGCGCGCGTCAGATCGAACGTGGCGTTCTGGTTCCATCCTCCGCCGGCGAAGAAATAGACGTAGGTGGCGAAGGTGAGCAGAAAGAGCCACTCGGCGATGCGGCGATCGATGGCGTTCATGATCGGTTGACCACTCGCGCGATAGCGATTCCTCCGCCGAGGAGCAGCAGCGCAACCGGAATCAACGAAAGCGCCTCCCCGGGGCCGGTGAACAGCTCGCCGAGGTTGAAACTCGCCCACTCCGACGCCGGCGTGCCGGGAGGATGGCGCTCGAAAACCATCGCCTCATCGAGCGTGGTGCGATTGACCGACGTGTGGCCGGTGAACGTCGCCGCGAACCACGGCGGAATCGCCGGTGTGGCCGCCTCGAATCGGCCGTTGAGCAGCAGAGGCAGAATGTACTGCGTGACCGGACGGGCGATCGACGTCGATGGCTGCGGGTCGACGGCAGCGGCGGCGAAGTTGATGGCGAACGAAATCGTGGCCGCGAACACCGCCACCTCGCGCCAACGGATGTACAGCAGCGCGATGCCGAAAAGTGGAATGACCGGAACGAGATACCGCCCACCGATCCCCCACCCCCCATCCCACCCGTTGAAGCTGACGTTGAAGGCGAAGAAAGCGGCGATCACGACGAGCGATGCCGCGCATTGGACGCGCTCGGCCTGCCACCATGCGCGAAAACCGAGGAGAGAGGCCAGAAGCAGCGGCGCGAAAAAGAAGAACCCGCGATACGGCGAGAGGGTGACCGCGTAAAGAACGCCGATGGTCGGCCTTACGAAAACGCCCATCCTCGCGCCATGTGTGAGGAAACGCGGATCTTCATGAATGATGCTGATGGTGAAGATGCTGCCGAAGCAGACGTACTGGTACGCGGCCAGCGCGGCCATCGGCGCCAGTGCGGCCGCGCAGTAGCGAAGGATGGCTCGCCATTCGATGAACGCGAATGCGATGAGGGCAGGCGCGCAGAGATAATTCATCGCCGTCGCCAGCGCCGCGGCGAAGCCGGCTCGCGCGCGATGCGGCGTCGTCAGCGCGTACAGGAGAAGCGCGGCGCTCGGCGCATGCAGCATGAACAGCGTTGCATACGGGAGGAGTTGCGTCGCCAGGACGGACGATACCGCCACGATTGCCGCCCACCCCGCCGCGAATCCCCGCCGCCGCGCGTAGACGAAGATCATCGGAGGAATCAGAGCTCCGGGGATGGCAACGCAGAGAATCGAGCAGAGCCAGGCGTTGATCGTAAGCAGCGTGACGTCGCCTGGATTCGCTCCGCGGCCGCGCTCGATCGTATACAACGCCGCGTATGGAATCGCCGCAATCCACGACAGCGCCGGTGATTTATTCGAATAGGCGCGGCCGTTGACGACCGAAACGTCGCCGGTGTTGCCCGCGTAGGCGTCGATGGCGAACGTATGCCGCTCCACGATCGCCCGCGTCAGGTCGAACTGCGAGTTCTGGTTCCAGCCGCCGCCGGCGAAGAAGTACGCGCAGGCTCCGAACGTGAGCAGGAAAAGCCACTCGGCGACGCGGCGGTCCGCTCGGGAGGCAGTGTCGGTTGTTGAATGTTGGATGAGCAATGGTAAATGCTCGCACACACATTGGACATTGAACATTCAACATTCGCTGCCCGACGGGTCGAACCGCTCGTGATCATCGCGGTATGGACAGCCGCCATCGCCTTCGCCAGCCCGCGCGGCAACTTCCCGATCGACGACGACTGGGACTTTGCGCTGGCAGCTTGGCGCTTCGCCGAGACGGGACACTTTCATTTCACCGCGTTCACCGCGGTCAGCCTGCGTGCCCAGGTGTTGTGGGGTGCGCTGTGGACTCGGCTCTTCGGTGAGTCGTTCGACGTCCTGCGCGCGTCGACCCTCGTCCTGGCCGCGGCGACGCTGGTCATCGTTCACCGCATGCTGCTGCGCGCGGGCGTTCCGCGTTTCGGACGCGTCGTAGCCACGCTGGCCCTCGGCTTTCACCCGATCTTCCTCTGGTCGTCGTGCACGTTCATGACCGAGGTACCGTTCGTGTTCGCCTCGGCCGTGGCGCTGGCGTGCTTCGTTCGCGCCTTCGACGAAGATCGCATCGCCTGGCTCGTCGCTGGCTGCGCGGCCGCGCTGATGGCCTGCTTCGTGCGGCAGACCGGCATCGCCCTCCTCGCGGCACCGTTGATCCTGGCGTTGTGGCAGCGGCGGAAGCGTCACGCCCTCGTCGTTGGCGGCACCATCGCGCTCTTCGGGCTGATCTTTTTTCTGGAGCCAGGATGGTTGACCGGCTCGATGGCGGAGTTTGCGGTCCATTTCAAGATGTGGACGGAAGCGACGTTCCGGTTGCCGGAGCAGATCGCGGTCTTCGATCACTACGCCACGTTCAACGCCCAGAACTGCGCGCTGTTCTTTCTTCCCCTCGTCGCGCCGCTGGCGATCGTCTTCGCCAGAAACTCCCGCCGGCTCGACTTCGTCATTGCCGGCGTGCTGACCGTAGTTCTGTTTGCTCGCGTGCAATCGCTCGTATCGGGCGGATTGGCGATGCCCTACTTCGCCTCGCCGTACTGCTGCGATGTCTTCGCCGGCAACATCTTCGCGGACTTCGGCCTCGGGCCGCTGGCACTCGCCGGCAGCTATCCGTTTCGCCTACCGTACGCGGCGCGGCTCGTGATCACGTACGCGAGCGTGCTGCTGGCGGCGACCCTGATCTGGGCCGTGCTGCGGCGCGCGGCCCGCACGAACACCTCCCTGCTCGCCCTGGGTTCGGCGCTCTTCGGCTCTCTGGCGCTCTTCGGGTCCGGCCTGTACGTCGACCGCTACTCGCTCGACTCCGCCTGGCCGCTGGTCATCGCTATCCCGCTGATGCTTCCATGGCAATCGCGTACGATTCGCGGCATCAGCTTCGTGGCCCTGACCATCATCGCCATCTTCTCCACACTTGCGGTGCAGGAGTACTTCTCATGGAACCGGGCCCGCTGGGCGGCGATCAACGATCTTCGCGCGCGAGGCGTGGCCATCACATCGATCAACGCCGGTGCCGAGCCGTTCTATCTCTACGAGCTGTCGAAAGGCGATCAGCGGATGCGGCGCATCCACCAGTTCGGCGTCGGCGACCGCACATACACCGTAGCCTTCGAGCCGCTCTCCGGTAAGCGCGTGATCGCGCGCTATCCGTATCAGGGATGGTTCGGATTGCACAAAGGCGAGGTGTTCGTGTTGACGGCGCTACGCGCGTTGTCTGCGGCTTCGCCGCGTTATCGGTTGTCTGCGCTGCCGCGCGTGAGCACGAACCTCCCTGGGAGCGCGGGCGTCTCGACCGCGCTTGATGCTCGGCATCCTGCTGCTAATAAGCGCGGGCGAGACGCCCACGCTCCCAGGAACTACGCGCTCGCAGGCTAGCGGCCACGCGCGGCAGCGCAGACAACCGACAACGCGGCGGTAGCCGCAGACAACGCGCGTAGCGCAGCCTACCGAAACTTCTTATTCAGCCGCTCCCGCGCCAGGACATCGACACGGGTCAACGTCGGCGCCAGGACTTCGCGCTGCATTCCGACGAGCGACGCGATCCCTTCCTTGGCCAGACCGAGCATGGCCGTCATCTGCTCTTCGCTGAAGGTGGCTCCTTCCGCCGTGCCCTGGAGCTCGACGAATTGCCCCTTGTCGGTGGCGACGATGTTCATATCGACTCCGGCCTTCGAGTCTTCCTCATAGTTGAGATCGAGCGCCGGGACGCCGTTGATGATGCCGACCGAGACGGCGGCGACAAAAGAGCTGATCGGCCAACTGACGAGCTTTCCGTCGATGTAGAGCCTTCCCAGCGCCAGCGCCAGAGCCACGAAGGCGCCGGTGATCGACGCCGTGCGCGTCCCGCCGTCGGCCTGGATGACGTCGCAGTCGAGCCACACGGTGCGTTCGCCGAGGAGCTCCGTGTTCACGGCGGCGCGGAGAGAACGGCCGATCAGACGCTGGATCTCCATCGTCCTGCCGCCCTGCTTTCCGCGCGCGGCCTCGCGGTCGGTGCGCTCGCTCGTGGCACGCGGCAGCATGCCGTACTCGGCAGTGACCCACCCCTTACCGGTGCGATAGAGAAACGGCGGAACCTTCTCCTGGATCGAGGCGGTGCAGATCACGCGCGTGTCGCCGATCTCGATCAGCGCGGAGCCCTCGGCGTGCTTGCTGAAGTTCGGCGTGATGAGGACGCGGCGCATCTGATTCGGCGCGCGCCCGTCCGTGCGGGGCTTGGTGGAGGAGCTCATGGGCGTGGAGGATACTTGATTGCGTTGATTGCGTCTTCGCGTCTTGCTCACGGAACCTCCGACGACGGCGAAGTATCCGAAGGATGTCAGGCATGAATGCTGCACTTCTTGCTGCCTTAAATTCACGGCATCAACCGACCAGCAATCACCTGTAGGAGACATTCCCCTATGGACAGAAGGGTCAGCTTCATCACGACTGCAATTCTTGCTCTGCTCTGTTACAGCCTGCCCCTTCTCGCCTCTGACCACGTCACGAGGGTTCCGGATGCGGCTCGAACGATCACGTTTCACGGACTGCCAACCGTCACGTACGACGTGATCCAATCTCGTCTATCGGCAGTGCGCGTCGACGGTCGTGTGATACTCAACGTTGTGACGACTCCCGACGGCGCGGTTCAGTCGATGGATGCGCCCGGACGGTGGTCGTGGCTCTTTGCCGCCAGCGGCGGAAACATCCACCATCGGTTCTCTGTCACCGGCGGCCACGGGCAGTATGACGGCGATGTTCCGATGGCTACGCAGCAACTGGGCAGCGAACTGCCTCTCTTCCTCGACACAGTTCGAGATGAGCTCGGACTACAGGAAGTCTGGCAGAGAACGACTGTCATTAGCGCTGTCGGCTCGGTCGGTTACGATGTCCTGGATTCAGCTACGCGGTCGACGATCCTGCGATTGCGCCAGTCAGACGATGACGTCCGCGTTGGTCTCAGCGCCTCGGGGCAGCCACTCTTCTACGATCTCCGCCTGCCTCTTAGTCTGCCGGATGCCCAGGCTGCCGCGGTACCCACACGGCTTATTGTGTCGCACACCGGACGCGTGCAGCTCGCGTTGCCGGCGCCCCGGCCGAATGCCATTACCTCTGTCATGTGGTCAGAGGACCCGACTGTGCGAGGCGTCACCTACCAGCACTTTGTCGTCGAAATGCCTGCCGCAGCCGGACGTGTTCGCTCGTTGATGACGTGGCAGTGTGGCAACTCCTACTCGTGCTACGACGACCCGACCTACGGCTACACCTGCTGGTGGCAGGACGAGTACTGCAATTCCCCTGATCCCCCACCTCCGCCGCCTGACGATGGCGGAGGTGGTCCGGGCGGCGGGACCACGGAGACACCACAGCAGACGCAGCGCGATCTTTACGTCAGCACCGGCTGTTCTCCGGTGCCTGACGCAAGCCAGTTTCTCGATCGTTCCGGCTACAACGCCAGCGGCTTGGCCAACTACTTCTCGTTCGATGCCTTCAAGTATCCCAACAAGGACTATGTACTTGTCGATCAAGCGTTGGTCCGCGGGCTTTCGGTGATGCAATCCGAGCTCGATACGATGTCGCTGCCCGGCCTCTCTGGTTATGCCGACGGCTCCGGTTACCGCATTCCCGGTTCGAACTCTGATACGCCGTGCGGCGATCACTGCTACGGAACGGCGGTCGATTTGAACGTCCATAACAGCAGCGGCGTGCATGACTGCCACATATGGAACGCTCTTGCCGGTGCCGCCAATGCGGCCGGAGGTTGGGTCGAGCCCGCGTCCATGATCGCACCCAGCGGCGGTACGCCGGATCACTTCCACGTAGCATTCGATGGCCGCACGAACACCAACTATGGCGACGCCTGCACGAACTAGTGAGGACACTAAAATGAAACAGATCGTCTCAGCGTTTCTAACGGTTCTCTTGACGACCGCCATAACCGCACAGACACACGATTGCACAATTTCAGAATCGGTCCTGCTGCCATACACGCATGGCAACACGGCCACAAAGCTCCAGTGGCGACAATCGGGTGACGCGTTCGAGAATCTGTATGCCCGTTGCCCAGCGGGACCCGCTGGCCGTGCCTCCCGAGCAATTTTTTTCCAGTTGGTCGACCTGGTGTTCAAGGCCGGAGAAACCGCCGGCCGTGGTGAGCTCGACCCGGACAGGTCAGAAGCCGCCTGGGAGTCGGCGAACCAATACGAGTACGACCTCCGGCAATACATGGACCGCATCGTCAACGAGAAAGACGTGGAGTTCAAATCGGTGATCCTGAAAACCGCAAACGCCCGTGCCATCAGCCGGCTCGGACCCGACGCGAAATACGACGTACTTCGGATGGTTCATATCGCGGACCCAGCCAGGATTGGCGCGGGACATCATTCGGCATATACCCAGGCCATCCTGACGCTGGGCTTGTGGATCGATCCTGCCGACGAGCGATTTACTGCAGACGAGAAGCGTGAGATGACGGATGTGCTGATGGCCAAGGCCTCAGAACACCCCGAAGCAGTCAAAGCAGTCAACATCGATCTGGAGAGTGCCGGCGCCGTTCTCAGGGCGCTCGGGCACGCCACTACACCTGAGGCGATTTCGGTACTTCAGAAATGGACGCAGAGCCCCAACCCATCGCTTCGAGAAGCTGCGCAGGAGGGGACTACTGCGGTGAAAGCGCGCCTTCAGAAGCGAGATCAATAGATGCGACACGACGAACTCTGTCCAGCTCACTCCGCTTCCGTCTTCCGCACCGTCACGTCAAACTTCCACTGGTGGTCCTGGTAGTAAAACGACACCAGCGAGACGAATGGCTTGTCGAGCGGCTTGTTCTGCCTGGTCTCGAACATCGGATAGAGCGACGTCGGTCGAGTGTAGTGCCACACCAGCTCGCCGTGGCCGGTGGTCGGCTCGGTGGGATGGCGTTGAAAGTTGCGCAGGCCGTCGTAGACGCGGTAACAGATCAGGCCGCGGAAGACCGGACCGCGCGCGCTCGGCGCCGTACCGAGGATCGGGAAGCCTTTCGGCGTGACTTGGGCGACGTACGCGGCTCCGTCCGGAGTCGCTCCGCCCGTCACGGTGATGAGGGCGGCCTTCTGAAGATGATCGAACGTACGGAGCGAGCGCTCGTCGAACTCATCTTTCGGAAAACGCGCATTCCACCAGACCTTCTGCGGCACCTCCGCGTAGATCGGCTCGGACGTGAAACGGACGTCGCTGAGGATCTGCTCGGCTTTTGCAGCGGTAAGGGGCTCACGCTTCTGGCAAGCCACCGCCAGAAGGAGGAGCGCGAATGCAACTTGACTCGTTCGACTGCGCATGTTGTCATCCCCCCGCTTTCAGGGCCAAGCGAACGATACCGCGAGAATCCCCCCGGGAAATCCACGAGAAATCCAATTGACCGACCGAATCCTCGACGCGCTGGCGCGTCTCTGCCTGCGACGCAATAAAGAAATCATCGTCACCGCGCTGGTGCTGGCGGTGCTTGCCGTCATCGGCGCGACCCGGCTCTCGTTCGATCCCGATCTGCTGAACCTCATCCCGCAGCAGAACCGCCAGGTCAACGAGTTCCGCAAAGTCCTCAGGGACCTCGGCACGATCGACTACCACATCGTGGTGATGGACATGCCGAAAGGGCGCGACGTTCATGACTACGACTCGCTCATCGATGCCATCGCCGAGGGGTATCGGAAGAATCCGAAGATCGAAGATGTGACGTACAAGATCCCCAACCCACTCGACTTCATCGAGATCATCCTCCCGAAAGCTTTGCTCTTTCTGACGCCCGCCGAGCTCGACGAGGTCGCCGCAAAACTGACCGACCAGGGCATCCGCGATTCGGTTGCCCGCAACCGCGCCATGCTCCAAACGCCGCAGGCGATGGCGATGAAGTCGCTCGTTCAATACGATCCCTTCAACCTCCTGCCGATCTTCCTTCGCAAGTTTCAGTCCGCCGGCAGCGGATTCCGTATCGATACCTCCAGCGGCTACTACATGTCGTCGGATCACAGCATGCTGTTGATCCTGACCAAGCCGAAGAGGCCCGCGCAGGACGTGCCGTTCGGCAAGGCGCTGCTCAACGAGGGCTCGCTGCTCGAAGCATCGGCCCTGGCCGATTTTCAGAAGAACGCGCCGCCGGGAACGCCCTTGCCGAGGGTCTCCCACACCGGCGGCTATGAGATCGCCGTCGGAGACGCCGACCTCATTCGCAAAGACGTCATCATCAACATCGTCGGCACGGTCATCGGCGTGCTGGCGCTGTTCCTCTACGCCTTCCGCCGCCCGGCCTCGATCATCTACGCCGGCGCGCCGCTCGCCCTCGGCCTGCTGCTGACCTTCGGCATGGCCGGCGTGACCTACGGCAAGCTCTCGCAGGCCAGCGCCGGGTTCGCGGCGCTGCTGGCCGGGCTGGGCATCGACTTCATCACCGTTCTCTACGGCCGTTACGTCGACGAGAGAAACCGCGGCACGGCGATGCAGGAAGCCATCCGCGTGATCATGCGCTCGACGATGCCGGGCGTCTTCGTCGCCGCCATCACCACGGCCGGAACGTTCTTTGCCTTCCTGGCCACCGACTTCCGCGGAATGACGCAGCTCGGCCTCCTCACCGGCATCGGCATCCTGTTCTTCCTCCTCTGCGTCATGTTCCTGCTTCCGGCGCTGATCGTCTTTTCGGAGAGGAAAGAATCGCGGAAAGCGCCGAAGCTCTATCTGCACTCGTTCGGTGCCGGAAAGCTGATCGACATCTCCGTGGCCCGACCGCTGGTGACCATCGGAATCTGGATCGTATTCATCGCCGTCTGCGGCGTACTGGCGACGGGCGTCCACTTCAGCGACAACATTCAGGACCTGCGGGCGAAGGGGAATACCGGCGTCGTCAATCAGTCGCGCATCACCGAGAAGTTCGGACAGTCGTTCGACTTCATGATGTACGTCTGCGAGGGGAAGACGCTGGAGGAGGCGCTGGAGAAAACGCGCACCGCCTCGAAGGACCTCGACGCACTCGTGTCGGATCACACCATCGCCTCCTACCAGTCGATCTCGTCTTTCCTCCCGCCGGCGGTCGACCAGCAGAAGATCATCGACCGGCTGCACGCGGGAAGCGGGAACGAATTCAACACCGCACGTATCGACCGCACCTTCCGCGCCGCCCTGGCCGAAAACGGCTTCCGCCCGGAGGTGTACGACGACTACATGAAGCTTTTCGCGCAGACGTTGTCGCCCGCACAGCCGGTCACGCTGCAGACGATCGGCAACGCCGAGATCACCAAGCTGACCACACGCTTCGTGAAACAGGTGGGCAGCGGCTGGATGTCGGTGATCAACGTCTACCCGACCGGCGGGAAATGGCCGCGCGATGTTCCGGCGAAGCTGCTGGCGCTGCCCGACCGGCACCCCGGCGACGTCCTCACCGGCGTGAACCTCGTCAGCGCCACGCTGCGGCGGATCGTGAAAGCGGACGCGACGCGCTCGACGATCATCGGCTTCATCGCCGTGCTGGTCCTGATGTTCGCCAGTTTCCGCAACGTCAGGCTGACCCTGCTCTCGTTTGTCCCGTTCGTGGCCGGCGCGGTGGGGATGCTGGGACTGATGGCGCTGCTCGGGCTCGAGTTCAACTTCATGAACATCTTCGTCGGGCTGATGATCATCGGCGTGGCCACCGACTACGCCATCTACATGCTGCAGCGCTATCGCGAGGCACCCGCGGCGTTCCGGGGAAGCGCGCATGAAACAGGCAAGGCCATCGTCATGGCCGCGCTTACGGCGATCGTCGGCTACGGCTCCTTCGCCTTTTCGCACTATCCAGGGCTCCGCTCGATTGGGTATGCTTCGACATTCGGCATCGGCCTGAGCGGACTTGCCGCGATCACGCTGCTGCCGGCCATCCTCGTGATGGGAAGTAAGAAGGCAGAAAGCTGAAGGCAGAAGGGCTCTCATCCCTCAGCTTTCATCCTTTGGGAGACAACAGAATGCAGACCACCGCCCAGACCATCCCCGCGTCGCTCCTGACCCGCATCGTGCGCGGCCGGGCCGCTCTCGACGTGCTGCTCATCATCGGCGCCTCGGCGGTCATCGCCATCGCCGCGCAGATCGCTATCCCGATCCCAGGCACACTGGTGCCGCTGACGCTGCAACCGCTTGCCGTCCTGCTCGTCGGCGTCACCCTCGGCTCCGCGCGCGGCGCCGCGGCCGCGGCTCTCTATCTGCTGGAGGGTTTCAGCGGCCTCCCGGTATTCGCACAAGGTCACGGCGGACCGATCTGGCTTGCCGGTCCCACCGCCGGTTACCTCTTCTCCTATCCCTTCGCCGCATTCCTGGCCGGCTGGTTCTCGCAGCGCGGCTGGGGCTCGACGACTCTCCGTGCCGTCGCCGGCATGCTGGTGGCCCTCGGCGTGATCTACCTCGGCGGCTGGTCGTGGCTGGCGGCGTTCGCCGGCGCGAAGCAGGCCTGGATTGCCGGCGTGCGGCCGTTCATCCTCGCCGACATCGTCAAAGTGGCGATCGGAGCCTCGCTTCTGCCGCAATTGCAACGCCTCATCGCAAAGATCTGACGCCTCTCGCTGGCATCCCGTTGGCAGTACGAATAACCATCCGAAGGAGGATGCGGATGGTTGACAACATGAACCCCACCACTCAGTTTCACCCCTACCAGCCTGAGACGAGTGTACCGGTCGCGGAACGTCCGGAGACCGGTTTCAACGGCTTTCTGAACAAGGTCGGCATCGATCCGACGAACCTGAAATCACTGGACAAGGTGCGCGCCTACGCAAAGGCCAATCCGGCGAAAGTCCTCGGCGGACTGGCCGCAATCGCCATCGGGATCGGGCTTCTGCGGGGACGGAGATCGTAGCGAGCCAATAGAGAGACCGATGTGGCACAGACCACAGTTGTCCAAATTAGGTTAGGAGAATTTGGCCCTCGACGGAAACGCCGGGCTCTGTAGGATTAGGCAGTTCGACCAAGAACGACCGATCAACAGGAGGCCCAGCGTTGAGTGCATTTTCTAGCGTATTCGGACAGATTCTCAAGTTGTTTCCCCGGGCAGAGTTCGAGCAGTTGGTTCGAGAGGCCAAGGCCGAGAGGCACGCTCGAGGGTTCACCTGTTGGCAGCAGTTCGTGGCGATGCTGTTTTGCCAGTTGGGCAAGGCCCAATCGCTTCGTGAGATATGCCAGGGACTGGCCTCGGTGGAAGGGAAGCTCAATCACCTCGGTATCGAGGAGGCGCCGAACAAGTCCACCCTTTCCTACGCAAACGCCCACCGGCCGTGGGAGTTGTACCAGCTCGTTTTCGAGCAGATGTATCAGCGCTGCCGTCAGATTGCACCGAAGCATAAGCTGCGGTTCAAGAACCCGTTGCTGTCGATCGACGCAACCGTGATCGAGCTTTGCGCGAGCCTGTTTGACTGGGCTCACTACAAGCAGACCAAGGGAGCGGTGAAGCTTCACATGATTCTCGATCACAACGGGCTGCTACCGAGCTTCTGCCTCATCACCGAAGCCCGAAAGTACGACGTGACAGTGGCTCGGGACTGGGATTTCCCAGCCGGTACGATCATCGCTTTCGATCGTGGATACATCGACTTCCGCTGGTTTCGCTCACTCGACCAACGCGGCATCTTCTTCGTCACGCGACTCAAACGACGGACGACCTATTCTGTGGTCAAAGAGAACCCCATTCCTCAGAAGGGCGGCGTTCTTCGCGATGCCACCATCCAGCTGACCAGCCGGCAACTCAGAGGCGGTTCCTCTCCACTTCTTCGCTTGGTCGAGTATCGCGCTCAGGACGGCCGGACCTATGAGTTTCTCACCAACCATCTGAGCTTCGGACCAACCACCATCGCTGCCATCTATGAACAGCGATGGCAGATCGAGTCGTTTTTTAAAGCCATCAAGCAGAACCTGCGCATCAAGACCTTCGTGGGGACCTCCGCGAATGCTCTTCACATCCAGGTCTGGACGGCTCTGATCGCCATCCTCACGCTTCGGTACCTCAAGCTACGCTCCACGTTCGGATGGGCTCTGTCGAATCTGCTCGCCATCTTGCGGTTCAACCTGTTCGCTTACCGCGATCTGTGGTCCTGGCTCAACGACCCGTTCACTCCACCGCCTCTCCCTCCACCCGCTCAACTCTCCCTCAATTTGGACAGCATCTGAGGGGGTCGATCTCACTTCCCGTCAAAAATGACTCGTACGCTCAGCAGAACCGGCCGTTTCTCAACCTAATTTGGACAGCTGTGGGCACAGACACTCTTGTCTGTGCCGGCCTCGCCACGATCAAGATCGCAAGCCCTCAGCGGCGGCGGCTCCGGCCGGGGCACAGACAAGAGTGTCTGTGCCACATTGCACTTCGTATAAGCCTGCCTTACTGCGAGTGATAGGTGTAATCGACCATCACCCGCTGCCCGATGATTCTTCCCTGCACGCGCACGGTCGCTTTCATCGGCATCACGCCGCTCGTATTGGCCTCGGCGTCGATGTTGAAGGCGGTTCCGGCAACCTTGCAGTCCGCCTTCATCGACCCCTGCTCGTCGTCGGCGTTGATGGTGTCGCCGGCGTTGCGCGTGACCATGGACGCCGCCGAGAGCTCGGCCGCGCTCTCGGCCAGGGTCGCGGCGATGACGTGCGAGCGGAACCGCTGGGCCTCGCGCAATGCGCGTGAAGAGTCCATCAGCATCAGCTCCATCAGAGCGAAGTAGAGGATCGCCAGCGCAATCGCCGCGATCAGCACATACCCGCGCTCATGCGTGCGGGCGCGGAACGAAGATCTCATCAATGGCAAGTTTTCCTTGTGTGTCGATGGCCCGGATGTGGACCTGCTGCTCGTCGCCCGATTCCATCGGCTCCAGCGAGGTGACGAAAATCGGGTCCTCGTGCGTCATCCATTCCGACGACTTCAGCGTCGCTTTGAAAGCGACGCGATGCACTTCGCCGGGTTGGCCGAAATCCCAAACCACCGTTTCCGCGGTGCCGTCCTGGTTGATCGTGTAGACGATGAGCGTCGTCGGCGACTGGCTGTACTTGTCGAAGGTGTCGGGGAACGAGGTGCTGTCGAGGATGTCGCGCCGCATCCGGGCCAGGACATTGCCGACCTCCGGATGGGCGAAGAAGTTGATCGGCCACTTCTTCTCGTTGCGGCGCATCTCGGTCGTGAGCGTGACCAGGATGTAGAGGAAGATGCCGAAGAGCGCCATCACCACGACGATCTCCAGGAGCGAGTAGCCGCGCGCGCGGCGGCGGATCACCACAGGTTGCTCCCGCCGGTGTTGGCGCGCGCTACGGAGAGGTGCGCTTCGTGCCCATCCGTCCAGCGAATCGTCAGGGTGACGTTGCGGACGTCCGCGCGCGGCGAGTCGACCTTCACCGCGGTCGTGTACGGAGCGAGCGGCTTGAGGAGAGTCAGGTCCGACTGGAACGTCTGGCTCGATGCGGCATCGATCTGCGCGAACGGTACCCGCCGCCAGAGCTCGGCCTCATTCGAGAGTGCCTGCCACGCCAGAATGGTCTCGCTGGCCTGCCGCATCCGCCGCGTCTTCTCGGCGAACATGGCAATCGTGGTCGTAATCACGATCGCCAGGATCGCCAGCGCGACCAGTACCTCCGCCATCGAGAAGCCACGGGAGCGGCGCATTGCGTGGATTCTACGCGGTTGGAACGGAACCTGTTGATCTGGGGCTGTGGCGTCTGATGGGGGAAGGCAAATGTTGAATGTTCAGTGTTCAATGCAGAATGTTGAATGTTCTTTCCTGCTTCATTCAACATTCAACATTCAACACTGAACATTCGACATTCGTCCGCTCCACCGTGCGCTAGACTCCATCCCTGCCATGAAGCTCCGTTTCGCTCCTTCCCCCACCGGCTTTCTCCACGTCGGCGGCGCCCGTACGGCGATTTTCAATCTCCTCCACGCACGGCGATTCGGCGGCACGATGCTGCTGCGCATCGAAGATACCGACGTCGAGCGCTCCCGCCAGCATCACGCGGAACAGATCATCACCTCTCTGAAGTGGCTGGGGGTTGCCTGGGACGAGGGGCCCGTCTACCAGAGCGACCGCCTGGAGCGGTACCGCGAACGTGCCGAGGAGCTGGTCGGTGCCGGGAAGGCATACCGCTGTTACTGCACGGTCGAGGAGCTCGATGCCGAACGCTCCGCCGCGGAGCGTGCCGGCAAGCAGTGGCGATACTCCGGACGGTGCCGCAACGTCGACGGCGACGCCGGGGAACCGCACGTGATCCGCTTTGCGGTGCAGCCGGGCCCGATCGAGTTTCATGACCTCATCCGCGGCGATGTGCATTTCGAGGGAGAGCTGATCGACGACTTTGTCCTTCTTCGCTCCGACCGCAATCCGACGTACCACCTATCCGTCGTCGTCGACGACATCGACATGGCCATCACCCATGTCGCCCGCGGCGACGACCACCTCTCGAATACGCCGAAGCACGTCCTGCTCTTTCGGGCGTTTGACGCGGCGGTACCGTCGTTTGCACATCTCCCGCTGATCCTCGGCGGCGACAAGAAGCGGCTCTCGAAGAGAACCGGCGCGACGTCCGCCGAGGAGTACCGGGAGATGGGCATCGTCCCGGATGCGCTCTTCAATTTCCTCACGCTTCTCGGCTGGTCGCCGGGAGAGAACCGCGAGCTCTTCACCGCGGACGAGTCCAGGCAATGGTTCGATCTCGCCGACGTGAACAAGGCGCCGGCCGTCTTCGATCCGGAAAAACTGATCTGGATGAACGGCCAGTACCTGATGCGCATGAGCGCCGAGCAGATCTATCCGCATCTCGTCCCTTTTCTCGGCGATGCCCCACGGCCGCTCGACGAACTGCGAACGATCATCGAGCTGCACAAGATGCGCGTCCGGACGCTGCGCGACCTCGCCGAGCAGATGGCCATCTACTTCGTCGATGACGATGCCATCGAGTACGACGCTGACACGGTGAAGAAACACATCAAAGGCGACGACCTCGCCAGCCGTCTCTCCGCGCTGCACGAGTCGCTGTCATCAACAGACCCGTTCGATGTCGCGACCTCCGAGGCCGCGCTGCGCAGCCTTGCCGAAACGCTGGGCGTCAGCGCGGCAAAGCTCATCCACCCGCTCCGTCTCGCCCTGACGGGCCGAGGCGCATCACCCCCGATTTTCGACGTGGCCGTGGTGCTTGGAAAGGAGCGGACCCTGCGGAGATTGCAGCGGCTGATCGAGAGGCTGCCGCTGATCGAAGGTTAGGCGGAGCTGAACCGAAGGTTGTCTTCTTGGCGTAAGAAGCGTGATGATCGCGAAGAGGGCGGCCGAGACCAGCGCCGACGAAAGAATTGCGGTGAGAGCAAATTTCAGGAAGTCCATCGTTTCACCTTAAACGGTCGGCGCTGATCCGTTGTAGCCGACATAGAACACCATCGTGGTAACCGTCAGAGCAAGAACTCCAAAGAAAAGAGACATATGCCTGGAACTTCGTTGTCGGCTCCTGACGCCAGCGACGACGGTACACCAGGAAGCTAGCCAGCAAAAGGTTGACCAGAACGACAACGATGCCATAAACGCCAGTAAGCTCTTTCCAGTGTGTAACTAAGCGCGGGTTCAAGAAGATTGCTCCGTTCGCTCCGATGCTGAGAATGGTGAAATCAAGAGCGACATCGTTGCAACTCTCGAGCGACAGGGGATGAGTGTCCGACGCGGCGGTCATGAACAGGAAAACCAGCCCGGCGAGGAAAGGAATCCCCAGATGCGCAAGCAAGAACTCTGGCATTTGACCGCCTAATGGATGTACGGCCATAGATTACCACGGCACCTGAGCTTGCTACACCGCCCGCGACCTGGCGAAGCGATCCTTCATCGACGCTCCCACCAGCCACGCCGCGCAGAGTCCGACCATCAGCACCGAGAGCCACTTTCCGTAGATCCCGACCGGTGAGAACGGCTCGGTGGCGTTGTGAATGGCTTCGCTCCAGCGGCCGAGCACTTCGGCTTCGGAGAACTCGTGGATCGAGTAGAAGAGGATCTGCAGGGTGAAGAGCAGCAGGAAGAGGCCGGTCACCTGGAAGAAGCGTTTGATGTCGATGCGATGGCCGTAGTGCGCCCAGGCCCATGACATCGCCGCGGCGGCGCCGATGCCGAGGAGCGAGCCGAGGATAAAGCGGCTGTTGCGGACCTGGATCAGCATCAGCGCCGTCTCCATCCCTTCGCGCGTCACCATCAGCACCGTGAAGCCGAACACTCCGGCGACGGCCAGGAAGCGCGAGGTGGCCGAGGAGTAGACGTCCAGCCGGCGCTCCATGTCGCCCTTCATCTTCGGCGCGGTGCGCCAGACGTGGACGACGAAGGAGGCCACCAGCACCGCGGCGATGAGGCCGAGAACCCCTTCCCAGAACGACTGGTTGACGCGCATCAGCCACCAGCCGAGGGCGAAGCTGGCCGCGATCGACGTGGCGATGCCGGCGTAGACGGCGGGACGCAGCGAGTTGCGGCCGGTCTTGCGGAGATAGGCCAGGATGATGGCGACGGAGAGGAAGGCCTCGAAGCCTTCGCGAAACACGATGATGAGGGCGGGAATCATTGATCGATCATTTTCGGAGCCGCATGGCCCCTTCGCCGATCGTCATGACGCGATCGGGAGAGGCAGGCTGCTCCCCTTTCCGGTGACAGGAATCGCAGACGCCGAGGATCTGCAGGTTGTGAAACGTCGGCGTGAATTTCTTGCGGGCACAGATCTCGAGCTGCCGTTGCTCCAGCTCCGGATCGTTGAACTCGATCACGGAGCCGCAGGCGGTACAGACGAGGTGGTCGTGATGGGAATCGCCGCGGACGTGCTCGTAGTGGTAGTGGTCCTCTCCGAGGTGAACACGGCGGACCAGGCCGGACTTCACCAGCAGCTCGAGCGTGCGGTAAACCGTGGCCCGCGAGATCTTGACGCTCTTCTGTTTCATCTTGAAGAGCAGCTCATCGGCCTCGAAGTGGTAATGCGTCCCGAATATCTCCCGTACGAGGGCGGTGCGCTCCTTGGTGAGCTTCTGCCCCTGGTGGACCAGAAAGTCCTGGAAGCGGTGGATCTCGCGGTCGATGGTGGGCATGGAATGATATTGAGACTAAGTCTCAGTCCAGGCTAACAGTCTAGTGGCGGAGAAATTTCGTGTCAACCGGCCCCTACAACCGCGATCGCGCAGCCATGGCCGCTTCGCGGACCTGCGGCTGGTGCGGATCGATCGTCAGCGAACGGTTCCAGAAGTCGAGAGCGCGCCCGTAGTCGTTCTGCTTGGCGTAGAAAAGGCCGAGGTTGTTGAGAGCCAGCGTGGACGAGGGTTGGATCCCGAGAGCGCGGACCAGCTCCGGCACGCCTTCGCTGTAACGCTGCGCCGCCAGTAGCGCGGAGCCGAGGTTCGCGGCGACGAGGTACGACTGCGGGAAGAGCTTTCGCCCCTGGTAGAGCAGCGCGATGGCCCGCGAGTCCATGTTGCGCTCCCGGTAGAGCGCGGCGAAGTCGACGAAGTAACTCTCCGCGTTCGGCAGTCCGAGAGCCACCGCTTTCAGGAACTGATCGTCGGCCGGCGAATACTGCTGGCGGTCGAACATGGTCATGGCCTCGTTGAGGTGCGGCGTCGGGCGCGCCGGGTTGATGTCGATGGCGCGATCGAATGCATCGACGGCATCGCTCAGCTTCCCCTTCCCTCGCAGATCGACGCCGAGATTGTTGTAGTACGCGTACTGTCCCCACCTCTCCGGCGACAGCGGCGCCGCGGCGCGCTGGGGCGAGTCCCCTTCGTCTTCGAGCACGGGCGTGAGGTTGCGCGTCGGGTCGTTGAGGTGGCCGATGGCCTGCAACTCGCGCGCGTAGGGGCCTTCGGCGACGTGCGCGGAGGTCGTCAGCGGCTTGCTGTTGACGAACTCACCGTAGCTGACCACACGGACGGAGGTGATCGGCGCGACGTCCTTGAACGCCCAGGTAGTCACATGACCAGGCATGTCGGCTGCCGGGGGGAGGCCGAGCAGCGAGAGAACCGTCGGCGCGATGTCGTAGACCGATATCGGCTGCTCGGCGTGATTGGCGATCACATGCGGCCCGTACGCGAGGAACATCCCTGGATTGCGATGGTCGGAGAGCGCCGCGCCGCCGTTGGGCATCGTGCGCGGGCGGTTCTTCCCCCAGCGGAAGCCGTACGACGACATGATCATCACCGTGGTGTCGCGCGGCAGGACGCTCATCCATTCGCCGATGAGCCGGTCGACCTCGGCGTAGTAATTCGACACGGCCGGCCAGTACTTGCGGTAGCTCTGCTCGCTGATCCCGTCGCGATACGGCGGATGGTAGGGGGCGAAGAGATGGTTGACCGCGTCGGTCCCCTCGTACGAGACCATGACCAGCATCGGATCCTGCCCTCGCTGCCGCTGGTCGTTGTAGAGATTGATGGCCACGCGGTGGTCGTTCCAGGTCTTGGCCAGGATCGAGCGGAAGATCATGGCCGGGTCGGCTGGATTCTTCGTAGCGCTATCCCATTCGTCCGGGGTGATGTTCAGGAACCGATGCACCTGCGCATAGCCGACCGTCTCTTCCGGAACGGCCAGCGATGCGGCCCGGTCGGCCAACGCCGTGGGATAAACCGCGTTCGACACCTGTTCGACCGGCGTGTCATAGAAAACACTGTTCGGCGCGGTCGGTGGCCACGATCCCCACCAGCCGCTGACGAGCGAGCTGCGCCCGAAGGCGTCGGCGATGTCCCACAGCGCCGGCACGCGCCGCGAATAGGCATCGACCGGAGTACCGTGCGCGCGGTCGATGTAATCGAGCATGCCGTGGCGGTCTGGCGTCAGGCCGGTGGCGACGGTGGTCCAGACCATCGGCGAGACGGTCGGCTGGATGGTCTGCAACGATGCCGTCGTCCCTCCGGCGGCCAGCGCCCTGATGTTGGGGATCCGGCCGTCGTCGGACAGCTCGTGCAGCAATTCCCAATCAGCGCCATCGAGGGCGAAGATGACGACGCGGGTCGGCGAGCTGCGCGCGTCGCGCCGGAGCTCGGCGCGTTTGACGCGGAGAAGCGCGTCACGATCGACTTCGAGTCGCGCCACCTCGAAGGCGGTGACTTTCAAGCCGCTACGCGCGAGATGATTGGCGACCGTCGTCCGCAGCGGGTCGCGCTGCGAATTGAATTGCGAGCTCGGCGAGAGCAGGTCTTCGATCGGGATCTGCTGCGTCACGGCCGACACGGCCTCGGCCACGCGAGCCCGGATCCAGGCGTTCCATCCCTGCTCGACCATGCGCCGGGCGTCCGGAAGCCGCTCGCCGGCGATTCCGAAGCGGAGGCGGTAATTCACCGTCACCGGCACCCCTTCCTTCGACGTGATGCGGATGATGCCGTCGCGCTGCGCATACCCCTCGCGGCGCTCGAACCGCAGCCGGAAGAACTGGTGCGGCGGCAGGAAGGTGATGGTCTGCTGCACGACGCGAACGACGCCGGTGTGCTTGTCGACGCCAAAGACCAGCCACCGCGACGACGGAAGGTAAAGGCTGATGAGGACATACGTCACCAGCACGAGGCTGGCGAGGAGGAGGAGGGCGCGAGTCAGACGGTGCCGAGGCATGGAGGAGTTCGTTAATGCAGGAGGGGGACCAGCTCTGTTAGCTCTTAGCTGTTAGCTCTTGGCTGTTAGGGGGTGGGCCGGGGTCTCGGGACGAACGTCGTCCTAACAGCTAAGAGCTAAGAGCCAACAGCTACTTCTTTCTCTTCACAAGTTGCTTCACCTCGTCATTTCCGATCGGACTCTGGGCGGAGATGATGATGGCGGCGGTTCCTTCGGCGAAGGGAGGGATCTCGCAGCGGACGACGGCGGTGCCGTCGGCGGCGGTCTTGCCGCGGAAGATGACGCGCGGCGGTTCGATGGTGGAGATGACTTTCACCTCGATCGCGGCCGCGGCGATCGGATTCTGCGAGAGGCTCTTCTTCGCCGCGACGCGCAGCTCGACCGCCGTGCCGGCATAGAATTCGGTGCTGTTCAACAGCGAGAGCTCGAGGTGCTCGCTCTCGGCTTCCGACGCCAGGTAGTCGATGATGACCTGATCGAGGGTCCTCTCCTCGTCGATCACCAGCGGCGGCGGAGGCAGCGGCTCGACGGCAGTGGGAACGGGCGAGGGCTGCGACATCGTCGGACGGGCCGTCGATTTCGTGCCGTCGGTATCGAAGCGCCCGCGCTTGACGGCCGCGATCATCGTCCGATGCTGCTGCTCCATCAGACTGCCGATCCACTTCTCATCGACGCCGGCGCCGGCCTGTTCGGCGTATGACGTCTTTTTCGACGCCAGGATCTCTCCGCCGACATAGACAAGCGACTCGATGTACGGGTTCTGGAGTCCCTTATCCTCGGTCTGGATGTGGTAGACCTTCTCGTTGTACTTGATGTCGGTGTTGAAGCCGGTAATCACGAGGAAGCTCCGCCGCGGCAGTGATCTGAGGAACCGGAGTGTATCAAATGGATTTCTGGCGTATATGCCTCACGCTTCCCGTTGAAAGGCCTGCACCTTCCGGCGCAGCTCGTCACTGATCGGCATCTTCGTCTGCGTCTTCCAGTCGAAGAGGACGACCACGACCTTCCCCGTAGCCGCCACCATGCCGTTCGTCCGCTTGCGGATCTCGTAGACGGTGTCGAACGAGGTGTTGCGCATCTCTTCGATGCGGATACAGATGTCGATCGGCTCCATCTCGATCTGCAGCTTGAAGTCGATCTCGGCGCGCGCCACGATGAATCCGATGTCGGTCGGCACTCCGGCCGCGCCGGTGAGCGCGAACCACAACTGAGCCCGCGCCCATTCGAAGTAGGTGAGGTAGACGGCGTTGTTGACATGCCCGAAGGCGTCAATGTCCCGAAAGATGACCTGCCAGGGAACGACGAACCAGCCGTCTTCCCAACGTGCGCCTTCGGCGCGTTGTCGGTTGTCGGTTGTCGGTTCGTTGGCGCTCATCGCGACTCATGATCGCACGGTCGTGACAACCGATAACCGATAACCGACAACGCGCGAAGCGCCGTCAATGTACGGTTGTGCTGGCAGGCGCGACCGGCGCACCGGCTTTCAGGACCGACTGCAGGTAGCGCCCCGGCAACGGATGATCGAGATACGGCGCGATGATATGCGAGGCGGCCACGAGGAGCTTGAGATCGACGGCGGTATCGATCCCCATCTTCTCCAGCATGTAGACGAGGTCCTCGGTGGCCATGTTGCCGCTGGCGCCGGGGGCGTACGGACACCCGCCGAGACCGCCCGAAGAGGCGTCGAAAGTGGCGATACCCATCTCCAGTGCCGCCAGCGTGTTCGCCAGCGCGGTGCCGCGCGTGTCGTGGAAATGCATGGCCAGCTTCGACGGCGGAATCACCTGCAGCAGGATGCCGGTCACACTCTGAACCTGAACCGGCGTCCCGACGCCGATCGTGTCGCCGACCGAGACCTCGTAGCATCCGAGGTCGAGAAGCCGGGCGCAGACCTCGAGCACTTTCTCCGGCGCGACGTCGCCCTCGTAGGGACAACCGAACGCGGTGGAGACGTAGCCGCGCACGCGCATCCCCTCGCCGCGCGCGCGCTGCACGACCGGTGCGTAGTTCTCGAACGACTCATCGATGGACATGTTGATGTTGCGCTTGTTGAAGGTCTCGGACGCCGCGGTGAAGATGGCGATCGACTTCACGCCGGCATCCATGGCCCGCTCGAGCCCCTTCAGGTTCGGCACCAGCACCGGATAGTCGACCCCGGGGTCTTTCGGAATGTTGCGATAGACCTCGGCGGTGTCCGCCATCTGCGGCACCCACTTCGGACTGACGAACGCCCCCGCCTCGATCGTACGCAGTCCGGCGTCGGCCAGCGCGGTGATGTAGTCGATCTTCGCCTCGGTCGGGATGGTGACCTTCTCGTTCTGCAGTCCGTCGCGCGGGCCGACTTCGACGACATGGACGTGATCGAGGGTGATCTTCATGAGAGCGTCACCAGATCCAAACCGGGTTGAACCAGCTCCCCTTCCTTGCAGTTGATCGACGCGACGACGCCGTCGGACGGCGCGGTGAGCTGGTGCTCCATCTTCATTGCCTCGAGGATCAGGAGAGAAGTGCCTTTCGTTACCTCGTCGCCCACTGCGACAAGGATCTTCAACACCACGCCCGGCATCGGCGCACTCATCGAGTGATCGCGGTGCCTGGCGCGCGCGCGCAAGCCCTTCTCAGGGGCCTCGACGAACCAGATCTCGCCGTCGTAGGAGAAGCTGATCATCGTACCGTCGATGACGAACGGCACAAAGTGCGTGCGTCCTTCGACACGCAACTCCGCTTCGTTGCCATGTACGGCGATCAGCTCGATGTTCACGATTCGAGTTTATCGCGACGGGTCGGTCATCACCGTGAGTACCGCGATCCCGGCGAATCGATCAGAACGCCATCGGCGCATAACGGGCAGTTCTTTTCGTCATACGTTTCGAGGTCCAGCTCCAGCAGGGAAACATACGGCGCATCGAACGGATTGTAAGTCCCGCTGCGGTTGAGGATCGAGGCGAACCCCGCCACCCAGCCGCCCAGCCCTTCCACGATGGCCGCGGTCTCGCGCGTCGACTTGCCGGTGGTCACGACGTCCTCGACGATGACAACCGGCTCTCCCAAGCCGATTCGGAAACCCCGCCGCAGCGTCATAACTCCCTCTTTCCGCTCGGTAAAAATCAAAGGCACGTCAAGAGTTTCGGCGACCGTATAACCGATGATCACGCCGCCGAGGGCGGGGGCGACGACCTTCGCGGGGAGAAAGGTGTAGGCCTTGACCGCGAGCGATTCACCGACCGCTTTGGCATTGCGGGGATTTTCGAGAAGAAGCGCGCATTGCACGTAGCTGGGGCTGTGCTTGCCTGAGGAGAGGCGGAAGTGACCAGTCAGCAATGCGCCCGTTTCGCGCAGGAGTGCGGCAACATCGATCATGCTTGCGAGAATAGAATGACGGGAGGAGTGAGTGCAAGATGGGTCAACTGACGGAGACGATTCGCGCCGAGCTTACCGCGGCAATGAAGGCGCGCGACGCCGAGAGGCTTTCCACGCTGCGCATGCTGCAGTCGGCGTTCAAATACCAGCAGATCGAATCAGGCCACGAGCTGAGCGACGAAGAGGCGCTGACCGTCATCCGCAAGGCGGTCAAGCAGCGCCTCGATTCGATCGAGCAATACACCAAAGGCAACCGCCCCGAGCTCGCTGACAAAGAGCGGCGCGAGATGGAGCTGCTCAAAACCTGGCTCCCTCCCGAGCTGAGCGACGAGGAGATCGAGTCCGGAATCCGCGAGATCGTCGCCTCCACCGGCGCCCAGTCGAAGAAAGACATGGGCAAGGTGATGAAGGAAGCGTCAGCGCGCTACAAGGGGCGGGTGGATGGAAAGAAAATTCAGGAGATCGTGTCGGGGCTGCTGGGGTCGTAGGTTGCCGGGTTGCTAGGGTCCTAGGTTGCTGGGTTGCTGGGTTGCTGGGTTGCTGAGTTGCTGGGTTGCTGAGGCAAACGAGTGCGTATTGCCGGCGAAGCCGGCTTAAGATCGATAGGGGGAGCGAAGATCGACACCGTTTCTGTCGCCCGCTAAAGCGGGCTCGGAAAAATTTAAAGGCTCGCATTACCCCCGGCTGAAGCCGAGGCTGAAGCCGAGGGCTACGGATCTTAAGCCAGCTTCGCTGGCACAAGACGGTCAGCGGTGGAGGAGACAACGTTTCCGGGAGCCGTACTTGGAACCTTGACTCCAACGCAACGTGTCAACTCAGCAACTCAGCAACTCAGCATCCCAGAAACCCAGAAACCGACAACCGACAACCGACAACCGACAACCGACAACCGAGTCAACCATGCTTACCCCCTCCGAACGCGCCCGCTATGCACGGCATCTCATCCTCCCCGAGGTTGGTGAGGCGGGGCAGGAAAAGCTCAAGGCGGGGTCGGTGCTGGTCGTCGGTGCAGGGGGGCTGGGAAGTCCGGTAGGCCTTTATCTCGCCGCCGCGGGCGTCGGGCGCATCGGTCTCGTCGACTTCGATGATGTCGATGCCAGCAACCTCCATCGCCAAGTTCTATACGGCACCTCGGACGTGGGCCGGCCGAAGCTCGAGGCGGCGCAGGCGCGGCTGCAGGATCTCAATCCCGACATCGCCATCGAAACGCACGGCGCGGCGCTGACGTCGGAGAACGCGCTGGCCATCATCGCCAACTACGACGTGATCGTCGACGGCACCGACAACTTCGCCACCCGCTATCTCGTCAACGACGCCTGCGTTCTCGTCGGCAAGCCGAACGTTTACGGATCGATCTTCCGCTTCGAGGGTCAGGCCTCCGTGTTCGCGGCTGAGGAAGGGCCGTGCTACCGCTGCCTCTACCCGGAGCCGCCACCGCCCCACCTCGTGCCGTCATGCGCGGAAGGGGGCGTCCTCGGCGTCTTGCCCGGCGTCATCGGCACGATACAGGCGACCGAGGCGATCAAGCTGATTACCGGCATCGGCGAGACGCTCATCGGCCGCCTATTGCTCTTCGACGCGCTCCGGATGTCGTTCCGCACGTTGCGGCTGAAGGAGCAGCACGATCAACACGCGGCGATCACCGGCCTCATCGACTACGACCAGTTCTGCAACCCCGCGAATCTGAATGAGGTCACGCACCTGGCGGAGGGGGTGATCGCCGTCGACGTCCGGGAGCCGTACGAATGGGATGCAGGGCACATCGACGGCGCCCGTCTCATTCCGCTCGGCGAGCTGCCGAATCGCCTCGACGAGCTACCGCGCGACGCCGACATCGTCTTCTACTGCCAGACCGGCGGCCGCTCGGCGCGCGCTCTCGACATCGCGCGCGAGGCGGGGCTCGCCCGTGCCAAGCACCTGCGGGGTGGGTTCAGCGCGTGGCGACAGAAGTAGCGCGCGTCTCCCCGAACATCACCACGATCGACTTCCCCGCCCCGCGCCGCATCGTCAACCCGTCGATGATGGCGATGCCGCAGTCTTCGAAGTGCGGGGAGAGGATGTTGTCGCGGTGGCCGGGCGACTCCATCCAGCCGGCGACCAGCAGCTCGGTGGTCTCGAAGCCGGTGGCCAGGTTTTCGCCGGCGTAGTGGAAGTCATAGCCGTTCGGCGCGAGCCAGGTGAATGGGGAACGGCCGTCGGGAGACTCATGGGCCCAGTAGCCCTGATCTTCCATGTCGCGCATCCGGTCGGCGGCCGCGGCATCGAGCCGCAGATCCTCGCGCAGCGGTGGGAGGTGGTGCTCGGCGCGATACTCGTTCATGGCCGCGACGACCGACGCCCGGGTGATGTCCGAGGCGAGCGCCGGCGTCGCGACCAGAAGGAGAAGGGAGAGGAACCGTTTCATGAATCGTTATTTTGCAGCAGCCGCGAGCATTTGTGGAGTGGTAGCCGGCTGATTTACCAGATCTGTGTACTCGAAGAGGGCGGTCGAGAGGTACCGCTCGCCCGTATCCGGCAGGACGACCACGACGCGTTTCCCCGCTCCGAGCTCCTTGGCAATCTCGATCGCGGCCCAGGCGATGGCGCCGGATGAGATGCCGACGAAGATGCCTTCCTCTTTCGAAAGGCGCCGCGCGGTCGACTGGGCATCCTCCCAGGTCACGTCGACGATGCGGTCGACGACGTTAGGGTCATAGATCGCCGGAATCAGGCCGGCGCCGATGCCCTGCAGCTTGTGCGGGTTGTGCGTTCCGCCTTTGAGCACCTGCGACTCGATCGGCTCGACGGCGACGATGAGCGTGTCCGGCTTCTCTTTCTTGAAGACCTGGCCCACGCCGGTGACCGTACCGCCGGTGCCGACGCCGGCAACGATGGCGTCGACCTTGCCGCCGGTGTCGCGAAGGATCTCCTGCGCCGTGGTCTCGCGATGGACCTTGAGATTGGCGGGGTTGTCGAACTGCTTCGACAGCCACGATCCCTCATTGTTCGCCGCATACTCCTCGGCAACGCGCTGCGCTTCCTTGATGCCTTTCGGGCCCGGCGTGAGGATGAGCTCCGCGCCAAGAGCCTGGAACAGCTTGCGGCGCTCGACGGACATCGTATCGGGCATCACCAGCGTGCACTTGTAGCCTTTGGCAGCGGCGACGAAGGCCAGACCGATGCCTGTATTGCCGCTCGTCGCTTCGACGATGGTCGATTTGCCGGGCGTGATCTCGCCGGCTTTCTCCGCCTCGGTCACCATCGAGATGGCGATGCGGTCCTTGACGGATGACAGTGGATTGAACGATTCGAGCTTGGCGGCCACCTCAGCCGCGCCGGCGGGGACGATGCGGTTGAGCCTCACCAGCGGCGTACGCCCGATCAGCTCCGTGATGTTGTCGTAGATCTTCCCGTGCATTTTTCCTCCTAAAACAAAAGACCCGAGCGATCTGCCCGGGTCTCATTCGATGAAAAGTGGCTGATGACGCGCCTACGTTCGCTCGAACGGACCTGTGAGGCGGCGGCAACAGGTGATTGGTTGCATGTCCACCGTGACGCTATGACGGTTGGCTTCCGTTGTCAAATGGCCGCGGTTACGCGGCATCGCTCGCCTCACCGAGGTACCGGTATCCGATCTTCGCCACGGCGACGATCACCGCGGCATCGGTTCCTACCGCCTTCTGGAGCTTGCGGCGGAGGCGCGTCACGTGCGTATCGACGGTGCGGCTGTTGAGGTTGAGATCGACGCGGTAGTTCCAGACGCGCGAGAGCAACTCGTCGCGCGGAACGACGCGCTCTTTGTTGCGGAAGAGATACATGAGCAGATCGAACTCTTTGGGCGAGAGTTTCAGCTTGTGGTCTTTCGCCGAGGCCTCGCGCGTCGAGGGATCGAGCTTGATGAGCGTGTCTTCGCAGATCGTCTTCGTGGTCAGCGAGGTGGCATCGCTGCGGCGCATGACGGCGTCGATGCGTGCGAAGAGCTCCTGCAGACCGAAGGGCTTGGTGATGTAGTCGTCGGCCCCGCCGCGCAGACCGCGCACCTTGTCGGTCTCCTGCCCGCGAGCGGTGAGCAGGATCACCGGGATCTTCGAGAACTTGCGGATGTGGTCGAGGACTTCGAAGCCGCTCTTTTTCGGCAGCATCAGATCGAGGAGCACCAGATCGGGTGTCTCCGCGTGAAAGATACGGATTGCTTCTTCACCGTCGGCGGCCAGCACGGTCTCGTAGTTCTCCATGCGGAGATTGATCTCTAATCCCTGCCGCAGTCCTGCTTCATCCTCAACGACCAGTATTTTCGTCATCGGCAATCTCCGGTGTTAGTACGGGCCTCGGGCGGCGAGAGTTTCTACAGCGTTTGTGGTGCCAGCTGCGCCAGGGATGAGGTTCTCGGCGATTGCGGCCGGGGAAAGAGGAGCCGGAAGGTCGATCCGGCACCCGGTTTGGATTCCACTTCGATGGTCCCGCCGTGCGAGGCGATGATCTGCTGCACCAGCGTCAGCCCCAGGCCGGCTCCGCGGCGCGTCTGGGTATCGGAGAACTGCGCGCGGTAGTACGGCTCGAAGATGCGCGTGAGGTCATCGGCGGCGATGCCGATGCCGCGGTCTTTCACCTCGATCACCACGGATGCCTCCGTCTGCCGGAGCGTGACGTCGATGAACCTGTTCTCATCGCCGGAGTACTTGATGGCGTTGTCGATCAGGTTCAGCACGGCGCGCGACACGGCATCGCGGTCCCATGACTGCTCGTCGATGGCGTCGTCGATGTGGAGCGTGACGTCGAAGTTGCGGCTGCGGATCCACGACTCGTAGGTCGAGACCAGCGAGGTGAGAAGGTCGCGCGGGTAGACCGGCGTGAACGCCAGCGCCTTGGCGCTGCTGTTCTGGATGCGGGCGACGTCGAGGACGTTCTCGACGAGGTGCGAGAGGTGCAACACTTCCCGAAGGATCGAGTCTTCGATCTCGTGGCGCTGCTTCTCCGGCAGACGCGTACCGCCGCGCTTGAGCGTCTCGGCGCCGAGGCGGATCATCGACAGCGGCGTGCGAAGCTCGTGCGAGACGTTCGCCACAAGCGCGCCGCGCAGCTTCATCGTGTCGGCTTCGCGCATGAGGCCGCGCATGGCCAGGTAGGCCCCGAGCGCCGTGAGCGACAGAGCCAGGGCGCTGAGGAGGATGCTGATCAGACGGGCGTTCTCCCATCCCGAGGTTCCGTAGCCGGTCTCGACGAAACCGCGCACCGCGTACGACGACAGCGGCGCGGCCATCGGGGCGATGAAAGCGTAGCCTTTGCCGGTCTTGATCGCGCCGACGGCGGACGGATTCTCGATGATGGAGACCTGCGCCTGCTGCGAGAGCCCCTGCGCCTGCACCAGCGGCTGGTGCGCGAGCGCGGGACCGACGCGGGCCAGGAGCAGCGAGGGATCGTAGGTGTAGCGGACGATGCCGCTGGAAGAGTAGAGCTCGCGCGGCAACCGGGCTCCGGTATGCGCCGTCCCGGGCGGGTTGCTGGCGAAGATGGCACTGGCCGGGTCGGCGTCAGGAACGTAGAGCGCGGAGATGATCCAGTCGTTGTCGTGAATCCACTTCTGCAGCCCTTCCTGCGACGGCGAGCGGCGCTCCACCTTCTGCCACTCCTCGGATGCACGGTAGAGCTCGTCGTGGACGGCTGTATCGACGCGCCGCGCGCTGATCTCGGCAGCGTAGCCCGCGTACTGCATCGCCAGCGTGTTGACGCCGTGCTCCATCCGGGCCGAGAGGACGTACGAGCGCCACGCAAGGACGCCCAGACCGATGGTGACGATGAGGAAGGGAACGAGAATCGGCGAGACGTGCTTCGGCCGGTCACCCGATCGCGGGCTCACCTTGAACTTCGCCAGTAGGGCACGAACCATTTGTCTCCGTCATCACTGCTGCGGCGCCGTCGTAGTCGCGGTGACGGTGGGTGGAATGCCATGGCCTTGCAACAGATGCTGCGCCACCATCTTGTCGATCTGCGCCTTCGAGTACGGCTCCAGCCGTACGTCGATCTTCTTCAGAACACCCTGGCGCTTGATGATGATCCAGAGCACCCCGGTTTCTTTCGCGGTGTAGAGGATCTGCTTGAAATCCTTGATGTTCGCCTCGAGTGTGCTGCGGCCATTCACGGCCATGAGCCGGTCGCCGGGCCTGAGGTCGGCACGGGCGGCCGGGCCGTCATCGATCACTGCCTTGACCACGATGCCGGGATTGAGCTCCTCGATCATTGCGCCGAGGTAGCGGCGGCCGCCCGAAAGCTGGCGGATGGCCTGCTCGCACTCGCGGGGTGACGAGGTGCACATCTTCCGATCCTCGGCGTACGCCGCGGGGACGAGAAGAAGCGCTGCAACGAGAAAATGAGAGAGTCGGACGGTCATTGTCGGGGACTGGGGTCCTTGGCCACGCTCAATCTAATCTGCGAATGCCGGGGAGATGATTACAAATCAGCAAATGTCGAATGAATTCCCTGTAATACAAGTAGTTAGCTGTTTTTGTCACATGAAGCGGAGCGCGCCGAACGAAGCGGCGACGTGGAAGTCGGGCGGCGACTTCAGAGTCGGTTGCCACGCGCTGAAGTCGTCGCCGTGGGCGGCGCTTCGGTCGATGCGAAAGAAGTTCGCCCGCCACTCGTGGCCCGATCTCGCGTGGGCACCGAGAGATGCGAATGGCAGCCGGATGACGACGTCCAGCGTACGGTTGTCAACGCGCCGCACGGCGGCGAAGAGATCGGCGCAGGTCCAGGCAAGATCCGTCGTCATCGTGGCGCGGACGCCGTCGGGCGAGTCGATGCGCGCGTCGAAGGTCGTTCCCAGCGGGTTGACCTCGATCTCGAAGTAGGGCGTCAGACCGCCGGGCGCCAGAAACACCTCGACGACGTCTTCCCGCCAGAGAGGCTCGTCGTGGCCGAGGCAGGTGGCGACGATCTCATCGTCATCGCAGCGGAAGACGATGGTGAGAAGGTCGTCGTCGTAGTACGAGGCCACCGATGTCCGAAGGCGCGGCACACCGCCGTCGACGGCAAGCAGCAGCGTCACCACCTCGCAGGCGGGGGGGATGTCCCACGGCTCTTCGATCGAAAATTCGGCGCGGGGCACAGCGATCACGGGTACCGGCATTTCCGAAATCATACGGCTTCGCCGGCGCGGCATTATGCGTGCAATGCCTCAGAGGCCCGAGGAAAATGATGGTGGATCTGGAACTGGATGACCTGAAACGCGAATTTCTCGTCGAGGCCGACGAGAAGGTGCGCGAGCTTCAGGCGAAGCTCGATGGCGAGCCGTCGCCGGAAGCGCTGGAACGGCTGACGTATCTCTCCCATCAATTGAAAGGCTCCGGCGGAAGCTACGGCTTCTCCAGGATTTCCACCGACGCCGCGGAGCTGGAGACAGCCGTGGAACAACTGGCCAGAGAGGGCACCACTCCTGGAATCGACGACCGCATCCAGCAGCACGTCTTCAGTCTGCGCGCCGAAGTCGACCGGCGGATGAGGGAGTACGCGGTGGAGGTTGCGCGGTAGAGCGGGGTTCTCATCCCACGCCGGTCATCCAGCCTGTCATCCTGAGCCGCCGGAGCCGCGTAATCGCGAAGCGATTGCGCTGCGTAGGACGGTCGAAGGACCCCCACGTTGTATCCCGGCTGGGCGGCGGAATAGTCGACATTCCACCGCCCTGTCCGGGTTTCAGGCTGGGGGTCCTTCGGCGCGCTCTGCCCCTCCGGGGCTGCCGCCGCCTCAGGATGACAGATAGGATGACGGGACAACACGCCCGCCCGCCAGTATTCGAGGGCTACACTGCGTCCGTCCCCTTGACCGCCTGCCGCATCCTTCCGCCATCCGCCTGTACCTGATTGCGGCCGTTTTTCTTGGCGCGGTACAGCGCCTTGTCCGCCGCCACGATCAGTTCTTTGGCTGAATGGATGCGCGGGTTCGGCACCGTGGCCACGCCGATGCTGACCGTCGCCGAGATCGGACCGGCCTGCGAGCTCACCGGCGTCAACTCGATGGCGCGCCGGATCTGCTCCGCGAAGATGAGGGCGTCGTCGAGGATCGTCTCCGGCAGCATCAGCGCGAACTCTTCTCCGCCGTACCGCGCGGCCAGATCGGTCGACCGGATGGCCTCCTGGAAGATCTTCGAGATGGCTTTGAGCACCTCATCGCCGACCGCGTGGCCGTAAGTGTCGTTGACCTTCTTGAAGAAATCGAGATCGACGATGACGAAGGAGAGCGGCCGCTGGTAGCGCGCTGATTCCTCGAAAGCGCGCGACAGCTCGTCCTGAAGATGGCGGTGGTTGTGGAGCTTGGTCAGCCCGTCGGTGATCGAGAGGAGCTCCAGCCGGCGGTTGCTCTCGAGCAGCTCCTTCTGCAGGTCGACGATCCGTTTGGCGGCGCGGATGCGCGCCATCAGCTCAGGATACTGGAAGGGTTTGGTGATGTAGTCGTCCGCGCCGAGGTCGAGGCCCTGCACCTTGTCCTCCTGCTCGTCCTCGCCTGTGAGCATGATGAGGTAACGATTGCGCAGCTCCGGCTCCGACTTGAGCAGCCGGCAAAGCTCGACCCCATCCATGTCCGGGAGGCGCCGGTCGAGGATGGCCAGGTCCCAGGCGATTTGCGGAAGCTGCTCCTTCGCCTCCTCCCCCATCCCGAATTCGACGGTCTCGTAACCGCTGCGCTTGAGAAACAGGCTTACCAGCCGCCGGATCGCGGGATCGTCATCGACGATGGCAACCCGAAAGGGCTTGGAATCTGGCATCGACGGGCGCTGCCGCAAGGGTGGTGCCAGTGCTGGAGTTACGCCGTTATCTGTGCGTTGTCGGTAGTCGGGTTGTCGGTTATCGGTTATCGATTCGCGTCTCGATCGACCACCGAGCGCGGTGAGAGCAAAGCCCAGCCAATCGTCAAACGGCGCCGCAGCGCAAAGACAACCGACAACCGACAACCGATAACCGACAACCGGCCAACCCGCACCTAAACGATTCGCATGGAAATATCCAACGCCGTCACCGAATGCGTCAGCGCTCCGATCGAGATGCGGTCGACGCCTGTCTCGGCGATCTCGCGGACGTTGTCGATGGTGATGCCGCCCGACGCTTCGAGCGGAACGGCGCCGGCGACCCGCACGACCGCCTGGCGCATCTGCCCCGCGGTCATGTTGTCGAGGAGGATGAAGTCAGGACGAAGGGCCAGCGCTTCCTCGAGCTCGGCGACGTTGCGCACCTCGATCATGATCTGCCGAGTGTTCTTAGTAAAACGAATCCGTTCGACCGCGGCGGTGATCGACCCGGCCCGGTCGATGTGGTTGTTCTTGATGAGGAACATGTCGTAGAGGCCGAAGCGGTAGTTCTCTCCGCCGCCGCAACGGACGGCGTACTTGTCGAGCGCACGCAGTCCCGGCGCGGTCTTGCGCGTGTCGTAGATCCTGGCCTTCGTTCCGCGCACCGCCTCGACATAGCGCCTGGTGGTCGTAGCGATCCCGGAAGCGCGTTGCATCAGGTTCAACGCCGTCCGCTCCCCCGCCAGCAGCGCGATCACCGACGCGCTGACCTCGGCGACGACATCTCCCACCTCGACCGCATCGCCATCTTTTCGCTTCCGATCGAAGGATGATGATGGATCGATCGCCGCGAACGTCGCCGCCGCGAAATCGAGTCCCGCCAGGATCCCCGAGGCCTTGACCAGGAAGCGCGCCTGCCCGCGGTCGCCGGGATCGAAGATGGCTTCGCTGGTGATGTCGGGAAGGTCTTCATCGAGCGCATGGCGCACGATGGAATCGATGTCGCGGTCAGGATCGCGGGTTGTCATATCGGAATGCTGCCATCAGACGGGGCGTTTGAGGGAACAGTTCGTTGAAAATTTGGGGGCGTACCGGCTTCGACGGGGACATGTCGGGGCCATGGTTGCATGCCGAGCTGATTGCCTCGTAAATCCGATCACCCTGAGTAGCTGCGAACAACAGCCAACTCGCTCTCGCGGCCTAAAAACCCACGAGCGTCCGCCCGATGGTTGCTCACGCCGTCGGGACCGGATGTCATTAAGGTGAGCTAAGCGTCCGCGAGCCGTCTCGGCGCGAACGATGAAAACCTAGAGGCTGGTCCACGTTCACTCCCCGCTCTCCGGGCAGAACATGGACGAGAACTAAAGGAGAGATAAGCATGTAGTAGCCAGGCTTCACTGCTCTCGGACGCGGGTTCAACTCCCGCCGCCTCCACCATATCGGCCCTGCCGGCGCTACCACCTATCGGGAAAGCCGTAGGACTGTCGAATCCCTTCAGAACTCTGATCCTCCGCGCCTACTCCGATGTACTCCCTCTCGACCGCCGCAGCGGCGCGGCCAACTGGTCGCGATACTTTCGCGGGAGGACGGGCGAAATAAGCCTGAGATAGCTTCTCATGACGCGTTCCGGCATCAGCCCTTTCCACAAGAACGCCTGCGCGATGAAAAACAACCCATAGAAGGTGAAGATCACCGCCTCCCAATCGGGCCCGTGGCCCGAGGAAAGACTGCGGATGATACTAATGGCCGGTACAATCAGCATGCAAACACCAAGGATGAAGAACGCGACTTTCGCCCGGCGCCTGACCGGTTCCAATCGTGCCTGTTCCTTCTTCCATGTCAGAAGCGGAAGTCCGAGGACATCGTGGCCCAAGCTGTAACAAACGATCGGTTCCTCGTGCGCCACGGTTTTCACGTTGACTCGGCGCACGATCCGCTGCTCCTCGCTCTCCAGAAACTCCATTGTTTCCTGAAACGGCAGTTGCGTGCGTAACTTCGCGGCCAACTTTTGGAGATCGGCACTCGGCTTGAGCTCGGTGGTTACCGTGCCATCGACCTGCGTTCGCGCCAATTCGGAAAGGATGTTTCGCCAATAGTTGACCTCGGTATCCACGAAGTGAATCTTCTTCGTGGTGCAGTATGCTCGCAGAACGCTCTCGAGATGCTTATCGACCTGTTCCTCGATCCCGCCGAGACTGATGTAGTCGGCGTTGACGATCACGCGCACGCTGTTCTCTGGTTTGCTGGCGTTGATTCGGCGGTAGAGGGCGTCGCAGACGATCTGGGCTACGGGCAAGATACCGCCGGTCAAATTGGCGGCCGCTAGATCGTGCGCGATCATTTCGGGAAGACCATCTTCGAACTTGAAACCATATCGCGATCGCGGCGCAGCAAGCCCGCCGATCGCGCAGTCAAGCGTTGGCCGCACGATAGCTTCCACCAACTCGTGTTCATCGAGATCGGCCAGGAAAAACTCGGCGATGGCGCTCTGCTCGGAGCTGAACTCCTGGATGGCATTGCGATAGCGTCCGTAAAACTCCGTGCGGATGGCAATGAGCAGCTTCATGTCGAGCTGGCTCTTGGCGAAGGCGGAGATGAACTTGAAGAACGCGTCGCGGTTGCTTCGGCCATCCTGGCCCACGTTCAACGTGAGTACCTCCTCAGCCTGGTCGACTACCACGATCAGGGTCTGGGGAAGTCTACGAGCCACCTCCTCGAGCGCTGCGACGAGATCGCCCGGCTCTGGTCCGGTCGGACTCTTCCAGTTTTGCAGCGCCCCGCGCATGAGGGCTGAGAGATCAATGTTCCGGCTACCCGTCGGTGTTTCGATACTGATGGGGCTGGCAGTGAATTCGGCGACAGCGTTGGCCAGGTTAAACAGCGGCAGTGCCGTGGAGCGGACGAAGAGAGCGCGAGCGTCGGACTTGAGAAACGCAAAGCCATGTCCTCTCGCCTCGATGAAGGGAATGAGGCCCGCTCGCAGGAATGATGATTTACCGCAGCCGGTGGTGCCATGCAGAATCGTCAACCGGATGGCAGGGGAAGCGATAAAGCGTGCGCAGCGCTGGACGTCTTCGTCACGGCCGGCGAAAAGCGGTGTGTCGCTGGGCCCGTAGTAGCTGAGCCCTTTGTATGGCGACGGAGGCCATTCTGTCTGCGTCTGTGTCTCGATCATAGTCATATCTCGCGGGTACCGAGAGGCCCATCGGAGTAGTTGATGCATGGCGCGGTAAAGGACCGTTTGAGGACATTCACCTGAAGCAGCGGATACGCATAGAGACCATACACGAGCGACAGCGGCCAGTGAGCGCGGCGCAGGTGGGCCAGCGTGTCGGCGACGGTCTCCCCGTTCTGCAGTAGTCGGGCGATCAATTCGTGGCCGAAACGAAAAGCAAACACGTCAGGCACCGCCGTCTCAGTACCGACAAAGCCGCAGAAGCCGCTGCTGCCTGCCGCTTCCAGAAAGCCTCCATCCTCGCTGCCGACGGCCGTGGAGCAACCATTCAACACAATGAGACAAGGGGGCCGATTGAACGAGCGATTGTTCTTGAGTTTGAGGTGGATTTGATCCATGCCCAGCTCGTCGTCATCCGAAAACGAGAGGCGAGTCCCGTTGGCGTGACACAGAAAATACAATATCCCGATTTCGCTGTTGTTGTTTTTCCACGTGTTGATGAGATCTTGCGAATTGCGCACGATTTGTGATGGGGCGCCAGTCATCTGCGTCCAGGCTTCCTGCTCTTCGGGCGTCACCGCACCCAATACATCGGTGATGACGCTCTCGTTGAGCGCCAGGAGGAGTCTAAACTGGCGAGCGTCTGGCGTCGAATCCAGTCCAGAGGGAGTCAGCCGGCTATAGACCGTGGCCACGCGGTACTTGCTGCACCAGTACTCGTCGGGATTCGTGTAGTCTGAGTTCCCCGTGCCGAGCTCGCCGTCGAAAATTAGACCGAACGGAATATGAATGCGCGGGTCGACCGAAAACGTGATCCGAATGTCGGCGCGCCCGGTCAACCAATGGACGACGTCGTCGGCCTCGGCCTGGCCGGCTCCGTCGCTGGTGAATAGCGCGTCATACAAATCACGACCGGCGCGGGCCACATCGAGCAACGCCCTGTCCATTTCGCGGGCATCATTTTGCCGCGTCGCGGTAACGAGCCGTTTGAGCGCGGACCGTGCGGCAGCTCCCATCCTACGTAATAGTCCGACATCGATCGTATAGGGAAAGAATTTCGCTTCGCCTTGATGCCATACGGTCTTGATTTGCGATCCTTCGAGTGTCATCACCACTTCGACGAGGTCAGAGGCCATGAGAGTCTCCGTGTACATTCAAATTTGCGCCGTCGAGTGTGATCTCGACATAGCGGAGGGTGAACGGGAATGAAGCGATGTTGGACGGGCGCAGCAGCGTCCATCGTTTGGGGCGATCGTCGGCCGGAGGCGTGTAGTAACGTGTCCAGCTTCCGCTATTGATGTATTGGCGGTTCGCCCTCGGTTCGACAACTTCGTGAGTGTGGCCCATCACCACCAACGCTACGTCTGGGTCCGTGAGAATACGCGCCGCGTGCTTGGCCAGCTCTCGCGATTCGTCCACCATGAAGCCACGCCCGAGCCTCAGCGTTCCCGGCTCACTGCTCGACAGTAAGGCGCTGTCCATGTCGGATGGCAGGAGATCGATGTTCTCGGCTAGTAGATGCATTGCCTCGGCGACCTGGGAGTCATCTGCCAATTTGTCGTAGAGTCCGAGTGACTGGCCAAGCGGTGTTCCACGCTCTCTCAAGCCGCGCAACACGGCCGCCTTCGACGGATGCTGCGCCAGTGCGGCGAGAATCACGCGGGGGTCGAGACGCTGCTCGTCGATAGTCAGCAGATCCATCGGACGGGAGGCCGTTGTTCGGCCGATGAATTGCAACATCTCCCACACCGCCGCTCCGGCGGCGAGAGGTCCATAGCCGGAGATGAAGGCCGAAGTGCCAAACAATTTCACGAATTCCGAGAATGGCTTGACGTTGTCTACGAAGGGATAGCGCTCGTCGAGGCGATTCATATAGCGGATCAGAAAACGCGTGCCGACGCATTCGACCAGACGCTGTCGGCCCGCACGATCGGAAAGGATCGGCGGCCGACCAGCGCTCCAGCACGATTCATCCCGGATGCGGAACCAATTCGTCGGATCGTACTGGTGCCCGTGCTCGATCCACACGTGTGGGAAGTCGGCTGGGCGGTACACCTGCTGGAGGACGAAGAGGAGCTGTTGCCGGGAGCGATTGGAATGACAGACCAGATCTTCGAAAGAGCCGCGAACTTGTCGGAAGAAGAAGTCAGCATCATGGTTGCCGGGCAGGATTGTCAGTCTGTTGTCCGCATTGGCGTCGAGGAATGCAGCTGCGGCACGAAAAATCTCGGTGTGAGCCGCTGCCATGTGCGCGAGTTTCTCCAGCGACGTTGCGATGTCGTGGCAGAGGGGGACGCCGTCCGCGCTGGTCCCTTCAAGCTGGCAATTCCAAGGATCGGCCTGCACGAAATCGAGAAAGTCCCCGTTGATGACGATCTCCGTCGGGAGGTTAGTGCGCGCCGTATCAGTGAAGAACCGGCTGACCTCCTGTTCCAAAGCCGCGTCGCAGTCGTCGAGAACCCCCGCGCCAACGTGCAGGTCCGAGATGATACGCAGTGTCCTCTCTGTCGTCACGCGATGCTCTTTCCGCACGCGACTCAGGGCGCGCACCGGTGAAAACTTCTGATGCTTTGATGTTAGAACCTTGATTAGGGAGTGTCGTGGCGCGCCGTTTCCCTACCCCCCCCAATAACCCCGAACGTGAAGGACTGATCGTTCAAGTCCCGATTTAAGGGCTGTCGCGTTGTCCTACACGCGTACTCAATACGTACCTTGAGCAGGAATTTGGAGCGTTTTCGGCGATTTTGCCAGATTAGTGTTTTCAGTAACTTATTGAATCTAAAAGGCCTCCACCAATCAAAATAACCTAACTGCCTCAGATAGCTTCCATCGATCAAGATGCGAACTTGCCTTACCTACTCCCTGGCACGCCGTCTGTCCAAACGTCCCGAGTCGGCCGACCTCATTCCTCATGTCGACGCCATGAGCAAGGCTCTCAGCAAACGCATTCGGAAGTCCAAATCCAAGCCGGCACCGGCGCCGGTCCCCCCGGCTACCGATCCGACGCAGCCCTCGACGGTGACGCCATCGTCATCGACGACCGCTACGAAGACCAAGTAGCCGGTTTCGTGCTGTAACCGCGCGGGCGCGTCCGAAGACGCGCCCGCGCACTTGGTTTGCCGGAGGGTTGCGGCCGACGTCCCGGTTCGACATACACTCTCGCCGCCATGAATATGCGCCGATTCCGCGTCCTTTCTCTGATCGCATCGCTCTCCATCTCCGCCTTCGCGACGCTGCCTGCTCAATCGGTCAGGAATCCTTCGCCGCCGCAGCCGGTGCCGATGCCGCCGGCGATCGTTGCTCCGGTGGATCTCCCCTACACAGGCCCGGTGAAGCTCGAAGTCGATCTCACCAGCGTCAGGGATCGCGTGGCGCATGTGCGCGAGGAGATTCCCGTCCCGACCAACGCCAGGGAGCTGGTGCTGCTGTATCCGCAATGGATCCCGGGCAACCACTCGCCGACCGGGCCGATCTCGCGCCTGGCCGGAATCATCACCAGCGTCGACGGGAAGCGCGTGCAGTGGATCCGCGACCAGATCAACGTGCACGCCTTCCACATTCCGCTGGGCGCGGCAGCCAGGAGCGTGTCGCTTCAGTTCGACTACCTCTCGCCCGTCAAGGCGGCGGAAGGCCGAATCGAGCGGTCCGACGTCATGCTCGACCTTCAATGGAACGAAGTGGTCATGTATCCGGCGGGATTCTTCTCGCGCGACATTCCATTCGACGTCACCCTCAACCTCCCGCAAGGCTGGAAATACGCGACGGCTTTGGAGACGGCATCGACGGCGTCGAAGGAAGGCTCCACGCTGAAGTTCAAACGGACCACCCTGAACACGCTGGTCGATTCGCCGCTTTATGCCGGCATCCACTTCAAGCAGGTCGACCTTTCGCCCTCGCCGACCGACACCGTTCGCCTGAACGTCTTCGCCGACGAAGAAAAAGATCTCGAGATCTCCGCGGACGCCCTCGAAAAGCACAAAAACCTGGCCGTCGAGGCCGACAAGCTGTTTCAGTCGCATCACTACGACCACTACGATTTCCTGCTGCTCCTCAGCAGCACCGTCGGCGGCATCGGGCTGGAGCACCATCAGTCGAGCGAGGATGGCTCGCGTCCGAACTACTTCACCGAGTGGGACCGCGGCACTCTGCGCAGCGATCTGCTGCCGCACGAATACACGCATTCGTGGAACGGCAAGTTCCGCCGTCCGGCCGACCTGTGGACTCCCAATTTCAACGTGCCCATGCGCGACGATCTGCTCTGGGTTTACGAGGGCATGACCCAGTACTGGGGAAGCGTGCTCGCGGCGCGTTCCGGAATCCGGACGCCGGAGCAGGGGCGATACGTGTTCGCGCGGCTGGCTGCCGGATTCGCCGCAAGCGCCGGCCGCGATTGGCGTCCGCTGGTCGACACCACCAACCAGCCCACGGTCTCACAACGCCGTCCGGTGAGCTGGGTAAGCTGGCAGCGTCCCGAAGACTATTACACCGAGGGGGAGTTGATCTGGCTGGACGCCGATACGAAGATCCGCGAAATCACCAATGACCGGAAATCACTCGACGACTTCGCGGCGGAGTTCTTCAGCCCCTACAACGGCAGTTTCGTGACGGACACCTACAATCTCAGCGACCTCGTCGACGTTCTGAACCGGATTGCGCCCTACGATTGGATGAAATTCCTCCAGGAGCGCGTCTATGCGCTGCATCCTGGCGTGCCGGCGGATGGAATCACCCGAGGCGGCTACAAACTCGTTTACAGCGACAAGATGCCTTCATGGATGACCAGATCGGAAACCCCCTTTACCGGAGCCGATTTCTCGACCTCCCTCGGTTTTTCGGTGGGCGGTTCACGGGGAGGCGCGGCGGAAGCGCCGGCCGGCCGGGAATCCAATGACCTCGGCAACGTCTGGTGGAAGAGTCCGGCGTTCGACGCTGGCATCACGCCCGATATGCAGATCGTCTCGGTCAACGGAAAAGCATACACGGCAAAAGTTCTGCGCGATGCCATCGTGGAAGCCGAACGCACGAAGCAGCCGCTCGAGTTGCAGTTCCGCCGCGGAGAAGAATACAAGTCATTTTCAATCCCGTATTACGGCGGCTTGCGCGTCCCATCCCTGGAGCGCGTCGACGGCACGCCCGACCGTCTCGACGAAATCCTCGCCCCCAGCAAACGTTCGCTGCCGGCAATGTAGGCGCGGGCGTGGTCACGCCCGTGCCGGATTCACTCCGTCTCCGCGCCGGTGCGGGTGTGCTGGAGACCGCGGGGCTCTTGCGTCTCATGTTGACGTGCGCGACGGCCGTCATGCCGCGCGTAGAACGTCAAGCCCAGCACGAGTGCTGTTAACGCGATGACGAGAGACAGCACGTCCGCGTGTGCGCGGCCCTTCAGGGTCATACAGGCGATGCCGGCTGCGATGTAGAAGAGGAATGTGACGCCGGCGAGCCTCACGTTTGTCGCTCGAGTCATCTCAACGTCCTCGTTATGCGGCGACTGACCGCGCCTGACGTTGCTGCACCATCGTCCCTCTTTGCAGAGATCCGACAGAAGGTTGCTTGTATCTCTTTGTAAACACGATGCGGCAAAGCCAGAAAATCGTGATCACGACGACGATGAGCACCGGGATCTCAGGGAGATGTGTGGCGCGGATTGCCGGGGTAAACAGCGTTGCGCGCAAGCCGGAGCGTTTCATCACCGGATCGCTGGCCGTGCCGAGGAATAGGGAGCCCGAGGCGACGAACAGGGCAAGGCCCATGCGCCACACATGACGCACCAGCCGTGGTGCTCCGGTGATCCCACCGCGGGCGAGCACGCGAATGTCGCCGGCGGCGGCAAGGGAGGCAATCGAGGCAAAGATTGAATAGAACACCACCGACCCCGTGTCCGTCCCGCGCGCTGCGAGAATCCAACCGCTCGTTCCTGCCGCAAGAGCGATGAACAGCAAGCCGAGCTCGAAGCGGCCCGACATTTTCTGCCTGCGCATGACGGTCAACGCGGCCGTTGCCACGAGATAGAAGGTGAGGACGCCGGCGAGCACATTCGACCGTTGCGCCTTGACGAACGCCATTGACGCCCCGCTGGAGGCCATCAAGAGCATCGAGATGACAAAGACGTCCCCCGTCCGTCGATGCATGCGGCCACCCTTGCGAACGACCAATGCCGCCGAGCCGGCGAAGACGGCGATGATCCCGGCGCAGATATGGACGATCAGAATCGGTGAATAGGTCATCTCACCACTCCCGCCGATGAAGTTTTTGATGATGAGCGATGGGCGACGGCCTGTTGCCGGGTTGGAGCTCCGCCCGTCGTTGCCGATTTGATCCGGGGCAGCCAGAGGCCCATGGTGGCGGCGAGTATTCCGACGCCCATTGCCAGGGTCAGCACGAAGAGAGCGGCAGCCATGACCATGCGCCCCGGCACACCGGCGCGGTCCTGTGCGGTGAAGTACAACTCCAGGACAGCGAGCGGCAGCAGGTATTGAGCGAAGGAAAGGAACGTGATGAATGGACCTATGAACGTCTTCGGATCAAAACCGGCCGGGCCTCTATTGACGACGAACCATAGGAACAAGCCTACCCGGAAGAACCAGACGCCGCCGACCACGAGAAACAGGCGCAGAGCCCAGCGGCGATGGGTGTTGAACTGGCGCGCAACGGCGGTGCGCCAGGCCATGGCCGCGAAAAAGATGATCAGGAAGGCGTTGATTACGACGGCCACGTGTTGTGTGCGGTCACCGACGAGCTTGCGTCCCGACAACATCAGATAGAGAGCGCTAACACCCATGATGAAGGCGACCACGATGTAGATCCGGCCGTTCCAGCGATGAAAAAGGGGAAAGCTGGCTCGGATCTTCGGGATGAGCTGAAGCGCTCCCATGAAAGAGATCGCGCCGGCAAACAGCAGGTGCGCGAAAAGAACGGTGTTGCCGACGGTGTTGCCGGCCTCGTATCCGTTGGCGAGTCTGCTGGTCGATGCCTGCAGATTTCCCTGCACCACCGCACCGCCATAGACGAGCGCGATGTAACAGGCGAACATCCACTGGCCCGCGACGGCAACGACAAACCAGAACCGCGCCGCGGCGTTCAAGGTGGCAGCCGCGGCGGAATTCAATTCAATCCGATTGGTCAATTCAACGGTTGTCATTCTGATTGCCTCATTTCAGAGCCCTCTTCGTCGGTGAATCGAGTCAGATCGGTTCGCGGTTGCGGCGCAGCCGTACCGCGGCCGCGAGAAAGACCGCGGCGAATACCAGCCCGACCCAGAGGCCGGGCGCGCTGACAAACTTTGCGGGATCGAGTTGTGACAGCCGATTGATGTCCCCGCCGCTCTTCGGCTTGAGAGCGAACGCCTCCACCATCGCGCCGGCCACCCGGTACCCGAGCATGCGCATGAACGACGTCGTGCCGAACACGATCCGTTCGACGGCGGCGATCGCAAGCGGCGGCAAAACCGCCCAGAGAATCGGTGTGCGCCGCGCCCACGCCGAAATCAGCAGCAGCCAGCCGTAGATTGGTGCGAACCAGAGGGTATGCACGGCCAGGCCGTAAACCATGATCAACAGCCCCTGGAAGAATCGAACTTCACCCCACCAGGTGGCCGGGTCTTGACCGCTCCCGAGCAGAGCCATGGTGCCCAGCATCAGCAGGACGATCTGCACGGCAACGCTGAGCAGGTAGGCGATCAGCGGCAGCACAACGAACGGAATGCCTGCCTTGGAGAGCACGGTCGTGCGATCGGAGACCGGCAGCGACTTCCAGAACAGGATGCTGCGATCGCGCCGCTCGCCGTAGAGCGCATCGAGGCAGTAGAAGAATGCAACGATGAACGTGGCCAGCATGATCGGAGCCGGCGCCATGCTGAAGTGCGAGGCGATCGATGCATGCCCTTTGGCCGGGTCGAGCGTCGGGAATGCCCTCATCCTCCTCGGCAGACCGATCATGCTGAGAGAGGTCGCGAACAGGACCACGGCGGCGACGACGAGCGGCGCGATGTAGATGGATCGGTTCTCCCACAGTTCCCGCCGTACCGACCAGTACATCGGGCGTGTCACCGGCATGGGGACCGGCGCGGCCGGCTGCGCGTCTGAGAAGTCAGATTGAGTGTTCACGAAGCCGCTCCTTGCGCCTGATTGGCGCTGCTGCCCATCACCGCAACGAAGAGATCGGCGATGCCGGGCGTGCGCACGTCGCCGAGCGCGGCCAGTTGCTGGCGATCGACGTGGTCGAACAGCAGGATGCTGCGCCCGAACACCTGCCGCTCGTGAATCGGCCGGAGCGCCCTCGCGGCAGCGACATGCTCGGGAGTGACCATCACCTCGACGAAACGGCTCTCGAAGTCTTCCATGCTGCAAGCGAAGACGATGCGGCCATGATTGATGAACATGACGTCGGTGAGGACGTCCTGAATCTCTTCGACCTGATGCGTGGTCACGACGATCGTGCGGCTGCGGTCGAAGTAGTCGTTGAGCAGCGAGTCGTAGAACTGCTTGCGAACCAGGATGTCGAGTCCAAGCGTCGGTTCGTCCAGCACCAGTAGCTTGGCGTCAAGGGCCATGACCAGCGCCAGGTGCAGTTGGGTCACCATGCCCTTCGACAGTTCCCTGACCTTGCTGGTTCGTTTGATCGAGGTCTTGGCCAGAAAACTCAATGCTTTGGCGCGATCGAATCGGGGATGGACGCCGGCCGCGTAATCGAGCAGTTGCGAAACACGGATCCAGCGTGGAAGGACGGCCACGTCTGCGATAAAGGCGACGTCGCGCGTGAGCTGATCGCGCTCGACCCAGGGATCGCGTCCGAGCACCCTCAGCGCTCCCTGGTACGGAGTAAGGCCGAGGATGGCGTTGAGGGCGGTACTCTTTCCTGCTCCGTTGGGACCGATGAGGCCGAGGATGCGGCCTTCCTCGACCTGCAGATCGATTCCGTCCAGCGCGATCGTTGCTCCGAAAGACTTGCGGAGACCACGTGCTTCTATGCATGCCATGGCTTCAGCGCTCCTCCTCGGCAGGATCCTGCGGCGGCGACGGTGGCGGTGCGGCGGCCTCCAGCAGTTCTTCCGGCGTCAGGCCGAGCCGTCGAATCGTCGCGGAGATACGAGGCCACTGTTCCGCGAGAAACTTCTGACGTTCGGCCTGCAGCAGCAGATTCCGCGCGCCGGCATTGATGAACATGCCTCGCCCCCGCTTTGTCTCGACAAGCTGCTCGTCGACCAGTTCCTGATAGGCCTTCAGAACCGTGATCGGGTTGAGCCGGTATTCGGCCGCGACGGTGCGGACGGACGGCAGCGGGTCGCCTTCGTTGAGCGCTCCGTCGAGGATCAAGGCGACGACACGGTCGCGAAGCTGGCGGTAGATCGGCTGACTGTCGTTCCATTCGCGGTCCATTTCTGAGTTCCGGATAGCTATGTGATGTAGTTAACTACAACACCTACTCACATGCAAGCTTTTTCTTTGCATCGGCTATCTGGCGGGGCGGAACTGTCCACTTTGGGGTACAGAAACGATGAGACAGAAAGGACTAATTACAGCGCCCCGGAAGAGAGTGTCTAGCCGGCGGCGGACCGATTTGAGCCGGCGAAGCTGGCCTAAGGTCCGTAGCCCCGCTTCCGTCGTGCTTCCGTCGGGGGCTACGAGGTCGGTACCAAATTGCCAAGCCCGCTTCAGCGGGCGACAGGAAGCGTTATCGAGTTCCGCCCCGATGGTCAGCGGAATCTGTCGCCCGCTCAAGCGGGCTTCAAATTTTGTGTGCTCGAGAATCCCCCGACTGAAGTCGGGGGCTACTGTCCTTACGCCGGCTTCGCCGACGAGTAACAGGGTGCCCACGATTCCAGTGAGAGGGTGAGAAATTCGGGTTTAGCGGCGCGTTCCTCGCGCCGCCGTGCGATCCGTCTGCCTCACGAAACCTTCACCGCTCCCCACTCCACCAGCCCACCCGGGCTTGGTGTCCAGTCGGGTCGAGTTGCCGAGGTGTCGACCGCGAGGGCCAGGAGGTGGCCGTCGAAATCCATAACGAGCCTGTCGGCGATGAGGGACGTGATCACGTCATCGAGGGTTGCAGGATCGACGGCGGTGACGGCGGCCAGCGTGCGGCGGTCGGTGGCTTCGTCGCAGGCGGCGTAGATGCGCGTGGCGACCGGCGTGAGCACGTGGTGGTCAGCCGTCCGGCAGGAGCGGCTGTCGGTGATCTCGATCGTGTCGCCGTTGCCGCGCATTTCAAGAACGGGGCGTGTGGCAGCGCTTTCATGCTGGTCACGCCAGAGGCCCAGCCAGGCCACCAGGAGTCGCTGACCAAGAGGGGGAGGCGGGGCGGGGTTCCGGTCGACGAAGTAATAGGCAAGGTCGCGCATCTCGTCAGGCGGCAGCGGATAGATATTTGCGTACGCCGGCTCGGGCTCCAGATCGAGTGCGTACGCCGAGGCGTCGCGGTGATAGGGGCTGAAACGGACGAACTGGATAGGGGTGGCGTAGACGGGCGGCGGGAGGTGAGAAATCAGCGGGAGCCAGGAGAGCAATTCGAAATACCACTCGTCGCGCTGGCCGGGAACGTCGATCAGAAAGATCCAGGAGATCTCCATCGCCAGCTCCGGGGCCCACTTGAGGAGCTGCACGTTCATCCAGGCCTTGTTGCCTTTCGCCAGGAGGCGGAGGATCTCGTCGTGAAAGCTCTCGATGCCCGGCTGGATCGAACGGACCCCGGCGCCGGAGAAGCTCTGCATATGCCGGCGCCGCAGGTTGGCTTTCGTCTCGTAGAAGATGTCGTAGCCGTGACCTTCGAGCAGCGGCAGAACGCTCTCGTGATACTGCATGTCGATGATGTTGTCGACGACCGTGAAACGGCGTACGCCGTAGCGGGCGGCAAGGCGATGGAACTCCTCCACCGCACGCCCCGGGCTCTTGGCGCGGTACGACATGTTGCCTCCGTTCAGTCCGCAGAAGGTGCAGTGTGACTTGGCGCCCCACCAGCAGCCGCGCGACGTCTCCACCACCACGGCCGGTACGATGGCCTCACGCAGTGGCGACCGCTCCAGGGCGGTGAAGTAGTCGTCGTAGTCCGGCGTCGGAATGTCGTCCATCGACCAAGTCGAAGCACGCGGCGGTTCCGTATCGCGGCGCTGGGCGGTGACATGATCGATGACGCCCACCGGCGGCGTGATTCCACGCCCATGTTCGAGCAATTCGCGAACGAGCGGAACGATGATCTCGTCGGCCTCTCCGGAGACGACGTAGTCGACCCACGGAAAGGCGCGAGCAGCAGCGACGCCCATCGCCGACTCGCAATTCGTCCCACCGATCATGGTGATGATGCTGTCGTCGCGGGCGCGGATCGCGCGAAGCAAAGCCAGCGATGCCGTGTGCTGCTGGAAGGTCGATGTGCAGCCGACGATGCGGGGGTGCGCCGCGACGATCGCGTCGGCGAGGTCGTTCGTGAATCGCTCGGCCTCGCCGCGGAGCTTTAGAAGGAGCGCGGCCGGATCGGTGTCGAGGGCAGCGGCCCGGCCTTGCGCCATTTCCAAGGCGACCTCGGCGAGATAGCCGTCGTCGACCGCGCTCATCTCGGGAAATGCCGCCGCGGCGAAGGTCCATTCGCCGATGAACAGCGTCGTACGCGAATTCAGTACGCCGTCATACGCGTGCATACCGATCGTGGCGGCAAAGTCGAGGCTTGCGTAATGGGTTCCGACGGAGATACCGGCGCCGCGAAGCTCGGCAGTAAGTAGTCCCAGGGCGATCGAAGGGCGTTCGACCGCGGCGTACGGCATCGAAACCAGACAGACGTCCATTGCCAGGTTACCAATTTGGATCTGTCTGTTGAAAGAGTCAATAACGGGGGTAGGGAAATTGCTTCCTGCCGTCACTCCTATAAGTGACGAAAGGAGGAGTACTCAATGAGCGAACTTCGAATGCTTTACGGTGTCACCATCCACGATTCCATCAAACGCGGAAACCAACAGGAAATGCAGCAGCTTCTGAGTGAAGCACAAACCCAGCACGGCGACCTCAGCCAGGGCATTGCCGACCTTCAGAAGGCGTTGGGCGGCGGCGGTGGCAGCCCCATCCGTCCGCTCTACGGCGTGGTCGTCCACGACTGCATCAAACGCGGAAACCAGGACGAGATCAAGAAACTCCTCGACGAGGCCCGGCAGGCTCACCAGCAGCAGGGAGACCTCGGCAAGGCAATCAAGGACCTGGAAAGCGCACTCGGAAAGTAAGGAGGACGCAATGGCAACCGGACCGATCATGCCTTACGGAGCCGCCATCAACGACGCCATCAAGCGCCAGGACAAGAGCGCGATGAAACAGTTGCTGACGCATGCCAGGGATCTCCATCAGAAGCAGGGAGATCTCGGCAAAGCGATCAAGGATCTGGAGGCAGCGCTCAAGAAGTCGTAGGCCGGCACGGCCGGCGGCGTTGGTTGCCCAAGCCTCGGCCACCATCTTCGCCGCGATCGTTCTGCCGCGCAGACTGCCAGGTAAATCGCCATGGAAGAGAAAAAGCTGCCGCACCGCTATGTCACGGTCGATGACTTCACCCGGAGCCACCCGGTTCATGTGGTCTGGGAGATCACGCTGGCGTGCAACCTCAAGTGCATGCACTGCGGATCGCGCGCCGGCAAGGCGCGTCCCTCGGAGCTGACGACCGAGGAGTGTATCGACGTGGTGCGGCAGCTTGCGCGGCTGCGCGTGCGCGAAGTGACGGTCATCGGCGGTGAGGCCTTTCTTCGCCGCGACTGGCTTACCATCATCCAGGCCATCAGCGATCACGGCATGCACCCCAGCATGCAGAGCGGCGGACTGGCGCTGAACGAGGATCGCATTCGCGCGGCGAAGGAGGCAGGGCTGCGCTCGTGCGGTCTTTCGCTCGACGGCCTGCCGGAACTGCACGACAAGCTGCGCGGCGTGAAGGGGTCGTTCGATCACGCCATGCGCGCGCTGCGCCTGCTGAAGAAGTACGACATTCCCAGCAGCGTGAACACACAGATAGGGGCGACGACGCTGCCGCATCTGCGCGAATTGCTGCATCAGATCGCCGACGCCGGCGCGCGCAACTGGCAGATCCAGCTCACCGTGGCCATGGGAAACGCCGTCGATCACGATGAGATCCTCATGCAGCCGTACCAGATCCTGGAGCTGATGCCGCATCTGGCCGAGCTGTTCGACGAGGCCCTCTCGCTCGGCGTGCTGATGCAGCCGGGCAACAACATCGGCTACTTCGGTCCCTACGAACATCGCTGGCGCGTCACGGACGCGGAAACCGGCCACTTTCAGGGTTGCGCGGCCGGCCACACGGGGCTCGGCATCGAAGCCGATGGCACGATCAAAGGCTGCCCGTCGCTGGCCACGGCCGACTATTCGGGCGGCAACGTGCGTGACATGACCATCGATGACATCTGGAATCACTCCGATCAGCTTCGCTTCACCCGCGATCGTACTGTCGACGATCTGTGGGGTTTCTGCCGGACCTGCTACTACGCCGACGTCTGCCGCTCCGGATGCACCTGGACCAATCACACGCTCCTCGGCCGCGCGGGGAACAACCCTTACTGCCACCACCGGGCACTCACGCTGGCCAAAGAGGGGAAACGCGAACGCATCGTGAAAGTGGAAGAAGCGCCGGGCAAGCCGTTCGACGCCGGCCGTTTCGCTCTGCTCCTCGAGCCGATCGACGGATCCGGAGAGGCCGTGGTTCAGGTGCCGCCGCCCCCTCGAGCGAAGAGCGAGATCGTGCGGGCGACGGCCGACCGCGTCCCGCCGAGTCTGACCCTCTGCCGCGGCTGCGAGCAGTACGTCTATCCCGGTACGGAGATCTGCCCGTTCTGTGGAGGTGACATCGTCATGCTCGCCGACGACTACGCGCAACGGCAGCGTGAGATCGCCGAAGCCGCCGCAAGGCTGCGCGCGATGCTTTCGGCGAGGAGCAGCGCCGCCGCGTTATCATTTCCAGCGGATTCGCCTCTGAAACATACCGCCGATATCTGATTTCGTCTCCCACCTCTCTCACCGCGCATGGCGGGACCGCTCGACGTGTGTCCCCGCGAACGATGGAGACGAAATGACTACCAACGATTGGGTCCACGACTTTTTTCACGGCCTGGCGATTGATTTCTGGATGGCTGTGGCACCGCCTCCCAATGCCGATCTGCCGTTTCTGGAGAATGTATTCGGCGCACCTGACGGCAAGGCGATTCTCGACGTCGCCTGCGGTGCCGGACGGCACAGCATCCCCCTTGCCCGGCGCGGCTACGCCGTCACCGGCGTCGATCAGTCAGCGACATGCCTGACCGAGGCGAAACTCCGGACGGATTTGGCGATCGAATGGCATCACGGCGATATGCGGGATCTTCCATGGCGCGGCCGTTTCGACGGCGCGCTCTGCTTCGGCAACAGCTTCGGCTATTGCGATCGCGACGGAACACGGGCGTTCCTCATGACTCTCTCGGCATCGCTGAAGCCGGGCGCGGCGTTCGTCCTCGAAAGCGGCGCGGTCGCGGAGTCGCTCCTTCCAACGCTGCACACCCGCCGTTGGATGGAAGCCGGCGACATCCTCTTTTTCTCGAGCGCCACATACGACACCTCGGCCAGCCGGCTCGACGTCGAATACTCATTCGTGCGCGGATCTGTGCGGGAGACGCGCACGGCGCATACCTGGATCTTCACGATCGGTGAGCTTCGCGAGCTGTTTGCCAGCGCCGGTCTCATCGTCGAGCAACTCAGCTCGACACCGGCAGGCGATCCATTCCGCCTCGGCGATCCGCGGTTATTGCTCGTGGCGAGGAAAAGAGGCTAACTGGAATGCCCTGAACGTAAGCGTGCACGGCCGGAGCGCTGGCGTCTCGCCGCCGGGGTTACCGGCGAATGTTCGGAGTCTTGCCGAGTCGTGGGCGCAGTCTCTTCGAATGCGGGCGTGTCGCAGGCGGGAGAGAGGGTCATGCGCGTCGCGGTGGCCTACCCGGATCACGCGGCGAGTCACCCGGCTCACGCGGTGAACCGTTCGCGTGCACGCGGAATCGACACGATCGCAGGGGCGAGTGACGCATCTCAGTTCCAACGCCGGCCATGGAATGAACGGAAACGGCCAAAACTGGTAAGTCGGCGGACGCCGTGAGTCCAATCTTTGACTCCACGAGTCTGATCTTTGACTCCACGAGTCTAATGTTTGACTCCACGAGTCTAATCTTTGACTCCACGAGTCTAATCTTTGACTCCACGAGTCTAATCTTTGACTCCACGAGTCTAATCTTTGACTCCACGAGTCTAATCTTTGACTCCACGAGTCTAATCTTTGACTCCACGAGTCTAATCTTTGACTCCACGAGTCCAATCGTGGACTCCAGGCGTGCCGCACCTGCCGGAATTGGTGGTTAGCCAACCCGTACTTCTCACATGCCGGGTCGGGGGCGAGACGCCAGCACTCCGTCAGGGAGTCATCTGCTCGATTGTCGCAAGTGCCCTGGCTACCTGCTTGTCTCTCTTCTCGATCTTCCTGCATCGCCCGATGACGTCCTCGATCAGCGCCCAAGTCACATTCGACGGCTGGTAGCGATCGGGATTTGACTCGGCCACGTGGCGGCCGAGGGCGCCGAGGGCGGTGTGATACGGGAGAGGAGTTGCGGGAGCGTTGCGGGAGAGCGCGTCGATGTAGCGGGCAACCAGGAGACCGACAGCGGAGGACTCGACGTACCCTTCGACGCCGGTGATCTGCCCGGCGAAGAAGATGCGGTCGTCGGTCTTCGCCTGAAACGTCGGGCGAAGATGCCGCGGGCCGTTGATGAAGGTGTTGCGGTGCATGGAGCCGAAGCGCGCGAAGACCGCGTTTTCCAGTCCGGGGATCATCTGGATGACGCGCTTCTGCTCCGGCACGCGCATCTTCGTCTGGAATCCGACGATGTTGAAGTAGTCGTCGGAAAGATCTTCCTTGCGGAGCTGAACGACCGCATGCGGCCGCTCGCCGGTGACCGGATGCTCGAGTCCCACCGGCTTCATCGGACCGAAGCGAAGCGTTTCGAGTCCGCGCGAGGCGATCTCCTCGACCGGCAGGCATCCCTCGAAGTGCGCCGCTTTTTCGAAGTCATGCGGTGCGAAGACCTCGGCCGACAGCAGCGCGGCGACGAAAGCCTCGTACTGTTCCTGGGTCATCGGCGCATTGAGGTAATCGGTCGACGAGCCTTTGCCGTAGCGCGATTTCCAATACAGCTTCGACATGTCCAGCGAGTCGGCAGCGAGGATCGGCGCGATAGCGTCGTAGAAGTACAAACCGTCGCGCCCGAGGAACTCGCTGATTGCATCGAAGAGCGGCTGGGAAGTCAGCGGGCCGGAAGCAACGACGAGGAAGTCGTGGTCGCCGCGGTCGAGTGACGTGACCTCGTCGCGCAGCAGCGTGATGTTCGGCTCCGCGCCGATGACGCTCGTAATCGCGGCGGAGAAGCGCTCGCGATCGACGGCGAAGGCGTCGCCGGCAGGAACTCGCGCCTCCGTGCCGCAGCGGATGACCAGCGAGTCGAGCATGGCCATCTCCGCCTTGAGCAGGCCGACGGCGTTGGTGATGTTCGAGGAGCGGAAGGAGTTCGAGCAGACGAGCTCCGCGAGGCTGGAGGTCTGATGCGCCGCCGTCGACTTCGAGGGCCGCATCTCGAACAGGTCGACCTGATGCCCTCGGCGCGCCAACCCGAACGCGCATTCCGAGCCGGCCAGTCCGGCACCGATGATCTTGACGCGGGCCATTAGATCCTTCGCTTCGCTCAGGGGGACGACGTCTTCGCGTCGTCAGTTCGACGGTTCGTTGGACGAAAACACCGAGGCCCCGTCCGCGCGGATCTCGCCGAACTTCTGCTCGAAGATGGAGATGTTCTGCGCCAGCGCCTCGAGCAGTTGCTTGGCATGAAGCGGCGTCATGATCACGCGGCTGTAAATCTTCACATCCGCCCTCCCCGGCACGATCCGGCCGAGGTCGATCACGAACTCGCTCGGCGAATGAATGATGTTCGCAAAGTTGATGTACTCCCCCTGGGCGACGGCGTCGTCAAGGGTGATACGGATGGTTGGCTGCTGCGCTTGCTCGTCCATGGGGCGACGATACCGCAGGGGTGGGGTCGAAATTCCCTTTACTACTCGGTGATCCACTCCAGTGCGATGTGGCTATGCCGCGGGAAGTCGCGGACGATGTACGTTGTCGACAGGCGCCGGGGACCGCCGTCGTCCTTGCCGATGAAGAGGGCAGAGCCGGCAACGGCGTCGGGGGAGACGGAGATATGGACCGGGCCGTCACAGTTGTCGACCAGCTCGATGCGCGCCAGCCAGAAGTCGGCGACGTCGCCGACGATGCTGCCGCCGGTCACTGTGACGCACTTCCACTTGGTAACGTCGTGACGTTTGGAGAGCGTCAGCTCGAAGGTGTCCGACGTTTCTTCGCGGACCGCGATCCGGTCTCCCAGCGACAGCGGCTCGTCCACGCTCCGCTTCAAACGCTCCCACGTGATCTCTTCAGACATAGCTCCGCTCCTCAGCGAGATATTGTGCATTTTCGTGCTTGCGCCGGCCCTTCCCGACCCAGATGAAGGACCGCTCATCGAAATCCCAATCGATGAATTTCTTTGGCAAATGGCCGACGCTCACGCGGCCGGCCAGCTCTTCGATGGTGAGATGAAACGCCAGCTGGTCGCTGAAGAACTTGCGGTTGCCGATCGCGTCGATGCGCGCCACCGCGCGCGTGAAGAACTCGATGGCCGCATCCGTCGGCCGGACGCCAATCACGCCGCCGGCGACGCGCATGAACTCCGGTGCCTCCGGCCGCTTGTGAATCACCAGATCGTGCCGGTCGATGAGCTCGCAGAGCGGATCGAGGTCGCGGCGGACGATCGTATCGGCATCGACAAAGAGGACGCGGCGGCAACCGGCGTTCAGCAGATCGAGAATCGCGCGGCCGCGCCGATTGACGCAATAGCCGGCTTTCTCCGTGTATGGCGTGACACCGTCGAGGCCGATTTTCACGTGCGCGCCATCGAGAACCGCGCTTTCGTAATGCAGCTCGGTGTGGCGATGAAGCGCCCGCAACCGCTCGGCGTCCGCCGGTGCGACGTTGACCAGGCAGGCGTGCAGGTGCGCGGAAGGCGTGTTTTTTGCCAGCGAGGCGGCGAGCACCTCGAGTCGCGGCAGAAAGTCAGGATCGGCGATGGCGAGGACCGTCAGCTCAGGCATGGTGTGGCTGATGAATAGACGGCCACAGAGGGCCTGCTGTGAACGTCGCGGAGATCACAGCGTCCGGCGTCCGCCCGTCTAATGAGCGGGCTCCCATGGCCGTTGACTACTCCGAGCAGTATGTCGCCGAGCAGTACAGCTCGATGAGGACGCTTGCGGTCCGAACGGCGATCCGGCTGTTTCCGGTCATCGAGGGCGTGCGCGCATTGCAGCGGCGCGCCGGCAGGACGTCGATCGATCCCGCGGCCGTGCCGCGATGCCGGATCAGCACCACACTCGAGCGCGCCGCGCCGCACTTTCAGGAGCAGCGTTGGGCATTTATCGAGAACATCTTCGATCCCGATTTCCATCGGTTCCTCGTCGAGCACTGGCCGAAGCGGCGATACTTCACCGCGCCCTTCGACGCGCACAAGTCCTACGACAAAGGCTTCCGGTGGATTGATCGAAGCACGGCGGCGGACGACCGGTGGGGAAACGTGCTGGCCGCCGACGCGCGCAAGGCGGCGGACGATGGCTATCCGGCGTATATGGGCGAACATCCCCACATCCGCTTGCTGATCGATTCGCTGCGCTCTCCGGAGACGCTGGCGCGGATACAGGCATTCTCCGGCCGCCCCGAGCCGCTGCTGCTGAACCGCTTTCAACTGACGGCCACGTATCCCGGTACGCTCGTAGCGCCCCATCGCGATTCGCCGCAGCAGGGACGGAACTGGCTGCAGTTTCTCTTCTACGTGAATGCTACGGGGGGCGCCCGCTCGGGCGGGACGGCCATCATCCGCGACAACACGTTCCGCGACGTCGTCTTTGAGCCGATGCACATGACGAATACGTGCATGGTGTTCGATCCCTACGCGCCGTTCTTTCACGGCGTGCGGCCGATCGCCTTCCCCAAGTTCCGCTGGATGATCGGTGTCGAATACCTCTCGCCGTCCGACTCGCCGAGGTCGCCCCCGGCCGATGGGCTGGACCTCTGAATGGCAGGCGCCGACTCTCGCTGGTCGATCGGCATCTATCACGGTCCGACGCCGCTGGAGCTCGGGCCGGACCCGCGCGTCCGCAACCCCGTCCTCACCGCACACGACGTCGACGACGTCGACGCGGCCTTCGTCGCCGACCCGTTCATGCTGCGCGACGGCAGGCGTTGGTCGATGTTCTTCGAGGTGCTGAACCGGCCCCTGTTGCGCGGACAGATCGGCCTCGCCGTGAGCGACGACGGTCTGACGTGGCGCTACGACGGCATCGTGCTCTCCGAGGAGTTCCACCTTTCGTATCCGTTCGTCTTCGCGCACGAAGGCGAACACTTCATGCTGCCGGAGACGTTCGAGTCGGCGTCCGTCCGCTTGTACCGAGCTACACGCTTCCCGCGCCAGTGGACTCTCGACCGCGTGTTGATGAACGAGGTGGTGGTCGATCCGTCGCTACTCAGGCATGACGGCCGGTGGTGGTTGTTCGGCTGCGCCAGTCCGAATGGGCACGACGTGCTGCGCCTCTGGTTTGCCGAGGAGCTTTCCGGCCGTTGGTGTGAGCACCCGTGCAGTCCGATCGTGGACGGCGACCGCACGGCCGGCCGGCCGGCAGGACGCCCGGTGATCGACGGCGGGCGCATCTACCGCTTCGCGCAAGACTGTATGCGCGAGTACGGCGCGTCCGTGCGCGCATTCGAGATCACCCGCCTCACGCCGTCCGACTACGAAGAACACGCCATCACCGCTCCTCCCCTCGATACCATCCTAGGTACGTGGAACGAACGGCGAATGCATCACATCGATGCACACCGCGACGAGGATGGCTGGATCGCCTGCGTCGACGGCGATGCAATGTGAACGAGGCGGCGGACCTTACGGATAGTTCGAGTTCGAGCATGCCGAACTGAAATCGTCCGCGATGCGATGGCCACTGGGCCCTTCGCAGAGAGGCAAACCCAGAGGAATCCCTGGGGATTGTGGTTCGGCGGGCATGTCCTTGCAGATTCTGAAGTTGAGCAGGTAGTCGTGATCGTTGTCCTCACCGTCAACGGCAAGGTTGGTGATCGCGAGCCTTACCGTCTCCTCATCCGGGAATTTCAGCTCTGTCGCGGCGTCACGGTCGATGCATTTCAGGCGGAGTATCGGAGGACCGAACGTCTCGAGTTGCAGCGTCGTGATGACAGCCCCTTCATTGTTCAGACAGGCGGACAGCACGCCGGCGTCGATATCGAAATAGGCGCCCACCGGCTCATGGACATCCATGATGACGTTGCGATTGCCTTCGCCGGCGCCTAGCTCCGTCAGGTGGGGAACGCTGACGAATGTTGGATCCCTGTTGAATGGCGTTTTCCAGTTCCCTTCCGCCAGTTGAAGTGCCACGCGATCGAGATCGAATGGGCCGTCGGCTTCGGGGGACCGGACACAATCGAGATCGATCGTCGTCATCGTCGTCAGGAAGTGGAGCTGGGGTCTGTGGGCGTTCACGTCGTGGTCTTTGATGCGCAGCCGGGTGGGATTTGCCAGGAAGATCACTCGGTGCTTCGAAGGCAGGTCCGGGAAGTGTGACTGATCGACATGAATGCAGAGACCGACAAACTGGATTATGAGGTTGCCCATGATGTCCTCCGTCTCACCCGTGGTGTCTGGATGCAGCGCGTCAATAGTGCGATCGACTGCCACGCTGGCAATCGGCCGCTGGTGATGGCGTCGAGTTGCGTCTGCCGCAGCGCCTGAGCCGGGGAATCGCCGGCCGCCAGGTGCCGATGAATGGAGAGGAAGAGCTCCCTGGCGTCGGCATCGCCGATCGGCGTCAACGTGCCGATGACATTGCCTGCTCCTGCCGCCGCGAATGCCGCGCCGAGGCTGAGTGAGCGGACATCCGGCGACGTCGATCCGCGGAGCGTTTCACATGCCGCGAGCACGACGATCGTGTTTCTGCCAACGGAATCTGCCGCGATCCTCGACCAGGTGGCGCGATCGCCATCGGCAAACCGCAGGGCAGCGTCACCGGTGCCCGGCTGTCTTTCCGTGTGGCCGGCGAGGTGGACGACCGCGTTGCGCAGGAGCGCATCGTGAAGCGAGGCATAGGTCGTATTGGCCGTGGCGATGACGTGCCCTTCGGCATAGAGCGGAACGATCTCGCTGACCTCACCGTTCGCTTCCGGAAGCGCATGCGTCGCCACGCGCTCACCGGAGGGCAGCGTGATCGCGGTGATTACGCGCGGAGCGCTCGTCTCGACGTTGTCGAGCACCGCGGCGTTCGGTGCGATTGCGACCGACACATCCTGGACGAGGTGCCTCTTTCGCCTCGTGTCGTAAAGCGCCGCGAACGGAACTCGTTCCAGCCGGCGATCGGCGATCACGATGACCTCGTCGCCTCGCTCGAGGATCCTGCTGCTGGGGCGGATCAGGACATCGAAGAGATCCCGCAGAGACGCGGCGTCGCCGTTTTCAACCGCTGCGGCCAGTTGCACGAGATGCGCACGCGAAATGTGCGCGCGTGCGACCGCCACATCGTTCTCCGCCACGGCGAAGGCGACCACTTCGTCCGGCAGCGACGTAATGTGCAGCACGATCGTGGCGGTGCCGCGAAGCCTTCGTTGCAGATCCTCGATCGTCCGTGGATGCGCCGCATTCATGCCGAATGCTGACTGGGCAAGCCTTCGTTCTGCATACTGAAAGGCAAGGCTGCGATCTCCACGATCGAGAGTCAGGCGGATGGCGTCATCGAACAGCGCATCGCCCGAGTCATCAACTGGTGCAACGGCCGAACCCGGCAGCTGGAGTGGACGGCGCTCGACTTCGACGATGCCGCGCTCCAGATCGATCAGCGCGTCATCCCGCTTGCCCAGAAGCATCGAGGCGCGGGCACGATAAAGGTACGGCGTAGGGAGAAAGGCGTTGAGTTTCGCGTCCTGATAGAAACGGATGGCCGTCGTCAGCGAGTCGGTGGCGCGGCGGGGATCCTCGGAAACGAGGATTGCCCCTTCGCCTGCCCGGCTGTTCGCCACCGCGCGGTCGCGAAGAGAGACATCGGAGATGCGCTCTGCCGCGGCCAGCGCTTCGCGGGCGAGCCGCGTAGCCGCGGCGTGATCGCCTTCCTCATCGGACACCGTCGCGCTGCGCACCAGGGCATCGGGAAAGAGCGACGGATTCGCGGCGGTGCGCGATTCCTCGACTTCCACGGCAAGCAGCGCACGGGCAGAGTCGAGGCGCCCCGCGCGCTGTTCCATGCGCGAGGCGGCGGTTAGGCCGACCAGCAGGCGATCGCCTCGTCCTTCGATCCCCATGCCGTCAAACGCGTGGATGCGCGCCGCCCAGGCGTCGTCCGGGCGGCCGGCCGACATCCACGCCGTCGCCAGCATCGAATGAATGAAGGCGAGATTCGCCCTCTCTCCCAGTTGCGCGAAGGAGGTTTCCGCTTCCGTCAGCAGAGCGATGGCGCGGCTCCAGTCGTTGTCCGCCATCGCGCAGAGAGCCAGTTCCCAACGGATCTGCGCACGCAGCGCACCGTATGTTCGATGCGGTTCGATCTCCTTGAGCAGGTTCTCGAGCGTCGCGCGTGCCGCCGGCCCCTCGTTCCGCGCGTAGGCGACGCTGCCGGCAAAATAGCGAGCCACGTACGCCATAGGACTTCCCGCCGCCGCGAGCTCCTGTCCCGCCGCCGCCAGACTCCGCGCGGCCTCGTCGAGTTGCTGGCGCGCGTAGGCGATGCGGCCCTGCCGATAGATCTGATAGGCGTGTGCGAGATGGGCTCGCCGCTGCGGATCAGAGGCATCGATCGAGGCAACGGTCTCGCGCAGAAGCGACTCGTGCGAGTCCGTCGAAAGCGCATCGCCGATTGCGCGCGCCGAGGTGAGAAGCCGCGTCGCCTCGGCTGCGTCGCCCCGAATCGTTGCTTCGCCCCACCGGCCGAGGTGCTCTGCCTCCGCGAAGGTCCGGCTCTGCTGTGGATACGCCTTCACGATCTGACGCACGATGCGGGCATCACCACTCTGCGCGGCGCGCTCCAGCCGCGGCAGCTCGCTTCGAAAGAGCGCGTCGGCAGATGTCGTAGGAAGTCTGGCCATGCGCCGCCGGGCTTCCTCCGCCCACGGCGACGAAGAATCGACGGCCAGATACTTCTCCCACGCCCGCCGAGCTTCCTGCGCCAGACCGAGGCGCTCCAGTATCAGGGCGCGATTGAAGAGAGCTTCGGGGAGACGTGCATCCGTGCGAAGCGCCTGATCGGCCGCGGCCAGCGCCTCGGGATACAGCGATGCGCGGCCCAGAGTCTGGGCTGCCGTGTAACGAGCCGAGGCGAGATCGTTGGCGATCCGGGCATCGCCCGGTGCTCGCTCACTAGCGATGCGTAGCCGGTCGACGGCCTTCAGCGGATCGTCTTCGGCCAGCAGCAACGCAATACCTGCCACGTGTTGGGCCTCCGGGGACGCATCACGATCGGCGTGCTCAATCGCGTTCGCTGCCGCACCTCCGAGGCGCAGGCGCTCGGTGTCGGGGAACGATCCGCTGGCACGCATCGACCCGCGATACGGCGCATACGCGAATCCTCCGGAGATTCGTGGCTCAACAAGACGAATGCTGCGCGGCGCCAGATCGACCAGATCTCCAATCGCCGGCACGCGCTGACGAACGACGCGCTGCCAGACGATCGGCGCACCGATCGCGATCGCCGCGATTACGGCGGCAATGGCCAACCATGTGGTCCGGGACGGCGAACGATTCGTTTCGCGTGAGAAGGTCGCGCTGGCGAGCTCCAACTCCCGCATGCACGACCGGCACGTCTCCACGTGCGCGAGGATCGCGTCAAGCTCCGGCCCGTCGATGCGACCTTCCGCGAGCGCGGCGATCGTCTCGGCGTCCGGGCATCGGGCCGCCCGCGCGTGCGCATCGCCGGTCATAAATGAGCTCCTCGTGGTTCTGCTCCTTCCTTCCGGCTGACTGGCACGCTTATGTCGTTTTCCCGATCAGTCAGCCCAAAATCGAGCGAGGCGAACGCCGAGCCGATCAGCTCCTCGGCGGAACCGGCGCCGACGTTCGCGTCGACCAGAGAGCGGCGAAGGACGGCAAGGATCTGTTCGAGACGCCGGTAAAGAGGCCGCTGCGGCACATGAAGGATGCGCGCCGCATCGGCCAGGCTCAACATCGAGACGAATCGCAGACGAAGGAGCATCCGGTCCCGGATCGGCAACGACCCGATCACTTCGCTGATGACCGAGCTGGTGCGCTGGGAGAGTTGTTGCACCTCTCCCTGAGCGACAGCCGCGTCGGCGTCGTCGCGGCCGGCGACGTTCTCCACGGTAACCGGATCCATCTCGACGAGACGCATCCGGGACGGCCGGATGGGAAGTCTGGCCGCCATCGCCTCGATGCCGCCGGCCGTCAACGTGTCATCAACCGCGCGAACCATCGGAACCGCTTCGGCAAGCGTCCGTTCATCGCGTCTGATCAGCATTTCCAGCAGGATGCCGGCCTCTCCCATTCTTTTCGCTTCCGATGATGGTCGCCAGCGTCCGAGGGTGCGAAAGCGCTCGTCGGCGAGCATCCGCTGAATGATGACGGTCAGATACGTAGCCAGCGACGAGCGGCCCTCCCAGGCGCGGAGCACGGAATAGTCGTTCTCGATCAGCGCAAGCTTCACCGTCGAGGCGAAGTCATCGACGTCGGCCCCGACAACCCGCGCGCGTTGGCAGACGAACCGGACGAGTCGTTCCACCAGCGCCAGGTTGGAGCGAAGGAGTTCCTGGCTGTTCATCGGAAGGATGTGCCGAGACTGGCTGGGAGGATAGACCTTTTTAAAGACGCCTGGGCCTTCTTCATCAGGAAAGTGATTGACGCGGTGGAAAAACCGGACCGCGCGCCAGACCCACAAGCGTGCATCGATGACAACAAACTTTAGAGAGGAAGGAAATGCCATGCAAGAAACCACGAATGTCACGCAACCACCCACCACGCTCTATCAGGGTTACGACAGCTTCCAGGGACAGGCCCGCAACACGCTCGTGAGTGGGCTGACGAACATCACCAACGGGCAGACCTACACCAATGTCACGGTCTGCACCGATACGAGCTCGGTCCAGCAGGCGTTGAGCGCCTCCGCCTCGGTATCGGACGGGTTTGCCGACTTCTCCGTCAGCGCCTCGGCGAAATTCGCGCAGTCGCTCAACCTTTCCAGCACGAGCGTTGTCGTGATCGTCAACTGCGTGCATGTGATCGGGGAGACGCAGGCGAACCAGTACAGTCTCAAGATGCCGCCGGGGGTGACGGCTCAGGGATTCTTCGACAACTACGGCGACTCGTTCGTGAGCGCGATCGTGTTGGGCGGGCAGTACTATGCGGCGTTCGTGTTCGATTCGACGTCGACCGAAGAGCAGACGCAGATCTCCGCGCAGCTCTCAGGCAGCGCCGGCACGCTGAGCGCTTCGCTCAGCGCGACGCTGAGCTCCGCCTCGAGCGCGACGAGTACGACCATGCGGATGTCCCAGAAGGTGATGGGCATCGAGAAGCCGCCGGCACTTCCCGGCGATGCAAATGGCATCGTGCAGTTCGCGCTCTCGTTCGGCTCGCTGACGATCGATTCGCCTCAGGTGCTCTGCTTCGCGGTCACCGGGTACGAGCACGTGATGAGCAACCCCGCCTTTTTCACCGCCGTCGTCACGAATCGCAATCTTCTCGGCACCGCCAGCTTGACGCCGTTCATCGACGCCACGAACGTACTGGCAGCGTTGTCGGGACAGGTGGCGTCGATCCAGCAGATGTATACCGCGTACGGGTATACGGGCGACTCGCAGTTCGCAACGAACGCGGCGCAGACCGCGGCGGATCAGAAATCGCTGGCGGCGCTGATCGCGAACATCGAGAACAATGTCACCGCGACGTACGCCGCGCCCGCGCTACCGAGCCTCGGCCTCGGAACGCCGATGCCGAGCTTCGCGCTCAATCCGACGACCGCGCCAGCGGAGCTGAACTACCCGGGCTTGACCGTCGTTCCGTTCTTCGATCTAACGCCGTCGCAGGTTGCTGCGGGGACGAAGCCGGCGTCGATCACGCTGCTTGGCCAGAACCCCGTCAGCGGAATCTCAGTCGTCTACAGCGACGGTACGAGCGTGACGCACGGGACGTCGTCGTCGACTGTCGGACCGTTGACGATCGCTGCCAACGATTCCATCGCGAACGTGTCGATGCTGATTGATAATCCGGTATTTGCCCTATATATCGAGACGGCGAGCGGTCAGTCTCTCGGCCCGAGCCTCCCGCCGAGCAGCCCGCCCAGCTTCGTCTTCTCCGCACCCCCGGCGATCATCGGCTTCGCCGGCAATGTCGTTTCCGATACTCTGACCAACCTCGTGCCGATCGCGGTCACGGTGTCCGACGCGGTGTGGATTACTCGCCAGCCGGCGTCCCTCGTCCGCCGCGCCACCCGCGCGTCGCAACAAGTTCAGGCACACGCGTAGCGAGAGGAGTCGCCGGACGCAAGCGATCAGATTGGAAACCGCGCAGTCCGAGCAGCCAGTACGAAGAACTTCCGAGCAAGAGCCTTCCCGTCGTTTCCCGGCGGGAAGGCTCTCGCCGCTTGAATGAGGTGGCTCTGGGTTGCCGTTGATGACGATGTGGAGGTAGCGTTGAACCCGCCGAGGATGACAAAGCGCTCGAGAGCGACCCCCGCCTTCTCGGTACGCCCTCGGCGCAAAACACATCGTCTTCGGACATCAGCCCGGAGCCTACACGTTCAACGATGGCTCGACGCGGAAGAAGGGAACGATGTTCGAGACGTTCGACGGCCTGGTCTTCCTCATCGACTTGGACGCAATTCGTTCGTGCAGATGAAGCGGAGCGCCTCGGGCGGCATGTTGCAAGATGCACGACGCACGAAAGCAACATTGAACTCCGGAACCGGACAGCATCGCAAGCGCGTTTCGTCCGCTATTCCGCGCATCGAATGAACATCATCGCCGTAGGTCACGTCCTCGCGGCACGGCTCCGGGGTGCCGGCCGCGGCGAACCGAGCGCATGTTGCGGGGTGGCTATGGTATTAGTTGCTCCGATCGTGCGCCGGTATTCGCCTGCCGAAACGCCATGCATCCGTTTGAACGCGCGGTTGAAGGCGGCGTCGGAATCGTAACCGACCGAATTCGCGACCTCCAGCAGCTTGCGGCCGCGATCGCGCAGCAACCGCGTGGCCCTGTACATGCGCCAGCGAGTCAAGTATTCGAGCGGTGTCTCGCCGACCAGTTGTTTGAATCGCATGGCGAACCCGGCGCGCGACATGCCGCCCTCCGCGGCGAGATCTTCCACCGTCCACAAGCGCGCCATATCGCCATGCAACGCCGTCAGCACCCGGCCGATCTGGGGATCGCCCACGGCACGGAGCCAGTGCGACGCGCAGTCTTTGTGCTTCGACATGTAAAAGCGAATGGCCTGCAGGAAAAAGACATCGGTGAGACGATTCACGACCACTTGCGAACCCGGTGCGTCGTGCTGCATCTCGGCCGCAAGCAGTCGAATCGTACTCTGCAGCGATGACGACTGCGGCTCATCCGCCTTGATGTGGATCGTCGAAGGAAGCAGATCGACGACCGGCTTACTGAATGACGAATCGAGCGTGAAGCATCCGGTGAGCATCACCGTCGTTCGTCCCTCGCCGCCGTAGCGGTGAGAGGTCTGGAGCTCGCTGCTGATTTCATCCATGTCCACCAGCGCTGAGGCGGCATCATCGCGAAGCGAAAACGCCACTCCGCGCGGGAGCACAAAACAATCGCCGCCGTCGAGCGACAGTGCGTCGCTTCCTTCCGCCTGCAGCCAGCATTGCCCGCGTAACACCATGCCGAACGACGCATGACCAGCGGGCATTCGGAACCCCCACGGCGCACCGAATTCGAACCGGCCATAGAAAACACTCTGAACCTCGAGAGCGGTGAAGACATCGGAGATGGGGTCCATGGTTACCTTCAAGTGTAGACGATCTGCATCATGTGCTGGCGTTTTGGTGATTGATCGTATCGATCAGTGGACTTATCGTAGCGACAGCAAAGGAGAAATGCAAATGGAACCTCACGCAACCTCTTCTACAATTTCCCGGGCGGCAGCGACCGGCCGCGGGCTTCGCATCGCTCTCTGGTCCGCTCAGATCGCTCTGGCGATCGTCTTCGCACTGGCGGGCTGGATGAAGGTGTCCACGCCGGCCGCGGAGCTCGCCAAAATGGCGCCCGGTTTCTCGCTCGCCTTCCTCCGCTTCATCGGCATCGCGGAGTTGGCTGGGTCGATCGGCATCATCCTGCCGGCGCTGACGCGGATCGCGCCTCTGTTGACGCCGCTGGCTTCCTCCGGATTCGTCATCGTGATGGCGTCCGCGGCGGTACTTCACCTCGTTCGCGGCGAGCTGGGAGAGCTGGCGGTTGTGGTCGTGCTCGGAGCGCTCGCAAGCTTCGTCGCCTGGGGCCGCTTCAAGCGGGCTCCTATCGCCGCACGCGAGCGTCACGGCATGACCGGCCTGCACCTCGACGAAGGACGGCAGTCGTGACCAGCGATCGAACGATTCTCATCACCGGAGTGACAGGCCATCAGGGCGGCGCCACGGCGCGGGCGCTGCAGGGCGCCGGATTCCATCTGCGCGGCCTGACGCGCACGCCGGACAGCGAGCGGGCGGCGGCGTTGGCGAAACACGGCGTCGACGTCGTCAAGGGCGATCTCGATGACGAGGAGACGCTACGCCGTGCGTTGGCCGGCGCGTGGGGCGTCTTCGGCGTGCAGAACACGGGAGAGGCGGGTGTCGAGCGGGAAGAGGCGCAGGGCAAGCGTCTTGCGACGCTGGCGCGCGAGGCCGGCGTCGAGCACTACGTCTACACATCCGTGGGATCAGCGGACAAGCGGACAGGCATCCCGCACTTCGACAACAAATGGCGCATCGAGGAGACCGTGCGCGGCCTCCGTTTCCCCTCGCATGTGATCCTGCGTCCGGTGTTCTTCATGGAGAACCTGCTGGCGCCCTTCAGTCTCCAGGGCTCCACGCTGGCCTGGGCGCTCGGGCCAGACACGAAGCTGCAGATGATTGCGGTGGACGACATCGGCTGGTTCGGCGCGCGCGCGTTCACCGACGCCGCCGCCTTGAACGGCCGCGAGATCGATCTTGCCGGTGACGTACGAACGATGCGGGAGGCGGCGGAGATCCTGACGGAGGCATTAGGCCGGCCGATTGCGTTCGCGCAGACACCAATCGAACAGGTCCAGCAGTACAGCAAGGAGATGGCGTTGATGCTGGAATGGTTCGAGCGCGTCGGCTACAGCGCTGACGTCGCCGGCCTGGAACGCGAATTCGGCCGCGCGCTCACGAAGCTCCCCGATTGGTCACGCCGCTACGCACGACCAGATGGACGCTGAAACGAGAGAGTGACGTGGTTCTGAGAATCGAAGAACACCCCGATGGACCGCGAACGACGCTCGTTCTGAGCGGACGCATCGAATCGAGCGATGCGCAGGCGTTGAAGTTGCAGATCGATGGCGGTGAAACGGACGTGGCACGGGCGGCTGTTTCTAACAGTCTTAGGGAGGATTTCAAATGAGCTCGAATGACGATAACAAGAGGTTCGTGCGCGCCTACGTTGATGAGGTGTTCAACGCCCACAAGCCGGAGCGCGCCGCCGACTACCTGACCCCTGGCGTGGCGTGGCACGGCGGCACGCTCGGCACAGTCGAGGGAGTTGAGAATGTCGTGAGTCTCCTGCGTGGATTCATCGGTGCGCTGCCGGATCTGCACGCGACCGAGCGCGACATCGTCGCGGAAGGAAGTCTGGTTGCGGTTCGCCTCACGGTGACGGCGACCCACAAGGGCGAGCTCCTCGGCATCGCGGCAACCGGACGACCGGTGAAATGGGACGCAGTCGATGTCTATCGACTCGCCGACGGAAAGATCACAGAGGAGTGGGCGGCCGACGACATGCTGGCGATCCTGCACGCCGTCGGCGCCTACACTCCTCCGTGGCTCGCCGGGCAACCTCGCTGACGCGGGGTCGCATCCGATTCCGGCGAACGAGCGCGTGGTGGCTGCGACGAACCGCGATTTGGAAAGGGCCGTCGCGGATGGCAGTATCCGTCAAGATCTCTACTACCGGCTGAACGTGTTTCCTCACCCATTCGGCGGGCGCTCCCGAAGCTCCCCGACTGGGTACGCCGCCACGCGCAACCAAATGGGCGCTGAAACGAGAGAACCCATGGCTCAAGGAGGACTCGCATGAAAGCCGTCAGATTGTTGGAATACGGCGGGCAGTTGGTGTTCAGCGATGCACAAACACCGGCGATCGCACCCGACGAGATCCTGGTGAAGATCAAGAGTACCGCCGTCAATCACCTGGATCTCGTCAAGGCCTCCGGAACAGCAAGAGAGATACTCCCGATCGACCTGCCGTGGATACCTGGCCATGAGTTTTCGGGGGTCGTCGAACAGATTGGCAGTGACGTTGCGGCATGGGCGCCAGGTGATGCCGTGTTCGGTGGCAACGAATTGGGCGGCGCGTACGCGGAGTATCTGGCCGTCAAGCCGGCTGTCATCGCAAGGAAACCGTCCAACCTCTCCTTTGAGGAAGCGGCATCCGTGCCGGTGGCTGGGCAAACCGCGTGGCAGGGAATCTTCACCCACGGTCACCTGGAAAAGGGACAAACGATCCTGATCCATGGCGGTGCCGGCGCCGTGGGCGCCTATGCGGTGCAATTGGCATCGCACGCCGGTGCCACCGTCATCGTCACGGCAAGCGGCGACGACGAGGCCTATCTCAACTCCCTCGGAGCCAGCCGGGTGATCAATTATCGAGACACGCAGTTCGAGAAGGTTCTTCGAGAGAAGGTCGATGTGGTCTTCGACCTGATCGGTGGCGATACACAGAAGCGGTCGTTCCTCGTCTTGAAGGAAGGCGGCCATCTCGTCTCTGCCATTCAGCCCGTATCACCGGAAGAGACCGCGAGGCACCGCGTGTCGGGCATGATGATGAGGCTAGCGCCGTCAGGGGACGGGCTCAGCAGAATCGCGCGGCTGCTGGAAGAGGGGACGATCCGAGCAGACGTCGCCACCGTGTACGCGCTCCAGGATGCGGCCCAGGCCTGGAAGGACATCGCCGGGAACCTGCCAGCGGTTCATGGGCTGTCGCCCAGTGGGCCGGGAGCGGCAAGGCGCAGGTCACACGGCAAGATCGTGCTCCGAGTGGCCTAGACATCTCCAATAAGTGAGGCTCGGGATTCCGCGCTCCACGCTCGACTGGATGATCCGGCACCTCAAGATCAACAGGCACAAGTTCACGTCAGATTCTTTGTGAAGCTTGATCGGGACTGGCGCGGTCTACGTCTTGACAAGCGCCACGGGTTGGGCATTGATGTGGCATGGCGCGGCCCTCGAACAAGGAAAAACTGCTGTCCGACGGACTCCGCCTGGTGCACGAGCGTGGGTTCGGTGCGTCGAGCGTGCGAGACATCACTCAGGCCGCTGGCGTTCCGCAGGGGTCGTTCACGAACCATTTCGCCTCGAAGGAAGCATTTGGACTCGAGATCCTCGAGCGCTATCGAGAGATGACGAGCGCAAACGTCAGGGCGACATTGCGAAACGACCGGTTGCCGCCGCTTCGTCGCTTGCGAGCATGGATCGATGGACAGCTCGATTATCTTCGCAAGGATGAGATGCGCCGAGGATGTTTGTACGGAAACCTCAGCGCCGAAGCGAGTGAGACGAGCGACGCGATTCGCTTTCGCGTTGCCTCAGTGTTCGCGGAGAACCAGGCATCGGTCGCTTACTGCCTTCAGGCTGCGATCGAGGCCGGCGAGCTAGCGTCTGAGGCCGACGTTCAGGAACTCGCCGGCTTCATCGTCAGTTCCCTCCAAGGCGCGATCCTCGTAGCGAAGGCGCAGCGCAGCCCGATTCCGGTGGAACGCCTCAAGCGTGTTCTCTTCGAGCGACTGCTTCCGCAACGCGACTCCGCCCCGAAACGGCGGGCACGGGTCAAGCGCTAATCGACTCTCCGGTATCGAGCGCATTTGGTTGACAAGAACCAATACGTTCGTACATATTGCAGACTTCAGTCATCATGGATGCCGACTCCAACGTTGCTGACTCCCCCCTGAGGACAGCCAGGGCACGAACGCCTCCCGCCCTCTACTGGCTCGCGCTCGGAACATTCGCGATTGGCACGGAAGGGTTCATGATCGCCGCGCTGCTCGTGACGATCGGAGCCGACCTGCGCGTTTCGCTTGCGCGGGCCGGCCTTCTGGTTTCCATCTTCACATTCGCGTATGCGACGAGCTCGCCCCTCCTCACGACGCTCACGGCGCGCATGGACAGGCGGCGGCTGCTCATCTGGTCGATGTCGCTCTTCGCGATGTTCAACCTGGTGGCAGCAATGGCACACACCTACTTCGCCCTCGCGGTAGCCCGCGTGCTTCTCGCGTTGGCCGCGGGTCTCTACACGCCGAACGCCAACGCGCTCGCGGGAGCGATCGTACCCGCAGAACAGCGCGGGCGTGCGATTGCCGTGGTCAACGGCGGATTGACAGCGGCGATAGCGCTCGGTGTGCCGCTGGGCGCGTTCATTGGTGACCGGCTCGGCTGGCGCATGACATTTGCGATTGTCGCCGCCCTCGCAGCCATCGCGTCGGTCGGAGTCGCCCATGGGCTGCCGCGTGGCATAGGCGCCGACTTAGTCTCGACATCGCTCGGTGACCGCATACGCGCCGTACGCAATCCATGTGTCGCACGGGCTCTCGCCGTGACCCTGATCTGGGCAGGTGGCGCGTACACGGTCTACACGTACGTCGCTCCGCTTCTCTACAGCGCGACGACACTTCGCGGCTCGCAAATTGGTTTGGCGCTCTTCACGTGGGGACTCGCCGCGGGCCTGGGATTGTTTGTGAGCGGCCGGGCAACGGATCGGTTCGGGACCGACGTTGTGCTGCGCGCCAGCCTCGCGGGCCTGATCGTTGCGCTCGCGGGTCTTGCTGTCGTAGCGAGTACCGTTAGTCCCGCGCGGGCGATCGGTCCGGTGTTCGTGGCGTTAGCGCTGTGGGGAATCTCATCGTGGGCGTTCTTTCCTGCGCAGCAGACCCGGCTCATCCAGATCGTCGGCATTCCGTCAGCGCCGGTCGTTCTCTCGTTGAACGCGTCGTTCATGTACCTCGGATTCTCGCTCGGAGCTGCGCTTGGAGGCTATTCGCTCCTCTTCGTCGACCCGCGCCAGCTGGGGTTCATCGGCGCAACGTGCGAGTTCGCAGCGCTCGTCTTGTTGCTCGTGAACCAGTCGTTCGAAGCGCGATCGCATTCGGACGTCGCCCTTGATGCTCGAATCAGGATTCCCTCCTGTTTCAGCGGATAAAGCTACTTGTGTGTATTCCTGAGATGGACCACCGATCAATTCAAAGGCAGTATTACGATGAACAACAATAGAGAGTTCGTTCTTACGGCATTCGACACGCTGTTCAACAAACGTGATTACGACACTGCGTCGACATTCTGGTCGCCCGATTACATCCAGCACAGCGCGCACATCCCGCCGGGAAGAGATGGGCTGTTCAATCTCGTCAAATCGGCTCCGCCCGAGTTGCGCTACGAGAACCATGTAGCGACCGCTGAGGGCGACTACGTATTGCTGCACGGCCGCTTCGTCAATAACGGAAGGCCGCGAGCCTGGGTCGCCGGCGACGTCATCAGAGTCGCGAACGGCCGCATCGTCGAACATTGGGACACACTTCAGGACGAAGTCACGCGCGAGGAGTCGACGAGCGGTCTTCCGATGTTCGGAGATGACTTCCCCAAGGCGCCACCGGAGCTGACCGTAGAGAGGGCACGGAAGATTGTCTCGCCGCTGTACGAAGCATTGAATCAGCCGCAGACGAAGGACGTCGAAGCGCTTCTCGCGCAGGCCTGCCACGCGGACTATCAGTCCTATTCGAGCAACGACGAGTGGCTCTCGCGCGACGCTCTTGCGGACGTGTTCAAACAGATCGGTGCGAGCGTTCCCGACCTCGCCTGGAGCATCGCGGACATCATGGTTTCGGGTGATCGGGTGATCGTGCGCGGCGAAGCGTCCGGAACGCCGATTGGTGAGTTCTTCGGCGCTCGCCCTACCGGCCGGAGATTCAAGACCATGGCTCTCGATCTGTTCACCGTACGGGGCGAAAAGCTCGCCTCTGCGTATCACGTCGAAAACTGGATCAGCGCCATTCAACAGATGCAACGAGAAATCTCTGTGTAAATCGCATGCAGAAATCGAGGAATTGACCATGCCGATGATTGACGTCTACGCGCCAAGCGACCTTCTTCCAACTGGATCGGATCGACGGATCGGCGAGGAGCTGACATACGCGGTTCTGCGGGCGGAAGGCGTCAGTGCGCCGAGCCCGTTCCATCTTGCGAATACGGCGGCGTTCATTCACAGGATGATCCCGGGGTCGGTTCAGACCGCAGCGGACGTAGCGCCGCGAACGATCCGGGTACAGATCATTACGCCGCCTGGCGCGTTGACGCGAGGCGGCCAGAAGCAGCTCGTGAAGGACGTGACCGGACTTCTGGCTGACGTCTGCGGTGATCCGTCACAAGCGCAACGCACGTGGGTGCTCCTGACCGAAGCGGCGGAAGGCGGCTGGGGTATCGCAGGCACGGCGTTCGGTCGCGAGGAATTCGCCGCCCTGGCAGCAGCCGCTGCGGAAAAGAAGTAAGTCCGCGAGACACATGCCGGCGTGCAACTCGATGGTTGGTGAAGGGGATAGACCATGTCCATTGCAAACAGCGACAGTAATACGACAGCCCCGACGCAACTCCTCCCGGGGAAGCAGGAAACCTACGCGTTTCGTCGTCTTGGGGGTGGAATACGACGGCCGCTGATCTGCCTCCAGCACTTTACAGGGACGCTCGACAACTGGGATCCGGCTGTCGTCGATCCGCTCGCTTCGGGCCGCGAAGTTATTCTGTTCGATGGCGCGGGTGTCGGCCGGTCAACCGGCAAGGTGCCCAACACCGTGGCCGGCATGGCGAGGCATGCGCTCGATTTCATCGATGCACTCTGCTTGACCAGCTGCGACGTGCTCGGATACTCGCTCGGTGGAATGGTGGCGCAGCAGATGGCGCAGGAGCGACCTTCAATCGTCCACCGGATGATTCTGGTCGCGACTGCGCCGCGGGGCGGCGATGACATCATGCACCTCGAAAAACCGAGTCTAGCCAGGCACCTCAGTGACCCGACCCTCAAGGGATACGCCGTTTTGCAGAAAATCTTCTTTGCGCCGACTGCGTCAAGCCAGGCGGCCGGCAAAGCATTCATCGAACGGCTTGCTCTACGGGCTGATGATCTCGATACACCATCCGGACCCGGCGTCGCTGCGTCGCAGGTGGCCGCGTTTCGTGAGTGGGAGCAATCCAACGGAACAAACTTCGGTAATCTGAAGGACATCCATCAGCCTACGCTTGTCGTCAACGGCATTCACGACGAGATGATCCCAATCGCGAACTCGTATCGGTTGGTCGAGAACCTTCCGAATGCGACGCTTGTGGCGTATCCGGACGCCGGGCACGGCGCCCTGTTCCAGTATCACGAATCGTTTACGCGACAGGCTTCCGCCTTTCTCGCATCAGACTCGCCATTTACGTCGTATTGAGAGACAGGAGGCTTCCGATGTCGTCGGCACAGGACTCCCAGGCCGGTCTTCTGAAATGGGACGTGTTCGTAACGCCAGGCATTCCGATTGTTACCCCCGCGACAGGCCTCCCGATGTGGGAGAGACATATTTTCAGGCGACGGCGGCGACCCTCATCTATGGTGTGCGGGACGCTGTCCTCGTTGATGCGTTCACGACCGTCGCTCAGGCCCACGCTCTGGCTGATTGGGTTGGAGCAAGAGGCAAGAACCTGACAACCATCTACATCACTCATGGCCATGGAGACCATTGGTTTGGACTCGGCACTCTTCTGGAGCGATTTCCAAATGCCAAGGCAGTCGCTACGCCCAACACGGTGAAAGTGATGCGCGAGAATGCGTCGCCAGAAGCCCTCGAGGGAAGCTGGAAGGCGGCATTCCCAGGCCAAATTCCGGACAGGTTGGTACTCGCTGAAGAGCTCCGGGGAAACGTCGTCGATCTCGAAGGGCGTGAATTGCTCGGTGTGGAACTGGGTCATACGGATATTGACTTCACATCCTGTTTGCATGTCCCGTCCATTGGACTCGTAGTCGCCGGTGATGCCGCCTACAACGACGTCCACCTCTACCTGGCCGAATCGAATGCCCAGAACAGGCAGGAGTGGATCGCGGCGCTCGACACTATTGAGTCGCTCGACCCACGCGCAGTGGTCGCGTCACACAAGCGTTCCGACAACGACGACAGCCCTGCAATCATTGAACAGACCCGCCAGTACATCCGCGATTTCGACCGCCTTGCGGCGACGACATCAGATGCTCAAGACCTCTACGACAAGATGCTGCAGCTCTATCCCGATCGGATCAATCCTGAATGGGCGCTCTGGAGCTCGGCACGCGCGGTCAAGTCATAAGTCATCAATCCGATGTTTCGCCTGCTTGAACATCAGGAGATCTGGACATGCACCTGTCACTGAAAGCCGCGCGGACGATCGTCGCGCGCGCGTGCGCGCATGCCGTCACGCCCGAAGCGTCCGAGTTTCTCCGGCGTAATCGTCACCTCGGCAACATGCTCCGGCGTGCGGTCGAGGTCGATCTTGAGATCTTCTTGATACAAGCCGTGCGGTGTCGCGCTGTGGCGGACGACGACAGTCAGTAGTACCGCCGGTGGTAGGTCAGCGCGAACACGATCGGCAGCGCGACGAAGATGCTCAGAGCGAGTGCCGGAGCGAGGAACGCGGATGCGATCCCCAGCAGCGCAACAATCAACTGAACACCGAAACGCCGCACAATGTAGCTTCGTTGGCCGGCTGTGGGTTGTTCTGTGATTTGAGAATGGTCCGCGACGAACCACACACCTGCCAGCGTCAACGTACAAGCGAAGAGATTAGCGCCATAAATTGCGAGCGCCACCGGCGCGAGAGGGTAACGACCTAAAACCGCGGTCGAGAAGGGCAACACGGCAATCGTGAATAGAAACAGCATGTTCGCCCAGATCAGAGCGATCTTTACGCCGCGCAGTGAGGCGAAAATCAGGTGGTGGACGAGCCAGTAGTACGCAACGATTGCGAAGCTCAGCGCGAAGGTCCCGAGCCTCGGTGCAATCAGGACGAGCCCGTGCACGAGTTGGGACACGCCGCCTTCAGGAGGTCGTACGTCGAGGACGAGGAGCGTCAGCGCTACCGCGAAGACGCCGTCGCTAATCCCTTCTGTCCGGTCGGTTCGATATCTCCGACCGGTTCTTGGTCTTTCCTCGTTCGACGAACCATCGCCACTCATGAAATCCTCTCGACAATTGCCCTTTGAGCGGGATCGCCGATGGTGAAGCGGGTTCTCATGTGTCGCTTCGTGATACGCCACTCAGTCGCGAACTTGCCGAATTCGAGGTCGTAGCGGCCCCCCACCGTGAGCATCGGCGGCGCGCCGCCGTTGTCGGAAACGGGTTCGAGTTTGGTCGGGCAGGGGGGATTTGAACCCCCGACCACCTGAACCCCATTTCCGCGTCTGTCTCGGGACATACGCGGATATCTCCTTTCCAGAGCATCTTACCTCGGTCCCGACTTGTCCGCACATGTGCGAAAACGCGCAAAGTAGACGCGCGTTAGACGCGCTTCAAGGATCGTCTCATGCGACGACACGTTCGGTATCCAAGCGGTTCCGCGACCTTCAAGTTCGTCAGGATTCGAGCGCTCCGAATGTGGACACCCACCGTGCGTCTGCTGCCCCGCATGTTGCTACACTCGTGAAGAGACGCCGAGATGCCCGACAATCACCCGCTCGCCCTCGAAGACTACGAACGGGAATGGTCTCCTGTGACTGGTCCAAACAGAGCCGCGGTCGAGGAGGAGCGGAAGGAGCTTACCGAGCGACTCGCAGTCGCCACGCGATGGTGGATCGACCGTTGGAGGTTGCCAGCGCCGGATGGCCGTGCGGATCGTGTTGCCGTGCATCTCCTGCGACGGCTCGTACCGAATCGCGCCGCAGCGCTCGTCGCTGCTGCTCTTCCGAAGCTCGCAGCGACGAGCAGCAGCTATCGAGCAGAGCGCGTCATCAGGATCGATGAATGGAGGCGTGTGTGTGCTATCGCGACGCCGCAGGTTGTCTCCGACTATCTGGATGCTCGCAGTCGATCGGGACGCATCCTCCTCCTCGTCCTCGAAGCGTTGCTCACCGCAGCAAGCGCCAAGTTTGAGCGCGTCATCGTTTCGCATGTGCCGCAGGCAGTCGCGCTCTTTCCGCACGAAGTGGAGCCCGATGGCCTCAAGGAGTTCCCAAAGCTGATCGAACGGATCGGGCCGTACTTGGAACGACACGAGCGCCGGCCCGCGGTGGAAGCTGCGTGGCAAGCGTGGATTCGGCCGCTGATCATTGGCTCGTCGCTGCGCTACGACAGTCGGCGGATAATGCTCGTCGGGAGCGCACTACGCGCGGATCTCGTGCGCGAGTTCCTGCAGGACGCCGACCAATCAGGTCTCATTGCCTGGAACAATCAAGGCTTGATCGGCAGCGCCGTGCGCATCGCGCCGGAGCTCATGCTCCCTCGGTTCAAAGCGTTGTGGGCAGCACGCACGGACTGGAACACGGCGGACCACACGCTCGGCACGTTGCTCACGAGCGCGTTGCATTCGGCGGCGGACGCCGTGTTCGACACGCTCGGGGTGGAAGTCGGATTCGAGGCCGCAGCGGCCGATCGAGGCGCAGACCCCAGCGACAGCGCACGCCTCTACGTCGGTGAGTTCCTGCACGTGCATCCAGTGCCGACGATTCCGCACGATGTTATCCAGCAGACGTACCTCTGGTCGCTCCTCCGCCGGCTGAAGAGCTACGAACGGTGGCCCGATCCGCCCGAGCTGCGTGGCGTTCGTCGCGAACTCGCCTCGTTCATCGAGGACGATCCGACCGCCTGGACGCGAGCGCTTCCGCACATCCTCGCGCGCATCGCCGACATTCCCGATGCGGAATCGCTCACGACCGTCGCTGCGCATCGAACGCCCGCCGTGCGCGCTGCGTTGGAAGTGTGCGCGCGAGACGGCCCGACGATGCAGGTTGGCGACCGAGCGAAGGGCATTCTCGCCACGCTCGATGGCTTCGCGCGCCCGGGCGCAGAACTCGCCGATGAACTCCTCGCGTTCGCAGCGCGCGAGCTCGATGGCACTCCGATCTTTCCGCATCCGCTCGCCGTCCGCGGTGCCACATGGATCGCGGATGCGGCGGCAGAGAGTCTGCTGCGCGAAGGGATCGACCGCGCTACACATCGATTCGCGGCATACTTCCGGGATCAAGGCCCCGTCGAGGAGGAGGCGGTGACGTCACACCTCCTAGCAGAGTTGGAAATCGCCTTCCGCGAAACGGAGGCACGGGCGGGGAAGCTCTCCGCCGCCTCCGGTACGCCGATCGGCCTCGTCGAGCGTCGACAAGTGCCGAAGTATGAGGAGAAGCAGATCGGGTGCGACCTTGCGCTTCTCGTCCGCGCGGACGTTGGCAAGGTCTTCCGCGCGACGTGGGCGGAGTTCGTCCAGGTGAAAAAGCCCGAGCGCCGGGGCGCACGGTTCGTTGACCAGTGGCGGATCACGTTGGAGACGCAGCTCGATGATCTCCTCCGGACGAGCCCCACGAGCGCGTACTGGCTCATCGGCGCTGCCGGAGAGGTCTTCGTCGTTCCCGCGAAGATTCTCCTCGGCGTCAAGCGCGGTCGTGAGGCACGGGGTAAGACCATGACGGTCTCATATCGACTGATGCGATCCGCCGCGATCCCACTCTCGCAGTTCATCCTGGACCTCCTCGCGGGGGCATGGATCGGATCCACGGATGAGGCAACCGTGCGCATCGCCCGCGGGGAGGACCGCGGCTTTCGCCCGCGCGAGGTCTTCGAAATCCGGGTTCACGTCGGCAAGCGCGGCTGATCTGCTGCTTGGAGCGTCGCATGCGGCGGCGGTCTGCTACGCTGGCGCTTCGGAGGCAGCTCAGTCTGGATAATGCTCCGCTGTGGGTCGAAGCGATGTTTGAAGAGAGAGAGCCAAGCCGCTCGTTTTTGGGTCAAGCATGACGGTAAAGCCCTCGCCTGAGTTAAGCGATCTCATCAACGCTACTCATCTAGCAGTGATGAGCGGCGCGCCCGACCCGGAAAATCCGACACTCCTTGATCTCGCCCGCGCAGAGATTTTCGGTACGGCTTTTCCGATTTCGGCGTCGTTAGGACTGTTCGGGACTGCGCATCACGTGTACCGCGATGCTGCTGAGTATGCCGCGTCGAAAACAAACGGCAGCGTCGCGATCGGTCGGATCATGACGAAGATTCAGCAAATCGTTTTCGTTGAAGATAAGGAGGAGTACCCGGCGATCGATTTCGCGCTGCTCAAATGCATCGGGTTGAAAACTCCGAAACTGGCATTCGATTTCAGACCGTTAGACTATCTGGACGAGGTTTTCGCTTGCGGTTTCCCGTTCGCGATCACGATGGTGCAGGCGGAAGCGTACGCTTACTATCTCCGCGCGTTCGCCGGACACGTTGTCACTCGGCGTGGCCTTACCGAATTACCTGCCATTCCACCCGGCTACGAAACTACGTTCGTTCCACCGCCCGGTCTTTCCGGCGCGCCGCTGATCACCGCCGGCTCCCGTCTCGCAATTCGTGGAATTGTGTTGAAGGAGCACATTGCCGAGCTCGCGCATGAACCCGAGCGAAAAATGAATCTCGGGATTGCACTCGATATCGAAGAGCTGCTGACAATCGACAGTCGGCTCGTGGGCGGGAGTGTTGCGCGGATGATTTTCGAACGTGACAAGTTGGATCGGGGCGAGCGCACACCCTAATCGTTCGCGCTCTTGCGCGTACTCAAAGCGCCGCGTGTCGGCGACAAACTGGGGCAGGGATCGTTTCGCACCATTTGGCAGCGGACCCGAATCCGGCTCTCGGTGTGCTGAACACGAAGCTCGCGCTCATCAACTGCGATGGGCGGAAAGGAGCTTCGATGACAGCGAAAGATACAACTCGAATTGACGAACCGGATGACAGCGCACCTACGCGACTGCGATGCATCCAACAGATCACGCAGGTCGATGAGGAGGCGCTTGAGATCGTGCGCTCTGTGCTCGACCGTCTTCAGCCAGCAACAGAGCCGGAGCGGAAGAAACGCACACGCAAAGAGCGCCCAGACGCCGGAGGTGTCGAATGACCCTCCGACGAACGACCACTCTTTTCTTGCTGCTGTTCTTCGTCTCGGCCTGCACCGATGGGCCGGGGACGTTTGGCAGCTGGTTCGGTGCGAGCGACAAGCCGCTGCCGCCTCCCCTCACTGAAGATGTGCTCTGCGATCCGAGCGCGGGGAGTACGTGCAGCGAAGCGGCTCTGCGCGAAGTGCTCGGAAGCGCACTTGGCCAGGCCGCAGAGCGGCCTGGCAGCGTGGTCCGGCTGTGGGTGCAGGGGCGCGATATCGAGACCACGCGTATGGTCGGCGAGGTCCGGAGCGTCAAGGCCCGCGGCTCCGGACGGCGCGCCCGAGTGGAGCATGAATCTCGCTGGATCGCGGAGGAGATGCGGTCCTTGATGACGGCCGCGCAGCCGAGCCTTCGCATGCATCCGCGACGCTCGCCGATCGCCGAGGCGATTGGCCGCGTGGCGCTTGCCACGCCGCCCATGAGGGAGCCGCGCCTTCTGATCGTCGTGACGGACGCATTTGAGGTGTCCGATTTCGGGAAGTTCGAATGCGACGCGCTACCGACGCCGGAACGTTTTGCGCGCGTGCTCGCCCGCGAGCGCGTGCTTCCGCCGGGATCGCTCCGAGGAATCTCCATCATCTTTTCCCACGTCGACCTCGGATCAGTTGACCGTGGGCGCTGCGCGCTGACTCTCCGGCGCGCGGCAGACGTCCGCGCGATCTGGCAGACGGCACTCCACGACGCCGGGGCGGCGCACGTGGAGATCCAGAGCGGCAGCTTCCAAGCCCCGACAACCACCGGAAAGGAGGCGTCCCATGTTTAAAGGCTTCGACCGAAATGATCTCGATCGCCGCGCTCGGGAAGACGCGGGACTGAACATCTACGAACCGGATGCATACGTGCTCGCGACGCTCGGTCCGGAGCCCGCATTCGATCCGGTCGGGAACCTCCGCCATGCGAACGTCGGCTCGCGGCTGCAGGACCCGAGGATTGAAGAAGGGGAAGCCGACATCCGTCGCGTCGAAGAGGATCTGGCGCGCCACCCGAACGCGCATTTCCTTCTTGCGTTCCTGATCGTTCTCCTCTTCGTCGAATCCGCCGGCGCAATCTACGTCATGCGCGCGATCGGCATCGACTCGCCCGAACGGATCGTCTTCGGCACGGCGCTCGCGGCATGCATCTTCTTCACGGCCTGGCTCCTCTCGCGGGCCAGGAACCGCACGATCTCGGTCGCGGCGCTTCTCTCCCTCGGACTTCTCATGGGAGCGCTCACTCTCGTGCGCGTCGGGGAGAACGCCGGGGAGGGCGCATCGCGGAGCGTCGATTGGGCCATGGGCATCATCATGACCGCCGTTACGGTCGGCCCGGCGCTTCTTGCCGAACACGTGCTTCGCCTTCTTTCGCCGGTCCAGCCGCTCGTGCGTCAGCGGTTTCAACTCTCCCGGCGTCTGGCGGGAGCGCGGTTCCAGAAACGAAACGCTACGTGGTTCGTGAACCGCGTGGCGGACCGCCGCGAGCGCTGGCAGCGCACGGCGGAGCGCATGCGCGCCGCCTATGACATCGCCCATCGAACCGCGCGAGCAGAACTCGGCGATTCACCGTTTCCAGCGAACAACTCGACGGCACTTGTGCGCCTGAACCAATCATCAGAACCGAAAGACATTCAATAAGGAGCGATCATGCTTAATTCATCCACCCCCATTCCCTCATCTGAAAGCCGGTCTCGCGTCGAGGTCATGGTCGGCGGCTCGAACCGCGGCGCGCGCCTCATGCAACCCGCGATCGCAAACTTCAACCGTACCTCTGCACGCTTCGCACTCGCCCCCACGTATATCGATCCCGTGCCGGAACGCGCGCTCGCCCTGGTGCGCGAGGGCGCCGCGCGCGGCGTTCCGGCGAGAGCGGTGGAGGCCCGAATCGAAGAAGTGCTGTCGAGCGACGATCACGCGCGATCGCCGCTCATCGTGAGCGTCGACAATCCTCACGCGGTCGCGAGCGCTCTGGAAAGCGCCGAAGGGCGACCGATTCTCGTCTATCTCCTGGTACGCATGCCGAGCCAGGAGCTCATGGGCATTCGCGTCGTGATCCGGAGCGACGATGACCGCGAGCGGGCGCTGGCGGCGCGGTTCTTCCGCGCGCTCGGCAAGGTTACCGCGCGCTCGGGTGCTTCGACGGTCGTCGGCGTCGATGGCCGGCCGGAACACGTCGCTCTCGAGCCGGCATACCGCGCGTGGTTCGCGGAGCACATGCAGTCGAACATGACGAAGCTCGTCGCCAACACGGCGCCGGAGAACGATCCGCTGGAGGTCACCTACGACGGGCGGAAGACGATGTCGCTCATGGTCAAGGAAAGCGGCGCCGCGTGGAGCGATCCTTCCGAACTCGCCCGCGCGATCGTCGAGCACCCGCTGATGCCAATCACGCGGGGACGCGATTTCGCAATCGGCGAGCTCGGACCGGACGGCGTTCGCATGCATGTCCTTCGCGTGCGGGCGACGGACGGAAAACCCGCCATCAAAGCGCGGGCGGTCGTGACTCCGGAGGCGTACCGCGCGGCGGACGCGGAAGAACGCGAGGCGATCCGGCGCGAGCTTACGGCAGCGATCGACCGCGCCGCCCTCGCAACGCTCGCAGTGACGCTCGCGATCTTCACGACCGACTGATCGAGTCCTGCGAGGCCCACGCATGATCAATCTCCTCGTTAGCTGGTCCTTGAGCGCCGCGTGCATCACCTTCCTCGTGTCGCTTCCACTCTCGCACTCTGAAGCTGGCGGGAAGTTGCGGCGCGTGGCGCTCGCGTTTCTTCTGTTGGCATTCGCGCCGTACCTCTTCGTCGATCTTCTGCGGAGCTTCCCGACGTTCGGTCTGCCGCGGTTCGGCATTCCAGGCGCGGGGATTTTCGAGTTGATCGGCGTTCTCGCAGTGGTCGCTCCTCTTGCCTACGCCGCGCTCGCCCTGCGACGGAGAGCGGCGCACCCGTCACGCGACGCTCAACACGCGCGGATGCGCCGGTCCGGCAAGGTGCCGGTCGGAACGGGCCGAGACCATGTCCACGACGAGCAGCACTCGCTCTTCGATGAGGAATCTGAGTGATGGCGACGCGCGGGATTCTGAAGTCGCTCGCGGTCTCCGCGGCGGCGGGCTTCGGACGCGCCGACGTAGGGTTCCGTCTCGGCCGCAAGGATTCCTACGACCGCGCATTGGGAAACGAGCGGTCGCGGATCTTCGGATCACCAAGATCGCGCGTGGACGCGTACGCGCTCGCGCGAGAAAGGCTCGACGGGCTGGATGCGGTGCGCTTTGGGACGTTGCCGGGAGGCGAGGTTCTCGGGGTGCGTCGCACCCTGGCGTACATGTCGGCGCTCATTCTCGGAGCCACCGGCGCGGGGAAAACGCGCTTCCTCCTCTCACTGCTATTGAACTCGTTGCAGCAGACCAAAGGCTTCAGCCATCGTGATCGTGCGGTCGAGATCGACCTCATCGACCCGAAGGCGGAAACCTTCGATCTTCTTCGGAAACACATCGCCGCACTCTGGTTGGGCGCGACGGCGGAGGTTCGAGCGGAGATTGAAGGTTCCGTGCGGGTCATCGACTGGTCGCGCGACCGCGTGACGCCACTCGCGCCCTTCGATAACCCTCCCGGCTCGGAGATCTCGAACGCGTACCTCGCGCACACACGCGCGGATGTGACGGTTCGTTCGAGTGCACACGCTTACACGGACTCGATGCGGCAGCTGCTCTACATGTGGAACTGGCTCCTCGTCGAGCTCCGGTATCCCCTGAACTATCGCTTTGCCGTGCGCTTCATGCACGAGGAAGCGTTCCGGCGCGCAGTTCTTTCGCGGGTCAAGGAGCCCGAGGTCCGCTATTACTTCGAATCATTCGATCTCTCGGTACCGCGGCAGACGCGCGACGGCTTCCTCAGACGCCTGCAGTGGAGTCTGAGCTTTCCGGAGATCAAAGCGTCCTACATCCCGCCCGCTGCGATGGACAGGCTGTCGCTCACACGCGAGGCGGCGATCACGCTGGCGAACACCGCGTGCACCACCACGCTGCCGCTCGCGATCGGCTACGAACGGGCGGCGTGGCGCGCGACGGACGTTCTTCTCGCGGCGCCGCGGCGCGATCCGCGCCGACCGAAGGTCTTCGTCCTCGAGGAGGCGGTGCGGTTCTTCGCCGATCCGAACTCGGACCAGGTGGAGACGCTGCTCACGGGTCTTCGCACGCTGCGGAGCGTGAACATGGGCATCGTCCTTACCGCACAGGATTTCTCGAACGCGATGCCGGGGCCCGTCGCGCGCGCGGTCCTCCTCAACACGACCTGGATCGCGGGGTTTCGAGCGCGCGAGGATGCGGACATCTTTTGGCCGCACGTGGTCTTCGATGGAAGCGACGCGCGCCCGGTAGGCGCACGGCGCGATGCGTTCATGCGTGAAATGGCGGGCCTCGCACGGCAGCGCTATCTCCTGCTCGTAAAAGGCGAGCCGGCGCTTCCGGTCAGGGCGGCGGACATGCCAAGTCCCGCGGATGCTGCGGCCGTGTCGGAAGAGGAACTCACAGACATCTTCAATCGTGAGATCGCCGCGAAATCGATGATTGGAACGACGGTCGCGCTCGATCTCATCGCGAAGTGGGAGTCGGAGGTTGTCGATCGGGCTGAGGCTCGGCCGAATCGGGACGCGGCTCCGAAGCAGTCGCGAATCACGAGTCTCGCCGATCTGAAGCGCTTCTTCGGCGAGAAGGCGGACGAATGAAGCACGGCGCTCTCGCTCGACACGTCGCCCTCGTCGCGCTCTACGTGGCGGCCGCGCCCGTATTTCTCTTTCTCTGGATCCGACGCGCGATCCGCGCGTTCCGGGCAAGTCAGCTTCTCCGCGGCGGCTTCGTTGATTGCCCGCACTGCGGAATGCGAAATCCGGTGGACATCCTCGCGACGTGCCGCCGTTGCGGCGCGACGGAATTCGGATCACGTCTCTACTGCGGCCACTGTGGCGAGGTCACCCGGGGCTTCGGCTGTGACCACTGCACGGCCACGATCACGGTGCTCTGATGGATCGTGCGCCTCTCATTGACATTCATCTTGAGCGAAAGGAGGGCGTCACATCCCTTACCTTGCGGCACGCCTGGCGCAGCGGCGAAACAATCACTCAATTCAACATCATCATGCCTATTGTCACGTGCGAAATCCCCGCAGTTCAAAAAGACGGTGTACAGCTCGATATCCCTCGTTCAGCGTGGAACGACGTCGAAAAGGTCGTAGCAGAGGAGTTTGGAACCCCGCTCGATGTCGCATTCCTCGTAGAACGCGACGGAGACGAGGGAACGCCGTGTGCCAAGTACGTGCTCCGAGCGGCGCTCAATGTCGAACAGGTCGATGCATTCGTTGATCGGCTTGATCCTCTCATCCGCGACGTGCTCGAACGTCACGCCGAAGTGTCAGACACTCCCGCCTAGGTAACCGATCGTGGCAGCTCTTCCGAACGCTCAGGCTGCACACGGCCCCGCCGGCACGACGCCGGCGCGCGAACGTTCGCTGCCGGCCCGCCGTCCACTCCTCGGTCCGCGGCCCGGCGCGAAAACACGGAACCGCGTCCGCCGAATGCGGCGGGGTCGTTGTGCAGATCATCGAACGAGATGAACGTGGAGGATCGCGCCGGCGAGAGCGTTTTGTTGGCCAGAGGCGAGTCGACAGAGACGCCGATCCGCTGCAGAACAGCGCGCCATCGGCGTGATCCTCGCGATGCTCCGCTGTCCGAACGGGATATCGCGGCGCTGCAGTTCATCGGCCGCGGAGCCGAGGTCGCGCAGTATCAGTTGCACGAGGCGGTATTCGGAAGGGTCAGCGAGGTCGTTGTGTCGCGCTTCGTGCGGCGCGTTTCGGCACGGGGCCTTGTCTCTGTGTCGCGATGGCGCGGAATCGGTATCAACCGGCTGCGCCTTTCGATGCGCGGTCGAGCGAGCCTTATCGCAAACGGCGTCGATCCTAGCGAGATCTTCGTACCACACAATCCGATCGCGGACGGTCACATCGAGCATCATCTCTGGATCGTGGACGTCCTGACCGTACTTGGTCGCGCGAAACCGAAAGCCGACGTGCTCGTGCCAGCATGGGCGCTTGAGCGGCGATTCACGCCGCGGCCCGCGGCGATCCCGGACGTCCTCGCGTCGTTCAGCTTGCCTCGCGGCGATTCGCTGCTCCTCGCCGTGGAGATCGATCGTGGCTCGGAAAGCATCGCGTCGGTCTTCGCGCCCAAGCTCCAGGCACTGTGCGCCGTGCTCGAAGGATGGGCAGGGAGCGCTGCGAGCGCCGTCGTCGTGTTCACGAGGGGCGCTCGGCGCCGGGAAGCGATTCAGGCGCGCGTCGAGAAGTTCCCGATGCAGATCGTTACGGAGTTGCTGCCGGTGGTTTCAGGCCGTCCCGCCTTGGCGGAGTTCGAACGAATCCTCGTCCTAGAGCCGTGAACTCAACGGTACATACGAATTAACACTCGGTGGCCAATAAGTCGCCAATTTTCAAAGGGTTGACGCGATAGGGGCAGTGGCGCTTCTTGGCCATTGGATGAGTTACGTGGGGCTAAGCGTGTATACGCTCATCGATTCGCCCGCATAGCAATCGTAGACGTGGCGGTACGCGAGTTCGCACTTGAGGTTGTAGAGATCGTCAGTGTAGGCCTTGGGAAGGTCTTCCAGCGTGCGTTCAATCGTGAGTCGAACTGCCGACCGCGCCTGCTGACGTTTCCGCCAGTCAAGGACGAGCTTTTCCGCTTTGAGCTTCGCGAGTAAGTCTTTGCAGATGCGCTTCACGTCGCTCTCTTCGCTCTTCGAGAGGACGGGATCTGGCTTCGTGACGATGTCGAAGAGCGCAAGTTCTTCCTCGCTGAGCTGTTCCGCGATGTGGCGCTTGTCTTCTTCGGAGAGTTCTTGCGAGAACGCGACGAGCTGACGGAAGAACTCTTCGACGTTCATGCTGCCGGCGTTGTACTCGGCGATCATGGCCTCGAACCGTTCGAGATAGTCGATTCGCTGGCGGTTCCACAACACCATCTCCCGAACCTTGCGGTCGATGAGTGCGCGCAGCCGCTCTGCTTCCGTTCGCTTCTTGCCTTGGTCAAACTTCGCTTGCAGCTTCTCGAAATCGATCTGAGATAGATCAACGAGCCGTTCTTGCGGCGCGTCATGGATCAGGTATCCCTCGGTCGCAATCGAGACGTCGAGCACCGCTTCGATTTGCTTCATCACGGCGCTGATGTCTGGTGGATCGACGAGCGAACCGATCTTAGTGACGAGGATGCCGAGGAGCGTGCAAGGCGCGGCGATTTGCGCTGCGATCGGGTCGGGAAGGATCGCCTTGTAGAGCTTAAGTACGCCCGTCGCGCGATGCAGGAACTGGCGCTTTTCTTCGTCGCTTGCGATGAGGCGTTCGACCGCATCGTCAATCGCGGCGACGCGCGAGAAGGCCGTCTTCGCAACGATCTCCTGCAGCGCGACGCCGCGCTCGCGGCAGTACGCATCCGTTTCACTTAGCGCGCCACGCAGTATCTCGACGAGGACGGACTTGTCCGTAATCGGCGTGTCCGCGGTTCCGGAGCGTGAGGGCTGGGCGTAGATCGCGAGCGCTTTCTGAAGGTTTCGGAAGATGCCAACGTAGTCGACGATGATGCCATTCACCTTGCCTTCGACCACGCGGTTGGCGCGCGCGATCGTCTGCATGAGCGTGTGATTCCGCATCGGCTTGTCGAGATAGATCGTCGAGCAAGACGGCACATCGAAGCCGGTCATCCACATCGCGCAGACGAAGACGAGCCGCAGCGGGTCCGTCGGCGTTCTTGAATTTCGTCGTCAAGGTCTTCGCTGAGCATCCGTTTGCGATGCTTCGCGATGTCGAGGCCTCGTTCCCGCATCTCTTTCACTTCGTTCTGGGCCTGGGAGACCACGACGGCCATATCGGTTTCGTCGATGTAGGTCAGCTTCTCGTGAATTGCCGCACGGTCCTCCGGCGTGGCCGTCGCGAGGCTTCGCTGTACTTCGTCGCGGTACGCCTGCCAGTGTTTGCGCACCTTGTCGTACATGCGCACGGCGGTGGCCTTGTCGATGGAGACCACCATCGCTTTGCCGCGCTGCCCGCGTTCAAGGAAATGTCGCACGATGTCTTGCGCGACGCGTTCCAGCCGGTCTTCGCGCGTGATGAGGTGGTATTCGCGGCCGAGCTCGCGCTCGAGCTTGCGTTCCTCCGCATCGTTCAGGTCCGCATCCTCGATCACGGCAAGGATGTCGTCGCTCAGCTCGTCATTCGTGAGCTGCAGTTCGGGGATGCGGTTCTCGTAGTAAAGCGGAACTGTCGCGCCGTCCTCGATCGACTGCGCGAAGTTGTAGACGCTCACGTAGTCGCCAAAGACTTCCTAGTCCGCTCTTCGCCCTGCGATCAGCGGCGTACCCGTGAAGCCGAGGAAAGCGGCGTTCGGGCAGCGCTTGGCGCATGTTGAATGCGAAGGTGTCGTACTGGCTGCGGTGCGCTTCGTCGGTGATGACGATGATGTCGGAGCGATCGGAGAGCTTCGGGAAGAGTGTTCCTTTGTCGGTCCGAAACTTCTGGATCAGGGTGAAGACGTAGCGGTGATTGTCGCGAAGCAGCTGGCGGAGGTGTTCGCCGCTTTCGGCGTGCGCTTCCTTCTCCGTGATCGCGCCGACGGATGCGAACGTCCTTGTAGATCTGCTCGTCCAGCTCTTCGCGGTCGGTCACGATCACAAAGGTCCAGTTGCCTGGGACGGTCCGCAGGATCTTTTGGGCGAAGAAGATCATCGAGAGGCTCTTGCCGCTGCCTTGCGTGTGCCAGAAGACGCCGAGCCGGCCGCGGTTCGCTTGGATTTCGCCGACCGATTGGATCGCACGGTTCACGCCGAGGAACTGATGGTTCTTTGCGACTTTCTTGATGATGCCGCCTTTGGCCTCTTGGAAGACGGTGAAGTTGCGTACAAGATCGAGAAGCTTTGCCTTGTCGCACGTGCCACGGATGGTTGTTTCGAGCGATACGACGCCGGTCTCGCCTTCGTCGTTGATGCGCTTCCATTCCGCGAAGTGTTCCCAGCTGGCAGTCGTGCTTCCGACCCTCGTTGCCGAGCCATTCGAGAGCACGATGAAACCATTCCACCAGAAAATCTGCGGGATGGTGTCGCGATAATCGGTGAGGTTGTCGTCGTACGCTGTTTGCGGACGGCGGTGCGATGCCTTGAGTTCGAGAAAGACAAGCGGAATGCCGTTCACGAATCCGACGAGATCGCAGCGGCGTCGGTACATCTCGCCGAAGACCCACAACTGCTCGACGAGGAGGAAGTCGTTGGCCTCGGGCTCGGCCCAATCGATGAACTGGATTGTGACGATTTCTTCGTCGCGCTCATCGTCGTGAGCTTTGACTCTTGCTCCTTCTGTCAGGAGTTTCCAGACATCCTGATTCGCACGTGCGGCGCTCATCATGGAGCGGTCGCGCGTCATCTGCTCGACCGCGTCCGTGATCGCATCGTCAGAGGCGTCGCGGTTCAGCCGCTTGAGCGCGCGCCGGAGTTCGCGGACGAGGACAACTTCCTGATCTGTGCCTCGACCAAGCGTGCCTTCAGCGCCGAAGACCTCGTCGTAGGCATTGATAGTCTGCCAGCCCAAGCTCGCGAACAGCTTCACTGCGGGCCGCTCGATGAGCGCGTCCTCGGAGTAAGTACCGCGGTAAGGGTCGCGAGGTGTCATGCGGTTAGTGACAGTTGCTCAGTCGTGGACACATCGAGTTCGCCCGACATGAGCTTCGGAAGAAGTAGATCGCGCGTGCGCCGAAGATTCGCACTCTGCCTTCCCAATGTACTGATTTGAGCGAACAATGGTCTTGCGACTTCGGCAAACTTGGCTCGGACCGGCGCGGGTGGAACCGGTCGATACGTGTTGTGAATATACTCGGTCCACTTGAAATTCGAGATGCCGGTTGATTGAACCTGATATTGTTCAATTTCGCCAGAGCCGTAAGCATCTTGAAAGGACAAATACATTAGTTCAGATCCATATGTTTCGGTATTCGGGCACACACGTTTGCAGAAGCTCGCACAAATTACTGGCGCGTCGAAGGCTTCCAGTAGTTCTTCTGTTATGAGAAGCGTTCTCCCAACGGGCTGCCCCTTGCTTCCGCCCGAAACCTCAAACACGATGTCGCCGGCTGCTAACATCCGAGAACGGAGGTTAGAAGTTGTGTGGTAGCGGAGCGGCACGTTATCGAGCCGGGACTGCCTAGCGAGGGGGATATCCGTACCGCGAATTACCCAAGCCGGAGAGTTGAAGTCATCTGCGGCCGATTCCTGCCCCCAGCCGCCGCCAATGTTATGAATCATCAGATCTGCTAGAGAAGCTAGGCGCCAGTCTTTAGGAATTCGACCTAAGGGCGAGTCGTAGAACGTGGCCGACGCATGGCCGGGGAAACGGAACTGGACGAACCACTCGCGATAGATCAGCAGCGCCATCTCGTCAAGGATACGAATGCGCTGCCGGTTGTTCTCGATTAGATCGTCGTACGGTGACAGGATGCCGGCCATGCGTCGTTGGAGGGGAAGCGAGGGAATATCGAGCGGCTCTCGCTCTGAAAACGTCGTCCATTGAAAGCGGGCCACGCCGGTATGCTGCGTGTGATACGCGTGCATCAGTCCAGATGCGTAAAGATGCTGGAGATACCAGAACATGAACTCCGGGTCGCATAACTCTGTGTTGAAGCGGATGAAGCGGCTGAAACTCGCGCAGGTCAGCGGGAGGTCAGAAGCCGAAAATAACTGTGGGCGAAGCAGGACCGTACGACCTGTGATTTGATTCTTCGTCCCACCTGCCACCTCGATGATTAGATCCCAGGGTTGCAGCCGTTTTCGGTCTGCGCGCCGCTTTTCGATGTACCGCCGCGGGATGTGTGCCGTGAAGCCGAAACGCACGTCTTCGAAGTCCGTCCCCCGGATGGCGAGCATTTCAACAGATTCGTGGAACGGCTCACCCTTTCCCCATTCTCCGTCCTTAGAAACCGCGATGAGATCTTTTAGAACGCACTTCATCGTCATGCCTTGAGAATTTCCGCAACGTTCCTGCCGATGATTTCGCCGAGTGCGTGAGCCTGCGCGTCAAGAGTTTGGAGTTTCTCATTCAGCGTTTCGAGCTCAGATTTGAAGTCCTCGTCGCTCAGGGGTTCGCCCTCGGCCACTCCGACATAGCGTCCGGAGCTGAGCGACCACCCCTGTGCCTCGATCTCCTGTATCTCGGCACGCTTGCAAAGCCCGAGAACGTCTGCGTATTTCGGCTTGGATCCAAAGCTGGCCTCGATGAGTCCTTTAGCCTCGCTGCCGCCCAGCGCATAGTCGGGCGACACGCCGCGGTAGAGCCGAACAATGTTCGCGAGGAATCCGATCTGTGCAGGCGTCCACTCCCGATGGGCGCGGTCGATCTGCCGAAAGATGTGCCGCGCATCGATAAAAAGCACCTGGTCTGCGCGCGGCGTCTTCTTCTTACTCTTGTCGAGGAACCAGAGCGTACAGGGGAGCGCGACTGTGTAGAACATGTTCGGGCCGACCGAAACCATGACGTCCACGACGCGCTGCTGGATGAGCTTCTTTCGAATCTCCATTTCGGAGCTGCGCGCGTCGGAAGCAGAATTCGCCATAACGAATCCTGCGCGGCCTTTCTCGTTTAGGGAGGACGCGAAGAGCTGAATCCAGAGGTAGTTCCCGTTATCCACGTTCGGCATACCGTGGGGAAACCGCGCCGTGTCGTCCTTGATGCGGCTCTTGTCGATGCGGTCGACATTGAACGGAGGATTCGCCATCACGAAATCGAACTTGCCCACGGCCTTGTGCAGGTCCTCGTAGTAGGAGTTCGCTTCACGGATGTCGCCGGAGAGCCCGTGCACGGCGAGGTTCATCTTGCAGAGGCGGACGGTCTCTGTGGTCTTCTCCTGGCCGAACACCGAAAGTTCGGCGTTGGGGTTCTTGCGGTGGTTCTCGACGAAATGTGCGGATTGGACGAACATGCCGCCCGATCCGCACGCCGGGTCGTAGATCCGGCCGTGGAACGGCTCGATGGTCTGCACAATGAGCTGGACGATGGATGTCGGCGTGAAGAATTCGCCGCCTTTCTGACCTTCGGTCATTGCGAACTCACCGAGGAAGTACTCGTAGATGCGTCCGAAGGCATCACCCTCGATGTCCATGGGAATCGACGCCATGAGTTTCAGGAGCTCGGCGAGCGTGCTGTTATCGAGGACCGCGTAGGTCCGAGGCAGCACGCCTTTCAGGTCTTCGTTGTCGGCCTCGATCGCTTTCATCGCGTCGTTGATCGCCTTTGCGATGTTTTGGCCCTCGGCGAGATGGAGGAGGTAGTTAAAGCGCGCCTCCGGTGGCAGGTAGAGCACGCCTTCCGCTTGGAAGTCGGCCTTGCCGATCTTTCGCCGCGTCGAGTGCGTCTTCGAGAGGCGCTGTTCCAGGAGGCCGAACTTGTAGTCGGCGTAGCGAAGGAAGATCAGCCCCAGGACGGGAATCGAGTACTCGGACGCCTTCAACTTGGAGTTTGCCCGGAGTTCATCTGCGGTATCCCACAGACGCTGTTCGAGTTGTTTAAGATTGGTCATGGGTGCCTAGACTTTGTCTCATCCTAGCGAAACCTGAGAAGAATGCCATAGATAGCACTCAGCCGCAGGGACGCAAAGCGCGTCGGCCTGCGTAGCGGTCGACTCGGCTCGTTCACTTGATGGTTCGGGAAGCGAAGATTGGCACACAGAAGTCCTGCTTTCTCGGGCAGAATCGCGACTGGGCGTCAGTCGAGAAGCTTCGGCTGCGAGTTGCGTCCAACAACGCGAAGTGACTCCGGGTCAATAATCCTGCCGCACCGGAAACACACGTAGAGACCACCCCAACCCGCGACGGGTTCAACCTCGTCGCCTTTCTCGTTGCAGGGATAGAAACCGTCCTCCGAGGGCTCGTTGCCGCATACGCAGATCCAAGCTTCCTCGTTGCCTGCTTCGTGAGTGATGACCTCGTTCTGGACCATGGCGGGCATGACTTAACCGTACCTCGGCGAGGAGCAATGTCAAGAGCAGTCCGGTGCATCTGGATCGGCGTGGCGACGGTTAGATGACGGCTTGTGGTGTGACGTTTGGACGATAGCGCCCGGTCTCCGGGGCTGGGGCTGCCCGGCGCGCGGGACCGAAAACCAGAATCACTTCTTTGGTTTCGTTCGCTTCGGGCTGCGGCGGCGAGTAGGCGTGCGGCGCCTGCCGGGAGTGTCTTCCCGATAGATCGCTCCGAGCAACGCCGACGGCAGGACCTTCTCGGGTTCGCGTTTCGCCCTTCCGGCTCCGGAGGCCACATGCACGTGTTTGCCCTTGGCAGCCGCATATTTGATCGCACACGCAAAGAGGAAGAGCTCGTGGGTCGAGGTACCAAAGGAGGCCTCATGGAGGACGATGGAGTCGCCATCATCGGCGTCGCAGGCCCGAAGCCAGGCTGGCAGGTGCCGGGCGATCAATGATCGGAGCTCAGCCCCGGAAAGGGGCTTCGCAGAGTCGGTGGGGAGGGTTTGAGGCACGAAAGGATGGGTTTTTGAGTACGTGTGAACTTTCCCTAATCATAAAAGTGCGCAAGGGTTGCGTCAAAGGAGGACGTAGAACGGACCGTGCCAGTGAAGACTGCTAGTGGCAGATCGCCATCACTGCCTGACCGGGACGGAGATGGTGGATAAAAGTTCAAACCAGTTTTTGCGCTTATCTTGCGGCGGCATGGCCCCATAAAGGCATCGGCGTAAGTAGGCAAAAAGCGTTTCTGAGGCATCCCAGGTGGCACAGGATAGGGTTCAAATCAGGTTCTGCAAAATTCCCAAGATGGGCGGGTCGCTGGGGCTTTTATGGTTTCGATTTTCCTGTTCATGGTCAAGACAACTCCTCGAACTCGCCCTTCTTCTTGTTCTTCTGGACATTGTTGTGGCCGAAGTACCGCCCGTTCATGGCAATGTATACCCCACCCGGAAGGGTTTGGGCGAAGGCAAAGGCGCTGCCCAGGTTGAACATACCGTCCGAGCTGCCGAACTTATAGGGGACCATTGCTCCGGTCAGTATCACCGTTTTGTTCTTAACTACTTTGCTTGCGATAACCTTGCCGGTTTCCACCATGGTATCCGTGCCGTGGGTGACGACAATCCTATCTTCTTTGGTCTTCAGGCAATTCTGGGCGATGGTTTCGCGGTCGGTATCGGTCATATCCAGGCTGTCTATCATCATGAGCGTTCGTATATCAACGTTCAGGCGGCACCGCCCCAGTGCAAGCATTTCCGGGAGGTGGCAATCTTTAAAAATAAGCTCGGCGGTAAGTTCGTTGTATTCCTTATCGAATGTGCCGCCAGTAACAAAGACTTTGATAATAGGATTGTGCATATAATTGATTATAAACCGAACGAGGATTTGAGGACAGATACAAGGCCTCTGCTGAACGCCTTGTTGGGATGGGAACTCCGTGCTGCTATAAGGCGAAGGTCTTGGCCAATAGCTACGGGAGTAGCTCGCTCTTCCGGAAGGCTGGTGTGATGAGAACGACTCGTTGTTTAGCCCGCGTTATCGCGACATGAAGGAGTCGACGACTCTTCGGTTTTTCATGTCCAACCTGCTCATCGCGACGTATCCATACGTCCTGAGGCCCAGTACCTTCGGCTATTACGACTGCGTCGAACTCTTTGCCCTTGCACTTATGGATCGTCATAAGGGTTAATGATGACCGTCGGGAGCCGATGTCCAAGAGCCTTTCCATTTGAAGGTGCTGCCGGGTTAGATCTACGATGCCGGCATAACCCGTCGCTGGACGGTAGGCTTCGGCAAGTGCCTGCCGGAGCCGTGAATCATCCAAACCAGGAAACCTGACGTCGAGGACCTGGAGAATGGCATCGAAGTAGTCCCCAGGGACATCCTCCAACTGCGCTTTTACAGCAAGTAAGTCCTTGATCGGATCGCCAGTGCAGTTGTACGTCGCGAGCAGTGTTCGCAGATGTCTTGGCAATCCTTGATTGCCGGCGTTGCCTGCTTGCGCCTGAGTCAGCCATTCTTCGATACGAGCTCGCTTTGAACCTGTTGTTCCCGCGAACCTCATACGGCGGAGGATTGCCTCCAGAACTGCCGGTAGCCCGCCCTCGATGTCGTGCCGCGAGGCATACTCAAGGACAGTAGTTAGCGTCGCCCACGAAATCGCAACCTCGTCGAGATCGATCAGAACATCGTGACGGAACTTGGACCGCACGTTCTCGGGCAAGGCCCGAAGCTCGCGAGACAGATGGCGTACGAGATCGTTCGTGGGCAGCATGACGGCGATCGTGCACCGACCAGACGGCGCCCATCCCTCGGCGTGGCCACGAGAGCGGAGGTACCCAATATTCTCGACGATCTTCTTCACGACGTGGACAAACTTCTTTCCTGTAAATCGGACGTCCACGCGTGGCGAAGAAGAGTCCGCCGCAGCCATGATGCCTTCCGCGTACTCGCGGATTCCCTGACCTGCACTCCGATGGTTCTTGGCACTTAGAGCGATCTTTCGAAAAGCACGGTCCGCGACCAGCCGCTCCAAGCGATCGGGCCTCATGTTCGGCCGAAAATCGTAGATCCGCTGGTTCGGATCACCGAGACAGATGAGTTGAGATTGTTCTGCTAGTAGACTGATCAACTCTTCCTGGTGGTCGTCGGTGTCTTGGTACTCATCGACGATGATCAACGGAAAAGCGTGGCCGTACGCAGCACGGAGGCGGGGACGTTTTTTCAAGATCTGCACCGCAAGCGGCGCGAACCGATCGAACCTCACGCGGCTTTCGCCGGTCTCTAACTGAGCGTAGGTGTCGTCGCACGCAGCCGAGTTCTCGTGACGGATGATCGCCTCATCCTCGCTGTCAAGAATTCGTGCAGGTTTCACCATCCCGACGGCCGGCGCGTGAGCGCCTAAAATCTCGAAACAAAGCGAGTGATATGTCGCTATCCGAAGATGCTCACGCTGTTTCTTTGACAACTCGAGCTTGCTCGCCTGCGCGATCCGCTCAACTGCTCCTCTCGAGAAGCTAAGGAAGAGGACGTTTTGGTGATCCGCTATCGGAGTCTCGTCGATGACCTTTGCCGCCTTCCAGAGGGCCACGGTCGTCTTGCCGGTCCCGGGCCGACCGATCACGACAAGATTCTCGATGGCATCGAGAACCTCTAGCTGCTCTGGTTCAGGCGGGAGTGCTGGCATCGAGAGGCTGCGCCGCCGCAGGTTGTATCAGGTCGGAAGCAGCGGGCTGAAGAAGCGAGACGATGGGATCGGTTGCCGGAATCAGGCAGTCGCTCACGCGCGTGGAAACGGTCACGACCGCCTTCACAAGGGTTGGTGGTAGCGCCGAGAGGGGAAGGTCGGCGATGAACAAGGCAGCATATTCTTCGCCCTTTCGCTGCTTTAGGACGTCCTCAAAACATGCCAGCCAAGCCGCTTCATCGGATTCGTTTGAGGGTAAGGCTACGTGGCGTGGATAGTCCGAGCGGTTCTGCATGGCCTTCAGGAATGCCATGCGGTGCGCATGGGAAGACTCGTCAGCGAGAAGTTTCTCGAGACTCTTTTGTGGGAGATTGAGATACCACTCGGTTGAGTTCTGGATAGCTGTCGCGAGCGTCGGATCGACAGAATCTGACATCGCGAACAGGCGGAGTTTCAAGCCACCGAAGAACTTTGCCACCTTTGGGATACCATCTTTGCCCTCGGCGTCGACGATCGTCACTCCGAGCACATCCAGATCCATGAATTGCGTATTTTCAACGTCGGCAAGGCGTCGATTGACTTCAGATAGCGCCGACCGATCTGATGGCCCTTCCGCGATTAGCACGGCGTTGCTCACGAGTCCCTCTGCGTATCGAATTCGGAAGTCTTGCCGGAGACGTTTGGGATCGACGCCTTGTGCATCTTTGATCGACGCCGCAGTCACGACGCCGTCAGCGGATTTGGCGAGTACTTGAATGTCGTGCTTTAGAAATCGCTCCGCGACGTACGGCGAATGGCTCGTGACGATCGTCTGGGCGGAAAGCTTAATGATCTCGTTCAGAACTCTTCGTTGCGTATAGGGTGGGAGTGCGGTTTCCGGCTCTTCCATCGCGAAGATTACGTTCTCCTTCTCCTCGGCGATCGTGGCCAAGAGGGCTAGGACAAGAACGTTCGTCGCGCCGCTACCGAGGTGGTTGAATGGCAGGAAATGTCCTCCGCCAGGAGTGTTCTCCATGAAATAGGTCATGACACTGCGGAGCTCTCGTCGCGTGAGATCGGAGACGAACAGAGTGTTCTTCCACGGCTCCGCGGACCGTTTCGGCAGGTACTTCTGGATTCTCGTTTCCACGTCCGTCAGCACATTTTTGAAGGCGGGGTCCGTTTCGAGGCCGTTGCCGATTTCGCGCAGTTTCTTGAGAACTTCCTCCCACACCTTGGGACGGGCATTACGCAAGCCGAGGAGGATGTCGAGGAGGCTTCCGCGCTGAAGGCTTGCTGCTCGCGTTGCGGTTCTGAGTGAACGCAGGTAGAGAAAACCGATGCGTCGCTTGTCCGCCTTCGAGAGTAGCTTGCGTTCATTTTCCTCAGCAGACGAGCAGAAAAACGTTTCATATCTGAACTCGTCTTCGTCGGAGTCGTACCAGCCTCGAAAGCCGATTCGAAGGACGTAGTGTTCAGCGGCGTTTTCGGGAAGTTCTGCTTGCTCAGCTGCGGTATAGCAGCGGCTTTCGGCTTCGTTCCAGAGCTCAAGGCATCCGCGGTAACGGCTGTGGATCTCCGGTGAGAGCTGGTCGAGAATCACTTCGATCCGAATCTCTGGTGGTGCCTCCTCGGCGGCCGCAATGTAGTTGTCGCAGTTGAAGTCGTGCTCGTCGATGGCATCAGGGCCGTTGGTGCGATCCGGTCCTAGTGCGAGGTTAAGGGCTTCCAGAATCGTCGTTTTACCGACATTGTTCTCGCCAACCAGAAGGCAGCGTTCTCCGAAGGAAATCTCTCCTTTAGTGATGCCGCGGAAGTTTTCGATCGTGCACTTGCGAATGTGCATCTCTCAAGCATATAGAAAGAATTCCGGTAAGAAAAGGTAGCTAAAGCGCCAGACTGGCGCGACCTCGCGCCGCACCGACGACCACGTTTGGCCGTCTCCTTCTCTTCGAACCAGCCGACGATGAGGAGACCCTTTCGGGCGGCGAACCTTGCGATCTCCTCCCGCTGGGTGAGGAGGGAGACCCCTTCGCCCTGCCTCGGGGTGGAGACCCGAAGATAGCCGAAGAAGTGCCGGCCTTTCTGAGGATGAAGGGGTTGGTGAATCTTGGTCATACCTCAGCCTAGGCCGAAGGACGGACTTCGGGGACTTCAGGGACTTTGGGGACTTCAAAACGGCAGGACCCGCCGTGTGGCGGGTCCTCGTATCCGTGTCTCTGATCAGTCGGCATCTGACAGCTTTACGGTTCCCTTCAGCTTGATAGACTGAAGAGCGTCAGCTAGGTCACGGGGGCAGTCCGTTGCCCAGGAGATAAGGGTCTTCACCCAAAAAGTCCGAACCGTGTCATAGAACTGTCCACCGTTCATGACTGAGTCGCGCGTTGCGAGTGTCGCAAACGGTTCTCGCATTGAAAAACTTAGCGATTTTCCACGAGCAGTGCAGTTCGAAGTCACGATTTCGAGCAATTGACGTTTTTTCTCAGGGTCGGCCGATTCGTACAGCGTTTCCGCGGATTCCAGCAGTTCGAACATTTTGGCAATCGCAGAGGCAATGTCGCCGCCTCGTGCATCAATCGCGGCGAGCTGCTGGTTCAGCCCTTCGCGCTCCATGACGAGGGCAGCGCGCTTCTCATCGTGAGCGGCAGTATCAATCTTGGCGTCCAGTAAGAGGTCGGTGAGTCGTGCCAGCCGGGCATTCGCGGTAGCGAGGGTCTCCTGGAGGGCGCCACGTTTCGCGGCCTTTAGGGATGTTTCGTCCGCGAGCGTTGCGGATAGTTCCGACTCAATGAGAGCCGCCTCCTCTTTGCCGAGCGTGACCTTCCGGAGCTCGTCCATGACAACTTCTTCGATGGCATCCTCGCGCAAGGATGTGGTTGGACACCCGATCGTGGGGCAGCGGTAGTAGACACGCCCTTTGCGCTCGGAACCAGAGAGCGAACGGCCGCACGTCTCGCATCGAATGAATCGTCGGAAGAGGAATGAGAATCGCTTGGTACGCCGGACATACTTGCCTGAAAGAACCAACCGCACTCTCTCGAAGAGCGCGGCACTCACGAGGGGCTGATGTTTCCCGGGAAAGAGCCCGTATCGGCTGGAACGGATCACTCCCATGTAGAAGGGATTCCGGAGCATCTTGTCGATCCGTTGGAACGGGAGCGCGTGACCGCTGCGATTCCGGAGCCCGATCTGCTTGGCCTCCGCTGCGATTTCCCGCAACGTATAGCCGCCGGTGCCGTAGAGCTCAAAGAGGCGGTGTACGAGCGGTCCCTTTTTTGAATGGATCTCTTTGGGATTGCCCGCTCCTCGATCTAGGTAGCCGATCGGGGCGGCGTTCGGCAGGATGCCCTGTTTCAAGCGTCCCTCGATTCCTTTTAGCGCCTCCTCTTTGAGATTCCTGATGTAGTCAACGGCGACCGCGACCTGCATGTCGGCGGCGAGTCGGCCGCCTCGCGAGCGAAGATCGAGATTGTCGTTGGCAACATAGATGCCGACGCCGGCCTCAAGGAGGTCGTCGATCGCGGCCCAATCGTGGTAGTTCCTGGTGCCGCGGTCGAGCTTGTGAAGGATGACTCCCTCGGCCTTGCCAGCTCGAAGAAGGCTAAGCATTTTCGAAAAGACCGGCCGGCCCGCCTTCGCGGCGGTGCGGGTCTCTTCGAACCACGCGACGATGACCGCCCCCATTCGTTCGGCGTAGCGTTCGATAATCGACCGTTGCTCGATGAGGGAAACTCCCGTCTTTTGCTTCAGGTCAGAGACACGGATGTAAGCAAAAAGTTGCTTCATCCGGTGTTTGTTAAGGTTCGTGCGGGGTCGACCTTCCCCGCAATTACGTTACCTCCGTGATCCTCATGAGTCAAAGCCGGCTCTATGCGGTCTGCTTCCGCAGTTTGGGCGATCTCAATTGCGACCTGAAGGTATCGGTGGAACCGTTCCTCAGCCGCGTGAATCTCAGCGTCATTAGCATCAGGAAGCAACGCGCGCAGCGCGTTCTTGGTGGTGTCGAGCATAACGAATACTCTAATGAGCTGGCGCGTTGTGGCGAGGGTGTGTAAGTACCCTGCTACGGTACAAGGAGCGTGACGCGGTATTTCTGCCCCCTCGTCTGCGTGGATTGCTCCCGCTACGCTGAGCGGCATGTTAAACATCATCAATTGGCCGCGTGTACGCGCGGAGAAGTTTCACAACTTCCTGCCGGAGGAGATCCGGAGCTATCTCAAAGGTCGAGGCATTCCAGCGACGATCATCGAAGGGCATCTGCTCGGCTGGAACGGCGAACGGATCACGATGCCCATCTTCGGCGAGAACCGCCGCACGGTGCTCGGTTTCCGTTACGCCAAATCGCCAACCGATATCTCCGACACGCTGGAGGTGATCTCCGATCCCGATCTCGGCGTGCAGCTGTACGGCTTAGACAAGCTGCTTCGGAAACCGTCCCGCGTCGTGATTTGCGACGGTGAGTTCAATCGCCTCGTTCTTGAAGCGAACGATTTCGCGGCAGTCTGCTCTACGGGAGGCGCGGAGATTTTTCTCGAGGAGTGGCTACCGTACTTTGAGGGCGTGAAGCAGATCTTCATCTGCTTCAACCGCGATCGCGATGGCGAAGCGGCCGCAAGGAACGTCCAAGCCATCCTGCCGCACGCAAGGATCGTGAAGCTGCCGGCCTGCGCGCTCGATGTCACCGACTTCTTCGTTTTTCAGGAGAAGACGAAACTCGATTTTGAAATCCTCTTGGCCGCGGCTTCGATGGATGAGAACGACCCATCCGACACGCCGCCTACCTTGCGCGAGTTCCAGCCGCTCCTCAGGTCTGTCCGCAGCCGCGCCGAGCGCTTAAGACGTGCCGTGAAGCTCCACGACGTCGTCGAGCACTTCGCCATGCTTCAGGCGCGCGGGAAACGCCTTGTCGCGCACTGTCCGTTCCACGACGACCGGGAATTGTCCTTCAACGTCTATCCGGCGACGAACACGTACGCGTGTTCCCGATGCGGCGCGAAGGGCGACGTCGTGCAGTTCCTGATGGACAAAGAGTCGATGACGTTCTCCGACGCGCTCGACGCACTGGAGGGCTTCGAATTCACCCGTGAAATCTATGGCACCGGCTGAACCTGAGAAGAAACCGCAGCCGGAGCAGAAGCCGACCGTCACGCCAACCGCCTCCGCCGTTCTTCAGAACGGCGAGCTGGTCGAGATGGTCTACGACCCGGCAGAGCGGAAGACTAGGTTCGTCGTGGGCAGTGCGGACGCCTGGGGCTACGAGGAGAGCATTCTGCTTTCGCCGCTGGAGCGCCTCGTGCCGTATTCACCGACCAACAACCTTGTGAAGCATGGGGTGGTGCTCTTTGCGTCCGAACCAACCGAGTATGGCGACGAGGCGGCGCTCGTTTCTCGCATCCGGGACTTCGTGCATCGCTACGTGGATGTGTCGGAAGATTTTGAGACGGTTGCTACCTACTACATCCTCTTCACCTGGGTCTATGACGCCTTCCACGAAGTCCCTTATGTCCGTATTCGCGGTGGCTACGGTACCGGCAAGACGCGTTTTCTGCTTGCGGTAGGCTCGCTCTGTCGCTTCGCCATCTTCGCTTCGGCCGCGAGTACCGTGTCGCCGCTCTTCCGTCTTCTCGACGCCTTCCGCGGGACCTTGATCCTCGACGAGGGAGACTTCCGTGCTTCGGACGAGAAGAGCGAAGTGGTGAAGATCCTCAATAACGGGAACGCCAGGGGCTTCCCCGTCCTCCGCACGGAAGTCTCCCCGAAGAAAGAGTTCGACCCGCGGGCCTACCACGTCTTCGGGCCGAAGATCGTGGCCACCCGCGGCTTCTTCCAGGACCGAGCCTTGGAGAGCCGCTGCGTCACCGAGGACATGCGCGGCGGCTCGCTCCGACGCGAGATTCCGCTGAATCTCGACGACTCGTTCCACGAGGAGGCCCGAAACCTGCGGAACCAATTGCTCCTCTATCGCCTGAGACACTTCAAGGACGCGCGGCGGTACGACCGCGCGGGCGCTCGCGATCTCGAGCCGAGGCTGCAACAAATTTTCGGGCCTCTCGTTTCGGTGATCGATGATGCGTCTGCGCGTGACCGTGTCGTCGGTCTCCTTGGGAAGTTGAATGAGGATGCCGTGGAGGAGCGCAGTGAAAGCGCCGACGCGCAAGTCTTGAGCGTCATCCGCGAATTGGTTGCCAAGGGTCCCGATTCACGGCTGGCGATCCAGGACATCACCTCGGCGTTTCTCGCGCGCTACGGCCACGAATACGAGCGGCGGATCACGCCGCATTGGATAGGCAGCATCGTGCGCCGCCGCTTGGGACTACGGGCTTCGAAGTCGACGGGGACGTATCTGCTCCGGCCGGAAGATGTAGCGCGCCTGCCGGCGCTCTACGCTCGCTACGGATTGACCTCCGCAGAAAAGAACGATCCGGGACCGGCTGCAATCGAGGAAGGCGAAACCAACAGCTCCGCCGAATGAGCCGAGAGCCCTTGGCCTTCATAGGAGAGACGAACTGGCGCGACATGCGGCGTCACTTCGGTAGCCGTGCCGCGGATCGCCGCGCGCACATGTACGTGATCGGGAAGACAGGCACCGGCAAGTCCTCACTCCTCGAAGGCATGATCCGGCAGGATCTGTTGGCGGGACATGGGCTCGCACTCTTCGATCCGCACGGCGACCTCGCCGAGCGCCTCGCGCTCTGGATGCCGGACTCGCGCAAGGCGGACCTCATCTACCTCGACGTCCCGGACCCGACGCAGCAGTTCGGGTTCAATCCGCTTGAGGGCGTCTCGCCCCTGCGCCGCTCGGTCGCGGCGAACGGGATCGTCGAGGCTTTGAAGAAGATTTTCTCCGAGGCCTGGGGCGTCCGGCTCGAATACATATTGAGGAGCGCGCTCCTCCTTCTTTTGGAACAACCGCAGGCGACCCTCGCGGACGTGGTGCGTCTCTTCCACGACAAAGACTTCCGGAAGGAGGCGGCCGAGCGGTCTACGAATGAACACGTCAAGCGCTTCTGGACCATCGAGTTCGAAAAACTCGGTCGGCAGCGCGCGGAGGCAGTCTCCCCAATAGAAAACAAGCTCGGCAGCCTGCTTGTCGATCCCTTCGTCTCGCGCATCCTGACCGCTGCGAAGAGCACGTTCAATCCGCGGACGGCGATGGATGAGGGCAAGGTACTTCTCGTGAACCTCTCGAAGGGCAAGATCGGGGAAGCGCCGGCGATGCTCTTCGGCGGTCTCCTCGTCACGGCGCTCGGGCTTGCGGGGCTGGGACGCGCCGACGTGCCGCAGAAGGAGCGGCGGGACTTCTTCATCTACATGGACGAGTTTCAGACCTTCACGACCCTTGCGCTCGCGAACATGCTCGCGGAGCTGAGGAAATACGGCGTAGGGTTAGTTTTGGCTAATCAGTACATGGACCAGATCGAGCCGGAGATCCGGACTGCGATCCTGGGGAACGCCGGTACGCTTGTGGTCTTCCGGGTGGGAGCTGTGGATGCCGGAAGACTCGTCAAGGAGCTCCGGCCCGATCTCGAACCCTACGAACTCACGCTCTTGCGAAACCGGACGTTCTGGATCCGGCCGCTCGTGAACGGCGAGTCCGTCGAGGCCTTTACGGGAAAGACGATCACGCTGCGAGAACCGAAGCATGGGACGCCTGGACGATAGAAGTGTGGCGGGAATCTCTTTCAGCGCTGCAAACACCCTCGCTGAGTTGCGGGCGGACACCCCGTGCTGCGCAGACACGCAGTTGCGAGATAGAATCTGTGTGATGCCTCAGCCTGACACCATCGTCCTGCTTGACGACAACGGTGCCATTCTCGAGTATGTCTCTAACGTCACCGCGGACATCGCAGACGATGCCAGAGTCAAAGTTGCAACGTTCACATCGGACGTGGAGGCGCGAGCTTTCGTGGAGCGAGCGCCGACATCGATACGGGGCTATATTCAAGACCTTCATCGTGACGAGGCGCTTCCACTTCAGAATCACGGAATTCGCTTCCTCGAGGACACCATAATACCACTGACACCGTGGGCGCGCACGTTGATCTTTACAGGTTATGGCACTTATGACGACGCCCGGCGTCTGTTTGATTCGGCTAATGGCCAAATTAAATTTCTGAACAAGACAACGACTCGTAACGAAGAGGCTCTTCGGGACGCTTTCTTATGGCTCATAGAGCCACGTACTATTGCCGAGAGCGATCGTCCACGCGTCGCGACGCCAGCCGATGCGGCGGCAGTTGAAATTCTCGAACCCGCATGGAGAGACGTGTGTGGCGCCGTTTCAGCGACTCCTGCGCTGTTGAATCAGATGAATCCGCGTCTGTTCGAACGGCTTGTCGCAGAGATTTTTCGCAGTCATGGTTGCGACGTTGAATTAACAGCCTCGACGCGTGATGGTGGCTATGACATTATTGCGGTCAGGCTAAATGCACCCACGAATCTTCGGATACTTGCGGAGGCGAAGCGTTTCGCGCCTGACCGGGCTGTCGGTGTCGACATCGTTCGAGCGCTCTATGGAGTTAAAGCAATCAACGAGGTTAGCCAGGTTGTTTTAGCAACCACGTCGTATATATCAACGCCTGCAAGAAAGGAATTCGATCGGGTTATTCCATGGGAGCTCGACTTCATAGAACGCGACTCAATCCTCGACTGGTGTCGACAGTACGGTGTTGTGAAGCTGTCCGGTCACTGGGGCAGGGGCGCCTAGCTGCGCAGCGAGCCGGCCCGTTACCGAAGCCTGGGATCGTCTAAGCGCGATTGATTTATTGAACAGGTAAGATCAAATTTTGCGCTTAGCGCGATGACGAGATCCCGGAACCAGTCGGTTGCTTGCGGAGCTACATACACCGACTCCAGAAGTGTAGTGGGATCGATCGCGACTGGAATGCCAAATTCATGTTCAGGATGTTCAAGATTGACATGCATGGTAGGAGACGTGCCATCGTGGTAGAGCCTCACGTCGAAGAAGACTGCGCGCAACTCACGCTCATGCTCAAAACTTCGTCGCTTGTAGAAGAACGGCTCAAGCATGTCACCCATTTCAATCCGTTCAGTGTCATAATCGATGTAGCGAACCGGTCGGATAATGATCTTGTCTTCGAATGATGCGAGGGCGGTCTTCAAACGAGCGACGCTCGAGCGTATTGCGATTCCATCGGACGAGCGAAGATATAGCTGCCACATGGCCGCGGATTCGACGTCATTCATATGCCAACAATTCAAGAACGTGAAGTATCGGAATCGATCGACCAAGAAACGCTTCATGTCGCTGTAGTTTTGCGACGCCGCGTCGATATCAATGTCGGAAACCTCTACAATATCGGGTCTAGTTAGACTGCCCTCGAAGACATCGGCGAAACGATCGGCGCGGGTGAAGAAAAGACATCGCGAATTCAGCAGAGCAGCGAACTTCGTGAAGTCCATATACCGCCAGATCACGGTTTCGTCGCCGACGTCCTTGCTCTCGACAGCCATCGCTCACCGTTAGTTTGCTTGAATCGAGCTAGTTTTGCTAGTCGATGCAGCTCGGCCTTGCCCCGGAGGAGGCTGTTTTCGCCGCATCTTTGTCGTCAGCGTCGCGGTGGCGCGGAAGAAGCGGCCACCCGATCACGCCGTCGCGGTGTTCTAACGTTCGCGGTCTGCCATGCGCTTTCTCAATCTGGTAGTGGTGTCCGGCGAGCCTCTCGGTGTAGTTTCCGCACTTTTCCATCCGCGTGTCTCCACTATCCGTTGAACCTTTGCCCGCGCTATTTCTTCCGTCAGGGCCCGCTCGTCCACCTCCGGGTGTCCTTCGAAATATCCGTGCCAGATGCCGCCGATCTTCTGCGTCGTGATCTTCATCCGCAGAGTCTGCGGAAACGTTGCGGAAAACGCCACCCACGACGCTGCCTTCTCGCGCAACCATGCGGGTTAGAGCGGAACGCACAATGATCTGTTCTACCGGGAGTAGGTTCCGGGGCAGCTCAGGAGAGTAACTATCGTTACTTTTCTGCGATTGTGGGGGTCTCCAGAGTATCAAGAACCGCTCTTGACGATAATGCGAGGATATGTTGATATAAGGCGTTATTCATAATCAGCGTCCCTGTCGTGTTTGGCGTGAGTTTCCAAGGGTTCGCCGCCCTTCGTAGCCGCCAAACGACCCTAAAAAGTGAACACCGCACGGGACTTATGCCCCCTCGGCAGGTTCCCGGATCGGCGTTTACGCTATCCGCACCATGCCTCCCAAACTCATCCACTATTTGCGCAATGAACGGCGCGAAACCGGACTAACCCAAGCGGATATCGCCGTCCTGTTAGGCGCGCCCTGGAAATCGAAGGTCTCCCGCTACGAGCGCCGAGAGGCGTTGCCTCCGCTCGAGACCGCGCTGGAGTACGAAGCCGTAATGCGGAAACCCGTCTCCCAGCTCTTCGCCGGCATGTATTCCAGCGTCGCCGAGGGGGTACGAGCGCGCGCGAGGGTTCTCCTCGCGAGATCAGGGCCTGCGAACACGACCCTGCGCGCCCGGAGGAAACGGTCGCTCGAACGCATCCTCCAATGAGGAGCCTCGCTGATCCGCGGGCAATCCTTGGGATCGACCCCGCAAAGCGCGGGCTCGCCTTCGTGTTCTTCGAAGATGGCCGGCTCCTCGACTGGGGCACCCGGCGCGCCGCGGGCAACGAGATTGCTGCCTTTGAAGGGATTCTCGATCTGTGTCCCGCCGATGTGATCGTGCTGGAAGACCCCGATGCCGATGGTTCGGAACGCAGGCCGAGAATGCGGAAGCTCCTCCAAAGCCTCACGCGCGCGGCCGAGGCGCGCGGGGTCCTAGTCAGAAAGATCAGCCGCCTCGATGTGCGGCGTGGTTGGAGTGCTCGCGGAGTGACGAGAAAGCACGCGGTCGCGAAAGGGATCGCCGAGGACTTCCCCGTTTTGGAGCCGTTAGTACCGCGGCCACGCAAGTTCTACATGGACGAAGAGGCGCGGGTGCAGGTGTTCGACGCGGCCTCGCTCGTCCTCCATGCCTTCGGGGCCGTTGCGAGCGATTCGCTCGCCGCTTGATCGGGACGTAAGTACCGCTGCGCGGGACATGCGCCCCCTCGTGCGCTTCTCTCCGGAGCCGTAGGGTAAAGACGGCAGCTTCCCAATCCGCAACCCAAGGACAACAACTTCGACAGGAGAAAGGACACCCGTCTATGAATCCGATCATCACGCTCCCATGCCCTGACTGCTCACGAACGATCGACACCTTCCGGCTCTCCGCCTCCCCGACGACCGTCACGCTCCAGGCGACTTGCCATCCCTGCAAGACCATCGCGGAAGTAACGCTCACGTTCGAGGATCTGCGCGACCTCGGTGCCGGGAGATGCGTGGCCGCGAACTTCATCGCGAGCTCGCCGGAACTCGTCATGTGATGGACCTCTTAGAGGAGGACGCGCTCCGAGCCCAGCTCGCGCGTTTCCGAAGATCAGAAGAGTCCCACCCCCATCCCTCGCAGGCTCTCGTCTACACCCCCGGCGTGAAGTTCCTAGCTGAACGCTGCGGCCTCTTCTGGCTCATCGATGTCATCGCCGCCTGGCAGTGGCGGGCCTTGAGAGACGCTGATCTCACCATCTTCCAGCTCTGGGAACTACGGCCGATCGGGACGCGGCGCGTGCTGGTCTGCTTGAGGGACTCCGACAGCATGGCGTTCGCGCTTCCTGTGGGCAATCGCGACTCAGCGCTCGATTACGTGAGTCTGTATGTGGAGTTCGGCGTCCTCATGCTGCCCTCCGAGAAAAGCAAGACTCCGCGATAGGAGGGCCGCAGCTCTCGCTGCTCGCGGAAATTCATGCATGGGACGAAAGGTCCCAGGAAAGGAGCATGCGACCCCGCGGAAGTCCCAGGCATTCAGTGTGGGTCACCATAGGCAGTTCGCCCCGCGCATTCATGCGCGGGGCTTTTTCTTGATGCCTTTGAGTACCGCGCCACGGGACTTGTGCCCCCTCGTGCGCTTTCGGCGGCTGCTCTAAGGTCAGAGCCAGTTACTTTCCCAATTGCAAGAGGACTCAGTCCACAGCGGTCGTCAATGCTAATCATCCCGCTCTGGAACTCGGCGAGCCGCGAACGAAGCTTGAGCCCGCACTTCGATGCTTCACCCGCCCTCACGCCTTTCCTGGCTTGGCCGCTGACGAACTCGCGCCGCAACGCGAGCGGTCAGCGGCGAAGACCCGCTGAGCAACTTCACAACAGAAAGGAGTGAGGCTCATGCCTGAACCGATTGCGTTCAAGAGCGGAAAGGACCTCGGCGAAGAAGCGCGCGGCGCGCTCGTCGAAACGGTGACCTGTGTCGAGTGCGGCAAGGTGGAGACGGACGAGCAAGCGTACGACGAGGGTTGGCAGATCGATCCGGTCGTCTGTCCCGATTGCTTGCACTGGACACTCACCCCCGAAGGCGAGTGCTGCTGCGGGGGCGCCTCATGACGGCGATCCGAGCTGCGCCTCAGAAACGAAATAGGCGGCGGCGGATTCGCGCAGAGTTCATGCGCATCCCGTGGAACGCGAAGCGGATCGCCTGCGATAGCTGCGGCGAAACCGAACCCGTGCCGCCCGACCTGCTTCTCCGCTTTCGCCTGAAGACCTGCCTGAGCTGCCTCACGGCGCTCGCTCATTAACCACCGACAAAGGAGTGAACACATGCTGCCTTTTTCGAAAGGTGTGGCGGAGCTCTGTCCGACGCGGGGGGCCGCGATGGACAGGACGCAGCTCACGGCCGCCCTGATTGCTCTTTCCGCCGGAGGTCCCTGATGCTCTTTCGAGACACCTCCGGCATCTTCTCCTACACCCGAGGCGTGAACGGCGTCTGCCAGGTCCACGGCCTCTATTGGTTCCGTGACTTCATCGCCGCGCAACAGAAGCGCGTGAAGAGGGACCCCCGCTTCAGGAGTGTCCAGCGATGGGTCCACAAGGTCCAGTTCCGGCGCGCCACCATTTACTGCTACGCGGGCGATTCTGACGACAACCCGCTCATCTTCCCTCAACACCTCTACTGCGACGTCACGGAACCAGAGATCACCTTCTACCTCGAAGGCGACGTGCTCAGGACGAAGGAGGAGCGCGATGCGGTGTGAGAAGTGCGGCGTCGCCTGGAGCGCGGTCATCCACATCACACGCGTCCCCTTCGTCGGATGGCTCTGCATCGCGTGTGCGGAAGAGATCAGAGAGAGAAAGGAGGAAACGCGATGTTCAGGTACGAGCGCTACAAGCGCCGCTTCTGGGGCGTCTACGAAGACGACACACTTCTCTGCGTAACGGTCTATCTCAAAGGCGCGCTCTCTGTCATCGAGCGCGTGACCGGCGTCCGGCCGGACCCACCACTCAGCAAGAAACGCGCGCCCTTGCCCCCGATCTACCGCCCCGAACCCTCGCAACAACCTCAGTGGATCATCCACGACCGCGAACTCTTCGACGACTCGAACTAGGAAAGGAGTACCGCTTGAACAATCTGAACCGCGTCATCTTGACCGGCTACCTCGGCAAAGACCCCGAGGTCCAGCCTGCCGGAGCAACTAGCATTACTAAATTCTCCGTAGCCGTCACCGACCGTTGGAAGGACGGTTCGGGCGAGAAGCAGGAGCGAACGAACTGGCTGAACATCGTCGTCTGGAACGGCAACGGTGAGAACGTCGCGCAGTACCTGAAGAAAGGCTCGCACGTCCTCATCGAAGGTTCGCTGCGCGTCTCGGAGTGGGACGACAAGGAGTCGGGCCAGAAGCGCTGGAAGACCGAGGTCCACGCTTCCCAGGTCATCTTCCTCGACAAGAAGGCTCCAGGGGCTCCCGAGCTTCAGGTCCCGCCGAGGGAGAGGAAGACCCGAAAGAAGGCCTAGATGGACTTCGCCCGACGAATCCTCGTCTGCACCTGCACCCACCATAAGCGCGACCACTTCTGCAGCAAAGCCACCCCCTCAGGACCCTGCACCCTCTGCGGCTGTCGCACCTTCACACCGGAACGGATCTGCAAGTGCGGGCACGGCGAGAAGGCGCACAAGGACAGAACCGGGCGGTGCCACGAAGCCGACGGCTGCAAGAAGTTCCGTCCCGAATAAATCAACAGGGCAAGGACGCCCGGAAAGGAGTCTGCGACCCGCGGAAGTCCCCGAAGCATCATGAAGGATCACCCCCGACAACTTTTGCCGGGGGTCTTTTTTCGTTCGACGGAGTGGGCTCCAGCTCGTAGGGGCGGGCCTTTCGAGCCGCGATCGGGAACCCATGCGAGTCAGCGAAAAAGAAAGTCTCCGAAACTGCACATCCTTGTGTGCAGTTCGGTTTGACTCCGATAAGCGCCGAGCTACGGTCTTTCGGACGGCCGGCCCGCTCGGACGTTCCAAGCCAGGGCTCACACACCCGCGGTGCCTTGTAACCCGACCGGGCCGGCCGTCTTGCTTATGCGAGAGACGTCTATCGTCATCTTCGACGAGATCGCGCAGGGAGAACCCATCCGGGAGAACGCCGGCGAAGCCTACCTCCCTTCGCACCTCCTCGAACTTGACGATCAGGTGTTCCGCTACCGCGGCTCTCTGCCTTCCCTCGGCATCGAATGCGGCGACCTGCTCATCGTTGAACCCCGGAAGAGGGCCGCGACCGGGGAGCTGGTCCTCGCGCGTTGCGGACAGAACGCCTTCATCGGCCGCTGGTGGGCGAAGCACGGCCTCAGGGAGCTTCAGGAGGTCGGCCAGAGCATCGAAGGCGAACTCCGGATAGCAGGGGCTGTGACCGTCATCGTGAGGCAGTCATGACGAAGCTTGAAGCGTTCATCAAAGCCAAGGGCATCAAACCCGCGCGGCTCGCGCAGGAGTCCGAGTACTCGCGTCAGCATCTTCTCCGGGTCCGTATGGGCCGGATGGAACCGACCCGAAGGTGTATCAAGGCGATCGTGGCGGCCTGCCGCCGCCTTGCCCGCGAACCCGTGACAGCCTCGGACCTTTTCGACCTGGACTGACCTTGAGGAATGGGGCGAGGAACGTGTGATGGCCAAGCAAAGCAGCTGATGCATCACCGTTCAGTTAGCGTTTTTGAGGAAAAGCGTCAACTTAACCCCGCAACCGCTCGGGCAGTTCTCTCACTGGCTACGACGGCCCATCCGCCCTTTGTCGATGAACTCGGACGCCCTCGAACGGCACCGATCCAACGCTTGGCAATTCCCTCACCCGGCTCGGCTTCGCGGGTTACAATCAGACTCGATGAACGGTGGCAGCGATGGATGATGCGAAACTCCTGTTCCCTCGTGTGCGCCAAGTTCGGCTCGATCACTTTTCGCTCTACACCTTGAAGCCGACGAATGTTATTGGACTCAATGAAGGCGTCTTCTGTCTGGCTGGCGCAAATGCCTTGGGCAAGTCAACGTTCCTCGCGGCGCTCAACTACTGTCTCACGGGCATCGTCCCGGACCCCAAGCGCGAGTTCGTCTCTGTGAAGAAGTACACGGAACTCGGCGGCGCCTTCGCCGACCTCTTCTTCTCCGGCCGCATCCAGCCTGACGACCGTGACGACGCAGCCGTTTCGATCGTCATGGACGTTGGCCCTTTCCGGTACGACATCACACGCAGCGTGTTTGAACCATCCGAGCTTCGCAAGATTCGTGTGGTCAACGCTGAGACGGCCGAGGTTTTGTACGATGGCGCCGACGCTTCAGATGATGACGCTGGGGCCGAACGTCATCACCAATATTCGAAGCTCCTCACCGAGCATGTCGGCCTGCAAACGTTCGATCAGTTCGTTTTCCTACAGCACTTCCTCTTCACCTTTGATGAGAGCCGCCATCTCCTGCTCTGGGACCCGAGAGTCCTCACGCAGATTCTCTATCTCAGTATCGGCTCCGACTATGAGAAGGCAGAACGCGCTGACCGACTTCGGCGCGAAGTCGAGAAGGCTGCATCGCGCGCGCGCAACCGGAATTATGCGGCATCCAACGTTCGGGCACGTATAGAAGAACTCCGCGACGCTCTGGCAGACAACATCGCTGCTACTGACTACGATCCAACAGCGCTCAAACAGGAGCACGAACGCCTACAGCAACAAGCAGACACCGCAGAAGAGGCAGCCGACCTCCGTCGGCGAATGGCGGGCGACGCGGAACTTCAGTGGCTCAACGCCACCGCACGACTCTCCTCCCTGCAATCCGAGTTCGCTCGTGCTTATTCCAACAGTCTGAGTACGGCGACGGATGTGAGCCTCAATCCAACCGTCGCGAGAGCTCTAGCTGAGAACACGTGCGCTGTGTGTCATGCCACTCATCCGAGTATCGCGGTGAAGGTCAAGTCGGCAATCGCCGCCGCCACGTGCCCATTCTGCAACACGGCTCTAGCATCGCCATCGCCAACCGCTGACGAGAGCATGCTGATGTTAGTGGCGCTTGATCAAGAAATCGCTTCGGTGAAGCAGAGCGCGCAGTCGGCCCAAGCAGAGAGAGAGCGACAGTACGCGGAGCAGCGAGAGGCCGAAGAATACCGCTCAAGCATGCTCGTCGTGCTTCGTGCATTCGAGGCGGAGAATGAGGCTGCGCTCGCGATTGTGACCGCCGCCGACAGCGGCATCGGCATCGCCATCGCGCGTCTTCAGGAGGAAATGCAAGCGTTGCTCGCGCAGAAGAAGCACGAGTACGGTGTGCGTGATCAGAAGAAAAAGGAACTTCTCGCGCTCCAAGCGGAACTTCAGCGTCACTACATCGCCGTTGAAACGGAGTTTGTGCCTGCATTTCGGGAATTGGCCGGACTGTTCCTGGGAATCGACGTCGACATCTCTCTCACGACGACGACGGCAGGAGACGCGCCCGCGCTGTCTCTGCTCCTATCGCTTCGCGGTCAAGCACGCCGGCAAACCTACCAGCTCTCCGAAAGCCAACGCTTTTTCGTGGACATCGCACTCCGCATGGCCATGACGACCTACATGGCCCGAGGTGGACGTGGTGCAACACTCTTCATCGACACACCGGAGGGGTCGCTCGACATCGCATACGAGAGCAAAGCAGGCGAGATGTTCGCGCAGTTCGTTCGTGCCGGCCAATCGATTGTGATGACTGCGAACGTCAACACATCGCAACTGCTTAAACGGCTGGCGCGCCAGTGCGGAAGAAGCCACATGACCCTGCTCCCCATGACCTCATGGACGGAGCTTACTGACGTTCAGCTCCACGAAGCGCCGCTCTTTACTGCTGCGTATAAGGAGATCGAGCGAGAACTCGATTACGGCGATTCAGATAGCGGGGCGCACGCGTGAAGCCCGAGAGCCACTTCGATGTCCTTGCAATCATGGATGCCGTCACCACTCACGTGGGCTCGGTGTCGCGCGCGGAAGTACATATGTTCGCCTACCTAGGTTGTTTGATGAGCTTATACCGCCAGCGACCGGTGGCCGAATGGGGATATGCCTTCGGCGTAACGAGTCACAGCTACCCGTACAGCGGGGAACTCGACACCGCCGTTGATGAGCTGTATGGAGCGGGTGGACTTGCCTTTGACGATGCGGCGGATGCACCAACGCTTGTCATGACCACGAGCGGGCGGCAGCGCTGGTCGCTCCTTCGGTCCCTGACGCAATACACGGATCGAGGAAGAGTGCTCGATGCAGTCTGCGCAAGCGTGCTCGCGTTGCCTCTCGGCAGAATACGTCATGCCGTTTCGAACGATCCTGAAATCGCGACAGCAGCTGAGCTCAAGCATGAGCGCCTGCTGATGACGGAGGACTTCATCCCCCTCCTGCACCAGCAGTTCGACGCACTGGCTCGCAATGTCGGCCGCGCCGAAGTAGACCTTTTCGTTCCTGCGGTCATTTGGCTGAGCTGCCTCAGCGAGGGCGAATCCACCAGCGAGGGGCAAGTGTGATCCCGACCGCAGAGAGGATCGATGCGATCGCGCAGCGCCTATACGTCTCTTCCGTCAGCCAGACCTTCGGTACGGCAGGCGTCCACGCACTCCTTCACTTGCTAGCGGCGATACGTCGCATCTACGCCTATTTGGAACCTGACTGCTTGCCGTCCTCGCTCGTTGTCTTCCGGCGCATCGACGGCATCGCGCAAACCATCTCAATTGAGAACGCTCGCGCCCTCAGCGTCGAGGCTCTCCCGCGCAGTTGGGACGCCGCGAGCGGGAGCCCTGCAGCCATCGAAGTCTTGGACGACGGCTACATGTTCTCGCCGTCCTCATCCGTCGACCTCAGCGTCCTGTCGCGCGAAGCGGTGGTTTATCTTTACGCGGCAGGGAGCGACATCATCGTCGTGAATGGCGATCAGAGCATCGTTCCCTCAATTTCGGACGTGCACGCGAGCGCGTTCTCGGTGCCGACGTTCCGCCGCCTGCGTGACGCGCTCGAACGATATGGCGTATTGAGCATCGCCACGTCGCGCTGCCGATTCTTCCAGCGGGCGTGGCTCGGCGGAGACAAAGGCAACCGCGTACTCTTCAACGCGAAACCTGAGAACATCATGCAGGACTCCTTGACACAATACCTGGAAAATGTGCTCGGTGGGGACGCAGAGGTGAGGCCTGAACAGAATACGGGACGAAGCCACCCCGTTGACGTGAAGGTAACCTGGATGCTGACGAATCGCATTGCGCTTATCGAAGTTAAGTGGCTCGGCAAGTCTGTCTCTGCATCGGGAAAGATCACGACGTACAGTCAGGCTCGCGCCAACTCCGGCGCGAAACAACTTGCGTCCTATCTCGAACGCAACAAGCAGCACGCGCCGTCGCACATCACGATCGGCTACTTGGTGATTATCGACGGGCGGCGACGCAATGTGAAAGGAGTAACGCAGTCTATCAGTGAGGAAGACGGCATGTACTACCGCTACCGCGAGCTCAAATTCACTCCGCCGCTGCACGAGATACGGCATGATTTCACGGCACCTATTCGTATGTTCGCAGAACCTGTCCTCTGATTACTTCGGCTGAAATCGTTTGCCGAGAGGAGCTTCGAGATATTGGATACGATCGCGCCCACCACGCAGCAACCGAGCGTTAGCGCCTTGGATGCAGCGACACTGCCACGGCACCGGTGGTATTTCTTCAAGGAGGCGTTTTCGCCTGAAATCGTTGACCACGCTATCAAAGACACCGGGTGCGGCGATCATGATCTGATTGTCGATCCGTTCAGCGGCAGCGGCACAACCGCTCTTGCAGCAGCACAGCAACACCGTCCAGCTCGGGGAACGGAAGTTAACCCGTTCCTAGCATTCGTCGCCCGGGCAAAACTAACAACCCCACCTAAGATGCTCCTGGCCAATGCCGCCGAGAATGTCGTTCGCGCTTCGCGGAACGGACGGCGTTCGCATCTGCAAGGCTTCTCCACTTTTACGCGCACGAAGGGCGCGACCAAGTGGCTGTTTAATGATTCCGTCCTTAGTGCGTTTAGTGCGGCATGGGGCGAATCGCAGCTCGTACCTACCCGCGCCAGAAGTGTGATTCGTCTCGCGCTGCTCGGCGCGGTCATGGACGCATGCAATGCCGTTAGAGACGGGAAGTGCTTGCGCTATCGCACTGATTGGAAGGAATCGCAGTTTCGGGCAGCGCATTTCAGGGACGCCTTTGCGGCGCGAATCGAGGACATGCTGACAGATGTGGAGGCCGTACCTTTAGATGCCGGTCTTGCGAGCATCCGCGTTGCGGACTCTCGATTCAGCGGCGTTTCCCGCGGCCGGAAGTTCCGGCTGTGTGTCATGTCGCCGCCGTATCTTAACTCGTTTGACTACACTGATGTGTACCGGCCAGAATTATTCTTAGGCGAGTTTGTGAGCGACATGGAGGAATTGCGCCGGCTACGCTTGCGAACCATTCGGTCGCACGTTCAGGTCGAGTGGTTAGCCCCTAGCAAGGAGAAGTTCGGTCCTCACTTCGCGAGTGCGCATGCAGCGATCGCTGCACGTTCAGAGGGGCTGTGGAACCGTCGGCTGCCGATGATGCTCTGCGCGTACTTTGAGGACATGTTGACCGTCCTGAAGTCGCTTCGGTCGGAAGCCGAAAGGAACGCCTCGCTTTGGATCGTGGTGTCGACGTCGGCGTACGGAGGGGTTGAGGTGCCGGTGGACTTGATTCTTGCCGATGTTGGTTGCCAAGCGGGTTGGTCACTACGTGAGTTGCGTACGCTGCGACATCTGCGGCGGGTTCCGGTCCAGCAGTGGGACCTTCTCGCGGCCGCCGCCCGCGACAGGGTATACGCGCAAGAGCGGGGCCACGCTGGTCCACACCTTCGTGAGAGCCTAATCATCCTTGATGCGAACGTGAAAACCGGCTGAGTCGCCGAGCGCCACCTCCAGTTGACGTTTTTGGGCAAAAGCGTCAGCTGGCGTCATTTGCAGCGATCTCATCGGAGAGAAGCGCCTCCTCGTACTTCTGCTCGCGGCGTCGATTCGTGACTGCGGCGTACACCATCGTCGACGCGATATCCCGGTGGCCAAGCCAGTCCTGCACGTCGGCCGCGTCCCACCCCGCGTTCATGAGATGGACGGCGATCGAGTGCCGAAGAACGTGCGGGTGACGGCGGTCCACGGGCAGGTCTGCAGCATCGGCATAGCGCCGGAAGAGTCCATAGATCGTGGAAGGTGAAATCGGTTGGCTGCCGCTCTGCCGGCTGACGAACAAGTGCGGGCGGCCGTCCTCGCCGCGTGCTCCGAGATACGTCCACAGGAGCCGCCGCGTGGCAGGGTGGATCGGGTACTCCCCCGAAATCCCGCCCTTCTCGCGCGTGATCCAGATGCGACCGTCTCTCAGGTGCTCCCGGCGAATGGCTGCAGCTTCCTTCCGCCGCAGGCCGTAGCGATAGATGACGTCGAAGAGCAGGCGATCGCGCGCGATCGTCGCCGGAATTACCTCGAAAATCCGCTCCACCTCAACTTTCGTGAGGTAGGCGACCTGACGGCTTGCCGAGGGTTCGATGAGGCGCATTTGGGGTCGTTCGTCGTTGCGGGAAGCCATCTTCACGCTTTTGCCCATTTTCGTGAGGTGGCAGCAGTCAACCTCACTGTAGCGCGTCCCACAAAGGTGTCCAGCCGTGTGGCTTGTTTACTGGTGAAATGCCTCGCGCTGGTCGTGTTAGCGCAGAACGTGGCCGCGCAACGACCCCGGCTCTTCGAGCCCGTGGCACAACCGTCGTCGCGTGTGACGACGACCGCGGTCCGCGTGTTGCCGCCGGGAGTCGACTACCTTGTCCCCGTGCGCATGCACGAGGAGGTCGTTGGCTCCGCCGCGTTCGACGTGGAGATCGAGGGCGTTACGCGCACGGCCACGTTCGTGAAGGCGGATTCCGATCGATCCAGCTCCTTGCCCGCCGGCGTGTCGTACTTCTACGACACCGGTGAGATCGAGCAGGCGGTCTTCACCACGTTCCAACCGAAGCCGGGCGAGCAGGAGAGCCGCTACTTTTTCGGACATGTCCGCATCAGTGGGAAGAGCTACTTCATCACGAAGAAGGACGACGGCCAGTACGTCGTCACCCACTCGACCTACGAGGCCCCGTTCGACGAGGTCGTCCGCGAAGCGATCACCCTGCAGTCGGGTCTGAACGCAGTGGCCAACGCCGTCACGACCAGTTGGGTCAAGGGCCGTGCCGTCCGTCCGGGTTCCTATTACCCGATCCCTCTTTCTGTCGCCATCGATGCGGATTCGTTCCTCGTCGACATTGGCAACAACAAGGAGAAGGCGGAGGCGCGCGTCGCACACTACTTCGACCGCGCACGAGCGGCCCTGTGGAACAGCGGCGCAGGCGACATCGTCCCTTACAACAAAGGGATCGGCTACGTCCACGTGCCCGACATCAAGAACGCGAGCACCTGGGCCAGGTCTTCTGGCAGCCCGGTGACCGCCATCCGGCAGGCCAACGAGACGGCAGGTACGTTCCTGTTGGTCCGCGGCGGCCCGTTCGAGGCCATGGTCAATTCGGCCGACCCGGCTGCGTTCTTCCCGGACGGCAATGTGATCGTCGCTGGAGGCTACACCGACGACGTGGGCGAGGTGGACATCAACATCTTTATCCACGAGTTGGGGCATTTCCTCGGCGGTCGTCACGATCACGCGCACGCAGTACCCGTGCTGGTGAATGGTACGGACCCGTATCCCTTCGCCTACGACTGGTTGCGGTGCGATCTGGGCGCGTTCGGCGCGTTGGCCTATGCCGATTGCGGTCACGCCATTGATGCGGTGGAGTTGTACTCCGGCTTACACTCGATGTACGAGGGTCAGCCGACGGGCATCGCGGACCAGCAGGACAACGTGCGAATGCTCCACATGGTTGCCCCCATCGCGGCCCACAGCTTCGACGCGAACGGCAAACCGAAGAACTAGGAAATCGGCGAACGCCCTGATGTTCTTCCTCGGACCTGAGCGTATCCGTCGGCTCGGTCTTGGTCCGGCGACTGGGAGACGGCAGACTAGTGGCGGCGTACTAACCCTTTTGTGACCAAATCCATATCGATACCGCGCACGTTCTCCAAGAGCCTCAAGGCCGTCTTTCCATACTGTTCTGCGGCTTCGGGATCACCGGCATCGTCGCTGAAGAAGCCTAGAGCCCAGCTTGCCATTCCTTGTAGAGTCTTGTGGTCGATTGCCTCAGCGATGGCTGCCGCCTCGACGCAATAGCGATAAGCCTCGTCCGGTTCGTGGGCGATTCTCGCGGCTAAAGAAAGCGCGAGTAATGCGAGTGCTTCTCCGCGCAGAAAACCTTGTTCACGGCAGCCCTCCAATGCGATGGCGGCGAGTTCATATCCGCGATCGGGATAGGAAAGGTTAGACCACTGCATCGCTTCCTCGGCCAACTCTTCGAGCCGCTTGGGGGATAAGGCAAGGCCGCAAATGCCGGCAAGTCTTCGCTCGTACGAAACCGCGGCGCGCTGTTCATCACCCAGTTCGGCACTGGCCAAGCCGAGATACGCGTGTGCCCAGCTGTCGTAAAACCACCATCGCTGCGACCGATTGAATTCAATCATTTCACGGGCCACCGCCGCGGCGGCCTCAAACTCGCCCGACCTATAGTGCGCCTCGGCGAGGGTCTCCAAGAGGTCGAGTACCGGTAAAGTACGTTTTCCGGTGCGGATTATCGCGAGTCGTTCCGTAAGGTATGGAATGGCATCTCGGTATCGCCGTGCGATGAGCAGACGGCTGATAAGAGTCTCCAGAGCGCTTGCAATGAACCACGGTCGGTCGGTGGCACGCGCTTCGTCGAGTTTGGCAACAGCGCGCTGCACTTCGCGGTCAAACTCGTTGAGTTCATAGGCGACGTAAAGAAGCTCGGTCCGTGCAGCGGTTTCGACCCCATCGTCATTAGTTAGAAAAGCTATAACGATGGCACGATAGGCCCACTCGCGCGCTGTCTGTGGCTCGCCGAGTTCGATGTAAACGTGAGCGATCTCGGTCAAGAGTCTGCCGTAAAGCACACGAGTCTTCTTTCGTAGGAATAGACGGGGGGACAGTGCTGAGCGAAGCAGTTGCAACCACTCGGCGGGCGGTCTCGTCGCCGCGAGATAGTCACTGCAGTTCCATAAAGTTTCGGCGTAAAGAGAACGCATGTGGTTCTTCGCGTGCTCGAACGCGGGTTCAATGTTCGTCCAAGCGCGCTGCAAGACTCGAGCGCCACTAGTTACGCGGAAATAGCCATCGTCATAGAGCCAACCGGCGTGACTGGCAATTTTTAGAAAGTGAATCGCGTGGCGGCGGCGCAACACACGCCGCCGCCAGGACGGAACGCGATTCTCGGCGAAGGTTGAGATCAGATCATGCAGAGAGTACCGCTCAGTGGATTCGTCATACGTAACGAGAGAATGTCTGACAAGGTATCCGAGTAGGTCGCGACCGTCGTCGGGCTTGATATTCCATATGGCGGCCGCAGCATCGAGATCGAACGAGCCACGAAGAATCCCGAGTGCTTCAAACGACCGGCGGCCGGCGCGCGAGAGGATTTTGCAGCTCAGCGAGATTGAGGCTTCAAAACTGATGTTTGAGCCCGGGTCGGTAAGTTGCAGGCGAGCGCGGGTGCGTTCGAGCCGATCCGCGAACTCCGTTGGCTGAAGGTCGATGGTCTCCGCGAGGGCGCTGCCGACTGCGCACAGTGCAATCGGAAGAAAACCGCAAAGCTTCGCAAGTCGAGCCGCTTCCACGGCGCATCGCGGCGCGATGTTGACGAGAAGCTGGCGCGCGTCTGCCTCGGCGAGCGGAAGGAGCTCTGTGACAGCGAGGCCGGGGAGGGCGAAGTGCTGTCGAGATGTGGCGAGGAGAAAACAGGTTTTCGGCGGGATGAGCGGTAGAAGCTGCGACGCAGATTCGGCATTGTCAAGAACGAGGAGCGCACGTTGGTCGTTCAGGACGGAGTAGTAAACCCCGGCAATCTCCGTGGGAGTGGTCGGCAAAGCCTTATCGGGGCGATGGGCCTGAATGACGTGGCGCATGACGTCGATGGGAGCGAGTGGGGTAGCTGTGTTGCCGCGAAGATCGAGAAAGACCTGTGAGGGATAGGCGGCCGAGAGTCGCTCGCCCAAGGCCAACGCTAGCGTGGTCTTTCCTACGCCCGGCATTCCCTGGAGGGCGAGCATCGTCGCACCGTTTGCGATGGCGTTCAGCGCGTCGGCGAGAACGTCATCCCGTCCGACAAAAGTATCCGGAGTACGGCGGAGTTCGTGCGGTAGCGGTGCAGCTTCGTTTTTCGGAACGTCAGTCGTCACTACCTGGTAGTCGAATTCCAGATACAGCCTCTTGTCATTGGCGTCAGTTCCAGAGAAGCGGCGGTGTTTCGCGTCAGGCCCGTAAAACTCAAGCTCGATCACGGTGCCATCGATCGCCGTGCGAACGGGATTACCCGAGAGTCTCTTCGCAAGCCTTTCCGGGATATGCCCCATCGACGCAGTCAGGGTGTCGAAGTCAGCTGCGAGCTTAGCGAGCGCGGACGATGTGGTGCCGAATGGCCGTGTCCCGCGGACGTCTTTGATGAGTTGGTCGAAAAGCCGCCGCAGGACGCGGTTGGAAATGAGCTTCTCGTTATTAATGACGAAGAATTGCTCAGAAACCTCCTCGATTGCAACCGCCAGCTGATCGCTCGTAAACATCACGGGTGAAAAAGCTTAGCTCACATTTGCTCGGCATGTCAGTCGTTTGTCGCCTTCGTGGCAATGCGGCGCATCACGAATGACCGCATCTTCGCGGCAACGAGGACCTGACGAGGCTCCTCGGAGACGAAGTGCGACGGCGGAAGCGGCGGTACGACCTAGGCGAACCTCTTCGACCGACCGAAAACAAATAACAAAAAGGCCACCGGTAACGGGGCCTTTGATGGATCAGCGGCCTAAGCGCTGTGGTGAGGGGTAGTGGGACCGGCCAGTGAATCAGACCGACCGGCCCCCGCCCAGCATCTGCCGGACGCTGATCCACGAGGAAACTCGCATGAGAAACTCGCGGACCAGCGGCGACAGCCGCCGTCGAGGAAAGCAGTTACGGAAGTTCTATAGTTATTGTAACATATTGAGCGGCCGTGTCAAGAGCGACCTGGACCGCTCGCCGAAGGAAGCATCACAAGGCCGCCCAGACCTTGCTGGGCATAGCAATCGCGGGTGTGAGGAAGAGGCAGGGCGCAAGGGTCGTCATCCCCCAGCGGATGATGCAAGCGGCGGCAATCAGCAACTCCGCGTCGTAGGGCCGACCACAATCGAGTGCTTCGGGCGCGAGCCAGGCGGCCCGATTGTGCGGTTCGAACTGAGCGGTCCGAACGGCGAGACGATCTCATTCCCGATCCGCTGCGGGCTCTTCGCCGCGGGAGGCGACCATGAGTGAAGGTCGCTTCACAGCGCAGCATTTCTCTCTGGCGGAAGATCGGGCCATGGCGGCGCTGATGCGGCTCGATCATGAGAATCGGCGCGCGCGCGCCAACGTACGAATCGAGAGCTACCGAATCACGGCGGAACTGCCCTCGCTTCGCAGGTGGATTGAGGAAAGCGACCGGATCGTGTCAGAGCTTCGGGGCGCGAAACGGTTGCGGCCACGGCGTCGTTCGGGCATCCTCCGACACACGCTCGGACCGATGCGCGGTCTGCCCTACTTCGATCCCCCGATGTATGCGACGAAGTTCGCGCCGGAACCGAGATCAAAGCCGTTATGGGACGAGCTTGAGCTGATTGTCATTCCGGGCCGCATTGACGACGGAGCCTGGCGGCCGGCAAAAGATGAGCTGATGAGCGACGAGGCTCGTGCGCTGGCGATGATGAGGGCCGGCACGTTCTATCGGCACACGTCCAAGAAACGCGTGCCGGGAATGATCTGCCGAAGGCTTGACGATCAAGCGGCATCGCACACCAGCGAGCTGCGGTTCGATACAGTCGAATTCATGACCTGGCGCGTAGTGCTTAGGAAATTGACGTGAGCGACAGCAGCGTGGCCGCGCGAGTCGGCGCGGCCACGCTGCCTCTGGTCAGCGATCGCGATTCAACGCTTCGCGAACCCGCTCAAGCACGATCGGATCGGGCCGGGCATACCGTTCGGTGGTCGCGGAGTTCGTGTGACCCATGACCTTGCCGATGAAGCGCAACGGTAATCCTGCCGTGGCCAGACCACTCGCGAATGAGTGGCGAAGGTCGTGCACGCGCAGTCTTCTGTTGATCCCGGCAATTCGCTTCGCGACCTTGAAGTGGCGCTGCATCGTGGAGACGCTGTAAGGAACGCCGTTCTCGGTGACAAACACCGGCTCGTCCGGGCCTGCCTCCCGATCTGCAAGCGCACGTTCGAGCGCAAGCCGACACTCCCGCGAGATCGGGATCACAACCTCGCGACCGGTCTTCTGCTGGACGAAGCGAATCCAGCCCTCGGCGAAATCGATGTGTCGCCGGAGCATGTGCCGGAGATCGCCCGACCGTATCCCGGTCTCAAGGGCGACCAGGAAAAGATCCTTGGAGCGCTGGAAGCGGCTGAAGTAATCTCGGGCCGCATCGCTGTCGTTGCGCATTCCGGCGCCGAAGGCCCGTCGGGCGCCGAGGCGGCGGACATCTTTTGCAAGTGCCGGCGTCGCCTTGGGCATCGCGTCGGCAAGGTATCGGCTGAACCCTTCCCGATCATCAAACGCGGCAAGGAAGCGTGCCCGCTCGTCAACGCTCAGTTCGAGGCACGGCTCGTTCGCCTTCTGCCGTCTGACCTTCTTCTTGAGCGGAAGCTCTTCGATCACGTCGAATTCGACGGCGTATCCCAAAAGGAGAGCGGCGACGTTCACGTAGTTGTTCACGGTCGCCCCCGCGTAACCCCTAGCCTTGAGCCGGGCGCTGAGCTGGTTCAGGACGCCGGAGCTGATATCGGTCAGGCGAAGCGCGCCGAGTTGCGGCAACAGATGCCTATCAATCGCGTAGCGGTAGTCGCGAGCGGTCTTTGCGGCGACGTTAGCTTCGATCGAAGGAAAGAAGTCGGTGATGAAGTCGCGCAACGTGGGCGCCTCCGGCGATGGCCGGGTGAGCCCTTCCGCGGCGCGGCTCCGAAACGCGGACCAGAGGCGCACCGCATCCTCGTAGGAGTCGGCCTGCACGGTGGCGCGCTTGCGGTCCCGGCCAGCCGTGCCAGGCACGTACATCGAGAAGCGGGCGATGCCTGTCGTCTCGTCGTAGGTAAAGCCGACGAGCCGGTCGCGCCGGTTGCGCACGGGCTTCAATCTCCGCGGCGGACGGGAACGATGCGTCGGCGACGCGTCGCTTTGCGTCGCTCGATCGCGCGAAGCACTTCCTCCCGGTCGTAGAGGATGAGCCGATCCGAGAGGCACTGCTTCGGCTCCGGGAAGAGGCCGAGCCGCTGCCACTTGGCGATCGTCTGCGGCTCGACGCCGAGTGACGCGGCGAGTTCGATGCGGGAGATGAGGTTCTTCAGGTCCATGCGTCGCTGCGAATGCAAGGACCTCATCCCGAAGTGAGTGCGCTTCCAAACGGCGCGAAACGGTCTCTTCGCGGCGCCGATTAGACGCGCGATTAGACACTTGGGACGAAACGGCTGAAACGGGGTTAAAGGGCGATGCGGCTAAGTTGTTTTGCGGAAATGGGTTCGAGTTGGTCGGGCAGGGGGGATTTGAACCCCCGACCACCTGAACCCCATTCAGGTACGCTACCAGGCTGCGCTACTGCCCGACTCGGGTGCATCCTAACACGGTGGCCGAGGGGGTATTCCGAGGCTACAACCCGGCGGCCCAGAGGATCAGGTACTTGGTGATCTCGATGTTCTTCGTAGTCGGGGTGATCACGATTTCTTCGATCTCGCGGGCTTTGGACTGCATCTCGTCGCGGATGACTTCCAGCTCCCGTTCCCAGGAGCGCTGGATCTGGCGGATCTTGGTCAGGTAGTCGTCCTCGCGCAGGGAGTGGGGGGCTTCGGTGAGGGAGGCGGGCTTGCCGCTGGTGATGTTGTAGATGGTCTGGCCCCAGGCCACGTTCACGTCCGGGCCGCGCTCGCTGGAAGGGCCTTCGTCGCTGGCGTCGCGCTCGCGCTGGTCGCGCTCGGAGAGCTCCTTCACCTGGTCGATGCGGCGGCGGAAGGTGCCCTCCAGGCGCTCCTGCTCGTCGCCGATGCGGCGTTTTGCTTCTTCGTTGCAGCGGGTGAGGAAGTCGCGGCGCGACTCGCCGAGCTGCGAGTACATCGCGAATTCGGGGTTGTGGAAGACGGTCAGTTTCGCCGTCCCGGCCACGTACTGCCGGAAAGCATCCTCGGACTGCAGGGCGCCCTGCATCAGCATCTCCGGCTTCAGGGCATCGTCGACGTCGTGGTTCGGATCGGGGACGGCGCGGATGTCGAGCTTCTCGGGATCAATGGCCCTGGCATCGCTCCACTGAACCGAGCCGTCGCCCGCGCGCATGGGGGCAACGAAGCTCTTGACAGTGTCGAGGTGAACACCGCTTCGCGGCTCGTTCTGCGTGATGATGGCCTCGGCGAGCAGGTGCGGCCGGTACGCGCCTCGTCCGCCGAAGACGTAGAGCTGCTCGAGCGATGGCGAGCTGCGCATCGTGAAGCGCGCGCGCCGTACCGTCGGCGCGTCGTCGCTCCGCTCGACAGTCAACCCATGCGCAACCGGATGGGCATCGATGACCTGGCCCGGAACATTGGCCAGTGCGGCGCGGACGGCCTCGCGGCGCTCGGGCGGCAGGAGGAAGACGATGCACCCGCCACCACCGGCGCCGCAGACCTTTCCGGCCCACGCACCGGCGCCGGTCGCCGCCCCGATTGCCGCTTCGATCTCGGGCGTGGAGATGCCGTCGATGAGCGCCTTGCGGTTCTGCCACTCGTGATTCAGGGCCACACCGGCCGCTTCGAGGTCGCCGCTCTCCAACGCCTTCTCCATCTCGATGGCGCTTTCGGCAATCTTGGCGAGCCCGTTGTGGACCTTCTTCTTGCCGTCGATCTGGCGTTTGTAAATGTCCCAGTTGTTCGTACCTGAAAAATGGGCCACGCCGGTGTAGTGCAGCAGCATGTGCTCGGCGAGGCGGTCGACCGGAAGCGCAATCTGATGGCGGACCACCAGCCCCGGATTGAGGTGGATGGCCATGAGCCCGCCGTAGACGGGTGGGTAGTAATCCTGGATCCCGGCGGGGACGCGGATGAGGCGCGTCTCCAGGTCGCGGACGAGCGCGATGAGGTCCTCGCCCTCGACCGGCGCACCGGCGACCTCGGAGAGGGCGCGGACGAGCGTGATCGTCAGCGCGGAGGAGCCGCCGAGGCCCGAGCCGCGGGGGGCGTCGGTACGGGTGGTGATGCGGATGCCGGTGAGGCGGAAATGTTCGAGGGCGCGATGAATCAACGCCGCTTTCGGATCGGCGGCCAGCTCGTGCAGCGAGGCATAGGTTTGTTCGTATTGCTGACCAATGAGATTAACGTCGAGATGGATCTCGATGGCGTCCGTGCCGATCTCGGCGACTTCCGACTCCGCGTGATACGAGATGGCAACGTTGATGGTGCGCGAGCCTGGATGGAAGAGGTAGAGGGGCCAGAGGTCGAGAGTACCGCCAGCGAGATCGGCGCGCACCGGCGCGCGGACAATGACCTTTTTCATGATGGGCTGGGCTGCGTCCGAATGGCAAGGATATGACAGCTAGGAGTCTGCGCGGCAGAACGATCGATCGGAGAGGGTGGCCGAGGCCGGCACGGCCGGCAGCGTTGGTTGCCCAAGGCTCCGCCAGCAGTGGCGCAAAAACGTTCTACGGCGCAGGCTCCTAGCCTTGCGCAACCAGCGCCGCCGGCCGTGCCGGCCTAGAAAAGTGCCCGCCGTTTTGTGGCGAAGGCGGCGAGTTGCTGGGCCGGCGTGGCCAGTTTGGGAGTGAAGGCCGCGACGCTGCTGCGAAAGGACGCCAGCGAGTCGCCGCGAAGCGGGTCGGGCGTGATCGACCTGAGCTTGAGCGGATCGAGCCATGTGCCGTTGTCGGAGATGCGGTAGTCGAGGTGCGGTCCGGTGGCCAGACCGGTCATCCCGACGTAGCCGATCACCTCGCCCTGCGTGACGCTCTTTCCGGGCTTGATCCCCTTGGCGAAGCGGGAGAGATGCAGATACGACGTTTCGATGCGGGAATCGTGGCGGATGCGCACGTAGTTGCCTTCGCCATGGTTGTAGGTCGCGGCCATGACCACGCCGTCTGCCGTCGTCATCACAGGCGTACCCACCGGCGCGCCGTAATCAACTCCGTGATGCGGCCGGAAGTAGTGAAGGAGAGGGTGATAGCGGCTCTTCGAGAATCCTGATGTGATCCGGCTGAACTGCAGCGGTGCGCGCAGGAACTGTTTGCGAAGCGGGCTCCCGTTGCGGGCGTAGTAGCCGGCGCGGCCGTCGGGCGTCTCGCAACGGAAGGCCTCATACGTCTGGCCACCGTGAACGAAGCGCGCCGCTACGATCGGGCCGTACCCGACGAGATCGGCTCCGGCGAACTTCTTCTTCGTCACCAGGCTGAAAGAGTCGCCCTTCTGCAGCGCAAAAAAGTCGATGTCCCATTGGAAGACGTCGACGAGCTCCTGCACGAGCTGCGGCCCTTCGCCGGCATTGCGCAGAGCCTCGTAGAGCGAGGAGTCAATCTGGGCGGAGACGGCGGTTTCGATCTCCGTCTGATGCGCCTGGTAGGGGGTAATGGCGAAGCCGGTATCGCCGCGGACAGCGTCGATCTCTCCCCATCCGGTCACTTTCATTTCGACGCTGTCGACCGTGCCTCGGGTGTCGTAGTGGAAGCGGAGAAGGTGGCCGGGGCGGAGGCGGCGGAGATCGACGGTCTTGCCGAATTCATTGTTGAGGATGGCCGCATCGGAGCGGCCAAGGCCGCCGGCGAGGAAGACGGAATCGAGCGTATCGCCGTCTTCCAGCGTCAGCACCACGGAGTGTTCCGGAAGCGTGGCCGACGTCGGCGCGGCCAGGGCGTCGTAGCGAATCTGCGGAGGGACGATCATGGCGGCGCTGGAGACGGCCATGGTTGGCTGGGTGAGAGCGTCGTTGTTGCTGACGGAGGCGAGAATGAAGGGAATCGCCAGCGGCAGGACTACGGCCACATACGCTCGAGGCTGGCGGGCGAGACGTCGCAGAGACTCACCGATTGCGAACTGTCGTTTCATCGATCTGGAACCGGTACCGGGGACGAATCGACGCGATCGTACCATGTGCCCCACCCTCCCTGCCGCGTAGTTCCAAGATTAGTGGATGTGAACCGGTCAATTAGTGGATTAGTAGGTTAGTAGATCAGGGTTGGTTGGACCCCGGTTTTCCTGATCCGCTAATCCACTAATCTACTGATTCACCCACTGACCACCGACCTACTGCTTCTCCCCCGAGGGCTCCATCGAAAGCACCTGCATCGGTGCTTTCTGCGTGTCATCGTGAACAGGACCGGCCTTGTGGAAGGTCAGCGGAACGATGAATGTCGCCAGGCCGATCTGGGCGACCGGTTGGATCGACGTCACCAGCAGCTCTCTGGTCTGCGTGACGGTACGGCTCACCTTCAACTGGGTCTCGCCGTTCACCGGGGCGCGGTTGTTGATCGTGGTGACGTTGACGATCTGTCTGAGGGCAAAGCCTTTTATGTTCGTGTTCTCGGCAGAGATCAGGTCGTCCAGGTCGGGATTGCCGGTGTGCAGCGCGCCGCTTGCCAGGAACGTGTCGCCGATGTCGCCGAAGGCGTTCGTGGTCCACTTGTCGATGGTCGTCTTCACCGTCTGGGTCAGGGGCAGGTTGCCGAAGGCGACCGTGATGTCGTAGCTCATGATCATCCGGTAGTGCTCGGTCGGAATGCCGGCCACGGTGGTCTGATCCGGCATCTTGGTGACGTCGATCTTTTTGTTGGCCACGGTGATCTTCCGGGCGCCGATGGATGTGGCCACGCTGGCGGCGTTCACTTCCACGAACGATTTCCGGCTCGGGTCGATAAAGGTCATCGACCGCGATCCGTTGGTGGCGATGATGTAGGTTCCGGCGGGGTACTCATTACCGGAGATGAAATCGACCCGGGAGCGGTCGCCGTCGATGATGGCACGACCGACGCAATCAGTTGCGGGGATCGATTCGAGGTCGGAAGAGGTCGTCTGCCGGAATTCGTACTGGATGGCAGCCGCAGCAGATGGGGCGGTGATGACGAGCAGCATGACTGCAAAAGCCAGCAAGTTCTTTTTCATCAATAACCTCAGTTTTACTGAGTATAACTCGCTCCCCGTGAAATACGATTTTCAGGTGGGGCGTTGGGTCAGCCCATGTTGATCAGGAAGTTTCTCGCGCTGTCGCTGTGTGCGGCGGCGTTATCGGTTCCGGCCGCCGCCAAGACCAATCCGGACTCACTGGATGAAGTGATCAAGAAGGTCCAGCTTGCTCAGGCCCAAATGACCACGATTCAGGCGGACTTCCGCCAGGAGAAAACGCTGGCGCTTCTGGCCAAGCCGGAGGTCTCCACCGGCCGTTTCGTCTATTCGAAGCCGAACAACGTTCTCTGGTCCTACGACGCGCCGAAGCGGGTCACGATGCTGATCGCCAACGGCATGCTGACCACGTACTACCCCGACCTCAACAAAGCGGAGCGGATCGAGGTGAAGCGCTACCAGGACCGTATCTTCAAGTACATGGGAGCGAGCGAGGCGATCGACGAGCTCGGCGCCTGGTTCAACTTCACCTTCACGAATACGTCCGACAAGCCGTACTACGTTCTCGACCTCGACCCCAAGAACAAGACCGTCGCCAAGCGGGTCCGCCACATCAAGATCTTCATCGACAGGAAGACCTACCTGACGACGCAGTTCGAGTACACCGAGGGCGACGGCGACAAGACCCGCTACGAGTTCCTGAACCTGAAGGTCAACGCGCCGGTGGAACAAAGCCGTTTCGTCCTGACGCTGCCGAGCAGCGTGCGCGTCGAGCAGATGAAGCTGCAATAGACTGCGCTGCGCGCGTTATCGGTTATCAGTTGTCGGTTGGTTGCGCCTTCGCGCGCGTTCGCCAAGCAGGTGCCCCCTGCGCGACCAGCTCAACATCAACCGAGAACCGACAACCGATAACCGACAACCCGCGCAGCGCCTATGAACCGTCTGACATTCAACCTTCTCGGCACCGATGGCTCCGCGCGGCGTGGCGAGATCGTGACGGCGCATGGAACGATCCAGACACCCGTGTTCATGCCGGTCGGGACTCTGGCGTCGGTGAAGGCGCTGACGACGGAGCAGTTGCGGCAACTCGGGCCGGAGATCATCCTCAATAACACCTACCACCTCATGCTTCGGCCGGGCGTCGACCTGCTGGAGCGCATGGGGGGCGTCCATCGCTTCATGAACTGGGACCGTGCGGTGCTTTCGGACTCGGGCGGCTTTCAGGTCTTCTCGCTGGCGTCGATCCGCAAGGTGCGGGAGGAGGGGGTCGAGTTCCGTAGCCATATCGACGGGTCGGCGCATTTTCTCTCGCCGGAGACGTCGATCGACATTCAGCAGCGGATGGGCGTCGACATCGCCATGGCCTTCGACGAATGCCCGGCCTACGGGATCGCGCACGCCGAGGTGGAGCGGTCGATGGAGCTGACCCACCGCTGGGCGCGGCGTTCGCTTGCGGCGCGAACAGGGGCATCGGCGCTCTTCGGCATCGTGCAGGGAGGCATCCATCACGATCTGCGCAAGCGCAGCGCCGAGGAGATCGGGGGCATCGGCTTCGACGGCGTTGCCATCGGCGGCGTCTCGGTCGGTGAGCCGAAAGAGGAAATGCTCGATGTGATGCGATTCACCGCCCCGCTGCTGCCGGCGGACAAGCCGCGCTATCTGATGGGCGTGGGAACCCCGGAGGATCTGCTCGACGGCGTGGCCGCGGGAATCGACATGTTCGACTGCGTGATGCCGACGCGAAACGCCCGGAACGGCTCGCTCTTCACCAGCTTCGGCAAGGTGGCGATCAAGAACGCGCGCTTTGCCGATGACCCGCGGCCGCTCGATCCCTCATGCTCCTGCGTTACCTGCCGTACGGTGTCGCGGGCCTACCTTCGACACCTCTACGTCACCGGCGAAATCGCGGCGATGGTTTACAACACCATCCACAACGTCTCGTTTTACCTTGACTTGATGAGGGGTATTCGGCAATCTATCGCGTCCAACTCTTTGCAGGCTTTTCGCGATGCGTTCCTCTCGCGGGTCGTGAGCGGCGAAGTTGACGCCTGACGACAAAGAGCCCCCGATCAACGAATCAGACAGAAAAGACGATATGACAGCGATTGCTCTGCTTCTCCAGACACCCTCCGGCGGCACCGCCGCCTTTCTCATCAACATCCTGCCGATCGCGGCGATCTTTCTCGTTTTCTACTTCCTGGTCATCGCCCCGGCGAACAAACAGCGGCGAAAAACGGCCGAAATGCTCAGTACGCTCAAAAAGGGCGACCGCGTCCTGACCTCGGGCGGGATTTACGGGACGGTGCAGGGTGTTGAGGCCGAAGTTGTCTACCTGAAGATCGCCGAGAATGTGAAGGTCAAGGTTACACGTTCTGCGGTCACCGGAATCATCACGGGCGATGCGGCGGAGTAACCGCTTCCCTTTTTCCTGGAGGAAACTTGACTAGAGGTCTGTTGTGGAAAGTCATCCTGATCCTGGTCGTCCTGGTGGGCTTTGCCTGGGCGATCGTACCGAGCAAAGACAACCCCGAGCCGATCCGCCGCGGCCTCGACCTGAAGGGCGGTACGCATCTGGTCATGCGCGTGAACGTCGGCGATGCCGTACGCCTGGAGACCGATCAGGCGTCGGAAATGCTCAAGGCACAGGCGAAAAAGGGCAACCTTCCGATCCCGACGACGAAGCGCGTGAACGACACGACCTTCATCGCCGTCCTTCCCGCCGATACGCCTACCAGCGGGTACGAGACGATCGCCAAGGACTACATCCCGTCGTTCGACGTGAGCCGCACGCCCGAAGGGGCGATGCAGTTCAAGATGAAGACCGCCTCGCTGACGGCCATCGAGCGCGACACGATCACGCATACGGTGGAGACGATCGACAATCGCGTCAACGCCCTCGGCGTGACCGAGCCGTACATCGCGCCGGAGAGCAACAACCGCATCGTCATCCAGCTGCCCGGGGTCGACGATCCGGCGCGCGTGAAGGACATCATCAAGACGACGGCGCAGCTTCAGTTCCGCCTGGTCGAAGGCGAGCCGGCCTCGGATCCGACGGCGACGCTCAACAGCGTCGCGCCGAACATGAAGACCGAGGTCGACATCCTGCCCGGCACGCGTGAAGACGCGCTCGGCCGCGCGGCGGGCGTCGAGTATTACGCCGTCCGCAAGACGGTTCCGGTCACCGGCACCGACCTGAAAAACGCCCGCGTGCAGAAGGGGCAGCTCGGCCAGCCGACCGTCGGCTTCACGCTCACCCCGGACGGAGCGCGCAAGTTCGGCGACCTGACGGGCGCGAACATCAAACGCCGCCTGGCCATCGTTCTCGACAACAAGGTCGTCTCCGCTCCGGTCATCAACAGCCAGATCAACGAGTCCGGCCTCATCGAAAGCAGCAACTTCACGTCGCAAACGGCGGCCGACCTCTCGCTCGTTCTGCGCAGCGGCTCGCTGCCGGCATCGCTGACGACGCTCGAGGAGCGCACCGTCGGGCCTTCGCTCGGACGCGATTCGATCCGTCAGGGAGTCCTGGCCTCGACTGGTCGGCTTCATCGCCCTGATCCTGGCCGTGCTGATCTACTACAAAGGCGCAGGCATCAACGCGGTGCTGGCGCTGCTGCTGAACCTGGTCATCCTGCTCGGCATGATGGCCATCTTCCACGCCACGCTGACATTGCCCGGAATCGCCGGCATCATCCTGACGCTGGGTATGGCCATCGACTCGAACGTCCTCGTCTTCGAGCGCATCCGCGAGGAGCTGCGCGACGGCAAGGTGGTTCGCGCGGCCATCGAGAACGGCTTCTCCCGCGCCTTCGGCACCATCATCGACACGCATATGACGACGATCATCTCGGCGCTCTTCCTCTTCCAGTTCGGAACAGGGCCGATCAAGGGATTCGCCGTTACGCTGCTCATCGGTCTGTTCGCGTCGGTCTTCACGGCGTTCTTCGTCTCGCGCGTGATCTTCGACGTCATGTACAAAGCGCAGAATCGCCCGACCGAGATCAGCATCTAGGAAAGGCGAGGAGAGATACCCATGCAGATATTCGTCAATTCCAAGTTCGACTTCGTACGCTGGCGTTTTTACGCCGTCGTCGTTCTCCGTTCTCTTCATGCTCCTCGGACTGGCAATGTTCCTGAAGCACGGCGTCAACTGGGGAATCGACTTCGCCGGCGGCGCCACAGTGACCCTGAGGTTCCGCGAAACGGTTCCGATGGACCGCCTTCGTGCCGACTTCGCCGACGCCTCGATCCAGCAGTACAGCAAGGCAGAGGATCGTGAGGTGTTGATCCGTCTTCCGGAGCTGAAGAAGGAAGTCGACTACGCCGGTCTGGTCGTGGCGAAGTTGAACACCGATCTGAACCCCCAGGCGGCCACCAAGCTCGATCTGAACTTCAATGGCCGCGATCGCCTGGCTGAGCTTCTCTACTCGATCGATCCGGAGGGCAAGGGAACGGTTCCCACGGCCAAGCCCTACTACCAGGACGTCGCCCAGAACATCATCAACAAGCGCTCGGAAGTGGGCATCTTCACGAGCATGGGGCAGGTCACTTCGGCTCCCGGCGTGACGACGAGAATCGCCGGCGTGCTGAACGACAAGACGTTCCTCGGCGCCTTCAACGTGCTCGATCAGGAAACGGTCGGACCGCAGGTCGGCCATGACCTCCAGCAGAAGGCCATATGGGCCGTCGTCCTCTCGACGCTGGCCATGGGGCTCTACCTCTGGCTTCGCTTCGATCTGATGTTCGGCGCGTCCGCCATCGTCTGCATCATCCACGACGTGATGATGTCTCTGGCCTTCCTGATGATGATCAACGGCGAGTTCTCGCTGAACATCGTCGCGGCGCTGCTGCTCATCGTCGGTTTCTCGATCAACGACACGGTGGTCATGTACGACCGCGTCCGCGAGAACAAGCGGAAGCTGAAGACGCGCATGACGCTGGAAGAACAGCTCAATCTGGCTATGAACCAGACATTGTCGCGGACGATCCTGACCTCCGGCTCGGTGGTCATCGTCCTGGTGGCACTGCTGATCTTCGGCGGCAAGGTGATCCACGAGTTCGCCTGGATCCTCCTCATCGGTGTTCTGGCCGGAACGTACTCGACGGTCACGATCGTCCCGGCGGTGGCCATCGCCTGGAACAGGTTTACCGGCCGCACGCACGATCTCTCCGGCCCGGTGGCACGCACGCGTACCGACAACCCGCCGCGCCAGCAGACGCCTACACCGCAGCAGCGGAAGCGCAGGGTGGGTTAAAGCATCAAACGAAGATTCAACAACAGACGCCGCCGATTTCGGCGGCGTTTTCTTTTAGTCATAAGTTTTAAAGCTAGCGTGCAAACAAAAACGCGAAGCTTCCGCGCCGGATCGCGCCTGTCGACACTTCGCTGAGATAGGCCTCTTCGAGCGTCGGCTTCGCTTCGGGGCCGGGGAGTGGTTGGCCCTCGGCGGCGGCGACGCCGCGAATACGGATTCCGTCCGCCACGCGGACACGGGTCGTGATGCGGTACTGCTGCGCGAGCGTGCGCAGCTCGGCCTCGGAAACGACGGCCTCGAAAACACGTCCGCGGGCGCGGGCGAGCAGCCCTTCGACTGAGCCTTGCCATCGCAGCTCCCCACGCGACAGGAGAAGGAGACGCATGGCCGTGGTCTCGACGTCGCTAGCGATGTGACTGGAGAGGATGACGATTCGGTTTCGGGCCAGCGCGATCAACAAGTCGCGGAATCGGCGGCGTGCGTCGATGTCCAGTCCCGTGGTCGGCTCGTCGACGATGAGCAGCGGCGGATTGCCGAGAAGGGCGCGGGCGATGCCGATGCGTTGACGCATGCCGCCTGAAAAATCGCGGACACGCCGGCCGGCGTGCTCCTCGAGCCCGACGGTGGCCAGAAGCTCTTCGATCTGCGCGTTTCGTTGGCGCGGGTTGTCCATGCCGCGCTCCAAAGCCCAGAAGTCAAGGAACTGCACTGCGGTTAAGCCGGCGTAGGCGTTGAACTCCTGGGGAAGGAATCCGATCGACCGGCGAAACTCCGCGAGATTCTCCGGCCGCACCGGAACGCCGCAATACTCGATCGCGCCGCGCGCGGGCTGCAGCAGACCGGTGAGTAGGCGGAGCAGCGTGGTTTTGCCGGCGCCGTTCGGTCCGAGAAGTCCGATCACGCCGGGTGTGAGATCGAAGCTGACGCGGTGCAGCGCGCGAAACCCGCTCGCATAAACCTTAGTGAGATTGCGCACGGCAAGGTGCGGAATCAACCCAGCCTCCGACCAGGCGGCAGGTCGCGACGACGCCCTCGCGACGGCACCGCGCCGCCGGCGGGCGTCGCGGAGAAGCGCCTCGATTGCGCTTGGCAGGATGAGCGCGGCAGGCATGCCGGTCACCACGACCGAGGCCGCTGCCAGTAATGGCGATCGCCAGGTATCGCCGATGGCCGGGTGCGCCGTAGCGGCCACGACGATCATCACGCCACCGGCAATGGTGGCGATGACCATCGGGTGGGCATGGCGTCGAACCTCGCGATAGGTCCTCGCGACTGAATCACCACCGATGCGGAGAAGTGTTGTCACGGCGAGCGCAGCGATGCAACAGACCGCGGCTCCCGTCGCCAGCAGCGTCATTTCATCGAGGCGAGCCGCGGCGACGGACAGCACCGGAGCGACGAAAGCCACAGCCACCACAGCCGGCGCCATGGCCACGGCCGCGCGCGCCAGCGAACTGAGCGCGATCGCCGCGGCCGTGAAGATCAGCAGGGGAAGAAATGCCGCCACCGCAGCGAGCCGCAGTTTTGCCGCGGAGAAAGTCAACGTCCCGAGTTGCGGTCGCTCGATAAATACCCCCGCCGGTAACGACGCCAAGGAGACGCTTCGATCGACCGCCTCGCGCTTGGCAAACGCCTGCTCCTGAGTCGGCGCCTCGATCCTTACGTCAACCGGAAGAACGAAACGGCCGAGCTCGCGCGTGACCGCTCCTTCGGTCGACGACGGCCGCACCTCGAACGCGCTCTCTACAACAAACACCTGTTCACCGACGCGCATCGGACGCGTGAAAAGATCGTCCCGGCGCGGGACCTCATCGGGAGTGGACGGTGCGTCACGTGAGCTCACGCGAAGCATCGCACCGTCCGTCATCTCTTCGTCAGGCGGCGGCAGCGTCAGCCGGGCCAGTTCTGCCGCGGCGTTGTCCACCATTAGGGGCGAAAGAGTCTTCGTCGGCACCAACTCAATGTACGGAGAAGCCTTCGGCCACAGACTCCGTATGTTCCGGCGGGGAATATCGCCGCGTGCGATCCGCGTCGTCAGGGTTTCGGCGGTGCGGCGCAGCACCTCGGCATCGGTGCCCTTGATCAGGAAGCGGTAGATGTTGCCGCCTTCGTTCGCATACGGCTGCTCTTCAATTGATTCCGCCAGAGCCGACTCCGAGCCGCGCTCGAACGAGCTTTCGACAGTGACCGTGCCGTATGCTGCCGATACGCGCGCCTGTAGCGTGTTTTGAAAAAGTGCGAAGCTTTGAAGGTGCTCGATGCGCGGCTCCACTTCGATCACCACCACCGCGCTTCCCGCGCCAGCGGATGTCCAGAAACGCTTCACCCCGGCCAGGCCGATCAGCGAGTCCTCGACAGACTTCGCCGCGTGTGCTGTCTGCGTGAGAGTAGTGCCGGACGGCAGCTGCAAACGCACGAGTACTCGGCTCCGGTCCGCGCTTCCTTGACTGCGCCGCGGGTCGAGCCGTGCTCCGAACCACGAGAGAAAGAAGATCCCAACAGCCAGGCAGGCCATGACGACGGAGGCGGCGTTGCGGAGAATGCGCTTGACGGGAAGTATCGAGCCTGTGCCTGAAGCCTTCGACGAGCCAACAAACATCGTTGCTGCCAGGGCACAGCACCCCGCAATCGCGGAATCGCGCGACGGCGGCGATAGAAGAGGTGCCAGCGCGCCGCTGCCGAGCACCGCCGCGATTGGCAGCAGCATGACGAAGAATGCCGTAATCACCGCCGGCCAGATCGTGCGCGACACGGTGCGCGCGGCCGCAATCCCGCCGATCGCCGCGATGGCGATTACGGTGACCATGAGAGTCTGCACGTCGATGCGAAGCGAAGCCACACGCCAGACATTGATGGCCATTGTCACCGCGATCGGTACGTAGAGTCCGAGCCGGGGACCTCCACCGATCGCCAGAACCAGCGTGGCGATGAGCGCCGCGGCCATGAGACGCCAGAGAATGATCCGCAGTTCGGCCGCGTCACTGAGAATCATGGTCCCACGGGCGCCTACAACCTTGATCACGGCGCGATCGAACGCCAGCAGTTGCGCGTCGTCATCGCGGAAGACGCTGATGATTGCCGCTGGCTGCCCGTTCAACCGGGCGATCGAGCTTGGATTCTGCCGGTGCCGGCTGATGTCGGCGATTTCGTCGAGGCGGACGAGTGCAGGGGTGGCGAGCGGCACGTCTCCAATCCGCCGCGCCGCGGGGGCGGCAACGAGTGGCAGGCGATGCGAACCGCTACTCACTTCCCCGATTGGATGCGGCATCATTCCTCGTATGACCGTGCTGGCACTCACGATCGTGTCGCCGGTCAACCGTACGTCCACCTCTTCGCGCGTGGTACCGAATGTCTGAACGTCGCGCACACCAGGCGTCGACCGCAACTCTGCCGCGATCCGCTCCGCGGCCTCGCCCGCCGCCGGGCCTGTGATGGCGAAGACCGCACCGGGCCGCACGCCACCCCGAGTGGGGAAGACAGCAAGGCTGGCATGCTCCGGAAGCCGTGCCCGGAGAGGCGCAAGGTCAGAAGCGAGCCGCGCTGCCTTCAGCTCGATATCGGTACCGGGCTTGAAGCGTGCCACGATCGATGCCGATCCCGCGTCCACTTCGCCGCGAGTACCGGTGGTGTCGCCAACCGACCGCAACGCGCCTTCGATCGGAATCACCCAACGCCGCGTCGTCTGCGTCGAGTCGATGTTCGACGTGGGTGGAAGCCGGAGTGAGACGCCAAGCTCGGGAAAGGTGGCGTCGGGCGCGTACTCGAGGCGAAGGCGCGGTACAGAGACGCCGGCAAAGAGCAGCAAGCCGGCGGCGACGGTGGCGCGCGCAATACTGCGGTCACGCATGGACCGTCCTGCGGGAACGGCGCCGCAACGGCTCGATCACGCGATGCAGTAGCGGGATGAGCACCAGCGTTCCGGCCGTCGCCGTGGCCAGACCTCCGATCACCACCACGGCGATACCGCGGCGAAGCTCGACGCCCGGGCCACCAAGGGCTGCCAGCGGCAGCATACCGACGATCGCGGTGAGGGTAGTCATGATCACCGGCCGGTAGCGGTCGGCAGCTGCGCGTCGGATCGCCTCATCCTCGGCCACGCCCTCTCCGCGCAAATGCTCAACGCGATCGAGCAGGACGACGGTGTGGTTGACCACAACCCCGCCGAGGAAGATGAAGCCGAGCAACGACATGATGTTCAAACTTTGGCCTGTGACGAAGAGCGCCGCGAGCGCACCGGCACCCGCAAATGGAAGCGCCGCGATGACTGGTAACGGCAACAGCAGCGTTTCATAAAACGCGGCGATCGTGAGGTAGAGCAGGATTGCCGCGAGCTCCAGCGCCAGACGCATCTGCGCAAATGCGTCGCGTAGCTCGCGCGCGTGACCAGTGAGTCGGATGGATTCCGATCCATGCGGCGCGACCTCGGCCAGAGCGGCGTTCGTCGCATCGACATCGCTCCCCTCAAACAGCAGTCGCCGCGCCGGGCGCCGCTCGTCTCGAAACAACGCGGGCGGGCGCGGCGCGAGCTCCAAACCGGCCACAGCGCTGAGCGGAACGATGACTTTTCCGACGTGGACCGGAGTCACCGCCACATCTTCGGGAGCGGTCGGTAGAAGACGAATGGGTGATTCGGCCGCGGCAATGTCGGCCTGACCGCGATCGAGATTGCCGAGCGCGGCCCGGACGTCATTCTCGATTGCCGCTCGATCCGTACCGTTCTCCGCGAGAAGCCGCTCGTCCCATCGTAACGCCAGCTCCAGCCGGCGGCCGGTGTCCGAAGCGTCGCGCGAGAGAGGGAATCCGTGCCGAAGCATCGCCTCGGTGACGCGGCCTGCCAACTCGTCCACCTCTCTCTCCGTTGCCGCGGACGAAATGATCTCGACGCGATCCGCCTGGCCGCCGACTGCTTCTATAAGTGCGTTTGGCCTGAGCCGCGCGGTCGCGCGAACGCCATCGAGCGCTGAAAGTGGATCACGTATCCGGTCGAGGGCTCGCTCCGCGTCGCTCGAGGAAGCGAATTCGATGTTGATCGCGGCCGGTTTGCCGGCCGTCGTCTGCGTCAACCACATCGATTTAACCGACCGGCGATCGATCGCGGCCAGCGCGGCGGACCAAGCCTGAGCCAGACGGGAGCGAATGATCGCCGGGTCGAGATCCGGAGACATTCGGACCTCGATCGATACATTCCGTTCCGTGCCTCGGGCGAAAAGCTCGCGCCGGAGCATAAGACCGATGGCCAGACCGGCGGCGATGAGCACGCAGCCCATCAACAGCGCGCGCGCGGGATGAACGAGTGCGCGGTCGAGCAAGGCGACATATTGCTTCAGTCCCGGATATCGAGGCCGAGCGCCACTCTGTTGACGGCGCGCGAGGACAGGCGTGAGCGTCAGCGAAAGCAGAAGCGAAGCGGCGACGGAGACCACTACGGCAATGGCCTGCTCGCCGAAGATCGCTCTGGCCAGGCCGCGCAGATACAGGAGCGGAGCGAAGACGATGATCAATGTGACCGAGCTGGCAACCACGGCCAGGATGATCTGACGCGTACCGGCCAGCACCGCGTCACGGGCGCCGCCGGCGCGCGCTGTCTCGATCGACTCGAGCACGACGATCGAGTTGTCGACCAGCAGTCCCGTGGCAAGCGCGAGACCTGAAAGCGAGATGACGTCGAGGGGGATGCCGGCCGCGTAGAGGGCCGTGAACGACGCCAGAAGCGCGGCGGGAATGACAACGGCCAACGCCAGGGTCGGGCTCCAGTGGCCGATCATCCACCGCAGAATGATGGTGCCCAGGAGGACGCCGAAGAGCGCAGCGAGCGCGAGCTCGGCAAGCGCACGGGAGACATCGCCGCTGCGGTCTACGACCACCGAGACCTGTGCATCTCGAAGCCGCGTACCCAGCTCGGCCACGCGTTTGCGAACACCGCTGGCCAGCGCCACCGCGTTCGCATTCGGCGCGCGGTAAATGCGCAGCAGCACCCCTTCGCGCGCCGCGTTCGAATTGTGGTCGAGCAGGCGGAAGGTCGTTTCATCTCCGATCTCGCGCAGGCCGACGTCGGCAACTTCGCGAAGCGGGACGGAACCGATCGTGATCCGCCCCAGCTCCTCCGCGCTGCGCACGGCCTCGGCGACCACCACCGGCCGCACGACCGCCCCTTCACGCACGCGGCCGGCGGTCAGCGATCGTCCAACGCTCCGCAGGCGCTGCTCGACGTCTGCCGCGCTCATCCCGCGAGCGGCAAGATCGGCGGCGCGTGGACGGACGTTAGCACGGAGAGGCGATGAGCCAACGATGTCGATCCGACCGGCGCCGTCGATGCGCGCCAGCTCCGGCATGACTACGCGGTCGGCGATGCGGCTGCGCGTCGCGCCGGATCCGCCCGTCACCGCCACCTCGATCACCGGCGTCAGATCGGTGATGGTATCCACGGATAGATCGTCGAGAGGAACCTCGGCCGCTCCTTCGATGCGGCGCGTCACGTCAATGCGCAGCCTGTCAGGATCGGTCTGCCAGGCCGAGCCGATGGTGACGCGCGATTCGCCATCGCGCGTCTCGCTTTCCAGCGAGGTCACACCGGGTACAACCGCCAGGCGCCGCTCGATCGGCGCGGTGACCTGCTGCAGCAACTCGTCGCGCGACGTCGAAGCCGCTTTCGCGGTAATCACCAGCGAGGGCCGCTCGATCTGCGGGAGCAGGGAGAGCGGGAGCTTCAGCAGCGCAAAGCCGCCGAGCGCGGCCAGCGCGATCGTGGCAACGATGACCGATACCGGCCGCCGGAGGATCTGTTCCATCACGGCGAAGCCTTGTCACTCACCTCAGAGGCAACGGCGTCCTCGGAGAGCGCATCCACGCCGCTCACGATGACGCGGTCACCGTCGTGCAGACCGGACCGGATCTCCACGCGGCCATTGGAGTAACCCCCGGTGACCACGGCCACGCGCTTGACGCGAAAACGGTTTACCGAGCCTTCCGAAGCCGAGGCCACAAAAAGCGCGGGCCCGTCGATGCCGGCCACCACCGCCTCCTCCGGTACCGTCAGCACGGCGCCACGCGCCTCCAGTTGTACCGCCACCTCGACGCCGGTACCGGGTGGCGGCGTCGGGTTGTTCAGCGTGATCGACGCGACCACGCGTGAGGTACCGCTCTCGCCGACCACGGTAGCGACTTCGGTGATATGACCGCTCCCCGTCCACGGCGGCGTGCCGCGGGCGGTGAAGGTCACAGGGAGTCCCGTTCGAAGCTGCGAACGCTCGGATGCAGCGACCGAGCTCTCCACCAACGGCGCGCCGGAAGTGGCAATCTCCGCCAGGACCGCTGACCCTTCGATGAGTGAGCCTGACGGCAGAACCTTGGTCACGACCAGCGTCCCGGACGCAGGAGCGGTCACCCGAAGCGTCGACTCGCGCTTTGCAGCGGCGTTGTGCTGTTCCTTCGCCAGAATGGCACGCGCCCGCCTGGAGTCATATTCGGCGGCGGAAATGACGCCTACCCGGTAGCTACGCTCGGCGCGGTCGAGATCGGCGGCTGCTGCTTCCATTTCCAGCCGTGCCTGCGTCTGTGCTGTCTTCACTTCCGCGTTGTCGATGTCGGCGATCACCTCGCCGCGCGACACACGCGCTCCGGTTTGTAGTCCGCTGGCGAACCGGCTCGGGTAACGAATCGTGCCGCGTTGCTGTACCGCGAGCGGGATCGATTGCGCCGCGCGAATCACCCCCAGGAGGGTCAACGTCGGGGTAAAGCTGAGGCGGCGCGCCAACTCTGTACGCACCGGCACGGCCGGTGATCGTTCCAACCGCTCCTGTTCACATCCGGACGCTGTTAGAAGGGTGACCGCAGCCACAAATGAAATGAGGGAGCGAAGCTTCACGTGATGATTGCCTCCTGGCGAGAAAGCCTCTGCCGCGCGTACAGGTAAAACGCCGCCGCCGCCGCGAGAATCACGAGATTGTTCTGCGACCATTCGATGATGTCCCCAACGCTCATCGGCCCGTTCATCGTCGTCGGAGGGTGGATGGGATTGGCGAAGAGCCACGGCGAGAAGACTCCGGCAGTTGCATACGTCGCGAAGACCACGGCCCCTGCGCCGCGGACGCGAACAGCCCAGTTCAGCGCCACCGCGCCAATAAACAGCGTCACGGAGACGGTCTGCACCATCGGCCCGGAAAGAGGGAACGGCTCGGACCGCATCGAGATGCGAACGAGAATCATCGCCAGCCATCCCTGAAGAATTGCCAGGGCGATCACCGCGCCGACGCGGCGCTCGAAATAGAAGCGCGCGCCCGGCGAGGTCAGCGCCAGATCGAGCGTGCCGGAGCGCCGCTCGACGGCCACCGTGTCGGCCAGCATCGGAACGCCGAGAACCAGGAGCGGCATCAGGAAGAGCGGCAACCAGAACTCCGTCACACTGCCGTTGCCGCCGAGGCCGATCAGGATTCCGGCAAACAAAAAGAGGGCGTCGACGCTGATGAAGAGCGCGGCGCGGCGCTCGGTGAGCAGACGCAGCGACAGGCGCACGCGGACGGCGGCGGCGGAATCCCACCCTGACCACAGCGGCCTCACGACGGACCTCGATACTCGACGTTCTCGATCAGCCCGACCGCCGCGTGCCGGTAGCAGACGCCGTCAGGATCGAGTTGCACCGAGTGTGGATCGCCGCCGGCTGCGAAGGCGAATGTTGTTCGACCACCACTGTCGACGCGAACAGTCTGCCACAGCGACCCCTCCGAGGTTCGCAACGCGACCGGCACAAAGGCCTCGCCCGTTCCTACGTTTCTTACGGCGCCGCTGATTTCCCATCGCCCGCTGGCGCGATGAAATGTAACTTGATCGAGTGTGAGCTGCGGCAGGGCGCGGCCGGCGAAATAGTCGTCATACGTCCGCGTGAGATCGAGGCCGGCACGGCGTCCGATCGCATCGAGAAGCTCCTTCGCGGAGCCAGGATGTCCGCCGGCCTCGACGAAGTCGGTGACACCTTCGACGAAGTGGCTCGCACCGGCGCGGTACTCGATTGCTGCCAGGACTTTCGACATTCGGGATTCTGGCCGATAGTACTCATTCAGCAATGGTGCGGTCTCGGGAGTCAAACCGGCGCCCTGCTCGACCGCCGTCGTCCTGCGCATGCCGAGGCGGCCGATCGCCACCGCGGTGTAGAAGCGTGCGAAGAAACCCGCCTGATCAGAGACGACGGCGCGCCTGGCACCCAACGTTCCGGCGATGATAGAGGCAGCGAAGATGTTCGGACTGACGGCCTTCGTCATCGTAAAGACCGCTTCCGGGACGAAGAAAAGCAGGCCACCGGAGCCCACCTGCTCAATTGTGCGCCACGGTTGATAGTCGAAATACCACCTGCGCTGATTTGGCTCCGTTGGCCGCTCGACGAAGATCAGGTGAGACGGCAATGCCAGGCCCGGCCAGGCCTCGCCGGCCAATCGGATGGACGACGCCAGCGACTGTGCTTGCCCGTCGGCCACCAGTTCGTGCGCGGGAATGTAGATCAGCATTGATCCTGGTAGCGCAGTCCCGCCCGCGGGCCCCCCCACGGGGGGGAGACGCCCACTGTCCCGGGATATATCCAGGGCTCGCCGTACGAGCGGGCCACCGAAGACGACATAGGACGCCAGCCCGGCCTTGCAGCGGCTGACGAGTGCGTGCCCGTCGGAGACCGCGCCGCATGCATCGACAGCAAGCGCGTACGGGTGTTTGAGACGGACGTCCAGCGCCACGGGCGGCATGATCGACTCCGGTATGAAACCTCCGTCCTGCTCGTCCGGCCCCAGCGTCCATGGCGAGTAGCGGAGGACGGGCGACAGGTCGTGGCCGCGCAGGTGCATGCGCACTTCCGTCGCCGCCGGGTTGACGGACGACTTCGACAGATCGGTCATGTAGAGCGGCTCTTTGGCGGTTCGATAACGATTCCATTGCGCGCGAAAGCTTCCTGGAGCTTGCAGCGCGAAATCAATCGTGGCCGGCAAGCCTTCCAGGTCGAAGGTAAGCGTGCGCGATTGCCGCGGCATCAGCGGGGGATCGATCTCGACGTCGAGCCTCTCCCACACGCGGCGCATGCGAGCGGTGCCTCGATCGACGGTCATTCGTCGCACGGCGACGCCCGGATTGAGGACAAAAGAGAGATGCGTCTCGCCCCGTTCACCACCGTTGTGGATGGTCGACGCCGTATGACTTCGCAACGTACCAGCCGCCGAAATCTCGCCGTCGATGCGCACCGATTCGGCCACGAGGCTCGTGCTTGAGGACACCGCTGCCTGCTCCGTCTCCGCGGCATAGCGCGCGGCGGCCAGCGCCGCGAATACCGACTGCCGGTGAATGATGGAACCGGTCAGAAGCGCGGCCAGAACGACCGCAACAGTCAATGCGGCCCGATCGAGGATGCTGCTGCCGCTGTCCGGCGCGAATTCCTGACGGATACGGTTCAGCGTACCCAAGAGCGTCGCCACCTGATGCGTCTTCCGGATCTTCCACGGCCGCAGGTCACGCAGCGTCCGGCGAAGGTAAAACGCGGCAGCCGCCAGCAGCACGATCGTCATCGCGGCGGTGATCCCGGCGCGCCCAAGCAATTCCCTGCCCTCGCTCCGCAACGGAAACGCGGCATCGGATGGGACGTGGGGAAACCACTTGCCTCTGATGGTCCAAAGCAACTCCTGGATGCTGCGCGGGCCTCCCGCGAATAGCTCGCCCGGCCCGTCGAAGTCGAGATGAAGGTAAAAGAGGAGGTTATTGGCGAAGCCGATGCCGGCGGTCATGAGCAACGCACCGAAAATGATCGCCAGCACGGTCCGGCCGGTGATGGTGCCGAGCGCGATCGCCAGCGCGGAGCTCACGAGCAGCGACGGCAGCACGGACACAAGCCATCCCTCGAAGAAAACCGGCGCAAGCGGAAGCGTGTACCGCGAGTGCGCCCCGAGCGCGGCGGCGATTGCGGTGGGAAGGAGCGAGATGGGAATGCAGATGACAACCAACGCGAGCCAGCGCCGCAGCACATAACCGACCGATGAGATCGGAGCAACCGACAAGACGCTGAACGAGCCTTCGTCACGCTCGCGCGCAATGGCATCGATGGCCAGTCCCGCGGCCAACAGCGCCGTGAGAAGCGGCTGCATAGTCAGAAGGAACATGTTGTACGCGGACGGCCCCATGATGCGCGGCATGCGATCCGAGACGGCAAAGGCAACGACCGGCGGAATCGAGGCGACGATGACGTACACCGCGGCCAGACCGCGGAAGCGCATCGAGCGCCATTGCGTGGTCAGCTCGTGATCGAGAAACACACGAAACAATGTCATACCACGCGATCCTCGTGCCGAAGGAGCTCCGCGGCATACGCATCCTCGATCGACGAGCCACGCTCGTCATGGGCGAGCAGCTCGCTGGCGTCGCCGTCGAACACGAGAACGCCACTCGTCAGCACCGCGATCCGGTTGCATGTCGCCTCGATGTCTTCGGAAATGTGCGTCGACAAGAGGACTGCGACCTCCTCGGCCACCTCAGCGATGAGGTTGCGGAATCGGATTCGCTCCTCGGGGTCGAGTCCCGCGGTGGGCTCGTCGATCACCAGCATGCGCGGGGCGTGAATCATCGCCTGGGCGATGCCGAGCCGGCGGCGCATTCCGCCGGAGTACTCGCCTGAAGGGCGGTTCGCGGCATCGTTAAGGTCGACGGCGTCGAGCAGCATGCGCGCGCGGCGATCGACCTCCCGCCGCGTCAACGAGAGACCTCGCAACCCGGCGCAGTGAATCAGATACTCGGCGCCGGTGAGATGACGAAGGGGCTGGAAGTCCTGAGGAAGAAATCCGATCTGCCTCCGGATCGCCGCCCGCGTACGCCCGCGCGCTACATCCAGACCCTGAAAGTAAAACTTCCCCGCCGTCGGCTCTACCGCCAGAACGAGAATCGACAGCAGCGTCGTTTTCCCCGCGCCATTGGGACCGAGGAGTCCGAACATCCCTTCGCCAAGGGAGAGATCGATCCCGCGCAGCGCCGCGTGCCCATCGGGGTAGGTCTTGTGAATTCCGCGCAACTCGATCAAGTGTTGCATGAATGGTCGTCGAACTCCTTACATCACGGGAGGGAAAACTCCCGTGATGTGGAGATTCCCGGATACCAGTATGCCTGTCAAGGATACAATCCATAGATGCGGTGTGAACGAAGCTCGACTGTGTCAGTCTGGATCGCCCAAACGACTCAAACTCTGCTCCCAGTCACTCCCGTGATGTTCAGCAATCCATGCCGGCAAAAGAGTCCATTCGGAAACCCGACTACGTTCATGTACCGATCGAGAGCGGGCCAATAGAGCTCGTTTCGCTCTTGCGGCGCATGGACGAGCTTGGAAATCTCGACCTATCCCTCAGGGGGTGTGTTCGCATCGACGACGCTGCACTGGAAGGTATCTGTGCGCATCGAAATCTCAGGGCACTGAACCTCGAGGGTACCGCGATCACGTCAGCAGGCCTCCGACTGATCTCACAACTGCGCGAGCTTCAGACGCTGGTCCTGAATCGCACGGCGATCGATGAGCCCGGGCTTCGACACCTTCGCAAACTCACACACCTGCGCATCCTCGGGCTGAATGAGACTGCACTCGGCGATGGCGCTGTTCGTACGATCGCCTCGCTGCCGATGATGTCGCTTGGGCTGAACGGTTGCCAAATCACCAATGAAGGGGTGCACGCGATCGCACGCATCGCCCAATTGGTGTCTCTAGGTGTAGGAGACAACGCCATCGACGATGACGGCATCATGGCGCTCCGCGCGCTGGAGAGGCTGAAGGAGTTGAACGTGAGCGGGAGCAGCGCGGGCGACCTGGCGGTGGAATCTCTCGCCTCACTTCGGCGGCTGCGCGATTTCTACGCATCGCACACGAACATCACCGACGCCTCACTAGCCATTCTTCGGCGCAAGCGATCGACCAGGACGCTGTCACTGGGCAGTACTCGCATCACCGATTCCGGAGTCAAGACTCTGGCCTGCGCGGCCAACCTAACAGCAATCGATCTCTCGTCCAACGACATCGGCGATGCCGCGGCGGACGCGCTCGCATGCTCATCGCTCGCAATCGAGACCCTGGACCTGTCCAACACCGGGGTAACCGACAACGGAATCGCCCGGCTCGGCCGGCAAACCCGGCTGAGAAGCATCTTTCTCGGAGGAACAGGAGTCACGCCGAAGGGCGTCCGCGCCTTTCTTCACTCCAGTGGAGTCGTGAACATCGGACTGAATGCCGGCGTCGCGGAAGCGGTGTCGCGCCGCTCACGGCTCACGCGCGAAGTCCACTTGATTGCGATGTGATTCTTCGGCGAATCAGACGTCCGCCGCTGCATCGACCGGGGTGTGGTCCGCGAGGATCACAGTCCGGTTCTCGAGAAAACGGCTGTGCAGGACGCGCTGGCGCGCCGAGGCATCGAGGCAGGCCACGAATTCGTCGAGCAGAAGAATGGGGCGATCCGATGCCAGCACGCCGGTCAACGCGATCAACTGACGCTGTCCGCCGGACACGGTCTCGCCGCGCGACGACAGCACGGTCTCGTAGCGCATCGGCAAGGTCTGCACCCACTCATGCAGGCCGGTGTCAACGGCCACATCGAGCAAGCGCTCGATCGAGGCATTTCCGGAGAAGAAGCGGAGAGAATTGATGATCGAGCCGGCGATTGGCGTAGTGAACTGTGGCAGGTATCCGACCTGCTCGCGCACGAGCTTCGGTTCGACACCACCGATCGTGACGCTGCCGCTGTCGGGCTCGTAGAGCCCTGCGATCAGACGGAGAATCGTGCTCTTTCCCCATCCCGAACGTGCACTCAGAGAGAGGCGCTCGTTCGGCTCGACGCGCAAGCTGAGATTCTTCAGTACCCACGGTCCGTCGGGTAGGTAGCGGAAGGAAACCTGATCGAGGACGATCGGGCCATCGAGCCTGCGCTGGATCACGGGCCGCAATCGGGACGCTGGGCGATCGAGAATGTCAGCTACGCGCTCCCACTGTGGAGCGAGACCGATGAATGCAACCATGCCAGTGACGAAGGTTGACATAGAGGCGAGAAAGCCCATGGTGAGCTGCACGGCCGCAATCATCGACCCGGCCGAGAGACTGCCATGGAGGACGAGGGTTCCGCCCCAAAACAGCATCCCGCAAATGAGTACCTGCTGCAGCGCATCGACGGCCGTATCTGAAATCCATGCCGCCCGTTGCCGCGCCAGCGTGTAGAACTCGCGCGTGTGCAGCAGCTCGACCCAGCGCCGCATCGTCTGCTGGCCGGCGGCAGCCGCCTTGATCGTCGAGACGTGGCCGATCACTTCGACGAGCAGCGTGTTCTCGGCCGTGGCGGCGTTCAACTCGAACCTGCTGAGGCGAGCCTGCAGAAACGCCGATCCAGTCGCCACCAACGCCACGACAACACCTACGATTGCGATGATCGACAGAGTGGAAGGCAGCAGCGCTGCGATGGCAGAAAGGTAAACGACCGCGAGAATACCCTGAACGAGCGGAGCCAGTCCTCGACTGGCGAAGGCGTCCCGAACGATGCTGACGGAGTAGAAGCTTTGCAGGAGCTGGCCGGTCGTTCGCGAATGCAGCACTCGGTACGGTAGACGAATGAGGTGTTCCAGAAATCCCGTTTCGAAAATGATGCCGATTCGCGACTCGAAATAGAGGATGGATTTCTGCCGCAGCCATTCCAGTAGCGCCTGAAATGCCGCCACGAAGACTACGCCGAGTGCGGCAATCGACAACAGCGAAGAGGCGGCATTCGGAAGGGCCTTATCGACGATCAGTCTCGTGAACTGCGGTGCAACGACGCCGAGGAGCTGCACGAAAACCGACGCCACCATCCCGAATACGAGGCCTCGCCGATTCTCGATCGCGGTCGCTATCATCCGTCGCGCCGCTGTCGTTCCCTCCGCGAGCCCGCTGCTGAAATCGAGAGACCGTCCGCCGAAGCGGCTGGCCAGGTCAGCCACCGTCACACGTTTGGTGCCCTCCCTCGAATCGATCTCGACATGACGCCGCCAGGCCTTTCTCATGAAGGCGAGCGAGCCGTCGCGCATCTCGAGCAGCGTCGGCGCGCTGAGCAAGGAAAGCTCGGCCGGCGAGACATCGACCACGCGGCACGACGCGCCGTATGCTCGCGCCGCCGCGGCCACGCTTTCCAGCGACATGTCGCCGCCACACAACTCGAGAACCTGGCGCTCCGACTGTCCTTGCGTGCGCAATGTCAGCAGTCGAACCACCGCGAACACGGAATCGGAAGATGCTTCCTCGACGGTCATCCCGACATCACTTCCGGCTGCCCGCCAGCCGGTGCGTGCAACAGCTCTCTAAACAGACCGTCGACGGCCGAGAGTTCCTCAAACGTCCCCTGCTGCTCGATACGGCCTCGATTGACGACAAAAATCCGCTGGACGCGTCGGATCGTCGACAAGCGGTGGGCGATGACGATGCGAGTACACCCGAGCCGCTCGAGGTTCTCCGCGACGCGAGCCTCGATTTCAGCATCCTGAGAACGCGTGGCCTCGTCGAGAATCAGAATGGCCGGATCCCCAGCCAGAGCCCGCGCCAGTGCCAGCCGCTGACGCTGTCCACCCGACAGCGTCTGGCCGTTCTCGCCGATCATCGTGTCGTAGCCGAAGGGAAGCATTTCGATGACGTCGTCAATACACGCCAGCCGGGCCGCAGTCTGCACTTGCTCGATGGGAATGTTCCTGTCGTGCAGTGCGATGTTCGCACGCGCGCTGTCGTTGAAGAGTGCGATTTCCTGAAGTACAACGCCCATCTGCTGCCGCACCTTGCGAAGATCGAGGTCGCGCAGGATCCGCCCATCGAGCCGCACGTCACCGCGTTCCGGATGAATCATTCCGGCGATGAGTAGTGCGATGGTCGATTTACCGGATCCACTCGGCCCAACGAGCGCAACCAGCTCGCCGCGACCGATCTCGAAGCTGACGTCGTCGATCGTGAACGGTGTCGTCGGTGAGTAGCGATAAGAGACATGATCAAAGGAGATCGTTCCCGAAAGCCTGCCAGGATCATGGAGCCCCGTCTCTTCCGGTGCGGTGGCCAGGACGTCATCGAGTCGCTCGAGATGTTTGCTGATCACCTGCAGTTGCGTGACCGATTGCAATGTTGCTTGCAGCGGCTTGGTGAAGAGTGCTTGCAGCGTAAGAAACGCGGCGAAAACACCGAGGGTCATGCTCCCGTGAACGACGGCACGCCCGCCGACCCAGAGCACCAGAGCCAGCGACACACCATCGATCACGGTCATGAACTGCGTGACTCTCGCTGCAACCATGCGGTATTCGCCGGTTCGATTCACGGTTTCGACGCGGCGGTCGCTCCACCGGTTGAGCATCGTCGCCTCGGCCCCCGAACCCTTGACCAGCTCGATCACGGAGAGCATCTCCACGAGCGCCGCCGAGTCGCCACCAGCCGCAGCGAAATAGGCAGCGAGAACGCGATTCGTCGTGCCGCGTGCTGCCGTGAGTAGGCCCACACGTATGAGACCGAGGGCCACGATGAGAAGCCCGATGCGAACATCGTAGAGAAGCATCAGCACCGTGTACCCGGCCAGTAAAAGAACGTCGAGCAGCGCCGAAACCGATGCACTGGACAGAAAATCGCGGACCTCGGCATTGCTCTGGAGCCGCTGCAGAAGATCGCCCGGCGGCCGCTGATGGAAGAAAGCCAGCGGCAATCCGAGCAGGTGCTCCACGAATCCGGTGGTGAGCTGAATGTCGAACGAAGCCTGCAGGTACTGGACGACCCGGCTGCGGATGATCGTCAGGCCGGTCTTGACGATGATGCTCGCGGCGAACGCGAATCCGAGAGCGGTCAGCCATGCCTCCTGTCGAGGAATGATGACCTTGTCGATGATGAGTTGCATCGCCACCGGCACGACGAGCGCCACGATTTCCAGCATCAGCGCCGTTGCGAACAGTTGGGCGATGTTCGGCAACGACTGGCGTACCAGACGGACGTAGCGGTCGATGCTGGGCCGCTGCCTGCGGCGTGTCTCGAACTCCGGCCCAGGCACGAAAGCGAGCGCCACTCCGGTGTACGATTTGTGAAGCTGATCATTGCTGACGAACCGCGGTCCGAAGGCGGGATCGACCAGTGTGGCGCCTGAAGTCCTGACGCGCTCGAGGACCACAAAATGGTTGAAGTCCCAGTGCAGAATCGCTGGGAGCGGAAGATCGGCGAGATCTTCCGGATTGGCTTGAAAGCCGGCCGCTTCAAATCCGTTTGCGCGCGCCGCGGTGATGATGCCCAGGGCGCTGGCGCCGTCCCGCGAGACGCCGCAGGCCTGACGGATCTCCGCCAGCGGGACGTAACGGCCGTGATAGGCCATCACCATCGCTAACGAAGCAGCTCCACACTCGATTATCTCGAGTTGCGGAATGTACGGCACGCGCCGAAAGCGCTCCGCGAGTTTCTCCAGCGGCGTCAGGAGATCCATCGCTGTAGAGGTTGAAAGATCACGGTGATCAGTCGCTGCCTGCGCAGCGTGTAGTGAACCGTGAGCAGCATCCCTGTATGAAGAGGGAGCTGATTGCGGGAGTGACTGAGGGAGATCTCGACGCGATAGGCCGCGCCCGAGACTGGCGACTGTTCGGCGAATGCGTCCTTCAGTTCGTTCTGTGACGCAAGATCGCTGCTGATCTGCGTGATGTGGCCTTCGAGCGCCCCAAACTCAGTCGATGGCAGTTGATCGAGCTCGATGCGCACTGCATTGCCGGTCTTGATGAAGGCGCGATCGCGCTCCGGAATGAACGAGATGACCTGCATTTCAGGAGCTGCGGGAATCAACTTGCCGACCGATGAGCCATTCGGCAGCACATCGCCTGCTCTCACCAGCATGGCCTCGACGTAACCGTCGGTCGGCGCGACGACGGTCAACTGCTGAAGCGAGAAGGCCAGGGCGTCGCGATGCGCGACAGCGGCGCGAAGCTCATCCTCCTTCGCCGCCTTGGCCCGGTCACTCTCAAAAGCGACCGCAGCGAGCTCCTGAGAGGCCTGGCTGAGAAGCTGCTCCAACTGTCCCCGCTCGCGACGGGCCAGCTCGACGAGCTCGCCCGATTCTGCGAGCGCGGTCGGGCTGAGCAGACCTGATGCGGCCAGAGCGCGGTCGCCGTCGTACTTGCGCTTTCTGACCGCGATCGTCTCGTCGAGACTGGCCACCTGGGCGTTGAGGAGTGTGATGCGGCTCTCGATCGAGTGGCGTTGTTGCAGCGTGTAGGCGGCCTGGCCACGGCCGAAGCGATCGGCGTCGGAGCGCAGCATCTGGATGCGCCCTTCTGCTCCGAGCATCTCCGCCCGCAGAGGCGCCGAATCAAGTTGCACGATGGGACGCTGTGCGTGGACGAATTGTCCCGAGCGCGAGAAAACTTCCGTCACCACTCCCGCAGTTTGCGTAATCAGCAGCCGCACTCCGGTGCGCGGCCGGAGGATCCCCGGACCCGTCGCGGTCACTTCCACACGCGCGATGAATGACACAACGATTGCCACGACCATGGCGCCGCTGATCATCCAGAACAGTGTCCAGATTGCCGGCGGCGAGACCCGGAGCACCGTGGCGGCGTTCTCACGCTTGAGATAGTGGTCCAGAGCCTGCTGCCGGAAGGCACCGGCCTGCTGCTCGATCGGAGATAGCTGCTCGTTCATTCTGTTCTGGCGGCGCGTCGCCGCACCTCGGTTCGAGACCGCATAGCGGAGCTCTCGTAGGCCCGGTCCAGGAAGTCGCAGATCACGAATTCCTGCTGTGAATGCGACCCGCGGATGATCCGGTTGAGAAACATGTGAACGAAACTGCCGGCAATGGCCGTGATCGGCGCGTTCAGCCGCCCATCTCTCTCGCGAAGACGCATCTCGTCGAGAAACGGCGCCAGACGCTCGGATCGGCGCCGTAAGAGCGTGGCAAGAGCGCCATCCATCTCCTCACTGTTCATGGACGCCTCGACCTCGGGGCGCAACCGGCGAAAGCGAGTGCCAAGTTGTCGTGTAAATTGCTTGTCGTTGTCGAAGAAGCGGGCCTGCCCCATGCGCAGATCCTGCACAATTTTTCGTTTCGACTCGATCGCGCAGCCGAAGTCGTCGAGAAGACGATCGGCACCCGCCACGGCAGCGTGCCAGCGCTCGCCGTAGTCAATGCCAATGGACGAGAGAGCCTCGACCACCATTTCGCTATCCACATGAAAGATCGCCTCGGCGAGCTCGATGTTGTCCCAGCCGCCATAGCGCTCGACCTCGCGATCGTATGCGGCGAGCTCGAATCGACTGATCACGCCGGCATCGAGGTGCGCCTGAACAGCGGCACGAAGGCGAGGCAACACCACCGCGGCCAGTGCATCGGCATCGCCATGGAAACGCACCCGCAGATGCCAGTCGGGATCGCTATACCGAAGGAAAAACCAGCGGTCGATGATGCGATCCTCGCGCAACTGTCCAGCCAGATCGCCGATCGGGCCGAGGAGGATGCGATCAAGGCTGGAGTGGCCGGTGTAGAGCTTCGCATACAACCACTCCGAGCCGGGGGCGAAGACGCGCTTGCCGATCTGCTCGGAAGGCCGTGTCAAGCGAAGCTGCACAGGGTCGGCGGTCGATAGATAAGGAACGAGAATCTCATGCACGAACGGCCGCTCTCCGCCAAGCCAGAGACTCTCCGGCTCGGGAAGGAGCTCGGTGAGCAACGCTCCGCCGCGCCCGACGTCACGAAGAGTGGCACGGCCCATTGCCGTAGAGAGGTCGACCACGAGCTCTCGCTCGATGCGCGCAAAGCGCGGAAGGCTCCGCTCGCGGCACCAGGCGATCATTCGCTCGTCCTCTCCGGACATCGCCTCCAACTCTTCCGCCGAGACCCGCCAACGCTGAGGTGAGAGAACAATGCGACCTGCCGTTACGCGCGGCAGATAAGCCGCGGCGGCGAGACGACCCCAATCCCAGGAGAGGGAGCATGCCCGGCCCTGCACCGTCAGCGCGCCGAAGAACCGATAGAGTGCCGCGTTGCGTACATGTCCGATGTTGTGTGCCGTCGTCAGACAGGGAATTACTTCCCGCCCCAGTCGCCGCGAGAAAAGGAGTACGCGATCGTGGACCACGGAGACGAGGAGGTCGTCGAGAGAGATCTGCTGCTCGACAGGAAGAGAGGAGACAGCCAATAGCGGGATCTCATAGCTGCGAACGGGGGGACGACTGGCTACGACCGCGTGATGCCCTTCCGGAAGGTGAAGCACTTCCGCAAAGACAGCATCGGGGCGGCAACGCTCCTCGTCGGCAATGTGTTGCCGGACGTGATCGAGAAGGACTCGATCGGTGGCGCAGAAGCGAGTGAACATTCGCGCTGCCGATGGTCCGGCCACTCCGTTGGCGATCAACCGGAAGTCACCTCTTCGGAGGTCGTCTTCGCTGCCCGCGGCGATCGAAACATGGGCTGCGAACGTGTCCGGCAAAGGAAGCGGCACAACACCTTTGGCGAGCCGCGACAGGTCTGCGTCTGTAAGTGCAATCTCATGCTGTCCGGCCCGGATGCACTCGCATAGGAGGTTCAAGAGAACGTCATCGCGATCGCTCCATGTATCCGAGCGTCCTTCGCCGGGCAGTGCTTGAAACAGAAGGCCGTCAATGAGCGGCGAGGAGTCGGGTATGACGGGCGGAAACGAAATCCCGGTCTCCGGGTCGAGCGCTTCGAGGAGGGGTACATCCCGCGTCCCCCAACGAAGAGAAAATGCTTCGGCGAACGAATAAAGTGGGGTCCTCTCCTGCCTGACGATGCGGTGAAGCAGCACCACGGCTCGATCAATTTCAGCAATGATCTCCGGCCCAATCTCCGGTGTCCCGCTTCTCGTTAGCGTGGCGTTGAACATCCGAGCGGGATCAATGTCGATTGCCGGCTGCAGTTCCGAAGCGATCTGACGATAGGTGTCGACCGATGCGCCGAGCGGCCCCCTGGAAATTGTATCCAGCGCCGCGGCCGATTGTTCGAGCGCCGCAGCCATTCCGGCGAGTCCATGAGTACTGAGCAGACGGATGGCGTCGTCCGCCGCGTCATGAGAACTGAGCGGCAGCTCGAAGCTGGAGACGAGCAGTTGCGCGTCGATCAGGTCATCGACGAACTGACGAGCCTCCTCCTCCGTCACGTCCCCGTCGCAGGCCATGATGGTAGCGGCGATTTCATGGCCGGTGGCACCGGTAGCAGCTTCGAGCGCGGCCAGGATCAGCGGCGACGCATCGACTTCGCTCAACGCGTACGAATACGACCCGCCATCGACGTGTCGCTCGATGAACCGGATCGCTTCGGCGGCGCGGCGAGCCGCGGGGTTCCGGTACCATCTGCCGCTCTCGCGGATCGGAGGAGAGCTCCGCTTGGAGTCGATGACGTGGCGCAGCCATGCCGGGGAAAGCTCCACCTGTCTCTGACGAGCGGATTCGGAAAAGGCAACAAAATCCGTCAGCGGCCCGATGCGTCCGATGGAGTAGCCTGCGAATGTTCCGAACGGCGCGCAACGCGTTGTCATCCGGCTCACGTATTTGTAGATCGTGCCGGCCAGTTGCTGCGCACGTGCTGGAGTCAGCTCGTCCCAGCGCTGCGCTTGTTCCTCGAGATCCGGAGACGAAAAAAAGAGAGCCTCACGGAATTGCGGATCCGTGCAAAGGGCGCGGATTTGCGTTATGAGATTGTCGTCGTTGAGCGCGGCAAAGTCGGCGAACGGAAGAAGCGGACACCGTAAAACGAAGAAGTCGCCCGCCCGGTGTTGTTCGAGCGCTGAACGTCGCCTCATGACACCCTCGCGGGCGAAAGCAAGAGATAGGAGTCCCACTCCGGCTCAACAGACGATTGCGTGGCCAGCAAGGCCAGTCCGATTCCGGCGATCCCCGTCAGCAGCCCTGGATCGGCCAGCCACACCACCGAATCATCAGGCTCAACCCATCGCGTGCGAAAACCGGCCAGGCCTTCGCCGGTGTTTCGACTGGACAGTGTCCAATCGATCCAGCCGAGGGCGGCGACGCGGAACCGCTCCTCGCCTGTCCATTGAAAGAACCGGTTGAAGATGTGAGCGACTCCGGCCGAGCCGTGACAGAGCCCGGCGTCGACCACGCCCGAGTGTTCCGGTGCGCGCTTGCTCGCGCCGAGGGCCATTTCGATCGCCACCGACAACCATTGCTGGTTGTCACACGACGTTCCCGCAATGGCCAGCGCAGCAGACACGCCCAGATCGCCATAGCACCACGCCACACGCGCCTGACGTGCGCCCGGTTCGGCGAAGGGCGGGAAGGTCAGTCCATCAGGACCGGCGATCCGCTGGGCAAGCAGCCAATCGATACTTCGTCCAAGGAGGGGCAATGCCACTTCCACCATGATTCCTGCCTCGACGGCCTGAGCGAGAAAGGCAATGACGCCAGGAATACCGTGGGCCAGGCCGAGGTCAAGGGTACCACTCGGATTCCTGAGTCGCTGAGCATTGTCCAGCCATTCAGGACGCGTCATCCAGCAGACACCGTCAGCCGTGATGTGCTTGGTTTCGTCGAGACGGAGGATGATCTCCTCCACGCACGACTGCGCAGCCGCACCGTCGCGTGAAAGCGCGTACGTTCCGATGCCAGCCAATCCCGAGATGAGATCGAAGATGAGCGTCTGTTCACGATCGCGCAGCAGGGAGAGCAGGGAGTCGTCGATCTGATCATTCGGCGGAACATCGACTTCGATGATCCGTCCATTGGCGTGCTCGACCAGCCAGGCGATTCCACTCAGTCCGCCATAGAGCGCGGGACGGGCGACACGTTCCGATACCGATCCGACCACTGCATGCAGAGCTTCGATCGCCAAGGCGGCGTCTGCATTGTTTCCGGTGTCGAGTGCGCGGTACATAAAGAAGAGAGCAGAGCCAGCCAGCCCCCATTCAACCGCAGCTTCGTCGAACGCGTCTCTGCCGGGCGGCCGGAGCGGAGGATGAAATCTCGCAAGCTCCGCCGCGATCTGGTCAATGGTCTGGTCAATGGCCTCGCCGGTCGCCGCCGTATTTGAGGCAATCGGTTCCCACTCACGGGCCAACGTGGTGACCTGGGGTGTCGTTCGTTATCTGATCGACAGAAATAAAGGGAGGAAGCGCGAAACCGCGCTTCCTCTTGTTACGAGAACTCGTCATTCAAACTTGCTTTCGCGACACTTCGTTTTTGCAACACCCTGCCGATGCGAGTTGCGTTCGAGCCGCTATTGCTGGCTCTCGCGCAGAATCCTCCCCGCTTGCCGGCGGAGCGCGCTCGGGCGTTTAGAACGGAGGGTTCGAGACCAGGATCGGGATGCTCGAGCCGCACGCCGTACCCGTACAGGTCGCATTTGAGTCGCAAGTATACTGCTTCCCGCCACGAACGTTCTCCAGCACGGATGGGGTGATTTCTTTGATCGTCGTTTTCTTGATATCGAGTTTGCTGTTTTTTCTCGTGTCCATGTTCTATTCTCCAGTTTTGTACAACGATTTTGTTACACAGCCTTCGCGCAGACTTAGCCTTAGGCGGACGCTGATATTGAATCAGACATTAGCCTTGAGCTGACCCTGATATTGAAGGGGTTACTGTTGCCGAGATGCGGATAGTAGATCCGAGGCGACCGCATGTCAAGAACACTTCGCCTGCCATACACAAATATCTCACTTTGCTTTGCCCTCGAGGGTTAGAGTATCAAGCGAAGATTCAACAACAGACGCCACCGATCTCGTCGGCGTTTCCTTTGGGTCATGAAACGACTGCTCGCTCTATTCGTCGCCGCTCTCCCGCTTCTCGCCGCACAGACAGCCGGTCCCGTCTTTCGTCCGGGAGGACCGGATGCCGCGAAGTACGGCCAGGCCGAGAACTATCCGAAGGGACCGGTCAACCACGACGATCCCGAGGTGCAGAAGCACGCTGTCGGCGCGAGCAGCCATTTCGACGAGCTGTATCCGACGAGCAAGGTCGTGCACGGTACCAAGGTGTGGAACTTTCAGCGCGCTGACGCGACGCCTGAGATCAGCTACGAATTCGAGGGAAAACACTACACGCTCAACGATTTCCTCGACCACATCCCGGTCACCGGCCTGCTGATCGCGCGCGACGATACGATCCTGACTGAGACGTACCAGTACGCGCGTACCGACCACGATCGCTTCACCGGCAACTCGATGACCAAGACGCTCATCTCGATGTTGATGGGCATCGCCATCGACGAGCACAAGATCAAGTCGGCGGGCGACCCGGCCTCGGCATACGTACCGGCGCTCAAAAAGAGCCCCTACGGCGATACACCGCTCCGCGAGCTGCTTCTGATGTCGTCAGGCGTTGCGCTGGACGAGGACACGTTCTGGAAAGACGTTTTCACTGCCGGCGAAGACACCGGCAAATCGCTGGCGAAATCAGGGACGCGCACCTCCCCCACCGGCGCGAGGTTCAAGTACTCATCCGGAAACAGCGAAGCGCTCACGACCACTCTGCGCCGCGCCGTCGGCATACCGCTGTCCCGCTATCTGTCCGAAAGAATCTGGATTCCGATCGGCGCCGAATCAGACGCGAGCTGGGCCGTCGAGAGCTCGAATCAGGAGATCGGTCCCTGGGGCTTCAACGCCGTGCTCCGCGACTACGCCCGCTTCGGGCGTCTGCTGGCATTCGACGGGGCATGGAATGGCAAGCAGATCATCCCGAAGCAGTGGGTGATCGACGCGACGACGGCGCATGTGAGCGAGCCGCAGGTCCTTCCCGGAAAAGCATCGCATTACTACGGTTACGGCTACCAGATCTGGATCCTCCCCGGCGACCGCCGGATGTTCGCGCTGATCGGCGCTGAGGGGCAGTACGTCTTCGTCGATCCGAAGTCGAAGCTCGTCCTCGTGCAGACCGCGGTGCGGCTGGACGATCAGAGCGTCGCCAGCGCCCACAGCGAAACGCTCGCGCTGTGGATGGCGGTGGTCAAGCAGTTCGGGTGAGTCATCCCGACCTCGATTCCATCACCGAGCTACCCTCCCCAAGCTTGATAGACTCGCCGCCGGAGATCTATCCATGCCTGACAACGACCGCGACGACGCTCTCGAATACCACTCGGGGGGACGTCCGGGAAAAACCGAAGTCGTTCCTACCAAGCCGACCGCGACGCAACGCGATCTGGCGCTTGCCTATACCCCAGGGGTAGCCAAGCCCTGCCTCGAGATCGCACGGGAGCCGGGCGACGTCTACAAGTACACGAACAAAGGGAACCTTGTCGCCGTCATCTCGAACGGCACAGCAGTCCTGGGCCTCGGCAACATCGGCCCGGCCGCGGGCAAGCCGGTGATGGAAGGGAAGGCCGTTCTCTTCAAACGCTTCGCCGACATCGACGTCTTCGACCTCGAGCTCGACACGCGCGACACCGAGGCCTTCATCAACGCCGTCAGGATCATGGAGCCGACCTTCGGAGGCATCAACCTCGAAGACATCGCCGCCCCGGAGTGCTTCGAGATCGAGGAGCGTCTCAAAGCGGTGATGAAGATCCCCGTCTTTCACGACGACCAGCACGGAACGGCCATCATCTCCGCCGCCGCGCTGAAGAACGCCCTCGAAGTGGCCGGCAAGAAGATCGACGAGGTGCACATCGTCATCTCCGGCGCCGGCGCCGCGGCCATGGCCTGCCTGCGCCTTTACATCAAGATGGGATTGCGCAAAGAGAACGTGATCCTGACCGACAGCAAAGGCGTGATCTTCAAGGGCCGCACGACCGACATGACGCCCTACAAGGAGGAGTTCGCCGCCGAAACCTCGCGCCGAACCCTGACCGAGGCGTTGGTGGGCGCGGATGTATACGTCGGTCTCTCCATCGGCGGAATCGTCAAGCCGCACATGATTCAGTCGATGGCCAAAGATCCGATCGTTTTCGCCATGGCCAATCCCGATCCGGAGATCCCGTACGACGACGCGGTCGCCGCGCGGCCCGACGTGATCATGGCCACCGGCCGCTCCGATTACCCGAATCAGGTCAACAACGTCCTCGGATTTCCCTTCATCTTCCGGGGCGCACTCGACTGCCGCGCCACGACCATCAACGACGAGATGAAGCTGGCCGCTTCTCTTGCGCTGGCCGAGCTGGCGAAGGAAGAAGTGCCCGACGCGGTGCTGCGCGCGTACGGCGGCGGAGCGAAATTCTCCTTCGGACGCCAGTATCTGATCCCGAAGCCATTCGACTCCCGCGTGCTGCTCAACGTACCGGTGGCCGTGGCGCGTGCGGCGGCCGAGAGCGGCGTAGCGCAGGAGCCGATCACCGACTACGACGCGTATCGCCGCCGCCTGGAGCAGCTACTCGGGCGCGCCCGCGGCATGATGCACGGCGTCTACGACCGCGCCAAACGCGATCCCAAACGAATCGTCTTCCCCGAAGGCGACCAGGAAAAGATCATCCGGGCCGCCAAAATCCTCATCGAAGAAGGGCTCGCCCATCCCATCCTGCTGGTCAAACGCGAGGTTGCCGCACCACTGCTGCAGAAGCATCACATCGACGAGTCGAAAGTCACGATCATCGACATCGAGCACTGCGCGCAGCTCGATCAGTACGTGCGCCGTTTCGCCGAGATCCGGCGGCGGCATGGCATCACCGTCGCTGATGGCTACCGGATGTTGAACAGCCGCAATTACTTCGCCATGATGATGGTCGAGGCAGGCGATGCCGACGGCGTGATCGCCGGCCTGCGCACCTACTACCCGGCCACGATCAAACCGGCGCTGCAGATCGTCAAGACGCGGCCCGGCGTGAAGAGGGTTTCCGGTGCATACCTCCTGATGTTCAAGAGCCGGATGCTGATCCTCGCGGACACGACGGTGATGATCAATCCCTCGGCCGAGGATCTCGCGGAGATCGCCATTCTCACGGCGGAAACGGCGCGGCGGTTCAATATCGAGCCGAGGATCGCCATGATCTCGTTCTCCAACTTCGGCTCGACCAAACACGCCGATGCGGAGAAGGCGGCCAGGGCCGTGGCGATCGTGAAGAAACTGCGGCCCGATCTCATCATCGAAGGGGAGATGCAGGCCGACGCGGCGGTCGAGCCGGACATCGCCAAGACGGACTATCCGTGGAGCGCGATTCAGGGCGACGCCAATGTGCTGATCTTCCCGAGTCTCGACGCCGCGAATGCCGCCTACAAACTTCTCTGGCGCCTCGGCGGCGCCGAGGCCATCGGCCCCATCCTCCAGGGGATGGCCAAGCCGGTGCATGTGCTCCAGCGCGGCGTCGATGTCAGCGACATCGTCAATATGGCCGCCATCGCCGTCGTCGACGCGCAGGAAGCGCGTTCCTAGGAGGAGATCCCATCGTGTCCGATCACTACTACGCTCCCGAACACCTGAAAGCTTTCGGATCGATCTCCGAAGGCGCTCCCGAGCTGGGCAAGAAGTTCTTCGAGTACTACTCCGCGGTCTTCGCGCCGGGAGCGCTCACCGAGCGCGAGAAGGCGCTGATCGCGCTCGCCGTCGCACACACGGTGCAGTGCCCGTACTGCATCGACGCATATACGACCGAGTGCCTCCAGAAAGGCTCCGACCTCGAGCAGATGACCGAGGCGGTGCATGTGGCGTGTGCAATCCGAGGCGGTGCGTCACTTGTTCACGGGATGCAGATGAAAGAACACGCGGAAAAGGTGGGTATGTGACGATATCCCTGCCGGCGTCGACGTTGTCGTCGCGCCGTGCGCCCCTGGCCGATCCACGCGAACAATTGGCAAGGCTCGACGCCGTCACCGCCGGCCGGCCCAGCTTCCAGGAGACGCTTCGCGGCGCAGGCTGGCCCGACCTGACTCCGGCCAGTCTCGAAATCTTCCAGATCAACCTCGGCAAGTTGTGCAACATGACCTGCCGCCATTGCCACGTCGACGCCGGTCCCGACCGCTCCGACGCCATGATGACCCGCGAGACGGTCGAGGCCTGCCTGCGCGCTCTCGATCAGACCTCGGCGCACACGGTCGACATCACCGGCGGCGCGCCGGAGCTGCATCCCGAGTTTCGTTACCTTGTGGACGCGGCGCATGCGAGAGGAAAGCACGTCATCGATCGCTGCAACCTGTCGGTGCTCCTGCTCCAACGCAATGCCGGCCTCGCGGAATGGCTGGCCGATCGCGACGTCGAGATCGTCGCCTCACTGCCGCACTACCGGCAGCGAAGCACCGACGCCCAACGCGGCGACGGCGCCTTCGAGAAGTCGATCGCGGCGCTCCGACTGCTCAACACGGTCGGGTATGGCCAGGGAAACCCCCGCCGGATCCTGTCCCTGATGACGAACCCCGCCGGCGCCTTTCTGGCCGCGCCGCAATCGAGCGTCGAGAGCGAGTGGAAGACCGCGCTGCACCGCGATTTCGGCATCACTTTCGACCGCCTCCTGGCGCTGAACAACATGCCGATCTCCCGCTTCCTGGAGTGGCTGATCGAGTCGGACAACCTCGACTCCTACATGTCCCGATTGATCGACGGCTTCAACCCCGGCGCCGTTTCGGGCGTGATGTGCCGCAACACCCTCTCTGTCTCCTGGGACGGCCGCCTCTTCGACTGCGACTTCAACCAGATGCTCGACCTCGACGCCGAGACTGCCGCAGGTGCCATGACCATCGAGAGCTTCGACGTCGAGCAGTGGCAGAAGCGGAGCGTGGTCACGCGCGCGCACTGCTTCGGCTGCACCGCCGGAGCGGGGAGCTCGTGCGGTGGGTCGACGACGTAACGGCGCAGACGACCATCAACGACACACCGTGGTCAGCGAACGACACACCGTGATCAGTTAATGGCACACTGCGATCAGTTAACGACACACTGCGATCAATTGATGGCATATCATGATCAATTGATGACATTCTGATATCGTTTAATGACAGGCCGTGATCCGTTAACGACACACTCTGCTTAGCTAATGACAGATCATGATCAACCGAAGACACACTTTGATCTGTCGACGAAACACCGTTATCTATCGACGATAGACCGCTATCAGTGGATGACACACCGCGATCAGTTAATGACATTCCAGAGGCAGTTAATGACATTGTAGAGTCAGTTAATGGCATAGTTGGAGCCGTTAACGACACACCAGAATCGTTCCTTCGTATCCTGCGGTCGTCTAAACTCGGCGAATGAAGATCTTGCTTAATCGCATCCTCGCCTCGCTCGCTCTGCTCCTCGTTTCGGCCACGTTCGTCGACGCAGAGGATCACCCGCCAGCTCCGCCCGTACGCGACCAGACGATCACCGTTTCCACCGACACGCTTGCCGGCCTGCCGCGTGTGAAGGTCGAGGCAAAGGAGCATGACGGCCCGACGGCAACCTACGAAGGCGTCCTGCTCGGATCGATCCTCGAACGCGCCGGCGTCCCCCGCGGTGAGAAGCTCCGCGGCAAGGCGCTTCGGGCGATCGTCGTGATCACGGCGTCCGATGGCTACCAGGTCGTGTTCACCCTTCCCGACACCGATCCTGCATTCACCGACCGGCTCATCGTTCTCGCGGACAAGAAGGACGGCAAGCTGTTGCCCGAGAAGGAGGGACCGTTCCGCATCGTCGCGCCCGCGGAGAAGCGGCCAGCACGGTGGATTCGGAATGTGAAGACCATTGCTATCAGGACGGTGGTGTGAGAACGCCGATTAGCAGTTCCTTCCCCGGTCCGCTTCCGTCGAACGCCAAGCTGCGGTAGTTTGCTGATGTGCCTCGAAGCGCATACATCGAAACCAGTGTCATCAGCTATCTGACAGGGCGACGAAATCAACGCGATCTCATTGTCGCAGCTCATCAGGAGCTCACACGCGAGTGGTGGGAGAACCGGCGTCATGAGCTGGCTCTTTTCGCGTCAGCCGTCGTCATTCAAGAAGCGCGTCGTGGCGACGAAGCGTCCGCGAGAGCGCGGATGGCTCTGATCGAACAACTGCATTTGGCAGATGTGACTCGTTCCGCACGCGAGCTGGCCGCTCGACTTCTTCTGGAGGCCGGACTACCAGCGAAAGCAAACGCGGATGCACTTCACATCGCAGTAGCGGCGGTTAATGGAATCGACTACTTGCTGACGTGGAACTGTACACATCTCGCGAATGCATTCATGATTCCGCGCGTTAACAGAATCTGCCGCACTGCTGGCTTTGAGCCGCCCTACATCTGTACGCCGGAAGAGCTGATGGGGTGATTAACATGTGGGAAGATCCGATCGTCAAGGAAACACGCACACTTCGCGAGGAGCTCGTCGCTGAATTCGACGGCGATCTCGACGCGCTGTGGCAACACCTTCAGAAGGTCCAGGAACAATATCAAGATCGAGTGATCACCGGGCAACCGAAGCCGGTTGTCGACGACCGTAAAGTTTCAGGCTGAAGAGGGCGACAGGGCTACTTATCGACTGTTCCGCTCTTTCGCTCCAGGGCACGGTACCCGATATCTGTCCGGTACCTTGCCCCCTCGAACCGCACTTTCGGCGCGGCCTCGTACGCCTTCGCAAGCGCCTCGGAGAGCGTGGCGGCGCGGGCGCAGACGCTGGCGACGCGGCCGGCGACGTTGACCATCCGGCCGCCGCGGGGAACAGTTCCGGCGTGGAAGACGGTCACGGACGGGTCGTCGATGGGATCGATGACGACCTCCTGCCCCTTCGGGAAATCGTCCGGATAGCCGTCGACGGCGATGACGACGCAGGCGGCGGCTTCCTTGAGCCAGTTCAGCTTCGTATCGCCGAGGTTACCGCGGGCGACCTTGAGGCAGACGTCGGCCAGATCGTCTTCGAGGCGGAGCATCTGCACCTGTGTTTCGGGGTCGCCGAAGCGGCAGTTATACTCCAGCACCTTCGGGCCCTTCGCCGTCAGCATCACGCCGGCGTAGAGGCAGCCGGTGTACGGGCGTCCCTCGGCGGTCATCCCCTGGATGGTCGGCATGATGATCGTCTTCACGATCTCCGCCGCCGTCTCGCCGTTCAGCACCACGGCCGGTGAGTGTGCTCCCATCCCGCCGGTGTTCGGCCCCGTTTCACCGTCGAAGGCCTTCTTGTAATCCTTGGCCGGCGCCAGCGAGACGAACTTCGTCCCGTCGGTCAGGGCCATGAACGACACTTCCTCGCCGGTCAGGAACTCCTCGACGAGGACGCGGTTGGCGGCATTGCCGAACTTCTTTTCCTCGAAGACGAGCCGGAGGTACTCCTCCGCTTCGCCCTTGGAACCGACGATGACCACGCCCTTGCCGGAGGCCAGGCCGTCGACCTTGAGGACCGAGGGGTAGCCGAGCTCCTTCAGCGCCGCTTTGGCCTCATCGATCGACGAGCAGACCCGGGCGTCCGCGGTCGGAATGCCGTACTTACGCATGAACTCTTTGGAGAAAGCCTTCGACCCCTCCAGCTCGGCCGCCAGGCGGGTCGGGCCGAAGATGGCCATGCCGCGCTTCTGGAACTCGTCGACGATGCCGAGGGTCAGGGGGAGCTCCGGGCCGACGATGGTCAGGTCCATCTTCAGCGTCTCGGCGAAATCGGCAAGCTCGATGATGTCGGCCACGCCGATGTTCACACAGTCAGCGACGGCTGCGATCCCGGCGTTTCCCGGGGCCGCGTAGACCTCCTTGACGAGAGGAGACTGGCGGAGTTTCCAGGCGATCGCATGCTCGCGTGCCCCTTGCCCAACGACCAGAACGCGCATGTGGTGGTGTTTTGGATTCTAGCATGCGGTTGTGGCGGGGGTTGCGGGGTCTCGAGGTTGCGGGGGTCTTGGGGTGGGCGGGGTTGCTGAGTTGCTGAGTTGCTGAGTAATAAGTTGAGCGACGGGCACTCAGCAACCTTGCAACCCAGCAACCCCAGCGACCCCCACCCCCGAAATCCCACGCCCCCCATAGACGTTCCCAATCCCACCGCCGTACATGTGTCACGATGGCCGCGGTAGTCCTCCAAATGATCCCGACGAACGTCTCTGTGGAGCCCGACGATCGCCAGCTGGTCGAACAGATCCGGCAGGGTGACGATGGAGCTTTTGAGATGCTCGTCCGCCGGAAGACCTCCAAGGTCTACGGCCTTTGCTATCGCGTCATCGGCAACGGAGAGGACGCCAAGGACATCTCCCAGCTGGTCTTTCTCAAGCTCTGGGAGAACATCGAGAAGTACGATCCGACGTACGCCTTCGACACCTGGCTCTACCGGATGGTGACCAACGTCGCCATCGACTTCATGCGAAACAAGCAGTCGCGCGATAACGCCGTCAACTCCAACCTGCGGCTGGTGAAGACGTCGGTCGACCCGGAACAGACGGTGACCGTGTCCCGCAGAGAGGTCGAATCGGTGTTCAACGCCGTCTCGAACGTCCTCTCCCCGAAGCAGAAGACCATCTTCGTGATGAGCGAGATGGAAGACCTTCGCTCTTCGGAGATCGCCAAAATCCTCGGATGCCAGGAGTCGACGGTGCGCAATCACCTCTTCAACGCCCGCAAGTTGATGCAGGCGCAGTTGAAGAAACGGTTCCCCGAATACGCGCGGCTCTGGGAGGAATCACGATGATGACCTGCCGGCAGTTCCGCGCAACCTTGCAGCCCGGCACAACCGACGCCGCTCTGCTCGAGCATCTCCGTCATTGCGATGCCTGCCTCGACTTCGCAATGGGCATCGATCCCGATCTCTTCTTCCGCTCCGTCGGCGGCGAAGAGCTCGTTCCTCCCGGCGGCGTCGATGCCTTCGTAGGCGACGTGATGTCGCAGGTACGGGTGCGCGGCGCCGAGACGTCGCTGGCGCCGCACCGGGCGGCCGGCGTATGGCGCCGGCTTGCCATCGCCGCGACGATCATTGCCGGCGTCACCGGCACGTCGCTGGTGTATCGCCTCGAACGAAGCGCCCCGGCGCCGCAGCAAGTGGCACAGACACTCCTGTCTGTACAGCGCGCGAAGCTTCATCCCGTGGCTCTTGCGACGAAATCGTTCGTGGAAACGTATTCCTCTCACAACGCGACGATCGTCGAGATGCCGAACGACGGCAGCGACACCAAAGTCGTGATGATCTTCGACGATACGTTGCCGGCGGATTTATGAATCTGAAACGCGTTCTCCTGATGACTTCGATGATGGCCGCCCTCTCCGGCGCCGCATTGGCGGAACCGCCCGCCGCTGCCGCGGCCGACAGTAAGCCCGGGCTGGCCGTTCATACCTTCACCTTCAAGTTCAAGCAGGCCGACAAGGCCGCCGCGGCCATCAAGCCGCTGCTCAGCGCCGACGGCTCGATGTCGATCCAGCCCTCGACGAACTCGCTCGTCGTCACCGACCGTGCCGAGAACATGAAGACCGTCGCCAGAATGATCGGCGACTTCGACAAGGAGCCGCAGAGCTTTCGGCTCTACGTCCGCATCGTCGGCGCGTCACGCGTCGCGGGAACGCCGAAGATCCCCGATGACCTGAAAGACGTGGCCCGGAAACTGGCCATCCTCCCGTACAACTCCTACGAGGCAGTCGGTGAAGCGACGGTTCAGGGCAAAGAAGGCGATCCCGGTCTCGTCGACATGCAGACCGGCTACCGCGCCAACTTCAAGTTTGGCGAGTACGACCCGGCCAGCGATTCGATCGCGGTCACGGACCTTCAGATCTCCAGACTCACCGGCGCACAGAAGGATCAGCTCACGTCGCTGCTCAAGACGACGCTGAACCTGGCCATCGGTCAGACATACATACTCGGCGCGTCGAAGGCTCCGCAAAGCCAGCGCGCGTTGATGATCGTCCTCGTCGCTCGACGGTAAGAGCGACCTCCCTCCTACTCATCGGGCGCGGCGACTCACCCTCCGCCGCGCCCATTTTTGCGGTTGCGCGGTCTCGCGGTTGCGGGGTCTCGCGGTGGGTGGAAGGTTGCTGAGTTGCTGAGTAAGCAATCTCCGAACGGCCTGATTCTGCAACCCAGCAACTCAGTAACCCAGCAACTCACCAGCCGCGAGACCGCGCAACCTCGCGACCCCGCAACCGCGTCTGCTATCCTTCGACCGGAGGACGACAATGCGCAGATTCCTTTTCGTTGCCGCGGTTTGCACGCTCGCCGCGCTCCCGCTGGCCGCCCAGAACACCGACATCGAGTCGCTCTCCGGCCTGCAGTTCAACTTCGGCAATCCCGGCGCCCGCTCGCTCGGAATGGGCGGTGCCTTCCTCGGCCTGGCCGATGACGCTTCTGCCGCCGAAGCCAATCCGGCCGGATTGACGATCCTGCGGAAGCCGGAGATCACGATCGAAGGGCGCAACTATCAGGAGCAGCAGGTCTTCACCACCAGCGGCACCTTCCCCGACCTGCAGCGCACCGCCTTCAGCCACTACAGCCAGCGCATCGACCCCACCTTCGCCAGCGTCGTCTATCCGACCAAGTACTTCACCATCGGCGCCTACTACCACGAGCCGCTTCGCAACGAGGGGACTGGACAGGTCGTGCCAGTGATCAATACCTTCACCGGCCAGATAAAGACTGACGTTCCCAACTTCTTTCTCCCGGTCGATGCCAACGGCAACCCCACCGGCGGCCCGATCTCGTCGGCGGCATGCAACCAACTTCGCCAGACCAACCCGTTCGCCTGTATCGAGTACACGGTCCTGCCGTTTCTCAGCTCGGTGAAGATTCAGGAGCGGACCTTCGGCCTGGCGATGGCCTTCAAGGTCGGCAACTTCTCCTTCGGTGCCACGGCGCGGTCGCAGCGCTTCAATGAGACCGCCTACACCTTCCGCGTCACGCCGACGGGCGACTTCTCGAGCATCTCCGTCCAGGCCACGAGCGACATCCGCAACAACAATGACGTAGCCAAGGACAAGACGGACCTCACCTTCTCCGGCGGCTTCAAGTGGGCGCCGTCCGACAAGTTCTCGATCGGCGGCGTCTACAAGCAGGGGGCGAAGTTCGCGGCGCCGACGTTCGCCGCGAACGAGGCCACCAACTTCGCGTACGTCAAGGCAGCCGACACCACGTTCCACATCCCCGATGTCTACGGCGCCGGCGTCTCCTTCCGCCCCATGCCGGTGCTGACGATCAACGCCGACGTGGTACGGGTGAAGTACTCGAATCTGGTCGACGACTTCGTCTCCATTAACGCCACCGTCCGCGCCATCGATAAGGCCTACAAGGCCGCCGACGCAACGGAGCTTCACCTCGGCGGCGAATACTTCTTCTCGACGAAGATCCCGTTCGCCGTGCGCGCCGGCGCCTGGCGCGATCCCCAGCACAGCATCACTTACACCGGCCCGCTCCAGAACTCCGACGAGGTCGCCGCCGCGGTGCTCTTCCCGAAGACGAAGTCGCTCACCCACTTCTCGGTCGGCGCCGGCCTTGCCTGGCCACGCTTCCAGATCGATGCCGCCTACGACCGGTCAGACCTGTTCCGCGTCGGCTCGATCTCGATGGTAACGAGGTTCTGAACTACGGCGCTTCGCGCGTTGTCAGGTGCACCGCGCAGCACAGATAACCGACAACGCGGCGAAGCCGCCTACTCCAGCGGCAGATCCAGCAACTCGAACTTCTCCCATCCGCGAAAATCGAAGTGCCACCATTCGGATGGCAGCGGGTCGAAGCCGTGGCTTTTCATGACCTCGCGGAGCCGGCCGCGGTTGGCGAGGACGTCGGGCGGCAGGTCGTTGAAATCCTGCCTCGCACGGGGCGTGAAGTCGTCGTAGCCGGTAGGCATCGGCAGCTCGCGGCCGGTGCGCCGATCGATGAGCGTGAGATCGACCGCGGCACCGCGGTTGTGCCGTGAGCCCTTGGCCGGGTCGGCGACGAAATCGGGATTGCGGATCGGTTTCCACATCTGCACTGTCACGCGGTAGGGCCGGTAGCCGTCGAAGATCTTCAGTCCCAGTCCGTCTCGCGCCAGCTCACGCTCCACCTCATGCAATGCGATCGCCGCCGGACGGCGCAGGAAAACCTTCGCTACCGGATACAGCTTCACATGCATGAAATTGTTCGTCGTGGCATAGCGGACATCGCGTGGGATGTCGGTGATCTCGACAAGCCGTTTGTCCGGATCGGCGGCCACGAGCCGGTCGTACTCGGCCGTACTCCGTACGACCGGCGGATGCGCGGTCGCACAGGCGCCGGCAATCAGCAGCAGCGCAAGAAGCCTTCTCATGCGATCGACGGCACCACCTTCGTCATGAAGTCGTCCATATTCTTCATCACCCGCTTCGAATCGTGGTTGTTGAAGTCGAACCAGAGCATCAGGCGATCATCGGGATGGAAGCGCGCGGCGATCTGCTGGGCGATCATCTCCGCGTTGCCGATGAGGGCGTTGCCGGTAGCTTTGCGCACTTTCTCCTCATCGAGCGTTCCTTCCAGCGCGCGCCAGTAGTTGGTCAGCGCCGCCCGCGCCTCCTCGGCGGCGCTGACCGGATCGTCGTTGATGAAGACCAGAACCGTGCGAGGCATCAGCCGCCGCTGCCAGCCGCCGCCGTCGGGGTGATATCCCGTCGCCATCCGTTCGTTCGTCTTCTGAATCTCATCGCCCGGCGTGATCGACAGATTGAACACGCCGACCGGCAGGATGGTATTTGCGAAGAGCTGCGTCGACGCATCGTGCGAGCCGATCGAGAGGCGCAGCAGCTCCATCCGCGACTCCTGCGGCACGATCTTCAGATTCGGAAAGACCCAGCGGGACGCCAGCGGCACGTCATCGACGCTCTGACCGTACGCATCGACCACGCGCTGCCAGTCGGCCTCGGAACGAAAGTCTTTCCTCCGCAGCGGCCGGTTGGCGATCATCGACGAGTTGAGAATCTCCCCTCGAAGCAGCCGGAGAAAAATCTCCGTCGCCTCCTCGAAGATCCTGTTCTTGACCACCGGCCACGCCGCCTCTTCGACGGGCGTGCGAGGAACGATGCCGTACGGAATGTTGATGAACGGGAAACGCCCCGCGGCAAAACCGATCGTCAGCAGCCGCCGTTCCTCGGGATCAAGCCCATGCAGCGCGAGAAAGGTCCGAACCCGCTCCGCGGCCGCAATCGGTCCGCCATTGCAGAGGATGTTCATGATGGCCGACCCGACACCGATCTGTTTCGTCCTGGCGAAGATCCGATGACCCAATTGCAGGATGTCGGTATTCAGCCCGATCTCGCCGACGAAATGCGGGATGACCGCCCCCGGATTGCTCTTCTGCACTTCCGTGCTCAGATGGCTTTCCGCCACCCACGCCGTCCCAAAGCCGAGCCGGTCAGCGAGAACGACCTGTTCGAAGAAATTCTCGAACATGACCCGTTCCGACGGAATGTAGCCATCGACCTCGGTCTGCGAGATGGAGAAGAAGATGTCAAGCTCCATGCGGGTGAGATCGTATGCGAAGACGGGGGTCGGGAGTCGGGGGCCGGGAGTCGTAGGTCCGACTCCTAGGTCCAACTCCCCATCTCCGACCTCCGACTCCCGACTCCCGACTCCCGACTCCCGAATACCTATAATCCTCCAGTGCCCTTCAACGAGAGCCTTCCCGTCAACTTCGCGCGGGCCATGCCGAACTGGCAGCCGCTCGTCGAGTACCGGCGGAACGGCGTCGCCGAGAACACCATCCACGGTGCGGTCTCGTGGGTATCCGGCAGGAACGTCATCTACTCGTTCGGCGGCAACGTCGAGGTCTACGGACGCTCGATGGTCAAGCCGATCATGATGAAGGTCTTCACGCGCGAGTTTGCGCGCGCGCTGACCGGCGAGCAGAAGGCGATCTCCGTCGCCTCGCACAACGGCGATACCGAACATGTGCGCGTGGCCCGCTCCATCCTACTGCAGGGCGAATGGGGCCTCATGCAGGCACCGCTCGACGTTCCTCTCGTACAATTCGGCCGGCAGGTGCGGCGTCCGCGGCGCTGGTATCACTGCTGTTCCGGCGAGCACGCCGCCATCCTGCGCGGATGCAAGCTGAAAGGGTGGTCGCGGGTCGGCTACGTCTGGCCGCACCACCCGTTTTTCCAGCAATATCTCGACTACATCCGCCACGTCCTCGGCGACGAATGGAAGCAGGGAATCATCGCCAAGGATGGCTGCGGACTGCCGACGGTATCGATGACCGTGACCGATCTGGCCAGACTCTTCGCCAATCTCGTCACCGAGAAAGACGACGACTGGATCTGGCAATCGATGATCGAGCATCCCGACCTCATCGGCGGCTTCAACCGCCTCGACTCGACGATCCTCAAGGCCTGCCACGGCCGCGTGCTGGCCAAGGAAGGGGCCGACGGCCTTCTCGGTCTTGCCATCGAGCATCCCGAGTACCCCGAAGGTCTCGGCGTGGTTGTGAAGATCGCCCACGGCTGGAACCCGCAGGCGACCTGGTACATCGCCCGCTACATCCTCGGCGTGCTCGGATTCGAGTTTCGCAATCCCTACAAGCTGCGCCGCCAGAAAGCCTTCATCGTCCCCGAGGTCATTCCGCCGGGGTTGAGAGAGCGGATGGCGGCGATCGTGCCGTGGGATTCGTGGGATCCGGACATCGACAAATGGGAGTTCGAGCCGGAGGAGTTCCTTGCAACTCGGTAACTTCATCGGCGGAGCGTTTGTCTCGCCGCACTCCGGCGAATACTTCGACGACATCAACCCGGCCACCGCCGAGGTCATCGCGAAGATTCCGGACAGCGATGAAGGCGACGTCGATGATGCCGTGCGCGCGGCGAAGGGAGCATTTCCGGAGTGGTCGCGGATGCCGGCGGCTGAGCGAAGCGATCTTCTGCTGAAGCTCGCCGAGCTGATCGAGCAAAACCTCGACGATCTTGCCCGCAGCGAATCAATCGACAACGGCAAGACGCTGGCGCTGGCGAAGAGACTGGACATCCCGCGGGCCGTGGCCAACTTCCGTTTTTTCGCAACGGCCATCCTCCACCAGTCCAGCGAGTCTCACATGACCGACGCGGCGGCGCTGAATTACACACTGCGCCAGCCGCTCGGCGTCGTCGGATTGATCTCGCCCTGGAACCTGCCGCTGTATCTCCTTTCATGGAAGATCGCTCCGGCCATCGCGGCCGGGAACACCTGTGTCGCCAAGCCGAGCGAGCTGACGCCACTGACCGCGAACCGTCTGGCCGAGCTGTCGATCGAGGCGGGCATCCCGCCGGGCGTCATCAACATCGTTCACGGCTACGGCAACAAAGCAGGGCGTGCGCTGACCTGCCACGACGACGTCGCCGCCATCTCTTTTACCGGCGGCACGGTCACCGGCGCGGCGGTGGCGGCGAATGCCGCGCCGCGATTCAAGAAGCTGTCTCTGGAGCTCGGGGGCAAGAACCCGAACCTGATCTTTGCTGATGCTGATCTCGAGGATGCCATCGCTACGTCGATCCGTTCCAGCTTCTGGAACCAGGGCGAGATCTGCCTCTGCGGATCACGGATCTTCGTCGAGCGTCCCATCCACGACGAATTCGTCGAGCGCTTCGCCGCGGCCACGAAGGAGCTGCGCATCGGCGATCCACTCGACGGTGCCACCGACGTCGGCGCGCTGATCAGCGAAGCCCATTTGCGAAAAGTGATGGGCTACATCGATCTGGCAGTGACGGAAGGGGGCACCATCGTCGCCGGCGGACATTCTCTCGACCGCGCCGGCTACTTCGTCGAGCCGACCATCATCACCGGCCTGGGATGCGAGTGCCGCACCTTGCAGGAAGAGATCTTCGGCCCCGTGGTCACGATCACGCCCTTCGACAGCGACGGCGAAGCCGTCAGCTTCGCCAACTCCACCCGCTACGGCCTCTCCGCCACTGTCTGGACCCGCGACCTCTCCCGCGCGCACAGAATCGCCGCCGCCCTCGACGCCGGCACGATCTGGATCAACTGCTGGCTCCTCCGCGACCTCCGCGTCCCCTTCGGCGGCATGAAGGAGAGCGGGGTAGGCCGGGAGGGAGGGTTCGAGTCGCTGAACTTCTTCACCGAGGCGAAGAATGTATGCGTGAGGATCACGTCGTAGGGCCGCGCTTGATTCACGTTCGAAGTTGAGTATCATTCGCGATGGAGCGGTGACCACGGGTCCAGATTCCGGCTTCGAGATCCTTGTGCCGGGGCGTCAGGACTGCTCTCAGAGCTGAATCCCGTTATCGGGAGCGCCAATCTCAATTGTCGGCCCGCTCCACTTTTCTTTCGCCGCCCAGATCGACGCGCCAAACCTCGCCGTGATGCGGAAATCTCACTCAGGCTGTTCCACGCGGTCGAATGCGACGAACAGCTCGTCTGCTGAAGCGAGCAACTCCTCCTCCGAAATTGGCCCGTAGTCCATGTGGCTGACAATCTGGAGAAGCTTTACTAAGACCTCGCGCCTCTCCAGTTCGGGAAGTGCCTCGAAGTCCTCGATGAGACGTTCGGCTGCCACGGGCAACGTCCTTTCACGGGGTCGTCTGCTTGAGGGTTTTAGGGGCTGGCCGGTTCAACTACTTGGAAACGGACTCGTTTCCGACGTGCTCCTGAACCCATTTATTCAGCAATGTCTCTGGCGAGATGCCCCTATTCTCGGCTTCCTTGCGGAGCTTTTCTGCCAGCGACTTCTCGACAGGAAAGTAGACCGTCGATGAATGGATATCGATGTCCATTTGAACGTCGCGCGTCTGATCCCAGAACTCGGAGAGATCGTGCTCGTCCCAGAATTCGCCGATCTCCCGATACGACGACGCTCCAGAAATCGATGTCTTATTTTTGTCCATACCTTCTTCTCTCCGCGGGAGTCATATCGCGAGCCGACAAAGGCAATACGCGTCCGTCACGTTTACGAACAAAAAACACGATGAGATACCTTCCTGCTTCCGTTCGGCCAAGAGCAGCGTATACGTCCTCACCGTGACGATCACCAGTTTCGACAAACCGGACCCTGGGTCCGGCATCAAAGAGCTCTGCAACCTCGAACACTTCGACCTGGTGCTTCTTGGCGAGTTTCTCGACAATATCGTCGAGCCATATGAGGCCCGCAATCTTCATCTACGGCGTCTTCGGCACCAGCACCCAGTCCGTCTTCACCTTCGTGCTCTCGTTCCCGGTCTTATCGACCGACACTACCTCGTAGTAGTACGAAATCCCCGGGTTGACGCCGGTGTCGCGATAGTTGGTGGCGGTGAGAAGTTGGGTCGTGAGCGGGATGGTACCCACCGGGCGCAGTTGCTCGATTCCGGTGCCCTCGGTGCGATAGACCTTGTAGCCGGCCAGGTCGGGTGCGTCGACCGGATCCCAAACCAGACGGACGGCGCCGGTCTCGACGAGCGCGGTGAGTCCGGTGGGCGGAGGTGGTGCGACGAGGTCCTTGAAATCGGCGCCGGCGACCGGCGACGGCTCGCTTTCGATGCGCGGCGGGCCGGGTGCGGCGAGCGCGGTGACGAAGTAGTCGTGCTCTCCGTACGGCGGGTTGTCGGTAAAGGTCGTCGCGGTCAGCGGTTTCGTGTTGGCCGGCGTTGCGAACTCGTCCGCGGGCTGACCGTGCGGGAAGCGGTAGACGTTGTATCCAGCGATGACCGGATTCTTCGCACCGCTGATCGTGGCATCGGGTGCCGTCCAGGTCAGGACGACGCCCTCGCGGCGCGCCGTTGCGGTGAGCGCCGACGGCGCGACCGGTACATCCAGCGGAACGATGGAGACGAGGTTCGAAAGGTCGCTGTTTGCCGATTGTCCCTCGGTGACGACGGCGTACGTCAAGCGAACCGGACGTCCGTCTGCGGCGTGGACGGGAGGCGTATCTTCGTACGTCAGACGCGCGCCGGTCGTCGCGGCAGGCAGCTTGGCGCCTTCGATGCTGTCTACCCGCGTCCGAACTTTCAGAAACTTGACGGGGATCAACACGGGAACCTTGGCGAAGAGTTGGATGGGTGATTCCGGATTGCTGGTAGACGGTGCGGCTGGCGGCTCTTCAACCGAACGCCAGACAGCGACGCGCTTGATGCCGGTCATGCTCTTGCCGGCGGTCGTCAGAGAGGGGTAGCCCCACGACAGGAGAACTTTGGGACCACGCTGTGCTACAAGAAGATCGGTCGTCGCTTTCGGGATGACCGGGATGGGCGGATGTGGATCGCCGCGTTTGCCGCAGGCCACGAGAGCGAACAGAAGCAACACCGCGATTTTTCTCACCGGCGCGGAATTCTAACGGACAGGAAGCCTCATGTGCGGAATCATCGGATATGCCGGCACGCGTGATGTCGTGCCGGTTCTCATCGGCGGACTCAAAAAACTCGAATATCGGGGCTACGACAGCGCCGGTATCGCCATCATCGACAGCGACGGCGTCCAGGTCGTCCGCGCCGAGGGGAAGCTGTCGAACCTCGAAACAAAACTGAACGAGCGGCCGCTTCACGGCACGTTCGGCATGGGCCACACCCGCTGGGCAACGCACGGCAAGCCGAACGAGAACAACGCTCATCCGCACCGCGACTGCAGCGGGCAGGTCGTGGTCATTCACAACGGCATCATCGAGAACTTCCTCCCCATCAAGCAGAGACTTCAAAAGAGCGGTCACGAGTTCAAGACCGAGACGGATACCGAGGTGGTGGCTCATCTCATCGAAGAAAACATGAAGGATGGGACGAAGTTCGTCGATGCCGTTCGCAGGACCCTCAAGGAGCTCGAAGGTCACTACGCGCTGGTGATGATCGACGGCGGCGATCCCGGCACGATCGTGGCCGCGAAGCAGGGACCTCCTCTCGTGGTCGGCCTCGGCGACAACGAGAACTTCGTCGCCTCCGACGTCGCTCCTCTTCTCGCGTACACGCGCGACGTCATCTATCTCGAGGATGGCGAATACGCCGTCGTCGATCAGCACCATGTGTCGGTCTTCGATCAGCGCGATCAACTCATCGAGCGCGAGCCGAAACGGATTCTCTGGGATGCCGTGATGGCCGAGAAAGAAGGCTACCGGCACTACATGCTCAAGGAGATCCACGAGCAGTCGCGCGCCGTCCGCGACACCTTCACCGGCCGGATGTTCGAGGAGTCAGGGGAGGTTTTCTTCAACGATCTGCAGTTCACGCCGGACGAATGGGCGAAGATCCGCAAGGTTCACATCGTCGCCTGCGGCACGTCGTGGCACTCCGGTCTGGTCGGCAAGTTCCTGCTCGAAGAGGCGGCACGCATCCCCATCGAGGTCGATTACGGCTCAGAGTACCGCTACCGCAACCCGATCATCGACGAGAACACACTCGTCATCGGCGTTACGCAGTCAGGCGAGACCGCCGACACGATCGCCGGGATGCAGGAGGCCAGACGGCGCGGTGCGAAGCTCATCACCATCTGCAACGTCATCGGCGCCGCGGCCACGCGCATGTCGGACGGCGTGATCTACACCAATGCCGGGCCGGAGATCGGCGTGGCCTCGACGAAGGCTTTCACGACGCAGCTCACCGCCTTCTACCTACTGGCGCTCTACATCCGCCAGCTCCGCGGCGAGGACGTCGACGATCGCCGCTACGCCATGCACGAGCTGAGCGTGATCCCGCACAAGATCGAAGACATGCTGGCCAAGCAGGAGAAGCACATCGAGGAGCTGGCGCACAAGTACTACAAGTCGCAGGACTTCCTCTTCCTCGGCCGTGGGGTGCATTACCCGATCGCCCTGGAAGGAGCGCTCAAGCTCAAGGAGATCTCCTACATTCACGCCGAGGGCTATCCGGCCGGGGAGATGAAACACGGACCGATTGCGCTCATCGACGAAAACCTGCCGGTCGTCGCCATCGCCACGCACACATCGGTGTACGAGAAGGTCGTTTCCAACCTGCAGGAAGTGAAGGCGCGCGACGGCAAGCTGATCGTGATCTGTGACGAAGGCGACGAGGCAATGCGCAACTTCGCCGACGATGTGATCGAGATCCCCTGGACCATCGAGCCGCTCCAGCCGATCCTCTCGGTCATCCCGACTCAACTGCTCGCGTACTACATCGCCTTGCGGCGGGGATGCGACGTCGATCAGCCGAGAAATCTGGCGAAGAGCGTGACGGTGGAGTGAGGCCGGCACGGCCGGCAGCGTTGGTTGCCCAAGGCTCGGCCATCATTTTCGCCCGATCATCACTTTCGTAGAATTGACCTCGGTGACCTCGCTTGTCTACACGCCTCCCTACGCATGGAACGAGATCCTCGCCTTCCTCCGCCCGCGCGCATTCGACGGTGTGGAGATAGTCAGCGCCGATGCTTACGAGCGCGAGGGTGTGCGTGTGACGCATGATCCCGGCAGGAACGCGGTGATCGTAAGCGACCCGTCGAAGGCGGAACACGTGCGGGCGATGTTCGACGTTGACGCCGACATCATCGCCATCGAGAAGCGATTCGCGCGCGATCCGATGCTCGGCCCGCTCGTCCGCGCACATCCCGGCATTCGCGTGCCCGGGACGTGGGATCCGTTCGAGATGGCCATCCGGGCCATGGTCGGGCAGCAGATCAGCGTGGCGGGAGCGACGACGATCATGGCCCGCATCGCTTCGCGTCACGGCATCACTCCCGAGTCGCTCATGCGCGCGCGGAAGAATCCCGGGATGCCGCAAATCCGCTGGGATTCCATCCGCGGTCTGGCTCGCGCGGTGTCGCGCGGCGAGGTGACGTTCGAACGGGGAGCAACGCTGGAGGAATCGATTGCCAGACTGACCGCGCTGCCGGGCATCGGTCCGTGGACCGCGCACTACGTCGCCATGCGCGCCCTCCGCGAGCCCGATGCCTTCCCACACGGCGACCTCGGCGTCCGCAAAGCGGCCGGCATGATCAGCGACCGCGAGCTCCTGGCGCGTGCCGAAGCATGGCGACCATACCGGGCCTATGCGACGATGTTGCTGTGGAGAAGTCTCGATTGATCTACACCTACGTCGATACCCCCATCGGTGCGATCCTCATCGCCGGCGACGGCACTTCCATCATCGAAACCTACTTCGCCGGCGCGCAGCCGAAACCGAACTGGAATCGCGATGACGAAGGCTTCGCCGAAGCCCCAGCGCAGTTGCGCGCGTACTTCGCCGGTGATCTCAAGGCGTTCGATCTTCCGCTTGCGCCGCGCGGAACGGACTTTCAGCAGGCTGTCTGGAGGGCGCTGCTCGAAATCCCGTACGGTCAGACGACGACCTATTCAACGATTGCCGAAACGATCGGAAGACCGGCCGCGGTGCGCGCCGTCGGAGCGGCGAACGGAGCCAACCCGATACCGATCATCATTCCGTGTCATCGCGTGATCGGTGCGAACGGATCGCTGACCGGGTTCGGCGGCGGGCTCGACGTCAAACGACAGTTGCTCGCGCTCGAGGCCCGGGTTGCCGGTCAAACGCTTTTCTGAAGGTTCAGCGTAGACTTGCGGCATCCATGATTCTTCTTCCAATCGGACGCGATGATGCCGTCATTCGGCGTCATGCGTGGGTTTCGTATGCCATCATCGCCCTGAACATCGTCGTCTGGCTGGCGATGTCGATGTTCGACTCGACCGGCGGCAATACCGCCGTTGAAGAGCAATGGGTACGGACCATGCGCTTCTACATCGCACACCCGTATCTGCACTTGCCGCCGTCGATCGAGAACCTCGTACCCGCTCCGTTACATGCGCGCATCGTCGCCTCGGCCACCCCGCCGGCGGCATCGGTCGACGTCCGGGGTGAGCAGTCGACGTTTGACGGCATGGCGACAGAGCTCTTGCGCGCATACAGCGCACTACCGCGGATCCGCTACGGATACGTGCCATCGGAAGGAGGTGTCGTTCGTATTTTCACGTCGATGTTCATCCACTCCGGCTTCCTGCACCTTTTCGGCAACCTGCTCTTCTTTTTCATCAGCGGGCCGTTTGTGGAAGATGTCTTCGGCCGCCCGCTCTTCACCTTCCTCTATTTCAGTGGTGGTGCGGCTGCAACCCTCTTTTTCGCCGCCAATCATCCGGCCAGCACCATCCCGCTCGTCGGCGCCTCGGGTGCGATCGCCGCCGTGATGGGCGCATACCTGGTGCGTTTCTTCACCTCGAAGGTCGAGTTCATCTTCATCCCGTTTCTGTTGCGGTGGCGGTGGAACTTCCGCTTCCATGTACCGGCCTTCATCGTGCTGCCGCTCTGGTTCGCGCAGCAGTTTTTTCAGACGGCAACCGAGACGTCCGGCGGCGGCACGGCCTTCTCCGCGCACGTCGGTGGGTTCCTTTACGGCGTCGGCATCGCCCTGGTCGTCAAGCTCATCGGCTTCGAGGAGCGGTTCGTCACTCCAGTGGTTGAGCAGGAAACGACGTGGAACGCCGATGAGCGTCTAATCAAGGCGGTTGCGGCCAAGGATGCCGGAAATATCGACGATGCCCGAACAGCGGTCCATGCGTTATTGACCGAGCAGCCGCGAAACATCGACGCGTTGCGCCTCGCTGTCGACACCGCGGCTGACGACCGGGAGCGCGACGGGTTTGCCACACGCCTCTTGACGCGCGACATCGAAGAGAAATACGACGGTCTTGCCATCGATCTCATTCACGAGCTGCAGAGGGAGCCCCTACCGCGTTTCCTGGCGCGCGCGGCGCAGTTCGCGGAGCGGCATGGCCACCGCGATCTGGCGATCGTTCTGTACGAGTCCCTGTGCGACGTCGAGACGACGGGACCCAACGCCATCGGCGCGCTCGTCAAGCTCGGCACGCTGCGCAAGGCATCAGGCGATTCGGCCGGGGCGCGCGACGCACTGACGAAGGCGCGACATCATCCCGAATGCTCGCCGGAGTGGGCGGAGAACGTCGACGCGAAATTGCAGCAATTGATCTGACGTCAGCCACGCTGAATCCACCCACCGCCCAAACACAGATCTCCGTCATAGAAAACGACCGCCTGACCCGGGGCGACAGCCCGTAGCTTCTGCGCGAACTGCACGCGAGCGCGGCCATCGGCAAGCGGGGTAACCGTCGCCGAGACGTCTGCCGAGCGGGAGCGGACGCGCGCCTGGATGTCGATCGGGCCGGAGGGCGGCTCGCCGATCCAGTGGACGCGCTCGGCGACCAGCTCGTCGCGCTCCAGATCGGACGCCTCGCCGACTACGACGCGCTTGGTGAAGGGGTTCACGTCGACCACGTACATCCGCTCGGCCGTTCCGCCGACGGCGAGACCGCGGCGCTGGCCGATCGTGAAGTGGTAGTAGCCATCGTGCGTCCCGACCACGTTACCGCCGACGTCGACGATCTCGCCGGCCCCCTCGCCAGGCGCCATCGCAGCCTCGCGCTCGACGATGGCGGCGTAGCTGTCCTTCTGCGGCACGAAGCAGATTTCGTACGACTCCTTCTTCCGCGCTACGGCCAGCCCCGCCTCCTCGGCGACGTCACGCACCTCCGGCTTGGTCATCTCTCCGAGCGGGAAAAGGGCGCCGCCGAGCTGCTCCTGCGTCAGCTCGAAGAGAAAGTACGACTGGTCCTTGGCCAGATGCAGCGCCTTGCGCAGCTCGAAGCGGCCGTGGGCGTCGCGCGTGATGCGGGCGTAATGACCGGTAGCGATCTTCTCCGCCCCGATAGCGCGTGCCTTCTCGTGGAAAAGGTCGAACTTCACATGGGTGTTACAGAGGACGCAGGGGCTCGGGGTCAGGCCGCTCAGGTACGATTGCACGAACGGCGTGATCACCTTCTCATGAAAGTTCTTCTCGAGGTTCAGAGTGAAGTGGGGAATGTCCAGTTTCCAGGCTACGCGGCGGGCGTCGGCAAGGTCGTCGATCGTGCAGCATCCGCCGTAGACCGTCTCGGCGTTGGCGAGGTTGTCGTACATCTGCATCGACAGACCGACGACCTCGTGTCCGGCAGACTTGAGGATGTACGCGGCGGTCGACGAATCGACCCCGCCCGACATGGCTACGGCGACTTTCACGGCCTTGCCAGAAGCACCCGCGGAGAGCGTGATATTCCGTCAAGGCATCTGTTGTGCATGTCTGAAGTTTCGTGGTCCAAACCGGTGAAGACGTGGCGAACGAACCTCCCTATTGTGTTTTGGTCGTCGATGACGACCCCAGCATCCGCCGCATGATCGTGGCGGCGCTCAAGCGAGACGGCTACGTCTTCCATGAGGCTCCCAACGGGAAGGAAGCGCTCGACGTCATGCGGCGGGAGCACCCGAACGTGGTCGTGCTCGACCTGATGATGCCCGTCCTATCCGGATGGGACGTACTCCAGGCTCGCGAGCTCGAGCCTGACCTGAAGAAGATCCCGGTCATCATCATCAGCGCCAATCGCGCGCCCGAGGTCGCCACGGCGGTCGACAAAGGCATCTGCGCTTTTCTGCCAAAGCCGTTCGACATCGGCGCACTGAGCGCGCTGGTGCGAAGCTGCCTGCCGTTGAACAGCCCGGCGCGTAACCCCATCCCTCCCCCGGCCGACGAAGCAAAAGCGCCCGTCTGCTGAGCCCTGCTACCATTGACGCCATGTGGGTGTGCATCATCATGGGAAGCGATTCCGATGCCGAGGTCATGGCGCAGGCGTGCGCGGCACTCGATGAGATGGGTGTGGCGTACGAGATGAAAGTCGCCTCGGCGCACCGGAGTCCCGGGCGAACGAAGCAGGTCATCACCGACGCCGAGCGCGACGGCGCGGGAGTATTCATCGCCGGTGCCGGAATGGCAGCGCATCTGCCGGGCGTGGTGGCATCATTCACCACGAAACCGGTCATCGGCGTACCGCTGGCGGGAGGGGCGCTGCAGGGCATCGACGCGCTGTTTGCGGTCGTGCAGATGCCTCCGGGGATTCCTGTGGCCACGGTCGCCGTCGGCGGCGCCCGAAACGCCGGCATTCTCGCGGCTCAGATCATCGCGCTGACGGATGCGAGCCTCGCGGCGCGGTTGCGCGAACAGCGGGCCTCGATGGCGGAGGCGGTGGCGCAGAAATCGAAGAAGGTCGAGCGGTCGACGAGGACGTAGATTCGTGAGACGTAGATTCGTGGATCAGTGGATTAGTAGATCAGTGGGTTGGTAGATCATGCTGGCGGGACTCTCGTCTCATCCACTGATCCACTGATCCACTAATCTACTGATTCTCTCGTCAAACCCACGAATCCACTAATCTACTGATCCACTTCCTCATGTCCGTCCACAACCATCATCACGAGCCCGGCAGCGCGGTCGTATCGCGCAAGCTGATGATTGCTTCGATCGCTACCGCGGTCTTCGTCGCGGTCGAAGTAGCCGTCGGCATTCGGGCCAACTCTCTGGCTCTCATCGGCGACGCGCTGCACAACGTCACCGACACGCTGGCGCTTCTGCTGGCGCTGTTTGCGGTCCGCGTGGAGCGGCGGCCGGCCACGAGCGCGAAATCGTACGGATGGCATCGCGCCGGGGTTCTGGCCGCCTTCATCAACGCCGGCGCGCTGGCCGCGTTCACGATCTTTCTTTTCGTCGAGGCAGCGCAGCGGCTGCGCGCTCCTGGCGGCGTGAACAGCAAGGCCATGCTCGTCACGGCCGCCGCGGCGTTGCTTCTCAATGGCTCGATCACACTCTGGCTTCGCGGCCATGGCCGGCACGATCTCAACATCCGAGGCGCCGTGCTTCATATGCTCGGAGACGCGCTCTCCTCGGTGGGCATCATGGGCGCGGCGATCCTGATCGGCGTCACCGGCGAGCAGTTCTGGGATCCGGCTGTCTCGATCGCTATCGGTGTGCTGATCCTCTGGAGCAGTTGGGGGATTCTGCGCGAAGCGATCAATCTGTTGCTTGAGGGGACGCCCTCCGGAATCGATCCGGACGAGGTGACCCGCGCCATTGCCGCGCTCGAAGGCGTCGACGGCGTCCATCACCTCCACATCTGGGCCCTCGGTCCCTCCCGGCCGGCGTTGTCGTGTCACCTCATGGTCGGCGACATCCCGGTACGATCGACAGGCAATGTCCTGGCGCAGGTCAACGAGCTGCTGGCGCACGAGTACGGCATCGCCCATACGACGATCCAGTTCGAGTTCGCCGATTGCGATACCGACGATCCGTACTGCGTCCCGTACGGGGAAGCGTAGACGGCGCGCGCGGCGCAGTTACATCTTCGCGCGCAACGCCGCTTCGTGCGCACGCGCGCGATCGAGCGCCTTTTCGAGGTCGCGGACGACTTCGCTCGCGGATGTCAGGAGCGATTGCAGCTCGACGCGCTCCGCGCCGGCGTCGTGGATCTCGGTGGCGCCGGCAGCGAAGGGATCATCCGTGTGATCGGGCTCGACTTCGACGGCCACCATGGCGCCGAACGGATCTTCTTCTTCCGCCACCGCGACGTCGATCGGCTCGACATCGAATGGCGACACCGTCACCGTCTCGTCGGCATCGAACGCCGATTTCATCGACAGCTTCGGGGTTCCCGCCGACGCCGCCGTGACGCCTGACTTGGCCGTCATGTCCGGCGCGCCGAGCTCCGGCTCCTCGTGCAACGTTGTATCGACGTTTTTCTTGAGATTGTCGAGGATGCGCGCCACCGCGGCGCGGAGCGTGGCCGTGACGCCTGCGCCGTTGATCGCTGACGCCTCGACGGTCGGAACGCCGTTCGGATTCAGGTACTCATTCATCGCCTCGACGGAGTCGACATTCGGCAGATCGCGCTTGTTGTACTGGTAGACCAGCGCCACCTTTTGCGGGTCGATGCGATTGATGCGTAGATTCGCCTTCAGATTCTCCAGGCTGTCGAGATTGGAGTCGCGCATCGACGACTGCGAGTCGGCCACGAATACGACGCCGTCAGCCCCGCGAAGCACCAGCTTCCGCGTGGCGTCATAGAAGACCTGGCCGGGCACGGTGTAGAGCTGCACCCGCACTTTCTGGCCGCCGATCGTGCCGAGCTCCATCGGCATGAAGTCGAAGAAGAGCGTGCGGTCGGTCTCCGTCGACATCGAGATCATCTTGCCCTTGTTATCGAGCTTTGGGTTCCCGTAGATCTTCTCCAGATTCGTCGTTTTGCCGCAGAGTCCCGGCCCGTAGTAAACGAGCTTGACCGTCACCTCGTTGATCGCCTTGTTGATGAGGACCATGGGGATTGTTAGCTTACTACGAGGTTGCGGCGGGGTCTCGCGGTTGCGGGGTCGCGAGGTGGAGAGGTTGCTGGGTTGCTGGGTTGCTGGGTTGCTGAGTTGCTGAGTTGCTTGGTGAAGATGATGCCGCTTCAAAGTCCGGCACGATCAACCCAGTAACTCAGCAACCAAGCAACCGCACACCGCGAGACCGCGCAACCCCGAGACCCCGATCCCCATCCGCGATATCCTTCCCCCATGTCCCGCAAAGAACTGTTCGAAAAAGTGTCGATGGAGCAGATCATCGGCGTCGTGCGCGAAGAAAGCGTGGAGGCCGCGGAGTCGGTCGCCGAGGCGTATGCGCGAAATGGGATACGCATCCTCGAGGTGACGTTGACGACTCCTGACGCCTTCGACCTCATCGCCCGATTCGCGCAGACCTACGCGGCGCTCGACGTCGTCATCGCCGCGGGGACGGTGCGAAACGGGAACGATGCCGCGCAGGCACACCGCGCAGGCGCGAAGATCATCGTCTCGCCGCACACCGACCTTCGCGTGATCGAGTACGCCGCCGAGAACGATCTCCTCTGCGTCGCCGGTGCCGGTACCGCCACGGAGATCATTCGCGCATGGGAAGCCGGCTGCGACATCGTGAAGATCTTTCCGGCGCTCTACCTCGGCGGGCCCGACTACATCCGCACCCTGCGCGGCCCGATCCGCGATGTGGCGATGCTGGCCGGCGGGCCTGTGCCGCTCGACACCATCGAAAGCTATCTCGATGCCGGTTGCATTGCCGTGAACCTCGGCGCGTCGCTGGCCGTGCCGGACCTGGTCAGGAGCGAGCAGTGGGAAGAGATCGGCCGCCGTGCCCTGCTGGCAACGTCCATCGTGCAGTCGCGCAATGCCGACGTCGAGTCCGACGCCTACGTCCACTGATCGTGAGCGGGTTGATTCAGAAGGCGTACCTCGTCCCGGGACAGCCGCACATTCTGCTCGCGCCTGACCGCAACCCCGGCTGGGCGTCGCTCAAGCAGAGCTATGAGGCGATCGGCCGCGAAATCGAGCGCTCCGGCGCCGAATTGATGTTGCTTTACTCGACGCAATGGTTCTCGGTCATCGGCCATCTTTTCCAGACCGCCGCGAATCCTCAATGGACGCTCGTCGACCAGAACTGGTACGAGCTGGGAGAGATCCCGTACTCGTTCCGCGTCGATCCCGAATTCGGAAAGCTCTACGCCGGCGTCTGCAAGGACCTCGGCATGCAGACAGCGACCGTCGACTATCACGGCTTCCCGATCGACACCGGCACCGTGGTCGCGCTGAAGCTTCTCAATCCGAACAATGCGGTCCCGGCGTCGATGGTGTCGTGCAACATCTACGCGGAACGCGACGAGACGCGCGCCCTCGGCCGCGCCGCCCGCACCGCCATCGACCGCTACGGCAAAAAGACGATCGTCGTGGTGGTCTCGAATCTCTCCAACCGCTATGAGGTCGGCGAGACCGATCCCGCGCACGACCATATCTCGTCGTCGAAGGACGACGAGTGGAACCGCAAGATCCTGGAGATGCTCGGCGAAGGGCGGCTCGAGGATGTCGCCCAGGTGGCTCGCGAGTTCGGACGCGAAGCCAACGCCGACATGGGCTTCAAGGCCATCTGGTGGCTGGCCGCGCTGGCCGGCGAGAATAACAAGTACGACGGTAAGATCTGGGACTACCAGCCGGTCTGGGGCACGGGAAACGCCCTCGTCGAGCTGACGCCCAACCCGCACAAAGAGCTCGACTTCGAGAAGGAATTCGACGAAGGGCCGGTCGAGGCAGGAACGGGACTGGAGTCGCACAACGTGGCCGAAGCCGGCCCCGATGCCGGCCGCGCCAGCGAGATGTCGTCACAGCAGGAGTGGCCGGAGGATCGTCCTGCTCCGATCATGGCCACAGGCGCCGCATCCCCGGTCGGTGCCTATCCCCACGCCCGCCGCGTCGGCGATCTACTGTTCCTTTCGGGCATCGGGCCGCGGCGGCCGGTCACGAATGAGATTCCCTCCGGAATCGAGGCCCAGACGTTGGCCACGATCGACAATGTCCGGGCGATTCTGGAGGCGTCGGGCAGCTCGCTGGAGAAAATTCTGGATGTGACTGTCTATCTCACAGACATGAAAGGCGACTTCGAGCGGTTCAACCGCGTCTACGCCGAGGTCCTGGGGAAGATTCAACCGACGCGGACGACCGTTGGTGTCGACTCGCTGCCCACACCGATCTCGGTCGAGATGAAGATCATTGCATCCGTACGATGACCCTCATCGACATCTCGCCTCTCATCGACGCCGGCATCAATGTCTGGCCGGGCGATACACCGTTCGTGCGGACGGTCAACACCGACATGCACACCGGCGCGAACCTGACGCTGAGCGACGTCCGCACCACGCTGCACGTCGGCGCGCATGCCGATGCGCCGAGCCACTACATCACTGACGGCCCCGACATCGCCTCGCAATGCCTCGATCTCTACCTCGGCCGCTGCGTCGTGGTCCACATCGACGTCGCCCGCGGCGAGCGGATCCTGCCCGATCATGTCGCCGACAAGATCGAAGCGCTTTGCGCCCCGCGTGTCCTTTTCCACACCGGTACCTTTCCCGATCACCACCGCTGGAACAACGACTTCGCCAGCCTTTCACCTGAGCTGGTCGACGATCTCTACCACCACGGTGTGCGTCTGATCGGCATCGACACCCCCTCGGTCGATCTATTCGACTCCAAGAGCCTCCAAGCGCATCACGCCTTCGCCCGGAACAACATGGCCATGCTCGAAGGACTGATGCTCGATGGCGTCGAGGAAGGGGAGTACGAGCTGATCGCTCTGCCGCTCCGGATCAAGGGTGCTGACGCCAGCCCGGTGCGGGCGGTGTTGCGGACGTTGTGAGGCTGTCCTCGCTTTGTGACACGAAGCAATCGATGGCGCCCCGCGAAACGGGCGATGTAATCGCTGGATGTCGATATCGGCAGTTTTCATTCGAAATCGTCATCTTTCCATTCGAAATCGTCATGCTCGGATGACGATTCGTCATCTTTCTATTCGAAATCGTCATGGTCGGATGACGATTCGTCATCTTTTATTCGAAATCGTCATCCTCGGATGTCAACGTCGTCATTTTTCATTCGAAATCGTCATCGTCGGATGTCAATTCGTCATTTTTCATTCGAAATCGTCGTCCTGACAGTTGCTCGTAGACAGCCATCAACCTCTCCGCGGCTTGCTCATACCCAAAGTTTTCCGACTGCTCGTACGCCCGCCGGCGTAACTCCGCGATGTCACCGCGCGATACGGCAATCACCTTCGAGGCAGCCGCGTCAGGGAAAGCAGCATCCGCGATCAGCGACGGAGCGAGGTCGCCGAGCAATGCACCGATCCCATCGATGGGGAACGTAACCGGTATGACGCCACAGGCCATCGCCTCGAGCACGGCGCGGTGTCCTTCATCGGAACCGCGGGCGGTAAAGAGAAGGACGTCCGCGGCGCGGTAGTGTTCGGCGAGATCGTCCTCGTGATAGCCGGCCCAGATCACGTCGGCGGCCAGGTCGCGGGCGAGCGCTTCGAGTGCCGGGCGATGCTCGCCATGACCGACGATCATCAGCCGCGCGTTGGCGATCTCCCGCCGTACGGCCGCGTAGGTTCGCAGCACCTCTTCGAAGCCACGGCCTTTCGAAAGCTTGCCGATGGCCAGCAACAGCAACGTGTCGGACCCCAGGCCGTAGTGCGCGCGGACGTCGCGTCCGGCGGGGGTGAATTGACGCTGGTCGATCGGCGGAGGCGTAAACACCGGCGTGCGGGCTCGGATCGGCGAAGCATCGAGGAACGATCCGTTGATGACGCAGATACCGGCCGCGCGGGCGATCAGCAATCGCGTGAACGGATCGCCGCGCAGAACGCGCCGCGCGTGAAACGTACGCACGATCGCGCTTCTCGCCCCCCGCACCGCGAATTGCGCCAGCCAATGGTCGTAGGTGAGATGAGCGTGGACGATGTCGAAGCGGTGGTGGTCGATGAGTCTGCTGAGCGCGTCGACCGTACGGGCAAAAGAGAGAGGGTTCTGCGCTCTGGCGATGATGGGATGCGCGAAGTCGTGATGTCCGATCTTCTTCTGCAGCTTGTAGCCGCCGACAAAGGCGTAATGCGCGTCGATGCCCGCCTGGCGTAGTGCCTCGGTTTCGGCGAAGGCGGGCGCGGCGGCGCCGGTCCATCGGTTGCCGGCAGCGAGATGAAGAACTTTCATAGGTGTCGTGATTCCGCGGACCCTTGGCCGCGGAGTCCAGACCCGCGCGACCTCGCAACCGCGAGACCGCGATGTTACACTCCGCGCCGCCATGGCAATCCAGCCTGAGTTCCTCGCAATCCTGGCCTGTCCGAACTGCAAAGAAGAGGTCCGGCTCGTGCCTCTTTCTGAAGCGCGACGGGCTACCGTGCGCGACAAATTCCGCGACAAGATGCGCGGCGTGGAACTGATCGTCGAAGAAGGCTTGCAGTGCGTGAAGTGTCGCCGCGTCTACCCCATCGTCAGCGACATTCCCGTGTTGCTCCTGGACGAAGCGTTCGAAGAGGCGTGACGCCTGCCCGTGTTCCTCGCCCGACGTCTCGGCCTTCCTGAAGAGACGCCCCAGCCGGTCGCGCTGGCGGTGCTCTTCTACGTCGGCCATCTCTTCTGCGCCGGCTGGGTGGCCTCGTCTGAGATCTTCGCGGTCGCGACGATTGCCACGGTCGGCTATCTCCTCTACCGGCGCGTGTTCACCCCGTCCTTTCACATCCTCTACATTCCGCTGGCACTCTACGGTCTCGACTCGACCATCTCGGCGTTTGTCGCGGGCCGGCACATTCACTCGTTCGGCGAGGGAGCGCTCTGGGGGAAAATACTGCTCTTTCCCGCGGCTCTGATCCTCTTCCGCAACGTCCCACGAAGCCGCGACGCGGCCATCAGGATGTTTCTCGTCTTCGGCGTCTTCTCATCGGTGTACGGCTTTGTGCAGTATTTTGCGCTCACCTCGCATCACGATCTCGAGCATCGGATCACCGGCCCTTCGGCCCACGTGATGACTCTTTCCGGCCTGCTGTTACCGGTAGCCCTCGTGTTTCTTGTGCTCTGGATTTATGACATGCGCAACATACTGCTCATGATCGGAGTGGCGACGACCCATTTCGCCCTGCTGCTTACGTTCACGCGCAGCGTATGGCTCGGCTGGATCCTGGCGGTGGCGGTCCTGCTCGCGCTGAAGTGGCCGAAGGCGCTGGCCTGGGTGGTCCCGGTGGCGATTCTCGCGATCAGTTTCGCGCCGCTGCCGTTCTTCAGCAGGGTCATTTCCAGCTTCGACGTCCGGCAATCGTCCAACCTCGATCGCATCCGGATGGCCGAGGCCGGCATCGAGATCATCAAAGACTATCCACTGTTCGGAGTGGGGCCAGCCAACGTCAAAGAGACCTACCCCCTTTACCGAAAGCACGATGCGCCGCGGTTCCGTATCCCGCACCTGCACAATAACTTGATCCAGCTCTGGGCGGAGCGTGGCGTGCTCGCTCTGGTGGCCTACCTCTTCCTCCAGTTCCTGTTCCTGCGGCAGTGTGCCCGGGCCTGGGGCGGGCCGGCGACGAAGTTCGCCGAGATAGGGGTGGCCGTCGCTGTGGGGCTGGCCTCGGCGGGTTTGTTCGAGTTCAACTTTGGCGATACCGAGGTCTTCTGGATGTTACTGGATGTGTTCGCCATGGTGATTGCCTTCATCGAACGGCCTCAGCCGTCGAATGAACCTCTCCCGGCGCTTGTTCCGGAAACAGGTCCGTAACCTTTCCAGAATGCCTGCGTCGAATGAGCGAGATCGGGAGATGAAACACCTGAGCGATCAGGAGTTGATGAGCATCGTTCAGGCGGGTGATTTCGCTCCCGCATCTGAGATTTACGATCGTTATTCGAGTCGAATCTATAACTTCGCGTACCGCTTTCTGAGAAACAGCGAGGCGGCTGAAGACGCGACCCAGGAAGTCTTCGTGAAGATGCTCAGGCATGCAAGCCAGTTTCATGGCGGGGCCAAATTGTCGACGTGGCTTTTTTCGATCACGGCCAACCATTGCCGCGATTACCTGAGGAAATCCGAGAACAAGTCGAAGGAAGGCGAGGATGTCCTGATCACTCTTCCGGCGCCGTCCGAGCTCTCCCCGGAGCGTCACCTGGAACGGCGTGAGGATCAAAAACGGATTGAAAAAGCGCTGGCGCTGCTATCGCCCGACCAGCGCGAAGCGATTGTCCTTTCCCGCTACCAGGGGCTGTCGTACGCCGAGATCGCGCAGATCGCCGGCTGCTCGGAGGGAGCGGTGAAGACAAGGGTGTTCCGCGCCATGGAAGTGCTGAAGAAAGCGCTCACCGGCGATTCCCGTGGAGGTGACCGATGTTTGACTGCGATGCCATGAGAGAAAACATGCCGCTGCTGCTGACCGAGTCGCTCGACCCGGTGCAGCGCGAGCGAACGCATCAGCACATTGAATCGTGCCCGATCTGCGTTGCCGAATGGTCCGCGTACAAAGAGACCTGGCAGCTTCTCGAGGTGCTTCCCGAGGTTGAGGTACCCGCGCGCGTGAAACAGCGCTTCCTGGCCGAGGTTTCACCGGCAACGGCAAAGTCCAATGTCGTGCCGTTCCGGCGCGGCGGTGCCGCGCGCTGGCTGGCGCAGGCCGCGGCGGTGGTCATCGTTGGAAGCGGCGTGTTCTACGCCGGTCATCGCATCGCACCGCGAACCCAATTGACTCCGACGCCGGCCCTGGTCACGGGGATCCAGCAGGCCGGGCCTGCCGCTCCGTATTACTCGATCGCCGAATCACGAGTCCTGCCGGCCGCATCGATCAGCCCGCAGATCGAAGGGCGGCCTGACATCCAGAACGTGCAGTTCAGCGACGCTTCGCCGACGAACCAGCAGATCGGCGTCTCCTTCGACATCACGTCGCACGTGACGGTCACCGGGCGGCCGACGGACAAGAGCATGGTCCGCCTGCTGCGTTACGTCCTCGAGAATGAAGATCGCGAATCGCCGTCCCGTTCCCGGGCCATCGACTGGGTCCGCGCCACCTATGCGCACGTCGGCAATCCCGACCCCGAGATCACCGAGGCGCTGGCGAATGTGCTGCGCACCGACGAGCACCAGGGCGTGCGCATCAAGGCCGCCGAGACGCTTCAATCGATGCAATCGACCATGACCGACGGCACGCGCGACGCGCTCGTCGAGGCACTGAAGAACGATCCCAACCCGGCCGTTCGCATCAAGGCGGTCGAGGCACTGGCCAAGCTCGCCCGCAGCGGCGTGGCGCTCGATCCAGACATGGTCGATACGCTTCGAAGGAAAGCGTCGCAGAACGACGAAAACGTATACGTCCGCGTCAAGGCGGCGGAGGCTCTGAGCAGCATTCAGCCCCGATGAGATCCCGATGAGACCGATGCTTCGAATTTCATTCGCCGCGGTGGCGCTGCTTTCCGCGGCGCAGCTCTTCGGCGCCAGCTTCGCCACGAGCACCCGCGTCGTGCGCGAGTTCCCGGTCGATCCGGCCGGATCGGTGTGGATCGACAACCCCTTCGGCAGCGTCGACGTGATCGGCGGCGACGGGAACACGGTCTCCGTCACCGTCGATCGTGTAATCACGGCGCCTGACGCCACGTCGATGAAAGAGGCATCGGACAACATCGGGCTGAGCTTCGAAGGCGACACGAAAGTCCGTCTCATGCGGACGCTCCTGCCGCCGGGGCGCAACGCGCGCTGGACCGTCGCAGTCAACTACGTCGTCCGCATTCCTCGAAGCCTGAACGTCAAGATCGGTTCGAAACTGGCGGAGCACATCCGCGTGTCGCACGTCAACGGCAGCGTGACCGTCAACGGATTCAGCGGAACGCTGATCATGGAAGGCGTCAACGGAGCCTCCGCGGTCAACATGGTCAACGGTCGCATCATTTACGACTACACGCAGCCGCCTGTCTCCAAGGCGCAGGTGCAGGCGGTGAATGCCGACATCGACGTCTATCTGCCTCCCGCCTCGAACGTCAACTGGGTGGCGAATACGCTCAACGGCGACATCCTCACGACGTTCAACATTCGCCTGCCCCGTTTCTCCGGGACGATTTTCCACGGCCTGATTGGCAAGGGCGGGCCTACGATCAATACCGAGACGATGATGGGCCGCGTGCTGGTTCTTTCCAAGGGCTCGAATACGAGCGATGCGCAGTCGGTGCGTCAGAACAGGCCTAATCACCAGCCGGTGCCGGCCGACGTGATGCTCCAGCCGGCGCAGAAGATCCAGTTGCCGATCTTCAACGGCGACTTCACCGCCGTGGCCTCCGTTGCCGACGTTACGGTCGGCGAAGTTCGCGGGAACGCACGCGTCGAGACCGGCGCCGGTGAGGTGGAGCTGGGAGCGGTGTTCGGTCAGTGCAATGTGACGTCGCTGGGCGGTCCCCTGAACCTCGGTGACATCATGGGTGCGCTCTTCGCGCACACTGGCGCCGGCGACGTCATCGTGCGCGCGGCACGGATGGGCGGTCAGGTGACGACGGACGGCGGCCTCATTCGCGTCATCGTCGCCGGCGGACCGATGACGCTGCGCTCCGGCGGCGGCGACATCATCGTCCGCCAGGTCTCGGCCGCCATGGACGCGGAGACGACCTCGGGCGACATCACGCTTACCGGCGATCCGCATCAGAGAACGCTGAAGGTCACTGCCCGGACGATGCAGGGGAACATCATCCTGAACGTCAGTCCGCGCTTCGGGGCGGATATCGACGCCACGATCCTGACGACTGATCCCGAGGTGAACGAGCTCACCACCGATTTCAAGGGCCTGACAGTTCGCCGCGAGCAGGTCGGCAACAAAACGCGCATCCACGCCACCGGCAAGATCAACGGCGGCGGCGAGCGCGTCGAGCTCTACGCGGAAGAAGGCGACATCCAGATCTCATCGCAGAACATCACCCCGATCAAGCTGGCGACGCCGAAGCAGTAGGGCGTCTCAAAACCCGAGCTTGTTTCCCGCACGCCGCCCTTCCCAAACTGCTTGAGCGCTGCCTTCGGCTCGCAATTATCAGCCCTATTCCGCAAATCGACGAGATCATCCAGTCTCATCCAAATCGCTCATCGTATGGTCTGCCTAACACTCCGCACCGTATACTCCCACGGAGCAATACGTGACATGAGCACGAATATCGCATCCCGCGAGTTGCCAGAACTGGATCATCTGGGTCTCCCGGACGAGCATCGACATCTGGTCCGGTTGGCTTGCGGAACCGCACGAAGAGTATTCCTTGCTCCTATGGACAAGGGTCTGAGCGGCTCGTCGGTGTGGCAGGCTCGATGGGAGCTTGCCTGGGGCGGAATGTCCAAGCTGCACGTGTTCAAAATAGGTCCTCGCAGAAAGCTCGAACGCGAGGAAAAGGCCGTGGTGGATTTAGCATCAGTGATCGAGCCCGGCTTTCCACTCATGCGCCTATATGTGCACGACGGAAGTGACACCGCTCTTCTGCGGCAAGAATTTATGGGTGATCCGTTCGGAACGACCGTCAGCCTGCGCCAATACATTCAGGACGATGATAAGTGCCCGGACGCTCGTACCGCCGCGAACATCGTGCGACGCCTGTACCTGAGCAGGATGCAGGCCTGGCACCCGCAACCACGGGAGGGACACTCCAACGTCTTCAGTCGGAAAGTGCACTGCCTGGCGGATGCAATCCCGTGGTGGAGCACTAAGATCAAGTTGCATCATTCCGCGCGGGAGATTGGTCTGGCTGCGTTGGATGGGAGCCTTGCTTCCCGTTTCGGCACGAGCGTGGACGAGTTGACGCGAGCGGTAAGCGGCGTAGCAACCACGACGTTTACGATGGACATCGGGCCAGCGCACGGAGACCTCCATGCCCAGAATGTCAACATCGACGGACGCCACAATCTGTACCTCATTGACTTTGCCGCAACCGGGCTCCAATGGCGAGCAGTGGATTTTCTCATGCTTGAATGTGCGCTGAAGTTCGCCGCCTCACCACCCCATGCCATGCTCGATGACCTCTTGCGGCTTGACGATCTTATCGAAATCCAATGGCTACGCAAAACAGCATTCCGATGCGCCGAGCTCGGCGGACGAATTCATGGCAAGGGGATGGAGAAGATCGCCGCAGCGATTTGTGAGGTTCGCAAATGTGCGCGCGACTTGGGAGCGATCTCCAGCCCGGAGCAGTATCGTATGGGTCTGGTCTTTCTGACTGCGTCGCTGGCTTCGATCAATATGCTCATCAATCGTGTGTTTCTGTTTCATAGCCTCGCGGGCCAGATTCAACGTCTCAAAAGTGCGGCCTAGGTCAAAATGCAAACGAAGCCATACAGCATGAAGAAGGCGTGGAACCTTTCGATATCAGGATTCCTAGTCGACGACGCTCCGGCGAACTCCGACGTTGTCGGCAGCACGGACGTTAAATCTTGTGATACGAGAGGCGTCGCCGTTTTTGGTATGTCAGGCAGCGGCAAGTCGTCCACCGCGGCAGCCATTGCTGAGACGGGCGCGATTGCGATCGAAGCGTCCACGGACATCGTACTGCCACTAAGCGCCTTTACTGAGTTACCTAGCCGCATAAGCGACCTTGTTTCTCAGATCATCAAAATGCGTGACGGGCACCTATGGCCCGCGATTGGCACCGACATCGCCCGGAGAGCCGATGCGAGGCGAGCCTTTGTACGACTCAGCCGCAAATACGGAGATACTTGGATTGCGTTGGTCATCGATGAACTTCATGCGAGGCTTGGTCAGGAGAGGTTTCTCGTCGTGTCTGGCGTTCGCGGAATTGCGAACGCACGCCTGCTCGGACAGCTCGGCTATCTAACAGTTTTCCTCAAAGGTATACCTGAGGTTCTGGCAAAGAGACAGGCCAAGCGCGATCACTGCTCATTAAATGCGGCAGAGTTGGACCAGCGAGCAGAAAATGGTCTGTATCATACGCGTGAGATTGAAGAAATCAGTGACCTGGTAATTGATACGACACACTGCGGAGTGACGGACGTAGCTCGTCTGATCCATCAGAGGCTGCAGATCACGAGTTGCCGTCGTTGCGTGAGCACGACTGCGAATCCGATAGTTCAGATCGAAGGCGGACTTTGCGCGGTATGCCGCTGTTTTGATACGCACTACCAGAAGGCCAAACTAAACGATGAGCTCGACTTTGTGAGAGGGTTCATAGGTTCGGGACACGGCAATCACGATGTCCTGGTGGGAATGTCGGGCGGTAAGGACAGCTCGGCAGCGGCATTCCTCATCAAGAAGCTCGGATTCAATCCTCTGGGGTTTACGTTCGATACCGGCTATTATCCAGATCATATTTTCAAGCGCGCGCGGCTTGCTGCGGAGGCATTGGGCATCAGGCATACGACTATCGACATTCGAAAATACATGGCGGAGTCCAGCATCAGGTCTTATCAGGTGACCGCGGATCTATATGATCTCGAGGAATCGAGTGATACCGCCCGGTTATTTCGGCGTCTATATCAGCAGGCGAGGGAGCATTATTCAGTCAAGGATGACCGCCCGATGGCGTACGTGCGAAGCTGCCAACTCTGCCGGAAGACAGTAATTCCAGGTTATTACTGGGAGGCGCTCGCGAGTGACGTACGTTTGGTAGTGCTAGGAATGAACGAGTGGACGAAATTGAGCCAACGCGTAAATGCGGGCAACTTCGCCGTCTCGGGCATAAGGAAGCTGCAGCCGTTTCGGAGCCGTCCGGCCGTTTATGTCGTCCATTTGCCTTTCCTATTGAGGCTGACCCGGCCAGATCTTGAAGGCATTCTCGATGAAATTGGCTGGCAGGCGCCACCGGGCGAAGATTTGGTGGAGTCGAATTCAAACTCATGTCTTCTGGCGCGGGCGGCGGAAGCGAAGGCGCAGCGCATGCTGCGGTTCCATCCTGATGCGACAAGACTGGCTCGGGAAGTGACAGCGGGTTTTCTCAACAGGACTGAGGCGTTGGCGGCGCTGAATAAGAAGCATCCTTGTAGCTATTCGGTCCGTGAGATCCTGCAAAAGGCGATGCTCATCGATTGACGAGGGACCCCGCGATTGAGAAGGAGAAGCGCGACGAACGCGCCCTCCTGCTGTCTTACGCCTTGTTTGGTGCCCGACGTCTCTTCGCGTGCAATCGGTCGATGAGCTTGGTCGTCGAGCGGATCTGCTCGAGGATCTTCTCTTCGAGACCGGCGCCCTTGCCTTTGAAGCTCTTCGCTTTGCGAAATACGACGCGCGCGCGTTCCTTCTGGCCGCTTTCGAGAAGAGCCATGCCGAGGTGCATGAGGTTCGTGGCGGTCGGTCCGAGGTCGGCTGACTTCGTGAGGAAATCGACGGCGTTGCCGAACTCGCGGCGCTTGAAGTAGACCCAGCCGAGGGCCGCCAGCGGAAACTGCTTCAGCTCCTTCGGCGAATAGCGGAGCGCGAGCTGCGCGGATTCGAGCGCCTCGTCGAGGTTCTCTTCCATCTCGGCCAGGTTGTATGCCTTCTCGTAGTAGGCGATCGATTTGGCGTAGTTCGATGTGTAGTCGTGCAGCATCTCTTCGAGGGCGCGGTTGGCGTCCTTGAAGTTCCCCTCGGCGCGAAGCGCTTCGACGAGCGTCGTGTACGCGGCGGCCGCGACCACGTCGGTCGGCCGCTGCCGCAGCACGCGGCGGGCCGCGGCGATCGCTTCGGTGTTCATTTCGAGATGCGAACAGAGCAGCGCGTACGGCATCAGGATGCTGATGTTGTCGGGATCGACCGCCGAGGCGCGCCGATAGTGATCGAGCGCCTCGATGTAGTTGCCGCTCGTCGCCAGCCCCTCGGCGCTGCTTGAACTCCTCGGCGGCAGGACCCTCCAGCGGGATGTGGCCGGAGATCCCTTCATAGATCTTCACCGCCTGCTGGTACTCGATCTTGTTGGGATTGAGCTCCAGCGCTTCCTGGAAGCAGTCGATCGCTTTGCGGTTCCAGTTGCGGTCGAGGTAGCAGAGCCCGAGGTGGTAGATCGCCTCCTCGTACTCCGGATCGAGTTTCAACGCGGACTGGAACGATTTGATGGCGCGCTCGAGCTGCCCCTTGTCGTAGAAGATCGTGCCGAGCAGGTAGTACGCCTGCGGCAACTGCTCGATCTGGATGGCCTTCTCCAGAAACTTCTGCGCGCGCAGCAGCTTTCCCTTGCGCGCGTAGATGGCGCCAAGGGAGAAGTACGGCAGGAACGACTCCTGCGAGATCTGGATGGCGCGGCGGAGCCAGCGCTCGGCGCCTTTGAGATCCTGCCGTTCGTGCAGCAGCACGCCGTAGAAGACCGCGGCGTCGAAATGATCGGGTTGCACTTCGAGCGTGCGCTCGAGATAGTGCTTGGCGCGATCGAGATTGCCGTCGTTGAAGAACATCTCGCCGAGGAAAAACGAGAGCTCGTAGTTGTCGCGGTCGAGTTTGAACGCTTCTTCGAGCGCCTTGATGCCGCGGTCAGGATCGAAGGCATCGATGGCCGATTCGGCCTCGGAAAGGAGCTGCAGGAAGCGCTCGCGCCGCTCGCCGCGGAAGAGCGACATGATCCGGTCTTTGCGCTCGGTGAAGCGCTGCTTCTTCTCGAGTGCGAGCATCTGCTCGCCCATCTTCGATTCCCAAAGCTCGACCAGCTCGTCGGAGGAGACGACGTTCTTCCGTTCCAGAAGCTCTTTCACGGAAAGGAGACCGGTCTGGTTGATGAAGATGGCCCGCTCGTGTTTCTGCACGGCATCGACGACGCTGCGAATCGCCTCGGCGCTGCGTTTGACGATCTCCTCGAGACCGGAGACCCGCTCGAGCAGATGCTCGTCGAGCGAAACGTCGCCTTCCTCGTCGTACTCTTCGACCTCGTCCTCTTCGAACGAGCTCACTCCCGAGAGAACGAGTAGCTTCGCCTGGCAGCGGAAGCAATACTCGCGCTCGTCATCATTCAACGCACTACAGGTCTGGCAAAGCATGTGTGGCCGATTAGAACACCACGGACGCCCTGCGTCATCCCCGAGATTTTCACGGCTTCCGATAGTCGTAGAAACCGCGTCCGCTCTTGCGGCCAAGCCATCCGGCATCGACCATCTTCACGAGGAGGGGACATGGCCGGTATTTCGGATCGCCGAACCCTTCCTCGAGCACGCGAAGAATGGCCAGACAGACATCGAGCCCGATGAAGTCGGCGAGCGTGAGTGGACCCATCGGATGGTTCATGCCGAGCTTCATCACCCCATCGATCGACTCCGGCGTGGCCACGCCCTCGAACAGGGCGAAGATCGCTTCGTTGATCATCGGCATCAACACGCGGTTGGAGATGAATCCGGGGTAGTCGTTGACCTCGATGGCCGTCTTCCCCATCCGGGCCGACAGCTCCGCGACGCGCGTATAGGTCTCGTCGCTGGTGGCAATGCCGCGAATGACTTCGACCAGCGTCATGACCGGCACGGGATTCATGAAGTGCATGCCGATCACTTTGTCCGGGCGCCTGGTCGCGGCGGCGATTTTTGTGATGGAGATCGACGATGTGTTCGAGGCCAGGATGCAATCGGCGCCCGTCAGCGAGTCGAGGTTTGCGAAGAGCTGCGTCTTCGCGCCGAGATTCTCGATGATGGCCTCGATCACGATATCGGCGTTTGCGGCGGCGGAGATGTCGCTCGTCGGGCGGATCCGGCCGAGGACCTGCTGTTTGTCCTCCGCGGTCATCTTCCCCTTGTCGACGCCGCGCTGCAGGTTTGTGGCGATCGTCGACATGCCGCGCTCGAGGAAGGCTTCGGCGACGTCGATGAGGGTGACCTCGAACCCGGACGCCGCCGCGGTGTGGGCGATGCCGTTGCCCATGGTGCCGGCGCCGATCACGACGATCTGTTTCATGGACCCCTCCAGACGGCGGCGAAGCCTATCACGTTGCAGCAGCACGAGAAGCGGGCGTAAGATCGTCCGTCCAATGGCTTCCAAGTGCTTCATGTGCGGTGCGGCGATCAACCGGGGAATCCTCTGCGAGAAGTGCGACAAGCCGAGAAAACCGAAGGCTGAAGCGAAAGCAACCGAAGCTCCACCACCCGCCGCACCTCCTCCTCCGCCCGCACCCCCACCTCCGAAACCGGTCGGCGAGAGCACTGCCACGCGGCGTTCCGCGGGTCCGGCCACCGCGGCCGCCACCGCGCCGGCCCCGGAACCGGAGCCGTTCCCCAAGGCGCCGCTGCTGGCGTTTCCGGTCGAGTCGGCCTCGCCTGCCATCACCAGCGTCGCCAACGTCATCATGGCCGCCGGGGCCCCGGCCATCGTGCTCGGTACTGACCGCACGGTGAAATTCATCACCGAAGAGGCGAAAAAGCTCTTCGGCGTTCCCCAGGCCGACCTGGCCTCGGTCAGGCAGATCGAGGCGCTGAGCGGCGCGCGCATCGGCGAGCTGTCGGTTCCGGCCTCCACAGCGCTGCGCATCCGCAATCGCAACATCCTCTTCACACTCGTCCCGATCTCGGGTGGAGCGATGGGGGCGGTGCTGATGTTTCGCGAAGCCGACACGATGAATCCCTCTCACGCATCGTTCGTGGCATTCGTGAAGGAAACGGTCTTCACGCCACTGCGATCGCTGCGCGAGTCGGTGCTGGCATCGTCGCGCTCGCGCCAGCGCGATCCGCTGCTCGAAGATTGGGCGGCAACGATCGACCAGATTCTCTCGTCGCTGGAGATGGCTCCCGAGGTCGAAGAGCCGGCCCCGGCGGCACGGACTCCGAGGGTCGTCGACCTCCTGCACTCGGTGGCCAACCGCTTCGGCCCGTTTGCCGATCTGAAGAGCATCCAGCTACAGATCGATGTGCCGGAGCTGGAAGAGCGGTTCCGCAATCACGAACAGCTCACCGACGCCCTCGGCGTGCTGATGGACAACTCGCTTCACTACGTTCCGCCCGGCGGTCAGGTGGTCATCGGCGTCCGATGGATGGAGCACAAGGGCAAGCCGCTGCTGCTTTTCTTCGTGATGGACAACGGTCCTGTGGTGCCCGAGCCGCTCCGTCAGGCCATTTTCGAGCCGGGATTCGCCTGGAATCCGCAGGCAGGGGAACGGACAGGCCGGAGCCTGTTCAAAGTCCGGGAGTTCGCCGTCGCACACGCCGGATCGGTCTGGGTCGAGTCGAAGACGGGGAAGGCGTGCACGTTCTTCCTGCGGGTACGGCCCGACGGGGCGCGGTAAATAGCGATCTACGTGTTTGGCTTGGATGGATCGCTACGAGCGCGGTCGCGGTGCCTTGCTCCCATGCGCATCCGAAGCGCTTCGAACTTCGTGCGCTGCTCCGCGGTGAGAATCGTCTCGATCTCCTTGTTCGTAGCGTCGATCTCCTGGCGCACTTGCGGACGTACGCCGGTCATTACGGCGTCGATCTTGGCCCGATGTCTTTCGATGATCTGCTGCACCTGAGTCTTTTGCTGCGGTGAGAGTTGCAGCTCGCGCCCCAGGTTGTCGGCCATCCGATCGGCGGCAAAGCGCCCGGCGCGGCGGGGAAAGAGCCGGCCGTTGCGAATCAGATAGAAATGATCCCCGGCCACCCCGACGAGGATGCCGGCGATGAACGCGACGACGACGACCAAGACGGCCGCCATGCGGGTCTTACTCGACACTGAATGTGTCCCCTCCGACCGAGATATCGACAGTCTGGGTGCTCGTGAGTGTATCGAGCGACGTGACCGGTACGTCGCGGGATTCGAGCCACTGTACGCCCAACGCAGCCACGAGTGCGAGTGTTGCCAGGGAGACCACGACAGGACGGAACCAGCGGGCCAGAATCTGGGCGATTCCCGCCTGCGACTCCGCCGCGATCCGCTCGCGGACGCGGGCGGCGATGCGCGTGGACATCATCTCGTCGGGCTCGAAACGGAGTTGCCTTGCTTCAGGGCGAAGGCGTTCCAGAAAGTCGTCGTTCTCAATCATTGCTGCCCCCGTGAAGGTCTGCCAGTCTTTCTTTCAGTTTGCCGCGAGCAAGCGAAAGATGCGAGCGCACCGTCCCCTCGCTCAGTCCTGTCATTCTTGCAATCTCAGAGTGCCCGAATTCGTCGACCAGATACAAGCGTGCCACGATTCGCTGCATCTCCGGAAGCGATTCGATCCCTCGATCGATCCGCCTGGCCAGCTCGTTGGCGATGGCCGGCAGGTCGGCCCGGTCGCGCCGCGCCGCAGGAGCAGCATCGGTAATCTCCTCGTGGCGGAACCGCTTGCGGTGCTTCATTACGTCGAGCGCGAGGTTGGTCACGATGCGGTAGATCCATGGTCCGAACGGCTCCCCGCTCTTGAACCGCGCAACGTTCTCGAAGGCCTTGACGAACGCCTCCTGAGCCAGATCTTCGGCGTCGGCGGCATTGCGCACTACTCCCCAGGCGATCGAGATGACCCGCTTCATGTACTTCGAAACGAGATAGTCGTAGGACGCGGCATCGCCGCCCTTGACGGCGGCAATGGCTCGCGTTTCGATCGGGTCTTCGTTTGTTGCGCTTCTCGTCTGCGCCCTCTTTGGTGCGAAAACCAGACGATCGAGCGCGAGAGAGCCGGCGGCGGATCCCTCGAACATCGACGTGGCGTCCATCATCTTCCTACTTGTCGGCGCGCTTGGCCATCCGCTGTTGCAGGAAGTTTGACGCTTTGGACCGCTGCTCCGGCGTCAGCGTGTTGAGCGCCTTCGACACCGCCGCGAGCGTGTTCGCCTTGATCTGACGCTCGGCGTCGGTCTGCTTGTCGAGCAGGGCCTGCGCCCCGGCGACATCGTTCGGATTGGCAAGGAGTGCCTGGGCGATGGCTTGCCGCCCGTCACGCAGGGAGGCGCGATACGGCGCATTCTGCGCGCGCAGGTCGGTGAAGATCTTCTTGAGGTCGGTAGCCTGCTGGTCGGAAAGTCCGAGGGCGGCTTTGGCGCCTCGCATATGACCGAACATCATCATGTTGCTGCCGCCATGCATGCAGCCGTGCCCAAAGCCGGCGCCACGCATGTGCTGCGCAACCGCAAACGGAACGGCGAGCACGACGATGAGAATCGCCGCGGCCGAGAAAATGAGTGTGCGCTTCTTCATGGGATCTCCTGATTGTATTGCTGTTGACAAAGAGGTTACGACGATATGGAGGGAACGTTGAACATATAATCGCGGTAACTCGATCCGCTCCTATGCGCCCCATTTTTGCAGCCATGGCTATCGCGTTCGCGAGCCTCAGCCCCGCGCTCGCGCAGCCGCTTGTCTGCCCTCCGGTCGCCGCCGCGGCCGGCCGTCCCTGCGAGACATTCCACTATCACGTGCAACTGTTCCGGCCCGACACACGCGAGTTCTTCGAGCTGTACGGAATCAACCAGTTCGCATCGATGGCAGCCTGCGAGCGCGCCCGCGATGCCCAGTTCAAACGCAATATGGCCGTCGTCGAGTTCATGCGCGCACAGCGGCGTGACTGGTGGCAGGCCGACAAATTCGGACCGTGCCATTGCGACATGACCGTCGAGCGGACCAGTCCGAATGCGCTGACCGACGCCGCCCGGGCCCAGCAGGTTCACGACGTAGAAGAGATCCGCCAGCGCGTTCGTGAGCGCCTTCTCGACGCGAAGGCTCTGCCTGACAGCGAAGTCGTTCGCAATCTCGCCCCGCCGCTCAGCACCACGCCACTGATCGGCGGATCGAAGCTCGTCCCGTTGCCGCCGCCCACGGAGGTCACGACGGTCTCAAATTCGCCGGACGATCTGCGAATCACGAAAGCGGTCGACACGAGCACTCCATCGACGACATCGCTCGACCTCCCTCTGGTCGATATCCCGCTGCCAGGCATCACACCCTCTCCCGAAGTTGTTACCCCGACACCGCCGGCGCCCGTACCGCAAGCCGTCACGCCGGCGCCGGCACCAGCGCCTGAAACACCACCAGCAGTGCAACCGGCGCCCACTCCCGTTCCTACCGAACAGGTCGCGGTCATCGCCGACGAGCCCGAGCTTCCTTCGCCGGAGGACGTTGCCGACGCCTTCGTCAGCTACGAATCGCAGCGCATCCAGAACGTGCTGAAGGTCAGCAGCAGCATCGGCGACGAGTCGGTCAAGGCGCAGGTCCTCGACGCCTGTACACAGCGGATCCAGCTTCTCTCGAATCTTCGCTCCATCATCGTCGGCTCCGGCGCGAGAAGCCGGCTGGTCGCCGCCGCCAATATGGCCAGGAAAGAAAGCGAGCGGCTGGCTGTCGTGGCGAAGCTGTTCGGCAGCGATGTGCCGCCGCACTGGGCGCCGAAGGATGCCGCCGACGTGATCTTCGACCCAGGGGTCACCGATTCCGAGCAGGTGCTGCGGGACAATCACTCCTCCACGCAACAGAAGCGGCACGCGCTCTATGCGCTGCTGGCGTCGTCGTCGCCGACCGAGCAGCAGCAGTTGTGGCTGAACTCCGTGATCGAGGGGCTGTTGAAATGAAGGCTGAAGGCAGAAGGCGGAAGGCAGAAGTGGGAATCGCGATCGCGGCGAACGTCTGTTTTCTGCTTTCTGCCTTCAGCGTTTTGGCACAAACGCCGGCACCGGTTCCTTCTCCGCAACCCGCTGCCGCCTCGGCGGCGATGCCGCCGAGCGAAGAATTCGTGAAGGCCGTCTACTTCGGAAAGAAGTTCGCCGACATGAAGGACTACGCCGCCGCCTATCAACAGTTCGCGAAGGCGGATGCGTTACAGCCCGACGTGCCGGGCGTGCTCTACAACATGGGCGTGCTCCTGGCCCGAACCGGCCGCTTTTCCGAGGCACAAGCGAAGGTCGATCGCTACAACCAGCTCTTTCCTGCCGGGGCGGAAAAGCCGCTCGTCACCAAGCTGCAACTCGACCTGGAGTTCGAAAGCGAGCTGCAAAAGAAGCGGCAGACGGATGAGGACTACACATCCATCTTCACGCGAGGCCGTTTTCTGTATGGCAAAGGCGATCTCATCGCCGCACTGAAGCTTTTTCAGGATGCCGAGCAGCAGCGCCCCACCGATCCGGCCGCGGTCTTCAACCAGGGCGTGGTCTATGAGAAGCTCGGCGATCTGACCAAAGCCTCGGAGCGCTTCCATCGTTACGAGGAGCTGGAGCCCGAGGCCAACGCGAAGTCCTCCATCGACCAGCGCATCCTCGGCATCGAGAGCGAGATGTCGGACATGAAGACGAAGATCGTCTGCCCGTTCTGCGGCTGGCGTCTGCCGATCGGGGCGATCTGGTGTCCTCACTGCTGGCACGGTCCGTATCTCACGTCGTCATCGCCCTGGAATTCGCGCCCGTGTACCGACGGATCGACGGCGACGCGGGCGACGTATTACGCCGACAACCGCTTCGCGAAGAACGACTCGCTTCCGTGTCTCTTCAACGGCACGATGCTCGAATCGCTCCGCTACACGCCGGCGCGGCAGCGGCAGGTGCAGGAGGCGCGCAAAGCGGAGGGCTGGACGTACAGCGGAGACGTCATCCAGTCATGGCACGACCGGCAGGGGAACGAGATCCGCTACGTTCAGGGCGCTGACTATCTCGAAAAGATCGTCTCTTCGAGCGGCGGCGACGTTCTCCTCTTCGCGGCGCACCGTGCGCCTGACGGCGCCATCTGGCTCCTCGATCGCGAAGACATGGTCATCGACGGACAGAAGTACACCTCGCACTACACGTTCGACGCCCAGAACCGCATCGCCCAGCAAGAGGTCGTCTATCAGAACGTCACCGGATGCAATGACGTCATCGCCATGACGGCCGTGCCGATGTACGCGAGCGATCTCCTCATCGGAATGAAACTGCGCGGCGGCTACAGCGGGACCGTGGTTCAGGGATCGCCGCGCGTCGATTGGGAAGCGAATGTCGTCTACACATACGACGCCGACGCACGCTTGACGAAGGAAGAGCTGGCCCTCAGCTCGATGACGAAGACCTACACCGAGAAGCCCTACGGCTTCGAGCGCCAGGAGATCGCGATGCTCTATCCGGACATGCGCGTCCGCAAGCCGATCGAGAAGGTCCTGAGCATGGGGGACCGCTGCGGCCTCGCCGGCACGACGGTTCTCACCAACCCCGTCGATCTCCGCCCGGTCTACGCCTTCTCCCCGAATCTGGCGATCGCTCTCGCAAGCGGCGTCACCCGCGCGACGGTAAGCTTCACCTATCCGGACTCGTACAAGGTTCGCTGAGAACGGGTTTCCGGAAATGAGTGGCCAGTCCACCAGATGACAACCGCCGCCGGGCGGTAGACTCCGTAATCAATGACCTGGTATCGGGAATGGTTCGGCGAGGAGTATCTCGAGCTCTACGCGCATCGCGACGAGCATGAGGCCCGGCGTCAGGTGGCGTTCTTTCGCGAGCGTTTTGGCGACGTCGACGGCGTCATCCTCGATCTTGCCTGCGGTACCGGGCGTCATCTCACGGAGCTGAACTGCGAGGGGTTTGCCGCGGCCGGCTGCGATCTTTCCTTTACGCTTCTCCGCACCGGCATCGACGAGTACGGCCCGCTGCCTGTGGCTCGCGCCGATATGCGCTCGCTTCCGTTCTGCAGCAATAGCTTCGGCGGGCTGGTCAGCTTCTTCACGAGTTTCGGCTACTTCGCCACCGAAGAGGAGAACCTCGACGTCGTGCGTGAGATGGCGCGCGTGCTGCGTCCCGGCGGCGTCTTTCTCTTCGACTACCTCAACGTCGACCGGGAGCTCGACAAGCTTGTGGAGCGCGAGTCGCTGGACACGCCGCGGGGGCGGGTGGAGATCGAGCGGTGGTTCGATCCACGTGACCGTTCGTTCAACAAACGGATCACGATCGGTCAAAAGCGTTTTCTGGAGCGCGTTCGCGGATACGATCTCAACGAGATCTCGACGATGTTCAACTCCTCCGGCCTCTCGATCGACCAGGCGTTCGGCGACTTTCACGGTGCACCGTTCGATGCTGCCTCACCTCGCCTCATCCTCGTCGGGAGCCGGACACGATGACCAGCGTCACATCCGAGGCCGCCTGTCTCCGCATTCCGCTTGCAACCTACGGCCTGAACCGATTCTCACTCGACTGGATCGCAGGCGATCCCAATGCAACACAGTTCCTTCCGCGCGACGACAAAGCGTGGACTGTCAGCCCGGTCCCCCGTGACAATTCTCTCGCGGATGCCCTGATCGCCTTGAATCACCAATGGGGCCGCGACGTCGGTGATGAGGTTCGCCGCTGGTCGCGCGGCGAGACGTTCACGGTCATCGCCGGACAGCAGGTCGGCTTCGCCGGAGGGCCGATCTACACGCTGGCCAAGCTGGCGGGCATGCTGAAGCTGAAGCGAGACAACGAAGCGCGAGGCATCCCGACGACGGTTTTCTTCTGGCTGGCCACGGAAGACCACGACTTCGCCGAGGTAGCCACGCTGTCGCTGCCGAAGCGCGAGGCCAGGCAGCAGCTCGATCTCACAACATTCCGCGACCGGCGCCTCGGTTCGAAGATGGCCGTCGGCGCGCTCCCGATCCCCGAAGAACTGACCCGGGAGTTCATCGAATACCTCGGCATCCTGCGACCGGACTGGCTGCGCGAGGGCATCACGTTTCGCGACTCGTTCGCGGAGCTGATCACAGCCGCGGTGGATGGGAAGTTCATCATCGTCGATGCCCTCCTCCCCGAGCTGCGCCGCGCCGGAGCGCCGCTCTTCGACGGCATCCTCACGAAGTGGGACGGCATCCAGCGCGAGCTCGATCTCCGAGCGGCGGCGTTGCAGCGGGCCGGTTACGAGCCGCAGGTCGTTCCCCGCCCCGGCGAACCGCATACATTGCTGTTCGAGCTCGACGAGCAGGGACGCCGCCACCTGATCGAGACCCCGCGGCCGCTGGCATCTCCGGAACGCACGTCGACGTCGGCGCTGACGCGCCCGCTGCTCCAGGATTTCGTGCTCCGTCCTGACCTCTTCGTCGGCGGTCCAGCCGAGGTTGCTTATTACGCACAGATCGCGCCGCTCCACGATCTCCTCGGCGTTGCCATGCCGCGTATCGCGCTGCGCGCACACGAGATGCTCGCGCCGAAGCGCGTCGTCCGTACCGTGGCCCGCTTCGACATCACGCCGGAGGAGATCTTCGCCGGAGCCGACGCGCTGCTGGCGACGCGTGAGCCGGCAGGCGTCGCCGAGATTCAGACGATTGCCGGGAAGGCACGCCGTGAGTTGGCGGAACAGATCACCCGCATCGGAGAAATTGCACTCCCCGCCGAGCATGCGCTGGCGCGCGCCATCAACCGCTCGATCGGCCACATCGAATACCACTTCGAAAAACTGACCGAGCGCGCCATCCGTGGATTGGTCCGTAAGGACCGCGAGCGCTACGCCGCCATCCGCGAGCTCGTTTCCACGCTGGTGCCCGATGGCTCGCCGCAGGATCGCGTAGCCGGCTGGTTCGGATATTGGCAGGAGTATGGACAGCATCTCGTCGATCGCATGATCGAGGAGGCGGAGCAGAATGAGGATGTGTGTAAGGTAGTGAGCTTGTGATCGCGGAACTGGAACCGGTCGACCTGATTTTCTTCGGCGCGCATCCCGATGACATCGAGCTGTCGTGCGGTGGCACGATCGCCAAGGCGGTCAAAGACGGCCTGCGCGTCGGAATCATCGAACTGACGCGCGGTGAGTTGGGGACTCGCGGCACACCGAAGGTACGGCGGCGCGAGGCGCTCAAAGCCGCAGGGATCCTCGGTGCTCGCTTTCGCGAGCAGTTTGACTTCGGCGACGGCAACATGCGTACGGGCCGCGACGAGGAGCTGCAGATCATCGAGATCGTCCGCCGTTGCCGCCCGCATCTCGTCTTCAGCATGTGGCCCGACGACCGGCACCCCGATCACATCCGTACAGGCAAGCTGGTGACGGAAGCGTCGTTCTACTCGGGCCTGCGGGCGCTCGAGACCGGGCTGCCGGCGCACCGGCCGCAGGCGACGATCTATTACCCGCAGAACTACCTCGTTACGCCGAGCTTCGTCGTCGACGTGACGAAAACGTGGAAGACGAAAATGCGCGCCATCGCCGCGTTCAAGTCGCAGTTCTACGATCCGAAGTCGAAAGAGCCGCCGACGTTCATCGCCGACAGGAAGTTCCTGGAGATGATCGAAGCGCGCGGCCGCCACTTCGGCGCCCTGATCGGCGCCGACTACGGCGAGGCCTTCATGACCAAACAGCCGCCGAAGGTCGACGATGTGATCGCGGCGTATAGCGGGAGAGAACCTTGAGGGAGGTCGCTGAGTTGCTGAGTTGCTGGGTTACTGAGCAACCCGGCAACGCAGCAACCTAGCAACGCAGCAACCATGAGAATCGGCATCACCTGCTATCCCACCTTCGGCGGCTCCGGCGTCGTGGCAACGGAGCTCGGCGTGGCGCTCGCGCGCGGCGGGGACGACGTTCATTTCATCAGCTACGCCATGCCGTCGCGGCTCAACGTTCTGCATGAACGCGTCCGTTTTCATGAGGTTACGGTCACGCCCTATCCGCTCTTCGATCCATATCCGCCGTACACACTTGCGCTGGCGACGAAGATGGCCGAGGTGGCTGTTTACGAGAAGCTCGACATCCTCCACGTGCACTACGCCATCCCGCACGCCATCAGCGCCCATCTCGCGCGCGAGATCGTCGGGTCGAAGGATCTTCGGTTCATTACGACGCTCCACGGCACCGACATCACCCTCGTCGGGCGCGATCCCAGCTATCTGCCGATCACGCGATTCGGCATCGAAGTCTCCGACGGCGTGACGGCGGTGTCGCAGTGGCTGCGCGACGAGACGGCGAAGAACTTCGGGACGAAGAAAGAAATCGAAGTCATCCCCAACTTCGTCGACCCCGCGCGCTTTCGCAAACACACAAGCCCCCTTTCGAATCTGTTTTCTTCATCGGGCGAAAAGCTGCTCTGCCATGTCTCCAACTTCCGCCCCGTGAAGCGGATCATGGACGTGCTTGAGGTTTTCGAGCGCGTGTCCCGCGCGGTGCCGAGCCGCCTGGTCATGATCGGCGACGGTCCCGATCGGTCACGCGCCGAAGCGTTCTGCCGCGACCATCACCTGCGCGAACAGGTCTTCTTCCTCGGCAACGTCCCGAACCTCGAGGAAATCGTCGGCGCCGCGGACGTCTTCCTCCTCCCTTCCGAGGCCGAGTCGTTCGGCATGGCCGCCCTCGAAGCGATGGCCTCGGAGGTCCCCGTCATCGGCAGCCGCGCCGGCGGATTGCCGGAGGTCGTCGCCGAGGGAGAAACCGGCTACCTTCTGACGGTCGGCGACGTGGAAGGGATGGCTGACCGCGCCATCGAAATCCTCTCCAACCCGGACCTCCAACGCCGCCTCGGCCGCAACGGCCGTGACCTAGCAGAGGGGAAGTTCAACGTGAATCGGGTCGTGCCGAAGTATCGAGAGTTCTACGAGAGGGTGATCGGATAATTATCAACATCGTCTTGGTTGAGCGAGCGATACTTCACTGCGCGATTAGTGTTGGGCTTACCGGTTGTTTCGCCGCAATGAAAGGAGAGACCGAGCAGCACAAATCATCCGCCCAGCCGTCGAAATGATCATCGGAGACCTCCGGTAAACAGGTGTCTCACCGGTGAAAAGGAGCCTTATGCCAGAGCCTGGCAAGACGGACCCTAGGCAGCGCTCTACTACGCTCGAACCCCAATTAGACCTAGTTCGCGCGGAATACGTTGAGGCCAACAGCTACCATCGTCACTATAGCAATCTGCGATTCGCGATCCTTCCCATCTACTTCGCGGTGGTAGGAGCCCTCGGAGCGGTCGCAACGGGAGTCGCCGTTACTCACACCAAGGTCTTTGTCACGCCAGGCAAAACGCTCGATCTGCCACGGTGCGCTGCGGTAGGAGCCGCACTGGTGACAATACTCTTTTTCACTTTTGAACGGCGATGCGAGCAATTGCTCGATTACTTTGAAACTCGGCAAATCAATCTAGAGTCAGTCCTTGGTTACAAGACCGTGACGGAGCGTCCCAAAGGACGTACGTTGATCTGGCAGTCGACGCAGCTTTTTTACATTGTCAGCCTATTGGCTTGGATCTTTATCACTATCTGGGGACGTTAGGGCGTATCGAAAGTTCGCTTCTTCCGATCGGAACCGTCATGGGCCAGCGTCCCCGAGAAAATCGCCTGCGGTGCGCGTTTGACGATCTCGTTCTTGGCGATGGCATAGCCGAGGATGGCGTCGACAAGCATGCGGCGGCCGTCCTGCGAGAAGAGGATAAGGACCTTTCGCTTGATCTCGCGGACTTCGACGATGTCCTCCCACCGCATCCATTTGCCGCGCCTGCCGAACTGTTTCAGAACCCAGTTCTCGTACATCAGGCCGTCGTCGCTTAGGTAGATGTGATCGCCGTACTGCACGGCTGCGGCGGCCAGCGTGCCGAGAAAAAGAAGGATCAGCGCCACGATCGGTAGCATCTCGATCTCCTTTTCACCCTTCGACAGGTAGTCGAACAACAGCGCCGCCGAAGCGAACGACGCCGCGCAGGAGATCAGCCGCGCCACCGGCGTGCGGTCGAATTTGAGGATCCGGGACATGGGTGTGAAGTATAGGTTTCGCGGTCTCGCGTTTCGATGTCTCGGATTTGCCAACCTTGCAACCTTGCAACCAGCAACGCCAGACCCGCGACCCCGACCCACAACCTCGAATACAATCCCCGCCCCATGCGCTGGAGCCAATACTTCATCAATACGTTGCGCGAAGTTCCCGCCGACGCGGACGTCATCAGCCAGAAGCTGATGATGCGCGCCGGCATGATCCGCAAGGTCGCAGCCGGCATCTACACCTACCTTCCCCTCGGCCTTCGCTCGATGCAGAAGCTCGAAGCCATCGTCCGCGAGGAGATGGGCCGCGCCGGCGCGGTCGAGCTGTCGATGCCGACGATCCAGCCGGCAGAGCTGTGGATGGAGTCGAAGCGCTGGGAGCGCTATGGCAAGGAGCTGCTGCGCGTCAAAGACCGGCACGAACGCGACTTCGTCTACGCCCCGACCGCGGAGGAAGTCATCACCGACACCGTCCGCGACGCCATCAACTCCTATCGGCTCTTGCCTGTGAATCTCTATCAGATCCAGACGAAGTTCCGCGACGAGGTACGGCCGCGATTCGGCCTCATGCGCGGGCGCGAGTTCGTCATGAAGGATGCCTACTCCTTCCACGCCACACGCGAGTCGCTCGACGAGACGTACGAGAAGATGCGCGTGGCCTACACCGCGATTTTCAACCGCTGCGCGCTCGACCACGTCGCCGTCGACGCCGACACCGGCAACATCGGCGGCTCGGCGTCGCACGAGTTCATGGTGCTGGCGCAGTCGGGCGAAGACGCCGTGGTGTCGTGTCCGAACTGCAGCTACGGCGCGAACATCGAGAAGGCGACGTCGAAGTTCTTCGGCGACGCGAGTCGCGACAACGACGTTGAGCCCGAACCGGCGCCGATGACCGAGCTTGCGCCGATCCACACGCCGGGCACGCAGTCGATCGACGACGTCGGCAAATTCCTCGGCAAGCCGACGCTGCATCTCGTGAAAACGCTCGTTTTCGATACCGACAACGGTTGCGTGATGGTGCTCGTACGCGGCGACCGCGAAGGGAACGAGGTCAAGATCAAGAATCACCTCGGCGCGCAGTTCCTGGAGATGATGCCGGACACCCGTTTCGAAGAGGCTACCGGCGGTCCGGTCGGCTACTGCGGTCCTGTCGGAACCAAGGCCAAGCGCGTTCTCGCCGACATTTCGCTCAAGGGGCAGGTGAACTGGGTCGTCGGCGGCAACAAACGCGACACGCATCTCACCGGTGCCAATCCCGGCCGCGATTTTGCGGAGCCGGAGTATGGCGATTTCAGCACCGTCTTCGCGGGCGATCCCTGCCCGCGCTGCGCCACCAGTCTGCAGATTCACCGCGGCATCGAAGTCGGCCATGTCTTCAAGCTTGGGACGAAGTACTCCGAGCCGATGAATTGCACGTTCCTCGACGAGAAGGGCTCCCGCCAGCCGATGATCATGGGCTGCTACGGCCTCGGCATCGGACGCACCGTCGCCGCCGCCATCGAGCAGAGCCACGACGACGACGGCATCATCTGGCCGATGCCGATCGCGCCGTTCGAGGTCGTGGTGACGCAGATCGGGAAGGAAGAGATCGTCCGCGCAACCGCCGACGACATCTACCGGCAGTTGCGCGACGCCGGAATCGACGCACTCCTCGATGATCGCGACGAACGGCCGGGCGTAAAGTTCAAGGACGCCGACCTGATCGGCTTCCCGCTCCGCATCGGCATCGGCGCCAAGAGCCTCGCCAACGGACAGATCGAGTGGAGCTTCCGCAAGGATCGCGCGAAGCAGCTAGGAGCAGCCGAGGAAGTGGTCGCGCGCGTGATCGACGAGGTGCGCAAGGCACGGGTGTAGTGTCCGCGGGCTGCCGCGAACACTACACCTCATCGTCTCAGTGAATCGGCGGCTCGGAGCCGATGGCGCTCTCTGCCTCGGGCAGCTTTTTCGCCAGCGGTACGATCGTCCCGTCGAGGGCGTGAATGACCACCTGGTCCATCGACTCGACGAGATTGAACTCCATCTTCTCGCGAACGTCGGAGGGGATGTCGTCGAGGTCGCGCTCGTTCTCCGCGGGGAGGATGATGCGGGTGATGCCGGCGCGGGCCGCGGCCAGGATCTTGTCCTTCACGCCGCCGACAGGCAGCACCTTGCCGCGCAAAGTGATCTCGCCGGTCATGGCGATGTCGCGATGGACAGGGATGCGCGTAACGGCCGAGAGAAGAGCCGTGGCCATGGTGATACCGGCCGAGGGACCGTCCTTCGGAATGGCCCCCTCGGGGACGTGAATGTGAATGTCCATGCTGGCGTGGAAGTCGGCGTCGAGGCCGAACAGCTCCGCGCGCGAACGAACGTAAGAGAGAGCGGCGCGGGCCGACTCCTGCATCACGTCGCCGAGCTTGCCGGTGAGGATCAGGTTGCCCTTGCCGCGTGAGATCGCCACTTCCGTCGACAGAATCTCGCCGCCGACTTCGGTCCAGGCCAGACCGGTGGCAAGGCCGATCTCGCTCTTGTCGTGAATCATCTGTGACCGGAACTTGGCCTTGCCGAGAAGCTCGCGCACTTTGGCGCGGTCCATCGTCGTCTTGATGTCGGGGCCCTGCTTCACCACCTGGCGCGCAACTTTGCGAAGCACGGAGCCGATCTCGCGCTCCAGGCTGCGAACGCCGGCCTCGCGGGTGTACGAGTCGATCAGCTCCTCGATGGCGTTGTCGAGAAAATCGACCTGACTCTCCTCGATGCCCTGCTCCTGCTTCTGTTTCGGCACGAGGAACTGCTTGCCGATGGCCAGCTTTTCGAGGTGCGTATAGCCGGAGAGGGAGATGATCTCCATCCGGTCCTTGAGCGGCGCCGGAATGGTGTGGGTCACGTTGGCGGTGGCGATGAACATGACCTTCGAAAGGTCGTACTCGACGTCGAGATAGTGATCGGTAAAGGCGTTGTTCTGCTCCGGATCGAGAACTTCGAGCAGGGCAGCCGAGGGATCGCCGCGGAAATCCATCGACATCTTGTCGACCTCGTCGAGGAGGAAGACCGGATTGATCGTCCCCGCCTTCTTCATCCGCTGGATGATCTGACCGGGGAAGGCGCCGATGTAGGTGCGGCGATGACCGCGGATTTCCGCCTCATCCCGGACGCCGCCGAGGGAGAGACGTACGAACTTGCGGCCGGTGGCCCGGGCAATCGACTTGGCCAGGGAGGTCTTGCCGACGCCGGGAGGTCCGACGAAACAGAGGATCGTTCCCTTCGGTCCTTTGACGAGCTGACGCACGGCCAGAAACTCGAGGATGCGCTCTTTGATCTTGTCGAGACCGTAGTGGTCTTCGTTGAGAATCTGCTCGGCGAGATCGATGTCTTTGATCTCTTTGGTCGTTTTTTTCCATGGAACGGAGACGAGCCATTCGATGTAGTTGCGCGAGACGGTCGCTTCGGCGGAGACGCCAGGCATCGCTTCGAGACGTTTCAGCTCCTGCAGAGCCTTTTCCTTCGTCTCCTTCGGCATGCCCGCTTCTTCGATCTTCTGACGGAGCTCTTCCACCTCATCGGAGCGATCGTCTTTGCGGCCCAGCTCGTGGTGGATGGCCTTGATCTTCTCGTTGAGGTAGTACTCCTTCTGCGCGCGCTCCATCTGTTTCTTGACCTTGGAGTTGATGCGCTTGTCGATGTTGATCTTCTCGATCTCGACCTCGAGGAAGTCCTGCAGCTTCTGGAGGCGCTCGTACGGCGAAATGGTCTCGAGGAGCTGCTGCTTCTCGGGTGTGGTGATGAGAATGTGCGAGGCGAGCGTATCGGCGAACTTGTCGGGATCGTCGAGCTTGAGCGTCGACATCACCCCTTCGAAGGCGAGGTGATGGGACATCTTGGCGTACGTCTCGAAGATCTCGACGAGCTTCTGCATGTACTGCGCGACCTCGGAGGTCAGCGGAACGCCGCTTTCGATGTCGCGGACGGTGACGGTGACGTAGCCGTCAGCCTCGCCGGTCGAGATGATCTCGGCGCGCGTGAGACCTTCGACCATCACTTTTACGTTCTGGTTCGGAAGCTTCAGGTTCTGGACGACGGTGGCGATGACGCCAATCGGGTAGATCTCGCCGATCGAGGGATCGTCGATTTTCGGGTCTTTCTGGGTGGCGAGGAAGATCTTCTTCTCAGATGTGGAGAGCGTCGCTTCGAGCGCCAGGATCGAAGCGCGGCGCCCGACGACAAATGGAGCCATCATCGAGGGGAAGACGACCATGTCGCGTAAAGGGACGAGAGGAAGGGTCGTGGTTTCTGGTTGTTTGGGCATTGTGAGTTTTTTCTTTTTGGATCCTCGGGTTTTACAGAGCTGCAATGTTGCTGCGTTGCTGAGCAAGGCGCTAATTGGCTGAGCAACCGAAGAAACCCAGCAACCGGGCAACCCTGAAACTCAGCAACCCTGAACCGCTATCCCGCTTTCCGGTACATCGTGATCGGCTGGCTGCGGTTGATGACGACCTCACGGGTGATGACACATTCGCTGATCGCGTCCTGCGACGGGATCGTGTACATGATCTCGAGCATCAACTCTTCGATGATGATCTTGAGGCCGCGCGCGCCGACGTTGCGCTTCAGCGCTTCCTCGGCGATGGCTTCGAGGGCGTCGTCGTGGAACTTGAGCGTGACGTTCTCGAAACCCATGATGGTCTGGTACTGGCGTACGAGCGAGTTCTTCGGCTCGCGGAGAATCTCGATCAGCGTGCCCTTATCGAGCTCATTGAGCGTGGCCACGACCGGCAAGCGTCCGACAAACTCCGGAATGAGGCCGAACTTGATGAGGTCCTCGGGATGAACCTGCGCCAGCAACTCGCCGGTGCGCTTCTCTTTCTTCGTGGCGATCTTCGCGCCGAAGCCCATCGAGGTCGATGACAGCCGCCTCTCGATGACGTTCTCCAGCCCGACGAATGCGCCGCCGCAGATGAAGAGGATGTTCGTCGTATCGATCTGAATGAATTCCTGGTGCGGATGCTTCCGCCCGCCCTGCGGCGGGACGTTGGCAACCGTTCCTTCGAGAATCTTGAGGAGCGCCTGCTGGACGCCTTCACCGCTCACGTCGCGCGTGATGGAGGGGTTGTCGCCCTTGCGGCAGATCTTGTCGACCTCGTCGATGTAGACGATGCCGCGCTGGGTCTTGTCTTTGTCGTTGCCGGCGGCCTGGTAGAGCTTGAGGATGATGTTCTCGACGTCCTCGCCAACGTAGCCGGCCTCGGTGAGGGTGGTGGCATCGACGATGGTGAAGGGAACGCTGAGCATGCGCGCCAGCGTCTGCGCCAGAAGGGTCTTGCCGGTACCGGTCGGACCGATGAGGAGGATGTTCGACTTCTGCAGCTCGACGTCCTGCCGGTTGTTGCGCGTGTGGTAGTCGATGCGCTTGTAGTGGTTGTAGACGGCCACGGCCAGCTTCTTCTTGGCGCGTTCCTGGCCGATGACGTAGAGGTCGAGGAACTCTTTGATCTCTTTCGGCTTCGGCAACTGGCCGGAACCTTCCATCGTACCCGGCTCGTCTTTGCGGTCCTCAGCAATGATGTCGAGACAGATGTCGACGCACTCGTCACAGATGTAGACGGTCGGGCCGGCGATCAACTTTTTGACGTCGCGCTGGCTCTTGTTGCAGAAGCTGCAACGCAGAACGTCGCCGCTGTTCCCCTTTTTCGACATGGGTTGCTTGGATCCTTTACGAGGTCGTTAGATTCTACGCCGCGCTTTCGTGAACGTGAAGCCGTCACGAGAGCATTCCTACAGTTTCCGTAACAAACTCCTATTTCACGCCTTACTCACTCCCGTTTTGCGATGACCTGATCGACCAATCCATATTCGACCGCTTCCGGAGCCTGCAGGATGTAGTCGCGGTCGGTGTCGCGGTCGACCTTCTCGAACGGCTGACCGGTGTGGTTGGCCAGAATCTGGCTCATCCGCGCCTTCATCCTCATGATGTCTTTGGCGTGGATGTCGATCTCCGACGCCTGCCCGCCGAGCCCATGCATGAGCGGCTGATGAATCAGGACGCGCGAGTTGGGTAACGCGAAGCGCTTCCCCTTCTTGCCCGCCGCCAGCAGGACCGCCGCCATCGACGCCGCCTGGCCGATGCAGATGGTCTGGATGTCGGGTTTCACGTACTGCATCGTGTCGTAGATCGCCAGGCCGGCGGTGATCGAGCCGCCCGGCGAGTTGATGTAGACCGAGATGTCCTTCTCCGGGTTCTCCGCCTCGAGGAAGAGGAGCTGCGCAATGATCAGGTTCGACACGGTATCGTCGATCGTCTGCCCGAGGAAAACCACGTTGTCTTTCAAAAGGCGGGAGTAGATGTCGTAGGCGCGCTCGCCGCGACTCGTCTGCTCGACCACCATGGGGATGAGGACCATTCGGTTATGTCTCCTGGAGCCGCTTCAATCCCCGGAGTCTAGCGCCTAATTCCTCGGCGCATCCTGACCGTTTGGGTAGGGATTTCTGCTGACGAGCCGGCACGGCCGGCAGCGTTGGTTGCCCGAGGCTCCGCCAACAGAGGCGTAGAGAATGCTCAGACACACCAACTCCTAAGGCGCGACGATGCGGAGCCGTTCGCCGGCCAGCGAAAACGCGACCGGCGTCGCCGTGATGCGCTCGCCATCGGCGTAGACGTCCATCGGCCGCTCGGACGCAAATGTGAATGACGTTCCGTGGCCGGTCTCGACAAACGGGCTCTTCACATGCGCGCCGGTGTAGGCCCGAGGCAGGGTCTTCAGCAGTTGGAAACGGGACGTCCGATGCACGACGCAGAGGTTGAGCCGGCCGTCATCGATCAGCGCCTCCGGGACGATGCGGATGCCGCCGCCGTATTGCCGCGAGTTGCCGACCGTGGCGAACATGATCTCTTCGTTGCGGGTCCCGTCGATGGTGACGCGGTGCGGCGTGAACCGGGGCAGGACGCGCAGGATGGCGTAGAGATAGACGAGCGAACCGCGCAGGAACTTGACGTTGTCGTTCGCATAGCGCGCGACCTCGGAATCAAATCCGAGTCCGGCCACGCCGAGGTAGCGGATACCGTTGGCGACCGCGACGTCGACTTCGCGCGCCGTTCCACGCAACGCCAGCTCGCAGGCGTCGCCGAGGTTGCGAGGAAGGCCGAGGACCTTGGCGAAGTCATCGCCGGAACCCTGCGGAACGAGCGCAAGCGTACCGCCGGCCAGATCGAAGTCGCGGACAGCAAGGTGCAACGTCCCGTCTCCCCCGGAAACGATGACGCGATCGTAGTCGCCTCGCGACGCCTCAGCCGCCGCCCGCGTCAGATCCGCCGGACTGCTGCTGGCATGCGCATCGACGTCGGCACCCAGCGCACGCAGATGCCGCTCCGCCTCGGCATGATGCCGCGACGCGCGCCCCCGCCCCGCGGCCGGGTTGTAGATGAACTTGACTCTCACGGACAGGGGTCAGTGTAGCCAAGTTTGTTGGGTGCGGAGAAAAGGAACACCGAGGTATCCTCGGGAAGGTGATCAGTGACCGATTCGAGTGGGACGATGCCAAGGCGAAGTACAACGAGGAAAAGCACGGAGTTGCGTTTGCACAGGCTGAGGACATCTTTGACGATCCCCTCAACATTACGATTCGCGACCGGTCCCATTCGGATGCTGAAAACCGCTATGTCACGATCGGCGAGAGGTTGTTCGGTGAAGTTCTGGTCGTCACACACGCCGAGCGCGGCGACCGCATCCGCATCATCAGCGCACGGCGCGCCACGCGCTCCGAAAAACGACGTCATATGAAGAAAGACTTTGACATGATCAACGACTTGGACGACATCGAAGCGGAGTACGATTTCAGCGGCGGCGTTCGAGGCAAGTACTACCGGCCCGGCAAGACGATCATTCGTATGACGATCGATGAAGACGTGGCCCGTTACTTCCACTCTTCAGAGCTCCTGAACGCCGCGCTCCGTCAGCTCATCGCCGAAGGGCGCGCTCCTGAACCTCGCGATGAATAACCGCGAGAGTCACGGAAGTATCAGCGTCCCTTCCCGCCCGGCCAGCGCGTCGCGGAGGTGCTCGACGTCGGTGATCAGCACCTGCTTGCCGCCGCGGGTGACGAACTGGATCGCTGCTTCGATCTTCGGGCCCATCGATCCGGCAGGGAACTGTCCTTCCGAAAGATAGCGCTGCGCCTCGGCGACGGTGAGGCGGTCGACCGTTCTCTGTGACGGCTTCTCGAAATCGATGGCCACTTTGGCGACGCCGGTGAGGACGACATACATCTCAGCCCTCAGTTCCGAGGCGAGGAGCGATGACGAGAAGTCCTTGTCGATCACCGCTTCGACGCCACGCCACTGGCTGTCGCGGCCGCGGACCACGGGGATACCGCCGCCACCCGCGGCAATTACCACCGCGGCGCCTTCGAGCATGTGCACGATCGTATCGATGTTCAGGACGCGCAGCGGACGCGGCGAGGGGACGACGTGGCGCCAACCGTGTCCCGCATCTTCGCGCATCGTCCAGCCGAGGTCGCGCTCGAGCGCCTCGGCGCGATAGCGGGTGAAGAACGGGCCGATCGGTTTGGTGGGCCGCTTGAACGCGGGATCGGCCGGATCGACCTCCACCTCCGTCAGGATCGTCGCGACATCGCCGCCGATGCCGATGCTGTCGAGCCGGTTGCGAATCGCTTGTTGCAGCAGGAAACCCATCGACCCTTCGGTCTGGGCCACGCAGACATCGAGCGACTGCGGCGGGATCTTCGTCGACGCTTCTTCCGCCTGCACCAGGATGTTGCCCACCTGCGGCCCGTTGCCGTGGACGACGATCAGTTTGTAATCGTGGCGGACGATCTCGGCCAGCCAGCGCGCGGCCTGCCTGGCGCGGGCAATCTGTTCTTCCTGCGTACCGCGGTCCTCGGGGCGCAGCAGCGCGTTGCCGCCGAATGCGACGACGGCGATCTTTCTCGGATCGGCCACGCTACAGATCCTCGCGCTCGAGCGGCATGGTCATACAGCGCGGCCCTCCGCGTGCGCGCGACAGCTCGTGGCCGGCCATCTGGATCGCGTACTTGGTATCGGTCCACGTCTCCAGCTCCGTCCGGCCGAGCAGGAGGTCATCCTCGTAGACGATGTGATACCCGTGCGCGGACAGCTCTTCGGCCGTACGGACGTTGCGCTCGTAGAGAAGGATGATTCCGGGCGCGAGGGTGAAGGCATTGGCGCCGTCGGTCCACTGCTCGCGCTGCTGATCGACCGCGCTCCTTCCTCCGCAGTAGATCGGCTCGAGGTCGAACCCGCGTTTCTTGAGCGCGCCGAGCAGTGACTTCTGCGGCGCGTAGGAGATACCCTTCTTCGTCAGATCGATCGTCGTGACGGTCGCGGCCTGGCTTCCCCCGGGAAGAATCACAGGCGGATAGATCAAGCACTCCGTACGGCTGGTGAACGTGAAGACCGTATCGAGATGCATGAAGGAGCGCTGCCTTGGAAGCTCGACGACGATGATCGTCTTCACCGGGCTGCCTGCATCGCGCAACGCCGTTGCGAGCTGGCGCACGCCGGCGCGGTTCGTTCGCTCGGTAACGCCGACGAGGAGAAGGTCGCGCGACGGAACGAGGATGTCCCCTCCCTCGATCGTCGGGATGCGGCGATGGTCCGGTTCCTCCCCCGACATGAAGTCCGTCCAGCAGCCGCTTTCGCGGAACAGCGCATGGTGCTTGAACACGTACTGCGAAAGAAGCGACTCGCGGCGGCGTGCCTGCGTGGCCATTCCGCAGATGACCACGCCGTCGCCGATGACGACCTGCGGATCGCGCATGAAGAAGTAGTTCGGTACCGGCAAAAGGTCGAATGCCGGGAGCTCCCCTTTGCCGTCTTTCTCATGAGGGATGCCGCCGATCAGGGTTTGCGCGAGCAAGGCCGCCGGCTGCTCGCGAAGCGCCCCGGCCAGTTTTCGGCCGAAGATCCTGCGCCTTTCGAGATCGCGGAGGATACGGCGCTTCACCTCCGGGTCTTCGAGCACTTCCTCCAGGAGGTCCTGCACGTCGAGGACCTCGGGGGCGATGAAGCGGATGAGCTGCTGGAAACGGCGGTGCTCCTCGCGTGCGACCTGGCCGTAAAGGATGTCGTCGAAGAGGAGCTGGTTCATCATGGGCGGGATCATCACGTCGATCTCCCGCCCGGGCAGGTGGACCAGCACGCTCTTGAGCCTGCCGATCTCACTCGTCACGTTGAGACGCATTCGGCCGGCATTCTATCCCGCGCCTTCATGCATCCGGCCGCATCGGCCCCACGCGTATTTCTCGCAGTTTAGGCCGGCACGGCCGGCAGCGTTGGTTGCCCACGGCTCGGCCACCATCTCCGCTCAATCGCTCTGCCGCGCAGACTCCTAGTAAGATTCCAGCGTCACGATGAAATCACGATACCTCCTCGCCGCGGCGTTCCTGCTGCAGGCTACGGCCGCGCTGGCAAACCCGCCTCGGATCTCGTTCACGCGAACGATGGCGCCCGCGCACGATCTCGCTCCGGCCGAGGGTCTGGCGGTCATCTATGCGATCGGTGACAACAACAAGATCGAGGCCTTCGTCGAGCACTTTGTCGATCTCGTATCCCGCGCCGGCGTGCTGCGCATCGCCAATGCCGTCGAGAACAATCACCATCTCTTCGTCGATGAGCGCTCTCTGCACGCGGTCCGGCGCGAGCTTCACGCCGACGCCTTCCTCGGCATCAACCGTTTCACCTGCGCCGGAGTCGAGAAGAGCGGTGAAGGAAGCGAATACCTGGAGAACGGCGAGCGCGTGAAGCGGATGCATCACTGGATCGACGCGGTCTGCTCGGCCCGCGTCGACGTTTTGGACGGCGAGGGAAAAAGGATGTTCTCCTACACCGTGCGCGGCGAGGGAACGTCACCGCGGTCGACCGCGCTCACGGACGACGAGCGCGACGTCGCCTACGAACAGGCCGCGCGCTACGCCGCGGTCATCGCCGCCGATGCGATCACTCCCCGGACCGTGCGCGAGACTATCGAGCTCGACGAACATGCGCCCTCATTCGAAGAGGGATTCTCCATGATCGGCTCCGAGCGCCTCGAAGATGCCCGCGCCATCTGGCAGGCCGCGGCGGTCCGTCATGGCGATTCCGCCCCGCTCTATTTCAACCTCGGCGCGGTCTCCGAGGCCATCGGCGATCTGGCCGCGGCACGTACCTACTACGAGAAAGCATCCCAGCTCTCGCCGAAAGAACGCCACTATCGGACGGAGCTCAACCTCTTCCGGCGGCGCAACGTGAACATACGCAAGTGATGCGCTTCGCCCGTTATCGGTTGTCGGTTCTCGGTTGGGATTATCCCGACAACCAGTAACCGACAAGCGACAACGCGGCGAAGCCGCAGTCATTTACGCGTCGATCTGCTTCGGTTTCGCCTCCTCTAGCTTCGGAATGTTCGAATCGCGGGCACGTTCTAAGAGGCTCGAATGACGGCACTTCCGACTGATTCCGCGAATACTGAGCTCATCCGCGAGGTGGCGCGACGCCGCACCTTTGCCATCATCTCGCACCCGGATGCCGGCAAAACGACCCTCACCGAGAAGCTGCTCCTCTACGGCGGGGCGATCGAGATGGCGGGAGCCGTTCGCGCGCGCAAAGGCCAGCGCCACGCCACCTCGGACTGGATGGCGATGGAGCAGACCCGCGGCATTTCCATCACCTCGACGGCGCTGCAATTCGAGTACGAGGGGTATTGCCTCAACCTCCTCGACACGCCAGGCCACGAGGACTTCAGCGAAGACACCTATCGCACGCTGGCCGCGACCGACAGCGCCGTGATGGTGCTCGATTCGGCCAAAGGCATCGAGCCCCAGACGCGGAAGCTGTTCGAGGTCTGCCGCATGCGGCAGATCCCCATCATCTGCTTCATCAACAAGCTCGATCATCCGGGACGCGATCCGTTCGAGCTTCTGAGCGAGATCGAGAAGGAACTGCACGTCGGCGCGGTGCCGATGAACTGGCCGATCGGCAACGGGCCGAACTTTCAGGGAGTGTTCGACCTGCGCAAACAGCAGGTGTTGCGGTTCACACGTGCCGCGCATGGGGCGTCGGTTGCGGCGGTGACCGTCGGCGGCCTCGATGACCCGATGCTCGAAGACGAGATCGGTCCGACGGCCTGGCACGATCTGCGCGAAGCGGCGGAACTGCTGGAAGGCGCCGGCGTGGCCTTTACCGCGGAGTCCTTCGGACGCGGGCGCGTCATCCCGGTCTATTTCGGAAGCGCCATCAACAACTTCGGGGTCCAGCCGTTTCTCGATGCCCTCCTCGAATTCGCGCCGACGCCCGCCCCGCACATCGCACATGTCGGCGGCGAAGAGATGATCGTCGAGGCCACCAGCGAGACATTTACCGGCTTCGTTTTCAAGATCCAGGCGAACATGGACAAGCGTCATCGCGACCGCCTGGCCTTCATGCGCGTCTGCTCCGGCGTGTTCGAAAAGGACATGCTCGTCCATCACTCGCGCCTGAACCGCGAGGTGCGCATGACGCGCCCGCACCGCCTCTTCGCCCGCGAGCGCGAGACCATCGAAAACGCCTATCCGGGTGACGTCATCGGTTTCGTGAACCCAGGGCTCTTCCACATCGGTGACGCCGTGTCGTCCGGCGCTCCGGTGGAGTTCACGCCGATTCCCCGTTTCGCGCCCGAGCATTTCGCCACCCTCCGCGCGAAGCAGGTGACAAGGCAGAAGCAGTTCCAGAAGGGACTGGCCCAGCTCGAGGAAGAAGGCGTGATGCAGGTGCTTTCGCCGCACGAAGGGCTGCGCAGCGAACCGATTCTGGCCGTTGTCGGCGAGCTGCAGTTCGACGTCATGAAGTCGCGGCTCGAGAGTGAGTACAACGTCGAGACCACCGTGACGACACTGCCGTACACGCTGGCCCGCTGGATCGATCGCGACGTCGATGAAGTGGCCACGAAACTGAACCTCCCCAGCCGCTCCAGGATCGCCGTCGACAGCGCCGGACGAGCCGTCGTCCTCTTCAGCTCGCAGTGGGAGCTGGACTACGCCGAAAAGGAAAACCCCGGGGTGGCATTCCTCTCAGCAGCGTAGCCGCCCACTCGGACACATCGTGATTCAGTGTCCTAATAGAACCGCTTCGAACCTCTCGCCGTGCCACACCTGTTGGACGCGATAGCGGGCTCGCAGCAGGGCGGCGACGCGCTGGTCGTAGTCGATTCCGAATCCGCGCGAGCCGTACTCGCGCACATCGCGGCTGACCAGCAGTACGCGGTCGGGGGGATGGGCGGTCAACTCCCGTACGATCTCACCTTCGACAGCCGCATCGGCCGTCTCGACCGGCGTGAAGGTGTGAAACGTCAGCGGTGTGCGCGTACGCGTCAGGTAGTTGATGGTGATCCCTTCCGGCATCACGGTCAGCGTGCCGTCAGGAACCGAGGCGATCACCCGGTTCAGGATCGCGGCGCGGTCGCGATTCCAGTCGTAGAACGTACCGCGCGGCGAGACGATCGCGTACTGCTTCTGCGCATAGCGATCATGCTGCTGCCAGAGATCGGCGCCGGCACTGGCGACAAACGGCGCAAGCCAGAACAGCGCCATGATATTGCGGCGCGGCAGATAGCAGAACAGCGCGTACGCCGCCAGCGCCAGCGCCGGCACGGTCAGCACGAAGCCGTACCACGACGGCGAAACGTTCAGCGGAATTCGCAGTGTCGTGGCGACGGAGAAGGCCGCGAAGATCACCAGCGGGCTCCGGCGGTCGCGGACGAGCGCCCATCCGAGCGCGACCCATTGCAGTACAGCCCAGGCGCGAAAAAAGGAATGGTCGGCGATGAGGACCGCTGCGATGATGATCGCCACCGCGGCAAGCCAGTGTCTCCATCGCTGCAGGAAGAAGATCGCCGCGATCCCGGCGAGACCGACGGCGATCTGCACGACCTGGTCACGCCAGTTTGCCAATCCGGAAACGACGGTGAAAAAGCGCGCCGCCCGGGCGCCATGCTGCCAGGCGGCAAAGACGTTCTCGCTCCACCAGTGCGTATCGTGAAAATAGAGCGCGACCGCGGCGATGCTGAGCCCCATCCCCGTGCCATACGCCGCAATCTGCCGCACCGTGATCCGCCGCGCCACGGCCAGGATGACCACGATCACCAGCGCCGCCACCGCGTACTCCACCTTGCACCACGACGCCGTTACCAGGGCGGCGATGGCAACTGCGTTGCGCACGTGCACGAACGCGGCGAGCGCGATGCAGAGCAACGTCATCCCGAACGTCGCGCCGTAGCTGTACGGAAACAGAAAGTTCGCTCCCCACGTCGACGCGCCGCAGAAGCAGATCGCGGCGAATGACAGCGTTGCCGCGAACGCCGGCAGCGGTTTACGCAGCGCGACCCACAGCGACGCCGCGATCGTCGTCGACTGCGCGATCCCGATGGCCATGTACGCGGCCAGCGTGTGTCCGATCCCCCCCGTGATCAGCGCCAGCAGATACGGCGCCAGAGGCGGGTACTGGTAGCGGATGTCGCGATAGAGCTTTGCCCCCTTCGCAATCTGCTCGGGAATGTAGAGATCGCGTCCAGTATCGATGATCGGATCGAGCCAGCGGGCGTACGACTGGATGAAGGCGATTGCTGCTACCGCGAGAACGAGCGCGGCCAGACCAAGCGAAATTATTGGCGTTGGGTGTCGGGGGTCGGGGGCCGGAGATGGAGCTTCTTTTTCTCCGACCCCCGACTCCCGGCTCCCGGCTCCCGACACACTCACTCCCTCATCGTCTCCGGATCGACGCCGAGGGTCCGGCAGAAATCGAAATAGGCAAGCGGCGAGATCTCTGACGGCTTGATCTCGCTGCGGCCGCCCCAGAAGACGTTCGTGTACGACACCGGGATCCCGATCGCGGCGAGATGGGCATCGATGGCCGCTTTGTGCGCGAGCACCGAATCCTTCTCCGTTCCGTGCGCCACCGCCATGATGTTGACGTTGCGGAACTCCGCTCCCCCTTCGCGCCAGTAGCAGTGCGTCAGGATGTGGAACCGTCCCACTTCACGTCCCGCTTCGATCTCCCGGCCCGGCGGCACCGCCCAGTGAAAGAGGGCGTTGAACCGCGTGACGCGCTCGCCGCTCTGCAGCGGCTTCACATGCTCGAGGAAGGTCGAAAATCGCCCGATGACCTTGCGCGCATTGAGCGACTCGGCCACCTCGTAGAACGTTTCCAGCGGAACACCGGCCTCGGCGGCTCGGGCGCGCCAGAGATCGCGCACGAGCTCGTCCGGCTCCACTTCGCGCTTGAGCGCCGTCAGGACGCGCCAATCGAGCTCGCTCAGGACGGCCTTGGTCGTGTCCTTCTCCTCGGCGAGAGCATCCGATTTGGAGCCAGGCTCCATCCCCTTCCGCCGGACGTGGCCTACGCCGAGGGCGAAGATACGGTTGGCCGGCATTACGCGAAAATGCTCCGCGCCGGTAAGGCCACAGATCATCGCGCAGTGCTTTTCGAGCGAATAGCCCTGCGGCACCTTCACCGTCGTCCAGAGGCGGTATTTCGAGCCGGGTGTCGCTGCATCGGTCGAGCGGATGACGACGTGGCCGGAGAATGGATCGTCCTTCACCATGTAGTCGAAGGCCGCATCCAGGTTCCCCTCCGGGTACTGCCACGCCACGAGCGCTCCCTCGGCGAGGTTCGTCGCCATCAGCGTCTGCCGCACACGCCGGATGGTGCCGGCGCGCATCATGGCGCGCACCCGTTCGATGACCGTCTCCGCGTCGACGCCGGACTGCTCGGCGATGACGCCGATCGGGTCGCGCACAAACCCCTGGATGCGGTCCTCGGAGACCGCCAGAATTTTCGCGTTGATGGGATCGGTGTGGGCGATGGGGAGGTCAGTAACGGTGGACATAGCGCTTCGACGATAGCATGTTGATTCCATGCCGGCGCGGCTCTTCGCAATCGTCCGTTCGCTCATCGTAGGCCCTCTATTCGTGTCGATCTGGACATGGTTCCTGCCGCGATGGATCGCCGGTGCCCGGAGCGTTCGCCAATCCTCGTCCCTGGGGCTGGATCCTCATCGCTCTCGGCGGCGTGATCGTCATCGAGTGCGCGTTCGAGTTCGCCTGGCGCGGCATTGGAACGCCCGCGCCATTCGATCCGCCGCGGCGGCTGGTCATCAGCGGTCTTTATCGTTGGGTTCGCAATCCGATGTACGTCGGCCTCGGCGGGGTTCTTCTGGGCGACGGTCTGACGTTCCCCAGGCTGACGATCACCATGCTCATCACGATGGCCTGCCTCTGGTGTGCGACCACCCTCTTCATTCTCGGATTCGAAGAGCCCGCACTTTCGGGCGAAGTTCGGCGAGGACTACATCGAGTACTGCAACCAGGTCCGCCGGTGGATTCCGCGGGTCTTGCCTATCCCTCCGGTGAGGCAGTCAAGGCCGGAATAGCCGTTTTTCTGTCCCCGTTGACAAACTCGAAGCGCGAGACGTATAAGCGCTTCATCACACCACCGTAGGGTGCATTTTTCAGCCCCTACGCATCGACCTACCGGCCGCTACATCTGGCGGACCGAATTAAAACCCAGGGGGCTTGCGCCCCCTTATTTTTTTCTCCAAGTGCTAGGATCTCTGAGTGACCGCCGCGCGTATCTTCATCGATTACTGGAACTTCCAGCTTCAGTGGAACCGTCGATCACAGAAGGGGTGCGACTGGTCAAAGCTCCCGAATGCCTTGGTGGCGTCAGCCGCTGCAATCGCGCCTCAGTTCGGCTCTCTTCGTCTGGATGACATTCGCGTTTACGCTTCGGTGAATGCCGATCGGCCCAACGACGGAAAGCTTCGTAACTGGCTCGAGACCTTTCTGGATCGCCAGCCGGGATTTCGTGTTTTTATCCGAGAGCGAAAGTCACGTGTCCAACCGATCCGTTGCCGCGAATGCGGCCTGGAAACCCATGAGTGTCCTCACTGCCATGCGAAATTCGAGCGAGCGGCGGAGAAGGGCGTGGATGCTGCCATCCTCACCGATATGTTCTCACTCGCATGGGAACAAGCATACGAAGTAGCAATTCTTGTCAGCAGCGATGCGGATATGGTCCCTGCCGTAGAAAAAATTCAGGACAAGGGGCTCAAGGTAATCAACGCAACATGGAACAGCTGGGGTCATCAACTAGCAAAGACCTGCTGGGCTTCGTTCGACATCGATCCGCTGATCATCCAACTGAGTCGATAGGCAATTGGTCCCGGGATTCCGTTTGACAACTTTGCCGGGCCTGCCGTAACCTCATCGCTCCTGGACTGATTTGCGGGGCTGCTTGCAACCAGGTTAAAAAAAGCTAAAGAGCCGGCAGCAGATCGCGTTCGACTCCGACTGAAGCCCCGCAATTTCAAGCGGGGCTTTTTCTTTTCAGGAGATTCGAATGGCGCAACCGGACCGTACCGCCGAGCTCAGTCATCTACTCGATCGCCGCATCCTCATCCTCGACGGCGCGATGGGGACGATGATCCAGCGCTACCGTCTCGACGAAGCCGGCTACCGCGGCGCGCAGTTCGCCAGTCATCCGCGCGACCTCAAAGGCGCCAACGACATCCTCTGCCTGACCAACCCCGCCGTCGTTGAAGAGATTCATCGCCAGTACCTCGAAGCGGGCGCCGACATCATCGAGACGAACACCTTCAACGCCCAGGCGATCTCGCTCGCCGACTACGACCTCGTTGAATACGCCTACGACATCAACCTCGCCGCGGCTCGTTTAGCACGCAAGGCGGTCGATGCCTGCTCCACCCCCGACCGTCCCCGTTTCGTTGCCGGTTCCCTCGGGCCGACGAACCGCACCGCGTCGCTCTCGCCAGACGTCAACAACCCCGCCTTCCGTGGTGTGACGTTCGACGAGTTGGTCGATGCCTACTACGACCAGACCCGCGGCCTTGTCGACGGCGGCGCCGACATCCTGATGCCGGAGACGACGTTCGACACGCTCAATCTCAAAGCGGCGCTGTTCGCGATCGAGAAGTACTTCGCTGATACCGGCATCCGCCTGCCGGTCATCGCATCGATCACCATCACCGACGCTTCGGGACGAACGCTTTCCGGTCAGACCGTCGAAGCATGCTGGAACTCGATCTCCCACGCCCCGCTGCTCGCCGTCGGCATCAACTGCGCCCTCGGCGCGAAAGAGATGCGGCCGCACATCGAGGAGCTGGCCGCCATCGCGCCGGTCTACATCAGTTGCTACCCGAACGCCGGCCTGCCGAACGCGCTCGGCGAATACGACCAGACGCCGGCGGAGATGGCCGAGCTGCTGCACGAGTACGCCGGCAACAACTGGATCAATCTCGTCGGCGGCTGCTGCGGTACGACGCCCGACTACGTCCGCGCCATCGCCGAGACAGTGAAGGAGTTTCCGCCCCGGGTGCCTCCGCGGGTCGAGAAGCACCTGCGGCTCAGCGGACTGGAAGCGCTCACGGTCCGCAACGACGGCGGTGAAGGATCGCAATTCATCATGGTCGGTGAGCGCACCAACGTCACCGGCTCGCCGAAGTTCGCCCAGCTCGTGAAGGCGGGCGATCTCGAGCCGGCGCTCGCCATCGCCAAACAGCAGATCGACGGCGGCGCGAACATCCTCGACGTCAACATGGACGAAGGGATGCTCGAGTCTGAGAAGGTCATGTCGCACTTTCTCCACCTCGTCGCCTCGGAGCCTGACATCGCCCGCGTGCCGTTGATGATCGACTCCTCGAAATGGACGGTGCTCGAAGCGGGCCTCAAGTGCACGCAAGGCAAATCGGTCGTCAACTCGATCTCGCTGAAAGAGGGGGAAGAGAAGTTCCGCGAGCAGGCCCGCATCATCCGCCGCTTCGGCGCCGCCGTGATCGTGATGGCCTTCGACGAGCAGGGACAGGCCGACTCGATCGAACGCAAGGTGGCGATCTGCGCGCGCGCCTTTCAGATTCTTACTGATGACGCTGGTTTCGATCCGACCGACATAATCTTCGACCCCAACGTCCTTACCGTCGCCACCGGCATCGAGGAGCACAACAACTACGGTGTCGCCTTCATCGAAGCCGTGCGCCGGTTGCACGAGCGCTTTCCGCTGGTCAGTTTCTCCGGCGGCATCAGCAACGTCTCCTTCTCCTTCCGCGGCAACAAGACCGTCCGCGAAGCGATGCACGCCGCGTTTCTCTATCACGCCATCAAAGCAGGGCTGACGATGGGGATCGTCAACGCCGGACAGCTCGCCATCTACCAGGAGATCCCCCGCGAGCTGCTCGACCTGGTCGAAGACGTTCTGCTCAATCGCCGCGCCGATGCCACCGAGCGCCTGCTCGCCTACGCCGATCGCGTCAAAGGATCGGGGACGGCCACGGCCAAGGAAGAAGAAGCGTGGCGTGGCGGCAATGTCGAAGAAAGACTTTCGCACTCGCTCGTCAAAGGGATCATCGAGCATCTCGACGAAGACCTCGAGGAGGCGCGGCAGACCTACCCGAGCGCTCTCTCCATCATCGAAGGGCCGCTCATGGACGGCATGAACGTCGTCGGCAACCTCTTCGGTGCCGGCAAGATGTTCCTCCCCCAGGTCGTCAAGAGCGCGCGGGTCATGAAGAAAGCGGTCGCCTATCTGCTGCCATTCATGGAGGCGGAGAAGGCCAAAGCCGGCGATCTCTCGCAACGCGGCAAGGTGCTGATGGCCACCGTCAAGGGCGACGTTCACGACATCGGCAAGAACATCGTCGGCGTGGTTCTCGGCTGCAACAACTACGAGGTCATCGACCTCGGCGTGATGGTTTCCGCCGACAGGATCCTCGACGCCGCCATCGCCGAGAAGGCCGACATCATCGGCCTCTCCGGCCTGATCACCCCATCGCTCGATGAAATGGTGCACGTAGCGCGCGAGATGGAACGGCGCGGTTTCACCACGCCGATGCTGATCGGCGGCGCGACGACGTCAAAGCTCCACACGGCGGTAAAAATCGCGCCGCGCTACTCACACGCCACGGTGCACGTTCTCGATGCCTCGCGCGCCGTCGGCGTCGTCAGCACGCTGCTGTCCGACCGAAAAGACGAATTCGTGCGCGAGCGGCAGGCAGAGTACGAACACCTTCGCGAAGCGCAGGCGAAGCGCCAGAGCGAGATGAAGCTGCTGCCGCTCGAGGCCGCGCGGCGCCGCAAGCCGTCGCTGACGTACTCGCCGGCCCGCCCGCCATTCCTCGGCGTTCGCGTTCTCGATGACGTTCCGCTCGAACGGATCGAGCCCTTCATCGACTGGAACCCGTTCTTCGCGGCGTGGGAGCTGCGCGGCCGTTTCCCGCAGATCCTCGACGAGCCGCGCGCCAAAGAGCTCTACGACGACGGCCGCAAACTGCTCCGCGAGATCATCGACAACCGCCTCATCCAGGCGCGCGCCGTCTACGGCTTCTGGCCCGCCAACTCCGTAGGGGACGACGTCGAGATCTACGCCGACGAATCGCGCGGCGACGTCATGGCCACGTTCCACACCCTGCGCCAGCAGCAGGAGACGAACACCGGCCAGAACCTCGCTCTCGCCGATTTCATCGCCCCGAAAGCGAGCAACATCCTCGACTACGTCGGCGGCTTCGCCGTCACCGCCGGAATCGGAGTCTCCGATGTCGCGGCGAGATTCGAAAAAGACCACGACGACTACAACGCCATCATGACCAAAGCGCTCGCCGACCGTCTGGCCGAAGCGCTCGCCGAACTGCTGCACAAAGAGGCGCGCGCGGATTGGTACGCGCCGCACGAGAACCTTTCGAGCGAAGAACTGATCGCCGAGAAATACCGCGGCATCCGCCCCGCTCCCGGCTACCCCGCCGCGCCCGATCACAGCGAGAAAACGACGTTATTCACCCTCCTCGACGCCGGCCGCGCCGGCATCGAGCTGACCGAAAACTTTGCCATGACCCCCGCCGCGTCCGTCAGCGGCCTCTACTTCGCGCACCCTCAATCGAAGTACTTCGCCGTCGGCCGCATCGGACGGGACCAAGTCGTCGATTACCACACCCGCAAAGACATGCCCCTCCCCCTCGTCGAACGCTGGCTCGCACCGGCGTTGGGGTATGAGCCGGAGGCGACGGATGATCCGAGTGTGTGTGCGTGCGGCGCGCAGCACAGCGCGGTCGCGGCGCGCTGACCGCAACCTTTGCTTGACTGCGCCAGAAGACGATTGTGAGCCGGAATTTCCGATTCTCCCCAAAAGCGTCAATCTTTCGGGCTCCCGGTTCGCCGACGTCCGTCGTCGTCAGCAGCCTGCGTCAGCCGTGTGCTTACTTCAGCCCTCTGAAACCGAGGGCCATCCCTTAAGATAGCCACACTGTTGCATCGAAGGAGGAGCCGGTTGGAGGTAACGTTTGCAGATTGGACGGGAGGGCGTGCTCTACCCTCCCTAGGCACAAATGCGGGGGCGCTCCAGCTGCCGTTCCAGACCTGGCGGAATTTCAAGGAAGCATTCGCTCCCGAGCTTGTCGCGCGCGCGATCGGAGAGAGTAAAGTGCCTGTGCGACGGTGTCTCGACCCGTTCGGCGGCTCCGGGACCACAGCCTTGGCCTGCCAGTTCCTTGGCGTGAAGCCGGTCACGGTTGAGGTCAATCCATTCCTCGCCGATCTGATCGCCGCCAAGCTGGCTTCATACCGCCTCTCCAGCATCAGCAGCAGCCTCGCGATGTTATTGCGAGCCGCGAATCGGAACCGCATCGACCCCGTCAGGTATTTTGCCGCGGCGCCTGGAACCTTTGTCGAACCTGGTATCCAAGGACGCTGGATATTCGATCGTGAGGTGGCAGCACGAATTGCCAGTCTGGTCGAAAGTGTCAACCACATCCCGGACACCGCTAACCGCCGCCTGTTGCGTGTACTGTTAGGCGGGATTTTAGCGGAGACGAGCAACGTCACAATCAGCGGTAAGGGCCGCCGTTACCGCCAAGCGTGGCGCTTGCGCCATCGACGGGGCGCGGCCGAGGTGGACGAGCTTCTCTGTGAAGCAGTTGAGAAAGCCGCCGGGGACATCGTTCGTTATGCTAATCGTGCCGAACGCCGCTACAAGGTTGTTCGAGGAGACGCGCGGCTTGTCGCCGGAAACATTGCGCCGGTCGATCTGGCAATCTTCTCGCCTCCCTACCCTAATTCCTTTGACTACACGGACGTCTACAATTTGGAGCTTTGGGCCCTGGGGTACTTGGATGGTCGCTCGGCGAATACCCGTCTTCGCCTCTCGACACTGGCCTCTCATGTACAGATCAATCGCATGTTCCCGAAGTCACCACCTGGCTCCCGAACTCTTGCCAAGACGCTCGCCGCGCTAGGATCCTCTGAGCGAACACTTTGGAACCGCAATATCCCCGCCATGGTGGGTGGATACTTCGCAGAGATGCTCGGGATCGTACGAGCCGTGCGTGGCTTATTGCCACCCAAGGGACAAATATGGATGGTCGTCGGCGATAGCCGTTACTCCGGCGTGACGGTGAGTGTTGCCAACATCCTTTCAGAGTTGGCGTCTCAAGCCGGCTGTAAGGTGGTACTGAAGGAAGCATGCAGATCGATGCGCTCTTCTGCTCAGCAGGGCGGCGATGCAACGCTGAAAGAAACCTTGCTCGTATTATCAGTCTGAGGATTCGCCGTACTTGTCTGACCGCAAGTCCTCCGCCGATCCGTACAGCCGAAAGCGTCGCAACTCAATTGCACGTTTCGCTGCCCTTCGGTTGATCTCCACAAAACACGCGTTACCGTCCGCATGCGCCGGCAAGCGCATATCAAAACAGCAGAGCATTCCTATCGTGGCTGTGTGCTCTCTCTTGTAAGAAATCGCTTGATCGAGCCCTTTGAGTATCGCCTTCTTACGGGCCGCGGCGGACACAGATGTCCGCCGGGCACTGAACGACCGTAATACTTTCAGTTCCATCGCGGCGTGGTGCAACCAAGCATTGCTCTTCGTCGGGTCTCGTGAAACCACGAGCAAGTCGCAGCGACCTTCGGTGCCACGGACCTCGAATCGAACAGTACACTTTCGAAATGCGACCGTGATTGCCAACTTCAACCCACCTTGCAAGAATGCCTCTGCGTCGGTACGAGGAACATATTTCTTGCTTTCCTCCCACGGATTGAAACTCTTGCCTGCAGCGTCAGGTGTGATGACGTTCGACTCGTGAAAAGCCTGTAAGACCCGATCGAGCGCATCCAGCGTGAAGGCGGTCTCGCAGATTATAAATCGCTGCACATGGTCCGACTGGTCCAGGCCCGCAGGGTAGTATCGGATTTCGGCCTCTGTGGCGGATGGATCGAAGACAAAGGCGGGCAGGTCACCAACGCCGTTCCGCGAAACCTCGTCAAACATGCTGCCCGTGTCTGCTCCTGATAACGCGATGCTATAACCGCTGACAAAAGTAGGCCCTGAAATCCACAGACTGCCGGCCAACTGCCGCGACCCATTGTTCAGTATTGGCTCCCTCTTCGCCTGTAGCTCACGTGCGACATCGCGCGACCGATCAGACAGCAAGAATATGGACACGCGCTTCGGATCCGTGATGCCTGCCGGGTTCTCAAGTCTCGCGATGATGCTCCGCGCGAGGCCGTCCACTGCGATGCTCGTCTCGCGGGTGTCGAGTTCAGGATCGACGCCATACGCCGCGACGGCGACGCTAGCGACATCCTCTCGTGTTACTCCGCCGAACGGGTTTGGATCGGCAAACGCAACGAACTGCTCTTTTGAGACTGAATCCGTCGGAAAGTCCGTCTTGACTTCGGCATGCGCGCCGTGCGCCGGATTTTCACGCCGGTCCTTTTTGCCGTGGCCCGCCGACGGTTGCGACGTTCGGGTGTGGCGCGCGCGGTCGGAAGACCGAGAGCTGGCGCGCGACCTAATCTTTCCGCTACGCCCCATCCGCTTTGCGCTCCAGTAGTCGCATATACAGTTGCAACATGTCTCCTCGCGTGGCCTGCAAACCTGCAGGGGCGAAATCGGCTATGAGAGACGCCGCGCGCGCTGAGTAGTTCGCCGTCTTCCACTCTGCAAAGTCCACGATGTCCCCCATGCCGGTGCGATGGTCAGACCATGTCGCATCGAACTGGACCACGCGTTCTACTGGCAGTCGCAGCCGGACTGTGGCGAACGCCAGCCTGCGAAGGAAATTCGCTACGGCACGTTCCGCTGCGAACTCACGAGCCCCGTCGAGTACCGCGGCGGCGCTGCCGTCGGCGAGTGCAAATCGAGCCCGTAGTTGCCACTGCTCGTCTTCATGAACATAGGAAACGTCGAAGACGTCCACCATGCCCAGACCCACGAGACGGTCGAGTTGACGTTGCAGATCAGGATAGAACGGACCAGTTGGTCTTTTGAGAACTTTTCCATCAGTACTGGCGACGGACCATATTGGCGCAAGGACGTTCGCCAGAAACGCAAGGGCGTGGAGCCGAATCAAGGGAATGGGCGTCAAGTCTGCGGCCTCGCATGCATCGAGGAGAAGGAGCAAGCGCAGGCGATCTCGGAAATGCTCATCAAAGCGGCCGTCAGACATTCGCCACCTGCTGCTTCTTGATGATCGCGTTCAGAAACTTTTCGTAGCGGCGTCGGTCGGCGCGCACGGCGGCGTTGGGCGCGGCATCCCGAATGAGGTCGACGATGCGACGCCGACGTTCCTTCTCGCTTCTTGCTTTGGAAAGGAACGCCATGAGCAGATGCGCGCTTGGAAGATATGATGTGACGATCACTCGATTCTCGGGATGCGCAGCCGCGAATGCAGCGAGCTGCTGTCCCGCTCGTTCGGCGAAGAGAAAGTCTAGTGCGGCCTCGGGCGCATCCACGACGAGACTCGCTGGGCGTCCTTGAGATGCCACACTGATCAATGCCATTCGGAACGCTAGGTCGATGAACTCTGCTTGCGACTGCGATACGGCATCTGGACCTGTGCGAATTGTCGCTCCGGCCACGGCGCCGCCGGTCATTGCGAGGCGGAAGGTGGGGAAGTCGAAACTCTCGCCCGCTTGTCCGATTCTCGCCTTGGTCGTTTGATAGACCAGAGATGCGTCCTCGCGGATGAATAGCTTCAGGTAACGCTGGAATGCTGTTGCTATTGCTTCTTGTAGCGCTTCGACAGCGCCCACCGTCTCCTCGACAATCGTACGAAAGCGCTCTTCTGCAGTGGTGAGCTGCCGTCGTTCATCCGCGAGAAGGCGATTGAGCGTATCGATATCGTCGTTGGCCGTACCTATAGCAGCGCGCTCCGACGGGATGCGCTTCAGAACCGCGACGATCCGAAGGTCGAGTGCCAAACGATCCTGCTCAAGCTGGTCATATTCCGCATCGGCGACGGCGAATCGGCGTTGAGCGTCAGCGATCCGTGCATCCGCAGCAGCTATTTGTTGGTCTGCGTACGCAAGTTCGGATTCGAGCCGGGAAATACGCTTTCGGTCGGCGTGCGATATTGGCACTACCCGCTCTGCGGTTTCATGTTCAGATCCGCATAGCGGGCAACGACCGGCGCGCACCCAATCGTTTATCGTTGATGCTGCGGGCGAAGGATTCGCGCCGCACACGAGACATTCCTTTTCGGCAAGGAGATGTCCCAATAGATATCGCGTGGTTTCGGACGAGGATGCCAAGCGTCGGCCAAGCGCGCGCATCTTGAGGCGCTCAAGTTGACGCGTGATCGATTCGCGCGTCTCCGCGCTCGTCACCCTGAGTAGTCGTGCCGCCTGTCGTTCTGCATCGGCCTCAACCCTCACGTTTGCAACGGCCTCTATTCGCTTCCGCATGCCATTTGCTTCGGCCGTCAGGACTCGGCGTTCCGCTTCGGCGTCGTGAATCTTGCGAACACGTTTGTCAGCATTGCCACGGTCTTTTTCGCGCCGGTAAATAAATGCGCTCATGTTTCGAACGGAACTATCCGATGAAATGACTCCTTGCTGCGCTTCGGCGTATTCCGTCGCGCGCTCTTTCGGCAGCAGCAGCACGCGATAAATCTGCCGTTGCGCTGTCGGGTCCCAAACGAGTGCTCGACGATCCTCAAGCATGAACACGAGAAAGCGGAGCACGATCAGGACGTCGAAGAAACTTGCTACGCCAAAGAGTTCCGCGAGACGTGCCTGATACACCGTTTCATCGCGACTCTTTGCATTGCCTCCCGCCACTCGCTTTCCATCCACGAGTAGCTCGACCAGGGAAAGGTCTGACAATCGACGTGTGATCGTGACAACCGTGTTTTTGAAGCTAACGACAAGCGTCGCGGTGGACGTGCGTGCACTATCGGCAACCCGTCGCGCGTACATCTGCCGATCTGGACGATCCATCTCGACGACGCGAGCGCGGACATGCCCGAGTTCGGCTTCCGATGTGGCTGCGGGTAGGTTGTAAGGACCACTGAGGCAATGCAAGGCAACGCTGATTAGTGTTGTCTTGCCGCTTCCGTTAACACCGACGACAGCATTCGGTCCCGCGAGAAAGTCGATCTCGAACGGTTGCTTCTCCGACTTGGGATACAAGCCGTATCGCTCGAAGGTCAGCGATTGCAGTACGGGGAACGTGATCATCGCCACAGAACATCCGTTGAGATAGATCCAACACCCAGCGTCGTCACGCAAGGTTGCTGATGGGATGTTGGATCGATTTGGGTACAGGGTAGCACTTGTTTGTCTCTTGGATGGAGTGACAGCCGGACGAATTTTCCTACCCTCGAAATGAATACCGAGAAACTCGCCGCCGACGAGGCGGCCTGGGGAATCGGCTGAAGAGACCTACGACTCGCACTCGTTCTCGTCCCAGACCTCCTCCTCAGTATCCACTTGATTCGATCGCGTCCCTGCGATTCATCATCGAAAACTGTCGCCAGAGGGGAGTTCGCGAGAGGCGTAGGCCGCGGTCGCGACCAGTGACGCTCGCCGTCACAGACAGAGTGTCTGTGCCATGCCACATCGTCGCAGTGATGAGTCACGCGAGTCCGCGGCACAGCGGAGCAGATGTTGGACGGACTGGGACGGACACTCTTGTCTGTGCCTCCGTCACCTCTACCTCGCGCAATCACCGCGATCGAAACATCATCCTCCGGCGCCCGCCCACCCGTGAACAAGTTCCACTCGCCGACCAGGGTGGCGGCCGAGGAGGCGTTGTTCCAGCCGACGATGGCGTCGACGAAGGAGTCGCCGAATTCTCTTTCGTTGGCGTTGCGGGCCTCGGTCAGGCCGTCGGAGTGGAAGAGCAGGCGTTCGCCGGGGGGCGAGTGATCCCGGCAGTTCCTGGCACGTCACACCGGTCTTCACTCCGAGGAGGTAAGGATCGGTGCCGACGCGGTCGACGACCTTGCCGGAGGCAATCTTCACGAGCTGCGGATGGCCGGCTACGGTGGAGGTGAAACCGCCATTCGCGGTCGAAAAGGCAGGAGAAGAACGACCTCGGGCCGCCGGTCCGGCAAAGGATGCGGTTGAGCGAGTCGATGATCGGCGGGGACGAAGGTAGGTTGGGAGCGCATCTGGAGAATCAACCTAACGGAACAGTTCTCGGGCGGGACTCCCGTCCGCTAGGTTGATTCTCCGGATCCCAAACTAACCTGTCTGTGCTGGTGCTTGCACAGCCCTCGCAGCCGTGCGACGTAGGGTACGTCCGGTTGTAGAGCGACGGCGCGAGGGCCGATATCATCCGCGGCGCCCGTCGCCAGTGACATAGCCACAGTACTTGATGACGCTGTGCATGTAGATGGTAACATAAGTCATGTATATATCAACATGGCTCATGTATTTTGTAACATTGCTCACGTTTCAACCAACACATATCATGTGTTTATAGACCTAGGTCATGTGTGTAGCACCGCGACTAATGTATGTGATAACATGATTCATGTAAGTGATCACGTGAGACATGTATGATAAAACATAGCTAATGTAAGTAAGAACATGGCTCACGTGTGTATGAACATGATCAAGGTTTATATAGGCATGGCTCATGTGTAGATCGACATGATACGTGTGTGTAGTGACCTGGCAAATGTATATATAGACATAGCAAATGTATGTGATAACATAGATCGGGCACATGATGACATGACCAATGTATACTCGACTTCACGCGCCGCTCCGCTATACTTCCAAGCCTCATCGGGCTGGTTCGCCAATCCATCGAGACTGGAATCCGCGCTCGTGAGGCCACCGCGCAAGTGCTTGTCGATCCCTCTGGCCTGACTCGTAATCTGAGGAGAACGATATGAATACCAGTGAAGAAGCCCAAAACCCGGTTACCGCAGCGACCTTGACACCAGAGGCAATAGTCGCTCAGTTGCGCGCCACCCGGGCGCGGATCGGCGAAGTGACACCGCTGACCGCGGCGGAGCGCCAATCGGTTCGCAACCGCACACGCACGTCCGATCCTGTCCTGCAGGCGTCGATCAACGTCATCGGAGTGCTCGACATCGTCGAGCAGGCGGTCGGCCAGCCGGCCGACGAGGTGCGCCAGTTGTACGATGACGCCAACCGTTGGACGGCGGTCGAGGGTGAGCTCCGGGCGATGCTGAACGGCGTCTCCGGCGCGAACCTCATCCGCCGCCAGCGACTGGACTTCATCGCCGCGCAGGCTTACAACATCGGCACGCGGCTGGCGCGCGACCCGGCCTACGTCGTCCTCGTGCCACACCTGGAGGAGATCAAGCGGTTGAAGAGCTTCAAGCGCCGCAAGAAGGCGGCGCCGGTTCCCGAATCGCCACAGTCTCCGGAACCGGCGGCGCAGGAGGGTCCTGCGACGTCCGGGACTTCAGAGCCGTAACCTCTATCGCCGCGCAATCACCGCGATCGACACATCATCCTCGGGCGCGCGCCCACCGGTGAAGAGATTCCATTCGCCGACGAGGGTTTCGACGAGGGTGGCGGCCGAGGCGGCGTTGTTCCAGCCGACGATGGCGTCGACGAAGGAGTCGCCGAACTCCCGTTCGTTGGCGTTGCGGGCCTCGGTCAGGCCGTCGGAGTGGAAGAGCAGGCGTTCGCCGGGGGCGAGTGATCCGGGGAGTTCCTGCCACGTCATGCCTGTCTTCACGCCGAGGGGATAGGAACCGGTGCCGATGCGGTCGACGACCTTGCCGGAGGCGATCTTCACGATCTGCGGATGGCCGGCTACGGTGGCGGTGAAACTGCCGTCGCGGTCGAAGAGGACGTAGCAGCAGGAGAAGAACGATCGTGGACCGCCGGTCCGGCAGAGGATGCGGTTGAGCGAGCCGATGATCGGCGCGGGCGAGGGATCGACGTCGAGCTGTGTCCGCCACGCCGCGTGCGCAACCGCCATCACCAGGCCGGCAGCCATCCCATGACCGGAAGCGTCTCCGAACAGGACGGCCAGCCGGCCGTCCGGGAGAGGGACGAAGTCGTAGATGTCGCCGCCGACGGTGTTGGCGATGCGGTTGTAGGCGGCGATCTCGTACGTGTCCGTCTGCGGAGGAGACTTCGGAATCAGGTCGGCCTGCAGGTCGCGGGCGAGCTCCAGCTCGTCGCGGAACTTGATCTTGTCGATCAGCTCCATCGCCAGCAGGAGGACGATGATCATGAACGACGCGGTCATTTCGACGAGAGGCCACGCGCTGAAGTGGCGGTGATAGCTCATGGCGTCGAGCAGAGAGAGGAAGAACCAGATGAAGCCGACCAGGAAGAGAACGCGGCGATGCGGCGCCAGCCGTTTGGCCAGACCGAGGACGATGGCGCTGCGGGTGCGAACGAAACGGCGCAGACGCTTGGGGTCGTCGTCGATCTTCGACTGGTAGTCGGCGATCAGCATCTTCCGCGTCTCGGGCCACTCGAGCGCGTACAGATTCGTGACGTCCTTCGTCTTCAGCGACGAGAACGTATCTTTCCCCAGGTTGAACCAGTCGTGCAGCCCTGCCACTACCCGATTGTACGCAGAAGTAGCGGCGGGGTTCGGCGGCTGTAAACTGCGCCAATGCTCCGATGGGTGCGGTGCCTCCTCCCAGCGCTCCTCGTGACGCTTCCTCTCTCCGCGGAGGAGCTTCCATTCCGCCACTTCACTCCGAGCGATCAGGTCAATCCGCTCTCCTCGGCCAGCGTCCAGAAGGTGACGCAGGATCACCTCGGCTACATCTGGTTTGCCTACTACTCGTCCGGCCTGACGCGCTACGACGGTCACGCCATGGAGGATTACGGAACGGAGGACGGGCTCCGCGATCTGACGGTCCGCGAGGTCGCCGAAGACGGCACCCATCACCTCTGGGTGGGCTCGGAATCGGGACTGGTCGTTTCCGAAAAACCGCTCGATGCCTACGAGCCGGGCAAGCGTGTGAAATTCGTGAGCGCCGTCGGAAGCGAACGGCTGTTGCAGATGCGCGTCCGGCGCAACTGCCTGGTCACCGGAATCGACGGCTGGATCTGGGCCGGCGTGCAGGACCAGCTCGTGCGCTATCGCTTTCGCGGCGCAACCCTCGAGCGCGGCGCGATCGATTCCGTACCGATGACCGTGGGCATCGCCAGCATGCTGATTCGCCGTGACGGGTCGGTGCTGGTCGGGCTCAATAACGGATCGATGCTCCAGTTCGACCGCGAAGGGAAGTTCCGAGGACCGCTGCAAGGCCTGCCGCCGTGCGTGACCGGCGCGCTGACCGAAGCGCGCGACGGCGCGCTCTGGGGCGGATGCACGAATGGCCTGGTCTGGCGGGGACAGGGCGAGCATTACGACGTCGTCAATCACGATCTCAGCGAGAGGATCGTCTCGATTCTCGAGACGTCGCGCGGCGAGGTGTGGATCGCCAGCCTTGGCTCCGGTGCGGTGCGGATCGACGGCCGGAACTTCGCCGACCGCTTCATCGTGAACAGGACGAGCAATCTCCTCGGCGATTCGCTTTGGGCGCTCTACGAAGACCGCGAGGGGAACATCTGGTTCGCGCAGAACGGCGGCGTATCGAGGCTGCGCAGGGACTACCGCGCCTTCGAGGCGCTTACGGGCCACTCCCATTCCGGCGAGCAGCCGGCCCTTCCCGACCCGAGCGCGTTCTGCATCCTGGCGCGCGAGGCTGGTGCTCGCGGACCGTGGGCAAATCAGATGTTCATCGGCACCGGCGGCGGCCTGGCGATGTTCGCTCCCGACAGAGCCAGAACGCTCCTGCGCGTCAGCGAGGGATTGCTCAGCAACTCGGTCTATTCGCTCGCTCGCGACGCCGAGGGACGCATCTGGATCGGTACCGTCGGCGGGGTGAACTGTCTTTCGACGATTGCCGATGCACCGCCGATGATGCCGTGCGTCGACGCGAAAGAGCATCACGGTCGCGGGCGTAGCGGCCATCAACACTTCGTACCCGGCCGATACGACCTACCTCGTGCAGCCGTTCACGATCCAGGGGGCGGAAACCATCTGGTTTGCGGGCATTCACGGCCTCACCTGTCTCGCCCACGGACAATGGTTCGCCTTCGGAACGCGCGCCGGCCTCCCGCCGGCGGGAGCCAGCGCGGTAGCGGTCGACGACGACGGTTACGTGTGGGCCGGCACGCCTGACAGCGGCCTGCTCCGCAGCATCGCGCCGTTCAATCCGGCGGCCGCGCCTCCGCTTGACGAGAAGAGATTCTTCGCCCCGGCATGGTCGCATGCCACCGGCGCGCGCACCGACTCCGTGCGCACGCTGTTGTGGGCCGGCGGGAAACTGTGGAGCGGCACGGCCAATGGTCTGGCCATTCTCGATACCAAGCCACTCCACACCGTGGCAACGCTCCCCGACACCGCCCTCGGCGGCAGCATGGTGGCCGGACTCATTCCCTCGCCGAATGGACAATCGGTATGGGTCAGCCAGAATGCGGGGCTGGCCGAGGTCGACATGCGCGACTTCCACGTCCGCGCGCGGATTTCGAAGGCGGACGGCCTGATCGACGACGAGGCCTGGGCGTATGACCCGCTCGCCGTTGGCGACGACGGCCGCGTTTACCTGGCTACGCCGAGCGGCGTATCGATCTTCAACCCGGCATTGCGCGAGCCGAACGCGGAGCCACCCATCGTCCGATTTCGCGACATCGCGTTCCACGAAGACCGCAGCGGTAACAATGAGATCTCGATCGCGTACGCGGCGCTGACCTTCAGCGACGAATCGCGCGTCGTCTACCGGACGCGCCTCTTCGGCTACGACAACGGCTGGTCGGCGGCCCGGCCCGACGCCAAGATCCGATACACCAACCTGCCCGCCTATCTCTTTCCCAAGTCGTATCGCTTCGGCGTCATGGCCCGCAACAGCGACGGCGTCTGGTCATTGCCGCAGCTCTACGAGTTCTCCGTCCTTCCCCCGTGGTGGCTGCGCTGGTGGGCATTGATCGCTTACATCGCACTGATCGTCGCTCTGGCCAGTCTGGCCAACCGTCTTCGCGTACAGCGTCTCGAGCGCCGGAATCGCGAGCTCCAGGCGATCGTCTCGGCGCGTACGCACGAGCTGGAAGCGCTCGACAAGATGGTCGAGGTCATCAACCGGGAACTGGTCCTGGAAAACGTGTTTCGCAGCCTTCTCGATCAGGGCGCGAAGCTTTTCCCGCAGACGGAAGCAGCAGCGTTCCTGCAGTTCGATCACGAGCGGCATCGCACGGAAGTCGTGGCCGAGCTCGGCTACGACATGGAGTCTTTCAGCGACGTCCACCTCACTCCCGAAGAGGCCACACGGCGCTATTCGGAACGGGCGGAGCTGCTCGAAGAAGGGGTGTATCTCATCAAGGGAGATGTGTTTCACGAGCTCACGGGCAGCGAGCAGACGAAGCACTTCCGCGTTCCCAAGTCGATGCTGGCCATGGAGGTCTCGCTCGGCGGCCGCATCGAAGGGTTTCTCATCTTCGACAACTTCACCGATCCCGACGCCTTCAGCCGCAGCGATCTTCGCAAGCTGGCGCGCGTGCGCGAGCATGCCATCTCGGCAATCTCCAAAGCGCGCATCCTCCGCGAGCTGCAGCTCAAGAACCGCGAAGCGGAAGAGGCGAATCAGGCCAAGAGCCGCTTCCTGGCCAACATGAGCCACGAATTGCGGACGCCGATGAACGCCATCATCGGTTTCTCCGAGATTCTCATCGACCGGCTGGAGACGCAGATCGACGCGAAGTCGATCAACTTCATCCGCTCGATCCTGAGCTCCGGCAAACACCTGCTCGAGATCATCAACGACATCCTCGACCTTTCGAAAGTTGAAGCGGGCAAGATGGAGCTGCTGCCGGAGACCTTCCCGGTCAAGAGCGCCGTCGAAAGCGTCTGCCAGGTGATGCGGGGAATGTCGACGCGCAAGGCCATCACGTTTGCCGTGGAGATCGAGCCGGGCGTGACCGCGATCGAGACCGACCAGGCCAAATTCAAACAGATCCTCTACAACCTCCTGTCAAACGCGGTGAAGTTCTCGCCGAGCGATTCGACCGTCACCATCCATGCGTGGCGGCTTGCGGCGAGCGAGGACCAGCCGGAGTCTGTCCGCATCGACGTCATCGACCGCGGCATCGGCATCGCGCAGGAGAATCTGACGCTGATCTTCGAAGAGTTCCGCCAGGTCGACGGCACCCTGAACCGGCAATACGGCGGGACCGGGCTGGGACTGTCACTCGTTCGGAAGTTCGTGGAGCTGCAGGGCGGCACGCTCACCGTGGCCAGCGAAATCGGAAAAGGGAGCACGTTCACCTTCACGCTGCCGGTTCATTTCGCGGGCACGACCATTCCCAGCCCGATCATCAACGTCGACGGCACGGTGATCCCGCCGGGTGAGCGCGTGCTCGTCGTCGAAGACGAAGACCTGGCCTATTCGACGCTGGCCGCCTACCTTCAAGCGGCCGCGTACGTGCCGATCCGTGCACGGACCGGCGATGAAGCGCTCCGCCTCGCGCGCAGCATCCGTCCCGTGGCCATCACACTCGACATCGTGCTACCGGGCGCACAGGGATGGGACGTGCTGCGGGCGTTGAAGGCGGATGCGACGACGGCCAGCCTGCCGGTCATCATCGTGTCGATGATCGACAATCGCGAGCTCGGTCTGGCCTTCGGCGCCGACGACTATTTCGTCAAGCCGGTCGACTGGACGCGGTTGATGCGCCGGTTGCGCGAGATCACCGTGCGTACCGCCGCGCCGAAGCGGCCGCGGCTTCTGCTCATCGACGATGACGTCAGCGTCCATGACATGCTCGAGGCGGAGCTGACGAAGCAGGGGTATCAGCTCGAAAAAGCGTTCTCCGGAGCGGAAGGGCTGCAGCGGGCCGAAGCGAGCAAGCCGGACGTCATCATTCTCGACCTCTCCATGCCAGGGATGAGCGGCTTCGAAGTGGCAGCGCTACTGAAACAGAGTGATGCGACGTCGCAGATTCCGATCCTGGCGTTCACGGCGAAAGAGCTGACCATCGACGATCGCGAACAGCTCCGCGGCTTCCACGCTGTCGTGGCGAAAGGAGCATCCTCCGGGAAAAGGCTGATCCACGCCATCCATGCGCTCGACGTCCGATCGACGATGGGCGCCGCGTCGTAACGGGGCTAGGAGTCTGCGCGGCAGAACGATGAAAGCAAGATGGTGGCCGAGCCTTGGGCAACCAGCGCAGCCGGCCGTGCCGGCCTACGGCGCGAGCTGCTTCAACAGGAACGTTCGCGTTTCCGCTGTCGGATAGAGGACGTTTCCCTTGCGGTCGGCGACTCGATAGTCGGCGATGAAGTCGTCGTAGCCGGGATAATCGGCGTTGAGCCGGTCGTGCATGCCGGGAAGCGAATCGTCGTTGAAATAGGCGCCGTAGCGATCGCGGACGGCGAAGCTCCAGACCACGTCCACATCCTCATAGACCAGGATGGCCCGCCGCAGAGCGTTGCGCTCCGCGCCGAGGGGCATCAGGTCCGCGAACGACTTCGCGACGGCGAGAGCAGGCTCGAACCGGCGGAAGTCGTTCGCCTCATTCGAATCTCGTAGCGCCGTAAGCACGATTGCCGGCACGACCGCCGGCAACCGATGAGGGAGTGGCTTTTCAGTGACGGCAGAGACACTCAGAACAGGGACGACACAGAGCACCGCGGCCATCGAACACATGGACCGAAGCGAATCCACGACACCCCTCCGCCTGAGTTGTGTTGCCGAAAGAAACCGGCTACTTGCTGGCCATCGGGCGGCGCGAGCTCTCGGCGCCGAGGGCACGCGCGGTCTCGATCAGCTCCTGAATCGTGGCCTGGTCCTTGCCGGCCGCCTGCAGCATGTAGATGCGGATGGCGCTTCCGACGGGGATCAGCGTGTTGGCCGGATCGGCATAGAACTTCTCGAGGCCGGAGACCAGCTCGAAGCCGGACATCTTGCCCGCGGTCGAGCTCTGCCGCTCGGTGCGAGCGGCCAGACTGGCACAGGCCGAGCTCGGTCCGGCGGCGACGTCGATCTTGTTCAGGGCGTCGAGATAACCCTGTGCATAGCCGATCGACCAGAACAACTTCTCTGTGCTGCTCAGACGCAGGAACTCTTCGCCGTTGGAGGGCGGCGTGATCTCGGGCGTCGTCGCTCGTTCGGCGGAATACCCGACGATCGCGAACAGCATCAGGGCGGTAGCAACGGCAAGTTTTTTCATGGCAGCCTTTCGAAGACGCTCGCGGATTTTGGGCGACTCACTCAAACGGATTTTAGTGATTCTACCAAAGGGATGTGTCAGTTAGACAAGAGATTGCGTCGTTACTCGATCGCTCCCTCGATCTTCGCACGATAGCGCGCCACATCCGCCGTCGCGGCGATGTACGGCAGCGATAGGGCGAGCTCGCGCTTTGCTTCGGCGTAGCGGCCCGTTTCGTACAGGGCCACCGCGTAGTCGTAGTGGTACTTCTCCTCGCCGTGGCCGAGCGTTCCGGCACGTTTGAAGGCGAGTGCGGCGTCCGGGAAGTCCCCCACCCGGGACAGCCCTTCGGCGAGCCGTAGCGCCGCGGGATGCGAGAGCGGAGAACCGCTCAGGATCGCCTTGTAGACCGACCGCGCGCGGCCGATCTCGCCGTTGTCGATCGCCCGCTGTGCCTCGGCGAGGGACGCGTCCACGTCTTTCACCGGCTGCGGAGGCGTTGCCGGCTGCGGGATGGGATCCGGCGTCACCGGCTGCGGCTGCGGTTTTTGCGGAGCGGGCGGTTGGATCGGTGGGCGCGGCTGCGGAGCCGGATCGACCGGCTGGGGAGTGGGAACGACCGGCTGCGGAGCCGGAACCACCGGTTGCGGTGTAACAGGCGGCGGCTGCGGCGCCGGCACGACCGGTTGCGGGGTCGCTTTCGGCTTGTCATCAGGATGTGCCGTGTCGTCCGTCGATTCTTTCTCGCGCGGCGCGGTCACGGCAACATTCGGACGTTTCGTCGGCGTCGGTACGATTACTGGCGGCTTTGCAGCAGCCGCTGCCTGCTGTACCTGTTCGGGAACGCCAAGGAGCGTGCACTCTTCGGCCGTCAACAATGCGGCGGCAACCGTGTCTACTTCCGCGCGCACGGCGTCGGGAAGAGTGACCGAGCGGAAGTGCGGCTGAACCTTCTCCGCCGCGACGATGCGCAGCAGCGAGTCGCGCGCGTCGCTGTCGCGCCCGAGCCGATGGGCGGCGATGATGGCGTAGGCTTGCGCGCTCTCGAATTGGTCGACCTGCTCGACGAAACCGAAGGCGGCATTACGCAGTTCCGTGAAGGCATGGGCGTAGTCGCCGGCGGCAAAGTGGGCCATCCCGCGCTGGTAAAGGCGCTGGTAAAACTCATCGCCGGACGCGGCAAACACCGCGACAGGGATGAGCAGTAACCACAACACCACCAATTTGCGCAGGAGCGTTTCTCCGCTTGAATACACGAGTTTCTGCACGTGCCGTAGCCGGCCACGAGAACAGTGGAGCCGCAGACTTTTCATCCTGGGGAGTTGGACCGAAGGAAATTGTGCCACACATCATCCCTCCGAGCTGTGAATTCGCGGTAGCATCCCCTCTCAATCGTGTCAAAGAACGTCATCATCGTCGGCGGCGGCCTGGCTGGGCTCTCGGCAGCGGTGTTCCTAGCGCGCGCCGGACGCACAGTAACGATTTTCGAGCGACGCCGTTACCTCGGTGGCCGCGCGGTGACGCATCTTCGCCACGGCTACCGGTTCAACCTCGGGCCGCACGCGTTTTACCGCAACGGCCTCGGCTGGAACGTGCTGCGGGAGCTCGGCATCCCGGTGCGCGGGGGCATTCCAAAGCCGCGCGGCGTGGCCATCCTGGGCGACGAGCGGTTCAAACTTCCCACCAACCCGTGGTCGCTGCTGACGACGTCGATCTTTGGTCCGAAAGCGAAGGCGAAGGCGGCGATGCTCCTGCTTCGCATCCGGCGCATCGATCCGAAACCCTACGCGTCGATGACCGTGCGCGAATGGATCGACGCGAACGCGTCCGACGAGCGCCTGCGGCAGGTACTGGAAGCCCTATTCCGTCTCGCTACATACAGCGACCGCGCCGACCTCCAGAGCGCCAGCGCGGCGCTGGCCCACTTGCGGCTGGCCATCCGCGGAGTCGTCTACGTCGATGAAGGGTGGCAGAAGATCGTCGACTCGCTGCATAGCGCCGCGGTGGCATCGGGCGTCAATTTCGTGACCAGCTCGCGCGTCGTTAGCGTCCATCATGACGGAGGCTCGGTTCGCGGCGTGGAGCTCGGCGGACTGGAAGTCGACGTCCGCAACGACACTATGTCGCTTGCGATGCCGGACATGACCGATCCGGACAAAGGGACGCTCATCCCGGCGGAAACCGTCCTTCTGGCGGTCGATCCCAGCACCGCCCGCGAGCTCGCTCCCGACCTCGACTGGCCGACGTCGAGTGCGGTAACCGCCGCCTGCCTCGATATCGCCCTGTCAAGACTTCCCGCGCCGCGGAACACGTTTGCCCTCGGCATCGACAAGCCGCTCTACTACTCAGTGCACTCGAAATGGGCGCAACTGACGCCGAAAGGGGGCGCTCTTCTCCACGCAATGAAATATGGCGAAGGAACGGAGGGGGAGCTCGAAACGCTCGTCGACGAGATGCAGCCCGGATGGCGCGAGCTCATCGTCCATCGCCGGTTCCTGCCCGCCATGACCGTGTCCAATGCTCTGGTCGAGCCGGAAGGCCGATCCTCGCGGATGCGTGCCGTGACGCCGGTACGCGGTCTTTACGTGGCCGGTGACTGGGTGGATGAAGGCGGCATCCTCTCGGACGCCGCCTTCGCCAGCGCGCGTGCCGCCGCGAAGGCAATCCTCGCGGCTGGATAGGCCGGCACGGCCGGCTTCGCTGGTTGCCCAAGGCTCTGCCACCATCTTCGCTCTATCGTTCTGCCGCGCAGACTCCCAGGTTACTTCTTGAGCCGGATGTCGCCGCCGGAGCTGCGGAGCACGAGCTTCGGGCCGCCGCCGTTCAACTTCCCGTTCAGTGACGAATCGTTCTGCTTACCGAGAATCGTGACCGGAACATCCGAGGCCACGTCGCCGCCGCTCGTATGCGCGTCGATGTCGAGCGCCACATTCGGAGCGAGGGAAACGGTGATGCCGCCTCCGGAGGTCGACAGCGTCGAATCGCCATGCGGTTGCCGCGACAGGCGTGCCCGGATGGATCCACCCGAACTGGAAGCGTCGATGACACCGCCGGCATCGCCGATCTCGATCGAGCCGCCGGATGTGTGCGCCTTGAGGTCAGACCCAGCGCGCCGAATATCAATGGAACCGCCCGAGGTCTTCACGCTGAGCGAACCGGCGGCGTCGCCGACTTTGATGTCGCCGCCCGAAGTGGAGAGCATGGCGTTTGCGTGCGAGCCGGCCATCGAGACGTCGCCGCCGGAGGTGTGCGCGTCGACGAGGCCGTTGATCCGCCCCAGGGAAACGTCCCCGCCCGAGGTCTTGGCCCGCACCTGTCCGTTCAGATCGGAGACGGTGATGTCGCCGCCCGAGGTCGTCAGGTCGACGTTGTACTGAGAGGGAACGTTGACGACGTAATGGACGTCAAGGTCGGTGTTCCAGTGAAACCACGACGTGGGATGGTTGTAGCGCGAGCGAATACGGACGTCGTTTCCTTCCTGGGCGAAGGTGACGTCGAGGTCCTTGAAGAGCTCGTCCGCATGCGAGCGGCTGGACGTCCTGGCGCGGCGGATGACGTCGACGCTGACGTTGGCGGCACCCGAGGTGACCTTGATGTCGCCGACGTCGGCGTCGATGGTGATCGTCCCGCCGGGACGAACGTTGAAATTGCGGTGAATGGGGCTATCGATCGCTGCATGTGCGGCCGAAATCGATGCGAGCCCAAGCACGGCCGCGAGCACTGCACTGCGGATGCGCTTCATGGTTGGCCTCCTGTGCAGAGTAAGTACGCCGTGGAGGCCGAAAGGTTAGCAGCGGGTAGACTTCGGAGATGTTGAGCACGTTTGCGGCCCTTCTCATGGTTGTGATGACTCCTTCCCCTCGTTTTCTCGCCCTCGGCGATTCCTACACGATCGGCGAGAGCGTTGCCACCGCGGACCGCTGGCCGAATCAGCTCGCGCTGCACCTTCGCGAGAGCGGGATCGACATCGCCTATCCGGAGATCATCGCCAAGACCGGCTGGACGACGGACGAGCTGTCATCGGCCATCGACGCGGCGAAGCCGCACGGACCGTATGCGCTGGTAACGCTGCTGATCGGCGTCAACAATCAATACCGCGGCCGCGATGCCGAGCAGTATCGAAAGGAATTCGTGGCGCTGTTGCAGCGCGCCATCGCATTTGCCGGCAACGATCCGAAGCGCGTGGTCGTGGTCTCCATCCCCGACTGGGGCGTCACTCCATTCGCCGCCGGCCGCGACCGGGCGAAGATCGGCACCGAGATCGATCATTTCAACGCCATCAACGCCGAGGAGACGAAACGAGCCGGCGCCCGCTACGCGGACATCTCACCGGTCTCCCGCCATGCCGCCGTCGACCCGGCGCTCGTCGCGCCCGACGGCCTCCATCCGAGCTCGAAAATGTACGCCGAGTGGGTCAGGATCATTTTGCCGCAGGCGGAGGCGGCGCTGAAGGGGCATTGATCTCGATCGTGTCGAGCTTCGTGTTCGCGGTCGGCATCCCCTGCGCCATGCCCGCTTCCGCGAACGGGAAGAGCAGACCGTTGACGCGCCGGAAGTCGCTGTAGTCGACGACGAATTCGAGGCCTGACGCTTTGCCGGTCGACCGGAGGATGTGCCAGGTCTTCATGTCGATGGTGACCGTCAGCGTCAGAGAAGCCGAGAGCGGGATCTCGATCGTACGGACGCCATCTTTCGTGCCGAGGTCGTGAAGGGACGCGCGCTTCTCGACGAGGAGCAGCGGCAACGCCAGACGGGCCGCCTGCTGTTTCATCGCGTCGAGCGATCCGCCGGTGACCTCTTTGTCGTTGCGCGTTCCGTGGTCGCCATCGACGATGCGTACCTCGTGCTCCGTGGGATAGGTGACGTCGAAACGGAGCTTGTCCGGCTTCTGCCAGAAACGCGTCACCTTGCCGTCGCCCTTGCGCATCATCGGCACGACCGTGCCGCTCTCGCGCAGCGAGGTCACCTTTTGCCAGGCCGCCTCCCCGCCATACTCCTTCATGACCTTCGAGACGACGTCGTCGAGCGATTGCGCGTGGGTGGTAGCGGCGATGAGGAGCGCGGCGAGGGTGACCAGTTTTCGCATGACGGGATTGTGCCATTGTTGACTCGCCGCGCGGCGATGTATACGGTCCCGCCCCATGACCACCGAAGCCCCCTCCAAGCCGCGCGACTTCATCCGTGAGATCGTTGAAGAGGATCTTGCCGCCGGCAGGTACCAGCGCGTCGTCACCCGCTTCCCCCCCGAGCCGAACGGTTACCTGCACATCGGCCACGCCAAATCGATCTGTCTCAACTTCGGCATCGCCGGCGAATTCGGCGGTCAGTGCAATCTCCGCTTCGACGATACCAATCCGACGAAGGAAGAGGTCGAGTTCTCCGAGTCGATCAAACGCGATGTGGTCTGGCTCGGCTTCTCCTGGGGCGGGAATCTCTTCCACGCCTCCGACAACTTCGACCAACTCTACGCCTGGGGCGAAGAGCTCATCCAGAAAGGGAAGGCCTACGTCGACAGCTCCAGTGCCGACGAGATGCGGGCCATGCGCGGCACGTTAATAGAGGCCGGCCAGGAGTCGGCGTATCGCACCCGGAGCGTAGACGAGAATCTCGATCTCTTCCGGCGGATGAAAGACGGCCAGTTTCCGGACGGCGCGCACGTGTTGCGGGCGAAGATCGACATGGCTTCGCCGAACATCAACATGCGCGATCCGGTGCTTTATCGCATCCGCCACGAGCGCCACGACCGCACCGGCGACGCCTGGTGCATCTATCCGCTGTACGACTTCGCGCATCCTCTGTCGGACGCCATCGAGCACATCACCCATTCGCTCTGCACGCTGGAGTTCGAGGATCACCGTCCGCTGTACGACTGGTTGATCGAGAGCGTCTCCGTCCCTTCACGACCTCGGCAGTACGAGTTCGCCCGCCTCAACCTCAGCTACACGGTGATGTCGAAGCGGAAGCTGTTTCGCCTGGTCGAGGAGAAGCACGTCAGCGGCTGGGATGATCCGCGCATGCCGACCATCGCCGGACTGCGGCGCCGCGGGTACACGCCCGCGTCGATCCGGAACTTCTGCGAGCGCGTCGGCGTCGCCAAGCGGGAGAACGTCATCGATGCCGGCCTGGTGGAGTTCTGCGTGCGCGAAGATCTGAACACCACCGCGCCGCGGGTGATGGGCGTGCTCGATCCGCTACGAGTCGTCATCGATAACTACCCCGAGGGGGAAACGGAGTGGTTCGATACGGGGACGCGCAAGGTTCCCTTCGCAAGAACACTTCTCATCGAGCGTGAGGACTTCATGGAAGAGCCGCCGAATAAGTTCTTCCGCCTCGCGCCCGGCCGCGAGGTCCGCCTCCGTTCGGCGTACTTCATCACCTGCACGGGAGTGATGAAAGACGACGTCGGCAACATCGTGGAGCTGCATGCGACCTACGACCCTGCCACGCGCGGCGGCGACTCGCCTGACGGCCGGAAACCGAAGGCAACGCTGCACTGGGTTTCCGCCGATCACGCCGTCGATTGCGAGGTGCGTCTCTACGACCGCCTGTTCCGGTCCGAGAACCCCGAGGAGAGCGGCAATTTCCTCGACGACCTCAATCCGAACTCACTCCAGGTGGTACCGCGCGCGAAGCTCGAGCCCTCGGTCCGCGGCGCGGCGCCATTCACGCGTTACCAGTTCGAGCGTCTCGGATACTTCTGCGTCGATCCTGATTCGTCCGGCGATACCCTGGTCTTCAATCGCACGGTGACGTTGAAGGATGCGTGGGCGAAGGTGAAGTAGCACCGGGGTTTCGTGGTCTCGCGGTTACGCGGTCTCGCGGCGTTTCGATGACAACGCTGCCGCGAGACTTCGCAACCGCGAGACCGCGAGACGCGAATCTTTAATCATCAATCTTTTTCATCTGCTATTCTTGCAGCCATCCAATCGTCCATCTTTTTTGAAAGAGGTCGCACGCGATGGCTGTTTGCTGGCGTTGTCCGAGTTGCGGTGAAGTCAGTTGCGAAGATGACATGAACGCGGCAGGCAGGGCTGTCGCCTGCGATCACTGCGAACGGCCCTTTCCGCAGCAAAACACCCTCTGCACCGTCTGCGACGCCCCCAATCCGTGGAAGCGGCGCGACACACTGCACTTCCTCTGTCGCGAATGCGGGACGACGCAGACGTTCTTCTCACAGCGGTCGATGACGGGATGACGTTGCTATGATCGCCCCCGAAGGAGTCAAGCATGCCGCTGCTGGAAGGAAAGACAGGAATCGTTTTCGGGGTCGCCAACAAACGCTCCATCGCCTGGGCCATCGCGCAGTCACTGTCGCGCGAAGGGATGCGGCTGGCCTTCACGTATCAGGGAGAGCGGCTGAAAGCGAACGTCGAGGAGCTCTGCGCCTCGATGCCGGGATCGCTGATCCTTCCCTGCGACGTTACGCTGGACACCGAGGTCGAGGCGGTCTTCAAGGAGGTCGGCGAGACCTTCGGAGGACTCGATGCCCTCGTCCACTCCGTCGCCTTCGCGCCGCGTGAAGACCTCGAGAACGACTTCGTCAACACCTCGCGGGAAGGGTTCAAGACCGCGCACGACATCTCCGCGTACTCGCTGGTCGGCCTCACGCGCGCGGCGTTGCCGCTGTTCGAAAAGGCTGGTGGCGGTGCGGTCCTGGCGATGACCTACTACGGCGCGGAAAAGGCGGTGGAGGGCTACAACCTCATGGGCGTGGCCAAAGCATCGCTCGAAGCGAGCGTCCGCTACCTTGCCGCGAATCTCGGTCCGAAGAATGTCCGCGTCAACGCCATCTCCGCGGGACCGGTGAACACCCTGGCCGCGCGCGGGATCAAAGGCTTCACCGGGATGCTCAAGCACCATGCCGAGCGCGCCCCGTTGCGCCGCAACGTGGAGCTTGAAGAGATCGCCAACGCCGCACTCTTCCTGCTCTCTTCGATGTCGGCCGCCATCACCGGCGAGGTGCTGTTCGTCGACGGCGGCTACAACATCATCGGGCTCTGATCGCCGCCAGCACGTCGCCGGTCGACCGTATGCGGCCCATGCGCGGGAAGATGGTCGTCACCGCGAATTCGTGAGCCCCGGCGGTCAGCCCCGACATGGCATCTTCGACGAAGATCTGCTCGAAGCCGCGCTCGTACGCATCGCGCGCGGTCGACTCGACGCCGAAGTTCGTGGCGATGCCGCCGAAGACGATGGTACGGACGCCGCGGCGGCGCAACTGCAGCTCGAGGCCGGTGCCGTAGAACGCGCCCCACTGCCGCTTGACGATGACGATGTCGCCGGGGTGCGGCCCGATCTCCGGCACGATCTCACTCCAGTCGGACGGCATCGGAGCCGAGGGAGGAGCGCTGTCCGCCGCCGGCTTGAGACGGTCGCCGCCATCCTCCGAGAACGCGACATGGACGAGGATCACCACCGCCTTCTCCCGTCGGAACGCCTCCGCGAGCTTCGCGCAGCGCTCGACCACTTCGGACGCCGAATGCGGCGCCGCCGGCCGCGCCACGATGCCGCGTTGCAGATCGATGACGATGAGCGCCGTAGTGGTTGGATCGAGGGAGAGATCGGACATGGGTCTATGTGCTTCCGGCCACGAAGAAATTGGTGTTGGTCGGTTGTTCCACGCCGCCCTTCGGCTCGAGCGTCACGGCCAGACCTTTGATCTCCGTCGCCAGCGGGAGGTTCTCGATGGAGATGGATGCCCCGCCGGACCGTGTCACGTCGAATACACCGGCGCTTTGCGGCTTCGGCTGATCGCCGCGAAGGATCCAGAGCTGGTAGCTCTTGCCGCTCGGATTGGCGGGGAGGTTGTAAAAGAAGACGACGGCGCGGCGCTGGTTCGGCTCGAGAAAGACCTTTGCCGATGCCGACGGCGAGACCTGCTGTCCGGTGAGGGCGATCGTACGGGTGTCCTGCGAGGCCAGCGCCGCCATCTCCGCGCTCAGTTTGTCGTTGCGAGCCGTGAGGAGCTGATTTTCGCCTGCCAGCCGCCGCACCTCGGCTTCGCTGATCGTGGCCTTCTCGCGGATGACGCGAACGGAAAGCTCGCGCCAGCCCCAAAGCGCCAGGAAAAGCGCGGCCGCCACCATCCACCAGCGCCTGCTGCCGAAGCGATCGCGCGCGTCGATGACGTTGTCGCTCTCTTCCTGCCCGTCGATGGCCAGGAAGATCCGATCGCGCACCGCGGGCGGAGGGGTGACCGGATCGAGATCGCGCGCCAGTAGCGTGGCCGCCTCTTCGTACTCGTCGCGGGCGCGCCGGCAATCGGCGCAGGAGACCTGATGCGCACGGAAGGCGCTGGCCTCGTCCGCGGTCGCGGCACCGATGGCCTCGAGAGCGGCAATCGATTCGAGCTCCGCGTGGCTTTTCATCGCCGTAATCATCGGAACGCCTTCAGGCTTTCCCGCAACTTCTTCATCCCGAGCTGCATCCGGGTCTTGATGGTGCCGAGGGGCTCGCCCAGCTTCTCGGCGATCTCGGACTGCGACAATCCTTCGAAATAGGCCAGCCCCAGTGCCACGCGCTGCGCCTCCGGCAGTTCCGCGAGCGCCTCACGCACGGCGCGGCGCTCCTCGGATTGGATGGCGTCGTCCGCTCCGGTTCTCTTCTCCACGAAACCGAAACTCGATGACAGCTCCCGCCCGGCCTCGTCTTCACGGTCGCCGCGAATCCTGCGGGAGCGGAGCCGGTCGATGCCGCGGCTGCGGGCGATCGAGATCAGCCAGGCCACGTCGCTGCCGCGAACGGCATCGAACATCTTCGCGTTCGTCCACGCCTTCACGAAGGTCTCCTGCAGGACTTCCTGCGCGTCGTCCGGATTGGCGAGGATGCGGAGAAGGAGGGCATAAAGGGTCGATGAATGACGGTCGTAGAGCTGCTCGAACGCGGTGAGATCACCGTGTGCGACGGCAGGCAGCAGCGAGCTGGATTCGAAGCTCGTGTTCATTGCGGCGGTCATGGCGCGGCGTTGATGTTACGTTCCGGCGCGCGCGGCGGATTTAGTCGTTCGAAGGCACAGTGGTCTCGGGCGGGAACTCGATGTCGGTGCGATATCCGGTCCGCGAGGGCGACCGCTTGCCAGGAGAGCCGCTCGGCCGGCCGGACGACTCTTTGTTCGTGCCGTGGCCCTGCGCTCCCCCCTCCCAGAAACCTTTGCTCTTGGCCTGCTCGCGTTGATTTTCGGACATGGCGTGGATTCTATCGAAAATGGTTCCCCGGTAGCGCGGTCTCGGCTAGCCTGCGCGGCAGAACGATCGAGCGGAGATGGTGTCCGAGCCTTGGGCAACCAGCGTCGCCGGCCGTGCCGGCTTATCCAGGCTGCGCCACCGGCACCTCGACGACCGCTGGCGCCGGCTCCGGCTCGGGGAGCGTCTTCGACTCGCGGCCGACGCGCTCGGTCGTCTTCTGATCGGCGGCACTCCGGTCGAGCAGGGCGATCTTGAGCACTTCTTCGACGTGCTCGACGAAGTAGAACTGCATGTCCCGCTTGATCGGCTCCGGGACGTCGATCAGATCGCGCTCATTCAATTTCGGCATGATCACGGTGTTGATCTTCGCGGCCCGGGCGGCCAGCACCTTTTCCTTCAGACCGCCGATCGGAAGCACGTCGCCGCGAAGGGTCACTTCGCCGGTCATGGCCACATTCCGCTTCACGGGGCGGCCGGTGATCATCGAGATGATCGCGCTCGTCATCGTGATGCCGGCCGAGGGTCCGTCTTTCGGAATCGCGCCGGCGGGGACGTGAATGTGAATGTCGTGCGTCTCGAAGTAGTCGGAGGGGATGTTCTGCTCGTCGGCATGCGCGCGAGCATAGGTGAGCGCTGCCTGCGCCGACTCTTTCATCACATCGCCGAGCTGACCTGTCAGGACCAGCTTCCCTTTGCCCTTCACCGCCAGAGCCTCGATGAACAGGATGTCGCCGCCGACCGCGGTCCAGGCCAGACCCGTTGCCACGCCGACCTGATCGCGCTCCAGCAACTCCTCCGCGAAATGCTTCATCGGCCCGAGGTACTTTTCGACGGAGCCGTCGGTGATGCGGTAACTCTCCGCCTGATTGCCACCAGCAACCTGTACCGCGATCTTGCGGCAGATAGTTCCGATCTCACGCTCCAGATTGCGCAGGCCCGCTTCTTTCGTGTAGCCGGTGATGACGCGCATGATCCCGGAGTCGGTCCAGACCACCGGCGTCTCTTTGATGCCGTTCTCCTCCATCTGCTTCGGGATCAGATGCTGCTTGGCAATCGACAGCTTCTCCTCATCCGTGTAGCCCGAAAGGCGGATCACTTCCATGCGGTCGAGGAAGGCCGGCTGGATCGTGTCGAGCACGTTCGCCGTGACGATGAACATCACGTTCGAGAGGTCGTAGGGAACGCCGAGGTAATGGTCGCGGAACGAGAAATTCTGTTCCGGGTCGAGCACTTCCAGGAGTGCTGACGATGGATCGCCGCGATAGTCGGCGCCGATCTTGTCGACCTCGTCGAGCATGAAGACCGGATTCGACGTCGCTGCCTGATTGATGCCCTGGATGATGCGGCCGGGGAGTGCACCGACGTAGGTACGGCGATGGCCGCGCACCTCCGCCTCGTCGCGCACGCCGCCGAGCGAAATACGGACGAACTTGCGGTCGAGGGCGCGGGCAATCGAACGGCCGAGGGAGGTCTTGCCGACGCCGGGAGGCCCGACGAAGCAAAGGATGGGGCCCTTCATCTTCTGGCCACGAAGCTTGCGGACGGCCAGGTACTCAAGGATGCGCTCCTTGATCTTCTCGAGATCGTAGTGATCCTCGTCGAGGATCTTGCGGGCGCGCTCGAGGTCGTGATTGTCGGCCGACATCTGGCCCCACGGCAGGCCGGTCATCCAATCGAGGTACGTGCGGATGATCGACGTCTCCGCCGAATCGGGATGGGAGCGCTCCAGCCGCTTGATCTGCTTCTCGACCTCCTCGCGGGCCTCGGAGGGAATCTGTTTTTCTTCGATCTTCTTGCGGTAATTCTCGACGTCCTCGGCGACGTCTTCCCCTTCGCCGAGCTCGGACTGGATGGCCTTCAGTTGCTGCCGCAGGAAGTACTCGCGCTGTGACTTGTTCATCTCCCCCTGCGCCGCCGAGGAGATCTCCTGCTGCATGGTCAGGAGATTGATCTCACGCGAGAGAAGGTCATTGACCCGTTTCAGGCGCTCGACGGGGTCCATCGTCTCCAGGATCTGCTGCGCTTCCTCGAGCTTGAGGTCGAGGTTCGATGCAGCCAGGTCGGTGAGCCGCGCCGGGTCGTCGAGGTTCGCGGCGATGACCATGACCTCCGGGCTGATGTTCTTGCCCAGTCCGACGGCGCGGTCGAGGTTTTGTTTCACCGCACGAATGAGGGCCTCGGTCTCCAGTCCCCGATCCTTGGTGGTGGTCTCTTCGATGCGGGTGATCTTTGCCTTGAAAAACGGCGCGGTCTGAATGAAGTAATCGATGCGCGCGCGGCTCAGGCCCTGCACGAGGATGCGAATGCGCCCGTCGGGCAGCTTCAGCATCCGCATGATGATGGCCACGGTTCCGACGCGATAGAGATCGTCTTCGGCCGGGTCTTCGTTCTGAAAGTCTTTCTGCGCCGTCAGCATGATGACGCGGTTCTCTGCCAGCGCCTGATCGACCGCGTTGATCGACTTCTCCCGCGACACCGACAGCGGAACGATGATGAACGGAAAAATGACGAGGTCCTTCAGCGGCAGAACCGGCAGGACGTCGGGGATTTTGATCGCTTCTTCTTTCGCGGTTTCGGTCGCGTCGGTCATCTCAGCCTCTCAATGGGGGAACCATGCTCTGCAATGAGTGTTCCCTGAATCGAAGTCTCAGGGTTCTACCTCAATTGATGCAATTCCTTCACAAACGCATCCACATCTTCAAATCTTCGGTACACCGAGGCAAAACGAACATAGGCCACCGGATCGAGCGCGCGCAGGCGCTGCATGACCATCGTTCCGATGACCTTGCTCGACGCTTCCCGCTCGCTGGAATCCTGCATCGCTGCTTCGATCGCATCCGCCAGCCGTTCGAGCGTTTCCTGCGGGACCGGACGTTTGCGGCAGGCCACCTGCAGGCCGCGCATCAGCTTGGACCGGTCATACGGCTCGCGGCGCTCATCGCGTTTGACGACCTGAAACGGGACCTGCTCGATCTTCTCGTAGCTGGTAAACCGGCGCTCGCACTTGGTGCACTCACGCCGGCGGCGAATGACATCGGCCTCACGGCTCTCGCGGGAGTCGACGACACGGTCTTCCGTGTTGCCACAGAACGGGCATCGCATCGGAACGCCGTATATCACGACTGAGGGGGCGTGTCGCCCGCGACATCCTGGGCTTCCCTCCTGAGGTCGCGCCAACGAAGACCCTCGCGGGCGAAGAGCGTCACGCCGGTGGCAACGACCGGGACGGTGCCGACCAGATGCATCAGTAACGCGAGGGCCACGGAACTGTCGATGTCAAAACCGTAGAACGACGTCAACGCCCACTGGCAAAGCTTGTGGAAGCCGCCGACGCCGCCCGGCGTCGGGATGGCCACGCCGATCGTCGTCACGCCGCTGATGAAGAACGTTGCGTCGTAGGGCAACGGGTGATGCATGGCGATGAAAACGAGCGAGTACTGCGCGGTCAGGCAGACCCAGACGCCGGCGGTGGCAAAGATGACCGTGAAAAAGTCCCCCGGCCGTTCCGTGATGGACAACGTTTTCGCGAAGGCATCGAAGAACCTCATCCACGGCTCGCGGAATCGCTTCGGCAGGATGCGGCCGACCGTCACGTGCATCCGCCGGACCGCGCCGCCGAAGAAAGAGAGGCTCACCAGCAGGAGGATGAGCAGCGCAAGCACCACCGTGCAGCCGATGGCGCCGCCATGAACGACGCCGATGTTGTTCGGAAAGCTGTTCCAGCGGAGCACGCAGAACCAGATGAAGATGCCGAGGATGCTGAAGAGATCGAGAATGCGCTCGGTGAGCACGCTCCCCAATGCTTCCGAGAAGCGAACGTTTGTGCGCCGCGCCAGGAGTGCCGGGCGGGCCACGTCACCGGCGCGGATCGGCAGCACGGTCGAGAGCATGTAGCCGGTGGTATTGGCAAAGAACGTCGGATAGAAGCCGGGCGGTTTCGGACCGCCGAGGAGCACCCGCCAGCGGACGGTGCGAAAGATCAGCGCCAGCCAGTTGACCAGAAACGCCGACGCCAGCCAGAGAAGGTTGGTCGTCAGCATGATCCGCCAGACGTCGCGGAGGTTGCTCTTCCAGAGAAAAAGCCCGAGAAAGAAGATCGTCAACAGCGCAATCGAGGTCACCTGGAGAATGCGGCGCAAAGTCAGGAAGTTGTACCACGCCGATGCTGAACATCTACACGAATCCCGTCTTCTACGAACACGACACCGGAGCCGGACATCCTGAGTCGGCCACGCGGCTCGATGCGGCTCTGGCGGGCGTCGAGCGCGCCGGGCTCGCGGATCGCATCCACCGCGAGACCGCCGATCACCCGGACACCGATCGCGTCATCGCCAAAGTTCACTCGGCCGACTACGAGCGGGCGCTGGACCAGGCGGCACGATCCGGAATGCGCGATTTTTTCTCCGGCGATAACCCGATGTCGTCGCAGACCTTCTCCGCGGCGCGCACCGCCGTCGGCGCCGCGCTGACTGCCGCCGAGGAGATGATGAGCGGACAGGAAAACCGCGCCTTTGTCGTGGCGCGGCCGCCCGGCCATCACGCGGAGCGCCTCCAGCCAATGGGCTTCTGTTTCTTCAACACCATCGCCTGCGTTGCCGAATGGATGCGCGAGCAGCCCGGCATCGAGCGCGTCTTCGTCTTCGACTTCGACGTTCATCACGGCAACGGCACGCAGGCTCTCTTCTGGGACCGCGACGATGTCTTCTACGCGTCGATGCATCGCTTCCCCTTTTACCCCGGCACCGGCGCGATGAACGAGATTGGCGGCGGCGTCGGCCGCGGCTACACGCTGAACATCCCCTTCGAACAAGGGCTCGGCGATGCCGCCTACCTGCGCGGCGTGGAAGAGGTGATCGTGCGCGCCATCGATGATTACCAGCCGCAGGCGATCCTGCTCTCGTCGGGATTCGACGCTCATCGCCGCGATCCGCTCGGCGGCATGCGCGTCACCGAGGAGGCGTATGGCCAGATCACGAGCCGGATCGTTGAAGCGGCGGCCCGTCACAGCGGCGGCCGCGTCCTTTCGCTGCTCGAAGGGGGCTACGACATGGAGGGGCTCGCGGCCAGTGTTGCTGAACACGTGCACGCTCTGGCGTAGACTTACGGCGGAGGTCTCCGATGACCGTCACGCCGACGCCCCCGCCACCGCCACCGTCAGGATCGTACACACCGCCGCAGGGTAGTTACACCGTGCCGCCCGGTGCTCCCCCCGTACCACCGCAGAAGTCGGGCGGCTGCTGGAAAGCGCTGGCCATCGGCTGCAGCGTCATCCTCGTGCTGGGGTTTGCCGCGATGATCGGGCTGTTCGTATTCGTCTTCAGCGTCATCAAGCGCAGCGACGTCTACCGCCAGGCATTCACGCGCGCGACCAACGATCCCCGCGTCATCTCGGCGCTCGGTACACCGATCGAGAAGGGCTGGTGGGTCATGGGCAAGGTGAACCTCGACAACGACACGGGCAGCGCCAACATCGACTTCCCCATCTCCGGACCGAAGGGAAGCGCGCGCGTACACGCTACGGCGTCGTACGACGGCAGCACCTGGACCTACTCGTCGCTGATCGTACGGCCGGAGGCTGGAGGGGAGATCGATATCTTGCATCCGGCAGCGAGCTCGGCAAGGGCAAGAGTGTTCTTGCTGAAACGGCTGGCTCTGCCTGATGGACGCCTTTGGTGTTTCACGTAGTAGAACTCACCTCGGCCGAGGTCCTCCGTAGGGACTGTCACGACGTAGGTTTCGAGCCTGTTCCCGCGGGAGTCACTCCGTCAAGGTCTCCGGTGGCTGCTTGCGCCGCATTCCAGACGTTCCTCAAGATGAATAGCGCCATCATGAGCGTGTGCGCAGCACAATTCCACCTCAGAAAGCGACCGGGCGATCCCTGCGCAAGCTGAAGCCGATGTCCTGGGTGACTCACTTAGAAAGAGAAGATAGCTAGCTAACACGGTCGGATCTCGCTTCGGCTGAAGTTGAAAGTTCGCGAAGGCCCGCTCTACGTCGTCGGTCGCCTCCCAAGCCTTCAATAGTCGCAGATCATCGACGGCAGTGTGTCTGAGCAAAGGGTCGGTCAAACGTGTCTGATTCAGTGAAACAGCGTCTTTGTCTTTGAGTTCAGTGAGAAGGCCTAAAGCTCCTAGTACGGAGACAAACTCGAGAACAGCATGCCACGAACTGCCAACGGGAATTTGGCGTCTCGCGATGAGCCGGACTCGTTCACGGAGACTTGCGTCCTGCGGTAATAGCCGGAGCGCATCAAAAACGTATTTTCGCACCTGGTCGTCGTAACGATAGGTACCCTGTTCGATGTCGGTCAGCACACGATCGATGATCGGCGATAGTCTGGGATCGTTTGGGTTTTCTATGTTTGCGAGGAACAGTGCTATCGCTCTATTTGAGTGAGGCCGAGTGGTTGCGCAGCTCAGAATTAGAATGAATGCGATACAAATAGCTTGTCTCATAGTGGTTATTGTTGCGCTGGCGTCAGGTCAGCCATATTCCTGCTTTGCCAGGGGTTCTTCAGAGGCAGCGGAAGGTGGACCCATCACGCCGTATTGCCGTGTCTAGCGAGCTAACGATCCCTCCGCTCGTCGTCGGCTCTTTCGACGCGTGATAAATACGACAAACCACCACCAGCCAAGAACCGAGACGGTGACCCCTGAATACACGACACATTCCCGCATTTTGGCCGATAACGAGCGGGAAAGGGCCACTTCTAATACGATGTAGGTAATCGTAGACGGAATGTTCAAAAGGCACAACAGACCGCCCACGACGCGTGCCGATCGGGTGACGGCCGTAGTGCCGACGTGAACATCAAACGGATCATTATTCCGGCCTGCGGCGTGCAAAGCGTCGACGAAGAAATAAAGCAGGCATCCAAGGCTGACGACGAAGCCTAACAGCAGGAGAAGATCGCGTTTTTTGGCGGAAGTCATTGCTAGTGGCCTTTGTCTTCCAGTTTTCCGGCACCCTCTCGCAGTTCGTCTACGAACCAAGCATCAAATCCAATAGCTGGGTAAAAGTCATCCGCCCCGACCAATCCTGGGGCCGGGGTTTCCCATACCCGCGAGCCGGTAAATCACTTGTGGTCTAACGTGATGTAGCCGTTTGGTGCTCTTGTTTGGTGCGAACGAAAACACCGAACGCGATCGCACGTGCTCTCATAGTTAGCGCCATTTATTGATCTATCTATCTGAAGCACTCAGTTCGGTTCGACTTCCATCTGACGGTTCAAGTCGAGGAGCCTTTCGGCGAAGATATCAGTAGCTTGCCTGTCGCCAGTCAAGCCCATGTGCTCCGTTTCGAGCCACCAGAGGTAGTCAAAGATTTCATGTTTGGGCGCTCTAGTGATCAGTAGCTTATAGATTGGTCCGACATACGCGTCGTACTCCTCTTTAGCCTCAGGGAAATCACGTACGCCAATAGGGTCCCATTCTTCTAGCAATGCGATGCGAATTGCTTGATGATAGCGTTGCTCCTGATTGGGTGTGCGAGAAGTCATCATTTTGGGACGCCCCTCATTACGGTGACGATTCGTCCTGTCGATGAGTTAGCGAAAACTCGGATATTGTTAACCGGGTCATAATATTTAGAACGTTGACCCATTTTTGAACCGTTCACTCGCTACGGTATAAGAACGCGATTGATGTGCACACCGTCGACAACCGCCTCATCCTTGTAGACGCGAGACGGCGTATGCTTAACAAGCAATTCGCTTGATGATCGCCACTCCAGCTCTATGCGAGCTGGTTCATCCATGACGACCGCTGTGTGGGATCGGAGCGACCAGCGACCGCGAATGACGATCTCTGTCGCGTCCGATGTCGTCGCTCCGCAGCCGCGGCGCAGTAGAACAGCAACGTGCCTTCCGTCCGGAGCGGGCCGTTTCACAACCGTCTCGTCCGAACAGAGGCAAGCACTAAGTGCGAGCGCCGCAAGTGTGGCCACGAATGAAATTGCTCGCCTCATGGTTTGGGTGCAAAGTCCTCGGCGTACGCGTTGTACCCGAGATTGATGTACACCTGATCATCTGGATCATCGCCGTACGTGTAAGACATTCCCGCGGAGCCGAAAGGCGTTCCCCATTCGGGTAGCGAGGTTCCCGCTTGCTGTTGTGCGTACCCAGCGCCGCGCTGTAGCACGTCGAGCGGGATACCTGCTGCCGCACCCGTTAAGCCAAAGTTAAAGTTACCGAACTTGGCGTATCGCCTGCCAAGCTGCTTGTAGTCCCACGGAGCCTTGTTTCGGACCATGAAATAGAACCACGGCAGCTTCAGAATGCCGTTGTCATTGCGATGAGACTGCGCGAGGTTTACGTTCATGTGGAGGTTTAGTGTGGGATCGCGAGTGAAGATCGGATCACTATACATTGCAAACTTCATTCTCTGTAATTGTGTGAGATCAAGTTGGCCAACGACTACGTAGCGACCCGAAACGTCGGTGCAGTCGGACGGGAATGGCTGCCCTCCGTTGACCGACTTCGACGAAACAGTGCATGGATACATTCCGTCAGGATCAAGGTAGTCGAGCGGCGAGTTCAATACATATGCGTAACGATTGAATGTCTGCGGAAGGTGGGAATTTGCTGGGCCCGGATCGGTACTGAGAAATCTGCCAAGAGAGGCGGAGTAGAATCTGGCGTGCATATAATCGAGTGTTTCCATCGATCCAGTTGACGAGCTGTCTCGCTCGTGGCCAGTGTACTTCAGGGCAGTGGCGGAGGGCTCGGCGGTTGCGCCGGAAAGCTCCGGTCCAAAGGCAAGATAGTCGTGAACGCCGACGATGCGATCGTTCTGATCGGTGACTCGCCGAGGCGTCCCCAAATGGTCGAGGTGGTAATGGTAGGTCGTCGTACTCCCGCCTTCGGGCTGCCGTGATGCCAAGAGCAGACCGTTCCTCCAGACGTGGTCCGCCGTCCATCGCCACGCATTTGTGCCGGGGCCGGCCGGCCCGTCATTGCTCGTAAACTCGCGAAGAACCTTCCCATCCGTTCCCCGAACCGTCCAATTCCACGAAGAGCCGACCGAATAGGTGGCGATCCGCTCGTCGTCGGCCGCATAGACGAACTCACGGGACAGTTGACCGAAGGAATCGCGGGTCATCATGTTCAGCGGGTCATACGAATAGACATGGCCCGACAGGCCGGTGACGTTGCCGGCAGCGTCATATCCGGCTCCGGCGATGCGATTCTTGTTCTCGGCGGTGTTGATCAAAAATCCCTGGCAATCGTTCGGCCCGAGCTGCGAGCAGGCCGTGCGGTTGCCGAATGCGTCGTAGTCGTATTTGCGAGCGATGCCGTTCACGGTCGCCTGCGACAGTCGGCTCACGCCATCGTAGGCAAAGGCGTCATTGCCGATCTGCGTGATGTTGCCGGTTCCGTCGTAGCTGATAGAAACGCCGCTGCTCCAGGGAACGGTCTCAACGGCCGTCTGAGGTGCCGGAGTAAAGCCCATCGGCACGACCGACTTCACATGGGGATCGACGGCCAGCATGCGTGCGCGCGACTGGGCTACGCGGATGACGAAGGTGTCTCCACCGCCTCCTGCGCCTTCAACGACCGTTCCTCCGTATGAGGCCGCCATTTGCCTGGCGATCACCGGTATCCCGTCGATGGAAGCATCGGGCCGGACGGTAACGACGTAGGCCTGCTGGCCGGTCGCGGTTCCCGCGAACAGAAGGGGCTGCGCACAAAATACGCTGCCGATCAGCATCACCATCAGGCGGGAGCTCATGAGTCGCGGCATCCGAAGTTTTTCCTGTTCCATCGCGCTAATTCTGGAGATGTACATTGATGTTACCTCCATCGATCGTCTGATCGATCGTGCGGCTGCCGTTCCACTTCGACGAGAACAGCAGGCCTCCGTTTTTCGTGAGCAGCGTGAGGGCCAGAGTGTCGTTGGTCGACGGCTGGCCGTTATCGACGAAGGACGCGAGCATGGTGGCGTTGGAATCGATGACGACCGCCGAATTCGGAGCGGTGACGTCGGACAGACTGGCCGGTCCGGTAATCCAGGCAATCCCGCCCGCCGTCGTTCGTACGATCGCCAGCGAAGCAATCGACGAGGTGCTGATCTGATAGGTGTGGACGGAGCCGTTTTCGGTGCGGTGGAACGTCAGGGTGAGAGAACCTTTGACGTTGCCCGACTTGTCATATTGCGGGTTGAGGTTGAAATCGGCACGGCTGTTTGCGTCGGCCGCGTAGTTGCCGGCCGGGGCCGTCAGTTGCGTGTAGCCACCACCAGTCACGAAGTCGTCATTCGCTCTGAGAACCGACAAAGTGACGTCGTCGGCCGCCGATTCGCGCGTATACCAGCCGCCAACGCGGCTTTCCACGATGTAAGTGCCGACCGAGGCGGTGAAGGTGCAGGTGGCGATGCCGGTGCTGCTGTCGGAAGGCGTGATCAGACCGATCGGCGCGGTGCAGAGTGTCTGGCCGGTAGTGCGGTTGATGAAGGTGAGCGTTGCCTTGCGAATGTCGCCGGGGGAGGGGCCGCTTCCACCGTTGGTTTCGGGAGCTTCCTTGATCAACGACGCCAGCGTGACGGTGGCGCTGCCGGTGACCGGCGAAGCGGCAACAGTCAGCGGCGCGATGAATCCGACCACCGCATCTTCCGGCGTGACGGTCAACGTTCCGGCGACGAAGGTGATGCTGTAGTTCAGCGAGGTGAGGCCGCCGATCGAGATCGGATAGGTGCCCGGGCCGCTGTCTTTCGTGGCCGTCGTCTGCAGGAGGAGAGTCCCGCTGAGAACCGCCGGCGTTTCTCCAAGGACCAGGCCCTGGAACGAGGCGGTGAGCTGCGGCAGCGGATCGCTGTACTGCTTCGTGACGGCGTCGGCGCTGATGACGATCGGAGCCTTGTTGACCGTCAGGATTGCCGGCACGATGGTGACGTCGTAATTGCGGAGACGATTGTTCGTATCGGCGAGCTGGCCGGTGATCGGATAGGTCCCGACGACGCTGGTGGTGGTGGCAGTCGTCGCGTACCGCGGCGTGATCGAATCGCCGTTCACGACGCCGGTCAGCGTACCGGTGAGGGTGGGCAGTACCGCGCCGTAGAGCTTCGACTGATTGTCGACGCGGAGAGCGAGCGGCGCGTGATTGACGTCGATCAAGACCGACGTCGTTGCCGGCAGGTAATTCGGCGTCTCCTGCGCGGCCACGGTGAGGGTTTGTCCAGCGCCGGAATCGAGCGCCGCGCCGGAAGGAGGCGTATAGACGAGGGCTCCGGCGGCGGACGGTCCGACGACGGAGACAGTGGCATTGAGCTGCGTCGCGCTCAGACGGGTGCCGTAGACGATGGCGGCCGGCGCGGACCACGAGAGAGTCTGCTTCGCTTTGGCCACGTCGATCGCGACCGTGGTGGTGGCGTTCTCATGGTTGTGCGTATCCGCCGGTGTGAAGGTCACGGTCAAGGTCTCTGCGGATCGATCCACGTACAGCTACAGCCGCAGTCCGGGTCGGCATTCGAAACATAACCACCTCTGTAGATTCTGCCTGCATCGTTCTACTGCTTGATTCCGGGCACGCCATCGTGAGCACTCGCGCGTCGCTTTCTCGCGTCGAGTGCCCATAGCATCAGCGAGACCACACCGGCTGTAGCTACGCATAGCAGCGCGAGCGTGCCAACATAACTTAGCCAATCCTGGAGAACACTCTGATCGAACGCGACAAGCCAAAGGATAATTACACCCAGCAAGCCGAACTGCACGAGCGCGCCGACACGGCGACCCGCTTTCCATCCATAAGCTATCGGTAACATAATCGCGCAGGCGGCGATTGAAAACCATTGCCTGTTCTCATGTGTCAGAGTGAGCCCGGATAATTTCAATAGAACCGATCTGGTGCCGTTAAAATAAATGGGAAGTAGCACAACCGTTCCCCACATGAACCACAATACTCGAAGGTCGCGTTTCAATGACCTTTGCGCTGATCCTTGCATTCAAGTCTCCGGCCTTTAGCGACATCCGCAGTCGGGGTCTGAATTCGAGACGTATCCGGCCGCGGCGCTGCCTGGCGCGGCATTAAACGCTCTGTCAATAGGGTTGATTGTAGATGTGTAGCGCGGTGTGCCACGCGCGATACTGTCGATCGTTGATGCTTCGGCTCCACGAGCAGCCGAACTGACGGCTCCTCCGAGAACACCGAGAAGAGCGTTTCCGGCCAGTCCTGTACCCGTCACACTTCTTCCGTGAACGGCCTGAATGCCAATGTACTGAGCCGTGTTGGCAGTGGCGCCGACCGCGATTGAAGCGCCAAAAGTGTCGGTCGCAAAGAACCCTGCTACGAATCCAATGCCGAACGTTACGGCGAGGTCACCGCCAGAAATGCAATGGATGTTTCCGTGGTACTTGATCAATTGACCGGCTACGTAAGCGCCGGTATTAAGCACACCACCGATGGCACCGCCTACGAGCTCGTCAACGCCCGCCCATTTCCCGTTAGGGTCGGTGAAATCGATCGGATCGCTTAAAGCGTAACCATACAAGTTAGCGTCGCCGGCACCAAAGCTGAGCGGGTCTTTTGTAGTCCACCGCGAGGTCAATGGATCGTAGTCGCGCGCCCCGAATCTGATGAGTGCGGTGTCCGAATCATAAAGCCCACCCGCAAAGGCAAACGGCTGAAATCCTGGTGCAGTGTCGGTGAGGATCGCGCCAAATGGATCGTAGGTTATCGCTTCGGCGATCGTGCCGTCAGCCGTGTTCACGACAAAACGGGGCGAGCCTAGGTGGTCGCTGATGATCCGATAGGTAATGCCGCCGCGAATCATGTAATCTGGGGTGTTCGCTCGCGACCCATAGACGAAGCGGCTAACGACCGCTCCTGCGCCATCCGTCTCTGCGACGATGTGAAGCTGATCGGCATATACCCAGCCTTTCACGAGAACTCCGTCGACCTTCTTGCCAACACGCCTGTTCTGTGCGTCGATCACATAAGTGATTGTGCGGCCGGGGATTCCGACCGTTCGAAGGTTGCCGAGGGCGTCGTATGTAAACGTGGTTGTCTGGCCGAGCGTTGTCCTGCTCTGTAACTCGCCACTCGCGCTATACGCGTAGGTCGAGTCCCCATAGGACAGCAGACGATCCTGGGTATCGTACGTCGCGGCCCTACTGCCGCTCAGGTCCACGTACGTGGCGCGGTTCGAGTTACCGTCGTAGGTGCATTCGGCGGTCGTGGCGCCGGCGCTCGTCACCCGGACCAGACGGCCTGCGGTGTCGTATTCGTAGCCGATCGGCGCGGTGGCGACGCCATTGACTGTCTCCGTCGAGCCGGCGATCCGTCCTTCTCCATCCCTCGTGTAGGTGATTCCGAGAAGTGGCGTGCCATTCACCGACGCCGTGTAGCCGGTGACCTCCCCGAACTCATTTCGCGTGAAGTTGTCGGAGACTTGGCCAATCGTGGTTCCGGTCAAGAGTCCAGCCTGCGCATCGCGCATGAGGGTCAGGTCTCCCGCGTGAGTCAGAAGGCTATCGGCGTCGTAAAGAAATGTGACGCGATTGCCACCGTTCACCATCTCGCTGGCAACTCGAAAATCGTTGTCATACGTGAAGCCGACGGCCGCGCTGACGCCGCCGGTCGAGCCGACTCCCGTCAGGAGCGACCCGTCATAGCTGTATGTCATCGTATTGCCATCGGGCGTGCTGCTCGATACGAGATGGCCACGGGCGGGATCGTACGTGAAGGTCTGAGTGCCCATCGCCGACGCAAGGGACGATAGCCGCCCCGCGCCATCGTATCCGAAGCTGATCGTCGTAGTATCCGGCCTTGTCAAAAGGGTCAACTGATGATCCCGGTTCCAGGTGTATTGTGTGGAACCCGTCCCAGCGATCGGTGGTGGTGTGTAGGTGCTCAGAAGATCAACCGGAGTGAAGAGGAACGTATGGGCCGGGCGAGAAGTCGGAGTTACGGAGGTAACGTTGCCGTTGACGTCGTACGCGAAGCCGATGACCCGGCCGTCGGGTAAGGTCTCCGTCGAAATCCGGTCTGCAGCGTCGTACGTGAATCCGATACTGCGCCCCAGTGGGTCCGTGGCGGCGGTAAGGCGGTTCGCGTCGTCGTAGGTGAAGCCCGAAGACCTGCTGCTGATGTTCACGCTGGCCAGCCGTCCCCGGGCGTCGTAGCCGAAGGCGGTTGGTGCGAGGTTTCCGATCTGATACTGCGTAGGGCGTCCGACTGAGCTTACACTGGTGATGGTTTTGCGCCCAAGGGGCGACGTTACGGTCCATCTCCGTGCTATTGCATCGAACACGTTTGTCGTCGTGCGCCCGTTCACCGATAACGTCTCGGTGAGCCCAGTGAGAGACAGGGGGTTCTTCTTATCAGAGAGCGACGCGATCTGTTTGCTGCTTGCGCTCAAGGACAGGCCTGAAGGTGCGCTCATGGTTACCGCCGCCCCGGTCGCCGACTGCAATCCGAAGCGCGGATCGCTGATGCTCGCGACCGTCGCGGTCATCCCGTCGGAAGTGCTCGACGTGACGGCCTGCGATTGGTCGAAGTGTATTTGAGACAGCAACCCGTCTGTCCCGATGTCCGAGTGGTCGGACCCGGCTGCAGATGTATTAACCGCAAGGTGGCTCATGCGCCCCTCGGCAGTCGTCCGGGTAACGGTGAACGCTTCGGTGGTGCCTGCTCGCGACAGCGTGGTGGAACCGTTGGCGGGATCGCTGTCGGTGGAGAGGCGGCCGTCTGCATCGTACCCAAATCGATGGATGCCACCGCGCGGTGCCTCCAGAGATCCAAGTAGACCAGTCCCGGAGTGAACGAGAGTCGTCGTTTCATTTGCCGCGTTCGTTATAGTAGAAAGATATCCGGCACCGTCAAGGCTGAACTGAGTCCGTTGCCCTCCCGGCGCGACGATCGCTAACGGGTGTTCTGCGGGGTCTCGCTCGATTTGCAGCACGTTACCGTCAGCATCGGTCGTCGAAATCAGATATCCCGCCGCGTCATAGCTGAAGGTGCGTAGTATTGCGCCAGTGAGGGTATTCAGGGTTCTCAGGTGACGGCCCGAGGCATCGAAGATGTATAGCGCCCCTCCCGATTCGTCCGCTACAGCGATCTCCGTGAGCGAGAGACCAGGGAACGCAGGAAGGATGCGTTTGATGGTGTTATCAAAGGACGTGAACAGGAGGGTATCGTCCGGCGCGGCCTTCACGTCGAGCAGGAATGACAGCGGTGCTCCGACGGCTGGTGTTCCGTCGCCCACGCTCGTCTGAGGCGAACCGCCGCCCGCCGCCGTCACGAGAATGCCGTCCGGCCGCACGGCGCGAATGCGGTCTCCTGTCGAGAAATACACCGTGCCGTCTGGTCCAACATCAAGTCCTCGCACCGTGGGCGCAAGGAACGCTTCCGTGGCCAAGACGCCATCACGATCGGTGAGACCGTTATGACTACCTGCAACTATATGGAGGATGCCATCACCGCCCGCTCGGTAAATCAGGGCTGCGCCGCGGTCGGCGATGAATAGGCTGCCGTCCTGTCCAACCGCGACGGAATTAGGTGCTGCGAAAATCGCCTTCGGTAGCGGAACGCCCTCGTCAGCCGCGATCTGTGGAAACGGGTTGAGCCGCACGGCGCGCCCGTCGGGCGTGATCTTCGTGATGCTCCCGTCAAATGATCCGACGGCGTAAATCGTGTTGTCAGGAGCAACAGTCAAGGCGTCAACAGCAATACAGGTCGTGAGCGCGGGGCCTGCGACAGCATTGGTGATGCCGGCGTGCCTCCGGCGATCGTGCGAATCATGCCATCGGACGATATCTCTCGGATTTGAGTGTTTGTTTGCGCAAAATAGTAGGTTCCATCGGATCCGGCAGCGCCTGTCCAGGCGTTGATCTGCGCGGCCGTCGCTTGGCTGCCGTCACCGGAGTATCCGGCAGCGCCCGTGCCCGCGGCGACCGTGATGACACCGTCGCGCGAGACCTGATATACGCGATCATTTGCCGCGATGTGAAATGACCCATCCGGCGCTGGTGAAATGGAGCTGGGAAAGTCGAGAGATGCCGATGTTGCGTCGGTTGGTCCAACCGTGTCGCAGCACGTGCCGTTTCCGGCAACGGTCTGCACGACATTTCCGAGCGCGTCGGCTGTGCGGCTGGTACCGTCGCCGAGATGGAGAACCTTGCGGAACGGATCGTAAACGTGATGCGCCGATAGCATCCAACCGCCCAAACCCAGGCTCTGCGCGTCGAACACGCCCAAGGGGACGATGAACTCGCTCCAGAGCGTCGTCTCGCCGGTGCGCGACGCCACGAGTGATCCTCCTGCCGACAACTCCGCCCATGCGCGCGAAATCTCCAGGGCCGGCGTCGGCGTCGCATAAGCGATCGGCGCGTAGGTGTAGCCGACCTCGATCGTCGCGTTCATCTCGCCTTGGATCGTACGTCCGTATGCGTCCTGGCCATTCCACTCAAATAGATAGTGCTCGTTGGGGGCAGTTGCGAAGTGCATCTCAGTGTGCTGTCCGCCTATCGAGACGCGAACCGTCACGGCACTCATGCTTGACGGTACCGTAGGCCCGGTTACCGGAATGTCGATTCGATATTCCTCGCGCCGGCCGCGCTGTAACGCACTGTTGTAGGTGAGCGTATGGCCCGTGCCCGCGAGATTAAGCAGTTCGCCGAGCACCTGATTCTGGCAATCGATGATCGATCCGGGACACCTCGCAGAGTCCTGCGTGTCACGATGCGGCTCAGGGCGCTGCTGCGGCCGAGTCGCGCCGGGCGGCGGCGGCCCGGACGGGAGATTGCAATCGAGCGGCGAGAAGTGCGAGACACGCACGCGCCATAACGATTGGCCCGACAGATACAACCCGCCGATCTGTTGCAGCTCGTCGTTGTCGATACCGATTGCTGCCAGCGTCGCCGCGCTATCGGCGATTCCGTCGCCGTTCGTGTCGAGCGAAGCAACGCCGTTCGTGACCGCGAGCACTTTCAAGACGACGCCGTTGTCGATGCCGACCCAAGCGCCTTTCCGCCTGTCGTAAAAACCCGCTGGAATGATGGTGCCGGTAGGAAGGTGCAGGAAGTTCTCGACATAGAAGGCAAGCGGCTTCGAAAAGGAGACTGAATCGGCACCGGCAGAGCGCGCCTCGTCCGCGCTCAATTCCACGCAATACGTGTAGGCGCTCTGCGGTGGTAACTCGGCCGGCATGGCGGAAGTCCCCGTGGCGCCCACGCTATATTCGGTCGCGCGAATCGTTAAGGTTGTCAGTGCCTGCACCGACCCGTCGCCGAGCGTCATCGTCGCGCCAGTGCCCGACGGCATGATGAGGGTGGCCCGACGGCTGCCATCACGATCGGTGGAGAGGCTGCCGCGAGCCACTTGAACGGTAGATCCATTCGCGACGAGCGCATTCGCCTCGCTGTCAATCGCGAGCAAGGCGACATCGTCAACGACCATAAAGTCGCGCCACGCAGGCGTGACGGTCCGGTCGGCGGTGAGAAAACCGTTTCGCTCGAACCGAATGATCAGTGCGCCGCCACCGTTTACCACAAGGTCGTACCGGCCGTCAGCGCGCGTGAGAGTCGTTCCAAACTCCGGGTGTCCGCTGATACTCACCGTTACTCCGGGACGAGGCAGAGCGTCACGGTTAATCACTCGGCCGCGGATGACGCTCGCGCGCAACGCGTCGATCGCGTTTGGCGAGACACCAGACTGGATCGGATCCGCTCCGGTGTAGAGGAATGAGTAAGCCGAACCAAACAGCGTGATGCTTGCGTGTGCAATCGGCGGTGCAATCGAAGCCGGATCGGGCGGCAGCGGCTCCGGGTTGCGGACCGTGAGTGTCGTAGTGCTCAAGAGGTTTCCGAGCGTCGCCGTGATCGTTGTGGAACCGGGGCTTGTCGCATGCGCCAAACCGCCTGCCGAGATCGAGACAATGGACGGCATGCTGCTGCTCCACGCCACGTTTGCGGTCACGTCCGTTGTGGCATTGTTGGACGCGACACCGAGCGCGGTGAACTGCTGCTCCTGTGCGGGATCGAGAGTGATGCCGGCCGGTGCGATCGTGAGCGAAACGAACGGCGGCTCATAGCGGTAACGTCCCGCAAGCGTTGCCGATCCAGCCGCCGTGGTCACCGTCACATCGACGTTTCCAATCACTCCTGGAGGGGTCGTCGCGAGAAGCTCGGTCGATGAAACGAACGTGACCGCTGTGGCGGCGTTGCCGCCGAACGTCACCTGAGTCGCGCCTGGAACGAAGCCGCTGCCGAAGATGCGGACCACCGTGCCGCCAGCCGGATCGCCGCTGCGGGGATAAAGATCGGTCGCCGAGAGCTGCTGCATGATCTGGCGAACTGCGTCGTTCTTCGCGTCGGCGATGACGAGAGATCCGGCGAAGGCGAGTCCGGACGGTTCATTGAATAGGGCTGTGGCCGGCGCGCCGTCCACGTAGCCTGCTTTGCTGCTGCCGGTCAGCGTGGAGACAATACCGCCGACAATTTCGCGGATGGCATTGTTTCCAGTATCGGCGACGTAGATGTTGCCGGCATCATCGACCGATACTGCAGACGGGTTTTTCAGCTCGGCAACGCCGCCCGCCCCGTTCACAAAACCATCGTGGCCGGTTCCGGCGATCGTCGTTACCACGCCTGCGACAAGCTGTCGGATGCGGTTGTTGCCGCTATCCGCGATGATGATGCCGCCTGACGCAGTCACCGCGACGCCGCTCGGACTCTTGAAGAGGGCCTGTGCGGCGGCTCCGTCGGCGAAGCCACTGTGCGTACCGCCTGCGACCGTAGTCACGAGACCGGCCGGAGTGATCATCCTGATTTGATCGTTGCCGCTATCCGCGACGTATACGTTGCCTGATGCATCGACGGTGAGACCGGCCGGAGATTTGAAGCTGGCCTGCGTTCCGCTGCCATCGCGCGACTCGCCCCGTCCGGAGCCTGCGAACGTGCTGACCGTGCCGTCCGACGCCAGTCTACGAATCACATTGTTTGCGGTGTCAGCAACGTAAAGGAACTGTCGTGTAGCATCGAAGGCAACAGCGCCGGGCTCTTTGAACTGTGCTCCCGCCGAGGCGCCGTCAGTCAGTCCCGGCTTACCGGTTCCGGCGATCACGGCCGCCTGACCGTTCGGCTGAATCGACACGATCTGGTGGTGCATCGTGTCGGCGACATAGATGACACCGAGCGAGGATACGGCGACGCCGGAAGGTTGCTTCAACACGTCATGAGCTTTGTCGGACGCGGCGAGCGTGGTGACCTTCACGTAGTGCGGGTCTGGGAGAAGCGCAAAGGAGAGCGTTCCAACGCCGACGGCTCCGCTGGATACCTGAACATCGCCGCTCACGGCGTTCAGCGGGACAACGACTTCGATCGCAGATGATGACTGGCTGATGACCGCCGCCGAGGCTGTGCCGCCTTCTGCCGCCGCAAAACTCACCGCGATTGAGCCAGCATCAAGGCCGCTTCCAATGACGATCGCGCGAGCGCCATGTGGCGCGGACGCCGGAATGATCTCGGTGACAGTTGCCGCCGAAAGGCCCGAAAACGAAGCGGCTAGGACACCGACAAAGAGACACACCACGACTCGGCGAACGTGTGACATGAAGATCTCCTGAGATCGACGCTCCGTCGCGACGCGGAACCGCCAGAGGGCGGTTCACGACGACAGAGAGCGTGAGAGTTGGTTATGGAGCTTCGGTTGTTGTGATTTCAGCTGAGCTACGGAACGGCGGATCATCTGCATTGATGCATGTCTTGTCAAGGTTGAGAGATTTGAGCGAAGTAGGTGGACCGTTGTTGAATTGCAAGAGGCGCAATCCGAAGCGATAGATACTGTGAGCGATGCATGGAAATCGCAGCGTGGATTTCAGAGAGGAACAAGCCTCGTTCCTGGAATTTTCGAGGCGGGTAATGCGGTGGGGGACCGCCACACCACCTCCCTATTCGGCATCGGCCGTTCGTCCTTGACGGGGAGGTTTGGCGGCGGCTGGCGGCGGTGTGTTTGGAGCAATAGGTCCCGGTCCATCATTCCACGTGTCCGCTCGGCAGCTCGCAACCGAGGATGTTGCGCAATTAGGGGTCGTAGCTCACCGCCAGCCGCCATGAAAAATATGTCACTCTCATTCGATTGGGAACAACAGCTACATCCTTCGCTTAATCTGAGCATTGGCTTTCAATCCCGAAGAGCTCTGCTTCCGTGACTCGTCGCCCGATGAGTGCCGAACATGCCGCGACGAGCCTGGCTCTCGTTCCGGCCCTGCCGAGGCTGCCCTTTCGCATCCGAAGGACCGTCGGCCTGCTGAGTTTTGCCTTCCGCGCCAGCCGGGCCGGCCGTACGCCGTGGGCGCGCAACCATCGGTCGAACGGCGCGTCGAGTTGCATTTGCATCGAATTCACTCCTCGGCGAGCGTGATCGGAGCGGACGGGTGGCGGCTGGCGGCGGGATGCAGAGAGAGATTGTCCGGTCCATCATTTCCGCTTCCAGGCAAATGGCACGAGGAGTTGCACGTGTGCCTTTCGAGGTGAGGTTCGGCCGCCAGCCGCCATAACAGTCATGTCTTTCCGCTCTCTCCCGCATCAGTCGGAAATCGTTTTCATGAGAAGGTTCACCTGGTCGGAAATAGCGCGGATCCGCGCCGCCAGACGCGCGGCTTCCAGCGGCGCGGCCCGTTCGGTCTCGCACGTATTCATTGCTTCATCCATCACCAACATGGCATCGGCGAGCAGGTCAGCAACGCGCGACCGCATCGGCAGACCGAAGAGTCCCTGCGCTCTGCCGCGTAGTCGCCAACGGGGACGCTCCAACGGACGTATCGCATGGGCAGTCGATCGGCTGTTCCGGGTCGCGTAGAGGAACGCGATCGCCTGATGTATGGGTCCCCCGGCGCGACGGAGATTCATCGTGTGGCTCCCGTGCAACTCCTGGCGTTCATCCGAGTGCTGTTTCTCCGATGATGAATAGCCGCCGCAGGAGGCCCCTGTAATATTTGATGGACGTGCATACGAACGGCGGGAGGAAACCACGCGCAAGTGGCCGAAGTCAACGGCTCGGCGAGTAGTCTCAAATGAGACTAATTGCCCCGAAAGGTAGGGAAACGCGACGTGGCGTCACTCCCTATATGTGGCATCACTGACACCGATGGCATCAGATGTTCTCGGGGCATCCCTGGGCGTTTCAGCGAGGCACGGATTTTCGACAGAAACGAGGCTTCAGAAGCGGATGGCCATGGCGATTAGGCCAGGATAGGAACCTGTATTGCGGACCCGGCTCGAGCTCTTCATCCGGAGTCACGGCGTCAAGCCCGCGCGTCTTGCCGCGCTGGCAAGCTATAGCCGCGGACACCTTGCTCGCGCCCGCGAGGGTGAGCCAACCTCCCTTCGGTTTCAGGAAGGCGTGACGGCAGCGATTCGCCACATCGTGGGCCGGCCGGTGGTGCGCACGGAGCTGTTCGATCCGGAGGGTGTCGCGATTCTATGCTTCTGCTGCATGCAACCCACGAGCAGCACCGGCGGAGCAAATCGCAGTCGTCGCGGTCAGCGGCGCCGAGGACTCTGACGGCCATGGTGGAAGCCCTTACCGACGTCGAATTGGACGCTTGGCTCGCGCGCATCCGCACAACCGCTGGTGCGGTAACGGAAGCTGCGACGCGCGAGCTGATCGACATAGCGTTTCCATTGCTCGATCGACGGCATTGCCAAGCCTAAAGGATTATAGTCAGCGCGTCGTGTCAAGCGTCAGTTGACCGCCAATTGAAAGGAATCCTTCCTGGCAGTGATTCGCGGCGCACAAACGATATTTGCCGGGCGCGACGTTTGGAATCTCGCCTGGCACACCATTGTAGTCGAGCTTGGCGCCTTGTGATCGTGCCCAAGCGAACAGGTCGTTTGGCGGAAGGAGCTGGTCGTTAAATGTGATCTCGAGTCGTTCGGCGGACGTCCATATCAGTTTGAGGGTGCCGCCGCGGGGTGCCAATTCAAGAGCGATCGGGTCCTGGTTTGTCGATACGTCGAAGGTCTCTAAAGTACGGCCAGGTGACCAGACGACGATGATGACATCGTTGACCGAGTTGGGCACATCGAACCCAAAGCCTCCCTCAAGATCCGTAGTCGCTTGTTCCTGTCGCGCCGATCCTCCCAAGATTGCGTATCCATGAATGCGTGCCCCAACGACAGCCTCCCCGTTCGATCGCACAAACCCTTTGATCGTTCTGACACTCTCCAGGGAAAGCTCGATGTTTTCAACTTTTGCATCCTCCGGAACGTTGACTTCAATCTGTTTACTGTAGTCGTGCGTTCGCGGATCTCTAGCCTGGAGATTAACCGGTCCGCCAGAGATTCCTCGGAAACGGAAAACGCCGTCATCTTCGCTCGTTCGTACCATGGGGCGCCCGGTCGAGAGCAACGTGACAGGAACGGCTGATAGACGCTTGCCGTTGGCATCCAGCACCCAACCGGACACCTCCGTAGATGGTAACTTGATATCCACATCGTCCTTTTCGACCGATATTTCAGTGGTTGTTGCGATTGCTTCCTGTGGGGCGTCGACATCAACGATCCATTTGCCACGCCGTGGTAGGTTGACTGTGAAACGCCCGTCCAGATCGGTCGTGGTTCTGACCTTTTCCACGCCACCGCTGCCTCCGAAAAGTAATTTGGCCGACGGTACCGGCGAATCGCCTATCGTCACTTTACCGGAGACGCTACTAACGTCGAGATTGACCTCATAGTCAGTTGCACCGGCAGTGATTACGACATCGCGGTTAGCGAGAATGTTTTGCTTTGAGTCTTTGAGAAAAACGCGAACGGGTCCCTCTATCTGATCCGTTGCTTCGAAGATACCCTGAGGCGAAGCGACTCCGTTGCCGACATTCAGAGACCCTGACCCGGACTCGACTCTGCGCCAGAGCTCTACACGCCACCAAATGCCGCCAGGACCAACGGGCGGTTGGATGTGGAAACGAACGCTGAGGGCGGGCTCCAACGCGATTGACCGCCGTGGTGTCGATTCCTTCCCCGCGTAAAGCTGAACGGGAACTAGAACGGACGCATACCCCTTCGCTTTCGTCTCAAGGACGTACCTGCCAGGCGCAAGCGGTGTTAGTTGGACGACACCTCTCTTTGTGAATATACCCTCCGCTACAGGGACACCAAGGCGAATCGCCGCAGCCGATACCGCAGGCGCGGACTCATGCCGTATCAGGGCATGAACCGGAACCTGGACGCGTTTAGCGAAGTTACTGTCCAGCCATACGAGAAGCGACGCCCCTCTTACCAGTTTGACTGTTCCCAGATCGATCACACCAGCAACGGGTAACTTCACGTCCCACTTGTGATAAGGCGCGTATCCATCGACACGAATCGCAATGTCGAGGGACGTCGCCGGTAAAGTGCATCTCCATTGGCCGGTCTTCTCTGTCGAGCAGACGAACGATGTCTCGCGCGGCAGCTCTGGCGGAGCGCGAGGGTCGGGCCGCGACGAAACCACAACCCTAACCGTAATCGGAGTAGGAGGCTGCGGATCTGGGACCTTCACCAGACCTTGCAATGTGGCAGTCTGCCAGACATCCATCGCGTATTGCGGATGCGCACCGCCTGCTTGGAAAACAACTCGCTGCGGGAGTGCCCAGAAGCCTTTCGCCTCCAGGCTCACATCCCACTCGGAACCTTCCTGTTCGGTGATGATAAAACTCGATGGATTGAAGTTAACTCGACGCACAACGGACTTGTTCGAAGCGGACTGAAGGACAACCGCCCCTCGGGCGTCACATTTTGACCCGCCGTGGCACCTTACGGTAATGTCGATTGAGCTTCCATAGCTAGCACAGGCGAGCAGCAAGTACGATGCTGTTGCGAAGGATATTCTTTTAATCATCACATCCCACAGTAGTGAAACCATTCGCGACGTTCTTTCACGCAATAGAGTAGCTCAAACGGTTCGCTTTGCGCTATCCGGCGACGGGCTTCTCAGTCTATACAGCAACTGTCTCCGCCGTCGGTGCAATACTGCCCGTCCGGATACCTGTCCACCCAACAATGTGTGCTTCCCATAGCGCCGGGATCGGGCGACTGGCAATAAAGGCCTCCCGTTCGAGTCTCAAAGTTCCACGACCCAGCACACACGGTACAAGATGTAGTTCCTCCTCCGGTGTCGAAACCATAATCCTTGTTGAGGACCTCTTGCCCAGCCAAACTTAACGTGAAGAGCACAGCAGCCAATAACGTTGCGAGAACCAAACATACTTTTTTCACTGATTCCTCCTTGCTTGTTTGCGGGACGGCCTGACTGAAACCCTAATTCCAACATTTATCAAGCAGAATCTGTTTATCGGTCAAGAGTTATACAGAAACTTGCTAAGTCCTTTGTTTTCAGTTCGTTTGGTTCGGGGGCGGAATACCCGCAGCTCATTGGCTCTGAATCCCGAAAAGTTCTCCTTTCGTGACCCGTCGCGCAGCGAGGGCGGAACACTCCGCGACGAGCCTGGCGCTCGTTCTCGCTGAGCCAAGGCTGCCCTTTCGAGAGCGGAGGATCGTGGGCCTGCTGACGTTCGCCTTCCGTGAAAGCCGGAGTGGTCGGATGTCGTGGGCGCGCAACCATCTGTCGAACGTCGTGTCGAATCTCATCGGCATCGAATTCATCCATCAGCAGGCCTAGTCGGAGCGGACGGGTGGCGGCTGGCCGCCGGATGCAGAGAGAGAGCGTCCGATCCATCACTCCGCGACGAAGGGAAGTGGCACGAGGAGTTGCACGTGGTTGTTCGAGGTGAGGTTCGGCCTCCAGCCGCCATGACAGCCATGTCTTTCTTCTCTCTCTCGCATTAGTCGGAGATCCTTTTTCATGAGAAGGTTCACTTGATCGGAAACGCTGCGAATCTGCGCTGCGAGACCAGCGGCTTGAGAAGGGGCCCACTGCCTCTTGGAGGAATGACGCGACGCCCGAAATCGTCACATCAGGGAGCGGGAGAGACGGATTCGTTACCTCGGCAGGTATACTCAAGGAGAGCCCGCGCGCCTTGTTCCGCTCGGCGCACCCTTCCCGATGCCGGACGACACGAACGACGAATCACTGTTCCGCTCGCAACGAGCAGAGGCCGCATATAGGGCGCATTACGATCTTCTGCGCTTCATCGCTGCCCGCCGGTTCAAGATCCCAACAGACGAAGTCTGCGGAGTCATTCACGATGTGTTTGTCTCATTCATCCGGCACGAGGCGAAAATCGCGCGGAGCCCGGCCGACGAGCGTGCGTGGCTCATCGGCGGTGTATGTAACGCCAGCCGCTACTACTGGCGCAAGCACCGCTGCGAAGAGCTCCCGGCTGACATTGAGGAGTACGTCGATCCGGCATCGGTCGCGGAAGATGCGATGACGCGCTTGCTTTTGGCTGACGTGTTGCGCCACCTTCCGGAACGGTGCCGCGATTTGCTTCGCAAGCGCTACAGTGAAGGGTACACGATGGATGAAATCGCTGCCGAGGCGTCGCTTGCGCGTGGTTCGGCCAAGAACCTCATTTCGAAGTGTCTGCTCGCTGCCCGTGCAGCTTTCAGCCGGCTGCGGAGAACGAGCGCATGATCGGCCATCGTCACTACACTACGGCGGACCTCCTCGCGTACATCGAGGAGAACGAAGAGGCGGTAGACGTTGCGACGGTCGCAATCGACGTCGCATCGTGTACTACCTGTGCCGACCGACTGCGTGAACTTGAGGCTTTTGGAAGCTTGCTGGCGGGTGAAGTGACGTTGAAGGAAGTGGATGTACCGACCGGTCAGCCGCCGGGAATCATGGATGTACTCAGGGAAGTCGATCGTCTGTCGCGCGAGAAGCGATCGGCGGAACACGAGTTTGCGGCACTAATCGCGGAACCTCTAAAGATGTGGCCCGCCTACTTCGCAGCGCACCCAGACGCACCGACGGAAGGCTTGCTTCGACGGATCACGGACGCGGCAATCGAAGAGCTCGATCGCAAGCCGGCACACTCTTTGGAGCTCCTGGACTCGGCAGACTGGATCGCTGAACGTGTCCAGGACCGATATGGGCAGCTCGAGTGTCGTAGCGAGGTCTGGAAGAACCGCGCGAATGCGCTGCGGACGCTCGGTCGCTACCAGGAGGCCCTGGACGCCACAGTGACGGCAGAACGGTTTGCGAAAGAGGTCCCAACCGGCGCCTTCATCCTAGCGCAGATCATCTATACACGCGGCACGGTGCTCTTCAAGATGGCCCGTTTTGCGGACGCGATCAAGGCCGCACTGGACGCGAGCGACCGCTTCGCAGAATACGGCGATTCGAAGCGCGCGATCCACGCGCGGAATCTCGAAGCGATAGCGCTGACGGAACAGGGGGAAACCGCCGAGGGTCTTCGCGTTCACCTGCTCATTGCTCGGCAATTGCAACAACTCGACGATCCGCAGATGACGGCATACGTCACTCAAAACATTGCTGTCTCCTATCGGCTTCTAGGCAACTACGACGCCGCGCGCGTCTACGCCATCGAGGCGCAAAGGCGCTTTCGCGAACTGGGATCCGAGTCGGAAGCTATTCGTGCGGAGTGGTCGCTGGGCGTGATCGATCTGCGCGTCGGCGAAACCGCGCCGGGATTGACACGGCTGCGCGGTGCGGCTGACGCATTCGAAGCGCTGGGGATGCTCGCCGATGCAGGCTTCGTGAAGCTGGCTTTGATCGAGGAACTGTTGCGACTCGAGGAATGGGACGAGGCAGCCATGATGGCCGGCGAAGCGGCTGAAACGTTTGGCCGATCAGGCGCAAAACTTCATCTCAGCACCGCACTCTCCTTTCTCCGCGAAGCCGTTCAGGGACGTTCCGCGACTCCGGCGCTGGTCAGGTACGTGCGCGAGTACGTGACCGCGGACGAAGAGGGGCGAAGCTTCGAGCCGCCATCGCAGGTGCAGTAGTCCACCTCAGCGGAGCGAAGCAGTTAGAAGAGAGCAAAGGCCACGGATGCGGGACGAGCCACTCGATTAGGTTTGCGTTCATTCAGCTCGTTGCGGCATCGATCCAATTTGGAGCGGAATCGGTCCAATTTGGAGTGGCATCAATCCAATCTGGACCGATTTCAATCCAATCTGGACCGATTTCAATCCGGCTGGAGCGGCATCAATCCAACTTGGATCGATTTCAGTCCAATCTGGATTGATTTCAATCCAATTTGGAGCGATTTCAATCCGGCTGGAGCGGCATCGAATCCAAGTTGATGCGATTTCGGACCAATTTGGACCGGTACCGGAACGATCCGATGCGAAATCGGAACGGCAGATATCGAAATCAGCAACATATAGTTGTCTGTTTCCACAACGCCGTGGTTATGGTTACTTTTTACCGGGCTGATACGTCTAACCAGAGTCGGATCAGTTCAGACCAGCCCAGCATTGCTGTGGCGTGAACTGACAGGCCAGGTATGGCCAAACGGTCGCCCCTATCTCACGAAGACGCGTAGTTGACGAAAGGAGATATGACATGACAGTCACCCCGAGCCCTACACCCACTCCCAACAGTCCGGCGGTCCTCGCCGCCACAACAGCCGACGCGATCGCAGCGCAACTTCGCACGATCGTCGGAACGTTGCAAACAGCCGTGCCCGGTCTTCTGAAGTTCGATGCGCGGCAGGTCAGGCGGATCGCGGCGAGCGCGAAATTCGGCAGCGAATCGATCGTACCGACGATCGACGTTTCTTCCTCGGTACCGAAGGCGAAGGACCGCGCCATGTTCGACGTCCATGCCGGTCAGCTGGCACTGCAGTTCCGCGATCAGGTCCTTCCGCTGGCAAAGCAGATCGGTGAGTTTGCCGCCGACCTCGAGTTCACCGTCGACAACATGCTGGCCGCTGCCGCAGTTCAGGCACTTCAGACATACAGATGGGCACAGCACGTGGTCCGGCAGCCGGACGGCGCCGAGTTGCAGAGTTATGTCGATCAGATGTCGAGCGCGGTGAAGAAAACGATCAATCACCGCAAACCGGCCGCCTCTACCCCGAAACCAACCCCGGCGCCCGCCGCCCCCGCGCACGGTTTTCTTCCGATCAAGAACCACGAGCCCGAGGACGTCGCGGACCGGTTCGAACAGGCCCTGCGAGACGTGACCGAATAATCAGGGACAGGCGTAGCGCCACCGGCGCTACGCCTGTTTTTTGCTGATCTCACGGTACAACTTCTCCAGCCTCGTGATCCGCAACTCCTTCGAAAACCCGCGGTTGACGTGTTCTCGCGCGTTGGCGGCAACCCTCGTTCGTCGCGGCTCGTCATCGATCACCTCGGCGATGGCACGAGCGAGCGCCTTGACCTCCTTCGCCGGAATCAGCCAGCCGACCTCCGGCGAGGAGACGAGCTCACGGTTGCCGCCGCAGTCGGTGGCGATCACCGGCTTGCGCATGGCCATAGCCTCGCGGATCGTGCCGGTGATCCCGGTGCCGGCCCATGAGGCATCGACGACGACGTCGCACGAAGCAAAGACGTTCGGCATGTCGTCGCGATACTCGACCGGCGTTACGCGGTCCGCGATGCCCCGCTCCTTCGCGTACGCACCGACTTCTCCGCGCTCGCTCTCATCGCGGCAGCCGATCAGCGCGAGATGCACATGCGGATGCGCCGGAAGGATGGCGGCGACGGCGTCGATCAGCTCTCTCCACCCTTTCCACTCCCGTACACCGACCTGGGCGACCAGAAAGGCGTCACCGGCGATCCCTTTTTCGCTCCGGAACGTTCTGGCGTCCCATTTCCCCGGATCGAAGAGTGTGACGTCGGTCCCGGCGTAGACGACTTCGACTTTCTCTGCCGGCAGGCCGCCGCTGTCGACGATCACGTGCTTGATCTGTTCGCAGACGGTAACGACGCGATCGACGCGGCGCGTGCGGTACTTGATGCGGTTCCAGAAATCGAGCGGAAAGGAGACGCCGCGGTTGACGACGAACGCGCCAACGGGTTGCAGGAACGTAGCGGCCAGCGCCAGCGAATGGGCCACTCCCTTGTGCACGTGGACGACGTCCGGCTTCATCTCCCGAAAAAGGCGCCCCAGCTTCCAGGCGCTGATGACGTCGAACCCGCTGCGCATCGGCAGGCCGGCGAACGCCACGCCCGCCGCGCGCGCCTTCTCTTCCATCACATCGTCGGGACGGCTGACGATCGTGACTTCATGCCCACGCTCGCGCAGACCGGCTGCCGCCTGAAACATCTGGTGCACCGATCCGGTGTTGAACTGGTTGAATTCGAGGATCTGGAAGATGCGCATCGGCGAGGGCGCGGATTGTAGCGGCGGTAGCGCGCAAGCGCGCACTTGCTATATCGTTTCCGGTCCCCGGAAGCACTTAAAAGTACTGAGATCACGATGTCTGACAAACCAAAATCCGAGATCAAAGTAACCGATAAACGAATCTTCACCGCCGAGGGGGAGATCCGCGAAGAATTCCGGCAGGAGATCAAGCCGGGCGATCCCTTCGCCGCGAAACCAGCCGAAAAAACGACCGAACAGCCGGCCGTGACAGCGGAGGCGAAGCCGGCGGAGAGGCGGCAGAGCGCCAGTCCCGAGCCGCCTCCCGAGGACCGGCGGAACAAGTCGATCGCCGACAAAGCGCAGAATCCCGGCACTCCGCTGGCCGACTTCATCGAGCCGCTCATCGCCCAGGCGTACGTCTCGCTGGGCATGTTGCGCGATCCGTACGGCCAGAAACCGAAGATCGACGTCGGTGCCGCGCGTCAGATGATCGAGATCCTGACGATGCTCAAAGACAAAACCGCGGGTAATCTGACGCCGGACGAAGACGATTTCCTATCGACGCATCTGGGAGAATTGAAGCTCGCGTTCGTCCAGCGAACGAAAAACATTACATGAAATCCCGCCTGCTCCCGCTTCTCGCCGTGTGGGCGTGCCTGGTGTCGCGCATGGCACGCGCGGAGGAGCTTGCGCCCCGCGACATCTGGCCTCAGGCAACGTCAGCCGCGGATGCGGGCAATCTCGACGCGGCAGCCAAGAAGACCAGCGAGCTCACCGAAACCGGCAGAGCATACGGCATCAAGACATACCCCCTTTACGCGGTATCGGCCGCATCGCTGTCGCGCCAGGCCGCAAGGCAGGGAGTGAAGCCGGCCGCCGACTGGGCCGCCCGCGCGGCCGACGCGCTCGACCCCATCTCGCCGGCGGTTGCGTTCATCGGAGCGGATACCGCGGCCGACTCGAAGAACTGGGGCGCGGCGCTGACAGCGTCGTTCCGAGGCTTCGCCAACATCCTTCGCGACTATCGCTCGCGCCTCCTGGGACGAGCAGATTTTCTGATCACCCTTCTGCTGGCCCTCGCGCTGACCGCGGCAATCTTCGCCATCTCCCTCCTCGTCCGTTACGGCCGCGCAATGTCCCATGACTTCCGCGAGATTCTCGGTGGAAGGATGCACGGCGGGTCGGTCTCCGTTCTGGCGTTTGCTCTTCTTTTTCTGCCGATCTTTCTCTGGCTGGGACCGGGCTGGCTCATCTTCTACTGGTTCATCATCTTCTTCAGCTACGCGAAGCCGGTTGAACGGATCCTGATCGTTTTTCTGTCGTTGCTGATCGCCGCCGCGCCGCTCGCGCTCGATCTGGCGTCGCACTGGATCGCAGGTGTCGACAGCCCGGTCGTGATATCCGCCATCGCCAGTGAAGAGCGCAGTTATCAGCCCGACGCCCTCCGCCGCATGCAGGAGTTGGTCAACATCGTCCCTGATGACGCCGTGCTCCACCTCCTGATCGGGAACCTCTACCTGCAGGATGGCGACGAGCAACAGGCCAACCTTCACTACCGGCGCTCGGCCGATCTGCACGACAGCGCCGGCGCCCACGTGAATCTCGGAAATCTCCACTTCTTCAACAACGACTTCGCCACGGCGGTGACGGAGTACAACAAGGCCGAGACACTCGATCCCCGGCTGGCCATCGCCTTCTACGACGACTCCATCGCGCTCGGCGAGCTGTACAAGTTCGACCAGCAGGCGCAGAAGCTAGATCAGGCAAAGAAGATCGATCGCTCCTATACCGAACGCCTCAACTCCGAGCCGCCGGCGCAGAAAGTCGTTCTCTATCACCCGACGATTCCGCAGGCGTGGGCCGTGTCATCGAGCATCGCCAGGCGCGGCGTGGCCCGCTCGCTCTTCGGCAACTATGCCTGGTTCGATCCTACCGAGAGCGTGCGCAATCCGCTCACGCTCGGAGCAATTCTCACCCTGCTCCTGGCACCGCTCGTCTTTCTCAAGCGTCGCAGAGCGGGCTTCGCCGGCCAATGCATCAAGTGCGGCCGGACGTTCTGCCCCCGCTGCAAATCTGCGCACGAAAGCACCACGTTCTGCACGCAGTGCATCCACATCTACCTGAAACGTGACGGCGTCTCGATGGCCACGAAGCGCGCCAAGCTGGAAGAGGTCAGCGAGCATCTCGGCGGAGTGCTGACGCGCAATCGCTGGCTGGCCAGCTTCCTCCCCGGCTCGGCGCAGCTCATCGAAGGACGCACCGTGGCCGGCACCATCGGCGCCTTCGTCTTCGTCTTCTTCGTCTCTCTGGCCATTCTCTCCGGCCGTCTGGCTCCGGTGCTGGCGCCGGGAGAGGTGGCCAAGACCATCGTCCGTATCGTGGCGATCGTTCTCGCTCTCATCCTCTGGCTTCTCATGACGCTGCCGATCTATCGGCGGCGGGTAACCGCGGTGTAGACCATGGCTCTCGAAGGAACCCTCAAAGACTTCAGCCTGGCGGATATCTTCCAGCTCATCGGGCTGCAGCGGAAGACCGGCGTGCTGACGCTGCGCGCCAAGGACGACACCGTGACCGTGACGTTTCTCGACGGCAAAGTCGTCGGCGCCGATTCGTTGAGCCATCGCCTCGAGAACCGCCTCGGACATGTGCTCATCCGCGGAGAGCTGCTGACTCAGGACCAGCTCAACCGCGCTCTCGAGATCCAGAAAGAGACGCTGCAGCGCCTCGGTTTCATCCTCGTCCACTACGGAATCATCTCGGTCGACTCCCTCAAGCAGGCCATCCAGCTCCAGATCATGCAGATCGTCTTCCGTCTCTTCCGCTGGAAGGATGGCGATTACCACTTCTCACAGGAAACGACGATCGAATACGACCGCGACTATGTTGTCCCGGTCAGCGCCGAATCGATCCTGATGGAAGGGGCGCGGATGATCGACGAATGGCCGATCATCGAGAAGCGCATCCGCTCCTACGACATGGTCTTCCGCAAGAAGCTGACGGACCAGGAGATCGTCGTCGTCGGTGCCGAGGATGCGGACGAGGTCGACTTCGACTACGACGCCACACCGATGCGTCGCCGCAAACAGATCGCCGGCGACAGGATCCGCATCTCGCGCGAGGAGAAGGCCATCTACGACATGGTCGACGGCACGATGAGCGTGCGCGACGTCCTGGAGTTATCGAAGTTTTCGGAGTTCGACACGGCCAAGGCGCTGTACGAGCTGCTCACGCGCGACCTCATCGAGGAGGTGCGCGGCAGCGCCGCCGCGGCAGTACTGGCGCAGGTGACACCACTCGACGAGAGCGAGGTTGCCGAGACGCCGGTTCCATTGCCGCTAGTGGCCGTGCTGGCGCTGCTGGCCATCCTTTCGCTGGCCACGTCCTTCCGCAATCCGCTCAACTCGCTTTATCCGCTCGGCCCCGCACAGCGCGCGTCGTCCGTCGCGGAAACGCGCAAGGCAATCTCCATCGAGCGCATCGAACAGATCGGCGAAGCGGTCGAAGCCTACAGCCTCGTCAACGGCCATCTGCCGCCGCGGCTCTCCGACCTCACACCCGTCTACATCTCGCCGTCTCTCCTGCACGACCCCTGGGGCCACGCATACAAGTATCTACCCCAGCCGCAGCGCTACCTCGTCATCGGCTTCACTCCCGACGAGAAACCCGACACGGATCTTTTCCTCTCCCACGTCATCGACGCCGGCGCCCCGTCCGCCGCCGCGTCGAAGCCGGTCACAGGAGGAATCCAGCTCCTCGATTAGGCCGGCATGGCCCCTGTCCATTGCTCGGCCAGCATCTTCTTTTTCATCGTTCTGCCGCGCAGACTCCTCGCTTTCGAATACGCCGACGTGCGACGCTGTTCCTCAGCCCGGTCCGAATGAAGTACGCAATCCTCCTCCTGCTTTTTTCTGCCAGCGCTGCGTTCGCCGCAACGCCGGCGTTACCTCTCGTGGAAGTGCCGTCCACTCAGGGGACGTCGGATACGCTCGTCGTCTTCGTTTCCGGAGACGGCGGGTGGGCAGCCATCGACCGCGAAATCTCCAAGGTTCTGGGCTCGGAGGGGATGCCTGTCGTCGGCCTGAACGCCCTGCAATACTTCTGGAAGAAGCGGACGCCGGAAGAGGCATCGCACGATCTCGCCACGATCATCAACCGCTACCTCGGCGGGTGGCACAAATCACGGGCGTTGCTGGTCGGCTACTCACGAGGCGCCGACGTGCTGCCGGCAATGGTCAGCCGGCTTCCGGCCGACACACAGGCAAAGGTCCGCATGCTGGTGCTTCTCAGTCCGAGCTCGAAGGTCGAGTTCGAGTTTCATGTCGCCGACTGGATGCACAACTCCTCGGCGGGCACACCCGTGAAACCCGAGGTCGACAAACTCGGCTCACAACGCATCCTCTGCCTTTCAGGCCAGGATGATCCCGACTCCCTCTGCCGCGAGCTCACCGGACGCCCGAACATCGAGATCGTCACCCTAAAGGGATCTCACCACTTCGATGGCGGCTACGGCAAACTCGGGCAGATCATCACCGAGCACCTCAAGTGAAGCGGCTGCTGCTGGTACTCCTGCTCTTCGCCACTGCCGGCGCCGCGCACGCCGCCGTCCCTGACGAGCGCTGCTCGGCGCGCGCGGACATCACCGGCATTCCCGTCGTCACCCTCGGCGCGAAGGTGCCGAGCGATCGATTCGCCGTCATGATCACCGGTGACGGCGGCTGGCGGCGCATCGATCAGAAAATCACCGACCGCCTGCGCGCCGCCGGCATCCCCATCGTCGGCTTCATCGCCTCCGACTATTACCGCAAGCGCCGCACGCCGGACGAGTCGGCGTGCGCCCTGGAACGCGTCATCCGCTACTACGCGATTCAGTGGCACAAGAGCAAGGTGATGCTGATCGGCTATTCGCGAGGTGCCGACGTACTACCCTTCATGGCCAGCCGCCTACCGAGCGATCTGCGCGCGTCGACGCAGCTCATCGCGCTCCTGGGTCTTGAGCCGATGATCAACTTCAAATATTCACCTGCCTGGAGCCCGGCCGCATACACGCACAAAGAGCCCGAGTACGCGGTCAAGCCGGAGATGGAAAAACTGCGCGGCCAGAACGTCCTCTGCATCTTCGGAGCAAAAGAAAAAAACTCGCTCTGCCACGTTCTCGACCGGAAGGCATTCAAAGTCATCGCCGAACCGGGCGGACATCACTTCGCCGGCAAGTACCGCGACATCGCGGACATCATCCTGATCGAGTCGGCGGGACGGTAAGATCCTTCACCGCTCCGCCCTCAGGATCAATTCGGGAGCCACCCCCGCATCCTGGCCACGATCACGATCGCCTCGGGTATCGTGTATTCGTCTTCCGCACCGAGCGCGTCTTCCCACTGAAGGTCCCACGCGGCCGCTTCCCGTTCGGGCTGTTCTGCATCGCGAAAATTCAGCTCGCAGATGTCGCCGATGTATTCCTCGGCGTCGCGCAGCGGAAGGCCGAATGTCCGGCAGACCAGGGGACGATGCTCGTAAATCAGACACTCGCCGCGCTCGTTCAGATTCGGACAGGGGGTAGCCTTGGTGCGCTCGAAGAACGATTCCTTCTCCGCCGGCGGGCACTCGCGAAGATCAGGATGGTTTGAGCTCGTCAGAATCTCCTGGGCCCGCCGGACGATCATCCTTCGCCGCGCCGGATGCATTTTTTCCAGGCCCTCGGCGATGATCGGAACATCGCCCGAACCGATCTCGAACAGACCGTAGCAGCAGAGCGAACAGCCCTTACCGCATTGCAGGTTCTCCGGCTGGGCCGCGGCGACGGAACGAAAGAAATCGTCCGCGCGATCGAGGATGCTCGTATATGTTTCGTCGCGCGTTTTTTCGGGCACGCCACGCACAACCGGTGAGGTGACAACGTTCTTTCCCTTGTGGTATACAACCGCCGCCTCGGGGTTGGGCGTCGGCTCTGCGCGCCCTGTTTTCCGGCTCCAAACAGTCTATGCAAATCAATTTGACGCCCGATTACTCTCTGCTCGTGATCATGGTGATTTTTATCCTGAACTACCTGGTCGTCAGCAAGTTCTTTCTCCGGCCGATCAATCAGGTGATCGAAGCCCGCGAGCACGAAGTGCGCTCGGCGAACGAGGCCTACGAACAATCGATGGCGCGCTTCAACGAAGCGACCACGCAGATGGAAGAGAAGCTTCACGTCGCCCGGCATGCCGCCGCCGACGTGCGCGACCGCTTCCGCAAAGAAGCCGCGGCCTATCGCGCCTCCATCGTCGAGAAGACACACAACGATGCCGGGAGCATCGTCAGCGAGGCCGACGAGCAGCTCAAAGCCGACGTTGCCGAAGCGCGGGCGAAGATCGTCACCGAATCCGAAGCGCTGGCGCACCTGGCTGCCGAGCGAATTCTGGGGAGGGCAGTCTGATGCGCCGCGCACTCCTCGTCCTTTTTCTCCTGCTCGTTCCCGCGGCCGTCTTCGCGAAGAATCACACCAACGACGCGAACAACGTTGCCCAAGGCATGGAAAAAGAAGCGCACGAACAGGTGCATCCGAACGAGGCGCACGGCGGCGAGCTCGAGGCACCGAAGACCTACTTCGGCATCCCCGGCTGGCTTCTGAAGCTCGCCAACATGCTTCTTTTCCTCGGCGTGCTCGGCTGGTTTCTCGGCGGACCGATCAAGAAAGCCCTCGGCGACCGCCGCGTTCAGATTCAGACAGATTCCGATGAGGCCCGGGCCCGGCGCGTCAAAGCCGACCAGCTCGCGGCCGACATCCAGGCCCGGCTCACCCAGATCGAGATCGACGTCCGCGCCATTCACGAGCGCGCGCAGGCGGAAGGCGAAAAGCAGAAGCGGGAGCTCATCGCGGCCGCGGAAGCAGAAGCCCAGAAAATCCTGCAGTCGGCACGCAACGAAGTCGACAACCGTCTCAAGCACGCTCGGCACGAGCTGACTGAATACGCCGGCGAGCTTGCCACGCAGCGCGCCGAGCAGATTCTGCGCGAGAAGGTCACGGACAAAGACCGCGAACGGCTCTTCGACGAGAGCGTCCGCGAAGTGGCGGAGGCGCGGTCATGATCCGCCGTTTCGCCAGACCCTACGCCCGCGCCGCGATGGAAGTTGCCCAGTCGCCGGAAAAAGCAGCCCTGCTCAGGGACGATCTGAACGCATTCGAGCAGGTGCGCAAGTCGTCGACCGACCTCCAGCAGATGTACGCCAACCCCGGCATCGACTTTGATTCGAAGAACAAAGTAACCGGCGCGATCGCCAAACGGCTCGGCCTGTCCGACCTCGCCGTGCGGCTGCTCGACGTGCTCATTCGCAACCGCCGTATCAACAACCTCAGTGACATCGTCGCCGGACTGGCAACGATGATTCGTGAGGCCACCGGCACGGTTGCCGCCGACGTGCGCTCGGCCAGCAAGCTGTCATCGAAAGAAGAAGCGGATCTGCGGGCCATGCTCGAGCGCAAGGTGGGAGCGAACGTCGACGTCGACATCACGGTCGATGCCTCGCTGATCGGCGGGTTTGTGGCAAAGATCGGCAGCGAGGTCTACGACGCTTCCGTGTCCGGCAAGATCGAGAAGTTCCGCGAGTCCTTAGCGTGATCTATTTTCGGGAGACTTTATGGCTGTAGATTTGAGAGCAGAAGAAATCACAGAGATTATTCGGCAGCAATTAAGCGGAATCGGCCGCGGCGTCGACGTCTCTGAAATCGGCACAGTCGTCTCCGTCGGAGACGGGATCGCCCGTGTCTATGGCCTCGATCGCGTCATGGCCGGCGAGCTCGTGCAGTTCCCGCATGACATTGCCGGCCTGGCCCTCAATCTCGAGGAAGACAACGTCGGCGTCGTGCTTCTCGGCGAGGCCTCGGCCATCAAGGAAGGCGACGAGGTCAAGCGCACCGGCAAGATCATGTCAGTCCCTGTCGGCCCGGCTCTGGTCGGCCGCGTCGTCAATCCGCTCGGCATCCCCATCGACGGCAAAGGACCGATCAACACCACCGAGTTCTACCCGATCGAGCGCCTCGCTCCCGGCGTCGTCGACCGCAAGCCGGTCAAAGAGCCGCTGCAGACCGGCCTCAAAGCGGTCGACGCCATGATCCCGATCGGCCGCGGCCAGCGCGAGCTCATCATCGGCGACCGCCAGACCGGCAAGACAGCCGTCGCCATCGACACGATCATCAACCAGAAAGGGAAGGACGTCATCTGCGTCTACGTGGCCATCGGTCAGAAGAAATCGACCGTGGCCCAGGTCGTGCGGACGCTCGAAGAGAACGGAGCGATGGACTTCACCATCGTCGTCAACGCCTCCGCCTCGGACCCGGCGCCGATGCAGTATCTCGCGCCGTACGGCGGATGCGCCATGGCCGAGTACTTCCTCTACAACGGGCAGCACGCCCTGATCATCTACGACGATCTCTCCAAGCACGCCGCGGCGTATCGCGAGATCTCGCTGCTGCTTCGCCGTCCACCCGGCCGCGAGGCCTATCCCGGCGACGTCTTCTATCTTCACTCGCGGCTTCTGGAGCGCGCATCGAAGATGGCCGATGAGAAGGGCGGCGGTTCGCTCACGGCGCTGCCGATCATCGAGACACAGGCCGGCGACGTCTCCGCCTACATCCCGACCAACGTCATCTCCATCACTGACGGCCAGATCTTTCTGGAGACGGACCTCTTTCACTCCGGCGTCCGCCCGGCCATCAACGTCGGCATCTCGGTCTCCCGCGTAGGCGGCTCGGCGCAGGTGCGGTCGATGCGGACGATCTCCGGCACGCTGCGCCTCTCGCTCGCGCAGTACCGCGAGCTGGCCGCGTTCGCCCAGTTCGGTTCCGACCTCGACAAATTCACGCAGGACCAGCTCAATCGCGGCCGCCGTCTGGTCGAGATCCTCAAACAGGGTCAGTACCGGCCGATGCGTATCGGTCTTCAGACCGCCTCGGTCTACGCCGGCGTCAAAGGCTATCTCGACAACCTTGCCGTCAGCGCCGTCCTGCCGTTCGAGACCGCGCTGCACCAGTACCTGAGCGATGAAAAGCAGGACGTCATCGACCGCCTCGAGACCGCCTCGAAGTTCGATGCCGAGCTCGAAGGGGCGCTCAGCTCCGCCATCACCGAATTCAAAGCGCAGTACGTCAAAGACAACGCCGACGCCCTGGCGGCGTAACCACTCATGCCCAGCACGATCGATATCCGGCGCCGGATCCGCAGCGTCAAGAACACGCAGCAGATCACCAGGGCCATGAAGATGGTGGCCACGGCCAAGCTCCGCCGCGCGCAGGAGCGGATGTACGCCGCGCGCCCGTACGCGGGCGGCCTGCGCCAGGTGCTGGCCTCGGTAGCCACGCGCGTCGACATCAGCGCCCATCCGCTGCTGCAGGTCCGCGAGCCGGAGCGCAACGTCGTGGTCATCGTGGTCACGGCCGATCGCGGCCTGTGCGGCGCGTTCAATGCCAACGTCATCCGCGCCGCCCAGAACTTCATTCGCACCAGCGACTTTCAGGGCGTCGAGCTCCTGACGATCGGCCGGAGAGCTGGCGACTTTTTCCGGCGTCGCACCATTCCCATCCGCCGCAGTGTCATGGTGGCCCAGGCGCTGTCGATCGAAGTGGCGCGAGAGATCGCCGACAGCCTGATCAAAGACTTCGTCGACGAAAAGATCGACGGCGTTTACGTCGTCTACAACGAATTCAAGACCCTCATCGCGCAGCACGTCCGCGCCGAGAGGCTCCTTCCGATCACGCGCGAGTTCGACGCCGACCCCGAGCGCCCGGCCATTGATTACCTGTACGAGCCCGGACCGGAGCAGATCCTTTCGGACCTCCTGCCGAAGCACATCGAGTTTCAGCTTTACCGCGTTCTCCTGGAGTCGGCGGCCGCCGAGCAGGGAGCGCGGATGACGGCGATGGAAGCGGCCACGAAGAACGCGTCGGACATGATCGATCACCTGACGCTGACCTACAACCGCATCCGCCAGGCGGCCATCACCAAAGAAATCATCGAGATTGTCTCGGGCGCCTCCGCGGCGCAGTAGACAACGGAGAAGAAATGGCAAACCAGGAAACCAGCACCCAGCGCACCGGTAAAGTGATCCAGGTCATCGGACCGGCACTCGACATCGAATTCGAAGAGGGCCACCTCCCGGCCATCTACAACGCCATCCGCATCGTCGACAACGGCGAGCTCGGGAAAGTGCCCATCGACGTCGTCGCCGAGGTGGCCAACCACATCGGCGAGAACCAGGTCCGCTGCATCGCCATGAAGCCGACCGACGGCATGGTCCGCGGCATGAAGGCCATCGATACCGGCGGCCCGATCATGGTCCCGGTCGGACGCGAGACCCTCGGCCGCATTCTCAACGTCCTCGGCGAGCCGGTCGACAACAAAGGGCCAGTCAACGCAGAGACGACGCTCTCCATCCATCGGCAGCCGCCGCGGTTCGACGAGCAGTCGACCAACATCGAGATGTTCGAGACCGGCATCAAGGTCATCGACCTGCTCGAGCCGTACACCAAGGGCGGTAAGACCGGCCTGTTCGGCGGCGCCGGCGTCGGCAAGACCGTTCTGATCATGGAGTTGATCAACAACGTCGCCAAGGAGCACGGCGGCTTCTCCGTCTTCGCCGGCGTCGGCGAGCGGACGCGCGAAGGGAACGACCTCTGGCTCGAATTCGCCGAGACCGGCGTCATCGTCCCCGGCGACCCGTCGAAGTCGAAAGCGGCGCTGATTTACGGCCAGATGACCGAGCCGCCGGGTGCGCGCCTTCGCGTCGGCCTGACCGGGCTGACCGTCGCCGAGCACTTCCGCGACGCCGAGGGGCAGGACGTGCTGCTGTTCATCGACAACATCTTCCGCTTCACGCAGGCTGGATCCGAAGTGTCGGCGCTTCTCGGCCGCATGCCCAGCGCCGTCGGCTACCAGCCCAACCTGGCCACCGAAATGGGCGAGCTGCAGGAGCGCATCACCTCGACCAAACGCGGCTCGATCACGTCGGTGCAGGCCATCTACGTTCCCGCGGACGATCTCACCGATCCCGCGCCGGCCACCGCCTTCGCCCATCTCGACGCGACGTCTGTTCTCTCGCGCCAGATCGCGGAGCTCGGCATTTACCCCGCCGTCGATCCGCTGGCATCCACATCCAAGATTCTCGATCCGCGCATCCTCGGCGACGAGCACTACAAGACCGCTCGCGACGTGCAGGCCGTGCTTCAGAAGTACAAGGATCTGCAGGACATCATCGCCATCATGGGCATCGACGAGCTGTCGGAAGAAGATCGCGTCATCGTCAACCGCGCCCGCAAGATTCAGCGCTTCCTCTCACAGCCCTTCCACGTTGCCGAGCAATTCACAGGCATCAAGGGCCAGTACGTCAAGATCGCCGACACCATCAAAGGCTTCCGCGAGATCGTCGAAGGGAAACATGACGACATCCCCGAGCAGGCCTTCCTGCTCATGGGAACGATCGAGCAGGTGCTCGAGCGCGCCGAGCAGATGAAGAAAGAGGCGGCGTAAGGAAACCGGATGGCCGACGCTCTTCCGACGAAGATCAACCTCACCGTCGTCACGCGCGAACGGAAAATCATCGACACCGAAGTCGATGAGGTCGTGCTGCCCGCGAGCGACGGCGAGATCGGTGTGCTTCCCGGCCACACCCCGCTCCTGACCACGCTGAAGATCGGCCAGATGCACTACCGCAGCGGCGGCGAGGTGCATCGGATGGTGCTGTCGTGGGGCTTCGCCGAAGTGCTGCCCGACCGCGTCATCGTCCTTGCCGAGCGCGGCGTGCTGGCATCGGAGATCGATCCGGCGGCCGCCGAAGCGGAACGGATCGCCGCCGAGAAGGAGCTGCTGTATCTCTCCTCGCACGATCCCAACTTCAACCTCGCGGAAGCGCGACTCGAGGAGTCGATCGCCATGATTGACCTCCGCCGCGGCATGTAAGCTGCTCGGCGATGACCCGGAAACAGCGGCCGGATCGCCCACCTCGAAAGGCCGCATCAACCCTTTCGCCGGCGAAAGCGGGCTCCACGGCCTGGCTGGCGGCGGCGCTTTCCCTCTCCACCCTCATCGTCTACTGGCGCGTCGGCACGTTCGGCTTCGTGACCTATGACGACAACGAGTACGTGTATCAAAACGCCGTCGTGCGCCGCGGACTGACGTTCGACGGTATTCGCTGGGCATTCTCGGGCGTGCACTCATCAAACTGGCATCCGCTGACATGGATGTCTCACATGCTCGACGTGTCGTTGTTCGGCGTCTCTCCAGGCCCGCAGCACATCGTCTCCGTCCTGATTCACATCGCCTCAACAGTGATGCTTTTCCTTGCATTGGCGCGGATGACCGGAGCCGTCGCTCGCAGCGCCACGGTAGCAGCGCTCTTTGCCCTCCACCCGCTGCACGTGCAATCGGTGGCGTGGATCGCGGAGCGGAAAGATGTGCTGTGCGCGCTTTTCGGAACGATCTGCCTGTTGATCTATGCATCGCTGGTCCGGCAATGGTCCATCCGCAAATACATCTGGGTTCTGGTCGCGTTCACGCTCGGACTTCTGTCAAAGCAGATGCTGGTGACGCTCCCCTTCGTCCTGCTTCTTCTCGATTACTGGCCTCTGAAGAGACTTCGTAACCTGGCGGAGCTCCGGACTCGTATAGTCGAGAAGATTCCCCTGTTCGTGCTTAGTGCCGTGGCGTCGATCGTCGCGTACCTCGCGCAGCGCGGCACCGCCCTGCGAACGCTGGAAGAGGTTCCGCTCAGCTTGCGCATCGAAAATGCCGTTCTGTCGTATGCCCTCTATCTGCTGAAGACCTTCTGGCCTACCCGGCTGACCGTGTTCCATCCCTACAACACCGCACCATCCCTCATCCGGGTGCTGATCGTGGCCGGCCTTCTGATGGCAATCACATGTTTTGCCTGGTGGCGGCGCGGCAGGCAGCCTTATCTCCTGACTGCCTGGCTCTGGTACGTCGGGATGTTGATTCCGGTGATCGGTCTGATCCAGGTCGGCGGTCAGGGTTCTGCCGACCGTTACACCTACCTGCCGCTGATCGGCATCTTCATCGCCGTGGTCTGGGGCGTGGCCGATCTCGTCCAGCCGCATCCTGAGCTGAAGAGCCCTCTCATCGTGGCGACGGCCGCCGTGTTGATTGCCTGCGCCATCGCGACGTGGATTCAGATCGGCGTCTGGGCGAATAGCGAGACGCTCTTCCATCAGGCGCTGACAACAGTAGCGGCCCCGACCTTGCAGGACCCTGAGCTATTCTTCCGTCCGGCTCGAGTATGATCATGATGGAGCGCTGGCTCGAACACTTCGCGCAGACGGCCTTTCGCCGCAGCAGCGACACGGCGCACGATCTCAAGACGCCGCTGAACGTCGCTGTGCTCAACCTCGAGCTGCTGCGCATGCGCGTTTCGAAACTCGCCGGAGGCGAGGACGAGAAGGTCAACGCCTACGCCAAGTCGATCGAGCAGGAACTGCGTCGGATGGCCCAGATCTTCGATACGTTCTTCATCCTTTCCACGCCGCCGAAGGACGACGGGGAGCCGCAGGACATCGATCTTGGCCCGCTTTGCTCCGAGGCGGCTGGCCGCGCGGGTTTCGAGATCGACCCAATCGAGGGTTCATTCAAGGTTCATGGTCATGAGTCCAGAATTCGTCAGGCGCTCAAGATGTTTTTTGACGGTGCGTCGCATGTGCTGATCAGCGACGGCCGGCGGGCTACATTTGAGAGAGCCCCCGGATGTTTCACGATCTCGGTCACTGGACGTCACGCCGTGGAAGACTTCGAGTTGACGAAGGTTTTCAAGTTTTACCACACGGACGCGCTCGGTAACGCGGACCTTTCGCTGGCCGCGGCGCGGCTCATCGCCGAGACATACGGCGGTGGGCTGAACGCAGTGGAGGATCGTGATAAGGTCACTCTCAGGCTCTCATTTCCAGGTGAATAAATGAAGAAAGTGTTGATCGTCGACGATGACCGCGCCACCAGCGCCGGCATGGCCGACGTGGTCGAGGAGTGGGGTTACGAGGCAGAAGTCGCCGACACGGTTAAGGCCGGTTGGAGCTCTGTTTCCAAAATGGTGCCTGACGTGGCCATCGTCGATCTCAAGCTTCCCGACGGCTCGGGTCTCGATCTGTTGCACCGCATCAAAGAGACGTACCCCGATGTCTCGGTCGTGATCCTCACCGGCCACGCCACGGTCGACTCCGCCGTCAAAGCGCTCAAGGTCGGCGCGGAAGACTACGTTACCAAGCCCGTCGACCTCCCGCGGCTGCAGGTCATCCTGAAGTCAGTCGAAGACAAGCAGATGATGAAGCAGGAGATCCTCGAGCTTCGTCGTCAGTTGCAGAAGATGGGCGCGCTCGGCCATCTCGTCGGCAAGTCCCTCCGGATGCAGAAGCTCTTCGAAGAGATCGAGATGGTCGCGAATACGGACGCGAATGTCTTCATCGTCGGAGAGTCGGGCTCCGGCAAGGAAGTCGTCGCCAACACGATCCACTCCCTCTCCCGGCGCCGGACGAAGCCGTTCATCGCCTTCAACTGCGGCGCGATTTCGCCGACGCTCATCGAGTCGGAGATCTTCGGTCACGAGAAGGGAGCCTTCACCAACGCCATCAAACGGCGTGAGGGCTACTTCGAGGTGGCCAAGGGTGGCACCGTCTTCCTCGACGAGATCACGGAAATGCCGATCGAGCTGCAGGTCAAGCTCCTTCGGGTGCTCGAAGAAGGGAAGTTCCGGCGCGTCGGCGGAAATGAGGAGATCTACATCGAGGCCCGTGTCATCGCTGCGTCCAACCGCGATCCGCAGAAGGCCATCGTCGACGGCAAGATGCGCGAGGATCTCTACTATCGGCTCAACGTCTTCCCGATCGAAGTACCGCCGCTGCGCGAGCGGCTCGAAGACATCCCGCTTTTCTCGCACTTTTTCCTCCAGAAGCTGAACGAAACCGAGGAAAAGAAGGTGGAAAACATCGAGGCTGATTTCATCGAGGCCTTGCAGCAGTACGAGTGGCCCGGCAACGTGCGCGAGCTGCGCAACGTGATCAACCGCGCCTTCATCATGGCCCGAGGCAGCAGCCTGACGGTCGAATGCCTGCCGGACAAGCTCCTCAGCGCACGGAAGCGGCGCGTGAAGAATGGCGTCACCATTCCCCTGGGACAGCCGATGGAAGAGGTGGAGCGGATCGTGATCGAGGAAACGCTCACGATGACCGACGGCGATCGCCGCAAGACCGCGGAGATCCTCGGAATCTCGTACAAAACGCTCTACAACAAGACGAAAAAATACAAGGCTGCCGGCGGCGGGGAAGACGACGAGGAAGAAGCGTAGGCCGGCACGGCCGGCTGCGCTGGTTGCGCAAGGTTCGCCTTCGTTCGATCAAAACAGCTGCGCTGAACCCCAGGCCAAAGTCTACAACCCGTAGTTATTTTGGCCTTCTCGCGGCGCGGTGTTATCGTCCCCCGCTCAGATCATTCCGCCGCCTTCGTACGCGCGCGCATGATGCGCGCGCGAGGAATTCCGGCGTCGGCGTGGAAGTTTGGGGCGTTCCGCAATGGCCAAAAACCTCGTCATCGTCGAGTCTCCCGCGAAAGCGAAGACGATCAACAAATTCATCGGCAGCGACTACATCGTCAAGGCATCCGTCGGACACGTCCGCGATCTGCCGAAGAGCGACCTCGGCGTCGACGAGGAAACCTTCGAACCGACCTACGAAGTGCTCGAAGGGAAAGAGAAGGTCGTCAGCGAGCTCCGCGCTGCCGCGAAAAAAGCCAGCATCGTCTACATCGCCTCTGACCCTGATCGCGAAGGGGAAGCAATCGGCTGGCACGTGATGAAGCTCCTCGGCACCGACGCCACCAAAGTCCGCCGCATCCTTTTTCACGAGATCACGAAAAACGCCGTCCGAAAGGCCATCGACCAGCCGGGCGAGATCGATATGAATAAGGTGAACGCGCAGCAGGCCCGCCGCGTTCTCGACCGCCTGGTCGGCTACAAACTCTCTCCCCTGCTCTGGGACAAGGTCCGGCGCGGTCTCTCCGCGGGCCGCGTGCAGTCGGTGGCGATGAAGATGATCGTCGACCGCGAAGAAGCGATCAAAGCGTTCCTCCCCGAGGAGTACTGGACGTTCGCGGCGAAACTGGCCGCAGGGTTGCCTCCGCAGTTCATCGCCAAGCTGACGAAGGTCGCCGGAAAGAAAGCGGACGTCACGAACGAGGAGCAGGCGCGCGTCATCGAGACGGCGCTTAAGTCAGGAAGTTACGCGGTCGAGACGGTCGTCCGCAAAGAAAAGCGCCAGAGCGCGGCGGCGCCCTTCATTACCTCGACACTGCAGCGCACCGCGTACAACCGCTTCAAGTATCCGGTGAAACGGACGATGCAGATCGCCCAGAAGCTGTACGAGGGCAAGGAGCTCGGCTCGTTCGGCCACGTCGGCCTCATCACCTATATGCGTACCGACTCGGTGCGGATCAGCGACGACGCCATCGCCGAGGTGAGACAATATATCAGTACGAAATACGGCGCTGATATCCTACCGGAAAAGCCGAACGTTTATCGTGTCAAGAAAGCTGCACAGGCGCAGGAGGCCCACGAGGCCGTCCGCCCCACGTCACTCGAACACGACCCCGAGACGATCAAGGATCACCTCACCCGTGAGGAGTACAACCTCTACAAACTGATCTGGGACCGCTTCGTCGCCTCGCAGATGAAGCCGGCGTTGTTCGATGTGACCGACGTCGATATCCGCAACGGCGCTTACACACTGCGCGCGTCGGGTGAAGTGCTCAAGTTCGCCGGATTCCTGGCTGTCTTTCAGGATGCATCGGTTGAAGGCGCTGAGGACGACGACGAGAAACCGGACAACAGCAAGGCCCTCCCTGCGATGAACGAGGGCGAGCCGTTGACGCTCGTGAACCTCGACACCAGACAGAACTTCACGCAGCCGCCGCCGCGCTACACGGAAGCAACGCTGGTGAAAGCGCTCGAAGAGAACGGTATCGGTCGTCCGTCCACGTACGGCTCGATCATGACCACGATTCAGACCCGTGACTACACCTACAAATCCGACGGCAAGTTCTTCCCGACCCAGCTCGGCATGCTGGTGACAAAGCTCCTCAAACAGTCTTTCGGCGACATCATCGACGAGGGCTACACGGCCGAGCTGGAAGGAAAGCTCGACGAGATCGAAGAGGGTCGCGTCGAGTGGCACGAGGCCATGAGGGACTTCTCGCTGAAGTTCAACAAGGATCTCGCGCGCGCCGGCAAAGAGATGGTGGAAGTGAAGCGCACCGGCGTCGAGACCGACGAGGTGTGCGAGAAGTGCGGCTCACCGATGGCCATCAAGTTCGGCCGTTTCGGCGAGTTCCTGGCCTGTTCGAACTACCCCGAGTGCAAGAACACCAAGGAGACCGCGCGCGGCGACGTCGCCGAGCAACCCGAGGGCGAGTCAATCGTCTGCGATAAATGCGGCAAGCCGATGCAGCTCAAACGGTCGCGCTTCGGTCAGTTCTATGCCTGCACCGGCTATCCCGATTGCAAGAACACGAAGGATCCCCGGCTGCTCAAAGCCGACATTCCCACCGAGCCGCAGCCGCCCTGCGAGAATTGCGGCAAGGAGATGGTGCTCAAGTCCGGCCGCTACGGCCCGTTCTTCTCCTGCTCCGGCTACCCCGATTGCAAGACCATCCGCAAGATCGGCGGCGGCAAAGGATCTCCGCCGAAACCGACCGGCGTGCCCTGTCCGAATTGCAAAGAGGGCGAATTGGTCGAGCGCCGCTCGCGGCGCGGGATCTTCTTCTCCTGCTCGCGCTACCCGAAATGTGATTTTGCATTGAATAACCGCCCCGTACCGCGGCCCTGCCCGAAGTGCGCGGCGCCATACCTTCTGGAGAAGGAAACCAAGCGCGAGGGTCACATCGAGTACTGCAACAATCCGGAGTGCGACTACCGGGCACCGATCGCGGCGCGGCCGAATGCCGCGAATGAATAGCATCATTCTTTGTGATGCGTATTCAGTCTGATTAATGGCATCGCGTTCTGTTCGCATTTCATTTGCCATTCAGCTCCGATTAACAGCGCCTATTAACGCGCCTACCCTCCGCGCTACACTCCTGGGACGGAGGTCCATCCATGAATTGCTTCTCCTCGCGCACGTGGCGCTGCCTTGCCGCGATCTCGCTCCTCATCGCCACGGCGTCGTTCGCGCAGCCCGCTCTCAACGGCCCGATGCTGCGGCAGTTCCTGCAAGCGATGCCGAAGGGGGGCGACCTGCACAATCATCTCTCCGGCTCCATTTACGCTGAGTCCTACCTCCGCTACGCAGCGAACGACGGGATCTGCGTCGATTCGTTAAAGCTGACGATCACGCAGTGCCCAACGCCGGAGCAGATCGCCGCCAACCCTTCCCTCCCCGCGGTGATCGTTCCCGCTTCGACGGTTTTCGCCCCGTACTCTTCACTCTATGGCCAGATGCAGGACGCTCTCTCGATGCGCCAGTTCCGGCCGGTGCTGGAATCGGGGCACGATCACTTTTTCAACACTTTCGGCAAGTTCAGCTCGGTCTCGAAGGGGCACGTGCCCGAGATGTTGACCGAGGATGTGTGGCGCCTTGCCAGCGAAAACGTCGACTACCTGGAGACGATCTTCGCCCCCGACTTCGGCAGAGCGCGCGATCTGATGAAGTTCACCAAGCCTGGGGAAAGTCTGGCCGACATGCGTGCGGCGATCATGCAGAGCGGGCAGGTTCCTCCGATCATCAGCGCCGCCCGCGCTGTCATCGACGGTGCCGAGGCGCGGGTGAGAAGCGACCTTCACTGCGGCACGCCGAACGCCCAGCCGGGATGCGACTCCACCGTACGCTATCTGTACGAGCTGCATCGCGGAGTGCCGTTGCAGCAGCTTTTCGCGGAGATGGTCGTCGGCTATGAGCTCGCCAGTGCCGATCCGCGCGTCGTCGGCCTCAATCCGGTCATGCCCGAGGATAGTTACATCTCGATGCACGACTTCGACGATCAGATGAAGATGTTTGCCTTCTTCCATCAGCTCTACCCGAAGATTCATCTCACCACGCACGCGGGGGAGTTATGGCCGGGATTCGTGGAGCCCGAAGGGATGCGCCATCACATCCGGGACTCGGTCATGATCGCCGGCGCCGAGCGCATTGGTCACGGCGTCGACCTGACCTACGAGGACGATGCCGCCGGTTTGTTGAAGACCATGGCCGGCCGTGGCGTCGCCGTGGAGGTCTGCCTCACCAGTAACGACGTGATCCTCGGCGTTTCCGGTAAGGCGCATCCGCTGCACGACTACCTCGCCGCGGGCGTGCCCGTTGCCCTCGCCACCGATGATCCTGGTGTCTCGCGAGACGACATGACGAACCAGTACATGCAGGCAGTACAGGATCAGGGGCTCGACTACCCGACGCTCAGGCGCCTTGCCCGCAACAGCCTCGAATACTCCTTCGTCGAGGGGCAGTCGCTCTGGGCCAGTCACGGCTACGAAGGATTCGCGGGCGCATGCGCGGGCGAGAAGGTCTCGTCGAAGCCTTCCGACCGCTGCGCTGCGTTCCTTGCCGCCAATACCAAGGCGCGCATCGAATGGAGACTGGAGGGGCGGCTAAGGGAGTTCGAGGCTGGCTGGAAGTGAAACGGAGGCGAGAAAATCGGTTACGGCCGGCGTGATCAGGTCGTAGTCGATCAGAAAGGTATCGTGGCCGTTCGGAGATGCGATCCGCTCGTGGCGCACGGGCGTACCGTTTGCGACCATGGCGTCTTCCACTCGTTCGACCTCGGGGACCGGGAAAAGCCAGTCGGTGTCGAAGGAGACGAGAAGCGTCCGGCCGCGCCATTTCGCGAATGCCGCCTGCAGCGAGCCATGCTGCTCCTCCAGATCCATCTCATCCATCGCCGCCTGCACCCGGATGTAGGAGTTGGCGTCGTACTGCACGGCAAACTTCCGGCCCTGATACTCGAAGTATGAATCGATCTCGAACTGGCGCGTGGCGCCGCGGCGCCGCCGGCCGAATTTTGACTGCAATGCCCGCGCGGACAGGTAGGTCATATGCCCCACCATCCGAGCCACCTGCAACCCTCGCAGCGGCTCGGGGTGGTCGTAATAATCGCCGCCGTTGAAGCGGGCGTCGCTCTCGATCATCTTCCGGCCGATGATGTGCCAGGCGATTCCCTGCACCGGCACCGCGGCACCCGCGGCCATCGTGATGATGGAATCCATGAACCCGGGGTACAAGGCCGCCCACATCAGCACCTGCATACCACCGAGCGAACCGCCGGCGATGGCGTGCAGATGGGCAATGCCGAGCCGGTCGAGAAGAATCTTCTGCGAATGCACCATGTCTTCGATGGCAGGCCAGGGATAGCGCGAGCCGTAGGGCTTGCCGGTCGTCGGGTCCGTCGACGACGGCGCGGTGGTCCCGTAGCATGAGCCGGGGATGTTCGCGCAGATCACGAAGTACTTGTCGAGATCGATTCCCTTGCCATGCCCGATGAGTCCATCCCACCAACCCGGCTTCTCATCTTCCGCATCGGTGTACTTTCCAGCGACGTGAGCGTTCGCGGACAGCGCGTGACAGACGAGGATGGCGTTCGACTTCCCGGCATTGAGCTCGCCGAACGTTTCATAGCGGATCGTGAACGGCGCAATCGTCTGCCCGTGCGTGAAGCGGAAACCGTCGTCGAGAAGGAGATCCTTCGGCGGAGCAGCGATCAGTGAAGTCTGCATCGGGACCGCGAAGGATCTCATTCCTGACGCTCGCGCTTCAACTGTCCTTCGTAGATACGCCGCACTTCGTCGATCGTCGAGATCTGCTCGACCGTCTTGTCGTCGCGAATGTTCGCAATACGAGGGAAGCGAAGCGCGTACCCCGACTCGTGGCGTGACGACTCCTGAATCCGGTCGAAGGCGATCTCGAGGACGGTGTCCGGCTCGACGGTATGTACAGGCCCATAACGCGCCGTCGTCGTGGCCTGAAAGTGCTTGGTCAAGCGTTCGATCTCCGCGTCGGTGAGGCCCGAATAGGCTTTTCCGATGTTGACGAGCTCATTGTCGCGGCGGACCGCAAAGGTCACATCGGAGAGCACCGCCCGCCGCTTGCCGTGTCCGTACTCCGCCGCGGTCACGACGCAGTCGAGAGTGGCCAGCGCCTTCTTGTACTTGAGCCACGATTTGCCGCGCCGCCCCGGTGTGTAGATGGAGTCTGGTGCCTTTACGACGAGCCCCTCATTGGCGCGCGCACGGGCGGCGTCGAAGAGGGCATCGACATTCGCGCCGTCGCGCGCTTCCGACTGAATCGTTAAACGGATCGCATCGCGCCCGGTGCCGATGACGTCGCGCAATCGCCGAAGCCGCTCGCGAAGGGGCACTTCAAAGAGCACCTCGCCATCGACGAACAGGATGTCGAACGCAAAGAAGACGACCGGCGCGTCTCGCAATAGCGCCTCGGACACCTTTCGCCGTCCGAGCCGCGTCTGGATCGTCGCAAACGGCAACACGCGGTCGCGGAAGGCGACGATCTCGCCGTCCAGCACGACCGAATGGCCGAGAGCGCGCGCCGCCGTCTCCAGCTCCGGAAAGCGGTGAGTGACATCGTCGAGCGTCCGCGAGTAGATGCGCACCTCGCCGGCCGTTGCATGGATCTGCGCGCGTACCCCGTCGTACTTGTCGTCAGCAAATGCCTCCGCACCGAGCATGGCCACGATCTCGTCGGGATCCTCCTCCGGCTGGGCCAGCATGAAGGCGAAGGGATGGAAGAGGGTCATTCGTGCGGATTCGAGCGCATCCCCCCGGGCGAGCAGCGCCGCGGCGCCGATGTCGCCGGTCAGCATGTTCGCGCGGCGCACCGCCGCAAGCGGGCGGCCGAACGCCTTGGCGATCGCCGCCTCGACGAGCCCTTCCTGCAACCCGATGCGAAACTCGCGGAGCAGGATCTTCAGCACGAAACGGACGCCCTGCGCGTCGAGTTTCCGAAGCAACGTCACCAGGACGTTCTTCTTCTCGACCGCTCCGGGCGTCGCGGCCAGCCGTTCGAACGTTTCCCCAACCTCGGCCAGTGTCACCGTGCGGATTGGATCGTCGTCGAACAACTCCGCGGCCGTATCGCCCGCGTCGCCGTACTTTGACCATGCTGCCCAGACCTCGTCCGATGGGCGTCCGCACACTTCGGCCAGCGCCTCGGTCAATGTCGCACCACCGACGCCCGCGGTGCGCTGGTCCTTACGCGGAAACGGCGACCCGGAAAAGAAGACCACGGCAGGCTCCAGCGACGCGTCGTCGAGCGTCACCAGATAGTCCGCCAGCAGCCGCTCCTTCTCGGACTTCTTCGTGGTCGCGGCAATGGCGTTGGCGGTCCTGCAAAAGTCGTTAAGCATCGTTGCCAGGTCTCGCGCGACCTCGCAACCGCGAGACCGCCCGTATATGATCCCCGCCGCAAATATCGCACCCAAGAGGCTTCGAATGAAAACGAAAGTCACAGTAGTCGGCGGCGGCAATGTTGGCGCAACCGTCGCCCAGGGAATCGCCCTCAAAGAGCTCGCGGACGTCATCGTCGTCGACATCGTCGAGGGGGTCCCGCAGGGGAAAACGCTCGACTTGATGGAGACAGCGCCGGTCGAGAAATACGACTCGATCCTTCGCGGCACGAATGGCTACGACGAGACCGCCGGCTCCGACCTGGTCGTCATCACCGCCGGGCTGCCGCGCAAGCCGGGTATGAGCCGCGATGACCTGTTGTGGAAGAACGAAGAGATCGTCGCCGGCGTCACGCGCGAGATCGTGAAGCGCTCGCCGGATGCCATCCTGATCATCGTCTCCAACCCGCTCGATGCCATGTGCGAAGTTGCGCGCCGCGTATCGGGTTTCCCGCGTGAGCGCGTGATCGGCATGGCCGGTGTGCTCGACTCGGCGCGCATGCGCGCCTTCATCGCCATGGAGCTGAACGTCTCCGTCGAAAACACCCACGCCTTTGTCCTCGGCGGACACGGCGACACCATGGTGCCGCTGCCGCGCTACTCGACGGTGGCCGGCATCCCCATCACCGAGCTGCTCTCCAAGGAGCGGATCGATGCAATCGTCACCCGCACCCGCAACGGCGGCGCGGAGATCGTCAACCTTCTCAAGACTTCGGCGTGGTACGCCCCAGGCGCCGCGACCGTGGAGATGGTCGAAGCGATCCTCAAGGACAAACGCAAAATCCTCCCCTGCGCCGCCTATCTGACCGGCGAGTACGGCTTCAATGACCTTTACGTGGGCGTGCCGGTGAAGCTTGGCCGAAACGGAATCGAGCAGATCATCGAGATCACCCTGACAGCCGACGAGAAGGCCGCACTGCAGAAGTCGGCTGATGCGGTGAAGGAGCTGTTCGATACGCTGAAGATCACGGCGTAGCCCAAGAGTCCATCCTGCGCGTAGACGCAGGATGGGGTCGAAAGAACATGAAAAAGCTCGTCATCGACATCGAGACCGTCGGCACCCCCTGGGAAGAGCTGGACGCCTACGTTCGCGAATACCTGATCAAAGGGCTCAGCGATGGGGATGCCGAGGAGACCCGGCGCGCCGGAGGGCTTTCCCCGTTTCGTGGCCGCATCATCGCCATCGGCGTCATCAATATCGAAGACGGGCGTTCCTGCGCCATGTACGAAGTTCCGGGGCAGACGCAGCTCTCGATCGAGAAGGCCGGCCAGCGCACCTACATCTCGGGAAGCGAGAAGCAGATTCTGGAGAAATTCTGGGAGTTCTTCGAAGGCGACTCCCGCTTCATCACCTTCAATGGCCGGCAGTTTGACGGTCCGTTCCTGATGATCCGTTCAGCCATCAATGGCATCGTGCCGAAGCGGGATCTCGTTGGCTACCGCTACGGTTTCCATCCGAACTGCGACCTGCGCGAAGCGCTCAACTTCTTCGGCACGACGAATGCGCGTCAGTTCAAGTTCAACCTCGATCTGGCCTGCAAGGTCTTTGGCGTCGAAACCTCGAAGGGCGAGGGGCTCGACGGGCGCTCGGTCGAGACATGGTATCGGGCTGGACGCCATCGCGAGATCGCCGACTACTGCCTCGACGACGTCCGGGCAACCTGCGAGCTATACGAGAAGGTTGCGCCGTCGCTGCTCATTTTCAACAAGGAGTTCCGCGAGGCGGAAGAGCGTGCCCGCCGGCGCTTCCCGCTGATCGAGAACGCCGCGCCGCTCATCCCGCCGAGCGAGGCGTCGTTCATCGAGTCGGTGACCCAGAGCTCGCTGGATTTGGTGCCGGCGCTCGATGCCACGCCGGATACGCCGGCCGCGGTCACGTCGCTCACGCGCGCCATCGTCCTGGAGAAGCTGGTCCAGAAGACGGAAGCGGAAGAAGACATCCCGACGGGATTTGATGAAGCGAGCACAGACCCCGCTCGGTGAGAGAATGCGCGCGTGAAGCTGTTCCGGGGGCGGATTTTCTCGCCGGTTGCCGATCCATTCACGGTCGATGCGGCGAAGTCCTACGTCTACTACGACGACGGATATCTGGCCATCGACGGCGACCGCATTACCGGCGTCGGTGACTGGCGCAACGTTCCCCGGCAAAGCTCGGCGCTTACCCAGCTAGGGCGCGACGTCCTCGTCACGCCGGGATTTGTCGACACGCATCTCCATGCGCCGCAGCTCGAGATGATCGGCTCCTACGGCGGCGACCTTCTCGAGTGGCTGAACCGCTATACCTTCCCAACCGAGGCGAAGTTCAGCGATCCGAAGCACGCGGAGATGGTTGCCCGGGTGTTCTTCGAGGAGCTGCTCCGCAATGGCACGCTCTGCGCGCTGATCTTTTCGACGATCCACTATCGCGCCACCGACATCTTCTTCGCCGAAGCCGAGCGCCGCGGGTTCCGGGCGATCATCGGCAAGACGATGATGGACCGCAACGCCCCCGTGGCGTTGCTGGAGACTCCGCGGCAGTCGTTCGAAGAGAGTCGTACCCTGCTGCAGAAGTGGCACAAACGGGGGCTGCTGCGCTACGCCATCACGCCGCGCTTTGCCCCGACCTCGACGCCGGAGCTGCTCGAAGCGGCCGGTCAGCTAAAACGCGAGTTCCCCGACGCTTACGTTCATTCGCACATCTCGGAGAACCGCAACGAGGTGCAGTGGGTTCACGACCTCTTCCCCGAGGCCGAGTATGCCGACGTCTATGACCGCTATGGCCTCCTCGGCGAGCGGACGGTGCTCGCCCATGGCGTCCACCTGAGCGAGGAAGAGCTCGAATTGCTTGCCCGGCGCGGAACACGAGTCGCTCACTGCCCGAACTCGAACCTTTTCCTCGGCAGCGGCCTTTTTCGTCTTCACCACACTCTGGACGCCGGCGTGGTCGTCGGACTCGGCACCGACATCGGTGCGGGCACGACACCCTCGATGTTCACCACGATGTCGGACGCGTACAAGGTGCAGCAGGTACAGGGGGTTTCGCTCACCCCGTTCCATCTCTGGTATCTGGCCTCGCTCGGAGGTGCCCGCGCCTTGTCCCTCGACGGGGAAAGTGGCAGCCTCGAGGCCGGCAAGTCGGCCGACTTCCTTTTGCTCGATCTCAAGTCGACGCCGCTGGTCGCCCTTCGCAGCGAGCGGGCATCGTCGATCGAAGATCTCCTGGCCGGCCTGATCTTTACAGGCGACGATCGCGTCGTTCGCGAGTGCTGGATCGCGGGCCAGATGGTTGCGGCGGTTACGCGGTAGCGAGGTTACGCGGTCTCGCGGCGGCTTGAAAGTTCCCCCACCGCGAGACCTCGTAACCGCGAGACTCCGCAACCGTGTGACTGGCAGCGCTCTTGCGGCGTCTAAGGCCCAGGAGGTCTCCATGAGAAAAATACGAGCGATCCTGGTGTTCGCGGCGCTCTCTGCTGTCGCCGCCTTTGGACAGGATCGTACTGTTTGGCGGACGAGTGCCGATGTACAGGAGGGCGCCCGTGGAAGTGCTACCGGGACGGTCTCGGATACGGATGCAGGGCGGAATCGCCTGATCCTCACTCCGGATGAGGCGCAGGACGACCGTATCGTCATCGACACGGACTCCGTTTCGACGCAATACAACGGATTCGGAGGGATGATCAACGGTGCCCCCGAGATCTTCGTCGGCTCGAGCGGCTTCAACAATGTGCGTATCGGAGACCGTGTCGAGATCCGTGGGATGGCAACCGGCGGGGAGGTCGTTCGTGCGGAACGGGTGACGCTCCTGGGCCGGCCGGTCGATGCACCGCAGACCGGCGTCGGCCAGACGCGAACGCCCATGTCGATCTCCACCCCAACGGCGTCGGGAACGACACCGAGCGCTACGACTCCAAACACCGTCGGACGCATTGAAGGCGTTCTGCAGCAAATCAACGCCGAGGCGGGACGCCTTGTCATCGTCACCGACCAGCGTGAGGTGATGACCGTGCGAACGCCGCAGGGGACGCCGGTGCGCTACCACGGTGACACGTATCGCGTTTCGAACCTCGAGGTTGGCGATCGCATCCGTGTTGAGTCACAAGCTGGCGTGACATCCAATGGGACCGAGATTCGCGCTCGATCGATCGAGGTGATGCAGAGCGCTCAGGAGTCCGGCGCGGCGCCGACGGGGGTTGGCGGCGTGAGCGGACGCGTGATGCGCGTCGACCGGTCGGCGAACGTGATCCAGGTCGACACCGGCCGCGGCACGACGATCGCCGTCGACCTCAGGAATGCCTCCGATCCAGCCGGTAAACCGGTGCGCGCCCGCGATGTCCAGGCTGGGGACCATGTCGACCTGAGCGGTTCCTACAGCGGTGGAACTTTCGTCGCCTCGACGCTTCGATTCATGGATGACAGCGCATCGCCGGCCGAGCCGGGCCCCTCGATTCCCGCCCCTTCGACTGGCGACCTCGGCGTTGTGACGATCTATGGCACCGTGAGCCAGACGCTCATCGACGGCCCGCAACTCGTTCTGCGCGACACCCAGAACGGCAACCGCCCAATCCGCGTGTATGCGCTGGAAGACCTTCCCGTGCGTACGCGCACCGGCACCTACACGACCGCGACGCAGGTGCGCCTCAACGATTCCCTCGTGATCAAGGCCTATCGCGACGGTGAGGGGAACTACATCGCGCAGACGATAAGGATTCGGTGAGGGCCCGGGGGTCGGGGATCGGGGATCGAACAGGCGATCTCCCGACTCCCGACTCCCGACTCCCGACTCCCGACTCCCGAAGATATTATTTGGAATAACAGAACCCCTCTCAACGTCGAATATGGTGCGATGGAAAAGCCCGTCAGGCGCACTCTGCTTCCCGGCGTTTCGGACGCCGGAGCGCCCCCTCTCGTCATCATCGACTCGCGCGCCGTCGTCGCCAGAGCCCGGCGTCGCGCGATCGTCCGCGATGTCATCGATCTCCTACTCCTCGTTTGCGTCGACGGGCTTTTCCTACGCTGGCCTCAGGCACATGTGCCGTTCCTCGGTCGCTACGACTCGCTGCTCGTTCTCCTCGGCTTGAACGCGATGCTGGTCGGCTACGTCTGGCTGGCCCGCGCGCTGCCGCGCTGGACGGCGCGCCGCGTGGCGACGACGTGGTCTGTGCCCGAACGCGCGCGGTTCTTCAGGCGCTCGTAGGGCTCGTCTTCCGGATCACGAACTTCTGCAGCAGCACGCCGACGAGTAGAAGAGAGATCGTCAGCCCGAGGAGTGAGCCGACGCGATAGAGCCCGCCGAGCCGGGCCAGGTCGTGCAGGAAGCACTTCAGCACCGTCACCAGCAACAGAATGATGGCCGCCACGCGCGACGCGCGGCTGTGAAGCACCAGCCCGGCGATGAGCATGGCCACGGAGAATACCGCCCATCCGATCGTGTAGGTCAGGTCCTGGGCCAGTGATGACGAGAAGAAGTTGAATGTCAGGGCCGGTCCGGTCGAGTAGAAATCGGCGATCTCGATGTTCACCAGAAGAAAGAGAAGGACCGTTCCGCAGGCGTTGGCGGCCGGCCGCGCCTCCCCGTACTTTTTCGATTCATCATCTGGCAGCAGCCATGCGGCGAAGAAGAACGCGGCGGCGCTGACCAGATACGTGTAGAGGTACCAGTTCACGATCGCTCTGTGACTGGCGGGGTGATACGAGAGGACGGCTGGGTTCAGCGCCAGACGCACGAACGCCGCCGCGAGCAGTGCCCCGGACCAGACCAGAAGGCCGCGATGCGGAATGCGGCGGAACAGCCAGACCAGCGCCGCTCCCTCCAGCGCCCAGCCGATGGTGATCCATTGCTTGTCGAGCTGCAGGGGAATGGCCACGGTGATGAACGCCAGTGCCGCGGCCGCGGTCATCGCCAGACGCCCGAGAAGCCGCTCGCCCGCCGGTTCGATGCGGAGTAGACGCCAGACCAGCAGCAGCATCAGCGCCGCTTGAACCAGTGGAAGGATACCGATGGCGTAGTCGTATCCGGCAACTCTGATGGCTTTGCGCGCCAGCAGGAAGAAGGGAATCCCGGCCAGTACCGCACCCAGATATGGCTGCAGGAAGCGCCTCGCCCTGGTGCCGAGGAGCAACGGATAGGCTATGAACAGCGCGTAGATGGCGCCGGCGAAGCCGACCTGCCGGGCCGGAGTTTCCGCGCGCGAAAGGAACGCGGCCAGGCCGAACATGACGACCGCGGCCACGACGATGTCGTGCCATTCCGTCGCCCACGCCATCGCCAGCAGTGCGATGCCGATGACGATGTGAGACGCGAGCAGTGAAGCGAACAGCGGCGGCGACGAAACGCCACTGGCGATGATGACCACGACATCGCCCGCGAACAGCGCCACGATAGCGGCTACCGCGAAACGCCGGTCGATCCGGAACCAGATCAGCGCAAGGGCACTGACCGCGATCGCCGCGAGGAATGCCACAACAGGCCACCGTGTCCCTTGCGCATCCGCCGCCCACGCCATCAGCACGATCTGCGATGCCGCCATCGCCGCGGTCATCAACGACGCGCGGCGGAGGTAGAGCGCGGCCATACCGATGGCGAGATCGAGCACTAGAAGCACCGCGAAGAACGGCCACGGTGGGAAGGCCAGCTCCGGCTGCACCGCGACCGCGAGCAAGAATAGGTGCCCGATGAGCCCGAGGTAGGTCGTCCCGACGTCTCCGTCCTGACCGCGGCCGATGAATACGCCGCCCGCCACCGCCAGCAGTGCGAAACCGCCGATCATCGTGAGCGCCGCAAGAAGGGTGGCCGGATTCAACGCGTTCGCACACCAGACCGTGATGACGATCCATGAAAGAACGATCGACGAAATAGCGAGGATGCTGCGCTGTGTCGATTTCGCCTCGCTGATCGCGGCGATGTTGATGACCGCCAGGAGAATCGCCAGCGCCGCCAACGCGTATTGCGCGATCGGGCCGGTGGTGAGAAAGAAGAGAACGCCGATCGAGCCGAGGATGAGACCGAGCATCGTCCATTGCGAGACGACCTTCTGGCCGAGGCGGCGGGCCACCAGCGGAACCGCCAGGAACAGCAACGCGAACGCGGCGTAGATGATCAGCGCTGTCGTCAGCCGCTCGCGGGTGACGTTGTCGGCTGACCAGACGCCCTCCGTGGCGATGGCCAGGAACGCCGCAATCGCGTACACCGGCCCGGCCTCGTGTTTGATCGCATACGCGGCGATTAGTGCGGCGAGCACAAACAGAGCGCCGAATAGCATCATCGGCGACGACGCCGGAACCGGCATCCCCGCGAAGGCAGGGAAGAGCAGAAGGAAGAGCGGGGCGACGACGAGGCGTGGAGCCGGTGTGAAGTGCGACAGCACCAGTTGCACGACGACGAACGCGGCGATCCAGACCAGGATCCAAGGCCATGCCTCCGGCGTGTAGGACGACGCCCGCCAGACGATCAGGACCAGTGCGATCGTCGCGCCTCCGAGCGGGTGCAGCCACGCGGGGCCGCGGAAGATGGCGATCACCGAAAGACCGGTACTGATGAAAAGCAGGAAGGTGAAAAGAACGTTGTACTGCACGCCGTAGCTCGACACAGCCGCCACGTAGATGGCGAAGAGAAGCGGCAGGCCGGCCGAGGAGATGGCCGCAAGGTCGAAGCTTCTCTGCGCATTGTCCGCCCGTCGCCGCAGCCAGAGCGATGCCCCGGCCGCCGCGGCGAAGAGGATGAAGATCGCCACGGCGAGCGGAAGCTGGGAAACAGTCAGGAACTTGCCGATCCAGCTCCACTCATAGATCACAGTAAAAACCACGCTGAGGGCCGTCAGCAGCGGCCAGCGCCGCTGGATGGCCACCCAGAGCAGGCCGACGTTGAGCAGCAGCAGATAGGAGAAGAGCGCGATCGGCTTGTTTTCGCCGGTCGACAACAGCGCCGGCGTGGCGAAGCCGCCGACGAGGCCAAGCAGAGCGATAAAAACCGAGTCGCGCCGGATCGACAGCAGCACGGCGATGGCCGTGACGATCAGCATCAGCGCGAAGACGACGCCTACCGGCAACAGGTGCCAGAGCGCGTGGATGGCGAAGAGTGTGGCGTAGAGGATGGCGATGCCGGCACCATCCATGGCATTCGCGGTGAAGCTGTAGTCGCGCGCCACACGCAGCTCACAAACCAGCAGCAGCACGATGCCGGTCACCATCCCCAGCGACGCGCGCACCATCGGGCTGAGCCAGCCATGCTCGACCGAATAGCTGAGAAAGAAGAGCGCTGCCAGAACGAGGGCTATACCGGCGATCCAGGAGAAGAGCTTCACGCCGATCAGCGACTCCCAGTCGAACGGCTTGCGTGGGGTGGGTGCGGGGCGGGCCGGTTGGGGGATTGGAGCTGCAATCGGTACGGGCTCGGGTTCGGCCACGAACGCGGCGATCGGTTCGGGTTGCGGCTCCGGCGGGAGCGCGACGATCATCGGTTCAGGCTCCGGTTCCGGCGGCGGAACGATGATCACAGGCTCGGGTTGTGGCCGGGGTTGCGGCTCCGGCGGCGGCGCTGCGGCCGCGTATGCCTTCGGCTGTCGATCAAGCCGTCGCCGCAGCTCTGTGAGCTCGGCGTGCGCTTTGTTAGCGCGGTCCCAGGCCTTGAGCGCTACGACGAACGCGATCACCGCGAATACGGCGACCAGAAAGAGCGCGCAGCCTTGCATGGATACGCAAAGGATACAGCCACAAGCTCGGCGTTTTAGGCTGTTGTCGGTTACCGGTTATCAGTTGTCGGGACGAGCGGCCAGACGACTGGCCACCCGACAACCGACAACCGGCCATAGACGGATCGTCAGGCTTTTCGTGCCTTCGGCGCGAGCAACATTTCGCGCCCGACGAGGTACAGCAGAGCGATCAGAATGACGAACGGGATGCACGACAGCAGGTCGGCATTGACACCGCTGACGAAGGGATTCACACCTGCCAGCTTATCGAGCTTGTCGTTGAACGCAATCAGTCCCTTCGACGGCACGCCGGCCATGATCGCGATGATGATTCCGGCAATCGCTCCGCCAGCGATGTAGCCCGAGGCCATCAGCACGCCCGGGCTCTTGTCGCCTTCCGCCACGAGTTGTTCTTCCGTTAGGTTTGCGCCGCGGTACTTCTTGCGCACGTACAGGTCCGAGAGGTAGCGCACCATGCCGCCGATGAAGATCGGACTCGACGATGACAGCGGCAGATAGACCCCGACAGCGAAAGCCAGAGAGGGGATGCCCGACATCTCCAGAACGAGCGAGATCATCACGCCGAGGAGCACAAGCCCCCACGGGAGTTGCCGGTTGAGGATTCCCTTGATGATGTACGACATCAGAGTCGCCTTTGGTGCGTCGAACTTCTTGGGCGCCGCTTTGCCGTTGGCCAGGAACTTGTGTGTGCCGTTGATGCCGGGGTCGACGAGATACTGCGGCGTACCGGTCGAATCGACGAGATACTCCGACGCCGCCGCGCCGCCCGGCGGTGCGTAATGCCACACGAGGTAGTCCTTTCCCTCGTAGGTTTTGTGCGTGATCAGTGTTGAGGCATCGGTGTGGAGATCGGCCGGCCAGTTAACGATCTGTTTTAGAGCGCCGCCTTCCTCGCCCCCGGTCGGCTCCATGCTCACCCGAGGCAAGTGGACACCGGAGGCGGAATTCAGAGTCAGCAGGATCGGTCCGAGAACGAGGGCTGATGCCAGTGCTCCGATGAGGATGGCTACCTGCTGATTCCTCGGCGTGGCGCCAACCAGAAAACCGGTCTTCAGATCCTGTGATGTCGTCCCGCCATTCGACGAGGCGATACAGACGATGGCGCCGATGGACAGCGCCGTCACGTAATAGGTCGATCCGGTCCAGCCGATCACGAGGAAGACCAGACAGGTGATCAGCAGCGTGGCTACGGTCATTCCCGAGATCGGATTCGATGAGGAGCCGATCTCGCCGGTCAGTCGCGACGACACGGTCACGAAGAGAAAACCGAGGATGACGATGAGAAGCGCTCCCATGATGCGCGCCGTCGCGCCGGTGCCGCCGACATAGAGCGGATTGGCCAGGGCGATGATGGCCACGAGTGCGAAGCTGCCGATGAGCACGAACTTCATCGACAGGTCGCGGTCGGTCCGCTCCATCCCCTCGCGAGCGCTGGCGCCGCCACGCAGATCCTTGAGTCCTTCCTTCATCCCGTGCCAGATTGTCGGTAGTGATCGGCCGAGACTGATGATGCCGCCCGCGGCCACGGCGCCCGCACCGATATAGAGGATGTAGGCATTTCGGATCTGTCCGGGCGACATGTCGCGGATGAGACGCGTCGTTTCCGGCGCCAGCGGCGCCAACAGACCGGCACCGAAGAACTTGATGGCGGGGATGAGGACGAGGTAGGCCAGCACGCCGCCGGCGCACATGATCGAGGCGATGCGTGGCCCGATGATGTAGCCGACGCCGAGGAGCTCCGGCGAGATCTCGGCCGAGATCGATCCGGCATTGAACGGCGGCCCGAAGACCCGCTCCGGCGTATCTTTCCAGCCGCGGAAGGCAACATTCAGCGCTTTGTAGAGGAGGCCGATACCAAAGCCGGCGAAGATCGTCTTGGCGCTCGTGCCCGCTCCGCCGAGTGCTTCCATTTCGCGTTTTGCGGAATCGGAAGCAGCAGCGATCGATTCATCCGATGCCCCTGCCTTGAGCACTTCCGCGCATGCCGTCCCCTCGGGGTATTTGAGCAGCCCGTGCTGCTGCACGATCAGCGCGCGCCGCAAGCGGGATCATCATCAGGATGCCAAGCAGCCCTCCCAGGATGGCCACCAGCATCACGCGGGTGATCTCGAGGTCGAAGCCGAGGATGAGGATGGCCGGCATGGTCACGCCGACGCCGAAGGCGATCGATTCGCCCGCCGACCCCGCCGTCTGCACGATGTTGTTCTCGAGGATCGTGGCGTCCCTCCCCCCAAGTTTCGAGAGGATCCGGAAGAAGGTGATGGAGATGACCGCTACCGGGATCGATGCACTGACCGTAAGGCCGACCTTCAGCACCAGGTACAGCGACGATGCTCCGAAGACCATGCCGAGGATCGTTCCGATGACTACCGGCAGCCACGTCAGTTCCCGGAGCTTCGTCCCCGCGGGGATGTAGGGCTCGAACGGTGCTGGTGCAGGGACGGCTGCGATTCCGACGATGTCGGGGTACTCCTGTTCAACAGTGCTCATGATGGCTCCTGCTCTCGGAGAAACTGGCCGTTGCCGGATCGGCCTTGCATCGGGCGGGCCATTCTAGCATCGGAATTTGTGCGGTTTCGGGAGGCGATATCATCACCCGCATGCCGATGATGCCGCCGCAGGAGCGCCTTCGCGCTGCCGTCGCCGACGCCTTTCCACGTCTGTCGGCGATCTCCGATTCGGATGCAGCGACACCGCCCGCTCCCGGCAAGTGGTCGCCGAAGCAGGTGATCGGCCATCTGATCGATTCGGCCTCGAACAATCACCAACGCTTCGTCCGCGCGAACTTCGTCGACGGCCTGATTTTCCTCGGCTATGACCAGGAGAAGTGGGTTGAGTTGGGCCGCTATGCCGAGGCACCGTGGGAGTCGCTCCTGAAGCTCTGGCGCGAGTTCAATCTGCAGATTGCCCGGGTGATGGAGGCATCGCCGGCCGAGGTTGCAAACGCGCCCCGAGCGCGCCACTCCTGCATCAACTGGCGGGCGTCCCGTCCCCGAGGATCAAACGACGACGCTCGCGTATTTCATGAGCGACTACGTCGATCACCTCGAACACCATCTCCGACAGATTCGTGGACTCTCATGAGCTGATCCCCACCATCTGTGGTCAATGGGCCGCACTTCAAGATCACAACCGAGGGGGGTCAAGGTCAGGATCGACCCACCTCAAGGTCACAACCGAGGGGGGTCAAGGTCAGGATCGACCCACCTCAAGGTCACAACCCGAGGGGGTCAAGGTCAGGATCGACCCACCTCAAGGTCACAACCGAGGGGGGTCAAGGTCAGGATCGACCCACCTCAAGGTCACAACCGAGGGGGGTCAAGGTCAGGATCGACCCACCTCAAGGTCACAACCGAGGGGGGTCAAGGTCAGGATCGACCCACCTCAAGGTCACAACCGAGGGGGGTCAAGGTCAGGATCGACCCACCTCAAGGTCACAACCGAGGGGGGTCAAGGTCAGGATCGACCCACCTCAAGGTCACAACCGAGGGGGTCAAGGTCAGATGTGTCATCGAAAGATGACAGCTGCTGGCGTGAAGTTTCACTGGCAGCCAGGATCCGCCCCCTCGTTTTGTCCACGCAGCAGACAACGCGGTAAGACTTCCGATAAACGATCTCGCGGTACTCCGGCAGCCCGATCTCCGGAACCATCCGGCCTGATTGCGGAACGGCTTCGAGACGATCGACAGCTTCAAAGACACCCTCCAGCCACGATCGCGCCGCCTCGGGTTTATCTCTGGCGATGTACTTCGGCGCTTCAATTAAGCGCGCTCGATTGCGAGAGGCGACCAGACGATTCTCAACCAGCGAGCCTCTTCCGAAGTTCTGCTTTCGCGTCGCGGTTCGAGACGCCGTGGCCTTCGTCGATCTGCTTCATCGACGTACGCACGTCGCTCAGATGTTCAAGTTCTTCGCGAGCCAAATACCGCCCCGTAATACTCCGCTCATTCGCCGCGATCTCCTCCGGCGTCCCCACGCCAATCAGCTCGCCCCCTCCATCCCCTCCCTCCGGGCCGAGGTCGATGACGTGGTCGGCGGCTTCGATGAGCTGGATGTTGTGCTCGATGACCAGGACCGAGTTGCCGCGGTCGATGAGGTTGCGGAAAGTCTTGATGAGCTGCGCGACATCGGTATGGTGCAGTCCGGTGGTCGGTTCATCGAAGAGGAAGAGGCGTCCGCTGTCGCTCCTGGTCGACTCGGAGAGGAACGAAGCCAGTTTGAGTCGCTGCGCTTCGCCGCCGGATAGAGACGCGGTCGACTGGCCCAGACGGAGATAGCCGAGGCCGACCGAACGGAGGGAGGAGAGCTTCTTCAGGAGGGCCCGCTTGTCGACGAAAAACTTCATGGCCTCGTCGACGGTCATCTTAAGGATGTCGTTTACGTTCCTGCTCTTGTACGTGACTTTCATGACCTGTTCGTTGAAGCGCTTGCCGCCGCATTTGTCGCAGACGACTTCGACGTCCGCCAGGAACTGCATGTCGATGGTCACGGTACCGGCACCTTCACAGACGTCGCACCGTCCGCCGACGGTGTTGAACGAGAACATGCCCGGCGTGACGCCGTTCAGCTTCGCCGCCGTCGTCTCGGAGAGGATCTTTCGCACCTCATCCCATGCCTTGACGTACGTGGCCGGATTCGAGCGTGTCGACCGGCCGATGGGCGACTGATCGATGAACTGCATGTCGTAGATTTTGTCAGTGCCCTCGAGCGCGGCGGCGCCGACGTCGAGTCCCGTGGCCCCGCGGACGTCGCGCTGGTAGCGGTTGTAGAGGCAGTTGCGGATCAGCGTCGACTTACCGCTGCCGGAAACTCCGGTGACAGCCACGAATTGGCCGAGGGGAATCGTTACATCGATGTTCTTGAGGTTGTGCTCCTTCGCGCCGCGGATGGTGATGGCGCCAAAGGTGTCGCTGAGCGACGAAGGGCGCTCCACCACAGTTGCCGGAGTTTCAGACCCGCGTGGCGGCCCGACATACAACACCGATCCCCCGTACTCCCCGGCGCCCGGACCGAGCTCGATGGTCTGATCGGCGCCGGCGATGATGGTCGGATCGTGCTCGACGACGATGACGGTGTTCCCGGCGTTGCGCAGGCGCTTGAGGACGGCCAGCAGCCGCTCGCTGTCGCGCGCGTGCAGGCCGACCGTCGGCTCGTCGATGACGTACATCGTCTCGGTCAGCGAGCTGCCGAGGGCCGCGGCAAGGTTGATCCGCTGCGATTCGCCGCCGGAGAGGGTGCGGGTCTGGCGGTCGAGCGTCAGGTAGGAGAGGCCGACCTCATCGAGATACGTCAGGCGATTGACGATCTCGCGCCGGAGATGTCCTGACAGCGCCTCCTCCGACTTGGAGAACGGCAGATACTCCCAGAAGCGCCGCGCGTCGCGCACGTTCATGGCGAAGAGATCGCCGATGGTCATCCCGCGAAAGGTGACGTAGGACGCCGATGCCTTCAGCCGGGAGCCGTGACACTGCGGGCACGGCTCGTAGCTGCGATACTTGGCCAGCTTCACGCGGACGTGGATCTTGTACTTCTTCGTCTCCAGCCACTCGAAGAAGCCTTTGATTCCGTACCACTTGCTCCGCCCGTTGTAGAGCAGCTCCCACTGCTCGGCGCTCAGCTCTTTGACCGGAACATCGAGCGGCAGCCGGTACTTGGCCGAGGCCCTCCGGAGGTCGTCGTAGCAGTCTTCGTAACCCGCGGAGTTCCACGGTGCGATCGGCATCTCATCGAGCCGCAAGGCGCGGTTCGGGATGACCTTCTCCATGTCGATACCGATGATCCGCCCGTAGCCCTGGCAGTTCGTGCAGGCGCCAAGCGGCGAGTTGAAGGAGAAGAGATGCGGCGTCGGCTCGATGAACTCATTGCCGCACCTGTTGCATGAGAAGCGGGAGGTGAAGCGGTGGGAAATCCAGTTCCCATCACCACCGTCCTCCAGGATGTTCACATTCCCCTTCGAGACCTCAAACGCCTGCTCGATAGCCTCGGTGATCTGTCCCGTGCGCTCCGGATCGACGCGCACGCGATTGATGACGAGCTCCAGCGACGTGAAATCGCTCGTATCGGTCTGGTTGAGATCGCGCACCTCGCCGCCGATCCAGGCCCGGTAGTAGCCGGCCTTGACGAGCTGCGTCAGCACTTCGCCGCGGTTTTCCTTCTCGAAGAAAATCGGAGCGAGAACGACGACCCGTTTCCCCTCCAGCGACTCGGCAATAGCTTTCGTGATCGATTCCGGCGTCTCGCGGCGCACGGTGACCTGGCAATCGGGGCAGATCGTCTCCCCCGCGTAGGTCATGAAGAGCCGGATGTGGTCGGCCAGCTCCGTAGCGGTCGCGACCGTGGATCGCGCGTTCTTGACCGTGTTTCGCTGCTCGATGGCGATGGCCGGGAGGATGCCGGTGATCTCGTCGATGTCCGGCCGGTCGATGCGCTCGAGGAACTGCCGCACATACGTCGACATCGATTCGACGAACCGCCGCTGCCCCTCGGCATAGAGAGTATTGAACGCCAGTGACGACTTCCCGGAACCAGACGGACCCGTCAGTACCGTGAGCTGGCGCTGCGGGATATCGACCGAGACGTTCTTGAGATTGTGCGTCCGCGCCCCGCGAATGGAGATCGTGCGTGAGGGCATGTCGGGGTGAGAACGTTTGAGGGTGGATTGGTGTTCCGTGGGAGGCGTAACGCCGCCGGCTCGACGGCGCTACGCTGAGTTAGTCGTCTACTTCGCTTGAAACAAGCCCATGCGATTGCCTGCGGGATCTTTGAACAACGCGAACACGCCGGTTGGGATGGTGATCTTCGGCGTGACGATCTCGCCGCCGGATGCCTTGACCTTCGCCATCGCCGCGTCGAGATCTGTGACGCCGACATAGAGGATCTTTTCCGGCGGATCCTGGCGCAGCGTACCGTCGAGCGATGGCGTCTTGATCAGGTTGGCGGCGTCGATGCTCCAGCCGAAGTTGCTCGCGTAGAAGGCCTTGAGCTTCGCCGCGTCGGGACCGGCGATGTCGAAGAATACGATTGGCGCGCCCGATTGCTGTGCTGTCACGGCTGTCCCCTTATTGGCGCCGAGCGCCGTCCCAAACCCAAAGAAAACGATAGCGGAAATTGCGACGAACAGATTACGCATGGAGAGGCCGAAGGCGATGACGAAGTTCTTCATTTGAGGTTCCTTTCACGGTGCAAGGTAAGATCGAACCGTGAACGCGACGGCCTACTTTCGGGTGATTTTCCGGTCAACGAAAGTATGAAATCGGTGGATTCCCTTCATATCCTCACGTTGTGCCTTTGGTAGAAGTTGTAGTCCCCCAGCCTTGCCCGCAGCTTCTGCACGACATCCTCCGGTAGCCAGGCATCGCCGGCGGTGACGTTCGTCTCGACCTGGTGGATGTTCTTCGCGCCGGGGATGGCGGTAGCGACGGCGTCGTTGGCCAGAACGAAGCGGAGGGCCCCTTCGATCAGGGTGCGGGCCGTGCCGCCGATGATCGACTTCACTTCGTCGACGCGGTGGAGCGCCTCCTGGAGGCGGCGCGGCGTAAGAAAGTTCTGGCGGATGTCGTCGGCAGGGAAAATCGTGTCGATCCGGAACTTGCCGGTGAGGAGTCCGGAGGCGAGCGGGACACGGGCGATGATACCGTAGCCCTTTTCCTTCGCCATCGGAAAGAGCTCCTCCGCCGGAGCCTGGTTGAGGATGTTGTAGAGCACCTGCAGCGTGTTGCCCCATCCTCGCCGCACCACCTCGAGCCCTTCCTCGGGGTTGGAGACTGAAACACCCCAGAAGCGGATCTTGCCGTTGTCCTGCAGCCGCTCCATGGCGTCCTGAATCTCTTCGCGGCGCAGATCGTCGAGGGTCGGGTTGTGAACCTGGTAGAGGTCGATGTAATCGCTGCGCAGGCGCTTCAGAGAGCCGTCGACGGCGACGAAGATGTGCTGTTTCGAGAAATCCTTTTTCAACTCGCCGGTCGAGTTGCGGACGACGCCGACCTTCGTGGCGATGACGACGTCCTCCCGTTTGCGCGAAAGGACGATACCGAGAAGCGATTCGCTGCGGCCGAAGCCATAACTGTCGGCCGTGTCGAAGAAGGTGACGCCGAGGTCGCGGGCGCGCCGGATCGCGGCAAGCGATTCCTCATCGGTCGTCCGACCCCATCCCAGTGGCGTCCCCGAGGCCTCGGATGGACCGCCAATGGCCCAGCCGCCGAAACCGATGGCGCTGACTTTGATGCCGGTCTTCCCGAGCTCGCGGTACTGCATCGCCCCGATTCTAAGTCACTGCTCCGGTTGGAGTGTGACGTTGATGACATGCGGGTCGTGGTCGTACATCGCGCCGGTGACGTGGTCGATGATGAAACCGGCCGCTCCGGCAAGACCGACGATCAGCCAGCCGGCAGCCGAGCCGCCGCCGCCGAACTCTGATGCGAAGACGCCTATCGGCAATCCGAGCGAGGGAGCGAAATTCATCCAGTACGGGGCGTTGAAGCCGCGCTCGATCTCCACGTTCCGCGTCTTCATCCCGCTCTTCTCGATATTGATGTTGCAGCCGTCCGCCTTGCGCGGAATCGTGAGTCGCGCCGGCGTCGTGCCACTGGCTGAGATATTGCCAGCGCATCGGATCGTGGCGTTGGCGCCGGAAGGATTCGATTCGACGGTGATCACCTCATTACTTCCATGTGTCATCGTGGCGCACGAAGAGAATAGGCAGCCGATCAACAGCAGCGCGACGGAACGCATAGTCGTTTTCCCTTTACAGGCGGACCTGTTTTACCTCGACGATGGCCTGGAAAAAGCGGAGTGCGTTCATGGTATCGGCATCCAGCACGGAGTCGATGGTAACAATCGCCAACGCTTTGCCGCCGCTGGCCTCGCGCGCCAGGTTGTATTCGGCGATGTTGATCTCACGTTCGCCGAGGATCGTGCCGACCTTGCCGACCACGCCCGGAACGTCCTTGTTGATGATGTAGAGCAGCGTTCCCTCCGGTTTGAACTCCACGCGGAAGTTGTTGACCGAAACGATGCGCTGATTCTTCTCGCTGAACAGCGTCGCCGAAACACAGGTCTCATCCGTCGCTGACGAGGCGCGGAACGTGACGAGATTCGTGTAATCGAGCGGCATCGGATGCGTCGTCGCGGCGATGGCGATGCCTCGCTGCTGCGCGACCTGCTCGGCGTTGACGAAGTTGACCGACTCCGCAAGATGCGTCGTCAGCATCCCTTTCAGCGCTGCCACGGAGATGATCTTCGTCAGATGCTCGTCGATGCCCCATAGCTCCACGGCGGCGCGCGTGATCGGGCCGCTGATGATCTGGGAGGCGAAGAGGCCGAGCTTTTCCGCCATGTTGATCAGTGGCGCCGCATCAGCGTCGGCAAGACCTTCGAACGGCAGGTTGACCGCGGAGACGAAGATCGAGCCGCGCAACGCGTCGATCACCATCTCCGACGTCTGCACGGCCACGCGGTCCTGCGCCTCGATCGTGTTCGCGCCGATGTGCGGCGAGAGGATGATGTTCTTCGCCATAAGGAGCGGATTACCCTGCGGCGGCTCTTCGACATAGACGTCGATCGCGGCACCGGCGATCCTGCCGCTGTTGAGAGCATCCGCGAGCGACTGTTCGTCGTAGATCCCTCCGCGGGCGATGTTGAGGACGATCACGCCGTCCTTCATCTTTGCGATCTCCGCCGCCCCGATCATGCCGCGCGTTTCATCCGTCAGGGGTGTGTGGACGGTGATGACGTCCGCGCGTGCCAGGAGGTCGTCGAGCGAGACACGTTCGACGCCGGCTTTCTCGAAGACGCTCGGCGGAATGTACGGGTCGTAGGCGATCACGCGCATACCGAAGGCGCGTGCGCGGATCGTGATTCGCGTGCCGATGCGTCCCAGGCCGATGATGCCGAGGGTCTTGCCATCGAGCTCCGTACCGAGAAACTTCGACCGGTTCCACTCGCCGCGCTTCACGCTCGCATGCGCCTCCGGGATGTTGCGGCAGAGGGCCAGGAGCATGGCCATGGTGTGTTCGGTGGCCGACATGATGTTGGCCGTCGGCGCGTTGATGACCAGGATGCCGCGCGCCGTGCAGGCATCGACGTCGACGTTGTCCAGTCCTACCCCGGCGCGGCCGATGATGCGCAGTCTCGTCCCCGCATTCACCAACTCCTCGGTGACGGCCGTTCCGCTGCGCGTAATGAGGGCGTCGGATTCGGAGACCGCTTTCAGAAGCTCGGCATCCTTGAGGCCGGGCCGGTAGTCGACATCCATATCGCTCGCCGCGCGGAGAATGGCCAATCCGGAATCGGCGAGCGTGTCGGTAACGAGGATTTTCACGCGCCTGCGGCCTCTTCCAACGCGTCGAGCATGGCGTTGAGGTCGACGAGCTGGATGTCTCCCATGTGTCCGATCCGGAACGTGGTCGCTTTCCACTTCCCATAGCCGCCACCCAGTGTGAAGCCGCGTTTCTTCATCTCGGCGCGCAGCTCATCGGGAGGTCTGTTGGGGACGAGCGCCGAAACCGTCGCCGAGGCATATTCGGGATCGGCGGCGAGCTCCGCGTAGGCGGCCGTGCGGCGAATCGTCGTGTCGCGCATGGCCTCGTGACGCCGGTAACGCGCCTCCAGCGTCTCGATTTTGATGATGTCGTCGAGCTGTCGTGCCAGGGCGTAGAAATGCGGGATCGACGGCGTGCTCGGGACGTTTCCCTCGTCCGCGTGTTTCTTGTAATTGAGAAAGTCGAGGTATGTCCCGCGGTACGGCCGCTTCCTGCATCGATCGAGTGCGCGTGCGGAGACCGCGAAGACGGTGATGCCGGGCGGGAGGGCGATCCCTTTCTGCACGCTGGCGAGACAGACGTCGAGTCCCCATTCATCAAACTTCACGGGGATTCCGCCGAGAGACGAGACCGCGTCGACAAGCACGAGCGTGTTGGGCGACTCTTCATGCACCACGCGCGCGAGCGTGGCGACGTCATTCGTGACGCCTGTCGACGTCTCGTTATGAGTTAGCGTTACCGCGTCGTAGTGTGTACGACGCGACGTCAGATGATCGGCCAGCCTCTCGGGATCGACGGCATTCCCCCAGCCGGCGTTCAATTGATCGACCTCGAGGCCGAGGGTCTGGCCGATGGCCAGCCAACGCTCGGCAAATGCGCCGCAGGTCGTTACGAGCACGCGCCGCGGCACGCAGTTCGTCAGGGCCGCCTCGAGGATGCCCGTGCCACTGCAGGCGGCGACGAAGGTGTCCTGAGTCGTTCCAAAGAGCGGCTTGAGATTCGCGGCGACGCGAACAAAAAGCTCGCCGAACTCCGCCGATCGGTGGGCGATCATCGGCCGGGACATTTCCCGCAGGATTTCGGGGCGAACCCACGTCGGACCAGGGACGAAGAATTTGGCGGTAGTCATAGGAGATGGCTCAGAACGTCGGGCAGTCTGGTGATGTAGACGTCCGCATTCTCCTTCACACGCGGGCGGACGACAACGCCGCCGAAACCGATAAAGAGGTCGACAGCCGGCCTGGCCTCGAGATCGCTGACTCCATCGCCGACAAAGGCCGCTTTTCCGTGTAAGCGGGCACGGATGTCGCGCACAACAAGCTCCTTCCCGCCGGGCCGGGTGAGAAAAGAACGTCGATCGAAGTCTTCATAGCCGCCGACCGCATCAAACGCCAGCGCCACGGCATGCACGTTTCGGCGCTGAATGCTCAGCTCATCCGCGAGCGGAAGAACGGCCTGTTCGATCCCGGCCGTGACGAGATGGACGACCACGCCACCGTTCCGCAGCGCAACAATGGTCTCCGTCGCGCCGTCGACGAGCGAGCGGACGTAGATCGACGCAAGTTGGGCAACCTGTTCACGTCCCGGCCGGATCATCTCCAGACGCCTTGCGTATGCCTGATCGAGCGGGATCTCTCCGTTCATCGCGGCGTTGGTGAGTCTGGCGACTTCGAGGTTGCCGCCGGCAAGCACATCGATCCCCTCGATGGTGACGAGGGTGGAGTCGACGTCGAAGAAGGCGAAGCGGTAGGTCATGGTTGCTGAGTTGCTGGTTGCTGGGTTACTGAGTTGCTGGGTTACTGAGTTGCTGGGTTACTGAGTTGCTAGACAGGCTGAGCAGGCAGCAACCAAGCAACCTTGCAACCCAGCAACCCAGCAACCATCCTCAAGCACGAGCAACCACCCTCACCAGATCGCCAAACTTCTCCAGATAGTGGTCCGGCTTGGCTGCCCGCAGCGCTTCGGCGGTCGACGATCCCGTCGCGACGACCGCTACGTCGATCCCGCTGTTGCGCGCGGCATGGACGTCGATCGGCATGTCGCCGACGAAGAGGGCCTCGGAGGCGGCGCAGGAAGTCGCCTCCAGCGTATGAAGGACGTGTTGTGCCTCTGGCTTGCGCGCCCCGGCCAGATCAGGGCCGACGATCGCGCAAAAGTAGGGCGCCAATTCCAGGAACGTCAGGATCTTTTTCGAGAACGAGGTCGGCTTGTTGGTGCAGACGGCCATCAACACTCCCAAGCCGTGGAGTGTGGCCAGCGTCGTCTCCACGTCGGCCAGGATGGTCGACTCTTCACAGCAGATCTCGTCGTACCGTGATTCGAAGGCGTCTTTCACGCTGCGCGGGACCTCATCGGCGCCGAACGCCCGCCGGAGGAGGGTGTCGAGGCCGTCACCGACGAAGTCGCGGATGCGCGCGGCGCTCAACTCATGCAGGCCATGTTCGCGCCGCGCAAAGTTGACCGCCTCGGCCAGTGCCGTGTACGAATCGACGAGAGTTCCATCGAGATCGAAAAGGACTGCGCGGTAACGAAGCGGTGGCAAGACCATGCGCGAGGGCTGATTCTATCGCCGTGCCCGCGCCGGACGTGGAGAATGGCTGGATGAAACGTGCGCTCGCGCTGGCTGCGCTGCTCTTTCTCCCCCTCCCCCTGTTCGCCGCTGAAGGCAAGATCGTCATCGGGCTCGAAGCGCTCGGCGATTCGCAGGAGGGAGGCGTCGTTACGCGCGTGACGTATCGCTTTACGGTTCCGACCGATGCGCCGCCCGGGGTACCGCTCGTCATCACCGGCTCGATCTCGCAGAACGGCGAGGTCGTGAAGCGCTTCCGCTATCCGCTGACGGAAATGATCACCAGCCCGCTGACCTCCGTCCAGACCCTGCCGGCGGGTGAGGTGGAGATCGAGGCGCGGCTCATGGTGCCGCTCGAAGAGCAGACGCCGGTGATCCTGGCCAAAGCGACACAGAAGTTCACGATCGCCAGGACTGGCAAACTCTACGTCGCTCACGAAGGCGACAGCGCCGACGCCATCCTCGCCGAGGGAGTCGTGCCGGAAGGAAACGGCACGGTGAAGATCATCGCCCCCCGGCGCGACGTCGCTCCTAACCTCTTCATCGTCGAAGTTGATGTGCAGCCACCGGTCACACGCGTCGAGTTCTGGGTGGAAGGCAAAAAGATCCTGGCCCGCAACGCTCCCCCATACCGCGCGGAGCTCGACCTCGGCGCGCTGCCGAAGCGCGTCGAAGTGCGCGCTGTCGGTTACGACGCCCAGGGACACTACATCGACGCCGACTCCTTCGTCGTCAACGAGCACGAGACGCCGCTCGAGGTGAAGATCATCCGAACCGTCACTCCTGACGACGTATCGCACTTCAAACTGAGCGTGCAGAATCCGAAGGCGACGACGATCAAGTCGGCGGTGTTCTTCGCCGGTCAGAAGAAGCTTTTCGAGTGGAGCGCGCCGCCGTACGCGATCGACATTCCCAACTCCAGGCTGCGGAGCGTCGAGTTCGTCCGAGCCTCCGTGACCGACGAAACGAATTACGAAGCCAGCGACCTTCTCTTTCTGAACGGCCAGCGCTTCTCCGAGGAGATCGAGGTCAACCTCATCGAACTGCCGGTGATGGTCACAGACGCTTCCGGCGTGCCGGTGACCGATCTCAAGGAAGCGGACTTCAGCGTTTTCGAGAACGGTAAACCCCAGAAGATCACCACGTTCAACTACGCCTCGAACTTGCCCATCTCCGCCGGCGTGCTGATCGATCATTCGGGAAGCATGAAGCCGCGGATGGAGCAGGCGAAGTCAGCGGCGGTGGAGTTCTTCAAACGGATCATGAAGGGGGGCGACCGCGCCTTCGTGACCGGTTTCGCCTTCGATGCCACGTCCGGCTCGCCGTTCGTGACGGACGTGTCGTCGCTGGAGTCGCAGGTGCGCGCCATCCCGGAGGCGAGCGGCGGCACGGCGCTCTACGACGCCATCGTCACCGGCCTCTACCGCTTCCGCACACTGCAGGGACGCAAGGCGCTGATCATCCTGACGGACGGCGAAGATACGACGTCGCGGACGTCGTACGAGGAGATGCTGACCTACGCCCGCTCGGCGCGCGTGCCGCTCTACTTCATCGGCGTCGGCCTCGGATTGTTCGACGCCAGCGGCACCTCCAAGATGAGGGCGCTGGCCGCGGAGACAGGCGGCATTGCCTACTTCATCCACGACATCAAACAGATCGGGGAAACCTACGCCCAGCTCGAAAAGGATCTTCGCTCGCAGTACCTGATCGCTTACAACACCGAGTCGACGACGAAGGACCGCACCTATCGGAAAGTCGACGTGAAAGCTAGCCGCCCCGGGACGACGGTGCGGACGATCCGCGGATTCATCCCGTAATGCGCCGCACAGCAGCGATCCTTCTCGTTCTTGCGGTGGCCTGTACGCCACCTCGTCCGCGCAATCGATATGGACTGGCCGTAGACGTCGATCTCCGCGGCGCGCCAGTGACATTGCTCCACTTCTGGGCGGCGTGGTGCGGACCATGCCGTGAAGAGTTACCCCAATTCGTCGCCTTCGCCGCCGAGCACCATATGCGTGTGGTGGCCGTCTCCATGGATCACGACTACCCGACCGCGGAACGTTTTCTTCGCGAGCACAACATCGACATGGAAACGCTGATCGACGACCGTGGCCGCTTCGCCGCGAAGAATCACGTGCGGGTCATCCCGACCACGATCGCCTACGATGCGGAAGGCAGGATGATCGATCGTTTCGATCAGTCGGTGGACTGGAGCGATCCGGCGGTTGCCAGGAGAGTTCTGCGGTGAGCCGCATCAACTGCGCGCTTTGCGCGGGTTGTCGGTTGGCGGTTGTCAGTTATCGGTTGTCAGTTGTCGGCAGGGTATCGCCCAGGCTTAAGACACGACGTGCCAACCGGCGCAACGAACTGAAAACCGACAACTGATAACCGACAACTCTCTCCTCGTCGCCGCGCGAGTTCCTCAATTTCTACGGGTACATCCTCTTATACGTCGACGCCAGCATCACCACATGCTTCACGTACGTCCGCGTTTCGCGGTAGGGTATGGCCTCGATGAACTCGTCCATCGGTTTGCCGGGCGCCGCACGGCGCCATTGCAGGACGCGGCCCTGGCCGGCGTTGTAGGCCGCGATCGCCAGCTCGTTGCTGCCGTTGAAGAGGTTCACGAGCATCTTGTAGTGGGCCGTGCCGAGGCGGATGTTCGTCTCCGGATTGTCGAGGCGCGGCGCGATGTGGAAGTTTGCCGCCAGCTCGCGCCCAGTGGCAGGCATGAGCTGCATCAGACCGGTCGCACCGACGGCCGATTTAGCCTTGGCGTTGTAGTAACTCTCCTGGTGGATCAACCCCATGATCGTGTACGGATCGACGCCACTCTTGCTCGCGTACTTGCGGATCCAGTCGTCATACTCGAGCGGGTAATACATCTTCAGGAAGTACGGCGGAACGGAGTCCTGCTCAACCGTGGCCAGCGCAGGAAAGGCGCTGTGAAGCGCCTTGAGCATGGGGATGGCGTTGCCTGAGGCGTGATAGAGGTCGGCCAGCAGAGCATCGGCGTACTTCTGATTTCCACGGCCGCGGTTCTTGTCGATCTCCTGCTGCGCGTCGCGAAAGTCGGATAAGGCCGTCAGTTCGTAACCGAGGCGCAGCTCTTTCGGCATGTTCTGCTCAGCGATCTCGCGCCAGTCCGGACGATTGGCCGTCAGCGGATTGTCATTCGAAGCCTGCCGTTGTGCGCCGCGCTTCTCCGCTTCGATGGCGTAGATGTCGTCGTAAGGGGCGGAAGCCAGATCGTGATACATCGCTGCCGCTTCGGCCTTCCTGCCGAGCCTCTCGCCGCAGCGTGCGTACCAGTACATCGCCTGCCGTTTCGTGTTCGGACCGTGGTAGGAGTCACGCACGAAGGCCAGCAGATCACGCGCGCCGTTCAGGTCGCCGCGCGCGTACGCGGCCCAGGCCTTGTCCCAGAAGTGCTGGAGACCTGCTTCCTGCGATGGATCGAGCTTCGCCAGCTGGATGATGAGCTGCTGCTCGTAGTCGTCCTGATTCCTGGCCTCAGCGAGACCGATGAGGGTGTTGAGTACATCGATCCGCACCTCATCGGCGAGCGGAAGGGGCAGGAGGTCCTTCAACCGTTCCGCGGAGAGATGATCGTATTCATCCTTCTTCGCTTTCTTCGCCAAGTCGACCAGTTGGACGTTCTTCTTGACGTTTTTGAATCTCTTCTTGCCCTTTGCATTGACCTGTTGCTTCACGACGATCGTTTTCGTGACCGTCGGATTGATCGACGACGAAAGCGCGCGGTAGTTCTGCGATGCCATGAAGATCGCCGGGATGGCGATGCGGTAGGGACCGGAGGCGAGCGGCTCCAGGACCTTGTTCGACTCCTCGAATCGATGAAGTTGATTCAGCGCCAGGCCGCGATTGAGCGCCACTGGCAATCGCAGATCATCCGGAACGCCGCTCGTATCGAGGGCGGTCAGCTCATCGAGCGCGTTCTGCGGATCGCCGTCCCGAAGAAACGAGACGGCGCGCGTGAGCCGCTCGGCGTCAGACATCTTGATCGGCGCGTCCTTCGCCACGCTTGTGATGGCACGAACGAGCTCGATGGCATGCGGTGCCTGGGCGGTGCGCGGATTCCTGATGGCGATATTGCGCGCGTCGTAGAGAACGGAGGCGATGTCGCCACGAGCGAAAGAGGAGTCGATGGCACTCCAGCGCGCGCTTCCGGCGATCGCGGAGTTGTCCGCCCGTTCCGCGACGCCGTCGAAAACCAGCGCCGCGTGGCGCCAGTCGGCGATCGAGGCGTAGAGGCCGCCGAGGTTCAGGCCGGCGTCGGTCTGGACGACGAAGGCCGGATGACTCCGCCAGAGACGCGCCAGCGTCGCACGGGCGCGGGCGCTCTGGCCGGCGAGCTGGCACGCGTTGGCGAGATAGTAGAGACGGTACTGGTCGACCGCACGCTTGCCGAACGTAAAGGACGAGAACTGCGTTACCGCATCGGCGCCGTCACCACGGCGAAGAGCATCGAGTCCGGCGTCGAAAGCAGGCCGCAACTTTTCCAGATCGGGCGGCGCTTCCGGCACAGCCGGCACGACGAACCCCCGGTTGGGCCATCGACGCGGCCACACCAGAAGCACGATGACGACGGCCATCACCGGAGCCAATACCGCCGCAACCACGACAACCCAACGCCGACGAGCCCTCATCCGGTTGGGTTCGGTGCGAAAAGCGGGCCGTGATGCTGCGCGAGGGACGTCTGCGCCTTCGGGAGCAGATAACGCGCGTCACCGACGCCTACAGCCCCAACGCACCGGCGTCGCCGTCGGCAAGGATCCTTACCAGCTCGTCGTAGAAATAGTTCGACGACTTCCGCACATCCTCGGCGATCCGCTCGTCGTACATCTGGCGGCTGCGATCGATATCTTCCTTGAGGCGCTCGTAAAGGTCTTTGTTCTTGCGTCCGGCGTCGACCTTCGGCTCGTTGTACAGCTTGATCTCGGACACCAGCAGGCGGGCGAAGCGGCGGGCTTCGTCGTGCCGTTTGGCATCGTCGCCTACAGGCGGTGGCGCGCTGGTGCCAGCGCGCGTGATGTTCGGCGGGGGGATGTACTGCGTGCTGGGCCGCTCGTCCCGTTCCTGAACGGCGGCCGGCGGCGGTGGCGGAGGAGGAACCGGGCGCGGAGGCTCCAGTGCGGGAATCGCCGTCGTCATGAACGATGCCGTAGCCTGCCTTCCGGATGCCGGAGCCCCGAAATCGGTATCCGGCATTGAGAAAGCCGGCTTGGCGGCGGCCGGCGTCATCATCTCGCGCAACTGGTTCGCTGATACGGCGACCGTTGCGTCCTGCGATTTCGCGACGACTGGAGCCGGTGGGGCGACCCGTTGAGGCGGCGGTGCCGGCGTGGCCGGACTCGGCGGCGGAGCGGGCGCCGGGAGTGCGGGCGCAGTCAGCTCCGGATCGTTGAGACTAGGCGACGGAGTCTTCTTTCGAATGGAGAGCGTGTCGATGAGCAGCCCGGTCGTGAAGACGAGCAGCTCGATCGAGGCCGGGTCGAGCCTTGACGCATCGATCTCCGTGGCGTCGACGTAGACCGCCGCGGCCACCTTGTCCTTGATCACCATCGGCACGAGGATCGCCCGGGCCGACGCGGAGACGCCGAGCCGCGTGGAGAGGTTTGCTCCATCCCAGATCACTACCTGCTCGTTGCGGAGGACGCGATCGAGCTCAGGAATCAGCCCGGGAGCGGCGTTGAAGCGCTTCACCATCTCATCGTTTCCGCCGGCAGCGGTGAAACCGACGCCCTTCCAGCCGCTGAAGGTCTCGCCGCGCAGGATCAGCATCGCCGCGCGGGAACCGAAGTCGAGGCACTCCTCCAGGAGAGCATTGAGAATGTCGACCTGCGACTTGCCATGTTCGACGGTCTGCACCGCCTTCTTCACGCGCGACGCGCCTGAGCCGGCCGGAGCGCTGATCACCGGCGGCGGGAGAGCGGCGGTGATGCTCTCCTCCAGCTCACCGATCGACTTCTGAATGTGGGGCATGAAGGAGACGGCGTTGACGTCGGCCTGAACGCTCTGGAGCGCCGCCTTGAGCTGCGAGTCGACGACCTCGCGGACGTCCTCGATGGAGGAGCGAATCTCGCCCACCAACTTCTCCATCGCATCGCGGACATGCGCTTCAATCGAGCCCGCGACTTCGTCGCCCCTCACGGCCATAAGTCCTCCGAATCCTGTAGGTTGTATGAAACCCGCAGATGGCGTTGGATTATAGCGCAGAGAACGTGTGCTACTTTGTTCAGCCGATGCGCCGCTTCCTCGTCCTGATCGTCCTCGCCGCGGTGTCGTGCAGCGGCGGCGGCCGCGATGCCGCCGACAATCCGTCGGAATGGCTTCATGTCCTTCGCCACAAACAGGCGGCATCGGCGCCGAACGCACCCAATCAGGCGAAGCAGGTCTACGCCGATACGCTCGGTGCATTCGTTCTGCACCATCCGACGCACAGCCGGGCTCGCGAGGTTTACCAGCACATCCAGATCGACTTCGCCCGCGAGCTTGCCTCCTTCGGCCGTTATCAGGATGCCGTTCGAATCTATCGCGCCGTGCTCGTGCATGATCCGAAAAATGTCGCGGCGCTCCGCGGACTGAGCGACGCCGTCGACCACCTTGCCGTATCGCACCAGAAGCTGATGGCTCTGGAGAAGGGGATGTCCCAACGCGACGTTGCCAACCTCCTCGGCAAACCGATACCGGGCTGGCAGGTTCGCAACGAACGTCCGGACACGACGATCGAGTCGTGGTACTACCGCCGGACCGACGGCGGCGTGGCCGGCGTCTATTTCCGGGACGGCGTGCTCTTTGCCGCCGAAGAGAACTCTCAAGCGAAGCTGGCGCCGTTGATGAAGCAGTAGATCAGTTGATCAGTAGACTCGTGCCGGGATGCCGGCAGCACCGAGCCGTTCTAATCCACGAATCGACTAATCCACTGCCTTTCGGAATCGCGCTGTCAACGTCTTCGTTCACTTCGCCGCATGCCTATCTACGAATACCAGTGCACGAAGTGCAACGACCGGACGGAGGTCATTCAGAAATTTACCGATCCTCCATACGCGGCGTGCACGAAGTGTGGCGGCGAAGTGAAAAAGTTGGCCTCCGCGCCGGCCATTCAGTTCAAGGGGTCGGGGTTCTACAAGACCGATTACGCCAGCGCGTCGTCGAAGGCTGACGCGAAGTCGGAAGGCAAGAGCGAGTCCTCGGGCGACAGCAAGCCTTCCGAAACGAAGAGCGAGACAAAAACCGAATCGAAGCCTGAAACCAAGAGCGAAACGAAAGCCGAAACGAAACCACCCTCGAAAACGGAGTCGAAGAGCTCCGACTAAGCAAAATCAGACGATATGGGAAAAGCCCGGGAACTGAAGAAGCGAGCTGACTCGATGCTCGAGGAGGTTTTCCGGTCTCTCTTCGAAGAGATCAACACGGAGAAGATCCGTCACGACGTCGCCGCGCTCAAAGAGAGCGAGCCTGACTTCCACTCCCGCGACCACGCCCGTCTGCTCGTACGCCGCACTGCTCTCCGTTGCGCGGCCGCCGGAGCAGTCTCCGGACTCCCCGGCGGAGTGATTGCCATCGGAACGCTGGGCGCGGAGCTTGCCTTTCTCGTCTTTCAGCAGTTCCGCCTGATCCTCGGTATCGCCACCGTTTACGGACACGAGCCTTCGCAGCGCGAGCGTTTCGCGGAAGCGATGTCCTGTCTCGCCTACGCGTCCGGAGTCGGCATCGGCAAGCAGGGCCTGGCCACGGTGCTCGAATCGGCGACGGCGGAGGGCGGTGTCATCGCCGAGAAACTCGGCGCGAATTTTTTCCGCGAGCGGCTGGCCAAGGCCATTCCGTTTGTCGGAATCGTGTCCGGCGGCGCGCTCAACTATGTTTCCGTCCGGGCGGTCGGCCGCGCCGCGATCAAGTTTTACGAGTCGCAGATCGACACCGTCATCGCCGATGAGATCTGGGCCGAAGGTGATCGGGAGCACGCATGAGCGGGCACGGCCCGCGGCGCTCGCTGCCCAAGGCTCAGCCGGCAGCGTCGTGGCCTATTGATCGCCGCGTGGACTCCTTTGTTCGCCCAACGGAATCGAGGAATGCGAGGCAAAGCATCGCCGTTTGAGCGCGGTAACTGAGCATGAGCAAGTACGCCATGGATTCGACGATGGAAGTCCGCTCGCCGTTTTTCGAGCGGCGGCGCCTTCGCCGTATCCGGATGATCGTCGAGCTCACGCTCAATCTCGTCGGCAGTGACATGACCGTCTCGCACCGTGAAGCGCGATGCCTCGTCCGCTGTGCGCGCAAGGCGATCCTCGAGCTTCATCCCGGGTTCGAGCAGCGCTACGAACGGATCGTCCGGCCGTACTTCGAGCGCGTTCTGGCCAGCCGCTGGCCGCATGAACAGGCGCTCGACGACGATTGCTGCGACGTCGTCAATTAGGCCGGCACGGCCGGCGGCGCTGGTTTGCCCAAGGCTCGGCCACCATCTACGCTCGATCGTTCTGCCGCGCAGACTCCTATTTCCCCGCCGCGCCCTTTTCCAGCTCCCGGACAACGTCAATGTCACCGAACTGCGCCCTGGCGCGGGCGATCTCCGTGCGAGCCGCGTCGCGGACCTGCACGCTCGTGTATCCGACCGACGGATCGTCGGGGACGAGAAAACGAAACTCGATCGGAGCGAGTTGCACGGGCGGAAACGCGTCCCGCCGTGCGAAGACCATCGCCGCATCATCAAAAGCGATGAGCGCCCACTGCTTCCTGCGGTAGCGGACGAGAGAGGCCGGCAGGGCACGCCGTTGCCCACTGGCGAGGTCGATGACTTCGATCCTCTTTTGATATTCGTCGACCGCCAGCACAGCGTTGTACTTCCCGATGAGCGCGTGCCAGGCCCGGCTGTCGCGGTGAGCGGCGTCATCTTCCGCGATGAATTCGCGAAAGAGCTCGTTGCGGCCATCGGTTAGCGCTCTTCGCGCTGGATAAAACGTCCATTCCAGCAATCCGCCGAATTGATCGGCGTTGTAGATGTTCCCGTCCAGTCGATAGGACCGCAGCGCCGCAACGGCGCGCATCGGAAAGCGCTCCTCGTCGATGCCGATGCGGTGGATGTCGTGGCGGAAGACCCAGGCCAGCGGCAGCAGTGCGCATGCGGCGAAGGCGATCGAGGCGCGCCTGGGCATCCTGCCGAGTGGCGGCAGGAGCAGCGGCAGCGCGGCGAAGTAGAGTCCCTGATTGCGCACGTGGCGATATGCCAGCGCCGCCAGGATTGCAAACGCCGCGAAGCGCCAGGCGTTGCCGCGTTTGTCGCGGGTGACGAGAAAGAGCAGCATGACGACGGCCATCGTCACGTACAGCAGCGGGAACGACGCGAGCGGCGACGGCAGCCACTCAGCGTTGACAAAACTACCGCTGCGAATCTCCGACGCCAATCGCAGCGGTGCCACGATCGCATTCCACCCAAACGGGTTCACGAGCAACGCCGCCGCGCTTGCGACGACGACCACCCACCGCCGGACATCGATCAACATCGCGATCATGGCCAGAACCGGCGCGAGAAGCGCCGACGGATGAACGTTGATCCAGACAATCGTCACACACGCATACGCGATCGTCAGCGGTGTGAGACGCAGACGCGACCCAAGGAGGCCGAGCGCGATGACGATGAGAAGAGCAGCGGCAGCGGCAGGACGGACGCCGAGACGATCGGACGCCCCGGCAAAAGCGATTGCCGCGATGAAAAGCGCTACGCCGGTCTCCTGTTCGCGGGACGCGAAAACGAATCCAGCCGTAAAGATCGCCGCTGCCAGGAGAGCGCTGGCGATCGAGATGCCACCGTCCCCACCGATTCCGTGCAACGCGTAGAGCACGATCTCGTACAGCCACTCACCGTTGATCCACGATACATGCGCGCTCGCGACCGCCAGCGGATCGAAAACCGGAAGAGCATGATGCTCGACGATCCAGCGGCCGGTGGCGAGATGCCAGAAGTAGTCGTAGCTGCGGATGGGTGCGACCGCGGCGATGGCGACGAGCACGAACAGGATGGCGGCGGTAACGCGTCTCGACATTCGTAGCGAGTATAGGCATGAAACGTTTTGGGGCGGCGCTGCACTACCAGATGACGCCCCTCGCGTTTGAGATGCCGGCACGGTCTCCCGAGGGTTGGAAGGAGAAGGAAATGAACATTGAACAGACGGCACAACCGGCGTTGCATATCAATCAAGAAAAGTTATTGGCCCTAGTTCAAGCAATGATCGGCGGAACCAGAGGACGCGACGATGACGACCATCCTTTGCCGCCGGGACCTTGGGATCCCGTAATCCGCGTCGCATTGCAAAACCTCACTTTTCGCCCGGAGACAAATCCCTGGAGAACATTTGGTCCGAGTCCGGAGCCGTGGAACGTGATTGCCGCAAGTATTCTCGGAACTCGTCCCGGTGCGGAAGTGGAGCTCAATCCCCAACCGGAGCCGCCAGGCGTCGCGTTTTTGGTATCGGTTGCCCAATCGGTAGTAAGCCGCGCAGCATTCCTTCAGGAGATCGCTGATGCATCGGCGGGCGGACCCGAACAACGCGGTGCGATCGATGTTGGAGGGTACATCTCGAGATTTGTTGATGATTGGTGCGGCACGGGATTTCGATTGAGGTATCCGTTCCCGGGACCACGTCCGCATTGGTTTGTCAACGAGCTCGGCGACATCGAATTGTTGGTGATTGCGGCGCAATTCGCTCAAGAGGCGACGGAAACGTTTAGCGCAGGATTGCGCCAACATTTGGCCGACGCCAGCACCGAATTCATGAAAGCGGGCATTGCGAAGATGGGATAAGGGGATCGGGCAGTAGGCGATCTAACTATCTTTCGTAACCGGCGGTGCCGGAGCCGCCGGCACCGTTGGTGCCTGCGGCGCGGGAGGTGCAGGCGGGGTAGCCGTATCGATCTTGATATCCCCGTTTACCGTCGTGATGCGCAGCTCGTAGCGTCCGCCGTTCACCTCGCCGGATACGCGGCGGTTGCCGGGGTGCGAATGAATGTTCAGCGGAAAGGCTGCCTCGATATCGCCGTTGACCTGCGAGAAATCGCCGGTGAACGAGGCGGTCAGCGGCAGGACCGCGGTCACGCCTCCGTTGACCGTCTTCAACGTCGCTCCCTGGAATGATTTGGCGAAGCGGGCCTCGATGCGGCCATTCACCGTATTCGCTTCGACTTCGCTCGACCCGGGCGTATCGATGTTCACCCTGCCGTTCACGGTGACGGCCTTCATCTCGCCGTCGACGCCGTGGGTAGCGATACGGCCATTGACGGTGCGGAGATCGAGCGCCACAGACGCCGGCACGTGAAGGTCGTAGTCGACGCGCGTCTCACTCCCGAAGCTGAAGAAACGGAAGTGATGCTCGTTCTTCCGGCCGATCACCAGCGTGTCGCCCGTGACATCGGTGGTGAAGTAGCCGAGGTTCTCCTGATCATTCCGAGGAGCGTGGCGGCTGCGGACGGACGCGGTCATCGAGATCTCGCTCTCCGAGCCCGCATCGATGTTGATCGCGCCGTCGATCTCCCGCACCTCGATGTGATGAATCGCCGCGGCAGGCCAGTGCCTTTCGATCTGTGCCGTCCGGCGCTCCATCACGGCGCCGCAGCCCCCGATCAGAAGTGCGGGGAGAAGCATCGCGGAGAGTGAATAGAAGATGCGATTCCGGCTGTTCATAGAGGACCTTGCAGCAGGAAGGTACGAGAACGGGAGAAAAGAGTTTCGCATGACCACGGACGGGTCCCAAACGACGTTGCTGCGCATTGCCGCCTTCCTGGTCGATGCCCTCTCCATCTCACTGCTCCTGGTGCTTCCCGCCGCGATCGTAAGTTACACCCTGGCCTGGATCGGCGGCGAGATCAAAGCGATCCAGATCGTCTGGTACGTAGCCCTCAGCGTCGTCATGGTGGGTATGCTCCTCCGCGACGGCTGGCGAGGCCGCTCCCTAGGCAAGCAGATCCTGGGCCTGCGCCTGATCACCCCAAAAGAGCGCCCATGCGGCTACCTGCGCAGCCTGGCCCGCAACGCCGGGCTGCTCGTGCCGGGGCTGAACTTCATCGAAGTCATCCTCGTCGTGGCCGGCAAGCGCCGCATCGGCGACAAAATCGCCGGGACGACGGTCACCGAAGAGTGATCAATCGTCTCTCCGTCAGCGCCTTCGCAAACGCTTCGGCTCGCGACAGCCGCACATCGAAATCGAACTCGTTACGCTCGCCATAACGCTCCGCCGCGAGCAGCACGTGCGGCGCGTCGATGAGCCGGTAAACGATGCCGAGCTGATCGAACGGGACTTCGATCCTGAACCGTCGATAGACGTAGCGATCGGCGATCGGCGCAACCCGCAACGTCTCCGACGCCGTTTCGCGATACGCCCGCGAAAGACCACCTGTACCGAGCTTCACACCGCCGTACCAACGCACGACCACCACCGCCAGGTCGTAAAGATCCGCTCCTTCAATCGCATTAAGAATCGGCTTTCCGGCGGTCCCTGACGGTTCGCCGGCGTCGGCGCTGCGCGCGCGACCCTCGCCATCCGCGAAGAGCCGGAATGCCCAGCAGAGATGCGTGGCGTCGTGGTGCCGCTTCGTCAGCGATGCCAGTTCGGCGAAGAAGACGTGGTCGTCATCGACGGGAAACGCTACACCTAGAAACTCCGAGCGATCGATCTTCTGCCGGAACTCAGCGGGGGCGGTCAGCCTACGGTAGTGATCGAGCATCTCGACTGCTTTCTACCACTCCCTACTCCCCAAGCCCCCAATCCATATAATCCGCTCATGTTCAAGATCGAAGAGCTTTTCGCACGTGAAATCCTCGATTCCCGCGGCAATCCGACAATCGAGGTGGACTGCCTGCTCGACTCCGGCGCCGCCGGACGCGCGGCCGTTCCGTCCGGCGCGTCGACAGGCTCCCGCGAGGCTCTCGAGCTCCGCGACGCCGACAAGAAACGCTACCTCGGCAAGGGCGTGCGCAATGCCGTCGACAACGTCGACATCATCGCCAAGGAAGTCGAGGGAATGGATGCGCGCGAGCAGGCCATGATCGATCTCCTCATGAAACAGATCGACGGCACCGAGAACAAAGGCAATCTCGGCGCGAACGCCATCCTTGGAGTCTCACTTGCCGTCGCCCGCGCGGCATCGGAGGCCTCTGGTTTACCCCTTTTTCAATACCTCGGCGGACCGGGAGCACGCACGCTGCCGGTGCCGATGATGAACGTCATCAACGGCGGGGCGCACGCCGATAACAACCTCGACGTTCAGGAGTTCATGATCATCCCGGCCGGCTTCGACGATTTCAGCGACGCCCTCCGAGCCGGCACCGAGACGTTCCACCACCTCAAGACAATCCTTCACGCTCGAAAGCTGACCACGGCAGTCGGCGATGAAGGAGGCTTCGCTCCCGATCTGAAATCGAACGCCGAGGCGCTCGATCTCATCCTTTCGGCGATCGAAAAAGCCGGTTACCGCGCCGGCGAGGAGATCTTCCTCGGCCTCGATGTCGCCGCTTCCGAGTTTTTCTCAAAAGGTCAGTACGCCTTCGAAGGCGAAAAGCGCGACAGCGCGGCGATGGTTGCCTACTACGAACAGCTCCGCGCCAAATACCCGATCATCTCCATCGAAGACGGCATGTCGGAAGGTGACTGGGAGGGCTGGAGCGCGTTGACGAAAGCGATGGGCGCCGGGACGCAGCTCGTCGGCGACGACATCTTTGTCACGAATCCTGCCATCCTGGCCAAAGGGATCGAGCAGGGAGTGGCCAACGCCATCCTGATCAAAGTCAACCAGATCGGCACGCTCACCGAAACCCTCGACGCCATCGAGATGGCCAAACGCGCCGGCTACCGCTCCGTCATCTCGCACCGTTCCGGCGAAACCGAGGATTCGACGATCGCCGACCTTGCGGTGGCCACAAACGCCGGCCAGATCAAAACCGGCTCCCTCTCGCGCAGCGAACGCATCGCCAAGTACAACCAGCTCTTGCGCATCGAAGAGGAGCTCGGCGATGCCGCGGTATTCGCGGGGACCGGCATCTTCAGAGCGTTATAGACCGAAGCGGCACCAGTTTCGCCAGTTCGCCAAGCGCAACCACCGGCACATCACGTCGCGCCACCATGACGACGTCTTCACGCCCAAGCTGCGCGAGCGCCTCCATCTCGAACCCGCGCAACGACTGGTCGCACGCGCAATCGTTCTCCGGCGTCATGTAGTTCGCGATCACGCCGCCGATATGCATCCCGCGCTGCGCGACCTCGGCGATGAGCCGTCTGCTCTCGGCAATGACAACCCGTTCCGGCCTTGTGACGACGATGACGCGTGTGGAATCGGAACGCATCGCTTCGTCGAGCGCATGAAGCGCGCGCGAAGCGCGGATCAGCTCTTCGCCGAGGGAGCCTGGGGGAATCAACTCGCGATAGCGGAGGAGGATGCGCATGAACTCGCGCACCCACTCGCCGGCAGTCCGCGGCAAATCGATCAGCCGCAGGAAATGGCCGGTCGGCGCCGTGTCGACGATGATGGCCGCCTGCTCTTTGTCAGCGATGAGATCCGCCAGCCTCGTGATGGCAAACAGTTCGTCAGCACCGGGAGGAGCGATCTCGACCAGCTTCTTCATCGCATCGGCGTCGTAGGCAACGGTCATCCCGCCGGGGGTGATGGCACCGATGGCGCGCTCGATCTCTTCACCGAGACTGTCGCGGAATTGCCGCCACTTCGCGCGCGTATCGATGGTCTCTACTGTCAGATTCGCCGGCGGCGTTTGATGAGTGAAGACATCGCGAAGCGTATGCGCCGGATCGACGGAGATCACGGTGTACTTTTTGTCGGGCGACCGGGCCGCAAGCTGCAGCGCGATCGAAGCCGCGGAGGTCGTCTTGCCGACGCCGCCTTTTCCTGCGAGGAAGATGAGGCGCCCCAGAAGGAGCGCTGGCGTCTCTCCGATCTGTACATCAGAACCCCCGCGGGGGCGAGACGCCCCCGGGCCAGCCGGCGAGACGCCGGCGCTCCATTGTGAGATCGCCTCGGCCGTATCCAATGGAACACACGCTCGCGGTGCTTCCACGACATCCCCCAGCCTCCTGTGCGCTTGGGCGTCGCGTCCGCGGTCGCAATCGTCGTCCGCCACAGCACGATTCAGGACCACGAACGGCACGTCGATCCCGTCGGCGCGCACGTCGCGCACGAGCCGTTCCGTCTGCTCAAGCACCCACGGCTCCGACAACGCCACGGCCACAAACGCCGCGCGCACCGGATCGGTGAGCAGACCGCGGCGGCGCTTCGCCTCGGCATCGAACTGTTCGATGAAGGCATCCATCGCGTCGCGAACGTTGCGCCGGGTGAACTGCCGCACCATCCCCCGATGCTTGGCTTGCATCGAATCGAGCGCCTCCGAAAACTTATGGAAGTGATCGGCGGAGGACAGCATCCGCAGCGTATGTCCCGTCGGCGCTGTATCGACGACGATCGTCGCATCGGCGTTTTCTTCCGCTAACTCGCCGATGCGCATCCACGCCATCAACTCGTCGACGCCGGGAAGCGACAGTTCGAAAAACCGGCGCAGTTCTTCTTTGTCGAGATACGTCCCTCGGTCGCCGAGCTCGAGGAAGCTCTCGAGGTTACGGTCCAAAAATCGGCTGTACAGCGCGCTTGCGTCGAGCGCCTCGGTACGCAACTCGCCGCGCAGGATGTCGCCGAGGTTCGAGGCGGGATCGGTCGTGAATAGAATTACAAGGCGGGACTTCGAGAGATGCAGTGCCGCCGCGATCGAGATCGTGGTCTTGCCGACGCCGCCCTTGCCGCCAATCAGGATTACGCGGCGTCCGGCGAGACGGTCGAACGCCGCCGCCAGCGTCACTGCCCGTATCCGGTGTAGATGCCGACGCCGCTGTCGCCGTCATCATCGCCGCGCTGCTGCCGCGCCATCTCTTCGCGGCGCGCACGGATATCGCGGAGGGCCTGGAAGACCTGCGCCTCCTGCACCGTGTACTCCTCTTCGCTGATGTCGCCGACCTCCAGCATCATCTGCAGCTCGATGAGCCGTTCTTTCCACGGCTGATCGTTCAACAACTCCTCGTTCGCCATCGTCTGGATCTGTTTCATGATCCAGTTGAACCCCGCGATCGGGAGCTTGATTGGGATCATGAGGATGTCGTCGAGAAGGAACATGGTTGTGCGGGTTGCTGGGTTGCTGGGTTGCTGGGTTGCTGGGTGGATCAAGCAACCCTGCAACCTAGCAACTTAGCAACCTTGCAACTACCGCTCCGCTCTCTCCAGCTTCAGCCGGATGTTCACGAAGTTATACGGCGGCCACGGACCGGTGTAGAGAAACGACAGCTTGTTCTCGTATTTTTTGGCGATGTCGGTGATCTGATCATCGAAGGTCTTCGTCTTCTCGCGGTCGACGAGGAATGCGGCGTTCAGGATCATCTTGTCGCCGATCGGCTTGTTCGATCGTGATGCGATCGCCGCGTCGCGCAGCGTTTCATAGATCTCGCTGACGTACGCATCCGCTTTTGCTTGTAGCGCAGACTCGACCACGCGGCCAAGCTGCATGCGCGAGAAGTATGTGGAGGTCGAAGTATTCGACTGAATCTCTTCCTTCAGCCGGCGGATCTCCTCGTTCTCGTTCTCGATTTCGCGGACGACCTGATCCTTGTCCCAGTTCACTTTCAGGCCGAACTCGATTTTCCCGTCCATCTTCTGCAACACGTCGGAGAGCGCGTCATAGGTCCCCTTGAGGAACTCCTTGATGTCGTTCTCGGTGCGGAAGACCGTGCCGAAGCTCATCGGCAGCACGGTGAAATCCTTCATCACCAGCTCGTTGACATGCTCGTGGGCGAGGGCGTTTTCGCGTGTCGGATCGAAGACGATCAGCGGGCAGTTGGAGACGACGGCCGCGAACTCCTTGTAAGGAACGGTGTAGACCTTGTCGCCCCGTCCGCCGATGCCGACAGGCCCGAAGTCGCGCGGGATATCCGTTTTGATGATGCAGTAAACGTACTTCCCTTGCTCCGTTTCGGGCTGCTTCGCCTGTGCTTGATCTTCCATGTTGAGGGGCCTCGCGTGGATGGAGCAAAGCATACAATACAAGCGAATTGTCAGCTCGCCGCCTGGTCCCCCTGACCGAGTCGTGGTTCCGCAAGAACCAACGCCTCCTGCCATGGCGCGACGGATACGATCCGTACCGTGTCTGGGTCTCCGAGGTCATGCTCCAGCAGACCAGGATGGAGGTCGTGCTGGGGTATTACCAGCGGTTCATCGCGCGCTTTCCGACGGTTGCGAAACTGGCGCGTGCGAGTATCGATGACGTGACCGCCGCGTGGTCGGGCCTGGGCTACTACCGCCGCGCACAGATGCTTCGCGACGGAGCGATCGACGTGATGACACGCTTCGGCGGCGTAATCCCGGCGACCGTCGACGAACTGATGACCATCGCGGGCATCGGACGCTACACGGCGGGAGCGATCGCCTCGATCGCACACGGCCGGCGCGAGCCGATCGTCGACGGCAACGTCGCCCGTATCGTGGCACGCTTGTTTGCGATCGAAGCTCCGCTCGGTTCGCCCGCCCTGATGCGCGAGGCGTGGTATCAGGCCGAAGTAATGGTGGCGTCGTCAAAGTCGCCGCGCGATTTCAACCAAGGGCTCATGGAGCTCGGCGCGCTCATTTGCACGCCGCGCAAACCGCTGTGCGGGCAATGTCCGCTGCGCCGCCAGTGTGCCGCATTTCTAAGCGGACGCGTCGAAGAGCTCCCTCGGTCGAAAACTAAAACGGCCACGCGCGAGCTTTGCATCCCACTCTACCTGGTCATCGACCGCGACGGCCGCGTGCTCATGCGCCGCGAGTCAGGGCAGCTCATGCGCGGCATGTTCCACCTCCCTCACGGCGACACGACGTTGTTGACGGGCACACCGTTGCGGATCGGCGCTTCGACAGCTCTTGGAACGTTCCGGCACACGGTCACCAATCGCCGAATCACCTTTGAGGTCTTCGCCGTCATCCGGCGCCCGCGCACGCTATCAGGCGAATACGCCTGGATCGTTCCGGACGCTCTCGGGAGCATCCCGCATCCGTCGTACGTGCGCAAAGCGTTACGACTTGCCGGAATCGGCAAGTAATCGCTTGTTGTTCGCGCACAGCATGAGACTTCCGATTGCCGTCGTACTGCTGGCCGCGGTCACCACCCTGCACGCCCAAGCCCACAACTACACGATCACCAAAGGCGGCAACAACATCGCCTCGTTTCACGCCGAAGACACGTATGACGCGTTCGACGGAAAGACCAGCGATGTTGCGGGGACCATCGTCGCCGATCCGGCCAACCCCGCCGCCGCGAGCGTGCAGGTAACCATCAACGTCGACGCCCTCGATACCGGAGTCGGACTACGCAACAAAGAGATGCGCGAGCGCTACCTGGAGACGAACAAGTTCGGCACGGCCTCGTTCAAGTCGGTCAGCGTTACCGGTCCGGCATCGGTTGCCCCCAACCAGCCTGCCGACATCAGCGTCACCGGCGACATGACCCTTCACGGCGTCACGAAGCGAATGACTATCCCGGTACGCGTGGTCCTGAGTCCTGACGGCCGCGTCCACGCCACGACGACCTTCAAGATCCACATGCCCGACTTCGGCATCAGCGTCCCGCACAACATCCTGGTGACGGTCAACGACGAGGTGCCGGTGAAATTGGATGTGTGGGGGGTCGAGAGATGAAACATACGACCTACGCTAAAGCGCAAGCGAACCTGAAGGAGTTGCTCGACGACGTGGTTGAGGGCGGCGAGCCGGTAATCGTCCGGCAAGGAAAGAGACGTAACGTGGCGTTCATTTCCACAAGGGACCTTCGCGGTCTGCTCGAGACCATTCATCTGCTCCGCTCGCCCAACAACGCCCGACGACTTCTGGACTCCTTGGAGCGATCGAAGCGCGGGGAAGGAGAGCCGAAGACGGTGGAGCAACTGCGCGCAGAGTTTGGGTTGGACTAAAATCTCCCCCAAATGCTCGGGCGTGTGGCGGTCGCGATCTCAATCCTCCTTCTCTTTCCTGCCGCCGCTTTCCCTCAATGCAATCTCTCCCAGGTCGCCAGCATCCCCTTCCGCGCCTCCTATCTCGACCTGGCCGTTGACGGCAACGACCTATGGGCGGCCACCTCGTACGGCCTCTCGCTTTACGACCGCAGCGTCGATCCTCCCGCTCTCGTGGCGTCGCTTCCGTTGCCGGGAATCACCCACGTCGTGCGAGCCACCAACGGCCGGGCGTACGCAGGCAGCGGAACGACTCTGTACGTCGTCAACAAGAACGGCCGGTCGCTGCAACTCGTGCGGGGCATCGACGCCGGCGCGACGATCAACGACCTGCTCCTGACGACGCTCGATCTCTACGTCGCCACCGCGAATGGACTGTCGCAGTGGGACCTGCTCGACCCGACGACGCCATCGAAGACGCCGGCCGCCTTAGTGACCAGCCGGGCGAACGTGCAATCACTCGCTCTGAACGGTTCCACTCTATTCGCCGCGGACGGCGACTCATCGATCGAAGCGTTCAACATCAGCATCCCGTCGATTCCGAACGGCCTCGGTACGATTGCATCGCTGGCGGGCTCGATCGCCGTCAATGCAACCGGCGGCCGGCTTTACGTCTCCGACGGTCAGCAAACCGACATCTTCGTGAACATCGACGGCGGCGGAGGAACGGCGGTCAAAGCGGCCAGCGATTCTTTCGGTGCCGTGTCGATCACGCCGATCACTTCCACTGCGATCTTCGCCGCCGGCGCCGACCGCCAGGTCCGGGCCTTCGACCTCAGTTCGGCGGCCGCTCCGGTCGAGCTGTCGCGCGCGCAGCTCCAACCGAGCGGCGGCAACGTCAATCGCATCGGCCGCATCGCCGCCCTGTCGAATCGTCTCTATGTCGCCGGCGGCGATCTCGGACTTCTGACCTATGACACGACTTCGTTCCAGCCGTCGTTCCCCGTGCGTAGCTACGCCACAGGCGCCGCGACGTCCGTCGTCTCTCTCGGTACCGCTGCTTATGTTTCCCGGGCCTCGGGCGGAATCACCGAATTCGGCCAGTCGGCAAACGGCACGCTTACGCAGCTCCGCTCGTGGGACAACGGCATCGACATCGTCCGCGATGGCGGCAATGCCTTCCTCCTGACCACCTCCGGGGCGATCGCATCGTTCTGGGCGCTCAGCTCTGCCACACCAACACTCGTCTCAACATTGACCCTGCGCGCACCGATCGCTTCTGCCGTCCTGGCCGGAACGACCGGCTACTTCGTTCTGAGCGAAGCCACCGGCAACACGCTCTGGTCGTCCGATCTGGCGCCGGTCACGCCGGCCGCGCTGCAGATCACGCTGACCGGAGTGAATCCGTCGTTCATTGCACGCTCCGGTTCGGCGCTGGCACTTGCCGAGCTCCGCGCCGACGGCACGACATCGATTTCTTATTTCGCGTCGGCGGACTTCACGAAAACACCTCTGACCATGACAGTGAACGGTCTGGCCACGGGCGGAATCGCCCTTTCCGGCTCGATGGCGGCGGCATCGACATTCAGCGGTGTAAGCGTCCTCGATTTTGCCGGCGGCACCACCACCCTCCTGCCGCAGTCGAGCGGCGCCATCGCTCGGAGCCTTGCCTTCGCCGGAACGACGCTGGTCGAAGCGACCGATACCTCCCTGCTGATCTGGAACACCCAAACCCGGACGCTGACGAAACAGTTCGCACTCCCGGCAGTGCCGGTAACCGTGCATGTCGGTCCCGACAATGCCGTAGCCGACCTTGCCACCGAAGACGGCATCACCACCGCGCAGCTCGCCGGTACGACGCGGATGCCGTCACTCCTCTATGCGGCTAACGGCAACTCCTATTACAAGAAGCTCGTCGCCGGCAGTCAGCGGCTCTACTTCTTCGACGGCCGCAACGTCGACGTCTTCACGAACACGATGCAGTCGACCGGCTCGATCCGGACACCGCTGATCGTCGACGTGGCGGCCAGCGACAGCGGCGCCTTCACCATCCATAACAACCTGAACGTGATGTCCTACGGCCGCGAGGGAAACACGATCGCAACGGCCGCCATCAGTGAAGGCTCGGATGCGCAGGCGCAATCGATCGCCACAGCAGGCGGAGCGGCATGGGCGTCGATTTTCGTTCACTGCCAGAGCAGCGGCTGCGAGGGAAAGACGATCGTCTTTGATCCGAAGAGCGCCTTCGCCCAGACGGCGACCATGACCGGCGCGGTGCGCGATCTCGTGACCAGCGGTACGCGCGCCTATGTCCTGACAGAGCTCCCCAACGAGGTGCGCGTGGTCGACATCAGCGATCCCGCCCACCCCGCGGTTCTCGTCACTCATCTCAGCGAAGGCTCGCAGGCGCCGCGCGCCATCGCCTTTGCCAACGGCACGGTCTACGTTCTCGGCGAAAAGCTCTACAGCTACTCATCGACTGATTTATCAACAATCAACGCTCAGTTGACCTCGTACGTCACCGATCCGGCAAGCGGTGTGACCTACATCGATCAGCATCTCCGCGGCGATGGCACCTGCGTCGCCATCACCGGACGCCAGTTCTCGCCGCAGTTCCTCACGGGAACCCCGGCTATCACCGCTCCGGCGGTGGGCCGCTTCGTCGCCACACAGCCAGGAACGTTCTATTTCCTGACGGACTACTCGCTCGAGATCTGGTCGGCCAAACCGTTGCCCCTGCCGCCGCGGCACCACGCGACGCGGTAGCATTCCACCATGCCGAAGATCACCTTCTCTTCCGACGCGAATGCGTACCGGATCACGCTCTCCGATCCACCGCTGAACATTCTCGATGTGGCCATGCTCGACGAGCTGCGCGACGCCATTGCCCGCGTCGCACACGACCGGCACGCTCTGATCATCGACGCGCAGGGGGAGAAGGCATTCTCCGCCGGCGCGAGCGTGCAGGACCACCTCGGCGATCGCGTGGCCACGATGCTCGGCCACTTCCACGACTGCTTCCGGATGCTGGCGAAACTCGACGTCGTCACCATCGCCCTCGTACGCGGCGCGGCGCTCGGCGGCGGCTGTGAGCTGGCACTCGCATGCGACTTTGTTCTGGCCTCAGACCGTGCGAAATTCAGCCAGCCTGAAATCAACCTCGGCGTCTTTCCGCCGGTGGCCGCCTACCAGCTCTCACGCCAGCTCGCTCCGCGGAAAGGCCTTGAGCTCCTCTTGACAGGCGACGTCATCGACGCGGCCGCCGCGGAGCGCCTGGGGCTCGTCAACGCCGTCTTTCCGTTCATCGAATTCGATGTGCGCGCCGAGGAGTGGGTGGGGCGTTTGTATCGGCAGAGCGCATCATCGCTGAGGCTTGCAAAACGCGCCTTCCGTCTCGCGCAGGACGCCGATTTCAACGAGCGGCTTGGAGACGTCGAACGCCTCTATCTCGACGAGCTGATGCAAACCAGCGACGCCAACGAGGGCCTGAACGCCTTCATCGAGAAGCGGAAACCGGTGTGGAGCGGGCGCTGATCGAGCTCACGTCGATGGTGATCGGACTGAAGCTTCTCTCGATCGTCGCGCTGGCCTCGTACCTCACCGCCTTCGCAATGAGACGGCGGTGAACCTTCCCGTGTTGCGGCAAGCGAGCTTCACTTCACACCCTGCATCAGCCGCTTAATCAGCGGGATGAGGACAGCAAGGATCAAGGTGACTACGGCAGCCGTAACGAACGCGATCATGAAGACTTCGCTGAAGCTCTTGTTCTGAAGGAGTCCCGCAAGCCAGCCAGCGACGAAGTTCCCTGAACCGGTTGCGAAGAACCACAGTCCCATCATGAAACCGACTACGCGCGGCGGCGAAAGCTTCGTCACCATGCTCAGACCGACAGGACTAAGACAGAGCTCGCCCAACATCTGCAGGAAGTACAGTCCAATGAGCCACCACGGGCTGACGCGCTGTCCGCTCGATTCGTAAAACTTCGCCGCCGGCATGATCAGGAGAAATGAGAGCGAAAGGAAAAAGATCCCCAAGGTGAACTTTGTAGGGCTTGATGGGTTCCGGGTTCCAAGTTTCAGCCACACCAAGGCGAACACCGGCGAGAAGATGAGGACGAAGGCCGGCTCGACGGATTGAAACAAACCGGACGCGTAGGTTCGACCGAACATCGTCAAACGCGTCGCCTGGTCGGCGAAGAGGCTGAGGCTCGATCCCGCCTGTTCGAACCCTGCCCAGAAGATGAAGGAAAACAGAATGAGGATCAGCGCGGCAGAGATGCGACCCCAGTCCTCACTGGTGAAGGTGGGAGAGGGTCCTGGAGTGTCTTCTGCGGAAGCTACGGTCGTCGACTTCGTTGCGGGCGAGACCGGAACGAGGTACTTGCGGCCGTAGACGTACTGAATGAGTCCGCAGACCATGCCGACGCCTGCAGCAGCGAATCCAAAGTGCCAGTTGAGGTTCTGACCTAACGGTGTGCAGATGAGCGGAGCGATGAACGCACCGAGGTTGATGCCCATGTAGAACAGGGAGAATCCTGAATCTCGGCGGGTATCGTCGCGAGCATAGAGGGAGCCGACCATGGTACTGACGTTCGGTTTGAGCAGGCCTGTGCCAAGCGTGATCAGAGCAAGACCGACGAAGAAGGTCACGATGCTCGGGAAGGCCATGCAGAAGTGGCCGCACGCGATGATCACGCCGCCGATGAAGACGGCGCGGTAATGGCCGAGGTAACGATCCGCGATCCATCCGCCGGGCACGCCCATGAAATAGACGAGCATGGTGTACGTGCCATAGATCAGTCCGGCCAGTTTCTTGTCGAAGCCGAGACCCGGCTGCGTAACGGAACCGACCATATAGAGAAACAGCAGCGCACGCATGCCGTAGTAGCTGAAGCGCTCCCACATCTCGGTGAAGAAGAGCGTTGCCAGTCCCCGGGGATGACCGAACCACTGCTTTTCCGCGACGGCGATGTTTGACATGCGAGGCATTCTCAGGCAGCGATGATGCACAATGCAACGGCGATGACGGAGTCGTTGCAGAGTGTTGCGCCGGCCGGGTTGCAGCGAAATGTCCCACTTGCCACCCTGACCACCCTCGGAATCGGTGGTCCCGCAAAGTTATTCGCGCGCGCGGAAAGCATCGACGAGATCCGCGAAGTCATCACCTGGACCAGGACCCAACGCGCGCCGCTCTTCATTCTCGGCGGCGGTAGCAACGTCCTGATCGCCGACCAGGGCTTTGACGGCGTCGTCCTGAAGATCGACCTACGCGGGATCACTGTCCTCACCGAGGATCGCGGCGCGGTAACCATTTACGTCGCCGCCGGCGAGCGGTGGGACGACTTCGTGGCCTTTGCAGTCGACCGCGGTTGGGCCGGCATCGAATGTCTCTCCGGGATCCCAGGTCTCACCGGCGCGACGCCGATCCAGAACGTCGGCGCCTATGGGCAGGAGGTCAGCGAGACGATCATCGGAGTAGAGGCCATCGAGCGCGACACCGGCCGCGTGGTGACGCTGACGAACCTGGAGTGCGGTTTCGGTTACCGCCAGAGTGTGTTCAAGAACCAGGCGAAGGACCACTACGTCGTCGCTGGCGTCACCTTCCGTCTCATGCCGCGCGGTTCCGCGACGATCCGATATCCCGAGCTGCAGAAGTATCTCGATGAGCACGAGATCGACGCGAACGATCTCCAGCAGGTGCGCGGCGCCGTCATCGCCATCCGCAAGCGCAAAGGGATGGTTCTCGATCCATCTGACCCTGATACGCGCAGCGATGGCTCGTTCTTCATGAATCCCATAGTGACGCAGGCGCGGTTCGAGGAGATTCGCAACCTCGACGAGAACGTTCCGCACTTTCCCTCCGGCGACCAGATCAAGCTTTCGGCCGCGTGGCTCATCGAGCAGGCCGGTTTCCAAAAAGGCTTCGTGCACGGCAATGCCGGCTTGTCGTCGAAGCACACGCTTGCCGTGATCAACCGCGGCGGCGGAACGGCGCGGGAAATTCTGGAGCTTGTCCGGATGATTCAGGATGGAGTGCGCGAGAAGTTCGGCGTGGAGATCCAACCGGAGCCGAGTTTCATCGGGTCTTGAACGGTCTCAGACCGGGTACATACGTGGCAGCACTCGTCGCCGCGAGAATGCGGAGATCCTTGAACGGTGACGCCAGAAAGATATTCGACCACTCATCCTGCGACTTCAGCCGCTGCGCTTTCGCGGCCACATCGGCATAGATCGCTTGAAGTTGTTGAAGTGTGGGACGGTGGCTGTGCCTCGCGAGCGCGTTCGATACGGCTTTCAAAACCGATGGTGCGTGTCCGTCATGAATCAGTACGTTGGTCCCGCTGATGTCGCTAAGCGATTTCGCGGCGCGATGAGTGACCTGCTCGAGGAGAAACCAGCGATGTCGACGATTGGTTGACAGCGCGACGGCTACCGCGAGCCCAAGTTCGAACGGCATGTTGAATCTCGGCGTTCGTGGTGAGGGAGGGTCGAGGCGCACATAGGAGAGATCGTGAAATGAGATCACCGACTGCTCGATCAATCGGTAGATCCGGCTCAACTGCGTATCGCTTCCCGGATCGTGCATCGCTGCGACAGGCACGAGGCCGAAACCCGCCAGACCGGCCAACAAGCCCAGAAAAAGATCCTCGTTAGAGTTGACGTAGGCGAGATTGATGAACGCCGTTCCGGCATGTGAGCTCCGCGACCTCGCCACGTCTCCTCCGTCGTTCAGCGCGCCCGGGCCGTGCGTTTCTTAACGGTCCGCGTGCCGCTGGGCTTCTCACTCTGCGCGTTCCGAGATGCGCGGCGCGGGGTGCCAACCGCAGGCCCCGCCTGAAATTGCAGCAACTCTTCGGCGAGTTGCGCCACTCGTCGCTTCGGTACTTGAAGGAGGTCCGCCAGGTCGCGCGCAGTGGGGTATCTCGTGCTGATGATTGCTTTCTTGAATTTTGCTGAAGGCATCGACTCCTCCGATCTTATGGTACGGCACCCTGAGGTGAAGTGAAAGGCACTCTGCGGCAATGCGACTCCCCCTCGGTCCTCAATTTACGTGCGGCCTCGCGAAAGACGGCAAGGCACTGGCATACTGAGATCCATGAAACGTCTCGCCCTCGCACTCCTCTTCGCCGCCCTCACCGCCCGCGCCGACACGCTTCTGATCCTTAACAAGTCCGATGCGACGTTGATGTTCGTCGATCCGGTGACGTTGAAGACGCTCGGTACGATTCCGACGGGCGACGGGCCGCACGAGGTAGCGGTGTCGGATGATGGAAAGACCGCCGTGGTCGCGAACTACGGCACCGCACCCAACCCGGGGACTACTCTCTCGGTCGTCGATGTTCCGAACCGCAAGGAGTTGCGGCGTGTCGCGCTTCCCGGCCTGTTGCGGCCACACGGCATCACCGCGGTCGGATCGCGATTCTGGTTCACGGCCGAGGGGAGCCGGGTCATCGCGCGGTACGACGCGTCCGCCGACCGCATCGACTTCGTCAGCGGAAGCGGCGCGGACACCACGCACATGATCATCGTTCCGCGCGGTGAAAAGACGGTCTATACGGCGAACATCGGCTCGAACAGCGTCACGGTCTTCGACCTGAGCCGTGTACCGCGCGACATTTACATCAAGCAGATTCCGGTCGTCAAAGGGCCTGAAGGGATGGATCTCGCGCCGGATGCGTCTGAGCTGTGGGTGGCCTCGCGCGTCGCGAAGGGGGGAATCGCCATCATCGACCCGAAGTCGGGGACGGTCACGCAAACGCTCCCGACGGAGACCAAGGTAGCCAACCGGGTGAAGTTCACAAATGACGGGAAGTGGGTGCTCGTCTCCGATACCGACGCGAACGTCGTGCTCGTCTACGACGCGGCGACGAAAGAGGTGATCAAGTCAGTGGAGATGGCGGATGGCCCGTCGGGAATCCTCATGTCGCCGGACGGTCAGCGCGCCTTCGTCGCCTGTGCGAACGCGAAGAAAGTACAGGTCATGGAGCTGAAAACGTTCTCCATCACGCACGAGATCGAGACGGGGAACACACCGGACGGATTGGCATTCGCGCGGTAACCCCCTTGGGTCACGACTCCACGTACGGCGCCAGTTTCTCACGCACGACATCGGGCACCGCGGTAGGCTTGAACTCTCCTCGCTTCACCGCCACGAGGATGTACTTCCCGGTTGCCACGACCACATCCGGCGCTTCGGTACGGCGCACTTCGAAGTTGAGGTGGATCGAGCTGGCGCCGATCTTTCCGAAGTAGGCATCGACGATGAGGAGCTCGTCGAGGGTTACGGGATGAAAGAAGTCGCACTCCACGTGAACGCGGGGAAGCCACAGGCCGAGCTCGTCGAAGAGCGTTCGATAGGAGAGACCGCAGGAGCGGAAGAGCTCGACCTCGGCCAGACCAAAGAAGCGCAGATAGGCCTGGTAGTTGATGATGCCGGCGGCATCGATGTCTTCCCAGCGAACGTATTCAGACACGGAAAAGCGCATGGCCTTAGAATTCGTGCACGATGACAAAACGTATCACGGCTCTTGTCTTCTCTCTTTTCGCCGTCGCTGCTCTTGGCGCTGAGGCACCGCCGAAGGTTGTCGTTCTCCGCGCGGCGCGGCTCATCGACGGCCGCGGTGGCAATGTCCTTTCTCCGGCGGTGATCGTGGTGCGAGGCAATAAGATCGAGTCGATCGGCGGCGCCGTTCCCGCGGACGCTCAGGTGATCGACCTCGGCGACATGACCCTGCTGCCCGGCCTGATCGATGCGCATGTCCACACGCTGCTGCAGGGCGACATCACGTCGGAAGATTACGACGTGCAGCTCTTCAAGGAATCGCTTGCCTACCGCGCGTTGCGCGCGACCAGGGCCCTGAAGATCGCGCTCGGCCATGGCTTCACGACCGTGCGCGACCTCGAGACGGAGGGGGCGATGTACACGGACGTCGACCTCAAGCATGCCATCAACAACGGCATCATCGACGGTCCGCGCATGGTGGTCTCGACACGGGCGATGTCGGTCACCGGCGGCTATGGTCCCAGCGGTTACGCGCCGGACGTCACGTATCCGATGGGTGTGCAGATCGTGGACGGCGCGGATTCGGCGCGTAAAGCGGTGCGCGAGCAGATCGCCCACGGCGCCGACTGGATCAAGGTTTACGCGGACCGCTCATACTTCGTTGCGAAGGACGGCACGCTGTCGTCGACGCCGACCTTCAACGCCGAGGAGATGAGGGCGATCGTCGAGGAAGCGCATCGGCTGCGGCACAAAGTGGCTGCCCACGCCATGGCCCGGCCGGGAATCGAGAACGCGCTCAACGCCGGCGTCGACTCGATCGAGCATGGCATCGCCATCCCTGACGATCTCCTCGATGTCATGGTGGCCAAGGGAACGTATCTCTGTCCGACGTTGACCGTGACCGAGTACGTGGCGCCGGGCCGGGGCGGCGTCTGGACGAAGATTCCCGCGTTTCATCGCGACAGTTTTGCGCGCGCGTTGAAACGCGGCGTGAAGATCGCCTTCGGCACCGACGCCGGCGGCTTCGCCTGGGACGCGATCAACGAGGCGAAGGAGTTCGAGTACGAGACCCGCTACGGCATGACCCCGATGCAGGCCATCCAGACGGCGACGCGCAATGCGGCCGATCTGCTCGACATGTCGGACCGCATCGGCACCATCGAAGCGGGCAAGTTCGCCGACGTCGTGGCCGTGCCGGGCAATCCGCTGAGCGACATCACGGCGATGGAACGGGTGGCGTTCGTGATGAAGGATGGGAACGTCTATAAGCGGCCGGCCGAGGAGTGGAATGTGGATGGTGTAAACAGCAAGCCGCGAAATCACTAGATCAAACGCCTGCTAACCTAACAGCCGTGTCCAATCTTCTCGTCGTCGACGTCGGTAACACGAACATCGTTCTGGGCGTCTTTCGGGGCGATGGGCTTGTCAGCTCCTGGCGGCTCGCTACGGCGCGCGAGCGAACCTCGGATGAGTACGGGATTCTGGCGCGGCAGCTCATCGGTGAGACGTTCTCCGATGCGTTCGAGGGAGCCATCGTGTCGTCGGTCGTGCCGCCGCTCAATCACTCCATCGCCTCGATGGTGCGCAAGTTCTTCGGGCTCGATGCTCTTTTCGTCGAACCGGGAGTGAAGACCGGAATCGCCATTCACACCGACAACCCGCAGGAAGTCGGTGCGGACCGCATTGTCAATTGCGTGGCCGCACACGAGGAGTACGGCGGGCCGGCCATCATCGTCGACTTCGGCACGGCCACGACGTTCGACGTCGTGACGCATGATGCGCGTTATATCGGCGGCGTCATCGCCCCGGGACTGACCATCTCCGCAGAGGCGCTTTTCGCCCGTGCCGCGCGGCTGCCGCGCGTCGACATCCGCCGGCCGGAGTCGGTGATCGGAACGAACACGATCGTCAACATGCAGTCGGGCATCTACTTCGGTTACCTCGGTCTGGTCGACGGCATCCTCGGACGGATGAAGCGCGAAGTGCCCGACGTGCGGGCGGTCGTGGCCACGGGCGGCCTGGCGTCGCTCCTCGCCCCCGATTCCGAGTACATCGAGCATGTCGATGACGATCTGACGCTGAAGGGCCTGAAGATCGTCTACGAGAGGAACAGGACGCCGAGGCGAGGGCGTAAGTGATCAGGAGCACTTGCGTCTCGCTAGCCGTTGCTGCGCTCCTCCTCGCCGCCCAAGCCTTCGCTGGCTCGCAAGTTACCGCTACCCACGCCGCCCTCGCCACATCGTCGCCCGCGGCAACGCAGATCGGCCTGCGCGTTCTCAAGAACGGCGGCAATGCCATCGACGCGGCGGTGGCGGTCTCGTTCGCGCTCGGCGTGCTCGAGCCGAAGGCCACAGGCATCGGCGGCGGCGGATTTCTCACCTATTACGATGCAGAGACCGGTGGCGTCTGGACGCTCGACTTTCGCGAGACCGCGCCGGCGGCGGCGAAACGCCCGCCTGGCGGCGCGGCCTTCAGCGGTGCTTCGGCGGCGGCCATTCCCGGGTTCGTGGCGGGACTCGATGCCATGCACGCCCGCTTCGGCTCTCTCCCATGGCGTGAGCTTCTCTTGCCCGCCAACCGCCTGGCAAAAGACGATCTGGCCAAGACGCTGCAGCGCCTCGGCGAACAGGGAGCGCGCGATTTCTACGACGGGCAACTGGCCGGCAAAGTGATCGGGGCAGTGCGGGCGGCCGGCGGCACGTTCTCGTTTCGCGATCTGCACGACTACAAACCCGTTTGGCGCGCCCCGGTCCGCATCGCTTTCCGCGGCGCCGACATCTACACCGTCGCGCCGCCGGCGGCGGGCGGTCTGATGCTCGGATCGATTCTGAAGATCGTGAGCGGACTCGCTCTGAATAAGCCGAACTACATTCACCTGCTCGCCGAGGCCGAGCGGCGCGCGGCCATCGATCGCGACAGATTTCTGGCCGACCCCGCCGGGGAACGCGTGCCGATGAACGATCTCCTCTCCGATGAGCGTGCCGCCCTCTGGCGCGCCTCGATCGATCCGAACCGCGTGACGCCGACAAGTGGATTGACCGAGCCTGGCGCGGTCACGTCTCAGTCGGCCCACACGACGCACATCTCCATCGTCGACGCCCACGGCAACGTCGTTTCGCTGACGACCTCCGTCGGTGACGAGAACGGAAGCGGTTTCGCCGTGCCTGGAACCGGCATCGTGCTGAATCGCGCAATGAACGACTTCGCCAGTGCCCCGAACGCCCTGGCCGGCGGTAACCGTCCGGCATCACCCCTCTCTCCAGTGATCGTGCTGCGCGGCGGAAAACCGGTCCTGGCCATCGGCACGCCCGGCGGCCCAACGATCTCAACGACGATCGCGCAGATCCTGCTCGACGTCCTCGCCTTCAACCGGCCGCTGGGAGAGGCGATCGCCGCGCCGCGCTTTTCCCAACAGGCTACGCCGGAAGAGGTTACCTACGAGCAGGGCCGCGCACCCCAAGCGACAGTCGACGCTCTGCTTGCCATGGGACACGGCATCCACGCCGGCGAGCCTTTCGGCGACGTGCAGGCGGTGTCGATCGCCGGCGGGAAACTGCTGGCGATCTCCGATCCGCGTCACGGGGGGGCGGCGGGAGGGTATTAGCGCATCGCTCCAACTTGATGCGGTATCGGTCCAATTTGGAGCGGCATCGATCCAATTTGGTGCGGCATCGAATCAATCTGATGCGATATCGATCCAATTTGATGCGGTATCGAATCAATCTGATGCGGCATCGATCCAATCTGATGCGGTATCGAATCAATCTGATGCGGCATCGAATCAATCTGATGCGGTATCGATCCAATCTGATGCGGTATCGAATCAATCTGATGCGGCATCGAATCAATCTGATGCGATTTCGATCCAGATTGATGCGGCATCGATCCAATTTCATGCGATTTCGGACCAATTTGAACCGGTACCGGAACGCTCCGTTGCGACATCGCAACGGCAGATATCGATATCAGCAACATATAGTTGTCTGTTTCCACAACGCCGTGGTTATGGTTACTTTTTGCCGGGCTGATACGTCTAACCAGAGTCGGATCAGTTCAGACCAGCCCAGCATTGCTGTGGCGTGAACTGACAGGCCAAGTATGGCCAAACGGTCGCCCCTATCTCACGAAGACGTAGTTGATGAAAGGAGATATGACATGACAGTCACCCCGAGCCCTACAACACCCACTCTCGACAGTCCGGCGGTCCTCGCCGCCACAACAGCCGACGCGATCGCGGCGGAGCTTCGCGCCATCGTCGGCACCTTGCAGACAGCCGTACCCGGTCTTCTGAAGTTTGATGCACGGCAGACCAGGCGCATCGCGGCAAGCGCGAAATTCGGCAGCGAATCGCTCGTGCCTACGATCACCGTCGTTTCCTCGGTACCCAAGGCGAAGGACCGAGACATGTTCGACGTCCATGCCGGTCAGCTCGCTCTGCAGTACCGCGATCAGGTTCTTCCTCTGGCAAAGCAGATCGGTGAGTTTGCCGCGGACCTCGAGTTCACCGTCGACAATATGCTGGCCGCCGCTGCAATTCAGGCGCTCCAGACATACCGGTGGGCGCAGCACGTGGTCCGGCAGCCGGACGGCGTCGATCTGCAGAGCTACGTCGATCAGATGTCGAGCGCGGTGAAGAAGACGATGAACCACCGCAAACCGGCTCCCTCGGCCCCGAAACCAACCCCGACGCCCGCCGGCGCGCATGGCTTTCTGGCGCCGGACGTCATCCCAGTGAAGAGCAGTGAGCCCGAGGACATCGCGGACCGCTTCGACCAGGCCCTGCGCGACGTCTCAGAGTAATCAGTGAAGGCGTGGCGCCGCTGGCGCCACGCCTGTTTTGTTTTCCCTCAAGCCCCGCGTGTCATCCGCCGTACGCCGTCGCTCGTGGCGATCAGCGCCTCGGTGGTCTCGGTCGGGAAGAAGCCCGTTTCGACGACGCCGGCAAGTTGCCGAATCTCTGCCACGATGTCGGCGATGTCACTCTGCCCCGGAACGCGCACATCGAGGATGAGGTGCCCTTCGTCGGTAATGCGAGGCTGGCCATCGCGAAGTCGAAGCACCGGCGCGAGGCCCATCGTCGAGAAACGTTTCTCGAGAACGTCGCGCGCGAACGGCGTTACCTCGACAGGAAGCAAGCCGACCCCGAGCCGCTCCACGAGCTTCGATTCATCGGCGATGACGATGAATCGCTTCGCCTGCTGCTCGACGATCTTCTCGCGCAAGAGAGCGCCGCCGCGGCCCTTGATCAGCCGCAACTGGGCATCGATCTCGTCCGCCCCGTCGACGGCCAGATCGAGCGGCGAAATCTCCGCAAGGGTGAAGAGGGGGATGCCGAGCGGCCGCGCCTGATCCTCGGTCTGCTTCGAAGTGCAGGTGCAGCGGATGTCGTGCAGATCGCCGCGCGCAAGCGCTTCGCCGAGGAGGGTGACGAACTCTTTGGCCGTGCTGCCTGTGCCGAGGCCGAGCGACATACCGGATCGAACGGAACGGAGCGCTTCGCGCGCCGCTTCGATCTTCTGTCGCTCGGCCTTCACAGGGTCGAGTGTAATCGAGAGACTAACTTCTGCGCGCCAGGGCCACGAAGCCGAGAGCCGCGGCGAGCAGTCCGAGCATCCAGGTACTGAGCGCCGGAATCTGGTTGCCCGGGAAGATCGGAACGGTCTTGGTGCTGCTGTTGTTCGCGGGAGTCGGGTCGGTGGTGGCACTGCTGACCGTGGCTGAATTCGAGAGCGTTCCCGCTGAGGCCACGGGCGGTGCGTTGAACGTCAGATTGATGACCGGCGCCGCTCCCAGCGGAAGCGAGGACACGGTACAGGTAACGGTGCCAGCGACGTTGTTGCAGACCCAGCCCGTGCCCGAAGCGCTGACGAACGTAGAGCCGGCAGGCAGCGTGTCGACGACGGAAACGGTATTCGCCGACGACGGTCCGTTGTTTGTCACGGCCAGCGTGAAGGTAATGGGATTGCTCCCGAATGCCACCGGGGCGGCCGTGTTCTTCACGATCGACAGATCGGCCGAAACCGCGAAGTTCACGATCTGGCCGAGCTCCGTGGCCGACAGACACTGGGTCGCGGTTGCGGGCAGAAGATCGAGCGCGGCAGCTTGCGCGTTTGCGGCTGCCTTCGTTCCCTGACCGGTGGCGAAATTCAGGATTGCCTTCGTCTGTCCCGGGGCCAGCGTGATCGAGTACGACCAAAACGGATTATCGTCTCCGTCCACGAAATGGATGTTGGATACGGGAGTTGGTGCGCCAGGTCCCCAGATCACGTGGCCGATGCGCGGGTCGCTCGAAGTATTGCCGGAGAAGTTCTGAAACGACGTAACCCAGGTGTCGGCGGTCGTGACGACGTTGTCTCCGCTCGATGAGCTGACGATGCGCGTATTGCTGTCAGATCCGAGATTGTTGCTGGTGATCATCGTGAACGTGATCGGCGCACCGGTGGTGTTCGTGAAGTAGTTCATCCAGCGAATGAAGCGATCGTTCGTGGGGACGAAAACCTTTCGTGTGACCGAGAGCCCGCCGATCACTTTCGCTGGGAATTGGACCTGACGATTCGTGCACGCCGGGCCCGCGGGCACCGTAGCGTCGAATGCCGCGGGGCCGTTCTGGTTGTATATGTTGAAATTCGCGTTGCCTGTCTGGCAGGGGCCGGTTGCATTCGTCAGGCTGACGCAGATGGCGCCGTAACCGTCGAACATGTCGCTCAGCGACGACATCGTCGTTCCGCCGGCCGAGGTAGAGGCCACGATCGCATTTGTATACGATGCTTCGGAGGCGGCGCCCGACGCCGATGAGGACGTGCTGAAGGTGATGTTGGTGTCGATGAAGTACTTCAAGCCGGCCGCGTCGATAAGCGCGATCGATCCGGTTGCTTCCGCGCGCGGGTGCAACGATTGGGTAACCGGCGTCAGGCCGTGATGCGCATGCCTGGCCATCTTCGCGGCGTGCTTGGCCTGATTGGCCGCCTGCCGCGCCGCGCGTTCCGTGGGAGAAACGGCTGACGTAACCGGCGTCAGGCCGTGATGTTTGGCCTTCTTCGCGTCCTTCTTTGCCTGGTTTGCGGCCTGTCTGGCCGCGCGTTCCGCGGGAGTAACGTTTTCCACCCCCGGGCGTAAGGCTGATGGATCGGAGAGAAAACGTAACGTCGACGACCGGTCGGTAACTGAGATATCGCCGTAGAGAATCGAAGAGGAAAGCAGCAACGCCGCAACGGCCAGAACCTTTTTCACACGCACCTCACTTTGTTCCCACAAATCACACAATCGCAGCTACCGTTGGGGGGGCAAAACTCGGGCGAGTGTAACCGATACCTGACTGCGGTTGCCAGCAAAAAAAACGTCCGCAGGCGCTGCAACGGTATCGTTTTAAAGGGGTTGCCTTCGTTAACGCATTACCTTTCGTCGCCCATACAGCGCCCGGCCCTAGGGCTTTTGAAACAAAAGGCCGGGCGACAGTTCTTTTGTCGCCCGGCCTTCACGTTTTCGAGTTCCTTCGGTTACGTTCTACGCGCCAACGCCACGAAGCCGAGCGCCGCGGCGAGCAGCCCGAGCATCCAGGTGCTGAGGGCCGGGATCTGGCCGGCCGGGAAGATCGGAACGGTCTTCGTGCTGCTGTTGTTCGCGGGAGTGGGGTCGGTTGTAGCGCTGCTCACTGTGGCCGTATTCGAGAGCGTTCCCGCTGTGACGACGGGCGGTGCGTTGAATGTCAGATTGATCACCGGAGCCGCTCCAACGGGAAGTGAAGCTACGGTGCAAGTGACGGTGCCAGCAACATTGTTGCAAACCCAGCCCGTGCCCGACGCGCTGACGAACGTGGAGCCGGCAGGCAGCGTGTCGACGACGGAAACGGTGTTCGCCGTCGACGGTCCGTTGTTCGTCACGGCCAGCGTGAAGGTAATGGGGTTGCTCCCGAATGCGGCCGCGGCAGCGGTGTTCTTCACGATGGACAGATCGGTCGAGACCGCGAAGTTGACGATCTGGCTGAGCTCCGTTGCCGAGAGGCATTGCGTCGATGTAGGAGGAAGAAGCACCAGCGCCGCAGCCTTCGCGTTCACGGCGGCCTTTGATGGCTGGCCGGTCACGAAGTTCAGGATGGCCTTGGTCTGTCCGGGGGCCAGCGTGATCGAGTAGACCCAGAACGGGTTGTCGTTTCCGTTCGCGAAGAAGATGTTGGAGACCGGAGTCGGCGCCCCGGTCCCTTGCAACACGTGACCGATGCGAACGTCAGATGAGGTCGTGCCCGAGTAGGCCTGAAAGGAGGAAATCCAGGTGTCGGTGGTCTGGGCCACGGCATCACCGTTGGAGGAATTGACGATGACGGTGTTGCTGTCGGAGCCAAGATTGTTCGACGTGAGCATCGTGAATGTCACCGGCGAGCCGGAGGTGTTCGTGAAGAAGTTCATCCAGCGGGCGAAGGTATCGTTCGGCGGAACGTAGACCTTTCTGGTGACGGATAGCGCTCCGATCGTCTGAACCGGGAATGCGACCTGCCGGTTTGTGCAGTTCGGACCGGGAGGGACGGTTGCGTCGAAGATCGCCGGCCCGTTCTTGTTGTAGATCGAAAAGTTGGCGTTCCCGGTTTGGCACTGAGTGGTGGCATTCGTCAGGCTCACGCACAGCGTCTGGTAGCCGTCGAACATGTCGTTCAGAGTCGACGAGGTAGTGCCGCCGTTGAGCGTCGTGGCGGCCACGGCGTGCGTGTACGACGCTTCCGACATGCCGGCCGATGCCGACGAGGTGGTGCTGAAGGTGATGTTGGTGTTGATGAAGTACTTCAGACCGCTGGCGTCGATCAATCCGATCGATCCGGTCGCGGTGGCTCGGGGGTGGAAGGCCTGCGTCACCGGCGTCAGACCGTGATGCTGACGTTTAGCCAGTTTGGCAGCCTTCTTGGCCTGGTTCTCAGCCACAGCGGCCGCATGTCTTGCCGCCCGGTCCGATGCAACATCCGTAGGGTTGGGCGTCAGTCCGTGAAGGTGTTTGGCCAATTTGGCAGCCTTCTTCGCCTGGTTTTCGGCGACCGCGGCGGCGTGTCTTGCCGCCTGGTCCGCAGCAGCATCGGTAGCCTGCGGCTGCAAGACCGTCTGATTGGCCAGCGCACGGACCACCGAGGATCGATCGGTGACCGCGATATCGGCATGGAGAATCGAGGATGTCAGGAAGAGAACTGCCACGGCCAATGCTTTTTTCACACGCACCTCACTTGTTTCCACGAACGCAATTCGCGGTACAACCTGCTGAATGGGGACGAACCGGCCCAAGTTTAACCGATGCCCTTGTCTGGTTGCTACTAAAATTGGAATGTCTATGACCCAACGCACACGCCACCGTGATCTCTTACTTGCCTTCATTATCTCATTAACACTGATTCTGTCCACCGTTTCCTGTCACCGGGCAGCGCGTCCCAATGTTCTGGTCATCACCATCGACACCCTTCGCGTCGATCACCTCGGCTGCTACGGTTTCACGCTGGCCCGCACGCCCGCGATCGACAAGCTGGCCGGCGAGAGCGTGCGCTTTACCGATGCCATCGCATCCGCTCCGATCACGATGCCGGCGCACTCGTCGATCTTCACCGGCCTCTTTCCCCCGGCCCACGGGGTTCGCGACAACGGCGCCTACGCTCTCGGAGAGAACGCGGTGACGCTCGCCGATCGCCTCCGCGCCGTCGGCTACACCACGCACGCCTTCGTCTCCGCGCTGGTGCTGAACCGGCGCTACAACCTGAGTAAAGGTTTCGAGACCTACGACGACGACCTCTGGGCCGAGGATGACCCGAAGCTGTTCATGATCCGCGAGCGCCAGGCGCCGAAGACCGCCGATCGTTTTCTGCAGTGGTTCGGCGACTGGAACAAGACCCGCGCGAAGCCGTTCTTCACCTGGATCCACTTCTTCGATCCGCATCAACCCTACCGGCCATCGTTCTCCGACCTCGCCCTCAACGTATCCCCGTACGACGCCGAGATTGCCGGCGTCGACCGTCAGGTCGGAAGGATCGTCGATACTCTCCGCAAGACCGGTCAGCTCGACAACACGCTGTTGATCCTGATGGCCGATCACGGCGAAAGCCTCGGCGAGCATGGCGAACAGACGCACGCCATTTTCGTCTACGACGCTACCGTGCACATCCCTCTGATGATTCGCTATCAGCCGGCGTTCACCCCATCCGTCTACTCCGCCCCGGTGCGCTCGGTCGACGTCGTTCCGACCGTGCTGGGCATCCTCGACCTGCCGGGCGGTGAATCGACGGATGGACACGACCTCGGTGCGGCGATTCGTGGCAAAGAGCCCGCGCCCCAGCTTCCGCAGTACTCGGAATCGCTGCTTTCAGAAGTCGGCTTCGGCATGGCGCCTCTGTTCTCGGTCCGCGACGATGGCTACAAGTACATTCGGGCCCCCCGTCCGGAGCTATACGACCTGCGCAACGATCCGCACGAGCTGAACAACATTCTGGCGAAGTACCCGCGCATCGGCGCGAAGCTCGACGCGGAGCTGACGAAGCTGATGACTGACAGCAGTCGTCACGCGGTGAAGGCCGCGGCCAGCCCGATGACACGTGAGACCGAGGAGTCGCTGCAGGCTCTCGGCTATCTGGCATCGCACGCGGAACGTTCCGGCATGCAGGGAATGGATCCGAAGGATGGATTGCCGATCCACAACAAGCTCGAAGATGCCCGACATTTTGCGCAGCAGAAGAAATGGGGGCAGGCCGAGGCCAAGTGCCTCGAGGTCATGGCGTTGACGCCGCGGAACGTCTCCGCGATCAATGTCCTGGGCCTCATCGGGGTCAAAACCGGCGACCACGTGAAGGCGGTGAAGTACTACCAGCAGTCGCTGGCCATCGATCCGAAGCAGTTCCGCGTGTTCGGAGTTCTCGGCGGAATCGCACTCACCGAGGGCGACCTCGATAACTCCCAGAAGTATTTTCAGACCGCGCTGGAAATCAATCCCCACTTTGCGGAGGCCATGGCCAACCTGGGATTCATCGAAGCGCTGCGCGGACACGATCCCGCTGCCGAACAGTGGTATCGAAAAGGGGTCGCGGCCGACCCGACCTTTCCCCGCGTCTACCGGCGGCTCGGCGATCTCTACTACGATCGGAAAGATTTCGCCCGCGCTTACGCCAACTACGCGAAAGTCATCCAGATCGAGCCGTCGGACGTTCGGGCCATCGTGCAGGAGGGAAACTGCGCGCGCCGCCTCAACCACAACGACGAAGCCGACAAGTTCTTCCGCCGCGCTGAAGTCCTGCGTCCCAACGGATGGATTCCGACCTACAACCGGGCCTGCCTGATGGCCGCTGCCGGAAAACCGCAGGAAGCATTGACGACCCTCGATGCCCTGGCCCAGCGCCACACCGTTCCCATCGCCCTCATCGAGCGAGACACAGACCTGGCCTCGATGCGGTCGCTGCCGGGCTACCCCGCGCTGAAGCGAAAACTGACGGACACCGGAGACGACGACATCGAGGACGACTGACGCGCGCTGAGGGGGCCGTTCACACCGTTACCGCCTCCGAGATCTCCGCCCCCTTCGGCACGACTACGATTCCGGTGTCGGTCACGGTGAAGCGCTGGCGATCGGCTTCGAGGTCGTAGCCGATGGTCGTGTTCGGTGGGATCTTCACCCCTTTGTCGATGATCGTCCGTTTGATCTTCGAGTGGCGGCCGATCTCCACGCCGTCCATCAAAATCGACTCGTCGACGTCGGTGTACGAATGGATGCGGACGCGCGGGTGGAGGACGCTGCGGTTGATCGTGCCGCCGGAGATGATCACGCCGGCGGAGACGAGCGAGTCGGTGGCGATTCCGATGCGCTGCGACTTGGAGTCGGCGAAAACGAACTTCGCCGGCGGCAGGTTCAGCGGCGCCGAGACCATCGGCCACTGCGCGTTGTAGAGGTTGAAGAGGGGAGTGACGGCGACGAGATCGAGCGACGCCGCGAAGTACGAGTCGATCGTGCCGACGTCGCGCCAGTAACCGCGGTTGATCTCCGCCTCGCCCGGCACGTGGTTCTGGCCGAAGTCGTAGGCAAAGACCTTCATCCGCGGATACATGGCCGGGATGATCTCCTTGCCGAAGTCGTGCGCCGCGTCACGCAGGGCGTTGCGCTGCAGCACATCGATCATCACGTTGGCCTTGAAGATGTAGTTGCCCATCGAGGCCAGGACCATGTCCGGCCGCCCCGGAATCGTCTTCGCTCCCTCTTTCGGCTTTTCCACGAAGCCGGTCACGCGCCAGTCGCTGTCGACTTCGACGATCCCGAAGTGATGGGCTTCCTCTACCGGCACGGGAATCGTGGCGATGGTCAGGTCGGCGTCATTGGTCAGGTGCTCCTGCAGCATCTGGTTCACATCCATCTTGTAGATGTGATCGCCGCCGAAGACGCAGACGAACTCCGGCTGCTCATCGAAGATCAGCTCGAGGTTCTGGAAGACCGCGTCCGCGGTACCGCGGAACCAGAACGGTCCCTTGCGCATCTGCGCCGGCACGATGTCGACGTACTGGCCGATCTCGGGCACCAGCCGCCAGGTGCGCGTGATGTGCTCGATGAGCGAGTTCGATTTGAACTGCGTCATCACCTTGATCTTGAAGAAGCCGGAGTTGATGAAATTGTTGATGACGAAGTCGATGATGCGATAGCGGCCGCCGAACGGCACGGCCGGCTTGGCGCGGTCGCGCGTCAGCGGGTAGAGCCGCTCGCCCATGCCGCCGGCGAGGATCATCGTCAGAATGTTGCGGCGCGCCAGTGATCCGTACATGTGCGGTGGATTCTTCCTCCAACCGGCCCCCGAAGCAATTCATGTGCTAAAACGCTTTGTCGGAAGATGGCTGAAAAGGACTACTACGACATCCTCGGCGTGAAGAAGGCCGCAAGCGCGGATGAGATCAAGAAGGCCTACCGCGGCCTGGCCAAGAAGTTCCATCCCGACAAAAACAAAGGCAACAAGGACGCCGAGAACAAGTTCAAGGAGATCTCCGAGGCCTACGCCGTGCTCTCCGACAAGGAAAAGCGCGAGCAGTACGACCGGCTGGGGAAGGAAGCGTTCCACTTCGGAGGCCAGGGGGGAGCCAATCCCTTTCAGGGCGGCGGCAGCCCGTTCGGCGGATTCGATTTCTCGCAATTCAGCGGTGGCGGCGCGCGCGCACGCGGCGGCCGGCGCTCGACGGGCGGCGCAGGCGGATTCACCGACATCTTCTCCGACCTCTTCGGCGGCGGCGCCAGTTTCGAGCAGGGGCCGGAGCGCGGCGCCGATCTCGAAGCAGAGCTGACGATCGATTTTCGCGACGCCATCCTCGGCACCACCATGGATCTGGTCATCGGCGGTAAGGGAGTCAAGGTCAAAATCCCCGAAGGCGTCCTGGACGGACAGCGAATCCGCCTGCGCGGCAAAGGCACTCCTGGCGGAAACGGCGGTCAGGCCGGCGATCTGAACGTGCTCATTCACATCCGCCCGCATCCGCTGTTCGAGCGTCGCGGCGACGACATCTACATCGACCTGCCGATCAAAGTCGGCGAAGCGATCCGCGGCGGCGAAGTGGAAGTTCCGACCATCCACGGCACCGTGCGAGCCCGCATCCCCGCCGGTACCCAGGGGGGCCAGACCTTTCGTCTGCGCGGCAAAGGGGTGAAGAAGAAAGCCGGCGCATTCGGCGATCACTACTACCGCGTCGCGGTCACCGTGCCGAAGAGCACCGCACCCGAGGTGCTCGAAGCGGCGGATGCGATCGACGCCGCGTATGGAGAGGATCCGCGGGCGAAGCTGAACACGGGGTTGTAGCACCTTCCCCGACCAACCTTCCGCGATGTTGTAATCGCATAAAACTATCATCCAGTCGGCCAAAAACAAGGCTTCCGCTTTCGGACCGGACGCGGAAAAGTGATACTCTCTGGCCGAGCTATGTCCAGAATCCTCATCGTGGCCGCGCTCCTCGGCGCGTTGTCTCTCACCATTCCGGCGATCGCAGTCGAGGTTCGCCTCGGAGCGGAAAAGGAAGTCACCCCGCTGGGGATTCTCGGTCCCGCATTCGGGACGCAGGACGGCCCGGTGGTGGCGTCGAATGGTCACGATTTCCTGGCCATCTGGCGTGACCAGCGGAGAGGACTGCCGGTCGAGTCTCCGGACCTCTATGCTTCGCGCATCACTCGGGACGGGCAGCCGGTTGACCGCGGTGGACATCGGATCGCCGAAAAGGTCTTTGCTCCGCTGGTGATCGCCTTTAATGGCAGTGAATACCTCGCATGCTATGTGGCGGACGAGCATCTCGTTTCGCAGCGTCTTGACGAAAACGGTGTACCGATCGCCCCTCCCACAGACCTCGGTCTTTTCACCAAGCCTCTCTTTCTAAGCCCGAGCAGTTCCGGCTATCTCCTCGTCGGGGGGAGAGACTTCGATACGCCGACCCCGCTCACGACCGCGTTGCTGCTCGATCGCGCCGGAGTCCCGTTGGGGACGACGATGACCTTGAACGGAAGAGCGAAAGCAGCCGGCGCCCGCAACGATGGCTACGCGATCGTCTCCATCACGAGTTTCTATCGGGCTCCGTTCCTGTACGTCGTGCCCGTCCTTTACACGATCAACGCGTCCGGCAGCGCGACCGAACAGCGGCTCCCTACGATCCAGTACTCGGACAGCGTGCTGTTGACCGCGGCGCTCTCACCGGACGCCATTCTGATCGGATGGAATCTCTTCGGACCTCGGAAAGGCGGGTACCTGCTCGCCGGCTACGACGGCCGGACCATTCGCGAGGCTACAACGATCGCTGACTTGCGGCTGTCGGACAGTCCAACCTCATCGGCGGCGCTGTGGGATGGCCATGAGTTTCTCGTTGCCTTCAACGACTGTCTCCGACCGGCGATGGCGTTTCGGATCAGCTCCGATGGATCACTTCTCGACGCGCGGCCGCTCCGGCATCCCTGGCATGGGAGCTCTTTCGGCTTTGCCTCGGAGAATGGCGTCGGCATCGTCGTCTGGCCCGACGACCGGTTTGGCGGAGTGGACATCGTGGCGAGGACGTTCACCAGCGTCGATTCCCTGCTGTCGGCGCCCATCGATCAGGCCAGTCTCATCTCGTGGTCGGCAGCCGCGCAGACCGATGTCCAGGCCGCTCATTCTGGAAATCACCAGATCATGGCATGGTTGGATCAGCACGAAGATACTCGCTATGATCGAATCCTTGCCTACGTGGATGACGTTCCCATCGAGATCGGACGATCGACGTCCTCGATCCGTGTGTTCCGGCCGGCAGTGGCCGCGTCAGGAAGCCAGTTTCTCATCGTCTGGTACGAAGAGGACGTTTCCGGATTTTTCCGCGTGCTCGCGAAACGGGTAACACTCGACGGAAGGGTTCTCGATTTCTCGCCGATTCCTCTTTTGACAAACAGCCTGCTTCCGGCGGCAAGGGCCGCGATCGCCTCTGACGGCTCGATGTTTCTCGTGAGTTGGACTTCAGATCGCGTGTACACCGCGCGGCTGTCCGATCAGGGCACGCTGCTAAGCCTTTCCAGTTTCCTGGGGCTTGGGACTTTCGGAAGCATTCGAGGCTTCAACGGAGGAGATGCGATCCAGGCCGCATGGACCGGGACAAGTTTCTTTGTCGGCTATAGCCTTATTCGCTCGTGCAACCCGCCCTGCAAATCGGCAGGTATCGGTGGTTTGCCGTCCGGCAAGCCGCAGGTGCTGTTCGATTCCGTCGATTCCACTGATCACGGCGACGTTGCGATGGCAATGGCCTACGGCGCGGGCCGGATAACGTTCGTCTGGTCACCTCCGGGATCTGCACTCGGCGTGGCGCAGACAACCGCCGACGGGACGCCGCTGACCGGGCCGCGAAGCGAACTGATTTTGTCGAATCCGTCCTGCGTGCAGAATCCAGCCATCGCCTGGGACGGCGCGGAGATGGTTGTCGCATGGATCGATCAATGCGCCAAGACCGTGCAGGCTGTCCGGCTCAACCAATTCGGCGATACCATCGAGCCTCCATTCGATGTTGCCAGCGATGTTCTCGGTCATGGCCCCTCGGTGGTGCCAACATCTGACGGCGTAACCATCCTCTATGACCGGTCTGACGAGACCAACACCGGTGTGCCGCGAGCGTTCGAACGCTCGTTGGCGCGTCTGCCGGCAGCGACACCCCGCCGGCAAAGCGCTAGTCATTGATTGCCATGTCCAGAATCCTGATCGCCGTTTCGCTCCTGGCGCGCGTCGTAGTTCGCTGATCGTCCGCGGGACGATACACTCACGCCCCCGCATGAACATCGAGCTCCTTCGCGCCGACGTTTCCTCTCTGAAGGTCGACGCCATCATCAACCCGGCCTCGGCGAGCAAACCGGTGGCGGATTTCGGGCCGGTGCCGGTGGGGCACGCGGTCGTCACCAGCGGCGGCAACGTCCTTTGCAAGTTCGTCATCCATGCCATCGTCCCGCGCAACGGGGACGGCGACGAAGACGCGAAGCTGCGGAACGCCATGTGGGCGGCGCTCAAGCGCGCCGAGGAGCTGGCGATTGCCTCTGTGGCCATGCCGCCGGTGCCGGGATCCTTCGGATTTGAAACGGGACGCTGCTCACGCGTGCTGATATCGACCACGCTGGACTTCCGGCCGCACGCACGTTCGTTGCAGCGTGTCGTCTTCTGCGCGTTCAGCGAGGACGCCTACGGCGAGCTCAGGGTCGCGCTCGAGGAGCAGAAGGATTGATTCCCCCAGGCCAGATCGTCGTCATCGGCGATTCACACATCGGACTCTCGGAAGGAAACGAAACGCCGATTCTGTCGTGGCTCGATCGATTGGCAGCGCTTCGGCCGCGCGCGCTTTACCTCAACGGGGATCTCTTTCACTACCTCATCGCCCATCCAAAGTTCTATACGTCGTCTGTCGCAAACGTCTTCGCCCGCTTCCGCGAGCTGCGCGACGGCGGCATGCCGATTCACTACGTCGAAGGGAACCGTGACTTCTTCCTCCGAGGCTCGTTCGCCGAGGAGTCCGTCACGGACGTTTCGATCGAGTACGAGATCGATGCCGGTGACCGGAAATACCTGATCATCCACGGCGACATGATCAACGACCGCGACCTGCCCTATCGCTTCTGGCGATTTGCCTCGAAGAATGCGGCGTCGCGATTCGCACTGCGGTTCATCCCGAAGAAAACAGCGCGGAAGTTCGTCGACAGCATCGAGGGCCGGCTGTCCGATTCAAACTTCAAACACAAGGCGGAGCTCCCCCTCAAGCAGATGGCCGCCTATGCGCAGTCACGCGGCGTGGAAGGCTTCACCCACGTCGTCTTCGGCCATTTCCACGAAAAGCTCGTGCTGCCCGGTCAGACCACAGTCACGGTATTGCCGGCCTGGTACGAAACGGGGGAGGCGATGGCCATCGACCCCAAGTCCGGGGAGTTTTCATGGCTGAAAGTTTAAGAATCGGAATGTTGAATGCTGAATGTTCAGTGTTGAATGTTGAATGAAACGAATCACAAGCAGGCATTCAACACTCAACATTGAACATTCGACATTCAACATTCGCTTTTGACTCTCCAGAAATGCGAGTCACCTTTCTCGGATCCGGTACCTCCACCGGCGTTCCCGTCGTCGGTTGCTCTTGTGCCGTCTGCACGTCAGCCGATCCGCGGAACAAGCGGCTGCGTCAGTCGGTGAAGGTCGAGATGGCAGGGAAGCATTTTCTGATCGATACGTCGCCCGATCTGCGTCTGCAGCTTCTCAAGTTCCCGATCCCGCGGCTCGATTTCGTGCTCTTTACACACTCGCACTCCGATCACCTCATGGGGCTCGACGACATCCGGCCTTTCAACTTCCGGCAGCACGAAGCCATCCAGGCGTTTGCCAATCCGATGACGGCGGCGGCGATCCGCCGCGCATTCAGCTACATCTGGTCCGACTCGCAGATCGGCGGCGGCAAGCCGCAGCTCGACCTGATCGAGATCGACGGGCCGTTCGTGCATGAGGGCATCGCCATCACCCCGCTGCCCGTCGAGCACGGCGATTGGACGATCCTCGGATTTCGTATCGGTGGATTTGCTTACATCACCGATACCAACGGCATCCCGGAGGCGACGATGCGCCTGCTGGACGGCGTCGAGATTCTTGCTCTCGACGGCCTGCGCATCTCGCCGCGGCACCCAACGCATTTCGTGATCGACGAAGCCGTCGCCGCCGCAAAGCAGATCAACGCACGCGAAACATGGCTGATCCACCTGACGCACGAGGTCGATCATGCCGCCGTCGAGGCGACGCTCCCTGCCGGCATACGGCTGGCGTATGACGGGCTGGTCCTGGAGCTCTGACGATGAGATCGATCCCAAAACGCGACCACCTCAACGCCACGGTGACGGCCCCTCCCTCCAAGTCTTATTCCGTTCGCGCGCTGCTCCTCGGCGCGATGTCCGACGGAACGACCATCATCACCAATTGCCTCGATGCCGACGACACCCGCTACGCGCTCGAAGCGTTGCGGACGATCGGATTCCGCATCGACGGCACATTCAAGACCGGCGTCGCCATCGGGCCGCGCGTCAGCATGTCGGCCAACGAGGTACCGGTCTTCATCGGCAACGCCGGTACGGCCATGCGCTTTCTGACCGGATGGCTGGCATTTACGCCGGGACGATTCATCCTGCAGGGCGAGGCGCGGATGCACGAGCGGCCGATTGGCGACCTGGTCGAGGTCCTGCTATCGATCGGCGCGGAGGTCGAATACGTCGAGCGCGAGGGATACCCGCCGCTGCGCATCCGAGGAAAAAAGATGCGGGGCGGTTTCGACGTCGCCATCGCGGCAGATACATCGAGCCAGTTCGCCTCGTCGCTGATGATGGCCGGCGCTACGCTGCCGGACGGGATCACCCTCCGCCTGACATCGCTGGCCTCGGCGTCCTACCTCGACATCACCGCGTCGATCCTGGCCGCGTTCGGCGCGGACGTGCAGCGAAACGGCAACGCCGTCCACGTCAGCGCGGCGACGCTGCAGCGCGCCGAGTACCATGTCGAAGGCGACTACTCGTCGGCGTCGTATTGGTTCGCTGCCGCGGCGGCAACGCGTGGCACGGTCCGCGTGCGCGGCCTGGCGCATCCCAGCGCACAGGGCGACGCTGCCTTTCTCGAGATACTCGCGGCGATGGGGTGCTCGGTGAACTACGCGGACGAGATCACCGTCACCAGAACGGAAGAGCTGCGCGGTGGGCGCTTCGACTGCAACTCCTCCCCCGATCTCGTACCGACGCTTGCCGCGATCGCGCCGCTTGCGTCGTCGCCGGTCGAGATCGTCAACGTGGCCAACCTCCGCGTCAAAGAGTCGGACCGCCTGGCTACCGTGACGTCGGAGCTCCGCCGCCTCGGCGCGACCGTCGAGGAACGGCCAGACTCGCTGCTCATTCAGCCCGGATGGTCATCGGATCCCGCGACTATTGAAACGCACAACGACCACCGCATCGCCATGGCCTTCGCCATCGCAGGCCTGGCGCGGGGCAACGTCACCATCGCTGACGAGCAGGTGGTATCGAAGTCGTACCCGCGGTTCTGGAAGACCCTGGACGAGATTTTGTCGTCGTGATGCTATTTCGGCAGCGGCATGTCCGAATTGAAGATGTCTTCCACCGCCCACCAGCGGCCGTCCGTCTTCTTCCACATCACCAGGTACTTGCCCTTGTCCTTGATGGTCTCTTCGCCGGCCGGCGTAATCGACAGGTCGTAGTGGCCCATCTCCACGGCAACGTTTCCCGATTGCGTCACATTGTCGGAGGTGAGAGTCAGATCGATGGCGCCGGCGGCGAACAGCTCGACCCAGAATTTTCGGATGGCATCGCGGCCGTGAAGAGCGGGCAGGTTGGGCGCCATCGCTACGGCGTCAGGCGCGTAGTAGTTGTCAACGATGGCCTGCGCGTTTGCCGCATGGACGTTTGTGGATACTTCGCTATTCGCGCGGCGGATGCCCGCTTCGGCGTCGTTTGAAGCCGTCTTCGCTGAGGCATCGGCAGCGAGCACGACAAGAGCAGCTACCAAAAACAATCTCTTCATGACTCCCCCTCGCTTTCATTACGTTTGCCGAAGGCGAATGGATGACTAGAATAGGCGTCATGCACCCCCTACGTCCGGCAGTCGCGACCGCAATCGTGTTCCTGGTCACTTCCTCGATCATGGCCTGCCACAGCCCGACGTCGCCAAACGACTCGGCGACGGTCACCGAGCACGGACGCCTTTCCGGTATCGTCACGATCGGCCCGAACTGCCCCGGACCGGAGACGACGAATCCCTGCCCAACGCCGCCGTCGGCTTACGCCGCGCGCAAGATCCTGGTCTACAACGAGGCGAAGACGAATCTCCTCTTCACGGTCGACATCGATTCGCAGGGCGCCTACCTAATCGATCTCACGCCGGCGAGGTACATGGTCGATCTCAAGCCAAACGGCGTCGATCACACATCCGATCTGCCGCAGGTCGTCGAGATCAAGGCAAACACCGTCACGAGCATCAACGTGAACATCGATACCGGCATCCGGTAGCCGGCACGGCCGGCGGCGTTGGTTGCCCAAGGCCCGCCACCATCTCGTCAAGGAAAACCATGCCGCGCGCACGGCACGGGCCGGCACGGCAGGCGTCACTGGTTGCCCAAGGCTCCGCCGCCTTTTCGTCAAGGGACAACCATCCGCACCGACGGCAACATGAAAAAGGCCGGCGGTTACGCCGGCCTCGTTCGGTCGCGTGAGAGCTAGGCTTTCAGGTGCTTGCTGACGAGAGCAGTCATCTCGAACATCGAGACCTGCTTTTTGCCGTTGAAGATCTTCAGCAGCTTGTCGTCTGCGTTGATCATCCGCTTGTTCGTCTTGTCCTGAAGGCCCTTGGCCTTGATGTAGTCCCACACGCGCTTGGTGACTTCGCTGCGGGGGATCGGCTTGTCGCCGACGATTGCGGCCAGATCGCTGCTCGGGGTGACTTCTGCGGCCAGACCTTTGCCGCCGCTCTTCTTGCTCGTTGTCGCCATCAGTATTTCCTCTCCTACTACGTTTTCGCGCGATTGTGCGCTACTGCACTCTAGCGCGTCAAACGTCGATTTTCGGTCGGTGTGCCGAAAGTCATGGTTGGCAGACCGTCTTCCGGCACATGTGCATCTCCTGTCCGCCGCCTAGATTGCGAGTGCAAAGGAGATGCTAATGCACCAGCAACCACTCGTCCGGCTGACCGATGTGGCCCGAACCTACCCCCTGGGACGTGTCCACGTCCGCGCACTCACCGGCGTCTCGCTGGAGGTGAACCGCGGCGACTTTCTCGCGCTGGCCGGTCCTTCCGGCAGCGGTAAAACGACGCTGCTCAACCTCATCGGTTGTATCGACAAGCCCGACAGCGGACGCATCGTCATCGACGGCGTCGACGTCACACCCGTGCCGCTGCACCGCCTGGCCGCCACCCGCCGCGACACGCTCGGCTTCATCTTCCAGACCTTCAACCTCATCCCGGTCCTGACGGCGTATGAGAACGTCGAGTACCCGCTACTGCTGCAACACCTCCCGGCGGCGAAACGGCGCGATCGCGTCCGCTACTGGCTCGAACAGGTCGGTTTGAGCGATCAAGCACGACAGCGGCCCGACCAGCTCTCCGGCGGCCAGCGTCAGCGCGTAGCCATCGCCAGGGCCATGGCCGGCGAGCCGAAGCTCGTCCTCGCCGACGAGCCGACCGCGAACCTCGATTCCGTCACCGCGGGAAAAATCCTCGATCTGGTCGAGGAGCTCAACGCCGAGACCCACTGCACCTTCATCTTCGCGACGCACGACCCTGCGCTCATGGCCCGTGCGCGCCGCTGCGTACGCATGCACGACGGCGACATCGTCACCGAGCCGCGGCTCGAAGCCCGCGCCTCATAAGGAACGAATCCGATGCTGACCAAACTCGCCCTTCGCAACGTCTTCCGCAACCGCCGCCGCTCCGCAATCACGCTGCTCGTCATCGTCTTCGGAGCCGTCGGCCTGATCCTGTTCGGCGGCTACAAGGCCATCACCTTCCGCGGCCTTCGCGAGAGCACCATCCGCGACCGCCTGGGACATCTGCAGATCTACAAGCGCGGTTTCGAGCGCGCGGAAGCAAAGAAGCCGCTGGAGTACGGCCTCGAGAACGTCGCGCAGCTCCGGCGCGCCGTCGAAAGCGATCCACGCGTCCGCATGACCACCGCACAGATCACGCTCATGGGCCTCATCAGCAACGGAGACAAGTCGGAGACCTTCATGGCCACGGCTGTCGAACCGAAGAAAGACCAGGACATGAACGCCCAACGCCTCGTCGCCGGCACAAATCTCCCTGATGCGGAACCGGACGCAGTGATCATCGGGAAGGGCCTGGCTGCTTCGATGCACGCCAAACCGGGCGACTACCTGACCCTGATGTCGACCACGACCTCCGGCTCGCTCAACGCCATCGACGTGCGCGTGGCCGGTATCTTCACCAGCGGCGTCAAGGAGTACGACGACCGCGCCATCAAGATGCCGCTGGCCGGCGCGCAGCAGCTCCTGCAGACCGCGAAGGTCGAGCGCCTGCTCGTCCTGCTCAACGAAACCGACGACACCGATGCTGTCCGCGCGGATCTGGATCGCCTGTTCGCGCGGAAGCACTGGGCGCTCGAGATGAAGGACTGGTCGCAGCTGGCGACCTTCTATCACCAGGTCGTTCTGCTCTACAACGGCATCTTCGGCTTCATCGGAATGGTCGTCTTCGGCATCGTCATCTTCAGCGTTGCCAACACGATCGTGATGTCGATTTTCGAACGGACCCGCGAGATCGGCACGATGATGGCCATCGGAACCAGCCGATCCAACGTCTGGCGGCTCTTCCTGCTCGAAGGGCTGTTCATCGGCATCATCGGCGGCGTGGCCGGCCTGGTGGCCGGCGCCGGCGCGTCGGGCATCATCAACAACGCCCACTTCATGCTGCCGCCACCGCCCGGCTACACGCAGGGCTATCCGCTGCGCGTGCTGATGCAGCCCGGCATTCTCATCACCGCCTTCCTCATCGCCGTCATCACCGCGACGCTCTCATCGATCCTCCCGGCACTCAAAGCGTCACGGCTGAAGATCGTCGATGCGCTGGGGCATATCTAGGAGCCATCATGAAATCGATCATCGCCATCGCTTTTCTCTGCGCAATGCTGCCAAGCACCGGTCGGACTGGAGAGTCCGACCTACGTGCGACCTCGGTGCTTGCCCGCGCCGACGTCTTTCGCAATCCGATCGAGAGTTTTTCGGTCGACGTCGAGCTCACTTCGTTCGCGCCGGGCGGCAAAACGGATATCTCCCGCTTCCGGGTGTTTGGAAAAGGGAGTGATCGCAGCATCGTCGAGTTCACCTTCCCGCAGACGGAGAAGGGGAAGTACCTGCTGATGCTGCGCGACGCCATGTGGATCTACATGCCGACCGCCAGCCGGCCGATCCGCATCTCGCCGTTGCAGCGGCTCATGGGCCAGGCATCGAACGGCGATGTGGCGCGGACCAACTTCTCGATCGACTACGACGCGAAGTCGGTCGCCGAGGATGGCGATGCATTCGTCGTCGACCTCAAGGCCAAAGACCCGGCAGTCGCCTACAACCGCGTCCGGCTCTGGATCGACAAACAGTCGTACGAGCCGCGGCGCGCCGATTTCTACGTCGTCTCCGGAAAACTGATTAAGCGGGCCATGTACCGCCAGTACGGCACGATGGCCGGCCGGCGTGTCGTCACCGAAGTCGAGATCGATGACCTGCTGCGGCCCGGCAATCACACCGTAATGCGCTACGCCAACCTCACTCCGAAAGAAAACGCCGAGAAGATGTTCACGAAGGACGCGTTGGGCAAATGGTAAAGACGGTCATCGTCGCGATGGCGCTGTTCGCAACGACCGTCCATTCCGAAACGTTCAAGTTCTTCGGCTCCGCCGGTGCCGAGTGGCAGCTCTCTCCCGCCAACGCCGCATCCGCGCTGAATCCAGGAAACGTTGCGCGGCTGCCCTACAGCACCGGCTCCGGCGACGCCGTCGCATTCCTCGACGCCACACCGGAAAGCCATGCCTGGAAACTCCATCTCAAACTGCGCGGCGATGCGGCCGAGGGAGCCAGTGAAAAGGCGGAGATCGGCGAGGCGTCCCTGCAGCTCAATCCGCGGCCCTGGCTTGACATCACCATCGGCCGGATGATCGAAAAGTGGGGCACAGGCTACGCCTGGAATCCGACGGCATTCGTCAGCCCGAAAAAGAATCCGGCCGATCCCTCCGACCGCCTCTCCGCCAATCGCGGCACCGGCATGATCCGCACGGACCTGTTCGTCCGCGGCACGAACGTCTCACTCTACGCGCTCGATCATGGCGCGGTCGCCGCGCGCGTCTACCGGCTCGTTGGCGGGACCGATATCTCGCTTCTCTTCCGGCGCGACGGCACCGGCACGCAGCAAGGCATCAGTGCCGCGCGCGTCTTCGGCGACGCGCTGGAGCTGCATGGCGAGGTGGCGCGCCGCCATGCGCTCGCCGGAGGTCAGTACACGTTCAAGAGCGACGTCAACGTCGTCGTCGAGCTCTATCGCGGCGGCGACGGTCTCGATGCCAGCGCATTTCGCGCCTTCCGCGCCGCCGCTGATTCCGCTCATGACGAAGCAGCGCTCCGCGCCGCGAATACCGCGTATGCGCCGCTGCACATGGCGCGCAACTACGCCTTCGTGCGCGTCGACTGGCCGTACGACAAATTTGAAGCGGAGCTGATCACCATCACGAATCTTCGCGACGGATCGCTACTCGCTCGTGCCACGCTCACCCAGCGGTTGCTGGCCAATATGAGCATCTATCTCATCGACACGGAGTTCGCCGGCGCCCGCGCCAGTGAGCTCTCTTACATGCAGGTGCGCCGCGTCACCACCGCAGGCGCGCGCTACTACTTCTAGAATGACATGGACGTGAACGAGCGAAAGATGGAACTGGTGGGGGTCCTGACGTGGATCATCGTCGGGATTCCGAGCGTGCTGTGGGAGGTGGAGTTCCGCTCCCTTTACACGGCACGCGCGGCGATGCTCTTCGGCGCCTTCGTCGTCTTCATCGTCGCCTTTCTCATCGGCACGCGGCCGGGCTGCACCAATGCCACACGGATTCCGATGCTCATCATCGAGACGCTGGCGGCCTATGCCTGCGTAAGCCTGCAGCCGACCGGCTTTCAACCGGTGCTCCTGGTCATCATCGCCGCGCAGCTCGGTGCCTATCCGCCTCGCTATGCCGTCGGTGGCATCGCTGTCAACTCGATCGTCCTCGGCTTGATCATGGGCGGGAACGGCGGCTCGCCGGTGATCTATGCGCTGGTCTACTTCGCCTTCTCGCTCTTCGCGCTCTTCTCGATGCACGTCGCCCACTCCGAGATGGAGGCGCGCAAATCGCTGGCCGAGGCCAACGCCGAGCTGCGCATGACCACCGAGCTCCTCGAGATCAGCAGCCGCACCTCGGAGCGGCTTCGCATCGCCCGCGATCTGCACGATCTCCTCGGCCACCACCTGACCGCGCTCAGCCTGAACCTCGAGGTCGCCAGCCACGTGGCCACCGGCGAGGCGAAGGAGCACATCGAGACGAGCAAGTCGATCGCGAAGCATCTCCTCGCCGACGTTCGCGACGTCGTCAGCCGCCTACGCAACGACGAGCCGGTCGATCTGACAACCTCTCTGGAATCGCTGCGGGACGTGATCGTGGCCCCCTCGCTCCATCTCGACTACCCGCACGAGCTGGCCGTGGCCGATGCGAACATCGCCCAGGTTGCGCTGCGAACGGTGCAGGAGATCGTCACGAACGCGGTGCGCCACTCCGGCGCCCGCAATCTCTGGCTGAACCTGAGTCTGAGCAAGGCCACAGCCGGCCGCACACTCTCGATCGATGCCCGCGACGACGGTGTCGGCTCCGACAACGTCCGCTTCGGCAACGGTCTGCTCGGCCTTCGCGAGCGGGTGCAACAGGCGCAGGGAACGTTCGAAGTGACGTCGACCCGCGGCCGCGGGTTCTCCGTGCACGTGACGCTCCCCCTCGGAGCGCTGGCGTGATCCGCGTCTGCATCGTCGAAGATCAGACCATCGTGCGCCAGGGCCTGCGCAGCCTCCTTGCGCTCGTCCCCGACATCGAGGTGGCTGCCGAGGCCAGCGACGGCGAAGAAGCGGTCGAGGTCATCGAGCGAGAGAGGCCGGACGTCGTCCTGCTCGATCTGCGCATGCCCAAGCTCGACGGCGTCGGCGTCCTGCGCACCCTTCGCGAGCGGAACGCCGCGCGCCCGACGCTGATCCTGACGACGTTCGACGACGACGCCATCCTGTTCGAGGCCGTCCGCGCCGGTGCGAAGGGCTGGCTGCTGAAGGACGTCTCGCTGGAACGCCTGGCCGGAGCCATCAGGACCCTCGCCGAGGGGGGAACATGTATCGAGCCGGTCATCACCGAGAGGATCATGCGGGCCCTGGAAAAGAGTGATTCCTCGTTCGAGTCCGCCGACCTCCCCGAACCGCTCACCGACCGCGAGCGGACGATCCTCCGCTTACTCGCCGGCGGCTATAGCAACAAGGAAATCGGCGAACTGCTGAGCATCACCGACGGTACGGTGAAGAACCACATCTCGAACCTGCTTGCGAAGCTGGGGGTGCGGGATCGAACGAGAGCAGTGCTGCGGGCGATCGATCTTGGCGTGATCTGAGGACCACTCACTCTTTGAGTTCGACGTTCCAGTACGCCTCGTCGAGGAAGTTCTTCCAGATGTCGGGGAAGACCCGGCCCTGGAGGCGGTGGAGCGGGTGCCACTTCGGGCGCACAGGCTGACGCTTGAGCTGCAGGCCGGTCTCGGTCAGGAGCTTGTTCCCCTTCTTCACGTTGCAGGGGAGGCAGGCGCAGACGACGTTCTCCCACGTCGACTTTCCGCCGCGCGAGATGGGGACGACATGATCCAGCGACAGCTCGGAGGACGAAAACTTCCTGCCGCAGTACTGGCAGCGGTTCCCGTCGCGCAAGTAGATGTTGCCGCGCGAGAACTTGACCTCCTGCCGCGGCAGCCGGTCGAAGACCAGCAGCTGTACGACGTGCGGAATCAGGATGTTACGGCTGGGCGTGCGGACGAAATGCTCGTCATCGCCCGGCACCGGGATGTCAGCCCAGTTCTCGAAGTCGTAGGTCCGGTACTCGGAGTCGACGGCCTTGACCTGCCCTTTGTACAAGAGGGTCAGCGCACGCCGGGCAGAGGTTATCTGCACAGCCTGAAAGACCCTGTTGAGGACGAGCACGTGACCGTCGAGCATAGTTCCTCACTCGTAACGCCGCGTACAGCCGTGGATGTTTCCATCTCCTGACAGTCAGGAGTGGTTCGGAGACATGATACACGTCCGGCATGAGGGTCCTGTATTTCTATCGCCAGTGGTGGCCGAGCCTTGGGCAACCAACGCTGCCGGCCGTGCCGGCTTGAAAAAAGTGCCGAATTGATAGATAGTTAGCGCCTGAGTCGATTCTGAATCCAGCTCTGCGGAGCGCATTCCGGGTGTGGTTTTTGTGGGAGGCATGCATGCGCGTTTTGTCACGGCTCGCTCTCGTTGTCCTTGCTGTCGCCGTCCTTTCCGCTCCGGCGGCGCTCGCCGACCAGTACGAGGCGACCTGTCCCCTCACGCTGGTAGCGACCAATGCGCCGGCGACCGCGTTCTACCAGTCGCCGCACGGCGTCTTCCGGTTCGGAGCGCAGGTCTTCGCACTCCGCGGCCAGACGCTGACGACGTACACCGTCACCGATCTCGGCGATATGCAGGTCGCCCGCGAGGACTTCATCGGGGCGCTGGCTGCCCGTGAGACCAAGGGCGGCATCGCTTTCGGAGGCGGTTTCCTTTACCTCAGCAGCGAAGCCGGACTCGAGATCTTCGACCTCCGCAATGTCCGCGCCGGCGGCACGGCACCGATCCTCATTTCGCGGACGCCGGGCCTGCGCTACCACCGCCTGGCCGTCAGCGGCACCACGCTGGCCGCGGTCTATCCCGCCACCGACCTGCCGTGCTCCGCGAATGGGGCCATCGGACCGATCCAGACCTGTTTCAACACCATCGACATCTACAGCGTCGCCAACCCGGCGGCGCCGGTCCGCGTCAGTTCCATCTCGACGTTCCTGAGCCCGCTCGGCGGATTCAACGACGTCGCCTTCAACTTCGGCTTCCTCATCGGCACCGCGAACGGCGGTACCGTGGCATGGGACGTCACCAATCCCGCCACTCCGATCTTCGCCGGCGGCAGCGGCACATCGGGTAAGTTCCTGATCAGCAACGGCTCGAACCTGCTCGCCGTCGGCAATGACAGCGCGATCCTCACGTTCGTCATCAATCCGATGCCGGGTGCCCCGGCCTTCTTCAACCCTTTCACCTTCCACACCACGGCGAACCTGCAGGTGGAGCGGTCGAACCCGATCATCTTTCATCCGCAGGGAACATTCGATGAGGCGAACGGACGCCTCATTACGATGATCGACGAGCTCGACTACCAGACGCTCCAGCCCGCGCGCACGATCGCTTTCGACGTATTCGACTACGCCACGGCCATGCTGGAAGGGCGCGATCCCCGGCAGTATGAACAGGTCTCCTACACGCAGGGCGACGAGGTGAAGTGGAACCCGCTGGCGGTAGGCTCGCTCGTCTACGTCGTCGGCGAAATGACCGGAACGCAGACTTACGGCGCCTGCGGATTGATGACCGGACAGATCGAGTTCGCCTCGATCGCGGGCACGGTCTGCGGCGGCGCCGAAATTCATGGCTGGGTCACCGGAACGTTGAAGATCACCAACGTCGAGCTGTTCCTCGACGGTGGATCGCTAGGCTCCGCCTCGCTCTCCGGACCGCCGCGCATCGACATTCCGTCGACCACGCCGGTCTCCACGTGGCGCGTATCCGCGAACCTCGACGCCATCACCAAAGGTGTGCACGTCCTGCGCGCGGTCGGGACCGACGCGGCCGGCAACCGGCGTCAGTTCTCGAGCCAGACCATCCTGTTTCCGGGTCCGGGGTCGAACTGCGTGGCGCGCCGCCGCTCTGTTTGATCACCGCAACGTATCGACGAGCGCGAGCGCCGCGGACCGCGGATCGCTCGCGTCCGTGATCGGCCGTCCGACGACGATGTAGTCCGCCCCCGCCGCGATCGCGGCGGCGGGCGTCATCGTTCTGCGCTGGTCTCCGGCCTCGCTCCCATCGGGACGAATCCCGGGAACGACGATGCGCATCTCACCGCCGCAGACCTCCCGGATCGCGGCTACCTCGTGTGGCGAGGCGACGACGCCGCGAAGCCCGGAGTCCTGTGCCAGTCTGGCCAGCCGGACGGCGGTTTCGAGCGGCGTTCCGGCGAAGCCGATCCGCCGCAACTCCGCCTCGTCCAGGCTGGTCAGGACGGTGACGCCAAGGACGAGAGTTGAATCAATCGCGCATGCCCGAAGCATCGCCGCGCCGCCCGACGCATGCACCGTTACCATCGCCGCACCCAGCGATGCCGCCTCGGCTGCCGCGTGTCCGGCGGTGTTCGGGATGTCGTGGACCTTGAGATCGAGAAAGACCTTGGCTCCGCGCCCGATGACCTCGCGCACGATCGACGGTCCGTTCGCCACGAAGGCCTGCAATCCGATCTTGAGAATTCCGGCCACGCCGTGCAGCGCATCGGCGAGCCGAAGGATGTCGTCACGCGATGAGCGATCGATGGCAACGATCAAACGGTCAGTTGCTTGCATAATCGTCATGATAGCGACCGCATGAACAAATTCGACATCGCACGCGCTCTCGACGAGATCTCGACCTACATCGAGCTGAGTGAGAGCAACAGGTTCCGCGCCCTGGCGTTCGAGCGCGCCGCACAGAGCATCCGCGCGACCGACGCCGAGCCCGCCGACCTCATTGCCAGCGGCGAGTTGATCAAGCTCGAAGGCATCGGCAAAGGCACCGCCGCCGTCATCGACGAGCTGGTGCGCACCGGGCAATCGAAGTACCTCGAGGAGCTTCGCGGGCAATATCCACCGGGGATTCTGGGATTGCTGCGCGTGCCCAAGCTTGGACTGAAGAAGATCGGCATCCTTCACCAGAAACTCGGCATCGGCAGCCTCGACGATCTGGAAGCAGCGGCGCAGGCCGGACGGATCGCGTCGTTACCCGGCTTCGGAACCAAGACCGAACAATTCATCCTCGGCAGTATCGAGAAGGCGCGCCGCCGTGAGTCGCACTTCCTGCTGCCGATCGGCGTCGAAGTCGGCGAACAGATTCGCGAGCACCTCGCGGCGATCGAGGAGATCGAAGACGCCGAGGTCTCCGGCAGCGTGCGGCGGCGGCTCGAGGTCATCCGGAACGTCAACATCGTCATCGCCACGCGCGCGCAGGAGCGCGTCGTCGAAACGCTGGCCGGATTCGTCGAGCGGATCGAACGGATCGACGAAGACACGGTGAAAGCATTCGCGCGCAATGAGATTGAAGTCCGGTTCCATTTCACCAAACCGGAGGCATTCGGCGCGACGCTGCTGGCCACCACCGGCACGCCCGAGTTCGTCGCGGCGTTCCTCGCGCACGGCGGAAAACTTCGTCGCGCGCACACGGAGAAAGAACTGTTCGACAAAGCCGGTCTGGCGTACGTCGATCCCGAAAGGCGGGAGAACGGCGACGATCTCAAACACAAACGGCATCGCCGCCTCATCGAAGTCTCGGATCTTCGCGGGACCTTTCACGTGCACACGACTTTCTCCGACGGCCGGAACACCCTGCACGAGATGCTCGCCGCCGCCCATGAGCGCGGCTTCGAATACGTCGGGATCTCCGACCACTCACCGGCGGCGTTTTACGCCGGCGGTCTGAGCGTGGAAAAGCTCCGCCTGCAACAGAAAGAGATCGCCGCGAACGAGCGAAGCGTCGCGCCGATGCGCGTCTTCCGCGGCACCGAGGCCGACATACTGTCGGACGGCACCATCGACTACGACGCAACGACGCTGGAGAAATTCGACTTCGTCATCGCCTCGATCCATTCGCGTTTCCAGATGACGAAGGATGAGATGACCGAGCGCATGCTCCGCGCGCTCGACAATCCCTGCGTGACCTTCCTCGGCCATCTAACCGGACGCAAGCTCCTCTCCCGGGACGGATATGCCATTGATTACCAAGCAATCTTCGAGAAGGCCGCCGCGCGCGGCGTGATGATCGAGATCAACGGCAATCCTAACCGCCTCGACATCGACTGGCGCCACGTCCGCCGCGCACTCGACCTCGGCGTCGGCTTCGCCATCAATCCCGACGCCCATTCCGTCCACGAATACGCCGCGCTCATCAGCGGCACCTGGGTGGCGCGGAAAGCGGGGCTGTCGGCGAAGGAGATCTTCAACACAAAGCCGGTTGAGGAAGTATCTGAGTACCTGAAGGAGCGCCGAAAGCGGCGGGCTGAACGCTGATCCTGCTAGCCGCGACCCTCGAAACCACCCTCGGCTGGCACAGATGTTCCATTCTTGTGGACATGCTCTTCGTGACCATCCCTTGACCTGCGGCGGAGAATACCTGCACAATCTTCGTCGTTAACCTCCCAAACCACTCGCAAGTACCTCTTCGCAGCACCTCTGCTTTGCATTTCCCTGGCTTCCCAAAGCAAGACATCAATTGGACATCCGAACAGTCGAGTTCCACCGCGCGGCGTATAAGCCCGACGACTTTCCGACTGACCGCAGACCGCAATTCGCAATGGTCGGTCGCTCCAACGTCGGTAAGTCGAGCCTCATCAACGCCGTTCTGAAACGCAAAGCCGTCGCGCGCGTGAGCCAGACGCCCGGAAAAACACAGGCCATTCAGTTCTATCTGATCAACGATCGCTTCTACATCGTCGACTTTCCCGGTTACGGTTACGCGAAAGTTCCGAAGGACATCGCCCGCTCCTGGGGGCAGCTCGTTCGCGGCTACCTCGAGAGCGCCGACGCTCTGCAGCTGATCTTCATCCTTCTCGACGTGCGGAGAACTCCCAGCCCGGAAGATCGTCAAATGCATGACTGGACCACCGCATCGGGAATCGACGAACGGATCCTTCTGACCAAAAGCGACAAGCTGTCCACCAACCAGCTCGCGAAGGGCCGGACGGCGATCGCGAAAGAGCTCGAGATCACCGAAGACAGGCTCATCGCCTGTTCCACCATCACCAAAACAGGAATCGAAGCCGTGCGGCGCGAGATCGCATCGCGTCTTTGACTCGGGGCCACAATCTAACGAGGTTCAAATCCAATGTCCGAAACTGAATTCGAAAACGAAACGACCGTCGCCGTAGCAGAACTGCCGATCGAGAAACCGGAGAAGCCGGCGCGCAAGACCACGCGCAAGCCGAAAGCCGAGAAAGCCGCGGCACCGGTGGCGGTCGAAGAAGAAGCGCCGGCCGCGGTTGCCGATGCCGTCGATGCCGAGCCTGAAGCGCCTGCCGTTCCGATCATCGACGTCGAAAACGATGCTCCCGTCGTCGAGCCACCCGCGTCCTCCGCCCCGTTGCAGTTGAACAAGCGCGGCGAGCAGACCCAGGCCGCGGAGACGCTCGACATCCGCGTCCTCAAGGAGATGAAGCTCCCCGATCTCACCAAGGTCGCCAAGGAGCACGGCATCGAGAACGCCACCGGAATGCGCAAGCAGGACCTCATCTTCTCGGTCCTGCAGGTGCAGACGGAAAAGTCAGGGCTGATCTTCTCGGAAGGGGTCCTTGAGTGCCTGCCGGACGGTTTCGGCTTCCTTCGCGCCCCCGAGTACAACTACCTCCCCGGCCCCGACGACATCTATGTCTCTCCGTCGCAGATCCGCCGCTTCGACCTCCATACCGGCGACACCGTCTCCGGCCAGGTCCGGCCGCCGAAAGAAGGGGAGCGCTACTTTGCTCTCATCAAGGTCGAAGCGGTCAACTTCGAGCATCCGGACGTTGCCAGAGAGAAGATTCTCTTCGACAACCTCACGCCGCTCTATCCCGAGCATCGCATCAAGCTCGAGGTGCCGGTGAACATGTCGTCGCGCGTCCTCGACCTCATCGCGCCGGTCGGAAAAGGTCAGCGCGGTCTGATCGTCGCCCCGCCGCGCACCGGCAAAACGATGATCCTTCAGGCCATCGCCAACTCCATCACCACCAACCATCCCGAGGTCACGCTGATCGTGCTGCTGATCGACGAGCGTCCCGAGGAAGTCACCGACATGCAGCGCAGCGTTACGGGCGAAGTCATCTCCTCGACCTTCGATGAGCCGGCGTCGCGGCACGTGCAGGTCGCGGAGATGGTCATCGAGAAAGCGAAGCGCCTCGTCGAGCATCGCCGCGATGTGGTCATCCTGCTCGACTCGATCACACGCCTTGCTCGCGCCTACAACACCGTCGTACCTCCGTCAGGGAAAGTTCTCTCCGGCGGCGTCGACTCCAACGCCCTGCAGCGCCCCAAACGCTTCTTCGGCTCGGCCCGCAACGTCGAAGAGGGCGGCTCGCTGACGATCATCGCCACCGCACTGATCGATACCGGCTCGCGCATGGACGACGTCATCTTCGAAGAGTTCAAGGGCACCGGCAACATGGAGGTCCACCTCGACCGCAAGCTCTCCGACAAGCGCGTCTTCCCGGCCATCGACATCAACAAGTCCGGCACGCGGAAAGAGGAGCTCCTCCTCGAGCGCAACGAGCTCAATCGGATCTGGGTGCTCCGCAAAGTCTTCTCGCCGCTGTCGACGGTGGAGTCGATGGAGCTTCTCGTCGAGAAGCTCGAAAAGACGCGGACGAATTCGGAGTTCCTGAACTCGATGTCGTCGATGTAGCCATGTTTCCGCGCACCACACTCCGGATTTGCGTGATTCTTCTCCTCGCTCTTCCTGCGCTCGGGCGTAACCGCGATGTCTCCGGTCACTACGAGCGCAATGGAGAAAACGATCAGGCGTCGCTCGACGTGACCATGCTTCCGGGCGATCGCGTCAAGGTCAGCGGCGTCGCGCTCTGGAACACCAAGAACGAGAAGTACGGCCCGAACATCGGCGAGCTCGAATTCGAGGCGCCGGTAAAGGACGATGTAGTAACCTGGAGCGACGCGGACGGCTACAGCGTCGTGATCCGCTTCTCCCGCAAAGCCGCCGATGTCACGGAGCACGCCATCGGCGGGCACTTCGGGATGAACGTGACATTCGTCGGGCACTACCAGAAGACGGCTGCGAGAGCGGGTGATTAGGGGCTCGCTCAAAGAGTTCAGCCCCCCAACAAAAAAGGCGGCCCGATGGGCCGCCTTTTCATCTGAAACGCTGAGGCGCGTCAAAGATGAATACGAATCACGTCGCGGACGACGTTTTTACCGTCGACCAGAACCACGTGTCCACCGACGGTCACGTAGCGATGATTGCGCGGCGCTGGCGGAAGGTGCCGGCGAAGATCAGAAGGCACCGCGTACGATCTCTTGCTCAAATCGCGGTCGAGCGGCCGGCCTGCCTGCAACCGGGCCTCCTGCTCCGTCGAGAGCCTGTCCTGCGACCGGAAGCCCCTCGGTGCGTTGTTTTGGTGTTGTTTGACCCAGTCCTGCGTAACCTGGCGGTCGTGATCATTGAACTGTGCGTTGTCGTGTCTGTTGTCCTGAGCGATACCGGCAGTGGCAACGACGAGGGCGACGATGCACGCTGCGGAACGGATGTATGTTTTGATCAAGGTGTAGCCTCCGCCAACTCACTACGCATAAACCGAGCCACAAAAGTATGAATAACCTCATAACGGCGGTCTCAGCTTAGACTCGCGGGTACTCACCGACGCCGAGCGAGCGAAGGTCGAGGATTATCTGGCGAAGAAGTATGGAGTGGCGCTGGCGCGTTAATGTCCAGGGCTGAATCCATACATGACGTGTGCTTGTGGACTGCGGACTCACGCGGAGGCGCGGAGTAGGAAGTTTGTCATCATCTCCTCCGCGTCTCCGCGTCTCCGCGTGAGTTCAACTCTTTCGTTCCAGCGTCAACCGGACACGACTCCCTGACACTGCACTCGATCGATCACGCTCCCGCACGCGTAGGACGCGGATTCGTGGCCGCACGGATGGCCATCTGCGCGGCTCCTTCAACCGGCGTGTGTGCGGGCAGAGCGATGTGCGCGCGCGGTGCTTCGGCCAGGAGAGCGCTGCGCATCGGGGCAAGCAGCGTCTCGCCGGCGTTGAAGACTCCGCCGACGTAGGCGACGGGGAAGTCGGATGATGTGAGGCGAAGTCTCTGCGCCACCGCCAGCACAGCCCTGGCCAGCTCGCCTCCGGAGCGCGTCACGATCTCGGCTGCCAGGGCATCGCCGTTTTCGGCGGCGTCGATGACGAGTTTGCCGACGCGGGCGATGTCGTCCGCATGCGTCGTCTGCGCGTAGACGAAGCGCGGGAGGTCGGAGGGCTTCATGTCGTAGTCGCGCTGCAGGAGGTCGGTCATCAGCGTCGCCGGGCCGCGTCCGTCGTAGGCGCGCAGGATCGCGGCAAGGCCGGCGCGGGCGATGGCGTAGCCGCTCCCCTCGTCACCGACGATCGGCCCCCAACCGCCGGCGCGCGCCTCCTCGCCGTCCGCGTTGCGGCCGACGGCGACCGAGCCGGTGCCGGCGATGACGACCACACCGGGACCGAAGCCGATGGCCCCAGTGAGAGCGATGCGGGCATCGTTGTCGACGGTGAAATTGCCGTGTGGAAAGAAGACGCTCAGCGAATCGACGACTTCCTGGCGATGCGCGGGATGGTCCGACCCGGCGATACCGCAGTACGTCCAGTTGATCTCGCGGCTTGCCACATCGGCTTTGACCAGCGCCCTGTTGACCGCGCGCTCGATGTTGCGGGCAGCTGTCTCGATCCCGACGCGCAAATGGTTGGACGGACCGGCGATGCCATCGCCGAGCGGGCGTCCCGTGTCATCCGTGACAAGCGCTGCCGTTTTCGACGCGCCGCCGTCGACGCCGAGGTAGTACGCCATGCAGAATACTTTTACCGCAAGTGTGGTGCCGGATGTGGGGTTACGCGGTCTCGCGGTTGCGGGGTCTCGCGGTTGTGGTTACTCGGTTGTTGAGTTGCTGGGTTGCTGGGTTACTGGGGCATCGGCCAGAGGGTGTTCATTCTGCAACCAAGCAACCCCAGCAACTCAGCAACTTTGCAACCCAAACACCGCGAGACCCCGCAACCGCGCGACCGCGTAACCTCGTCAGGACTGTTCCTTGCAGAGTTTGCCATTTGAAGGAGAAGTCCATGAAATCGAATCGAGTCTTGACGATTGCGGCGTTGGCGATCGTCGCGGTAACCCTCATCGCGGCGGCCGGCTGCAAAAGCAGCGGTATGGCCATTACCAAACGCGGGCAGCTTTTGAAGATCAACATCGAGCATCCGGTCGACCTGCCGGAGCAGGGAGAGGGCGATATCGGCATCGTGCTCGGCAACCGCGGCGTGCGATACGTGAAGGACGTTCTGGTCGACGTCGAGCTTCCGCCGCAACTGGTGGTGCTCGATGAGAAGCACGAACGAGGCGTGACGATGAGCCACGACCCCGGCTCCAACTCGTATCACTACACGCTGAGCAACCTGCAGCCGGCGGAGGATTCGACGATTCACTTCCGGATCCGCACGTCGTTCGGCACGATGACCGACAGCGGCAGCATCCGGGCAACGGCGTGGCAACGCGACCTGACCGGCGACCGGCTGGTGGAGACGGCCGTGATCAAGCTCCGGTCCTAGCTCTGCTAATGTCTGCAGATGGACCTTGATCAACTTGAGACGGGGGCGGCGGCGGGAGCAGGGCATGAGATCCACATCCCGCCGAAACCGCGCGAATCGCTGGAAGACCGTAAGCTTCTCGACCGGCCGAGCCGGAACGAATTGCTTCAGAGTGAATCGTGGCGCGTGTTGCGGATCACGAGCGAATTCGTGGCCGGCTTCGACCATCTGGCCGAGGTCTATCCGGCGGTGTCGATCTTCGGGTCGGCGCGAACGCAGCTCGCCAACGAGTACTACGACGCCGCGGTGAAGACGGCTGAGCTGATCGGCAAGGCCGGCTTTGCCGTCATCACAGGCGGCGGCCCCGGCATCATGGAAGCGGCGAACAAAGGAGCCCGCCAGGCGGGGGCGCTGTCGATCGGCTGCAACATCGAGCTGCCGTTCGAGCAGAAGATCAACCAGTTCGTCGACAAGGCCATGACCTTCCGCTACTTCTTCGTCCGCAAGACGATGTTCGTGAAGTACTCGGAGGCATTCATCACCTTCCCCGGCGGCTTCGGCACGCTCGACGAGTTGATGGGCGCACTGACACTGATCCAAACGAAGAAGATCACGAATTTTCCGGTGATCCTGTACGGCAGCGAGTACTGGGGAGGCCTTCTCGACTGGTTGCGCAAGACCGTGCTGGTCGCGAACAACATCACCAAGGAGGATGTCGACAGCCTCCACCTCGTCGATGACCCTGTCCGCGTGCGCGACATCGTCTGCGCCTTTCACGATCAGGCCCTGATCACCAACGCGGACGAGGACGAGCGGACGCCGCCGTTGGTGACGAGCGAGGATTAGCGGCTCGTGAGGAGCGGGTTATCGGTTATCGGTTGGCTCGGTAGGTGCGTCGCTGCCCAGCTTAAAACGCGGCGTGCCAACCGAATCAACTGACAACCGATAACCGACAACGCGCGTAGCGCAGCCACCGTTGCGGCAATCATCTTGCAGGTTATTTGCACTGCAAGGAGAGCCCGTCATGCGCATCCAGCAAATGGATCAGATCCTCAAAGAGGCGCGGTATGCGCGGCACTATCATGAGTTGCAGAAACGGGATCGCGGCGGCCTGTGGCGGCGTGCCTGGCGATCGCTGACCAGCATCTTCAAGAGTTCGTAGACTCTTCGGCCTCTTCCGTCGCCGGCATCTCCGTCTGCACGATCACCCAGCGCACGCGGAAACGCTCGGCATCCAGCACTTCGATCGAAAGATCTCCGAGCTGCGTCCGGTCGCCCGGGACGACTTCGCGTCCGAGCCGGGCTGCGACATACCCTCCGATCGTCTCCTCCGCCGGCTCGCCGACGTCGACTTTCAGCCGGTCCGCCAGATCCTCGATGAGGTAATCGCCGCGCACGCGATACCGTCCGTTGCCGAGAGGCTCAATCTCGGGCCGTTCGCGGTCGAACTCGTCCTGGATCTGCCCGAACAGCTCCTCGGTGATGTTCTCCAGCGACACGATCCCCGAGGCGCCGCCGTACTCGTCGAGGACGATGGCCATGTGCGTCTTGTGCTCGATGAACTGCGAGAGCAGCGCGTCGACCGTCGAGTTCTCCGGTACGAAGAGGACGTCGCGCTTCAACTCCATCATCGTCCGTCCAGGTCCGCGCAGTTGCGCGAGGAAGAGATCCTTGACGTGGATCAGGCCGATGGTCTGATCGAGCGTTCCGTCGCAGAGCGGGTAGCGGGTATGACGCGTCGTACGAATGATCTCGAGGTTTTCCTCGATCGACTTCCGCGTGGAGAGGACCGAGACGTCGGTACGCGGCACCATGATCTGCCGCGCCGTCCGCTTCGAGAACTGGAAGACGCCTTCGATGATCTCGCGGTTTTCCTCGGAGAGGATGCCGGCCTTCTCGGAATGCGCCAGGATGAGGCGCAGCTCTTCCTGCGAATGCGCCATCTCGTTGCTGCTGGCCGGCTTGATGCCGATGACACGCAGCACCGCGTTCGTGGTTCGGTTGAGCGTCCAGATGATCGGATACATCACGATGTAGAAGGCGCGGAGGAAATGCGCCGACCAGAGCGCCGTGCCGAGGGTCCTGTCGATGGCCAGATACTTCGGACCGAGCTCGCCGAAGATGATGTGGAGCGACGAGATCAGGATGAAGGCGATCGACGCGGCGATGGTGTGCGATACGGGGACGCTGTAGACGCCGAGAAACGCCAGGCGTGGCTGGATGAGACTCTCGAAGGCCGGCTCACCGACCCAGCCGAGGGCGAGAGATGCCAGCGTTACTCCAAGCTGCGTGGCGGAGAGATAGCTGTCGAGTTTCTTGATGATGCGCCGCGCCATGCGCGCGCGCGTGCTCCCCTCGGCCGCCATCTCCGCGAGCTGCGTCGGGCGGACCTTGATGATCGCGAATTCAGCGGCGACGAAGAATCCGTTCGCGATGATGAACAGCAGGGCGAGCAGCAGATACCAGGTAGGCATTCTCACCGAGCGCGAAGAACTGCCGCGCTACCAGATGGGTCGATGTCCATGGGGCGGGCGGTATTGTATGACACGTACGCCATCATGGGCCGGCACGACGCCGGAGCTAAGTAGAGGTTCCGCGACTGAAGCCGGGTGCTACGGACCTTAAGCCAGCTTCGCCGGCCCAAATCGGTCAGCCGCCGACTGGACACTCTCTTCCGGGGCGCTGTACTTAGCCGACACGTTGTCGCGCTTAGCGGTCGCGTGATCGCGCTTAGCGACCGTGTGATCGCGCTTAGCGGCGTGTGATCGCGCTTAGCGGTCGCGTTGTCGCACTTAGCCGGCCCTTTGGCGCGTTTAGCGGCCGTGTGATCGCGCTTAGCGGCCGTGTGATCGCGCTTAGCGGTCGCGTTGTCGCACTTAGCCGGCCCTTTGGCGCGTTTAGCGGCCGTGTGATCGCGCTTAGCGGTCGCGTTGTCGCGCTTAGCCGGCGTTTTGGCGCGTTTAGCGGAGTTCCTCTGTCCTCTGCAGATGACGGTTCTCGTCACGCTTTCGCGGCGATGTTCGTCACGGTCGCCGGCTTCTTGTCGCCCATCACGCAGTTGCCCTGAAAGATGGCTCCCTCTTCGATGATCAGCGCCGGCGTTTCGATATCGCTGTAGACCTTGCCGTTCCGATGAATCTCCACGCGCTGCGCGGCGACGATCTTGCCGACGATCGTTCCGCTGATGGCGATCCGGCCGACGTGGATGTCGCCTTCGATGTGCGCGCTCTCGCCGACGATCAGCTCGTTCTTCGACATGATCTTGCCGTTGAAACGGCCGTCGATGCGCATCGTGTCTTCGAACTCCAGCTCGCCGCGAAACGATGAGCCGCGATCGAGAAAGCCATTCAGTTCACCGCTTTTGTTCTTCATTTCTGCTCCCATGCCTTTTTCCTGGCGGCCGCGAACGAATACGATCACGATCGCGGCGGCGATCACCGCTGCCGCAACCGCGATGAGCGTTCCGCTAACGGCGTCTCCCCATCAGTTCGTCGACGACACGAATCAATTCATCTTCGCTGCCATACCGGATGTGGATCACGCCGCCGCGCCGTCTGCGGTCGATCTCAACTTTTGTGCGTAAAGTCCTTTGAAGTTTGTCTTCGGCGTCGCGCGTGAAGACATCTTTTTCCTTCTCTTTCTTCTCCGTCGTCTTGGGCGAGCTCTCGGAGGCGAGCATCTCCGTCTGCCGGACGTTGAGGTTCTTCCGGACCACGCGATCCGCCAACTGCTCCTGCTTCTTCGGCGACTCGATCGCCAGCAAGGCCCGCGCGTGCCCCATCGAGAGCTGTCCGGAGGCGAGCAGCTTCTTCACCGGGTCGGGCAGCTTGAGAAGGCGCAGGAAGTTGGCGACGGTCGAGCGTTCCTTCCCCACCCGTTTGGAGATCTCCTCCTGGGTGAGCTGGAAGTCGTCGTGAAGCTGGTGGTAGGCGAGCGCTTCTTCGATCGGGTTCAGGTCCTCGCGCTGGATGTTCTCGATCAGCGCGATCTGCAGGGCGTCGCCTTCCTGCATCATCTCTTTGATGAGGGCGGGAACGGTGGTCAGACCGGCCTTCTGTGCTGCGCGGAAGCGACGCTCGCCGGCGATGAGCTTGTATTTGTCGCCGGCACGGGTGACGACGAGCGGCTGCACGATCCCATGCTCGCGGACGCTGCGCGCCAGCTCTTCAATCGATGCTTCGTTGAACGTCTTGCGCGGCTGGTAGGGATTGGGCTGGATCTGCGAGATGGGGATCTCGGCGAGACCGGGAGTGGAACGCACTTCGGGCGCTTCCGGCCGCTGCGGGATGAGAGCGCCGAGACCACGGCCGAGCACTTTCTTGTGGTTCATCAGATCACGTTCTCCGCGCGCTGAATGAATTCCCTGGCCAGACTTACGTACGCTTCGCTTCCACGCGAACGGATGTCGTAAAGAATAATCGGTTTGCCGAACGACGGCGCTTCGCTGAGACGGATGTTCCGGGGAATGATCGTCTTGTAGACCTTGTCACCGAAGTGGTTGCGTACCTCCTCAGCCACTTGCCGGGCAAGATTGACCCGCTCGTCGTACATCGTCAAGACAATCCCTTCGATCTCCAGTGCCGGGTTGACCGCGCCGCGAACGCGGTCGATGGTGGCCAGCAGTTGCGAGACCCCCTCGAGCGCAAAATATTCGGCCTGCAGCGGGACGAGCACGGAGTTGGCCGCGGTCAGGCCGTTGACGGTCAACAGCCCGAGGGACGGAGGTGAGTCGATGAGGATGTAGTCGTAGTCGGCGGCGATCGGCTCGAGGACCTTCTTGAGGTAGTACTCGCGCCCGATGGCATCGCGCAGCTCGACCTCGGCGCCGACCAGATCGGTCGACGACGGCGCCAGATAGAGCGTGGGGATCTCGGTCGGCCGGATGATGTCGCGGAGCGGCATGTTCTCGATGAGTACGTCGTACATCGACGGATCGGCCTCGGTTACACCGATGCCCGAGCTGGCGTTCGACTGCGGATCGAGATCGACCAGCAGGACGCGCCGCTCGCAGGCGGCGACGGAGGCGCCGAGGTTGATCGCGGTCGTCGTCTTGCCGACACCGCCCTTTTGATTCGCCAGAGCGACGATCTTCGTCATCAGTTTTACTGTTCCACGTGGAACGTGAGAGTCACGAGATAATTCGAGGTTCCGCGGGGAAGCGGAAAGGCTTCTCCCGCTTCAAAATCAGCGATCGAAGCGACTACCGGCGAGCTTTGAAAGAGTGCGATACGCCCACCCGGCTCCATCCACGTCGTCAGTGACGGTACCCACTCTTCGGGAGCTCCGACGGCACGCGATGTAACCAGAGAAAAGCGTACGTCAGGCGGGAACCGGGTCACGGCGCGCGCCAATCTATCACCGTAAACCACGGCGTTCAATTCGCAGGCTCGGACGATGTGTTTCAGAAAGGCCCACTTTTTCATGTCCGCTTCAACGAGGTGAAACCGGGCATCAGGCGAAACGATGGCCATAGGAATGGCCGGGAGCCCTCCCCCGCTGCCGAAGTCGAGCACGTTGCCGCGCGGCTGGAGAAGGCCCGCCGCGGCGATGGCCTCGGCAACATGATCATCCAGGTTCTCCTTCGCCTCGGGCCCGATGAGGTTGATCCGCTCGTTCCAGCGAAGGAGCTCCCGCTTGTACGTCTCGAGCCGCGCGTTCATGCCGTCTGCGCGGCGCCACGCCGGAGATGCATCCGTACGATCGAGATCGCTGCCGGCGTCACACCGGGGATGCGGCTGGCCTGACCCAGCGAGACCGGACGGACGAAGCTCAGCTTCTCGACCATCTCCCGCGAAAGTCCGGGAAGCCGGTACGACATTTCCGCCGGGATCCGCAGCCCTTCCTCATCCGCCTGCCGCGACGCTTCGCGCTGCTGCCGTTCGATGTAGCCGGCGTAGCGAAGCTGACTGACGACGCCATCCGATTCCTCATCGCTCAATGCTCGAAAGGCGCCGGCGACGTCGGGCAGGACGGCTTCGCAGGCATCGGTGAAGCGCTCGATATCGAAGTCGGCGCGCTGCATGAGCCGGGCGATGGTCGCTTTCTCGTTGAGTGACACGTTCGCGGCGCCGAGCCAGATCAAGGTGTCGCGGTCCGGCGTCACGCTGGCCGATTCGGCGGCATCCCTGGCCCGCTGCATGCGCGCGACGCGGGCTTCGACGCGCCGCTTTCTCTCGTCATCGAGAATGCCGTGCCGTGCGGCGATCGGCGAAAGGCGCTCGTAAACAGAGTCGCAACCGAGCAGGAGACGGTGCTCCGCGCGCGAGGTGAACATCCGGTACGGCTCTTCGGTGCCTTGCGTGACGAGGTCGTCGATCATCACCGCGGCGTAGGCCTGATCGCGCCGGAGAATGACCGGCTCGCCGCCGCGGATCGTCTGCAGCGCGTTGATCCCGGCCAGCAGTCCCTGCGCGGCGGCCTCTTCGTAACCGGAGGTGCCGTTGATCTGCCCGGCCAGGAAGAGGCCGTCGACGTCGCGAACCTGCAGCGTCGGATCGAGCTGCTCGGGATTGCTGAAATCGTATTCGACCGCATATCCGTAGCGGGCGATGACCGCGTTTTCGAAACCCGGAAGCGAGCGGACCACACCGTCCTGAACGTCGGGAGGCAATGAGGTCGAGATGCCGTTGAGGTAGAGCCACGGATGCTCGAGGCCCTCCGGTTCGACGAAAACCTGATGGCGCTCTTTCTCCGCGAATCGGACCACCTTGTCTTCGATCGACGGGCAATAGCGCGGGCCGGTGGCGTGGATCTGTCCCGAGTACATTGGCGCACGATGCAGATTGGCGCGGATCAGTTCATGAGCAAAGGCGCCAGTGTACGTGAGATGACAGAGAACCTGAGGCAGTGGGAGCCGGTCGGTGAGAATGGAGAACGGCCGCGGTTCCGCATCGCCGGGTGCTTCCTCGAGCTTGGAGAAGTCGACGGAGGTCCGGTCGACGCGCGGCGGTGTTCCCGTCTTCAGCCGGCCGAGTTTCAGGCCGAGATCGCGCAGGGAGTCCGAAAGCGTTTCCGCGGCCGGTTCACCGAAGCGGCCGCCGACGGTCTTCTGCTCTCCGGAATGCATCAACGCGTGAAGAAACGTGCCGGTGGTGACGATTACGGCGCGGGCACCAAGCTGCGTGCCGTCTTTCATCACCACGCCTCGAACGCCCGCGCCGTCGCGCAGAAGCGAGGAGACGGCGCCCTCGACGATCGTTACATTCGGCTCCGCTTCGAGGATATTCCGGACCGCCTCGGCGTAAAGGTCGCGATCACACTGGGCGCGGGGACCCTGGACGGCGGGACCCTTGGAGCGGTTCAGCAGCTTGAACTGGATGCCGGCGCGGTCTGTCGCCTCCCCCATCAAGCCACCGAGAGCGTCGATTTCTTTGACCAGGTTCCCTTTGGCCAGCCCGCCGATGGCCGGGTTGCACGACATGCGGCCGATGGCGTCGCGCAGCATGGTCACCAGCGCCACACGAACGCCGCCGCGGGCGCAGACTCGCGCCGCCTCCGTGCCGGCGTGGCCTCCGCCGATGACAATCACGTCGAACATGTTTCACGTGGAACAGTGACGCCGGAGCGCTCACTTCCCGATGCAGAACTTTGAGAAGATCTCCGTGAACACTTCGTCGCGTGTGATGGCACCCGTGAGCAGGCCGAGGGCTGTGGAGGCTCGATGAAGATCGACCAGGACGATCTGTTCCTCCAGTCCGGCGTCGAGTGCGCTGAGAGCGGTCGTGAGCGCTTCCCGGCATCCGAGCACGGCTTGACGCTGCCGCTCATTGACCAGGCTGCCTTCCGGCGCAGCGAACTCATCGCGCACCAGAGCATCGAGCCGGCCCAGCAGTTCATCGATGCCGCGCTCCGCCGTAACGCTGATACCGAGCTCACCGGCCGGTGCCGGAGCGAGGTCGGTCTTAGTATAAATAATAATCACGTCAGGGAACGCGGCGTGCTCATCGTCATCGATCAACCCTACGGTTGCATCGACGAGGTAGAGGACGATGTCCGCGTTGCCGGCCGCCTCGCGCGCACGCGCGACGCCAATCTCTTCCACCATGTCGCCGCTGCTTCGAAGACCGGCGGTATCCGCGATCGTCACCGGCAGGCCGCCGATCTCGATCGTCTCGCGAACAATGTCCCGGGTCGTTCCCGGAATCGGTGTGACGATGGCCCGGTCGCTCCCGACGAGCCGATTGAGCAGCGTCGACTTGCCGGCGTTCGGCCGTCCGAGGATCACTGCCGTAAGGCCGGAGATGGTGGCCTTCCCTCGACGATACGTTTGCGCGAGCGCTTCGGTATCGGCGATCGCCCCTTCGATCCGGAGGCGCGCGTCGGCGCGGGTGATGAACTCATAGCCCTCTTCGGAAAAGTCGAGGGCTGCCTCGAGGCGGGAGATCACGTGAAGCAGCGATTCACGGATGGCCATGGCGCGGCGGCTCAATTCTCCTTGCAGATTTCCGAGGGACAGTTTGGCCTGCAGCGCCGTGCGCGAGTTGATCAGATCGGCGATCGACTCGGCCTGCACGAGGTCGAGCTTTCCATTCAGTACGGCCCGCTCCGTGAACTCGCCCGGCTCGGCCAACCGCGCCCCCAACTCCACTACCGCGCCGATGACGCGCTCAACCAGGAGCGGACTGCCATGCAGCGTGAGCTCGACGAGATCGTTGCCGGTGAATGAGTGCGGCGATGCGTAGCGGATGGCAATACATTCATCGAGCACGACGCCGTTATGCATCAATCGCGCGAGCGTTGCAACGCGGGCGTCCGGAGCGACGCCTCCGAGCGTCTCCAGAATCAGAGCGCTTCGGGGCCCATCGATCCGCACGATGGCCAGCGCTCCCCTGCCGAGGGGGGTGGCGGGAGCGACGATGGTGTCGAGCTCTGGTTGGCCTGGTGCCACGATGGGTTGCTAGGTTACTGGGTTGCTTGGTTGCTCAGTTGCTGGGTTGCTCGGTTGCGGGTTACTCAGCACATAAAAATCTGGCTACCGAGCAACCAAGCAACTCAGCAACCCAGCAACCCAGTAACCACACCCGACTACTCCGCCGCGTCGCCTCGCATGACGATGGCCACCCGTTTGTAGAAGCCGTCGCCGCGAGACTCCGTGGTCACGTCGGCGTCTTCCTGCAGCGCCAGGTGAACGAGCCGGCGCTCGATCGGGGTCATGGCGGGCAGGAGTTGCTCACGGCCGGAATCGCGGACGCGGTCGGCCAGCTCGCGGGCCTTCTCGGCGAGCTGCTCGGCGCGGCGCTCTTTGAAGGCCTCGCAATTCAGCTCAATTTCCTTCTCGACCTTGCGGCCGACGAGAGCCTTGTTACCGAGAACCTGAATGGCGTCGAGAAGCTCGCCGTGCTGCTCGGTCAGCAGCCGGGCATCGCCTCCGAACATGCGCACGATGATCTGGGTCTCGTTCTCTTCGGTGCGGATCTCGAGCTGCAGCTTCGCCAGCTCGATCACCTGCGCATACCAGGCGCGCACGACGGCGGCCTGCTCGGACTCCGGCCCCTGTTCGGGGATCTCGCCGGCGAAGCGCTCGAAGTCGCCGGTCTGAAAGTCGTCCTCGTGCTCGCGCCGCGGTCCGCGGGCGCGGTTGCCGCCGGCCGAACGCCCGCCTCGATCGCGGCCATCGCTACGGCCGCGGCCGCGGTCACGGCCTCCGCGTCCACGCCCTCCACCGCCGGCATTCCGCGCCGGTCTTCCCGGAATGGATGCCGCCGCCGGCTGTGCCGGTTGTGCCACCGCGGCCTCATTGACCTCGGCTTCGACGACGATGCGTTTGAAGCCGCCGAGAAAGCCTCGCTTTTCGAGGACGACGTGATACGTCAATTGAACGCGCTCGACGCCGAACGCTTCCGACGCCATCGTCAATGCTTCGTCGAGGTTCTTACCTTCGAATCGTTGGGCCATGGTCTGTTCCGCACGATCACGCCGGCGTCGGGTCCGACGGGTGATCCTTCCAAAATTTGTTCATGATGAGTTGCTGCGCAATCGTCAGGAGGTTCTGCATCAGCCAGTAAAGCACGACGCCGGTCGGGAACTCCTTGAAAATCCATCCCATCACCAGCGGCATGATCAGGAACATCCGCTTCTGGGCCGGATCCGCCGTCGAGGGCGTGATGGCCTGCTGGATGAACATCGTAATCGTCATCAGCGCCGGCGTGATGTAGTACGGATCCTTCATCGACAGATCCTGAATCCACAGCATGAACGGTGCGCCGCGCAGCTCGATGGCGTGCGTGAGCAGGCCGTAGAAGCCCCAGAGGATCGGGACCTGCAACACGAACGGGAGACAGCCGCCGGCCGGATTGATTCCTTCCACCTGATACAGCTTCATCATCTCGGCGTTCATCTTCTGCCGCTGCTCGGGATCGGTCTTGGCCTTCTTGTAGCGTGCCTTGATCGACTCCATCTTCGGCTGCAGCTTCTGCATCTTCTTCATCGAGACGATCCACTTGTGCTGCAGCGGATAGAGCACAACCTTGATGATGATCGTCAGGACGATGATGGCGAAACCGTAGTTTTTCGTGAAGCGGTTCAGCCATAGAAGAGCGGTCAGGAAGAACCGGGCGATGATGCCGAAGTAGCCCAACTGCAACGTTTTCTCGAAGCCGTAGCGGTCGAGGACCTTGGCCTCTTTCGGACCGAAATAGGCGGCGCCGGAAACGACACCATCCGGTGCGGCATTGACGGCGGCGTACAGCTCGCGGCGCTTCTCGCTCTTGCCGCCGGCAGGGACGTCAATCGCTCTGATGATCGCCCCGGACGACTTCTCCGGCCGCAGCACGGTGAGGAAGTAGTTGTCCTCGACACCGACGTACTGCACCGAGGGGAAGATGCTGAGTGTGTCAGCCTTCTCGCGGCGAATGACCTTCAGGCTGTCATCGTTCTGCATGACGCCATTGCCGGTGATGATGAACTGGTTGTCCTTCTCGTCAGGTCCCAGGGTCCGGATTCCCGGACCGATGGCCACGCGATAGCCGATGGGCGGGGTTACCGAAACCGCGAAGTTGAAGAGGTACTCGCCGTTGAAGCGAAAAGTCTTCGTGACGGCATGGACGCCATCGGACCAGCGGTATTCGATGACGTGCGATCCCTTCTCATCGAATTCATGGACGGTGTAGAGCGCGCTATTCGCGGCGCGTGAGAACTTCGGGTCGGTGGCTTCGATGGCGAAGGGGAAGTCGGTCCGGTTCGGCTCGCGGTCCTTGACCAGTTCGACTTTGCTCTGATCGGTCTTCGAGCTCGGCTTGGCCTTGTAATTCGTGAGTTGAAACGAAACCAGCTCCGCCCCGCGGTTCGAGAACTTCGCTGCGAAGTCGTCGGTGATGACCTTCGTGATCGTCTGCGCGGATGCCGCGATCGGTGCGGCGGCCGGGACAGCGGCGGACGGCTCGACCGCCGTCGAGGTTGTCTCCGTTGTCGACGTTGGAGGCGCGGCCGGAACGGAAGCAGTCGTGGCGGTGGTCGCGGTTACCGCGGACTTCTCCGGTACCGGCTTTTTCATCAGATCGGGAAAGAGCTTCGGAGCGACGGCCGCCCAAAGCCAGAGGAACCCGATCGAGATCAGTACTGCGACAAAGATTCGTTTTTCCATCTCAAGGGACCGGGTCCCAACCTCCAGGATTGAACGGGTGGCAGCGTGCGAGCCGGCGCACGCCGAGCCAGACTCCGCGCAGTGTGCCGTGCTTTTCGATCGCCTGCATCATGTAAATCGAGCAGGTGGGATCGAAGCGGCACATCGGCGGCAGCAATGGCGAGAGAAATCGCTTGTAAAAACGGAGTGGAACGAGAGCGATCGAACGCATGACTCATCGGGTACTTGCGCTCTCTGATACGACTCGCTTCAGCGCGCGTTGCAGGTCGAGACGATAGTCGGGCCAGGCAGCCTGCGCGGCGTTCGGTTTGATGTTCACCACGACGTCGATGGCACGGCTGTCGAGGCCGAGCGGCTCGCGCTGGCGGCGGTAGATCTCCCGGGTCCATCGTTTGAGCTTGTTGCGCACGTTCGCTTTGCCGCTTTTTTTGGTCGCGGTGATGCCAACCCGCGAGTACGGCAACCCGTTGGCGGCAAAAAAGAGAACGCTGTAGCGGGAAAAGAGTTTGCGGCCGGCCTCGTAGACGCGAAGGAACTCGCGACGTTTTGCCAATCGTTTCTCTTTCGGCAGAGCCTCGGAGCTGGCGGAAAGTCCGCCGGCATCGGCTGACAAAGGACTAGACCGCCAGGCGCTTGCGGCCCTTACGGCGGCGGCGCGAAAGCACCGCCTGCCCGTCTTTGGTCCGCATCCGGACCAGAAAACCGTGCGTGCGCTTGCGGCGGCGGTTGTTCGGCTGAAATGTACGCTTCATGTTTTCCTTAACCTTCTGAAAAGAAAGCGGGGAGTATAGCGGCGGGTCGGAGGGTCGTCAAACCAGCCAGCGACCGGGCGGAACGTGGGGTGGTAGTGGGCTATTCCGCGGTCTCGGGTCGCGAGGTTGCGGTCTCGCGGGTCGCAGGGTTGCTGAGTTGCAGGGTTGCTGAGTTGCTAAGCCTGAACCATCAACCCATAACCCTTCGCGTCGCGGCAAAGCAACCTTGCAACTCAGCAACCTTGCAACCAAACACCGCGAGACCGCGAAACCCCGAGACCGCGGCAGCCGTGTGCTATATTCGCCTCCCCTTTTTCAAGCCGGGATTTTCCGCAGTTGTGGAAAAGCTGTGGATTTTCAAAGGATAGACCGGCCCGGCAGTGAATCTGCGACGATGAACCTATGGAAGCAAGTCCTCGACCGGCTCGAACAAACCATTGATACGGCTCAGTATGAAACGTGGTTTGTGCCGACCCGTTTCCTCGCCCAGAAGGGCGACACGATCGATGTGAGTGTGCCGTCGCAGCGTTTCGTCAGCGAGATCCGTCAGAACTACGCCCAGCAGATCCGCGCCATCCTCGACGAGCTTTCGACCGATCATCTCAACCTTCACCTCGTCGCCGATACCGAGACCGGAGAAGGTGTCGTCCTCCCCTCCGGGCCACCTTCAGCCGTCGACCTGCCCACATCGATCTTCAACCCTGGTTATCGGTTCGAGACCTTCGTCGTCGGCAAGTCGAACGAGCTGGCCTTCGCGGCATCGAAATCGATCGCGGAAAACCCCGCCGGATCGTTCAACCCGCTATTCATCTACGGTGGCGCGGGTCTCGGCAAGACGCACCTGATCCAGGCCATCGGACAGCAGCTTCGCGACAACAAGCCCGGCGCGAAGGTCGTCTATATGTCCGCGGACGCGTTCATCAACGAGCTCATCACCTCGATCCGTTACGACCGGATGCAGCTGTTCCGCGACCGCTACCGCAAGGTCGACTCACTCCTCCTCGACGACATTCAGTTCATGGCCGGCAAGGAGCGGACGCAGGAGGAGTTCTTCCACACCTTCAACGCCCTGTATGAAGCGCAGAAGCAAATCGTCTTTACCTCCGACGCCCCTCCGAAAGAGATCCCGACGCTCGAAGATCGCCTTCGTTCCCGCTTCGAGTGGGGCCTCATCGCCGACATCCAGCCACCTGACCTCGAGACGAAGGTAGCCATCCTCCGCAGAAAGGCCGAGGAGAAAAAGATCGATCTGCCAAATGACGCCGCTCTCTTCATCGCCGAGCGCGTGCGCACGAACATCCGCGAGCTGGAAGGTCTGCTCAACCGCGTGGTGGTCTACGCATCGATGGCCGGCAGGCAGGAGATCTCACTTGAGCTGACCAAGGAGGCGCTCAAGGAACTGCTGTCGAAAGACAACAAGCCGATCACACCGCCGGAGATCGTCCGCGTCGTCGCCGCGCATTACGGCACCACGGTGACCAATCTCAAATCCAAATCGAACGCCCAGACCATCGCCTTCCCGCGTCAGGTGGCGATGTACATGTGCAAGCATCTGACGGACCTCTCCTACCCGGAGATCGGCCGCATCTTCAACAACAAGCATCACTCCACGGTGATGTACTCGGTCGAGAAGATCGACGAGAAGATGCAGAACGACCCCCAGTTCGCGCGTGTGCTCGAAGGGCTGATGAAGCAGTTCCGATGATGCGGTCACGGGGTCTCGCTACGCCTTTCCACAGCCTCTGCGGAAAGGTCCGTCGAAATCCTGCGGACAAAAACGGTCCCGTTCCAAAGCCGCTCTCCGACTGCGGAAAACGGGAGAAATCTCCATCGATTTTCCGCATGGAAACCCGCAGTTTCACCGAGGAAGGAACTGCTATACTTTCGAAACCTTTGCAGCGTGATGCCGAGTTTTTCCGCACGCATCTACTGCCACTACCACTAAGAATAAAGACTTTGTTCTGAAGGAAGAGACATGGAGCTGACCGTTGCAAAAGCTGATCTTCAGAAAGAGCTGCAGCTCTGCCAGGGAGTCGTCGAAAAACGATCCACGATTCCGATCCTGTCGAACGTGCTGCTCCGTGCCGAAGACGGCCGGCTGCAGATGGCCGCGACCGATCTCGATGTGACGATTCTCAGCTCCTGCCCCGCGCGCATCACCACCCCGGGCGGCGTCACCATCGAGGCGAAACGTCTCTTCGACATCGTCCGCTCACTTCCCGATGAAGACGTCCACATCACGCTGCAGGAGAACAACTCACTTCTCATCGATTCCGGAACAGCCAAGTTTCGTCTGCTCGGATTGCCTGCCGAGGACTATCCGACGCTGCCGACAGTCAACGTCACGGAGTCGTACGACATCCCGCTCGATGAGCTGAAGACGATGGTCGCGAAAGTGAAGTTCGCGATCACGCATGAGGAGACGCGTTTCCAGCTGAACGGCGCCCTTCTCAAGGTGCTGCCGACAAAGATGGAGATGGTTGCCACCGATGGTCATCGCATGGCGCTGATCAACTTCCCTCAGGGCAGCAACGGCAAAGCCAAAGAGTTGACCATTCTCGTGCCTCGTAAGGCGATGGAAGAGATCATGCGTCTCGAGCCGGGAGAAGACGGCACGGTGCGCTTCGGCGTCTCCGAGAATCATCTCTTCTTCGAGGCCGCCGAGCGGCGTCTGCTGGCGCGGATGATCGACGTCAACTTCCCGAACTACATGGAAGTCATCGCCCGCGACAACGACCGCAAGGTACTCGTCGATCGCGAGCGCCTGCTTGCCACGATCCGCCGTATCTCGCTCGTCGCCAACGAAAGAACACGCGCCGTCCGGTTCGACTTCGCGCCGGGGAAGCTGACCGTCTCGTCGACAAACCCGGAGCTCGGTGACGCCCGTGAGACGGTCCCCATCGACTATGCCGGCAATCCCTTCTTCGTCGGTCTCAACGCCGCGTACGTGACCGACTTTCTGAGCGCCGTCGACACGCAGCAGGTATCGCTCGACCTGAAGGACGAGAACAGCCAATGCATCGGCCGTCCATCGTCGAACGACGCCGAACTGGCGTACGAATATCTGTACGTGGTCATGCCGATGCGTTTGACCGCGTGAGCCGGCACGGCCGGCAGCGTTGCCCAAGGCTCGGCCGACAGTGACGTCTGAATAGACCTCCGTGATTCTCCGCAGCCTTACAAGCCAGCACTTCCGCAACCTGAGCTCGGACGAGGTCACGTTTCACGAGCAGGTCAACATCGTCGTCGGCCGGAACGGCCAGGGGAAGACCAACCTTCTCGAAGCGATCTACTTCCTGGCGACGACGAAGTCGTTCCGCACGGCGCGCGTAGCCAGCCTCTTTCAATTCGGATCGCCGAGTGTCTTCGTCTCCGGCCTCCTGCATCGCTTCGGCGTCGACAAGACGCTCTCGGTCGGATTGGAGACCGGCGAAGCGAGGCGCCGCGCGCTGCTGATCAATGGCGAGCGCGTGGCGCTGCCGGGGTATGTCAACACGATGAGCGTTTTCGCCTACTCCTCCGCGCGGCTCGATATTCTTCGTGGGGCACCGGAAGAGCGGCGGCGTTTTCTCGATCGCGGCATCGCCAGCATCGACCCCGCCTATCTCGAAGCGGTCAGCCGCTACGGACGTGCTTTGCGTCAGCGCAACGCGCTTCTGGCCAGCGGTGATACGTCATCGCTCAACGCCTGGGATGCGGAGCTCGCCGCGGCGGCTGCTCCGATCCAGGAAGGGAGGACCGCCTACACCGATGCGCTCAGCGGAGCGTTCGCGGAGATCGTTGCGGAGCACGGCTACCACATCCGGAATCTAGCGGTCGGCTACCGCCCGAGCAGCGTCGACAACCTCCCCCGCATCCGGCGCGAGGAGTTGCGGGCGCGGATGTCCCTGGTCGGTCCCCAGCGCGACCTGCTCGAGTTTTCGGTCGACGGAAGGCCAGCTGCCGAGGTGTTGTCGGGAGGGGAGCAGAAGATGGTCGTTCTCTTCCTGAAATTCGCGAAACTGACCCTTTTCCGGCGCCGTTTTGATGAGCCTGCATTGTTCCTTCTCGACGACATCGATGCCGAGCTCGACCTCGAAATTCTCGAACAACTGCTGCGCAAACTGCCGTCCCGGACGCAGGTTTTTGCAACGTCTGCAAAGGAACGGTTCCTGCGGACGCTGGAGGCTGGACCGCATCGGCGCTTACTCATTGAAAATGGGCTGGTTACATCGACTTCTGATTTGCCGTGAAACGTTCCGTGGAACGCAATATTCGCGGTACAATTGGCGTTGTCAATCGCGGCGTGTACCTCGCGAAAATGGCTCGTCGGGAGACGCGCCAACCTACCGCACAACCCAACGCTGGAAAGCAATTGAATGGCAGACGACTACACCACTGACGATAGCAACTACGAATCGTCCGAAATCACGCCGCAGACCCCCTCGATCGCGGGTGACTACACCGCGGAAGACATCAAAGTTCTCAAGGGGCTCGACGCGGTCCGCAAGCGCCCCGGCATGTACATCGGCGATACCGATGACATCACCGGTCTGCACCACATGGTCTACGAAGTCGTCGACAACGCCATCGACGAAGCGCTGGCCGGCTACGCGAACAAGGTCCTCGTCACCATCCACACCGACAACTCGGTGACGGTCGAAGACAACGGCCGCGGCATCCCGGTCGATCTGCACAAGGAAGAGAACCGCTCGGCGGCCGAGGTCATCATGACCGAGCTTCACGCCGGCGGTAAGTTCGACAACAACTCGTACAAAGTCTCCGGTGGTCTGCATGGCGTCGGTGTTTCGGTGGTCAACTTCCTCTCCGAGTGGTTGGAGCTGGAGATTCATCGCGACGACTACATCTGGCGCCAGCGCTACGAGGGCGGCGTGCCGACGAAGGCGATCGCCCGCGGTGAGAAAACGGCGCAGCGTGGCACGCGCGTCACGTTCAAGGCGGATTCGTCGATCTTCTCCGTAACGGAGATGAACTTCGAAACGCTTTCGCAGCGCCTTCGCGAGCTGGCCTTCCTCAACTCCGGCGTCTTCATCGCCATCGCCGATGACCGCACCGAGAAAAAGCACGAGTTCTGCTACCAGGGCGGCATCGTCTCGTTCGTCAAGGATCTGAACAAGAACAAGGTTCCGCTTCACGACGATCCGATCTTCATCCGCGATGAGAAAGACGGCGAGGCCGTCGAGATCGCGTTGCAGTGGAACGAGGGATACACCGAGAACCTCTACTGCTTCACCAACACGATCAAGAACCTCGACGGCGGCACGCACCTGGTCGGCTTCAAGGCCGCGCTGACGCGGACGATGAACAAGTACATCGAGGCCTCCGGCATCCTCCAGAAGCTGAAGCTCAGCCTGGAAGGCGACGACATCCGCGAGGGGCTGAGCTGCGTGATCTCCGTCAAGATCCGCGACCCGAAATTCTCCTCGCAGACGAAGGACAAGCTCGTCTCGTCGCACGTGAAGACGTGGGTCGAGCAGGTCGTCGGCGAGCGCCTGGGCGAGTTTCTCGAAGAGAACCCGAAGGAAGTCCGCCGCATCGTCGATAAGGTCATCGAAGCGGCCCGGGCGCGCGAAGCAGCGCGCAAGGCGCGCGATCTCACCCGCCGCAAAGGGGCGCTCGACTCCGCCTCGCTGCCGGGCAAACTGGCCGACTGCCAGGAGCGCGATCCCCGCTTCTGCGAGATCTACTTCGTCGAGGGTGATTCGGCAGGCGGCTCGGCCAAACAGGGGCGCGATCGCCGCTTCCAGGCCATCCTGCCGCTCAAGGGCAAGATCCTCAACGTCGAGCGGGCGCGTCTCGACAAGATGCTCTCCTCCGAGGAAATCCGGCTGATGATCACGGCCCTCGGCACAGGCATCGGCGCCGGCGATTTCGATATCGCCAAGCTCCGCTATCACAAGATCATCATCATGACGGACGCCGACGTCGACGGCTCGCATATCCGCACGCTGATCCTGACGTTCTTCTTCCGCTACATGCGCGAGATCATCGACCGCGGCTTTCTCTTCATCGCCCAGCCGCCGTTGTTCAAGGTCTCGCAGGGGAAAAAGGACTCGTACATCAAGGACGAGGGCGAGCTTTCGCGCTTTCTTCTCACCCGCATTGCCGAGAGCGTGGAGATCACGCCGCAGGCCGGCATCTCGCTCAAGGGCGATGCGCTGGTGAACATGATGCAGCGGATGGAGGAGTATCAGAGTCACGCCCGCAAGCTGCAGTCGCGCGGCGTACCGCGTGAAGCGCTTGACGTGCTGTTCGCCGAAGGGTTCCTCGACCGCGGCGCCATGGGCGATTCCGATAAGCTCACGTCGCTGGCGAAGGCGCTCACGGCTCACGGCTTCGAGCACGTGCGCCTGATGACCGACGAGGAGACCGAGACGCCGACGATTCAGTTCTCGGTCGGCGGCAACGGCACCGGGAAGAAAGTCATCATCAACAGTGAGCTGCTTTCGACCTACGAGTACCGCCAGATGGCGAAGTCGTTCGAGCAGCTTTCCGCGTTCGGGCTGCCGCCATACACTTTGAAACACAACGACGCCTCGGATGTCGTCATCACCATCGACGATCTGATCGAGCGCATCTACGACCTGGCCAAGAAAGGCCTGGCTATCAGCCGTTACAAAGGTCTCGGCGAGATGAATCCCGAGCAGCTTTGGGAAACGACGATGGATCCGCAGAAGCGGCGTTTGTTGCAGGTCAAAATTGAAGACGGCGTCGGCGCCGAGGAGCTCTTCACGGTGCTCATGGGCGATCAGGTGGAGCCGCGGCGCGTGTTCATTCAGGACAACGCGCTGGAAGTGAAGAATCTCGATATCTAAATGAGCGACGACTTCGACTACACAACCCACAACGAGCAGCGCTATCCCGTCAACATCGAAGACGAGATGCGCAAGTCGTATCTCGACTATGCGATGTCGGTCATCATCGGCCGCGCGCTGCCCGACGTCCGCGACGGCCTCAAGCCGGTGCATCGCCGCATCCTCTACGGGATGTACGAGCAGGGAAACACGGCCGGCAAGGCATACAAAAAATCGGCGCGCATCGTCGGTGACGTGATGGGTAAGTATCACCCGCATGGCGACTCGGCGATCTATGACTCCGTCGTCCGCATGGCGCAGGACTTTTCGATGCGCTACCGCCTGGTCGATGGGCAGGGAAACTTCGGCTCCGTCGACGGCGACAATCCCGCGGCCATGCGTTACACCGAGGTCCGGCTCACACGCCTCGCCGAAGAGCTGATGCGTGATGACATCGACAAGGAAACGGTCGATTTCATCCCGAACTATGACGGTACGGAGCAGGAGCCGTCGGTGCTGCCTGCCAAGTACCCGAACCTTCTCGTCAACGGCTCGTCAGGCATCGCCGTCGGCATGGCCACGAACATCCCGCCGCACAACCTCGGCGAGGTGATCGACGCTTGTCTCATGGTGATCGAGAACCCGCATGCGACCGTCAAAGAGCTGATGAGCGTGATGCCGGGGCCCGATTTCCCGACCGCCGGTTTCATCTTCGGCATCGAAGGGATCTACGAGGCGTACAACACCGGCCGCGGCATCATTCAGGTGCGCGCCCGCGCGGCCATCGAGGCCATGAAGAAAGGCGACCGCGAGCAGATCGTCGTGACGGAGATTCCGTACATGACGAACAAGAAACGTTTGCTGGAGAAGATCGCCGAGCTGGTTCACGACAAGAGAATCGAAGGCATCTCCGATCTGCGCGACGAATCGGACCGCGAGGGGATGCGCATCGTGATCGAGTTGAAGCGCGATGCCATCGCCGAGGTCGTGCTCAACAACCTGTATCGCAACACGCAGATGCAGACGACGTTCGGCATCATCTTCCTGGCCATCGTCAACAACCGGCCGGAGGTGATGGACCTCCCGACGCTGCTCCATCACTTCGTCGAGCACCGGAGGGAAATCGTCGTCCGCCGGACGCGCTTCGATCTGCGCAAGGCCGAGGAGCGCGCTCACATCCTGGATGCCCTAGTGGTTGCGTTGGATGCGATTGATCTGGTCATCGAACTGATTCGAAAGGCATCGACACCAGCGCAGGCAAAAGAGCTGTTGATCGCGAACTTCAGTTGGACCGATGTTCAGGCTCAAGCAATCCTCGATATGCGCCTGCAGCGTCTGACAAGTCTTGAGCGCGACAAAGTGCGGCAAGAGCGCCTCGAAGTCCTGGGGCTCATCCAGCGGCTTAAAGACATTCTCGGCTCCGAGACGCTGGTTCTCGGGATCATCAGCGCCGAGCTGCGCGAGATCAGGGAGGCCTACGGCGACGAGCGCCGCACCGAGATCGTCCCGCAGGCCAGCGACATCACCATCGAAGACATGATCGCCGACGAAGACATGGTCATCACCGTGTCGCGCGGCGGTTACATCAAGCGCTCGCCGCTGTCGCTTTATCGCGCGCAGCGCCGCGGCGGCAAAGGCCGCATCGGCATGCAGACGAAGGAAGAGGACATCGTCGAGCACCTCTTCGTCGCCAGCGCACACTCGTACGTCCTGGTCTTCACCGACCGCGGACGCCTCTACTGGATAAAGGTGCATCAGATCCCCGAGGTAGCCTCCAACGCCCGCGGCAAGGCAATCGTGAACCTGCTGACCGTCGAACAGGGCGAGAGCGTGCGCGCCCTTTTGACCGTCCGCGACTTCAACGACGCCAAGTACGTGGTCATGGTCACGCGCGCCGGCAAGATCAAGAAGACCGAGCTGACGGCGTTCTCGAACGTCCGCGCCAACGGCATCATCGCTATCGACATCAACGAGGGCGATGACCTCTACGCCGTGCGCCTCTCCCAGGGTGACGACGAGATCTTCATCGGTACACATGACGGCATGGCCATCCGCTTCAACGAGAATGGCGTCCGCCCGATGGGCCGCGGCGCCGCCGGCGTGAAAGGGATCTCCCTTCGAGAAGGGGATTCGGTTGTCGAGATGGATGTTCTCCCCGCTTCCGGTGAAGCTGCACCGGAGCCGCTGGCCGAGGGCGAGGAGCCGGAGATCGTCGAGAGCGAGCCGGATGGCGACGACGCGGAGATCATCGTTTCCGACGAACGCGGCCAGGTGCTGACGATCACGGAGAAGGGCTTCGGCAAGCGCACCCCGGTCTCCGCCTATCGGCTGCAGTCGCGCGGCGGCATCGGCGTCACGAACATCAAGACCACCGACAAGAACGGCAAGGTGGCCGGTATCTCCTACGTCTTCGAGGACGATCAGGTGCTGTTGATCACCGAACAGGGGATGATCATCCGAACGAACGTCGCCGACATCCGCTCGATCGGACGGAACACGCAGGGCGTCCGCGTCATCAACATCGACGAGAACGATCTCGTGGTCGCCGCCGTGAAGCTGGTCGACAAAGACGAAGGGGATGACGAAATCCCGGCCGGCGATTCTGAAGGTCCTGACGAATCTCCTGATGACGACACGATTCACTGAGTCGTTGGCGACGTACAATCAGGCATGCATAAAATCTCGCGCGAGCGCGTGACGCAGCTCGCGCGCGACCTTCTGGAGGCGATGACGCGCACGAAGGCCGTCGCGCTGCTGAAGGAACGTGAAGTCGTCCGCCAGTCGATCGCCCATGCGCTGGCCGACGAGCTGAAGCGCGAGGAAGAGCGCGAGGACAATGTCCGGCGGCGCATCGCCACGATGAAGAAGCCGCCGGCCGCGCGCTCCCGTGAGTACGAGATGCTCTTTACCCAGTTGATGGAAGAGGAGTATCTCCGCGAGGGGCTCGATAACTGATTCCGGCCTAAACCCGCATTTCTCACACGACGTGTGGAATCGACGACCACGGCCCGGGCACAGACAAGAGTGTCTGTGCCCACAGTTGTCCAAATTAGGTTAGGAGAATTTGGCCCTCGACGGAAACGCCGGGCTCTGTAGGATTAGGCAGTTCGACCAAGAACGACCGATCAACAGGAGGCCCAGCGTTGAGTGCATTTTCTAGCGTATTCGGACAGATTCTCAAGTTGTTTCCCCGGGCAGAGTTCGAGCAGTTGGTTCGAGAGGCCAAGGCCGAGAGGCACGCTCGAGGGTTCACCTGTTGGCAGCAGTTCGTGGCGATGCTGTTTTGCCAGTTGGGCAAGGCCCAATCGCTTCGTGAGATATGCCAGGGACTGGCCTCGGTGGAAGGGAAGCTCAATCACCTCGGTATCGAGGAGGCGCCGAACAAGTCCACCCTTTCCTACGCAAACGCCCACCGGCCGTGGGAGTTGTACCAGCTCGTTTTCGAGCAGATGTATCAGCGCTGCCGTCAGATTGCACCGAAGCATAAGCTGCGGTTCAAGAACCCGTTGCTGTCGATCGACGCAACCGTGATCGAGCTTTGCGCGAGCCTGTTTGACTGGGCTCACTACAAGCAGACCAAGGGAGCGGTGAAGCTTCACATGATTCTCGATCACAACGGGCTGCTACCGAGCTTCTGCCTCATCACCGAAGCCCGAAAGTACGACGTGACAGTGGCTCGGGACTGGGATTTCCCAGCCGGTACGATCATCGCTTTCGATCGTGGATACATCGACTTCCGCTGGTTTCGCTCACTCGACCAACGCGGCATCTTCTTCGTCACGCGACTCAAACGACGGACGACCTATTCTGTGGTCAAAGAGAACCCCATTCCTCAGAAGGGCGGCGTTCTTCGCGATGCCACCATCCAGCTGACCAGCCGGCAACTCAGAGGCGGTTCCTCTCCACTTCTTCGCTTGGTCGAGTATCGCGCTCAGGACGGCCGGACCTATGAGTTTCTCACCAACCATCTGAGCTTCGGACCAACCACCATCGCTGCCATCTATGAACAGCGATGGCAGATCGAGTCGTTTTTTAAAGCCATCAAGCAGAACCTGCGCATCAAGACCTTCGTGGGGACCTCCGCGAATGCTCTTCACATCCAGGTCTGGACGGCTCTGATCGCCATCCTCACGCTTCGGTACCTCAAGCTACGCTCCACGTTCGGATGGGCTCTGTCGAATCTGCTCGCCATCTTGCGGTTCAACCTGTTCGCTTACCGCGATCTGTGGTCCTGGCTCAACGACCCGTTCACTCCACCGCCTCTCCCTCCACCCGCTCAACTCTCCCTCAATTTGGACAGCATCTGAGGGGGTCGATCTCACTTCCCGTCAAAAATGACTCGTACGCTCAGCAGAACCGGCCGTTTCTCAACCTAATTTGGACAGCTGTGGTCTGTGCCACATTCTGTCCGGCGAGACTCCAGTCATCCTGCGAATACCAGGGGGCCAATGTGGCACAGACCACAGTTGTCCAAATTAGGTTAGGAGAATTTGGCCCTCGACGGAAACGCCGGGCTCTGTAGGATTAGGCAGTTCGACCAAGAACGACCGATCAACAGGAGGCCCAGCGTTGAGTGCATTTTCTAGCGTATTCGGACAGATTCTCAAGTTGTTTCCCCGGGCAGAGTTCGAGCAGTTGGTTCGAGAGGCCAAGGCCGAGAGGCACGCTCGAGGGTTCACCTGTTGGCAGCAGTTCGTGGCGATGCTGTTTTGCCAGTTGGGCAAGGCCCAATCGCTTCGTGAGATATGCCAGGGACTGGCCTCGGTGGAAGGGAAGCTCAATCACCTCGGTATCGAGGAGGCGCCGAACAAGTCCACCCTTTCCTACGCAAACGCCCACCGGCCGTGGGAGTTGTACCAGCTCGTTTTCGAGCAGATGTATCAGCGCTGCCGTCAGATTGCACCGAAGCATAAGCTGCGGTTCAAGAACCCGTTGCTGTCGATCGACGCAACCGTGATCGAGCTTTGCGCGAGCCTGTTTGACTGGGCTCACTACAAGCAGACCAAGGGAGCGGTGAAGCTTCACATGATTCTCGATCACAACGGGCTGCTACCGAGCTTCTGCCTCATCACCGAAGCCCGAAAGTACGACGTGACAGTGGCTCGGGACTGGGATTTCCCAGCCGGTACGATCATCGCTTTCGATCGTGGATACATCGACTTCCGCTGGTTTCGCTCACTCGACCAACGCGGCATCTTCTTCGTCACGCGACTCAAACGACGGACGACCTATTCTGTGGTCAAAGAGAACCCCATTCCTCAGAAGGGCGGCGTTCTTCGCGATGCCACCATCCAGCTGACCAGCCGGCAACTCAGAGGCGGTTCCTCTCCACTTCTTCGCTTGGTCGAGTATCGCGCTCAGGACGGCCGGACCTATGAGTTTCTCACCAACCATCTGAGCTTCGGACCAACCACCATCGCTGCCATCTATGAACAGCGATGGCAGATCGAGTCGTTTTTTAAAGCCATCAAGCAGAACCTGCGCATCAAGACCTTCGTGGGGACCTCCGCGAATGCTCTTCACATCCAGGTCTGGACGGCTCTGATCGCCATCCTCACGCTTCGGTACCTCAAGCTACGCTCCACGTTCGGATGGGCTCTGTCGAATCTGCTCGCCATCTTGCGGTTCAACCTGTTCGCTTACCGCGATCTGTGGTCCTGGCTCAACGACCCGTTCACTCCACCGCCTCTCCCTCCACCCGCTCAACTCTCCCTCAATTTGGACAGCATCTGAGGGGGTCGATCTCACTTCCCGTCAAAAATGACTCGTACGCTCAGCAGAACCGGCCGTTTCTCAACCTAATTTGGACAGCTGTGGGCACAGACACTCTTGTCTGTGCCCAGCGGCGCAGCCGCGCGTTCGGGAGAAGGGTTCTCGGGGCTAAACCCGCAACAACGCCCGCAGCCGCTCGGGATCCGCCGTCGGTTCCAGGCACATGTAAGCCTCGCAGACGTATGCGAGCACGCGGTCTGCCGGGCGGTCCCGCATCAAAGGGAGGCCGGCGGCGCCGTCTCCAGCGACCAGGACACGATGCGGAAGATACTCTTCGCCGGCAATCCTGCGGAGCGCGCGGAATGCCGGATCGTCGAGAGAGCCCGTGATCGCGATCTCCTTCGGCTGTCCAGCGCGCCACTCGGCAACGCCGAGGAGCAGGCCGAAACCGGATGGATAGCGCTCCGCCAGTGGCGCGATCGATTCCAGTGTCTTCGTCGCCGCCTCGGCGTACCGTTTGTCTCCGAAGAGGAGAGCGAGCCGGAGAAGGACGTCGGCAGCGACGGAGTTGCCGGAAGGCGTGGCGTTGTCGAACAGGTCTTTCGGACGGGTGATCAGCGTTTCATGATCGGTCGGCGTATCGAAGAATCCGCCGTTCTGCTCGTCCACAAACCGATCGAGGATCTGATCAGCCAACTGGCGTGAGGCATCGAGGTAGCGCCGCGTGTGCGTGGCCTCGTAGGCCAGAGCGAGTCCCCAGGCAACGCCGCTGTAGTCTTCGAGCAACCCGGAAATCTTCGGAGTGCGCATCAAACGGCCGCCGTCGATGCGCGTCAGCAGGAAGTCGGCGTTGCGGCGGACGACGTCGCGATAGCCGTCGCGGTCGAACGCCACCGCTGCTTCGGCGAATGCGGCCAGCATCCAGCCGTTCCATCCAGTCAGGATCTTTTCGTCGCGAGCCGGCCAGACGCGCTGCGCGCGGACGCCGTACAGCTTGCACTTGCCACGCGACGAAATTTCGCCGAGCCGGTCGAGCGAAACGCCGAGATCTACCGCCACCGCCGCGGGATCGCGCGGCACGTTGAGGATGTTCTGCTCCTCCCAATTGCCACGGTCGGTGATGTCGTAGAGCGCACAGAAGATCCGCCCCTCATCTTCGCCGAGAATCGACATCACCTCCGCGCGCGACCAGACGTAGAACTTCCCCTCTTCCCCCTCGCTGTCGGCATCCTGCGTCGCATAGAACCCGCCCTCGGGCGAGGTCATCTCGCGCTCGACGTATCCAAGAATCTCGCTCACGACCCGGGCAAAGAACGGGTCCTTCTTCCACTGCCAGGCCCGCGTGTAAAGGCGCGCCAGGAGGGCATTGTCGTACAACATTTTCTCGAAGTGCGGCACGAGCCAGCGGGCGTCGACCGAATATCGATGAAAGCCGCCGCCGACCTGGTCGTACATCCCGCCGTGCGCCATCTTCGTCAGGGTGTTGGTGATGATTCCCTCGAGCTCCCGGTCCTTCGTTCTCCAAGCCACCTGCATGAGGAAGTCGAGCGACATCGACGGCGGAAACTTCGGTGCGCCGCCGAAACCACCATTGGCCGCGTCGTAACTCTGCGCAATGCGGGCAGCCGCCCGATCGAGGGCCTTGTGCTCGAGTGCACCACCTCCCTGGAACTTGACCGTGCTCAGACTTCGAATCACTTCGGCCGACGCCGCTTCGACGTCCCCCCGCCGCTCATGGTAGGTATGCGCGACGTGCTCAAGCACGCGCCGGAAGCCCGGCATCCCCTGCCGGTCGTCCGGCGGGAAATAGGTTCCGGCATAGAACGGCGCGCCGGCCGGCGTCAGGAACATCGACATCGGCCAGCCGCCGTGGCCGGTCATCATCTGCACCGCTTCCATGTAGATCGAGTCGACGTCCGGCCTCTCCTCGCGATCGACCTTGATCGAGACGAAGTTCTCGTTCAGCACGGCGGCGATGTCATCATTCTCGAATGACTCCCGCTCCATGACGTGGCACCAGTGGCACGCCGAGTAGCCGATCGAGAGAAACACCGGCCTGTCCTCGGCGCGCGCCCTGGCGAAGGCCTCCTCGCCCCAGGGATACCAGTCGACGGGGTTATGAGCGTGCTGGAGGAGGTAGGGGGAGGTTTCGTTCGCGAGGCGGTTGGTCATGCTTTCAGAGTCTATGCCGACGAGAGGCCGCTATGCCTTCGGATGCGCCTTCCTGTAGACGGCGATCAACTGGAAGTCGTTGAGGTGCGTGTACTTCTGGGTCGTCGATAGCGACACATGGCCGAGCAATTCCTGGATCCCCCGAAGGTCAGCGCCGGCGTTGAGCAGGTGTGTGGCGAAGGAGTGACGCATCGTGTGCGGCGAGATGCCGGCGCGCAATGAGGCCTTGCGCACGTAGCGGTCGAAGAGGCGCCGGACGCTGCGCGTCGTGATTCGCTCACCTCGATAGTTCACGAACAGCGCAGGCTCCTCGATGTTCGACACGAGATCGCCGCGAGCGGCGAGCCAGGCACGGATCGACTCTTCCGCTTTGGAACCGAACGGCACGATGCGCTGCTTTGAGCCCTTGCCACGTACCTTCACCAGCCGCGCGCGCAGCTCGACGTCCTCGAGGTCGATGCCTACGAGCTCGCTGATGCGCAGCCCCGAGGCGTACATGACCTCCAGGAAGGCCCGATCGCGGATGCCGAGCGTGGTCGACGTGTCGGCCTGTTCGAGAAGCAACACCACGTCGGACGGCTGCATCACGGAGGGAAGATGCTTTTCCCGCTTCGGCGTGGCCACGCTGCGGGCCGGATTCATTTCAACCGCCTCTTCGCGCATCAGATACTTGAAGAACGATCGCAACGCCGAGAGTTGCCGTGCGGCCGACGACCGGGCCAGCTTGCGGCGCGCCAGGAACGCCAGGTACGAACGGACGGTAAGGTGATCGACCTTCTTCAGGTCAAGCTGATCGCGCCCGAGAATAAAGTAGTCGTTGCAGAGGAACGTGATGAACTGCTCGAGGTCCATCCGGTAGGCGGAGATGGTGTTGGGCGAGGAATTCTTCTCGTAGGTGAGATAGTCGAGAAAGTCTCCGATTTCGTTCTGCACGCCCACCCTCCCGGAACTGCCAATGCTCAATGGTAAAGGGTATCTGTCGAATCTTGAAATCGGCCTTCCTCCTGCATGCAGCACCCGACATTGAACATCACACATTCAGTGTTTGCCTTGTGCTAGCGTACGCCCGCTCCCGGAGGCCACGATGACCGATCCAATCCTCAAAAAGACCCCCCTCAACTCCCTCGAGCACGAGCTCGGCGGGAAGATGGTTGATTTCGGGGGGTGGGAGCTGCCGGTGCAGTTCAGCGGCATCCTCGAGGAGCATGCGGCGGTTCGCGAGCATGTCGGGCTGTTCGATGTCTCGCACATGGGCGAGGTGACGGTCAAAGGGCCCGAGGCGCTGGCGCTTTTGCAGAGGGCTACCTGCAACGACGTCTCGAAACTCGAGAACGGCCGCGCGCAGTACAACGGGCTGCTGTATCCGACGGCTGGATTCGTCGACGACATCCTCATCTACCAGAACGCGCCCGACGATTTCTTCATCGTCGTCAACGCATCGAACACCGACAAGGACTACGAGTGGATCGCCGACGCGGCGAAAGGGATGGACGTCGACGTGCGCAACGTCAGCGCCGACTACACCCAGCTTGCGCTGCAGGGTCCTGAGGCGGAGCGGCTCCTGCAGCCGATGACCGGCGTCGATCTCGCTCCGATGAAGTACTACCGCTTCGCTACCGGAACCGTCGACGGCGTGCCGGCGATCGTTTCCCGCACCGGCTATACCGGTGAGGATGGGTTCGAGGTCTACGTCGCCCCCTCGGAAGGGCCGCGCATCATGCGCAAGCTGATCGACGCAGGCGCGAAGCCGTGCGGCCTCGGCGCGCGCGACACACTCCGGCTCGAAGCGAAGATGGCCCTCTACGGCAACGACATCGACCAGACCACTACACCGCTCGAAGCGGACCTCGGCTGGATCGTCAAGGTCGACAAGGGCGACTTTTTCGGCCGCGATGTGCTGCAGCGCGAGAAGGCTGAGGGACCTCGGCGGAAGCTGGTCGGATTCGAGATGGTCGACCGCGGTATCGCCCGCCACGGCTATCCGATCGTCGACGGCGGCGAGGAGATCGGCGTCGTCACCAGCGGTACGCACTCGCCGACATTGAAAAAAGCGATCGGTCTCGCATATCTTCCGCTCGACAAATCGGTGCCCGGCGCGGAATTCATGGTCCTCATCCGTGGAAAAGAGACGCGGGCACGCGTCGTTCCCACGCCGTTCTACAAACGCGCGAAGTGACGAAGGAGCCAGCCATGACACCTGAAGACAGCAGGTACGCCAAGAGCCACGAGTACGTTCATCCCGAGGCGGGCGACACGGTCGTCATCGGTATCACCGACTACGCGCAGAAGGAGCTCGGTGACGTCGTCTTCGTCGAGTTGCCGGCGGTCGGGACCGAGCTGGAGCTCGGCGACGAGTTCGGCAGCATCGAATCGGTCAAGGCCGTGTCCGAGCTTTTCTCGCCGGTCACGGGCGAGGTCATCGAGATCAACGAAGCGCTCACCGAGAAGCCGGAGCTCGTCAACACCGACCCCTACGGCGACGGCTGGATGATGAAGATGAGACTAAGCGTCCCCGAGGAGGTCGACGAGATGATGACCGCCGAGGAGTACGAGGAGTACGTCGAGAAAGAGTCGGCGCACTGAACGGTTGAAAATCTGAATGTTCAATGTTGAACGTCGAATGTTCGATGTTGAATGTTGGGTATCGCACCACTCCGCTTTTCCATTCAACACTCAACACTGAACATTCAACATTGGACATTTCGCCTTTCCGATGACCCTGCCTGACCCGCTGACCGATCAACATCGCTACATCTCCAACGCCTCGCAGGATGTCCGCGAGATGCTCGACGTCATCGGCGTCGATTCGATCGACCGCCTCTTCGAGACGATTCCTGACGACGTCAAGCTGACCGAGCTCCTGGACATCCCCGGCCCCTGGTCGGAGATCGAATCGCGGCGCTGGTTCCGCGCGCTGGCTGCGAAGAACAAGAGCGCGGCGGATCACGTCTCCTTTCTCGGCGGTGGCGCCTACCTGCACTACCAGCCAGCCTGCATCGATCAACTTCTTCTGCGGGCGGAGTTTCTCACCTCGTACACCCCCTACCAGCCCGAAGTCTCGCAGGGAACGCTGCAATCGATCTTCGAATACCAGACCCACCAGTGTCTGCTGACCGGACTCGACGTCGCCAACGCCTCGCTGTACGACGGCTCGACGGCGCTCTGCGAAGCGGTGCTTCTTGCCGAGCGCGTCGTGCGCAAACGGAAAAAGGTGGTGATCGCGAAGTCGGTCCATCCTCAGTACACCGAGACCGTCCGCACGTACGTGCAGAACCTCGGATACGAGATCGTCGAAGTCGGTTGGACTAAGGACGGCAGGATCGATACCGCCGCGCTGCGCGACGCGTGTACGAGCGATGTCTTCGCCGTCGCCATCCAGTCGCCGAACTTCCTCGGCGTCATCGAGGACTACGACGCCGTCGCCGCGATCGCCGATGCCGCCGGCGCGGTGAAGATCGCCGTCATCGCCGAGGCGACGTCACTTGGAATCCTCACACCGCCCGGTGCGCATGGTTTCGATATCGCCGTGGGCGAGGGACAGGCATGGGGAGTGCCGACGCAGTACGGCGGACCGTTCGTCGGATTCATGGTCGTCAAGGACGCGCTGAAACGGCATATGCCGGGACGCCTCGTCGGTGAGACCGTCGACGTCGATGGCCGCCGCGCCTATGTGCTCACACTGGCCACGCGCGAGCAACACATTCGCCGGGGAAAGGCCACGTCGAACATCTGCACAAACGAGGCGCTGATCGCGCTGGCCGCGAACATGTACCTCTCGTTGATGGGCAAGGAAGGTCTGCGCGAGGTCGGCCAGCAATGCCTGCAGAAGACGGCGTATCTGCGCGCGCAACTAAACCGGATCGGCTCGGTGTTGCTGCCGTTCAGCGGACCGGTCTACAACGAGTTTGCAGTGCGTACGCCGTTCCCAGCCGCGGAGATCCTGGCTGATCTGGAGCACGAGAAGATCCTCGGTGGGATTCCGCTGGGGCAGTTCTATGACGGTCACGACAACGACTTCCTCGTCGCGGTGACGGAGCTCCACACGCGCGAACATCTCGATCACTTCGTGGCCGTGCTGACGGCGGCAATCTCCCGGGAGCGGCGATGACGACGATACCTGCTCCTTCGGAACGGCTCCTGATCTTCGAGCATTCGAAGCGCGGCCGGAAGGGCTACCGTCTTCCGGCGCTCGATGTCCCCGAGGCGAGCGATGCGTTGCCGGCATCGCTGATGCGAAGCGAGATCGCGGACGAAGTCGAAGTCTCCGAGGTCGACGTCATTCGTCATTTCACGCGGCTGTCGAAGCTCAACGTCTCCATCGACGCGGGTCTCTATCCGCTCGGCTCGTGCACGATGAAGCACAACCCGCGGCTCAACGAAGAGATCGCGCGCACCCCGGGGTTCGCGCTGTCGCACCCGCTGCAGCCCGATCATCAGGTGCAGGGCAACCTCTCCCTGCTCTGGCATATCGAGCAGACGCTGATGGAGATCTTCGGCATGCCGCGCGTCACGCTCCAGCCGGTGGCGGGAGCGCACGGCGAGCTGACCGGCATCCTCATGGTGCACAAGGCGCTGGCGAAGAGCGGCAACGCCCGCAAGTACATCCTGATCCCCGATTCCGCGCACGGCACGAACCCGGCCTCGGCGGCATTCGCCGGATACGAGATCAAAGAGCTCAAGTCGAACAGCCGCGGGACGGTGGATATCGACACGCTCGCCGCCGCGGTCACCGAGGACGTCGCCGCGCTGATGATCACGGTGCCGAACACGCTCGGCGTTTTCGAGACCGACATCAAGCGATTCGCCGATATCCTTCACGAGAAGGGCGCCTACCTCTACTGCGATGGGGCCAACCTCAATTCGTTCGTCGGCATCGCCCGCCCCGGCGACATGGGGATCGACGTCATCCACTCGAATCTGCACAAGACGTTTTCGACGCCTCATGGCGGTGGTGGCCCGGGAGCGGGGCCTGTCGGTGTTTCGCAGCGGCTGGTGCCGTTCCTGCCGACGCCGACAGTCGAACGTCGCGACGACGGGACGTTCTACCTCGACCATGGTCATCCCGACTCGATCGGCCGCGTCCGCGCGTTCAACGGCAATTTCAACGTGCTGGTGCGCGCGCTGACGTATATGCGCTCGATGGGTCCGGACGGTCTGCGCCGGATCGCGCAGATCGCCGTGCTCAACGCGAACTACATTCGCGCCCGCCTTCGCGGCTCGTATCACCTGCCGTACGACGCGCCGTCGCTTCACGAGGTCGTCTTCAGCGACAAGCTGCAGACGGCGAAGGACGTTCACACCCTCGACATCGCCAAGCGGTTGATGGATTACGGCTTCCACCCGCCGACGATCTACTTCCCGCTGATCGTGGCCGGTGCGCTGATGATCGAGCCGACCGAGAGCGAGCCCAAGGAAGAGCTGGACGCCTTCTGCGACGCCATGATCGCCATCGCCCGCGAGTGTGAGGAACGCCCGGAGCTGGTGCGCAGCGCGCCGCACACGACGCCGGTGCGGAGGCTGGACGAGGCGCGGGCGGCGAGGCAGCCGATTCTGCGTTGGCGTCGCGGCTGAAGCCGCTGCGCCAACGCGTTGTCTGCGGCTCCGCCGCGTTTTCGGTTGTCTGCGCTGCGGCGCGTGGGTGCTATCAGGCGAATGTTCGGGATCAACCGACTACCGAATCAACAAATCGGGCAAAGCTCAGTACCTTCAATGCTGACCACGCGCGCCGCAGCGCGCAGACAACCGACAACGCGGCGGAGCCGCAAATAACGCGCGAAGCGCAGTAAACTCACGAACGTGCGGCCCTACGACGACGATGAACCCGACGACTTGGACAAGACGCTTTCCCTGCGCCGGTTGCCGGAGTCCGTGACCACGTTCTCCGACAAACGGACCACGCAGGACCGGCGCGGGCAGTCGCAGTCGCGCGTGCTCTTCACCACCGTCGTCGTCATCGCCATCCTCTATCTGGCGAAGCCTGTGTGCGTTCCGATCGCGCTGGCGATCCTTTTTGCCTTTCTGCTGACGCCGATCGTCACGCTGCTCGAGCGGACGCTGCTTCGCCGCACCGGCGCGATCGTTCTTTCCCTCACCCTCATCGTGACCGGTATCGGGTTTGGCGGATGGTGGCTTTACCAGCAGTTCAACGACGTGGCCAATCAGTTCGTCGAGGCTGCCACGGTCGGCAAGATCGAGCAGAAGCTCCGGTTCCTGAAACTTCCCGGCGGAAAAACGTTCGCCCTGGTTCAGAGGACGATTCAGCGTGTCACCGAGGCGGCTGACAAGCAGGAGAAGGCCGACCTCAAGGTGCGCGTGATCCCGGACCGGCAGAAATTCGCCGACCGCTACAAAGCGCTTGCACCGACGATCGAGCTCGTCGCGGCCGCCTTCCTCGTGGTCGTCCTGGTCTTTTTTCTGCTGCAGGACCGCGAACAGTTGCGGGACAAGATGCTGCGGCTGGCTGGCCGCGCCCATCTCACGGTGACGACGCAGGCCATCGGCGAGACGTCGGATCGCATCAGCCGCTACCTGCTGACCATCGCGCTGCTCAACGTCTGTTTCGGTATTCTCGTAGGATTCGGACTCTTTCTGCTGAAGGTGCCGAACGCGCCGCTTTGGGGCGTGCTGGCCGGCCTGTTCCGATTCATCCCCTACGTCGGCGCCGTGTTGAGCGCGGCGCTGCCGACGTTCCTTTCGATCGCAGTTTTTCCGAACTGGTACGTGCCGCTGGCGGTCCTCGGGCTCTTCGTCCTGACTGACCAGCTCATCGGAGGGTTCATCGAGCCGATCGTGGTCGGACATCGCGTCGGCGTCTCGCCGATCGCGTTGCTGGTCTCCGCGATTTTCTGGGGATGGCTGTGGGGACCGGTGGGGCTGCTGCTGGCGACGCCGATCTCCGTCTGCCTCACCGTCGGCGGCGAGTTCATCCCCGCGCTGCGCATCTTCTCGATCATGTTCGGCGCCGAGGATCCTCTGGAGGGATACCTCAGCTTCTACAACCGTCTGCTCCTGCGCGACCGCACCGGAGCCATCGCCATCGCCGACCGGCACGCGGAGAGCGACACAATGGAGGAGATGTTCTCCGACCTCTTCATCCCCACGCTGACCTTCGCGCAGGAGGAGCTCGACCGCAAGCGGATCACGCCGGCGAACGATCACTTCATCAAGGACGTGATCCGCGAGCTGATCATCCGCTACGGCGACCGCAACGCCGGCGTCCCCGATCCCGAGCGCCATATCGTGGCCGTTTCCGTTGCCGGCGAGCGTCTCTCCCTCGGCACCCTGATGCTGACGCAACTGCTGCGCGAGGAAGGCTTCTCGATCGACTACTTCACTGACCTCCCCGACCAGGAGCTACTCTCCTTCATCGGCGAGGTGATGCCGGAGGCAGTCTTCGTCTCCTGCACGAACCAGGACCATCTGCAGGCAGGTCACGGACTGTTACAACTGCTGGCCGCGACCTTCCAGGAACTGACGATCGTCGCCGGCGGCTCGGCATTCGCCCGCGACCGCACGAAGACGCTTTCCGCTGGCGCCACATACGTTCCCACGACGCTCACCGAGGCAAAGGAAGACTTCCTGACCCGGCGCAAAGCGGCCCGGCGAAAGTCTTCCCGATCGATCACCTTCAGTGGGACGAGATTCCGCGTGCCGCCTTCGGCGTAAGGCACTTGGCAAAGATTTTCTAGCGAGAGAGGGGCCACCGAGGGAATCGAAGGCGCTAACGAAGGAATCGAAGGCGCTAACGAAGGGGTCGAAAGCGCTAACGAAGGGGTCGGATGCGCTAACGAAGGGGTCGGATGCGCTAACGAAGCGCTCGAGGGCACTAACGAAGCGGTCGAGGGCACTAACGAAGCGGTCGAAGGCGCTAACGAAGCGCTCGAAGGCGCTAACGAAGCGGTCAGAGGCGCTAACGAAGCGGTCAGAGGCGCTAACGAAGCGCTCGAGGGCGCTAACGAAGCGCTCGAGGGCGCTTAACGAAGCGGTCGGAGGCGCTAACGAAGCGGTCAGAGGCGCTAACGAAGCGCTCAAGGGCGGTGTTTCCAACCCCGGTGCCGTGGACGGTAAACGTTCCGATGCCGTTCGTGCCGACGGTGAAGAATGGAGGGATGCCCGCAACCGAGGGATTCGTCTGTGCAAGAAACAGCGGCAGCGGCTCCGTGGGAGGTGGCTCGAAGTGCATCGTGGCTGTCGTCGTCTGCGAGAGCGGCAGGCTCACGGCCGGTTTCTCGAAGTAGAAGAAGGTGGAAGAGTAAACGTCGACGAGCGTCGTCGTCGTGGCGCCGCCACGCGACAGCGGCAAGGTTGCTGTGATGACCGCCGAACCGACGCTGACCGCCGTCACATCGAATGCTCTCCCTAGCGAGCCAGCGGGAACGTCGATGAACGGTGAAACGGTGGCGACATTCGGGTTCGACGATGAGAGCACGACGTGATCGTTCGTAGGCGACGGCACGCTTGTCGTTACGCTTGCAGAACCGACTGTTCCGCGGGCGATTTGCATGGAGTCCGGCGTCAGGATGTAGTCGTCGTTCAGAATGATGATCACGCCGCTCCAATCAGGGCCTATCCCCGAGGCGTACGCGGTAAGAAGGATCGTCTCGTCAGGCTCCGGGAGAGTATCGCCGTGAATCCTGACAATGACGTCCGCCGAGGTCTGTCCCGGTGCTAGGAAAACGGTCGCCGGCCCGTCGTAGTCGGAACCAAACGTGGCCGTACCGGCGGCTTCGAAGAAGACCGCCTGTTCGTATTTGAACGCTCCGGACAACGTGATCTTCAGGTGAACATCGGTCGTTCCACTGTTTCCTTCGGGCACAGTGATGTGGTCGAAGGAAGCCCTCGGCACCGGCGAGTCCTCCATGAGTAGGATCGGTACGCTCGACGGTGTACCAAGCGTAGTGCCGGAAAGGCGACTGCAATGATACGAAGTATCGAAGGGATCGATCCCACTGCTGGTCATACAAATCGTCGTGCGGAATCGGGAGCAGAAGCACCTTGCTGATCTCGTTCGGACCGAAGGTCACGGTGCCATTCGTGGTTACGTCATTGATAAAGGCGTGGTAGCCGACATTGACTGATGTCCCCGGAGTGCTCGAGGCGCGATTGATCGTCACAGCGCCGAAGCCGGCGTTCTCTTTGAAAAGATACGAAGGGCTCGCGAGGAAGACCTGATCGGCGGCGCGGAGAGAGGTGGCTGCAAGCACGACCGAGATCGCCAGGAGCGTGGTCCGGATACTGATCAATGCCCCGCTCCGCGATGACGTCCGCCGCAACCGGGATCGGGCCAGCGATAGCGGAAGGCATTCGACAACTGTGCGGACTCGCCAGTCGGGTTGGTGACGGTGATCGTCTCGCTGGCCATACCTGATGAGGGTGGCACCTTTGCGAGGATGGTGTGGGAATCCTGCACGGTCACGTCGGCGGAGTCGGATGCCCCAAAACCGACGACTGCTCCGGCGGCGAATCCGTTGCCGTTGATCGTCGCAAAGGGGCCGCCCTCGGTCGACGAGCAAGGGATCGATACGGAGGTCACGGAAACGCCGTCGGTCACCTGAATCGTGCGAGGGGTGACGTTCTGATTGGCGATCGTGAGCGTGTATGTGCCGGGGGCGATCGACGCCGGAAGCCGCAACTGCGCGGATGTCGAATCGACGGAGACCTGCTTCAGGACGGTGCCGCTGAGGAGGAAGCTGAGGCCGCGGCGGAGACCCGAGCCGGTGATCGGAAACTCGGAAGAGGTCAGAACGTGCGTCGGGGCGCTCGTGATCTGGGGAGTCACTGCCGGCAGCACGTGGACGCTCGGCCCAACCACGATATGTCCGGCAACGTCACGGAGAGTGATCGCGGCATTGCCAGGAGCCAGGTCAGGGACCGTTACATAGTGCTGGTCGCTCGACGACGTGACGTCGAGTCCGGCGGCGTTGTCAAAGAAGAGCGCATCATCGTCGCGGAAGCCGGAGCCCAGAACGATAATGCGATCGCCTGGTGCGGCCGAAGGGGGGTAGATGCCGGTAAGCTGCGCCAGCATTTCGCTGCCGGTGTAGAGGAAGGCACCAGTAAGCGTCGAGACGTCGCTTCCGCAGTGCATCGTGACGTCAACGCTGCCGGGATCGTGTGTGGGTGCGGCGACGAGCATCGTAGTCGCCTGGTCATTCTCGATCGTCGTGGCCGGGGCACCGGCGAACCAGAGCGAGCAACGTCCGCGGCGGAGATTCTCCCCGGTGGCAGTCACCAGCGCCCCTCCGCCGGCCGGGCCGATCGTCGGCGAAAGACGCGTGAGGCGCAACGGCACCGGCGTATACGTGTACGCCTTCGGCAGCGTTCCCATATCGCTGCCGCAACGGACAGAGACATCGACGGTTCCCGGGTCGTGCGGCGGCGTAGTGGTCGTGAGAAAGGTCGCCGCCGCGAGGGTTGTGTTGAGTCCCGAAACGCCGTCGAACATTGCCGTGCAGCGCCCGCTCAATCCGCCAAAGATCTTGACGAGCTGTCCCCCTGTCGAGGGACCGGAGGTCGAATCCAGTCTCGCAATCGTGAAACCGGTGGGAAGAGTGACGTCGAAGCGGAATCCGGCCGTGGAGCCGCCGAAGGACGCCGGCACCGGCGTCGTAATGATCGTGCTGCCGACAGCGGTGCCGCGGAGTGGGAACGAACCGATGCCGTTGGTGCCGATTGTGAAGATCGGTGGAACGGTGGTGACCGACGGATTTGTCTGGGAGAGGTAAAGCACAAGCGGCTCACTCGGGGGTGGATCGAAATGCATCACGGCTGTTGCGGTCTGTCCGAGTTGCACGCTGAGAGTCGGATTATCGAAGGCGTAGTAGGTCGCGGTGAAGACCTCGACGCGGCTGGTCATCGTGCCGCCGCCGCGTGACGGTGGCCAGGTCGCGGTGATCACCGCCGATCCGTCACTGACCCCGGTCACGTCGAACGATTTCCCGAGCGAGCCGGCCGGAACATCGACGAACGGCGGAACGGCGGCGACGCTAGGATTGGACGATGAGAGCACCACGCGGTCGGTCGCAGGCGTGGCCACGCTGGTCGTCACGCTTACCGAGCCAACGGTACCGCGCGCGATTCGTTGCGTGTCCGGCGTCAGGAGGTAGTCGTCGTTCAGGATCGTCAGGGTGCCGAGCGCGCTCGGGTACGGCACGAAAGTCCCGATGGCACCGCCGATGACAACCGTCTCATCCGGCTCCGAAACGAGGTCGCCTTTTACTCGGATGGTGAACTGGCCGACCGTCTGCAAAGCCGCGAAAGTCACCTGGGCTCCGTAGACGACTGGCTCATAGTCGGTTCCCGGCGTAGCAGTTCCCCCGACGGCATAGACGTACACAACGGCTGTGTCCCGCAATGGCCCTGAAAGAACGATCGTCATCTGTACGGGCGTAGTTCCACTGTTGCCTTCTGCCACGGAGGTGCTTTGAAACATGGCTGTCGGTATCGGTTCCCGTTCCTGGAGATGGACCGTAACATTGCTAGGCGACCCGATCAGCGCACCGACGGGGTCGCTGATGGAGAAGAAAAAGTTCTTCACCGAGTCGGGGCGGTTGTCGTACACGTTGTCAGTCGGAACGGCATAGACGACGTTTTTGCGCACTTCGTTGGGAGCAAAGCTCGCTGTGGCGTCGATGACCACTGTGTCGATTCTCACGTGGTATTGGACGCTGCATGCAACAGTCTTATCACCGGAACGAATGAGCGGAATGTAGTTGCCGGTGTAGCCTTCGCTGGCTGAGTAGTACGCCTGCTCAATGGCGATCACGGGCAAGGCAGCGCGAAGCGACGATGCGGCAAAGAAAAGCGACAGAGCGAGCAGGAGTTTTCGAGTCATATCAGTGTGTAGCACCGCGGTGGCGAGTCGTACCGCATCCTGGATCGGGGAAGCGATAGTGGAAGGCATTCGACAATTGCGCTGACTCGCCGGTTGGATTCGTGACCGTGATCGCCTCAACGGCCAGACCCGATGACGGCGGTACCTTAGCCACGATGGTGTGGGCGTCCTGGACGGTTACGTCCGAGGAGTCGGATGCGCCGAAGGTGACGACCGCTCCTGCCGCGAATCCGTTTCCTCTGATCTTCGCCATCGGCCCGCCCTCGGTCGACGAGCATGGGATCGTTACCTCGGTCACAGAGATGCCCTCCGTCACCTGAATCGTGCGCGGGGTGACGTTCTGATTGGCGATCGTAAGCTCGTACGTGCCGGGGCTGATGGAGTCCGGCAGCCGCAACTGCGCGAATGTCGAAGCAACCGAGACCTGCTGCAGGACTGTGCCGCCGAGGAGAAAGTCGAAGCTGCGGCGGAGACCGGTGCCGGTGATGGGGAACTCGGAAGACGTCAGCAGGTCAGTCGGGGCGCTCGTAATCTGCGGCGCAGTGGGAGCCAGAACGCGGAAGGCAGGCCCGGCGGCGACGTGTCCTGCCGCATCGCGAAGCGTGATCGTGACATTGCCGGGCGGCAGGTCAGGAACCGTAACGAAATGCTGATCGCTGGTCGAGGTCATGTCGAGGCCGGCGACGCTGTCAAAGAAGATCACATCGTCGTCGCGGAGAGCGGAGCCACCGACGATGACGCGATCACCTGCCGCACCCGATGGCGGGTTGACTCCCGCGAGCTGCGGCAGCATCTCGCTGCCGGTGTAGAGGAAGGCTCCCGCGAGCGTCGAGGCGTCGCTGCCGCAGCGCATCGAGACGTCGACGTTGCCGGGAGCGTGTGGCGGTGCGGCGACGAGCATCGCCGTCGCCTGGTCGTTCTGCAACGTCGTGGCTGGGACGCCACCGAACCAGAGCGAGCAGCGGCCGCGGCGGAGGTTCTCTCCGGTTGCCGCGACCAGCACTCCGCCGCTGGCAGGACCGATGGTTGGCGAAAGGCGTGTGAGGCGTATCGGTGCCGGCGTATATGTGTAGGCCTTTGGCAGCGTTCCCGTATCGGCGCCGCAGCGAACCGAGACATCGACGCTTCCCGCGTCATGCGGCGGTGTATTCGTGGTGAGAGAGCCCGAGGCCGATGTCGAGGTGTTGAGGCCTGACACGCCGTCGAACATGGCCGAACACCGCGTGCTCATCCCAAAGGCGAAAATGGTGACGCGCTGGCCGCCAGTCGAAGGGCCCGAGGTCGTATCGATGCGCGTGATCGCTACGCCGGTAGGAGGAGAGACGACGATTGCAAAGCCAAAAGTCGCTCCCCCGTACTCCGCAGGGAGCGTCATTGTGACTGACGTGGCGCCGACGCTCGATCCGCGGACAGCAATCGATCCGGCCCCATTTGTGCCGATGGTGAAAAACTGCGAGACGCTGGCGATGGCTGGATTGCTCTGCGACAGAAACAGCACCACAGGTACGGCGGGAGGTTGATCGACGTGCACGGTGACCGTCGTTGTCGCTGCAAGGGCTACGTCGACGAGCGGCTTGTCGAACGTCACCAGCGTGGGGGTGAAGACATCAACACGCGCGGTAGTTACCGCGCTGCCGCGCGATGGAGGCATCTTTGCGGTGATGACAGCCGATCCAAGACCGACAGCAGTGACAGCGAACGACTTCGCCACGGAGCCGGCCGGTATATCAACGAAGGAAGGAACCGTGGCGATGCTGGTGTCGGAGGATGAGAGCTCGACGTGATCGGTCGCAGGCGCCGGCACGGTCGTCGTCAAACCAAGGGAGCCCACGGTGCCGCGTATCACCTTTTGCGACGCAGGCCCGAAGAAGTAGTCGTCGTTCAGAATGGTAAGGACACCGTTCCAGCTGTATCCAAGATTTCCCGCCTGCCCGCTCAGGAGCAACGTTTTGTCTGGTTGCGGGATGGTGTCGCCTTGAATCCTGAAGATTACCTCCGCCGAGGTCTGCTTCGGTGCGAGTAAGGCGTAGGAGCTGTCCTGGTAGTAGTCGGAACCTCGAGTGGCGGTACCGCCGACCACATCGACGTTGACCGACGATTGACGTTTGAACGGTGTGGTCAACGTGACTATCAGGTGGACATCGGTCGTCCCACTGTTTCCTTCGGCTACGGAAATGTTGTCAAAATGAACCGTCGGCATTGGTTCATCATCGATGAGCAGGATATAGGCGAACGCCGGGTTTCCGATCGTTGTGCCGGAAGGCGATTTCAGAAGTATCTCGTTTCCCGAAGACGTCGAGTTACCCCATTGGTCGTACACATCGTCATTCGGAATCGTCAACACGACATCCTTGGTGATCTCGTTTGGTCCGAAGGTTACGGTACCAGTCGCGACGAGGTCATTGATGATGGCGAGATAACCGACGCTGACCGGCGTCAGTGGAGTGGTGGTGGTGCGATTGATCGTCACCGTGCCTGTCCCGGCGTCCTCACGAAATTGATAACTACCCTTAGCGAACGACACCTGATCGGACGCGCGCAAGGACGCGGCAACCAATACAAACGAGATCGCGAGGAGCGTCGAGCGTGTCATCAATGCCCCGCCGCGCGACGGCGTCCGCCGCCGCTCCCGCCACAACCGGAATCACCCGGTGACTTGTAACTGAACGCATTCGTCAACGTCGCCGCGCTGCCGTCCGGATTGGAGACTGTGATCTGCGGCTGCAGGCCGCTGAACGGTGGCGGCACCCTGGCGATGATCGTAAAACGGTCTTTGACGACGACATCCATGACCTGCGTAGTGCCGAACTGAACCAAGGCACCGTCGTCGAAGCCGCTTCCGTAGATCGTGACGAGCGAGCCTCCCTCGAATGCGGCGCACGGTGGCACGATTGCACTCACCGCCGGGCCTGACGCTGTCACCTCGACCGATTTCGTCACGAGCACGGTGCCGTGATCGGCGATGGTGAGAGAAACCGTGCCCGGTCCAACGCTGATCGGCGCGCGAAACACAGGCGTCATCGGGCAATTCGTACAGACGGAACGGTCGGAATTGAGCACCGGATTCAGCATCAACTGCATTGGTGCCGGCCCGAGCATGTACGTCAGACCGCTGCGGAGGCCGGTGCCGGTGACCGAAAACTCGGCGCCGAGCGTGATGCGCGCCGGCAGCTTCGTTAGAACCGGTGTGTCGGGTGGGGCGATCGTGACGGTCCTGGTGAGCACTCGACCGGCGTAGTCGCGCAAGGTGATCTCTGCCGGGCCGTTGAGCTCGGGAAGCGTGAACAAATGCTGCGTCGTCCCGAACGTGGTCAGGTCAGGGGCAACCACGCCGTTGACGAGGACTTCGTCGTCGCCGCGAAACGCGGAACCGTTCATCCAGGCCAGTGCTCCCTGGCTCAACCCGAATATCCCGGCCGACGACGCCGGCGCGTCGTCCGTCGCGACGTAGGTGAACACGCCCGGCAAGGTTGACGTCTGGCTGCCGCAGACCAGCGACACGGAAACCGCGCCAGCTTCGTGCGCCGGTGTCCGGAACACGAGATTGGTCGTCGAGTTACGGCCCGGAGTAGGCAGCGCCGGCGTTTGCCCGAAGCGGGCGCTGCACAAACCGAAACGAAAGTCGCTGCCGGAGACGAAAAGGGCAGTTCCGCCGTGCGTGGTCCCGCTCCTCGGAGAAACCGACGTCAGCTTCGGCGGCGCTGACTGGTATGTGAACGCGCTCGGAAACACGTACGATCGGGTTCCGCAGCGGATCGCGATATCGACGACGCCCGCGTCATGCGGCGGCGTCACCAGAACGATGGCATTCCCGTTGGCCTGCGGGGTGCTTTCCGGCACCGGTACTCCGCCGAATGAGACCGCGCAAAGGTTTGAGAAGTTGAAGCCGTTGAGCTGCACTGACGCGCCGCCTGACTCGCGTCCGACCGCAGGCACGACGCTCGTTGTAACTGGTCCGAGCCCTAGCGTTACATTTACACCGAGGTCCGACGACGCACCTCCGTCGGTATCGACAAGGGCGATGTTCACCGTAGTCGAGCCCAGCGCGAGCGATCGCACCGGAATGACCACACGGCCATCAGCACCGGTCACGACAAGGTCCGGAACGCTCACGATTCCTTGTTTTGCCGCGCTGATGAGGACTCGGAGCGGAGCTGCCGGTACAGGATCGACGCGCGCCGTCACATTGGACGACTCGCCGAGCGAGAGATTGAGCTGTATGGGATCGATGGTCAGCGTCGTGTCGTCGTGCACCGTGACGAGCAACTGGTCCGATCGCCCGCCGCGGGACGGCGGCAGCGTTACCAGAATCGATCCGGCGCCGGTTTTTCGGCCGGTAAACTGGACGTCCGCTTCCGATCCACCCACCGGAATCGTGACGGAGCCCGGAACGTCCAGGAGATCAGCCTCCGAGGCCTGAAAAAGCACTTGTGCTGGAACGGTCGCGGGACTCTTGAGCCGGATGTTGATGATTCCTGTCTCACCTTTTCCGATCCTTTGAAATGGAGGAGTGATCGCGTCGTCGTCGTCAATGATGGTGCAATAACCGACTGTCTTTCCGGGCTGAATCGGAGCAGAAGGGTTCAACTCGACCTGGAATGTCTCGTTGTCCTCCGGCAGATTGTCACCAATGATCACAACCGAAAACGTGGCGGAGGTCTGTCCCGGGGAAAAGGTGACGGATTGACTGGACCAGAGGTAGTCGGCGATGTTCTTTGCGGTCTGGTCGTGGACGAGCACTTGAACGAATGCGAATACGGTAAGGGGCGTCGAGAGGCTGACCGTGAAGACCGCGGAGCGGTTCGGAAGGCCCGTGCCCTCAACGACCGTCACGTCGTAAATCGAAACCTTCGGCGGCTGCTCATCGTCAATCACAGTCACGGTCGTATCTCTGAGCGAGCCGAGAGCGCCGCCGTTGTTGACCGATTGGAGCGCGCAGTAATACGACTGGCCGGGGTTGTAGTAATGGTCGTCCGGAGCGACGGTGAAGGTCATACCATCGCCAGTCCAGAGGATGCCGCCACCAAAGGTCTGGGTGAAGCCCGGCTCCCTGAAGACGTTCAACTGAATAACGGTGTTGGCAGGCACCGTTCCGGTGTGCGTCAGTTGGAAGGACGGGCTCGCGTTTTCCGCCGCGGTGTAGGTAGACGCGGTGAAGCTGATGGTGAACGGCGGCGCTTGCGCGAATGCCGAGCCGGCCGCTGCGAGCAGCAGGACAACAAAGACACGAATAGCGACGAGCGGACAGCGCATATTTTGGATGGAGACCCAGAGTTATTGTACCCGTTCCGGATGCAAGACCCTAACCGGACCAACCTTACGGTTCGTCCCGCGCTGCACGGGTGATTCATCACACGTCGATGTGTGACGCAGCTCTACCCGGGGGGCCAGCCGAAGTTGCGTCCGCCGAGGAGGTGGATGTGAATGTGGAACACCGTCTGCCCCGCTGCTTCGCCGTGATTGATCACCAGCCGGTAGCCCTCGGAGTTGAGCTGTAGATTGCGGGCAATCTGCGAGGCGCGCACGATGGTCATGCCGACGATGTTCGCTTCCTCTTCATCCAGATCGTCGAGCGTCGAGATGTGCGTGCGCGGGACGACCAGCACATGGGTCGGTGCCTGGGGGTTGATGTCGTTGAAAGCGACGACGACGTCGTCCTGGAACACGATCTTCGCGGTGATCTCGCCGCTGGCGATGCGGCAGAAGAGGCAACGTTCATTTGTGGCCATGGCGCGATAGTACGACAACGCGCTCGATGCCGGCGAGGTCGTTGATGACTTCGATGATTTCGTAGCCGTTCGCGACACCGCGTACGTCATCGAGCTGCCCGAATCCGATCTCCAGCAGGACCACCGGTGCGCGCCTCGCAGCGAGAATCCGTTCGATCACTTCCGTTCCCCTCGGCCCAGGCGTCAAGGCGACGCGCGGCTCATGATCGCGCACCTCGCTGGCCAGATTGCTGTAGTCAGTCAGCGGGATGTAGGGTGGATTCGAGACGATGAGATCGAGCTCTCCGCGGATCGCGTCGAACAAGTCCGACGCGAAAAAACGAGCTCGTGACTCGTGCTCGCGCGCGTTGCGCGATGCCACGGCAAGCGCGGCGGCCGAGATGTCGATCGAGGTGATATCGAGATCACGTCGTTCGCGTTCCAGCGAGATGGCGACGCAGCCGCTGCCGGATCCGATGTCGAGCACACGCGCCCCGCGCGGCGCTCGGGCGATGGCCGCCTCGACTAGCAATTCCGTCTCCGGACGGGGAATCAGCACGCGATCGTCGACGAAGAATCGACGTCCGAAGAACTCCGCATGTCCGCGGATGTACTGCAACGGCTCGCCGCGCATGCGCCGCGCCACGAGCCGTTCGAGCGCAGCCGGGTCGATCTGCTCTTCGCCGTGCGCGAAAAGCCATGCCGGCGACCGCGCGGAGACATCGGCCAGCAGCACGTCGATGTCGCGGGGGTTTACGCCGCCGGCCTGTGCCGCTCCGCGGAGCCGCGCCCGAAGCGACGCAATGGTCTCGCCGGGCACGCGCTTACCCCGCACTTCTCACGCGCTGACTTGAATTGTTCCCTCGAGAGCCTTTCCACCCCCTTCGTCGACAGTCCTTCTCCCCCCGCGGTTTCTTGCGGGGGGAGAAGGTGCCGAAGGCGGATGAGGGGGCGGTTCTCGCACTAAAGTTGAGTGTCTTCATGAATTTCCAACGCCCGTTCCTGAAAATAGCCCACTGCTCGCAAGAACCAACGCCCCCTCATCCGCCTGTCGGCACCTTCTCCCCCAGCTGAAAAGCGCTGGGGGAGAAGGCTCTCGACGAGTAACAGGGTGCCGACGACTCCTGTGAGAGTGTGAGAAATGCGGCTTACTGCGCCTCGCGTACCTGCAGCTTGCCGGCTTCTTCGCCCAATATCTCGACCGTTCCTTTCCGCTCCAGCTTTCCCCATCCGGTGCGGATTCCGGAGACGGCGGTCTTGAGCGACTTGAGAACGACGGCATACATGAGCTGGCGGTAAAGGAATCTCTGCCAGAACAGCCAGACCAGGGGGCGAGGATCTTCTCGATCGAGCTTATAGGCCACCAGCGATCCGACAAGCTCGACGACGAAGAAGAACGCGTACATGAACCCGATCACGTACAGCGAAGCGAGGGCGTTGGGCAGCGGCTGCCAATCGCCGACGAGGCGGCCGCGCATCCAGGCGCGGATGACGGTCCCGAGCGACCAGAGGATCTGCATGTCGACGAGGGGCGACAGCACCTGGAACGCCACCTGGAAAAGCCAGAGAGTGGGCAGCATCACCCGGCCGAAATAGCCGTAGCGTCCCAGCGCCCGGCGGTGTTTCCAGAGCGCCTGGAGAGTGCCGAAGGCCCAGCGGAAGCGCTGTTTGAAGAGCGTGCGGATGCTATCCGGGGCTTCGGTGTATCCGAGAGCATTGGACTCCGTCTCGACCCGCCATCCGATCCGGCGGATTCGCCACGTCAGGTCCATATCCTCGGCCATCGTGTCGGTCGTGTAGCCGCCGGCAGCCAGGATGGCTTCCCGCCGCCACGCGCCGACCGCGCCGGGCACGACGGTCACGGCGTTGATCGTGGCGTAGGCACGGCGATCGAGATTCTGGCTGGTGACGTATTCGATCGATTGCCAGTGCGTCAGAGGGTTCACGCGGTTGCCGACCTTTACGTTCCCCGCCACAGCACCGACGAGCGGCCTGGCGAAATGACGAACGAGCTTCTCGATCGTGTCGCGAGCGAAGACGGTGTCGGCGTCGAGAGCGATGATGATCTCTCCCGTGGCCAGTGCAATGCCGAGGTTGAGGGCAGATGCCTTCCCTCCGTTGGCCTGGTTGAGAAGTGTTACGGTGTCGCCGAAGTTCGCGCGAACCTGTCCGGAGGTGTCGTCGGCGGAGCCGTCGTCGACGACGATGATCTCCAGCGGCTGGTAGCCGTTCTCCAGCACGGCGCGGATCGTATTCACGATCACGGTTTCCTCGTTGAACGCGGCGATAACGACGCTCACGGCGGGCCGGTAGGATTCGTCGAACGACTCGTGGCGCTCGCGCCATTTGGCGATCAGCGCCAGGACGATTGAGAAGATCACGCGCGCCGTGCCGAGGATGATCGCCACGACAAAGGCGATACCGAGAAACAGCTCGAACAGATAGATCGCTTCGAACACGATCCGGTCGCTGGCCAGCATCAGCGTGTCCGACGATTTGACCTTCGGATTGACCGTGTCGCGGTCTGAATTGATGAGCGTGGAGACAGGGACAAACGTGTAGCCGCGCTTGTGGAGCTCGTTGACGAGCAGGGGAATCAGCTTGACCGTCGCGGTGCGGTCGCCGCCTCCGTCGTGTAGAAGGATGCAACTGCCGTGCTCTCCCTCCAGTTGCGCGAGGACCGTTTGCAGCATCTCTTCAGCGCCCCGGTGGTGGATCGATCCGTCGGGCATCCGTTCGGCGGTATTCCAGTCCTGGGAATCGATGTACTCCAGGACGGTGATGTAGTTGAGACTCGACGCCAATTTGATCGGCGTCACTTCAAAATCGGCCGTCGGCTCCGCGTCGGCGTTGTATGGCGGCCGGAAGAGAAGAGTCGAGCGATGCAGGATGCTTTCAAAGACGCGCCGTGTGGCGTTCAGTTGAAGGCGCGCTTCGGACTCGTTGATCACGCCGATGTTCGGATGGGTGAATGTGTGATTCCCGATCTCATGTCCCTCGGCCCAGATGCGCTTGAGAAGACCGGGATAGCGCTCCGCGTTCTGGCCAATCATGAAGAACGTGGCCGGCACATGGAGCGCCTTTAGTTCGTCGAGGATTTCGGCGGTGTATGGATCGGCAGGCCCGTCATCGATCGTCAACGCAACCATCTTCGGCTTGTAGCCGGTGCGGCTGATGACGTAGGACGTCGGGAACCTGTGGTAACTCTCGTCGAGGGCGAGGCCCGTCTGCGGATCGATCTCCAGCGTGCGCGATCCTGTCGTCGGATTTTGATCGACATGGGCGATCTCCCCCTCACCGACGAACTCGACATCAAACGGAAAGCTCGGCGTTTCCAACGCCGTCATGTTCGGCCGCTGGTTGAGGTTGCCGCGATGGATGAATGACCAGATCGACGGATCAGACGAGCCGAGAACCCAGATAGCCATCCCCCGCACGCCGTAGTTCTGCGCGATCAGCCATTGATTCGCGGCGGTGACCGCGTCCAGCATCCAGACCTCGTGCCATTTAAGGTCGTCGTCCTGGTAGCGAAACGTCGGATTGAGCGTCTCGTCATCGAAGTCGACGATGTCCTCCGGCTTCTCTCTCTGCCGGTAGTCATGAGCGGCAACGAGCGCGCCCTGATACGTCAGCGGCTCGGCCCAATCGCGGCCGTCCATCCAGTCGTAGGCGTAGTTGGCGATGCCGATGACGAGCTTCTCGCGCGGGATGCCGTGCACGGGGTCGACGGCGCGCCGCACGACGTCCCGATACCAGGAGACCGAAGCGATCGGGCCGGGAGGACTGTTCTCCGAGTGCTCGTCATAGGCCATGACCACGACGAAGTCGCAGACAGACGAAACGGCACGCCAGTCGACAGTGCTCTTCGCCTCGAGATCGATGCTGACGAGCAGATGCGGGGCCTTGGCGAACGCCTTTTTCATGCGGCCCAGGAAAGGAACGACGAGAGGGTAGTCGTCCGGCTCGAGATTCTCGAAGTCGACGTTGATGCCCTGGAACTTGTTCGCGATGCACCAATCCCGCAAAGCGTTGATCGCTTTTTGCTGCAATGCCGGGTCGTGCAGAAAAACGTGGACCCGCAGCGGGTCGAACTGGCCGGAGCCGTTCGACGAAATCTGCGCGTTGCTGAAGACCGGCATCACGTTGAGGTTGTTCGCTCGCGCGATCTTCAGAACATCGATGTTGTGCGGCGTCAGGATCGGATCCCAGTCGTGAAAGTCGAGCGCTCCGGCATCGGGACTGAGGTGGACCCATACCGGAAGCAGGTGTGTCATCCGGTTGGCGTTGGCCGTCAGCGAATGGAGTCCCGTTTCCTGCCACGGCGCGTAGAACGCCGCGACGATGCTGTTTCCGGCCTCAATCGTGCGGACAGGACCTTTGGCCTCGCGCGTGCGCCGGTTCTTGTTGTCTTTGGCGATGCTCGCCAGGAGGCGCTCCCGATCGCGCTTGAGAATGTACTGTGCCCTCGCCTGCCGGTGCGGCGGAAGGCGCACCCCACGCTTGATGGCCTCCGTGATCCCGATGAAGCCGGGCAACAGCGGAACGGTGAAGAGGCTGACCAGCCAGGCGCTGACAATCAGCACCGACACCAACCCCAGCAACGTTCCTATACGTTTTACCCACCACCACCGGCGGTGGCTCGGATCGAAAAAGACGGCCCTGTCATGCATGGTCGAGGATTGGACGACGATCATATAGAACCGGAGGCCGTCCTGAGGCATTCTGCGCAACCCGGGCCGTGTTACCCCGTAAGACCTCACCATGAGTCAGACCGTCATCGAGGTTTCGGGCCTCAAAAAGCAGTACCGGTCGTCGGTCGGGCGTTCGCTCATCACGGCTCTCGACGGCATCGACTTTTCGGTCCGTGAAGGCGAGCTCTTCGGCCTGCTCGGCCCGAACGGTGCCGGAAAAACGACCGCAGTCAAGATCCTTCTCGATCTCACCCGCCCTACCGCGGGAGAAGCGCGCCTCAACGGCCTGCCGGCGGGACACCCGGAGAGCCGGCGCCGCGTCGGCTACCTGCCGGAAGGTCACAAGATCCCCGGCTATCTCACGGCGCGGCAGGCGCTCGGGATCTTCGGCAAGATGTCGGGCCTCGACGATGTCACCATCAAACGCCGCTCTCTGGAGCTTCTCGAAAAGCTGCGGATCGCTCAGTGGATTGACGTCCGTGTCAAAAAGTACTCCAAAGGGATGACCCAGCGCCTCGGCCTGGCCATCGCCCTTCTGCACTCGCCGCATGTGCTGCTGCTCGACGAGCCCACCGACGGCGTCGATCCCGTCGGTCGCCGCGAGATTCGCGACATCCTGCGCGCCGAGGCGGCGGCCAACGGGACCGCGGTACTGCTGAACTCGCATTTGCTGTCGGAGATCGAACTGACCTGCGATCACGTGGCCGTGCTTCGCAACGGAAAGGTGGCCGCGGCCGGCAGCATCGAAGAGCTGACACGCCGTGCCACGCAATACAAATTCGTTCCGGCCGCACCAGTCGACGACACGCTCGTGGCCGCGTTCCGTGAAAGCGGAGCGGGCGTGGAGCGGGTGAACGGTCACATGCTCCTGACGGTCGATGACGTCGCGCATCTCAATGCTCTCGTTGACAAACTTCGCGCCAGCGGCGGCCTGCTGGCGGAGCTCTCGCCGGTCCGCTCCACCCTCGAAGACGTATTCGTCGATCTCGTCCGCGCCGTCGACCCGGGCGCACAACCGTCGGTGGAAGGAGGGGCGCGATGAAAGTCCTGATGGCGAATATCGAAGACGTGATGCGCGAAGCCGCGGCGCGGTGGACGCTCGTCGCCTACTTCTTACTCTCCACGATCTTCATTCTGATCTTTGCCTCGGCCATCAATCTCGACATCATCGACGGCGCTCTGGCCGGTGCCAAGCTGTTCGGAAAGCAGGTCGAAGTCAGCGGCACGATGTCGATCGAGAAGCTGGTCATGGGTTTCGAGTCGGGTTTCTCAGGCGTGCTCTACGTCCTCTGTACCTTCCTGGCGATCTTCGCCACGGCCCACCTCGTGCCGCGCATGCAGGAGAAGGGAACGATCGATCTCTACCTTTCGCGGCCGGTGTCGCGCATGAAATTGATCCTATCGCGCTACCTGGCGGGGCTGATCCTCGCCGGCAGCAATGTCCTCTACCTCATCGGATCGATCTGGATGATCGTGGCCTGGAAGACCCACGTTCTCCATCCGAGGTTCTTCCTGGCCGGCGCCATCATCCTTTTTCTCATCGCGACCTTGCTGGCGTTCGCGTTTCTGATCGGCGTGGTCACCTCATCGACCGCGGTCTCCATCATGGCCACCTACGGCGTCTTCTTCTTCGGCGTGATGCTGGCCGGCCACGCCCGAATCGAGGCGGCGTTGTCGAAAGAGTGGCAGGCCATGGGGATCAAGCTCCTTTACTGGATCATGCCGAAGACCGCGGAGCTGGCCACGGCGGTAGTCGGGTTTGTGGCAGGGCCGCAGGTAAACAACGAAATACTCAAGGTCACGGCCGCGCCGTTCGTCAGCACGGCCATCTTCGGATTTGTCTGTCTCGCTCTCGCTTCCTGGTTGTTCCAACGAAAGGAGTTCTAAATGAAAAGGCAGTTTGTTGCACTGGCAATTCTCGCGCTGGCGCTCGCGCCGGCGGCATTCGCCAAGACCGACGCGATGTCGCTCATCCCGAACGATTCCGTGTCGGTCGGCGTCGTCCGTCTCGTGGACATGCGCAGCAGCCCGCTCTCGGCAGCGCTTTTCGCGCAGACGGCTCACATCACCAATGACGGAGACTCGGCGAAGTTCCTCACCGAGTCAGGCCTGCAGCCGACCAAGGACGTCGACGTCGTGGTCTTCGCCACGTCGCCGCGCACGAACCTCGGCAGCGAGGCGGATTTCCTCATCGCCGCGGACGGCCGTTTCAACGTCGATCGCCTCACCAGCGCTCTCGTGGCGCGTGGCGCGGTGAAGAAGTCGTCGGCGCACGGAACGTACTTACTGATGCCGGAGAAGGATTCGGGAAACGGTCATCGCGGTGTGGTGGCGTTCCCTGATTCGAGCCTTGCGTTGATCGGCAGCGAGGCGGCGGTCATCGAAGCGCTGACCAACCGCGCCGCCGGCGGAACGACATTCGCCTCGACCAGCGGCCTCGGCCGCGACATGGTGCGCGTCGATCCGCATGCCACGGCGTTTGTGCTCGTCGATGTGCCGCGCGCGCAGCGCATCACTGGCGCCCCGAAGATGGGCGGCAGCAGCACGCAGTCGCAGGCACTCGGTGCCGCGCTGAAGAACGTCTCCACGGTCGCCATCTGGGCCACCGACACCGGCGATTCACTGAAGCTGAGCGCTCTCGGCCTGTCGAGCGACGCCGAGACACTCGGCCTCGTCGAGGATACGCTTCGCGGTGCTCTCTCGGCGATGCGTCTCGCGGTGCAGGATAAGTCACCCGAGATGGTTTCGCTGCTGCGCAAGTTCACCGTCACGCGGACAGACAACTCGGTCTCGATCTCCGGCAGTGTCCCCGCGGAAACATTCAAGACCTGGGTTGCGAAGTCACAGTCGCACGCAAGCACGCGCTAAGGATTCAACAGGCAGGGCTGGCGAGAGTTTCGCCGGCCCTGTTCGCTGCGTCGTGCGTTCGATCAGACGGGTGTCGCCGCCGCGCTCCAGATTCTGATCGACTCGATCTGGTAGTCGTTCCCCATGAACGTGACCAAGTCGCCCGGGGCATGACCCAGGAGCGCTTTCGCGACATCGGACTGGTTGGAGTAGACGCCATGTTCCGGCGCCGATTCCCACGGGCCGAGGATCGTCACCTCGCGACGAACGTCGCCGTTTGTCAGCGCAACCTTGGTGCCGACGCGGACGATCGACGTATCAACCTGCTCCGGATTCAGCACCTGTACGCGCGAGATCTCCGAAGCCAGCTCGCCGACGCGTGCAGAAAGGTACTCGGCGCGGGCGCGCGCTGCTTTGTACTCGAAGTTCTCGCGCAGGTCGCCCATCTCCCGCGCCGCCTGTAACGCGCGGGAGTTTGTCGGAATCTCGACGGTCTTGAGATTCGTCAGCTCGGCGCGCTTCTGATCCAGCGATTGCGCTGTCGCATAGACCGGCTCCGCCTCAGGCTCGCGCAGGTGTGGGAACTTCATCAACGCTGCATGTTTGGCCGTCTCGCGGCGGTACTCCTCGATGGCGCCGTAACGGTCGAGCGTCTCGACGAGCTTTCGCGCCTGCTCCTCGTTGTCGACACCGCTGATGATGCGCAGGATCAGGCCGCCGTGATCGAACATGTCCTTGAGCCGGGCCCGAACGGCCGAGAACTCATCGGAGCTGATGGCATCGACGATCTGGAAGAGCAGGGTGTAATTCGCCTTCTCCGAAAGCGTCTCCTGTTCGTTGAGCTGCTTGACGAACCAGTAGAACGCACGGGGATGGCGGCGCGGATAGCGGAGTGTTTCGTCGATCAGCCGATCGCGCAGCTCGGTGTGGCCCTCATCCTCGAGCGACGAAATGATGAGGGAGAGGATGCGCGGATCCTCGTCGATGAAGAAGACCTCGCTGAAGACCTTCGGCCATTCCGGGTGCATCTCGCGCACCTGCTTGAGCGCCCGCTCGCGCAGTGGCTTGTCGCTCACGGCGGCGATCACGCGCGAGGCCAGTGCCCCGGTGATGAGCGATTTCGGGTCGAGCTCCGCGGTGTACTCGCCAGGCAGCGTTTCGAGGGTGGCCGCGATCTGCCACGCCGCCGCCGGGTCTCGCGGCGCCAGCCGCGCGGCCTCGGAGGCCAGTTTCCCGGAGATGTAATCCGCCAGATCTTTGCTGCGCCCGCTGTGTTTCCGCGCCAGATCGAGCTTTCCTTTCGGATCGGCGCGGTCGAAGTCGCGCTTGATCGCTTCGTCGGCTTCGCCCGACGAGGAGCTCCACGAATAGGAGGCCTTGGCGCCGCTGCCGCTGATGACGATCTGTGGATTCTTGCGCGCGGCGGTCCACCACGAGCCCCATTTTTCCTCGGGAACGATGCCGATGACCGCATCGCGAACTTCGGCCATCTGCATCGGCCGTCCGAAACTCTGCAGGATGCGGGCGAAGAATTGCGAAGGTGACTTCTTCGCCTCGGCACGCAGCGTCTCGGGATCCGAGAACTTCTCGCGAAGAACGTGGCCCGCGGGAAGCGGCACGAGATATTTGGCCGCGGCACCGATCGGGACAGGGACGCGCTTGTCTTTTTCGAAGTCGAGACGGGCGATGCCGAGGTCCGGGTTCAACTCCGAGACGATGCCGGCGCCGCGGCCGGCCATGAAGTACATCTCCCCTTCGTCGTAGCGGAGCCAGGTCTCGATCTTCTCCGCCCTGTCGACCGGGTTGCTGGTCGGGTCGGAGAATCCGGCGAAGTTGAAGACACGCTGGAAGTTCTTGTGCGTGCCGTGTGCGCCCCGCAGTGCCTGTTCGATCTGCGGGCGCAGCGTGGCCGGATGTTTCGAGAGGCGGCCGAGCTCTTTCAGCACCTGGAGGCGTAGCGCCCACAGTTTCTTCTCCAGCAACGTGTCGGAGAGGAGGCCGAGGAGTGTGTCGGATTGCGTGCGCTGCTCCGATTTACGGAGCACTCTGGCCATCGCTATGAACGAGTCGACGTCGCTCGGGTCGCTGTCGAGCTGCGACATCCAGAGGGACTCGAGCTCGTCGAATTTCTTTTGGTCGATCAGGCGCTGAGCGTTGTCGCGGAACGGCAAAGTCGAAGTCCCCCGGAGCGGATTGAGCGGGACATTGTATCGGTGTTCGCTCGGAAAGCAGTGGATCAGTAGATTAAGGTGTTAATCCACCAATCCACTTGCTTAGCGCCGAAGCTTGACCATGGCTTTGAACACGTCGAACGGCAGCTCTTCGGCGTGAACGATGTGACGAAGGTGATGCAGCGTCGTGCGGCGCTCCTTCACGTCATCGAGTGAGATGTTGTGCTTCCGAAGGACCTCATGTGCTTTCTGGTCGGGCATAGTTCTCCCCTCAAAAGGAATCGTTTAGGACACGGGCAAACGAGACAGAGACCGGTCCTATTTCGCTTGCAATCACAAAGTACTTGTATTCTGTCACGCGTGGACCGATCGTATGGTCATGCGACCCCTCGCCGTGCTCATCCTCTCGATCATCGTCAGCGTCGCCTGTCATCTCGCTTCGAGCTCTCCCGCTGTCGTGGCCGCTTCGCAGGGCGACGTCGCGGCGATGAAGAAGCTGCTCGATACCGGGCTTGATCCGAATGCGCGCGACGCCACCGGCTACACGCCGTTGATCTCCGCGGCCCGCGCGGGCGACGTGGCCATGATCCACCTGCTCGTAAGCCGGGGAGCAGATCCGAATCTCCGCGATGCCGCGGTCAATTCATGGACGCCATTGTTTCACGCCGTCCACAAGGGGCAGCCCGGCTCGATCGCGGTTCTCCTCGATGCCGGCGCCGATCCGAACGGCACCGATTCTTACGGTACGGCGCCTTTGATGATGGCCGCCGGCTACGGCGACACCGGCATCGTCCGGATTCTCCTCGCCCGAGGCGCGAATCCCCGCCTGCCGATGCGCGATGGTGTTACCGCGATCGATCTGGCCCGCTCCGGTGTCCCCGACATCGATCGTTTCACGGTATTCGACTGCCAGGACGATACGGTGAAGGCGCTTCTGGCCGCCGATCCGAAGCTTCCCGACCACACCGGCAACCTGCCTCCGATCGCGCGCCTGCTGATGAAGACGAAGAGGTGCGGGGCGTAGGGGTGATCACGACTTCGGAAAGTAAACGACGCGTGGCAGGTCCTTGAACGAGCGGTCGCTGGTTATGACGTCGGCATCTACAGAGTAGCCGGTCGCGAGCACGAACGCGTCTGCCATCGAGAGGCGGTGTTGGATCGCCAGATCAGCCGCCGTGAGGGCGATCTCCGTTGATAGAGGAACGATCGTCGTTCGATGAAGGACCGTGATCGCCGAGAGTGCCTCATCCTCTGAGGTCGTTTGCTTCAGTTTCCTGTAGACCTCGTAAATGACGATTGTTGGCGTCACGACGGAGCGAAGGTCGCGAAGGTACGGCGCAAACAAGGCCGCCAAGGGTCCGTCTGCGAATACCTCGATCCACCCACACGAATCGACAACGTTCACACGCGATCGCTCTTATCCCGCAGCCCCTCGGTCGATATGCCGCGTGCAAAACCACGCAGTTCGTCGAGCGAATGCTCCGGAACGAGATGAATGATCCCGCCCTTCACGATGATCTGAAACTCCTGTCCTCGTTTCAGGTGCGCCGATTCCCGCACTTCGCGCGGAATCCGTACGCGGTAGGTCGCGGATAACTTAGTGCGTGTCATACGAACCTCTCCAGTTTACGGTAGCACGACCCACGCCGCTACACCCGCAGCCCGATCTTCCCGAAATGATCTGCTTTCATCGCCCGGTGCGCCTCCGCGGCCTCGGCCAGCGGGAAGACGCGATCGATGACAGGCCGGATACGCCCGGCTCGAAGATCGTCGCCAAAACGGCTCACGAATGATGCCACGATCGCTGCCTTCTCCTCTTTCGATCGCGCGCGTAACGTCGAGCCGATGATCTGCTGACGTTTGCTGAGAAGCGCACCGACATTCAGCTCGATGGAGCCTGGTCCTCCCATGGAGCCGATGAGCACCACCCGGCCGCCGACCGCAAGGCATTCGAGATCGCGGGCAAGATAACGGGCGCCGATATGGTCGAGGATGATATTTGCGCCACGGCCACGCTCGACGAAGTCTTCATCGTTGTAGTTGATGGCCAGATCGGCGCCGTGCGTCAGGCAACGCTCACACTTCTCGCGTGATCCCGCGGTGACGATCACCCGCAGGCAGGCCAGTTTTCCGAGCGTGATCGCCGCGGTGCCGACGCCGCTCCCGCCACCGTGCACGAGAAGCGTCTCCCCCGCGCGCGCACGAGCCAGCTCGAAGACGTTGAGATACGCCGTCAGGAAAACCTCCGGCATGGCGCCGGCTTCGTCATCGCTGATCGCTTCCGGTACATGAATCGCCGATCCGGGGTGGACGACGACCTCCTCCGCATATCCACCGCCGGGGAGCAACGCCATGGCGCGGTCGCCGACACTCCAGTCGCCGGCATCGATACCAACTTCCATGACCTCTCCAGCGCATTCCAGACCGAGGATTGGAGAGGCGCCGGGAGGCGGAGGATAGAGCCCCTCCCGCTGCAGAAGATCGGCGCGGTTCACGGCTGTCGCATGCACGCGAATCCGCAAGGAATCAGCGGTCATCGGAAGCGACTCCACTTCACCGATCCGGAGTGTCGATTCGTCGCCGTAATGATCGAAGACGATAGCGCGCATCACGGGAGTGAGTGTATCGTCTCCGGTCCAAATGCCGGATGTCATCTCCTGCCGCAATCTGCGCAAGTATTTCGCCGACGTGAAAGCGGTCGACGGGCTCGATCTGTCCGTCGAGAACGGTGAATGCTTCGGTCTTCTCGGCCCGAACGGAGCGGGAAAGACGACCACGATCGAGATACTCGAAGGGTTGACCAGCCCCGACTCCGGCGACGTCGAGATCCTCGGCCTCACCTGGCGCAAGAACGAGCGCCAGTTGCGCGAGCGGATCGGTATCTCCTTGCAGGAAACGCAGCTCACCGAGAAGCTGACCGTCTTCGAGACGCTGCGGTTGTTCCGTTCGTTCTACCGGTCCGGAGCCGACCCTGAGGATCTGCTGCGCGATCTCTCGCTCGATGAGAAACGCGACGCACGCGTCGGCAAGCTCTCCGGGGGTCAGCGCCAGCGGCTGGCCGTCGCCTGCGCGCTGGTCGGCAATCCCGACGTCCTCTTTCTCGACGAGCCGACGACCGGCCTCGACCCTCAAAGCCGCCTGCAGTTGTGGGACATCGTGCAGCGTTTCCGTCAGAAGGGAGGAACAGTCCTTCTGACGACGCACTACATGGAAGAAGCCGAGCGCCTCTGCGACCGCGTAGCCATCGTCGATCACGGCCATCTCATCGCCCTCGGCACGCCTCCCGACCTGATCGCCAAGCTGCAGGCGCGCAACGTCATCGAATTCACCAGCGAGCCGCGGCTCGAGCAGGAAGTCGTCCAGGCCATCGACGGCTGCGCGGGCGTTACCGCGCATCGCGACGGCTGGCAGATTCGCGTGCACTCGCTCGCCGAGGCAGTGCCCCAACTGATCGGCGTGGTCGAGAGGGAGGGTGTGAAGCTGGTATCGCTCTCCACGCATGAAGCAACCCTGGAAGATCTCTTTGTCTCGCTGACCGGAAGGGAGCTTCGCGATGCCTGAGAAAACGCGCATCCGGCCGCCCATCGTCGAGCTGGCCTCAGCGCGCACAAAGGAGTTCCTCCGCGAGAAAGAGGCGATGTTCTGGGTCTTCGGCTTCCCGCTGATCCTTGCTCTCGCCCTCGGCTTCGCCTTCCGCGAGAAGCCGCCCGACCGCGTACCGGTCGCCATCGTGGCCGGACCCCATGCGCAGCAGCGGCTGGCCGCACTGCAGAAGTCCTCGACGTTGCTTCCCCGTGTCATGAACGAGCAGGAGGCGCGCGACGCGCTGCGGCGCGGCAAGGTCTCACTCTTGATCGCAGAATCGGCAGGATCAGACACCATCGTCTACCGCTTCGATGCCACGCGGCCCGACGCGCTGGGCGCGCGCCAGGCGGCCGACGAGGCCCTGCAGACCGCCGCCGGCCGCCGCGACGTTGTGGTGTCACGCGAAGAGCGCGTCCATGAGCAGGGCGCCCGCTACATCGACTTTCTGATCCCTGGTCTCCTCGGCATGAACCTCATGGGGACCGGAATGTGGAGCATGGGCTTCACCATCGCCAACGCGCGGATGAAGAAGCTGCTCAAGCGGCTCGTGGCCACTCCGATGCGGAAGACCGACTACCTGATGGCGATGTTTTTGTCGCGGCTCATTTGGCTGATCATCGAGGTATCGGTTCTGGTCGCTTTCGGCTGGATCGTTTTCGGAGTGCGCGTCAATGGCTCGATCCTGGTGCTGACCCTTCTCTGCATCGTCGGTGGCTATGCCTTCTCCGGCATCGGTCTCCTGACGGCGTCGCGCGCGAGATCGATCGAAGCGGTGAGCGGACTGATGAATCTGATCATGATGCCGATGTGGCTCTGCTCCGGCGTCTTTTTCTCGTATGAACGGTTCCCCGATTCGGTCAAGCCGTTCATCCGCATCCTGCCGCTGACGCTGCTGAACGACGCGTTGCGCGCGGTCATCAACGATGCCGCCGGCATCCGGCAGATCGCCTTCCATATCGGGGTACTGGCGATCTGGGGCATCGTTACCTTCGTAATCGGGTTGAAGATCTTCCGATGGCAATGAGACGCTCATGAAAATCGCCACCTGGAATGTGAATGGGATCCGCGCCCGCCAGACCCAGTTTCTGGAATGGGTGGAGAGCGCGCAGCCGGACGTCGTCTGTCTGCAGGAGATCAAAGCGTCCATCGCTCAGGTACCAGAGGCGATCTGTAGTCTCAACGGATACTGGTGCTACTGGCACGGCGCGGTTGCCTACTCGGGAGTGGCGCTGCACATGCGCCGCGAGACGTTCCCCGAGGAACCGAAGTTCACGCATCCGGAGTTCGATCACGAAACCCGCATCGTAGAAGCGCGCGCCGGCGACACGATCTTCGCGTCCGTGTACGTTCCGAACGGCGGCAAGGATTACGCCGCGAAGATCGAGTTCATGAAATCGCTCATCGGCTACGCGCGCGCGCAACGCGAGCTGGGACTGAAGCTCGTCATTTGCGGCGACTACAACATCGCCCGAACGGACTTGGACGTCCATCCGAAGGAGCGCAAGCCGAATATCATCGGCCAGCGTCCCGAGGAGCGCGACCTGCTCGAGGCGATGCTCGCCGAGGGCCTCGTCGACGTCGGACGAAAGCTCTACCCCGACGCCGACGATTACTTCACCTGGTGGGCACCGTGGCGGAATCTCCGCCAGCGCAACATCGGCTGGCGGCTCGATTACGTGCTGGCGAGCGAGTCGCTCGCCGAACGGGCCGTCTCCTGCCCGTCCTACCGCGAGATCGGAACGAGCGACCACGCGCCGGTGGTGGCGACGTTCGAGTAGTGGTTCGATGCGCTGTTGAGCCGCGACGAGTAGAGTGAAACCGTGCAGCAGTACACCCTCGACGACTACCTTTCGCTGCAGCGAGGCATCGAGGTAAAGCTCGAGTACTTTAACGGCGAGATCTACCTCATGACAGGCGGATCTGCCGGCCACAATCGGATCAGCCGGAATGTTCTCAAGCTCTTCGACGCCGCTCTCGGCGGCTCTTCCTGCGAGGCCTTCGGCAGTGACATGCGCGTGAGCACACCGTCCGGCCTCTATACCTACCCCGACGCCTCCATCGTCTCCGGCCCAAAGGTCAGCGGTGCATCGGAAACGATCAGCAACACGATCGTGATCGTCGAGGTTCTCTCCGACTCGACGCGCAACTACGACCGCGGCGAGAAGTTCGAGCTCTATCGTTCCATTCCGGCGCTGCGGCACTACCTGCTGATCGAGCAGTCGTTCAGGCATGTGGAACACCGGCGTCTCCGGACCGACGGCTCGTGGATTGATGAGATCAAGGAGTCGCCCGATCAGATCGTCCACATCTCCGAAGCCGGCATCGATCTGCCAGTGGCGCGAATCTACGAAGGCGTGGAAATGGGCTCGTCGCGCCGCTGACCCTCTCGGCGTAGGTCACGTCGTCGCGAAACCCGACACCATCTCTGCCACGCTGACACCCAGCGCGTGCGCGATGGCCACGACGGACTCCAGGTTTGGTGCCTTCAGTCCGCGCTCCATCTCACCGATGAAGGTCGTGCTGAGCCTTGTCAGCGCGCCGAGCTGGTATTGAGTGAGGCCCCGCTGCGTGCGGAACCGCTTGAGCGTCGAGCCGAAGACCTCCGCCACGGTTGCCATATCGTTGCCTCCTCATCGACGGTCGAGCGTTGATGATTCAATACTTTAGCGTGCATAGGAACGGTCTGGAAGACCTTCTTCGCCAGTGCTGAGTGGTGAGGATCAACGCTGGAGCGTCGATCGAAAGGCAATAACTCGCTCCCGTTTGCTCGCGAGGCATTGAGGGCGACGCTTTAGCCATTGATGATAAACGCTTTAGCGTTGACAACGATGCCGTAAGCCGTTCATGTTCGCTCTCCGGGGCATTGACGCCAAACGCTTTAGCGTTCACGAATAACGCTAAAGCGTTGACGACGATGCCGTAAGCCGTTCACGTTCGCTCTCCGGGCGTTGATGCCAAACGCTGTTTTGTTCACTACTAACGCTGAAGCGTTGATCATGATGCCGTTAGCCATTCACGTTGGCCCTCCGAGGCATTGACGCCGGACGGTTGGCGTTCACGAATAACGCTTTAGCGTTCACGAATAACGCTTTAGCGTTCACGAATAACGCTAAAGCGTTGACGACGATGCCGTAAGCCGTTCACGTTGGCTCTCCAGGGCATTGACGTCGGACGGCTGGCGTTCACGAATAACGCTTTAGCGTTCACGAATAACGCGAAAAGCCTTGATAACGATCAACTCGTCTGGTCTGGGTTGCGATCGACCTGATGCCAAACAACGCTTTAGCGTTAGCGAATAACGCTTTAGCGTTGGCGCAGAAACGCGCAGGCGCGCTGGTCAACAGAATTCCGTCGTACCGCGTTTTCCGCCGATCAAAAAAAGGGCGGACTGAGAGTCCGCCCTACGTTCGCTGCGTGAAACGGAGATCTACTCCAGTACCACGATCACCACCCGCCGGTTTTCCGCTCTCCCCTTCTTCGTCTTGTTGGACGCGGCGGGAAGCGTGTCGCCGTAGGAGATCGTCGACATGCGGTTGAGGGGGAGCTGGGCGCTACGGGAGAGATAGCGGCGCACCTCGTCGGCGCGGCGTTCGCCGAGCTCGTCGTTCAGCTTGCGGCCGCCGGTGTCGTCGGTGTGGCCCTGGATCTCGATGTAGTACTGCTCGTTGAGCGCCTTCACTTTGCCGGCGAACTCATCGAGCGCGCCCTGGGCCTCTTTGTTCAGCTCATACGAATTGACCTTGAACTTGATGCGGTCTTCCTTGAACGTCTCCTGAAAAACGACCTTTCCTTTCGCCAGCACGCCGGCGTCCTGGGCGCGCTTGAGTGCGTCCTTGGCTTCCTGGCTGAGCTCTGCGATGGCGGCGTCGTTCTGTGAGAGATGTGCATCGGTCGCCTTCTGCTTGGTCTGCAGATCTTCGACCTGTCCTTCCACCGACTCGATCTTCTTCGTCGACTGTGACTGTGCTTCGGCGATCTTCTGATCGACGGACTTTGACGTGGCGCATGCGCCGAGAATTGCGGCCAATGCCGTGGCCGTGAGGATGCGGAATCCGATTTTCTGGGTCATCAGCTTCTCTTCCTTTCCACGTGTTTATTTCGGGCGGCGACCAGGGGAGGTTCGGTGCCGAGGTATCCCGCGCGGACCCGGACGGCGCGCGCGCGACCGTTGAGCTTGAGCGAAATCGTACGGTACTTTACCGCACCCTTCCCGGTGGGCGCGAACCCGATCAGGTACTGCGCGCGGAGGTCGTCTTCGACGTGAGAGACGGCTTCCGCGATCTGTTGGGGCGTATTGCCGAGGTAGAGCTTTCCGCCGGTGAGCGAAGCCACTTCGTTCAGCAGACCGATGTCTGACAGGTCCTCTCGCATGCGATTCTTGCCGTCCATCTGTTCCATTGGATGATCCAGGGGCTCCCGCAAACCAAGCGAGTAGATCGGTACGGAGATCCCTTGAAGCTGTTGGGCCAGCGCGCCGCGAGTCATCGACGAAGCATTGTCGATGCCATCGCTGAGGAGAATGATGGCGCGCGACGGGTTACGGCCGAGGCGGCTACGCTCGGGCATCGTCGCCAGCGCGTCGAAAAAGGCTGTCTTGCCGTAGGGCGGACTCAGCTTCGCCAGCGCCCGGGTGATGTCGCCGGGATTCACGGTGAATGGGACGACCTCCCGCGCCTGCGCCTCGGCGAAGACATACAGTGCGAAGTCGTCGCCGGGCCGGTGATGGGCGATGAGAGCACCGATGGCCGCGCGCGCAGAATCCATCTTCCCCGCCAGAGCCATCGAGCCGGAGCCATCCAGCAGGATTGTGAACGAGACCGGCGCGTTCAGCGACTTCTCGAACATATCGCTGTGGACGGGCGTGCCGTCGACCATCAGATCGACCTCCGCATCGCGGAGATCCGTGATCGGCTTTCCACGATCGCCGATGACCGTGAACGGGATCATCACGTAGCCGACATTCACCGACTCGGACATCGTCCCGGCGGGGATCACGCTCTGCGCGAACGCCGAAAAGGCGAAGAGCAACGCGGCGGCACAAATGGTTACCCGGCTCATGCGTTCATGAACAAATAACTAGTTGCATCGCATTTCGGAGCTACTTCCACGCCAGCGGCACGAACTTCTCGTCATCCTGCTGAATCCGCTCCCACTTGAGAAAGTCGTAGTACCCGCAACGGGAGTAGATCGGATAATCGTGGCAGACGCCCGGCCGGGCGTTATAAATCGTACAGCGCCGGGCCTTGGTGTCGAGAAACATGCAGACGCTGCGGTAGACCTTGTCTTTCTGGTGTCGGAGAACCTGTTCTCCGTCCACGGTCTTGGTGAATCGCTTGCGAGCAACCTCGACGTCGACGTCGAAATGCTTCGCCAGCCGGTTCAGATCGCGCTTGTTGACGATGATCCGGTCGTAGCTGCAGCAATACGCCGGACATTTCGAACAATCGTAGGAAGCCATGAGAGGGCAGTGTACGGGAAGAGTTGGTCTTCGGCCAGTTGTCGGTTGTCAAGGATGGCCTTCGGCCGTTGTCGGTTGTCGGTGGTCTGAATGTTCCAACGATCAACTCCGACTCCCGACCCCCGACCCCCGATAACTGACAACCGACAACCGACAACCGCCTAAGGCATATCATCCCGGCATGGACCACGCCGTCGCCCTCGTTCAGGCGTATCTGCAGCTCAACGGTTACTTCACTTCGGCCGAGTATCCGATCATCGCCGCGGCGGGGCGCAACGGTTTCCGGACGCTGACGGACATCGACGTCCTGGCGTTCCGCTTTCCTACAGGCCTCCCTTCGCCGGCGACGATAAGCTCGCGCAAGCGCACGCCGCGCGGCCTCGACATGAGCGACGTCGACCCCGGCCTTGATGTGCCGCCCGGAGCGGTCGATATGATCATCGGCGAGGTGAAGGAAGGCCGCGTCGGAATCAATAGCGGCGCTCGCGATCCCGAGGTGCTCAAAGCTGTGATCGGCCGCCTCGGTGATTCGAGTGTCGACAGCGACAGCGTCGTCGCCGACCTCCTGACGCATGGCTTGGCGACGCTCCCCTCCGGTTTCGTCATCCGGCTCGTCGCCTTCGGCTCCTTTCCTCCAGGCGCGCCGGTTCCACCGTGCCGCATCATCAGCCTCGGACACGTGCTCGAGTATTTGCAGAAATACGTGCGCAAGCACTGGAACATGCTGCGGCACCTGCAGTTCAAGGATCACGCATTCGGATTCCTGATGACGATGGAGAAGGCGCGGCGCGGCGGCGCGGGACGCCGCGGCAAGGCGGGGGTCGAGATCGTTTCCGCCCAACCGCGATTGCCCCACACGCGCGAACCACGGAGGTGATGCATCTCGTATCTGACGGATGATCCGATCGACGGCCAGGCATTGGTACGGCGTGTCATGCGCCCATCCGACGGCGCGTACGTGCTGTTCGAAGGAGTGGTCCGCAATCACCACGAAGGGAAGGCGGTCGAATCGATTTTCTATGATGCCTACCGGCCGATGGCGGAGAAGGAGATCGAGAGAATCGTCGATGAGGTGCAGGCTGTGTTCATGGACGTCGCCATTGCGGTCGTCCATCGGCTCGGTCATCTCGTCGTCGGCGATTCGTCCATCGCAATCGTCGCCGCCTCCCCGCATCGCGCCGAGGCCTTTGCCGCCTGCCGGATCATGATCGATCGCATCAAGGAAACGGTTCCGATCTGGAAGAAAGAGCGCGGCCCTGACGGCGAAGAATGGGTTGGCTGGCAGGGCAAGTGCTGACATGACCACCTCTCACGATGTCTCGGACCGGCAGCTTCCGCGCGGCGCCGGCGATGCGGCGGATGTGCCACCCGTTCCCGCCGCGAGCGTGATCCTTCTGCACGACTCGCCGCTGGAAGTACTCATGATCCGGCGTCATGAGAAATCGACCTTCGTCCCGGATGCCTGGGTGTTTCCCGGCGGTGTCGTTGACGCGGCTGACCACGAGCTCGGCGACGGAACAGAGCTCGGCACGATGCGTGTCGCGGCGGCGCGGGAGCTCTTCGAGGAGAGCGGCATCTGGCTCGGCGCAACGCTCGAAGGCGCGGATGAAAAACGCCGCGCGCTGCTCGCCGGTGAGACGACGTTTGCGTCGCTCGTCCGCGAGGCTCGGCTCGACCTCGATGGCCTGGTCTGGACCTCGCGCTGGATTACGCCGGTCGGCGTTCCGAGGCGGTTTGATACCTATTTCTTCCTCGCCATCGCCGGCCGCGATGTGGTTGCGTCGGCTGAGAACGTCGAGGCCGTCGAGGTCAAATGGATTTCGCCCGCGGAAGCCATCGAACAACTGCAGATCGTCTTCCCGACGCAGAAGAATCTCGAAGCCATCGCCGGATTCGCATCCGCCGAGGACTTGCTCGCATCCCGGCGGGGAGTGGAGATTCCCACAACGAGGCCGGTGCTCGTCGTGGAAGGTGGCAGGAAGAAGATTATCCTTCCAGGCATTGATAACGTCTGATTGCAAAGATTCAGGTACTCTCTGCATATCAACCGAGGTTCTGCACGATGATCACGTTTGATCAGCTGAAAGCTGAATTACGTCGCCTGCGTAGAGAGGGGACTATCTCCGGCTCGCCTACGCCCGAAGAGCGCGCTGATTGGGCGTACGGAACGACGAAGATCGAGAACGAGGAAATCACTCGTGAAATGACGATCGCTGCCGTTCGCGAGCGCGACGGAAAATAGTTTGTGTCTTCGCCCCTTCTCTGCACGCCAGAAGAGAAACCAAAGCTTGAAGCACGCAACGGTGTCGATCAGATCGGGTATATCGACTACCTTGTGCAAGCGCTAAAAGCCGCAGACGCGGCCGAACGCAGGACTGGGGAACCCGATCTGACGCAAATGCGCGAGATCGTCGAAGACGCTCTCTTGCGACAGCTTGCGACGGTCGTCGATTCACTCGGAAGGTCTCCCAGTCTCGCGTGATCATCCGCGACATCACCGCTCCGAATCCGGGACCGTTCACCCTCAACGGGACCCGAACCTACCTCCTGGGCGAGACGGCGGTCATCGATCCGGGGCCGGACATTCGTTCGCACGTCGAGGCGATCGGCCGGGCCATGCCGAGCCTGCGGACGATCCTGATCACGCACCGTCACGAAGATCATGCGCCGGCCGCGGTCAGGCTGAAGCGCGACACGGGCGCACGGATCCTCGCTCCGCACGGTGTGCTCGATGACGAGGCCGTCGATCAGCGGATAAGCGACGGCGAGACGATCGCCATCGAAAACGAAACGCTCGAAGTCATCGCCACGCCCGGTCACACCCGCGAGCATGTCTGCTTCCTCACTTCTGCCGGCGATCTTTTCACCGGCGATACAGTCCTCGGCGAGGGGACGACGGCGATCTTTCCGCCGGACGGATCGATGCGCGACTACATCGCTTCCTTGCGCCGTCTTCTCACCCATGAACCGAGACGCATCTTCCCGGCACATGGCCCGACCCGCGACGAGGCCCCGGCGCTGATCGAGCAATATATTGCGCACCGTCTCCAACGCGAACAGCAGGTACTCGAGAGCCTGGCCGAAGGGGCGAGCTCGACCGAGGCCATGCGTCGGCGGATCTATCCCGATCTCAATTTGCTTCTCCGTGGCGCCGCCGAGATTCAGATCACCGCGCACCTCATCAAGCTCATCGAGGAGGGGCGCGTCGTCGAGCACAACGGTGCCTACGCCTTACAATGCGCGGCGAAATGACGCACAAAGACTTTATCGAGATCCACGACTACAGCGCCGATGAGGTCCGCGAGATCTTCGAGATCGCGCGTGACATGAAGGCGAGCCCCGCGAAGTACCGCGAGGCCCTCAAGGGCCAGACGCTGGCGATGATCTTCGAAAAATCGTCGACCCGGACGCGCGTCTCCTTCGAGGTGGGGATGTACCAGCTCGGCGGCCACGCGCTCTTCCTCTCCTCCCGCGACATCCAGCTTGGGCGCGGTGAGCCGATCTACGACACGGCCAAGGTTCTCTCCCGCTACGTCAACGGAATCATGGCGCGCACGTTCGCGCACAAGACCGTCACCGAGCTTGCCGAGTACGCCAGCGTCCCGGTCATCAACGGTCTGACCGACCTTTCGCATCCGACGCAAGCCATGACGGACTACTTCACGGCCTGGGAGCACCTCGGCGATCTGAAAGGACGCAAGCTGGCCTACGTCGGCGACGGCAACAACATGGCCCATTCGCTGATGTTCGGCGCGCCGAAGGTCGGCATGCACATCGCCGTGGCCACGCCGGGAGGCTACGCGCCGGATCCCTTCGTCGTCGCCACCGCGCAGGGGGACGCGGATCAGGCCGGCACGAAAGTCATCGTCACGACGTCGATCGAAGAGGCCGTCCGCGATGCCGACGTCGTCACCACCGACGTCTGGGCGTCGATGGGTCAGGAAGCGGAGGCGCAGAAGAGGCAGCGGGACTTCGAGGGATGGCAGGTCGACACGCGCGTCATGTCCTTCGCGAAGAAGGAGGCCATCTTCATGCATTGCCTTCCCGCGCACCGCGGCGAAGAGGTCGCCGGCGAGGTCATCGACTCACCGCGGTCGGTCATCTACGACGAGGCCGAAAACCGGTTGCACGTGCAGAAAGCGATCATGTATCTGTTGATGAGGAAGTAGATTGAGGAAGTAGATTAGTGATCAGTGGATTAGTAGATTAGAGAAGTTCCGGACGGATCCACTAATCCACTAACCTACTAATCCACTGCTCTCCCAAACCTCCCATGCCTGACGCTCAAACCCGCCACACGCGCGGACTCACCGTCGTGATCATCCTCGGCGTGATTTTCTTCGCGCTGCTGGCGCTCCTGATTCTGCGTAGCGGCAAGCCAAAGGAAGTGGCGCCGCAATCGTCGGAAACGCTTTCCGTTCTTTCTCTCCGCCTCCGCCTGCGTACACAACCGACGGCAAATGCTCCGGTGGTAGCGACGGCGGCCAACGGCGAAAAGCTCATCGTCCTCGAAGATCGCGGGGCCTGGGTGCGTGTACAGGACGACGACGGTATGACCGGTTGGGCCGAGCGAAACTCGCTGGAGCGCACCTCGGAGCGTGAGCGGCGTCTGGCGCGCTACGACGCGATCCGGAAGCTACCCGCGCTCAGCGCCCTCGTCAGTGCCCGCACTCCGCTCTATGCCGGGCCGGGCATCTTCTACCCGATCATCGGCGAGCTGACCGCCGAGACGCAGGTGAAGGTCTACACACGCGACCACGATTTCTACGCCATCGATCATGACAACCAGATCGCCTACGCGGACGTCGACGCCATCGACGTCAGCTCCGCCGGCACACGCCAGGTCGAAGTGCATACCGACACCACGGCCACCGATACCGCGTCGCCGTCGGCCACAGCCACGGCACCCGTGCCGACGGAGTCGCAGGCACCTGCGGAGCCTGCGCCGCAGGTGCACGTGGCCACCGACAACGGGGGCGTTTACTCCGCCGTGCCGCCGGGTGGGACGCAGCCGGAAGAGACCGACCGTATCGTGCCGCGCTATCCGATGATTGCGCGGCGGGCTGGGATTCAGGGGCCCGTCGTCGTGCGCGGAATCGTCCGCCGCGACGGCACCATCGACAACGTCGAGGTCATCAAGGATCTCCCATACGGCCTCGGCGAAGCCGCGAGCGAAGCTGTCAGTCAATGGCACTTCCGCCCGGCCACGTATCGCGGAGAGCCGATCGACGTCTACTACACGGTGACGGTGAATTTCCGCCTGCAGTAGCGCGCAGCGCACGTTTCCCATCCTCCATGACCCGCTTCACCTTCCCTGACACGCACGGCGACCTTCTCGGCGCGCATATCTCTACCAAAGGCGGTCTGCACACCGTCTTCGAGCGCGCCGCGGAAATCGACGCATCCGCGCTGGCGCTCTTTGCCAGGAATTCGAATCAGTGGAAAGGGAAGGTGATGACGGACGACGACGTCATGCTCTTTACGGGGAAGCGCACCGTTGGTCCGATCCTCACGCACGCCTCGTACCTCATCAACCTCGCCACGACGAACCCCGAATTTCATCGCAAGTCGATCGAGGCGATGATCGACGAGCTCGATCGGGCAGAGCGGCTCGGAATTCATGCCGTCGTTCTCCACCCTGGCGCACACCTCGGCGCCGGCGTCGATGCCGGCATCGAACAGATCGCCCGGTCACTCGACCGGATTCACGCCGCCATTCCAAACCACAAAGTCGTAACTCTGCTGGAGACGGCCGCGGGTCAGGGCTCCTGCCTCGGCTGCACGTTCGAAGAGCTCGGGCGGATCATCGCGCTCGTCGACGACAAAGCCCGCGTCGGCGTCTGTTTCGACACCTGCCACGTGTTTGCCTCGGGATACGAGCTGCGCAATCGCGACGACTACGAACGGACCATCGACGCGCTCGACAGGCACGTCGGCACGATCAATGTCGGAGCCTTCCATCTCAATGACTCGAAGAAACCCCTCGGCTCGCGCGTCGACCGCCATGAGCACATCGGCGAGGGAGAGATTGGCGTAGAGGCCTTCCGCCTTCTCCTGAACGACGAGCGTTTCCGCGGCATCCCGAAACTGCTCGAAACCCCCAAGCCGATCGAGCATGAATCGGACAAAAAGAACCTGTCACTGCTTCGGTCGCTTCTGTCGAGGTAGACTCCGGCGCTATGACAGACAGCACTCTGCAGCCTGAATCAGGCACACGCATCGACTTTCGCAACGGCAGCATCGTCGTACCGGATGATCCGATCATTCCGTTCATCGAAGGCGACGGTACAGGCCCCGACATCTGGCATGCGACGCAGTACGTCCTCGACGGCGCGGTCGCCAAAATCTATGGCGGCAAGAAGAAGTTTCACTGGCTCGAGGTGCTGGCCGGCGACAAGGCCATGGAGGAGCGCGGCGAATACCTGCCGCAGGACACGCTCGATGCTCTCGCGCACTATCGCGTCTCGATCAAAGGGCCACTCTCGACGCCGGTCGGCGGCGGCATCCGCTCGCTCAATGTGACCATGCGGCAGATTCTCGACCTGTTCGCCTGCGTGCGCCCTGTCCGTTACTTCGACGGCGTCCCTTCGCCGGTGAAGGAGCCAGGCAGGGTGGATATGGTGATCTATCGCGAGAACACCGAGGACGTATACGCCGGGATCGAATGGCCGGCCGAATCCGAGGGGGCGCGCAGCATCATCGAATTCCTCAACTCGATCGAGCGCCGCGGCGGCGCCAAGATCCGCGAAGGCTCGGCAATCGGGATCAAGCCGGTCTCCGAGTTCGGCTCGAAACGCCTCGTGCGCAAGGCCATCCAGTTCGCCATTGCCGCGAAGCGCGACTCCGTCACCCTCGTTCACAAAGGCAACATCATGAAATTCACCGAAGGGGCGTTCAAGGACTGGGGCTACCAGGTTGCACGCGACGAGTTCGGCGACGTCACGATCCCGGAATCCGAAGTCGGGTCGGACGGCGCCGGCGGCAGGATCGTGATCAAGGACCGCATCGCTGACTCCATGTTTCAGCAGGTCCTGCTGCGGCCGAGCGAGTACTCCGTCATCGCCACGACCAACCTCAATGGCGACTATCTTTCCGATGCCCTCGCCGCGCAGGTCGGCGGGCTCGGTATGGCCCCAGGCTCGAACGAGTCGGACGAAGTGGCCATCTTCGAGGCGACACACGGCACAGCGCCGAAGTACGCGAACAAGGACATGATCAACCCCTGCTCGCTGATCCTCTCCGGCGTGATGATGCTGCGCCATCTGCGGTGGGCTGAAGCCGCGGACGCGATCGAGAGCGCCATCGCCAAAACGATCGCCCAGAAGAAGGTGACGTACGATCTCGAGCGTCAGATGCAGGGAGCGACCAAGGTCTCAACGAGCGAGTTCGGGCGGGTCATCGTCGACAACATCTGAGCCACCAACCACGGTAAACTTTCAGGGCCTCCGGAGGTCCGTCATGAGACGTGCGCTGCTCGCCGCGGTCGTTTTCGCGTTTCCCGTTCTTGTCTGCGCCGACAACGCGCCCGACCTGATCATTCATCACGCCAAGGTCTTCACGGCCGACCCGGCACACCGGTCGGCGGAGGCGGTGGCGATCCGCGACAACCGCATCGTCGCCGTGGGGACGAACGCCGAGGTCCTGGCGCTGGCCGGTGACGGCACGAAGCGAATCGACGCCGAAGGCCGGGTGGTCGTTCCCGGCTTCAACGACGCGCACACGCATCAGGGACCGCGTCCGGAAGGTTTGGCGTTGTCGTTGGACCCCGACCCGACGTGGGCACTGACCATCGCCGGCATCGTGAATGGTACCGAGGAAACGTCGGGCGATTCCTGGATCTACGGCACGATCGGCCCAAGGCTTCTCGCCGACCCCTCCGTCACTGCCGGCATGCTCGACAAAGCGTCCGGAAATCGCAAAGTGATGCTCGAGTCGTGGACCGGCCACGGCGTGATCTTCAGTACCGCCGCCATGAACGCGCTCCACATTCGCGAGAACGCCGTCGATCCTCCGGGCGGCTGGTATGAGCGCGACGCCAACAAACACCTCACCGGGAAAATGTTCGAGTACGCCGGCTGGAACGCCTGGCGGCGCCTGGCCGATACCGTCTCTGACGACGAGGCCATCGACTCGTTGAAGAACTACTCCAACCAGGCCCTGGCCTTCGGCATCACCTCCATTCAGAACATGTCGCCCATGTCGCTGACACGCTACGAGAAGGTGGAGCGACACGGCCCCGCGCCCATCCGCATCCGCATGATCCGTTTTCCGATGACGGAAAACGGACGCGTGACGGAGGGTAGCGACCTGCCCGTGACCGACAAGGAGCGCCCGTTGACGATGATCAGCGGAACGAAGTGGATTCTCGACGGCACACCGGTCGAGAAGGGAGCGGCCCTTCGCCGGCCGTACCCCGGCGGCGGCGAGAACGTGGGCAGGCTCGACTTCCCGCCTGACGAGCTCAAGGTCATCATGAAGGAAGCCTTCGACTCGAAAGAACAAACGCTGCTCCATGTTGCCGGCGACCGGACCGCGGCGGCGGTCTTCGACGCCATGCGCGCGGCCGGGCCGGCCGAGGAGTGGCGCAAGAAACGGTTGCGTATCGAGCACGGCGACGGCCTGCAGGCCGATCTCATCCCCGCGGCAAAGGACCTCGGCGTCGTGGTCGTCATCAACCCGACGCACGTCGTTGCCAGGGCTGCCTATCCCGCCGGCGCCTACATGCCGGTGAAGTCGCTGCTCAAAGCCGGCATCCCCATCGCCATCGGCTCCGACGGTCCGATGAACCCGGGGCTGAATATCATGCTGGCCACGACCGCCCCCGGCAACACCGCCGAGGCCATCACGCGGGAAGAGGCGGTCGACGCCTATACACGCGGGGCGGCCTATGTCGAGTTGATGGAAGACGACAAGGGGACCATCGCGGCCGGAAAGCTGGCAGATCTGGCCATCCTGTCGCAGGACATCTTCCATGTGCCTGCTGATGCGTTGCCGGCGACCACGAGCGTTCTCACCATCGTCGATGGGAAGGTCGCCTATGACGCGGGTGTGATCAATCTGGCGGTTCGTCGCAAAGGCGTATGATCTTCGTCTCCTCAACATGCGCCGGATCGTTATCGCCTCAGCCTTCGTTCTCGCGTTCGTCGCCGCGCGCCAGCGTGCGGTCATCCATCCCGCACCACCTCCAACGGTCCTGGGCGGGCCGACCTTCAGCAAGGAAGTCGTCCGCGTCTTTCAGGACCGCTGCCAGTCGTGTCATCACCCCGGCGACATCGCGCCGTTCTCGTTGATGACGTACGCCGACGCCGCCCAGCACACCGACGCCATCAAGTACATGACGCAGACGCGGCAGATGCCGCCATGGAAAGCGACGCCTGCCTGCGGTGACTTCACCGACGCGCGCGTTCTCACGCAGGACGAGATCGACCTGATCTCGAAGTGGGTCGACAACGGCGCACCGGAAGGAAACGTTGCCGATCTGCCGCCCATGAAGAGCTTCGACGGCGGCTGGACTCTCGGGCAGCCCGATCTCGTCCTTTCGTATCCCGAGACGTATACGCCGCCTGTCACAGGCGACACGTATCGCTGTTTCCCGATTCCGACGGCACTGCCGAACGATACGTATGTCTCGGCGATCGACATCAAACCCGGCGACCGCCAGACGGTTCACCACGTCATCGCCTACGTCGACACCACCGGCGCCTCGCAGAAGCTGGACGACGACGCTGCCGGAGCGGGATACACATGCTTCGGCGGCCCCGGTTTCACGATTTCGACCCTCGGCGCGGCAACGCTGGGCGGCTGGGCGCCGGGAGCGCGTCCGTCGATGTTGCCGGAGAACGTGGCCTTGTCGCTGCCGGCGCAGTCCCGGGTCGTGCTGCAGGTTCACTATCACCCGCAGGGCATCAAGACGATTCCCGATCAGACCCAGATCGGCATCTACTTCGCGAAGAAGAAGCCGCAGCAACTCGTCTACATCCTGCCGCTGATCAACCAGGACTTCACCATTCCGCCCAACGACCCGGCTTACAAAGTGACCGCGTCGGCCACGGCAGGCTGGCCGGTGCATCTCTACCTCATCGCCCCGCACATGCATCTCCTCGGGCGGAAGATGAACGTGATGGCGACGATGCCGGGCGGCGAGCAGAAGTGCCTTATCAATGTCGATGATTGGGATTTCAACTGGCAGGGCATGTACATGTTCAGCGAGCCGCTGACGATTCCCTACGGAACGAAGCTCTCCCTCGAAGCCAGTTATGATAATTCGGAAGGCAACTGGCGCAATCCGAATGTCCCGCCCAAGGCCGTTTCCTGGGGCGAACAGACCACGGACGAGATGTGCATCGCCTTCCTTGGAATCACGCTCGACGGCGTCACGCTGGATCAGACACCGCCTTCGCAGGCCGTGCTGCGCCCAACGAAGTAGTTCCGGGCGTACACTTCTCCATCCCCATGCCATCCGATCGCGAGAGCGTTCTTCGCTTCGATCTCGCTGTGCAGAAGAGCCATCCGCTCGTCTCCACGGCGGCGTTCCTGACCGCTCTGGCCGGCCACGCGCTCGGTGTCTTCGTTCTCAACATGCGGGCCGGGATCGCCGTCTGGCTGATCTCGTTCGCATGCGCTGCCGTGATGTACGCGCTCTTCCGCCGCGGTATTGACCGCCGGATCCTCAACCCGATCTGGATCGGCATCGATATCTTCCTGGTGACCCTCTGCGTCTATGCGTCGGGAGGCGCGGACAGTCCGTGGTTCATCTGGTATCTCGCCACCGCCGCCCCGGCCGCCTTCGCCGTCGGCAAGAAGGCGTCGTATCTCGTCAGCCTCGCGAACACGATTGCGTACATCGCCGTGCTGGTGGCGATGGGGCAGGCCGCGTTCGTCAATGCGGTGATGGTCCTCGCTCTCGTGCGCATGCTGTTTCTGTTCGGAGCGTCGTTCTTCTTCCTGGCCGGCATCGCCAACCTGCAGCAGAAGCGATTGCTCATCCGCGAGCTGGAGACGGAGCAGGCGCGCGAGCTGGCCGAGCTGACCCGTCTCACCGAGGAGCTGCAGCGGCGAGGCAACGAGCTGGAGGAAGCGAGCCGGCGCATCCAGGATGCCGACCGGCTCAAGAGCCAGTTCCTGGCGAACATGAGCCACGAGCTGCGGACGCCGATGAACTCCATCATCGGGTTCTCCGAGATCCTGATCGAGCGGCTTGGCGACACGCTCGATCCGAAACACATCGGCTTTCTCCGGCACATCCTGACCTCCGGCCAGCACCTCCTCGGCATCATCAACGACATCCTCGATCTTTCGAAGATCGAGGCCGGCAAGATGGAGGTCTACGCCGAGCGTTTCGAGGTCCGCCCGGTCATCGAAAGCGTCTGTATCGTCATGCGCGGGATGGGACAAACGAAGATGCCGTCGTTCGTCATCCAGGCCGATCCTCCCCTTCCTCCGATCGAGACCGACCTGGCCAAGTTCAAGCAGATCCTCTACAACCTGCTGTCGAACGCCATGAAGTTCTCTCCGCCGGAATCGCCGATCGAGATCACGGCCATGCACCTCGGTGACGGTCCGGACGACGGCACGATCACCATCTCCGTGCGCGATCAGGGCATCGGGATCGATCCGAAGAATCACGACGTCATCTTCGAAGAGTTCCGTCAGATCGACGGCACCGCCCGCCGCGAGTTCGGCGGCACCGGCCTGGGGCTGGCACTGGTCAAAAAGTTCGTGCAGCTCCAGGGCGGCTGGGTGCGCGTCGACAGCGCGCCGGGAAGCGGAAGCACCTTCTCCTTCACGCTGCCGGTGCATTCCCGCGCAGCGGTGGTGAGCCGCATCCCGGAGCTGGTGCCCGCCGAGCAGCGCCAGGAACGCGTGCTGGTGGTCGAGGACGATGCGCACGCCTACGAGCTGATCTCCACCGCCCTCAGCTCCGCCGGCTACCTCTCCGTTCGCGCCCGCCACGGCGAGGAGGCCATCCGCCTGGCCAACGAGGCCCGCCCAATCGCCATCACGCTCGATCTCGTCCTCCCCGGCGTCGACGGCTGGGAGGTCCTGAAGACCTTGAAGAGCAACGCCGCGACGCGCGACATCCCGGTGGTGATCATCTCCCGCGTCGACGAGCGCGACCTCGGCGTAGCCCTCGGCGCCGACGACTATTTCGTCAAGCCGGTCGACCGCGACCGCCTGCTCGACCGCGTCCGCCAACTGACCACCACCGATCAATCAAAGATCCGCCTCCTGCTGATCGACGACGACACGTCCGTCCACGAGCTCCTCGACGAAGAGCTGACTCACCTCGGCTACACGATCGAGAGCGCCTTCAACGGCGAAGCCGGCTTCGCCGCCGCCAAAGCGAACGCCCCGGATGTCATCATCCTCGACCTGATGATGCCCGGCATGAGCGGCTTCGAAGTCGCCGGCCTGCTCAAGGACCACCCCTCCACCGCCCGCATCCCGATCCTCGTCCTGACCTCGAAGGAGATCTCCGCCGACGACCGGCGGGAGCTCCAGTCGAAGGTGGCCGCGTGTGTTCAGAAGGGGAAGAGTGCGCGGGACCAGCTGGTGGCGGAGATTCGGCGGCTGCGAAGATCGAGCGTTTAGAACGCGTACCTGATCTCATCACCCAGAGCAGCGCGTTCAAATCCCGCGCTCAGGCAATGAAATCAGGCACTTACGGCCATCCATCGGGTGGTCGCTTTCGTTCGCAGTGAGAAATACGGCTGGCTTACCACCAATTCCGGCAGATGCGGCGCACCCCCGGAGTCCACGATTGGACTCGTGGAGTCAAAGATTAGACTCGTGGAGTCAAAGATTAGACTCGTGGAGTCAAAGATTAGACTCGTGGAGTCAAAGATTAGACTCGCGGAGTCAAAGATTAGACTCGTGGAGTCAAAGATTGGACTCGCGGAGTCAAAGATTAGACTCGTGGAGTCAAAGATTAGACTCGTGGAGTCAAAGATTAGACTCGTGGAGTCAAAGATTAGACTCGTGGAGTCAAAGATTAGACTCGTGGAGTCAAAGATTAGACTCGCGGAGTCAAAGATTAGACTCGTGGAGTCAAACATTGGACTCCCGAGGTCCGCCGCGACTTACAGTTTTGGCCGTTCCCGTTCCTTGCATGGCCGGCGTTGGAACTGAAATGCGTCACTCGCGCCCGCGATCGTGTCGATTCAGCGTGCACGCCGGACGGCTCACCGCGTGATCCGAGTGACTCGCCACGTGATCCGCTAATCGTGTTCGCGCGTATCCCGAACGCACCCGTCGGCATCGACTCTCGCGCTCGCCCGATCTTCCGCGCACTTGCACGACCTTTCAAGACCAACCGCTTCAGCCCCTCCCGTTCCTCACTCGCGCGAGGCGAACGACGCACTTCTTCCATCACGCCCTCCCGCCCCTTTTGGTCGCTCCGTTTCCATCCAGCAGCACTGTCGGTCTCGACCTTCGTCAAACCGGTCCACCGCGATCGCCTGCTCGACCGCGTCCCTCAACTGACGGGCGCCGATCAGTCAAAGATCCGCCTCCTGCTGATCGACGACGACACGTCCCTCCACGAGCTCCTCCACGAAGAGCTGACCCACCTCGGCTACACGATCGAGAGCGCCTTCAACGGCGAAACCGGCCTCGCCGCCGCAAAAGCAAACGCCCCCGACGTCATCATCCTCGACCTGATGATGCCCGGCATGAGCGGCTTCGAAGTCGCCGGTCTGCTGAAGGACCACCCCTCCACCGCCCGCATCCCGATCCTCGTTCTGACGTCGAAAGAGATCTTGGCTGACAATCGGCGAGAGCTGCAGTCGAACGTGGCGTGTGTTCAGAAGGGGAAGAGTGAGAGGGATCAGCTGGTGACGGAGATTCGGTGGCTGCGAAGGGCAAGCGTATAGAACGTGCACGCTTGTACGAACCAGTCATCCACTCGCACTGGCCCAGTCCATCTCGCTCTTCATCACTCCATTTCTACGAGGCTGGCGGCACGCCTCCACCAAGACTTGCATTCAGAAAATAGGTGTGACACGAGGGCGAGAAATACCGATAACCGTCGAATCGATCGACACGGGCAGATCCTCGGCAGCGTGGGCTGCATCACGCCTTCTCTTCCTCCGATCCGGCGTCTTTCTGTGCTCGAAGAAACTTCGGACTGGCTAGATAGCTAAAAAACGGATAGCGTTACCCGCCCAACCGCCAGATGGATCGCCACCTTCTAGTACTTTCTTGCTCTTCCATGAAAGTGGATCACCGCGATCCACTTCCCGCGCTCGCGCGGTACGACGGCCCCTACTACCGAGTCTTGAACTCGTACATCCGCGAACGCGGTTGGCCGGGGAAATTATCGATCGCGGTGCTTTCCGCTCAATACGGTCTCATCGGTGGATTGACTCAGATCGATAACTACGATCGTCGAATGGATGAAAAGCGCGCCGTTGAACTCCGCCGTGCGTGTACCGACACGTTGCTGAAATGGTCTGAAGCGCATTCGTCCGCCACATTGCTCCTCGGGAAGGACTACCTACCGGCGATCGACTTCGCCGCCACCGCTCGCTTAAAGACGACCGTGCCTGAGGGACCAATCGGCATGAAACTGCACGCACTTTCCGAGTGCCTGCGTGGGTTTTCCCCAACGACCGTTCGTGGAGAAATGCAATCTCCCCGAGCACGTGCGCCAATGTATTTCCTTCCAGATTGGGATGACTTACTTGACGTTGATTTCGACTTCCGAACGGACCGATTCTCTTCACCTGATCGCGCGACGCGAAATGAGGAGCACTGCATCAAGATCATGCAGCCGCGGCGCATGTGCGACGGCGTCCTGGTGAGCCTTGCGCAGAACCAAGGGACTAAAGGAATCCTGCGGAGGTTCGAGCCCACCGATGTTGAATCTCTCGCGCCGCAATCGATCCGACTGAAGTATGGCCTACGGGACGACCAATGGGCATTCGGGGACTGCGGAGCGTTCTCGTACTCGTCGGAACCTGAACCGACGATTACGACCGAGCAAGCGGTTTCGCTCTACCACCTGTATGGATTCGACCTCGGCGCGAGCGTCGACCACATTCCACTACCGTTCATCGACGGGCCGAATGGTCCAGAAGCACTCTCGGACTCCGCGAAGCGGCGACGTGTGCGAACGACTCACACGAACGCTCGCGACTTTATGGATGTCTGGTCGCGGCGAAAATGCACGTTTACTCCCGTAGGAATCATTCAGGGTCTTAGTGCGCGAGATTACGCCAGGCAACTTCCAGAGTACGTGGAGATGGGGTATTCCTTCATCGCGCTCGGTGGCTTGGTGCCAAGGTCCGATAGCGAGATCGAAGAGATAGTTCGCGCGACCTCAAAGGCGCGTGCATCGCTGCGGAAGCAGGATAGGAATGTCCGCCTTCATCTCTTCGGCGTCTTTCGTCCGAAGCTTCAGCGCGCCTTCAGAGAATGCGGCGTGTTCAGTTTCGACAGTGCGACTTACTTCCGAAAGGCTTGGCTTCGCTCTGATCAGAACTACCTCGGTGCGGACGGCGATTGGTACGCCGCGATTCGAGTACCGATGATGTCCGACGCGCGAACACGCAAGCGGCTCGAAACTTCCGGCATCTCTGAGGTCGAACTGCAACGGCTCGAAAAGTCTTCTCTTGATTCGCTGCACGAATTCGCGCTGGGCAACGTGACGATTGATCATGCGTTGAGTGCTGTCCGGAAGTACGACGAACTGCTTTCACGCGGGGATGAACAGGGTGAGAGCCTGTATACGAAGTACCGGCGAACGCTGGAAGCGAAGCCATGGCTGTTGTGCGGATGTTCGGTATGCTGTGATCTCGGTATCGACATCGTCATTTTTCGAGGCTACAACCGCAACAAGCGGCGCGGCGCTCACAATACGTATCAACTTTATCGATCGTTGCGAGGCACCTAGTCCTTTGCTTTCAGAAGAAGAATTCGTCCGCGCCGTCCGAACCGTTGAGCGTTTTCGCCACGCTTGGCTGAACGACGAACAGCACGCGGCGGTTATCGCCGAGGCGGCAACGCCAATTTTCATCGTCGCCGGTCCGGGGACCGGGAAAACCACGGTCCTTGCACTCCGCGCGTTGAAACTGATACTTGTCGACGGTCTCCCGGCCGAAGCGGTTATTGCCACAACGTTCACACGAAAGGCAGCCACAGAACTGCGGTCACGCATTCTGTCTTGGGGATATCAAGCAGTTCGCACGGCGATGGATTCTGCACGCGCCGCAGGTGAAACAGCGCGGCTTCAATGGCTCGAACAAGTGGACGTGAATAGTGTCAAAGTGGGTACGCTCGACGCTCTCGCGGAAGGCTTTATTACCGACTGTCGTCTGCCCGGCGAGATTCTTCCCGCAACCGTCGAGGGGTTCTTGGTTCGAGGACTTGCACGGCAGCATTCGTTGTGGGCGAACGGGCGGTTTCGGGATACGAACCTAGCCGCGTTACTGAAACGCCTAACCCCACGATTTCCTTTCGCAAACGCTTTCGCCGACAAATTGGCCGCAGTCGTTGCGTTTATCGAAAGAGCACGGCATGACGGCGTTGATCTCGAAACGTATTCAGGGCGCGACGCTGGCTCAGCCGTGCTCGTCGATGCGGCTCAGGATTACTTTCGCGCGTTAGCTGAAAACCACTACGCCGATTTCGCTCGATTGGAGGTTCTGCTTCACGATCGAGTTCGCGCTGGCCAACTCGAACGGATCACTAATGTGGTTCGTGCAATTCTTGTCGACGAGTTCCAGGATACGAATTTCCTTCAGGAACAGATTTACTTTGAGTTCTGCCGCCGCACCGGGGCCAGCTTGACGGTGGTAGGTGACGATGACCAATCGATCTATCGGTTTCGCGGCGCAACCGTAGAGTTGTTCGCAAATTTTGAAACGCGCATCGTCAGCACGCTTGGCGCGGAGTGGCAGCCGCGACGCGTCAACCTGTTTCGTAACTATCGCTCATCGCAACGAATCGTCGACTTCTGCAACAACTTCGCGACGTTGGATGAGACATATCTCGCCGCGCGCGTTGAAAACAAACCACGTCTCTTGCCTTCCGGCTCTCGATCGACCAACGTTGAATGGAACGTTCCTGTACTCGGAATGTTTCGCAACAACATTCAGCAGCTTGCAATCGACCTCTCAACTTTTCTGAGCGACATTTTTCGCGGAGACGGCCGTCGGATCGTGACTCAGGATCGCGAGTATGTCATTCGCCGCTCTGAGGGAGGCGATTTTGGTGATGCGGTGTTCCTCTCTCGTTCCGTTCGTGAAAGGACATCGGCAGCTCAGCCCCGCGACCGGTTACCGCTAACTATCCGGCAAGAATTCGAATCACTCGGAATCCGTGTCTTCAACCCGCGCGGCCGTAGCTTGAAAGATCACATCAGTGTGCAGCGGTTGCTCGGTCTCGCGCTCGAATGTATCGATCCAGACGCTGCAATTCTGAACGGGATTGCGACGATCAGCCCGGTTCACCGGAACACGATGCTGCAGTGGAGAAACGCCGCTACACAGTTTAGGGCGTCCGATCCTGCTCCCGGGCGGCTTGATCAATTCGTAAGCGACTGGATGCGGCGTAATCCACGCAGCATGAGCGCGTGGCCGCGAGAGTGGCCTCTGCTGGAACTCATGTTCTCACTCGTAACTTGGCTGCCAGACTTTCAGCATGATCCGGAGGGTCAGGTTTATCTCGAAGCTGTCACGAGGACGATTTCCGAGGCAGCACAGGCGTCAACGTACAGAGGCGTAATTCTTCATGACACGCAGCGAGATCGAGAGTCCGTTCAGAACGCCATCCGCATGGTTTTCGAAGCGATCGCCGACGAGATTGTCGACGTCGATGAGGAGATCATGCCGGACGTGCCGCGCGACCGGTTTCCACTCATGACGGTCCACCAAGCGAAGGGACTTGAATTTCCGCTCGTCGTTCTCGACATAGGGTCCGACTACCGAACTGCGCATGCCGCGCAAGCGGGGACCAGGTATCCGCGAGAGGGTGACACCGTCCACGTGCGCGAAGATGACGTTGCCGACTTTTCCCCGGTCGGCCCCATGCGCAGCGGCCGAGCCGCGGTCGACCGCGCGTGGGATGATCTGCGCCGCCTCTACTTCGTCGCGGCCAGCCGTCCGCAAAACGTTCTTCTCCTCGTCGGTCACATCAACCTCCTCCGCCAACCCAACCCGATACCTGCCATCGGTATGGGCGACCACCGCAGCGGAGTACGGGCGATCGACTTCGTCCCAACAGCCGCGTTTCGATCTGATATGTTCGCTGGCACGGTTGCCTACCTATAAACATGCTCTTACCTGCTCGAGAATTGCCTTTCGAAGTGCCGTCGTACAGCCTGACGGGCGATATCCTGGCTTTTCAAACCTGCGGCCTTCAGTATCGGTACTACAGCGGTAGCTCCCTGCCGCCGTCGCGTCCTGTTCAAATCTGGACGGGTGAATTCGTGCATGGTGCGCTGGAGGACGCCTATCGGCTATGGCGCGAGCGGCATTTCCCATTTCCTTGGCCCAGCAATCCCACTCCATTTCCCGCTCCAAACCCCCTCCCCCAACGAGCGGAGAATGACATCGGAGTCATCGGGGACCGAGTAGAGGCTCGACTAGCTGCATCAGGCAAACGCCCGCGCAACCGAGATGCGCGCGAAGCGGTCTACCGCCGCGTTACGTCCGCAATCAATGAGTTGGGACCGCACCTTTTTCCTCTGATCACCGCCGCCGAAGAGCGCATTTCAGGAACGCGGGCCATGCCCGAAATCGCGGGTCGCGTTGCGCGAGGCGACCGGTACGAACTGACGGGGATCGTTGATGTCATCTCGAGCGTTCAACTCGACCGCGAAACCACAAACCCGCTCGTGAGAATGTTGCAAGGCCATCTCCCTAATCGCGCTGGCGTTTTCGACATCATCGTTGACTACAAAGCCAGTCGCAGACCGAGCAGCGCTGATAGCTTCTGGGTAAACCAGCAGTGGCAGGTGCAGACGTATGCGTGGCTGCGCGAACAATCCGCCACTGCCAACCCAATCGGAGCAGGCGTTATCGTTTACGTCGATGAACTCGCGCCGTCGGCGACCGAATTGACGGTATTCAAGGAAGAGCTCGAAGCGGGGACCGCTGACGTGGCTCCGCCCGTTGGATCGGCAGACTGGTACGCGATTCATCGGTGGCGAAGCGGAGCGGAACTGCCGGAACTCACCTTCGACTTTCGCTTAAACCGCGCGGTCCGAATCATCAACGTGTCGCGTACTGACGTTGACGCAGCAGTTCACGCAATCGATGGCGTCGTCGAGCGCATCGAATCATCTGCGGTGCGTGAGTTCAATACAGGGGACATCGTGGCGAATTGGTCTGCGTGTGGCGGGGAGACAACTTGTGTCGCCTGCGACTTCAGGACGTTCTGTCCTGAACCGCACGCGCATCGCGGCAATCCGCTTGGACCGCGTCCAGCCTCGGCACCCGGCTAGTCTACGAGCCGTAGAGATCAGCTGATGCGGACACGCGCTCTGGTACGATCACGCCATGGAAAACGCAGACAACACCGAGGCCGCTCGTCGGCTGCATCAACTACGTTGGCTTGAAGACGCACCGCTGTTCAGCGATTCCGTCTCGATAGCTCGTTTCCATGACGCCATCGTCCGACCAACGTCAACGACGAATCAGGTGACGTACGCCGCGAGCGAAGAACGTATCCAAGAGCTTAAGGCAGAATTGGGCATCGAGGCTGGCGTCGGCATCGGCTTGCCTCAGTTTCTCGCAGCCATTTTCGACCTTAAAGCGGAGGCGAAAGCCAAGGCGAAAGGGGGCGCAACCACCACATCGAAAGAAGGCAAGACGGTAACTCTGAACGTCACCCCTGTGCAGAATGCCGAAAGGCAGTTGCAGGACTTGATCGTTCAATACCTTCTTCGATATCAGGATCGGTTCTTCTTTTCACAAGACGTTCGCGCGCCAAAATGGACCGATCCGCAGTGGATTAGCGAGACGCCGAGGCCGCTCATATTCCTTTCGTTACCGGACGCGATTCAAGCTGACATTCTAGGCATGCCGAAGACCCAGCTCGTCCCGACCGCGGCCGAATTCGAAAGCGGCGAAATCGTCCAGATATACAGCACGTTGAAGTTTGGAAAGAAAGATGAGAAGCCTCCTGACTACCCTCAGGTTGGTAAATCCGAGGCCGATCTGGTTTCGGAGCGCAAGAAATACTGGTCCTGGTTCGAAGATAATTTCAATCCGACGGCTGCGATGCTCGCCGTGGAAGCTGCTGCCACTAAGGACCGTGGCCGAATCCGCTGGATTGATTACCGCCTGCCGATCGACACGGACGGGACGACCCTTCACCTTCACGTGTCACCGCGCGGCCAATATCCCACCGGTGACTTCGCGTACAACCTGATCAAGCGCGGTTACAAGCACGGCATTCGACTAGTCGGAACCCTAAAATCAGAACCCGATATGAACGTCTTAGCGATCTACGAACGGTAGATTTTGTCGAGGAAAAGCAATCTCCGAGGAAAAGCAATCTCCTCAGATCATGGCGCCCGAAACGCCCTCTCATACCCCGTCATCTCCACGTACCCCCTCCCATTCACCGCCACATTCCCGAACGACCCTGCCACATCCACCGCCCCTTCCCAATACGTCACACGCGTTGAGCTGCGGGTGACGAGTTCCTGGTCTTTCATCACTGGTTGCAGGACGAGGGCGATTCCGAAGGAGGGGATGGCGATGCGCCAGGCCATCGGATAGGTCGCGCCGGATTTCGTCGAGTGCCATTTGCCGAGGGGGGTGATCACCATCTGGTCGCGGCGGAGGTGGATGACGTTGCCCTCGCTGCTGATCAGGGAGCCGGACGACGGGGTGTCGGGAGTGCCGTCCTTGCGGCGGATCTGGTAGAGCATCAGCTCGGCGTCGTTGTCGAGCTGGACGGAAAACCAGTCCCAGCCTTGCTGGCTCTCGCGCAACGCGGAGCTGCCGAACTCGTGGTCCATCCAGGCCTGGCCGTGGCAGTTGGCGCCGTTCACGCGGCCGCGCAGCTCCAGGCGCGACATGGAGTAGTAGTGCGTGGCGTATCCGGCTCCTTCCGCCTTGATGCTCACGCCGTTCTCTCCGTGGATGGCCGGCGCCTTGCGCGACGTCATCACGAGATCGATGGCGTCCTTTCCGGCGTAGGCCGCGATGCGCCATGAGCCGTCGGCGAGGGTTACGGCGCGCCAGCCTTCGTTGAAGACGTCGAGCGTTCCTGCCGCGGCTCCGGCCGTGAATGGCGATGTGCGGTTGAGTTTCTCGTAGTAGCGGAAGTCGTTCGATGCCACGTCCGTGATCGCGAAGTGCGCGAGCGACAGGTTCCGCAGATCCCAGCGTGTCTTCGGGGCTTCTCCGGGCGGCACGACGCCGACGCGGAAGAAGGTCAGCTCGAAGCCGTAACGCTTCCCGTCGTCCGTCTCCAGGTGTCCGGTGTAGTACCACCACTCGGTCTTGTACTCGTCGTGCGAGCCGTGATCGCGCGGGAAGGAAAAGTCGTAGCCGGGCAGCGCAGGTTGGAACTGCGGCACGGCCAGAATCAACGCCAATGCGGCGGCCCGAAGCATTCGGCCATAATATTCGCTCGCCATGGCCGAAACCCCGGTCGCTACTCCAGCTCGCACGCGCTTCCGCACGGTCGCCGCGGAGTCGAGCATCCCCATCGATGCCGATGACCTGGTGACGCTGGCCAGGCGCTACGCGGACCAGGGGATGTATGACGAGGCCATCCACCTCTACGAGATGGCCGAAAAGCTGAAGCCGGGCTCGGTGGCCGTGCACATCAACCTCGCCCGCACCCGCGACCTCAAACAACAGGCCGAGGCAACTCGGTATGAGACGGTGCGGCAGGACGTCGATGCCCAGCGCGCCCGCGACGAGGTCGATGCGTCCCAGTATGTCGGCCTGGCCCAGTACTACATGGCCAAGGATCAGACCTCGAAGGCCATCGAGCTGCTCGAGATCGCCAAGCTGAAGACGCCGAACAACTACCGCCCCTACGAGATCCTCGGCCGGCTTCACTACTCGCAGGGCGAGTGGGATGCCGCGCACGACGAGATCGGGAAGGCGCGCAAGCTCAACCCCTTCGACCGAGGGCTGGCCGAGATCGCGGGCCGCGTCGAGTTCGAGCTGCGCAACTTCGACCGCGCCCTGGACGACTTCGTCGATGCCTTTCTCCTCTCGACCGACCAGAAGGGCGAGGGCACCGAGCCGGTGCGGCGGATGATCAACACCCTCAAGCGCATCGAGAACATCGAATCGAAGGACCTCAACGCCCGGATCAAGAAGCGCGTCGAGCAGCTTCAGCTCTGCACCGAACGGCTCGAGCTTCGAAAAGACAACCTCTTCAAGGTCGAATCGAAGAAGGGGTTGCGCGACATCATCGAGAAGGTCACGCGCGATGCCGAGACGCGCGACAACCTCATCACCATGGCCGCCGAGCTGCGTGCGCTGGACGGTCTTCCAGCACATCAAGGACGAGCAGGTCATCCGCCTCTCGAAATTCGCGCGCGTCGAGCAGTTGGCCGAGGGTGGGCATGTGTTCAAGGAAGAAGACCGGTCCATGGACTTCTATGTGGTCAAGGACCGGCCGTATCGAGATCCGGAAAGAGACGCCCTTCGGACCGCAGATCCTCGGATCGCTCACCGCCGGCACGTATCTTCGGCGAGATGAACTTCATCGACCGGACGCATCGATCGAGCGACGCCATGGCCGTCGTCCCTTCGAGTTGCTACGTCTTCTCGTTCAGCGCCCTCGACCAGCTCATGGACGAAGACAAGCAGCTTGCAGTCGGTCTGCACTGGGCCTTCTGGCGCTCGCTCACCGAGAAAGTGCGCGATGCCAACGAACAGCTCAAGCTCTTCTTCCAGGAGGACGCCAAGAAGGGGCAAGGCCGCAAACGGGTCGAGGGAACGCGCGAAACGCAGGAGGTTACCGTCAAGTCGGAGGACAAGGTCGATCTCTTCAAAGAGCGCGGCCTCTCCGCCGGTGAAATGAAGCTGCTGGCGACGTTCTCGAGCGAAGAGCGCTTCCGCGAAGGGTCGACGGTCTTTCGCGAGGGGGAGAAAGGGGACAAGCTCTACATCGTGCTCGACGGCCGCGTGCGCATCTCGAAATTCATCCCCGGCGTCGGCGAGGAAGCGCTGGCCGTGCTCGACCGCGGCGACTTCTTCGGCGAGATGGCCCTGATCGACGACAAGGCCCGTTCCGCCGATGCCAAAGCGCACGACGGAGACGCCACGGTGCTGTCGATCGACCGGGCCACGCTGAACGAGATCCTGTCGATGGACCCGCATGCGTCGCTGCAGTTCCTCAACCTTCTCTGCCGCATGATCAGCCGCCGCCTGCGCGAGATCAACGAGAAGATCGTGCAGTGGAAGTACATGTCGGGAGGGTTCTAAAGGCCTTCGGCGTTGTCGGTTGTCGGTTGTCGGTTGTCGGTTGTCGGTTGTCGGTTGTCTACGGCAAATGAGGCACGGACTGGTACCGATATTCCCATCTGCGCCGTGCTCGGTGAACCGATAACCGATAACCAACCAACAACCAACCGACAACCGATAACCCTTTTCGGCACCATCCCTGCTGATCCGAACGCAACATGCTGTTCTTCGCCTTCATCCTCACCTTCCTGATTCTCTGGGCCGTCGTCTATGCCACGCTGCCGGCGATCAGGCACCTTGGGCAAGTGCTGGCGCGGCTCATCGGACGCGGCGCGCGTGTGAACCACTTCGTCTCCACGACCCGCGAGCGGTACCGTCGATACCTGCCGGTGCTGGCCATCCTCATCGCCGGCGGGTTGCTGACGGCGTGGGCAGGCGACGGGTTCACCGATCTGGCGGAGCGAGTTCACGCGAAGAACGTCGCCCTCCAACAGACGGACGCGCGGATCCACGACTGGGCCATCGGTGAACGAAGTTCCGGAGCGACACTCTTCTTCACCTCGATGACGTACATCGGCTCACCGGCCGGCCTCGACGTCGAGATAGCCATCGTCGGCATCATCCTGGCCTTCCGGCATCGCTGGCGATGGCTGATCTATCTCGCCGTCACTTTCGGCGGCGGATGGCTGCTCGAGCTCGAGTTGAAGCGCTACTTCGCCCGGGCCCGCCCCGCCGCCGCGGAGATGCTCCTCCGCGCGAACGGCTATTCGTTTCCAAGCGGTCATGCCATGGGGTCCGCCGTCGCGTACGGTGCTCTGGCGTACCTCGCCTTCCGCGCAATCAGGAGCTGGCCGGCCCGTGCGGCCGCGATCGCGTTCCTCTACACGCTGGTCGCCGCCGTGTCCCTTTCCCGGGTGTACCTCGGCGTTCACTGGATATCCGACGTCCTCGCCGGAGTCACAGCAGGAACCGTCTGGGTGACGACGACGACCGTGGCCTACGAGACGATGAGGCGACTCCGGCGTTGACGTCGGCTTCGCGTTGTCGGTTGTCGGTTCTCAGTTGTTTCCGCGTGGGCGCAACCGACAACCGATAACCGACAACGCGGCGTAGCCGCAGTTAACTCGGCCGTTCCCCGTACATCTGGCGAACGAGCTGGCCGATGGACTGGTGTTCGAGCGCGTTGTTCATGCAGACGCCAATACGGCCGAATAGCTCGCTGATCACGGAGCGTTCCTGATCGTCCATGTGAATCTCGGGGACGTCGCGGCACAACCCTTCCATCTGGACCACGACCTCTTCGATCGTGATCCGGTTGGGATCGCAGCCGGGGGTAAAGCCGGCCCAGTCGCCGCCGACCTCTTTCACGAGCTGGGCATCCTCGAGCTTGCGGAGCACGCGCAGCATCTGCGCATCGGTCGTTCCAAACTGTTCCGCCAGGCGGTAAGACGAAGGCGCCTCCTCGCGGCGATCGAAGCGGCGGGCGATCTCGATCAGCGCCCGAAGTCCGAAGTAGACGTCGAAGCGCGGCTCGTCCTGTACCTGCTGCTCGGTGGCGCGCAGGATGCCGTAGAGGTTCTGGTAGACGTAGCTGATCTCCACGCCCAGCAGGATCACCACCCACAGGATCTGGATCGCGATCAGGAAGATGATCGCCAGGCCGAGGGCGCCGTAGATCACGTTGAAGCGGCCGTGGAAGAGGAAGTCGGCGTAGATCCCGAACCCGAAGCGGACGAGCGAAAAGAGCGAAGTCGTCACGAGAGCACCGATCGCCGCGGAACTGAAGCGAACCCGCGTCGACGGCACGAGCCAGAACAGCATGGTGAAGGCGATGAACAGCACCGCGATCGGAACGATGCGAAAAATGATGTCCTGCTTGAACAGGACCTGGAGGTAGCGGTTCTTTTCGAGCGTGTTGGTGGTGGTGAAGGAAATGCCCATCAACACCGGGCCCCAGAAGAAAAGCATCGTGAAGGCCATGATCTTCGGCCGGTAACCGCGCTCGCTTCGCACCTTCCAGATCTGATTCACTGTGCTTTCCACGGCCAGGAACAGCCGGAAGGCGATGACGATGAAGAGGATCACACCGAAGGCCGACGCCGTCTGGGCACTCTCCAGGAATTGGGAGATGTAGTACGAGATCTTCGGCGACTGGTACGGGATGATGTTGTTCAGGATGGCGTCGATTTCCGCCTGGGAGTTCGGAAAGAGATTGCGAAAGTAGTGCTGCAACACCTGGGTGAACGCGGCCAGTAGAGGAATGAGCGAGAGCAGGGTCGTGTACGCAAGCGCCGAAGCGCGGGACGTTCCTTCGACGTAATAGAACTCGCGCGCCACCTCCCGGAGGAACAGGAAGAACTCGACGGTGGCGACGCGTGCCCGCTTCCGGCCGTGCGCCTCACGCCGGTAGAGCAGGACCGCCGGATCGGTCAACCACGACCAGACGATCGTCCGCGCGCGCGTGAGCGTCGTCTTGAACTTCGCGCGGCGTTCGCCCTCGCGGCGGATTTCAGCCATGCCTCAACTATAAAGGCAAGGAGTGGGCCTGCGGTGGCCGGGGATGCGATAACGTTAGCAGATGGTCACCCGCCCCCCTGCCGTCGCCGGCACGTTCTACGAGGGGACACCGGAGCGTCTGACCGCGCAGGTGGCGGCATGCCTCGCGGAAAATCCGGAGCCGGAGGCGATCGAACGATTCATCGGCGCGGTCGTTCCGCACGCCGGGCTGATGTACAGCGGCCACGTGGCCGCCGCCTTCTACGCGATGGCCGATCTGCCGCGGCGCTTCATCATCCTCTGCCCCAACCATACCGGCTTCGGACATTTCGCCGCGATCAATCGGGAGGGCGACTGGCGCACGCCTCTGGGCAGCGTGCCCATCGACACGCCGCTGGCCGATGCTCTGATGGAGAAATCGCACCTCCTCGCCGATGACGAGCGCGCGCATGCCCGCGAGCATTCGCTCGAGGTGCAGCTCCCGTTTCTGCAGCAACTCGAGAGTGATTTCACCTTCGTTCCGATCTGTCTCGGCGCGAATCGGTACGACTACTGCGAGGAGATCGGCAGCGCCATCGCCGGCGTCGTCGCTGCCGCGGGTGAACCGGTTGGCATCCTTGCCAGTTCCGACCTCAACCACTACGAGGACCAGAAGACGACGTTACGGAAGGATCAGCTGGCCATCGACGAGATCCTGAAGCTCGATCCGCGCGGGCTGTGGCGCGTCGTCGAAGAATCCGATATCTCGATGTGCGGCTTCATCCCGGCGACGACGATGCTGATCGCCGCGAAGCAACTCGGCGCGAAACACGCAAGGCTGATCAAGCACGCCACGAGCGGCGACGTCAATGGCGACTATTCGCACGTCGTCGGTTACGCGGCCCTCGGGATTTCGTAATGAACATCCTCTTCGCAACCGCCGAGGTCTCGCCCATCGCCAAGACCGGCGGGCTGGGAGACGTCTGCGGCTCGCTGCCGAAAGCGCTGGCCCGGCTCGGGCACGACGTCACCATCTTCATGCCGTACTACCGCCAGGCTCGGGAGTGGTTTGCGGACAACGACATCGAGCCGGAAGAAGTTCTGCCGGCCACGTACGTATCGTGGGCGAATTGGGCCGTGGAGACGAGGTATCTGCGCACGACGCTTCCGGGAACGGAGATCCCTCTCCTCCTGGTCGGAAACGACTACTACTTCCACCGCCCGCATATCTACTCCGCGCGTTTCGACGGTCATGACGACGGCATCGACCGCTTCACATTCTTCTGCCGGGCGGTCATCCGCGGCTGCGAGTTGCTCGGCATCGCTCCCGACGTCGTTCACGCGCACGACTGGCACACCGCGCTCCTTCCGGTCTACCTCCACTCCGGTCTCCGCGGCAGCGATCAGTTCAGGAACGCGCGCTCGGTCTACACGATTCATAATCTGAACTACCAGGGGATCGGCCGTTCCAGCTACTTCGAAGGGTTCGGCCTCCACAGCCGTTACTGGGCGCCGGACGCCGTCGAGCACTACGGCGACGTCAACCTGATGAAGGGAGGCATCATCCTCGCCGATCAGGTAACCACCGTATCGCCAACGTACGCGCGTGAGATTCAGTCAGCCGAGCACGGGGCCGGCCTGGACGGGATCCTGCGAAGCCTTTCCTTCAAGCTGCACGGCATCCTGAACGGCATCGACGTCGATGAGTGGGATCCGAGCACCGATCCTGGTATCCGATCCCATTTTGACAAAGGGCATCTGGTCGGCAAGAGCCTGTGCAAGCGCGCGCTGCTGCGCGAGTTGAATCTCAAGCACAAAGCCAGAACGCCCTTGCTGGGATTCGTTTCCCGGCTCGTCGATCAGAAAGGGATCGATCTTCTCATCGCCGCGCTGCCGCACATGCTTGCCGCCGGCGCACACGCGGTGATCCTCGGCTCCGGCGAGCCGCGCTACGAAAACGCCCTGCAGCAGATCGCCGCGCAGCATCCGGAATCATGCCGGGTGATCATCGGATTCGACAGCGCGCTGGCGCACCGCATCTATGCCGGGGCCGACATGCTCCTCATGCCGTCGATCTATGAGCCGTGCGGTTTGAATCAGATGTACGCGCTGCGTTACGGTACCGTCCCGGTCGTGCGGCTGACAGGAGGCCTTGCCGACACGGTCATCCCGTTCGATGGAACGAACCTCGACGCCGCCAGCGGTTTCGGCTTCTTCTCCATGAACGCGGCCGATTTCTACACCGCGACCTGGCTGGCCATGCTCAACTATCGCGAGTCGAAGACATGGCGGCGCCTGCAGGCAAACGGCATGGCCGCCGATTTCTCGTGGGATCGTTCGGCGCGCGAGTACGAGGCCGTCTATGATCGCGCCCTGCATTCATGAAGACCGCTGACTACGAGGAGTGTTTCCAGGCCGTGGCCGCCATCTGGCGCGATGAAGGAGGCGGTTCGCTCGATGACATCGCCCTCATGGCCACGATCAGTTCGGTCCTGGCCCATCGCTTTCCGCATTTCTACTGGACCGGCTTCTACCGCGTCTGTGGCGATCGGCTGGTCGTCGGCCCGTACATCGGCACCGTCGGCTGTCTGCAGATCGAATTCGGCCAAGGCGTGTGCGGCACCGCCGCGGAGACGCGCGAGACCGTCATCGTGCCGGATGTGAACCAGTTTCCCGGCCACATCGCCTGCGATCCGAATTCAAAATCGGAGATCGTCGTCCCGGTCTTTGCTCCGGACGGAGAACTGATCGCCGTGCTCGACGTCGATTCCGACCGGCTCGATGCGTTCGATGCAGAGGATCAGCGCGGGTTGGAGAGAATCGCGGCGCTGTTTCGCGAGTGAGGGCCGCCGCGAACGACGGCCCTCCGGTCGTAACTTAGCAAGGCGTGTATTTGGAGTCGCCGAAGGCGAGAATCGGCCAGAAGATGAAGGGCAGAATGAGCAAACCGAGCCCAAATCCGAAGCCCTTGCCGAACCTGCCTGCCAACGGAAAGACCACGAACGGATAGATGATGATCCACCAGAGCGGCTTGCAGGCGATTTGAATCATCACGATGATGTTGTAGATCGGAATGATCACAGCCCACCCTGGCTTGCCAGCCTTGGTGAAGACCTTCCACATCGAAATGAGCATGAGGAGTATTACGGCGCACCACACAAGCATCATGCCGACGCCCATTCCTGCGGCTAACGGCGAGACCCCGGTGGTGGTTGTGGATGTGTTGTCCTGCAGCAACGCCAGCGCGAACAGAGCATTCATATCTCTTCTCCTATCCTTCTTTTCCCCGATTGTGACGATTCGGTGAAGACGGTACACCGGACTCTTCCAGAGATCAATGCCATCTAACCGGCGATGACATCCAACTCGTCAAAAAGATCGCGAATCGAGTGAAGCCGCAGCGACTCCGGGTTAGCGATCAGGGCGTCGAGCGCCGGTGTGGGGAAACCCGCCGCGGCGAGCTGGCTGGCGAGTGGCATCGCCTCCTCGCGGAGTGCCGCGGGCGGATGCGGGATCGGTACCGACCCCCCTTCTACGTAGGTTTGCCGCTCGATGGCCTTCATCCGCTCGCGCAGTTTCGACTGAAATAGACGGATCTGGGCAATCAGGCCAGGATCGAGAGCCGTTGCCGATTTCAGAGCGGCCAGATCCTCACGCAGCACCGCCAGGAGCGGCGCCAGGCGGTCGGCGTCCGTCTGCGGCAGCTCGTCGATCGCAGCGCTCAGGTCGTTCGCCGCGAATTCGATGTCGTTGGCGATGGCAGCGTTCACGCCGTCATGCCCGGCAGCGATCGCGCCGGCCAGGACGTTGATGCAGAGCCCAAGTTGGGGCGCCGATGCCGGATCGACGTCGGCCGAGGCCGCGCGCAGTTGAAACAGCGCGGCCTCGAGCATCACCACGCCGGTCATTCCTTATTGAGCACCTTGGCCAGCCCGGAGATGATGTCGATCGGCAGGGGAAAGACGATGGTGGTGTTCTTCTCGACGCCGATCTCGGTCAGCGTCTGGAGGTAGCGGAGCTGCAGTGCGGTCGGCTGCGTGGCCAGCACATGGGCGGCATCGGCGAGGCGTTGCGACGCCGCGAACTCGCCTTCGGCGTGGATGAGTTTGGCCCGCTTCTCGCGCTCGGCCTCGGCCTGTTTGGCCATGGCCCGCAGCATCGATTCCGGCAGGTCGACCTGCTTCACTTCGACATTGGCCACCTTCACGCCCCACGGCTCGGTGTGCTGATCCAGAATCGACTGAATCCGCGCGTTGAGCGAATCGCGATGAGCGAGGAGCTCATCGAGCTCCACTTCGCCGAGCACCGACCGCAGCGTCGTCTGCGCAAACTGCGAGGTCTGATAGCGGTAGTCGAACACTTCGACGACGGCGCGCCGCGGCTCGATGACGCGGAGAAAGACGACGGCATTCACCTTCAGCGTAACGTTGTCGCGCGTGATGATGTCCTGCGGCGGCACTTCGAACGCTTCCTGCCGCAGCGAGACCCGGACGATGCGGTCGATCGGCGCGAAGACAAGGAAGATGCCTGGCCCCTTCGCCTCCGGCAGCAAACGCCCAAGGCGGAAGATCACCCCTCGCTCGTATTCGGGCAGGATCTTGATGGAGCTCAGAAGGTAGATACCGAAAACGATGACGATAATTGGCAAACCAACAATACTCATGGGAACCTCCGCGCGAACGGGTGGATTGTAGCGCCTGGTCTCGCGGTGTGGAGTTGCGTCGCGGAGACTCCGCTACTCCGCCGGTTCTACGATCACGTGCAGCCCATTCACTCCGGCCACCCGCACGCGCGCCCCCTCGGCGATCGCGGTCGCTGACATCGCGTTCCACAACTCGCCGTGCACGAAAACCTTGCCCTCGGGGCCAAGCGGCGTCCGGGCGATGCCGATCTCGCCGATCATCCCTTCGCTGCCGGTGGATACCCGTCCCCGCCGCGCGCGCAGGACCAGCGTCGTCAGGAACACCGCGATGATACCGATGGGGACGCTGACCGCTACGGCCGTGATGACGTTCACCCGCATCTGCGGGATCGGGCCGTCGACGAGAAAGAGCGCGCCGATCACCATGCAGACGATCCCGCCGGCAGCCAGGACGCCGTGCGAAGCGAACTTCGCTTCCAGCGCGAACAACGCGAATGCCACGAGCAGCAACGCCAGCGAAGCGAAACGGGTCGGCAGAAAGTTCAGCGCGAACAGCGCCAGGACGATCGAGATCACGCCGACGACGCCCGGCACCACGGCGCCGGGATGGTTGAATTCCGCGTAAAGGGCCAGCGCTCCCAGGGCCAGCAGGAGGAAGGCGATGTTCGGGTCCATCAGCGACGACATGAGCCGTTGCCGCAACGACATCTCGAAGACGTTCACCCGCGCGTTGGCCACGTGCAGCGTAACGCTGGTGCCGTCGTAGCGCTTGAACGTTCGTCCATCGATCGCGCGGAGCAGCGATTGCTCGGTAGGGGCGATGACGTCGATCAGTTTCTGCGACAGCGCTTCCTGCTCGGTGAACGACTTCGACTCGCGAACCGCGCTTTCAGCCACGGCCACGTTGCGCCCGCGCTTCGCGGCGATCGTGCGCATGAAGGCGGCGGCATCGTTCTCCATCTTGGCCTTCATGACCTCGTCCATCGTTTCCCCGAGAAGCACCGGGTGCGCCGCGCCGGTATTCGTCCCGGGAGCCATGGCCGCGATGTCGGCCGATTCGAGGATGAAAAAGCCGGCCGAGGCGGCGCGGCTTCCGGCGGGAGCGACGTAAACGATGACCGGTACCCGCGAGGTCATGATCTTCTCGACGATGGAGCGGGTCGAATCGAGCAGACCGCCCGGCGTGCTGAGCACGAGGATGACGGCATCGTCATGCTCGCTCTGGGCCTGATCGATCGCGCGTCCGATGAACTCGTCGCTGATCGGGTGGATCATGTCGTTGACGTTGAGCCGCAAGACGCTGGCGTGGGCGTTGAGGGCCGCGGCAGTCAGGAGCGCGGCGATGGCAAGAGCGCGTCTCATACGTTGATCGTACACCTGAGACTGCGGGTGTGCCGCGTTGTCGGTTGTCGGTTATCGGTTATCGGTTGATCAGAGTAGCGCCGTTGCCTGCGCGAGAACCGGCTGGACTGACGAGACCGACGAAAATTCAACTGACAACCGACAACCGACAACGCGGCATAGCCGCAGCCTCACTGCGTCCCGTAATCCGGAGTCGGCTCGTAATTGAAGAACTTCGTGATGTCGTTTCGGAAGACGAGCTTGAAATCGCCGATCGGGCCGTTGCGCTGTTTGCCGATGATGATCTCGGCGATCCCCTTCTCCTCGGTGTCTTTGTTGTAGACCTCATCGCGGTAAATGAAGCAGACGACGTCGGCGTCCTGCTCGATCGATCCTGACTCGCGAAGGTCGGAGAGCTGCGGCCTGTGATCACCGGTGCGCTGCTCGGGACGGCGGGAAAGCTGCGAGAGCGAGACCAGCGGAAGGTTCAGCTCCTTGGCGATCGCTTTCAGTCCCCGAGAGATCTGCGAGATTTCCTGGTTGCGCGACTCGGTCTTCCCCTTTACCGACATGAGCTGGAGGTAGTCGACCATGATCATGTCGAGGCCGGCCTCCATCTTCAGACGCCGCGCTTTGGCCCGCATCTCCATGATGTCGATGCCGGGCGTGTCGTCGACGAAGATCTTTGCCTTGGCCAGCCTGGCCGACGCCTCGGCCAGATCACGCCAGTTCCGCTCGCTTAGCATCCCCGCGCGGATGAGGTGGTTCGATACGCCTGATTCGGAGGAGAGAATGCGCAGTCCGATCTGCTCCTTCGACATTTCGAGCGAAAAGACACCGACCGAGTAGAGTCGCTGCGCCGGCGACCGTGGCTCGCCCGAGCGGTCGGGGATGGCGATCGATTCAGCGATGTTCATCATGAACGACGTCTTCCCCATCGAAGGGCGGGCGGCGATGATGATCAGGTCCTGCGCCTGGAATCCGGATGTGAATTCGTTGAAGCGGTCATAGCCCGTGGGGATGCCGGTGATGAGCTTTCCGGCGTGCTGCAGTTGCTCGATCGCGGTCATGTTCGCCCGGGTGATGCGATCGAGCGCGACAAACCCCTTCTCGATCGATCCCTCGGCGATCTCGTAGATCGACTTCTCGGCGATGTTGAGCACGTCGGCCGGCTCGCTCGGAGCGTCGAGCGCCGCACGCATCACCGAGTTGCCCATGACGATCAGCCGGCGCAGCGTCGACTTCTCTTTGACGATGCGCGCGTAGCGCTCGACATTGGCGATGTCCGGGATGCCATCGACGAGCGAGGCCACGTACGCCGATCCGCCGACCTGCTCGAGCTGGGCATTCTTGGCCAGCTCTTCGCGGACCGTGAGGGGATCGATCTCTTTGCTCTGCTCCGCCAGCCGCCGCATCGTGGCAAAGATCGTCCGATGCGCATCGCGAAAAAAGTCCTCGGTGTTGATCGTTCCGACCACGCGGTAGAAGGCGTGGTTGTTGATCAGAATCGATCCGAGCACCGCGCGCTCCGCATCCGGAGACTGCGGCATCGGCCGGTCGAGTGCGACGTCAAGTTGCGCTACGGACATTGGGTTGAAGGAGGCGGAGTCTAGGCCCCGTTCCGCTTCATGATGCGATGCCCGCAGTCACTTCACAATCGCTCCACACCTTTTCCGCAGAGGCGTGGTGAAGAGACTGCGGAAAATCGAAGATTTTGCTTGACAGCAATCGAGCCAATCTACGATTTGTAGAGTCGGAATCGGACCGGTTCCGCCCTGTTATCATGTGACGATGCGAGCAGCACCGAAGCGCAAGACGATCCGTCTGAAACAAGTCCGAAGCGGGGTTCGCGCGACGCGCGAGATGCGTGGCGCGCTCAAAGCTCTCGGACTCGGAAAACTGTACGCGTTTTCCGAGCTCCCTGACACGCAGGAAGTTCGAGGCATGATCGCGAAGGTACCTCACCTGCTGTCGATTCTCGACGGGCCGGACATTCTTTTCCCGCGCGAGAAGAGCACGTTGGGAGAAGAGAGAATTCGCGATGTGGTCGAGGCGGTTCGCGCCGCACGAAGTAAGGTCTGAGGCGTGGTGCAGCTGATTTCCGAGTACGAGCGAAATGTCTTCGCGCTTCCTTCGATCTGTGAACGATTCGACCTCGACATCTTCACCTTGACCTTCGCTGATTTTCTGTTCGTACTCGGCGACTGGCTCACTCCCACCATCGTGCCGCCGCGCTCCTGACGCCCGCCGGAATGCTCCCCTCCGGTAACCCTGTTGGTCAGCGAGCCGTCTGATACCCGTCTGGAGGACTTTGAATTGATCAAACGCATACTCATCCCCCTGTTCGCGCTCGCCCTACCGGCCTTCGCGCAGCAGGGCACGCCGGCGCAGCAGCCGGCATCATCGCAAATGGCCGTCGGGCAGTCCGCGGCCACCGCCACGGACGCGCAGAAAGCGGTGGCCGTCGTGAACGGCGAAACGATCACCGTCGAGAAGCTCAACCGGATGTACAGCAACCTCAACGCCCAGATGCGCAAGCAGTACGACGACAACGGCGGCAAGGGAGCGTTCCTCGAGAACTACATCCGCAAGCGTCTCCTCATTCAGGAAGCGTACAAGTCCGGCTTTGACAAACGGCCGGACGTGGTCGCGGCTGTCGAGTCCGCGCGCGAGTCGACCTTGTTCGACCGCTACGTGCGCGACGTGGTGGCCACGCCAATCGTGACCGACGCCGACACCAGGGCGTACTACAACGACCATCCCGACGACTTTGCCACGCCGGAAAAGGTGCACGTCCGCCATATCGTCATCGCCGACGTTGCCAGCGGTCCGGGACAGAAAACCAAGGAACAGGCGCTGGCGGAAATCGAGAAGGTGGCCAGCGAGATTCGCGCGGCCGACGTTCTGAGCGCGCAGGGAACGGCCGATCAGGATACGCTGGCACACTTCCGCATCCTGCACTTCTCGGAAGCGGCGAAGAAGTATTCCGAGGATGGCTCCCGCGAGAGCGGCGGCGATCTTGGATGGATCGTCAAGGGTCAGACCGATCCCGATTTTGAAAAGGCCGCCTGGAACATGAAGCCGGGAATCATGAGCGGAATCGTTCACACGAAGTTCGGCTATCACCTCATCTTTGTCGAAGGCCGTGCGCCGGCCGGGACGGAGCCGTTCGAGAACGTTCAGTCGAGCATCCGCGAGTATCTGCTCACGCAGAAAGCGCCGGACGTCATGGCCTCGGTCACCCGGCTTACGAACGAGCTGCGCGCCAACAGCCGCATCAGCACGTTCCCTGAAAACATCAAATAGCCGCTACGACGCGGCGCTCGCGGCATCGCGGGCGCCGTGCGCGGCTTCCCACTCCTCGGCTTCCGCGGAGAAGAGGTTGATGCGCGCCTTCTTGTACTCGCGCGTCGGGTAGAGCGCCTGTTTCTCATCGATGCCGGTATCGATGGCGATGTCGGCGATGATCGACTCGCACTCATCGACAGAGCGTCCGTGCACGATTGTGTAGAGGTTGTACGGCCAGTCGTTGTAAACGGGGCGGAGGTAGCAGTGCGAGACCGCCTTGTTCTGCGACATCTTCACGCCGGCACTTTCCACACCGTCAGCCGGAACGACCCACACACCCATGGCGCTTGCGGCGAAGCCGGTCTTGCGCGGCTGTACAACCGCGCTGTAGCGGCGGATGTATCCGCGCTTCAGCAGCGATTTCGCCGAGGCCAGCAATTCGTCGGCGGCGACGCCGTTGGTCCTGGCCATCGCCTCGAAGGGACGCGGCTGGAGCGGAAGATCGCGTTGCAGAAGACGGACGGACTCGATCTCCAGAGGTGTCAGCGGCGCGAACTGGCCCTCACCGTGTGACTCGTCCGAGTCGTTGCTCCCTTTGAACTGCCGTAGGGTGGGTAGCGCCCGAACGGTCTCGCAGCCGGCTTCATCGCCGAGGAGCTCGACCGTCTTGTCGAGACCGAGGCGGGATCCCGGCGAGACTGCGATCGTGAACCACAGATTGAAATCGTTGTTTCGCCGGTAGTTCTGCGTCACCCCGGGATGCGCGTTGATCGCCGCCGCCGCCTCGTCGATCCGTTCGGGATCGACTTTGGCCGCCACGAGACACGATCGGTAGCCAAGCGCGCGCGCATCGAATTGCGCCGCGAGCTGCCGCAGCAGGCCATCGCGTTTCAGGCGCTCGATGCGTTTGATCACTTCTTTTTCCGACATGTCGATCGACTGTCCGACGAGGGCGAACGGTGTCGAAACCAGCGGAATCTCACTTTGCAGGGCACCCAGCAGCTCACGGTCCCGTTGATCGATTTCCTGCATTTGGATCCTCGGCTCACATTGTGGCGTTGGGATGTTGGGGATGCGCCGATTGTATGAGATCGGACGCCCGTTCACCAGTGTTCAAATGGCGGAATCGGCGATTCATCGGTGGCGATCGTCGGAAAGTCGTTGGCATTAAGTCGCTCCTCCCCTCCGCCGCGTGCAAGAAGCGCCGCAACCCACTGGCGATGACGCCTTGCCGCCTCTTCGACCGAGGTTCGATCGATGCCGCACCAGCTCTTCGGAAAGCGTTGGAGCTTCTCCAGGGCGGCATCGAAAAGACGCAATCCGCCCGAATACGTCCCTCGCTTGACGTGGTGATAGGCAGCGGCGAGCTGGATGAGTCCCTGCAGGAAAAGATGAACGTCCGACTCCGCCTCCAGCCAGATCGTCTCCCACGACTCATGGGCATCCCAGAACTCGCCGGCATTGAAGTGATCGAGGCCGGCACGGAAATGGGTGACGAAGTCGGTCATGAGTTGCCGGGTCTCGCGGTCTCGGGGTTTCGAGGTCTCGCGGTTCAGACGAAATCGCGGCACACCGACCGCGAGACCCCGTAACCTCGCGACCTCGCAACCCCGAGTATCAATCGCCCGCCCTCGTCCCTTTTCGAAGCGTCTCGCACATCGCGGTGGTGAAGTCGGCTGTCGTTCCGGTCCCGCCGATGTCGCGGGTGCGGTGCTCAGGGCCGGAATCGAGCACCTTAACGATGGCGTCCTCGATCCGTTGGGCCGGCCCCATCTCGCCGAGGTGGTGGAGCATCAGCACCGCCGACTTCAGCATCGCCAGCGGATTGGCCTTGTTCTGGCCGGCGATATCGGGCGCGCTGCCATGCACCGCCTCGAAGACCGCGCCGCTCTGGCCGATGTTGGCCCCGGCGACGACGCCCAGCCCCCCCACGAGCCCCGCGGCGAGGTCCGAGACGATGTCGCCGTAGAGATTTTCCAACAACAGGATGTCGAACTGCGTCGGATCGGTGACCAGCTGCATGCAGAGGTTATCGACGATCTTGTCGTCAGCGACGATGTTCGGATGCTCCTTCGAGACGTTGCGGAAGCACTGCAGGAACAGGCCGTCCGACAGCTTCATGATGTTGGCCTTGTGGACCGCGGTGACCCGCTTGCGTCCATGCGTGCGCGCGTATTCGAAGGCGAAGCGGGCGATCCGCGTCGACGCCTTCTCCGTGATGATCTTCAGTGATTCGACGACGCCCGGAACGACCTCGTGCTCGAGTCCGCTGTAAAGGTCTTCGGTGTTCTCCCGGACGACGATGATGTCGACGTTCTCGAAGCGCGTGATGATGTTCGGCATCGACTTGACTGGCCGCAGGTTGGCGTAGAGATCGAGTGTCTTGCGCAGCCGGACGTTGATGGAAGAGAACCCGGTCCCGATCGGAGTCGTGACCGGTCCCTTCAGCGCAACTTTGTTGCGCTGAACCGATTCGATCACTTCGGCCGGCAGAGGGTCACCGGATCGTGCGAGGGCTTCAGCGCCGACGAAGAACTTCTCCCACTCGACGTCGACCCCCGCGCACTCGATGATCGACACCACCGAGGCCGTGACCTCGGGGCCGATCCCGTCACCTGGGAGAAGTGTGATCTTGTGTCGCGTCATGATGAATCCTTTCCGACCGCTCACGCGCCGTTGCCAGGGAGAAATCCATCGGCAGCAGGTCGGACAGCGAACCATACTCCGGCAGTTCGCCGATGCAGCGACGAACGCTTTCCAGCGTCGGCGGGATGAAGTCGAGATACCACATGCGGCCGCGCGTGAGCGGCTGTTTTGAGAACGTACCGAGAATCTTGACGGAGCGCTGAAGCAAGGTCTCGAAATAGCGGCGTCGCATCGACCGCCGTTCACCGTGCGGCAGCGCCGAGCGGGCCGGCAAGCCGTGGACCCGCCACTCCGCATAGTAGTCGACCAGCTCCAGCTCCGTCGCCTCGCCGAGGATGCGGGCCACGCCGCGGTCGCGAAGGAGAGAGGCGAGATCGTAGGTGTCAGGACCCATTCTGAGATCCTGATAGTCGATCAGATAAAGCTTGTCGTTAAAGATATGAATATTCTGACCATGATAGTCGCGGTGACATAATACGTAGGGGTGCCGCGAAATATTATCAGCGAGCTTTCTAAGCAATGGTTTCAGAGCCTCGGCGGCCGCGGCGGGCACGCCCATCAGTCTCTCGACGTAGAACTCGCGCGACATCTCCAGCTCGTTGAAGAAGAAGTCGCCGGTGAATGGCGGGTTGATGTCTACCGCGCCGGCCTTCTGGAAGTAGGCGAGGAGCGTGACCGCCTTCCGGTACCAGCGAACCCCCTCCTCGCGGTCTCGGTGGAGGAGGTCGAAGAGCGTCTGATCGCCGACATCCTGCTGCAGCATGGCCGCGTCGCTGTGCTCCATCAGCTTCGGCAGGTAGGCGTGCTTCGATGCCGCGCGGTAGGCGGAGAGGACGCGGGGCAGATCGTGCCGCACCTCGGCCGGGTACCAGGTCAGCATGTGCCTGTTCCCGTCGCCCGCGACGATCCGGTAATAGACCCGCACCGAGGCGTCGCCGGGAAGCCGCATGGCCGACCATCCGTCGCCGAGCCACGACTGCAGCGCGGCGGTTACCTCCACCGGAAGTTCAGCGGTTTCCGTCATGACTCCGGACGTCCCTTGCAGACTGCGTGACACCAGCAGGTCCCACGCAGTCTGCGCACGGTCCGGACGGGCAGAATCCTATTTCGGCGCCGGTCCCCGCTCATCAGGCTTGGCGTCGCGGATCACGATCTTGTCGATCGAGGTCGGGTTGTTCGGCCGGTCCTGCTCGCCCTTCGGTGCGTTGACGATCTTGTCGGCAACGTCCATCCCCTTCGTGACCTGCCCGAAGACGGTGTACTGGTTGTCGAGGAACGTCGAATCACTCGTGACGATGAAGAACTGCGACGAGGCGCTGTTCGGAGAATTCGAGCGCGCCATCGAGACGATGCCGCGCTTGTGTGAGACGGAGCTGAACTCGGCGTCGACGTTCTTGCCGGAGCCGCCCGTGCCCCAGGTCGAAGGCGCGCCGGAGATCGTGTTCGGGTCGCCGCCCTGGATCATGAAGCCTTGAATGACGCGATGGAACTTCGTGCCGTTGTAGAAGCCCTTCTCGGCGAGGTCGATGAAGTTCTTCACGTGGTTCGGCGCGACGTCGGGGAAGAATCGGATGTCGATCTCGCCGGCGCTGGTGTGCAGCTCGGCTACCTTGTTCTCGTAATGGCTCATCGGTTTTTTCTCCTCTGCCGCGGTCGTCGGCGCGGCCGGAGGCACGGTTGCCTCGGTTGCGGTTGCACTGCTGGTGGTCATGGTGTCGGTTTGCGTTGCTGTCGCCTCGCTGTTCGCGTTACTCGCGGGCGAGCACGCGGTGACGGCGACGGCGAGCAGTGCGTAGATGACGTTATTCAAGAGCATCCTCCTTCGTGGTCTCGGGCGCGAATCCTACTACGCGACTACGAACCGGAGTAAAGGACGAAAGGAGCCCAGTAGCGGGGCAGGCGATACGGGCCTCCGGCCCGGATCACGGCGAGCTTGGCACTGCGAAGGGCAACCGCCGGATCCTGACCTGCGACAATGCCGGCATACAGGCTATTCATGAGCCGCGGCGTGGCGTTGTCATCCACATCCCAGAGCGAGGCGATGACCTGCCGTGCGCCGGCGTGCAGAAAGGCCCACGCCAGGCCGACCAGACCCTCGCCCGTGTAGGCCCGCGTGCCCGCGCCGTGACAACTGGAGAGCGTGACCAGTCCGGCCTGGAGCCGGTGTTTGAGGATGTCCCGCGCGTAGAGCTTGTAGGAGTCGCCGTCGCCGGCAAGGACGATGGCGGAGTCGAGGGGGCGCTGGTTCGTAGCGAAGGCGTGGGCCACGAAATGGATAAGGGCAAAACGTCCCGCGTTGGCGTTCTCGTACGCGCGCGGCGTTGCACCCACCCCCTTCAGCGTCGTACACGTCCGGGCGAAATGATTCTGAACGAACCCCATTTCCTCTGCCGCCTTGGTCAGACGCGGAAACTCGACGCCGGACGAAGGTGGATCACCAACCAGAAGCATCGACGCCGGCGCCACTCGAGGCCGCGGACGATCGAGCAATTCCAGCGAGCCGACCGTTTCGATCGTCACGCTTTCGATCCAATAGCGTCCTGAGGGCTCGACGAGCGTCTCCATGTTGAACGCATGCAGCCGACCGTCAGGAACGATGAAGACCCGCGAGCCCTTCGGGATGCGCTTCGCTACCGGGGCGACGAGCAGTTTGTACAGCTCCTGGCCGTGACTGGTCAGGGTTGCACTGTTGGTCCGCAAGCTGAGGATCTCCCGCGAGTAAGAGTCAAGTTTGCTCTCGATCGTTCCCGCCGCCGGTAACTCGGACACGTCGATGGAGGTTGGAGTAATCGTCCAGACGTAGGACCGTTTCGGTGTCAGCCAATACGACAAGAAGACCGCGTGACGGTCACGAGCCATACGTTTCGGCTCCGCCCGTTCGGACACTGCTTCGAGGTCGAGCCCTTCCTCCAGGGTTTGAGCCCGGCTCATTTCCGCGACGTCCAGTGCCTCATCGGCGTGCCCTTTGGACAGCAGAAAGGCGATGTAGTCGTCGTACACCTCTCGAACCAATGCTCCGAACGGCAGCCGAAGCTCCTCGCTCCCGATATCCCGGCGGGCACGGCCCGCGGTTTCGATGGCGCGCCTGAAGTGCGTTTCCGCGTCAGCAGGTTTGCCAGCCGATTCACAGAAGAGCGCCAGACGAGCCTCTGCCTCCCATTGCTGCATGGTCTTTTTCGTTCGGGCCAGAACGCTCTCTACTTTTGCGATTGCGGATTCCAGATCGCCGGCCGCGGCATCGATCCGGGCGTCGATGATTACGGCTCGCAGCTCTTCGTCGAGGTCTTTCTTTTGGCGGTCAAGAGACAGAGCTTCGGCAATGCTACGTCGGGCGCTCGCCAGGTCTCCCGTTTCGAGCTCCGCGACAGCGAGGTTCCCGACATACTCGCCGGTGTCTGAGTGCTTTTGTTGCCGGGCGATCTCCGCCGCTCGGCGGTAGTTCGAGAGTGCCGTCGGATAGTCGCCGTTGAGACGAGCCAAGTCCGCGATCTGACTCATCCATGGGATCGCATCCCGCGCCGCACCCACCTTCTCCGCACGAGCCAGCGCCGGCTCGGCATAGGCCTTCTGATTCACGTAGTCGCCGATGATTGAATAGACCCAGGCGAGATTTCCTTCGGTTTTCTGCTGGAGCGACTCGGCGTGCAGCTCGATCGCAAGAGCCCGGGCACGCAGCCCGAGATCGATCGCCTCATCGTACCGGCGAAGCCTTGTGCGGATGTTAGCCAGAGAAGCCAGCAACTCCGCTTCGGTTTGCTTGTGGTGGTATCGACGGGCCAGGCGGAGTCCCTCAAGTCCGAACTGATCGCCAGCTTCGAACTCTCCCCGACCGAGTGCGAAGTTCGCGCGCCATTTCAGCACCTCATCGAGCATCTGAGGCTGATGTTTCCGCCCAATCTGCTCGGCTCGGTCAAGCGATGTTTCGGCTTCGGTCATCTGTTTAAGCCGGTATAGCGCGATGGCCCTGTAGCTGTGCCAGTGAAAGGCGATGACGCTGTTTCTGAGCCTGAACGGTGGCTCCGCGGACAACACTTTCAGTGCCTCGGCGTAGTTCGTGCGCGCGTTCAAGACTTGACCCAGGAGCGCGCGCATCGCCCAGACCTCATCGGTATCGCTTGCCCCGAATTTCGCCAACGTGTCGCGCAGGAACGACTCCGCCTCGAGCCACTGTCCCTGGGCGAACAGCTCCGACGCGTGCGTAAACGCGGCCACTTCCGGACGGACCACGGTCGCGTTGGTGGTAAGCAACGCGACCGCGGCCGCAAGAATGATGCTACGGCATGATGTCAGTGCCATTCGTCGTGCCTGAACAAGCTGTTCCCGATCCATCGATCGGCGATCCCAGATTGAGACGCAGCATGTTGACCGTCCGCTGGTGGTCTTTCAGGAGCACTTCACCGATCGCCACCGTACCAAAATCAGCGATGCGGACGATGTAACCGTTCCTGCGAACCGGCTGAATCCGGTCATTCGTTCGAGTGACGTCCTCGTCGCTGAAGTCTTCGTTGGTTTCGGGGATGTCCGGGATGCCCTCGACGAGTGAACAACGGAAGACTCCGTTCTTCCCGGGAGCGCCCTTCTGGCATTGATCGGCGGGCCAGCAAAAGCGCTGCGCATACCGGGCCGCAAGCGGTCCCGCCATCTCTGCGGTGGTCTGCCGGCCGAGCAACCTGTCTTCGACGGAGGCATCTTCGCCGAAGGCCTGGACGAAGGAAGAGTACGTGTTATAGCGTGAAAAGACGCTGGGATCGAGCGCCACTTCGGCACGGCGGCCGGCGATCCTCACGTTCTCCATCAGCGAGCCCTCGAACGTGAACTGCGGTTCGCCGGAGGGAGACTGTTCCTTGTCATCGACCGCCAAGTGCTCCGACGTCACACGCGCCACCAGCAACTCGATCTGAATCATGTTCATGAGGTTCAGGTTGCGGATCATCGTGGTCGCCACCGTGTTCCGGTAACGGCCCTTCTGGCTGCCACCGACGTACGCCGATGCCTCATCGAACGTGATGATGTCCTTGTAATTGAAGTTCCGAACGGTCTGCCAACCCTCTCCGCCGCTGGGAGCGAGCACGACCGAAGCCTGGCTCGGGATGACATCACAGCCCGGCTTCTTGATGACCCCACCGAAAGCCAGGGCGTTGGCGTGATAGACGAATGACATGACTGCCTCCTCTCTTCTCTGCGGTTACCGAACCTCCACCATGAAGGGGTACGCGGCGATCTCTCGGTCGCCACCTCGGATCACAACCTTGTATTTGCCGCTGCGGAGCGTTTGCGCCTTCAGCGGCATCCGGACCGTGGCCTCCGCCTGCTTCCGGGTCACGGAGATCGTATGGACGCTCACCTCTGCCTCATTCCGCAACTCGCAGGTGTAGCTCGGCAGCGGCTGTTCCGGCGGAGGAATTACGAAGTACAGAGCAATCGGCTGATCGGCTCGTAGTTTGTGGACGTCGTTGGGGCCGCGCGGTGAATCGAGCTCGATCGGCTGCTCGGCTGCGACGACACGAACAGGCTGCCCGATCGGGGTCGGCTTAGGTGGTGGCCAAAGATACGCACCGCCGATTGAAATGACGACAGCGGCGGCAACCGCCCAGCGCGTGAAGTGATTCGCCGGCTCGACACGACCGGCCTTCCTGACTCCCGCGCCAATTTTGGTCTCGTCCCGCACATCGCTTGAGCACTCGACGCAATCGAAAAAGTGATCCTCGAAGGCATCACGTTCGGCCGGCTCCATTTCGCCGAGGACGTAACGCTCCGCGGCCATCGATTCCACTGCCGCGCGGTGCTCCTCGGCGAACTTCCGTTCTACGTCGTCGTGCTGTTCCATGTGCCGGTCTCTTAACCCTTCTCAGGTAGGTAGTGACGGATGGTCGTCATCCGTTTCATCGGATCTCATCCGCGTCACGTTTCCGCGCCAGCTCTTTCGGAACTTATCCTTGGCCCGATGAAGCAGCACGCGCAGATAGCCGGGCTTGATGTTCAACTCACGGCAGAGATCGTCAGGGCGTCGTTGCTCGAAGAAATGAGCGCTGAGAATCAACGCGTCGCGCTTCGGCAGAGTGGCCATCACGACACGGACGTGCTCCGCCTCCTCGGCGCTGAGCAGCACTTTGACGACATCATCCAGCGAGACGACTTCGAGATGTTCGTCGGTCAGCGGCTCGGTACGATTCGCCTGCCGGTACCACTCGTAAAGGACGTTCGTGCAGATGGAGTTGACGTAGGCGCCAAGCCTGCGGCCGTCGCGAATCCCGCCGTCCGGCGAGCGCAAGTCCTTGAAGAAACGGACGAATACGGTTTGCCGGACGTCATCGATCGCGTCCAGTGACGGCAGCCGCCTGCGGAGCTTGATCAGCAAAAGCTGCTGGAAATACGAGTAAAAGTGCTCCTCGGTCCAGCGGTCGCCTTCCCGCAGACGCCGGACGTATTCGTCGTCGAACGTGAAGAGTTCCATGAATATATAGAGTGACTGAAACGTTACTTTAGCAGCTACTCGCCCTTCCGGTTGCGCGTATTTCCTTAGCCGCGCAGACGGGTGACCGCCTTGCGAAGCGCCGCGTGACCGATAGCGACGTCGACGCTGCGCTGCAGCATCGGGATGTACTGCGCTGAGAACGCGCTCTCGGCTTTCGGACCGAAGAGGCGGTCGATACGGTCGGCGATAGCAGCGACGTCCGCGGCTTCGAAATCAGTCCGTGCCATCTCGTCGATATCGACGATGATGGAGGTGACCGGCTTGAGCCATTCGAAGAAGGGATCGTCCTTCAGGAGCTGAAGGAGTTGCGCGGGTTTGACCGGCTCGACCGCGAGCGCGTAGTCCTCTTTCGCGGCATCGATGAGAGCGCGATGAAGCGGAAGAAGAAGCTTCGAGATCTCGCGGAGCGATTCACGCTGAAGAGCGCGCTCAGGCGAGTCCGGCGTGTGCATCGTCCGCGCGTAGAAGGATTTCTTGTCGAGCGGCATGGCCCCGTCAACATCGCGCCTCCACGGTTGGTTGGGGAAGGGTGGGTAGGCAGTGGCCAACCGTGGAGGCGCGAAACGGTGATGATGAGAATCGAAAGTCTACCGCAAGTGGAGCGGCGCAAGTAAAGGTCTTTCTTGCCTCCGCGCGGCGCCCGGACTTAGAATGCGCCCCCGCGCCGGGCCCGCCTCGGAATGTGATTCTGGCACGGGTGGTTAACGACGCTTGCTCGCACCCATAGCTTAATTGGATAGAGCATCTGACTACGGATCAGAAGGTTGGAGGTTCGAGTCCTCCTGGGTGCACCAACCAGGAACAAACCGGCGGCGGGCAATGAGCCCGCCGTTGTAATCTTTGAACGATGGATCATCAGGCGCGGTGGATGAAAGAAGCCCTTGCGCTTGCGGAAGAAGCCGCCGCGGATGGAGAGATCCCGGTCGGTGCCGTGATCGTCGACCGCGAAGGCGTGATCATCGGGCGCGGCCGTAACCGGCGCGAGTCGGGCGATCCTCTCGGGCATGCCGAGCTGATCGCCATCCGGCAGGCCGCCGAGGCGATCGGCGACTGGCGGCTGGAAGGGACGACGATGGTGGTGACGCTCGAGCCGTGCGCGATGTGCGCCGGCGCGCTCGTCAACGCCCGCATCGCGAAGTTGATCTTCGGAGCGTTCGATCCGAAGGCAGGTTTCTGCGGCACACTCGGAAATCTGGTTCAGGATGCGAGGCTCAACCACCGGCTGGAGGTCGTCAGCGGGGTTGAAGCCGAGGAGTCGAGGCGTCTTCTGCAGGAGTTCTTTCAAGGGTTGAGAAAGCGGTCGCAGGATACGGAGAGGTGGCAGAGTGGTTGAACGCGGCGGTCTCGAAAACCGTTATACCTTCACGGGTATCGGGGGTTCGAATCCCCCCCTCTCCGCCAGGCCGCACGGCGGCCGGCGTTGGTTAGCCTAGCCTCGGCCGACAGTCCGTACTAAGTTGAATCAGCGAACACCGCGATTTTTTTGAACGGAGAGATGGCCGAGTGGCTTAAGGCGCACGCTTGGAAAGCGTGTGTACGTTAACGCGTACCGTGGGTTCGAATCCCACTCTCTCCGCCAGGATCCTGATCGTCCACGCTCGTAGGTATATCCAGATGGTCCGGCAACCTGATCATTTCTAGGGCGCGTCCCGGGTGCTAACCGCGACCAGCAGGTCAGCGACGCTTACGTCCAGAACTCTGCTCAACGTGAGGATCATCGTGAGTGTCCGGTGCCTTCGGCTTCGTTCGATGTCGTGGTTTCGAAGCCGCCTTCTTTGCAGAGCGTTGCGCGTCAGTCTCGCGTGATGATTTTCTCTGCGCGCGCGGTTTGGATGGCTTGTCGGCCGCGGCTTTGGTGGGACGCGAGCAGTCGAGAACGTAAGCGCGGATGAGCGTTGTACCAATCGACAGCTTCCTTGCCTGATCATCAAAAAACGAGCGCGCGTCGTCGAGCGTCCAGTGATGGCACTTCGCCTTACTCTCGTCAGCGTCGCTCCAGCCGTCACTTCCAAACCAGAAAACGAGGTAGATGCCTTGCGGCGACTCCGAGTCCTTCAGGTAAAGGCCGAGCAACTGATTCTTCATCGCTGTCGTCAGGTCCTTGTGCCAGCATCCCTTCGTCTCGATCGTGGCATGCAGCGGGGGATAGCCGACGTCGTGCCCCTGCGGGCGAGCCTCGACTTTTATATCCGTGTAGTAGCCAGCGCCGACTTCCACTTCCTTGTTTGCGAACAGAGAAGGTAGCCCCTCTTTCTGCCGCTTGAGCCGATCGAGAATCCAGTTGCGGATGTCGACTTCACCTTTTGGCCGGTCCGCGTTCCAGAGCGACTCGACCTGTGGGTTCTCGTCGCGGAGACTCTGCTGAATCTCATCGAGCGCAATGGTGATGACATCAAGGAGATGCGCTCCGTTACGAACGATGCGCCGGCGTGCGTCGGTGACCATCCGAAAGATAGCGGATGGCTCAGGCGCGTGCCATTGTCGTTCCGCGAAGGCATTCTTCGCGTGAGTGATGGCGTCGCTGCCGATGAGTTCGGGATACTGTTCGCGTAAGTCACGAACGTCATCCACTTCCCCGCGGTGAATCAGATGGGACACGAGATCGAGTGCGACGTGCTGTACCGGCGTACGTTCTGCCATCGAGGGCGCTACCCCGTGGCGATCGACAAGGAAATGCGCGAGCTCACGGACATGGCCAGGTGAAAGCTTCGTCGCGATGAAGTACGCGTTCTTTGGTCCGAGGCCGCGACGCAATATGCGCAGGTCGATCTCGGGGAAGGCCTGAAGGAAGGGCCACACCACGTTCCATCCTGCATCGCCTGCCTCTTCGACCAGTCGCGCTGCCGCCTCGATCGCATAGTCGTTCGCCTGGCCAGCCGTCGTCGCTTCCGTCACGCGTCGTTCGGCATCGCGGCGTGCTTCGGCCGCGTTTTTCTGAAGCAACAACTCGAGGACGAGCCCGTAAGCTGGCGGAGGAAGTTTTCCGGGAAAGCGCTCGACCAGACCAGCGCCGAGAGAGTCGTCCCAGAGCCGGCCCGCGACTTGGAGCGAGAGGAAGAATGACTCGCCGGTTTTCTTTTGCGCTTCAAGATCAAAAAGTGCGAGCACAAACTCCGCGACGGATGCGAGGTCGGCGAGCCGGGCGATGATCGTGGCGGTTTGGTTCGCGTCGCCGCCATATTCGGGTGCCACGAAAAGCGCTGGAAGCCACTCGCGCAGGACGTCGTCGTGGATTTTGTCCGTGCCGAAGTATTCGAGGGCGGCGAGAAACGCGAAGATCGATCCTGCCGCGCTGCCGTTGCCGATCTCGTCGACCGTGACGCGCGGAGCAAGACGGATGAAGACATCTGCGGCGTGCTGTAGTTGCTCGGGCGCGATGGGTTCAAAGCGCTCGCGCAACGCGGCGAGTATCGCGCGGATGCCGCCTCCGCGAGCTTCGTACGCGGCGGTGTAAACGGCATGCATCCACCAAGCGGGCTCTGGATCGGGCAGACGCTCGGTAAGGCGTATCCATCGGCCAGAGACGGCGGTCGCTGGCGGTTCCGATTCGGGCGGCGGGTGGAGCAACTCGTAATAGTGTTTCAGCTTCTCCGCCTCTGGACTCCCGAGATGCACCGGCTGCAGCACACCGCCGAAGACTTCCGCTATCGCGGCTTCCCCGGCCGCACGAAGAACGAGATCGTTCGCTGCTACGTCGTCGCTAGACCACACCGCCCACATCAGATGTGCCCACACGATTTTGCGATCGGCCGGCGCCGCCTGAAGCTGCTCCAGCATCCACTGCAAGTCCGCTTCGGTCACCAGGAAATGCGGCAATGCATGGCGATCCGCGGACTCGAGGTTTGCGACTATCTGCGCAACCAGCGGTTTCCGAACGTCATCGGGGAGAGGTGCCGTGTACGCTCGGCTGGCGAGGCTCGTGCTGTGACGCAACTCGGCAGCGATCGCGTCGGGAAGAAGAGCGACAAACGGTATTTCCAGCGCATGATCGTAGGCGAACAGCAGCACGCGGACTACGAGGTCCTCGAAGTGACGATCGAACTCTCTTGCGTGAAGACGGTTTGGAATCCACGCGAGCCCGGCGGCGCCAAAATCGGCATCAAATTCGCCACCGAGCTTCTCGCGCACGAACCGCTCGAAGGCTCCATAGAAATAGTTCTCATCGGGCGGCTCGCAGGCGAGAGACGAGAACAGGGTTTTTGCATCGATGAAGTCAGGCCAAAGCAGGTCTAGCAGCCGCCCGCGGATGTCGGCGTCGTAGTCGATGCCGATCGCATCGGGTAGCAGCACGGCGAGGCGGCCGATCGCGCTCGTTCGCGGCAGTCCGGCAATGACATCGAGCGCCCCATGTCGAAGCGGGAAGGAAGAGCCTGGATCGAGAACGGCATCGATCATCTGCTCCAGAAACGGTTCCGCGCCTGTCCCCGAGGCAATCGCTACGACCAGTCGTTTGGCGGCGTCACCCTCTTCGAGTCGCGCTGTGAGTTGCTCGCGCAGGTTCGGGTGGCGGAGCTTCACGAGATCATCGGCGCGCAGGTCGCGGAGGATGAGAGCCTCCTCCGCGTGACGTTTGAAAAGCGCATCGACGAGCGCGTGCCGGTCGTCATCAGGAAACTTCGAGACGTCCGCGCGCAACACCGCAGCGGGATCGAGGTCAATCAGACTCCGCCGCAGTGGCTTGTCGACTTCGGCTGACCACGCTGCCGTTTCGCGCAATTGCGGCACGACGCCGTGTCCATTCGGTGCCACGAGCAGGTCGAGTTTCTGCTGTGGTCTGAGTGGATGCGTGCGCAGGTACTCGGCGGCCATGAACTCCGCAAAGGTGCGATGCGCCCACCGCGCACGCCCTTGTCCGTTTGATCGAAATAGTGCCCGGCTGACAGTGGCGCGCACCAATTCCACGGTCACGGTGAACAGCTCTCCATCGACGTCCTCCGTGGCGGGCGCGATCTGATTCCAGAACACGCTCGTACTCGGGTCTGCGGAAATCGTCACGCTCTTCACGATCTCCGCACGATTGGCGAACACAGTCGCGGCTGCGATCCGTGCTGCGCACACGTAGATCTGTCCCTCCGTGAACGGCGGCGTCTGCTCGCGCATCTGTCGCCCTTCGTTCGATTCACCGCAAAGAAGCAGGGATCCCTTCCGGTACAGCTCTTCGCGTGTTTGAGGTAAGGCTTGGCCTTGCTGCGCGAGGCTGAGAAAGAAGCTCAATGTAACCGGTCGGGCGGCGAGTACGCCTGCCGGGCGAACTGCGGTTAGAAAAAGCTCGGCATCCACCCCGGCTTCAGCGGCCGCGAGCGCGACGTCGACTTCACGCAACGGTGCAATCACGCGGATTGCCGCATCGGGCCATCGCTTGAGTAGAAATTCATCGAGATCGCGCTGCCACTCGGTCGTGCGGCAACTGAGGCGCAGCTTCAGGCGCGCGAGAGGAAGTCGTTCGAGCGCTCGCTGAACGTGCGCTGCCATGGTCTGCAAGTTGGCCAGGGACTCGTCGAGACCGTCGAGGAACAGCTCCAGAGTTGTGTCGTCGTTCAGCCACTGCGCGATCCGCGGATCTTCAAAGATCACCTGATCAAATGCGTATTCGCTCCCGATCGTCCCCAGCTCGATGCGTAGCGCACGATCATCTCCACGAGTCGCGATGGCGGCGCGGAGCGCCTGTTCGACGAGGTGCGTCTTACCGATGCCCGGGTCACCGAGAAACACCGAACAGGCAGTGAGTGAACTGATATCGATGGGTGTGACGTGTGGATTGGCAGAGGCATGCGTCAACGGATCGGCGAGGAATCCATGCTCGTCGAGCCCAGGTTCGTACCCTGGCTCGTGCCAGAAACGATCGCGAATCGAGTAATCCATGGCCAGCCCGATTGTAACGAGCCAATATCGATCATCGCTGATTCAGCAGCGAAATGTGGGCTACACGGTCCCATGACGTCACGGGAAACAACTTTCGGGGTACAAAACTGGGGTTTGTTCCGCTGGTCCGGCAACCTGATCGGGTCCTACGGCGCGAGTGTCTTCTCGCCAAGAATCCCTACCGTGACACCTTCGTTGGTGACTGGCATCGTCCGAACGCATGTGCGGAAGATCTCCGCCGCGCACTGGTTTGCCTCCGTTTCGGTCGCTGTCCTCTGCGGAATGTGCGCGCCGAGGTTGGTGAAGCGGATGAAAACGGCCAGGTGAGCGATCGACGGATCGGTGCAACCGCAGCGGGACGGTGCGCCGGTGAATGATGCCGAGCGGAGGTGGTAGCGGGCGGCGAGGTCTGGGTACTGATCCTCCAGCGGACCCGCCCAGAAGAACTGGAAGATGCGCTTGCCGTTCGCGAAGATGTCGACGCGGCTTCCAGGAGCGATGAAACCATTCGCCTCGGCCTCGGTCAGTCCTTCGCGGATTGGAAAGAAGAGCGGTGCGTCGGAGTGCTCGATGAAACTGCGGGCGGAGCTCGGCCGGTACGCATCCACTATGGCCGGACCGAGACCGACAGCATTGAGAACGAAGGTGACGATCACAACGAGGATCGCTTCACGACGGCGCTCCGCGGCGACCTCAGCGAAGAATCCCCAGGCCAGAGCCGCCATCGCCAGCGGAATGAGATTCAACCGCGGATACCCCGGCCACGGCTGCAGAATCTTCGCGAAGTACATGACCGTAAAGTCGGCGAGGCCGATCAATAGCAGCGCCGCAAAGGCGCGACGTCTTGCAAAGATCAGCAGTAGAACCAGTGCGCCGATCACGACCGGCAAGGCGATCCCAAACTGCAACTCGATTTGATCCCTGAAGAGCGCGAAATGTGCGGTGCTGAGCGCCTCCGATGGAACGGGTGAAGCGACTTCCCAAGTCTTGAAAAGCTCACGCGCCCGCCAGAAGAGAGCGAACGGCGTCACGGCCACGGCGGAGACGAGGAAATGCTCCAGTTGGGCTCGACGGTTCCCGCGAAAGGGAAAGTAGATCCCGGCCACAATCGGCACGGAGAGGATCAACTGCTCCTTCACCATTGCCGCAACGCCGAGCAGGAGCAGCGGCCGCCAGACAGCTTCTTCGCCGAAACGGATGAGGTGCTCGGCGGCCGTGAGCAGCAGCACGATCGCCCACGGCTCGAGATAGCCGCTCGTGAAGTAGTAGACGTTGTCCTTCTGCCAGAAGAGCAGCGCCGCGACCGTCATCGCCGCGATGTCGACATGCCTTCGTACGATGAGCGGCCGCAGGACGAGCAGCCATGCAGGAATGGCCAGCGCGTTCAGCAACCGCTCGACATTCAGCGGCGAAGCGGCATGCATCACGGCACGGAGCGGAACGGAGAAGAAGTGCAATGTGCCGGGATAGCGCCCCGCAAACGAGAGCGGTTGAGGCATCGCCACGCCAATCGCCGCCACGACACCCAGTGCGATCAGCGCTGCGGGGAACCTGTCTCTTCGCCGGGTGTGCCACACGATGAGCACCATCGCGATCACCGCTGCAATCCAGCCCCACGGCCACCAGAACGCGTAGGCCTCGATCGCGCAGGCGTTGTGCAGCCATTGATCCCCCAGGTACGGGAACTCCTGCCGCCAGGTGGCGATCAAGTAGACGAACGCCGGAGCGGAGGCGACGATCGCGAGCAACCCGTCGCGGACATTCGCCCGGATAGGAGCTCCGGCGGGCGATGGCAGGCGAAAAAGGAACACCTGAGCCGCCGTTCCGACTGCCAAAGCCGCGATCCAAGTCAGCGGAAAGAGTACCGGCGTAGCGATCCAGACTCCCGATACGAGAATGACCGCGAGGAGGTAGACGGTCAGGAGCCGGCTTGGCAAGGCTCGCCGAGTATAGCCAAGGTGGAAGTTCTCCCGGATTTGCCCGGTTCCGGCACCGTGCGGGTTACAATCCCGCCCCGTTTCACGGCCCGCTGGGATGAGCCCGGGTCCTGTGCAGCAGGCACACTGAACCTCGTCAGGTCCGGAAGGAAGCAGCGATAAGGTGTTCCCCTGTGTGACACAGTACGGCCTGGGCTCTTCTCAACGTACGGTGAAACGCGCACTGGTTTTCCCCGCCGTACCCTCCTAGACTCCACCCCACATGTCCTATCAAGCGCTGGCGCGCAAATACCGGCCTCAATCGTTCAGCGACGTCATCGGTCAGGACACCGTCGTCCGGACTCTCCAGAATGCGATTGAAGGCAATCGGATCCATCACGCGTACCTCTTCGCCGGCGTCCGCGGGGTCGGCAAGACGACCGCGGCGCGAATCCTGGCCAAAGCGCTGAACTGCGTGAAGGGTCCGACGACCGAGCCGTGCAACGAGTGCACGATCTGCCGCGAGATCACCGAGGGCATCGACCTCGACGTCCGCGAAATCGACGCCGCCACTTACACCGGCGTTGACAACATCCGCGAGTTGCGCGACATCACGCAATTCCAGCCGGCGCGCGACCGGAACCGCATCTTCATCATCGACGAAGCCCACATGCTCTCGACCGGCGCATGGAACGCGCTGCTGAAACTCCTCGAGGAACCGCCGCCGCACGTGGTTTTCATGTTCGCGACGACGGAGATCAACAAGGTTCCGCAGACGATCATCTCGCGCGTTCAGAAAGAGATGCTGCGTAAGATCACCCTCGACGAGCTGAAGGAGCGCGTGCGCAGAATCTGCGAGTCCGAGGGGATCGAAGCAGACCGCGGCGCGATCGAGATCATCGCCCGCCGTGGCGAGGGAAGCGTGCGCGACGCCCTTTCGCTTCTCGATCAGGTGATTGCCTTCGGCGGTCGTTCGATCACGGCGGCTGATGTCGCCACTGTTCTTGGACTTTCCGACTCGACCTTCTTCGCGCGCATCGCCAGTCTCATTTCCGAAGGCGATCACGGCGGCATTCTCGAAGCGCTGGATGAAGCATCCGAGAGCGGACGCGATTTCAAGATGCTGTATCGCGATCTGCTGAGCTTCTTCCGCAATCTGCTGCTCGTCGCCGGCCGCGCGAACGAGTCGATGCTGGCTGTCGCGCCCGAGGATCTGCCGGCCATTCGCACGGCAGCGGAGATGTTCTCGTACTCGGAGTTGCTTCGGATTGCCAATCTCTTGCTCCGCGATGACGAGACGGTCAATCGCGCGGAGCATCAGCGGCTGGCGGTCGAGATCGCGCTGCTGAAGGCGGCCACGTTCCCGCGGTTACGCGCGGTGGAGGAGGCGCTGGCAAGCGGTTCCGAGGTCTCGCAGCCTCGCGGTCGCACGGTGTCCCAGCCCAAAGCCGCACAAGCAGCCACGCACCGCGAGACTCCGCAACCGCGAGACGGCGAGACCGCGTCAACGCAACCGCGAGACCCGTCCGCAACCGCGACGATCGAGTCCTTCATCGAGCGCGTGCAGAAAGCGCGTCCGCTCATCGGCGGCTACCTCGGCGCCGCGAAATCGCGCCGGCGCGACGGCAGCGAATTACTGCTCACATTCAACGATTCATTCACCGCCGATCAGGTCAGCGGCGCGCGGGGGACACTCGAACAGCTCGCTGCCGAGGTCTTCGGCGAAACGATGTCGATCGACGTTCAGCTCGACTCACCCTCGGCAGCGGCCTCGGCCACTAAGGCCTCGTCGCCTCTTCGCGACGATCCTGTCGTCCAGGCATTCCAGAAGCATCTCGGCGCGGACCTCGTCGAGTCACGAAAGCGGTAAGGGAGAGCTCATGAATCCGAAGCAATTGATGAAGCAAGTGCAGCAGATGCAGGAGCAGATGCAGCAGCGTATGACCGCGTTGCGCGTCGAGGGAAGCGCCGGAGGCGGGATGGTCAAGGCGGCGATGAACGGTTCCAAGGAGTTGCTGGCCATCACCATCGACAAGGAAGCCGTCGACCCCAATGACGTCGAGATGCTGCAGGATCTGGTCGTTGCCGCCGTGAACGAAGCGTCGCGTAAGGTCGATGAGGAGATGGCGAGCTCCGTCGGCGCCATGACCGGCGGGATGAAGATTCCGGGACTGTTCTGATGGTTGCAAGGTTGCTCGGTTTCAGGGTTGCTAAGTAACGGCAACCCAGCAACCCAGCAACCCAGCAACCCAGCAACCCAGCAACCCAAATGACCGCTCCCCCTCTCGCGAACCTCATCAACGAGCTGACCAAGCTGCCCGGTGTCGGGGGGAAGTCAGCCTCCCGCATCGCGTATCACATCCTCAAGCGCACAACCAGCGAGGCGGAGTCGCTGGCGAACGCCATCGTGGATGTGAAGTCGAAAATCTTCCGCTGCTCGATCTGCAACAACATGACAGACGTCGAGCCGTGCGCGATCTGCTCCGATCCGCGCCGCGATGCGAGCGTGATCTGCGTGGTCGAAGAAGCGTTCAATATCCCGACGATCGAGCAGACGCGCGATTTCCATGGCCTGTTTCATGTTCTTCTCGGCGCGCTTTCGCCACTCAAGGGAGTCGGCCCTCACGACATCGACGTCGGAGGGCTGATCAAGCGCGTACAGACGGGGGGCGTCCGCGAGGTGATCGTGGCCACGAACCCGAATGTCGAGGGGGAAGCGACGGCTCTCTACCTGGCCCAGCAACTGCGGCCGTTGGACGTGAAAACGACGCGGCTTGCGTTCGGTCTGCCCGTCGGCGGCGACCTGGAGTATGCCGATCAGGTCACGATGGCGAAGGCGCTGGAGGGGCGGCGTGAGATCACGTAGCTCGGGAAGTTCGGCCCACGTGTGCTACATTCATCCGTCCTAGTCTCTCGCGAAACTATTGGTGAAAATACAAGATGGCGACTCCTGATCTCGTGATGTACGAGGAGGAGTACCAGCAGATCAAGGACACGCTCCAGCGACTGCAGGTCGACTCCAATTCCAAAATCGTGTTTCTGGTCGACAAAAACGGCCAGCAGATTGCCGTCCACGGCGACATGCGCGGCGTGGATGCAACCTCGCTTGCCTCGCTGACTGCCGGCAATGTCGCCGCCACCGATGGTCTGGCCAAACTCATCGGCGAGAAGGAGTTCTCGATCCTCTTTCATGAAGGGGAGCGGGACAACATTCACATTTCCCTCGTTGCCCAGCGCGTGATCCTGGTGGTGATCTTCGACGACCGCTCCTCTCTCGGACTGGTGCGGCTGCGCGTGAAGAAAGCATCCGCCGAGCTCGAGAAGACGTTCGAGGTCTTGCTGCGGAAATCCGAGGAGGAGCGCGGTAGTCTTTCCAGCCGCTTCGACTCGCCTTTCGCCGAGATCACCGACGAGGATATCGACAGTCTCTTCAGCGAATAGTTCCGCATGACGTTCATCAACTACGCAGCCCGCGAGATCAACTGCAAAATCGTCTACTACGGGCCCGGCCTGTGCGGGAAGACGACCAACCTGCAGTGGATCTACGACAAGACGAACCCGCAGGCGAAGGGGAAATTGATCTCGCTCGCCACCGAGACGGACCGCACCCTGTTCTTCGATTTTCTGCCGCTCGACCTCGGCACGGTTCGGGGGTTCAAAACCCGTTTCCACCTCTACACTGTCCCCGGCCAGGTCTTCTACGACGCCTCGCGAAAGCTGATTCTGAAGGGAGTGGACGGCGTTGTGTTCGTCGCCGATTCACAGGAGGCGCGGATGGAGGCGAACAACGAGTCGCTCCAGAACCTCGACAAGAATCTGAAAGAGCAGGGGTACGAGCTGAAAACGGTGCCCTACGTGCTCCAATTCAACAAGCGCGATCTGCCGACAGCGCTGCCCGCCGACGAGATGTACCGCCAGCTCAACTTCAAGAGCGAACCAACCTTCGAGGCGGTGGCCATGAACGGCACCGGTGTTTTCGATACACTGAAAGCCGTTGCCAAGCTGGTGCTCACGGAACTGAAGAAGAAATAAGCACGGTCACGAACCTCTTAGCGGGTGCACACGGATGAAGATCGCTTTCGTCAAACCACCTGTCGGCGGCATTCTCGGCCTGGAGATGCTCACATTCGTGGAGCCTCTCGGTCCGATCTGCGTTGCCGCGTGCCTTGAGGCTGAAGGGCACGAATGCAAGGTCTTCGACCTCCGCATCGACGGCGAAGAACACGGTCTCGACCTCTGCAAGCGCTTCGCGCCGGACGTCGTCGGTCTGCAGTGCAATTTCACCACGGAGCGCAACCGCACCGTCCGCCTTGCGCAGCGCATCAAACGGGAGAACCCCGGCGTCTTCGTCGTCGTCGGCGGGCACGATGCCTCGCGCGATCCGAACTGGTTCCACCACGACGTGATCGACGCTGTAGCGGTAGGCGACGGCGAGGAAGTGATGCCGCCGATGGTTGACGCGATCCAGCGTCATCACGATCTGGCCACCATTCCGGGCTTGATGCTGCATCGAGATGGCCGCTGGATCAGCACCGGACATGCGCCGACCCGCAAGAATCTCGACGACTACCCGCTGCCGGCGCGGCATCTCATCGAACACTACGCCGATCACTACTACATCAACTTCCACAAGCCGCTGGCCCTGATGGAGACCGCGCGCGGCTGTCCCTTCAAGTGCAACTTCTGCTCGGTCTGGAAGTTCCACGAGTCGACTTTCCGCGAGAAGTCGCCCGAGCGCGTCGTTCGCGAGCTGCAGGCGATCAAGGCGGAAGCCATCTTCATTACCGACGACATCTTCTGGATGAACGTCCGTCGCGGCGAACAGATGGCCAAACAGATCAAGGCCGCAGGCATCAAGAAGTTTTTCACCGTGCAGACGCGGACCGACATCATCTGCAAGTTCCCTCACCTCATCGAGATGTGGAAGGACTGTGGCAAGCTGGCGATTTTCCTCGGGTTGGAGTCGGTCACCGACGAAGGTCTGAAGGCGGTCAACAAGAAGAACACGGCGGACAACAACGTCAAGGCGATCAAGATCCTTCAGGACCTCGGCGTCGGATTCACGCCCAACTTCATCGTCGATCCGGCCTGGACCCGCGATGACTTCAAACGCTTGCGCGACTGGATCGATCACACCGGCGCCTACAACAGCGGCTTCTCCGTTCTCACGCCGCTCCCCGGGACCGATTTGTGGGACACGGCCAAAGAGCGCGTGACGACGCACGACTGGGAGATGTACGACATCGTCCATGCAGTGCTTCCGACGACGCTGTCGCTCGACGACTTCTACGAAGAGTATTCGCGCCTCTGGCGCCACGCCCTCGACGTCCGCTACCGCTACCGCGGAAAGTGGAAAACGTATGTGCAACTCGGCGCAGCGCTGGCCACCGGCAAGGTCTCGTTCCATAACGTTCGCCGCGGATTGGGGATGGCGAAGACCTTCAGCAAGCCGGAAACGTTTCTGCGCGCCCACGAGTAGCGAGAAGCGCAGTTACAATCCGCGCCGATGCGCCATCACGGCCTCAACATCGTCGCCATCGGCGGGGGCACGGGCCTCTCGACACTGCTCCGCGGTTTGAAGCGGTATGTCGACGCGGACGGCCCCTGGTCGATTGCCCGGCTCGGTGCGATCGTGACCGTGACGGACGAAGGCGGCAGCTCCGGCGCATTGCGGAAAGAGTTCGGCATGTTGCCGCCGGGCGATGTTCGCAACTGCATCGTTGCCCTCGCCGAGGAAGAGCACCTTCTCTCGCGCCTCTTCAGCTATCGCTTCGAAAACGCCGAGTCATCGCTGGGCGGACACTCGCTCGGTAATCTCCTGCTGGCGGCGTTGACTGACATCACCGGCAGCTTCGACCAGGCCATCCTAACGGCATCCGAAGTCCTCAATATCGCCGGTGAGATCTATCCGTCGACGCTTGCCGACGTCCGTCTGCGGGCAACTCTTGCCGATGGTTCTGCGCTCCTAGGCGAAGTAGCAATCAGCGGCTCGTACCTCGGCCAGAAGACTGCAGCGCCGCCTCGTCACGCGAAGATCGTTCATCTCAGCATCGATCCCCCGGACGCGCAGCCGACCGAGCGCGCGCTGGCGGCGCTCAAAGCTGCCGACCTGGTGTTGATCGGACCGGGCTCGCTCTACACGTCCGTGATCCCAAACCTGTTGATCAAGCCGATCGCTGAGGCGTTACGTCAGGCCAGAGCACTGCGTGTTTACATCTGCAATGTCATGACTCAGCCCGGAGAAAGCGACGGTTACACGGCCGAGGAGCACCTCGCGGCGATCATCGAGCATGCCGGTCTCGTCGTCGATGTGATGGTCCTCAACGGCGGCCGTCCTTCGGAAGCAATTCTCAACGCCTACGCCTCGCAGAAGCAGCATCCGGTGCAGTTCGATGTGAACGCCATTCGCGAGCTCGGTGTGACGCCGTTTTTCGGCGACATCATCGAAGAGGAAGATTACGTTCGCCACAATTCCGTGGCTCTCGCGGACACGATCTTCCGGCTCTATGACCGTTATGGCCGGACCCTTGAAAGGATGAGAAGGACGGAGGCATGACTGGCGTGACCGAAAACCTCGACGTGATCATCATGGCCGCCGGTCAAGGCACGCGCATGAAGTCGGCCACGATCAAGATTCTTCACACCGCTGCCGGCCGGCCGATCATCGACTACGTCCTCGATCTCGCAGCGGAGATCTGCACGCGGCAGCCGGTCATGATCGTCGGACACCAGCGCGAGGCGGTGCAGCAAGCCGTCGGCGGCCGTGCCCGCTACGCGGTGCAGGACGTGCAGAAAGGGACCGGCCACGCCGTTCTGCAGGCTGCTCCGCTGCTCGACGGCGCAGGGCATGTCCTGATCCTTTCGGGAGACGTACCCCTCACGCGCCCGGAAACGTTGCAGCGGCTGCTCGACGAGCACGAGCAGTCGCAGAACGCGCTCACGCTGCTGACGATGAAACTCGACGACCCGGCGATGTATGGCCGCATCGTGCGAGACGCCGGCGGCGCCGTGGCGCGAATCGTCGAGGCGAAGGATGCGTCTGAGGATGAAAAGCGCATCAACGAGGTCAATGCCGGTATCTATGTCTTCGACGGCCGGTACCTGTTCGATAACCTTCGCAACCTCTCGACGAATAACGCCCAGGGTGAGTACTACCTGACGGACCTGCTCGGCGTGCTGCGCAGCGCTGGTAAACGCGTCGGCGCCGTCGTCGCCAGCGATCCGATTGAGGCGCTTGGGGTGAACTCGCGCGCCGATCTGGCATCGGTCGAAGGAGAGATTCAGCGCCGGGTGGTCGCGGCGTTGATGAGGGATGGTGTCACCTTCCGCAACCCGGCAACGGTCGTGATCGATTCGACGGTGACGATCGGAAATGACACCGTCGTCTACCCATTCGTGACCATCGAGGGGAAGACGACGATCGGGTCACGCTGTGTGATCGAACCGGGAGTCCATCTCGTCGACGTGCAGGTCGGGGATGACGTTCATCTGAAGACGGGCACGGTGGCCGAGGATGCGGTCATCGCCAATGATGCGAAGGTTGGTCCCTACGCCCATCTTCGTCCCGGTTCGCGGCTCGGCCGTCGCGTGAAGGTCGGCAATTTCGTCGAGACAAAAAAGGCGGTGTTCGGTGACGGAGCAAAAGCGTCGCATCTTTCGTACATCGGCGACGCCGAGGTCGGCGCGGACGTGAACATTGGCGCCGGTACGATTACCTGCAACTACGACGGCGAGAAGAAACACAAGACCGTCATCGAGGATGGAGCCTTTATCGGCTCAGATACTCAACTGGTCGCTCCGGTCCGCGTCGGCAAGGGCGCATATGTTGGCGCAGGCTCGACCATCACGAAAGATGTACCCCCTGGTGCGCTGGCGATGAGCCGCACGCCGCAGCGAGTCATCGAAGGTTGGGTGGCGAATAAGAGAAAGAAGTAGGCGGCGGCGCTTCGAGGACGCCGAAAAGCGCGTGCTCGAGCTTCCAGGCATGAAGCATGAGCCGTTTCGCACGCGTTCCGGAACCGTAGCGCCGGTCGCCGGCAACCGGATGACCGATCGATGCCGCGTGGACGCGGATCTGATGAGTCCGTCCGGTCTCGATGATGACCTCCGCCAATGTCGTGATCCCATCGCCGGGTTGCGGCAGAAACGTGGTTCGCGCGCTTTTGCCCTGTACCGGTGTTTCGACGACGCGTTCCTCGCGCAGTTCTCCATCGAGGATTGCCAGGTACGTCTTCCGGATCTCGCCGTTCGCGAACAACGCCGAAAGCCTTGCAGCCGCTTCGGGTGTTCTGGCGAAGAGAACGACGCCACTGGTCGGCGTGTCGAGGCGATGAACGAGCCAGATCTCGCGAAAACGAAGCCGCAGCAATTCCTCCAGTGATCTCTGCGCCCGATCGCGTGCCGGCTGCGTCGGCATGCCTGCCGGCTTGTCGACCGCGATCCAGTCGTCGTTCTCTCGGATCACGGCAATCTCAGGGACATCCTCGACGACGACAATCCGATCGTCCGAACCAACGTCGCGCGAGGCGATCGACACCGCCCGCTCGTTGACGAGCACACGGCGCGCCGCGATCAGATCGCGCGCCCGGCGGCGTGAGATGTCGGAATAGCGAGCGGCGATGGCTTGGTCGAGACGCATGATTCGCTGACTTGAGGATTGTTTCGACTGCTTTGATGGGTTACATTGTGGTGGCCCGGGAACAGGCGAAAGTCGGCTCCATGCCGGGTGTTCGATCCCAATGGGATGGAACCTAGCCTGTTACGGGCTTTAGTTTTTCCAACGTCAGCGGATTTGAATCGCTGTACCACTCACCGTACGCCTTTCGCCGCGTGTCATCCAAATCCATGATGATTCGGTAGTGCCTTGCCAGCGGCGCGAAGTACCGATCATCGCGCCGCTCGTAGAGCCGTTGCAGAGCCCAGAGAAAATAGTCTGTCGCTTGCAAACCGCCTGATTCATGCGGATAGGCGGTGGCGACGTCGCAGGGGCCGAAATTGCGTGGGCCCCATCGCGCGGCGAAGTTCTCTTGCGCGCGTCCGATGGCTGCCGTCAGCGCATCCTTGCGGTCTCGCGTGCCTCGCCTTGCAACGACGATGGTATTCGACTCCGCGAGATGAAGTCTGTTTCGCAGTAGCCGTGACAGAAGCTCATCATAGATCTCGTTCTCCGATAAGCGGATTCCTCGCCGAAAAAGCATGCTTGCTTCTTCGATCAGAGCCTGTTTCGTTCTAATCACTGCGAAGACTTGCACATCAAAGATCGCCAGCAAACTGAAGACTTTGTATCGGACCTCAGGCACGTCATCCTTGGCGTGAAAAGCCACGGCAGTCTTCTTTCGCGCCGGGTCGAGTGAGGGAACGCGATTCAGTAGGGGATCGCGAAGAATGTCATCGCGGAGCGATGCCAGTTTCTGGTTGAGTGCTTCTGGATCGGCGACGAACGCGGCGCCGACCATGAAGTAATTTGAAACGCCCTCGATTCCAAGTACCACTTGCTTTCGTTTGTTGAAAAGCGACAGATCACCGGCTTCGTCGATGAAGTGGTGCATCATCACCAGTCGTTGCTTCGGTCTCGTCATCGTAAGAAAACGAAAAGGCACAGCGACGTGCTGTGCCTTTCCACATCGGTGAATCAAACGCTACTTCGCCGCTACCCGCGCCGGCTTCGACGGAGCGGCCGCGGCGGCCGCGGGCTCGCCGCCTTCGATCACTGTCAGTTCGGGGACGCCGATGCCGAGGGCGCGGCGGACCTTGGCTTCGATCTCGCCGGAGAGGTCGGGGTTTTCCTTGATAAACGCCTTGGCGTTTTCGCGGCCCTGACCGAGACGCATGTCGCCGTAGGAGAACCAGGAGCCGGACTTGTCGATGATCTTGTTCTCGATTCCGATGTCGATCAGCTCGCCGGTCTTGGAGATTCCCTCGCCGTAACCTACGTCGAACTCCGCGTGGCGGAACGGGGCCGCGCACTTGTTCTTGACGACTTTTACTTTGACGCGTGAGCCGACGACTTCTTCGCCTTCCTTGATCTGATTCGTGCGGCGGATGTCGATGCGGATCGAGGAATAGAACTTCAGGGCGCGGCCGCCCGTGGTGGTTTCGGGGTTACCGAACATTACACCAATTTTCTCACGAATCTGGTTGATGAAAATCAGTGACGTTTTAGACTTGGAAACGATGGCTGTTAATTTACGCAGAGCTTGTGACATTAAGCGTGCGTGTAATCCCATATGAGAATCGCCCATCTCGCCGTCGAGCTCCGCCCGCGGCACGAGCGCGGCGACGGAGTCGATGACGATGACGTCGATCGCTCCTGACCGCACCAGAACCTCGGCGATCTCCAACGCCTGTTCGCCGCTGTCCGGCTGCGAGACCAGAAGGTTGTCGATGTCGACACCGAGCTTCTTGGCGTACTCGGCGTCGAGGGCGTGCTCGGCGTCGATGAATGCCGCCAGTCCGCCGGCTTTCTGCGCCTCGGCGATGACGTGGAGCGAGATAGTGGTCTTGCCTGACGATTCAGGGCCGAAGATCTCGATGATCCGTCCGCGCGGCACGCCGCCGACGCCGAGCGCCGCGTCGACGCCGATCGAACCGGTGGAGATGGCGCTGATCGGCACGAACTCTTTCGCGCCGAGGCGCATGATCGAGCCCTTGCCGAACTGACGCTCGATCTGCGTCAGCGCTGTTTCTGCTGCTTTGAGTTTGTCTGAGGGTACTGTGGCCATGGCTACTCCTTCGATGATTCGAATGGGTGAATAGAAAGGTAGTGACGAATGGTCGGATCGGCGGTCATTCGTGTGGTGGACGGAGTGTACGCCGCGTTTTTTTCAGCCGTCAAGAAACTCTACTATCCGTAGCTTTTCAGGCCGCAATGGCCCTCCAGATGGCGGACCGCTCACGACTCCGGCGAGAGTGCAATCGACGATCCCACCCAGGTGAACTGCTTGTTGAAGTCGACACCGAGCATCTTGCCGCGCGAGAGGCGGACGAGGTTCTGGGCCAGGATCGGTTTCTCCTCATTGTCCGGCCGGAGAAACATCGTGCGGATCTCGATCTTCACACCGCCGCCGTCGGCGGCATGCAGGGCCGGCTCGTATTCGATCTTTTCCTGCACACACCAGGCGTGCCTCTCGGATGCCGGGATCGCGGAGAGATCGGCCGCAGTCGGCTCGATGTTCACGCCGCCTCCCGCGAAAGAGAAGAGCGGCTTCAGAACGTACCGCGCCGTGAAATCCTCCGGAACCCGATCGAGATCGGAGACGAAGGTCGCCCGCGGTACGGACGGATGATCGAGAAACGGCAGCGAGTACTTCGACCAGGTCCAGTACCAGTTCGGATGCGGAGCCCATTCGACGTCGAGCTCCTCGCGATAGTCGAACGGCAGTTCGATCTTCTTGCTGATCAACTCATCGAAGACCACGCGGTTGTAGATGCGACGAATGCGCGTGCCGCCGCGGAAGAGCTGCCTACCCCGCCTCGTGAGAGCGCGCGGATCGACGGCATCGACGCCGGTCAGCAGCTTGGTAGCGGCGAAGTCGGTGTAGGTCTTCTGTTGCGGCGGATCGATGTCCATCAGGATCACCTCGGCCGGATCGTGACCGCCGGTGATCGTCTGCCGGGCCAGATCGATGAACGAGTCACGTTCCAGGCCGGAGAACCAGCACGACCATTCGCGATCGAGGCCGTCCATCTCGCGCATCGCGTCGCGCCAAGCGTCGCGCTGCACGACCTGAAGGCAGGTCAGCGACGGAAAGCCCTGGAGCTCGATCAGTTTCGGAACGAGCACGCCGTTCTCTCGCACGACCGCGAAATCGACCTGCGTGAAGTTCGGCAGCGCGTCCATGCCGGGTGTGTCCCACTGCGCCGGAATGGCGCGTTTCATCGCCTCGACGTGCGATGGATCGGAGAGTTGGGCGACGATCGCCTGCGCGGCCTCGACGAGGCGAATCTTGAAATCGTCCGGAAGAAAAACCGGCGACTCGGCGAGGCGGAACTCGAACGTGCAGTCGAGACGCTGTGACAGCTCGTGCTTGTACCACTCGTAACGCTCCGGAGTGATCTGAGCGTTGAAAAGAGGGCGAAAGTGCTGATCCATAGATGTCTACAGGATGTCTACGCCGAGTGGACTACGCAGCGTTCCGCGACGATCCGGGCTATATGATGACGGAGCGGGCCGAGCAGCGTGTACTCCGAGGTCAGGCGGCTGTCGCTCTCGAACCGGTTGAAGAGATCGCGCATCGTGACGACGCGCTCCCGGTACCAGTCGTCGGAGACTTCACCGCGCGCGTGTTTCTCCTCGAGTACCGTGGAGATATGCACGCGGTCGACGATCTCGGGATGGTGGTTGACGCCGAGAATGCGAGGCAGTCCGTCGGTGCTCCGGGCGAACTCGACCATCGTCACGCCGTCGCTGTTCTCCTCCTCGCGTGCGATTACATTCGCCGATGAGGAGTGGCTGGCGACGAGGTCGAAAAGTCGATTGTCGACGACGCGGAAGTGGCGGCCGTCGGTCAACCGGCCGGCGAATTGGGAGAACCACGGATGTGATGCTCCACCGGGCGTCAGGACGTTTTCCGGCATTCCGCTGCTTTTTTCGGCGCGCAGAACGACGCGCGCCGCGCCGGACCAGCGGCACATCAGCCCGAAACTGTGGCAGACGCCGAGAAGAGCTGCGGAATCGTGCGCGGCGATATCGTCGTATAGCCGGAACAGCGGCGCCTCCCAGGCGGAGCTCTCAGCGATTCCCTGACTCGCTTCGGTGAGTCCGTCGTTCTGGCGTGGATCGAGGTGACCCGGACCGCCGGTGCCGAGGTAGAGCTGGAATCGGCCGTTCGGCGATTGCGGGATCTGAAGTTTGCGGCGAACGTCGTACGAAAGAACGCGGACTTTCGCGCCCGCGGCGGCGAGCGGATCCCGCAACGGCTCGGCCGATTCGAGCACCGCGTGTACGAGTGAATCGTGGCCGAGATTGGGCCACGAATGGTTCATATCGAGGATGGCCACATCGATACGATCGGGATCCGGCGGCGGCTCGGAGCCGGTCACGCGGACGTACTCGAAGAAATCGTGCGGCTGATGGATATCGTGTCGGGGCATCCGGCTCTCGTCAGACAACGCCGTGTTCGGTCTCGCTGATGATGTAGTCGACGACCTTTTTCAGATCGTTCGTCTCTTCGTAGACTTTCAATTGCCGGTCCGCCCCTGTACCGCCCGAGACGATGGTCCGGGCGTAGTAGACAGCTTCGCGCGAGCCGAGCTCGTCGACGACGTCATCGACGAAGGCGAGGAGCTCTTCCAGCAACTCGGTGTACGGCACCTCTTCCATCCGGCCGAAGTCGATCAGCTTCCCCTGAATTCCGAATCGCGCCGCGCGTGCCTTGTTCTCGTTGAGAAGCATGCGACGGTAGAGACGCCAACCCATGTTCTTGCGGTAGAGCGTCCACAATTTGTAGGTGATGGCCTGGAAGAGCGCGGCGATGCAGATCGTCTCGTCGACGCGTAACGGCACATCGCAGATGCGGTATTCGAGCGTCGGGAAGAACGGATGCGGACGGACGTCCCACCAGATCTTCTTGGCGTTGTCGATGCAGTTCGTCTTGATGAGGAGCTGTACGTACTCCTCGAACTCGCTGGCCGAGCGAAACGAATCGGGGAGGCCGGTGCGCGGAAAACGTTCGAAAACCTTGGCCCGATAGCTTTTCCATCCGGTGTTCTGTCCGCACCAGAACGGGGAGTTGACCGACAGCGCGAAGACATGCGGCAGAAAGTACCGCGCCGCGTTCATGACGTGGATGCGGGTCTCAGGATCTTCGATGGCGACGTGAACGTGCAACCCAAATATCAGATTGGCGCGCGCGACCATCTGCAGGTCATAGACGATCTGGTCGTAGCGCTCATTGGACGTGATCGGCACGCTGGCCCAGTGTGAGATCGGATGCGTACCAGACGCGGCGATGCGCAGGCCGCTCTCGCGCACCAGGTTGATGATCTCGCGCCTGAGCCTCGTCACTTCGCGCCGGGCGTGCTCGACATCGGTGCAGATCGGCGTTCCGACCTCGATGACCGCCTCGTGCATCTCGCGCTTGATCTCGTCCTTGAGCCGCTTCTCCCCTTCCGCGAACATCTCCGAGATATGCGACCGCAGCTCGCGCGTTTCCGGATCGACGACCTGAAACTCCTCCTCGATTCCGAGGGTGAAGGTGGGTTGTGGAGGCATGGGGGAAGGATATCAGGGGTGGGTCGGCGTTTGCGGGTTGTCGGTTATCGGTTGTCAGTTCGCGAGCCGCGAAGCCAGCAATACCTTCCCAACCGACAACCGATAACCGACAACGCACCGAAGGTGCTGGTCAGATCGCCGTCTCCACATCCTTGCTCGTGTTCAACGTCTGGGGCCAGGTGCCTGTCAGCTCCATCTTCCTACCACTCGTCACGATCTCGATCAGAGCCTCGGCCATGTTCGAGACGACCCATTCGAAGTTCGTCTGCCCGACAGAGGCGAGGTCCGCGTCGGGCGCGCAGTTCATGAAGTCGATGGCGTACGGGATGCCGTCGCGCACCGCGAACTCGACCGTGTTCATGTCGTAACCGAGCGCCTCGCACAGCGCGACGGCGTCGCGGCGGATACGGGCCTCGAAGGCCGGCTCCATCGGTGGGGGATTCTTCACGTAGCGGAGGTGGTGCGGCTGCTTCGGGTCGTAATGCATGATGTGAACGCGGTTGCGGCCGAGGACGTAACAGCGGTAGTAGCGGTCGAACTCGATCGCTTCCTGCGCCATCATGGTCAGGTCGCGGGTCTGGTCGTACGCGGCGAAGAACTCCTGGCGGTTGTCACACTTGTAGACGTCCTTCCAGCCGCCGCCGTACGCGGGCTTCATGAAGATGGGAAAGCCGAGGTAGTCGAAGACCTCGTCCCAGTTCACCCATTTCATGTTGCGGAAGGACTTGGCCTCGGTGCTCGGCGGATACTCTTTGTGCGGCAGGAGCACTGTCTTCGGCACGGCGACGTTCACCGACTTGGCGACGAGGTTGTCGAAGAACTTGTCGTCGGCTGACCACCAGATCGGGTTGTTGACGATCTTCACGCCGGATGCCGCGGCGCACTTGAGGTACGTTCGATAGAACGGGATTTCGTGGCTGATGCGGTCGAGGATCAGGTCGTACGGAAAGACGCCGTCGTCCTTCAGGTACGAGATCTCCGCGGGCATCGCCTCGACCTCGTCTCCGCCACGGCTGTTGATGGCGTCGATCAAGGCCCAGGGAAACGTGTCTTCCATGCCGAACACAAGGGCAATTCGTTTTTTTCGCATCGAGAATCTCCGGGCGGCGGATCGTATAGAATCCCCGGTCCCGCCGCAAACGGGGGAAGAGGCTGAATGTCGAGTGTTCAATGTTGAATGTTAAATGTTGAATGTAAAACAAGATCTGTTTTTGTTGTTCATTTAACATTCAACATTGAACATTCAACATTGAACATTCAACATTGAACATTCAACATTGAACATTCAACATTGAACATTTAGATTAATCATGTACCGCGACCACGTAACTTGGCACAGCTCTTCCCTCGACCGTCCGATGGAGTTTCTCTGGTATGGAAAGTTCGGCCGCCCGGTGATTCTCTTCCCCACCTCGGCCGGCAGTTACTCCGAGAACGCCGACCGCGGGATCCCGGAATCTCTCTCCGACAAGGTCGACAGCGGCGAGATTCAGCTCGTTCTCGTCGATACGGTGAACAACGAGAGTTGGTACAACCGCGGCGTCCATCCTTCCGTCCGTGCCGCGCGGCACGCGCAGTACGACGCCTATCTCCGCCACGAACTGGTCCCGTACATCTTCAACCGCGCCCAGCGCGGCGATCTGGCTGTCTACGGCGCCAGCTTCGGCGCCTACCACGCCGCGAACTTCGCGGCCCGCTATCCGGATGTCGTCAGCCGCGCGATCTGCTTCTCAGGCATCTACGACATCCACGCCCAGCTCGACGGCTACTGGGATGACAACTGCTACTTCAACTGTCCAACGGCGTACATTCCCAACATGGACGGTGAATGGGCCGGCAAGCTCTCGCGCATCGATTGGATCATTGCCACCGGTGAACACGACACGATCGTCGACAAGAACCGCGGGTTTTCGGCGCTGCTCTCGTCGAAAGGCATTCGGAATTACCTGGAGATCTGGGGCGGCGTTTTCGGCCACGACTGGCCGTGGTGGCGCGAGAATCTGCGCCGGTTCCTCTGATCGCAAGGGCTTTGCAGGCTACGGGAGACCCTATGCGTTGCTTTGCAGTTGCCGTCGCTGTTGTTGCCGTAACCATCGCCGCTTCGGCACAGTTCCGGGTAGAAAACGCCGATGGCACCGAGATCGCCATTCCGTCAAGCGCTGAAAAAACGAGCGGCGTGATCGTCGAGTTCATCGCTCCTCCGGCCGCGATCGCGGCGATCGGCTCCGGCAAGACGGCCGTCGCTGACTACCAGGCCACGTTCACCCGATTCCGCAACGACCTAGGCACGATCCTCAACGCCAGCCGGAGCGGAAAGACCGCCATCGACGTTCCGATACGACGCCAATACTTCGTCGTCTTCAACGGCGTCGCGCTCGACGTCACTCCGGACATTGCCGCACAGATTCGCGCCCTCCCCTACGTAAAACGAGTCGTTGCCGACGGCGCGGTCCATGCCCTGGCCGACAGCGGCAACATCACGCTCATCCGAGCCGATAAGGTGTGGTCGACTCTCGGCACGCGGGGGAAGGGCGTGGTTGTGGCCATCATCGATACCGGCATCGATTACACGCACCCGGCTCTCGGACAGGGCTTCGGGCCGGGCTTCCGGGTCATCGGAGGCTGGGACTTCGTGAACGACGACGCCGATCCGTTCGATGACGCGGGCCACGGCACGCACGTCGCCGGCATCGTGGCGGGGCAGTCGGATGTGATCACCGGCGTGGCTCCCGAGGCGTCGCTCATCGCGTACAAAGTGCTCGACGCAACCGGAAGCGGCAGCGATTCCAACGTCATTGCCGCCATCGAGCGTGCTGCCGATCCGAATGGCGACGGCGACACAAGCGATCACGTCGACGTCGCCAATCTGAGCCTCGGCGGCGGAGGCAATCCCGACGATCCCACCTCGGTCGCTGTCGACAACGCCACGGCGGCGGGAGTCACGTTCGCCATCGCCGCGGGGAACAGCGGCGTCTTTCACGGCATCGCCAGTCCCGGTACAGCACGAAGCGCTATCACGGTCGGCGCGAGCGATCTCATCGACCACATTGCCAGCTTCTCGTCACGCGGGCCAAACATGAAGAACATCACCATCAAACCGGACGTCGTCGCTCCCGGCTTTGGCATCTATTCGTCCTTCCCCGGCAACCGCTACGTCGCGCTGAGCGGGACGTCGATGGCCTCACCGCACGTTGCCGGGGCGGCCGCGCTTCTCAAGGCGCTGCATCACGACTGGACGCCCGCGCAGATCAAGCTGGCGCTGATGAACAACTCCTCCTTCCTGCTGGACGACATCATGGCTACCGGAGCAGGACGTATCGACGCGTTCGCCGCCGCGACCGGTACAGTCGTCATCGATCCGCCGTCGCTGAGTCTCGGCCTGGCCCCGCTCGAGCAGAACAACTGGACGGCGACCCGCTCGCTGCATTTGACGAACAGCGCCACCCAGTCGGTGACGTACAACGTCAAATCGAATGTCGCAACGGGCGAGAGCGTGACACTCTCATCTCCAACCATCACCATTCCCGCCGGCGGTTCGGCGGACCTGTCACTGACCTTCGCGATCGACAACAGTCTCACGCGAGCCGGCAGCAGCTCGTTCAGCGGCGGCGGTCAGATCGTCTTCACGAACGCAGCCTCGGCTTCCGACGTCCGCAACATCCAGTTCGCATTCACGAAGGCAGCACGGGCAACGGTGACGTTCGACCGAGCCTATCCCGCTGCTGTCTGGGTCAACAACGCGCACACGAGCGTCATCGGAGCCGCGTTTCTCGACGACAACACCTCCGAAGTGCTGATGCTCCCCGGCAGTTGGGACATGTTGATCTATACGCCGGAAATCGACCCGAAAACGGGCGAGACCACGTCCGTCGATTTCATCGCCCGCGAAGCGTTCTCCGTCACGAAAGACACGCTGATCGCGCTGACCGCGGCCGATATCCCGCACACCATCACCCTCGGCGGGCAGAAAGAGACCGGAGAAACGCTGGCCGGCTACGGCTATGCGAGCTCGGGCCGCGTTCTCCTCGGCAATTTGCCAGGCGCGATCATCACGGCATTGGGGTTCCCCTGGAGCAGCGTGCACACGATGCACTTCTCCGACGTAACCAACCAGAAGACCTTTCTCTTCTACGAAACGCTGCTGGACACGGTGTCGAATGGCTACTACGTGATTCAACATCCTCCGCTGGCCGGGGTGACGGCGGATGCGTCGCTGACAACCGGCGGGTCCGCGCTACGCGGCGGCACGATGCAGATCAGCGTTCCGCCGGCGTCGCTAAGCGACCGGCGCCTCAGCGCACTGGTGACGACGGCGGCGGGAACCTCTGGTCTGCCGGCCGCGGTCGGCATCGTCGACGCGCCGGTCAACAACGCGCGGGTATTCGTTTCGCCGGACGTTCATCCGAGCTACAGCTACGGGCTGACGTTCAGCGCCATCACCGATGGCGTCACGCAATACACGACGCCGATGCTGCGCGTCATCAACGACAAGCTGATCAGCCTCTCCAGCGCCGGCCTACTGCCATGGACTTACAGTGGGCCAACCTATCAATTCGGCCTCGGTCCGCGCTTTCCGACGTCTTTCTTCACGCCAGCCGGATCGATAAGCACCATCAGGCTGCGCGCGACCGTGACGGTGGAGATGTTCGGTCCACTCGGCGAGCCACGCATTCTCGACCGCGCCAACACGGTGACGACTCTCTTCGGAGCCACCGGCACGCAGATCCTCAGCGGTGGCTACTCGACGTCGATCGACGGCGCGGTGCCGGGGCCTTACCGTGTCGAGTCGACGAATCAGGGCGAGCTCTATCCTGGCATCAAGAAGACGACGACCCTCTCGATGGCCATCGACTCATCGCGAACCGACTATCTCCCGCCGACGCTGACGACGATGATGATGCTCGACGGAAGCGGCTCGATGGTCTCGCACCTCGACCCGCATGGGAGCGGCTCGCTTCTTTTCTCAGCGGCGGACTTCGGCATTACCCCCACCGGCAACCGTACCTATCAAACGATCCGCGGCGATGCCACGCACGTCTCCTACCGCTACAGCGGCGAAGCGGCATGGCGTCCTCTCACGACAACCCAGGTCACCGAGGATGTAGCGAGCGGCGGGGGGATTCTCTATCGCGTCGACCTCGCGGACGTCACAAACGTCGAGCGCGGCTTCGTCGACCTCAAGATCGATCTGGCTGACGCTGTCGGAAACACGACCACCGTGACAATGGCCCCGGCGTTCTCCGTGGGACCGGAAGTCGTGCCGAGGCATCGGGCTCTGCGGTAGGCGAGTCCAGATACAATCGCGGCAACCCGATGGACCGTCGTCCTCTCAAAACGCGTGATCGCGGCTGGGCGAAAGCGCTGGCGTCGCTGCTTGTGCGTTGGCGGGTCCGGCCGAACGTCATCTCGATCTGCAGCATCGTCTTCGCCTTCGGCGCAGGCGCGGCGTTGATCGCCAGCAGGAACGCCGAAGGGTTGAATCGCGTCGTGCTGCTGATCGCCGCGGCGGTTGGTATCCAGTTGCGGCTTCTCTGCAACCTGTTCGATGGGATGGTGGCGGTCGAGGGAAAGATGGCCTCGAAAACGGGCGACATCTTCAACGAGTTGCCTGATCGCATCGCCGACCCGATGATCATCGTTCCCGCCGGTTACGCCATCATCCGCTTCTACGCGCTGGCACCGGCGCTCGGTTGGTGCGCCGGACTTCTGGCGGTGATGACGGCGTATGTGCGGGTTCTGGCCGGCTCCGTGCGCGCAAAGCAGGACTTCGTCGGCCCCATGGCGAAGCAGCACCGGATGGCCACGATGACCATCGCCATCGTCGTCGATGCCGCGGCGGGTTACCTCGGTTACCGCGACTATGCGCTGATGCTGGCGCTGATCGCCATCATCCTCGGCACGATCGTCACCATGATCCGCCGCACGCGCCGCATCGCCGCGGAGCTGGAGTCGCGGTGAGGAGAATCGTTGCGAAGGGCGTGGTCGGGATCGCGCGCGTTCTCGCAGGTGGCAACGTACGCCGTGTCGGCTTCACACCGGACGAGCGACAGCGCATCTACTTCGCCAACCACGCCAGTCACCTCGACTTCGTTCTCGTCTGGGCCGCCCTTCCGCCGAAGCTCCGCGCCATGACGCGCCCTGTGGCGGCAAAGGATTATTGGGACCGTCCCGGCTTTCGCCGCTACCTTGGAGTGAAGGTTTTCAACGCGGTGCTCGTCGATCGTCAGCCCGCGCAGTCTTCCCCCCAAACAGCGATGGACATCCTTCTCGAAGGTCTCGGCGAACGTCACTCGCTGATCATCTTCCCCGAGGGGACGCGTGGCGACGGATTGACGATCGCCCCATTCAAGAGCGGACTGTACCGGCTTGGCAAAGCACGGCCGGACGTCGAGCTGATTCCGGCCTACATCAACAATCTCAACCGGGTGTTGCCGAAGGGGGAGTTCGTGCCCGTGCCGATGCTCGCCTCTGTCAGTTTCGGCGAGCCGATGCAGGTCGGTGAAGACGAGGACAAGGAAGCCTTTCTCGAGCGAGCGCGCAACGCCATCCTGGAGCTGCGGCAATGGTGAACATGATTCGCGACCGCCAGACGCTCTTGCTTTTCGGCGGGGTGCTGGGACTTCTACTCGTCGCCACGGTCGTCGGGCAACTCATCAAGCTGCGTCGGAGCGGCGACGTCGTCGACAACCTCAACGCCCGCATCCGCGCCTGGTGGGTGATGTCGGCGGTCTTCGCCCTTTCGCTTCTGACCGGCGGCCTTGGCTCGGTCATCCTCTTTGCGATCCTTTCGTTCTTCGCGCTGCGCGAATTCATCACGCTCACGCCGACGCGGCCCGCCGACCACTCCGCCCTCTTCTGGGTCTTCTTCGTCATCACACCGCTGCAGTACTACCTCGTGGCCACGCAGTGGTACGGCTTCTTCAGCGTGCTCATTCCGGTCTACGCCTTTCTCTTCATCCCGTCGCGCATCGCCATCTCCGGCGATCCGAACGCCTTTCTGGAGAGAAGCTCGAAGATTCAGTGGGGTCTCATGGTCTGCGTCTACTGCGTCAGCCACGTGCCGGCGCTGCTGATGCTGCAGATCCCCGGCTACGCGGGGAAAAACGCCCGCCTGCTCTTCTTTCTCGTGGTGGTCGTGCAACTGAGCGACGTGTTGCAGTACGTCTGGGGGAAGCTCCTCGGCCGCCACAAGATCTCGCCGGTGATCAGCCCGAGCAAGACGTGGGAGGGGTTCATCGGCGGAATCCTCTCCGCCACCCTCATCGGCACGGCGCTGTGGCGGGTGACGCCGTTCAGCATGTGGCAGACGATGGGGATGGCTTTCGTCATCACCGTCATGGGCTTCCTTGGCGGGCTGACGATGTCGGCGATCAAGCGCGACCGGGGAGTGAAGGATTGGGGATCATCGATCCAGGGACACGGCGGGGTACTCGACCGCATCGACTCGATCTGCTTCGCCGGACCGATATTTTTTCACTTGACCCGTTACTTCTTCACTTAAAATGCGCCCGCCATGACCTACGTGATCGCTGAACCGTGTATCGGTACGAAAGACACCGCCTGCGTCGATGTCTGCCCTGTTGACTGTATCCACCCTCGCAAGGACGAGGCCGGCTTCGCCGAGGACACGATGCTCTACATCGATCCGGAGGTCTGCATCGACTGCGGCGCATGCGAGCCGGCGTGCCCGGTCCAGGCTATCTTCCCGCAGGATCTGGTGCCGGATCAGTGGAAGCACTTCACGCAGATCAACGCGGACTGGTATAAACGAACTTGACTTTTTTGTGAGCTGGGTCACAATTCTTCCCGAGCAACGAACCTAAACTGACCCACACAGCAATTGGGCCGCAAGGCAAACAAAGGGGCGTAGCGCCCCTTTTCTATTTTCAGCCTCTTTGAAAACCGAACAGCCGGTCGATCGAGACCCTTCAGTTACGTGCCCACCTCGGACCCAACCACGGGAAGAGCGGGCGAATGGGCGTGCCTCCCGTGGACAATTGCTGAAGCTACCTCTCTCTCTCTGCAACGCGTGCCGGAGGGTCTCGATCGAACGGCTGTCCGGGCCATCCCCCGATTAGAATGCCGCGCATGAAAATCGCATTCATCGGTCTTGGCGCGATGGGTTTCCCCATGGCGCGCCACCTCGCCAAACAACACGATCTCCTCGTCTGGAACCGCACCCGCGAAAAGGCGGAACGCCACGCGCGCGAGCACGGCACGACGCTCGCCAACGACCTGGCGGACTGCGTCAACGCCGAGGTCATCATCACCATGCTGCCGACGAGCGTCGAGGTCGACGAGATCGTCGACAATCTGCTTCCGTCCGTCCATCCCGGAACGCTCTGGATCGACGCCACCAGCGGCGACCCGAACGCCAGCCGCCAGACCGCGGGCCGCCTGGCGGAAAAAGGCGTCGCCTTCGTCGATGCACCCGTCACCGGAGCGACGGTCGGCGCCGAGAACGCCACGCTGACGATCATGATCGGAGGCGAGGCCGGCGACTTCGAGCGGGCGCGCGACGTCCTGCAGCTCTGCGGCAAGACCATCATTCACGTCGGCCCCGTCGGCTCCGGCCACGCAATCAAGGTGCTGACGAACACGATCATGGGCGCCACGGTCTGGATCACCGCGGAGTGTCTGCTGCTGGCCAAACAGTACGGCATCGATCTGAAGACCGCCCTTGCCGTGACCAATGCCGGAAGCGGACGCTCCAACGCCTCGGAGAACCTGCTTCCGATGCGCCTTCTCGAGCACAAGTGGCCGCTCGTCTTCAAGCTCGCACATCACGACAAGGACATCCGTATCGCCGCCTCGATCGCCCACCAGCAGCACGCGTCGACCCCGATGCTCGCCCTGACGCAGCACCTCTTCTCCGCCTCCCTCAACCAGCTCGGCGAGGGCGCTGACTACATCGAGGTGGCGAAGATCGTGGCGAAGATGAACGGGACGAGTTGGGACTGAGGCGTCGGCAGTTATTGTTTTCAAGACTTGAGCCTCGAAAATGGTGATCGATCCAATCTGGAGCGGTATCGATCCGATTTGATGCGGTATCGATCCAATCTGGATCGAATTCAATCCAATCTGAATCGATTTCAATCCAATCTGGATCGAATTCAGTCCAATCTGGATCGAATTCAGTCCAATCTGGATCGATTTCAATCCAATCTGGATCGATTTCAATCCAATCTGGATCGAATTCAGTCCAATCTGGATCGAATTCAATCCAATCTGGATCGATTTCAATCCGGCTGGAGCGGCATCGATCCAATTTGGAGCGGTATCAATCCAATTTGATGCGATTTCGATCCATTTGGACCGATATCGACAACTCTCTGTTTGTGAAAATTGGCCGATTCGTGTCGAATCAACACGTTCCCTGCCAAGTCGAGGCGCCCGAGCCTTTGGCTTGATGGTCCCCTCGATCCCGCCTCTCTCCAGCTACACTTCTCTCATCGTGTCACTCCCTGCTGGCACCCGGCTCGGCCCGTACGAGATCACTGCACCCATTGGCGCGGGCGGGATGGGGGAGGTCTACCGCGCCAGCGACACGCGCCTATCGCGTGATGTGGCCATCAAGGTGCTGCCGGCGGAGGTCGCGCGAGACGTGCAGCTCCGGGCGCGCTTCGAGCGCGAGGCGCGGGCCATCTCCAGCCTCAACCATCCGCACATCTGCATGCTCTTCGACGTCGGACAGCAGAATGACATCGAGTACCTGGTCATGGAGTACCTCGACGGCGAGCCGATGACCGAGCGGCTGGCCCGCGGGCCGCTTCCGCTGTCTGACGTCCTGCGGCACGGCATCGAGATCGCCGACGCTCGACAAGGCGCATCGAACCGGCATCATTCACCGCGACCTCAAGCCGGGAAACGTCATCCTGACGCGCGGCGGTGCCAAGCTGCTCGATTTCGGTCTGGCCAAGGCGATGGATGCCGCGCTGATCGGATCGACGTCGACACAGAGCGCGACGGTGATGCTGCCGGACGAACCACTCACCGCCGAGGGGACGCTGGTAGGGACGTTCTGCTACATGGCGCCTGACGTTACGTCTCCGCGTCAGCAGTTGACGAGGGACTCGCGCCACTCGTCTGCTTCCGCCAATCGTAGATCACGATCGGGAGGATGCTCGCAAAATGCGTGAAGTCGGCATCGGTCGTAAAGATCGGGAATTCGTTGCGGACCGCCATCGCGCAGATCAGGAAATCCGTGTTCGACCCCTGGATTCCTTTCGCTCGACAGCGGTTGTGGTACGACGCGGCTTCTTCGTAGTCATCTGACCTGATCTCGATGTCCAAGAACGCACTGAGGTGGTCACGAACTCGCTCGAAATAAGCGTGTTCCTTGATCCCTGATAGGAGCTCTTGGCGGATGGCGCCAATCATCGCAACGCGTCCGTCCGCGATCAACGATGCGAGCTCCATTTGGATTGATGCGTTCTCCGGCCGATGCTTGCGTCGAAGTGCAAGGGACCAGATCGGCGTGTCGACGAGGACCTTCACGGCCTGCGGCGTTGCTTCTTGTAGTCGTACTTGGGATCAAATTCGACCGTATCGAAGAGCTCGACAATCTTCGTTTGCTTGCGGCGTTGGATGTACTCGTGCAGAGCTTCGGTGACCGTCGCCTTCTTGGTGCGGTGGCCACCAATCCTTTGAGCCTCGTCCAGCAGCCGGTCATCAATCGCGAGGTTCGTAGCCATGAGCGCTATTTTACACATCGATGTGTGTGACGCCAAGTGTGGTCAATCGTCGAGAGTCGATCACAGCCGCCTCTCCCGTTTGTGCGTAGAATCCCGCTCGCAAACTGAACTGGAGGCAACATTGATGCGCAAGTCTTTTCTGGCAGTCCTCGGGCTGCTCCTCGCTCTTCCGCTCGCGGCGGCGGATGAAGGAATGTGGCTGTTCAACCACACACCCAACGCCATCTTCAAGCAGCGGTACAACTTCGAGCCGACGCAGGCGTGGCTCGATCACCTGCAGAAGTCGTCGATCCGCTTCAACAGCGGCGGCTCCGGCTCCTTCGTCTCGGCCGACGGCCTGGCGCTGACGAATCATCATGTCGGCCTCGACTGCCTGGCCAAGATCTCGACGAAGGATCATGACTACGTCACCACCGGCTATCACGCCAAGACGCACGCCGAGGAAGTGAAGTGCGTCGACCTCGAGCTGAACGTGCTGCAGTCGATCGAAGACGTCACCGCACGGGTCAACGCCTCGGTCACGCCGGGGATGACCACCGCTGCTGCCCAGGCCGCGCGCCGAGGCGTGATGAGCGCCATCGAGCAGGAGTCGGTGCAGAAGACCGGTCTTCGCAGCGACGTGGTCACGCTTTTCCAGGGCGGCGAGTACCACCTCTACCGCTACAAAAAGTACACCGACGTCCGTCTCGTCTTCGCTCCGGAGGTCGGCATCGCCTTCTTCGGCGGCGATCCCGACAATTTCGAGTATCCCCGATACGATCTCGACGTCTGCTTCTTCCGCGCGTACGAGAACGACAAGCCCGTGCACCCGGCCGATTACCTGAAATGGAGTGAGACCGGCGCGAAGGATGGCGATCTCGTCTTCGTCTCCGGCCATCCCGGTTCGACGAGCCGGCTCAACACGCTGACGCATCTGCAGTTCTTCCGCGACGTGGCCTACCCGTTCACCCTGAACATTCTCCGCCGCCGGGAAGTGCTGCTGACGAACTACGCGCAGCGGAGCATCGAGAACGACCGCCGCGCCCATGATGAGTTATTCGGGATCAAGAATTCGCGCAAGGCTTACCTCGGACGGATCGCCGGTCTGCAGGATCCTGCCGTGCTGAAGGCGAAGGAAGCGACCGAGTCCGCGTTGCGGCAGAAGGTGACCTCGGATCCGGCGTTGAACGCGGCGTATGGCGATGCCTGGCAGAACGTCGATCACGCCATCGCGACCTATCGGCCGATATACGTCGAGTATCGCTTCATCGAAGGAGGTCTGGCCTTCAATAGCGGCCTCTTCCAGATGGCCAGGACTCTGCTCCGGCTCGGCGATGAATCGACAAAGCCCAACGGCGAGCGCCTTCGCGAGTATCGCGAGTCGAACCTCCCGTCGCTGAAGCAAGGCCTCTATTCCGAGGCGCCGATTTACGACGACCTCGAAACGGTCACGCTCACCGACTCGCTTTCGAACCTGCTCGAAATGGCGCCGAACGACCCGCTGGTGCAACAGATCATGGCCGGCAAGTCGCCGCAGGAACGCGCCTCGGAGCTGGTCCGCGGTACCAAGCTGCGTGATGTTGCGGCCCGCAAAACACTCGGCGAAGGCGGCAAAGCGGCGGTCGATGCCTCGAACGATCCGATGATCCAGGTTGCCCGCATGGTTGATGCCCGCGCGCGCGAACTGCGCAAACAGTACGACGACAACATCGCCGAAGTGCTGCGGCAGTCGTACGCGAAAATTGCCAACGCCCAGTTCAAGACCAGCGGCGGTGAAACGTATCCTGACGCCACATTCACGCTTCGCCTCTCGTTCGGCACGGTGAAGGGATTCATGGAGAACGGCCACGCCGTTCCGTGGGCGACCGAAGTCGGCGGCACGTTTGAGCACGCGGCCGAGCATGGCAACGAGGGCGAGTTCAAGCTGCCGGCATCGTGGATTTCGAAGAAGGCCGTCCTCGACGACGACAAGACACCCTACGACTTCGTCATGACCGCCGACATCATCGGCGGGAACTCCGGCAGCCCGGTGGTGAACCGCAACAACGAATTCGTCGGCATCATCTTCGATGGCAACATTCAGTCGCTGCCGTGGGACTACCAGTTCGATGAGCGTCAGGGCCGCGCCGTGGCCGTGCATTCGGCCGGAATCCTCGACGCGCTGAAGAAGGTCTACGGCGTGTCGGATCTGGTGAAGGAGCTGACGGGCAAGTGAAGACTCGTGATGCCGCGGTCGCCGATGCCTTGGCGATCGCGCGCATCTACAACGAAGGGATCGACGACCGGGTGGCGACGTTCGAGACGCGCCACCGCACCGCGGACGATGTGGTGCAGTGGCTCGACGGACGCCATCCGGTCGTCATTGTGGAGAACGAGGACGATCGCGGCGACGTAATCGCCTTCGCAGCCACGTCGACGTATCGCCCGCGGGACTGCTACGCCGGCATCGCCGAGTTCTCCGTCTATGCCTCACGCGCCGCGCGCGGCCGCGGCGCCGGACGGATGGCAATGGAAGCGCTCTTCGCCGCCGCCCGCGAAGCCGGATTCTGGAAGCTGGTCTCGCGCGTCTTTGTCGAGAACACCGCCAGCCGTGCCCTGCTCCTCTCCGTCGGTTTCCGTGAGGTCGGCGTCTATGAGCGGCATGGGCAACTGGACGGTGTGTGGCGGGATGTGGTGATCGTGGAGAAGCTGCTGGAGTAGTGGATTCGTGGATCAGTGGATTAGTAGATTAAGGAAGCCAGGACGAATCCTCTGATCGACGAATCCACTGGTCTACTCCCTCCTTGGATGACAATCGCTGCCGTTGGTGTTAGACGGACCGCCCCACATGACTGACCCTCGCTACATCCGCAATTTCTCGATCATCGCCCATATCGACCACGGCAAGACGACGCTGTCCGATCGTTTGCTGCAGAAGACCGGCGCGGTCGAAGGCCGTGAAATGCACGAGCAGATGCTCGATGACATGGATCTCGAGCGCGAGCGCGGCATCACCATCAAAGCGCGGGCCGTCAATCTGCAGTACCGCGCGAAGGATGGACAGGACTACGTCTTCAACCTGATCGATACCCCCGGCCACGTCGACTTCTCCTACGAAGTCTCGCGCAGCCTGGCCGCCTGCGAAGGGGCGGTGCTCGTCGTCGACGCCACACAAGGCGTCGAAGCGCAGACGCTGGCGAACAGCTACCTGGCCATCGCCAACAGCCTCGATATCCTCTCCGTTATCAACAAAGTCGACCTTCCCTCGGCAGAGCCGGAGCGGGTTCGCGAGCAGATCGAAAACGTCATCGGCCTCGATGCGCACGACGCCGTTCTGGCATCGGCCAAGTCCGGGATCGGAGTCGACGAGATCCTGGAGAAGATCGTCACGAAGATCTCCGCGCCAAAGGGTGACGCGGACGGTCCGCTGCGGGCGTTGCTCTTCGATTCCTGGTACGACTCCTACCGCGGCGTCGTCTCTCTCGTACGCATCGTCGATGGCGAGCTGCGCAAAGGGATGCGTATCAAGTTTCTTTCGACCGATCGCATCTACGAAGTGACCGAGGTCGGTCTGTTTACGCCGAAGATCAAGTTGGTCGACCGGCTGGGAGTCGGCGAAGTCGGCTTCTTCTCGGGCAACATCAAAGACATCGTCCAGGCCAAGATCGGCGACACCATCACGACCGCGAATGCCTCGCCGCCCCCCCTTCCCGGTTTCGAGGAAGTGAAGCCGATGGTTTTCGCCGGGATTTTCCCGATCAACACCGACGACTATGAGGACCTGCGCGATGCCGTCGGCAAGCTCAAGCTCAACGATGCCTCGTTCAGCTACGAGCCGGAAAGCTCGCTCGCTCTCGGATTCGGCTTCCGCTGCGGTTTTCTCGGCTTGCTGCACATGGAGATCATCCAGGAGCGGCTGGAGCGGGAGTTCAATCTCGAGCTGCTGACCTCGGCTCCGGGCGTTCGTTATCGCGTGCAAAAGACGGACGGGGAGTCATTGTGGATTGAAAACCCGCAGAAGATGCCTGACCCCGCGTACATCCATTCCATCGAGGAGCCATTCATCGAAGCGACCATCCTCACGACGGACGAATTCGTTGGCCCGATTCTCGCTCTTGCGACGGATCGGCGAGGCGTACAGAAGAAGCTGGAGTACGTCAGCGCCAACAGAGTCATGATCGTGTATGAGATGCCGTTGAATGAGGTGATCCTCGATTTCTTCGACAAGCTGAAATCGATCTCACGCGGATACGCCTCGCTCGATTACCAGTTCGTCGGTTACCGCGAAAGCGATCTGGTGAAGATGGACATTCTGATCAACGGGGACCCGCTCGATGCTCTCTCTCTCATCGTGCACAAGGAGAAGGCATACGCGCGCGGGAAGCTCCTCGTCGAGAAGATGAAAGAGTTCATCCCCCGCCAGATGTTCGCGGTGGCTCTGCAGGCGGCCATTGGCAATCGCGTCATCGCCCGCGAAACCGTAAAAGCGATGCGCAAAGACGTCCTCGCCAAGTGTTATGGCGGCGATATCTCGCGCAAACGCAAACTCCTCGAAAAGCAGAAAGAGGGAAAGAAACGGATGAAACGGGTGGGAAAGGTGGAGATTCCGCAGGAGGCGTTTCTGGCAGTGTTGAAGATTGACTGAGACCACTTCCTCAATCAAGGAGGTGTTCCGTGAAGTCTTCGAGCAGTATCGCAGTGGTCGTCGCAGTCACTCTTCTGACAAGCGCCGCGGCCCACGCCGCGCACGTCGATTTCAAAGATCCGCGCAGAGCGCTCGGCCGCGAGGACAACATCAAGGTCGACGCCGAGATGGCTCAGGAGACCCTCTCTCCCGGTTCTCCGATCTGCATTACCTACCAGGTCGAGAATCTGACCCCGTCGCCGATCGCCATCGCCGATAAGGTGATGGCCGCTTCGTTCGATCCCGACTCGCAGACGATCACGATGACCATCGGCGCCGAGATCCCGGAAGGAGAGGCGATGCCGCATCTGACGACGATTGCGCCCGGACAGACGCGGGTATTCCAGGCGGGCGCCACAGCCCAGGTCGTGGTGGCGAACTCCCACGGCCCCTGGGCCAGGGTACCGCGTTTTGTGCAGATCATCGTGAACGTATTGCGCGACCTCCGCCCCTTCGCCAACCTTATCGCCATGCAGGCCGGTTCCGCCGTCGCTCCGCATCTGCCGAGTGATCTCTTTGACAAGTGGGCAGACAGCGTTTCCACGGTGGAGTTGAACACGTTACCGGTCCGCTGGACCGAGCAAAAAAGCGGACCGACAGCGGAGGCCAGCCGGGCCGGCGGGGGAGGCAGCTACTGAGTTTGTCGCCGGACGATTTGAGTTTTTACCGCGCACGTATCGTGCAACGCGATACACTTCGCGCGCGGAAGGCCGGAAGCCATGCACTGGCAGGCATCAGCCGCAGAAGAGGAGATGTTGATGGCTTCCAAGGTTTTCGTAGGGAATCTCGACTTCAACACAACGCGCGACGAGGTCGAAGCGTTGTTTGCGCAGGTCGGAACGGTACGAGACGTGTTTCTTCCGACCGATCGCGAGTCGGGGCGACCCCGCGGGTTCGCGTTCGTCGAGTTCGAATCGGATGAAGATGCGGCGAAGGCGATCGAAAAGTTCAATGGACATGATCTCGGTGGCCGCGCCCTCCGCGTGAACGCGGCCGAGGATCGTCCCCCCCGCGCCGGTGGCGGCGGTGGCGGACGCTCATTCGGCGGTGGTGGTGGCGGCGGACGTGGCGGCGGTGGCGGTGGCTACAGCGGCGGCGGCGGTGGTGGCGGCGGCTACGGTGGTGGAGGTGGCGGCGGCTACGGCGGCGGTGGCGGTGGTGGCTACGGCGGCGGTGGTGGCGGCGGCGCCTATGGCGGCGGCGGTGGCAAGCCGAAAGGCAGCCGGCGCAACATCCGCGCGAAGAAACGCGGCCTCTGATCGACAACGACAATCAGGCCTCCCTCACGGGAGGCCTTTTCATTTGCACGTTTGTTTTTCACTTCCGCAAGCGAACGGTAGTAGTTTTGCCAGCCTGGGGGTGAATCATGAAACGAGTTGCTTGTTTTCTGGCGTTGCTGCTCGCGGCGGCTTGCAGCTCTACGGCGCCCCCGGTACCGGCCTCGAAGCCCGGCAACATCGACATGAAGGAGCCGCGCCGGATGGTCGGCACGGAGAACAACGTCCGTGTCGACGCGGAGATCTACGGCGAGGACATGGTGCAGGGCTCGAGTCTCTCCATCAAGTACGACGTCACCAATCAGCGTTCGTCGCCGATCCTCATCGCCGATCTCCTGCCCGAGACGACCTACGACCCGGATACGCGTATGGTCACCATCAACATCGGGTCGGAGATTCCCGGCGAGGAGCTTCTGCCGCGGCTGATCTCCATTCCCTCGGGCGAACGGCGCTCGTTCCGGGCCGGCGCCCACATCAACATCCACATGCCGCTCAACGCTCCCTCGACGCCACGGCCTAGGGGTTTGCAGCTTCGCGTCAATTTCCTCGGGGACTCAGCGCCCTTCGTGAAGCTGATCGACATCCCGGAAAAGGCGGTGCGCGACCGCGAACTCGCCGCCGAGCTCTTTCCGAAGTGGGTGGACAAAAACGAGTCGGTGACGACCAACGCGCTACCGATGCGCTGGCAGGGGCCGCGGTCCACGGGGATCGAAGATGATCCGGCCACGTCGCAGCCTTCGCGCCGGCGCCGTCCCGGATAGACGGCGCCGGCAGCACGAGACTCAGGTATTAGAAGCTGTCCAGCGCTTCCTGCTCGTTTTCGTAGACTTCGAAAACGGTGATGAGCTGCGTGACGTGCAGCAACTCGTTCAGTTTGGCCGGAAGGTGCAGCAGCTTGAGCTTGCCGCCTTTGTTCGTCACGGTGGTGTAGGACCCGACCAGTTCGCCGATGCCCGACGAATCGATCGTCGTGACGCCGGAGAGGTCGAGCAGAATCTTCTGGCTGTTCGCATTGGCAATGACATCGCGAAGCTGCTGGTCGCCCGCGCCGATCGTGATCTTGCCATCGACCTTGATGATCGCGATGCCGTTTACGTCGCGAGTGGTGGCTTTCATCTCTCTTCTCCTTTGTTTGTATCCGCGGCACGCGACCGCCGGACGCGGAAGATATCAGGCTTTGCCGCTGGCGATACCGGTTCCTTTGGCGAGGTTCTTGGTCATGACCAGTGAGGTGCCGCTGCCGGACTCAAAGCTGTAACGGATCTGATCCATGAATGTGCGCATGTAGAAGATTCCGCGTCCGCTCGTTTTCATCAGATTCTGCGGATTGAGCGGGTCGCTGACCTTCTCCGGATCGAATCCAGTTCCCTCATCGGAGATGGTGATCGAGAGGTCGTGACCATTCAACTCGAACGTGGCGTTGACTCTTTTTTTGACGTCAAGCTTGTTGCCGTGCTTGATGGCATTCGCCACCGCCTCGCGGACCGCCATGCCGATCCAATGCGAACCGTCTTCATCCATCCCCGCGTTTTCACAGAGATGTTCCGCGATCACCTGCACGAGCTCGATATTCTCGAACCGACTGCTGATGGTGATCTCGATCCGCTCGCCGTCACGTTCCATCGGTTTTGAACCGGCGGCATTGTAGGGGAGGCGGGGGCGAGGGACAAGGGATGAGGGAAGACGGCTGCGCCGCTCCCCGTTCCAAGGCCCATGTCACGACGGCTCCCGAACCTGTTCGCCGCGCTTTTGCTCGTTTCCGCGGGCGCCCGCGGCGCGTCGCTCGATGCGGAGATGAAAACGGTCGAGAGGCTGCGCGGCCTGACCTTCGAACGTCCGGTCGTGCAGCAGACCATCACCCGGGCCGATCTCCCGAAGATGCTCCGCGCCCAGATGGAGAAATCGCTCCCCTACTCGCCGGACGACTACGCGTTGATCCTACGCGCGCTTCAGCTCGTCGACGGCGGCACGAGTGACCTGGTCGGCAGCATGCTCGATCTCTATCAATCGCAGGTGTTGGCCTTCTACGACCCACTGACCCATACGTACTACGCGATCGATGCTCCCCCAGCGGCGGCCGCGGGAATCATGGACGCCGACATGCTCCGGGAGTCGGTGGCGGTCCATGAGCTGACGCATGCGATGCAGGATCAGCGGTTTCACCTCGGCGTGCGCGATCTGGCCCTGCAGAAGGACACCGACGGCAGCCTTGCACTGCACGCGTTGATGGAGGGAGAGGCCACCCTGGTCATGATCGATTACGTACTCGATCGCGCAGGCCAGAAGATGGATGACATGCTGGGCAATCCGGAGTTGATGTCGCTGCTGACGTCATCGCTCAGCGGCTCCGACAAGACGCTCGATCCGTCGACGCCCAAGTATTTTGCCGAGTCGTTGAAGTTCCCGTATGCCGATGGGTTGAAGCTCGTCATCGAAGGCTACCGGCGCGGCGGGTGGAAGATGATCGACCGCATGGATGAGAATCCGCCGCGCTCGACGCGCGAGATTCTTCATCCTTCCGAGTATTTCGACCGGCTTGGCAAGACCGCTGCTTCCCCGGCGCCGTTCGACGATACGTCACGATTCCCTGGTGCACTGACCGTCGAGCACCTCGGCGAGTTCCACTGGCGCTTTCTGGTCGGCGACGCCGGTGCGGGCTGGGTCGACGATCGAGTCACCGTCACGCAGAACCTGGAATGCGATCCGACCGTGCTCGTCGAAACACGATGGGAGAACGCTGTCCGCGCCAAGGCCTTCCGCGATGCCTATGCCGATTTTCTCCGCGGGCGCGGCGTGGAAGCACGCGTCGCCATCGACGGCACGCGCGTGCGGGCCGCATACGGCGCCGACGCGAAGATGATGGAGTCGTTCCTCCAATGAATGTCGACTACGAGAATCTCGAAGACGTTGTTGCCAGCGGTGTGTTTCGCGAGTCGCTGCGCGAAGAACTGCTCTTCGGATTCCGCCAGATCCATCAAACAGGCGAGCGGTTGCCGCTGGCGTCGTACTACGCGGCGCAGATTGCTGAGATCGTCAATCGTGGAGCCGCCGAGCCGCTGAACAAGGATTTGGCATTCCATGTTTACCAGGAGATCCTGCTCGCCGTCGAAGCGGCCCGCGCCGAGGTTCTGGGAGAGCCGATCGCCCCGTCATAGAATCGCCCGCTGATGCCGCAGAAACGTCCCACGCTCTTCCTCATCGACGGATCGAACAACGTCTACCGCGCGTATTTCGCGATCCGCAATCTGACCAACTCCTCGGGGCTGGCCACGAATGCCGTCTACGGATTCACGCAGACTCTGAAGAAGTTGCTGAAAGACTTCGAGCCCGACTGCATCGCTGTGGCGTTCGATATCGGACGCGCCACCTCGCGGCACGAGGCGTTCGCCGACTACAAGAAAGACCGCCGTCCGATGCCGGACGACTTGGCCATCCAGTTGCCGTTCGTCAATGAAGTGCTGGAAGGGTTCGGTATCCCGGTCATCGGCGTCGAGGAGTGGGAAGCGGACGATCTTCTGGGCACCCTGGCCTGCGTTGCCCGCGATCGCGGATACGACGTCGTTCTCGCTACCTCGGACAAGGATTTCTTTCAGCTCGTCGGCGACGGCATCAAACTCTTTCACACCGGCCGCGAGGTCCTATACGACGCAAAAGGGGTCGAGGAGACCTTCGGACTTCCTCCTGAAAAGGTCGTCGACGTCATGGCCATCTGGGGCGATGCCATCGACAACATTCCGGGCGTCCCCGGCATCGGCGAGAAGGGAGCCAAGGCACTGATCACCGAGTACGGCTCACTCGAAGAGGTGTACGAGAACCTCGACAAGCTCAAACCGGCACAACGCAAGAAGCTCGAGGAGAATCGCGAGAAGGCCTTCATTTCGCGCGATCTGGCCCGGATCAAGTGCGATCTGTCGGTGGAGAGCATCGATTTCGAGAAGCTGAAACGCCAGGAGCCGGATCGCGTCAAACTGCACGACGTCTTCTCCCGTCTCGAGTTCGCATCGCTGATGCAGGAGTTCTTGCCGGCCGCGGCGCCGGTCGAGCGCGACTATCGCATTGCCGCCACCGCGGACGATGTCTTCGACTTCGTCGGGACCGCGGCTGAGGTGGCCGTCTGGTTCGAGTCGGCGACGCCGGAGGCACATGACGATCTTTTTGCCGCGTCGCTTTCGGTGAAGCAGGCCGAGTCGCTCATCGTGCCGATCGCCGACTCGGTCGGCGGTACCCCGGAATTGCGCCAGGCGCTTAAGACGGTGCTGCGCTCGGACCGTCTCTTCGTCGCGTACGACGTCAAGCTGCAGCTTCGCCGCCTGGCCGCGAACGGCTGGCCGCTCCCGAAACGCTTTTCCGACACGATGATCATGTCGTATGTGATCAACCCCGGCCTTCCCAGCCACGCCCTCAGCAACATTGCGCGCGACTGGCTGAAGCAGGATGTGGCTTCGCGGAAGGACGCCGCGAAGACGGCGCCGCTCTTCGAGCTCGATCACGAGATCGGAGCAACAGCACTCTCCCCCTACCAGCAATACCTCGGCGAGAAATCCGACGTTACGGTTGCGCTGAAGGAAATGCTGGTACCCGAACTGCGCCGCGATCCGGCGCTCCTCGACATCTACGACCGCATCGAGCTACCGCTCATCCCGGTGCTGGAGCGGATGGAGGCGCGCGGCATCAAGATCGACGTTGCCCTTCTGCGCGAGATGTCCTCGAAGATGGCGCTGCAGCTCGCGCAGCTCGAGAAAGAGATCTACGCCGAGGCCGGTACCGACTTCAACATCAACTCGCCCCAGCAGCTCGGGCACATCCTTTTCGAGAAGCTGCAGTACCCGGTCTCCAAGAAAACCAAGGGGACGAAGGCGTTCTCGACGTCCGTGGACGTGCTGCAGGAACTGGCCAGCCACGGATTCGCGGTACCGCGTTTGATTCTGTCCCATCGCGAACTGCACAAGCTGAAGTCGACCTACATCGACGCTCTTCCGCAACTGGTCACCGGGGACGGCCGCGTGCACACATCCTTCAATCAGGCGGTGGCGGCGACAGGTCGGCTGTCGTCCTCCGATCCGAACCTGCAGAACATCCCCATCAGGACAGAACTGGGACGTGAGATCCGGAAGGCGTTTATCGCCGAGGAAGGGAACGTCCTGCTCGCGGCGGACTACTCGCAGGTCGAGCTGCGGATTCTCGCCCACATTTCGCAGGACGCCGATCTGATCGAGACCTTCCAGCGCGGAGCGGACATTCATCGAGCCACAGCTTCGAAGATGTTCAATGTGCCGGAAGATGACCTGACGATCGATCAGCGGCGCGCCGCGAAAACGATCAACTTCGGCGTCCTGTACGGCATGTCGGCATTCCGGCTCTCGAATGAGTTGAACATCCCCACCGGCCAGGCGAAGGACTTCATCGACGCCTACTTCGCGCGCTATCCGAAGATTCAGGAGTACCTCGACCACACGCTGGAAGAGGCGCGGCGCAGCGGCAAAGTGACGACACTCTTCGGCCGCGTTCGCTATATCCCGGAGATTCACAACAAGTCGTTCACCGTGCGCGGCAATGCCGAGCGGATGGCCACGAATGCGCCGATCCAGGGGACGGCGGCCGATATCCTCAAGCTGGCCATGATCGCGCTCGATAAGCGGCTGGACGCGGATATCGAGGGGACCGCGACGATGCTGCTGACGGTACACGACGAAATCGTGATTGAGGTGCCGGAGACCCGCGCGTCCGACGTGGCGGGAATCGTGAAAGAGACGATGGAGAACATTTTTCCGCTGGCCGTGCCACTCAAAGTCGATGCGCACTACGGCCGGAGCTGGTACGACGCAAAGGGGTGAAGATTGAGGTTGTCATTCCGAGCAGGTCTGATCCTCCTGCTCTTCTCCTGCACCCCGCCCGCCCGTCAGCCCGCGCAGTCGTCAAACGAGCCGAAAATCCGCGCAACGGTCGTCACGATCCAGACGACGATTCAACCGGCGAACAAGACCTACACCCACGTCCTCTTCATCGCCAACGATCGTGCCCGCAGCGGAGATGAGGTCGACGAGTGGCGGCTGTTCGATTTTGCGCAGAAGCGCGTGACGTTTGTCGACGATCTGACCGGAACCTATCGCAATGAGCCGTTCGATGACGTTTTGACTTCGCATCGCGCCGATATGGCGCGATCGGTCCCTGACGGAATGCCGCTCGCGCAGTTCTCCGTCACCGGTGCACAAAAAACGCTGCAGGGCGTCGCGGCGAGGGAGTCGATCATCCGGCTCGGGGCGTATCAACGAGAGCTGTGGATTGCATCCCATCCGCTCATTCCGGAGGGGCTCTTCGCCATGCTGCAGGCCAGCGAGCCGGTTTCGTCCCCGCTGGCCGGCGTCATGCGCGCTGCCGACGAGGCGCTGTTGGATGTGAAGGGATTTCCGTTCGCAGACCACGCCGAGTTGCCGTACGAGAACCAGAAGCTCGTCGTCGACAACACCATCGTGAAGATCGATCAACGCGACGTGCCGGCCTCCTGGCTGAATGTGCGCGCCTACTACAGGGAACTGCATCCCGCTCCCGCGGGTGTGGGGAAGCGGCCGCAATCGGAGTGACCAACCGACAATGCGCCGAAGGCGCAGTTACAGCACCTTCCGGGAGTCGCCAACCCGCTTCGTGACCCCCTCGCGATCCATCCACTCCAGGAGGGGGATGGCGATCTTGCGCGAGAGGCCGAAGTACTCCTTGAACTGACCGACGTCGATCATGTCACCGCTGCGTGCGCTCATACGCTCGCGCGCGGCAACGAGGGCGTCGCGATGAACGTAGATCCCTTCCGCCAGGCGGACAAGCGTGCCTTGTTTGACGAGGAAACCGATCACTCCTTCGATCACCCGCGCCTTCTGCGTTCGCTCGTTGATGATTTCGGAGACCGGCGGAGGTGCCAGACCCGCTTCGGCGAAACGCGACTCGATCATCCGCGCCAGCTCCCCTTCCGCGCCGCCCAGGCTCTTCGATCGGCCTGGGATGTCGAGGGCGTCGCCGGCGATGGCCACGATTCTTTCCCGCGCCAGATCCTGCAGGAGGAAGTTGATCATCGCGCCGTCGGCACCGCGAGGCAGCAGTTTCTGCACGAACTCGCTCTTCGGCACGTTGATCGCCATCCGGTTTTCTTCGAAGTAGGTGCGCAGGAAATCCATGGCCCGCCGTCGAAAGTCGGTGATGACGTCGTGATGGATCCATCGGCGCTCGCCGCTGTCGGCGAGATGCGGCACGTTTTTCAGCTCCTTCGCCAGGGTCTCGACGCGAATGCCGGTTCGCGCCTGGACCTCGTGAATGGTCAGTCCGCGCAGCCCTTCGAGCTTGGCCATCAGCTCGACACGCTCCGGCAGCGTTCCGCCGGCGAGCGTATCGAGCAATTCGCCGCGCGTGTTCCGGCTCAGCTTCGGGAGATGCGCATCTAGGATTACCCCCCCGCCGGCCGTGAGAGCGGGTGAGTAGCGGCGGATGACGAAACGATCGCCGGCAACGGCGACCACCGACGACTCGAGGCGCACCTGAATGTACGCGCTCGAGCCCGGTTTCAGCTCCGCGGTCTGATCGACGAATCGAATGCTGCCGAGGAGCTCGGCCGAGAGATGATGGAAACGGATGCGCGTCTGCTCCTTGAGCGGCTTCGCATCCGGCAGCAGATCCAGCCGCGCCGTGATGACCTGTGACTGGCGGAGAGTGTTCGGTGTGACGAGTTGCTGTCCACGATGCAGTTGATCCAGATCGATGTCGGGCAGGTTGACCGAGGTCCTCTCGCCTGCGGAGGCGTAGTCGCGCTCTTCGCTGTGGACCTGAATGTTGCGCGCGCGGCTGCGTTTGCCGCCCGGCAGCACCTCGATGTCCGTGTCGACGTTCAGGCGTCCCGCATAGGTCGTCCCCGTGATCACGGAACCGAAGCCCTTCATCGTGAAGACGCGATCGATGGGGAGCCGGAAGACGCGTGTTGTGGCGTCGCGGTCGCCGACTTCGGCGGTCGAGGCCAGGATGGCGCGGCGCAGATCGTCCAGTCCTGCTCCAGTCACGCTGCTGACCGGCACGATCGGCTTTCCAGCCAGGAAACTCCCCGCCACCATCTCTTCCACTTCGAGCCGGACGAGATCGAGGATATCTTCCTCGACCAGATCGCGCTTCGTGATGGCGACGACTCCCGTTCGGATGTCCAGCAGCCGGCAGATGGCGAAGTGCTCGCGCGTTTGCGGCTTGATCGACTCGTCAGCGGCGACGACGAGGAGCGCGCTGTCGATCCCTCCGACGCCTGCCAGCATGTTCTTCACGAAGCGTTCGTGGCCGGGGACGTCGATGAATCCGATCTGGTAGTCGTCGGTGAACCAACTGGCGAATCCGAGGTCGATCGTGATTCCCCGTCGTTTCTCTTCGGGGAGGCGATCGGTATCGACGCCGGTGAGTGCGCGGACGAGAGCCGTCTTGCCGTGGTCGATGTGTCCTGCCGTTCCGACTACCCTCTTCTTTCGAGACATGGGTCCGCGAGTGTACCCGAGGGGGGGGTGGGCGGCACCGTATCGGCATAAAGGCTTGCCAATGACCGAAACCTTGAGCGTGTCTGAAACGTAGAATTGACCGAACGGTCGTTCTGTCGTATGATTGCTTGCGTTCCCAAAGTGATGGTTATCTCTCAGCAGTTCAGCAAGTTGTCACGTTGCTGTTACCATGAGAAAAGTTTCACAAGGTCATGAGATAATGCAGCCTGTCGTTAGAAATTGAGGGTTTACTGGATGACGTGGGGGCGGATTAGCTTTCTGTTTCAACAGCCCGCCTCTAGTTACACCGCTTGAATTCTTCTTCGAATCTTACCGATCCAGCAACTTCACTCCACCCAAGCGTTCGCACCCATCCCCATCCAGTAGATTTTGCCGGCCTCGTCGAAAGACGGGGCCGGCTTTTTTTGTAACCGGTTACGTAACGACACGAACCGCTTACGTCACGAGCTCAGCAAGAGCCTGTTCGACCAGCATCCGGGTGTCGGCGTTGACGCTCAGCCAGCGGATGGCGTTGGTGGTGGCGTCCGCGGCGGCCAGTAGCTTCGCCTGCTCGATCGAGAGCGGAAATCGGCCCGCCACCGCATCGCACAGAACTTTCCCGAGCAAGGCGACGGCGTCGCTGACCTCATCCTGCGAGGCTACCAGCGAGGCGATGCCGAGGAGAGCGGCTGTGTCGCGCTCGTCGGAGAAACGCGTCAGGCCGGCCACGATCGACGCCGCCAGCGCGTCGTTTGTATCGACCTCGCCGCCGACGAAGATCATCTGGCAGCGCGAGCGGATCGTCGGCAGAAGGAGATCGGGTGAGCGCGTGAGCAGGACGAAAGTCGTGTCGCCGGCCGGCTCCTCCAGCGTCTTGAGGAGTGAGTTGGAGCCGCCAACGCTCAGCGCGTTGGCCGGGTCGATGATGAAGACCTTATTGCGCCCTTCGTAGGGCCGCATGGTCGCCGCGGCAACGATCTCGCGGATCTGATCGACGCTGATCATCTTCCGGTCCCCGGTCACCTCGATGAAATGAACGTCAGGATGCATCCGGCGCTCGATGCGCTGGCAGGCCGTGCAATCATCGCCGGTGGTCCCGTTCAGGCAGTTGAGCGTTTTAGCGATGCCGACGGAAACCTCGCGCAGGGCCGCCGCTGACGGGCCGTGGCAGAGGATGGCGTGATGCAACTCGCCACGCCTCGCCGTATCGAGCAGCAATTCCGCTGTGGCGCTCATCGCAGAACCTCAGGCTTCCTCCGAACGACCTCTGCTTCGACGCGGGCGTACACCTCATCGACGTCACCCTCGGCGTTGATCACCGCGAAGCGCGCCGGTTCGGCGACGGCTAGCGCGAGGTATCCCTCGCGTACCCGCCGATGAAAACGCAGCTCTTCCGCTTCGAAGCGTCCTTCGTCGTGCACCGCCTCAGCGTTGCGCGAGCGCGCTCGTGAGAGGCCGACTTCCTCGGGCAGGTCGAATAGCAAGGTGAGGTCCGGGATGAGCGATTCCGTGGCCCAGGCGTTGAGCGCCCGCAGCTTGTCGAGGTCAATGAGCCGGCCGAATCCCTGATACGCGAGGGTGGAGTCGGTAAAGCGGTCGCAGAGAACGGCCGCTCCCCGCTTCAGCGCCGGGCGGATGATTTCGGCGACATGCTGTCTCCGAGAAGCCGCGAAAAGAAAAAGCTCGGCGACAGGATCGAGATGGGAGCTGCTGTCGAGAAGGATGGCCCTGATCCGATCCGCCAGAGGTGTGCCGCCAGGCTCTTTGGTGATGACAGCATCGGTGATGCGTGCCGCCAGACGGCGCAGTTGTGTCGATTTACCTGATCCTTCGATACCTTCGAACGTGATGAACATCGGTTTTCCGAAGTGTATCGCCACGAGGATTCGGCAATTTCGTAGGGCTCGGCGCCGCCGAGCCCTACGAACCTATTTCTTCGCGGACGTTTCGATCGGCAGGTGTGCTTCGTTCCAACCGTTCCAGCCGCCGAGGAGAGCGGCTGTGTTCTTGATTCCGTGAGCATTGAGGTCCAGCACCGCACGGGCGCTTGTGTGCTCACTCTGTCAAGCACAATAGGTAATGATGAACGTCTTCGGCGGGATCTCCCGTATGCGGGTCAGGAGGTCACCAAGAGGGATGCTGAGCGCTCCCTTGATGTGTCCCTGATCGTATTGGTCCTTCGCTCGTACATCGACGTAAACGGCCTTTTTCTCCTTGATGAGCTTGATCGCTTCCTCGCGGGTGATCCGGCGCGCTGATTCGAGCGGCGCCTGCGCTTCCGGGATCGGAGTCGCCTGCGTGACCTGCGGCGACGGCTGCGTTCCCGGCGGCACTGCCGACTTCATCTGTGCATTGGCCAGACCCGTTGCGAGGAAGCCAACCACGGCTGTTGCGGCTAAGACATGACGCATGAGTGGCAAGCCTCCTTTTGAACTCGATTCGAAAACCGTCCCAAAGCGTAGCATGTTCCGCCCGGCGCAACTCCGGGTAAGCCGCTCCGTACAATCCATCATCATGAGAGACCACATTCGCATACTCGGTTGGTGTTTCATCGTCTACAGCGCCATCATCGTCCTTGTCGGAATGGGAATCGGCAGCATCGTCATGTTCGGCGGCGCCATATCCGGCGATCATGAGGCGATATTCATTACCAGCGCGGTGGGAACGGCCATCGCCGGCTTCCTCATCGTCATATCGCTCCCCGGGATGCTGGCTGGCATCGGTCTGCTGAAGCTGCGGCCATGGGGGCGCATCGTCGCCATCATCGTCGGCGTGCTTCACATCCTCAGCTTCCCGCTCGGCACGGCCCTCGGCGTATACACGCTCTGGGTTCTGCTCAATGCGGAGACCGAGGCGCTGTTTCGCGGGCAGCAGCAGGTTGCGGTAGCGGTGTAGAGTCAGTAGCCGGCCGGACGCGTTCGTACCGGTGTGAATTTGTTGGCCGGTCCGAAGTTCCCGGCGAGATAGGCGACGACGGCCGGCTTGTCGCTTTCCTTCATCACCGCGCCCCAGCGGATCATCTTGTCGACTTCCGCCGTCCACTGCTTCTCCGTCAGCCGCTGCTGCGCCAGCATGTCCGCGGAGTGGCAGGGAAAACAGCTCGCCTCAACCTGTTGCTTGCCCCTGCCCGCCGGTAGCGAGTGGAACCTGGTCCCGAGCACGGGCAGGTTACGATCGAACGAGACGCTCCTTTTCGTTGCCGCGGATGCAAACGCAGCAGCCAGCGCCAGCACGACGACCGCCGCGCGCTTCACGCTGTCACCTCGACGTCGACGAAATGCCATGAGTTCTGGAGGTATCCGCTCTGGTTCCACGTCGCTTCGTGCGGTTGCACGTTCCCGCGGCTGTCCGTAGCACGCGCGCAAATACGTGCGATACCGGCGCGCGATGGGGTCCAGTGATGCGACCACAGTCGCCAAGCATACGGATCATGACGCGAATCGAGCGATGTCTCCTGCCAAGTCGCGCCGTCGTCGTCGCTAATCTCGACTTTGACGATGTCGGGCGCGCCGGAGAATGCGAAGCCGCGAATCTCGCAGGCATGGTTCACTCTTGTTTTCGCGGGCGCGGTGGTGATGTTCGATTTCACGAACAATTCGGTCACCGGCGCCATCTCCTCCGGTTTGAACACCACACCGGGTGCGCCGGGCGTCAACGGATAGCGATACGCCGTCTCCATGTAAAAGCCCTTCTGCGGATCTGCTTGCGGCGAAAGGCGGACGAGCCATTTCATCCAGTGATCGCCGGCCCAGCCCGGGACGATCAGCCGTAGTGGCGCTCCATGCGCCACCGGCAGCGGCTCACCGTTCATGGCGAACGCCAGGATGCCGTCGGCAAGCACTTTCTCCATCTCCACGCTGCGATGAAACGGGGGGACCTTTCCGGGCGGATCGTCGCTGCCGAATACGTGGAGATGTTTCGCTGACGGTTTCACTCCCGCGTGCTCGAGAACGTCGCGCACGCGCACGCCGGTCCAGCGCGCATTGCCGACAGCCCCATAGCGCCACTGCACTCCCGGGAGAGGCGGAGAATAGAGTCCGCGCCCGTTTCCGGCGCACTGCAGAACACACGTCGTTTCCACGTGCGGGAGTTTTTTCAGCTCGGAAAGCGTAATGTCTCCCGAATGGTCGACTTCGCCGTCGATCGTCAATCTCCACTTCTTCGGGTCGGGCGTGCGCGGGATCCAGTGACTGCGGACGAAGAAAAGCTCGTTCGGGGTCAGGTACTCGGTCAGTAGCGCAAGCGGTGTCTCCGCATTCACCGCATACCCATTCATCTGCAGCATTGATTCACGTGCGTGAGCGGCCATGGCCTTTTGCGTGACGAGCAACGGCGCAGCAGCCAGGAGAAGAAAACGTCTTCGGTCGATCCCGTCGAACGACATATCTGAAAGTTTATCTCACAGCGAATGAATAACTTGAACACAACGAGTAAAGAACTGGTCCGGCTTTTGCCCTTGGCCGCTCCCATGAAGTCGAAGATCGGCCCCTGTGACTACGTCTGGACACCCTCGCGGGATTTTCGCGAGATTTGCTCCTGCCAGGTCCACGCGCGCCGCGAGCGCACTCTCTGGCGCCGCACGTTGCGCGGCGCGAAACGGCGTGGTGTGGCGTTGCTCGTCACCGTGCCCCTGGCTTTCGGCGCGATCGGCATGGAAGCGATGAACGTTTCCCTTCCCGCGATCGCGCGACACGCGATCGAGATCAGTGGCGGAAGCAGTCCTTTTCCGATTTTCACGACGCGAAAAGTTCGCGAGTCGTTTCTGAAGCCGCTGCAGGCCCCGGCTGCCTTCACGCTTGACGTGGCAAAAGAGGAGTTTTTCCGGACGCAGGTACCGTATGGCTCGATCATTTATCGCGAAGCGGTGAAGAACGAGCTGCCGCCGGAGTTGATCGCCGCGGTCGTCGAAGCCGAATCCGACTTCCGCCCGCGTCTGGTCTCGAACAAGGAAGCGCGCGGTCTGATGCAGATCGTCCCCGAGACCGCGCGACTCATGGGATGCGACGATCCATTCGATCCGCATTCGAACATCGCCGCCGGGACAAGGTACCTGCGCTACCTGATGAACCGTTTCGGCGACGAGCGCGCTGCCCTGGCGGCCTACAACGCTGGCGAAGGAACGGTCGAACGTCTCGGCGGAGGGATCCCGCAGTACCCCGAAACGATTGACTATCTGCAGCGCGTCAGCACGCGCACACGTGAATACCGGCAGCTCGTCCAGAAACGATACGTCGCCTCGATGCGCATGCAGGCATCGATCATCGCGCGGTAGTCGCCGGCACGCCCGCTGCGGGTTTGTCGATCGCCACAGGAAGGGTGAAGGAGAACTTCGTCCCCTTTCCCGGCTCGCTCTGCACCCAGATCTGTCCGCCGTGCGACTCGACGATTCCCTTTGCGATCGGCAGACCGAGTCCCGCACCGAGGCGGGCGGTGCGCTTGGCTTGCCAATAAGGATTGAAAATATCGCCGAGGTTCTCCTTCGGGATGCCGGGGCCTGTGTCGGCAACGCTGATCACCACGCTGGAACCTCTCGACTCCGCATGAAAGGTGATCATGCCGCCGGATGGCGTGAACTTCATGGCGTTGCCGATGAGATTCGACAGCACCTGCATCACGCGGTGCGCGTCGGCATAAACCGGCGGCAGGTCATCGACGTGATATTGCAGCGTGACAGCGCTCGTGCCCGCCTGCGATTTGAACAGCTCGTAAGTCTCCTCGAATAGTGCTTTAACGTCGACCGGCGCCCGCTCGATCGGCAAGCGCTTGCCACCCTCGAGACGTGTAACGTCGAGTAGGTCCTCGATCAGACGCTTCATCCGCTTGGCCGAGATGTCGATGATCTCCAGCTCTTCGCGATCCTCCGGCGCAATCCTCTCCGAGGTCTGCAGCAGTGAGGCCGCAAGCATCACCGCGTTGAGCGGACTGCGGAGGTCGTGCGAGACGATGGCCAGCACCTCCTCCCGGGCTTGCACGGCCTGCTGTGACTCCAGGTAGAGCCGGGCATTGTCGATCGCGAGAGAGCCGTGCCGTGAGAGCTCGCTGAGGAGCGAGGCATCTTCCTGCGTGAACGGCTTCGACGGCGCGGCCGCGGCGAGAATGACGCCAATCGTCTGCCCGCGGCTCACGAGCGGTACGGCCAGCAGCGAACGCTGCTCCTCGGCTGCGACGCCGGCGTACGCCATCAGCGATGACGAGTTGCCGATGATCCTCGTCTCTCGTTGCTCGATCACCCACGGCAGCGGATCGGGAACGTCGTGAAGGACCTCACCGATGCCAGCCGCCAATTCAGCCTCCCGCTCCGTGTTGCGATGCGCGGCGGCGGCGCGGCGCAGCGAGCCATCCGATTCGGCGAGATCGATCACACAGATCTCGGCGATGTTCGGCACGATCAGTCTCGCCAATGTGGCGATGGCTTGTTCGTAGTCGAGGGATGCTGCCAGCTCCTGCCCAGCCGTCGCCAGAAAGGCCGCTCTGCGCTCCTCGCGCTCGGCCGCCGCGCGCGCACGCTGCGCATCCGCTGCGTCATGCTCCGCCTCATGCCGTTGAGCCATCGCCTCGCGGGCGAGGAGGCGCATCTGCCGGCCGAGACCAGCCACCAGCAGCGCCGAGGTCAGAGCGAGAAGCGTGAGGATGATCTCCAGAGACGCGCTCAACTTCTCCGCATCCCGGATCTTCGTACGGCGGTCATCGATCGCGTCCTGAATCGATACCTCCAACTCAGCGGCTGCAACCAGTGCTTCGTCGTACGAGGGATGTTTTTCAAACAAGCGGGTCAGGAAGACTTCGGCCGGCATCCGCCGCGAGAGGAACTCGTTCGAGGCGACGTCCGCGTGCCATTCGCTGGTCTCCTTGTTCAGCGCCCTGAGTTTGTCTCCCACCTCGGGGCCGAGCTCCGGGCCGAGCACGCGAAGACGGGCGTATTCACTGTGCTGGTCCTTAACGAGACCGTTGTATTTGTCGCGATACTGACCCTGCTCGGTGACCTGCCAGGCGATCAAGGCATCGAGCTCCGTCGAGAGATCCGACTCGATCCTGCTGGCCGCGATGCGAGAGGGCTCCGCCACCTGCGTGATCTCGCGCCGCATCTGGGCCGTGTGCGAGTCGAAGACGACCGGCAAGAGGGCCAGGGTCAGCAAAGACACGATGATGAAGACAACCGGGACCACGGTCGTCCACGTGCTGTCGGGACCTACGCGCCAGATGCTTCGCCGCTCAGGGACTCGTTCGCTCACGATCCTCCTTGGACGCAGGCCCAAAATGCAGCAATATGCTTGCCTTCGCTTTTCGCCCCATGCTCAAGCACGATCGCAGAATCTTCCAGCGCCTACGCCTGGCCCGCCCGATCCTGGGGCTTCTCGATGGGCAGAATGCGCTCATTCTAGATCTCGGGGTAGCCGGTGCTTTCGTCGAGCACTACGGTATTACGACGCGCAACGCGCGGTTGCGGTTGCAATTTCGTTGGCACACGGAGGACATCGAGTTCGTCTGCGAGGTAGCACGAACGCAGGTCGTCCGGCGCTCGGCCACGAATGCCCTCTCGCATTCGGGAGTGCGCTTCGTCGAGCCGGTCGGCGATTCCGAGGCCCGGCTGCACGATCTGATGGCTACATTTGTCGGAAACCTGCTGGCATCGCAGAAGGCAAACGCAAGCGGTCTTGGTCAAATCGCCGACGATCTGCCGCTGACGGAAGTCGGGGGCGCACGCCGCGCCCGCGTTCGGGGGCTGGTGAGCTATCGGCTGCGGGCAGATGGAACCTGGAGGCATTCGTCGACGACCGACCCGAGACAGCCGGATGACGGTTTCACCGTTGCCGCATATGAGTACGAAGCCGATCTCGAAGTCCTCTGCCTTGCCTACGAGAAAGCCGACGAGGAAGGGCGGCGAATGATCCGCCTCGTGTCGGAGCTGAGCGTGCGGACGGTGACTCTTCGTTGATCGCTATCGATCCCGAGTTCCGCGACATCCTGCTGCGAGTAGTGCTCGTCGGCGGCACGATTATCGCCATAGGGGCGACAGGTTTGTACTTCGCATTCCGCGCGTTTGCTCCTTCGGCGAAGGAGGGACGTGACTTTCGCGCTGTCGTCGCCATCATCGCCGTGCTGGCCGTGGTGATGGTGGGGTGTTTCGTCCTGCTGATTTTTTCGTATTCTCGGCGGTGACGCCAAGCTCCTGCAGGATCGCCGCGGTGTGTTCTCCAAGTGACGGTGGCGCCGAGCCGATCGCGAGTCGCTGACCATCGATCCGCACCGGGTTGCGCACCGCCTCGTACGCGCCGATCCCGGCATGCGTTACCGTCTCGATCAGCGCACGCGCGGCGGAGGCGCGAAGCGCCTCACGTACGCCGCGGACGAGCGATGCCGGAATGGACGCGCGCCGGCAGCGTCCCACCCATTGCGCCGCGGTCCGGTTGCGGAACTCCGTTTCCAGAATCGCCACGAGCACTCCGCGATGTTTCACCCGTTGCGAATTCGTGGCGAAACGTATGTCGCGAGCAAGCTCCGGCCGCCGCAGCACGCGTTCGCATAGCTGCGCGAAGTGCCGGTCGGTGCCGGCGCCGATCGCAAAGGAACGATCGCTCGCGTGAAACACCTGGTAGGGGACGATCGACGGATGGGCGTTGCCGTACCGCCCTGCCTCCCTTCCGGTGACAAGCGCGTTCTGCGCGACATTGACGAGCGAGGCGATCGTGGCACTGAAGAGCGAGATCTCGAGCGTCGCCCCGTCCCCCGACCGTTCGCGCCCGCGAAGGGCCGCGCAGATTGCGCCGAAAGCGTAGTGCGCCGTCAGCACGTCGGCGAGCGCCACACCGATCTTCATCGGCTCGCCGTCCGCTTCGCCCGTGATGGACATCAATCCCGATCCGGCTTGCGCCAGAAGGTCGTAGCCGGGTGTATCGGCGTCGTCCGTGTCGCTGTCGAAGCCGGCGATCGTGCAATGGATGATGCGCGAGTTGATCGCTCGCGGAGCAAAGTGCAGCGATTCTTTCTGTGCCGGCAGAAAGTTGTCAACGACGACATCAGCTCGTGCGATCAGACGCCTTGCGGCCTCGGCGCCCGCGTCCGACTTCAGGTCCAGCGTCACCGACTCTTTGTTGCGATTGATCGAAAGAAAGTACGCGCTGATATCACCGGCGAACGGAGGACCCCAACGCCGCGTCTCGTCCCCGCGCTCCGGCTCCTCGACCTTGATGACACGCGCTCCCCAATCGCCGAGGAGTTGTGTGGCCAGCGGACCGGCCAGAACACGTGAGAAGTCCGCGACCAGGATTCCGTCCAGCGGAAGCGTTGATTTGTGGCGCATTGCGCGGCGATGCTACGTTAGATCCGCATCAACTTCGCGTACTTGGCGATGAACTTCTTCGAGCCGATGCGGTCGAAGTAGACCGTGAGCTTGGCCTCCGGGCCTGAGCCTTCCATCGTCAGGATCGTGCCATCGCCGAACTGTTCGTGGCGGACGCGCTGGCCTCGTTTGAGCACCGCCGGTGCGCCCGCTTGGGTTGCCGGGCGTAGCGCGGCGGGATCGAGTTGGACCGGCGACTCCTTGAAGAACGACAGCACCCCGTTGACGGAATCGTTTCTTCGCGGTGGGGGGGAGGAGGGGGAGCGGCGGCCGCGCGGGGAGGCGGCGCAGCAGGACGCGCGTACGACGGTTGGCGGCGCGGCTCGCCGGAGTAGCGGTCGTACTGGTCAACCGACCTGCCAAGCGGTCGTTCACGCCACGACGGAGTCTCCGGCACATAGCGCGCGCGCGCCATGCGTACCTCCTCGCGCACGCCCTCCGGAATCTCGGTGATGAATGGCGAAGGGCTCTGCTCACGGAATTGGCCGTGCAGGCGGCGCTCCAGGCAGTGCACGCACCAGAGCTGCTCTCGAGCCCGGGTCATGCCGACGTAGCAGAGGCGCCGCTCTTCCTCGAGATCTTCGTTCGACTCCTTCGACTGCGAGTGAGGGAGGATGCCCTCTTCCATCCCTGTAAGGAAGACGACCTTGAACTCCAGCCCCTTAGCGGCGTGCAGCGTCATCAGGGTCACGCCCTTCTGCGATTCGTACTTGTCGAGATCCGACATCAGCGTCAGCGAGTCGAGGTAGTCGCCGAGGGTTGCGCCCGGGTTCTGCTCCGAATACTCGCGCGCGGAGTTCATCATTTCGTCGATGTTCTGCAGACGCGATTCGTCCTGCACGTCGCGTGATTCCTGCAACATCCGCCGGTAGCCGGTACGCAGGAGCAGGTAGTCGTACAACTCCGGCAGCGGATTGTTCGACGTCCGCTGCAGGTCGTGAACGATCTCCCGAAATTCTTTCACCGCCTTCGAGGCTCGGGGCGGCAGGAACGAGAGATCGCCTTCGATGACCGTCCAGAGCGTCACGTTCTGGGCCGTGGCCTGGTCGTTCAGCGCCTTGGTGGTCGTATCGCCGATGCCGCGCGAGGGCACGTTGATGACCCGCTCGATCGAGGGGGTGTCGTGGGGACGGATGGCCAGACGAAGGAACGACAGGACGTCCTTGATCTCGGCGCGTTCGTAAAACTTCACGCCGCCGACGACCGAATAGGGGATATTGCCGCGCAGCAACTCCTCTTCAAACGGCCGCGACTGTGCGTTGGTCCGAAAAAGGATGGCGTAGTCAGACAGCTTGTATCGCGCTCGCCCGCTCGTGATCTTGTCGATGACGAACGTCGCCTCTTCGCGCTCGTTGCTGCAGGTAACCACGCGCACCGGCTCACCGCTGCCGGAGTCCGTGAAGAGCGTCTTGCCTTTGCGGGCGATGTTGTTTGCCACGACGCCGGTCGCGGCGTCGAGGATGTTCCCGGTCGACCGATAGTTCTGTTCGAGCTTGATGATCCGCGCTCCCGGGAAGTCCCGCTCGAAGTTGAGGATGTTGTTGATATCCGCGCCGCGGAAACGATAGATCGACTGGTCTTCATCGCCGACGGCGACGATGTTCTGGCGCTTTCCGGCCAGCGCCTTGATGAGCATGTACTGCGCGCGGTTGGTGTCCTGATATTCGTCGATCAGGAGATGCTGGAATCGCGAGTGGATCTCCTCGGCGATGTCCTCGTTCTTCTCGATGAGCGCCACGTAATTGCCGATGAGGTCATCGAAGTCCATGGCGTCGTACTCTTTGAGGCGGCGCTGATACATCCGGTAGACCTCGGATACGCGCGATCCGAAGAAGTCGAGGTTCTCCTTCTCGTATTCGGCCGGTCCGATCAGCTCGTTCTTGGCATTCGAGATGCGCGTCAGGATCGACCGCGGAGGAAACGCCTCGTCGTTCATCTGCAGTTCACGCATGCAGCGCCGGACGAGCGTGAGCTGATCGGAGGTGTCGTAGACGGCGAACGACTTCGTATATCCGAGGCGGTCGGCGTACCGGCGCAGCATCCGGAGTGATGTGGAGTGGAAGGTGCCGATCCAGAGGCTTCCATGCGCCCGTGCGCCGCTGCCGGGAATGAGGTGGCCGACGCGGCTGACCATCTCGCTGGCCGCTTTGTTTGTAAACGTTACGGCCAGGATGTTTGTCGGATGCACACCGAGCTCGCCGATCAGCCAGGCGATGCGATACGTGATCACGCGCGTCTTCCCCGACCCTGCGCCGGCCAGGACGAGCAACGGCCCCTCGCCGTGCGTCACGGCATCGCGCTGCTGAGGATTGAGTCCGGTAAGATCGATCATTCGGGCGCATGGTAACAGCCGTTTTCCGGTGCGAAATCCATGAGCACATGAGGCTTGTTATGTCAGCAGGACAGCGATTCGTATACACTTTGCCGGTTCGTCAACGCGGGATCAGGGGCCGCCGCGGCAACCACTCGGAGGCTTACTAAATGTTCGGTTCACTTGGATTACCTGAGCTCCTCGTCATTTTCGCCATCATCCTCGTCGTTTTCGGAGCGGGGAAACTCCCGCAGCTAGGCAAAGGCCTTGGTGAGGGTATCTCCAACTTCCGCGACGGACTGAAGGGTCGCGAGGAAAAGAAGCCGGCAACTCTGGAAGAGAAGAAGAACGCGTAATCCGCGATTCGGGGCTCTCCTGTGCCATTGACGCCGGAACCTGCCGCACCGCTGTATCAGACGGAAATCGCCCAGATGCCTCTTGCCGAGGTGCTGGTGAAGATCCATCGGTACAGGGCTCCCGGTCGCGTCGATTGCAAGCGCGGCGACGAAGTGAAACGCATCTACCTCGATCACGGGCAGATCATCTTCGCTACCACCAACCAGATCGGAGAATCGCTGGGCGACAAGCTCCTTCGCGAAGGGCGCATCACCCGACGCCAGTACGAGGAGAGCATCACCCGTGCTCGGGAGAGCGGCAATCGGCACGGTACGACGCTGGTGGAGATGAAAATCCTCTCGCCGCGAGATCTTTTCGTCGCCGTCCACGAACAGATCGAGGAGATCATCTGGCCGATCTTCGGCTGGGATGCGGGGACGGTCAGCTTCATCGCCGGCCGCGACAAAAAGCAGGAGTTCATCAAAGTCGATGTCCCTGTTCCGATGGCCATTCTCCATGGTGTCCGTCACGTGGCTGATGCACGTGCGCTCGTTGCGCGCCTCGGCACGAAGACGACGCTTTTCGCGCGAGCGGCTGGGCATACCGAGGGATTGGTGCTCAACGGGGATGAACAGAACCTCCTTGATGCCGTCGACGGCCGCAAAGTGCTGTACGAGCTGGTGAACACGCCCCCTCTTGCCGCGTCCGACAACGCGCGCATCCTTTACGCCTTCTTCGCCCTCGGCCTGATCATTCCGCGCGAGCCGCGGCAGATCAAGGTGCAGCTCAAGACCGACGGCGGAAAGTACGCGTGACGTTGCGCTGGCTCGTCACGGGAGCGGGCGGGATGGTGGGCCGCGACCTTTGCGCGGCCCTGGAGATGCGCGACGAGCACGTCACCGCCGTCACGAAGACGGATCTCGACATCACCGACGCTCCCGCGGTTCGCGATGTCGTTCGCAGGGCGATGCCGGATGTAATCGTCAACTGCGCCGCGTACACGAGAGTCGACGACGCCGAGGCGAATGAGCATCTGGCCACGGCGATCAACGGCTCCGCGGTCGAGTTTCTCGCCGGCGCGGCGAATGACGTCGATGCGCTACTCGTGCAGCTCTCGACCGACTTTGTCTTCGACGGCTCGAAACGAACACCGTACGAAGTCAATGACACGACATCGCCGCTCTCGGCGTATGGCCGTTCGAAGCTGATCGGAGAACAGGCCGCGAGTCTGGCTCAGAAGCACGTGATCCTCCGCACGGCGTGGCTGTTCGGTATTCACGGTCCTAATTTCGTCGAGGCGATGCGCAATCAGGTCCGCAGGGGAACGAACCCGCTACGCGTGGTGCACGATCAGCACGGACGGCCGACCTACACGCCCCACCTTGCCGATGCCATCGTTCGAGTGGCGCGGCTGGCGCGCGAGGACGCGGACGCGCGCGGCATCTTCCACTACGCGGACAGTCCGGAATGCACCTGGTTCGACTTCGCCCGGGCGATCGTGGCAAGCGACGGAGCCGATACGGCGGTGGTTCCGGTAACGAGCAGCGAGTTTCCTCGGCCGGCGACCCGCCCGGCGTATTCGGTCCTCTCGACCGAGCGCTACGAGCGGATCACCGGCGTCCATTCCGAGTCGTGGGAAGAGGGACTGCGCGAGTATCTTCTAAGCCGAGGTTAAGGCGCCCGCATCGCATAAAAAAAGTGCAGCCGGACCCATTGGTGAACCGCGCGACCCAGACGAGGCACGGCTCACCGCAGAAATCCGACTGCCCATTATTAGAGGGCCCAAACGCGCGGATTCCCCGCGTGCATCAGATATTCGACATTTCCCTCGGCACCTCTGATCGGGCTATCGATCACGCCTCTGACCTGGAAGCCGTGCTGGCGCGCCGAGGCCAGGACCGCCTCGACCGCGGCCGTTCTCTTTCCGTCATCGCGAACGATCCCGCCTTTTCCGACATCCCCTTTTCCGACTTCGAACTGCGGCTTGATCAATGCCACCAGCTCCCCGCGAAGGAACGTGGCCACCGCGGGCAGGATCAGCTTCAGCGGGATGAAGGAGACATCGATCGAGACGAATTCGATGGCATCGTCAAAGTCGGCAGCCGTGAGATAGCGCGCGTTGACCTTCTCGCGGTTGACCACGCGCAGATCGTTGCGGAGAGAGACGTCGATCTGCCCGTACCCGACGTCGATGGCGTAGACCTTCTTCGCGCCGCTTTTCAGCATCACGTCGGTGAAACCGCCGGTCGATGCGCCGATATCCGCGCAGATCTTTCCTTCGACGCTGATCCCGAACTCGCGAAGTGCATGAGCAAGCTTCATCCCGCCCCGGCCAACCCAGGGATGCTCCAGCTCCTCGATCCGCAGTTCGTCGCCGTCCGCGACGCTCGTTCCGGCCTTGTCGGCATGCTGCCCGTTGACGAGGATCCGCCGGGCCATGATCAGCGACTGCGCCTTCGAGCGCGTGTCGCACAGGCCACGCTCGACGAGAGCGACGTCGAGACGCTGTTTTTTCATTCGTTGACGACGGTGAAGCCTTCCTGGCGGAAGTGGTGGTCGTTGGTGAGGACTTGCGTAATTCCACGATGCTCCATGAGCACCATCGACATGCAGTCAACGAAGGAGTACTCCTTATCGAGCCGGCGTGAGTAGCGGTCGAGCGTGTATTCAAAAAGGAGGGGGTTTGACTCGACGACTTCATAGGAGCGACGAGTCGCTCGCACCGTATCAACGGCTCGCGCCCTCGCAAACGCCCCTTCGCCGGAAAAATACGTCAGGAATTCACCCAGAACGTATTCGTGCGTCAGCAGCCGGTTGCCAGCTAACCTTCGTCCGAGTCGCGAGACTCTCGTGTGATCTTGATCCGATCGATCGACGCTGGCGATGAGGTACCACGTGTCGGCGAAGTACGTCGTCATCACTTGGTCGATACGCGTCGCTTGAGACCGTAGACGACCTCATCGATGTGATCGGAATCGTGTCCCTTTTCATGCATCCGGCGAAAAACTTCGTCAGGCACGTCCTTCCAGATTTCGTCGGCCATCGCGCCAAACTCCCCAATCGTCCCCCATTTTTTCTCGCCTACAAACTCCCTCACCCGCTTCGCAATCCCGTTCGCATCCAAGTCGTACTGCGCGCGGAGCACGTCCTGCGCGCCGTGATGGACGTACTCGTCCGGGATGCCGATGCGGTGGAAATGGACGTCGCGGATGCCGAGTTGCTGGACCCGTTCCATGACGGCCGAGCCGAAGCCGCCGGCCAGTGAGCCTTCTTCGACCGTGATGACGCGGGCGAATGGGCGGCAGTACTTCGTGATCAGCGCATCGTCGAGCGGTTTGATGAAGCGTGCGTTGACGATGGCAACCTCGATTCCCTCTTTGGCGAGGATCTCCGCCGCCTGCACCGCCGGCCATACTTCGTTGCCGATGGCGAAGATCACACCGGCCTCGCCCTCGCGCATTACTTCGCCCTTCCCCACCGGCAAGGACTGCAGCTCGGCGTCCATGGCCACGCCGAAGCCATTGCCGCGCGGGTAACGCAGAGAGGTCGGATGACCGGTCTCGAACGCTGTCTTCAGCATGTGCCGGAGTTCGTTCTCGTCCTTCGGTGCCATGCAGATCATGTTCGGGAAGATCCGCAGGTAGGCCATGTCGTAGATACCGTGGTGTGTCGGTCCGTCTGCGCCGGCGATTCCGCCGCGGTCGAGCGCGAAAACCACCGGCAGATCCATGATGGCGACGTCGTGGAAGACCTGATCGAAGGCTCGCTGCAGGAAGGTTGAATAGATCGCCGCGATCGGCTTCATCCCCTGCGTGGCCATGCCTCCGCAGAACGTGACCGCGTGCTCCTCGGCAATGCCGACGTCGAACATGCGCTCCGGCAATGCTTTCCCGAATTTGTCGAGTCCCGTGCCGTCCGGCATCGCCGCGGTGATGGCGACGATCTTCGGATCTCGCCTGGCGAGCTCGATGAGCGTCTCGGAGAAAACGGCCGTGTAGCTTGGTGGCGAGGATTTCGTCGACTTCACCACGTCGCCCGAATCGATGTCGAACGGCGAGACGCCATGCGACCAGATCGGCCTGTTTTCCGCCGGGGTGTAGCCCTTTCCCTTCTTCGTAATCACGTGAACCAGGAGCGGGCCGTTGTAGTCCTTGTTCTTCTCGAACAGATCGATCAGGAAATCGAGATCGTGACCGTCGTATGGCCCGATGTACTTGAACCCGAGCTCCTCGAAGAGCGTCCCCGGGACGATCATGTGTTTGAAGAGCTGCTCCATGTCGCTGGCCATGCCGTGGAGCTTCCCGCCGACGAGCGGGATGCGATCCATCATGCCCCTGGCCAGATCCTTGGCCTGGTTGTAGGCCTGTCCCTTGATGATCCCGTTGAGGTAGCCCGACATCGCGCCGACGTTGGTCGAGATCGACATGTCGTTGTCGTTGAGGATGATCATCAGCTTGCGCTTGAGATGGCCGGCCTGGTTGAGGCCTTCCAACGCCAGGCCGCCCGACAGCGCGCCGTCGCCGATGATGGCCACGACGCGATAGTTTTCGTCCTTGATGTCGCGCGCCACGGCAATGCCGAGGGCGGCGGAGATCGAAGTCGAAGCATGGCCGGCGTTGAAGACGTCGTACTCCGACTCTTCCCGTTTGCAGAAGCCGGAGATGCCGCCGTGCATGCGGATCGTGTCGAACGTATCGCGGCGTCCGGTGATGAGCTTGTGCGGATAGGACTGGTGGCCCGTGTCGAAGACGATCTGATCGCGGGGCGTATTGAAGACGTAGTGCAGCGCCAGCGTCAGCTCGACGATTCCGAGGTTGCCGCCGAAGTGCCCGCCGATTCGCGAGACGACCTCGATGATGCGGTGGCGAATCTCTCCCGCGAGCTCATGGAGCTGTTTGCGGTCGAGTTTCCGAAGGTCTTTCGGGGAATTGATGGTGTCGAGGAGCGTCATGGCAGCATCGGCGCCTCACGATCGCCGTTCGCAGATGAAACGCGCGATCCCTGCGAGATAGTTCACAGGGCCGGCGATGATATCAGCGTTGTGCTCCGCCTCTTCGAGAAGCGATGCAACTCTGGCGCGGGCAGCATCGGTCCCGAACAGCGCCGGGTAGGTCAGCTTCCCTTGTGCAAGATCCTTCCCAGCCGTTTTACCGAGTGTCGCGGCATCTTCTTCCTGATCGAGGAGATCGTCGACGATCTGGAAGGCCAGCCCGACGGCATTGCCGTAGCGGCGGAGCGCATCGATCTTCTCCTCGGGCGCGCCGGCAAGCAGCCCGCCCAGGACCACGGACGCCGTCAGCAGCTTGCCGGTCTTGTTTCGGTGGATGAAATCGAGCAGCTCGGCGCTCGCTTCGTTCGTGCCGGTGGTGATGACGTCGGCGACCTGCCCGCCGATCATCCCTTTCGAGTCGACAGCGACGGCGACTTCGCGCACGGCCCGTAGCTGGCGTGTGGCTTCGACGCCTGCCACCGGTCGGGCCAGCCAGGCGAACGCTTCGGTCAGTAGCGCGTCGCCGGTGAGGATACCCATGGCCTCACCGAAGACGACGTGCGTCGTCCTGCGTCCGCGGCGGAGGTCGTCGTTGTCGAGGGCGGGAAGATCATCGTGAACGAGCGAGTAGGTATGGATCAACTCCAGCGCGGCGATCGGAACGAGGAGCCCCTCGACGTTCGCGCCGCACGCTTCGGCCGCCGCGATGGCGACGATCGGCCGGATGCGCTTGCCGCCGCCGAGGACGGCGTAACGCATCGCTTCATGGATCACGGCAGGCGGTGTATCGGCGGGCGGGAGGTTCGCGCCGAGCACACGGTCGACGAGTTGCCGTTTGTCGTTGAGATAGTCCTTGAGCGCGCTCACTCCTCATCGTCCTCGGCGTTCAGCTCGGGGTGCAGTTCGGACCGCTCGTCGAGCTCCTCTCTCTCGAACGGCTCGACGCGCGGCTGTCCTTTCGCGTCGGCCAGGATCAGCTCGATCTTTTTCTCCACCTCTTCGAGTTTCTGATTGCAGAAGCGGGAAAGGCGGACGCCCTCCTCAAAGAGCTGCAGCGACTCATCGAGCGGCATCTCCTCCGACTCCAGACGCTTCACGATCGTCTCGAGGTTTTGGAAGGCTTTTTCGAATTCGTTGGATTTGCGGGCCATGAGTGCCGGTCATTCTTTCGCCAGGGGCCACACAGTCTCAAGCCCCATGGTCTTCGCGTCAACCGTGCATTCGATACGGCCCTTTTTCAACTGTACTTCGATCAGCTCGCCGATGGCCACGGCGTTCGCGTCGAGAATCGGCTTGCGGCGCCCGCGTTTCGTACGGGAGAAGGCGATGGCGTAGCCGCGCGACAGGACCGAGAGGGGCGAAACGGCGCTGAGCGTGGCGACAGTGGAGCGCAGGCGCTCGCGCTCGCGCGTGACCAGCGTGGGGAACCGCAGCAGCGGTGCGTTCACAGCGGCGAGCCGCGACCGCATCGATCGCGCTCGTGCTTCCAGCATGCGGAAAAGCGTCACGCGGCTGCGATTGAGGCGCTCGCGCCGTAGGGCGATGCGGCGCGGCACCATGCCGAGGCGGTCCGAGGAGGCGAGATGGCGCAGCTCGTGGCGGTAGTTGCGCACACGCGACTCCACCACGTGCCGCACCCGCCGCGTCATGTGATCGAGCTGCGTGCAGAGCTCGCTCTTGGCGCGAATCACGATCTCCGCCGCGGCGGACGGCGTCGGCGCGCGCAGGTCGGCTACGAAGTCGCAGATCGTGAAGTCGGTCTCGTGGCCGATCGCGGAGATCGTCGGGATGCTGCAGTCAGCCACCGCGCGAGCCACCGGTTCCTCGTTGAATGCCCACAGGTCTTCGAGCGAACCTCCTCCGCGGCAGATGAGAAGGACGTCGTGCAACTGCCAGCGCGAGAGGTGTCGGATGGCGATGGTGATCTCACGCGCCGCACCCCGTCCCTGCACCCGCACCGGATACACCTGCACGTGAAGGCCGGCGAAGCGCCGGCCCAGGACGTTCAACACATCACGGATGGCTGCCCCAGTCGGACTGGTGACGATCGCGATCCGCTGCGGCAGCATCGGGATCGGCTTTTTCCGGGCCGCGTCGAACAACCCCTCATCGGCGAGTTGCTTTTTGAGTTGTTCGAACGCCAGTTGCAGTGCCCCCAGACCCGCCGGCTCCACCGCCACAGCGTTGAGTTGAAACTCTCCCTTCTGCTCGTAAAGGGTCAGCCGTCCCCTGACGACGAGTTGTAATCCGTTCTCAATTCGGAAGCGGAGGAAGCGCGCATTTGTGGCAAAAAGGACCACGCGCATCTGCGCGCGGGCATCTTTGATCGAAAAATAAAGATGGCCGGCGGCGGATCGTACGACGTTCGTTGCCTCGCCTTCGACGCTTATGTCGTTGTATCGAAAGAGCTCTGCGTTGATCTGACGGATGAGCTCACTTACCTTCCAGACGCGCTCTGCCATTCGCGCATCTTAGATAAATAAATTTAGGCAAGCTAGTTGCTCTTCCGTTTACCGCCAAGAGGCATAAACGAGCTGTCAGCTAGAAGGCAGCAAGGAGCAGGAAAAATGAAAAAAGAAACGTTTCTGAAGAAAGCAGTTGCCGGCCTCGGGTCGGCTGCCCTCGTGATCGCGATGGGCGCGTGTGCACACCATACTTCCACCGCGGACCAGGGCTATGGACAGATTCGCACCGAAGAACCGTCGGCGAGCAGCAGCGGCACTACCGTCGCGACCGTCGCGGCTCCGACCAATGCGGAGGGCGTCAGTACCCCGTCGACTCCGGCCGTTCTGTCGGGACCGGCAGCCGTTGACAGCAGTGGCCGCGCGTATACCAGCAGTTCCGTTGGCAGCGCCGGCAACAGCAATACCGTCGGCACGAACACGAACGTCAACCTCATTCCAAAGAAGACCAGTGATGTGACGGTCACGCAGTCGGCAGCCACCATCGAGACACCGTCGACCACCGAGACCACGGTTATCGAGACTCCGGCACCGGCTCCTGTCATCGCTGAGACCCCGGCACCGGCTCCGATCGTCGAGACCCCAGCACCGGTGATCGAGACCCCGATGGCTTCGAGCACGACGGAGACGACGACCACCACCACCGAAACGCCCAAGCATCACCGCCGGATGCGCAAAGACTAATCCTCCGGTCAACGCATTGCAGCGAGGGCGCGGGTGACCGCGCCCTTTTTGTTGTCTACTTCTTCTTCGGAGGAGCCGGTGGCGGTACCAGCGGTTTCGTCAACGCCTCCATCCAATCCGCTTTTCCGGTCACGCGCTCCAGATGCGGATAACGCTCGCCGCCGTGATAGTCGACGGAGACGGTCGTATAGAACTCGCCGTTCTGCACGATGATCGTCATCGGTGTCGTGGCGGTGCCGGACGCTTTGATGACGTCGCGTAATCGTGCCGTGCTGTACGCGCGACCGTTGACGGCCACGATGTGCCCGCCCGGCGTGAGCCCGGCGCGTGCAGCCACGGAGCCCGGCACGACGTCGTTGATCGTGCCGTTTTCCCTGACCGAGAAGCCCACCGACGCGCTCAGATCGGCGCCTTTGTTGCGGCCTTCGTAGTACTGCAACGCGGTGTTCGGCTTATCGGTGTAGACGAGGTGCCAGCCGGCCTGCTCGATACCTCCCATCGGTGGTGTTGGCGACATCGACGTCAGCCGTTCATTGAGAAATGCTCGCCAATCGTGTGGGGCGACAGCGTTGAGCGCGGCCACGATGTCGTCGAAGGTGTACGGCTTGAGGTCAGGATGTCCGCTCGCGCCGCCGTAGAACACACGGCAAAAGTCATCGAGCGATTTCTTGCCGCTCGTGAGCGAGCGGATGGTCATGTCGGCATCGAGCCACAGCAGCTCGCCCTCGGGGTAGTAATCGACGCTGCGCCGCCAGTTCGTCGACGCTCCCGGCGCTTCGTAGAGAAGCTGCGCGGCGACGGCCGTGTCGAGCAGTGAGCGCCACGTGCGCCCGACGTGCTCCGTCATGTTGGCGGCGGTCTCGGCAAGATTTTCGCGGTAGTCATCCGCCGAGAGGATCCCGCTGCGCACGGGAAGGAGATCGCCGAGGTACTCGGTCAGACCCTCGTAAACCCAGAGAAGCTCGCCGGTCATCGGCTTGTCGTAGTTGCCGGTGGCCAGACCCGCGGGACGGCGGTACTTGCCATTCCATGAGTGTACGAATTCGTGGGCCAACAGAGTCGAGACCCACTTGCGGCTGGTCTCTTCCCGCAACGCCGGCTCATCGGTTCGGTCGTCGCTCGACTCGTGATGTTCGAGGCCGAAGTGCGCAACGCCGTCGCTCAGCGTCAGGAGCCAGTCGTAATGGCGATAGTGATTCGCGCCGAAGACAGCCGATGCTTCGTCGACCAGCCGGCCGTATTGCGCGGCGAAGTCGTCGGGGGTCTGCGTTGCCTCGCTGCTTTCGGAGAGCAGGTTCAGCGTATGTTTCAGTGAGGAGTGGCTGGGGATGTCGATCTTGCGCAGAATCGCACCGAGTTGCACCGGCGAATCGATCACGCGCGTCAGCGACGCGGACTCGAACGTAATCTCGTCGCCGCTGCGCCCGCGCGTCTCCAGCGCCGTCGCGTACTGCCAGCCGGCCGGAATGCGTAGCGTGGCTTCGACCTCCAGCGAATCGCTGTGAGCCGCGGTCTTCGGGTAGAGCAGCACCGTGTTCCAGCTCAAAACCGCCAGGCGCGGCGAAGTCGAAGCACCTGCCGTGAAGTTCGCGCCGGGAGCAGGCGCGAGGTAGTCGAGATCGATGTCGAGCGACGTCGCCCCTGCCGGCACATCGACCTGAAAGGCGAACATGTCGACAGGATCGCGAAGCCAGGGAACCGCAGTGCCGTTGGCCTTGATCTGCAGTCCCGTCAGGCCGTTGATCGGCCCCGTCGGTCCATGCTCACCCGGAATCCACTTCGGGTAGTAGAGGGTCATTGGCCCGGGCGTAGCCGGCATCGTCAGATGCGCGTGATAGACGTTCGATGCCACATTGGCCGCATCGACATGCAACGTGATTGGCGCCGCGGAGAGGGCGAAGGCAACGAACAGAGCCGTTGACACGACTACGAATCGCTTCATGAATTCTCCTCGATGGATTTGTTGGCGCCGCTATCCTAAACGCATCCACGCGATGCAGCGCTCCAAACTCGCGCGCATGGCAGAGGCATCGAGGTGCACCGGGCGGCCGTGGCCGGGCAGGACCCACTCGAATCGGTAGTCGAGGAGACGCTCCATGGAACGGATCTGCTCGGGCCAGGAGTACCAGCACGCGCTCCGAAACGCGTAGAGATGGCCGTGGCGCTCGCTCCAGGCCAGGTGATCGCCGGTGAAGAGGTATGTCTCGCGATCGAGGAAAACCGCATGTCCTCGGGTGTGACCGGGTGTCGGAATCATGAGCAGGTCATCGCCTAGGGCGATCGGATCGCGGCCTGATGGCTGCAGCTCGATGGACGCGGTGCGGGGATGAACATCGTCGCGATGCAGGACGCGCTCGCAACCGAATCGCTCCGCGAACCGGGCGTGGTCGGCGACGTCGTCCTGATGCGTCAGAAGCATCCGCGAAACGCCTCCCATCGCGGCGATGTTTTTGACAAGCGGTCCTGAAAAGCGCGGCGAGTCGATGAGGACGTTTCCCGAAGGGCGGCGAATCAGATAGCTGATCGCGCCGAATGACGATTCGGAGGCGTAGCCGCAGCGGTAGACGTCGCCATCGACGAGCTCCGGCAGCGCCGCCAGCGCGGGGCCCATGTCGTGTTTCTTCGCCGATCCGATCGATGCCGTCGGGCAGGAAATGAGCGCCTTTTCAGCTGCCAGAAGCTCCTCCTCTGTCTCAGGCTGGTGATAGACGCTCGATTGATCGCCCTTATCGCTGAAAACCTGCGGCGCGAAGATGCGGCAGGCGTCGCAATCGATGCAGGTGTCGTCGACGTAAAAGTCGCCCGGTACGTTGTCGGGAAGCCGCTGTGCGAGTGATGCCACGCGGGTGATAACGGTCGCTGGGAAGTGCCAATTTCGCGGGAGTCGGGAGTCGGGGGTCGGAGAAGGGGTCTTCTGCTCCGACTCACGACTCCCGACACCCGACTCCCGCTTCTTCGCTGGCACGCCAAACGTGAGCGAGCAGCTTGCCCCTCGGAATGACTCGCCACGGAGAGCGTTTCTAGTCCCGCATGTTCGACAACCTGCAGGACAAGATGGATCGGGTCTTCAAGACCCTGCGCGGCGAGGCGGCCCTCAACGAGTGGCACATCGACAACGCGTTGAAGGAAATCCGCGTCGCGCTGCTCGAGGCTGACGTCCACTTCAAAGTCGTCAAGGAGTTCACCAACCGCGTCCGCGAAAAGGCGGTCGGCCAGGATGTCCTCACGGCCTTCTCGCCTGCCCAGCAGGTGACGAAAGTCGTCCGCGATGAGCTGCAGGAGCTTCTCGGCGGGAACGAGGTCGGCCTCGCTCTGGTCGGTTCACCGGCGGTGGTGATGATGGTCGGCCTTCAGGGCTCCGGCAAGACCACGACCTCGGGGAAACTGGCGCTGCATCTCAAGAACCGGGGCCGGCGGCCGCTCCTGGTGCCGTGCGATGTCTATCGCCCCGCCGCCATCGAACAGCTCCGCATCGTTGCCGGCAACGTCAAGGTACCGTTCTTCGAGATCGGCGACGACCGCGATCCCCTTTCGATCGCCCGCCGCGCCGTGACCGATGCCCGGACGCTCCTCTACGACACCGTCATCCTAGACACCGCCGGCCGCCTGCATATCGACGCCGAGCTGATGGCCGAGCTCGACGCCATCAAGCGCGACACCCGCCCGAGCGAGATCCTCTTCGTTGCCGACTCCATGACCGGCCAGGACGCCGTGAAGTCGGCCAAGGAATTCGATGACCGCCTCGCGGTGACCGGCATCGTCCTGACCAAGCTCGACGGAGATGCCCGCGGTGGCGCCGCGCTCTCGATCAAGTCGGTCGTCAATCGCCCCATCAAGCTCGTCGGCGTCGGCGAAAAGTACGCCGACCTCGACGTCTTCCATCCCGACCGGATGGCCTCGCGCATCCTCGGAATGGGCGACGTGCTGTCGCTCATCGAGAAGGTCGAGACCGAGATCGACCGCAAGGAAGCCGAGCGGCTCGCCAGTCGCGTCGCCAAGGACAAATTCACCCTCGAAGACCTCCGCGCCCAACTTCTGCAGGTCAAGAAAATGGGACCGCTCTCGTCGCTGGTGAACATGCTTCCTGGCGCAGGCAAGATCAGTGAGGACGATATCGATGAGAAAGCCATCGTCCGGATGCAGGCCATCCTCGACTCGATGACGAAGAAGGAGCGCGAGTTCCCGCAGGTCATCGACGGCAAACGGAAGAAGCGCATCGCCAAGGGCTCCGGCACCTCGGTCCAGCAGATCAATCAGCTCCTCAAGCAGTACCTGCAGATGAAGAAGATGATGCGCAGCTTCTCCAAAGGCTTCGGCGCGAGGAGGTTCGGAAAGATGATGAAGGGGATGCCGCCGGGGATGCTGCAGTAACGCGGACCGGAATGACAGGCTACACGTTGCGGTTTCACGCCCCGGTTCGGTAGGATTGCCGGCCCGATTCACGAAGGAGCACCACACGACATGTTGAAGATTCGCCTGCGCCGCCAGGGCGCGACCCACTCGCCGTTCTATCGCGTCGTCGTTTCCGACTCGCTGAAGACTCCGAGCAATGCCACCATCGAGCAGATTGGCCACTACGATCCGAAGAAGAACCCGGCCGACGTCAAGATCGACCGCACGCGCGTCGATTACTGGGTCAGCAAGGGTGCCCAGCTCTCGCCGACCGTCAAATCGCTGCTCAAGAAGAACAAAACGGCGTAACGTCGCTCCATGGAAGAGCTGATCGAGTTCGTCGCCAAGTCGCTCGTCGATGATGCCGAGGCGGTGAATACGCATGCGTACAACCGCGGCGATCAGACCGTCATCGAGCTCGAGGTTGCCCAGGAAGACCTCGGCAAGGTGATCGGCCGCCAGGGCCGGACAGCGCGCGCCATGCGCACGCTCCTCTCCGCGGCCGGTCAGAAATCACGCCGCCGCTATACCCTCGACATCGTCGACTGACCTTCATGCCCGGCGACCGCATCGCCCTCGGCATCATCCGCAAATCGCACGGAGTCCGCGGCGAAGCCAGCGTCGAGGCGTGGTCCGATTCCCCCGAGCGCTTCACCGATCTTCGCGCCGTCACCCTCGTCTCGCCCGATGAAGAGCAGACGCGCGAAGCCATCATCGAGAGTGTGCGCATTCATGCCGGCCGCGCGCTCGTGAAGTTCACCGGCATCGAATCCCCCGAGGATGTTCAGAAGCTGCAGAACTGGACTATCGAGATCCCGGAGTCGGATGCACGGAAACTCGATGCGGATGAATACTTTCTCCACGATCTTGTCGGACTGATGCTGATCGATACCGAAGGTCAGAATCGGGGGAAAGTCGTCGAGGTCGAGGAGACCGCTGGCGGACTGCTGCTGGTCGTCGATGGTTCCCGGGGCCGTTTCGACGTTCCGTTCGCGGCGGAGATCTGCACGAAGGTGGATCTCGATGCGAAGACGATCGATGTGCGCCTTCCCGTGGGCATCGAGGACCTCTGAGTACCTGAGAAATACGGGCTGGCGAACCACCAATTCAGGCATGTCCGTCGCTTCCGGATTCAACGATCGGGCTCGTGGAGGCAACGATTGGACTCCCGGAGTCAAAGATTAGACTCCCAGAGTCAAAGATTAGACTCCCGGAGTCAAAGATTAGACTCCCGGAGTCAAAGATTAGACTCCCAGAGTCAAAGATTAGACTCCCAGAGTCAAAGATTAGACTCCCAGAGTCAAAGATTAGACTCCCAGAGTCAAAGATTAGACTCCCAGAGTCAAAGATTAGACTCCCGGAGTCAAAGATTAGACTCCCGGAGTCAAAGATCAGACTCCCGGAGTCAAAGATCAGACTCCCGGAGTCCAAAGACGTCCGCCGTGACTTACCAGTTTTGGTCGTTCCCGTCCTTCCGATATCGTGCGCACGTCAGGATCTGAACGTGCGAATCGACTTCGTAACCATCTTTCCCAAGATGTTCGACCCTCTCCTGGCGGAGGGGATCATCGCCCGCGGCATCAAGCAGGGGCTGCTCGACGTCCGGGTCTGGGACCTGCGGGACTATGCGGCCGACAGGCATCGCTCGACAGACGATGAGGCGTATGGCGGCGGTCCGGGGATGGTGATGCTGGCCGAGCCGGTGCTTCGGTGCGTGGAGGCGATCGGCGGCGGGCACATCCTCATGACCTCGCCGCAGGGACGCCTCTTCACTCAGGACATCGCGCGCGAGCTGGCATCGCGGGAGTGGATCGTCATCCTTTGCGGACGCTACGAAGGGTTCGACGAGAGGATTCGCGAGGCCCTTCAGCCTGACGAGATTTCCGTCGGCGATTTCGTCGTCTCCGGTGGCGAGCTCCCGGCGATGCTGATCGCCGATGCGGTCGGACGGATGATCGAAGGAGTCGTCGGCAACAGCGGCTCCGTCGAAGAAGACTCCTTCTTCCGCGGACTGCTCGATTACCCTCACTACACCCGTCCCGAAGATCTGCGGGGGATGCGCGTCCCGGAGGTGCTCATGTCGGGGCATCACGAGAAGATCCGCAAGTGGCGGAAAGAGCAGGCCTTGCGAGCCACGCTGCAGAAACGGCCTGACCTTCTGGAGTCAGCCGAGCTCGACGACGAGGCGCGGGACATGCTGCGACGGATTCGGGCGGAATGACTTTGCACGCTCTGCCGTTCAAGGGGTCCGCGGCAGAAGTTGCCTAAATACAACAAATCGGCGATCCTTGCGGGCTCGCTACAGAAACAGGAAGGTTGTCATCATGGCTCAGGATTTAATGAAACTCGTCGAATCGCGTGAGACGCGGACCGACATCCCGAACTTCTCCACGGGAGACACGGTCAAGGTCCACGTGAAGGTCAAAGAAGGCGACAAGGAACGCATCCAGATTTTTCAGGGTCTGGTGATCTCGCGCAAGGGTGGCGGCGCGCGGCAGATGTTCACTGTCCGCAAAATCTCCGGTGGAATCGGCGTGGAGCGCATGTTCCCCCTGAACTCTCCCAGCATCGATCGTATCGAGGTTGAACGCCATGGCCGGGTCCGCCGCGCGAAGCTCTACTACCTCCGGGATCTCCGAGGGAAAGCCGCCCGCATCGAAGAAAAGCGCAAACGCTAAACCGAAGCCGGCCGAACGGCTGGTCAGGAACCTCTTCGCGGAGTTGGCGCGGGTCGCTGAAATGTCAGCGGTCGAGCGCCGGCTCCGCGATTTTGGTTTCCGCGCCATCGCCGGAACGGACGAAGTAGGCCGTGGCTGTCTGGCCGGGCCCGTCGTCGCTGCTTGCGTCATTCTCGACACCGAGCCCACCCTCGTCGGCGTCAACGATTCCAAGCTCGTCGACCGTGATGACCGCATCGACGTCTGCCGTCTGATCCTCCGCCGGGCTCGCGCCGTGGCGGTCGGGGTCATCGAGCCGCAGACCATCGACGCCATCAACATTCTGCGCGCCAGCAAGCTGGCCATGATCGAAGCGGTTGAGAACCTCGCCGTCCGTCCCGACGTCCTTCTTCTCGACGCCGTGACCATCAATATGGATCTTCCGCAGGTTCCGCTGATCGGCGGCGATCGCCGCAGTGTCTCCATCGCCGCCGCCTCGATCGTGGCGAAGGTCTATCGCGATCTGTTGATGGAGTCGTATCATGCCCTCTACCCTGTTTATGATTTTCGACACAATCGGGGATACGCGACGGAGGGGCATCAAGCGGCTCTGAAGCTCTACGGCCCCTCGCCGATTCATCGCAAGTCGTTCGAAGGGGTGGGCGAGCCGATGTTGCTGTTCGTGCGGAACGGAGTCGATGGCGATCCAACGCGATAAGATCATCGCCAGCGCTGAAAAGCTGGTGGCGAAGGGGAAGATCGAGCCGGCGATCAAAGAGTACGAGCGCCTTCTCGACGATAACCCCAGTGATGTCAACACCCTGAATCGCATCGGCGATCTCTGGGTGCGCATCAACCGCAACGACGAAGCGGTCAAGGTCTTCTCCCGGATCGCCGACCATTACTCCAAGGACGGCTTCTTCCTCAAAGCCATCGCCATCTACAAAAAGATCAACAAGCTCGACCCCTCCAAGCTCGATATCTACGCCAAGCTGGCCGACCTCTACGGCAAACAGGGGCTGGCCATGGAGGCAAAGAGCCAGTACCAGGTTCTCGCCGACTACTACCTCAAGCACGGCGATCCGGGGAACGCACTCGCGATTTATCGCAAGATCTCGGAGCTCGACCCGAACTCGATCAACGTCCACGTCAAGCTCGCCGACCTCTACTCGCAGAACAACCAGACCAAAGAGGCGCTCAAGGAGTACGACCGCGTTGGACGCATGCTGCTCAAGCGCGGCATGCTCGACGAAGCGGTTCAGGTCTTCAAGAAAGCGCTGAAGATCGACGCCGGCAACATCGAGCTCGTCGAGTCGCTCGTCACCGCCCTTCTCGAAGCGAAGGACTACGACAACGCCATCCAGATCGTGCAGGCGTCGATCGAATCGTCCACCGACAACCCGCGGCTTCTGGCGATCTACGGCCGCATCCTCATCACCAAGGGCGACATGAATGGAGCCCGCGCGGCGCTCGAGCGGGCGCATGCGCGCGACGCGAACGACGTCAGCGTGCGCGAGGCCCTTTCCGATCTCTATGTCCGCATCGGCAATGCGGACGGCGCGTTGGAGATGCTCTCGCCGATCGTCGAGAAGGCCCTCGGCCGCGGCGAGCGGGCGACCGCCGTCGAAATGCTGAATCGTCTCCTGCGCGTCGATGCCGGCCATACGCCGACCCTGGAACGGCTGGTCGCCGTCTACTCCCGGCTCAACGAGGAGACCAGCATCCTCTCGGCGATGAGCAGCCTCGCCGAGGCGCATGTGGCGAAGGGGCACGACGAGAAGGCGGCCGATGTCCTGGAGAAATTGATCCAGCGCGAGCCGCAGAACTCGCAGCACCGCACCAAGCTCCAGTTCGTCCGTACGCAGATGGGCGGCGTCGACACCATGCCGGTGCGGCCGAAGGCAGGAGGCGATATCCCGGTGGCTCCGCTGTCGATGGAGATCGAGGAGCCTGTGCCGACATTCGATTCGTTCGAAGAAGGGCCGGCCCTCTCCTTCGATCTTGATTCCTCGGAACCGCTGGACCTCGATCTCGACAGCGGTTTCGCACCGCCCGCTGCCGCCACTCCGCCGCCGCCTCCTCCTCCCTCTCCGGCACCGGCGCCGCGTCTTCAGTCAGCCGTGGAGCAGGCGGCGGTCGATCTCGATCAGGAGGGCGGCGAGGACCTCGACTTCATCACCGAGCACATCACCGAGGCGGAGGTTTTCGCGAAATACGGCCTCGCCGAGAAAGCAACGGAGCACCTGCGCGCCGTCATCGAGCGCGCGCCGAAACACCTCACCGCTCACGAGAAGCTCTACCGCATCCTGCTGGAAGAGGCCGACATCAACGGCGCGCGTGCGGCGGCCAATCAGTACATCAGCGTTCTGCGGGATCGGGGCGACCTTGCCACCGTCGAAAGCGTGCGCGACGAATTCGCCCTTCGCGGCCATGCGTTGGAGCCGTCGTCACCCGCACCAGTAGCGGCGCCCTCGCCGAGGCCGGCCGCGCCGCGCCCGCCGACGATGGAGCGGGCCATGCCCACTCCCGACGAGGTTGCCGAGGAGCTCAGTTTCGATCTCGACTCCGAAGCGCCCGAGTTCTCGATCCCTGCCGGCGGCGCTGAGCCGGAGTTCTCGTTCGATGTTCCCGAGCCGGAGCCGTCGTTCGAAATGCCGTCGGACGAGATGCCCGCGTTCGAAATGCCGTCGTTCGAGCCCGAGCCGGCCCTGCAAACGCCTTTACCGGTCGAGGAGTTCTCGTTCGATACGCCGGCCGAGCAGCCGGTTTTCGAACCTGCCTCATTCGACGATGCTCCCTCGGCGGAGGAGCTCCGCGAGCTGGATTTCTACATCGAGCAGGAGCTATTCGATGAGGCGCGCGAAAAGCTTGACGCACTCAGTTCCAGTTTTCCGGGAAATGCCTCGGTCAACGATCGCCGGACGCGTTTCGAAGCGGCCTCCAGGCCTGCCGCCAGGCCGCCCGCGGACGCCTATGCGCCGCCCGTGCTCTCGCGCGATGAGATCGAGAGCGAGCTCCTATTCGCCATTCCCGATGACGACGACGACTTTCTCATGGCGCCGCCGCCTCCCCCTCCTCCTCCGCGCGCCGCTGCGCCTCCCCCCGTAACCCCCGTTCATGAGGAGAACCTCTTCGCCGACGAGGACGATTTTTTCGATCTTGCCGCCGAACTGGAGTCGGAGCTGGAGGAAGAATCGGAGGAGGTCTCTCTCAGTGAAGAGGAGCAGTCGCTCGAAGAGATCTTCAAGGAATTCAAGAAGGGCGTGGAGCAACAGCTCGATTCCGAGGATTACGACACCCACTACAACCTCGGCATCGCATACAAGGAGATGGGTCTGATTGACGAAGCCATCGGCGAGTTTCAACTGGCCTCGAAGGATCCGAAGCGCGCCGTCGAATGCGCTTCGATGCTCGGCCTCTGCTTTCTCGAGAAGGGGATGCCGCAGCTCGCCATCAAGTGGTACCGCAAAGGGCTGGAGATGCCCGAGATCACGCCCGAGGAGCACGTCGGACTGCTCTACGACCTCGGATCCGCGTTTGTGGAGGTCGGGGATACGGACAATGCGCAGAAAGCGTTCGTGGAGGTTTACGGTTTGAATTCGCACTACCGCGATATCGTGACGCGCATCAAACAACTGGAAGACGCCCGCCGATGAACCAGTCGCTGGAATCGATTCTCCGCTTCGTCAACCTGACCACCTCAGGCCTGCTGGCGGGCTCGCTGGGCTTCGGCGAGCAGGCTCTCGTCCCTGGCTGGCAGCATGAGCTGCCACAGCACGCCGACCAGCGTTCGCGCGCGATCGCCGCGCTCACCGACGCCACGAATTACTTCAACGCCATCGGACCCGTGGCGCTGGGGACGGCGGTCACGCTCGCCGTCGGCTCGCGGAACGTCAAGCCGCTCAAGCGCGCTCTCGATGCCGCGGCCGCGATCAGCCTGGCCGGCGTTCTCGCGGCCACGATCATGGTGACGGTTCCGATCAACAAGGAGCTGGAAGGACAGGCCCCGACCGACTATCCCAGCGACCGCTCGCAATCGCTGGTGAAGAACTGGTCCCGCGCCCACGCCGTCCGCACCACCCTCGGCGTCAGCGCGTTTCTCTGCGCTGTGGCGTCGAATCTCGCGCGGTCCTCTCACACGAAGTGATCGAATCCGCGCGGCGCGAGCGGCTCGCCGTTGATGCGTACTTCCCGCTCCTCCGTGATGCGCCCGATTACGTAAACCGGCCGCCCTACGCGCACGCTCAACTCGGACTCGCGCATCGACGAGGTGAAGAGGAGCGCGTACTCCTCGCCGCCGTGGAGCACCGCGTCGCGGACGTTGATGCCGAGGCGCGGACCGTAGCGGGGAAGATCGGGGAACGCCGGAATGCGATCGCCGTCGATCAACGCGCCGGCGTTCGAGGCGTCGCAGAGATGGTGGAGATCGGTCGAGAGACCGTCGGAGACGTCGATGCAGCTCGTGGCGATACCAACGAGCTTCATCCCCAGCGCCACTTCCGCCTCCGGTTCGAGATGGCGCCGCTTCGCCGATTCGATGAACTCCCGCTCCGCGTAATCGGCCGCTTCCGTCCCTCGCTGCAACAGCGCCAGGCCGGCGGCCGAGCCGCCGACCGGCCGGCTGAGAAAGATGCGGTCGCCGCGCCGCGCGCCGCTTCGTAGGATCGGCTGCGCCGCCTCTCCGATCAGCGTGATCGACACGAACGCGTGCTCGGCGCGGGAGAGATCGCCGCCGACGATCTCGACATCGTGCTCCCGCGCCGCAGCCGCCAGCTCCTCGATGATCGACGCGGCAAACGCCTGCTCGGGCGAGCCAATGGCGACGACGGCATATTGCGGCCTTCCTCCCATCGCCGCGATATCGGACAGGTTGACGGCGAGGCTCTTGCGGGCGATGAGCCGCGGCGGGACATCGCGCGTGAAGTCGACATTCTCGACAAGCACGTCATTCGTGATGACCTGCGTGCCGATGACGGCTGCATCGTCGCCCGCGCGGGGGAAGAGCTCGCGGATGCGCGCAATCAGATCGGCTTCACTCATCGCCTGATGACCGGCACGATCGGTTCCAGAGGACGATCGAATGTCTCGCCCGGATAGAGGACCGCTTCCAGAAAGAGTCCCGAGGGCGGCGCTGTCGGTTCGACGTTCGCCGCATTCGCTTTCAGCTTTGCCGCGAGATCCTCCGGGGTGGCATTGCCGCGGCCGATCTCCACGAGGAAGGCCACCAGCTTGCGCACCATCTTCCAGAGAAAATGTGACGCTTCGATCCGGAACAGGATCAGATCGCCGCTCGCCGCCGCGTCGCATCGCGTGACGACCACGATGCGCGAGTCTTCTTCTTTCATCCGCCGGTCGCTGAAGGCGCTGAAGTCGTGCCGCCCCTCGAGCAACTTCGCCGCACGGGTCATGGCGCCGAGGTCGAGGCGGTCTTTGATCCACCAGACAAACGGCTTTGCGAAAGCCGTGCGCCGCGTGGCGATCTGGTAGAGATAGACGCGCGAGATGGCATCGTGCCGGGCATGGAAGCGGTCGTTCACCCGCGACGCCGCCACGATGCTGATGTCATGCGGCAGGAGGTCGTTGATCTTGCGCGAGAGCACCAGCGGATCGACCGCTTTGTGTGCGCGCAAATGCGCGACCTGCGCCGCCCCATGGACCCCGGCATCCGTCCGTCCCGCGCCGCCGATGTCGACCTCACCGACCACTTGCGTGGCCGCGCGAAGGAGGTGGCCCTGGACCGTTTTCGGCGTGTTACCCTGCGCCTGCCATCCTGAGTACCGCGTACCTTCGTACTCGATCGTGAGCTTATAAGTCGGCATGCGCCCCGCGTCGTACCAGGTTGTCGGTGATCTGCTTGCAGTCGTCTGGGACGACGGCCACGAATCATACTATCCGCTCGAAGCCCTTCGCCGCGCCTGTCCCTGCGCCGGCTGCTCCGGCGAGCCCGACCTCTTCGGCCGCATGTCCGCCGGCCCCCCGCCCCGCTACACCCCGGCGTCGTTCCAGCTCCTCAGTGTTACCCCGATCGGCAACTACGCCCTCCAGCCGAACTGGGCCGACGGTCACAACTACGGGATGTGGACGTACGACAGCCTGCGCGCGTTCTGCGGCTGCGGCGAATGCGGGTAACCGCGGCTTTGCCGTGTTCTCGGTTGTCGGTTGCCTGAGCCCTACCGGGCGTGTGAGGCCAGAAGTGAACAGCAAACCAACCGACAACCGACAACCGACAACCGACAACCGATAACCGATAACCGACAACCGACAATGGCAAAGCCGCTTATCCGAACCTCCCACTTCACCGCACGTATCATTCCGACATGAAGCAGCTCCGCCTCATCCTCATCCTCTTTCTCGTCAGTCTCGCCTGCAAGCCGGCCGCGGAATCGCAGACGGTCGATGCCCGTCAGCCGCGGCAGGAGAGGGCGCCGATTCCCCCGACCGTCAGCGTGGCGCGCAGGACGCCGATCGTCACCGTGGCGCACGACGTCGGGCCGGCCGTCGTCAACATCCAGACCGAGTCGACGATCAGCCGCCGCGAGGTCGATCCATTCGATCCGTTCGGAATCTTCGGCGGCCGCGACCGCAGTTTCAGCTCGCAGTCGCTCGGCTCCGGCTTCGTCTGGTCGAGCGAAGGGATCATCGTCACCAACAACCACGTCGTCGAAGGGGCGTCGAGCATCACCGTCAATTTCAGCGACGGCACACAGCTCCCGGCCCGGCTGATCGGCGTCGATCCCGACAGCGACGTGGCCGTTCTTCGCGTCGATGCGAAGAACCTTCTCGCCGCCCCCGTCGGCACCTCGGCCGATCTGCTGATCGGTGAGACGGTCATCGCCGTCGGAAACCCGTTCGGCCTGAGCGGCACGGTCACTACCGGCGTCGTTTCCGCGCTGGGACGTTCCGTTCCATCGAAGGAGGCCGGGCGCACGTTCACCGATTTCATCCAGACTGACGCCTCGATCAACCCCGGCAACTCCGGCGGGCCGCTGCTCAATATCGAAGGGCGCGTCATCGGCATCAACACGATGATCTTCGCCAACGCCCAGGGCATCGGCTTCGCCATCCCGGTCGACCGCGCCAAGAAGGTGATCCTGGACATCCTCCGCTACGGTCAGGTGCACAGCGCCTGGATCGGTGCCGTAACGGCGACGATCACCCCTGAGGAGGCGCGCCGTACGGGGCTGCGAGCCTCGCGCGGTGCGCTCGTGGCACGGGTCATCAGCGGCTCGCCCGCGCAGGCAGCCGGTCTGCGCACTGGCGACATCATCACCGCCGTCGCCGGCAAGCCGATCGACTCCCGCGAAGCCTTCTCCACCCTCACCGCCACCGTCGCCGCCGGCCAGCCCCTTCCCCTCACCGTCGCGCGCGATGGCAGGACGGAGTCGATTTCCGTTCGTCCATCCGAGGCACCGCGCGACCTTGGCCTGCGCATTCTCTGGGAGATTGCAGGTCTCCGCGTCGCCGACCAGAACAAGGCCGTCGTCATCGATGAAATCGCGCGCGGCTCGCGCAGCGAGAACATCGGTCTCGCGCAAGGCGACGTCATCGTCGGCGTGAACGGTGTCGGTGTCGCCTCGGTCAAGGATCTCAATCAGGCCCTGACGCAATCCGCCGAGCGATCGTCGATCGTCCTGCAGGTGGCGCGCGGCCGGTACATTTACAGTTTGACGTTCCCGATGGGGGTGTAACTGCGGCTTCGCCGCGTTGTCGGTTATCGGTTATCTGTGCTTTAGCGCGTGGTCGACAAACGCCGGCAGGTGGCAACGCGCGAAGCGCAATCAACCGACAACTGACAACGCGCCGAAGGCGCAGTTAAAACAACGCCATCTGCGGTGGCAGCGCCGGAGGAGGCGGGACGATGACGCTTCGATTCCGCTTGATCCCCAGCAACAGCCAGAGATGCCGGCGAATCCACTCCTTCGACTCGCGGAAGTAGCGGAACTTACGCTCCTCTTTGTGGAAACGCCGGTTGTGGCTCGCGCCGAGAACGTGATGCAGATACTCGTGGTAAATCACCGACTGGATGAAGAACGCCGGAATCTCAGGCGAATCGAGCAGCGGGTGAATGCGGATCTCGGTCGTGACGTGGTTGTACGACCCCAGCCGGATCGAGCGGCGTTTCTTGCGGCTGATCTGCTGGCCCCAGCGCACCGGAAGCGGCGGGTATTTGTAAAAGTACGTCCGATGAACCTCGGCGGCGAGCGACGCCAGATAGTGGTGCCGGTGATCAGCAATCCCAAGCGGAAGTGGCCGAGTCTCCATTGAGAGTCATTGTGCGGAGCCGGCGGCCGCTTCGCAAGAGCTAATCGTCGCTGCCCGCCGCTGTCTGCATGACTTTGGCGACGTTCTGCATCGCCGCGGCCGTTACCATCGACGTCCCGGCTGCGATCACCTCGTCGCCCTTCTTCATGCCGAGCCATACTCCGATGCCGACGCCGAGGAGCACCGCGGCGATCGGAAACGTCCGGATGTGCTCGCGCCATGACTCCGGCAGCAGGTTCTCGATTTCCTCGAAGAGCGCCTCCGGCCCGCTTTCGGCGAACGCGTTACCGAGTTGCGACGCCTTCTCGCGAATCGGATTGTCGAAGTCCATCCCCGCAGCGGAGCGTTCGTAATCGGTGTCTCGTGTGGTCGGCATCGTCGCTCCTTTACTCAATGTCATCGCGCCGAAGCAAAAGGCCGACCAGGAATCCGACGCCGACCGAGATCAGAAGCGCCTTTCCGGGGTTCGAACGAACGTAGCCGCGGACCTGATCGGTGATGGCACCGAAGTCGACGTCCTCGACCTTCTCGCGCACGCGGTTGTACTGGTTGCGCACGGCGTCAGACGCCGCCGAGTATTTTTCATTCACGAAGTCTTTGGCCTGGCCAAAGCGCGAGGCGGCATCTCCGCCTGTATTCGCACCACTGGTTGTTTCGTCCATGACGGTCTCCTTCGGCCGCTCAGCCTATCAGAGGCGGCCTCTCTCGTGCGGCGCGTACAATCGCCGGCCATGCGCATTCGCCTCGAGCACGTCACGCACGCCTACGCGGGAAGCGCGGAATCGGCGGCGGTTCAGGTGCTCGACGACGTCTCGCTGGAGATCGCCTCCGGCGATTTCGCGGTACTGATGGGCGCCTCGGGCAGCGGCAAGTCGACGTTGCTGAATCTCATCGGCGCGGTCGACAAGCCGACATCCGGGCGCATGCTCCTGGACGATGTCGATACGTCGATTCTCGACGAGTCGCGCCTGACCATGCTGCGGCGCAAGTCGATCGGCTACATCTTCCAGTTCTTCAACCTCATCCCGACGTTGAACGTCTTCGAGAACGTCGCCTTTCCGCTGTCTCTGGCAAACACGCCGCGCGGCGAGGTGAAAACGCGTGTCGCCGAGGTCCTGGAAGAGGTCGGACTCGGAAGCCGCGCCACGCACTTTCCCAACGAGCTCTCCGGCGGCGAGATGCAGCGCGTCGCCATCGCCCGCGCTGTCGTCCATCGTCCGCCGCTGATCCTGGCCGACGAGCCCACCGGCAATCTCGACTCGAAGAACGGCGAGATGATCCTCGACCTGATCCGCGGGATTCACACGACGCGCCGTCCGACGATCGTCATGGCCACGCACTCCGAGCGGGCCGCCAGTTATGGGGATTACGTCGTCGATGTGGCGGATGGAAAGGTAATGCGGGGGCCGGGAGCCGGGAGTCGGGAGTCGGAGAGATCGAGCTCAGTTCCGACCCCCGACCCCCAACCCCCGACCCCCCCTTCGAAATGATCCTCCGCGCGCTCGTCCTCCGCCCCATCCTCCGCGAGGCCATGCGGACCACGCTGACGATCCTCGGCATCGCCGTCGGCGTCGCGGTGGTGGTGGCCATCGCCCTCTCGAATCAGAGCGCGTTGCGGGCCTTCCAGGAATCGGTCGATGCGGTAGCTGGCCGCGCCAACTACCAGATCGTCTCCGATGTGGGGCTCGACGAGAATGTGCTCGTCGCGCTGCAACCGTTCTGGCCGCGAGGCGTCCGCTTCGCGCCGGTCATCGATCTCGAAGGGATGGCGGACGTGACACCGCAACCACTCCCCATCCGCCTCCTTGGCGTCGACCTCCTCTCCGATCTCCACTTCCGCGACTACCGCTACGCCAGCGTCGTCACCAGCGCGCACGAATCAGCGGCGACGTACCTGAGCCTCTTTCGCGACGACTCGGTGGTCATCCCGGCCAGCTTCGCCCGCGAGCACGGGCTGAAACTCGGTTCGCCGCTGATGCTCGACATCAAAGGTATCCGGCGGACGATGATCGTCCGCGGCCTGCTCGAAGCACGCGGCCCGGCCACCGCCTTCAACGGCGCCATCGCTATCGCCGACATCGCTGCCGCGCAGGCCAGCTTCGGTTTCGAGGGACGGCTGACCCGCATCGATCTCATGGTGCCCGACGATTCGCTGATCCCCGCCATCGAGCAGGTGCTTCCCTCGAATGCGCGGCTCGAGCGGCCGGCGCGGCGAAACGAACGCGTCGAGAAGATGCTGCGCGCCTTCCGCGTGAACCTCTTCGCCCTCGCCGGCGTGGCCCTGCTGGTGGGGATGTTCCTCGTCTACAACACCGTCCTGATCTCGATTCTGCGCCGCCGCAAGGACGTCGGCATCCTCAAGACCCTCGGCACTTCGGCAAGGCAGATCTTCGGAGCCTTCATCCTCGAAGGCTTCGTCTTCGGTCTGGCCGGCTCGGCCGCCGGCATCGCCCTCGGCCGCGGTTTGGCCTGGCTGATTCTGAGACTGATCGGGCGGACCATCAACGCCCTTTACATCAGCTCCACCCCCGAGGCCATCGTCCTGACGCCGGGAATCATCGCGGCTGGGGTAGCGGTGGGGACGACGCTCTCGCTGCTGTCGGCAATCCAGCCATCGATTGAAGCCGCGCAGCTCCGACCAAACCTCCTCTTCTCCAATATCCGCAGGACGCGGACGCGTACTTCGCAAGTAGTCGCCGCGATGGCCTGTTTCATCGTCGCAGCCTTGCTCTCGCGGCTCCCCGCCTGGAACGGCATCGCCGTCGCCGGCTACATCGCCGTCCTTTTCGTCGTGGCCGGTTTCTCCGCCCTCGCCCCGATGATCGTGACCGCCGCCTCCGACCTGCTGCGCACGCCCTATCGCGCCGTGTTCGGCATCGTCGGCGAGTTAGCGTCGGCGACGATTCCCGCCTCGTTGCGCCGTACGTCCATCGCCTCGGCGGCGTTGTCGCTGGCGATCGGGATGATGGTCGCAGTGGCTCTAATGGTGGGCAGCTTCCGCGAGACCGTGCGGGTATGGGTCGACCAGACCGTCAGCTCTGACCTCTGGCTGCGGCCGTCGAAGGGTCTGTCGAACGCCGATGCCGCCGTCTTTTCGAACGCGATTTCCGCCGACCTGGCCAGGGTCCCGTTCATCGCCGCCTTCGACCGCGTGCGCGGGCGCGGCGCGGCGTACGGCGACGCTGTGATCACCGTCGCCAGCGGCGACCTCGGTGTCGCCGCCCGTTTCGGCGACATGCCGATGATCGCCGCCAAGCCCTCCGAGGCGTTGCGGGCCGCCGTGGCGCGCAACGGTGTCGTCATTTCGGAGAGCTTCGCGCTGAAGTACAAGAAGGGCGTCGGCGACGAGATCACGCTGACGACGTTGCGCGGCCCGCACCGCCTCCCCATCACCGGCGTCTACCGCGATTACTCGAGCGACCGCGGCGTCGTGGTCATGGACCGGGCGCTCTACAACACTCTCTTCGGCGACGACGCCATGAACACGGTCGTCATCTACCTCAAGCCCGGAGTCAGGCTCGACGAGGCCCGAAAGAAGCTCGAAGCGATGTTCGGTCCGAAGTACCACGCCTTCGTCGTCACCAACGCCGAGATCCGTGGCGAGGTGATGAAGATCTTCGACCAGACCTTCCTGATCACCTACGCCCTCCTTGCCGTGGCCATCGTCGTGGCCGTCCTCGGCGTGATCAACACCCTGGCCGCCCTGATCCTCGAGCGCACCCGCGACCTGGCCCTCCTCCGCATCCTCGGCATGTCCATCGCCCAGGTCCGCCGCATGCTCGTCCTCGAATCCTCCGTCCTCGGCCTGACCTCCACCGCCGCCGGCCTTGCCATGGGCTACGTCCTCTCCTGGATCCTCATCTACGTAATTAACAAACAATCCTTCGGCTGGACGATCGCGTTCCATACGCCGGTGAGGCTGATCGCGGCATCGCTGACGGTAACGTTTGTTGCGTCGCTGCTGGCGGGACTGGTGCCGTCCCGGTTAGCGAGGAGGATCGATCTGGCGAGTGCGATGAAGGCGGAGTAGGTGTCTAACTAACTAAGCGGGTGTGACTCAGTCAATGCTCTTAATAGAATTCTTGCCAGCATGCACTAACCATCGGCAGAGTCCGCCGTTCAGAGAGTACAATCTCTAGCATGCGTCGCATCCAATGGATCCCCTACTCACTCTCTAGTCTCTGCGGCCTATTGATCATTGCCCGACTAGTGTGGCCGAAGTTGAATTTTGACGGGACTTCGTTAACATTGTTCGCAGTTGGAGTTACCGCTGCGCTATTACCGAGTGTTCTGCCGTTCTTACCACCAATTAAAAAGTTGAAGTTGTTCCAAATCGAAGCAGAGTTTGAGCGACACATCGATGCATTAGCCAAGAGCGTTAATGCTGCAGAGACTGAGGCATCCAGTGCAGCCGCTCAGGTGCTTGCGCCGAGACCGGTTTCGCAAAAACTTGAGATGGCGACGGAATTTGCCCAATTAGAACCCGCTGATGGGACAATCGAGGTGCCCGTTTTACCTAACGAGGCAACCGGGCAGACCAAGGTCAAGGAAACACAAAGTGCAAAGGAGGCCGACAGTCATCATATATATATCACTGAAAAGACTCGCAGTGCGACACAGCAAGGAAGCGGGAGTGAGCCTTGGCAAGTATATTTTGACGAGTACTTTCAAATCGTTTCGTCATCAAGCAGCTCAAGAGAGAAGATACTTTCTGTGGCGATTTTACTTGAGAGGATGCTGCAGAATGTGGCCGCGGCATTTGAGATCTTGCCGAACCTCGGTCGTTCGGTTCGATCGCCGCGTGAAATTGTCAACCTCCTCATGAAGAATGGCCTGCTCACACAATCAGAGGCTAGCGCTTTCAATGAATTCTGGGCGATTCGCAACAAGGCTGTTCATGGAGAGATGATCTTCGTCAGTGATGCTGATGCCGCTAGAATCTTGGACTTAGCTTGGAGACTAGTGCGCATCTTTGCCTGACATTTGGAGACAGGGACGGGTTGGCCAACCTTCGATCGTTGCGATGCAGCGAGGTGTGGGGCCGAGGTGTGGGGCCATGGGCCGAGGTGAGGGGCCAGGCCTTCGATTCTCAGCCATAGAGGACGAGGGACCATAGGAGGACGTGGGGCCAGGCCTTCGATCTTGCGGGCGTTGCGGGCGTTGCGGGCGCGCGGTGCCAGGCCTTTGATTTTCAAAACGCCATCGCCACCGTAGTGCCTGGCGGATTCAGGCTTCGATCCTCGCCTTTACCTGCCCGACTCTACCAGCCGTAGCGCGATTTTCCTTTCCGAGGGGTTTTCACCTCACTTTTCTCTACGTGTTGCGGATTCCTCGGCGGAATGACCTCTCCGAGGGATCCTCGGCGACGCCATGGCACGACCATTACGACTTGAGTTCGAAAACGCTCTCTATCACGTCACCTCCCGCGGCAATGAACGGCGGTCCATCTTTCGGTCCGATCGGGATCGCAAGACGTTTCTCGCCTATCTCGGTCAGACCGCCCAGCGGTTCGGATGGTCGATCACCGCCTACGTTCTTATGACGAATCACTTCCATCTCGTCATCCAGACGCCGCAACCAAACCTCTCGCGCGGTATGCACTGGCTCAACAGCACCTACGCCGGATGGTTCAACCGCAGCCGCAAACGGTGTGGCCATCTCTTTCAGGGCCGCTTCAAAGCGTTCCTGATCGAGAAGGAGGCGTATTTTGCCGATGTGTTGCGATACGTCGTCCTGAATCCGGTGCGGGCGCATATGGTGGAGAGGCCGGAGGATTACAAATGGTCGAGCTATCGCGCCACAGCCGGATACAACGACGCTCCTGACTGGCTCGACCTGAAATCAGCGCTGGAGTTTTTCCATCCCGATCGTGGTGAGGCTCGCGCGAACTACAAAGAGTTCGTCTGCGCGAAGGTCGATGTCGATGAATGTCTCTGGAGCAAGCTCACGAACCGGATCTACCTGGGAACCGAGGAGTGGACACGCAACGTACGAAAGATCGTCGAAACGAAGCCGCGCTCGACTGATCATCCGCGGGCGCAGCGCGCCGTCGGCCGCCCGGAGATGCACCGAATTGTCGACGCGGTGGGGAAGGCCGCCGGAACGAGCGCGGCGTGGGTTCGCGAAACGCGCGGAAACGCCCTTCGACGCATTGCTGCCTGGATCGGATGGCACGAAGGACTGATCACGCTGCGATCGATCGCGGCCGGATTGCGGCTTCGAAGCGAGGGACACATCTCGAGCCTGATCCGAAGATGCGATCGGGAGTTCGGTTCGAGCAAGGAGCTCCTCGGATATCTCGACGCCGCGCTCGTTACGCTTCGCGCCTGACTGCTTACTCAATCTCCGACCACGATTCTCGACCGCATGCTATGAGCAATCGTCGCGTCAGGACACGTGTGTCACTGGCGTGGAGATATTTCACACCAATCACTCATTTGCTGCTATCAGGCGTTGTCGAGGATGCCGTGCGTGTCAATTTGGCTGACGAAGTCTCGGTCAATCTTGAGAATCAAAGGCCTGACCCGTTGACGTTTGCGTTGACGTTTGTGTTTGACGGACCACCTTGACGACCCGAAACCACACTTTCCGACGTTTCGAAGGCCTGGCACATCGCGTCGCCCTCACATCGCGTCGCCCCTGGGTGGCCCCTCGGCCCTTCACTCCTCACCTCGCTCCCTCACTCCTCCACAAACCGATAGCTGGCGTGCGAGTCGTAATCGATGCCGTGTTTTGCTTTCAGTCTCTGGATGTAGTCGAGATCTCCTTTTGTATGCGGGCTGGCGACGCCGTCGCCGAGGGGCTCGCAGGTGTGGAGCAGGATTTCTTCGAGACAACTGTTCAGGGTCATGTGCTTGTGCTCGGCGAGATCGTGCAGCAGAGCGGCGAGGCGCTTCTCGAGACGCACCGGAACGTCCACGCGCTCGATGGGGAGAGGAGGCTGTGTGTTCTGCAGACGGTGGCCGAAGATGAGGTAATAGCCGTCGAGATCTCGGACGGTGTAATCGCGCAGTAACCACGGCTTATCCGTAGGAGGCTCGACGACTTCGACGCCGTTCGCGCGCTGGAACTCGTAAAGCTCGTCGGCATCGCCGACGACGAAGTAGACGGAGCAGCCCTGGGGGCTGGGAGTGCCTTGCTGCAGGAAGATCTGCACGTCGCCGAGATTCACGCCGGCGAAGGTCGGAGGATCGCCCCACGTGAAGGCGAGCCAGAAGCCGAGCTTATTCGTATAGAAATCGACCGCGGCAGGGATGTCGCTGACAGAAAGGCCCGCGTGATGTTGCTCGCACTCGATATGGGGTCGGTTTGGATTCGTCATGGCGTTTACGGATGCAACGCCTCGTGAATCAATGCCGCCAAGCGTGTCCCTGCCTTCTGCAGCCGTAGATCGACATCCTTGGCAAAGTTGTCCTGATACGACTTCGTCAGTTCGCGGCCGGTGCCGAAGGATTCGCAGCCGGCGGTTGTCATTTTGCAGTACTCGACGCCGGGAAGAGTGGCGATGTTGTAAGACTCCTGCGCCCACGCAAGCGGTGTCGAGGTTGACCAGGCGGTCTTCTGCTTGGCGGTAATCTTCGCCTGCAGGCCGTCCGCGAAGGCGCGCCAGCCTGGACCGGCGATGATGATCCGGATGATCGATCCGTCCCAGACCGCATGCAGATTCAGCGGGAAGCTGTTGGGGATGGGATAGAAGCCTCCCGTTACCGGCTTAATGTTGTTTCCTCCCAGATCATCGGCATAGCTGACGTGCAGTGGCTGATGGATGTCGCCAACCCAGTGACCGAGGAAGATGAGCCCCTCGGCACGATCCTGATCGGTGGTGCCGTTCTTCAGCATGCCGGAATGCGTCGTGATTCCGGTAAGGACGCAGTCGTCGTGGCAGGACGTTGCCGGGATCTTCTTGACGGTGCGGGCTACGTTGAGAAAATGCCAGTTGGAGAAGCCCTTGAAGTGGAGCCAAGGGCTGGTCGTGATACCGGCCTTGACCGCGTCCCGTGCCTGCGCTCGCGCTTCGTCGGCAAAGACACAGGCGTCGGGGAAGCTGCTGATCGTCAGTTTCGAACCTGGCGGTGCTTGGAACGCCTTCGTCAGCCGGTCGACCTCCTTCTGATCATCGGGAGAGAGTGAGAGCCAGGCAATCCGGCAGACCATGCGATGCCCCTCCTCTCCCCACGCGAATACGTTGGACGCACAGACGGTGATCAGAAACAACACGGCGAGCATCTTGCGCATCACGGACCTCCTGACGCCCTCGCTGAATTATGCGCGGGCCTGTCTAGGAGTGTCCAGGCAGCATCAAGTCCTACCCTGCTCGCGTACTTTTTTCAGAAGGAGCATCGCCGCCATCGCCGCGTTCTTCTGGTCCTTCCCCCATGGTGGACCGGCTGACTTCCCGAGCTCCGGTAAGTTCCTCACGGTGGCCGCATCGGCGCGCGCGGTCAACTCCTTCTCGGGAATGGTGACCAGGTTCAGATCACACCCTTCCACGGCGTCGGCCAGCGCGGCAGGGAAGAGCACCCCCTCGGCTTTGTGCATGCGCACGTGCACGGAGAGGATCTGCTCGACCGTCCAGTCGGGCATCGGCGATCCGACGAGGACGGCGCAGCCGGCGATCTCGTGACCGGCCTCGTGCGAGCGCTTTACGAGGGCGCGTATCTCCTTCGCGGCGATACGATGAGCGGACGAGATGGCGCGTTTTACGAGTTGTCGTGCTTTCGCCGCAGGAAGCTCTTCCGCGGCGTGGTACGGCTGCTTTGCCCAGTCGGCGTCGCCTGGGTCGACGAGCTCGATGCGGCGACGGTCGACTACGTGGAAGCCATCGTCCGAAGCGCCGATGACGACCAGCGCCGCCCAACCGGAATGCGCCTTGAAACCGGCAGCGATTCGCATTGCCTCACCTCATTCGGCGATCAGATACTCGCTCTGAACAAGGCCACTCGGGTACGACCGCGTGGCTACGTGATTGACTCTGACATCGCGCGACAGAGGTCCGAACAATGGAATTCCGCTTCCGAGAAGAACGGGGACGCGCGTGATGATCATGCGTTGGATCAGTCCCGCTTCCAGGAAGCGCTGGATGGTCACCCCGCCATCGATGTACAGATGATTCATGCCGCGCTCGGTGAGCCGGTCCACGATTTCCCGTGGGCTGCCGGACATGAACTCGCATGCGGAACCGGACGGTGCCTTCCATGCCGACGGCCGCGAGGTGAGCACGACCACGGGCTTTTTCCCGTACGGCCATGGGTCGAATGCAGCCGCGGTCTCGAACGTCTTTCGTCCGATGACGAGCGCATCGACCGACGCGATGAACTCGTCGTAGCCGTGCGGCTCAGGGTCGGCCGGAAGCCAATCGAACGCACCGTTCTCGCGCGCGATGAAGCCGTCGAGGCTAGTAGCGATGAATACGGAGGCTTTCATGCGACGCTTACGCGACCTTGAGCGCCAGGAACCACGGCTCGCGGCGGCCGAACTTCGTTGCCAGGGCCGTTCCAATGCCGAACACCGAGGCCAGCGCCCAGATGATCGGGCCGATGATTGGGATCAGGCGCAGTGCGCCGAGGACAATGATTCCGACGACGACCATGGCCAGATCGCCGCGCAGCCAGCGGCGGCGGTTCAGTTGCTCGCGCGTCCGGGAGCCGGCCACCAGGGTGCCGACGGCGTGGAAAACCGCCACGGTGCCGTAGATCTTCGTGAGGATGGCGAAGACGCCGAGGGCGAAGAGAAGCGGCATGCCGACGTAGTACGGGATCAGGTAGCTGAACACGATCGCCGTCAGGGCAAAGCTGGTCAGGGCGACGAGGCCGAGTGCGAAGCAATGCAGGGCGCTGGCGCGCATCTCCAGTGACGAATAGCGGATCTCGCGGCCGCTCAGGAGCGTCAACGCCACCGCGGCGAACATCCAGACCGCCAGAAGCGCGGCGATGACCGCGGTCTTCTGCAGCATCGCCGTGGCGTCGGCCACCGTATTCGGCGTATGAACGCCGAAGCCGGGAGGTGCAGCAATCATCGCCGTCACCACCGATGCGGCGGCGACCGTCAGCGGCAGGAACAGGCGCACCAGCCTACGCATCGATCCCCCTCGGCGAACGCCGCAGCAGCAGGACGAGCAGCGCGTTGACGATCAGGAAGGCGGCACCGAACGCGATCTGCCATCCGAACGAGGCGCCGCGCAGCGAAGTGGTGGCGCTGTTCACGAGACCACGAATCGCCTCCATCGACGCCAGCGAGCTTTCGGCAACGTGTACGGGCGACATCCCCGCCGCATCGCAGAGCGCCAGAGCGATGATGACGAGGACGGCGCCGATGCCGAGAACGAGCGGCCACGGTCGATGCGAGGAACCTTCCCAGGGAGCGAGCGGCAGCGTGCTCAGATCGATCGCCGGAGGCTCGACGCCGGCTTTCGCCGAGAGTGCCGCGGAGACGGCGCGGCACTCCGCACACGTCTGCAGATGTGCGGCGTTCGCTTCCGGATCTTCCAAGTATCGCTGACACGCGTCGTCGGTCATAGGGGTTCCACAAATCCTTCGAGCTCGACCTTCAGCAGATTACGCGCCCGAAACAGTTTGTTCTTGACAGTGCCGAGGGGCAGCTTCTTCATCGAAGCGATCTCCTCGTAGGATAGCTCGGCAAAGTGCCGAAGCTGAATCAGCTCGCGATAATCGGTCGGCAGGTTCTTCACCGCCGTATCGATGGCATCGGCGAGTTGCTTGTTGCTCATGGCGCGGTAGGGCGACACGCCCGTGTCGGCGAACTCGCGCTCTTTCGTGTCGTCCTCGCCCGGCTTCGGTGCGATCGACACCTCGTTGACGGTCTTCTTGCGCAGCGCGTCGATGGCGCTGTTCTGTGCGATCCGGAAGAGCCACGTCGAAAACTGGTATTTCGGATCGTATCGATCGAGGGCGACGTAGACCTTCACGAAGATTTCCTGGGCAAGATCGTGAGCGTCTTCGTAGCGATGCGTGATCCGATACACATAGTTGATGATGCGCTTTTCGTAGCGCTTCACCAGCTCTGTGAATCGGTCTCGGTCGCCCTCGAGGATGCGCGCCACCAGGGTGCGGTCGTCGAGATGCTCACGTTCAGCCATTCGTGGTTACGGTTTCCGCGGTTGAAAGTTTTTCGGATGATACCCTGCGCGGCCGGGCTGTCCGATGATCGAGATTCGCAATCTGACCAAGCGCTACGGCGATTTCACGGCGGTTGACGACGTTTCGCTCGACGTCGCCCGCGGCGAGATCTTCGGTTTTCTCGGTCCGAACGGCGCCGGGAAGACGACAACGATCCGCATCCTGGCCGGTCTCTCGCTGCCGACCTCAGGCACAGTTCGGGTGAACGGACTCGATGTAACCACCGACGGCGTCCGGGTGAAGGCGGTCACCGGCTACATCCCCGACCGCCCCTTCCTGTACGAGAAGCTGACCGGCCGGGAGCTGCTGCAGTTCGTGACGAATCTCTACGGCCGCGAATGGCGCGATTGCGAAACGCGGGCGATGGAGCTGCTGGCCTACTTCGGCATCGCCGGCTGGGCCGATGCACGGATCGAGAACCTCTCGCACGGGATGAAGCAGAAGCTCGTCATCGTCTCCGCGCTCGTTCACGATCCGGAGCTGTTGATCATCGACGAGCCGATGGTCGGCCTCGACGCCCTGGCGCAAAAACAGGTCAAGCTGCTCTTCCGGCGCCTGGCCGAGGAGAAGAAGACGGTCTTCCTGACAACGCACACGCTGTCGGTGGCCGAAGCGGTCTGCGATCGCATCGCCATCCTCAATCGCGGCCGCATCGTCGCCAGCGGAACGACCGCGGAATTGAAGAGCGATCGCGCGCTGGAGGACGTGTTTTTGGAGCTGACGTACGATGAAGATGGGTAGCGCGGTCTCGCGGTTGCGCGGTCGCGAGGTGGGTTCACAGCAGGATCGCGAACTACCGGACCGCGAGACCCCGCAACCGCGAGACTGCGAAACCCCGCCTATACTCGCGCGCATGAAAAAGCTGCTCGTCCTTCTCCTTGCCGCCGCTTCCGCATGCGCTTCGGTGCCTTCCTCCCAACCGGCGGCGCAGCCGGGAAGCGACCAATTTGCGATCGAGTCGACGGTGCTGGCGGTCTACAACGTCATCTCCGGGCCGGCAGGACGGCGGGACTGGGATCGGTTCGATGCGCTGTTCGCGCCGGGTGCGCGGATGATCTCGACGCATCGCAAGGACGGCGTGGTGACGGCGAATGTGATGACGCCGCAGGAGTATGCGACGAAGGCCGGCGCCTACTTCAAAGACAATGGATTCTTCGAACGGCCGGCGGCCAATCGCATCCAGCGCTTCGGCGACATCGCCCACGTTTTCAGCACCTACGAGTCGCGGCATGCGTCATCGGATGAGAAGCCGTTCGCGCGCGGGATCAACAGCTTTCAACTCGTCCGCATCGGCGATGACTGGAAGGTGCTGACGATTTTCTGGGAAGAGGAAGACGCGGCGCATCCGATCCCTGCCGAGTATCTGCCGGCGCGATGAGCCTCGTGGTCACGCGGCTTTCCGCGCGTCGTGGTGCGCGCGCGGTGCTGACAGACGTCTCCTTTACCGCCCGCCCTGCCGAGGTCCTCGGCGTGATCGGGCCGAACGGCGCGGGGAAGACGACGCTCTTCGAATGCGTAGCCGGTGTCCTTCCGTTCGACGCCGGAACGGTCGACGGCGATCTGCTTTTCTACGTTCCCGACGCCATCCGTCCGTGGCCGGATCAAACCGTACGCTGGACTCTGGAGCTGACCGCGCGCATGTTCGAGGTACGGCTCGATCCGTCGCTGCTCGACGATCTCGATCTGGTCGCCCTGCAGCATGCGGCGGTAGGCTCGTTGTCCAAAGGCGAAGCCAAGCGTCTCGATATCGCCATTGGCCTGGCCGCGCCGCCGATGGTTCTGCTGCTCGACGAGCCGTTCGATGGGCTCGACCTGCGGCAGACGCGGCAGGTGATGGAGATCCTCCGCCGCGAAGCCGCGAAAGGGCGCACGATCGTGCTCTCCATCCACCAGCTTACGGACGCGGCGCGGGCCTGCGATCGTTTCCTTCTGCTCGATCACGGGAAGTCGGTCGCCGAAGGGACGCTTGACGAGCTGACGTCCCGAACGGGAGCAGGCGGGCTCGAGGAGGTCTTCCTTGCGCTCACGTGACCTGGTGCGGAAGGAGCTGGCTGAGCTTGCCGCGAGCCGTGCCTTCTGGCTGTTGCTGCTGATCGTTGGTCTGCTGACCGGCCAGAGTTTCATCACCGCGATGAATGCATACGCCGAGGCCAGCGGAATCGGCGGCGGTGTGGCGGCGCTGGCGCAGGGGTTGTCGCCGCTCGACGGGATCCTGACGCCGGCGCTCGGCGCTTACGATCTCACCATCACGCTCCTCTTTCCGTTTGTGGCGATCCGGCTCATCGCCTCGGAGAAGTCATCCGGTGCGTTGAAGTTGATGCTGCAATGGCCGGAATCGATCGAACGGCAGATCGGCGCCAAGGCGATCGCGCTCACCTGCGCCTGGATCGTCTCACTGGTGCCGTTCCTGATCGCGCTGGCGTTGTGGCGCGGTTACGGAGGACACCTCAATGCCCCGGAGGTTCTCAATCTCCTTCTCGGGTACACGTTGCGCTTTCTGCTGACGGCGGCAATTGCCACGGCTGCGGCCGCCCTGATGCCCGGCGCCGCGAACGCGGCCATCGTCGTCCTGGCCTTCACGATCGGTACGTGGGCGCTGGATTTCATCGCCGCCGGCCGCGGCGGGATCCTGCAGACGCTGGCATCCTTCACCCCGACGGCGACGCTGCGCGGCTTCGAGAGAGGGCTCCTGCGCGCCGACGTGGTGCTGGTGTTGTTGATCGTTTCCGTGCTCGGATTCGCCATCGCCGCGAACTGGCTGCACCTCGGACGCGGCATCCGGGCACGAGTCGCCTGGACAAGCGTGCTGGTGATTCTCGCCTCGCTCGCCATCCTCACGGTGTTGCTGCTGGTGAGGGTCAGTTTCGATCTCTCCGAGAACCGGCGCAATTCATTTTCAGCGTCGGATGAGCGCGTCCTCGCGGGCATCCAGGCTCCGCTGACGATCACTGTTTTCCTTTCCTCCGAAGACCCGCGCATGATGGATTTCGAGAACAACGTGTTGCTGAAGTTGCGGCGGTCGATGCGGGACGTGCACGCGATCTATCCGCTTGCCGGCCGTTCGGGACTCTTCGAGAACGATGCGCGTTACGGCGAGATCGTCTATCGCCTGGGCATGAAAACAACATCGAGCCGGTCGACGACCGAGGAGATCGTGCTCGATACGATCTACGAGCTTGCCGGCGTGCACGCGCCGGCCCGCGGCACGCCGGGCATATCCGGGGTATCCGTTGGCGAAGAGGGCCGGATGGGTGGAGGTGGCAGTTTTCTACATCTTGTGGCCGATCGTGGTGGCGGCGATGTGGCGTGGCGTGCGCCGTCAGTTCTTCTTCACCACAAACTGATCGAACTGGCTCACGCTGTCGGTCTTCGACCAGACGCCAGCCTTTCCCGACACCGGCTCGGCAAGCGTGTACTCGAGAAGCGGCTTGTCATCGAGAAATCCGTGAAGCTGGGTGCCGGCGACGGCGATCTTGATCGTGTGCCATTCGCCAAGAGGGATGTGGACGTTCTCGGAGCCCTTCTTCACGAAGCTTCGCTTGCCGGTCTTGAATGTCCAGAGCACGAGGTTGTCTTCTTTGCCGTTGAAGCGGACCGTGAGGTAGTCGCCGTTCGGTTTGAGGTTGAAGAGGATGCCGGCACACTGGTCGAGCTGGCCGGCCAGCATGCGGAAGCGGATGGAGATCTCGCCGTCGCGGAAGTCGTCGACATCCTTTGCCACGGCGTACGGGAAGTAGGCGTACGCCTTCACGCTGTCGATGAACTCCTCGTGCTTTGCGCCGTAGATCGTCCGCGCCTTCTCTGCCAGGCCGGCGGACGGCTGGCCTTTGATCCATTGCCGTCCGTCGACCTGCAGGAAGTGATCGTTCGTTACGTTCCAGTCGCCGACGATCGCCAGAAAGTGAGTTGGAGGGACGGCGACGTTTGCAGACGCCGCCAGTGACAGGATCGCGAGAGCAACGAACAGAGCTTTCATTTCAGTACCTCACCCGGAGAGAGAATTGATATTCGCGTTGCGGATCGACATTAGCGACGCCACCGAGGGGGGTGCCGAACGTCGATAGTGGTGTGCCGGCCGGATCGTTGCCGAAGACGGCATTGCGGCCGACGACGTTCGTATGGTTGGTCAGATTGAAAGCCTCGGCACGCAACGCGAGCTGCATGCCGCGGGAAATGGCGAAATCCTTTTCGACGAATGCCGAGAGATCGAAGATCGACGATCCCTTGCCGGCGTTGCGCCCGAGGACCTGCCCGTCGATCACAGGCCGGTCGGTGTTCGCGCCATCGCCGTTGTTATCGGTGCCGGTCGTAATGTTGTATGGCCGCCCGGAAGCCGCCGTGGCCACGCCGCCGACGACGAGGTCAAGCGGAACGCGATGCCAGACGGTGAGCACGCCGCGGTGGGTCTGATTGAGAAGCGAGTCGGCCCATTCGCAGTTCAGGCAGCTCACGTCGTTCGGATCGCCGCCCGTCGCGTCGGACTCGATGTTGTTGCGCGCATGCGACCAGGTGTAGCTGGCCAGAACGCCGCCGGCATCGCTGAACGTCTTGCGAAGATTGACCTGCAGACCGTGATATTGGCTCGCACCGAGATTCGTGGTGACGATGATGCGTTTGTAGCCATTCGGCACGGGCACGATCGGGCGCGTCGCATCCGCCGCGGCGCCCGAACGCGTCTGACCCGCGGCTGTGCGCACGAACGAGGTGGGCGCATTCGCATCGAGATTCCAGGGGATTCCGGTTGTGTGAACGTAGACTAGATCGGTGGAGAGGAACCACTGTTTGGCAAGCTCGCGCTCGAAGCCGATGGTCTCCTGCCGTGTTTGGGGATTCTCGAGCTGATCGGGATAAAAGCGGAGCTTGGAGACGTCGAAGAACTGGTTGTAGTACGCCGCCCGTCCGGGCTGTATCGTCACGTCGCGCGCGGGCAGGCTGGCGCCCGCCGGGAACGACGCGGTCGGATTGAGTGAGGTCGGGAATCCGAGCTGTCCCGGCGTGGCGCTGAAGTTGAAGAAGCCGTTCGGCCCGGCCAGCACCCACGTCGCGTCAATGTTCGATTGAATCTGTGAATAGAAGACGCCGTAGCCGCCCCGGACGACGGTGTGCGGATTCAGGTTCCAGGCGAAGCCGAGACGCGGCCCGAGGTTGTTGCTGTCGCCGGTCAGCTGCTGATGATCGTAGCGAAGCCCGAGGTTGACCGTCAGCGCCGAGGTCGGGTGCCAGTCATCCTGCACGAAGAGTGAATAGAGCTGATCGGTCAGCGAGTACGTCACGTTGCCGAAACCCTGCGTGTAGCGCGCGACGTCATTGATGGTCAGCGCCGAGGTCGGCGTCGTCGCCGGAACACTGGTCTTGAATGTGAACTGACCGAGAACGAATGGAGCCCCAAACTCCTGCCCGTTGCCGCCCGAGCGCGAGCGGATGTAATCGCCGCCGATGCGGAGGTAATGGCTGCCCGTGGTCCAACTGACCGTGTCCGCGAACTGCCACTGGTGGTTGAAGAGGCTGGCCACGCGCGAGTCGCCTTCTGTGGCCACGCCGGGACGGACGAACTGGGGCGACGGATGGTTATCGGAGAACTGCGTGATCGGCGATCCGTACTCACCGGTGAAGCGCGCCTGGTTGTAAAGGTTTGTCCCGAAGATCGCGGCGTCGGAGACGGCGATCGCGTTCGTGGCGCGCTCGAACGTACGGCCGGCGCTGGGAAGGGTCACACCACCGACGACGTCCTGCGGATTCGTATCGCTGAAGCGATCGATGTTCGCGCGCAGGAGCAGATGATTCGTTTCGCCGAGCTCCTGATCGAGCCGGGCCATCGCCAGCGTCTGTTTGAAGTCTCCGAAGTAGGTCCCGGGTGCCAGTGGCGAGGTGATCCTCGACCCGCGCCGCTGGTCGTTGTGCTCGGCGGAGACGAAGTAGTGCGTCCGGTCAGGAACGAGCGCGCCTCCAACCGTTGCGCTGGCCTGTTGGAGATCATCGCCGGTCTTGACGTCCTGCACAGGCGCGTTTGCCTGCAGGGACTTCGGACGCCACAGGCCGAGAAACTCGCCGCGGGTCTCATTCGTTCCCGATTGGGTGACGACGTTGACCGCGCTGCCGGTGGTGCGGCCGTACTCGGCGGAGAAGGCATTCGTCAGGACGTCGAGCTCCTGGATGGCGGAAACCGGGATGTTCGTGAAAATCGTCTGCCGTCCCCACGCGTCGTCGCCGGTGGTCCCGTCGATCGAATACGTCGTCTGCCGCCGTCCGCCGCCGTTGATGACGAAGAGGGTGTTGTTGAGGAAGAGATCGCCTGTTCCGCGCGCCGAGCGAACGGCCGAGTTCAGCAGCGGCAGCGAGGTCAGTTTTCGGCCGAAGACCGGGATGTACTGGATCGCCTTCTGGTCGAGCCGCGTCGACAGCTCCGGCGAATCAGCGCGAACCCCTGCCGTGGTACCGAAGACGGTGACGTTTTCACTGACCGGCTGGGCGTTGAGCGTCGTGCGGAACGTGGCCGTCTCACCGCCGCGCAGCGTGAACGGCCCGTTGACCGCCTCCGCGAATCCGCTCCCGTCAATGCGGATGCGATAGGTGCCGTTGGCCGGCAACGCAGCGAAGGTGTAGCCGCCGTGTGCATCGCTCTGCGCGGTGCGGTGCGCACCCGTGGCGAGGTTGTCCAGGGTAATCGTGGCGCCGGAGACCGCGGCGCCATTGGAATCGACGACCGAGCCGCGAATCGAGGCGGTGTCAGTCGTCTGCGCGATGAGCGCGGTGGCCGTGAGCAAAAGCAGCAAAGCCCACGCAAATGAGCGTTTCATAGTTTTCTCCGAAAGTACGCGGTTCGGACTTCCGTCCGAAGCTGACGAGGAGGCCAGACTGAAGCCTGGCGTGCGGCGCGAAGGCGCGGCGCTAGATGTTCCGGCGCTGGCAGACGAGGAGAAGGTCTGTCGGGGGAACGTCGTGATCAGCGATGTTCGCGAACGGCTGCGGAGCCAGCGCACGCGCAACAGTCAAGCGAATCGCCGACGAGGTACGCAACGTCTTCGGCGCGACGACAGGCGACCACGAGCGTGTCTCGCTGGCCACCGCCGCGATACGGGTCGATGTGGTTGCAGCGGCCTGCTGCGTCACCCGCGATCCGGCGCGATCGCCATCGGCCCAGGCGATGACGGCAGGATCGCCCTCGCGCGCGCTTTCCGGGCCGCGCGCGCTCGCAAGAACATGCGGCAGCACCGACGCGCGCACATCGCGAACGATCGAGTACCTCTCCGGCAGCTCGAAGAGCGACTCGCGCCTTTCGTCGCCGGTGCGGATCAGGATTCGGGCGTTGCTCGTATCGACGTTCGGGACGGCGAAGTCGAAGCCTCGCCGGTCGATGTCGAGATGGGGCGTGATGCGGAAGGCGTAGTACTTGCCGCCGTCGATGGAGAGAAACGCTTCCCACTCTTCGGCGTGTGGCGGCAGGGTGCCGGCCGTCCATTGCAGGGTGGCGAAACTGCCGCCGTGCAGTGTCGCACCTGCGCGCGGAGCCGTGATGCGCAGCACCTCCGCCGAAAGCGGCAGGGCGCAGACAGCGGCAACGATCAACAGCGCACGGCTCAGGCGTCGCATCAAGCGCGCATCTTACGCGGCAATGAGGAAATTCCGCTACATGCCGTCACGTTCGCGGCGCCGCATGACCGCGACTCTCATCGACCCGTATGGCGGCCGTCTCGTCGACCTGTTCGAGCCGGCCGAATCGGCCGCGGCTCTCATCGCCAAGGCCAGCACCCTCCCCTCGCTGCAGATCTCGGAGCGGTCGCGTTGCGACCTGGAGCTGCTGGCCACCGGCGGTTTCTCGCCGATCGATCGTTTTCTCAACCGCGCGGACTACGAGCGCGTGGTCGCGGAGATGCGGCTGGCGGACGGGACCCTCTTCCCGATCCCGATCACGCTCCCTGTTGCGGACGACGCGCCGGTGGCGGTGGGCGAAGAGGTCGTCCTTCGCGGGCCGCACACCGAGATCCTCGCCGTCATGACGGTCGAGGAGATCTACGAATGGGACCGCGATGAGGCGGCCATCAGCGTCTTTGGCACGCGCGACACGAAACATCCGCTGGTTGCCGAGATGGCGGGCTGGGGCCGCCGCAACATCAGCGGCCCGATGCGCGTGATCAGCACCGGCACGCCGTGGGACTTCCGCGATCTGCGGCGTACGCCGGCCGAGGTGCGCGAGGCGCTGGCGGAGCTCGGGCATGACAACGTCGTGGCGTTCCAAACGCGCAATCCGATGCACCGCGCCCACGAAGAGCTGGTGCGCCGCGCCATCGATGCCGTCGACGGCGTGCTGCTGCTGCACCCCTCGGTGGGCATGACGAAGCCTGGCGACGTCGATCACTACACACGCGTCCGGACCTATCGCGCGCTGGCGGAGAAGCACTTCCCGCCCGGCCGGGTGCTGCTGTCGCTGCTGCCGCTGGCGATGCGGATGGCCGGGCCGCGCGAGGCGCTGTGGCACGCCATCATCCGGCGCAATTTCGGGGCGAACCATTTCATCGTCGGCCGCGATCACGCCAGCCCCGGCGCCGGCTTTTACGGCCCGTACGATGCGCAGGAGCTCGTCGCCTCGCATGAGGCGGAGATTGGAATGACGATGATCCCCTTCCGCGAGCTGGTCTACGTTGCCGGCGAAGACCGCTACGAGGAAGCGTCGCGCGTGCCCATCGGCGCGGAGACGCGCTCGATCTCCGGCACCCAGGTCCGCGACGACTTCCTCGGCGCCGGCCGTCCGTTGCCGGAATGGTTTACGCGCCCCGAGGTTGCCGCGATTCTGGCCGAGAGCCACCCGCCCAGACATCGCCAGGGCTTCTGTATCTGGTTCACCGGTCTGAGCGGCGCCGGAAAATCGACGACGGCGGAGATCGTCGTCAGCCGCCTCCTCGAGCACGGCCGTCAGGTCACCCTACTCGACGGCGACGTCGTCCGCACGCATCTCTCGAAAGGCCTCGGGTTTTCCAAGGAGGACCGCGACGCCAACATTCTCCGCATCGGCTTCGTCGCCGCCGAGATCGTCCGCCACGGCGGCGCGGTGGTGTGCGCCGCCGTCAGCCCCTACCGCGCCACTCGCGACGCGGTCCGCGAGATGGTCGGCGCCGCCAATTTCATCGAAGTCTTCGTCGATACGCCTCTCGAAGTCTGCGAAGCGCGAGACACGAAAGGGATGTACGCCCAGGCGCGCCGCGGAACGATCAAGAACTTCACCGGGATCGATGATCCCTACGAGGCACCATCGTCGGCGGAGCTGACGCTGGACACGACGACCGCCAGCGCGGACGCGAATGCGGCCAGGATCGTCGAGATCGTCTGCGAACGCGGGTTCGTTCGGAGGTAGGTTTCACCGGAGACGCGAAGACGCGGAGATAGAGTTACGCAGATGAACACTCCCGAGCCGCGGCGCGTCTTGATCGCTACCTACTCGGCGACGTCGTGTTCCGGGTCTGATCTCTACACTCGCGATCTCGCGCTGGCGCTGTTGCGTCGTGGATGGCAGCCGGCGGTTTACACCACCGTTCTGGGTGCGGTTGCGGAGGAGCTGCGGCAAGCATCGATTCCGGTCACGAACGACATTTCGGCGATCGCCGCCATCCCGCAGGTCATTCATGGGCACCACCATCTCGAGACGCTGACGGCGCTGGCCCGATTTCCGGGCGTGCCGGCGCTCTTCGTCTGTCACGACGGACTGACGTGGCATTCGACGCCTCCACGCACGCCGCGCATCGGTCAATACATCGCCGTCGACCGGAACTGCCGCGATCGGATGATGCTCGAGCATGGCATACCGGAGTCCGCGGTGCGCATCCTGCCGAACGCGGTCGACCTGGAGCGATTCGAGCGGCGGACGCCGCTTTCACGTCGTCCGCTTCGCGCGCTAGTGTTCAGCAACGCTGCCTCGACGGACTCCTTTGCATCGACGATAAAGGCGGCCTGTAAGCAACGCGGAATCGCTCTCGACATCGTTGGCCGAGCCGCGGGAACGGCGACCGACCATCCGGAGGAGATCCTTTCGCGATATGACCTCGTCTTCGGGAAAGCGCGTTGCGCCCTGGAGGCGGCAGCGGTTGGTACCGCCGTCATCGTCTGCGATGCACGCGGTCTGGCGGGAATGATCACCACCCGTGACCTCGACGCGATGAGGCAGCTCAACTTCGGCCTGCGCCTTCTGCAGCGTCCGATCACGGAAGCGACCATTGGCGCCGAGATCGATCGTTACGATGCGGACGACGCGGCGAAGGTTACCGACGCTGTCCGGGCAACTGCGGGCATCGATCTGCTCGCGGAACAGTTCATCGAGCTGTATGAAGAGCTGCAGACCTGTCATGTCGCCATGACGCCGGAAGATGACCTCCGCGCGATGGCGGAGTCTCTCTCTCACCTTTCGAAGGACGTCCAGCTTGGCCGCCCGGTCGTGATGTCGTCTACGGAGCGTCTGTTGCGCCGTCTTTATCGATGGATGAAACGCTGAATGATGGCGATGTACACTCACTGATGAGGCACCTAGCCCATGCCCCCTCCCAGCGATTCAGGCAACGCCGCCGTTGTCGTGGCGCATCCCGGCCATGAGCTGGTGATTCACCACTACCTGGAGCGCCACCGTCCCTTGTACTTCTGTCTCACGGACGGCTCCGGCGGCAATGGTCAGTCGCGGCTCGCATCGACCGGCTGTCTTCTTCACGGAGTGGGAGCGTTCCCCGGTCCGATTTACGGGCGCTTCTCCGACAAGGATGTCTACCGGATTCTGCTCGACGGCCGAGTGGACGTATTCGTCGATCTGGTGAACGAGCTTGCCGGGAATCTGATCGATGCAGGCATCGCATGCGTTGCCGGCGACGCCATGGAAGGCTTCAATCCAGCTCATGACCTATGCCGGGCCCTGATCGACAGCGCCGTCATCATCGTCCGGGCTCGAACAGGACGGCTGCTGCAGAACTACGAATTCGCGGTCCACGGCGATCCGGTTGCGGACCCAACGGACGCGCTCATACGTCTGGAGCTCGACGAGAACGCCCTCGCGCGCAAGATCGATGCAGCGATGGCCTATCGCGAGGTGATCGGCGAGGTACACGACGCGCTCGACCGCTTCGGCAGGGAGGCCTTCGCGGTGGAGTGTCTGCGGTCAAGCTCGGCGAATGCCATGCTCGAGCAGTTCGAGATCACGCCTCCGGCCTACGAATCGACCGGGGAGAGCCGCGTCAGCGAGGGCCGCTACCGTGAGGTGGTCCGATACCGGGAGCATGTGCTCCCGGTGATCAGCGCGCTCGGGATGGCCATCCCTGACTCAGCTCTTTCCCATCACCGCTAGACGTCTCTGCGCGAGCTCCCACACCGAGGCGCCGTCGGCTTCTTCTTTCTTGGTTACCCGTTTGTAGGCGGCCAGCGCGGCATCGCGGACGCCGTAGTTCTCCGCCATGCGGCCGAGGACGTACCAGTCGCTGCTGTCGGGCTGATCGCGGCGGCTCTTGTCGAGCGTACGGAGGAGTGCGTCGCGCGCCTCGATGTTCTTGCCGGTTTCCGCGTAGAGCGTGGCCAGGGTATGCAGCGCCGCGGCGGAGGTCTGCGAGTCTTCGGCCGTGGCACGGCGCGCGTTCTCCATGGCGTGGGTAACGTTGCCGGCGAACAGCTCGAACCAGGCGGCGTTGTTGTAGTCGTTCTGCGTCGGCGACAACTCGTCGACCAGTTGCTCGGCGTACTTCGCGGCGGCCGGGTAGTCGCGGGCCTGGGCGGAGATCGAGGAGAGCGCGCGAAGGGCCTCGTCGTCTTTCGGCTTCTTTGCCAGCCGCTTCTTGGCCAGCTCCTCGGCATCCGCCGTGCGGCCGCTCAACGACAGCGCGAAGACGTGCGTGCTGAAAGCGTTGTCCGAATCGGGATAGGCGGCGTTGAGACGCTCGGCGATCGGGACGACGCTCTTCCAGTCCTTGCGGTTGGCGTAGGCGGCGCTGAGCGCGACGTCGATCCACGATTTCGTGCGGTCGTTCGCCGCTTTCTCCCGCATCGCCAGGAGAAGCGGAATGCTCTTCTCGTCGCCTTTGCGGATCATCATCGATGCCGCGGCGGTGCGGATCTCGTCCGCGTTCGTGGTGGCGTTGTCTTTCGGCCAGAGCGCGGCGAAGGGGACGCCGCGCAGCGGGTCGTCGCCGCCGCCTGCCTGGACGTCTTCACGCAGCCAGTTCAGCCAGGTGCGTGCGGTCTCGAGGTCGCCGGCATCGGCATATGCCAGCACGGCCGCTCCGATGGTGTCGGCGGTGAACGTGCTGGCGCGGATGATGTAGCCGCCGTTCTGGCGGATGACGAAAAGGGTGGGCATGCTCACGCCGTTCTCGCTGCGCAGGCGCAGACGATAGCCGCTCTTGTCGTTGCCGTCACTCTGGATGCGCATCGTGCCGAACGAGAGATCACCGAGCACGGCCGGCGGCATGTTGCTGCCCGAGGTCAGCATGCGCATCACGCTGAACGGATCTTCGCCGTCCTCGTCGTCCTCGGTGGGCTTGATGTCGAAGGCGAAGAGCTTCTTCAGTGCCGGCGTGTCGTTGTGGACCATGGCCATGATCATCTTCTGCACGACCGAGCGCGGATCCTTCTCGTCGAGCGGAAGCTCTTCGATCCGTTTCGTCTTTCGCAGAGCCTCGATGAATGGCCGCGCGCTCGATGCGTTCGGTGCGCCCTGGGTGGCAGCGTCGTACATCTCCGTGGCCTGGGGATAGAGGCGCAGGTTGAGCAGCGTCTGCGCGACCGTCTGCGCGTAGTTGCGGCGCGTGTTCGCGTCGAAGGCGCCCAGCTCGTGCAGCGCCGCGGCCGGGCCGTCGGTGGCGGCGATGGCGGTAATGCGGCCGGTCTCGCGGAGCTGGGTGTCCTGCACCGTCTTAGCCAGATCTTTCATCTCGGCGAACCGGCCCGCGTGGGCCAGCACCGGCATGAGGTCGTCGTCGAATTGCTTCGATTCCTTCTCGCCAACTTCGGTCGCCACCGCGCGGTACTCGGCGATCGACTCGTCCAGCTTCGCGCCGGGACCGTACTCGGTGCCGTCGGTTCCATAGGTCAGCAGCTTGGCCAGCGCGCCGCGGTAGTCGGCGTTCTTCGGATCGATCTCTTTCGCCTTGCGCAGCGCGGCGATGGCGCCGTCCATGTCGAAGCCTTTGCGCAAAAGGCGGCCCAGGAGGTCGTACTCCAGGATGCCTGCCAGGGCGGCCTGGGCGTGTGCGTTCGTCGGCTCCAGCGCCACGGCGCGCTGGATCTCGGCCCGGGCGGCGTCGCCGAGGCCGCCGATCAGAAGGGCGCGGGCGATCTCGATGTGATGCTGTGCCTCTTTCGGATGCAGCGCCACCAGTTTGCGGAACTCCGCCAGCGCGCCGGTGACGTCGCCGGCGTTGAGCTTGGCCTGGCCGATCAGATCGAAGCCGATGATGGTCGGCTTGGCCTCGAAGACCTTCTTGATCGAGGCGCGGGTCTCTTCGAATTCCGATGCGCTGATGCGGCGCTTGCCGCTGTCGAAGCGCAGCACGGCCGTGACCGAGCCGTCGGGCTGCGCGTGGTACTCCTTGGTCAGCGTTGTCGTGCCGAGGTTCGTGGTCTCGTTGGGCGGCAGCGTGCGAACGGTGTAGCCGGCCGGCGGAACGATGTGGTACGTCCATTCGCGCAGTCCGGCCGCGGGAAAGACGAACTCGCCGGCGCGCTTCCGGCGCGCCTCTTCGGCGTGATCGTCGCCGAAATTGCGCAGAGGAAACGGCAGCCAGTTGATGAGGTTCGCCGGATGGAAGGCTACCGCGGCATCGCCATCGTGTGCGACGCCGGTATCCGCATCCGAGGCTTCGATCGTGACGCGGAACGGCTTGGTCAGGTCGTGCGGATCGGTCGCTTCGACCTTGTCGAGCTTCTTCGCCGCGTAGTACGACTTGACGTAGGTCTCGATCTGTTCGCGATACTTGGTCCGGTCGCTCTCCGCATAGTAGTGGCGCTGGAACGAGTCCTCGGAGCCGGTGACGGTCTCGCTGACTTCGAGGACGTGCGCTTTGCCGTCCTCGGGCAGCGTATAGGTGCGCGTTTCCGAGTACTTGTTCGCCGTCGACGGCGTCTCCGGCGTCTTCGTCAGCGCGGACGTGTCGCCCGCGGCGATGAGAGCCAGCCGTCCCTGATCCTGCGACGGCAGATCGCCGGCGTGGGCGAAGTCGTCGGTCGGATCGACCCACATGGCCGGATCCTTGGCCGTGGCGTCGACGCGGACGATGGCGTGATTGAAGCGGCCCATGCCCGGAAGATCGGCCAGGACGTCGAAGTCTTCACCGGCGCGAAGCAGCGCCACGTGCGCGGGGATGCCCGCCATGCGCAGCATGGCCACGAGCAGCGTCGCCTTGTCTTTGCAGTCGCCGTACTTGTTGCTGAGAACCGTCAGCGGCGGACGCGGGACGATCGACGACTCGCCCACTTCGACGCCGGCGTAGCGGACGTTCTTCTCGACCGCGGCAAGGGCGCGGGCGATGACGTCGCGCCGCTCGGTGGCGTTGCCGATGGCGTCGTGCGTGAATTTCTTGACGTCGTTGCCGGCGATCTGCTTGTCGACGATCTCGCTGTAGCGCGCGGCCAGGTTCCGCCACGAGGAGCCGGTGGAGAAGGCGATGTAGGGAAGGTTGATGACGTCGAAGGGAAGGAAGTTCTCGAAGTCTTTGCGCCCTTCGATGCGGCCGCTCTCGAACGTGATGATGCGGCGCCCGTTCTTTTCTTCGGTTTTTGCCTGCAGGTCACTCTTGTTGACGATGCGCGGCTCGAGCGATGACGGTCCGTCGATGGTCATGCGCGTCCGCTGCGTCGGCGCATAGCCGCCCAGGACGAGGATGTCGGAGGTCCCGGCATCGCCGATCGGACTATTGCCGTTGAACTCGATGACGTATTCGATGACGGAGCCGACCGCCACCCCCGGCAGCGGCGCCCGCAGCACGCGGTTGTCGCTGAAGATGTCGAGATCCTCGCGGGCCGGCGCCTCGATGATGGCCTTGGCGTCGAGCGTGTGCACCGTCCCGTCTTTCGACACCACCCGCGCCGCCACGGTCGGCCGGTCGTTGTACCAGGGCGCCCACGGCACCTCGATCGTCCCCAGCCCTTCCACCGCCGAGTCGTCGACGACCCGGTAGATGTGCCGCTGCGTCGTATGCGACTTCCCATCGGCCTCGAACGTGTAGTTCGCCTCATCGAGCAGGACCACAAATCCGGCGTCGCCGCTCGATACCTTCTCCGCCGCCGCCACCAGCTCCTTCGGATCGGAAGTGAAGGCCGCCGAATCCCATGGATCGGAGGCAAAGAGGGGACTGACGCAAAGGGTCAGAACCGCCGTGAATACAGCGGGACGAAGGCGAGAAAAACCGTTCATGAGCTCTCCGATTGACAACTTATTAGGACCGCCGGCGATCGTAGCACGCGAGAAGGAAACGGAATTCCAACGGAAAAAGCGTGCTCTGCAGCGGTGGATGCCATCGGTCCGGTACTTGTACGACTGAGCAGCCCCCGTCGTTGCGAAAGGCAAGGGTGAAGGCGGAAGGATGAAGGATGTCCTTGATCTTTCGATCTTCTCTGTGTCCTCTGTGCCTCTGTGGTTGGTTGCCTTTCGACACGCGGCAGGCCGTCACCCCGGCGACATTTATGCCCGCGACAGCAGTCCGCCGCCTCATCGCAGAACCACCCGTCCTTTTTCGAGGACAGATCCTCAGGTTACCGCGCTAACTTATTGATTCTTAATATCAAACCGTTGGCTGGGCGGATTAGACCTGTTGATCCGCGGATCAAACATGTTGATCTGAGAATCAAACAGGTTGATGTACGGATCAAACATGTTGATCTGAGAATCAAACAGGTTGATGTACGGATCAAGCAAGTTGATCTGAGAATCAAACAGGTTGATGTACGGATCAAATAAGTTGATCTGAGAATCAAACAGGTTGATCTGAGGATCAAACAGGTTGATCTGAGGGAAAAACCTGTTGATCTGCGGATCACACCTGTTGATCTGCGGATCAAACCTGTTGATCTGCGGGATCAAACCTGTTGATCTGCGGAGCTAACTTTCTGCTCTGCGGAGCTGTCTTTCTGCTCTGGGGAGCTAACTTCTTGCTCTGCGGATCTGCCTTTCTGCGCTTGGAGCAACCGACTTGACTCCTTCAAGAACCGGATGGGGGTCTTCGAGAACCTCTGGCCACAGACGCACGAGCTTGTTCCGCAGCCCCCTCCAACTCGTCCATTAGGGTGTTCGCCTCGGGCGTTCGTGACAGCAGCCATTCCCGGACTACTACTTATTCGGCTGCAACTGCAACGTGAGAGGCCCAGCGCCAGCGACAAGCATACCGGCGGCGCAGCCACCTGCCGTGGTGGTCATCGCGTCGCAGAGCACGTAGTCGCCTGGATCGGCGGAAGCGATCGACAGGACGGTAGTTTCGCCGTCGCGAGAAGCGTTCACGCTCGTCGCCCACTGATCTACAAGCAAGAGCCCCAGCATCGCGCCGCGATGTTTCAGCACAAGTCCGTCCATCGGCACAGCACCGGGCCTCCATGCGAGTTTCAAAACCGATCCGGCGCGATTTAAAACAACTTCCAACGGCACATCCGATTGCGCCACTGTCCGGAAGAACGTGAACGGAAGAGCCAGAGCGGCAACGACAATATCGACTTGCGGTTCATCCGGCCGGAATTGAACCTCGGCGTTTCCATCGACGTCGGTAACAACCGGCACGACGACTGTCGCTCTGCGGCTGGCGGGGATAAGCCACACACGAGCACCAATGACAGGGACGGAATCAATCGTCACATGGATGTTCATGCGGCCGTTATTGGTCACGACGAGGCGAACATCCTGAACGCGATCACCGTCATCGAGGGTCACGGAAACGATCTTGCTCTCCCGCTTGCCATCTTGCGCGTGAAGAAAAATAGTTTCCCGCCGGCAGTCCGTCGAAAGCAAAGCCGCCGCTGGCGTCCGAGAGGACATCGACGAGGCGGTCGTGGTTGGTTGCACTCGCCACGTTGACCGGAAAACCTACTACGGGCTTGCCTTCATCATCGACGACCTGCCCGACGATGGCACGCGCGGGAAGATCGATGTCCAGCCGGTAGGTGCCATCCTCGGAAGTCGGTGACAGTTTGACATCGGACAATGCGCGTCTTAGCGTCGGCTGCTCTGCAACTACGTCGATCTCCGGCCAGGTATCGCCATCGAGCTGTGGAACGCGAACCGTGTATTGTCCCATGCCGTTGGTTCTTATCGGAACACGGATCGCGCCTCTGTCACCGCCAAACCATAGCGTCGCGCGGATAGGATTCTCGCCAAGACGGACGGTGCCGCGTACGATCGCCGCGCGAATTGTGATTTGCAGATCCTCGTCGCCGGACAGGTCGATCGTTTCTGAATGCCACTGCGCTTGGGTGCCCTGACGAACTGTGACGCGATAGACGCCCGGAAGCAACGAACCAAATTCACACACACCGTCTTTCGCGACGTTGATCCCCACGGTATTTGTGCGCTGCGCCTCCTCCTGAACGGAAGAGAGTTCCACGAGCCAGGGCCGGCCGGAGGCGTCGGCAGCCGGGAAAAGATGCACTCGTAATCGTTTCGCGTCGCCGAGAAGCAGCGGTTGGCGCAACTCTGCCTCCGCCGTGCCGATGACGTCGATCTCGGCCGCGTGGCTCACCAGCGGCGGCGCTGTCGCGCTCAGCCGGTACCGGCCGGGAGCCAGACCGTCGAACTGGAAAAACCCTTGTTTGCTGATCGACGCTTCGCGATTTCTGGCTGCCGCGGTGCGGGTCGCGTCATCGCCGAATCGAACGCCGAGCTCGACAGGCGTCAGCACCACCCGCACTGGTCTGCGCGTCCTGGACTTCGAAACGACTTGGACGCGCCCCACCAGCGACGCGCCGGGCACAAAACTCTGCTCGCGCAGGTGCACGCCCGTCACTGGAACGTCGTCCGACCAGCGAAACACGGAGGCAAAGCCGCGGGCGTGAAGGTTGTAGTCGATCCGGCCGGCCGGGATTGTGCAACGGAACGCGCCGCCCTTTCGCACCACGCATTCGTCGGAACCCGACGGCGGTGCATCCTCTGCCGAAGGCGAAGCCGCCGACCAAGTAATCACGAGCGACGAAATCGCAGCCGCTTCCCGGGTCTGACGGATGTTGCCGTCGATTGACGCCGCAGGCGACAGCTTCAACGGAACAGTAACCTCATCATCGCCCACCGTCACCACACGTTCTGCACGAACGTAATCGGGAGCCTCGGCGACGATCCGCCACGTGCCTGGTGGTAGATCGAGTGTTACCAGTGCCGGCGTGCTCGCATCCGCAACTCCGGTAACGCTGTCTCCCGAGGCGACTCGGGAAGCGACTACCCTCACGTGCGGATCACGCCCAGCCGAAGCTGCGACGGTCAGAGGAACCCTGACCGTCCCAGCAGCAATAGGGCACGCGACGGCGATCAGGGCGCCGATCAGCCTCGGTAGGTACATTGGCCCGAACTCGAACACCTCGTAACGTTCTGTCGAGTATATGCATCGTAGAATGTAGTGACCGAGCATTGGCATGAGCCGTTCATACTGACGTAAGAGCAAGACGCCTTTTGGGTCACTACGTCGTTGCCGCACGCCACGCAACTCGCCGCCGTGCATGACGTCATTCCCGATGCGGAACCGGTGGCGTTCGGGTCAGCTCCACCTCCCGGGGCCATGCTGCAGGAATCATACGTTGGACATTGATCGGCAGGCAGATCCCGGTTCAGCACAGTGCCGTCGTCACCGAGCATCTGAGCGTAAGCTGCTGGCGCCGCAAAGAGTAAAGCTAACGCCATGACAAAGAGGAACGCCGTTGTCTTCATTTCTTCTCCTTTGTTGAATGAAGTGAGGTTCTATCGATGTCCGAATGTAGTGCCAGCGCCTTTCATATGTCAAGATGTCACGTAAATGTGTCAGCTCCACTCGTCAACTAACGGAGTCGCTCTTCACTTGCGGTCGCGTCGTCAATCGCCGATCTCGTTCAGGAGCGCGCTCACCCCGTCATAGAGGCTCCGCAGCTGCGGCGAGATCCATGACGAGCCGCGGGCCGCCTCAGAATCAATCTCACACATGGCCATTGATTCGTCGATCGCAAGCAGCGCATCCGACAACCTGTCCGCGACGCGCTCTCGCAACGGCAGGTTCGCGAAGACCGCAAGATTATTGGCCTCGGTGGGAAGGAGATGGTGCTGCATGCGTCGTGGCAATCTTTGCGTGTGCTCGCGGCGTATCGCGGCGAGGCACGCGAGTGCGCGGCGGCGTGCCGAGGAGGCTTTTGGACCCATCATCATTGGCTCAGTGACCAGGACAGGCCCATCGATGTGGTCTGTCAGTCGGTCCCGAAGCCTAGAGGCCGATCGAAAGCCAGTCAATCCGGTGCGTATATGAGGCATCGTCAGACAGCAGTGAGATGACACACATCCGCGTCAAGCGACGGCCGCTCTCTACCCGAAGGCAACGCTTACCCTTCCATTGGGAAGAGGTCGGCTTCTGTGACGGATTCGTCGTTTGCCAGGTGACGAATAACCTTGAGAAGGCGCGCTCGGATCGGGCGGCCGGCAGGGGCAATGCCGCGCTGAAGCCTATTGATGCGCATTCGGTTCGTACCGGCCATACGAGGGACGGTCGTGACCTCCACCCATACCTGATAAACGCGGCTTCCAGGGCTGTGCGCGGCGCCTTATTGCGGACTGTCATCGTCGTCTAGCGGAAACAAGTCGTTTGCCTTGATCGAAGCGTCTTTTGTGAGAAGACGTGCCGCCTTCACAAAATAGGAAATAGCTCTGGCGGTAGGCTCCGCGTCTCCGAAGCGCACACGTTGGACCTGTTGTTTGCTGTAGCCGGTCGCCTTGGCAAATCTCACCCTCGGGATGTGCCTCGCTGTGAGAAAGCGATCAAGGCGAGTGTCACCATGCGTGCGTGGCGGACGTCTATTCATCATCGTCGAGGGCAAACAGGTCGTTTGCGCTGACGGTTACGTCATCCGTCACCTTGCGCATACCCTGAACAATCTTTCGGATACTGGAGAGCATCGGCGATGCCCCTCCGATGCACCACAACTGCAGCCGCTGACGGCAAACGTTCGAGGCTTCGCATACCTGTGACGGGAAGAGTCCTCGTGCGCGGATGAAGCGCTCCAGTCTCGTCTTGGCGAGGCCTCGATAGTTGCTCTTCCGCATCCTTCCGTGGGAGCGCGGCTGGTTGCGAGGGTCTGTTTGGTCCATCGTTCGTTCTGTTTGGCGTGGAAGCGCGAAGGCGTCGAAGCGTAGGAGCTGGCCAAAAGCCCGTCAACGCGGTGTGTATATGTGTCATCGCCTGCGGCCGGTTGGCTGACACATATCTGCGTCAAGTTGTGAATCGAGGTAGGGAGTTTCCGCCGCACGTCACTCCTTCAGTAACGATGGGCACCATGCGGTCTCGTAGGAATGATGACCATTCCTATCGTGAAGCACTCATTAGCGCCGGCAGGTACAGGTCGGCCGACTCGTGGAGGCGGCGACCGTCGCAAGGCGTCGGTGTTCCCACCGCCTCGGGCCTTCCAGACGTGACGGTTGGAGATCAACCTCCTTGTTGACGCGTCTCGAGATTTTTCGAATCAGTCGCGGCATCGATGCCGAGGCGCTGAACGCCGAGACGAGCTATAGCCGTCAGCACGTCTTCCGGATTCGGCAAGGCAAGAATGAGCCGAGCCGGGACTTCATGGCCGCGATGGTATCGGCGATGAGGCGGCTGTCGCTTGAAGACGTGCGGGCCGACGATCTCTTCGAGCTCAGTGTCGAGGAGTCCGGTCCATGGGCGCCTTCGCCCGAGCGTCAAATGACGGATCGGCCGGCCGTCACTCGGGAAGCCCAGCAGCGCGCAATCGCCGCGGTTCGGGCACTGCCCGGGAATGGAGCTGCTGTGCTCGCGGCACTGCGCGCGAGTGCAAGTGGTCCGAGTGCGCCGACAATCCGCGCGCTCATCGTGGAAGGTCGCAAACTACGCGAAGCCGGCGGGATCGCGCGAGCCGAACAACTATTCGCGACAGCGGTCGCTTTGATCGACGACGCCGAGGATGTTCGGGGAGACTACCGGGCGTTCCTGAGAGGGACCGCTCTCGTGGAGCAGGCCAACGCACTGCGGCATCTCGGCAATTACGCCGAGGCGCTTCCCGTGCTTGACCGCGCCGCCGCATCCCTCGAAGGCATTCCCTCCTGCACCCATGAGCTCGGCCGCGCGTGGTTCACCCGTGGCACGTTGCTGTTCAAGATGGACCGGCTCGATGAGGCAACTCAGTGGCTGCGGCGGGCGGTAAACATATTCGCCGCGGTTACTGACTCGCGTCGCGTCGCGCGCGTGAGGCTCGTCGAAGCGAATGTCCTGTACGAACAGCACCGGGTCGAGGAAGCGTGCGCCCTCTGGCGTACAACGCTCGCGGTTTTCGCCGCGGCGCGTGACCGCCGGACGGAAGCGATCGTTTGGATGAACCTCGGATGGTGCGAGCTCGAGCAAGACCGCGCCGACGAAGCGAAGCGTTGGCTTGAGAAAGCGGTTGTTTGCTTCGAAACCCGTAAACACTTCGGCGATCTGGCTCGTGCTCGATGGGGGCTCGCGCTGCACGAAGCGCGCTACGGACATCGTGAAAAGGGGCTCGCCCGTCTAGAAGAACAGCGCGACGCATTCCGGCGACTCGGTCAGCAGACAGATGCGGCGACCACCGCACTCGATATCGCCGAAACGCTTCTATTGCCACCTGCCCGTGTCCGCGACGCTCGAGCGGTTCTGAGGCAGATCGTCCCGACATTCCGCGCCGCAGGCGCGAATCGCGAGATGTTACGTGCCTTGGCGTACCTCGCCGAAGCTGCGCGTCATGAACGGGCAACGCCTGCTCTCGTACGGTTCGTGCGGGGAAGCCTTCGGCGCGCATCACACGATGCTTCCTTCAGATTTGTTCCACCCAAAGTTCCGGAAGAGGCCGGGCAAAGCCCGGCCTCGAAGGACATGCCACGTGACGGTTAAGGATCGGGAACGCCGAGACGGCTGGCAAGTGCGATGGCGACGAGGATGATTGCGATGTCCACAGACAAACCCTCCTTAGTCCGCGCCCTTGGGGGGTGCGGCGATTTCGGAGGGCCGGCCCTCACTCGCCCTAGTAGTCGTGGAATCGCTTCGCTCGTGACCCTCAGTTTTCGATATGAGGGCAATTGGCGGTCTGGTTGGCTATACTTCCTGACCTCTTCCACGACAGCGTCGCGGCGCGGATTGCAGATGCCCCACTCCCTGACAGCGGCTGTGCCTCCGGAGGTGCGCGAGGCCATCGAAGCGGCCTACGACGCGCACTACCGCGTGTTGGAGTACGTGGTGGTACAGCGGTTCAGGATTCCCGACGCGGATGTCCGGCCTCTCATCCACGACGTTTTCGTCTCCTACATCCGCAACAGGCCCAGGATCCGCGATCAGAGAGCATGGCTCCTGGGCGCAGCCTTCAACTCTTCCCGGCAGTACTGGCGCGGGCGAGGACGGGAGGAGCATCTATCCTGGCCGCTGACGGTCGACGGCATCGCTGCCGTGGCAGACGACGTGGCCACACGGGTGGACGTGAGCACGGTTCTTCGCCGCTTGCCGAGGCGCTGCCGCGAGGTGCTGCGCCTTCGGTTTTACGAGGAGTATTCCTCGGAGGAGTTGGCGCGTCACTTCGCGACGACGGCCGGATACGCCCGCAAGATGGTGCACCGCTGCGTGTTGAACGCACGCGCCATGTTCGAGCGGATGGCGGGAGCCCGGTCATGACGGGTAGTCACTACGACGACACGCAGTTGCTTGCCTACGCGGAACGGCAGCCGGATCTTGCTGCAGGACTGGAAAGTCACGTTTGGAAATGTGCCGAATGCATGGAGCGCGTTCGTACCTTGCGGACATTCTCAGGTTTACTCAAGGACACCGACGTTCACGCATTCTCGCGTCGATCCAAGAATGGCCGGCGCGAGATCGATGAACTGGTATCGCTCGCGGCCGGCCACGTCAGCACCGATCACGAAGCGGATTCGGCATTCGAACAGCTCAAAAGCCTCACGGCCCAAGATTGGGCATCGTGGCTGACCGAGCATCCATCGGCGCGAACGCGTGGTCTCGTTGAACGCTTGATCGCTGAAGCGCGCCGCGACTTGAACGACCGCCCCGAACGTGCGCTCCAATTACTTGACATGGCCATGGAGGTCGCAAACTCTCTTCGTGATGTGTTAGATCTCGCAGAATGCCGCGGCAATATCGAGGTGCAGCGCGCCAGCGCGCTGAGGCACCTCGGCCAGTATCCTGCGGCGCTTGCGGCAACAGGCGCTGCGGAGAGCTTTCTCGTGCATCTGCCGGCGCCCACATTCGACTTGGCGTTCGTCGTCTGGGCACGGGCGAACGTGCTATTTTCGATGACGCGCTACGCGGAGGCGCTGTCACTTATCCGGGACGTCGAGCGGACCTTCCTTTCGTTCGGTGATTCGTACCACACCGCCCGATCGCGTCTTCTCGAAGCGAACATTCTCTGCGAGCAGGGCGACCTGCCTGAGGCGGAGAGCATCTACCGCGATCTCCTGCGTTACTTTGAGGACGACGAGGACCAGGAGATGATCGCGTGGCTTACTCAAAACCTTGCCGACTGCGCGGTTCGCCGCGATGACTCCACGACTGCGCTACCGCTCGCTCGGAAAGCCACCAAGCTTTTTACCGCGCTCGGCCGGCCGAGCGAAGTCACGCGTCTCAGATGGTCCGTCGGGCATCTCCTCCTTCGGCAGGAGCAGTTTGACGCTGCCCTGTGGGAGCTACGGTCTGCGGCGAGGGATTTTGAGCAACGTGGCATGATCACATCGATGGGCGAGGTGTGCCTTGATGTCATCGAAATTCACCTGCGACTCCGCGAGTGGGATCAGGCGCAAGCGCTCGCCGAGCATCTCGCAGGTGTCTTCCTGAAAGCTGATGCGCCGCAGCTCCACGCGCAGGCTTATGCGTTGCTGCGCACGGCAGTCTCTAGCCGCTCGGCAACGATCGAGTTGATCGACTACCTCCGAGCGTACGTCGGAGCTGATGAAGATGAGCGGCGACCCTTTGAGCCACCGGCCTAAACCGCTGAGCAGCCCGAATCATCCGTTCCCAGCGTCGCGAACATAGGCCGTATCTGCGAAGGCGCGAAACCGAGCGATCCTGCCGTAACCTACGATGACGGCTCGATGATCGTCAGCACGGCACATTGGCTATGCCTCTTACGGCGCGCTCGCGCTTCGCCGAGCGCGGGGCTGAATTGTGGACTCGCGTTCGCGCGCATCCGGCGAGTGCTGGCGCCACGTTGCTGCGTGCGAAGCCGTCGCGCTGTGGACCTGGCGGCATCTTGGCCCCAACGAGGTAGGGAGATCGGGCTGGCCGGACACTCCTAATGTAGATGTCCATTTTCACATCCAAAACGGACGACGCCGGCGATGGCAAGGAAGCCGCCCCTGGCGCGCGGCGCGCGCCGGTGGTGATCACGGTCGTCGTTCTGGCCGTGGTGGGGAGTCTGTACTACGGCTATTACAGACGGCAGGTCGACTACTTCACCGGCCGCAATCTGCGCCTGCTGTCGATGCTGACCGCACAGGTCGAGGGGCGGGTTGAGATGTTCTCGGACTTCGTGAAGGCGCAGGCGGGTGCCGGCGCTTCGGAAGGACCGAACCCGTATGCGGGCTCGGGGATCAAGTTCGGCGATTGCGCGGGCAATGCCCCGGCCGGCGAGGTCAGGCGGGGCATCGACGAAACGGAACATGGCTTCCTGTTGCGGTTGCAGGCGGTGGCCGCCAAACCAGGTCCCGGCCTGCCGCAAGCCGCGCCAACCTGCAACGCGACGGTCGAGATTGACGACCTGATCCGTCCGATTTTCGAACGGCCGGTGAGCGCCGCGTTCGACATGCTGCTGGTGGCCAGAGATGACGGTACGGTGCTCTACAGCGTCCGGCCGCCGCAGGCGTCGTCGTCTCTGCTCCACCATGATGAGGAGTGGATCGACGAGGAGGAAGAGCCGCCACCGACCGACACGACAGGGACGCTGACCACGACCAGCGCTGCTCCGAAGCCGGCGGAGAGAACGAAGGGGAAGGAGTCGAAGGCGGCAGCCCCCTCAACCAACGCGGCAAACAGCGCCATCGCTGACCGGGAGAGTGGCTCCACCCTCTCCATCACCACCCTGAAGGCTCTCAAGATCCGGAAAGGGTGGCGCGCCGATCCGGTGGATATCGATCTTGCCTCACTGACCCGAGGCACGGGTCAACTCACCGTGACCCTCGGCGGCACCGATTATGTCCTCTTCACGCAGCCCTACACCTTGGCCCGCCCGGTCCCGGGCACGAAGAACGGCGGGAGTCAGTGGGTGGTGTGCGGGCTGGTGTCCGCGTCGCGGTTCCGCTACGACGTTTCCGCGGTTTCCACGACGGTCATCCTTCTGTGCATCGCCATCGCGCTGCTGGTGTTCTGTTGCTGGCCGTTTCTCCGCATCGCGCTCATCGACCCGGCCCAGGCGCTGACGATCACCGACGTCGTGCTCATCATCATCTGTACCATCGTCGGTGCGGGGGTGCTCACCCTGGCGCTGCTTGACGTTTTCGCCTATCGGGACATTACCGCCACGGCCGACGATCAGATCGAGAAGTTCAGCGCCAACGTGGACGCCGACTTCGGCTGCAATGTCGTCCGGGCGATGCATGTCCTAACGGTTGCCGAGGAACGAACGCGGGACCTGGCACTCAAGAACATTTCCAATCCGACGCAGCCGCTGCCGAAGGAGCTCGTCGAGGACCCAGGCGTGGGCGAGTATCCGTATATCGACTCGATCGCCTGGCTCGACGACGACGGGATGCAGAAAGCACGGTTTGCGCGCATCCTCCCCAGTCCGCGCCTCGACGTCAGCGGACGGCAGTACTTCCACCTGGCGAAGCTGGAGAGGACGTGGTCGGTGGCGGGTGTGCCCTACGTACTGGAGTGGGTGCACTCGAAAGCGACCGGCGAAGTGCGGGCCATTCTGGCGAAGAAGACGGAGGAAGCGATCGCGTGGGATCACCCACCCGAGGCGGAAAAGGCGAAACCCAATCCTCCTACGTTCACCGTGATCGCCATGTCAACGGAGCTCATCGACATCGCCCACGCCGTTCCGCCTCCCGGCGTGCAGTTGGCGATCATCGATGAGAACGGGGAGGTGATCTACCACTCCGACACGCAGCGGATCGGCTACGAGAACTTCTTCGCCGAGGCCGACCGCAATATGGATCTGCGAGCGGCGGTGCTGGCGCGGCGCGCCAGACTGGTGAGCGCGACGTACTGGGGCGACGATCAGTCGATGTACGTCCGTCCGCTCACGGGCTCGAGCTGGACGCTGGTGACGTTCCGTGCGAAGCGTCTCACGCGTGTTCTGAACGTCGAGGCGACGCTGCTGACGCTGATGATGCTGCTGTTCAATTCGGCGCCGTACCTTCTGGTCTACATCATCGTGCTGATCCTCAAGCCGAGGTACCGCGCGCCGCGCTTGTGGCCGGACGAAACACGCCACGGCGATTACCTGCGTCTGGTCCTGATCCTCATCGCGCTGCTGTTGCTCTCCTGCCTGAACAACTACGCGCTGGCCCCGTGGTCATCGTTCTACGGGATTGTGCTCATCCCGCTGCTGTCGATCGTGACGACGTACGTGATGTTGCACCGCACCGGCGCACCGCGGCGGCGGGCGATCGGCATGGCGGTTTGGATCATCGTCACGGTCCTGCTGATCATTCAGATGTGGTTCGCCAGGATCCATCCGGAGCGCGCCTTCGCCGCCCACGTGGTTCTTTCGCGAGCCTTCCTGGTGCTGGCGACGGTCATCGTGGCCACGCTGACGTTGATGCTGATCGGCGGCTGGAAACGCGGCGGGCCTGTCTCCGATCTGCTGCGCCGCCTGCAATCGCGCTACGGTTATTCGACGCTCTACCGCGCCTGTGGTGTGCTGCTGATGTTGATCGGCGCGGCTCTTCCAGTGGTCGGCTTCTTCCGGATCAGCCGCAATGTGGAGCTGGAGCTGATGGTGAAGTACGGCCAGTTGCGCGCCGCGGCCGGCCTGGAACAACGCATCGATCAGATCGTCACAATGAGCGTCCTGCCTCCCCACGCGAAGGCTGATGTTACGTGGTTTCTCTTTTCCGACATTCTCTCGGACCGTCTCGGGATGCTCTTCGGCAGCAGTTGGTCTCTCGATCCGCCGGTGACGAACCCGGCGGTGCCACTCGAGAGCAACGAATCGTGCCCCGAGGATAAGAATGCCGGCTGGGGGGATCTGAAGAACGGCACGATTCCGACGTGGGCGTCGGACTGGCTGCCGGCGTTGTACGAAGACTCACTGGCCATTCAGCCGCTCTTCGAAGCGGGATCGTCCGACAACCTGTGGCACTGGTGCGTGAACCGGCAACAGATCAAGCTCGTTCGCAAGATTCGCTTCGACCGCGATGTGGCCGACGTGGTCTGGAACGGCCGGGAGAAGCCCGAGACGGCGGAGAAGATAGTGATCGAGTCGCACCTGCCGCGCGCATCGTTCTGGAAATCGTCCCAGGAGAACGCGCGCGATGCCATCGGGGCCGAACCGGCCGATTCCTCAGCGCTTCACGTTCTGACGATGATCCTCATCGGAGTGCCGCTCCTGGCGATCTTCTGGTACGCGGCCGGTTTCGTCGCCAGGCGCGTTCTGCTGATCGACGTGTCCGAGCCCGACTGGCTGGCGCGCAAGCCTCTCAGCCCCACCCTCGGCGACCACATCTTCCTCGTGCGCCGCGAACGCGACGTGAATACGCTGACCAGCGACCAGGCTTTCGTCGACGTCTCCTTCGCCTCGCTCGATCTGGACGACAACTGGACGGCCGTCCTGGAGATGCTCGACAGCAGCGCGGCCGGCCGCAATGTTCGTGTCATCGATTTCGAGCACGGCATCAACGGCAGCGCCGTGAACGGGAAGAAGCTGCAGTGGCTGGAGCGCCTGCTGGCGCTGGCGGACCGTACGGTGATCGTCGTCTCGAACGTCACCCCGGCATACGTGATGACGACGCCGGCTCCGCCGGATACGGATGCACCGGCGTACGTCGAACGCTGGCGCACACTTCTGCAGCACTTCGTGATCGTGACGGCGGAGGAGCTGGACCTGCGTCACGAGGAGTGGCGGCGGCGCAATGAGGCCGTGAGTCAGATCACGCCGCCAAAGAGCTGGCTGGAAAAGGAGACGGCCTACAACTCGTTCCTGCGCGTTCTGGCGAGGGAGCTCGAGGCGGAAAACAGTCTGCGCCGCGCACGCACAGGGCGCGATCCCGATACCGACCAGCGCCGTTTCCTCGACGAGGTTGGCGAACGCGCCGAGACGTACTTTGCCGGCCTCTGGTCGACCTGCCGGGAGGACGAGAAGCTGCTGCTCTATCACCTCGCGCACAACGGCCTGGCCAACGCGCGCGGCCGCCGCACAATCCGCCGCCTGATGGCGCGCGGCCTGGTGCGGCGCAATCCGAATCTGGAGCTTTTCAGCGAGTCGTTCCGGCTCTACGTGCTGGACGCCGCGCGGCGCGAGAACATCGTCAAGGTGGATCGCCAGAAGCGCGGCGCCAGCGCCTGGGACTCTCTCCGCGTCCCGTTCTTCGTCATCATCATCGCCTTCATCCTGCTCCTCTTCGCGACGCAGAAAGACATGCTGACGACGACCACCGCCCTGGCTACCGCGCTGACGACCGGCCTGCCGGTCTTGATGAAACTGATCGGGGTGTTTACGGAGCGAAGGACGGAGGCGAAGGAGTAGGGTGAGCGGAGGCCGCCCGCGCGGGCGGCCTCGAGAAAGGTCAGGGGACGTTTTTCAGGGAGCTGGAACATTGCAAGAGCTTTGCGACGGGCAACGTTGGCTCGGCGGATTTCCCTTGCAGGTGACTTCGGTGCTTCCGGCGGCCGGCCAGAGATCCGAATCGGTCATGGTGTAGTCGGCATCCTTCCACGCGGTGGTAAACCTGCCCTTGGCCTCGGCCGCGGTCATCGCGTAGTCGTCCTTCGTCCATGCCTTGCAGAAGAAGTCGTCGCGCTGCTCCGTCTGAGGGAGCCGTTCGAGCGCGCGCATCAGACCATAGAGTGCACGGCCGCTTCCCGGGTTGCGGCAAAGCGCCTCCTGGAAGGTTCTTTTCGCTTTCCTGAAATCGCCGGTCTGGAGGTATGCGCCGCCCAGGGCCTCGCGCGTGGGCGCGAACCACTGCGGCGGCTCGTCGTATACCAGCGCGTCCTCGTGTGTGACGGCGAGCTTCAGATGTTCGATGGCCTGCTCGAACGCCTGATCACACTGACCGTCCGAGCAGTGGAGAACGTTGCAGAGGCCGGCGGCCTTGTCTTTCATGTCGCAGTTCTCGTTCACTTTGCACTGTCCGCCCGCCCAGGTGTAGCGCGCCTGCAGCATCGACTGGGCGACGGCCAGCACAGCCGCGGCGCTGTTGTTGCCCCATCCGGTCGGCGTAGGAGGAGCGATCTCCTTCATCTGGACCGCCATCAAGTCGTAGTCGTTGCTGGCGTCCGTGACCTTGCCTTGAGCCGCGTGTGCCATCCCACGAGCCCAATATCGCATGGCACGGATGATGTGGCAGCCGTTCGTTACGAACGGTGGCTGCATGTAACAGTTGTCGGGCGGCTCCGGATACGCAAGGACCGCATCCCAGTTGCGATTCATCACCAACGTCATGAGCGGCGCCGTCGCGTATCGCTGCAGCCCCGGCTCGTTTGTGAGAAAACGCGCCACATGAGCCTGGGTGTCGCACGCCGACGTCACTGCCTCCCCGCTCTGCCCTCTGAAGGTCGCCGAAACCGTTCGGAAGAAAAGGTTGTGGCTTACGTAGTGGCCGTAGTAAAGCTGCGGGCACCCTTCATTCTTCGAGTATTCCTCGAACGATCCTTTACACGGCCAACCGTACTGCTCGTTGTCGACACGCACCGCCTTTTCGTTGCTCGTCATTGCAGCCGCGTAATCGCCGAGCAGGAAATCGATGTGCGACGGCATGTGAATCAGATGTCCGAACGCCGTTACGGCGCGCAGCACGTTCGCGCTATGCTTGGCCTCGCCGGGCGAGTCCGAGGCTTCTGCCGTATGGATCCAGAAGTGATTCGCGCCGATGCCGTCTGGTTCTGCTTTCATAGCAGTCAAGAGGACGTCGTAGATTGCGTCGGTATCGAGGGCCGGCCGGTACGCGGCGTCGAACAGGCCCCACGGCCGCATCTCGAGCATGCTCTCGGCGTACAGCGCGCCGACGTTCGAGACGTTCAGGGCGTTGGGGCTCGGTTTGTCTTTGGGGCCCGGGTTGTCTTCCCAGGCTTTCTTCGCTTTGAGCCAGACCTGGCGCATGGCCACGCTGAAGGCGACCGTCTCCGTGATCAAGCCGGAGTAGCGCAGAGGGAGCGCATGGATAAGCCCCTCTTCAACCGAGGGGATGTGGCCCTTCTGCTGCCTGGCCAGATCCATCGCGCACGCGGCCTCGCGAAGCGCCAGCTCGCGGCAGCCGTTGTCCATGCCAAGGTTGATGTTCGGTCCAGCCGCGAGAGCGATGCCCCAGGGGGCCATGGCCATCGTCGGATCGATCCTCTTCGCCATGCGGAAGTTGTTCATGGCTTCTTCGTAGTTGAATCCGTAGTACTCCGTCATCCCCTGGCTGAAGAACTTCTTCGCGTCGTCATCGCCGGTGACATCCCACTTCACCAACTGGAACTGTGGCCGCAGAATAGGGTCCGTCATTTTCTTGGTGCACGGCGAGCCTCGCAATTCATCCTGGGGGGCCGACGAGGCGACATGATGAAAGTGCTGCGCAACGGCGATGGGACAGACGAGCAGAAGCAATGCCGCAAGGACGACACGTCGCATAAAGTGGGCTCTCCTCTCGTGACCTCTCGTGGGGGGGACCATCTTTATATCATGCCGACCCCGTACTCATTAATTCATGGAGTCAGTCATCCAAATCGATGACTTGCAGCAGGCGCACGATGGACGAGAAGACTACGTAGTTGTTCGCGCGACGCGCTCGAGCAGGTCTCACCGCGATCGGAAGGAATTGGCTCCGGCAGTAGGACTCGAACCTACGACCCACGGATTAACAGTCCGTTGCTCTACCAACTGAGCTATGCCGGAGTACTTGCGGTGCGGCGGGCGGGGGACGATAGCAAAGGGCGTCCACGCCGTCAACGTGGGGGCAAACCGAGGGGGGCGGTAGTGTATTTCGCCAGCGCGGCGGTCAGGCGGGGGAGCAAATCGGAGAGCTCCGAGTACTCGAGCAGTTCGATGCCGCGGTCGCCGGCAACCATCGCGGTGCAGCGGGCCGTGTGGGCGGGTCGGTAGAGGCAGATCACGGGGATGCCGTAGTGGTAGCGGGCTGTGGCAATCTCGTATCCCACGCCGGTCGACGGCATGGAGACCTCGGCGACGAGGATGTCCGCGGCGGCGATCCAGCCGAGGTCGCGGTCGAAGATGGCCAGGGAGTCGAGGGTCTCGCCGGATGAGGTTACGTGCTCGGCCGCAACGGCGCCGGCCAGGAGGTGATGTCCCTCTGCTTCGAGCGCGGCGATGATCTCGCGGTAGAGCGCGACGTCGGTGCGGCCGCCGGAGATTGCACCGGCAAAGTAGATTGTGCTCATGTTCATCCTGACGTGGAGCGCAGCGAAACTGTCAGGATCTCCGGTGGCGCCCCCAAGCCGCTGGCTACGTTCGCAGTCCGCGCGGTTCCACCGAGATCCTGACATGTTCGCTACGCTCACGTCAGGATAGAGTAGGGAACAAGCATGTCTCGAGAAATCGTCATCAACGCAGCGAAGCATGAGTCGCGTATCGCCGTACTCGACGAGGGGCAGGTCGTCGAGTTGTGGGTGGAGCGGACGCGCCATCGCACCATCGTCGGGAACATCTACAAGGGGCGCGTGACGAAAGTGCTGCCTGGGATGCAATCGGCATTCGTCGACCTGGGGCTGGAGCGCGACGCGTTCCTTTACGTCTCCGACGTCATCGAGGATCTGGAAGAGTTCGACAACGCCGATTCGACGGACGATCTGACGCTCGACGACGTGCCACAGCAGCGCGCCGAGGCTTCGATCGCGGATCTGCTGCGTGAGGGGCAGGAGATCGTCGTGCAGGTGTCGAAAGATACGATCGCCGGCAAGGGCGCGCGCATCACCAGCCACATCACACTGCCGGGACGTTTCCTGGTCTATATGCCGACCGTGAATCACGTCGGCGTGTCGCGGCGGATCGAGAACGAAACGGAGCGCACGCGGCTCAAGGAGATCCTGGAGCGCATCCGTCCGGCCGGCTCAGGTGGCTTCATCGTCCGCACGGCTGGGGAAGAGCGCGAGGAGGACGAGTTTCGGGCCGATCTGAAATACCTCACCGACCTGTGGGAGCAGATCCGGCGGAAAGCGGAGAAGGCCTCGGCGCCGACGGCGATGCATCACGATCTCGATCTGGTTCTGCGCACGATCCGCGACGTTCTGTCGCCTGAGTTCAAAAGCGTCTGGGTCGACTCGGTCGATCAATACCAGCGCATCGTCGAGTTTCTCGACCAGATCCAGCCGAATCTCGTTTCGCGCGTGCGGCTGTACCGGCGCGAGGAGCCGATCTTCGAGGACTTCAGCATCGAGGGGGAGATCGCCAAGGCGTTGAAGTCGAAGGTGTGGCTCAAGTCCGGGGGCTACATCGTCATCAACCAGACCGAGGCGCTCGTCGCCATCGACGTGAACACCGGCAAGTATGTCGGCAAGCGCAACCTCGAGGAGACGGTCTTCAAGACGAACCTCGAGGCGGCGAAAGAGATCGTCCGTCAGATCCGCCTTCGCGACCTCGGCGGGATCATCGTCCTCGACTTCATCGACATGGAGGATCCCGCCAACCGGGCCAGGCTCTTCGAAGCGCTGGAGATCGAGATCCGGAAAGACCGGTCGAAGACGAAGATCCTGCAGATCTCGGAGTTCGGGCTGATCGAGATGACGCGCAAGCGCGTGCGCCAGAGCCTGGAGCGCTCGCTGACGCAGGCCTGTCCGTATTGCGGCGGCAGCGGACGGATCAAGTCGAATACGACCATCGCCTTCGAGATCTGGCGCGAGCTGATGAAGCTCCGCGACCTTCACGAAGGGCAGGATGTCATCGTCCGGCTCAACCCGGTGGTATATAGTTCCTTAAACAATGCCAACGATCCGATTTTCGAGGAGATCGAGCGAAACCTCGGAGTCCATCTGGTCTTCAAACCGGATGACTCACTGCATCACGAGCAGTTTGACGTCATGCGGATTTGATCCGGTCAACGTTCCGGAATCTGAAACGTAAGAGCATTATGAAGATACCGTTCGGAAGAACGGTGAGGCTCAGTGCGCCCGCCGCTGGTGCCGTCTTGGGCGTCCTCATCGGCGTAGTCGATCTGTTCGTTCACGAGAGCTGGCCGCACTTTCGAGCAGCGCCGTTCGAGCCGCTCGGAATCATCTTCATTTGGGTGATTGCCTGTTGCACGGCCGGTCTGGTGTTCAGTTCCCCGCGGCTCGGCCGTTTGCGCTGGATTGTGCTGGCGTTTGCCGGCCCGGGAATGCTTCTACTGAGCCGCGGCGCGACGCCCTTCAAAGAATTGACCGGATGGCCGTCCTCGCGCGTGCTGGTGGCATGGGTTGTGACGACTCTGCTTCTTTCGATTCCGCTGTCATTCATTCCTCTGGCGAAGACTCGTCACGCGCTCGCGTATTGCGTGGCGATGCTCCTCGGCATCGGCATCGTGGTGTACGTCGCGGCCGACGTCCGCCTGAAGGATTGGACGGCGCCGGAAACGCATGCCACTTCCGGCACGCGCAACGTCGTGTTGATTTTCCTGGACACGACCCGCACCGATGATTCGCTTGGATCAACTCCTCCGGCCATGCCGAACCTGGCGAGATTTGCCGAGAACGCGACGACCTTCAGCAGCGCCTGGGCACCGGCGTCGTGGACTGTCCCGTCACACTTCGCGATTCTGACGGGAGCGAATTGGTGGCGCGTGCCGGTCGATCAAGCCGGCACATTTCAGTACGACGGTCCGCGGCTGGCGGACCAGTTTCGTCGTCGCGGCTATGACACGGCCGCGATCTTTGCGAACCCGCTGCTAAGTGCCGAAGGCGGGTTCGCGAAAGGATTCAACGAGTTCACGACATCGCGCGACTCAAGCGTATGCCACTCCGGAATCGGGGAGTTGATGTACCGCATCCTGCTCAACGACGGGCCACGCATGCCACTCTGTGGCTGGTTTACGGCCTCGGAGGTAACGGCCCGAGCCAGGCGATACATCCGGCGTGCGCACCGCCCTTACATGCTGGCGGTGAACTATCTAGATACGCACGATCCGTATTACGTCCCGCCGGAGTGCCGTGGTCCGGGTTACCAGCCCATTCGGAGAGCGGACCGCGAGGCGCTGATGTCGGCCGAGCCGGGCGCTCCTCCCAGCGCGTCGATTGTCAGTCACGCCCACGCCCAATACCGCTTGGCGATGTCGTGTATGGACCGTTCACTAGGAGCACTTCTCGACGACGCCTCTCGCGATCCAAACACCGTGATCGCCGTCGTCGGTGATCACGGTGAGGAGTTTCTCGACCATGGCCGCGGCGGCCATGGGCTCTCCGTCTACAAAGAGACGATTCAGGTTCCTCTGATCCTTCGTGTTCCCGGTGTGCCCCCGCAGCAGGTGACGGCGCCGGTGAGCACGGCGGATCTCTACTCTTCTCTGTTGCGTGCCGCCGGAGTGGTGCGCGCCGAGGCACCGATCACACTTCTCGACCCGAAGAAACGGCGGCCGGTCGTGTCGACGTACGAGGTTGTCCTCGCGCCGAAAAACCCGTCATCGCTGATACGCGGCTACAGTGTCGTTTCGGACGATTATCAATTCATCTTCTGGCCGCAAAAGGGAGAGGTGTTTTATGACTACCGGAAGGATCCCGCCGAAGCGCACCCCATCCTTCCGCTCTCGATGCCGACGGTGGCCGATCCGATGAGACAACGTGCCATCCGTGTGGCGCGTGACAAACAGCTGGCAATGCAATTCAGTGCTGTGGGCTACATGCGCTGACAACCGGCACGCCCCGTGCAGTTTCCTCCAAGTGTGGCCAGCGTGAGTAGTCATGTCTCTTGAAGACACCTTCAGCAATCTTGCCTCGTTTCTGAACAGCCTCGACGCCGAGGGTGAGCAGAAGTTCGAGCTGTCGCACTCGCTCGTGATCATCTGTCCTGATTGCGGGAAGAACATTGCCTTCCGGGGCCGCTGTCCGAAGTGCGGCGGCAACTCGTGGATCCCGGCCGGCCATACCGGCGGGATCTTCGAGCAGATGAAGGCCCAGCGCTGGCGGACCGAGATGCAGAGCGACGAAGACGACATGGACGTCGAAGTTCGCGAGATGGAAGACGCGCGGCCCGACGCGTAAGGCAGGCGCTTAGCGCGCTGTAGGTTGTCGCGCTCTTTCGGCAACCATCGCGACACTGCGGCCTAGTACACTATTTCCATGTCGGGAGAAATCATCGGCGGTGTGCTGGCGCCGCATCCGCCGCACATCGTTTACGGCGACAACCACTGGCGGAATGAGCCGCGGTCGGAGTGTGGCTGGGAAGTGCTGCGCTGGGGATATGAGCGGGCGCGAAAACACTTTCTGGAGAAGAAGCCGGACGTCTTTCTCGTCCACTCGCCGCACTGGCAGACCGTGATCGGGCATCACTTTCTCGGCATGCCGGAGTTTCATGGGCTGTCGGTCGATCCGATCTTTCCGAATCTCTTCCGCTTCCAGTACGACATCAAAGTCGACGTCGAGCTGGCGGAGCTGATCGCCGAGGAAGGGCGGCGCGATGGGTTGATCACGAAGATGATGCGGAACCCGAACTTCCGCGTCGACTACGGCACCATCGTCTCCTGTCACATGATGAATCCGGAGTGGGACATCCCCATCGTCGGCATCTCGTCGAACAACTCGCCGTACTACTTCAGCAACGAAATGGGGCAGCAGCAGATGCTGAAGCTGGGTCAGGCAACGAAGCGGGCCATCGAGAAGAGCGGACGCCGCGCGGTGCTGCTGGCCTCCAACACGCTCTCGCATCGCCACTTCACCACGGAGCCCGATATCCCCGAGGACATGTCGCGCGAACATGTATACGAGCACAGCGGCTACCTGTGGGATATGAAGGTGCTCGACCTGATGCGGAAAGGGCGGACGCGCGAGCTGATCGCGGTGCTTCCCGAGTTCATGGACATGGCCGTCAGCGAAGTGAAGGCCGGCGGGCTGGCGTGGATGCTCTCCGCGCTCGACTTTCCGGCGTATCCCGCCGAGGTCTACGGCTACTGGACCGTCATCGGAACGGGGAACGCCGTCGTCGGCTGGGATCCGCAACTGAAAGCTGAGGCTACGACGCAGGGAGCGGCATGATCGCCATCGTCGCTCTTTTTTTCGCCACGGTCTTTCCATCGAACAGCAAGACGTCGTGGATGCGTCCGGAGTCGTTCCATCTGAAGGTGGGGATGAATCGCGCCGCGGCGGTGAAGGCGCTGGAGTCGAACGGCTGGAAAACGAAGCGTGGCGATAGCGATCGACAGCTCGTGGTCGACTACGCGGACGACAAATCGATCACGCTTCACTTCAGCCGCGAGCGATTGCAATCGATCCGCTTCGAGCTCTTCACGATCCTGCAGGATGCGCCGGCCGCCTTCGAAGAGGAACGCGCCTTCCTCCGCGAGGCCCTCGGAAAGCCGCGAATGGGAACGAAAAAGATTCTCCTGTACGACCACACCCTGCCGAATGTGATGGCCGTTCTCTCCGCCGATCCGAAATCCGAGCAGGCGCGGAAGGGTGTGGGGATGGTGGTGGTGCGGTACTACGACCCGGCGCGATGAGGGGTCGCGCGGTCTCGCGGTTGCGGGGTCTCGCGGTGTTTGGTTGCTAAGTTTCTTGGTTGCTGAGTATGAAGCTGCTTGGCTACCCAGCTACGCGGCTACCTTGCAACCACCCACACCCCGAGACCGCGCAACCCCGAGACCGCGTGACCTAATTCGTCCCCGCCACAGCCTCCGCGACCTTCTTCTTCGCCTCGTACTTTTCAGACTTTCCTTCGTAGATGAAGATGCCTTCGCCGAGGGTGCCGACGTAGAGACGGTCAGGGTTGAAAGGGTCGAGGGCTACCGATGTCACCTCAGCGGTGCGTGAGGGCAGCGGGAAGGAGCGCCATTCGGAGGCTTTCGGTTCGGCCACGAGCATCTCGTGCTGTTGGCGTGAGGTGAGAAAGACAAAGTTGTCGTTGCTGCGCCAGCCGCCGAAGACGGAGGCGAACTGCGCGTCGGGCGCTTCGGCTTCGGTCCATTTGGCGTCGGCGCCGACGCGCCCCGCCTTTACGCCCTGCGCGCCGGCGACGAAGACGAGTTGGCTCTCGCCCGCGCCGCGTACGGCCAGCGTGCGGCCTTTCGCGGGCGCACCATCGATTGCCAGCCACTGCGTGCCGTCGAACGCGATTACGCCGGCGCTGGTCAGGGCGAAGAGAGCGCGCTTCTCGCCGACGTTGCCGATGGCCATGTCGACGGCGCGATTTTCGGCGCCGGCAAGGCGGTACCAACTCTTCCCCGAATCGCGGCTGGTAAAGACCCCTTCGGATGTCGCCGCGAAATAACGACTGTTGTTGAAACGGAGCACCTTGTCGACGCGTATGGGGAAGCTGGCCGGTTGCGCCTGGGTCCATTGCACGCCGTCGCTGCTCCAGAAGAATCCTTTTCCGTTCCTGCCAGGAACCTGACCTCAGTGTCTTCGGTGACGACGAGCGAGAGGACCTGCGGCAGATCATTCGTGGCCAGTCTGGTCCATGTGGTTCCGGAGTCGGTGGAGCGATAGATGCCGCTCGATTCGCCTCCAAAGGCCACGGACGCATAGACGTTCTTCGCCTGCGTAGCGTCGGCAGCAACCGCGGTGATGGTCAGGTTTCGCAGTCCGTCGCAGGTTCGTGTGAAAGTCCTGGCGTCGTCGTTGGAGAGATAGACGCCGTCGCCCTCGACGCCGAGGATCACGCGGCCGGGCCGCTGCGGATGAAGGGCGATGGTGTTGACGACGAGCGACTCGTCTCCGATCGAGTACCAGGTCTTGCCGCCATCGTGGCTGTGATACAGCCCTGCAACGGAGCCGGCGTAAATCGATTCCTGATCGCAGGGGTCGAGCTCGATGTCGTGGATGCGGCGGTTGTTGAATCCGTCGCGGTAGCGGGTCCAGTTCTCGCCGCGGTTCGGCGTGTTGTAGACCCAGCCGCACGTGGAGACCCAAACTTTATCGGGGTTGTAGCGGTCGATAGTGATCGAGAACATGTCGGTGTCGAGCACCATGCCGTTGTTGATCAGTTTCCAGCTCTTGCCGCCGTCGTCCGAGCGCGTTCCCTGCCGCCAGGTGCCGACGTAGATGCGATCGTGCGTGCGGGGGTCGAGCGCGAGCGATTCGACGTTGATCTGATCGGAGATCCTGGACCACGACTCACCGCCGTCGGTCGACCGGTAGACACCTGTGAGGCCGCCGACCAGAACGAAATCGGCATCGTGGGGGTCGATGGCGATGGCGCGGACCGAAAAGTCTTCGAGGCCGGCATCGCGGCGTGTCCAGTTGCGGCCCCCATCTTCCGAGACAGCGATCACGCCGCCCCCCCACGCGCCCCAGCACGCGGCCCAGAGCCGGCCCTTGCGATCGACCACGAGGTTGTCGACGACGTACCCCGGAAACGGGATGCCGCCGCGCGGGTTCTGCCACGACTTCGCGCCATCGGTCGAGACGTAGACCTCGCCGCCGCTGGTGCCGAGGTAGAGCGTGTCGGGATTCGAAGGATCGATGATCAAGGCGCGGACGTCGGCGCCATACAGATTGGCGCGCCGCCACTGCGCGCAAAGAGGGAGTGCCGTGAAGAGGATCGTGAGAACGATGAGGAGTTTACGCATACCCGGTCTGAGTTTTACCACAAAGCAATATTGCTGCCGGAGGGGGTCGGGGGGGCGATTGTCAGTTGTCGGTTATCGGGAGTCGGTTGTCGGTTGTCGGTTGTCGGTTATCGGTTATCGGGAGTCGGGGGTCGGTTATCGGGAGTCGGGGGTCGGGGGTCGGAGTAGAGTGCCTTTCCAATCTCCTACCCCCGATAACCGATAACCGATAACCGACAACCGCCTCCGGCCCCCGCCTCACTGCTATCCTTCCACGCGACATGACCGCCCTTCGCACCTGCGTCTTCCCTTGTGCCGGCTTCGGCACGCGGTTCTTTCCGGCGACCAAAGTGATTCCGAAGGAGATGCTGCCTCTGGTCGACAAGCCGATCCTGCAATACGGGATCGAAGAGGCGATCGGGTCAGGGATGGACAAGCTGATCGTGGTCCTCTCGAAGGGGAAAGACGCCATCCTCGATCACTTCGACCGTACCTCGGAACTGGAGCGCTCGCTTCAGGAGCGGAAGAAGAACGATCTTCTCGACGAGGTCGAGACCGTCAGCAGGATGGCCGACATCATCTCCGTCCGTCAGAAAGAGGCGCTGGGACTCGGTCACGCCGTTCTCCAGGCGAAGGATGCCGTCGGCCGCGAGCCGTTCGCGGTCGTGCTGCCGGACGATGTGATCCTGGCGGATGAGCCCTGTCTGCTGCAGATGCGGCATGTGTTCGAGGAGACGGGCCGGCCGGTGGTGGCGCTGATGGAAGTGCTGCCGGAGGAGACGTCGCGCTACGGCATCGTCGGCGGCAGCATGCTGGGCAACCGCCGTTTCCACATCACCGACATGGTGGAAAAGCCGAAGGTGAATCCGCCGTCGCGTTACGCGATCATCGGGCGGTACATTCTGCCGCCGGACATTTTCCCTCTGCTCGAGAAGACGGAGCGCGGCGCCGGCGGCGAGATCCAGCTCACCGACGCGCTGCGCGAGCTGGTGCGTACCGGCGACTTCTACGGCTACGTCTTCGAGGGGAAGCGTTACGACGCCGGTGAAAAGCTCGGCTATCTGAAGGCGACGGTCGACTATGCGCTGCGTCACCCCACGCTCGGCGAGGAGTTCCGCGCGCATCTCGAGACCCTCATCGGCGGCGAAGAACAATATGGACAAACGCTTCGACATCCTCGACGCGCCTGAGGACGTCCGTGCCCTGGTCGGCGAATGCGAGCTGACCGGCAACCGCACGACGTTCCTGCGCAACGATCGTCCCATCGCCATCCTCATCTCGCATGACGAATACCTCGCCTTGCGCGAGACCATCGACATCGCCGACGACGCTCCTCTCCGCGCCGCCATCGATGAGGGAGAAGCGGAAGTTGAGCGGGGGGCGATGCTGGCGGTCGAGGATCTGCTGGAAACCTGATCATGTGGAATGACCGTTTGCGCTTCGCGGAGCGCGTGGAAAAAGACTGGCGGGCACTGACCGATGAACAGCGTGCCGCCGCCGCACGCGCGCTGGAGACGATCGACGAAGATCCGATCATCGGCGCGCCGCTGTTCGAGCCGTTGCGCGGGTATTGGAGCTACCGCAGCGAAGGGATCCGTATCGTCTATCGCATCGTCACCGAGGCGCGTTTCATCGTGGTGCTGAACATAGGGCTGGTCATGGCGCGATGAAATTCATACTGGCCTCGGGATCGCCTCGCCGTCGTGAGCTGCTTGCCACGATCGGTCTCAAATTCGACGTGATGCCGAGTGACATCCCTGAAGTGCACCAGCCCGGAGAATCCCCCGAGGAGTATGTCGCGCGCCTGTCGAGAGGCAAGGCGGCGGTCATCGCGACGACGCACCCGGACGCCTGGATCATCGCCGCCGACACCACCGTGCTCCTCGGCGACGAACTGCTCGAAAAGCCGGCGGATGCGGACGACGCCAGGCGGATGCTGGCCACGATCTCCGGCAAAACGCACATGGTCTATACCGGTGTCACGGTGCAGAACGCGGCGCGCGGCTGGCGCGACACGCGCGTGGCCGAGACGGAAGTGCGCATGCTGCCGTTGGACGAGGGCGACATCGCGTGGTATGTCTCGACCGGCGAGCCGCTCGACAAAGCGGGCGCCTACGCGGCGCAGGGGATCGGTGGAATCTTCATCGACTCCATCCATGGCAGCCATACGAACGTAGTTGGATTACCACTTGCTTTGCTTTTCCAGATGCTGAGACGGGCAGGGGTCGATTTTGTGCGTGAGTCGGGGGTCGGAGACCGAGCCCATAATCATCTTTCTACGACCCCCGACCCCCGACATCCGACACCCGAATAGAGGTTCACATGTCATCCGCGGCCAAAGTAGGCGTCTTCATGTTGATCGTGCTGGCGATCCTCGGGTATTTCATCCTGAAGATCGAGGATGTGCAGATCGGACACGGAACCGGAGCGCGAAAGGTGACGGCGATTTTCGATTCCGTCGCCGGGCTCGATAACAAGTCGGCCGTCCGCGTGGCCGGCGTGCGCGTCGGCAAGGTGTCGAACATCAAGCTTCGGCCCGATGGCAAGGCCGAGGTGACTCTCGATGTTGATCCGGACGTGGTGTTTCATCCGGGCGCAGTCGCACATGTCGCCAACCTCGGCCTGCTCGGGGAGAAGTACATCGAGCTCGATCCCGGCCCCTCCACCGCTCCTGTCGTTCCACAGGAGCAGAGCGTCGTTCTGCACGGAACGCAGCCGGCCTCGATGGACGACATTACCAACCAGGTGTCGGCGATCGCGAACGATGTGAAAGCGATCACCGCCTCGCTGCGCGGCGTGATGACCGGACCGGCAGGGCAGCAGCGGCTGGAGGACATCGTCGAAAACGTCCGCACGATCACCACCCAGGTGCGCGACCTCATCGCGGAGAATCGGACGAATGTCGATGCCACGGTGGCCAACGCACGCGTGATCAGCGAGTCGCTGCGCGTCGAGATTCCGCGGCTTGCCGAATCGATCGATCGCATGGCCACGCAGATGAACGGCACCGTCGGCGAGAATCGCCAGGACGTGCGCCAGATCGTCGAGAACCTGCGCACGCTTTCGACGGACTTGAAGACGACCTCCGATAACCTCAACGCCGTCACGGCCCAGGTGCGCAGCGGCGAAGGAACCGTAGGCAAGTTGCTGTACAGCAATGAAGCGCACGATCGCCTGACCGCTGCGCTCGGCTCCGTCGAAAGCGGTGTGAATGAGTTGCGCAACACGCTCGGCCGCGTCGGCAAGATGCAGCTCGACCTCGGCCTGAATGGCGATTACTACGCCAACCTGCCATCGCAGAGCGCCGCCGGCGACAAGATCGGCAATTCACGGTCAGCGGTCTGGCTGCGCCTCATTCCGAATCCGGAGCGCAACCGCTTCTACAACGTCGAGCTGGCCGATACGCCCTACGGGAAGCGCAACGACAAGACGATTGAGGAAACGGTGACGAATCCTGCCACCGGTCAATCCCAGACGACCATCACGAACCAGACGAGGTTCGACAGGTCGTTCCTCGTTTCCGCGCAGGCCGGCTGGACGCTGGCGCCGTTCGCCGTCCGCCTTGGCATGATCGACTCCACCGGAGGGGCGGGCGTCGACTACTACCTCAACAACCGTATCCGCATCACCGGAGAAGCCTTCGATTTCGGCCATCGCACCGGAGACAACAACCCGCATCTGCGTCTCTACGGCGAGTACGTCTTCCGCCAGGAGAAGCCGACCACGCCGACGATTTTCCTGCGCAGCGGCGTCGACAACGTCCTGAATCACACCGCCTTCACCCTCGGCGGCGGCATCCGCTGGCGCGACGACGATCTGAAGTACCTACTGGGGAGCATTCCGATCCCGAAATAGGCCGGCACGGCCGGCAGCGATGGTTGCCCAAGGCTCCTGGCCCCAGGCTGGGCGCATCGCTCCAATTTGATGCGGTATCGGTCCAATTTGGAGCGGCATCGATCCAATCTGGATCGATTTCAATCCAATCTGGATCGATTTCGATCCAATCTGGATCGATTTCAATCCAATCTGGATCGATTTCAATCCAATTTGGATCGAATTCGATCCGTCTGGAGCGGCGTCAGTCCAATCTGGATCGATTTCAGTCCAATCTGGATCGATTTCAATCCAATCTGGATCGAATTCAATCCAATCTGGATCGAATTCGATCCGTCTGGAGCGGCATCGATCCAATTTGATGCGATTTCGGACCAATTTGAACCGGTACCTGAGTCGAATCGGCTCAGATCACGGCGCAGCGTATCGCTGCCACGCGCAGCGCTCCGTCGCTCAGACCTTCGCTGCGAGATCTCGCAACTCCTCCCCTTCGTTCACGAAGCGGTTGACCATCACGCCGTACTGTTTCTCGTACAGCTTGCGATAGCGGCCGCCGTGGAGCATCAGTTCCTGATGCGTGCCGCGCTCGGTGATCTCGCCGTTCTCGAGGACGAGGATCTGGTCCGCGTTGCGGATCGTGGAGAGGCGGTGAGCGATGACGAACGTGGTGCGGTCTTTCATCAGGGCGTTGAGGCCGTCCTGGATCATCGCTTCGGATTCGCTATCGAGCGACGAGGTGGCCTCGTCGAGGATGAGAATCCGCGGATTGGCCACGATGGCGCGGGCGATGGCGACGCGCTGTTTCTGGCCGCCGGAGAGGCGAACGCCGCGCTCGCCGACGATCGTGTCGTATTTGTCGGCAAAGCCTTCCGTGAATTCGTCGACGTGGGCGATATGGGCGGCTCGCAGGACTTCCTCGCGCGAGGCCCGCGGATTGCCGAGGATGATGTTGTCGTAGATAGACTCGGCGAAGAGGAACGAATCCTGAGGCACGATGCCGAGGTGTGAGCGGTAGTCGGCCAGACGCAGGTCATTCATCGGTTTGCCGTCGACGAGGATCTCGCCCGCCGTGGGGTGGTGAAACGCCGCGATGAGCGAGATCATCGTGCTCTTGCCTGACCCCGAGGGGCCGACGAGAGCGATCGACTTGCCAGCCGGGGCGACAAGGTTGATGTTCTTCAGCACGGGCACTCCGGGGGTGTACTCGAACCCGACATCGCGAAACTCGATACCGCCGGCGATGTCGGGCGTCACGCTCTTCACGCCGTCGGCTTCGTCTTCGCGCGTCTCGCTGAACACTTCGCGCATCCGCTCCAGACCAGCGAACGCCTCGGAGAGCTGCGTGCCGATGGAGACGATCTGCACGACCGGGCCAATGACGAGCGCGAGGTAGAGAGTGAAGGCGATCAGGTCGCCTTGCGTCATGCCTACCAGCAGGCTGCCGTGCGCGGCGACCGCGGCGTTGTGCGCGACCACGGCGTGGCCGCCGACGTACATCACCACCGCGCTCACCGCGCCGACGAGAAATGTGGTCATGGCGCCGGCGGTGGAGATGGTGCGCATCGTGCCGACGATCAGGTTGAGCAGTTTTCTTGCTCCCTGATCGAAGACCTGCTCCTCATGCTCCTCGGCGGTGTAGGCCTTGACGATGCGAATGCCGGAGAAGCCCTCAGTCAGGCGGCCGGTCACGTCGGCGTAGACCGCCCCCCGTTGTTTGAACATTGGACGCGCCGTCGAGAAGGCCCAGAACAGGATGCCAGCGAAGGCGAAGAACGCCAGGAAAACGAGCGACGCCATGCGCGCGTTGAGATGAAAAAGAAACGCTGTGGCGAAGCCGGCGGTGACCACACCTCCGAAGATCTGCGCGAGGCCGGTGCCGACCAGATTGCGGATCCCTTCCGCATCATTCATCACGCGCGACACCAGGACACCGGTCTTGGTCGAGTCAAAGTAGCGGATCGGAAGGCGCTGCACATGCTGCTGCAGCCGCGTGCGCAGATCGGTGATCGATCGCTGCGCGGCGATGCCGAGGATCTGCGCCAGCGCGTAGTCGGTCGTACCGCCGAAGATGGCCACGCCAAGGCTCACCATCACGAGCTTCGGCAGCAGGTCCACGTGCCCCTTCGTGATCACGTCGTCGTAAAGCAGCTTCGACATGTACGGGAGGACGATGCTGGAGAGCCGGTTGACGAGCAGCAGAGGAATGCCGATCGCCAGCCGTGCCCGTGAACGCCAGATGATCTCGCCGGCGTCCTTGAGGATGGCCCGGAGGCGGGCCTTGTCCATCCGTTTCTTCGTCTTTGCTTTGTCGTCCGCGTCTTGATCGGCCATCGGGGGATTGTATGAGAGTCGGGAGCCGGGGGTCGGGAGTCGGGAGACGGAACCGCGGTGGACAGTCTGCTTGATTCGATCCCGACCCCCGACGCCCGACCCCCGGCTCCCTATGGTTCAGGTTTTGCTATTGATCGGTCCGAATGGAGTTGCAATGACGTTAGTTAACTCGCTTTGTGCGGAGATCAGCATCTACCAGGGCGTCGGCGAGCAGACGGGGGTGATGGTGGAACGTAGCGCCATCCGCGGCAAGAAGGGCCTCTGCAAGAGCATGCGCGATCTGGCCATCAAGTCACGCGTTCTCGGCGACGGCTACTACTACATTCCCATCGAGCTCTGGCCCAAGACAAGCGAGCCGGTAGTCGTGCACAAACACGATTGGACCGTCATCGGCTCGATCCCGCGTACTTCGCGGGCCACCAGACGCCAAAAAGACGCTCGGGCCGAGCAGGTCTGAACCTGAGCATTTCGGAGCTCTCACTGATGAAACGCTGTTTCGTTGCGCTATTTGTTGTCGCAATCGCCTCCGCGGCATTCGCGCAGGAGGAAGAAGGAGCCGGCGCCGCCAAGGGCGCGCAGGTCAACACTACCGGCAAGGGCTACAGCGCCGCATACGTGATCGAGCCAGCCAGCAAACGCGTCCTGTTCGAAGAGAACGCGCACGTTCCGCTGCCGACGGCGTCGATGGCCAAGATGATGACCTGCATCCTGGCCATGGAGCAGATTCAGTCAGGCCAGCTCAAGCTCGATACGCCCGTGACCGTTTCGGCGCGTGCCAGCAAGATCGGCGGCTCGCAGATCTTCGCGCGCGAAGGGCAGGTCTTTCCGGTCCAGACGCTGCTCGCGGCGATCATGATCCGTTCCGCGAACGACGCGGCGGAGATGATTGCCGAGAAGATCGGCGGCTCCGCCGAAGCCTTTGCGGACCTGATGAACGACAAGGCCCGTCAGCTCAATCTCAAAGAGACGACCTTCTACGATCCGCACGGACTTCCGAACAGCCAGGATCCGAAGCGCATCGACGTCTCCAGCGCCCACGACCTCTCCGTCATGGGCATGGAGTTGATGAAGTACCCACTCATGCGCGAGTACGCCAGGACTCCGTGGATGGCGTTCACGAACGCGAGCTACACCTCGGGGCTGACCAGCCCGAATCACATGATCAATCCGAAGAGCAGGGACTACTACGGCGACGCTACCGGCATCAAGACCGGTTACTCCGGGCCTGCCGGCTATTGCATCACGGCTTCCGCCAAGCGGGGCGATCTGGAGCTCGTGGCCGTGGTCATGGGCGCGCGCGCCGCGTCCGGCCCTGAAAGCTCGTTCGAGATCGCCGCCCGGCTGTTTAACGATTCGTTCAATCACTGGCGCCAGTTGACGGCGCTCAAGAAGGGAACCGTCGCCGGTCAGGTTGCCGTCGCGGACGGTCAGGTAAAGACGGTCGCCGCTATTGCCTCCGCGGACGTGAAAACGCTCGTGCAGCGTGGCCAGGAGGGCTCGGTCAACGTCCGGTTCGTAGCTGGTAATGTGACGGCGCCGGTTCGCGCGGGGCAGCAGGTCGGCTTCATCGTCGTCAATCAGGGCGCGCAACAGATCGGAAAAGTGCCTGCCGTGGCGCAGACTGCCGTCGAGAAGCAGCCGCTGTGGAAGAAGTTCTGGCCGTTTTAGTGCGGTTGCGCGGTCTCGCGGTGCTACTGATCGAACACGACGCGCCGGCCATCGATGCGATAGCGGCCACCTGAAAGTTTCTTCAGTGCCTCCACATACGCGATGTGCTCCTCGTTGAGGATGCGGGCGCTGAGTGACGCAGCGTCGTCGTCATCGTGCACGGGGACGGTGCGCTGGACAACGATCGGACCGGCGTCGAGATTCTCGTCGACGAAGTGAACCGTGCATCCGGTCATTTTCACGCCGTAAGCGATGGCCTGCGCCTGTGCATCGACGCCGGGGAACGCCGGAAGCAGCGAGGGGTGGATGTTGAGGATCCGCATCGGATACGCGGCGATGAAGGACGGTGAAAGCAGACGCATGTAGCCGGCCAGCGCGATGAAGTCGGGCCGTGCCTTTTCGAGGATGCGCAGGACCTCCGATTCGTGCCCTTCGCGGCTGGCGAAGGCGCGATGATCGACGACATGCGCCGGCAAACCGAGGATGCGGGCACGATCGATCCCAGCGGCGTTTGCACGGTTCGCAATGACGCAGACGATCTCCGCGTCGAGCTCTCCGCGGGCGATGGCGTCGTGGATGGCGGAGAAGTTCGAGCCGCGGCCGGAGAGGAGTACGGCTAGTCGCACGTCACTCGATCCACGAGGCAAATCCCGCCGGCGGCGTGTCGTACACGACCTTCCCGCTGCCCTTCACCACGTTGCCGATGAAATAGAACTTCTGGCCGATGCGAGCCAGGTGGCGAGCGATCGTATCGACCTGCTCTTTGCCGGCGATGAGAACCATCCCTACGCCCATGTTGAAGACGCGCAGCATCTCGTCACGCGCAACGTTCCCATGCTGTGCGAGAAGTCTGAAGATCGGCAGCACCGGCCATGAGCCAAGCTTGACATGCGCATCGAGCGAATCGGGAAGCACGCGCGGAACGTTGTCCGTCAGTCCGCCGCCGGTGATGTGCGCAAGAGCATGAATGGCGCGCTGCTCGACAAGCGGCAGGAGCGGCTTCAGATAGGAGATATGCGGCGCCAGCAGGGCCTCACCGATTTTGCCGATCTCCGGGACGATGGTCTGGTAATCGTGCCCGAGCTGGTCGAAGAGAATGCGCCGCGCCAGCGAGTAGCCATTCGTATGCAGACCGGCCGACGGCAGCCCGATGAGGACATCGCCCTCGCGGACCTCTTTGCCGGTGAGCACGTTCTGCTCGTCGACGACTCCGACGATGAAGCCGGCGATGTCGTAATCATCGTCGCCATAAAAACCGGGCATCTCCGCCGTTTCGCCGCCGATCAACGCGCAGCCGTTCTCGCTGCAGGCGCGGGCCATGCCGCGAACCACGTCGGTCATGACCGCCGGGCGCAGGCGGCCTGTCGCGTAATAGTCGAGAAAGAAAAGCGGACGAGCACCCTGAACGAGGATGTCGTTCACGCAGTGGCAAACGAGGTCGTAGCCAACCGTGTCGTGAACCTTCATCGCCTGTGCCACGCGAAGCTTGGTGCCAACGCCGTCGGTTGAAGAGACAAGAATCGGCTTCTCGATCCCCTCGAATGACGCGCGGAATAAGCCGCCAAACGAGCCGATGTCGGAGATCACCGCCGGCGTAAACGTACCGCGCGCGATGCGTCGTACCTCACGCAAGGCCTCATCCTGCGCGTCGATGTTGACACCGGCATCACGGTAGGAGGAGTTGTTGGTCACGAGGCGAGTGTATCAGCGGGGTCGCGGGGTTGCGCGGTCAGCAACCTATAATTCCTCTCCCTTGGCCCAGTTCCTACTCATCACCACGTTGCTATCCATCGCTGGTCTCATTGCCACCGGTATCGTCGGGTTCACCGCCTCGCCGGGTCACGTCGCGCAACACATTTTCTGCGCGCTCGGCACGGTGATCCTCGGGCTCTTCTCCCAGTCGATGACGATGTTTTTCTTCATCGGCACGGGAAAGGAGATCAAAGACGCGGCGAAGAACGATGAAGCCGTCGTCAAGCGGACGAAGGCGTTCAAGATGAAGGTGTTCCCGACTGCGATGTATGCGATGGCTGTGCTGATGGTGACCTTCATCATGGGCGGCGGCGTAGCCTCGGGGAAAACGCCGCACTGGCTTCACCTCAGTCTTTTCATCGCGTCGCTGGCGATGTACTGCCGCGCCTACTGGGTGCAGTTGCAGGCGATGGTCGAGAACGCCGCGCTGATGGAGAAGTACTTGCGGGAGTGACAGTTACGCCAGAGCGTTGTGCACCTTCGCCAAGGCCGGGAGCGAGACGGTGATGGCCGTGCCGGCGCCTTCGTGCGAGCTCACTTCAATGCGGCCTCCGTGCTCCTGCACGATGCGGAAGGAAATGGCCATGCCCAGCCCGGTGCCGCTGGGGAAATTGGTCCGAAACGGCTGAAAGAGGCGGCGCTGATCGGCCTCGGTCATGCCGCGGCCGTTGTCGCTGAAGACAATGTTATAGCGATCGGCGATCACGAATGTCATTACGCGGAGCGTGCCGCCGTCGGGCATCGCCTGCACGGCGTTGCGGGCGATGTTCCAGAAGACCTGCCGGATCTGATCGGCGTCGCCGATGATGGTGTACGCCGGCGGAACGATCTCGCCCTCGATCGTGTGACCGGCGCCCAGCTCGGGCGAGTTCCGGAGCAGTTCGAGCGTTTCGGTCAGACTGGCGGCGATGTCGAACTCCGCGGGCCGTTTTTCCTGCGGTTTCACGAAGCGGAGAAAATCGGCAATCGATTTGTTCAGCCGCTCCGACTCCTTGAGGATGATCGACATCAGCCGCTGTTCCTGCGGGTTGAGCGCGGTCGATTTTTTCAGCACCTGCACCGAGCCGGCGATGGCCGCGAGCGGGTTGCGAATCTCATGAGCGATTCCGGCTGATAGCTCGCCGACGGCGGCCATGCGGTCTTTCAGCCGCAGCTCCGCCTCGAGCGTCTTCATCTCGGTGAGATCCTGAAAGATGAGCGTGTAGCCCGAAGAGTTCCCTTCGATCGAGTTGAGAGGCGTGACCGCAAAACCGATCGTGCGCAAGTCATCGCCGATCTGGACGTCCTGTTTTTCATTGCGAACGACCGTGCCGACCGTAAGCGTTTCCCGTGCATGCTCCCATTCGTTCTCGGCATAGAAACCGAGCTGCGCGACCGGACTGCCGATCACCGATTGCGGGTCACGGCGGAGGATGAAACATCCGGCAGGATTGATGAACGTCGCGATCCCCTCCGGTGAAAGAGTGATCAGTCCGGATGGGATCGACTCGACGACGTTCTGATTCAGCGCGCGCAACTCCGCCAGGTTCTGACGGTTTGCGTCCAGCTCCTGCGAGGTCTTCTGCAGTTGTTCCGAGAGGTAGGACGTGAGAAACGCCGCCGCGTAGAAGCCGGCGAAGTTTGTGGCCATATTCAGATAGAGCCGCGACGAGGTCCACGGTGTCGGAACGAACCATGACTGCTCGGGCAGTGGAAGGACGCCGTAGTACATCAGATCGCCGAGGGCGCCGTAGAGGATGACTGCTCCACTGGCGCCGAGCAGACCGCCGCGGCGATAGAGCAGCATCGAGGCCGTGATGATCGAGACGAGATAAAGGAATGAGAAGGGGGAGTCGAGACCGCCGGTGAAGTAAACAAGAAACGTCTCGACGACGAGATCCCCGGCGACCTGAACGGCCAGATTGATCTTGCGCGAGGTTACGAGCTTGCCGACACCGATGTACACCAGGGTGAGCGCGTAGGTGATGGCCGCCGTCGTATAGAGGTAATTGATCGGCAACACCTCGCGGACGGTGTATTGAATGATGAGCGCCGCCAGAACCAGCGTCGTCACGACGACGACGCGAACGGCCATGAGCATGCGGGCATCGGTGGGCATTTGTTCTCGCTCTGGCTGTCAGGATAAAACGAAAGGGCGACGCTTTCGCGCCGCCCCGACAGCCGAATCCAAAAGTCCGACTTATCCGATCTGTCCGATCAGCGTGAACATCGGCATGTACATGGCGATGACGATGCCGCCGATGGCGACGCCGAGGAACGCGATCAGGACCGGTTCGAGGAGCTTCATCAGGCCTGCTACGGCGGTGTCGACTTCGTCTTCGTAGAAATCGGCGATCTTCGACAGCATGGTGTCGAGGGCGCCGGTCTGCTCGCCGACGGCGATCATCTGCACGACCATCGACGGAAAGACGTCGGTGTCGGCAAGCGGCTCGCTGATGGTCTTTCCTTCTTCGACCGACTTCCGCGTGGCCATGATGGCATCTTCGATGATCGAGTTGCCCGCCGTGCGTGCCGTGATCTGCAGGCCGTCGAGGATCGGAACGCCGGAGGACGTGAGCGTCGCAAGCGTGCGGCAGAAACGAGCGACGGCGATCTTGCGCATCAACAATCCGAGAATCGGCATCCTCAGAATGATGCCGTCCAGGACGCGCTTGCCTTTGTAGGTGTCATGGTAGCGGCGTAGCGAATAGATGGTGCCGAAGATGACGATGCCGATGAGCCACCAGTAGTCAGCGATGAAGTTCGAGAGCCAGATGACGATCTGCGTCGGCATCGGAAGCTCGGCGCCGAGGCCCTTGAAGAGAGCGGCGAAAACGGGGATGACCTTCCAGAGGATGACCGCCACGACGATGCAGGCGATGGAGATGACGGCGACCGGATAGATCATCGCCGACTTCACCTGACTGTTCAGTTTGACCGATTTCTCGATGTACTGCGCGAGACGCTGCAGGATCGTGTCGAGAATACCGCCCGCTTCGCCGGCGGCCACCATGTTGGTGAAGAGGTCGTTGAAAATTTTGGGATGCTTGCGCATCGAGTCGGCGAGATTCGAGCCGGACTCAACATCCTGCCGGATCTGGATCAGCGCGCGCTTGAACGTCTTGTTCTCCTGTTGCCCGGCCAGGATCTCCAGGCACTGCACGAGTGGCAGGCCGGCATCGATCATGACGGAGAACTGCCGCGTGAAGATGGCGACGAGCTGAGGGGGAACGCCGCCGCCGAACTTCGGAAACGCGATTTCCTTCCCCTTCTCCTTGATCGAGGGGGCTTCGATGCGCTGCCGGCGGAGGATCTCAGTGGCCGCTTCTTTCGAATCGGCGTTGAGAACGCCGCTCTGCATCTGTCCGGCGCGCGACCCTTTCCATTCGAATGTTGGCATCATCTCCTCCGGTTAACGTCCCACCATCACACCGTGCGGGGCCGGGCGCCCGTCGGAGCCGCGGTTCCCTGCGGCGCGAGGGCTCCAGCGCCGCGCGAAATCATTTCCTGAAGCTCGTCGGGGTTTGAAGAACGAGCCAGCGCGGTCTGCAGAGTGATGTGCTTCTTGAAGTACAAGGTCGCCAACGACTGGTTGAAAGTCTGCATTCCGTACTTGGTCTGGCCGGTCTGCATCATCGAGTAGATCTGATGGACCTTGTCCTCGCGGATGAGATTGCGGATGGCGGCATTGGGTACGAGGATCTCCATGGCCATCGCCCGTCCTTTCCCGTTTGCCCGCGGCAGGAGTGACTGGCAGAGGATTCCTTCGAGCACGAACGACAACTGGGCGCGGATCTGTGGCTGCTGATGCGATGGGAAAACATCGACGATTCGGTTGATCGTCTGTGCCGCCGAGTTCGTATGCAGCGTGCCGAAGGTCAGATGGCCGGTCTCAGCGATGCGCAACGCGGACTCGATGGTCTCGAGATCACGCATTTCGCCGATGAGAACGACATCCGGATCCTGGCGCAGCGCGGACTTCAGAGAGTTGGCGAACGAATGTGTGTCCGCGTGAAGCTCGCGCTGGTTGACGATGCAGCTCTTATGCGCGTGCAGAAACTCGACGGGATCTTCGATGGTGATGATGTGCTCGTGACGTTCGCGGTTGATCTTGTCGATCATCGCCGCCAGCGTCGTTGACTTGCCTGAGCCGGTGGGGCCGGTCACGAGGACGAGACCTCTGGGCTTGTTGCAGATTTCCTCGACGACGGCCGGGAGACCGAGCTCCCGAAATCCGAGGATCTCGTAGGGTATCTGGCGATAGACGGCAGCGGTGGCGCCGCGTTGGTTGAAGATGTTGGCGCGGAAACGGGCCAGGCCCTTGATGCCGAAGGAGAGATCGAGCTCGAGGTTTTCTTCAAAGCGGTGCTTCTGCGCGTCGGTCAGCACCGAGTAGGCCAGCTGTTTCGTCTCCGGAGCCATGAGCGGTGGCATATCCAGCGGCGTTAACTTGCCGTCGATCCGAATCTGCGGGGCCGAGTTGGTGGTGATGTGCAGATCCGAGCCGCCGCGCTCGACCATCGTTTTGAGAAGTTGATGAAGGGTGACGGGCATTGGTTTCTTTCCGGGTGTCGGGTATCGGGTGTCGGGTATCGGAGCTTCTATCTCTCCGACGCCCGACACCCAGTCCCCGACACCCTAACACTCACAGTATCGTTTCCCGAACGACCTCCTCGATCGTCGTGGTGCCGTCTCGAATCTTGATCAGCCCCGAACGGCGAAGGCTGATCATGCCGGATTCCGCGGCCCGCTTCTTGATGTCGATGGCCGTGCCGCCGGAGAGGATGAGATCGCGGATCGTGTCGTCGATGGCCATCACTTCGATTAGTGCAACGCGGCCTTTGTAACCGGTGTTGTTGCACTTGTCGCATCCGCGGCCCTTGTAGACGGTGAATGTGCCGATCTCTTCCTTCTTATAGCCAATGTTGAGAAGTGCCGACGGCGCCATCTCCACCGGTTCCTTGCAGTTCGAGCAGACGCGCCGGGCAAGCCGCTGCGCCGCGATGAGCTGCACCGATGTCGCTACGAGGAACGGTTCGATGCCCATGTTCATGAGCCGGTTGATCGTCGAAGGGGCATCATTGGTGTGCAACGTCGAGAGCACAAGGTGTCCGGTGAGAGCGGCTTTGATAGCGATCTCCGCGGTTTCGAAGTCGCGGATCTCGCCGACGAGGATGATGTTCGGGTCCTGCCGCAGGAAGGATCGAAGAGTCGCGGCGAAGTTGAGGCCGATCGACTCTTTCATCTGCACCTGATTGATGCCGGGCAGGTTGAACTCGACAGGATCCTCGGCGGTCATGATGTTCACTTCCGGCGAATTGACCTTCGAAAGCGCCGAATAGAGCGTGTTTGTCTTCCCGGAACCGGTCGGGCCGGTGACGAGCACCATTCCCCACGGCTTGAAAATGGCCTCTTCGAAGCGAACCAGCGACTCGGGCTCGAAGCCGAGCTTGGTCATGTCGAGTTTGAGGTTGTCCTTGTCGAGAAGACGCATGACGATCTTCTCGCCGAAGAGAGTCGGCAGCACCGAGACGCGAAAGTCGAGCTCTTTGTTCTTGTCGTTGAGCTTCATCTTCAGCTTGATGCGGCCGTCCTGTGGCAGGCGCTTCTCGGAGATGTCGAGCTTCGCCAGGATCTTCATGCGCGAGGTGATCGCGTCCTTCAGCTTCAGGGGCGGGTTCATGATCTCGTACAACGTCCCGTCGATACGGAAGCGGACCCGGAACTCTTTCTCGTACGGCTCGATGTGAATGTCGGATGCCCCGCGCTTGATGGCGTCGCTCAGGATCAGGTTCACAAGCTTGACGACGGGCGCTTCTTCCGCCGAGTCAGCCAGGGCGGCGAGGTCAAACTCTTCTTCCTCTTCCAGCACCTCCAGGTCGGCGTTTTCCGACTGCTGGAGGTCTTCCATGACCTTCTTGAGCTCGAGCGACGAGGTTGTGCCGTAGTAGTTGTCGATGGCGGCCTTGATCCCCAGCTCCGAGGCGACCACCGGCTCGACGTTGTAGCCGGTCATGAACTTGATGTCGTCCATGGCGAAGACGTTCGTCGGATCGGCCATGGCGATGGTGATCGTTGCTCCGGTCTTGTTGACCGGGAGGATGTTGTATTTGCGGGCCACGTCGGCCGGGATCAGTTTGATCACCGACGAGTCGATCTCGAAGTGGGCCAGATTGATCGACGGGACGCCGAACTGCTGCGAGAGACATTCGGTGATGTCTTCCTCGGCGACGAAGCCGAGCTTGATCAGCGTCTCCCCGAGCTTTCCGCCAGTCTCCTTTTGGAGCTTGAGCGCTTCCTTGAGCTGATCGGGACTGATCAGGCTTGCTTTCGTCAGGAGTTCGCCGAGGCGTACGCTCATAAGATCGCTGGAGGGTTCGAGTCAGTTGATACGGGCGCGTGAGAGGCCGCGCGCCGCGTTCGTCGTAAATCGTGGGACATGAGGGATTTTGGCGTCGACCGGCGAGTGTACAGCCCGCGTTCCCCAGCGTCAACGCGGATTTATTTTGAGTACCATGCGCAGGACGTCGTCCACCGGGATCTCCAGCATCGACTTCGCCGTCGAGAACGATTCGACGACATGATCGAGCTGACCGTAGGGTCCGTTCCGAGCGGGGTTTGTCGGACCGTAAAGGCCGACGACAGGTGTACCGAGTGCTGCCGCGAGGTGTAGCGGTCCCGTGTCGGCGCCAACGACCAGCCGCGCCTGGCCGAGGAGCAAGGCCAGCTCGCGAAAGTTCGTAGGCGGCGCAACCGGGGCGCCGATCGAACGAGCAAGCGATTCTTCGCCCGGCCCCCAGGCGACGAGAGCATCGCTCCCGATGTGGCGAGCCAGCTCGGCAAAGCGCTCGACCGGCCATTGCTTTTCGGGCTTCCCAGCGCCCGGCAGCAGAACGACGCGGTTGCCGAATCCGCCGAGTTTGCCTGAGTGATCGGCGGCGAACGGAGCGAAGTCAACCTCCGGCACAGTAGTGATCGACGGTGCGAATGCGCGGGCGAGGGCAACGTTCCACTCGACGACGTGACTCGATCGATCGATCGCGACGGGCCGGTTGACGAACCACGCCGCCGGTTTCTCGCGGATGACATCGCGTGCGAAACCGAAGCGTTCGGCGGCGCCGCTGGCGCGCCCGATCAACGACGATTTGATGAGACCCTGAAAGTCGATTGCTGTCCCAAAGCCGCGCACGTCCTTCCGCGCCGCAGCGATTCGGGGGAATGACCAGTGTTTGAGCGCAACGCGGATCGTTTTGACCTTCGCGACGATTTCGACCAGTTCGGCATACGCCGGTTCGATCGCCCACGCGATCTCGGTTTCCGCGAGCGCATCGCGTAATGCCACCACAGCGGGAATCGTGTGGATCACGTCGCCGAAGGCGGAAAGGCGGATGACGAGAAGGCGCTGCCGGCCGGCGTCCGTCATCGCTGCCGCAGTTTCTCCAGCAACTCCGTCGTCGAGTGGTCTTTCGGATCGCCGACGATTGCGATCCGTCCGCCGTAGGACCGCACGATCTCCGCTTCGGGGACGCTGTCCGGCGTGTAGTCCGTTCCTTTGCAGTGGACGTCTGGTTTCAGATCGCAGATGAGGCGGCCCGGGCTTCGCTCGCTGAAGATCGTCACGTAGGAGACGCCGCGAATGGCGGCGATGATCTCCGCTCGTTCGGCCTGATTCATTACCGGGCGTCCCGTTCCTTTCAGTTCGCATACTGATTCATCGCCGTTGACGCCGACGACGAGAACGTCAGCCTCCTTCGCCGCTCCCTGCAGGTAGCGGATGTGACCCACGTGCAGCACATCGAAACAGCCGTTGGCGAAGGCGATGGTTCGTCCCGCGGCGCGCTCGCGACTGATCGCATGCGCCAGCTCGCGCTCGTCCAGGACCGGTGCGTTCACTCGCCGAGCGCCTCATCGCGCTCGATGGCCCTGCGCAATTCGTCGTTTGACACAGTAGCTGTCCCCATCTTCATGACGACGATGCCGCCGGCATAGTTGGCAATCGTCGCCGCCTCGGCGAACGACGCGCCGGCCGCGAGCGATAAGGTAAAGGTGGCGATCACCGTGTCTCCCGCGCCGGTGACGTCGGCGACCTGGTCGGTGCCGTAGACCGGGATCAGGAGCGCACCGCGTCCAGTCCCTTCGAAAAGTGCCATTCCGCGGCTCCCGCGCGTGATCAGGAGCGCCTCGCTGCCGAGCTTTTTTTGTAACGTCTCGCCGGCCTGCTGCAGTTGCACATCATCGTCGCCGTCAAAGAGCGACGTGCCGGCTGCATGCGCCGCCTCTTCCTCGTTTGGCGTCGCCGCTGTGACGCCGGAAAAGCGAAGGAGGTCATATCGCGAATCGAGTGTTACCGGCTTGCCTGCCGCCGTTCCGGTCAACGTTCCCGCAAGCGGCTGCGTCACCGCGCCAAATCCGTAGTCGCTGATCAGTCCCGCATGCGCAGATGCCATCTGCTCGCGCAGTACCGCGGCCATGCGGGCGGACTCGCTTTCGGTGAGATCGCAGTGATCCTCGATGTCGTAACGGACGATCTGCTGGCGGCTGGCGTGAGGCATTCCGCCGAGGATGCGAACCTTCGTCGGCGTGTTGTAACGGCTGGCGCGCAGAACACCGCGGCAGTCGATGCCCTGGCCGGCCATTGCATCAAGGAGCAGGGTTCCCTGCACATCGTCACCCAGAACGGAGACGGGAATCGGAATGCCTCCGAGCGAAAAAATATTGTTGATGGCGTTGCCGGCCGCGCCGAGGAGCACATCGTCACGATACTGGCGCAGGATCAGTACCGGTGCTTCGCGAGAGATGCGCTTCGGCGTCCCGTAGATGAAACGGTCAGCCACGATGTCGCCATAGACGACAATCCGCCGGGCCTTCATCCCCTCGGCGATCTGCAACAAACGAGTCCGCGCGAACACGCGTGAAGGATATCGGAATATCGTTCTCCCGATGACCGCGCTGCTCGAAGGGGTCGACTTCTATTACGAAGGAGGCTTCATGGTTTTCACCGAGAAGCTTCTCCGCGAGCGCGGCTACTGTTGCGAGTCAGGCTGCCGGCATTGCCCGTATGGGTTTCGCAAGGAGCAGCGGACGGACGTGCCGGTCGATGAGGAAACATTGGATCCGTGATCAGGGCCGCAACTCAGCTGTCGCGAGCTCCCGCTTTTCATCTCCGCTCAGAATGTTCTCGACGTCGATGAGCAGATACACAGCCTGGTCGTGTGGAATGACGGCGATCAGAAGATCGCCGCGGATTCCGCGCGCGATCGGTGGCGGAGGCAGAAGGGAGTCGCTGCCGACATTGACGATCCGGCGCACGGCGTCGACCTTCAGGCCGATGACGCCGGCGCTGCTGTGCGTAATGAGGATGTGCGGCTCGGCGGCGCGTTCCCTCAGATCGGGGTAGAGCCGCGCGCGCAGGTCGATGATCGGAATAACCTCGCTCCGGAGGATGACGATCCCCTCGATGAACGCCGGCGCCACCGGCAGCGTCGTCGAGCCGGTGTACGGGATGATCTGCCGCACGGCCATGATGTCGAGCACAAACGTCTCGGGACCGACGGTGAAGGTGATGAGCCGCAGTTCCGTGGCCACTTCAGGCATGACGCTCATTGTATGACTGACATCATCGCGGCCCGCTCAGGACCCGTGATTTTCTCTCCAAGCCGCTCCAGCTCGGCGCGTGTCGGCAGACCGATCCCGCGCAGCGTACCGATCGTGTAAAGCGTGACGTGATACGGCGGACGTTCGATCGCGATTTGCATTTCCCCCTCCAGGCGCGTGAAGAATTCCGCCGCTCCCTCAACGTCGCACATGCGAATGATCGCGCGCGTCTCGTTCTCGCGCACGTGCCACAGCTCCTCGCGGGGCGCGATCGTGAACGCCAGCCGCCGTGCCGCGCGTTTGATCATTTCGTCGGCATCGGCGGTGAGTGCGCGCATCATCGTGGTTCCGGCGAGCGTGACGTGGAACTCTCGCTTGGCCCGCCAGTCGGCGCCTGCGAAGCGGATCACGTCCGGAATCGGAGGATGTTCGAAGTGCACGATCGCGCCACCGCCCCGCCTCGTAAACCGGCCGCGCAGCGCCATCATCCGCGCACGCGAAAGCGGCGGATTTCTTCGTCGAGACCGTGGATGGCCGCCGAAAGAAGCGTCAGCGACTCGCCCATCTCCACTGCATAGTTCCGGTTCCCTTCGGCGATCGCGCGTACCTGCTCCATCGTGCGGACGATCTTTTCGCTTTCGCTGGCCTGACTGGTCGCGACCTGAAAAATCTCGTGGATCATGTCGATCATCCGCTCGGCGGCGGACGAGATCATCGTTGACCCGGAACGTTGTTCGACCATCGCCTGGCGAACGTATTTCGTCACCTCGCGCATCGACTCGACCGCTTTCATGATGTGCTCGGAGCCTTGAGCCTGCTGGGTCGTCGCGCCGTTGATCTGGCTGACGAGCTCCTGCAGCCGGCCGATGGATTGGGTCACGTTCTCGCTTCCCGACGCCTGCTCGCGTGTGGCCGCGGCGATTTCTTTGCCCATCTCCGAGGCCTTCGTCGACGACTCGAGGATGTTGTTGAGCGCCTTGCCAGCCTCGTGGGAAAGCGAAACGCCGTCCTCCACGAGCTTCGTGCCGGCGGACATTGAACGGAGCGCATTGCCGACTTCGTCCTGCACCGAACGAATCAGGTTCGCGATCTCACGCGTCGAGGAGGCCGTGCGCTCGGATAGGTCGCGGATCTCCGCCGCGACGACGGAAAAGCCCTTGCCGTGCTCGCCCGCCGCGGCCGCAAGGATTGCGGCATTGAGTGCGAGCAGATTCGTCTGCTCGGCGATGTCCTCGATGACATTGAGAATCTTGCCGATGGCCGCGGAGCGATCGCCAAGGCGAGCGATGACGGCGTTGGACTCGGCGACGGAGTGGCGAATCTGTTCCATTCCGTCGATCGTCTCGCGCACGGCCTTCATGCCGGATTCGGCCGCGTCGGCCACGGCGAGCGCGAGGTCGTACGACCGGGCCGCGTTGGCCTCAACCTGCGCGATCGAGGCGCTCATCTGCACCATCGACGAGGAAGTGTCGGTGACGAAGTTCGAGAGAAAGTCGACGTTCTGATCGACTTCATTGATCGATGTGACCATTTCTCCGGTGGCCGAGGCGGTGTCTTCGACCGAGTTGTAGAGGGTGTCGGTATGACGGCTGACTTCCTCGATCGACGCCACCATTTGCAGCATCGAGGAGGAAGTCTCTTCCGACGATGCCGAGAGCGCCTCGACGTTGTCGGTGATCTTGCGGAAGCCGTTGTTGAGCTGATCGATCGAGTGATAGGTGCCGTCGATCATCGCCCGCTGTTCGTCGACCGCCTCGGCGACGGTGCGCGAGCGTGAGCCGACGTTGTCGACCACTGACTTGAGCTGAGTCTGCGAGCGAACGAGCTTGGAGACCGTTTTCTCCAGGTTGGCGGCCATGATGTTGAAGGCCGCTGCAAGATCGCCGATCTCATCGCCGGATTTGACCTCGGTCCGTTGAGTCAGATCGCCATCGGCGAGCCGGCGCGCGTTGTCGGCGAGCTCGAGGATGGGACGGATGATGAAACGGGAACCGATCCACGCCAGGAGGATGGCCACGGCGAGCGCCAGAAGCGCCACGCCGAGGTTCGACCAGCGCAGTTGACGGAGAACGGACGTCGCTTCCCGTTCGTTGGCGACGAGACGGAAGGAGGCACCACCGCCCCCAAACGGGACGACGAATAGGTGAAGCACGCTGTTATTCGCGTCCCGGAGATCGGTGCGGCCGGCGGTTAGCGTTATGCCCGGGGGCGGGACACCTTGCGATGCGGCCAGTATCCGGCCATCCGCGGCGACGAAGTCGGCGTAGTCGATCCAGGGCCGCGACGTTACATTCTCCGCGATCGCGCGGAGCTCATCAGTGCGGCCGTTCTTCACGGCATTGTCTGATGCGAGTGCCACGGTCCGTGCAAGTCCATCGGCCTTTGCAAGAAGCTCGTCCTGAACCGTGCTGTGGACACGCCATTGCTCCAGGCCGACGATCAGCAAGGCGACCACGATCGTCTGCAGAACGAACGCAAGAACGAATTTCGGCCGGAGGCCGATGCGACGAGTAGAGAGCTCCGAAGGGGGGCGGGAAAGCATGCAGGTGAGCGGAAGTGTAGCGTATGGCGCTGCGCTATCATCCGTGCATGCCCCTCATTCGCTGCGCAAAATGCGGGCAGGCGTACGACGTGCCGGGAGTGATCGCCGTTCGCCTCCCGAATTCGATCGCCACGTGCGACTGTGGCGAGTGGCTCTCCGGGAGCAAAGCCGCGCTTCTCGCGCGGCTCATGAATCCGGAGGACATCAAAGAGATCGACATGCAGCCGTACAAGGTCGAACGCGGCGGGGATACGCAGCCGGCGTCGCCCGCGGTCGATCCGCACGAGGCGCAGACGCTGGGGCGGCCCCGGTCCATTCATGTGATTGCGCGGGGGGCTCGGGAGCCGGTGGATACGGTCTTTACGATCGGCCTGCATCCGCTCTGGATTGGGCGGACGGGATGCCATGTCGAGCTGCCGGAAGCGGAGCTGTCGATTCGCCACTGTTCGATTTCCCTCCGAGGAAGCGATCTGATCGTCCGTGACGCGGACTCCCACATGGGGACGTTTCTCGATGGCCAGCAGATTACCCAGGCCGTACTCACCGATGGAATGCACCTGTTACGCGTCGGTTCGGCGCTGGTCAGTATCGAGCCCACTGAGGAAGCAGGTGTGCCGGTTGAAACGATCCGGCTCGAGACACAACCGGTCGTCGAAGAGGCGGAGCTCGCGCACAAGATCACGCAGCGCACTGCCACGCGGAGCGCCGGGGCGACACGTCCGGTGCTGATCTGCATCGGCGGTCCGCTCAATGGGCAGGAATTCGAGATTCCGTCGAGCGGCCTCGTGGTCGGCCGTGAAGGGCATGTCCGTGTTCCAGACGAGTTTCTCTCACGACGTCATTTCGAGGTTGGTCCCGATCCTGACGGCACCGTGCGCGTCCGCGATCTCGGAAGCAGGAATGGAACCTTCCTCAACACCTTGCCCGCCCAGAACACGAAAGTCCACAGCGGCGACGAGATCCGGGCCGGCGTCAACCGCTTTCGCATCGAGCATCGATGACTGATTTGCCGGAGTCGCCGGCGCGGATAACGTCGGGACTCCGAAATAGCTCCACCCCTACGTCGTAACCAAAATCGCCCCTTGACGACGTCCCGCGGTCTTCACATACTCCGCCGATCCAATCAGGGGAGTGTGTGGAATGAGCAGGTTCGCCGAAGACGTGGCGGCCCGCATCGCGCGGTCGCTGTCCGTCTTGTTCGAAAAGAAGCTGACCATCGTCGATTCCGCCTCGGCCGACGCCGGCCGTTCGATTGCGCTAACTAATGATGTGTCGGTGCAATTCGACGACGCCATCGACGCCGTGCCGCGGGACCTTGTCCGTGAGATCGCCTCGCTCGTGCGCTTCGCCAGCGACCGCGACGGACGCCTTCACGAGCTGAATGAGCGGCTGGCGTCGCTGGAGAGTGCCAACCTCGATCTGTTGGTGAAGAACAGCGCGCTTTCGGAAATCTCGGCGCGCGACTCGCTGACCGGCCTTTACAACCGCTGGTACGTGATGGAGAAGATCGACAGCGAAATGAACCGTTCGCTTCGTCATGGCAGCCCGGTCTCCCTCATCATGATGGACATCGATCATTTCAAGCGGGTCAACGATTCGTTCGGCCACAGCGCCGGCGACCGTGTTCTGCGGTCGGTCGGCCAGGTGCTCCGGGACAGTTGCCGCGTCTACGACGTCGCAGGCCGATACGGCGGCGAAGAGTTCTGCATCGTTCTTCCTGAGACGAGGGTCGGAAACACGACGGTCGTTGCCGAGCGCATTCGCGAGCGCCTCGCCGCCAGCCGGTTCGATGTAGGTGATGAGTCCGTAGTCGTCACGGCATCGATCGGCATCGCGGGGATCGAGTCGATCGAGGCGGAAGATGGGCTAAGCCCGTTGTCGCTCATCGATCGTGCCGATCAGGCCCTTTACTCGGCGAAGCATCACGGCCGCAATCGCGTCGAGATGTGGACCGTGGCCATGCACGGCACCGAGCTCACCCACTAGGCCGGACCGAAACGGCCGTTGGTTGCGGAGCCTCCGTCACGCGGTGACGCATGGATGTGGTGCGGCGGAGACTCCGGGGCTACGCCGCCTGAATTCAGTTCCGCGAAGCCAGCATCTGCCAGTCGGGATCGTCGCGGACATAACGCGGCCGCTTCTCTTTCGGTTGGTGAACCTCGGAAAGAGTTTCGATCATGAGCTGAAACTTCGCCAGAAGATTGCGTTGTGAATGCTTGGGAAGTGAGTGGAGCTCGTCGAGGAGGCGCGCCGTGGCGAATTCCTCCTGGTCCAGCTCCCAGGGAGCGATCTGTTTTTCCACGCCGCCGCCGAAGAAATCGGCTTCGGTCATGTCGTAAACGGCCAGAAGCCGTTTCAGTTGGCAGAGCTTCATGGAGCCCACCCGCTCACCCGTTTCGAACGAGCTGATCGTCTTTTCGCCGACACCCGACAGGCGTGCAGCATCTTTCTGGCTCAGCCCTTTGATCCGGCGGATTTCACGAAGTTTGAGCACGAGATCCATTTTTGAGTCCTCACTTTCGCGATCAGAAACGGCGCATCAGACCGACAACCACTCCTTGCACTGCGACGTCGCGGGCAAAGGCGTAGATCGGATGCATCATCGAGTTTGCTGGTTGAAGACGAACTTTCTCGCCTTCTTTGTAAAGACGCTTGAGGGTCACTTCGCCGCTGACGTTGGCCACGACCATCTCGCCGTTTTCGGCACGATCACGGCGCGCGATGATGACGTAGTCGCCGTCCATGATTCCGTCATCGATCATCGAGTCTCCACGTACCTTGAGCACGTAGTTTTCGCCACGGCTGGTGAGCCGTTCGGGTACCGTGATCGTCTCATCGGAGATCTCCACCGCCAGAGGCTGGCCGGCAGCGATATAGCCGAAGAGCGGAAGCTCTAGCACGCCGGGCGGTGCGTTATGAACGGTCTGCCCGTTCTGTGCGCTCTGACCGTTCTGTTCGATGACCTCAAGGCCGCGTTTCTGGTTCCAGTCGCGGCGGATCAACCCCTTTTTCTGGAGGAGTGAGAGGTGTTTGTAGACCGTGCCGTAGGAGGAGAATCCGAAGTGGTCGCAGATCTCGCGGTGCGTCGGAGTGACTCCACGCTCTTTCTGGAAGTCGCGAATGAACTGCAGGATGTCGCGCTGACGCTCAGTCAAATACGTCATTTCCGCCTCGTGGAAGCCAATATAGGCGGTAACCAAGCGAAAGTCAAGCGTAAGTTAGCGCAAGTTGAGCGGAAGCGGTAGTGGGGTCTCTCCCTACGAAATCTTCACTACATTCTTCGCTTGCAACCCTTTTGGCCCTTCGACCACGTCGAAAGACACCCGATCGCCTTCATTCAGCGACCGGAATCCTTCGGCGATGATCGAGGCGTGATGGACAAAGACGTCGGCGCCGTGCTCCCGGACGATGAAGCCGTAGCCTTTGGCGTCGTTGTACCACTTCACGGTTCCTTGTTCTGACATGTGCGTCATTTTACACAGAGGGCATGCCTCAGCGCTTCGTCCAGGCGCGGGAAGGTGAACTCGAACCCGTCTGCCGTTGCCCGGTTGGGGAGCACGCGTTGGCCGCCCAGGAGCATTGCGTCAGCCATCTCCGATCCGAGGGCCAGACGAAGGGCGAAGGCTGGGGTGGGGAGGATGGATGGACGGTGCAGGGTATGCCCGAGGACGTGAGCAAATTCACGGTTGGTCACAGGGTTGGGGGCGGCGGCGTTGTAGATACCGCGGGCAGGTTCGTGATCGATCGACCACTCGATCATTCGGAGAACGTCCTCGCGATCGATCCACGACATCCATTGGCGTCCGGTGCCCATGGGGCCGCCCGCGCCCAGGCGGAAGGGAAGGAGCAGTTTGGCGAGGGCACCGCCGTTGGCGGCGAGGACGATGCCGAGGCGAAGGATGACGACGCGAGCGAACGGCTCGGCGGCGCGGGCCAGCTCCTCCCACCGCCGAGTGACCTCTGCGAGAAAACCGGTTCCGGCAGCGGCGGTTTCATCGAGTTGTTCATCGCCCCGATCACCGTAGATGCCGATCGCAGACGCGCTGATGAACGTGCGGTGGTTGTCAGGCTTTTGTGACATCGCGGCGACGAGTGCGCTCGTGGCGGCTGCACGGCTCTCCATGAGACGTTTTTTTCGCGATTCCGTCCAGCGGCCACCTCCGACGTTCTCGCCGGCCAGGTTGATGACGACATTGGCGCCCGCAACATCCTCGATCCAGCGTTCCTCGTAAGGCGGATTCCAGAGCAAAGGCCGGCCGGCGCGGACCTTCGATGGAGTGCGTGTCAGGACGGCGACTTCATCGCCGCGCGACGTCAACCGACGGACGAGCGGCTCACCGATGAATCCGCTACCTCCGGCGACTACGATCTTCTTCATCCGCTCATTGTGCTACCAAAAAAGATCGCCCCGCCTGAGCGAGGGCGGGGCGAATCGAGGAGAGGGGTAGGAGATCAGGGTTCGTGTCTGCGCTCACTAAGTTGGACGAAGCTTTCCTGAAAAGGTTTCACTGGACCCGTGAACGCGCGGAAACCCTCCTCGGATCCGTTGCTCCGTCGCGTTTCTGGACAGCGGCGAAACCGATCATGGCGGCATTGTCGGTGCAGTAGCGCTTCTCGGGGACCCGCACGATAACGCCATGCTGGCGGCCCCATCCGGCGATCCGGTCACGAAGGCTGCCATTCGCGGCCACTCCGCCTGCCAGGGCAACCTCATCAGGTTTTGGTTCACCGAGTCTTGTCCACACCGCGTCGAGCCGGTCGAAGAGCTGATCGATCAGTGCATCCTGAAAGGTGGCGCAGAAATCGGCCAGCAGTCGGAGGTCGCCGGCCGCACTGATGCCGTGCTCGCGCGCGAGACGAATGGCTCCAGCCTTGATGCCCGAGTAGGAGAAATCGATCGAACGGTCGTTGAACTGCGGCATTGGAAAGTGGAACCGCTTCCGGTCGGCGTGCCCCTGGTTTGCGTGCTTCTCAATCTGTGGGCCGCCTGGATACGGCAGGCCGATGAACTTGGCAACTTTGTCGAAGGTCTCACCGACGGCGTCGTCCCGCGTTCGGTTGAGCATGGTGATGACGCCATCGCGCACGTCGTAGATCGATGAATGGCCGCCTGAGATGACGAGACTGAGAAAGCGCTCTGGGAGCGGTACGGCCGGCCCTTCGCGCTGCAGGTACGCAGAGTAGATGTGGCCTTCGAGGTGATTGACAGCGACGAGCGGAATGCCGAGGCCGTAGGCCAGTCCCTGCGCACCAGCGACACCGACGAGAAGCGCGCCGATGAGACCGGGCCCGGCGGTGACTGCGATGCGGTCGATATCGCTCCAGTCGAGCTTGGCATCCTGAAGAGAGCGCGTGATGAGTGGAAAAAGGTGCTGCAGATGCTCACGCGAGGCGATCTCGGGCACGACCCCGCCAAACGGCTGATGCCGCTCGATCTGGGAGGCGATGAGATTTACGCGCACGCTCCCATCGGCGTCGAGAACGGCGACCGAGGTTTCGTCGCAGGAGGTTTCGATGGCGAGGATCATGGTCGGGTTGCTACTCAGCAACTCAGCAACCAACCTTTATAATCCGCGCTCCGATGGCGACGAACGAAGAGCTGAGCAAGCGGTACGAGCCGAAAGAAATCGAGCAGCGGCTCTACGAATTCTGGGAGAAGGGTGAATTCTTCACACCCCTTCTCGATGCCGAGCGACCGAAGTTCTCCATCGTCATTCCCCCGCCGAACGTCACCGGCCGGCTGCACATCGGCCATGCGCTGGTGAATACGCTGCAGGACATCGTCGTCCGCTGGAAGCGGATGAGTGGATTTAACACCCTCTGGCTTCCCGGAACTGATCATGCCGGCATCGCCACGCAGATGATCGTCGACCGCGAGCTTGCTAAGGAGGGCATCTCCCGTTTCGACCTCGGCCGCGAAAAGTTCGTGGAACGTGTGTGGGAGTGGAAGGAGTCGTACGGACACCAGATCATCGATCAGCTCAAACGTCTCGGTGCATCCGCCGACTGGACCCGGCTCCGTTTCACACTCGACGAGGGGCTGGCCCGCGCCGTCCGCACGGCCTTCGTAAAGCTCCACGACGACGGCCTGATCTACCGCGGCATCGCCATGGTCAACTGGTGCCCGCACTGCCGCACGGCGATCTCCGACGTGGAGGTCGAGTACGAGGAGCGCGCCTCGAAGCTGTACCACATCGACTATCCGGTCGCTGATTCCGGCCGCGTGCTGACGATTGCCACCACCCGTCCGGAGACGATGCTTGGCGATACCGCGCTGGCCGTCCATCCCGACGACGAGCGATACCAGGACGTCATCGGCCGCGAAGCGATTCTGCCGATCGCCAACCGGCACATCCCCATCGTCGCCGATCCGATCCTCGTCGATCGCGAGTTCGGGACCGGCGTCGTCAAGGTGACACCGGCGCACGACAAGAACGACTACGAGGCAGGCAAACGCAACAACCTCGTGCAGATGCAAGTGATCGACGAGAGCGGCAGGATGACCGAGGCGGCCGGTGCGGAGTTCGCGGGGCTCGATCGCTTCGAGGCGCGGAAGAAAGTCGTGGCCCTGTTGCGTGACTCAGGCGCCTTGCGCGACGTCAAGGATTACACCCATTCGATCGGGATCCACGGCAAGTGCGAGACGGTCATCGAGCCGATGATCTCGCGGCAGTGGTTCGTGAAGATCGAGCCGCTTGCGAAGCCCGCGATCGACGCCGTGCGCAGCGGAACGATCAAGATCCTTCCCCAGAGTTGGGAAGCGACGTACTTCAACTGGATGGAGAACATCCACGACTGGACGATCTCCCGGCAGCTCTGGTGGGGTCACCGCATCCCGGCCTTCTACTGCGCCAACGGTCACCTGACGGTCTCCGTCGACGATCCGGCGACTTGCTCGCAGTGCGGATCGAACGAGTTCACGCAGGAGACCGACGTCCTCGACACCTGGTTCTCGTCCGGACTGTGGCCGTTCTCGACCATGGGATGGCCGGACGACACCCAGGATCTGCGGATTTTCTATCCGACCGACGTCCTGATCACCGGTTTCGACATCCTGTTCTTCTGGGTGGCGCGGATGATCATGTTCGGCCTTCGTTTCACCGGCAAGGCGCCCTTCAGCCAGGTGTTTCTCAACGGGCTCGTGCGGGACGAGAACGGCCAGAAGATGTCGAAGACGAAGGGAAATGTGATCGATCCGCTAGACGTCATCGACGAGTTCGGTGCCGACGCCGTTCGGTTCACGCTGGCGATCTTCGCTTCAGGCCGCGACATCCCGTTGGCGAAGTCGCGGATGCAGGGTTACGCGGCGTTCGCGAACAAGATCTGGAACGCGTCGCGCTTCGCCATGATGCACATCGACACGAGGTTGTCGTCGGCGAAAGCCATCGACCGCGACGAGTTGAAGAGCATCGAGCGCTGGATCCTCTCGCGCCTCAATGAGACGACGAAGTCGGTCAACAGGGCGCTCTCCGACTACCGGTACGATGAGGCTTCGAACGCGATCTATCAATTCTTCTGGCACGAGTTCTGTGACTGGTACATCGAGATGGTCAAGCCGGTGCTCCTTGGGAGGCACGGCTCCGAGGCCGACCAGCAGCGCGCCAAACGCGTCCTTCTCGAAGTGCTCGACCGGTCGTTGCGGCTGCTCCATCCGTTCATGCCTTTCATCACCGAGGAGATCTGGCAGAAGCTCGGCGGCGTCGAGCCGTCGATCATGGTGGCCCTCTATCCCGTGGCCGAGGAGATGTTCGAGGACACCGAGGCGGAGCGGATGGTGCGCGCGGTCCAGGCAATGATCACCTCGGTGCGCAACGCCCGGGCGGAGCGGAGCTTCACCCCCAAGGATCGCTTCAAACTCTACGTTCGCTGCGAAGGACGCGATTCGGCCTTCTTTGAAGACTATGCCTACGTTCTGGTCGATCTGGCCCGCCTGACAGAGGTCATCGTCAATGGTGAGCCGCCGGCGGGAGCGCATCACGACGTCGTCGAAGGCTTTGACATCGCCATCGAGTTTCCGGAGAAGGTGGTCACGAAAGAGCAGCAGGAGCGCGCGCAGCGTGAGCTGGAAAAGAGTCGCCACGAGCTCGAGTCGCTCGATGCCAAGCTGGTCAACGAGCAGTTCGTGAAGAACGCCCCGCCGGCCATCGTGGAGGGTGCGAAGGCGCGTCAGGCGGAACTGCGAGCGAGGATTGAGAAGCTGCTGCAAAATCAATAGCTGCGGCTTCGCCGCGTTGTCGGTTGTCGGTTGGTTGTTAGTCAGCAACCTGGCGATCCGGAACGTCATAACTGACAACCGATAACCGACAACGAGGAACGCAGCTCCGCAGCAAACGAGTACTCATGACCATCGACACCCGCCGCATCGTCTCCCGCCTGGCCACGCTCGAATCGATCGCGGTCATTCCGCGTGTGGCGTCGACGAATCTTGTGGCGCGGCGGATCGTGAACGAGTGCATCGAAAACGAGGAGTCGCTGCCGAAGGCCATCATCATCGCCGGTGAGCAGTTCGCCGGCCGAGGACGCAACGCGCGGCAGTGGTCGTCACCGGCAGGGAAGGGCATTTACGCGACTACGCTTCTGCCCATGCCGGCGAGCGAGTTGCCCCTGTTGCCACTGCTGATGGCGAACATCGTGGCGTCGTATCTGCGCGACGTCTTCGCCATCGATGCGCGCGTCAAATGGCCGAACGACGTCCTCGCCGGCGGGAAAAAGATCGCCGGCATCCTGATCGAGGCACGGATGAACGAAGAACGCGCGTTCGTGCTGATCGGGACGGGTATCAACGTCGAATCGGTACAGGATGATCTGCGGCCGAACGCGACCTCGATCGCCGACGTTTCGCCGCGCGATTTTCATGGGATCGACGTCGCCACGGAGGCCTTCATCGAGCATCTCGACCAACGGCTTGGGCGCAAGCCCGAACACGATGCGGTGCTCGAGGAGTGGCGCGGCTACTCGATCCATGAAGTAGGAGATCGCATCCAATGCATCGTCGGAGAGCGGAATCTCGAAGGAACGTGGGAGGGCATCGATGAAAGCGGACGGGCGCTCCTTCGAAGCGGCGCGGAGACGATCGCGGTGAGCGCGGGCGACCTGATTCTCGTCTGAAAAGCGGAAATCCACGAGTGGTGGAGATACCCCCTTGACCGCGGCCGGGCGAACCGAGGATACGCGCGCCTTATGGCAGTAGGTAACTGCGGTTACTGGACAAGAAGTCAGTAGCAATTGTTACTTCCACGTGTGGCAAGAGCGCAAGAGGCAGCAATCTTCGGAGAAGTCGTCCGCCGTGTCCGCAAAGAGTACGCGTGGACGCAGGAGGATCTGGCCGAGCGATCCGGCCTGACGACGACCTACGTCGGTCAGGTCGAGCGCGGCGACAAGGTGCCGAGTCTGACAGTCGTTCTCAAGCTGGCCTATGCCCTGAATGTGCTCCCCGTGCAGTTGATGGAATCGTTCGGGCATGTGGTGCAGCGGGGACTGTGGCGGTGACGGTAGAGCGATTGCGCGCGGGGTTGCGCGGTCTCGGGGTTGCGCCCTTGACGTTCAAAATTCACAACCCAGCAACCGAGCAACCCAGCAACCACAACCCCGAGACCTCGCAACCGCGTAAACGGTAAACTCCCTCCATGCCCATCCGCACCCTTCTTCTTTTCGGCGGCCGGAGCGCGGAGCATGAGGTATCGATCCTTTCCGCACGATCGGTGGCCCATGCCGCGCCGAAGCCGCGCATCGAGATCGTCCCGCTCTGTATCGCGAAGGACGGCCGCTTCATAGCCCCTGAACGAAGCGCGCGGATCCTGAACGACAACGACAAGAGCGACAGCGGCGATGACGATTTTTCGATGGAGGTGTGGGCGCGCGATGCCGGCATCGATTGCGTCTTTCCCCTGATCCATGGCACAGACGGCGAGGACGGGACGTTGCAGGGCTATCTCGAGATCCTCGGGCTTCCCTACGTCGGCAGCGGCGTCACGGCGTCGGCGATCGGTATGGACAAAGGGCACATGAAATACGCCTTCGCCGCCGCCAAGCTGCCGCTGGTCGACTTCGTTCAGGTGCAGGAGACCGACTGGCGCAACGAACGCGAACGGATCATGCGCGCCGTCAACAACGCCCTGCGCCTTCCGTACTTCGTGAAGCCCGCGAACGGCGGCTCTTCGGTGGGTGTAACGAAAGTCAAGAGTGACGACGACCTCGCCGCGGCGATCGAGAAAGCGTTCCGTTTCGACGAAAAGGCTCTCGTGGAGCGCGGGATCGATGCCCGTGAGATCGAGGTGGCTGTCCTCGGCAATGACGATCCCCAAGCCAGCCTGCCGGGCGAGATCATCGCCGGCCGCGAGTTCTACGATTACGAGGACAAGTACGTCGAAGACAAGACGCAGCTCGTCATCCCTGTGAAGCTGCCGAAGGAAAAGATCGAGGAGTTCCGCCGGCTGGCAATTGCCGCATTCAAAGCGATCGGCGCCGCCGGCTTCGCACGCGTCGACTTTTTCCTCGAGCGCGGCAAGAACCGGCTGTACGTCAACGAGATCAACACCATCCCCGGCTTCACGAACATCTCCATGTACCCGAAGCTATGGGAAGCGACCGAGCTCAAGTACCCGAGGTTGATCGAGAGACTGATCGAGCTGGGAATTGAACGTTCGCGTGCCAGAGCGTCGCGGCAGGAGAGCGCGATGAAGTGGTTTGATGAGGTGAAGGGGATCGTGTGATGGGTCGCGGGGTCGTGCGGTGGTTGCTTGGTTGCTGAGTTGCAGGGTTGCTGAACTTCATCGTGTAGGTAATCTGTCAACCAAGCAACTCAGCAACCAAGCAACCGCGTAACCTCGCTACCATGCTCTGGCCCCTCCGCATCACCGCCTCCAAACTCCGCCCCTTCAATGCGGCGACGATCACGCGCACCTCGATCGTCGTAACGCTGTTTGCGTTGTTTCTCTACGGTGACTTTGCCCTCTTCCGGCGGCTCTTCGCGGCGATGGCGAAGGTGGAGGAGGCCTCGCCGTTTCTCGCGCTCGGGCTGTTGCGCAATCTTCTGGCGCTCATCTTCCTGGCTGCCCTGGTCATGCTTTTCTCGTCAGCGATGACCGCGGTGATCGGCGCGTTTTTCAGCGACTTGGATCTCGACACGTATCACGCGGCGCCGCTGTCGAAGACGCATCTGGTCGTGGCGCGATGGGGGAAGACGTTCGCGCAGAGCGCCACGATGATCTACATCTTCATCGCGCCGATGTTCGTCGCCTTCGCGCGGCGCTACCACACGCCGGTGCGGCTCTATCCGATCGCGCTCGTGAATCTGGCGCTGCTGCTGGCCATTCCGGTGACGTTGGGTGCGCTGGTCATCATCGTTCTCGTCCGCTTTTTTCCGATTCAGCGCGTGAGTCAGATCGTGGCTACGATCGCCATCCTGGTCCTGACCGTCGCGGTCGTTGGCTTTCGCATGAGCCGCCCGGAGCGGCTCTTCGCCAGCATCAACACCGACGACGTGACGCGCGTGCTCCGCTCGATCGAGCTACCCTCGCTCGACCGCTACCCCGGCACGGCCCTGGCCGATTCGATGGTGGCGATGGCGGAGGGGCGGCCGGCATCCGTGTTGCCGGCGAAGATCGCCGTGACCGCTCTGGCGCTGTTCGCGATCTTCGTTTTCGTGGCGCGGCGCATCTACTTCACAGCCTTCGTCCGAGCCCGCGAGAGTATGGCTCCGGCCGCGCTTGGCGCGAGTGGTGTGACGCGCATCGCCGATCGTCTGCTCATCCCCTTCTCCCCGCCGACGCGAGCGATGATCGGCAAGGAAGTGCGAACGCTGACCCGCGACGTCGCGCAGTGGTCGCAGTTGTTCTTGATGCTCGCGCTCGTCTTTCTTTACCTCTACAACATCCGCATGCTGCCTCTCGGCGGCGACGCCCGCGCCACGATCGTCGCTTACGCGAACCTCGGTATGGCCGGCTTCGTGGTGGCCGCGATCTGTCTCCGCTTCGCCTATCCGTCCATCTCATCCGAGGGGAAGGCCTTCTGGATATTGCAGAGCGCGCCGGTGTCCTACCGGCAGTTGCTCATCGTCAAAGTGCTCGTTTACGGCGCGCCGCTGACGATCCTCTCGATCCTGCTCACGGTGTTTGCGGACGTGCTGCTCGATGCCAACCGCGTGGTCTGGACCTTCACGCTTTTCGGGGCGTCGATGCTCGGTGTGACGCTGGTGAGTATGGGAGTGGGCCTGGGCGCGCTGTCGCCGGACTTCGCGGCCGAGAATCCGCTGCAGGTCGGCCTCTCGCTCGGCGGCTTTGCCTACATGGCCGCGGCGCTTGCGTACGTCGGCGGCGTGATGATGTTGATGACCAAGCCGGTCACCCGATACTTCTTCTCGCGATTCTTCGGACTGGAAAGCGAAGCGCTGGCCGTCGATCTCATCCCGCTGGTGATTGCGGTCACACTCTCGATTGCACTCTGCGTGTTTCCTCTCATGGCCGCCGAAAAACGTTTAACCGCGCTTGCGGAAAGTCGTTAGAATCGCGGCGAACCTACAATTCGTCAACCAGAGGAGAAGCCATGAGCGAGACACCTACTTCGTACACACCGCCTCCGCCCCCACCGCCGCCTCCTCCAGGGGGAAGTTACACTCCGCCTCCGCCACCACCTCCTCCTCCGGGTGGCGCCGCTCCAAACAGCGACCGGACCATCATGCTGGTGCTGTCGTATCTCGGCATCCTCTGCCTCATCCCGCTGCTGGCGAAGAAAGACGACCCCGAGGTTCAGTGGCACGCGAAGAACGGCACGGCGCTGTTCGGCTTGGAAGTCATCGTCTTCATCGTCAGGATCATGCTGATTTTCGTCCGTATCCCGTTCCTCGGATGCGGATTGGCTGTGATCTTCTGCGTCGTCTGGCTCGGCTTCCTGGCGCTTTCGATCATCTGCATCATGAAAGCGGTCAAGGGCGAGCGCTTCCGCATCCCAGTCCTTACCGACTTCGCAGAGAAGATGTAATCAAAGGAGATCTCGATGGACACGCCTGGCGGTTCCGGTTCCTACACACCACCACCTCCTCCACCACCGTCCCCGGATGGCGGCACGCCGGCTGCTCCGGGTGGCAACATCATCTATCCCCAGCAGCCGCCGAAAGACCCTGTTCTCATCGCCGTTCTGAATCTCATCGTGGCCGGTTGTCTCGGCTACTTCATGATCGGACAGAAGATGAAGGGGATCGTGGCGGTCATCGCCTGGGTACTCGGTCTGTTCCTGACCTGTGGCACCGTGGCCGGTCTCGTATCGATCGTCGCGGCGATCGACGGCTACCTCCAGGCGCAGAATCTCAAGAACGGTCTGCCGCTCGGTGAGTGGACGTTCTTCGACAAGCACGCCTGATCCATTTACGAACGAACGAAAGGGCGCCGCACGTGCGGCGCCTTTTCATTTTCAGGGAAAGACTCGTATCATTCGAATCCCAAGACAAACGTGCCCGAAAACGTCATCGCAGTTGCTCTGATCCTTCCTGACCTCACCCGCGGCGTCGCCGAAGAACACCTCGCCGAGCTGGAAAAACTGATCGAGACCGCCGGCGGCACCGTCGTCGACCGTGTTTTCGCGAAACGGCCACGTCCCGATCCCGCCACGTACGTCGGCAGCGGCAAGGCCGAGCAGATCAAATCACTGGTGGCGAAGACGGGCGCGAAGCTGATCGTCTTCGATGACGACCTCTCTCCGGCCCAGGCGCGCAACCTCGAAAAGATCACCGAGGTCAAGGTGATCGACCGGAGCGGACTCATTCTGGACATTTTCGCCGGACGCGCGCGCAGCCGCGAAGCGCGTACGCAGGTGGAGCTGGCGCAGCTCGAGTACATGCTGCCGCGCCTGACGAGGGCATGGACGCACCTCGAGCGTCAGGCGGGCGGAATCGGGACGCGCGGCGTCGGCGAAACGCAGCTCGAGCTCGACCGCCGCATCATCCGCAACCGCATCGCACGGCTGAAAGAGGAGCTGACGAAGATCGAGCGGACGCGCGAGACGCAGCGCAAGGCGCGCAGCGCCGTCTTCTCGGTGGCCCTGGTCGGCTATACCAATGCCGGCAAGTCAACGCTCTTCAATCGCCTCACCAGCGGCTCGGCGGAAATGGCCGACAAACTGTTCGCCACTCTCGACGCCAAGTCGGCGCGCGCCGTCTTCGAAATGCCGCGCGAAACGGTGATCATCGACACGGTCGGTTTCATCCGCAAGCTCCCACACCACCTCGTTGCCTCCTTCCGCTCGACGATGGAAGAGGCGGTGGCCGCCGATCTCGTTATGCACGTCATCGACTCCAGCCACCCGCAGTTCGAAGACCAGCGAGCTGTCGGCGAGGAGGTGCTGCGCGACCTCGGCGTTCAGATGGATCGGGTGATCGAGGTGTACAACAAGGCGGATCTGACGGAAGAAGGGTTGCGGAGCCTCGCGAAAAACCGCGCGACCATCTCCGCACTTACCGGCCGCAACATCGACCGGCTCATCGACATCATTCGCGAGCGCGAGCTCGAGAACGGCGAGGTCATCCAGCTCGAGATCCCGCACAACGATGCGCGCGTGATCGCCAAACTGCATGACGTTGCACAAGTTTATGAGCAACGCGTAACCGACCGGGCCATGATCCTTACCGCCTGGATTCCGCGGGACGCCCTTCACCTCTTCGAGGCGTATGCGGCCACGGAGTTGTTGGAGCCGGCCAAGGTCAGTTGAGGCCGGCACGGCCGGCTGCGCTGGTTGCCCAAGGGCTCGGCCACCTTCTTCGCTCCATCGTTCTGCCGCGCAGACTCCCAGGGCGCGATCCAACCCGTCGTGTGATCGACGACACATTGCGGCGTGACATCGCCAACGTCCCGTTTCGCGCAGTTTCCGTACTGTCTGCAATCGGAAACGGAACCAACAGTGAATCGCCGAGAGCAAACCGAACGCGCTTATCATGCCGCCCGTCAGGATCCCAATGGCCACACGACAGCGCTCATGAAAATCCGTCCTGCCGAGCTGCGCGACCGACGGCGCATTCACGAGATCCTCGTCGCCACCGCGCGCTTCACGGAAGACGAAGTGCGCGGGGCCATGGATCTGGTCGATTCCGCCCAGGAACACCCCGAAAAGGGCGAGTACATCGTCCACGTCCTCGAGGACCCCGACAGCGGGCCGAAAAAGCTCGTGCAGGGCTACGTCTGCTACGGCCCCACCCCCCACACGGACCGGGTATTCGACCTGTACTGGATCGCCGTCGATCCCAAGCAGCAGGGACAGGGCATCGGCCAACTGCTGCTCCGCTTCGTCGAGAACGAGGTCCGGCGGCAACGCGGGCGCATGCTCCTTATCGAGACGTCGTCGAAGGAAAGCTATACGCCGACTCTGCGGTTCTACGAACGCAGCGGATACGACGAGATCTCGCGAATCAAGGATTTTTACCGGATCGAAGACGATAAAGTCATCTATTGCAAGAAGCTGACGCCGAGCTGACATGAGCCCGAACCTCACTCTTTACGCCGCGCTTGTCCTCTACGCCGCCGGAACCATCGTGGCGCTGGCGACGCTCTTCACGCGTGAGAAGAGGCCCCAGCACATCGCCCTCGGCCTGATGATCGCCGGCTTTGCGGCGCACACGGTGTGGATCGGAACGATCTGCGTCCGGACGCACCATCCTCCGCTGACGAACCTTCCGGAGGCGGCCGGCTTCATGGCCTGGATGATCTTCGCGGCCGAACTGGCGCTCTTCATCCGCTATCGGGTTCACGCGGCGTCGTTCTTTGTCTACCCGCTGGTGTTGATGCTGCTGACGGTTTCGGCGCTCGTGCGCGAGCCATTCGTAAAGAGCCCGGCCGCCATTTCGCGCCTCTTCATCACGCACATCCTCCTGACGACGACCGGCGTGGCCGGATTGCTGATCGGCCTGGCCTTCGGAGGCCTGGCCTGGGCACAGGACCGGGCACTGAAGTCGAAACAGCGCGGCGCGCTGTGGGATTGGATCCCCAGCCTCAACGTCTGCAAGACCGTCAGCTATCGGGCACTCTCGATTGGATTCAGCGTCTACACGCTCGGTATTCTGGCCGGGATTCTCTGGTCCTACCGTACGTCGGCCGAGCTGATGGACCTACGCGTCAAGCAGGTCGGCGCGGTCGTGGCCTGGGTGTTGTTCGCCGTCGTTCTGCAGGCCTACGTGAATGACACCTACCGGACGCGGCGCACGGCCATCATCGGTGCCTGCGCCTTTGTAGCCATCATCGTGGCGATATTGGGGATTCATCATGCGTGAGACCCCGAGGTCGACATGCCGCTGATCGCTGTCGGCGTGAATCACCGTACCGCGCCGGTCGACGTGCGCGAGCGGCTCAGCGTGGCGCCGGCGAGGATGCCGGAGACGCTCGATGAGCTACGCGCGCTCGATGGCATCGACGGCGCCGCCGTCCTCTCCACTTGCAACCGCGTCGAAGCGATCGTTTCCGCGACACGCGAAGACGTCATCGAGCCGATCGTCGACTGGCTGACCCGACGCGCCGGCACGGCACGAGCGGAGCTGGAGAAACACGTCTACATCCTTCGGCACGGCGACGTGCTCAAGCACCTCTTTCGCGTCGCTTCCGGCCTCGACTCGATGATCGTCGGTGAGCCGCAGATCGGCGGGCAGGTGCGCGCCGCCTTTCTGGCCAGCCGCGAGTGCGGCACGCTCGATTCGCTCCTGTCGCAGGTCTTCGATCAGACCATGCGCGTCGCCAAACGCGTGCGCACCGACACCGGCATCGGCGAACACGCCGTCTCCGTGCCGTATGCGGCGGTGGAGCTGGCCAAGAAGATCTTCGGCGATCTCCACGGCCTGCAGGTCCTCCTCCTCGGCGCGGGTGAAATGGGCGAGCTGACGGCCGAGCATCTCTCCGCCTTCGGCCTCGAGCAGATCTTCGTCGCCAACCGCTCGTACGACCGCGCCGTCGAGCTGGCGGAGCGCTTTCACGGACAGGCGGTGAAATTCGAAGGGATCGAGCCGTACCTGGCCACGTGTGACATCGTCATCGCCTCGACCGCCGCGCCGCATTTCGTGGTCGAGAGCGAGCACGTGCATCGCGCCCTGGCCACGCGCAGGCGGCGCAATCTCTTCCTCATCGACCTCTGCGTGCCGCGCAACATCGAGCCGGCCATCGCGGACATCGACGGCGCCTATCTCTACAACATCGACGACCTCCAGCACGTCGCCGACACGAACCGCGAGCTGCGGCTGCAGAAAGCGGGAGAAGCCGAACAAATCGTCGATCGGGAGGTCGATGCCTTCCGCCGCCGTCTCGTTGCCCAGGATGCCGTGCCTACGATCGTCGAGCTGCAGGCGCGGCTGGAGACGATCCGCACCGCCGAGCTGGAGAAATGCCTGCGCAAGATCGGGCCGATGAACGCCGAACAGCGCGCCGCCATCGAGCAGCTGACCACGCAGATGGTGAACAAGATCCTTCACTACCCGATCCTGCAGCTCAAAGAGGCCGAAGAGCCGGCCGAGCGTGAGACGTTGCGCAAAACCATTCGAAAGATTTTCGGACTGCGATGAGCCGGCCCGTCCGCATCGGCACGCGCGGCAGCCAGCTCGCCCTATGGCAGGCCAACGAGGTCGCCAAACGTCTTGCTGAGAACGGCTACCGGCCGGAGGTCGTCACGTACAAAACGACCGCCGACAAGCGGCAGGACGTGCCGCTGGCATCGATCGGCGGAAAGGGCCTGTGGGTGAAGGAGCTGGAAGAAGCGCTCCTTCGCCGCGACATCGACATGGCCGTGCACAGCCTCAAGGACGTCCCGTCGATGATCCCCGATGACTTCGTCCTGGCCGCGTTTCTCGAGCGGGCCGATCCACGCGACGCATGGGTAAATCTCGAATCGAAGCCGATCGGATCACTACCCGACGGCGCCGTCATCGGCACAAGCGCGCCGCGCCGCCGCGCCCAGCTTCGCGCGCTTTACCCCGGCCTTCGCATCGACGACATCCGCGGCAACGTCGACACCCGCATCAACAAGCTTCGCGCCGGCCTCTACGACGGCGCCATCCTCGCCAGCGCCGGCCTGACCCGCCTCGGCCGTTCCAGCGAGATCACGTCGTACTTTTCGATCGCCGAGATGCTCCCTGCCTGTGGCCAGGGCATCGTCGCCATCGAGACGCTGCGCGAGGGCGATACCCGCGCCATCGCCGCATCGATCGATCACCCCCCGACCGCCCAGGCGGCTTATTGCGAGCGCGGCGTGCTGCAGAAGTTCGGCGCACTCCTCGACTGCTATTCCGCCTGCGCCGTCCACGCCACGTTCGATGACGGCGAGATTACCCTGCGTGCTTTTTTCGGCGAGATCGAAGGGGATCGCACTGTTCGCGTGACGTGCAAAGGGCGCGACGCCGATGCCGTGATTGATGAAGTGCATTCCGAATTGGTCGAGCACGGAGCGATGGAGCTGGTGTCATGAGTATTGGCAAAGTCTTTCTCGTTGGCGCCGGTCCCGGCGATCCCGGCCTCCTCACGCTTCGCGCCGCGGAGCTCATCGCGCGCGCCGATTTCATCGCCATTGACGCCCTGGTCTCGGACGCCATCGCCGACCGGGTGCCTGCGACGGCCGAAGTCGTTTACGTCGGCAAGCGCGCCTCCAAACACGCTCTGCCGCAGGAGAAGATCAACCAACTCCTCATCGACGAAGCGAAGAAGGGGAAGACCGTCGTCCGCCTCAAAGGAGGCGATCCATTCGTCTTCGGACGCGGCGGCGAAGAGGCCGAGGAGCTCGTTGCCGCCGGCGTCGCCTTCGAAATCGTCCCCGGCATCTCGTCGTCGCTCGCCGCCCCGGCTTACGCCGGCATTCCCGTCACGCACCGCTCGTACGCCACTTCGCTCACGCTCGTCACAGGACATGAGTCGGACTCTTCGACCGGAATCAAGTGGGAAGCGCTGGCACAGCTCGACGGCACGATCGTCTTCCTGATGGGTTTCGCCAACCTGCCGATGATCACGCGGAAGCTGACGGAGCACGGTGTCTCGTCCGACCGCCCCGTTGCCGTGATCTCGAAAGCGACCACGCGCGATCAGCGGACGGTGACCGGAACCCTGGCAACGATCGAGGCCAGTGTGGCCGCGGCCAATCTGCCGACGCCGGCGCTGATCGTGGTCGGCGAGGTGGTGAAGCTGCACGACGTCATCAACTGGTTCGAGACCAAACCGCTCTTCGGCAAGCGCATCGTCGTCACCCGCGCCCGCGAGCAGGCTTCCGAGCTGAAGAGGCTCTTCGAAGAATCGGGTGCCAGCGTCGTGCAGTTCCCGACGATCGAAATCGCCCCTCCGGAATCGTACGAATCGCTCGACGCCGCTATCGACGGCAGCTTCGACTGGCTGGTCTTCACCTCGGTCAACGGCGTGTCGGCCTTCTTCGAGCGCCTGTTCGCAAAAGGAAAGGATGTCCGCGCCCTGGCCGGCGCGCGCATCGCCTGCGTTGGCGATACCACCGCGGCAGCCCTGCGCGGGCACGGCCTCGCGCCCGACCTCGTGCCGGAGAAGTTCATGTCCACCGCGCTCATCCCGCGCTTCGACGCCGATCAGAAGGGCGTCCGCATCGCCGTGATCCGTGCCGCCGAGGGGCGCGACGAATTCATCGACGAAATGCGCCGCCGCGGCGCGGAGGTGCACCTGGCGGTTGCCTACCGCACGATCCCCGTCGCGGCGAACGCGGACGAACTGCGCGACATCGATGTGGTCACTTTCACCAGCGCTTCCACCGTCGACAACTTCTTCGCCGCCACGAAGGTCGATCTCAACGGCACCCTCCTCGCCTCGATCGGTCCGACGACCAGCGACGCCCTCCGCAAACACGGCCGCCAGCCCGACATCGAGTCCACCGCCGCCAGCATCCAGTCGCTGCACGACGCGGTGGTCGGTCGGGTAGGGCAACGGGCGATGGACTGATTTTCGACGCCAAAACCGCGAATTTGGCGAAAAACACGCGAACTTCGCGAAAAAAACGCGAACTTGGCGAGAAAAACGCGGACTTCGCGGGGAAAACGCGAACTTGGCGGAAAAGGCGCGACCTTGGCGGAAATGGCGCGGACTTCGCGGAAAGAAGCGCGGATTTCGCGGAAAAGACGCGAACTTCGCGAAAAGGGCGCGAACTTGGCGAAAAGGGCGCGAACTTGGCGAAAAAGACGCGACCTTCGCGGAAGAGGCTTCAATTTCGAGCAACGCGCTTCGATTTCGAGGCCAACGTCATCGTTTTCAGGTCAAGTAGTCGTACTCGCGTGACTCCGATTTTCAGGCCCCTACGGGAAATACCCCCTCGGAATCCGCAACTGCTGCCCCGCGCTCGAGGTGATCATCAGCGCGTGCCACTCATCCGCCGCGGAAGGGTCGGAGTTGAAGACGACCTGGTACTGGTTGCGCAGCTCGGACGCCAGTTTGGCGTAAACGTCCGGCAGCTCGCGCTCCGCTTTGATGATGAAGTAGGTCGCGCCGGTGTCGCGGGCGACGTTCGCCAGGCGCTTCGCCTCGAAGTAGCCGACGCCGAAACGCATCCAGCGGGTCAGGAGCTTGTTCTTGATGATCGGGTAGATCGGGACGCCGGCGTAGCGGGCGTAGTGCACGAGGTGCTCGAGCTTGAAGTGGCTTCCCTGGTCGACGCCGTCGGTGAGGACGACCAGGGCGTGGCGGCCGGGCTGTTTCTGCAGTTCGTACAGCATCTCGATGGCCGTGTCGTAGAGATGCGTCTCGCCGGACGGCTTGACGCGGTCGACGGACGCGGCGGCGGCGTTGAAATCGTTCGTGAACGGCGTCAGCCAGAACTCCTTCTGATTGAAGCCGACGACGGCGATGCGGTCCTGCGGACGCAGCAATCGCTGTGCGAACTGTTTGGCGGCTGCTTTGACCACAGGCAGCTCTTCCAGCATCGACTCCGAGTAGTCGATGAGGAGGATGACGTAGAGCGGCTGGTCGGAGGCAGGTGTTAGCGCCTCGATCCGCCTCGGCGTACCGTTGTCGAGCAGGGTCAGCTCGGTGAGGCCTGGTGCGCGGTTACCGCCGACCACGGACAGCGGCACCTGCTGGACGGAGACGTCGACCTGCTCGCTCGGGTTCGTGCCGAAAAAGAGAACGTCGTTGGCCTCGCTGCCGTCGCTCGCGTGCGCGACTACCCGGGCGTAGACGGCATTCGGATACTTCGCCGCATCGAACGCGGCGGTGTACGGCGGCGCGGCAATGCCGGCGACTTTTTCTTCGCCGATGAAGAAATCGACCGCCGTGATGCCGACTTGCTGCGGCTTGATCACGTTCGCCTCGAGCACGCTGTGATTGGCATGCAGGCGAACGCGGAACGGCGGTCGCGGATCGTTGACGACCATCTCGTCCTCGCCGGCCACGTTTCCCTGCGCGTCGTAACCGACGGCGCGGATGCGCAGGCGCCGGATGTACTCGCCGACCTTGACCGGCAGCACGACGAACTTGCCGGCTCCCTCGGAGTACTTCACGCCGTTGATGAACAACGCCACGCGGACGACTGGGTCGGCCGTCTGAATGGACACGGGCAGGTCGCCATAGACCAGCGACGCTGGCTTCTGGGTGATCCGCACGCTCTGCGCGAATGCCGCGTGTGCGGCGAAGAGGAAGAGAAGAGGGAGGAATCGTCTCACGGCGCGATCAACGTAAGATCGCTCGTCCGGCTTCCGCTATCTGTTCCGGTCACCTGATCCATCGTGCATTGCCGCGGATCTTTCTCCGGCCGCCAGCGGAGGAACTTCGAACCGTGGCGGAAGCGGCCTTGTGAGTAGTAGTCGTACTCGACCTCGCAGACCAGCTCGGGACGTACCGGCTGCCATTCACCGCTCTTTTCCGTTGCCCATCGCGATGGGCCGCCCGGGACGCGCACCTCGAACGGGTTCTCGCCGGCCAGCGCTTCCAGCCTCTTCGTAAGCGCGTGGCGATCGTCTTTCCGGATCGACGACGAGTGGCCGATGTGGACGAGGCGCCCTTCGTCGTCATAAAGGCCGAGCAAAAGCGAGCCGACCTCACGCGTCCCCTCGCCGTAGCGGAAGCCGCCGACGACGCAGTCGGCGGTCTTGAGGTGCTTGACCTTGACCATCCCTTCGCGGTCGCCGGAGTGGTACGGCTCGCCGAGGCGTTTGGCCATCACGCCATCGAGTCCGGCGCTGCCGAACTTGTCGAACCAGTCGCCGGCCAGTTTGCGGTCCGTCGTGGCCGGAGAAAGGCGGATCGGCGATCCTTCCGGCACGCTCACGAAGAATCGCTCGAGCTGTTCGCGGCGCGCTTCGATCGGCTTCTCCGCGATCGATCTCCCATTGATCACGAGAAGATCGAAGGCGAAGTAGTGGGCCGGCGTCTCCGCGGCCAGTCTGCGGACACGGGAGTCCGCCGGATGAATGCGCTGCAGCAGGTGGTCGAATGAGAGCCGCCCTCCGACCGGGACGACGATCTCCCCATCGAGCACGAATTGCTTCTGCCACAGCTCACGCATCGCTTCCACGACCTCGGGGAAGTAGCGTCCGAGCGGCTGGCCGGCCTTCGACTGCACAACCACGTCGTCGTCGCTGCGGAAGACGATGGCCCGAAACCCATCCCACTTCGGCTCGAACTGCCAGCCTTCGCCGGAGGGGATTTTGTCGACGCGCTTGGCCTCCATCGGCGGGTAGGGCGGGTTGATGGGGAGGTCGAGTTTCGGGAAGCCGGCGGATGTGATTTCGGGGGCGGTGCCTTTTTTGGTGCTCATTTGGACTTCTTCCTGGATGGTTTCTTCTCCGGTGCCGCGAACACCTTCGTCAGATCGAACCTCTTCTTCCCCACCACCGGTTTCCACAGATCCCCCACATCGGCGACGCGTTCGCGGACGTTGTCGATGCGGAAATCCTGGATGTCGACTCCTTGCTCGATCTCCTCCCACGTTACCGGCGTCGAGACGCCGGCGAATGGCGTCGGCCGGACGGAGTAGATCGACGCCAGCGTGCGCCCCCAGGCGTTCTGGTTGTAGTCGACGAGGACGCGCGCGTAGGGGCGCTTCACCTTCCGGTACTCGGCCGTGATGATGCTCGGATGGCGCGACTCCAGCTCGACGGCGATGGCCTTGGCGAACGTCCAGACCTCTTTCTGTAGCGGGCCGCGGACGATGGGGATGTAAACATGGATCCCCTTCGAACCTGTTGTTTTGGCGAAGGCGGGCATGCCGAGGTGATCGAGGATGTCGCGCACGCGCAGGGCCACTTCACGAATCATGGCGAAGCCGGCGCCGGGACCGGGATCGAGATCGAAGTGGAGAACGTCGGGGCGGTTGTAGTCGTCGCACTGCGCGTACCAGGGGTTGAGATCGATGCAGCCGAGGTTGATGAGCCAGAGGAGCGAAGGAAGATCCTGAACGATCGGGAAATTGACCATGCCGGCGTCATGCGGGATCTGGCAGATGTCGATCCACTCCGGCCGCGGCTCCGGCGCGCGCTTCATATAAAAGAAGTCGCCCTCAGCGCCATTGGGGTAGCGCTTCATCACCATGGCCCGACCGGCCAGATGCGGCAGCAGATACGGTGAGATGTCGGCGTAGTACTGCAGCAGATCGCGTTTGGTAATCTTCAGGTTCTTCCAGAACAGCTTCGGAAGATTCGTCAGGCGCACCTCGCGCTCACCGAAGTTCAGCACGACGTCGGTCTTGTCGGTGGGGATGACGAAGCGTTTCCTGGCAGCCACGACCGGTGAATTGTGCAGCCGTCACGCCAGAGTCACCAACCCGCGGGGATTTTTCCGTCTCCGGTGGTGCGGTGGCGGGGGGCGTCGAGCGTGCAGTATTCGAGCTCGCGATTGGCGCGGACGGCGCGCAGCATCAGGCCGCCGCGAGACATGTCGCCGAGGCCGGCGAAGGCAGCGGGGAAGCGGAGACGATGCTGGAAGACGGGCCATAGGATGTCGACGTACTTGCCGCTGGCGACGCTGCCGAGGAGGACGATCTGGGTATCGGCGGCGAGCGTCTCCGCCAGTGAGCGCGCGTCACGCTCGAGCGGCTGGCGGTAATTGCGTTTGGCGACGTCGACCGGTGTGCGCGACATCTTCTTCATCCTCTCCTCTGTGATCCGCCAGTCCGGCGGCACCAGGCCGAAGCCGGGGGCGATGATGTAGACGCCCGCTTCGGCGGCGAAGTGGAGCGCGTAGCCGATCTTGCCGCGAAAGTAGAGAGAGCTCATGAACGCGAACGCCATGGCGATCGGAACCCCCTCGGGCGACCGGTACATCCGCGCCGCCTCGAAGCTCGCGTTCGGCGAGACGAATTGCTTCGCCCGAACACCCGAGGTGTTGGCCGGGGATAGGAGGAAGATTGTCTGGGGCACGGGCGGGGAACGTTTGGGGGAAGTTGGTGCTTCCCGTGTGCGGGGTTGCGCGGTCTCGCGGTTGCGGGGTCTCGGGGTGTTCGGTTGCAAGGTTGCTGAGTTGCTTGGTTAAGAGCGCCGCTGACTGTCGCTGGTCCACCCAGCAACCTTGCAACCCAGCAACCGCGAGACCGCGCAACCGCGTTTACAATACGCCTCATGTTGATCAAAGGAATGACCGAGCAGGAGATCCGGGTCCTGCAGGAGTTTCGACGAATGGCCGTGGAGTCGCTGGGGGTGGCTGCGATCAAAGGGATCAAGCACCCGGCCGGCGGCGGCGAAGGACCGGCGTTTGGGCTGGTCGACAAGGGCTTTCTGACCGTGGACGCGGCACGAGAGAACTTCACCCTCACCGGTAAGGCGAAGGATTTCCTCTCGTACGACCCGAAGCCGGAGTTCGAGGAGACGGGCGCCGGAGGGGCGGTTTCGGCGGCAGCTAGCGAATGAATTGCACATAAATTGGTGCAATCTATAACCCACGCAAATTCAATCGTTTAGCTCGTACGCGCGCGGCACGCTTCGGTGTCTGTACGCGTAAACGCCGTTGACTCAGGAACTTAGCTGTCGTAGCATGTGTCGCCGAGGATTGGAAATGAAAGATGGCGACAAAGCAAAAGCCAAAGCAGCCCAAGCCAAAGCCTCAGGGAAAAAAGTCAGCAGCAAAAGCGTCTCAAAAGAAAAAGGCGGCAAAGCCGTCAAAGCTGGCGAAACCAGCAGCAAAAAAGAAAGCAGCTCCTCCGCCAAAGGCCAAGCCGCAAAAAAAGGAGGCAGCACCCCGGCCAGCGTCAAAGCCACTCCCAAAGCCGTCGCCAAAGCCCTCTCCAGCCCCAAGAGCAGCGGCAAAGCTTTCCGCGCCGACGCCGAAGCCATCACCTTCACCAATCCAGCCATCGAGAGCGCCTTCAAGCGCGCCGTCAAGAAGTATCCCAACGCTTTCCGCCGCCTCACCGACTGACAGCGGGATGCGGTATCTCAGCGTTCAGGACCTGGTCGAGCTGCATCGTGCGGTCAGCACGGAGTTCGGCGGCAACCAGGCCCATCCCGGCGTCGTCGACTCGCAGTTCGGCCTGCTGAACGCTGTACAGCGGCCGCAGGTGACGATGCTCGGCCGCGAGGCCTACTCCACGTTTCCGGACAAACTGGCGGCGTTCCTCTTCGCACTCCTCATCAACAGCCCTTTCCGGGGCGGCAACCGCCGTGTGGCGCTCGCTTCGCTCTTCGCGTTCTGCGAACTCAATAGCCGGACCGTCGATTCCCGAATCCTCGACGAGAAGGCTGCCGAGGGTCTCTTCAAACGCGCCGCCGGCCATCGCGAGCTCGGAATCCCGCCGGAGAACGTCTTCCGGGAGATCCGCGAGATGATGACCCGCGCGATCGTGCCGCTGTCGTGAGGTCTCGGAGTCTCGGGGTTGCGCGGTCTCGCGGTTTGGTTGACGAAATGTCGCGGTACCACGCAACCAGCGGTTAACGCACCGCGAGACCGCGTAACCCCGAGACCGCGGGACCGCTACTTCTTCTCCCTCTCCTCCCGCTCATGCATCGCCGCATTGATCCGTCCCAGCAGGATTCGGGCGACGCGGAGATCGTGCCCGGCGTCGATGAGCAGAATGGTGATGTCGCCACCAGCCCATAGCAGGCCGGCCACCACGAACAGGCGCATCGCTTCGACGAGGAGCGTCATGAACGAGGCCAGACCGCTCGTGATCACGCCGGTGACCACCTCGCCGAGCAGGATGACCAGCAGCAGAATGGCCAGAACCTTGAACAGCCGCGCGATGTAGCGCAGTGCCACGTAGGGCTCGAGATCCTCCGTGCGCACTTCGCTGTCCCGCGCGCGCTTATCGTCCGCGCGCACCGGCGGCGCCCCGCAGGCCGGACAGACGCGCGACGGATCCGCGCGCACCGCGCTGCATTCGGGACAGGTGGTTGGATTGTTTGCTAGTTCGACCACGCTACCTCCTGGCATCAAGTGGTTGTCGGTTATCGGTTGTCGGTTTGTTTTTTGCGGGAGCCCGTTCTTAACTGACAACTGACAACCCCGTCACCCATTGCCCGTTCCGCGCCATCTCGCGCGAAAGCCGCGCACGTCGATGTGCGTGAACGGGCCATGGCCGCAGCATGCGGAATAAACGCCAACTCCGCCGACCAGCGACGGATTCTTCCTCTCCACCCGCTCGACGGCCTGCAGGATCACTTCGGCGTCATGGACGTCGACCTTGTGATCGCCGTTGAGGTCGTCCATCGAACCGTTGCCGTCGTTGTCGACGAAGATGTCCGAGGCATCGCCGTACATGTGGCGGCTCAGGTTCGCCCGTCCCTCCGTGTTGCCGCCGCCGTGGTTGTACTCCGGCGTACGGAAGCCGCTCATGATCTGCACGTGGTGGACGGGATGACCCATCGCTTCCAGCTCCTGAATCGTCAGTTCGAGCTTGTCGAGCAGTTTCGGGTTCAGCAGCAGGTACTTCGGCCAGACATTCGGCTGATCCTTTGTCAGGAAATCGCGCAGTTTGAAGTGCGCCGAGATCGGAGTATCGACGTTCTCCCGCGTCACCTCGATGAAGCCCGCGGGGTTCGCGTAGGCGGGGGTCTTCGGCGTGCCGCCGTTCTCGAATGGCCAGCTTCCGAGGTAATACGTCCCGATGTGACCGGCCTGTTTCTGTGAGAACGGAACGAGCGTGATGACGCTGAAGTTGTCGAGCTGGCGCATGGCCTGATCGATCTGGACGGCCAGCTTGTATACGCCGGGCTGCTCGGGTGCCGTGAAGTCGGAAGCGACCTTCTCGGATGTGCCGCCCGTCAATACCGACTTCGCGCCGCTCGGAGCGCCGGATGCGATCGAAGATCCCGGCGTGGCCGTCGTGAAGAACACCTTTCCGCTGCTGCCGCGCAGCGGGTTGAGAAAGCCGAGCATGGCGTCATTGATGTAGGCGGTCGCCGGGGCATCCGGCTGCATGATCTGCGCGACGATCTGCTGCGACGGCATCGGCGGCGGAGGAGGAGGAGGCGTTTTCACGCCGGCGGCCTTGGCCTCACGCACCACCTCGCGCTGCTGCTCGAGCGCCGTATGAATCGCACCGATCCAGCCGGTGACGAACAGCAGCACGACGACGACGGCGATCCATGTGAAGACATGCTCCTGCCGTTCATTGAGACCGCCGAAGATCCGATGCCGCTTCTGTACGCGTGGGAACAGGCTCTCTGGCACGAACGGTCAAGGTTCACGAGGCGTGCCGGTGGGGGGTGGGGGAGGCCGTTGTCGGTTGTCGGTTGTCGGTTATCGGAGGTCGCGGGGTCTCGCGGTTGCGGGGTCTCGCGGTTGTTCAGCGGTTCGGCCTGCCTTCGAACAAACACCCGAGACCTCACAACCTCTGACAACCGATAACCGATAACCCGACAATCGATAACCGACAACCGACCCACACCCCCTCCCCTATACTCCCCCCCGCGTGATCGAACAGGAGCGAAGCGACCTCGCGGCCGGCGTCATCCGGTCGCTTCTCTGGCTGGCGGCCTTCTGTTTTGCGGCGGGGATCTTTCTCACGGCCACGCTTCTGCTGCGCGGCGTTCCGCCGACGGCGCACGTGGCGGTGGGGCGGGTCACGGTCGAGAATGCGTCAAAGCTGCGCGACTACCTCACGGCGCTGCTTTTCTTTCTCGTCGCGCCGGCCGCTACCATCCCGCTCCACCGGCTGGGGGCGCGTGAGAACGAGCGGCTCCGAGCGGCGGTGGCCGGCGACGGGATGCGCAACCTCGTCTCCATCCTGTTCATCACACCATTCTTTCTGGCGCCGTTTCTCTACCTGACGACGTTCAAACCTGCCTGGCCGGTCCTCATCCCCGTCGCCGTTTCCCAGCTCCTGCTGCGCGCCGTCATCGCCTGGCAGCGCAGGCGCTGGGTGCGGCGGCTTTTCGAGAAAGAGATGGCCCCGCATCACGCGCTCATCGCCGTCGAAGCGCTGGCCTGGATCCTCTTCCGCTACATCGCCGTCGGAAAGCGGATCGCGCATATCCCGACGCTCTTTCTTGAGATCGCCTTCATCGCATTCTTCATCGCGCTTTTCTGGCTGGTCTTTCTGCTCGTGGCCCGGATCGCCGCGTTCACGTTCGATCTGACGACGGAAGAGGCATTGCAGCGAATCGGCATCGCCGGGCTGCCGCTGGTCATCCTCCCGGCCCTGGCGCTGCTCTTCATTCCGGGAAACACAGCCATCTCGATCGTCCTGGCCATGGTGCTGATCGCGTTGCCGCTGGCGCTGCGTACGCGCACGCCGATCGACGGCCGCGCGGTCCGGAATCTCGTCGCCTACGCCATCCTCCCCTTTCTGCTGTTCTGCATCAGCTACGCCTCGACAGCATCGCTGACGCAGTGGATCGACCTCTTCCATCGGGGCGAGTCGCTGGGGCCGGCGTCGGATCTCCTGCGCGGCAAAGTGCCGTTCCGCGACGTCTTCGTCCTGCACGGGCTGCTCGAAGACGGACAGCTCGATACCTGGCTGATGGAGCTCTTCGGACGAAGCGTGAACGTGGTCCTTCTTCGACCGGTGATCCTCGGCTCGGTGGCCGTGGCCATGCTCTGGTACCTCGGCATGGTGATCTTCGACTCGATCCCGCTGGCGATGTTCTCGATCCTGCTCGGAGCGGTGACGACGGTCGACAACGAGCGGGCGCTGCTCGAAATCCTCGCCATCGCGCTGCTCATCGGAGCGCTGCGGCGAAACTCGCGATGGCTGGCTTGCTTCAGCGGCGTCGCCGCCGGCGTCACGCTCTTCTACAGCCTCGATATCGGCCTCTATACCGTTGGCGGCGGCGTGCTGGCGATTCTGGCTCTCACCCGCGGTTCGGCCCAGCGCCTCCGAACCCTGCTGACTTTCCTGCTGGGTGCCGGTCTCGGCATGGCGCCGTTTCTCATCTACCTCGGCATACGTGGTGCGATCGGTGCCTTCTTCACGACGTCGTTCGTGGCCATCCCTCGCATCATCGACGCCGTCTGGTCGTTGCCCTTCCCTGATCTGACGACCACGTTTCGCCGGAACCTCAATCTACATACGTTGGCTGACTTTGTACTGTCCGATCAGTTCCGCTTCATCCTCAACATCCTTGTCATCGGTATTGCGCTCATCGTGCTCGTGCAGCGAAGGATTGCGCGCCGCACCGACTCGCTCGATCTTTCGCTGGCCGTGCTCACCGCCTTCGCGATCCTCACGCAACGGAGCGCGCTCGGCCGCGCCGATTTCCCGCATCAATACTTTTCAGCATTCCTGATCGGGCCGATGATCCTGATCCTGCTCGTTCTCCTCGGCCGCGCGGCGATCACCCTCTGGCAGGCACGCGACCGCGCCGTACAGGCCTTCATCGTCCTGGCGATGGCGACGATCGTGCCGATGCTGGCGGTGATTCTCTGGGTTCCCGATCTCGCCAACATGCGGCTCGACGACATGACGCACTACCTCGGCCGCGTCAGCCGCATCGGCTGGATCGATCCCGCGGCGGAGGAGATCCGGAACCGGATCGAGGGGGTGAAGGGCGTCGTCGACGAGCTGAGCAAGCCGGGACAGCCGATCTTCGACTTCTCCAACCAGCCGGCGCTCTACTTTTTCTGCGATCGCCCCAACCCGACGCGCTTCTACCAGGTACCGATCCTCTCGCCGCGCGACTATCAGATCGAGACGATCCGCGCGCTGGAGCGGGCCAGACCGCCGCTCGTGATCCGTCACTCGCCGCAGGAGTTCGACGTCTTCGATGGCATCGACAACTCCATCCGCGCGCAGGCGGTGGCCGCCTACATCGACGACCATTACACCTACGCGCGCTCGACGCGCGGCATAGAGATCTGGCGCCGCCGGGCCGAGGTGCCGACGCTCGACCTCAACGGCTATCTGCGCCGTATCCGCATCCCTTCGCTCGAAGAGCTTGGGATGATCGGCGAGCGCTCACGGGTGGTCTTTCCCTCTGTCGGCAGTCTTCCGGGGGCGAACGCGACCTACTGGCGCAGCGACCTGACGTTACACAACCCGTACAAGGACCGGATGCCGCTCGGACTGCGCTACGTCTCCGGCGACGTTCGCATCGACCGCGCCGTCACGATCCTCGGCGGGCAAAGCCTGCGATGGGAAGACGTTGTCCGCTCGCTCTTCGGCGCTCCTGAGGGGAGCGGCACGCTGTGGATCGAATACCGGGGACAGCACCCGCCGGTGGCGCGGCTCAAGACATACGACTCGGCGCATAACGCCCAAGGCTCCGTCGATCCGCCGCTCTCGATGCGCGACTCAGCGTCCGCGGGAGACAACGCCGACCTGACCATCGTCGGCATCCCCGGCGGCACGCAGCGGCGCGTCAACATCGGCATCGTCAACGTCGGAAAGATCCCGGCCACCTTCCGAATCACCATCCGCACGCGCACCGGCCAGCAGATCGGAAAGACGTTCGAAGAGGGACTGGCCGAGGATGCGTCGAGGATGATCGCCGACATCGACAAGACCCTCGGCGTGCCAATCGACGAAACGACCGCCGTCCACATCACCATGATTGCGGGAACAGGCGTGGCCTACGCGAGCGTCGTCGACGCGAACGGGGACTCGCAGTTCCTTAGCGCGGTTGCGAGGTAGAGAGGTTACGGGGTCGCGCGGTGGTGGCGGTCAAACGGCGCTCTTGAAATCTCACACCGCGAGACCGCGCAACCTCGAGACCCCGAGACCCCGTACGCAACCCCGAGACCGCGCAACCGCATCACCCGCCCCACTGCTGGAGCAACACCTTCGCGTCCTCCTGCGCCTTCGCGTCCTCGACTTCGTAGTTGGGATCATTCGGCGAGTTGATCACCTCACGCAGGATGCGGATGGCTTCGGGGCCGTTCTTACTGTCGTCCGAGACCATGGCGTCGGCCAGGAAGACGCGGGTGATCTTGTTGGCCGGATCGATCTTGTATGACTCCTTGAGAAAGCGTACTGCTTCCTTGCTCGAGGCCCAGCCGGTCATGAATGGGACGCGCGGCGTCTCGTCATGCAATCTGCCGAGGACGCGCTGCGGGCCGCCGCCCTCAATCTTCGGATCGACCAGCATGGCGATCGTGGCTTCCCGCCGGATGCGGTCGGCGGCCCCTTCCCGTACCGCGGCCATCTTGCCGTAGGCGAGCGCCCACTCACCCCAGTTCACCGAATCCCAGAAAAACACCTGGCCCGCACCGGTGATCGCGCGCGCCGCACTGGCGACGTCTTTTTCCGGCGCGTTCGGCTTGATGCCTTTCGCGGACAGTTCGCGATTGACGATGGCGATCGCAGCGTCGCCTTCCGTCTTGCCGGCGGCGTACGTTCGCTTCTTTTCGTCGCTCGTCGACACGACGTAGGCGCCTTTGAAGCGGATGGCGCGAAGCAGCTTCCAGCGCGCCTCGATGTTGTTCGGTTCCTTCGCGGCTGCTTTCTGATATGCGCTGATGGCGGCATCGATCTGCGCCGCTTTGGCCCGGCCACCCTGGTGACCCTCGGCGCGTGCATTCCAATGCTGGTCGCCTTCGCTCAACTGAGCCGAAGCGGCCACGGCAATTGCCATGATTAAGGAGGCGAAGAGCAGTGTTTTGCGCATGTTCCGATTCTATGGCACATCACTTGAACCTCATCCGTAGCAAATGCGAATGACGATCGTCGCCGCCACCCTGTTGCTCCTTTGCGCCTGCCGCGGCGAAAAGGTCCCTCGCGATTACCAGAACGCGCCGCCGGCGATGAGACACCCGCCGACGTCATCCGCCCAGACACCGTCCGTCAACGGCATGCGCGGCGCGTCCCCGGAGCCGAGCCAGGGCGCCGAAGGAAACAACATCACGAGTCAGCCAGCATCGGCAACGGCTCCGACCGAGAAGCTGAAGAATCAGGCGCCGGTGACGACGGCGACGCATACGTGACTCCCGTCATCCACATACAATCCGGCTAACTTGCGACTGATCTTCTTCGGCACTCCGGAGTTCGCGATTCCTGCACTCGAAGCGCTGGCCCGCGAGCACGACATCGCCCTGGTCGTGGCGCAACCGGACAAACCCGCCGGCCGCGGGATGAAGATGCATGCGCCGGCGGCGGCGGTGAAGGCGCGGCAGCTTGGACTGCCGCTGGCGCAACCGCCGAAGATCCGCAGCCCTGAGTTTCTCGAGTCGATCGCCGCGTTGCGGGCCGATGCCGGGATCGTCGTTGCATACGGAAGGATCCTGCCGGCCACCCTGCTGGCGATTCCGCCGCAAGGCTTCCTGAACGTGCACGCCTCGATCCTGCCGAAGTATCGAGGCGCGGCGCCGATCCAGCGCGCCATCGAACATGGCGAGACCACCACCGGCGTGACCGTCATGCGCATCGACGAGGAGCTCGATCACGGTCCGACGCTGGCGTTCGAGACGACTGAAATCGGTCCCGATGAACGGACGCCGTCGCTTGCGGCGCGCCTCTCGTGCCTTGGCGCCGAGGCGCTGGCGCGCGTGCTCGCGTCGCCGCCGTTCGAAACCCCTCAGGATCACGCCGCCGCAACCTACGCGCCCAAGATCGAGAAGAGCGAAGGAGCGATCCGCTGGAGCGAGACGACCGCAGCGATCTACGACAGGTTTCGCGCCTTCGATCCATGGCCCGGCGTCTTCGCCGGCGATCTGAAGCTCATCGACATCGCACCGGCTCCTGGTCACGGTGAGCCCGGAACGATTCTCTCGAGTGGCGATGACGGGGTGATCGTCGCTACCGGGGATGCAGCACTAAGGTTGATCACCGTGCAACGGCCGGGGAAGAGGCCGGTTGGCGCAAATTCTGTGCTGAACTCAAAGAAGGTCATCGATTGAGTCACGAGGCACAGACAAGAGTGTCTGTGCCACATTGCATCCACCATGTGGCAAAGATGAAAGTGGTTGAGCGACAACGCGGTCCAAATGTGGCACAGACACTCTTGTCTGTGCCTGGCGGCGCAGCCGCGCTTCTCCCGTGAAGGACGAGAGACTCAGAGCCCTCCAACTCCTCCGCCGCATCGAGCGCGAGTCAGCCTTTGCGTCACCACTTCTGACCAACGACACCGGCTTCGTCCGGACGCTCGTCCTCGGCGTGCTCCGGTGGCGCTCGCGGCTCGATTTCGTGATCGATGCCTTTGCGAAGGGCGCCATTGAGCCGGAGGTCCGCGACATCCTTCGTCTCGGCGCGCTGCAACTGCTGTTCATGCACGTAGCACCGCACGCTGCTGTCGGCGAGACGGCGCAGCTCGCACCGTTGCGGGCCCGTGGTTTTGTCAACGCCATCCTCCGCCGGATTTCAAAGAACGCCCCCGAGCCGGCGGATGTGGCCACCCGAACGGCACACCCGCAATGGCTCATCGATCGCTGGAGCCGGAACTACGGTGCCGATCGCGCGGCGAAGATCGCCGAGGCGAATCAGGAGCTGTCGTTTCCCGACGTTATGAGCGACTTGCCGCCGCCCGGCGCCACCCCGTCCGCGCTCGTCCCTGGCATGTGGAAACTGACTGGATCGAGTGCGGAAGTCGAGGGGATCGTGCTCGATGAAGGGAGCGCCGTCATCGCCGATATCGCCGCCGCGGCCGGAGACGATGTTCTCGATCTCGCCGCCGCGCCTGGGGGAAAGTCGCTGGTGATGCGCGCACGCGGCGCACGCGTCGTCAGCAACGACATCTCCATCGGCCGCCTGCGGCCGCTCATCGGCCGGTCGGACGCGCTCGTGGTCAGCGATGGCCTGCGTCCGCCGTTTGCGCGGCAGTTTCGTGTCGTCGTGCTCGACGCTCCGTGCAGCGCCACAGGCACGATCCGCAAGAATCCCGAGCTCAAGTGGCGGCTGGCGGAGGCGGATCTTGCGTCGTTCGCCGCTCTGCAACGTGAGCTGCTCGCTTCCGCGCTCGATCTGACGTCGGAGACGGTCGTCTATTCGACCTGCTCGCTGGAACCGGAAGAGAACGATGCGGTCGTCGACGATGTACTTCGCATGCGAAGCGACTTCGTCCGCGGTGACGTAGCGAAGTTCGTAAACGCGAATGTGGCGCGGTGGGTGGAGGGCCGCGTGCTGCGGCTGACGCCAGAGGCCGGGACCGACGGGTTCACGGCGCAGGTACTCTTCAGGTCATCCTGACGGCGAGCGCAGCGAGCCTGTCAGGATCTCCGGTCATCCCGCGATGACTGAACCTGCATCCGGGCGGTATCACCGGAGATCCTGACAGGTTCGCTGGCGCTCACCGTCAGGATTGGTTTCAAGGGTTCGCTGGCGCTCACCGTCAGGATAAACTTCAGCTCCCATTGGCTCGCGACCTACTCATCGGCAACGGTTCACTCGTCATCGGCTTTGACGCCGCTTATCGGATCGCCGACGTCTACTTTCCGCATGTCGGCCTGGAGAATCATGCCGGCGAGCGCTTCCGGTTCGGCGTCTCCGCGGATGGCGCGTTTTCCTGGGTTGAGAGCGATCGATGGCTGCGGACTCTCACCTATCTGCGCGAGACCAACGTCACCGATGTCAGTTGCGTGAACGAGGAGCTCGGCATTCGCCTCCGCTGCTATGACGTGGTCGACTCCGAGACCAATGTCTATGTGCGGAAAATCGTCGTCCGCAATCTGCGGAGCGAGCCGCGGCAGGTGAAGCTTTTCTTTCACCACGGTTTCGAGCTCTACGGCAGTCCGAACGCCGATACAGCCATGTTCGATCCCGATTCGGCCAGCATCATCCACTACAAAGCGAAGCGGTACTTTCTCGTCAGCGGCGCGACCGAAGCCGGGTCCGGCGTCAGCGAGTATTCGTGCGGGCGGGCCGGGATCGATGACAACGAAGGGACGTGGCGCGACGCCGAAGACGGCACGCTGTCGATGAACGCCATTCAGCAGGGAGCCGTCGATTCGACGATCGCGCTGCCGGTCGATCTCGAGCCGCTCGGCAGCCAGACGGCGTTCTACTGGATCTGCGCCGGCGCGCGCTACGGCGAGGTGCGGAAGCTCGATCGATACGTGCGCGAGGAGACGCCGGCCCGGATCATCGCCCGCACCGCCTCGCTCTGGTACACGTGGGTCAACAAATCGAGCGAGGACCTCAGCGATCTCCCCGAGGAGATTCTGGATCTGTATCGGCGGTCGCTGCTGGTGGTGCAGACGCATTGCGACCACGGGGGAGGGATCGTCGCCGCGGCCGATTCCGACATCGAGGTCGGCCACAACGACCACTACGCCTACGTCTGGCCGCGCGACGGATCCTTCGTCGCCGATGCCATGGACCGGGCCGGATTTCATCAGATCGCGCGCCGATTCCTGCAGTTCGCACACGACACGATCAGTAACGATGGTTACTTTCTTCACAAATACGCACCGGATGGCTCGGTGGCGTCGTCATGGAATCCATGGGTACGCGACGGGAAGAAGCAGTTGCCGATTCAGGAGGATGGGACCGCGCTCGTGGTCTGGCTTCTGGCGCGGCACTGGGACAGGACGCGCGATCTCGAATTCATCCGCGGCGTCTACCGGCGGCTGGTGGTGCAGCCGGCTGACTTCATGGCGCGGTTCCGCGATCCGGAGACGCGCCTCCCCTTGCCGTCGTTCGACATGTGGGAGGAGCGGCAGGGCGTCTTCACCTTTACGTCGTCAGCGGTTTGCGCGGCGCTGCAGGCGGCGGCGGACCTGGCGAATCTGTTCAACGAGCAGGACCGCCGGATGCATTACCTGCAGGTTGCCGCGGAGATCCGCGAGGCCATGGTGCGGCACCTCTGGCTCGAGGATGAAGGGCGTTTTGCGCGCGGGTTGACGTTGCACGGCGATTCGCTGGAGCTCGACCGTACCGTCGATGCCTCGACCTTCGCCACCTTTTTCCTCGGCGTCTTCGCACCCGACACGGCCATGGTAGAAGGGACGATGCGTGCCATCCGCGAGACGCTTTGGGTGCAGACCGAGATCGGCGGTGTGGCACGTTATGCAAACGACCGCTACCAGAGCAAGGTCGCGGACGACGATCCGGTGCCGGGAAATCCGTGGCTGATCTGTACGCTCTGGCTGGCCGAACACGCCGTGGCCAGGGCCACGTCGATCGCCGAACTGCAGTCGGCGCTCGACCTTCTGCGCTGGGTGCGAGCGAAGGCGCGTCCGTCGCTCGTGCTTCCCGAGCAGGTTCATCCACATACCGGTGCGGCGCTGTCGGTTTCCCCCTTTTCGTGGAGTCACGCGCAGGTCGTTTCGGTCGTCCGCGGATATCTCGACAGGCTTCATTTTCTGCGCCGGAACGGCGCTGAAAATGCGTCGCGTGCGCAAGTGAAAAATGTCGCCGGTAACTCCGTTGACAAACCATCTTCGTTCTCATAGATTGCGAAAAACCTAGGAAACATCCCGGTTTTTACGCATCAGTAAGAGGAGATCGTCTATGGCAGGCAAGGGTGACGTCATCAATGAAATCGCCGAACAGGCGGGCATTTCCAAAAAGGAAGCCGCGGCCGCGTTCGACGCGTTCGTAGGCTACATTTCGAGCACGTGCCAGAGCGGTGAGCGCTGCGCCATCCCGGGGCTCGGCAGCTTCGCCGTATCGCAACGGAAAGCGCGCGAAGGCCGCAATCCCCGCACGAACGAAAAGATCACGATTCCCGCATCGAAGAACGTCCGCTTCAAGGCAGGCAAAGACCTGCGCGAAGCGGTGAACACGAAGCGCGCAAAGAAGCGGTAATTACAAGTCGCGCATCGGTCGAAGCGCCCCGCCTCGGCGGGGCGTTTTCATTTTGGGCGTATATCCTGACGGTGAGCGAAGCGAGCCTGTCAGGATCTCCGGTGGCACCGCGAGGTCGTTGCCAGGAGCAGGGATCGGTCGAAACTGCCGGAAATCGTCGCCCAGGAAAATTAAGCGCGGTCTCACCGGAGATCCTGACGGGTGCCGCTGCGCGACACCGTCAGAGTCTGTGCAGAAATCAGGTGCACGATTGCAAACATAGATCTATAATGACTTATGAGCGTTAAGCGTCAGAAGGTGAGACTGGCCGAGGCCGATCGTTCCCAGGTGCGCGTGATGGTGGTGGATCCGGATCGGTTGGTGCCGGAGAATGACCAGGTTCGTGCTGTCTGGAGATTCGTAGAGGGTTTGGATCTGGACGCGTTTTACGAACAGGTCAAAGCGGTGAAGGGTGAGCCAGGAAGGCCGCCGATCGATCCGAAGATCCTCATGGCCCTGTGGATTCAGGCGACGCTGGATGGAATCGGTTCGGCGCGAGAGATCGCCCGTCTGTGCGAGATGCACGCGAGGTATCAGTGGATCTGTGGAGGGGTGACTCCTGGATACCACCGGCTGTCGGACTTTCGGAGCAACTCCGAACAGAAGTTCGACGAGTTGCTCACGGATACGGTTGCCGTGTTGATGCACAAAGGCCTTGTCGATTTGGAACGCGTGGCTCAGGACGGCATGAAAGTTCGCGCGTCGGCAGGGACCGGATCGTTCCGGAGTGGCAACCGGCTGGAGGAACTGCGCACGATCGCAGAGGAGCAAGTTCGTTATCTCAAAGAAGAGGTGGAGCAGGACGGATCGGCCGGAAACCGGCGGCGAGAAGCAGCACGCGCGCGAGCTGCCGAGGATCAGGCGCAGCGCATCCGAGAGGCATTGGCAGAGTTACCTGAGATCAAACAGCGGAAGAAGTCGAACAACGGAAAGAAGAAGACCGAAGCGCGTAGCTCAACCACGGATCCATCTGCCCGAGTCATGAAGATGGCCGACGGCGGCTTCCGGCCTGCGTTGAACGTGCATCTGGTCAGCGATACGAAGACGAAGGTGATCGCCGCGGTCGAGGTCAACAACCACGGCACCGATCTCCGAATGGCCGTCCCCCTGGCCGAGCAAGTTCACGAGCGTCACGGAAAGAATCCATCCCAGTGGTTGGAAGATGGTGGATGCGTAACCCTCGATGGGATCAACAAGTTTGCCGAACGCGGCATCGATGTGATCGCACCCATTCGCGAGCCGCGTAGCAGTGGAAAGAAGGCCACCGAGGTGCGAGCGACCGACTCGGCAGCGGTGGCTGCGTGGCGGAAGCGAATGGATACCGAGGAAGCGAAAGTTATTTACAAACAACGAGGTGCCACCGCCGAACTGGTTAACGCACACGCGCGCAACCACGGGTTGCACCAGTTCCTCGTTCGCGGCATCCAGAAAGCACGCTCGGTCGTGTTACTCCTGGCCATCACCCACAACATGCGCCGCTCGTGGGCTCTGACTTGAGTACCGACTGAGTACCGACCGACTGAGTTAGGCGCTCGGACAGCGGAAACGGCTTGATCCCACGCAAGTTCTGACCCTCGCGTCACCAGATCCGATCAGCTTTCTACGCAGCTAGTTTCACTCCACAGCCTCGCCATCCACGCAACGTGACTCAACCTGATCGTAAAATCCGGATCACCCGATTCCTGCACAGCCTCTCAGGATGACTGAGACATCGTGCAGCGACCGGCATACGCGCATTGCCATCGCCGCAATTTCCTCCGATGGCTCGATCAGATCGGGGACGATGATCACCTCCATCCCCGCCGCGCAGGCGGCGCGGACGCCGGCCTCGGAGTCTTCGAGCACCAGGCACTCGTCCGCGGCGATGCCGAGGCGTTGCGTCGTCAAAAGGAAGAGGTCGGGCGCCGGCTTCGAGTGCTCGACCTCATCGCCGCAAGCGATGGCGTCAAAACGCGCGGCGAGCTCGCCGAGGCAGCGAAGGGCGGTCGTGCGCGGAGTCGACGTCGCCAGCGCCTTGGGAATTGCCAGCGCATCGAGAAGATCGAGCAGCTCCATCGCTCCCGGCTTGCGCGGGAGCGGCGCGCGCGCCAGGCGCTCGTCCCAGTCGCGGCGCCAGCGCACGCGAAACTCATCGAGCGGCAGGGCATCGCCGAAGCGATCGATCAGCAGACGCTCCGTTTCGTCGTTGCCGCGTCCGACGAAGCGCGCGTAGAACTCGTCGTCGATCGGACAGCCCAGCTCCGCGGCCGCGGTCTGCCACGTCACGCGGTAGAGAGGCTCGCTGTCGAGCAGCAAACCGTCCATGTCGAAGATGACGGCGCGCGGCTTCAAACCCACGCCTTCGGGACGAAGAGCCGCTCGTACAGGTTGATGGCGTAGCGGTCGGTCATGCCTGCGATGAAGTCGATGGCCAGCCTCTCCACCGGTTCGCCGTCGCCCGTATGGAGAAACGCCTCCGGATGCGCCACGACGTGCTCGAAAAGCGCCGTCAGCGTCCGCTGTGCCTTCACGAATTCGTCGCGCACGGCCGGTGTCAGGTACATGTTCTGGAACATGTACGTCCGCAGCTCTTCGAGCGCATCGAGCACCTCGGCGGACATGGAGATCGATTCGTACTCACAAGCCAGCGTCGCCTCGATGACGTCGCGCACCATCCGGTCGATGCGCTGTCCGGCCTTGTTCCCGAGCGTCTTGCGAATCTCTTTCGGGATGTCGCTCTCGGTCAAGACGCCGGCGCGGATGCCGTCGTCGATATCGTGATTCACGTAGGCGATGATGTCGGAGATGCGGACGATGTCGCCTTCCAGCGTGAGGGCGCGCGACTTCGGGCGGCGCCGTAGCAGTTCCCCCTTCTCGCCTTTCGAATGTTTGAGGATGCCGTCGCGCACTTCGATGGTCAGGTTCAGTCCGCGCCCATCGTTCTCCAGAACCTCGACGACGCGCACTGATTGCCGGTAGTGATCGAAGCCGCCTTTGACGAGCTTGTTCAGCGCCGCTTCGCCGGCGTGGCCGAATGCGGAGTGGCCGAGGTCGTGACCGAGCCCGATGGCCTCGGTGAGAACTTCGTTCAGCCGCAGCGACTTCGCGATCGTGCGCGCGATCTGCGTGACCTCGAGCACATGGGTGAGTCGGGTCCGGTAGTGGTCGCCCTCGGGGGCGAGAAAGACCTGCGTCTTGTGCTTCAGCCGCCGAAAGGCCTTGCAGTGGATGATGCGGTCGCGGTCGCGCTGATAGGAGGGACGAAGGTCGTCTTCCGCCTCCTCGCGGTCCCGGCCACGCGTCTCCGCGCTCCGCGCCGCCCGCGCGACCATCGTGTCGCGCTCGATGTTCTCGAGCATCTCGCGGATGGTGGTCATCCGCGCACTTTATCGCGAGGCTGGTTCCTTCGAGGGACTCGGAAGTAGCGCGCAACGGACTCGGAGTCGCAAAATGAGACTCGGGGGTCGCATGCAAGGGACTCAGAGTCAGAAAATGAGACTCGGGGGTCGCACGCAAGCAACTCGGAGTCGCAAAACGAGACTCGTGGGTCGCATGCAAGCAACTCGGAGTCGCAAAACGAGACTCGTGGGTCGCATGCAAGCAACTCAGAGTCGCAAAACGAGACTCGTGGGTCGCATGCAAGGGACTCGGAGTCGCAAAACGAGACTCGTGGGTCGCATGCAATGGACTCCGAGTCGCAAAATGAGACTCGGGATTGTTTACGAGGGACTCAGATTTCTTCAGTAGGGCACTCATAGTGTCTCCGAAAGGTGACACTACTCCGTAACCTCGTCTCAGAACGGCTTTTCGAGCGACTCGGACTGTGGTGTGAATAACTTCGCGCCGTCGGCCGTGATGTGCATGTCGTCTTCGAGCCGCACGCCGAACTCGCCGCGGATGTAGATGCCCGGCTCGTTGCTGAAAGCCATTCCCGGCTGGGCGCGCAGCGATCGGGCCCATCCGAACATGTTGTTCTTCACCAGGTACGGCCACTCGTGGCCGTCAATTCCGATCCCGTGGCCGAGGCGATGGGAGAAGTACTTGAAGCCGGGACCGTACCCGGCGTCGATGATGACACCGCGGGCCGCGGCGTCGATCGATTCGAGCGGGGCGCCGGGCTTCGCGGCTTTGAGCGCCGCGTTCTGGGCGCGCCGGACGATGTCGAAGACCTTGTTCATCTTGTCTGTTGCTTTGCCGAGCACGAAGGTCCGCGTGATGTCGGACTGGTAGCCTTCGACGGTGCAGCCGTCGTCGATCATGATGATGGTGCCTTCCTTGATGGTCTGCGGCGTCGACGAGCCGTGTGGCAGCGCGGTGTACGGGCCGGTCTGTACGCTGGCCTCGCCCGGGAAGCCGACGCGGCGGTAGGCCTGCGAGATCAGGTTGGAGACGTCATGCTGCGTCATGCCGGGCTGAATGGCTTGGTAGACGGCGTTGTAAACCTTCAGCGTGGCGGTGTTCGCCACCTGCATCAGCTCGATCTCGTGAGCGTCCTTGATCATGCGGCAACCGGCGGTGATGGCGGTGCCGAGGATGACCTTCGCCTGCGGCGCCGCCGAGGCGATGCCGTCGCTCCAGACGAGCTTCGTCGTCTCTTCGATGCCGATCGCACTGGTGCCGAGGCCGCGATCCTTGAGTCCGCGGGCGACGAGCGCATAAGGGCTTTCGTCCTCGTTCCAGGTACGGACGTCGGCGTGATCCGCTCCGAACGGGCCGAGAGCAATCTGCTCGCGGGCGCGATCCTCTTCGAAGGCAGGGCAGACGAAGAACGGCTCTCCCTTGACCGGGATGACGCAGGCGAAGAGCCGTTCGCCGCCGCCCCAGCGCATGCCGGCGAAGTAGACCAGTGAGGTGCCGCCGGTCAGAACGAGCGCGCCGATCTTGTGCTGCACCATCAGCCGCTTGGCCTTCTCGATGCGCGCTCGTCGCTCGTCGTTCGTGATCGGCCGAGCCTGATCGCGCATCGGCGTCAGCGCGGCGATGGAGGCGGGCGACGGCGTGTCCGAGCTCTGCTCGCGCTGGGCGAAGAGCGCCGGCGTTCTCCAGAGTGCGGTGAGGGCGGCGGAGGCACCGATGAATTTGCGTCGGTTCATTTGGGAGGGGATTCTATCCGGGTGCAGCGCCGAAGGCGCCTGCGAACGTAGGTCGGACTCTCCAGTCCGACCTAGTACTTGCGCGGGCGGTGACGGAATCCGCTTTTCAGTCACCGCTCTCCCAAGCGCCGGTCGGACTAGAGAGTCCGACCTACGTATCACAGCGCAAGCTCCATGAATCGTGTCCCCTCTACCGGGTTGAACCGGTACGGCTCGATCTCGACGAAGCCGAGCGATCGGTAGAGGGGGATGGCGGCGGTCATCGTCGGCAGGGTGTCGAGGCGCATGCGTTTGTAGCCGCGCTGCCGTGCCTCTTCGATGATGCGCTCCGCCAGGCGGCGGCCGAGGTCGTGGCCGCGGAAGCCGGGGCGGACGTAGAGGCGCTTCATCTCGCAGATCTCGTCATCGATGCGGCGGAGGGCGACGCAGCCGGCAACATCGTGGTCATCCCGTGCGACGAGAATCTGCTCGTAGAACGTATCGAGCGTGGACAACTCGTGATCGAGGTTCTGGAAAGAGAGGTCGACGCCGAGGGAGGTTGCGTATTCCGTGATGAGCGCGCGGACGATCGAGAGATCGTCCGCCGGCGCGATGGTGATCACACCAGCAGCTCGCCGCGCAACACCGTCACGGCGCGGCCGGCGAGTTTCACCCGGTCGCCGTCGAGGCGGACGCGGATCGCCCCGCCGCGCGGCGAAGCCTGGTAGGCATTCATCTCCGTCTTGCCTAGCTTTTGCGACCAGTAAGGGGTGAGGCAGCAGTGCGATGAGCCGGTGACCGGGTCTTCGTCGATGCCGGAACCGGGGGCGAAGAATCGGGAGATGAAGTCGTACTCGCCGCTTCCGCGGCTGGTGACGATGATCCCCCGCACCGGCAGTTGCCGCAGGACGGAGTGATCCGGCTTGAGCGCCCGCACCTCGGCTTCCGACGGCAGCTCGACGAGGTAGTCGAACTGGTTGCGGCCGACATAGGTCGCATTGGTCGTGCCGAGGGCGTCCAGCAGACCGGCGGGAGCAGCGATCGCCTCCTCGCGTTTGGCGGGGAAATCGAGCTCGATGAAATCGCCGTCCCACTTGGCCGTCAGCACGCCGCTGCGTGTGTGAAAGCGCAGCGTCTCTTCCGCGCTGATGTTCTCGCTCCAGATCGCATGCGCCGAGGCCAGTGTGGCGTGCCCGCAGAGATCGACCTCGACCGCCGGCGTGAACCAGCGAAGCGACCAGCCGTCCTCGCGCGGCGAGAGAAAGGCCGTCTCGGCCAGATTCATCTCCGCCGCGACACCGGCCATCCAATGGTCATCCCGCGCGCCGTCCATGAAGCAGACAGCGGCGGGATTGCCTTTGAACGGCTCGCTGGTGAAGGCGTCGATCTGGAGAAGGCGCATTTGAGGGTTACAAGGTTGCTGAGTTGCTAAGTTGCTGAGTAACCCGGCAACCTTGCAACCCAGCAACCGACATCATCAGAATCCCTGAACCTTCGCGGCCTTCGCGTACATCCAGCGCACGAAGAGGAAGCCGACGATGATGACGCCGGCGAGGATGCCGTCGCGGACCCAGCGATCGGCGCCGTAGATGGTCGGATAGTGGTTGCTGATCATCAGGAAGATCAGCGGGACGGACATGTAGGTGTTCTGGCGCGAGCGCAGGCCGGCCTGGCGGATGGTTTCGGCGTCGGCGGGGTTACCGTCCTTGACGCCGCGGATGATCTTCTGCTGATACGGCCAGATCACCATCCAGACGTTGAGCGCCATCATCGTTCCGAAGATGCCGCCGGAGTGGATGTAGAGAGCGCGTCCGCTGAAGTGGCCGGCGGTGGCCATCAGGCAGTAAACGCCGGCGAAGAGGATCATGTTGATGATGCTGGCCACGGTGACGTTCGCGACCTTCTTCAGGATGAGGTTGTAGATCACGAAGCCGACGGCCAGGGCGATCAGCACGATAGCCAGCCAGAGCCACGGATTGCCGACGTGGTCCTGCTCGAAGAGCACGGTTTTGGTCTGGTAGTAGATGATGCCGAGGAGCAGGAAACCGGTGATCCACGTCCAGGCCGCGCCCCAGCGGAACCAGAAGAGAGCGCGCGGCATCAGCTCCGGCACGACGAGCTTCTTGGTCGGCCCGTCCATCTTGCCGGCGAAGGGTCCATTGACGAAGTTGAAGAACCAGAGGTGACCGATCCACATCACGCCGGCGACGACGTGACCCCATCGGAAAATGAGCTGCAGCCAGTTGTTCACTTCTGGATTCATATGCCCTCCTCAATCTCTGCGGTTTGGGGTAGCCTGCGCCCGATTATATGTCTCCCCATGAATTGGAAGGCCGCGCGGCCATCATCACAGGAGGCTCGACAGGCATCGGCCGTGCCACCGCGGAGTTGCTGGCGGCGCGCGGGGCGCTCGTTACCATCTTTGCGCGTTCGGCATCCGCTGCGCTTCCCGGGGAAAACATGGTCGCGGTCGACGGCGATGTCAGCGATCCGGAGGCGATCGAGCGGCTGTTCGCGGAGACCGAATCGCGTTTCGGCGACTGCGACATCCTCATCAACTGCGCGGGCATGATCGACCCCAAGCCGCTCGCCGAAGTGACGCCTGACGATTGGGACCGGATGTTCGCCGTCAACGTGCGCGGCACCTATCTCGCCACGCGGCGGGCCCTCCCGGCGATGATCGCCAAACGTGGCGGGGCGATCGTCAACGTCGCATCCATCTCCGGCGTCATCGGGCCGGAGAAGTTTCCGGGCTACGTTTCCTACTGCGCCAGCAAGGCAGCGGTGATCGCGATGACGGAAGCGCTGGCGGTGGAGGTCAAGCAGTACGGCATCCGCGTCAACAGCGTCAGTCCGGGGTCGGTCGATACGCGCATGTGGGCCGCGGCCAGCGGCGGCGCGCCGGCGGCGATGACGCCGGAGGAGGTAGCCGAGGTCATCTGCTTCCTGGCGTCCGATCGGGCGCGCGCTGTGAACGGGCAGGACGTGCATGTCTACTCAGCGTGAGTCGCGGCCTACCTGGGCGGAGGTCGATCTTGCTCGTTTCGATCACAACGTTGAGGTCATTTCGCGATTATTGCCGGAGGGCGCCCGGCTCGTGGCGGTACTGAAAGCAGACGGCGGGGGGCATGGCGCCGTGGAATTGGCCAAGCGGTTGACGCTTGATCGCGTGGCCATGATTGCCCTGGCTCTCATCGAGGAAGCGATCGAGTTACGGCGTGCCGGGATCGCTCTGCCGCTGCTCGTTCTCGGACCGCTGTCGAGGGAGCAGATCGGGATTGCACTCGACAATGACGTCGCCATCGGCGTCGTCGGCCCCGAGGAGCTCGAATCCGTCTGTGCCGTGGCCCGTGAGCGCGAGGTGAGCATCCATCTCAAGCTCGACACCGGTATGGGACGGATGGGGGTGGTCGACAGCGAGCTGCCGGGCGTGATGGCGATGATCCGCGCCACACCGCGCCTCCGTCTCGACGGCATTTACACGCATTTAGCCAACGCCGACGACGCAACCGATCCCTTCACGGAAATGCAGATCGCCAACTATGACCGGATGCTGGCGACGCTCCGCGAGCACGGCATCGAGGCGCCGCTCCATCACTTTGCCAATTCCTCGGCCACGCTGCGCGGCCTGGTGCGGCCCGGTGACTTTGCACGCGTCGGCCTCGCCCTCTACGGACCGCGCCGGATCGAAACCGCGGCCGGGGTGATCGAGCCGGTGCTCCGCTGGCGCACGGAGATCATGAGGCTCAAGGAGCTGCCTGCCGGTCACGCCGTTGGTTATGGAGCGACGTTCCATACCGCGCGGCCCAGCCGCATTGCCACGTTGCCGGTTGGTTATGCCGATGGCTATAGCCGCCTGCTCTCAAATAATGCCGACGTTCTGGTGCGGGGACAGCGCGCGCCGGTGGTCGGGCGGGTATCGATGGATCTCGTTACGATCGATGTCACGGATATCCCTGACGCCGTTGCCGGCGACGAGGTCGTGCTCCTCGGCGATGGCATTACTGCCGAGGAGCTGGGGGAAAGGTCGCAGACCATCTCGTACGAAGTCTTCTGCCGGATCAGCGCACGTGTCCCTCGTCTCTATCGCGGCCATGGCACGTTTCGAGTACGCTCACGGTTCGCCGAATGAACCTTCTGGAACGGGTCGGCCGCGTTTTCATCCGCCTCTTCGAGCAGACCGGCCTCTGGTTCGCCATGCTATGGCGGACCATCCTCTGGACCTTCCGCCCGCCGTTCGAAGGGTGGGAGTGGTTGCGGCAGATGGTCCGCGTCGGCGTCGACTCCATCCCCGTGGTCTTCCTGACGACGATGTTCACCGGGATGGTGATGGCGCTGCAAACGTACAACGGCTTTCACCGCGTCCACGCGGAAAACTTCGTCGGCAGCGTCGTGGCGCTGGCGATGCTGCGCGAGCTCTCGCCAGTGCTGGTGGCGCTGATGGTGACTGGCCGTGTGGGGTCGTCGATGGCCGCCGAGATCGGGACGATGCGCGTTACCGAGCAGCTCGATGCGCTGCAGGCGCTGGCCACCGATCCCGTTCAGTACCTGTTCGTCCCCCGTGTGATCGCCGGCATCGTGATGCTTCCTCTGCTTACCATCCTCGGCGATGCGCTCGGCGTCGGCGGCGGTTACCTCGTCGGCGTGAAGATGATGGGGGCCAACCCGGTGGTGTACGAACAGAACACGTATCAATTTCTGCACATGAACGATGTCTGGAGCGGCCTGATCAAGGCGGCTGCCTTCGGACTGATCCTGACCCTCACCGGCTGCGTGCGCGGCTACTACACCAGCGGCGGAGCGGAGGGAGTAGGCCGGGCCACGACCGCCGCGGTGGTGAGCGCGTCGCTGATCGTGCTGTTGAGTGATTTCTTTTTGACGAAACTGCTGTTTTAGCGCGGTTGCGGGGTCTCGCGGTTACGAGGTCTCGCGGTGTTCTAAGCGAATACAACCCCGAGACCCCGCAACCGCGAGACCCCGAGACCAGATCATGACCGACACCCCCATCATCTCCCTCCGCCACGTCGACAAAACGCTCGGCGGCAGGAAGGTGCTCGATGACCTGACGTTCGACGTCGAGCGGGGCGAGTCGCTGGTGATCGTGGGGGGATCGGGTGTCGGCAAGAGCGTGACGCTCAAGCACATTATCGGCCTGATGAAACCAGACCGCGGGCAGATCATCATCGACGGCCAGGACATCAATGAGATGAAGGAGGTCGCGCTGAACCAATTCCGGCGCAAATTCGGGATGTCGTTTCAGGAGGGGGCGCTCTTCGACTCGATGTCGGTGTTCGAGAACATCGCCTTCCCCCTTCGGCGTCAGACGAAGTTCAGCGAGCAGCAGATTGCGGCGCGCGTCGACGAATGTCTCGATATGGTCCACCTCGACGGGGTTGCTTCGAAGCGGCCTTCGGAGCTCTCCGGCGGCATGATCCGCCGGGTCGGCTTCGCGCGTGCCATCTCGCTGAAGCCGGAGATCCTGCTCTTCGACGAGCCGACCACCGGCCTCGACCCGGTCATCAGCGACGTGATCGCGGAGCTGATCGTGGAGATGGACCGGACGCTCAACACGACCACCGTGACCATTACGCACGACATGAAAGTGGCCTTCAAGATCGCCGACCGCGTGGGCATGCTTTACAAGGGCCGCATCGTGGAAGAAGGGACCCCCGAGGAGTTCCAGCAGTCCGCCAACCCGATCGTCCAACAGTTCATCGAGGGACGGGCGGAGGGGCCGCTGACGGAATGAGGTGGGTCTAACTCTCTCTCGCCGACATCGCCATCAACCCGATGCCGGCGACGATTGCTGCCGCGCCGACAGCGACCAACGTGATGTGCGACCTTGCGTTCCTGACGCCGCGTTTGAGCGATCGCCCGAGGTCGTATTTCTGCTTGTTCGCGCGCCCGTCGATCTCCATGACCTTGCCCTTCACGCCGGGCATTTCGAGAATTCTGCCGATGGCCCACACCGTCAGCGGCGGAACCAGCCGCATCATCGTCGTGCGAGTCGGGGATTTGACGTTCATGACGTCCTCCTGGGGTTGGTCAGAGCAAGGGTTGGGCCGGTATTACCCCCCTGGGACCGCGCGCGTCTCGCGCGCGCGTGAATACCCACCATCCTGCCAGTTGCAAGCGCGGTCGAGACGCCCGCGCTCCCAGCGGAGGCGGGTTGATCAATGGAGTCTACCCGACGGATCGCAGCAATTCGTGACGCCCCTCCGAAAGAGATTGGACTCATCTCGTAGAGGAATGGTCCTCTTCCGTTCAGGGCTCACATCGATGAGTGACGCAACTTGTTGACGCAGCGCCTTAAATGTGTATCTTAACCAGTGCCGGTTGATCCATAACGACGGAGGTATCAAAAGCCATGACTCTCAAACATCGCACTCCGCTTCACATGCGAACAATTGCCGTAGTCGTCGCCTCCATCCTTCTGATAACGACCGGCTGCTACTTCGAGTCTCCCAACAGCGGCGGCCTTTACGCGAACGTCCCTTACTTTCCTCAGGAGCACTATTATTACTGTGCAGCAGCATGCGTTCAAATGGTTGCACGCTGGGCCGGTATTGATGTTAGCCAGGATGAGCTGTTTACATTCATGAATGGCACCATCGACGGCATTAGCCCAGATGACTTAGTTAGAGGTGTGGTCCGCTATTGTTTTTCGGACGCCTATTTCGATCAAGGGTTATCGACCGACACACTTTACTTTGCTCGTCAGATCAGTTCCGTGTCGAACCTGGTTCCGGTCATCTGTATCACGGAGTCAGGTTCGCACACGGTAGTCCTTTACGGCGGGTCGTGGCATATGACCGTCGACTCGAACAACCACAAGACCTACTACTGGGATGAGGTGTTCTATCACGATCCACTACAAGGAGGCGGGCTGGACAGCACGGCTGGCACCTGGCAAGCTCTAAACTGTACCGAATTCGGTTACGTCTGCGCACAGGTCATAAGCAATACCGCTGCTTCTGCCGGGCCCAAAACACTGGCTGACTACAACCCGACCGTGTACACAACTGGCGACGACGGTACGGGTCATGGCGGTGGACCTTATGACTACTAAGGAGTATTCCATGAAGAACAAAGTGATAGCGCTGCTTGTGACTGTGGCGTGTCAAAGCGCTCGTTTGTTCGCCTCAAACCCTGAAGTCTGCAACGCTGATGACTTCGCGGGACGGGGACGATTCGAGGCGCATATGCGCACGCAGCACCCGGGTGAACCGGTATACACGCCCAAGCCGTTTCCGAAGAACGATGCCGCGATCATCGAAGATTTCCTGCAACAGGTCCAGGTTTTCCTGAGTGGTACTAAGCCTCCACTGATCGAGGGTGGCCGGCGGGCCCTTGCCCAAGCCATTGATCAAGGAACTCTGCATATCGGCATCGTCCGCGAGTCGAATTGGCGAAATTTTCGATGCATGCACTACAGGAGCGGGGAGACGATTTATCTGCTGCGGCTTTACGACACGACAACCGCAACCGAGGTGGCACGCGTTTCGATGGAGGAAAGCGGGTTGATCAACGGAGTCATGTACCCGACGGATCGCAGCAATCCGTTTTGGTCGAAACCGCTGCCAACCTTGCCCGAAGGTGAGACCCTCCTCACCGCGGCGGTCGGCACTGTGTTGGATGTTCAATACGCGACGAGCTACGGCACGATCGACTGCGACGAATTGATGCCATGTGTTGTAGGAAAACTCGTGGGGCGCGACGGGTACGCATTTCTGAGCCGCAGCGGGATCTACGAATTTAATACGGCAAGCCGGCGTGTGGATCGCCGATTCAGCGCGAGATATCAAAAGCTGCCTGCGCTCAAACCGAATGAGCGGGTAACGTCCGTTGGCGCAACGTACGATGTCGTTGTGACGAAAGTTGCCGATCGGCCATAGCCGCTGCTGCGGTTTTATGACAGGCGCGCGTTTCGATGGAGGAAGATCACTGCCTCATCACCTCAGCCACCCCACCCACCGCCTCCGCACTGCCGCAAATGTACAGTTCGTCACCCGGCTCGACGAACGTTTCGGCGGTGATCCGGGGGAGAAATGCGCCTTCCCGTTTGACGGCTAGGAGCGAACAGCCATGCTGCCGTAGCGGCAAGTCGCGCAGTGGGCGGCGGGCGTTGGCGACCACGCGCAGGACCTGACGGTGCTCGTCGCGGGAACGGGCCACGCGGCCGAGGAGGCGGGCGGAAAGCATCTCGCCGGAGATGTCGCTGATGGAGAGGGCAAAGTCGGCGCCGGCGCGATAGATGTTCTCGATGTTGCGCGAATGATTGACGCGGGCGATCACCGGCACGTCGGACGCGGCGTCGCGGGCGATGACGGTGGCGAAGAGGGTGGCGTCGTCGCTGTTCAGCGCCAGGACGATGGCGCGGCATTCGGGCAGCGCGGCGCGTTCGAGCACGGAAGGATCGAGTACGTTCCCGACGATGTCGACGCCATCGATCGCTTCCCGCTCGACGACGCGCACCTCTTCACCCGCGTCGCAGAGCAGCTCATGGACCTTTCTCCCTACCTCGCCGAAGCCGGCGATGAGATACGGCCCACTGCTGCGGAGGAACCGGGTACCGATCATTGCCGTCGCACGGTCGAGCGACGCGGCGTCGCCGGCGATCTCCAGGATCGAGCCCGGCTCGATGATCATCGAGGAGTCGCAGCGCGCGTGGAGCCGGTTGCGAATCCACTGGCCGACGACGATGGCCCCGCTCGCCGCGCCGAGGTTCGCGGAGGCCAGGGTGAGGCCCGCCAGGGGGCTCGCCGCAGCCACCCGGATCTCGCGGCGCTCGACCGATGGCAGATCCTCGGAGCCCGGCAGGCGCGGGCTGATCCGATCGCTGGCGTGCGCCGCCAGAGCCGCCGCGACGATGTGTCGCGGCGTATAAGCCGCCGTGGCGCCGGCAAGCTCCATCGGCTTCCGATGTGCCGGCTCTTCCACAAACGCGAAGATCTCGCCGCGGAAGCCCATCTGCCGCGCCCGGAGAATCAGCGCGGCGTTTTCCTCATCACGGCCATTGGCCACGAGCGCCCGCGCCTGCGCCAGACGGCAGATGTCGAGCGCATCCTCCTCGGCGCGGCTGAAAACCACCGGCAATTGCCGCTCCTGCACCGCGCGGGCATTGGCCTCATCCGTCTCGACGACGAGCGACGGAACGTCGTGCGCCTTCAGCCGCTGCAGCAACGTCTCCACCGTCGGCCCGTAGCGGTAGACGACGACGTGGTTCGCCATTTTGGGAGCGATGCGCGGCACGCGCCGCTCGAAGCGCTCTTCCAGGAACGGGACGAGGAAAACCGGAACGACGAGAAAGACCAGGAAGACGCCGGCGAACTGCACCACCACCACGAGGACGACCATGGCTGGGGACCGCCAGTGACTGTCCGCCCCGTACCCGGTCGTGCTCAGAGTCTCGCCCGCCCACTCAAAGCTGTCCCAGAACGTCCGATGCGTCCCCTCCAGCCGCGCCATCCCCTCCTGATAAAGCAAGGCAGATCCGACCAGGAAAAGGACGAGGCCGACCGCGAGGCCGATGAGGCGTCGCGTGGAACGGTGCATGGAATGATTGTAGGGTGTCGGGGGTCGGGAGTCGGGGGTCGTAGAAAAAGAAGACCCGAACTTCTGGCACCGACAACCCAGCAACCCGGCAACCCAGCAACCATGCAACCCCTCCTCTGCGCCGTCCGCACCTGTCACGAGCCGCTTGCGCGCGAAGAGCGGCGACTGGTCTGTCCGCGCGGGCACTCGTTCGATGTCGCGCGCAGCGGCTACGTCAATCTGCTCCAGCCGCAGGAACGGCGATCGAAGCAGCCGGGCGATACTGAAGAAGCGGTGGCGGCACGGCGGAGACTGCACGATCGCGGGGTGACGACGCCGCTGTTCGATGCCATCGCGGAGATGGCCGGCGTCACTGGTGACGACGCCGTCCTCGATGCCGGTTGCGGCGACGGTTTTAACCTCGGCTCGCTGGCGCGAAAAACCGGCTGCGCGGCGCACGGCATCGATATCTCCATCCCTGCCATCGACGCCGCGGCGCGCCGCTATCCCCAGTGCCAGTGGATCGTCGGCAACGCCGATCGCTTCATCCCCTATCCGGATGCGGCGTTCTCGCGGGTTCTTTCGATCACGGCGCGGATGAACAGTACCGAGTTCCGGCGCGTCCTGCGCGACGATGGTCGGCTCCTGGTGGCCATCCCCGCTCCTGACGATCTCGTCGAACTGCGCGGCGCCGGCCGCGACCGGGCCGCGCGAACCGTCGAGACGTTTGCGAACGGATTCGCGCTAGTCGACCAGCGCTGCGCGTCGACGGTGTCCGACCTCGACCGCGAGGCGGTCTACGACGTCCTCCTCTCCATTTACCGGCCTCGCGAGATCGGGAAGATCGAGGACATGCGGGTGACGTTCAGCCTCGATCTGCTGCTCTTCGCTCCGCGCTGAGCGCTACAATCCGCCGCCCGATGCCCGCCCCTTATTTTTCCGTCGTCATCCCGACGTACAAGCGCCTGCCGATGCTGCTGGGCGTGCTCGACGCCCTCGATGCGCAGATCGACGCACCGGCGTTTGAAGTCATCGTGATCGATGACGGATCGGGCGATGCCACAGCGAGCGTGATGGGCGACCGGAGCGCGAAGAATTACGCGCTGACGTTCCGTTCGCAGTCCAACGCCGGTCCGGGAGAGGCGCGCAATCACGGGGTGTCGCTCGCCGCCGGTCGCTATGTCCTCTTCATCGGCGACGACACCGTGCCGGAGCCGCGATTCCTCGCCGAGCACGCCCGCATCCACCACGACGCACAGGATGATCCGCTCATGGCCTGTCTGGGCTACACCGGCTGGCCGCCGGGCGAGCGCGTCACCGCTTTCATGGACTACATCAACGATTACGGCCTGCAGTTCGGCTACAAGCTGATCCGGGACGGCGAGATCGTTCCCTTCAACTTCTTCTACACGTCGAACATCTCCCTCGACCGCGAGGTACTCGGCGACGCGCCGTTCGATACGACCTTCCCGGCGGCGGCATGGGAAGACATCGAGCTGGCCTTCCGCCTCGATGCGCGCGGCCTGAAGATCCGCTACAACGGCCGCGCCGTCACCCGCCACTACCACCCCATGACCGTCGATTCCTTTGCCCGGCGGCAGTACACGGTAGGCCGCTCCGGCGCGATTTTCTACCGCAAGCACCCCGAGCTGGGCGGCTTCCTCGGCGTTCACGAGTTGGAGACGCGAACGCTCGCAGATGAACGGAAGCTGAGCCATCTCCGCCGCCGCGCGCGGCTGGGGGAGCGGTTCCGCGTCCTGGCGACGAATCGCATTTTCGAGACGCTGATGCGGGAGCATTACCTGCGGGGGTTGCGGGATGGGCTGCTCTCGGACCCATCCTGATCCGCGAGGCGGATCAGGATCTCCGGTCAGACCACGCTGACTGGTATTCAATTCACGGCCTGCCAAGTGCCACCGGAGATCCTGACGGTCTCGCGGCGCGAGACGTCAGGATGGGCCCCCCTGATGGGATCTACTGGATCCCCTTGAAGAACCGATGCAATCGCGGCCGGTACCAGTGTTCCCGGTCGAGTGAGAACGCCACGGCCATCGCTTTTCCGACGATCCGGCGGCGCTCGATCAGGCCGATGTAACGGCTGTCGTTGCTGTTGTCGCGGTTGTCGCCCATGACGAAATAGCGGCCCGGCGGTACCACCAGCGGCCCGTAGGAGCGCATGGCGGGAATCTGCGGCGTGAACATCACATCATGCGTCTTGCCGTACATCGTCTCCTCGACGATGAACGACGTTCCCTGCTCGTCGTCCTCGCGCCGGCCGACCTGCTTCTCCACCGCCGCGTTGCCATTGACGAAGAGCTGGTTGTCGCGCATCTCGATCCTGTCGCCCGGCAACCCGACCACCCGCTTGACGAGCCGCACGCCGTCCGCCGGCGAGAAGAGCACGACGATGTCGCCGTGCTTCGGATCGCTCCATTTCGCCACCTCGATCATCGTGAACGGGATCTTGAGGTCGTAGGCCAGCTTGTTGACGACCACCCGGTCGCCCTCTTCGATAGTCGGTTTCATCGACCCGGTAGGCACATCGTTCCAGTCGGCCAGCGCGGACCGGAGCGAGCTGATGACCAGCAACATCAGGATGAAGACGCGGACTTCGTAAAAGACTTTCTTTTTATCCATGAATGCGTACGCACTTTTCGATCTTGGCAGTCTGATGTGTAGGTAGCAGCAAAGCGGCTGGTTTCAACGTGAAAGCAGCCGGGCGGTTTTCAACGCCTTGAATGGTCCGTCGTAATACTGAACTGAAGCAATCCCCGGAGGACTTGAACGTCATGAAAAGGTTTGTCATTGCATTGATGGTTACGGCAACGGCGGCGATTACCTTCGCCCAGACCGCTGACTCGGGCCAGTTCCACCCCCGCCACGCCCGCGCGGAAGGGTTGGCCTCGAAGCTCAATCTCACCGACGCGCAGAAGCAGCAGCTGAAGGATATCCGCACTGCTTCCCGCGAGCAGAACAAGCAGCTTAACGCGGACTTCCGTGCCAAGTTGCAGCAGTTTCGCACCCTGAAGCAGGCCAACGATCCCTCGGCCGCCGACGTGAAGGCGGAGCTGAAGGCGATGCGGCCACAGATCCGCGCCGCCCGCCAAGCAAGCCGTGAGGCGATGCTCAATGTGCTCACGCCCGAGCAGCAGGCGCAGCTCAAGGCGGCGCGTCAGGCTAGCGGATTCGGCCCTGGCAAGGCTCGCGCCCTGCGCGGCATGGTCGCCCAGAAGCTCAATCTCACCGATGAGCAGAAAGCGCAGATCAAACAGCTTCACCAGACGTCGAAACAGGCCAATGCCCAGCTCTTCGCCGACGCGAAGGCCAAGCGCCAGGAGCTCCGCTCGTTGACCAAGGCCAATGACCCCCGCGCGGCCGACGTGAAGGCGCAGTTGGAAGCGCTCCGTCCGCAGCTCAAAGCGGTACGCCAGCAGCAGCACACCGATGTCCTCAATGTTCTCACGCCCGAGCAGCGATCCCAGCTCGAGCAGTGGAAGGCCGAGCGGAAGTCCAAGCGCCACTCGAGCCAGTAGTCGTTCCTTCCCCTTCCTCGCTGAAAGGCGCCGCCGATTCAGGATCGGCGGCGCTTTTCTTTTGCCGCAAACACCCACACCTGCGTGACCGGTTTAGACTGACGCGCCGATGTCGCACCGCACGTCCGTTCACGACCTGAAGAGCCTCGTGCTCTCGTTCCACTCGCTCATCGGCGTCGAGACGGTCGAGGAGGATCGGGTGCGCTCGCTGCTGATCGAGGTGGCCAACGATCTCAAGCAGCAGTTTTACGAATGGTCGCTGACGAGCGGTTTCAACCGGCTGCGCGGTGCCACGATCAACGGCACGCAGGATCCCCTGGCCGCCCTGCATCACATCACCGAGATCGAGAACACCGACGCCATCTACCTGATGAAAGATATGGCCCGGCATCTCGAGAATCCGAACGTCAGCCGTGCCTTGCGGGAGCTCGCCCAGAAGCTGACGTCGACCCGTTCTGCGCTGGTCCTCACCGGCGATCCCCTCGAGCTGCCGCAAGATTTCGAAGCGCTGGCCGTCCGCTTCACGCTGGAGATGCCGGACGTGACCGAGCTGCGCGACGTCGTCCGTTCCGTCGTCGACTCCATCAGCGCGCGGCAACGGGTGCAGATCGATCTCTCGCGCGACGACGCGCTCCGGCTCGTCCAGGCGCTGCAGGGGCTGACGGTCAATCAGGCCCGGCAGGTCGTGGCCCAGGCCATCGTCGAAGACGGCAGGCTGTCCGCCGACGACATCCATACCATCGTCCGCTGCAAGGGCGAGATGATCGAGCACGGCGGGATCCTCGAGTTTTTCCCCGTCGACGAGAACAACTTTGAGATCGGCGGCTTCGCACGGCTAAAGGAGTGGCTCGAGAGTGCCCGCGTCGGGTTTTCCCCCGAGGCGCGCGCGCTCAACCTCAGCGCACCGAAGGGAGTGCTGTTCGTCGGGGTGCAGGGCTGCGGAAAATCGCTGGCGGCGAAGTTCGTGGCCCGCGAGTGGGGTCTGCCGCTGCTGAAGCTCGACGCCGGGCGGCTGTACGAGAAGTATGTCGGCGAGTCGGAGAAAAACTTCCGTAAAGCGACGACGCTGGCCGAGGCCATGGCGCCGGTGATTCTCTGGATTGACGAGATCGAGAAAGCCTTCGCCCATGGCGGCAGCGGTGAATCGGACGGCGGCCTCTCCCAGCGCCTCTTCGGCTCATTCCTGACCTGGCTGCAGGAAAAGAAGGACGAAGTCTTCGTCGTCGGTGCGGCCAACGACCTGATGAACGTTCCGCCGGAGCTCCTCCGCAAAGGCCGCTTCGACGAGATCTTCTTCGTCGACCTCCCCACGCGCGAAGAGCGGATGTCCATCTTCGCCATCCACCTCCGCCTCCGCAGACAGAGCCCCGACGCCTTCGACCTGGCCGCCCTCGCCGACGCCACGGACGGCTTCAGCGGCGCCGAGATCGAGCAGGCCGTCATCTCCGCCCTCTACCGCTCCCTGCAGAAGAAGCAGCCGGTTACCGCCGAATCGATCATCGAAGCCGCGCGTAGCACGACACCGCTGTCGGTGTCTCGAGCCGAGGATGTTGCCAGGGTGCGGGAGGTGGGGAAGAGATTTACGGCGGTGAGGTAGGGAAAGTTGTGCCGGCGTCACACCTAGATCTGAGGAGAGATCATGAAAATCACGATCACGCCAGCATACGATGGTTTCACACGCACAATTTCGGTCAGCGTTGACGCCGACAGCGGCAAACAGATCCAGGAGGTGGAAACGATTTACGACAACTTCACCCTCGGTCACGGTCACGATCTTCAGAATCCGCCGGTCTCCACCTATAGTCGGACGTTTACCCAAGAGGAAGGCATCACCCCGAACGAGCCACACACGGTCAGGGTAAATGCGCGCCACACAGACGGCACCTCAGATAGCGGCGTGAAAACCTGGAACGACTGAGCGATTGGTTCCGCGCTAGGAGCCCGCCATTCGTAGAACCATCTCGCCAGCCGGTGCTTCACCTCTTCGTGGTCAATACCCTCGCCGCGATCAATCTCTTCAGCTCCTCGACTGACGTCGTTAAGGAAATCGATCTGGTACCGAATGTCCTCAAACGTGGCTTCGTCAGGCAAACGGTCGAGCAGCTTGCGAACTGTGTCTTTGGCCGTCTTCATTAGAGGTCCGTTTTCAACAGCAACCAAGCAACTCAGCAACCCTGGAGCCGCGCGGCCCTGAGCCCGCCCAACTCCACCGCTACCCACGCTCCCTTCCGATTCACGATCGAACATCGTGAAGTTAAAGAGTACCGAAGATTGCCTTGATTTGCCGCTGATCCACCTCTGGTGTTGCACTGACGATCCATCGAGGCACTCCGCGTGCAACGTGATCTAATCTTCGGCATCGCCACTCGGGGTTTGCATGTCGATGCTTTGCGAGCCGAATCTCTCTATCACCGAGCGACTGGCACGCGGCAAGTCACTCCGCGCGGGCTTGCCGCGTCCTAAGCAAGGCGACTGGCAGCCTTCGTCCGACCGGGCCGACCCGATCGATACGCTCCAGGCCGCGGACCGCGGCCGCGTCGCCGAGCTGTTGCCCCTGAAGTACGGGCGGATGGCGCTATCGCCGTTCGCCTTCTTCCGCGGCGCCGCGCCGGTGATGGCGCGCGATCTTGCGGTCTTGCCGCGAACGGGCCTGCTCGTGCAGCTCTGCGGAGATGCGCACATCCGAAACCTCGGTGCGTTTGCGTCGGCCGAGGGAAACATCGTCTTCGATGTCAACGACTTCGACGAGACCATCAGCGGTCCGTGGGAGTGGGACATGAAGCGGTTGGCCACGAGCTTCGTCCTGGCCGGCCGCGAATCAGGGACGAGGGACCGGGGGTGCCGCGATGCGGTCGTCGCTCTGGTGGAGGCCTATCGCGGCGCTCTGTCGCGTTTTGCACGCACCCCATTTCTAGAACTGGCGCGGCACCGCGTCGGACGGGAGCTCGAGGCGAGACCGATCGACGCCCTTCTCAAGAAAGCCGAGCGCTCCACGCCGCTCCGGAACCTGCAAAAGCTCACTATGCGCGAGAGCGGCGTCATCCACTTCGCCAGCCGTCCGCCACTGCTACAGCGTCTCCCCAGCAGCGACGCGGAGCGTGTGCTGGAGTCACTTCCCGCGTATCGGGAGACGCTCGCTCCCGAGCGTCGCTTGATCTTCGACGCTTATCGCGCCGCGGACGTTGCCATGAAACTCGTCGGCACCGGGAGCGTCGGAACGCGCGACTACGTCGTTCTCATGTTCGGGATTGGAGAGAACGATCCGCTCTTTCTTCAGGTCAAGCAGGAGATGCCCTCATGCTGGGCTCCTTATCTCGAAGAGCCGCCTGCCGCGCACGACGGCCAGCGCGTGGCCGACGGTCAGTTGCGTACGCAGATGACGTCCGATCCGCTGCTCGGCTGGACCACGATCGACGGAAACCACTACGTCGTGCGCCAACTCGCCGATCACAAGTCATCCATCGAGCCGGAGGAGCTGAGCGGCTCGGCCATCGTCGAATACGCGCGTGTCTGCGGCGAAGTCTTCGCCCACGCACACGCCCGCACAGGCGACGCCGCGGCGCTGGCTGGCTATTGCGGGAAGCTCGACACGCTCGACCAGGCGCTGGCGCGCTTCGCCATCGCCTATGCCGATACAACGACCGCAGATCATGCGGCGCTGCAAGCGGCCATCCGCTCAGGCCGCATCGTCGCGGCCAAGGCGGTAACACCCCCTACCCCCGCTGCCCTCTCCGATTCACGATCGACATGAACTCATCCCGGGTCTTCTCGTCGTCGCGGAACTCGCCGCGGAGGACGTTGGTCTCCATGAACGATGACTCCTGCTCCACCCCGCGCATGACCATGCACATGTGGACGCCGCCCATCCAGACGGCGATGCCGCGCGGCTCCAGGATCTGTTCGATCGTGTCGGCAACGTCGTGAGCGAGGTGCTCCTGCGATTGCAGCCGGCGCATGTGCACTTCCACGATGCGCGGGATCTTCGATGCGCCGATGATCATCCGCTCCGGGATGTAACCGACGATGAAGTGTCCGAAGAACGGCAGGATGTGGTGCGCGCACAGCGTCTTGTAGGTCCCGCCGATCACCACCAGGTTCTGGCACTGCTCGTCGCTCGCCGAGCACGCCTTGCGGAAGAGCGTCGTCAGTTTTTTTGTGTCCGTATAGTCGTAGCCGCTGGTCATCGCGACGAGCGACTCGGCCCAGCGCCGCGGCGTGTCGACGATGTTCTCGTCGTCCATCTTCACGTGGAGGAGCTTGAGCGCTTCGCGGAGATGGTGCTGTAGCCGCTCGCGGTCGACGGTCGGGCGGGGAGAGCTGAGGATGCTGCGGTCTTCGACGATCGCTTCGACCTCGGGAGCGATGACGAGATCTGTCGAGGTGCCGTTCTTCATGGGCGGAGAGTGTAGCCGTTGACAACTGAATGAGCGTTCATTCATACTTCACGAAGCCTGCCTGCCCGGGGCGGCCTCGTTTTTGTAATCAGCCCCATCCAAAGGAGTTTCACCATGGCCGAAGTCAAGTCACAGGGCGCCGTCGATGCGATGGACGTCGCCGAAGGTGCCCGCGAGACCGAGTGGGAAAAGCCGTCGTTCGTCGGCGATCTCTTCCTCGGCAAACTCAACCTCGATCTCATCCATCCGTTCCCGGAGCAGCCGGCGGCGGACAAAGCCGAAGCGGACGATTTCCTCCTTCGCCTGGAGCGCTTCCTGGCCGAGAACGTCGATGCCGACAAGATCGATGAGCAGGGCGAATACGACTACTCGCTATTCGACGGATTGAACCAGCTCGGCGCCTGGGGCATGAAGATCCCCAAGGAGTACGGCGGCCTCGGCTTCACCGCGACCAACTACAACCGCGCCATCGGCCTCGTGGCCACCTGGTGCGGCTCGACCGTGGCCTGGCTCTCCGCCCATCAGTCGATCGGCGTCCCCCAGCCGCTCAAGCTTTTCGGCACGGAGGAGCAGAAGAAGAAGTACCTCCCGCGGCTGGCCAAGGGGGCCATCTCCGCGTTCGCGTTGACCGAGCCCGGCGTCGGCTCCGATCCCGCCAAGATGGAGACGACCGCGGTCAAGTCGCCGGACGGCAAAGGCTGGATCATCAACGGCGAGAAGCTCTGGTGTACCAACGGCACGAAAGCCGAGCTCCTCGTGGTGATGGCGAAGACGGCGCCGAAGATCGTCAAGGGCAAAGAGAAAAAGCAGATCACTGCTTTCATCGTCGAGACGAATTCACCCGGTTTCTCCATCGAGCACCGCTGCCAGTTCATGGGCCTTCGCGGGATCGGCAACGGCCTGCTGAAGTTCGACAACGTCTTCGTTCCGAACGAGAACCTCCTCTGGGGCGAAGGCCTCGGCCTGAAACTCGCGCTGATCACGCTGAACACCGGACGCCTGACCATTCCGGCCGGTTGCGCGGCGGCGGGGCGGAAGATGCTCGACATCGCCAAGGACTGGTCGAACGAGCGCGTGCAGTGGGGCGCGCCGATCGGCAAACATGAAGCGATTGCCGCGAAGCTGGCCTGGATGGCGTCGCACACGTTCGCCATGGAAGCGATCGTCTGGTTGACGTCCGGCCTTGCGGACCGCGGCAACGTCGATCTCCGCCTCGAGGCGGCCATGGCCAAGTTGTTCAACACCGAGGTGGCGTGGCAGATCAGCGATCACCTCGTGCAGATCCGCGGCGGGCGCGGCTACGAGACCGCGCAGTCCCTGCAGGCCCGCGGCGAGAAGGGCTACCCGGTCGAGCGGATCATGCGCGACATGCGCATCAACCGCATCTTCGAGGGAACGAGCGAGATCCAGCATCTCTTCATCGCCCGCGAAGCGGTCGATCCGCACATGAAGCGCGGCTTCAAGATCCTGCAGCCGGAGACGCCGATGGGCGAGAAGCTCAGCGCCGCGGCGAAGGCGGGCGTGCACTACGCGGCCTGGTATCCGTCGCGTTACATCGGCTGGTCGCACTTCCCGAAGTTCGGCGAGTTCGGAAAGCTCTCCGGACACATGGGCTACATCGAGCGCGAGTCGCGCCATCTCTCCCGCTCCATCTTTCACGCCATGATGCGGTTCCAGGCCAAGCTGGAGCGGAAGCAGATGGTGCTCTTCCGCATCGTCGACATCGGCACCGACCTCTTCGCCATGGCCGCATCGATCAGCTACGCCACGATGCTTGCCAAGAAGGGTGGCGAGGAGAAGAAAAACGCAATCGATCTGGCCGACGTCTTCTGCCGCGAGGCCCGGATGCGCATCGACGCCAATTTCCACAATCTCTTCACCGACCACGACGATGCCGCCTATCGCCTGGTCACGCACCTGCTGAAAGGCGAGTTCGACTGGTTCAAGGGCCAGGTCGTCGAGCCGCTGATGCCGACCGCGGAGCAGGTGGAAGAGGCGATGGCGAAGCTGGCTTGAATGGAAACTACTTCTCCCCCGCCGCCGGAAACACCGGCGTGATGTCGACAGGGATGTCTTTCAGCGTCGCGTTCACGGTGGTCATCTCCGGCGTTTCCTTCCCGTAGCGGTCCAGCAGCGTTTTCGCGCGGGCGTAGTCGCCGGTGGCTTCGATGGTCAGCAGCTCCGTGGCCAGATCGCGGACGGCGTCGCGCGCTTTGGCGAAATCGACCGTGTACTTGCCACCGGCCGTCGGCGTCACCGCTCCGCGCTCGCGCAGCCAGTTCCATTGGATGGCGGTCCCGCGGCCGTGGGCTTCGCCGACGCCGAAACGGGTGGAGCGGAACATCAGTCCGGCGTAGGTGACGAAGAGCTGCTTCTCGTCGAACGCCGTCACCAGGCCGTGCTTCTGCGCGTAGAGCAGATTCCAGACTCCGAGAACGTCGGCCTTGCACTCCTCGACCGTCGAGTAGAGCTCCTTGAGCGGGATGCGCACCTCGACGCGTTTGCCGTCCGGTTGCGCCAGAAATCCCGGCCCGAGGCCGTGGGAAAGCTCGTGGAAGAGGACGTGATTGAAGAAGGCGTCGAACGAGACGAGGCTCGTCAGCGACGGATCGAGCACGCGCATGGCGATCGGCTTGCCGCTCTGGCGGAACTTCGCGTCCATCACGTTCTTGAGCAGGACCTTCTTCGATCCCTTCTTCTCGCGCACCACCTCATCGTTCGGGAGGTTGAAGGCCGCGGTCTGCACGCCGCGCCTGGCATCGCCGGCGGTGTACAGCTCCTGCACCACCTTGATCGGCGACTCGCTGCCGCGGTTGGGGTTCTTGTACTGCTCCGGCTCGGGGAGATTGCGCTCCATGTCCGGCAGTGCATGCGCGTAGGCAGCCAGCTTGGCACTCTCCGGCTTGTCGACCACGGTGACGAACGACTCGAAGGATGCCTTGTAGTTGAAGAGGTTGTCCTCGTAGACCTCGTACGGTCCGATCACGACCTCGATGTTGCCGGTCAGGTCCATCCAGGCCATATCACTTTCGCGATAGTCGCCGGATTTGAACGCGTCGGCGCGCAGCATCAGGTAACGCTTCAGCGCCCCATCGTTCGAAATGTTGGCGGCTTCGCGGAGGTGCGCCGCGGCCTGGTCGAGAAAATCCTTGTAGTCGGTCGAATAGGGGATGCCTACCAGGTTCGGGCCATTGCGGCGGACGACGGTGAAGAGCCCCTGCAGCTCGTCTTTCTTCGCAGAATTGGCAGCCACATACTTCTCGAATTCTTCCTTGGTCATGTCCGCCGGATAGAAGGCCGCGCCGGCCGGCTTCTTCTCGGTGCCGATGAACGGCTCGTCGCCCTTGAGACGGTCCCATGGACCTTTGTTGGCGACGAAGTAGGCGTAGGCCGCGCCGCCCTGTTTCGCCAGTTGATCGCGCAGTGCCGGGTTCTTCTCCGAGACCTGGCGCCAGTAGATCTCATCGATCTGTTTCGACGCTTCGATCAGTTTGGCCACGACCTGCCGCTCGTTGTCGTCGAGAAGGGAATGGTCGTAGTCGATGACGGTCGGCGGCAACTGGGCCATGCGCTGGGCCACGTCGGGGGCGATCGTCAACGAATTGGCGGGAGCGGGCGTGGATGGCTGAATCATCGTTGCTTTCTCGCAGGCGGCAGCGAGCACGAGGGCGATCAGGAGTCGTTTCATGCAATCTCCTTCGAAGAGGCGGGATTGTACGCGACCCGAGCGCTCTGCTATCGTCGCCCCACTTCCCAGGCGCGAGGTCTGCCGTTGATCATCGAGTGCACGAGTTGTCACGCGAGGTATCAGTACGACGAAGAGCGCTTCGAGCGGAAGCCGTCGAAGAAGATCAAGTGCGCCAGGTGCCAGAGCATCTTCGAGATCCACAATCCCGCCTTCGCCCCGAAACGCGAGCCGGCATTCGGTGACTCCACCGCCGCGCGCCTCGACAAGACCCATACGCAAACGCCGCTGCCCGAGGAAACCACCGCGCAGGCGCCGCTTCCGAAAGAGGACACCGGCCCGGTTCCGGCCGCGCAGCTCCCCGCGGGCAGGCGCCTTTCGATCGCAATCATTGCCGGCGCCGACGCCGGCACGGTTTACCGCTTCGAGAAGCCGCTCATCACCATCGGCCGCTCCGGCGCCGACCTGATCATCAACGACAGCGAAGCCTCGCGCCAGCATGCCGCCATCGAGGTGCGCGACCAGGTCGTTCTCCTGGAGGATCTGAAGTCGACCAACGGCACGCTCGTCGACGGCAACAGGGTGACCGAGCCGGTCGAGCTGCAGGATAAGTCGGAGTTCCAGATCGGTGGTACGACATTGATGCTGATCGTGACCGAGGACTCATAACTGCGCTACGCGCGGTGTCTGCGGCTTCGCCGCGTTGTCGGTTGTCGGTTGATTGCGCTTCGCGCGTTGTCCTTATCCGCGCAGGATCTGGCGAGGACAACCGACAACCGATAACCGACAACCCGCGGAGCAGAGAACCAGCGATAGACTCAAGTCGTGGATTCCCTCCGAACCCTCTACCGCTACCGCCAGCTCATCGCCGCGCTCACCGCGCGCGATCTGAAGGCGCGTTATCGCGGGTCGATCCTCGGATTCTTCTGGTCGCTGGCCAATCCGCTCCTGCTGTTGACGGTCTACACCGTGGTCTTCACCTTCTTCTTTCCGTCGAACGTCATCCATCCCTATCCGCTGTTTCTCTTCTCCGGAATCCTGCCGTGGACGTTTTTCTCCGCGGCGGTGCTGGAGTCAACGACGTCGATCTCATCGAATGCGGGGCTGATCAAGAAGGTGATGTTTCCCGCCGAGGCGCTGCCGCTGGTGACGGTGGCCTCGCACCTGGTGCACTTCACGCTGGCCATGCCGATCCTCCTCGTGGCCACGGCCGGCTTCGCGCTTCATGGCGACATCACCCTGAGCGCGACCATGCTTCTGGTGCCGTTTCTGATGATCCTGCAAACCCTCTTCGTTGCCGGCATCGCCATGACCGTGGCCTCGGCGTCCGTCCTCTTCCGCGATCTGCGCGACATCCTGACGAACCTGATGCAGCTCGGCTTCTTCGTCACGCCGATCCTCTACCTGATCGATAAGGTGGCCTCACGTCCCTTCCGCGCCCTCCTCCGCCTCAACCCCATGACGCCGTTCGTCGTTTCCTACCAGGACGTGCTCTTCTTCGGCCACCTCCCCGGCATCGCCGACACGCTGCTGATGCTCGCCTACGCGTTCGTCTCCGTGGCCATGGGGATCACGGTGTTCGGAAGGTTGCGGGATACGTTGGCGGAGGCGATATAGGCGGTTGCGCGGTCTCGTGGTTGCGCGGTCTCGCGGTTACTGAGTTGCAAGAGTTGCTGAGTTGCTTGGTTATCGTTGTCAGTCCACACTTTGCGACCAAGCAACCAAGCAACCAAGCAACCCGAGACCCCGCAACCGCGAGACCCCGCGACCCCTGCCATAATCACCACCTTGCCCGACTACGCCATCGCCCTGACCAACGTCTCCAAGTCCTACCGTCTGTGGGGCCGCGGGTCGCAGTTCGCCACGCTCAAGAGCGCGCTGCTCAAGCGCGATCTGGCGTTGACGCCGGAGACCAGCGTGGAGGCGGTGCGGGATGTGTCGTTCGCGGTCGACCGCGGCGAGGCGTTCGGCATCATCGGCCGCAACGGCTCAGGGAAGTCGACGCTGCTCAAGCTGATCTCCGGCATCCTCAAGCCGACCACCGGAAGCGTGCGCGTGAATGGCCGCGTGGCCGCGCTGATCGAGCTCGGCGCCGGCTTTCATCCCGAGATCACCGGGCGCGAGAACATCTACATCAACGGCATCATGCTCGGGCTTTCCCGAAAAGAGATCGACGCCCGCTTCGATCAGATCGTCGCCTTCTCCGGCATCCCCGACTTCATCGATCAGCCGGTGAAGACCTACTCCTCCGGCATGTACGTGCGGCTCGGATTCGCCGTGGCCGTGCATGTCGATCCGGATGTGCTGCTGATTGATGAGGTGCTTTCGGTCGGAGACGAGGAGTTCGCCGCGAAGTGCGTGGCCAAGATTCAGGAGATGAAGTATCGCGGCGTCACCCTCGTCTTCGTGACGCACCAGCTCGACCAGGTGCGCAACCTCTGTGACCGCGCGCTCTGGCTCGATCACGGCGAGCCGGAGACGATCGGCGATCCGGTGCGGGTCGTCGATGCCTATCTGCAGGCGGTGTCATCGACGCAGACCGCTCCGCCGCGCCCGGCTGTGGACGAAACGAAGAAGCCCGAAGCGCCGCGCGACGACCCCAACGAGGAGGAGCGATGGGGCTCCGGCGAGGTGGTTCTCTCTCGCGTCGCCCTCGTTGACAACCGCGGCGATGAGCTCGTGGCCCTCGGCCCCGGTACCCCGGTGGCCGTCGAGATGGACGTCGCCGTGCGCGTCCCGCAGGACGACTTCGTCTTCGGCATCGGCATCTATCACGCCGACGGCACTTGCGTGTACGGCACGAACACAGACCTGGAAGGGCTGCTGCCGGAACGGCTCGCCTCCAACGGGCGGGTCCGCTTCATCATGCCGGCCCTCGACCTCGTGGCCGGCACCTACCGCATCGACGCCGCCATCCACACCCGCAACGGCCGCGCCTTCGACTACCGCCGCGGCGCCATCCGCTTCGTCGCCGGCTCCCGCGTCCACGACATCGGCGTCTACCGCCCCAAACACCAGTGGAAATTCGAAGGCGGGATCAGCATCCGGGAGATCGATCTCGAGCAGAGGAATGTGCCGGTCGAGGTGGCGGAGGCGATGCGCGAGGCCAGGAAGCCGAAAACGTGAGACACAGAGGACACAGAGAATCCTCAGTGACGCGCGGCAAGAGCCTTGTAAAACACCACCGTATCGCACGGCGTCCCATCCGGATCCAGCGCGTATCCCGGAATGACTCCCACCTCGATCCATCCCGTGCCGCGATAAAGCGATTCCGCGCCATCGCCGCGCTTCGTATCGAGCGTCAGGAGAGTGAACCCGGCAACTTGCGCCCGGCGTTCGATCTCCTGCATCAACATCGATCCCAGACCCTTGCGCCGCGCCCGGCGATGGATGAGCAACTTGGCGACGTCCGCCCGGTGCCGCTGGTTCGGCATCCCCGCGGGGAGCATCTGAACCGTGCCGGCGATCCCGTTCTCATCCCGAGCGACGAGAAAAATGGCCCGTTCGTCCGCTTTCGAGATCCGCTCCCGCCACCACGCTTCCGCCGATTCCAGCGTCGTGGAGTCGAGAAAGCCGACCGAGGCGCCGGAGTCGATGGCGTCGATCAGGAGCAGCGTCAGGTCGCGAACGTCGTCATCGCGAACCGGTAGAGCCAACTGCTCGATCATCGCCTGTAGTTTACCGTCCGCCCTGAGCAGCCAGGGTCGCTTACTCAAAAGCAAATTTTGTTTTGACGTAGGGCCATGGCAATACCGCGGAGCGGTTTTCTCCTGCGTGGGAAGAAGTTGACGTTATGCGTGAAGGCAGGCCGCTTCAGGAACACATCCATGGATGACGAGACCGATTCAAGGGCCCTCAACCCAAAAGGGATTTTGTTCTGACGTATTGCCATGGCGATATCGCAGAACGATTTTTGTTTCCGCGGGAGGACCGAGACGTTATCGCTGAGGCCGGGAAGCCTCGAAATCACATCCATGGACGTAGAATCGATCAAACGCTCGCTCCGGCCAAAACGAATTTCGTTCTGACGTATTGCCATGGCGATATCGCAGAATGATTTTTGTTTCCGCGACAAGCCGATTCCGTTACGCCGGAAGCAAATCAGCCTCCCGATGATGTCCATGGATCTACTGGTGATCGGATCTTTATGAGCTTGGAGGGGTTGATCAGGCGGCGTTCGTGGCCGCGTCTTCCGCCGACCGGAGAGTCTCTGGAGCGATATCGGCACCGTTTGGCCAGCAGACCGTCCCTCCGGCGATGAAGAACCGTTTGAACTGACGCTTGTCAGTCAGGGTTTGGAAGACCTCGCCGTGAAGCCATCGCGTAAAGTCGACGATCTTCTCGGCACCGTCTGAAAACTCGATTCGGAGCTGGTGTCCACGGACGTATTCGGCGCTCACGACACGAACTAATTGTTTGACCATGTCTTACTCCAATGGAGCGATGCTCTCGAGTTGCCGCAGCGCTTTCGCGCGTTTCCAGTTTGCCGCGAGTTCAGCTTCATGCTGTCGTGCCCACTGTCGAATCAGCTTTCGCGCTGTACTCGAACGGATCTCGCCTTCGAAGATGCTCCCGTCAAAATCGACCATGGCATCCTGACCGTGATACTCGGCGTGGAAATGTGGCGGGAGCGTGATCGTCGAAGTACATGCGAATGATGATCCCGAAGAACGCAGAGATGATCGGCACTCAAGAAATCGTAGCAGAACCGGCCCTAATTTCCGCCCTTCACCCACGGTAACTCCCACCGCCCTTCCCCCTCGTCCAGCTTTGGTAGCGGGACCGGTTTGCCCTGGCGTTTGAGCTGGGTCAGCTCCCAGAGTTTGCCTACGGACCAGGCCCGTGAGAATCGAACGAATGACTTGGCCCTACGCCGCCAATTCCCTTCGCCAGCGGTCAACTTCCTCGACCGCTTTCTGTGCTTCATCAGCGGTGATGTGCGGTTTCACCTCGCGGATCTTCTTGGCGCGTCCTTCGACGGATGTGTCGTTGGTGGTCACGGTGAAGAAAAGCGCGGTTGCGACGCGTTCGAGCTGCTTTACACCGCGGCCGGCAAGATGCCTCACTACGAATTCGACTGCATTCCGATGGGCGGCGATCGTCTTTGCGGTGTGCGTTTCGAGGTATCCGATCTGATCGCCGGGTTCGAATGTCGCGCCGTACTCCGTGGGCTGCACGGCAATCATGTCGTCGGCCATCATGGAGCCGAGGTGGCGCTGAAGCTCGAACGAGAAGGGGCCGTAGATGTACAACTGAAAATCGAAGCCGAGCGGAACCTTCAGCAACTCCTGCATGACAAAGACGGACTTTTGAACCATCGTCTCGCCGCAGAAGCCGTTTCCGGCACGGCAATCCTTCACGAGCGTTGCCACAATCGCGGAGCGTTGCAAGTCATTCATTGTCATACTCCTAGATCCATCTGTTGCGAAAGGATCGTTTTCTTGTTGTCCGCCAGCCACTTCATCGCATCATTCTTCTTCTCCGGATCGACGAAGACGACGCCGACCGCTGCTGCCTTGAAGCCGGCGTAGATAGTCGATTCCGAGCTTGACGTACTGATGCTGCCGTCGTCGAGGAGGATCGGGAACTCGACGTTCTGCTGCTTCGGTGCGATCTGGCGATCGCGAACGGCGGCGTCACCGAATCGCTCACGCAACGCCTTTGCGACACATTCCACCGCGTCGGCGCGGAGGCGCTGATCGAGTGCGTTCCGCTCGTACACCTTCCTGAAATGGCCGCGACGAGCGATCCGATGCGCGGGATCGTGCCCCGGTGATACCGGGTCTGATGCGGCGATGTTGATCGCGGAGAGCACTTCGTTGTCGGTCATGCGCAGGTGTCCTTCGACATCCGTGGGATAGGTCTTCAGCCACTGCACCATGAACTCGCTGAGATGGATATCGTACGCGAGTCGGACGTGATGGTAGTAGAGCTGGAGAAACATGAAGTGACGCGCGAGCTGGAGTGCCTCTGCAGCGTGGATGCCGCCTTTCTCGATGCCGATCATCGGCCGGTCGAGAGTTGGATGCCGAAGGATACGTAGCGTGTCGATCAGCCGGTAGTGGTCAAAGCGGCCGTAAGCCACGCCGGCGTGATGAGAATCGCGAAGGAGGTAGTCGATGCGATCGACGCCAAACGCGTCGCCGGTGACGATCTCCGTCATCAAGAGGTCCCATTCCTTGAAGTCGGTGGCCTTGCCGAACCATTTTCCCCACTTCTCAGGCCCGATTGCGATCTTCGCCACCTGATCGGGGTCGGGTGCCGGCATCATTTGCTTCAGAACGTCGCGCATCTCTCCTGACCGTAGAACCTCAACCGTGAGCCATTCGTGGTGTTTACCGTCGGGAAGGAGTTGTTCCTCGGCCGCATGGGAAAACGGCAGATGCCCGAGGTCGTGAAACAACGCCGCGAGACGGACGGTCTTCCGCCAGGCGAGAAGCGTCTCGCGGTCGGGGAAGATGTCCTGTACGCCAGAATGCCGATTGCGTTCGTCGGTGATGATGTCGAAGACCCGGCCGGCCAGCTCCATGACGCCCAGGGAGTGCTCGAACCGGCGATGCGTTGCGCTCGGGTAGACGAGGTATGTGAGCGCGAGCTGGTGAATGTGCCGAAGGCGCTGAAACGGTCGCGAATTGATTGCCGCGACTTCGTCAGCCGTAACGCGCACGAAGTTGTGGATCGGATCTCGAATCTCGTGTTGCAGCTTCGGCACGGCTTGAAGCATCGTAGCAGCTCAAAGAATTTGAGCTTCCTAATCTACGATCGGTAGATGACGACGTATTGCTGGGCCGGCCCCGGGAATTGAAACTGGCTACCCCTTCACCCACGGCAGCTCCCACCGCCCTTCCCCCTCGTCCAGCTTTGGTAGCGGGACCGGTTTGCCCTGGCGTTTGAGCTGGGTCAGCTCCCAGAGCTTGGCGTACTTCCAGAACGTGTAGCAGACGTGCATGCCGACGGAGATCAGGCCGCGAGTGCCGTCGAGGAAGCCGAGGTTGATGAGGAAGTCGCGGACGAACTTGGCGGTGGGGTGGCCGATGATGCCGAGGACGTTGGTGGTCTTGCCGTCGATGTACATCTGCGCCGCGCCCCAGTTGGCGTAGCGCGTCATCTTGGCGATCATGTGGTCGAAGGTGCGGATGTAGTAGTGATCCATCTTCGCGTTCAGGCGGCCGGTGGCGCCGTCGACGAGGAGGTCGGCGTGCACGCGCTTGTTGGGATAGCGGGCGTGGCCTTTGTGGAACAGCCGCGTGACGCGGTCGCGCTGCAGACCGGAGAAGCGCACCGGCTTGCCGAGCATGAAGTTGAGCCGGCCGACGGAGTACGCCCAGAGAGCGAGCGGACCTTCGAGCGTGCGCAGGATCTCATCGCGCAGCTTCGACGTCACCCGTTCATCGGCATCGATGACGAAGATCCAGTCGTTCGTGGCGCGGTCGATGGCGTAGTTCTTCGCTGAGGCCGCGCCGAGGTATTCGCGCTGCTCGATGCGGACGCGGGGGAACTTCTCGCGGACCAGCTCGACCGTCCCGTCCTTCGAGAACGAATCGAGGAGATAGATCTCGTCGGCCCACTCAACGGAGCGGATGCAGGCTTCGATGTTTTCGATCTCGTCGAGTGTGTGGATCAGGATAGTGACGGGGATGCGGGGCATGTCAACCGGATTGTAGCGGTGAGGTTCATTTGGCGGCGGTGGTTATGTATCTCCGAGCACCCCTCGGAGAAGAGCTTCGGCCGCAGCGATCTGTCCACTCGATCCGTGAAGCATGAGCATCCCACCGAATGCTTGCTCCCAATGGACTCCGATCGATGTGACTTGCAGAAGCGTTTGTTTGAGAGCATCTGAGTTTGCTACTTCCCGCGGAAGGAAGAAGGAGGACATCTCGAGATCCGAACTGGCGATGATTCGGATGAATTTGAAGACATTCCCTTCATGCGGCATCAGCTCGACGATGTCTCCGAATCGCAGATCCGATGACGAGGCCAACGGGGTTTCCTCAAGTCGCACAGACTGGGAGGTGAGACGAGTAACCTCGACCTCTTCACAGACGTTGTCTTCAAACAGAATTCGCATTGTCAGGCGTCCGGCAGGCGTGCTTCGGTCGATACGCGAAGATCATCGAAATCGTACACTTTGCGCATGCGAATCAGGGTTCTGCCTTTCCTCGTTCTCCTCTTCGCCGCTTGTGCTCACACCACCCCTCCGCAAACGCGCGTCTTCATCATGGGCGGACACCGCGCCGGTACGGAGACGGTGATCACGAGCGGCAACACGCGCACGATCGACTTCGAGTTCAACGACCGAGGGCGTGGGCCGAAGACGCATACGGTCATGAGCATCGGTGCGCATTCGGTCACGGCGTCGCTGAAGACCGACGGCAACGACTACTACAAGGTGCCGGTGGCGGAGACGTTCGCGAACGGCACGTGGTCGAACGGCGCGGAGAGCGGAAGCGGAAAGACCGGCTTCTTCGTCTCGATGTACGGGCCGCCTGAGGAGACCGGAGTGCTGGCTCGCGCGCTGCTCACAGCGCCGAATCAGCGGCTGGCGCTTCTTCCGGCCGGCGAGGCATCGATCCGCAGGGTTGGTGAGCTGAACGTCTCGGCCGGCGGGAAGACGCAGCACATCACCTGCTACGAGATCAGCGGCCTCGGATTCACGCCGTCCCCCGTATGGCTCGACGATCGGAACGAGCTGTTCGCCTCGGCATCGTCGTGGTCGTCGACCATCGCCGACGGATGGGATTCCGTCATCCCGCGGCTGCTGGAATCGCAGGACAAATGGCACGATGAGGCGGTGTCGCAGGCGGCGGCGCGTCTCACGCACGTACCGGCAGGCGGCGGCCTCGTCATCACCAACGCCCGGCTCTTCGATCCGGTCACGATGACGACGACTTCCGGCACGACGATCGTCATCCGCGGCAATCGCATTGAATCGGCCGGCGCAGGTATCACCGCGCCCGAGGGGCTCGAGAGGATCGACGCGCAGGGCCGCACGGTCATCCCCGGTTTGTGGGACATGCACACTCACAACTCGGAAGACGACGGGATGCTCGACATCGCCAGCGGCGTCACCTCGGTGCGCGATCTGGCCAACGACACCGATTTTCTGCTCGCTCTTCGGAAAAAGTACGAGCGCGGCGAGGTCATCGGCCCGCGCATCGTCCTGGCCGGCATCATCGACGGTCCTGGCAAGTTCGCCGGGCCGACGAAGGTACTGGTCGACGATGCCGATCAGGCGCGTGCCGCGGTCGACAACTACGCCAAGCTCGGTTACGAGCAGATCAAGATCTACAGCTCGGTGAAGCCGGAGCTGGTGCCGGTCATCGTACGCAGGGCCCACGAACACGGGCTGCGCGTCAGCGGCCACATCCCGGCGTTCATGCGCGCCGAGGACGCCGTGCGCGACGGGTATGACGAGATCCAGCACACGAACTTTCTCTTTCTGAACTTCTGGCCGGACATTCAGGACACGCGCACGCCGATCCGCTTCACCGCCGTCGCCGAGCGCGCGGCCTTGCTCGATCTGCAGTCAGCGCAGGTGAAGTCGTTTCTCGATCTGCTGCGCGAGAAGAAGATCGTCATCGATCCGACAGTCACGATCTTTGAAGAGATGTTCACCGCGCGCAAAGGCACCATATCGCCCGGCTACGCGATGATTGCCGACCGCCTCCCGCCGCAGGTGCGCCGCGGCTTTCTCACCGGCGGCCTTCCTGTCCCCGAGGGGATGGACCAGCGCTACCGCGACTCCTTCCGCAGCCTCCTGGCGATGGTGAAGGCGCTCTACGATAATCACATCACGATCGTGGCCGGCACCGACGCCATGGCCGGCTTCTCACTGCACCGCGAGCTGGAGCTGTACGTCCAGGCTGGCATCCCGCCCGCCGAGGTGCTGCGCATTGCCACGCTCGGCGCCGCCACAGTGATGAAGCACGACGACCAGCTCGGCTCCGTCGCCCCCGGCAAGCTGGCCGATCTCGACATCATCGACGGCGATCCCTCGACGAACATCAGCGACGTGCGGAAAGTCGTGACGGTGATCAAGGATGGGAAGGTGTACGACGCGCGGGCGGTGGCAGCCGAGATTGGGGTGCATTAGCGGTTGCGCGGTCTCGGGGTTGCGAGGTCTCGCTGTGGAGAGTAGCTGTCGACGCTCACGTCCTTGCCCCGAAGTGGACGTTAACGACGCCGCGATAGCGGCACAAGAGGGTAGCCAGAGGTGCGAGCGCCTTTTGCGAGCACCTCTGGTTCCCGTGTGGATTGAAATTGTGCCGCGTCAGCGGCACTGGATGAGTGAGGCGAATGACGATTGCGACGACTTCCAGTGCCGCTGACGCGGCACGAAATCCATAACATCCGCTTCCAGGGGTGCTCGCAAAAAACGCTCGCACCCCTGGCTACCTTCTTGAGCCGCTATCGCGGCGCGCGTGTAACCGTAGGAGCCGCTACTGCGGCTCCTGGCATTTGCGCGCGTCTAGTAATCGGGCCACGCCTCTTCTCCTGAATATCGTTCGACTGCAAGCGCCTGCTCCTGCGACTTATCGAGCTTACCAGCCTCGCTTGCCAGTCGCTGCAAACGATCGAGATCAGCGATCCGTCCAGGTTTCTTGCGGCCGCGAAGGCGATTTCGTCGGGTCTCTTGGCGTTTCATCATGGGATGGCCGCGCGGCCCCGACTACAGCGTGTAGTTCTTCTCCAACAGCACCCTCGCCCGCCGATCCCTCAGATTCCGGATCTGCGACTCGATGTCCCTCTCGAACGGGATCTTGCGATGGCTGGCGTAGACCGGGGCGTCGACGGTGATTTTCTTCAGCTCGTCGCCGAAGGTGTTGGGGGAGAGGTGCGCTGTTTCGTCCGCGAGCGATTGCTGGTCGTTCGGGAACGAGGCCTCGGTGACGATGGCGACGACGTTGGGGGTCTTGTTCGTCCGCTTCCAGATCTCCGAGGTGGGGCCGGTGTCGCCGGTGAAGGCGATGGCCTGACCGCCGATCTCGACGATCACGCCCGCGGCGGGGATCAGGTGATGGACGTTGACGGCGGTGAGGCCGACGTCGTTGATCATCACTTTTTTCCCGGGAGTGATCGGACGGTAGATCACCGCCGGCGCCTTCGTCAGCGGAGAGATCAGTTTCGAGAAATCGGGCCAGACGATGCCGTTGAAGACGTTGTCGATCAGGAGTTGCATCACCTCTTTCGAGGCGAAAACGGTCAGGGGGCCGGCGCTCTGGCTGAAGCGGTTATGGATGAGGTGCGGCAGATCGCGGATGTGATCTGCATGAGGATGAGTGATGAAGACGGCCTGAATCCGGGCCTGCTGGGCGAACGACAGCTTGGAAGTGAGGGTCCCGGCGTCGACCGCGAGCCAGTCGTCGATCAGGTAGCCCGTCAGGTTATGTTCAGCATCTGACGCGCCGTAAGCGCCGAGGACTTTGAGCCGCATCCCTGTCTTTCGCCCGCCTGTCTGGAATCGCCTGGATCGATACTATTCTTGCAGCGTAAGAACTTAATGTCCAGCGTAGCGGGAAGGTTCACACATTGACCACGTCGCGAAAAGGGCGGGAAACGACGGCGCTCGATGCCGCGATGCTGCCGTTTCACCCGGCCGTGCGCGACTGGTTCGCGGGCGTTTTCGGCACGCCGACGCGGGCGCAGGAGCTCGGTTGGCCTGCCATCGCCCGAGGAGATTGGACGCTGATCTTCGCGCCGACCGGGAGCGGAAAAACGCTGACCGCGTTTCTCTGGGCGCTCGACCGATTGATGTTCGCGCCGCGCCCGCCGAAAGAGCGCCGCTGCCGCGTGATCTACATCTCGCCGCTCAAGGCGCTGGCGGTGGACGTCGAGCGCAATCTCCGCGCGCCGCTGGCTGGAATCGCCAACCTCGCCTCCGAGCGCGGGGAGCCCTTCGAATTGCCGTCGATCGCCATCCGCAGCGGCGACACGCCGCAGGCCGACCGGGCGCGCTTCCTGCGCGATCCGGCGGACATCCTCATCACGACGCCGGAGTCTATCTACCTGATGCTGACCTCGAACGTGCGCGAAATGTTGCGCGGCGTGGAGACGATCATCGTCGATGAGGTGCACGCGCTCGTACCGAATAAGCGGGGGGCGCACCTGGCGCTGTCGCTGGAACGGCTATCGCGGCTGGCGGAGAAAGAGCCACAGAGGATCGGCCTGTCGGCGACGCAGAATCCGCTGGAGGAGGTGGCGAAGTACCTGGGTGCGGGAGTCGGGGGTCGGGAGTCGGGAGTCGGAGAAAAACACATCGCCTCAAGCCCCGACCCCCGACCCCCGACTCCCGGCTCCCGATCAATCTCGATCATCGACACCGGCGAGAAAAAGCAGCTCTCTCTCCACGTCGAAGTGCCGGTCGAGGAGATGGCAAAGCTCAATGAGTACTCGCGCGATGAAGTGCCGAGCGGACCGGCGGGAGCGACGGTTCGTGCGTCGATCTGGCCGGCCATCCATCCGCGGCTTCTCGAGCTGATCCGGGCGCATCGATCGACGCTCATCTTCGTCAACTCGCGGCGTCTCGCCGAGCGGCTGGCGGGCGCGCTGAACGAGCTGGCGGGAGAGATCCTGGTCCAGGCGCATCACGGGTCGATCGCGCGAAGCCAGCGCATCGAGATCGAAGACAACCTCAAGTCGGGACGTCTGCCCGCGCTCGTGGCAACGTCCTCGCTCGAGCTGGGGATCGACATGGGCGCCATCGATCTGGTGATCCAGATCGAGGCCCCGCCGTCGATCGCCAGCGGCATGCAGCGCATCGGGCGCGCATCGCATCAGGTCGGGACGATCAGCGAAGGGATCATCTTCCCCAAGTTCCGCGGCGACCTCCTGGCCTGCGCCGCCGTCACCGACGCCATGCACCGCGGCGCGATCGAGCCGACCCGCTATCCGCGCAATCCGCTCGATGTGCTGGCGCAACAGCTCGTGGCCATGATCGCCGTCGAGCCGTGGCATGCCGACGAGCTGTTCGCGTTCGTCCGCCAGGCCGCGCCATTTTCAGAACTGGCTCGAAGCTCATTCGACGGCGTGCTGGACATGCTCTCCGGCCTCTACCCCTCGGACGAATTCGCCGAGCTGCGGCCGCGCATCACGTGGGATCGCGTGACGAACGTCCTCACGCCGAGGCCGGGCGCGAAGCGCGTGGCCATCACCAGCGGCGGGACCATTCCTGACCGTGGCCTGTTCGGCGTCTTCCTCGCCGGCGGCGAGAAGATGCAGAGCGCCCGTGTCGGCGAGCTCGATGAGGAGATGGTCTTCGAGTCGCGCGTAGGAGAGACGTTCCTCCTCGGCGCGTCGACCTGGCGCATCGAGGAGATCACGCACGACCGCGTGCTCGTCACTCCAGCGCCGGGCGAGCCGGGCAAGATGCCGTTCTGGAGAGCCGACTCCGCCGAGCGGACGGTTCCCTTTGGTGAGGCGATCGGCGCGCTGGTGCGCGAGGTCGGCGCGATGCGGCCCGACGCCGCGGTGGAGCGGCTGACGTCGAAGCACGACCTCGGCGCGATGGCAGCGAAGAACTTCCTGCAGTACCTCGACGATCAGCACGCCGCGACCGGCGCCGTCCCCGACGACCGCACCATCGTCATCGAGCGCGTCCTCGACGACCTCGGCGACTGGCGCGTATGCGTCCTCACGCCGTTCGGCGGCCGCATCCACGCCCCCTGGGCGATGGCGGTGACGGCGAAGGTGCGCAACGAGCTGCAGATCGACGTCGAGACGATGTGGAGCGACGACGGTTTCATCGTCCGCTTCCCCGATACCGATGCCGCGCCGCGCGCGGAACTGGTCATCCCCGACGCCGACGAGATCGAACAGCTCGTGGTCCGCCAGCTCGGCGCCAGCTCGATGTTCGCGGCCAAGTTCCGCGAGGCCGCCGCGCGGGCGCTGCTGTTGCCGAGGTACCGGCCGGATCGCAGAACGCCGTTGTGGCAGCAGAGGAAGCGCGCCTACGACCTCTTGCAGGTGGCGTCGCGCTTCGGATCGTTTCCGATCATTCTCGAGACCTACCGCGAGGTGTTGCGCGATGTCTTCGACGTCCCGGCCCTCGTGGCCACGATGAAGAAGATCCAGCAGCGGACGATCCGTGTCGTCGTCGCCGACACGGAGAAGCCGTCGCCGTTCGCCGGATCGCTGCTGTTCCGCTACGTGGCGAACTTCATCTACGACGGCGATGCCCCGCTGGCCGAGCGGCGCGCCCAGGCGCTGGCGATCGATCAGTCCCAGCTCCGCGAGCTGCTCGGTGAGCCGGAGCTCCGCGAGCTGCTCGATGCCGACGCGCTGTACGCCCTGGAGATCGAGCTGCAGCATCTCGACGACCGGCACAAGGCGAAGTCGCCGGATGCGCTCCACGACCTGCTGCTCCGCCTCGGCGATCTGTCTTTGGACGAGATCGCCGCGCGGACGATCGTCGATGCGAAGGCCGCCACGCGCGAGTTGGTCAAAGCCCGCCGCATCATCGAGATTCAGGTGGCCCGCGAGAAACGTTTCATCGCCATCGAAGACGCCAGCCGCTATCGCGACGCCCTCGGCGCGCCGCTTCCGGCAGGTCTGGCCGACCGTTATCTCCAACCGGTGGCCGACCCGACCGGCGATCTCGTGCTCCGCTTCGCCCGTACGCACGGTCCCTTCACGCCACCCGACGTGGCCCGCCGCTACGGCCTCGGCGTGGCGGTCGTGACGATGGCGCTGGAGCGTTTCGTCGAGCGCGGCCGTCTGGTGGAAGGGGAGTTCCGGCCCGGCGGGACGCATCGCGAATGGTGCGAGGTTGATGTCCTGCGCTCCATCCGCCAGCGCTCGCTGGCCAAGTTGCGCAAGGAAGTAGAGCCAGTCGACACAAAGGCATACACGCGCCTCATCAACGGCTGGCAGCTCGTGACGAAGAAACGCCGCGGCCTCGAAGGACTGCTCGAAGTGATCGAAGCGCTGCAGGGAGCGGCTCTGCCGGCGTCGATCCTCGAATCGGAAATCCTCCCCGCACGCATCGACGGCTACAAGCCATCCGATCTCGACACGCTAAGTGCGGCCGGCGAGATCGTCTGGACCGGCGTCGAGCCGATCGGCGAGCGTGACGGCCGCATCGCACTGTACCTGACCGATCATCTCCCGCTGCTACACGCGCCGGCGGAAACAGAGCTGAGCGAGCTGGAACAGCGCATCGTCGAGCACCTCCGCGCCGGCGGTGCGTCGTTCTTCGCCCAGATTCAGGAGGCATTAGGCGGCTTCGCCAACGATGTCGTCGATGCGCTCTGGAACCTGGTTTGGCGCGGCGTGATCACGAATGACACCTTCCACGCCCTGCGCGCCTACACGAGGCCGAAGGCGGCTCCGCGCTCGCAGGGCTTCCGTTCGCGCCGCATCGCCCCGCCGTCGACGCAGGGCCGCTGGTCGCTCCTGCCGCCGCCGCGCGGCTCAGCAACGGAACGTGCCACCGCACTCGCGCACCAGCTCCTGGCGCGTTACGGCATCATCGTCCGCGAATCGGCTGCGGTGGAGTCGGTCCCCGGCGGCTTCAGCGCCATCTATCCCGTGCTGAAGGCGATGGAAGAGTCGGGCCGTATCCGCCGCGGCTACTTCGTGGCCGGCTTCGGCGCCACGCAGTTCGGCAGCGCCGGCGCGCTCGATCTCCTCCGCTCCAACCGCGAAGAGCCCGACGAGCCGGAGACCGTGATGCTCGCCGCCACCGATCCCGCCAATCCCTACGGCGCGTTGCTGAAATGGCCTGCCGCCGGCCTGATGCGTGTCCCCGGCGCCAGCGTGATCATTGTCAACGGAATGCTCGGCGCATACGTTGGCCGCGGCGAAAAACAGCTTTCGGTGTTCCTCCCCGAGGATGAGCCGATGCGAGGAACAGTGGCAAGGGAGATTGCCCGGATATTGGCGTCTCTCGTAACGAACGGCACACGCCGCGCGCTGCTGATCTCCGAGATCAACGACGCACCGGCGTCGAAGTCAGACCTTGGTTCCTACCTCGCCGAGGCGGGGTTTGCGGTGACGGGGATGGGATATCAGATGAGGGCGCTCCCAGGCGCGAGGCATGCCTGAAGGCGACTCCATCTACCGCGCCGCGCAGGCGCTTCACCGGGCTCTCGGAGGCAAAATGGTCACCTCGTTCGAGACAGTGCTGCCCAAGCTGGCGCGCGTCGACGAAGACGCACCGTTGACGGGACGGACGATCGAGCGCGTTCGGCCGGCGGGCAAGAACCTCATCATCGAATTCTCCGGCGACCTTCACCTGCACACGCACATGAAGATGAACGGGAGCTGGCACATCTACCGGCCGGGCGAGCGCTGGCAGCGTCCCCGCCGCGACATGCGCATCGTCATCGGCACCGATGAATACATCGCCGTCGCCTTCACCGTTCCCGTCGCCGAGTTTCACAGCAGCCGCAGTCTGGCGCGCCAGGACGACCTCCGACGCATGGGTCCGGATCTCCTCGCTACGACCTTCGATCGCGACGATGCCCTGCGCCGCATTCGCGCGCGTCCCGACGAAGAGGTCGCGAACGTCCTCCTCAACCAGCGCGTCCTCGCCGGCATCGGCAACATCTGGAAATCGGAGACGCTTTTCTGCGCCGGCGTCGATCCCTTCACGCGCGTGGCCGATCTCGACGACGACCAGCTCGGGCGCATCGTCGACTGCGCCTACAAACTCCTCCGCCACAGCGCCGAAGCCCGCTCGACCTTCGCCGTCTACAGCCGCGGAGGCGATCCGTGCCGAATGTGCGGAACGCCGATCCGATATCGAAAGCAAGGGACGGATGCGCGTGGAACGTATTGGTGCCCGAAGTGCCAGATGCAAGGTTGCTGAGTTGCTGAGTTGCAGGGTTGCTCGGTAAGGTCACGCTCGTAGCCGTGCACCCGCGACCGCGCAACTGTGAAACCAGGCAACCCAGCAACCCAGTAACCCAGCAACCCAGCAACCCAGCAACCCAGCAACCCAGCAACCCAGCAACCCGCTATCCTTCCCCCATGTCTCGTGATCTCCCCATCGGCAACGGGAACCTCATGGTCAACTTCGATCATGAGTACAACATCCGCGACGTCTACTACCCGCATGTCGGGCAGGACAACCAGACCAACGGCGACGTTTCGTTCTTCGGCGTCTGGTGCGATGGCAAGTTCGCCTGGATCGGCGATCCGGCGTGGGAGAAGAAGCTCGATTACGACGGCGACTCGCTGGTCACGCGAATGGAGGCGCATTCCAATCCGCTGCAGTTGGACATGATCATCAATGACACCGTCGATTTCGACCGCGACGTTCTCATCCGCAGGGTGGAGTTGCACAATCTTTCCGACAAGAAGCGTCCCGTCCGCCTCTTCACCCATTTCGATCCGCACCTCGGCGGAAACGCCATCGGCGACACGATCTTCTTCGATCCCGAGTTCAACGGCTTCGTCGCCTACAAGGCACAGCGCCACGTGCTGATCAACGGCTCCAGCGACGACCAGTTCGGCTTCCAGGCATTCGCCATCGGTACCAAGGAGCGCGAGGGATTCCAGGGAACGTGGCGCGACGCCGAGGATGGCGTTCTCGAAGCGCACAAAGCGATTGCGCAGGGATCGGTCGATTGCACCGGGATGATCTCGCTGACACTTCCGCCGAACGGATCGGCCGTCGCCTACATCTGGTGGGTCTTCGGCAAGACCTATCGCGAGGTGGTCCAACTCGATGCCGCCATGCGCGAGCGCGGCGCGGGATCGTTCCTCGACCGGACGCGCGATTACTGGAAGTTGTGGGTCAAGAACGACGTCGACATCAGCCGTCTGCCCGAGCCGGTGCAGCGCCTCTATCGCCGCTCGCTGCTGATCATCAGGACGCAGATCGACAACAGCGGCGCCGTCATCGCCGCCACCGACTCCGATATCGTGCAGTTCGGCAAGGACACGTACACCTACATGTGGCCGCGCGACGGCGCCATCGTGACGACGGCGATGCTGCATGCCGGCTACGCGGAGATCACGCGGCGCTTCTTCGACTTCTGCTGCCGCCTGATCACCCCCGAGGGGTTTTTGCTGCATAAGTACAACCCGGATGGATCGCTGGGATCGTCCTGGCACCCGTGGCTGGCGGACGGCAAACGGCAATTGCCGATCCAGGAAGACGAGACGGCGCTGGTGGTGCTGGCGCTCTGGACGCATTTCGAGAAGTTCCACGACGTCGAATTCGTCAAGCCGATGTACAAGCCGATCATCAAGACGATGGCCGACTTTCTGGCCCGTTACCGCGAGCCGCACACGCGCCTCCCCGCTCCGTCGTGGGACCTGTGGGAAGAGCGGCGCGGCATCGCCGCCTTCACCATCGGATCGGTGTGGGCGGGGCTCAATGCCGCCGCGAACTTCACCGACGCGTTCGGCGAAACCTCGCAGGCCGAGAAGTATCGACGCGCCGCCGGCGAGATCAAAGATGGTGCGGCCCGCTTTCTCTTCGACGAGAAATCCGGCCGCTTCGCACGATCGATCAACGTCTCCCGCGAAGGGGAGATCACCGCGGACCTGACTCTTGACGCCTCGATGGCCGGGCTATGGTTGTTCGGCATGTTCGATGCGGACGATCCGAAGATCGTGGCCACGATGGAAGCGATGATCGCGCGGCTGACGATCAATACCGATGTCGGCGGCCTGGCGCGCTACGAGAACGATTACTACTTCCAGGTCTCGAAGGACGTCGCCAACGTGGCCGGGAACCCCTGGATCGTCTGTACGATGTCGATCGCGCACTGGCACGCTATGCGCGCGCAAACTGTTGCTGAGCTGCAGAAGGCAATCGACATCCTCCAGTGGGCCACGGAGCATGCGCTGCCGAGCGGTGTATTAGCCGAACAGCTCGATCCGTACACAGGCAAACCGATCTCGGTGGCGCCGCTGACGTGGAGCCATGCCGCATACGTCCTGGCCACGCACGCGGTGGCCCGCCGCGCCAACCAGCTGGCGGGGAGCAAATAGCGTGGCGCGTCGCACCCGGCTGCGCTCGCGCGTGCTGCTCCTCACCGCCGCCTTCGCCCTGGCCCTCTTCGCCATCACCTTCGGCCTTAGCTGGCGCGCGCAGGTAGCACAGGAGAGGTGGAGCCGGTTGGTGGGCGTCGAGACCCGCGCCATCGCCACGCTCGAGGAGCTGATCCGCGCGCAGAACGCCTACCGCGCCCATGCGCTCGCCGGCAGTACCGCGAACTATCGGGTCGTCTCGCAACTCCTCGAATCCGATTCGCTGACGACGATCGATACCGCGGCGCTGCGCCGGCGGATGGCGACGTTCCGCTCCGTTCTCGGCGACGGCACGTCGACGCCGCGGGAGATCGACATCGAATCCCTCCGAGTGGTGGCCGAAGCGCAAAGGATCATCGACGATCGAAAACGCGAGATCGCCCGGCAACTGCCGATGCTGGAGCGCGAGTCGCACGACCTGATGACCGCGGGCCTGGCCGTGGCCTGGATCCTGATCATCTGCAGCTTCGCCGCGGTGCAGGTGACGCTGCGGAAGGTGGTCCGTCCGATCGAGGATCTTTCCCAGGCTGCCGACCGTATCGCCGCCGGCGACCTCGGCGCCCGCGCTCCGGTAGGGGGCGATTTCGAGGTGGCCAGTCTCGCCGCCGCGGTCAACCACATGGCCGACGAGCTGAAAGCGCACGCACGTACCGACGAGCTGACGAGCCTGCCGAATTTCCGCGCCTTTCGCGAGCGCATCGATCTGGAGATCGAGCGCGCCAGCCGCTACCCGGAACAGTTCGGCGTCCTCATCCTCGATCTTGACCGCTTCAAGAAGTACAACGACACCTACGGCCACCTGGCCGGCAACGAGGCGTTGCAGCGGGTGTCACGCGTGATCCGCGAGGCGGTGCGTACAGTCGACTTTCCGGCACGCTACGGCGGCGAGGAGTTCGCGGTGATCGTGCCGCAGATCGACGGCGTGGCGCTGTCGGCGATCGCCGAACGGATCCGCGAGAGCGTCGAAGCGATTCCGGCTCCCGCCGGCGGCGCGCCGGTAACCGTCAGCATCGGCGCGGCCATGTATCCGGACGACGGAGCCGCGGCCGATGCCCTCTTCCGCGCCGCCGACGAGCGCTTGTACGCCGCGAAAGCCGCGGGGCGGAATCGGGTAGCGGCCGCCGCGCTTCGCGCGTTGTCTGCGCGCTGACGCAGGCACTCCCGCGCGTTGTCGGTTCTCAGTTGTCGGTTGCTCGCGCGGCCGTTACGACAACGTTTCGATCAGTGTGCTGATCGTGTTCTCCGCCGCCGCCAGATCGCGGTCCGACAAATCGGCGAGCAACGTTTTTCGCCACTCCTCATACGCCGGTCGAAGCTTCTCAATCGTCGACCGACCGCGCCGAGTAAGGATGACGCGCGACGAGCGGAGATCCTCGGGGTCATCGGCGCGCTCGGCGAAGCCGAGCTGTTCGAGGCGGGCCATCATGCCGGTCATGTTCTGCTTGGAGACCATCATCGACCGCGCCAGGGCGGCCAGCGACATCGGGCCGGCGCTCTGGTCGAGGACGGAGAGGATGGCCCACTGTTGCGGGGTGACGCGGGCCTTCTCGAAGACGGGAGCGAGCCGGCGCGTCAGCAGGTTCGCAAGCTGAATCACGCCCGCGACGAGGTCCCGTTCCGGCTGGCTCGTCATGTGTGAACGTCAATGTATTGACCAACGGCAGGCGGTGTCAAATGCGCGTGTTACTCTGACCCGCATGCGGCGCATCGCCGAGCTTCTGCTGCTGGCCGCCATCGTCATCTTTGGCGCCGTGCTCCGCTTCGGCGGCATCTCCGTCCCCAGTCTCTGGCTCGATGAGATCCTCGATTACGACGTCGCCACGAAGCTGACGCACGAACCGCTCTGGCGCTGGCTGACCGGTTTTGCCAGCGAGCACGGGCCGCTGTTCTTCGCCACGGAGCTGGCCGGACGCTTCGCGCATACGCCGGAGCTGGCAGCGCGGTTTGCGCCTGGGGTGTTCGGGGTGTTGGCGGTTGTTGTCGGGGCGATCGGGTGTCGGGTGTCGGGTGTCGGGGGTGGCAGCGATGACGGCGCGGAATCGATCACCTTTGCCCTCTTACTCGCCGGCTCCCCGCTGGCGATTTACTACAGCCGCGAGGCGCGTCCCTATGCGCTGCTGATTCTGTTGTCCACGGCGATACTTGCGCTGCTCCTGCAATCGCAGACCGCGAAACCCTACTACCTCGCGATCGCGCTACCGCTCCTCACCCTTTTCGCAACCTCCGGTGCCGCCCCCCTGCTCGCCGCCACCGCTCTCACGGCCGCTATCGCTTTTCTGCTCGACCGGCGGCGGTTCTTCGCCATCTACGCCATCGCTGCCTTCGCCGCGGCGGCGCTTGTTCCCGTGCTCTATCGGCGGATGCCGGGCAATGCCGCGGCTGCGGGATTCCGCCCGCTCAGCGCGCGATTCTTTCAGCGCCTGCTGCAATCGTTCTCCATCGGCGCCGTCGACGTGACCACGATTCATCGCGCCGCATATATCGTCGCCGCGCTGGCGCTCATCGGCGCTGTTGCTCTCGTGCTGCGCGACCGCGTCCGCGGCGCCATCGTCATCGGCATGGCCGTCCTTCCGATCGCCGTGAGCGTGGCCGCGCTCTGGCGATTGCGGCACTGGTACGCGGTCCGTTACGTCGCCACGGCGCTCCCCGCGTATCTCCTTCTGGCGGCGATCGGCATCACCTCGCTGCTCCGTCTCGTTTTGCGCGGACGAGCGGCCATTGGCGTCCCGCTCGTCGCCCTCATCGCCGCCGGCTTCATCATCCGCGAGGGGTGGCCGTCCGCGCGGACGGAGCCGTACCGCAAGCTGAACTGGCGGGTGATCGCGGCGACGATCCACGAGCACGCCCACGCCCGCGACGCCGTCGTAACCACCAACGACTGGTCGTACGTCTGTCTCGATTTCTATCTTCGGCAACTCCCGCCGCGTGTCCGTCTGATCAGCGCGGGCGAGTCGTCAGTGCGCGCCGCCAGCGTGGTGGCGCACAACGAGCCGGTGTGGATCGTCAGCGCCGGCTTCCACCGGCCCGGCGACATCGGCGACTGGAGCTGCCAGTACCCGGTGGTCCTGGCCAGCCCGCTGGAATCGTTCCGGCTTTCCTACGCGCCGGGCCTTCGCCATCTCCTGCTCAACCGCCTCACCGCCGCCGACACGCGCGCGTTGGTGGCCCGCTTCCCGTCGCAGGTGATGCACCTCGGGTCCGAGTCCGAATTCTTTCTCGGCGGCGGCTGGTACGGTTCGGAGGGGACGGGCGATGAGGTCGCCCGCTGGACGGGTCCGGAGCCGGCGTCGGTGCTGCTCGTCGCGTCGCCGGCGGTCGATCGCCGGCTCCTGATACGGATGATGCCGTTCGAATACCGCGGCTCCCCGCCGCAGATCGCCACGATCTCGCTCAACACTGCTCCTCTCGCCCGTTTCACACTCACCAGCGGCTGGCACGACTATCCGTTCGACGTTCCTCGGAAGCAATGGCGCGACGGCGTCAACTACCTGACGATTTCGTTCTCGCGCGCCGAGGCACCGGCATCACTCGACCCGGCCTCGGGCGATCACCGTCCGCTTGCCGCACGTCTCAGCCTGATCGCGGTGACGCCTCTCGATGCCAAGCAGCCGTCCGACACGTTGCCCGAGCTGACGCGCGCCTTTCGCATCAACGAGCCGAGCGAGTTGCTCGACGAAAACGCCTGGTGGTATGGCCGCCGCCATGGCGGTTCCGCATCTCCCGCCCTCCTCGCGCGCATCGGCGTCGATCCAACGCGCCGCGTTCCGGTGAACGACATCGCCGAGAGCGTCGCCTACGATTCCGATTGTCTCAACGACTCCGACTTTCTCCACATCGCCTACGCCACCATCCTCAACCGCCCCACCGACGCCGCCGGCGAGCGCTATTTCCTCGACGCGCTGAAGAAGAAGGAGACACGGGTGGGGGTGGTGCGGGCGCTGGTGGATTCGGAGGAGTTCAAGAAGAGCATGCGGTGAGGTGTCTGAGAGTGGCGAGTAATTTCAAATCTCGCAAGCTCCGGCACAGACAAGAGTGTCTGTGCCACATTTTTCCGCTTTGGCGGGCACTCTGTTTGGACGATAAAGGTGCCGATTCTTGATGACCAGGGGCCGATGTGGCACAGACACTCTTGTCTGTGCCGCGGCATGAGCCACATCACCGCTCTACAATGATTCGCTCTCATGCCCGAGATCCTCTACGTCTACGCCATCGCCCGCGCGGGGCATTCAATGCCGGAACGGGTCGAGGCGGTCGATGGGTCGGATCGGCTGAGTGTGGTCACGTCCGGCGATCTTGCCACATTCGTCACGCCCGTCGACGACGTCGATTTCTCCCAGGGCGTCGTCGACGCTCGCGCCAAAGACGTCGAGTGGCTCGGATCGATCGGCTATCGGCATCAAAGTGTCATGAACGCGTTGATGCACGGCGGGACGATCATCCCGCTGCGCGCGTTCACGCTGTTTGCCTCGGAGGAAAGCCTGCGGCAGCATCTGGAGGGCGAGCGCGCGCGGCTGATGAAGCTGTTGGACCGCCTCGACGGCAAGCAGGAGTGGACGTTGCGCATCGAGTTCGATCCGCAGCTCTGGAGCGAGGCGCTGGTGCGGCGTGTCGATCGTCTGCGAGCGCTGTCGGACGAGATCGCGGGCGCCGCGGCTGGAAAGGCCTTCCTGCTGCGCAAGAAGCTCGATGACGAGAAGAAGCAGGCCTCGCGTGAGGCCGAGCAGCAGGTCGTTTCCGAGGTCGAGCGCGCCGTGATGGAAACACTGGCTTGCGATACCGTGGCCGAAACGCGCCAGCAGCGCTCCGGCGCCTTTCCGCAGATCAACGTTCTCCTTGAGCGCGACGAAGAGGCGCGGCTCGAGCAGCTCCGGGACGCGCTCGCGCGCCGCTACGGTGCGGAAGGCGTGACCCTTGCGTTGACCGGACCGTGGCCTCCGTATACGTTCGCCGTGACGACCGATGACTGAAAGCGAAGAAGAACTGGGCCTTTTGGAAACGCTCGACCACCTGCTCGACCGCGGCGTGGTGATCGCCGGCGAGGCCGTGGTCTCGATCGGCGACGTCGATCTCCTCTACCTCGGCCTCAACATCGTTCTGGCCAACGTCGACGCCATCATCCGGACGTCGCAGCCGAAGCAGATCAAATGAAGCACGTCGTGATCGGCGCGCATTTGGGACAAGGGGACATCGAGCCGCTGGCCGAGGCCATTCCTGTTGCGGATCTCTGGCTCAGTGGCATGCCGATCGATGATGCCCAACCGCTCGGCGACCGCGAGTTGCTGCTGCGCGTCGCGCAAACGCGTGCGGCGCTGCTCGATCGCGCCACGTTTATCGCCATCCGCTACGGCTTTACCGCGCATGGCCAGAGCGACGCGGCGGCCAAATGCGCCGCGCACATCGAGCGATGGGGGCGTCTTCTTCGGGAGTATCGAGGCATGGTGGAGATGACGCTCAAGGTCGCGGCAGCGTCGCCGCGGGGGCGGCCTGACCGGCATGACTTCGAGTCGGGGGCCGCGTACATCCGCGCGCTGCATGAGGCCACGCGCGCCGCCGAGGTCGCGCCGGAGTTTCGGAACGCGGTCGATGCCATGCTGGCGCCGCTCGCGGTCAAACATCGCTGGGCGACGCGCGACACCGCATCCCTCGAATTCGCCGCGCTCGTCCGCCGGGAGTCGGTCGCGGCGTTCAACGATGCCGGAGCGGCGTTGAAACGCGACTTCGCATCCGTCCCGTTTCTGTTGTCAGGACCGTGGCCGCTGGAGGTCTTCGCTGATGATCACGAATGACGAAGAGCGGCTGCGCGCGTCGCTGACGTTCACCGAGCGGACCATTCCCGACCGCATCGCCGCCGACTCCGACATCGTCGAGAACGGCCTGGCCAAGCTGGTGCTGTCGATCATCGAGCTGGTGCGGCGCCTGCTCGAGAAACAGGCTCTGCGCCGGATGGACGCCGGCAATCTCACCGACGACGAGATCGAGCGCGTCGGCTCGGCGCTGATGAAGCTCGAAGAGAAGATGGCCGAGATGAAACAGATCTTCGGCCTGTCGGACGACGATCTGAACCTGAAGCTGGGGCCTGTGAAGACGTTGGATTGATCAAGTGACGCCGCGTCCGTCACCTCCCGACAACCGATAACCGATAACCGACAACGGCGAAGCCAGGAATTACCTCTTCACCGGCGGCTGCAGATCGACCAGATTCAGCGCGTACTCCTTCGACACCTCGTCGTACACGCCGAGCGCGATGCGCAGGTAGGGAGTCGCGGATTCGACTTTGAACTCGTAGGTGAAGTGATTCGTCTTCGCCTTCTCCAGCTCGGCGGCGGCGATCGAGTACTGCTTCGTATCGTGGTGCGTGTCGCTTACGCCGCCGAACGTGGAGCCCCAGGCCATGTAGACCGTGAACGCCCCCGCGGAGGCGTTGCCCTCGGTTGGGAGCATCGTCAGCGAGGAGATCGGGATCTCGATCGTGATCGGAATCATGTAGTGCTTCTTCTCGTCGAGCTTTGCCGCGGCCAGGCGGACCCTCATCTCGAACGACGACGTCGGCGCGTTGCCAAAGAGGGTGGCGATGACGCGGTCCTCCATCTTCGTGGTATCCGATTTCGGCAGGAACTGTTTGCGCGCGCGTACGGTGAGCTTCGGGTCCTTGACCCTGACCTCGATCTTGCGCGACGCCGCTTTGCCCGGCGTAGCGCTGTACGCGAGCGAGTAGTACGACTCGAAGTCGTCGACGACATGAGGCAGGAGGTTCGTCACGTCCTTGCTTCCCCACGCGGTCATGCCGCCCGTCTGTTGCGCGACGTATTCGAGCATCGGCGTTTCGTTGTTGAGGACGAGGTAGTCATAGCCGATTCCCTTCGGCTGCGTGGCTCTGAATTGCGAATTGACCATCGCGTTCGTTCCGAGCCCCTCGGCGTAGATGGGGTAGATGGTGAAGCCGTTCGCGTTGGCCGTCTCGATGAGCGACCGGACCAGCGGCTTGCCGTCGAACTCGCGGCGGAAATCCGAGGGGAGTGTGTTCGCGCCGGCCATGAAGAGCGCCTCGGCGCCGGCGTACTCCGAGAGGCGGTGCGTCGCCAGGAGGAGGATCTTCTTTCCTTCGAGAGCGGCGGTCGAGCGCATGAGAGCGTTGATCGTCTGCACCTTTCGCTGCTCGTCGAGAAGGGCATTCTTCGCCGACATGCGCGAGTTTTCTTCGACGAAGAAACTGAGACCCGATTCACGAGGGATGTCGGGAGTGCCCAGGCGGCCGCCCCCGAACTCCGCTATCTCCGCTTCCCACGTCGCGATGGCATCGACCTCCTGTTCGAGATCGTCCATCGGATCGTGGTCGACGGTGATTGTCCGCGCGGCGATGGCGTCGATGGCCCTGTCGATCCGGCCGAGGTCGTCGGTGAAATCGAGCCGCGTGCCGAGGATGCCGTGGTTCCAGGTCACGACCTCGACGCGGTCGCCCGGCCGTACCGATTCGTGCAACAGCTTCTTCATCGCCGCGAAAAGCGGATCGCTGCGGAACGAGGCCAGCTGAAAGCGCTCGACGAAAACGATGATCGTTCGCTTTTGCGGTGGCGGAGCCTGAACCGCTACGTGTGTGGCCTCGGCGGTGGCTGACGGTGTCGCAACCCCAGCCGAAGTCGCCTCCCGCTCACTGGCGTACTCCGCGAAGTTCGTGATCGGCTGCCGGACTCCGTTTTCGTAGATCTCGAAGTCTTCCCGCCTCAGTCCGTGAACGCGGTGGCCCTGTTTGTCGGTGACCACGGTATCGACGTTGACGATCGAGACCTCGATGCTCTCGCCGGCGTGAGGGATGGCCGGCGTCGTCTGCGGCGCGGCCGGAAGCGGCATTGCGAAGAAAAGCAGTAGCAGGCAGCTCCTGGCGCGCATGGAGAGTTCCTTTCGGGGTATCGGCCGGCAATTCTACAATGCCGTAATGCGCACAACGCTGGCAGTACTCCTTCTGATGATCGTGACGCCAATTCTGGCAGCACCTGCCGACGACGTCGCCTCCGCACGCGCCGTCTTCGATGCGAACATCAATGCAATCCGGCAGCGCAATCGCGAGGCTTACCTCGGCTGCTATCTCCATTCCGAGGGGCTTGTGCGCGGCGGTCCGGAAGGCTTTGCCGTCGGGTTCGACGCCTTCGCGAAAGGGGTCGGCGCGAACTGGCCCGATCTCCTCGAGGCGGACGACGTCCACCTGACGCCGCTGCGGCCTGGGATCGTCTACGGTACCTATCGATATAGGGTCCGTTATGGCAGCGACGAGCATGTCGGCATCTCCGAACGTCTTTTCGTCAGCACGCCCGACGGATGGAAGATCGCGGTAACCGGTGCGATCGACGCCCCCGCCGGCACGCCCGCCCCTCCGCGCGCGCTTACGGGGGCGACGCTGATCGATGGACGCGGCGGCCCGCCGGTGGCGAACGCGAACGTGATCCTGCGCGACGGCAAGATCGATTGCGCCGGCAGCGCGGCGCAGTGCCCAGTCCCCGAGGGCATCGATGTCACCGACGTGCGCGGCATGTGGATCACGCCGGGCCTGATCGATGCCCACGTCCACTTCTCGCAGACCGGTTGGGCCGACGGACGGCCAGACTCGATCGACATGCGCGGGCCGCATCCGTACGATGAGGTCGAGGCGGAGCTGAAGGCCAATCCGGAGCGCTACGGGCGTTCCTACCTCTGTTCCGGGGTGACCGCGGTCTACGACGTCGGCGGTTACGCCTGGACGTTGCGGCTGCACGACCGCTTCGAGCCGAACACCCTAGTCCCGCATGTCGATGCCGCCGGCCCGCTCCTTTCCACGCTCGATCACTGGCTGAACCTTCCTGCCGAACGGCAGTTCATGGTCCTCAAAGACGAGGCCGCGGCGCGCGAAGGCGTCCGCTATCTGGCGTCGCAGGGCTCGCACGCGGTCAAGGTCTGGTACATCGTCCAGCCGCCCGCGCTGACCGTGGAGGCGTCCGCCGCCGCCGTCATGGCCGCGGGAGACGAGGCACGCAAGCACAACCTCCCGCTCATCGTCCACGCCACCGGCCTGGCCGAGGCCAAGGCGGCGTTACGCGCGGGAGCGACGCTGCTGGTGCACAGCGTCTGGGATCTGCCGGTCGACCAGGAGTTCCTCGATCTGGCCCGGCACAACGGCACGATTCTCATCCCCACCCTGACCGTCCCGCGCGGATACGTGCGTATGTTTCGCTCCGCGGTCGAGCACACGCCGGTCGTGATCGACGATCCGAACGGCTGCGTCGACAAGTCGACGCTGGCCAGAATCGCCGAGACGCCCTCGGCGCCGACGACAACCACCGCCGAACAACTGGCCCGCCGCGACGAACGGACGACGAAGTCGGATCAGATCGGCGCGCAGAACCTGAAGACCCTCATCGCCGCCGGGATCCCCATCGCCACCGGCACCGACGCCGGCAATCCTCTGACGCTGCACGGTCCGGCCATCTATGCCGAGATGGAAGCGATGCAGAAGGCCGGGATGACCCCGATGCAGGTGATCGTCTCCTCCACCGCCGTCGCCGCCCGCGCCATGCGCCGCGAGAGCGAGTTCGGCACCGTCGAGAAGGGGAAGGACGCCGACCTGCTCATCGTCGCCGGCGATCCGTCCGCGGACGTGGCGAACCTGCGCAAGGTCCGGTATGTGGTTCGGGGAGGTGTGGTGAGGTCGATGGAGGATCTGCACGCGCTGGCTTCTGAATAACGCGGTTTCGCGGTCGCGCGGTTGCGGGGTCTCGCGGTGGGCAAGTACTCCGAGACCGCGTAACCTCATGCAGTGGCCCAAAATCCGCAGCGAATTCACCTCATGACCGACGACCAGCGCTCTGACGAAGCCCGCGAAACCTTCGCCTACTTCTCGAACGAGTACGCGCAGGCGCTGCAGGCGTTCAAGACCATCGAGGAGCAGTCGTCGACGCTGATGTCAATGGGGGTGGCCGACGAGTTGCACGGTTTCATCGATCAGTTCATCACCATGGCCTCGGGGACGAAAACGCTTGCCGAGGAGCGAGGCGAGACCCACTTCGCGGAATGGTTCGGGGAGCTGATCCGAAAAGCAGAGGAACTGCGGGGGGCGGTTTCGCGGTAGCGAGGTTGCGCGGTAGCGGGGTGCGTTGGGAGACCTTGACGTGGGTCAGTCCCTGATATCGACACCCCTCGGTTCTGATATTGAGGTGGTCAGTCCTGATATCGACCCCCCTCGGTTCTGATATCGAGGTGGGTCAGTCCTGATATCGACCCCCCTCGGTTCTGATATCGAGGTGGGTCGGTCCTGATATCGACCCCCCCTCGGTTCTGATATCGAGGTGGGTCCGTCCTGATATCGACCCCCTCGGTTCTGATATTGAGGTGGGTCAGTCCTGATATCGACCCCCCTCGGTTCTGATATTGAGGGGGGTCGATCCTGATATCGACCCCCCTTGGGTCTGATATTGAGGTGGGTCGATCCTGATCTTGGGCCCCTCGGTTCTGATCTTGAACCCTTGGTTGCTCTCCCGAAGAGGCTCTACACCCACCTGAAGAGGCTGACAGCCTCTACGAAGAGGTTCTACGCCCACCCGAAGAGGCTCACAGCCTCTATGAGGAGCCTCTACGCCCACCCGGACAGGCTTAACGCCTCCACCGGTTGGCTCTGTGGCCGTCCCTGCTGCCCGCGCATTCACACCCCGAAACCTCACAACTGTGAGACGCAGAGACCCCGCCATACAATGCGTCATGCGCTTTCTCGCAATCCTCGCACTGGAGGTCCTCATGTCCGCCACGCTCGATGCCGCTACCACCACGCTCGATCAACGCATCGACGCCGCCTCGAAGAAGGTCGAATCGAAAGTCATCGATTGCCGGCGCGACATCCACCAGCATCCCGAGCTCGGCAACCGCGAGACGCGCACGTCGAAGATCATCGCCGACCGGTTGCGCGAGCTCGGCATCGAAGTGAAGACGCCTGTGGCGCATACCGGCGTCATCGGCATCCTCCGCGGCGGCAAGCCGGGCCGCGTCGTCGCCCTTCGCGCGGATATGGATGCGCTGCCGGTCGTCGAGCAAGTCGACCTGCCGTTCAAATCGACGGTGCGGACGACGTTCAACGGCCATGACGTCGGCGTCATGCACGCCTGCGGGCACGACGCGCACGTGGCCATCCTCCTCGGCGTGGCCGAGGTGTTGGCCGGCATCCGCGAGGAGATCCCCGGAACCGTGAAGTTTCTCTTTCAACCCGCCGAGGAGGGAGCGCCGGAGGGGGAGGAAGGTGGAGCGAAGCTGATGGTGAAGGAGGGAGCGCTCGACAATCCGAAGGTCGACGCCGTCTTCGGGCTGCACGTGACCTCGCGCTACCCGGTCGGCGAGCTCGCCTACCGCCCCGGCTCGATGATGGCCGCCGTCGACTCGTTCAAGATCACGGTGCACGGCAAACAGACCCACGGCGCCTACCCCTGGCTCGGCGTCGATCCGATCGTTGTGGCCTCGCAGATCATCCTCGGCTTGCAGACCATCCCCAGCCGCCAGGTCGATTCCTCGCTGGCCCCGTCGATCGTCACCGTCGGCGCCATCCACGGCGGCGTCCGCAACAACATCATCCCCGACGACGTGGAGATGATCGGCACGATCCGGTCGTTAGACGCCAAGATGCGCGACGACATCCATGTCCGCATCAAACGCACCGCCGAAGACATCGCCAGAAGCGGCGGCGCCACGGCCACGGTCACGATCGACGAGGGCTATCCGATCACCTACAACGATCCCGCGGTGACCGAGCGGATGGCCCCCACCCTTCGCCGCGTAGCCGGCCCTTCCAACGTCGAGGTGGTCAACGCCACCCTCGGCGCGGAAGACTTCTCCTTCTTCCAGCAGAAGGTGCCGGGCCTCTTCTTCTGGCTGGGGACGCGGCCCAAGGACCAGACCGCGGAGCAGGCCGCCTCGAATCACTCGCCGCTGTTTTATGTCGATGAGAGCGGGTTGGAGTTAGGCGTGCGGGCGATGGCGCATGTGGCGGTCGATTACCTCGAGAAACAGTGAGCGCCCTCGATCTGGATCCGTTCGACCGCCATCAAGCGCGCGAACGTGCCGGCGCTGCAATGCATTGACACAGCAGCGCAGTCGACGATCGCCAACAGTTCTATGAAAGCAGAATTATGAAGCGTAAACGCAAACGTCATGTGAGTAGAACGGTCGACGAGTTCCCAGCTATGGTGTCCTCACCTCTCCGTACCGTTCAGGCCAGACATCTCGACAACGAATCTGCCGAACCTTCGCGTACCTAGCAGCCTCAGGACGTAAGCATCGGTTTTTATCGGAGTGAAGGACAGTTTTTTGCCCGCGCCGTAAAAGTTCTCGTCCCGAACGAGAGCACCTCCGCCCGAACTGAGGATCTCGATCTTAGCGGAAAAGTGTTCTTTTGGCTGATCAAAAGTGAAGAGAACCGGTTCATTAGCAGTGCCCGTGAAAACGTACTCTTTGACGGCATTCTCGGCGAGTACCCCTGTGGCCGCAGCGTCGGCTTTTAGTAGTTGAGAACCTGGGCGACTGGCTAGCAGCTTGGCAGTGGCCTCGTTTAGGTCGACAGGGTGTGCTGGTTCGTTTGACTTCTTGCTCTCAACACCTGTGGCTGTTTGATCAATCGGTCGATTAGCCGCGGACGTAACTTGCCGGCACTTCTCCAGGTCAGATTCGAGCTGACGAATCTGCGCCTCAAGCACATCTTCACGCTTTGCCGCCGTGTTGCTCTTGAAATAGCCGCTCGTGATCAGGGCGGCGATCACGAAGCCCAGAGTCGTTATGATGGCCACAAGGACAGGTCGCTCTTTGCTTGCCATGTCACCTCTTTCCTGCGTCTCTCGCGAACCGAATTTCAGCTCCTGGCACTTCCGCGGGCGATCATTATGTCAGGCGTGAGTTCAGTCATGGCGGTGGTGAGACTCTACCAGTTTCCCGTTGTGCTGAAGCTGCCATTCGCTAACTAAAGCAGATCGCCACTCCAACGTGCCATTGAGGACGACTAACCCTCGTCATCACGTTTCACACACGCGCCTGAAGCGGAACAACAGACATCGTGAGCTTCTCCGTGCCCCGAATCACCATGAGCTCCGACCGCCTGCCGACCTGCTCTTCCGTGAGGATGCGATGAAGATGATCGACGTTTGCCACGGGCTTGTCTCCGAAGGCCACGATGACATCTCCTTCGCGCAATCCGGAGCTCTCCGCTGGGCTTTCCTTTTCCACGCCCACGACGAGAACGCCGCTCTCGACGGCAAGGTTGTAGAAGCGGACGAGGCGGCGGTGAATCGGAACTGACTGACCGGAAACGCCGATATAGCTTCGCGTGATCCGGCCGTCCCGGATGAGACGCGCGGCGACGAACTTGGCCATGTTGATGGCGATCGCGAAGCAGATGCCTTGGGCCGGCAGAATGACCGCGGTATTCACGCCGATGACTTCGCCACGCGAGTTGACGAGCGGTCCGCCGGAGTTGCCGGGGTTGAGCGCGGCGTCCGTCTGGATCACGCTGTCGATCAGTCGTCCGCTTCGGGCCCGCATGGTGCGTCCGAGCGCGCTGACGACGCCGGCCGTCACCGTGGTTTGAAAGCCGAGGGGACTGCCAACCGCGATCGCCAGTTGGCCGGGACGGATCAAGTCGGAATCGCCAAGCCGCGCCGGAATCTGATTCGGCGCCGATACGCGCACGACGGCCAGATCGGTGTCGGGGTCGTTGCCGACCACGCTGGCAGTGCAGCGCGTGCCATCGATGAGGGTGACGTCGATGGAGGATGCATCGGTCACAACGTGGCTGTTGGTGAGGATGAACCCATCCGGCGTGAACAGAAAGCCGGACCCGCCACCGCGCCGTTCGCCTCGACGGCCCGGTGCCTTCACCTCGATGTTCACGACCGCGGGCGTGATTCGCGCGGCGGCGGAGGTCACCGCGGCCGAGTACGCATCGAGGAGCTCGCCATCGTTGAAATCTGCCGGTGGCGCCTCGCCAGCCGGTTCCGCGATGAAGTCGCTGGATAGAAGGTCGAAGTCGTATCGCATTCAATCTCTAAAACAAGCGCGTATTCCAAGGGGACCGTTCGGGGACGAACCAATTGTTTTCTGCCCTGTCAGCCGGCATCACCCTTCACGAGCGATTCCAGCTCTTTGACTCGTGGCCGAAGATCCTCAGGGACACGCGCAATTTCGATGAACCCGAAAACAACGGCCCGAGCCAGAGCGAGCATCGGGTGGAGGTAGTTGTACGTCTTGAAGATCTCCTGCGTCTCTTTGTGGAATTCGTGGATTCGTTCGCTGACCTCGCTTGGGAGAATCTCAGCGCTTCGCCATCGTTGGATCGCCTCTTCGACGCCGATCAGGGCGGCCGCGATCTCCGCTTCATGCGCGTCACCGAGCAGTGCGCGAACGGCTCGCTTCTGAGACTTCGTGAGGTCATTCATGGCGGCTGACGGACCCGATACAAAGTATAGCCTCGCTGAACTTAATTCACTGTCATCCTGAGACGCCGGAGCTGCGAGTTGCGAAGCGATGAAGCAGCGTAGGACGGTCGAAGGACCCCCAAGTTGAAACCAGGGAAGGGTGGGGGGAATGTCGACTAATCCGCCGCCCAACCGGGATACAACTTGGGGGTCCTTCGACCGTCCTGCGCCGCGCAATCGCTCCGCGATTACGCGGCTCCGGCGGCTTCTAATGAACCTCCTGAATCGGAGTGAGGTTGAAGCCGAACTCGGCGGCCTTTTTCTTCAAGGAGTTGACGAGACGTTCGCGATAGCGAGCCTCGTAGTAGTCGACACCCGCTTCGCGGTATTGGGTTTTGTTCTTGAGCATGGAGTAGAAGATGAGGGCGAGCTTGTGAGCGGTTGCTTTGATGGCGCCTGAGCGGCCCAGCCGGGATCTGACCCGGCGGAAGAATGCTCCGAGAGCACACTGAGCCCGTTCGAGAGTTTGAGCGGCTATTCGAAAGGCCTGAGCAGCGCGGTTTGGTCGGATCACGGGCATGTTTTTGAAGATTCGTTTGCCGCCGGTGATGCGATTGTTCGGGCTGAGGTTGAGCCAAGCTGCGAAGTGTTTGCCGTTGTACCAGGCAGACATGTCCGTCCCAGTTTCGGAGATGATGGTCAGGATCGTGGAGGCTTCCAGCGAGGGAACCGACGTGAGATCAATGCCGGTGATTTCGAACAGGAGGGTCCGTCCGTCGAAGTGAGGCTGGTTCTTGCGACGCCGTTTTGCAGGCTTGGGTGTCAGACTGGCCGTGGCCGGCGTTTTGTCGAACTTCGAGAGCGCAGCCTCTATCTGCGCATCGCACTCTTTGATCTTGTTCTGGTAGGTGGTGAACAGATCCACCGCTTGTTTGAGCGCAAACAGATGCTCAGCGCGGTAGTTGCCTGTCAACGCCTTCACGAAGGTTTCCTCGGAGCTCTTGCAGCTCGGCTCGCGTAATGCGGCCAGTTCCATCGGATCACGTTTTCCGGAAAGGATCGCGTGAATGATCCGCAGTCCGGTGACGCCAACCGTGTCGGAAACGGCTAGGTGAAGCTTCACATTCATCAGATCGAGAGCTTTCTGAATGTGCCGGATATGGTCAGCGGCGTACCTGATCAGCATGTCTCGCTGACGCATCAACGCCCGGAGCGGAAGCATGTCTGCACCTGGCCGGAACGCTCCGTTGAGCAGACCATACGTGTGCAGTTGCCGGAGCCACTGGCAGTCGACCACGTCTGACTTCTTTTTTCGTGAGCCGATGCTTCGCGAGTCGACCAGTTTCGGGTTCAGACCGCGCTCCTCCAAAATCTCGAATAGCGGAATCCAATACACCCCCGTCGCTTCGATGGCCACCGTGGTGATCCGGCATTCCACCAGCCAGTCGGCCAGTGCATGTAGATCGGCCGTGAATGTTCCGAACGAGCGAACCGGCTGATCGCTGCGATCTTCGGGAACCGACACCCAGTGCTCTTCCGACCCGGCGTCGATTCCTGCTGCATCCGGGTTGACTACGACCAGATCACCGATAATCTTGCGTTTGGACCGGAGGACCCGAGGTCGCTTTGCCATGACAACACCTCCGCAAAATGAAATCTTGCGGACCCGCAGCGGAAGACCTAGCTCAAATGACTCTTCTAAACGGGATCGCGAACACGACTCCTAATCGTGCCGCGTCACCAAGGCGACTTCGGCCTTCCGGGACCACTCTCAGGAACGGGCTCGTACCGAGCACCACTGCTTTGACGGCCTCGTCTGCGGGACCGCACGTGCAGGATACCGGTTCATTCCCTCATCAACGGCGCTCGCCCCGTTGGACCGCTCAGGATGACAGTGAATTGAAAGGCGCGCCGGCACGCGAAGAGCTGTTACTTCGGCGCCATCTGCTGCACCCGCGTCCAGTAGTCCGCGCCGCTCAACCATTGCCCGCCGTCGATCACGAGCGCCTCGCCGGTGACATACGACGCGTAGTCGGAGAGCAGGTAGGAGGCGGCGTTAGCCACCTCTTCGAGATTGGCAAAACGGCGCAGCGGGATCGTTTTGCGAATCCCTTCCTCAACCATTTCGTTCGGGAAGAGCCGCTTCGAGGCGCCCTCGGTGTGAACCGGTCCGGGAGCGATGGCGTTGACGCGGATCTTGTGGCGGGCCCACTCCACGGCCAGTGTCTGGGTCATGGCCAGCACGCCGGCCTTGGCGCAGGCGGAGTGGATGACGCCGGGCGCGCCGGTCCAGGCGTAGTTGGCGATGATGTTGAGGATCGTGCCGCTCTTCGCGGCGATCATCCGCTTGCCGACGGCGCTGGTGCAGTAGAACGTGCCGTTGAGGACGATGCCGATGACGGCGTTCCAGCCGTTCACGCTGAGCTGATCGGTTGGCGAGACGAAGTTGCCGGCGGCGTTGTTGACGAGAAAGTCGATCCGTCCGTGATCGGCATGAACCTTCGCCGCCATGGCCTCGACCTGCTCGGGCTCGCGGACGTCGAGCACGAAGTGTTCGGCGGCGTTGGCGCGTCCGCTCTCGCTCCGCAACTGCTCGACTGCCGGCCCGAGATGCTCCTCGCTGCGGCTGGCGATGACGACGGTGGCGCCGAGCCTGGCCAGCTCGCGGGCGATGGCGAAACCGATCCCGGTCCCGCCTCCGGTAATGATGCCGACACGGTTTTCGAATGTTTTTTCAGGAAGCATGCGGCGGGGATGATACGTCAGGGTTTGAGAAACGCTTCGATAGCGACGAGGAGGTCCTCCAGGTTGGTTGTCGCGGTTTTCCAAAGATCTCCCAGATCCACTTCCCGATAGCCGTGAAAAAGGCGATTTCGCATTCCGCGGATGCCTCGCCAATCGAGAGGGATCAGGTCGGCCGTGGCGGGCGAGATGTCGCGGGCCGCCTCTCCGATAATGCCTATCCGATACGAAACGGCATCCTGCACCAACTGACTCGAGTCAAATTGCTGGGCAGTCATGCCATCGACATACGACCGTGCAAGCTCCGCCGACTCGATCATGTCTCGCAAGAGAGCGATGTCTTCAGAGGTCAAGCGCCACCGCATTTGTCAGGATCGAATCGCGACGAATTGGATTGCGGCTTCGCTCGACCGCACGGCGCGTAAGCAGATCGACATCCCGGCCGAAGATCTCGACCAACTCGTCTTCCATGTGGACTTCATCGAAAAGTGACCAGCTCGCATCGTCCGCGAATCGCACCATCACATCCACATCGCTCTCCGGCCCGAAATCGTCCCGCACGACGCTCCCGAAAAGCCAAAACGCCGTGATCTTCCACCGGTGGCAGAAGTCGCGGAGCGTTTCCTTGTCGTAGTCGATGGCGATGTGGGGCATGGTGAACAGTTTACGCCGCCGTACCGTGGCACTTCTTGTACTTCTTGCCGCTGCCGCACCAGCAGGGGTCGTTGCGGCCGATCTTCGGGTCTTTGCGCTGTACCTGGACCGGGCCGGTGGAGCCGCCGGAGCCGGAGAAGACCATCGGCGGGGCCTTTGGTTTCTGGGGCGGCATGGCGCGCTGTACCCGCTGCGCTTCCTGCCGGTCTCCCTCCCGTTCCACCACCACCTCCGTCTTCCACAGGTACTTGACCACGCGGTCCTGGATCAGCTCCATCATCTCCTGGAAGATTTCGTATGACTCCTTCTTGTACTCGATGAGCGGATCGCGCTGGCCGTAGCCGCGCAGGCCGATCCCTTCCTTCAGGTGATCGACATTCAGCAGGTGATCCTTCCAGAGCTGATCGATGACCTGCAGCAGGATGTACTTCTGGTGGAGACGCATCATCTCCGCGCCGATCGAGGCTTCTTTTTCCTCGTAGCGCCGGTTCACGGTCTCGATGACGCGATCCTTCACGGCCGCGCGCGGCAACGTGGCCAGATCGACGTCCGCCATCTTCAGATCGATGCCGAAGAAGTCGTAGAGCTCGGCGTTCAGCTTCTCTTCATCCGGATGCTCGCGTGCGTCCTCGGGGATGTACGTTTCGATCAGGTAGTCGACGATCTCGTCGGCGGCATTGAGGATGTAGTCCTTCCCCTCGCGCCCTTCGAGGATGGAACGGCGCAGCCCGTAGACGGACTCGCGCTGCTTGTTCATCACGTCGTCGTATTCGAGGAGGTGTTTGCGGGCCTCGAAGTTGCGTCCTTCCACCTGCTTCTGGGCGCGCTCGATCGAGCGCGTGACCATGCTGTGCTCGATGGGGACGCCCTCTTCCATCCCCAGTTTCTCCATCCACCCCATCAGACGCTCGCCGCCGAAGATGCGCATCAGATCGTCTTCGAGGGAGAGGTAGAAACGCGAGGCGCCGGGATCGCCCTGGCGGCCGGAGCGGCCGCGGAGCTGGTTGTCGATGCGGCGCGATTCATGGCGCTCGGTGCCGACGATGTGGAGCCCGCCGAGGCGGACCACCTCCTCGTGATCGAGCTGCCATTGCGCGGCGATCTCATCCTCGATGCGCTTCCGCTCGGCCGGGTCGGCCACATCCTTATTCTTCTGCGCCGCGGCAAATTCGGGATTACCGCCGAGGAGAATGTCCGTTCCGCGGCCGGCCATGTTCGTGGCGATCGTCACCGCCCCCTTGCGGCCGGCCTGGGCCACGATCTCTGCTTCCTTCTCGTGGTACTTGGCGTTGAGCACGACGTGTGGAACGCCTTTGCGCTTCAGTGCGGACGACAGCGCCTCCGACTTCTCGATCGAGATCGTGCCGACGAGCGCCGGCTGTCCTTTCTCGTTGAGGATCTTGATCTCGTCGACGATGGCGTTGAACTTCTCGCGCTCGGTGCGGTAGACGAGGTCCGCCTGATCTTTGCGCACCATCTGCCGGTTGGGAGGGATGACCACGACTTCGAGGCTGTAGATCTTGTCGAACTCCGCCGCCTCGGTATCGGCCGTGCCGGTCATGCCGGCCAGCTTCTCGTACATGCGGAAGAGGTTCTGGAAGGTGATCGTGGCCAGGGTCTGGTTCTCAGCCTCGATCTTGACGCCCTCTTTTGCCTCCACCGCCTGGTGCAGACCGTCGCTCCAGCGGCGGCCGGGCATCAGGCGTCCGGTGAACTCGTCGACGATGAGCACTTCACCGTCTTTGACGACGTACTCGACGTCGAGCTTGTAGAGCGTGTGGGCGCGCAAGGCCTGCTGCACGGCGTGCAGCGTGTCCATGTTGTCGGGATCGTAGAGATTGGTGACGCCGAGAAGCTTCTCGGCGTGCAACACACCGTCTTCGGTGAGCACGGCCGTGTGCTGCTTCTCGTCGACCTGGTAGTCCTTCTCTTTGACCAGGCGGGGGACGATGCGGTCGACGGAGTAGTACTTATCCGGCCGCTCCTCGGAAGGTCCGCTGATGATGAGCGGCGTGCGCGCTTCGTCGATCAGGATCGAGTCGACTTCGTCGACGATGGCGTAGACAGGATCGCGCTGCACCATCGACTCGAGGTCGAACTTCATGTTGTCGCGGAGATAGTCGAAGCCATACTCGTTGTTGGTGCCGTAGGTGACGTCGCAGCCGTACGCCTCCTGCCGCTCGCGGTCGCCGTGGTGGTTCTGGATCACGCCGACGGTAAGGCCGAGGAACTTGTAGAGACGGCCCATCCACTCCGAGTCGCGGCGGGCCAGATAGTCGTTGACCGTGACCACATGAACGCCGCGGCCGGTCAGGGCGTTGAGATAGACGGGGAGCGTGGCCACCAGCGTCTTTCCTTCGCCGGTCTTCATCTCCGCGATCTTGCCGCGGTGAAGGACGAGGCCGCCCATGAGCTGGACGTCGAAGTGGCGCATGTTGAGGATTCGTTTGCTCCCCTCGCGTGCGACGGCGAAGGCTTCGGGGAGGATCTCGTCGAGGGCGGCCTGCATGTCTTCTTTCGCCGTGCGGATGACGACTTCGTCGCGCGGGATTTCTTTCTTCGCCGCTTCGAGCGCCTCGACGGCGGGGCGGAGGCGCTCCCGGAACTCGAGGGTCTTGACTCGCAGCTCATCATCGGTCAGAGGGCTGATCCCGGGCTCGAGTGCGTTGATCTGCGCGACGATGGGCAACATCTTCTTGACGTCGCGCTCGTGCTTCGACCCGAAAATGGATGTGAGTACTTTATCGATCATGGTGATTTCCTTCCCAGCAACAAACAAACCGCGAACCGGAGGGGGCTCAGCAGTTGGTTGCGGGGGCGCGGGGCGTGGCGGCGCCGGCGAGAGGCGCTGCGATGCGGGCAGGGGCGCCGTCGATGACGCGCGGCGCGGTCGATTCCGATCGGGCGTGATGGAGCGTGCTCCGAGGCGAGGCGATCGATTGCTCGGTGCGCATCACCCCGCATTCGGCCGCCACGTTGGTAAGCCCCGGCCGCGCGACCGTAACTTCGGTCGTCCCGGAGATCGCACCGAGGGCGATGGCGATGAGGAGGTAAAGGTTCATACGAGCGGGCGCAAGGGTATCAAAACGAAATGCGGCGGGTGGCATTCCGTGTATTTTTGGCAAGGCCCGTGGCCGCCGCGTTGTCGGTTATCGGTTATCGGTTGTCTCAGTTGTCCGTTGTCTGAAGGCTTCCAGCAGCGACTTCAACCGATAAACCGATAGCCGACAACGCGCCGCAGGCGCTATTTCGTCAACGCGGCCAGACGGAGCCAGTTCATATACGTCTGGTGTCCGAGGAAGACCACCAGCCCGAAATAGGCGATGGCGATGAATACTCGCTGGGCGATCGTCACGTCGTAGAACGACTTGTCGTCCTTTTCGCGGACGATCGACAGATAAACCTGGAACGTGGCCAGCAGCAGGATGAGCAGCATCAGCGGGTTTGGCTGCTTCACTACTTTATAGATCAGGACTCCGCCGCCGAAAACCCACATCCACTTCGTCACCGCGGCGGAGATGCGTCCGCCGTCGAGCATGCCGATCGGGAGGAGATTGATCAGATTGACGCCAAAGCCGGCGACAGCGATAGCTAGATAGAGCGGCTGGTCGGTCCATTTGTAGACCTGCAGGAAGACCAGCGAGGCGAACGTGCCGGCGATCGGGCCGGCCAGGCCGATCTGGGCGTCGTCGTATGCCGATCGCGGCTGGTCTTTCAGCGTCACCGCGCCGCCGATGAACGGAATGAACACCATGATGCCGGCGTGCAGGCCTTTGGCGCGGATGGCTACGGCGTGCCCGATCTCGTGGACGAGGATGATGCCGACAAAGCCGACCACCAGCCGGAGCGGCGCCTTCGTGGCCATCGCCCAGATCGAAAGTCCCATCGAGATCCCGGCCACCGAAAACTGCATCAGGCCGAAGCCTTCGAAGGGATTGACGGCGTAGCCGCGGAAAAAGTCGAAGACGATCAAGACCAGCGCCTTCAGTTTCAGCAGAACGAAGGCGACGGTGATGGCGGCGCCGGAGAAAAACTTGGCGAATGGATGGCGTTTCGGCGGGTCACTATGCGACGGCCCGGGGATTGCCGGGTGGTCGATCGGACTGTCAGGGGTGACCGCGCCGGAATCCATGGAAGAGCCGGGCGATAGAACGCCGGACCGAGTGCTATATTCCGCGCCGTGCCGGTGCCGTCCGTCGACGATTTGCGGCGCGATCTGCGGGAGCGCGGTTACCTCTCGCACGCCATCGAGCGGTGGTTCGCGCACGACCCCTTTACCGCCGGACGGAGCTCCCGTGCTTTCTGGGTCGAGCTGGCCACGGTGGCGGCCAAGGCCGCCCTCCTGGTGGCCCTCTTCGCCATCGTCCCCCTCGTGGCCATCATGCTCTTTCGCAACCATCCACTCTCCGCTGGCGAGACATTGCTCATGTCCCTGCTCTATGGAGTGACAGGATTCGCGATTTCGTTTCTTTTGTTGATCGCCATCGCCCTGATTCTCAAATTACGGCCGACGATCGTCATCGACACACCCCGCGCGCTGCTGGCCATTTCCTTCGCCGCGGCATCGCTGCTGGCCGCGCCGGTCGCGCTCTGGTGGTATCGATTTCCGGCGACGCCGGGCTGGGCGGAGCTACTGACCGGCATTGCGGCGATGGCGGCATTCTTTCTCATCGCCACGATCGCCATCTCCGCGGCGCTGCTGTCGTTCTCGATCTACGAACTGCAGCGCGTGCCCCTCATCCATCAGAAGCCGCGCGGGATACCGATGACGATCGCGGCCTCGATCCTGATCGCGCTCCTTTTCCTTCCCACGTTCGCTGCGCAGGATAACCGTACCGCCGCACCTCCGATTCAGGTCGTGACGGCGCCAGGCACCCGCCGCGTTGCGCTGGTCGCGGTCGATGGATTGACGTGGGACATCTACCGGGCCCGGCCTGACCTCGCGGGAGCAACTCCCTCGGCGTATGCCGTCGCCTCGCTGCACGGCGGCTCGACGACCGAACGTTGGGCTTCGCTGGGCACTGGCGTGAAGACCTACCTGCACGGCGTGCAGGCGGTCGACGGCGTGCGGTTGCGTGGCGGCGCTCACCTTCTGCAGTCGGTATCCCCGAGCGACTTCGTGTTGCGCGATCTCGCCGAGGCGATGGGGCTGGCGCGCCTGGAGCCGTTGCCGCCAACCGTGCGAAAGCGCGACTTCGTCTGGGAGATCTTCGCCGCCCGAGGTGTCCCGAGCGTGGCAGTGAACTGGTGGACCTCCGCCGATGCCCGCCTGGGCCCGCTCGATTCCATCGGCCAGACGTCGATCTTTGCCCTTCCAGTGGGCGTTCGCCTGAGCCCATCCGACTTCGCGCTGCGGGTCGATGGGGAGGCCTCGAAGCGGCTGCTGGGCGCGGTCGATGCCGATCAGGCCCGCTTTGCCACCGTCTACCTGCCGGCTCTCGACATCGTCCTGAACCGCCTGGCGATCGGCCCGTCGGAGAAGCTGACCGCATCGGTGCGCGCGCTGGACGGCCTCGTCGTCACGATCGCGGCATTGCGCGCGCGGGGGTTCGACGTCATCGTCGCCGGAATGCCCGGCGACAACCAGCGTGAACAGGCGGTGCTCGCCTCGACGTTAACGCTGGCACCGAGCACCACGTCCTTTGACGTCGCGCCGACACTCTGCTCGCTCATGGGCTTTCCACCGTCGGAGGAGATGTCGGGCCGGACGCTGGTGGGGAGCGAGCCGCCGCGCATCGCAACGTACGGCGCGCGGGTCACGGCCGGCTCCCTTGCAAAAGTAAATGAGGAGTACTACGAAAATCTGAGATCGTTGGGGTACATACGATGAGAAAACTTGCACTGGCAACAACCGCTCTTTTCCTGGCAACGGCCGCATTCGCGCAGCACACGATGCGCTTCGAGGACCTCGCTGCCATCCACCGCATCGGCGGGCCGCAGCTATCGCCGGACGGTAAATGGCTGGCGTACGACGTCTCCACGCCCGACCTCGCGGCGAACAAGAGCTTCAGCGGCGTCTACGTCATCCCGTCGGCCGGCGGCGCGCCGAAGGTGATCAGCGACGCGAAGCATCAGGACAACGGCCCCGCTTGGTCGCCTGACGGCAAGGCGATCGCGTACGTCTCCAACCGCGACGGCGGAGCGCATCAGATTTATCTCTACGACGTTGCCGCCGGGACGTCGCGCAAGGTGAGCGATCTCCCGGGCGGTGCCGGGAGCGTGAAATGGTCGCCGGACGGCTCCGGCCTGCTGGCCGTCTCTGACATCTACCCCGACTGCGGCGTCGATCCGGGATGCATCAAGGAAAAGACGACGGCCGAGGCGGCGGTCCCGACGAAGGCACGTGTGCTGACCGGTCTGATGTATCGCCACTGGAAGGCATGGCAGGAGCCGACGCGCAGTCACATCGTCTATGTTCCTCTCGGCGGTGGTGCTCCGCGCGATCTCACGCCCGGCGCCTTCGACGCGCCGCCGTTCTCCCTCGGTGGCGGCGACGAATTCGACGTCTCGCCGGACGGCAAAGAGCTCGTCTTCGCTCAGGACAGGTCGGCGCATCCGGAGGTCTCCACGAACGCCGATCTCTTCATCGTCCCGGTCGCCGGCGGTACGGCCAAGCAGATCACCACCCGCACCGGCGCCGACACCTCGCCGCACTATTCACCCGACGGCCGCTGGATCGCCTATCGTTCGCAGGCCCGTGCCGGCTACGAGTCAGATCTGTGGGAGTTGTGGCTCTACGATCGGACCAGCGGTACGGCGCACCGCGTCGGCGCCGACTTCCCGAACTGGGTCGAGTCGGTGACGTGGGCTCCCGACTCGAAGACGCTGTTCGTCATCGCACCATACCAGGGGCGGGACGTGTTGTACGAGGTGACGCTCGACGGCAAGTTCTCGCCGATCGATGGGTATGGATCGACGAGCGAGGTGGCCGTGTCGAACAACGGCCAAACGCTCTACTGCGCGCGCTCCGGGCTGACCGGTCCGACCGAGATTTACGCCGTCACCAAGCGCACCAGCGCCGTGCATCGGCTGACGCATGAAAACGATGCGTTGCTCACGAGCCTGCGCATCGGCATGATGCATGACGTCTACTGGACCGGCGCCGACAACGCGCATATCCAGGGTTTTCTCATGACGCCGCCGGGCTTTGACTCGACGAAGAAGTATCCGGCCATCGTGCTGATCCACGGCGGACCGCAAGGCGCGTGGAGCGACTCCTGGTCGTATCGCTGGAACCCGGAGATGTTTGCCGCGCGCGGTTACGTGGTCCTGATGCCGAATCCGCGCGGCTCGAGCGGTTTCGGGCAGAAGTTCGTCGAGGAGATCTCCGGCGACTGGGGCGGTAAGGCCTATGTCGACATCATGAACGGTGTGGACATGCTTGCGGCGTTGCCGTACGTCGACGGTTCCCGAATCGGCGCGGCCGGCGGCTCCTATGGCGGCTACATGATCGACTGGATCCTCGGCCATTCCGATCGTTTCAAGGCGCTGGTCTCGCACGCCGGCGTCTATGATCTGAAGTCGGAGTACGGCGTCACCGAGGAGCTGTGGTTCCCGGAGTGGGAGTTCAAGGGCAACCCGTGGGATAACCCAGAGCTCTATCAGCGCTGGTCGCCCGATAACTTCGTGAAGAACTTCAAGACGCCGACGCTGGTCACGCACGGCGAGCTCGATTTCCGGGTGCCGATCAATCAGGGGCTGGAACTTTTTACCGCCCTGCAACGCCGCGGAGTCCCATCAAAAATGGTGTATTTCCCGGACGAAGGGCACTGGGTTCTGAAGCCACAGAACTCGAAGCTCTGGTACCAGAGCGTGGGTGATTGGTTCGATCAGTGGCTGAAGCCGTAAGCAGGTTCAACATTTGCACGTCTAATCAATTAAGGAGGAGACCCATGAAGTTACATCGTTTCGTTATCGCCCTTCTCGTCGTCGTTGCAATCGCCTCGGGGTTCGTAGCAGGACGCGCCATTGCCGACCAGCCGCACATGCAGTCGGCAGCCGATCATCTGCGTCTGGCCAAGGTGGAGCTGGAAAAGGCCGATCGTGACAAAGGCGGTCATCGCGAGAGGGCGCTCCGGCTGACCAACGATGCCATCGCCGAAGTCGAGCGCGGTATTGGATACGACCGGCATCACTGAGCCGTAGCGAACAGACGGGCCTCAATGAAAACGCCTGCCGTGCGCTCTGCGCGGCAGGCGTTTTCACACACCGCGGCTGGCGGATGCGTTACGTGCGTCCGACGTTCGACGCCGGCGTGTTGCTTCCCGTTCCGCCGCCGGTGCCGCCTTCGCCGGGTCCGAGGGCTGGACGGGCTACGGTCGAGGTGATACCGACCGCCTCGGCGTACTTGAGGTACGTGTCGATCGAAGCGATGACCACGCGCGCTTCAACCGTGATCAGGTCGATGCCGACGAGCGAGATCCTGACCCAGGCATCGACGACGATACCTTTGTCGAGGATCCGGTCGAGTACGTCGATGAGACTTGTGCCGCCTGGTGCGCGTTCGACTGCCATGACTTACCTGCCTTTCCTCTCGTCTGTTTTTGTTTGCGAAGTCCGCGGAAGCGCCCGTGCTTCGAGCTTCTGTTCCAGCTCGCTCACGCGCGCCTTCAACGCGTCGTATTCGTCGCTGCCCGCCGCTCCCACCGCGTTCGGTGCGGCCGAGTAAAAACGGTCCGAGCGCCACCAATTGATGCCGATGGCCTCGGCCTTGTCGATCGAGCAGATCACCAGCCGGAGCTGGATCGTCAGCAACTCGACGTTCGCAAGCGAGACCTTGATGTCGCCCGCCACGACGAGACCTTTGTCGAGGATCTTGTCCAGGATGTCCACAAGACCCTGAGGCTGCCTCGACTCGATCGGCATGTGTCGCGAACAGTAGTCGTGCCGCGAGAGCGCGTCAAGAACCTCCGACGAAATGACCACACTCCCAACGGCGTTCCCACGATCGTGACCCACAAATCCGCGATCCGCCTGGTGATCGAGCCGATGGCCATCGCCATCGTGCTGGCGCTCGGCGTGCGTGCGGCTCTGCGGCTCTACGTCATCCCCTCCTCATCGATGGCGCCGACGCTCGTTCCCGGCGACCACATCGTCGTCACGCCGTACCGCTTCAGCGCCAGACCTGTTCAAGGCGACGTCATCGTCTTTCGCTCCACGCGCAAGGCGGATGAACTGCTGATCAAGCGGGTCATCGGCGTTCCCGGCGATCTGATTGAGACGCGCGCCGGACGGGTGATCGTCAGCGGCCACGCCCTTCCCGAGCCCTACCTCGCCGCCCAGGCCGCGACCGGTTCCATCTCTCCTCAGATCATCCCCGCCGATTGCTACTACGTCCTGGGCGACAACCGCGCCGACTCTCTCGACAGCCGGAGTTGGGGCGTGCTGCCGCGCGATCTTGTGCTGGGCAAGGCGAGGATGATTCTGTGGTCGAGTGATACGGGAACCGGGAACCGGGAGTCGCGAGTCGTGGAAGCTTCTCCCTCTCCGACCCCCGACCTCCGGCTCCCCGCCCCCGAGCGCTCGCGCAGCGTTCGACTCTTCAGGCTCATCCAATAGGTATACTCGCACCCGACGGAGGTCGTTATGCGCATGAGTCGTCGCGAGCGCGGTGAGAGTCAGTTCGGGTGCCTGATCGGCCTCATTCTCCTCGGGTTGGCCATTCTCGTGGCCTGGAAGATGATTCCGGTGAAGGTGAAGGCGGCGGAGCTCCGGCAGACCGTGGTTGACGAGGCCAAGTCGGCAGGTACGCACAACGATGATCGCATCCGGGGGGCCATACTGGCCAAGGCTCGGGAAGACAACCTCCCCGTCACGGCAGACGACATCAACATCGTTCGCGGCAATGGGGAAATCACTGTCACGGTCACCTACACCGTCCCCATCGTCTTCCCCGGTTACACCTACAACTGGCACATCGTTGACGAAGAAAGAAGTCCGATTCTGATTTTCTAGGAGAGTCATGGCAATCAATATCAAGGTCCGCGACAACGGCCCGTACCTCGTCGAAGGCGAGTTCACGATGACCGATGCACAGGGCAACCCCATCGAAGTAAAGAAGCCCGCGCTCTGCCGTTGCGGCGGTTCGACGATGAAGCCGTTTTGCGACGGCACCCACTCGAAGATCGGCTTCAAAGGGGCCAATGAAGCGGTGCAGGAAGCCGATCCCGCGGCTCAGTCGTCCGGTGGCACGTCTTCGACCTGAAAGACGATGCTCTCCCAGCCCGACAGCACGCTCGACATCACCGTCTGGCTCTCGTTCTCGCGCTCCTGAATGAATTCACAGTCGTCCATGGGACGCCACGTGGATCAAGCGCCGGACCGTAGGCATGGATCCGCGAAGTAACTCCGCTGGAACGAGTTACACGGAAGGTGTTCGTCAAGTCGCATGCCGAGGTGCAGAAGTTTTTGACGGAACATCCGCCGGATCACGTCGCTGGAACGGATGATTCAGGATAAACTTCCGCCATGCCGGACGACATCGTTTTCGGTCCCAACGCGAAGTCCTCGGATGTGACGCCGTACTCCCTCGGCGTGTTGCGGGATGTGATGGCCGCGGCGAATGTCGCCAGCGTGACCATCTCCAGCACGCAGAGGAGTCCGGCCGATCAGGCCCGCGTCATGTTCAACAACCTCGAGACGCAGGGCGTTGCCGCGCAAAGAAGGTTGTACAAGCCGCCGGGCCAGGCGGTCATCGACGTCTACGAAGCGGGCAAGGCCGCCGGCAAAACGCCGGACGCCATCAAGGCTGACATGACGGCAAAGATCGTCGAGCTCGGACCGATGAACGTCTCGCATCACGCCGCCGACCCGAAGCTGCTCAATGTCTTCGACGTCGCACCATCATCCGTCGCCGATGTGGATGCGTTCCAGAAGGCGGCGAAAGCCGAACCGCGCGTGTCGAAGTTCCTGACGCCGCCCAACGATCCCGGACTGCACTTCGAGATCCCGCAGCCGCAAACGTAGAGCAATTACGCGCGGTACAACGCCGCGCCCCAGTGAAGCCCCGAGCCCAGGGCCGTGAAGCAGACCAGCATTCCGGGTTTGATCCGGCCCTCGGTCACGCATTCGTGATAGAGAATCGGCAGCGTGCCGGCGGTCGTATTGGCGTATCGCTCGATATTGTGTGGCACGCGATCAGGACCGATGCCGAGCTGTTTGGCCACGCCGTCGACGATTCGCATATTGGCCTGATGGATGAGCAGGACATCGATGTCCGGCACGCCCAGCCCTTCGGAAGCACAGACGGCGCGTACTGCCTCGGGCATCTTTGAAAGAGCCTGGCGGAAAACCTCGCGGCCGTCCATGTCCGGGATGTTGTCGCCATCGTCGATCTGCTGATGCGTGACGAACGGACGAAGCCGGAAGCCGACGCCGCGTGTGTAAAGTGCCTCGATTCCCGAGCCGTCGGTGTAGAGCTTCGAGGTTAGAAACCCTCGTTCGCCGTCGTTCATCGCTTCGACAACCACGGCCCCCGCTCCGTCGCCAAAGAGGACGACGCGGTCGCGGATGCTGGTGTTTCGCTCGCGCTCTTCGGCCGTAACCTCGCGATCCTCGCGCCCGATGGTCGTATCCCAACCGTTCTCCCACGGCATGAACGGGGTGTGTACATCGCCGCCGATGAGCAGGATGCGCGCGTATTTGCCGCTGCGGATCAGCGAGTCGGCGAGGTCGAGGCCGTAGAGGAATCCAGAGCATTGCTGGCGGATGTCGAACGTCGGCAGCGCCTCCCGAAAGCCCATCCGGGACTGGACGACCGGTCCGTTGCCGGGGAAGAAATAGTCGGGAGACATCGTGGCGAAGATCAGCGCGTCGATGTCGTCGTGCGTCCGCCCCGCGGCCTGGAGCGCTCCCTCGGCGGCGATGATGCCGAGGTCCGACGACGACTGGCCGGGGTCGGCGTAGTACCGCTGCTCGATGCCGCTGCGCGACCGGATCCACTCGTCGCTGGTATCCATGATGCGGGCGAGCTTGTCGTTCGTTACGAGGTTCTTCGGGATGCCGATTCCGCTGCCGGTAATCACGCTTTTCATCTGCGCTGAAGCATACACGGCCCGCTGCTTGCTACTCCGACAAGGATTGGAGGAAACATGAAACGACTCACCACCTGCGCAATCGTCCTTCTTGCGTTCGCCTGCATGCAGAAACAACCCGACGGCTCCTACCGGGTCACGGACACCGCCACCTCGGATGCGGCAAAGAAAGCTCATGACGACGCCGTCAAGACCGGCAACCAGATCAAGCAGACCACCGACGATATCGGCAAGTCGGATGCGGCCCAGAAGATCAAGAACGGCTCCATCGAACTTGGCCGCGGCGTGAAAGAAGGCCTCGGTCAGGCTGCACAGAAAGCCGGCGCCGGACTGCAGAAAGCCGGGAAGAAGGCCGAAGACGACGTGAAGAAAACGGATACGAAGAGCGACGGTCACTGATTGCCATCGTCACCAGTGACGAAAGGCCGCAATACGGCCGGCGCTTCGTTGTTCTATTCTTCCCAAGCTGATGGAAGCGCAACCCGAACAGTTCGACGAACAGCCGCCGTGGACCGTGGACGATTCGTCGTCGCTGTACATGATCGACCGCTGGGGGACCGGCTACTTCGACGTAAACGCGGCCGGCGACCTGACGGTGGCGCCGTTGCAGGAAGGCGGCATCGCCGTGCCGATCATCGACGCCCTTCGTGAGGCGCAGGCGCTGAATCTGGCCGCGCCGCTCCTCATCCGCTTCCAGGATCTGCTGCACCATCGTGTGCGAGACGCTCAACGAGGCCTTCAACGGCGCCATCGCCGAGAACAAGCTATCGCGGCAGCTACCGCGGCGTCTTCCCGATCAAGGTCAACCAGCTCCGCGAGGTCGTCGAGGAGATCCTCGACGCCGGGCGGCCCTTCAACTACGGCCTCGAGGTCGGCTCGAAGCCGGAGATGTTCGCCGGCCTCGCCATCCACACCGACACCGAAGTCGCTCATCGTCTGCAACGGCTACAAGGACGACACCTACATCCGCACGGCGCTCCTCGGCCGCAAGCTCGGCAAGAAGGTCATCCTCATCGCGGAGAAGCTCTCCGAGGTCCGCGCCATCATCCGCATCGCCACGGAGATGGGCGTCGAGCCGTTGATCGGCATGCGCGTCCGCCTCCTCTCCAAGGGCAAGGGCAAGTGGGCCACCTCGGGCGGCGAGCACGCCAAGTTCGGTCTCTCCACGTCCGAGATCCTCGAGGCCATCGAGATCCTGCGCGAAGCGAAGATGGAGTCGGCGTTCAAGCTGCTCCACTTCCACATCGGCTCGCAGATCCCCGACATCCTCATCATCAAGCGCGCCGTCCGCGAGGCGGCCCGGTACTACGCCAAGCTCCACAAGCTGGGCCACCCGATCGAGTACCTCGACGTCGGCGGCGGTCTCGCCATCGACTACGACGGCTCGCGCTCGACGTTCCACTCCTCGATGAACTACACGCTCGAGGAGTACGCGCGCGACATCGTCTACAACATCATCGACGTCTGCGACGACGAGAAGGTGCCGCATCCGAACATCGTCTCGGAGTCTGGCCGCGCCATCGTCGCCCATCACTCCGTGCTGGTGGTCGAGGCCTTCGGCGCGATCGAGAAGACGCCGATCGAGCCGCGCTCGGTCCGCGCCAGCGACCACAAGCTGACGCGCGAGATCCTCGACATCGATCAGGACCTCAGCGACGAGAACCTCAACGAGTCCTGGCACGACCTGCAGCAGATCAAGGAGGAGTCGCAGCAGATGTTCGAGCTCGGTCTGCTGCCGCTCGACGTGAAGGCGCGCATCGAGACGCTCTTCTGGGAGATCGCCGAGAAGCTGCAGAACATCATCGGCCATCTCGATCCCGACGAAGTCCCCGAGGATCTGCGCACGCTGAATATCGAGCTCGCGGATCAGCACATCTGCAACTTCTCCGTGTTCCAGTCGCTGCTCGATCACTGGGCGCTCGGCCCGCTCTTCCCGATCGTGCCCATCCACCGGCTCAACGAAAAGCCGCAGTCGGAGTCGACGCTCGTCGACATCACCTGCGACTCGGACGGCAAGGTCTCGAAGTTCATCGACCGCAACGACGTACGCGAGACTCTCCCGCTCCACGCGCTCCGCGACGGCGCCCCCTACTACCTCGGCATCTTCCTGACCGGCGCCTACCAGGACATCATGGGCGACATCCACAATCTCTTCGGCCGCGTGAACGAGGTGCATGTCTTCCTCGACGACGACGAGGAGAGCGGCTTCTACATCGAGGAAGAGATCCCCGGCCAGACCATCGGCGAGGTCCTGGCCATGACCCAGTACGACTGGCGCGACCTCGCGAAGCGGATGAAGGCCCAGATCGACGCCGCCATCAAGCAGGACATCGTCCGCCCCAACGAAGGGATGCGCCTGCTGCAGGAGTACGAGCGCGGGCTGAAGGATCAGACGTACTTGAGCATCGACTGAGCGTGACCCTCTATCGGTCGTAGAATATTTGCCATGGGACGCTTAGTCGTTGGACGATCATCCGATGAGATTCTTCAGCTCGCATCGGATTTCTTCATGAAGAAGGATGACGTCCATCTCACGATGCAGCGCGTCACCGAGCGCCTGCGGGAGGAGAATATCCCCCACGCGCTCATAGGCGGTATGGCGATCGGCCTCCACGGCTTCCTGCGTGTGACGAAGGACGTTGACCTTCTCACGACGAAAGAAGGGCTCGATCGCATTCACGCACGGCTTGTCGGCCGCGGTTTCGTTGCGGCGTATCCTGGCGCCCGCAAGCGGCTTCGCGACACGGCTACCGGCGTGTTGATCGACCTCATCACCACTGGTGAGTATCCCGGCGACGGCAAACCGAAGGCGGTAATGTTCCCTGATCCCTCCGATTCCGTGGAGCTGGATGGCTATACCGTCCTCTCATTGCCACGCCTGATCGAGGGCAAGATCATCACAGGTACGACGGTCGACTATCGCCAGCTTCAGGACCTCGGCGACGTGCAGGCTATCATCCGCGAATTGCACTTGCCCCGGTCATTCGCCGAGCAACTCGACTCTACGGTTCGTAGCGAATTCGACCGTCTTTGGCTGCTCGCGCAGAAGCACGATCCGGAGTTTGATTGAATCCGAGTCTCAGCGTGCCGCACGCATCGCCGCGCGCAGGTCTTCGAGTCGCGCCACCTCGTGCTGTGGGATCACTTCGTTCGAGCCGAGGGATCGCCGGATGAAGTCGATCCTGGCGACGTGCTCGAGCGTCTCCATGAGGTAACCGGCCTGCTCGATGTCCCGCGCAAAGCAGACGGCGCCGTGAAACCTTAGCAACACGGCATCGTGCTGTGCGACCAGCGGCTCGACGCTGCGCGCCAGCTCCTCCGCCGTCGGCATCGCGTACGACGCAACCGGCACTCGTCCAAGGGTGAGGATCGCCTCCGAGAGAATCGGCTGGTCCAGTGCCATGCCCGCCACCGCATACGCCGTGGCGTATGGGGGATGGGCGTGGACGATGGCCCGGACGTCGGGCCGGCGTTCGTAGATCATCCGATGCAGGGCGATCTCCGAGGAAGGACGGCCATGCCGAGGAGTGCCGTCCCGAAACAGGCGCACGATCTTCTCCGGTTCGAGCTCACCCTTGCAGCAACCGCTCGGCGTGATCAGCGTTCCACCGTCATCGAGCCGGGCTGAGAGGTTGCCGTCCGTCGAGGTGAGAATTCCCTTCTGATCGAGACGCCGCGCCACGCGCACGATGGCCTGCTTCAGTTGATATTCGTTCATCGGTCGCGGTTGCAATCCCGCCCGATCTTACCGTCTCTCGCTGAAAGTTCCGAAGAAATGCGGGTTGGAAGACGACATGTCCGAACGGCGGCCGGCCCCGTATCATTGGTCAACGAGAAGGGAGACTCGCATGCCGTATGTCGTACGTTTCGTTCCGAAAGCCATGTCGTAGCAAAAAGTATGACGAGGTCATCAAACGCCTCAACGCCGCCGGTGCCGGTTCGCCGCAGGGGAGGCTCTTTCATGTCGCGTTCGGGTCGCTCGACGAGCTGCGCGTCCTGAACCGCGGCCCTTGCCGTCCGCCGCGGCGTCACGCCGCGAAGCCGTAAAGCCGCTGATGTTGAAAGGCAGGAGCTGGCCAGATCGTGGTCCGCCGCACTCTGCAAACGGATGTTGGGCCAGCCGTGCCGTCTGTCGTATCCTGCTCCATCAAATTCACCCTTCGAAAAGGAAGCGTCCGCGCTCCGCGGCGGCGATCTGAATCATGAAACTCCGCAGCGTTCTCGGTTTGCTGGTTCTGTGTACCACGCTCGCCGCCTTCGGGCAGCAGGGAGTGGCGCACGGATCGTTGATCGGGTCATGGATCGGGCACCTGTTCAGGTACGGCCTCTTTTTCCAGGTGGCAGCGGTCATTCACTGGTCGCGCAAGCGCCCCGAGGCCTTCTGGCTCTTTATCATCATCATCGGGGGCATCATCGGAGCGCTCGCCTACTTCCTCATCGAAGGTCTGCCTGATTTTCGCAATGTGCAGAGGACCCTGCGCGGTCCTGCACGCCGGAAGCGGGTTCACGTTCTGCGAGCCCTGGTGATCGAGAATCCGTCGGCAGGGAACTATGAGGAGCTCGGAGAGCTGCTGCTCGAAGAGAAGCGATACCGCGAAGCACGGGACGCGTTCGATCGGGCTCTGTCGGTGCGCACAGATTCGATCGATCCCTTCTACCGCCGCGGCATCGCCGAATTCGAGCTGCGCGAGGACGAAGCCGCGGTCGCCGATCTCCGCCGCGTGACGGCCGCCGACTGGAAGTACGACTTCTCCAGGGCGGCCTCTCTGCTCGGGCAGGCGTTGGCGAGACTCGGCCGCACCGAAGAAGCGATGGCCGCATTCGACAGGATCGCGCAGAGTGCAACCGCCGCCGAGCCGCTGGTCAGCGCGGCGGAGTTCTTCGCCGGCCACGGCCGGCCGGCCGACGCTCTCGAGATCGCCGGCGGGATCGCCATGCGTGAGGTAACGATGCCCGCTTACCAGAAACGGCGCGACCGAGTCTGGCTGCGACAAGCAAGGGCGCTCCAGCGCAGCCTGCAAAAGAAGGCGTGAGGCTTCGGGAGCGCGGAATTGTCAGGCGGCGTACGCGGAGACTTGTTCGGCTATGGCGGCGCAGATGTACTCGATCTCGCTGTCGGAGAGGTTCGGCGACATCGGCAGCGCCAGCATGGTGCGGCCTGCTGCCTCGGCAGCGGGGAAGTCGTTCTCCACGAAGCCGAATCGTTCCGCGTAAAACGGCTGCAGATGGATCGGCCAGAAGTACGGGCGCGTCATGATGCCGCGTGCCGCGAGACCCTCCATGACCGCGTCGCGGTCGATCTCCGCAGCCAGCCGGATGGTGTAGAGAAACCACGTACGGGTTCGTCCGGCCGGCGCATCGGGAAGCGGCGTCACGCCGTCCACTGCTGACAACAAGGCCGTATAACGATCGGCCACCCTTTTTCTCTTGAGCAGCAGCGTGTCGAGTCGGCGGAATTGTGCCAGGCCGAGAGCCGCGCTCATCTCGTCGATTCGGTAGTTGAAGCCGAGCCGCTCGTACCGTAGCTTCTCGTTGTGGCGGCTCCGCCCCTGGTTGCGAAGGCAAGCAAAGAGGTCCGCCCACCCTTCGCGATCTGTGAGAAGCATGCCCCCTTCGCCCGTTGTGATTTGTTTGTTCGGATAGAAGCCGAACGCTGCCGCGTCGCCCCAGCGCCCCGCGTAAACGCCGTCGGAGCTCGCTCCGATCGCCTCGCACGCGTCTTCGATGACGGCGATTCCTTCCTGGCGCGCAGCGTCCACGACCTCGCCGATCTCCGCCGTGCCGCCGAAAAGATGAACCGGCAGGACGGCTCGCAACACGCCCGATGAATCGCGGGCGGAACGGGGGAGCAACGTCCGCCAGCCGCTGCGCCGCTGGGCGAGATCGCGAAGGGCTTCGATGGTCTTCCCCGGATCGATCGTCAGAGTCTCGGGATCGATGTCGACGAAGACGGGAATGCCGCGTTCGTACAGAATCGCGTTCGCTGAGGCCACGAACGAATAGGGCGAGGTGATGACGAAGTCGCCGTCGCTCACGCCCGCGGCGATGATGGCGAGATGAAGCGCCGCGGTGCCGCTCGACACCGCCACCGCATGGCGAGCCCCAAAGCGCTCGGCGAATTCTTTCTCGAACTGTTCCGTCATCGGCCCCGAGGCGAGATAGCCCGACCGAAGGACATCGTTGACGAGGCGAATATCGTCCTCGTTGATGTCAGGAGAAGAGAGCGGAATCACTGCGCTACGATAGCGCAAGTGTTGATGGGATCGGGTGGCTCGGACATCACGAGAATCGTCATCGTCTGCGCCGGAGGCCAGGGAGCCGTCGTCGCCGACATTCTGCAGAGAGCGTGCGAAGCGGGCTCGGATGCCGTGCCCGTTGGTTTCGTCGACGATACGCCCGGTCTCGCCGGAACCGTGGTGCTCGGCCTCGACGTGCTCGCTCCGATCTCGTCGCTCGGGGACATCGATCACGACGCGGTGATCGTGGCGCTTGGCGACAATCAGGCCCGTCGCGAGATGACGGAGCGGCTGCTCGCCTCCGGAGAGCGGCTGGCCACGGCGATTCATCCGCGAGCGTGCATTGCGCCGAGCGCAAGCATCGGCGAGGGATCGATGATCTCCGCCGGCGCGATCATTACACCGCGCGCTGCCATCGGACGAGGCGTCATCCTCAACACGAGCGCCTCAGTCGATCACGACAGCATCGTCGGCGATTTCGCGCATGTATCCGCCGGCGCGACGGTCGGCGCGCGGTGTCATATCGGCGCGGAGGCGCTCATCGCCATTGGCGCAACGGTCGCTTCCATGATGACAGTCGGCGCGCGGACGATCATCGGCAGCGGTGCCGTGGTGGTGGCTCACATTCCTGCCGGCGTCGTCGCCTTAGGTGTCCCGGCCCGGATCAGGCCGGACCGGAAGCCGTGACGGGCCGCTTCCGCACGAGTGCGATGCAGCGACAGACCTTGTGCCAGATCCGCCGCAGAACGTAACGGGTAAGCGAGAAACCGTGGCGTCGCAGGCCGCGATAGACGGCGAGGGTCATCGGGAGCAGACGGAGCGGCAGAGCGATCGTTCGGGCGACGCTCACCGCGATTCTGTAGTGGTCACTCGCGGTCCGGCGTCTGGCCGCCAGGAGCTTCTCGGTATCCGCAACCGATCTCGCGAGCGTGAATCGGTCCAGCATGCGGCGGCGTCCGTTTTCGCCGAGGCGCCGGCCGAGAGCGCGGTCGCAAAGCAGGCGTGCGATGGCCTCGGCGAGCGCGGGCGGATCGTCGACCGGCACGACCAGGCCTGTCTCTTCGTGAAGAACAGTGTCGGCAAATCCGCCGATGTCCGATACGACGAGCGGCTTGCCCATCAACAGCGTCTCGACCGTTCCGGCGATGTTGTCGCTCAACGAGCAGTGGACGGAGATATCGAACGCGGCCAGAACGTCGGGGATATCGCTCCTCTCTCCCGGGAAGAGGATGGCGTGGCTGACGCCAAGGCTGTGTACGAGGTCTTTCAGCTCCTGCTCGTACTTCGGTCCGGCCGGGCCCCAGCCGCGGCCCACCAGGATGAACCTGGCGTTGGGGAAGCTCTTCAACACGTGCGGGACCGCGCGAATCAGGACCTCGTGTCCTTTGATTCCGCGTCCCACCAGGGGTGGCGGGAGCAGTCCCGCCGTATTCGCGGGTGGGTAGAAGTAGGCGATTTTTCCGATGACGGGAGCGCCGGCCGCGATCCCCAGCTCCTCACGCACGCGCGCGCCGTCGGCGAGCGCCGGATCGTGGCGGCTCTGATCGACGGCGTAGTAAATGAGCTCCAGTTGTTCCTTCGGGATGCCATGCCGGAGCATCAGATCGTGGGTGTAATTGCATGACGCGATCGTGGCGGTGTCGCAGAAGGAGGTGCCGACCTCGATTGGGCGCAGGACGTCGGATTCCATCGAATAGGGATGCGCATTGGCGCCGAGGTGCATCGGAACATCCGCGATCCACGAGGCCAGGCGCGCCGTCACCACGGAGTTGACGATATGGCTGTGCACGACATCGGGGCGCAACCGCCGCAGCAGGCGCGCCAGCCGTAGGAGCGTGGCGATCTTCCGGGTCATGGCCGGGATCGCGAAGAGGACATCGACGCCTGCCACGTAACATGGAATGCCGAGCGCATCGAGCTGTGCTCCGATTCCACCGTCGCGTGCGGGGATGATCGCCGCGACGTCGTGCCCGAGCCGCTTCTGCTCGCGCATCAGCGCGATCATCCAGGGCGCCCCCGTGGCCGTCGCCGCCACATGAACGATCTTCAGCGGCTGAGAAGGGCCCATCGCTGGCTTAGCATAGCAGCGTGAAGGTGAAGACCTCCGCGGAGTGGAACTGCGAGCGTGACACGCTGCTCGATGCGCTGCGGGACTTTGCCCGAGTGATGAAACACCGCCCTTTCGACAACGAGCAGGGGCTGCGGGGCGTCAGCGCTTTTGCGTTGTACTGGTTCGTTCGTCAAGCCGCACCGAGCGTGGTGTTCGAGGTTGGTGTGTGGAGGGGATTCAGCACCTGGCTGATCGAACAAGCCGCGCCGGCAGCCGAGCTTCACTGCTTCGATCCGCTGTTCATGCTCCAGCACCTCATCCCCAGGAGGAGGATCGGAAAGACCTATCGCTCGCCGAGAGCTCGCTACTCGATCGAGGACTTCTCATGCGCTCCGATCCGCGAGCTCATGGCCGGACGCGCCGGCGCGCTTGCGTTCTTCGACGATCATCAGAACAAGCTTCCCCGACTTCTGCAGTGCAAGGCCTCGGGCATCAAGCATGTCGTGTTCGACGACAACCTGCCGGCGCCCTACACGCATCGAACGCTCGAGCACGAGCGCGCGGCCGATCCGGCGCTGCTGGACGGCGAGATCGAGACGTACGAGACGTTTCCTGCTCTTTGGCCGGTGGACTTCCGAATCGGTGATCTTCACCTGAAGGAAGCCGGGATGGGCTTTCCTGTCGAGCGTGAGCTCCGCGACATCTATCGCGACCGGAATTGGCACTCGTACGTCACGTACGTGCGGCTGCGGTAGGGATCGCCTGATGTGCGATTTCAAACGAACGCGACGATCGCGCCCGCGGCGATGACGCCGATGCCGATTACGCGTGCAACGACCTCAGGATGCGGGCCCAGACGCTCGATCGTAATAGCCGCGGAGACGAAGACCATCACGGCGAGGTTCATGACTCCGAGAACCAGCAGGACCGCGATCAGCCCCGAGCAGCAGAGGATGCAGTGCACGCCGAGGCGAATGCCCTCGTTCCACGCCCCTCGGACGCCGGGCGCCATCGGCGAGGTCACAACGCGGCAGCACGCCAGGTGCTGCGCTTTCCAGGGAGTGATCTGCACCAGGCCCGCGAGAAGAAGCACGGAAGCGGTTGCGGCCGGAACAGCGCGCGCGAGGCCCTGCACGCGCATTTCGACTGCCGTCAAGGCGATGCCGACGGCGTACGCGGCGATCCCGAAGAGAGTCCAGACGAAAAAGTAGGCGGCCGCGACGAGCCACCGCCGCTCTCGGAGATGCCGCAGGATCGGCGCGAGCGACGGCAGCATCATCGCCACCATCATCGTCACCCACATCAGTATGAACATCGCGGTCGCGCCGAGCCAGGTCTGCGCCGGCATTCGCATCCAGGCCATCGACATCGTCCAGCCGCCAGGCATGACCATGCCGCCGGACATCGAGCGGCAAAGAACGATTGTGCCAGCGGCACTTCCCATGAACAGAAGCGCGGACGTGACGAGAAATGCCCGTTCGCTCGACATCGTTCGGTTGCCCGATCGCCCCTTCCTTATTGCCCGTATCGGTCGTGGTGCCGGACCCACTCCTGCGTGAACTTCAGGCGTTCCTCGCCCCGTCCTTTCGGGACGATGTCGAGATAGTGGTAGGCGGTGTTGAATATGTCGATTCCGCGCGAAAACGCCGAGTACGTGTGAACGATGCCGCCGTTCTGGCCTTTGTAGAACACGCTGACGCCTTCGCGATCGGTGTGACCAGGTGGCTGCGTTCCAAAGTTATAGATCTTCGCGGCGCTCGCGACTTCTTCCGGGCGGAACGATGCCCCCAGGTCGTAGTTGAAATCCCCGTCGTCCGAGGAAAGCCACGCGAACGTCCACCCCATCCTCTTCCTGAACGCTTCGATCTTCGGCGAAGAGGCGCGAGAGACAGCGACAAACGACACATCGCGCTGATTCAGATGGACGAGGATCTCGTTGAAGTTGTCGGCCCAGAACGAACAGTGTGGACAACCCTCGTCCCATTCCGGCGAGAACATGAAGTGATACACAACGAGTTGATTCTTCGCCCCAAAGAGCTCGGAAAGAGTCACCGTTCCCTCGGGACCCTCGAAGACATACCGCTTCTCGACTTTCTCCCACGGCAGCTCGCGCCGCTGCCGGCTCAGGTCATCGCGGAGCCTGGTGAATTCCTTCTCTTTCGTCAGAAACGCTTTTCGCGCCGCCAGCCACTCGTCGTGTGACACCACCGGATGGTTCTCTGTACCGATCGCCATGCATTCACCTCCAGATTCGCGGTGTGATAATATTCAACCAAGTGGTTGAACACAACCTTGATCATATCTACGGGGCGATCGCCGACCCGACGCGTCGCGCCATCCTGGCCATGCTCGCGGACGGCGAGGTCAACGTCGGCCAGGTCGTCGATGAATTCTCGATTTCGTTCAACGGCATCTCCAAACACGTCAAGGTTCTCGAGCGCGCCGGATTGATCGAGCGGACGGTGGCAGGACGCGAGCATCGGCTTCGTCTGAACCCGAAGCCGCTTCGCGATGCCGCGCGGTGGCTCGACCATTACCGCGAGTTCTGGGAGATGCGCCTCGACGCCCTGGAAGCGTTTCTCACCGATCAGCCGCAGACGAAGCGAAAGAGACGATCCAACCGATGAGCGACGAGAACGACGATGCCGTGGTCATCCGGCGTTTCATCCCCGTCCCTCGGGAACGGGTCATGGCCGCCTGGCTCGACCCGAAGAGCCTCGCCCAATGGATGCAGCCGGGCGACGTCGCGCACACGACCGTCGAGATCGATCCCCGCGTCGGCGGGAAGTTCCGCATCGTCATGGCCCACGGCCGGGGCGACGCCGATCACTGGGGTGAATACCTGATCATCGACCCGCCCTCGCTGCTCTCATTTACCTGGATCTCGGCGAACACCGAGCTCCAGCCGAGCTTAGTCACCATCGAGCTTCAGGAGAGGGAGAACGGCACGGACCTGACGCTCACGCATCGAAGATTGCCGGCCGGGAAGGTCGAGGCTCACCGTAAAGGATGGACCGATATCGTGCGCAAGCTCAGCGAAGTACTGGAGTCTTGACGGAGGTGATACGGGCTGCGCGCTCGGCGTTCATCGATTGCGCGAGCGGACGCTCTTATGCGTAGTCGTCCGAATCGGAGACGACCGCCAGCGTAACTCGCGCGATACATCCTCCACGATGACCTCATCCAGCTCATCGGGGACGTTGTCCGGCGTGAGAATGCGTGCGGCTTCGCGCTTGCCGCTCAGGTAAGCGCCGTGAACGGAGTCGGGGAAGTAGCGCATCGTGGCCTCGCCTGCGAAACGAACGCGGCCCGCGGGCTCACCGAGCGTGACGCGATCGCGCGGAGTCCCGCCGGGCTTGAGATGCGAGTACGCGCCAAGTGTCCAGGGATACTGCACCCAACGCGAGCGCCGGACGCTGACCGGTCGTTGCGCATCGTCGCCGAACAACCACTCCAGTGCCGGCATGACGCAGTTGATGACCTCTTCGTCGCTCATCGACTCGAGCTTCTCCGTAAGCTTGCCTCCCTGAAACGCCAAGAGCATCGGTACGCAGCAGATGTCCGTGAAGTCCATGAAGTCGAGCCACTGGAGCGGAGGTGCCGGAAGGCGAAAGAGGTTTTGCCTGGGCTCGTCGACGAGCTCTCTCCAGAACGCTTCTTCGAATTGAAACCAGTATTTGTCGTCGTGCCCCATCTCCAGGTTCCGCAGAGCGGCCCGTTTCTCCGCTGGAAGAGGCGGATAGAACGAGATGCCGCCATCCTGAAGCACACCGACCGACACCGTGACGATGACGTAGTCGGAGGTGAAGACGCGGCCATCACAGGTCTGAATCGTCACGCCCTCGCTCGTCTGCCTGACGCACTCGACCGGTGAGTTCAGCTCGATCGGGATCCCTTCCAGGAGCTTCTCTACAACGGTGACGTATCCGCAGGGGACGGCAAAGTCGTGTGCTCCGGCATTGAGATCGTCGCCGAAGTGATACAGCGAGACCTTCGAGATGGACGCGCCGAGCGGCATTTCGATGGCCAGCGCGCTGAGCGCTTCGACCGTTTCTTTCTGTTCCCCCGTGACTCCCTCGGCTTGCATGACCGTATCAAACGCCTCGCCGAGGGAGATGTCGGGGAGTCCCTTCTCCATGCGCGCGATCGCGTACGCCTCGACGCCGGCAAACACAGCGGCAAAGTCAGCCGTGCAGCCCGCAAGCTCGTCTTCCGACAGCCGCTCACGATCGCGGCCGAAGAACGCGCTGCGCTCGGGGTTGAGATCGAACTCCGTGATCTCGATTCCGAAGTCGCACGCGAGCCCCTTTACCGGATTCCACTCCGCGAAGTGAATCCATCCGGCGCCGAGATCGACGGTTGCGTCGTCGGAACGGTCGGACCAGATGCGGCCGCCGATCCTGTCGCTAGCTTCCAGAATGAGAACAGACTTTCCGGCGCCGTGAAGGTCGTGCGCGGCCGAAGCGCCGGCCATTCCCGCTCCGATCACGATGACGTCGACATGTTCACCCGAGCTCTCTTCTCGCATGACCAGTGACGTTACACCGACGTGAGAGCACGCGCAACCGTGGCACGGCAAGCCGAGATCACGCGGATCGTCTACGACGCCGTCAACATATCGCCCTAGATGAATGTGCCCATCACATAGAGATCGTCGCCGGTGTCCCAACCGTCTTGTTGTCCCTCCTTCTCCGGTTTCGAAGCGATCGCGAGCAAGCGGACGACGTGGCTTTCAAAATCGGGCAGAGTGCATCGACTCTGCGTGAGGAACTCGGTGGGTCCCAGGAGTAGGTGCGACCGATCAGACCGCGCGATATCGAGCGCGGAGTAAACGATGAGCGGGAGATTACGGAACGCCGTGCGTTCGCGCAGAGCTGTAATGACTGCGAAGCCGTCGACGTCAGGGGCGCCAGGATCGAGGACGATCAGACTCGGCTCGTGCTGACCACAGAGCCAGATGGCCTCGCCGCCGGTCACAGCGTGATGCGTGCGGATGCCGCGACCCCGCAGAGCCATGGTCATCACGCGAGCGAGATCGGGATCGTCTTCCACGATGAGTACGGATGGCTGTGTGCTGTGCCCATCGGGCTCCTGGATCATTTCCAGATTCACACTGTTCGGAACCTCGATCACCGTTCGGGCGATGAGAAGCGGAGCGGCCAGCGGAATCGTGAATTGAAAACGGCTGCCGACGGGATCGTTTTTCTCTGCCCAGAGCCGTCCCCCGTGCGCGTGGACGATGCTCTTGCAGATGGCCAGTCCGAGACCAGTGCCGCCTTTGTCGCGGGAATCCGAGGCGTCGACCTGACTGAAACGCTCGAAGATCGTTTCGAGCTTTTCCTCGGGCACCCCTCGGCCCTGATCAGCAACGCAGAATGCAAAATCCGTCTGACGCGCGGTTCCGCTCACGGTCACAGTGGTGCCGGCCGTTGAGAATTTGATGGCGTTTCCGATCAGGTTGGTGAGTGTCTGAATGATCCTGTCGCTGTCACCCAAAAGCGTTCCGGATGCGGGGCTGACGACGAGGTGGATACCCGCCTCGTCGGCCATCGACTGGAGTCCCTGCGACGCCTGAACCATGACCGTGTGTGCATCGACGGGGGCATGCGCCAGTTCGGTCTTGCCCGATCCGATCCGTTCCAGATCGAGGATGTCGTTGATGAGGCGGACCAGACGATCGGTATTGCTCACGGCGATCTCCAGCATTCGTTGCCCCTTTTCGTGGAGCGTGCCGAGCAACCCGCTGCCGAGAAGGCCGAGCGCTCCGCGAATGGAGGTGAGCGGGGTTCGCAGCTCATGGCTGACCGTAGAGACGAACTCGCTCTTGAGGCGGTCGATGGCGCGGCGCTCGGTCACATCGCGGAAAACTACCACCGCGCCGCGCTGAGTTCCCTCTTCATCGAACATCGGTCTGGATGAGTACTCGACCGGAAAGCTCGTGCCATCCGGCCTCCAGAAGGTGTCGTCTGTAAGCACGAGTGCCTGGCCGCGATGCATTCCGAGCGTATTCGGGCAATCCTGTCCCGCCCACGGCGTGCCGTCAGCGTGGGAATGATGTATGGCTTCATGAATCGTTCTCCCTTCCAGTTCGCTGAGGGTCATGCCGAGCAACTGTGTGGCCGCCGGATTGAGGAACGTGGCCCGGTTGTCGAGGTCGATGCCGATGATGCCATCCGTGGTGCTGTTCAGGATCAAGGCGCTGTCCCGAGCCAGCTGGGCGTTGACCGCGGCGGCCTTCTGCGCGGCGTTTCTGGAGACCAGCAGCCGGTCGTCGCGCTGCTCGATCTCGGCGAGCATGCTGTTGAACCCGGTCATCAGACGGTCGATCTCGTCGCTGTCATTCGAGCGCCGGGGTTTGGCGCGAAGGCTGTAGTTCTTCTGCTGAGAGACGAGTTCTGCCACATGGGCGAGCTCGACGATCGGCATGGAAATATGGCGCTGCAATCTCGACGACAGGACGAACGCGAAGAGCAGGGCCACGAGAGCGATGAGGGCCGCGATCTCGACGTCATGCTTCAGTCGGGCGTTGCGGTCGCGGGAGTCGGAAACGATGTAGATCGTGCCGATACGGTGATGGCGTAGCTGCATTGGGTAAACCAGTTCCAGGAGGTCGCCCCTGTCATGGAAGCCGTCCTTCGGCAGGAGGTGCGGGATGGTTAGGGAAGGGTTCGGTTCGTATTGCGCGAACGGCTCTCCCCGATCCGTGTAGATGCCCGCGGCCACAATCGACGGCTTGGCCTTCAGCGCGCTGAGGAACTCTCGCGCGCCCTGGCGGTCTCCAAACGTAAGAGTGCCGACACTGTTGGCTCCGACGACCTGTGCGAGCGTCGAAAGGTCGTCGGCCAGGTCGTTTCGCAGACCGACGATGTCCGAGACGGCGAAACCGAGGAACGCCAGCAACACCGCGGCCGTGCTGGTCATCATGATGATTCCGGTCAGGTTTCTGCGAATGGAACGTTTCGATCTCGGGGTCATTTGTTTGTCCCGTTCGTTCCGTCGATGACCGTGGAGGCCTGCAGAAGCTGGGCTGTCAAATCGGAGCCTTCCGCCTTTGCCGCGCTCAAATTCACGACAATGACCGGTTTGTCATCGCGTACGCGCAGCCCGATTGCGATGCCGCTTTCGACGTATCCCGCGGTCACGGTGATTGTCTTGATGTGCCGGGCCCGGCTGACGCCGACGAGATCGAGGATGTTGACGCCTCGCATCTCTGTGACATAGAAGACGTCGGCCTTTACGTGCTCGAGTGCACTGACGGCACGGTTGACATCATCGAGAGCAACCGGAACGCACCGGATTTTCAATCCTTCGGCGCGAACGGCTTCCATGAGTTGATCCTTGGCCTCTTCCGAGGCTCGGAACCTCGGCTGATAGAGAACGGCCATCACGATCTGGCCGTTATCGACGATGGAGCGGTCGAACATCCAGATCTTGCTGAAAAGACGGAGTTGTACGCCGGCGGGGATCGCCGAGGTCTGTGCCAGGGCAGCGTCTGTGAGCCCTGCCGACGCCATGATCAGAAGCGCGCAGGAGGTATAACGGGCCAGCCATCGTTTCGTTTTTCGCACAGGCTATTTACCGACGCGCAAACTGAAGAGGAGCGTTCGCCCGTCCTGCGCGATCGTGTCCTCTGGCTGGGCTGGGCCTCCTGGTGTTGCATAGTGGGTATTCAGAAGATTCCTCACGGTGATCGAAAACCGCAGCGATGGGCGCAGGGCGGCGGAGAAGGTGGCGTTGGCCAGCATCGCGCCGGCGGTTTCGTTCCCTGCCAGTGTCTTTCGTCCCGATTCGTACACCAGCTCTACAGCGCCCTGCAGTGAGCGTGAGGTCGGCGTGGAAATGCCGGCCTTCGCCAGGTTGGCCGCGGAATTGGGCTCTTGCACTCCTTCGTCGCGGGCGTCCTGACGCGAATAGCTCACGTAGGACCATAGTCCGTTGCTGCGCCGGTAATCGGCCTGCAGCTCCACACCCTGTGAGACGATGTTGTCGGCGTTCTGAAACTGTGTCGTGCCCGGCCGGGCGGCAACCTCCAGCGGTTTGATCAGTTCGGTCATGTGAAGCCGGTAGGGCGACACACTGATGAGCACTTCCGGAGTCAGGCGCCCTTCCCAGACCACTTCGTACTGCCGGAGCCTTTCCGGCTGAAGATTCTGATTGGAAATGAAGTTCTGGTTTGCATCCTCGAAGCCGCGCTCGAAGACGGTTGGCAGGCGAAATGCCCGTCCATAGAGCACCTTGAGCGTATTCGCGGCATTGATATGCCAGACGGCCGCTGCTCGCGGATTCACGCTGTCGGTTACGTGCGCGTAGCGGTCATAGCGCAGGCCGGTGGTCACCGACAGAGAATGTGTCGGCTGATATTCGCTCTGGGCGTAAACGGAGCCGACCGAAAACGGGCCGCCGATGTTGGTGGTGGCGCTTCCCTGGATCGCCGTGTATTGGGCACGCACATTGTCGACATATTCCTCGCCAAACGTAATACGGTGGTTCGGTTTCGCGTCCCATACATAACGAAGATCAGCATTGATCCGTGTCGAGGAAGAGTCATCCCGAGCCGTGAACGCGGCATAAGGAAATTGTCCGTGATAGCCGTAACGGTCATACGACGTACGGAGGAACAGCTGGCTCGTTGACGAGGTGCGATGCTCGGCGGTCATCGACAGAAGAGTGCGCTCATCGGTGAACTGCTGCTTTTCATTGAAGGTTGTGCCGAGCCAGGTGGTGGGAAGACCCTTCGTGCGGCTGGAGGTCAAAGCCAGAAACCGCACGCCGTGACCGGCAACGGTCCCCATCAGACTTCGAGAGTTGTCGTAGTCGTGCCCAACGCTTACCCCGTTGTTGTTTTCGGGGGTGTCGAATTCCGGGAAGAAGAGGTTCTGGCCGTGATCGTTCTGCATCGATCCGCCGATACTCATACTGAAGCCGCCGCCGAGCTCGTGTGCGAAGCGGCCGCTGGCGATGGTGGTGTGATCACTGCCGCCGCCGACCATGGCCGAGGAGGCTTCCTGCTCGCTTTTGAGGATGAGGTTGATGACGCCGAACATGGCCCCGGAGCCGTACAACACCGAGCCCGGTCCGCGCACGAATTCGATGCGCGAGAGCGACGACAGATCGACACCGAGAGCCGTTCCCGTATCGATCGCCCCGGCCACTCCATCCAGCATCGGCTCTCCATCGAGCAGAATGAGGAAGCGATTGTTGTAGTCGCCTGGCAGACCGACGCCGCGGACGCCGAGGTAGGTGTAGCTGCGGTCGTACGTAAGGGTCACCCCAGGCAGGGTGGCAAGCGCCTCCGCAAGCGTGTGCCAGCCGTTGCGCGCGATCTCCTCAGCGGTGATGACCGTGACTGAGGCAGGCACATCCGTGACGCGCTGCTCATATTTTGCCGCCGTGCTGATGCGTGTGTTGAGAAGGGCGTCGAGTGGAAGATCCTCAGCGGGAGTCACGGGCTGTGCCATCAGTGCCCCGCAGGAGAGAGAGGCAACCAGGCAAAGGGCTGCGTGCAAGAATCGGAACTGCGTCATTTTCCTGGCCTCCGTGAACCTGGTTTCGTGACATGAGTCCGATTGGTGCCTGAAAAAAATACACAGCTGCTGAGGCTGTCGAACGTTCGACCGTCACCGTCCCCGAACCCTAGCCTGCTGCATCCGGCACCTAGGCACTAAGTAGGCGGACGCTGCCTGGGAGCATGCGCGGTAGAAACGTTTTTGCGCCATTGCTGGCCGAGCCTTGGGCAACCAGCGCAGCCGGCGGTGCCGGCCTAGACGTAGTTCTCGCGCAGCATCTCCGCGGCGGATGCATCGAGTTGCTCGTCCCGTCGGATCTCGTCGAAACGGCGCACCAGGTCGTCCGCGCGCACATGGCGGCGCAGCGTGCCCGCGTAGTCGGCCAGGACGCTGCCCTGATTCATCATGACGATCCGGTCACCGAGCGTCGCCGCCTGATGCATCGAGTGCGTGACCATCAGCGTCGTCAGGCGATGCTGCGACACGATCCGCTCGGTGAGTCGCACGATCTGGTCAGCGCTCTTCGGATCGAGGGCGGCCGTGTGCTCGTCGAGCAGGAGGAGCTCGGGGCGGCGCCAGGTGGCCATGAGCAGCGTCAACGCCTGGCGCTGCCCGCCGGAGAGCGTCCCGATCGGGTTGTGCATGCGCGTCTCCAGCTGCATGTTCAGCATTGCCACACGGTCACGAAGCTCGGTCTGGAGGCGTGCCGGCAGCAGGCCTCCCAGTCCGCGCCCGAGGCCGCGGCGGGCGGCGAGTGCGAGGTTTTCCGCCACCGTCATCGTTGGCGCGGTGCCGCTGAACGGATTCTGAAAGACGCGCCCGATCATCGCGGCGCGGCGATGCTCAGGCCAGCGGGTGACGTCGCGTCCGGCGATGGCGATTGCGCCACCTTCGACGAAAAAGCTGCCCGCAACGGCATTGAGCAGCGTCGATTTTCCGGAGCCGTTCGTGCCGATCACGGTGACGAACGAGCCTTCCTCGATCTGCAGCGATACGCCGCGAAGGGCGCGCACCTCGTTCGGCGTACCGGCGAAGAACGTCTTCTGCAACTCACGAAGCTGCAGCATGCCGTCTCACTTTCTGCATCGCCGCCGGGAGGACCAGCGCGCCGAAGACGAAGATCGCCGTAACCAGCTTGAGGTCGTTCGGATTCAGCCCCCAGCGCAAGGCCAGCGCGATGATCAGCCGGAACAGCACCGACCCCAGGATCGTGCCGGTCAGCGCGGCGCCGACGCTGTCCGATCCGATGAGAGCCCGGCCGATGATGACGCTGGCCAGCCCCCACACGATCATGCCGATTCCCATCTGCACGTCGGCAAAACCCTGGTACTGCGCCAACAGAGCGCCGGCGAATGCCACCAGGCCGTTCGAGATGGCCAGGCCGATGACGATCATGTTCTCGACGCTGACGCCGAGCGCGCGGATCATCTGTTCGTTGTCGCCCGACGCCCGCATGGCGCTGCCGAGGTTCGTCTTGAAAAAAAGCCACAGGATCAGGGCGATGACCAGAACGATGGCCGCCGCGAGCAGAAGTGATCCGAGGTCGCGCGCGCTCACAGGCCATCCGAGCAGCGTTGCCGAATCATGACCACTGATCCAGCGTCCGAGGTCCTGCGCGTACGTGGCCAGCGTCGTGGAGGAGAGCAGCGGCAGATTGCTCTGCCCCATCACGTGCAGATTGATCGAGTAGAGCGCGGTCATGACCAGGATTCCGGACAGCAGCTGATTGATCTTGAATCGCGTATGCAGGATGCCCGTGCACATGCCCGCCAGGGCGCCCGCGGCAAACGCCGCGCCGCTGGCTGCAAGCGGATGCCGGCCGTGCGTGAGCATCGACGCCGCCACCGCCGCGCCGAAGGTGATGGAGCCGTCCGCCGTGATGTCGGCGAATTTGAACACGCGGTAGCTGATGTAGACCCCGAGCGCCAGAAGCGAGAGGATCAAGCCGATCGTCCAGGCGGACAGCAGCAGGGTCACGCGGCTCCTCCATCGAGAGGCGACTCTTGTCGCGCGGCGATCGGAAAGATCCAGCAGGCACCGCGCTGGAATGCGCTCTCGCCCGCCCCTTCGATCGGCCTGGCGTCGCGCAGGAGGTGAACGACAGAGATCACGCTTCGCGGCTGTAGCCAGGCGGAGACGATGTCGGCAACCGGCAATTTCCCGCGGGGGAGCGACCGGAACGCGGTGACGACGGCGTGGAAGTGTCCGTGGTATTCGTCGCTGACCGGCCGGAGGAACGGTGCCAGCGATGCGGAGGGCGATGCCGATGCCAGTCCGACGACGAGGGAGCTGAAGCGCGCGAATTCCCGCTCGGGCGTGAACGACAACCATTCGCGCACGGCAGGAAAATCAAAAGGTATGGCTCCGCCCGGCGCCGGCGAGCGCCGCAAGCGCGCGCATACGAGACCGGTGATGTCCGCGGCCATGACCATTCCGACCGTCGGCGTACCGGCCAGCGAAACGGAGGCGCGCACGATGTCGCTCAACGGAACGCCCGCGTCTGGCGCATTCGCCTCGAAGCGCAACTGGTAACTCGGCGAGCCCCGAAATGTGATGGCATGCAAAGCCTGAATCGTCGGAACGAGGCCCATGGCCGTACTGACCATGTAATCGGGCGTGGCCGTGCCGTCGGTTGGCATGAATGCGGCGCCGCCGGCGGCGCTGACAAATTCGCCGAAGAGGTCGCGGCACTCTTCCTGGTTTGCGCCGAGCGCTCCCACGCCGAGCGCGAAGACGTCCCGGTAGATAGAGATCGGTGTGGCCTGCGCCTGCAGGTCCGGATTGCCGATCACGGAGCACACGGACCTTTTCCCGTCGAGCACGCGGCTCTCGTACGTCGCGCTCTCGGACTCGAGCGGCAGTGGAATGGACAGCGTCTTTCGCTGCGACCGGCCCGTGCCCGCGCCTGCGACGAGGAGCTCGACGAAGCCCATGAGCCGGAGTGTGCTGCGCGCCCGCTCCGAGGCCGCGGAAATCTCCAGTGACCCCTGGAGGGCCATGGCATCGCGATGGTGCTTCAGCAGAATGGCGGCGCCGGCCGAGCTGAGATAGGTCACGCCTGAGAAATCCAGCCGCACGTGCCTCGCACCTTCCCGTCCGGCTTCGTAAAGCACGTCATCGAGCGACTGCGACCAATGGTTGTCCAGACGGCCGATGAGCCGAAGGTGAACGACGCCTCCGGACCGCGTTTTAACGATTTCCACCGGCACCTCCGATGACGGCCGCCGCCGATCGCACGAGCGCTGGCGGCAGGGAGATGTCCAGCGCGCGCGCGGCATCGAGGTTGACGATTAAGCTGGTCTTTCCGAAATCCTCCAGCGGAATCTTCGCCGGATCCTCCCCTCGGATGATCCGCGCCGCGAGATGTGCGGCGTGGCGGCCGCTGTCGCGATAGTCGCGGGCCACCACCACCATGGCCCCGCCGATGGCCTGCGATTTCTGGAACGCGAAGACCGGAATGTGCGCGCGCCGCGCCGCTTCGCTGATGCTTCCGAACGCCGAGGCGGTCAGGTTTCCGGGAATCTGAAGCACGGCATCGATGTCGCGCGACATCAGCGCCGCGGAGGCGTCTGGAACGTCGGTCGCGGTCTCCGCCGGGACGTACTCGATCTCGAATCCGGCCCGTTTCGCCGATTCGTCGAGCGCGATCTTGGCGTTGACCATGTTCGTTTCCGCGGGGCAGTAGAGCGTGCCCAATCGCCGGATGGCAGGGAAGTGTGTCTTCAGAAGGGTCAGGGCCTCGTCATTCGCCGGAAGCAGGCTGACGCCGGTGACATTCGGGGCGTGATCGGTATTGCTCTTCCCCGCTCCCGCTTTCAGGCCCGACGAGACGTAGTTGTAGACCACCGGGACGTTCTGGGCCCGGCGCAGCGCCGCCTGAAGCGTCGGCGTGGAGAAGGTGATGAGCATGTCCGCACGCGCGGTGATGGCGGCGTCGACGAGCGCCGACACGGTGGCCATGTCACCCTGCGCGTTCAGGATCTCCACCTGGTAGTCGCGCCCATCCACCAGGCCCGACTCCGCCAGCCCTTCCAGCACCCCGGCCTGGGCGTCCTTGACGTCGATGACGTCGTTGTACTGGACGAAGTAGAGCTTCCACTTGTGATTCGCGGTCCTGACACGCGTCCGCTCGCGATGCTGCAGGTCGGCAAGCAACAGGATCGCCGACGCGGCAATGACCACGGCGAAGCCAAACGCAGTTCTGCGGAGGGCGCTGGACACGGAACGGCGCGTATCGTCTCCGCGGGGGGAGACGGTGTCAAGGTGAGAGGTACGATAAACTGCGGGTCAGCTTTGAAACGAAGGAGTGCCGCAAATGATCGCTTGCAAACGCCTGACGAGCTTCTCGATCGCAGCCTTTTTGATCCTCGTGGGTGCGACGTTCGCAACCGCGCAACAACCGCAGGCGCAGTACAAGCCGCTCTATCCCAGCCAGAAAGCCAGCGTCATGCAGACGATCGGCGTCACCGACGTGACGATCACCTACTCGCGTCCGGCGATCAAAGGCCGCACCATCTTTGCCGATGCTCCTCCCTCGATGGAGACGCGCGCGAAGGGCGACGCCACGCTCGACAATCAGAATGAGCGAAAGCCCGGCGAGCCGATCGTTCCGTACAACCATGTCTGGCGCGCCGGCGCGAATGACGCCACGGTGTTTCAGGTCACCGACGACGTCCTGATCAACGGTCAACCGCTGAAGGCCGGCACCTACAGCCTGGAAGCGATTCCCGGCAAAGATGACTGGACGATCATCTTCAATAACGATTCCGGACAGTGGGGCGCGTTCACATACGACCCGAAGAAGGACGCGCTCCGCGTGAAGGCGAAGCCGAAAGCGGTTCAGGAGAGCCAGGAGCTGCTGGCGTACAACTTCGATCCGGTGACGGCGAATACGGCCACGGTGAATTTACGCTGGGAGAAGGTGAGCGTGCCGTTCACCGTCGAAGTGAAAGACGTGAAAGCGGTGTGGCGCGCCAGGACCGACGCGCTGATCGCTGCAAATCCGGCGAACGAAGTCTTTCCCCTCCAGGCGGCGAATACGTACGCCAACGACAAGAATTGGGACGAGGCGCTGAAGTACGTCGATCAGTCGATCAAGACCAAGCCTACGTTTCGAAATCTTTCTGCCAAAGCCAACATCCTGCGGAACGCGGGCAGAAATGACGAAGCGCTTGCCGCCGCCGATCAGGCCATCGCCAAAGGCAAAGCCGATAGCGTTGACACGACGGCGTTCGAGAAGCGTGTAGCCGGGTGGAAGAGCGGGACGTAAGCCGGCACGGCCGGCGGCGCTGGTTGCCCGAGGCTCGGCCACCATCTCCGATGATCGAGCACGAAGGAGACCGACAAACATGAAGCCAAAGAACACGCTTTGCCTCTGGTTCGACCACGACGCGGCTGAGGCGGCGCGCTTCTACGCCGCCACCTTCCCGGATAGCGATGTGACCTCTGTTCACCAGGCGCCTGGAGACTACCCGGGCGGCAAAAAGGGCGATGTACTGACCGTGGAGTTCACCGTTGTAGGCATTCCCTGTCTCGGTCTCAACGGCGGCCCGATGTTCAAGCACAGCGAGGCCTTTTCGTTCCAGATCGCGACGGACGATCAGGAGGAGACGGCTCGTTACTGGAATGCGATCGTCAACAACGGGGGGCAGGAAAGCCAATGTGGTTGGTGCAAGGACCGCTGGGGCCTCTCCTGGCAGGATCACCCCGCGCGCGCTGACCGACGCGCTCGCGGCTGGTGGCGATGAAGCAAGGCGTGCCTTCGAAGCGATGATGCCGATGAAGAAGATCGACATCGCCACCATCGAGGCAGCGCGGCGGGGGTGACGTGAGTCGGTAGGGCTCGGGTTTTGCCTCAAACCACAGGAAGCTTCGTTTACCGTCGCCATATCTGCCACCACCGGCGGGATACTTCCCGGGAGGAATCGGCCTGCGTCGCAGGGCGTCCGGTAACATGATGAACCGACCCCTCTTCGTCCAGAAAATAGGGGACGCCTGGATCAAAGGGAGTCAGCTCCAAGCGTGTATCGAGTCGCTGATATTTCGCGATCATGGCCGAATCGATGGCCGATGCCCGTGCATAACCACCCATGGAAACGATTCGGGAAGCGTTCACTTGAAATTGAGCCTCGGAAAGCGCCGCCTCGAGCGCGCGCATGTTCGGTGCAAAGCAGTTCGTGTAGTCACCATTCAATGTATCGCCGGGATAGGCTTGCCACAGCGGAATCGTCGCCAGCGCTGGGTTTAAGGCGTTCAACGTCGTGACGGATCCATCCGGCAGAAGCACATACTCGTCGATGAGCATCGTGCCGACAAAGAGTTGTGCGCCCGGTTTCATTACAGATCGGATCGCATCCAGCGCGGCCAACGGCTTGCGTAAGTGGTACAGAACGCCCAGGAACAGCACGATGTCGAACTCCCCGTACTGTTCGGGTGTCAGGTTGTAAACGTTGTCCATCCGGTAGGAGACGTTGCTGCCGAGGATCTGACGTGCCGTTGCAAAGCCTGTGTAGGTCTCGGGAACGAAGTCCATCGCCACAACGTCCGCTCCGCGGCGCTCCAACTCAAAGGAAAAGAAACCGTCGGAGCAGCCGATGTCCAGGGTCCTGGTGCCGCGGAGTGAGGCTGGCAGTCCAAGCTGGTCCAGAATCGGAAGCTTCATTCGATTCGAGTCGTCGCCGGGCGTCACGATCCCCGGAGCCAGCTCTATCTCGTGCCACCACCGGCCATGTGCGGCGATGAGCTCGCGGATTACCGCTTCATCCCGGATTCGCATCGGTATGTTTGGCGATCGTCGCAATGAAACCTTATCAGAAGAAAGGATGGCAGAGGCTTGGTCAACCGACTCTGGCGGCCTCGCCGATGGCGGGGAGGATTCGACTGTGTTCGAACGGCCGCCCTTGCGCGAGATCAGTATGCGATCCGCACGATGCTTACGTAAGTCGTTGGCGGAATGAAATGAGTGGCGGGACCCCTATCGCAGCTTCCTCGCCACTCCACTCTGCAACGCGGAGCCGAGGATTTCCTGAACTCTCCGGCTGAACGCAGCCGAAACGCGGCTCTGCTCCGCGTTCACATTCTCCTGCATGGCGTTCACCTTCGCTTGTTCGGCATTCACGTCCGCCTGTTCCGCGTTCACGCCCGACTGCTTCCGGTTGACCATCTCCTGATCGACACCCGAACGCTGCTCACTCACCTGGGTCTGCATCGCATTGACATCGCGTTGATGCGCGTTCACGTGCGCCTGCATCTCGTTGACACGTTGTTGTTCGCGATTCACTCCCGATTGCATCCGGTTCACGTTCTTCTGCGGCTCCATCGCCCGATCGAGCTCGTCCATGACAGGGGAATCGGTGACGACGTACTCGTGACCATCCTTGCGGAACCAGGCGAAGCGATCCCCGAATTGGTGACGCAACTCTTCGCTCTGATCCCACGACCCGCTCATCGAGTCTCCATGCACGATGAGGTAGCGGCGGATGACGCCGTCCGCCGCCTCGGCGCTCCCGGCTTGCCTCGTGGCCGCCGCGACAAACGTCAGCGGCCAAATAAACGCAGCGACGACGACCCACACAGCCGATTTAGCATGTCGAGACATTACAACTCCTTTTCCGTGTCCTTCATCGTGGCATCAATCGATGGGCCGCCACTCGTTACAGTCACATGCTTGGACGTCGATCGGGCCGGTTCCGTTAGTCGCTCCCTTGGGAAACCAGTCTCGGCAGGGAGAACGGCGACGATAGGCAGCGGGGTATCGGACCTCGCTCTCGCGCTGCGTAGCCCTGAAACGGACGAAGCGAAGGAGGCTGCGCACGAGATCAAACACCTTTCGGCGGGTCGATCGCATCGTTGAAACCACGCCCCAGTACGGTCCGTCGTAGAAGGGTGATGAAAACTCGTCTGAAGATGCTGTTGCTCGGCCCTCTCTTTCTTTGCGCCGCGACTTCACTCGCGCAGGTTCCTCTGGCGCCGCTCGACGCAGGACACCTCGCCTCGATCGACGATTTCGTCAAGCACGAAATGGCACGCCAGCGTATCCCCGGTCTCGAGCTCGGGATCTACAGCCGCGGCCGCGTCCTGCTCGCCAAGGGGTACGGACTGGCCAATGTCGAGCTCAACGTGCCGGCCAAGGCCGAGACACTGATGCAATCCGGCTCCGTCGGCAAGCAGTTTGTCTCTGCCGCCATCATGATGCTTGTCGAAGACGGCAAGATCTCTCTCGATGACAGCATCACGAAATACCTCCCCGATGCGCCTGCCGCGTGGAAGCCGATCCTGATCAAGAACCTGCTGTCGCAACGTCGGGTCTCTCGGAGTACGAGAGCCCCGACCGTACCGGACCGAACGGGCCGTTCAACTTCCGTCTCGATTTCAGCGAAGACGAGTTGGTGAAGAAGGTCGACGCGCTCCCGATCGAATGGGCGCCGGGCGAGAAATGGGACTATCGCAACACGAACTACCTGCTGCTCGGCATCATCATTCACAAGATCACCGGCAAGTCGTATGCGGAGTTCCTCAGCGAGCGCATCTTCAAGCCGCTGGGCATGACGTCCACCCGGCCCATCAGCGACCGCGACATCATTCCCAACCGCGCCGCCGGCTACGAGGTGGACCGCAATAACGAGCTCAAAAACCAGGAATGGGTCTCGCCAACCTTCAACTCGACCGCCGACGGCACGCTCTATTTCAACGTGCTCGACCTAGCCAAGTGGGACGAGGCGCTATACGGAACGAAGCTGCTGAAGCAATCGAGCCTCGACCGGAGCTGGACCGTGTATCCGCTCAACGACGGAAAGCCCAACCCGGCGGATTACGGTTTCGGTTGGTTCATCATTGCGCAGAACGGTCACAAGCTCATCGAGCATGGCGGCGGCTGGCAGGGATTCACGTGCCGGATCTCGCGTTATCCGGACGATGGCCTCACTGTTGTGATCCTCACGAACCTCGAAGCCGGCTACTCCAATCCGCGCGAAATCGGGCACGTGGTCGCTGGTCTCGTCGATCCCGCGCTGACCGTACCGGAGCTGAAAGCGATCCCGGATGACCATCCGGAGCTGGTTGGGCGGCTCAAGAAGTTTCTGGATGAAATTGTTGCGGGTACGGACATCCGTCCCGAGATCACGCCGCAGCTGGCGGCTCGTATTACGCCGGACGCGGCGAAGGGCATGCAGCAGCGCATCGGGAAGCTCTCGCCCGGAGGTACCCTCGCTCTCGTGAAGCGCGTGAAGGGCGCTGAGGGCGAGCCAGAGGGGATCTCCTGGTACCGCCTGAGCAAAGGCGGCGATGCCATGCTCCTGGTGTTCGGCGTTGCCGGCGACGGAAAAATCACGACCTTCGTCGCGTTGCCGAATCGCGAGTACGAATGAACTCACAACCCATCGCTTGCGTGGAACGACACGAACAATGCAGCATCACCACGCGGCAGCAGCAGGAGAAAAACCGCTGGCTGGGAGACAGGGAGTCGAACCCCGATTGAGCGGTTCAGAGCCGCTTGTCCTACCATTGAACGATCTCCCAGGATTGCGGCAGGGCGTGGATGCTACACGGCGCGAAACGCATCGGTCAACATCCTCATTCCGCCCGCCGCCGGCCGGCCTTCCCTCCGTTTCGTGCGACAATCGACGGGCGAGGATGAGATCGTGTTACCCGAAGTTTTCGAGTGTCCGCAGTGCCAGCGGCAGTTTGTCTTCGAGCTCGTCGAGAATACCGACGACCGCTCGATCTACTGCCCGCAGTGCAAGCGATACCTCGGCGAGAAGGATCTCAACTTCATCCTCATCTCCGAGATCGAAGAGCTGACCGAGCGCCTTCGCTTCGAGCGCGAACGCCTCGAAAAGGACGAAGCGCTCTACGCCATGTCCGACTGCGACGCCGAGCTGAAACTCTACGGTAACGAGGTCCACAAGGTCGTTCATATCCTGCGCAAGGCGGTCGCTGAGCTGGAGGCGCTGAAGGAGCAGTATCGGTAACTGCGCTGGCGCGCGTTGTCGGTTTTCGGTTGTCGGTTTGGCCTACCTACCAGGCCATGACCACGTGTTTGGCCAGGTAGTACCAGAGGTCGGCCGTCACCAGTAGCGTGAACCAGCGCGCGGGAGTCGACGAGGGGATGATCAGGGTGGCGCTGACGAGGAAGAGGTCGGCGAAGATGCGCAGGAAGCCGTAGTCCTCCATCCAGATCGTGTGCGGCAGGATGGCGAACAAGGCCAGGTAGCCGGGCCAGGCCAGCCGCCACTCCAGCGGTGCCCGCGACCGCCGCCACACCAGCACGATGGTGACGACGACGGCGGCCAGAAAGAGACTCTCGAGGAAGTAGAGACGTTGCAGATGATCGCGACGCTCGGCGGCCGCGGCGAGGAAGCGGGCGAATTCGACGAACGGCGTAGAGCGATCCGGCGCTCCGGCGCGCAACGGGGTCACACCCCATTGCACGGCCAGCACGATCTGCCAGAAGACATAAACGGCGATCGGGAGCGCGAATGCGATCACACCGATGCGGCGCTCGCGGTGCAGCAGCCGCTCGATCAGCCAGGCCGCGGCCAGTGCGACGGCCAGCAGCAGCGTCGTTTCGCGCGTCAGCACAGCGCACGTGAGGAGCACGGCCGCCGTCGTGTTTCGCCGGGAGGCAAGCGCCCAGATCGCTCCCATGGCGAACGACGCCGCGACGATCTCGGCCAGATCGCGTGAGAAGGTCAGCACGAAGCCTGGGTAGAGCGGCACGATCACACCCCACAGCGCGTGCACTCCGAACTTCTTCGCGAACGCTCCGGCGAAGGCCGCCATCGCCGCGGCGGCGAGGATGTTCACGGCGACCAGCAGCGCCGGAACCCACGCGGCGTGGCCGAGGGACAGCATCCAGACGATGAGCGGATAGCCGATGCGTTGCTGGCGGTAGGCAGGATTGTCGAGCCGGATCCCGTGGGCCGTCCGCACGCGCGTGAAGGGGTTGAGGGCCAGGCGGTAGAACGTCAGGCCGTCGTAGCCGCCGATGTTCGGAATCACCGTCAGCCCCGCGGGCACCTTCGACGCGTCGACGTTCTCCCCGCCGGCGATGACGAACAGGGAAACGTCGCCGTGGCGGGTGCCGAGCAGTTGAACGAAGAAGACGATGTAGCAGATGGCGATGACGATCGCCGGGACGAGTGGCGAGCCGATCCATGTCCGCTCCTTCATGGGCGCGATTATCGCCGCGGACCGTAACTTTTCGCCCCCTCGGCGGTTTAATGAGCGATTCATGAATCCCGCGGACGAACATCACGAGCGGCTGCTGATCGAGGCGGCACAGAAGGACCCGAGCCGGTTCGCGGAGCTGTACGAGGAGAACTTCGGGCGGGTGTGGGCGTTCGTGATCCGCCGCGTTCGCGATCGTTCCATCGCCCAGGACGTGACCTCGGAAGTTTTTCATCAAGCGTTGGCGAATGTGAAGAAGTTCGAGTGGCGCGGCGTGCCGTTTGCGGCGTGGCTCTACCGCATCGCCGCGAACGCGATCGCCGACCACTTCGCGCGGACGGCGAGGGAGCAGAAGAGCGGCGAGACGGTGAGTACAGCCGCGCCGCACGAGATCGAGGATATCGAGCGCCGGGCGTCGCTCTTCCGGTTCGTCGACCGGCTTCCGGGCGATCAACGGCGCGTGCTGGTGATGCGGTTCGGGGAGGAGAGGAGCATCCGCGAGATCGCCTCGGCGATCGGACGGAGCGAGGGAGCGGTCAAGCAACTTCAATGGAGGGGCCTGCAGACGTTGCGGGCAAAGATGGTCGAGAACCATGGCTGAGCGCGATCTGATCGAACGGCTCGACGACGCGGTCGAGGCCATCCTGGCCGGCCGGCGGGATGGACTGGCGCTGGCCGAGGCGGAGCTGGCGACGTTGCTCGTCGTCGCGGGCGATCTGCGCGATCTGCCCGACCCGAATTTCAAATCGAAACTGAAAGCGGAGCTGATGCCCGCACTGGAGAACGACATGACTACGATGACTGCCGAAGCAACGAAAACCGGATTCCACACCATCACGCCGTATCTGAACGCCGAGAACGCCGACGGCGTGATCGCCTTCCTGCAGGAGACCCTCGGGGCCGAGCTGAAGGCGCGCCACCCGGCGCCGGACGGCCGCAGGGTGATGCACGCGGAAGTGCGTGTCGGCGACTCGATGATCGAGATGGGCGACGTCGAGGGTGAATTCAAGCCCTTCCCGATGGCGCTGCACGTCTACATCGACGACGTCGACGGCGCCTACTCCCGCGCCCTGGCTGCCGGCGCCACCGCCATGCAGCCGCTGACGGACCAGCCGTACGGCGACCGCGAAGGGGGGGTCAAGGACCGCTGGGGCAACATCTGGTACCTGGCCAGGCATCAGGAGAACGTGACCGAGGAGGAGTTGCAGCGCCGGTTTGCCGGCAGCGGCAGCAAGACGCGCAGGGAGCCCGGCGTCGGCCCGCGCCCCGAGGGGTATTTCACGATCACGCCGTTCCTCCATGCCAGGGGGGCGAGAGCGCTCATCTCGTTCCTGGAGAGCGCGTTCGGCGCCGCGGTCGAGCATGTGACCGAGATGGCCGGCCGCGAGGTCGCACACGCCGGCGTCCGCATCGGCGATTCGTTGATCGAGCTGGGGGAGGCGCACGACGACGCGCAGCCGATGCCTGCCGCCATCCACATCTACGTGGCCGACGTCGATGCCACTTACGAGCGTGCCCTCCGCGCGGGTGCGCGGTCAGTCCGGCCGCCTGCCGATGCGCCGTATGGCGAGCGCGGGGCGTTCGTCATCGACCCGTTCGAGAATCACTGGTACATCGCAACGGTCAACGCCTGAGACGCTGATGTTCGGATTCTGGACGCCGATGTTCGATTTATGATCGGCGTCTAGATTGTGAACATGCCGTCAACAGGATCGTCCCTGTTCCAAACAGGATCGTCCCTGTTGCCCGGCAGGATCGTCCCTGTTCCCAAACAGGATCGTCCCTGTTCGAAACAGGATCGTCCCTATTGCCCGGCAGGATCATCCCTGTTGGCCCAAAGGGACGTCCCTGTTTGAAACAGGATCATCCCTGTTGCCCGACAGGGACGTCACTGTTTGAAACAGGATCATCCCTGTTGGTCCAAAGGGACGTCCCTGTTTGAAACAGGATCATCCCTGTTGGTCCAAAGGGACGTCCCTGTTCGAAACGGGATCAGCCCTGTTGGTCCAAAGGGACGTCCCTGTTTGAAAGAGGATCGTCGCTGTTGCCCCAAAGGAACGTCTTTGTTCGAAACAGGATCGTTCCTGTTGGCCGCCAGAAGTGCTAAACGGTGACGTCAGTCTTCAACTCTGCCAGGTAAACCCGCAGTTCGGGCAGCGTGTCGGGCTCCTACCGGCTAGGAGGGCCAACAGGCCGATCGGGAAGGCGCAGATTGCGACGACGATCGCCCAGACGGGGTAGCTTCCCTGACTCGCGAGCGTGCCGCATTTGGGACAGGTGACTTGTGCCATGACCAACGCCTCCTTACGTTCCGGGAATGTGAACGACGACGATTCTGCATAACCAGTTCGCGATCAGGATCACCGCGAAGCCGCGGTCGGCCGACCACCGGAACCGCGCCGCCGCGTGGGCGCTGACGCTCCGGAACGTCTCGAGCAAGGCAAGAATGGCAAGCGCCAGGAAGTACGCGGCGACAAAAACCCCCGCCCGCTGAATCTGCCAGGAATCGGAGACACGTCCCGCGAACAGTGCCAGTACGCTCCGCGTGACGCCGCAGCCGGGGCACTCGACGCCGAACGCCAGATGAAACAGGCAGAACCCCTGAAGACCGGAACCAGCGAAGAACCGTGCCGCGATGAGGAACGCGGCGAATCCAACGCTGGGCAGGAACCGCTGCCCGATTCGCCATCGTTGAGAAACGTTCACCGCCGGCGATTCTAGCAACTGAAACCCACTCCGTCGCGCGCCGTAGCAACAGCGACAAATCACGATCGAGGTGTGTTCATGCGGATGGTGAGAATTGCAGTGGCGGTCCTTGTCGTAGCGCTTGCCGCAAGCGCCGGTTTTGCGCAGTCGAAGGATCGCGCCGACATTCCGGAACAGGCGAAGTGGCGTCTCACGGATCTCTACGCCAGCGACGACGCCTGGCGCGCCGCGAAGGACAAATTCGTCGCCCGCATCCCGGAGGCGAAGAACCTCAAAGGCACCCTCGGCCAGTCGCCGGCGAAGCTCGCGGCCGGTTTGATCCTGCTCAGCGACCTCAATAAAGACCTCAGCCGGCTTTACGTCTACGCCGGCCTCATCTCCGACCTGGACACGCGCGACGCGAAATACCGCGCCATGAAGCAGGAGATGGATCAACTCGGATCGTCATTCGGCGCCGATACGGCATTCGTCGAGCCGGAGATCCTGAAGATCGATCGCGCCACGATCGACGCCTACATCGCCCGCGAGCCGAAGCTCGTTCCCTACACGTTCTATCTGCACGACCTGCTTCGGCGGCAGGCGCACACGCTCTCCGAGCCGGAGGAAAAGATCATCGCCGACGCTGGGCTGATGTCGTCCGCGCCGGGCGATGTCTACGGCGTCTTCACGAACGCCGACTTCCCCTTCCCGACCATCACGCTCGCCGACGGAACCAGTCGCAAGCTCGACCTGGCCACCTTCGCTGTCTCGCGTACGCTTCCGAACCGCGACGACCGCAAGATGGGGAAGTAGCGCTACGCGCGTTATCGGTTGTCGGTTATCGGTTGTGTGAACGCTGGGGACGCGTTATCGGTTCCCGGCAATGCCACAGCGCAACAACCAATGACGCAACCGACAACCGATAACCGACCACGCGCGGAGCGGGTTGTCGATGATCTGCTCTACGCGCGTTATCGGTTGTCGGTTGTGTGAGCGCTCAGGACGCGTTATCAGTTTTCCGACAACGCGCCGCAGCGCAATCAACCGACGACGCAACCGATAACCGATAACGCGCCGAAGGCGCTACCCGGGGAACCGTCCCCGGCCGCCCATCCCGCCCCGGCCGCGTCTTCCGTATCCGGAATTGTCGCGGTCCGGGCGGTTGCGCGAAGCGAGAGCCTGTTGCAGGGCATTCCACTGCGTCTGGGTGAGAAGGGTGCGCTCGTCGGCGAACATCCGGACGCGGCGATCGAACAGCGCGTCGCGGATACCGCGCAGGCGCTGGCCGGCGCCGGTGATGTCGTCCGCGGAGGGCTGGCTCGCGTCGACGACGGACCGAAGGTCGCGCGCGGCGACCATGCTGTCCCGTTCGAGCTTGGCGATCTCCTCGCTTTGCTCGTGGCCGATCTTGTCGAGCGACGCAAGCTGATCGGGGGTGAGCGTGACGGCGACGCTGATCTGCGGGTCGCGCCACCAGTCGGCGGGCGGGATCATGTCCAGCCCGTCGCCCGCGCCCGGGCGCGCGGCGATGCCGGACCGGCCTCCGTCAGCACCGCCGGGATAGCTTCGCGGACGGCGGTCGTTGTCCGAATCGGATGAGCAGGTAACGAGGGTGACCGTGGCGAGTGTGAGAAGGAGTACCTGGGTGGTTCGCATGCGCTTCATGTTTGCCACCTACGCCGCCGGTTGCAATCTGTTGAAACGGTAGAGGGCTCTTTGTCTTAGAATCGTTGCAGTCCACAAATCCGGCAGAAACGAGGTACGTATGCGATCGACCATCGTCGCGGTTCTCTCGCTGTTCCTGGCAACGGCTGCGCTGGCGCAGTGGGAGCCGCCTGACGCGCCCCATGTCAAGGACGACGGCGGTCCGCCGCGCGTCTACTTTGCTCACTCATACTTCAGAGACAATCCCAGGCTTGCCGGTCTGGACGATCGGATCTCGATACACGTCCAGAATTTCGGGGCGCTCCTGAAGACCGCGGGCAGTTGCCAGAGCATCGTCCTCTTCATCGAGAATATGCCGATCAAAGGCGACAAGGCCGAGTCGTGCGACCCCACCTCCGGCCACATACGCTATCGCCTTTTGAGAACGAAGGACGACGACGCCGCCTGGCACACGCTCCTCGGCAGTCCTCCGGGCTATGTGTCGCAGGGAATCAGCATCAGTGTCGGCTCCGACGCGCAGACCTCGCTCCCGAGCACGGCGAACTTCGACCTGGAGATCATTCCCCGCGTGCACTTCCTTACGTTTCTCGTTCTGATCACGCTGTCACTGGTCGTCTTCCTTTATCTCTGCCGCAATACCAGCCTCGTTCGCAGCGGAACCAATCCAGTGCCGCGCGAGCGCCCGTACTCGCTATCGCTCTTCCAGATGTCGTTCTGGTTCTTTCTGGTCATCGCCGCGTATGTCTTCGTGTGGCTGGTCACCGACGAGCTCGACACCATCACCGAATCAATCCTGGCACTCATCGGCATCGGTGCGGCCACAGCTCTCGGTGCCACACTCATCGATCAGAAAAAGACGGTGCCGGCACCAACCGAGCCGGGCGGAAAGTCGGAAGGCTTCCTCAACGATGTGCTGAGCGACCCGACCGGAATCAGCCTCCACCGCTTCCAGATGTTCGTCTGGACGCTGGTGCTCGGGGTGATCTTTGTTGCGTCGGTGTACAAGAACCTGGCGATGCCGCAGTTCAGCGCCACTCTTCTAGGCCTGATGGGAATCAGCTCCGGCACCTACCTCGGCTTCAAGGTTCCGGAGAAAACAGGAAGCGATACGACGCCAGGCGCCACGCCGGACCCGCAGCCTGAAAAGCCGCCGCCGGCGTAAGGCGGCGGCTTCGCCGCGTTGTCGGTTGTCGGTTGACTGCCGGGGTTCGCGCCGCGCTACGGTGCACAGACAACCGACAACCGATAACCGACAACGCGGCGATAGCCGCACTTACGAATCGAGGAGACGCAATATCGCCGTCAGCTCCCGCTTCACCTCGCCGAGTGCTTTGGTGACGCCCTTCGACGGCGGCGCGGCCTGCGCGGCAACCTCACCACCAGGAGAGGCGATCTCGATGTCGAGCTTCTTCTTCGCCCCGGCGATGGTGAAACCCTCGGAGTAGAGAAGCTGTTTGATGCGAAGGATGACATCGATCTCGCGGCGGGTATAGAGACGCTGTCCGCCGCCGCTCTTGTTCGGCGCCAGCGGCGGAAACTCCGTCTCCCAATACCGCAGCACGTACGGCTGCACCTCGGCGATCTTGCAGACCTCGCCGATCTTGTACAGCCGCCCTTCGTCGTCAGCAGGCATTGTGGCGATTATAGGGCGCATGCCAGCGGCTTCGCCGCGTTGTCGGTTGTCGGTTGTCGGTTATCGGTTGTGAGGCACCGCTCGCGGAATCAACCGACAACTGATAACCGACAACGCGCGAAGCGCCGCTATTCGCTCCCGAACGCCACAGCTCCCGCGCCGTCGGTCTCGATCTTTCCGTCGATCTCGTTGAACAGGCCCACAGCGGCGGCGAAGACGTCGTCGACGGTGATGTCGTTCATGCAGCCGTGGTGCATCAGCGGACACTCGCGTTTGTAGCAGGGCTGGCAGGCGAACGGCTTGCGGACGACGCGCGACGCGCCGGGAATCACTGTGCGGTCGGGATCGGTCGGGCCGAAGATCGAGACGGAAGGGATGGCCAGAGCGGTGGCCAGATGCAGCGGGCCGCTGTCGTTCGTGACCACCACCGAACAATGCGAGATCGCGGCGGCAAGATGTAGTACGTCGCCATCGTCGCCGATGATCGGTATCCCGCCGATGGCCGCGGAGATGGTATCGGCCTGATGTCTCTCTCCGGGACTGGTCAGCAACACCACCGGGAAGCCGGCGCCGCGCAGCCGCTCGGCCAGCTCGCCGTAACGGTCGTCGCCCCAATGCTTGGCGCGGCCGTAAAGACCGCCGGCGTGGAGGCCGAAGACCGGCTCCTCGAGCCGGATGCCGGCATCGCGAAGGAGGCGTCCCGCACGCTCCCGCACATGCAGAGGAATGGTCATGGTCGGGATCTCGTCGACGACGCGCGGGGCATTCATCGCCGCGAGCAGCGTCGTGTAGTCGTCGAGCTGATGGCCGCGTGAGGGATCGCGGCGCACGCCGTGGGTCAGCAGCATGCCGCGGGCGTCGGTGGCATACCCCCAGCGCTCGCCGATGCCGGCCGCGAAGGCCACCATCGCCGCGCGGAACGAATTCGGAAGGATCACGGCACGGCGGAAACGGCCGGCCTTCAGCAGCCGGATGCGCTCGCGCGTATCGCCGTTCCAGGAGATGACATTGCGAAAGATGCCGGCCGAGGCCAGCAGCGACGCGATGTGGCGGGGGGCGGCCACGGTGATCCCCCCTTCGTTCCGGAAGCGATGGTAGAGCGCCCGGTACGTGGGGAGGGCCAGGACATTGTCCCCGACCCAATTGAGGCCGACTACGACTGTTTCACAGGCCATCTGTTTCGTCTTCGATCTCACCCGACGCGTTCCCCTTCCAGCGGTCGTGCATCCACAACCATAACTCCGGACGATCCGCGATGCGGCGGGAAATCACGTCGTTGATGCGCGTGGTCAGCGCTTCGGCGTTCTTCTCGTCCTCGCCCAACTGATCGATCCTGATCGGTTCCTCAAATTCGAGATGGTGCCCGGTTGCGTCCGGAATGCAAAAAGCGAACACAATTTCTGACTCCTGGCGCAAAGCCATTTTTGCAGGTGCATCTGTCGTCCACGCCGGACGGCCGAGGAAAGGGACCAGGATCCCCTCGCGCGGCTGCACGGCCTGGTCTGGAAGCAGAATGATGACTCCATTTTGCGAGAGTGTCCTGAGCAATACCCGCGCCGCCCGCTTGCGGTCGACCACTTCCGCCCCCGTGCGGGCGCGCAAACGAGCCAGATCGCGCTCCAGAAGCTCGTTGTCGAGCGGCCGGGCCACGGTGCTGACGTTCCTCACCAGCGCCATGATGGCCAGCCCGGCGATCTCCCACGCGCCGTAATGGGCGCTGAGTAGGACGACCCCGCGGCCCCGGGCCTGGGCCTCCTCGAAGATCTGTGTATTGATAAATCGGCAGTGCGACGGGACCTCTTCGATCGGCACGTGCTGCATGCGGATGGTGGCCAGCGCCTCCCGGCCGAAGTGGCGCCAGCATTCATCGGCGATCCGGCGGCGTTCGGACTCGCTCTTCCCGGGGAACGCCGCGGCGAGGTTGCGCATGGCCAGACGGTCGCGGCCACGCAGGACGCGGCGCCCCAGATTGCCGAGGCGTGTTCCCCATCGCCGCAACGATTCGTCGGACCGCGAGCGGACGGCGCGGACGACGGCGCGATACAAAACGTATTCGACACGCTGCAGGAGCGCGTTCTTGCGGCGGCGGCTCATCGGGAAATGCGCGCGGCGATCGCCTCGAGTACTTCGGGCTCGACGATCATCTCCGCGGCGATGGGGATGATGTCACGGTCATCGATCTTGACCGCGTCTTTTTCCGTCGTGACGACGGCCTCGGCACCGGCATTCCGGGCGGCGCTCTTCAACGCGGCGACGTCCGCCGGCGTGTAGCGATAGTGGTCACGGAAGCCCTTCGTGGCGATGACATTCAGTCCCAGACCGCGCAGCGACTCGAAGAACTGATCGTTATTGGCAAGTCCGGCGAAGGCAAAGAGGCGCTTCGAGGTCAATCCGGCGGGCAGGGCGATGCGCAGGTTGCGTCGAATGACGAAGTCCGCATCCGCCAGAGCCGAGCGTCCCTCACGCATCACGCCGCCGGCGGTGTCGATGACGACGTCGACGTTGCGCGCGAGCTGCAGATGCTGGAAGCCGTCGTCGAGCACGAATAAATCACAGTCGTTCTGATTGAGAAACTGTACTGCATTGTTGTATCGATTTGATCCCACGATTACATCGACGTTTTTCAGCTTGCTTTTCATCAGCACCGGCTCGTCGCCGAAGCGGGCGGCGTCCAGTGATGTGACGACGCCGGAGGCCTTGTCGTTACGGCCATAGCCGCGCGTCAGTATGGCCACGCGAAAGCCGTGTTTCGTCAGATACCGGGCGATGGTGATGACGGCCGGCGTCTTCCCGGCCCCGCCGGCGGCGAGGTTGCCTACCGATACCACCGGCCGCGTCAGGCGTTTGCCTTTGAAGATGCCGCGCCGGTAGAGCGCGCGCCGCAGCCGGTTCACGCCGCGCCAGAGAAGCTCGAGCGGTTTGAGGAGGGTGGTCACGCCAGCAACTCGACGATGCGCGCGCCGGTGCGCGCCGCCGCCCCGCGGTTTTGTTCGACCGTCCGGCGAGCACGATCGCTCACCGCATGATGGGCCGACTCGTCGTCGAGCATCCGCGCGGCGAAGGCGAAGACGGCGGCGGCATCGCCTGTCTCGACCGCGCCGCCGTCGCGCAGGAAGACTTTGGCGATCTCGCGGAAGTTGGACATGTGCGGGCCGAAGCAGACCGGCACCCCGGCGGCCGCCGGCTCGATCGGATTGTGGCCCCCGGTCCGCACCAGACTGCCGCCGATGAACGCCGCGCCGGCGAAGCGATAGATCTTGGCGAGCTCGCCGAAGGTATCGAGCAGCAGAACATCGGCCGGGCCGTCGTTCCAGTCGGTGCGGCGCGCATATCGGATTGTCGCCGCCGCCAGCAGTCCGGCCACAATTTCGAAGCGCTCGGGTTTGCGCGGCGCGATGATGACGAATGCGTTGTGGGAAGCGATGAAGCCTCCCAGCTCCGCGATCAGCGCCTCATCCTCCCCTTCCATGGTCGAGCCGAGCACCAGGACCTTGCGGCCGGCGATGAGCGTTTCCAGCCGAGGGGCGATCTCCAGAGGCCGGTCATCGGGAACGTAGTCGAACTTCACGTTGCCGCTCGTCTCGACGATCGCTGCCGGCGCACCGATGGCGATGAAGCGCTCGCGGTCAGTCTCCTCCCGCGCCAGGATGCGGTCGTACTGGCGCAGCACCGGCGCCACGAACCGGCGCAGCAATCGATAGCGCGGAAAGGAGCGATCGGAGATCCGCCCGTTTGCCAGCAGCAGGTGAAGGCCGCGTGCGCGGGAGAGGCGGGTGGCGTTCGGCCAGATCTCGGTCTCCATCGTGGCGAATACGCGCGGATCGTGATGCCGCAGAAAGCGCTTCACGCTCGCCGCGAAGTCGAACGGGAAATAGGTCACGGTGGCGTCGGGAAAGAGCCGGCGCGCCTGCGCCTGCCCGGTGATGGTGGTGGTGGTGAAGACGATCGTCGTCGACGGACGCTGCCGCAGGATCTCGTCGACCACCGGCCGCGCCGCCAGCGTTTCCCCGACCGAGACCGCATGAATCCAGAGGTCATGCGCCGTCGCCGGCGTCCGATAAAAGCCCATTCGCTCCGGAAAATTGGCGAGGTACTTTCCGCGCAGCACCCCCGCGAAGAGAAAGTACGGCAACGCCAGAATCAGCACGAGGTAAAGCAGCACCTCGTAGAGGACGAACATGCCCGGCATCATAGCGGGGAGCCGCATCGGAGTGGCGCAGCCCTGGGAGCGCGGTCGTCTCGCCAAGCGTCTCGCCCGCGCTATTCGCCGCAGCGCGGCGGCTTAAGTTTGTACATTGGAATCGTCCGCGAGCCTCATTGTGTGAACCGAAGCCCCTGGCTTCGGCCGGCGAATGCGCGGCTTCGCCGCCGGGCACAGACAAGAGTGTCTGTGCCACATTGGATCCGGCGAAGACTACACACTTCAGCAAATACCGACGGGGCAATGTGGCACAGACACTCTTGTCTGTGCCGTGCGGCGAAGCCGCGCCGTTTACAAGCGAACCTCAGGATGCCGAGCATCAAACGCGTGCGGGACGCACGCGGTCCCAGGGGGCTACGTTGTCGTCGTCGCCGGTGGCGGCACGGTCTCTGTCGGCGGTGGCGCTGTATCCGTCGATGTTGGTTCCGGCGGCGGCTCCGGCGTCGCGGTATCCGTCGGGGGTGTCTGCTGCAAGGCCGTGTCGACCGTGGCCGTCGTCTCCGTCGCCGGAGCGGCCGGCTCCGGCTTCTTCTCCGTCAGCACCTCCTTCTCGAAGAGGTAGCCCCAGCGCTTCATGCGGGAGAGGACCATGCGCTGGCGAAAGCGCAGGCGTTTGTTCGGCGCGGCCGGGTCCATGACGCGCGGGTTTGGCAGGCAGCCCGCGAGCAGCGCCGCCTGCGACGGTGAGAGCGCCGACGCGGACAAGTGAAAGTACATCTGCGAGGCCGCCTCGGCACCGTACACGCGCTCCCCCATCTCGACGACGTTGAGGTAGAGCTCCAGGATCCGTTTCTTCGACAGGTGGCTCTCCAGCGAGCGGGCGATGAAGTACTCCATCACTTTCCGCAGCGGGTCTCGCGACGGCGAGAGATAGAGGTTCTTGGCCAGTTGCTGTGTGATCATAGAGCCGCCGTGGGTCATCTTCTTGTGCGCCCAGTCCTTGCGGATCGCTTCTTCCAACGCATTGACGTCGACGCCGCCGTGCTCGAAGAACGAATCGTCCTCGGCCACCAGCACCGCGCGCCGCAAGTACGGCGAAATGCGCGCGTATGGCACCCAGCGGTAGTCGATGGCGTCGCTCTTTCCGGCAGCGCGCAGCTCGGCCTTGCGCTGTTCCATGAACGCCGTGGTCGTGGGCGGCTTCGTCGCCAGCGCGGCCACGTCGGGGAAGGTGATCCACTCGTAACCGGCCAGCAGCACGATCGCAACGACGACGATGAGGAAGATGCGGCGGAACACGGAGCCGGGATTCTATGATGACGCCTATGACTCCCGTGATCGTCCTGACCACCGTCGGCGCCGGCTTCGATGCGCGCCCGATCGCGCGCGAGCTGGTCGAGCAACGGCTGGCCGCGTGCGTCAACATCGTTCCGGGTGTGACGTCGATCTATCGATGGCAGGGAAATATCGACGAAGAGGGGGAGCAAATGCTCGTCATCAAGACTGTCGACGCCAACGTCGACGCCCTTCGCGGCGCGCTCTTCGCCCGCCATCCGTACGACGTGCCGGAGTTCGTGGTGCTGCCGGTGGCCTCGACGTCAGAAGCGTACGGGGCCTGGCTTCTGGAATCGACGGCGCGCTGACGGAGGATCGCCGCGGTCGCACCTCTTCGCCACGGGATGATCCACCAGTAGAGTTCAGAAAACGTCCCGTTGTTCACTTTTTGGCGAGATAACGCAGGAGCGCGGCCAAGGCGCCGAGCTATACCGAACCTTAAAGGAGCGTCAAGTTTGCTACATACAGTAGAGCGGGAAGAGGGTTTGGTGGAGTGGAGTTAGAGTTGCGGTTAAGGGTTGCTGGGTTGCAAGGTTGCTGAGTTACTGGGTTCCCATCGCCACGACTCAGCAACCCAGCAACTCAGCAACCCAGCAACCCAGCAACCCAAACCATGGAATCCATCATCATCCGCGGTGCCCGCGAGCACAACCTCAAGAACATCGACGTCGTCGTTCCGCGCAACAAGTTCGTCGTCATCACCGGCGTCTCCGGATCGGGGAAGTCGTCGCTGGCGTTCGACACGATTTTCGCGGAAGGGCAGCGCCGCTATGTCGAATCCCTCAGCGCCTATGCGCGTCAGTTTCTCGAGCAGATGGAGAAGCCGGACGTCGACTCGATCGAGGGACTCTCGCCGGCCATCTCCATCGAGCAGCGGACGACGTCGCGCAATCCCCGCTCCACCGTCGGCACGGTCACCGAGATCTACGACTACCTTCGCCTGCTGTACGCGTCGATCGGCGTGCCGCACTGCACGAGCTGCGGCCAGGAGATCCGGCCGCAGACGATCCAGCAGATGGTCGACCGGCTGCTGATGCTGCCGGCTGGCACGAAGTTCACCATCCTGGCTCCCTACATCCGCGGCAAGAAGGGGGAGTACCGCAAGCAGATGCTGCAGATGGTGAAGGAAGGCTTCACCCGCGCCGTCGTCGACGGCACGACGATCGAGCTGGCCGATCCTCCCACGCTCGACAAGCAGAAGAAGCACACCATCGACGTCGTCATCGACCGCCTCGTGGTCAAAGACGGCATCCACCAGCGCCTGGCCGACTCGCTCGAGACAGCCACGCGGGTGTCGAAGGGGCTGGTGAAGATCCTCTATCAGGAAGGCAACCGCGAAGAGCTGATGTCGCAGTCCTACGCCTGTCCCGATTGCGGCATCTCCCTCGGCGAGATCACGCCGCGCCTCTTCTCCTTCAATTCCCCTTACGGTGCCTGCCCGCGCTGCTCCGGCCTCGGCGTCCTTCTCGAAGTCGACGAAAAGAAGATCATCCCTGACTGGACGAAGTCCGTCGAAGACGGCGCCATCGCTATCTGGAAGGAAGGGGCCGAGAACTGGCGGCTCCGGCAGATTCACACGCTGGCCAAACACTACAAGTTCAAGATCGACGCACCGTGGCACGCACTCCCGGAGAAGGCCCGTAACGTCATCCTTCACGGTTCCGACGAGAAGATCAAATTCCAGTTCAGCGGCTCCGAGAGCACCTATTCCTACAACGGGACATATGAAGGGGTGGTCCCGATGCTGGCGCGGCGCTACAAGGAGTCCGACAACGACGACATCCGCGAGGAGATCGAGCGTTTCATGACGCCGATGAACTGCCCTGACTGCAAGGGCCGCCGTCTAAAACCGGAAGCGCTGGCCGTCACCGTGGCCGACCGGCCGATCGACAAGGTCGTGGCGCTGCAGCTCAAAGATGCGGAGAATTTCTTCAAGACGATTGCTCTCACGCAGCGCGAAGAGCAGATCGCCGGAAAGATTCTCAAGGAAGTCCGCGACCGCCTCGGCTTTCTCTGCTCCGTCGGCGTCGGCTATCTGATGCTCGACCGTAGCGCGGCCACGCTCTCCGGCGGCGAAGGGCAGCGCATCCGCCTGGCCACGCAGATCGGCTCGAAGCTGATGGGTGTTCTCTACGTGCTCGATGAGCCGTCGATCGGTCTGCACCAGCGGGACAACCGCAAGCTGATCGACTCCCTCGTCGAGCTGCGCGACCTCGGCAATACCGTCATCGTCGTCGAGCACGATGAAGAGACGATCGAGACCGCCGACCACATCATCGACCTCGGTCCGCGCGCCGGCGTCCACGGCGGCGAGGTTGTGGCCGAGGGGACCCTCGAGCAGATCAAGTCATTCCCGTCGTCGCTGACGGCAAAATACCTCCGCGGTGAGGCATCGATCGCTGTCCCGGCGCAGCGCCGCCCGATCACCGAGAACAAGCTGGTCATCCGCGGGGCGACCCAGAACAACCTCAAGAACCTCGATGTCACCATCCCGCTGGGCGTCTTCATCGCCGTCACCGGCGTGAGCGGCTCCGGGAAATCGACGCTGGTCAACGACATTCTCTACAAAGCGCTGTCGCGCCATTTCTTCGATGCCCTCGACACGCCCGGCGCGCACGAACGGATCGATGGGCTGGAGCTGATCGACAAAGTGATCGACATCGATCAATCGCCGATCGGCCGGACGCCGCGCTCGAATCCCGCCACCTACACGCAGCTCTTCACCGAGATCCGCAACCTCATGGCCCAGACCCCCGAGGCGCGCATGCGCGGGTACGGGCCGGGCCGCTTCTCGTTCAACGTGAAGGGCGGGCGCTGCGAGGCTTGCAAGGGCGACGGCCAGATCAAGATCGAAATGCACTTCCTCCCCGACATCTACGTCACCTGCGACGTCTGCGGCGGCAAGCGCTACAACCGCGAGACGCTGCAGGTCACGTACAAAGGTTCCTCGATCGCGGAGATCCTCGACATGACCGTCGAGCAGGGGCTGGAGATGTTCCGCAACATCCCCCGTATCGCCAACATCCTCCGCACGCTGGACGAGGTCGGCCTCGGCTACATCAAGCTCGGCCAATCATCGACCACGCTCTCCGGCGGCGAAGCGCAGCGCGTGAAGCTGGCCAAGGAGCTGGCCAAGCGCGCCACCGGCCGCACCCTCTACATCCTCGACGAGCCGACGACCGGATTGCATTTCGACGACGTCGCCAAACTGCTGCACCTCATGCATGGCCTCGTCGACCGCGGCAACACCGTGGTGGTCATCGAGCACAACCTCGACGTCATCAAGACCGCCGACCACGTCATCGACCTCGGCCCCGAGGGGGGCGACGGCGGCGGCTTCATCATCGCCACCGGAACGCCGGAGAAGATTGCCAAGACGCCGAATACCCCGACGGGGGAGTATCTGAAGAAGATGTTGGCGAAGAGGGCTGCGAGGGTTTAGTAGGTCACTATTTGTTCGTACCCGTGGGTGTACTAGACGTGCCGCTGGCGGGTTGAGTGCCGGTTCCTGGCTTCGAGGACTGGCCACCTCCACTAGCCGGTGTTGGTGACCCGTGCGGAAGCATGACCACGTTCGGGCCCGCGGCAGTTTTCTGGAAGCTGCCCTCGAAGATCTTCGTGATGATGCCTTTGTTGTCTTCCACGGTGATGACCATCCTTTCGGCCTGCGGAGATTCCTTCGACGACGCTTGGTAGTTTACACCGGCGAATAACAGCAGGAGCGTAATGCCGATGACAAAGCACCAAAACGAATACAGGTTCAAGGTCCCTGCTCTTGTCCGAAACGGGTTCACGAGATCGGTTCTTCCGATCTTGTAAAGCTCGTCATTCATCGCCAGGAGACGGTCGTAGGAGTTTTGAAGGTTCAGGAAGGCTCGCACGTTCAGAAGAAGAGCAAACGCAAGAATGCCCCACGAGGTGTAGAGCATCGGTTTGAACGTTCCGGCAGACCCTACCTTCTCGACAAACGTTACCGAAAGCGCGATCGCACCCGCGGAGAGGGTGAGAAGAGTCTTGTCAAATCCTTCACCTGCAGCGCTTTCGCCTTCGATGAGAAGTTTGCGCTCATCAAGATACTGCTGGTACGTACGGCCGTCTGGACCTATAGACACCGGGACATCTTTCTCACTCACGACATTAGCTTACTCGACATGGGCGAGATGCCAACCGTGTCCGCGGGCCGTGTAGACCGCAGATAGCCGTAATGTGCGCCGCTCCGGCGGCTGGAGAAAACCCGGATTTGTCTACGTCGCCGAGGCCGTTTGCGGCTCCGCGGCTGTCGGAGTCGGCAACTGCTCGACCGCGGGAGCAACCGGCAATGAGAACGAGAAGGTCGTTCCCTGCCCTTCGCGGCTCTCCACCCAGATCGAGCCGCTGTGGCGCTCGACGATCTGCTTGGTGATGTAGAGGCCCAATCCGAGGCCGCCGTAATTCGTCGATGACACTTGACGCCCACGGTGGAAACGCTCGAAGACCTGTCCAAGCTCATCGGTCGGAATGCCGATACCGCGGTCGGCCACGGAGGTCACGAGCTGATCGCCGCGGTCTTCGACGGTGACGAGGATCTCGCTGCCGTCAGGCGAGTACTTCACCGCGTTCTCCATCAGGTTTCCGAGGACCTGCTCGAGGCGGTCGCGGTCGCCGAGGACACGCTTGTGACCGACGGGCAGATTGAGTTGAAAGCGTCGCTCGCTGACGGCGGTGTGATGGCGATGGACGACGTCGCTGACGAACGTCGTCCACGGAATGGGCTCGCGCCGGATCTCCAGACGGCCGGTCTCGATCCGTGAGACGTCGAGCAGCTCGAGGATGAGACGCGACATCCGATCGATCTGATCGAGGGCGATGTCGAGATACTCCTCCGAGGTGCGCAGATCGTTTTCGCGGATCAGCGTCTTGGCCAGTTGCGTGTAGCCCTTGATCGACGTCACCGGCGTGCGCAGCTCGTGCGAGGCGATGGAGAGGAACTCGTCCTTCAGGCGCGAGAGGTCTTCGACCTTGCGCCGCGCGTCGACCTGATCGGTGTAGAGCTTGGCGTTCTCGATGGCCAGGGCGGCGCGTTCGGCGAGGATCTCGGCCAGCGGCAGCTTCTCGTCGCTCATGGCGCGATCGGGATCGTTTGCGGCGATGACCAGCGCTCCCAGCACCTCGCGCCGCGTGCGCAGCGGAAGAATCAGCAGCGAGGCCAGCTTCATCGGCGCGGCGTGATAGCCGCCTTCGAGCTCGGGCCCGGCCGGCTGAGCGCCGCCGAGGTTTTGCGTGAGCGAGGGATAGCCGGTGCTGACGACCTGGCCGATGATCCCTTCACCGACGACGAGCGGCTGGCGGTAGATATAGGACCAGGCCAGACCGAGGGATGCCATCTCCCGGTGATAGATCGAAGCGACACGCAGCTCGCTCGAGTCCGACGATTTGAGGATCACCGCGGCCCAGTCGCCGAGCACCTCGGCCACACGTTCCGCGATCGCCTGCGTGACCCAGACCGGATCGATATTGCTGGCGAAGAAGGCGCCCGCGTCCGCCAGGATCTGCGCGCGCTCGGCCTGCAGTTGCATCGCCTCTTCGAGCCGCCGCCGCTCGGTGATGTCGCGGAACGTGACGATGACTCCGGAGATGCGGCCGTCGTCGCGCAACGGCGTAGCGCTCACGGAGATGGCGATCTGACGCTCCTCGCGTGACACCATCATGGTGACGTCGCGCACGGGACGGCCGGTGGACAGCGCCCGCGCCGCCGGCAGCTCGCTGGCATCGACCGCTTCGCCCGCGTCGTTCAACAGGCCATAGACCTCGGCATGCTGAAAGATCGGCACGCCGACATCCGATCGTCCAAGCAGATTTTTCGCGGCCCGATTCAGGTAGGCGGTCTTCCCCTCGGCGTCGACCAGCATCACACCGTCCGACATGCCTCCGATGATCGTCTCGGTGCGCTTGACCTGCCGGTTGATCGAGGCGATGAGCGATTGCTGGATACGCCAGATCAGGTATGCGGCCAGGACGATGATGATCGCGCTGACGATCACCATCAGCAGAGTCAGGCCGGTGCGCATGTTGCTGATGCCCGCGAAGTCGTGACGCTGCTGGCGCTCATGCTCGTCAGCCATCGTGCCGGCATAGTCGGGAACAGCGCGGTAGAGCTTCGACGCCTCGACCATGTACTCATTGGCGTTCGCGTCACGATCTTCGCGCAGCGAAGTCATTTCCTGGTCGGTGAGCTGCTTCAGGTCGTTGAAGTTCTTGCGCATCGAGGCGATGACCTGGGCGTCGTGCGGATCGGTGGCTAACTGGCTGGCTTTGGCGGCGGCCTTCCTGAAGTCGCGGATGGCCTCGTCGTACTGCTGCAGGAACTGCGTCTGCCGCGTGAGCGCGAAACCACGGGCCGCGGACATGATCATCAGCGTGTCGTCATTCATCGCGTAGACGGCGTCGAGAAGAGGTGTCGAGCCTTCGACGATGCGCGACTCCTGGCGGTTGGAGAGATGGAGGATTCCGATGGTCAGCGCCAGGCCGGCGGCAATGAGGACCACCAACACCGCGAAGGCGCTCCACAACGTACTGCGAATCGACGAATCCATACTTGCCGGCTCAGCCGGAGCGGAATGCAAGATCGACGCCGGTACCCAACGGTCGGACAGTGATTCAAGTGCCGTTGTTTCAGCGACTTCCAGCCGCCCAACGCTGGAACGGCGGATGCAGCATCGGTCAGCGGAGGAGTCTTATGGCACTCAGACCGTTGCGCAATGCAACGATTTCGTTCGGCCTCGTGGCCATCCCGGTGCGCTTCTACACGGCCACGAAATCGGAAGACGTTCACTTCCATCTGCTGCATGCAAGTTGCGGCACTCGCGTCAATCGCAAATGGTGGTGTCCGCATCACGAGAAGATCGTCGACTCGGACGAGTTGATCCGCGGATACGCGATCTCGAAATCGAAGTACGTGACCTTCACCGACGAGGAGATCGAGACGCTGGAGACGGACGACAACCGCGCCCTCGAGATCACCGAGTTCGTCGATCTGCACGAGATCGATCCGCTCTTTTTCGAGAAGGCCTATTTCCTGGGACCGTCGCCCGGCGGCGGAAAGACCTACCGCCTTCTCTCCCAGGCCATGAAGAAGCAGGACAAAGTTGCGGTGGCGCGATGGGTCGCTGCAGGCAGGGAGCATCTCGTGGTCCTGCGGCCGTACGATAAGGGCCTCGTGCTGCATACGATGTACTACGCCGACGAGGTGCGCGACTTCGCTGCCATCGATCTCGAATCGTCACCGGCCAGCGAGAAGGAAGTCAAACTCGCCGAGATGCTGATCGACGAGTTGACCGAGAAGAAGTTCGATCCGCTGGCCTTCAAGGATGAATACCGCGAACGCCTGCTGGACCGTATCCGCGCCAAGTCGAAGGGCAAGGCCATCGAGCCGGAGGAAAAAGAAGAGGAGAAAGGCGGCGAAGTCATCGACATCATGGAAGCGCTCCGCCGCAGTCTCAGCAAAGGCCGCGGTACGGCCAAGGCGGCAGGCGCACGGCGTGTTGCGCGAAGGAAGCCTGCGGCAAGGAAGCCTGCTGCGGCGAGGAAGAGGAAGGCGTCGTAAACGGGGTTGCTGGGTTGCTAAGTTACTGGGTTGCTGAGTAGATATGATCGATCGGCACCCAACCCAGCAACCGAGCAACCACGCAACCAACCCCATGCCCGACCCGCTCAAGAAATACCGCTCCATGCGCGACTTCGGCGCGACGCCGGAGCCTTCGGGAGGGAAGCCGAAGAAGACCAGACTGCCGATCTTCGTCATCCAGAAGCATGCGGCAACCCGTCTTCACTACGACTTTCGCCTGGAGATGGAGGGGGTTCTGAAGTCGTGGGCGATTCCGAAGGGGCCGTCATATGACCCGACCGTCAAGCGGCTGGCGATGATGACGGAAGACCATCCGTACGATTACGCCTCGTTCGAAGGGGTGATTCCGGCCGGCAACTACGGCGGCGGGAACGTCATCATCTGGGACAACGGCACCTGGGAGCTCACCGAGCCCGACGATCCGGCCCAGGGGATCAAGTGGGGAAAGCTCGCCTTTCGGATGTACGGGAAGAAGATGTTCGGCGAGTGGGCGCTGGTGAAGATCAAAGGGCGGCCGGGGAGCAAGGGAAACGAGTGGCTGCTCCTCAAACATCGCGACGAGTTCGCCAATCCGGACGTCGACGTGACGGAGGTGGCTCCCCGCTCGATCATTTCGGATATGACGATCGACGAAATTGGCGCCTCGAAGCGAACGTGGCAGAGCAACCGTCCGGCATCGACTTCGGCGAAGCATACGCCGACGCTGGCCAGCCGTCTGGAAGCGGAAAAGGTGAAGAAGTCTACGAAGAAGCGCCCGTCCGCTTCGCCACCGAGCCGATCTGCTCGAGCGCCAAAGAAAGCAGCTTCCGCTCGGAGTCGAAGCTCGCGCGCCGGATCGCCTCCGGCAGCGCCACCCACTCGGCGTCGTCCACCTCGCTGAGCTGCGGCGTCATCGTTCCGCCGGCATAACGCATCAGGTAGAAATCGACGCTCTTCTTGATCAGCGTGTCGCCGGCGCGAAAAAAATACTCGATGGTGTCGAGGAGGCCGATGATCTCGGCATCGAGGCCGGTCTCCTCCTGCACCTCGCGCAACGCCGCCTGCTCGGACGTCTCGCCGGGAGAAACCGCGCCCTTGGGAAGGCCCCATCGCGAGCGGCCGCGCGTGGCGATCATGGCCACGAACGGCACGCCCTCGCGAAGATCGATGACCGCGCCGCCGGAGGAATGTTCATTACGGGTTTTCCGGCGCGAGTCGGGCATTCAGTAGATTCTACGTTTTCATCACGTACAGAGCCATCGCCGCGAGGAGAGCCCCCAGCAGGACGAGCATCGCCGTCGATAGTGCCGGAACGCTCCCGGTGACGGTGAACGACGTCGGATCCGACGGCGCGGGGGTGGATGGATCATCCGATAGGCGCGAGGCATCGTTCGTGCCGTTTGCGTCCGAATCGTAGGAGACGGTGGCCTGATTGGAGATCGTCGTCCCCGCCGTGCCGTAGTGTACGAGCGCCTGAATGGAGACCGTCACGCTTCCGCTCCCGGGGATTGCGCCGTTCCACGTGACCGTGTTCGTGCCGATGTTTGCCGCGGCCGTTCCACTGGTCGCGCTTCCACTGACGAGCGTCAACGAAGACGGCAAAACGTCCGTGAGCTCGTTGCCCGGATTGTCCCCCTGAGCCAGCGTCCCGGCATTGGTCAGTACGATCGTGTACGTGATCACTGAGCCCTCACCGTGCGTGGTGCCGCCGGCGACCGACTTCGCCGCGGAGACGTTGGGAGGAGTGCCGACGGCCGCGGAAGCGGTCGCGGAGTTGTTCGAACCGTTGGAGTCGGGCACGGAGGCGGCGACGCTGGCGGTGTTGTTGATCGGCGTTCCCGCCGGTGTGGCCGGATCGACGATGACGTTGAGTGTGAAAGTGGCAACGGCCGAAGCGGCCAGCGAGGGGATCGAACAGGTGATCGTGCCGTTGGTGCCTGCCGTTGGCGTCGTGCACGACCATCCACCGGGCGAGACCAGCGACACAAACCGTAGCGGTGCCGGGAGAACGTCGGTCATCGTCACGCCCGCGGCGTCGCTTGGCCCGGAGTTCGTGACGACGATGGTGTACTGCTGCGAACTTCCGGGAAGGACCAGCCCCGGTGTACGGGTCTTGGTGATACCGAGGTCGAAGACTGCTGCCGACTGAACGCTGGCAGTTGCAGAATCGTTCGCGGGGATCGGGTCGTCCGGCGAGGAGACCGTAGCCGTCGCCGACAGCGTGGTGCCGGCGGTGAGCGACGATGGGACCTGCGATACGACCGTGAATGTTGCCGATGCAGCGGAATTGATCGTCGCAGTGAGAGAGCAGGTCACGTTGCCGTTGGCTCCGACCGATGGCGTGGCACACGACCAGCCCGGAGGGGTTGCGACGGAAACGAACGTCGTCGTCGGCGGCAACGGAAGATCGGCCGAGGCGTTGATGCCGGTGCTAGGACCGTTGTTCGTCACGGTCATCGTCCACGTCAGATTCGTTCCGGCGGTCACCGGATTCGGCGACGCCGAAAGGGCCATGCTGAAATCGCTGGAGGGCTGGATGATCACGTCGACCGTGAAGGTGTTGTCGTTGCCGTTCGGATCGGGAGTGGTGCTGGAGACGGTAGCGGTCGTGCTGAACGTGCCCGACGCGGTGGGGGGACTCGATGCGGTGACCGTGAATGCATCCGAGCCCGGCGGCAGCGTCGCCGCGGTGCAGGTGACGGTCGCGCCGACCGTGCCGGAAGAGATGGCGTTGCACGACCAGCCGGCGGGAACACTCTCCGACTGGAAGGCGATGCCGGCCGGAAGCGGAAAGCTCAGCGATGGATTGTCCGCGTTGTCAGGTCCTTCGTTGTTGACCTGGATGACGTAGTCGAAGTTCGTGCCCGCGGCCACGGGTTGTGGCTGCGTCACCGACACCTGGATGGAGGCGCTGGCTGACTGGGCCATCGCCGCTTGCGGGGCAAAGAACAACTGAGCGGCGAAAATGATCGTCGCGGCGGCAATGCTTCTGAACATCGGATAGGTCTCCCGGAGATGAGTGGACTGCGGACGGATCATTATCGTCCTGATGAGCGATTCCGAGCAAAAAGGTGACGAAACGGTGAAAAAGGCGTAGGCTTTTTTCCGTCTCTGAAAGCGAAAGACAGGGGGTTCATGATGCCTTCGCTCGAAATCGTCACTGCCGTCGGGGTCGTCGTTCTGGTGGTCCTGATCTGGGTTTTCGTCCGGCTGCGGGGCAAAGATCATGTCGAGGAGGTGTTGGCGAGGCATCGCGGCACCGCCCGCGTCTGCAGCCGTGCATGCCTCCTCGAGGGGATGGAACAGATTCCGATCGCGCTCGTGCTGACCGCCGACGCGATCGATTACGAAAACGCCGATCTGCAGGCGTCGATCGAGCTGCCGCTGATCGAGGAGATCGAATACGACGACGAGACGGCCACCGGACACACGGTGGCCGGCAAGGTGCTGCGCCTCCGTGCGCACAACCACGTCTTCGAGTTCACCATCGATCTGGCGACGGCCAAACAGTGGGAAGCGGCGCTGCCGGCGCGCCGTATCGATCAGGCCAAAGCGGTCTGACGGAATCACGTCCGTCGCAGCCGCTGTTGTGTGAGATCCCGTCGGGGTGTGGCGCAGTCTGGTAGCGCACCTGCTTTGGGAGCAGGGGGTCGGAGGTTCGAATCCTCTCGCCCCGACCAATTTCTCTTCTTCCCCACCCCGCACTCGCCGTTTCGGAGCGTGTGGACGGAAACGGCGTGTGATGCCGTTCTCCGCCTCCGGTGCATGCATTGAAGACCGAGCCACTCGCATACGCGCGATGTGGCCTTCTTCCTCTTGCAACCGCTCCTGCCTGCCCCGGAGCGCCTCCGGACAGCAGCAAGGGGCGCACTTTCCTGATCATTCTCGTTTTGGCATTTCCGACGCCATCCCGGCTGCACTCACGTGATCATTCCATATTTTTTTCTGAGCTGAGGTAGGGAAAACGTCTTCGGTGTCACTCCCTTAAGGTGAGAGGTTCCAGTTTTGTTCGCCAGGGTACTCCCTGATCGTATGGCGAAAGCGCCGGAAGGGTGATGCAGTGCGTGCTCAAAGTTACGGCCCGTGTGTATTCCGAGACCGCCCCGGAGGGCGGACCCGGCTCAGGGACGACGGTCACGGGTGACGACCTGTCGGCGACGAGGTACGCGGCTGAGAGGCACGCACCCTTCGTGTCAATCTGGACCGGGGGTCACGTGACGGGTCTCCGAAGGCTCATGGCGTGCCTTTCGTCCTTTCACCTGAACCACGAACATCAAGGAGAATTTTTAATGAAACGAATCGTAATACCAACTCTCATTTTGCTGTGTGTGATGCCACTCTCAGTCGTCGCGAGCGACTCTTGCAAGCCAGATGTCTCGGGTCAAGACACAATTACGAAAAAACAAGTCGCGCAATGGCAACAGGTCTTGAGCTCCAGCGGATTTCTGTCGGCTGCATTGATGGATAATGACGTGACCTTTACTGCGTACGTCCAGCGTGGCGGCGACAAGAATTTCGTCATGGTTAGCATTCAAAAGTTGGAAGAGAACCAGGCGCGCGCGGCATTTGAGTCACATTTCCATGGCGCGAAGGGAGATCAACTTCTCTTTGGATTTAAGAACGGTGAGCCTTTGACGTTCGTCGTCACCGAAGTATCGAACCAAGCGAAAGTAGAAGGGCTTATAACGGCCAAGTTGAACATGAGCGTTGTCTGGGCAGCCGAGGTGTCGGATGCCGACATGGCGGCGATGAGAGATGCTCTTACGACAAAGCAAGTCGACGCGATCCGTATTTCCCAAGCGAGCGGTCAGGTTGACCAATCCGTTCCTGACAAGAACGGCAAGAGACTAATGGAGAAGTTCGGATGCTTCTACCAGGCGCTGGATAAGCGGGGCATCGATCTGTCCGCGGCAAGCAAGGCGCCCCAGTCGGTCGGCGACGCGTCAAAGCGCGACGAGCGATCTGAAGACGACGCTGTCTCCGTACAGGGAAAATACGTGAGAAAAGGGAAGAACTCCGACTTCATAGAACTCCGTCACGGAACGTTTTCAGTCTTGCAGGACGGCCACAGTCTAGAAGGCACTTACACGGTGCAGGGCGATGCGTTGACGCTGACATCTCCCCGCATGCGAGTTCCGGCGAAAGGGCGTTTCATAGGAGATACGATAAAGGACGAGGACGGTATCGTTTGGGAAAAGCAAGGTGAACCGGCGAAACTGGCAACGCCGCTGACGATTGATCAAATCATCCAGATGGTCACCGCGAAACTGGCGGATGACATAATCATCGCGACGATACAAAAGTCAGGCTCAAAATTTGACCTCGCTCCAGAGGCATTGATTAAGTTGAAAGGCGCTGGTGTAAGTGACGCCGTAATACGGGCGATGGCGCGTTAGAACGACATCGAGCATTCGTACTCCCTTCCTGGTGGAAAGGATGTTCACGAGCACGGAAGTTGTTCGGCTCGTAGAAATTCGGCCGCGTTGCCAACACCTACAGCGACTCGATGGGTTATAGCCTTTGATCTATCGCATCAGAGAGTCACAGGCGTTGCCGCCCGTTACTATGGGTTCCGAGGAGTGAAGAGATGAGAGCACGTCAACTTCTGAACCACTGCCACGACACGCAGCCAGACATCCAGACAGGTGGAATGCGCAGCCGTTTCTTCCGCACGGCGGTGTTCATTGGGCTCTTGATCAGCTGCGTGCCTCTTCTTGCTCAGAATATAGTGCATCCGACGACAGATGCCTCCCGCCCCCAGACGTCCACGCGCATGCCGTTGCGCTACCGAACGAACACGACTCGATCGCGATTTGGAATGGAGCAGCAACACGCGCCCCAACCGACAAGAGGCGCTGTTTCATCGCATGCAGTTGGAATCACCAGCACAGAAGCTGTCATTCAAGCCGGTGGTCCGAACCTGACGCCCTATCAACCTGCCGACTGGTCGGACAAGGTTGTTCTGACGACTTCTCCGGGCTCAACGACGGACGCCTCGGTCATTCGGTCCACAGAGTCCGTCTACCTCAGTTTCGCTGTGATCAACAACGGCAGTAGTCCGACCGCCGTACGTTTCTATACTGCCATCGAGCTCGACGGAGTTACTGTCCAGCTCTTCTATACCGATCCACCGCTGAATCCCGGCGATTACGCGTTCGGGCAAGACTACAACCTTGGCGTTCTCAGCCCTGGCGTACACACCATTCGTGTCGTGGCCGACTCTACAGGAACAATCGCCGAAGTCAACGAGAGTGACAACGTCTATACGAAAACGTTTAGTGTGATCGCCGTTCCCGTTGAATCGTGGTTGTACGCGGTCGATGATGGCAGCGATGACGGTTCAAGCACGTTGTTCCGGATGGGAACCAGCCCGGTTTCGGGGGAAGTAGGCCTACAAGTGGTGGGTGAGACCGGCGTGCAGGGAATCTTTGATATCACGTTCGTCGGGAATCGACTCATCGGCGTAGCGCCGGGCAGTTTTTCGGGCGTGGTGGGCGACATCTTCGTCGAAATCAATCCCGACACCGGTACTGCTCAGACGATCGGCACTCTCCAGCCATCAGGAACTTTCAACGCACTTGAGACCGAGGGGCCGGATACGTTCGTCGCTGCGACCTCCGAAGGCGAGTTGTGGCGCATCAAGCTCTCGTCATTCAACGCCACAAGAGTGGGATTGTATGGGAATGGCCTCCAGTCGAGCGGTGACCTAGCGCTGGCCACGGACGGCACCCTGTACGGCACGACAACCGGTGTTTTCTCGGATACGCTCGTACGGGTCAACCGCAATACAGGCCAAGCGACTTCGATCGGGTCGCTCGGGTATGGCGCTGCCTACGGTCTGGCCGTCCGGCCGGATACGGGGACGCTCCTCGGGGTTGTTGATGCCGACAGTGCACCTTTGTTGGTCTCAATTGACAAGTCCTCGGGACAAGCGACGCTGATAGGATCAATCCCTGCGGCCGCGGGGCTCGCCGGCCTAGCCGTACGCGGGACAGTCACAACGCCGGCGCAGATCTCGGCTCGTAACCTAGACTTCGGCAATACCACCAGGGTCGGCAACGCGCTCGATGTGTGGCTCGACGTCACGATCGATGGCGCGCCGGCAACCGATCTGTCCGGTTACGCGTTGCGCATGGTCGCCGCCAACGGCTCGACCGCACTAACCACCTCGGAGACACCGCAGAGCGTCGGAGGTTCGCGTTGGCACGTGAGCGGAACGATCCTGCCGAATCCTCTTCCAGGCACTTCCTGCTCGGGAAAGATCTGTTTCGAAGGAGGTCAGGTCCAGATCTACCAACCCGCGGCGCCGGGCACGTCTTACACCGTTCCCAATCTTACCGTGAACGCCTATGGCACTACGTTCGACATGAGTAAACATGCCTATCGGTTTGCTAATGGCGCGTGGGGTACCCCAGGGCTCTCGTGGTTCACTGACCCTTATTTCAGAGCCGGAGATACGGTCGCGACGTATGTGACGCCGGCAAAGCGGGACACTTTCTGGAAAAGCGTTGGTGAATACCAATTCCTGTTTCTGATCCTGGCCAGGCAATCGGAAGGTCTTTGTTACGGGATGGCCAATAGCTCCATCGCGAGCTATACCCACCGCGGCCAAACCTCATTCTGGGCGGACCGCGACACCAGCGGCGGGCAGTGTAATGCTGTCACTTACTGTTATTTCAACACGGCCGCAGACAATAGCTGGCAGCGAGGGATAGATGGTCGGTGGCTGGTCTCGCCGCCGGGCCTCGCTCCCGGTGCTCCGGACAACCCCTACCCAAGCGAAGACACCTATGACACGACGTACTCGAATGGTGCATGGACGCTTGCGGCGTCGAAGAAGATCCTGTACTACTTCCTCACCCAGACTTACTTCACTGCCGCCGACTCCAGGGAGTGGCCGGGAAAGGATAAGGACGGCGGTTTCGCTGCCGTTGCCAGCGGCCCCAATGCAGCAGTAAACAGCGGACTCACAGACCTGTTACGCAACGGCAACCCGGCGAGCCTCTCATTGACGTTGGAGCCGACAGATCAGCTTCCCGAAGGAGGCGGTCACGAGATCGTCGCTTCGGAGCTGATCCAATGGGGCTCAACGGCGTCGAATTTGACCAGCGAGCTGATGACCTATGACAACAACCTTCCGCTTCCCATCAGCACAGCCAATTCGTATGCTCCATTCGAGCGGATACTGTTCAATAATGCCATGCCGAGTCTGACCCTTGACCGCGTGAGGTCGGCCGATGGCAGCACGTCGTCGTGGCTAGGGTTGCAGATACTCCTGACTAAGTTAAAGTTCCTGACGGCGACAGGCGATTCGGAGCATATCTACCTGATGCCCTCTTCTTCAGGCGCTCACGCCGTGGTTTCGGCGCAGGAGATGTGGCCTCTGACTTCGCCGGACCCCAATGCCGATGCGGTCTCGGCCGACAGCATCGCTGATACCGGGTATCTAAAGATAATAGCGGTTGGCGTGGACTCTTTCAAGGTCTACGAGGGCGCAACGAACACCGAACTGGCCTTGAAGCAGAATGGTGCCCTTGACGGCTCGCAGGCCGTCTATGTCCACGCAAACGGCGATCTCGTAACAGAACTCTACCTCCCCAACATGAACGGTAAGCTCTACCGGGTGGAAATGATCAAGAGCCCGTCTCTCTCCCGACTCAAGATCTTCACCAGTGTCACGACCGACTCTGTCACCTTGGACAAACGCGGTTACGAAAACATCGAAATGTCGGCTACCGATCCGACGAAAGCCATTCTGTACATCGGCACTACCAACGCTAATCACGTCGTCACGCGCATTTCAGCGACCAACGTTCAAGACCAGCTTGATGCGACGTTCGCAGTGACAGTGCCGATCTCCCCGGCCAAACGGCGAGCGGTGAAACACTGAGCCCGTTGCCTTGGAAATCAGGGCTGGCATCGCGGACGTTTTCTTTCAGGCCATCCTGGCTTGCAACTCCTCCATGTCGGCATCGAGATACTGTGTTCGGGGAATGAACGGACTTTCGCGCAGTTGCAAGAACGGGACAGCATCGGAGCGGGAAGCCCCCGCCGCTGCTGACACGACGAGCAGGGTCTCCCGCTGGCGGTAGTGCGGCGAAGTAGGCCCAGTGGCGACGCGCCTTCGGAGCCGGAGCGACCTGCGCAATCTCCAGTGGGCGGAAGTGGATTCACCTCCGTGGAATCCACTGAAGGATCGTTCCAAGTGGGAAGCGGAACGAATCGAAATCGGTTGGACGAGAGCGATAGAGGCCAAAAATAGAGAATCCTTCGAGCGAAGTCGTCTCTCCCCAGCCCTAAGTGCTAGCATTTTCAAGCACGTCCCCGTAGCTCAGTCGGATAGAGCAACAGCCTTCTAAGCTGTGGGTCGCAGGTTCGATCCCTGCCGGGGACGCCAGCCCGCACGGCGGGTGGCGTTGGTAGGCCTTAGCCTCCGCCACCGGTCTTGGTTTCAGCGCCGATCTTCGATTCCGACGGAGAGATGACGGCGAGCGCTGCGCCGGCCGTCTCTCGATATTTCGCGATCCGCAGGAGTATCCCTCGCGACCGCAAGACCCCGTGTCGTGCCGGCCTACATCGACCGGCGGTTGGCGCTGTCGTCGGGACGGAACTCGTTGTTCTCTGGCCGCGGCGACGCGCTTCGTTCCGCCTCGCCGTACATGCCGCGGTCGCTGGCGCGGCCGATGTAATTCTGACGTTCGGTGTCGGTGGCAACGGGAGTAATGTTCTCTCCCTCGACCGGCTGGCGTGTCCGCCCGCGGCTGTGACCGCCCTCGCGGCCGATCGCCGACATGTGGGCGCGGTCGCGGCTCACCGCTTCGCCGCCTTTGCGGCCGGCCACGCGTGCTTCGTCGGATGTGAATTCGTGAGCGGTTCCCTTCGAGTGGGCCGCTCGCCCGCCTTTGCTGGCGATCTCGCGCTGTTTGGACGGATCCATCGAGGCAAAACCGCGCTTGCTTGTATTGGCCATGAGTATCTCCTTGAGCTCTTCGAAGTCGGTACCGCAGGAACTGCGTACGAACTGCGTGAGGCGAGCTTATCGGGTTCACGAACTGTGCCATGAACTCCTCAATAACTACTGCTTCGCCCCCGGATTGCCCGGACGGGGAATTGACCCTGCTCAATCCGCATTCTGCGGTGTGCATTTGGCACCACGGTTGAGCCACGGAGAGATGGGTGAGTGGCTGAAACCAACGGTTTGCTAAACCGTCGTAGGGTCTAAAGCTCTACCGAGGGTTCGAATCCCTCTCTCTCCGCCACCGGGCACGGCGCGCCTCGTTGGTTGGCCTAGCCAGCCCCCATTGCCGCGAAGCCTTCCCTCGGATGGGCTTAGTACGGTCCCCGGAAGAGAGTGTCCAGTCGGCGGCTGACCGATTTGAGCCGGCGAAGCTGGCACACGCAGGCTAAGCGTGATCACACGCAGGCTAAGCGTGATCACACACAGGCTAAGCGTGATCACACGCCGGCTAAGCGCGATCACACGCCGGCTAAGCACGATCACACGCCCGCTAAGCACGATCACACGCAGGCTAAGCGTGATCACACGCCGGCTAAGCACGATCACACGCAGGCTAAGCACGATCACACGCCGGCTAAGCGCGATCACACGCCGGCTAAGTACGACCACACGCCGGCTAAGCACGACCACACGGTGAAAGATCCCCCCTGGCTGCAACCCTTCGGTGTCGTCGGCGCTCGAAACGACGAATCTGACGCCAAAACCGCATCGTCGGGCCCCAAAACGAGAACTTTCATCTCAAAGCGAGATGATCTCGATTCCAATTTTGGTGATGCGGTTTCCGACTCCGCTTCATCTTCACCGGCTCATTGGGCGTCCCAGCGCACGTTCGACCGAATCGATCGTTGCTTCAATTTCAATCGTGCGCTCCGCCGGCACATTGCGGAGAATCGCATCCGTGTCCTTCAGCAGGTGGCCGGTCAGGACGCAGACGACCCGTTCGCCTTCCTTCATGACCCCCGCGGCGTGTAACTTTTTCACCCCCGCCAGGGTCGTTGCCGACGCCGGCTCGCAGCCGATGCCCATCTCGTCGATCTCGCGCTTGGCGAGCATCAGCTCTTCGTCGGTCACCTCTTCAACGATGCCGTTCGTCAGTTGAATGGCGGTCACTGCCTTGGCGTGGCTGACCGGATCGCCGATGCGGATGGCGCTGGCGATCGTCTCGGCGGTGATGCGGTGCCGCTCGGCGAAGCCGACCCGAAAGCTGCGGTAAAACGGGTTAGCGCCGCTGGCCTGGATCGATGCCAGGCGCGGCATCGTGGCGATCCAACCGGCGTCAAAGGCCTCGCAAAGCGCTTTGCCGAAGGCGCTGGTGTTGCCGAGGTTCCCGGCCGGGACGACGATCCAGTCGGGAGCGTTCCACTCCAGATCCTGAAGGAGCTCCCAGACGATCGTTTTCTGTCCCTCGATGCGGAACGGATTGATGGAGTTGACGAGATAGATGCCGAGGCGGTGGCTGGCTTCGCGGACAAGCTGCATCGCCGCATCGAAATCGCCGCGAACCGCGAGCACGGTGGCGCCATAGGCCAGGGTCTGGGCCAGTTTCCCGGTCGACACCTTTCCGGCCGGGATGAAGACGATGGCGCGCAGGCCGGCCTGGGCGGCGTAGGCCGCCAGTGACGCGCTTGTATTGCCGGTCGATGCGCAGGCGACGGCGCGCACGCCGAGGCGCTTTGCCTGCGTCATGGCTACGGTCATGCCGCGGTCTTTGAAGGAGCCGGTGGGGTTTTCGCCTTCGTGTTTGAAGAGGAGGGTGAGTCGGTTGTCGGTTGTCGGTTGTCGGTTGTCATCCAACTCCCGTTCATACATCCGAGTCGCCCCCTCCGGATGCGTGACGATCTCGTTCTCCTCGATCTCCAGCACCGCTTCGCGGAACCGCCAGACACCGCTTTTGTCGATGGTGCGGCGGCTGGAGAGACGGGCATCGAAAGTCTCCCGCCGCGGCATGACGTCGCGCTCGACACTCAGCAGCTCGCCGCATTCGCACGTGTAGCGCACCTCGGAGGGATCAAAGCGTCGCCCGCAACCGATGCATTGGAGCCATTCGCTCATACCGCACGCACTCCCTGCCGCGCGATCGGCGACACGTTCGCGACAGACCCGACTTGTCCGAACGCTGTCTGCATCGCCTCGGCGACGCGACGCGCGGCATCGTCATCTTCACAGATGGCGACGAGTGTCGGACCGGAGCCGCTGATGGTGCAGGCGAAGGCGCCGGCGTCGGTGGCGGCGCGCTTCACGGCGTTGAAGTGCGGAATGAGCGCCGCGCGGCGCGGCTCGGCGTAGCGATCGTCGAGCGCGCGGCGCAGCAGTTCGCCGTCGCCCGTGGCGAAGGCGTGGACGACTCCGGCGGTGTTCGCCATCTGCTGCACCCACACGGCGCGGCCGGACGTCGATGGCAGGACCTCCCGAGCCGCTTTCGTCTGAATGCGAACGTCAGGGGTCACCAGTGCGAGACGCCAGTCCGCCATCACCGTCAACGCGACGATGTCGATCGGCCGCACGGAGCGCGAGAGCGCCAGTCCGCCGAGAATCGAGGGCGCGATGTTGTCGAGATGCTCGCCCGCGACCATCATCTCCCCTTGCAGCGCGGCAGCGGCCAGCTCGTTCGGAGCCGTTTCCGATCCCATCGCCAGCGCCGCCGCGAAAGCGCCGGCGACGCTGCTGGCCGCGCTGCCGCCGAGGCCGCCGGAAAGCGGGAGACCCTTGTCGATCGTGACGATCGGATTGTGCGCGTCGCCATGTGCTCGGAGCCAGGCGATGGCCGCGATGACCGCCGCGTTGCGCTGGGGATCGAGCGGTACGTGCATGGCGTCGACCCCGGTGATGGCGTCGATGCGCGCATCGCCATCGGTGAGCTCGACGGTCACGCGATCGCCGAGTGCTTCGATCGCCAGGCCGAGGACGTCGAAACCGGGACCGACGTTGCCAATCGAGCCGGGCGCGAACGCGCTCCCTATCACCGAGGATGCCTCCGCCGCTCCTCCATGGCGATGGCCACGATGTCGTTGAGAACCCCGGCCGCGGTCACGGTCGCCCCGGCGCCCGGACCGGTGACGACGAGCGGGTTGGCCTTGTAACGTTTCGAATAGATGGCCACCTGATTGTCGGTGCCGCGGAGATGCGCGAGCGGCGAGCTTGCGGGGACGGCCTCGATGCCGACCGAGATCGAGCGGCTGCGAATCCTGGCCACATAGCGCAGAACCTTCCTCGCGCGCCGCGCGCTCTCGACGCGTTCGCGCCAGGCCTCGTCGAGCGAGCCGAGACTCAAAACGAAGGCGCGCGCGTCGGCGTGGCCGCCATCGTCGTGGAAGAGCGGCTCCAGCTCGATCTCATCCGGTTCCGCGCGGTAGCCGAGAGTCCTCGCCAGAATCAGCGCCTTGCGGGCCACGTCTTTGCCGGAGAGATCGTCGCGCGGATCGGGCTCCGTGTATCCGAGCTCCCACGCCTTTCTGACCGCCTCGGAGAATGCCACGCCATCCTCCAGCGCCGTGGTGATGAAGCCGAGCGTGCCGGAGAAACAGCCGAGGATCATCTCGATCGTGTCGCCTGCGCTCTGCAGCTTGGCGATGGTGTCGAGCACAGGCAGACCGGCGCCGGCGGTGGCCTCGTAGCGGATCGATAGATGACGCTCCCTCGCCGTGGCCATGAGGCGATCGAATTCCATCTGCGGCCCGGCCAGCGGTTTCTTGTTCGCGCAGACGACGTGGAAACCATTCTCGAGCGCCTCCTGCAGCAGCGGCGCGGTCTCTTCGGAGGTCAGATCGACCAGCACCGGCCGGTACGACGGCAGCATCCACAGCTCGCTCCGCATCATCGCTTCCAGCTCGTGCAACGTCAGCGGCGAGCCGCGCTCGAAGAGACGCGTTCCCGACTCCTTCTGTTTGGTAAGCCGGCGTAGCGCGGTGGGAGTGAAGCCTTTGTCGTCGATCTGAATGCCGGAGCGGTCAGCGGCGGCGACGACCTTGAGATCGATGCCGAGATCGCGGCGAAGATGCGGCTGCTGTGCGATGAGCTGCCGTGCCAGCTCGCGGCCGATCTGGCCGAATCCGAGGAGAGTGAGCTTAGCCTCGCGCCCGGTCGTCTCGGCCAGCGGACGAATCTTGTGCAACTGGTATTCGGAGTGGAGCGCCAGAAGCGCGCGGGTGGCATCGCTCTCGGCGACGGCCACGGTGATGTTCAGCTCCGACGATCCCTGCGCGATGGCCACGATGTTGACGCCGGCCGCTGCGATCGCGGAGAAGGTGCGGGCGGCGATGCCCGAGGTGCCACGCATGCCCAGGCCCACCACGGCGATCATTGCCACGCGTTTCTCGGCGTCGATGCGGTCGATCAACAGAAGCTTCCGCTCGGATTCGAAAATACGCTCGAGCGCGGCCACGGCATGATCGGCCTCCGCTTCCGGCACGACGAAGCAGATGCTCGATTCGCTGGAAGCCTGGCTGATCATCGAGACTGAATGTCCCGCCATCGAGAGCGCGGTGAATGCCCGGCCCGCCACGCCCGGTACGCCGATCATCCCTTTGCCTTCGATGGAGATCAGCGCCTGACGATGAATGGCCGTCAGAGCCTTGACCGGATACGCGCCCGGTTTCACATCGCCGGCGATGCGCGTGCCGCTGCTGGTCTCACGAAAGGTGTTCCGCACGAACAGCGGGATCTTCCTGTCGACGAGCGGGATCATCGTGCGGGGATGCAGTACCTTGGCACCGTAGTAGGCCAGCTCCGCCGCCTCGCGGTAGTGCATGCTGGCGATGACGCGCGCGGCGGGAACGCTCTTCGGATCGGCGGTCATGAGGCCGTCCACTTCTTTGTAGAGCGTCAATGCGCGCGCGCGGACGCTCCGGGCCACGATGGCGGCGGAGAAGTCGCTGCCTCCGCGGCCGAGGGTGACCAGCGAGCCGTCCGGACCGCTGGCGATATAGCCCGGGAGGATCACGACCTTCCCTTCGCCGAGCAGCGGCCGGATGTGCTTCTTCGCCGCGCGCTCGCATTTTGCGAGGTTCGGCCAGAGCGTGCCGAGGCGATTCTCCGTCTGGATGACGTCGACCGCATCGACGTAGACGGCATCGATACCCGCTTCCTCCGCGGCCGCCGAGAAAATCCGCGCCACGGCACGTTCTCCGCGCGCGACTAGGGCATCCAACGCGCGAGGCGTCAACTCCCGGAGCACGGCGATGCTCTCCATCATCGAGCGCATCTCGTGCACCGAATCGCGAATCACGCCCGTAAGCTCCTCGGCACGACGCTTCGACTTGATCAGCTCCGAAACCAGCAGCATGTGCCGCGCTTCGAGCTCCGCCGCCGCATCCTCGCAATGCCCGCGATCGCACCGTAATGCCGCGTACCCCGCGTCGAGCAGCAGGTCGGTTATGCCATTCATCGCCGAGACCACGACCACGAGATTCGGCGCCGCGCGCCGGACGTGCGCCAGCGCAATGCGGATGGCCTCGGCATCACCGACCGCGACGCCACCAAACTTGAATACCTCGGGAGGGGGTTTGCTCATGGGGGATCGGAGTATAGGTGACTCACCCCTTTGGACTCACGCGGAGGCACGGAGCGCGCGGAGAATAGAAATCCCTGTCCTCTCCTCCGCGTCTCCGCGTCTCCGCGTGATCAACTGGACCGTTCCCGCCGGGGATCGACTCTTGATAACCTTGCGCCCATGACGACCACAGAAATTACCGGCGCGATGACCGCCGAAGAGATGATTGCGCTGACAAAGCGCCATACGATTTTTTCCTGGTCCGCGCAGGCAAGCGTGAATCCGATCGCGATGGTGCGCGGCGAAGGGATCTACTTCTGGGATGCCGATGGCAAGCGCTACATGGATATGAACTCGCAGCTCATGTGCGTGAACATCGGCCACGGCGACAAGCGCGTCATCGAGGCCATCAAGCGCCAGGCCGACGAGCTGGTTTACGCCGGCCCCGGGATGGCCAGCCCGGTGCGCGCGCGCCTCGGAAAGATGCTGGCCGATCTCACACCCGGCGATCTCAATCGCTTCTTCTTCACCCTCGGCGGCGCCGAGGCAAACGAAAACGCCATCCGGATCGCCAGGATCGTCAGCGGACGGCAGAAGATCATGGCCCGCTACCGCTCGTATCACGGCGCCACAGCCGGCAGCATCTCGCTGACCGGCGATCCGCGCCGCTGGGCGAACGAGCCCGGCATCCCCGGCGTGGTCCGTTTCTTCGATCCTTACAAGTACCGCAGCCATCTCTACCGCGAGGGCGACAGCGACGCTTCATTCGTGCAGCGTTGTCTCGATGAGATCGAGGAGACGATTGCCTACGAAGGCCCGCAGACGATCGCCGCGATCTTCGTCGAAACGGTCACGGGCACGAACGGACTCATCGTCCCTCCCGACGGCTACCTGCAGGGTCTTCGGCAGGTCTGCGACCGGCACGGCATCTTCCTCGTCTGCGACGAAGTGATGTGCGGCCTCGGCAGAACGGGACGCTGGTTCGCCGCCGATCACTGGAACGTCATACCGGACATGATCACCATGGCCAAGGGCTTGACCTCCGCCTATCTTCCGCTCGGCGCGGTGGCCATCAGCGACCGCATCGCCAGCTATTTCGACCGCAACACGTTTTTCGGCGGCCTTACCTACAACGCCCACCCGATGAGCCTCGCCGCGGCGGAGGCCTGTCTGCAGGTGATGATCGACGACGACACCATGGGTCACACGCAACGGATGGGCCGCGTACTATCCGAGTTGCACGCGGAGATGAAAGCGAAGCATCCCTCGGTTGGCGACGTCCGCTCCATCGGTCTTTTCGGCGTTCTCGAGCTCGTACGCAATCGCCAGACGAAGGAGCCGATGGCTCCCTTCAACGGCACCAGCCCCGAGATGCAACGCCTCGGCGCGTTCCTGCGCGATCAGGGGATGTACGCTTTCATCAACTGGAACAACCTGTTTACCAATCCGCCGCTCTGCATCACGGAGCCGCAGTTGCGGGAGGCGTTCACCATCATCGATCGGGCTCTCGACATCACCGACGCCGCGGTTACTCCTTAGCCGCATTTCGCACGCTTTCACTTAAATCGTCGGCACTCTGTACCCAGTCGAGGGCCTTCTCCCCCCGCAAAAAACCGCGAGGGGAGAAGGCCCTCGGCGAAAGGGCGTGGCAAGAAACGAAGCAATACTGTGAGAAATGCAGGCTAGACGGTGCCACGCTAAACTGCAAGGCGTGGAAGTCTCGGATGCTCTTCCCGGTGCTGATCTGATTCGCGAAGGTTTGCGCGACCTTGCTTCGGGTGTGGAGTCGATCCCCTCGCTGCTCGTTCTCATTGGCGCGCCGCGCCTGCGCCGGATTGGGTTCGACGTTCCGGATGACACTCCGTACTTCCCCGAGGACCGGCTCTACGCGAAACTGGCCGAAGAGGATTCCGACTCAGCCCATTCGCGCTACAACGCCTTGATCCGCAAACTGGTGAGCTTCGAGCGGGCGGCGGAATGCGTGAAGCCGTAACGGAACCGCGGCTTCGCGCCTTCATGCGCGCCATCGCAGCCGAAGCTCGCGAGCCCGTCCGCGTCTACCTCACGGGGGGCGCGAGTGCCGTACTTCACGGATGGCGGGACAGTACGCTCGACGTCGATATCAGCATCGTGCCGGAGAACGATCGCCTCCTTCGCGCGATCCCCGAGGTGAAGGAGCGGCTGCAAGTCAACGTGGAGCTGGCCTCGCCCGCGGACTTCGTCCCGCCGCTGCCGGGATGGGAGGAGCGGAGCGCGTTCATCGCCCGCGAGGGCCCGATTTCCTTTCATCACTTCGATTTCTACACGCAGGCGTTGTCGAAGCTCGAACGCGCGCATCACAAAGATCTTCTGGACGTCGATTCGATGGTGCGCGCTGGTCTGGTCGATCCGAATCGGTTGTTCGACCTCTTCGAAGAGGTGGCACCTTCGCTGTACAGGTATCCTGCGATCGATCCACCTACGTTGCGTGGCGCCGTCGAGCGTCTGGCCTCGCCCTAGGGCCTGCGCGGCAGAACGATAGAGCGATGATGGTGGCCGAGCCTTTGGCAACCAGCGCAGCCGGCCGTGCCGGCCGCTCTACAATATCCGCCGCATGGGGTCAGCCCTTCCGTTCATCGTCATCATCGCCGCGTACCTGATCGGATCGATTCCGTTCAGTTATCTGGTGGTGAAGTTCGTGTCGGGGGCCGACATTCGCTATCACGGCAGCCGGAACGTCGGTGCGACGAACGTGGCGCGGAACTTCGGGAAAGTGCCGGGGATCATCGCCCTGCTTCTCGACATCGCCAAGGGGTATGCGGCCGTCGCCCTGGCCAGATGGATCGTGGGACGGCCGGACTGGCCGTTCGTTGCGGATGCGACGCACGCGTCCCCGATCTACTCCATGTCGCTGTGGATCGCGCTGGCGGGACTCATCGCCGTGCTCGCGCACATGTACCCCGTCTGGCTGCGATTTCATGGCGGGAAAGGGGTGGCCACGGCTACCGGGGCATTTCTGGCGCTCGATCCGATTGCCGTCGCGGCCGGCGTGCTCGTGTTTCTCATCGTCATTCTTGCCACGCGCTTCGTCTCTCTGGCCTCGATTCTCAGCGCGGCATCGATCCCGATCTTTCTTCGCTTCCTGGTCCATGCGCCGTTCTGGACGATCATCATCAGCACCCTGATCGCGCTGGCCATCATCCTCAAACACCACTCCAACATTGCCCGGCTGGCGCAGGGGACGGAACGCAAGATGGGTAGCTCGGGCGGACCGAAAGAGTCATGAAGATCTCGATCATCGGCGCGGGATCGTTCGGAACCGCGGTGGCCGCTGTGGCGGCGCGCTGTGGCAACGAGATCGCCCTGTGGGCACATGATCCGAACGTCGCCACGGAGATCAGCGCGACGCGCCATAACCCGATCTATCTGCCGAGCATCGCACTCGACCAGAACGTGCATGCAACCAGCTCGCTCGCCGAGGCCGTTGGATTCAGCGACGTGCTGTTCATGATCGTGCCGAGTCACCATTACCGCGGCGTGCTGGCACAGATGCGGCCACACCTTCGGCGCGAGGTAGCCATCGTCAGCGCGACGAAAGGGATCGAGAACGAGACCCTGCAACGGATGTCGGAGGTGACGGCGCACGAATTAGGCGGCTCGCTTCGCTCCTTCGCCGTGCTGTCAGGACCGACCTTCGCGCTCGAAATGGCCCGCGGCGATCCGACGGCCGCGGTCATTGCGTCGCTCGATCTTAAACTCGCGGAAGAGGTGCAGCATGCCTTGTCGTCGTCGACGTTTCGCATTTACAACTCGAGCGACGTCACCGGGGTCGAGCTGGCCGGTTCGCTGAAGAACGTCATCGCAGTCGCCGCCGGTGTGATCGAAGGCCTTGGACTCGGGTCGAACACGACCGCCGCGCTGATTACCCGCGGCCTTCACGAGGTGACGAAGCTCTCCGTCGCGCTCGGCGGGCGCGTCGAGACGCTGGCCGGTCTTGCCGGCATGGGCGATCTCGTCCTGACCTGCACCGGCTCCTTGTCACGCAACCGAAGCGTGGGCGTGGCACTCGGCCAGGGGAAGCCGCTCGCCCAGATCCTGTCTGAATCGCGCACCGTCGCCGAAGGGGTGAGAACATCGAAGGCCGCCAAGGAACTGGCGGACCGGCATGGCATCGAAATGCCCATCACCGCGGAGATGTACGGCGTGCTGCACCAGGGCCAGTCGCCGCGTACAGCGCTGCAGCGGCTGATGACGAGATCGTTGAAAGCGGAAGCGGCGCCGTGAGTGAGGCGGTTGCGGGGTCGCGAGGTTTCGCGGTCTCGCGGTTGCCAAGGGCCCCAAACCCCGAGACCGCGCAACCGCTATTGCGGCGGTTTCGTCGGTGCCGTCGGCAGCGTTGTCGGCTTGACGGTCTGGATCGCTCCGCCCCCGCCCGGTGAGTCATCGTAGAGGCCTTCGGGCGTGTCGCCTTCCGCGCGCAGGGCGTTGATGGCAGCGGCATACTTCTTCTGTTCCTCGGTCTTGCGGTATTGCTCGGCGGTGGCAGCGGCTTCGGCACGGGCACGCCGCTGATCCGCGGCCATCTGCTCGAAGGTGATTTCCGTTGATCTGCTGTTGCCGGCCGGAATGGGCGGCTGTGAGCTCGTGGTCGTGAAGTGACCGCCGTCGCGCACGAGTGTCTCGTTCGTGATGACCGGGCTCGACGACTTCCTGAGCGGGTGACTGGCTGCCTTTGCCGCGCGGACGAGCGGCGAGTCGCCGCCGGCCGTGGCGGTCTGCTGCTGCGATAGAACCACCTGGTTGTGCTTCACCGGCTGCGGCGTGGGACTCTCTTTCGCTGCCTGAGGGTCGGCTGCGTAGAGCGAAAGCGCCGCGAATGCGAGATAACTACTGATGGCAATCGGCTTCATCGGTCCTCCGGTAACCTGTTCTAATGTTACGCTTCAGGGATCAAATTTCATGACCCTCCCCGAATCTTGCACCTTGCGGGTTTGAATGACGCCCGAGCTACTGCTCCAGAAGTTCGGATACCTCGCTGTCTTCGTGGGGACGTTCCTCGAAGGGGAGACGATCCTGGTGATGGCCGGCTTCTTTGCCGAGCGCGGCTATCTCAGGCTCCCGTTCGTCATCGCCACAGCCTGCGCCGGCGCCTACTCCGGCCACGTCTTCTGGTTCTGGCTCGGACGAACGCAAGGGGTGAAACTGCTCGACCGCTTCCCGAGGATGAAGCGTCATTTCGGTAAGGGAATCCGTCTATTCGAGCGCTACGGCGCGCCGGCCATCTTCATCACGCAGTGGTTGTACGGCCTGCGCATCACCTGCGCCGTGATCATCGGCATCTCGAAAGTCTCGACGATCAAGTTCCTGCTGTACGAGGCACTTACGTGCATGGTCTGGGCGATCATCATCGGCACCGCCGGCTTCTACTTCGGCCGCGCCGTCGAACGGGTTCTCGGTCGGGCCGCGCACATTGAAAAATATGGACTGATCGTGCTCGTAGCGGCCGCGATCGGTTTCTGGGCGTATCACAAGTGGAAGGACAAGCGCGAGGACGACGCCGGCATGACGTAAGCCGGACTGAGAGTCCGGCCTGCGTTCACCCCTCGAAGTGCTTGAACTCCAGCTCCGCCTGCGCCGCCGCGAGCCTTGCGACAGGCACGCGGTAGGGGGAGCAGGAGACGTAGTTCAATCCGCAGGTTCGGAAGAAGCGGATGGAGTCGGGATCGCCGCCGTGCTCCCCGCAGACGCCGACCTTGAGTTCTTTGTTCGTGCTCCGGCCCCGTTCCGTGCCGAGGCGCACCAGTTGGCCGACGCCCTCCTGGTCGATCGATTCGAACGGATCTTTGGGCAGGATCTTCTTCTCGACGTACTCGGGGAGAAACGAGCCGGCGTCGTCGCGAGAGTAGCCGAAGGTCATCTGCGTCAGATCGTTGGTACCAAATGAGAAGAACTCCGCTATCTGGCCGAGCTGGTCGGCGATCAAGGCGGCGCGGGGAATCTCGATCATCGTGCCGACGATGACCGGCAGCTCGGTGCCCTGCTCCTTAAGCACCTCGGCGGCAACGCGCTGGACCATCTCCTTCAACATCGCCAGCTCTTTGACCGTCCCGACCAGCGGGATCATCACCTCGGGGCGGGCATCGATGCCGTCCTTCTTCACCTCGCAGGCAGCCTGAAAAATCGCCCGCACCTGCATCTCGTAGATCTCGGGGAACGTCACCGCCAGTCGGCAACCGCGGTGGCCGAGCATCGGGTTCGATTCGTGGAGCTGGTTCACTTTGGCGCGCAACTCGACGAAGCCCCATCCCATATCGCGAGCCACGGCGGAGATCTGCTGCTCGCTGTGCGGCAGGAACTCGTGAAGCGGCGGGTCGAGGAGGCGGATCGTGACCGGCAGGCCGTCGAGCTCGCGGAAGATCCCTTCGAAGTCGGCCTTCTGGAAGGGCAGCAACTGATCGAGCGACTTCCGGCGGCCGGCCTCGTTGCGAGCCAGGATCATTTCGCGGACGCGGAGGATGCGATCCTCGGAAAAGAACATGTGCTCTGTCCGGCAGAGACCGATGCCCGCCGCGCCGAAGAGCCGCGCCACGCGGGCATCGTTCGGCGTATCGGCATTCGTGCGGACGCCGAGGGTTCGGATCTCGTCGGCCCACTTGAGAAGCCGGTCGAAATTGCGGAACGTTTCGGACTGATCGGCCGGCAGCGATCCCTCCAGCAGCACCTGGATGACCTCCGAGGGCCGCGTCTCGACCTTGCCGCCGATGATTTCGCCGGTCGAGCCATCGATCGAGACCCAATCGCCCTCTTCCAGCGGCTCGTGCCCTTCGCTCCGCAGTTCCCCTTTGCCGTAGTCGACGCGCAACGCACCGGCGCCTACGATGCACGGCCGGCCCATGCCGCGGGCGACGACAGCGGCGTGCGAAGTCAGTCCGCCGCGCGTCGTCAGAATCCCGGCCGCGCTGTGCATGCCGGCGATGTCCTCGGGGGACGTCTCGATCCGCACGAGGATCACCGGATCATCACTATCCTTCGCCATCTGCACGGCCCGATCGGCGTTGAAGGCGATGCGTCCCGCCGCCGCGCCAGGACCAGCCGGAAGTCCGCGCCCGAGGACGCGTCCACCCGACGTCGCTTTCTGCTTCTCCTTCGTATCGAACACCGGAGCCAGGAGTTGCACGATCTGGCCGGCCTCGACGCGTGAGACGGCCTCGATGTTGTTGATGAGACCCTCGTCGACCATGTCGCAGGCGATCTTCACCGCCGCGAAGCCGGTCCGCTTGCCGGTGCGCGTCTGCAGGAGGTAGAGCTTGCCCGACTGGATGGTGAACTCGATGTCCTGCATGTCGCGGTAGTGGCTTTCGAGCTTCTTGTAGACGTCCTCGAGCTGGCCGTAGACGGCGGGCATTGTCTCCTCGAGCGACTTCTCGTGCTCGAGCGCCTGCGCTTTCGAGATCGGCAGAGGCGTGCGGATGCCGGCCACGACGTCTTCGCCCTGCGCGTTCGGAAGGTACTCGCCGAAGAAACGGTGCTCGCCGGTGGCGGGATTGCGCGTGAAGGCCACGCCGGTGGCGCAATCGTCTCCCATGTTGCCGAAGACCATCGACTGCACGTTGACGGCGGTGCCCCAGTCGTCGGGGATCTGGTTGAGTTTGCGGTAGGTGATGGCGCGCTGGTTGTTCCAGGAGTTGAAGACCGCACCGATGGCACCCCAGAGCTGCTGCTGCACGTCCTGCGGAAAGTCGTTGCCGCTTTTTTCGCGGACGATGCCTTTGTACGTTTCGACGAGGCCGCGCAAGCCTTCAGCGGGGATCTCGGCGTCGGTCTTGACACCGGACTTGTCTCGCAGCCCGAAGAGCTCGTGCTCGAAGTGATCCTTGTCGATCTCCAACACGACGCCGGAGTACATCTGGATGAATCGGCGGTAGGAATCGAGGGCGAAACGCTCGTCTTTCGACGAGGTGGCCAGCCCCTTCACCGTCTCATCGTTCAGACCGAGATTGAGAATCGTGTCCATCATGCCCGGCATTGATGCGCGGGCGCCGGAGCGGACGGAGACGAGGAGCGGTTTGTCGCGGTCGCCGAACTTGCGGCCGACGGATTTCTCGACGCGTGCGAGGTTCGTCTCCACGGCGCTCTTCAGCTCCAGCGGATAGGTCTTGCCGTGCTCGTAAAACCATGTGCAGACGGCGGTGGAGATCGTGAAGCCGGGCGGGACGGGAACGCCGATGTTCGTCATCTCGGCGAGGCCCGCACCTTTGCCGCCGAGGATGTCCTTCATTTTGGCGTTGCCCTCGGCCTTTCCATCGCCGAAGTAGTAGACGTATTGCGGCTGCCCCATCGCGCCGCGATTATCTCCGAACTTCCACCTCGACGCTGGAGTAGATCGCCCGTGCGGCGTCGCTGGCCGGCGTCTGGCGGGGTGAATCGCTGCCGGCGGCGAGGAAATCGGTGCGCCCGAGGCCGGCGCCAAGGCTCTCGAGCGCCTTGCGAACGGAGGCGATCTCATGCTCGGCGAATTCTCTGTTGCGTTTCGCGTCGGGCTGGCGGAACTCGTGCGCCACGATGCGAAGAGGAACCGGCGCGTCGTGGATGATGCTCGCCAGAGACTGCAGCTCCTCACGGCTGGGCTCGACGAGAAGCTGGCCTGCCGGATCAAATTGCAGCGCGAACATGGCCACATGGCTGGCGCGTCGGAGCACCGCCAGCGGGACCCCGTCGCGCGGAGCGGGGGCGGCGCAGGGGGCATGCTCGCCAAACCAGGGAATGGCGCCGAACAGCGGGATCGCTTCTTCGTGCCAGTCGAGGGCACTGAGATGTTTGCCGTCAGGCGACACGGTGAGGGCGGTGAAGCCGTAGTCGTTCCCGCGAATCCAGTTGAAGCGCCACATCCGGCCGTTTGTGCCGCCGGCGAGAAAGACCGGCAGAGGGCCCTGAGCGAGGACGCCGGTGGCGCGCCCGCCGCGCTGGACGAAGGCGGCCGCATCGCCGTTGATCGACCAGCAGCCGTCGAGCGTAGGATCGCTCCGCGGACCGGTCTCCGTGCCGTGCGCGAAGAGCGAATGCAGGCGCACGTCGCGCACGGGATGCCTGGCGTCGGGAATCGTGACGCGCACATACGCGGCCTCGGCTGGCGCGACGTCGAGCCATTGCGCTTCGCTGACCTGCCGCCCCGTCATCGTCCCCAACGGTTGCCAGGCCGCGCCGTCCAGCGAGCGCTCGAACGTCACATGATTCGCCTGGTACGCTCCTTCGACGAGCGTGCGAAACCCGACGCGGTCGATGCGGCTCCGCGCACCTAGGGCGATCACGATCGATTGCGGATAATCGCGGGGCGGCGGCGCCCAGAACGAGCCGATCTCGCCGTCGATCGTGTAGATGGCGGAGGTGATCAGCATGGCCTCGCCTGTGCGAGAGACGATCGTCGCACCGCGCGTGATGTCGAGGAGGCTCGATTGCTCGTTGATGACGTCGGTGGGGAACTTGTCCGGGCGCTCCTGAACCGAGGCCTGCTTCGGCGCGGGACGTGCGCAACTCACGATGAGGAGCAACGGCAGAAACAGCCGTAATTTTATGGCAGGTTTCACGCCCGATACTCGCGCCTGTCGACGACGATCTTCGTCACGTCGGCGATTTTCATGACGGCATTGCCCACGCTGCGCAGCAGCGCCATGCGGTTACGGCGCACGCCCTCGTCTTCGACCATGACCATCACTTCGTCAAAGAACGTCTCCAGCTCCGGGGCCATGGCGGCAAAGGTCTCCAGCGCGAGTTTGTAGTTACGCTCGCCGATCATCTCGTCGATCTGGTCGCTCATCAATGGGACAAGCTCGGCCAGCCGCCGTTCCGTGTCGCTCTCCAGCTTCGAAGGATCGACGCGTGCCGCGGATTCCTGCCCCGAGGTGATATTGGCGATGCGTTTGGCGGAGTCGAGGATCGAAAGGAAGTTTGGCTCGTTGCGCATCGCCTTCAAGGCGGTGATGCGGTCGACGAGGTCGGTGAGCGACGACGCCCATCCCGCCTCCATGGCCGCGGCAATCTCGTCATAAGCAAAGCCGTAGGCCGAGGCTTCGAGAATGGTGCGGACGCGCTCGGCGAAGAAGGCGAGGAGGTCGTCCTTGTATTGCTGGGTTGCCGGGTTGCTGGGTTGCTGGTGTGCGGCGATCGCGATATCGATCAGCTTGTCGATGCCGATCTTCACGGACCGTTTGTCGCGGTTGAGCAGGATCTGCACGACGCCCTGCGCCGCGCGGCGGAGAGCGAAGGGATCCTTCGAGCCGGTCGGCTTCGCTCCGATGCGGAAGAAGCCGGCCAGGGTGTCGATCCTGTCGGCGAGCGAGACGATTGCGCCGCTGAGCGTGCGCGGGAGCGCATCGTCGATGTTGACCGGAAGATAGTGATCGTAGATGGCCTGCCACGTGTTCTCCGGCAGGCCCTCCTCGCGCGCGTAGATGCCGCCGATTTTCCCCTGCAGGTCGGTGAACTCTTTCACCATCTCGGTGGGGAGATCGGTCTTGCAGAGCCGGGCCGCGGCGAGGGTATCGGCGTCGTCGGAGATGGCGGCAGCGATCTCCTCGATGCGTTTGGTCTTGTCGCGATAGTTGCCGAGCTTCTCCTGAAACTGCAGATGCTCGAGCTGATCGAGGCGCGACTCGAGTGTCCGCTTCCTGTCGGTCTCGTAGAAGAATTTCGCATCGGCGAAGCGGGCGTTCGTGACGAAGGAATTGCCGTAGGCGGCGTTGCCGTCCAGATCGGCGTCGTTGTCGAGAACGGCCAGGAAGAAACTGGTGAGCCGTCCGTCGGCCGTGCGGATCGGGAGCTGCTTCTGATGGACGCGCATCACGGTGACCAGCACTTCGTCCGGCAGCGACAGGTATTCGCGGCCGAATTCGGCGCGAACGACGCCGGGGTATTCAGTGAGGTACTGCCACTGCGACCAGATCGAGGCGTCGACGGACGGGATGCCGCCGGCCTGCTGACCGAGGACGCGGGCCCGCTCGGCCATCACATGGCGGCGGCGGTCGGCGTCGATGACGACGCGCGCCAGCTCCAGCTTCGTCACGTAGTCGTTGTACGAGAGCACCTCGATCGGTTGCGGCGCCAGCGTGCGGTGGCCGCGCGTGGTTGCCCCCGAGGGGATGTCGAAGATCGTGACCGGCAGGTGCTCGCCGTCGAGCACGGAGACGACGGAGTGGATCGGGCGGATGTAGGAATGCTCCCCTTTCCCCCACCGCATCATCTTCGGCCAGCGCAGCGACTCGATGATCTGCGGCACGCGCTCCTGCAGGATCTCGCCCGCGGAGCGGCCTTTGATCGTGCGCTTGACGCGGATGTAGTCGGAGGAACGGTTGTCGGTTGTCGGTTGTCGGTTGTCGGAGCTTGGCGCTTCTCCCGACTCCCGACTCCCGACGATGATGTCGGCCAACGTTGCGTTGTTCTTCTTCAGGAATCCGTTCAGCGCCTGCGTCGGCTTCCCCTCGGCGTCATACGCGGCTTTCACGGGCGGGCCCTTCACCTCTTCTTCGCGGTCGCTCTCGCGGAGCGGGATGCGCGACAGAAAGAAGATGATGCGGCGCGGGGTGCTGTTGACGACGACCGGATTGCGGTCATCGGGCGGCTCGCCGAGGTCCTGCGTCAGTTTCGTCAATTGCTGCAGCAACGTCGCTTGCGCGGCGGTGTGCATCCACGCCGGGATCTCTTCCGTCAGCAGCTCGAAAAAATATTCAGCCATTGGACGCCTTCAGCAACGGAAATCCGAGGGCCTCACGCGAGGCCAGGTACTGGTGCGCGCAGGCGACGGCCAGCTCCCGCACGCGCTTGATGATGCCCACGCGTTCCGTGACGGAGACCGCGCCGCGAGCGTCAAGCGTGTTGAACACATGCGAGCACTTCAGCGTCCAGTCGTACGCGGGGAGGACGAGCTTCGCGTCGAGACAGTGCTTCGCTTCGCCTTCATAGGCATCGAAGAGCTTCCAGTGCAGATCGATGTCCGCGGTCTCGAAGTAGTACTTCGAGAACTCGTACTCGTCCTGCTTCCGCACCGGGCCGTAGCCGAAGCCGGCTCCCCATTCGATGTCGTACACCGAGGGCTGGCGGGAGAGGAACATCGTCAGGCGTTCCAGGCCGTAGGTGATCTCGGCGGAGATCGGCGCGAGATCGATGCCGCCGGCCTGCTGGAAATAGGTGAACTGCGTGATCTCCATCCCGTCGAGGAGGATCTGCCAGCCGACGCCCCACGCGCCGAGCGTCGGTGACTCCCAATTGTCCTCCTCGAAGCGGATGTCGTGGCGGGTCAGGTCGAGACCGAGCGCGCGCAGGGAGTCGAGATACAGCTCCTGCACGTCCAGCGGCGAAGGCTTGAGGATGACCTGAAACTGGTAGTGCTTGCCGAGCCGGAACGGGTTATCGCCATAGCGGCCGTCGGTGGGCCGGCGTGACGGCTGCACGTAGCCGACGTTCCACGGTTCCGGCCCGAGGACGCGGAGGAATGTGGCCGGGTGCATGGTGCCCGCGCCGACTTCGAGGTCGAGCGGCGTCTCGATCATGCAGCCGCGCTCAGCCCAGAAGTTCTGGAGGCGGAGGATCAGGTCTTGAAAGGCAAGGCGCGGCATTGGCGGCGCATTCTATCTCGACAGTTTTTGATCCGCAGATCTACGCAGATAGAAACAGATAAGGACGGATTAGCGTCGCGTACCGATCGTGTCGGTTGGCGGAGGCGGCTGATCCTGATCCGATTTCTTTTTCGGGTTCGGCGCTATAGTCGTGGTGGTGGTCGTCTCCGTGTCCGTGGTCGTCATCGTAGTGTCTGTCGCCGGCTCAGGCCGTAGTTCCTGCGGCCGCGGCGGAGGTGTGTAGAGGCGAGGACGCTGCGGACGCGGTGCAGTCGCCGCAGTCGACGTTATCGGCGCTGGTGTCCCGGCCGTATCGTTGCCGAGCGGATTCGGATTCGGGATGGTGAAGTTCGTCGTCGTATCGGCGTTTGTGTCCGTGACCGGCGGCGTCGTCTCTCCCGGACCGTTGATGGTCGACGTCACACCGCTCGCCGATCCTTCGGGCACAACGTCGTATTGCTTCTGGTCACGCTGCATCTTGCCGGACCTGCTGCAGCCGAAAACGAGGAGAGCTAACGCTGCGAGAGTGGGGATTTTCGGGCTCATCACACCCGATTCAGTGGCAGCTTGTGTGCCAAGGAGCGAGCGGGAAGAAGCAATGTTGCGCATCAGTTGTATAAACCGTACCGTAGTGGTACTGTTTCGCTCCTTTCGAGAGTGCGCCGATGCTGAAAATCTCAAAACTCACTGATTACGGCCTCCTTGCCGCCGTTTACCTTGCCCGTCACAACGGCGAGGTGGCTTCGGCGCGGGAGATCGCCGAGTTCTACCACCTGCCGGTGCCGATGATCACCAAGGTCCTCAAAACGCTCCATCAGAGCGAGGTCATCCAGTCTCATCGCGGAGTCGGCGGCGGCTACACCTTTCACGGCGACGCCGAGTCCGTCACACTCGGGCAACTCATCGATGCGCTCGAAGGTCCGTGGGATCTCGTCGAATGCGAGACGACGGACGATCAGGGTCACGCCGCCTGCGCCATCCGTGTGGCCTGCCCGTCGCGGCGATTCATGTTCGGTATCAACCGTGCGGTCAAAGGCGCATTCGAGCAGGTAACGCTCGGCGACCTCACCCGCGGCGTGATGCCGGTTCCGCGGATCGACAAACCGGCGTTGTTGAGAGTTGGGAATCCATCATGACCAGCACGATCGAACAGATAGCCAGCCAGGAGTACAAGTACGGCTTCGTCACCGACATCGAAGCCGATCAGGCTCCTCCCGGGCTGAACGAAGACATCATCCGCCTCATCTCGAAGAAGAAAAACGAGCCGCAGTGGATGCTCGACTTCCGCCTCAAGGCCCTTCGCCACTGGACGACAATGAAGGAGCCGACGTGGGCGAACGTCAAGTACGGCCCGATCGACTACCAGTCCATCTGCTACTACTCCGCGCCGAAGCAGAAAAAGAAGCTCAACTCGCTCGATGAAGTCGATCCCGAGCTGCGGGCGACGTTCGAGAAGCTCGGCATCTCGCTCGAGGAGCAGAAGCGCCTCTCCGGTGTGGCCGTCGACGCGGTCTTCGACTCCGTCTCCGTCGCCACGACCTTCCGCTCCGAGCTGGCGAAGGTGGGCGTGATCTTCTGTTCCTTCTCCGACGCCGTGCAGAAGCACCCGGACCTGGTCCGCAAGTACCTCGGCAGCGTCGTTCCCTACACCGACAACTTTTTTGCCACGCTCAACGCCGCTGTCTTCACCGACGGCTCGTTCTGCTACATCCCGAAGGGCGTTCGCTGCCCGATGGAGCTGTCGACCTATTTCCGGATCAACTCCGCCGGTACCGGGCAGTTCGAGCGGACGCTGATCGTGGCCGATGAAGGGGCCACCGTCAGCTACCTCGAGGGATGCACGGCACCGATGCGCGACGAGAATCAGCTCCACGCGGCGGTGGTCGAGCTGGTGGCGCTCGACAACGCCTCGATCAAGTACTCGACCGTGCAGAACTGGTACCCCGGCGACAAGGAAGGGCGCGGCGGCATCTACAACTTCGTCACCAAACGCGGCAAGGCCTTCGCGAATGCGAAGCTGTCGTGGACACAGGTCGAGACCGGCTCGGCCATCACCTGGAAGTACCCGAGCTGCATCCTGCAGGGAGACAACTCGGTCGGCGAGTTCTATTCGGTGGCGCTGACGAATCACCATCAGCAGGCGGATACCGGTACGAAGATGATTCACCTCGGCAAGAACACCCGTTCGACGATCATCTCGAAGGGGATCTCGGCCGGCTTCGGGCAGCAGACCTACCGCGGCGAAGTGAAGATCATGAAGTCGGCGGAGGGGGCGCGCAATTACTCGCAGTGCGATTCGCTGCTCCTCGGCGACAAATGCGGCGCGCATACGTTCCCCTACATCGAGGTGCGCAACTCCTCGGCCCAGATGGAGCACGAGGCCTCGACGTCGAAGATCGGCGAAGACCAGCTCTTCTACTGTCAGCAGCGCGGTATCTCCGCCGAGGACGCCGTCTCGATGATCGTCAACGGCTTCTGCCGGGAAGTGTTCAAAGAGTTGCCGATGGAGTTCGCGGTCGAAGCGACGAAGTTGCTTGGAGTGTCATTGGAAGGAAGCGTTGGATAGTTACTAGGTTGCTTAGTTGCTGGGTTGCTGAGTCCCGCATCCCCCAAGCAACGCAGCAACCAAGCAACTCAGCAACCGGTTAACAACACATGCTCGACATCAAAAACCTGCACGCCGGAATCGACGGCAAAGAAATCCTCAAGGGGCTCACGCTGCATGTCGGCATGGGCGAGGTGCACGCGATCATGGGGCCGAACGGCTCCGGAAAATCGACGCTGGCGAATGTCCTGGCCGGACGGCCGAAATACAACGCCACCTCCGGAACGGTCACGTACCTCGGGAAGGATCTGCTGGCGCTCCCCGCCGAGGAGCGGGCGCGGGAGGGAGTCTTCCTGGCCATGCAGTACCCGGTCGAGATTCCGGGCGTCAACAACATCTATTTCCTCAAGGCCGCACTCAACTCCGTCCGCAAGCATCAGGGACAGGAGGAGCTCGACGCCATGGAGTTCCTGCAGCTCGCACGCGAGAAGATGAAGCTTGTCGAGATGGATGAAACATTCATGAACCGCTCGGTGAATGAAGGCTTCTCCGGCGGCGAGAAGAAGCGGAACGAGATCTTCCAGATGGCCGTGCTCGATCCGAAGCTGGCCATCCTCGACGAGACTGACTCGGGGCTCGACATCGACGCGCTGCGTATCGTGGCCGAGGGAGTGAATGCGCTCGCCAGCGAAAAGCACTCGGTGCTTGTCATCACGCACTATCAGCGGCTGCTGCGGTATCTCGTTCCTGACTTCGTCCACGTTCTCGCCGACGGCAGGATTGTGAAGTCGGGCGGGAAAGAGCTGGCTGAGGAGCTCGAGCAGAAGGGCTACGAATGGATTGAAGAAGAGGTGCTTAGCCGCCCAATGAGCGTTCTCGTTCCCGACATCCGCCAGGCATGCGTCGAGCCGCGGCACATCGACGGTGAGCCGGAGCGCGTCCGCCGCATCCGCGCGCAGGCGGCGGAGCGCTTCCAGGCTCTCGGCTGGCCGACGACGCGACTCGAAGCGTGGAAGTACACCTCGCTCCTGCCGCTTGCAGGCATCGATTGGAAGAGCGACGAGCGGCAGCCCGAAGGGCCGGACCCCGTTCCACCGTTCCGCGACCAGCCCATCGCCGAATTGACGTTCGTCAACGGCGGGCTGCGTACGAACCGGTCGGCGCTCGCCAACGAGCATCCTGGAATCCGCATCCTTCCGATTCGTGAGGCCATGGAAACGGAATCGTTCGGGCAGCACTTCGCGCGCTATGCCGACTACGAACGGCACGCCCTGACCGCGCTCAACACTGCGCTCTGGCAGGACGGCGCGTACATCGAGATCGCTCCGGGAACGGTGGTCGAGGGCTTCATTCACCTTCTCTATGTCGGTGGAGGCACCGGCGGGCATCCGGTGATGTCGCACCATCGCAACCTGATCGTGGCCGGCCGCGGAAGCCAGATCACCGTGATCGAATCGTTCTTCGGCAAGGGAACCTACTTCACGAACACGGTCACCGAGATCGTTGCCGGCGACGGCGCCGTCGTCGATCACTACAAGTTCGAGAACGAATCGCTCGAGGCCTTCCATATCGGCACGGTGCAGGTTCATCAGGAGCGCTCGTCGAACGTGACCTCGCGGACGATCGCCACCGGCGGCGGGCTGGTGCGCAACGAGATCAACGTCGCGCTCACCGGCGAGGGAGCCAGCCTGTCGATGGAAGGACTCTTCGTCCTCTCCGGCCGCCAGCACGTCGACAATCACACCCTCATCGATCACGTCGCGCCGCATTGCGACAGCCTGGAGCTGTTCAAGGGCATCCTGGACGGGAACGCTCGCGGCATCTTCGACGGCCGGATCATCGTCGAGCCGGATGCCGTCAAGACCAGCTCGCGGCAGACAAACCGGAACCTGCTGCTTTCGGAGACCGCCGTCGTCGATTCGAAACCGTCGCTGGAGATCCACAACGACGACGTGAAGTGCAACCACGGCTCGACGATCGGCCAGCTCGACGAGGAGGCGCTCTTCTACCTCCGCGCCCGCGGCATCGGCGAGGAAGAGGCGCGCAATCTGCTCGTATACGCCTTCGCCAGCGAGATCGTCGAGCGGATGAAGATCGACGTCGTCCGCGAGAACGCCGGCCGGGCCCTTCGGCAGCGTGGGATAGGAATGAAGGACGAGGGAGGAAACCAATGACTGCTTCTGCTCAGACTCTCCCTCATCCCTTGTCCCTCGTCCCCGATGTTCAGCGCATTCGCCGCGACTTCCCCATCCTCCACCACCCGGTTCGCGGCGGACGGACGCTCGTCTACCTCGACAACGCCGCCACGACGCAGAAACCGCGGCAGGTGATCGACCGCATCATTCGCTACTACAGCGAAGAGAACTCGAACGTCCACCGCGGCGTCCACTACCTCAGCGAAGTGGCCACGGACGCGTACGAGAAAGCCCGTACCACCGTGAAGCGCTTCATCGGCGCGCGCGACGAGAAGGAGATCGTCTTCACGCGCGGCACGACCGAGGGGATCAATCTCGTGGCGCAGTCGTGGGGAAGGAAGAACGTCGGCGCCGGTGACGAGATCCTCATCACCGCCATCGAGCATCACTCGAACATCGTTCCGTGGCAGTTGCTGTGCGAAGAGAAAGGGGCGCGGCTGCGCGTCGCTCCGGTGAACGATTCCGGCGAGCTCGAGCTCGAGGAGTTCGCCAGGCTGCTGACTCCGCGCACGAAGCTGGTCGCCTTCGGCCACGCGTCGAACGCCCTGGGGACGATCAATCCGATCCGCAAGATGATCGGCCTGGCCCATGCCGCCGGCGCGGTGGTGCTGATCGATGGTGCGCAGGGCGTGCCGCATCTGCACGTCGACGTGCGCGACCTCGATTGCGACTTCTACGCCTTCTCCGGCCACAAGGTCTACGGCCCAACCGGGACCGGCGTCCTCTACGGCAAGGCGGCCATCCTCGAGGCCATGCCGCCATGGCAGGGCGGCGGCGACATGATCCTCTCCGTCAGCTTCGAGAAGACGACCTACAACGCTCTTCCCTACAAGTTCGAGGCGGGGACGCCGAACATCGAAGGGGTGATCGGCCTCGCCGCGGCGCTCGACTACGTCAGCGCCATCGGCATCGACGCCATCGCCGCGCACGAGCAGGACCTGTTGCACTACGCCACCAGGCGCCTGCTCGCGGTCGACGGCCTGCGCATCATCGGCACCGCGGCGGAGAAGGCCAGCGTCATCTCATTCGTCCTGGAGGGCGTGCACCCGCACGACATCGGAACGATCCTCGATCAGGAAGGGATCGCCATCCGCACCGGCCACCACTGCGCGCAACCGTTGATGATGCGTTTCAACGTGCCGGCCACGGGCCGGGCCTCCTTCGCCATGTACAACACGCGGGAAGAGGCGGACGCGCTGATCGGCGGATTGCAGAAGGTGATCGAGTTGTTCAGGTAACTCCCAATGTCCGAACAACTCCGTGAGCTCTACCAGCAGGTCATCCTCGACCACAACAGGAACCCCCGCAATTTTCACGAGCTGGAGCACGCCACGAAGAAGGTGGATGGCTACAACCCGCTCTGCGGCGACCACTACACGATCTACGTGGAGATCGACGGCAACACCATCAAGGACATCGGTTTCACCGGCAACGGCTGTGCGATCTCGAAGGCATCGGCATCCGTCATGAGCGCCACGCTCAAAGGGAAGACGACCGATGAGGCGCACCAGCTCTTCGACGTCTTCCACAAGCTCGTCACTGGCGATCCCGGCAGCCTCAGCACGGCAGAATTGGGCCGCCTGGCCGCGTTCTCCGGGGTATCCGAGTTTCCGGCGCGAGTAAAGTGTGCCTCGCTACCGTGGCATACGTTGAACAGCGCCATCGAGGGCGATAAGGAAACGGTGTCAACCGAATGACCCGGTCAGCGAATCAGGCCAAGAGACGTAGGGACAACCGAACGATATGAACATGCGCGAAGAAGTAACCCTGACCCGAAATGCCGAGGCGGTGATGATTCCGAGCGGGGAGAAAGTCCTCGTCCCCGAGGGCGCCCGCGCCACGATCACGCAATCGCTTGGCGGCTCGTACACCCTCATCACCGAGCGCGGCCTCATGGTCCGCATCTCCGGCCGCGAAGCCGAGGCCATCGGCAAGCCGGTCGAGAACGCTCCTGAGCTCGTCCCCGGCGAGGCCATCGTTCCCGAGAAGCTCGAAGAGATGGTGTGGGACCAGCTCAAGACCTGCTACGACCCCGAGATCCCCGTGAACATCGTCGACCTCGGCCTGGTCTACCTCTGCGAGCTCCAGGATGCCGACGGCGCGAAGAACGTGAAGATCAAGATGACCCTGACCGCCCCCGGCTGCGGTATGGGCCCGGTCCTCGCCTCGGATGTGAAATCCAAGGTCGAATCTCTCCCAGGCGTGAAGGAGGCCGAAGTCGAAGTCGTCTTCGATCCGGTCTGGGACCGCAGCATGATGTCCGAGGCGGCGAAGCTACAGTTGGGGATGTATTACTGACTGCGCTTTGCGCGTTGTCGGTTATCGGTTGTCAGTTATCAGATTCTCCAACTACTTCAGCTTCTCACGGAGAGAACCGATAACCGACAACGCGGCCGGCATACCGAGGCTGTAACGTCGCGCGGTAAACTGGCCGCCCGTAATGGACGATCGAATCCTCTCCCCGATTCCCCTCGAAGACGACGTAACGGTCGAGCTGTCGTTGCGGCCGCGACGTTTGCGCGAGTACATCGGCCAGCAGAAGGTCAAGGCAAACCTGGAGATCTCCATCGCCGCCGCGCGCAAACGGCGTGAGACGCTCGATCACGTTCTGCTCTTCGGCCCCCCTGGTCTCGGCAAGACCACGTTGGCCAACATCGTCGCCAACGAGATGGATGCCGCCATGCGCTCGACCTCGGGGCCCGCGCTGGAGAAGCCCGGCGACCTCGTGGCCATCATCACCAACCTGGAGAAGGGCGACACGCTCTTCATCGACGAGATCCACCGCCTCCCCGCGCCGGTCGAGGAAGTCCTCTACTCGGCGATGGAGGACTTCTACATCGACGTCGTCATCGGCCAGGGACCGGCCGCGCGCACGTTGAAAGTCGAGCTGCCACCGTTCACGCTCATCGGTGCCACCACCCGCGCCGGTCTCCTCAGCGCGCCGCTGCGGGCGCGGTTCGGGATCGTGCACCGCCTCGATTTCTACGATGTCGAATCGCTCGAGATCATCGTCCGCCGTTCCTCCGACATCCTCGGCATCGAGGTGACTGCCGACGGCTCGCACGAGATCGCCCGCCGCTCGCGCGGCACGCCCCGTATCGCCAACCGCCTCCTGCGCCGCGTACGCGACTTCGCCGAGGTCAAAAGGGAGGGGAAGATCGACGTCGCCATCGCCCACGATGCGCTGGTCATGCTCGAAGTCGACGAATTCGGCCTCGACGAGATCGACCGCAAGCTGCTGACCACCATCATCGAACGCTTCAGCGGCGGCCCCGTAGGCGTCGGCGCGCTCGCCTCATCGATCGCCGAAGATCGGGGAACGATCGAAGACCTCTACGAGCCGTATCTCATCCAGATCGGCTTCCTGCAGCGGACCCCGCGCGGCCGCGTCGCCAGCAAGCTCGCCTACGACCACCTCGGCTACGCGATGGGGGCGACAAGAAGGCAGACGGATCTGTTCTCGTAGCGCGGTTACAGGCCTTTCGGTTTCGATGGGTGGTCGTCAGTTGGAGGTTATTCCGGCTACTTCGCTGATAACTCTCTCAGGATAGCGCCGATGAGCCAACTTTCCATCTCGCCATCGCTCGGATATCCGCGCCACGTCGCGCCGTTGGGGACCAGCAATCTGCGAACCACTGATATCCGTGTTTGCCCATTCCCCTGGTCAGAAATCGTAGTGACGAACTCTTCTCGCCAATCCTTTCGACCCGGAATGTTCGCGTCGCCGTTTTGAATCCGATGGAAACGTTCGTCGATGCTCGTCACAGTAAGGCCTGTCATCTCGGCGAATCTTAGTGTCGCCGCTTGTGTCGCGTGCCACACCTCAGCCACCGGCGCAGCGGAATTGATTGATACGAGCGTTTTGTCAGACACGCCAGGATGCAGCGCCCTCAGCGGGTTACGGTGGATGTCGTTGGCCTCGAATTCCGAGATGGCTCTGTATTCAACTTCTGCTGGCACATCGGCAGACGAAGAGGATGCCGCTGACCATGTGTCCAAGTTAAGTGTAGGAGCTAGTTTGGCGAGAAATGCTCGCTCAAACTTGCCCGTCGAGTTGGCGAGCACTCTGCCCAGCTCGGTGTCTGCCATGCAATTGCTCCAGAATTCGATGCGCGTGTGATCTCCGTCGATCGGTGCGAGTGAAACCTCGAGTAGGACTTCGCCTGACGGCATCGCCGCAGCGTCCCGTGAGCTGCCCTGCAAAAGCCCCAATTGCCACGACGCAAACGTGCGCATGTGGCCTCCAGTCTTGCTGTTCACGATGGGATAGAAGCAGTATTCGTCGAGATTGGTGGCCGGTTTTCTGAAGGCAACGACAACGTTCCCGCGCGGAGATTTTCCGAGTCTCGCACCCATGGTGTGAGCGATTTTTTCAGCCTCGCGCTGCGTACCCGAGAGTCCAGCGTTGAGAACGGCGCTGCCCTTCACTGGCACAACATCGTGGTTTGTCGGCGCAACCGATAGCTGAGCGCTGCCGGCAACAGCCATCGCCATCAGTGTGAGCATGGTGCGCGTTCCAGCTTTCGGCATCGTCGTTAACATGTACCCTAATCAAAGGGAAATCAAGCGCATTCGTGGTCACCTCTCGTACGACGCATTTGCCTTTAGGTCATTGACTGCCGCAGCACAGAACCCAATCGTTCGTCTACTAACCCAATACCCGAGGTCGAGTGGGTCTCGTTGTTGCCGGCATTCCGCATCACCAGCGAAGGCGGGTTGTGAGGCTGTAGTCGGAGTTGCGCGGTCGGGGTTGCGCGGTCTCGGGGTTGCGCGGTCTCGCCGTGGCGGAGTGGCCAGGTTGCCGAGTTGCCAGAATCCCGAGCGACCGCGAGACCCAGCAACCCGGCAACCCGGCACCAAGCGCTAATCCCTAACAGCTTCTTCGAGTGCCTCCCGGAAGTCCTGAGGCAGGTCATCGTCGATACCCGCTCCGGCTTGAGCCAGATTGGGAGCCATGAAACCTTGAGCGCCGTGTGGCGCGGGCGTGGATGGAGGTGCCGTCGTCGATGCGGATGGTTTGCGGCGATTCAGGACCTTCTTGATCGTGCGTGTCATCCCATCCAGATACGGACGGAGGGCGACGCCATCGGGACCTTTGGCGTGCTTCTTGGCCCACGCATAGGTCGACAACGCCTGGGTAGCAGCCCGGGCCAGCTGGCTGTCGACGGTGAACTGCACGCCGTCGAGCAGCGATGACAGCCGCTGCACGACCGGCTGCAAGGTTTCGTTGAATGCCAGCGCCGCCTTACCTCCTTCGACGTCGAAGGTGTTCACACCTCCGACCGGAGGGAGAGCGGTTACCGTGGTGATGACCTGCGGCACGAGGTCGGGGGCAAAGCGTGCCGCGGCGGCCACGCGCTTGGCGTCGTTCGTATCGTGATGCTGGAAACCGGGGATGAGGGTTTCGATCTGATCGAGCAGTCCGATCACCTGAGTGGCGACGTCCTGCGTTGATCCATCGGTGGAGGGGGCGGCCCCGACGGCTGTCCGGGCCGTACTGTTTTTGGTCGTCTTGACAACGCTCTCTCTTGTTTTTCGCATGATCGTCCTCGAAAAACCACGCGGGACAGACTCGTCACAACCCCGCGTGGGTCAGCGGGTTAGCCAATGCGAACCGGTTCTGTACCCGTCAGCGAACACGCTGCCGGGCGAGGTATCGATACTTACTACTTAGACGCGTGACGCGGACAAAAAGCAACCAGTAAGTAACAAAAGTTCCTTTAGTCGACCGCTTTCCTCTCTGCCCATCATCGATTCCTGTGTGCGCATCCAGGATCTTTGAATGCACATCCAGACTTTCTGGATGCGCATCCACGATTCTTGAGTGTGCATCCAGACTTTCTGGATACGCATCCAGGCTTCTTGAATGCGCATTCAGACTTTCTGGATGCACATCGAGACTTCCTGGATACGCATCCAGGCTTCCTGGACACACATCCAGCGATCTTGAATGCCCATTCACGATTCGTGGATGCGCATCATCGATTCGTGGGTCCGTCGATGCGATGGCCGTCCGCTCAGCACGGACGCATCGCCAGTTCGCCTTCAGACCACGCCAGCGCCTCGGCGAACCCCGGAATCTCGGCCGAGAGCTCGTCCACGTGGGCGCTGGCGATGCGGCTCGTCCTATTTGATAAAGCTGCGAAACACGCGAGCAAGTTCACGGGGCGTTGGGCGTTTCAAGCCGAGAGCGCCGTCTTCGTGTACACCAACTTCGGCGATTCGAAGCAGAGCTGAAGCGCCGCATCCTATGCGCATAGAGTCACGGAGAATCTCAAACACCATCCGAACTGCCTTCGGATTTGGCGTCTCCTCTGCGTGATAGCGGATCAACCAGGCAAATTGCCGGTGAGCGAGTACCTCCGAGAACGGCTTGCTCCCTCGCATGGCCGGATGGGCGGACTCACTCAAGAGGCCGTATGTCGCTTGAAATCGTTTGCCTGGCGACTTCCCTGGGGCGGCGAAGCGATCCATAGCCTTGATGTAATCGGTAGGACCTACCGGGTAGACCTCACCCATTCCTATTACCTTTCTGATGTCGGGTATGCCACGAGACTGAATGAACATGCTTGATCCGAAGTAGACTTTTTGGATCGCGGGAGCAAGTTTCTGCCAGCCGTCCGGCTGCTCGGCCGCATCCCACAAACGATTGGCCGCATACGCTGCGAGTCCGGCGACCTCCATGTGCGCTCGTAGCAGAATTAGCGATGAAGTGAGGCGTTCCGCGACCAGCTCGCTTGCGATGCCATCCTCTAGATCCTGCATGCGAACGGCCGAGCTCTCGGCTGCATGCAAGCGCCATGCGTTGTAGTCGGCAGGCGTCAGGCCGAACAGCTTTGGTTTCTCCTCAGTCAGGTCTTGCAACGAGACCGGTTCGAGTATCACATGCCGTTCGACGGAACGCGCACGTTCGCCCAGCTTGCGAACACGGTTGATAAGGCGCGCCTGCTTCGGAAACCTGCTTGCGAGTGTTGCGGCAGCTTCTTCTAATTTCATATTGCGGAAGAAAACGCCTAACAGGCCCGGCAATGTTTCGCTTGCGTCAGAGGTCTAGCATGATCGGTGTTCGAGGGAGTCGTCACGCTGGCGCTATTCCGTAGTCGGTTCACGCGGAGACGCGGAGACGCGGAGAAGAGAAACGCACATCCTTTGAAACTCCGCGCCTCCGCGTCTCCGCGTGAACCCGGTCTTCGGACTCCTGGCGTGCACCGTTGCGATCGTGCTTCAATCGGTGCTGATGCCGAAGCCGAAGCATGTAGGGAAGATGGTCGCCGCGCTGATCGTCGTCGCCGCGGTGATCGTCCTCTTCCGCATCCTGCCGGTCGCAAACTGGCTCCGCGCCTTCCAGACCTACGTCCGGGGCCTTGGCGCGCTCGGTTATGTCGTCTACGTGGTCGTCTATGCGGTTTGTGTCGTCGCCTTCGTGCCGGCGTCGATCCTCACGCTGGGCGCGGGGGCGATCTTCGGGTTCGTCGGGGGCGTGATCGTCGTCATCATCGGGGCCACGATCGGGGCCACGATCTCCTTTCTCCTGGCGCGGACGGTCATGCGGAAACGGATCGAGGCGATGACGGCGCGGAATGCGAAGTTCCGGGCGCTCGATCGGGCCATTGCGGCCGAGGGGACCAAGATCGTTGTCCTCTGCAGGCTGGCGGTCGTTTTTCCATTCACGTATATCAACTACGCCTTCGGCCTGACGGCCATCCCACTCTGGCGGTACGTCGCCGCCACCTTCTTCGGCATCCTTCCGGCAACCGTGGCATTCGTCTTCGCCAGCAGCGCCGCCACGACCGCGGCCACGACCTCGACCAGCTCCATCACGAAGGCCGTCTACATCGCCGGGGGGGTGATGGCCATCGTCGTCAGCGTTCTCATCGGGAGGATTGCCACGAAGGCGATCAAGAGAGCGGGAGTCGAGGAATAGGGGGTCGGGAGTCGGAAGAGCGACAGTCACGCGATCCCTCTCCGACTCCCGACCCCCGCGCACGCGATATGCTTCTACCCTTCACGGAGGTTCTGATGGGCAATCCCCTTGTTGAGTTAGCGAAAACGGGTCAAAGCATCTGGTTCGATCAGATGGAGCGGCGGCTTGTCACCAGCGGCGATCTGCAGCGGATGATCGATGAAGACGACCTGCGCGGGCTGACGTCGAATCCGACCATCTTCGAGAAAGCCATCAGCGGCAGCGACGACTACGACCAGCAGTTGCGCGCTCTGGCCGCGCAGAACAAGTCGCGCGAGGAGATCTACGACGCCATCACCATCGAAGACATCGGCAACGCTGCCGACGTCTTCCGTCCGGTCTACGACAAATACAAGGGCGGTGACGGATTCTGCAGCCTGGAAGTCTCGCCGCTGCTTGCGACCAACACGGCTGGTACGGCCTCCGAGGCCAAACGGCTGTTCGCCACGCTCGACCGGCCGAACGTGATGATCAAGATTCCGGCCACGCCGGAAGGGATCCCGGCCATCGAGGAGTCGATCGCCAACGGCATCAACATCAACATCACCCTGATCTTCTCGAACGAGGTCTACAGCCAGGTGATGGAAGCCTATCTGCGCGGACTGGAACGCCGTGTGACGCAGGGGCTGCCGATCAACGAGATCTCCTCGGTGGCCAGCTTCTTCGTCAGCCGCATCGACGCGCTGGCCGAAAAGCAGATGGAAGTTACGTTAAAGGATCACGATGATCCCGAGGTCCGCTCGCTCTTCGGCAAGGTGGCCATCGCCAACGCCAAGCTCGCCTACCAGCTCTTCAAGGGCGTTTTCAGCGGCGAGCGTTGGGAGAAGCTTCGCCATCACGGCGCGAACGTGCAGCGGCCGTTGTGGGCATCGACCGGTACCAAGAATCCGTCTTACAGCGACGTGCTCTATCTCGAGTCGCTGATCGGGCCGGACACCGTCAACACCGTTCCGCCTGCGACCTACAAGGCCTTCAAGGAACACGGCCGCGTGGCCATGACGCTGGAGCAGGATCTCGACGGCGCGCGCGAGGTGATGCGCACGTTCGCGGCGAAGGGGTTCAGCCTCGAGGCCATCACCGCGCAGCTCACCAAGGACGGCGTCAAGTCGTTCGATGAGTCGTTCGCTTCGTTGATGATGACCATCGAGGCGCGGCGTGACGAGGCAACGCGCGGTCTTGCCCGGCGTCAGTCGCTGCACCTCGGCGCGGCACAGGCGGCCGTCGATCAGGCGGCGCAGCGCGTGGAGAAAGAGAAGTTCGTCGAGCGCATCTGGAAAAAGGACACGACGCTCTGGAAGAACGACGACGCCCACAAGAAGATCATCAGCAACGCCCTCGGCTGGCTTACGGTGGCCGAGGCGATGAGCAAGGTGGCGAAGGAGCTGATGGCCTTCGCCGATTCGGTCAAGGGCGACTTCGACGACATCGTCGTCCTCGGCATGGGCGGTTCCAGCCTTTGTTCCGAGGTCACGCGGCGGTTGTTCGGCGCACGAGCCGGCTACCCGAGACTGAACGTGCTCGACTCGACCGTTCCCCAGGCGGTGCATGCGCTGGAGACGCGTCTCGACCTGGGCCGTACGCTCTTCATGGTCGCTTCGAAGTCGGGGACGACGACGGAGCCGGCGGTCTTTCATCGCTACTTCTACGACCGGGTGAAATCAGTCAAGGGCGACAAGGCCGGCGAGAACTTCATCGCCGTCACCGATCCCGACACGCAGCTCGGCAAGGATGCCAAGGCCGACAACTTCCGCAGGATCTTCATCAACCAGCCCGACATCGGCGGCCGCTACTCGGCGCTCTCGTACTTCGGGATGGTGCCGGCGGCGGTCTGCGGCGTCGACGTGGCCACGTTGCTCGACCGCGCCGTTCATGCCGGCCACGTGGCCCAGGTCCCGACGGTGAAGAAGAACCCGGCGGCGATGCTCGGCACGGTCATCGGAGCGCTGGCGACCCAAGGCCGCGACAAGCTGACGCTGATCACCCCCGCCCCACTCGATACGCTCGGCCTCTGGATCGAGCAGCTCATTGCCGAGTCGACCGGCAAGGAGGGGAAGGGCGTTCTTCCCATCGCCGGCGAGCCGCTCCTGAATCCCGCCGACTACGGCAACGACCGGCTGTTCGTCTGCGTCCGCATGCGCAGCTCGGACATGACCTCGACGCTGAAGGGGCTGGCGGACGCCGGCCAGCCGGTGGTCGATCTGGTCCTCGATGAGGCGATCGACATCGGCGAGATCTTCTTCACCTGGGAGTTCGCCACCGCCGTCGCCGGCGCGCTCATCGGCATCGATGCTTTCGATCAGCCTAACGTCCAGGAGTCGAAGGACAACACCAAGCGGCTGCTGGAAGAGTACAAAACGAGCGGCACGATGCACACCGACCAGACGCAGGGCAAGCCGGACGACGCCGGCGCCATCGGTGCGCTGCTGGCCAGCGTGAAGCCGGGCGACTACGTTGCGCTGACCGAGTATTTCGCGGAGTCGCCGGAGCGCGACAAGGCGCTGGCCGCCATCCGCGAGACCATCGGACGCGAGCTGCACGTGGCCACGACTACCGGCTACGGCCCCCGCTTTCTCCACTCGACTGGCCAGTTCCACAAAGGCGGGCCTCCAACAGGCGTTTTCATGCAGCTCACAGGAGGCGGTCATCAGGACGTACCGATTCCGAATGAGAAATTCGGGTTCGGCGTGCTCGTACGCGCGCAGGCCATCGGCGATCTGCAGTCGCTGGCCAGCCATAAACGCCGCGCCATCAGCGTCGACCTCGGCGAGGACGTCGATGCCGGACTGAGCGCGTTGACGAAGACGGTGAATGAAGCACTGACGAAGGTGACGAAATGACGCAAGCGCAATTCGGCGTGATCGGTCTGGCCGTAATGGGCGAGAACCTCGCGCTCAACATCGAGGACCACGGTTTTCCTGTTGCGGTCTGGAACCGGGACGCGGCGGTAACGGATCAGTTCATGGCCAAACACGCGGGGAAGAAATTCACCGGTACGAAGACGCTCGAAGAGCTCGTGCAGGCTATCGAGCGCCCGCGGCGGATCGTGATGATGATCAAGGCCGGCGCGCCGGTGGACATGACCATCGACAAGCTCGCGCCGCTGCTCGCGGAAGGTGACGTCGTCATCGACGGCGGCAACTCCTGGTTCAAAGATACGCAAGAGCGGACGAAGCGGCTCGAAGGAAAGAACCTTCACTTCGTAGGTTCCGGTGTCTCGGGCGGTGAAGAGGGGGCGCGTTACGGCCCGTCACTCATGCCCGGCGGCTCGAACGAGTCGTGGGAGGCCATCAAGCCGGTCTTCGAAGCGATCTCCGCGAAGAGCGACTCGGGGCCATGCGTGACGCACGTCGGTCCCGACGGCGCGGGCCATTTCGTGAAGATGGTGCACAACGGCATCGAGTACGGCGACATGGAGCTCATCGCCGAGGCCTACGAGATGTTGCGGAAGGGGCTGGGGGCGGATGCCGAGGAGCTGGCGGGCATCTTCGACGAGTGGAACCACGGTCCGCTGGAATCGTTTCTGATCGAGATCACCGCGCACATCTTCCGCGTCAAAGACCCGGAGAGCGGCGCGCCGCTGGTCGACAAAGTGCTCGACAAGGCCGGACAGAAGGGGACGGGCAAGTGGACGGCGCAGGTCGCGCTCGATCTGGCCGTGCCGATCCCGACGATCGCCGCGGCCATCGACGCGCGCGTGTTGTCATCGATGAAAGACGAGCGCGTGGCGGCATCGAAGGTGTTGCAGGGGCCGGCCGGGAAGCCGGAGGTCACCGACCGCAAGCAGTTCATCGCCGATGTACACGACGCGCTCTACGTTTCGAAGATCTGCTCCTACGCGCAGGGGATGGCGCTGATTCAGGCCGGCTCGCGCGAATGGAACTGGTCGATCGACATGCGCGAGATGGCCCGCATCTGGAAGGCCGGCTGCATCATCCGGGCAAAATTTCTCGACTCGATCATGAGCGCTTATGAACGGAAGGCCGATCTCTTGAACCTGCTGCTCGACGAGAAGTTCTCGGCCGACGTGCAGCAGTCGCAGTCAGCCTGGCGCAGGACCGTGGCGTTCGCGCAGGGGAATGGAATCGCCGTCCCGTCGATGTCCGCAAGCCTGAGTTATTTCGACGCCTATCGCAGCGCCGAACTGCCGCAGAACCTGACGCAAGCCCAACGCGACTACTTCGGCTCGCATACGTATCAACGCAACGACAAAGGAGCGGATACGCCGTTCGTGCATACGGACTGGATTCACAAGTAGCGCTACGCGCGTTGTCGGTTATCGGTTGTCGGTTGGGAAAGCGTAACGTTTGCGTTACGAGCGAGGTCGCGTGAGTCGGACGGTCGTCAAAGCCACGCAGACAACCGATAACTGATAACCGACAACGCGCGAAGCGCCTACAGCTGCGGCTTGAACACCTCCGCCGCTTTTTCCTTCAACTTGTCCAGCCACCCGCGCCGGAACCATTTGCGGAGCGTGATCTCCTCGCTGCGTGCCAGGTCGGCGTGGAACATCGTCTCCATCTGGGCGCCGATGCCGTCGTCGTAGATGTTGACGTTCACCTCGTCGTTGAGGCGGAAGCTGCGGTCGTCGAAGTTCGAGGAGCCGATGGTCGTCCAGGCGCCGTCGACCACCATGGTCTTGGCGTGCATCATCGTCGGCTGGTACTCGAACATGCGGATGCCGCGGCGCAGCAGCAGCTCGTAGTGCCAGCGGCTGGCCTGGCGCACGATCGGTACGTCGGCGAATTCGCCCGGCACGATCACGCGCACGTCCACGCCGCGGCGCACCGCACCCTCCAGCGCACGGAGCGTGTCGGCGTCGGGAACGAAGTAGGCGTTGCTGATGTAGATCGACTTGACGGCGCTGACGATGGAGATGATGTAGAGCAGCTTCACCGTCGAGCTTCCCTCCGTCGGCGACGACTTGAGCACCTGCGCAAGGTGCGTCCCCGCGGCTGGGAGAGCGGGAAAGTAATCGAGACCGGTGAGCAGCTCGCCGCGGCTCTTGACCCAGTTGTCCATGAAGGCCGACTGCATCTGCGTGACCACCGGCCCTTCGACGCGGGCCACGGTGTCGCGCCAGTGGTCTTTCGAGTCGGCGTCGCCCAGCCAGTCGTCGGCGATCCCGACGCCGCCGGAGAAGCCGACCTTTCCGTCGACGATGAGCAGCTTTCGGTGCGTGCGGTGGTTGAATCGGGAGATCGTGTACCAGCGCAACGGGTGATACCACTCCACGTCGATGCCGTTGCGGGTGAGGAAGTTGACGAGTGATTGCGACATCTGTACGGAGCCGACGGCATCGAGGATGACTTTGACCTCCACGCCGCCTCTGGCCCGCTCCACCAATGCCTCGGCGAACTGCCGTCCGATCTCGCCATCCCAGTAGATGTAGAACTCGAGGTTGATGGTCCGCTTCGCGCCTCGGATGGCCGACAGCATCGACGGGAAAAACTCGACGCCGTTCTTGAGAATCGTGACCAGGTTCCCCTCCGACATCGGCGTGCCGGTCAGCGCGTGCATCGTCTGGAGGAAGGCGAAGTCATGCACGCCGAACTGGTGCTTCATGTGGTAACGCATCGGCCGGCGCCGGTGGATCATCGGCAGCGGCGCCCGGTGCGGGTAGCGAGGCGATTTCTTCTTGCGGAACATCAGCGCTTCGATGTGACCCAGACGATCGCCGCAAAGAGCGCGGCCAGGACCAGGAACGAAAACCCGAGCAGGACGACCAGGATGGCCACGCCCGCAATGGCAATGGATCCGAAGGAGCGCGGAGGACGGGTGCGGTCGCGATGGAGGATGAGGGCGTTGAGGTTGATGATGTTTTCTTCAAAGAGCCAGTCGAAAATCGTGCCGGCGATGGGGACTGAGCCGAGTGTCATGTCGAGCAGGACGTAAAGAATCATGCGAAAGATGCGAAATCCCGGTACGCGATGGCGCATCGCACCGACGATGATCCACGCCGAGAGCAGCGCGCCGATGACCTCGCCGACGCCGGGAATGAGACTGAGCCCTGCATCGAGCCCGACCCGTTTCTTCGTCCCCGGAATGCGGACGGCCTCGTCCATGAGGTAGGCGAACTTCCGCAACGTGACGAGATCGGGAGGAAGTTTCTCGTCGGGCTCGATGACCTCGGGGATGAAAAACTTAGGCATGCTCGGGGTGTAATGCAAGAATCGTCCAGCCTGTCATTCAACCTGTCATCCTGAGACGCCGGAGCTGCGAGTCGCGAAGCGATGAAGCAGCGTAGGACGGTCGAAGGACCCCCAAGTTGTATCCCGGTTGGGCCACGGAATAGTCGACATTCCACCGCCCTGTCCGGGTTTCGGGTTGGGGGTCCTTCACCGTCCTCAGCCCCATCCGGGGCATCGGCGGTTCAGGATGACAGTGTTTTCAAACACCGCAACCGCGAGACCGCGCAACCCACTCTCACTCCCTCGGAAAACTCGGCGAGTACAGTACGGCGTTCATGAACAGCGGCAGCGTGCCGCGCCAGAAAAGGCGGAAATGGGGCTCGTCGGCGAAGGTGATGACCTGGCCTCTTCCGTACGGCTCACTCACCAGGTAGATCGATCCCTTCAGCCGGTCGATCGATTCGTTCCAGGCGATGCCGGCCACGAGCGGCTTCTCCTTTTCTATGGTCACGATGTTGTCGACGGTGTGGCTCACCGGCAGGAAGGCGTGCGAGCCTTCGATGAGCACGTTCGGACTGCGCGGGACGCCGAAGGTCAGGTACGAATGGTCATTCATCGCCGTCCGGAAGGTGGCACCGGGGACGCGGTAGTCGTTGTACATCTCTGGCGTCGCCGGCGTCTTGTCCTTGTCGTCGTCCTTCTTCTTCGGCGCTTCCCACGGCTTGAGCTTCGAGATGTCGACGTCCTTCTCGCGAAGGAACGTGCTCGCTCCCTTGACGGTGACCAGTGTGCCGCCGCCGTTGAGCCAGGCCTTCAGCTTCTCCGCGTTCTTGCCGAAACGGTCGCCGTAGTCGCCGTCGGGAAGGATGATCACTCCGTATTTGGAGAGATCGACGCTGCGCAGCGATTCGACCGAAAGGAGCGAATGCGGCAGCGGCGTATCGACGTCGAGGGTGTGCCAGAGCATTCCGTACGACGTGGCGCTGACGCGCGGGCCGCCGACCAGCGCGATGCGCGGATCTTTGACGAAATGGATCTTCGACGATCCGAAACTCGTCGCTCCCGTCCAGCCGGAATCGATCGGCGTCGTGGCCACCGTGGTGTCGCGTGCGACGCGCTCCAGCACCGCGTCGACGTCCGGTTTGTTGTTGCCTTTGAGGACCACCAGAGATCCGCGGGCGAAGTTGCGGTCGTTCACGGTGACCACGTCGTCGCTCACGTTGAAACGGAGGCCGTCGCGGAGCATCCGGCCGGCGGCGCGGTAAACGTTCGGATCGCCGCCGTCGATGATGTAGCCGTAGCGCGCGGGACGAAACGCAGGCATCGGGGTGGCGGTGTACGGCCGTAGCTCGCCTGTGACGGGCGCCGTCGTCACGTACGTTTCGACGTTCATCGCCAGCGGCAGCGACCATGAGGTCAGGTCGTAGAACTCGTCCGGCTCGTCGGCGTGAGTGCGTTTCTGCTGCTCCTCGACGTAGCCCTTCGTGAAGACCGGCGACCGTTCCAGAAGCGTGTTGGCCAGTCCGCCGAGGGGTTGGCGTGTGCTGATGACGACCGTGCCGGCGGGGAAGAGATGCGAATCGGACGCATCGCTGTCGATGCGCGACGCTTTCAAAGTGACCGGCGCCGCGAGTTGCGACATAGCGATCTGCTGGCGCTGCAACATCTCCACGAGCGGCAGGAAGTTCGGCGCATTCGGCACGATCAGGTAGGTGTTCTGCCCTGAAGCCACCTGTTTACGCATCATCTCGTAGGTGTATTGCAGCAGTCCTTCGCGGTTCTCCGAAGCCGTGCGCAGAGTGGCCATCGCGGTCGTGTAGTGACGGGCGATACGGTCGGCCAGCGTGTAGACCGTGCCGTCGTCGCGGGTGATGGCCGAGCCGCCGCGGCCACTGCCGCCGACTTCATAGGTCATGCCGATGGCGCCATGCAGAGCCGGCCAGGAATCGCCATAGCCCGGATAGAAGAGATCGAACTCCTCACCGGTGAAGAAGGTCCACCCCTTCTTTGTGAAAGCGTCGGCATTGGCGCGACCAAATTTTTCCAGCCACGTATCGACGTCTTTCGGCAGGTTGGCGTTGACCGGCCGCGCGTCAGGCGGGAAGAAGTAGGAGGACTGATAGCCCATCTCGTGATAATCGACGAAGACCTGCGGGTTCCACTTGCGGTACTCGGTCACGCGCGCCAGCGTCTCGCGCTGCGACGTCCAGGTCCAGTCGCGGTTCATGTCGATGAGATAGTGATTGAAGCGTCCGCCGGGCCATGGCTCGTTGTGCTCGTAGGCCTCGGCATTCGGATCGGGCTCGGCGCCGCGCGTGCGGATGAACCACTGGATATAACGCTCGCGTCCGTCCGGGTTCGGTAGGGGATCGATGAGGATGACCAGGTTCTCCAGCAGCGCCGCCGACTGCGGATCGTTGAGCAGCGTGCTGGCCACTTCCATCGACGCTTCGGCGGACGACGACTCGTTGCCGTGAACTCCGAAGGCCAGCCAGGTCACCGCCGGTGTCGCGTGCGCGATCTCATTCGCCCGTGCCGGCGAGGTTGCGGTCGGGTCGGTGAGGGCGGCCACATTGGCGCGGATGGTGTCGAGCGCGGCGCGGTTTTTCGGCGAGGTGATGACCGCCAGCATCAGCGGACGATGCTCGTAGGTTTCGCCGAACTGCTGCATCGTGATCAGATTCGACCGCGCCGTCAGCAGATGGAAGTAGTCGAGGATGCGCGCGTGCGGCGTGAAGCGGTCGCCGAGCGTGTAGCCGAGGAACTCGTCAGGCGTGGGAACGGCATTCTGAGCCTGCGATGACGTTACGAAAGTAAGGGCGAAGAGAAGAACGAAAACGCAGAGAGAGAGTCGTCTCATCATGATCTTTCAAGTCGTATCGATTGTCGGAGCGATGTTGATTCTGGCCGCATTTGCCGCGCAGCACTTCAGGCTGTTCGAAGCGGAGACGAAACGCTATCAGATCCTGAATCTGATCGGAGGATTCTGTTGCTGCCTGACCGCGATCGCGGGCCGGCAGTACGGATTCATCCTCCTCGAGGGGAGTTGGACAGTGATGAGTGCCTGGGGGGTGTGGAGGGTGATGAGGCGGTGAGGGGTAAGCGGTGATACCAAGCGGCCCGGACGAACTTGACAACTCTCCGTTGATACCTATCCTTGGTAGCTACCTAGGAGTCTCGCATGAAACATAAGACCGCAAGTCTTTTCTGGACCGGGAGAAGCCAGGCAGTGCGCCTCCCGAAAGAGTTCCGCTTCGAAGGCGATACCGTCCTTGTTCGCCGCGAAGGAAGCGCAGTGATTCTTGAGCCAGCGCAGAGCTGGCCTGAGGGTTATGTCGATTCATTCACCGGCATCCCCGACGATTTTGCACGGCCACAGCAAGGCGAGATCGACAAGCGACGCAAGCTTGGTTGAAGAGAAATGACGTTTCTGCTCGATACCGATACCTGCATCTACGCGCTCAAGCAGAACCCTGATGTGCTAGGTCAGTTACTGTCGAAGAGCCGCGAAGAGATCCTGGTAAGCGTGATTACTGAGGCCGAGCTTCGGACAGGTGCCGCAAAGAGCTCTTCAGCGCTCAAGACCCTCCGGCTCGTCGAGAATTTTCTTCGCCCCCTCGCCGTCGTTGAGTTCACCTCGGACGACGCAATCGCGTACGCACACATTCGCGCCAGACTCGAGCGAGCCGGAACTCCGATTGGTCCTCTCGATACGCTGATTGCCTCGCAAGCGGTTGCCCGAAGCCTGATACTCGTCTCGAACAACGAGCGGGAGTTTCGGAGAGTCACCGGGCTGCACGTTGAGAATTGGGCTCGGTGAACAGCGACGCGACCTCAGAGTTTCAGGAAGACAGCGCGTCCACCTCTTCCTCCACCACCGCATTCGACTTCGCGTGGATCCCCAGCCGTTTCATCATCTCGTTCAGCGTCGACGGCTTGAGCTGCAGCAGCTCGGCGGCCTTCTTCTGGACGCCGTTGGCCATCTCCAGCGATTGAAGGATCATGCCGCGCTCGTAGCGGGAGACGGCGTCCTTGAGAGAGAGACCTTCGGACGGGACGATCATCGCCGGCTGGTCGGTCTGCTGCGGGAAGCGGAGGTAGTCGGGGAGGAGCTCGACGCCGATGCGGTCGCCGGTGCAGAGGACGGTGGCGCGCTCGATCGTGTTCTCCAGCTCGCGGACGTTTCCGGGCCAGGTGTGGTCGAGGAGGATGCGCATGGCGTCCGGCGTCACTTCCCTCACCTTCCTCTTGTTCTCCTCGGCGTATTTGTCGAGGAAGTGAGCCACAAGGAGCGGGATGTCTTCACGCCGGCGGCGCAGCGGAGGTAGGGCGATATTGATGACGTTGAGGCGATAGAAGAGATCCTCGCGAAAGCGGTTCTCCGCCATCAGCTTCGACAGGTCGGCGTTCGTGGCGGCGATGATGCGGACGTCGACCTTGATCGTATCGACCGATCCGAGGCGCATGAACTCCTTCTCCTGGATCACGCGGAGGAGCTTGGCCTGCGTCTCGAGATTGATGTTGCCGATCTCGTCGAGGAAGATCGATCCGCCGTCGGCGACTTCGAACAGGCCGCGTTTCGTGGCGATGGCGCCGGTGAAGGAGCCCTTCATGTGGCCGAAGAGCGACGACTCCAGAAGCTCCGGCGGCAGCGATCCGGAGTTGACGGTGACGAAGGCGTTGCGCGCGCGCGGGCTGGCGTGGTGGATGGCTTTGGCTACCAGTTCTTTGCCGGTGCCCGACTCGCCGGCCACGAGGATGTTCGAGCGTGAGGGCGCCGCCAGGCGGATCAGTTCGTACACCTTCCGCATCGGCTCCGACTTGCCGATGATGTTCGCGTAGGCGTACTTCTCGGACAGCTCTTCCTTGAGGCGCTCGTTCTCGCGCGAGAGGCGCTTCTGTTCCAGCGCCTTGTTGACCGTGAGGATGACTTCCTCGTTCTTGAACGGCTTGGGGATGTAGTGAAACGCGCCGTGCTTCATCGCCTCGATCGCGCCGTCGATCGAGGAGAAGGCGGTGATGATGATGACCGGCAGCGACGGGTTGGAGATGCGGATGGCGCGCAGAGTGTCGATGCCGCTGATGCCCGGCAGCATGATGTCGAGAATGACGAGGTCGATGCTGTCGTCCTCGTCGAGGACCGAGAGCGCTTCCTCGCCACTGGCGGCCATGGCCACCTCGAAACCTTCGCGCCGCAGGACGGCGTCGAGCACGTCGCGAAGGACTTCTTCATCGTCTACGATCAGGATACGCATGGTCAGTCGGTCAGTGATTAGTGGATTAGTGGATCAGTCGATTGGTCTGAATCTGATTGACCAATCGGCTGATCTACTGATCCACTATTTGTCTTTGGCAACGTAATCGTGAATTCGGCTCCCTGGCCGGGTGTGCTCTCGACCGTCACATCGCCGTCCGAGGCGTGCAGGATACGCCGGGTGATGGCCAGGCCAAGGCCGGTGCCACCCTGGCCGCGTCTGGTAGTGACGAGAGGCTCGAAGATTTTGCCGATCATGTCTGCCGCGATTCCCTTGCCGTCGTCCTTGATGCGGATGAAGATCTTCGAACCGTTTTCCTCGGCGGAGATCCAGATGTTTCCGCCGTAGGCGACCGCATCGCGGGCGTTGAGAAGGATGTTCGTCAGAACCTGCTGCAGGTCGTGGAAGTTCCCCTGCACGACCGTGTCTGAGACCGGCCCGACGTGAACGTGGATGTCTCTCGGCGTGAAGAGATCCTCATGCAGCGTCACCGTAGCGGTGATGAGGGCGGGGATGTTGACCATCTCGCGCGACCGGGGACGGTTGGCGATGAGGTCGAGCAGATTGTTGACGAGGTGCGACGCGCGGAACGACTGCGCCTCCATCTTCTTGAGCAGCCGGTAGCGCGGATCGTCCGGCTGTGTGTCGGCGAGCAGGAGTTGCGCGTAGGACGAGATGCCGGTCAACGGCGTGTTGACCTCGTGCGCAACGCCGGCGGCCAGGAGTCCGAGCGAGGCCAGACGCTCTTTGTCCTGCAACTCGCGCTCGAGGCGCACGCGCTCGGTGATGTCGCCGATGACGAGCACGCGCGCGCCGTCGGGCTCTTCGGCGTTCAGCGGACTGGCGGTGATGGTGACTTCCTTGTCCTCACCGTTGCGGTTGATGAAGTTCGTGGTGATCGATCGAGCCTTTGTGCGGCGCATCTCGTCGTACGGCGGAAAAAGCATGGCAATCGGTTCGTCGATCACTTCGCCAGGCACCACACCGCCGAGAAGCTCCCAGAACGCGTGATTCGCCGTCAGCACCGTGCCGTCGAACGACACGACGGCGATCGCTGATGATGACGACTCGATGATGTTCTCGTTGTACTCCTTGAGCGCGCGGATCTCTTCGAGTTGCCGGCGCAGTCTTCCGTAAAGGCGCGAGTTCTCGATGGCCAGCGCCACCGGCGCACAGAGCGACTCGACGAGGTGAAGGTCGTCGCGCGAGAGCGGCTCCTCGTTGCGCTTCGTGCCGAGGAGCAGCAGTCCCTGCAACTCGCCGCGGTTCCGCAGTGGAAAGAGATAGCGATATCCGGCGCGCAGCAACTGCCAGGGCAGCTCGCTTCCTTCCGGCAGCCGCGGCTCGGTGAGGACCAGAGGTCCCTCCGAGGGCATGGCGCCGAACTCGATGATCGTCGAGCGTCTCGGAATGTCGGCCTCGGCGTCGTAGATCACGAGCGAAGGACCTTCGCGCGTGAAGAGGTTCATCTTCTGGAGGCCGAGGGCGTCGCGAAGACGCTCGCGCATCATCGAGATCAGCTCGTGGACGTCGTGGAAGGTGGCCAGCTCCTGCGCGAATTCGGCGATGGCGCGCCGGTGCTTGTAACTGTCGCGGTAGACGAACATCTCGATGACCGACTCGATCCGTCCCTTGACCGGGATCAGCACGCCGGCGATCAGCAGCCCGGAGGTAAAGGCCAGGAAGTTCCGCTCCAGCGCCGACCGCTCTTCGATTACATGCGAGAGGATCAGGTTGACCGTCGAGAAGGCGATCATGCCGAAGATGAAGGTCACCGAGTACGCCAGGATCTCCTTGATGACCACTTCGACGTCCCACAGCTTGTACTTGAGAATCGAGACGGCGAAAGCGAGCGGGATCAGCGCCAGCGGCAGGATGGAGATCGTCGAATAGATCGGTTTCACCGAGCCGATGACGAGGTACGGCACGATGTAGACCAGCAGGAACGGCACGAAGCCGAGCGCCATGCCGAGGTAAATCCACTTGATCTGCTTCTTCCCGACCGCCGCGGCCATGCGGTAGGTGTATGCCAGGGCCACGATGGCCAGGGTGAAGTAGATGGCGAAATGGACCAGCTCCCAATGCTGGATGAGGAGGAGGGAACGGTACGGATTGGCGATAGCCAGACGGTTGCCGAGGACGAGGAGGTCGAGGTCCCAGGCCGCCAGAAGCGCCGGCGGGATGTACATCGCTGCGATGAGGCGCTGGTAGCGGACGATCGGCCGGGGGAAGACCAGGAAGAAATTCAGCGTCAGCGGCGGAAGCAGGATCGTGGCGAATTCTTCGACGGCCTGCAGGATCTTGTACGTCGCGTCGATGTCGCCTGCCGGCGTGTAGACGTAGACGATGAACGACAGGAGGGTGACGAAGAAGAAGAGTGTCGATTCGGTCCGCCCGCCGCGGAAGAGGGTGAAGAGTCCGATGGCCAGATAGAGGAAACCGATGAAGCTGAGGATGAGGTAGGCGTAGTCGATCTTCAGCTCGGGGACGAGGTAGTTCAGGCGGACGGTCTTCGTCTCCTGTCCCACCTGCCGGGCCACGATGAGCGGCACCTTCTGGCCGATCCGCCGGAGGGTTTTCTGCAGGCCCTCGATCTCGTTCGACGGCGTATCGCCGATGAGCCAGATCTGATCGCCGGGACGAAGGCCGCTCGCTTCCGCGCCGCTGCCGGGGTCAACCGTCTTGACGACGACGACGCCGTTGTCGCGCGTGAAGGTGAAGTCGATCCGCTCGAATGAGGAGCGCTTGCGCTGAAACGAGGCGAATGCGCCCGCCACAATCGCCACCGTCACGGCGAGGATCACGAGGTTGGCGAGAAGGGATCGGCGCATTAGAGATAGACGGACGTGACGCGCGTTCAGGCGATTCAACAGGAGTGCCGTTGCAGAAATCGATCTAAATCATTGAACATAAACGTCCGGTCGGTTGAATCGCAGCGGGCATGATGCCTTGGATCTCCAACCAAGCGAATTTGGAGCGCGGATATTTGGAGGATCGCGGGGTTCGAAGGGCGGGGTGTCGGAGTTGAGAATCTTTTGGGTCGCGATTCGTCATGCGAATTGCAACCAACTCTCTTCTGGAGAACACGACCATGAACCAACGATCACTGACTCTGCCGAAGCTGTTTTTCATCGTAAGCACCCGCGCCATCATGGGAGCTGGCGTTGCTCTGCTCGCCAGCAGGGGATTGAGCAAGCGCACGCGGCGCAATGCGGGCCTTACGCTCGCGCTCGTCGGCGCCGCTACCACGATTCCGGCGGCGCGCCTCGTCATGGAATCACGTCGGTCGCCGCTGGAGCGGCTGGCACGCAGATTTCGATAGTGCCAACGGTACGGTCACGCAAACGGCTGACTGCGTCACGCGAAGGAGAGACTGTGTCAAATTAGCATATCAGTGATTCATTGGGTGAGCACGCTGCTACATTCGAAGAGAGTAGTGTTTCATGAGCTTGAAAGAGTGCTTCATGCGAGTGACCGGGTGTGTCATTAAGCGGATAAACAGCGTCATGTGAGCGAGCGATTGTGTCAAGCACGTACTCGAATGCGTCATGAATAGAAATGAGTGTGCCAATTTAGTAATCGAGTGATTCATACGAGCAAGGCGTTGTGTCTTACGAGGCAAGCAGTGTGTCGCGCATGGGAGAACGTGTTTCAGTTTAGGATCCAACTCTGTCATTCGAGTGATTCAGTCAGTCATCGCACGGACGACTGTGTCATACTTACGAGATGAGTACGGCAAACGGGCTTGATCGGGTAGTCATCCTTGCGCGCGAGGTGACGCAACTGCGTCATCGGCTCGCGCAGATCGACGGCGAGCGCGTGCGGATCGAGGGGCAGATCGCCGAGCGCATGAAACAGATCGCCCTTGCCGCGATCGGCGCCGTCTCACCGGCCGACCTTCCCACCGCCGTTCAACCGGCCCAGACCGAACCGATGGCTCTCAGCGCGGCCATCCTCCACGTCATTAATCAAAGCCCCGGAAGGGCATTCACCGCCCTGGAGATCGCCGGCCTGCTCCAGATGACCGGCCGCCGCGGCCACTCCGCCATCCGCACACACCTTTCGCGAATGGCCCATGACGGCCGTGTGGCTAAGCCGGCGTTCGGAAAGTACAGGGCGCGGTGAGGAAGCAACAAGTCAACCGGCGTTCGATTATCCTGAGCGCGATGACCGCACCTCTGCCTCACGCACGCCACCATTACACGTATGAGGAATACCTCGCGTACGAACGCGACAGCGACCGGAAGCATGAGTTCGACGCCGGGGAGATCCTGGCAATGGCGGGTGGATCACCGCGTCACAGCGCCCTCGCCTCGAAGATCAGCGCGGCCATCGAGAACACTCGCCCTCATGGATGCACCGCTTTCCAGTCGGATATGCGGATCCGCGTTCTCGCTACCGGCAGAGCCACGTATCCGGACGTATCGATGGTCTGTGGGGCGATCGAGCTCGATGCCGCCGACCGCAGCGGCACGACCATCACCAACCCCACACTGCTCATCGAAGTCCTCTCCCCGTCGACCGAGGAAGTCGATCGGGGAAGCAAGTGGCGAGACTATCAACGCATCCCGTCGCTGAAGGAGTATGTCCTGGTCAGCCAGGACGCCCGCGTCGAGATCTACCGCCGTCTGTCGGATGAAAGCTGGGAGTATCTCGACGTGAGAGAAGGCGTCGTGAGGCTCCTCTCCGGTCCGGCGCTGGATCTCTCCGTTCTGTACGACAGTCTTCCGCACTGAGACCCGCTGCGCTGCCGGGAGGACCGGCAGCTCCGGCCACCGGTCCTACCTTCATCAGCGTCTCAAGCGACGCGCTTGAAGCGGCGGAGATACGTCTTGCCGTCGCCGATCAACAGCTCGTCCCGCACGATCTTGAACGGACGCGGCTGCGCTGTCCCGGTGTACTGGCGCAGCACGTCCGTGATGACGTTGGCGGTGACGACGCCGCTCGCGTAGTCGACCGTGTAGGTGCCGAAGTAGGCCATGTAGTTGTTGAACGAGGCCAGCATGTCGTCGTTCGCCGTCTTGCCCATGGTCCACCACGCCGCATCGACGAGCGGCAGCGGTGGATTGATCGAGATCTGCACCGACACGTTGCCCGCCGAGTCATACACCCAGTACCCCAGCGGGGGATTCCCCCACGGATACGACTTCCCCGGCTTCCCGGGATCGTTCATGTCCCACGCCTCGACCATCTGCCAGCTACCGACGATGGGGCCGAAGTCTTTCTTTCTTGCCATTTGATTCTCCTCTCGGAGCAGAACGGACGCTCCAGTTAGGAGAGTGCCGAAAGCGGCAGTTCCCTACCTTCAGGGGTGAAAAAAGTCATCACTTCGTCGGCCGCCGGCAAACGCCACATTCTAGCGAACCATCCGGACGTCCTCTGATTCTTCGGGCGGCGCGGCTGGATGGTTTCTCTTTCAATCATTACCGATAAGGACTGCTGAAAGGAAAGCATCGTGCACAGGGCACCACTCGGCCCTCGATCCTTTCGCTAAAGCCCTTGGGTGATAACGGCCACGGTTGCCACGTTAGCCGCTCACAAACTTCGACCACCGGACGAACAACATCGCGCGCCCCCTCGCGAGCACGGATTCAGGATTTGTCAGGCAGTCATTGCCAGCCGCGTCTTCTCCAGCAGAGGCATGAATACCATCTCCCCCTTCTTCTCGGCGAATGCGAACGCCCAGTCGACGACCGATGCCGCCTCCTGGCGGCGGCCGGCACGCAGAAGAGCGTCTGCGTAGAGGATGGCGTAGTACGTCGTGATCAGCGGGCCGGCGGTGGTGAACCATCTCTCGAATCCGTTTTCGATCTCCTTGATGCCGGCAGACACGTCTTCGAAACTCAAGGCCCACCCGTGGATCATCAACCCCAACCCCTCATAGGACGGGAATCCATGGGAAGTGGCGAGGGATAACAGTTTGTCCCCGGTCTCGCGGGTCCTGGCGACGTCGCCGGTCATCTGATACATCCAGGCGCCGGTGTTCAAGGCGATGGCAAGGCTGAACGGGTGGTTCAGCGCCTCTACTTGCGGCATGAACGCAATCCACGCTTCGCGCGCTTCGACGAAGCGGTTTTCGAGGCAGGCGGTCCAGACGTCGAACTGGTTTACGATCACGTTCGTGTCCATGCCGTACTGCAGCAGGTGCGTGGCCGTGTCGACGGTGGGGTAGAGCTCGATTGCCTGGCGCGTGTGCTCCGTGCAGGACACTAGGTCGCCGCTCCAGAAGGCACTGTTCGCGATCGACGTATGCGCGGCGAGCACGCCTTCGGCGGATTCGATCCGCTCGGCGATCTCGAGGCATTGCGCGGCGGTCTGGCGTGATTCGGCGAGCTCGCATCGCACGAGGTAATACGTCCAGAGCGCGAAGAGGAACTGCGTGGCTTCCGGACAGTCGGGGAATTGGCGCGTCAGCTCGCGGGCTCGATCGTAGCGCGCCTTCAGATCGGGCGAGGTCCATCCCTGCAGCACTTTTGTAGGCGTCGACCAGCGCAGGATCAGGATGAACTCGCGTTTGGCCCGCTCCGGCGAATCCGGAAGCAGATCGATCAGCTCGAGAGCGCGCGTGGCGTGGACCAACGCCTCGCGGTACCCGCTGACGCGCAGCGACTGATCAAGCACCTTCTCCAGATAGCGCAGCGCATTCTCGGCGTCGCCGGCCTGATCGTAGTGATAGGCGATATCGGTCGCGATTTGATCGGTGTCGCCTTCGTACATCTCTTCCAGCATCGCGGCGACGTCACCGTGCATCAGCATCTTCTCGGCGTCGCTGAGGCTCCCGTACAGGTATCGCTGCACCAGTGCGTGCGCGAAACGGTAGTGCGCCAGGACCCGCCGCCCACGCCGGTGCACCGCCATCTCGATGACGAGGCCATGCCGTTTTGTGAGATCCGCGGAGAGCAGCTTCAGAAGCCGCCGTTCGTCGACGTTCTGGATCTGGGCCACGATCTGCGCCAGAAAATCGGTCCTGCCGGCGCCGACACTGGCCACGGTGAGAATCTCGCGCAGCTCGTTCTCGAGCCGGCCGATCCTCTCGCCGATGACCCCTTCGATCCGCGGCGGCAGATCGGACCACGACACTTCCCGCGCCACGACCCAAGCCCCATCCTCGTCGCGCGCCAGGCAGCCTCGTTCGCGCAGGTCGCGGACCAGCTCGACCGTGAAAAGGGGATGGCCGTCGGTGTGGCGCAGCAGCGCGGCGCGGAACGGATCGTCGATCCGATTCGGCTCGCTGTCGATGATCTGATCGACGAAGGCCCGGCGTTCGTCAGATGTGGACTTGCCGAGGTCGATGACGACGTCGCCGAAATAGCGTTGCAGCTCGAACAGCACCTGCTCGAGCGGATGACGGTCGCTGCCGCGGCCCATGGCCATGTCGTTCGGGCGGAAGGTGCCGATGAGAAGAAGCCTGGCCTGCTTGATCTGACGCGCGATATGGAAGAACAACGCGATCGACGAGGCGTCGGACCACTGCAGGTCGTCGAGCGCCAGGATGAGTGGCCGCTCCTGCGCAACGGTCTGCAGCACCTCGGTGTACTGCCGGAAGATCTTCTCCTGATCGAGCTCGGCCGGAAGCTTCGGCTTCCCGTCCTTGCTGATCCATCCAGCTTCACGCGCGAAGGCCATACCGGCGTCAGCGACCAGCTTCGAGCCGGGGATGAATACGTTGATCAGCTCGGGAGCGATGTTGGCCAGGACCGTCCTGGCCGCCGAGAGGAGGTTCGAGGCGGAAGGTTTGGCTTCGGTGTCGCCGGTCAGGACCTTCAGGATGTCGCGGAACGGCAGATACGCGTCGCCCGCGCCGGTAGCCGAGCTGCATTCGCCCATGGCCCATGCGAACGGTGGCGTCGATGTCTCCGCCCGGCGGAAGACTTCCGCGAGCAGCGTTGATTTTCCGGAGCCCGCCTCACCCGCGAGGAGGAGAACGCGCGGTTTACCGGAACGCGCATCGTCGAGCGCTTCCTGCAAACGCGCTAATTCGCGTGTTCGGCCGGCGAAGCTGCCGACAGCGAATGCGGATACGTCCGCGGCCGATGTAGTCATGATGGGGATGTATCCATTATCTTCTGAAAAGGTGAAAGAATGCATGAACACACCATTCGCCGCAACGATGCATTGACTGCAAGGAGGTCATTATGCGAGGGAGAAGCTCCCGTTCCGTCCCGCGGCCGGCTGCGCCAGCCGGTACACTCGCGGCAAGGGCCGCGGCATCTGCCAGGGTGGTGCCGGCTGCCGCCACCGGTCAGGTTCTGAGCATTCCGCTCGTGAGCGGGCCATACCAGAACAACGGTGCCAGCCAGTGGTACGCAAATCTGGCGCTCGGTACGCCGGGCCAGCCGCTGAAATTCGCGCTCGACACCGGCTCGAATTTCATCTGGACGACGTCCAGCCTATGCCCTTCCAACTCCTGTCAGCACTACGGCGGCGGAAGGTTCGTCTACCAGGACTCATCGACGTTTCAGTGGATCGATCAGAACAAACAGAAGGTCGACTTCGGGCCGTGGGGCTCGATGATCGTGGAGACGGGACAGGACGTATTCACGATCACGGCCGGCGCCTCCCTCGATCTCGCCGCGTTTCTCTCGGAGCTGTACCGCGGTTCGCAGTTCGATCAGTTGGATTGGGATGGCGGCATCGGCATTCCGTCAGGTTCGATCGATGCCGATCCGAGCGTCTCCTTCATCATCCCGCAGCTCATGAACGCGGGTCTGATGGACCCGCAGCTTCCCTATGTTGCGTTCTCCACCGATCAGGCCACCAACCAGGGCACGGTGTTCTTCGGCGGCGTCGACCTCGGCGCGATCGACCCGAGCTCGGGGGTCTTCCTGCCGTGGACCCCCTACACGGCGCTCTCCGGTGTGACCTACATCTGGTCGACGCCGCTCTATCAGTACATCGTCGGCACGGAGGTCGTTGCCACGAACAAGCAGTTCTCTCTCGACAGCGGCTCCTCGCAATTCAAGGGCGACGACGCAATCATGGATACGACTCTGAAGCTCGTCGGCGCAACGCCGCAACCCGATGTGACGCTTGTCCTCGGGGTCACGCCCGACGGCTACCCGGCAAGCGTGGTCGTGCCGCCGGACGTGTACATGGTCGACATCCAGGCGGGACCGGATCAGGGACAAACGCTTCCGCAATTCAACCCGCTGGGACTGACCGATCTCGTGCTGGTCGGCTCGGTGCTGATGGACCATCTGTACACCGTGTACGAGTACGACGTCACCGAGACCCCCGCCGGCTATTACCTCGCGCCTGTCGGGATGTGGATTTTCAACAAGCAGGACGGTCCGCCACTGATCAAGACGGCGAGCAAGACCGCCTTCGCGCCGCGGCCGCGGCGGCCACATGCACTGTAAGCGGCCACATGCACTGTAAGAGGAGGCTTGCATGAGCGTCACTGGCGCATGGATCAACGTCTACGATTCGGTCGTTACACTCGTGCAGTTGGACGGCGGTTTCGTCGCCGGTACCTATACATCGACGACAGGCTCGTCCGGCTCCTACTGGGTGGTGGGCTTCACCAATCCCAACCCTCCCCTCGGGGCCAACGGACAGAGTCTTGCCTTCAGCATCCTCTGGCGCTCGTTCTCCGGGGGAAAGCCCGACCCCAGCTGGCATTACGTCTCCGGGTTCAGCGGACAGATGATCAGCGTGAAAGGCACGCCCAATCTCGTGATGATCCACGACATGGTTGCCACCGCTCCGGACCCGGGCGTCGTGGACGTCATCGGCAGCTACCTCGACAAGCTGACCTATCTCCCGCACACGGCCGGTGCCCTGCCGCATTGGCCACCGGAATTTACGCAACCAACGTCCGCTGATCCAGTCGACGGTAACTGGCGCTGTATTCAGGATTCTGAAATCACCATGACTCTCGCCCTTCAGGATCAGACCTTCGGCTACCTCACCGGAACCCTCGGCACAGCCGTCGGAAGAGTCAACCTGGTCGGATTCACCGACAACGGCGCGGGCGCCGCGGGTCTGCGCTTACAGGGCCTGACCGTCTCCGCGCTGCTGCCGGATGGTCATATGGTCGTAGCGATCGCCGGAAGTCTGAATATCGCGGCGGACACGCTGACGATGTCATGGCTGGAAAGCAACGGCACCGCCGCGGACTCGACATATGTGCAGACACGCCTGCGAGGACTGGATTTCAGGAGGGGGTAGAGATGTGGCGAGACGCTCGCTCAGAACAGCGATCTCTGGCTGCGCAGCGTCTCGGGGTCGACCGGTTGCTGGCCGAGGAGGCGTTGAAGCTCGCGTGCGCTGGCGGGGCTGTGGCCGGCGAAGTGATTGTTGAAGAAGCCGAACACGTCTCTCGTATACGCGGCTCGTTTCAGCGCCTCGTACCATGCTCGGATCTCCTCGGAGCGGTCGAACTGCACACGCGAGTAGTCGGTGATCGCGCGGTCCGGCCCCATCCACCGCACATAGAGAAAGTCCGCCGTCGTCCGCTCCACCAGCTCCAGCATCGTCTCGCGCGGGATCCACCGGCCGTCGCTGAGCGCGAGCGCGATACCGTGACGCGCCAGCAGCTCCTGCAGGCGCGGCAGCACCTCAGGGCGCAACCAACGGCTCTGGCGAAGCTCGATGGCGAAGCGGAGGTCGCCGGGCAGTGTGGGGAGGAACGTCTCGACCGCGGGCAACTCGTCCGGCCCGAAGTCGGGACCCATCTGCAGCAGGATCGGCCCCAGCTTCGCCCCGAGCTGTCGGGCCTGGGCGAGGAAGTCGCGCACGACGTCGTCCGCATCGCGCAGTCGTCGCTCGTGCGTTACCTCCTTCGGCATCTTGAGTGCGAAGATGAACTCCGGCGGCGTGCGCTCGGCCCATGCGCGCACTACCCGCGCGTCGGGAACGGCGTAGAACGTAGAGTCGACCTCGACGGCGCGGAACGCGCGCGCGTACGCCGGAAGAAACTCGGAGGCGCGCGTCCCGGGCGGATAGAACGGCCCCACCCACGCCGTGTAGTTCCATCCCTGCGTGCCGATGAGAATACTCATTCACGTGAAATCCTACGCTCCGATTTCAAGCTCGGCCCCGACGGGCGTTCAGGAAGTCTTCACGTCAGCGAAGCAGTCGGGGCAGAATGCGGAATGGCGCATCAACCAGGGGGACAGGCTCCGCTCCGGACCTCGGTGGCGCTCTGCAGTTGGAACGGCGAGCAGTTCATCGACGAGCAACTGGAGAGCCTTGCCAGGCAGATGCGCCTTCCCGATGAGCTCATCATCTGCGACGACGCTTCGTCGGATTCGACGATTGGCAAGCTGCAGCGATTCGCGGCAAGAGCGTCGTTCACCGTAACGATCCACCGGAACAGGGAGAGGCTCGGTGTGGCCCGAAACTTCGAGCAGGCCATATCCCTATGCACCGGCGAACTGATCCTTCTGGCGGATCAGGACGACGTCTGGCAACCGGAGAAGATCGCCCGCATCGTGCGCGCGTTCGAACACGATCCTGAGATCGACTGCATATTCACCGACGCCGGATTGATCGACCAGGTTGGGAAGTCGATGCGGAAGGGGCTCTGGAGGACGATCGGATTCGATCTCGCCGAACAAGGAATGGTTCGCATGGGACGCGCACTCGATGTTCTCTCAGTCCACAACGTCGCCACCGGCGCAACCATGGCCTTCCATCGCCGGATCCTGCCGTCGGTACTTCCCTTCCCCGAGATGACGGGACTCCTGCACGACCGGTGGATCGCCATCAGTGTTGCGGCTACCGGCCGCCTTGATTGCATCGAAGAACCACTGATTCTCTATCGCCAGCACCGAGGGCAGCACCTCGGCGCCGGACCGGAGAGCCACCGGCTCCTTACGTGGCTGCAGGAAGGGACCGCCACCGGGTCGGAGCAGTACGCCGCGTGGGCAACGGAGCTCGAGCTCGTCGCCACCCACCTCCACGAGCTCGGCATCGGGCGGACGCACGTGAAAGGCATCGAAGATCGGGTAAACCATCTCCGTGTCCGAGCCGGCCTGCCCGGCATCCCGCATCCATCGCATCGGCGCGGTCGCCCGCGAACTGCGGAACAGACGCTATCATCGGTTCTCGAACGGATACGTGAGTCTGCTCAAGGATCTTCTGAGGAGAATCTGAACCCGTTACAATGCGCGGCTTCCGTGAAGGCGATTGAGTTCGACGGTGTGACGGTCCGGTTTCCGATGACCAGGATTCCTTTCGTCAAAGAATGGATCGTGCGGAAATTCCGAGGAACGGCGACCGTCGACACGTTTGCCGCGCTGAGCGACGTTTCTCTGGATATCGAACCGGGGGAATGCCTGGGGCTGATCGGGTCCAACGGCGCGGGAAAGTCGACGCTGCTGCGCATCGCCGCGGGCGTCCTCACCCCGTCCGCGGGACGAGCAATCGTCCGCGGCTCCGTGGCTCCGCTCATCGAGCTCGGAACAGGTTTTGACCACGAGCTCAGCGGCCGCGAGAACATCTTCTTCAACGGAGCCCTTCTCGGACGATCCCGGCGCACGATGCGCGCGCGCGCGGACGAGATCATTGAATTTTCCGGTCTCGGACAGTTTATCGATCTGCCGCTCCGCACCTACTCCACCGGCATGGTGGCCCGGCTGGCATTCTCCATCGCCACCGCGGTCGATGCCGCGGTCGTCCTGCTCGACGAGATCCTGGCCGTGGGCGATGCCTCTTTCCGGGAGCGATGCGAGGCGAGGATCCGCGGCTTTCACGAAAGCGGATGCACGATCCTCCTCGTGTCGCACGATCTCGCCTCGATCGAAAAATTGTGCGACCGGGTGGTGTTTCTCGAGGAAGGGAGGATCGTCACGGTCGGGAATCCGCCTGACGTGATCAGGGCATACGGAGAGCGAAGCGGCTCACACGAGCTTCGCCACGACCGGAGCCTGTCGCCCGGAGCACCGGACTGAGATGAGCACGATCCCTCGGCTCGAACACGACTCTCCCGCCGTGGTTGCCTCGGCAGTTCCCGAATTCTGCAATGCCGCCGGACCGGGAGTAGCGCTTCTGGACGAGGTGCGCGACCTCGTGGCACACGAGCATCTGCTGCGAAGCCTGGTGATGCGCGACCTGACAGTCCGCTACAAACGGTCAGTCATCGGCGTGTTCTGGACGATGCTCAATCCCCTCCTGACGATGCTGATCCTCACCATCGTTTTTTCCGCGTTCTTCCGTTTCGCGATCAAGCATTTCGAGGTCTACTTCCTGTCGGAATACCTTCCCTGGATTTTCTTCTCACAGACCACCGTCAACGCGATGGCCAGCATGGCGTGGAACGGACCTCTCATGAAGCGGGTCCGAATCCCCAAGAGCATTTTCGCCCTGGCCACGACTCTTTCGGGAATCGTCAACCTGGTGATTTCCTGCGTCCCGCTCGCGATCATCATGCTCATCAAGGGTGCTCCTTTCTCGAGCGCGATCCTGTTTCTCCCCGTGAGTTTCCTGATCCTCGGCGCCTTTACGCTCGGAGTGTCGCTCACGCTCTCTTCACTATCTGTCTATTTCGCGGACATCAAGGAAACCTACGCGGTCGCTGTTTTCGGCCTGATGTACCTGACGCCGATCTTCTATCCGATGAGCATCGTGCCCGAGAAGTACCTATGGTTCGTCAGGCTCAATCCTCTGGTCCACCTTCTGCAGATCATTCGCGATCCGATCTACTACGGCCGGTTTCCCACGCCGCAGGATCTCTTGATCTCGTCGCTATGTGCCCTGGCCGCGCTGCTCTCAGGCTGGCTGGTGTTTCGACGGCTGAGCGCCGGCTTCTACGCGCAGCTCTGAACCTCAGGAAAGGGTTGTCCAGCATTAGAGAAAGGTTCATGCTGGGCCGTCAGCGACCAATGTCATCCGGCCTTCGGCCTTATCGCCGTCGCCCTCAACCGACTTTCCATTTCCTCGGAGTACTTGCGATCTCTGGCTTCCTGCGCGGCCTTGAGCTCTTCACATATGCCAGGCTGTGCCCTCAAGAATGCGTGGCCGTATTCGTGGAAGATTCCCGCCAGTAGTGCAATCCATCGCTCGACGACGCTCTCACTGTCGAGCTCCAACTCCTCAGGTAGCGGTTGAAAGCGACGATCCCCGTAGAGAAAGAGGAGATCGTCGATCCAGAACATCGCGTCGGGATTCGCCTCGCAGCCGAATGAACAGGATGAACTAACGTCCTTCGCCCATGCAAGCTCGACGTAAACAGCGTTGGAGGCGTAGCGAATCCTTATCGGTTCTTCGCGCACGATCGCCAGGCCAAATTCAGACTGGAGGAACGCGAAGTGCTCGCGAACCACCTTCAAGAAACCAAGATGTCCGTCAGGCGGCGTCTCGATGGTTCCGGCGATCAACAGGATCTGCCCGGCGAGATCGAAGATCGGTTCGTATCCTCGCACATCGGCCATCCGAGTGCGTTTCAAAAGATCCAGCCTTTCCCAAACGTTCTGCTCCTGCCGCACGCGAGCGGGATAGTTCACACGAGTATCGCCGGCGATCACAAAACGTCCGAGATGAACCAGGTCGTCGACCGCTTCGAACAGGTCGTTCGCGAAAACGTCGGCCTCTCGCCCTTCTCGCAAGGCTGGCAGGAACTGCTCCAGCCGGCTCACGAGTTCCTCCAACGATCGGGTCATCACTGAACGCGGACGGTCGCCTTTACGCCTGCCGACGTAGTGTAATTGATATGCGGGTATGTATGATCACTGACGCCGCCGGGCGGATGGCCCTCCAAATCCATTCGGTCAATCTTCCCGCCAGTCTCCTCGATCATGCGAACAGCCTCGTTGGTCGTCGGCACCTTCCCGTTTAACGTCTCGTGGGTTCCTGCCTGACTGATTTCGGCTTTCGCCCGCAGATATGCCTGCGTTTTGTTCCAGCCCCACTGAGTCATGTATGGAGCCACCATGCTCACGACCGCGCGGGCAGCCGTTGCGTTCGGCGACTCCGGCGTATCGGATGAGCGGTAGTGCCCCGCCTCCATGACGATGTTGTAAGCTTCAATCACCTGCCCATCGGACAATTGACCGGGCGCCACCTGCTTGCCAGTCGCAGAGTTCGTCAAACTCCAGCCGTTTTGAAGAGCTTCGTTCAGATATCCCCTCAGCACTTCTGCGCGTTCGTGCTGAGTCATCGTCAGACCTAGAGAGTGGGCCGCGCACCACAACCAGTTGTGCTGTTCGCGGTCTACCGTGCATCGCCCGTCGGGGTCGGTATTGCTAACCGGGTTGTTCCGCACATATGCATAGCGATTCCACGACTGAGGCTGGGCTGGATTTCCATCGGCCGGATCGACCGAGAGGAAGCGGCCGAAGACCGTCGTATACGTTCGCGCGTGCATGTAATCGATGAAGTTGACGGTGTCGGAGCCGGTCCCCTCGACGAAGTCGCGCTCGTGACCGGTGAAACGATGGGTCTCGGTCCGGTCGTAACCGAGTTGGGCTTCCTGAGTGATCGATGTGAGCTCGCGGCCGAACGGAGCGAATTCGTTCGCGGTGACTTTTTGCCCTGTGGCGTTCGTGGTCAGCCGCGGACTGCCGAGGTGGTCGAGGTGAAAGTGGAGACGGCCACCTTCGGCCGTTTCGCGTTGCGCACCGGCCAGGAGGCGGCCGCGGTAGACCGAGTCCTCCACCCACAGGTAGTACGACCAGTAGTTCCCGTTGCCGATCGGACCGCTCTCGTATTCGCGAAGAACCTCGTTGCCGTTCCCGCGCAGCGTCCACTTGCAGGGACCGGTAGAGCCGTCTCCGCAGAAGACGATCCGTTCATCGGCCGCATTGTAGATGGCCATCTTTTGAACGCCGCTCCAGTTGTCGACTTCTTTGAGATTGTTGAAGGGGTCGTATTGGTACATCAGACCGCCGCCCTGGGTCATGTTCCCGACGCCGTCATAGGTCACGATCGTTCCGGGCAGGGTGACCCGGTTGGTGTTCCTGTCGGCGATCACCGTTTCGTTGATCGTCGGCGTTACCTCCGAGAGGCGATTGCCGAACGAGTCGTACGTGTAGTTCGAATAATTCGTGTACGTTCCGGGCGCCGCCATGGGCGCCTCCAGGCCCGCCTGGACGAGGCGATCGACTTCGTCGTAAACGAAGCGGCGTGTATAACCACCGCCGTCCGCGCCGATCCGGTCGGTATTGCCGCTGCCGTCGTAGTGGTAATCGCCCGTCGTCCACTGCAGCGTGCCGCCGCCCGTCATCGTCTTCGTCACGAAGCTCGCCGACACCGGTTTCTCCGGCGACGTCGCACTCGCCGTCACAGGTCCCGTGATGAGGTGCTGCACGTACTTCACACGACCGTGCTTCCGCATGGCCTCGAGCGCCGCGGGCGGCAGTTCGACGACGACGCGGTTCGACCAGCGCGCAAGCTGCTTCGCACCGCCCTGGTCGAACGCAGGCTCCGCCCCTTTCTCCCGATTCAGCACGACGATGTACACCGCACGCGGATCGCCGGGGGTAACCGGCGGTTTGTTTTGAGCGTGAACGGGAACTGACGCCAGCACGGCGACGATAAGAACCAGAGTGCGTAACGGCCGGCATGATTTCACTGCAGACCTTACGAAGCTCTTGATACGTGACATTACGTATTCATCAATCATCTGTCGCTCCGGTTGTCGTGAAGTGGTCGGTATCCACCTTGAAGGCTCCGATCAGTGACGAGGCTTTGGACGACCGACAACCTCACTCACACTCTGCACGAGTATTCGGCCGTCGCTCTGATGGCTCTCTGAATAACCATTTATACTATCCGTTCCAACTCTGATTCGCTTGTGGGCGCGCCAAACAAAGACCGGTTCGAAACGGCCTTGAAACGTTGCGACTATGTTCATTCCTGCGCGCCGCTTTTCTAGGAAGTCTGTAAGAGCCGTGTTTCGCAACAGAGTTAAACCGGCATCATTACCACTTGGGAACTCGATCCGTAGTCGCATGTACGCCAAGCATGGCCGTTGGCTGGAGAAATCCTCCAGCCCCCAGTTTTCCGTTGCGGTTGCACGGACTACAACAACTCTATCGGCGTACTTCTCAGGGTGTTCGTACAATTCACACAACGTTAGAGAGATCGGAGAAACTAGTTTCTCCGCGTTTCCAGACGCTGACATAACCATAATCATCGCGCATAGGACTTGATGCAGAGTCTTCATCCGCACACTCGTTCCCGAATCCAGCCCGCCGACGAGGATAGCGCCGACCAACTACTAGCGCGCTGCATTCTCATCGACCGCCGCCTGACGTTTCCGATCGAGCGCTTCTGCACTTAGAGCCAACCAACTTTCGCTCCAGAGGTTGTACACCCGGTCGGTGTTGTGCAGGCCCTGGTATGTAATCGATTCGTTTGTGTACGCGGCTTTTTCGCCATGCATTCCAAGAAGCCCGAACAACCCACGGCCGCTGCCCGCATGAGAAACTTCATGCGCGGTAAGGCCCGCGTCCGCGGCAGCAGCTTCTGACGCGTTCAGATTAAAGGCGGTCTTCGTCTTATCAGCTGCATCATAATTGATGGTGATGCGATTGCCAATTGTCAAGCCGAGATTTGGTCCGGCCGCGCTCGTTCCGGCGTAGCCAAAATCGATCTTGATATTACCGGTGCCTTCATCGCCGAGCTTCTTGATTTCGCCTTCCAGGCGCGTGCGTTCCTTGGAACCTTCTTTGAGCTCTGAAGCCGATTTTTTCAGATTCTCAATCGAGGCTCGGAAGCGTTCGCGCCTAGCTTCACACTGCTCTTCGGTGCCGGAGCAGGAGCCCCACATAAACAAACCCAACGGATCCGTATAACGCGAAGGATTGTTTTGAACGTACGCGTACCGGTTCCACATCTGAGGTGCCTGGATCGCGTGTTTGACGTCGATCAATGGATCGACGGACAGGAAACGTCCAAAGACCGTCGTATACGAACGCGCGTGCATGTAATCGATGAAGTTAACGGTGTCGGAGCCGGTCCCCTCGACGAAGTCGCGCTCGTGGCCGGTGAAACGATGGGTCTCGGTCCGGTCGTAACCGAGTTGGGCTTCCTGAGTGATCGATGTGAGCTCGCGGCCGAACGGAGCGAATTCGTTCGCGGTGACTTTTTGCCCTGTGGCGTTCGTGGTCAGCCGCGGACTGCCGAGGTGGTCGAGGTGAAAGTGGAGACGGCCACCTTCGGCCGTTTCGCGTTGCGCGCCGGCCAGGAGGCGGCCGCGGTAGACGGAGTCCTCCACCCACAGGTAGTACGACCAGTAGTTCCCGTTGCCGATTGGACCGCTCTCGTATTCGCGTAGAACCTCGTTGCCGTTCCCGCGCAGCGTCCACTTGCAGGGACCGATAGAGCCGTCTCCGCAGAAGATGATCCGTTCATCGGCCGCGTTGTAGATGGCCATCTTTTGAACGCCGCTCCAATTGTCGACTTCTTTGAGATTGTTGAAGGGGTCGTATTGGTACATCAGACCGCCGCCCTGGGTCATGTTCCCAACGCCGTCATAGGTCACGATCGTTCCGGGCAGGGTGACCCGGTTGGTGTTCCTGTCAGCGATCACCGTTTCGTTGATCGTCGGCGTTACCTCCGAGAGGCGATTGCCGAACGAGTCGTACGTGTAGCGCGCGTAGTTCGTGTACGTTCCTGGCGCCGCCATGGGCGCCTCCAGTCCCGCCCCGACGAGGCGATCGACTTCGTCGTAGACGAAGCGGCGGGTTTGCCCGTCGCTGTCCGCGCCGATCCGGTCGATGTTGCTGCTGCCGTCGTAGTGGTAATCGCCTGTGCTCCACTGCAGCGTGCCGCCACCAGTCAGCGTCCTGGCCACCAGGCTCGCCGACGCGGTTTTCTCCCGCAATGACGCAGTGCTCGCCGTCACAGGACCGGTGATGAGGTGCTGCACGTATTTCACACGGCCGTGCTTCCGCATGGCCTCGAGCGCGGCGGGTGGCAGTTCGACGACGACGCGGTTCGACCAGCGCCCGAGAAGTCTCGGGCCGCCAGTGTCGAACTCCGGCTCCGCCCCTTTCTCCCGATTCAGCACGACGACGTACACCGCGTGGGGATCGCCGGGGGTGACCGACGGCTTCTGGTTGTTTTGAGCATGAATGGGAACAGACGCCAGCGCCACGACGAGAAGAACCAGGGTGAGTAATGGCCGGCGTGACTTCACTGCAGACCTCCCTGCAGCTCCCGCACATGAATGCCTCGGATGAGCGTTCCCGGAGTCAACTGCGGATCCGTAAATGCGAGACCGGGGATGCTGACGCCGCTATTCTGCGCGGCCTGGGCGCGGGCAGCGGCCACGGCGTTGCGGAGCGAGACAACCTGCTGCGCCGAAATCACGACGTTCGGTGCCGAAGCGGGAACGCCCTGCGGCAGGATGTTCGCCCAGGAGACATGTGCCGCCCCCGAGATGTCGTACACGGCGTTGATGCCGTCGAGGATCTGCTGAAAGTGCGATGCATAAATGATTTGACCGGTCACGATCGCGGAGAAGGTCCTGGTCGACGCGAAGTCTGCCACGCTGCACGGTGTCGGGGCCCCGGCAGTGTCGAGCGCTTGAACGCAGTAGAGGAATTCGAGATTGTTCGGCACGGTGTCGATCGTCGTGACGACCGAAGGAGCCACAGTCAGCACCGCTCGAAGAGCGAAGCCTGATTCACGGCGCATGATCCGATACTGCACCGCATTCGCCGCCGCCGGCCATTGCACCAGGACGTGCGTCGCGTCGTAGTACGTGGCGGTCACCGACGCGGGCGCTGACACCGGCGTGACGGTGAGCGTCGAGCCGCTGGCCGTGCCGCACGAATTCGTCACCTGTACCCAGTAGTGACTCGTGGAGGTCACCGCGGCCGTCGTGTAGGAGGGCGAGTCGGTACCGACCGGATTCGAGGTATCGGGAGTGAAGCCGGCGTACCAGTGGTAGTGCAGCGACGTGCCGGTGGCATTCGCAATCAGCGTCGTCGCGTTTCCATAGACGACGACGGTGTTTGATGTCTGCGGTGAGAGCGACGGCGCGACGCATACCGTGACCGTGGCCGTGCGGCTCTGCGTCGATCCGCATGACGCCGAGACCACGACGTAGTAAAGCGTCGTCTGCGTCAGCACCGGAGTCGTGTAGGACGTCGAAGTGGCGCCGGCGATCGGCTGCCCGATCGTGGCGTTGTACCACTGATACGTCAGCGAGCTGCCGGGGACGTGGACCGTGAGTGTCGCCGTTCCATTGGCGGAGACAGGCGTGTCGGCCGGCTGGACGTCGATCCCGGGCGTCGTGCAGACCGTCACCAGGGCCGTCCGGCTCTGCGTCGAGCCGCACGGCGTCGTGATGATGACGTAGTAGGTAGTCGTTTGGGTCAGCGGAACGGTGGTGTACGAGCTCGACGTCGCGCCGGCGATCGGCTGCCCGGTCGCGGCGTAGTACCACTGATACGTCAGCGAGCTGCCGGTCGCGTAGACGGTCAGCGAGGCGGTCGATCCGCTGTTCACGACTGCGTCGGCCGGTTGACCGTTGATCACCGGAACCGGAACGGCACAGTTGCCGTAGTTCGAAACAGTGATGTTCTTGACCCGGGCCATGCCGCTGTCGTCCTGCGTCTGCTGGGTCGTGACTCCGCTCGAGTGATTGAGCTGCTGCATCAGGCCCGTCGGGAAGTACGAAATCGAGTCGATAAAACCCGGAACCGAGGTGAGATAACCCTTGTCGTACCCGTACTCGAACTCCGCCAGCGAGGATCCTCCGCACCACTGCGTCAGGCAGTTTGGGTACCCTGCCTTGAGAACGTTGCCGAGGGGGTCGTACGTGAACTTCTGTTCGAAGCTCTGAATGGTCGTGTCCGAGTTCGGCAGATGGTGTTCCGAGGCGGTCGTGGTTTTCTTCGAAATACGCCCGGCGTTGTTGTAGTCGTACGCCTCGGTCAGGAGGATATCGCCGAGAACGGGCTGGTAATTGTGACGCTGCGACGAGGCGACCTTCCCCTGTACGTAACTCAGGCCGTCGGCCGTCGAGACATTAGCGGTGCCAAAAACGAACAGCTTCGAGGGACGCCACTGCGGTTGATTGGCTGGGTCCAAACTGTAATATGGATTGCGCGAATCGATCTGCGTCAGCCGCTCCGCGCCGTCGAAGGTCATATTCAGGTCGAATGCGCTGTCGCCGGCGGTACGCTTCTGCCACGCGTGGCCGCGCGCGTCGTAATTTGGATAGGTGGTCGTGCCGTTCTCGGGGTGATACTCGGATGTGAGGAACCCCCGGTTGTCGTACGTGAACGAACGCGACTGGCCCCCTTCGGGTCCCGTGATCAGCACGTTCGACAGGCGATCGCCTATGTCATACGAGTATCCAGCCGTGATCGAATCGTTTTTCTCTTTCACGGTCGTGAGGCGGCCAAGGTAGTCATAGATGTAGCGAGTGGTTTGAGGCGTCTCCTGGTTCACGCCGGTGGCCACGCCGCTCGTCCGCCGCTGCTGACTGGCGGCAAAGAACGCCGTCGTGGTTTGCTTTCCATCCGGAGCCGTAACGACGGTGTTGCGGCCGAGATCGTCGTACGTATATTCGGTATATGTCGACGGCGTGAACGACATATCGAATCCGGGGGACATCGAGACATAGGGGACGTACTCCCGGGCGATGCGGCCCATGAAGTCGTAGGTTCGGTTCACAGTGGCCCACTGGCTGCCCGGCATTGCGCTTTTCCGTTGAATGAGCCGGCCCAGGGCGTCGAAGTAGAACCGCTGTTCGGCGATCGCGGCCGTCAATGTTGACGTGCCCTCCGGACGTTGCCTGACGGCCACGGAAGGGACCCCACTTGATGTCGTCGGGAGGGTGTACTCGTACTCCGTCCACGCGGTGCCTTGCGGACGGATTTCGGTGACCCGGCCGAGCGCGTCGTAGCCATAGGTGGTCGGAATCGTGGCCGTATCGCGGCTGGTGCTGACCGCGGACGTCGACGGGTAGACATCGACGTCATAGGAGTTGAATGTCGCGCCGTCGTATTGGGAACGGGTCATCGCTCCCGAGGCGTAGCTGTGTGTAATGCGGTACTGAGGCCCGGAGATGGAGGTGTTGCAGGTGTCGAATCCCGGCGGCAGCGGGGAGCTGTCACCGCCATAGTACGACTCGGCTGCGACCTCGCCGTTGCTGTTGGCTTCGAATACCGCGAGCAGGTCGTGGGTCGGGTCGGTCATCCCCCCGGCGATGGTGCGCCTCCGTTTCAGGAAGCCGGTGTTGCTGTCAAAACAGACCTCCGTCTTCGCCGATGACAGCACGGTGCCGAACGTGTCGATCTCCTTCGTCTCCTGATAGGTGAAGAGATTCAGCAGCCATGGCGATGCCGTCGACGGCTGCGTGTGCGTTCCCGGGAACGTGCCGGCGTTCGGGTTGAAATTGGTGGTGGTCTGCCGCTTTGTCGCCGCTCCGAATCCCGCCGTCTCGCTGATGCGATAATGTCCGAGACCGTCGAAATCGTCGTTCGAGATCGTGCTGATCGTAGTCGCCGGAGCGCCCGTGACGGGATCGACGTCGTCGAAGTAGACGGTTTCCGCCTTCTTCAGTCGCGGGTTATGGTCGAGCGTGGTGATGTCCATGTGGTCGACGTAGGCGTCCACCTCGTACTGGACGTACGTGGAGCGAATGGGAGTCGGCGAGCACTGCGCGTTGTACGCGTCCGTACAAAGGTACGTCTCCGTCGACAGGAACAGTCCATCCCTCATTTTCGAAGCGTTGCGTGTGAACGGAAGGCCGTATTCCACTCGTTTGAAACCGTCGGGCGAATCGACCATCAGCCTGTTGTAGCCAGGCCAGACCGAGTAGTAGTGGACCGTCTTCGAATGGTTGTCGCCCGGGACGACAACGGTCGACAGCTCCGCTCCCGGCGCATAGGCGGTGAAATATCCGGGACCTTCCTGTTCCGTCGTGCACTGGTAGGAGCCGCCGTCGATGCCGCCGCTCGGGGCATTCGCTCCGTAAAGCGTCCGTCCCACGACGGTTCCGTTGGCATCACGCTCCTCGCGTTTGGAAATACCCGGGCTGTATGAGTTGGTGAGCCATTCCTCATACGTCGTACAGTCATAGCTCATCGGGATCTGGTAGTACCCGTAGTCATAGCCGTACGAGCCTTGCGTCGGCAAGGTGATCGACTCGAAGTTTCCCGTGGCGATTCCGGGATGCGCGGTCGTTCCGAAATACTGGAAGCCGTAAGACGAACCGTCCGGCAGCGTGATGGACATGAGCGCCGGTACCGTTGTCGTCGGCGGCAGGTACAGGTACTGAAAGCCCTTGTCGAAATTCTCGCGGCCGAACACCGTCTGCACCTGGTTGAACGCGTAGTGTCCGGTGCCGGCGGGAGTGCCGACATATACGTCCGTGACCGTTGACCGATTCGTGCCGTCGTAATTCATGCTCTGGAAGCAGACGTACGACGTGCGGCCTTTGGTGTCGGTGACCTTCTGAGACATCGTCGGGAACGTGCACGGCCACGGCGAATCGCCGTCCACCGGCCCGTATTGAATGTCGACGTGATTGACGAAGTTGCCGGAACCGTCTTTCACCTGGTCGTGCATCTGCATGAGCTGCTCATTCATGAACTCATACGTCACACCGCCCGCCGTATCGACCGACGTCCCCTGCCAGCGGAGATAGGTGGCATCGCGTGTATATGCGGCGCCGTCCTGCGCATCGCCGTCGTGCAGAGAGACGTAGGTACCGTGTTGCGCGCCGTCAGGCGTCTCCAGCAGAGGTCGATCGACGTTCGCTTGAAGGTCTCTCTGTGTGATGATGCGCGCGAACTGCACTCGCCAGCCGAAGCCTGCGTTGGCCGTGCCGTCCGGGATGGCCTCCATATCGGTCCAGACGGTCGTGCAACCCTCGAGTTGGGGTGGATCGCAAACGATGGGGATCGTAATGTTCCGCCGAACGTAGTCCCACGTCTTGCCGTTATGGATCGCTTTGAACGAGTACGACAGCGCCGGCGAAACGGTGTACGTTTCGCCGAGCGGGATCGACGCGATCACATTGCCGTTGAACTCGTTGATGCTGTCAATCGGGCCCGCGGCGAACACTTTGTTGGGGTCGAACCCGCGTGCGGCCGGCGGCGGCTGCTGCGCGAAAACCGGAAGCGCCGCCGCGGCGGCGAGGAGCAGAGCGGCCGGGAATCTCTTCATCGTCGTCATCTCCCCTCCTTATTGCGGCGTGCGCGAGGTGATCACCTCGAGCGTGAACGGATCGACGGCGACGACGACGTCGCCCGCCGCGAACGCCTTCGGTGCGGCGGACTTACCCTTCGTTGCCGGACGCATACTGCCCGGCGAGACCGTCACGACGTTGTCGTCCAACCCATCCTCGTCCCGCTTGCTCCCCTGATCGGCCTCCCAGCGCCACACACCCTGCCCTGGATGCACGAAGAGGTACTCGAGCGCCTTGTGTTGGATCGCCAGCGTATCGATCGCTGGGCCTGACTTCCGCTTCCACGCGCCCGGCGGAATGCTGGTCATGCGCAGGGTGTAGCCGGACGGCACGCCGGCGCCGACGTCGCCGTTCCGCTGATCCACCGCGATCCACACGGACCGCAGCGGAACCCCTTTCGGATACGCGAACCTGACTACGCCGTCTCGATCATCGTCTGAGGCCGTGAGATCGACCGTCAGCAGCGACGAGTAGAAGCCGTGTCCTTCCTGCAAAACGCCAAAGAGGTAAACGTCAGATCCAGGCGAGACGCCACTGACCACGATCTCTTTCGCATTCACCTGAACACTGATTCGGCTTTGATCCGCGACGGCGGGCCAGCCAGCCAACATGGCTATCACCGCGAGCACAGCGACACGCATACGTACACTCCTCATCGTGATCACCGATGACTGCCTACTGCAGGCTGAGCAGCACGAGAATCTCCCCCTCACCGCTCGGCAGCGGCTCGAGGGCTTTGCCGATGAGCGTTCCCGGGCGGTGGATCTTCACGCCGCCGAGATCGAGGGGAATGGATTTCATGGCGAAGCCGCTCCTGTCGCTGGTGACGAGGAGGTCGCCGACTTTGACGGGCTCCTTCGTGGCATCCACCCTTACGCGGACACGCCCGGTGGTGGCAATCTGTGCTTTCGAAACGGCGGCAACGCCGAGGAGCACGCCGGGATTCGTCGAGACGACACCGGCAACCGCGGTGTCGTAGGCGCGGGCCGACGGCATGACCTCGTTGTTCCTGTCAAGGTTGAGAACGACGACCGTGCCGGGAGGCATCGCCGTTGTGGCGGGCACCCACTCGGCGACGTCCTGGTATCTCGCGATGACGTTTCCGCCGCTGATCGTGCCGGTTGCCGTGAGGTTGGTGTCGACTTGAACGGCGCCCGCGAAGTGGCCTGCGCCGGCGACATCAAGGGGGTACAGCGGCGCGGGCTGACCAATACCCACGAACCCTCCGCCTGTGAGGGTCAACGGGGTTATGTAGCTCGCAGGACCGCTGGTGACTTCAAAATTCATCGTCGAGTCAGAGGGAGTACCGCTCCAACTGTTCGTGATTCTGCTTAGCCAGGAGGTCGGCAAGTCGGAACGGCTGAAGATGAGCGAGGGCGCGCGGGTCGCGTAATTCGTTGCAAACGTCGCGGAAGTAACCTCGACCGCCCCCCCTCCGACGTGGATGCTCTGCTGGGGCGCCGCCGTGCCGACGCCGAGGTGCCCGGCGGCGTCGAGGCGCATCTTTTCGGCGTTGCCTCCGGTCGCAAACGTCACCACGCCCGCGGCATTGTCGTCCATCAGCACCAATCCGGCGGAGGAGGTCGTGTACACAGAAGAGCTGTTCGGCAGTTGCGCGCCATACGCTGTCTTGTGCGAACCGGCCTGACCAAACATGAAGGAGGTCCCCGCGTCATTCACTGCCGTGTAGCCGGTGACGGCGGTCACGCCAGTGCTCAGGTTCTGCATAAAGACCTGCGGAATGTATGAATCCGAGTTGTAGGTAATCTGGAGCAACTTGGTTGGATTCGTGGCGCCGATGCCGACGTTGCCGCAGGTTTCGGCAACGCCTGCTGGAGATGTCTGGCTAACCCACGTGCACTGCGCCGATGCCGTGGCTGCCGTCAGCAATACAACGAACAAAGCAGTAGCGATCGATTTCACAATTGACTCCTCTTTGTCTGATTACCGGGGGCGGATTCTCGTTTACGACCGGACGGAAAAGTAATGCACGATAGGCGTCTTGCTTTCAGTTCGTCAAGTGAAATTAATTGACTGATCCACCGGGAGTCCTGGATGGAACACTGTCCCTGCTGGCTCCACATCCATCCGTATCACCTTTGACTTTTGAAACTAAGTACGGTTCCCCGGAAGAGAGTGTCTATTCGGCGCTGACCGATTTGAGCCGGCGAAGCTGGCCAGACGGTCACCCGCGGACCGGACACTCATTTCCGGGAAGCTGCACTAAGTTTCGACGGGTCCATGGGCAGTGCGATGAATCACCGGTCGACGTGATGACGCGCTACTCGCGTTGAGCTGGCGACATTGATAACAAGGGGAATCGTCATCGGCGCACTGCAAGCGCGGCCACCATTGCCAGGCCGATGACGGCGTACAGCACGCGGTACCGTGTCTGCAAACGGCTGACGCTCGCGTATGTGAGGCTTTCGCCGAGAGTCTTGATCGACCAGTAGAGTTGAACGGGATAGATGGCCACCACGGCCGCGAGCGGACGCGGAAGTACCCCTATGAGGGCCAGCAGGAGCAGGAGGAGTTGGGCCAGGGTGAAAAGGACCAGACTAGCGGCAAACGTACGGCGCTGGCCGAAGATTACCGCGTTGGTCCGGATGGCATTCACCGTGTCACCCTCATGGTCGCGGACCTCCTGGGTCAGGTGGCCGGCGACGAAGATCAGGGCGAAGAAGGTGGCGATGGCAACGCCGCGGCCGTCGATGACATGGCCCAGGGAGTAGCCGAGGAGAAAGTGCAGGATACCGCCGGACAGATGGGCCACTGAGTTGAGGAGCGGTCTGCCTTTCCAATGGAAGCGGGGGAAGGAGTAGAAGGCGCTCAGTGTGGCAATTGCCATCGAGAGACCGAGCGTGATCGGACCGAGACGGCTGAAGAGAAGAAGACTGAGGACCAGCAGGGCCGCCGTCAGGACTCCCATCTCCCTGCGCCCGATACCTCTGGCCGTGAAGACACGGGCCGCCTTGTTCGGGTCGGCGAGATCGGTGGTCAGGCCGGCCCAGTCATTGAGCATGAAGATGTGCGACACCAGCAAGACGTTGGCGACCATGAGAGTCGCCAGTGGAGCGAGGTCCCGCACTCCGGGATGGCGGATCGCGAATGCGGCGCCGAGCAGGGGCGGGCCCTGGAGAACGAGGATGTCTTGCGGGCGCAGGCAGGAGAGATAGCGAAGCGCAGAGGCTTTAGCCGCCGTGGGAATAGCCGAGGTGTTCATAGTCGTCATAGAGCCTCAGCCAGAGCGCGTACCCGGCATCCTCGGACCAATAGTATCTGGAGACCGTCGCGGTGACGTCGTTATGATAGAGGAGCGGCGGATTCATTCGGATTAGAGCAAAGTCGTCCCTGGCGAGCTCGCGAAGCACCGCTCGGATGAGCACTGGGTCGGGCGGTGCTCCTACGGAAGTCATCCTGCCCGCCAGCAGCCGGACGACGGACACCCAGATCTGCTGCCCCGGAACGTCCGTGCGCATCCGCGACTCGGGCAGCTCCAGCGCGCAGCCGGCGCGGCGGAGGTCAGGGAGGCGCAGGATCGGGATCAGCGGCGTCTTTCGATAGTAGACCCACATCCGATCCTCGTTGATGAGAGGGCGAAGAGCTTCACAAAGGGCACGACCGGCCGGCGGCCGTTCTTTGAGAAGGAGCAAGAGCAGGTTCATCTGGACGACAGTGTCGGCAGGGTTCGGATCGGTGCCCGGATCGAGGCACTGGTAGGCTTCCCGTTGTGCGAGATACGTGCGGTAGAGGCCCTCGCCCGTGCGATACCGATCCATGGTCGCCACTGCGGCTGTCAGCTGGCGGTCACTGCCGGGAGCGACCCGCCAGATGAGAGCTGTGTCGTCGGTATCGGGTGTGATGATGCACCCAAGTGTCCCGATTCCAGGACCATCGGGCAGGCCGTGATAGCGCACTAGTCCGCCGGATTCGATCTGACTGGTGAGGTGTCGCCGGGCGCGCTGCAGGTTGTCTTCGAGACCGCTGGTGCCTGCCATAGGATTGAGCAGTTCGACGAGAAAAGCGGTCAGGAAAGTGTTCATCTCCGGACCTGGCTCATGAAAGCGCGGCTCGCTGGTGTAGGCAGTGAGCCAGAACCCCGGCGCCTGCTGGTGCTCGCGAATTCGTGCTGCAGCCGTCCTGAAATCCGCGGCGAGGTCGGCGGGCCCGTTCGCTTCCCCCGCTGTGCCGCGCCCGGCTCCGGCTTGCGGAGCGGCGACGCCCGCCGCCGGTATCGCCCGGACGGTCAGCGTGCGCTCCTCAAGGTATTGTCCCTCGCCCTTCCCGAAGGCCCAGGCGAAGGCGGTCAAACGGTGCTCGCCGGGAGCGAGGCCGGCCGTGTCGAGCGGAATGCGCCAACCGGCGGGACTGGCCGTGTGCAGCGTTCGGCGGACGTCGGGCCGGTCGAAAAAGGCGCTGGTGGCGATGGTCTGCCGGCCGTCGATCGTGATGGCCACCTGCGAAGGCGTCGCGTCCCCGGCGAGTGCCCAGCCTGTGACGACGGCGGCCTGGCCGGCGGTGACGAGGGTCGTCGCGCGGCCGCCGCTCTCGATGGCGTCGAAACTCCCGCGCATCTGAACCGTCAGCTCCGCCGGCTCGAGGCCGTGTTGCAACGAGGTGAGGAAGGGGGCGTTCCGCCAACTCCATGCGGCCTTCATATCGTGCTTTTCCGCACCGCGGTCAGCGGCGTAGATCGGGAGGTCGAGCGAGGGGGTGTACGAGAAGGCGCCGATGGCTTCGATGGCGATGGCAACGCCAACCGCTAGCAGGAAGCACGCCCGTCCGATGCCGCGCAGTGCCGTGACCACCGGTACCAGCATCCAGATGAGGAGTGGCAGGAGATCGGTCATGTAGCGCGGTCCCCAGGAGAGGCCGCCCCGCCAGTCGGCTTTGGCGTAGAGCAGGAACTCGATGACCACGCCAATGCTCATGGCCAGGGTGAGGAGATGCTCTTCGCGGCCGCGCGGCCGATATCGCCAGGCCAGAACCAGAAAAAGCAGAAAGGGTGAGAAGACCAGGAGCCCCCGCGTCGGGCTGACCAGCAATCCGGCCACCCCGGGAAGCAGATCGTGCCCGAAGAAGCGGGCCTTGCCGATCAGCCCATAACCGCCGCCGACATTTCCGGCCACATGGAAGTTGTAGAGCAGCACCACGACCATCGGCAGGGCCGCGGCCGCAGCGAGCAGAGGAGCACGGCGCCGGCCTGCCCAGAAGAGTCCGAAAGCCCCGAGCGCCATCGCCAGGATGACATCCGGTGGGCGGTTGCCGGCGACAAGCCCCAGCAGCAACCCCGCCGCAAGCGTCCGTGGAACGGTGCACGGTGCGGTGAGAAACAGCAGAGCACCGATCACCAGCAGCTCGGCCATCCCTTGTTGCCACAAGGCCTGGCTGCTGATCACCCAGGTGGTGGTGCCGAAGGCGTAAGCGAGGGTGAGCAGCAGTGCGATGGGGGCGGTCGCCCGCCGTCGCAGCAGCAGGTAGATGAGCGCGGCGGAGAGCGCCGCCAGGAATGAGGCGGAGAGCTTCTCCATGACTTTCGCGACGTAATCCAGTCGCGCATCCGTCCAACCCCGAACGTGAAGGTAACCAACAGCGGGAAGGTAGAGCGGCGCAACGAGCACCGGCGCGATCACCGGGTACATCGACATGATGTGACCGTTTGGTCGGGGCAGCATCCAGAACGCCCCATCGGCCCGCCCCTGCGCAGCGACTTTCGCCACCGGATCGAGAAAGATGGTGTGGTACTGCAGGATCGCGAATGGCAGGTATCGCGCGGGATACGTGTCGCCTGCACTGATCGCCCGGAGGTTGGCGTTGTAGACCAGCAGGCAGCACAGCCCGATAAGAAGGCTCGTCCACAGTCGCTCCCGATTGCCTGCCTCGACCTCGGGATGAGCGTCAGGTTGCCCACCGGCGGGCGGTGTCATGGAGTCGTTCTCATTCAGCGGATTTCGTCGTCATCCTCGCTCTCTGCGAGGGTCAAAGCGACGAAACCAGAGACTACTACAGCGCGCAAGAAAGAGGCGAGCTACGGCAGAGAGTCCGCGGTGTTCGGGCGCCAGGTCTAAGCCATTGACTTAGCGAGTCAGCAGCTTAGACTGTCGAAGTGAGGGTCACATGGGATGACGCGAAGAATGCCACCAATAAACGAAAACATGGAATCAGCTTCGAAGAAGCCAGTGAACTGTTTCGGCCCGGTGTCAACTATCTTGAGATCTTCGACCACGAGCATTCTGTTACAGAGGATCGTTTTATCGCGATCGGTCCCATTCGACGGGGGCTGGTGCTGGTCGTCTGGACCGAGCGAGACGAGGAAACCGCGCGTATCATCGGCGCTCGTTGGGCGACAGAAACGGAGCAAGTGCTCTACCGCACATACCTGGGAAATATGAGATGACCGAAATGGCTGAGTTAACGGCTCAACAATTGGCTGGAGCCATCCCCTCACGTGTACGCAAGCGGCTGATGCTAGGCCGGTTTGAATCGGGGGCAGACGTGTCCGCACTTCGGCGATTCGTCGGACTGACCCAAACACAGTTCGCCCTGGCGATGGGTATCAGCGTGCATACCCTTCGAAACTGGGAGCAGGGTCGCCGGCGTCCGGACGGACCAGCGCTTGCGTTATTGCGAATCGCGGCTCGTCATCCACGAATCATTCACGAAAGCCTTGAATCGGCCGCATAACGCCGGAAGTGCATCAGCTCCCGATCTAAATGGCCCCATCGCTCCGTGAGCCAGCGAAAACAGACCCACCGATGAGTCCTCCCCTTCGATTGATCGTTACCGGCATGCATCGGTCGGGGACTTCGTTTGTCGCCTCGCTGCTCGCGGCATGGAACGTCCGGATGGGCGACCGGTTGCTGCCAGCCGACAGCGGAAATCCGGCCGGTTACTTCGAGGACGTCGACTTCCTGGAGCTCAACCGCCGCATTCTCGTGGCGTGCACTCCGCCGGAGGACGGACATCGCGACTGGGGATGGACGGAGAGCGGGACCTTCGACGCCGGACAACTGCCGGCACACCGCAACGCGGCGGCGACGCTCATTGCCGCGCGCGACCGCGCCGGTCGTCCGTGGGGATGGAAAGATCCGCGCACCTCGATGCTGCTCGACTTCTGGGACGACTTGCTCGGGCAGGAGGCCCGCTTTCTTCTCCTCTATCGCCATCCCTGGGAAGTCTCCGATTCGATGCTGCGGACCGGCGCCGGCGTCTGGCTCACCCATCCGAGCTACCCGGCATGCATCTGGACGCAGTACAACCGCCGCATCCTCAATTTTCATCGGCGCAACCGGGACCGAACTCTGCTCGTCAGCACCAATCGCCTGATGCGCGACCCCGAGGCTTTCGCCGCCGCGGTGCGCCGGCGTTTCGGCATAGAGGCCGGCGCTGAGACGCTCGCCACTCTGCGCACGGAGGACTCGTTCGTCTCGCTACCCGATGACGATCCGCTGCCGCGCCTGTGGCGATACACGAACACCGAGGCGATGGATCTCCTCGGCGCGCTCGACGATGCCGCGGACCTCGGCAACGATCGCAGATGGGACGCGGCCTCGCCCACAGAGGCGCGGCGACCCGCGGTGCGACCGCGTCTCTCCGTCATCATTCCCTGCCACGACGACGGCGACTATCTGATCGAAGCCGTGGCCAGCGTGGAGCGCAACGCCCCCGCGGCGGAGCTGATCGTCGTCGACGACGGCTCGACGCAGCCTCGCACCATTGAGGTGCTCGCCGCGCTTCGCGAAGCGGGGCATCACGTGCTCGAACAGCCGCATTCCGGTCTCTCTGCGGCCCGCAACCTGGGGATCGCCGCATCCCACGGCGACTACCTCCTCCCGCTCGACGCCGATAACCGTCTCTTGCCAGGCTTCGCCGCGGAGGCTGTGGCGCTGCTCGATGCCGATCCCGCCGCGGGCGTGGTCTACGGCGATCGCCGCGAGTTCGGTGCGCGGAGCGGCGACGTTGCCGTGCCGGAGCTCGACCTGCCGCGGCTGCTCTGGAGCAATTACATCGACGCCTGTGCCGTGGTGCGTCGCAACGTCTGGAGCGATTGCAACGGCTACGACGTCGCCTTCACCGACTGGGAGGACTGGGACTTCTGGCTCTCGGTCGCGGAGCACGGCTGGCGATTCCTTCACCTTCCGCGGGTTACGTTCGAGTACCGCATCCGTCCCGACTCGCTGCACCAGCGGTTCCTGCGCCGGACCGACTATCCATCGACGCTGCGGCGCCTCTACGACAAGCACCGCGATCTCGTGTCCGAGCACGCCGCGGAGATCCTCATTGCCGGTCACGTCGAGCGACGCCAGCTCTTCGACGACGCCGCGGCGTTGCGGGCTTCCCGCGACAGCATTCAGACGGAGATCGATCGTCTGGCCCTCGGCACGCACAAACAGACCGCTGCGCTGCAGGAGATCGTGGCCGCACGCGATACCGAGCTGGCCTCGGTCAAGTTCGTACTGCAGGCTCGCGACGAGGAGCTGGCAGCGCTACGAAACCTGCAACGCGCCGGCGAACCTGGCGCGTCTGTCGAGTCTTCAGAGGCTCCCCTGACGAATGCGACGCAGGTGTTCACGATCGTCGCACGCAACTATCTCGCCTATGCACGCGTGCTTGCTGCCAGTCTCGCACACCACAATCCCGCTGCTCGCCTGCACGTTGTCGTTCTCGACGATCCGCATCGCACCATTTTTCCCGAGCCGTCGTTCGAGATCATTCACGCGGACGAGCTTCCGTTCGATCCGCCCTCGGATTTCTACACGATGGCCGCGATCTATGACGTCACGGAGCTGGCCACGGCGGTGAAGCCGTGGGTGTTCGCGCATCTCTTCGGCCGCGGCGCGTCGGTGGCGATCTATCTCGATCCCGACATCGAGGTCTTCGACTCTCTCGGACCTCTCGAGCCGTTGACGCGAAAGCACGGGGTGCTCCTCACGCCTCACGTCACCGAGCCGCTGCCGCGGGATGGCAAGTCGCCGGACGAACGCTATCTGCTCCTGGCGGGCATCTACAACCTCGGCTTTCTCGCGCTCTCCGCCGAGGAGGCGAAGACTTTTCTCCCGTGGTGGCGCGAGCGTCTGCGGCGCGATTGCCTGATCGACCCGGCCATGGGACTGTTCGTCGACCAGCGCTGGATCGATTTCGCGCCGGCGCTCTTCGAGCCCGGAATCCTCAAAGATCCCGGATACAACGTCGCCTACTGGAATCTGCCGCATCGCGTCTTGACGCGCGGCGGCGACCGCATTCTTGTAAATAGCCGGCCGCTGCGCTTCTTCCACTTCAGCGGCTTTTCACCCCGCGCGCCGCACCTTATCTCGAAGCATCAGGATGCGTCGCTTCGCATCCGGCTGAGCGACAACCCACTCCTCGCCGAGCTCTGCGAGCGCTACGCCGCCGCGCTGGAGGAGGCCGGCTTCGCCAACTGCTGGTCACTGCCGTACGGCTTCTCGACCGCCGGCGGACTCCCTCTCGACGCCCGGGCGCGCAGAGTGCTCCGCCGCACCTATCTCGAGGACGAAGCGGGCGGGCGCGAGCCGTCGTTTCCGAATCCGTTCTCGTCCGATGGAGCCGGCGACGTCGTCCAACGCCTGCTGCGGCCCTCACCCCACGCGCCCGGTGTCCCCTCCTATGTCGGCGAGATCTGGAGCGAACGGGCGGACCTGCGCATCGCCTTTCCCCGGATCGAGTCCGCCGACGCGGAGCGATTCCTCGACTGGGTGCGGACACAGGGCCTTCGCGAGCACGACATTCCTCCGCGACTCATTCCGTCCAGGAATGGTGAGGGCGGGACGCCGGCCACGCACGGCAGATCGCTGCCCCCGGGAGTCAACGTGTACGGCTATGCATTCGCCGAGAGCGGCACCGGGCAGATCATCCGCGCTGTGGTGGCCGCGCTCGCCGCGGAAGGGATTCCTTACGCGGTCGTGCCGTTTACGCGCACGATCAGCCGGCAGCAACGCCAGTTCCACGATCTCGGCACCGTTGCTCCCTCGTTCGACACGAACCTGATCTGCGTCAACGCCGACCAGGTGCCGCTGTTCTTCGAGAGCATGCGTGGGCAACTGCTGCCCGCCGCGCGCAACATCGGTCTCTGGGCGTGGGAAGTCGAGGATCTTCCTTCCGCCATGGCCGTGAGTGAGCGTCATCTCGACGAGGTCTGGGGCATCAGCAGCTTCACTGCCGCGGCACTGGCCCGTAGCCTCACCAAACCGGTCCGCGCGTTCCCGCTGCCCGTCGTAGTGCCGGCGGTACGACGGCGCACGCGCGCCGAGATCGGGATGCCGGAGGGCTTCCTGTTTCTCGTCTGCTTCGATTACGACAGCGTGTTCCACCGAAAAAACCCGCTCGCGGCCGTGGCCGCATTTCGCCAGGCTTTCCCCGATCGCGACGGCGTCGTGCTCTACATCAAGACCACCAATGCCGAGCGGCACGCGGCGGAAGACGAAGCGCTGCGCGCCGCCGTTGCATGTTGCGCGAACATCGTCATCCGCGATGGGTACCTCACCAGCGACGACTACTTTTCGATGCTCGATGCCTGCGACTGCTACGTTTCCCTGCATCGCTCGGAGGGTTTCGGTTTGACGGTCGCGGAAGCAATGGCCCTCGGCAAGCCGGTCATCAGCACGGCCTACTCGTCGACGCTCGAGTTTGCGAACGAGTCGAACAGCTTTCCGGTGCCCGCGCGGATCGTCGAGGTTGGCGGCAACGCACCGCCGTATCCCTCCCACTCGCGCTGGGCCGATCCTGATGTCGCCGCCGCCGCGGAGCAGATGGCGCACGTCTACGCCGACCGCGACAGCGCGGCAGCCGTGGGTGCCCGCGCGCGCGACGATATCGAGGCGCTCCACGGACCGTCGGCACGCGGGCCGCTGCTGCGCCACCTGCTGGAGCAGAGCCGCCAGACCACCGCGTTCGCGCGGCCGGCCGATGGGATAATCGAACCGATGCAGCCGTCATCAACGGAGCCGGATGGTCTCTTTGAATCCGAGGCGATGGCCGTGGAGTCGCTCCTCGGGTCGCCCCGGCCGAACCTCCCGTCGCGGATGCAGCGCCTCGTGACGCCGTTGCGCAGTCTGGTGCTCCGCTGCATCCGCGTCTATTGGGTGCAGCAACTCGCCATCGATCGTGCACTCCTTGGCACAATGCGCATGCTTCGGCGCGAGTCGCGCAATGAGACGGCCTCGCACGCGGCGATGCTCCAGCAACAGAGCGCTGCCCAGGAACGGATCGTCGCTGAGACCGCTCGTATGCGCGAGGAGCTGACAGAGCTCGCGACCGGCGTACGCGCCTTGCATGAGCGCGTCAGCGAGGTCGACACTTCCGCACAGACGGGATCGAAGGCTCGTGCGGACGATCGGGACCACACCCCGAAGACGGACGAACCGCGATACGTTGACCGTCAGGATGAGTGACGCCTCCGAGGCGCCTCGTGCGGGCCCGGCCCTCGAACCGCACGTGTGACATGATTCATTGTATGTGTGACAGTATACAGGTTATTCATAACCTTTAACAGGTCATTCGTAACCTGTAAACAGTCATTCATGATATTTTGAAAGTCACATATGACTTTAGTAGCGATAGAGGATGCATCGTATCAGGTCAAGTGCACAATTGAAAATATCATCGATGTATCAGTACAGGTCACTAGTGACCTTGATCAGGTCATTAATGACATGTAAACGACCACTTGTGATATTATTGAAGTCATGAGTCACGCCGTCGATCCCATCCTCGAGGTCTCACAGAGGCTCCATCAGCTCCGTCAGCGCGCGGTGGCTCTCGATGCCGAGCGTGCCGCGTTGCAGCAACAGATCGAGGCCTGCGTCAACGAGCTCAGCTCGACCGTCGAAGGGCAGCGTCTTCCGCCGATCGCGGGAACGATGGCCGAACAGATCATCGCCGTCCTGCTACGAAACAAAGATCATCCCCTGGCCCCGAGCGACGTCGCCGACATCCTCGGCATCCGCTCCTTCGCGGATGTGGGGAACCTCCGAGTGCTCATGTCGCGCATGTCACGCGACGGCAGGATCGAAAAGGTGGCCCGGGCCCGCTATCGGCCACGCGGAGCACGCACACTCTGAAACCCGGTATGTCCAATCAATCTCACGAGCCATAGGCAACTCTGGGGGTCACCTTCGATTGGCAGCGCCTCGCGCCGCAACCAGTCGAAGCTGCCGGGCGAAGTGGTGATCCAGTGTGATCCACGCACCGTCGATTGAGTCGCGCCCCTCGGTAGTCAACCCGCGATCTGAACCTCACTTCCGGCATGTGGTCGGTGCTGAGGGTGAGGGTGAATCACGTTCGCTCCCCGGCGTCCGCGTGTGAAGCTTGCTGCGCCGGCTGCTCAAGGGGGCCTACGATGAGGTTGCGTCCGGCTCGCTTGGCGGCGTACATGGCCAGATCCGCGCGGCGGAGCAAGGCGTCGAAGTCATCGTCGCCAGGTCCCGACAGTGCGAATCCGATGGAGACGTGCAGGCGGGTCGCACTGCCCTGGATCACAAACTCCGTTCTCTCGACCGCCTGCCTCAGCCGTTCCGCGACCACGCGCGCGGCGGTCTCATCGACGGCGGGCAACACCACCGCGAATTCGTCGCCGCCAAGCCTGCCGAAGGAATCCTCCGGGCGAAGCTCGGACCGCAGTACGCCGACCAGCATCTGCAGAACAGAGTCGCCCGAGGCGTGACCGTAGTCGTCGTTGATGACTTTGAAGTGATCGACGTCCACCAGCAGGACGGCAAGCCGGTGTCCACGGCGGCGCGCGGTGGCAATCACGCGCCCGCACTCCTCGCCGAGGGCGCGCCGGTTGCTGATGCCCGTGAGCGGATCGATGGTGGCCTGCCGTACCAGCTCGAGGTTGAGCCGGTCATTGCACAACAGTACAAAACCGAAGGTGCTGATCGCGGGGAGAAACGTCCCGACCGCGAACACCGCGGTCTGCATCGGCGACGCGATGAATGGGGATGGCAGTGTTCCACTGCGCAGCCCTTCGTATAGTGTTCGAAGAAGTAGCACACCCGCCGACAACGCAAATGACACGCCGGTGAGGACGTAACTGCGCCTTCGCGGCGGCGACCCGAGCAGCATCGTCGCCGCGCAAGCCGCGAACTGGAAGGCGATCAGAGGCGAGACACTGACCACGCGCATGCGAATGCTCGGAAACACATAGGTAAACGCGATCTCTGCCAGCCCGACGACTACGACCGGCGCGTAAACAAGGATCGCGCTGGCTGGACGCGAGACAAACGAGCGCAAGGCCTGGAACAGTTTCGCGAAGGCGAGGCTCAGGACCACATTGGACAGCACGATCGCGACGAGATCGGGGACTTCGCCGCGCAGGCCGTACAAAACCCAGCCGAGTGGCTGAAGGAAGGTGCCGAAGAACCAGAGGCGGATGCTCGGCCACAGCGTAGCGGGATAGTCGGGCAGGACATAACGCAGGCTGATCCCCATCAGCAGCGCGAGCACCGCCGAGAGTGTGACTGCACTATGGATGTCGAGACTCACGATGCGTTGCCTGAATGTGACTGCTCCCAGTGTAGACGACGGAGCGAGGGTTACGAGGGGAAGGACCAGTACAAATCGCGCGATCTGCTCTCGCACGAATACCTCGCGCGGGGGAACCGGCGGCCGATCGATCAGCCCGATGGACCCGCCACGGATATTCAGGATCCCGTTCGCCGACTTGGACGCCGAGAATCGCGTGGCTGAGCGCTCCTGGTTCGACTGGAGCTCCTTTCATCCCCACACGTTGGCTACAGTGTGAGGTTGGCAAACACTGCTCTGAGCACTTGTTCGGCGGCACCATCGTCCCGTTGGCTGCGTCGGGAATCCACCTCGCTGCATATCCGCTGCGATCAGCCGGTTACTGATGGACGATCCGGCCCATGAAGCGTTCGACGATTGTGTTTGTTGGCCTGCTGTTCGCCACTTCTGCAGCCGCGGAAGATCCCGCCCGCATCCGGAGAATCGAGAGCCAGGCCATACCGGTCTCGTTAGACGGGACTGCGCCAATGCGCCTATCGATCGACGCTCTGATGCGGCTCTACAAGGTTCCCGCCCTGAGCATCGCGGTCATCGACGGATTCAGGATTGTGTGGGCGAAGGGATACGGGGTTACAGAGGCAGGCGGATCGGTTGCGGTCACGCCTCACACGCTGTTCCTGGCCGGATCGATCGCAAAAACACCGGCCGCTACCGGCGCAATGGTCCTTGTCCAGCAGGGAAAGCTCTCGCTCGATGAAGACGTAAACCGGAAGCTCCGCAGCTGGAAGGTGCCTGAGAACGAATTTACCGCGCGCGAGAAGGTGACGCTGCGCCGAATCCTCAGCCACACCGCGGGGCTGAACGGTCATTTCTTTCCTGGATACCAGGTTGGCGAACTTCTGCCTACGCTGCCACAGATTCTGAACGGTGAAAAGCCGGCCAATACCGAGGCGGTGCGGGTGACGAGCACGCCGGGAACGGCATGGCGTTATTCCGGCGGAGGCGTGGTCATCGAACAGCAACTCATGATCGACGTGACCGGCAGACCGTTTCCGGAGCTGATGCGCGATCTCGTCTTTGACAAGATTGGGATGAGGGATAGCACGTATGCGCAGCCGCTTTCAGCCGATCGCGCCGCGCATGCCGCCAGCGGCACCGATCGATCGGGCAGAATCGTGCCTGGACGATGGCACGTCTATCCGGAGATGGCCGCGGCCGGATTGTGGACGACACCGACGGATCTGGCTCGGTTCGCGATCGAGATCGCCTTATCGAAACGCGCCCGCTCGAACCGCATCCTCTCCAAGGCGACCGCGCGCGCGATGCTCACGCCGCAAGTCAGCGCCGTCCGCGAGCTGGCACTAGGCAATCCGAACCATGTCGATCGAATGGGCCTCGGTTTCTTTCTGGGCGACGCCACTAGGCCGGATCTTTTCGGTCACATCGGAGACGATGAAGGCTTTCAGGCCATGCTCGTTATGTTCGGTGATTCCGGCCAAGGGGTCGTCGTCATGGCGAATTCGGAAAACGGCATCCTCATTGGCGACTACATCATCGGCAACGTCGCTCGACAGTATGGTTGGAAAGAATACGAACCGCCCGACCGGCCCCAAGTCGAAGCCGCCGCCACTCTGCGCCTGATTGAGCGCGCCCATGGCATCGCTGCAGCACTGAAGGCCTACTCGCAACTGAAGAGCAGAAACGATGGGCGATTCGCCGTCGATGCCGAGTCTCTGATCGGGCTTGCCTACTCTCTTCTCAACTCCAACGAGGTTGCCGGTGCCATCCGCGTGCTGCAGGCCGAGGTTGAGACCTACCCGCGTTATTGGAACGCTTACGACAGCCTCGGAGAACTGTACGCGCGCGCCGGCAACAGGAAACTGGCGATCGAAAACTATCGAAAATCCATAGAACTGAACCCGGCCAACCACGGTGGCATTGAAGCATTAAAAAAGCTGAGCGGATCGTCCAAATAAGATCCAAGGAGAATAACAATGAAATCGATCGCAAGAACCCTCCTCGCGCTGCTGCTCTTCGCTTCCGCCACCGCGGTCTTCGCCGGAGCATCGAACTCCGGCAAAGTCTGGGTATGCCCAATGCCTGAACATGCCCAGGAGTTCGAAAAACCGGGAACCTGTCCCATATGCGGTATGGAGCTGGTCGAAAAGGAGGGGCGCTTCCGCGTCGCCGTTCTCATCTTCGATAACGCCGAAGACATCGATTTCACGGCTCCGATTGAGGTTCTCGGCCAGGCCGGCGCGCTGGTATTCACGGTTGGACCCTCGCCCGATTCGGTCACAACCGTATTCGGCCTGCACGTTCGCCCCGACTACGACCTGGAGCACGCCCCGGAGGCGGACCTGATCTTCGTTCCAGGCGGTGGCGTGAACAAGATGCTGAAGGACGATCGTGTCCTGTCCTGGATCCGTGAGCGCGCGAACGGCGCGCGCTATGTGATGTCCGTCTGCAATGGAGCGTTCATTCTCGGCAAGGCGGGGCTGTTGGACAATATGAGGGCCACCACCACGGCCAGTCTGATTGACGCGCTGGCCGTCGCCGCGCCAAAAACCCGCGTCGTTCGTGAGCGCGTCGTGGACAACGGAAAAATGATCACTACCGCCGGTCTGTCCGCCGGTATCGACGGTGCTCTGCACGTAATCGAACGCGAATACGGACGAACGCGCGCCGAGGACGTCGCTCGCGGCATCGAATACAGATGGGAACCGGATTCGCATTGGACCCGAGCCTCCCTCGCGGATATCCACCTGCCAGATATCACCCTGCCCGGCGGACTCGAAATGGAAGAAGCTCGTCAGCCATGGCGACACGACCCAGTGGGAAATGTCAGGACTGCTTCAGGCCAATATGCCGGCAAACGATTTTCTAGACTACGGTACCAAACAAATCACTGCAAACGGCTGGACACTCCGCGACAGTATCAATGGAAAACGCGTCTTCGTTCAGGAGGATCGCGACGGTCAGACATGGTTAACAACGCTCGCCGCGCGTGCGGACGGCGACGTAATACGCGAAACGATGACGATTCGCCGCGTGGAAAAGCAACGAACGGCAACCCCGCGAGCGAATCCATGAACAAGCGACTGACCGGCATCCCGAGGCTCATCCGGCTTTCATTGATAACGATTGCAGTCGCCCTTCCCGTGACCGCCGTCGCGGTTGCCGCCGATCATCAGGCAGAGGCGATCGTGCGCGCAGCGATCAAAGCACAAGGTGGCGAGGAAGCGCTTCACTCATTGCGCAATGTATTGTTTGACGCGGTCGGCTATCGAGACATGGTCGAACAATCGGAACGGCCGGAAGGTCCCTATGTAATTGAATTCGACCGTGTCACTGAATTGCATGATCTGGCCGGCAACCGCTTCCGTCGCACGCTCAGTTTCCAGGTGCCGCCGTTACCGGAAACCTCGGACACTCTCGTGCTTGCGGGCGGCGTGGGCATGCGAAAGGCCGGCGCGAATACAAGCGCCGCGAGCGCACGCCTCGTGCAGCAAATGCAGGAGTCGTTGGCGTTAAGTCCCGAGCGCGTTTTACTGACAGCGCTCGATTCGCCAACCCTTCACCGGGAGCCCGATACGAAATTGCATGGGATCGTTCATCATGTTGTTTCGTTCGATTTCAAGGGAGCGCCAGTTCGAGTTTACCTGAACGCAAACACCCTGCTGCCGACGATGGTCGAAACGTCCGGAGCATCCGCACACGGTGGGTATTGGAGTTACCTTGGTGACGTGACGATGCGCACGTGGTACAGCTCCTGGGCCTTGGAGAGAGGTGGAGTTCACTATCCGATGCAATGGAACGTCGAGCGCAACGGTCTGCAGGACCGGGTGCTGGTGATCTCAAGACTTGCCTTGGACGGAGCCATTGATGAGTTGGGATTTGTCATTCCTGATGGCGTGCGCATGCAAGCTCCGACGAACGCACAGTCGGGCGACTTGGAATCGTTGCCACTCGGATTTACGAAACGGCCCGCGTTCGAAATCGCGCCGGGTGTGGTTTTCATCCCTGGAAGTTGGAACGTTACGCTCGTGAGACAGAGCGATGGCGTAGTAGTCATCGAGGCGCCCATCTCGTCAGGATATTCGGCCAAGGTCATCGACGAAGCAGGGCGGCGCTTTCCGGGTGTTCCCATTAAGGCGGTAATCACGACATCCGACTCATGGCCGCATCTGGCGGGCATTCGGGAGTACGTCGCACGAGATATCCCAGTGTATGCGCTCGACCTGAACCGCCAAATCCTGGAGCGCGTGATCGGAGATCGCCGTACGAGCAAGCCGGACACACTATCGCACGCTCCCCGCAAGCCGCTGTTTCACTTTGTGTCGACAAGAACTACGCTGGGCGATGGGAGCAATCTCATCGAATTGTATCCGTCGAGAGGCGCAACCAGCGAGCGGCAAATGCTCGCGTACTTTCCTGAGCACCGGCTCTTGTATGGAAGTGACCTATGCCAGAAAAATTCTGACACCGAATACTTCACGCCGCAGACGGTTGGAGAGCTCGTTGCCGCGGTCGGGCGGGAGCATCTCGCGGTTGATCGATTCTTCATGATGCACGTCGACCCGACGAGTTGGCAACAGCTTGTGAGGGTATTAACAATTGCCTACCCAACCCGTACGCATACCATAAAGGCAGAAATGGATCGGAGGATCTGATCCACATCGGCGATTGATTGGTGCGGTTCGAGAGCATGCCTCATCGATCCAGAACGTCTCGGGATTCTCCGACCGGGAGCAGTGAGACCGCACCGGTCCATTCGTCCCTCGTCTCAAACGCTCCACCGGTCTGCTACTACTTCGCACTTGTCCTAGCGGGCGGTCGTCCCCACGATTCCGAACTTCATGAGACTCTCGGCGGTGGCGACGATCGCGTCTTCCCGCGAGCGAGGTTTCCATCCGAGTACGTGCTCGGCCTTCGCGCTCGTCGCGTGGCGCTTGTTGTCGAGCAACGGTACCAGCGGCCGCATGGTGGAATCGAACAATGCGACGAACCGTACGAGCCAGTTCGGCAATTGCCGCGTTGGGACCTTCTGCGCCGCGTCTCCCAGGCGCGCTTTGAGAAGCGTGGCGATGTCGAGCATCGACATGACTCCGCCCGAGACGGCGATGAATCGCTCACCCTTCGCCGCCGGATTAGTCATTGCGCGCACATGGAGATCGGCTACGTCGCGCACGTCGACGACGCCGAAGTAGAGCCGCGGGCAGCCGGGCATTCCCTTCATGAGGCGGGTCACGAGATCGATCGAGGACGAGAAGTCTGCGCCGAGCACCGGACCAAAGATCCCGGCGGGATTGATGACGGCGAGCTCGAGAGCACCCCCCTCGGCGGCCATGAAGTCCCAGGCGGCGCGCTCGGCGATGGCCTTCGATCGCACGTAGGCACTCATCTCGCCGCGGATATTGGTCCAGCTCGTTTCTTCGAACGGCTCCGTCTGCGGCGGATGGCCGTAATAGACGGCACCGCACGATGAGGTGAGCACCACCCGTTTGACTCTTGCGTCACGGGCTGCCTTGAGCACACGCAGTACCCCGTCGCGCGCGGGCACGATCAAATCGTCCTCGGTCTTCGGAGCCGCGGCTGGAATCGGCGACGCGACATGAATCACATAGTCACATCCGGCCACCGCCTCGGCCCAGCCGTCGTCACGCTCCAGATCGGCGGCGAAGAACGTGAGACGCTGACTCGCGTCGGCTCCGGCGTCTCTCAACATCGCGCGAACACTCTGCTCGCGCGTCAGCGAACGCACCGTGGTGCGGACGACGTGTCCCGCATGCAGCAACTGAAGAATGACGTGGCTTCCTACGAACCCCGAACCGCCAGTGACCAGCACTGTACTCATAGACGTTCCCAACCTTTCATTCGATCAAAGTTCCTCTCGCTTCCATCATGTCTACAGATGTATACTATGAAACATGGCAAAAGTCTACAACCGTAGATTAAAGACGACGCAGCGGGCAAAGAAGCAGGCCCTTCCCGCTCGCCAACGCAACGCCGGGATCACGCGAGCGGCAATCCTCACCTCCGCGCGGCAGGCGTTTGCCCGGGCGGGGTATGACGGCGCGGGCGTACGCGAGATCGCCGAAGGCGCAGGCGTGACAGCGATGCTGGTGAACCGCTACTTCGGTTCCAAGGAGCAGTTGTTCGCCGAGGTCGTGGCCGACGTCATGTCGAGGCCGGCCATCCTCACCGAGGAGATCGTGGCGTCACCAACCGCAGGCCACGACATCGCCGCTGCTCTCATCAACCTGACGGCTGGAGGAAGCTCGCCCCTCGACGGGTTCCGCATCACGCTCCATTCGGCGTCGAGCCCGTCCGCCGCCAAAATCGGACGGGAGCAGATCGAAGCTCACCACCACAAGGTGCTGACGGCCGCCCTGCGCGGCGAGCACGCGGCCGAGCGCGCCGCACTGGTGCTGTCCATCGTAGCGGGCGTCCAAGTCATGCGGCAGATGATCGGCCTCACAGCGCTGACCGAATGTCCGCCAACGATCCTGGTCAAACTGCTCGGACCAGTCTTCCAGCAGTTGATCGACGTGCGAGAGCCATCCGACACGACGGCCCGCGCAAGGCGCACGCACAAAATCTGAAACTGGAGATCCGCTGAGCTGCCGTTCCATCGAACGCGGGTATTGGCAGCGACCGCTCAAGACGTGAGTCTCCCCAGTGCGGCATGCGGCGTCCAGATGGTCATCCAAAAAATTGCTGCTGAATCGCTTTGACAAACGCCTCATCACCGACTTGCAATCGCATCGCGTAAGTCGCCTTAGCGTCGGCGCCGGCGGTGTAGCGAAGCTGGTCCTTCCCGTCGGTGGCAGCCTCGTACACCGTTTCAGCGATCTGGTCGGGACTCGAGTAGGTCTCCATCCGTTTCGGATCGGTGATCACCTTCATTACCCTGTCGGCCATGGCATCGTAGTCCGCATGTCTGCCGACATCGAACGAGCGCGTGAAGAAGTCGGTCTTCATGCCGCCCGGCTCGAGGATCTTGAGTCCAATGCCGAGCTGGTTCAGCTCGAAGGCCATGCTTTCGCTCCAGCCCTCGAGTGCCCACTTCGTCGCGTGATACATCGAATTGAACGGCACCGTCATCAACCCGCCGATCGAGGTCGTATTGATGAAGAGACCGGCCTTCTTCTCGCGGAAATGCGGCACGAATGACTTGGTCACCCGGATCGGACCGAGGAGATTGGTGGTAACGATACGAACGATCTGCTCGTCCGAAAGACCTTCCAGTGGACCGGCCATCCCATAGCCCGCGTTGTTGAAGACCACGTCGACTCCGCCGGTTGCGACAGCGTGCGCGACAGCGGCTTCGATCTGGTGGGGATCCGTGATGTCGAGCGGAGAGAGCACGACACCCGGAAGCGCCCCGAGTTCTGTCTCCTTCGCCGGGGTACGCATCGTGGCAATGACAGTCCATCCTCGCGAAGAAAACAGCTTCGCTGTGGCTCGTCCAAGTCCGGACGAAGCACCGGTGATGAAAATGGTTTTGCCATTCATAGCGTCAATCCTCCGTCCACCGGCACGACGGCGCCGGTCACGTACGACGCGGCATCCGAGCACAGCCAAGTCGCGGCAGCGGCGACCTCCTCGGACTTGGCGATACGGCCCATAGGTGTTTGTTTCTCGTAGTCCGCCCTGGAAGTCGGGGTGCTGTTGACGACGGTGCTAAAGAGCGGCGTGTCGATCGAGCCCGGTGCAATGGCATTGACGCGCAGTCCTTGCGAGGCAAACTCCCGTGCGGCCACCTTGGTGAGTCCGACGACACCCCATTTACTCGCGGAGTAGACGGGATAGCCTTCGAACACCTGGAGCGCCGCGACGGATGTCATGTTGACGATCGCCCCGCCGCGGGCGGTTTTCAACATGGCTGGAATCTGATACTTCATCCCCAGCCACGTCCCGGTTAGATTCACGCCGATGACGCGCTGCCACGTCTCGAAGGTGCAGTCGACCGTATTGCCGGTCCACGGCGAGATGCCCGCGTTGTTGACCGCGAAATCGAGTCGCCCGAACTCCTTCAACGACATCGCTACGGTCTCTTCCGCCACGTGCTCATTCGAGACGTCGCCGACGATCGGCACCGCCTTTCCGCCGAAGCGCTCGATAAGGGCCAACGTCTCGAGGAGAGGTTCCTTGCTTTGGCCGCACAAAACGACCGCGGCTCCGAGCTTAGAGAAGGCGATGGCGGTCGCCTGACCGATGCCTTTCCCTGCTCCGGTGACGATCGCAACGCGATCTCGGAATCTTCCGTCTTGCATGCTCCACCTCCGATGCTTCGAAGATAGAGAGGCGCCGAGCGAGCTGCCACTATAGGTTTATTCAGACCGGCCGGGCGACGCCGAGTTTGTCGGCCATCCTGACCAATTCGGCGAGCGATCGAGCGGCCATCTTCCGCATGATCTGACCGCGATGAACGCCGATGGTGATCTCGCTGGTGCCAAGATCGGCAGCAGTCTGCTTGTTCAGAAAGCCTGACACCACGAAAGGAAGGACTTCCCGCTCTCTTGGAGTCAGCAGTGCGTAGTGGCGCTGCAACTCCACGAGTTCCGATCGCTTCTGCCGCGCTGTTCGATCAAGCGCCACCGCAGCTTCGATCGCCCGGAGCAACTCCTCATCGCCAAAGGGCTTCGACAGAAATTCGATCGCTCCCGCCTTCATCGCGCGTACGGACGAACGGACATCGCCGTGACCTGTAATGAACACGATCGGCGGCCCGTTCGTCGCTAACTCCTGCTGCAGCTCGAGGCCGTTGACGTCCGGAAGCTCCAGATCCAGAACCAGGCATGCCGGAGCGTCGGGTTTTTCGTATTCCAGAAAGTCCTTCGCCGCGCCGAAGACAGCCACGCGCAGTCCCATGGAGGAGAGAAGGTCGGACAGCGCTTCGCGGACGCGGGAGTCGTCGTCGACGACAAAGACGATGGCACTCTCGCCGTTCATGGCGCAGGACTCGTCTGAAGCGGCAGTGTGAAACTGAAGGTCGTACCGGACCCTTTGTCGGAGGCGGCCCACAACTCGCCATCATGCTCCTCGATGATCGATCGGCAGATCGCCAGACCCATTCCCATGCCATTCTCTTTTGTGCTGAAGAACGCTTCGAAGGCTCTGTCGGGATCCCGCAGGCCGGCACCGGAATCCGTGATCTCGATCAGGGCGGCGTTCCCGCTTCTCCGTTTCGAGTGAATGGAAATGGTTCGCGGGCGGTCGAGTACCGAATCCATCGACTCGATTGCATTCAGCAGGAGATTGAGAACCAGTTGCTGCAACTGGACGCGATCGCCGACGACCGGCGGCAAATCCTCTGCGAAATGCGTCGCCACGCCGACGTGACGTTTCGCCGCCTCGCGCTCGAGAAGATGCACAACCTCGGCGATCAACTCATTCACATCGAGTACAACCTTCTCGGATTCGGCGCGGCTGAAGAGCGCTCGGATGCGACGCACGACCTCGCCCGCGTCCTTGCCATCCCGAACAATCCTCTCCGCGGACTCGGCGGCCTTCGCGAGGTTCGGCGGCTCTGCGGACAGCCACCGCAGGCACGCGTGAGCGTTGGCCACCACGGCGGCGAGCGGTTGATTCACTTCATGGGCGATCGAGGCGGAGAGCTCCGCCACGGTAGCGATCTGCGCGGCCTGCGCCAGACGTGACTGCGTCTGTCGGAGCGCCTCCTCCGCGTGCCACTGATCCGTCGTATCCATGGCCGTCCCGACGAACTGCACCAGCTCGCCCGATGCGTTCAGGACTGGATGGCCAACGGAGTGCTGGTACTTGACGGTCCCGTCGGGAAGAAGGATGCGGTAGTCCGCCCGGTAGTCCGTCTTCTCGACTTCGCATCGAGTGAAGAGCTCGAGCACGCGTTGACGGTCCTCGGGATGAATCCTGTTGAACCAGAATGCCGGAGCCGAGGTGTCCTCGCCTGGTTCTGCCCCGTAGACGCGGAGCATCTCGGAGCTGCCCTCCGGCCAGGTCACCACGGTGCCGGAGGCGATGTCGTGCATCCAGCCGCCGGTACGACTAAGGCGCTGCGCCTCGACGAGAAATGCCTCGCTACGTCGCGCTTGCTCCTCGGCGCGCTTGAGGTCATCGATGTCGGTAAGAACGCTGTACCAGCGGACGATGCGATTGTTGTGATCGCGCAACGGGAGGATGCGTCCTTGAAACCAGCGATACCGGCCGTCGGCCCGGCGAAGTCGATGCTGCAGATCGAACGGCGTACCGGCTTCGACGGACTGCTTCCATGCAGCACTCACAGTCGCCAAGTCATCGGGGTGAATGACGTCGCTCCCGGCCCAACCGCGCAACTCCTCGACGGTCCTTCCGAAATAATCGAGCAGGGGTTGATTCGTGAACTCGATATCACCGCCCGCAGTCAGGATGTTCACGAGCGCAGGAACGCTATTGACCAGCGTCCGGAAGTGCTCTTCCGAAACGTTGGCTTCCTCGAACGTCTCCTGCCAGCCGGACGGGCACATGAATCGCCTCCTCGACAGTGCGATCGGCGAGCCTTGATGATCTCAGCTTTCATCCGCGTTCGCACCTAAAGGTTTATTCAGGATCGATGCGCTCGTCGAAGAAAGCCCGGCGTCGATGGCCTCCGGATCAACGGCCGCTCAGTCTGCGTCCGCAACGATGGAACCCTGCGCGCCGGTGCGCCAGGGCCACCAATGCTCCTGGGGCCTCTCCAGGGTCCGCTCGACGCTCTGCCCAGGCTGGTCTGGCTCGCTCGCGAGAGAATTCAATCGAGGCACGCGGGTTCGTTCTCGTGAACGCACAATCTCGGGGCGGTCACGCCGGACTGCCTCCACTCACAAGGAGATGCTGACCGCTGACAAAGGCCGAGAGATCGCTCGCCAGGTACTCCGCGGCGTCTGCGATGTCGTCCCAGGGTTCCCATGCGCTGCATGGGACGGAAGGACTTCACGAAATCGCGAACCTCGGCTCGCACGTGGAGGTCCTAGCCAAAGAAATCGGCCATCGCGGCGTCGCTGTGAACTCGATCCTGCCAACGGCCATCGAGGGGGCGGGGATCTTCACCATAACGCCTTGACCGAGAAGTCGAGGCGAGGACCTTTGCTGAGCATGTAGGGGCACTTCTGAGTTGATGATGGCTAAGAGGGCCTCGAGATGGCTCTCCCATGACCTCAGACTGTCGGCACGGTGCCGCCATCGATGACGTACTCTGCTCCGGTGATTGATGCGGCACGCGGCGACGCGAGGAAGGCGACGAGATGTGCCACTTCCTCTGGTTTCGCTGGACGTCCGACGGGGATTCCACCCAGTGAGTTCATCAATTGTTTTCGGGCGCCGTCGTAATCGGTGCCTTGCTTCGCGGCCAGTTCATTCACGAGTCCAACAGCGCCATCGGTTTCGACCCAACCCGGCGAGACGCGCACGACGCGCACGCCCTTCGGGCTGACCTCTTTCGACAGCCCTTTGCTGTAGTTCGCCAAAGCGGCTTTGGCAGCCGCGTACGCAATCGTGGCGTCGGCCAGCGGGAGACGCGACTGAATCGACGTGATGTGGACGATGACGCCTGAGCCCTGGGCGAGCATCAACGGCAACAATGCCCGATCCATGCGGACCGCCGGAAACAGGTTCAGGTCGAGCGCGCGCTGCCATTCTTCGTCGTCAAGCACCGCGAAGCCGCCAGCCGGCGCTGACGATCCGCCGACGACGTGCACGACGATGTCGATTCCGCCGAGCCGATCGCGCACCGCAGCAGCGACCGCTCCGCACCCTTCAACGGACACGAGATCCGCTGCCACGAACTGAATCCCCTCTGGAAGACTGGGCGTTGTTCGGGCGGTCGCAAGAACCGTCGCGCCTTCGACGTGCAGTCGGTGCGCGGCCGCATGGCCGATACCTTTGCTGGCCCCAGTCACCAGCGCACGCAGACCGCGCAATTCGGCAGATGCCATCAGCGAATCTCCAGCGAGGCGATCTGGTCGCCGTCGAGTTTGAATACGTTTTGCAGTTCGACCGGACTACCGGGGAACTGGCCGGACACTCTGCCGATAACCACGGTCGCGCCGTCCCGTGTCGTCGCGCCGAGCGGCACGACCGTGTGGTGGTATTTCGCGCGAGCGTCGGCGTTCCATCGCTCGATCGCAGCCCTCCCGGTGAATGAGCCGCCTTCGTCGTGGACGACGCCGTCGTTCGTGAAGCACCGGGCAAGCGCTCCGGCGTCCCCGGCGTTCTCCGCCGCGAAGTACGCGGCGACTGGCTTTGGCAATTCCATCGACATGGCGACCGTTCCTCGATCGGAGAATAGGCACTACACTGGCCAGATGGCAAGAACGCACAAAAAAGTGAGGTTCTTACCGAAAGGTAAGCAGAAACACACCGAGGAGTCCGCGGCGAAAGGGGTCGACGCAGTGTTGCGTATCCTCGAGGGCCGCTGGAAGTTGGTGATTCTGTTTCACCTCTTCGGCGGCAAGGTCCGGCGGTTTTCCGAGTTACGCCGTGCGATTCCCGCGGTCTCGGAGAAGATGCTGATTCAGCAGCTGCGTCAGATGGAGCACGACGGTATCGTGCAACGATTTGTGCATCATCAGGTTCCGCCGAAGGTGGAGTACAGCCTGACGGAGTGGGGGCAGTCGCTCTGTCCTGCCTTGGACGCTTTGCTGACCTGGGTCGATCTCCGAGACTCGCTGGCGGGGCACGAGACCCCGTCGGCGTAATCTGCGCTAGAGGACGAACACAGCTCGAAGGCTCCATGCTTCGCCCGCTTGTCATGGTCGAGTGACGCGTTCGCTCGGTGGTCATACCGCGCTTCGGAAAGCCGTTTGGAACCGTTTCGCACTTGGGCCGGAAGCGGTCCGCCACGTGCTTCTGTCGATGGTCGCTGCGACAAGCAGCGAATGAACGATAGGAGCAAGGAATGAGCGGCAACAGTGATGTAAATCTCGACCCGCTAGCCGACGACGATATCGCCGACGAGATCAATACCCTCCGCCTCAGCTGCATCACCCAGATCATCAGCGCCGGCCCGATCACCGTGAGGTTGGTCGCGGTAAACGACATCGTCGCGGCGCCGATTAGACGCGCGGTTAGACACTTGAACTGAAACGCCAAAACTGGTGGGAGGAGGGGGTGCTGCTAAGTACTTATTGCGGAGTTGTCCCGATTTGGCTGTGGCGGGAGGACTCGAACCTCCGACCACCGGATTAACAATCCGGCGCTCTACCAACTGAGCTACACCACAGTATCGACAGGCTTGGGGGGCGGCATGGTCGCCGAGGGGGGTAACCCGTGTCAACCGGCGAATATTTGACGCCTCGGGGCGGGTTCACTACACTCGCCAATCCTTTTGAATGGGCGACGTAGCCAAGTGGTAAGGCAGAGGTCTGCAAAACCTCCATTCGCCGGTTCGACCCCGGCCGTCGCCTCCATTCAGACTCCTCCGCACTTCCACTTCGCTTCTACCGTCATCTCCCACGGTTGGTACCTGCTGGCACCGTTCCGCTGGGCGCGGCAGGAGCAGACGTTGCATCGTCCGCAGCTCCTCGGCGGGAAGGCGGTCGACCTCAGGATTTCGTTCGATGGCGCGTTTCTGCGCGTCGAAGGGGCAGAGGAGAGCGAGGAGCTTCGGCGCAAGCTCGGACGCATGTTCCAGCTTGACGTGAACATCGACGAATTCGTGGAGTTGTCGATCGACTCACCGACCCATGCGTGGGTGAAGGAATCGGGCTTCGGCCGTCTCCTCTGCGGCGCCACGCTGTTCGAAGACGTGGTGAAGATCATCACCACGACGAACACGATGTGGCGGCAGACGGTGCGGATGACGGAGCTGCTGGTCGAGAAGTGCGGACGCCGGACGAAGTCGGGAGCCAAGGCTTTTCCGGAGCCCGAGGAGATCTCGCGTTTCTCCGCCGATGAGCTGCAGGAGGATTGCCGGCTCGGGTATCGCGCCAAATCGATTCATTCGCTGGCGAGCGGCATCGTCAGCGGGGCGATCGATATGGATGCGCTGAGCGACGCGTCGCAGAGTACCGAGGAGCTGTTCAGGAGTTATCGGGAACTGCCGGGCATCGGACCGTATGGTGCGGCGCATCTTCTGGCGATGGACGGACGTCACGACTTCATCGCCGTCGACACCGAGTTCCGCCGCTTCGTCCGCGAGCGCTACCACGGCGGGCGGGCGGTCTCCGATCGAACGATGTTGCGGCGCTACGCGAAGTGGGGGCGGTGGAAGTACCTGGCCTACTGGTCGGAGCTGTGGGAGTCGGTGGCCGCCGGTTTGCAGCCGCCGGACGACGCGAAGGACGAATAGGATACGCTCCGTTTCGTAACTTCGGAATATTGACGTTCGCCGGTGGCGTACTACACTGCTTTGCAACCGGGGACCTTTCCTTTGGACGACAAGATCAAACAGCTTCTACGAGAGCTGGGCTCGGCAATCAACGATTCCATCTCGAACTCGGAACACGTCAACGAGCACATTCAGCGCATTCGCGACGAGGGCTACAACCTCTACGTCGTTCTCGACGCCACGATCGGCCTGAACCGCCTGGGCGAGGAAGAGCAGACGCCGGAGCCGGCGCCCGCGGGCATGCTGGTCAAGAGCGACCGCGAAGTGCAGTTCCGCATCAACGTGAACGATCTGGCTCTCCTCCGCGCCCTCGGCATCGATCCGACCCGAAAGGTCCGAGGCGCCCGCCGCGTGGCGAAACTCCCGGCTACCAGTGACGAATGACGGCACCAACCTCTACGATCTCGCGCAGCCGCGCCTCGAGCGCGCGCTCGCCACGATCGTCTCCCCTCCGTTCCGCATAAAGCAGATCGAGGAGTGGATGTACGTCCACGGCGTCGATGCCTTCGACGCCATGACCAACCTGCCGAAGGAGCTGCGTACCGCGCTGGCCGAGCACTACACTCTGGTCTTCCCGCAAGTCGTCGAGCGAACCACGCCGGCCGCGGACTGCAGCCAGAAGTACCTGTTCAGCCTCGCCGACGGCAATCGCATCGAGGCGGTCTACATGCCGATGAGAGATCGCACGAGCGTCTGCCTTTCGTCGCAGGCCGGCTGCGCCGTCGGATGCACGTTCTGCGTGACCGGCTTTTTTGGAGCGGGACGGAATCTGACGCCGGGGGAGATGCTCGGCCAGTTCTTCACCATCCAGCACGAGCACGCCGTTCCGATGGAGCTGATGAACGTCGTCTTCATGGGGATGGGCGAGCCACTGCTGAATTTCGAGAACCTGGTGACGACGCTCGATGTCCTGTATCGCAACGTCGCGCCGAAGCGGATCACCATCTCGACGTCGGGCATCATCCCCGGAATCGATGAGCTGGCGAAGCTGCCGCGGCGGCCGAATCTGGCCGTCTCCGTCAACGCCCCCGACCGGCGCCGGCGCGAAGAGATCATGCCGATCACGAAGAAGTATCCGCTCGACGATCTGATCGCCTCTCTCAAGCGCTATCCATCGGAGAAGGGGCGCGAGATCACCATCGAGTACGTGCTGCTGGCCGGCTACAACGACTCGCACCTCGATGCCGTGGCGCTGGCGAAGCTGATCCACGGCCTGCGGGTGAAAGTGAACGCCATCCCTTTCAACGAAGATCCCAACCTCCCGCCCTGGATGAAACGCCCCAAAGAAGGGTCGATCGACCGCTTCGTCGATACGCTGGTGCGCAATGGTGTTGCCGTGACCGTGCGCCGGTCGAAAGGACGCGAGATCGCGGCCGCGTGCGGGCAGTTGCGCGGGAAGGACGTCGCCAAGAGCAGGGCGACGCGCCGGTAAGCGTTACGCCAGCCCGAACGTCCGCAGAGGCGTGTGGATGGCGCCCTTCGGGTTCAGCTCGCTGGAGAAGAGCGTCACCGAATCGACCATGAACGGGTCCGACTTGTAGTCCCGCAACGCGCTGTTGAAGACTTCGATGCAGGCCGGCGGCCACTGGTCGCGAATGCGGAAGAGGGTCAGGTGGGCGCGGAAATCACCGCGGTCGAGCGTGACGCCGGCGGCTTTCACGCCGGCGCGGACGGCATCGGCGACGGCGCGGAACTTCTCCTCCGGGATTGCGCCGACCCATCCGACGCGGGCGTGGCGCGGGTTCGGGAAGAAGCCGCTGCCTCGCAAATGGCCTTCGAAGCGCAGTACCTCGGAGAGCGCCTCTTCCAACAAAGGCGAGAGCGTGGACAGGAGAGATTCCGGTTGCTCGCCGAGGAAGGCGAATGTCAGATGCTGGGTCTCGTGACGGACCCACGACGCCGGCGGCAGCTTCGACTTCACCATCGACGTACGGTCGCTGATCGCGCGGAGCTCTGACTCCGGAAAGGAGATGGCGATGAAGAGGCGCATTGGTTGGACGTTGGGTTTCTGAGTTACTAAGTTGCATGGTTGCTGAGCAACCCAGTAACCATGCAACTCAGCAACCCAGGGCGGCTTGGAGATTGTAATCGTCAATCCGCCTGACCGGCCAGAAACTCGGGAGTGAAGATGCGGTCGATCTCGTCGTCGCTGAGCAGTTTCTTCTCGCGCAGCAGTTGGGGGATCGGCGTGCCGCTCTTGGCCGACTCTTTGGCGATCTCCGCCGCCCTGGCATAGCCGATGATCGGATTGAGGGCCGTGGCCAGCGACGGGGAGCTGACGTAATAGGCCTCGCACCGCGCACGGTCGGCCTCGATTCCGGCGATGCACCGGGCGATGAAGACGGGGAGATAGTTCTTGAGGATCTCGATCGAGAAGAGGATCTCGAACGCCATCAGCGGCATCATCACGTTCAATTCGAGCTGGCCGGCCTGGACGGCGTAGTCGATCGTCGCCGCCGATCCGATGATGTGGAAGAGCACCTGGTTCATGCACTCCAGCATCGAGGGGTTCACCTTGCCCGGCATGATCGAGGAGCCGGGCTGCACGGCCGGAAGGGTGATCTCAGCGAGACCGGTTTGCGGGCCGGAGGCGAGCAGGCGCAGGTCGTTGGTGATGCGCGTCAGCTCGAGAGCGAGGTTGCGCAGGGCGCCGGAGACCGCGGCGACCGGAAGCTGCGATTGCATCGCCTCGCGCAGGTCGTCCGTGGCGGTGAGGTCGAGGTTCGTCATCTCGTTCAGCCGCCGGACGACGATCTGGCGGTATCCGCGCGGTGCGTTCATCCCGGTGCCGACGGCGGTGCCGCCTATGCCGAGGGTGCGCAATTCGTTCGCGGCGTCGCGCAGAAGGCGAGTGGCCCGCCGCGTCGCCGACCCGTAGGCACGAAACTCCTGGCCGAGCGTCAGCGGAACGGCATCCTGAAGGTGCGTACGGCCGGACTTGATGACGTCTTTGAACGCGCCGCCGCGCTCGTCGAACGCACCGGCGAGGGCGTCAAGCTGGGGGAGGAGCTCGTTCAGCAGGAACAGCGTGGCGACGCGAATGGCGGTCGGGAAGACGTCGTTGGTCGACTGCGCCATGTTGACGTGATCGTTCGGATGGACCGGCGTGTATGTTCCGCGCCGCGGATTGGCGAGGTTGGCGATGACCTCGTTCACGTTCATGTTGAACGAGGTGCCGGCGCCGGCCTGAAAGACATCGACGACGAACTGGCCGCGGTACGTCTCAACGTTGTTCAGTAACTCATCGCACGCGGCGATGATCGAATCAGCGAGAGGAGCGTCGAGCGCACCGACCTCTTTGTTCGCAAGCGCCGCCGCTTTCTTGAGCACGATGAACGCGCGCACGAAGAGCGGATGCTCCCGCAGTCCACTGATCGGATAGTTCTCCACGGCACGCTGCGTTTGCACACCGTAGAGTGCGTCGTCGGGGACGTTGACTTCGCCGAGGGTGTCGCGTTCGGTTCGCATGGTCGTCGCTTATGGGTTGTCGGTTGTCAGTTGTCGGAAATGTGCGAAACAGGTGCAGATTCTACGACCCCTGAACGCTGACCCCGACAACCGATAACCGATTTACGCCTTCATTGCCTCGATGCGCGCCTTAGACTCCTCGAAAACGTTCTTGTGCAGCGACTGGCCGTGGGCGTCCATGGTGACGATGGCCATGAAGTCTTCGACCCAGAGATGCCAGATCGCCTCGGGCGAGCCGAGGTCCATCCAGTCGACGCCGTCGACGCGTTTGATCGAGGCAGCGCAGACCTGCGCGGCGCCGCCGATGGCGTGGAGGTAGACGGCGCCGTACTCCTTGCAGGCCGCCAGCGTCTTCTCCCCCATCCCCCCTTTGCCGATCACGCCGCGGATCTTGTAGTCCCGCATCACTTCCCACTGGTACGGCTCTTCGCGTGAGGAGGTCGTCGGTCCGGCGGCCTTGCAGACCCACTGGTCGCCTTCCTTCACCATCACCGGACCGCAGTGATAAATGATCTGCCCTTCGAGATCGACCGGCGGCCTGGTGCCAGTGTGGATGCGGTGATGAACGGCATCACGGCCGGTGTAGAGCCGGCCGGTGATGGAGACGGTGTCGCCGACGTGGAGCGTGCGGATCGTTGCTTCGTCGATGGGGGTGGTGAGTTTAACGAGGGCCATTGTTCTCAAAATCTCAATGTTGAATGTTCAGTGTTGAATGTCGAATGTTGAATGAGACCCACCAGATCCTCAAGCATTCAACATTCAACACTGAACATTCAACATTCAACATTTGCTTTTCAGTAAAGCCACTCGGTTACATTGCCTCCGAGGTCTAGCTGAGCCCCCCGCCGCCGGTACGCCCAGCACATGTAGGCGATCGAGACGAAGAACGATGCCGGCAGGCGGTTGCGCGTTCCGATCTTGCAGGCCAGCAGCGTGGTTTTGCCACCGAATCCCATCGGACCGATGCCGGATTGATTCGCTTTGTCGACGACGCGCTCCTCGAGTCCGGCCAGGACGGGATCGGGATTGGTATCGTCGAGCAGCCGGAGAAGCTGTTCTTTCGCAAAGCCATAGCCGGTGCCGCGGTCACCGCCGATACAGACGCCGAGGATGCCGGGTCCGCACCCCTGCCCCTGCGCCTGGAGGACGCAGTCGAGAATGGCGTTCTCGACGCCGTTGAGATCGCGGCCGCCGAGGTCAGGGTGAGGGAGCGAATACTGGGCGTTCATGTTCTCGCAACCGCCGCCCTTCAGCATCAGCTTCACTTCGACGTGCGGTTCGCGCCACTGGTGGAAGTGAAACACCGGCGAGCCGGGGCCGGTGTTGTCGCCGGTGTTCTTTCCGGTGATGCTGTCGACGCTGTTCTGCCGCAGGTAGCCTTTCTTCGTCGCCTCGCGCACGGCCTCGGCGGCGATCTCTTCGAACGCGATCTGGTCGTAGCCAGCCGGCGTGTGCACGTAGAAGAGGATGGTGCCGGTGTCCTGGCAGAGCGGCAGCGACCCGTCACGCGCGAGGCCGATATTGCAGCCGATGACGTTCAGGGCGACGTCGGCGTTCGATCCCTCGACCTCGTTCTTCCGCGCGCCGGTCACCGCGCGGACGACGTCGTCCGGCAGTTGCGTCGAGGTGCGCCGGATCAATTCGAGAATGGATTCGAAGAGGTTCGTCTCGGGTGAGATGCGGTCAATCGTCTGCGCGGTCGCGCTCATGGGGTTCTCCGGGAGGGAAGTCTATCCGATGAGGTCTAACGCGTGCCCGCGCGGTTGGGATTCTGGTTACCAGTGGATGACGGTCAGGCCGGCGATGTTGTCGAAACCGCCGTCATTCGTGAGGAGTGGGAGGTTGTGCTGGATGCACAGCGCCGCGATCCAGAAATCATTGATCTTCGACGCCTTCAGGGAGACCGGTGTTCGTGAAGCGGCTGCCCGAATGTCACCATAGATGCGAGCAGTCTCGATGTCCGGAATCAATGGAGGCCATCGTTTGACGATACGCGCGATGTTCTCGCGATGGTGCTCGGGGCGTTCGCTACGCGACGCTCCATAAAACAGTTCACCGATAACCGTCAGCGGCAGTCGAATCTCTCTCGACTCGTCCAGTTGTCGGGGATACTCGCGCTCGAGTCGAATGTAGTCGACGACGGCGTTGGTGTCGGCAACGAGGCGTTCGATCACTTCACGACCGGTTCCGCGACCGGCTCAATCGGAAACGCTTCTTCGATGTCTCGGGCGAACTTCTCCCCTTCTTCGCCAGAGAGCAAGCCGCGAAGGTCGCTCCACGGCCTCTTTGTATCGGCATGATCGACAATGACCGAAACGCTCTCCTGATCGGCAAAGCCTTCGAGCGGCTCGGGCAGCCGCAGGCTATGCGTGGCGTCATCGTATTTAGCGTTCAGAACTATGCTCATGGCATCTTCATTTTAAGACAAACCGCTCGTTACATGACTGCAATCCCGCTCCGGACATCCGCGCGGACCCTGTCGATCCTTCCGATATCCCCGCGGACCGGTCGGGTGGCTACCGTCTCCTATGGAGCGGAAAAAGCCTCTTCAGGATCTGACAATCAGACATGCGGAGCTGAAGGACGGTTTTATCTGCGTTCATCTGCGACATCTGCGGATGATCGGCCGAACGTTCGCGCGAGATCGCGCGATCGTGACGCCTGCGGTCCAAGGGGCCGCGAACCTACAAGGCTTTGCGATCCTCAACCTCTCCTCATCACTACGATGGTCTTGTCATCCGTCGGCTTGGTACCGCGCTCGAAGGAGGTGACGGCGTCGAGGACGCGCGAGGGGATCGAGGTCAATGGGACGTTGCGCTGGGCGAGGAACAGCGAGCGCAGACGGTCGTTGCCGAACTCCGTCTCATCCGGGTCAGCGGCTTCGTTAAGGCCGTCGGTGTAGAGGAAGAGCGTCGAGCCGGGTGGGAGCTCGATCGTCTCCTCCGCGTAGGACGACTCGGGGAGGAGGCCGATCGGGCGGCCGGTGGAGCCAATCTCGGTCAAGCCGTCGGCGGTGACGACGTACGGGGGGTTGTGGCCGGCGTTCACGTAGCGGAGGAGGCCGGTTGACGGGGTGTAGCGGCCGAAGAAGAACGTAGCGTACTTGCGGCCGCTGGAGCCACGGAAGATCAGGGCGTTGAGGCGGGCCACCAGGCGGGCCAGGTCGTCTTCGATCGGCGCGGCCACGCGCAGCGCGGCCTGGACGCTGGACATGATCAGCGCCGCCGATACGCCTTTGCCGGAGACGTCGCCGATGGCCAGGCCGAGGTCGCCGCCGGGGAGCTCGATGAAATCGAAGTAGTCGCCGCCGACCTCGTAGCAGGGAAGGCTTAGCGCGCTCAAGGCGACGCCGCGAACATCGACCGGGGCCGACGGCAGGAGCCGGCTCTGAATCTCGCGGCCGAGGGCCAGCTCCTGCTCCATCCGCTGCTTCTCCAGCAGTTCCATATGCAGGGTGGCGTTCTCCATGGCGATGGCCATATGTTCTGAGATGCCGCTCAGGAACTCGAGGTCGCGCGGTCCGAACGTACCGTTCATCTTGTTGAGCAGTTGCAGCACGCCGACGACGCGCTGGCCTCGGTTCTTGATCGGGACGCAGAGCATCGAGCGCGTGCGGTAGCCGGTTTTCTGATCGAGCGAACGGTCGAAGCGCGGGTCTTCGTAGACGTCGTGAAGGATCAGCGCCTGGCCGGTCTCGGCCACGGTCCCGGCCAGCCCTTTTCCGATCGGCAGACGGATCTCGCCCGAGAGCTCGCCGGCGATCTTGGTCCAGATCTCCTTCTTCTGATCGTCGACGAAGTAGAGCGTGCCGCGCTCGACATGCAGTTCGTTTCGGGCCACGGTGAGGATCGAGGCGAAGAGGGTATCGGGCTCGATCGACGAGTTGATCAGCTTCGAGGCTTCGACGAGCGTCCGCAGGCGCTCCATCTCGTCGCGGTCGGCAAGCGTGGAGACGATGCGACCGACGACGACCCGGTCGCGGTCGCTGAACTGCAGGCCGCTATGAAAGGCCGCGTCGAGCGGCTCGGTGCGCAGGAGCGTGCAGTCGACCACGATCTCTTCGCCGTCCCACTGGAATTGCAGCGTCTGCGCCCCGGCCGTCAGCGGTTCGTCGTGCTCGATGCGCGTGCCGAGGAGGCCGATGTCGACGATGCGGACCGCGCTCTCTGCCACGCGTCCGGGAATCGGAGATGGGAGAAGGAGCCGCTCGGCCCGCCGCCGGTCTTGATCGAGCATGGGGATATTATGCGGCGCTTCGCGCGTTGTCGGTTGTCGGTTAATTGCGCTCCGTGCGTTGCCAGAGACACGAGACCACGCGCGTTTCCGCAGACAACCGACAACCGATAACCGATAACCGATAACGCGCGATAGCGCCCTATGTTCGAAGCATTCGCGGAACGCGACTACCGCCGTTTCTGGACCGCACAGTTCGTATCCAACATCGGTTCGTGGATGCAGGGGCTGGCGCAGGGATGGCTGGTTTACCGTCTGACCGACTCGCCGTTTCTCCTCGGCTTCGTCGCCTTCGCCAATTCCGCGCCGTCGCTCTTTCTGATGCTGCCAGCCGGCGTGCTGGCCGATCATCTCGACCGGCTGCGCACCTTCCGGGCCTCGCAGATCGCGCAAGCGCTTTCGGCGCTCTTCATCGCCGTCTCCGTCTACACGCACCACATCACGGTCTGGCAGATCGTGGCCGCCTCGGTGGTCAGCGGCGTGGCGGTATCGTTCTCCGCGCCCGCCTATCAGGCCATGGTGGTCGACCTCCTCGACGACCGCGCCCGCCTTTCCAACGCCGTGGCCATGAACTCGCTCCAGTTCAACCTGTCGCGCGCCCTCGGTCCGCTGCTGGCCGGCCTGACGTTGCACGCGTGGGGCGCCTTCTGGTGTTTCTTCGTGAACGCGCTCTCCTTCGTCCCGCAGATCTTCGTGGTCGGACGGCTGCAGAAACGTCAGGTGCTCTCTGAGCCGATCGGCGCGATGTCGACGCGGCTCGCAGAAGGATTTCGTTTCGTGCGTGGCGACCGGGTGATGATGCTGCTGCTGGCCATCGTGGCGATCGTCAGCCTCCTCGGCTATCCCTACGTGACGTTGATGCCGATGGCGGCGCGCATTCTCTACGTTCACGACGATGCCCGCGGGCTGGGCATTCTGATGGGCGCGATCGGCATCGGCGCGCTGCTCGGCGCGCTGGCGCTGTCGGTGCGGACGCCGCATAGGATCATGCGCATGATCGTCGTGTCGCTGGCCGCCTTCGGTCTCGGCCTCGGCGCGATCGGCTTCACGCACTCGCGGCTCATCGTCGTTCCGCTGCTGGCCGTCTGCGGCTGCGCCATGGTCGTCTGCGCGGCGCTCTGCAACACCGCCATCCAGAACCGCGTCCCCGACGCCATGCGCGGACGCGTTCTGAGCATGTATACCTTCGGCTTCTTCGGCTTCCTGCCGTTCGGAAACCTGATCGCCGGCGCCATCGCCGAGCATCGCGGACTACCGATGACGATGATGGTACTGGGCGGCGGGCTGGTGGCCGCGGCGGGAGCGGCGATGGCGATCAGGTAGAAGCTTTTAGGTTTCTTGGGTTATCACGACACTCGCAGCAACCCCGCCTCGCACGTCCCCTCGATCACATGCTCGCCCGCCTCATTCTCAATCCATGCATCGATCTCAAGCCGGTGCTTCATACGATCGATTGATCGGACGACGAAGTGCGCGGTCACGGTCTCGTCGATGTGAACCGGCAGGAGGAACCGGATCGTTTGCGAGCGGTAGATGGCGCCGGTGCCGGGGAGGAGCATACCGACCATCGTCGAGAAGATGGAGGCGGTCAGCATTCCGTGGAGGACGCGGCGTCCGAAGGGGGTGCCGGCGGCAAACACTTCGTCGAGGTGGAGCGGGTTCACGTCGCCGGTGATCTCGATGAATCGTTGCACATCGTCTTCGGTGAACGTTTTCGTGAAGCTGGCGTGCTGCCCGACCTCGAAGTCCTCGATGCGCTTCACCGTTTGTCCTCGGCGAGCATCGTTTCGATGACGGACTCCATCTCGGCGCGGAGCTGGTCGAAGTGGCGGCCGGTGCCGGCGCCGGCGAAGCCGGAGTAGATCTTCTTCACCTTGCCGTCGCGGCCGATGAAGAGCGAGGTGGGATAGGCGAGAACGCGCGTCAGGTCAGGGAGTGTGGCCGAGGCTTTCTTCTTGTCGCTCACGCCGGCGAGAAGCAGCGGGTAGGTGATGCCGTAGTGCCTGGCGAAACGTCGGACCATCTCCCGGTCGCGGACGGCGTCGCCGGTGAACTCGTAGGCAAGGCCGACGATCTCCAGACCCCGAGAGCGATATTTGTGGTCCCACGCCGCCAGCAGCGGCGCTTCGTCGTTACAGTTCGGGCACCACGACCCGAAGATGTTGACCAGCACCACCTTTCCCCGAAAGCGCTCATCGCCCAGCGCTACCGGATTGCCATCGAGATCGGGAAAGCGGAACTGGAAGCGCCCTTCGTTATTGGTCAGGCCGACGTCCTTCCAGCCGTCGGGCAACGTGGCGCTGGCGTCGTCCGCACGCATGGCGGTCCAGGTGGCGTGATAGGCGTCGCGCGACCAGTAGTCACCGCCGAGACGGCCATGGCCTGACGCATGCGCTTGGAAGAGAAAAGCATGCGCGCCATCGAAGGTCGATAGCCGGAGCAGACCATGCTCGAACGAACCTTCCAGGTAGCGATCGTCGCCGGTCGGCGTGAGGAACGTGCCGGTGACGCGGCTCGTGCCGGGATCCTGATGAAACTCGCCGCGCGCCGGAGAGACGCCGTCCGAGTCGGTGAACTCCGCCTTCCAGATCCCGCTGACGTCACGGAAGGACGCCGTATCGGGCGCCGCCGGCAGAAACCGCGGCTGTTCCCCTCGAATGGCGTGAAAGGCCATACGGCACATGCCCGCGGGCACCCTCCGCGTCCAGGCGCCGGCCATGACATTGCCATCGTTCGACAACGTGGCATTGATAGCGGAGTCGTAGCCGTCGAAGCGGAAGGTGACCGACCCGTCGTGGACATCGACGCCGCTCACCGGCGCCTGCTCCGCCCCGTTCACGATCACGGCATGCAACGCCATGCCGTCGCGCGTGATGCGCAAGGTGAACGGCAGCTCGCCGCCGGGCGACGTCAGCACCGCGCGCCACGTCCCTTCGATGGATGCCGGCCGAGGATGGCAGGCCGCGAGAGCGAGCACGAGAGCGGCGATACCGGCGTTTCGGCGCATGATGACGCGGTAGATTAGTGGATTAGTAGATTCGTGATCATCCACTAACCCACTAATCTACTGATCACTAATCCACTGATCCACTGTTCTTCGAAACGTGGTAGAAGCGCTGCGGTCATGACGGCGCGGATCATCGACGGCAAGGCGATCGCGAAAACGATCGAGACAGAGGTGGCGCAGGCGATCGCGCGCCTCGGCTTTGCGCCGGGGCTCGTTGCCGTTCGGGTGGGAAACGACCCCGCGTCCGAGGTCTACGTCCGAAGCAAAGCGAAGAAGGCGCGCGAGCTGGGGCTGCACGGCGATGAGCTGATCCTTCCGGATTCGACCAGCGAAGCAGAACTCCTTGCACACATCGACCGGCTCAATGGCGATGGCGCGGTCGACGGCCTCCTCGTCCAGCTCCCGTTGCCGCCGCAGATCGATCCGAAGAAAGTGATCGACGCCATCGACCCAGCCAAGGACGTCGATGGGTTTCATCCCGTCAACGTCGGCAAGCTTCACCTCGGTCGTCCGACACTCGCCCCCTGCACGCCTGCCGGTGTCATCCGATTGATCGGATCGACGGGCGTGGCAATCGCCGGCTGCCACGCGGTCGTGATCGGCCGTAGCGACATCGTCGGCAAGCCGATGGCCGCGTTGCTGCTGCAAGCCAATGCCACCGTGACCATCGCCCATTCCCGTACGCGGGATCTGGCCGCGGCCATCGTCGGTGCGGACATCGTCGTCGCTGCCGTCGGAAAACCGTTGCTGGTCACGCGGGAGATGGTGAAGCCGGGCGCGATCGTCATCGACGTCGGCATGAATCGTCTCGACGCCGCCGAAGCCGGCCGGATCGCGCATGATGAGGAGAAGTCGCGGCTTCTGGCGAAGAACGGCACGGTGCTCGTCGGCGACGTCGACTTCTGCCGCGTTCGCGAGGTGGCGGGATGGATCACGCCGGTGCCGGGCGGCGTCGGACCGATGACGATCGCCATGCTGATGCGCAACACCGTCACCGCGGCGGAGTGGAGGCGGCAATGATCCTTCGTACGGGCCTGACGGGAGGAATCGCCAGCGGCAAGTCGACGATCGCACGCCTCTTCGCCGCCCTCGGATGCGTGACCATCGACGCCGATCAGATCGTGGCGCGCCTGTATCAGCCCGGCGAGGCGGGGCACGAGGCTCTGGTGCGCACGTACGGCAGCGGAATCCTTCTGGAAGACGGCACGGTCGATCGCCGCAAGCTGGCCGGAATCGCCTTCGCCAGCGAGGAGGCGGCGAAGGCGCTCAATGCTCTGATCCATCCGCTCGTGGCGGCGGAGGAGGTCGACCTGATGGCCGCCGAGGAGCAGCGCCCGGGCGACCGGATCGTCATCATCGAGGCGACCCTGCTCATCGAAGCGGGGGGAGAGGAACGCTTCGACCGCATCGTCATCGTCGATGTCGATCCGGAGACGCAGCTTGCCCGCGCCGTCGCTCGCGGCATGACGCGCGAAGAAGCGGCGCGGCGCATCGCCCACCAGTTGCCACGCGAAGAGCGTCTCCACCACGCCGACTACGTCATCGACAACAGCGGCGATCTCGAGGCGGCGAAAGTGGAGACGGCCAGCGTCTACGAGGCGCTCCAGCAGGATCTCGCGGAACGGCGATAGGCCGGCACGGCCGGCAGCGTTGGTTGCCCAAGGCTCCGCCAGCAATGGCGCAAGAACGTTCTACCGCGCAGGCTCCTGGCTCGGCAAAAAAAACGCCCCGCCGGGTGGCGGGGCGTTCGAAACGGGATTGAGGCGAAGATCAGTGCTTCTTGGTGGTCTTCGTGGTCTCGGTCTTGGTGGTGCTGGTGGTCGCGGTCGTTCCGGTGGTGCCGGTGGACATCGCGGCCGTACCGGTGGTCGACGTCGTGCTCGTCATCGTGCCCGTGCTGCTCGTATCGGTCGACATCGTGCCGGTCGTGCCGGTCATCGAGGTGTCGGTGGTCGCCATCGTCGAGCTGGTGGTGCTGCTGGCGGTCGACGAGGTGTCGGTGGCGACGGCGCCGGTGTCGGTGGTGTTGTTGTTGTTCGTCTCGCTCTTGCAGGCGTAGCCGAAGAAGGCCAGGGCAACGATGGTCAGGAGAATGATGGTTTTCTTCATGTAGTTTTTCCTCTCAGATGTTGTGTTTGTTTCGTTGTGGCGACATGAGGAGTTCGATGTCGTTCTGGGAGTGCCCGCCTCACCTCCTTCGCATGCGTCGAATCGTCGATGTTTCGTGAATCGCCGGCGAGGCAGTTGCCTCGCAAAATCGGAACATTGATCTGGACGAGAGGAACCGGGAACCGGGGGAGGTTACAACAAAAGACGCCCCGCGACGTTACGCGGGGCGTCTCGATGATTCGGAGCTCGCTGTTAGTGCTTCTTCTTGGTGCTGCTCGTGGAGGTCGTGCCGGTGGTGGTCGTGGAGGTCGTGCCTGACGTTGACGTAGCCGTCGTCGCCGTCGTGCCCGAGGTGTCGCTCATGGTGCTGGCAGGCATCGTCGAGGTCGACGTGGTGCTGCTCGTGTCGGTCGCCATCGTGCCGGTGGTGGCGGTGGTGTCGGTGGCCATCGTCGACGCGGTGTCGGTCGCGCTAGCGCTCGTGTCGGTGTTGTTGGCAGCCGTCTCGCTCTTGCAGGCGAAGCCGAAAACGCTCAGGGCCAGGACAGTCAGGAGAACCAGAAGTTTCTTGCTCATTTGTTTTTTCCTCTCGTTACTTGTTTTTTTTGTATTGGTTTGTCCGGGGATTTGAAATTCGATGAAAGAGTGCCTGCTCACCCCCCTTGGCAATCGATTAGAAATATCCGCGAAGCGATGCTTCGCAACCTTTGGTCTGAAAAGCGAGTTCTGCATCTGAGTTACACGATCCGCAACGTCGATGCCAGCCTGCGTCGAATACCACGCAATAATGCAAACCACCAGCCGTTGGAAAGCGTGATTTTGAGCGTCCGAGCGCTCGGGGGAAGGGGCTATAGTCTAGGACGCCCGTCGCCATGTCAAGTGCACCCGAATCGCTGCACCCGCTTCAAAGGCCCCCGGTGGCCGGAATCGTCTCTTCATTCGACGCTACTCCGATCGCGTACGACCTCTACGATCACACGTCGCGCTCGCTGGTTCTCGTGGTTCCCGGCTTCTGGCGCGACCGGCGTCACCCGTCGATGCTGACGCTCGCCTCGCACCTGCACGAGCTCGGTTACCGTGCCGCGATCGTCGATCCGCGCGGCCATGGCGACAGCGGTGGCCGCTACGGCTTCAATCTCTACGAGCACTACGATACGGCCGCGGTCGCCGAGGAACTGCTGCGCCGGCTGCCAGCCGTCGAATCGATCACGATCGTCGCTCTCTCCTACGGCGCGTCGGTGGCCATCTCTACCGCGGCGCGGCACAAATTGCCGATCGCCTCGCTGCTTCTGATCTCCGCGGTCGCCGATTTCTCGAAGATCACGCCGCGGATCAATCCCTTCACGCTGCACCGGCACATCGCTCTCTCCCAGGCGCTCAAGACGCCGCATTTCGACTGGCAGTTCAGGCGCAGCCCGAAGCTGCAGGCAATCGACGACGTTCGCGACGTACACGTTCCGATCTGTCTCATTCACGTCAAGAACGACTGGCTGATCGGCCACGACCATTCCATGGCGCTCTACGAGGCGGCCAACGAGCCGAAGGAGTTGCACGTCATCGACATCCCCGGCAACTACCACGCCGACCGGATCTTCTCCGTCGCCGCCAGCGAGATCGATCCGGTGTTCGGCGAGTTTTTGCGGCGGTACACGCCGGTGTAGGCCTGCGCTACGCGCGTTATCGGTTATCGGTTATCGGTTGTCAGTTGTCGTACGTGAGGTTCAAGTCCCGGCACCGGTTTAACCGACAACCGATAACCGACAACGCGCGTAGCGCAGGCCTCACCGATTCCTACTCACCACAAGCAGCGTCACGTCATCCGCAAGCGGTGCGTCGCCGACGTGGGTGAAGACGGCGGACTCGATGGCGCTGGTCAGGTCGTCGGCGTCGGCGCCGTGCATCGTGGCCAGGCGTTTGGCGATGTGTTCGAGGCCGCCCAGGTCCTGGCCTCCATCGTTCTCGGCCTCGGTCACCCCATCCGTAAAGAGCACCAGGGCGTCGCCGGGAGCCAGTTGCAGCTTGTGCTCACGGAAGTCGGCGCGCGTGACGACACCGAGGACGAGGTCGGTCTCGCCGAGCTCCTCGACCCCATCGCTGCGCACCCAGAGCGGCGGCGTGTGTCCGGCGTTGGCGTACTCGATCATGCCGGTAGCCAGATCGAGGCGGCCGAGAAAAAGAGTCACGAACTTCGACTGCGGCAGGGTGTCCTTCAACGCGTCATTGAGCTGCGAGATGAGCACGGCCGGCGACGGATCGCTCCTGCTGAAGATGCGAAATGAGGCCTGAAGCCCTGCCATCATCAGCCCGGCCGTGATGCCTTTCCCGCTGACGTCGGCGATGACGAAGTAGATCCGGCCGTCCGGGCGCCGCACGAAATCGTAGTAATCGCCGCTTACTGTCCGGCAGGGCCGGTTGGCGCCGGAGAAGGTGTAACCATCCACGCCGGTCGGCGCCGGCGGCAGCAGGCCGCGCTGGATCATCGAGGCGGTCTTCAACTCCTCGTCCATGATCCGTTTCTGGATCGCTTCCTCGCGCAGGCGCGTCGTCTCCAGCTTGATGGCGGCGAAGCGCGCGATCTGCGCGACCAGGCGCACGTCATCCTCGGAAATCTTGCGCTGGTTGAAGAGATAGTCGACGTAGAGAACTCCCACGACCGACTGCCCAATCATCAACGGCGCGCAGAGGATCGACCGGATACCCTGCATGATGATCGACTGGGCGCGGCTCAGCTTCTCGTCGACGCTGACGTCCATGAAGGCCAGAGCCTTCTTTTCCTCGACCACTTCGCTGAGGACGGTGTGACTGATGCGCAGTTCGGAGGCATCGGTCCTGTCCTGCCGCCGCACCTCGACGTTGACGAACGACTTGCCATCCGGGCCGAGGAGGCCGAGCGCCGCGCGCGAAGCCTGCGTATGCTCGAGGACCCGGTCGACGATGAAGCCGAAGAGCTCCTCGGTGGGCCGGTCTTCGATCAGCTCGCGTGCCAGGAGATTGAGCGTCTTGAGCTTCTCGAGATCGCCGCCGGTATCGGCTCTTCCGCCGGGCTGCTCGATCTCGTTGACCGGGATGGAGATGGTCATGCTCGGCGATGTATCGGCGACGGCCAGCATCCGGTCGGTGTTGTGCTCGGCGGTCTCGAAGACGATCTCCGTATCGCCGAGCCGGATGCGGTCGCCGGTGCGGAGCGGATGATCGCGCTCCACACGCGATCCGTTCAGGTAGGTTCCGTTCGCGCTGCCGCAGTCTTTGAGGATCCACGAACCGTTGTCGGCAACGATCTCGGCGTGCTTGCGCGAGAGATAACGGTCCTTGACCGGAATGGAGCAGTCGGAAGCGCGCCCGATGGAAACGGCAGTGCCTTGCAACTGCTGCCGGAAGGGCGAGAACAGAGGCGAGTACACCGTGACCTCAGCGCGAGGGGCGATGGGTTCCATAGTAGATACCGATTGTGACGGCCGGGAGCGGGGATTGTAACGCGGTTGCGCGGTCTCGCGGTTACGCGGTCTCGGAGTTGCTGGGTTGCTAGGTGAGGTACCAACGAGCAACTCAGCAACTTAGCAACTCAGCAACCGCGAGACCGCGCAACCGCGAGACTCCGCGACCCCATGGTACGTTCCACCCGTGACCGACGCACCGCCGAAAGAAACGTACTTCCAGGAAATCGAGGCTCACTTTGCGCTTCGCCGGGGCACGCCGTTCATCCTCAACGCCAAGGATTGGGCCTTGATGAAGAAGTGGCACGAGGATGGGGTGCCGTTGCCGATCATCATCGAGGCCATCGACACGGTTTTCGAGAGGAACGAGACCAGCGGCCGCAAGAAGGTCATCTCCAGCCTCAGCTACTGCCGTCATGCGATCAAGGAGCTGTGGTCGGAGCGGCAAAACCTCTACGTCGGCGGCGGCGACGTCGCCCCCGAGGCCGGTCCCGAGGCCTTGCTGGAATCGCTTGCGGCAAAACTCGAGACCTCGGAAGTCGCGGCGCCATTCGCCGCCCGGGTCCGAGCGCTCGCCTCGGAGAAAAGCGTCCCGAAGATCGAGGAGCGGCTCATGGATCTCGAACGGGAGCTTCTCGATGCCTTGATCGCCGCGGATCCAGCGTCGATCGAAGCAATCCGCGCCGACATCGCTATCGCCCTCGGCGACACGTCAAAGCTGGACGAGAAGACGCGTGCGCGGACGGAAGAGGCGAACCTGCGAAGGTTGGTGAGAGAGAAGTTCGGGCTGCCGCGGTTGACGCTGTTCTAGACGCGGTTGCGGGGTCTCGAGGTTGCGGGGTCTCGCGGTTGTCGAGCATCAACGATGATCGTCGACTTGGCAACCGCGAGACCGCGTAACCGCGAGACTCCGCAACCCCGTTACTTCGACAACGCCCGATCCACCTGCTCCATCACCCCTGCCGCCACGCGCCCGCTGACGGGGGCATCGACTCCGGCGCCGAGCGCTGGATCGACGACGGCGCAGGCGGCCAGCAGCTTCTGCGCATCGTTTCCGACGCCGCGGGTGCACACGGCTCCGCGCATGGTCAGCATGCGCGCGGCGATGCGTGTGAGCGCGCCGGCGTTCACGGGAGAGTACGGGCCGACGCGGCGCGTGACCGGGTCGACTTGATAGATGCCGAGGGCCATGGCGCGAACGATTTCGTCCCGGCCGGGCGTCTCGCCGATATCGATGGCGATCGGCGGCGCGGCCATGTTCGAAGCGAAACGCACCGAGGCCACCTTCCAGTACATCAGCACTGCCAGATCGCCGCGGGTGATCGCCTCGCTCTCGATGGCGCGGCGGAACTGCGCCGGCATGTTGGCGTCGGCGTATTGCCGCTTGATCTCGTCGAGCCGCGTGGCGAATCGCCGGTCGCGTTTCGACAGACGCTCGTATCGGGCAATGGCAGCCTCGTAGCGGCCACGGTTGATGTCGATCTCCGCCAGCGCCTCCTGAACCTCGGTGCGGTCGACATCACCGCTGTTCAGGATTGGCTCGAGCTCGGTCCGGGCTTCGTCGAACTTGTGCTGTCCGACGAGTTTCTGCGCCAGGAGAATGCGCGCCGCGCTGGCGGAGGGATTGATCGCCAGTGCTTCGCGCAGAAGGCGTACCGCTTCGTCGTCGGGCGCTGCGGCCGCGGCGCTATAGAGCTGATCGAAGAGCGTCGCCCGCAGCTCGGCGATCCGTTCGGCAACGAAATCCGGCGCGTTCGGGCGGGAGGCAAGGTCGCGGTAGCGATCGTAGGCCTCGCGCGGCTGCTTCTCGGCGATGGCAATCTCGGCGGCGTAGACTTCGGCGGCGATGTAGTGCGGCCTCTTCCCGAGGATGCGCTCCACGATGGGCCGCGCGGCGTCGGTCTTTCCCTGGCGCAGTGCGATGGAGGCCTCGGCGAGTTGGGCCGGCGCATAGCCAGGCTCCCTGGAGCGGATGTCCTCGAGACGCTTGCGCGCGGTCGTGTAATCGCCGCCGAGGATGGCGCCCCAGGCTTCGGCGAACCGCTTCGCATTCGCCGGGGTGGGCTGGAGGTCGTATCCGATGCGCGGGTCGATGATGTACCGGTCATTGCCCTGTGGAGCAGGAACCACGATCGGCGCCGGTGCCGGCGCGCAGCTCGACAATCCGATTAAAAGGACGATTGCGAGCGTGGCGATCAGGAGAATTGTCGATTTCTTTGTCACTTCAGTCCCTTTAGCAGCCGCATTGCCGCCGCGAACGTATCGTCAACCGCCGAAACATCGATCCATTGCACGTTGCGCTCCGACCGCAGCCAGGTCATCTGCCGCTTGGCATACGCCCGGGTCCGGCGCTTTGTTTCGACGATCGCGGTATCGACGATCGTTTCTCCCGTCACCACGGCCATCGCCTCGGCATATCCGATCGCGCCGAACGGCCGTGAGGTGCGCGGATATTTCGCCAGCAACTCGCGCGTTTCGTCGACGAGTCCGGCGGCGTACATCGCATCGACGCGCTGTTCGAGACGTTCCACGAGACGGCTGCGCTCCAGCGTCAATCCGATCTTCGTCGCCGCCATCTCTTCCGCCGCCCCGGCCGTGGGACGTTCCCACTCCGAAATCGGTCTGCCGCTCAGCAGCCACACTTCGAGTGCGCGCTCGACGCGATGCCGGTCCGCGGGGGCAATTCTTCCACCACTGGCCGGATCGATTTTCGATAGCCAGCGATGCAGCCAGACGTTCCCCCGAGGCCGGCCGGCAAGGTGGCGGATGCGCGCCCGCAGACCCTCATCGCGGCCGGGCATCTCCGGCAGCCCGTGAAGCAGCGCCCGGAGATAGAAGAACGTCCCGCCGGCGAGGATGGGTACCCGGCCTCGCGACGTGATCTCCCGGCACGTCTCACGCGCCAGACGCGCGTAGCCGGCAGCATTGAAATCGACATCCGCGTCGATGATGTCAAAGAGATGATGCGGAACCCTGGCGCGCACCTCGGCGGATGGTTTCGCGCTGCCGATGTCGAAGCCGCGATAGATCTGCACCGAATCGTAATTCACGATCTCCCCGCCGACCGCTTCCGCGATGCGCAGCGCCAGATCGGATTTGCCCGTGCCGGTCGGACCGGCGATGACGATAGGCAACACGGGCGATGCCGGCCTACCTCTTCCGCACGCGCGTCATGTGCGTGATCTCATCCTCGCGGCTCAGGACGCTGCGAAGATGCTGGCGGCAGTAGATCGCGCCGTGATCGATCGGCGTCCGGCAGACGATGCAACGGTTCTTATTGACTGCTTTCGCGCCGCGTTCGAGAAGGCGGAGGACGATGCCCGCGGCGACCAGCAGCCCGCCGAGAACCAGCGCCTTCTGCAACATGGCAGGCGCGAAAAAGTCGACGAACGGCGCATCCTCGAAGGTCTGCTGCAGCACATACATCGCCACCACCAGAAGGATGATCCAGAGGCCGAGTCGCAGAACTGTTGATGACATGAGCGAAAATTCACTGTAGGACGCTCACCGGGGAGTGTCAAATTGTTGATGCACAACGATGTGGGCTCGAAGGAAGTCGACGTCGATCGTGCCATTCCGATCAGTCCGCCAGGTGTGGATGCCTCGCGATCGAAGCGATTCGATGACGCTGGGGTGCGGATGGCCAAAGGTGTTGTGCAATCCGCATGAGATCAGCGCCATCCGCGGGCGCACGGCGTCCAGAAGCGCGGGCGTCGATGAGGTACGGCTTCCGTGATGTCCGACCTTGAGCACGTCGGCGCGGATATCGCGCTCCGCGAGCATCTCCTCGGCATCCCGTTCCACATCGCCCGTCAGGAGCGCCGTCCAGCGGCCGATACCGGCGCGCAGCACGACCGAGCTGTTATTTTCCGGTGAGTGCTTGAACGTTCGGTCAGCGACAAAGGCGTGGAGTGACATCGCTCCGACGGTCAACACGTCGCCGTCACGGACAAGGTGAATCGGAATCGCCCGAACCGAACAGGCCTCGAGCAGACGCTGCGCGCAGTCACCGCGGAAGCGTCGCGGTGACACCCAGAGGCTGCCGACGTCGAGATTGTCGAGGACGGCCGGCAGACCGCCGCAGTGGTCCGGATGCACGTGCGTCAGAACGGCGACGTCGATGTGGCGCACGCCGCGGTCGACCAGCATCGGCAACAACTCCGTCTCGCCGAAATGGGCATCGCCGAGCCGGCCGCCGGCATCGACGAGAACGACGTGCTTCGGCGACCGGAGAAGGAGCGCGTCGCCCTGGCCGACGTCGAGCATCGTCAGACGCGGTGTGGCGACGTCGCTCCTGCCGACGATCAACGCCGCGATCAGAGGAATCGACAGGGCTGCGAAAATCGCGGCTGAACGGACGCGCCCGCGCAGCAGCGCGACCGCCAGCATCGCCAGCGTGTAACCAATCACGATGGCCGCCGGCGGCGGCGCGGCAAAGAAACCCCACATCGGCGCCGCGGCCGCGTTCACGAGCGTACAGACCTTGTGAAGCCAGCCGACGACGTCGAGCAGCGGCACGCACGGAAAGACGCAGACGGTCACAGACGTCAGCAACATGGCGAAGACGATCGGCGTCAGCAGCATCGTCATCAGCGATCCGCCGAGCGCGTACTGGTGAAAGTGGAAGAGCGTGAGAGGCGTGATCGACATCTCCGCCGACGCCGCATACGCCAGCAAACGTGCGCGGCCGGCCGCCAGTGCCTTCCCGGCGAAGAGGAGTGCGCCAGCGCCGGCATAAGTCAGGTGAAACGCTGGCTCGACAAGGTCATGTGGAGCGATGACCAGCCGCAGCAGCGCGGCGACGCACCAGAGGTTCCCGAGCGTCGTCGGCCGGCGCAGGATGCGCGAGATCGCGTAGAGACCGATGCCGATGCTCGCACGCGACACCGACGCGGTCGAGCCGATGAACAGAGGCGCGCCGATGGAGAAAAGGAGCAGCGACCAGTCGCTCGCCCGCGGCGCGTGTAGCCAGCGCAGAGCGAGCGCGATCAGCGCCGCCGCGAAGGCGATCTGCAGGCCGGAGAAAACGAGCAGGTGGTATGTCCCGCCGCGTTTGTAACTGTCGCGAACGTCGTCGGTCAGCCGCTCACCCCGGCCGAGGACCAGCGCTTCGACGAGCGCGACCTCGGTGGGACGAGAGGAGGCCAAGGGACGAAGGCGATTGGCAAGCATGCGATTCCAGGCCGCCGGAGTGAACGGGTTGAGCGATCCTTCATAGGAGATCAACCGCGGCGATTTGACCGTCAGCACCACGTCGCCGCGCTCGCTCCGGCGAAGAAATCCCTCCGCGCGGATCGAACGCTCCATCGCGATCGTTTGCGGCGTGAACCGCGTGTAGATCATCAGCGGCCTGTCGATGACGACACCGTCGACGGCGAAGCGCGGAGAGCGAAGGAGATGCGCCTCGCCGTGTACCGACCAATCGCGATCGATCGGCGCGACGACCGTAACGAACCGGTCGGCAATCAGCGGCGTCACGGCGCGCTCGTCGGCTGCGTTTCGCGCATTCGCCAGCGACGCCGCGCAAACTCCGCCCGCGAGCGCGAGGCAGATCATGGCCATGCGCGGCTTTCGAATCGCGATGAGCAGCACCGCTACGGCGGCGAATCCGATGGCCTCGGCGTACGAATGCCCGAGGGCCAGACCGGCGGCGTAGGCGATCAGCGGGAGTGCGGCGGGAACGTCACTGCGCACGCTCGAACGAAGCGAGCGTTTCCACGTGATGTGTATTGGGGAAAAGGTCGAGCAGGTCGAGCGAAGCGAGCCGCCAACCAGACGCGATCAGCCGGCTCGCGTCACGCGCAAACGTTACCGGATCACACGCCAGGAAGCAAACCATCTCCTTGGCGCGCGTGGCGATGGCGTCGATAACGTTGCGCCGTGCTCCGCTCCGCGGCGGATCGAGGAACACGAAGTCGGCCCGCGGCATCCGCTCCACCCACCACTCCACCGGCGCATGAACGAGCGTCACGTTGTCCGGCACGTTCCGTTTCGCACATTCGTGCGCTGCTTCCGCCCCTTCGACCGCGGTCACCCGTTCGAAGATCTCCGCCAGAGGCCGGCTGAAGAAGCCGACGCCGGAGTAGAGGTCGATGGCGGTTCTGCGGGTGTCGGGAATCGGGGGTCGGGAGTCGGAGCCAATCGCTGCTCCTGCGTTCTCCGACTCCCGACCCCCGACTCCCGACACCCTCGTCGCCAACTTCATCACCAGCTCCTGCATCGTGACCAGCAGGTGCCGATTGACCTGAAAGAACGCGTCGGTCGTGACGTGGAAGCCGTCGATGGTCATCTCGCCTTCCCTCACGAGCTTCCCGCCGACCTCCCAGGTCTCGCCATCGCGCGGCTCCTCGCGCGTCCGCAGCCCAACCACTTCGCACTCCGGCGGAAGTTGCACCACGTCATTCGTCCGCATCGCGTAAAAGCCGACCTTCCCGCCGCCGCCATGCAGCCGGCTCCGCAGCCGGTAGTTCAGCGGCGACGGATGAATGGCGATCGGAGGCAACGTGGCGGGATCGATCTTCCCGATGCGCCGCAGAGACTCGGTGAGGATCCGCTGTTTTGCTTCGAGCTGCCTGTCGAGCCGCAGCGCCGTCCAATCGCAGCCGCCGCACTCGTTCGCTACAGGGCAAGTCACAGCCCGCCGGAACGGGCTCGGCTCGATGAGGCGGACCAGATCGGCGTGCGCAAAGCCCTTCTTCACCTCCAGCAGCCGCACCACTGCGATGTCGCCTGGGTAGACGTTCGTGGCGAAGACCGGAAAGCCGTCCACGCGTGCAATCGCCGCTCCGCCCGCAACGAGCTCCGTGGGCGTGATCGTGATCTCATCGCCGGCGCGCATGGTGTCGAGGATGTCATGAAAGTCGCTCGCGTAGAATCGCCTCGCTCGATGCGACGCGTTCGTCCTGCCACGCTGGCCGGCCTGGCTGTCGCCCTTCTCGCCTTCCTACGCTGGCTCCGCGAGCCCGGCATCAAACAGGCGCTCATCTTCGGCGCGGCCTTCGAACACGCGTGATATCATTTTGATATCATGGATGTCCTGATACGTGATCTCGATGAGAAGACGGTCAAAGCGCTGAAGAAGCGCGCCAGCAACAGCAAGCGTTCGCTGCAGGCCGAGTTGAAGACGATTCTGCAGGACGCCGCGTCTGATGATTGGCAGGAAACCTGGGCCGCCGCCGATCGAATTTTCGAGGAGTTGCGCCGGAGCGGACAGAAGTTCTCCGATACGACCGCGCTATTGCGAGAGGATCGGGATCGTTGACGCTCTGGGTCGTCGATGCCAGCGTAGTCATCAAGTGGTACGTTCCGGAAGGTGACCTCGCCGCCGCGCAGGCGCTGCGCGCGCCGGGCGTGAGGTTGGCTGTTCCTGATCTGCTATTTGTGGAGTCGTCCAACATTCTCTGGAAGCTCGTCAGGCGGGGAGAAATGCAGTCGGCACATGCGAGCGAGATCATCGAGAAGATCGTGGCATCGCCATTCATCACGTACACCAACGAGAGCCTTGCCCGGGACGCGATTGATCTCGCAATGGCAACCGGCGTGAGCGCGTACGAAGCCTCGTATGTTGCTCTTGCAGTACGCCTTAACGTTCGCTGCATCACCGCCGACCGAAAGCTCGTCCGAAAGTTAGCCGGCACACCGGCCGGCGATCATGTCAGCTTGCTCGCCGACTACGTCCACTGACTCCGTGCGCGGCTTTGCTATCATTTTGCGATCATGAACGTGCTGATTCGGGATCTCAGAGAGGAACGTGAACGTTGAATATCCTGATCGAAGATCTCGACGAGAAGACCGTGGAGAAGCTAAAGAGCCAAGCGGCCGACAAGAAGCGTTCGCTGCAGGCGGATTTGAAAGTCATCATCGAGGAGACGGTGGAGCAGCGTGAGCGCTGGAAGGTTTGGCGCGAGCGCACTCGCCGAATCGCTGAGAAAATCACCCAGAGCGGACAGACCTTCCCGAACACGACTCAATTGTTACGAGAGGATCGCGAGCGCTGATGGTGCAGGTCATCGACGCAAGTGTCGTGATCAAGTGGTACGTCAAGGAGAGCGACTCAGACGCAGCAACCGCGCTGCTCGATGCCGAGGAGAGCTTTCTGGCGCCAGATCTGCTCTTTGCTGAATGCGCAAGTATTCTCGCGAAGCTGGTACGGCGCGGCACGATGACAGAGTCAAACGCTCTGGAAATCGTCATGGCGATCATGGACGGGCCGTTCACGACAGTGACAAATGCCCAGATTGCAGACGATTCGCTCAGGATTGCGCTTAGCAGCACAACGGGCGTCTCGCCATACGATGCCTCATATGTCGCGCTTGCAATGCTCTTCAATACGCACTGCGTCACGGCGGATCGTAAGCTGGTCGAAAGACTTCGAGGCATGCCTGCTGGCGATCACGTAACCCTCCTCGCCAACTACGTCCACTGACCCTCACTCCTCCTCGTGCTCGTCGATCGGCGGTGGTTCGGGCATATCGACGGCGGCTTCGAGTGGCAGGCGGTCCGGGCGGGGGGGCATCGGGCCGCCGAAGTTCTTGCGGTGTTTCTCCAGGCGCTTGAAGAGGTGGTGCAGGTCGTAGGTCAGGCGCAGGACGGTGCGGCGCAATTTGTACTTGACGCGTTTGAAGGCCTCGAGATCGTCGCCCCGCAGCGTGGGGAGGAAGGACTGGATCTCGGCGATACGTTTGCGCACCTTGTCGAGATCCTTGTCCTGCACGTTTACGAAAAGCTCTTCTCCGTTGATCAGCATCGGTTCGGTGCCGGTCATCTGATCGTCGAACCAGTGCCAGAGCTGAATCAGGTCGATGCGCCGGCCCTTGGAGAGGAACCTCGTCTCCAGCAGGTCCTGCCGGAAGTAGCCGAGGAGCTTGCGGTCGTCGGCGTGATTGAACTCGTCGTCCGTCAGATTGCGGGTGTTCCAGACGCCATAGCGAATGATGTCGTTACGCGTGCTCCGGAGCTGGCGGAGCGTCTCATCGAGAACCTTGAATGGCATTTGCGCGAGCGTTTGCGGCTCGAGTTGGGTTAAGGACATACGCTTGAAGAATACCTTACTGCGCGGGGACGAAGATCGGATCGCCTGTGATGTTGTCGACGACGGACGCCCAGGCCAGTGCTCTGCCGGCGCCGGCGAGCACCTGCACTTCGACGCGGCCGTTCACGACGGGTGACGACGTCAGGGAATCGAGCGGGAACTGAACGGCGCGCAACGGCCCGATGGTCCGGTCGGCGCTGCCGAGAGCACGGCCGCCGGTATCGAACAGCGTGAAACGAAGCACCTCGTTGCTGTCCGTGGTGTTGATCGCGCCGATGTTCGTTCGGAAAGCGGACGAGCGCTCGACCTGTAGCAGCTCGCGAGGACCGAAGAAGACGTCCGTCACCGACCCGTCGAGTGCGCCCAGATGCGTCAGCGGGATGAACTGCCCGAACGTGCCGTCGTTGGATGTGGTGAAGGTGCGCGAGGTGGCCACGAGTGCTCCGGACAGATCGGCGCGGACGGTACCGAACCCGCCGGAACGGCCGAAGTAGTTACCGACCACATCGTCGAGCCGCACCGCCTGACGTCCGGCCACGCTGCCGTGCTTCACGACGCTCTCTCCCGTTACGGCGTCGATGTAGGTCAGATCGAAGGTACCGCCAACGCCGGTGGGAGCTGTCAGAAACACGTCGCTTCGCCAGAAGGTGTTCACGCCCGGCTGGCTGATCACTGGCGCCACGAACGCTCCGCCAATCGGAGCCTTCGCGGCGACGTAGACCGGATCGCCGCTGTGATTGTCGATGACCGATCCGTAGGCGAGGATGCGGGCGTCGCCGCTGATCACGCGCAACTCGGCGGTCATCAACGGCCGCCCCGTTGCCGGGAACTGCACCTGGTCGAATGGAACGACCGCGATGTCCTGCGCCGAGAGCACCGATCCTGTCGCGGCTTCGAACAAAGTCACGTGAACGGTGCCGCTGCCGCCGGCCACTTCCGCAAAACCGACATTCGTGCGGAAATCGTCTGTCGACTGTACCTGCGGCACGTACGCGACCATCGATGCGTCGAGCGTGCTGACCGCCGGGATGAACTGGCCGTAGGTCCCGCCATTGGCGTGCGTGTAAGTGCGGCTGGTGATGACGACTGCGTCTGTATCCCCTAGAAACTCGAGCTGGCCCACGCCGCTCGTGCGCATCGTGGCCGAGACGACGTCGTCAAGGGCCATGACCTGTTGCGGCGCGACCGACAGCTTCACAGCCGCGAATTGATTCCAGCCGTCCTCGCCGGCGTGGGTGAAGATCGCCGTGACGTTCGCCGTCGTCGCGCCGCCGTTGAAGAGCCGGACGTCGGTCTGCCAGTTTGTCCCCAGCTCTCCCGCTGCATGGGCGACGGCGGCGATGTGCTTGCGTGGCGAAAACAGGGTGGGCCGCGTCGCCGCGGCGACGTCGCCGGTGAAGGTGATCGCCAGCGCCCACGAGATGAGCGTGCCGCTGTTCTGCGCTTGAAGATCGCGAACCGTCAGCGTCCACCGCCCGTTGGCGGCGTGGCCGCGGAAGACGTCGAGCCGCTCGGCAGGATCGGCATCGACTCCGTACGTCACCTGTGCCGCCGGCGCGTGATCGGTGGATGGGTTCTGCAGGATGGCCGTCGTCCCGTCCGGTGCCGTGAGCACGATCTGCAGGTCTCCTCGGCTGGGATGAGCGATGTTGACGTTGACGGAGAGGCTGTCGATGGTGCGGCTGTCCGTGAGATCGAGCGTCGAGATGATCCCCGCGGGCGTGTTGTCGGGAATGGCCAGACCCTGCTGCGGCGACTCGAACAGCGTCACCTCGCCGTGCGGGGCGGGATTGCAGTCGGAGCTGCCGAGGATCAGCCGTGTGGTGAAGGCAGTACAGATCGCGCTCGCATGCGAACCGCCGTTGAGAGCGCGGTCGGCTGCGAGCAGCTTGAGGGCGATCACTGCATACGTCGGATCGGAAGGGGCGCCGAAAATCGACTCCAGCACCAGCGTATCCGCCATCCGGCGGCCATCGGTCACGCCGTGGCGGCGCACGAGGGCGTCGAAGATCTCGCGGAGAGCCGACGACCAGATCTCGCCGTTCTTGTGCTCCGTCCCCGATGTCCCACCGGTCAGAAAGTCGTTCATCGTCTTCGTGCCGTCGACGCGGCGAAGGCAGTCGGCGTCGACTGTGTAGCCGCACTCCTCCGAGTCGTTGTCGCCGCCGCAGCGCGCGTCCCAATCGGCGATGCAGTACTGGTCGCGGCCGCCGGCGAGGCCCGGCTCATAGTTCGACGAGAAGGCCCAGTAGTCGCTGAACCCTTCGCCCATCGCCCGCGACTGGCTCGCCGAGGTGCCGAAGAAGGCGGATGGCGCGATCCAATCCTCCACCGAGTGAAAGAACTCGTGCATCACGATGTCGGAGTCTTCCGCATCGTCGACGCCGCCATCGCCGAAATACAGCTTTCCCTGCCCCGGCGTCAGAGTGCTTCCGACGTAGAGCGAATTGTCCGCGCCGGAAAGCGAGTGCGGATCGACCGGAATCGAATAGCCGACCACGCGCCGGGCGCCCGTGTACCCGAGCGACTGCATGTAGCGTTGGCTGCGGTCGATATGAAAGTAGACGTTCACCTCTTCGAACTGCGGCTGGCTGCGGTCGAACAGCAGCGGCTGCGAGGCGTCGGCGTGCTGGGTGGTCGGGGAGTCGGTATCGACGATCTGGACGTTCGGTCCGATCAGCATGCCGGTCGGATTGAGATCGAGCAGATCGACCAGCGAGTACGCGGCGTCGGGGACCGCCGCGGCGGAGTTGTTCTGATCGCGAAGCGAAGGATCGTTCAGTTTCGCCACCGGATTCGGATCGAAGACTCTTCCTTTCGCGGTGATGTGGGCAAAGAGCGGTTGCGAGCGAAGGATCTCGCCGGTCGCGGCGTCGACGTAGTGCGCCACCGGTTCGTGCGGATTCTGTTCGACGACGACGCGCCAGGCTGGCCGCGCCTCGCCGTTGACGTTGACGTTGACGGCGACGAGCTGCTCGTCGCGCAGCAGACCCGAGGGAACGCCGGCCAGCGCATCACTCTTCGCAATCAGCGCGCGTTTCGGAGCGGCCCTGGCGATGGCGCGATGCAGTTCGCGGACGCTGCCATCGTGATCGACGCGCTCGATCACCTCACCCCCGACGACCGGCAGGCCGTCGACATACTGTGTGTAGTGCCGGTACGTGCCCACGAGCGATTCGCGCTCGTAGTCGAGCCGGAGGTCCTGGGCATGGACGGCAGCCGCGGTGAGCAGGAGAACGAGAGAGAGGAGGAGCCGCCGCATCCGTCCCGCAAACCGGAGGGTTACAGGGAAAATTCAGGGGGTCAGAACTCGATCTGGGCGCCGAGCTCCACCACGCGGTTCGGCGGTAACCGGAAGAAGCGGGCCGCGCTTTCGGCGTTGCGCATCATCGAGGCGAAGAGCTTCTCGCGCCAGGTGGCCATGCCGCTCGGGCGGGAGGTGACGATCAGCGACTCCCGGCCGAGGAAGTAGGTCGTGTCCATCGGGGGGATGTCCAGGTGGCGCTCCCTGCTGATGCGCTCCAGGAGGGCCGGGATGTCCGCCTCCTCCATGTAGCCGTAGCGGCAGGTGACGCGATAAATCCCTTCGCCGAGGTCATCGACCTGGAGCCGTTCGTCGTCGCCGAGGTGCGAAACCTCCTCGGTGTGCACGGTCAGGAGCACGACCTGCTTGTGCAGCGCCTTGTAGTGCTTGAGGCTGTGGAGCAGCGCCGGGGGAATCACGTCACCGGAGCGATGCATGAAAACCGCGGTGCCGGGCACGCGCACGGGCGGATGGCCGCGCAACGATTTGACGAAGTCCTCGGGGGACAGCGCCCCTTCGCGAAGGCGCACATTGAGAATCCGTCGCCCCTGCCGCCATGTGGTCATCAAGGTGAAAACCACGGCCGCCACGAGCAGCGGGAACCAGCCGCCGTCGGCGACCTTGGCCAGATTTGCGCCGAGGAAAGCCAGGTCGCCGATCAGGAACGCGGCGGTTACCGACCCCGCGGTAAGCGCGCTCCAGCCGAGGAGATCGCGCGCCACGACGTAGGCCAGGACCGTGGTGATGATCATGGTCATGCTGACCGCCAGACCGTACGCGCCGGCCAGATTCGTCGAGCTCCGGAAGCCGATCACCAGCGCGATCGTGGCGAACATCAGCGCCCAGTTCACGGTCGGTATGTACACCTGCCCGATCTCCGCGCGCGACGTATGGACGATCTCCATCCGCGGCAGATATCCGAGCTGGATTGCCTGCCGCGTCAGCGAGAAGACGCCGGAAATGATGGCCTGCGAGGCGATCACCGTGGCCATCGTGGACAGACCGACCAGCGGATAAAGCGCCCACTTCGGCGCGAGCAGGTAAAACGGGTTGTGTGCCGCCGACGGCTGGCGGATCAGCAGCGCCCCCTGTCCGAAGTAGTGCAGGACGAGCGAGATGCCGACGATGCTGAACCAGTCGACCTGGATCGGCTTCTCGCCGAAGTGACCTAGGTCGGCGTAGAGCGCTTCGCCGCCGGTGGTGACCAGGAAGACCGCCCCGAGGACGAGGAACCCCTGCATCCCGTTGGCCATGAAGAAGCGGACGGCATGCATCGGGTTGATCGCGAAGAGCACCGACGGCTGCCAGAGAATCCCGCGGATTCCCATCAGCGCCAGCGTCGAGAACCAGACCAGCATGATCGGCCCGAAGATGGCACCGACGCCGGCGGTGCCGCGCCGCTGAAAGAAGAAGAGAAGGATGAGGATGATGATCGTCAGCGGAATGACGTACGGTTTGAAAAAGGGCGTGGCGATCTCCAGCCCCTCGACGGCGCTGAGAACGGAGATGGCCGGCGTGATGATGCCGTCTCCGTAGAGGAGGGCCGCGCCGAAGACGCCCAGGACGATCAGCGTCGAGCGCACGGCCGCGCGCCGCGACTTGTCCATCCCCACCAGCCCCATCAGCGCCAGGATTCCCCCTTCGCCGCGGTTGTCGAAGCGGAGGACGTAGACGTGGTACTTGATCATCACGACGATGACCAGCGACCAGAAGATGAGCGAGAGAACTCCGAGGACGTTGGCCGCCGTCAGCGCGACGGGATGCGAGCCGTAGAAGCACTCCCGCATCGCGTACAGCGGGCTGGTACCGATATCGCCGTAGACGATACCGAGAGCCAGCAGCGAGAGTTGAAAAAGTCGGCGACCGGTCGGCTCTTCGCGTTCTTGATGTGTCGGCGCCGGACCCTCGGTCAAGCCGTGCTCCCCCTGTCGCCTTTCAGCGCGACGGCGGAGTGTACGCGCAGTGGGACTGGCGGACAATAAGAAAGTGTAAAGGGCGGGGAGTCGGGAGTCGGTTGTCAGTAAAGTCGTTCTCGTCAAGCCAGGGGCCGATGTGGCACAGACACTCTTGTCTGTGCCCCGTTCGGAGCCGCCCGCCCCTGCGGCTAGTGATCTGAGTTGTGGCGAGAGCCGGCACAGACAAGAGTGTCTGTGCCCACAGTTGTCCAAATTAGGTTAGGAGAATTTGGCCCTCGACGGAAACGCCGGGCTCTGTAGGATTAGGCAGTTCGACCAAGAACGACCGATCAACAGGAGGCCCAGCGTTGAGTGCATTTTCTAGCGTATTCGGACAGATTCTCAAGTTGTTTCCCCGGGCAGAGTTCGAGCAGTTGGTTCGAGAGGCCAAGGCCGAGAGGCACGCTCGAGGGTTCACCTGTTGGCAGCAGTTCGTGGCGATGCTGTTTTGCCAGTTGGGCAAGGCCCAATCGCTTCGTGAGATATGCCAGGGACTGGCCTCGGTGGAAGGGAAGCTCAATCACCTCGGTATCGAGGAGGCGCCGAACAAGTCCACCCTTTCCTACGCAAACGCCCACCGGCCGTGGGAGTTGTACCAGCTCGTTTTCGAGCAGATGTATCAGCGCTGCCGTCAGATTGCACCGAAGCATAAGCTGCGGTTCAAGAACCCGTTGCTGTCGATCGACGCAACCGTGATCGAGCTTTGCGCGAGCCTGTTTGACTGGGCTCACTACAAGCAGACCAAGGGAGCGGTGAAGCTTCACATGATTCTCGATCACAACGGGCTGCTACCGAGCTTCTGCCTCATCACCGAAGCCCGAAAGTACGACGTGACAGTGGCTCGGGACTGGGATTTCCCAGCCGGTACGATCATCGCTTTCGATCGTGGATACATCGACTTCCGCTGGTTTCGCTCACTCGACCAGCGCGGCATCTTCTTCGTCACGCGACTCAAACGACGGACGACCTATTCTGTGGTCAAAGAGAACCCCATTCCTCAGAAGGGCGGCGTTCTTCGCGATGCCACCATCCAGCTGACCAGCCGGCAACTCAGAGGCGGTTCCTCTCCACTTCTTCGCTTGGTCGAGTATCGCGCTCAGGACGGCCGGACCTATGAGTTTCTCACCAACCATCTGAGCTTCGGACCAACCACCATCGCTGCCATCTATGAACAGCGATGGCAGATCGAGTCGTTTTTTAAAGCCATCAAGCAGAACCTGCGCATCAAGACCTTCGTGGGGACCTCCGCGAATGCTCTTCACATCCAGGTCTGGACGGCTCTGATCGCCATCCTCACGCTTCGGTACCTCAAGCTACGCTCCACGTTCGGATGGGCTCTGTCGAATCTGCTCGCCATCTTGCGGTTCAACCTGTTCGCTTACCGCGATCTGTGGTCCTGGCTCAACGACCCGTTCACTCCACCGCCTCTCCCTCCACCCGCTCAACTCTCCCTCAATTTGGACAGCATCTGAGGGGGTCGATCTCACTTCCCGTCAAAAATGACTCGTACGCTCAGCAGAACCGGCCGTTTCTCAACCTAATTTGGACAGCTGTGGTCTGTGCCACATCGGTCTCCCAATTGCCTCATCGACCGCCTGTGGCAAACGCGACCTCGCAACCGCGAGACCCAGTCACCCAGCAACCGCCGCTACAATCCCCCAATGTTCGCGCTCCTCGGCTTCTACGCCTTTGCCATCGGCGCGATCGTCGGCAGTTTCCTAAACGTCGTCATCCACCGCTATCCGCGGGAGGAGTCGATCGTCTTTCCGGGGAGTCATTGCCCGCACTGCAACGCGACCATCCGGTGGTACGACAACATCCCCATCCTCAGCTTCCTCCTGCTGCGCGGACGATGCCGCGCCTGCGGTGACACGATCGCCTGGCGCTATCCGCTCGTGGAGCTGGCCAACGCCCTCTTCTATCTGGCCGCCTTTCTCTTCACCGGTCCGACGGTCGGCTTCGTCGTCGTCGCGGCCGTCATCTCGATGACCATCGTCCTCATCTACATCGACGCCGACATCCAGATCCTCCCTGACGTCATCGACATCCCGGGCATCGCCATCGGTCTCGGGGCAGGCGCGCTGGGGATGGGCATCCTCAATCCATCGCTGGTGCTGGCCGACTCGCTGATCGACTCGCTGGCCGGCGCGGCGCTCGGCGCGGTCATTCTGCTGACGATCATCGGGACCTACTGGCTGATACGGCGCGCCGAGGGGATGGGGTTGGGGGATGTGAAAATGCTGGCCATGATCGGGGCGGTCACCGGGTGGCGGGCCATCCCCGGCGTGCTGCTGCTGGCCGCCGTGAGCGGTGCGGTCATCGGCGTTCCGGCCGCGCTTCGCAGTGGGCGCGGAATGCAGGCCGCGCTGCCGTTCGGCATTTTTCTCGGTATCGCCTTTTTGGCCGCGCTCTTCTTCGGCCATACACTCTCGGAATGGTACTTTTCGCTCATTCTCCGCTGACCCGGGTCGGGTTCCGGCGGGACTTGAGACTCTTCCTCGGCTGTCTGGTCGGCTTTCTGGTCGTCCTCATCTTCATCCTTCTGCTCATGATGCGGTCGAACCTCGCCCGCACCGAGGAGGCGGTCGACCAGTCGCGGCAGATGCTGGCTGACGTCGCCGCCGAGACGGTGAACCGCACCGCGCCGGCGGAGCTCGACACGCAATTCCTAGTGCTGCGCGGCCGCTTCAACATCGCCGGAATCAGCTACGTCGGACGCGACGGCCGGAAGATCGAGTCGGGGGAGCGGAGCGGAGACTTCGACGTCGTGACCCGGCTTGCCGGTCCCGGCACGCTCACGCTCCGCTTCGACGCCTCCAATCGCCGCGCCGCGTGGCGCGCCTGGCTCTTCACTGCCGGCATCTGCATCGCCGCGGCCAGCCTCGGCCTGGCCCTTCTCGTTTTCTATCTCCCGCGCATCACCCGTCCGATCGAGTTGATGCTCGACGACGCGCGCGCCCTCGGCACGGGCGCCGGCGACCAGGAGGAGACCGCCTACCTCATCGAGACCTTTCGCAACTCCATCACCACGCTCAAGTATCAGGAAGAAGAGCTGAAGCGGCTGCACGAGCGGGAGAAAACGCGCGCCGATGATCTGGAGCGCGTCACGGCAGCGCTCACGCGCAACCTCACCTCCGGATTCATAGCCGTCGACGCCGCCGGCGCCATCGTCGACATCAACGCCGCCGGGCGGGAGATCCTGGGGCTCGATCCGTCGGAGCCGGTGACCGGCCGCGCTCTCTCCGATGCCATTCCTTTGCGCGCCTCCGCCGGCGCGCTGGCCAGCGCCTTCGAGCAACGCGAAGCGAGAACGCGGATGGAGATCGAGGACGTGCACCCGCTCACGGGCGAGCCGGTCACCATCGGCCTGACTACCGTTCCGCTCCACACCGAGTCCGACGCCTTCCTCGGATTTCTGGCGCTCTTCACCGACCTTACCCCGATCCGCAGCCTCGAGGCGCGCGTGCAGGACATGACCACGCTGGCGCAGCTCGGCGAGATCTCCGCCGGCATCGCCCACGAGTTCCGCAACTCTCTTCACACGATCCTCGGCTACATGAAGCTGGCTCGCAAAGGGGGCGTCGACACCACCGCCGAGTCGCGGCTGCAGAGCGCCGAGAAAGAGGCGGCGCTGCTGCTGCAGGCCATCGAGCGCCTGCTCGCCTTTGCCCGTCCCGTGGAGCTCAACGCCGAGCGGATCGACCTTCGCGAGCTGATCGCCGAACAGATCGCGCAACTGGACGACATTGGCGGCGATGTGGCCGTCTCGCTCGATGGACCGCCGGTTGTGATCGACGGCGACCGCGTTCTCCTCAGCCGCGCCATCGAGAACCTGCTGCGCAACGCCGCCGACGCCGTTCGCGAGAATGGCGGCGGATCGATCACCGTGACCCTCCGCGATGAGCCGCTGCCGTCGGTGACCATCGCCGACACCGGCGCCGGCTTCAACCAGGCCGACGCTCCGCGCTTGTTTCTCCCCTTCCAATCGGGCAAGCCGAACGGCTTCGGCATGGGCCTGCCGCTGGCGAAGAAGATCGTGCTGCTGCACGGCGGAACGCTGCGTCTGACAGGGGAGGTGGGGAAGGGGGCGGTGGCGACGATCGAGTTCGGTGAGAGCGTGTGAGCTCGGTGGCTGGTTGTCGGTTATCGGGTTATCGGTTATCGGTTGTCGGGTTGGCCAATCGAATCGAAACCCGGCAAACGTGGCAATCTCCAACCGACAACCGATAACGGCAACATGGCGAGGACGGCGGCGCTCCGTAGATTCTGTTACTTTATGTGTCAATGTCGCGCGACAGTCGTTCGCTCGCGCGAATGCGAATATCGAGCAAGTGGATACTCATCAGAAGCTTAGGCGGGATTCGAGTGCGTGGCACCCGGCTCGCACAAGGGAGGCGCCAATGCATACGCGGAAGTCCCATCAGAGCGGGTACTCGCTCGTTGAAATGCTCACCGTTCTGGCGATCGTCGGGATTCTGGCGATGGTGACCGTTCCGAACTTCATCACCTTCTACAAGTCGAACAAGATGAAGGTGTCCATGCGGAACTTCACCTCCGACCTGCGGACTATGCGCCAGATGTCGATCGCGCAGGGGGTGCAGACGCGCATCACCTTCACGCCGGCCGCCACGAACACACCGTCCTCCCGCGCCTACGACTTCTGGATGGGGAACGCCAACTTCAACACCACCACCTGGACGGCGATCACCCAGTCCGACCCCACCAAGAAGGCGCTGAGCAAGGGATACACGCGGCACCTCGAGGACATCTCCTACTTTCCGAACAGCGGCCAGACGTTCACCGCGGTCAGCGGCGTCTACAGCGTCGTCTTCTATCCCGACGGCCACGTCGGCATGCCCGCCGGAGCGACGACGGCGTCTGTCGCCCTCAAGACCGACATGAAGATCCCGAAGCCGCTGTACGCCATCGACGTCTCGCCGAGCGGACGCGTTTTTGCGCACTGAGGAAAACAACCGATGAAACCACGCCAGCACGGCTACAGCCTGGTCGAAGTCCTGATCGCCATGGCCATCACGAGCGTCGTTCTGCTCACCGTCATCACCCTCTTCTACATGGGGCGGCGGAACGTCTACAGCGGCAAACAGATGACCGCCGCCGCCGCCATGGGCACGCAGATCATGGAAGACCTCTCCACGATGACGGCCCAGGATCTGGGGACCAACTTCAATATGGACGACTCGACGGCGCTTGGAACGGTCACCTTGCAGAACGTCGTCGGGGCCTCGGGCGGGCAGATCTCCTTCGACAACAGCATCGGGCGCGACTCCAGTGCCTGCACCGTGGCCACGTCCGCGCCTTCCTACGCCATCGGCTGCGGCGCCAACGATCCGAACGGATACATGGCCAAGTGGCTCCGGACGCTGATTCCGCAGGCCAACAAGACCAGCGTGATGACCAACCCGCTGATCGGGATCGTCTTCACCCCGCGGGCCCCGACCAATCCCGCCCTGAAATTCACCACCGCCCAGTTCGTACGGGCGCGTGTCTACGTCTCTTGGCAGGAAGGCCCGACCCGCCGTCGCTACGCCTTCTTCGATACCACCAAAGTGAACCGGTAGCGTGAGGAGCAGGGCATGAACCGCACAACGCGTCATCAGCAACGGGGATTCACACTCGCGGAGATCCTCGTCACCACGGCCATCTTCGCCATCATCATGATCGCGGCCCTGACGATCTACGACAAGAGCAACAAGGTCTTCCGCTCCGGCACCGAGTCGGCCGATTTGCAGCAGAGCACCCGGATCGGCTTCGACAAGCTGGTGGCCGATCTGCGCATGGCCGGCTTCGACTACAACCGCGGCGGAAACCCGACCGGCAACGGCCAGTTTCCGCAGCCCGACGAACAGATCGAGTATGCCGGCACCACCGCGGTCGTCTTCCGCGCCAACTTCAACTACAACACCTCCTCGGCCACCGGCAACGGACTCGAGCCGGCCTACACACCAGTCGATCCATCGACCGCATCACCGATCTTTCCGTTCGTGACCACCAGCAATGACGAGATCATCGCGTATGTCCTCCGGTCGACCGACAACTCCAAGAACACCGGCTCCATCTCGTTCTACGTCGATTCCAGCAAGCCGCGGAGCGCCTATCCGCATGGGTCCGCGGAGTCGTTGATCACGATCAGCAACTCAGTCTGCTCGACCTGCGGAATCGACAACACCAACGCCAACCCGCCGTACACGCTGTACCGGGAGACGTTGTCCGACATCCTGAAGGGACTCCCCGGCACGCCGGTCTCCGAAAACATCCGTAGCCTGACGTTCTCCTATTACACCGATCCGAACGGCAAGAACGTTCTCAATAACAACGATGGCTCGCCGCCGACCGACATCGTCAGCACGCGCGATGCGGATGGCTCGGCCAGCACCCCGGCTATCGTCACCGTCAACAACGAAGACGGGACCACGTCGTCGTTCAAGACCGGCGCCGTCGGAGGGGCCGGACAATACGACCCGAACAACCCCGGCGCCGCGGCCAACTTCAACGATCGATCACTCCGCTCGATGATCCAGTCCGTCCGGGTGAGCCTGATCGGGTTGAATGCCAACCCCGAACCCGGCTATACGCAAAAGAGCGAGTCGATCGCGCGCATCAAGAACTACCGGCAGTACCAGTTGTCGGCGCTCGTCGTCCCGCGGAACCTCGGGCTGACCGGGTTCCCCGAACCGAGCAACGTCGTCCCGGCCCCACCCACCATCACCGGAATCTGCGCCGCCGCCTGCGCGGTGCCGGTGATCTGCTGGACGCCGCCTACCGGCGGCGGGCCGGTCGAGCAGTATCGGATCGAGTGGGATTCGAACTCCAATGGCGCATTCGTCAACGCCCTGGTCATTACCGACCCGTCGGCCACGAAGGCCGCCATCCCCGACACCGGATTGCTCGATCCTTCCGTCACCTGGTACTACCACGTCATCGCCCAGAACGAGAACGGCTCGAGCCTGCCCAGCCAGCTCATGAACATCCAGCCCAAGAACTACACCAAGCCGATGCCGCCGGCTTCGGTTGCCGCAACCACCCCGACGAACTACGCGCTAACCCTCGGCTGGACCTCGCCCAGCACCAACGATCCCAGCGTGGCGACGGCTTCCTGCACCGGCTCGAATTGCAGCACCGATCCGTTGACCATCCCTCCCCAGGAGCTGATCCGCTACCGCATCTATCGCGGCCTGGTGGCAAACTTCGATCCCTCCGTTGCAGGCCAGAGCGTCATCGTTCTCGATACCACCAGCGGAACCCAGCCGACGGTGGCCAGTCCCGGATCGCCCGCCACCTGGTCGGACAATCCCACCACCTCCGCGTTTCCTCCGGGCACCTGCGTTCAGTACTTCTATCGGATGCAGTCTGCCGACCGCTGCATCGCCAGCACCACGTACGAAGCAAGCGGCAACACCAACGACTCGCTCAGCACACTCTCGCCGCCCGTTGGGACAAGCGCGCCCGGCGCAACCGCCAATGACCTCTCCACCGCCCAGGCGACGCCTCCGCCCAGTCTCAAGGTGAACACGGCCACGTCATCCTGTCCGGCGCCGAGCTCGCTGAACTGCAAGATCGACCTCATCTGGTCCAAATCGATCTCCGACACGGCCGGCAATGCCATCGGCGTCGACCGCTACCGCATCACCCGTTATCGCAAGAAGCAGACGGACCCGTCGTTTGTCCTCGATACGAAGTTCAATCTCACCGGCAGCCTGGATGTCGCCGGGTTCTCCCAGACCAACTCGGGGACCGGCACCTACAGCGACGTGAGCGCGGTTGCCGTCGACACCGCGGACAGCAAGCCGTGGTACTACGAATACACCGTGGCGGCGAACGATTGCCGGCTCGGCCAGGTTTCCACCCCCGCCGATTTCCCCACCCCCTGCTCCGTCAACCCGGTCATCGTCGAGTCGGGGGCGTCCAACGCGGGCGATAGCGCCGACACCCCTGCCACCGCCTGGATCATGAACGCCGGCGACAGCATTCAGGTCAGCGCCCCCATCGGCCTGACTCTCACCAAGGTGACCTTCGACGTGAGCCTCTACCCCGTCGGGACCCCGGTCGACTCCGTCGTCGATACCACGTCCCCCTTCACCTACACCTGGTCGGACCGCGCCGATAACCAGGTCTACATGGTCAAGATCACCGTGCTCACCAGCACCGGCTGCACCGAGGTCCATATCAAGTACGTGAAAGATCAGCCGGCCGTCCCCTGCTCGTTCGCCAATCAGGCACTGGTTGCGTTCTCCTCGGCGACCGCTGGCTCGACGACCACATTGAGCGAGTCCTACACGATCACCAACACCGGCACCGATCCGATGCAGGTGGCCTCCAAGCCGATCAACGTCACCTGGGCCATTCCGGCCGGCGACGCCGGGGTCCACGACGACATGACCTTCACCGCCATTGCCTACACGACCACCACCGACAACTTCAGCGGCGTCGGACCGGGCACGGTCACCCGCAACATTCCTGCAAGTATTGCCAACATTCCTCCGGGCGGCACGCTGACCGTGACCCTCCGTTGGCAGTACAAGAAACAGGATGATCCGCCGGCTCTGGTCGGACAGCCTCTGGCCAAGGTCTGCCTAGACTACGCCATCGCCAGCGAGGTTGGCGTCACCAAGCACTGCAATCTGGTTGGGCAGAGCGCCACGACCAGTAACCCGACCTCGTGCGATTAAGGAGCTGATGTCATGAAAGCAACACGGCGCAAGAAACGACTCCTTCGCAAAGACCGCGGCTCCGCCCTTCTGGTGAGCCTGATGGTCATTGTCGGACTCTCTTTGCTTGGCCTCGGCTTTGTGGCCATCTCCGAGACGGAATCGGCCATCGCCAAGAACCAGCTGTCGACGGCACAGACCCAGGCCGTCGCCGAGGCGGGGGCGAAAATGGTGGTGGAATGGTTCCAGGATCCGATCTGGGCGGAGGCCAATGCCGGCCTGCCGTTGAATGACGGCACGGCCAACCCCAACCTCGCCGCCATCAAGACCAGCCGCGTATCCGGTACGGACACCGGCATTTACCGGCCCAGTGCCCAGGCCCACCTGCTGGACAAACCGTATCGTCCCCAATTCATCAATCGCTTCTATGGCGACGAGAACTCCGCCGATCTGATCATCAACCGCACCACCGACTCCACCACCATCGACGCCGTCAACAACATCCTTCTCGGTCCCAACTCCGAAGACAAGAGGGATGGGGAAGTGACCGAGATCAAGATTTATGCGCCGCCGATCGTGGGAGGGATTCTCACGCCGAACGGTACCGCTACCAATGCCGATGGAACGCTCCAGCAATTCTGGGTCGGCGGCCAGCGCTTCGGCGTGGCTACCATCAAAGTCACTGCGACCACCTTTCGCGACCGCACGCTGACCGGCGCCGCCAAAGTGGCCGCCACGAACATCCTCGGCACGCACGCCGTGCGGCTGGTCGTAGGGGAGTTGCCGCTGCCCATTCCCGGCGGCCCGATTCAGAGTAATACCTCGATCTCCTTCGGCGGCGATTTCATCGTCCATTGGGGGAACGAGACATCGACCGGAACGCTGACCAATAAACGGAACCCCAGCTCCATCCCGTGGGCCAACGCCTACGAGCGGCCGCACTTCGAGCATGGATACGAGACCGGTTCCAGCGTCTCGCAGGTCCTCGTCACTGCCGGGGGAGCGGGTTACGCCGCCGCCCCGACCGTGACGATTTCAGGCGGTGCGCCTGCCGCGACAGCGACGGCGACGGTCTCGGGGGGAGCGGTAACGGCGATCACGATGGTCACGCGAGGCGCCGGGTACTCCACCTCCGTGCAACCGACCGTAACCTTGACCGGCGGCGGCGGAGCGGGCGCGTCCGCGCAGGCAGTGGTGGCCGCGGAGGCGTGGCCGGCCACCGGCTCGACGTTCGACACACTCCCATATTTCAATGAACTGCTGAACAAGACCTTCGACGATCCCTGGTTCGGATCGCGGTCGGTCGGGGACAATCTCGCCGACGGTACCACCGCCACCGGCGTGAACCCGCAGTGCTATCCGTACGCGTACACGAACGACGAACAATCAGCCTCCAACGCCACCTATTTCTTCCAATGGCAGTCGGTCAACACCTATCCCTGGCAGAAGAAGGTCGTCTTCCCGGCCATCCTGTACGACTTCTGGAAAAAGATCGCCTCGCAGGGTCGTGGATACAAAGGCATCTACTACTTCTCCTTCGATAAAGGTGCAGGAAGCGGGTACAAGAAAGGCGGAAGCGGAACGACGAAACCGGAAGCCTACTGGGCCAACACGCTATCGACCGGATCGGGCGCCAAACTCGGGCCGGGCGTCTACTTCTTCGACACGGTCGACGGGATCAATCCGCAGAAGCTCACAGGGGCCTCACGCACCGCGCAGTTGACCCCGAGCGAGTCGTGGAACGCCTCGGATTTCGGCGGTTCCTTCCTCATGGAGGGTTTCGTCTATCTCAACAACACGCAGTGGGGAACTCAGGGCGTAGGCAGCTCGGCAACCACCGTACAGGCGAATTATCCTGGCGAGCCGTTTCGTGATATCGGCTATCCGGTGTGGAACCCCGCGGCAAGCAACTGGGACACCAGTTGCGGCGGCACGATCTGCCGGAAAGGCGCAGGCGACGGGTCGTTCAGCTACCAGGATCTCAACGGCAACAACAAGTTCGACGTCGTGACCATGCCGGCGCCGGCGTGGACGTCTTACGATCCGTCATCGACGGGGCATGCCGCCGGAGCGACCTATATACCGAAGGTCTGGAAGAGTCCCGCGCAGGCCACCGCCGATTATGGCGTCCCCTGCACCGTGCCGGCACCCACCTACAACGGAACCAATCCCGCGGCCACCGATTGTTCCGAGCCTCATGAGCCGTACCTGAATCTGATTTACACGAATAACGCCACGGCCAGCGTCACCGTCGGCTGGCAGCCCAACGCAACCCAGACCTTCCTCCCGAAGAATCCCGGCGTGACCTGCACCTCCGCCTCCTCGCAGGCCGATTGCACCTCGAACGCCTACGACCTCGACGGCGCCCAGGCGAACATCGACGTCATTCTCGACGGCATCCTCTACAACGAGGGGGACTACAACTCCACCGGCAACTCCGCCTTCTACGGCTCGCTGCTGATCCAGGGCAACGTCACCGGAACCGGCACGCCGGACATCTGGTTCGACGAGAAGCTGATCAAAGGCTCGTGGGCCCCCCCGAACATGCCCCGCGTCATCGTCTACAACATGCAGACCGACGAGGAGCAGCAGTAGCGCGGCCGGTAAGACCTGTCCGACCACAGATACACATTTCTCACACTGTCACTTAAATCGTCGGTACACTGTTACCCGTCGAGAGCCTTCTCCTCCGCGGTTTCTTGCGGGGGAGGGCCCGCCGGCCTTCGGCCGACCGCCGTGGACGAAGTTGCAGGCGGGACCAGCCGGACCGACCTTTTGCGGTGTCTAAGACGCGAAGAGGTCGAAACCTTAACTGAGGCTACAGAGCCCCGTGGGGGAGGCTGATCCCGCGCCGGCATAGGTACCACCGTTTGATGACGTTCGGAAGTCCGAACAAGCACGCAGAGCAGATTCTGAGTTCGAATGGCGGCGTACGCGTTCTTGGACACCTCATGAAAGGAGGGTGTCATGGAAGTAGTCGTTGTAGTGGGAGCAGGTCTGGATGTGCACAAAAAGAAAATCGTGGCGTGTTGTATCGATGGGCGGAGCAGCCCGCCGACGGTGGTCACGTGCACATTCGGAACGTTTCGCGATGAGATCGAGCGCATGCGTGATTGGTTGATCCAAAGGCAGTGCACGCATGTGGCGATGGAAAGCACCGGCGTGTATTGGATGCCGGTATACCAAGTGCTGGAGGGAGTACTGGAAATCATCCTCGGGAACCCCCGCCACATGGCGAATGTACCCGGACGAAAGACGGATGTTTCCGATGCGCAGTGGATCGCCAAGCTTCTGCGACATGGCCTGATTCAACCGAACTTCGTTCCACCGCGGCCGATCCGTGATCTGAGACAGGCCTCGCGTTACCGGCGCAAGCTGATGCAGACGCGCACGGCATGTCTGCTGCGCGTGGAGAAGCTTCTGCAGTGCGCGACCATCAAGCTGTCTTCGGTTGCCTCAGATATTTTCGGGGTCTCTGGACGTCTGATGCTGGCCGGATTGGCTGACGGAGTGACGGATCCTCGGGAGTTGTCGGAGTTGGCCAAAGGGAGGCTGCGTGGGAAGCGAGGGGCGCTGATGCGTGCCTTTCGAGGATCATTCAGCAAGGAAGACGCGAGCCTGCTGCGAGTGGAATTGAAGGTCATCGCCGATCTGGAAGCTCAGATCGAGCAATTAGAAAAGCTCATTCAGAAGAAAGTCGGCCCCTTCGAAGACGTGATCGCCTTGCTCGACACCATTCCCGGCGTGAACCGGATATTGGCAATCGATCTGATCGCTGAGATCGGAACGGACATGACGGCCTGGAAGACTGATCGTCAGTTCGCAGCCTGGTCGGGAACCTGTCCCGGCAATCGCGAAAGTGCCGGCGTTCGCAAAAAGGCAAAGGCTCGCGAAGGGAACCCCTACGTGAAAACCATCCTCATTCAGGCCGCAGTGGGTGCCTCACAGACCATCGGTTCGCACCTCGCGCACCGCTTCCACCGCCTTGCTGCGCGCCGCGGACCTCGACGTGCCTTCGTGGCTGTCGCTCGCGAAATCGCTGTCGCGCTCTACCACATGATCTCCAAGAAGGTCCCGTACACCCCACCCCGGAATGCTGATCCCGAGGTCACCCGACAACAACGCTCACGCCATCTCATGCGTGAGCTCACCAAGCTCGGTTATGAGGTGAACTGTAAGCCACTGAACACCTAACCTGCTCTCGCGGGCCGCGCCCACGGCCGACAAAACAACCTCCCCTCGAACGGCCTTTCGAGCCGCCCAGTACCTTTCTGTCTCCCCACCCACCCAAACTTCAGAGCAGAAGGTGCCGACAGGCGGATGAGGGGGCGTTTCACGCGAACGTCATTCGCACGCACCAGTTGAGTGGCAGCATACCGCGACACCGTCACGCGGTCTCGGACCAGCGTCAGTAGATCGTGCAAATCGCGTATACGCTCCCCTGATTCGGGTTTGCTTCGTCGGGGGTATAAAAGCGTTCAGTGATTCGCGGCGCGATGGCGTGTCGGTCCTATGACGGCCAGGCGGCCAATCGCGCTGCCGTTGAAGTCTGTAAACCAGAGCGCGCCGTCCGGGCCGAAGACGAGCGCGTCCGCCGTCATCCCCGCGGGAAGGTCGAACTGGGTTAGCGCTCCCGTGGTGCTGATCCGGCCGATCTTGCCGGCCGTTGATGTCGACCAGGAGAACCACAGAGCCCCGTCGGGGCCGGCGACGATGGCAAGGGCTGTCGATTGAGCGGTAGTAATCGGATATTCGGTGACGATCCCGCTTTGCGTAATGCGGCCAATGCGGGCGTTGCCGTTCAATTGAGACTCCGTGAACCAGAAGTTGCCGTCGGGACCGAGCGCAATTCCGGCAGGCTGAACGTTTGCCGTCGGCAAATTGAATTCTGTGAACTGACCGCTCTGGGTCACGCGCCCGATCCGATTGGCATTGTTCTCGGCGAACCAGATCGATTGGTCACTCCCGGCGGCCACGGCCAGAATTCCGCCGGCCTGATTGGATGTCGCGGTCAGGTGAAACTCGGCGAGATCGCCGAACGGCGAAATCCAGGCCAGATTGTTGTACTGCGCCTCGGCGAACCAGAGTGCGCCGTCTCCGCCGAGGACGATCGGTCCGGGCACCGCCCCGGTCGTATGAAGAGCGAACTCAGTGACCGCGCCGGCCGGTGTGATCCGGCCGATCCTGTTCCCGTCCGCTTCGGTGAACCACAGATTTCCGTCGACGCCGGCGGCAATCCCCGCCGGAAATGAATTTGCGGTCGGGACCAGGAACTCGGTGATGACGCCCGACCGGGTAATGCGGCCGATCTTGTTCGCAACGCTCTCAGCAAACCAGAGGTTGCCGTCCGGGCCCAGGGTGAGCGAGGCCGGCCCCGCCGAGGAAGTCGGGGTAGGGTATTTTTGTCCGGCCGGAGGCGTAGGAATCGGAGTCGAGCCCGACAGCAGCCATGAAAACGTGTCGGCGGCCACTCCGGTCGGAGTCACGCTGTAGCTGACAGTCTCCTGGAAACTTCCGGCTGATGTGGGACTGAATACGAAGTCAGTCAGCAACAATTCTCCGGCCTGAAGCGTGACCGGAAGGGTAACAGGCGTTCCACTACAGCCTCCGGTTGTCATATTTCCCTTCCGCAGGTTCGCGGTTCTGAACGGAGAAGACGCGGCTTGGGCTAACGCCACCGTACCTGAGTAATTGCACGTGCCGCCTGAAATCTGGAAGCAGTTATAGAAGCAGGCCTGAGTGGCCGTAGTTCCGACAGCCGTTGTCGGAAAGACGACGCTGAATGAACCAAGAGTGATGATCTGTTCTGGCAATATGGCCGTGATATGCCCGCTCTGGGGCTTGCCGGAAAGGCCATCGCCGGACGCCGCGACCGCTCGTCTGCCGGAAGCGATGACCACCAGCAGGAGCGTTCCCAAAGCAATCCTGAGCAGGATCGCACGACCGAAACCACGACGCTCGAACGGCATGCTCCTGGTCATTAGTGACTGCCGCATCTCTGGTCGCTGCACATATATCCATAGCAACCGAATGAGTACTGCGTTACGTTCGTGCAGCCTGCGATCAGACCCTGACTCTTACAATCGGCCGCCGTCCAGGCTTTTCCTCCGTTGGTCCTGCCGAAGGGGCAATTCGTCCTCAGCGCGGCCAGGGCGTCGCACGGCTTGGTGCACTTGCTGAGGTGACACTTGCCGCCATCGAAGACGACGGTTGCGCAGCCGTGACTAAACCCCGCGACGGTGCAATCGCTCTGAGTGTTCGCCGCCACATCGCAATCGACGAGGTTTGCGTCGATCGAGTAGTCCACTCCGCTGCAGGCCAGACCTGCCAGTGCTCCGAGGACGAGGTACAGGAAAATTCGCTGTCGAATAGTCAAGGGCCACACGGATCGAACACGACCAAGAAGTCGCCGTGTGGACGAGAAGCGGCCCGAAACGTTCGTCATGATGGAGGGGACAGGTTCGACTGTACTTCAGCGAATTGCTCGCGTCAAGCCGACGGCCCACGCCTCACCACGGAAGCGTATTGAAGTAGAGGCGGCCTCCCCAAAGCAGGAGGAAGAGGGCCGCGTTCGCGAGGATCAGTCTCTCCGCAAGACGTTCGAGCCGCGGTTGCGGGAGAGGCAGCCGCCAGCCGGCCGCCCATGCTCCGGAGGCCAGCCAGACCGCGCCGCATTCGAGCGCCAGCAACGGCGCCAGTGGGTGCAGACGGAACATCTCGCCCCAGTCTCCTCGTACCAGCGCCAGGCAGGCCCGGGACATGCCGCACAACGGGCACGGAATGCCGGCCACGCGGCGGAAGAGGCAGAACGAGACTGCGTTCGGTGCCAGCGAGCCGTGCCGTCTCATCTCCACGAGGAGCAGCGCGCCGCACGCAGTGGCGAGAAGCCAGCAGGTGATTCGGACGGCACGACGAGGCGGGGAGCTGCCCGGCATTGGCGATCTCATCGAGTTTACCCTGACGCGCGAAACACCCGCCCTACGCAACTCGTGACTGTACCTCAGCGACGAAGTGAGCACCTGTCTCGCATTCGCCGTCCACCCAGACCTGACCGCCATGGATCTCGGCGATCCAACGGGCAATGGGCAGACCGAGGCCGGAGCCGCCGCTCTGGTCCTGAGCGGATCGGGAATGAGCGAGGTCGACGCGGAAGAAACGTTCAAACACCCGCTCACGCAAGTCGAGTGGAAGGCCAACGCCAGTGTCGAATACATCGACACGCAAGGCCGAACCATGCCGCGAGCCGAGAAGGCGGACACTGCCGTCGGGCGGTGTATGGCGAAGAGCATTTTCCACCAGGTTAATGAGAAGGCGCTGCATGAGTCCTTCATCACCGACCATGAGGAGATCGTCGTCGTGCTCTTCACTCAGCGTGATGTTCCGCTCTGCAGCCAGCGTTCGAAACATGAGCACGGTGCCGACGATGACGTCGGAGAGGTAGAAGCGTTCACTATGAATGGGGTATTGGCCGGCGTCGCTGCGTGCCAGGAGAAAGAGGTCGCTAACGATGCGCGAGAGCCGCTCCACCGTTCGCCGCATGATGCCCAGACTCTCCTGATAGTCACCGATGGTTTGATTCTCGATCGATGACGTGACGTCGAGCTCACCCTGCAGGATCGTTACGGGACTACGCAGCTCATGGGAAGCATCGGCCATGAATCGTCGCTGCGATGCGAAGGCGTCGTCCAGCCGGCCGAGCAGCCCGTTGAGTGTCGTCGCCAATTCGCCCAACTCGTCATCCGGGTTCACAACGGCGATGCGGTCGGCCAGACTCGTGGCGCCAATGGCCCTTGCTTTCGCGCTCATGGTCGCGACCGGGGCCAGGCTCTTCCGTGCCAGCAGATATCCACCCCATGCCGCGGCGAGAAGTACGATCGGAGCGCCGATGGCCATGGCCTGTGCGAGGTGACGAAACACTTCTTCCTGCATCTTGAGTGATTGCGCAATCACGATGGTGTAAACCGATTTTCCAAGCTGCGCCGGTTCGAGCACGACCCGAAGAGGCCGCCTCCCCTGAATCGTGAACACGCCCCAGTTACGGCGCTCTACTCGCTCACGCAGAACGCCGCGGTTGACTGTACGGGTCAGAGCCGTCGCCGACACCGCCAGATCGCCGCCATCAGGGCCGAGAATGAGGACCGGCCGTTCGGCGTCACGCAGGTCATTGACCAGCTCGTCGAGCGCATGCATGCGAACGACGCCATGTTTTGCGTACGAGTCTGCAAGGCTGGTATGCATTTGATCTGCGGTGCTGCGCAGTGATCGATCGGTTGCCTCCTCCATCTCGTCGCGCAAAACGAGGACCGTCGCAATCCCGCCAATCAGCAACACGGCCGCGAGAACCAGGGTGTACCAAAGCGTGAGCCGCACGCGGATCGATGTGCGCATCACCACTCTGCCTCATCGCGAATGCCGAATACGTAGCCAACTCCGCGGATCGTATGAATGAGCTTCGCCTCGCTCTCCCGGTCGACGATGCGCCGAAGGCGACCGATGTAGACCTCGATCAGATTGGAAAAGATATCGAAGTTGCCGTCCCAGACATGCTCCGAGATCTCGTCTCTCCCAAGCACGCGATCGGCATGAGTCGCGAGGAACTCGAGGAGCGCATACTCCTTCGCCGTCAGTATGAGAGTTCGCTCGCCGCGCGTGGCTCGATGGGAGCGCGTGTCGATCGAGAGGTCGGCGACGCTAATGACGGGATACTGGCGTGTACCCCGCCGCCTCATCAAGGCCCGCAGCCTTGCCAGCAGTTCCGGGAAATGGAATGGCTTGATGAGGTAGTCATCGGCCCCGGCATCCAATCCTTCGACGCGATCGCTCAAAGCATCACGGGCAGTGAGCATGAGAATCGCGACATCCATACCCTCCGCACGAAAGCGGCGGCAGAGCGCAAAGCCGTCAGGTTGCGGAATCATCGCGTCGAGTACCACCGCGTCGTACGGCGAGCTCGAGACACATTCGAGCGCCTCCTCCCCGGTAGTGGCCACATCCACGGCGTAGCTCTGCGCCCTCAGACCGCGGGCGATGAAGTGAAACATATCGGGATCGTCTTCGACGACGAGGATGCGCATGCAGCACAGTCTCCTTGCGAAGTGGTGAATCAGCGGTAAATCCCGATCACGCGCCGTTTACCGGTCATTCAGCATTCGGTCGCTACTGTGCCGGGAATGACGCTTCGCCTCCTCATAAAAATAACCGCTCTGCTGTTCGCGGCGGCGGCTCCTTCCCTTCATGCGGACCAGCCGCTCACCGGCACCGTCGTGGATCCAACGATCGATCGAGGCCACCTTCGGAGATGGCTGGAAACAGAAGCCGGATGCGCCCTGTTGGCGCTTCCATTTCATTAACGCAGTATCAATCGGTGCGCGTTCAATCGGCTGTCGATTTCGGGCGCTTGTGGCATCGCACGAGGAAAAGATTTTGACCATGCAAAACAGACGAATTGCAGTACTGCTCTTCACCCTTCTCACACTTGCGCTGACGCTACCCCTGCTGGCGGCTGATCCGCCGGGCTACACCGTCACCATGCTCCCGCTTCCGGGAGCCAGTGCCGCCGGAATCAGCATGGACTACCTCGGCTACGACCCGTCCACCAACTCGGTGTGGGTCCCGGCCGGCAACACCGGCTCGGTCGATGTCATCGACGCTGCCACCAACAAGGTCACCCAGCTCACCGGCTTCCCCTCGGGTGAGATGGGCTCGGCAACCCGCAAGCGCATCGTCGGTCCGAGCTCGGTCACCATCGGCAAGGGCACGGTCTACATCGGCGACCGTTTCGATTCGAGCGTCAACGCGCTCGACGCCCGCACCCACAAGCGCGGCGCCAGCGTCAAGCTCGACTCGATGCCGGATGGACTGGCCTATGTGGCCTCCACCAACGAGGTGTGGGTCACGACACCGCGCGACAAAACGATCCGCATCCTCGACGCCACGACGCTGGTCCAGAAGGAGAAGCTCACCTTCGAGGGGAATCCGGAAGGGTTCGCCGTCGACGGCACCCGAGGACGCTTCTACACGAACATGGAGGACAAGGACCTCACGCTGGCGATCGACCTCAAGTCGCGCAAGACCGTCTCCACCTGGAAGCCGGCCTGCGGTGAGGACGGCCCGCATGGAATCAAGCTCGACGAGAAGGGCGGATATCTCATGGTCGCCTGCAGCACGAAGACGGAGGTACTTGATGTCGGCAAGACCGGCGCGGTGCTTTCTTCGGTCGATACCGGCGATGGCGTCGACGATCTCGACTACGCCTCGGCATCGCACCTGGTCTACGTCGGCGCGGCCAAGGCGGGCGAGTTGACCATCGCTCATCTCGACGCGGCAGGCAAGCTGACCGTCATGGCGAAGGTGCCGACCCACGCCGGAGCGCGCAACGGCGTCATCGCCAGGAACGGCACCTTGTTCCTGGGCCATTCGGGCCTCGGCAATCTCTCCGACCTGGTGGTGGTTGCGCCGAAGAAGTAGGCACACTCGCGGGATTTCAAAGAGGCGGCCTCCCGGCCGCCTCTTTTGTGTCTGTATCCACTGCCGGCTAATGCTTCGTCTTATCCTTCTCTTCCTGCTTTTTCTCGTCGGCTTCCTTCTTGGCGTCCTCGTGCGCGACGGCGACGATCTTGCCGTCGATGGCGTTGACGTTGACCTCGGTGACTCCGGGCTTCGAAGTCTTGATGTCGAAGGAGTAGATGAGCTTACCGTTCTCGCGCTCCAGTTCGCTGCTCGTGACGGTCCCCGGAGCTCTCTTCAGGGCGATCCCGCGCGCTTTTTCCATCGAGATCTTCGCCTCTTTCTTCATCGCGGCCTGATCGTCGCTCTTGGTCTCTTTGGTTGGGCTCTTCGAGTCGGCGGCATGAACGGCTACCGTTCCCATCCCAAGCACCGCCACCATCGTCAACACTGCCAGTTTCGATTTCATCGATTCTTTCCCCCCGTTGGCCTTGATTTCTTCAAAGGCATCGTAGGGAAGTGAAGCAGATGTTCTGCCAGGACACATAGCGCGGCGGCAGTCATGCTGCCGGCAAAACCTGTCCAACCACCACATCCGCTTCAGCAGCACCTCACCTTCGCCTCCCAACTGCGTCAACCGTCGGAATCTTCGAGTAACCCGTCCGAAATTCAGCCGCATGTCTCATTTTTGTATGACCTGCTTTAGGAGCACGATCGAGTAAGCGTCGTATTTACAGCAGTTAGATCGCATGCGCTTTTGGCAAACGATGCGCATTGGTGGAAGGGATGAATCCTGTCAATCGAGCTCGCCGCTCCCGATTCGCGGGACGGGCCTGGTTCGTTCTCTATCTGGCTCTGGCGGCGCTCGATCTCGGCGCTGTCTCATTCACGCTTTACCAGCACTATCGTGTTACCTCGCTGCTGGAGCGCCGGGCGATTTTGGATGAGGCCTTCGACAGACAGGACCGCATCATTCGGCGCCTCGGCTCGCTGGCGTCCGAGATTGATATGGTAGCCAACGGTGTGAAGGAACGCAGCGAGGCCGGGACGTCTCGCGCCCAGCTCCATGCCGCAAAGAGCTCCATGCAAGCGATGCTGACCTTGCTGCGAGAATCGGTGGCGGCGACGCCCGGCGGCGGCAACCGGATCATAGGGATCGTCAACCGGATCGCTGACGAAGCGCGTCAGGTCAACTCCGCGGGCGACGACAAGCTCGAGGCCGTGGAGCGTGGGGACCTCGCGGCGGCTTCGAACGAAAACGTCCGGCTTGACGCCGCGCAATTCAGGATTCAGCAACTGCTCGATGAGCTGAGCGTCTCGATCGACCGGATCCAGGACCGTCTGTTCGCGCAGGATCACGTAGAAGTCGCGCGGCTGCATCGCGCTCAGATTCTGATTGCCGCGCTGATCGTATTGATCCTGGCGGGAATGGCCGTCTACGGCCGGGCCCTGGCGCAACAGGTCTTGAGCGCGCGCGAACGGGAGCGCTATGTCGACGAATTGCGCGAATCAAACGCGGCGTTCGAGCAGCTCGTCCGCAAGAATGAGTTGATCCTCAATACGGCCGCTGATGGCATCTTCGGCCTCGGTCTCGATTACCGGCTGACCTTCCTCAATCCGGCCGCTGCCGCGATGATCGGGTTCTCGTTCGAAGAGTTGCAGGGACGGACGATTCATGACGCGGTCCATCACACGCACGCCGACAGCACCCCGTATCCCGCTGACCTGTGCCCGGATCGGCAGGCTCTGGAAGACGGCGTGGCGGCCACGGTGGCCGACGACACGTTCTGGAGAAAAGACGGGACGAGCTTCTCGGTTGAGTATTCGGTCACCCCGATGCGGGACGAGGAAGGCCGGACTCTTGGCGCGGTGGTGACGTTCCGCGACACGACGGAGCGGCGCGCGCTGCAGCGGCTCAAGGACGAATTCGTTTCGACGGTCAGCCACGAGCTTCGGACGCCGCTCACTTCGATCCGAGGTGCGCTCGGCCTGCTCGCAAGCGGGCTCGTGGCGAGGTCACCCGAGAAGGCCCAGCGGATGCTCGACATCGCCGTGAGCAACACTGACCGGCTGGTACGCCTCATCAACGACATCCTCGACATCGAGCGCATCGAATCGGCGAGAGTGACGCTAACGAAGACCCGCTGCGAGCCTGCCATCCTCCTGCGGGACTCCGTCGATCTGATGAGACCGATGGCCGAGAAGGCCGGCATCCGCATCGACCTTGCCTCGCTCGAGACGACACCGGTTTGGGCCGATGCGGACCGGATCACGCAGACGATCACGAACCTGCTCAGCAACGCCATCAAGTTCTCGCCGGCTGGTTCGGCGATCTCCGTCTCGGCCGCACACGGACGCGAGGGGATCGTGTTTCGCGTTTCCGATCACGGCCGCGGCATTCCGGCCGACAAGCTGGAATCAGTCTTCGAGCGCTTCCAGCAGGTGGATGCGTCGGATTCTCGCGACCGAGGGGGATCCGGTCTCGGCCTGACGATCTGCCGCAGCATCGTCCGACAGCATGGCGGCGAGCTGCGCGTCGAAAGCGTCGTCGGCAAGGGCAGTACCTTCAGTTTCTCGCTTCCCTCCGCGGTGCTGCAGCACGATAGGGCCGAACCGGCTGCCGGCGCCAGGGTGATCGTCTGCGACGACGATCCGTCCGTGCGCGAGACGCTGGAGACGATGCTGCAGCAGCACGGCTACAACGTCCTGACTGTCGATGGAGGAGAGGAGCTCCTGCGCGAGGTGCGCTCCTTCCGGCCCGATGTCATCCTGCTGGACCTGTTCATGCCGGTCATGGGCGGTTGGCATGCTCTGGCCGCGCTGCGCAATGACCCGGAGACCGCGGCTATCCCGGTGGTGATCCTCAGTGGGCTTTCGCGGGACGAAGCGCCGGCACCATTCGATCTGGCCGGTTGGGTGAACAAGCCCCTGGATGAGGGAACCTTGATCGACACACTCGAGCATGCGCTCGGGCTCGGCGGCAGGAAAGCGCGAATCATGGTGGCCGAGGACGACTTCGACCTCGCTGGCGTCATCATCACTTCCTTCGAGCGGCACGGCATCGCGGCCTGTCATGCGTCCACCGGACGAGAAGCCATGGACATGATGGGAGAACAGGCGCCCGACATCCTCATTCTCGACCTTGCCTTGCCGGAGATCGACGGGTTCGGCGTGGTGGAGTGGATGCGGACGCAGGAACGACTCCGCAGCGTGCCGCTGATCGTCTATTCAGGCGGTGACCCGACCGCGGGCGACCGCGAGCGGCTGATGCTCGGCCCGACGCAGTTCCTCATCAAGGGCCGTGTGGCCCCCGACGAGTTCGAGCGGCGGGTGGTGAAACTCCTCGACCTGCTGACCCTGACCAAAAAAGAGATCGCAAATGCCGCATGAACGGATTCTCATCATTGATGACGAAGAAGACATCCGTGAAGTGGCATCGCTGACGCTGGAGGAGGCCGGCTTCGAGGTGCTCACGGCCTCCGGCGGCAGGGAGGGAATCGCGCGTGCCATCGCGGAGCAACCGGACGCCATCCTGCTCGACGTGATGATGCCGGAGATGGACGGACCGGCCACGCTGCTGATTCTTCAACAGACCGAGGCCACGCGCGCCATCCCGGTACTTTTTCTCACCGCGAAGATCCGGCCCAGCGACAAGCAATCTCTCTCGTCTCTCGGCGCAGTGGCAATCCTGTCTAAACCGTTCGACCCTGACCGCCTCGGCCAGGACATTGCCAACGCGCTCGGCTGGACAGCCGGGAATCACGAAGGAGCGCTTGCCTCATGAATACACCTTTGTCATTGTCAGCCCTGATCGTGCTCACGAGCTGGGAGCACATGCAGCCTTGCCAGGTGAGGCAGGCCCACTCCCAACAGTAGCGCTTTGCGGCAAACCAGTATTTGTTCTTCGTTCATGAGCTCATCCTGGACATTCTGCTTTTCCGGAGCCGCCCGATCGCAAGCAGCACAATGAGGAGCGCGGTCACGAATGTCACGCAGGCGATGAAGAACCCGCGATCGGCGCCTGTCTCTGAGATCGGTCGTGCGGTGAAGTCGCCGGCAAGGCCGGTCCACCAGTAGGCGAAGAGTCCGATGTCCATCACGATGTGGCCGATAATTCCGGGGATGAGCGATCCGCTCGACCATGCCAGCATGCCGAGCAGCACACCCGCGCCGAAGACGATCGGTACCATGCCGATCATCGACCAGGCTTTCGTGAGGTGTGCGAGCATGAAGAAGAGCGACGACACGAAGATGGCGATCGAAGCGCCGTAGCGCTGCTCGATCGGCTGCTGCATGTAGCCTCGGAATCCTGTCTCTTCGCAGATGCCTGCTGAGGCCGCGGAGATGACGACAGCGACCCAGCGCAATGGCATGGAGTGAATGACGGAGAGGTCATACCCCCTCCGGAATGCGGCCACGGGAAATGGCACGAATCGGAATAGCAACACGATGGCGGCATGAATCGTCGTCGCGAAGAATAGGGCGGCGATGAGCCCCCATCCCCATTGCGCCGGCGATAATGCACCTCCGCGGAACGCGGTACGGCGGCTGGTCCGCGTCGTGCGCGGCGGTCCTCCGCCGCTTGCCCACCAGAGATAGAGCGCCAGGAAGACCGTCTCGAGCACTGCCGCGACCGGTACGCCGAAACCGAACAACAACGGAGGCCACACGTTGGCGGCGATCAGGCCGATCAAAAGGCCGATGACGATGGCGCGCAACATCTCGATGGAACCGGCGCATTGAACCGTACGTTACCGTACGATCTGGCTGAGCTCCTTCGTGATCGACGCCACATTGCGTTCGCGCGCCTGCTTCGAGCCGATCTCCTTTGCCGCGTGCAACGCCTCTTCCAGTGCGCCGCGGGCGGCGGTGCGATCGCCGGCCGCGAGCAATGCGTGCGCCTTCGTGGTCAGCAGCCAGGAGCGTCCGAGCGGGCCTGTCACGTGCGCCAGTCCGCGGTCGCAGGCGGCGATGGCCTCTCGATATCGTTTGGCGTCGAGTTCCATCTGCGCCAGGCGGAGTGATGCGTTGTAGTTTGTCGGCATGGCGCGCTCGGATTCGATGAGCGCCGGGATGACGCGCGCCGGTTGGCCGAGCAGGCCCGCGGCATCGTCGCGGGCGACATCGAGCGCCGATCGTTCATCGTCGTTGACCGGCTTCGTGGCATCGATCTCCGCCAGCCAGCGGTCGCCCCATTTCTGCAACGTCGCGCGATCGTTGCGCTGCTGTGCCGCCGCCATCAGCTGCTGGTAGAGCTGAAAGCGATGATCGCGCAGCGTCGACGGCAGCACTGCGGCCTCAGCGGCGAGCGGCTCGAGAATCTTGCGCTGCGTGTCGCTGCTCGCGCACGACAAGCCCGCCAGTACGACGCGGGCAAACGTTTCGCCGCGGACCATACGCGGCACTTCCGTGATGGCAATCTCCGCGCACTGCTGCCGATCGCCGTGCGACAGCAAAGCCCAGGTCAGCGAGGCCACGGCGCGATCGTGCTCCGGCCACCACTTTCCGCCGAGGCGCAGCGCGTCGCGGAACGCGGCAATGGCCTCAGGAAACTGTCCGCGGCCGAGGAACGCTTCGCCGCGCGCGAGCGCGGCGTCGGCCGGCCCGCGCGACTTCGTCATCACGCCGCGCTCGCCGCGGATGAGAAATTGCTGCAGCTCCGGCAGCGTCAGGCCGCCCAGCTGCATCGCCGTCGTCCGCTCGTCCGCGGGATCGATGACGAAGAGCGACGGCGTGTACGTCACGCCATGCCGCGCGAGGAACGGCTGATTCGCGGGGCGATCGAAGTCGAGCTCGAGCCAGACGAACCGTCCGGCATACCTGGCGAGGCTGGCGTCGTCCAGCTCAGCCTTCAGCAGGCGGCACGAGTATCACCACGGCGCCCAAACTTCGATGAACAGCGGCAGCTTGCGCCGCTGCGCCTCGGCGCGTGCTTTCGCGTAGTCGTCCTGGATCATCGGCAGCGCCATCGCGGACGTTGCCATCATTGAAAGAAGGAGCAGGACCGGGAGTCGTTTCATAGCGACATCGTAGGAAGGAATTGGTCATGGGTCACTTTCAGCCGAAACTGTAACATCGGCTACCGGCGTCCAGCCGGAGGGACGGTGAGCCATCCGGCCCCGCTCACAGGTTGGCCCCTCCCTTCCTCCATCGCCGGGGCCGGGGCAGCCGCGCCCTCGCTCGCCTATCGGCGACCCGCAGCTAGGTAAACGAGGTTACCGTTTCCGGCTGCAACCAGTGGGCAGTCCGCATCGCCAGCGTATGCTGGTCAGCGCCATGACTCTCTGCATCGCGGCGAAATCAGCGGCCCTGAATCAGATCATCGCCGTTAGCGACATGAAGGTCTCGTCACGGGCGTCGTCGATGGATGAGGCTTTGCTTAAAGCGCGTACGCTTACGGATGACTATCGATGGGTGTGTTTGTTTTCATGCGATGACTTGCCGCCGGTCGAAGCGCTCCACCGTCGCATCCGCGAACTTCTGAATGGCTGCAATCTACCGGTCAGTCGGGCTTTGCTTGAGACAACGGTTCGCACCGCATACGACAACGAAGTACAGCACCTAGTCGAGACGCGGGTGCTGAAGCCGCACTTCATCAAAGACCTGCAAGCGTTCGAGACAGAGCTGCGGACGAAGCCTGACGACAAGATACTCAACGCCTGCCGCCGGAAGATGGCGAAGATTACAGCAGGAGTCGAGTTGCTAGTTGTTGGCTTCGACGAACACAACATGGCTCGGATGTTCAGGACTTCAAAATCCGGCGAGGTCTTTTCAGATGAGGCGTTGCGATTCGCCGCGATCGGAAGCGGCGCTCAGGTCGCCATTGATTACATGTTTAGAAACGATCGCTTTCTGGATAGTTTCGAAGTCGGCGAGTTGGTATACAGACTCTGCGAGACGAAGTTCATGTCTGAGATGGACAATTATGTAGGCAAAGGGACGCAGGTAATGGTGCTATCGTTATCACCGGTAGTGCCGGGCGGAGGCGTTACTACGTTCGTAAGTGACAATGCTGTCAAGTCGGCGCGCGCATTGTGGGAACGCCGCCGGAAGGCGAAAATACCGGAACGCCTTGCTGTGAGTCTAGGTGATAACGGCGAGACTTTCTGCCAAGGCGGCAAGAGTCTCTTCCACTTCGCCGATCGAGCTTTTACGGACGCCTCGGTTGAATATATAGATTTGACTGATCGACTAATGGAGCTACGTGAACGAGACGCGATAAGCGATGAAGAATGGAGGAACACTGAAAGCATAAAAGAGTCGTTCCGTGAGGCTCACAAGGAAAACGAGACTATTATCAAAGAATGGAAGTACAACAGAGACGTGAAGCCGCACAATGTCGAATGGAGTATCCAGCGTCTCATAAGGATTAACGAAACGCTTAGATATCTAGTTTCAAAGTATTCCAAGCAATCGCCGAGCTAAGCCGCGATCGCCTGATCCGCCACGAACAGCATATCCCGCACGCTCCAAACCGTCGTAGCGATCCCCGCCGCCATCGCAGGCGTCTTTCCCTTCAGCGTCGAATGCTTGCGGCAGAAGTTGTAATAGAAGAACGTCAGTGCGAGGGCGGCGCGGTGGTACTCGATGCGCTTGCTATAGGAATTCGTCAAGCGGGTGAAGCGGCGGTTCAGCATCCTGACTGCGAGGTTGCTGCGCTCCACGTAGGACGTGGACGCCAGCTTCATGTCCGGGTCACCCTGTACGCGCGCTTTCACCACCCCGCGACATTCACCCGGCGAGTAGCGGACGTGCGCGGGTTTGTCCGTGGTGCCGGGAGTCGAAGCGTACTCTTTGATGACGGTCGCGTAGTCGACGTTGCCAGCGAACGCCAGCTCCACCGCTTGCGGGTAGACCGCGTGTCCATCCGTGGATAGCTGAATCCGGCCCGTCACGCGGTCTGCGATGTCCTGAATGAACGGGTCGCCGGTTGCGGCAGAGCGGTCGCCTACGCGCCACGTAATCATCAGCTTGGACGTTGCATCAAGCGCCGTCCACGTCCACACGTCGCCCCAACCGAACTGTGCGCGAACCTCTGCCGGGATGCCTTCCGGGACGTTCTTCTCTTTCGAGTAGCAGAATGACCAGACTTCGTCCGCCTCAACGCGGGTAGTTTCGAGTCCGCGAATCCACTGCCGCTGGAAGGCTTCGCAGCCCGCGCCGACTTCACGAACGAGACGGAGGCCGGAGCCTTTCGCGATCCCGGCGATACGGCACGCCGCCCGGACTCCCATGCCTTCGACGATGCACCCGAGGAACGCTACCCGCTTCTCAACTGTCAGCCTGTTCATGTGTAACAATATATGCTTGCTTGATGCGGTTGTCAATGGAGAACAGGCCGTGAATGCAAAGATTTACATCGCTCGGCGATGTTCTCGCTTCTGACCCGGCATGAGGAGTACCATGCAGGGGGTCTGGGAGGTACTTCATGCCTTATGCACCTCTGCGCTCGCGCATGATGCGCCGCTGCGTCCGAATCGTCGCCGCTGTCTGCGTAGCGTCCATCGCGTCCGTATCGTTTGGCGAACCACTAGCCGCACACCAGCGGAGGGATGGACGGCAGCGACGCGACTACCGGCGACCTGATTTGATGGTGCAGGGCGATCAGGCCGATCGTCAGGCGCTGAGCGAGCGCGCTCCGGTGAGTCTCGCTGATGGCTGCGTTGCCAGTCCGGCCTTTTGCAACACGGTTGCGTTCGGACGCCTCGCGCCAGGCGACTGCACCGCCACCGACGGAACGTTCCTCGATGCGCTTCGTTTCAGTGGAGCCGCAGGGCAGTACGTCACCTTCACGGTGCGGCCCCAATCGATTACCTACACGGCACCATTGGCGCTTCTCGCTCCCCCTGTCGGAGACGCTTCAAAGACTCCCTTGATTTCTGGAGGTGTCGGAGCGGCTACCGTGTCGTCGGTCCTTACTAGCACCGGTTCGTGGACTGGTGGTGTAGGTAGCTCGAATTTGTTCTCATCTGGCGACTACGCCGCGAGGTCGTTTTGTGAGCCAGACCCCGACCCGTCTTCGCCGCCTGGATGCGTCACGCAAACGCTCCTCTGCAATCAACGGGCGAGCTGGTATCTGACGAATCAGAGTTGCCGATTTAGCGGAGCCGACTCCGGGTTTGTGTATGCAGATTTTGAAATATACGGCGTTCCTAACGATGTCCTCCGGATCGATCTGATATCCGATTTCGCTGGCGGCTTCGGGGTGATTCCGTTTAACGGCCAAGCGTACCTAGCTACTTCTACGTTCGTATCCAACTCGGAGCAGATCGCCAACTTCTTAGTGCCATCAGTCGGGTTTTACGAAATCATCGTCACGACACAACAGCCCCAGACAGTAGGGTTCTTCTCGCTGAGCGTAAACTGCTTTTCGAGCGGATGCATCGAACCTCTGGTTATTCAACAGCCCCAGGATGTCAAGGTGCCATTCGGCCAGCATGCAACGATTCAGGCTTCCGCCAACGGAATGACTCCGCACTTCGATTGGTACGACGCGTCGTCTGGTTTGCCGACGCTGGCAGCCAATACTGCCACGCTTCAAACTATTCCGGTCACGGCACAAAGGACTTATTACTTCATAGCATCGAATGCGTGCGGGTCCGACACTAGCGCGCTTGTTCGCGTGACTCCGCTGGCTCCGTCTCGTTCTCGGGCGGTGAGACACTGAGACTGTCGTCTCCTGGTTTAGCTGTTCAGATCGTGCTTCAGGATGTAATCGCTAATCGACAGAGCAAACAAAGGAGCCTCGATATTTTCGCGGTGAACCTGCGGTTTTAATCTGGAATCCTTTATCATTTGAATCGCGTGGTCCGCGTCGCTAGCGTATTCTGACTTCGGCGGCCCTACTATGAGATGAAATAGGCAATCGCTTTCATCAGAGTTGTCCCGTATTACATCCAAACGACCTCTCCAGCGTGTCGCCATCTCAATCATTTGAGTTGGCTGAGCGTAATCGAGTGACCACGGCTCGATGACGTGCAAATGTTGGTTTCTAAAGGTGTGCTTGAATGTATGTTGACCGTACTTCGTTCTAATGTGAGCCTCTACAAGCAAGTCCGCCGCCTTGGGCGTGAATCTGGCTTCGACCGCACGCCACACGTCGTCATCATCTCTGCGTTTACTCTCGTATCTGGTAAACTGAGAGGCAACAAACTTCTCGAACAGACGCCGCATAGTCTCTGGCAGATCCTGAGTGACACCAGCAAGCATACCGCCAGCCTTAAAACTCAGCCCATTATCGGGCCACAGCCGCGCAGCGATACTAGCGGCGTCAAGAAATTCAGAGCGATAGAGTGAGCGTTGAGTTATTACGTCGCGAATTCGCTCTACACCACGCCCGAATTCGCTGATTACGCGATGGTATGATCTACCGTCGAATCCAGCGAACGCTGCCGATAGGCGCGAGAATGTGTGCTCGAACATAACGTCAACAAATGACGCTTCTGGGGCGTATAGTAAAACGCCTATATTCAGCGCTTCGCCCGATGTCGGATCGTGAGCGTACCGGAGCACAACGTACGTATATGCCGATCGTCTCATGGAGTCGCTGCACCTAATAGATTGTTGCGGAATACGTCTAGGTCGTTCTGAATCTCCAGAACGTGATGAATGATCCGTTTAGCGTTAACCGACCAATTGGCGGGTAACGAAAGCAACGCAGAACTTAATGCGACACAATCTAGCGCACCAACGTCGTCGATAAAGGCGTTGAGGCGCGCGCGTTGTTTGGATGCTATGCGATAGAAGATATGTGTACGCGCGCCCGGTAGAAGATTAGGGCAGCACGCCGGAATAATATCAGCGCCTTTACGCCAACCTGTGAACTCAAAAGCTCTCTCAAAATCGAAAGCAACGATGCGGTCGTTCTTAATAAGGCAATTGGGCCTAAGCGGTTGGCGGTCGTAATTTTGAAAAGTTAGATCAAACCCATATATTCGCACTGCGGAGTCAATCATTTCGTCGGTGTCAAAGCGAGTCTCTGGCGTTGGAACTGGAATGCCTTTGCCTAAGAATAGGCTACCGAAACACATCCCGACCTTCATGCGGCGAGTTCCAAGTTCCTCTAAATGTTCAATGCTGGCGACGAAGGCGCGATCGATATTAATTAGTCCCGGATCTGGTACGTACAGTCCGAGCGCACGAGCCAACATCGTGCCGAGTGTTTCGCGAAAGCAAGTCGTTTCGGTGACGTTCGGAAACCCGAGAGGTTTCACGACGAACAAGGCCGGATAGCCGCCGTTCATGGGTGAGCACTCCAGAACAACCGCTTCGCATCTACCGCCGATGGACGGCGTGTCAAGGCGCTCCGCGATCCAGTCCAGCGGCACATCGACGACCCCAGGCAATCCGCTACCTCCAGGGTTACTTGCGTGGGCGGATTGATCGCTCGTTGACAGACAGGCATCGGCACGGGTAAAGTCCACATGCTTAAAACCTCAGAATCTAAGCGACCATTGACTGAAGCGGGCCTGCCAGCCCGCTTCAGTTTTGCTTACTCATTGCGTAGTCTAGCAGAATCACCTGAACGGTTTCAGCAAACTTGCTCGCCGTGATCCCGAACGCCTTCGCCGACTCCCCTACGCCCACGGCTTGAACAACTCACCCGGCGCGACGCGCAGCGTGTCCGACAGCTTGAGGATGTTCACGAGGCACGGGTTCCGCGCGCCGCGTTCCACGTCGGAGATGTAGGTCCGCCCCAGGCCGGTGAGATCGGCGAGACGTTGCTGAGACATCTCGCGCTCCTCGCGCAGTTCGCGGAGTCGCGCGCCGAAAACCTTCGCCGCGTTCGCCCGGTTTTTGTATGAGCGCCGTTCCACACCTGAGAGTTTGAAGCCGGAAGGGTGCTTGACTTGCCGCGTATGAGAGACATAGCCTATGAGTGACATCAGAAAGTTGCAGGAGGGTTCATGGCACTCATTCGCCGGGAAGCCGCGTACAGCCGCATCACCGTCACGCTCCCGACGTTCATCGTCATTACCTTGCGGCATCTGGTGAAGGACACGAACGAGAAGCATCCCGAGTGGAAAGAAAAATGGTCCATCTCGGCGCTCTTCGAACGATGGCTCTCCGACACCCTCACGAGAAACGAACTCGAAAACGTCGCCATCAAAGTACCGGGATTCGAGCGTGCCGCGAAGGCGTGGATGCGGTGGGAAGCGCAGCAACGCGCCCTCCGTAAACGTCACAACCTCCGCGCGAAGCGGGTGAAGCCGTGACGCGGCTGGAGTCGTTCATCAAGGAATGGGGTGTCATGCCGACTGCATTCGCCCGGCGTGCTGGAGTCAGCAGGCAGCACCTGCACCACCTCCGAAAGGGAACAGCCGAACCAACACGCGCAACCATGTGCAAGCTGACTCTCGCCGCTAGCGCGATGCGATTCCGACGTGTCTTCATGGTCGAGATGTTCGAACTGACGGAGTCCGAGGAGGTGGTGCACCAGATTCTCATCGTCGCAAAGGTGGTGCTTGCCACGATGCCAACAGAAGAGCCGCAGGTGCGCTCATGACGCCCCGAGCAATCGAAGTCCGCAATCCGCCCTCGTTCGTTGTCGTGACCAGTCCGGAAGGGGAGCGCTGGCTGAATGCTCACCGAATCCTGAGCATGCGCGAGGACAAGCAGGGAACATGGGTGGAGATGGACAACGGCGAAGCGTTTCACGTAGCGGATAGGGCGGCCGTGATCGCGGAGTCAGTCCAGCGCCCTACGGTCACCGTCGTTATCAATCCGCCAGACGGCGAACCAACCGAGAAGCGGTCACGGCGCTGATATGTTCGACTGGCGCGACTGGCGAAAACGTCTTGTGCTTGCGGTCGACATCACGCGACGCACGCAAGCATCAATCGCCGAGGAAGCGCGCGTCTCGCAGGAAACCGTGAGCCGGATCATTCACGGCATCCACGCGCAACCGGGATTCGAAAACGTCGTCAAGATCGTCTACGCGACCCATGAAAGCGTCGGGTGGTTACTCGGCGAGCAACGCGCGCCGCTGTCCTCCGAGGAAATGGCGAGGATGCGGGAGATAGCGGATTTCATGGGAACGACGTTCCCGCCGCTTGGCCGGAAAACACCGTGGGGAGCAATCCTCCCTACCCGGTTACCGTCCCGCCCGATGACTCCTACCGCCGTCATGCTCGCCAGCCTTGAAGCCGTCACTGCCGAGACAGTGACGATGCTTGACGTACTTGACCATGTGGAGACAACGCGCGAGCGCCGGGAAGCAAGGCGGCACGTTCTTGATATCCGAGCACGTGCGCAGGAGTTGCTCGGATGGCTGGCTGCGGGCGGGTTGCCGGAGTAACGCCGGTTACTTTTTCGCGCCACGCACCTAGCGTGACGGCTTCGCCGCTTGAGCCATGCCGGAACTTCCGCCGCCTCTCTTCTTCAGCTCGATAACGTCGTTGTCGCCTAGGAAGTGTTCTTTGAGGTAGGCGACATCGTTGGCGGTTGCTTTCACGATCTTCTCCAGCCCGTCGACTTGCTTGCCCAAGGCTTCGACTTGGGTTCTCGTTGCTACCTCGCTGCGAAGCTGGCTGATCGCCTTCAGGATTGCGGCACTGTCGTCTGCTGGCACTGTCGTATCTCCCTCTCCCGTGCGCGAAATCCAACACGTTTCCTCGTGTAGGACTTGGGGAGTCAGGAAGCCAGTCTACCATCAGAAAAGTGGGCTTTCCGTAATTGCCCGAACCGCAACCGCCCGTTACTTCTTCCAGCGGCTCGCCGCAGCCTTCGCCGCGATCTGTGTCCGCCGCTCCGGGGTCATCTTCGCGGCACGGGCGGCACCACCCGCAGCGGCACGGGCAGCAAGCACCCGGTTCGGCATCTTCTCCCCGGTTACCCTTTCGAGGATGGAGCGGGCTGAGGAGAGGGATTCGTCGGCCATCTCTTCGGGAAGTTGCTCGCGGGGTGGTTTGCTCACGGGAAGGAGTTTACCATCCGACCGACCCGCTATAACCCGCCATGACCCGCAACCTGTTACAACTCACGGTTCAAAGTGACCCATGACCAAGGAATTGGCCTGCTTTCCAGATCCGTTTTCAACTCTTACAATGGACCATTCATGCGGCAATCACGCGGCGCCTTGCTCCCGCCGGCCCCAGGAGGACGCCTTCGGCGAGGCGAGGTCTATCGCGTCATCCGCACCGCGGTGCTCGACGGCGTGCTCGCGCCGGGCGAGCGGCTTCCGTCGACGCGCCAGGCCGCGGGCGACTACGGCGTCTCGCGCGGAATGCTGGAAGAAGTCTTCGCGCAACTGACCGAGGAAGGATTCCTCGAACGCGCGATAGGGCGGGGCACGTTCGTCGCGGACACCGTGACGCGACTCGGCCAACCCGCAACGCGCCGGAAAACGCCATCATCTCCGCCCTCACGGCGTGGCGCAGCGATCTCCGCCAACGCCGCCTGCCGCGAGCCGGCCAGCCCGCGCGCCTTCAACGCCGGCATCGCCGACACGAGCCAATTCCCGTGGAAACTGTGGCATCGTCTGCAAACGCGCGCGTCGCGCCAGCTCGATCGCGATGCCCTCAATTTCGCCGATCCGCGCGGGCTGGTGCAACTGCGCAGTGCCGTGTCGCGCTACCTCGCGCAATTCCGCGGCATCCGCTGGCAGCGCTGAGCGCGTCATCATTTTCAACAGCGCGCAGCAGGCGCTGTGCGCGCTGGCAGTGCTCCTGCTCGACCGCGGCGACGCCGTCTGGCTCGAAGATCCCGGCTACCTCGGCGCGCGCGCAGCCTTCGACCTCGCCGGCGCGAAACGGACGCCAGTCCCCGTCGATGACGAGGGGTTGCGCGTCGAGGCCGGACTTCGCCGCGCTCCCCGCGCGCGCCTCGCGTATGTGACGCCGCCGCATCAGTATCCCACCGGCGTAGCGCTGAGTCTCGATCGCCGCGCCGCGCTGCTGGAATGGGCCGCGCGCAATCAGTCGTGGATCGTGGAGGACGACTACGACGGCGAGTTCCGCTACGAAGGCCAGCCGCTCGCGTCCCTTTTCTCCCTCGACTCGCACGAGCGCGTCCTCTACCTCGGCACGCTGAACAAGTCGATGTTCGTCTCGCTGCGGCTGGCCTACGTGGTCGTGCCGGAGGAGCTCGTCGAGCCGCTGGCGAATCTGCGCACGCAGCTCGACGGTTTTACCCCCGCGCTGCCGCAGATGACCATGAGCCTCTTCATGGACGAGGGATATTTCTCATCGCACCTCCGCCGCATGCGCGCGCTCTACGGCGCCAAGCGCGCCATGCTGCTCGAAGGACTGACGCCCCTCGCGCGCCGCGGCTGGACCTGGCCCTCGAATCCAGCCGGGATGCATCTCCTCATCCGCCACGCGCGCGGCGATTTCGTCCGCCGCCTGGCCGCCCAAAGTCCGCTCGATCTTGCTCTGCTAAGCACCTACCGCGCAACGAGACGCAGCGACGACGGCCTCCTCCTCCGCTTCGGCGCCCTCGACGAAACGACCCTGCGCAGCGCGACAGAGACCCTCGTCGCGGCAGCGATGCGGTTCTCGTAACATTTCATGAGGCGACAACCCATGTGACGAACCTCTTGCTCACGACTGGAGCCGCGATACCTCTCCGCCATGACCGTCGGAATCTTTGCACCGCGGCGTCGGTCTCACTGGAACGGATGCTGCTCGGATCCGCTTCGACGATGAACCGTAAATCCATTGCATTGGCGATCGTTCTGCTGATTGCCGGCCTTGCGCCGGCGTCGGGGATCGTCGGTTTCTGCACGCGCATGCCGTGCTGTTCGCACTCCTCCGACGCGGCGGCCGCATTCTCGACGGATAGCAACGACTGCTGCACGACGATCGCGTGCTACGAGTCACCGTCGATCAAGCTCACGGCTGCCACATCGGCGGATGCTTTTCCAGCCGCGCCGGCGCTCATCGCGATTGCACCTGCGCCGCCCCTTGCGCCGCCGGCCACGCGAGCGTTCGCGGACACGTCGCCGCCCGTTCCTGTTCGATGCCGGCTCGCGGTCCTCTCGACCCTTCTCATCTGATCCTCACACGCTCGTTCTTCCGCGGAGCTCCGAGCCTGTGAGGAATCCATGTTTCGAAAGTATCTCGCCTGCGTTGCAGGCATTTTGCTGATCGCTGTCAGCGCGTCCGCCGCGATCGACTGGAATGACCCGCGCTCCGTCGTCGACGCGGCACTTGCGGCTTCGCCGTCGCTGCACGAGCTGGATGCGAATCTCGCCGCGGCGCGCGCGCGCCAGCGAGGCGCCGGAGCGACGCCGAATCCGGTGTTGATGGCGGGCGTGCAAAACCAGCAGATCGACCTCTCCCGCGATCCGATGATGACCATGTACATGGTCGGCGCATCGCAAACCTTTGTGCGGAGGGAGCGGCGCGATGCGCTGCAACGCGCATCCTCGCTCGACCTCCAGCGGATCGAACAGCAGGCGCAGTCGCGCCGGGCCGAGATCACGCGCGACGTGCTCGTCGCTTACAACGAGGCGGCAGCGGCCGGGAACCAGATCGCCGCAAACGAGGAGATCGCCAGGCTCGCCAACCTCACCGCCGGCGCCGCGCGCGCTCGCTACGAAGTGGGACAGGCCGCGCAGGTCGACATCATTCGCGCCAGGCTGGAAGCGGGCAACGTTCGGCATCAGATCCTGATGCAGCGCGGCGTACGCGAGAGCGCACTGGCACGCCTCCGCGCTCTCCTGAATCTTTCGCCCGGCGAAGAGATCCCGTCGTTCACGCTCCATCACGCCATGGAGCAGCATGCGCACGCTGAGGACGTTTCGCTCGACGCCTCGACACCGGCCATCGCCGCGCTCGAGACGGAGCTTGCGCGCGCCGGCGAGGACATTCACCTGGCCAGGCTCCTCGCGAAGCCGGACGTCAACGTGGAAGCGTCGTACGGCTTTCGTCCGCAGCAGCGAGACCTGTTCAGTGTCGTGGCCCGAATCGAGCTGCCGATCCGAAAGAAGACCATCGAGCCGCGCATCGCTGAGGCGAACGGACGGCGCGATGCGGCGCGTGCCCAGATCGATGTACTGCGGCAGCAGCTCCGCTCCGCATTCGGCGCCGCGCTGGCGTCGCGCAACGAGGCCGTCGAACAGATCAACCTCCATGTCGAAGAACTGGTGCCCGATGCCAGGCTCGCCTTCGACTCGGCACTGGCTTCGTATCAGGCGGGGAAGACCACGTTCGACTCCGTGCTGGGCGCGTTACAGACGTATCGCACGCTGAACGTCGACTACTACGACTTCCTGCGGCAGCTCCTTGTCGCCGAGGCGGAGATCGATGCGCTGCAACACGGAGCAACCGCGGGAAGCGGCGGCCCGGCGATGGGAAGTGCGCGATGAGACGCCGGCTTCCGTGGCTGGTCGCGGCCATCTTCGCCGCCGCTTTCGTCGTTCTGCTCGTCGCCAAACGCGGCGGCAACTCCAGCGAGATCAACGGTGTCACCCAGAACGACTCCGGCCGCCGCGTGACGGCATGGATCGATCCGATGTATTCGCAGGGACCACCCCACATTTACCAATCGAATCATCCCGGCCGCGCGCCCGACTGCGGCATGCAGCTCGTGCCGGTGTACGCGGATCAGACGACGACGGCGGCTTCATCGACCGTCGCCGGTTACGCGAACGTCTCCGTTTCAGCGCGGCGACGACAGCTCATCGGCGTGAAGCTCGCCACCGCCGAGCTGCGCGATCTCTCGCGCACGATCCGTACGACCGGCCGCGTGACGGTGGACGAGCGCCGCACGGCACAGGTGCGTACGAAGTTCGAAGGCTTCGTCGAGACGCTCTACGTAAACTTCACCGGCCAGCCGGTGCGGCGCGGCGATCCGCTCCTCGCGGTCTACAGCCCCGATCTTCTGGCCACGCAAAATGAGCTGATCCTCGCCGAGCGGAACCACTCCGACCTCGGCGGCACACTCGCAGCCGCCGCACGCACGCGGCTTCGCCTCTGGGACATGAGCGCCGAGGACATCGACCGCGTGGCGCGCACGAACAAACCGATGCGCGATGTGATCGTGCGCTCGCCCGTGACAGGGACCGTGATGACGAAGAACGTCGTCGCCGGCGCGCGCGTGATGCCGTCCGACACGCTCTACGAGATCGCCGACCTCTCCCACGTCTGGCTGCTCGCCGACGTCTACGAGGCGGAGCTGCCGTCTGTCCACGCGGGCGCGCCGGCGCAGGTCGTAATCGGCGGTCAGACCCTCACCGGGCGGGTGACGTTCATCGGTCCTGTGGTTACCGCTGCCACGCGCACGGCCAACGTCCGCATCGAGCTCGATAACGCGGCAGGGCTGCTCAAGCCCGATATGTACGCCGACGTGATCCTGCAGCAGCCGCAGGGGGCATCCGTCGCCGTTCCCGATAGCGCCGTCATGAATACCGGCACGCGCTCCGTCGTATTCGTGGCCCGCAGCGACGGTACGTTTGAGCCGCGGCTGGTGACGATTGGCGCGAAGGCCGGCGGCTTCTATGCCATCCGCTCCGGCGTGCGGGCCGGCGAGCGCGTCGTCGTCGATGCGAACTTCCTCGTCGATTCCGAGTCGCGCCTCAAGTCGGCCCTCTCGCAGATGAACGGGAGCGCGCAATGATCGATCGCGTCATTCGCTGGTGCGCGACGAATCGCGGCATCGTGGTGGTCGTGGTCGCGGTGCTCGTGGCGATCGGCGTCTGGAGCATCCAGCACATCGCCGTCGATGCGCTGCCGGACCTCTCCGACACCCAGGTCATCATCTTCTCGAAATGGGATCGCAGCCCCGACATCATCGAGGATCAGGTCACGTACCCCATCACCACCGCGCTCCTCGGCGCGCCGCACGTGAAGGCCATTCGCGGCTTCTCCGACTTCGGCTACTCCTACGTCTACGTCATCTTCGACGAGGGGACGGACATCTATTGGGCGCGCAGCCGCGTGCTGGAGTATCTGTCGAAGGTTCAGTCGCAGCTGCCGCAAGGCGTGGAAACGCAGCTCGGTCCCGATGCCACCGGCGTCGGCTGGGTGTTCCAGTACGCGCTCGTCGATACGACCGGGCAGCACTCGCTCGCCGACCTCCGCTCGCTGGCAGGATTGGCACCTCCGCTACGAGCTGCAGTCCGTGCCCGGCGTTGCCGAAGTTGCCAGCGTCGGCGGCTTCGTACGGCAGTACCAGATCACCGTCGATCCGCGGAAGCTGGCCAGCTACGGCATCCCGCTCATGCAGGTGAGCGACGCCGTGCGGAAGTCGAACAACGAAGTCGGCGGGCGGCTCATCGAGTGGAGCGGCGCGGAGTACATGGTGCGCGCGCACGGCTACATCCGCAGCAAGGCCGACCTCGAACAGGTCGTCCTGAAGGCGGCCAACGGCACGCCGGTACGGCTCGCCGACGTGGCCGACGTGCAGCTCGGCCCCGAGCTGCGCCGCGGCGTCGCCGAGCTCGACGGCAAGGGCGAAGTGGCAGGCGGGATCGTCGTGATGCGCCAGGGCGAGAACGCACTGGAGGTCATCGGCGCCGTGAAGCAACGCTCGCGCAAATCGCGCCGTCGCTGCCGAAGGGCGTGCAGATCGTGACGACCTACGACCGCTCCGAGCTGATCGCCGCGTCGATCGACACGCTGAAGCACGAGCTGCTGATCGAGATGCTGATCGTGTCGCTCGTCATCCTGCTCTTCCTCTGGCACATCCCCAGCGCGATCATCCCCATCTTCACGATCCCCGCGGCCGTGCTCCTGGCGTTCATCCCCATGCGGCTGTTCGGCATCAACGCCAACATCATGTCGCTCGGCGGGATCGCCATCTCCATCGGCGTGCTGGTCGATGGCGCGATCGTCGAGGTGGAGAACGCCTACAAGAAGCTGGAGGGGTGGGAAAGCGGCGGACGGCACGGCGACTACAAGGAAGTGCTCATCACGCGCCATTCAGGAGGTGGGGCGTCCGATCTTCTTCTCGCTGCTGGTGATCGCCGTGTCCTTCCTGCCGATCTTCGCCCTCGAAGCTCAGGAGGGACGGCTCTTCAAGCCGCTGGCCTTCACCAAGAACCTCTCGATGGCCATCGCCGCGCTGCTCGCCATCACGCTCGATCCGGCGCTGCGCATGCTGTTCACGAAGCTGAAGCGCTATGACTTCAAACCGCGCTGGCTCTCGGCAACGGCGAACGCCGTCCTGGTCGGGCGCATACTACCCGGAGGAGAAGCATCCGATCTCGCGTGCGCTGTTCCGCGTCTACGAGTCCGCCGATGCCGTTGGGTGCTGCGCCACACGCGCGTCGTGATCGCCGTCGCGGTCCTCGTCGTTCTGGCCACGATTCCGATCTACTTCCGGCTGGGGCGCGAGTTCATGCCGCCGCTGAATGAGGGCGTGATCCTCTACATGCCCACGACGCTGCCCGGCATCTCCGTCACCGAGGCCAGCGCGCTGCTGCAAAGGCAGGACGAATTGCTGCGGCAGGTTCCGGAGGTCGAGCGCGTGTTCGGCAAGGCCGGCCGCGCCGACACATCGACCGATCCGGCGCCGTTCTCGATGATGGAGACCACCGTGGTCCTCAAGCCTGAAGCGCAGTGGCGCGCCAAACCGCGCTGGTATTCCTCGTGGATGCCGTCGTTCCTGCTGCCGCTGGTGCGTCCGCTCTGGCCCGATCACATGTCATGGGAGGAGCTGACGAATGATCTCGATCGACGGTTGCAACTGCCCGGACAGACCAACGCCTGGACCATGCCGATCCGCAACCGCATCGACATGCTCACCACCGGCATCCGCACGCCGGTCGGCATCAAGGTCTTCGGCGCGGACCTCAAGCAGATCGAGAACGTCGGGAAGCAACTGGAGCGGATCGTGAGCCGCGTTCCCGGCACGCGCAGCGTGTACGCCGAGCGCGTGGCCGGCGGCTACTTCGTCGATTTCGACATCGACCGCGCGACCATCGCGCGGTACGGCCTGACCATCGATGACGTGCAACAGACCATCATGACCGGCATCGGCGGCGAGAACGTCTCCACGACCATCGAGGGGCGCGAGCGCTATCCGATCAACATCCGTTACCCGCGCGAGCTGCGCGACGAGATGGACAAGCTCGGCCGGGTGCTCGTGGCGACGCCGAACGGCGCGCAGATTCCGCTCGCGCAGCTCGCGGCGCTGCGCATCGTCGAGGGGCCGGCCATGATCCGCGACGAGAACGGCAGACTGGCCGGCTACGTCTACATCGACGTCGATACCGCACGCCGCGATCTCGGCGGCTACGTCGACGACGCCAAGCGTGCCGTCGCCTCGCAGCTCCGCATGCCGCCCGGCTACACGCTGCAGTGGAGCGGCCAGTACGAAGCGATGGAGCGCGTGCGGCAGCGGATGCTCGTGGTCGTGCCGCTGACGCTCTTCATCGTCGCCTTCCTCATCTTCCTGAACACGCGATCGATGCCGAAAACGCTGCTCGTGCTGCTGGCCGTCCCGTTCTCGGCGGTCGGCGCGGTGTGGTTGCTGTGGGCGCTCGGCTACAACGTCTCCATCGGCGTCTGGGTCGGCCTCATCGCTCTGCTCGGCCTCGACGCCGAGACCGGCGTTTTCATGCTGCTCTACCTCGATCTCGCGTACGACGAGAGGAAGCGCGACGCAACCGCGAAGAGTTGCGCGAGGCGATCTTCCACGGCGCGGTGAAGCGCGTGCGCCCGAAGGTGATGACCGTGGCCTGCGCCTTCTTCGGCCTGGTACCGATCATGTGGTCCACCGGCGCCGGTGCCGACGTGATGAAACGCATCGCCGCGCCGATGATCGGCGGCCTCTTCACGTCGTTCCTGATGGAGCTGCTGGTCTATCCCGCCATCTATTACCGCTGGAAGTGGCGCGCGGAAGTGCGTCACGCCGAAGGCGCAATGCTCGCGGCGGAGGAGAACTGAATGAAAAGATTGATGATCACCAGGGCCGGCCGTGGGCGGCCGTCTCGAATGCGGGTCACCCGCCGACTCTACGGCTTCGAGCTGTCCCGGATACGTTTCACATGTTGCTGCATGTCGTTAACCGCGGTTGCATCATCATGACCGAGGTTCGTGCGTTGCGCATCAGCAACAAGTTGATCGAACTGAGCCAATTCCTGTGCTGACACGTCTTTCCCCAGTTTCAAGGCTTCCTTGACGACCGATAGCTGAAGGCTGACCTTGTTGACGACATCCTGACCAGGGAGGGTTTGGGCCTCATGAAAGCGGCGGATCGCTTCCGACGGCTTATTCTGGCGCGAGTAAAACAACCCCGTGCTGTTGAGGATGTCGCTCGACTCGACTCGATTCAGATGCTGGGAATGCATCGTTCGCTCGGCGCCCAGAAAATGCTTTTCGGCCTCAGCGGTGTTATTCATCTGCTCGTATGTTTTTCCGAGCCGCAACTCCACACCCGGCTCCATCTCCGTCTTGCTGGCGGCCTGCAAGGCGTCCAACAGGCCATCCAGCGCCTGCGGCAGCGCTCCGAATTCAGCCGCGAGATCTGCTTGCATCATCCCGCTGCGCACCACCGCCCGCTTGTCGTTCGGCCATTGCTTGCGGACGATCGCTATATTGGCGAGCGTCTGTGCCAGGAGATCGAACTTCTGCGGCGGCGGTGTCCTCTCCATCTGCTGCCATAGTTTGGACGCCAGCGCAAGCTGTGCCTCCGCGGATGCGGCCGGAGTAGCGACGGCTTTCGAAGATGCGGATGAAGCAACAGTGCTGCAAAGAACCCCTGACAGAACGAGGATGGCGAGAAACGCGTTGAGTTGTTTTGTCATGGACTTACCCGGAGTCCCATTCTTATCAGCACCGTCCGCATCGCCATCAGGCTGCTGGCTCGAGCGACGGCGGAATAACAAACAACCCGCATCTATGGAACGTATGGAACGGAAGCGAAAAAGATGTCGTAAACAGGACGTTTCTGAGCGTGCCCTGAGCTGTCTGTGATCGAGACGAGCGACTCATATTTGAACAGGTTGCCTGAGACATCATGCCTGCCCGACCAGTGATCATGGAGATCAATCGAGGTGACAGCACTTCCGGAGATCGGCTGGATCTCGTTGGGTTCCGAGATACCGTTGTGGTTCAGGTCCCGCCACAGCATGAGCCGCGACCAGATTGGGTCTCGCTCATCGATGACGCCGTCTCCGTTCGTATCGAGCTCGCGAAGGGCTTCAAAGCCGTTCTTCGCAAGCTGACCGTTTTGCAGAGGTGTGAAGTTTCCGAATAATTCATCGCCACTGGTCACCTTGCCGTTGTGGTTTCGGTCGAGCCACAGGAACGCCTCGTCTGCTCCGGCCGCGGTCCAACCCATCGGGCGCGGATGGCCGTTCCCAGACATATCGAAGAGGACGGGCGCATTGCTGCCGGTCAGGCGGTAGTCGCCTTTCTCAAGATTGACGATGATAGGTGAGCTGTAGCAATTCACATCTATGCCCGGGAAACAGGGGAGGTCCTCGTCGGAGGGCGGGCTATCGGCACTGTTACCGCTGCTACTGCCAATATAGGTAAAATTCGCGCATTCCTCTATGTTCTGACCAGGCATGGTGAATGTTAGTGTCTCTTGTGATGAATTCACGAAACCAGACCACTCGGTGAAGCGATATGCAGCCGGCGTGATTGGAGAATATTGCACGTTGGTCCCTTGCGGAAAGTGATCGACGCGCAGCTGCCTGAAGCTTCCGTCAACGATCGTACACACGCTGACCTCGTAAGGAGGATTAAGAGTACATCCAGTGATGGCTTTGTAATCATGGGCGCTACTTTCCCATGGAAAGAAAGGGGCATAATCCGAGGTTATACTAACAATATAACAACCAGGGTCTGTCAAAAGGTTCCAGTGCCCGGAATATTCAGCATAAAAGACGTCGAAATTATCACAATACACAATACCACTGATACAGTGAGAACCGGTTATCCACCCCAGAGCGTCATTGCCATATTGATCAACGTACGCACTAAACCCGAATGATTCGATACTGCTGCCGTTTGGTGTCGCCGTAACGCTCGTTATCCACTCGTGTTGCGCGAGAAGCGAGGTGCAGCCAAAAATGAACAGTGCAGCGATGAGGAATCGTTTCATTCGCAACCTCCCGAGATCGCCCGATGCCGCTCGGCAGGAATGGGGTCCCGGGCGGAGATTTGAACGTGCGGTGCGACGGCGAGGTATAGAAACCTGTCGAACGTATCCCCTTCGAATGCCTTTTGGGCTGCTCGAAGAGCGAGCATTCGTTTACGGCACTGGCGGGAATCCAGCGTAGCAACCTCGGTGCGAAGGGACTGTGCCTCTGTAGATGTGGCGGTGCGCATCTTCGCGGTCAAGATCGCAATTTGGCGCAGGTCACGGATGTAGTCGGCGGATGCAAATTCCAACGAAACCCAGAACTGTTCGTTCAGCGATAGTGCCGGGGCTGTTTGAGTAAACAGATTCCGCCACGCTTGTGCAACACGAGAATCGCTGTTGAGCGCCGTACTAATCATGAAGCGATGTAGCTCCCAGGGAAGTAGTAGTTCCGGAGATGTGGCTCCATCGATGACGTCAATGCTCTCGCCGCTTGGCGCCGTAACACTCAGGGCGGTCACTCGCGCAGCACGACGCGCCGGATCGAATCGGAGTTCCAGGCGTGCGTCGAGATCCAGTTTCCATGGTTGCGTCTCCGCCGCTGGCATGGGAACAGACCGGGGGCGCTCCTGAGCCACACAGACGCCGACGTGAACGAGTACGAGACCTGCCGCAATACTTCGTGATATTATCATCGTCTTCTCCATTAGGGTCACTATTGGTGCCACGCACGCAGTACCAGTTGGGTTGTATCCCAGGGGTTGAAAGGAGCGTAGATGCGAGAGACAACACGGCGTCGCACCGCTCAAGTTATCGTGACGGTGTTGTATTTTGTGTCGTTGTATTGGCTTTATAGAATTGGTTACATCAGAGGCTATCTCGATGGAGTTAGATTTGCTCGCCGTCACGAATCTCATATTTGCGGCACCCCGCAGCAATGAAGATGAGCTCCTGTTCAAGATAGGGTCGCTGCGTAGATTCGCCCGGCCAGAAGTGGGAAGCGACAGCTGTGTACAGAAACCGATGAAATGCCTGTGCATCGAACGCCGTGCACATGTCCTCGTGAATGCCGTGTCTGCATACCTACCCGGAAGGATGTGTTGATTAGCTATGGCAGGATAGGCGTCTTCCTGATGTCTGTCGAGGGGAAATATTGGCCATCCTGCCGGACGGCCAATGGTGAGCGGCCGAATTTCCGGCGGATTGCGCGAAAGGAACGTCCGGCGGTCTCCGAAGCCCGCCAGGATTCCGATCTCTCCGGTTGGCAGGTCCGTTTTACGAAGAAGGTGCGCCGCCAATTTCAGTTGGCTCGCTCTTATAGCGGCGCTCACCGGGACACCGAGAACGCGATTGCACACCCGTCTCAGGGTACGGTAGGCGATCCCGAGAAACACCGCCAGCTCCGAAGCCCGGGCCGCAGTCCGCTCCCGATGGCAGAACGCGAGATACTCGGTGATTCCACGTTCAAGCTCGTTTTTCGATCGGTATTCCATGATTTTGAAAATCGTCCGGCTGAATAGGAGTGACTGGTATCCGCCATTTGCCCCCTCCCTGCCGGCGACTTTGTCAAAGCGAGAAGGAAGCTGGAGTTTTTGGAGCTGGTGTCGCTCTGATTAGAGATGACCGTTGGTCGGCCTTTGCGGAGGCTGCGCGTCGGCGGTCATAGCAGCTCGCCGCGCCCGACGCTTTTCGCCCGGCGGTCAGTTTCTGTTCGCCCACTAAGACGACTGCAGACGTTCGCCACTCGCGGCGGGATGCGTAGCGGCGGACGTCTGAACCCGGGAGTAGTCCAGCCTTTCCGACGCGCGGCGCTCCGAGCCAGCCTCCGCCAGAGGCAAGGAGAACGTGAAGCAGGAGCCCTGTCCAAGCACGCTCGTACAGATCAACGATCCGCCCAGCGCCCTGGTCAGGTCATTCGCAATGGCAAGACCATAGCCTGTCGACGACTCGCCGGCGGTCGGTTGCGCCGACAGCGTGACCCCGCGTTGAAACAGCTTCGCTTGATCCGCCTCGCTCAAACCTGGCCCATGGTCCTGAACGATGCAGGCCACATCGTTGGACCGGACGCTCGTGGTCACGAACACCGACGTGCCGGCCTTAGAGTACTTGACGGCGTTGGAAAGGAGATTGTCGAGCACGGCCCCCGCGGCCACACGATCGGTCATCACCAGGTCGCGTCTTACCGGAGACTTCCAGCGGATGCGGACACGCTTCCTCCGTGCGATCTCGCCATAGGCCCCGCACACTCCTTCGGCGATTTCCGTCAGACTGGAAGGCTCCAGCAGCAAAGGAGGAAGCACATCCGATGTCGCGGTCAGAACGCCTCGCGCGGTGCTCATCATGATTTGGGTGGCGCGCTTCATCGAATCCAGCAATCGTCTTGATTCGCGATCTTCCGTAAACTGAGCTCTTTCGCGAAGAAGGTGAATGGACGTTGAAACGACCATGAGGTAGTTGTTGATTGCGTGCACCGAGTAACTTACCCGCTGCCGGTCCTCTTCATCCAAAGCCTCCAGACTTGATAGCGCCCGATCAAGATCCTCACGCGCCCGCCTGATCGCCGACAGCTCTTCCGCACGAGTTTTTCGCACAGCCACTCTCCACACCGGCAGTAGCTGACAGCCGCCCAAGCGCCGGAATTAAGTACCTGACTCTACCGGCGGAAAGACTCTGAAATTCCGCGCTTCAAATGTTCGAGCGACCAGCGTGTTGACGCCTGGCAGATCGAGGCGGCCAGTAAACGGCACCACCACGATGTCATGTGGCGAGGGAAGCAGACCGACGTCAGTGAACAGGAGATCGTGATCCAGGATCGTCGGAGCCATGGAGTCGCCGACTACTAGCCACGGCATGATCTCCTGGCGGCCCCAATAGCGGAGGGGAAAGACTACCTGCGGTTCCGGCTCCGCGGGCCGGGGCGGGATGGATGTCTCTAGTTTCGTACCCATGGGTGTATAGTATCATGCGATGAGTTTAAAGTACATCACAACTGCTATACTTCCGCCGATGACCGAATCCGGCAGCAGCACTGAAGGCATCACAAGCGAAGGAGGAGCGATGGACATCGAGAACAGCTTCGGCCTGGAACTGAGAGCCAGGCGTCTACTGCTCGGGTACTCGGTCAAGAAGCTTTCCAAGCTGTCGGGCATCAGCCGTCGCTGGATTTCCTGCGCCGAGCAAGGGAGCAATATCACCGTCGACGTCCTCGCGAAGTTGATGCAGACGATGAACATGAGCGTGATCACCATCTGTCCGGGCATCACGGGCGAGGCCGGTCTGGCGGCTCCGGCCACCGCCGAACTCGCGGAGGCCGTGGCGGAGATCACCCGAAGCACGGGGCTCTCTCAGCAGGCGGTCGAAAGGATCAAAAGTTTCATCGTAGGGGTAGGGAAATCCGTCCCGAAAGACACTCCTGAGAGTGAGGGCTTCAACGAGAGGGCCGCGAGACTAGTCACGCACTTCACCGAACACGTGCGCTCCCTCAGCGATACCGACAAGTTACAGAGAGTTGAGGAGGCCGTGAGCGGCATTCTGAGGCCGGAAGCGGAAGCGCAAGGGACGGCCAAGGCGCTTCCGGGAAGGCGGAGGAAGAGCTCGGGCTAAACACGAACCCATGGATCGTACGACCGGCGAGAGAAACGAACCGAGTGAGTTGCTGTCCCGGTTCCGACGTTGGCTCGACGATCCAGAGGATTCACCTGGGATCATTCGAGATCTCACCGGCTTGAATCACGAGCGCCTGGAAGAGTTTAGCCGCCTCTTCGCGAACGGCGAGCTGCGGTCGGCGATTGCCACGCTCATCGCTCGTGCCCACGAAAGCTTGATGGGTGCTCCTCGGGAAGCGATCGACCTGACTCGATTGGCGACCGACCTCGGCTCTTGCTACTTCACCGACGACCCGCAAGACGATGCTTCGGTGGAAGGTGATGCCTGGAAGGCCCACGCTGGAGCGCTTCTGTGGGCCGGCGACTACAGCGACGCCGACCGTGCTTGTAACCAGGCGTCGTCGTTCTACAACGTAGTCGACCCCGAAGACTGCCTGTATAAACGAACACTGCTCGATGTCATTGAGGCGCGAGTCGCACATTTTCTGAACGATCCGGATCGGGCGCTGGCTCTCGCAGGAGCGGCCGCCGAGACCCTGGCCCGGAAATTTCCGAACAAGAAGAAGGACTACGTTAGCGCGCGAACGGTTTTCGCAACAATTCTGGTTGCGGACTTTCAACGATACGACGAAGGGCTGAAGGCGCTTGAGGAATGCTCCGACCTCGCGCGGCGCGGAAATGACACTGAAAGTCTCGCTACGCTAGTAAACAACATCGGGCATGTGCACGCGCGCATCGGCAATCTGAAGGAGGCGAAAAACTGCTTCACCACAGCGCTGGAAGGGTTCACGAGCCTTGGGCTGAAAACCGAAACTCCACGCGTTTACCTAGGGTTAGCGCGAGTTCTGATGCAGGAAGGTCGACCCAACGAGGCCGCGTCGGAACTTTACAAAGCAAGAGCCGCATACATCGATCTGAGGATGCCCGTCGTTGCTGCAGAGGTGACTGCGAACATCATCGAAGCGCTATTCGCTGCAGGGCGCATGAAAGACATCCCGACGCTGTGCGCACAGGCAGTCGAAACCTTCACCACGGCGAACTTACCGCGAGAGGCAGCGAAGGCGCTGTCATACATGAATGCTGCAGCTCAGCAGCGAACCCTCACGACTGATCAAGTTGACGATATCCGTGAGTTCTTCCAACGGCTGCAGGCCGATCCCGATGAGCTTTTTGACTTTGATTGAATGAAGAGAGCGGCGCCTTAGCGCCGCTCTCCCTTTCGAACTGAAGTCGCTTTGAATACGCACGTTTACGGCCTCGGCCAGGACCAATCGGCAGCATCGAGAGCGTGGACGATCCGCGTGATGAGCCGGCTGATCGCCGATCGTGACGGTTGGTCGCCGTCGTCACGGCGAGGAGTTGCCAGGAGCGGCGAGGACAGCGCGACGAGGAGCAGAGCAACAGCGGTGACGCGTTTAGACATGATTCCTCCAAATGTCCCGCAGGACGGTTAGTTTGGAGGAGCGCTCCCCTCAACGTTTAAGGAGTGTCATTCCGAGGGCGTTTCCCTACGGCGCGACCTTACACGCAGGCCAAGTGCTACGATACGCGCCCCCAATTCTCAGGAACGTGGAGCGGCGACATGGGTTGCTGCTCCGACGGTGTTTGCTCGATGCCCGGATGCGAGTCCTGCCAGGTTAAGTAAATTACCCCGAAAGGTTGCGGGCAGGTGCCACACGCTCCTTGGTCCTGCCCGTACCCATTTCCGGCATGGTCCGGCGATCGACACCCCGCGGGATCAGAACGGAGCGCTTCAGGAAAGCTCGCGCCGAGCGGAACCGGGCACGGACGTGAATGGATCGACGACATCGCGTAAAAAGCGCGGGAAACCGATCGATCGCACCACGAAAGCGGCGTGATGCCGTTGCCTTGCCTCCGGAAGTTCGCCACAATCGAGGCGTCGCGTCCAATACGTCAGCAAGGGGTTGTAGCACCTATGAACGAGAATCGCATCATCTGCCCGGAGTGCCGGGAAGTGCTCGATCTGCAGCCGGGCGGATGGGCACTCGAATATACGCAGTTCCTTCTCCATCTCGAGCGTTGTTCGGTGGCGCTGTCCGAACATGATCGACAGTCGATCGCCCGAAGGATTGCGCCGATGCCGCATCAAGTCTCGCTGGCATTGAGCGCGTAACGCGCGGGCATAGCCGGTGACGCTACAGCCAGCCTGATCCCGTGCCAGTTCGCTGTCTCACGCTGGGGACACGATGAGGATGTCATCGACAGCGACCTCAAGCCTCGGCGCTGACGCCTGCTCCGGGTTGTGACGGTTCACGATCTTGTCTGCAAATAATCGTCGTGGCCCCTTGCCGCCAACGCAACAAAGGCATACGCTCGTTGCACTCCATGAACATGTCCGGCGACTCTTCCGGGTCCGTTGGGAGCCATCCGCCGCGGGTCCTTGTCGTTGACGACGACAACGCGATCAGAACACTAGTCACGACGGTCCTTCGTAGGAACGGCTACTCCGTTGAGACCGCGCGAAACGGGGAAGAGGCGATTCAGACAATCGCTGGCGGCGGATTGGACGCCATCATTCTCGACTTGATGATGCCGAAGCTTGACGGCTTCGAGGTCATCGACCACCTGGAGCGTACGTGGGACTCGGAACGTCTAAAACGCTCCGTCATCGTGCTCACGGCCGTCTCCGAGAAGGACCTCCGCAAACTGGACGACCGCCGCGTCTTCCGCGTCATCCGGAAACCGTTCGACCTGGCTGAATTGCTACTGGCAGTGAGCGAATGCATCGCCAGCCAACGGCCGGCGATTGCCTGATAACGTTCAGATTGACCGACCACCCACCGTTTCCCGGCCGGGACCAATCCCTGGAACAACGCAGCACCTCCGTGAAGCCGGCTTTCAGCTCTGCGAAACCGACTCTTCGTTCCGCGGATCAGATTCCCTGCTCTGCGGATCAAACGCGCCGTTCCGCGGATCAAACACCCTGATCCGTCGATCAAACACGTTGATCCATGGATCAAACATGTTGATATGCGCATCAAACATGTTGATGTGAGGATCAAACATGTTGATCTGTGCATCAAACACGTTGATGTGAGGATCAAACATGTTGATCTGCGCATCAGACATGTTGATGTGTGGATCAGACATGTTGATGTGCGGATCAGACATGTTGATGTGTGGATCAAACATGTTGATGTGCGGATCAGCCTATTGTCCCGCGGCTAAGGCAGTTTGCTGACGGGATCCAGCTTGCTGTCATCGGGACAGTACCCCAGGTTCATCGGCACGAGCTCCTCTGTACGCGGAGGGCTTCTTGCCTTGCGACGCAGCTTACGCCGCTAGCGTGATACGGCGCCAGGCTTCTATGAGAACTCTATAGATTGCTTAAAGAGCCGGCGTGCGCCATTCAATAGCACTTCATAGATTACTAATAGCACTCGATCGTGCGCAAATGCACACTATGCATTTCTGAACTCAAAATAATTGACCCGTAACAGTTACTATTGATCGGCCTGATACGTCTAAGTATTCAATCGGCCCGATTCACGGCACATGCGCATGATGCCGTTTCGCCCGCAATGCCCGGCCCAGGCATTTCGGGTAACCAGAGGACGCCACGCTGGAGCGCGTAGCAACAGCGGGCGCCTCATAACGATAGGAGGTGTAGCATGGCTGACCCGGTTACTCCTACTGGTTCACCTGCTCCTGCAGCAAGCGATCCACCGTCGGCACCAACTCCTCTGGATGAAAACGCGGCGCAATTCATGGCCGCGATCAACGCCGCGCGACTACTGATTCCCGGGTTCGTGGCTCGGCACCCCGAGAACGAACGATTTGTTCGGAAATTTCGGCGTTTCCCCAGGGAGGCGATCACTTCTGCGATCGCTGCCGTTGAGGCGAATCCCGAGCTCGAAGGGGCAAAGAAGTTCAACCTAGATCGGGCGCGCGCCGCCGTTCAATTCGGCACAGCGTACAAACCGGCGATCGACCTGACCAGCAATCTGTCGGCGGACATGCAGTTCACGGACGACTACCTGACGGCCCTAGCCCTGGAGGACTCCCTTCAGATCTATGCAGTTGCCAAGGCTTTTGGCCGGGACCCTGCCAGCGCGCAGGTTGCTGCGCACGCGAACAACATCAAACGGGATCTACGGCGCCCGGGCACGTCCAGGAGAAAGAAGGCTGCAAAGTCGACGCCTTCAACACCGGCGCCAGACCCGGCGCCAACTCCGGCGCAGCAGCCCAAGCAGTGACGTGACGTAGATGACGGCCCGGCCACGCCTGGGTGCGTGGCCGAGGCCGAACACTGACCCCAAATCGGCTAGGAAAAGGAGGACCGTGTCGTGGGAAACATATACCAATCAACCTGCACAGTCATCCCGCTGCACATTCAGCGGAACATCGCGGAGTACGGTGATGACGATGACCGCGTGAACGTCGCGGCAACGCGTTATCACACCTCGTGCATTGCGCGCGGCCGCGAGGCCACGCTCATATCCACGGCGTCACCGTCCGTAGACCCTCGAAAGCGGCGCTACGTCTATGACGCACGGAATGGGCATACCCTTCCCGGCAAGCTCGTAATGAGCGAGCAAAAGGATTCGAAGGACGTCGAAGCCAGAGAGGCGTTCGAGGGCGCCGGCGCCACGTACGATTTCTTCGACAAGATCTTTTCCCGCAAATCCATCGACGGCCGGGGAATGCGTCTGGTCTCAACGATCCACTATGAGCGCAACTTCAACAACGCCATGTGGACCGGCCGGCAGATGGTCTATGGCGACGGGGACGGTAAGCTGTTCAATCGGTTCACCGTGTCGAAAGACGTCATCGGCCACGAGTTCACGCATGGCGTCACGCAGTTCGCTTGCGGTCTGGAGTACCACGATCAGACCGGTGCGCTCAACGAGCACATCTCGGACGCTTTCGGGATGATGATCAAACAGATGTGGCTGGCCCAGACGGTCACGCAGTCGGACTGGAACATCGGCGACGACCTGTTCGGCCCGAACGTTCACGGAACGGCGCTCCGCTCCATGAAGGCTCCGGGCACGGCGTATGACGACCCGGTGCTGGGGCGCGACCCTCAACGGGCGCACATGCGCGACTACGTCGTCACGGCTGACGACAACGGCGGCGTGCACATCAACTCGGGGATCCCGAATCACGCCTTCTTCCTCACCGCGACGCGCCTGGGAGGTCATAGCTGGGATGTGGCAGGCCCGCTCTGGTACGTCGCTTTGACGGAGCATCTGTTCCCGAAAGCGCAGTTTCAGGACCTGGCAAACGCGACCGTGCTGATCGCAGGCCAGAAGTTCGGCGTCGGCGGGAACGTGCAAAGCGCCGTAGTTGACGCCTGGTCGAAGGTCGGTCTGCCCGTGGCCCTGGCTGCCTGATCGCAGCCAGCATTTATCAACAACCAGGTGAGGCGGGTGTGGCGACACACCCGCCTCCATGAAGCCGCCTCACACGGCGGCACGGAAAGGAAATCATGAGCACTGGATTCGATCAATCCAAGAAGGACAATCATCTGAGCTTCGACAGCATCGACCGCGAGGTCAGGAAGTTCGACATCGTCGGCTTCTCGTCCGAGGGGGCCGCGCAGACGCCTGCCACGGCCACGGAGCGCCTGGTCGCGGTATTCAACGCCGTGAGGCCGATCCTGATGGCCATCGCTTCGACGATTCCGCTGATCCCCGTGGCCTGGCGCACGCTGATGGGCGTCTTCGTCTCGACGCTCGACGACGTCTCGGCGAGCTTCAAGGCCGGCAAGGACCTGGCCACTGCTCCCGTGAACGTTTCGCCGAAGGCGGACATGGAGCCGAAGCTGCCGGTCGGCTGATCCACAGCAACGATGCAGCAGGACCGGAGCCCGCGCAAGCGGGCTCCGGTTTTTGCGTTAGCGAGCGAATCCGTCCAAAAAATGTACGACCGTACATTTTCAAAACAGCCTGCTAACGTCGGGATACATCTAAGTCATTGATTCTACGAAGAATCCAGCGTGGTATTGGCCTTGGACTATGTGCCGGCCATGAACATCCTGCACGCCATCACGCTCGCCGCTCTTCTCCACGGTTCGCCAGCTCCCGCGGTCACCTGCCACACGGGAACAGTGTCGTACAAATTCGTCGGGACTCCAGGCGCCACCTTCACATACGACGGGACGAAGTATTCGGTTCCGGCCAGCGGTTGGATCGAGCTGCTCAGCGCGCGCGAGGCCAAAGGCTACCTGGCAGCAAACGGGAGGTCCTTACCCCTCGACGTCTGGCCGATCGACGCCTTCGGTACGCGGACCGTGCCTCTCCAGGCTTCGTCACCCGCCGGAAGCGAAGCCGGAACGAGCGCCAGCAGCAACAGCATCAACTGAGATCCTGCACCCACGCCGCGAGCGGGCAAGCCATCGTCTCAAGTTGTCTTTATCGAGGAGGGGGAAATTCTCTCTTCCTGTCACTCCATTCAACGAAGACCTTCATACGCTAGTGTAGTGATTCGTAAATACCTATACAGTTGACGACAAGGGAGCGGCGGCAACCCGCGCTCGCTGATCTTTTGAAGGATGTCGGTGCCCTTTGCTTTCCAGACGTACCTCTTCGGGACGAGGTTTCGCTCGCTGAGGTATTCCGTGATGGCGTCGATCAGGTCCTGCACGCTGGCGAAGCTCTCCTCGCGGATGGCGTTTTCGGTGAGGTCGCGGAAGAAGCGCTCGACGAGATTCATCCACGAACTTGAGGTGGGTGTGAAGTGGGTGATGATCCGATCAATGCCCTGGGCACTTCGGTTACGGGCATTCCGCCATTTCAGCCACGATCGAACCTTGGGGTGCTTGTGCGTGGCGTAGTTGTCGACGATCAGGTGAAGTGTGACATCCGAGGGCATGTCCTGGTCGAGTTGCTTGAGGAAGGCGAGCCATTGCACGTTCGTGTGTTGGGGGGCGATGTAGCTGGCTATTTTGCCGTCCAGGTAGTTGAGCGCGGCAAACAGGGTGATCGTGCCGTGCCGGACGTAGTCGTGAGTCCGAGTACGGATGTGCCCAGTGTTCAAGGGCAGCCCTGGCTGGGTACGCTCAAGAGCCTGACACTGGCTCTTCTCATCACAGCAAAGAACTAAAGCCTTGGCAGGCGGATGCAGATAGAGGCCAATCACATCCCAGAACTTCGCCTCGAACTCAGGATCGTTTGAGAGTTTGAAGGTACGAGTCAGATGAGGTTTGATGTCGTTGCTGCTCCACAGACGCTGGACCGTGGCGGGTGAGACACCGGCCTCACGGGCCATGGTTCGCACGCTCCACCGTGCCCTGCGTGCCGGTGGCCGCGTGGCTTCAACGATCACTCGTTCACGCTTATCGGCTGGGATCGACGGCTTGCGTCCCCGTCCGCGTGCATCGGTCAAACCTGCCAGCCCTTCTGCTTGAAAGCGCCTCTCCCACAGCGCCACCACTGGCCGGTTCACGCCAACCCGAGCGGCCGTCTCTTCTTGGCTCAAACCCTCTGCGCGTTCGAGAATGATCCGAGCCCGACGGACCTCGCGCTGCGACGCTGTCGAGCGGTTCAGCAGACGACGAAGCTCAGCTTCTTGTTCGACGGATACGATCAATGGGCGTGCGGATCGAGCCATGCCGCCAGATTAACAGCTCTCGCCTCAGCCGTATAGCCATTTGTGAGACACTACACTAGCAACATTGGCCGTTCGGATCGCCTCGATGCCGGCCCTATGTAGTCGAGGTAGAGCTTTCCGTTCTCGTGTGACCTGATGCCAAGCTCTCGCAGCCTGCGTGTGACGCTCGTGTTTCTGATTGGCGGCAACCCCCATCCAACCACAGAGGCTTTTTTCGGCGCCAGGGCCATAATGAATCGCAACGGAAACACGACAGCGCCTGCATATGTCCGTTAGGAAAACTACACGTAGACGCAGCGAAGCGCGGGACCGGTTGCTCGCTCAGGTCGCCTTCGAGGCCGTATGGGAGAGAGATCTCCAAAGCGACGCGGTGAGCTGGGGTCGGAACCTGGAGTCGATTTTCGGCTACCACCGCGACGAGGTGGTGAACCACATCAGCTGGTGGCGCGAACGCGTCCATCCGGACGACCTTGAGCCGGTCGAACAAATCGCCTCTCAGGCAATCGAGAGCGGCGCTTCCAGCTGGTCGAGCGAGTACCGCTTTCGCCGCAAGGATGGCTCCTGGGCCTGGGTGGCCTCGCGGTGCGCGATCGAACGCGACGCCGATGGCCGGGCACGCTATGCCGTCGGCGCCATGATCGACATCAGCCAACTGAAGGATGCCGAGACGCGCTTGCGGTTTTTCACGGAGCAGATTCCCGGCCGGGCCTGCGTGACGGATGGCGAGCTGCGCGTCGTGTGGGACGCGGGCGCAGCGTTTCCGGGCAACCCTTCCGTGGTGGGGAAAACCGTCCAGGAACTCTTCGCGCAATCCCCCGACCGCGATCGTGTCCTCGAAGGGTGCCGGCGCGCGCTCGCGGGCCAGTCCAGCAAGCTGGAGATCGACGATGGGGCGAGCGCCGCGCAGCTCGACCTCGAGCCGTTCCGCGATCCGGCAGGGAACGTCGTCGGGATGGTCGGTATCGCATTCGACGTCACCGACCGCGTGCGCAGCGAGGAGGAGGTCCGCGCCGGCCAACGGATCCTGCGGCGTGTTCTCGATATCCTCCCGGTGGGTGTCATCGTGGTGAATCGATCGGGAGACGTCGTGCTGCACAATCCCGCCTCCGCACAGATCTGGGGAGAAACGATTGTCTCGGGGCAGGAGCGGTGGGCCAGGAGCAAAGGGTTCCGGCACAACACGGGGCAGGCGATCGCCGCGGGCGAGTGGGCTTCGCACCGTGCGCTCGACGAGGGGCAAACCACCCGCGACGAACTGATCGACATCGAGACGTTCGACGGGGAACGCAAGACCATCGAGAATTACGCGGCACCCATTCTCGACGCGGATGGCCTCATTACCGGGGCGGTCGTGGTCAACGAGGACGTGACCGAGCGCGTGCGGGCCGAGGAGGCGTTGCGCAACACCGAGCGGCTGCTGGTCGACGCGGAGAAACTGGGGCTGACCGGAAGCTGGGAGCAGGATCTGGTCAGCGGAGAGGTCTTCAACACCGAAGCGAATCGGCGGCTCTTCTTCGGCGACGACCGGAGCAAAGGCACGCGGATGGAGGACTACGTCGAGGCCGTCCATCCCGACGACCGCGGTTGGGTCATGAGCCGCCGCGAACAGTTGCATGGCGGTACGGGGCCGGACACCATCGAGTATCGCGTCGTCTGGCCCGACGGCACTGTGCACTGGATCTTCGGCCGCGCCACGGTCGTCCGCGACCAGGCCGGGCTGCCGGTGCGCGCGTACGGAACGAATGCAGATGTCACCGAGCGCAAGCACGCCGAGGAGGAGCTGGGGCGGCGAGCGCGGCAACTGGAGGCGCTGTCGCGCAGGCTGATCGAGGCGCAAGAGGCGGAGCGCCGCGCGGTTGCCCGCGAGCTTCACGATGACTTCGGGCAGGTGCTGACCGCGCTCAAGCTCAACCTTCACCGATTGGAGGGTGATCGTTCCGACAGCATTGAACTGGTCGACGGCGCCATCGCGCGCATTCGCGATCTGGCTCAGGCCCTCCGCCCGCCACTGCTCGACGAGCTCGGACTGGATGAGGCGTTGCTGTGGCACGTGGAGCACGAGGCGAAACGCGCCGGACTGGCGTTCCACCTCGCGATCGCTCCCCTCGGGCGGAGGCTGCCGCCCGCCGTGGAGATGACCTGCTTTCGCGTCGCGCAGGAGGCGCTGACCAATGTCATCCGTCACGCGCAGGCGCACCTGGTCGAGGTCGAGCTCGAGGCCAACAGCACATTGCAACTCGTGGTGCGCGATGACGGTCGCGGTTTCGACGTGCCCGCCGCGCGCAAACGCGCCATGGAGGGAGGAAGCCAGGGGCTGCTCAGCATGCAGGAGCGCGTCACGCTCGCAGGAGGAGACATCGAGATCGAGTCGGCACCGGGCCGCGGCACGTGCGTCCGCGCGCGCTTGCCGCTCGCGGAGGAGAGTCGTGTGTGAGCGCGCCGATGTTCACGCTTGCGCCGATCAGAGATAACGCCGGGCGCCTGGAACCTCGGGCGTTTCGTCCGCGTGAATCCGGGCATCAGAGCCGCCGGGGGTTGGGGGGGCGGCTTTGATTTCAGTGATCATCGGGGTGGCGAGCACGACGTCGTCCGCGCTCCCGCGAGGGTGCTTCTTGAGCCATTTCTTCGCGTACATGTCGTGATCAGCCACGGCCAAGAGCTGCTCCACATCCGCGTGCGGCAGGAGCGACGAGCAGGCGATGCCGACGGTTACGCTCATCCGCAGAGTCGCTTCGCCGGCACGCCACTGGAGCTGGGAGAGCTCGGCGGCCAGACGCTCGGCCACCGCGGCGGTCTCTTCGACGGTCAGATTGAGCGTGAGCAGGACGAACTCGTCGCCGCCGTAGCGGGCGATCACGTCGTCGGTTCGGGTACTGCGGAGAAACAACGCCCCGGCATCCTTGAGCACCAGGTCGCCCATCAGGTGTCCGAAGCGGTCGTTGATCATCTTGAAGTCGTCGATGTCGAACAGGACGACGGCGATGGTCTCCCCGGCCGCCAGATGACGCCCGGCCTGTTCGAAGAAGAAGCGGCGCGTGGCCACCCTGGTCAATTCGTCATGGTTGGCGATGTCGCGCCACTCCCGCGCATCGGCGTCGAGCAGGCGCTGGCGGGCCAGGATCCGCCGTGCCGCCGCCACCTTGGCCGTCACTTCGACTTCCGTGCATCCCTTGGGCAGAAAGTCGTCATATCCGAGGGTGAGTGCGGTGACTTTGACGGAGAGCTCGCCGTGCGCGGTCAGCATCAACGCGTAGACGTCCCGGATCTCCGGGTCGGCGCGGACGTCGGCGATCAGCTCCAGGCCGTCTTTTCGCGGCATCTCGAAGTCGGCGATGAGCAGATCGAAACCGCCCGCCCGAAGCGCCGCCAGCGCCTCCACGCCGTCGGGCGCCGTGGCCACGATCAGGCCGAGCTTCCGCGCGATCGATGCCAGCCAGACCCGGAAGTTCTCGTCATCCTCGACGATGAGCACACGGATCGGATCCTCGACCGAATCGGGATGGGAGTCACTTCGTCTGCGCAGTGGCGGGATCACGTGGCTCGGAAAAACATTCAAGTTAGAAGCCATCTCCTCCCGGCAGCGTGACGCCGGTCACAAGGGCGGGCACGGACAACGTCAGCGATTCCAATAGAATCGCGGAATCCGACCCCATCCCACCCCGTTGTAAGCACCCTGCCCGCTTCGGAACGTTTCCCGGTGTGAACCGTCGTAGAGGCAGGCCAGAGATCAATGCCCGAATTCATCGTACGTATAGGAACGCCTGACGGAACCATCGCCGAGCGGCACGTGCAGGCGCTCAGCGCCCGCGCCGCCGAGGATGAGCTGCGCCAGCAGGGGATGCACGTCTTCGAGGCCAGGCGTGGAAGCGTCCGCCTGCGGGATCTCCTGCCCCGCGGCAGGAAGATCATCTCGACGGAGATGTTCCTCCTCTTCAACCAGGAGCTCCTGGCCCTGGTCAGGGCGGGCCTGCCGATCCTGCAATCGTTCGACATCATGCTGGAGCGGCAGAAGAACCTCCGCTTCAAGGAAGTGCTCGTCGACGTCCGCGACAAGCTGAAGTCGGGCATCGCCCTCTCGGACGCCTTCGCCTCGTACGGCGAAGCCTTTCCGGCCATCTACTCGACCTCGCTGCGCGCGGGCGAGCGCTCCGGCGACCTCGAGGGCGTCCTGCGCCGCTTTCTCCGCTACCAGAAGATCATCGTCAACCTTCGCAAGCGGGTCATCGGCGCGCTGATCTACCCGACCATTCTCATCATTCTGTCGATCGGCATGGTGCTGGTCATGCTGATCAAGGTCATCCCGAAGTTCTCGGAGTTCTACGAGGGCTTCGGCGCCCAATTGCCGTGGTTCACGACCTTCATGATCGGCATCTCAAAGACGCTGAATACGAACCTCCCCATCGTTCTGATCGTGGGAGTGGGCGGTTTCATCTTCTTCCGGCGCTGGATCGCCACCAGCGGCCGGACGGCCTGGGACCGGCTGAAGCTGCGGATCCCGCTGGCCGGCGGCATCCTGCACCGCTTCGCCATCATGCAGTTCACGCAATCGCTGGGCACGCTGCTGGCAGGCGGGACGCCGATGGTTCCGGCCATCGAGATCGCCTCGCAGTCGGTCACCAACCAGTCGATCTCGAAGAAGATCTCCGCCATCGTGCAGAACGTGCGGGAAGGGGAGCCACTGTGGCGCTCGCTTGAAAGCACGGAGTCGATGAGCGATCTGGCGGTGGAAATGATCAAAGTGGGCGAGTCCACCGGGGCGCTCACGGAAATGCTCGGAAATGTCAGCGAGTTCTACGACGAGGAAATCGAATCGAGACTGACGCGGATGGTGTCGGCGATCGAGCCGATCATCCTGGTATTCATGGGCGTCGTCATCGCCATCCTGCTCTACGCGTTCTATCTCCCCCTGTTCCAGCTCAGCAACGTCGCGCAATAAGAGACCACTCATGGCCGCCGATCCAAGCACGATCCTTTACAAGAATGCCGACCCGACCGGCGAGTCCGCGCGCGCGCAGCGGATGGCCGAGCAGTACGGCTTCGAGTACGTCAACCTCGAGCACTTCCAGGTCGATCACCAGCTCTTCAAGGACATCCCCCTGGAGCTGATGATCCGCTACCAGTTCCTGCCGGAGAAGCGCGAGAACGGCCACATCGCCGTCGTGGTCGGCGATCCGACCGACGTGCTGAAGCTCGACGAGCTGGAGTTGCTGCTCGGCGCGCCGCTCAAGGTCAAAGTGGCCTCTCCCGCGGCCATCCGCGACAAGCTGCAGAAGTCGGAGTCGACCCAGCGCGTGCTCGATGAAGCCACCGAAGGCTTCCGCATGACGCTCGTCGGCGAGGACGAAGAGGGCGAAGAGACGCTGACGATCGACTCGATCACGCAGCAGGAGTCGTCGCCGATCATCAAGCTGGTCGACTCCATCGTCTTCAACGCCATCCAGCGCCGGGCCTCGGACATCCACATCGAGACGCGCGACAACGAGGTGGTGGTCAAGTACCGCATCGACGGCGTGCTTTACGAGGCCCTCGAGCCGATCGACAAGCGGCACCACACGCACCATCATTTCGCGCATCAAGGTCATGTCCGAGCTCGACATCGCCGAGAAGCGCGTGCCGCAGGACGGCCGCTTCAAGCTGCGGATCACCGGACGTACCATCGACTTCCGCGTCTCCATCGTCCCCACCGCGCACGGCGAGGACTCGGTCATCCGTATTCTCGACAAGGAGTCGATGAACTCCGACTTCAAGAGCCTCCGCCTCGACGTCCTCGGCTTCGACGAGGAGATGCTGCTGAAGTTCCGCAAGTTCATCAAAGAGCCGTACGGCATGGTGCTCGTCACCGGTCCTACCGGCTCCGGCAAGACCACCACGCTCTACGCCGCTCTTTCGGAAATTCAGACCTCGGAAGACAAGATCATCACCATCGAGGACCCGGTCGAGTACCAGCTCCGAGGCATCACCCAGATCCCGGTCAACGAGAAGAAGGGGCTGACCTTCGCGCGCGGCCTTCGGGCCATCCTGCGCCACGACCCCGACAAGGTCATGGTCGGCGAGATCCGCGACGAGGAGACGGCCGCCATCGCCGTCCAGTCCGCTCTCACCGGCCACCTCGTCTTCACCACCGTCCACGCCAACAACGTGGTCGACGTTCTCGGCCGCTTTCTCAACATGAAGGTCGATCTCTACAACTTCGTCTCGGCCCTCAACTGCGTCCTGGCCCAGCGGCTGGTGCGGAAGATCTGCGACTCCTGCCGGCACGAGGTCACCTATCCCGACTCCTTCATCATCGAATCGGGCCTGGATGTGAAAGAGTTCCACGGAACGAAATTCTGGGAGGGCTCCGGTTGCATCGACTGCAACGGCACCGGCTTCCATGGCCGCGCCGCGATCTCGGAACTTCTCGACCTCTCCGACCGTATCCGGACCATGATTCTCGACCGCCGCCCGGCCTCGGAGATCAAGAAGGCCGCCAAAGAAGAAGGAATGCTGTTCCTCCGCGAATCAGCGCTCCGGAAAGTGATGACGGGGCAGACCACGTTGCGCGAGATCAACAAGGTCACCTTCGTGGAGTGATATGGCCCGTTCCTTCCCACCGGACGTCGTCGTCCTCGACAATGATTCTCTGATCCACGCCCGCGTCGGCCGTGGGCGCAGGGCCATGCAGATCCTGCAGGCCAAGAGCTACGTCCTTCGCGACGACGTCTTCGTGCCGGGCGTGGTCACGCCGCAGCTTCAGAACGAGGCCGTACTGGCCGAGGTGCTGCGGCGCATGAAGCTCGAGACCGGGAAATGGGACAAGGTCTCGATCCTTCTTCCCGACTCCTGGTTCCGGATGAACATCATCGAGCTGCAGGCGCTGCCGGAGCGCGCGCACGAAGCGGCCGAGGTGATCCGCTGGAGCCTGCGCCGGACCATGCCCATCGATCCGGCGGCGCTGCGAATGTCGTACGAGGTGCTCAGCCGGACGCCGCCGCGGATCCTGGCGGTCACCGCCGTCGAAGCGACGATCGCGGCCATCGAGCGGCTCTTCGGAGCGGCCGGCATCGAGGTCATTCTGATCGAGCCGGCGGGACTGAACATCTGGAACGCCGTCACCGCGGGGGAAGCGGTCACCACGCGCGACCGCATCTTCTTCTATATCCGCGAGCACGACTTCACCACGGCCCTCTTCCGAGGGGCGATGCCGCTCTTCATCCGCTCGCGCAACCTCAACGGCGAACGGACGCTCCAGCAGGAGATCAAACTCTCGGCGACGTACCTGCGCGATACGCTGCAGACGACGTCGGTGGAGAAGTGCTACGTGGCCGGCAACGGCATCAACGGCGAGGTCACCAGCGCCATCGCCGCCGAGTTCTCGGCGCCGGTGGTGAAGGTGGCCCTCGGCGACGTGGCCGAACAGACCTCGGGCGGTGATGCCGCCGCGTATGAAGCGGAGCTGACCGCGGCTACAGGAGTCTTCACAGGGTGAAACCGATCCATCTCAACCTCGCTTCGCGGCCCTTCCGCGACTACAGGCCGGTCTACGGCGTGGTCGTGGTCATGGCGCTGCTTACGGCGTTTCTGGCCCTGAACAACGTCGATACGTTTCTTCGCTACCGCACGGAGACGAAGACGACCCGTGCGAACATCGACAAGCTCGAACAGCAGATCGCCGACGAACAGCGCAAAGCGGACACGCTCTCGCAGCGCCTCAAAGGGGTCGATCTCAAGCTCCTGGCTTCGCAGACGGAGTTCGCGAACGCGCAGCTCGCCGAGCGCGCCTTCTCCTGGAGCGAGTTGCTGGACCGCCTCGAGCGCGTATTGCCGCCCGACGTCCGGCTCCAGTCGGTGACGCCGTCCTTCGGCAAGGACGGGTTGGTCCATCTCTCGATGACCTGCATCACCAAGACCGGCGACGGCCTGACGGCGACGATCAACCGGTTCAACGCCGACCCGCGCTTCGCGAATGCGTTCCCCACCCTTCAGACGGCGAACGTCGGCGAATACCACATCTCGCTCGGAGTCGACTACCGTCCGTCGATCGCCAGGAGGGTCGAATGATCTGGCGCGAGAAGCGAATCCTCCTGATCGTTCTCGGCCTGCTGCTGCTGGCGAATACGATCTTCTTTTTCACGTACCGCGTGCAATACGTCAGCCGGCTTCAGGATCTCGACGCGCGGCAGGAGCAGGCGGTTGCCCGTCTGGATCAGGCCCGCCACGCGCGCATCACCACCGAACAGCAACTGGCCGCGTACAAGAAGGTGCAGAACGACCTCCAGGTTCTCTATAACGAGCGCTGGTCGACGGCGCTGCAGCGGTTGACGGCGCTGATCGACGAGGTCAGGCGGCTGGCCGCGGCCAGCCATCTCGAGCCGCCCAGCTATCAATTCACGTCCGGCGAGACCAAGAACACCAACATCGTCACCAGCACCAAGGGCTCGATCGGCACCACCACGGTCGAGATCTCATTTACCGTGCAGGGGACCTATGAACAGGTACGCCGCCTCATCAATCTGCTGGAGCTCTCCGATCAGTTCGTGATCATCGACGGGATCAGCCTCGCCAGCAATCCGACGACGGCCGGAGACAAGACCCTGACACTCAACATTCGACTCAAGACCTTGTTCCGCGACGCGCGCACCGGCGCACCCTCACCGAGCAAACAGTTGTGATGGACTGGATGAACTGGAAAACCTGGACGACGATCGGCGTGATTCTCATCGCAATCTTTGCGATCTACGCGTTCGCGAATTCGCACGGCGGCGATGAGCCGCCTCCGCTTCCGGCGCCGGCGACGACTACCGCGCCGGCCTCCGCGCACAAGACGCGTGCACCGCAGACCGCCGGCACGCCCGGAGTCCCCATGCTGCACTCGGAGTGGCTCGACCCTCAGCCCGGCAATTACAAGATCGAGCGGAATCTGTTCGCCTTCAAGGAACCGCCGCCTCCACCACCGCCGCCGCCGCCCAAAGTCCAGCCACCGCCGCCCGACCAGGATCACGACGGCATCCCCGATTTTCGCGACAACTGTCCGACGGTTTACAACCCCGATCAGGCGGACAGCGATCACAACGGCATCGGCGACGCATGCGACAAAGAGTGGCAGGCGTACATCAAGGCAAATCCCCCTCCGCCGCCCAAACCCGTGCCGCCTCAGTTCACGATGAAGTACATCGGAACGTTCGGACCGGCCGCCAATCCGATCGCGACGTTCGAAGGGAACGGCGAGATCGTCAACATTCGCGTCGGCGAAACGATCGACGGCAAGTTCGTCCTGCGCAGCATCGGGATCGAATCGGTCGAGATCGGCTTCGTCGGTTTCCCTGCCGACGAGAAAACGCGCGTGCCGCTCGGACAGTGACTTTTGAAACGCAATCGCGTCGAAACATCAGAAGAATGAGGAGGGAGGAGGGAGCCGGGAATCGGGAGTCGGGAGTCGGAGAAAAACAAAAGCACGGTCTCTCCGGCCCCCGACCCCCGACCCCCGGCCCCCGACTCCCGGAAAACGAATGAACCATACGAAACTCGGAATTACAGCACTCGCGTTGTCTCTCACGGTGCTTTCCTGCACCAGCTACAGCGCGTTCAAGAAAGCGAAGACGGCCGAGCAGTCGAAGGACTGGGACCAGGCCGTCGCCGAGTACCAGAAGGCGATCGACGTCGATCCGTCGAACTCTCTCTACCGGGTCAATCTGTCGCGGGCGAAGCTCGAAGCGTCGCGCGTCCATTTCCAGAAGGGCAAAACGCTGCGTGCCTCCGCGCTCAACGCCCGCGGTGAGGATCAGGTGCGCCTGATGCAGCTGGCCGCCACGGAGCTGGAGCTGGTGATCTCGCTCGACCCGACCAACCAGTACGCGGCCGTCGAATACGGCAAGGCCGTCAACGCGCTCCGGGAAGCCTCGGCGGCCGGGAAGCCGATGACGATCGACGAGCTCAAGAAACGGGCGAAGGCCAACATCACCAAGTCACAGCCGCCGCAGCTCAACCCGAGCTCCGATCAGCCGATCTCCCTCTCATTCCCGCACGAGACGCCGGTCAAGGAGATTTACAAGGCGCTGGGCAACGCCTTCGGCATCAACATCCTCTTCGATCAGGCCGTGAAGGACGACCGCATCGCCATCGAGCTGAAGGACGTCACCGCCCAGCAGGCTCTCGAGCGCCTCATGCAGGCCGCCAATCATTTCTACAAGGCACTCGACGAGAAAACCATCATCGTCGTCCCCGACAACCCGCAGGCCCGTCGCGACTACGAAGATCTGGTCATCCGCACCTTCTACCTGTCGAACGGCGATGCCGAGCAGGTCACGAACGTCGTCCGGACGATGATCGAGGCCCGCAACGTTTTCCCGCTGAAGGCGCTCAACGCCATCACCATCCGAGACACCGCCGACAAGGTGCGTATCGCCGAGAAGATCATCGAAGCCAACGACAAGGCCAAGGCCGAAGTAGTCGTCGACGTCGAGCTGCTGCAGATCGATCTCGACAAACAGCAGGAAATGGGCGCCGTCGTACAGGGCCTCGGTGGCAACCTCAGCGCCGCAAACGTCCCGACCGACACCACCGGCAGCGCCCTTCCCGGGAGCCTGACCACGCTTCGCGGCATCCACAGCGCGAACCTCAACTTTACGATTCCCTCCATCGCCTACAACTTCGTCAAGAACATCAGCAACTCCGAGACGCTGGCCAACCCCGAGCTCCGTATCTCCGAGGGGGAGAAGGCGACGTTGCACATCGGGCAGCGCGTTCCGGTGCCGGTGACGACGTTTCCAACGATCAATACCGCCACCAGCGGAGGTCTCGCCGGGCAGGCCACGTCCTTCCAGTATCAGGACGTCGGCATCAAGGTCTCCATCGAGCCGCGCGTCCACCACAACGGTGAGGTTACGCTCAAGCTGACCGTCGAAGTCTCCGACGTCGCTCCTACGGCAAACCAGTCGGATCAGCCGACGTTCAACACGCGCACGATCGAAGCGACCATCCGCCTCAAAGACGGTGAGACCAACTTCCTGGCCGGCCTCATTCAGCAGACCTCGGGGACCGGCAGCGCCAAGACCCCCTTCCTCGGCGACATCCCCATCCTCGGGCGTCTCTTCACGAAGGATAAGACCACGCACCACCGCACCGACCTGATGCTGACGATGACGCCGCACATCATCCGCATGCCCGACATCACCGAGGACGATATGGCGCCGATGTGGGTCGGCACGCAGAGCAACCTCAGCTTCCGCGGCCTCTCGCCACGGCTCGAGTCGCAGTCGACAGCCGACCCGTTCACCCCGCGCGCCACGCAACTGTTCCAGGCCAACGGCGTCGATGGGGACGGCAATCCGATTCCGCCCGGTAACCAGGCGGTCCCGAGCGACCCGTTCCGTGGCCGCACTCCGAATTCGCTACCGACGTTGCCGAACGGTCAGAATCCTCCGAACGGTCAGAATCCTCCGAAGAACCCGCAGCCGGAGAGCAATCTCTCACCCCCGCCGGCGGGAATGGTGGTTCAGCCGGTCGTCGTACCGTCAGCGGCGATGGCCGAGAGCGTTGCCACGGACAACACCGGTCTGGCGCCGCGCATCGAGCCGCAACCGATGCGGCTGGCGTTCAAACCCGGCGAAGAGAAGATGTGGAACGTCGTGGGGATGGATCTGGACGGCCTGACCACGCAGCAGATCATGCTCCACTACGACCCGCGCACGATCGACGTGAGCGAAGTCATCTTCGGTCCGGCGCTGGTGGTCGATCTGAAGACGCCGCCGGTGGCCACCATCGACCGCGAGCACGGCACCGTGCGCATCACCTCATCGAACGGCAAACCGCTGCAGTTCTACAACGGCGGCGGTGACATCGCCTCGCTGCGCGTGCGCGGGGGCGCTCCCGGCGATTCCTACCTCGTGCTCGAGAACCCAAACCTCACCAACGGCAGCGGCACAGTCGTCAATGCGTCGGTGTCGGGAGGCCACGCCAAGGTCGACTGATGAACGCCCGCCGCTCAAGCAACGCCGGCTTTACCGTCGCGGAACTGATCACCGTCGTGGCGATCATCGGCATCCTGGCCTCGGTGGCCATGCCGCTGGCCAACTTCGGCATCCGCCGGCAGAAGGAGATCGAGCTGCACGAAAAGCTGCGCAGGATCACCGAGGCCATCGACCGCTACCACGAGCTGCGCATGCAGCCGCCGGGAAGTCCGGCAGCGATGAAGGATCCGCCCAATCTCGAACAGGGACCGTGGCCGAAGGATCTCGAAGAGCTGACCAAGCCGCTCGAGGTCAACAGCGGCCAGAAAGTCCGTTTGCTCCGTGTGCGAGACCTCATCGATCCGATGACCAACAAGTCGGAGTGGAACATTCTGTCGGCCGACGACGATCCTGATGCCGAGGGATCGAGCTCGCCCAAGAACGTGTACGAGATTCACTCGAAATCAACCGCGCCGGCCCTGGACGGGAAGACGCATTACAACGAATGGTGATGAACCCGGGAGCCACCGTGAAACGACGCCGCAAACAACAATCCGGCTTCACCCTCATCGAGCTGATCGTCGTCGTCACGATCATCGGCATTCTGGCCGCCGTGGCCATCTCCAACGTCCGGTGGGCGCAGACGAAGGCGCGCGAATCGGCCCTGCGCCACGATCTGTTCGAGATGCGCAAATCGATCGACGACTATTACGCCGACAAGCAGAAGTATCCCGAGAGCCTGCAGACGCTCCAGCAGGAGCACTATCTGCGCAACGTTCCGAAGGACCCGATGACCGGCAAGGTGGATTGGGAGGAAGTGCAGAACACCCCCGATCCCTCGGATCCGAACTCGGTACCGACCGATCCGGCAGCGGCCTCCGAGAATGCCGCCCCCGGCATCTACGACATACACAGCTCGGCACCCGGCAATGGACTCGATGGCACACCGTACAAGAGCTGGTGAGGTGCGCGTAACCGCGGAGAAGGGCTTCACTCTCGCCGGCCTCCTCGTGATCATGACCATCCTGATGATCTTCGTGGCCTACACGGTGCCGCGGCAGTGGTCGACCATCATGAAGCGGGAGCGCGAGCGCGAGACGATTTACGCCATGCAGCAGTACGCAAAGGCCATCACCGAGTTCCGGCTCAAGAACAACACCTACCCGACCTCGCCGCAACAGCTCAAAGACGCGCGCATGCCGCGCATGATCCGCGGACCGAAAGGGGAATTCGTCGATCCACTGACGGGTGAGGTGGACTGGCTGGTCATCCCGCAGTCGGCCGCCAACACGCTGCCGGCACACAACATCACGAACGCGAACGCGAATGGCCCCGGTGCGCCGCCACCGCCCCAGGGCTCGCAGACGACTAGTACCCCGCCGAGCAACACCGACACCTCGTCGACCAGCTCGACGTCGACCAGCTCGACGTCTACCAGCGATACGAACCCCACTGGCCCCCCCGCCCTGCCCGGTATCGCCATCAAGGACTACGCCGGCGGCCCCTTCATCGGCGTCCGCCCTCCCACTCACGGCAAAGCGCTCATCAGCCTCTACGGCGCCGATACCTACGAGACCTGGATCTACACGACGCTGGACTACGAACAGGAAAAAGGGTTGCGGATCACCGCCGCCTCGACCGTTTACCACTAGGCCGGCACGGCCGGCGGCGCTGGTTGCCCAAGGCTCGGCCGGCAGTGGCGCAAAGAACGTTCTACCGCGCAGGTTCCTGGACCGTATTCTCACACTCTCACTTAAATCATCAGCACCCTGTTACCCGTCGAGGGCCTTCTCCCCCAGCGCTTTTCAGCTGGGGGAGAAGGTGCCGACAGGCGGATGAGGGGGCGTTCACGCGTGCGTCATTCCGGCGCGAGTGGTGCGTTCAAAGCGGCCCGTTGGCCAACGACGCAAGAATCGTTTCTGACGCGTATACGCCCTCCTCATCCGCCTGTCGGCACCTTCTCCTCCCGCAAAAAACCGCGGGAGGAGAAGGCTCTCGGCGAAAGGGCGTAGCAAGAAACGAAGCAATGCTGTGAGATATGCGGTGGGACCTTTTGGGGGCGCGGGCCACTACAATCCCGCTCGCATGTCATCCAAGATGGAAAGCGTCAGCCGCTACGTCCTCCCCTCGGGGCTGACGATCATCATCGAAACTCTCCCGTACGTCCGCTCCGTGGCGCTCGGCTACTACCTGCGCAGCGGCTCGGCGGTGGAGTCGGAGGAGCACAGCGGGGCGTCGCACTTTCTCGAGCACCTGGTGTTCAAGGGGACGGCCACCCGGTCGACGAGCGACATCGCCAAAGTGATCGACATCCTCGGCGGCGACGTCGATGCCTTCACCGGCAAGGAGTACACGTCCTTTTACTGTCACGTGCTCGACGAGCAGATCATGACGGCCCTCGGCCTGCTGACCGACATCGTCATCTCGCCGCGCTTCACCGACGACGATCTGGAAGTCGAGCGCGGCGTCATCCTCGAAGAGATCAAGATGGTCGAGGACACGCCGGACGACCTCGTTCACGAGATCTTCGTCACCGCCTTCTGGCCCGATCATCCGCTCGGCCGTCCGATTCTCGGCACCGAGGAGACCGTGAACCGCCTCGGGCGGAAACAGATCGTGGCGCACTACGACGAGACCTTTCATCCCTCGAACATGATCTTCTGCGCCTCGGGAAATGTGCGCCCCGAGGACATTCTGCCGTTTCTCGAGAAGACGTTCGCCAACGACACCAAACCGCCCATGGCGCGCACGTGGTCCGCGCCGACGCCGGCACAGCACGTGATCCTCCGCGAAAAGCGGGAGCTGGAACAGGTTCACCTCTGCCTAGGCTCGCGCGGATTCCCGCAGCAGGGGGATGAGCGCTATGCCGCGGCACTTTTCAACGCCATCCTCGGCGGCGGCATGTCCTCGCGCCTCTTCCAGCGCATCCGCGAGAAAATGGGGCTGGTCTACACCGTGATGTCGTACCACAACGGCTACGTCAACGGCGGCTATGAGGCCATCTACGCCGCCTGTGCGCCGAAAAACCTCAAACGCGTCCTGGACATGACCCTCGCCGAGATGCGCCTGATCAAGAGCGGCGGCGCCACCCCGGACGAGCTGAGCTCGGCGAAGCTGCACCTCAAAGGGTCGATCCTGCTGTCGCTGGAATCGACCGTCAGCCGCATGTCGGGCCTGGCCAGGCAGGAGTACTACTTCGGCCGCCAGTTCTCCCCTGACGAGATCACCGCCGCCATCGACGCCGTCACCCTGGAAGACATCGCCAACGTCGCCGCCACCATCGTCGATCCCGAATCGCTCTCCCTCACGCTGATCGGAAATCTGAAGTCGCCGGGGATTTCGACGGACATGCTGCGCAAGGCGGTGGCCTGACGTCACGGTTTGTGGGGCACCAGGCTGTGCAACGCAAATTTTCAGAGGCAGTTGGCCGGGCTCTTGTGTACTCTTCGCACCGAAGGAGGGTTCCCGCCCATGCCCGCTCCCGTCATCGTTCCACGGGACAAGTCTCTCGATCAGGTGCTCAGCACCGATCAGGTTTACATGCTCATCATCGGTTCGAGCCGGCGCGCAAGCGAGCTGGCGGAACTGGCAAGCGAAGTCAGTGACCGTGTCAAGGCCGGCGAGACCACGACCCGCTGCACCGTTCAGGTCACGCGCGACGACGCCATCGGTCCCGTGCTGCGGCAGGAGGTCGGTGAGACACCCGATCCGACAATCGTCACCATCAAGCGGGACGGTACCGTCGTCCGCGCCGTCGTCGACGACGGCGACATCGACCGCATCGATCTGGAAGACATGTTCGCCGAAGCCGCACTGTGAGATTTCGGGGCCGACGAGGCTCTACACGATCAGGAGGAGATGATGGCAACCGATCCCAATGCGAATGGCAGCTCCGGTACGACAGACGACAACGTTCCCCCCGCGCCCACGCCGGCCATCGCCACGATGCTCACGTTCTCCAATCCGCCGCAGACAGCGACGGCGCCTGACGTGGCCACGCAATGTTCGCAGCAGGGTTTCACGACCATCGGGATCACCAACCTGAAGCCGGCGGACGTGATCGACTTCAGCCGGTTCGATCAGCAGTCGTGCATCGATCTGGGAGACGCCATCGTCCTCTGCGTGAGCTCCAAGGGTTTCAGCCTGCCCGCACTCGGCGGGACCTTCGACATCATGCGCGTCCAGGGGACGCAGATCACCTTCGACAACTTCACCAAGGCCGTCACGCAGATGATGAAACCGAAGGGGGCTGAATGATCCGCCGCATCCTTCTCGGCACCCTCCTGATGTTCATAGCGGGGCTCGCCTTTGGACAGGACTGCGCGGCGACGACGCCCCGCTTCGAGCTGAATGCCGCCACCCAGAATCCGACGGTCACCTTTCCGAAAGATACGATGCCGGCGTCGATCACCACCGGGGCCACGGTCAAGCTCATCATCGGCGGCGGAACGGCGATCGATGCCACGGTCACCGACGTCACCACGAACGCCTTCATCGGCGGCTCGATCGTCACGCTTCACAGCGCGCAGCCGCTGAACGGACCGATCCAGGGAGTGAATGCGACCGGCCTGACCGCGGCAACCGTCTCGCTGCTTCCGCCAACCGGCGACCCGATCGCACTCTGCGGTCTCACGCCGCTCAACTACTCGTTCCACGTCGGTCCAACCGTCTCGACGGAGCCCAGCTCGACCGGCGCCAGCAACCCGAACGGTGCCATGCGCTTCCAGTTTTCACGCGGCATGCTGCGGCTGGTCGAGATCAGCAAGGACCCTACGCTGATCCCGGCCGCGCGCAGCCTCCAGGAGGAAGTGAGCGTCTCGGTCGACACGACCGATCAAAAGGCGTCCGGGACTCAGTTCGTCGACGACAATCGTCTGACGGCCGCGATCCGTTCTCCGGAGAAGACCTTCGGTAATGTGCTCAACCGGGTCCGGATCGGGCTGGAGGGGCAGTTCGCCCGCGCCATCCACACCGAGGACCGGGACACCGACGTGACCGTCGTGCTGGACGGCTGGGTGCCTCTCTTCCAGTCCCTGAACCTTCTGTCGCAGAGCCGGACGCGAACGCTTCCGTTGAGTTTCAGCATCTCCGGGGGCTATCGCTCCCAGAACGCATCCGGTGTGCAGTCGAGCGGCTATGTGGCCGACGGCGTGGTGAGCTATCACTTCTATATCCTCGAACACTACGCGGTCGACCTCTCCGAGGAGACCGTGTTCAATGATGTAAGCGACCGGCCGTCGTCGACCCCGCGGACGCAACATTCGTACAAGGCCGAGATCTTCTACAAGGCTGATCCGCTCTCGATGTTTTCGGCCGTGGCGTCCTACGAGAACGGCCATTCCGGTCCGGTCTTCACGAAGCTTCGCCAGTACTTCGTCGGCGTCGGTATCCAGCAGGTATTCGGATCGGCGTCCAAACCCTGACGCTACTTCTTCATCACATCGGGCACGCTCTTCGGCCGTGTGTCGACGAACGAAACCTCCACCCCTTTTCGGATGCGGTGCGAGACCTCCTGCGCGTCCCAGTTGGTCAGGCGTGCGCAGCCGTGCGACGAGGCGTAGCCGATCGAGTCGGGGTCCGGCGTGCCGTGCATCCCGTAGTGCGGCTTGCTGAGCGCCATCCACACCACGCCCACGGGGGAGTTAGGACCCGGATTCATGTGCGCGTCAGGCTCGCTGTCCGGCACCTCGTGATAGAGCGTGGGGTCGTAGTGAAAGTGCGGCATCGGCGTGATCGAGACCACCTGCAACGTCTCGTCGGGTGACGGATCGTAGGTCGAGCCCAGGGTGGTCGGGGCGTGGAAGAGCAGGTTGCCGTTCGCGTCGAGCGCGTTGTACGTATTGCCGGCGATGGAGATGACGATCCTGGCAATGTCCGGCTGATCCTGCGTGACCGGCGGGCGGACATTCGGAACGTTGATCGTTGCCCCGGCCTGGAGATCGTTGATCGTGACGCCGGGATTCAGCAACTCCAGAAAATCCTCGGTGCTGTGAAATCGCTCGGCAATCTCCTCGCGCAGCGACTCGTAGCACATGCAGTCGAGCTTCGCCTTCTCGTAAGGATCGTCGGGGATATGGACGAACGGTCCCTTCAGATCGTCAGCCGTAATCGTGTACGGCACGACGACAGGCACCTCGCCCGCTGCCTGGGCGATGGTCCGGAACGTGGCATCGTCCACGTCCCCCGTCTGGGCCATCCCGTGCGACCTCTGCCACCACCAGACGGTGATCGCCGAGTTCCGGCCCCACCGTCCATCGATCGAGCCGACGGAGAAGTGATTCCGATCGAGATAGACCTGCGTTCGCAGGACCGAGGGGCCGCGTACGTCTCCGGTGATCGGGAGGCTGACCGGTGCGCTGTTGATCGCCCCCACGTCGAGCCCTTTGAACGATTCCTTCCGGCCATGGACGATGTTGAGGTTCAGCACCTGCTGCTCCGCCGCCGCCTGCATCTGTGCAGCTGCGACCCGTGCCGCCTCCTGGGCGCGAAACGACTGCAACTGCCGCCACTGCTGATCGAACCTCTGCCGCTCGATCTCCTGCGGCGTCGGCGCAGCCTCTTTGGCGCCGAGGGGGGTGGAGGCATCGAAGGTGTCCGACACCTTCCGGGCCACCTTGCTCGCCGCGTCCTGCGCGCGGTCTTTGGTCTCATGTACCTGTTCGCGGCTGCAGGCGACCACCAACACAACCGCGAAAATCGCTAATCCGGATCGTCTGTTCATGCCGGTTACCAGAGCAAAGTTGAGGCCGATGCACGGGCACTCTTACTTAAATCGTGTCGGCGATTTCCGTGAGACTGTGAGAAGAACGGGTCAGGACTTCGCTTTCTTCGAAGGCTTCGACTTGCCGGAGCTGTTGAGGGCGGCCGCCTGGCGGATGAGCGCCTTGAAGGCTGACTCGTCAATGTTTTCTCCTTCATGGATGTCGATCGCGCGGCGTACGTTTCCTTCGAGACTCGAGTTGAATAGACGGGCCGGATCCTTCAAAGACGCACCCTTGGCGAAGGTCAGCTTCACGTGATTTTTGTAGGACTCGCCGGTGCAGATGATGCCGTCGTGCGACCAGATCGGATTCATCCACTTCCATTCCTCGACGACGTCCGGGTCCGCTTCCTTGATGAGCTTGCGCAGTCTGCCGAGGGTTTCCCCGCGCCAGTCCCCGAGCTCGACGATTCTTTTCGAGATCAGCTCCGATGCCGGCTGGTCTTGATTCGCGTCCGCCTTTTTCATGTTCTCAATCCTGAAGGAAAGCCAATTGTAATCGGCGATAGACTTTCGGGCGCCACCCGATGATCACCTATCTCAAAGTCCGCAACCTCGCCATCGTCGAGGAGTTCGCCATCGAACCGGGGCCGGGGCTGAACGTTCTGACGGGCGAGACGGGGGCGGGGAAATCGCTGCTCATCGACTCGCTCGAGTTTCTTCGCGGGGCGCGCGGGTCGACGGAGATGATCCGCGCCGGCGCGGACAAGATGACGGCCGAGGCTGTGTTCGAGCTGCCTCGGGAGACGCATGATGCACTCGACGAGATCGGTGTCGATGCCGGCGAGTCGGAGGTCATCGTCAAGCGCGAGATCGCCGTCAGCGGGCGGGGGCGTGTTCTCATCAACGGCTCGCCGCTCTCCGTGCGCGAGCTCGGCGGGGCCATGGACGCATTCCTCGAGATTCACGGCCAGCATGAGTCGCACGGGCGGGTGGCAGGGCAGGGGTATCGCGAGCTCCTTGATGACTACGGCGGTCACGCCACTCTCCTGGCCGCGACAGGCGGGACGTACGCGTCCTGGCGTGAGGCCGCGGAGCAACTGCGCGAGCTGACCGATGCCCAGCGCGACCGCACGCTGCGGCTCGACCTGCTTCGGTACCAGATCGAGGAGATCTCCGCGGCCACCGTCGACCCGGCGGAAGAGGAAACGCTGCGCGCCGAGCGGAGCATGCTGGCCAACGCCCGGCAGCTCGCCGAGGCCAGCAGCGGCGCGTTTGCGCTCGTCGATGATGACGAAGACTCCGCCCTGGCCCAGCTCGCGCGCGCCCTTCACCTCGTTCAGCCGCTCGCCGGCGAGATCGCGGACATCGCCACCATCACCGCCGAGATCGAAGATGCCATCTATCGTCTCCAGGAGACGTCGCGAGGACTCTCCCGACTCTCGGATTCCGTACGCCACGATCCGGCACGGCTCGAAGAGATCGAGGATCGCCTCGTGACGATCGAGCGGCTGAAGAAAAAGTATGGCGGATCGGTCGAGGCCGTGCTCACCCATCTCAGTGCCATTCAGGACGAGTTCGAGCGGCTCAGCGACTACGAGACGAGCGTCGACAAACTGCAGCGGATCGAAGAGCAGCGCTTCGCGGCCTGGCGGAGCGCCGCACAGGCTCTTTCGGCCGCGCGGAAGAAGGCGGCGAAGAAGTTCGAGAGCGCCATCCAGTCGGAGCTCAACGATCTGGCCATGGAGCGGACGACGGTCAAAGTCGTCGTCGATGCCGCCGACCTGGCGCGCGAGCATGGCGCGGCACACGGCATCGACCGCATCGAGATCCTCATCGCTCCGAACCGCGGCGAGGAGCCGAAGGCGATGCAGCGGATTGCCTCGGGCGGCGAGCTTTCCCGCATCCAGCTCGCCATCGCCGCGGCGCTGTTCAAGGCCTCGCAGCACGCCGCGGCTGCCACGCTGGTCTTCGACGAGATCGACGCCGGCATCGGCGGCCGCGTCGCCGAGGTCGTCGGCAGGAAGCTGCAGGAGCTCGCCGTGGGGAATCAGGTCATCTGCGTCACTCATCTTCCTCAGATCGCCAGCTTCGGAGCGACCCACTTCTTCGTCTGGAAAGAAGACGCCGCCGGCCACACGCGCGCGCGCATCCGCCGTCTCGACAGCGACGAGGAGCGCGTCAACGAGGTGGCCCGTATGCTCGGCGGTGAATCAGTCCCGGCCTCGGCGGTGCTGCACGCGCGCGAGCTCCTCGACGGCGCGCGCGGGCGGACGGCGAAGGCGCGGCGATGAAACGCTGGCACGTCGACGGCGATCCATCCGGCGATATGCTCGACGAGCTGGCCGGTGTGCTGCGGGCAGGCGGGGTGGCCCTGCTTCCCACAGATACGATCTACGGCCTGCACGCCATGGCCACCGACCCGCAGGCGATCAGACGGATCAAGGCCATGAAGGGGCGCGGCGACGATAAGCCGTTCGTCATCATCGCCTCGTCGGTCGAACAGCTTCGCGGCCTCGGCGCCGTCATTCCCGAACAGTTGACCGGTATCTGGCCGGCGCCGTTGACGGCCATTCTCGTGGCGGGTGATGCCACCATCGCCGCGCGCATCCCCGATCTCGTATGGTTGTGTTCGCTCCTCGATCGCACCGGGCCGCTCGTTTCGACGAGCGCGAACCGGAGCGGCGAACCGCCCGTCGTGAGGCCCGATCTGCTCGCATCCGACCTTCAAAATGGCTTGGACGCACTGCTCGATCAAGGTCCCCGCGAAGGGAAACCATCGACGATCGTGGACTTTACCGGCGCTGAACCGCGGCTCATCCGGGAAGGCGATCCTGCGTTTTCACAGTTTCTGCGGAAAACCCTGCGGAAAGCCCTGTGAAAAACTGCGAAAGACCGCACAAATGCGGGCATTCCGAGCGCTTTGCACAACTCCGTGGGCGTATTGAGCTAAGTCGTGCAACAACAAGGCGTTAACCAAAATCAGACGCATCCTTAGCAGCGCTTTTTGTGCAATTGCCCAAGTAGGTTTGCAGTTTCCACATGCAGCTTGACAAGTGAGCATCGTTTCCTGCCGTTTACCGAACCGTTGCAAGTGACGGAGCGCCGTGGGTTTACGGCTGCGTCAGCATTGAACAAGTGTTCTCTTTTATACAGTTCTGGACCCGCGGCTGGTTTTTTGTAAACGGCATCACGACATGAGTCCCGGGTTATCGGCGTACCATCAAAAAAGAAATGTGATGAGACGTTTCACCGTAACGGCGAAGCGCAGTATGGCGACGTCGAGCGCGCGTTCGTAAGCGTCCCCATGCGATTCGGGGGCGAGCGTCGCGCTGACAGGAGCACCATGACCCGTATGGCATCACGCATTGCGTTTCTTCTGGCGATCGTCGCATCCGCTGCGTTCGCGCAGATTTCCGGCGAGCGGCCGGTCTCAGCGCCTGTCTTCTACGCGCCCGTCGCTTCGTCGGGATCTCCTGCAATCGCCTCGGACGGCACGTCGTTTCTCGCGGTCTGGTGCGATGGCCGCGTTGACGGCGATGTCAACCATACGCAAGGTGATCTCTACGCGGCACGCATCGACAGCGACGGGACGATCCTCGATCCCCTCGGCATCTTCGTCACTTCGACGTACGGCCCGCTGGGCGTCGCCTGGAACGGCGACGCGTACGTCGTCGTATGGAGTACGTTCACTCCGGCGGCGGTCATGGCGGCACGCATCTCGCCGGATGGACGGATCGTCGATCCTCCCCACGTCATCGTGCCGGGCGCTTACCTGATCAGCGATCGACATACGATCGCGTCGAACGGAAATGTCACCGTGGTCATGACGAGCGGCGGCTACTCCGTCCTTGACAAGGATCTCCGCGTCATCGACTCCGGCGCGCGAAGCGCCAACGTCGCCCCTAACGCCTCCGGTGTCTTCACGAACGGCTCTGGGGGATTCATCCTCACAGGCAATGGCGGTCTCCGGCTTGATGGAACGGGCCATCCCACGGCGAACGGCCTTCAACCCAGCTCGATCGGAGGAGTGATTGCCTGTCACAGCAATGAATGCCTCCAGGTCTTCGACCTCGGATACGCGTCAAACCTCAACGCCACGTCGTACGATCCGACCACCGGGTCACACACTCCAGCGGTCGGGCTTCCGATTTCGAGCGGAGACGGTTACTACGACGTCGTTGCCACGGCTGACGGCTATCTCCTCTTTTCGGAATTCGGCCTCGTGCAGCGCTTCGATGGTCAGCACAATGCGCTGGGACCACCGACTTCGCTGAGCTGGCCGGGAAGTGCAGGCGTGGTCGCCGCCTCCAATGGACACAACACCATAGTCCTGCGGTCGATGAATCCCGTCTCGATGGCCCTCGTGACGTCATCGTCGGCGGGAGAGCTGCGCAGTGTGACCGCCAGCGCCAATGCGCAGCGCTACCCCGCCATCGCCACGGACGGATCGACCTATCTGGTGGCGTGGGAGGAGAACGACGGCATCTACGCCGGACGCCTGGCACTCGACGGGACCGCCCTCGACGGCCGAGGACGGCTGGTCACCACATCCAAGGGCTCGCCGGCGGTGGCCTCCGACGGCGCTTCGTATTTCGTATCCGTTGGAGACGGTTCGGCCACGACCATGGTCCGCATCGATCCGTCGAACGGAGCCACACTGGCCACCCACACGCTCTGTGGCGACGCGATGCGCATCATCGCCGGCAACGGCACGACGCACATTGCCGTCTGGGCCAACTGCGGCGGTATCGCCGCGGCATTCATCGACGCGAACGGTACGCCGGCGTCGGCTCTCGTCACCATCGCAACCACTTCCCCCTTCTTGCCGCTGGAGCAGAAACATCCCGCCGTGGCGTGGAATGGAACGATGTGGCTGGTGACGTGGGAAGAGCAGGTCGCAAGCAACTGTCCCCTGGATCCGCCGAACTGCCCGGCTCCGACCTATGCGCTCCGCGGCGCGCGCCTTTCCGCGGCGCTGACGCCGATCGATACGAAGCCGATCACGATCAGCGAAAACTACACGTTGTCCGGATCGTCGCGCCTCGTCTCCGACGGCGATGACTTTCTCGCGGTATGGTCTACCGACTCTATTCACGCCAGACGCATTTCCGCATCCGGCGAAGTCTTCGACGATCAACCGCTTTTTGCTGGCACCGCCCAGGATCTCATCTGGGACGGCGCCCAATACGACCTGGCATTCGTTACATCCAGGCCTGACCTGGCGGTGGCACACCTCCGCCCCTCCGGGCAGGCGTTCGAAACCTTCGTCATCAGCACCAGCACGGACGACAAGCGAAGCCCAGCCCTCGCCTCACTCGGCAACGGTCGCGTCGTTGCCGCCTACACACGCCTCGGCCACGAGTCGCTGTACGGCGGCGTGCCGCGCGCGTTCATCACCACCCCCCGCCCCGCGCGCGGACGGGCAGTGCGATAAAGAGGGCATGGAAACAGGCTAGAATCGAGTTGCCATGACCACCACCATCGAGCCCCAAACGCAGCCCAAACCGAGCGAGGCCGCCGCGCCTCAACGCCAGTTCGTCAACTTCATGTTCTTCAAAGCCGACCGCGCCCTGCGGCGTGAGAGCGCCGAGGTGAAGGCGGAGGCGAAACGCGAATTCGCGGAGATCGTCCGCCGCCATACCGGACCGATGATGGTTCTCCCGTACTCGACGGTCGGCATCAAGCCGAACACCGATTTCATGCTCTGGCGCATCGGCTACGACCTCGATCCCTTCCAGCAGCTCGCCGCCGACATCAACAAGTCGATCCTCGGCCGCTACCTCGACATCCCGGTGTCGTACTTCTCGATGACCAAGCATTCGCAGTACGTCGACGAGCACGTGCACGAGGGGCAGGAAGGCCGCCGCCTGCGCATCGTCCCCGGCAAGAAGCCGTTCCTCTTCGTCTATCCCTTCGTGAAGACGCGCGACTGGTACTTGCTCCCCGGCAGCGAGCGCCAGCGGATCATGAACGAGCACATCGCTATCGGCCACAAATACCCGCGGGTGAAGATCAACACCACCTACTCCTTCGGCCTGGACGATCAGGACTTCGTCGTCGCCTTCGAAGCCGACTCCGCCTCCGAGTTCCTCGACCTGGTTCAGGAGCTCCGCGAGACGGAGTCGTCCAAGTACACCCTGCGCGACACGCCGATGTATACGTGCAGACGGTCGACGATCGAGGAGATCGTCGATTCGCTGGCATAGCTCCGGCGCTTCTGACAGTTTTTGTCACCTGACGACGTGGAGTCGTAGAAGTGTCACGGTTACACGGCGTGCATGCGCGGCTACACAGCGTGTGCGCGTGTTTACACGGTGTGCCGGCACGTCTACACGGCGTGTGTACGCGTTTACTTGGCGTGTATGCGCGTTTACACGGCGTGCGAACACGTTTACACGGCGTGCGTGCGCGTTACACAGCTCGCGGCTTGTCGCTCACCGCTGCAGCACGATCACACCGCCCTTCATCACGAACACCACCTTCTCCAACGCCTTCACATCCTTCAGCGGATCGCCGTCGATGGCCATGACGTCGGCGAGCTTCCCCGCTTCGAGCGCGCCGGCGTCGACGCCGAGGAGGGACGCGGCGTTGGTCGTGGCCGTCTGGAGAGCCTGCAGAGGCGTGAGGCCGGCGGTGACGAGTGCCGAAAACTCGCGGGTGGTGAACTTCGGCTCGTCGTCCAGCCCGAAGGCGATCTTGACGTGATGCCGCAAGGCGCGCTCGAAGGCCGGCTGCTGATAGCGGAGGATGGCCTTCCCCTTCTCGAGCATGATCGGTTCCTGGCCCGACGTCAGCCCCATCTCGACGCCGCGCTGAAATGTCTCCAGCGTCGGGACGAGCCACGTTCCGCGCTCGGCCATCAGTTTCGCCGTTTCCTCATCGAGCACGGTCCCATGCTCGATCGAGTCGACGCCGGCGCGGACCGCCGCGGCGATGCCGGCGGTCCCTTCCGCGTGCGCCATGACCTTGCGGCCGGCGCGATGCGCCACCTCGACGGCCGCCTTCATCTGCTCGTCGCTCAGCTCCTGCACGTTGTAGTCGCTCAACGTATCCAGCACGCCGCCGGTGGCCATCAGCTTGATCCAGTCGGCGCCGTTGCGGAGGTCGTGGCGAACGGCGACGCGTACCTCGTCCGGCGTGTCGGCGATGTTCGGGAACTTGACCATGGGGACGTCCGGCGCCAGCGGGTTGAGATCGGCGTGCCCTCCGGTGACGGAGATCGGAACGCCTGCCGCGAAGACCCGCGGGCCGGCGAACTTCCCTTGGGCGAAGGCATTCCGCAGCGCGATCGTGTCGTAGGCGGGATCGGTGGTGCCGGCATCGCGCACGGTGGTGAAACCGCGCTGCAGGTAGGTCTGCGCGTTCATCAATCCGTCGAGCGTCTTCTCCGGGGAGGAGCGCCTCAGGTTGCTGGTGGCCGAGAAGTCGTTCCAGTCCGCCTCCAGATGGACATGGCAATCGATGAGACCAGGCAGCACCGTGGCGTCACCAAGCTCGATGACGCGCACGCCGCCGGGCGCGCTCCTGTCGACCGAGACGATCCGGTCGCCGCGCACGACGACGTATCCTTCGGCCGCCGTCCCGTTGCGGACGTCGAGCACGCGGCGCGAGTGAATAGCGATGGATGCCGGCTCCTCAGCGACTACTACGGCCGCGATGAGCAGAGAGATGAAGATGGCGCTGGCTATGGATCGCATCGGTCCTCCCGTTTACCATGTTGAGTCGAATGACAAAGATAGCTCGCTTCCTGCCGCGGATCGCGAGGTCAAACCCGAGCAGCCGCTCGCCGGCGAGACGCAGGCGCTCTGGAACATCTACGAACGCTGGTGCTCGTGGCCATGGTCACGTCGAAAGACGGCAAAGTCGGCGACTCGCTCACCGCCGGCACGTACGGCATGTGGGTCACCGGCGTCCCCGAGGTACAGACGCTCTGCCGCGCATTCCATGTCGATGTGGCCATGCAATTGCGCGAATTGCTCGGCCTCCCGCCCGACGCCGACGTGCCGCGAGTGCTCGTGCTCAAGGTCGCAGTCTCCGACCTCTTCCGCCCCGCCCCCGACGACAGCACGAACACGCCGCTCCCGTGCAAGCCGCTAACTGATAACTCCACTCCCACCGACTGCGGCAACGCCTTCCCCTTGACGACGACCCCATCCCACTATCAATGGATGGCCGTCGAAACCCTCTACCTCCACGCCATCCCCAACGGCTACCCCTGGACCCACCTCGGCTACACGTACAACTGGACTCCCGGCGCCGATCGGTATGGGGCCTCGGAGTACGTGATCCGCGCGAATGCGAAAGGCGTGATCGTGGAGAATGTGCCGACGGCGCGATACTGCGGATCGCCGTAACAAAAAAAGGCTTTAACCACAGAGACACAGAGGTCACAGAGGTTTTGCTTTTCTCTGTGTTCTCTGTGCCTCCGTGGTAAAGCCTTTTTGACTACTCCGGCGTAATGTACGCCCCCGTAATCCCCCCATCGACGACGAAGGACGTCCCGGTGATGAACGACGACTCATCGCTGGCCAGGAAGAGCGCGGCGTTGGCCATCTCCTCGGGGCGGCCGAAGCGGCCCATGGGGATGTGGACGAGGCGGCGGTTGCGGCGGGCGGGGTCGGCGAGGAGCTCGGCGAGCAAAGGCGTTTCGACGGGGCCGGGGCAGAGGGAGTTGGCGCGGATGTTTTTACGCGCGAACTCAACCGCGATCTCGCGCGTCATCGCCAGCACGCCGCCTTTGCTGGCGGTGTAGGCGATCTGCGGGACGGCAGCGCCCATGATGGCGACGAAGGAAGCGGTGTTGATGATCGAGCCGCCGCCGGCGCGGAGGAGGGCGGGGATGGCGTATTGGCAGCCAAGGAAGACGCCTTTGAGGTTGACATCGATGACCATGTCCCAGATGGCCTCGGTGGTGGTGGTGACCGATTCGTCGTCGGGATGAAAGATGCCGGCGTTGTTGAAGATCACATCCAGCCGGCCGAAGCTTTCCTCGGCGAACTTCACCATCCCCTCGGCGCCTGTCGCTTTCGAGACGTCGGCGGCAAAGGCGCGGGCGTTCGGGCCGATCTCGCTCGCCGTCGCCTCGGCGGTCTCCTTTTTCAAGTCGACGACGATGACCTTCGCCCCTTCTCTGGCGAAGAGGAGGCAGGAGGCTTTGCCGATGCCGGAGCCGCCGCCGGTGATGAGGGCTACTTTGTTCTGCAGTCGCATAGTCAGGCCATCTCGAAGTACCGCCGCCGTTCCCAGTCGGTGACGACGGCGTCGAATTTCCGTTGTTCGGTGCGGAAGAAGTGGAGGTAGTGGTCGACGACGTTTTCGCCGAAGACTTCGCGTGCGAAGGCGCTCTCGGCCAGCGCGGCGATCGATTCGTTGAGAGAGTGGGGCATGTGCGGCAGATCGGAGGCGGCTTTGTAGACATCCCCCTCGAAGGCGGGAGGAGGCTCGATGTGATGAGCGACGCCGTCCAGTCCCGCGGCGATGGCTGCGGCGAAGGCGAGGTAGACATTGGCGTCGGCGCCGGGGGCGCGGCACTCGATGCGCAGTGACGGGCCGCTCCCGACGATGCGGAAGCCGGCGGTCCGGTTGTCGAAGCTCCAGGCGATGCCGGTCGGCGCGAACGAGCCGGCCACGTAGCGTTTATACGAGGAGGGATACGGCGCGAAGAAAGCGAACAGCTCGCGGATGTGCTTCATCCATCCGCCGAGAAACCAGCGGAAGGTCGGCGAGCAGTGGATCGTGCCGAGGGAGTCGTCGCCGGCAAACCGCGGAGCCTTCCCCGTTTCGTCCCACAGCGACATGTGGATGTGACACGACGAACCTGCGTAACGCTCATCCCACTTGGCCATGAAGGTGATGGCGTGTCCCTGCTGCCAGGCGATCTCCTTGGCGGCATGCTTGTAGATCGAGTGACGGTCGGCCATCTCCAGCGCATCGGCGTAACGGAGCCCGATCTCCTGCTGCCCCGGTCCCCACTCGCCCTTCGACGACTCGACAGGGACGCCGGAGCGCTCCATGTGCGAGCGAATGGCACCGACGAGATGCTCTTCTTTCGTCCCTTGCAGGATGTGGTAATCCTCGATGACGCGCCCGATCGGCGTCGGATTGATGAAGCCCTTCTCCGCCACCACCTCATAGGAATCCTTGAAGACGTAAAGCTCCAGTTCCGAGGCCGCCATCGTGGTGAAGCCCATGGCCGCGGCGCGAGCGATCTGGCGGCGCAGCATGCTGCGCGGCGCCACCGGCACCATCTCGTGCTCGTGCTCCTGGTAGACGTCGCACAGCACGAGCGCCGTCTTCGGCAGCCACGAGGCCACGCGCAGCGTTTCGAAATCGGGGATCGGCCGGAAGTCGCCGTAGCCCTTGGCCCATGAGGTGAAGGCGTAGCCGGGTACGGGATCCATCTCCATGTCGCAAGCCAGCAGGTAATCGCAGGCGTGCATCCCGTGCGGGATCACCTCATCGACGAAGAAACGGCCGACCAGGCGCTTGCCGACGAGACGCCCGTACATGTCGGGAAACGCCGCGATGACGGTATCGATCTCGTCGTCGGCGACGAGGCGTTTGAGGGTGTCGATGTCGATGCGTCCTTGCATGATTGTTCTCGGGGGTCGGGAATCGGGGGTCGGGGGTCGGAGAAAGCCGCGAGCATTCGCTCTGACCCCCGACTCCCGACAACCGACCCCCGCTCAGCTCACGTCCACATACACCGTCTTCCACTCCGTGTACGCATCGAGCGCGGCGAGGCCGAGCTCGCGTCCGATGCCGCTTTGTTTGACGCCGCCGAACGGGGCCTCCAGATGCACGCTGCTGCCGGAATTGATGGAGATGTTGCCGGTCTCGAAGGCGCGGGCCACGCGCAACGCCCGGCCGATGTCGCGCGTCCAGATCGAGCCGGAGAGGCCGTACGGCGAATCGTTGGCCATCCCCACGGCATCGTCCTCGGAATCGAAGGGCATCACGGCGACGACCGGGCCGAAGATCTCCTCGCGGGCGATGGTCATCTCCGGCGTGACGTCGATGAAGATCGTCGGATCGAGATACGTGCCGGCTCCTTCGCGCGCATGACCGCCGGTCGCGAGCGTCGCCCCTTCCGAGTTGCCGGTATCGATGTACGACTGAACACGCGTCCGATGCGCCGCCGTCACCAGTGGCCCCATCTCCGTCTCCGTCGCCAGCGGATCGCCGACGTTCACCTTCTCAAACGCCTCGACGAGCGCCTTCGTGAAGCGGTCGTAGATCGATCGCTGCACGATCACGCGGCTGCGCGCGCAGCAATCCTGTCCGGCGTTGCCGAGCGATGAGGCGACCGCGGAGGCGACCGCTTTCTCGAAATCACAATCGTCGAAGATGAGATTGGCCGACTTGCCGCCGAGCTCCAGGCTCACGCGCTTGATGTCGCGGGCTCCCATCTCCATCACCTTCCTGCCGACCTCCGTCGATCCGGTGAAGGCCAGCTTGCGGACCAGCGGGTGCGTGAGGATGGCCTCGCCGGCGACGGATCCCGGGCCGGTGACGACAGTGAAGACGCCCTCGGCGAGTCCCGCTTCGAGCGCCAGCTCGCCGAGGCGGATGGCGGTGAGCGGTGTCTGTTCGGCTGGTTTGAGAACCACCGTGTTCCCCATCGCCAGCGCCGGTGCCGACTTCCAGGCGGTGATGGCGATCGGGAAGTTCCACGGCACGATGATCCCGCAGACGCCGACCGGCTCGCGGAAGGTCATCAGCACCCCCGGCGCCGCGCCGGGGATGGTCTGCCCGCCGATCTTGTTCGTCGTGCCGGCGTAGTACTCGAAGCAGTTCGCCGCCAGCGCCACTTCATCGCGCGAATCGCGGATCGGCTTTCCGACGTTGCGCGATTCCAGCGTCGCCAGCTCGTCCGTGTTGTCGCGAATGAGCTGCGAGAGCCGCATCAGCATCCGCCCGCGGCTTCTCGTATTGACCGCACGCCAAGCCGGAAACGCTCCCGCCGCGCGCCGCACCGCGCGATCGACATCCTCGGCGGTGGCCCGCGAAACGGAGCCTAACGTCTCTCCCGTCGCCGGCTCGATCAGTTCGAAATCGGACACGCGGGGAAGGTAGTGCAAGAAGCAGGCTCAGGGGATTGCGCGGTCTCGCGCCAGCAATACCCCCACCTACGGCCCGGTTACTGCATGTACCCACTTAGTTCCCTCGCAGTTCTCTCTCCCACATCGACTGCCCGCGCCTTGCGATCGCGTCCGGTTGGAACAAACCAGGAGGCGATGCATGCCTGAAACAATCCCTGCAACCCTGATTGATCCGGCGCTTCACGAGGCCAGGATCACGAAGGTCCCGCTCGTCGCGGACATACAGAATTTCGCGCAGGACGTATTCGACACCGTTCGCGAGCCGCTGCTCGTGCTCGATGCCGCGTTGCGGGTGCGGTCGGCGAACAGCACGTTCTATAAGACCTTTCGCGTCTCTGCGGCGGAGACGGAGGGCCTTCACATCTACGAGCTCGGCAACGGGCAGTGGGACATTCCCGATCTGCGCACGTTGCTCGAAGAGATCGTGCCGGAGAGCACTGTTTTCAACGACTTCGTGCTCGAGCACGACTTCCCTCATATCGGCCGCCGGGTTATGCTGCTCAACGCCCGGAAGCTGCATGACGAGCTCGTTCTGCTGGCGATGGAAGACGTCACCGAAAAGCGCCGCGCACAGCATCTGCTCGAACAGATCGAGGCTTACGCGCAGGACGTCGTCGACACCGTGCGTGAGCCGCTGCTGATTCTCGACAGCAGTCTGCGCGTTCATTCGGCGAATGGCGCGTTCTACCAGACCTTTCACGTCTCGGCGGAAGAGACCGAGAACCAGCTCATCTACGAGCTTGGCAACGGGCAGTGGGACATCCCCGATCTCCGCACGCTGCTGGAGGACATCGTCCCCACCAGCTCGGTCTTCAACGACTTCGAGCTCGAGCACGACTTTCCCGTTATCGGCAGGCGTGTAATGTTGCTGAACGCTCGGAAATTACGGGAAGGCAGCCATGCGGAACTGCTGGTGCTGGCGATGGAAGACGTCACCGAGCGCCGGCGCGCCGAGGCCGAGGTGGCCACGGCCAAAGAAGTGGCCGAAACCGCCAATCGGACCAAGAGTCTTTTCCTGGCCAACATGAGCCATGAGCTGCGCACGCCGCTCAACGCCATCCTGGGATTTTCGGAGATGCTGCAGGAGGAATCGATCGAGCGCGGCCTGCAGGACTTCAGCGCCGATCTCCAGAAGATCTCCACGGCCGGCAAGCATCTGCTGGGTCTGATCAACGACATCCTCGATCTCTCGAAGATCGAGGCCGGCAAGATGGACCTGCACCTGGAAGGGTTCGACATCTCCTCGCTGATCGCCGAAGTGGCCTCGACGATCGAAATGCAGGTCTCGAAAAACGGCAACACGCTCGAGCTCACCTGCGCGCCGGACGTCGGATTCATGCGCGCCGACCTGAGCAAAGTACGCCAGGGACTGTTCAATCTCATTTCCAACGCGGCGAAATTCACACACGACGGGCAGATCAAAGTCGCGGCCGAGCGGCAGATCATGGACGGCATCGACTGGATCGTCTTCCGCGTATCGGATACCGGCATCGGATTGAGCTCGGAGCAGATCGTCAGGCTCTTTCAGTCCTTCACGCAGGCCGACGCCTCGACGACACGTAAGTTCGGCGGAACAGGCCTCGGCCTGGCGCTTACGCGCCGCTTCTGCCAGATGATGGGGGGCGACGTCAGCGTCCACAGTCTGCCCGGAAGGGGGAGCGTTTTCACCATCCAGTTGCCGGCAACGGTCACGGAATCGATCAGCGAGGCGGTTTCCACGGAGAGACACCAGGTTCCGGTGGATGGCGGAGGTAACGCCGAAGCACTTCCCGAGACCGGGACCTGCGTGCTCGTCATCGATGACGACCCTCTCCAACGCGACCTCATGCAGCGCTACCTGCGCAAGGAAGGCTTTACGGTATGTACAGCCAATGGCGGCGCACAGGGTCTGCGGCTTGCCGCGCAGTTGCTGCCGGTAGCAATCACCCTCGACGTGATGATGTCGGAGATGGACGGCTGGAAGGTATTGTCGGCGATCAAGAGCGATCCGATTTTGTGTGACATCCCGGTCATCATGGTAACGATGGTGGATGACCCTGAGCGTGGCTTCACGCTCGGTGCCTCTGACTACGCCACCAAGCCGGTCAATCGCCGGCGGCTCTCACAGATTCTGAAAAAGTACACCTGTCTGACGCCGCCATGTCCCGTGCTCGTGGTCGACGACGATGCGACGGCCCGCTCGCTCATGCGCGCCATGCTGGAGAAAGAGGGATGCGCGGTCTCCGAGGCAGGAGATGGAATCGAAGGGCTGGCGAGCATGAGGCGGGAACGTCCGACTCTGATCCTTCTCGACCTGCTCATGCCGGGAATGGATGGCTTCGCGTTCGCGGCCGAGGTACGACTCCATCGTGAATGGCGGTCCATCCCGATCGTCGTCCTGTCCGCGGCGGACTTGACAAGCGACGACCGCCGGCGGCTGAACGGAAACGTCGAGACCATCGTGCGGAAGCAAGGCGATTCGAGCGCGTCGCTTCTCGAGCAGGTTCGAAGTCTACTCCCCGACTGCGATGCCACGCGCGCCGCCCGAGCTCGTCTGGCAGTGCCTGTTCTGAAAGCCGAGGCGGTGACGCTATGACAACAATCCTCATCGTCGAAGACAACGAAATGAACCGCGACATGCTGTCGCGCCGCCTGGAACGCAAGGGCTATCAGATCCTGATCGCCGTCGACGGAGCCATGGGCATCGAGGTTACCCGGGCGAAAATGCCCGATCTGATCCTGATGGACATGAGCCTTCCGGTCGTCGACGGCTGGGAGGCGACGCGGCAAATCAAGGGGGACAAGCTCCTCCAACACATTCCGATCATCGCCTTGACCGCGCACGCGATGGCCAATGACCGCGAGAAGGCGCTCGACGCGGGTTGCGACGAATACGACACCAAGCCGATCGAACTGCCGCGGCTTCTTGACAAGATGGAAGCGCTGCTGCGCCCGCCCGTTCTGGAAAGGGTGTCGTGAGCGCCGAGTTACGCCCGGAATCCGGTCCCGCGGCCTCTGCCGCGATGACGGGACTCCCGGAGCAGGTTCTTCATGACTTGCGGAGCCCGCTCAATCAGATCATCGGCTACTCGGAGATGCTGTCCGAGGAAGTGGAAGGTCAGCGGCGCGAAGACCTCATGAAGATCCGGGCCGCGGGCCATCGGATGCTTGCCGTCATCGAGGAGAACTTCACGTCCAATGAGAAGAGCGTCGCCATCGCGCTCGACGACCGTGAAGAGATGCCGCGGGAATCGGCCGCCGTCACGCGTCCGCTCACGGTTGCCCCGGGACTGGTGCTGGTCGTCGATGACGATGCCGGCAACCGGGATGTTCTCTCTCGCAGGTTGCGATGGCAGGGACATGACGTCATCACAGCGAACAACGGAAGCGATGCTCTGCTCCGGATGCGCGAGACCGCTTTCGACCTGGTGCTGCTCGACATCATGATGCCGGACATGGACGGTTACGAGGTTCTGGGCCATATCAAGGCTGACGAGCGGCTGCTGCACATCCCGGTCATCATGATCTCGGCACTCAATGAGTTGCAGTCGGTGGTTCGTTGCATTGAAGCAGGAGCGGAAGATTACCTGTCGAAGCCATTCAACCCCATCCTGCTCAAAGCGCGCATCGACTCCTGTCTGGAGAAGAAGCGCTGCCGCGATCGCGAGACGGCCCTCTTCGAGCAGTTGCAGGCGAATTACCGGCGGCTGCAGGAGGTCGAGAAGCTTCGCGACGACATGCGCAACATGATCGTTCACGATCTGCGCACACCGCTCACGGCGATGATCGTCGGGGTGGAGATGCTGGAACAGGACGGCGCTCTCGATGCGATGCAGCACGAGATCGTCTCCATCGCCGCCGGCGGCGGGAAGACGCTGCTGGGGATGATCAACGATCTCCTGGACGTGGAGAAGATGGAGGCGGGCTCGCCGACACTTCAATACGAAGAGCTTTCGGCCAACGTGCTCGTGGCCGGCGCCCTCGGCCAGGTGGCATCGCTCGCCCTGGCCGGAGAGAACACGTTGATCACCGAGATTGACCCCGGGCTTCCGGTATTTGCCGGCGACAGGAACAAGCTGAGCCGTACGCTGGTCAACCTCATCGCCAACGCCATCAAGTTCACGCAAGGCGGTACCGTGACGATCGCCGCGACCCGAGACGACAACGAATCGATCCTGTTCTCCGTCCGCGACACGGGCGAAGGCATCCCATCCGAGGCCTTCGAGAGGATCTTCGAGAAATTCGGCCAGCTCGATTCGCGCAGAGTCGGTACTGGTCTCGGGCTGGCATTCTGCAAGCTCGCGGTCGAAGCGCACGGCGGCCGGATCGAGGTCGTGAGCACGTTGGGCGTAGGAAGCACCTTTTCGTTCACGATTCCGCTGTCAGGTTGAAACGTGGGGCCGGTCACGTGCACTACTGATCGAGTATGGAATCATGCGAGCGGAGGATCTCTCTTATGTTCAAACGCGTCGTCCGGTTTTCTTTCCCTCTCCTTTTGATGACAGCACCGCTCTTTCCGCAGGCTCTTACGATTGGTCCTGGGTTCTCCGGCAGCCCGAACTCGAGCGATTCCGCCGTGGGCCCTGTGCGAACCGACATCGACCTCGTGTCGCCCGCAAACGCCACCGGAACGGTGAGCTCCGTACACGTCTACTGGTCGAGCATCGGCTGCACGAACGCGATCAAGATCAAGTTCTTCCACCGCAGCGGCAACATTCTGACGATGACGGCCGAGCGCGGACCCTTCACGTCGTCCGGCAGTGACAATACGTTGGCGATGTCGCCGGTGGTATCCGTGCAGCAGGGAGATCTCATCGGCGTTGCCCGAGTGGCCAATTGCGGCAATCCCGGGACCTTCTTCGGAATTACGACGGCCGGCAATGTTGTGTTCGCATCGGACGTGACCGGAAGCGTCGACATCACCACCGGTTTCCTTTCCGGCGCCCCGCTTGCGCTCGGCGGCACCGGCACGGCCACGGAGCAATTGCGCGGCTACATCCCCGTGGTCGGCTCGACCGCCGGCAGCTCCGGCTCGAATTTCAAGACCTCGCTGCAGCTCCTCTACGGTGCGCCGGGATCGATCGGCACCATCACCGGCAAGCTCGTCTTCCATCCATCGGGCACCAGCGGCAGCTCGTCAGACCCGACCGTCACCTACAGCGTCGGCGCGGGACAGGTCTTTACCTATCCCGACATCGTGGCCACGTTCGGCCGCTCCGGACTCGGCAGCGTCGATCTCATCACCACGCCGACGGCAACCAAGCCGGTGATCATCACGCGGGTCTACAACGATGCAGGAACCCTGGGAACATCGGGATTAACCGAGGATGTCATCGATCCCTCCGACGCTCGCGTCATCCAGGGAGGCTTCACGGCCTTCCTGGTCACGCCGGTCGATCCGACGAAGACGCGATTCAATATCGGCGTCAGGACAGGGGCCTCCGGCGCGAACCTGACGGCGGTGCTGCGCGATACGAACGGAACGGTACTCAAGACGGTCACGAAGAGCTATCTGCCGAACTGGTTCGAGCAGGTCGATTCGACGTCGTTCTTCACCGGAACGGCGGTCGGTGCCAACCAGTCGATCGCGATCACCGTCACGATCGGCGGCAGCGCCATCGTCTACGGATCGACGACCGACGACATCTCGAACGATCCGAACATCCAGTTCGCCGTGGCGTTGTTCGGGATCGCATAAGGAGCGCTTCGCGCGTTGTCGGTTGTCAGTTGTCGGTGAGTGGCCAATTCAGCTACCAGCGTCGACTCCGACAACCGACAACCGATAACGCGCGAAGCGCAGTCAATCGGGAGCCGGCATGTCCAGTGCCGGCTCCCCCGACATCGTGTGCCAGGCGATGGCCGACAGCACGACCAGAGCTCCGGCGATGGCGTAGACGGACGGAATCTCGCCGAGGAAGAGAAAGACCCAGATCGGATTCGAAACCGGCTCCAGCATGCCGGTGAGCGATGCCTGCGTCGCCGTGACATACGCCAATCCACGGACGAAGAGGACGTAGGCGATGGCGATCTGGAACACGCCCAGAAACGCCAGCACCGCGAACGACCGCGGCGTGAGGGCGAGATCGTGCGCCACGAACGGCAGCACGGCCAGCGCGCAGACGACGTTTCCCCAGGTGACCGCCGCCTGCGCGGCGCGCTGCTCCCGTCGCAGGACGAGGATCAACAATGCGAAAAAGACCGACGAGACCAGGGCCATGGCGTTGCCGGCCATGCCCCGCGCTTCGAATCGTCCCACGAAGAAGAGGGCCATGCCGCTCATGGCCACAGCGATGGCGATGACGTCGCGCGCCCGCATCGGTTCGCGCACGACGATCGGTGAGAGAAGCAGCACCCAGACAACGCCGGCGTATTGAAGAAAGATCGCATTCGCGGCGGTCGTCCACTTCGTGGCCACGACGAAGGTGGTCAGGCACGCGCCGTAACCGATGATGGCGATCGCAAACGCCGCCGTCGATTTCCACTGCCGCCGTCCCCATACACCTCGGCCGAGAAAGAGCATCAGTGCGATGGCAGCGAAGAGCGAGCGATAGAAGGTGACCTTCAGCGCGGAGTCAGCCACCGCCTTGATGCCGATCCCCCCCGTCGACCAGAGCAGCGCTGCGCCGACAATCAGCAGGATGCCTTGACGGCGTCGGTCCATGAAGGGTTGCTAGGTTACTAGGTTACGGGGTTGCTGGGTTGCGCGGTCTCGCGGTCTCGCGGTTACGCGGTCTCGGGGGAGAGGGTCTTCACGGCCTGCGGTTCAAGGCCTGGCAACCTGGCAACCCACTACCAAGCAACCAAGCAAACCAGCAACTTAGCAACCGCCCACCGCGAGACCCCGCAACCGCGAGACCGCGCAACCTCAGTTATAGAACGCTCCGCTATCATCGAACCGCAAGCGGAAGTCGCTTTCGGCGGGAGGACAGGGAAGCGGATCTTCGGGGGGAGGAACGACCAGGGCGCATTCGCGCACCACGTCGGCGAGCGTGTCGATCACCAGCGGCTTGTTCATGGTCGCGCCGACGAGACGGGAGTCGATCGAGACCTCATTGTCCGGATCGAGTACCGCCAGCACAAACGTCGTTCCCTCGGGACGTTCCTCGCGAAAACGCGCCAGGAACGTGAGGCCTTCATCATCCGGCAGGCTCATATCGATGAGAATCAGTGCGTAGTCGCACAGCCGCGTTTTCTCGAGCGCGTCTTCGGCGCTGACGGCGGTGTCGACGCCGAGGGGTTGATGGCGGAGGATCGTGAACAACATGGCGCGAAGGGCATCGTTGTCTTCGATGATGAGAACTCTTGCTTCAGTCGGCATCGTCGTCGTCCTTTTTTGTCGATGGCACTTCTCAAAAGATGTGCCAGCTCAGATGACTTTGCCTTCGGAGCCGAAGCGTCAGCGCGGCTGTGCAGCGCCGGGCCGAAACCCGGCGCTGCAAACGCTCTTATGCCCGGCGTACGACTACTGCCGGACTTCGCGCTCCTCGCGCTGGTCCGCCGTCATCGACTTCGCCGGCCGCAACTCCGCAATCGTTCCGACCATCTCGCGATTGAAGGCCGGCAGGTCATCGGGCTTGCGGCTGCTGACGAGGTTGCGGTCGCGGATGACCTCGCGGTCCTGCCAGTCGGCGCCGGCATTGCGCATGTCATCCTGTAACGTCGGCCACGTGGTGATGCGGCGGCCGTTCATCAGTCCGGCGGAGATGAGCAGCCAGCCGCCATGGCAGATCACCGCGATCGGCTTGCCGGCCCGGTCCATCTCCTGAACGAACTGCTGCGCGCGCTTCTCGATGCGCAGCGCATCGCCGTTGATGACGCCGCCAGGCAGGACGAGAGCATCGAAGTCCGCTGCGTTGGCCCTGGCAAGAGGCAGGTCGACCTTGAATTTGTTCGCCCGATCATGATGCCTGAAGGCCTGCACCTCGCCATCCTTCGGAGAGACGAGAACCGTTTTCGCCCCGGCCTTGTCCAGCACCTCGAGCGGACTGGTCATCTCGATCTGCTCGAATCCGTCCGTGACGATGATCGCTACGCGTTTGCCCTTGAGGTCGTTCATGGTTGTTACCTCCGGTCCGAAGGGCATGCAAGAAGGGTTCACTCAACCGTGCGCGGAGCGCGTTGTCGGTTGCTGGGTTGCTCAGTTGCTGGGTTGCTTCGGTCGCTGGGTCGCCGAATTGCGGTGGTCTGGTAACCGGCACCAAGCAACTCAGCAACCGAGTAACTCAGCAACCGATAACCGATAACCGACAACGCGCGCAGCGCTTTACTTCACCAGCCGCGAAATCTCGCGGAACTCATCTGTCCCCGAGCTCACGGTCAGCTCGAAGAGGACCATTTCCGTCGAGCTGAGCCGGGCACCGTCGGAGATCATGCGGCGGATGGCGATCTCCTTGTTGGCCAGGGTACGGGAGGAGATGGCGTCGGCGATGATGGTGACGTCGTAGCCGTTGGTGAGCAGATCGCCTACCGTCTGGTAGACGCAGACATGCGCTTCGATGCCGGCGACGATGGCTTGCTTACGGTGGAGGTTGCGCGTGGCCATGACGAACTCGGCACAGCCGAAGCCGGAAAAACAGGCCTTCTCGATCGGCTCGTAGGCGGAGGTCTCTTCGAACGCGCGGCGGATGATGGGCACCGTCGGTCCGAGTCCCTGGACATACTGCTCGGTCAGGATGGCCGGAATGTCCACCACCTTGCCGCCGCGTATGAGCCTGTCGATGTTGCGCTCGATCGTTTCGCGGTCGTCGATCACCGGCATCAGTTTCTGCTGCACGTCGATGACGATGAGAAAGGCGTCGGCCCGAAGGAGTCTCGACATCGCTAAGAGACTACACGATCACGTGCGATGGCCGCTGACCGCGCAGGAACATCGCCACATCCGTCGCCGCAATCCTGGCCATGGCCGACCTGGTCTCCTCGGCGGCCGAACCGATATGCGGCGCGAGGACGACATTTGGCATCGTCAGCAGGCGCGGATTCACGTCCGGCTCGTTCTCGTAGACGTCGAGACCGGCGCCGCCGATCTGCCCTTCGTCGAGCGCGGCGCATAACGCCACCTCGTCGACGAGAGCGCCACGCGCGGTGTTAATGAGGAATGCCCCGCGTTTCATCGCCCAGAGCGTCTCCGGATTCATGAGATGCCGCGTCTCGCTCGTCAACGGGGCATGGATGGAGACGACGTCGCTCGTCGCCAGCAACTCGTAGATCGGCTCCCCGCGGCGCGTGCCGGTCACCTCCATGCCAAAGGCGCGCGCACGCTGCGCAACGGCCCTGCCGATGCGGCCCATGCCGATGATGCCGAGCCGCTTGCCGGCCAGGCTCGTGCCGAGGAGGTGAAGAGGCTCCCAGACGCACTGGCCGGTCGTGCGCACCTCGCGGTCGCCTTCGACGATCCGCCGCATCACGGCCAGGATCAGTCCCATGGTCAAGTCGGCCGTGGCCTCGGTGAGCACTCCGGGAGTGTTCGTGATGGTGACTCCAAGCTCGCGGGCGGCATCGACGTCGACGTTGTTGTAGCCGACGGCATAGTTGGCAATCATCCGGAGATCACGATTTGCCGCCAGAACATTGCGCGTCAGAGGATCGCTCAGCAACGTGATGGCAGCATCGGCCTCGCTCAGGATCGTGATCATCTCCTCCTCGGAACGCCCCTGTTCCGAGGGATGCTCGACGAGCTCGCAAAGACCGGAGAGGATCTCGCGAACGATCTTCGGATACTTCGCAGTAAGGACGACGAGCGGTTTCATGGAGCGGAACTCTAGCAGGCGTTGTTACACTGCGCCGATGTCCGCGCTCCTCGGCCGCCTCTTCCAACTGATCGGGATGATCATCCTCCCGATCGGCCTGCTGACCGGCTTGTTGAAAGACAACGTATCGATGGAGGTGCGTCTGCTCTTCATCGGCGGTGCGATCTTTCTCATCGGCTGGCTGATGGCGAAGAAGACGGCGGCGTAGCTTCATCGATGGCGATCGTCTCCACCTTGTCCCCCCGCTCCGTCTGATCGACCACCGCCGTCATGCCGGCGGTGACGCGGCCGAAGATCGTGTAGCCGCCGTCGAGGTGCGGCTGCGGGGAGTGGGTGATGAAGAACTGCGATCCGCCGGTGTCGGGACCCGAGAGCGCCATGCCGACGGCTGCGCGGGTGTACTTCTGAAGATTGATCTCGTCGCGGATGGCGTAGCCTGGGCCGCCTTCCATGTCGCTGCGCGGGTCGCCGCCCTGGATGACGAAGTTCGGGACGACGCGCATGAATGAGCTGTTGTCGAAGTACCTGGCGCGGGCGAGCTGGGCGAAGTTCCAGGTCGTGACCGGCGCGTCGTTCGTGAGAAGCGCGATCTGAATGTTGCCGCGCGTCATATGAATGGTGGCGGTGTGCGGATGCCGGGACCACTCGACGACCTGGGAGTAGTCCGTCCGCGTCACCGGCAGCGGCGTGTACTGCGGCCGCGGCTTCTTGAGGTTCTGTTCGATGCTGTCAGCGGCGATCCGGCGCACGACCGGATCGCGATCCGCCAGAAGAGCACGAAGAACGCTCTCCCGCTCCGGGTAGTCGATCTCGGCAATGGAACCGATCGCGGCGAGGCGGGCATCGTTCTGCTCGTCGCTCCGCGCGCTCCGCTCCGCCGCTTGAAGGGTTGCCAGTTTGCTGGTGTCATGCGACTTCGAGTAGCGGCCGATGGCATAGCCGCGCACGATGACGTCGGCATCATCGAGTCCGGCCCGGATCAACGGGAGATTGGCGTCGACGTGGTCGTCGGCGATCGTTGCCAGCGCTTGTGCGCGGACGAGCGGATCGGTATCGTGCGCATACCGCTCGCGGACGGCGTCGGAGATCGCCGTAGCCGCCTCGAGCACGCGCACCTTCGCCCATCCGCTCAGATCGGCCGGCAGCAACTTCTCGTCGCCGAGGTTCCTGGCGATCGCGCCGGCGGCGACCTCGCGGTCCCAGCGTGAGCCGTTCGCGGCAATCTCGAGGAGGCGGCGGCGTGCCGGCTCGCTGCGCACGGAGTAGTAGCCGAGCGTATCGATCGACGAGGCGCGCGTGCCCGGGTCAGGATCGTCGAGCAGCTCCAGCACGCGCATCGCGTCCTGCGCCATCGCCGGACGTTCAATGAGTTTTCGATCCTTGGCGGCCAGACGGGAAATGGCCACGACGGCGTTTGTGCGAACCCAGGGATGCGGATCCCGCAACGCCTCGATCAGGAGCGTCAACGATTCCGCCGAGCCGATCCTGCCGAGCGCCGTCATGACGTTGGCGCGCGTCTGCGGATTCGTGTCGTTGACCAGCAGCTCCAGCCGGGGACGTGCCGGGGCGTACGCGCGGCGGGCCAGGTCGTACGTCGCCTCCTCGCGGATGCGCGGCGAAGGCGAGGCCAGCGCCTCTGCCGCAATCGCCGAGGCCTCATCGCTCTTGAATCGGAACAGGAATCGGATCGCCCGCGCCCGAATGCCTTCGGGCGTCTGTGCCGTTGCAAACGCGGCGTAGCGCGCCAGCGGTACCTTCGCGGCCAGCTTCGAAAGCGCTTCCACCGCCTCGCCGGCGACGTCGCCATCGGCATCGCCCGCGAACTGCAGCAGCGCGTCGATCGACGTCGCGTCGCCGATCTGCCCCAGCGCGAATGCCGCCGTCGCGCGGACATTGGCGTCCGGATCGCTCACCAGCGTCACGAGCTGGGCCACGCCCGCCTGCCGCTCGCCCTCATCACGCACTCCGTTGCCGTTGGTATCGACGAAGGTATGCGGACCGATGCGCCCGAGGGCCAGGGCCATGCGCGCGCGGTGCAACGCATTCGGATGATGAATGCCCCAATCGACCAGCGCCGCGTCGTACTCCCGCCGGTCTTCCACCTGCAGGATGCGCACTTCCTCCTCGGGCGTGAACCCGTAGGGAGCGCGCGGTGCCGGGGCTGGCGGCGGTGGGGGAGGAGGAGGCGGCACGACGGTCGTGCAGGCGACCGCGACGAACAGCAACGCGAAGACTGTGTAGCGCATCGGGAGTGGATGATAGCGCTGGCGCTGTGACACATCACACACATCACGGCGGCAACCGCCCCCTTGCTACATCCCCTCACCTGAACGACACTGCCCGCTGCATGGCTACCTCAGCGGAAGTCGACGCAAAGAATCTGGCCCGCCGCTACGGAAGGCGGTGGGCGCTGGCGGATGTGTCGTTCACCATTGCCGGTGGCGCGGTGCTGATGGTGGCCGGACCGAACGGCTCGGGGAAATCGACCCTGCTGCGGACGCTGTCGACCGCCGTCAGGCCCGACGGCGGCTCGGCGCGCATCGGAGGTTTCGACGTCGCCCGCGAGCGCGAAGACGTCCGGAAGCTCGTGGCCCTGCTCAGCCACGCCTCGTATCTCTATGATTCCCTTACCGCAAAGCAGAATCTCGCCGTCGTCGCCGATCACCTCGGCCGTTCGCGGTCCAACATCGATGCTCTGCTCGACCGCGTCGGCCTCGGGCGCCGTGCCGACGACACCGTGGCAACCTTCTCGGCCGGCATGCGCAAAAGGCTCTCGTTCGCGCGGGTCCTGCTTCAGGAACCGCGCGTGGCCATGCTCGACGAACCGTACGGCCAGCTCGACCCCGAGGGCTTCGTCCTCGTCGAAGACGTCGTGCGGGAACTGAAAGCCGGCGGGACGACCGTCATCATCGCCACGCACCAGCTCGCCCGCGCCTCCGCGATCGCCGATGAGGCCATGCTGCTGGAAGCGGGGCGGGTGGCGTGGCGGGGGAAGGCCTCCGAGGTGACGCAGCGATGAGAGGGTGTTCGTGCTGATCGCCGCCCTCCGCAAGGAGCTGCTCCTTCAATGGCGCAGCCGCGCCCAGTTCATGGCGGTGTTCGTCTTCGGTGCGGCGGCGTTGCTGCTCTTCAGCTTCGCCGTCGGGCCGGTGGCGGAAATGCTCCGGCAGTTCTCAGCCGGCTTCCTCTGGCTCGGGTTGCTCCTCTCGTCGACCCTCACCCTGGCCGAGAGTTTCCATGCGGAGATGGAGAACCGGGCGTTGGAAGGGCTGCTGCTCCTGCCGGCCAATCCGCGTGCGCTTTACTACGGAAAGGCCATCGCCAACTGGCTGCAGCTCACCCTGCTCGGCATCGCCCTCGTGCCGGTGATGGTCATCCTCTATGACGCCGGAACGACACGCGTCGGGTCGCTCATCGTCGTCATCGCTCTCGGGACCGCCGGACTCTCGGCGCCGGGAACCCTCTACGCGGCGATGACGGCGCAGGTGCGGTCGAAGCAGACGCTGCTGCCACTGCTGCTCTTTCCGCTGATCGTTCCCGCTTTACTTGCGTCCGTAAAAGCCACATCCTTGATCATCCTCGGCGATCCGATGAATCAATCCAGCGCGTGGATCATTCTGCTGATCGCCTTTGATGCAATTTATTGGTCCCTCTGCGGACTTCTTTTCGGTCGAGTCGTCGAAGAGTGAGGTCTCCACGTATGAAACGGAACCTGTTCTGGCTGGCGATTGCCCTGCTCGCGGCCGCGGTCTATTTTGGTCTGCTGGTAACGATCGGCGACCAGTATCTCCACGCCGATCTGTCGCTCGGCCTGCCCATCGTGGCGCGGACGCTGATCGCCTTTCTCGGCGGCCTGGCGGCGGTGGTGATCCTTCTCATCGCTGACGACTTCAGTAACCTCTCGCGCCCCAAGGCTCTCGGCGTCGCCGGCGTCGTTTTACTCCTGATCGGCTCCTACTTCGGCCTCTTCGTTGCCCCTCCCGAGCAGTTCATGGGCGAGACGCAGCGGATCATGTACGTCCACGTTCCGACCGCCTGGTTCGCGCTCGTGGCCATGACGCTCGCCTTTGTCGCCGCGGTTGTCTTTCTCTTCGGCGGCGACCACGATTGGGACGCGCGAATGGAAGCGTCGATCGAGGTCGGCGTCGTCCTGGCCTTTCTCCTCTGTTGCCAGGGAGCGATCTGGGCCAAACCGACCTGGGGCGTTTGGTGGGATTGGGACCCGCGGCTGACGACCACGGCCGTACTGCTCTTCGCTTTTCTCGGCATCCTGGCCCTGCGGAAGTTCGTCGACGACCCTCACCGGCGCGCCATGTGGTCGGCGGTAGCGACGATCGTCGCGTACGTTGACGTCCCGATCGTCTACTTCTCGGTGAAATGGTGGAACTCGCTGCACCAGCAGCAGTCGAATCCGAACACGGTTTCGAAGCCGTTCTGGATTCCGTTGCGGGCGAACGCCTTCGGCATTCTCCTGCTGATGATGGCGTTCATCATGCTGCGCGCGCGGATCTCGGCGCTTCGGCTCAAGCATGAGCTCGCACCGCCCCCGGCGCTTGACGAGGCGGAATTGGGGGAGGCGGTATGAATGGAGTGGTCACAGGCGGCTGGAACTTCGTCGTCGCTGCCTACTCGGTGACGGGGCTGGTGCTGCTGATCTACGGTGTGACGATAATCACGCGCTTGAGTGATGAAATCTCCCGCGCCGCGAAAGAGCGATGAGGATGATGAACGCCATGGATACGAAACCGACTGCCAGCGCCCAATCGCGGCGCAAAACGCGAATCTTCATGATCGGGGCATTCCTCGTCGCCGTGACGGCGTTCGTCGTCATCTCCGCGGGCGGCATCAACAAGAACCTGGTCTATTACTGGACACCGACCGATCTGCACGCCGCCGGCGACAAGGCTTACGGCGCGACGATCCGCCTCGGCGGAATGGTTGCGCCGAAGTCGGTCCGAGGGCGTACCGGCACCTCTGGGCTCGAGTTCGACGTCAAGGACGCCACCGGCATCGTCCACGTCAAATCGTCCGGCGTGCCGCCGCAGATGTTCCGCGAGAACATCGGCGTCGTCGTCGAAGGGACGATGACCCGCTCCGGCTACTTCCAGTGCAACCGTCTGATGGTCTCGCACAACAACGAGTACCGGGCCCCGAAGGGCGGCCACAAGATGAGCAAGGAAGAGCTCCAGAAGCTGATGCGCACGACTGAAGGGTTGAAAGACTAGTGATGGAGGGTCGGTGGATTAGTAGATCAGTGGATCAGGAAGGTTTTTGGTTTCTAATCTACGAATCTACTAATCCACTGATCGACTGATCCACGCACCACCAAGGATCGACAATGATTCCCATACTCGGACGCTTCCTCATCCTCGCCTCGGTACTGGTCGCGACGACCGGCGCCGTCATCGCCTATGCCGCCGGCGCCAAGCGCTCCCCCGAGGGGCTGCGTTGGTCGCAACGATTCGCGTATGCCTTCGCTGCGCTGATGTTCGCTGCCACCGGCGTCATGGAGTACGCGCTGATCACGCATGACTTCAGCGTGCAATATGTCGCACACGTCGGATCGACGCAGGTGCCGATGTGGGTGACCATCGTTAGCCTCTGGTCGTCGCTGGAAGGGTCGATCCTCTTCTGGGGATTCATCCTCGGCATCTACGTCGCGGCGACGACCTGGGTCAACCGCAACGACCATCAGGAGTACATGCCGTTCGCCATCGGCACCTGGCTGTCGTGCGGCGCCTTCTTCAGTTTTCTCATCGCCGGTCCCGCTAATCCATTCCTGACGGTCGCCAATCCGCCGCTCGACGGACCAGGTCCGAATCCACTGCTGCAGAACCACCTGTTGATGATCATCCACCCGCCGATGCTCTACCTCGGCTACGTCGGCATGACCATTCCCTTCGGCTTCGCCATCGCCGCGCTTCTGCGCGGGCGGCTTGGGCAATCGTTCCTTCGACCTCTCCGTGCTTCACTGCTACTGCCCTGGGTCTTCCTGACCATCGCCATCATGCTCGGTGGCTGGTGGGCTTACGAAGTTCTCGGCTGGGGCGGCTACTGGGCATGGGATCCGGTCGAAAACGCCTCGCTGCTACCGTGGCTCACCGCCACCGCGGCGCTGCACTCGGCCATCGTCATGGAGCGGCGCGGAGTCCTCAAGGGCTGGACGGTCACGCTCATTCAGGCCAGCTTCCTCCTGACGATCCTCGGCACGTTCATGACGCGCTCCGGCGTCTTCAACTCGGTCCACTCCTTCACCCAGAGCTCCATCGGACCGACGATCCTGGTCTTCCTCGCCGCGGTGCTGCTCTTCTCGGTGGCACTGCTCTCCTTCCGAATCGACTCGCTCGAAGCCGAGGGACAGTTGGATAGCGCCGTCAGCCGCGAGGGGATGTTCCTCGTCAACAACCTCTTCTTCGTCGTCCTCACCTTCACGGTTCTCATCGGCACCTGCTTCCCGCTCATCGTGGAAGCGGTCAAAGGGAAGCAGATGAGCGTCGGCCGGCCGTACTTCGACGCCATGGTCGTACCGATCGGCACGGCGTTGCTGTTCCTCCTCGGCGTCGGCCCCGCGCTCCCGTGGGGGAAGGCTTCGAAGAAAGAGATGCAACGCGCGCTTCTGCCGCCGTTCATCACCGGCGCGGTCGTCCTCGTCATCGGCTATCTCCTCGGCGTACGCAACCCCTGGACGCTCCTGACGCTTCTCTTCGGCGGCTACGCGGCCCATGTGACGCTCGCGCAGATGTGGCTGCCGCTCCGGCAACGAATGAAACGCGGCGACTCCTTCGGCCCCGCGCTCATCGATACACAGCTTCGCCGCGGACGGCGCCGTTTCGGCGGCTACGTCGTCCACGCCGGGGCGGTCATCGTCTTCGTCGCCATCGCCGTCAGCAGCACGATGCGCACGCAGGAGGAAGTGACGCTGATGCGCGGCCAGAGCACGACCTTCGCCGGATTCACCGTCACCTTCACCGGCACCGAGGAGCGCGCCGAGCCGCATCGCCAATCGACGATCGCCCACTTCAATATTTCCAAGGACGGCAAACCAGTCACGACGATGGAGCCGCGCATGAATCAGTACGCCTCGATGCGCGAACCGATCGGAACGCCGGCGGTCTACTCGACGATCACGCGCGACTACTACATCTCCATCATGAACCTGCAGGGCGACCAGGCCGGCGTGCTGATCATCAACATGCCGATGGTCGGTTGGATCTGGTTCGCCGTCCTGATGATGGGAGTGGGCGGATTGATCGCCCTGATTCCGATGCGGCGCCGCACGTACGTCGTCGTCCCCGAGAGAGCTCCGGAAATCGACTCTGAGGTCGTGGCGTGAACAAACCGGTTCTGATCATCGGCGTCGTCATCGTTGCGGTGATCGTGTTCGTCCTTTTCGGCGGTCTCGGCAAGGACCCGCAGCACATCGACTCGCCGCTCATCGGAAAACCGGCGCCGCCTTTTGCACTGAAAGCCGTCGGCACCGGTGAGACCGTCGACCTCGAATCGCTGCGCGGCAAACCGGTCATCGTCAACTTCTGGGCGACGTGGTGCGTGCCGTGTTACGAAGAGCATCCGACGCTGGTCGCCAACGCCCGCAATCTGCCGAACGTGCAGTTCGTCGGCGTCGTCTTCAACGATACGGAAGACAAGATCCTGCGCTTCCTGGCCGAGCGCGGTGCGGCCTATCCGACCCTGATCGATGCCAACGGTAAGACAGCGATCGCCTATGGAGTCGGCGGCGTGCCGGAGACGTACTTCATCAATCCGGCCGGGACGATAGTGGCCAAGTTCGAGGGACCGTTGTCGACCGAGTTGCTGGAAGAGAATCTGGCAAAGGCAATGAAATGATCGCAACACTCTTCCTGCTGGCCTTCATGCAGATCAAGGTTCCCGACGCCGCGCAGTTCGTCGGTGCGCCGCAGGGGACTCCACTCACCGGCCAGGAGCTGGAACGCCGAACGATGCAGATCTCCTCCGAGCTGCGTTGTCCGGTCTGCCAGGGGCTGGCCATCGGCGACTCGCCTTCGATCATGGCCGCAAACATGAAGGCTCAGGTTCGCGAGCTGCTCGAACGCGGCTATACCGAGGCCCAGATCCTCAGCTATTTCGAAAAGTCCTATGGCCAGTTCGTCCTGCTCAAGCCGAAGTTTCAGGGAGTGAACGCGCTGGTCTGGATCCTGCCGATCCTGGCCCTCGCCGGCGGCTTCCTGCTCGTCGTCACGAAAGCGAAGAAACTGGAGACCGCACCGGTGAGAGCCGCGGCTCCGGAAGAACCTGCCGACGACCCGTACCTCGCCCGCGTTCGTGAGATGGTGGACAAACAATGACCGACTGGCTCAGCGCCACAGCGATGATCCTCTCCGGCGGCATCGTCGGATTCATGTTCTGGTACGGGATGAAAAGCCGCGCGGCCAAGCCCGATCTGGAACGCCTCGATCTCGAAGCGAAGCGAGACGTGCTTCTGCAGCAACTGCGCGAGATGAAAGAGACAGGCGGAAGCGTCGACGAGCAGCGCCGCCTTGAGCGCGAAACGGCCGATGTGCTGCGCAAGCTGGACCAACACAAGCCGGCCAAATCTGCCGGCGGCAAACGCGGGACTGCAACTTCTGTCGATGACGGCCAGCCTTCCCCCGTCGTCGTCAACGTCGCCGCCCATGCGCGTGCCGCTTCGATCCGCGGCTTCCTCTGGGGCGTGGCCTCGGTCGCCGTCATCGGCGGCATCGCCTGGTTCGTCACGAAGAACGCCACGCCGAAGACCGAGGGAACGACCGGCGGTACGCCGATGACATCGGCGCCGCAGTCATCACCCCAGCAGGCCGACGCTGCCCTCCAGCAGATCCAGGCAGCCGTTGCCAAATCGCCTGACGACCTGGAGATGCGCAATCAACTGGCCAAGGCCTACCTCGAGCGCGAGAACCTGATGGGCGTCTTCGAACAGACGCAGTACATCCTCAAGCGCAATCCCGAGGATGCCCAAGCGCTGACCTACCAGGCGTTGGTGCGCATGTCGATGGGACAGCGCGACGGCGCCGTGGAGATGCTGCAGCGCGCCGTCAAGGCCGACCCCCAGCTCACCGACGCCTACGTAGCCCTGGCCTGGGCCGACGTGCAGAGCGGCAAGATCACCGAAGCCGAGGGATTGATCGCCGACGCTTCACGCCGCCATCCCGACCAGCAGGCACGCCTCGAAGAAGTGCTGGCCAAAATGAAGGAGCAGGCCAAGAACCCGCAGCCCGCGGCCGTCCCTCCGAATCATCCGGCACTCCCCAACCCCGGCTCCGAGCCCGCCGCTTCCGCCGCATCGCCCGCCGCCGCACCGGTCAGCGGCCCATCCGTTCACCTGACGCTGACGCTCGCCGCCGCCAAACCGTCGCCGAACGCCGTGCTCTTCATCATCGCCCGCGCCTCCGGCGAAACCGCCGGCCCGCCGGCCGCCGTCAAACGCATCGGCAACCCCACCTTCCCACTCGAGCTCGACCTCAGCTCCGCCGATTCGATGATGGGCCAGCCGCTCCCGGCGAATATCACCATCGAAGCCCGCCTCGACTCAGACGGCGACGCGATGACGAAGAACGCGTCGGATCCGCATGCATCGCAGTCGGGCGTGGCGACGAATGGGACGAAGGTAGCGCTGGTGTTGAAGTAGGGAGAAACCGCAATGACCAGGCTTGAATCGATCGAAAGTGAACTTATTGAGCGGGATTGGCAGGCTTGGGATCGGGAGCTCGAACGCGACGTGTCCGAGGGGCGTCTTGACAGGTTTGCGGATGAAGCTCTCGCTGAGGCCGAGCGCGGCGAAACGACGGAACTCTGAGTCCTCGCTCTACAGCCAGCTCTGCTCGCCATACTCGTGTTATTTGCCTTGGTCGTCGGCTTTGCTTGCTGGATTGCAGGCCTGGGCTTCATCATGATCGCGACTCTGCGTAAGATGGCCCGCACTGGAGTGTGGACGAAGCCCGCCTTGCGAACCAACCCCAACACTTCCTCTGAGCGTCGCCTGATCGGCGTCGGTATCACGCTGCTGTTTGCTGGCCTTGCGCTCCTTTGGTCCGCGAACAGACTTCACTGGTAAACAGACACCAAATATCGGCTCGCGACATGAACGCGAGTGAGCGTAGATACAGCGGCTTCGCCTCCGGGTGGGTCTCCTGCTTCGCGTGACAGCCCAATCTTCAGCAACATGGTAACGAACCGACAACCGACAACCCGACAACCGAATACCCCGCAACCAACCCGTAGTACCATCTCCCCATCGCCTAGGGGTGGCCGCGAAAAACGGCCTGAGATCACACCCTGGAACCTGAACCGGTTAGGACCGGCGTAGGCAAAGGCGGATGGGGCAATCGATGAGAGCTGTCCGCGTTATTTCCTTTCTGCTCTTCTTTCCTGTTTTTGTTTCGGCTGCAACGCTTCGCGGCGTCGTCCACGCGGTTGATGGTGCACCGGTCAACGGGGCCTCGGTTGAAGCGGCGGGACAGCGTGCGATGACCGATGCCGAGGGCCGCTTTGCCCTCGACGTTCCGGCGGGAAGCTACACCGTCGTCGTGACGCGAAACGGATATCAGGCGGTCGCGCAACAAGCGGCAGCGGATACCGACATCGTCATCACCTTGCGTCCCGGCCTCGCGGAGAACATCGTCGTCAGCGGGATTCGCGCCGAGGAGAAGACGCCGGTGACGAAGAGCGACGTCGACCGGGCTACGATCGAGCGCGACTACTACGGGCAGGACATCCCGCTCCTGCTGCGCGACACGCCGTCGATCGATACGTACACCGAGGCGGGGGTGGGAGGGTCGGGTTACTCGTACATCACCTTGCGGGGGATCAGCCCGACGCGGTTGAACTTCACGCTCGATGGCGTTCCGCTCGCGGATTCCGAGGACATGGGGACGTATTTCGCCGACTTCCCCGACCTCGCGCGGTCGCTGCAATCGATCCAGGTGCAGCGGGGTGTCGGGACATCGACGGTCGGCTCTCCGTCGTTCGGTGGATCGATCAACCTCGAATCGATCGCCCTGTCGCCGACGGAGTCGACCAGCGCGGAAATCGGTTCGGGATCGTTCGGCACGATGAACGCCACCGTCGGCTATCAGTCCGGCGCTCTGCCGGGTGGATACTCCTTCTACACACGCCTCTCCGGAGATCAATCAAACGGATTCCGCGAATCGTCCGGCTATCGCGCGCGCAACCTGTTCGTCAGCGCCGCGAAGCAGAATGAGGACTCGCAACTGCGCCTGACCGGCTTTACGGCCCACGAGTGGACGCAGCAAGCGTTCCTCGCCGAAGACACCGACACGCTCGCGCACGACCTGCGCGCCAATCCGTTCGGGCCGCAGGACCGCGACAGCTTCGGCTACGACCTGGCGCAGCTCCAGTACCTGCGCGCCCTTTCCCCGCGGACGAACATGACCGCCTCAGTTTTCTACCAGCGCGGCTACGGCTGGTATCGCCTCTCCGGCGATCAGTACGGACTGGACGGACTGCTGATCGGCAGCATGGTCACGCTGAGCACGACCCACGGCCCGTGGACGGCCAACTACGGCCTGCACGTGAACGAGTTCCGCCGCGAGCACACGCTCGACGATGCCGCCGGCGTGCGCCAGTACTACAACTACGGTACGAAGGGGGAAGCGAACGCCTTCGCAAAGCTGAGCTACGACGAGGGGCGATGGCATCTCTACTCGGATATGCAGTTGCGGACGACGAACTTTCATTACCACGGCGACGTGGCTATCGCCCCGATCCGCTGGACGTTTTTCAATCCCAAGCTCGGCGCGCGCTACGACCTTTCGGCCGCCAGCAGCGTCTACGCCTCGGCGGGAATGTCGACCCGCGAGCCGACGCGCAACGATCTCTTTCAGGGCGAAGACAACGTCACCTTCGCGCACGACCTGCACGCCGTCCGCCCCGAGCGGCTCGTCGACCTCGAGGCCGGCTGGAATGCTCGCGGACGCACGGCCACATTCGGCGCGAACGTCTACGCCATGAACTTCCACAACGAGATCGCCTCCACGGGCGAGCTCTCGCCGATCGGCCTGCTGCTGCGCCGGAACGTCGACCGCAGTTACCGCCGCGGGCTCGAGCTCGAGTACACATGGCAGGCCATGCCGCGGTTGAAACTGCGCGGCAATGCCACCTTGAGCCGCAACCGCATCCATACCTGGACGCAGTTCTACGACGTCTACGATGCCGCGGGCAACATCGTCGGCAGCCAGCCGATCACCTTTCACGACGTGAATCCCATCCTGACGCCGACGATGATCGTGAATCAGTCGATCGAGTACGCGCCGTCGTCATCGCTGACGCTCGGGGTGACCGGGCGGTACGTCGGGCGCTCCTATCTCGACAACACCAACAACGGCGCGTTCGTCGCGCCGGCCTTTACGACACTCGAGGCGAATGCCGCCATCGCTGTTTCGCGCGGCGTCAGCGTTCGCATACAGGTCAACAATCTGACGAACAACAAACGCATCTTTCCGAGCGGCTACAGCTATCTCTTTCTCACACCCGAAAAAACGATCGAAGGGATCTCGTACTACTACCCGCAGGCGACGCGGAATGCCACGGTGATGGTAGATTTCCGGCGTTGACCCTCACGCTCATCGAGACGACAGCCATGCTCTCCGCGCTGGGGAAGGCATGGCTGGTCGTCCGGACGGCCTTCACTCCTCTGGAGCTGGTGGCGGTCGTCTTCACGCTGATCAACGTATGGCTGGCCATCAAGGAAAAGATGTGGACGTGGCCGGCCGGCATCGCCAGCGTGCTGCTCTATCTCGTCGTCTTCTGGCGCTCGCACCTCTATCTGAATGCCGGCCTGCAGATCGTCTACTTCGTCATGTCGATCCACGGCTGGTACGAGTGGCTGCACGGCGGCGTGAACAAGACCGAGCTGACGATCACACACGCATCGGCGCGGATGTGGGCGGCACTGCTTTCGGCCGGCGTCGTCATGACGCTCGTACTTCTCTGGCTGCTCCGCCTGACCGCGCATGACGCCTCGCTGCCGATCTGGGATGCCGTGACCACCGCTTTCAGTCTCGTCGGCCAGTACATGCTGAACATGAAGATCGTGCAGAACTGGCTGATCTGGGCCATCGTCGACGTGATCTACGTGGTGATGTTCATCGATCAGAAGCTCTATCCGACGGCGGTGCTGTACGCGTTCTTCGTCTTCCTGTGCGTGAAAGGGCTGCTTGATTGGCGCCGCTCGGCAAACGCGTCTGCCTCATAGGTCCGGAGTGCACCGGCAAGACCACGCTCGCCGAACAGCTCGCGGACCACTACGGCGTCGCCTGGGTCGCTGAGTTCGCGCGCGAGTACGCGCTGCGCGTTGGCCGCCTGCTGACGGTCGATGACGTCGAACCGATCGCCCGCGGCCAGATGGCCCTCGAGGATGCCGCGCCACAACCGACAACCGGCAACCTCCTCGTTCTCGACACAGACCTCATCAGCACCGTCGTCTACGCCTCGCATTACTACGGCACCTGTCCGGAATGGATCGAAACCGAGGCTAGGGCGCGGAAAGCCGATCTCTACCTTCTGACCGACGTCGATGTGCCGTGGACGATCGACGACGTCCGTGACTCCGCGGCCGCGCGCGAAACCTTGCACCGCGTGTTCGCCGGGACGCTGGCAACCTATGGCGCGGACTTCGTCGCCATCCGCGGCGATCGGGAAACGCGATTTGCCGCGGCGGTTGAAGCGATTGCCGCCCGATTCCGCGTTCAACAGGGCTACTGAACCGTACGGATTTCGAACAGCCAGTTCGGATTCCGTACAAAAGATCATGATTTGGGACAAAAGATGATGATTTGGGACAAAAGATCACGATTTCGAACAAAAGTTCGGGATTCCGTACAAAAGATCACGATTTCGGATGAAAGTTCGGGATTCCGTACGAAAGATCAGGATTTCGAACGAAAGTTCAAGATTCCGTATGAAAGATCAGGATTTCGGACAAAAGATCAGGATTTCGGACGAAACGTCAGGATTTCGCATTTGAGGTCGCGAATTCGGATCGGATGTCGCGAATGAGAGCCCATTACCCACCGATATGGGACATCTCCACCTTTTCGATGGGTGTCGCCTCGGCTCGGATCTCGGAATAGCGGTCGTCGCGCGCGTGCCAGCGGCCGCGGATGGCGGCGGCGATCGTCTCGTCGTCCGCGCCGCCGCGGAGGAGGCCGCGCAGGTCGTGGCCGGTTCCGGCAAAGAGGCAGAGATAGAGCTTGCCGTCGGCCGACAGTCGGGCGCGCGTGCAACTGCCGCAAAACGGCTGGGTGACCGACGAGATAATGCCGAACTCGCCGGCGCCGTCGAGGTAGCGCCAGCGCTCCGCGACTTCGCCGAAGTAGTTCGCCTCCACCGGCTCGATCGGCCAGTGCGCGGCGATGCTGCCGGCGATCTCGCGGGCCGGGACGACGTCTTCCATCCGCCAGCCGTTGGTATTGCCGACGTCCATGTACTCGATAAAGCGGACGATGTGGCCGGTTCCGCGAAAGCGGCGCGCCATCTCGACGATATCGCCGTCGTTTTCGCTTCGTTTGACGACGACGTCGATCTTGACCGGCGTGAGTCCCGCCTCGGCCGCGGCGTCGATCGCGGAAAGCACGCGCGCGACGGGGAAGTCGACGTCGTTCATGCGCCGGAAGACCGCGTCATCGAGCGAATCGAGACTGACGGTGATGCGATTGACGCCGGCGTCGCGCAGCGCGAACGCCTTATCGCGCGTCAGAAGCGCGCCGTTCGTCGTCAGTGCAATATCCTGCACTCCACGGATACGGGCCAGCATGGCCACGAGACGCTCGAGATCGCGGCGAAGAAGCGGCTCGCCGCCGGTGAGGCGGATCTTGGTAACTCCTTCGCGCACGAAGAGTTGTGCCAGGCGCGCGATCTCCTCGAAGTTCAGGAGCTCGGCGCGGTCGAGGAAAGCGAAATCGCGGCCGAAGACCTCTTTCGGCATGCAGTAGGTGCAGCGAAAGTTACAACGGTCTGTAACCGATATCCGCAGGTCGCGAAGCGGACGGCCGAAGGAATCAACTGCCATTCTGCGGAGACAACTCCGGGGCCGGGAACAAAAACTCCAGCACGTCCGGAACGCGTTTGGCCCAGGCACGCTCGCTGTGATCGGCGCGGCGGTCCTCGAAGTAGCGAAAGTCGTCCTCGCTCGTCCACCCTTTCAGGCGCAACCGGTCGCGCAGGAGACGGGCGTCGGTCATCCCCTCCACCCCTTCGCGGCCGCCGAAATCGAGCCAGATGCGCGGGCGCCGCGGGGATTTGAAAGCATCGCAGTGATCGAGCGTGGTGAGGATGGCCCGGTTGTCCCACCAGACCGAGGGGGACATCACGGCGAGATGACCGAAGGTGGCCGGATGCGTCAGGCCGATGTAAAGCGTAGCCAGACCGCCGAGCGACGAACCGCCCAGGGCGGTGTTGGGAGCATCAGAAAAGGTCCGGTACCTCGCATCGACGATCGTTTTCAGCTCCTCGATGATCATCCGTGCGTAATCGTCCGCCTTTCCTCCCGCCTTGCGCGCGGCATCATGCGTCGGCGTGTATTCATCGATCCGCGTATTCGTGTTGTCGATGCCGGCGATGATCATCGGTCGCGCCGTCCGCGCGCCGATCTTCTCGTCGGCCGCTTCGGCCAGACGCCAGTTCTGGCCGGGGATGAAGGCGCGCTCGGGCTCGAAGAGGTTCTGCCCGTCCTGCATGTAGAGCACGGGGTAGCGGACGTCGTCGCGGTCGTTGTATCCGGGCGGCAGGTAGATGGTGATGTCGCGGTCGTTGCCGAGGACCTCGGAGTGAAACCCGCGGATGTGATCGAGGGTGCCGCGCCGTGCTTCCTTCCGGCGGTTGGGGAGCCGGAGCACGCGCTGAAACGCGCCGCGCAGCGTCTCGCGCATCTGCCGCATCAGCTACGCATCTCGCGATAGCCGCTGCGGAAGTAGAGAAGGGGATCGCCTTCCTGAGTATGAATTTTCATGACTTCGCCGATGAAGATGGTGTGATCGCCGCCGGGAAGCTGGTCCCACAGCCGGCATTCAATCGCCGTCAGCGCACCCTTAATGAGGGGAACGTCGAGGTCCCCTTCGATCAGCTCGACTCCGTTGAATTTGTCGTCGCTGCGGGAAGCGAACTTCGAGGAGATGTCAGCCTGCGCGTTGCTGAGGATGCTGACCCCGTACTTGCCCGCCGCGGCGATGGCGTCGTGCGTCTTCACCGATCTCTCGATGCAGACCAGGACCAGCGGCGGGTGGAGCGACAGCGATGCGAACGAGGCCACCGTCATCCCGTACTGCCGGCCGTCGTGTTCGGTCGTTACGACCGTTACGCCGCTGGCGAAATGGGAAAGAGCCAGCTTGAAATGACCTTCATCGATCGGCATGACGAACCTCCGGGCGCGGCAGTTTAATGCAACTTTCGCGCGCTCCCCCGCGTGCGCGCGTTCGATGTGATAAAACTCCGCGCCCTATGAAAGTCCACGAGTATCAGGCCAAAGAAATTCTGCGCCGCTACGGTGTGCCGACCCCGCGCGGCATCGTCGCCGAGAACGCGGATGAGGCGCGCATCGCGGCCAAGGAGCTGGGTGGCCGCGTCGTCGTCAAGGCGCAGATCCACGCCGGAGGCCGCGGCAAAGGCGGCGGGGTCAAGCTCGCCAAAGACGCCGACGAAGCGGCGGAACTGACGAAGAAGATGATTGGCATGACGCTCGTCACCCACCAGACCGGCCCCGAGGGCCGCGTCGTCCGGAAAGTACTGATCGAAGAAGCGCTCAACATCGACAGGGAGCTTTATCTCGGCATCACGCTCGACCGCCGCATCGGGATGCCGGTGGTGATGGCCTCGAAGCAGGGGGGGATGGAGATCGAAGAGGTGGCCGAGCGCGATCCGTCGGCGATCCATCGCGAGCCGATCGACGGCGTTCTCGGCGCACTGCCGTTTCAGGCACGCGCGGTCGCGAACGCGCTCGGACTCACCGGCGACGCATACAAGAGGTGCGTCGATTTCGTGCAGAAGCTGATGCGCTGCTACATCGACATGGACGCGTCGCTGGCCGAGATCAATCCGCTGCTCATCACGAAAGAGGGCGGCGTGCTTGCTCTCGACTGCAAGATGAACTTCGACGACAACGCCTTGTTCCGCCACAAGGATGTGGTGGAGATGCGCGACCTGAACGAAGAGGATCCACTCGAGGTGGAGGCCTCTCATTTCGGCCTCAACTACATCAAGCTCGATGGCAATGTCGGCTGCATGGTCAACGGGGCGGGACTGGCCATGGCCACGATGGACATCATCAAGCTCGCCGGCGGCCAGCCAGCCAACTTCCTCGACGTCGGCGGCGGCGCGAGCGCGGAGCAGGTCGGAAACGCCTTCCGAATCATCCTTTCGGACAAGAACGTGAAGGCGATCCTCATCAACATCTTCGGGGGCATCATGCGCTGCGATCGTATCGCCGGGGGCGTCGTGAGCGCGTCGCGCGAAGTGGGGCTGCCGGTGCCGGTGGTTGTGCGGCTGGAAGGAACGAACGTCGAGCTGGGGAAGGAGATCCTGGCCAAGTCAGGACTCCCGTTGATCACCGCCGACGGAATGTGGGACGCGGCAACCAAAGTCGTCGCCGCGGCGCAAGGGAAATAGCCGATGGGCATCTGGGCAGACAAGAACACACGGGTAATCGTTCAAGGCATCACCGGACGCGAGGGAACGTTCCACGCCATCCAGTGCCGCGACTATGGGACGCAGGTCGTCGGTGGAGTGACGCCTGGCAAAGGCGGCACGACCCATGAGGGCTTCGCCGTCTTCAACAGCGTTCGCGAGGCGCGGGAGAAGGCGGGGGCGAACTGCTCGCTGATCTTCGTGCCTCCGCCGTTCGCGGCCGACGCAATCATGGAGTCGGCGGATGCCGGCATCGAGTTGGTCATCTGCATCACGGAAGGCATTCCGGTAAACGACATGATCCGGGCCCACGACTTTCTTCGGAAGTCGAATGCGCGCGCTCTCATGGCGGGGGCGATGCCGTCGCGTCTCATCGGTCCAAACTGTCCCGGCATCATTACGCCGGGTCAGGCCAAAATCGGCATCATGCCGGGCCACATCCATAGCCCCGGCCCGGTCGGCATCGTGTCGCGCTCGGGGACGCTGACCTACGAAGCGGTCGGACAGACGCGTGGGATCGGCCAATCGACGGCGGTCGGCATCGGCGGCGATCCGCTGCCGGGTACGAACTTCATCGACTGCCTGGCCGCGTTCGAGAACGATCCCGCCACCGAGGTCATCATCATGATCGGCGAGATCGGCGGTTCGGCCGAGGAGGAAGCGGCGGCCTTCGTGAAGGACAATGTGACCAAGCCGGTGGTCGCCTTCATCGCCGGCCAGACCGCGCCGCCAGGCCGCCGCATGGGCCACGCCGGCGCCATCGTCAGCGGCGGCAAAGGGACGGCGTCGGAGAAGATGGCCACCCTGAAAGCGGCGGGGATCCACGTCGTCGAAGCGCCGAGCGAGATGGGATCGAAAGCGGCGGAGGTCTGGAAGGGTAGGAGGTAGGGGTTACGCGGACCAAGGGTTGATCAACTCGATACCAAGCCCTTCGAAGTGGCGGATGTTGCGTGTGGCGATGGTGGCTTTGCGGGCCGCAGCGATGCCGGCGATCTGCGCGTCGCGGATCTCAATCGTTCTGCCCAACAGGCGGCGTCCGGCCGCCAAACGCCCCGCAGCCTGCGCGGCGGACTCTTCGAAAGCAATCACGCGGCCGTCGAAATCCTCTTCGAGAGCGCTTCTGAAAGCTTTCTCCAGCGATTGACGGCGCCTGCCAAATGCAAGGATCTCGATGCCGAAGCGAATCTCATAGACAGTGATCGACGTTGTCCATATCGACTCCGGCGGTTGTGTATCGAGCCACGACACGACCGGCGGATCCGGCTCCGGCCTCATGAAGGCAGAAAGCACGTTTGTGTCGAGCAAGATCACGGATCATCAAAGTCCGCAGGCTCGGCCGGATAACCGCGCAACTCAGGGATGTCTTCTTTGAGCCCGATGCCGCGAAAGCGAGCCGCGAGGCGTGTTCCCAACCCTGATTGCGGGGCGCCCTCTGTTTTGACCGCGTCTCGAAGGATCTCGCGAACTTCTTCCTCCGTGCTCCGACCATGGCGGCGCGCACGCTTCTGCAGCTTTTCCTTCACATCGTCGTCGACCTGCCGAACCAGAAGTTGAGCCATCGCTGTTGAATGATATCACGATAGCGTCGTTACCTACTGCTGCAACACCTCCACCTCTCCGCTCTCAAGTTTGTAGTACGCCACGATCAGCCCGACGCGTTTATCGAGCACGGCCTTGCGGATCACTGTGCTGTGCGCGAGCAGGTATGCAGCCGAGCTGCGGGCGTTGGCTTTGACGCCTCGTTCCACGCGTTCCTTCTCGGTCCATGACGGAAGGTCGATGAACGACTCCCGTATCCGTTGCACGAGCGAGATGAGGCTCGGTGTCGGTGGATCGTCGGTCTTGAGGGCCGCGATGACGGCGCCGCAATCCTCGTGTCCCATGACCACGATCAACTTCGTCCACTTTTTGTCGATGGCGTACTCGATGCTGGCGATCTCGAATGGATCGGCCACATTGCCGGCCACCCGGACCACGAAGAGGTCGCCGACGGTGCGGCCAAAGATCAGTTCCGGCGGCACGCGGCTATCCGAGCACGAGAGGACCGTTACCGGCGGATCCTGTTCCTTGGCGGTGTCTTTGCGTGCGCCGTCGATGTTCGTGTAGGGAAGCGCGCCACGCTTATACCTGACGTTTCCCCTCATCAATTGGGTCCAGAGCGAAGCAGGAGTGAACGGCTCCTGGAACTCTTTCGGAAACGGCGGCGGCTGAATGCCCTGGGCACCGAGCGGCAGCGCCATCCCCAGAACGACTAGAAAGACGAAGAGAATCGATACGGAACGACGCATGGAGGGACCCCCTCTGTTCATTCTAACGCCGCGTGATCACGATCTCGCTGATATCTACCGGGCGGCTGACGGCGTCGACGATCGTTGCCGCGACATCGTCCGGATCCATGAAGCCCGGGCGCGGCTCAGGCCAGAACGGCGTGTTCATCCCGCCAGGAGCGACTGCGATGATTCGCGCCTTCGTCCCTTTGGCCTCGGCTTTCAGTGATTCGGTGTAGCCGCGCGCCCCCCATTTCGCCGCGCAGTAAACGCTCTCGTTCGCCTTGCCGGTCAGCGCCGCGGTGGAGAGGACGTTGACGATCGTGCCGCCGTGTTCCTTGAACCGCGGAAAGAGGACTTTGCAGAAATTGATGGTGGCGATGAGGTTCGCGTCGATGATGGCCGCGATCGTCTGTTCATCGTAGGAACCGGCCGGGCCGAAGACTCCGATACCGGCACAGTTGACGAGAAGGTCGATCGCGCCGAGCCGCTCCGCGGCTTCGACGGCCCGAAGTGCTGTCTCCCGTTTCGCGGCGTCGCCGGATATGTCTGCGGTGGAACGGCGCGCCACGCCGACTACGGACGTGCCTTGTTCGCGCAGCCGTTGTGCGATCGAGAGCCCCAGACCGCTGGATGCTCCGGTGACGATGGCGACCATGCCGAGGAGTGTAGCCGTCAATACCAGTCCAGCCATCGATCATCGAGCAACAGCCGTTCGCCGCGGCCATCGATGATCTCCACCTGAACGTCGGTCTTTGGCTTGATGTTCGTCGGACGGGAGGCAAATTCGCGGATATACGCCGGTTTCGTCGTGGCGTCGTACCAGCGATACCAGCGGCTGGTGGCAGGATCGGACTTCAGAGTCGCCGAAAGACGGACCCTCCCATTTTCGAAGAGCAGGTTCACTTCGCGGATGCCGAAGGGTGAGAGTGCCACGCCCGAGAAGGTGGCCGGTCCCTTGAGCGTCTCGTGACCGGTCGGGAGAAGGAGGGCGCCGAAGGTGTCCTGGTTGTATGTGGCGTGCCCGCCCAGCATTGCCCGCAGCTCGGGGGAATCGCCGCGCACGCCGACGCGAAACAGCCAGTCGCCGCTGACGCCGCCGTCAAACCGGCGCAGGAGACCGAGCCGGCCGGCGTCGACCATCGTTCCCAGCCATGAACGTCCAGCCGCATCGAGCGAATCGGCGTGGACGACCACGTGCGTGACGCCGATACGGGCCAGCTCCGGCACGAGGTCATCCGACCATTGTTCGCAGAGACTGGCGAGGCGCGTATACTCCGGCGGATCGAAGCCGGAGACCCCGTTGACGATCGGTCGGTGATGCACGGTGGCGCGCAACATCACCTCGTATTCATTCTCCTGCACGATCGGCAGCTCGGCCATCGCGTGCGGACGTGCGCCGGCCGCCCAGCGGTCGACGGGACGTTCTCCGGCCGGGGCCATGTACCAGCGCATTGACTGATGCAGCTCGACGAGGAAAGCGAGGGCGATGACGATGCCTGCCCACGCCGTGCGCCGTGTGATCGCCGCAACCGCGATGGCGATCAGTAGCGCCAGTCCGACATGGGAGATGAGCGCCCATCGTGCCGGCACGCGGACCGCGCGAAATCCGGGGACGTAGGTGAAAAAGAATCGATAGAAGGGCGTGCGCAGTCCGAGCGAACCGATGAATCCGAGGATCACCCACGACCACGCCAGAGTCAGCGGCTTCCACTCGCGCGAAACGAAGGCCACCACTGCCAGACAGAGCGCGAGCGCGCCCGGGAAGAGCCGTCGCTCGGGATCAACCTTGGGATCGTTGATGGTCGGATAGGGGCGCCAGGCGAAATTGTTTAGCAGCCAGTCGTGTGGCTCCGCGGAATGGTCCATCGTTTCGTCCCACGACCGCTCCATCCCGTACAGCTTCGAGGCGGCGCGGTAGGGGTAGAGGAACGGGACGAGGACGAGCATCGCCACCGCGCCGGCAACGGCGATGCGGGCGAGCGGCGGCCGGAGGATGGCAATCGTCATCACGATGGCCACGCTGCCGAAGAGGAAGAAGTGAACGTTGGACAATCCGCTCCAGAGGAATGCCACGCCGAACCAGACGGCGTGGCGCCAGTCCGGTTTGCGCGAATAACGAACGAGCGCGTAAAGCAGAAGAGGCAGCGTGCCGGCCCAGACATACTGGACGTGCGATGCGTGCGTGAACCGGTAAGGGAGGAAGGCGTAGAAGATGCCGGCCGCGATCGCACCCCACATGCTGCCGGTGATCTCGCCGGCGAGAAGGTACGCGCCAACGCCGCACAGCGTGTAGCCGAGCAGCATGGCCACGTTGTACGCCGCGAGCGGGGTGACGCCGGCGGCCCGCAGCGGAAAGAGGACGACGGCGATTCCGTAGAGGTTTTCGCTGAATGCCAGCGAGTACTTCGCCGGATAGAAGATGTTGGCCTGGAACAGCCGCCCGGGCTGGTGAAATGTGGCATGCCAGTCCCAGTCGAGCACCCAGGTGTTGATGTAGGGGTCTCCGGGATAGGCGACGGCGCGGCCGATGTTCGGCAACAGCGGCCAGGTTATGACGATGGCCAGAAGCGCGAAGAGGAAGACGGCGGCGGCGTGCTGCTTCGGCGTCACGACAGCGATGATAGCGGTCGAAGGACTATCCGCAGGTGACGCAGATGGGACGCGGATTCAATTCGATCTTATCTGCGCACATCTGCGGATGGGTCCTCCTCCGTCCTACGGCCTGCGCCGCGTCCGATCCGCGAAACGCGGTCCCGAGTTGACCGCCGCGCGGCCGTTGCCGCCTGCAGGCGGCCGCGGACCGTGTGTCGGGCGCGCGTCCTTGCGCGGCTGCGGACGGGAGCTGGCGTAGGTATTCGGGCGTTGTGGGCGGGGGGCGGCGGGACGCGATGGCCTCCACGAGGTCATCGTCGGCGCAGTGGCTTTATAAACACTCGGGTCGAAGCCCTCGGCGACTTTGCGAGGGATGCCGCGGGAGATGAAGCGCTCCAGATCGCGGAGGTTGCCGCGGTCGTCCGGAGTGACGAAGCTGATGGCATCGCCGACCGCTTTGGCACGGCCGGTGCGCCCGATGCGGTGGACGTAGTCCTCAGGCTGCGGCGGGAAGTCGTAGTTGACGACGTGCGAGATTCCTTCGACGTCGATGCCGCGTGCGGCGATGTCGGTGGCCACGAGAACGCGGACCGTACCGGCCTTGAACGCCTTCAGCGCGGCGATTCGCTGACTCTGGCTGCGGTTCGAGTGCAGCGTGGCGGTGTTGATGCCGGAGGAGCTGAGCCTGCGGGCGATCTTGTCGGCGCCGTGTTTGGTGCGCGAGAAGACCAGCACCGAATCGAGCGTGGCGTCGCGGAGCAGGTGAAGCAGCAGCGCCAGCTTCGCCTCCTTCGTCGTCTCATAGACGAACTGCGTGACCAATTCGGCGGGGTTGGCGCGGCGGCCGATCTGGACGATTTCGGCGTTGCTGAGGAACTCGTTCGTCAGCGTCTCGATCTCCTTCGAGAGCGTCGCCGAGAACATCATGGTCTGGCGTTGTTTCGGCAGCGCCTTGACGATGCGGCGCATGGCGGGGAGGAATCCCATGTCCAGCATGCGGTCGGCTTCGTCGAGCACGGCGACCTCGAGACCGGAGAAGTCGACGTGACCCTGTTCCATCAAGTCGATGAGACGGCCGGGCGTGGCGATGATGATCTCGGTGCCGGCGCGCAGCGCCTGGATCTGCGGGCGTTCGCCGACGCCGCCGTACACGGTGGCGATGCGCAGATGAAGGTGGCGGGCGTACTTGCGCACGTTCTCCTCGATCTGCACCACGAGCTCACGAGTCGGAGCGATGACCAGGGCGCGCATGCAGCGGCGGTTCGTGGCCGAGCCGCGCGTGGAGAGGCGCTGCAGAATCGGCAGCACGAACGCGGCGGTCTTGCCTGTGCCGGTCTGGGCGATTCCGATGACGTCGTGGCCGCGCAGCACGAGTGGGATGGCTTTGGTCTGGATGGGGGTAGGTTCTGTGTAGCCGGCTTCGCGCACGGCTTTGGCGATTTTCGGGTCGAGCCCGAGTGCTTCAAAAGGCATTTGTGTCCGTTCCTGTCAGAGTATTTGTTCAGCTCTGACGCTCGGACAGAGGTGAAGCAGTGCTCGATCTAACGGGGCGGAGGTGGCAAAAATTGCTCAGCGCCGGAATGAACGGCTTGCTGATCGCCTTCCCCTCCCCATCGAAGAATCGGATCGTCATCGTATGGTCGTCCAACTCCACCACGGCGAAGCCGAGTTGCGGGGTGGCCTCGGAGGGGAAGAGCGTCTTCGCGTGCGGGATGACCGGAGGGACAGGATCGGAGCCGGCGCCGCTGATCAGGAATCGTGGATAACCGTCGATCAGCTCCAGATGATGGTCATGGCCGCAGATGTAGAGGTCGACCTTTGCGCGCTTCATCAGCGGCTCCAGTGTGACCATCCGGCGATGCTCGGCGCGCGGGAAGTGGCCGTGATAGCCGGAGGAGACGATCGGATGATGGCCGGCGGCGATACGCCAGATCGTCTTCGGTGTGGTGAAGCTGTGACGTACCGCATCGGCCGCGTCGTTGCTGCGGCCGCCGGCGTACGGCGTCGTGTCGAGCATCAGCAGTTCGGCGAGCCTTGATTCGACGACGTACTGCCTTGCCGGAAACTGCCAGTGCGGGACCGCCGTCGAAGCGATCTGGGTGTCGGGCACCGACTTACCGCAGAAGTCGTGGTTGCCCAGCACGGGAAACAGCGGCACGCCGACCTGGCTTAGCGCCCGGACGCGGCTCCACTGCGGATCGGCGGCCGACATCGGTCCGCACGGATAGAAGGCGTCGCCGGTGATGATGATGGCATCCAGCGGCGTGCGGGCGTGCAGTTGCGCGATTCCCCGGGCCACGCGGTCCGATCCTTCGCCTGTATCGCCGACGACGGCGATGCGCAGCACGCCGGCGTGGGGAGCGAGGGCCACGTGCGGGAGCGGCTTGCTGAGCAGAAGTGCCGCGAGGAGCAGATAGACTGTCGTGATCATGCCGCTGGTGAAGATATACGCAACTACGAAGAATGACGCCGAGCTACGGGCGATCGGCGACGGGGTTCACGACGCGCTGGTCGCACAGGCCAACGTTCCCGCCGACGATCGCTTCCAGATCCTGAATCGCCTCGATCGTGACCTGATCGTTGCACATCCGTCTTACGGGGGTGTGAGCCGGTCCGAAGACGTCGTCATCATTGAGATAACTCTGAACGCAGGGCGCACGGTGGAGATCAAAAAGAACCTGTATGCCGACATCGCCCTGCGGCTGGAAGGACTTGGAGTCAGGCCTGACGACGTGCTGGTCTCGCTGATCGAGGTGACGAAGGAGAACTGGTCGTTCGGGGGCGGCCGGGCCACCTACGCGTAAAAGCCCGGTTTTCCGGGGGGCAGTTTGCTAGAATGCGCCGCCGCACTGGTCTGTTGTGGGCTCCCGCGTGACCTGAGTCCCGGTTCGCACGTCAATAGGTCGACAGGCTGCAAATGCTCCCGATGCGTGGCTGACTGAGTCTCAGTCTGTCCACGAGCCTCACCAGACAAAAACTATGAACCGACTCGTCGCCATCTGCCTTGCGGCCGGACTCTTTACGGGAAGCGCCCTCGCGCAGACCGGACAGCCCGATGCTCAGACTCCCAAACCGAAGCCCGGCACGATCATCGATCGTCCCGACGCCGGACACATCACCTCGGAACCTGCCGAGACGCCGGCTCCGGTCCCGCCGAAGCCTGGCAGCTCGCCTGCCGCCGGACAGCGTATCGAACGCTTTGAAGCGGTCGGCAACGCAAGCGTTGCCAGCGACACGATCCGCGTTTACCTCGGCGTAAACCCGGGCGACCCGTACGACCCGGCGGCCCTCCAGAAGAACTTCCTCAACCTCTGGCAGACCGGTCTTTTCGACGACATCCGCCTCGAGACCGATACGGCGCCGAACGGTGGCGTCATCGTCCGCGCCGTCGTCAAGGAGCGCCCCCGTATCGGCGCGGTCGAGTATCGCGGCAACAAAGAGCTCAACACCGCCAAGATCAACGAGCAGCTCGAGAAGGACAAGATCGACCTCCACGTCGGCAACACCGTCGAGCAGACCTTGATCCGCCGCGCCGCCGAGTCGATCAAGAAAGCCTACACCGAGGGCGGATTCGAGGGCGTCGTCGTCGACAACACGATGGAGGACATGAGCGAGGCCGGTGACAAAAAGATCGTCTTCAACGTCTCCGAAGGCATCAAAGCCACCGTGGCCCGGGTCTACTTCACCGGCAACGCGCACTTCACCTCGCGCGTCCTGCGCCGGCAGATGAAAGAGGTAAAGGAAAACAACCTCATCACCTGGATCCGGAAAAACAACCTCTATATCCCGTCAAAGCTGGACGAGGACCTCGAGCACATCAAGAACTACTACCAGGACTCCGGCTACATGAATGTGGCCTTCGGCGAACCGCAGCTCAAGACCATCGGGACGGCGAAGAAGCCGCACATGACCATCACCATTCCGATCAAGGAAGGGACGATCCATCACTTCGGCGAAGTGACCGTCACCGGCGTCACCGTCTTCAAGCCCGAGGCCTTCGTCGGCAACTTTCCGATCAAGAAGGGCGACGTCATCCGGCGCAAGCCGATCCAGGACCGCCTCGACGCGCTCGATGAGCTGTACCGGATGCGCGGCTACATCTACTCGTACATCAACCCTGAGTACGTCGAGCGTGACGGCAACATCACCGACGTCCACATCCAGGTGTTCGAAGGCGAACAGTTCCGCCTCGGCCGTCTCGAGTTCCAGGGCAATACCACGACGAAAGACAAGGTCCTCCGCCGCGAGATCTTCCTCGATGAGGGGCAGATCATGGACATGGAGACCTTCAAGCAGTCGATTTACAAGCTCGGACAGCTCGGTTACTTCAAGGTCAACGACAACCCCGACTTCAAGGTGAATCAGGAGAAGAAGGTCGTCGATGTGACCGTGAAGGGAAGCGAAGAGGGGAAGAACGACGTGCAGTTCGGCGGCGGCTACTCCGAGGGAACGGGCTTCTTCGTGCAGACCCAGTTCTCCACGCGTAACTTCCTCGGCGAGGGAGAGAACCTCGGCCTCAGCTTCCAGCGCGGTAACAGGCAGAACTTCTATTCGCTGTCGTACGCCGATCCCTGGTTCATGGATACGCCGAACAGCCTCGGTATCTCTCTCTTCAACCGCACCACCGACTACCCCCTCTCCATCGGTTACCAGGAACGGAGCCGAGGCGGTTCGATCGCGTACGGTTACCGGCTGCATCGGTTTGACAGCATCTCGCTCGTCTACGGCCTCGAGCATGTGAAGACGCACGAGGAGTCGAACATCCTCCCCGACGCCAACGGCAACGTGCCGATCTCGGACATCTCCGATCTGGTCTACACCTCGTCGTCGATCGGGCCGTCGTACGCCTTCGACTCGCGCGACAACCCGTTCGATACCACCCGCGGCGCGCGGGTGTCGATGGGAATGACGTTCTCCGGCGGTCCTCTGGGAGGCACGATCCACGCGATCCGGCCGACCTTCGCCACCACGAAGTACTTCAAGCTGTCCCGCCGCTCCTCGTTCAGCGTCAACGTCGATCTCGGATACCTGAAGCCGCTCGACTACGGCAAAGGTTGCGCGCTGACGTTCAGCGACTACATCGATCAGAACAGCAAACTATGCGTGCCTAAAGGGCAACGCTTCTTCGTCGGCGGCGAGTACTCGGTCCGCGGATTCGAGTACGGCACTCTCGGCCCCACGGAGACGTTCGAGGGAGTCACGCAGATTGCCGGCGGCTACAAGCAGGTGTTCTTCAATACCGAGTACGTTTTCAAGGTGAACGACCCGCTGCGCGTGGTGCTCTTCACCGACGGTGGATGGGCCTACGGCTACACCGACAAGGTCGATCCGAAGAAGATCCGGTACTCGACCGGCGCCGAGCTGCGCATTTTCCTGCCGGTCTTCCAGTTCCCGATCCGGTTCATTTACGCCATCAATCCCTCGCCCAAGCCGGGTGATCAGTTCAAGACCTTCAACTTCACGATCGGGAATACGTACTAAACGCGCGGCGATTTAGCGGTCGTCCACGCCCACAAATTTAAGGAGATCTCCATGAAGAAGTTTCTCATCTCGCTCGCGGTGGCAGCGCTCGCGGTGCCGATGTTCGCTCAGAGCGCACCGGGCCGCCTTGCCGTAATCGACGTCAACAAGGTGCTCATGAGCTCGGCCCCCGGCAAGGCCGCCTACGAGCGGCTCAAGAAGATGCAGGACGACCGGATCGCCAAGGCGCAGGCCATGAACGACGAGATCGCCAAGCTCGACAACGACATCAACACCAAGAAGCTCACGCTGAGCGAGGACAAGCTGGCCGACATGGCCAAGCAGCTCTCCGACAAGAAGATCGCCGCGCAGCGCTTCGCGCAGGACGCCGATCGCGAAGTCGGCGAGGCCCGCGACAAGACGCTGCTCGATCTCGAGAACAAGATCAAGCCGGTCATCGACGCCGTTGGCAAGGAGATGGGCCTGGCGGCCATCTTCAACAAGTTCGAGTCGGGTCTGGTCTATGCCTCGGACGCGATCGACATCACCGACACGGTCATCAAGCGCTTCACCGACAGCGGCGCCGCGGCCTCCGCGCCTGCTCCGCCGAAGAAGCCGTAATCACGAAACGCGCGCACGCGAAAAGCCTCCCGGCGCGGGAGGCTTTTTTCGTTACCCGCGGCATACAATGCGCGCCCGAATGCCCGCGGTCCCGATCTCGGAAATTGTCGCGTTCACCGGCGGCCGTTACAGCGGTCCGGCCGGCCGGATGATCGATGGCGTGGCGCCGCTTGCCGGCGCCGGCGAGGCGCAGCTCTCCTTCCTCTCGAATCCGAAATACGCCGAACAACTGGCATCCACCCGGGCCGCGGCAATCTTCGTCTCCGATGACGTGCCCGGCGACGATGGCCGGTTCATTCGTGTCGCAAATCCCTACTACGCCATGGCCAGCGTCGTCGCGAAGTACTTCGACAGGCGCCCGATGCCAATCGGAATCTCTCCGCTCGCTTCGATCGCGGCGACGGCCACGCTCGGCGCGAACGTCGCCATCGGGCCGTTCTCGACGATCGCTGACGGTGTGGTTCTCGGCGAGGGTGTGGTGATCTTTCAGAACGTCTCGATCGAGGCGGGGTCCACCATCGGCGACGGTACGATCGTCTACCCGCAGGTGTCGATTTACGATCGCTCCATCATCGGCAGGCGCTGCATCATCCACAGTGGCGTCGTCATCGGCGCCGACGGCTACGGATTCGCCACCGAAGGGGGGCGGCACCATAAGATTCCGCAGATCGGCATCGTTCGCATCGGCGACGACGTGGAGATCGGTGCCGGCTCGACGATCGATCGGGCAGCGCTGGGCGAGACGACCATCGGCGACGGTACCAAGATCGACGACCAGGTCATGATCGGGCACAACGTGAAGGTGGGCCGGCATTGCCTGCTGGTCGCGCAGGTCGGAATCGCCGGTTCGACCGAGCTCGGCGACTATGTCGTCGTGGCCGGCCAATCCGGTTTCGGCGGACACCTCACGATCGGAAACGGCGTGCAGGTGGCAGCGAAGAGTGCGGTGTTGGACGACGTTCCGGATGGAACGAAAGTGATGGGGATTCCCGCGGTCCCGTTCCGCGAATTTGCAAGACGGGAAGCCATGCTCCGGAGGATGGCGAAGAAGAAGTGACAGAGTAGTGAGGAACCAATGCTGACCATTACCGAAATCATGAAATTGCTGCCGCATCGCTACCCGATGCTGCTCGTCGACCGTGTGCTCGAGATCGAGGAGGGCAAACGCATCGTCGGCCTGAAGAACGTCTCGGCGAACGAGCAGTTTTTCCAGGGACACTTTCCGGGAAATCCGGTCATGCCGGGCGTTCTGATCGTCGAGGCGATGGCGCAATGCGCGGCCATCCTCGGGCTACGCGATATGCCGGACCGTGAGAAGAAGCTCTTTCTCTTCGGCGGTGTCGACAAGGCTCGCTTCCGCCGCCCCGTCGTGCCGGGTGATCAACTTCGACTCGAGTGTGTCGTTCTGCACCGGCGCTCGATCTCCGTAAAAATCCACGGCAAGGCCACCGTCGACGGCCAACTGGTCGCCGAGGCCGAGTTGTTCAGTGTGCTGATCGACAGGCCGGAGTGAGCACGATGCCCGAGATCGATTCCACAGCAGTCATCACCGGCAACGCCGTCCTTGCGCCCGATGTCGTCGTCGGTGCGTACGCCGTCATCGGCGCGAATGTCACCATCGGCAGCGGGTGTGTCATCGGCCCGTTCACGCGCATCGAAGGCCCGACCACGATCGGGGAGCGCAATCACTTCTACGGCCACGCCTCGATTGGCGGTCCTCCGCAGGATCTAAAGTACAAAGGCGAGCACACAGAGCTGACGATCGGCAACGACAATGTCTTTCGCGAATTCGTGACCGTCAACCGCGGCACGACGGGCGGCGGCGGCAGGACCACCATTGGCAACGAGAACTTCTTCATGGCCTACTCGCACGTGGCGCATGACTGCCATGTCGGTTCGCACACGGTCTTTGCCAATAACGCCACGCTGGCCGGCCATGTCGAGATCGCCGACTTCGCCACGATCGGCGCGTTCAGCGCGGTGCATCAATTCTGCCGCGTCGGCGAGCACGCCTTCGTCGGCGGCGGCTCGATGATTACTCAGGACGTGATGCCGTATGCGAAGACCGTGGCCAAGCGCGACAACCGCTCCTACGGCATCAATACGATCGGTCTGCAGCGTAAAGGGTTCTCCGACGAGACCGTCGATGCCCTCGAGCGCGCGTACCGCATCCTCGTCCGTTCGAAGCTGAACCTGGAGGCAGCCCTGACCAAGATCGAGGAGGAGCTTGGCCTCTTCCCCGAGGCCAGGTACCTGGTCGAGTTCGTGCGGGAATCGAAACGAGGCATCATTCGATGAAGGCCGGTGTAATCGGCACCGGTTACCTCGGGCGTCTTCACGCACGCATCCTCACCGAAATGCCGGAGGCGGAGGTCGTCGGGTTCGTCGAGACGAACGACGAGATCGCCGCTGAGGTGAGCGCGAATCTTGCGCTGAAACGATTCGACTCTGTGGCCGCCCTGGCGCGCGAGATCGATTGCGCGGTTGTGGCCACGCCAACGATCACGCACTTCGAGATCGCCCGCGAGTTGCTGGAGGCCGGATGCGACGTGATGGTCGAGAAGCCGATTACGCCCTCGGTCGAGGAAGCGCGGCGTCTCATCGAAATCGCGGCATCGCGGCAGCGCATCCTGCAGGTCGGTCATGTGGAGCGCTACAACCCGGCCATCACCGCCGTCGCGCCGTTGTTGCACAGCGCCCGTTTCATCGAGGGCGAGCGCCTCGGCGTCTTCGTCGGACGCTCGCTCGACATCGACGTCCTGCTCGACCTGATGATTCATGACCTCAACCTCGTCCTCTCGCTGCTGGGGCAGCGCGTCGTCGACGTGCGCGCCGTCGGCGTGGCCGTGCTCACCGAGAACGTCGACATCGCCAATGTCCGCCTCGAATTCGAGAACGGCGCCGTCGCCAACCTTACGGCAAGCCGCGTCTCGCAGGACCGCGTGCGCAAGATCCGCTTTTTCAGCCCCGAGGCCTACATCTCGATCGACACGAAAGAGCAGGAAGTGAAAGGCTTTCGCCTCGACGGCAAAGCGATCGTTCCGATCGATTTGAGGGTGACGAAGAAAGAGCCCTTGCGCGCCGAACTTGAAGCATTCGTCGAATGCGTGAGCTCGCGCGCGCATCCGCTCGTCAGCGGAGAGGATGGCCTGGCGGCAGTGGAGCTTGCTATCCGGGTGGCGAAGGCCATCGATGACTCGTTGAAGCGATTCGGAATGTCTCGGGAGTGAGCAAGCAGATGAACGACGCAACGATCGGCATCATTGGCGGCTCCGGCCTGTATCAGATGGAAGGGCTGACCGTTCTCGATGAGCGCAGGATCGAGACTCCGTTCGGTGATCCGTCCGATGCCTACGTCATCGGTGAGATCGCCGGCGTCCGGGTGGCCTTTCTCTCGCGGCATGGACGAGGCCATCGTCTCTCTCCGAGCGAGTTGAACTATCGCGCCAATCTCTTCGGCTTCAAGGTGCTCGGCGTACACACGATCCTTTCGGCGAGCGCCGTCGGATCGATGAAGGAGGATTACGCGCCGACCGACATCGTCTTCCCGCACCAATTCATCGACCGGACCCGGCATCGTCCCGATACGTTCTTCGGCAACGGCCTGGTCGCGCACGTCGGATTCGCCGATCCGATCTGCACCGCGCTTTCAGCCACGATGAGCAAGGCCGCCCGTGACGCCGGCGCGCGCGTGCACGACGGCGGCGTTTACATCTGCATGGAAGGCCCGCAGTTCTCAACGCGCGCGGAGTCGAACCTCTATCGCTCCTGGGGCGCCGACGTCATCGGCATGACCAATCTGCAGGAAGCGAAGCTTGCCCGCGAAGCGGAGATCTGCTACGCCACCATGGCCCTCGTGACTGACTACGACTGCTGGCACGAGACGCACGAGGACGTCACCGTCGAGACGGTTCTTGCCTACCTGGCAAAGAACGCCGAGACCGCCCAGAAGATCCTCCACAACTCGATCGTCCCGGCCGCGAACCGCCAGCGCGACTGCGCCTGTGCTAACGCGCTGCAATACGCGATCATCACGCAGAAGACGGCGATCCCCGATCAGGTGAAGAAGGATCTGGCGCCGCTCATCGGGAGGTATGTGGGGTGAACGGCTAGGCAGCCACTCGCTTCGATTCGAGCAGCACCGCGCGAGGGATATCAACACCAGAAATGCTGAACGACTGGAGATTCATAACGGACTGTTCTGCGTGGAATCTGGAATTCATCGCACGAACGAACGGATCATCGGTTCGCAGCACGGTAGCTCTGACGAAATGAAACCATTCCGACTCGGGCACATTCCTGCGTAAGGCATCGGAAACCTGACTAACGGCGCTACCGAGAGATCTGCTGTCGAGGCCATGAGCGCTGACGATCAGATTCCACGCATCGTTGGTTTCCGCATCGGGAGCGACGAGCATGAATAGTGCGAGCGGACCTTCGTTCATCTCGAGGTCGTTTGCAAGATTCCTCATGTCAGTTACCAAAGCGTTTTGATCCATGTGAGTACCCCGTTCGTGCTGTCACGGATTGCGTTGAGAGTGTCTTCTGCATCCTGGCGGGTCACCGTACCCGCGGCGTCATATCTTCCTTCAGGTTTCCAGAGGGCCGCTGTCGACCAGTTGTCAAAAAGCAGCTTCTTCGTCGGATCGACAGCCTTCCGCAGCCCGGCCAGGACAAGTAACTGATCCAAGTCATGTACCGCATACACGCGCTTCAACTCCCCTTTCTCGGGATATTCATCCAAGTCAAGCAGGCCACAGATGCGCGCCTTGAGAGCCAGCTCGACCACGTAGCCTGACAAATACTTCGCCCCGTCGTATAGGCCAGCGTCAAAAAGCGCCTCCGCTTCACGAAGTCTGAGGAGTGCTAAGTCTTTGAGTTGTTGAGAAGTAGCCATCGAGCAGCGCAGCGCATAGACGAGAAGCCAGCGACGAGGATAGGTCACCTCCGGCGCGACCGCAACCAGTCACATCGACCGGCTGCATGGTTGTTGCCCCCACACTCCAATCCCGCTACTCTCCGCGCGCGCAACTGGCGCAGGGAGAATCCATGAGCATCCTTGTTGTCGGCAGTGTCGCCTTCGACGCGATCGAGACTCCGTTCGGAAAGGTCGACAGATGTATCGGCGGGTCGGCGACGTACTTCTCCGTCGCCGCCTCCTTCTTTTCCGAGGTTGATCTGGTGGCCGTCGTCGGCGACGACTTCTCGGAAGACGACCTCGGCATCTTCCGCGGCCGCAAGATCAACCTTGACGGCCTGCAGCGCGTCTCCGGAGCGAAGACGTTCTTCTGGAGCGGCGAGTACGGCTTCGATCTCAACGTCGCCAGGACGCGCGACACGCAGCTGAACGTCTTCGCCGATTTCAAGCCGCAGCTCAGTGAAAAGCATCGCAACCCGGACGTGCTGTTCCTCGCCAACATCCAGCCCGATCTGCAGATGGAAGTGCTTCAGCAGTGCCGCCGCCCACGCGTCGTGGCGCTCGACACGATGAACCTCTGGATCGCGACGGCGAAAGAATCGCTGACGCGCATCCTTCGCGAAGTGGATCTAGTCGTGATCAACGAAGCCGAGGTGCGCCAGTTCACGGAAGAGGCAAACCTGATCAAGGGCGCGAGGCAGATCCTGGCACTCGGGCCGCGAACGCTCGTCGTCAAACGCGGCGAGTACGGCGTCATGATGATTACACCCGACGCCGTCTTCGCTGCACCGGCATATCCGCTGGAAGCGGTCTTCGATCCGACCGGCGCCGGAGACACCTTCGCCGGCGGCTTCCTCGGCTACCTTGCCTCGCGCGCGGAAGTGAGCGACCGCGATCTTCGGCGCGCCATCGTCTTCGGCAGCGTGCTGGCGTCGTTCACCGTCGAGAAGTTCTCACTCGATCGCCTCCGCGAGATCACGCTCAACGACGTTTACGAGCGCTATCAGGAGTTCCGCAAGCTCACGCACTTCGAGGATCACGACGGGTAGGCCGGCTTAGTCATCCTCCCAGCGCGCCTTGCAGAGACCGAATGAACTCGGGATCGACGTAGCGATGCGCGGCTTCGTTCCGCAGTTCGTCGAGCAGGCCCCGCACGCGCGCTTCGCGGCCGGCATTGGCGCAGGCAAGGCCGAGGCGATAGACGAAATAGGGCTCGCGGCCTGACGCATCGGCGGCTTTATCGAACCACGTGATCGCCTCATTCATGCGCCCGCGGCGCATCTCCAGATTTGCCATAAAGCGCATCGTGTGCGGGGATGTGGGGTCGAGGCGAAGAGCGTGATGAAGCTGCGTCGTGGCCTCGTCGAGACGGCCCGCCGAGATCAGGATCCAGCCGGCGCAGGCGTTCAGCCACGGCGATTGCGGATCGAGCTCGCGAGCCTTGTCGATCTCGCTGAGCGCCTGCATCGGACGACGCTCCCGAAGATAGAGCGCGTAGTGCTCATGCGCCTCGACATTGTTGGGATCGAGCTGAATGGCATGCTGGTAGGCCTGCTCGGCCTCCTGATGGCTTCCTGGCTGTTGCGCGGCGATGTCGGCGCGGAGGATGTGGAAGTCGGCGATGGCCGGATCGAGTGTTGCGCCGTGTTCGATTGCATCGTGTGCGTTCTTTTCCGCCTGGGCCGCCGCGATCAGGTGCAATCGCCCGGAGGCCAGGTAGCTTCGCGCGAGCCCGGCGTATGGCATTGCGAATTGCGGATCGGCGTGCAGCGCCTTCTCGAACCAGGCGATGGCAGCCGGCAGCGACGTCGCCGTTTCGTCTTTCGATTCATGAAGTCCGCGCAAGTAACACTCGTACGCCTCGGCATCGACGGTGAAGGCGCGCGATAGCTCCGTCCTCTCCGGCGGTGGGATCCGCAGCCTCAAAGATCTTGCGACGCCCTGGTTGACTTCGCCGGATACGAAAACCTCCTGGAGAGGCAGCCGGAACGTCGCATTCCAAAGGCGGGTGTGATCGTTCGTGCGAATCAGCTCCGCGTCGAGTTCTTGCCGCCTGACCGATCCTCGGATGAGGTAATCGGCAGCCAGCGGACCCGTCCCGGCGCTTTTGATCACCACGATCCGTTGGGGATAGAGACGCCGCAACTGGCTGCTCACCTCCGCGGTGACTCCGTCAGCGAAGAACTGCCGCTCAGATGAACCGACGTTCAGGAATGGAAGAACAACGACGCGGTAGGTACGACCCGGGGCGGCAACGTGCTGGCTGGAAGCCGTTACTGACAGCGCGAGGAGCGCCACTAGGAACATCGCACTCGCCCAATGGCCGCGCGCTGAAGCTGGCGCGACTGTCGGTATGTCTTCGATCTGTTCGATTGGCGCGATGAATCGATAGCCGCGGCGCGGTACGGTCTCGATAAAGCGCGGATTCTCGGCGGAATCACCGATGGCTTCCCGAAGGCGCTTGATCGCAGCGTTGAGATTGTCATCGAACTCGACGAACGTTCCTGCCGGCCACAAACGTCCACGGAATTGCTCACGCGTGACGATCTCGCCGGCGTTTTCGAGAAGAAGCGCCAGGGCTTGGAACGGCTTCTCCTGCAGCCGGAGGCGCTGTCCGCGCTTGCGCAGAGATCCATCCTGCAGTCCGGCCTCGAAAACCCCGAATCGAGCTCGATTCATCGTTGCCTCCAAATCACACAGCCGTCACTGGTTATTCGGTCAGAAACGTTTCAGCGCCCATTCCGTTGACTCTCCGGTGAGCGCTCCCCAGGATGCCTTGAAGATTACTGCAACCAGGAGTGCGTCGATGAAATCCGTGGCCTTTCGTTTCGGAAGCGTTTTGATTCTATGGGCACTGACGTTGGCCGCTGCAGAAGCCCCGTATCGAACGGACGTCTCCAGTATCCGTATCGAGGCGCTCACACAACAGGTGCGGAGCGGTAACGCCTCGGCGATCGCCAGGTTCTGGACGGAGATGAAGACCAGACATGCGCCGCTGATCGAAGCGGTGCCGAACGATCCTGCGCACGTGCTGGTCACGTTCGTCTATCGCGGCAGCGCTTCGACGAAGGCGGTCGTTCTCGACTGTCAATTGATCGAAGGCCGTGATCCGAACGTGAATCGAATGACCCGTTTGCCGGACACCGACCTCTGGTACAAAACCTACCTGCTGCGGAAAGACATGCGGCTGGGCTACGGCTTCGCGGCTGACGGAGGCTCGCTTGCAGCTGACCCTCTGAACCCGCACGACGCGCCGAGGGCGCCCAACATGTTTCCGTCCGCACTGCAGCTCCCTGATGCCCCGCCGCAGCCGTGGATCACGCCACGGCCTGGCGCGCCCGCCGGATCTCTCCACGAAGAGCGCATCGACAGCAGCGTTTTGAAGGAGCAGCGTCAGATATGGGTCTACACGCCGCCGGGATTCGATCCGCACCGCGCCGCGCCCTATCCTTTGCTGATCTGCTTTGACGGTCTCGGCTACGCCTCTGCCGACTATGTCCCGGCGACGACGATCGTCGACAACCTTCTCGCCGCCGGCAGGATCCCGCCGGTCCTTCTCGTCCTGATCGGTCAATTACCGCAGCCGAATCGGAACCTGGAGCTGTCCAACGATTCGCGTTTCCTCGACTATGTGGCAAACGAAGTCGTGCCGCTCGTTCGGAAGAAGTGGCGTGCGACGTCCGATCCCTCGCGGACGATCGTCAGCGGCTCGAGCATTGGTGGCCTGGCCAGCGCCTACTTCGCCTTCCGCCGATCCGATATTTTCGGCAATGTTCTCTCGCAATCGGGCGCGTTCTGGCCCGGTAAAACGCGCGACAATCCTAAGCACGAGTGGCTTACGCGGCAGTACGAGGCCTCGCCCAAACTGCCGATCCGGTTCGTTCTGCAGGCCGGCATCCTCGAGCGCGGACCGACGCCGCTGAACGGACCGAGCATTCTCGACGCGAACCGCCATTTCCGCGATGTGCTCACGGCGAAGGGCTACGACATTCGCTACTCGGAGATCGCCGGAGGTCATGAACCGCTGAGCTGGCGCGGCGGGATCGCTGTCGGGATCGTGCAATTGCTGGGCGATCCTCATCCGGTCAGCGCCGTGGAGGGAATCGTCGCCGCATTTCAGAAACACCCCGTCGTGATCATCGGCGAGTGGCGTCACGGCCTCCGGCAGATGGGCGACTTCTACGTGCGGCTTGTCCGCGACCCGTCGTTTCAGCAGACGGTTCACGACATCGTCATCGAGTTCGCAAGCCGCAGCAATCAGCCGCTGCTCGACCGCTACATCTCCGGCGACGACGTTCCCATCGAGCAGGTGCGCCGCATCTGGCGTGATACGACGAAGGTCGCGTCATGGGAGTCGCCGATTTACGCGGAGTGGCTGGCGGCAATTCGCGACGTGAACAGGACCCTGCCTCCCAATCGCCGCTTCCACGTTCTCGCCGGCGACTCCGCGATCGATTGGGACAGCATCAAGACGCACGACGATTGGGCAGCTCTCGGCGATAACAACGTCTCGTTCGCCGATGTCATCGATGGCGTGATCGCGCGCAATCGCCGCGCGCTCGTCGTTCTTGGCGGAAACCACGTTGCGAAACTTGGTACGCGCACCGGAGATGCGAACACCACAACGCTCGTCGAGCGCCGGCATCCCGGATCGACCTACGTGGTGATCCATCACCTGATCCCTGATGATCCGGATGAGGTCTCGCTCAGACTTGCTGATCCCTCGGAGCCGGCGCTCTACGACCTCGCCGGGACGCGGCTCGGCAAGAAACCGGATTCGAACGGCGTTCCTCCGGCCCGATACACGGATGCGTGGCTCTACGTCGGACCGGCGTCGTCCATGAATGAGGCCACGCCCCGACCGGGCAGCCTCGAGGCCGCGTACATGAAAGAAGTCGACCGCAGATCGATGATCGAATGGGGTGAACTGCGCGGACGTAAATTTCTCGGCGACGCCGCGGCAGGTCCGAGGTGATATCTCAACGGCTGGCCGGCGGAACGATCCCGTTCATGCGGAGGTATTCGCCGAGCTGGCCGTAGTGATTGAATGAGTGTGCAACCGCATCGATCGCGAACCAGATCGGATTGTGCTTGTCGCCTTTGACCACCGTTACCGCGGTCGCGTCGTCCATCGTTGCAATCGCCTCGTGAAGCGCGGCGAATGATCCCTTGAGATAGACCATGATCTCCGCCTTGGTCCTCACCGAGCTGTTTTTGCGATGTGAATTCTTCGTGACGCACAAACAACGAAGGCACGGATGCATAATCGGACTGTGACCACTGGTCCCACGACCCAATCGTCCGGCCTGCTCGCTGCCGTCCTCGAAGGGGCGGGCGTCGGGGTCGTCGTCCTCGACTCGCGCGGGCACATCGTCATCGCCAACACCGCGTTTTGCGATCTGCTCGGGTACGCGAAAGAAGAGCTGTTGGGACTCCACGAGCGGAACATCACGCATGACGATGCGGACGCGGCTCTCTTTCAGGATCTCCTGGCCCGAAGGCGGACTCGGTACGCGATCGACAAGCGCTATCTCCACAAAAGCGGCGCCGAGGTGTGGGGACGCGTCACGGTGACTGTAGTCCATGAATCTGCCGGCGACTTCGCCATCGCGGTGGTCGAGGACATCACAGAGAAGCGCGGCATCGAAGAAGCGGCGGAGGACGTACGCAGGGCTCATGAGCGCTACGCACTGGTCGCTCGCGCCACGAACGACGTGATCTGGGACTGGGACGCCGAGCATGGAACCATCGTCTGGAACGACGCGCTCCAGTCGATGTTCGGCTATGCACCCGAGCAGATCGACAACCGGCTGCAGTGGTGGGACAGCCACCTGCATCCCGACGATCGCGAGCGCGTCGTCGCCGGCATCAACGGCATCATCGAGAAGGGCGGCTCGTCGTGGACGGACGAATACCGCTTCGAGCGCGCCGACGGCAGCTTCACCGAGGTGCTCGACAGGGGATACATCGCCCGGTCGGAAGACGGCACGCCGATCCGGATGATCGGGGCGATGCTCGACGTGACGGAGCGCAAACGCGCCGAGCGCACCGCGACGTTCATGGCCGAGGCCAGCGCCATTCTCGCGTCATCGCTCGACTATCACGTCACTCTGGGGCGCGTCGCCGGCCGGATGGTACCGCTCCTCGCCGACTGGTGTTTCGTCGATCTGCGGACAGGCGAAGATTTGTACGAGCGCCTGGCGATCGAGCACGACGATGCCGGCAACATGGATGCCGCGCGTGACATCTTTGGCGGCCTCGTTCGCGAAGTCATCACGACCGGCATTCCGCGGCTGCTCGAGCACATTGACGCGGCGGATCCGCTGCACCCATCCGGCATTCGTTCCGCGTTGATCGTTCCCCTCGTCGTCGTGTCGGGTGACCGGGCACTGGGTGCGCTCACGCTGGCGATGAGTCACTCCCGCCGCGTCCTTTCGGAGAGAGACACGCGCGTCGTGGAGGATGTCGCGCGCCGCGCGGCGATGGCCATCGAGCACGCCCGCCTTTACGACGACGCGCAAAAAGCCAATCTCGCCAAGGACGAGTTCCTGGCCATTCTCTCCCACGAGTTGAGCACGCCGCTGACGATCATCCTCGGCTGGTCCGGCATTCTCAGCCGCGACGACGTCACACAGGAAGAGCTGGCCCGCGGGGTCGAGAGCATCCGCGCCGGCGCGCTGGCGCAGGCGCAGCTCATCGACGACGTTCTCGATCTCTCGCGTGTGACGACCGGGAAGTTGCGTCTGGACGTCCAGCCGGTCTCGATCGGACAGCTCGTCGCCGATTCGCTGACTGCCGTCCGGGTGGCCGCGGCCGCGAAACGGATCGAGCTGATCGCATCCGGCACGACCACGGCCGCCACGGTCCTCGGCGACGCGAACCGCTTGCGCCAGGTGATCTGGAATCTCCTGACGAATGCGATCAAATTCACGCCGCCGGGTGGGAGGGTGGTGGTCGATCTCGAGATCACATCTGGCACGATCCGGCTGATCGTGACCGATAGCGGCCGCGGGATCGCCCGCGAATTTCTCACGCATGTCTTCGAGCCCTTCCGCCAGGCTGACGCCTCCACGACGCGCGCGCACGGCGGCCTCGGCCTCGGTCTGGCCATCGTCCGTTATCTCGTCGAAGGGCACGGCGGCACGGTCGCCGCTTTCAGCGACGGCCACGACCAGGGCGCCCGTTTCGTCGTGGAGCTTCCCTCGGTGTCCACCTCGGCCAGCTTCGTTTCCGCCACCCGCTCGAAACCGAATGCGGAACTGGCCGGCGTGCGCATTCTCTTCGTCGACGATCAGGCCGACGCCCGCGAGCTCGCGGAAGTGATCTTCTCCAGCGCCGGCGCCGAGACCACCATCGCATCGTCGGCGACGGAAGCGCTGGGCGCGCTGGAGCGATTGACGATCGACATCATCGTCGCCGACATTGGTATGCCCGAGGTCGACGGCTACGGCCTCATCGCGGAGATCCGCCGCCGCGATGCGCTCGCAGGACGCCACACGCCAGCCATCGCCGCCACCGCCTATCGCGGACAGGAGGATCGCACCCGCGTGCTTGCGGCAGGTTTCGACGCGTATCTCAAGAAGCCGATGGATGCGGCCACGCTGACATCGACGGTGGCCGGCGTGATCGCGGCAGCACGAGGCAGCGCGTGATGCGTCATCCGGCCGACGTCTGCAACTCCGCGCGGATTCCCCGTACCGTCTCCGCCAGCTTGTCGATCTCGAACGGTTTCTGCAGGACCAGCGTGCCGGCGGGGAAACGGTCGCTGAGGTAACGCGAGATTACGGAGAGGACGATGAGGCGCGGCTTGTGGGCCAGTGCCGCAACGGCTTCTGCGACGATCAGACCGTTCTTCTTCGGCAGCATCAGATCGAGGATGACGATGTCGTATCTGCGCGAGGCCAGCTTTTCGATGGCTTCATCGCCGTCCGAGGCGACGTCGATCGACGTCGCCTGACGGGAGAGGATGGTTCTGATCATGTCCTGCAGCTTCTCGTCATCCTCGACGATCAGGAGCGTGCAGTGGTGGTCGTTCACGGCAGTAGGGGGGTTATACACAAGTTCCGACTCCCTGCTACAGGAGAGAACGCAGAGGATCGAATCCCTACCCGCAAATGTCTCTTGACGTGCGTTTTCGCGACGCGCATCTTCGACGCGCGTTTCAGGGCGTCGGGAGTCGGGGGTCGGAGATGGCAGCGTTGTCGTATCCGGACTTACTCTCTCCGACTCCCGACTCCCGACTCCCGATTCCCGGCCCCCGCTAGCAGGAGTTGACCATGTCGATGATCGATAAATTCAGATCACAGGCGCCGAGGATTCTCGGCATCACCCGGATCCTGGCGGGGATCATGTTCGTCTGCCACGGCGCGCAAAAACTCTTTGGTGCCTTCGGCGGTTTGCCGCCGGGCGTGCCGAAGGCGCTGATCTGGTCCACCGATCGAGCTCGTTGGCGGCGCGCTCATCGCCATCGGGCTCTTCACGCGAGGCGCGGCCTTCCTGACGAGCGGCCTCATGGCCTTCGCCTACTTCCTCGGTCACGCGCCCCACGGTTTCTGGCCAACGGTTAACGGCGGCGAGCCGGCCATCCTCTACTGCTGGCTGTTCCTCTACATCGCAGCGCAAGGACCGGGAGCGTGGGCGCTCGACAATCTGCGCGGACGAGCTGACTGACTTCAGCGTCCGCGCGTTGTCGGTTGTCGGTTGTCGGTCGGGCCGGCGTAGAGCGCGGCAGAGGCCCAGAGTCTTTGTGTCCTCTGAGCCTCTGTGGTGATGAATTTTGACGCTACAGCGAATTCAGGAACGCGATCACTTTCGCCTTGTCCGCCGGGCTGAGAGCGGCGTAGCGGTCGCGTGCGCCGCGGGCCTGGCCGTCGTGCGCCATGATGGCCTGATCGAGCGACGTGGCGCGGCCGTCGTGGAGGTAGGTGGTGATGAAGCGCAAGCCCCAAAGCGGCGCGGTGCGCATCTCCGGTCCCGTGGAGCTCCCCATTTCGAGGTCATCGCCGAGCGCTCCCATGTCGTGAAGGAGGAAGTCGGAGTACGGGTGATAGCTCTTTCGATCGAGCGCGGCGACCGCGCTCGGTCCCGTATGCAGCGTCGCCACATGGCAGGCCGTGCATCCGATGCGATCGAAGGTCGCCTCGCCGTCCGCGGTGTCACCCGTCTGCGCCGCGCGCGGCGGCGCGGCCAGCAGCGTCATGAAATTATTGAGCAGCACCGGACCCGATCCGTCGTCGTTGATGCCGGGCGCCGGATTGAACGACAGCTCGCTGCAGTCGCCCTGCGGACAGTTCTCGTTCGGGAAGTCGGGCGTGGTGATGCCCATCTCGTTCAGGTAGGCGTTGCCGGAGAATTGAAACAGGGTCGGCACCTGCGCCTTCCAACCGAACTTGCCGACGGTCTTCATGCCCGCGCGGATGTTGTCGACCATGTTGACCCGCCCAACGACACCATCCCCTCGATTTGCCTGCGTCTGCGCCATGGTGATGAAGTCGGCATCTGCCGTGGCGTCGACGAGGCCCAGTCCGAAGAGCGGTGGCGTGCGCCGGTGGACGATGATGGTGGCGACGGCCGGAACCGACTCCGGCTTGAACCTGTGCGGTGAGCCGTCGGGCGGTCCGATGGCGTGATCCTGCATGAGCGATCCGCCGAGAGCCGTCAGCGGATCGTAGACGCCGTTCGTCCGCCGCGAGAATCGCGTCACGGTGCGTCGGCTGCCGCCGCCGGTGGCGGGAACGCTATGACACGCCGCGCACGAGCGCTCGTTGAAGACCGGGCCGAGGCCGTCGCTCACGGTCTCGATCGACCGGAAGTCCGCCAGGCCGTCGAGGAAGTCCGAGCGCTGGGCCGTGGTCAGCCCAGCCAGCGCATCGCCGGCGGACGGCGTTACCGCATCCGGCCGTCCCACGGCATTCCGCCGCGTCTGCGCGCCGGCATTTCCTGTAAATAGAAGAACAGCGACTACCCCAAGCATGAGTCGTTTCATATCGCCTCCGATGTACTGATGAGTCCGAAGTAGAGAAACGGACGTGCCATGGCGCGTTCCGAGAGGAGGGGTGTCGATGGTGGTGCGAAATGACGCGGAGGAAGGGGCGGATTGACTCAGTCGAGGGGATTCATTGACGCGGGCGTGTGATTAGAAGCCTCTAACCACAGAGGCACAGAGGACACAGAGAAAAAGAACCCCTGTGATCTCGGTGCCTCTGTGGTTAAAGCTTTTCGGGGTCGCTCACAACAACTCTCGCAGCCTCTGGTACCCGCTCCTGCTCACCGGCAGCCTCGTTCCATCGCGCAGGATGGCCACGCGGCTGTCTTTGGCGTAGAGCTCGATCTTCTCGATGCGCTCGATGTTCACCACGTAGGCGCGGTGGATGCGCACGAAGCGGTCGGCGTCGAGTTGCGCCGCAAGCTCGCCGATCGGTTGCTGCTTGCGCAGCTTGACGCCACCGGTGGTGATGAGGATGGCGTCATCGGCGGCCTCCACGTAGTCGAGGCGCGAAACCGGTACGACCTGGATCGCGCCGTCGTCGCCGCGCACGACCACCCGTTGCAACGGTCTGGCGCGGAGTGACGTCGCCATTCCCGTAAGCAGCGGCCGATCGTGATGTCCCGCGGCCCGTTTCACGCGCTCCATCACCTGGCGGAACCGCTCCTGCGAGAGCGGCTTGAGAAGGTAGTCGAGCGCGTGGACCTCGAAGGCGCGCAGCGCGTGCTCGTCGTGTGCCGTGACGAAGACGACGATCGGCGAGCGGTCCAGCAGCTCCAGCACTTCGAAGCCGTCGAGCTTCGGCATCTGGATGTCGAGCAGGAGGAGGTCGGGATCGTGCTGGGCCACCGCCTTGACCGCCTCGAAGCCGTTCGCGCACTCGGCCACGATCTCGCAGTCCTCATCCGCGGAGAGGAATTCGCGCAGGAGCTCGCGCGCCGGCTGTTCGTCGTCGACGATGACGGTCCGGATCATCGCGGCAACTCGATGACGACGCGGAATTGCCCTTCCGCCTCGCGCGCCTGCAGCATGGCCCGCCCTTCCGACACGGCGCTCAGCCGTCCTCGGGCGTTCTCGATGCCGATCCCTTCGCCGCGAACGTCGGCGCGGTCGGGATCGGCCGGGTTGTCGATGAGAATGCGCAGCATGTGATTCTCGAGCGTTGCCACGATATCGATCGTCCCTCCCTCGACCATCGAGGCCACGCCGTGCCGGACTGCATTTTCCACCAGCGGCTGCAGGAGGAGTGGCGGCACCATGCAGCGCGACGCCTCCTCATCGACGTTGATGTGTGTCGTGAGCCGGTCGCCGAAGCGTACCTTTTCGATGGCCAGGTAGCGGTCGACGAGGTCGATCTCCTCGGCGAGCGTGATCCGCTCCAACGCGCCGAGTCGTAGGATCAGTCGGAAGAAATCGGCCAGGCGCTGCGCCATCTCCCGCGCCTCCAGCGGACGCGAGCCGCACATCGAGGCCACGGCATTGAGGCTGTTGAACAGAAAGTGCGGATCGACCTGCGCCTTGAACGCCCGCAGCTCGGCCTCGCGCGCCAGCAACCGATAGCGCAGGACCTCCTCTTCCGCCTCGCGAAGCGCCTCGATCTCCAGGAAGAGGTAGTGCACGGCCACGGCGGCCAGATAGAGAAGGACGCCCAGGCCGAAGAGGACGGAGTAATCGGGCGTCAGCACCGCGTTGGCCTGGCGGTTCAGCGCCGGCACCCACGCCTTCCAGGTCCAGACCCACAAGCCGCTCCCGGCGGCGGCCGAGCCGGCGTGGGCGATGGCGATCGACATGCGCGAGGTGCTTCGCAGCGGCAGCGCGCTGCAGAGGAACCGCGAGGCCAGGGCGATGAAGCCGAGCAGGAGCGACGGCGGGAGCGCCGCCGCGATCGCCAGGCCCGCCGAGGCCCCTCGCGCCCAGAGGAAAAAGACCGAGCTTGCCGTCGCTGCCCCGGCCACGGCCATCACCGCGTAGAGGGCCAGAGCGCCGCGGCTCAATGCTCTTCGTGTCGTCGTAGCCATGATTTACCTCTTCGGATGTTTGATCTCGACGCCGCCCATGATCACGCTGCCGCGGATGATGAGCGTTGGCGCGCCGGCGGGGACATCCCGCTCCGTCTTGTCGACGATGCCGCCGAGGATTGCCACCACCTGGTTATCGATCCGCCATCCGCGCGGGACGCGGATCTCGATCCCGCCCCAGAAGGCCAGCACGTCGATCACCGCTTCCCTTGTGATCTTCGCGTCGCGGAGATCGATCTGGCAGCCGCCCATGACCGCCACGGCATCGCCGCCGGCGAAATCGCTCGACGCCACACCGCGGACTACGCCGCCCATGACCGCCACCGTGTGAAAGGAGTTCGTCTCTGACGCGTTCTTTGCCGCCGGCGACAACGCCTGGCGAATCAGGGCCACGCCGCCGACGCTGATCAGCAGCGGGAACAGGCCCAGGATCGCGACGGGGTGGACATGAGGCAGGAACGGCAGCGCCGGGAGAAACATCAGACCGACGGCGGTCAGCACGATCGCGGTGACCCACTGCCGCTGCGGCAGGTGCGCCAGCCCCATCGCGATCAGCACCAGCGGCCACCATTGCAGGTAGTCCATGGCGTGCAGATCGCCGGTGTGGTCGAGCCATCCGATCACGCCGGCGGCGAGAATGGCCAGGCCCCACACCAGCCGGGCCCAGGGATTGTCGCCGCGCTTGCGCGCGTGAAGACGGATCTCGGCTCGGAAGCGACGCCGTTCGTCATCATCATCGTCAAACATGATTGCTCTCTCTTTCTTCGTCGTCGTCGGCGTTCCCACGTCGCGCCGGTCCCACGATGGTCCTGACGATGATGCCGGCGCCGAGAACCACCAGAAGAAACGGCCAGGACGATTCGTAGGTGAAGGCGTGGAAGTGCAGCGTGACCGCCTCCAGCCACGCCCCGAGCGTGATCATCCAGAGACCTCCCCAGACCGACCGGCGGTGAAAGAACTTCGAGACTCCGATGATCACCACGATGAGCGGCCAGAACCTGCGCAGGGTCCAGGAGAAGTCGGCGATGCCGAGACGGCCGAGCAGAAGAAACGTTCCGGCCGCGAACAGTAACAACCCCCAGAAGATCTGATCGCCGTCGATGCGCCGCCGAAGGCCGTTCATATCGCCTCCGCGGGCACGCTCTTGATCTCGATTCCGGCCATGATGGCCACTCCGTTGACGATCAGCCTCCGGCCGCCCGGCGCGCCTTTCGTCTTGATCTCCGCTCCCCCCATGATCGGCACGGTGTTCCCGATCACTTCCCACCCCTCGGGGACCTTGATCTCGATGCCGCCCCAGACCGCGATGATCTCGATCTCGGCCGGACCCTGTTCCATGTCCGCCTTCCTCAGATCGAGCTCGCAGCCTCCCATGAAGGCGATGATCCGGCCGCCGGCGAAGTTCCGCGCCGTGACCTTTTCCTTACGCATACCGAAGATGGCCCAGATCGTCGAAGAGGGCTCACCCGGCGAGTCCGAAAGGCGAAATCCGAAGGCCCGGGCCACCATCCCCAATCCTCCGAAGATCAGGGCAATCGGCCAGAAGTCGAAGATGGAGAATTGCAGCCAGTCGTTGTTGAACACGATCAGCAGTGCTCCCACCCCGATCGCGAAGAGCGCCAGGGTCCGGTTGCGGCGTTCCTGCAACTTCAGGATGCCGATGGCCACAAGCACCAGAGGCCAGTAGGGGAGGATGTCGGCGGCGTAAACGAAATCGAAGTTGTCGAGCGTCAGCAGCACGCCCAGAAGAGTGAAGAAGATGCCGACGATCAGCTTCACGCTGATCTTCGCCCCCGTTCCCTGCATTGCCGGCGGCTGGTTCTGAGTGATCGATACATTCATGAGCGAATCCTTTCGTCAAGCTTCAGCGGCAAGATACGAAGGGATACGCGGCATGTCTGCAAGCTACCGGCGAACGGTGGTGGGAGGCCGGTGAATGGCGAAAACCGTTCATCCGCAGATTACGCAGATGACACAGAGGCCCATGAGTTTTTCTCTGTGCCTCTGTGGTTAAGGCTTTCTTGACGAGATTGCCGCGACGACGGCGGCGTGCCGCAAAGCCGGTTTTAATCTGCGTACATCTGCGCCATCTGCGGATGGCCTTTCGTAACCTACCTCTATACTCGCGCCCCATGAGGGTATCCATCGCCGCCGCCGTGCTCCTTCTCTCCGCGCAGTCGCTCTTCGCCGCGCCGGTCGACCGTCCGGCCATGGCCGCGAAGGTCCGCGCCGAATTTCTCCATTCGTGGAAGGCCTACGAACAATACGCCTGGGGCCACGATGAGCTGCGCCCGATCAGCAAACAGCCGCGCGACTGGTACGGCCAGTCGCTGCTCATGACCCCGGTCGATTCGCTCGACACGCTGCTGCTCATGGGCTTCAAGGACGAAGCGGAGAAGGCGAAGACGCTGATCGTCGAGCGTCTCTCCTTCGACAAGGACATCTCCGTGAAGGTCTTCGAGGTGACCATCCGTCTCCTCGGCGGGCTCCTCTCCGGCTATGAGATGACCGGCGACCCGCGCCTGCTCCACCTCGCCGACGACCTCGGCACGCGCCTGCTCCCGGCGTTCAACTCGCCGACCGGCATGTCCTACATGTACGTCAACCTGCGCACCGGCAAGACCTCCGGCGCGCGATCGAATCCCGCCGAGATCGGTACGCTCATCCTCGAGTTCGGGACGCTCAGCAAGCTGACGCACAAGCCGGTCTACTTCGCCAAGGCCAGGCGCGCCATCGTCGAGCTGTACAAGCGCCGTTCGAAGCTCGATCTCGCCGGCGAGGAGATCGACGTCGAGACCGGCGCCTGGGTCAGCAAGGCCAGCCACGTCGGCGGCGGGATCGACTCGTATTACGAGTACCTCCTGAAGTGCTCCCGGCTTTTTAATGACAGCGGGTGCGCCTCGATGTGGAAGACCACCATTGCCGCGCTGAACAAGCACCTCGCCGACGAAGCGCCGTCCGGCTTCTGGTACGGCGAGGTGAACATGGACAGCGGCAAGCGCACCGCCTCCGAGTTCGGCGCCCTGCACGCCTTCCTCCCCGCCGTGCTGGTCCTCGGCGGCGACGTCCAACGCGGACGCCGTCTCGAGGAGTCCTGCTTCCGCATGTGGACCCTGCACGGCATCGAGCCGGAGGTCCTCGACTACCGGACCATGACCGTCAAAGAGCCCGGCTACCAGCTCCGTCCCGAGATCATGGAGTCGGCCTACTACCTCCACCACGCCACCCACGACCCCCGCTACCTGATGATGGGCCAGACGTTCTTCGACGCCCTGGTAACTCACTGCCGCACCGACGCCGGCTACACGACGCTCAAGAGCGTGGTCACGATGGAAAAAGGCGACCTGATGCCGAGCTACTTCCTCGCCGAGACGCTGAAATACCTCTACCTGCTATTCGCCCCCGAGTCCGTGCTCGATCTCGACAAGGTAGTCTTCAACACCGAGGCGCATCCGTTGAAGTGACAGAGCACCGTTCGCCGCAAGCCAGGGACCAATGTGGCACAGACACTCTTGTCTGTGCCTGCCGGCCGAAGCCGCTGCCGCTGAGGGCTTGCGATCTGAGTCATGGCGAGACCCGGCACAGACAAGAGTGTCTGTGCCACATGGTTCTCCCTAATGGCTCATCTACGTTGCCGCTACACAAAATGCGCGGGCGCGCCTTCGGACGCGCCCGCGCGGGGCTTACTGCACGTTACCGCTTCACTTCGTCGATGACGTCGGTGTCACCGGCGCGGGAGCGGGTGCCGGCTGAGCTTTCGCCTTACGACGTCCACGGCCGAGGGCCTTCGTCATGTCTTCGACATGCGGAAGCAGATCTGCCGTCTCGGGACGTTTCGACAGGCGCTGGGCCAGGATGTAGGTGGTGAGCGCTTCACTCCCCACCTTATTCTTGGCCAGAGTTACGCTGTGACGGACGAAGGAAGCCAGCGCTTCCAGCTCGTCGGCCACCGGCCCGTAGGCCTCGGCGAAATTGCTCAGATCCTTGTCCTGCGCCAGATCCTGACCCGATGCCCGGACGAGCACCGGCTTGCTTTTGACCGCGACGGTCGCCAGCTCGACGAACTCCTTGGGAACCGATGCGGCATTTGCCAGCCGTGACCGGGCGCGCTTGGTCTCCGGGATTACCAGATTCGGGATCTTCTCCCGCATGACGCGAACCTCATCGATGCGCGCCAGCGCGGAATCAGCGTAAGGCTGCTGCGTGGATGTAACGGGCACTTCACTATTGTCGGACATATGTCCTCCTTTTTCCTTTCTCAAACCTGCTAGTGATCAGAGCGAGCAGATTGAGACAGGTGGAGGAGCGCGGCCCCGGGAGACCCGTTTTGGAGCTTCGGCGACGGCCAGGCTGGACGGCCGTTGACGCCGGACATGGATACGGAAAATACGATCGTTCTCGACAGACAGGACCTTCGGCGCCGGATACCGGGCGAGGACCGGAACCGGATGGACGCGTTTCTTGATCAGTTCAGAGAGATCGAGCGGAGCGTTGCCACTCTGGGCGTATTCGATCAGCTCGGCGAATGACTTGTCGAACTGGTTCCCGAGCAGGGCCAGCTTCGTGCCGGTCTCGATCCAGCTCTGAAGGTCAGCGATCATCCGTTCGGGAGCATCTCCGGCGTATGCCGGTGCCTCGGCGATACGGTCGTACGTATCACGAATACAATTTCCTAAACGGTCGAGCCGATCTGCCGCTTCGACGAGCAACCCCGTCACGCGCTGCATCTCATGCACCGCCTTGATCGGGTGTTCCAGCGCGATCGTCTCGCAGCGTTCGATGATCTGGCGCGCCATGCCGATGAAACCCTGCGCGGAGTTGAGGTTACGCCGGCCGCGCTGAAACAGGCGACGCCACGATTCCCGCCCCTTCAGGCGCACCGCGGGCCGCCGCGACGTTTTCGCGTTCTTCCCCGAGGCGGCTCCGATCAGCATCTCTGACATAAAAATTCGGAAGTGTCTAAGCATTACTCATGCCAACTATCGCGAACTTCACGAAAAACCGCGGATTTCACGAAAAAAACGCGGATTTCGCGAAAAAAACGCGGATTTCGCGAAAAAAACGCGAACTTAACGGAAAGGGCGCGAACTTCGCGGAAAAGGCGTGAACCTCGCGGGAAAGGTCGCGAGCTTCGCGAAAAAGGCGTGAATCTCGCGGAAAAGGCGTGAACTTCACGGAGAGAGGCGCGAACTTCGCGGGGAAAACGCGAACTTCGCGGAAAAGCGTTGACGACCACGTCGGCGGCGACTCAGTGAAACTTTACACCGGTCCGTCGCGCCAACAACTGCCTGGCCACTCGTTCGACCCCGGCGGCGACGTTCGTCCACCCCTCGTCGTGCGTCGGCCACTTCGGGATAGCCTTGCCCATGTCGGGAAGCGCGTTCAGCTTGCCGAACGGCAAGTTTGTCCAGGCGTTCGTCGCCCGGACGATGATCGGAATGACCTCTGCCGTGCCTGCCTCATGCTTCTTCATCGCCTCGGCGAGCTCGGTGTCATAGCAGTAGTTCGAATCGACGAAGTCCGCGCTGATCAGAAGCAGCACGATGTCGGCTTCGTTCAGCTTCTGCGAGATCTCCTCCGCCCATTCTTCGCCCGGATCGATGTCGTGGTCGTACCAGTCGGTGATCAACTTCAGTCGCCGGAGCGGCGAAAGATGCTTCTTCAGGCTGAGCCGGTGCCTCGAATCGAGGTGCGCGTAGCTGTAGAAAACCAGCAGCGGCCCCTCGCCCGAGCGGCCTCGGACCAGACGCCCAAGGTCGTCGTCGCCAAGCCGCGGTGATCGCGGGCCGAGGTCGACACCGTTCAGAAGATCACGCACTGGCAGCACGACCACATCCCGATCGATGACCTGTTGCCACTTCGCATCGGCATCGTTACTCTCCAGCACCTCCAGATCTCGATAGGGCACCACGACCTGAGGGTGATTCGGCAGCGGAACCATCTCCGCGGGATTGAGATGCTGAATGTCGCTGTGGATTGCCTCGAAGTCCTCCCGGATCATCGCCAGCATCCGTCGGCGCGTATCGACCGGCCCATCGATGGAGATGTAGACTCGGCGTTCCTGCAGGTCTGCCTTCACCAGAGCGGTGTTCCCTTCAAAGTTCAGGATCACCCCGGTACGCCAGCGATGCTTTTCGCTGAGGACGTGGGTGCGCACGATGAAGCGCGGAAGTAACCCGGCTGGAAGCACGGGATAGTGGTATTGGAAATTGAGGCAACCGGCCGGACCGAACTTGTCGGATTCCTTCGGCTGCTGCGGATCGAGCAACTCAGGGATCAGATATCTGCCTCCCGTTGGAAAGCTGAAGCAGAGCTCGAACTTCTCCATCAGATCGAGTAGGAATTGGTGCATCTTCTCGGGATATCGGGTCTGATCCAGATCCTTCTTCAAATCACCAACACGCAACTCCCCCTTCGCCGCTGCCAGCCGAGCGGAGTTCAACAGCCTGTAGATCCCCTCGGTGACCCAGTGCGGATTGAGTACGTGGGTATCGCGAAGCCGCCGATCCTCGCGAAAGTTCAGGGCGATCCCAAGGCGATGCAGATGCGTGGCCAGACTCTCCTGAGCGCCTTCGTCATGCTCGCCGTATTTCGCGCAAATAGCGCGGTACTCTTCGAACGCAAGGAAGTTCTTCTTCGTCGTCGATAGCTCCTCCTTGATCTCGAACCATGCGGCCGGGAACGCCGCGCGCAGATCCGGTAATTGATTCGTTTCACGAGCGATTGCCTTGCGCAGTTCGTCGATGCCCAGACCTTTTGCGCCAGGCTGCGCCTTCGCGTTGGTATTGTCGCAATCGGTTTCGATGAAAGCCTTGATTTGCGAATACTTGTCCTGTAATGCACGCCTGTTCAGATCGAACGGATCCTTGCGGATCTTGTTGAGCACGACGAGCACAGGCGACGCGGGAGCGAAGCTGGTAACGATGCGCAGCCAGTGGTCGGATTCTGCTTCCTGCTGCCCCCCGCGGCCATCCAGCACAACCACGTAGACGCTCCGATCGGTCAGGAAGAACTGGTGAGTGGCATGCATGATCTCCTGACCGCCGAAGTCCCAGACATGCATCCGGACTTCCTCGGCTCGTTTTACGGCGAGAGGCCACTGCGTGATCCGAATTCCTTGAGTACGATCTTCTCGGCGGGAGAACTTGTTCTCGACCAGCCGTTTTACGAGTGATGTTTTCCCGACTTCACCTCGTCCGACAAGAATCAACTTCGCCTCGCGCAAGGGTCGCCTCTTGAGATCATCGACAGTGCGGAAGTAGTAGTCGAGTATCAGGCGTGGATTCTGAAATTCCGCCTTCGCATGGGCCAATTGTCGTTCGTCAGGACCCAGTATGGATGCTGGGAGTAGCAATTGCTGGTTATCGTGCAGCAACAATGCTTCGAGGGACTCCAGGTGTCGAAGTGATTCCGGTAGGGACGCGAGACCATTCCCTTCGAGATTGAGCTTCCGAAGTCGTGTGAGTTTTCCGATACAGGTAGGGAGTGAGGTTAGGTGGTTGTTCTCCAAGGTGAGAGATTCAAGACACGCTAGTTCACAGATCGATTCTGGTAATATCGTAAGAAGATTGTATGAAGCATTAAGTACGCGTAAGCGCTTGAGTTGAGCAAATGAGTCGGGCAGCGTCAACAGTAGGTTGGATCCTACTCCTAGTATTCGCAGCTTTGTGAGCTGAGCCAACCCGTCGGATATTGCCAAGAGTTTATTCGCTGCAACGTTGAGAATAGAAAGTCGGCGGAGCTGCCAAACTGATTGTGGGAGGGAAGTAAGTTGATTACGGGACAGCAAGAGCTCTTGAAGTCGTTCGAGTCGGCCGATCGAATCCGGCACCGACGTCAGTCGGTTCTCGTAGAGAGCTAGTTCCGCCAACCTAGCGAATGTTGTGATCCATTCCGGCAATACAGTAAGCCGATTTCGGTCGGCATCAAGACGTTCAATCTGATTCAGCTTGGTTAATGTATCCGGGAGTTCAGTAAGGCGATTTCCTGACAGAAGAAGTGTTTTGATTTGAGGGAGGTGGACGATCGATTCGGGTACCCGAATCAAGCCGAGGTTCGTCAGATCGAGAAATGTGAGATCTGCGCTTTTGGCTGCGGCGATCCGGCGCTCGGCTTCGGCAAAAGCTTCCGGCGGACTTCGACGCGCAACCGTAGTTGGCCCCTGCGCTTGCATATGTATATCAATTCTAACTCGGGGCCTTTTGTCAATCGGAGCTCAAGTGCAGGCGTGGTGCGAGAGAGACAGGATGCATCGCACCGCCCTCGGTCTCCTGCGCTTTCCAGCTTCATTTCGACGCTTGGTTGTTTTCGAGCGCCGTGACGGCTGGACTCGGCACGCTCCCCGCACGTCATCCCTCCATGAACCTTCCCTCCATCCTCCTCTGGGGCTTCGCGGCCACAGTCCTTCTGACCAGTCTCACCATTGCGGGGCAGTCGCTCGGGCTGACGCGGATCGACATCCCGTTCATCATCGGGACGATGTTTACGCCCAACCGCGACCGGGCCAGGGTGGTCGGGCTCGTGTTCCATCTCGCCAATGGGTGGATGTTCGCCATCGTCTACGGGCTCTTTTTCGAGAACCTGCACAGGGCCACGTGGTGGTATGGGGCGACGCTCGGTGCGGCGCAGGGGATGTTCATCGTGGTGGTGGTGCTGCCGGTTCTTCCCGGCATCCATCCGCGCATGGTGTCGGACTTTCGCGGGCCGGAGCCGACGCGGCTGCTCGAGCCGCCGGGGTTCCTGGTCAGGAACTACGGGTCGAAGACGCCGTTCGTGCTGCTGTTCGCACACGTGATGTACGGGGCCATGCTGGGGACGTTCTACGCGCTTTACTGAGCGCGCGGCTCCGATTTTCCTTTCCGCGACGCCTCCTCGATATGCATCGCGGCGTTGAGCATGGCGATGTGCGAGAGCGCCTGCGGAAAGTTGCCCAGCAGTTCCCCACTCCCGGCGTCGATCTCCTCGGCGAACAGGCCGGCGTCGTTGGCATGCCGGATGACGTCGTCGAAGAGCGTACGCGCTTCCTCGACGCGGCCGGCCAGCGCCAGCGCTTCCACCAGCCAGAAGGTGCAGGCCAGGAAGACCCCTTCGCCGGGCGGGAGTCCGTCCTCGGTCTTTCGGCTGTCGTAGCGGTAGATGAGACCGTCGTGGCCGAGGTCGGCGCGGATGGCGTCGATGGTGCCGAGCATCCGCGGATCGGTCGGATCGATGAAGCCGACGCGGGCAATGAAGAGCAGGCTGGCGTCGACCTCCTCGTCGCCGAAGATGCCGGTGAACGTGTTCCGTTTGGCATCGAAGCCGTGCGTCAGCACCGCTTCCTTGATGTCCGCTTTCGCCTTCTCCAGGTGAGCATCGTCGATCGTCATCTGGCAGCGTTTGGCGATGCGTTGCGCGCTATCGAGCGCGGACCAGGCCATCACTTTTCCGTGAACGTGCTGGCGGGGCTCGCCGCGCTTCTCCCAGATGCCGGCATCCGGTTCCTCCCAGCGCTTGCAGACGATCTCGGTGAGACGGCGGAGGAGATGCTGCACGTCGCGGTCGAGGGTCTCGCCGCGGCGCGTGGCCTCCTCGACCGCGCCGAGGACTTCGCCGTAGACGTCGAGCTGAAACTGGGAGTGGGCGGCGTTGCCGATGCGGACCGGGCGCGAGCCGCGGTAGCCGTCGAGATGATCGAGGATCTTCTCCGGCACGTTCGCTTCGCCGAAGACGTCGTAGAGCATCTGCAGATGCGGCTGGGTCAGGCGCGTCGAGTAGAGAAGCCAGTCGAGAAAGGCCGCCCCTTCGTTGGAAAAACCACAGTCGTAGAGCGCGGAGACGGTCCATGAGGCGTCGCGCAACCAGGAATAGCGATAATCCCAATTGCGCACGCCGCCGATGAATTCGGGAAGGGAGGTCGTCGGCGCGGCGACGATGGCCCCGCTCGGGGCGTAGGTCAGCAGCTTGAGCACGAGCACGGAGCGGAGGACGAGGTCGCGATACGGCCCGTTGTACGTCAGTTGCGACGACCAGGTGCGCCAGAAAGCGATGGTCCGCTCGATCTCCGCGGAGGCCTCATCGCCGATGCAGGGGAGGACGGCCGGCGTATCCTCGTCGAAGCCGAGGGCGAAGATGCGCCACTGGCCGGCGTGGAGTGTGAGGAGCGATGTCGCCGTCCCTTCGTCGACGGCGAATTTGCAATCGCTCCGGAGGTTGAGGACGCGCGCTCCCCACGCGCAGTAGACGCCGTCCCTGCGCACATCCAGCCGCGGCGTGATGCGCCCGTATTCGGGACGCGGCGCGTAGACGATCTCGATCGGAACATCTCCTTCGATGACCTCGATGCGGCGAAGCAACTGGCGAAACGGTGTAAGTCGCTTCTGCTTCTCCTCTTCTGTGAAGACCGGCATCAGATCGAGCATCCGCGCCACGCCGCTCTCCGTCGTGAAGGTCGTCTCGATGACGTTGGTCCCATCGAGGTAGCGTCGCGTCGCTTGATGCTCGACGGACGGCCGGATGGCGAAGAAGCCGCCTTTCTCCGCATCGAGAATGCGCCCGAAGACCGACGCCGAATCGAACCGCGGCCAGCACAGCCAGTCGATCGACCCGCCGCGCGAGATCAACGCCACAGAGCGCGTGCAGCCGATGGCGGCGTAGTCGGCGATGGGAGGGTAGGGGGGCATAAAGGTACTCATATCACTGTCACCACGACCCCGTTCGCCCGCTCAGGATGACAGCAATTTGTTTGGGAGAAGCGCGGAAAATCTCTACATCGAATTTCGATCTTCAGCTCCGTCTCCGCCATCTCCGTAACAGCGCCACGCCCCCCGCCAGCAACGCCATGCCGCCGGCGATCCCTGCCGCCTTCCAGGCAAGCTTTCGTCCGTCGAGTCTGGCCGGCTGTTCCTCGTACGACCGCTCCGGCAACTCCCCCGCCGCCCCTTTCTGCATGGCCATGTGCAGCACCTGCGCGACGTGCAGCGCCTCTCGCCCTGTCGACTGCGCGATCTGTTCGCGGCAACTGAAACCGTCGGCGATGATGATCGTGTCGCGGGCGGCCTCGCGCACCGCGGGCAGCAGGACGCGCTCGCCGATGCGCATCGAGAGCTCGTACTTGTCAGCCTCGAAGCCGAAGGCGCCGGCCATGCCGCAGCAGCCGGAGTCGGGATGGTCGACGTCGAGTCCGATCTTCTTCAGCAGTTGTTCTTCGTCGTCGAAGTGCAGGACCGCTTTGTGGTGGCAGTGCGCCTGGACCAGCGCTTTGCCGCGCAGCTTCGGCAGTTCGACCCCTTCGCCGATCAGAAACTCCGGCAGCGTCTTCACGGCCTTCGAGAGACGCGCCGCGGTCTCATCGGCCGGGAAGAGATTCGGCAACTCGTCGCGGAAGACCGAGACGCAGCTCGGCTCCAGTCCGACGATGGGGATCCCTTCTTCGAGCTCGGGCCGCAGCGCATCCATCGTCTCGCGCAACAGGCTCCTGGCCATGCCGAGGAAGCCCCAGTCGTAGAGAGGACGCCCGCAGCAGAGTCGTTTGCGCGGAATGATCACTTCGTATCCCGCCGCTTCCAGCACCTCGGACGCCGCATTGGCGGTTCCGGGGTGGAAGTGATTGTTGAAGGTGTCGGGCCAGAGGAGGACCCTTTTACGTGGGTCGGACTCTCTAGTCCGACCGTCGGACTGAGAGTCCGACCTACGTTTGAACTGTTCGACGAATGTCGTCTTCGCGAACCTCGGCATCTGCCGTTCCGAGGCAACGCCTGCGAGCTTTTTCAATAGTGGCAGCGACATCATCGCGTTCGCCAGGTCGGGAGCCAGTTGCGCCAGGCCCGCCCACCAGTAGATCCAGCCCATCGCGTACGCGGCCACGGGACGCAGCTTTTTCTCGTAGTAGTGCGAGAGGAACTCCGCCTTGTACGTGGCCATGTCGACGTTGACGGGGCAGTCGCCCTTGCATCCCTTGCAGGCCAGGCAGAGATCGAGCGAGTCTTTGACCGCCTCGTTGTTCCAGCTCGCCGGGATCGTCTTCCCTTCGAACATCTCGAAGAGCAGACGGGCGCGGCCGCGCGTGGAATGCTCCTCCTCGCGCGTGACCATGAAGCTCGGACACATCGTTCCGCCGTCGAGACGCCGGCATTTGCCGACGCCGACGCAGCGCAAGGCGGCGCGGTCGATGCGGCCGTCATCCTGCGGAAACCGGAAGTGCGTCTCCGGCGACCATGGATGAAAGTCGCTGCCGAGTCGAAGGTTCTCGGTCGGGTGATACGGCATCACCACCTTGCCGGGATTCATCTTCCACTCTGGATCCCAGAGCGATTTGAATTCGTTGAAGGCCTGCACCAGCTCCGGGCCGAACATCTTCGGCAGCAGCGCCGCGCGCGACTGGCCGTCGCCATGCTCGCCGGAGAGCGAGCCGTTGTACTTGATGCAGAGGTCCGCGGCTTCATCGATGTAAGCACGAAACCTGGCGATGCCCGGCTCGGTCTCGAGATCGAAGTCATTGCGCGTGTGGACGCAGGCCTGGCCGAAGTGGCCGTAGAGCGATCCGATATATCCATACCGGTCGAGGAGGGCGCGCAGCTCGCGGAGGTACTTGCCGAGGTGCTTCGGATCGACGGCCGAGTCCTCCCACCCTTCCCATGAGTGCCCCTTGCCGGGGACGAACGCCGTCGCGCCGAGGCCCGACTCGCGGATCGCCCAGATCATCTTCGCTTCTCTCTTGTCGTCGTAGAGACGGTGCGACGGCTTGAACGGCGACGACGCCAGCGAGGCGATCATCGTCCGGGCGTAGCCGTCCGACGCTTCCTTCGTCTCGCCGCCGAACTCGACCAGCAGCCAGCCTCTCCCATTCGGGAGCAGGTCGATTTTGTCGACGTTCAGCCCTTTCGCCTTCATGTCGGCGATGAGGCGGTCGTCGACCCCTTCCAGCCCGATGGGCTTGAATTCGAGCAGGCGCGGCACGTCGTCCGCGGCGAGGTAGATGTCGTCGTAGCCGAGGACGACCAGCGTGCGCGACGGCGGCGAGTAGACCAGCCGGCACTTCGCCTCGAGCACGACCACGCAGGTGCATTCGCTGCCGACCAGCGCCTGGGCGACGTTGAAGCCGTTCTCGGGGAGGAGCGAGTCGAGGTTGTAGCCGGAGACGCGCCGCGGGATCTTTGGATACTTCGCGCGAATGAGATCGCCGTAGGTGTCGCGAATCCGTTTCATCCCCGCGTAGATCTCGCCCCGTCTTCCCCCCTCGGCGGTGATGCTTTCCAACTCGGCTTCGCTCGTCGCTCCGACGCGCATCCGCACGCCGTCGTACGTCAGGATCTCCAGCTCGTCGATGTTGTCGACGGTCTTGCCGGCCATGAGCCCGTGCACGCCGCAGGAGTTGTTGCCGATCATTCCGCCGAGCGTGCAGTGGGTGTGGGTGGCCGGGTCGGGCCCGAAAGTAAGAGTGTGCTTCTCGGCCGCGTTGCGAAGGTCATCGAGGATGATCCCCGGCTCGATCCACGCGTACTTCTCCTCGGCGCTCAGCTCGCGGATGCCATGCATGTACTTCGAGAAGTCGAGGACCACCGCCACGTTGCAGCACTGCCCGGCCAGCGACGTCCCCCCTCCACGCGCCAGGATCGGCGCGCCATGCTTGCGCGCCAGGGCGACGGTGGCAATGACGTCCTCCGCATCGCGCGGAACGACCACGCCGATCGGGACCTGGCGATAGTTGGAGGCGTCGGTGGCGTACAACGCGCGCGCGCCATCGTCGAACCGGACTTCTCCTTTGATGGCCCGTTTCAGCTCGGACGCCAGGATCTCCGCGTCGATGTTCAGCGTCTGAACGCGGTCGCTGTGCTCGATGCGCGCTTGCACGGGGCGATCGTGCGGGAAGGCAACAGGGTCGAAGCGCTGAGGCTCAGACATCGAAGACATCGTATGTCACAGGAGCGCGAGAAGGGAGGCGCTAAGAAAGGCTCATCCGCAGATGTCGCAGATGTACGCAGATAAAAACCGGCACCCATCTGCGTTCATCTGCGTCATCTGCGGATGGTTCTTCGTCAAAGGTGTTCCGGATCAGCGCGAATTCGAAACTTCGGATGATCCACTCGGGCATCGGAAAAGGTTGGAGTTATTCGGGATCTCAATCTGCGTTACAGCGCGCGCGAGACGCGCGCGGGCCCAGGGAGGCGAGAACCAGCCGCCGACGGTCAATAGCCCGCGCTCTTGTCCACCACGTTCAGCAACGCCTCTCCCCGCTCGAATCGAGCGAGGTTCTCGAGGAAGCAGCGCATGGCCAGCTCGTGCGAGTCGTCGGTGTGGTCGGCGCAGTGCGGGGAGAGCAGCACGTTGTCGAGTGCCCACAGCGGGTGGTCGGGTGGGAGGGGCTCGGCGGTAAAGACATCGAGCGCGGCGCCTTTGAGGTGATGCGACTCCAGCGCGGCGAGGAGCGCTGCTTCATCAACGACGGCGCCGCGGCCGACGTTGATGAGCACTGAGTCCGGCTTCATCCGCCGCGGATCGACCAGTCCGCGCGTCGATTCGGTGAGTGGCGCGCAGACGACGACGTAGTCGGACTCGGTGAGCAACTCGTCGAGCAAGCCTTGCCGGCGCGAGAACGGGATCACGCGCATGCCGGCGCATCGCGCCGCCACCGCCCGGCCGATCGATCCGTAGCCGACGATGCCGACCGTCTGCCCTTCGATGCGCTGGACGTTGAACGGCTCCCATCGCCGCACCCGCATCAGCCGCGGAATGTCTTTGGCGAAGTGGAGGATCGCGGCCAGGACCCATTCCGCCAACGCGGGGGCGAAGATCCCCCTGCCGTTCGTCACCGGGACGTCGAGCTCCGGGAAGAGGAGGTTCTCCACGCCCGCGGAGAGCGCGTGCACCCACTTCACGCTCGGAATCCGCGGCCAGACTTCGCGAAGCCGCGCTCCGGCGCGCGGGTGAACGAGCACGATCTCGGCGTCGCCGTCGGTGGCGTACTCGTGCAGCATCGAAAGCGGCGCGAAGTCCGGCGGTCCGAGGTAGAGCAGGCGCATGGGGCAACTCTATCCTGAGACTCCAAGCGAGCCTCTAGCACAGCGCGGGCGATGTGGCATGTGGAGGAACTGTCGGCGGTGTTACCGAGGTTCGCAGAGGCGGTGGGTGGCCGGGGTGAGGGTTCCGACTGCCGCCAAGTTACGCCTCATCTCAGCCGGAGACAGTCACCGGGAAGGATAGACACGACGTATTCATGGAGGTACACGCTAACCTGTTGACCTGTAAGGAACATCTCTTTAGCTCCACGTGAATGGCTTCTCGAATTCACAAATTCTTCAGATGCCACTTCTCGAAACGCGTCATCGTGCCGTCCGCGAGTGCTTTCGGCGCGCCGATTGGCAACCCGAGTTCCTTCGCAACCTGGTTGGCCAGATCCGCGTGCGTCCACGGGTAGAGCTGATACTTCATGATCATCGCGTACCCGCCGGCGTCGATTAGCTCGCTGATCCACGACTTCGGAAGCATGCGAGCCGCGAACACCGGCACGAGTCCGAGGTGTCTGCAAAGGCCAATCTTCGTTAGGAACTCCTCTTGCGTCATGTAGGACAAGGTGTTTTTCACCTCAATCCCGTACGCGCGCCCATCCCGCTCAAAGATGAAGTCGAGGTTGTGCTGAGTGGCTGTCCACTCCACGCCACGGAACGTTCGTGTGTGTTGCCCGCGCATCACAAACTCTTTCCGCGCGAAGCCGCCGAGAACCATGTTCTCGCCGTTCAGACCGATCGCCTCGCACATCCTCGGGCTGCCATACTCCTCAACAAGCTCCACGACCCGCCGCGCATCTCTCCTGTAATAGCGATGCCGCCGATGCCACACGAGTTTGATGCTGCTTCCACTCGCGAGCTGCCGGGTCTCGGTCAGAAGTAGCCCGGCTCCAATCAAGTCCCCGATCGCGCGGTGCGTAATCCAATGAAAGAACCTGTCCTCGTTCTGCACCGCGAGCTGGTTGCCGAAGAAGACGTTCGAATCGTTTTTCTCGAAGAACTCACCGAGCGTCTCGATCGCGGAGGCCTCATACGCATCTGGCTGGCGCTCAACCTCCGGCTCGTATCCGAAGTCGTCCCACTCGACCATAACTCGATAAGGAGTTTAGCCCGGACTCTTCTTCGACGCTCAAAGACGACGTCAAACGATGCGAGAAGGGATGACAAGGGCCGCCGCCTTCGACGACCCTTGCAGACTAGACGGCCAGTGGTCGGTTCAGAACTTCACACCAAGGATCACCCTCCTGCTCGGCGACGCGTACCCCACGACCTCCTCATACTTCGCATTCGCCAGGTTCTCGATCTTCACGAACGGCGTGAGACGCGAGAGCCGGTACTGCACATTCAGGTCGACGGTCGTGTAGGCGCGGTTCGTCGTACGCGTGAACGGCAGCACGGCCAGATCGTCGTCGCGTTGGCCGGTGTGGAGCAGGGCGAGGTTCGTGTCGACGGCGCCGGTGCGGTAGCCGGCGGAGAGCGATCCGGAGTGCTTGGGGCGGCGGAGCAGGCGCAGTCCTGTCGCTTCGTCTTCGTTGCGGTGGAGGTAGGTGTAGCTGACGGCGGTGTAGACGTTGGCGCTGACGTGCTGCGTGGCGCCGAGCTCGAGTCCGTCGCTGCGGACGCGGCCGATGTTCTGGGAGATGAAAGTCACCGGGTCGAATGTGATGAGGTTGCGGTAGCGGGTGTTGAACCAGGTCAGGGAGAAGAGACCGTCGCGGCCGATGGCGGTGTCGAAGCCGATCTCGTAGCTGCGGTTGCTTTCGGCGCTGAGGTTCGGGTTGCCGAAGAAGGGGAAGTAAAGCTCGCCGAGGGATGGGGCGCGGAAACCGCGGCCGAAGGCGGCGCGCCATTTCGTGGTGCCGGTGACGATGGCGGCGGCGATGCGCGGGGAGGTCTGCGAGCCGAAGACGTCGAAATGGTCGCTGCGGACGCCGGCGCTCAGCTCGAAGCGTGACGTCGGTCCGATGGGATGGGAGTAGCGGTCTTCGATGAAGTACGAATGGTCGGTGCGGCGCTTGTCGAGGAAGTTGGGGCCGAAGTTGGTGACGTCGTTGACGACGTCGTGGTCGTATTCGCCGCCGGCGACGATGGTGCCCACCGGCGTGGCGAAGCGCGTCGTCAGGCGGGCCCGGCGGGTCTTGGCGTCGGTCGAGGTCGACGTCGTGAAGGGATCGGCGGGATCGTGAAAGTCGTCGACCCGGTGATTGTCGGAAAGCGTCAGATCGGTGATGAAACGTCCGAGGGTGAGCGTGGCGGGGACGGCGATCTGCGTTTCGGTTCCGTTCTGACGGCGGTCGAGACTGGGGACGAGCGCCGTCCCGTCGGCGTTGGTGTTGAAGGGGATGCCGAGGTTATAGGAAGTGTGGCGCGCGGCCGCGCCGAGGGAGAAGGCATCGGATGGGGACCACTTGAGGTTCGCGCCGCCGCTGTTCTGGTGGGAGTCGTCATTCGGATTGAAACCGTCGTCGGTGCGGTGCTCGTAGGTGCCGGCTGCCGTCAAACTTTCGCTGACGAATGCGGCGTCGATCATGGCGTTGCGCAGACCATGGCTTCCGCTTTCGAAGTCGCCATGCACGCCGCTGATCCTTGGCGCCGTGATCACGTTGATCACTCCGGCCATAGCCTCAGAACCATAGAGGGCGGAGAACGGGCCGCGGACGACTTCGATCTGTTCGACGCCGGCGGTGGAGAAGCGCCCCCAGTCGTAACCCGAAAAGTAGGGGTTGTTGAGGACGATGCCGTTCCACATCACCAGCGTCTGCGTCGATGCCGCACCGCGGGTGAAGAGCGACGTGGCCTTGCCGGGCGATCCGCTGCGGGCGAGGATGAGGCCGGGAACCTCGCGAAGGACGTCGGCGACGTCGCGCGCGGCGCGTTCGTCGATGTCGTTCTTCGTGATGACGGTGACCGCGGCCGGCGTCGCCTGCACGGTTTCGGGCAGAGACGAGGCGGTGACCACGATCTGAGCCTCGATCGTTTGTGATGCGTTGGTGGGTTGTTGTTGGGTGGACTGAGCGAACGCGGGAACGACAAATAGCAGAGACGCAGCGAGAACACGCTTCATGACGACTCCTTCCCTCCGAAGAAGGCCGATCAAAAGTGGGTTCCGAGCCAGCCGGTCTCCTGGCTTCCGGGTCATCCTCGTCGCGCCGCCTTCCCGCATCAGGAGATGCAGTGGCTTGTCGTGGTGCGAGTCGTCGCCGGTCACAGTGGCGGGGGCCGCGCCGGCATCACACCGGCTTCCCGTTCACTGACTCAGAGGAAATTGGGAAAGAACTGGGGGCATTATATGCGCGCTTCACGCGCGTTGTCGGTTATCGGTTATCGGTTGTCGGTTGGGATCCTGCATCTTTGCGCGATGTCAGTTCTCGCTTGATCGCGGTTTAGGAACTGCCGCCGTCAGCCAACAACCGATAACCGACAACGCTCTTCGCGCCGGCGTTACGGTCTCGCCTTGAACTTCTCCCACAACAACGTCTGATTCGTATCCAATGTGATCTCCTCCCCGCCGATGAACAGCCGGCGAACATGGGTGACGATCTCCAGCGGATCGCCATCCGTTAAGATGATGTTCGCCAGCTTGCCGGTCTCCAACGATCCGATCTTGTCGGCCAGGCCGAAGATCTGGGCGGGGGCGATCGTGACCGAGCGGAGCGCCACATCCTTCGGCAGTCCGAAGGCGGCGCAAGCGGCGGCATTGTATGGCAGGTTGCGGGCGTTGTGCGCGTCCTGCGACTGGATGGCGAAGGGGATGCCGGCGTCGTTCAGCGTCTTGGCGTTGGTGAAGACGAGGTCGTACGGATCGTCTTCCCGCGGCGGGAGGGAGAGGATCGGGCCGAGGATCACCGGGATATTGCGCGACTTCAGCTCGGGGATCACCCGGGCCACATCCTCGGCGTCTGCGAGGATCACCTTCAGCTTGAACTCGTCGGCGAACTTGAGGGCGGCGCGGATGTCGCGCTCGAGGTTCGCGTGCATGACCACCGGCTCGCGGCCTTCGATGACGGGGACCAGTGCTTCCAGGATCACGTCGCGGTCGTTGCGCTTGATGTCGGGATGGTTCGTCCGCGCCGTGGCTGCCTTCGCGTACGCCTGGGCATCTTTAAAAACATCCCGCAGCTTGTCGATCTGCTTGGTGTAATTCTTCGCAGCTTCCTTGGCCGCCTCTTCGTCCTGCGGGACTTCGTCGAACGAATTGTTGCGCAGGCGGGGGAAGTGGATGTGCATCGCCAGAGGCGCCTTGAGCGTCATCTCCTGCGGCGTCCAGCCGGCGAGCTGGATCATCGCCGACGATCCCGAGATGATGCCGCCCTCGGGTTCCGTAACGACGGTGGTGATGCCGTTGACGCGTGTGACCGGGATGACGTTGCTGTGCGGATTGACGGCGATCTCGGCGCGGGCGTTGGGATTGATGTCGCCCAGCTCCGCGGTATCGACGGTGCCGGGAACGGCGCTGATCTCCTCGAGGCCGACGTGCGAGCCGCTGTCGATGAGGCCGGGATAGACGAAGAGGCCGGTGCCGTCGATGATGGTTGCGTTCGCGGGGATGGCCACGTTCGCGCCGACGGCGGTGATGACGCCGTGGTCAAAGACGACCGTTCCGTTGGGAATCGTCGCCGAGGTGACCGGGACGATGGTGGCGTTGCGGATGGCCACCAGCGGCTTCTTGCCGGGGCTGTTGATGATGACCGATTGGGCGAAGGCGGACGATGCCACGAGCATCGCCGCGAGGAAGAGCTTAGTTTTCATCAGTCACCTCCGGCTTCGTCTCGTCGTCGCTCTTGCCGGGCCGGCCTGACTTCTTGTTCTTGGCCTCGTCGTCCGCTTCCTTCTTCAAACGATCCGCCTTCTCCTTGGCCATCTCTTTGCGCATGGCCAGGTCGTGCTGGCGGTCGAAGAGGATCTCGCCGTCGACGAGCGTCGTTTCGACGCGGGAGTAGGTCGAGAACGGATGGCCGGTCCAGATGACGAGGTCGGCGTCTTTGCCGACGTCGATCGACCCGAGGCGGTGGTCGAGGCGAAGCAGCCTGGCGCCGTTCAGCGTGCAGAGCTTCAGTGCTTCCTCTTCCGACATGCCGCCGTACTTCATCGCCTTGGCCGCGTCCTGATTGAGGTGACGGGCCAGCTCGTCCGAATCGGAGTTGACGGCGGTCAGCACTCCCGCGTTCGTCATCAGCGTCACGTTGTACGGAATGGCGTCATAGGCCTCGGCCTTGAATCCCCACCAGTCGATGAACGTGCCGCCGCCGACGCCATGCGCGGCGATCTCCCTGGCCACTTTGTAGCCTTCGAGCACGTGGTGCAGCTCGCGGATCTTGAAGCCCTGCTCGTCCGAAACGTTGAGCAGCATCATGATCTCGTCGGAGCGGTAGCAGTGGGAATGGACGTCGATCTTGCCCTTGAGGATGTCGACCATCGTCTCCATCAGGATGTCGCGGTGGGGCGGGATGGGGTTCTCGCCGCGCTTCTTTTTCGCTTCGTACTCGTCCCAGCGTGCGGTGTAGTCCTTCGCGTCGATGAACGACTGCCGGATCACTTCCTCCACGCCCATGCGCGTTTGCGGATACTGCGCGGGGATGCCCGGCGGCGGACGGAAGTTTGAGGACTTCGGGTTTTCGCCGAGGGCGAACTTGATGGTGCGAGGAGCATCGGCAATCGGCCACTCCGAGACCGGATGTCCCCACTTCCACTTCACGATCTGCGACTGTCCGCCGATCGGATTGGCAGAGCCGTGCAGAACCAGCGCGGTCGTCGTTCCGCCGGCGAGCTGGCGGTAGACGTCGATGTCTTCGTTGTTCAGCACGTCGCGGATGCGCACCATGCCGGTGTTCGGAAGCGAGATCTCGTTCACGCTCCCTTCGACCGCGGTGTGACTATGCGTGTCAACGATGCCCGGCATCACGAACTTGCCGGCCGCATCGATGACCTGCGCTCCGGCAGGCGCCGTGACCTGCGCGTTCGTCCCCACCGCGGCGATCTTCCCGCCGTGAACGAGGATCGATCCGTGCTCGATCTTTCCGTGCGTGATGGTGAGGATGGTGGCATCGCGGATGACGATGTCTTGCGCACTCGCGACGGTTGCGATCATTAGGAACGCCAGCGCGAGGAGTGGTTGTCGGTTGTCGGTTATCGGTTTGGACCGGGAGTCGGAGCGTGAAATCTGATCCACGACAACCGACAACCGACAACCGATAACGTCTTTTAGCCTTTTCATTTCCTGCTCCCCGTGAACGGGAACGTGCCGAGCGTCGTCGACACCGTCCCTTCCATGTTCGCGCCGTGCAGCGTGCCGTGGAAGACCCAGTCGCCTGCCTCTTCCTTGCCGCGGCCGGCGATGGAGAACTGCACGGTGGTGCCGTCGAATGTTCCGTTGCCGATGTCGCCCGCGCCGCGGTCGCCGGAGAATGTGCCGCTGATCTGGCCGTTCTCGACGTGCAGCGTGGCGGAGATGCTGACGTCGCCCGCGGTCGACTTGACGACAAAGCTCCAGGTGCCGTCGACGCCCGTTGCCGTCGCCGCTGCGCCACCGGTCTTCTTCTTCTCATCCTCGGCAGGTATCTTCGCCTCACGGCCGTCGACGAAGATCCGCTTCACCTTCGACTCCTTGTCGAAGATCGGCTTGTCGGTGATGACGAGGTTGGCGATCTTGCCGCGCTCGAGTGAGCCGAGCTGGCGGTCGATGCCGATGATCCTGGCGGGGTTGATCGTGGTCGCCTTCAGGGCATCGTCGGCGGAGAGGCCGTTCTCGATGGCCTTGCGGATGCCGGGGAGATAGTCGCCGGTCTTTCCCGCGCCGCTGACGAGCGCGAAAAGGATGCCGTTCTTCGCCAGAACGGCAGGCGTGGTCGGTGCGAGCTGGCGGTCGCGGATGACGCGCAACGGCTGCTCCTCGCGATCTTCTTTCGACGTGGGAGACACCGGCCACTTCGTCGAGACCAGCAGCGGCGCTCCGAGCGACTTCAACTCGTCGGCCATGCGATAGCCCTGGCGGACACCGGAGATGATCATCTTCACGTTGAACTCTTTGGCGATGGCCTCGGCGCGCCGCATCATCAGGTCGCTGTCGGCGACGAAGACGATCGGCACGTCGCGCCGAAGGACGGCGCCGAGGGCGTCGAGTGACGGGCTCTCGTCAGGGCGCTTGTAGCCGGCCGGATTTCTGTCGTAGATCGCATGCGCCGCGGCGTATTGCTGCGCGTCCATCAGCGTCTGGCGGATGTACGAGATCACACCCATGAGCGAGTCGGGGTAGGTCCAGGCCGGACGGGGATTGAAGGAGATCTGCTGCGCGGCCGGATTGCGGATGACGCGCGATTCCATCGTCCCGCCGTCGCCGAGGTTGAGAGCGACCGACTGGCCGTTGAAGATGCCGAAGGCCGGGGCGGTGACGATCGTGGTCACGCCGGTGGCGCGCCTCGCTTCGACGTCATCGTCCGAGAGCTTGGCCTCGCGGAAGGCGAGAAAGGCCGGACCGGTCTCCGGCAGTGGCTCCGCGGGTGGAGTACGCGCGCCTCCTCCTCCGCCTCCGCGCCGCCGCGGAGCGCTGGCGCTCGGAAATCCGAGCGAGGTCTGGGCGTCGATGAGGCCGGGGTAGATGTGGCCCCCCTTCACGTCGATGATCGTGGCATCGAGCGGAATGACCACGGCGCTGCCGACCGATTCGATCAGGCCGTCGCGGATGATCACCGCGCCGTTCGTGATCTCCGGTCCGCTGACCGGATGAATCGTTCCGCCCGTGATCGCATACACGCCCGGCGCCTCGGCAAAGCCGGGCCACGCGGCGAGAAAAAGAAGGAGGAAACTCGAAAAACAGAGGAAACGTCTGGACATTCGCACCTCCGCGGCGCGACATGATACGGGATGGGGGTGGGGGGTGGGAGTCGGAGTTGTCACATCTTCGGGTTGCCGGTTGTCGGTTATCGGTTGTCCGTTATCAGACCGCAACCGAGAACCGACAACCGATAACCGACAACCCTGAGCCACACCCAAGTTTGACTCCTCTATCCCCCTTCGCTACGCTCACCGGACTCCATGGTCCTCTTCAACTACGCCACCAAAGAGATCACTGCGAAGATTGTCTATTACGGTCCGGGTCTCTGCGGCAAGACGACGAATCTGCAGTTTGTCTATGACTCGCTGCCGTCGAACAACAAGAGCAAGATGCTCTCGCTGGCCACGAAGACGGATCGCACGCTCTTCTTCGACTTCCTCCCTCTCGACCTCGGCAAGATCCGCGGCATGCGCACCAAGCTGCAGCTCTACACGGTGCCGGGGCAGGTCTACTACAACTCCACGCGGCAGCTCGTGCTGAAGGGGGCCGACGGCATCGTCTTCGTCGCCGACAGCCAGGACCACGCCACCGACGCCAACCTCGAGTCGCTGCAGAACCTCGAGGACAACCTCAAGCGGCAGGGCGTACGCATCCGCGAGATTCCGCTGGTGATGCAATTCAACAAGCGCGATCTGCCCAACGCGCTGCCGGTTGCGGCGATCGACGCCGAGGTGAACAAGCTCGGCGTTCCGCACTTCGAGTCGGTGGCGACGACGGGTCTCGGCGTGGAAGAGACGCTGAAGGGGATCACGCAACTGGTCCTGGCCCACCTCGTCAAGAAGTACGGGCTGGAAGGCTCCGAGCCGATCGAGCGCGACATCCAGATCCTGAATGCCGCGGTTGCGCAGGAGCCGAGACCTCACGATTCGCTATGGGATGAGGACGATGTCTTCGCCGATGCACCATCCCGACCTCCCGCCTCGGCGTTCGCGCTCGACGACATCAGCGGCGCCGAAGACATCCCACTTGTTCCGTCGGAACTGATCGGCTCCCCGCCACCTTCGCCCCCGCAGCCCGCGCAGGCCGCCGAACCGTTCGACGATTTCGAGGACTACTTCTCCAACCCGTCTCCGATGCCCGCGCCGCCGCCGCCATCGTCATCGGGCATCTCGGTGCGCGGTTCGACGTCGGCCCTGTCCCCTTTGAGCGAACCAACCGAGGTACCGATGATGTCGATCGAGATCCCGCTCCCCGAGGGCATCCTCAACTCGCTCCCCGACCTCGGCGCCCCCGCCGAACGCCGCGCCACCGACGGCCTGGTCAAGGAAGTGACGGTCCCGCTCAACCTGACGATGGAGGAGCTTCGCCAGCATCGCAGGCTGCGTCTGAAGATCACGCTGGATGTGAATCTGCTGTCGTGATGTGGCACAGACACTCCTGTCTGTGCTCGAAATTCATCCGTCGCAGCCCGCGTTCGATTCACCGCCCGGAGGACCGAAGGCCTTTCACTTCTGCCTTCATCCTTCTGCTTTCTGCCTTCCGAAGGAGGAGTGGCCGAGTGGTTTAAGGCAGCGGTCTTGAAAACCGCCGTACCTGCAAGGGTACCGTGGGTTCGAATCCCACCTCCTCCGCCAGCGGGCTCAGCACCAGTCTGGTTGCGGTCTGCCGGCAAACCGTTGCTGTTCCCTCTTTTCACACTCCAGGTCGCGTTCGGGATCAGTGACCCGCCAAAGCTTCTTGAATCTGGTGGTTACGCTCGTTCAACGCCTGAATGTTCTCACGCGCCTTCGCGTCGACCACGCGCGCCTTGTCGATCGCGGCCCGCGCGTCGTCGATTGCCTTCTGAGCGTCGGTTCGTTCCTCCGACGAGCCTTCGCCCCGATTCAGGCGACGCTCTTGTTCGTCGATGCGAACCTCTTGTGCGGAAATCTGTGCCGCATGCTCCGTCAGACCATTCTGGAGATCTTGGATCGTTTTTTCGTTCTGATGAAGTTCAGAAAGCAGCGCCACTTTTTGTGCCGGAGACGGCGAGCTTTCTCGGTCGACGACATCGGCGGCTGTGGGTCGGCTGCTGCCTTCTTCGGGATGCTTGCTGTATTGCCGGGAGAGCGTCGAAACCAATACGAGAATCAGTCCAAAGGCTCCGAGAGTAAGTTGGCGTTTCCCCGATCGAAGCACCGGGATCTCGATGCCGAACGCCTTCAACCCCCCGCCGACAATCGCTGCGATCAGGCACGCAAGACCCGTTGTTAGAATCGTCGTCGTCATGACAGTCCTTCCCAGAACTCAGATCAGTTGTTCCGGATCGAGATCCGGCTGCAGATGGTAGCGTCAAGCCGTTTGAACATGGAGATAGAGTTCAAAACACCGAGAGGCGCGGCAGGTAGGAGTCTACGCCGCAGCGAGCACGGCGGTTCGAAAATCGTCCACAATGCCGCGCCACCGGCAACGTGCCTGTGGGTTGGTTGGCCTGGCCTCCTTCAGGGGTTTCTCTGAATCCGGCACATCGTCGCGAGAGCCGCAGTTCGAAAGGCCCGGTGCGTTGGTGGCCAAGCCTCGGCTTTGTTTCCCTCGGATCAGTTATGTCTGCGATTACGACCGTGCTACCGTAAATCTATGCCTTCAGTTCGGTTGCGCCTCGTCTGTGCGGTGCTGCTGGTGTCGCCGACGCTCCTTGCGAACGTGGTGATCGACACGATCGAGATCAACCAAGCCATCGGCGTTCAGAAAAACGGCAACTTGAAATTCGTCGCAGGGAAGGATGCCGTGGTCCGCGCATTTCTCGCGGAGGCGGTGACCATCGACGAGTCGAAAACGAGTGCCACGATCCGGCGCGATGGACATCTCGTCGCGACCATTCCACCGATCGCACGGCAGGCACCGACGCGCGTCGTCGATTTTCTTTGTCCGACTCGCGACGCGTGCGGGAACTGGGCGGCCGGCAACTACGAGTTCGAGGTGCGGGTCAACGGAGCGACCAGGAGCACGCGCGGAACGACCTACGCGTTCGTCGAGCGCGCCACGATGCGCATTCTGGCGGTGCCGGTGACCGCGAACTACGGCGGCACGATCGTGCCGGTCAGCGACTCGCGCTGGAAAACGTTCGCCGACTACATCCGTTCGACCTATCCCCTCGCCGCCGACAAAGTCATATGGGTCACACGCGAGCCGTTCGATGCAAGCGATCCGCGCTTCGACCTCGAAACCGAAGATGGCCAGGAACAACTCTGGAGCGCGCTCTCGAAGCTGGTCCCTGAATCGTGCGCCGGCAATCCGGATGAAGAAGGCTGCTATACGCAGGTGTTCGGGTTCATTCAGGCGCGGCCGGAGGTCTATCCGAACGGAACGCTGCAGGGCTTCACGTACGGAAAACCTGCCAACATCGGCGTCCTGAGCGACGACGATGCGCCGGGCACGGTCGCGCACGAGATCGGCCACACATATGGTCTGGGCGACACGTACGAAGGCGGCAGCTTCGCATGCGACGTCAACCCGGCGCCTGACGAGTTTCGCGGAACAACGTTGTCGGTCAACGACAACGGCGACGAAGGCGATGAGATCGAGCCGGAGGTTGCCTGCGCCTCAGGACGCGTGCCGCTCGATGGAGTCAGCGCGACGAGGATCCCTGCCGAACATCATCCCTACGAGGTCGGAGGGCGCGGTGCTCTCGGCGACTCCGCGGAGTACATGGGCTCGGGTGGAAAGCAGGCGCAGTTCTGGACGTCGCAGGACGCCTACGACCATCTCTTCGATCAACTCGCGCCCAAACCGAAAATCACCCACGCGAAGAAGCCGCAACGCTACGTGCAGTGCTTTGGCACGATCCATCGCAACGCAACGTCCGGGAACGACGTGAGGATCGACCCGTGCTGGACGTTCTACGACAGCGATGCGATCGCGAACACCACCGGCGAGTACCAGCTCGTTGCCGTCGACGTTGATGGGAAGATCGTCGCTTCGAGCGTGATCCAGCCGGAGTTCGATCCAGTCGCGCCGAAGGGCCGTCATCCGAAGCATCTCGCCTGGGGCGCGTTCGAAGGTGTGGTCGCGTTCCCGAAAGGAATCGCTGAGCTTCGGGTCATTCACGGCAACACGGTTCTCCGCGAGCTGCCCGTCAGCGCGCATGCGCCAGTGCTGAAGAAGGTCGCGCCCGAAGCGAAAGGGCGCGTGAAGGGAAAGCTCACCATTTCGTGGGACGCAAACGATTCGGACAATGATGCGTTGGTCTATGAAGTCGATTACAACGCCGACGTCACGAACAAGAGCTCCCAATGGGAAGTGCTCCGCCGCGACCTCACGAAGAAGCAATTAACGATCGACTTCGCCACGATGGCCGGCGGTCCGCATGCGAAACTTCGCGTATGGGCGAGCGACGGCATCCTCGCGGCGTCCGCAGAGAGTGCGGAGTTTCGCGTTCCCGCCAAAGCGCCGCAGGTGATGATCAAAGAGCTTCCCAACCACGGCGTCTACACGTTGGGTGACGACGTCATCCTCGATGGCGATGCATTCGACCCGCAGGATGACGACGTCAAGGAATCGCAGCTTCGATGGAGCTCGAACGGCCGTTCCCTCGGCAAAGGCTCACCGATCAAGCTCTCACACCTCGGCACCGGCGATCACGTCATCAAGCTTGCAGTGACCAACTCCCTCGGCGTAACGGGATCGGACACGGTCACCGTGCGCGTGGTGCAGCAACCGTAACTCAATTCCTTGTTGTGCGATGGGCGAACGAGGTCGGATGCGCTTGCGCGATGGCCCCACGCGGCGAGCAGGGCAGTTCGAAAATCATCTCGGATGCCCCGCCAAATTGCCAGGATCTCGCCGCGATTCAGGCTGACTACGATCGCAGTCTGATCGCGGCCGTTACGGCCAGTACGGCCGCGAGGGCCATCAGCATCCCCCCGGACAGTGTCGGCACGTCATTGACCACTGTGAGCGTTCCTGACCCGGCGGCGCCGGGTGGCGCCTCGTTGGAAGTGACTGGCGACGTCGTGTTGATGTGTGCGCCGAGGATTGTCCCCGCCACACGAATGGTAATCGTGCAGGACTGGCCTGCGGCAAGCACATTCGACGTGCTGGAGAAGGTGTCCGTGCCGGGATTGATGGAGAAGATGCCTCCCCCGGTTGCAAGCGTGCTGCACGTGCCGCCGGTTTGGGTGATGAGATCGATCCCCGCCGGCATGGTGTCGTTGAACTGAACGTTCGTGAGCGGGACGGCGTTGGGATTCGTCACCGTGATCGTCCCGATGGACGTGCCGTTGAGCGCGACGATCGCGGGGTTGAAGCTCTTGGTGATGACCGCGGAAGCGGCCTGCGCAAACGCTGTTGCTGCGAAGGACGCACTGATGAGCACAGCCGTGAGGATGATAGGAAGGCGCGACGACGTTTGATTCATGACACTCCTTCTTGACCGCGAGAGACGGGATTATGGTCGAACATTCCGCGCTCGTGCAACGATTGTTCTGGGTTCGCGGACTAACCACGCCGGGGGTATCTCGTCGTCAGAGGCTCCGGCCCCGCTGCATTGTCGCATCGCAAGCGCGTTACAATTCCGCGTTCCGGGCCACGCGGCTGAGGCATGGTCCGTTGAGCGACCAGGAAGGAGATGGTGACGACCCCCTTCCCATCGGACCCCGGATCTCGACCGCTCCAGACGCTCCCCTGTCCGCACTGCGGAGAGCCTGTTCGCGTTCAATTCGGGCTTCGCGATCTCCCGTTTCGGTGCGCCAAGTGTCGCCAGTACTCCGTCTTCCCACTTGAATCGCGCGTTCAAACCGTCTTCATTGCCGTCGCCGTCATGCTTCCAAGTGTTCTTCTGATCAAGATCCTGGGCCTGGATAAGGCCTCTACCATTCCCGGGATTGGCGCTTTAATGGCTGTCTACCTCGGCGTGGTACTTGTCGCCGCACGCCTTTCTTCACACACGTCGCGGAAGACAGCCACACACCTCATCAAAGTCCGACGGCGGTGGTGGTTTTGGTAGCCGAGCCGTGATGCGTCCGGGAGTGCGGGATAGGGGCGATAATCGTCGGCATGCGATGCCCGCAGTGTGGACAGAAATTGAAGGTGACAGGCCTTCGTCCGCACGACGCTAAACTACTGAACCGAAACACCTTACTAAACTCCGATCTCGGCGTCGGATCGGTGCGATCGTTATTCGGACTAATCAGACTGGCTGCCGGCGCGGGGCCAGCCGGCGAGACGCCGGCGCTCGGGCCGTGAGTCTCCTCCTCCGAACCAGAATCTCTCCCTCGGAAGCAGAATCCCTTCCGACAGATCATCATAACGATCTGCAAGAAGCAAACTTCATTCCGACAGAGCGTTCTACCATTCCGTCGGAACCAAAAACGGTTAACCCGGTTCAATACGCGCCCGCTGCTGCCGGCGTACCCTGCGTCCAATGAGACTCGTCCTTCTTCCGTCGTTTCTCGCGCTTCTCCTCACGTTCCCGGTCGCATGCGGCGCGGCGTCGAAGGCGCCATTCGATGATGCGGTAACCGCCGTCGACAATCACGACTTCGCGAGGGCGCGAGAGCTCTACAAGCAGGCGGCGGAGAGTGATCCCGATCCGAAGCAGCGTGACGTGGCAATTCTCCGGCTGGCCAACATCCAGTGGCGCGTCGACCACGACTCTGCGGCGGCGCGCACGACGCTGGCGCGAATCGGTTCCGAGAGCGAGCAGGCGGCGAGGGCCTTGATCGAGCGAGCGCGCCTCGAGGGAGAGCTTCTCGGCGACTTCGAGGCGCAACGCTCCTTTGCCGTGCGAGCCATTGCCGCCGCGAAGAAGAGAGAAGCTCGGATGCACGCCGCCTTCGTTCATGCCGGCGCCGCCATCGAGCCGGCCAGGCGTGCCCGCCGGGCCGGGCGGTGTCAGGACGACTCGCTCGTGCACGATGCGGCGACGGAGCTGGGCACCGTCATCGAGACAGGCGGGCCGTTCCTCCTGCCCGTGCGCATGCTCCTCAACGCTGCGTTGATGACGAACGACGGTCCGGCAGCGCTGAAGGCTTTCCGCGCGTACTGGCGCCTGGCGCCCGAGGCCGCTTCACCGCTCGACGCGCCCTTCGCATCATGGCGCGGTGCCGACGCCACCGCCGGCGATCGCGCAACGCTCGGCCTCGCGCTGGCAGAGGCGAAGATGTTTCCCGAAGCGGTGCTCGTCCTTCGCGATCCCTGCGCGCACACGGCCACCACCGCAGGTGCAGACATCGTCGCATACGAAGCCTCGCTCCGCCGGATCGAGGCGATCGCCGACGAGTACTACCGCCAGGTCGCACTCGGCAAGGGCGACGCTGGAACCTTTCGCAAGAACGTCGAGGCGGCGGAGTTGCCTGAGCTCTCGCGCCGCTTCGGCGCCATCGTCAATATCGTCAAGACCGGCGGCGTGATCGACCTCCATCTCGCGCATCGCGCCGTCGACCAGGAACGGACGGTTTCCCAATACGGCCGCACGGCCACACTGCGCTTTGTTTCGCTCGACGGCGTCGTCTCCAATGGCTTCGGCACCTGGGCACGTGATGGCGGAGGCGGCGACGGCGGCTGGGCCGACGCCACGACGATCTATCAGGTTCGGCCGCTCTATGCCGACGAGCCGCTGCGGGACTGGCTGCGCGTTTCGGATGCCGAGGTCAGGAGTGAGCAGGAGCAGCGCATGGAAGAGGAGACGAAGCGCGACGACGAGCGGTCCGCCCGCGAGCCAGTGCGCGACTTTCCCGGCCTCACACTCCGTCTGCGCCGCCAGTACGGCGACGCGACCCTGGCCGCACTGAAGGCGAAGGAACTGACTGGCGACGATCTCCGCAACGCTTTTCTAGCGCGTGTGAACAACGACACGTTCGAGTCGTCGATCTGGGCCCATGAGGGACGTCACGCCATCGACAAGAAGTACAACCTCGCCACCTCGGCCACCGATCTGGAGTACCGAGCCAAGCTCTCCGAGGTTGCCTTCGCCCCCGCCCCGCGGGCGGCCCTGGCCAGCAGCATCCTCGGCGGTGGAATCGGAACGAACAACCCGCACGGCCTGGCCGACAAGCGCGCCCTCGATGGCGTCGTGGCCTGGATGCGCGCTCACGCAGCGGAGATCGCCGGCCTCGACCTCACGAAGCAGCTGATGCCGCAACTCGACAAGATGACCGACGCGCAGCTGCGCGAGGCCTTCCGCTCGATCGATCCCTTGGCGAAAGAGAAGTGAGCCTATTGTTGCCGACGACCGTGAGTGACCTACACCACTCAGCGATCACAGCCGTTCGAAATCTCTAAAAACGCCCCGCAGCATTTGTATTCGCCTCCTGATGCGACTAACCTCAACCCTGGCTCACGGCAGGCATCGCCGTCCCACGCAGAGTCACGCTCGGGAGATCGGTCTGAGTCGGGATCAGGCGCCCGCGAGAGGCCGGGGTTCTCATGTCCAGAAACGTCGTAACGGCCTTTGCGGTGATCCTTACGGCCCTTGCTGCCGTAGACATTCGGGCCGGCTACCAAACGACCGCAGCGTTTCCGAAGGAGACCCTCGCTGCGCAGGCCGACGTCGCAGTCAGAACCGAGTTCGCGTTTTCCCTCGCGGGGCAGCAGGTCTTTCACACGCGGACGAGGACCGTTCTGGTCATGGTGACGAACAACGGGCCTGCCACCGCGTCGAACGTGCAACTCTCGAACGTCATCAGCAACGGCACGCTCGTTTCGGCGACGACATCGCAGGGAACGTGTACCGGCGCGAACTGCGCAATCGGAGCGATGTCCAGCGGCGCGGTGCTCACGGTTAGTCTTGACGTCAATCCCAACGGCGCAATCGGTTCGACGTTGTCCAATGTCGCCACGGTCAGCAACCCGGAGAGCGATCCTGTGTCGTCGAACAACACGGCGACCGTTTCGGGGAAGATTCTCGCGGCAGCGGACGTCGGTGTGACGGCCAGCGCGGCGCTCGATCCGATCTATGCAGGCGCGACGCAAACGTACACGATCGTGACAACGAACCACGGTCCCGATCCTGCCGGGCAGGTATCGCTGCACATCGCCGATTACGGTCCGACCTTCCTGGCATTCACGGGAACAGGTGGTGCGTCGTGCACTGGAGGGCAGGGGTTCCAGGACTGTACGATCGGGCCACTGGCGTCCGGCGCTGCGAACACGATCACCATGCAGGCGAGAGCGCCTTCCTACCCGCCGAGTCAGCTTTATGGTGTTCTGCAAGGCAACGTCGATTACAACCCGGGTAATGACACGTTCTTCATCGGCAACGGCATTACGCCGATCAGCGATCTCGCAGTGGTGAAGAGCGGCCCCTCGCTCGCGGTGCCGGGCAGCACGATTACATATACGGTGAAGGTCACGAACTATGGGCCGTCGGAGGCGCCCCACACGGTGGTGAACGATCCGACGCCGACGAATCTGACGTTTGTTTCGAACAGCGGCGACTGCGTCACGGCGTACCCGTGCGTTCTGCAGTTCTTAAGCGATTCGGTCGAGACGAAGACGATCACGAGCACGTACACGGTTGCCGGCAACGCCACGGGGTCGATTACGAACACCGCGACAGTTTCGGCTACGCTCATCGTCGGACCGCCCGGTCCTCAGGCCGATCCGAATCCGGCGAACAACACGTCTTCGGTGACGACGATGGTCAACGCGGCGAGCGACGTCGCCGTGACGAAGAACGGACCCTCTGTCGTATCGTCCGGCGCCTCGATCAATTACACGATCGTGGTCAGGAACCTCAGCACCATCGCTGCGAATGGCGTCGTGCTCACCGATCCCACACCGGCGCGCCTCACGCTGACGCAGGTGAGCGGCGTGTGCTCCACGCTCCCCTGCAACATCGGGACGCTCAACGGCGGACAGAGCGTGACAGCCGTCACGACGTACGACATTTCCGCCGCCACCCCCGGCTCGGTCACGAACACCGCCACCGTGACGTCGACGACGAACGACACGAACATGTCGAACAACACCTCGAGCGTAACGACGCAGATCGGTTGCACCACGACTGTGCCGCAGCTCACCTTCCCCGGCCCAAACGTTACGAATGTGCCGACCGCTGGCAACTTCCAGTGGATTGGTAACGGCTCGGCCATGTACACCGTTTATCTCGACGTCGCGGGAGTCGGCTGCACGACGACGAAGCCCGCCGGCACGACGTTGTCAACACAACTCTCCTTCAGCAATCTCAAGCCGAACACCGACTACGAGTGGCGCGTCGAAGGATCGACGCAGGGATGCCTCACGACCGTCTCCGCCTGCGGCCACTTCACGACCGGCACGAATTGCGCGACCGCGGCACCGACTCCGATTTCGCCGGTGAATGGTGCGACCGTCGCTTCGACCGTGCACTTCTCGTGGTCCGCGGTTTCCGGCGCAGCGCGGTACGATCTCTTCGTCTCATCCAACGGCAACCCAGCGACGAACGTCGCCACAACAACCACGACCTCCGCGGATGTCGATGTCGTCGACGGTCCCGGCACGTGGTTCGTTCTGGCCACGCTTCCGGGTTGCGGCCAGTTCCAGTCGGCGCCCGCCGCGTTCAACACCTGCAATGTACCAATCGCGCCGGTCGTCAGCGTAGTCTCCAACGCGACATCGGGCCAGACCTACTCCGTGACGTGGGTAGCAATCTCCGGGGCATCGAAGTACGATCTAGACGAAGCGACGGACGCCGCATTCACGTCGCGGACGACGCAGACGATCACGCCGGGCAGCACCACGCCGGTGTCGGTCAGCTTCACCAAGTCGTCGCCGCAGTCGGCGCAGCCGTTCTTCTACCGCGTGCGCGCCTTCCTCGCTTGCGGTCAGATCTTTGGTCCGTACTCCACCGCCGTGCGTATCGTCATCACGCCCGTGCCGCCGAGAGATCAGAAGAACCCCAACATCAACGTTCCTGTGGGAAGCACGACCAAGGTCATGCAGCAGATCTTCGTCCCCGGACAGCCGGAGGGTAGCGTCAACTTCTCCGCGAGCATCGATCAGCCCTTCATTACGATCGCACCGACGTCGGGTCTCCTCCCGCCGTCCGGCATTACGCTGACGTTGACTGCCGATCCGACCAATCTTTCGAACGGCACGTGGACCGGTACGATCACCGTCACACTCACGCCTACGGGCGCCACGGGGCGCACGACAGGCGAGGCCACGGCCGTCGTCGGTGTTCCGGTATCGGTCAGCGTCGTCACGCCACTGACGCCGGCGACGAGGTCCTCACCTGCTGCCGACAGTCTGATCGTGCCTTCCGTCGGTCATCTCGACGGCATCGACTCGCATTGGCAGTCGGACGTCCGTGTCACCAACATCGGTCACTCGAAACAGATGTACTCGCTCACGTTCACACCAGACGATCCTTCGCAGGATGCAAGGATGACGCAGATCACCGTTGCCGACGGCGGCACGGCCGCGCTCGATGACATCGTGCGCAACTGGTACGGCTACGGAGAGTTCGGGGAGAGCGCGAACGGAGTGCTCGAGATTCATCCGGCCTCGACGGACACGATCGTCTCGAGCCGAACGTATGACGTCACGTCAAACGGAACGCTGGGCCAGTACGTTGCTGCAATTCCGATCGAGAACTTCATCGGGCACGCAGCGGCCGACGCGCCGGCTCAGGCGTTGAGTCTGCAGCAGATCGCGCAGTCGGCCGCGTATCGCACGAATTTCGGCCTCGTCGAAGCGGCGGGTCAACCGGCTGGCGTCGTGATGAGCGTCTTTGACACGGCCGGTAACCGGCTCAAAGAGATTCCCGTACAGATACAACCCTTCCAGCACCTCCGGCTCAATCAGATGCTGGCCACGAACGGCATCAGCGATCTTCCCGACGGCCGCGTCGAGGTACGAGTCGCGAGCGGGGATGGAAGGGTCACCGCCTATGCATCGGTCGTCGACAACGGCACGGGCGATCCGCTTCTGGTCTCCGGCGCGCGGCTCGATGCCCGCTCGGGAAGGTACGTTCTCGCCGGGGTTGCTGCGCTGAACAACGGCTTCGCGGACTGGCGCACCGATATGCGGATCTTCAATCCGTCCGCGGCGCCGCAGAGCGTGACGCTGACGTTCTATCCGTTGGGGAATCCGGGCACGGCCGTCTCGAGGTCTGCGGCCATCAGGCCAGGAGAGGTCACCGTGCTCGACGACGTGGCGCGATCGACGTTTGGCCAGTCGAACGTCGGCGGAGCAGTTCACGTCACGACCTCGAGCGACTCCAGTCTCATCGTTACCGGCCGCACGTACGACAGGACCTCCGCAGGCACCTACGGCCAATTCATCCAGGCTGTCACGCCGCAAGACGCTGCCGGCGCCGGGTCACGGCCCCTGCAGATCCTCCAGGTCGAGGACTCGCCGCGGTATCGGACGAATGTCGGGATTGCAGAAGTGACTGGGAAAGCGGTGACCGTCGTGATTTCGGTGGTGCTGCCGGAATCAGAAACTCCCCACACGCTGCTCGTCGATCTCGCTCCGAATGAGTATCGGCAGTGGGCGCTCATTCCGGAGCTCGGCCTCGGCAACGTCTACAATGCGCGCGTCACGGTGACGGTTGCCGGCGGGGAAGGCAAAGTCATCGCGTACGGCTCCGTCATCGACCGGCAGACGCAGGATCCGACCTATATCCCCGCCCGATGATCTTCAGCCCTTCGCCACGCGGCTGCCAACGGTACCGTGGGTTCGAATCCCGCCTCACTCCCGTCACCGAGCGAGATTCAATGACATGCAAGTAAAGGGGCAAGGCCTCGTAATGGCAACACTGTTCGTGACGCTCGTTGTGAAGGTGGACTACGTCGCGAACGACGTGATGGTGACTGTCGGCGAGCACGACTTGGTGGCCCACGACGCTCGCGGCACACCTGTGGGAGCGCTGGGAGCCCCTCCAGGGCAGATTCTGCCGTTCTTTCCGCTACTTCGGAATCGCGCCTGAAAAGACGTACTGCTGCAGGAGCGCGATGAGCCCAATCAGCCCGGCACCGGCCACCGAGTGCCACCAGATGCGCCGGAAGATCGGGCCGAGCGCGTGCGAGCGCTCGTATTCATCCTCGTAGCAGGCGGCGCAGGCGACCATGATCGATTGGGCGTCGATCATCTTCCCCATCACGCCGCCGGTTGAGTTCGTGGCCGTGATGAGAACCTCGTTGAGATGGAGTTGCTGCGCGGTGATGCGCTGCAGGCTTCCGAAGAGCGCGTTCGAGGCCGTGTCGGATCCCGTCATGAAGACACCGAGCCATCCGAGGTACGCGGCGAAAAACGGGTACATGACGCCGGCCGAGGTGAAGGCCAGGCCGAGGACGGCGTCGGTTCCCGCGTAGCGCGTCAGGAACCCCAGCCCGAGCACCTGCACGATCACGAGCACGGGAATCTTCATACGTCGCGCCGTGCGCGCGATCGCTTCTTTCCATTGCGCGGCGGTCAATCCCAGAAACAGCGCCGACAGAAGCGCGGCCACGAACACGCCCGTTCCCGCCGCGGACAACCAGTTGATCGTAAACGTCGCCGCTTCCGGTTTCGCGTCCGGCCTGGCCACCGGCGGCATGCGTTGAACCTGCTTGTGCAGACGCGGCATCTCCCAGACGGGCAGCGACAGGGAGCCGGAGAGCTTGCCGCCGAGAATCGTCGTTTCAAACGTCGCGCCCTTCATCGACTCGTTGAGCGTCTTCTTGAACGGGGGGCTTCCCCACAGCGCGCAGCAGAGAATGAGAATCGTCCAGGGAATCCATGCGCGAATCGTTTGTCCGGCCGTGTATTTGTACTCCGACGGCGCGCTCACCGCACTGTTCGGAGCGCCGGCGGCGGCCATCTCCGATTTCAGAAGGAACCGGCTCTTGGGGTGCCAGACATAGCGAAGGAAGAGCGCCGTGCAGATGACGGAGAAGACCCCGGCGATGACGTCGGTCATGAGATGGAGCTGGTTCTTCCCGGACGCGAAGTACTGCATGGCCGCGAACGTTCCGCCGGAGACGAGCGCCCCCGGCCATACCTCGAATGCCTGCCGCCAGGTGCCGCCCTCCATCTTTACGAAGGTGACGACGAGCCAGAACGGGACGAGAATCGAGACCCATGGGAGCTGGTGCCCGGCCATCGTGGAGAGCTGTAACTGATCGAGTCCGCTGACGGCGGCCAGGGTCACGATCGGCGTTCCGATCGCGCCCCACGCCACCGGCGCGGTGTTGGCGAGAAGATTGAGCACCGCCGACTGAAACGGCGTGTAGCCAAGGCCGACCATGACCGCGCCGGCGATGGCCACGGGCGTACCGAAGCCCGAGGTCCCTTCGATGATGGCGCCGAACGAGAAGGCGATCAGTAACACCTGCAGCCGCCGGTCGAAGGAGATGTTGACGATCGATTCCTTGACGATCTCGAACTTCCCGGTGATCACGGTCATCGTGTAGAGAAACATCGCGGCGACGACGATCCAGATGATGCCGAGGAGCCCCGACAGACTTCCGAGCACGAATGCCGATACCGCGGAGACGAGCGGCATTTTGAAGGCAAGGCAGGAGACCAGGAACGCGGCCAGCACGCCGTAGAACGCGGCATAGGGCGCGGCCAGACCGAAGTGCCGGATACCGCGTTGATCGCGATGCGGGTGCACCGCGATGAAGTAGAGGAGGACAAGGATCGGAACGGCCGCGAGAAGCGTGGAGAGCACGACGCTGCCGGTCGGGTTGTAATTCTGATGGTACATGCCCGCTGCCTCCGCATTTCGTGGGGATCGTCGGGGACCGGTCGATTGTGTTGCAGCGCTACGATACGCCGGTCCGAGCACTCGTGGAAGCTGCGCCCGCGACCGGCTCCTCGGCTTGACGATGGCCGCAGCGTTACCGTCTGGGAATGTGGCCGGCGTACGCGTTTGACATGTTCACCGAGACTCCCGTGCCGGATGGAACGCCGCTCAGCCGCTCAGGGCATCGACGCTGGCGAGCATCTCGGTTTGAAAATCGTCGCCATGCCACGGCTTCCGGTGGATGCCCTCGAGCAGAGACATACCGACTTCGATCACGTCGGCATCCTGCGTTCCCAATTCGCCGGCAACCCATCGGGCAAGACGATCCTCGGAAACTTCGAGCAGTGCGGCCACTTGCACGGGCGTCAGGCGCAGATCATCGAATCGCTTGGAACGCTCGGACATCGATATCACGATACGGCACGAGGGGGACGCGGTTGTCACGGCGGCGTGACCATGGTCCGACGAATTGGTCAAGCCCGCCACGCGTTCAGCTCAGGCGGCGGTCTCACACTGCGGCGGCGGGCACAACAGGCTTCGCGTATTCTCCGCTGATGAGTCGAGCTCGGCAGAATCATCCCAACCGATTCCTCGCCACACGAGCGGGGCGGGTGGCGATCTATTGCGTACTCGCCGGAGCGATGGTGATCGCCTTCCATTCCGGCGTTCAGGCGCTCTTTCCGCTGAGCAACGACGTCGATCCGTCAGGCGATGACTGGTGGTCCTACCATCGCTTCGCGGTCAGTGTTCTCAACGGCGGCATGAGCATGCCGGCCGTGCAGGGTCCGTACACGCGTCCGGGCGGGTTCGGATATGTCTACTTCGTCGCCGCCGTCTACGCCTACTTCGGCGTCCGCTCGCAGGCGGTGTACCTCATCCAGACGTTCCTGCTCGCTCTCTCCGTTCTCGGCTTCGTGTACGCGTTTCGCCGGCGCCTCACTCCGTTCTATCTTCTTTTCTACGGCCTGCTGGTCATCGTTTTCGTCTACCTGGATCACTTTCGCTTCTATACCTTCCGGCTCCTCAGCGAGAACCTCCTGATCTTTCTGCTCGCGCCGCTTTTCATCGCCTTCGAGCGCCTGCTGTCCAGCGGCTCGCGGCTTGCCGCCGTCGCGACGGGCCTTCTTGCCGGCGCCTGCTTCCTCGTGCGTCCAAACACGCTGTTCCTCGCGCCGGCATGGGCGCTGCTGCTCCTCTACCGGAAGAGGGACAAGCGAGCGGTCATCAACGGCGCGATCGTGCTCGCGGGCGTGATCCTCATGGCCGGCCTGCTCCTCTGGCGCGACTACGCGGCCACGGCGGCATTCGGTCTCCGCGTGGTCACGACGCGACAGGATTGGCTTCATCCATCGTCGATCGGCGACGCTTTCCCTTTCTATGGCCTGAGAGTTCTTTACGTCCTGGGATACCTGCACGGGCTGATCCCCGAGTTCGGATCGTTGCGGTATTGGTACGCGGCGTGGGCGGGGGTGCTGCTTCTGGTGGGATGGTCTCTTCGAAATCGGCAGATCGATGATCTCGATCTGGGCGCCCTCGTCTTCCTGGCTGCGTACTACGGCCCGCTGATCGCGGTGGCCGACATCACGAACTACGGCATCCGGATGCTCACGCCGGCCATGCCCGTCGTCCTCTACCTGGCCGTGAGGGGTGTGATGTTCACTCTCTCGCGAGGAAAGCACGTTGGCATGGAGAACGAGAGATCTGGGACCTGAGCGTTGCTGTCTCTGGTGCATGATGTCGCCCGAATGACTGCGACGAGTACGATCGGCACAGCCGTCTCCGCCACCGCGCTCTATCTCGTCACCGCTTGCGCGCTGTGGTTCCTCGCGCACCGGTTTGTCCGGCCGATGTCGAAGACGGCGGCGATCATCCTGCTCCTTCTCCCGCTCTGCTTCACGGGGCGCGCTCTCCTTACTGGCCGCGTGTATGCGCCGATCGATTTCCCGTACGTCGCGCAGCCTCTGCTGTCGTTTCGCGGCGATTTCGGGGTCACGGGGCTGCACAACGGGGTGCTCAGCGATGTCTACAGCCTCAACATCCCGTGGAAGTACGCGGCACGGCTGGCCATTCTCCACGGAGAGTGGCCCTTGTGGAATCCGTATGTGGCGGCGGGCGACATCCTGGCCGCGGCCGCGCAGCCGACTCCCTACGAGCCGATCTCTCTGATCAGTCTCCTGCTCCCCATGTCGGTGAGTCTGACCTTTCTGGCCGCGATCACGTTCTTCCTCGGCGCGCTGCTCATGTTCCTCTTCCTGAGAGAGATCGCCTGCTCGGAGCGGGCGGCGCTGGTGGGGGCCGCCGCCTGGACGTTCTGCGGGTTCCTGGTCTTCTTTCTCGACTGGGTGATCACGCCGGTGAACGTCTGGTTCCCTCTGGTCCTTCTCGGCGTGAGGAGGATGGTGCGCACCCCCGGGTTACGCGCCATGAGCATTCTGACGGTGGCGTTTTCGATGATGCTTCTCAATGGCCACCCGGAAAGCGCGCTACACATCGTCGCGGTAGGCCTGGTGTGGGCGGCGGCGGAGTTGTGGCGTGTCCGGTTCCGCGGAGCGACGCGATCCATCCCGCTGGCGATTGCCAGCGGCGTCCTGGCCCTGGCCATTACCGCGATCTACATGCTTCCGATCGTCGAGGCCATCCCGCAGACATCGGAGCATCGTTTCCGGGAGAACGTTTTCGCGCACGCGAAACGATCGGGCACACCGGACGTTGTGAAGCAGCGCCTGTTGCGGCAGTTCGTGCCGTTCATCGTCGGAGAGCCGCAGAGGGAATGGCATCCCAGGGAGAACGAGCTCAACGTCATCCCGGAGAGCATGTATGCCGGCAGCGCCGCTCTCTCTCTGGCGGTCTTCGGCCTCTGGCGTTCGCGGTGGCGCGGCAAATGGCTGGTATTGGCGTTAGCGCTCTTCGGTATCGCCGTCGGCATCCAGCTCCCGCCGTTCGGTGACCTTCTCGCGAAACTCCCTTTATTCGACATCGCTCTCAATGAACGGCTGATTCTGATCTCGGCATTAGGGCTGTGCATTCTTGCGGCGCTCGGGGTCGATGCCATCGTCAACGAGCCAAACGGACGCCGGCCGGCGCTGGCAGCCCTGGGCGTGTTCTTGTTTCTTCTCGCTCTTTGCGTGTACCTCTATCCCGGGATGCGTGCCCGCGGACTGACCGCGGCGTATCTCTACGGGGCGATCACGCTCCTTCTTGTACCGCCGATTCTTGTTGCAGCGGTGTGCTCGCCGCGCCGTCCAGCGGTCCTCGGGCTGGCGCTTCTGATCATCGTCACCGGCGAGCGCGCCCTGCAATCAGCTGACTTCAACCCCACGCTGCCGGCCAGAATGTTTTATCCGGCGGTTCCGCTGTTCAGCCATCTTCAACGTAGTGACGATCCATACCGGATCGTGGGGGCTGGTAACGTCCTTCCGCCGAACATCGCCACCATGTATCAGATGGAGGATGTGCGCGAATACTCGGCCATGACCTTCACCGCGAATTACGATCTGCAACTGTTGTGGTCCGCGCATCAGCCGGTCTGGTCGAATCGGGTCGACGATCTCACAGCGCCGTTTCTGTCACTGATGAACGTCCGGTATGCCTTCACCGAAGGCTCCGCCGTGCCGCCCCACTGGTCCTTTGTGGCGGCCGACCGCGGGACGCAGCTATTGGAGAACCAGAACGTGCTCCCGCGTGCATTCATCCCCAGGGCAGTCACGATCGGCGACAACCCCTCCATATGGGAAGGGGTCCTGAAAGAAAAAGACTTCAGCGCCCGAGGCTGGATTGTCGTTCCGGGAGAGAGTCCTCGGCAGGAGCCGAATGGCTCAGGATCGTTGACGGTCCGAAAACAGGGCATGGGAGCACTCTCCATCCGCTCCCATCTCGATGCGAACGCCTGGGTGGTGGTGTCGGAGACGGCGTGGAAGGGATGGCGTGCGCACGTCGACGGAGAGCCCGCCAAGCTGAGAATTGCGGATGGGATGTTTCTGGCGATGTATCTCCCGGCCGGAGATCACGACGTGCGCCTGACCTACTGGCCGCGTTCCTTCGTCGTCGGCAGAGCGATCACGGTGGTCACGCTCTTACTGATCGTCGTGAGTGCGGCGATCGTACTGCTGCGCCGCCGCCGAGGGGCGTTGCGAGCTACGATGCCGTAGTGCGGGCCATCGACTCGAAGCTCTTCGTTCTCTCCGCGGAGATCGATCACGAGGTCGATGATTACCGCGCCTCCGTCCCCGCGATCCGTAGCGCGGAGTCGATCGCCTTTCGGACGCCGGTAACGATCTTCATCGGCGAGAACGGATCGGGAAAGTCGACGCTCATCGAGGCCATCGCCATCGCGGCGGGATTCAATCCCGAGGGGGGATCGAAGAACTTCCTGTTCGAAACGGTGCGGAGGGAGGTGGAGCTCGATCCGCTGGTGCGTCTAGTCCGCGCGCCGCGGCGTCCATCCGATGGCTACTTTCTTCGCGCCGAGAGCTTCTTCAACGTGGCCACGGAGATCGACCGCCTCGGCGTCACCCGCGGCTACGGTGGCCAGTCGCTCCACGAACAGTCGCACGGCGAGTCCTTCATGGCCCTGCTCCTCAACCGCTTCCTCGGCGACGGCCTGTACGTCCTCGACGAGCCGGAAGCCGCGCTATCGCCGATGCGGCAGCTATCGATGCTCGCCCGCATCCACGACCTCGTCCGCGCCGGCTCGCAGTTCATCATCGCCACGCACTCGCCGATCCTCATGGCGTATCCCGAGGCGACGCTCCTGCTGATGGAACAGACGATCCGCGAGGTGGCGTACGAAGAGACGGAGCACTACACGGTGATGCGCGACTTCTTCAACCACCGCGCGGCGATGCTGCGGGAGTTGATGGGGTAGTTGAGCACACGTCCGCACGCACGCCGCGAGACACTATTTAGCAGCGAACTCTTCGACAATTTCGAGAATCACCTTCTCACCGGCTACCACGGTTAGTCAGGATGGAGACATCGCCACGTCCATCTCTCGCTCAAGGAGATCTTCGAGCCATTCGATCGTAATAGCGTCCGGTCTGCGTAAGTACGCGCCGTACACGCTGTTGATCGCTTGCCGGCTCGCCCATAGCACGACGCGTTTGTCTTTGTCCTTGAGGGTTTCAATCGTTTCGTTGAAATCGCCATCACCGGTTGCAATGATGAATGTATCGATTTGGGGATGCTCTCGAAGTACGAAGTGAATATGTTCTTTCAAGACGTGATCGGATGCATTGACTTTCTGCTGTCCCGAGATGTCTGTTCGGTAACCCGCTGCGCGGAATGCCTTCTGATCGCCTTCGAAGATAGGTCGATCCCAGTCGGCCACCGCCCATTTCTGTCGCGGCTCACCGTGGCGACTCGCGGAGCGGAGCAACCGAATCGCGAGGTCATCGCCCTTCAAACGCGCTCGCAACGTCTTCGCGCGTTCTTCTGGCATCTCTTTACTGAGCTCCGTCATTCGAATCTTTATGTTCTCGCAATCCAACATGAGGGCAACGGGCTGGCCGGCAGTAACGCGGGCCTTTCGGGAGTCGCTGTCTTGCATCGTATGATGCATGAGCGTCGTCAGGTACTTCTCCAGGAAACCACCGCGAATTCGCCAGTACGGATCGGCACCCACGCGGAATTCGGTGACGACCTCGAGGAGCTTCATCTCCTCGAGATAACGTCCAGGATTCCGAATACCAGAGCGTTGACAAAGCTCGAATGCTTGTGCTTCAGAAAGGCCGCAGCCGGGTAGCTCCTGCTGCTGTAGAATAAGGAATGCAATTTGGCGGTGTGTCGACGTCAGCAGGCCATCCCGCGTCTCATTCCACCATAGCTCTGTGACTAGCGGCGTAGACACGCTGTCGGCTGCCCGGCTGACGTCTTCTGGGCCGACAAGCCGTCGCATCTCGCGGTTGAGTTGAGAGCATGCCTCCGAAGCTAGGAGTTGAGTGATCCACGGATGGCCTTCGGTCAGCGTCCACATTCGCTGAAGAGCCTCGGGCATCCACGTGATGCGATCACGTAGCACGGGCGATGTGACGATCTTCTCCATCGCCGCACGATCGACGAAAGAAACATCGTATTTCATCAGATTGCCCCACACCGTGTGCTGCCGGTACCTGCTCCGCATGATTTCATACGGTTCGGAGCCGGTGCAGATTAAGAGAATCTCGGATTGCTCCTGAGCTTTGCTCCTTATCCACGCGAGACACCCGTCATCCATCGGGTCGCTTGTGTCGGCGATCGCCTTTACCAGGACGGGAAGTTCGTCGAAGCAGATGAGGATATTAGCAACCTGCGTCTTTGACTGGATCGATCTTAGGAAGTCCTCGAACACCACCCATGGAGGATCGATCTCGAACGCCGATGCGTCAGGTAGTGGCACCGAGAGGGACGCGTGGCTCTGGCGAAGTTGTTGGAGACACGCGCGCATGAGCTGCCGTACAAGCTGCGCGGAATTCATCTTCTGTCCGCTGAGCGCCTCCTCAATGTTCAGCAGGAAAGACAGGATCGTCGGCCCGCAGCGCGGTCCCAGGTGCTTCATCACGGTCGACTTGCCAACGCGGCGAATGCCGTTGACAAAGTATAGCGTCCGCAAGCGACCGTCACTGAAGGCAAGCGCGAGGTCTGCTAGCTCGCGGTCCCGCCCGTGAAATAGATCAATCCGTTCCGTACCAACCGGTGCCGTAGTGACATAGCGCACGCTTGCGGGAACTGGCGCCCATGTGCGATTGATCGACACCCGACCGCCCTTTTCAAACGTGCGCGTCACGCCTGACACCTCGCCGGTCAGGTGGACAGTGACGTCCACTGCGTCTTCGATGTCCGCCGCCACCTCGGCCCGACATTCAACCACGGCCGTCTGTTGAGACTCAAGCTGATCGATTTGCACGAGCTGGTTCGGAAATTTGAGGCTCCGAGACGGCGTGAAGAACGCGATGTCGAGATGCTTCACCGGCTCCTGCGTGTCATTACTGATTCGCGCAAGCAAGGTCGTCATCACGTGTTCGCCTTGCGGTGGCGCGCCGATCGTCATTCGGAGCTGGTGTGGCGGCGTGATCGCCAAGTGGCTTCCGGATCGAACCCTGACGAGCACGTTCTGCGCAACACGTTCGATTGCCTGAGCGAGAGAGTTAAGCTCGTAAGGTATTCGCTGTCGCTGTTCCTTCAACTGCGTGTGCGACGTCGAAAGTCGCTGCGCGAGTTGCTCGGCTTCCTCCTCGTTGACACCACTGTCGAATCTTGTAATGAACTCGAGGCACGCTGTTAGAAAACCGGCAAGCTCGTCTCCGATCTCCGGCCGCTTCGCTTTGGCTGCTGCGATCAGACGCCGCGCGTCGTCGGCTTGCTTCGCCAGTGACCGAATGTCTGTTACTTGGACGAAGCGTGGCGCAAGCTCCTGAATAAGTCGATCAGAGTCCTCGATGCGCACCGCTGGCGGTGGCACTTGGCGTCCTGGAGTTATCGACTCACTAGAGGACAGCGCTGGCTTCGAAGGCGTTGCCCCTCGCAGGCGCTCATCCCACAGTAGCATAGCGCTCTCGGTTAGGCCCGCAAGCTTCCAATCCTGCTTTAAGAGTCGTGCCCCCTCTTCTCGATAGCCGTTTCGCATAGTCCACTCTAGCGTGTCAAAAAACATACGCAGCCGAATGTCGGCGTTTCGTTTCCATGCGCGCACGCAGCGCCACTTCTGCTGATAGCAGAGCAGCGTTGCGTCCTTGTCTCCGATCCTCTCGTAGAGCTGAGCCGCACATTCCCAGTTCGGGGCGTTCCATGCCTGCGAGCCGTATGCGACGCGTTGGCGAAACCACTCTGCGCCTGCATCCTCTAGCGAAAAGTCGATGAACTCCTTCGCAAGTCTGTGCAGTTCCGTCGGCGCAAGTCCCTCATCTTTCGGATCGGGGAACGTTCTGTCGATGTCTTTGAGAATATGATTGAGTCTCTGGAGGTGCGGACGGAACGCGCGTGCATCCGCGGTGTCTTCCGGTTCCTCAGCCGCAAGAAGAGCCGCTAGGAGATGCGCTTCGTAGAAAACCGCTTTTGACAAGAGTTTCTGTAGCAGGTCCTCCCGATCCTGCCCAAGAGCCCACAGCAAGCACAGCTCGAATACCTCGGTCGTATGCGTGTCGCTCTGGAGAACGGGATAGAGCACGCCTAACGCCTCGTCGGCGCGGTCCGGTACACGTGATAGTGCGCATGCGAGATTCCAGCGCGCAGTCCATTGCATGTCGCTTCGAAATAGCTGCGACGCCACTGTTTCCTCCAGCAGGTCGATGACGTCCCATCTATCGCCCTCTTCTCCGAAGCGAGTCAGTGCGTACGCGTACCATTCCTTTGCGTAAGTGTTGGTTGATTTGTTGAAGTGGATATTGCGGAACTTCTCAAGTGCGCGCGGGTCGCCGCGCATCAATAGTTCCTTTGCCTCATCGAAGAAGCGGTCCGGGCCACCGCGAAAGCGCATAGCGGCATTGGGTTCTCGATACTCTGGCTTCGCATCCAATCGTAGCCTGAGATTGCTTTCGAGAGCATCACGATTCGCTGCTAAGACGTTCGCGAGCTTTCCGCGATCGCCCCGGCGCACGGCGCCATCAATTTCGTCCCGCACATCCTGCGGAAGGAGGATCGAAAGCTTCGCCGGTCTCTTCAGGAGACGTTGTGCCCCACGCACGGCAGCCGGTGCAATATGCTGCCCCACTTCCTCCCAGCGCTGGCTCAATACCTCTAATCGCGAGGGTATTTCCATTGATAGGAGCGACTCGATGTTGTTCCTGACAAGGCGATCTTGAAGGGGGCGGTCGGTTTCAAGGGCAACGCGAATGTGCTCTACCGCGACGAAGATCATCTCGTTAATTTCGAGTTCCATAGACTCAGGCACCGACCCCCACGCCGAGATGACGAAACTGCGCAACTTGTCGCGAACCTGACCGGCGTCGAGTTCGCCGGCCTTTACGAACTCGAAGAGCTGCCGAGCCCACATCCGTGCGGCATTCCAGAGCGTCTGGCGCATGAATTGTGTCGGTCGTGCGGTCGGCTCTCCTGCACGCAATAACTCGTGCGCTGACCTAAACAACTCGAGTGCCTCGTCGGGTTTACCGTCCTTGCCGGTCTGGCGTGCGAGGACGTCGAGGCCCAAGGCAAGCGTGACGAGGTCGCGCGTGTGTCGTCCGGCGCGAAGCTCCTCAACCGATGGCGGATCAGCGCGGAGGGCGCTGATTGCAGATTGGTCTTTCTCGTGATATTCAGAAGGGATTAGGTGGAGATTGGATTCGACGGTGGCGAGTAATGACGGCAGTGCTTCAACAATCTGTTTCCTCGACCAAAGTTGCCATTGCAATGATTGGTTCACGACATACCTCAACATTCCAGCAAATGGGCGACGTAGCGCGCCGCACAGTGGTTTCGAATACAAAGTTGGCCTTCCGGCAGCCGACCACACTGGTGATCGACTCAGAATGAGAGAAACGCTGCCGGGACCAAGAGCAATAAATACGGTTCAAGATGTTCACTCTTCAGCGATGCCACACGAAGGATGCAGCCTGGGCTTAACGGACGCAAATTTTAGACGCGGTCAGTACGCTGTCAGCCAGGATGCAGCAGCAAATTGCGGCTAGGAGGCGGTACCGTGGGTCGACGGAAGAGCATCGCGGAGCGAGCGGGTGAGTACTTCAGCATGCTAGACCTCCTTGATCGGGGTTCCCCTTAATTGGAGTGTCGTCGCGGCGAAATTCCCTACCCCGGATGTTTTCGCGGGTGCCTCGGCCAGCATCCGTGTGCGGGGCTCGATCGGACTAACCCACTACTCAACTCGCGTGACCAATCGAATAGACGCCCGGAGGGCTGATCCCTTGCCTCCCCCACCCAATTCGGCGTAACTTTCCCCCACACATGAAAACGCTACGTCCGGCCGTCACCGCGGTGATGCTCGTCTTCCTTTTTTGGCCGGTGGTCGGAAAGGCCGCTTCGCCTCCGAAGCCTTCCGCCGCCTACGAGTGGTTAGACATCTCGCTGGAGGCCACCGCACGCGAGGTCGATCGGCATGGGGCACGGCCGACGATCATCTCGCGGACGCTGGCCATCGCCCTGACGGCGATGTATGACGCGTGGGCGGCGTATGACGACAAGGCGGTCGGGACGCGGCTTGGGGCGACGTTGGGGCGGCCGGCGGGGGAGCGGACGCTGGCGAACAAGGAGAAGGCCATCGCCTACGCCACGTATCGGGCGTTGATCGATGTCTACCCCGAGGACAAGGCCTGGATCGATGAACGGATGCGGGGGAAGGGATTCGATCCGGATGACGCATCGACCGATCCCTCCACGCCGCAGGGCGTCGGCAATATCGCGGCGCGGGCGGTCTGCGCGTACCGGCATCACGACGGGGCGAATCAGTTCGGCGATGAGGTCGGATCGAACGGCGTTCCGTACTCCGACTACACCTACTACGCGCCGGTGAACACGTCTGAGAAAGTCAACGATCCGAACCGGTGGCAGCCGATCCCGTTCGTCAATCCGAAGGGGGGCACGATCGCGCCGGGCTTTCTCACGCCGCACTGGTATCGGGTCAAACCGTTCGCGCTCGACCGCAGCGATCAGTTCCGGCCTCCGGCGCCGCCTCGTGTCGACTCCGAACGGTTGCGCAAGGAGACGGACGAGAACATCGCCTTCAACGCGGGCCTGACGCCGGAACAAAAGGCAACCGTCGAGTTCATGCGCGACGGTCCGCGCTCCACCGGGCAGTCGGGACACTGGTTGAAGCTCGCGCAGCTCGTTTCGAAGCGCGATCACAACGATCTCGACCGCGACGTGAAGCTGTTCTTTACCATCGGAAATGTGGCCATGGATGCTTTCATCGCCTGCTGGGAGGCCAAGCGCTACTACGACACCTCCCGACCGTGGACGCTGGTCCGTTACTACTACGCGGGGAAGAAGATCACCGGCTGGGCCGGACCGGGCAAAGGGGTGGTGGAGTTGCCGGCCGAGGAGTGGCATCCGTATTCGCCGTTCACGTTCGTGACGCCGCCGTTTCCCGGCTACGTTTCCGGCCACAGCACGGTGAGCGGGGCCTGCGCGAAGACGCTCGAGCTCTTCACGGGCAGCGACGTGTTCGGCGAGGTGGAGCGGCGCAAGGCCGGGGCCATCACCGAGGCGGATTTCGATTGTGGAGCGATCCAGGCGCGCGATGGGAAAGCGGGCAATGCGGTGAACTGTGACGTCGAGTTGAAGATGCCGACGTTCTCCGCCACCGCGGAGATGGCTGGCATTTCACGCGTGATGGGCGGCTATCACATCCAGTCTGACAACATCGAAGGCCTGGCCCTCGGCCGGAAAGTTGCGCAGTTCAGTTGGCCGCGCATCCGCGCCTACTTCGACGGCACCGCTCCGGCGGCGAAGGATTCGCCTTGAATCGCCGCTTGCTCTGGTTCCTTCTGTTGATCCTCGCCGCTTTGGCGCTGGCCGTAGTGGTCGTTCCGGCGTGGGTGATCCAGCCGTTCCGGCCGCAGTCGCCGCGCGGACTGGAAGTCTCGTTCGCGCTGAAGCGAATGGCGCCGTTCGTTACTATCGTAGCCTTGCTCGCCTGCCTCGCACTGATCGTGAAGTTGTGTCAGGGCGCGCGGTGGAGCAGGGTGTTCCTGGTCATCCTTCTCATTCCTCCGGCGGTCAGCGCGTGGTTCGCCAGGCAGAACCATTTCGAGTGGATGTTCAACCCGCTGGCGAATGCCGGCTATGCGCGGGCGGACGCGGCAACGTTTGTCGCCGACGGCGATCTGGTCATGGCCGTGTCGCGCAATGGCGAGGCGGCCGCCTATCCCATCCGGCAGCTCGCCTATCACCATCTCGTGCAGGACACGGTCGGCCGCATCCCGATCGTCGTCACCTATTGAACGCTCTGCCACACCGGTCTGGTGTGGGAGACGACGATCGACGGACGGACGCTCCACTTCCATCTGGCGGGGATCAATAACCAGAACTTCATCATGCGTGATGAGGAGACCGGTTCCTGGTGGCAGCAGGTCAGCGGCGAAGCGATCCTCGGCCCGCTCAAGGGCCGGCACCTGACACGAGTGCCTCAGGACGAGATGTCGTTCGCGCTCTGGAAGCGCGAGCAGCCGTCGGGACGCGTGTTGCGTCCCGATCCGCGAGCGGCGGCGGCAGGCCGTTACGCGCCAGCGGATTGGGAAGCGGGAATTGCAAAACTGCCGGTGGCGACGCGGATACGCGACAAACGTCTCGATCTTCGCGAGCTGGTCGTAGGCGTGACCGTGAACGGCCGCGCCAAGGCGTATCGGATGACCGACGTGCAGCAGCAGAATCCGATCATCGATACGGTCGGCGGCGTTCCGATCGTGATCGTCGCCGCGGCGGACGGACGATCGGTCCGGGTGTTTTCGCGCATGGTCGATGGGAAGCCGGTCGATTTCTTCGCCAAGCCGGAGACGTCGGTCCTGGTCGACACTGCGAGCGGCAGCGAGTGGGATTTCACCGGCCGCGCGATCGGTGGCCCACTGAAAGGCCGGCAACTCGCGAAGATCGAGCTGCTTCGCGACTATTGGTTCGACTGGCGTGTGTATCACCCCGACACCGCGATTTACAGCGCAGGATTGGGGCGGCAGAGGTCGTGATTATTCGGTTGTCGGTAGTCGGTAGTCGGTAGTCGGTTATCGGTTGTCAGTTGTCAGTTGTCAGTTGACGGCGATCGGTGACAACGCGCCAGCGAGCAACCGAAAAACAACAACCGATAACCGACAACCGATAACCGGCAACGCGCGAAGCACAGGTATGCTTCGTTCCATGTTCACGCGTACCGCGATCGCCGCCGCCTTCCTCGTTTTCACGCCGCTGCTGGCACTGGCAAACACGGAGCTCACCGTGAAGTCCGAGCGGAGCAGTGTTCCGGTCAAAGGCATGCAGACGCTGAACGGCGATAAGCATCCGCCCGCGGATCAGACCATTCATCTCACCTTGGGCAGCCGCTGGATCGAGTGGGCTGACGGCATCAGTCGCGGTGTTTACGACTTCGCCAAACGCGTCATCATCGGTGTCGATCCGCAGACGCACCATCTCGTCGAGGAGTCGATGTACGCGGCGTTCAGCGGCCGAGATGCGGAGCTCGAAAACCGGATGATGCTGGGCGGCGCCCTGGAGGCGGGAAAGGTCGAGAACAATCCGATGTCACCGACGCTCGCGGAGCATCAGCTTTCGCTCCGCCGCGACGCCAAACGCGCTTCCGGGATCGAGCGTAAGAGCAACGACGGCGAGCAGCGCTATCTCTGGCAGGGGAAAGAGCTATTTGCCTATTCGACGAAACTGGTGCCGCTCGCCGCGGCGGACCGCGACCTCTTCATCCGCTATCTCCGTTACACCGTTGGCGGCCATCCTGAGATCCTCGATGACTTGCAGAAGCTCGACGGCATTCCGAAGTGGGTCCGCTACAGCGATCCGGCGTTGGGAAATGCCCTGCGGCTGGAGGTGCTGGAGAGCAGGAAGACCCCCGATGCCGATTATGTCCTGCCACCGCTGGAGAAGACGCCGATGAAGAACGCAGGCGCCGCCGCGGCGGCGGCGAGGGTGGCGTCGTCGACACCCGAGTCGAGGGCCGCCTTCACCGCGCGCATCCTCGCCGCGGCGAACGAGGCGGCCGATATGGGCAGGCCCCTTCAGGCGATGCTCGGGTACATGGAGCTCCAACTGATGATCGGCGGCGAGGAGATGCCGCCTGATTTCAAAAAGCGTGCGGAAGGCATCACCCATGACGGGAATGTCAGGGCGCTTGCGGGCGCGTTCCAGGCGGCGAATGAAGCTCAGGCCAGGGCCAACGTCGCTACCCTCAAGGGACTGGCGGCGCTCGCCGGCGACAAGGCCTATGTACTCGGCATCTTCCAGGCGAACATGGAAACGAGTCTTGGCAACCGCGAGGCTGCGATCTCGCTGTTCGTGGCCGCGCTCACGAAAAATCCGTTCATCACCGGTGTCTGGAAGGACCTGGGCGACAGCCTCGACACCGGCTACGACGCCGCCGACACCTGGCGCTGCTACGAGACGGCCCGGATCATTGCACCGGAGCACAAGCTGCTTGCCGGCATTGCTCGCGGCGAGGCGGAGATGGCCAGGGAGCATCCCGAGTACTTCTGACTGTCAACCTCTGTACAATTCGCCGCATGGCAGACGTCAGCGACACCATCAATGAAGCCCTCGAGCACGCCTCGGAATCGCGGCTGAACTCCATCATCGCGCTGCTCGTGGCCATCACGGCCACGTTCATGGCGCTTTGCAACGTCAAAGACGGCAACATCGTCCAGGGGATGCAACAGGCGCAGGCGAACGCGGTCGATCAGTGGTCGTACTACCAGGCCAAGGGAACGAAACAGAACCTGGCCGAGGCCACGCTCGATGAGCTTCAGCTCCAGCGGGCGATGCTGGCCGATCCGAAGTTCGCCCCGATGCTGGACGCGAAGATCGTCTCGTACCAGAAACAGGTCAAGAAGTACGAGAAAGAGAAGACCGACATCCGCAAGGTAGCCGAGGACGATCAGAAGCAGTACGACGCCCTCAACTTTCATGACGATCAGTTTGACATGTCGGAAGCGTGCCTGTCCGTCGCCATTGCCCTGTTCGGAGTCACGGCGTTGACGAAGAAGCGTTGGCTGCTCGCCGTCGCCTCGGCGTTCATGTTCTTCGGCGTGCTGTTCGGGCTGGCCGGCTTCTTCGGCTGGACGATTCACCCCGATTTCCTGGCGAAGTTCCTCTCGTAGGCTAGGGGGAATCATCGAAGCGGTAGCGCACCGCCTCTTTTGGGACCGGTCCAATCACCAGACGGCCGGCGCGATAGGGTGGCATCCGCACCAGCGACCGAAGGCCGTAGTGATCGCTCATGTAGTTGTTGTCGATCGGCTCGTGTCCCAGAAACATGAGCGTGCCGACCGTAGCCGGCGCGTTGTCGACAAAGACATCCCGCCCTCGTTGAGTACGGAGAAAGGCGTCGAAGCGGTCCCACCCTCTGGCAAACGTTCGGGAAGGCGGTACCTCACGCGCGATTTGAACAGCGGTGATGAGGGGCATGATCGCGGTGATCATCAGGGCGGCCGCGAGGGGACCGATCCATCGTTCCCTAAGCGGAATCGCGGCGCCGAGGGCCGCCACCGCGGCGACGAGGAGTGCGTAGGGGACGATCCGCGCTCGCTGCGGCAGCGCCATCAGGATCGTTGCCTCGGCCGGCATGAACGTCGCCAGCACGCAAACCACCGTGCTTAGCGCCGCAACGATCAACAGCCGTCGGGATACGCGCGGCGCGAAGAGAGACGAAGCAAGAAAAACGAAGAGGAGCACGATGCCGGCGGCGGCGAACGAGTCGAGAAAAAACGCTCGGGCATCACCGGCGGTGGTCGCGATCAGCCGTCCAAGCGGCGGTATCGGCGGATACGCTGCTTTCCTCACGGCATTGCCGGGGGCCGCGGCGATGATGGCTAACGAGACCAGCGATCCGAGGAATGCGGCGAGCATCGGCTTCCGCCGCCAGGCGGCGAAGGCGATCGCGCAAACCACGAGTTGCATCAGTACTCCCGTCTCCGAGCATCCACCCGACACCAGTGGAACGACGACGTCGAACCACCGCCACTCCTTTCGTCCGGCAGCGTTGCCGAGCCACCAGGCGAACGCCGCCAGGGGAATCGTGTAGGAGTCCAGGCCTGTCTGCCACAGGACCGATTGCGGTACATCGCTGGTGCCGAGGAGGATTGCCCAGGTCATCGCCAACGCCAGGGGCCACCCCAAACGAGCTCGCAGAGCCGCTACCATTCCGATGACGGTGACGGTCACGATGATCGCGGCGGTCCACGGCCCCATCGCAGCGAGGACGGCCATGACGAACGTACAAACGTAGCGGCCGCTCCAGACGCGGTACCAGTATGCCTGCCCGCTCCAGAAGCCGTGGACCGCGGTGACGCCGGGGATCCAGTAGTCGTCAGCAAACCAGCGGATGTAGAGACCCCGCACGCAAAGGACTGCCAGCGCAGCCGCGGCCGCGACGCCCGCCGTGATTGCCGCCGCGCGTGTTCTCATCGGTGGCAATCGTACCGGCCCAGCCTGCATCGTGTCTCAGATCCCCGCGAAGGCGTTCTCCAGGTCGGCGATGAGGTCGTCGACGTCCTCGATGCCGACGGAAATGCGGACCAAGCCGGGAGTGATGCCGAGACGGGTTCTGGTCTCCAGAGGAACAGAGGCGTGCGTCATCGTCTCCGGATGCGAGATCAGCGTCTCCACGCCGCCGAGCGATTCGGCGAGGGAGCAGAGGCGGACCCGGTCGAGAAACTTCTTGGCGTTCTCCTTCGAGCCGAGCTCGAACGAGATCATCGACCCGAAGCCGCGCATCTGACGCCTGGCCAGCTCATGCTGCGGATGGTCGGGCAGGCCCGGGTAGTACGTCTTCACCACCTTGGAATGACCGGAGATGTACGTGGCCATGGTCCGGCCGTTCTCCTCGTGCTGCTTCATCCGCACCGCCAGCGTCTTCACGCCGCGCAGGACCAGCCACGAATCGAACGGGGAAAGGATCGCGCCGACGGCGTTCTGAAGGAAGCCGATCTGTTCGGCGATGGCGTCGTCGTTCGAAACCACGACCCCGCCGACCGAATCGGAATGGCCGTTGATGAACTTCGTCGTCGAGTGGACGACGATATCCGCGCCGAGCTCGATGGGCCGCTGCAGATAGGGCGAGCAGAAGGTGTTGTCGACCACCACCAGCGCCCCGCCGGAGTGCGCCACCTCCGCGCAGGCGGCGATGTCGGTCACCGTCATCATCGGATTCGTCGGCGTTTCCAGGAAAACGATTTTCGTAGTCGGCCGCAACGCCGCGCGGACGTTGGCGACGTGCGACGTGTCGACGTACATGAACTCGATACCGAACTTCTCGCAGACCCTGCTGAAGAGACGATAGGAGCCGCCATACATGTTCTCGGCAGCGACCACGTGATCGCCTGATCGCAGCATACGGAAGACCGTGTCGGTGGCCGACATCCCGGAGGCAAAGCAGTGCGCATGCTTTCCCCCTTCGAGCGCGGCCAGGTTCGCCTCGAGCACCGATCGAGTCGGGTTTTGCGTACGCGCGTATTCATAACCTTTGTGTTTGCCGAGCTCCGGCTGCACATAGGTCGAGGTCTGGAAGATCGGATAGGTCACCGAGCCGGTAACCGGCTCCGGTTCCTGACCGGCGTGGATGCAATCAGTGGAGAAGGCCATGGGGTTTCCTTTCGGGGTCTGGGGCAGTGCTCTGTTATCGGTTGTCGGTTATCAGTTTTCGGTTGGTAAGCTGGACGACTCCGAGCTCAGACAACCGATAACCGACAACCGATAACTCAGTTGTGCTCCATATCCTTCGCCCACTTCGTATAGATGCCTTTCGACATGTAGCGTTCGGCGGCGTCGGGGATGAGTGTAACGATGCGTTTGCCGGGGCCGAGTTTTGCGGCCAGTTGCACCGCCGCTGCGACATTCGCGCCCGCGGACGACGCCCCCAGCACTCCCTCCTCGGCGGCAAGTCTGCGCACCATGACGAAGGCGGGATCGTCGTAGATCTGGATCACTTCGTCGGCCAGCGACAGGTCCAGCACGGGCGGGATGAAGGATGACGCGCCGATCCCTTCGACCTCATGCGGACCGGCCTCTCCCCCCTTCAGGATCGAGCCCTGCGGCTCGACGACGACACACCAGCAGGCCGGATTGCGCTCCTTCAGATACCTGGCCACGCCGCTGAATGTCCCGCCGGTCCCTGCGCCGGCCAGCCAGCCGTCGACGCGCCCTTCCATCTGCTCCCAGATCTCGGGGCCGGTCGTGGCGTAGTGCGATTCGGTGTTGTAGGGATTGGAGAACTGCTGCGGTACGTAGGAGTTGGGAATCGTGCGCGACAACTCCTCGGCCCTGGCGATGGCCCCCTTCATCCCGTCGTCCTTCGGCGTCAGAACGACCTGACCGCCGAGGGCCTTCATCACCTCGCGCTTCTCCGTGGAGAAATTCTCCGGGACGCAGAGGATGACGTGGTACCCCATGCGTGTGCCGGCCAGCGCCAGGGCGATGCCGGTGTTGCCGGCGGTCGGCTCGATGATCGTGCCGCCCTTGACGAGCTTCCCGTCGCGCTCGGCGCGCTCGATCATGCCGACGCCGATACGGTCTTTGACGGAGAACGCCGGATTGAGAAACTCCAGCTTTACGAAAAGATCGGCCATGTCCGGACCGGGGATCGTCGTGAGCTGGAGCATCGGCGTGTTGCCGACAAGTTCGAGGATGCTGCGGACGGTTTTGGGAAGTGGACGGTTCAAGAGGGGCGGGATTGTATACGGGGTTTCGCGGTCTCGCGGTGGGGGTTGCTGGGTTGCTGGGTTACTGGGTTGCTGAGTTGCCGGGATTGGTTGTCGGTTATCGGTTGTCAGTTGAGAAGGTTGCGACACGCCGCTCCCTGATAACCGATAACCGATAACCGATCCAGTCAACTCAGCAACCCAGCACCAACCCCGAGACCCCGCAACCGCAAAAAAACGGCGGGCCCGAGGGCCCGCCGTGGTGGAAGAGTCGTCGAAGAAACGTCTATGCCCAGCTCGAAGAGCGGGTGGTCGACCGGCGCTGGTTGTAGCAATCGCGGCAATAGACAGGCTTACCGCTGACGGGGGTGAACGGCACTTCGGTCGCGACTCCGCAGCTATCGCACGTTACACTCACCATCGAACGCTCACGGCCGCCGCCGTTTCCGTCGCGCGCGACCTTCCGCTTGTCGCGGCAGTTCTTGCAGCGCTTCGGCTCGTTCGTGAAACCACGCTCTGAGTAGAAGGCCTGCTCGTTTTTGCTGAACACGAATTCCTGTCCGCAATCGGCGCAGTTGAGAGACTTGTCGTTGAAAGTGTCCATGAACCTTGATCTCCTAAGTTGTTCCTTGTTCTTACAATCAGATGGTGATGCCGCAGCTCAGAGTGTGTGCGGGGTGCCGCGACCTCGCCCCCGCTTTGGTGCTTCACAAGCGAAATCGGATAGGTCTACCAGCCTCCCTTCGGTAACGAACACAGCACGCCCCCAGAACGCTCTGTCGCGGTTCATGGAAGGGTTTTCGCTCTGGATTCGTTGGTCCGCCTTTTAGCATAGAACTCCAGTCCAGGCAACGAATTAGGCCTTGCTCAAAATAAGTTGATCGACGTAATTGACCTTGATCATGGATCATCAGATTCGCATCGGACCGGCCGGATGGAGCTACAAGGATTGGGAGGGAGTGGTCTATCCGCCTCATCGCTCGAAGTTCGATCAACTCGCCTATCTGGCGTCGTTCTTCGACACGATCGAGATCAATTCGCCGTTCTACCGAATCCCGCCGCCAACCCATGCGAAGTCGTGGGTCCGCCGCGTGGCCGCCAATCCCGGTTTCAAGTTCACCACGAAGGTCTTTCGCGGCTTCACCCACGACCCTTCGGAGCTCACGCCGGGAGACGTGAAAGCCTTTCGCGACTATCTCGATCCCTTGGCCGAGGCCAACCGTCTCGGCGCGGTGCTGCTCCAGTACCCCTGGAGTTTCAGGAACAGCGAGGAATCGCGCGGCAAGCTGACGAAGCTCTTTTCTGACTTCGACGGCTATCCGCTGGCCCTGGAAGTGCGGCACTCCACATTTCAAAACGACGAGTTCTTTCAATTCCTCAACGAGCACGACGTGGCCTGGGTCAACGTCGACCAGCCGCTCTTTCACGATTCCGTGAAGCCGGCCGATGTCGCGACCGGACCGATTGCCTACGCACGCTTACACGGGCGCAATTACGAGAAGTGGTTCGCGCACGGCGAGAGCTGGGAGCGCTACAACTATCTCTACTCGAAGGAAGAGCTCGCGCCGTGGGTCGATCGCATTCAGACGATGGCGCAGGCGAAGGAGACGTACGTCGTGACCAACAACCACTTCCGCGGCCAGGCCATCGTCAACGCCGTTGAGCTGGAGGCGTCGGTGGGGATGGAGGCGAGGATGCCTCCGCAGTTGAGGGAGGTTTATCCGGAGAGGGCGTAAGCGAGCGGCTATCGCGCCACGAACGCCGGCATCGGGCCCAGCGCGCGCGAAAGGTTCACGTGCCCGGCGAGCGTCTCGGCAGGCTCGTCGTTCACCAGAATCCGCACGCGCTTCGCTTCGGGAAAATTCGTGGTGACCGTCTCCACGACCGAATAGACGGCCATCAGCTCCTCGTGACTGCCCGTGCCCCATCCCTGCGACAAGGTGTTGCCGCCGAGGTCGACGAAAGCAGTGCCGTCGGGGAGAAGGAACGCGCCGCGGACGACGGTATCCCGCGGGAAAATCGGCGGAACCCCGGCGTTGGCCGATCCCTTGAGCAACTCGCGCGCGACCACCGACAGCGCACCCCCGTGGTTCTCCGGAAGGGCCACGTTGCGCGTCTCGCGCACGAGCAGCATCTCAGGCCCTTCGAAGAAAAGCGTCACGGGACGAACCTCGACTTTGTTCTCGACGTTGAGGTTCGATGTGAGGGCTTTCTTCTGACATCCGCCCGCGATCGCCAGGATCGCCAGCGACAGCACCACCGCCCGGCGCACTACGTCCCCGTCCTCGTCGTGGCTGCTTTCGTGGTGGTCGTCGGAGCCGTGGGTGCGGTCGTGGTCGGCGCGGCGGCCGGTGGCGGCGGCTGGGCGATGCCGAGGCGTGTCTCGTAGTCGATCTTGTAGCGCTCCACCGCTTTCGTCAGCGCTTCGACGACCGTGGCCTGGAACGTGTCCGACTTGATCTTCGACTCTTCGTCGGGGTTGGTGATGAAGGCCACTTCGACCAGTGCGGCCGGCATGGTGGCGCCAACCAGCACCTTGAACGGCGCCTGCTTCACTCCTCGGCTCTGGACGCCGGTGATGCGGTTCATCTCCTCCTGAACGGCCTGGGCCAGGCGATTCGACTCGTTGAGGTACTCCTGCTGCGCCAGGTCCCATAGCATCAGCTTCAGATCGCTCGACGCCGCCGGTGTGGCGCTGGTCTTGGCCGCGTTCTCAACCTCGGCTGCCTTTTCGGCCAGCTTGTCCGAGGCATCGAGCGAGAGGAAATAGGTCTCCGCGCCGTGCGCCCCTTTGACGATGGCGGCGTTCATGTGCACGGATAGGAAGAGATCGGCGTGGTACTGATTGGCGATCGCCGTCCGCTGATCCAGCGGGACGACGGTGTCGTCGTTCCGGGTAAGGATCACGCGCGTCTTCAGCTTCGCCTCGAGTGCGGCGGCCAGCCGGCGGCAGAGCGTCAGCGTCGCGTCTTTTTCCATCAGCCCGGCCGGACCGATCGCGCCGACTTCCTTGCCGCCGTGGCCGGGGTCGATGACGATGGTATGGATGCCGGGCGATTCGACAGACTTCGGCGAAGTGAGCGGCTGTGGTGTCCCCGGGCCCGATGCCGCGCCCTTGCGAAGATCGAGAACGATCCGGAACGGGTTCTCGAGCCGATAGGCATCGCCGACGACGTCCGGTGCGGTGAGCTGGATGCGCAGATCGTTGCCGATGAACGAGGTCTTGGCGACGTACGGATCGTCTTGAGCCTGCTCGACGTATGGCGCGCGAATGCTGCTCCGGAACCGGATCGTGTACGCGCCCGGCTCCTTGACGATGGTGTAGTCGGCGGGCGCGGTGAGCGTCAGGACGACTTTCGAGATGCCCTGCACGTTGGCGACCGAGACCTGCACGGCCACCGCGGTCGTCTGCGCCGGATGCACTTGAAGAAGGCGCCCGGCCGGGTCCCACGTCACGTCGAGCGCCGAGGCACGGACCAGGAATCCCTGGAAAAACTGCCACGGCACGAACGGCCGGTTGTCGATCGTGACCGGCGCCACCGGCATTTCGATCAGCTCATCCTTGACCACTCCGAACCGGCTGTCGGTCCCGAAGGCGGCCACGGTGTTGTTGAGCGTGGCCTTGAAGCCGTTGCCGTCGTGCGTTACCGATCCGCCGAGGGCGGCCATTGCCTCGTCGGCGGCAAAGTAAGTCTGGCCATTCTGGTGCGCGACGGTGATGACGTGGTCGCCGTTTGCCGCGCGCAGGGTGGCCTGATTGGCCGGGTTCGGCGGAGGGGCGGCCGGGGTCGGGGCCTGGGCGAGGAGGAGCAGAGCGGAGAGGAGCGCGATCGCCAGGAGTCCGAGGGAGCGAGTAGAACCTGTCATAGGGACCTGGGGATTATCGCACGGAGGATTCTTCTGGCCCGTGCGCTCGGCGCTTCCCCTTCGGCCCGGACGTGCGTCTCCGGATATTCTTCGCCGAGGAGCACCTCGCGTGTTCGCAGATAGCCGATGCGCGTCAGCACGTCGAGCACTTCCCAACGGCGCTCGGTAAACCCGAACGGCAGACGATGACGGGGACGGACGACGACGACGCGCGGATCGGTGACGACGTGATCGTAGTCGTCTTTCTTCTTGAAGAGCCCACCCTCCGATTCCCCTTTCTGCGTCACTACAACCACGGCGTCGCATCCCTCGGCGAGCGCTTTTTCGTACGGGGCGTTGTCGGAGATGCCGCCGTCGCCGTAGGCCACGCCGTCGATGAGGGGGCGATGCGTGTAGAACGGCGGCAGGTAGTTGGTGGCCAGGAGGAGCTGGAGCGGATCGTCGACGTCGCGCGCGTCGAAGATGACGTTGGCGCCGTCGCGGAAGCGGGTGACGGAGACGAAGAGCGGAAGGGCGTCCGGCTTTCGGAAGCGATCGGATCCGATGAAGCGGTCGAAGTTGCGCTTGTGCATGTGGCGGAAGCGCCACGGCGAATGGTCGACGAGCAGGTTGCGCAGATCGATGTGCGGCATGCGCATGAACGACCGCCAGTAGTAGCGGATCCGCGACTCGGAGTGGGCGGCGACGATGGCGGCGTTCCAGGCGCCGGCCGAGACGCCGATCGCCAGCGACGGCGTGACTCCGAGCTCGGCCAGCGCCTCGATCACTCCGATCTGAAAGGCACAGCGGGAGGAGCCGCCCGAGAAGACATAGCCGACCTTTTTGGCATCACGAAGCAGAACGAGACGATCCAAGGACTTCAGCTTATCCTTTTGCGGTGAACGCAAAACGATTCATCCTCATCCTGGCCCTGCTTGCGGCCGCCTGCGGTGGCGGAAAAGAACCTGCCGGCCCGCATGTGGCAAGAGATCCGATCAGCGTCCGCGGCTGGATCGTCGACGTCGACACCGGCCCCAATAACGCCTATCACACCATCGAAACGGAAGCGGCGCGCAAGCAGAATCTCTTCCGCGGAACGAATGTCTGGATCGAGAACGCGCCGTATGTCTCCGGCGGCGTGGCGGAGACGGGAGCCTTCCTCCTTCTCGACGTGCCGCCCGGCAATGTAACGATCACCTTCTCGGCCCCCGGCGTTCCCGCCGCGCGCCTGGTCCTGGGCAACATCCCCGGCAATGCCGACGTCCTGGTCCCGGCCATGATGTTGAAGCGGGATGGTGTGGCGCTGCTCGATCCCGCCAGCGTCAAGGTGCGCCTCGCCGACAACATCGGCAAACCCACACCCACCGGCGCGTTCGCCACCGTCGCCGGTCAGCGGATCCCGGTGATGCGCACGCCGATCAACCAGATGATCGACCGCCTCGACTACCCGACGCCGCCGGCGATGCAGGCACCGCTGGCAACGGTGAAGTAACTGCGGCTTCGCGTTGTCGGTTGTCGGTTGTCAGTTGGCGCATGTCGAGGTTACGTCAGTCTCGCCCCAGTCCTCCGACAACCGATAATCGACAACCGATAACGCGCGGCGCAGCGCGCGCAGCTACTTCACGCGAGTCCCGACGAAGAATCCGTTCACGTTGAGGCCCGGGTTACGTCCGGCGGAGCCGCCGTTGGAGATATGGAAGAAGCGGTAGCCGATGAAGAGCGGCGTCCTGGAATTCGGGAAGAGGGCCACGCCGAGGCCGAGCTGCGAATTGAAATTGAGCTTCGAGGTCGCGGCGGGGATGCGGCGGTTCGACCACATCGGACCGGTGCCGAGGTCGGCGTAGGGACGCAGAGTGTTCGATGACGCCCGCCAATACTGGCGGATGAAGAAGTGTGCCCACTCCGCGCGCACGGAGTCATCGGGATCGCCGTAGGTATAACCGAACCAGCTCCGCGGCTGGCGCACGTCGGAGTAGTCGATGTCGACGCCGGCCCGGGCATTGGGCAGATAGCGATCGATCAGTCTCAGAAGCTTCGGGCTCCCGGTCAGCTCGAAGCTGATCATCCGGAAGCGAGACTGGCCGTGGCGGTTCGTCTCGCTCTTGGCATTGGCGAGGTAGATGTTGAAATCGCCGGCGAACGCGGGCGAGGAGAGCAGGAGCAGAAGAACGGCGGAACGGGCAACGGATCGGACCATGCGCCGCGCATTCTAGACGCGGCTGGCACCCGGCGTGAACAAGCGGAGAGGTACCTATGTCCGATCGAAGGCAAAAATCCGGTGGCAACATCCTGTCGCGATTCGCGACGGCGGCGACGAACTGGACCGGTTCGACCGGCGCGTTCGTCACGGCGGCGATGATTATCGTCGTCTGGGGTATCACCGGCCCACTCTTCCACTACTCCGATACGTGGCAACTCGTCATCAACACCGGCACCACGATCGTCACGTTTCTGATGGTCTTCCTCATTCAGCGCGCCCAGAACCGCGACGCACTGGCGGTACAGCTCAAGCTCGACGAAATCGTGGCCGCCCTGGAAGGGGCAAGCAACCGTCTCATCTCGGTCGAAGACCTGTCCGAGACGGAGCTGAAGATCCTGCGCATCCACTACCAGCGCTTAGCCGAAATGGCCAAGCGCGACGAGAAGATCACCGAGTCGCACTCCGTCGAAGAAGCCGAGGCCAGGCACAACTTCAAGGAGGATCGGAGGAAGGCGAGGAAGATCGCGAGGTAACGGGTTGCTTGGTTGCTCGGTTTCTGGGTTGCTGAGGTGTTGTCGGTTGTCAGTTGTCGAATAAAAATTGGCAACTCAGTAACCAAGCAACTCAGTAACCAAGCAACTCAGCAACCAAGCAACCCCCTCACACCGCCCCGATCAACTCCGCGAATTTCTTCAGATCGATGTTCCCCCCGGAGATGACGGCGACGATCGGTCCTTCGCCGGCCCTTCCGCTGAGCGCCGCGGCGACCGACAGCGCACCGGCCCCCTCGGCGATGACGCGCACTTTTTCGGCGACGAGGCGCATGGCGCGCTTCGTTTCGTCGAGCGTGACCACGACCGATCCATCGACGATCCCCTGCATCCGTTCCCACATGCGAGGGAAGACGCTCTTGCCGCCGGCGCCGTCGACGAAGGACGGCTGGAAGTCGTCGAACTTCTGCGGCGAACCGGCTTCGAACGATTTCGCGCCCGGCGAGGCGGTCTCCGGTTCCGCGCCGAGAATCCTCACTGCGGGCGCGAGCTGACGGATGGCGCTGCCGATGCCGGAGACCAGTCCGCCGCCGCCGATGGCCGCGATCACCGTCCTCACCTCCGGCAGATCTTCGAGGATCTCCAGGCCGAGCGAGGCATTGCCGGCGATGAAGTTGTGATCATCGAAGGGATGGATGAACGATCCCTCGACCCCTTCGAAGGCCCGATCCTCCATGGCATGCCACGCGGCATCGAAGGGCGCTTTCACGATGCGTGCGCCGAGGTTGCGCATCCGCTCGATCTTCGTCTCCGGAGCGGTCTCGATCGTGACCACCGTGCAGGGGATGCCGTACGCGCGCGCCGCGAAAGCCACGCCCTGCCCGGCGTTTCCTGCGCTGATGGTCCAGACCCCTTTGGCCCGCTCGTCGGGAGTGAGCATGGCCACGGCGTTCGCCGCGCCGCGGATCTTGAAGGCATTGATCGGCTGCAGGTTGTCGAGCTTCAGCCAGATATCCGGCACCGGCGCGTCGTGCCGCAGCTTGATCAGAGGCGTGCGTGTAATGACGCCGCGGATGCGCTCGCGCGCGGCGTAGATTTCATCGAGCGTGACGGGACGGACGGGAGGGTTGGCGGTCGGCATGGGGGGACATTGTAGGCGGCTTCGCGTTGTCGGTTATCGGTTGTCGGTTGATTGCAGAGAATAGAGAAAGTGGGCAAGCAGCACCCAACGGACAACCGATAACCGACAACGCGAAGCCGCTTACCTGACGATCGTCTCTTCCCTTCGCGGCCCCGTCGAGATGATCGTGGCCTGGCACTCCACCTCATCCTCAATGAACCGCACGTAATCCTTCGCCGCCTGCGGGAGGTCGTCGTACGACGTCATGCCGACCGTCGGCTCTTTCCAGCCTTTGAACGTCCGGTACTCCGGCTTGTAGTCATTGTGCGCGACCGCGAAGGCGGGGAACGTCTTCCAGACCTCGGAGCGGACGTTGTAGCCGATGCAGACGGGGATCTCGTCGAACTCGTCGAGGACGTCGAGCTTGGTCAGGGCGATGGCGTCGAGTCCGTTCAGCATCGCCGAGGTGCGGAGGACGGGGAGATCGAGCCAGCCGGTGCGGCGCGGACGGCCGGTGACGGTGCCGAACTCGTTGCCACGGGCGCGCAGATGCTCGCCGCTGGCATCGTTCAACTCGGTCGGAAACGCGCCGCCGCCGACGCGCGTCGTGTAAGCCTTGGCCACGCCGATGACGCGGTGGATGTGCTTCGGGGCCACGCCCAGGCCGGTGCAGACGCCGCCGACCACCGTGCTCGATGACGTCACGAACGGGTAGGTGCCGTGGTCGATGTCGAGCATCGCCCCCTGCGCCCCTTCGAACATCACCTTTTTGCCGGCGCGGATCTGCTCGTTGATCAGGATCGTTCCGTTGGTGATGCGGTCGGCCAGCACCTCGCCGTAGCGCGTGTAGTCGTCGTAGAGCTTCTGCGGGTCGAAGCCGTCCTTGCCGTAGACGCCTTTCAGCACCGGGTTCTTCTCGGCGCAGGCGAATTCGATGCGGTCGCGCAGGACGTAGGGGTCGAGCAGGTCGGCCACGCGGATGCCGTAGCGGCTCACCTTCGTCTCGTACGCCGGTCCGATGCCGCGTCCGGTCGTGCCGATTTTCCCCGCGCCGGCCGCTTCCTCGCGGGCGATGTCGAGTGCTTTGTGGTACGGCAGGATGACCTGTGCCGAGTCGCTGATCTTGAGGTTCGAATTGATGACCACGCCGAGTGCCCGCAGTTTCTCGATCTCGTCGAGCAGCGCCTCGGGGTCGATGACCATTCCGTTGCCGAGGATGCAGAGCTTGTCGGGATGGAGAATCCCCGACGGGATGAGCCGCAGCGAAAAGTGCTTCTCCCCGAATTTCACCGTGTGGCCCGCGTTATGACCACCCTGATAGCGGGCCACGACGTCGAAGGACTCACAGAGAAGATCGACGATCTTCCCCTTCCCCTCGTCGCCCCATTGCGCGCCGATTACGGCAAGGTTCTGCATTGCGCGCGGAGCCTAGCATGTTGTTCGGGGCTTGGGTGACAACCGACAACCGATAACCGACAACCGTCGAAGAGCTATAGTTCATCAAGCGAGGAACCCATGGATCTGCATAACATCCCCTCTACCCCTCCCCAGCCCGTCTATTCGCCCACGCCCGTTCCCGTCGAGCAGTTCGTCGAAGGAATCCGCGAGATGGCGTCCGGGCTGATCACCAAGCAGAAGATCTACGACTTTCTGGCCACGTACGAGATCCGCGCCGAGGATCTGGAGCGCTACAAGATGTGGCTTCCCGACCGCCACACGCGCAACAAGGTCTTCCGCAACGAGATGATCGAAGCGATGGTAATCTGCTGGCCGATCGGCGCCATCACCCCGCTCCACACGCACAACGGCCAGCTCGGATGGATGACGATGGTCGAGGGGAAGCTGATCGTCGAGAATTACAAGCAGCTCGGCTGCAACCGTCCCGAAAATCAGCAGGTCGTGGGGATGGATTGCCTGGCCGGGGCCACCCGCATCGAGATGCAGTCCCTCGGCACGGAGCTCTGCGTCCCGGGCGGTCCCCTCAATACGGTCGACAAGACCCAGACCATCCACCGCATCAAGAATCTCGAGGAGTGGAACGAGCGCGCCGTCAGCGTCCATGTCTACTCGCGCCCCATCGACTCGTGCGTCGTCTTCGACCTCGAAGCCGGCCGATGTTTCCGCCGCGACCTGAAGTACGACAACGAGTAGACCCGCGTGCCCGCCACCGCCATTCATCACATCCAGATCGCTATGCCGCGCGGCGAAGAGAGCCGCGGGCGGGCTTTCTACAGCGATCTTCTCGGCCTGAGCGAAATCCCCAAACCGGCCAGCCTGGCCGAGCGCGGCGGTCTCTGGTTCCGCATCGGATCGCTGGAGCTGCACCTCGGCGTCGAGGACGATTTCCATCCGGCGAAGAAAGCCCATCCGGGACTGCTGGTCGATGATCTGCCGTCGCTCATTGCCCGTCTCGAGGCAGCCGGGCACGCCACAAAACCCGACAACCGGCTGGAAGGTTACGACCGGGCCTACGTGAACGACCCGTTCGGCAATCGCGTCGAACTGCTGGAACGGCGCTGATAGAATCCGCCGCCGCGAATTTCATCCCGCCGAGGTGACCTCATGTCGTTGATCTCCACGCTGCAAACCGAGCTCGATCAGATGGCTGCCGCCGGCACGCTCAAACGCGAGCTGCTGATGAAATCTCCGCAGGGGGCGGTGGTCGACGTCGAGGGGTTCGGCGACATCATCATGCTGACCTCGAACAATTACCTCGGCCTGGCCGACCATCCCGCCATCGCCGCGGCGGCGGAAAAAGGGGAGCGCGACTACGGCTACGGCCTGGCCTCCGTCCGCTTCATCTGCGGTACGCAAACGATTCACCGGCAGCTCGAAGAGCGCATCGCCCGTTTTTTCGGCACCGAGGACTCGATCCTTTACGGCTCCTGCTGGAACGCGAACGAGGGTCTGTTTCAGACCGTGGCCCAGGAGCAGGACGCCATCATCTCCGATGAACTGAATCACGCCTCGATCATCGACGGCGTCCGCCTGGCCAAGGCGAAGAAGGAGCGCTACAAGAACCGCGACATGGCCGACCTGCGCCGCGCGCTCGAAGCGACGCGCTCTTCGCGCAACAAAGTGATCGTCACCGACGGCGTCTTCTCGATGGAAGGCTCGCTCGCCCCGCTTCCGGAGATCGTCGACCTGGCCGCCGAGTACGAGGCCTTTCTCGTCGTCGACGACTCTCACGCCACCGGCGTCCTCGGCAGAACCGGCCGCGGCACCGGCGAGGAGCTGGGCGTCTTCGACAAGATCGACGCCCATACTTCGACCCTCGGCAAGGCGCTGGGCGGATCGCACGGCGGCTTCACCACCGGACCGAAAACGCTCATCGACTATCTCCGCCAGAGATCGCGCCCCTACCTCTTCTCGAACACGTTGCCGCCGGCAGTGGTCATGGGCTCGCTCGCCGCCTTCGACTTGCTCGAAAACGATCCGAGCTTCCTGACCCGGCTGCGCGAGAACACCGCCTACTTCCGCCAGCAGCTCACAGCAAAGGGCGTGACGGTGCGCGAAGGGATCCACCCCATCGTCCCGATCATCATCGGCGACACTGCCAAAGCGATCGCCATCTCCGCCGAGCTACTCACGCGCGGCGTGTACGTCTCCGGCTTCGGCTTCCCCGTGGTCCCCCAGGGCGCCGCCCGCCTCCGCTGCCAGATCAGCGCCGCCCACACCCGCGAGCACCTCGACCGCGCCATCGAGGCCATCGTCGAGGTAGGCCGGAAGTTCGAAGTGGTCGGCTAGCGGGCACGGCCGGCAGCGTTGGTTGCCCAAGGCTCCGCCAGTAGTGGCGCAAGAACGTTCTACCGCGCATACAACCATCCCTGCCTTCTTCTTGCACCGAGGAATGCGCGGTAATTTTTGCCGGTTTTCCGATGTGAGTCGATTTGACTCAATGTGAGGTTAATCATATGAATTTCAACAAACTTACAGTCAAAGCCCAGGAGGCGGTGGCCGAAGCGCAGAACCTTGCGCGGGGCGCCGGAAACCCCGAGGTTACAGCCGAGCACCTTCTCATCGCGCTGCTGAGGCAGGATGGCGGGATCGTCGTTCCGGTCCTGACCAAGCTCGGTTTGCAGGCCGGCCAGATCGAGGCGGAGACTGCCGCGGAGGTCGCCAAGTACTCACGCGTGGGAGGGGCGTCGGCGGAGCCGATGGTGGGCTCGATGCTGAGAAAGGTCTTCGACGCCGCCTTCGCCGTGGCCACGCAGTTCAACGACGAATACGTTTCGACGGAGCACTTCCTGCTCGCCATCGCGCAGACCAAAGAGGCCACCGCGGCGAAGATCCTGGCGCGGCATGGCGCGGTGCCCGATGCGCTGCTCAAGGCGCTCCAGTCGGTCCGCGGCACGCAGCGCGTCACCGATCAGAATCCCGAAGACAAGTATCAGGCCCTCCAACGGTACGCGCGCGATCTCACGGAGCTGGCCCGGCGCGGCAAGCTCGATCCGGTCATTGGCCGTGACGAAGAGATCCGGCGTGTGATCCAGGTGCTCTCCCGGCGGACGAAGAACAATCCTGTCCTGATCGGCGAGCCCGGAGTCGGCAAGACCGCGATCGTCGAAGGTCTGGCCCGGCGCGTCATCGAAGGGGATGTCCCCGAGGGGCTGAAGAACAAGCGCGTGGTCTCGCTCGACCTCGGCGCGATGATCGCCGGCGCGAAATACCGCGGCGAGTTCGAAGACCGCCTGAAAGCAGTCATCAAGGAAGTCGAGGAGAGCGACGGGAATGTGATCCTCTTCATCGACGAGCTGCACACGCTCATCGGCGCCGGAGCGGCGGAAGGGGCGATGGATGCCTCGAACATGCTCAAGCCGGCCCTTGCCCGCGGTGAGCTGCGCGCCATCGGCGCGACGACGCTCAACGAGTACCAGAAGCACATCGAAAAGGATGCGGCGCTGGAGCGGCGTTTCCAGCCGGTCTTCGTCGGCGAGCCGACGGTCGAAGACACGATCGCCATCCTGCGCGGGCTCAAGGAGCGCTACGAGGTCCACCACGGCGTGAAGATTCAGGACTCGGCCGTCGTGGCGGCGGCGATGCTGTCGCATCGTTACATCACCGACCGCTTCCTGCCCGACAAGGCCATCGACCTCGTCGACGAGGCGGCCTCGCGGCTGCGCATCGAGCTGACCTCGATGCCGCAGGAGATCGACGAGCTGACTCGGCGGATGACGCAGCTTCAGATCGAGAAGCAGGCCCTCTCCCGCGAGGCCAATCCCCTCTCGAAGCAGCGCCTCGGCGAGATCGAGAGCGAGATCGGCGATCTGCAGGAGAAGATCAGCACCCTGCGGACGCAGTGGGAGAACGAGAAGGGCGTCATTACCCGGATCAACGAGCTGAAGAAGATGCTCGAAGAGACGCGCGAAGCAGCCAACGCCGCCGAGCGGCAAGGTGAGCTGAACAAGGCGGCTGAGCTGCGCTACGGCACGCTTCCACAAATCAATCGCGACCTCGAGACCGCTTCGGCACGTCTGGCTGAGATGCAGAAGGGCGGCGCGCTCCTTCGTGAGGAGGTCACCGACGAAGACATCGCCGAGATCGTCTCGAAATGGACCGGGGTGCCGGTGACGCGAATGATGGAGTCGGAGATCCAGAAGCTCGTGCGGATGGAGGACAACCTCAAGCTGCGCGTGATCGGGCAGGAGGAGGCCGTCACCGCCGTCTCCAACGCAGTGCGCCGCTCGCGCGCGGGGCTCAAGGATCCGAACCGGCCCATCGGCTCGTTCATCTTCATGGGGCCGACCGGCGTCGGAAAGACCGAGCTTGCGCGCGCGCTGGCGGAGTTCCTCTTCGACGACGAGAACGCCATGGTGCGCATCGACATGTCGGAGTACATGGAGCGGCATGCCGTGGCCCGTCTGATCGGCGCGCCGCCCGGCTACGTCGGCTATGAGGAGGGCGGCCAGTTGACGGAGGCCATCCGCCGCCGCCCGTACGCGGTGGTGTTGTTCGATGAGATCGAGAAGGCGCATCCGGAGGTCTTCAACGTCATGCTGCAGCTCCTCGACGATGGGCGTCTGACCGATTCGAAGGGGCGCGAGGTCAACTTCAAGAACACCGTCATCATCATGACCTCGAACGTCGGCGCGCAGTACATCTTCGACTATCAGAAGTCGATGCAGACGCCGCAGCAGGAAGCGGAGATGGAGCGGAAGGTCGAGGAAGAGCTGCACAAGCACTTCCGCCCGGAGTTCCTCAACCGGATCGACGACGTGATCATCTTCCACGCGCTCGACATGCAGCACATCAAGCGGATCATCGAGATCCAGCTCAAGCGGCTGGCGAAGATGATCGGCGACCGCGGCCTGTCGATCGAGATCAGCGACCACGCCAAGGAGCAGCTGGCGAAGGAAGGCTATGACCCTGCCTTCGGCGCACGTCCGCTCAAGCGCGCGCTGCAGAAACTGATCATCGACCCGCTGGCGATGAAGCTGCTGGAGGGGAAGTTCAAGGCCGGCGATGTGGTGTTCGTCAACGTCGGGGAGGATGGGAAGGTCGCGCTGTCACTCGAGCCGGAGCCGATCACGGTGAATTAGTTGGCGATATGCGATCGACGATAACGCACTAAGAATGCCGATGCCGCCAGCAATGGCGATGCATCGGCATTCTGCTTGGCTCAGATTCTCGACTTCACACGGTGACGTCGCTCTGCTGCCCGTCCAGCACGTCGAGCTGCAGAGTGTTCGTCACGCTGCCGCTGTTCTTATCGATGATTTGCAACTGGTAGTGGCCGGGGGCGACGTTGTTCAATGTCGTGGCTCCGGGGGGGAGCGGGAAGATGCCCTGCGAGATGGGATTCATCGCATAGGGCACGCCGGACGAATCGATCAGCCGGTAGCTGCGAGGCGACGAGTCCCGCGAATGGAGGACCAGCGTTCCGCCCGGAGAGAAGCGAACTATCTGCTGTGACGGCGACGGCATCGAGATCGTCTGCGGCGCGTAGTTTCGTGCCGTGACCGTGACGCGGTAGACGCCTGGTGACAGAGCCAGCGTGACGATGGCGTTGCTGCCGCCGAAGAAGCCCTGCTGAGGCGGAACCTCATTGCCTTGCGAGTCGACCACGCGCAGGACGTTCACGGTAAGGGCCGTGTTGTCGCGCGTGTCGACGGCGCGAATGGTGATGCCGTCGCCCGGCGAGAGCTGAAACTGGACGTCGTCGGGTGCCGAATCACTGATGGTGATCGTCCGCGCGTCATGCCCGTACCCGGTCTTGTCGGCGGTGATCTGGTAGGTCCCGGACGGCACATTGTCGATGGTGAAGTTTCCGGCGGAATCGGTCTGGGCGTTACGGCTGCCCATGAACGACTGTCCCGCCGACTGGAGCTGCACGTTGGCCTCGTTCAGAGGATGCGAGTCGCCGGCGTCGATGACGTGACCGTGCAGGGTCACCGTCTTCATGGTGATGTCGAAGGTATCCGAGCCGTGGACCGTGTACTGCGTGGTGAACGGGCTGAGGCTGGCCATGTCCGTGGCCTGGACCGTGTAGGCGCCGTCGTCCATGCCGCTCAGCTCGTAGTGGCCGTCCGAGTCGGCCGGCCCGCTGACGGTGGTCTGCTGTCCGCTGCGCGGGACGAAGCTGACAAGCGCCCGCGCGATCGGTACGCCGTTCCGTGTGACCCGCCCGCTGATGACGGTGCTGGACTTGAAATCGATATCCACCTGCGCCGTTCCGCCGGCTTCGAGCTCGACCGTCTTCGGCGGCGCTGTCTTGATCGACCCGCCGAACATCGCACCGGTCCGCGCCGACACGTGGATCGTGCCGGACGGAGCCCCGTCGATGCGGAAGTTGCCACCGGCGTCGACGGCAACCGAGGACGCGCCACCGCCACCGCCGCCCCCGAACCCACCGCCACCGCCGGTGACGCTGGCGGTAACCGTGGCCTGCTCCAGCTCCGTCGCGGTCAGCCCGTTGACGTGGCCGGTGATGACGCCGCCGGTCGTCAGAATGACGCGCACCGGTCCCGACGAGACGATGTCGATGTCGCGCAGAGTGCCCGGCGCGAACCCGGTTTTCCCCGCCGTGAATGTGTAGTGCCCGGGAGCGAGACCGTCGAAGGCGAACCCGCCGCTGGCGTCGGTCCGTGCATCGCGGCCGCCGTCCATCTCAGCGGCCGACGCCGCGTGCACCGTTGCATCCGGAACCGGCGCGCCGCCGTCGGTGACGACGAAACCGGTGGCCCGCATCCCGCTCGAGAGCTGCACGTCGAGACGCGCGTCTTTGCCGCTGGTGATCGTCACCGTCTGCTGCTGTGCCACGAACCCGCTCCTGGAGAACGAGAAGGTCTTCTCGCCGGCCTCCAGTGAATCGAACGAGTACTCGCCGCTCGGGTCGGTCGTCGCGCTGCTGTCTGTCGCGTCGAAGCGCATCGCGCGTCCGCCGCCCCCGGCCATGGGATTGCTGCTCACGGCCACGCCTGACAGTGGTGTGCCGCTGGCATCGGTGACGTGGCCGGTCAGCTTCGATCCGCTCTCGACGTCGACCTCGACGTCAGGCGCCGTCTTGCCGTCCTCGACCTCGATGTTCGGCACGCGCGCCGTCGTGTAGCCAGGCGCGTTCACAACCACCTGCGTCGTGCCCGGCTTGATGCCTTCCAGTACGAAGGAGCCGTCGTCGCTCGTGAACTGCTTCTGCATCGGCGGCATCATCACCACCATGCCCCCGCCGCCGCGGGAGGTCGTCACGCCTGCCTGGAATGACGTCACCGGCTGGTGGGAGTTCTTGTCCAGCACATGTCCGGTGATCCGGCCGCCGGGAGGGAGATCGATGAGAACGTCGCGCGCGGGGGCGGTGACCTGGCGCATTTCCTGGATGAACGAGTCCTGTTTGCTGGCGTTCAGCATCATCGGGCCGGGGGTGAGATCGGAGATGGCGAAGGAGCCGTCGCTCCCCGTCACCGCCGAGCTCATGCCGTCCTGCGAGATGCTGCGGACGCTCACTCCCTCCACCCCCGCGCCGGCGCGTGTGACGCGGCCGCTGATCTCGACCCCGGGTGCGAGCATGACCTCCACCGGCTTCGTGTTCGCGTCCACTTTCGTGCCGCGCACCGACTTCGCCGAGTAGCCCTCGCGCTTGAAGGCCAGGTCGTACGTCCCTTCCTTGACCCGGATCAGGAACGTGCCGTCGGTGCCTGTCCGGACCAACTCGTCGTTGCGGTTGCCTTGCAAGCTCGACATGACGAACCGGCGCATCCCCATCCCCGCATCGGCGGACGATTCGATGGCCTCGACGCCGACGCCGGACAGCGGTTTTTTGTCCTTGTCGGTGACCTTGCCCGTAATGGCCACGCCACGCGGAATGGTGATGGTCAGCCCGGTCTTCCGCTCGGCCGCGGCCAGCTTGAGCGAAGGCGACTTCGCCACCGGATAGCCGCGCTTCACCGCGTCGACCTGCAGGTCGGACTCGATCTCGACGTTGCGAAGGACGAAATGACCGTCGGGGGCGCTGTAGCCTTCGCTCCCGTTGCCGCCGGGCCGGGCCATCAGGGCGATCACATCGTTGTTGCGCGCGGCCCGGCGCGTCGTCAGATGCGCGGCCGCCACCGGCCGCTTGTCTTCGTCGATCACGGAGCCGCTGATGCGCCCGCGCGCCGTGGCGTAAAGCGTTTTCTGGGCGGCATCGGCCGCTTTCAGATGCACCGCCTGCATGCCGCTGATGGCGTAGCCCGGCCGGGTCGGCCGGATCTCGTAGGTGCCCGCCGCCACTCCCGTGATCGTGAAGTTTCCTTTGGCGTCAGAGATCGCATCGACCGAGGCGTCGCGGGCGCCGAAACGTCCCGTGGGGCCGAGGGAGACGCGCGCACCGGTCACCGGCAGTTGCGACTTCAAGTCGCGGACGTTGCCGCTCACGGTGGCGCTCTTACCCAGCTTCAATATCGCGGCGGCTGCCGTCCGCGCGCGCTGTGCCACGCGGGTGTCCTTGCGTGCCTGGAGCGTCTCCCACTCTTTGGGGGCATGGGCGATGGTGAAGGTTCCATCGGCCGCCGATTTGCCGGCCGGCCAGCCGTCGAGCGAGAGCTGGGCCTCGGCGATGGGCGTCTGGCCGTCTTCCGCGACGACGCGGCCCTTGATGGCCACGCCTGCGGTCAATGAAAAGTCGAGCCCCTTCTTTGTTCCGGCGGGGCCGAGCAGCTCTTCGACCATGGCAAAGTCGGGATGAAGCACGATGACGCGGAACGCCCATTTCGAGGGGTCGGGAGCGGTGTAGTGACCGTCGGCGTCGGTCTTGGTCATGTACTCCCCGCCGCCGAGGACGATCACCGTGGCGTTCGCCACCGGCTTCCCGTTTGCGGTAATCGTTCCCCGGACCGACGGCGCCTGGGCCAGCATCATCGCCCCGGCGTCGTCATCGGCGGCGTTGAGACGGATGCCGGACGGCGCGTATCCGGCGGCATCGACGCGCACGTCGACGACGGTCTGATCCTTGGGAACGTCAAAGGTGAACTTGCCGCCGGAGTCGGTCGTCGTCGTCGCCAGCGCCTTCCGCTGCGGCTCGTCCGACAGCATGCGCGGCCCCTGAGCCGCGATCAGCTCCGGCGCGAAAAGCGACACCTTGGCACCCGTGACCGGCTTTCCGTCGATGTTGATGACGGTTCCGGTGACGGCCGCCCGCAGCGGCGCAATGAACGACGACAGCACGAACGAGACGCAGAGCAGGCGGAGGAATGCGCGCATGGAGTTTCTCCCGATGATGAAGAATGTACGACCTTTAGACGAAGAATGCTGAAGCGGGTTTCGACGTTTGGGCCGGACATGCCGAGAATACCGGTGCGGGGGGAGCTGCTCCGGCAGCGCCTGGACGCTCTCGTGGACACGTTCGACGTCTCGACGATCGAGCCCGATCCGCTCCAGCTCGTTCTCCGCTACGAGGATCCCCGCGACCAGGAGGTGGCCGGCATCCTCGCCGCCGCCTTCGCCTACGGCCGCGCCGATATCGTCGTCGCAAACGCCGGCCGCGTGCTCGACCGTATGGCGCCGTCGCCCTACCTCTATCTGACGACGTTCGTCCCTGCGGAAGGCAAGCGACGATTCGCCGGCTTCACCCACCGCTTCCACAAGACCCCGGAACTGGTGGCCCTGCTGGGCTGCCTCGCTGCCGCCATCCGCACGCACGGCACCCTCGGCGAGCTGTTTCGTCTCTGCTACGACGACGCCGACAACGACATCGGCCCGTCCCTGACGCGTTTCGTCGCCGCCCTGATCGGCAAGCGCCGCACGAAGGCGCTCGACTATCTCCTCACCTCACCCGCCAACGGCTCCGCCTGCAAGCGCATGAACCTCTTCCTCCGCTGGATGGTCCGCACCACTCCCCCCGACCTCGGCATCTGGCCTTTCGTCGACCCGTCAAAGCTCGTGATGCCGGTCGACACCCACGTCCACCGCATCGCCACCTTCCTCGGCCTGAACAACCGCAAATCCGCCGACTGGAAAGCCGCCCGTGCGTTGACCACCCGCCTCGCCAGATTCGACCCCGCCGACCCCGTCCGCTACGACTTCGCCATCTGCCGTCTGGGGATCCTCGATCTGTGCAGCAGGAGACGGCGGAAGGAGAACTGTGACGTGTGTCTGCTCAGGGATGTGTGTCGGTTTCCGGTGAGGTGAAACGATCCGTGCGAAGAGGTGCATGCGAAAGCACGAGCCACGTTGAGGTGAGAGCAGCCGCCGCAAAACTCTCCGCCTGGTAGAAGTGGCACACGAGACGAATCGCCGAGTCTCACGAATCCTCTGCGCTGGACAGAACTGTTGCTGACGCCAACATCTACCGGTTACACTTTTCGCCGAGGAACCGATCAATGAATGACGAGCTCGAGAAGCTTCTCGAAGCGGCGAGATATCGCCCGCTTACGCCGGCCGAAGAGGAAGAGCAGCGCCGCAGTTTCGCGTTCGGCAACGCCAATATCGAGAACGTCCTGGTGACGCGTGAGACAGTCGATCAGCAAGCCGAGGAGCTAAAGCAGCCCGATCGAACGTTCCACTAATGAGCGCATTGCCGGCCGACAAACAAAAATGCGCGGGCGCGCCTTCGGACGCGCCCGCGCGGGGATTACTGCTCGATACCGATTACGCCGTCGTCTTCGGAGCGGTCGCCGGTGACGATGGCGTCACCGGCGAGGGCTCGGCCGGAGTGGACGGAACCGGGGTTGCCGGCTTCGGGGCCGGCTTGGCTTTGGCCTTGCGAGCCCGAGCGCCGAGGGCGCTCTTCATGTCAGCGACATGCGGAGCGAGAGCGGCGGTCTCGGAACGTTTGGCCAGACGCTTCGCCACGGCATAGGTCAACAAGGCGTCGCTGCCGGCGCTGTTTCTCGCCACGCGTACGCTGTGACGGACGAAGTGAGCCAAAGCTTCCAGCTCATCCGCCACCGGATCGTACGCATCCGCGAAGTCCATCTTGTCCCGCATCTGCACGGAACTCGAGTCTCGTCCGAGGGTCAGCTCCTCGTTGTTCCGGATCGCCAACGCCGCCAGGTCGACGAACGGCGGGGGTACCGATGCGGCGGGTGAGAGCTGCCGGCCGGCGTTCTTGGTCTCCGGGACCACGAAATTCGGCACTCGCTGCCTCATGGCGCGAATGTCGTCGATGAGCGCGATCGCCTCATCCAGGTGGGACGGCTGTGGGGTGGTTGTAACGGGTACTTCCGTGTTGTTGGACACAAGTCCTCCTTTTTCCTTTCTCAAAATCTGCAAGTGATCAGAGCGGGCAGATTGAGACAGGCGGAGGAGCGCGGCCTCGGGAAACCCGTGTTGGAGCTTCAGCAACCGTCAAGCGGCCGGGCCGTTGACGCCGTGCATGAATGCGGAAAATGCGATCGTTCTCGATCGACAGGACCTTCGGCCGTGGATGCCGGGCCAGCACAGGAACCGGATGGACGCGCCTCTTGAGGAGCTCGGACATATCGAGCGGCGCGTAACCGCTCTGGGCATAGTCGATCAGCTCGGCGAACGACTTGTCGAACCGGTTCCCGAGCAGGGCCAGTTTCGTGCCGGTCTCGATCCAGCACTGCAGGTCAGCGATCATCCGCGTCGGAGCGTCGCCGGCGTATGCCGGTGCCTCGGCGATACGGTCGTACGTCTCGCAAATACACTTGCTGAGACGCGCCAGTCGATCGGCCGCTTCGACCAGCAATCCCGTCACGCGATACATGTCATGTACCGCTCGGATCGGGTGTTCCAGCGCGATGGTCTCGCAGCGTTCGATGATCCGGCGCGCCATGCCGATGAAACCCTCCGCCGAACGGAGGTTCCGCCGGCCGCGCTGAAAAAGACGGTGCCACGATTCCCGGCCTTTCAGGCGAGATCCGCACGAACGCACCCCGTCCCGCCGCGACGTTTTCGCGTTCTTTCCAAGGGTGGCTTCGAGCAAATCTGCCATGACTGTATGTGTAAACGTAAGGACATGATACTATAATCCCACCTAATGCTACAACTGTCCGTTTTCATAAAGATGTTCACCATTATTGGTGAGATTCCGACGTCATCGGCGCCGTCCTTTGACCTCAACCGAGCGTTCGTCGACTTCAACGGAGCATTCGTTGACCTCACGCGAGCATTCGTCGACCTCACGCAAGCATTCGTTGACCTCACGCGAGCATTCGTTCAACCTCAACGGAGCGTTCGTTGACCTCACACGAGCGTTCGTTGACCTCACGCGAGCGTTCGCTAACCTCAAGCGAGCGGTCGTTTGACCTCAACCGAGCCTTCGGCGGCGGCATCGAATAGGTCCCACAACGTCAACGAATGCGACGTTGAACTCCGATGCGGCTTCAACGAACAACGAAGGCCAGGTGATTGAAAAAAGAGACAACCGTCAGCGGGCTGCTGTCGCCGGAGCTGGACTGGATCGCCAGTGCGCATGTCGCGGAGCTGTCGGCGGGGCTGCCTGGGTTCGCGGAGGCGATGGCGTGGCCTGGGTGCGGGATGATCGGTTGAGAGTTCGCGCGAGATCGCGCGGTCGAGACGCCCGCGGTCCCAGGGAGGCAAGCTCCAACACCGCGTAGAAGCGCCGCGGGCGAGTGTAGGATTTCCACCATGCGCCGGTTGTTTCTGCTTCTCATTGCTGCCAGTGCGCTGGCGCAATCGCCCGATGTCGCGCAGAAGATGCGCGAGGCGCAGCAAGCGATTGGGGCCGGTGATTGCGGGCGCGCGCAAACGGAGCTTCGCGAGATCATCGCCGGCGATCCGACGAACTACACCGCGCACCTCCTGTCGGCGCACTGCCTGCTTCGCCAGAAGGACTACGCCGCCGCGATCGGTGAGTTTCGTAGCATGTCGGAGCTCCGGCCCGACTCGCCGCAGGGTGTGTTGGGGCTCATCGAGGCTTACGCCCGCGCCGGAGATACGGCGCACCGTGATGCCGAGGTCGAGCACCTGCGCGCTTTGATGAACGCGGGCAGATTTCCCATGACTCTCCGCTTCGTGCGGGAGCAGTTCACCGCCGGCGACGGCAGTGTGGTCGTGAGCGAGTATCCGGTTCTGACCGCGTTGCGAGGCCGCTATCTGTTCGAAGTGTTTGATGCGCAGCAGAAGCTGGTACAACGGCTCGATCTGGTTTCCCGGGAAGGGGACCAGCATCCTGCCGGCGCACGCCGGTTCTCGCTGGTGTCGCGGCGAATGACGCCGCAGGAATCCATCGAGGCGACCGTGCGCGTCTATGGCCGCGGGGAGCCGGCCTACGGACAGGTAGTCGCGGATGTGAAGGGGGTCCTGGGAAGGCGCTGTCCGCGGGAGGCTACGCGCTCGCCGAAACCCCGGCTGTCGTCGAGCCAATACCGATCACGGTGGACGATCCTTCCGATCCTCGGCTCCTGTTAAAGGCAGGAGAGGTCGCGATCGAATACATCGCCCATTCCTGCTTTCGCATTCACACCGCGGGAGGGGCGCGCCTTCTCATCGACCCGTTCGCCAGCCGCGTCTGGCTCGGCTACGACTTCCCCCGCAAGCTCGCCGCCGATGCGGTTCTGATCACTCACCCTCACTACGATCATGACGCCGATGTTCTGATCGGCAGTCAGCCTCCTCCCTGGGCGCCCGACGTGCGCGTGCTGCGCGATCCAGGAGCCTACAAGGTCTCCGGCGTGACGATCACCGGGATTCCGGGGAAACACGCCGGTCCATACGGGAAAGAGTTCGGCCAGACCAACACCATCTGGTTGCTCGAAGTGGACGGTCTGCGAATCGTGCACCTGGGTGACAACGGTCCTCTCACTGAGGCAAACCTTCAGGAATTGGGACGCGTCGATATCCTGATGATGCCCATCGATGCGAAGCACCACATCCTCAAGGAGACAGAGATCGAGGCGATCCGCAAGGCGCTGCACCCCCGGATCGTCATCCCGATGCACTACCGGCTCCCCGACCTCGAGTCGTCCGGCGACACGCCGCAGGACCTCGGCGAAATCGGTCCCTGGCTTGCCGGCCAGGAGAATGTCGTTCACCTGGAGAGCAATATTGCGACCTTCACCGCCGGCTCGCTGCTCCCCTCACAGGTTGTCGTCGTGTTCCCTCACTCCCCAAAGGTCAAAAGGCCTTAAGACTCTCGACGTTCACAGCGTGCGGTTACTCATCGGCCTCGTCTTCTTCGCGATCGAGCTCGGCGTCGTCGGGATCGACCTCCATGAGGACTCCATTGCGAACGATCACGAGTGGGGTGCCGGTTTGCCTGGCAATCTCGCGGGCGCTATGTGCTGCGCGACGCAACGCTCGCGGTGCGGCCTGCGCGACTGCATTGGGTAGCTTCGATTCACGCACCGTCACCGCCCCCCGTAGAACACCGGATCTCCTGACTCGTTATCGACGATCGATCCATATGCGAAGAGGTTTGGCGCACCGTCCGTGTGCGCGAGGAGCGTCAGCGTGCCGGCGCTCGGGGTGTTGGCGGCGGGGAAGAGGGCTCCGACGGCATACTGGATCTGCGAGCGGGGGTTGAGGGCGATTTGCGCCGTGCCGATCACGCCGCCGCTGTCGGACAGCAGCGTGACGGTTACGGCCATGATGCTGTCGCCGCCGTTGACGAAGCCGACGTTCGAGCGGAATGAGGAATCGGAGCGGAGGCCGGGGACGAAGGAGTCATTGCCGAATGACGTTACCGGGTCGATCGACTGGCCGTAGGTGCCGCCGCCGTCGGCGGTCGTGTACGTGCGGCTGGTCACGATCGGGCCGGAATCTCCGCTCCAGGAGACCCGTAGGGCGCCGCTGCCTGAGGAGATGCCGAAGTACTGGGTAACGTCGGAGAGGACTACGGTGCGGGAGGATGGGATGGTCACGCTCTGCGCGACGGCGTTGCGGTTGTCCTGGCCTTCGGCGAGGTAGCGGAGAGAGAGCGTCATCGTCGTCAGGCCGGGATTGAAGAAGGTCACGTCGCTGCGCCAGAACGTTCCGGCGGCACCGGGGGCGCGGCCGACGGCGGGGATGGTCAGCTCCGAGCCCTGCGGCGCCGGAATGGCCGCGATGTAGACAGGGTCCTGCGTGCGGTTGTCGATCACCGAGCCGTACGCGCTGATGGCGTTGGGGGCGCCGGCATCGACGCGCATCGAAAGCGCGGCGTAGGTGCGGCCGCTCACGGCCGGGAAGAACGAAGACAGCGACGACTGCTGGAAGTTGTTGGCGGGCACCGTCACGCCGGTCGTGGCGATCACGTTTCCGTTCGCGTCGTAAAGCGTCAGGCCGGCGCCGACCGGCGCGGCGCTGCGGTTGACCAGGCCGATGTTCGTGCGGAAGTTCGCGTCCTGCTCCAGGCCGGTCAGCAGGATCGTCGTCGACGAAGCATCACCGTCGCTCACGTTCGGGACCGACTGTCCGTACGTACCGGCCGCGCCGGTGGTGAAGGTGCGGCTGGTGATGCGCAGGGCAGGCGTCGAAGTCGCGCTGGTGGCCTCGATGGCGATGGCGCCGGAGCCGGTGGAGAGGCCGAAGAGATCGCTGAGCGCGTTCGCGTAGGTGATCGATTGATTGGCGTTGAGGAAAAGGCTGCGCGTCAGCACCTGTCCGCCGCCGCCTGGGATGAACGTGAATTGGCCGCCGGCCGGCTCGCTGCCGCCGTTGAAGAGCGTCAACTCCGTGCGCCACACCGATCCGCCGATGCCGTTCGTCTGCGCCGCGGCCGGCACGAGCGAGCGGTACGACGTCGGAGCGGTAATCGTGATCGTGTGCGACGTCAGCGACTGGCTGACCGCGTTGGCCACTGTCAGCGACACCGCGTAGGAACCTTGCGTTGCGTACGCATGGACGGGGTTCTGCGCGCTCGACGTCGAGCCGTCGCCGAAGCTCCACAGCCACGACGTCGGCGAGCCGGTGGAGCGGTCGGTGAAGGTCACGTTGCCGTGAACGGCAGCCGACCCCGGCGTCATGTCGAAGGCCGCGGAGACCGGCGGGGTTCCCGGCGTCGCGGTGGTCACCGTGATGGTGTGGGATGCGATCGAGGTGAGGCCGGTCGCGGTCGACACCGTCAGCGTCACCGGATAGTCGCCGGCCGAGGTGAAGCGCTTGACCGGATTCTGGGCGTTCGAGGAGGTGCCGTCGCCGAAGGTCCAGAGCCAGGTGGCGATATTGCCGGCGGAGCGGTCGGAGAAGGTGATGTTCTGCTGCGTGGTCGGGTTCAGCGGCGTGTAGGAAAAATCTGCGGCGACGCCCGAAGAGACCGAGACGGTATGCGACGCGAACGACTGGCCGTTCGCGGTGAGCTGGATCGTGTAGGTTCCGGGCGACGCGTAGACGTGCGCCGGATTCTGCACGGTCGACGTACCGCCGTCGCCGAAGTTCCAGGACCATGACGTCGAGCCGCTCGATGTATCCGTGCAGACGAACGTGGTCACGCCGGCGAGACCCGCCGAGGGGGTGACCGTGAACGATGCCGTGACCGAGGTACCGACGGTGGCGCTGGCGGTATTCGATGGCGAGGAGAGGCCCGCGGCATTGAAGGCGACGACGTAGAAGCGATAGTTGGCGGCGGGGAGGCTGGAGACCGACGCCGCGTGGCTCCCGGCCGCGAGATCGGGCGTCAGTTGGCTGAACGCGCCGTTGCCGCTTGCCAGATAGGCGCGATAGCCGGTCTCGTTGTTGGCGTTATCGGTCCAGCTCAGGTTTACGGTCGAGCCGGAGGCGGTGGCCACGAGCGATGTCGGCGCGGCCGGAACGGTGGGTGGTGGCTGGTTCGAGCTGCCGCTGGGATAGAGCCAGCGCGCCGCGAGCTGATCGTCGGCGCGAAGGACCGGGCCGCCGCCGCTGAGGGTTGCGTACATGAGCGCGGTGTTGTCCGCGCTGTGCCCGAAGCCGAGCGTGTGACCGAATTCGTGGGCCACGATCTCGGCCAGCGTGGCGCTGGAGATGCCGGCCGTCGGCGTCACGCCGTCCTGAATCACCAGGTTGCCTTCGCTGATCACGTAGGCTTGATAGGTCTGCGCCAGGTGGGTACCGTCGGCGTTGAACGGTCCGGTCCAGTTCATCGTTCCCGAGACGCCGTTGAAGCCGCCCTGACCGACGACGCCGCCGGTGGATGGATTGAATGTTCCGCTGATCTCGCCCTTGGGATCGTTGAAGAGCACTTCATTGACGCCGTTCGGAGTGGAGAGGCCGCCGGGTGTTCCGCTGCCGGCGCCCGCGTAAACGTATTTGATCTTCGCTGCGGAATAGCTGTCCCAGGCGTTCATGCCCTGCTGGATCTCGTTGACGCCGCCGCCGGTGTAGCCCGGCTGCGTCCCATAGCTGTACCACGCCGCGCTGCCGCCGCCATCGAAGGCGTTCCAGCGATACACCGTCCCCTCGGAGATGAGCGTGAACTCCGGTTTGATGACGAGGCCGCCCGCGCTCGAGGTGGCGGGCGCGAGATCGCGCTCCAGAACAGGATTGGCCACGCCGTAGCTGGTCGCTGATTCACGGCCGGCCACGCGGTCGGTGACGTACGACTCGAACGCCGTGGCGTCGCGCTGGACATTCTTCACTTCGATCGGACGGAGCGACGAATCGAGCAAGGCCACGTCGCCCGCGGCGTCATCGCGTACGAGCAGGCGCCGGCCGTTGGCGGCGCGCTGTTCGCTGAACTTGCCGACGAAGAGGTCCATGGTCTGGTAGTCGCCGCGCGGCGTCGTCGTCAGGAAGGCCATGACGCGCTCGCCCGGCGTGTAGACCGGTGTCCCGAAGATCTTGGTGATGCGTCCGTCGATCTCGCCGCCGACTTCGCGGATGGTCAGCTCGCCCGCGGCATCGCCTTTGATGGTCCGGTCGACGGCCAGCCTGGTCTCGGTCCAGATCCCTTCGCCGCGCAGCACAGGCATCGAGCTGATGACGGTCCCTTCGACGATGACCGGCGACTTGCGGATGAGCTGATCGTCGGTCGGCAGGACGATGGTGGTCGCCGAGGCGGCGGAAGCAAGAAGCAGCAAAACGCAACTCTGCCAGTACACACGGAAGTGCTTGAGCATTGCGGTGGGTCTCCTACTGGGGACGGACTGCTCCCTGTGTACGCCGGCGTGAGTCCGGGATAGGGGCGGTCAGGATCATGGATCGTGGAAGTTATTCGGCGTTAACCATACACCCCGCTGATACCATTCCCACCATCCATGCTCGCGCCTGATTCAATGCTTGGTCCCTATCGGATCATCAGCCTCATCGGCGAGGGCGGCATGGGAGCTGTCTATCGCGCCAAAGACACGCGTCTCGGCCGTGATGTGGCCATCAAGATCCTCACCGCGCTCACGCTCAGCGATCAGGAGCGGGTGCAGCGCTTCGAGCAGGAGGCGCGGGCGACGGGGATGCTGAACCATCCCAACCTGCTGACGATCTACGACGTCGGCAACGAGAACGGCACGGCCTACATCGTCAGCGAGTTGCTGGAAGGGGAGACGCTGCGCGAGCGGCTCGAGCGCGGCCCGCTGGCGACGCGCCGGGCCGTCGATGCCGCGCTGCAGGTGGCGAACGGTCTGGCCGCGGCACACGAGAAAGGGATCGTCCATCGCGATCTCAAGCCGGACAACATCTTCCTCACGCGCGACGGGCGGGCCAAGATCCTCGACTTCGGCATCGCCAAGCTGAGCGCGAAGTCCGACGACGGCGGGATCTTTCAGCAGGCCGCCACCGAGCCGGGCATGGTTCTGGGCACGGTCGGTTACATGTCCCCCGAGCAGGTGCGCGGCGAGAAGGTCGATACGCGGTCCGACATCTTCGCCTTCGGGGCCATCCTCTATGAAATGCTGACCGGCAACCGCGCCTTCAAGCGCAGCTCGTCGATCGAGACGCTGAGCGCGATCCTGAAGGAGGATCCGCCGGAGCTGGCGGAGTCGCTGCCGAACGTGCCGCCGGCGCTGGAGCGGCTGACGCGCCGCTGCCTGGAGAAGGATCGCGAGCTGCGCTTCCAGTCGGCGCGCGACCTGGCCTTCAACCTGGAGACGATGTCGTCCGTCTCGTCGCCCGGGACGTTCTCCAATGTTCCCAATCCTTCGGCGGCGTACTCGACGACGATGCGCGTACCGTCCGATCCAACGGCACGGCGGACGTCCGCGACCGCGGTCCGCCCGGCCACCTCGGCGATGCCGGCGACGGTGCGGCATCCGGCGATGCCTGTCCAGAAGCCGCGCCGCGTGTCGACGTTCCTGCTCACGCTCCTCTTCATCGTGGCCATCGCCGGCGCGGCCTGGGGCGGCTGGTACTTCGCCACCAATCGCATGAAAGAGGAAGCGCCGCCGGATGTGGTCTTCCATCGGATGACCTTCCGCCGCGGCGAAGTGCGCTCGGCGCGTTTCGGTCCGGACGGCGATTCGATCATCTACAGCGCGGCGTGGGACGGCAACCCATCCGAGGTCTTCGTGGCCAACCGGCAGAGCCCGGAGGCCCGGCCGCTGGGAGTGAAGGATGCCGACGTGCTGGCGGTCTCGAAATCGACGGAGCTGGCCGTGCTCCTCCGCCGCGACCGCCTCACCGGCCTCGGCACGCTGGCCCGCGTTCCGGTCGCGGGGGGCACACCGCGCGAGGTCGCCGAACAGGTGCTGCAGGCCGACTGGTCGCCGGACGGTACCAACCTCACGGCGATTCGCGGCGGCAACGGAACGTTCCGCATCGAGTCGCCGCTCGGGCAGGTGCGCTACGAATCGCCGCACGCGCTGCGCGACGTCCGTGTGGCCGCGGATGGACGGATCGCCTTCGTCGAGTCGTACACCGGCAAGAACGACGTGGCCATCCTCGATACGAAGGCGGCGAAACCGGTCTCGATCGCCCGCGGCTGGAGTCACGGTGTGACCGGTCTGGCCTGGGCACCCAACGGCAGGGAGATCTGGATCACCGCCACCGACACCGGCGCGCCGCCGGCACTTTACGCGGTCAACATCGAGACAGGGGATACGCGGCTGATCAATCGCCTGACCGGTTCGATGCGGCTCTATGACATCTCGCCGGCCGGCCACGTGCTGCTTTCGAACGGGATGTGGCGTGCGGCGCTGGAGGTGCAGGGGCCGGGGGAGACCAGCGAACGCGATCTGTCATGGCTGGACTGGTCGGTGCTGGCCGACCTCTCGCGCGATGGGAAGACGATTCTCTTCAACGAGCCGCGCGAGGGTGGCGGCGCGGCCAGCGCGATGTATCTCCGCCGCCTCGACGCGGCGACGCCCGTACGCATCGCCGACGGCTACGGCGACGCCATCTCGCCGGACGGCAAGTACGTTCTCGGCCACAGCGGGGCGAAGCTGGTCGTCGTTCCGACCGGCAGCGGCGAGGCCCGCGAGCTGAAGACCGACGGCGCCTTCGACCTCGGCGCGGCCTGGCTTCCGGACGGACGTCGCGTCGTCGTCGCCGGCGCGCTGCCGAAGAAGGGCTATCAGCTTTACCTGATCGACACACTCGACGAGTCGGTCAAGCCTGTCTCGCCGGAGAATATCTGGGGCGATGCCTATCGTCCCTTCGCCGTCTCGCCGGACGGCCGCTATGTGGCCGGGATGACCAAGCAGCAGACGATCGCTCTCTACCCGGTCGATACGAATGCCGAGCCGTCCATCGTCCCGGCCATCGAGCCGGGAGAAGTGCCGATCGCCTGGTCGGCCGACGGCGCCTCGCTCTTCGTCTACCGCCCCACCGCCCTCCCCGCGCAGGTCACGCGCGTGACCCTGGCCACCGGCGCACGCGAGCCGTGGAAGCAGTTTTCTCCCACCGATCCCGCCGGCGTCTACAAGATCGCCCCCATCTGCATCACCCCCGACGGCACCGTCTACGCCTACAACGCGCTGCGGATGCTGGGGGATCTGTACGTGGCGGACGGACTGAGATAGCGGCTACGCCGCGTTGTCGGTTATCGGTTGTCGGTTGACGCGCGCGACGCGTGGCATCCCCGGAAGCCCAACCGATAACCGATAACCGACAACGCGGCGTAGCCGCAGTTATTCGCTGCTATGCAAAGCATAGGGTCGCCGCTATACTGCGCCATCCATTTCTCAGGGGATCCGGGAGAGCAGGCACGAATGGCGAAGGTGCAGGGTAAGAAAGCGGCTACCAGTGTAAAGAAAAAGGCTGCCGCAAAAACGGCGGCGGTAACGAAAAAGAGCAAGAAAACGGCATCGAAGAAGCCTGCTGCGAAGCCGAAAGCCGCGGCAAAGAAGAAGGCCGCGAAGCCGGTAACGCCGAAGAAAAAGCCAGCGCCAAAGAAACCGGCGGCGAACAAGCCTGCGCTGAAGAAGGCCGCGCCGAAAAAGGCTGCTCCGAAAAAAGCCGCTCCGAAGAAAGCGGCGCCGAAGGCCGCGGCCAAGCCTGCCTCGAAAACGCCGGTGAAATCGGCGAAAGTAGAGAAGGCGGTCGAGGTCAAGGCGAAGCCGGCAGCGAAAGTGGCGGCGCCGCCGGCTCCCGCTCGTGTCGCCGACGAAAAGAAACGCCGCCGCTCCCGTCCGCGTGTGACCTCCAACGGACCGGCCACGGCTGCCTGGTTCTCGCAAGGCGATAAGCCACGGTCGTCGTCGTTCATCCCCGCGCCGCCGCGTGCCGAAGCGCCGTCGCTCGTGGCCGCGCCGCCGGCGTCATCCGACCGCCTGGTGGGATCGCACGAGCTGACCGAATTCGGGGTGCGCACCGTTCCGGTCCGAATCGACATCGAAGCCGGCGGAGGCCGTATCTATCTGACGATCAATCCCAACGAGACCTCCCTCAAGGTTGGCGAAGGGATCGAGTGGGATTTCCGCTACCTCGGCGGCGCCGACGTCGTCATCGAAGAGATGATCATCGAATTCGCCAAGCCGTCGCCCTTCACCACCACGATCTTCCGCTCCCGCCGCCCCGGCGCCGCCCGCCCGCACCGCCAGCTCTCCGGCCCCGCGCAGGCATCCGCCTCCGGCAAGAACCTGCAATACATCGTCCGCGCCTTCAACGCCTTCAAGACGGAGATGTCGGTGGCGAAGCCGGCGCTGGCTGTAACGTAGCGCTCCGCGCGTTGTCGGTTATCGGTTGTCAGTCATATCCTGAATTGTCCAATCGGCTGACAAACCGATAACCGATAACCGACAACGCGAAAGCCGCAGTTACCGCGCGTGCTGTTCCTGCAGCGTCGTGATCGTCTTCAGTCCTTCGCGGAGCGAGCGGATTCCGTCGACAGCGGCGGTGGCAGCGGTCAGGGTGGTCAGGCAACTGATGCTGTGTTGCAGCGCGGTGCGGCGGATGTAGGTGTCGTCGTAGAACGACTTCTTTCCAAGCGGCGTGTTGATGATCAGGGTCACCTCGCCGTTGATCATCCGGTCGACGATGTTCGGCCGCTCCGACTCGTGCACCTTGAAGGCGAGCCCGGCTTCCACGCCGTTGTTCTGCAGGTAATCGCGCGTTCCTGATGTGGCCACCACTTTGAATCCGAGCTGCGTGAGATCCTTTGCCAGTTGCACCACCACCGGCCGCTTGTCGTTGTCGTTGACCGACATGAAGGCCGTGCCGCGGAGGGGGAGGTCGATGCCGGCGGCGAGGAGTGCTTTGGCGTAGGCCTCGCCGAAGGTGGCGGCGGAGCCCATCACCTCGCCGGTCGACTTCATCTCCGGACCGAGCACCGTATCCTCATGCGGAAAGCGCCCGAAGGGAAAGACAGGCGCCTTCACGAAATAGTCGGCTACGCGCGGCTCGTGGGTCAGACCCAGCTCCTGCAAGCTCATTCCGGCCATCACCTTGGCCGCGATCTTGGCGAACGGCACCCCGGTGGCCTTCGAGACGTACGGCACTGTTCGCGACGCCCGCGGATTCACTTCCAGCACGTAGAGATCGCCGTGGTAGATCGCGTATTGCACGTTCATCAGGCCGATGACGTTCAGCGCCTTCGCCAGTTGCACCGTGCGCCGGCGGACCCGGTCCTGCTCGCGCAGACCGATGATGTAGGGCGGGATGACCGTCGTCGAGTCGCCGGAGTGAATGCCCGCCTCCTCGATGTGCTCCATCACGCCGGCGATCACCACGTCTTTTCCATCCGAAATGGCATCGACGTCGAGCTCGATGGCGTCTTCGAGAAAACGATCGATGAGGATCGGATGGCCGGGCGCCGCTTCCATGGCGTAGCCGACGTACTCGCGCAGGTTCGATTCGTCGTAGACGATGGCCATGGCCCGTCCGCCGAGCACGTAGGAGGGGCGGACGACGACCGGAAAGCCGATGCGGCGGGCCACTTCCATCGCTTCCGCTACGTTCATGCCGGTGCCATTTTCGGGGACCAGGATCTCGTGGTCGCGGGCAAGGGCGCCGAACCGCTCCCGGTCCTCGGCCATGTCGATCGATTCGACCGACGTTCCCCACATCGGCACTCCGGCCGCGGCCAGCGACTTGGCCAGTTTCAGCGGCGTCTGCCCGCCGAACTGGACGATGACCCCCTCCGGTTTCTCGAGCTCGACGATCTCCAGCACGTCTTCGAGCGTGAGCGGTTCGAAGTAGAGACGATCGGAGGTGTCGTAGTCGGTCGACACCGTCTCCGGGTTGCAGTTGACCATGATGGTCTCGAAGCCGATCTCGCGGAGCGCAAACGACGCGTGGACGCAGCAGGTGTCGAACTCGATCCCCTGGCCGATGCGATTCGGTCCGGAGCCTAGGATCATCACCTTGCGGCGCGACGTCGGCGCGGCCTCGCATTCGCGCTCGTAGGTCGAGTAGAGATACGGCGTGGTGGCCTCGAACTCGGCGGCACAGGTGTCGACGCGTTTGTAAACGGGGCGGACGCCGAGGGCGTGGCGCTGTTTCCGGACTTCGTCTTCGGAGGAGCTGGTCAGAACGGCGATCTGTTTGTCGGAGAAGCCTTCGCGTTTGAGGGTGAGGAGTGACTTCTCCTGGAGCTGCGTATCGGAGGAGACAGATTTCTCCATCTCCACGATCTTTCTGATCTCGCGCAGGAACCAGCAGTCGATCGAGGAGAGGTCGTTGATCTCGTCGACGGTCATGCCGGCGCGGAAGGCGTCGCCGACGGCGAAAATGCGCTCCGGTTGCGGGGTGCGCAGCAGCCTTTCGCAGGTATCGCGGTCGTAGCCGCGCGACTCCAGGCCGGCCACGCCGATCTCGAGCGAGCGGAGGCCTTTCTGCAGCGCTTCGTTGAACGTGCGGCCGATGGCCATCGATTCGCCGACCGACTGCATCGACAGGCCGAGCGTCGGCTTGGTCTGCCGGAACTTCTCGAAGGCGAAGCGCGGGATCTTCACGACGACGTAGTCGATGGTCGGCTCGAACGAGGCCGGCGTCTTCCTGGTGATGTCGTTGGGGATCTCGTCGAGCGTATAGCCGGCGGCCAGCTTCGCGGCGAACTTCGCGATCGGGAAACCGGTGGCCTTCGATGCCAGTGCCGAGGAGCGCGAGACGCGCGGATTCATCTCGATGGCCAGACGGCGGCCGGTGGTGGGGTGGACGGCGAACTGGATGTTCGATCCCCCCGTCTCGACGCCGATGGCGCGGATGATCCGCTTGGCCTCATCGCGCATGGCCTGGTATTCGGTGTTGGTCAGCGTCTGCTGCGGGGCCACGGTGATCGAATCACCGGTATGGACACCCATCGGATCGAGGTTCTCGATGCTGCAGACGACGATGACGTTGTCGGCCTTGTCGCGCATCACCTCGAGCTCGAATTCCTTCCAGCCGATGACCGACTCCTCGACGAGCACGCGGTGCACCGGCGAGAGCTCCAGGCCGTGGCTGACGACGTCGCGCAGCTCTTCGATGTTGTAGGCGATGCCGCCGCCTGATCCGCCGAGGGTGAAGGACGGCCGGATGACCAGCGGGTAGCCGATGCGCGCCGCGAACTGCTCGGCATCATCCTCGGTGGCCGCATAGGCCGAACGCGGTACCTCGACGCCGATCTCGACCATCTTCTCCTTGAAGAGCTGCCGGTCCTCGGCGGTCTTGATCGCTTCCGCGTTCGCCCCGATCAGCTCGACGTTGTGCCGAGACAGAGCTCCGTTTTCGTATAGCGCCATGGCCAGGTTGATGCCCGTCTGGCCGCCGACGGTGGGGAGAATGGCGTCCGGTTTCTCGCGCTCGATGATCCGTTCCAGCGTTTCGGCCGTGAGCGGCTCGATGTAGGTCCGGTCGGCGAACTCCGGGTCGGTCATGATCGTGGCCGGGTTCGAATTGACGAGGATGATCCGGTAGCCCTCGTCCTTCAGGGCCTTGCAGGCCTGCGTGCCCGAGTAGTCGAATTCGCACGCCTGTCCGATGACGATGGGGCCGGATCCGATGATGAGAATGGACTTGATGTCAGTGCGCTTCGGCATGAGGCGGGGCGCATGATACGCGGTTGCGCGGTCTCGCGGTTACGGGGTCTCGCGGTATTGTAGAGATTACTCTCGCGCCCCTGGCATACAACCCGCGAGACCGCGTAACCGCGAGACCGCGCAACCGCGTCATGCAACGCTTCATCTCATGGGACCAGATCGACGTCCGGGTCGACGGCGCGAAGCTGAACGCGCTGGCGGCCTCCTTCCGCGTCGATCCGATCGAACGGATGGAGCTGCAGTTCTTCAACGGATTGCTGCGCGTTGCCGGCACGATCCGGAAGTTCATCAGCGTGCCGTTTACGGTCGATATCCGCGAGATCCGGCCCAGCGGCCACACCGTGAGCGTTCCGATCTCCTCGGCGTCGGCATTCGGCGCGCTGCCGATCCCTCAATTTCTCTTCGGTCTTGTCCGAAACCAGCTTCCCGCCGATCTGGTGCGCTACGAGGATCCGGCGACGTTCGTTGTTTCCCTGGAGCGCTTTTTGCCATCATTCGTCGATACTGACATCCAGAAGATCTGGATCATCGACGGCGGCCTGGCGGTGACCCTCGGCCGAGGCGGCGCCGACCTTCCGCCATCTTCGGAGGAAAACCATGGAAGAGACACCTGACACAATCGCGGCCGGAACAGATGAAGATCTCGCGCGCGAGATCCGCGATACCGCTGAGCAGGAGCAGCTGCCGCGCGACCGCGCCACCCGTTTCTACGACCGTATCCGCGGCACGATCCAGCGTTATGTCGACGGCAAGGGGAAGGTGCTCGGAAAGACCGCCGAGTTTCTTCTGCTCGTGCCCGACGTCTTCATCCTCCTGTGGCGCCTCACCACCGACTCGCGCGTCAACGGCAAGGACAAACTCCTCCTCGGGAGCGCGGTGGTGTACTACATCATGCCGTTCGATCTCATCCCCGAGGCCATCGTCGGCCCGATCGGCTATCTCGATGACCTCGTCTTTGGCGTCTTCGTCCTGAATAAGGTGATGGGCAGCGTTGACGCCAGCGTCGTCCGGGAGCACTGGAGCGGCGGCGAAGACGTACTCGGCATGATCCAGCGCGTCCTCAAAGCCGCCGATTCACTCATCGGCAAAGATATGGTTGCGAAGATCAAGAGGATGATGGGGAAGTGATGCCGGCGGCTTCGCCGCGTTGTCGGTTATCGGTTATCGGTGAGGTTACGGGCCAGGGCAACGCCATGCTGCAATCAACCGACAACCGATAACCGATAACCCGCGTATCACCCCTTCGGCGCATCCCCAACGTACCGTGCTCTCGGCCGGATCATCTCGTCCTTCGCGTATTGCTCGATGGCGTGACCGATCCAGCCGATGCTGCGGCCGAGGGCGAAGAGCGTCAGCGCCGCGCCACGATCGAGCTTGAGGGCCCGGGCTAGGACTACGAGAGCGAAATCGATCGTCGGCTTGTCGCCCGTCAGCTCTTCTCCCGCGTTGGCCAGGTTGCGGGCGAAGACGACCTCCGGCGATTTGGCGAAACGTTTTGCCAGCAGTTCCATCAGCAGCGCGGCGCGCGGGTCACCACCGGAGTAAAGGCGGTGTCCGAAGCCGTGGATCGGCTCGTGCCGGCGAAGGCGGTCTGCCAGCGCCTTGTGCACGTCGCGGGCGCGGCGAAGGTCGGTGAACATCGATTCGACCTTCTCGCTCATGCCGCCGTGCTTCGCCCCCTCGATCGCCGTCAGTCCGGCCACGACCACGGCATAAGGACTCGACCCCGCCGAGGCCACACAGCGGGCCGTGAAGGACGAGACGTTGAGCTCATGATCGGCGCAAAGGATCAGCGCGGCGCGCAACAGTTCGACAGCGTGCGGCATCTTCGGAGTCCAGTGCTTGTACAACGTCTCCTCGATCGACTCTTCGAGCTCCGCCGATTCGGCCGCAACGCTTGTAAGCAGATTGACGATGCGCCAGCCGGTCTGGGCGACAGCGCGCGGGCGAAGGTCGTAAGCGAGAGGGTCTCCCGCGCCGACGAGCGGAAGCATCGACTGGGCGCGGGTTACGAACGGCAGGTCCTCGGCGCTCTTTCCGCCGGCGACGACGTGCAGCGGCGTGCTGGCGAAGAGCCCGGCGTCGAAACCGCCCGTCCAGATCAATGCCGCCACCTCTTCCACGCTGCGCGTGCGCGCGAGCTCACAAACGTCGTAGCCGCGATAGTAGAGACGATCCGAGTCGATCAGCGTGATCGATGATTCGAGCACCGGCACACCCCAATGGAGGGCCCGCTCGGCGGTTTTTCCCGGATCGCGGCGCTGCTCGCTCCGGCTGCGCAGCCGTTCCACGTCCTCGGCGGCATAGCGGCGTAGGTGCGAGTTGCCGGGCGACGGCGAGGAGCGCACCAGCCCGCGGCTGACGTACGCATAGAGCGTCGTCCGGCTGACGCCGAGGCGTTTGGATGCATCGTCCGAGGAAAGCCAGGTGACCATCGGCGCATACGCTATCACCCGGATGTTGATCATGCAATCAACGTTGACAACATTGACGCGCGGCCCTAGGTTGGCGGGTATGAACGACACCACCACCATCCACAACGGACTCGAAGGCATCATCGCCGCGGAAACGTCGCTGAGCATGGTCGACGGCACCGCCGGAGAGCTGGTTATCGCCGGATTCCCCGTCGCCGAGCTGGCCATGAACGCCACGTTCGAAGAGACGGCCCACCTCCTCTGGTATGGAGCGCTGCCGGACGAAGAGGAGTTGCGCGCATTCCGCGCCGATCTGGCGCGGAGACGCGAGCTCCCACCGGTTGCAGACGACCTCCTGCTCGCGGCCGCGAATGAGAACGTGGACGGCATGGACGCGTTGCGCATGGCGGCTGGTACCGTCAGCCTTTGTAACGCCAAAAGTGACGATGAGGCGGCGCGCAATCTCCTGGCTGTCTTCCCGACGATCGTCGCCGCATACTGGCGCTACCTCAACGATCGCGCACCGATCGCGCCGCGCGCCGACCTCGGGCATGCGGCGAACTTTCTTTACATGCTGTCGGGCGTGACTCCTTCGGATGAGCGCGTACGCGGCCTGGAGACCTACTTCAACACCATCGTCGACCACGGCCTCAACGCCTCGACCTTCGCCGCACGGGTGATCGCATCGACGAATTCCGATCTCGTCTCTGCCATCACCGGCGCGATCGGTGCGCTGAAAGGGCCGCTGCATGGCGGCGCGCCCGGGCCGGCGCTGGACATGGTCTTCGCGATCGGTGCGGCGGAGCGTGCCGAGGGGGTGCTGCGAAAGAAAATCGAATCGGGCGAGAAACTGATGGGCTTTGGCCATCGCGTTTACAAAGTGCGCGACCCGCGCGCCGATGTGCTCGCCGTGGCCGCGGAACGGATGTTCACCCGCGACGGCGACATGGCGCTCTACGACCTTGCCCGCGCCGTCGAGGCCGTCGCCCTCCGGCTGCTCGAGGAGTACAAGCCGGGCCGCAATCTGCAGACGAACGTCGAGTTCTACACCGCCCTGCTCCTGCACGGCCTCGATCTCGGGGTTCCCCTCTTCACGCCGACCTTCGCCATCAGCCGTGTGGCTGGCTGGATCGCCCACTGTTTCGAGCAGCGCCGGGCCAACCGGATCATCCGTCCGCAGTCGGTCTACCGGGGGCCGCGGGACCTTCGCTGGCAACCAGTGGCCGAGCGTAAACCCCAGAGTAAACCTACGGTCGCGGACCTCGTATCACCGTGATGGAGGCACGGTCATGTTTGCATTGATGACGCTCTTCGGATTGGCGATGTTCGCCGTCGTCGCGTTCACGGCGGTGGCGTTGCTGGCGGTCGTTGCGAAAATCATCCTGCTGCCCTTTCGCCTTGTCATGATGCCGCTCAAGCTTCTGGCTCTGCCGTTCATCGCCATCGCTCTGCTGGTCAAATTCGCTTTTTTGATCGCCATCGGCTCGGTTTTGGTGGCGCTCCTGATTCCGTTGGCGGTCCTGGCCCTCCTCATCGGAGCTCCGATCGCCGTCATCTCCTCGCTCACATGAGGTTGGGCGGGATTCTTGCGTTACCTGAATGACGCATGAACCAGCCACGCGCACTGATCATCGATGACGACGACCCCATCCGTACGATGCTGTCGATGATCGTCCGCCATCAGGGGATCAGCGTCGACACCGCGCGCGACGGCGGCGAAGCGATCGAGAGTCTCGAACGCGACGGTTATAACCTCGTCGTTCTCGACCTGATGATGCCGCGCGTCGATGGGTATGCCGTGCTCGAGCATATGCGTGCTCATCAGCCCGATTTGCTCCCCTGCACCATCCTGGCGACGGCCGTGCCCGAGCGTGACCTCCAGCACCAACTGCAGGACGACGTCTACATGGTGCACACCAAGCCGTTCGACATGCAGCGGTTCATCGCCGACGTCCGCCATTGCGCCCATCTCGACGCGGCTTGAGCCGGCGCGGCCTCAGCGCATAATGCGCCTGCAAAATGCCGCGAACGATCCACACCGAGCGCCACTTCACCGCCAGCGACACCGTCCGCGACGTCGTCATCGGTATGTCCGACGGTCTGACCGTGCCGTTCGCGCTTGCCGCGGGACTGAGCGGTGCGGTCGCCGCGAGCGGCATCGTCGTCACGGCCGGCCTGGCCGAGATCGCCGCCGGCTCAATCGCCATGGGGTTGGGCGGTTATCTGGCGGCGAAGTCGGATGCCGAGCATTATGCCGCGGAGCAGCGCAAGGAGGAGCAGGAGATCATCGACATCCCTCGGGAGGAGATGCGCGAGGTGGCCGATATCTTCCGCCACTACGGCATCCCTGACGAGCACATCCGCCCGGTCGTTCACGCCATGAGCGAACGGCCGAAGGAGTGGGTCGACTTCATGATGCGCTTCGAGCTCGGTCTGGAGAAGCCCGATCCCAAGCGTGCCCGCAACAGCGCGGCTGTCATCGCCGTGTCGTATCTCGTCGGCGGCCTGATTCCCCTCGGACCATACATGTTCCTCCACGCCGCCCACGACGCCCTTTTCGTCTCGATCGGCGTGACCCTCGTCGCGCTGGCCGTCTTCGGCTACGTAAAGGGCCGCTACACCGGCGCCGGCCCATGGAAGAGCGCTCTGCAGACGACTGTCGTCGGCAGCCTCGCCGCCGCGGCGGCGTTCGTGATCGCGAAGGCGATTACGTAGCGCAACCGCGCCTACCGCTTCACGTATTGCTTCTCGTAGTACGCCTTGAACTCCGCGCTGCGCTCTTTGATGGCGCGCCACCACATCTCGTTCTCGGCGTACCACTGCACGGTTCGGTGGAGGGCGTCGTCGAAATTCGTGGTGCAGCGGAAGCCCATCGACTCCACTTTCGACATATCGATCGAATAGCGGCGGTCGTGGCCCTGGCGGTCGGCCACCCGCTTGATGAGCGTATCCGGCTTGCCGGTCAGCTCGAGGATCTTCCGGGTGATGTCGCGGTTCTCGCGCTCGTTGCCGCCGCCGATGTTGTATGTCTCGCCGTCGACGCCGTGCTCGATGAGGAAATCGACCGCGGCGCAATGATCCTCGACGTAGAGCCAGTCACGCACGTTGCGGCCGTCGCCGTAGAGCGGGAGCGGCTGATCGTCGATGGCGTTCGTGACGAAGAGGGGGATGAGCTTCTCCGGGTACTGCCACGGACCGAAGTTGTTCGAGGCGCGCGTGACGACGACCGGCAGGCCGTATGTCTGCGAGTAGGCGTATGCCATCCGGTCGCCGCCGGCTTTCGACGCCGAGTAGGGATTGCGCGGGTTCAGCGGATCGGTCTCGCTGAAGGAGCCGGTATCGATCGACCCGTAGACCTCATCGGTCGAGATCTGAATGAAGCGTTTCAGCCGCGGTGCATGCTTGCGGGCCTCTTCAAGCAGCACCAGAACACCATGGACGTCCGTCTCGATGAATGTGCCGGCTTCCATGAGCGAGCGGTCGACGTGCGTTTCCGCGGCGAAGTTGACGACGACGTCGACGCCGCTTCCGTCCACTCCCTTGTAAGCCTCGGCCACATCCTCAGGTTTGGCGATGTCACCATGCACGAAGCGGTAGTTCGCCTTCCCCTCGTACTCCGCGAGGTTCTCGCGAATGCCGGCGTACGTCAGCTTGTCGAGGTTCACGACCTGGGCGTCTTCGCCGTATTTCTGGAACAGGTAGCGAACGAAATTGGATCCGATGAAACCGGCACCGCCGGTGACGAGGTATCGCATGAGGGGCGGGGTTTTAGCACGAATGGGTGCGGGAGAGAAGGAGGCTGCGCCGTTATCGGTTGTCGGTTGTCGAGTTGCTGGGTTGGAGAGTTGCTGAGTTGCAGAGTTGCTGAGTATCAACCCCGACAACCGACAACCGACAACCGACAACTGACAACTGACAACCGACAACTGACAACCGACAACCGACAACTGACAACCGATAACCGACAACCGATAACCGACAACCAGCAACCCAGCAACCCGACAACCGACAACCGACAACCGATAACCATACAATCCCCGCTCCCATGTCCCCCTTCCGTACCGAACTGCGCAGCCTCATCCGCCTGGCCGCCCCGCTGGCAGCGGCACAGGCGGGGACACAGGTCATGGGCCTGGTCGACCTCGCGGTCGTCGGGCGGCTCGGCGCGCGCGAGCTCGGGGCGGCGGGGCTCGGTAACGCCATCTTCTTCACCATCTCCATCCTCGGCGTGGGGATCGTCTTCGGTGTCGATCCGATGATCTCGCATGCCTTCGGCGGCGGCGATCCGGTGCGCGCGCGGCACGTGCTGTGGCAGGGCGTCTGGCTGGCGATCGGCGTTACCGTGGCGCTGACGATTCCTTTGCTCTTTGCGCCGATGCTCTTCCCGCTGTTCGGCGTGGAGCGGTCGCTGCAGCCGATGGCCATTCAATTTCTCCTGGTGCGTACGGCCGGGCTGGGGCCGTTTCTGCTCTTTATCGTCGCCCGCGCGTACCTTCAGGCGCAGCACATCACACGGCCGATGGTCGTGGCGATGCTGGTCGGCAATGTCTTCAACCTCGTCGCGGACCTCGTGCTTGTCTTCGGATGGGGACCATTTCCGCGCATGGGCGTCGCAGGCGCGGCGCTTTCGACCGATCTCGGTTCGGTTCTGCAGTTAGCCATCGCCGTCTGGGCGGTAAGGTCGATTCACCTGCCACCGCATGACGCGGGGGTCCTGCATCACGCCCGATGGCCCGAGATTCGCCAGGCCATCCGCCTCGGATTTCCGATCGGCGTTCAGTTGGCGGCGGAGATCGGGGTCTTCGCTCTTGTAGGCCTGCTGGCCGGTCACCTCGGCGCGATCGATCTTGCCGCGCACCAACTCGTTCTTGGATTCATTTCGCTGACCTTCACGATCTCGGTGGGCGTTGCCTCCGCGGGCGCTGTTCGCGTCGGTCTCGCCGTCGGCGCGCGCGATCAGGCGCGCACACGCATGGCCGGCTTCGCGGCCGTTACCGGAGGAATCGGATTCATGGTCGCAGGGGCGACGATCTTCGCGCTCTTCCCACGAGCCGTGGCCCGGCTGGTGACGAATCAGGAGGCCGTCATCGCCGCCGCCGTCCCGATCTTTCTCGTCGCGGCCGTCTTCCAGCTCTCCGACGGCCTCCAGGCCATCGGAGCCGGTGTGCTCCGCGGTGCCGGCGACACGCTCTTCCCGCTCGTCTCCAATCTCGTCGGCCACTGGCTGGTCGGCCTCCCCATCGCGCTCTACCTCGGATTTCACCGCCACATGGGGATCGTCGGTCTGTGGTGGGGGTTGTGCGCGGGGTTAACGGCGGTGGCGGCCCTGCTGCTGTTCCGGTTCAACCGGCTGTCGAAGACAGCGATCGTGCCGATTACGCGGCGAGCGTAGCCATACCCTACGGCCGCTTGCGCAGCTCGCTGACGATCTCGCTGAGCAACTCGATCACCTTCTGGTTCTGCGCCTCCGTTCGCCGCTGCGAGGCCCGCGTCGACTGCATCCATATGTAGCAGAGGTAGATGATGACCAGCGTGGCAACGGCGAGGAGGTAGAGCACTCAGTAGATCTTCCACATCCGCGTCAGGTAGTCCGCGAACGTCAGCACGAACAGCACGCCCAGCCAGAGAAACGAGGCGATGACCACCACCCAGGTCAGGCGCTTCGAATGGATGACGTGCATGAAGAAGAGGATGACCAGTGTCGCCTTGATCGTGGCGATGATCAGGGCGATCGGCGTGTTCCAGTCACCGTAGTCCTGCGTGGAGACCCACCAGGTCAGCAGCGTTCCGGCGGCGAGCGCCAGAAACACCGCGATGTAGATCCACATCGGCGTGACGTGAACGTGGGGTGCGTGTTCTTCTTCAGACATGGTGGACACCCGGAATCAGATAGAGGAACGGGAAAAGGAAGATCCAGACGATATCGACGAAGTGCCAGTAAAGCCCCATGATCTCGACGGGCCCGTAGTACTCGGGGCCGAAGTCGCCGCGCCACGCGCGCGCCATCATCCAGAGCAGCAGACCGGCGCCGATGACCATGTGCAGCGCGTGAAGGCCGGTCATTCCCCAGTAGAAGGTCATGAAGAGCTGGACCTTCGGTGCCAGCGCCGGGACCTCGTTCCAGGTGAAGTTCACCCCGGGGAAGAGTCCCTCGTGGAAGTGCTGCCAGTATTCGAAGCCCTTGATCGCCAGGAAGGTCGAGCCGAAGACGAGCGTAGCGAAGAGCATGGCTACGGTGCTCTTCCGCTTTCCGAGCTGTGCGTTGCGCACGGCCAGCGCCATCGTCAGTGAGCTGATGATGAGGACCAGCGTGTTGATGCCGCCGAACAGTTTGTTCTGTTGTTCCGCGCCCAGCGACCACGCCTCGGGGTACAGGATCCGGTAGACCCAGTAGGCGCAGAGGACGCCGCCGAAGAAGAGGATCTCCGTCGCCAGGAACATCCACATTCCGAGCGTCGAGGCCTCGTGCTGCTGCGCCAGATCCTCGAAGTGATGCTGCAGGAACGGATGGTGTTCGGGATGGCCGTCGTGAGGTACTGGGGCGGTGTTGCCGATGGTGATGTCAGACATTCTGCGTCTCTCCCATCGCTTTCAGCATGGCCGGATAATCGTAGGCGTCCCAGGTCACGACCGGCGTCTCGTGGAAGTTTTCCATCGGCGGAGGAGAGGACGTCGTCCATTCCAGGCCGACGGCGCCCCACGGATTCGGGCCGGCCGGGCGGCCGTACCAGAGAGACCAGATGAGATAGCACAGCGGCAGCGCGTAGCCGACTGCCAGCACCGAGGCGCCCGCGGTCGACATCACGTTGAGCACCTGAAACTCCGGCGCGTAGGCGTGATAGCGGCGCGGCATGCCGAGGTAGCCGAGGATGAATTGCGGGAAGAAGGTCAGATTGAAGCCGGCGAAGATCAGGAGCGCCGCCAGGCGCGCCCACCATTCGGGGTACATCCGTCCGGTGATCTTCGGCCACCAGTAGTGAAGGCCGGCCATGTAGGCCATGACCGCGCCGCCGACCATGATGTAGTGGAAATGCGCGACGACGAAGTAAGTGTCGGTGACGTGCACGTCGAGGCCGATGGCGGCCAGGAAGAGGCCGGTCACGCCGCCGATGGTGAAGAGGCCGATGAAGCCGAGGATGTAGAGCATCGGCGTCATCAGCGCCACCGAGCCGCGGTACAGCGTTGCGGTCCAGTTGAAGACTTTGATGGCCGAGGGAACGGCCACGAAGTAGCTGAGGAAGGAGAAGATCATCGCCGAGTAGACCGAGATCCCGGCCACGAACATGTGGTGTGCCCACACCAGAAATCCGAGAAAAGCGATGGCGAGCGAGGAATAGGCGACGAAGCTGTATCCGAAGATCTTCTTGCGCGTAAACGCCGCCACGACCTCGGAGGCCACGCCCATGGCCGGCAGAATCATGATGTAGACCGCCGGGTGTGAGTAGAACCAGAACATGTGCTGAAAGAGCAGCGGATCGCCGCCGAGGGCGGGATCGAAGATGCCGACGTGAACGACCCGCTCGAACATCAGCATCACCAGCGTGATGGCCAGCACCGGCGTCGCCAGAAGCTGCACGATGCTGGTGGCGTACATGGCCCACACGAACAGTGGCAGGCGGAACCAGGTCAGTCCCGGCGCGCGCATGCGGTGGATCGTGACCAGGAAGTTGAGTCCGGTCAGGATCGACGAGAAGCCGACGATGAACGCCGCAAAGGTGACACCGAAGACGTGTGTGTTCGAGTACTGTGTCGAGAACGGCGTGTAGAACGTCCAGCCGGTGTCGACGCCGCCTGTGATGATGATGTACAGCCCCATCACCGCGGCGATGATGTAGAGGTACCAGCTCAGCAGATTGATCTTCGGGAAGGCCAGATCCTTCGCCCCGAGCATCAGCGGCAGCAGGAAGTTGCCGAGGACGGCGGGAATCGAGGGGATGAGGAAGAAGAAGATCATCACGATGCCGTGCAGCGTGAAGAACTTGTTGTACGTGTCGCTCGTCAGCAGGTCGCCCTCGGGAGTGAGCAATTCGATGCGCATGACCACGGCGAAGAAGCCGCCGAGCATGAAGAGCGCGGTGATGGAAAAGAGATAGAGGATGGCGATCCGCTTGTGGTCCTTCGTCAGGAGCCAGGAGAGGGCGCCGTAGTCGTGCGTGATGTAGTTGCGCGCCCCTTCCGGCTCGACGAAACGGGCGTCATTCAATGTCACTGAGCTCATGGCTTCTTACCTTTGGTCTGCGGGGAACTGCCTGCGCCCGGGTTGAGCGGCGAGCCGGCGCTTGTATTGAATGATGAAGGCGTCTCCACGGGAACCACCGCCGTCTTCTGCGTGCCGAGGGAGTGGACGTAGGAGACGAGCTTCAGCAGATCGTCTTCGCTCACCTGCCCCTGGAACGTCGGCATGATGCCGGTGAAGCCTTTGACGATCTTCGCCTGCGGGTTGAGGATCGACTCGCGGATGTAGTTCTCGTCCGCCACCACGGTGGTGTCGTTGTTCAGCATGACGTTCGTCCCGTAGAGACCGAGGAGCACTGGACCGCGTCCGGTGGCGTCGTTGGTGTGGCAGGTGTTGCACGCGTACTTCTGGAAGAGCTTCTCGCCCTGCGACGCCAGCGACCCTTCCGCACCGCCGGCCAGCCACTTCTGATAATCGGTCGGCTCCATCACCTCGACCCAGCCGGTCATCCCCGAGTGCAGCGTGCCGCAGTACTCGGCGCAGAAGATGTGGAAGCGGCCGGTCTTCGTGGCCTGGAACCACATCTCTTTATAGCGGTTCGGCAGCACGTCGCACTTCACCCGGAAGGCCGGGAAGTAGAGGCTGTGAATGACATCCTCGGAGGCCATGGTGATGCGGATCGGGCGATTGACCGGAACGTGCAGCGTATTGATCTCGCGCTGGCCGCCGGGATGCTGGAACTTCCACATCCACTGCTTGCCGGTGGCATAGATGTCCAGGGCGTTGTCGGGAACGCGCTGGATACGGAAGTAGAGCCACGATCCCCAGACGAACATGAACATGAAGACCAGGAAGGGGATGACGATCCAGGCTACCTCGAGCGCTTTCGGCGGCTCGTAGTCCTGGGCAAGTTGGTTCTCCGGCGTGCGGCGGTACTTGATGGCCAGATAGAAGATGACGACGAAGATGAGCACCGACACCGTGCCGGTGACGACGCACATGAACGTCATCAGCGCATCGACGCCCGGTGCGACGGTCGAGGCCTGATCGGGCCACAGAGGGAAGTCAGAAAGTATCATCGGGCGTGCTCTTTGCGGATCATGACGAAGATGAATCCGGCCAGCCCGAGCATCGTGGCCACGCCGCCGGCGCGGACCCAGTTCATGGCGGTGCGGCTGTATCTTCCGGTGGCCGGATCGTAGTGATAGCAGAGGAGAAGAAGAGCGTCGGTGGCCGTGCCGATCTTGCCGGCCGAGGCCTCGACCAGTGCCAGGCGGAGATCGCGTGGCTTGTACTCGAAGCCGTAGAGGTAACGCGAGATGCGGCCCGACGGTGTCGTGGCGATCAGCGCCGTGGCGTGCGCGAACTGATCGGTCTTGGGGTCGTACGCGAACTGGAACCCGGCCGTGTTCGTGAGCCGCTTGATGGCGCTCTCGGGCCCGGTCAGGAAGTGCCACCCGTTCGCGGCGCCGAAGCGGCCGTATCGCTTGACGTACATGTCCTTCTTCATGGCCGCCTGCTCGGGCGTGTCGCGGGGATCCATGCTGACGGTGACGACGTCGAACTCCTTGCCGATGTCGAATCGCAGCTCGGTGAGAGCGCTGGTGACGCCGTCCATGACCATCGGGCAGAGCATCGGGCAGCGGTAGTACATGAAGTTGAGCAGGACCGGTTTGCCGTGATTGAAGTACTGGCCGAGCCGGACCACGTTTCCCGTCTCGTCGCGCAACATCAGATCCATTGGAAGCTGGGCGTTGAGGTTCTGCGCGATGGCGACCTTACCGGGCAGCTCCGGCGGGGTGGAAGAGTTCTTCTGCGCGAAGACCGGAAACGCCGCGAGCACGAGAGCGAGGAACGTTTTCACGCGGAGACGCGGAGACGCGGAGAACTTCATGGCGTCACCACCGGCAGCCCGCGCTGCACCACGAGCTGCTTGGCCACATCGATCGGCAGGCGCACGATGCCCTTCTGCTGATCGATCCATCCCGCTTTGTTCAGCGACTCATTCTCGGCCTTGCGCATGTCGGCCATGTCGGTCACCGGCGTGCTCGCGGGCGGCAGGATGGTCTTGTTCGGGAATGGCTGCAGCCGCGGCGTGGCCGGGACGGCGGGGGGCTGGCCATCATCGTCAATGGCTGTGACGACTCATTGCGGAAGTAGCGGGCGTAGGCGTGGAACTGGGCGTACAGCACCAGGTGCGTGAGGCCGGCGAAGACGATGAAGATCGCCACCGACCAGAGAAGCGCACGGACGTTGACGTCGCTCTCCTCGTGGTGCGTCTCGGGGTTGACGATGTCGTCGTCGCTGTAGTGAGCGTGATCAGGCATTGACCTTCAGCGCTCCTTCCCGAATCGCTTCTTCGACCCAGGTCTCGTGAATGGGGATGATCGTCTGACCGCGGAGCTGGCCGATGAAGGCCCAGATCCAGATGCCGCCGATTCCCAGCAGCGAGGTCAGGTTCATCCAGGAAAAGGTGAACCGCGATCCCGACCAGGACGGCGTCACCAGCCAGTAGAGCACCACGTAACGCATCACGATCACGATCACGGCCACGATGGCGATCGTCTTCGGCTTGTCTTTGATCGGCCGCATCAGCAGAAGTCCGAACGGCAGGAAGAAGTGGAACATGGCCACGGAGAAGGCCACCGCCCCCCACACCCCGCCGTTGCGGACCAGGTAGTGCGGGATCTCCTCGTGAAGGTTTGCGTACCAGATCAGCAGGAACTCGGAGAAGGTGGTGTAGGCGTAGAACATCACGAAGGCCAGCATCAGGTTGCCGAGGTCGCGAAAATGGGTTGGCTTGAGCACGCCGCGCATCGCGTCCGTATTCGCAAGCTGGGCGAAGAAAAAGGTCACGAAGGCCAGCGCCGAGAGGGCGCAGCCGACGACGAAGGTGATGCCATAGATCGTCGAGCTGAACTTCGGCTCGGTCGAGAGCATCCAGTCGATCGAGGCGAAGGTCAGCGTCAGGACGATCATGACCAACCCCGAGGCAGCCCACTTGCGGCGCGAAAGCTCGGTGTAGGGGGAGCGGTCTTTGTAGAACTTCAGCGACAGCATGCGGATCCGCCACGCCCAGAGGTTCCAGAGCGCGAAGTAGAGCGCCGCGAAGATCACGAAGCGTTTCCAGTTCAGCCAGTCGATCTTCTGCCGCACATTCTCATCGGCCATGGCCCACGCCGTGTTGGACCAGGGGTAGAGGTACTTCATCCCGAAGAGGATGGGGATGAAGAAGAGCACCATCCAGAGCATGGTGCGCGCGGAGGCCCCGAGCGGGCGGCGGATCATCAGTCCCCACTCGCCGCCGGTGACGTACTGCAGCATCAGCACGGCCAGCGAGCCGGCCACGATCGAGAACCAGAAGAGGAAGCTCGGCAGGTAGGCGCGGAAGAACGTCTGCGGATTGACGACGTAGCCGATGATGCTCAGCCCGAGGCCGTTGATGCCGATGACCAGCGACGGCATGCGCCAGCGGTCGATACCGGTGGCGGTGGTGGACCCGCGAACGTCGGCCGTCACGGCGCACCTCCTGACAACTGTGCCCGCTGTGCCGGCGGCAGATCGTTGATGGTGCCGTTGCGGCTCAATTGCAGCGCGCGGATGTAGGCGATGATCGCCCACCGGTCGTTGACGGGAACCTGTACCGCGTACGACGGCATGGCGCCGAATCCATTGGTCATCACGTCGAAGAAGTGTCCCGTCTTGGCGTTGCGCAACGCGTCGGTGTGGTACGAGGGGGGACGGCGCAGACCGCGCGAGGGGATCATGCCGTTGCCGTCGCCGCCTCGCCCGTGGCACGGCGAGCAGTAGATGTTGAAGCGCTCCTCCCCTCGGTCCATCACCGCGGCGGTGATCGGGAAGGGATAACCGTCGCCGTCGGCATTGCCGATTTTTCCGGTGACGAGGAATCCTTCCAGCGGCAGCTCGCCGCGGGCGACGGTGCCGGGAATCCGCGGCCGCGCGGACATGCCGTCCGCGAAGAAGTCGCTCGGCTCGAGGGGGTCGTATTTGGGCTGGACGGCCATCTTCTGTCTGCACGAAGGCAGAAGGCAGAAGGCAGAAAGCAGAAGGAAAAGCGGCAGCATGCGGCTGCGGCGCTTGGCCGCTTCACTTCTGCCTTCTGCCTTCTGCCCTCTGCCGTTACCACGGGACATCGACAACCTCCCGCGGATGGAGTGCCTCGAGAAACTGCCAGACGCCGTCGAAGTCGAACTTCGGGTCGCGGGCCTGGATGACGAGGAAGAACTTGTCGCGCGAGGCCTGATCGAAGCGCGGCACGTTGAATACGGGGTGATATGGCATGGGCAGGCCGTTCAGGGCCAGCATGCCGAAGACCGCCGCGAAGGCGGCCATGAGAATCGTGCACTCGAAGGTGATCGGAATCCACGCCGGCCACGAGTTGAACGGCTTGCCGCCGATGTTGAGCGGGTAGCTGATGACGTTGGCGTACCAGCACATGAAGTAGCCGGCGATGCCGCCGATGATCCCGCCGGCGAGGGTGATGGCGGACATGCTGGACATTCCGGTCGACTTCATCCCCACCGCCTCATGCAGTCCGTGAATCGGGAAGGGGGAGAAGGCGTCCACCTCCGTGTAGCCGGCGTCGCGCGCGGCTTCGGCCGCGGCACTCAGCTCCGCGGGCGAGGTGAACTCGGCGATGACGCCGTACAGCCCCGTTCTGACTTTGCCGATGGCCATCGCTTACGCCTCGTGTCCTTCCGGATGCGCCTGCGCCTCGGGGAGCATCGTCCGCATTTCGAAGATCGAGATCATCGGAAGGAAGCGGACGAAGAGGAACAGCAGGAAGAGGAAGAGTCCGATCGAGCCGAGGAACATGCTCCAGTCCCACCGCGTGCCGTGGTACATGCCCCACGACGACGGCAGGAAGTCGCGGTGCAGCGAGGTGGGGATGATGACGAAACGCTCCAGCCACATGCCGACATTGACGAACATCGCCGTGACGAAGAGGCCGAACGTCGAAGTGCGCATCTTCCGGAACCACATTATCTGCGGGGCCAGGCCGTTGCAGACGATCAGCATCGCGTACATCTTCCAGTACGGGCCGGTCACGCGGTTCAGCCACATGTAGCGCTCGAAGCCGTTGCCGCTGTAGTAGGCGAAGAAGGCCTCCATGGCGTACGAGTAGAAGACGATCAGGCCGGTGGCCAGCATGACCTTGCCCATGTTCTCGAGGTGCTTCATGGTGATGAAGTCTTCGAGGTGGAACATCTTCCGCGCCGGGATGGCCAGCGTCAGGACCATGGCAAAGCCGGCGTAGACGGCGCCGGCGACGAAGTAGGGCGGGAAGAACGTGGCGTGCCATCCGGGGATCTGGGCCACGGCGAAGTCGAAGGAGACGATGGTGTGGACGGAGAGGACCAGCGGCGTGGAGAGGCCGGCCAGGAGCAGATAGGTCGACTCGTAGCGGAACCAGTGCTTGGCCGAGCCGCGCCAGCCGAGCGAGAGCATGCCGTAGAGGATGCGGGCGATCTTGCCGCGGGAGCGGTCGCGCAGCGTGGCCAGATCGGGGATGAGGCCGACATACCAGAAGAGCGCCGAGACGGTGGCGTAGGTCGAGACCGCGAAGACGTCCCACATCAGCGGGCTGCGGAACTGCGGCCAGAGCGACATCGTGTTCGGGTAGGGGAAGAGCCAGAAGTCGTACCACGGCCGGCCGGTGTGGAATGCCGGATACAACCCCGCGGCGGCGACCGCGAACAGCGTCATGGCCTCGGCGAATCGATTGATCGACGTTCGCCACTCCTGCCGAAGAAGAAGCAGGATCGCTGAGATGAGCGTGCCGGCGTGGCCGATGCCGATCCACCAGACGAAGTTGAGGATGTCGAAGCCCCATCCGACCGGATGGTTGATGCCGAAGATGCCGACCCCGACGAGGACGAGCTTGCCGAGCGTTGCGGTGAGCACTGTGACGCCGACGATGCCGACGGCCAGCCCCAGCCACCACAGCTTCGGCATGCGCTTCTGCAGCACGATGGCGCTGATGTGATCCGTAACCGAGGCGAACGTATGCCCCGGCTCCACCGTCGGAACGGGGATGAAGCGTTCCGGGATGTCCTGGGTTACGGGACGGATTTCGTGGACTGGGGTCAGGTCGGACATGGTTATGCTGCGCTTCGCGCGTTGTCGGTTGTCGGTTGGGCTGCGCGTTGTCGGTTATCGGTTGTCGGTTGTCTGCGCCGCGGGCGCGTGGTCAGTAGCCGGCTATCTGTGTCGCGCTCGCGCCACCTGCCATCGAAGGCGGATGAGGGGGCTTTCGCGGCTACACGACTGTCGATGAGGCGCGGCGAGCACCGCACCGACAACCGACAACCGACAACCGACAACACGCAGTTCATTTGATCTCCGGATTCGGGTTCTTGATCGCGCCGAGGTACGTCGTGCGAGGACGTGTATTCAATTCAGCCAACAGCGCATAGTTCGTCGGTTCGCCCTTCAACCCCGCCACCCTGCTGGTCTTGTCATTCATATCGCCGAAGACGATCGCGTCGGTGGGACAGGCCTGCTGGCAGGCGGTGACGATCTCGCCGTCGCGCACGCGGCGACCCTGTTTCTCGGCGTCGATCTTGGCGGCGTTGATGCGCTGTACGCAGTAAGTGCACTTCTCCATGACCCCGCGGGTGCGCACGGTGACGTCGGGATTGCGCTGAGCCTTGAGGGCGGGCGTTTCGTAGTCGCTGTAGTGGAAGAAGTTGAAGCGGCGCACTTTGTACGGACAGTTGTTCGAGCAGTAGCGCGTGCCGACGCAGCGGTTGTAGGTCATGTCGTTCAGCCCTTCCGGGCTGTGCGACGTGGCGCCGACCGGGCAGACCGGCTCGCACGGCGCCTGCTCGCACTGCATGCACGGCACCGGCTGGTGATAGACCTCGGGGTTCTCGGGGTTGCCCTTGTAGTAGCGGTCGATGCGCAGCCAGTGCATCTCGCGCTCGGCCACGACCTGGTCCTTGCCGACGATGGGGATGTTGTTCTCCGACTGGCAGGCCACGACGCAGCCGTTGCAGCCGGTGCAGACCGAGGTGTCGATGACCATGGCCCAGGCGTGTGATTTGTACTCGAAGCCCGGGTACATCGAGTCCTTGCTCAGCTCCACTTCCGGTTTGTGCTCGCGGACGAATTCGGGATTCTTCAGGTACTCGGCGAACGTCGCCGAGCGGATGATGCCGCGGTCGTCGCCAACGTCGCTGACGTTCAGGCTCTGGTGCTCCTGCGTGCAGGCGACGGGGTAGGGGGCATCGTTCGTCAGCGCGATCTCGGCGCCTGCACCGCCGTTGAGGGCGTCGGCGAAACGGAACGGGTTGACGTCGACGCCGAGTGTGCCGCCGGAGAGGTGGAACGATTCGAGCGAGGGGGCGAGCATGCTGTCCGCCGGAGCCGGCGTGGCGATCTTGCCACCGCGCGTCCGGCCGTAGCCCATGAACATGGTGATCGTGCCATCCGCGTGGCCCGGCACGACCCAGATCGGCGTGCGCACCGTGCGGCCGCGGTAACGGACGTCGGCCATCAGCGTCTGCTTCTCGTTGACGAGTGCATCGCGCCGTTTGTCGTCGTAGCCGATGGCGACGGCGGTTTTCGGACTGACCAGGGCCACGTTCTCCCAGCAGATCTTCGTCTGCGGTTTCGGCAGCTCCTGCAGCCAGCCGTTGTTGGCGTAACGACCGTCGTAGACGTTGGGATCGGGGAGGATGCGGAGCTCGTAACCCGAGGTTGTCGGTTGTCGGTTGTCGGTTGCCGCGGGGGAGGTTGCCGATGTGCCCGCGCGAGCAGGCAATGCCGACCCTGCGATCACCCCGTCGTTCAGCCACTTGCGCCAGGTGGCGTTGAAGTTCAGAGCGCCGGCCTTGGTCTGCCAGTAGGTGCGGACGACGTCGTACGGCGAGGCATCCAATCCGCCGAGAAGCGCGCCGAGAACCTCGTGCGGCGACCGCCCGTTGTACAGCGGCGCGATCAGCGGCTGGACGATCGAGACCGTGCCGTCATGCGCGCGCGCATCGCTCCACGACTCGAGGTAATGCGTCTCGGGGATGTGCCAGTGCACGTGCATCGACGTCTCGTCGTAGTACGGCGAGAGGTGGGCGCGGAACGGTACCTTGTCCAGCGCCTGGACGAAGGCGACGTCGCCCGGCGCGTCGTAGACGGGATTGCCGCCGAGCATGATCAGCGTCTTCACCGCGCCGGCGTTCATGTCGGCCACGAGTTGCTTGAGCGAGTCGAGCTGATCAACCGGCGCGACCTCGGCCGGATCGGTGATGGTGATCGTCGATCCGATGTTGCCGAGGGCCTGGTTGATGGCCATGGCTATGGCGTGGACGGCCGGCGGCTGCTCCTCGCCGGCGACGACGATGCTGGCGCCGCGGTTTTTCTGCAGGTCGCGGACGAGGGCGGCGATGAAGTTGTCGGTTGTCGGTTGTCGGTTGTCGGTTGGTTGGCCCGCGGTTAGCGATGCTGCAATTGCGCGGGCGTAGGCCTCAACCTGCGACGGACGCACGGCCAGCCGGTGATCGGCCAGCGATCCGGTGCCGGTGGGGCCGGACTCGATCACGTATAAGCGATTGATCGACGTCGTCCCCTTGCGCACCTTGCGGCGGCTGGAGAAATCGCGGGCGTAGCGGAGGTGGCCGGGGCCGCGCTCGAGGATGTCGGAGTCGAGCGAGACGACGATGTTTGCTTTGTCGAAGTGATAGACGGCGTTGGCGTATCCGCCGAAGGCGAGCCGCAGACCCTCGCGCACGTTGTGTCCGCCGGCGGGCTCCCACTGGTGCCACTTCGCGCCGGGAGACTGCGCCAGAAACTGCTGGATCTGCGCGCCGAGCGTGGGCGAGGTGATGGTCTGCGTGAGGAGACGGACGCCGCCGGCTTTGACGGCCGGGGCCAGGGTAGCCAGGAACTCGCTCCAGGTCGAGATCTCGCCGAGGTGGCGGACTACCTGCGAGCGGTCAGGATCGTAGAGGCCGAGGATCGAGGCCTGCATCCAGGAGTTCGTCGCCCCGAGGCTGGAGGGATGATCGGGATTCCCTTCGATCTTCGTCGGCCGGCCCATGTGGCTCTCGACCAGCACGCCGTGCGCGTAGCCGCTGATCGGCATGGCCGAGGCGAAGAAGATCGGTTTGCCGGGGATGAGCCCTTCCGGCTGGCGGACGTAGGGGACGATCTTCTCCGCGGGACGGTTGCAGGCCGCCAGCCCGCCGAGCGCCATCGACGCCCCCATCAGCTTGACGAAATCGCGCCGGTCGACGCCGCGCTCCAGTGCCAGCGCCCCCGCCGGGAACTCCGCCTCGACGGCCTGCTCGAAGTCCTCGCGCGACAGCTCGTCGAGGCTCTTCCAGTACTCGTTGGTGAGACGGGTACGGAACTTTGCGAGATTGAGTTCGGTGGTTTCAGTCATGGCTTGATGGGTTGTCAGTTGTCGGTTATCGGTTGTTGGAACCTGAGAGGCTGGGCTCCGACAACTGACAACCGATAACCGATAACCGATAACCCTTTAGTAGTGACACGTCGAGCAATTCGTCAGCTTCTGAATGTTGTACTCCTGCACAAGCTTCGGGCCGATGCGTTCCTGATCGTTGGCGATGTAGGCCATGTTGAACACTTCGCTGCGCGGGCGGACGAACTGCTCCGGCGCGCGGTGGCAACTGAGGCACCACTCCATCGTCAGCGGCGAGGCCTGATAGGTCAGCGGCATCTTGTCGATGCGGCCGTGGCAGCTGGCGCAGCCGATCCCTTTGTTGACGTGGATGGAGTGGTTGAAATGGACGAAGTCGGGCAGCCGGTGAACGCGCGACCAGATGATCGGCTTTCCGGTGGCGAAGCTGGAGCGGACCGGCTCCAACATGTCGGCGTTGGTCCAGATCTGGGAGTGGCAGTTCATGCAGGTCTGCGTCGGCGGGATGCCGGCGAAGTTGGAGGTCTCGACGCTGGTGTGACAGTAGCGACAGTCGATCCCCAGCCCGGCCACGTGATGCTGATGGCTGAACGGCACCGGCTGTTCCCGCTCGATCCCCTGGTCGGTGGCATACGGCGAACGGACCACGCCGCCGATCACCCACAGCACGAATCCGGCGACGAAGACGGCGCCGAAGATCGTGACGCGGGCAAGAGTATTGGCGTAACGGTGGAAGATCTGAGCCATCTACAGGCTGCTACCTACTCGGACGGGATGCCACGAGGTGCGAAATCGCCGCGATCATATCCAAATCAGTCAGTGACGCAAGACACGGGATTCAGTGAGCCGCGGTTTCGGAGTCTCGGGTTTACGCGGTCTCGCGGCAGCCACTGCACGAAACATGCGCTTTTGCACCGACGCACCGCGAGACCCCGCGACCGCGAGACCGCGAGACCCGGGATTCAGCCCTTCTTCGGCGCCACGCGCGATACGCCGCCGGAAACGACCAACGCCATGACGCTGGCGCTATCGACGGCCAGCGCCTCCACCCGCTCCCGCGCTACGACCACCAGCGTCCCGGCCATGCTGTACGAAAAAGGAAGGTAGACGGCGATCTGTCCGGGCATGGCCAGAAACCCGAGGTCATCCTGCGTGACGAACCCCAGCGTCCTCACCCCCTCGGTGATGGTCACCGCCACCGGCTGATCGAACCTCTTCTTGTCCCCGACGAACGCTTCCAGCAGGTCCTTGATCGAGGCATAGATCAGCCTTACCAGCGGCGCCCGCGTGAACACCGTCTCGGTCAACCGCAGAAACTTCCTCACGAAGAAGTTCGACGCCACCGCCCCGATGGCGATGATGCCGGCAATGGTGACGGCAAACCCCACCCCCGGCGTCTTCAGGTTCAAAAGCGCATCGATCCGTACGAAGGCCTGGTAAAGCAGATACGACGTCAAGGCGATGGGGACGACGATGATCAGGCCGCGCAGGAAGTTCTTGATGAGCCAGTTCATGGGTGGAGTTTAGTGGTTGCTGGGTTGCTGGGTTGCTTGGTTGCTGGGTCTCGGGGTCTCGCGGTTGCGCGGTCTCGCGGTGGCCGTTCGGAGCGCTGGCGTCTCGCCGGCTGGCCCGGCTGGCTGGCCCGGCGTCGTCTCGACGCCGGCCGAGCGAGTGGCAGGATGTCAGGCCCGACTCGCGAATACGCTACCGTCCAAAAACTGGACATCGACGTCAATCTGATGGCAATCGCCTCTCCCGGCCGAGTTATCTCTCTCATGGTGAAGGAGTTGCTTGCCACCGAGCTGGGCATCGGTGCGTTCGAGCTGGGCATCGATGCGTCCACGCTAGGTTTAAATGGGTCCGAGTTGTGTTTAAATGTGTCCGAGCTGGGCATCGATGTGTCCGAGCTGGGCATCGATGTGTCCGAGCTGGGTTTTAATACGTCCGAGCTGGGCATCGATTTGTCCGAGCTCGGTTTTAATGTGTCCGAGCTGGGCATCGATGTGTCCGAGCTGGGTTTTTATACGTCCGAGCTGGGTTTTAGTGTGTCCGAGCTAGGCATCGATGAGTCGGAGCTGGGCATCGTTACGTCCGAGCTGGGCATCGATATGTCCGGAATCTGGACGTCTGCCTATCCGTCAGAGATCGGTACCGACACCCCTCCAAGGACTATCCTCTGACTCGATGACTCCAGTGCCGCTGACGCGGCACCAACCCCCTGACATCCCTTCCAGGCGTGCTCGCAAAAAGCGCTCGCACGCCTGGCTACCCTCTCGATGCCGCTGACGCGGAGGGATGCGGCCAGGACCTCACCATCTCGAAGCTCGCTACATCAAATGCCAGCTCTTTGGCGAAGGCGCAAGCCACATCCTCCAGCTCGCGCGTCGACGTCGACCCTGTTCCGGTTTAGGCGCTACAGCCACTGAAGCATCTCTTTCCCTACCGCGGCACTATGGCCCACAACTAGTTCATGACAGCATTTCCCATTTCAAAATCGATGTATCGGTGAAGCATCACTCGCTCACCATCGGTAAAGACGACTTCGGCAGTGCAGAGGAAGGGACCGTACGCTGCGGTCAGTACGGGGAAACCACGGCTGCGATCTGTTGCGACAAAGATTCGTTTCTTCCAACCATACGATCCAAAAAAGTACTCAACGCTGTGGACACCTGAAAGCGTTCCGTCTTTCGACGGTAGGACATATATGAGGATGTCGTAGAGTTCGCCTTTCTCTGTTGATTGAAACAACTTATGGACCAGCATGACGCGTCTTGCGTGATCGTAGTAGGCCCGCCTTTCGTTTTCACGGCTCTGATTCTCGTCAGGCCGCCAGACGCGAGCACCTTCTGTCTTCTCGAGCGCACCTGGCAAAGCGTTCACGGCGCCAATTTCGAGGTTCCATACCTTCACGCTCGCACCGTGCCTCACGCGTACGAGGAGAGTTCGAACAAGATCCCTCAGTTCGTGGCGAAAGGCATATAAGAGGCCTGTCCAGAACAGAATCCAAAGCGCCGTCGAGCAAATAGTTGCCATTCCTTGCCTCCAATACAGATCCAGTTAGGTCTAGAGATTAGGAGTGTCCAACGTCGCGGCTTTCCCTTCTTGTCTCTCTATCCACCTAAACGTAGCGCGCCTTCAATAACCGAATCTGTCAGCCACATCCCTGCCGCCCGGAGATCAAGAAGTACTCGACGAGGGTCCTCGATCTGACCATAGCGATGCGCCGCTATGACTATGCCGAGCGTCCCCATAACGTCGAGTCCGAGGGCGAGTGCGCATCTTCTTCCGGCGAGATCATCGATGACTGGACGTGCTCCGGCGATTTCAAGAGCAACGGCAATGACCGCCGATTCGCCCGAACCAAGATCCCACTCGGTGATTGTCGAGGACGGATTGACGGCGGCAATGCGTTCGATCCAGTCCGCCTCGGCCACCGCGCGAGCCGCTTCATCGTTGTGTCGCATCGCGGTTACCTCCTCGAAGACTTCCCGCGGCACGACGATCCGTGAGGCGCCGATATTGCGAAGAAGATCGAGCCGACCGGCATTGCCAAGAAAGATCAACGGTGACGCATTGATGACCAGCGCGTCAGACACTGCGCAGTTCCCTGGCGAGGTCCTCCTCATCGACCACAAAGACATCCACACGCCGACGAGCCAGTTCGGCCAGGAACTCTGCGCGAGTCATCCCCGCAACTTCGGCGGCGCGTTCCATCGAGATGGCACTCTGCTGGTACCAGTGGATCGATGCGGCGATGCGCATCTCGCGCGGTACCTCGTGCGGCGCTTTGCGCAGCGCTGCGAAGAGGCTATCGGGGAGCATGATCTCTACGCTGGTCATGTCGCTTCTCCTGTTTCGATAACGAACATCATCGCGCAGAGTGTAAGTCCCCGATCGCGCTTTTCTCCAACTGTCATCCTGAGCCTGCCGGAGCGCTGAGCGAGCATAGCGAGCGAAATGCGCGGAGGACGGCGAAGGATCTCAAGATTCGCTGCACCTGCCACAGGCGCTGCCACTGGAGATCCTTCAGCGTCCTACGCGCATCTCGCGCGCTGCGCTCGCTCGGCGCTCCGGCAGCTTCAGGATGACAATTTGCTGGTGTTCGCGCGAGATCTCCTCGTCAGCGGATCTCGGCAAGGAGACCCTGGACCGTTGTCGGATCGGTCGTCGGCAATCTGCACAAGTGATTCGTGCAGACATACGCCTTCCCCCTCCCCCCAACCGCCCGCTGCGCCGCGGTGAACGGTGCGATCCGCGCGACCTCCCCACCGCTGCGCAGCACGACCTTGTTCGGAACGAACGAGGCGAATACGGCGCGTTTCAGAGAACGAACGTCAGATCCCGCGAGGACCACCTCGAACGACGGCCCGAGGAGAAAATCGAGTCCGCTCATTAGATGGGAGGATGCGGAGGGGATGAGCGTGAGGTCATCGGCGCTGCTGCGGAGTAGATCGTTGGCGGCGGCTTCGTAGCGCGTGTTTCCGGTGATTCGAAAGAGGCGTACGAGGTTCATGAGCTGCACCGAGTTCCCCGACGGCACCGCGCCATCCCCGGTTTCGCGGGGGCGGACAAGGAGGGACTCGGCGTCGTTGGCGGTGATGTAGAAACGTCCGGAGGGGTCGCGAAAGCGGGTGAGGGACTCGCGTTCGATGGCAATCGCTTTTTCGAGGTAGCGAACGTCGAATGTCGCTTCGTAGAGGTTCAGCAGGCCCCAGGTCAGGAAGGCGTAGTCGTCGAGGAAGACGGCGCGCTGTTTGTCGGAGTGGTGGAGGTGAGGTGTTGAGAAGACCGACGCGGCGCGCCGCGCGGCGGCTGCGTACGAAGCGTCGTCCAGAACGGCAGCGCCTTGCGCGAGGGCGGCGATCATCAGGCCGTTCCAGTCGGTGAGGATCTTTTCGTCGCGCACCGTGCGTTCGTCGGAGTCGTTGGCGGAGTAGAAGGCACCGTTCGGGGCGCGGAGGTCTCTCATAACGTACGCGAAGATGGCGCGGGCGGTGTCGGCGTACTCCGGTTTGTGCGTGGCCTGGTAGGTCTCGAGGTACGCCATCGCCAGGAGCGCCTGGTCGCAGAGCATCTTCTCGAAGTGCGGCTGCTTCCACTCCGCGTCGACGGCGTAGCGGTGGAAGCCGCCGCGTTTGGCGTCCCAGATCGCTCCGGCGCGCATGGCGCGCAGCGTCACCTCCACCATCTCCAGCGCGTGCGGTTCGCCGGTGCGGCGCCAGTAGCGGAGGAGGAACATGAGCTGATGCGCGGCCGGGAGTTTCGGCGGGGGGAGGAAGCCGCCGTTGACGGCGTCGAAGCGGTTGGCGAACTGGGTATAGGTGTTCTTCAACATCTCCGCGCTGGGGATGTCGCCGGACGCGGCATCGGGGGCGAGCGATTGCATGACCATCGACGCCGTCGATGCGATCTGCTCGGGGTGCTCCTTCCAGGTCTTGCCGAGGTTCGTGAGGAGGGAGAGGAGGCGATCTTTCGGGATGTACGTTGCGGCGAAGAATGGCTTGCCGTCGGCGGTGAGGATCACGTTCAGCGGCCAGCCGGGGTCGGACATCAGCTTGCGGGCCACGGCCATGTAGGTGCTGTCGACGTCAGGACGTTCTTCACGGTCGACGTTGATGGCGATGAAGCTTGCGTTCATCAGCGCGCCGACCTCGGCGTCGGAGAACGACTCGGCGTTCATGACGTGGCACCAGTGGCAGGTGGAGTAGCCGATGGAGAGGAAGATCGGTTTGTTCTGGTCTTTCGCGGCCTTGAGCGCTTCGTCGTCCCAGGGGTACCAGTCGATGGGGTTGGTGGCGTGTTGTCTTAAATAGGGGGAGGACTCATGGGAGAGACGGTTGCCAACGGAGCGCTGGCGTCTCGCCGGCTGGCCCAGGGGCGTCTCGCCGCTGCGGTTAGCAGCGAAAGTTTGGTGTGCGACAGACCGGGGGCGAGACGCCGCCGGGCCAGCCGGCGAGACGCCAGCGCTCCGGCTGGCCGCCGAGACGGCGGCGCTCAATAACAGCGCCGCTACGATCACTTCTGCAGGCCTGTGGCTTGGCTGATGCGATACGTGTGGTCCGCGGCCAGTCCCTTGAACGTCTGCCGGTCGCCGTTGGGCCAGATCACGGTCACATCGGCGCGGGTGTCGGTGCCGAGGCCGAGGTGTTGTTCCTTTGGGGGGGAGGTCAGGTAGCCGATCGTGCTGAAGACCTCGCGCCAGAGGTTCTTGAGGTGGGCGGTGTCGACGAGGATTCTCGCGCCGATGGCGTCGCGCGTGACGCCCTTCGACGGATCGCCGGTCAGGCGGATCTTGATCCAGTGGTTGCCGTTGCCGGCGCTGTTGTTTCTATAGAGCATGGCCGGGCCGTTGAAGTTGTTGACCATCATGTCGAGAGCGCCGTCGCCGTCCATGTCGAACTGCACCACGGCGCGGGCATTGCCGAGGGGGTCGGCGCCACTCTTCGCGGATTGCTCTTGCAACATCCCGTTGTGATTGACGAAGAACACCGGCGCTTCCTTCTCCGCCACCGGAACGATCGTCTGCCGCTGTTGCCCCGAGGAGTCGGTGAAGTAGGGATTGACGCTGGAGTAGACCGCGTACTCGTTCATGCCGTTGACGAGATAGAGATCGTCGTCGCCGTCGTTGTCGAAGTCGAAGAAGTTCGCTCCCCACGACCAGCCGGTCGACTTGTAGCCGCGTCCGATGGCCTCGGATTGCGCATACGAGACCAGCTTGCCGTCCTTGGCGTTCGACGTCCAGAGATCGTTGGCCTCGACCACACGCATGTTGGCCATCTTCTGGGGATTGAACTTGAGGCGCGTCTTGGCGTCGGGGAGGACGTACTTCTCGTCCTTGTTCATCGTAACGATGTTGGAGATGTAGACGTCGGGGAAGCCGTCGCGATTGAGGTCGGTGATGCCGATGTTCATCGTGTAGCTCGGCTTGTCTGTGCCGATCTTCGAGGAGACGTCCTCGAACTTGATCGGCTCTTTTGACCCTGCGGGTCGCCCCAGATTGCGGTACCAGGAGTTCGAGCCGAAGTCGTTGCCGCAGATCAGGTCCTCCCAGCCGTCGCCGTCGAAGTCGACGTGGTTGACGGCCTGGGCCCAGCCGGTGTTGTCGACGCCGCTGCCGGCGGTGACGTCCTCGAAGACGAAGTTGCCTTTGTTGCGAAAGAGCTTGTTCGGCAGGCCGTTCATGTTGCGGCGGGCGAAGGTCGGCAGGACGCCGTGGACGTAGTCGCCGAAGTAGCCGATGTAGATGTCGAGCAGGCCGTCTTTGTCGAAGTCGAAGGCGGTTGCCGGACCGCCGACCAGACCCTTGCCGCCGAGGTTCGTTCGGGCGGTGACGTCCTCGAACTTGGCGTTCCCCAGATTCTTGTAGAGCCTATGGTCGTCATCGGCGTAGGTGATGAGGATGTCGGGGAGACCGTCGTTGTCGAAGTCGGCGATGATCGGCTGGCGCGGCTCACCGGGGCGGCCGTCGGGGCGTTTCCAGTTTAGGCCGGCCGATTCAGTGACGTCGGTGAAGTGCCCCTTGCCGTCGCCGAGGTAGAGGGCGTTGCCCGATCCACTGAGCACGAGCACATCGATGAATCCATCTCCATTCACATCCTCGGCGGCAATGCCCGAGCCGCCGAATGCCGGCGGAACGGCCAGCACGGTCTCGGTCTCCTTGATCGAATAGCTGCGGATGAGTCGGGCCAGCCAGTCGGACATGCGATGCTCGAACTTGATGCCGCTGCCGGCGGTGACGTCGGTGAAGAACTTGCCGCCGGTTTTCGCGGACGTCTTCGACGGCGCCGAGGCGATCGCGGTGGGGGTGATTTTCTTCGCCGGCGGGAGGGATGCGTTCTTGTCGAGGAGCGTCTGGATGGTTTTGACCGCTCCGGTCAGGTGATCGAGGTCGAGCCTGTCCTTCCCCTGGGCGGTGGCAATCTTCCCGGCCACGCGGAGGATGAGCGTCCCCATCTGCGCGCCCCCCTCGGTCAGCAGCTCCGCCGCGAACGGGTCGAGCTCGATGGTCCCTTTGTACTGCGGGTCGTTGAGGACTTCGTTGAGGTACCGCCAGTGCAGCCCGGGGTCGCGGAAGGCGTCGAGGTCGTAGGCCTCGATGACGATCTGATCCCCCTTGCTAAGACGAGGGAAGTAGATGCAGTCCTCGTATTCATTGAGCTCGTGCGGTTCGAAGAGCTGCACGGCGTCGTGGACGTCGTCGATGCGGATCAGCGGGTGGCCGCGCTTCTTGGCGCGCTTCTCCGCCTCGAGCATGACGTCGGCCGTCCAGGCCACCATGATCTCGGTGAAACGCACCTTGAAGATCTCCCCCTCTTTCGGGTCGGTGGGCCACATGTGGCGTGCCATGTAAACCTGGACGTTGCGTGAAAAGACCTCGTTGGAGAGGTCGTTGTAGACCTCGTACGCGGCCAGCTTCTCGGCGACGATGGCTTTGGTGGTGGCGAATTTCCCGGCGGTTTCACGTAGGTCGGACTCTCCAGTCCGACCGGTTTTGGCAGGAGGTCGGGCTGGAGAGCCCGACCCACGTACATCCGCTCCGGCGATGCCGTTCCATGCCGCCTTCATCTCGGCGCCGCCGATCTCGTGCTTGTTCGTAGTGCGGGTGGCGCGGTCGGCGTGCTGGAGCGCGGCCAGGGTGATGAGATCGACCGACTCTTTGAAGAGCTCCACGGCAGGGGCGTCGAGCGGGAGGAGATTCGTCCCGTCGACGAAGGCATCCTGCTGTACGGCCAGAATTGCGCGGAGGGCATAGGCGACGGCGCCGTACTGCCGTTTGTCACGCGCGGAGATCTCGGTGCGGCGGGGGTCGTCGGGAAGAACGACGAAGTCGCCGGCCGGCGTGGCCACGTAGGGCACGGCGCCTTGCAGAACGGGGCGTAGCTCATCGACGCCGATCTGCGTCTTGCCGGCTTTCTTCGCGGCGTCGGTGGCCTGGAGCCAGAGGTCGCGGATCAGCCGTTTCTGCAGGGCGATCTTCTCGGCGCGGGCATCGAAGTCGAGCGACGTGCCGTAGATGAAGTCCTCCAGCCTGTTTGCGGTGGCGTAGCACTTCGGATCCCGCTGCGACTCGAGCTGGTCGATCTCTTTGATGATCGTCGGCACCTGGGCAAGCGCGGCGATCGTGAAACAGAGGCTGAATGCGGCGAAAGCGATACGGACGGTACGCATTGGACGCTCCCCCTGAATGAGGTTGTGATGCGGAGTGTAATCGGAATGACAGGCGATCGCCTTTCCCACCTCCTAGCCTGCTAAACTTCCCGCATCCATGCGTGACCGGCAGTCTCTGGCCGACCTCTACGATCGTCATGCGGCACGTCTGTATGCGATCGCGCTGCGGATCACGAACGACCGCGATGCGGCGGCGGATGCCCTCGAGGCAGCCTTCGTGGCGCTGTCACAGAACGACGACGTCCGCGATGCGGCCACCTATCTTGTCCATTCCACGCGGGACTTCGCGCTGGCCCGACAAACCCAACCGGCCCCGGCAGCCGTAGTACCGAAAGAGGCTGATCCTCGTACAATCGTCGAGGATGCCTGGTACAACGGTATGAACGTGGCTGATCTGGCTGCACGCTACGGCATCGCCGAGGAAAGGGCTCGGGGCTTGCTGTGCGAGGGAATGGCTCAGTTACGCACACAGTTTGCGGCAGGAACGAAATGACGGAAACCCTTACACGCGAGGATCTAAGCCTCCTGGACGCCATCGTGGCCTCGGCGATCGACCCGGTCGATCCCCCCGCCGCGCTGCGGGCGCGCATCCTCGCCGCCGCCTCGGCGACGCCACAGAACACCCGTACCGTCCGCGCCGGCGAAGGCCGTTGGTTCAACGCCTTTCCCGGCATCACGGTGAAACCGCTTTCAATCGACGTGGAGCGCGACACGGCGACGATCCTGATGATGTTCGAACCGGGCGCCCGGGTCCCGCCTCACGACCATGCCGGTGCCGAGGATTCCTTCGTCATCAGCGGAAGTTGCCGGATCGGTGAGAGCTATCTGCTGAAGGGCGACTTCCACCACGCCGATGCCGGTACCCGTCACGAGGAGATCGTCAGCGACGAAGGCTGCGTCCTGCTGCTGGTGGTCGACCGCGAAGACTACCTGGCCGCATAGACCCGGCCGTACAATTCCGCAAGGAGGTACGGCCATGCGGCGCTTTTTCATCCTCGTCCTTCTCCTGACCTCGGCGGTGACATTGCGCGCGGCTTCCTACGAGGCACGCTCGCCCCAACATGCGGTGGCCCTCGATGTGGTGTCGCTGGGAGAGGGCTTCACGCGTTATGACCTCAAGATCAGCGACGTGGTCACCGGTGAGGTGCTGGCTACGCCGCAATTGACATCGAGCCTCGGGCAACCGGCGGAGACGCAGGCCGATGTTCGAGACATCCACATCCGCGTTCACGTCGCCGGCGGAACCCGGCTGATGGCCCGGGTCGAATTCGTACAGGGTGAGGACATCATCGACACGATCGAGTCCTACTGGTCAACCGGACCCCAAAAGAGGATCCGCACGGCACCGGATGGGTTGCTCGGCGTAGGAGGGGACGTCAAAGCGCCCGTCGTCATCAACCGCGTAGAGCCCATCTACCCCGAGGAAGCCCGGAAGGCACGCATCATGGGGATCGTGATCGTCAGGGCGGTCATCAGCCGGGATGGTGTCGTGAAGGACGTCCAGGTCCTCAAGCCACTGCCGTTCGGTCTCGATCAGGCGGCGGTCGACGCGGTGAAGCAGTGGACGTTCAAGCCGGCCACGCTCGAAGGAAAGCCGGTCGACGTCTACTTCAACCTGACCATTAACTTCAAGCTCTCTATGCCACCGCCACCGCCACCACCGCCGGGCTGAGCCCCGGTATCATGCGCGGATGCAAAACGAGAACGAGGGCGGCGGAGTCAATCGGAGACACTTCCTGGAGCTGGCGGCGCTCGGTTCGGCGCTGGCGCTGGCAAAGCCGCTGACGGCAGTAGCGCAGACCTCCCGGGCGGCGGTGACGCCGGAGCTGGAGGAGATCACGCTCGGCGAGTTGCAGGATGGGATGACCAGCGGCCGCTGGACGGCGCGATCGATCGCCGAAGGCTACCTAGGCAGGATCGACGCCATCGACAAGCGCGGCCCGGCCATCAACGCCATCATCGAGCTGAATCCGGAGGCTCTGGCCATCGCGGACGCCATGGACCGCGAGCGGAAGGCCGGGCACGCGCGCGGGCCGCTGCACGGGATTCCGGTGCTCATCAAGGACAATATCGACACGGCCGACAGGATGGCGACGTCGGCCGGCTCGCTGGCACTGGCGGAGAACCACGCCGCGCGCGATGCCTTCGTCGCGGCGCGGTTGCGCGAGGCCGGCGCGGTGATCCTCGGCAAGACGAATCTCAGCGAGTGGGCGAACTTCCGATCCACGCATTCGACCAGCGGCTGGAGCGGCCGCGGCGGGTTGACGAAGAATCCATACGTGCTCGACCGCAATGCCTGCGGATCGAGCTCGGGAACGGGATCCGCGGTCTCGGCGAACCTCGCGGCGATCGGCATCGGCACGGAGACCGACGGCTCGGTGGTCTGTCCGTCGTCCGCGTCGGGACTGGTCGGCATCAAGCCGACGCTCGGCCTCATCAGCCGCGCCGGGATCATTCCGATCGCGCACAGTCAGGACACGTCCGGTCCGATGGCCCGCACCGTCCGCGATGCGGCGATCCTCCTCGGCGCCCTGACCGGCGCCGACGAGCGCGATCCGGTGACGGTGTCGAGCCGCACCAAAGGACACTCCGACTACACCCGATTCCTCGATGCCGGTGGCCTCAAAGGGGCGCGCATCGGGGTGGCGAGGCAGTACTTCGGTTTCAACGATGCCACCGACAAACTGATGAAGGACGCCATCGCATTGATCAAGTCGCTCGGCGCTACGATCGTCGATCCGGCCAACATCAAGACCAACGGTAAGTTCGATGCCACCGAAAACGATGTGTTGCAGTACGAGTTCAAGACCGATCTCAACACGTACCTGGCCGGCGCGCCGGCGTCCGTGAAGAGCCGGACGCTGGCCGATCTGATCAAGTTCAACGAGGAGCATCGCGCGCAGGAGATGCCGTTCTTCGGGCAGGAGATCTTCGAACAGTCGGAGAAGCGCGGCCCGCTGACCGAAAAGAAGTATCGCGACGCGCTGGCGAAGAATCATCGCCTTGCGCGCACCGAGGGGATCGACGCGACGCTGGCAAAACACAAGGTGGACGCGATCATCGCGCCGACGGGCGGCCCGGTCTGGGCGACCGACCTCGTCAACGGCGACCACTTCACCGGCGGCTATTCGTCGGCGTCGGCGGTAGCGGGATACCCGCACATCACCGTCCCCGCCGGGCTGGCGTTCGGACTACCGGTCGGCCTGTCGTTCTTCGGCGGAGCCTGGAGCGAGCCGGCACTGATCAAGTTCGCGTACGCGTTCGAGCAGGGATCGAAGGCGCGGCAGAAGCCGCGGTTCCTTGCGACGGCGGTGTAACTGCGGCTACGCCGCGTTGTCGGTTATCGGTTATCGGGTTATCGGTTGATTGTGCTTGGCGCGCTGCCGCGACGCCCACCGAACCGACAACCGATAACCGATAACGCGGCGTAGCCGCAGTTACGGCACGGGGCAGATCCCATGCACCATCTGCCAGGCGAATGACGCGGCGATCAGGACGATGAAGGCAAGGTAATAGGGGAGGAGTTTGCGTCTCACGTCAGTTCAACACCCGGGATGGTGGTGACGAATTCCGCTCCGAAGAATTTCGCCGGGGTGAAACTTCCGGGGCGTTTGGGCGAGGAGAGTAGCCGCTCGACGGCAGCCAGCGCGCTGAGCACCGTGAAGGCGTAGCCTTCCGGCGTGGTCATGGTCATCGTCACTTCGTTGTCCCCTTTGACGGCGCGGCCCCAGAGATAGGTCCGTCCTTTCGCGCGCTGTTCGGCGCCGGGGCCGGTGCGGCGATTGGCGACGGCCTGCAGGAGGCGTTTGACCGGGGTGATGCCTAGGAGCGGAAGGAGGAGGCGGATGCGGCGCATGCGCGCGATCGACTTCGGAGAGGCGCCGGTATAGACGCGGATGTTGGGGATTCCGGTGGTGTGGAACGCGGTGGAGACGTCGCCCCACGGGATGGTCATGGCCATACGCGTGCCGGTGGAGAACACGATCTCTTTCGCTTCGTAGGCCGGCTGAACGCGGACGATTCGTCCATCGCGGCGGATGGCGCCTCCTTCGTCGATGCTCTCGATCATCGTCTTCAGCGTGCCGCGGCTGAGCTCCGCGCGCGGCGTGTAAAAGGCCAGCTCCAGCTCCGTCGCGCCCGGAAGCCGCGCGGCAAGCATGGCGGCGAGGCAGTCGGTCGGGACGACGTCGAAGCCGACGCCGGGGATGAGGCTGACGCCGCGCTGCACCGCGGCATCGTTCATGGCCATGATCGCCTCGAAGACGGTGATCTCGCCTGTGATGTCGAGATAGTGCGCGCCGGCATCGAGACAGGCCCGTACCATCGGCGCGCTGGTGTGAACGAACGGTCCGGCGCAGTGAAGGACGGCGTCGATGCCGTCGAGTCTGGGCCGGTCGAGGGGAAAGGCGCGCAACTCCAGGCCGAGCTCGTTCGCCAGCGGCGCGATCTTTTCGGCGCTCCGTCCGGAGAGGACCGGCCGGAGTCCGCGGCGGACGGCCTCGCGTGCGATCAGCTCGCCGGTGTAGCCGTTTGCGCCGTAGATGAGAAAGGTCACGGCGCAATTATGGCGCGGAGCGCGTTGTCTGCACCTGGCGGCGCGTTGTCTGCAGGCTTCGCCTTGCGTTGTCTGCGCATCCGCGCGTGGAAGTGATGAGCAAAAAGGGAGACCGATGTGGCACAGACAGGCACAGACACTCTTGTCTGTGCCAGGTTTCGCCGGACTCAAGATCGCAAGCCCTAGGGGGCGGGCGGCTCCGGCCGGGGCACAGACAAGAGTGTCTGTGCCACATCGGTTCTCGGCTTCCGGCAACGCGCGCAGCGCAGACAACCGACAACGCGCCGCAGGCGCAGACAACGCGCGGAGCGCCGTTAACGATGATGCCGGTCGTGATCCGCCCGTTCGATGTCCAGGCCCGCCATCACGTGATCGGGGTGGTTGACCGTTTGGGCGAACTTGTCCATCGACACGACGACGCGGACGATCGTCGTATCGGCGTGATCGTGGGCGAAGACGAGAAGGGCCACGCGGTCGCCGCCGAGGGGGCGGGCGTAGATCAGGGTCGTCTCGCCGTGGCGGTTCGAGCGCGTCTGCACGAGCGGCTGCATCGCCTCGCCGGCATTGCGGCGGACGATTTCAGCCAGCCCCGGCATGTCGTCGAACCGGGCATGTTCGAAGGTCGCCAACTGCACGTCCGAAACGCCGCCCGGGCGCGCCACCCAGAGGGCGAAGCGGACCAGGCCGAACATCGGGATCCAGGTGCGGTGAACGTTGTAACGCGATTCGACGGCGCGGACGATGTCATCGAAATTCGCCCGTGCCGGCGTCGCGCCGATGGCGAAGACGCTCACCAGCGCCACGAGCAGAACCAGGCGGCGGCGGTTACTCATGATGCGACTCCTTCCCGTGCTTCTCCTTGAGATCGCGGCTGATGTGCGGGATGCCGAACTGCCCTTCCAGGCCGGCCAGCTTCTCGATGTCGACAGGGCCGACGATGTTTACGACGGTGAACTCCTTTGGTTCTGCCGAGATGATCAGAAGGCCGGCGACGGCGTCGCCGCGGGTGTCGACGTAGATATCGACGTCTTCCTTCGTGCGGCTGGAGACCTTCACGATCTTCTTCCACGACGGTCCGAGCTGCGTGCGGATGCGCTCGGCCTGTGATTTGTCGTATTCGCCCTCGTGCTCGAACTCGTAGCTGCGGACGTAGATGCCGGACAGGCCGTTGATCATCTCCTTTGCCGCGCGCTCGTCGGCGTCCGAGCTGGAGAGGAACTTGCCGGCCAGACGGAGCATGGGGCCGTCGAGGGTGACGTCGACGGTCTCGCTGGCTTTCGAGGCCATGTCGGGAAGATCGAGATTGAGCCGGGTGCCCTGCGCCGAGGCGGTGAAGGGGATGGCGATGCTGGCGATGAGGGTGAGCGTCAGGTTGACGAAAAAGCGGGTCATGGTCAGTCCTTTCTGGGTTGCAGGGTTTCTGGGTTTCTGGGTTGCTTGGTTGGCGGAGCGCAGCACGGAGTAACTGAGCAACCCAGCAACCTATCAACCCTCATCTTCAGTCGTGTGTGACGGCGCGTTGGGCGACGCGCATCTTGGCGCTGGCGATATGCAGCGCGGTCATGAGCTCGCGGCGGGCGCGCTCTCCTTCGGTGCGGCGGTGCTCGATGATCTGATACGTGGTCAGGCCTCCGAGCGACGCGGTGAGAATGACGGCTGCGGCGATGCGCCGCAGGGTCGATGCAGTGAAGCGATGGCGTTGCGGCGCTTGTGTCTGGCCGAGGCGGGCCAGGACGCGATCGGCGAAGCCGTCCGGGGCTGATGTCCGTGCCACTGCTCGATTCAGTTCCGTATCGAGATTCATGATGTGACTCCCAGCCATTCCCGGAGCGCGGCCAGTCCGCGGCGGAGATGGCTCTTGACGGTGTTGAGCGGCATGTCAAGCACCGCTCCGATCTCGGAGGGCTCGAGCCCCTCCTGGTATCGCATGGTGATGGCCAGGCGTTGCTGCGCAGGCAGACGCTGCAGCATCTGCGCGATCTTTCTTGCCAGGAACGGGTCGCTCTCATCCGCGTCTCCGGCCAGGTCGCCCGCTTCCTCGAGCGTGACGATGCGCCAGCGTCCGCGGCGCGATTCGTCGATGCAACGGTTGGCGGTGACGCGGCGCAGCCAGAAGGTGAGATGGGCCGGCGTCTCGATCTCGCCGAGCGTTCGGTAGAGCTGCAGGAAGACCTCCTGCGCGATCTCCTCGGCCCGGCTGCGGTCATGCAGGAAGTTCCAGGCGATGCTGTAGACCATGTCCTGATGCTCGCGGATCAGGGCTCCGAACGACTCGTGATCGCCGGCCGCGGCGCGCTGCAGCGTCGCATCGGGGGTGGCGAACAGGAGTGGTGCGGTCGCGCTCATCTGAGGCTATATACGGAGAAATCCGCCCGGCGAATGCAGATGCGCACGGCTTTCTTGCCTAGGGACCGACCACAGCGACTTGAAATGTCACCGATCGGAGTCTTCTCATACGGTCTGCTGACGTTTGAATGACAAGAGCTTGATACTTCGTGAATTAATGTTCCAATATCTGCCATGGGAACGCGTCGGTCGACGTTTCTCGCCATTCTCCTGTTGATTGCCTCCGTCGCGGAATCGCGCGAGGTGATGACGTACATCTACGATGCACCGGAATCGTCGCTCGATGTGCGGTATCTGTATCACTGGGAGATCCTCCGGACGGCGCTGGAGAGAACGACGCCGAAGTGGGGGGCTTATCGAATGGTGCCCTCGGGGTTCATGACCGAGCGGCGGCAGGCGTTCGAGTTGGAGAACGCCACCGGGAAGCTGACGGTGATGTATCTCAGCACCACTCCCGATTTCGAGAAGAGCCTCATCCCCATCCGCATCCCCGTCGACAAGAACCTCGGCGGGTACTGTGTGTTCCTCATCCGCGCCGATGAGCAGGGGCGGTTTGCTTCCGTCCGATCGATCGATGACCTTCGCCGCTTCACCTATGGCCTCGGTCTGGGGTGGATCGACGTCGACATCCTGAGATCGGACGGTTTCAAGGTCGTCACGGGATCGAGCTACGAGGGCCTCTTCGAGATGCTGGTCAACAAGCGCTTCGACATCTTCCTGCGCGCGGCCACCGAGGTGCTCGACGAATACGGGCAGCGCAAGAAAGCGCTGCCGGCGCTTCGCATCGAAGACAGCATCATCTTCTACTACCCCCTCCCGATGTACTTCTGGTTCCCGAAGACGAACGAAGGGCGGCGCCTGGCCGCGCGCGCCGAGGAGGGGATGCGGATGATGATCGCGGACGGAACGTACGACCGCATCTTCGACAAGTATCAGAGGCACAAGATCGAGCAATTGCATTTGAAGGAGCGCAGGATTTTCAGGATCAACAATCCGTTTCTCGGACCGGAAACGCCGTTCAACGACAAGCGGCTCTGGTTCGATCCGAAAACGTACAAGTAGATGGCAACACGCAGATCGCTCGCTACAGTGGTTGCCGCCACGCTGGTCGTGGTGACGACGGCGTTGCTCGGAACGTACTCGATCGTCAGTTACCGGTCAGACGCGAAGCAGCAGCGGGAAAACCTCCGAAACCTCATTGTGGTGCAGGCGGATGAGCTCTCCGTAGCGCTCGCGCTCCCGCTATGGAATATCGATCGTGCACAGGTCAACAGGGTGATCGACGCGATGGCCCGGCCGAAATCGGTCTACGGAATCAGCGTCCTTGCCGCCGGTGAGACCTATGGCCGGGTGCGTGATTCCAAGGGGAATCTCATCCCCTGGAACGGGAAGTCCGCTCCGGCGGGCATGTTGGCCGAAGAGAGGCTGATCGTGTTCGGCGACAATGAGATCGGAACCGTCCGCCTGCTGGTGACGACGAAGGGACTGCAGAAGGACCTCCGCAATACGCTCCTTCGTATCGTCTCAACGATCGTTGGGGTGGACGTCCTGCTCATCCTTTCCACCTATCTTCTTCTCTGGCGGGCCGTGGTGAGGCCGCTGACGGCGATAGAAAAGTATGCCGTGGCCGTCAGCACGGGAGACGCCGGCGCACAGCAGCCGGCATCAGGCTTCACTGCCGAGTTTGGGAGTCTTCGTTCCAGTATCGAGACCATGGTCCGCCAGCTCGATCATCGCTACGCGGAGTTGGTGGAGCAGGAAGCGTTCACGAACACCGCCATCAACACGATCGGCGGCATCTTCTTCGTTCAGGACCGCGAGGGGCATTTCGTTCGATGGAACGACACGATGGAGCGTCTGGCCGGATCGGAGCAGATGCTGATCGAGCGCTCGGCCCGTTCCCTCATTCACCCCGATGACCGCGAGGACGTAAACCGCAAGATCAGCGAGGTATTCGATGCCGGTCAGGCGGAAGTCGAAACGCGCGTGGTCTTCGGCACGGAGGTGAAGAACTACGCGTTCAGTGCCCGGCGCATGGACATCGGCGGACTGGCGTTCCTTGTAGCCACCGGCGTCGATATCACCGAAAGACGCCATGCCGAGGCGGAACAACGAAGGCTGCAGGAAGCGGTCGAGCGCTCAGCCGCGGAATGGAAGGAGACCTTCGATACGGTCACCACGCCGATTCTGATCACCGAACGAAGCGGGGCCGTCGTCCGCGTGAACCGCGCGGCGCTCGAATTGAGCGCGCTCTCCGAGGAGCAGATCGCGGGGAGGCGCATCGAAGAGATCAATACCGGCGAGCCGTGGCAGACGGCGGCGCAGCTCATCACCTACATCGCCGGCGAGCGGCTTGGCACGACCGCGGAGACGAAAGACGCCAGCGGGAAAACCTGGGACATTATCGTCTCCCGCTTCTCCGCTCCGGACGGCTCCGAGCGATTCATCCTCGTGCTGTGGGAGATCACCGGCCTCGTCGAGCTGCAGGAATCGCTGCGGCGGAGCGAGACCATGTCGGTCATGGGGACGCTCGTGGCCGGCGTCGCCCACGAGGTGCGCAACCCGCTTTTCGGCATTTCGGCGACGCTCGATGCCTTTCAAGAGGAGATGAGCCAGCCGGGCTACGCCGAATGCGCCGCCACCCTCCGGCAGGAAGTGAACCGGCTCATCCACTTGATGCAGGAGCTGCTCGAATACGGGAAGCCGCCGGCGCTCACGATCGAGCGCGGTGATCTCCGGGATGTCGTAGGTCTGGCTGTGGAGAGCCGTCTCCCCTCGGCGCTCGCCGCGCAGGTCGAGATCCGCAATGAGATGACCGAGGCGATGCCGACGCTACTGATGGACCGCTCGCGTCTGCGGCAGGTATTCGAGAACCTGATCGACAATGCCATTCAGCATTCCGATCCCGGCGGCGTTGTCCGCATCACCGGCGCGCTCGCTGACCATGCCGGCCGGCACTGGGTCGAATGTATCTTCGATGACGAGGGACCGGGATTCCCGCCGCTGCATTTCGACCGCGTCTTCGAGCCGTTCTTTAGCCAGCGTGAGGGAGGGACAGGACTCGGCCTCTCCATCGTGCAACGCATCGTGGAAGAGCACTCCGGCAAGGTGTCTGCCTCGAACCGGCCCGAAGGCGGCGGACGGATCCGGGTACTCTTCCCGCTGGCCGACGACGGCGCGCCGTCGATGAAGAGCACCCCAACATGACCGAGATGACCCGCAACCGCGTGCTGATCGTCGATGACGAGCCGGCCATCAGGATGGCCATCCGCCGCTTCCTCACGACGGCGGGGTTCGAGGTCTCGGATGCCGACAACCGCGTCTCCGCGCTTGCGCAGGCGCGCAAGGAGCGGCCGGACGCCATCATTCTCGATTACAAGCTCCGCGACTGCACCGCCCTCGATCTGCTGCCGCAATTGAAAGCGATCGATGCGTCGGTTGCGGTGATCGTCCTGACCGCGCACGCCAGCGTCGAGCTCGCGGTCAGCGCCATCAAGGAAGGGGCCGAACAGTTCCTGACCAAACCGGTCGAGCTTCCGACGCTGCTGGTCATCCTCAATCGAACGCTCGATACACAACGCAGCCGCCAGGCCGATCAGGCCGACCGCAAGAAGGAATCGCGCGACGTTCTCGATCCCTTCACCGGCACGAGCGCGGCCATTGGCCAGCTCGAGAGCGACGTGAACAAGATCGTCGCAACCGACAGGCCCATTCTGATCCAGGGCGAGACCGGGACGGGAAAAGGGATTCTCGCCAACTGGCTGCATCGCAACGGCCGCCGGCGGCAGGAACCGTTCGTCGACCTGAATTGCGCTGGGTTGTCGAAGGACTTTCTCGAGTCGGAGCTGTTCGGACACGAGCGCGGCGCATTCACCGGCGCGGTGGCGGCGAAACAGGGGCTCTTCGATCTGGCCCACCGCGGCACGCTGTTTCTCGATGAGATCGGCGACGTCGACGTGCAGGTCCAGCCGAAGCTGCTGAAAGTCCTCGAGGAGAAACGATTCCGCCGCCTCGGCGACGTGAAGGACCGCTTCGCCGATGTGCGTCTGATCGCGGCCACGCATCACGACATGAATGTCCTGGTTCGCAGCCGGCGCTTCCGTGAGGATCTCTACTTCCGGATCAGCACGATCGTCCTGCGCCTGCCGTCTCTGCGCGAGCGTTCCGAGGACATCGCCGTGCTGGCCGCAGACATCCTCGGGCGCGTGGCCCATGAGCTGGGACGCTCAGGAGTGACGCTGGCCGACAGCGCCATCCGTGCCATGCAGGAGTATCCGTGGCCCGGCAACATCCGCGAGCTGAAGAACGTCCTGGAGCGGTCGCTGTTGCTGAGCGATCAGAGCGAGATCCGGCGGAGCGATCTCCGTTTTGAATCCCCGTCCGGCGACGGCTCTTCAGACGACACAAGGCTGACGTTGACCGAGGTGGAGGCTCGCCATATCGCGCGCGTGCTCAAGGAAGAGGAAGGAGTCGTCGACCGCGCCGCCAAACGGCTCGGCATCACCCGCAACACGCTGTACTACAAGGTGCGCAAGCACCGGATCACGCTGCGCAAGGATCCGAAAGACGAGCTCGAATAGTCCGCGGATGCCTTTAGTATGGCACTGCCCAAAGATTCGAAATGCGTGTTTGAAAATTCGAAATACGATCCGGTTCCAAATACCGCCACTCCTGCCTAACCCCTTCACATCACACACGTTGCTCCCGTTCTGAAACGGGCACAGACCATGGTCCCGCCGTTGCGATAGACGGCGGTCATGACACACGGAACAATCCAAAGATCCCGGATGCTGCTCGTCGAAGACGAGCGGGTGGTTCTGGCCGCCCTCAAGAAGTTCTTCACCCGCGAAGGGTTTCATGTCGATTGCGCCCGCGAGCTGGAAGAAGCGGAAGCGCTCATCGCCACCTCGCACTACGACATCGTCATCGCCGATCTCCGCCTCTCCTGGAGTTACGCCGTCGAAGGTCTGGAGATCCTCCGCTTCGTGCGGCATCAATCCCGCGGCACGCGGGTGATCGTCCTGACCGCGCACACCACGCCGGAGATTCAGCGCAGCGCCCGTGCTCTCGGCGCCGAGGCCTTTCTGCAGAAGCCGACGCCGCTGCCGGACATCGCCAAAGCGGTTCACCGCCTGATGGGTGACGCGTGATGAAGCGCCGCACGCTCCTTCACGACATCCTCGGGCCGGGCGGCCTGTCGATCCTCTTCCAGCCGATCTTCGAGATCGCCGGGAGCGAGACGATTCTCTTCGCCCTGGAGGCGCTGGCCCGCGGACCGAAAGACTCGAACGTCGAAAACGCTAACGTCCTCTTCGAGTACGTGCGCCGCAAAGGGAAGGAGGTCGAGGTCGACCGGGCCTGCATCGCCCGTGCGATTGCGTCCGGGTCGACCGTTCCGGGGTCGCCGGCCATCTCGGTGAACGTCCATGCTTCGACGCTCGAGCGCGATCCGCAATTCACCGACTTCCTCGTCGAAACCTGCAGCACGCACGACATGCCGGTCTCGCGGGTGATCCTCGAGATCGTCGAGCAGCAGAAATTCTGGGACGAGCGGGCCTTCTTCGATGCGCTCTACGAGTTGCGGGCCATGGGAGTGCGCATCGCCCTCGACGACATCGGTATCGGCTACTCCAGCCACCGCATGCTGGTGGAAGTCCGGCCCGAGCTCTTCAAGATCGACCGCTACTTCATCACCGACTGCAGCGGGAAATCCTCCTCCCGCGCCGCCATCGAGTCGATCGTCCTGCTGGCCTCCCGCCTTGACGGACGCGTCGTCGCCGAAGGCATCGAGACCATCGCCGATTTCGAGACCGTCACGTCGCTCGGCATCGATCTCGTGCAGGGCTACTACTTCGGCCGACCTTCCGCGCCGCTTTCACTCGGCGCTCCAACCATCCACCGCGAACCCTACACAACAACCAGACAGGAGCCAGGCGCATGAGCCGAAAAAAGATTCTTCTCGTCGATGACTCGTCAACGATCCTCATGATGGAAAAGTTCATTCTCAGAAACGGTCCCTACGATCTCGTCACGGCAACGAATGGCGAGGAAGGCGTGCGGAAGGCGGCGGAGCATCTCCCCGATCTGATCCTTCTCGACGTGATCATGCCGAAGATGGGCGGCTTCGAAGCCTGCCGCCTGATCCGCGACGCCGAAGAGACCAGGTCGATCCCCATCATCATGGTCACCACCCGCGGCGAAGCCGCCAACGTGGAAGCCGGCTGGGCGAACGGCTGCACCGACTACGTCACCAAGCCGATCAACTCCATCGAGCTGCTGGCCAAAGTCCGCAACTTCCTCGACGACGGAGCGTGCCAGTGAGCGCCGAGGAGAAGAACCGCGCCTACATCACCGTCGTGCAGGAAGAACTGCAGCAGTACACGCAGGGCCTGCTTCGCGAGAACGAAAAGCTCCGGGCCATGGCCACCGCGCTCGAGAGTGACAAACGCCGGCTGGAGCTGGAGATCATCGAGGCGCGCGTCGTCCTCCAGCAGAAGGAAGAGCTGCGCCGGGCCGCGGAGACCTTCGAAGGCAGGCGCATGGAAATGCTCATGCAACTGGAGAAGGCACGTCACGACTGCGAAGTGGCCACGCAGGAGCTGGACCGGCTTCGGGCGCGCTTCGACGACGTCGAACACGAAAACGAGACGTACGCCGCGCAGTACCACCAGATCGAGGTCCACAGCAGCAACCTTTCCAATCTCTACGTGGCTTCCTACCAACTGCACGCCAGCGTGGAGCGGGATGCGGTGCTGAGCACCATCCAGGAGATCGTGGTCAACCTCATCGGTTCCGAGGAGGTGGCGATCTTTGAATTTCACGAGGAGGCGGGCGAGTTCCGGCTGGCTTCATCGTTCGGCGTGGAGAACTCGCGTCTGAAAAGTTTCAAGGCCGGCAGCGGTCCGATCGGCAGTCGGCTGCTCAGCGGCGAAGTATTCGTCAACGATCACGTCGCCGGTGGCGAAGACAAGCTCACCGCCTGCGTGCCGCTGCGGATCGGCGACCGCGTCACGGGCGCCATCCTCGTGTTCCGACTGCTCGAGCACAAACAGGCCTTGCAGCCGGTCGATCATGAGCTGTTCGAGCTGTTGGGCATCCACGCCTCCACCGCCCTCTACTGCGCCAACCTCCACGAAGCGACGATTCTCGCGGTGCACTGATGACAGCGCTCAATTCAATCGATCACACACCGGCGATGGACGCATCCGAGAAACTGCGCACGGTCTATCTCTATCCCGGCCAGCTCTTCACCGCCAGCCAGCCGGTCATGGTCTCCACGATCCTGGGCTCGTGCGTGGCCGTCTGTCTCTGGGATGCCGACGCATCGCTGGCCGGCATCAATCACTATCTGCTGCCGAGCGATCCGGTGCGCGGCCATTCCGACCTTCGCTACGGCAACATCGCCATCGAGCGGCTGATCGACGAAATGGTCTCGGCCGGTGCGAAGAAGGCCAGGCTTGTGGCGAAGCTCGTGGGAGGCGCGTCGCTCCTCGGCAACGCCGTCACCACGCGCCTGTCGATCGGCGATCAGAACGTGGCCGTGGCCCGCCAGGCCATGGAAAAGCACGGCATCCCCATCAACGCCGAGCAGACCGGCGGCCTGCGCGGCCGGAAGCTCCTCTTCCACACCGGCAACGGCTGCGCCTACAGCAAGGAAATCTGACGATGAGCACCTTTACTCTTGACGACAACGATCGCCAGCAGCTCATCGACGCATTCGTCGCCGAAACCGATGACGTCCTCGACGAGGTCGAGCAGTTGCTTCTCCGTCTCGAACAGACTCCCGACGACGACGCACTGCTGCAGGAGATTTTCCGCGGCATCCATACTCTGAAAGGGAACGCCGGCTGCCTCCAGTTCGACGACCTCACCCAGTTCGCGCACGTCATGGAGGAGCTGCTGGACGGGATGCGCGAAGGGCGCATCGACGCCAATGCCGCGGGCGTGAGCCAGCTTCTCGAAGCGGTCGACGCACTGCGCGATATCGCCGTCCGCTCGGTCAACGGCAACGGAGCGCCGACGCAACCGCAGGAGGAATTGCTGCTCCTTCTCGCGGCCTGGGCCGGAAGCGCCATTGCCAGCAATCAGAACGCCGGGAGAGACGCAGGCATGCAGCAGCGGCCGTCCGCTGCCCGCTCGGCGCGCTCGCTCCGCGTCGGCGTCGACAAGCTGGACCGCATGCTCGACCTTGCCGGCGAGATCGCCACAGTGCGCGGCAACGTCCGGCAGCTCGTGGAAGAAACCAGCCGCGACGAGAAGACGCTCGACGCCGTCCGCGAGCTCGACCGCCTCAGCTTCGATCTGCAGGAGGCGATCATGAACGTGCGCCTGGTGCCGGTCGGCCCATCCCTGCGTCACTTCCACCGCATCGTGCGCGACCTCGCCGCCTCGCAGGGGAAGCGAGCCATGCTCGTGCTGGAAGGGGAGGACGTCGAAGTCGATACCACCGTGATCGAGCACTTGAAGGATCCGATCACGCACATGATCCGCAACGCCATCGACCACGGCCTCGAAGAACCGCGGACGCGTATCGCCCGCGGCAAGAACGTCGCCGGCACCATCCGCATCACCGCCCTCCATCAGTCGGGCGGCATCACCTTCCGCCTCTCCGATGACGGCGCGGGTCTCAACGAGACCAGCATCGCCGAACGCGCCCGCGTCCTCGGATTCGATCCCGAGCGGCTCACGCGCCAGGAGCTCTGGAACATGACCCTTCGTCCCGGTTTCTCTACCGCGGCCGAAGTCACTGACCTCTCCGGCCGCGGTGTCGGCATGGACGTCGTGCGGCGCAACGTGGAATCGCTGCGCGGGACGCTGACCATCGACTCGCAGCCGGGCCTTGGGACGACGATCGACATCCGCCTGCCGCTGACGGTCGCCGTCATCGACGGCTTCGCGGTTGGTGTCGGCGATGAAACCTACGTCATCCCCATCGACACGATCGTCGAATGCACGGAGATGCCGGAGAACCCGGAACGCCTTTCTACAGGTGTGATCGACCTTCGCGGTACACCTCTCCCCTTCCTCCGCATCCAGAGCATCTTCGGCCTCGATGCCGGCGCCGATGAGCGCGAGAACGTCGTGGTCGTCGAGCACGAGCACGGCCGCGCCGGAATCGTCGTCGACAAGCTTTTTGGCAGCAGCCAGGTGGTCATGAAACCGATGGGCCGCTTCCTTCGCCAGGTTCCCGGCGTGGCCGGCTCGTCCATCCTCGGAAACGGCCGTGTGGCCCTGATCCTCGACGTGCAGGAAATCATCCGCCGCGCCGCCGATGCTCACGCGGGGAGTCAATCGTGAGCTCATTGAAGAGATTTTTCCATCGCCTTCTGGCGATGGTCATCCCACGCCGCATCCGCAAACGACGACGGATCACAGTGAACTACCTGCTGTGACCTCTCAAATCCATCCATTACAACAGGAGACGCACATGTTGAGTCATTCGAAAGTCGTACTACGTGTATTTGCAGTGTCGTTTCTCTTCCTGGGATGCATCGGCACAGCCTCTGCCGCGGCATTGTCCGCCGACAAATGGCGAGGTGATGTAAGTCAGAGCGCGGCCACTCTTCGTGCGGGCCATTACGCCAACTCGCTGACGGTCATCGACCACGTCCTCTCCGATATGGTGGCGCAACTCGGCTCCGGCGGGGCTGATGATGAAATGCTCGCCACCGTGCTGACGTACAAGGCGCTGGCAAACGCCGGGCTCGGAAAGGTCGACGACGCTCTCTGGTATTGGTATATCGCCCAGGAGATCTCGCCGGCAGCGGTGAAGAGCGATCTTTCCTCCTTCGGCGCCCCCGGTGATTTTCTCAAGCGGCACCCGTTTTCCGTTACGGAGCCGACCACTCGCGGAAAGGTCATTCCCGCGCGTGTCGTCAAGCAGGTGCTGCCGAAGTTTCCGGCCGGTGCGTCAAAGTTTGGAATCGCCGGCGACCTCGTGGTGCAGATCATCATCGATAAGAACGGCCAGCCGACGCTGCCGCACATTGTACGTCCGCTTCCCGCGCCGACGTTGTCGTTTGTCGCGCTCGAGGCCCTGAGACATTGGCAATTCTCTCCCGCCGAGAGCAACGGCACACCGATCTCCATGGCCTTCGCCCTCACCGTCCACTACAAACTTTAATCAATAACCGCTCATTGCGAGCACGAATAGGAGAAGTCATGTTCAACAACTGGAAAATCGGGAAACGGCTGGCGTTCGCGTTCGGAATCAGCATCCTTCTGATGGCGGTGGTCGCCATGGCAGGCTTCTGGGGGCTTTCACAGACAGTTCAAACGACGTACTCGATCCTGCACCATGACGCCAAGCTGATGGAACAGGCCTCACAGGCACAGGCCAACGGTCTCGAGCTCAGGCGCTATGAGAAGGACTCCTTCCTCAACATCGGTGATGATCAGAAAGAATCGGACTATGCGGGCAAATGGGACAAGGAGCACGCCGACCTGATCGAGAATCTCAATACGCTCGACCAGACCGTCACGCTTCCGGAGGACAAGGAGATGCTGCGCGTTCTTCGCGCTGACCTTTCCACCTACACCATCGGCTTCCAGTCGGTGAAGCAGCAGATTTCCGATAAGAGCATCAAGACCGCCGCGGCCGCGAATGCGGCGATGTTGCCGTTCAAGGACGACATCCGCCGGATGGACACTGCCCTCGAGGACTTCGCCGGCAAGAACGTCGAGCGCATGAACTCCAAAGAGAAGGTTGTCCTCGATTCCGAGACCCGGACCCGCGGCACGATGTGGATCGTCGTGATCGCCGGAATCGTCCTCGTTTCGGTGATGACCATTGCTGTAACCCGTAGCATCGCTCAGCCGATTCTCAAGGTGGTCGACATCGCTGAGAAGCTCGCCGAGGGGCAGTCGGACTTCGAGATTGAAGCGCGGGGCAAGGACGAGACCGGGCTCCTCATGGCTGCTATGAAGAAGATGATCGACTCGAACAACGAGATGGTCGCCGCCGCGACCGGAATCGCCTCGGGCGATCTCCGCGTCCGCGTTACGCCGCGCTCGCAGCGCGACGTCCTCGGTACGGCCCTGGCGAACATGATCGAGCGTCTGACCGAGATCATCGGCGAAGTCCGCAGCGGCGCCTCTTCACTCACCGTCGCTTCCTCGCAGATCTCCGCCAGCGCGCAGTCGCTCTCGCAAGGCACCAGCGAGCAGGCCTCATCGGTCGAGGAGACGACCTCGAGCCTGCAGGAGATGAGCGCCTCCATCACTCAGAACGCCGAGAACAGCGGCCAGATGGAAACGATGGCCGTCAAGGGAACCAACGACGTCGAGGAGAGCGCGCAGGCGGTCAAGCAGTCAGTCGAAGCAATGACGAAGATCGCGCAGAAAATCTCCATCATCGAAGAGATCGCCTACCAGACCAACCTTCTCGCCCTGAACGCTGCCATCGAGGCGGCGCGCGCCGGTGAGCACGGACGCGGCTTCGCTGTCGTCGCCACCGAGGTGCGCAAACTCGCCGAGCGCAGCCAGACCGCGGCGAAGGACATCGGCGAGCTGGCCGGTTCCAGCGTCGACGTCGCGCAGCGCTCCGGACGCCTCCTGACCGATCTCGTGCCCACCATCCGCAAGACCGCCGATCTCGTGCGCGAAGTCACCGCAGCATCGATCGAGCAGTCCGGCGGCGTAGCGCAGATCAATCGCGCCATGACCCTGGTCGATCAGGTCACGCAGCGCAACGCCTCGGCATCCGAAGAGCTGGCGTCGACCGCGGAGGAGATGTCCTCGCAGGCCGAGGCCCTTCAGCAGACGATCGCCTACTTCAAGACTACCGGCGGGCATGACGTCGTGGCTCCGCGTCGCGAGACGCCGGCCTCGGTTACGCCGTTCCGTGGCTCGCGTCTCCTTTCGGCCGACGCCGCACGCAGCGCCGCTCCCGCCGCCTTCGTCGACTACACGCATTTCTAGGAGGCGGCCATGCAAGCAAATGATCAGTACCTGACTTTTTTCCTGGCCGGCGAGGAGTACGCCATCACCATCCTCCAGGTCACCGACATCATCGAGTGCGGCGTCGTCACCCGCGTTCCGGGGACGCCGCCGTGGATTCGCGGCGTGCATAACCTGCGCGGAACGGTGGTGCCGGTGATCGATCTGGCCATCAAGTTCGGCCTGCCGCCCACCGGGATCACGCGCCGCACCTGCGTCGTCATCGTCGAGCTTCGCGTCGACGATGAAGCGGTGGTCATGGGCGTGATGGCCGACTCGGTGCACCAGGTCGTCGATTTCACTGCCGAACAGATTCAGCCCGCACCGTCGTTCGGACCGCGCGTCCGCGCCAGCTTTCTCCTCGGCATGGCCAGCACCAGCGACGCCCGCTTCGTCCTGCTGCTCGATATTGACCGCATCTTCTCCTCCGACGAAATCCTCGCCGCCAGCGCAACCGCTGTTGCCGACGTCGCCGTCGAAGCAGGCATCCAATAGCCATGAACGATGCCGGCGCCATCCGTCCGTTATCTGACCGCGAGTTCCGGATGTTGCAGCAGCTCATCTATCGCGAGGCGGGGATCCATCTCTCCGATGCGAAGAAGGCGCTGGTCAGCGGGCGGTTGACGCGCCGCGTGCGCGCGCTCGGTTGCCGCGATTTCACCGCCTACTACCAGCACGTCGAGTCGAATCAGAACGAGCGGACGTCGATGCTCGATTGCATCTCCACCAACGAGACCCGTTTCTTCCGCGAGCCGAAACAGTTCGAGTTTCTCGATGAGACGGTACTGCCCCACTGGCGCGCCCTCGGTGACGGCGGCCAGATTCCGAAGCGGATCCGCGCCTGGAGCGCTGCCTGCTCCACCGGCGAAGAACCCTACACGTTGGCGATGCTGCTGGCCGCGCACTTCCCCGCCGCCGAGGGATGGTCGGTCGAGATTCTGGCGTCGGACCTTTCGACGCGCGTCCTCGACGCCGCGCGCGAAGGCGTCTGGCCGATCGAACGAAGCCACGACATTCCCGAGCGGTTGCGCAAGGCCTACATGCTCCGCGGCATCCGCTCCGAGGAGGGACGCATGCGCGCCCATCCCGCGCTGAAGTCGATGATCGAATTTCGCCGCATCAACCTCAACGACCGCGACTACGGCATCCGCGGCACCTTCGATCTGATCTTCTGCCGCAACGTTCTCATCTACTTCAACCGCGATTCGAAAGAGGCCGTGATCCAGCGCCTCCTGCGTTACCTCTCGGGGTCAGGCCTTTTTTTCCTCGGACACGCCGAAAGCCTGACCCCGAGCGCCTATGGCATGGAGCACGCCGGCCCGACTATCTACCGCCGCATCGCGCCGGCAGGCCAATAGGTCATGAAAAGACATCCGATCCTGCGATACCCCTTGGGGTCAGACCTTCGTTTTCTCGGAGATTCCGAAGGCCTGACCCCCAGTTTTTTCGGCTTTGCGCCGGCTGTCAAATGACCATGGAAAAACGACGGCTACGCCTCCTTGTTGTCGACGACTCCGCGGTCATGCGCCAGGCCATGATCACTATCTGCCGCCGTGCGCCCGACATCGAAGTGAGCGTGGCGGCCGACCCGTTGATCGCGCAATCGAAGATGCGCGCCTCGCGGCCGGATGTGATCCTGCTCGACATCGAGATGCCGCGTATGGACGGCCTGACCTTTCTCCGTAAGATCATGTCCGAGGACCCGCTGCCGGTCGTCATCTGCTCGGCCCTGGCCGGACGCGGAACGGAGACGGCCCTCAAAGCGCTGGAGGAGGGGGCCGTCGAGATCGTGGCCAAGCCGCGCATCGCCCTGCACGATTTCCTCACCGACTCGACCGAGATGTTCATCGACGTGATCCGCGCCGCCGCGAGCGCCCGAGCGCGCCGGCGCCGCGTGCCGATGACGATCGAGAAACGCCATTCGCCCGACGTGATCCTCCCGGCGGCGCGCCCTACCTTGACTCGCACGACGCGCAAGCTCGTCGCCATCGGTGCCTCGACCGGCGGTACCGAGGCGCTGCGCGAGATCCTGGAGGGAATGCCGGCCGACGCGCCGGGCATCGTCATCGTCCAGCACATGCCGGAGGTCTTTACGGCCGCGTTCGCGCAGCGCCTGAACCAGACCTGCCGTATCGCGGTCAAAGAAGCCGCCGAAGGTGACCGAATCCTCGACGGCCGTGCGTTGATCGCCCCGGGCAACCGCCACATGCTGGTTCGCCGCGACGGCGCCGAATACCGCATCCACCTCAACGACGGTCCGCTTGTTGCCCGCCACAAACCGAGCGTCGACGTCCTCTTCCGCTCTGTCGCCCAGTCCGCCGGCGCCAACGCCATCGGCGTCATCCTGACCGGCATGGGCAACGACGGCGCTACCGGCCTGCTCGAAATGCGCAGCGCCGGCGCGGTCACGTTCGCGCAGGACGAAGCCTCCTCCGCCGTCTTCGGAATGCCACGCGAGGCGATCGGCCGCGGGGCGGTGCAGTCGATCTATTCGCTATCCGCCATCGGTCCCGCGATTCTGGCTGCGAATGAGCAGATGATGGGGAGGTAGAGGTGGCGCGGTAGCCCGAGGGATCCTCGGTCGCGGTTGTCCGGAATCCTGATCATTTGTCCGGAATCCTGATCTTTCATCCGGAATCCTGATTTTTCGTCCGAAATCGTGATCTTTCGTACGGAATCCTGATCTTTCGTACGGAATCCTGATCTTTTGTCCCGAATCCTGATCTTTTGTGCGAAATCCTCATCTTTTGTCCGGAATCCGCATCTTTTGTGCGAAATCATGATCTTTTGTTCGGATTTCGAACGTTTTGTCCGAAATTCGAACGATTCGATCGAGATGGGATGTCGTTCACCGCCGCGAGGGAAACCGCGTGTGGCGCGCCATCCCCGCCACGAACTTGTTCTTCCCGCCCTGGGATGGATGCCGCACTTTCTCGTGCGGAACGCCGAGCCGGATCAGACTGAACGAGGCCTGATTGCCGATCGCGGCGATCCGGTCGATGTCGAAGAGCCGAATGAGCCGGCTCAGGAAGCGCGCGCCGATCTCCAGCTCCACGGGCGTGGGCATCCGATTCGAGAGCGGATTGCCGGCGAGGAAGGGATGGAATGGGAAGGCGTTCCAGAGCAGCGGCAGCGGATCGATGTTGCGGATCGTTCCCCACACCATCGTCGCGCTCGCCTCCGTCGAAATCCGCGTGGAGAGATCAGCCTTGCGGTAACACTTGCCGTAACCACGGTCCGCGCCGAGGGCGCGGGCGCCATTGGCGAGATCGACGCCGTTGAGCATGACCGTCTCACTGACGAAGGGGATCCCGGTCAGCCGCCCGCCGCGATACGAGACCGCCTCGCCGACGAGGAGCAGCCGCGGCCCGATGGCGTCGAGCTCCTCGAGGTAACTGCGCAGATTGCCGCGGCGGATGGCGTTGCCGCGCGGGTCGTCACCGATCCGCGCGAACTGGTTGCACGCGCGCGGAGAGAGCGCCACGCGGGAGAGGTCGTCGATGAAGCGGTCGAAGCGTCGCGGCACGGCGCGGATCATAACGGCCTACAATCCGCGCCGCATGCCCCTGGTAACCCTGACCACCTTCCGCAACGCCCACGACGCCAATCTCGCCAAAGCCGTTCTCGAGGACGAAGGCGTTCCGGCATTCGTCGCCGGCGAGAACGTATCGTCGATCGCTCCCTACCTCTCGCCGATGGGGGTGACACTGCAGGTAGCCGACGGCGATGTCGACCGCGCCGAGGGGATCCTGAACCGGATCGCAGGCCTCGACGTCGCCGAACGGACCACGGTGAGCGCGGAGCGCGCCATCCGGCATCCGGAGCAATGTCCTCACTGCGGCTCGCCTGACGTCCGCAGCACCCGCCGTCTCCTCGGCTTTCTCATCTCGGCAGCGTTGCTCTTCGCCGTCGGCGTGGCCGTCGACCAGCTCGTGATGATGTTCTACCTGACCCTGGCGGTCTGCATCTTCTTCCTGGTCGCCTCGCCCTACCGCTGCGCCGATTGCGGACACCGCTGGTGACGCATGATCCGCGCGCTGATCCCTGACCACGTCAACGCCCTCGGCTACCTGCTGCTGGCGTTCGCCGGCGTCTTTCTCCCGATCATCATCGTCAAATCGGCGCGGCGCATCGGCACGCGCCCACTACCGATTACCCGGTCGCGCTTTTACAAGCAGACGATCATCTTTCAACTGCTGCTGGCAGCCCTCTCCGCCGGGACCGCATACACGCACGGCATCCTGGCCATGCCATTGCCGAAACGCCCGCTGCTCTCCTGGGGCGCCGCGGTATTGATGTACGTCGTCATGCTGCTTGCGTTGAAACAGCGCTGGCCGAGCCGCGGCGAGGCATCCAAACGGCGGCTCTACGAGATCCTTCCTCACAACGCTGAAGAGATGGTTCCCTACCTCGTCCTCTGTGTCGTGGCCGGCACCGCCGAGGAGATCGTCTACCGCGGAGTGATGACGGAGCTGGTGCAGTCACTGACAGGCATCGCCCTTGTGACGATCGTTCTTCTGTCGATCAGCTTCGCCGCCGCACACGCGATGCAGGGATTGCGCAGCATGATTGGCATTTTCGTCATCGCTCTCGCATGTCACGCACTCGTTTGGCTGGCACAGTCACTTATACCGGTCATGGTGGTGCATTTCGCGTATGACCTCACGGCCGGGATCTTGACTCCGCGATGGTTTGAAAAAAGTATTGACACCGCTATTGAGACCGCCTAAGATCCGCGTCCCAATGATCACGATGAGACAGAATTGCTTTGGACTCGCGGCGGAACAATACCGTCCCGCGGGAGGCTTCACGCGATCATAGCGTGCTCAATAGATCGATTCCTGATCTGAGCCCCTTCGATCGCGAGATCGAAGGGGCTTTTCATTTTCGGCGACAACCTATCCGGGCCGGCGGCGCTCAACACCTCGTTTGTGCAGAGCGTTCCGTGAACGGGTTCTAACGAAGGGTCGGTTAACGCACCAAAGGTAGCTCAGAGGGTAGAGCACAGGACCAATACTCCTGGTGTCACGGGTTCGATTCCCGTCCTAACACTACGTGGCTGAAAACCACACCTTTTCGCAGTAACCCGCATGGGGGCGGCTGTATTACGACCAGTCACAATGACGAGGAGTGGACGCGTCGCTGTGACAGCACGATTCCGGCGCCTTGTGGCGCGCGGAAGCCGCGCGCGGAAACGGCGGAACGCATCCGTAGCAGTAGTACGGTGCCGAACGCCGGAGTAGCGGCGGCTGTCCGCGACGCTCCGCGCCGCATGCGTGTGGTAACGGATACGTGCCGTTCCCGGGCGGCTCTTCTCACAGGTGCATAACAACTGCCGGCTGGCGATGCGTACGAATCGATCGGCCGGAGAACACAAAGAAAAGGAGGTCCCCATGATTCGCAAGCTCAAGATTCGTAATCACGAGCGTGGTCTGCTCTTTCGCGAGGGCGACCTCGTCGACATTCTCCAGCCGGGTGTGTCCTGGCGCTTCGATCCTCTCTTCAAGCTGCGGTTCGAAGTCGTCAATACGCGTAAGGTCTGGCTGGAGCACAAGGACATCGATCTGATCGTTCGTTCGGGTCTTATCGGCGAGGATGCTGTCGTTCTGAACCTCACCGACACAGAGCGTGCTCTCGTCTGGATCGACGGCCGGTTCAATGCCGTCGTGAAGCCGGGTATGTACGTCCTGTGGCGTACTGACCACGATGTTCGTGTGGAGGTCGTCAGTACGCGTACCGTGCAGTTCATGCATCCTGATCTCACGGCCATCTTTTCTGTTGCCGATTCACTGAAGCAGCTCGAGTCAGTGACGGTGCAGGCCGGTAGTGTGGCGGTTGTTTTCCGGGATGGAACGCTGCACGGCGTCCTGCAGCCGGGAACGTATGCATTCTGGCGCGGCGCGGCTGTTCTGCGCGTCGTTCCGGTTGATCTGAAGGAGCAGGTGCTGGATATCAGCGGTCAGGAGATCATGACGGCGGACAAGGTCACGCTGCGTCTCAACGCTCTGGTCAGCTTCCGTATCGCCGACGCCATGAAGTCGGTGGCGGAAGTCGACAGTGCGCCTCAGGCGCTGTACCGCGCGGCGCAGCTCGCGCTTCGTGAGATCGTCGGCGCGCGCGAGCTGGATGCACTGCTCGTTTCGCGCGACGCTCTGGCGCGCGAGCTCGACGAGGCGGTCCGGCCCCGTGCGGACGCACTCGGCATCGAAGTCGTGGCTGTCGGTATCCGTGACGTGATTCTGCCGGGCGAGATGAAGGATCTGATGAACCGTGTCACCGAGGCAAAGAAGGCCGCCGAGGCTGCCCTCATCACGCGCCGTGAAGAGACGGCCGCGATGCGGATGCAGGCGAACACGGCAAAGATTCTCGAGTCCAGCCCGATGCTGATGCGTCTGCGGGAGCTCGAGGTTCTGGAGAAGGTTGCCGAGAAGTCGAACCTCACGGTTCTTCTCGGTGACGGCAGCGGCCTGAGCGACAAGATCGTGAAGCTGCTGTGAGGTGAAGAGGCGCCGCCGGAAACGGCGGCGCCTCGTTCTTCATCGAACCGCGTGATGCCGCGAGAGGTGGTCCGGAGTGTTCCTCCGCTGGCCCGGGAGTGTCAGGCCTCGATTTCGCACCTTCTGTAGCGCCTTCACCAGAGCAAATAAGTGATGATCGATCGCGACCGCTAAGGTGAGTCGCCGCAAGTGCCTGTATGTCAATGGGTTGCAGGCAACGAAAAAACAAAGGTCTGACACCTTGGTTCTGACAGAGCATTCGTTTTCGTCATGCGAGCGTTCGTTCGACCCCAACCGAGCATTCGTTTTCGTCTCGCGAGCGTTCGTTCTACCTCAACCGAGCATTCGTTCTCGTCACGCGAGCATTCGTTTTCGTCATGCGAGCGTTCGTTCGACCCCAACCGAACATTCGTTTTCGTCTCACGAGCGGTCGGCGACGTCATCGAATGGGACATTGAACCTCGGCGAACCGAGGAATGTCAGCCCTTCGGGGACTTAACCATCGTCATCAGCAGAGTAAACAAAGCGGCCGTCCATGACGACTGCGCTGGCACGCGTCAACCGGGGTGGCACGCGACCCTCGCTGGTGATGTAATTCTGTCACATTCAATGAGCACTAACGGAAACGCGCGGCGGGCTCAACGCACAGCGCGATGCCGCATAACTCCGTGCGCGATGAATTTGTAAACGATCCCCTTCGCCACGTCCATCACGTACAACTCCCCCGACACATCCTCCCCGAAACTGCTGATACTGATCGTGGTTGTGAAGAGCGTCTTTGATGTCCAGACGCCGTTTGTCTGTGTCGCCGTCCAGATCGTGCCGGTGCAGTAGTCACCGTAGAGGTAGGCGCCTTTGAGCGATGGGATCTGGAAGCCGCGGTAGCGGTAACCGCCGGTGATCGAGCAGGCTCCCTGGGCGTGCGAGTATTCGAGGATCGGCATGGTGAAGGAGGGGTCGGTGCAATTCGTCGATGGGTTGTAGCAGTGGAAGCCTTCCATCTTTCGCCAGCCGTAGTTCTTGCCGCCGATGCTCGTGGCGGGCTGGAGATCGACCTCCTCGTATGTGTCCTGGCCGACGTCACCGATCCAGAGGTCGCCGGTGGAACGGTCGAAGCTGAAGCGCCAGGGATTGCGTAGTCCGTAGGCCCAGATCTCTCCGCGGGCACTGCTGCTGCCGAAGAACGGATTCGAAGCGGGGATGGCGTAGGGCGATCCATGGTCGATGTCGATGCGAAGGAGCTTGCCGAGGAGCTGCGTCAGGTCCTGGGCGTGGTTGTTCGGATCGCCGGCGGAGCCGCCGTCACCGGTGCCGATGTAGAGATAGCCGTCGGGCCCGAACTGGAGCTGGCCGCCGTTGTGATTGGCGAAGTCGGGATGGGGGATGGTCAGCAGGATGGTGCCCGAGGCAGGATCGGCGCGGTCGGGGTCAGTCGCGGACACCTGGTAGCGTGCCACGCTGTTGTCGCCAAGGCGGTTGGTGTAGTAGACGAAGAAGAAACCGTTGTCGCGATAATGTGGATGGAAGGCGACGCTGAGCAAACCGCGCTCGCCGCCGCTCAGAACAAACGACCGGATGTCGAGAAACGGGGTGGCCCGCAGGCCGAAGACGTCGTAAATCTGGATGACGCCGGCCTGCTGCGTGATGAAGAGCCGCGTGTCGCCGGCGTGGGTCAGCGCGACCGGCTGACTGAGGCCCGAGGCGATCGGCAGAAGCGCGACGTCCTGCGCTGGCGCTGTTGCGGCTAGCAGAAGGAGGACGAGAGGAAGGATGCGAGACATACCGCGAACACCATGCAATCGGTCCGCCTGACCCGTAGGCCCTTCACGCCGAGTGCGGGATGGCTCGTTCCGCACCGCCGCAGCACCGCTCGACCTCTGCATCCATGCGTCCGGCCATCATCAGGAAGAGCATGCGGTAGTCGGCGGCCAGGGAGTAGAAGGGATGTCCGAACGTGGCCGGTTTATTGTGCTCGACGAAAAAGTGAGCGTACCAGGCGAAGGCGTAGCCGACGACCGGCACGGCAATCAGGAACCAGAGGTTGACGGCGAAGGACAGCCCCAGCATGACGATGGAGAGCACCGACCCGATGGCGTGCAGCGTACGCGTCCGCGCGTGCGCGTGGGCGCGTACGTAGTCCGGCCAGAAATCGGCGAATCGGCGAATCATGGAATGCCCGATGATTCTCCCACGACTTTCCGTGGCACTTCAATTGCTCGGGTCCGGTACATGCCGAACGATTTCGAACAACTGATGAAAGACCTCTTTGGTGAGCCTCTCAACAAGCTCAGCCAGTTCTCCTCCGAACAGTCCCAGCGTCTCCAGACGCGTCTCCAGGAGTTTGCCCGCGAAGCGCTGAAAGACGAGCTGGCGAAACTTCATGCCGAGGTCGCGGATCTCCGTGCCCGCGTCGCGGAGCTGGAGAAGGAACGGGTGGAGGACGCGGCGGACGCTGTGTGACGGAATACGCGGTCTCCGCGGTGTTTGGTTGCTAGGTTGCTAGGTCGTCAATGGACTCGGCCCCGCTGTTAGCAACTCAGCAACTCAGCAACGAAGAAACACCGCGAGACCCCGCAACCGCGAGACCGCGTAACCGTTAGAACGCGTACCCCAACGTGATGAAGTACGCGAACGGACTCTCGAAGACCGCCTTCCCGTTCTCGTCGTAGCGCAGGATCTGGCGCTTGAGTTTGTAGCCTAAGTCGAAGCGCACCGGGCCGACTGGTGAGAGGTAGCGCAGACCGCTGCCGACGCCGTATTTCAGATCGCTGAAGCGGACGTTCGCCTCCGCGAAGGTGTTGCCCGCATCGACGAAGAGCTGAGCACCGATCGGACCGGCGATCGGGAATCGGTACTCGGCGTTGACGATGAAGAGCGCCCGTCCTCCGAGTGGTGCGGTCACGTCGCCTCGCAGCGGATCGTTGACAGTGATCAGCGTCGGGCGGCATCCGGCGTCGATCGAGGCCTGCGTCGGGCAGGCAGTGCCGAGGAGATCGAGTGCATAGGCGCGGTTGGAGGTATCGCCGCCGGTGGTGAAGCGCTCCGACAGCGGCACGCCGCTCGTCGGAATCACCGCGCCCGTGACAGGATCGATCGTGGTGCCTGCGCCGAGGTCCTGGATCAGGCCGATGCGGCCCGACATCGCGAACGTGCTGTTGTCCGTGACCGGCAGATACCACGACGTCTGCGTGAACTCCTTGAGGAAGCGTGCGTCCGCGGCGAGGAACCGGAACGCGTACTCGACGGAGGCCGTGGTGAAGAAGCCGTGATGCGGGTTGAGCGTGTCGTCGCGCTTGTCCCAGAAGAAGGTCGGTGTGAGACTGGAGATAGAGACGTTCGTGGCGTTGCGATCGAGACCGGGCAGAATCACGTTCTTCGCGAGCGCGCACAGGTCGCCCTCCTTCTGCACGACGCACTCCGCGATGCGGTATTCGTAGCGCAGCGACCAGCGCGTCTGGAAGCGGGCGATGCGCGATGCTTCGATGAAACCGCCGCGCTGGCGGATGTGCGTTTGGGGACGGAAGTCGTCGTTCTGGAACGCCGTGACCTCAACCGGAAGGTCCCACCTGCCGATGAAGGGCTCGCGGTAGGTGAGGAAGGCGTCCTGCCGGTTCGGGCGGGCGTAGATCAGCTCCAGGCCGAGGTAACGGCCGGTACCGAAGAGATTGCGATGAGCGATCGACGCCGATGCCAGGGGTGCGACGCGATTCGCACCGGCCTCAGGGATGAACGGCGCGGTGGCACCGAGTGCGCCCGCGAGCGTGAGGTCCTTCCCCTCTGCGACAGAGATCGTCACGTTGCGCTCGGCGACGTCGGTGGATGCCTGGGCCGGTTGAATGTCGACGCGCTGGAAGATGCCGAGGCGATAGAGCCGCTGTTGCGCTTCGAGGATCGATGTGTAGCTGAAGGGCTCCCCCTTCTCCAATTCCGCGACGTGGAGAACGACGTTGCTGTTCGTGTAGGTGTTCCCGCGCACGACGACGTTGCCGAGCGCGATTTTCGGTCCCTCGGCGATTGTATAGACCACGTGCGCCGAGAGCTTGTCGGCGTTCACCTCTTCCCGCACGTGAACCTGCACCTCGGCGTTGCCACGGTCGGAGTAGAACGTCTGCAGGGCGAGGACGTCGTTGCGCTCGAGCGTCGGGTTCAATGCATCGCCGGTTTTCAGCGTGGGAGCCGGCAGGTTCTTCGTCGCTACCTGCTCGTTTCCTTCGATAGCGACGGAGGCAACCATCGTTTGCGGTCCCTCGGTGACGGGGAAGTCGACCGTCATCGCGCCCGTTGCGACGTTCGTGTTGACCACCGGCGTGCCGGCGGCGGCGGAGAGAAAACCGTGAAGCCGGTAGTACGACTCGAGCGTGGTCCGGTCAGCGGCGACCTGCTCGCGCGTGACGCCTTGCGGACGGCGAAACAGCGAGGCGAAGATTCCCCTGATGCCGCCTCTCGGCGACGTGACCACGACACCCTGCAGCGTCTTATCGCTCAGTTTGTCGTTGCCTGTGAACGTGACCGCGGTCAGGTGAAACTGCTCCCCCGGATTGACGTGGAACGTCGAGGTCCAGACGTTGCCTGCCAGCGACTCCTCGGTATCGACGGCGGCGTTGTAGAAGCCGCGCTGCTGCAACGCGGTGACGATGTCAGCCGCCGCGCGGTCGATGACGTCTTCGCTATACGGCTGGTTGCGGCGATAGGGCAGAAGTCCGCGCAGGGCTCCGCGCGAGATGCCGGTGACTTCGACTTTCACCAGTGGGCCGGTCGTGGCCGTGTAGCGCAAGACCACTTTGTGCGTGGCCGGGTCGAACGTGTTGCTGTCGTAGCGGACGCTGGCCTTCCGATACTCCTGACGCAGGAGCCACTGGCGCATCCGGTCGGCGTCGAGGCGCGCTTCGTCGAGATCGAAGGCCTTGCCGGGACCATGCTTCATTCGGTCGATGAGCTGCTGCGTATTGAACGGTGCTGTATCGCCGGCGATGACAACCGTGCCGACGGTCGCCTGCTGCCCGCGGGTGACGTGAAAGATCACGGCCGCGCGGCTCTGCTGCCGGAGAAACGACGTCTCGGGATCGACCGTCACGGCAAGGTAGCCGGATCGTTTGAGCAGATCCTGGATGGCGCCGGCGCCATGGTCGACCGCGTTCAGCGAAAGGACGTCGCCGAGGTGGAAGGGGAGAGTGCGGAGGGCGCGGTCGCGGTCGGTGCCGTTCAACCCGTCGAAGTCGATCGAGACGATGCGGAAGTTCGTGTAGAGCTCGAAGACGACGGCAACGCCGTTTCCTGACGGCGCGGAGTCGACGCGGATGTCGCGGAAGTTGCCGGTAGCGAAAAGACTCTTGACCGATGTCTGCACGTTGCGGATCGAGAGCGGCTGGCCGACTTTGACGGTGACGTAATGGTTGAAGCTGGATGTGTCGACGCCGGAGTCAGCATGGAATCCGACGCTCGTCACGATCGCGCCTGTCGGAGTGGCCACGGTCGTTGTGGGGATCGTGATCGGCGGCGCCGCCGGAACGCCGGCCGTCGCCGCACTGGCTGCCGTGTTGAACGACGTCAGCATGGCCAGCGGATTGTGGCCGTTCATCCCCCAGTTCCAGTGGCCCTCGTAGGCCCGCCGGAAACGCGCCTCGATGTCGTATTCGTTGGAGAGGGCATCGCGCGTGAATTGCAGCACCCAGTCAGGGGTGACCTGCCACTCCAGCGAAACGCGATTCCTCGAGTCACGCGTGTTGTAGATGACCAGGACGCGGACCTCGTTCGAGATCCGTTTCTCGAACGACACCTTGGTCCCCGGATCGCCGGTCTTGTCGAGATCAGCGGCGTCGGAGGAGATGGCGAAGGAGTCGATGAACGAGAGTGCGCTGGAATTCAGCAGCCTGCTCACCGACTGGAAGAGCAGGGTGCGGCCGGTGTTGGCGGTCGTTGGCGCCGCGTTCGGGTTGGTGTTGCGCGTCAGCGCGCCGAAGCCAAGGAGAGAGAAGAGGGTGATGTCGCTGGCCGGTGGATCGCTGGTGATCGACGGCGTCAATCGGTCGAGCGTTCCGGTAAGCGTCACTGTGACGTCGAGCGGCCCCGACTCCACCTCGGAGATGCCGCCGCTCACGCGCGCCTCGAGAGCGATGTCGAAGTAGGGATCGATGCGGAATGGGTTCTGGAAATTGATCGACCCGCGCACGACGCGATAGTCGATGTCCTGGAAGCGGATCTTGCCGCCTTCGTTGAGGGTGACCAGGCCCAGGATCACCGGATTGCCGAGAGTGCCGGTGACGTCGATGTCGGCGCTGCCGGCGAAGTCGGCGATGTTGTTGCGCACGGCCAGCGTGTTGTCGCTCGTCACATGGAGCCGTAGCCCGATGCGGTCCTGCCACGATGCGCTGATGACCGGGACGACGCCGCGCCGGGCAAGGACGGCGTTGAGCAGCGCTGTGCCGATATCGACGTCGCGGAAGTAGAGGGCGCGGTTGACGGTGACGTCGCCGGTCAGGACGGCGCGGTCGAGATCGCCGCTGAGGAGCAGCGAGAAGTTGCCTTCGACCGTGAGTCCTTCGAAGTATCGGATGGCGACCTCGGTGCCCTGCAATGTCATGCGCACGCTCTTCGGCGTCGCGCCGTCGAGCACGACCGAGCCGCCGAGAACGATCTGGCCGCCGCCGAGTCGCGCCCGAATGGAATTGATGTCGATCCGGTCCTCGCGGAAGATGAGCGTGCCGGTGATGGCGTCAATCACCTGCGGGAATCCGGGGATGCGCACCGACGCTCCCTGGAACTCTGCGGAGCCGTTGAAACGGGGAGCGGCCATCGTGCCGGTCAGCGCGCCGGCGACCGCGATCTGGCCGTCTGCACGGAGGTCGGGGACGAAAAGCTGCAGCAGCGCCGCTTCGAGCGCGCCGTGCAGTTCGACGTTGAGCCGCTTCGCGCCGGTGAGCTCCGCGTAGCCGCCGACGGTGAAGGCCGTCGAAGCGGTCTGGCTCAGCGACACCTGGAAATCATCGAAGGTGACGCGCCCGTCGTGCAGGCTGATGCGTATTGGCCGCGTGGGGGCGAAGGCGTGCTCGGAGACGCGAACGTTGAATTCAGGAAAGGTGGCGTCGATGCGCAATGTCTCGATCGAGGTGAGCTTGCCGCCGAGCTGCAGGTTCGCGGTCAGGTTTCCGGCGGCGGGAAGCGATGCGGTCTTCGGCGACATCGCCAGCGCCTTGGCGATGTCGGTAACCTTTACCTGCACGGCGCCGGATAACGTGCCGTCTTCGGCAACGCTGCCGTTGCCCTCGATCGTGAGAACGCCCGCGGCCGATCCGCGCACGATGAGCTGACCGTTGCGGATGGCGATGTACAGCGTCGGCGGCGGCGCGTCCGGCGGCAGGTTGAGACCGCGCAGCGAGGCCTGATTGAGCGTCGCTTCGAGCACCAGCTCGGGTTGCGTCAACGTTCCGGCGCCGGTGGAGCTGAGGGTGATGTTGCCGCCGAGCAGACCTGCCAGCGACGAAAGTAGTTTGATCTTCGACAGATCGATCGACGACGACTTGATCGAGTACGAGAACTTGTTCGTGCCGAAATCGATCTGCGCTTCGCCGGTGATCGTCCCCGCCGGCGCCACGACCGTGACATTCGTCGCATTCAACGCCCCTTGCGTGAATTTGATGTCGGCCTTGGCGCTGGTCACGGGCTCGCCGTAGATCGAGCCGTTGGAGATCGTGACCAGGCCCGATCCTTCCAGTTTCGCTTTCGGACCGCTGAGATGGAGGTGGCCGCTGACGTCGCCGGTGACCGGCTGTTTGCCGAGATCGAGGAAGGTGATGATCTCGGCGACCGGGAACGATGTGGTGGTGATGTCGAGGTCGAACGATGTGTTTCCCTTGCCTGGCAGCCAGGCTACCGTTCCGTTGAGCCGCAGGTCGCCCCTGTTCAGACTAACGCCTTGATGAACGGCGAAGTTGGCGAAGGTGACCTTGCCTTCGTCGGACGTGCCGGTGACGACGAGCTTGCCGGTACCGGTGCCATTGATGGCCAGCTTGAGATCGACGGCCTTCATGGCCCGGTCGACGTTGTAGTTCGCGGCATCGAGTGCCAGATCGAATTGCGGCGAGGGTCCTTTGTCGGGGAAGGTCAGCGTGCCGGTCATCGACAGCCGTGCGGCACCGTCGCGGAAGGTGGCGTGCTCGAAGGTCATCACGCTCTTCGCGCCGTCGTAGCGAAGGTCGATATCGGAGTCGCCGAGGAGGATGTTGTTGTACTTCGTGCCGCTGCCGGCGATCCGCGCCACGACATCGGGTGACTTGATCTTGCCGCGTACGTTGCCGGTGACGTCGCCGCTCCCGCCGAGGCCGAGCAGCGTGTAGCTCTTCTTTCCGGCCGAGTGGGCGAAGTTGTAGCCGATGCGATCGAGCTCGCCGAAATCGCCGCTGTGAATTTTCATCAGCACGTCGGTCCAGGCGTCTTCGATGCGGAACTTGCCGGTGAAGTCGATCGTCGATGCTTCCGTGGTGAGCTGGGCACGCCGGAACGTGACCACGCCGTTGTCGATCGCGAAGTCGGTCGAACCGCCGAGGGGGATCGGGTAGGCGGCGTCCGAGAATGCCTGCGCATGTCTGGCCAGCGTGGCGTTTCCCTCGCCGGCGCCGGCCAGGATCCGATCCTTGTTCCAGTGATAAGTGAGATGGCCGGTAGCGCCGCCGCGCAGACCATTGTCTTTGATGCCCCAGTCGCTGAACAATTTTTCGAGCGAGACCCCGCTGTAGTGGAGGTCAGCCTTCATCGGGTAAGGATCGACGTACCGCGGCAGGTCGTAGCGCCCGGCAATCGTGCCACCGCCGTACGATGCGCGCTGGATGTCGACGATGGTACGGTCGCCGGTGATGTTCATCGTGCCGCGGACGTTGGCCACGTCGTAAACGTCGGCGCTGATTTTCGGCGCCAGCCAGCCGCCGGTGATCGAGAACGCCCCCCCGTTGCCGCGCAGCACGCCGTTGACATCGACCAGACCGTCGAGGACTTTGTGGATTTTGAAGGTGTCGCGGACGCGATTGAGCCCGACCTGAGCGGTGAGATGAAGGTTGTAAACGGCGTCGCTGAGCGGCGCGGCCTTCCCGCTCAGGAAGACGCGCAGGTCCGGCCCGCCTTCGAGCGCGACGGACTGAATGTCGAGATTGTCGGGCGTGAATCGGAACTGGCCGCGCAGCGCTGTTCGGATCGGCACGGCATCGGGAAGATTGACCGCGAATTGAGGACTGGTGAGCACGCCGGCGTAGAGATCCTCCTTCGGCGTGACGTTGATCGTGGAGGTAATGTCGTTGGCGGTCGCGGTGATGGTGTGGCGGCGGTCGAGAAATTCGAACGCACCGTGCGTGACGTACAGGTTGCCGAGGTCGAGATGGTAGATCTCGTAACGCGACGGCGGTCCGCTGTTCCAATGCGGAAAGTTGTGCGCGAGCTTCGAGCCGGACGGATAGATCTCGAAGTTGAGATGCGGCTCGACGATGTCGATGCGTCCGACGCGAATCTTCCGTCCCCAGAACGAGTCGACGCCGCCGGTGAGGATGATCTGCCGGGCTGTGGCGAAGTAGGGGTGGACCGCGCCCGGCGCGTTGGCGATGCGCAGGTCATTGATGATGATGCGGCTCTGCCGTCCGCCTTCGATCTGCACCGATCCGACGTCGACGTTGCGGCCGAGGCGCGCTTCGAGCGTCTTCTCGATACGCAACCGCACCAGGCCGGCGAAGCTCGACGACCCGAGGTACCACCAGCCGCCGCCGATAACCAGCGCAAGGAGCACGAAGAGGCCGATGGTGGAACACCCCACCCACTTGAGGCATCCCCACATGGGGCCTCTCCTCTGCCTCTCTCGCGCGGAGCGGTGATGGTGCTCCTCGGCTACTGGTTCGATCGTCATTTCGTCGAGGCCGGCAACTCCTGCTAACTGCGAGCCAAAAGATAGAGGTCACGGAGGTTATTGCCGGCTGGGGGAATCATAATCGTCTCCCCGATCACTTCGGCGACGGCGAGGCTGTTGGAGCGGGCCAGCTCCCGTTTCGCGAATTCACGATCGATCGTCGCCGGGAGGGAGATGGCCACGGCGGCGACGCCGCTGTTGCCGTCGACGCCGTCGGAGGTGCCGAGGAGGGCGTCGATCTTCGTGCTTTCCTGCGCCAGCGCCAGCCGTGCCGCCAGCTCGATGCAGCGTCCTCCCTTCCCGTTTCCTCGTTTCACGACCGTTGGCTCCCCTCCGGCGATCAGTACTTCGCCGCTCCGAAGCCCTGCGGCAATCTGCAGCAATTCGTGCGCGGCATCGCTGACATCCGATTCGATCTGCTGTTCGACCACGACCGGGGAAAGACCGAGTGCTCTCGCGATCTCTGAAGCCGCGGCGACAAGCGTGGAGTTGTCGGCAATGAGCTCGACGCGGGAGTCATCGATCTTTTTGACGGAGTCCGGGCATCCGTCGTCGCGGAGCCGCGCAACGATTCGGTCACATCCGCCGATCTGTTGCAGGATGGCGATGGCGTCGTTCTTCGTGGTCTTGTCCGGAAGCGTCGGCCCGGATGCGACGTCGGCCAGCGCACCGGTGGAGACATCGGAGTAGACCAGCGTGACGCCGCGCTTCACTCGCGCCGCCAGCCGCCCACCCTTGATCGCGGAGAGATGCTTGCGGACACAGTTGATGTCAGCGATCTTCAATCCCGACGCGACGAGCTTCTTGTTGACGTCGATGAGGTCGCGTTCGTTGAACCATGGAGTTAGCGGCTGCTCGATGCAGGCGGAGCCGCCGCCGGAGATGAGAAAGAGAATCTCGTCGTGCGCATCGACGAAATCGAGCAGTTGTCTGCCGGCTTCGAAGCTGGCGCCGGTGATGTCGGGATGTCCGCCTTCGACCACATGCGCACGCTTTGACGGCTTTCGATAACCGGCGGGGATGGCGACGAAACCATCGACGTCGTCATCGATCCCGTCCCGCAACGCACCCGCGCACTTGCCGATCGCCGCGACCGCGCGCGGCATCCCGGGCCTTGCACGGATGAGACGCTCAGGCGCACAGGCATCGAGGGCGCGGAGGTAGATGGATTTGAGTTGATCGCGCAAGACGCCATCGTAGCGCCGCACGCAATCCTGACCGTTTCGACGCCTTCTAACTCGTCAAGCTGAGACGAACCTCACTGTCGAAGACCGCGCCGGGACGTCTCTCTTTGCCGAGGACGTTGCTGAGCGTACGCAGCAGGACTTCGGCGGTGAAAGGCTTGGCGAGAAAATGCGGGACGCCCGCCTTCGCGGCACTGGCGTTTGCGTCGTTTCCGCTGGCGACGACGATCTTCACTCCCGGATCGATCCTGCGCGTGGCGGCGATGAGTGCCGTGCCATCCATCACCGGCATCATCATGTCGGCCAGGACGACCGCGATTTCGGAGCGATGCATGGCATAGAGCGCGATGGCCTCGGCGCCATCCTCAGCCGTGATGACCTTGTAGCCGAACGACTCCAGCGTTTGCCTGGTGATTTCGAGAATGGCGATCTCGTCGTCGACGATCATGATCGTCTCGCCGTCGCCGCGGGGCAGCAGATCAGCGGGCTGCTCGAAGCGCTCGCTCCCGGCCCGCTCCAGGTTTGCAGGCAGGTAGACGTCGATGGTGCTTCCCTTGCCCGGCTCGCTCGATACATCCACAAAGCCGTGATGACCGCGAATGATCCCGAGCGTGGTGGACAGGCCGAGGCCGGTCCCCTTGCCAATGCCCTTGGTGGTGAAGAAGGGCTCGAAAATCTGATCGAGTACCTCCTTGGTCATGCCGGCACCGTTGTCGGCCACCCGCAGAGCGACGTAGCTCCCGGCCGTGGCGCCGCCATGCATCGCCGCATAGTGCGCATCGAGCTCGGCATTCCTGGCGGAGAGAGAGATGCGTCCGCCGCCCGGCATGGCGTCGCGGGCGTTGACGCAGAGGTTCAAGAGCACCTGGTGAATCTGCGTGGGATCGGCAAGCATCGGCCAGAGATCGCCGGAGATGTCCGTTTCGAAGTGAACGTTCTTGGGAAACGTATTCTCGGCAATGGACTGAACCTCGGCCACGATTTCGTCGAGACGCACGGATTCCCGCGAGCCCTCGGCACCGCGGGCAAAGGAGAGCATCTGCTGGACGAGGTCGGCGCCTCGTTTGGCGCTGCGCTCGATGTTTCGGATCACCTTCAGACTCTTCTCCTCGGGCTGGTAGTGCTTGAGCAGAGCCACGCCCATGGTGATCGGCATCAGCAGATTGTTCAGGTCGTGAGCGATTCCGCCGGAGAGGGTCCCAATGCTCTCCAGACGCTGGGCGCGCAGGAACTGCAGTTCGAGTTTCTTGCGCTCGGTGACGTCGGTCTCGATGCTGAAGATCGATTTCGAACGCCCCTGCCCGTCGCGCATCAGAGTCCAGCGGCTGTTCACCGTCAGGGAGGCGCCGGAAGCTGATCGTCGCGCCATTTCTCCGCTCCACTCACCTTCCCGCAGGACGACTTGCACGGCATCTTCAAACATGACGCGGTCGACGTCCGTCAGTTCATGGCAATGCCGTCCCACTGCCTCGGCGGCAGGCCAGCCATAGATCCGCTCCGCACCTTTACTCCAGAAGATGATCCGGTGATCGAGATCGCGAACGACGATGGCATCACGCGCCTCGTCGATGAGTGCCGCCTGCTGGGCGACCTTTTCCTCTACAGCCCGCCGCTGTGTGAGATCGGTCATGCCGCCGATGACGCGCACTGCTTTGCCGGCGGCATCCCGAATGACATGCGCGCGGTCGAGGAGGTAGGCGAACGTTCCATCCTTGCGCTGGTAGTGGTACTCGTCGGACCAACTGGTTCCGCCCTCTTCGAGCACGGCCTGGACACTGTTCGTCACGCGCTCACGGTCCTGAGGGTCGATATGACTGACCCACGATTCCGCGGTCTCGACCTCGTGAGGCAGGTAGCCGAAAAGAAGGGTCAGGCCTTCGTTCCACCGAACCCGGTCGGTGGCGATATCCCAGTCCCAGATGGCGTCGCTGCTGACGCGGGCAACCACGCGCAGGCGTTCTTCGCTCGAATTGGCCTCCTCCAGCGCCTGCCGCAACGCCGCCTCGGCCGCTCTCTCCTCGGTGATGTCGCGGATCACGACGACAGTCTGGTTCGAGGACAGCGTGACGATGCGCGCTTCGAACAGGCGGCCCGGTGCTCCATCCGGCTCGATCTCGAACGTCGCCATCGGCTTGCCCTGCAGCAAGAGATCGAGTGACGACTGGAAGTGCTCCAGGAAGTCCGTCCGGAGGACCAGACGGCGACCCGGGGAGTCTCCGACCGCATTCGAACAGAACAGATCGACCAGCGGACTCGGCTTGTACTCGAGCACGGTGCCGTCGAATGCCACGCGGAGAGACAGGTTGGGCGTTGCCTGCAGCATCGCCCGCGTCTGCGAGTTCGCCTGCATCAACTCCTGCGAGCTGATCTCGAGCGCGCGCTCCAGCAATGCACGATCCTCGTCGCCTTGTCGGTAGGCATCGTCGACGGCGCGGATGAGACTCATCAAGGGCTCTGAAATCGACGCCTCCGATCCGAGGTGACGCCGGATCTGACGACGCAGAAGGGAGTGTATGGCGATCATCAGATCTCCCTGAATGACGTAATGGTCATGGTCTGATTGTGGAGCGCGCATTTCGCGTCCGGAGTGAATGGCGAGATCTCGCCGTAGGAGTAGAAGCCCGTGAGCGCGGCCTTCGAGCCGACGACGTCCCGCACTCCCTCCAACTCCTCCTCGGTGCGCTGCCGCAGCACCATGCGGCGGCCCACGCAACTGATCAGAATCGCCAGATCGGGCTGCTGGTCCGACATGTTTACGAGGCTGGCGCGCGCCGCGCCGATTGCCCCGTCGATGAGCCGGTCGAAGTTCGCCTTCATCAGCCGCGCATACCATCCGGCCGGAACGTCACCGGCGAAGGTGAGGCTCTGCGCTTCTTCGTCGACGGCCAGGATCGTTCGCACGACCGACGAGTTGTCCTCAGGATTCCGGATGCTGAGCGGAAAGAGCAGCCCCGAGCCGGGAAGGTCCCTGGCATGCTCGCCGAGGTAACGCTTGTAAAGGTTGAGCGCGGAGAAGCCGTCGAGCTCATAGAGAACGTTCCCTTCGCTGCGCGTCACCAGCCGTTCGGCGCCAAAGCTGTCCCACCCACCGAGTGACGCACAGCCGACCTCCAGCCGGTCGCCGTAGAAGCCGACTGCCGCGACGGTTCGGCTGCCGACGGTCTCGCCGAAGATGACCGTCGTTTCGCCGAACGCCGTGCCGTCGCCGGAAAGCCCACCCGAGAGCGTGACGCCGGCGGGGAGATTCTCGCTGAGACCTTTCACGAGCTCGCTGCCGTTGACGTTGAGTCCATCGCTCAGGACGAAGAGGTGGACGAGATCGTCCGCGGCCAGGAATTGCGCGAGCGCGGCTCCGGCGGCGTGGCTATCGCCCGGTTTCGCAATAGGAACCGAGGTGCCAACAACGCGCGTAGCATCGAAGCGAACGGCCGTGACGCTGACGGTATCGTCGAAGATCCGGCTGTCGCAGATCTCTCCCGCGGTAGAGCACCCCAGCAGCATCGCTGAGGGGAACTGCTGCCGGATCGAGGTGATCGAGTCGAAGTCCTCGAGCGCAGCGCGCGAGCCGAAAAGCAGCGCAAGCTGCGCGTTGGTATCCGTTTGTGGTTGTTCCGGCTGCAGGCCCGCTCCGCGGGTCCACAGCAATTGAGTCACGTCCATAGACTTCCCCCGTCGGCTCTCAGTACAAGGGGGAAGCCATGACGAGGACGCTTACAAGTCTTTGCGACGCAGTCACATAGCCATTCGTGGCTCTATGGTGGACGTCGCGGAAGCGAACAAGTGTCCAGAATCCGGGCGATCTCGGCTGCCAGGATACGAGGCCTACGGCGTATGCCCTCCACGCGAAAAAAGATCCCGACGTTCAATAGCGAAGACGAAGAGCGTGAGTTCTGGTCCCACGGTCTCGTTGACGGCTCTGATTCGTCCGCGACTTCAATGTCGTCCGGATCGAGAGGCTGCGTCAGGCCTGCCTCATCCTCGCGGATCGCTTCCGCTGCCATTTCTGCCAGCATGTCGTGCGACCTCGCAAAAAGATCGTCCAACGTCGTTCCGATTCAAGCTCCGCAAGAATCCATGCACCTACGGCTTCCTGCTCGCCTCCGGCAGTTTCGATGCTTCGGCGACAGCCTGCTGTAGTAATCGATCCATGATGCGAGATTTTAACAGCATCGACACTGGCGGAAGGCGAAGGGTTCCTGTCGTCTTGAGTGGTTGTGAAGAATTCAGTCCCACAACAGAACTAATTGTCATCCTGGGGAGCAGCCGCGCCGCGTCGTCCCCGAGCGCCTCCTCGATCACCGCCTGCGGCCACGTCCGCATCGCAGTGGCGATCATCTCTTCCTTCGCCACCCGCATCCCTATCCCCGTCGAAACCGCTACAATCGTTCCCTCGGCGATCTCGTTCTTCAACTCCGAAAACGTCATCCCGAGCAGATAGGCAGCCGTGATGTACGCAATGTTCGGACGAGGATTGAGAAAGATGCGGCGGAGAGATTTGAGGGTGTGGTCGTCCATGTCGGGCTCCTCGTGTGTACTGCGATCACATAATGCTGCTAAAGAAGTATGCCAAGAGGGAGCGTGGATGAGTGGCTGCGGTCCGTCCAGAGGCTGAGACGTTCGGGCGCGTGCTGCGCGAGGTCCGCTTGAAGCGCGGCCTGAGCCAGCAAGCGCTCGCGGAGCGATGCGGCTCGAACATCCCTTAGATCAGCGAGCTGGAATGAGGGCTCAAGGCTCCGACGCTGACGATGATCCTGCGGCTTGCCAGCGGGCTGGAATGTAAGGTTCGGGCCTTGATGCGGTGTTCGACACGGCGCAGCCTGGCTCATTCCTCGACTAGCATCAAGTTCGGCGCGATAATTAAGATCCGGTTTGGGGGAGGCTTCTCCGTCTGCATTCCCTTGAGTCAGCTCAGTCTTGATCACCAACTCACCTGCACCAACACTAACTAATCTCTATAGGAACATACGATTCCGCCCATGTCAGCTCACGCCAGTTGTGTTTTGCGTGCTGTTGCAGGGCGGCAACGACGATGCTCGAAGCGAACTCTGTTGGCCGTAGCCACTTGCTCATGAACCGCTCCAAAACGTTGTCACTTAGAAAATCACCTCCGGGATATGACACGTCTGCCCCACCATGGACAAATGAATTGCGAGCTTCGAAGAATTGCTGGAAGGTCTTTGATACAGCTTTTTTGTTGTCAGGCGATCCAAGCAGTGCAAACGATCGAGATTGAAGAATGTTCCGAGACAAAGCGTTTGGCACTTCGAAAAGCGACTCCAAACATTGGGCGAGCCAAAGAACAACCGTCGGCTCCGCATCCGACAAGTCGCTAGCATGAAGTAGGCTAAAGAGCGCTTTGGGTAGACGAGTAGTAGCGATCTCAGAAACGTCAGGTAAGAGTGCATGGTACCATCTCGCCACTTCATCAATAGATACTAACCCGATCGGAGGCCATCCATGGTCAATTGAGTATAGCCAAGCGTCTTCAAATAACCCGGCGCTCAAACTGAATGGTTTCGATTCCCGATCGTCTTCGAAACCAACCTCGTAGGCACGAAATGCGCCCGGTGACGCTATGTTAATAATGAGGAAGACCTCATGCAAATAATAACGCATCAATGCGGGCAACAACGGACGCGGCCCATTAAACGAAATTCGGTAGGGGAGTATGGCCGCATTCCTTCCGTATGCCTTCTTCTGTGCACTTTTGGATAGTTTCACGAATTCGGCGTTTGTGTATTTGGTCAGCTGCTCCATCTCACTAGTAAGCTCGGACCAGTCCATTTCGATTCTTATGGTTCGAGTACCATTGACGTACACCCGCCGCGCGAACGTTCGAGGCACGTCATGCCACACAGATTGATCCGAAGGTAAGATCACCTCGTCGTGATCACCGAACTGGCGACCAAGGCCGCGGACTTTCACGCTGCCTCTTAGAATCATGCATGGAGTCTATCGTATCTGGCTAAGACTGTTTGAGAATGCATCTGCTCGGTGGCGCCAACTCTGCCAGGAACTCCAGACGGCTCATGTCTGGTGTCTCACGGACGCGTTCCATCGAGAGCACGCTCTGCTGAACAAGCAGTGGATCGACGCGGCGATCCGTATCTCGCGCACCTCATTCGGCGCTTTGCGGAGGCGGCGAAGAGGCTGTTCGGGGAGCATGATCTGTACGCTGGTCACGTCGATTCTCCTGTTTGGCTTACCGCTGCCGGCAAGTCCATCAACTCCCTCGATCCAACGAGCTTGCCTCCCTGGGACCGCGCGCGTCTCGCGAGCGCTCCCGGAGGCAGTTAACACGCTCCCGGAGGCAGTTAACACGCTCCCGGAGGCAGTTAACACGCTCCCGGAGGCAGTTAACACGCTCCCGGAGGCAGTTAACACGCTCCCGGAGGCAGTTAACAGCCTTCCAGAGGCAGTTAACAGCCTTCCAGAGGCAGTTAATAGCCTTCCGGAGGCAGTGAACAGCCTTCCAGAGGCAGTTAATAGCCTCCCAGAGGCAGTTAATAGCCTTCCGGAGGCAGTGAACACATTCCCGGAGGAAGTGAACACACTCCCGGAGCGAGTCAACTGCTTCTGGTGAAGCAACTTACTGCCTCTTGCCGGCGAGATTTGCCGCTATCGCGGTGTCGTAGCCGTCCAATCTCCGGACGGCGCGCGTCTCGCGCGCTGCTTGCGCGAGCTGAGGCCAGGAACGATACAGCCTCCCAAGTACCGCGCGTGCGGGACGCACGCGGTCCCAGGGGGGGTATAGTCTTCGGCAGCGATGGCGTCGGAGTTGTGGCCGGTCGATCTGAGGGCGGACGTTCCCGCCGCCGGGCGCGTACGCACCTACCTGGTCTGGTCCTTCTGGATCGGCGTGGCCTTCTTCGGGGTCTATCCGGCGATGAACTGGGTTACATCGCTCCGGCGGGCGCCGTTGCATCTTTACTTTCGCCAGGAGTTGGCCATCCCGTTCATCCCGCAGTTCATCTGGGCCTATCTGTCGATGTACGTGCTTTTCCTTTTGCCGCTGTTCCTCATTCCGGCGGCGCGGATGCCGGCGCTGGGGAGGCAGCTCATCGCGGCGACGCTCATGAGTGCCGCCTTCTTTCTCCTGATCCCGGCGGAACTGGGGTTCGCGCGGGAGGTGCCGGCGCAGGCGCCCTACACCGCGATGTATGCGCGCATGTTCGGGATCGACCGGCCCTTCAACCTCGTCCCCTCGCTCCATGTGATCTACTCCTGCGCGATTGCGCTGGCGTGCGCGGACTTTGCGCGGGGAGCGGTGCGGGTGGCCATCTACGGCTCGCTGGCCGTCATCGTCGCTTCGACGATGTTCGTTCATCAGCACCATCTGCTCGATCTGCTCTCGGCGTTTGCAATCGTCGCGTTTCTGCGGCGTCGCTATGAGGTGAAGCATGGTTAAGCGTCTGTTCGTCGCCTGTTTGCTGGTTGCTCTGCCCTCATTGGCAGCTGAGGTCGATCATGAGATCCATCAGGAGCTGCGCGGCATCCTCATGACCGTGCAGAACTCCGTCAACAGCGGGAACTTCGACGCCATGCTGCCGGTGCTGAGCAAGGACATCGAGGCCACGACCATCACCCAGGAAGTGATGTGCGGTCATCAGGAAGTATCCGCTTACTTCAAGAAATGGTTCGGGCCGGGCGGGTACCTCAAGAAGCTGCAGATGCACTTCACCGCCGATGCGCTCACCGAGCTTTCCGCCGACAAGACATGGGGCGTCGTGCGTGGCTCGGCCATCGAGAGCTATACGCTGGCCGACGGCCGGAAGTACGACATGAAGTCGCGCTGGACGGCCACGGTGGTGAAAGAGGCGGACGGGAAGTGGCGGCTGCGGACCATTCACTTCGGCACGAACTTCCTCGACAACCCGATCCTCGATGCGGCCAAGCAGGCGGTGGTCAGGTACGCCGCATTGGCCGGCGGCATCGGGCTGCTGGTGGGCGCGCTGCTAGGCTTTCTGCTTGCCCGGCGCAAATAGCGATCGCTCGGCCGGCGCTCCCCACGGCGGTGCCGGCTGGACGCCGTGGCGCCACAGGCTGGCGTAGATCCGCCAGAACGCCGGACGGTCGCCGTCGTTCCGTGCAATGTGGGGAAGCGCCGTCCACGGCGCATCGGGATGCTGGTGATGCGCCTTATGGAAGTGATAGTTGAGCGCAAGCCACCGCACCGGGGCGAGGACCTTCAGGTTCCATGCGCCATCGGACACATCGCGCTCGCTCCAGGCGTGATCGACGTATTGCAGGGCCGACCAGTGCATGGCGAAGAGCCAGTGCGCGAGCAGCCATCCCCATAGATGGAGATCGAGCGCCCACCAGAGCGCTGCCTGGAAGCCGAAGGCGCATGCGATCTCGATCCAGACGCGAAAGGGCCGCAGTTGTGCGATGTCGCGGACATGCGGGCCGAAACCCAACCTCGGCGCGAGACGCTCCATGAAGAATCGGGAGCGGTAGAGCGGCGTGGCCAGCAGATAGATGGCGTTGGAGAGCGGGATACAAAACCAGTAGAGCCCCAGCAGGTTGCCGCCATAGAGCCAGACGTTGCGCATCAGGCGGGACTGGCCCGGCAGGTAGTAGTCGTAGAGATCGTCATCCGTTCGATTGCGGGCGTGATGGCCGAGGTGTGCGATGCGTTGCAGGGAGAAGGAGGTGGGGAACATGCAGCTCGCCAGGAACCCCAGCGCGTAATTGCGGGCCGGCGTCCGCGCTCCCACTCCGTGCACCGCCTCGTGCATCAGCGCGAACGGCACATTGTTCACGAACGCGAAGGCCGCGGCGGCGGCCAACGCCAGCCACCAGGGAGAATGACAAGTCAGCCAGAGCAGCGCCGAGGTGGCGATGGCGGAGGCGGCCAGGATGGCCCAGTTCAGACGCTCTGACATTTCTTCATCACCGGGCGCGTGCCCCAATGACCGTGGCGAATCATCGACTGTCCGACGTATCCGGCCGTCGGCAGCACCAGCGCGAGCCCAAGAATGATGCTCAGCACAGCCAGGAAGACAGGCATCGTCAACGCTCCTCGGAAGTCGAGCAGCTCCAGCACCGCCATCCCGCCGCCATAGATCGCGCCGAAGCCGCCGAAGAACCAGGGGCCGTAGTCGAGGACGATCTCCGCCGTCCCTTTTCCGTTCGCCCACGGCTGGTTGTAGACGCGCAGGATCCCCGCCTGCAGCGCCTTGACGTCATACAGCACGTTCCAGAATCCGAGGAGCGAGCAGAGCAGCAGCGCGTTGCGGAGGATGTCCGTGATGTCTCGGGCCGGCGCCGCGTGCGCCAGCCACGCCAGCATGGCCGTCGCGGAACCGAAGACGAATCCGTGGTGCGGGCGGAAGCGCCCCATGCGAAGGCGGGTATCGAACTCCCATACTCCCAGGACGTTGGTTCCGATGCCGGGGAGGATGTAGGCCCACAGCACCGGCACCAGCAGCGCCGCCAGCGTCAGCTTCATGTTCCCGGTGTATGTCCTCCGCCAGAGCAGGAAGGCGCAGGGCGTCAGAATCAGCGGCGCCGCATATTGATAGATCGAGAGCGCGCGTTTCATTGCAGTCCGAACCGCATCCCGTGTTTCTTCGGAATCTCCTTCTTGAAGAGGAGCGTGTACTTCCAGAACGCACCCATCCGTGACAACGAACGCAGGTGGGTCTTGACGTCGGAGAAGCGGTGCACAAGCGAGGGGATGGTGTTGAAGCGCGTCCGCGCGGCGTGGCAGGCGTCCGTCAATGCATCGGGGGACATGAGCGAAGGGACGAACGCGGCCGAGTTGAAACGGTACTGCGGATGCAGCCACCACTTGCCGTCGTAGAGGAGCCGCCCCTCTTTCTCCAGCTTGCGATAGAGCGGCGTGTTCGGGTAGGGCATGAGGATGTTGTACGCGGCCAGGGTGAAGCGGCTCTCCAGCGCGAAGTCGACCGTGGCCTCGATCGACTCCTTCGTATCGTGGTCGTACCCCAATGTGAAGGCGGCCCAGCTCTGCATGCCGTGCTCGCGGAGGATGCGCACCTCTTCCTTGTATTTGGAAAAGCGGGGGATGTTGGGCGACTTGCGGGCGTCGCGCAGGCTCTCCGGTGTGATGGTCTCGAAGCCCGTCACGTTCCCCCAGTTCCCTGAGCGTTCCAGCAGTTTCATCAGCGGAAGATTGCGGGTAACGTCGAGGCTGGCCTGGCTGACCCAGTGCAGGTTCATCGGGATTAGGGCGTGGCAGAACTCGGCCAGCGCCTTCTGATCGCTGGCGATGTTGTCGTCGATGAAGAAGATGAACTTCCGCTTCTGCGCCTCGATCTCGCGCAGCACGTCGTCGATGGCGCGCACGTAGTGCTTCCTGTCGAAGTATTGACTCACCGCGCAGAAGCTGCAGGCGAAGCGGCAGCCGCGGACGTACTGCATCAGCGTGAGCGGGAGATATCCTTTTCCCTTGAAGAGATCGCGCCGGGGGAGGACGCGGCCGATCTGGCCGACGCCGGGTGGCCCTTCATAGCGCGGCTTGAGACGCCCGTGCTTTGCGTCGTCGACGACGTCGGCCCAGACCGTCTCGGCATCGCCGAGGAAGATGCTGTCGGCATGCAGCGAGGCCTCCTCGGGGAGCAGCGTGATGTGCATCCCGCCGAGGATCACCGGCACGCCGCGGAGGCGGTACTCGGCGGCGATCTCGTAGGCGCGGCGCGCGGTATATGTCTCGACCGTGATGGCAGCCAGGTCGGTCGGCTCGTCGAACGGGATCGACTCCATCCGGTCGTCGTAAAGTACGCACTCGACGTCCGGCGGCGTCATTCCCGCCAGCACCGCCAGCATCAGCGGCTCCATCCGTCCTTCGTCGACATAGAGGCTGTGCTCCATGCGGCCGATGTTCGGCTTGATGAAGGTGATCTTCATGGCCTCACAGTCCGAGCTGCCGGAATTGCTTCTTGTAAATCTCCCTGCGGGAGATGACGTTGGCGATGGTGGTCAGGCCGGCGCGGAACGGCGAGAAGGCCGTGTCGGCGTGCAGCACCCGGCTGCCGATCGAGCGCCAGCTATAGAAACGCCGCCGCGCTTCGAAGACGCCCTCGGTCAGCTCGTGGGGCCGCATCCCGCGCGGCTCGAAAATGGCGTCGCCGTAACGATAGTTGGGATCGAGCCACCATTTCGGCGAGAGCAGCCGCCCTTCGGCGAGCAGGCGGTCGTAGAGCGCGGAGCCGGGGGTCGGCGTTAGTGGATTGAAGTTGGCGATCTCCAGGCGCGACTCCAGCGCGAAGTCGAGCGTCCGGGCCATGCTGTCCTTCGTGTCGGCGTCGTAGCCGAAGACAAACGTTCCGTAGATGCCGATGTTGCGGCTGTGCAAAGCGCGCACGACGCTCTCATACGATCCGCTGACGCTGTTCCACGACTTGCCCATCTGCGCCAAGCTCGCTTCGTTCAACGATTCGAAGCCGATAAGGACGAAGCGGCATCCAGCCCTGGCCAGGCGGTCGAGCACCGCCTCGTCGCGGGCGACGTCGATGCTCATCTGGCACGACCAGCGGCGTTTCAGCGGCGTCAGCGCGTCGAGCAAGGCCAGGAACTCGCTCCTGCGGCCGAGCAGGTTGTCATCGACGAAGAACAGCAGTCGATTGGCCGGCAGCGTCTCGATCTCCGCGACCAGTCCGGCGAGCGGGCGTGCACGCAAAGTCGTTCCGTAGAAGCTGTGGATCGAACAGAAGTCGCACGCGAACCGGCAGCCGCGCCCGTACTGAACCAGCTCCACCGGCGCGTAGTGTTTGCCGCGGTAGATCGAGCGGTCGAGGCGATAGTCGTGCAGCGGCGCGTCGTTGCCGCCCGAATAGATGCGCTGCATCCGCCCCTTCGCAAAGTCTTCCAGCAGCCTCTCCCACGACCCCTCGGCGTCACCGACGACGACGGCGTCGGCATGCTCGAGCGCTTCTTCGGGAAGGAAGCTTGGGTGATAGCCGCCCATGACCACCGGCACGCCGCGCGCGCGATAGCCGTCGGCGATGGCGTAGCCGCGCCGGGCGGTGAAGGTCTCGATGCTGAGCGCGGCCAGGTCGGGTTGATCGTCGAGCGGAACTGTCTCCGCTTTCTCGTCATAGAAGGTCACGTCGTAGCCTGGTGCACGCGTGGCCAGGATGCCCATCGCCAGCGGCGGCATGGCATCGGAGGAGCGGTAATCGCCAAGGTTGGGGCGGATCAGCGTGAGCTTCATAGCAGGGCCGCCTCCGGTTGGGCAGGACGTCCGTTCGGTGGCGCTGTCTCTTCGAAGGAGACAGCGTACACGCGCGCGGGATAGGAGATCGGCTTGAATCGCTTCACGACAGGGATCAGAGGATGGGTCGCGTACAAGCCGACGCTTGCGGCGGGAGTATGGCAATGGGAGAGAAGGTCTTCCATCAGCCCGCGCGCATCCGCCATCGCCGCGTCCGACAAAGTCAGAAAGGCGATGAAGGTCTGATCGAGCGCGCCCCCTTCGTCTGGGAGCGGAATGCGGCGGAGGATCCGCGCCCAGGCGTTGTAGGCGGGCAGCAAGGCGCGGAGCGGCTGCCGGTACCGCCGAGCCACGATCTGCTTGAAGGCGCGTTGGTCCCACAGTGCAGCGACTCCCTCGAGTTCGCCGTCGCGCTCGTACATGAAGAAGTGCGCGATGCCGATCCTGTTGATGAGATCCGCATCCAGCACCGGCGAGTATTGAAACCGTGCCGCCGACGCATTGTAGAAATCGACGATCGCCGCGACGTCGTTCACCCCCGCCGCGCGCCACAATCGCCGTCTCCGTCCTCGGCTGACCGGCAGCGCGAACGTGACGTAGTCTCCTTGCGCGTGATAGCGAGGCAGTCCCCGGACGCCGGCTTCCAGAAGGCGCCGCGCGTTTTCGTTCTCGGCTGCGACGACAGTAAACCACCATGGCCGGGATCGCGCGGATGGCGCGAGCGGACGGATCGATGCATACCCTTCGCGAAGGTGACGGATGCGTCGGCGGTAGGCGGGCTTTACGCGCAAGCCGCCGAGGTAGCCGATTTGCTCTGGCTGTCCATCGACATGCACCGGAACCACCGCCGCCGTGTACATCCCGATCACGTCGCCCGCTTCCTCGGCGATCACCGCCCAGTCGCGGCCGAAGAGGTCCGCCGCCGCGAAGAACGACGGCTCGCGCTCGATGGCCATCTCCACCCAGGTGGGCATGCCGTTGTCGTGCAGGATGGAGCGAAGAAGCGCGTCATCGGTCTCTGTCGCCACCCGGAACGTCGTCATTGGACCTCCAGCAATCGGCCTCTCCACGTCTCGTCGCCGAGCGGGTAGCCGTTGCGCTGCGAGATCTCGTTGCGGTGAAGGGCGTTCACGAGGAAGAAGTTTCGGAAGACGAAGCCGTCGCGGAAATGCCGTGTGCTGCGCCGCAGAATGTTGGGCCAGCCGTAGAAGCGCCGCCGCGCTCCAACGCAGCCCGCCGTCACTTCCTCCGGCGTCAGAGTCTTCGGCAGGAAGGGGAGGGCGTTGTAGCGATACTCGGGATCGAGCCACCAGGCCTCGTAGCGAAGGCGCCCTTCCTGTTCCAGGCGTTTGTACAGCGGCGTGCCCGGAAAGGGGGTGAGGTGGTTGAAGGCGGCGATGTACATCCCCTCTTCCGTTGCGAAGTCGACCGCCTCGTCGAAGGACGACGCCGTGTCGTGCTCGTATCCGAAGATGAAGGTGCCGTAGACGAAGATGTTGTGCCGCCGCAGATTGGCCAGCGCTCCCCGGAAGCCGCTTCGCATCGTATTGAAGCGCTTGTTCATGATCTCCAGGTTCCTGGAATCGAGACTCTCGAATCCGATCAGCACCCCGCGGCAGCCGGCCCGATGCAGCTCGCCCAGAAACTCCTCGTCGTGCGCGGCGTCGATACTCATCTGCGTGATCCAGCGGATGTCGAGTTTCCCCAGCTCCGCCAGCAGCGGTTTTCCCGCTTTGAGGTCGCCCGCGAAATTGTCGTCGACGAAGAAGAACACCCGCTTCTCTGACCGGAGCCCGGCCAGCTCGGCGATGACGTCCTCCACCGGCCTGCGGCGGTAGGTGCGTGAATAGAAGGTCTGGATGGCGCAGAACTCACAGGGGAACCGGCAGCCCCGCCCCGTCTCCACCAGACCGATCGGCAGATAGCGCTTTCCGCGAAAGAGGCGCCGGTCAACGCGCATGTTCGCCAGCGGCGTCTGCTCGCTGTGGTAGCGGCGCTGCAGGGTTCCGTGGCGCAGATCGTCGATCACGCGCGCCCAGACTCCTTCGGCCTCGCCAGTGACCACCGCATCGGCGAAGCGCGACACCTCGTCGGGAACGAGCGTGGCGTGGAAGCCGCCCATGACCACCGGAATGCCGCGAAGCCGGTATTCGCTGGCGACCTGATAGGCACGGGCGGCGGTGTAGGTCTCGATCGGTATGGCCACGGCGTCGGTGGGAGCGTCGTAGTCGATCGCTTCCATCCGGTCGTCGTAGAAGGCGACGTCGATCTCCTCCGGCGTGAGCCCCGCCAGGACCGCGATCGGCAGCGACTCCATCTGCCACGTGCGGACGTAGCTTTCGCCCGCGCGATGGCCGACCGCCGGATGGATGAACGTGAGCTTGAAGCGTTTCACGATGTCAGCCCAACGGCAGAATCGTCGGAGCGCTGGCGTCTCGCCGGCTGGCTCAGCGGCGTCTCGCCGCTGAGGTAATTAGCGACGCCAGCGTTCCGTCGCGGCAGTGCCGAGAGATGCCAATCGCAGTTGTAGAAGCGATGGAGATGATGCGCGTAGAAGCGGTAGCCGAGGTTCGCGGCGATGCCGAGCGGCTCGAGCGCACCGGCCTTCCAGAGGCGCCGGGCGATGGCGCCGTAGCGGTAGACGCTCTTCCATGCGCGCTCGTGACCGGCCGCCAACTGGTGCGTGCTCATGTTGCGCGGCTGGAAGACGACGTGCTGTCCGTCGTAGAGCTCCCACTCTCGCGTCAGGATGCGGCCCTCGTCGGCCAGGCGCGTGTGCAGCGGAGTCCCCGGGAACGGCGTCAGGATGGCGAAGCGCGGAAGGTCGATGGCCGTGCGGATGGCGAATTCGGCGGTCGCTTCGAAGACATCGAGTGAATCGTGATCCATGCCGAAGACGAAGCAGCCCTGAATGGCGATGCCGAGGTCGTGGAGGTCGGCGATGAGCTGCGCGTAATCGACGGAGCTGTTGAAGCGCTTGTTTGCGTCACCGAGGCTGCCGGCAGTGATGCTCTCCAGTCCGAGGAGCAGCCCGCGGCAACCGGAGCGCGCCATCAGCTCCATCAGCTCGCGGTCGTGGGCGATGAGCACCGTGGACAGGCCGAACCAGCGCACCTTGAGAGGGATGAGCGCCGAGAAGAGCGATTTCGCGTATTCGAGGTCTGCGACGAGATTCAGATCGATGAAAAGAATCCGCTTCTGGCCGACGCGGCGGATGTCCTCGACCACCCACGAGACCGGCTTCTGAAACTGCTTGCGCCCCCATGCCGACGGCGCGATGCAGAACTCGCAATCGTGGCCGCAGGAGCGCGTGGCCTCGAATACCGCCTGTGTCAGGAACTGCCGTCCACTGAAGAGCTCGCGCCGGGCGAACGGCATCTCCGGCCGGTCGAGCGAAAAGTCGAGAGCCTGGCGATATTCGTTTTTCAACGTGCCGCCCGCGAAGTCGCGCAGAAGCTCGGGCCAGGCATCCTCGGCGTAGCCGACGACGATGGCATCGGCGTGAAGCGCCGCCTCATGCGGGACGAGCGTCACGTGCGGACCACCGAGGACGACGATCTTCCCCTGCGAACGAAACCGCGCAGCCAGCTCGTAGGAGCGTTTCGACGTCCCGGTGATCACGGTCATGCCGATGAGATCGGCGTTCAGATCGTCGGGCACGTCCTGAATCCCTTCGTCATAGACCTCGATCTCCGCGTGCAGCTCGGGCGGAACGAGCGCCGCCAGAGTGGTCAGGGTCAGCGGCTGATAGCGAAGCGATTTCCGGAAGATCCCGCCGCGGTGGCGGTAGAGCGGTCCCTTGGGCGAGATGAGGGCGATCTTCATGATGGTTCTTCCAGCCTGCCAATCCATGCCGGCTCATTTCGCAGTGTGGCAGGTTTCACATCGCCGAGTCTGACGCCCTGTTCCGCCTGGATCCGCGCATACCGGTCATAGAGACGGCTGACAGGCATCAGGCGGAGCGCGGCGAGCTGACCGAGGCGGCGGGCGTATGCGTATTGAGGATTGCCGCAGAGCCGGCGCTCGACGTCGTCGATGCTGATAACCGCATCCGCCTCGGCCAGGAGAACGTAGCCGTTGCTGTCGGACGCGGGAACGAGCAGACGAAACCCGGAAACGTCCTCCAGGCATGCGGCGACGAAAGCCTCGGTGAGCTTTTCGCCGACCAGGTCGGAGACGGCATTGCCTCGTCCTGCGAACTCGAGGATCGGCCGGCCGGAGCTCGATCGTCCTTCGTATCGCACCAGATCTCCGGTGCGATAGCGGTAGAGGCCACTGGCGGTCGTGGCGATGACTTCATAGAGCGGGCCTGCCGTGAGCGCATCGTGAAGGGAGAGCCGTCCGTCGTGCTCGAATTCGAAGAAGCCCTGCTCGGTCAACACCGGCCGGTCATCGAGGTCTGGCACGGTGACGACGGTCTCCGTCGACAGCAAGCCTTTTGGCTGGATGTGAGCCTGCGGCAGGCGCGCGGCCAGCGCATCGGCAAAGGGCTTCGATGCCGCCGAAGCCCAGCAGCTCACGACCTTCAGCCGTGGCCACAGCAGGTGAGGGTTGTCGATCTGATCCAGAAGCGAGAGGAGAAACGTCGGACTCCAGACGGAGATCAGCTCCAGATCGCGCGTCGCGGCGAGATGGCGCACCGTTTCCGCGCGCCAGAGCGCGACGTCGTCGATCGCGGCGACGTCGAATGGCACGGCGGTCATTTCTGCGAGCACGGCGCCGGCAATGTCGCCGAGGTACGCGCCATCGGGGAGTCCTACAGGGATACCGCCGATCCGCTCCAGCCGTCGTGTGGCCGGGCTGATCGAAAAGTAGGCGCGGCCGGTGATTCCGTGCGTTTTTACGACCGTGTCCAGCCACGGCACGACGCAGCGCTGAAAATCGAGCAGGCCCTCGGCGGAGTAGGGGATGAGCTTCGCCGCGCCGGTGCTGCCGCCGGTACGTTCGAACGCGATCGGAGAGCCGGCGAAGAGGAGGTCGCAATCGGAGCGCTGGCGTCTCGCCGGCTGGCCCAGCGGCGTCTCGCCGCTGCGGACACGATCGAGCCACGGCCTCAAATCTTCGTAAGTAACGATCGGAACCTGCTCGCGAAATTCGTCCATCGTCCGCGGCGATCCGTACGAGCGCAGGTAAGCCGTCCGCGAATTTCGGGGAAGCATCGTCTCCAGCCATGGCGCCGCAATCGGCGCCGGTAGGGCGGTGGAGAGACGACTCCACGGATTAGCCCGCATTTCGCACCGTCTTGCCTGGCTTCTTGCCACGCCCTTTCGTCGAGAGTCCTTCTCCCCCCGCGGTTTTTTGCGGGGGGAGAAGGTGCCGACAGGCGGATGAGGGGGGCGTATGCGAGTTAGAAACGATCTTGCGTCGCTGGCTCAAGGGCGGCTTGAAAGCACGAGTCCCGCGCGAATAACGCACACGTGAACGCCCCCTCATCCGCCTGTCGGCACCTTCTCCCCCGCAAAAAACCGCGGGGGAGAAGGGCTCTCGACGGGGTACAGGATCCCGACGATTCCAGTGAAAGAGTGAGAAATACGGATTAGCAGCCATTGAGGCCTTTGCTGAACAACTTCAGCGTGAGCGGCTTCATGTTGTCCGATTCCACTTCGCAGAGGCAGACCAGCTCGTGGCCGCGTTGAAATCCGGGATTGCGGTCGACGAAGAAGCGCACTTCCTCCCTCTCCAGATCCCTCGGCGATGGGACGGCAATCTCCGGTTTGAGATGCCCGCGGGACTTCTTCAGCTCGACCACGCCGGTGGTTGGGTTGTAGTCGTCCGGAAACATGCTCTGCGCCAGTGAATCGGCCAGCGACTTGAGATCGCCGCGCTGCATGCTCCAGTGGGGATGGAACGACTTGCTGAAGAGCGGCAGATAGCGGAACGTGCGATGCCCCTTGACCAGCAGAAGCCAGTACAGCGGCAGCTCCGGCCGCTGGCGGCGAAGCATCCCCAGCCGGGTGATCCAGTCGAAGGCCAGCGCCTGCTGTCCCCAGTGAGCCCGGTCGACGACGGTGTCGCCGGAGTAGACCACGCGGACCGGCTTCTGCCGCCACTCGTGCTCGTAGACGAGGACCGTCGTGAATCCGACGAGTTGCCCGTCCTCATGAACCAGCAGCACCTCGTCCTTCCTGGCCAGATCCTCGAAAAACAGCGCCTCTGTCGACCCATCGTAGCTGCCGAAGTAGAGGCTCGCCATCTCCCCTCTAAGCGAATCGCTCAGCGCGGAGACGGAGACGAATGCGGTCGAATACTGCCCCATTGCGGCCGGGTGAAGAACGATGGCGAAGAAAGTACCACGCGGCGAGCGCAAGTCAACGAAGGCCAGTCCTTTCCGCACACGACGAGAAGATTTCGGTTGCGTCGAAGCTAAGACCAGCGCTCGGCGGAGGATATTCACCATTATTGTTGAGATTCTGACGTCATCGATGACGTCCTTTGACGTCAACCGAGCGTTCGTCAACCTCAAGCGAGCATTCGTTGACCTCAAGCGAGCGGTCGTTGACCTCAAGCGAGCATTCGTTGACCTCAAGCGAGCATTCGTTGACCTCAAGCGAGCGGTCGTTGACCTCAAGCGAGCGGTCGTTGACCTCAAGCGAGCGGTCGTTGACCTCAAGCGAGCGGTCGTTTGACCTCAACCGAGCCTTCGGCGACGTCATCGAATGGGACGTTGAACCGCGGCGAACCGGCGAGTGATAGCGGTTCAGGCGTGACTGCTGTCCTGTCTGGATTTGTTTAAGCCACGTTTCTTCAGATGTTTGCGTAGATTCACGACGAAGCGTCTCGAATGCCGCTTCCGCGGTTCCGCATCGTTCCGATTCCGTTCACACGTCCACGATCACGATGTCGAAGCCCCGCCCCCGTCCTCGTTCCAGCAACCGGTGCACAGTGCTCGGTACGATGCGGCTGACCAGGCCGGAACGGGTGGGGCGGCCGACCACGAACATTGTGATTCCTTCCGACTTCGCGAAGTCGAGGAGAGCGCCGGCGACGTCTTCGGACTCGCGTGTGACCACGGTGGCGCCGAGGGAGATGGCCAACTGTACGTTCTCGGTGAGTTTCCTGTGCTGCTCGGCGCTGATGTTCTCCGCATGCGCGCGCCGTTGGCGCACGTAGACGGCGTACCAGCGGGTGTTCATCCGGCCGGCCAGGCGGGAGGCACGAAGGACCAGCGGTCGCGCGAGCTCCGGCTCAAACGGAAGCGCAACCGCCAGGCGCACTTCCGCCGTCCCCTGTACGACCATCTGCGCACCGGAGAATGTCGCAGTCTGCAGCAGAGCGAGCTCGCGCAGGCGAACGAGCAGCTCCGTCCGGAAGAAGTTGTCGAGCGCGCGGGTGGCTTGCTCAGGCGGATAGATCTTCCCCTGCCGCAGACGTTCCTGCAGCTCCGCCACGGGAAGGTCGACCAGGATGACGGAGTCTGCCTCGCGCACCGTGCGATCCGGCACGCGCTCGCTGATGTCGATCCCGGTGGCGGAGCGCACCACGTCCTGCACGCCCTCGAGATGCTGGACATTGAGCGCCGTCATCACCGAGATGCCGGCGGCGAGGATGTCTTCCACGTCCTGCCATCGCTTCTCGTTCTTGGAACCTGGCGCGTTCGTGTGAGGGAGCTCGTCGACGACGACGACGTCCGGATGCCGCGCCAGGATGGCGGCCAGGTCCATCTCCTCGATGATGACGTTGCGGTACGAAACGCGGCGCCGCGGGATCACTTCGAGATCGGCGATGCGCGCCGCCGTTTCCTCACGCCCATGCGTTTCGACGAAACCGATGGCCACATCCACTCCGGCCTGGCGCATCCGATGCGCATCGTCGAGCATGCGCATGGTCTTCCCCACACCGGCAGCCATGCCGAGGTAGACCTTAAGCCGCCCCCGTCCCTTGTCGTCGGTCTTGGTGAGGCGTAACAGTTCGTCCGGATTCGGACGAACGTCGTCGTTCATGCGCGGCATGGTTTCAGAATACCTTGCACAGCGAGATTGCTGCGCCGATGCTCATCGAGGTCTGGCGTTGCCGTGAACTACTTTTTTGGGGCGGTCTTGTCGAGGTCGCGATTCAGCAGGAGCACGTTGACGCGCGGTTCACCGTAGATACCGAGAAAACGGCCCTCGGTACGCGCATGGATCATCGATTCGACCTGCGTCAACGGGAGGCCTGTAGCACGCGCCACGCGTGCCGCCTGCGAGAGGGCGTTCTCGGGGGAGATGTGAGGATCGAGACCCGAGGCGGACGCGGTCACCGCGTCTGCCGGGATGCCTCCGGCCGGCCTGGTGTCGGCATACTTCGTCACGCGGTCGTTGATCGTGTCCAGGAGCTTCTTCGACGTCGGCCCGAGGTTCGAGCCGCCGGAGGCGGTGCCGTCATAGCCGTCATTGCCCGCGGCGGACGGACGCGAATGGAAGTAGCGCTCGGCGGCGAAGTTCTGGCCGATCAGCTCCGAGCCGATCACCGTTCCTTTTTCCTCGATCAGCGAGCCGTTGGCCTGATGCCGGAACGCGGCCTGTCCGATTGCCCAGACGATCGCTGGATACAGACCGCAGGTGATGACCAGAAGGGCCACGGTGATGCGCAGAGAGATCTTGATGTGTTCAAGCATGGTCGTGACTCCTCAGGCGAGATGAACGGCGTGGAGCAGAAGGTCGATGGCCTTGATGCCGAAGAACGGGATGATCACGCCGCCGACGCCGTACAGCAGCAGGTTGCGGCGCAGGATGCGGCCCGCGCCGAGCGGCCGGTATTTCACTCCGCGCAGCGCCAGCGGAATGAGCGCGACGATGATCAGGGCGTTGAAGATGACCGCCGAGAGGATCGCGCTCTGCGGTGTGGCCAGGCGCATGATGTTCAGCGCCTGCAGCTCCGGGAAGGTGACCAGGAAGAGCGCCGGGATGATGGCGAAGTACTTGGCCACGTCGTTGGCGATCGAGAAGGTCGTCAGCGCGCCGCGCGTCATCAGAAGTTGTTTGCCGATCTCCACGACCTCGATGAGCTTCGTCGGATTCGAGTCGAGGTCGACCATGTTGCCCGCTTCTTTTGCCGGCTGTGTCCCGGTGTTCATGGCCATGCCGACGTCGGCCTGTGCCAGCGCCGGCGCGTCGTTCGTACCGTCGCCGGTCATGGCCACGAGGTTCCCCTTGGCCTGCTCCTTGCGGATCAGGGCCAGCTTGTCCTCGGGAGTGGCCTGGGCAAGGAAGTCGTCGACGCCTGCCTCGCGGGCGATGAACGCGGCGGTGAGCGGATTGTCGCCGGTGATCATCACCGTGCGGATTCCCATCATCCGCAGGCGGTCGAAGCGTTCTTTCATGCCGCCCTTGACGATGTCTTTCAGATAGATCGTGCCGAGGACGCGGTTATCGTCGGCCACGACGAGCGGCGTACCCCCTTCGCCCGCGATCCGCGAAACATCCTGCCGGACCTGGTCGGGAAACGAGCCTTCTTTCAAGCGGATGTACTCCGCGACGGAATCGGCGGCGCCTTTGCGCACGGCGCGGCCGCCTTCGAAATCGATTCCGGACATGCGCGTCTTCGCGGAGAACGGAACGATCGAATGCGAGCCGAGCGTGGCCAGCTCGCGGCCGCGCAACCCAAACTTCTCCTTAGCCAGGATGACGATCGAACGCCCCTCGGGGGTTTCATCGGCGAGTGACGAGAGTTGCGCGACGTCCGCGAGCGTGCGCGCGTCCACGCCGGGCGCGCCAATGAACTCCACCGCCTCGCGGTTGCCGAGCGTGATCGTGCCGGTCTTGTCGAGCAGGAGGACGTTGACGTCGCCCGACGCTTCCACCGCGCGGCCCGACATGGCCAGGATGTTGTGCTGCAGCACGCGGTCCATGCCGGCGATACCGATCGCCGACAACAGAGCGCCGATCGTCGTAGGGATGAGGCAGACCAGCAGAGCGATCAGGACGGTCACGCTGACGTCGCTGCCGGAGTAGATCGCGAACGGCTTGAGCGTCACAGTGGCGAAGAGAAAGACGATGGTCAGTCCGGCCAGGAGGATGTCCAGCGCCACCTCGTTCGGCGTCTTCTGCCGTTCGGCGCCTTCGACGAGTCGGATCATGCGGTCGATGAACGTCTGTCCCGGCTCGGAGGTGATCTCGACGACGATGCGGTCGGAGAGCACCATCGTGCCGCCGGTGACCGCGGAGCGGTCGCCGCCCGCCTCGCGAATGACCGGGGCCGACTCGCCGGTGATGGCCGATTCGTTGACGGAGGCGATTCCCTCGATCACCGTGCCGTCTCCGGGGATGATCTGGCCCGCTTCGACGACGACGAGGTCGCCCTTGCGGAGCAGCGACGCCGCTACCTGCTCTTCGATCTTGCGGTCAGGACCTGACAACCGGCGTGCGGTCGCTTCCGTCTTCGCTTTCCGCAAGGCGTCCGCTTGCGCTTTGCCGCGGCCCTCGGCCACGGCTTCGGCGAGATTGGCGAAGAGCACGGTCGCCCAGAGCCAGAGCGTGATCTGGACCTGGAAGAGATAGTCGACGTGCTTCGAGAGACCGGGGATGAGGAGCACGGTGGTGAGCACCGCGCCCACCTCGACGAGGAACATGACCGGGTTCTTCATCATCCGGCGAGGGCTCAGCTTGACGACAGAGTCCACGAGCGCCCGGCGAAGGATGGCCCGGTCGAACAGGGAGAGCTTCTTTTGAGCGGCCATGGTTAGAACACCTTTCCTGCATTCATGAGGAAGTGCTCGACGTAGGGTCCGAGAGAAAGGACCGGAAAATACGTGAGCGCGCCGACGATGAGAATCACGCCGATAAGAAGAAACGTGAAGAGAGGCCCGTCGACCGGGAACGTACCGGCCGTTTCGGCGAGCTTCTTCTTCGCCGCCAGGGAGCCGGCGATTCCCATGATCGGAATGATCATCAGGAAACGGCCGAAGAACATCGCCAGGCCGAGCGCGATGTTGTAGAACATGTGGTTGGCGTCGAGGCCGGCGAAGGCGCTGCCGTTGTTGCCGGTGGCGCTGGTGAACGCGTACGTCATCTCACTAAGACCGTGCGGGCCGGCGTTGGCGAGGCGCGAGGTGCCGGCCGTGGTGACCGCCGCCGCCGCGGCGCCGACCAGAATGCAGAACGCCAGAACCAGCACCGCCAGCATGGCCAGTTTGACGTCGTGCGCCTCGATCTTCTTGCCGAGGTACTCCGGCGTGCGGCCGACCATCAGGCCGGCGATAAAGACCGTCAGCACGATGAAAAGGAACATGCCGTAAAGGCCCGCGCCGACCCCGCCGAAGATGATCTCGCCGAGCATGATGTTGAGCAGCGGGATGGAGCCGCCGATCGGCGTAAAGGAGTCGTGCCAGGAGTTGATGGCGCCGCACGATGCGTCGGTGGTGATGGCCGCGAAGAGCGAGGAGTCACCGATGCCGAAACGCACCTCCTTTCCCTCCATGTTGCCGTCCGCGGCGGCAACGCCGAGGCGTTGATGGAGCGGGTTGCCGTGCTGCTCGGCGATCGTGATCACGAGCGCTCCGGCGAGAAAGACGATCGCCATCGCCCAGAAGACCGCCCAGCCGTGGCGCTGCTTTCCGATCATCGACCCGAGCGTGTAGGTCAGCGCCGCGCCAATGGCGAAGATGAGGAACATCTCCAGAAGGTTCGTGAATGGGGTGGGGTTTTCGTACGGATGGGCCGAGTTGGCGTTGAAGAAACCGCCGCCGTTGGTGCCGAGCTCCTTGATCGCTTCCTGCGAGGCTACCGGTCCTTGTGGGATCTTCTGGACCTTTCCCTCGACCGTGGTGGCCGTTGTGGTTGGGTGGAAGTTCTGAATGACGCCTTGTGACATGAGGACGACCGCCGAGACCAGGCAGATCGGAAGGAGCACCCACAGCGTGGCGCGGGTGAGGTCGACCCAGAAATTGCCGAGCGTTTTCGCGCTCTGCCGGGCGATTCCCCGGATGACGGCGATGGCCAGGGCGATGCCGGTTGCGGCCGAGACGAAGTTATGGAACGTCAGCGCTACCATCTGCGAGAGGTGCGACATGGTCGACTCGCCGGTATAGGCCTGCCAGTTCGTATTCGTGGTGAAGGAGACGGCGGTGTTCCAGGCCAGATCGGGAGGGACCGCGACGAGCTTGTCCGGGTTCAGCGGCAGCAGATGCTGGAAGCGCAGAATGGCGTAGGTCAGAAACAGGCCGACGGCGTTGAAGAGCAGCATGGCGATGGTGTACTGCATCCAGTCGTGCTCTTTCTTTTCGTTCACGCCGCCGATGCGGTAAACAACCCTCTCCAATGGCCGCACGAGCGGGTCGAGGAACGTCTTTTCGCGGGAAAACACGCGCCGCATGTAAAGGCCGACCGGCTTCGTGACTGCCAGGATCAGCAGGAAGTAAATGACGATTTTCAATAAAAGCAGGTAGGTCATCAGTACCTCACAGCTCCTCTGCGCGGATCAGCGCGTAGAGGAGGTAAATCAAAGCGAGTACCGCCAGCGCGAGTCCGACGATCGTTTCGAAATTCATGACATCTCCTTCAGATCTTTTCGCAGCCGCGCGTGTATGCAATCGATAGCGCGAATAGTGCGATCGTCAGCGCAACAAAAATGAGGTCCCACATCGTCATCCTCCAGATGAACAAACGACTGCCGCCCGAAGGCGGCAGCCGACGTTGAAATCACAGCGGCTGTTCGCTGCCGCAGCAGTCATCAGAACTTCACGAGCAGCGCGGCGGTGAAGCGGGTCTCGTTCTTTCTCAGATCGGGCTGCCAGCCGTCGACCAATGACCCCGGAGCGCCAGTGTTCCCGCCGGGAGGGGTAACACCGCCCGGGCCGGACCAGTACGGTACGTTCGCGTGCCGGTGATTCAGTTCGTACCGGAAGGTTACGTTCTCGCTCGGCATGTAGTCGAACGTCGCCGAGGCATCCCATGCGCGATATGGGTCGCCCGGGTTCGCGGTGAAGTAGGGAGTGCCCGACGCAGCGGTGGCTCCGTTGATCGGCGGCACGAGCACGAGATAGCGTCCCGGATTGTTGATCGCGCCTCCGCCGAGCGTCACGCCGTACTTGTCATGGTTGAACCACCAGCGGTTGTAAAGCATGAAGCCGATGAAGTACTGCGACGGCTTCGCGGCATCGCCGCCGGTGCAGCTCACGCCGCCGCCGTATTCGCAGCCGATGTCGAACGTGAATGACAGCGCCGACTTGCTGAGTAGTGAATCCGGCGTGTCGCGATATTTCCATTCCACGCTGCTGTCGGAGTGGGCCCGCTTCCGGTTGGTGTTATTGAGCGTGTCCTTTCCGTAGAAGTAATCGTTGGAGAGGATCGACCAGTTGCCGTTCGGCCGCCACAGAGTCTGCGATCCGATGCCTGGTGCGTTGTTGAACATCCCGTACGACTGCCAGCCGTTCGTCAGCCAGATCTCTTCCTTGAAATGGTCGTTGGGGAAGATCTGGATGCGGATTCCATTGAAGAACCACGGTGTATTGGACGAAACATAGGACGGCTGGTACGCCCAGTTGTCATATTGGTAATAGCTGAAAAGGCCGACATACGACATGAAGATACCGGCGTCGACGTTGATGCCGTTCATCTTGTCGAAGTGATAGCCGCCATAGGCCTCCGACACATAGCGATAGGCATTGGCCAGATCCCACTGGCCGCGTGCAGGGCTGGCGTCGTTGCGTGGCGTCATCGTGGAATACATCCCGAACTGGGTCAGAAGACGGCCCCGAACATTGTCATAATGAAAGTCCCCGCCGATGCCGAGCTGCTGGAGCTGTACTTCGCCGGTTCTTCCGAGCTCGCTCGATCCGACGAGCGTGTGGTCTTTCGGGTGATTGAGGTCGTAGACGTAATTCGTGTCGACGCGCACTTCACCGGTGAAGGCCGGAAAGTCGAACACGGGCTTGTGCTGGCGGCTGTTGCCGTTCAGCCACGTGAAATCGGCGAAGGCGAACGGATCCGGCTTCGGCGCCGGTTCCGCTGGTTTCGCTGCCGTGCTGTCAGCCTGTGCGTCCGGTGCAGCAGTACCATTTGCTGTTTCTGGGGTTGTGGATTGTGCCCCTCCCACCTGCACGCCTGTTACAGCCGGCGTGCAGCTCGGCTCATCACCGTTTGCCGCGATCGGGATCAGCAGAAGGACGATCGCTGAAAAACAAAGAACGATGTTGTCGTGTTTATGGCTTGCCACGGTATCTCTCCTATTCAAAACGTCGACTGCTGACGCACGGTCCTGACGCGGCTCGCCTAAGGTGTTGGACCTCACTCGGATGCATGAGCGGAGCCATGGTCGGGCGTGACGGCATCAGCGCTTCACTTGCACCAGTTGACAACAGCGTGTTCCAGTGCCCCTCCGCACGAAAGTCCAAGGAAGGGCGGAAGAAGCGCGAAAGAATCCGTAAGAATCTCGAAAGAATTCGGAAGGATTTCGAAATACCGGTCCGCGACGATGCGGGTGGTGGCGCCGGCCGGGGTATCGTCTGCGTGTAATGATCAACGAGGCAGACACCGAGGCCGCTGGCCACGGCACCGAGGTCCGCTCCGCGCCGATGCTGTTGCTGGCCCTTTCCGCGCTCGGGGTCGTCTTCGGGGATCTTGGAACGAGCCCGCTCTACGCGCTGCAGGAGGCCTTTCACGGCACCCGCGGTGTCGCACCCACGCGGGAGAACGTCCTCGGCATCGTCTCGCTGTTTCTCTGGGCGCTCATCCTCATGGTGAGCGTGAAGTACGTCGCGGTGCTCATGCGCGCCGGCAATCGCGGCGAAGGCGGAATCCTGGCTCTTCTGGCCTTGCTTATCGGCGACAAGTCCACGCCCACCCGCCGTGGCGCCGTCTTCGTCACGCTGGCGCTGGTCGGCACGGCCATGCTCTACGGCGACGGCATCATCACGCCGGCGGTGTCGGTGCTCAGCGCCGTCGAGGGCTTGCAGGTTGCGACGCCGGCCCTCGGCCCGAGCGTGATCCCGATTACCGTCTGCATTCTCGTCCTGTTGTTCGCCGTGCAACCGTTCGGATCGGGGCGGGTCGGAGTGCTCTTCGGCCCGATTCTGGCGACATGGTTCGTCGTCATCGCCATCCTCGGCGGCGTGACCCTGGCCTCGAATCCGGCCGCGCTGGCGGCAGTCAACCCGATCCATGCCGTCCGCTTCTTCGCGAACAACGGGTCGCGCGGCTTCTTTGCGCTCGGTGCCGTCGTCCTCTGTCTGACGGGCGGCGAAGCTCTCTATGCCGATATGGGCCACTTCGGCCGCACACCGATCCGTGTGGCCTGGTACTACCTCGGGCTGCCATCGCTCGTCCTCAGCTATCTCGGCCAGGCCGCGCTGCTGCTGCGCAATCCTGCCGCGGCCGCACGGCCGTTCTACGCATGCGTTCCCCCGAGGTTCCTCTACCCGATGGTCGTGCTGGCAACGCTGGCGACGATCGTGGCGTCGCAGGCGCTGATTTCCGCGGTCTTCTCGCTTACGCGTCAGGCCGCGCAACTCGGGCTGAGCCCACGCGTGCAGATCGTCCATACGTCCGACACCGTCATCGGGCAGATCTATCTTCCCGCGCTCAACTGGGTGCTGATGTTCGCCACCGTGGCGATCGTGCTGGCCTTCCGCTCGTCGGATCGTTTGGCCGCGGCATTCGGCCTTGCGGTGTCGACGACGATGGCCATTACCACGCTGCTCTTCGCCGCCGTGGCGCGTCTGCGCTGGCACTGGCGCTGGATCGCTGTCATCGCCGTCGCGGGCACGTTCCTCATCGCCGATATCGCTTTCGTGGTGGCGAACGCGTTCAAGTTCATCGACGGAGGCTGGCTACCTCTGCTGATCGGTGCATTCGTCTACCTGCTCATGAGCACCTGGCAGACGGGCCGGCACATGCTGGCCGAATGCACTCGTGAGCGCGCCCTGCCGCTGGCAGCGTTTCTCGACAGCCTTGCCCGGCACCCGCCGCACCGTGTCCGCGGAACGGGCGTCTTCCTCGCCGCCGCCGACGACGGCGTGCCGATCGTGCTCCTGCATCACCTCAAGCACAATCAGGTGCTGCACGAGAACGTGGTGCTGCTCACGATCACCACCGAGGAAGTGCCGGCTGTCGATGAGAGTGAGCGCATTCACGTCGAGACGCTCACCCTCGGCTTTCACCGCGTCGTCGGACGCTACGGTTTCATGGAAGAGCCCGACGCCCCGCATGTGCTCGAGCGCGCGCGGCAGCTCGGCATCCCCATCGATCCCGACCGGACGACCTACTATCTCGGCCGTACGACGATCGTGCCGCCGGACGGCAAACGCACGACCTTGCTGGTTCGCCTGCGCATCCGCCTGTTTACACTGATGAAACGCAACGACCGCAGCGCCACGCTCTACTTCCACATCCCGCCGAACCGGGTCGTCGAATTGGGAACGAGATTCGAGCTGTAGGCAGGCTTGCGAGTTTTTACTCGCGGCTCCTGATGAATACCGCTGGTGCCAGAATCCAGGCGATCAGGAGCACGCAGCGGATTCCGCCATTGGCCGGCGATCCGAGTAAGGCGAACCAGGGGCGGCCGGAGATCGTCGTGACCGTGATCTCCGTGGCGATGCAGAGCAGTACCCAGGTCGTGCCGGCGAGAAGCGCCTGATCGAGCGTGGTCTCGGAGGCGGCCAGCCGGATGAACGCCGCCGCCATCGCCAGGATCGCCGCCACCTTCATGATCACGCTAGCCACCGGCGAGAACACGTCGATCCTCTGATGAACGACGGCGACGAGCAGTGCCGCCACGATCCAGAAGGCTACGATCAGCGCAGCTCTCGTCACCGCATGATGCTTCCGCTGCGCGAAACGTGGCGTGAACGAGCGAGTCATCGTGGTGGTCATGCCGACCTCCTCACTCGTTCAACACTCTGCGCTCGGACGCATCCTAAAGAAGTGCGAAGCGGCACCGTGGTAATGGGCTAAGAGTGGATGAAGAGTTTCGAAAGGCGACTACAGCACGCGAATGGGCAGGACCATGGCCTGGATGCCGTCGAACTGCAGCCGGCGCTGAATGGCGTGGGGTGTCTCGTTGTGGAGCAGCCGGTGATACCACTTCTCTTCCTTGAAGATCAGGCGTCCGGTGAAGAAGATGGCGCGCGGAAATTCCTTTGCAACCTCCAGGCAGATTGCCTCGACCGTCGCCACCGCTTCGGTGCCGATGGCCATCCGGTAGTCAGCGCGGAAGCCGTGAGCCTGCGCCCAGCGCACATACGCGAGCAGATTCTCCTCGGTGCTCGTTTGCAGGCGATCGAGCTCCTCGACACCCTTGAAGTTCCCTGAGTCGACCACCGCCGCCGAGACGAAAACGAATTGTTTGAAGTAATCCGGAAAGGCCTTGTAAATCGACAGGATCTGATGCAGTCCGAATCCGGAGAACGAGGAGATGCTGATCACGGCGGTAGGCACTTTTGTATCCAGCTCCGAGGGGACGACCGGCCCGGGTTTCTGTTCAGGAAGCGGCATCGTCGTCAGAATCTCGTCGAGCCGCCGGAGGCCGTCGCGAACGTCGTCGTAATGACGCCGGATGGCGAAGCATAGGGCGATGAGGACTCCGGTGATGACGACCGTCACCCAGCCGCCTTGTGAGAATTTCTCGAACGTCGTGATGACCAGAATGCTGAGACACATCACCAGTCCGGTGCCGTGAATTGCGAGCTGGCTCTTCCACTTCGGTTCTTTCTCGCGGTCTTTGATCCAGTGCCGCGCCATTCCCAGCTCTGTCAGGGAAAAGGTAATGAACACGTTGATGGAGTACATGACCACCAGCGTGAGGATGTCCCCTCGGGTATACAGCAGCGCTGCCGCGGCGGCGACGCCCATCATGTAGACGCCGTTCTTGGTGACGAGGCGGTCGGACAACTGACTGAAGCGATGCGGCATCCACGAATCGAGGGCCATGTTGCTCAGAACCCGTGGACCGTCGAGAAAACCCGTCTGTGCCGCCACGAAGAGAAGCGCGGCCTCCGCGACTAGAGTGAGTATGACAAAGGACATTCCGGCGGAGAACGGCCCAAGGTGCCAGCGGCCGAACAGGTTGGTCAGCAGCACCGCGTTCATCGTCTTCCCCTCCGCCGGCACCGAATTCGTGAGGAGATAGGCGAACATGATTCCGCCCGCGGTGAAGGCCAGCGAAACGGCCATCAGCGCCATGGTCCGCTTCCCCGTGCGGACGCGCGGCTCGCGCAGCATCGACACGCCGTTGGAGACCGCTTCGATTCCGGTGTAGGTACCGCCGCCGAGCGAGTAAGCGCGCAGGAGGATGAGCATCAGCGGCAGGAAGCCGATGGTGCTTACGGAATGGCTGTAGTCCATGTGCGCGTCGTGAAAGACCTTCGGCAGACCCGTTACGTGCGAGCCGATCGCGTAGACGATTGCAAACACATGCGTGATGATGAACAGCACGAAGATCGGCGCCAGGACATTCACCGATTCCTTGACGCCGCGTAGATTCAGAACGACGAGGATCAGGAGGATGATGAATTCCGTGAGCAGTTTGTAGGGTGCCGCCGCCGGCGGAAGGAACGACCAGAGCTGATCGCAACCGCTGGCAATCGATACCGTGATGGTGAGGACATAGTCGACGAGCAGGGCGCACCCTGATACGACGCCGACGCGGCTCCCGAGGAGCTTCGTGGCCACCAGGTATCCACCGCCGCCGCCGGGAAAGTGCTGGATGAGGTTCGAGTAGGCGATCGATATGACCGCGATCGTCACCGCGGTCATGGCCACGAGCATGATCGACAGGTGCGAGTGCGGCCCGAGCGCTTTGTAGGCTTCTTCGGGACCATAAGCTGACGATGACAGCCCATCCGCGCCGAGCCCCACCCACGCCAGAAACGCCACGAGAGAGACGTGGTGAAAGATCTTTGGATCACTCACGTCCCGCGGCGGACCGACGATCATCCGCCGCACACGTTGAATCGCCGATTTCTCCGGATGAAGGTCGCTCACGTACGGGCTTGCGACTCTATCGACTGAGTGCCGTGTGAAATGCTTAAGAGTGGATTAAGACTTTCGAAAGGTCAGAGGGCTGAAGGCAGAAGGCAGAAGTGGTTTTGGACTACTTACCTCTCCATTTCTTGATCAGGGAGACGAAGATCGCGATGAGTTCGGTTGTCTCCGTCTTCAGCGGTTCGAGCTTTTGCGAGGTCATGAACTTCGCACCCTCTACGATTTCCAGCCAATAAAGTGTCTCTTCCAACTCCATCAGGCCGCCGTTTAGTTTGGCAACGTACTCACTCTTCGACCTGGCACGCAGCGCCTCGCGGAAGTGTGCGCCGGGCGATGTCCCCGATCTCAGAAGTTGCCTCGCAATCACGTCCGCAGTTCGATTGGATGGCAGTGCGGACGAAAGCCGAATCATGCGAAGGGCAAAATCACGAGTTCGTTCAACAAGGTCCATTGCCGCCTCTACTTCTGCCCTCTGCCTTCTGCCTTCTGCTTTTCAAATCGGCTCCGCGATAAAGCGGTAGCCCACCCACGGCTCGGTGATGATGTAGCGCGGTTCGGACGGATTCGGCTCGATCTTTTTGCGCAGGGAGCTCATGTGCACACGCACGGTGTCGGCGCTGGTGCTAGGGGCGGAGCGCCAGACGCGGGTGATGATCTGTTCGATGAACATCGGCTTGCCGGCGTTGGTGGCCAGTACTTCCAGGAGTGAGAACTCGGTCGGGGTGAGTCGTACCTCGCGTCCGCTCTGAACGACGCGGCGGCGATCGAGCTCGATGGTCAGGTCGGGGAAGGTGAGCGTGGTGGATGGCGGTGCCGTGCGCCGCAGTTGGGCGCGCACGCGCGCCAGCAGCTCGGCCATCGAGAAGGGCTTGGTCACGAAATCGTCCGCGCCGAGGTCGAGGGCGCGGACCTTATCGGGATCGGCGCCGCGGACGGAGAGGACGATGATCGGAACGCGCGACGTGGCCCGGATGCCGGCGATGAGCTCGAATCCGTCTGAGCGCGGCATGGCCAGATCGGTCAGGACGAGGTCAGGGACATGCGATTGAAAGGCGCTCATCCCCTCGGCGCCGTCGGTCGCAGTCACCGTCGCGTAGCCGGCGGCGCGCAGTTCCTTCGACAACGAATCGCGGATGGCCGGATCGTCATCGACGATGAGGATGACATTGGAGATCGTCATGCGCGTTCCTCGGGCGGCAGCAAGGCCGCTTGAAGATCGACGCGTGCGATGGTACCGCCGCCGGGCCGCGGCGCCAGGCCGATACTGCCGCCGTTTGCGGCGGCCAGACCGCGCGCGATCTCCAGGCCGAGGCCACGCTGAGCGAGGTCGGTGGTCTCCGTGGCGACGTTGCCGTCCGCATCGACCACCCCGGGTGGCAGGCCGGGACCGCGATCGAGGATCTCGATGCGCATCTTGTCCTTATCGAACGGATGTTTGCGCGCCACCAGCTCGATCGTCGCGTTCGGCGGCGAGACGCGATGCGCGTTCTCGACGAGGTTGACCAGGATCTCCAGCGCCAGCGACGGATCGACGTAGGCGTCGGGGCAGTCCGGTTCGACATGAACGGTGATCGGCCGCGCGCCGAAGACGATAGGGAGGTTCTCCCGGGTGGCGCGGAAGAGATCGGCCGGCGGCGTCGGTTCGCGGTGCGGCTTTGCCTTTCCCGCCTCCAGCCGCGCCATGGCCAGGAGGTTGTCGATGCGGCGCCGCAAACGGGCGGTTTCTTCGGTGATGGCCGCGACGTCCTCGATCAGCTCGCTGTCGGCTCCGGCGCGCCGCCGGATCGATTCGGTCCGGATCGACACTGCCGTGATCGGCGTGGTCAGGTCGTGCGAGATGGCCCGCAGCAGCGAGGTCTTGAGCGACTCGCTCTCGCGCAATGCCTGCACGTGCGCGTTCTCTTCCATGAACCGCTCCCGCTCCACCGCCAGCGCCACCAGCCTCGATGCCGATACCAGCGCCTGCTGCGATGCCTCGGTGCCGCGCGCCACCAGCGCGCCGGTGGTCTTTCCCCCGACAATGAGCGGCAGGTAAACGTCGCGTCCCAGCGGAGAGGGGAACTCCAGCGGTTCCTTGTGCCGGCCGACGCCGGCGATCAGATCTTCGATCTCGTCCGGCTTGTCGCCGCTCCAGGAGATCACGTTCTGCCGGAACGGGCTGCCGTCGAAGAGAACGAGCCCGCCCGCGCGCGCGCCGAGGAGTTGCAGCGCGCGACCGGCGGCCTCGCCGAGCGCGCCGACGCGGTTGGTGGCCGTGAAGAGATCGATGCTCAATCCGTAGAGCGTCTCCAGCTCCATGCGCCGCTGCTCCGCTTTCTCCGCCTGCACCCGTGCCGCGATGACGAGGCGGTTTACCGTCACCGAGGCAACGAGAAACGCGATCAGCGCAAACCAATTGGCCGGTTCGGCGATCGTGAAGGTGTAGAGCGGCGGAAAGAAGAAGAAGTTGTAGCAGAGCGTCGCCACGACCGACGACACGGTCCCCGCCAGCAGCCCTCCCCAGACCGAGATCAGGAGGACGGCGATGAGATACGCGAAGCCGACCGTGTTCGGATTGAGCCGCAAGGCGCTGCCCGCCGCGGTGACGAAGGCGAGCAAGCCCAGCGCGGCGATCCAGGTGATCAATCGGTTGGTTCGGCGCATCAGGTACAAAGTAGTGAAACACAGGATGGCGTTAAGGGGGACTAAAGAAACGTATCCGCGGATGGCGCAGATGAACGCAGATAAAACCCGTCTTCATCTGCGTACATCTGCGTCATCTGCGGATCAACGCCCCGACGCGACCGCCTCACCCTTGCCCAACTCCGCCAGCCACCGCCGTTCCCACTCCGCGTTTGACACCCCGGAGACGCGCGCCAGTGCCTGAACATCGTCCGCGCGGTGGATGCTGACCAGGCGGGTTGTGCCGAGGGTGTCGGCGAGGAACTTCGTGAAGGAGTGGGCCAGGATGTAGAACGTGCGGCGCTCGTGCTGCGAGGACCACTGCGGGTCATCCGTACCGAACCATGTCCGCGTCTCGCCCGCGGCGCGCGAGCGGGCGATCACCAGGCGTGCCTGGGCATCGATCCGGTCGTTGGCGGCGGTCATCACCGGCGCGTAGTAGCCGCCGTACTTCGTCGCCACCGACGAGGCCACCCACTCCGCGAATCCTTCTTCCAGCCACGTCGGGCCGCCGTCGCCGACGACCGCATGCACGAGCTCGTGGAGATAGGGAGCCGTCCGATCCGGGACGCGATTGCTGTCGATGAAGACGCGCGGCTGGTGCCGGGAGGAGCCGGTGTACGTGTGCGACATCTCGACGCCCGGGGAAAGATAGATGACGATGCGCTGCCGCGGCGGATCGACCCCGGTGAATTTCGCGATGTCGCCAACCCCTTTCTCGGCGAGCGCGGCGAACTCATCGATCTGCGCGGCGGTCAGCGCCCCTGACGGCGTTCGGACCTCGACGACGCCCTGGGTGCACACCAGCGGATCCTGGTCGACGGCGGTCATGACCCGGCGGTCGTCCCGAAAATCAGCGAGCACACCCGTGGCCGATAGCGCTACAATCCCGGCAATCAACCAAGCGAGACCGCGTCTCATCAAGGTGCAGGAAACTGCATCCGAGGTGCCAGGGGGAGCCGTCTCGTGGGGGGGTCGCATCCAGTCGGTTGCCGTAAACGTATCTCATTCGTTGTCCAAACAAAATTAGGAGGAGAGTTCCATGAATAGTCGTGATCTGGCCAAGTATCTCGTTCTCGGTGGTGTCATCGCCGGCCTCAGCGCCGGAACAACCCTGCGTGCCGACCAGGCGAAGTCGAACACGCTCTCGTTCAACCAGTCCTCGCAGGCCGTCCAGATGGCCGACACGCCCGCGGCGGCCGACAAGCATGCCTGTAAAGGCCTCAACTCGTGCAAGAGCCACGGCAACTGCAAGACCGGCGACAACGGCTGCGCCGGCAAGAACTCCTGCAAGGGCAAGGGCGGCTGCGCGTCGAAGGCATACAAACACGACTGCGCCGGCAAGAACGCCTGCAAGGGTCAGGGTCAGGGTGGCAAGAACGAGTGCAAGGGCAAAGGTTCCTGCGCCGTTCCGCCGGCTCCCGCGAAGTCGTAAATCCATACGCATCTCGCGGGACAGGCGTCGCCCGGCGCCTGTCCCGCATCTCCAACGGACATCCAATGAATCGATTCCACTTCCCTGACCTCGGTATCGGCGTGGGGCTACGCACCGTTCATTTCAAACACATCCTGGGAGCGCAGCCTGACGTCGATTGGTTCGAGGCCCTCTCCGAGAACTACATGGATACGGGCGGCCGTCCGCGCTACGTGCTCGAGAAAGTCGCCGAGCGCTACCCCATCGTGCTGCACGGCGTTTCGCTCTCGATCGGCGGCACCGACCCGCTCGACTTCGACTACCTCCGAAAACTGAAGGCGCTGGCGAAGTCCGTCAACGCCCGCTGGATCTCCGACCACCTCTGCTGGACCGGTGTCAGCGGCCGTAACGTCCACGATCTCCTGCCGATGCCGTACAACGCCGAGTCGCTGCGGCATACGGCCGAGCGGGTGAAGGTCGTCTCCGACTTTCTGGAGACGCCGCTGGTCGTCGAGAACCCGTCGTCCTACGTCGAGTTCACGACCTCGACGATGACGGAGTGGGATTTCCTGGCCGAGCTGGCCGCCGAGGCCGATTGCGGGCTGCTGCTCGACGTGAACAACATCTACGTCAGCTCCTTCAACCACAGCTTCGACCCCAACGTCTACGTCGACGCAATCCCCGCCGACCGCGTCGTGCAGGTTCACCTTGCCGGGCACCAGAACCACGGCACGCACATCATCGACACGCACAACGACTTCGTCATCGACGAGGTGTGGTCGCTGTACGGCCGCGCCTGCGAACGAATCGGGAACGTCTCGACGCTGATGGAGTGGGATGCCGACATCCCCGACTTCGAGACCGTGCACGCCGAGGCGCGGAAGGCGGAGGAGTTCCGGAGTGTGGAGGTCGTCTATGCCGCCGTCTGACGGCGCGGTCGGTCTCGCGCCGCTGCAGGAATGGATGCAGGCCGTGGTCACGCATCACGGCGACGTCTACGAGGCGGCGGATGAAGCGTCGATCGGCGTCGAAACGGTCATCCTCCCCTCGGCCACTCTGCAGCCGATCCAGCGCGTCGGCATCTACCACGGCATGTACATGCTGCGGATGATCGAGGCGCTCGGCGTCGACTACGGCGCGCTGGCGCACATCCTCGGCGAAGAGACGTTCGAGGAGCTGGTCCGCGCGTACGTCCTTCGCTTTCCCTCGCGCAGCTACACGCTGAACCGGCTCGGCGATGCGCTGCCGGAGTTCATTGCCGCGTCGAAGATGAGGCGTCATGTTTTTCTGCGCGATCTGGCCAGCCTCGAGCTGGCCATGACGCAGGTCTTCGACGAAGACGAAACCGAGCCGCTGCCGGGCGATGCCATCTCCTCGATCGCGCCGGAGCAGATCGCCGACGCGCGCATCATCCCCATTCCAGCGCTGCGGCTGGTCGCCGCCGATTACGACGTCAATGAAGCCTTTCAGGCCTGGCGGGAGGAGCGCACCATCAAGCCGCGCCGCCGGAAGACGTGGATTGCCGTTCACCGCCGCGACTACGGTGTCTTCCGGATGCCGCTCACGCGCGAGGCCTTCACGTTCCTCGGATTTCTCAAGGCTGGCGAGACCATCGGAAGCGCGATTACCATGTTCCATGGCAGCTTCCGCCGCCTGCCCGAACAGGATGAATTGTTCACCTGGTTTCGGGATTGGAGCGCCGCGGGCCTGTTCGCCGCCATCGAGGTCCATTAAGGAGGCTCATGTTCCGTACACTGGTCCGCTGGTATGACCTGGCCATGTCGCGATGCTTCGACAGGCTGCGCAGCCCGCTCCTGCTGGTGCTTCGCCTGCTGTTCGGCTGGGGGCTCTTCCAGACCGGAAAAGGGAAGCTGGAGAACATCGATCGTTTCATCGACTTCCTCACGCACCTTCACGTCCCGATGCCGGCCGCGAACGCGCACTTCGTCGCCTCGCTCGAATGCGTCGGCGGCCTGCTTCTCATCCTCGGCCTGGCGTCCCGGCTGATCTGCATTCCACTGACGGTCAACTTCATCGTCGCCTACCTCACCGCCGACCACGACGCCGTCGTCAACTTCTTCAAGGACCAGGACGCCTTCACCAGCGCCGCCCCGTTCCTCTACCTCCTCGTCGCCCTCCTCATCCTCGCCTTCGGCCCCGGCTTCTTCTCGATCGATGAAGTGATCGGGCGGATGCGTAGACGGGGCTGATCCCGAGCGGTGTGTCAGGAGGGCGTCAACACAGCCGCGGGATAATGACGGAACAATTCGTCATTGGTCACAATGGTCAGTTGGTGGGCCAATGCCTGGCAGATCAGCATCCGGTCGAATGGGTCACGATGGTGCGCTGGCAGCGAAAGAAGGTTCGAAACCGCTTCCCGGTCCAGGGCGAGATCTGCGATTCGATGCGCAATCCTGCTCGCGTTGATGTATTCATCAGCGGCCGCGGGCAACGGAAGCTTGCCGGTTTGATTCTTGACTAAAGCCTCCCAGACGGAGACGACACTCAGGTAGACCTCGTTGGATTTGTCGCGGATTGCGTCGAGCGCATACCGCGGAAGTTTTGGATCATTGCTGATGTACCAGAGGAAGGCGTGCGTATCGAGGAGTAGCTTCATCGACCCTCGAAGGCGTCGAGTACGTCGTCTGGAAGCGGATCGTCGAAGTCGTCGGGGACCACGAACTCGCCCGCGGCAAGTCCCACCGGCCGAAGCGCCTCGGTTTCCGTAAAGGGCCGGATCTCCGCCACTGGCCGCTCCCCTTGATATACGACGACGGTCTCGCCACCGATTACGCGATGGAAATACTCGGACGCTTCGTTCTCAACTTGATCGAGCGTGGCTTTCATCACCCATCATTCTAACAAATCAGAGATCCGGTCGACTGTCGTGCTCCGATCGTGAAGCGCAGTCAAGAGGTTTACGGCCCGGAGCGCCGGCGAGAGACGCCAGCGCTCCGGAAACTTCGTGAGGGGTCTTCGATGTGGGTCATTCGCCGCACCACGGTTCAGATTGTGACCTCCTTGTAACATCGAAGCGGGTCAGGAAAGCTACCAAAAAGGCGCGAAACCCCTCGATTTGGGGCGGCACAGCTCTTGATCTAGCTCAGCCCTATTCGCCTCAAAATTTAAGGTTTACGAAGGGAATGTAAGTGAAGAAGATCTCTCTCCTGCTGGTCGTCGTTTCTCTTTTCCTGGCCACGGTTGCCCTTGCCCAGGGACCTCCCAACACGCCTCCGGGGCAAGCGAAGAAGTTTCCCTCGGTTGACGAACAACTCAAGAAGGCCCACGCGAATCCCGGCAGTGCTCTGGACAAGCTGATTCGGAATAACCAGGACTTTTCCAAGCTCAAAGACAAAGACGCGGACGATCCGATCGTTCCACCCTGGCTCAAGGTCTACTGGCGCAAGGGACATCCCGAAGCCAACTATGACAACGACAACGACAAGTCGGGCGGCTATCCCCTGGTTCTGAAGGAAATCCTGGAATGGATGATGAGCCACCAGGACCTCCAGCCGGGTCCTCCCGAGGCCAGCATGGCACCGGGACGTTCGTTCGGCGATCTCGACGAGGATGAAACGGCTGGAGTCGTGCCCACGTTCGCAATGGGACGCTTCGGGCCCATCGTCGCCCTCTCGGCCAGCGCTGGAACGAATGTCCGCGAGTCCGGAGCGCAAACAGCTCCTCGCAGCGAGTCGGACATCCGCATCAACTATTGGAACCCGAGCAAGATCATCGCTGCCTCGAACAACATCAGCGGCTCCGGTACCCAGGGTGAGTACTACTCGAGCGACGGCGGCGTGACGTGGGGTCAGACGAACCTGCCGCTCGCCAGCGGCGACTCGTTCCATTCCGATCCGACTGTCGACTGGAGCTCGGATGGCACGGCCTGGTCGACGACGATGGGGATCAACTCCGGCCAGACCGTGCTGAAGGTCCAGTCCTACCGCTCGACCAACGGCGGTGCGACCTGGACGTTCGATGGAACCATCTCCGGAAGCCAGACGAACACCGACAAGCAGATGCAGTGGATCGACCATAGCGCGTCCTCGCCGTTTGCGAACAACAACTACGTCATCTGGCACAACGGAAACCCCGCCTTCATGAACCACCGTACCTCCGCGGGTTGGGGCACTCCCATCCAGGTGAGCGATGCCTCGGCGACCGGCACCTGCATCGGCGCGGACGTGAAGACAAACTCCGCCGGCGACGTGTTCGGATTCTTTCCCGACACCGGCTCGCGCGGCATCTTCGTCGTGAAGTCGACGAACGGCGGCACCAGCTTTGCCACCCCGGTGAAGCTCGTCACCACCTTCGATTCGTACGACATCGGCGTGCCGGCAATGGCCAGTCGCAGGATTCTTCTCTACGTCTCGGGCGGCACATACAGGAACGGCACGACGAACAACGTCTACGCCCTCTGGACCGACCTTTCGGGCGATACGGGCTGCACCACGGCCGCGAACGAGCCCGGCACCAGCACCACCTCGACCTGCAAAACGCGCGTCTGGTTCGCGCGCTCCACCGACGGCGGCGCCACCTGGAGCGCCCGCGTAAAGCTCAACAACCAGAGCGGGCTCAATGACCAGTTCAACCAGTTTCTCGCCGTCGACGAGACCAACGGCAACCTCGGCGCGATCTACTACGACACGGTGGCCGACGCGGGCCGTAAGAAGGTCGATCTCTACTATCAGATGTCGGCGGACGGCGGTGTCACGTGGGACCCGGCTGTCAAGGTCACGACAGCCATGACCGACGAGACCACCGCCGGGGCCGATTCCGGCAACCAGTTCGGCGATTACAACAGCATCTCCGGCTTCGGCAATGCGTTCTTCCCCACCTGGACGGACCGCCGCAACAACGCCAGTGAGGAGGTCTGGACGGCGAAGATCACCACGTCGACCACTCCCACCTTCTCGATCTCAGGCAACGCTGGGACGACCGGAGCCACCGTCACCGCCGGATCGGGATCGGCCACGAGCGATTCGTCCAGCAACTACTCCATCGCCAACCTCGCCGCCGGCACCTACACCGTGACGCCCAGCAAGAGCGGCTGCACCTTCTCGCCGGTCTCCAGCTCCGTCACCATCACGGCAGCCAACGTCACGGGGATCAACTTCACCGCCTCGTGCACGGCACCCACCTTTACGATCAGCGGCAACGCCGGCACCTCAGGCGCAACCGTCACCGCGGGAACCTCCTCCACCACCAGCGACGGCTCGAACAACTACACCATGTCGGGCTTCGTCGCCGGCACCTACACCGTCACGCCGAGCAAGTCCGGCTGCACCTTCTCGCCCGTCTCGAGCTCGGTGACGATCACCTCCTCCAACGTCGTCGCGAACTTCACCGCCTCGTGCGGCACCGGCGACACACAGCTCACCAGCGGCGTCGCGCTGACCGGCCAGAGCGTGGCCCTGAACGCGTGGAAGTACTACTTCATCACCGTCCCCGCGGGCGCCACGAATCTGACGTTCGCCACGACCAGCGCCACGAGCGACGTCGACATCTACACACAATTCAACGCCAAGCCCACCCTGACCGCATACATCTGCCGGCCGTACACCTCGTCCGGTAACGAGACCTGCTCGGCGACCAACCCGGCCGCCGGCACCTGGTGGGTCGGGGTGAATGGCTACACTGCCGGCAACTTCACCATCACCGGCACGGTGACGACGCCGGTGGCCACCTTCTCGATCTCCGGCAGCGCCGGGACTCCCGGCGCAACCGTTACCGCCGGATCGCAGGGCGCCACCAGCGACGCCTCGAACAACTACACCATCGCCGGACTGGCCAACGGCACCTACACGGTGACTCCGAGCAAGAGCGGTTGCACCTTCACGCCGGCCAGCAGCTCCGTGACGATCACCGGCGCGAACGTGACCGGAACCAACTTCACAGCCAGCTGCAGCGGTCCTACGACGCTCTTCTCCAACGGTTTCGAGAGCCTCACCGGCTGGGCCACCGTACAGGTTTCCGGCACGGCCGGCGCCTGGACCATCGTCACGGCCGGCACCCATCCGACGAACGCGCCGCACGGCGGCAGCAGTCTCGCCAGATTCAACTCGTTCGATTCCGCGAGCGGCTCACAGACGCGGATCTATCAGACAACCGGCTTCGCCATCCCGGGCACGGCCACCACGGCCACCCTGAAGTTCTGGGTGTATCACGACACCGGTTTTTCGACCGACGCGGACCGCGTTCAGGTGCAGGCCTCGACCGGTACCTGGGCGAACGTCGGCACCGCCATCAACCGCTACGACGGCTCAACGGGCTGGAAGCAGCACACCATCGATCTGACCGCCTACAAGGGAACGACTGTCCAATTAGGCTTCCTCGGCATCAGCGTATTCGGCAACGATGTGTACATCGACGACGTGATCGTCACCACGCCATAGCGCCTTATCACTCTGCAACGCAGATCAAGGGGAGGGCTCAGCGCCCTCCCCTTTTTCGTGGTGTCTGTTGCGGTGTACCATCCCATTGGATGCGCCTCACCGCGGGATGGCTGCTGGCTCTCAGCATCGCTCTGCTCTTTGCGGACGCGTACGCCGCCGCGCGGATGACGAAGAGCTGCTGCTGCGCGGCCATGTCGAAGAACGCATGCCCGCTCAGACAGCCCAGCCACCGCACTTGCGGCCAAAGCACTTCCTGTTCGATGGATCGGTCGGATGCGGGCACGTCCGCGCAATTCCTCCTTTCGCAGCAGAACCGTGAACCGTCGAAGCTGACCGTATCTCCCGTTCGAGCATGGCGGGCTTCCGTCGCCCGGCTCTTCGTGCCTTCTTCCGATGCGCTGCCGAATGCGCTGAATACTCCGCCGGATATCCCGCCTCCTCGAAGCGCCTGAATCCCTTTCTATCGACATCGAGATTCAGACCGAGGAGGGTTCTGATGATTTCCTCGTGCTCGCGCGTGAGCGCGCGACGCTCTCTTTTTTTCATCCTTGTTCTTCTGCTCATCGCAAGCAGCCTATCGGCAACGATTTTCGGCACGATCCGCGGCACGGTGCGAGACGTCCAGGGTCGTCCCGTGACGGGCGCCGCGGTAACGCTGCAATCACAAACGGCGCAGTGGAGCCGTGCACTGAAGACCGGCGCAAACGGCGCGTTCTCATTCGCGGCCGTTCCATTTGGTTCCTACAAGTTGCTGGTACAGGCCTCCGGACTGGCCTCTTCCTCACGCACACTCATCCTCAATTCGGGTGCGGTACTGAACGTGCCGATCGATTTGCCGCTTGCGGCGGTGAGCGAGGAAGTGCAGGTGACGGCCACGACGGCCGCCGTCGATCCGCGCTCATCGACGACGGAGAGCACCGTGACCCGCCAGGCGATCGCCGAGGTGCCGGGGGCCGACCGCTCGAACAGTCTGTCAATGATTACCGACTTTGTTCCCGGTGCGTACATGGTCCACGATCAACTGCATATCCGCGGCGGCCATCAGGTGGGGTGGATGATCGACGGCGTGCCGGTTCCGAACACGAACATCGCCAGCAACGTCGGCCCGCAATTCGACCCGAAAGACATCGAGTCTCTCGAAGTGCAGCGGGGCGGCTACTCGGCCGAGTATGGCGATCGTACCTACGCCGTTTTCAACGTCATCCCGCGCTCCGGCTTCGAGCGCAGCAACGAAGGACACCTCCTCCTCGGCTACGGAACCCGCAGAAGTACCAACGATCAACTGAACCTCGGCAGCCATACCGAGCGCTTTGCCTACTACGTCAGCGCCAATGCCAATCGGACCGACGCCGGATTGGAGACGCCGGTGGCACGGATCATCAACGATGGCGCCAGCGGCTACGGCGGTTTTGCCTCACTGATCTTCCTTCCCAACGACGTCGATCAGTTTCGCGTGGTTACCTCGGCCCGCGCCGATCGCTACGACATCCCGAATGACGAAGAGCTGCAGGCCGCGGGGGTGCGCGACCGCGAACGGGAAGAGGATACGTTCGTCAATCTTTCGTGGGTGCGCGTTCTTTCTCCCGATTCGCTGCTCACCATCGCGCCGTTTTTCCACGCGAACGCCGCGCGCTTCGATGGCGGCGCGGAAGATCCCATCGTGACCACGGATCACCGCTCTTCCCGCTACGCCGGCGGGCAGTTGCGTTACGCGCTCACGCTCGGCCGGAATGAGGCCCGTATCGGCGCATTCTCATTCAGTGAACGCGATTCCACGCTCTTCGGCCTGCGGGCGAACGACGGCAGCGATGTGGCGCTGTCGCAGAGTCAGAAGGTCGGCGGGAACGTGGAGTCGCTATTCGCCGAGGATGAGTACAACGCCTCGTCCTGGCTTACGGTGAGAGCGGGAGTGCGCTACACGCGCTTTCGTGCGGGACTGCGTGAATCGGCGCTCAGCCCGCGTGCCGGTGTATCGATCCACCTGCCCGGCACGAGTGCTGTCCTTCGCGCGTCATACGGCTCCTACTATCAGGAGCCGCCGCTCTCGACCATCTCCGGTCCGCTCCTCCAGTTTGCGATCGATCAGGGCTTCGGCTTCCTCCCGCTGCACGGCGAGCGCGACCGTCAGGCCGAAGTCGGGATCGGAATCCCCCTCGCCGGCTGGACGGTCGACGCCGCGGCATTCCGCACGAACGCCCGGAACTTCTTCGATCACGACGTCCTCGGCAACTCGAACATCTTCTTCCCGCTCACGATCGACCGCGTCTTCATCCACGGCTTCGAGACGTCGGTGCAGTCCTCTCAGCTCGCCGGCGGCGCGCGCGTTCATTTTGCCTATTCGCATCAGACGGTTGAAGGCGAGGGGGGCGTGGCCGGAGGACTCACCGACTTCACGCCGCCGGAAGAGGGTCGTTTCTTCCTCGATCATGACCAGCGACAGACGCTCAGCGCCGGTACGACCGTGCAGTTGCCGCGCGACTTCTGGATCGGCGGAAATCTCAACTACGGTTCCGGCTTCCTCGATGGCGACGGCCCCGCTCACCTTCCGAGCCATGCGACGCTCGACCTCGCCGCCGGCACCCGCTGGAACCACTGGTCACTCAAGCTCACCGCCGTGAACCTCTTCGACAAGCGCTACCTGCTCGACCAGAGCAACACGTTCGGAGGGACGCATTACAACGAAGCGCGCGTGATATCCGTCCAGGTCGATCGGAGGTTCGCCTACTGACCCGACGTTGCTCGCGAGGAGTGGACGGGGACAGTCGTTCCTGTTTCCAGGCCACTCACCGGCTGAATCGTTCCGTTCATTGAAAAAGCGGTTCGGGCTTCCCGCCGAGGCTATTATCTGCTGCCGCCTCGCCCGAGCGCAGGAGAAACCGACCGTGAAACGAATTGCATTCGTGCTGATCGCCGGTGCAACCGTGCTGCGCGCGCAAACGAGCGATCTCCCGATGGCGCAGGCATCGGGGACGGGACGAAATCCGGACGCGGCGCCGATGTCGATGCTCATGACCTCCGCGGGCAGGTGGACGCTGGCTCTGCACGCGCAAGCATTTCTCGATCACGCCAACGACTCAGGACCGCGTGGCGGGGAAAAGACGTTCTCGACGAATTGGATGATGGGGACGGCCTCCCGGCCCCTCGCCGGCGGAACGCTGGCATTTCGCACGATGCTCAGTCTCGAGCCCGCCACGATCTCGCAGCGAAAGTATCCCGAGCTCTTTCAGACCGGCGAGACCGCCTTCGGCAAACAGCTCATCGATGGGCAGCACCCGCATGATTTCTTCATGGAGCTCGCCGCCGAATACGTGCATCCGGTCGGACGCGCCACCGGCTATCTCTACCTTGCGCCGGTCGGCGATCCCGCGATCGGTCCGGTCGCCTTTCCCCACCGCGAGTCGGCCATGGAGTTGCCCCAGGCTCCGATCGGCCATCACTTCGAGGATTCGACGCACATCGCCTATGACGTGATCACCGCTGGCGTGACCGAGGGACCGGTCACGCTCGAAACAAGCACGTTTCACGGAGGGGAGCCTGACGAGAACCGCTGGAACATCGAGAGTGGGCCGATCAACTCCTGGGCCGCGAGGCTGCGCATCCGGCCGGCGCGGTCACTCGACTTTCAGGTTTCGCACGCCTGGCTGACAAAGCCGGAACGGATCGAGCCCGGCTACGCAACGCGCACTACGGCGTCGCTCAGCTACTCTCTTCAACGCTCGGCCCTGGCCTGGAGCAGTACGCTGGGGTGGGGCCACGTCTACAAGGAAGTCCATGACCGCGAGCTCAACGCCTGGCTCGTGGAGAGCAATCTGCGGCTTTTTTCGCGAAACCATCTGACCATCCGCGCGGAGTCGGTCGACAAAGACGAGCTGTTCCCGCATCCGATTCTCACGGTCGTACCGCGCCCCGCCCTTCCCGTTCGCGTCTTTCTGGTTGAGGCCTATACCGCCGGCTATACGTTTGATTTGATTCGGGCCGCCACCAGCACGACCGGCCTCGGCGCGAACGTGACGAGCTACATCTTCCCGACGATTCTTCGCGGGTTCTACGGTGCACATCCGCACAGCGTGATCGTCTATCTGCGTTTCCGCCTCGGCGCAGACATGAGCATGTGATCAGTGCCTGGTGGCGCGCCGGCGAGGCAGTGATTGGGAGGGCGCGGGCGGAGTCGTCGTAGCGACGCGGATCACGTTGTTCCCGCTGTCCGCGATGTACAGCAAGCCGGAAGGATCGAAGGCGATCCCGCTAGGGGAGTTGAGCATGGCAGATGTTCCGGCGCCGTTCCTGTGTCCCGGAGCACCGGTGCCGATCAACGTCGAGACAAGATGCGAAGGGGCGATGCGACGGATGGCATGGTTGCCGGTGTCCGCCACGAACAGGTTGCCGAGAGTGTCAAAGGCCAGCGCTGTCGGATGATTGAAGCGCGCCACGGAGCCGACTCCGTCGACAAATCCCGCCGCGCCGGGCGCTCCGGCGACGGTGCTGACGACGCCGTCAATCCCGATGCGGCGGATGAGGTCATTGCCGGTGTCCGCCACGAAGATGTTGCCACCGGCATCGACGGCAACACCGGTAGGTCCGTTGAAGCTCGCGGTACTGGCGGGGCCATCGTTTGCACCCGCCGTCGAAGCGGTGCCGGCGACCGATTGGACATCCGAGGAGAGCTGGGTCAGACGCCGGATACGGTCTGTGCCGGTATCGCCGACATAAATGGTGTAGTTCGGAGAGACGGCCATTCCCGCCGGCGACGTGAACCTCGCTTTGTCGGAGACCGCATCGGTCGTCCCTTGCTGTCCCGGTGAACCTGCCATGGTTGCCATGAATGGCCCGAAGAAGATGCCATTCCCGGCGGGGTAGAGCACGCGGACCAGTTGATTGTCGGTGTCGGCGATGTAGACGGTTCCTCCGCCGGGGCCCACGGTGAGAGCACGAGGGTGATTGAGCCCCGCTGCGCTCGCGGGCCCATCAGTGGATCCGGGAACGCCTGGCTCTCCGGCGATCGTCGCCACGGTGCCTTTCGAGATCCGCCGGATCGTCGACGCACCCATGTCGGCGACCCACATCGTCCCGAACATGTCGATGCCCAGGGAGACGGGGGAGACGAACTGCGCGTCGGAGAGCGCACCGTTGTTAAACCCGCTCACACCGGCCTGTCCCGCGAAGTCCGATAGGTACAGCGGGAGCGGGGGACCCTTCGAAAAGAAGTGCCCATGCGCGGACAGCGTGGTCGGGCATTGGTCCATGACCGCCTCCACCCACCACTCGTTCCAACCCGGTTCGGCCGCGATCGTGAGACTCGTCGCCGTCGTCTCGCCGGCTACCGACGGCAACGCACCTTCCACGCTGACCCAGACTCGATAACCCAGCGCTGCCTGAACGGCGGACCACGACAACACGGCGCTGCCATCGGCAAGAATCGCCTGTTCTGCCGGAGACAGCAGAGTGGCGGCGGCACTGCTGCAGGCCGCTGGATCGTAGAGGAACGTCTGCGAGGTGACTCTGTCATTCGCGGCGTTCGGGTCGATGCTTCCAAGCGATGTCACGTCAGCCTCGTTCGCAATCGAGCCGGACGAAGCCGGAGCGGATGCCACGAGGGTAATCGGGCTGACTCCTGGCGAGAGGATCTCCGCCGAACAGGTCACGGTTCCGCCGGACGCCGAGCAGTTCCAGCCGTCGCCGCTCACCGAGGTGAAGTGCATGCCCGACCCGAGCTGGTCGTTGATCACCACCCCGTACGCGGAATCGTAGGCCAGGTCGGAGACGTCGATCTTGTAGGTGATGGCCGACGACCGCGGTGCGAAGGCGGGCGCACGAAGCGCCACACCGACGTCGACGATGAGATGTGCGCACGCGATACTCGGAAAAAGGCCGGCAGTCGTCATTACCAGCGCGCGTGCCCAGACTCGTCGCGTCCGCATCGAGTGAGTGGAACAGGCGCCGGCCCGAGCACATTGCCCGGAAACCATAGGCAGGACTGATGCCGCGAAGCCGATAGGGACGGTGGTTCCTGTTCCCAGCCCACTCAACGCCTGATTCCTTCCATTCATTGAAAAAGCGGTTCGGGCTCCATGCCCACTTGCATCCACTGCCGCCGCGCCAAACGCGCTGAAGGAAAACCGACCTGAAACGATTTGCCCAGTGCGCTTCGATCATGACCAGCGAGGACAGCCGGGCGCGACCGTGCAGTTGCCACGCGACTACTGGATCGGGGGCAATCTCCCTTCCGGAACATTGAGCGCCCGCTCATGGGGCGACATCGATCGTTCGTTGAAAATCGGGAGCGGCTTTACGCGTGAATGCCTACGCTCACTCTCGTGAGCAACACGCGAAGGATTCGGATCGTGAGCGCGCTACTGGCATTGTCTTTCAGTCTGGTCAGCGTCCGCGATCTCGCGGCCTCGGAACGAGGAGTGGTGGTGGGAACCGTAGCCGACAATGATGGCGGCCCGCTTCCCGGAGCGAACGTTGAGATCGAGGGACCGAGCCGGACGGCGCCGGAGAAGAGCGGCGGGATGGGGTTCTTTCTCTTCCCCAGCCTGGCCGTGGGCGAGTACACCGTCACCGTGTCACATCCCGGATTCGCGACCGCGACACAGAAGGTGCTGGTACGGCCGGGACAGACGACCACAATGAGTGTGCAACTCCGCGGAGTACGTTGAACGGGCCGTGTGGTTACAGGCCTGATTTCGAACGCGGCAGCATGCGCGCCGAGTTGAGAATGAAGAGCAGTTCCGATGTGACGTGGACGATGGCCGCGGAGACCGGGTGAAGCAGACGGGCAGCCGCGAGGACGATACCGATCAGGTCGATGACGATCGTGCCGGTGAAGTTCTGGAGCACGATGCGGCGGCAGCGCCGGGCGATGGCGATCACTTCCGGAACGCGGGTTGGCTCGTTGCCGAGGAGCACGACGTCAGCGCTCTCGCGGGTCACGTCGGTTCCTGAGCCCATGGCGATGCCGACGTTTGCCTCGACCAGCGCGGGCGCGTCGTTGATGCCGTCACCGACCATGGCCACGACATGACCCTGCCGGCGGAGATCCTGGATACGACGCTGCTTTTGCGCCGGGAGAAGCTCCGCATCGACCTCGTCGACGCCGATCCATTGCGCGATCGAACGAGCCACGGAGGCAGTGTCGCCGGTCAGCAGGATCGTTCGAATGTTCATGCGCCGCAGCGTCTGCACGGCCTCTTGCGACGCTTCACGCGGCGCGTCTTCAACGAGGATGGCGCCAAGACAAACGCCGTCACGGGCCACGAAGACCTCGGTTCCGCGCTCGTGCCGCAGGGCGGTCGGTACACCGATAATCATTTCCTCCAGCAGCCTGCGCGACCCGGCCACCACGGTGCTGCGCTCGAGGGTCGTTCCGATGATGCCTCCGTCGGTCGTCACCGAGGAGTCGAGTGGCTCGACCGACAGTTGGCGCGCGGTTGCCTCCGCGAGAATCGCTCCGGCGATCGGATGCTCGGAATGCTGTTCGGCCGTTGCCGCCGTGATGAGCAACTCGTCTTCGGTGCAGCCGTGGGCGGTGACTTTCGAGACGGCCGGCTGGCCAAGCGTCAAGGTGCCGGTCTTATCGAAGACGACCGTGTCGATTGCCGCAAGCTCCTCCATGCAGAGGCCACCCTTGACGATGATCCGCCTGCGCGCTGCCTGTCCGATCGCGCCGAGGATTGCCAGCGGAGTGCCGGCCGCAATACCACACGCGCCGGCCACGATGACGACGGAGATCGCCGCGCGGGCGTCGCGCGTCACGAAGGCGGTGATGACCGCCGCAGTGATGGCCACGGCGACGATCCAGCCGGCCAGCCGGTCGGCCAGACGCTGGATCGGCGCGGACGAGGCGCTGCTGCTTTCCAGAGCGGTCACGATCCTGCCGAATGTCGTATCGCGTCCGACTGCTTCGACGTTGATGACCAGCGATCCGGTCTGATTGAGAGTTCCCGCGAAGACGCGGTCACCCGACCTCTTTTCCGCGGGCATCGACTCGCCCGTAATCGTGGCCTGATCGACGACGGACGCACCGCGCAGGACGACGCCGTCGACGGGGATGCGCGCGCCGGGCTTGGCGATGACGACGTCGCCGGCGGTGAGATCGGCGATTTCGATCTCCTCGACCGCGCCCTCCCGTTCCACAAACGCCGTTCGCGGCAGGAACGCGGCCAGATCGGTCATGGCACGCCGGCCTCGCGAGAGGTTCAGTTCCTCGAGAATCTCGGCAACGAGCACGAAGAGCAGGATGAGAAGCGCCGTGGACGTTTCGCCGATACCCAGCGCCGCGCCGATGGCGATCGACATCGACAGCTCCATCGTCATCCGCAACGCCAGGAGCGACCCGATGGCGTGGCGGAGTATCGGATATCCGGTTACGACGGCCACCAGACAGCCGGCGATCAATGCCGGCAGGCCCTTCGGCGCCAGGAGGGTCACGGCCACCCCGATCACAGCGATACCGACACGCCAGCCATCGCTGGCGAGAATCCGCCGAAGCTCGCTGGAGCCGTCGAGTGGTTCGCGTACGTCAGACGTCATGCGGCTCCTCACCGTCAATACAGAAGTTCATGTCGATGGCGGCAACGGGTGCTTCCTCGATCATCCGTCGCGCGCCCGCGAATCGCCGCGCCCAATGTGCGGCCTGCAGCGAGGCAACGACGACACCTTGCCGCGCCGCGTGAATGAAACGGCCTCCGCCGATGTAGATGCCCACATGGGAGATCTCGCGGAGCTTGCGCCCGTGAAAGAAGACGAGATCACCGGCCATCAGTTCTTCCCGCGCGACGGCGCACCCCCGTCGAAACTGCTTCGCCGCGGTTCGCGGAAGCTCGAGACCGACAGCTCGAAAGGTGCGCTGAACCAGAGCCGAGCAGTCGATGCCGCTCCCCGACTCGCCGCCGAGGCGATATGGCAAACCGATGAATGTTCTGACCACCTCGACGACGACAGCCGGTGCGGGGGCGGCTCTTAGCGCCTGCGCTGAAGCAGGCGTCGTCGCCGCGAATGCTGCAAACATCAGCAGAAGGAGAGAAGACGATCGGCGGTTTCGCTCCGGTGGCCGGTGAATGGCGCAGAGGGTGTGCGTTGACGCGCCGGCGCGATCCAGTCTCGTCTGCGATGTTTGCATTCCGTCCCCTGAATTCAAGGGCTGACGTTATCGGCGAGCACATCGGCGTGCGAGCGATTCTTTGCCGGTTGTTCAAATTGCGGCAATGAGCGGTCGTTTTTGCTCGATCAGTGGTCCAGCCAACAAGTGTTGCCCACGACGGCGGAGATCATTCGGAGTCGAGCTCTGACCAAGCCAGCGCGCCTGCGTCTGCGGCCGGTGCTCATTCGCCGGAGTGACGGTCGTTTCGACAGGGCTGCCACTCACCTGCCGATTCGTTCCACTCATTGAAAAGCGGTTCGGGCTCCATGCCCCGGCGCATCTACTGCCGCCGCGCCAAGTGCGCCAACAGGAGAACCGACCTTGAAACGAATTGCCATCACTCTGCTGCTCCTTGCAGTGATTCTTGTCCCCACCTCTCTTTTCGCCGCCAGTGCCGGAGTCGTGCGCGGCAAGGTCCTCGGGCCTGACAACAAGCCGCTGGCCGGGGTGGTCGTGCAGCTTCGCAACGACATCACCGGCTTCAAGCAGGATGCGGCCACGATGGCGGACGGATCGTTCTCCTTCAACAACATCCCGTACAACCCCTACGAGCTGCACGTCGATGTGCAAGGCTTCCAACCTTCACATCTGGCGGTCGATGTTCACTCGCCGGTAGCCGTCGAGGAGACGGTCACGCTCAAGGTGTCGGGCGTTTCCGAATCGATCGACGTGAACGCCGAGCCGCCGGCGGCGCAGCTCGAGACCGACAACTCCCAGAGTCACATCGACATCGACAAGTCGTACATCGCCAAGGCGCCGGCGGCGGTGGCCTCCCGGGCCATGGAGCAGATCGTCACTTCTACGCCCGGCTTTGCCAAAGACGAGAACGGCCGCTTCCACTTTCAGGGAGCACACAGCCAGAGCGAATACGTCATCGACGGCCAGACCATCTCCGATCAGACCGGCGTCACCTTCTCCAACTCGATCGATCCCGGCATCGCCCAGGGCATCGAGATCATCTACGGCAACGTTCCCGCCGAATTCGGCGAAAAGGTCGGAGCGGTCATCAATCTCACCACGAAGTCCGGCCTTGGCGCGGGAGCTCCGAAGACCGAGGTTTTCGCCGGTGGATCGAAATTCGGAACCTCCGAGGCCGGTGCCTCCATGAGCGGCGGCTCGCAGACCTTTGGCTACTTCGGCTCCATCAACGGGTCGAAGTCCGACCGCTTCCTCGATCCCGTCAACTTCGACAACCTGCACAACCACGGTGATACCTATCGCGGCTTTCTGCGGCTCGATACGCAGGCGCCCGATTCAAAGAGCTCGTTCCGTTTCACCGCGCTCCTCGGCGAAACGCATCGCGACGTTCCGAACACATTTACGCAGGAAGCCGCAGGGCAAAACGAGCGCGTGCGCAGCGCCGACCAGAACTTCAACCTCGGCTGGCAGAGCATCCTCTCGCAGACGTCCGTTCTCGAGTTGGTCGCCTTCGGCCGTTTCTCGAAGTTCAAGCTCGACGGAACGACGAACGACACGCCGGTCATCGTGGCCTCGGATCGGTCGCTCAACAACTACGGCATCGCTCCGGCCTGGAATTGGACCAACGCGAACAACGAGGTCAAGGTCGGTCTCAACCTGAAGCGCTATCCGATCAAAGAGAGATTCTCGTTTGGCATCACCGATCCCGGTTTGAACGATCCTTCCGTTCCTGACTCGTACAACCCCAGCCTTGCGCCGTACGACCTCACCCGCGGCGGCCATCTATTCAACTTCAGCGACAGCCGCACCGGGAGCTACAACGCCGCCTACATTCAGGACAACATCAAGTTCGGCAACCTGACCGCGAACCTCGGCGCGCGGTATGACAGGAACTCGCTGCCGATCAGCGAGTCGCTGCTCCAGCCCCGCCTCGGAATCGCGTATTTCATCCCGTCGTCGAAGACTGTTTTCCGCGCCTCGTACAACAAGGTGATGTACACGCCCGAATACGAGAACATCCTGTTCGGCTCCTCGGCGGCGGCAGCGGCACTCGCGCCGCCGGCAGTCAAAGACTCTCAGGCGTTGGGTGGTGGTGATCTGCTCGTCCACTCGGAACGGCAGAACGCTTTCACGGTGGGCGTGCAACAGGCGCTGGGCGGTCGGGTGCGCTTCGACGCCGACTACTGGCGGCGCCGCTCACAATTTGCAGGCGATCAGGATCAGTTCGAGAACACCGGCATCGTCTTCCCGCTGGCATTCAAAGCGGGCCGACTCGATGGATGGGACATGCGTCTCGACCTGGCCAAGACGGCCGGCTTCCGAGGGTTCCTCTCGCTCGGACACACGCACGCCGAGTACGTCCCACCTCTCACCGGAGGCCTTTTCCTCGATGCGGGCGCGGTCGACACGCTCACAGGTGGCCCCTTCCTCATCGACCACGACCAGAAGCTGCAGGCGCAGGGCGCGCTGAGCTACGACTTCGGCAACTCGGGAGTCTGGGTGGCCACGAACGTCCGCTACGACTCGGGACTGGTGACCGGTGCCGATGTGGCCTCGCTCCTGGCGGATCCGGACAATGCCTTTGCCGCACCCTTCATCAAGGAGAATTCAGGAACCGACCTCGATCCGAACCGCGTCAAGCCGCGCACGGTCGTCGATTTCTCTCTCGGCAGCGATCTGGTCTCGTACCACATACCCCTCAGCCTCCAGGCGGACCTTCTGAACGCCACGAACAAGAAGGGCGTCTACAACGTCCTGTCGACGTTCGGAGGAACGCACGTGATCCCGCCGCGGATGCTGGCGCTGCGGGTGAGGTACACGTTTTAAACTCTTGATTCTGTAGGACAAACTCTGGTTTCTGCAAAACCGATCCACGGATCAACCTGTTTGATCCGTGGATCAACAGGTTTGATCCCGCAGATCAGCATGTTTGATCCGCAGATCAACTTGTTTGATCCGTAAATTAACCTATCTGATCCGCACATCAACCTGCTTGATCCGCAGATCAACCTGTCTGATCCGCACATCAACCTGTTTGATCCGCACATCAACCTGTCTGATCCGCACATCAACCTGTTTGATCTTCACATCAACCTGTCTGATCGGTACATCAACCGGTTTGATAAAAAGATCAACATGGTTGATAAAAAGATCAACATGTTTGATCCTCACATCAACCTGTTTGATCCCACAAGCAAACGTTTTGGTCCGTAGAATCAAGAAGTTAGCTCGGGAGAGTGGAGAAACGGGTGTCGAAAACGGGCAGTTGGTTCTCATCGGTGAGAGGAAGGCACCGAATCTGGAAGCTGTCGTCGCCATCGCGCATGCGCTGCGCGTCAGTGTCCCGGGAGATGGTGTCGGGTTCCACGCCGACCGGTCCCTGATATCGCGACTCCTCACAGCTTCAACAGGCGATCCTTTAGCAGCCGCGAATGAAACCGGCTGGTATGCAGCTCCTGACCGTTCGACAGCGACAGCACGAACATTCCGCCCGGCATCGGCGTGGCTTTGGTGATGGCGCTGATATTCACCAGGATGCCGCGGCTCACGCGGATGAACTCCTCGTGATCGAGGCGGGCCTCGAGATCCTTCAATCGGTAGGCGATGGTGTGTTTCACGCCGCGGATGGTCGTTATGTGTATCAGCTCGCCGTCCGCGATGACCGAGGCAACCTCGCTGACCGGGACGAGCACGATCTCGTTCTTGCGGCGGACAGGGATGCGCCGTAACGGGCCCGCGCTCGCCGCTTCGAACGCGCTCGCCGCCGAGCGGACATTCTTTACTGCCGCGGCGCGGGCGTCATCGCGATCGAGACGGTCGATGGCGCGGCTGACCGTTTCCCGCAGGCGCGCGGCATCGACCGGCTTGAGCAGGTAGTCGACCGCGTTCAGTTCGAACGCGCGGACGGCGTACTCGTCATACGCGGTGATGAAGGCGATCATCGGCATGGCGCCGCGTTTCAGAAGGCGCACCACGCCGATGCCGTCCACCTCCGGCATCTGCAGATCGAGCAGCGCCAGGTCGGGCTTCTCACGCTCGATCAGTTCCACCGCCGCCGCTCCGTCCACAGCCTCCCCGACCACCTCGACGTCGTCGAAGGTGCGCAGCATCGACAGCAGGAGAGAACGCGCCGGCCTCTCGTCATCGGCCACGACAACCCGCAAACGGTCTCTCATGCGCGCCTCGCGATCGGGAGGACGATCTCGGCGCGGGTCTCGTCCGCCGTTGCCACGAGCGTCAGAGTGGCCGCTGCTCCGTACTGATGGTGGAGGCGGGCATCGAGATTCGCCAGTCCCACACCGCGTTTGCGGCCACGGGCGATGTCCAGATCGGTCACCCGCGCTCCGCTGTTGCGGACGGTGATAGTCAGCATCTCTCCCCGCGCTCGGCTCTCGATCGTCACGTGGCCTCCATTCCTGCAGTTGGCGATACCGTGCTTGATGGCGTTCTCGACCAGCGGCTGGATCATCAGCGCCGGCACGCGGATCTCCCGCAGCTCGCGCGGCACGTCGATGTCGATGAGCAGCCGTTCTTCGAATCGTGCCCGCTCGATCTCCAGGTAGGCGGTTACGAGATCGATCTCGTCGCCGAGCGTCGTGCCGGCCTCCGGGGAACGCAATACGCCGCGCAGGAGCGCCGTCAGTTTCATCAGCGTCTCTTTCGCGCGCGTGGGCGATGTTTGAATGAGAAAGCCGATCGTATTCAGGGCATTGAAGAGAAAGTGCGGATTCATCTGTGCCCGCAGCGCGCGCAACTCCGCTTCTGTCGTCAGCTTGCTTTGCTGGTACCGCTCGCGCGCCAGGCGGATGGCGTCGATGCGGCGCGCGGCCAGGAGAGCCATGCTCTCCAGCATGGCCAGATCGTCGGAGAGCAGCCGCCGGCCGCCGGCCAGCGGACCGGCGACGAGCGTGTAGTGCGGCAGCTCGGTCGTCGGAATGATCGTGCCGGCCTCGTCATCCCCTTCCATCCAGCGCATCTCATCCGCGGCCAGAGGCGCGCGCAAGGTGCCGGCGAGCGCGTTCATCACCGCCTGCGGCTCTTCCAGCGTTGCCAGGCGCCGGTCGAAATCGTCGCGAAGGCGTTTGTAGTCGGCTCGGTGGAGGACGACTCGATCGACGATCCACGTCGCGGCACGGCACAGCGGCGGGTAGAGCAGCGCCAGCCCGACCCAGAGAATCACCGACACGCCGACCGCGACCGGATCGCTCCGGAAGTCGTGACGCGCCAGCAGCGGCACCTCGACGCCGACGTAGAGACCCGAGGCGATGGCCACGAGCGCGAAGAGGGCCAGCGCCCGCTTCAGAAAGAGGTCGGCCAGTGCGAAGCGGAAGTCCTGATAGAGGATAGCGAAAATCAACGGGATGGAGGCGTGGTGTCCGGCCAGTTCGACGTACCACGATTCCGTCGCTCCTTCCCGATGGCTGAGATGCAGCGCGGAGACGGCGAAGATGGCCAGCGCCACGATCGACCATGCGCGTGCCGCGCCGGTCCGGCGGCGCGTAAGCAGAAAAAGTGGAATGGTCAGTCCGAGGTAAAACCAGGTCAGAGCCTGCAGAGCCGGCGCGGATGGCACCGCGCCGCCGTGAAAGGCCGCCCAGAACATCATCGCTTCGGCGAACGTGCTCATCGTGTAGGAGGCCCAGATGACGGCGGCCGCGGTCCGGCGATACCGCGTCTCCGATTGCGAGCGGAGAACGGAGTGAACGACGACGGCCGGCAGAAACCCGAGGGCGCTGTAGGCCGTGGCCACCAGGAATGCCGGCGGATCGCCGCCGGCGAAGTCGCGGATGCCGAAGACGGCCAGGCCGCTGACGTTCCAGAGCAAACCGAGGATTGCCGTGGCCAGCGGCAGGCGATCGTCGCTCATGTTCCGGCGCAGGACCAGCGCGAAGAGCATCGCGTAAAGCGCCGCCCCGGTCAGAAAGCCGACCAGATGCACCAGCGCGGCGACATTATGCGGCGGCATTCAGGCCGATTATGACGAGAAGGCAGGTCCCGGCAAGGCGATACCGGTGAATGGTCGGTTTCGGGTGATGAGTGGTGTGGTTACCGGGTTGCGCGGTCTCTCGGTCTCAGGGTTGCTGGGTTGCTGAGTTGCTGGGTTGCTGGGTATCTCACGTTCTCACATTACCGGACCGTTCTCAGCAACTCAGCAACCCAGCAACTCAGCAACCCCGAGACCCCGCAACCCCGTGCTATCGTCCCGACGCTCCCACCCGAGGAGGCGAATGGGGTCTGGTGGCTCCCGCGGTCTTCAAAACCGTTGTTTCGGCGCGGAAGCGTCGAAGGGTTGGTTCGATTCCGACGCGCCTCCGCCAGCCATTCCTCTCGATACCGTAGACTCCCGCCATGCCTCGGCGCCGTTTGTCGATCCGCTGGTGGTTGGGTGCTCTCGTCACCGGAGCCGCGCTGCCGCTGTTGCTTCTGCTCACCCTGATCTACGGCGCGCAGGTCCGGCGCGAAGAGCTCGAGGCGCGCGAAACCGCACTGCAGATCGCCCGCACGACGGTCACGCGCATGCGGGCGCTCCACTCCGACTCCCTCCTGCTCATCCAGAGCATGGCCACCCGGCCGTCCATCCGCAATCTCGACCGCGCTCCATGCGATGCGCTCTTCGCCATCGTCGACTTTTTCCCGCAGTACGCCGATCTGCTTCTGTTCGACCAGGGCGGCAACCTCCTCTGCTCGGCCAATCCCGCGCCTCAGGATCGTCCCGTGTCCACGCTGGCGCGGTCGTGGATCGCCGCGAGGCTGCGCGAAGGGACACTGCGCCCATCGACGCCGGTCATCCGCTCGATGGCCAATCGCTGGATTTCGTTTCTGTCAATGCCGGTGAAGGGCGGCGACGGTGCCGTGCGCGGCACGCTCGTTCTCGTGCAACTGCCGGAGTTCTTCGCGACATCATTGCCTCCGGATGCCGTCATGACGATTCTCGACAGGGACGGGACGATCGTGGCCCGGTCGGCGGATTCGCGTCGCTGGACAGGACAGAACGCGCGCGGGATGAGCGTCGCCGATTTCGCGTTGCGCCGCGGGGAAGGAACGGCCGAAGCGGCCGGTGTCGACGGGGTCTCGCGGCAATACGGATTCAGCTCCGTGCCGGAGCTGGGGTGGACCATCTACGTCGGCATTCCCACCGCCGAGGTCATGAAGCCGGTGCGGCGGAGCTTCCTTCGTGGCGTCGCGGGCGGAGTGATCATCGTCGTCGCTGTGATCATCATCGCCACGATGCTCTCTCGCGCGATCGAGCGTCCGGTGGCGGCACTCTCGAGGGCGGCGGAGGCAGCGACCGGCGGATCATTCGAGAGTGTCACCGCTGCCGGACCGCGCGAGATCGCGCAACTGGCCGAGACCTTCAACGCCATGCTGGCCAGACGTCTGGAAGGGGAGCGCGAGCTGAAGGCGTTGTCCGAGCGCCTGCTTCTCGTGCAGGAGGAGGAGCGCACCCGCATCGCCCGCGAGCTGCACGACGACCTCGGCCAGGCGCTGACGGCGTTGAAGATGGACGTCGGCGGCCTCGTGGCGATGTTGCCGCCGTCCCCAAGCGCGCCTCTTCAAAATCGGCTGATCAGCCGGATCGTGGGTACGCTCGACGACACCGTGACCGCGGTGCAGCGCATCTCCTCCGAGCTGCGGCCGAGCGTTCTGGACGACCTCGGCCTGGCAGCGGCGATTGAAGCCGAGGCCTTGCGATTCGAACAGCGCACCGGCATCGAATGCGAGCTCTCGGTGCCGGACCAGGAGGGTGTGCGCATCAGCGGCCCGGCGGTCACGGCCATCTACCGCATCGTGCAGGAGGCGCTGACGAACGTGGCCCGCCATGCCAACGCCAGCCGTGTCGAGCTGCGGTTGCGGCAGCGCCCCGAAGAGCTGCTGCTGGAGATTCGCGACGACGGCCGCGGGATCACCGCCGAGGAGGTGAGCGATCCGCATTCGCTCGGGCTGATCGGAATCCGCGAGCGCGCCGACCTGGCCGGAGGAACGGTTCACTTCGAAGGAGTGGCCGGCCGCGGTACGATCGTCTCGGTGCGCATCCCGGCGCCCGCGGCCCAGACATGATCAAAGTGCTCATTGCGGACGATCACGACATCGTCCGCGAAGGTGTGAAGCAGATCGTCTCCGAGACGAGTGACATCGTCGTCGGGGGAGAAGCGCGCAGCGGTGCGGAAACGCTCGAACGTGTTCGCGCCGGCTGCTGCGACCTGGTCATCCTCGATCTCAATCTTCCCGACCGTTCCGGCCTGGAGGTCCTCTCGCAGATCCGGTCGACGGCGCCTCACGTTCCCGTTCTCATCTTCAGCATGCATCAGCAGGCTTCGTACGCGACGCGCGTGCTGAAGGCGGGAGCTGCCGGTTATGTGAGCAAAGACAGCGCACGCGCGCATCTGGTGACCGCCATACGAAAGGTCGCTGCCGGCGAGCGGTACCTGACGCCGGAGCTGGCCGAGAGTCTCGCCTTTGGAGTCCTCGACGCCACCGATTCCAAGCAGCACGAGCGCCTTTCCGACCGCGAGTTTCAGGTTCTCTGCCTCATCGCCGCCGGGAAGCCTCCCCGCGCCATCGGCGCGGAGCTGAGCGTGAGCGTCAAGACCGTGGCCACGCACCGCGCCCGGCTCCTGGCGAAGATGGGGCTGAAGAACAACGCCGAAGTGGTGGCGTACGCCATCGAGCACGACCTGCTGCCGAAGCGGGGGTAGGCCGGCACGGCCGGCTGCGCTGATTGCCCAAGGCTCGGCCACCATCCTCGCTCGATCGTTTTGCGCGCAGACTCGTAGTCATATCACCGACAATGGAAACAGTGGATTGCTGATTCACGGATCGCGGGTGTGCGGCCATGATGCGCGGCGGTCCCTATCCCAAACTTGATGAGCGCAACGCCCACGATCTCGAAGTCCATTCTGCTGATCGACGACGACGATCTGATCGCCGGCTCGTTGCGGCAGGTTCTCCTTTTGGAGAACTGTGGCGTCGACGTCGCCATCGATGCTGCCTCGGCGCGGACGATGATGGCGAAACAGAGCTACGACATCGTCATGGTCGATCCTTATCTGACAGGCGGCGTCCATGGCGACGGTTGTGATCTCGTCCAGGGGGTCCTCACACTGCAGCCGGCGGCCAGCGTGATCGTGCTGACCGGTTACAGCTCGCCTGAGCTCGCGCAGTCCGCGGCCGATGGTAAGATCGCCGCACTTCTTTCCAAACCACAGTCCATCCCGTTTCTCAGCCAGTTTCTCGTGGGCATGCCGCAACACTCGATCGAAACCTCAGTCAAAGGATAAACAGCATGAAACGCACCCTCCCCGTCCTCCTTGCCGTGCTGCTATTCACCTCCGTGATCGGGATCGCCGAAGCGACGCCGAAGCACAAGAGCAAAAAGAAAGTGGCGAACGAGCAGACTTCCAAAGTGGTTGAGGCTCAAGCGGCGGAGAGTGACGGGGCCATTCCCGCACCGAAGCTCGATCGCGCCAGAAAGCAATCCGATTCGGATAACGGAACGGTCGTGCCGAAGCCCGGTCCCATTCCCGTCGGGCCGCCGATTGAACTACAGTTGAAGCGCGCCGACAGCAAGCGGTTCGATCTGCGTTCCCTGCCGCAGACCAAACCCGTGCAACAGGAGCGCGCCGAGCTTCCGGATCCGGTGTTCCATCCGGTCACGATCCAGGGTGTCGTGCCGGAGCCGAGTCTACCGGTCGGGCCCATGGGGCCCCTGGCCCCGGCCCCGGCGCCGAACGCCGTTTTCGAAGGTCTCGATCGCTTCAACTGGGGCGCCGGCAGCCCTCCCGATCCGAACGGTGACGTCGGTCCGAACAACTACATCCAGACCGTCAACACCTCCATCGGCGTCTACCGGAAATCCGACGGTTTCCAGCAGGCCGCTTTCACCTTCAACACCTTCATGAGCCAGGGCAGCTTCGGCAACCTGTGCGATACCAACAACTTCGGCGATCCGGTGGTCCTGTATGACAGCTTCGAGGACCGCTGGATGATCTCGGACTTCGCCTTTCTGACCGACATCAGCGGCAACGTCCTCGCGCCATCGTTCCAGTGTTTCGCCGTCTCCATGACCGGCGATCCGGTTAGTGGCGGCTGGAACTTTTATTCGATTCAGATCTCGGATGCCCTCAACGATTACCCCAAGTTCGGCATCTGGACTGACGGCCTCTACATGTCGTCGAACATGTTCACCTTCGGCGCCGGCTCCACTTTCAAGACCGCACGCGTCTGGGCCCTCAACAAGGCGCAGATGTACGCCGGAAGCCCGACTGTCAAGGTCGTCACCTTCGACGTTCCGGGCGGCGACTTCACCGTCATTCCCAGCAACGCCCGCCTGCAGGCCGGCACGCCTCCGCCAGGGCGGCCCAACCTGTTCCTCTCCACGCAGCTCTTCCTCAACGCTCTGACCATCTACAAGTTCCACGTCGATTGGAACAACATCTCTCTGTCGACCTTCACCGGTCCCGACATCCCAAACTCCGGGGCTAATCAATGGCCCACATTCGCCGGACCCGTCCCGCAGCCGGGTACGGCCCAGACGCTCGACTCACTGTCGCAACGGGCCATGGTGCAGAACCAATACACGAACTTCGGCGGCACGGAGTCGTTGTGGGCTTCGCACACCGTTCGCCGGGCAGAACACCAGCGGATTTGCAGCGCCACGCTGGTATCAGGTGAACGTCACCGGCGGCACCGTCGCCACGCCGATCCTGCAGGCTGCCACATGGGACCCGGATGGCGCGAACGTCACTCATCGCTGGATGCCAAGCGTGGCCGTGGACCGCGCCGGCAATATGGCCATGGGCTATAGCGTGTCGAATGCCACCACTGACTTCCCCTCGATCCGATATGCCGGACGCCTGGCCGCCGATCCGATCAACACCTTCAGCCTGACCGAGCAGACCTTCTTCACCGGAACGGCTTCGCAGACCGGCATTAATCGCTGGGGCGACTACAGCGCCATGACGCTCGACCCCGACGGCTGCAGATTCTGGTACACGAGCGAGTATGCAAACCCGGCCGACCAGACCTTCAATCATCGCTGGCTGACCAAGTTCGGCGTATTCGGACCCTTCCCCGGCTGCACGCCGGTTGGAGCGGGCGGCACGGTGTCAGGGACGGTCACGGTGAACCCCGGCGGCGCGCCGATCGCTGGCGCCACAGTCATGTTGGGCGCGCGATCGACCACTACCGACGGCTCCGGTAATTACTCCTTCACCAGCATCCCCGCGGGAACGTATCCCTCGATGACCGCGGGCAAACCCGGGTTCTTCCCAGGTTCCGCATCGTCGATCGTCGTGACCGACGGCGGTACGACGACGCAGAACTTCTCGCTGGCCGCGGCACCGCCCAGCGCCTGTCTGACCGACACGACGCAGGCTGATTTCCTGAGCGGCGTTTCTACCAGCGTCGACTTGACGACGAGCCCGGGCGACGTGACGCTGCAGAATTTGCCGTTGACCAGCAGAACACGGCCGGCACGACGACCGGAACGGGCTTTGGCACTCCCAATTGGACCGGCCAGACCTTCATTCCGGCGGTTACCGGGTTGCTTGCCCAGGTGGACATCCCACTCTTCTGCAATGGCTGCACAGGCACCACCCCCAATCTCACCCTTTCCGTGAGGGCCACGAGCGGCGGCCTGCCTACGGGGGCGGACCTGGCCAGCGCGACCGTCCCGGGCTTCTCGAACGGAAGCGCAACCACGAACCTTTCGTTCATCTTTGGCTCGCCGGCAACCCTCACTTCAGGAACGCAATACGCGCTGATTTTGCGGCCCACGGCCAACCCGACGGTTGGCGGCTACTTCTGGATTCGCTCCAGCCCAAGCACCTACGCCAACGGTTCGCGAGTCACCTCCGCCGACAGTGGCGCAACGTGGACCGCGGATACGACCAGAGACTACAACTTCAAGGCCTACATGCAGGGCCCCTACGCGCCGACGAGCGGCAACCTCGTCTCCAGCCCGAAGGACTCCAACCCGTCCGGCGGCATCACGCCGATCTGGTCAACCTTCTCCTGGAATGGGTCGACACCGGCGAATACCTCGCTACAGTTCCAACTCGCCGGCTCGAACAACGTCAACGGACCGTTCAACTTCGTCGGACCGGATGGCACCGCGGGAACCTTCTTCACCACGTCGCCTGTTCAGCTCTCGCCGCAGTTCTATAACTTCCGATTCCTCGAGTACAAAGCGTTCCTGGCCACCACCAACAACGCGGTCACCCCGACGCTCAGCGACGCCACAGCCTGCTTCAACGATGTCGACTGCAGCAGTACCCTGGCCACGATCACTCCCACCCCGGCAGCGGTCTGCGCGAATTCAACCGGCAATACCGCCTCCGGACCGGCGGGCATGACCACCTACGCGTGGGGCATCGCCAACGGCACCATCACCTCGGCTACGAACACGCAGAGCATCATTTACACCGCCGGTGCCTCGGGCAGCGTCACGCTGAACCTCACCGTCACCGCGCCGAACGGCTGCATCGTCTCCGGCTCGACGCCGGTGACCATCAACCCCATCCCACCCACGCCGACCATTACCCCCGGCGGCCCGACCACGTTCTGCGCTGGCGGCAGCGTGACGCTGACGTCCAGCAGTGCGACGGGCAACCAGTGGTACCTCAACGGCGGCCTGATCGGTGGCGCAACGAGCAACACCTACGCCGCCACAGCCTCCGGCGATTACACAGTCGTCGATACGGAGCTCGGCTGCAGCAGCGCGATGTCAACGATCACGACGGTGACCGTCAATCCGCTTCCGTCGACGCCAACGATCACCCCCGGCGGCCCGACGACGTTCTGCACCGGCGGCAGCGTCACGCTGACCTCGAGCGCCGCCAGCGGCAACCAGTGGTTCCTCAACGGCAACCCGATCGGCGGAGCGACGAACACGACATACGTCGCAACCGCGAGCGGCAACTACACGGTCACGACGACCGACGGCAACAGTTGCACAAGCGCTGCCTCCGCTGCGACGACAGTAACCGTCAATCCGATCCCCGCTACACCGACGATCAGCGGCACTGCCAGCTTCTGTACCGGTGGCAACACGACCCTGACATCGAGCAGTGCATCCGGTAACCAATGGTTACTTAACGGCAACCCGATCGGCGGCGCCACGAATCAGACGTACGTTGCGACCGCCGGCGGCAGCTACACGGTGACCGTGACGGCGAGCGGCTGCACCAGCGCCTCCTCCGCGGCAACGGTTGTCACCGTCAATCCGAACCCGAATGCAACCATCACCACGCCGTCCAGCACGGTCACCGGTTCGACCGGTAATATCGCCTCGGTCGCCAATGCCGGAGTCGGTGCCACGTACACGTGGGGCATCACCAACGGCACGATCACCGCGGGAACCGGAACGAACAGCATCACCTACACGGCCGGCGCAGTCGGCACGTTGACTCTCAACGTTACGGTGACCACCGGCGCCGGCTGCAGCGACACCAAGTCGGCCAACGTGAACGTCGTCCTTCCGACAGTGACCGTCACCTCGGTCTCGCCAACCGGCGGCACCATCGCCGGCGGTTCGTCGGTGACGATCAACGGCACCGGCTTCAACGCCGGTGCGACCGTCACCTTCGGCGGATCGGCAGCAACAAACGTGGTCGTCGTCAGCTCCATCAAGATCACCGCCAGGACGCCGGCGCACACGCTCGGAGCGGTCAACGTGACCGTGACCAATACCGATACCTCCACGGGCACGCTGGTCGCGGGCTATCTCTACAAGCCCCAGCAGTTCGATCCGAACAACGACGGCACGATCACCTCAGCGGACATCTTCTATCTGGTGAACTTCCTGTTCCTCGGCGGTCCGCCGCCGAGCGGAGCAGCCGGCATGCTGTCGGGCGACGCCAACGGTGACGGAGTCGTCAACACGGCTGATATTTTCTACCTCGTCAACTACCTGTTCCTCGGCGGCCCGAGGCCGAATGCTCCAACGTCGTCGCTGATGCCTACATCGACATCGACTCAGGGAACTGCAACACCGGAGATCGCCGGGTCGATCACTCTCGGTACGCCGGTCCTCCGCTCGGGCCGTTACGTCGTACCGGTCATCATGACCACCAGAGCGGGATCGATCGCGCCTCAGGCGATGTCGCTGCGGCTTCACTTCGACCGCGAGGTGGGCAATGTGACGATCGGAAAGGCCGGAGCGGCGAAGGATCTGGCTGCTCCGTTCGAGATCACCCGCCGCTCGGGCAACGACGTGTCGTATCTCATCTCGTACGGTGGTCTGGCGCTCGGCAAGTCGAATGCAGCGGTTGTCGCCGAGATCGAGATCGACTCGGTTGACGGAGCGGTCGGGATCAGCGTCGATCCGCGGTTGACCATGCTCAGCGATCAAGCCGGTCTGACCAGTGCCACGGTGGAAAACGGAAAACTCGAAGTAAACGGCACGGCCATCAGGAGTGTCGAGCCGCGGCCGCACACACCCGAAAGCAACGTGAATTAAGGCGCGAGAGGAACGAAACGAAATGAACACAGCGACGAATCATTGGAAGACCATTCGCGCCACGCTGCTGATCGGCGTCGCCGGCCTGCTGTCGGCGCCGGCCATCTGGGCGGGCGCCGCACTGACCCCCGACGTGGTCACGGTTGCAACCGTCAACGGCCCGCAGTTCTCGGTGGTCGACGTGCCGGTCTCCATCCGCGACCGGTCGGGCACACCCCTCGGTCTCGATCAACCGGCGGGAATGCACATTCAGGCGTACAGCATCAAAGTGACCTATGCGCCGGCGTCGGCCGTGCAGTCGATCACCTTCACCCGCGCCGGCATCACGACATCGCTGACGCCTGCATTCGAGAGCAGTCCGGCCAGCGCCGGATCGATCTCCCTCATCGACTCGTTCCAGGAGTCGACGAATCCGATCCCTTTCACTCTCGATGGTGCGGCGCCGGGCAATCAGGTGGCCGCACTGCACGTCGCCCTTTCCCCCACGGCCACGCCGGGCACGGTCATCACGCTGACGCTCGATCCGACGCTCACGACGCTCTCGAACGACACCGGCACCACGACCGAAACGGTCGCCAACACCGCCCTGGCGCTCGTCAACGGTTCGATCACCGTTACCCCCTCGGTGCCGGCGCTCGGTCACATCGCCCTGCTGGTGCTGGCCATTTCGCTGGCCTTCATCGCCATCCGCTCCCGCTTCTGACCTCCAGAGCCGGCCCGGTTTTCCGGGCCGGTTCTTCTTCGATAACCGAGCATCCGGGCGAACCGCCGGCGGGTCCTGCGCTGTGGAGCTCGTGACCGCGCAATCAAAAGGCGACGGTTGTCCGTAGGTAATTCACCGACAACTCCAGGGCGAATTACCGCCCCCAAAATCATCTGATTGCGGATGTACCCCAATCGCCAAGGGGTAAATGATGTCACCCCGGTTCCCTCCATACATTCATGAGCGATAGCACCAGCTGCCGCAAGCAGTCGATCCTGCTGATCGACGACGATGAGTTGATCGCCGGATCGCTCCGCGGTTATCTCGTCATGAGCGGTTGCGTGGTCGATGTTGCGCTCGACGAGTCCGAGGCCGGGCGGATGATGACCGCCGGGCGCTACGACGTCATCGTCGTCGACCCGTACTTCACGGGCGGCATCCATCATCCCGACGGCGACGTGATCGATCTCATCGGCCGGCTGCAGCCGGATGCCGCGCTGGTCATCCTGACTGCCTATTGTTCGCCGCGGCTCGCGCAGGACGCTGCCGGCAGGAACGTTGCCGCGCTCCTCTCCAAGCCTCAGTCGGTAATGACCCTCAGCGGCCTCGTCATGAACCTCTCGCGTTCACAGGAATCACTGGCAGCGCCGGGAAGCGCATCGTGATCCTTTCAACCAATCAAAGGATGAGTCACATGAAAAGAATCCTCGTGGCGTTGTTCGTTGCTCTGATGATCCTGCCCGCAGTCACCGCGTCGGCGAAGAAGCGCAAGCCGGCTGCCGACAACGATCCCGCGACCCTCTCAAAGAGCGATCCGCCGGCATCGGTCACCCAGCATCTCGAGAAGCGGGCCAAGCGGCTGGCCGAGGCGGCGGACGACGACAGCGATGTGACCAAAGGCCAGGGCCCGATCGCGGTCGGACCGCCGGTCGAGTTCCGCATGACCAGGGCCTCGGGAAAGAAGTTCGATCTGCGCAGCCTTCCCTTCGTCCCCGAGCCGAAATTCGAGCGCCCGGAGCGTGAAGGGCCGGCGCCGAATCCGATTCCGATGGGTTCTCTGACGATCACCCCGCCGGAACAGGCTGCACCGGTGCCTCCGACCCTAAGCGCTCCAGCCCCTTCGCCGAACATCACCTTCGCTGGTCTCGACTTCGCGGCCTGGGGTGCCGGCCACCCACCCGATACCAACGGAGACGTCGGTCCCACCTACTACATCCAGACCATCAACACCTCCATCGGCGTCTTCCGGAAGTCCGACGGTGTGCGTGTGGCCGCCTTCACGTTCAACACGTTCATGAGCCAGGGAAGCTTTGGCAACCTGTGCGACACGAATAACTTCGGCGACCCTGTCATCCTCTATGACAGCTTCGAGGACCGCTGGATCATCACCGATTTCGCCTTCCAGCTCGACGGCGGCGGGAACGTCGTGAATCCTCCCGGCAACTTCCAGTGCATCGCTGTCTCGATGAACAACGATCCGGTGTCCGGCGGCTGGAGCTACTACTCCATCAACACCACCGGCGGTCTCGGCGACTATCCGAAGTTCGGGATCTGGCCCGACGGTCTCTACATGTCGGCCAACATGTTCAATTACCCCTCGGGCGGAGCGTTCCAGAACACACGGCTCTATGCCTTCAACAAGGCGCAGATGTATGCGGGAAGCCCGACCGTCAAGGTCGTATCCTTCGACCTGCCGTCGAGTCAGTTCACCGTCCTGCCCGCCAACGCGCGCCTGCAAACCGGTACGCCACCTCCCGGAAGTCCCAACTATTACGCCTCGGTATGGGGCTTCCTGAACTCGGCGCAAATCTGGAAGTTTCACGTCGATTGGGATCACCCGGGCTTGTCCTCCGTCACCGGTCCTTTCAACACGACCTTTGCGTTCTGGTGGGAAATATTCAATCGAAGCGCCGGCGCCACCACCGCCCCCACCCCCGCCAACTTTCTCGATACGCTCTATCCGCGTCTGATGGTGCAGAACCAATACGCGAACATCGGCGGCGTGGAGTCGCTGTGGGAGAGTCATACGGTCGGTGCAGGCAATCCGACATCGAGTCTGACCTCGACCCAGTCCGCGGTCCGCTACTACCAGGTCAACGTGACCGGCGGCACGGTCGCTGCCAATACAACCCAGAGTTTCACCTACAGTCCAGACGCCACCATCTACCGCTACATGCCAAGCACGGCGGTGAACCGCGCCGGCGACATGGCCATCGGCTACTCGACATCAAACGCCACCACCAATCCCGCAATCGTCTACGCGGGTCGCCTTGCAGGCGACCCCGTCAACAGCATCACACTCACCGAACAGACGATGTTCGCCGGCACCGGCTCGCAGAGCGGTACCTGCGGCACTACCTGTACGCGTTGGGGCGATTACAGCGGAATGTCGCTCGATCCTGACGGCTGCACGTTCTGGTACACGAACGAGTACTACGCGGCGAATGGCCTCAATCATCAAACCCGTATCGGCTCATTCGCCTATCCCTCGTGCACCCCGGTCGGCGCCGGCGGAACGGTCAATGGCACGGTGACGGCCACGACGGGAGGCGCTCCGATCGGCGGTGCCACCGTTCAGCTCGGGGCCAGGAGCACGACCACGAACGGCTCCGGCATTTATACGTTCGCTAATATTCCGGCCGGAACCTATCCGACTCTCACCGCGAGCTTTCCGGGTTACGACACCGGGACGGCGTTGAGCGTTGTCGTGACCGACGGCGGGACCACAACGCAGAACTTCTCGCTCAACACGTCGGTCACGAATGCCTGTCCGACGGACACGACGCAGACCGATTTTCAAGGCGGGATCGCGACAAACCTCGACTTCGTGGTGAGCCCTGGAGACGTGAAGCTCGCCAAGCCGGATCTTGTCGATTCCACGGTCGCCAGCGGCGATCCCAACGCATTTGGATTCACAAACGTCAGTTGGGCCGGGCAAACCTTTACTCCCGTGCTGACGGGGCAGCTCACTCGAGCCGACGTCGAACTGTTCTGCTCCGGTTGTTCGGGCGCCAATCCGAACATCACCGTCTCGATCCGGGCAACCACCGGCGCCACGCCGGTTCCAACGGGTGCCGATCTGGCAACCACAACTCTCGCCGGCTTCAATGACGGCGGCGCCGGCGGCTTGAAGACGGTTACCTTCGGTTCGCCGCTCACCGTGACCGCCGGAACGAGATACGCGCTGATTTTCCGGTCGGTTGCGGCGCGCACCGGGACCTACGCCTATACGTGTACCTGTTCCGGCTCCGGCTTCCTCAACACGAATCCCTATGCGAACGGCCAGCGGGTCACGTCGGCGAACAGCGGAAGCACCTGGGCGGCGGATGCGACCTCCGGAGGCCGCGACCTCAATTTCGTGATTTACGTGAACCAGGGATACGCGCCGTCAGGCAACCTGGTCTCCACGATGAAGGACGGCAATCCGGCCCCCGGCATCACCCCGATCTGGTCGACGCTGTCATGGACCGGCGTCACGCCGGCCAATACGTCGATCAAGTTCCAGGCCGCAGGCAGCAACTCCGCGAACGGACCGTTCAGCTTCATCGGACCGGACGGCACGGCATCCACCTTCTTCACGACCTCCGCCGCGTCTTTGAGCCAGTTCTACGGTCTTCGGTATCTCCAGTACAAGGCCCTCCTCGGGACGACCGATACCACGGCCACACCGACCCTGAGCGATGTAACCGCCTGCTTCACGGACGTCGATTGCAGCGGCACGGCCACGATCACGCCCTCTCCTGTCCAGGTCTGCCCGAATTCCGTTGGCAATACAGCCAGCGGACCTGCCGGGGAAACCTCCTATGCATGGTCGATCACCAACGGCACGATCGTCGGCAGCTCGACCTCACAGTCGGTGACCTACACGGCCGGAGCGTCCGGCAATGCCGGGCTGACATTGAACGTCGTCGAAGCGGGCGGATGTCACAAGAGCGGGTCGCTCAATGTACCGATCTTCGCGGCCCCCACCATCACTCCCGGTGGCCCGACCACCTTCTGCACGGGAGGCAGCGTCACGCTGACCTCCAGTGCCGCGGCCGGCAATCAGTGGTCCCTCAACGGCAACCCAATCGGGGGAGCGACGAATCAGACGTACGTCGCCACCGCCTCCGGTGATTACACGGTCACGGGCAACGGCTGTACCAGCACGCCTTCCTCCATCATCACGGTGACTGTCAATCCGCTTCCGGCGACTCCCACGATCACCCCCGGCGGCCCGACGACGTTCTGCGCCGGCGGCAGCGTCACGCTGACATCCAGCAGCGCGTCCGGGAATCAGTGGTCCCTAAACGGCAACCCGATCGGCGGTGCCACGAACCAGGCCTATGTCGCCACGGCTTCCGGCAACTACACGGTCGTCGTCACCGACGGCAACAACTGCAGCAGCGCGCCATCCGCCGCGACCTCGGTTACCGTCACCCCGCTTCCGTCAACGCCGGCGATCACGCCCGGCGGTCCGACGACGTTCTGCGCCGGCGGCAGTGTCACGCTGACTTCCAGCAGCGCGTCCGGCAATCAGTGGTATCTCGACGGCAACCCGATCGGCGGCGCGACGAACCAGGCTTACAGCGCCACGGCCAGCGGCAACTACACGGTCGTGGTGACAGCGAGCGGTTGCTCGAGCGCCCCCTCTGCAGCGACAACCGTGACCGTCAATCCGATCCCCGCCACGCCGGCGATCACCCCCGGCGGCCCGACGACGTTCTGCGCCGGCGACAGCGTCATGCTGACCTCCAGCAGCGCGTCCGGGAATCAGTGGTACCTCGACGGCAACCCGATCGGGGGTGCGACGAATCAGGCCTACAGCGCGACGGCCAGCGGCAACTACACGGTCGTCGTGACAACGAGCGGCTGCTCGAGCGCCCCCTCGGCAGCGACAACCGTGACCGTCAACCCCATCCCGGCCACGCCGACGATCACCCCCGGCGGCCCGACCACGTTCTGTACCGGCGACAGCGTTACGCTGACTTCCAGCAGCGCCTCCGGCAACCAGTGGTACCTCAACGGCAACCCGATCGGCGGTGAGACGAACCAGGACTTCGTCGCCACGGCCTCCGGCGACTACACGGTCATCGTTACGACGACCGGTTGCGTCAGCAATGCTTCGGCAATTACCACGGTCACCGTCAACCCGATCCCGGCCACGCCAACGATCACCCCCGGCGGCCCGACGACGTTCTGCGCGGGCGGCAGCGTCACGCTGACCTCCAGCAGCGCCTCCGGGAATCAGTGGTCCCTCAACGGCACCGCGATCGGCGGCGCGACGAACCAGGCCTACAGCGCCACGGCCAGCGGCAACTATACGGTCGTGGTGACAACGAGCGGTTGCTCGAGCGCCCCCTCGGCAGCGACAACCGTGACCGTCAATCCGATCCCCTCTACGCCGACGATCACCCCCGGCGGCCCAACAACGTTCTGCGCCGGCGGCAGCGTGACGCTGACCTCCAGCAGCGCCTCCGGCAATCAGTGGTCCCTCAATGGCAACCCGATCGGCGGCGCGACGAATCAGGCCTACAGCGCCACGGCCAGCGGCAACTACACGGTGGTCGTGACAACGAGCGGTTGCTCGAGCGCCCCTTCGGCAGCGACAACGGTGACCGTCAATCCGATCCCCTCTACGCCGACGATCACCCCCGGCGGCCCAACGACGTTCTGCGCGGGCGGCAGCGTCACGCTGACCTCCAGCAGCGCGTCCGGGAATCAGTGGTCCCTCAATGGCAACCCGATCGGCGGCGCAACGAATCAGGGCTACAGCGCCACGGCCAGCGGAAACTACACGGTGGTCGTGACAACCAGCGGTTGTTCGAGCGCCGCCTCGGCAGCAACCGTCGTGACCGTCAATCCCATCCCCGCTACACCGACGATCAGCGGCACTGCCAGCTTCTGCACCGGCGGCAACACGACGCTGACGTCGAGCAGTGCATCCGGTAACCAGTGGTCCCTCAACGGCAACCCGATCGGCGGTGCCACGAATCAGACGTATGTCGCGACGGCAGCCGGCAGCTACACGGTCACCGTAACGACGAGCGGTTGTACCAGCGCCGCCTCCGCGGCCAAGGTCGTCACTGTCAATCCGAATCCGGATGCAACCATCACCACGCCGTCCAGCGCGGTTGCCGGCTCCACCGGCAATATCGCCTCGGTCGCTAACGCCGGAGTCGGTGCCACCTACACCTGGGGCATCACCAACGGCACGATCACCGCGGGAACCGGAACGAACAGCATCACCTACACAGCCGGCGCGGCCGGCACGTTGACTCTCAACGTCACGGTGACCACCGGCGCCGGATGCAGCGACGCCAAGTCCGCCAACGTGAACGTCGTCCTTCCGACAGTAACCGTCACCTCGGTCTCGCCGGCCGGCGGCACCATCGCCGGCGGCTCCGCCGTGACCGTCAACGGCTCCGGCTTCCTCGCCGGCGCGACCGTCACCTTCGGCGGCTCGGCGGCGACGAACGTCGTGGTGGTCAGCGCCATCAAGATCACCGCCAGGACGCCGGCCCATGCGCTGGGCGCCGTCAACGTGACCGTGACGAATACCAATACCGCCACCGCCACCCTCACCAACGGCTACACGTACAACCCCCAGCAGTTCGATCCGAACAACGACGGCACGATCACCTCGGCGGACATCTTCTATCTGGTGAACTTCCTCTTCCTGAGCGGTCCGCCGCCGGGCGGAGCAGCCGGCATGCTGTCGGGCGACGCCAACGGTGACGGGGTCGTCAATGCGGCGGACATCTTCTACCTCGTCAATTACCTCTTCCTCGGCGGTCCGCGGCCGAATGCCCCGAGTGCTGTCCCGACGTTGCCGCGGGTGACTACCTCGACCGAGGGAACCGCTCGGGAGATCGCCGGGTCGATCACACTCGGTACGCCGGTCCTCCGCTCGGGCCGTTATGTCGTGCCGGTCATCATGACCACCAGGCCGGGATCGATCGTGCCGCAGGCGATGTCGCTGCGGCTTCACTTCGACCGCGAGGTTGGCAATGTGACGATCGGAAAGGCGGGAGCCGCGAAGGATCTGGCTACGCCGTTCGAGATCATCCGCCGCGCGGGCAACGATGTGTCGTATCTCGTCACGTACGGCGGGCTGGCGCTCGGTCAGTCGCATTCCGCGGTCGTCGCCGAGATCGGTATCGACTCGGTTGACGGAGCAGTCGCGATCAGTGTCGATCCGCGGTTGACCATGCTCAGCGATCAAGCCGGTCTGACCAGTGCCACGGTGGAAAACGGAAAACTCGAAGTAAACGGCACGGCCATCAGAAGTGTCGAACCGCGGCCGCACACACCCGACAACAACGTGAACTAAGGCGCGAGAGGAACGAAACGAAATGAATACAGTGATGAATTGGAAGACCATTCGCGCCGCGCTGCTGATCGGCGTCGCCGGTCTGCTGTCGGCGCCCGCCATATGGGCGGGCTTCGCGGTCAGCCCCGACGTGGTGACCGTTGCAACCGTCAACGGGCCGCAGTTCTCGGTGGTCGACGTGCCGGTCTCCATCCGCGACCGGTCGGGCACACCGCTCGGTCTCGATCAACCGGCGGGGATGCACATTCAGGCGTACTCCATCAAAGTGACCTACGCGCCGGCGTCGGCCGTGCAGTCGATCACCTTCACGCGCGCCGGCATCACGACGTCCCTGACCCCCGCATTCGAGAGCAGTCCGGCAAGTGCCGGATCGATCTCCCTCATCGACTCGTTCCAGGAGTCGACGAACCCCATTCCCTTCACTCTCGATGGTGCGGCGCCGGGCAATCAGGTGGCCGCACTGCACGTCTCCCTTTCCCCCACGGCCACGCCGGGCACGATCATTACGCTGACGCTCGATCCGACGCTCACGACGCTCTCGAACGACACCGGCACCACGACCGAGACGGTCGCCAACACCGACCTCGCGCTCGTCAACGGTTCGATCACCGTCACCCCCTCGGTGCCGGCGCTCGGTCATATCGCATTGCTGGTGCTGGCCATTTCGCTGGCCTTCATCGCCATCCGCTCCCGCTTCTGATCTTCCAGCCGGCCCGGTTCGCGGGCCGGCTCTTTCCTGATTCCGAACCTCCGTGCTCGCGCTCGCTACGAAGGAAAGCGGTGCGGACCATTCAACTGATGATAGAGTTATACTCAATAGCTTAACCGCTGTTAATCCATTACTACGGAGACTCCAGGCCTGCCGCGCAAGAGCGCGACATGTCTGGAGTCTCGTAACGCCTTTTGACCCATTCATGTCTTCAACTCAAGGACGAACACCATGAAACGCACCCTCCAGGCAGTGCTTGTAGTGTTGATGTTTGTATCGGCCGTCAGCGGCGCCGAGACCAAGAAGGCAAAGGGCGAGACGGACAAGAAGCTCGTTCCCGCGGCCTCGACCGAGGCTGATCAGCAGGCGGAGAGTAAAAAGGTGCCGGCAGCGGCGAGCACCGCCAGCCTTCCACACATCCCGTCGATCCCGATGATTCAGGCAGTGGGGGAGGACGACAAGTATGACCCCGACCTCCCGCAGCACTTCCAAGGAAAGATCGACAAGGCCGAGTACCTTCGCCTTCGCGACGAATACCTCGGCATTCTTCGCGGCATCGACCCGGATACGACTCTGACGTTCGACATCGCCAGGCGCAACCTAGCCATCCAGACGATGGAGCACGAGGTCCCCACCCGGTCTGGAAATGTGCCTTTCCCTGGATGGATGCCCCTCGGCCCGTCGCCGGTTCCGAATGGTCAGACGCAGCAGTTTCCGACCGTGGCGCCCGTGAGCGGCCGCGCGACCTGCGTCGTCGTCGACCCGACGAATTCAAACAAGGTCTATCTCGGCACCGCTCAGGGCGGCGTCTGGCGGACGCTCGACGGCGGGGCGACCTGGACGCCGATCTTCGACGCGGCGCAGTCGCTGGCGATCGGCGCGCTCGCGCTGGCTCCTTCCAATCCCACCATCCTCTACGTTGGAACCGGTGAACCGAACAATTCCGCGGACTCGTATTTTGGGGTCGGTGTCTACCGGATCGATAACGCCGATACCTCGGCCGATCTCGTCGGCCCGATCAATCCTAGTATCACCACGGGCACGACCACAGCCCTTACGTACAACTGCTTCAACGGGCGGACGATCTCGAGGATCCTCGTCAATCCCACCGACCCGGCCAACATCTTCGTATCGACCGCGGCGGGCGTCGCGGGCGCTGCTGGAAACGCCCTCTCCAATACCATTCCTCCACTCGCGCTTCGCGGTGTTTTCCGCTCCGCGAACGCCACCGCGGCCGCGGCGTCAGTGACGTTCCAGAAGATCATCGTCAATACCGACGGCAGCCTCGACAACCCCGGGACTGGAAACACGTCGATCTTCGACATGGCCTTCGAGCCCGGCAATGCCAACAACCTGCTGGTGTCGACGTCGGGCGCGGCGACGGGCGGTGCCATCTACCGCTCCACCAACGCGCTCGCCGCCACGCCGGCGTTCACGCAGACCCTGTTCCCGGGCTTCAACGGCCTGGTCATGCATCTGGCGATCAACAAGGTAGGCGCGATAGTCACCGCCTATGTGGCCTCGAACGAGCCGTCCTCGGTTGCAGCATGCTCGAGCACCGGCCAGGCTGGCCGTGTTCGTAAATCGGTCGATGGCGGCGTGACCTGGAGCGCTCCGCTCGTCGCCGCGGAAGGATTTTGCGGCGGACAATGCTCATACGACAATCCCGTCGCTGTCGATCCGAACAACGCAAACATCGTCTACATCGGCGGCAATGCGCGCGGCTCGTGTTCCGACGTCCTGAAACGCTCCGCGGACGGCGGGACGACTTTCACACAGGACGATAACGGCCTCCATGCCGATTCGCACGGCCTTTTCATGGATCCCCTTACCGTTCCGACCACTGTCTGGTTCACGAATGACGGCGGCGTCTGGAAGCGGCAGGATGCGGCCGCCGGAACGGCCTGGCTCAACCAGAATACGAACGGTCTCAATACCATCCAGTTCGTTGGCCTGGCGGTCCATCCCACCGACCAGTTCATGACCCTCGGCGGGACGCAGGACAACGGCACCGAAGCGATGACGGGGTCGTACGGCAACTGGGTCTCGGCCGAGAGCGGCGACGGCGGCTTCGCTCTGATCGATCAGAGCTCCACCGACACCACGAACGTCACGATGTACCACACGTTCTTCAACCAGACGAACAACTTCATCGGATTCGACCGGACCAATCTCGGGACGTGCCTGCCACCTCCCGATGCCAATAAAGACTCCTGGGAGTTCCGCGGTGGCGGATTCGCGAACGATCCTACGCTTTCGTGCGACGGCACCGCATTCACGGTCTCAAACGGAATCAACAAGGCGGATACGGTCCTCTTCTATGCGCCGATGGCCCTGGGACCGGGCACGCCGAACACGCTCTACTTCGGCACCGACAGGCTCTATCGCTCGACCGATCGCGGCGACACAATGACCGTCGTCAGCCAGGGCCCGATCGTGGCCGGAGTGGCCGTCTCCGCGATCGGCATCGCTCCTGGGAACGACAACATCCGCATCATCGGCCTTCGGAATGGAAAGGTCTTCGCCACCACGACCGGCGCGAACCCGCTCACGGATACCGGTTTCGTGCCTCCGGTCAACGCCACCGCCAGTGCGACGAACAAGCACGTCGCCCGCGCCGTCATCGATCCTCTCAACAACAACACCGCGTACGTCACGCTCGCGTATTACACTAACCCCTCCACTGCCGGACAGATCTGGCGGACGACCAATCTCAATGCCGTCACGCCGACCTGGACTTCAATCGGAAAGACCGCCACTGGTCTTCCGAACGTCCCCGTCAACGGCTTCGTGGCTGACGGCGGTGATCCCGGCTTCCCGGGCGTCACCGTCCTTTACGCGGGCACCGACATCGGCGTCTTTGTCTCGACCGATAGCGGCGCGTCGTGGAATCCCTTTGGGAATCCGCTGCTGCCGCGCGTCGCGGTCTTCGACCTCGTGCTGCAGCCGTCGTTCCGGATTCTCCGCGCGGCGACGCATGGCCGGGGAGCCTGGCAGATCGGTCTGCCGGGAAGCAACTGCGTGCCGGTCCCGCCAACGCCGATCGTTACGCCCGGCGGCCCCACGACGTTCTGCACCGGCGGCAGCGTCACGCTTACGTCGAGCAGCGCTACCGGCAACCAGTGGTACGACGGAGTGACCCTCCTGCCCGGTCAGACGAACCAGACCTACATCGCCACAACCTCCGGCAACTACAACGTAGTCGTCACCGCTCTTTGCCCGAGTGCCCCTTCGGCAACGACAACCGTGACCGTCAATCCGCTTCCGGCTACGCCGTCGATCACCCCCGGCGGTCCGACGACGTTCTGCGCCGGCGGCAGCGTGACGCTGACCTCGAGCGCTGCCAGCGGAAATCAGTGGCTCCTCAACGGCAACCCGATCGGGGGAGCCACGAATACGACCTACGCCGCGACTCTGAGCGGCAGCTACACGGTTACGACGACCGACGGCAACAGTTGCACCAGCGCCGCCTCGTCGGCAACCGTCGTGACCGTGAATCCGCTTCCGGCCACGCCGACGATCACGCCCGGCGGCCCGACGACCTTCTGCGCCGGCGGCAGCGTCACGCTGACCTCCAGCGCTGCCAGCGGCAACCAGTGGCTCCTCAACGGCAATCCGATCGGTGGCGCCACGAATACGACCTACGCCGCCACCGCGAGCGGCAGCTACACGGTCACGACGACCGACGGCAACAGTTGCACCAGCGCCGCCTCGTCCGCAACCGTCGTTACTGTAAATCCGCTTCCGGCCACGCCGACGATCACCCCCGGCGGCCCGACGACCTTCTGCGCCGGCGGCAGCGTCACGCTGACCTCGAGCGCTGCCAGCGGTAACCAGTGGTCCCTCAACGGCAACCCGATCGGCGGTGCCACGAATACGACCTACGCCGCCACCGCGAGCGGCAGCTATACCGTCACGACCACCGACGGCAACAGCTGCATCAGCGCTGCTTCCGCCGCGACCGTAGTTACTGTTAACCCAATCCCGGCGACGCCGACCATCACGCCTGGCGGCCCGACGACGTTCTGCGCCGGCGGCAGCGTCACGCTGACCTCCAGCAGCGCGAGCGGTAACCAGTGGCTCCTCAATGGCAACCCGATCGGCGGCGCCACCAGCAACACGTTCAGCGCCACAGCATCCGGTAACTACACGGTGACCGTGACGGCGAGCGGCTGCACCAGCGCCTCCTCCGCGGCAACGGTTGTCACCGTCAATCCGAACCCGAATGCAACCATCACCACGCCGTCCAGCACGGTCACCGGTTCGACCGGTAATATCGCCTCGGTCGCCAATGCCGGAGTCGGTGCCACGTACACGTGGGGCATCACCAACGGCACGATCACCGCGGGAACCGGAACGAACAGCATCACCTACACGGCCGGCGCAGTCGGCACGTTGACTCTCAACGTTACGGTGACCACCGGCGCCGGCTGCAGCGACACCAAGTCGGCCAACGTGAACGTCGTCCTTCCGACAGTGACCGTCACCTCGGTCTCGCCAACCGGCGGCACCATCGCCGGCGGTTCGTCGGTGACGATCAACGGCACCGGCTTCAACGCCGGTGCGACCGTCACCTTCGGCGGATCGGCAGCAACAAACGTGGTCGTCGTCAGCTCCATCAAGATCACCGCCAGGACGCCGGCGCACACGCTCGGAGCGGTCAACGTGACCGTGACCAATACCGATACCTCCACGGGCACGCTGGTCGCGGGCTATCTCTACAAGCCCCAGCAGTTCGATCCGAACAACGACGGCACGATCACCTCAGCGGACATCTTCTATCTGGTGAACTTCCTGTTCCTCGGCGGTCCGCCGCCGAGCGGAGCAGCCGGCATGCTGTCGGGCGACGCCAACGGTGACGGAGTCGTCAACACGGCTGATATTTTCTACCTCGTCAACTACCTGTTCCTCGGCGGCCCGAGGCCGAATGCTCCAACGTCGTCGCTGATGCCTACATCGACATCGACTCAGGGAACTGCAACACCGGAGATCGCCGGGTCGATCACTCTCGGTACGCCGGTCCTCCGCTCGGGCCGTTACGTCGTACCGGTCATCATGACCACCAGAGCGGGATCGATCGCGCCTCAGGCGATGTCGCTGCGGCTTCACTTCGACCGCGAGGTGGGCAATGTGACGATCGGAAAGGCCGGAGCGGCGAAGGATCTGGCTGCTCCGTTCGAGATCACCCGCCGCTCGGGCAACGACGTGTCGTATCTCGTCTCGTACGGTGGTCTGGCGCTCGGCAAGTCGAATGCAGCGGTTGTCGCCGAGATCGGTATCGACTCGGTTGACGGAGCGGTCGCGATCAGTGTCGATCCGCGGTTGACCATGCTCAGCGATCAAGCCGGTCTGACCAGTGCCACGGTGGAAAACGGAAAACTCGAAGTAAACGGCACGGCCATCAGGAGTGTCGAGCCGCGGCCTCACACACCCGATAACAACGTGAACTGATGCGCGAGAGGAACGAAATGAAAACAGGGATGAAACATTTGAAGAGCGTTCGCGCCGCGCTATTGATCGGCGTCGCCGGCCTGCTTTCCACGCCCGCCACGTGGGCGGGCATCATAACCACCCCCGACGTGGTCACGGTTGCAACCGTCAACGGGCCGCAGTTCTCGGTAGTCGACGTGCCGGTCTCCATCCGCGACCGGTCGGGGACACCGCTCGGCCTCGATCAACCGCCGGGATCGCATATTCAGGCATACAGCATCAAGGTGACCTATGCGCCGGCGTCGGCCGTGCAGTCGATCACCTTCACCCGCGCCGGCATCACGACATCGCTGACGCCTGCATTCGAGAGCAGTCCGGCAAGTGCCGGATCGATCTCCCTCATCGACTCGTTCCAGGAGTCGACGAACCCCATTCCCTTCACTCTCGATGGTGCGGCGCCAGGCAATCAGGTGGCCGCACTGCACGTCGCCCTTTCCCCCACGGCTACGCCGGGCACGGTCATCACGCTGACGCTCGATCCGACGCTCACGACGCTCTCGAACGACACCGGCACCACGACGGAATTGGTTGGCAACAGCTCCCTGGCCCTCGTCAACGGTTCGATCACCGTCACCCCCTCGGTGCCGGCGCTCGGTCACATCGCCCTTCTGGTGCTGGCCATTTCGCTGGCCTTCATCGCCGTCCGCTCCCGCTTCTGACGCCTCCAGCCGGCCCGGTTCTCCGGGCCGGCTTTTTTCCTTCGACCAACCCCGGACCCCCCATGCCAAGCCTCGGAAATTTCAGCGTGGTAAAATTCTCTTCCCTTGGCTCCGGTCCGAGGTCCATTTCCCTACGCTGTTTCGTTGCCGGCATGAGTGCTATGCGCGGGGTATGTCTGAACTGTCCAATCAAACGACGATCCCGATGAAACGCGCGCTCCTTTTCCTGCTGCTTACGCTGCTGGCCGCTTCTACGATCTCCGGGGAGTCAGCCAGGAAACCTCGGAACAAGCATCCGAAAGGGCAGCCGGCGGCGGAGAGGGTAGTCACGGCCGAGCCGGGTCCGGCTGCCGCCGCCGTGCCGCCTCTGAAACCCGGGACGAGCCGTATGGGAGTGCGATCGGCGTCGGAGGGCGAGATCGTCTCCAACCCGGGGCCGGTGAGGGCCGGGCCTCCGATCGAGACCGCCATGAATCGCGCCGCAAGCGTGAAGCTCGATCTGCGCCTGTTGCCGCAGACGCCGCCGGTGCGCAAAGAAAGGCCCGAGCGCGAGGACCCGATCGTGATCCCCCACGAGATTCAGGGGACCGTCACTCCGCCTTCGGCCGGCTTTCCCATTCCGGCGAGCGACGCTCCTTCGCCGTCGCCGGCGGCGAACTTCGCCGGACTCGATTTCGCAAATTGGGGCGCCGGCCGTCCCCCCGACACCGTCGGCGACGTCGGCCCGAACCACTACATCCAGGCGGTCAACACCTCCATCGGTATTTACAACAAGAGCGGCACACGGCTCGCTGCGTTCACGTTCGACACGTTCATGAGCCAGGGCCACTTCGGAAACCTCTGCGACACCGACAACTTCGGCGATCCGGTCATCCTCTACGACACCTTCGAAGACCGCTGGGTCATCACCGACTTCGCCTTCCAGCTTGACGGCGGTGGAAACGTCGTCAGTCCTCCCGGCTCGTATCAGTGCTTCGCGGTCTCGAAGAGCGGAGATCCCATCGCCGGTGGATGGAACTTCTACTCCCTGCACATCACGGACGCTCTGAACGACTACCCGAAGTTCGGTATCTGGCCCGATGGTATCTACATGAGCGCGAACATGTTCGGCTTTCCCGCGAGCGGTTCCTTTCAGGGGGCGCGCGTGTGGGCGCTCAACAAGGCGCAGATGTATGCCGGAGCCCCAAACATTCAGGTGGTCCAGTTCAACCCGCCGTCCTCTGAATTCACCCTGCTCCCCGGCAATGCCCGGATCCAGGCCGGAACACCGCCGCCGGGCTCGCCGAACTACTTCGCCACCGTCTTCAACTTCTCGAACGCCGTCTCCACCTACAAGTTCCACGTCGACTGGAGCAGCATCTCCCTCTCCAGCCTGACCGGTCCGTTCCTGACCATTGCACCCACGAGCTGGATCGGTCCGCCGAACACCGTGCCGGCGCAGGGGGGCAACCCCAACGACACCCTGGCCATCCGGCTGATGATGCAGAACCAATATACGAACCTGGGCGGCGTCGAGTCGCTGTGGCAGAGCCATACCGTCCGGAATCCCGCCACCTCAGGCGTTTCGGCGGTCCGCTATTACCAGACGGCCGTGACCGGGGGCACCGTCGCGGCGAATACGACGCAGGCCTTCACGCATGCTCCCGATACGACCAATCGCTACATGCCCAGCGTGGCCGTTGACCGCGCCGGCGACATGGCCATCGGCTACAGCGCCTCGACCGCGGCGCTCTTCCCGGCCATACGTTACGCGGGGCGCCTCGCCGCCGACCCGGTGAATACGCTCCCGCAGACGGAGACCTCGCTGATCGAGGGAACCGGCTCGCAGAATTCGAGCACGCGTTGGGGTGACTACTCCGGGATGTCGGTCGACCCGAATGGCTGCACGTTCTGGTTCACGAACGAGTACTACATCGCCACCGGGAGCAACTGGCAGACCCGGGTTGGCTCCTTCGCATTTCCCTCCTGCACTCCGGTGAGCACGGGAACGGTGCAGGGGACGGTGACCGCCACTGCCGGCGGCGCTCCCATATCGGGTGCGGCGGTCTCGTTCGGAAGCAGGACGGCCACCACGAACGGCAGCGGCTTCTACCAGTTTCTGGCGATTCCATCCGGCACCTATCCAAGCATCGCGGTCTCCGCGCCCGGTTTCAATTCCGGGACGGCCGCGAACGTCGTGGTCACCGATGCCGCCACGACGGTCAAGGACTTCTCCCTGAGCGCCTCGCCGGCGAGCGCCTGCCCTGTCGACACGGCGCAGGCCGATTTTCTGCTCGGCACGCCAACCAATACCGATCTCACCACCAGTCCGGGCGACGTCATCCTCCTGAATCCGCCGACGCTCGATCAGCAGAACACCTCACTCAGCGGCAACGGAGTGATCATCGATACAGTGAACTGGGGCGGGCAGACGTTCACCGCCGGTTTGGCGGGCCTGTTGACCAGAGCGGATATCAATCTTTTCTGCTCCGGCTGCGCGGGCGGCACGGCCCCGAATCTCACGCTCTCGCTGAAAGCAACCAGTGCCAACCTGCCCACGGGGCCCGATCTCGCTACGGCCACGCTTACGGGCGACCCCAGTGGCACCTCGGGCTACGCAACCGGTACCTTCGCCACCCCGCTGCCGGTAACGGCCGGTACGGTCTACGCCCTCATCGTTCGTCCCGTTGCGAACCCTTCGAACGCCGGTAGCGCGTATGCGCTGACCCGCAGCACATCCAACGTCTACGCGAACGGCCAGCGGGTCAGCTCCGCGGATGGCGGCGGAACATGGACCGGCCAGACTACGGACGCCGGATTCAGGGTCTATATCGAGCCCGGATTCGTCCCATCCGGTGACTTCGTCTCCTCCGTGAAAGACGCCAACCCCGCCTCGGGGCTGACGCCGATCTGGTCGATGCTTTCCTGGACGGCCGCGATGCCTGCCAACACGGCGCTCAAGTTTCAGGCGGCAGGCAGCAATTCGGCAAACGGTCCATTCAACTTCGTCGGACCTGACGGTACGGCCGCGACATTCTTCACGGCTTCCCCGGCCTCTCTCGATCAGTTCTATGGCCTTCGTTACCTCCAGTACAAGGCATTCCTGAGCACGACGGACACAACGGTCACGCCCTCGGTACACGATGTGACTGCTTGCTTCGGGGACTCCGACTGCAGCGGCGGCCTGTCGATTTTTCCTGCACCTGCTCAGGTATGTCCCAGTTCAGCCGGCAACACGGCCATGACACCGTCCGGAGGACCGACGTACTCCTGGTCGATCACCAACGGCACCATCGTCGGCAGCACGACATCACAGTCGGTGACCTACACCGCGGGCGCGTCCGGCAACGTCGGTCTGACGCTGAACATCGTTCACTCGGATGGCTGCCGGAAGTCCTCATCCATCAACGTGCCGATTCTCCCGGCGCTTACGATCACCCCCGGCGGCCCCACGACGTTCTGCTCCGGTGGCAGCGTGACGCTCACCTCGAGCAGCGCGTCCGGCAACCAGTGGAATCTCAACGGCAACCCGATCGGCGGGGCGACGAATCAAACCTACGTAGCCAACGCGTCGGGCAACTACTCGGTGACGGTTTCCGGCGGCAGTTGCAACGGCACCTCGGCGATCACCACCGTGACGGTGAACGCGCTCCCCACCACGCCGGGAGTCACGATCAGCAACGTCCAGACCGTTACTGTGACGGGTGGTGCGGGCACGTTCGCTCTCACCTTCAACGGCCAGAGCACATCGTCGCTGGCCTTCAACGCCAGCGCCGCCGCGGTGCAGAGCCAGTTGAACGCGTTGTCGACCATCGGGGGCGTGGGCGGCTCGGTGAGCGTCAGCTTGTCCGCCTGCGTTTACACGATTACGTTTTCCGGCACCCTCACCGGTCCTCAACCGCAGATGACCGCTTTGGGCGCCGGCGGCGCCACGGTCACGGTGAGTGCGTCTGCCGTCTGCGGCGGCTCGGCCGGGAATCAGGCGAGCGGGCCGGCCGGTGCGGCCGCATACGCATGGAACATCACCAACGGCACGATCACCAGCGCGGCGAATATCCAGACCATCACCTACACCCCGGGAGCCTCCGGCACCGCCGTTCTGAGCCTGACGGTGACGAATGCCGGATCGTGCAGCGCCACCAGCGACCCGGCGAACGTCCCGATCATCAGCTCACCGGTTACACCGTCGATCTCCGCCGGCGGCCCCACGGCGTTCTGCACCGGCGGCAGCGTGACGCTCACGTCGAACAGCGCGTCGAGCAACCAGTGGAACCTCAACGGCAATCCGATCGGCGGAGCGACGAACCAGACCTACGTCGCCACCGTGTCGGGTAACTACACGGTGACGGTTACCGGCGGCAACGGATGTACGGCCACCTCGTCCATCACCACCGTGACGGTCAACCCGATCCCGGCCACGCCCACCATCACAGCCAACGCACCGTCGTTCTGTCCGAACGGCGGCGCATTCCTCGCTGTGACGCTCACTTCGAGCGCCGCGGCCGGCAACCAGTGGTTCCTGAGCGGCAATCCGATCGTCGGCGCGACCGGAACAACGTACGTCGCCTCCGTCGCCGGCAGCTATACAGTGCAGGTGACGACCGGCAGTTGCAGCAGCGCGATGTCGGCCGCAACAACCGTGCTCGCCGCCTCGACGCCTGCACCGACGATCACGCCCAACGGTCCAACGACCTTCTGCGCTGGTGGCAGCGTCTCGCTCACCGCCTCGACGTCTACCGCTGGAGCGTTTGGGTTCCGCTGGTACCTCAACGGCGTGTTCGTCACAAACATCAGCTCGACGCTTGTCGTCACACAGGCGGGGAACTACACGGTCGACTACCTGGTCGGTGCCTGCCAGAGCGCTGCTTCCGCGATAACGACCGTCACCGTCAATCCCAAACCGAATACGACCATCACCGCTCCTGCAAGCGTGATCACCGGCTCGACCGGCAACGTGGCATCGGTCGCCAACGCCGGCGCCGGAGCGACGTACGTCTGGGGCATCACCGGCGGCACGATCACCGCGGGAACCGGAACCAGCAGCATCGCCTACACGGCCGGCGCAGTCGGCACCTTGACGATCAACGTCACGGTAACAACCAGCGCCGGCTGCAACGACGCCAAATCGGCCAACGTAAACGTCATCCCTCCGCCGATCCCGGTCACCTCGATTTCGCCCACCGGAGGCACCATCGCCGGCGGTTCGGTAGTGACCATCAACGGTGCCGGTTTCCTCAGTGGCGCAAGCGTGACCTTCGGCGGCGTGGCAGCGACGAACGTCGTCGTCGTCAGTTCCATCAGGATCACCGCGAAAACACCGGCCCACGCGCTGGGAGCTGTCAATGTGACCGTGACCAATGTCAATACCACCAGCGGCACGCTGACCAACGGCTATCTCTACAAGGCCCAGCAGTTCGACCCGAACAACGACGGCACCCTGACCTCGTCGGACATCTTCTACCTGGTGAACTTCCTCTTCCTTGGCGGTCCGCCACCAAGGGGACCGGCCGGTATGTTGTCCGGTGACGCAAACGGAGACGGAGTCGTCAACTCGTCCGATATTTTCTTCCTTGTGAACTACCTATTCCTCAGCGGTCCGAGGCCGAATGCCGTCCCGGTCGCACCCCGGGTTTCAGTCACCGCTGCCGGAACTGAGCGTCCGGAGATCAGCGGTTCGATCGTTCTCGGCAAGCCGGTCCTGCGCTCGGGCCGTTACGTCGTGCCGGTCATCATGACCATCCGGCCTGGATCGATCGTGCCTCAGACGATGGCTTTGCGGGTTCACTTCGAGGGCGAAACGGTTCCGGGCAAGGCTACTGTACGGAGAGCAGGCGTAACGAAAGATCTGGCAACGCCATTCGAGATCACGCGCCGCTCGGGGAATGATCTGTCGTACCTCGTCTCCTACGGTGGTATGGTCCTTGGCCAGTCGCGTTCCGCGGTTGTCGCTGAGATCGAGATCGATTCGGTTGACGGAGCGGTTGCGATCAGTGTCGATCCGCGGGTGACGATGCTCGGCGATCAATCAGGACTGCTGAGCGCGACGGTGGAAAATGGAAAACTTGAAGTGAGTGGCACGATGGACAAGAGTGTTCCGCCGCGGCGATACCCGCCCGAAAAAGACGTGAACTAAAGGCATCCCAAGGAAACCGCATGAACCCGAAGCAAGCCGTCGCAAACTCTCTCTTTCTTCTCCTCGCACTCTTCGCTGCCGCGCCGGTCACGGCGCAGGACGCGGTGACCGTTGGTACCGTCACCGCAAGTGGCAACACTGTCGATGTTCCTGTCTACATCCGCGATGTCTCCGGCACCCCCCTCGGCCGCGATCAGCCGGCTGGTTCGAAGATCCAGGCGTTTACCATCGCCGTAAAATACGCGCCCGCGGCGTCGGTGCAGTCGGTCACGTTCTCACGAGCCGGCATCACGGCGGGTTTGACGCCCACCTTCGAAACCTCGCCGTCTTCGGCGGGCTCGATTTCCTTGCTCGAGCAATTCGATGAGTCCTCCAACCTCATACCCTTCAACCTCAATGCGCCGGCGCCCGGCGATCAGGTCGCGCATCTGGTGTTCACCCTTTCATCATCCGCGGCGGCGGGCTCCTCGATCACGCTGACTCTTGATTCATCAGCTTTATCAACGACGGAGCTATCGAATCAGGGAGGAACAACCAACGAAGCGCCTCCCGGCTCCCTGACCGTCGTCAGCGGCGCGATCAACATACCCCAGCCTTCACTCAGCATCCTTCCTGGCAACCGCACGGTGACGGTTGGCGACCTGCCGACATTCACGGTGCAGACGGATAGGAATGTCGTCGCCGACACCACCGTGTCGCTCTCCTCTTCGAATCCCGGCATCGCCACTGTCCCGTCATCCGTCGTCATTCCCGCCGGAACGTCGGCCGCGGGCTTCACCGCAACCGCTGTCGCCGCGGGCAGCACCAACCTCAACGGCGCGCTTCCTCCGGCCAGCGGTGGCGCGACGGCTTCGGCATTCATCACCGTCAACGAAGCGCCGCCGCAATGCGCCACGCCGAATGCTCCCGTGATCAACGGCCCAGCCACCGCCGAGGTGGGGAAGGCGTATGCCATCACCTGGGCTGTCGTCGACAACGCCACCGGCTACCTCATCGAAGAATCGACTGATCCGAACTTCGGCACGGTCGTCTCTTCGACGACGAGCAACAACAGCGCCTCCTTCACGCATGCAGCCGCCAATCGCTACTACTACCACGTTCGCGCGCGTAACCTCAGCACCGGCTGCAGCACGTCGTCAGCGCTCTCGAACGTCATCTCTGTGCTGGTGAGCGTCATCCCGGTAGCGCAGACGCGCTTCATTCCGGTGGTCGGCTCGACGCCGGGCAGCTTTGGCTCGTTCTTCAAGACCTCTGTGCAGCTTTACAACGCCAAGAGCAGCGCCATCTCCGGCAAGATCGTCTTCCACACGCAGAACGTGTCGGGATCGGTGGCCGATCCTTCTCTCGCATTTTCGATTCAGCCCGGGAAGTCGCTTTCCTATGCTGATCTTCTCCCGGCCATGGGCCTCGCCAGCGGCCTCGGAAGCGCCGATCTCGTCGCTGACGCCGGCTCCTCCTTCCCGATCACCCTGGTGCGCGTCTTCAACGACGCTGGAACCGCCGGAACGACCGGCCTGGCCGAGGAGCCGATGAACGCCAGCGACGCGCTGCAGAACGGCGACACCGGCGTGCTCATCGCCCCCGCCGACCAGAAGTTCCGCCTGAACATCGGCTTCCGCACGCTGGATCAGGCCACATCGATGACCTTCACCGTCCGCGACAAAGACGGCACGCTCGTGAAGACGTCCACGAGAACCTTCGGCTCAACGTTCTTCCAGCAGGTGGGATCAGCAACGATGCTCGACGGCTACGTCCTCACCGGCGGCGAAACGATCACCGTCCAGATCACCGCCGGCAGCGCGTTCGTCTACGGCTCGACGACGGATAACACCACGCAGGACCCGAGCGTGCAGTTCGCGCGGAAGGTGGAGTAGGGCCAGAAGCGAATGTTGAATGTTGAATGTTCAATGTTGAATGTTCAATGAGGAACATGAGCGGTTTGCGTCTCTCTCATTCAACATTCAACATTCAACACTGAACATTCAACATTCGCTTTTGCGTCACTTCGTCGGTGGATCTGTCAGGAACCCCACCTTCTTCGCCCCGGCCTCATGCGCGGCATCCATCGCCTCGACGGCTCGGTCGAACGGTACCGTGTCCTCGGCGTTGACGAAGACGACGCGGTCGGCGATGGGGCGGGAGAGCATCTGCGCGGCGAGTGCGTCGCGGAGCGCTCTGGCGTTGGCCAGTTTCAGCGTGTTGAGATAGATGCCGTCGGGGCGGACGGTGATGACCAGCTGATTCTGCTCCGAGGGGGGCGGTGCGCCGGTCACCTCGACCTTCGGCGGCACTTCGACATCGAGACCCATCTGAAGGATCGGTGTCGCCACCATGAAGATGATGAGCAGCACCAGCACCACGTCGACCAGCGGCGTGATGTTGATTTCCGATCGGACTCCCTGGCCGGAGCTGGCGGACATTGACATGTGGTTACCTCGTTGAGTCGATCAGTGGATTAGTGGATTAGTAGGTCAGTGGATTAGTAGATTCGATGAATGACACTCGCCTAATCTACTGATCCACTGATCCACTAATCCACTTCCTCTCACATTCCGTGTTGCACGATCTTCCCGCCGGCCATCTGGTTCTCGGTCAGGAAGGAGACGGCGGTGAAGTCGGCGTCGTTGGCGGCTTTCATCACCATGCGTACTTTGCCGAAGTTGATGCGTTTGTCGGCTTTGATCATCACGTTGCGGGTGGCGTCCTTGTCGTGCTCCGCTTTCATGTAGCGCGGCAGATCGCGGTCGGGAATCCAGTCCTGGCCGATGAAGACCGTGCCGTCCTGTTTGATCGACACGATCAGGTCGGACTCTTTCCCCGGCTTCTTCTCCGAATGCGGCCCCTGTGGCAGCGCCACGTCGACGCCCGACTGCAGCATCGGCGTTACCACCATGAAGATGATCAGGAGCACGAGACAGACGTCGACGAGCGGCGTGACGTTGATGTCTCCTTTGACTTCGTCGGGGCTTCCGCCCCCGGCGCCGAATGCCATCCTCGACTCCTAGCGGACCGCTGCCGCGTTGGCGCGGACGCGCGCCTCGTTCTTGATGAAGTAATCGATCAGTTGAGACGACGAGTTCGACATCTCGACCTGGAAACGCTCCACTTTGTTCAGGAAGTAGTTGTAGAGCCAGACGGCCGGGATGGCCACGAACAGGCCGAACGCCGTCGTGACCAGCGCCTCGGCGATACCGGCCGACACCGCGCCCAGTCCTCCCGAGCCGCTGATGGCCATGCCCTGAAAGGCGTGGATGATGCCGGCCACAGTTCCGAAAAGGCCGACGAAGGGCGCCGTCGTCGAGATCGTGGCCAGATTGCCGAGGCCCTTCTTCATCTCCGCGGTCGTCATCAGCGACTCGCGCTCGATGGCGCGCTGGCCTGAGGCCACGATGTCGAAATCATCCGGGAGCGCCTGCGTCGTCTCGTACTGGAACTCGGTCAGTCCCGCGCGCAGCACACGCGCCAGGTGCGAGTGGCGGTAGCGCTTGTCGCTGGTCAGCGTGATCGCTTCCTCGAGCTTATGCTGTTTGAGCAGCGGCGTGACGCCGAGAGCGATGGCCAGAGACTCGCGCTTGGCGCGCTGAAACCGGAGCAGCCGCTCGATGGCGATCGTCAGCGACCAGATCGACATGAGCGCCAGCACGACCACGACGCAGCGCGCCACCCAGTTCATGGTCGATAACATCCCGAGGATGCTGAAGCTGTTGTTGTCCATGCACTTCTCCTTCTGTTGAATCAGTGGATTCGTAGATTAGTGGATCAGGACCACGCGGCAAACGAATCCCCTCTCATTGAACTCGAAAATTTACGGTAAGCGTAAAGATCACGGGAACCGGCTGTCCGTTGAGCTTTCCGGGTTGGAACTTCCAGCGTTTTACCGCGTCGAGGGCCGATTGATCGAGTCCGAGCGGCAGACCCTTAAGGATGCGCGCATCGGTGACGTTGCCGTCGCGGTCGATGATCGTTTCGATGATGACGGTTCCCTCGATGCGAGCCTTGCGCGCCACGTCGGTGTAGACCGGCTCGACACGTGTGACGGCAATGGGGGGCAATACGTCACCGCCGACCCGCATCGGCTTGTCGCCGGTGCCGCCGAGCTGTCCTCCGAGCTGGCCTCCCAGCGTGCCGCCGAGCGTTCCTCCGACCACTCCTCCCACGACTCCGCCCACCACTCCTCCGACCTGGCCGCCGACAACACCCCCCTCCTGACCGGCCGTGTCGGTGGGCACGTCGGTCTGGGGCACTTCTTGCGGTGTCCGAGTGGGCTGGTGGAAGGTCGGATGGGTTTGCGGTATCTGCTGCTGCACGTGCGGGGTGGTGGATGCCTGCGACGCAGCGGGTGGGGGAGGCGGAGGCGGCGGGGGGGCCGAGACGACAAACGCCTGAATCGGCTTGGTGATGATCTCCGGGTTTTTCTTGACGTACAGCCCCGCGGCGACGACCGCGCCGATGATGATGAGGTGAAGGAAGGCGGAGATGAGCACCGTTTTCCATCCACCCTTCTTCTTGTCCTTGCCCGCGGATTCGATCAGGACATCATCAAACATGGCTGTTACCTCTTACGGATACGGCTGTGCTCTTCAGGGATGATGCCAACCTGGGCAGGAGAAGGGGCCGCCGTCGTGCAAAAGGCGCAAAGGACGCTTTGAAAATTTACACGGGCTGATGTGCATTCGCGCATATAACCACCAGGATGTCTTCCGTAATCGAGACGGACGGAGCCTCGGAAGCGACGAAACCCGAGGTCGCGCCGCTGCAGGCCGTTCCTCCCGTCTTGCCGCTATTCGATCGTGAGTTGAGCGCGCTCGCATTCAACGAACGTGTCCTGGCCGAGGCCAGAAATCCGTCGGTGCCGCTGCTGGAGCGGGTGAAGTTCCTCAGCATCTGCGCCCACAACCTGGACGAGTTCTTCATGATCCGGGTCGGCGAGATCCGCGATCTCATCGCCGCCAACGTTCCCGCCGACCCGCGCGGTCACGGCTTGAAACGCCTGCAGGCTGTGCGCGACGGTGCTCGCTCGCTGCTTCGCCATATTTACCGCTGCCTGGGCGACGATCTGATCCCGGCATTGCGCAAGGAAGGGATCCGCATCGAGCGGGTCGCGGACCTCGGCAAGAAGGAGCGCAATTTCGTCGAGGAGTACTTCGGCCGCGACCTCGAGCCGATCCTGACGCCCCTGGCCATCGATCCGGCTCATCCCTTTCCCTTCATCGCCAATCTTTCGCTCAACCTCGCCTTGCAGCTCGAGTCCGAGCGCGGCGAGCGGCATGTGGCCATCATCAAGATCCCGGAGTCGGTTCCGCGCCTCGTGCCGATGCCGGAGAAGACGCGCTTCGTGCTGCTCGAGGACGTCATCTCCTCGCACCTGCATCGTTTCTTCCCCGGCCTCAAGGTTCTTCGCTCGGCGGCCTTCCGGGTCATCCGCAACTCCGACATCGACATCAAAGAAGAGGACATGCAGGATCTCCTCAAGAGCATCGAGATCGAGCTGCGGCGCCGCGAGCGGCGCGAGGTGGTGTGGCTGGAGATCGAGGAGGGGGCTGATGATCCGCTGGTGGCCCTGCTCGCCAACGCCACGGATTCCTCGCCGGACGACATCTTCTTCGCTCCCGGTCCGCTGAAGCTTGGCGACCTCCAGCAGGTCTATCCGCAGATCCCGAACGCGGCGCTGAAAGAGGTGCCGTTCAACCCGCGCATGCCGGCGGAGCTGGCCACGACCGACGACATCTTCGCCATCATCCGCCGAGGCGATCTGCTGTTGCACCGGCCTTACGACTCATTCACCGCCGTGATCGAGTTCGTGCAGACGGCCACCGAGGATCCGGACGTCGTAGCCATCAAGCAGACGCTCTACCGCACCGATCCCGGCTCGCCGATCATCGCCGCCCTTTCCGCCGCGGCGAGGGCGGGGAAGCAGGTTACGGCCGTCGTTGAGCTGCAGGCACGTTTCGACGAGCGCAAGAACATTACCTGGGCGAAAACGCTGGAGGAAGCAGGCGTGCAGGTCGTCTACGGGATTGTCGGATACAAAACCCACTGCAAGGTCTGCCTCATCGTCCGCCGCGAAGGGGGCGAGCTGCGCCGCTACGTCCATCTCTCCACCGGCAACTACAACGCCGTCACGGGGCGCCTGTACACCGACGTCGATCTCTTCACCTGCAACCCCGACTTCGGCGCCGACGCGGCGCAGTTGATGAATCTCCTCACCGGCTTCAGCGTGGCTGGCGTGCAGGAGCTGATCGAGGCAAAAGGGTTGTCGCTGAAGTGGCGCGAGTTCGTCGTCGCGCCGATGGATTACCTGCGCTGGACGATCCGGATGATCGATCGCGAGACGCAGAATGCGGCCGAGGGGAAGCCGGCCTTCATCGTTGCCAAGATGAACGCCCTCGTCGATCCGGGCGTCATCGAGGCGCTCTATCGCGCCAGCCGCGCCGGCGTGCAGATCGACCTGCTCGTCCGCGGGATCTGCTGTCTCGTGCCCGGTGTGGCCGGCACCAGCGAGAACATCCGCGTGACGTCGATCATCGACCGCTTTCTCGAACATTCACGCATCTTCCGCTTCGCCAACGGCGGCGCGCCGGAGGTCTGGATCTCCAGCGGCGACTGGATGCCGCGCAATTTCCTCCGGCGGATCGAGACGACGTTCCCCGTTCGCGACGCCGCAGTAGCCCGGCGCATCAGCGAACAGATCCTCTCCATTGCGCTGGCCGACAACGTCAAGAGCTGGACGCTCGACGCTGACGGCTCCTATCAACGCCGGACGCCCGGCGAGCAGCGTCCGATGCGCAGTCAGGAGACGTTCATCACCATCGCCCGCGCCGATTCGGTGAGCGTCGGTCCGTACGAGGAGAGCATTCGTCATCCGGCGTCATTCCGCCGCAAGGCCAAGAAGAAGAAAAAACATTGAAGGGATGGAAGACACATGCCCAATGACCTCTTGCCAAAACGGGTTGCCAATTACATTCAGGACATCGGAGTCCGTTCCCTCGATCACCTTGCCGAGCACTTCGAAGCCCCCGCGACTCCTGCCACGCCGGAAGGGGAGAACGCCTCTGCGGCGCCGGCCAGCGCCCTCCAGACGCTGGTCGAGAATTGGAAAGCGATGGCACCCGCCGACAAGGATTTGTTCGTCGAGTGCGTGGCCGCTTCGGTGATGGAGGTCGTCGTCGCATCCGCCACCCTTCCCCTCGGACTGAGGCAGGGGAAGAAGACCGTGAAGGAGGCGAAGAAGGTCATTCGCAAGCAGGTGAAGAAGGTGCGCAAGGAAGCGAAACCGAAGAAGAAGGTCGAGGGGAAAAAGAAAAAGAAGAAGTGACGGCGCCGGTTACCGCCGCCGCAGAACGCGCGGCGGCAACATCCACTCCAGGCAGGCGCTGCCGTCGTCGAACATGCGCAGTCCGTAGCACCCCCCCTTCTTCAGCTCGATCGGGCCGTCGGAGCTCATCTTCGTCATCGCCAGCATGGCCGTCGAGAGATTCGATTCATGGCCGACGCAGATGATTCGTCGCGCCGCGCTGTTGCTGATCAACGCCCGGACCTCGTCGACGCCGGCGTCAGGCTTGAGCGCGTCATAGGTCTTCACGACGACCGACGACCCATAGCCTTTCTCCACCCATTCCGCCGTCTCGACGCAACGAATGAGCGGACTCGAATAGATGACTTCCGCCTTCGGGAAGCGTTGGGCCAGTCCGCGGCCGATCTGCTTCATGCGCCGGTTACCGGTCACGGTCAGCACGCGCGCGTCATCGTTGGCGCGAGCGCCATGCGGCTCCGCGATTCCATGACGTAAAAGGACGACGAACTTCTCACTCTTGTCCATGGTTCGACAACCCCCAAATTAAGGATCTCAAGAATCGCTGTACCTGCCACAGGCGCTGCAACTGGAGATCCTTCAGCGTCCTGCGCGCATTTCGCTCGCTGGCGCTCGCTCGGCGCTCCGGCAGCTTCAGGATGACAGAGGTTCACATCGCCTCGACCACAACTTCCACGTCAAACAACTGCGCGAAGTACTTGGATCGTTTCCTGGCGCTGGCGATCTCAACGGACGCATCCGAGCGCGTACGGATCAGAAAGCGTGCCTGATCACGACGGACCCGGACGGCGACGTCGCGCACCGAGGCGCGATGGCCGCGGTCGAGGGCCTCGGCGATGCGCAGGATGGCGGCGAGCTTCTCCACATCCTGCCGCTGCGTCGGCGTCAGCTCGGAAAAGTTCGCATGCGAGACTTCCGGCGACGCTTTGCGGTAGTACCGGGCAACGTTGGCGATGATGAGGATCTCCTCATCGGTGAAGCCTCGCAGGTCGGCGTGGCGGATCAGGTAGTAGCTGTGCTTGTGGTGGGAGCGATCGCTGACGTGCAGCCCGGCCTCATGCAGGACGGCCGCAGATTCGAGCAGGCCGGTCATTTCCGGCTCGAGCGCGTGCAGAGGTTTGGTTTGATCGAAGATGCGCGAGGCCAGCTTGGCGACGTGCATGCCGTGCTTCAGATCGCAATCGGTGCGTTGCGCCAGCGCAAGCACCGACGCCTGACGCAGCGAGCCGCCGCTCTCTTCCGACTCCTCGAGCGCGGCCACGCGGCTTTCCAGCATCCCTTCGCGCATCGCCAGCGGACAGGCCAGCAACTCCTCGATGTCGAGTGTCCCGAGAAGGACGTCCAGCACGATTGCGCCGGCGAGAACGCTGGTGGCGCGCGGCGCGTCGAGGCCGAACCGCGCAGCGCGCTCGGCGGCGGTGAGTGAGGCCAGGATCGGAATGAGCTCAGCGACCCTGGCACGCTCCAGGCGGCGCAGCCCGTGCGCGGGCGCCGGGGCCTCCGAGGGCGAGGCCATGGTGGCCAGGGTCTGGATCGTGCCGGAGGTGCCGATGCAGAGATCGACGCCGAGCCGGACGATACGGCGGCGAAGCTTCGCCACACGATCCTGGACATGACGCCGGCATTGAGCGACTGCCCGCGCCGTCGGGCGCTCGATCAGGTGGAAGCGCTGGGCAAGGCGAAGGGCGCCGAGCTTCTCGCTTCGCGTGAAGTACGTCTCATCGGAGGTGCCGACGATCAGCTCCACGCTGCCGCCGCCGATGTCGATGCAGAGTGCCGTCTGCACACCAATCTCCACTGCTGAGCGTACGGCCCGGAAAATGTAGTCGGCCTCTTCTTCGCCGGAGATGACCCGCACCTTTACGCCCGTTGCTTCTTTCACGCGGCGAAGAAAATCGCGGCGGTTCGGCGCCTCGCGTACCGCGCTCGTGGCTACGGCCACGATCTCGTCGACGTTCCATTTCGCCGCGATCTCCGCCATCTTTCCGATCGTGGCCACACCGCGCTCGATGGCGTCGGCAGTGAGCGGCTGCCCGTCGAGACTGGACAGACCGAGCTGGACCATCTCCTTCTCCCGGTCGACGACGCGATAACCGTGCTCGCGCGTCTCCGCCACGATCATATGGATGGAGTTGGTGCCGATGTCGATGGCGGCGATCCGCTTTGGCTTGGCCATGGTGGGACGAGCAGTATCCGCGCTCTCATTCTCCGGCGGTGGAGAGACTATGCAAAATGCAGGTGAAGTGTGACCCATTAGGAGGAGAATCGCACCATGAATACGAACGTGCATCGCGTCGAACCCGGCAGCAAGGTCCGCATGAAAGATTTCGACCCCGACGGTACGCCGCTCTGCGGCGACAAGGCCGACGGCAAGGAGAAGTGTCTGAAGCTTCAGCAGCGGCTGGGTGAGTTGCAGGAGCTGCTGTACGCCGGGCACCATCACAAACTCCTGGTCATCCTTCAGGGGATGGACACGTCGGGAAAGGACGGGACGGTGCGCCACGTCATGAACGGCGTCAGTCCGTCCGGCGTGCAGGTGTTCTCGTTCAAGAAGCCGACCGAGGAGGAGCTCGATCACGACTTTCTGTGGCGTGTGCACGCCAAAACGCCCGGCAGTGGCGAGATCGCCGTCTTCAACCGCAGCCACTACGAAGACGTACTCGTCGTCCGGGTCCACAACCTGGTCAAGGAGAAGGTGTGGCGCAAGCGTTACGAGCAGATCAACGCCTTCGAACGGACGCTGGCCGCGAGCGGCACCGTGATCGTCAAGTTCTTCCTCAACATCAGTAGCGAAGAGCAGCGCAAGCGCCTGCAGGAACGAATCGACGATCCGAAGAAGCACTGGAAGTTCCAGCACGGCGACATCGAAGAGCGAAAGCGGTGGGACGACTACATGGACGCCTATGAAGATGCGCTGGAGAAGACGTCGACGAAACATGCCCCCTGGTACGTCGTTCCCGCGAATGCCAAGTGGTACCGCAACCTGGTCATCGGCAACGTTCTCGTGAAGACGCTCCAGTCCCTGAAGATGGCATACCCGATGGTGGATTTGTCGGGGGAGGTGGTGGAGTAGCGACGACGCAGGTGGAGGCGGTGATAACACTTCTGGCATGAGCAACGAGGCAGAACGGTTACTCGAAAGTGCTCTCCATCTGCAGGCGAACGACCGCGCGAAGATCGCCGCGGAGTTGTTAGCGAGCCTCGATGAACGAGAGGAAGATGTGGCTGAAGCCTGGGCTTCCGAGATCCAGCGCCGGGCTGCGGATGCCGCATCCGATCCGGATGATGAGGATGACTGGCGTGCCGCCTTTGATGAAGTCCGGTCGGACGTGTTGTCGCGGTGAAGCCAGTCGGCCCCTTCAACCAGTCTCCGCAATACATTCACGTGGTCTTCATGCAGCCGCGTCGTGATCGGCGAGACGCTGCAATAGAGTCGGCTTCGACTTCAGCGCCGCTCTTCGCCCATGGCAGCAGATACGTTTCTCCCGTTCCTGACACCGCAGTCGACTCTGGCCGAGCTGCCGGCATGGGACGTACGCCTGCCGGCCACGGCCCGCGGAGATGACTTCGACGAGCTGTTGCGCCGCGATCACGAGCTGCCGGGTGTGGTCGTCTTCGATACCTCCGGCGTTCGCGGGGCGATCTCCAGGGCCCGGTTCCAGGAAGTGATCAGCCGGCCGTTCGGCGGGGAGATCGTTCGGCCGCGGGCAATCGGTTCGTTGCTTGGAGAGTTCTCAACGGGGCGCGTCCTGATTCTCGACGTGAATACGCCGGTTCAGGTCGCACTTCGAGAGTCGTTGTCACGCGATCAGTCGATGATCTATGAGCCGGTCCTGGTCTCGGCGAACGAGGGGAAGGACATCCGGCTGGTCGGATTCACCGATCTCCTCAGGGCCGACTCCCGCATCTCGTCGCTGCGGAACCAGCAGATGCAGGAGATTCTGGCAACGGTTCAGGAAGGCTTTCTCCTCGTCGATCGCGACCAGCGGATCGCCAGTGAATACTCGAAGTCTGTGCAGACGATTCTTGGCCGTCCCGATCTGGCTGGCCGGCTGCTCTCCGAAGTGCTGTTCGAATTGCTTGGTCAGGAGCAGGCGGAACTGGCTCGCGATTATCTGGAGGCGCTTTTCAATCCCAATGTGATCGAGAAGCTCGTCGTCGATATCAATCCTCTGAAGTCGGTTGAGGTTCCGGCGCGCGCGGGCCGGTCCCGCCAGCACCTCGGCTTCGCCTTCCGGCGCTCGACCGAGGGAAAAGAGATCCGCCGGATTCTCGTGCGCGTGGAAGACCGGACCCGCGAGGTCGAGCTGGCCGGCGAGCTCGAGGAGCAGGAGCGCCAGGCCGCGCAGCGCGTCGATCTGGCGATGGAAATGATGCAGGTCGAGCCGGACGCGTTGACCGACTATCTGACCCGCTTCCTGGTGGAGGTGAACCAGATCGGCCGGCTCCGTTCACAGGACAGCGGCGGTTCGATCCGCGATACCGTCGATGCAATCTTCCGCATTCTCCATAGCCTGAAAGGAGAGGCAGGGCTGATCGGCCTCCGGAGTTTCGCGCAGAGGCTTCATCGAACCGAGGATGTGGCTGCATCGCTGGGCGACATCGCCAGCCCGGACAGCAACCTCGATCGTCTCGATCCGTGGATTGACTCGCTTCGCGGTCTCGGTGCCGAGGCGAAGGATCTCATCGTCCGTCTCTCCGCCCTGGCATCGAGGAGGGTGGCCGATCCGGTCTCGAACCGGCCGGATATCGTCTCCTCACTCGACGCGCTGACCAACGACCTTTCCTCCCGCCTCGGAAAGCCGGCCAGGTTCATTGCGCACTGGCGTCCGGAAGATCTTCCGCCTGCTTACGCCGGCGTCGTTCGCGAGGCGTTGATTCAATTGACGCGTAACTCGATGGTACATGGCGTCGAGACGGCCCAGGAGCGAAGAGAAGCAGGCAAGCCTGCTCGGGCGGTCCTGCAGGTCGCTCTTCGCCGGCATGAGGCGGAAGGCCAGTTGGAGGTTCTCTTTCAGGACGATGGACGAGGTCTCGATCTCGATCGAATTCGCCAGCGTGCCCTGGAGCTGTTCGGGAACAAGGTTCTCAGCGACGATGAGGCGGCGCAGCTCATCTTCGAGCCCGGCTTCTCGACGGCCACGACAACTACGAATGACGCCGGACGGGGGGTCGGCCTCGACCTGGTGCGAGACAGAGTGGAAAGTCTGGGAGGAATGATTCTCGTCCACAGCGAGCCAAGTGTCTTCTGCGCCTTTCAGATCATTCTGCCGCTCGATCCGGAGGTGCGGTCATGAAACTGCTGATCGTGGATGACTCACTCGTCGTACGCGATGCCATTCAGCGCTCCGTCGATAGCGGAACGATCTCCGAGGTGTTCCGCGCCGAGGATGGCGAGGTGGCGGTATCGACCTTCGCCCGCGAACGGCCGGAGCTGGTGACGATGGATCTGACGTTGCCTCGGCTCAACGGTCTCGGCGCGATTCGTCAGATCCGTGACATCGCGCCCACGACGTCCATCCTCGTGATCTCCGCCTTGAACAGCCACAAGACTGCCATGGAGGCCATCGCATTGGGAGCGTGTGGCTTTCTGACGAAACCCTTCACACCGCGCGAGATCTCCGAGGCCCTCGAGCAACTCGTGGAACACGCGGCCAGCCAGAGTTGACGGAGCGGATGCCATGCACCAGCTAGCGTTAGTGAGGAATCACATCGGAGCAGAAACCGTGAGTGACGAACGTCCCAAGGCAACGGCGGCGGCGCGCGAGGCACCCTTACCGCGCAAGGGGAACCTTCTCTTCGTCGATTCGGATGACTTTCTCCTCGACATGATCACATCCGGGTTGTCGCTGACGCGGCCGAAGTGGCAGATCATCGCCACCCGGCATCCGGCCGAAGCGCTGCATCTTCTCGAGGCACACTCGGAGCTGGATGCGATCGTCACGGAGATCGAATTCGGCCGTTCCTCCGAAACGGGGAAGGCGTTCATTCGCGAAGTCAGTCAGCGATGGCCCGAGATCCCGATCTTCGTGATGACACATCTCAATCCCGAGGAGACGCGGGGCCTCGATACGGCGGAGTACATCGTCAAGCCTCCCGACATCGACTTCCTGGTGAGTCGGGTGGACCGGGCCATTCGCAAGCAGCGCGAGAGCCTGGTCAGGGGCATCTCCCTCGCCACTTTTCTGCAGATCATGGAGATGGAACGGAAGAGCTGCACGGTCATCGTGTCGCATGGCGGCCGCGTTGGTGAGCTCTACTTCCGCGACGGGAGATTGATCCAGGCTCGCCTCGAAGAGACCGAGGGAGAAGAGGCGCTCTTCAGGATGCTTTCGATGCGTGAGCACAGTCTGCGCGTCATCGACAAGTGCGATGCCGACCGAAGAATCTCGTCGAGCCTGACATCGCTGCTGTTCGAGTGGTCGGTCCGGGAGGACCACGCCAGGCGCGACGCCTCGGCATCGCATGGGGAGGATGAATGAATCCGGAGCAGTTCAAGCTCTTCAAGCGGATCACGCTCGACTACTTTGCCAAGCTCGCGCCCAGCGAGCAGCCGGTCATGGGCGAGCCGCACATGCATTTTGGTGATCCGGAACTGCTCGACTACACCAGTCTCATCGAGATCTTCGGGCAATACGAGGGTTGCATCTATCTGACTTCGCCCGCGGCCATGCTCAAAGACGTTCTCATGATCAATGGTGAGATCCAGGACTCTCCCGCGCACCTGAAAGACATGTGTCAGGAGTTCTCGAACGTGCTTTCGGGAAACGCCAGCAAGGCATTCGGCGGTAACTGGCAGATCTCTGTTCCCCGCACGCTCACGAGGCCGGAGGTGATGGCGCTCGACCTGCCGGAGTCGACCTTCGTCATGCCGATCCTCTGGCGGGACAAGCAGTCGCTCCTGGTGGTGGGATTGCGCGCGGCGCAGGAGGCGGCGTGAGCACGACCATTCTTCCCCAGTCTGTCTACCGGCGCGCCAGGGAGCCGCGCGAGCTGTCGGGAGCTCCTCGGCTGCGCGCGCTGGAGTGGGCGCTTTACTTCGCGGTCACCGGAAAACATACCGCGGCCGAGCTGGCGCGGCAGATGCGCGCCGAGACAGCTGAGTCCACCGAGGCGCTCTCCCGGCTCATCAACCTGGGCCTGATCGCAGAGCAGGAGCTCGATGCGGCCGAATATGTGCGCGCTCTGGCAGCGGCTGGAGATCGGGAAGAGAAAACGCTGCACGAATTTCTGATGGGAGCGGCACACCCGGCGACCGCCGCGCCCGCCGATACGGCGTCTTCCGAGACGCTGCGCATCCCGCGGCCACGACTCCTCGAGGTGCCAGACGTGACCGCCCCGGTCCCGCGAACGACACTGCGCCCGGGCAGAACGCCGCAACCGGCCTTCGGTTTCAAGCCTCTCCCCCGGCCCGACGACGATCGCAAGGAGAATCAACGCATGTCCGCATCCCGCCGGCTCAGTCTCCGCGCACTCATGAACGTGATCGAACGCCAGGCGCCCAACACCGACGCCGGCCAGCTCGACGTCTACAGAGTCTTCGTGCGCGTCGATACCCTCCTGCTCAAGCGAAACGGCATCGAGACCCTTCGGTTCACGGAGGACCGTCTCGTCTCCGATCCGGAGTTGGAGGAGGCTCTCGTGCGCAGCCTGAAGAAGACGTTAGGACTTGATTGTCCGGAGAGCGTGTGGGTTGAGGTGGCGTGAACGGATTGGATCGCTCCAGAGACCATTGAGGCGCCCGGATCACACGAATCCTCCCAGCAGCACGATTTCATGCGGCGGATTCCAGCGGGTTTGGCATCATTCGTCGCTCTGCGGTCCCAGCCTCTTCGCCTCGGCCGGCGGCTTCCTTTCGATCGTGACCGTGTTGCGCGGAGCGTCCAGCGCCAGGCCTTCTTTCAGCGCGAAGTCGGCCAGAGCCTGATCCGCCAGTGCTTTCTGTTCGTGCTCCTGCATGTCGATATCCCCGGAGTGCAGCGAGTCGCGGGCTACGCGGGCGCGGCCGGAGGCTTTCTCGCGCTCCTCCTCGACCATCTCGTGCAGTCGGTTGAGCGTGTCGCCGGAGCCGCCGATCTGCGAGATCATCCCCGAAGCCATCTCGCTCAACTCCGCGGTGGCGCGCTTGATCTTCAGATCATTGATGCTGTTCCTGAGCGACTCGAGCTTGACCTGCGCCGCCTTCACCGAGACGTCGCGTGCGCGCAACAACTCCTTGTAGGTCGCTTCGGCCGATCCGAGCTGTGTCTGGTTCTCGACGAGCTCCCGTTGCACCGTCTGCAGCCGAAGGGCCTGCTGGCTGGCCAGATCGTGGTTGCCGGCGCGGAGGTTCGCGGCGGTCTTGGCGCGCAGCTCGCGTTCTTCCTGCTCCAGCCGCTTGACCTGCGTCATCAGCCGTTCGCAGAGGCCGGCGTGCGCGGCCAGGCCCTGGTTGTAGTTGGCGATCTGCCTGCGGAGGTTCTCCTTCTCCACTTCCAGCAGCGCTTCCGGATTCTGCCGCTCCAGGCCTCCGATGAAGAGGCTCAGGAAGCCGCGGAAGAGATTGGCGATTCGTCGAAACATGGAAGGTCTCCTATGTGGGTAACCAGGGGGTCGGGAGTCGAGGGTCGGGAACTCGTAGAGCTCAAGTAAACTACAAGCTGTCTAATTCTCCGACGCCCGACTCTCGATTCCCGACTCCGGCGTAGCCCGGATCGTACCGCTCATTCACATCGAATTTACGTCCGCCTCAAGCGAATAGGACGCCTGCAGCCTACGATCGCGCCACCAACAAGGAGGCATCGCATTCAATGAGTTTTCGCAAGACGGCAGCCTGTTTCCTCGCCGCGGCGGCAATCGCCACCGGCGCCTTCCCCCAGGTCACACCCGCCGCCGGTGTTACTCCGCCGGATGACACGCCGAAGGTCAGTGTCGGAGCCACGATCTTCGCCGATTACACCTACGTCGATTCCCCCACCTCGAAGGACTCGGACGGCAACACCATCCACAACAGTGCCTTCAACGTCAGCCGGGCCTATCTCAACGTCATCGGCAACCTCAACCACCTGTTCGCGTTTCGCGTCACTTCGGACGTGTCGCGCGAGACGAGCACGGGCCCGTCGCTCAGCGGCAGTCAGGTCTTTCGTCTGAAGTATGCGTATGCGCAGTTGAACCTCGACGATTGGACGACGAAGGGCTCGTGGGTCCGCTTCGGCCAGCAGCAGACGCCGTATCTCGACTATAGCGAAGGCATCTACCGCTACCGCTTCCAGGGGACGATGTTCGCCGAGCGCGTCGGTCTGATCTCGTCGGCCGATGCCGGCATCTCCGGTCATTACAGTTTCAACGGCAACTACGGCGACGTCCATGCCGGCTTCTACAACGGCGAGAACTACAACAAGGCCGAGGTCAACAACGAGAAGGGCTTCGAGATCCGCGGCACGGTCCGTCCGATGCCGCTCGGCGGCCCGTTGCTGAAGGGTCTGCGGTTTACCGGCTTTCTCATCGAGGATCACTACGTCGAGAATGGCAAACGGGAGCGGATGATCGGCCAGGTCACGTATGAGCACACGCTCTTCAATGCCGGCCTCGATGTGCTGCGTGCCAAGGATCAACCGACGGTGACGAAGCCGCAGATCAGCGAGAAGGGTTGGTCGGTGTGGGTCACGCCGAAGCTCGGCACGACCGGCTGGGAAGCGTTGATCCGCCACGACGACTACCTTCCGAACGATGCCGTCAATTCGCAGAAGCAGAAGCGCGACATCGAAGGGATTGCCTACTGGGTCCCGAACCTCAGCGGCAAGACGGCCGCCATTCTGTTCGATCGCGATTCGCTCAAGCGTTCCGGCCTCACGCCCGCCGCTCCGAACACGACCAATTTCGAAGTGAAGATGCTCGTCAACTTCTGAGGAGAGACACATGAAGACACTTTTACTCGCGGCCATCGTGCTGCTAGCGACTGCTGCATCCGCGCAGACGATCCAGATCAACGGCGCCGGCGCGACATTCCCGTATCCGATTTATTCGAAATGGTTCGACGAGTACCACAAAGTCCATCCGAACGTGGAGATCAACTATCAGTCGATCGGCTCGGGCGGCGGTATCCGCCAGCTTTCCGCCGGCACGGTCTTTTTCGGCGCATCCGATGGTCCGATGACGAACGATCAGATCACCGCCGCCGGATTCCGCATCCTTCACATCCCGACCGTTCTCGGCGGCGTCGTTCCCGTCTACAACATCCCCGACGTGAGCGCCGAGCTGCGCTTCACCGGAAAGGTGCTGGCCGACATTTATCTCGGCAAGGTCACGAAGTGGAACGACGCGGCGATTCGAGCTCTGAATCCCGGCGTCAATCTCCCTGGCGCCGAGATCACGGTCGTTCACCGCTCGGACGGCTCCGGTACGAGTTACATCTGGTGCGACTACCTGTCGAAGGTCTCGCCCGACTACAAGAAGACCGTCGGCGTGGCCACCTCGGTCAACTGGCCGGTCGGCGTCGGCGGGAAGGGGAACGAAGGGGTGGCCGGCCTGGTCAAACAGACACCCGGCTCGATCGGCTATGTCGAGCTGATCTACGCCATCCAGAACAAGATCTCCTACGGTTCGGTGCAGAACATGGACGGCGAGTTCGTGCGCGCCTCGACGGAGACCGTTACGAACGCCGCGGCCTCCGCCGCGAAGAACATGCCGAAGGATTTCCGCGTCTCGATCACGAATGCGCCGGGACACGATGTCTACCCCATCTCGTCGTTCACCTGGCTTCTGCTGCAGGAGTCGCCCAAGGACGTAGCCCGTTCGCGGATCATGGTCGACTTTACCCGCTGGGCGCTGTCCGGCGGACAGGGTCTGGCCCCGCAACTCGGCTACGCGCCGATTCCAAAGGAAGTGGTGGCGCTGGAGATGGAAGCGCTGAAGAGAGTGAAGCAGTAGCCTTTTGGGAGCGCCGGTGTTCCGCCAGGACGCCGGCGCTCTGGTGTCGGGAGTAGTATCGTTACGCAACGATGCAAGCGCTCGACACATCCCCGGAAGCCGCCGAGATCCAGAAGAGGATACATCGCGAGCTTGGTCCGGCCGGTCGTTTGAAACTGGCCATTGAGCTCTCCGAGGTCGCGCGATCGTTCACGATCGCTGGCATACGGCGGCGTCACCCTGAATACTCCGAGCAAGACGCGATTCGCGCTCTTGCCGAACACCTCTACGGCCGGCCCGAGTAGACCTCGTGGAATTCGCAAAGTTCCTTCGCGTGATTCGCGCCGCACTCGACATTGCTGGCGTTCCTTACATGCTCACAGGCTCTCTTGCCAGTTCGCTTTACGGCGAGCCGAGGACAACGCACGACATCGATTTGGTCGTCGTGGTCACGCGGGAGCAGGTGCGGTTGATCGTGGAACGGTTCAAGCGCATGGGCCTTTACGTGAGTCAGGAGGCAGCAGCCGCGGCTCTCGATACCAATACGGACTTCAACGTGATCGATTTCTCAGGAGGATGGAAGGTCGACCTCGTGATCAGGAAAGATCGCCCCTTCAGCCGCACGGAGTTCGAACGGCGGAGGGAGGTTGCGTACGACGGCACGCAAATGCCGATTGCATCCGCCGAGGATGTTGTGATTGCCAAACTCGAATGGGCAAAGATCGGTGGTTCGGATCGTCAGATTGACGATGTTGCGGGCATCGTTCGTGTGCAGAAAGAAGCGCTCGATTCCGCCTACATCGACGAGTGGGTGAGCTCGCTGGGGTTGCAAGAGCAATGGCTGCTTGCGAGGGCCAGGGCCGCCTCCGACACCGTCTGACCCACTTCACACCGAATTTACATCCCCTGCATTACCCCTCACACCACCCGCCCGTACCCTGCGCGCCATGAAATTGAGGTCGCTCGTAGTGTTTCTGGCGGCCGCCCTTGCGGCGTGTCAGCCGAACGAATCGAAGACGCAGACGGGCACTCCCGCCGCCGGTGGCTCGCTCACCATCAACGGCGCCGGGGCCACCTTCCCTTATCCCATCTACTCGAAGTGGTTCGATGAGTATCAGAAGACCCATCCGAACGTCCGCATCAACTACCAGTCGATCGGCTCCGGCGGTGGCATCAAGCAGCTCACGGAGCAGACCGTCTTCTTCGGCGCCAGCGACGGGCCGATGACCGATGCGCAACTGCAGGCCGCCCACGGCGCGATTCTGCACTTCCCGACGGTGCTCGGTGGCGTCGTCCCCATCTATAACGTCGAAGGGGTGACGCAGCCGCTTCATTTCAGCGGCTCTCTCCTCGCCGGCATTTATCTGGGTTCGATCACCAAATGGAACGACCCGGCCATCGCCCAGCTCAATCCGGGGGTGAAACTGCCGGCAGCCGACATCGTGGTCGTGCATCGGTCCGACGGCTCCGGAACCACATATATCTTCTGTGACTTTCTTTCCAAGGTCTCCTACGACTTCAAGCAGAAGGTCGGCGTGGCCACATCTGTCAGTTGGCCGGCCGGCGTCGGCGCGAAGGGGAACGAAGGGGTCTCCGGCCTGGTCCGCCAGACGCCGGGTGCGATCGGCTACGTCGAGCTGATCTATGCGCTCCAGAACAAGATCACGTTCGGAGACGTGCAGAACAGCGCCGGAAAGTTCGTCACTGCGTCGCTGGAATCGGTCACCGCGGCTGCCGCCGGCGTGACGATGCCGGCCGACTTCCGCGTCTCGATCACGAACCCTGACGGGGCCGGTGCGTATCCGATCGCCTCGTTCACCTGGATGCTTCTCTATCAGCATCCAACCGACAAGGAGCGAAGCGCGGCCATGGTCGACTTCCTCAAGTGGGCTCTGAACGACGGCCAGAAGTTCGCGCCGGGGCTGGGCTACGCCCCTCTGCCGCAACCGGTCGTGGTGAAAGAGATCCAGGCGCTCGCGAAAATCCAATGAGACGCTCGTCCGACGACCGTACTTTCCGCCTCGGCACGGGGGCGTTCGCAGCCTTCGTGTTGTTGCTCGTTGCCGGTATCGCCTTCGAGCTGACGCGGCAATCGATGCTGTCGATCGCCAAGTTCGGTCTGAAATTCTGGACCACTTCGACCTGGAACCCCGTCTCCGGCGACTTCGGCGCGCTTCCGTTCATTTGGGGGACGCTCTATTCGTCGATCCTGGCGCTGCTGATCGCCGCGCCGATCGCCCTCGGCATCGCCATCTTCATCTCCGAGCTGTCGCCGCGAATGCTGCGCCAGCCGCTCGCCTATCTCACCGACCTGCTGGCCGCGATTCCGTCGATCGTCTACGGCCTATGGGGAGTCTTCGTGATGGTGCCGTTCGTCCGAAAGCTCGAATTGGTGACGCCCGACGCGCTGAAGAAGGTTCCGCTGTTCAGCGGACCGCCGCTTGGCGTGGGCATGCTCTCCGCGGCGCTGATTCTGGCGGTGATGGTCATTCCGTTCACTTCCTCGGTGGCGCGCGAGATCCTGAAGAACGTCCCCTCGACACAGCGTGAGGCCGCCTACGCGCTGGGCGCCACACGATGGGAGGCCATCAAGGTCGCCGTCGGCTTCGGCAAGAGCGGCATCATCGGCGCGGTCATGCTCGGTTTCGGCCGCGCGCTCGGCGAAACGATCGCCGTGACCATGGTCATCGGCAACTCCCCGCAGGTTTCGGCCTCGCTGTTCAAGCCGCAGTACACGATGGCCGCCGTCATCGCCAATGAATTCACCGAGGCCGCGGACGAGCTCTATCTGCACGCGCTGATCGAGATCGGACTTCTCCTTTTCATCATCACCGTCGCCGTGAACGTCATCTCGCGGCTGCTGATCTGGTCGATGAAACGCCGGGTCGTGGCGCCGAACGTGACTCCGGTTCTTCCCGCCGAGGAGGCGTTGGCATGACCGCCAACCTCCGCCGGCGGAAGCTATTCTCAGGAGTGTTCGAGGTCCTCTGCGCCCTGGCCGTTGTGATCGCCCTCATTCCGCTGGCCATGATCCTTTTCTACGTGATCAAGGAAGGCGCCGGCGCGCTGAACTGGGACTTCTTTACGAAGATGCCCAAGCCGGTCGGTGAGACCGGTGGCGGTATGGCCAACGCCATCGTAGGCACGCTGATCCTCATCGGCATCGCGGCGCTCTTCGCCATTCCGGTGGGGGGGATTTGCGGAGTTCATCTGTCCGAATATCCGGAGACGAAGTTCTCGTCCGCCGTGCGCTTTGCGGCTGACGTTCTCAACGGCGTTCCGTCGATCGTCGTGGGCATCTTCGCCTATGGTCTCGTGGTCCTGCCGGTCAAGCGCTTCAGTGCCCTCGCCGGCGGCGTGGCTCTCGGCTTTCTGATGGTGCCCATCGTCGTCCGGACGACGGAAGAGCTGCTTCGGCTGGTCCCTGGCGGACTGCGCGAGGGCGCTCTTGCGCTCGGGGCGACGCGCGGCCGGGCGGTTTTCAGCGTGATCGTTCCGGCAGCGCTGCCGGGCATCCTCACCGGGATCCTGGTGGCGCTGGCGCGCGTGGCCGGTGAGACCGCGCCGCTGCTCTTCACCGCCCTCGGCAACCGCTTCTGGTCGACCAGCCTGACGCAGCCGATCGCATCGCTCACCGTGCAGGTCTACACCTACGCGCAGTCGCCTTATGACGACTGGCACCGGCAAGCCTGGGCCGGCGCGTTTCTGCTGGTGATGATCATTCTGATTCTGTCGATCGCCGCGCGCCTGGCTGTGCGCCGTCTCGAAAGGATGAACCGCCCGTGATGAACCTCGTTCTCGAACCCGAACAGAAGATTGCTGTTCCGCGAATGGCGCCAATACAAATGAACGACATTCAGACTGAATCGAAAATCTCCGTACGTAACTTCGACTTCTCCTACGGCGCCTCCCAGGTGCTGTACGACATCTCGCTCGAGATTCCGCCGCAGAGAGTGACGGCGCTGATCGGGCCCTCCGGATGCGGCAAGTCGACCTTCATCCGCTCGATCAACCGGATGAACGACATCATCCCCGAGGCAAAGGGAACGGGCACGATCATGATCGACGGCAAGGATGTCTATGCCGGCGACACCGACGTCGTCGAGTTGCGGCGCACGGTGGGGATGGTCTTCCAGAAGTCGAACCCCTTCCCCAAGTCGATCTACGACAATGTTGCTTACGGTCTGAAGATCGGCGGGATGCGCAACAAGCGTCAGCTCGACGAGATCATCGAGCGCTCCCTGACGCGGGCGGCGCTCTGGCACGAGGTGAAAGACCGCCTGCACGCCAGCGCCATGGCTCTCTCCGGCGGCCAGCAGCAGCGGCTCTGTATCGCCCGCGCGCTGGCGGTCGATCCCGAGATCGTGCTGATGGACGAGCCGGCCTCCGCGCTCGATCCGATCGCGACATCAAAGATCGAGGAGCTGATCTACGAGCTCAAGGACAACTACACCATCGTCATCGTCACCCACAACATGCAGCAGGCCGCCCGCGTCAGCGACCGAACCGCCTTCTTCATGCTCGGCAAGTTGATCGAATACGGCGACACCAACGCGATTTTCATGAACCCCAAAGAGAAGATGACCGAAGATTACGTGACGGGAAGGTTCGGATAACTGCGCCTTCGGCGCGTTGTCGGTTGTCGGTTGCTTGCGCTCCGCGCGTTAGAGACCGGCGCGTTCGACAGCGTGGCAAAGCCGCAACCGACAACCGATAACCGACAACGCGCCGGAGGCGCAGACATGCAACGCCATTTCGACAAAGACATCGAGGAGTTGAATCATCTCCTTCTACGCATGGGGGCGATGGTCGAGGATGCCATGGCCCGCTCGATCCGGGCGCTCCTCGAACGCGACACGACGCTGGCCAATGAGGTCATCGTCCGCGACGACGAGATCGACAGGATGGAGATCGTCATCGACCAGAAGACCATCGAGCTGATCGCCAAGATGCAGCCGGCCGCCAGCGATCTCCGCTTCGTGGCCACGATCATGAAGATCACGCCGGAGCTGGAGCGGATCGCCGATCTGGCCCAGGACGTCTGCGAGCGCGTCATCGAATTGAATCGCGAGCCGATGATCAAGCCGGTCGCCGACCTGCCGCGGCTGGCGCATGATGCTCAGGCCATGGTGCGCCAGGCCCTCGACGCCTTCGTCCGCGGCGACGCCGCGCTGGCCCGCCAGGTCATCGCCGAGGATGACAACGTCGATGCCCTCACCGAGAGCTCGTTCCGCAATCTCCTCACCTACATGCTCGAAGACGCGCGCAACATCTCCTCGGCCATCCGCCTGACCTTCATCGGCAAGTACTTCGAACGCATGGCCGACGGCGCCACGAACATCTGCGAGATGGTGGTCTATCTCGTCGAAGGGAAGATGATCAAGCATACGGCGCATGCCGCCGCGGCGGACGAATGACGAAGATTGCCCTGATCGAAGACGACGCCGACATCGCCTTCACGGTCCGTCTGAACCTGGAGCGCGAAGGCTACCGCGTGTTCATCTATGCCGACGGGCACGAAGGCCTCGTGGCCGTGCAAGGCGGCGGCTTCGATTTCGTCATCCTCGATCTCAATCTTCCGGATGTCGACGGACTGACCATCTGCCGCGAGCTGCGCCGCGAGCCGTCCACGAAGTCGATCCCGATCCTGATGCTGACCGCGCGCGGCTCCGAGCGCGACCGCATCACCGGCCTCGAGCTCGGCGCCGACGATTACCTCACCAAGCCCTTCGCCATCCGCGAGCTGGTCGCGCGCGTAGCAGCCATCCTGCGCCGCACGCAGACCTCGTCGCGCGACGTCTCCGGCTACGACGACGGCGAGTTGCGCATCGATGAGAAGGCCTTCCGCGTCTACCACCTCGGCCAGGAAGTGAAGCTGGCCAAGAAGGAGATGGAGCTGTTGCTTCTGCTCGTCCGCAACCGCGGCACCGTAATCTCGCGCGACCGCATCCTCTCCGAGGTCTGGCAGATGAGCGACGACGTGGAGACGCGAACCGTCGACGCCCACATCCGCAACCTCCGGAAGAAGATCGGCACCGAGCGGATTACGACAGTGGTCGGGTTCGGGTACCGGTACGATCCGCCAACATGAAACAGAGTCGCGAAACAAATACCCGGTCATCCTGAGCCGTCCTGCGCCGCGCAATCGCTCCGCGATTACGCGGCTTCGGCGGCTCAGGATGACAGTGAAGAAGAAATGCTCCTGCTAATCATCACAGCAGTCGTCGCAACCTCCGCCGCGATCGTCTTCGCCACCCTCTGGTCGCGCGCGCACGCTGACATCCGCCGTCTCTCCGATCGCCTCGGGCGTCCTGACGCCGAGGCGTTGGCATCGCTCGACGTCGACTCCTTTGGCGCCGTCGATGAGGTTGCCGCGCGTTTCTACCGCTCGCGCGCGGACCTTGCCCGGAAGCTTTCGGCGGCCGAATTTCAGAACGCGCTGCTGCAACAGATCATGAACGGCATGGGCGAAGGGGTCCTGGCCATCGACCGGCAGCGCCGCGTCGTCCTTGCCAACCGCCGCTTCGCGGCGATGTTCAACCTGCAAGCCGGCTTCGTCGGCCAACCGCTCGCCGCCGTGCTGCGCAACGACGCCATCCTCTCCAGCTTCGACGACGCCCTCGACCATGCCGCCGGCCGCGCCGACTCCGCCAGCCGCTTCTCCATCCGCAGCGGCATCGAGGAGCGGAAGATCGAGATGCGCGCCTTTCCGCTGCCGTCGCACGACCTCGCCGCCGTCGCGCTCTTCATCGACGTCACGCACGTCGAGCGCCTCGAAGAGCTGCGCCGCGAGTTCATCGCAGACTTCTCGCACGAGGTCCGCACCCCGCTGGCCGCGCTCAAGTCGGCCGTCGAGACGTTCGAATTCGACCGCGGCCTGCTGACCGAGGAGCAGGAGGGCCAGCTCCGCCGCATCATGTCGCGCCAGCTCGCGCGGCTGGAGCGGCTGGCCCAGGATCTATCGGAGCTCAGCCACATCGAGGCCGGCGATCTCAGTCTGGAGCGTGCCGAGATCGAGTTGCACCGTCTGGTGGAAGACCTCTGCGAAGACTTCCGCGACCGGGCCACACAGAAACGACTCCGCTTCGTCGTCACCGGCGAGCGCGTGCAAATCCACGGCGACGCCATGCGCCTGCAGCAGGCCTTCGCCAACCTGCTCGACAACGCCATCAAGTACGGCGGGGAGGGGACGTCGATCGACATCGATGTGAAATCAACGCCCGACCACGGCATCGTCCGCATCACCGATCACGGTGAAGGCATCCCCCCCGAGGAGCGCGACCGCATCTTCCGCCGCTTCTACCGCATCGACAAAAGCCGTTCCCAGGAAATCGCCGGCTCCGGCCTCGGCCTTGCCATCACCAAGCACCTGATCCTCCAGCACCGCGGCAACATCGAGGTCGAGGGTGGGGAGGGCGGTGGGGCGACGTTTGTGGTGACGTTGCCGAGGTGAGATTTGCTGTGGTGCCGCCGTGGCAGCGGCACCAGCCATTGCCGCTTTTCCAGGCACAGACAAAAGTGTCTGTGCCACACTGGCCCTGCCAAGCACCACCACCGCTGATCGACAACGGGGGTGCAATGTGGCACAGACTGGCACAGACACTCTTGTCTGTGCCTGTAAGGCATTCACGGCCGTGAATCGCCCTTATACACGGTCCCCTCCTCGACGAAACACAGCGGATTGCTCCACGGATCCTCCGCATAGAACGACCGCTCGCCCCACGGCCGGACGACGATCCCGCCGCCGGGCGCATCGTGAACCGACTCCTGCGAGAGGCCCCCGAGCTCTTTGGCGCGCGCGAAGGCCGCATCGAGATCCCGGACCGTGAAGTACAGCGCCTTCGCCGCCGGATGGGGCTTCCGCGCCGAGGAGACATCGAGCACGGAGAGAGTCACGGCACCGCACTGGAAGTAGCAGCGGGCACCGGGCTGCTTGCGCCCCTCCACGTCGAGCAGCTTCGTGTAGAACGGAATGGCATCGTCGAGACTGCCAACCTCCACGCTCAGCCTGAAAAACTGCGGCACGTCATCGGACTTCTTCGTTGCGGGCATCTCCGTCTCCTTTGTCAATCGTGATGTTCACGTTCGTCGCCGCGGCCGGGGCGAGGTTGCCGTCATCCCACGGGATGATTCCACGCTCGATGTAGATGGGCCGGATGTGCTCCGCCAGCATCGGCCGGCGGATGGCGAACCAGACGCACCCTCCCAGGCAGGCCAGCGCGCCGCAGAAGATGGTCATCTCCGATCCGATCCGTTCGGCGACGATGCCGGAGAGGAGCGCGCCGATCGGTTGCATCCCCATGATGGCCACCGAATAGAAGGCCATGACCCGACCGCGCAGCCGCTCCTCGACGACGGTCTGCAGGATCGTGTTCGCCGACGCCGCCTGGGCCATGATCCCGGCACCGATGAACGGAAGCAGCAGCGCCGAGAGCCAGAGCGTGCGCGAAAACGAGAATGCCATCAGGCCGATGCTGAGCACGGCCATGGCCGCCACGATGACCTTGCCGAGGCCGACGACGGTATGGCGCGAGGCCAGGTAGACCGTGCCGGCCAGCGCGCCGACGCCCGAGGCGGTCATCAGGATGCCGAGGGTGTGCGGGCCGCCGTGCAGAACCTTCGAGGCGATGACCGGCATCAGCGTGGCGTAGGGCATCCCCATCATTCCGACCAGCGCCACGAGCAGCAGCAGCGAGCGTACCGGCGCGAAGCCGGCCACGTACGTCCAGCCGGTGCGAAGCTCTTCGAGCATGCGCGTATCGACGTGCGCCTTCCGCGTCGGCGCGCGGCGCATCATGAGCAGCGAGACGATGACGGCGACGTAGGAGATGGCGTCGGCGCCGAAGCACCAACCTTCGCCGACGGTGGCGATCAGGATGCCGCCTACGGACGGCCCGATGATGCGCGAGGCGTTGATCATCGAGGAGTTGAGAGCGATGGCGTTCGGCAGGTCTTCGCGGTCTTCGACCATCTCCACCACGAATGACTGCCGCGCCGGCGTATCGAACGAATTGATCACCCCCTGCACGATCTGCAGCGCGATGACCTCGGCCACGGTGATCACGTTCATCAGCGCCAGGACGGCCAGCGCCGCCGACTGCAGCGCCGAGAGAATCTGCGTGATGACCAGGATGCGGTGCCGGTCCCACCGGTCCACCAGCACCCCGGCGATCGGAGCGAGGACGAGCAGCGGAATCTGGCTGCAGAACCCCACCACGCCGAGGAGCAGCTCCGACCCCGTGAGCCGGTACACCAGCCAGCTCGTGGCGATGCGGGTGATCCACGTCCCGATGAGGGAGATCGACTGTCCGCCAAAGAAGAGCCGGTAGTTGCGATGGCGCAGCGCGCGGGTGATGTTGTTCAAGCGATCCCTTCCACGCAATTGATGTTCCCACGGCCCTCGACTAGAATCGCCGCCTCAGCGGAAATTTTGACGCGCCCGTCGCGTTAGTTTCCGTACCTTCCCGCCAGTTCCTGGCATCGTGGGGCCGTAGCTCAATTGGGAGAGCGCCTGAATGGCATTCAGGAGGTCGACGGTTCGATCCCGTTCGGCTCCACCATTTTAGAATCAACCACTTAGCGCCGATCCGAGAGGGTCGGCGTTCGCGTTTGTACGCAGTTTTTGTACGCAACCCGGGGGCGAAAGGGGCTGCCGGCGCGCGGTCGGGGAGCCCGCGAGAACGCTCACGTTCCTGACGGGTTAGCGACATCCTTGCTCCGATCGCCGGCATGCCACCTGTCGCAGGGTTGGACGGCTGCAAGACCGGCTGGATCGCGCTCTACCGAAAGCTCAACGACTCAATGATCGAATCGCGCATCAGGGAGCTCTTCGCGGCAATCAGCGGTCTCGCGGTGGCTGCGATCGATATCCCGATAGGCCTGACCGACTCGGGACCACGTGGTCATACGGCCACCCAGGATCGCCCGCCTTAAGCGACGGATCTCGGAGTCAGCCTCGTGTCGTTATCTTCTACAGTGCTCGCCGTTTCCTACCCAGCATTCTCGGGATCGACTTCGAGCCGGGCAGGGCCAGCGATACCGGGCGACTTGCGCGGACACTCCTGCTGGCAATGCAACACCCGACGGCATTTGGAGCGCGTCGAGAAGAATTCGACGAGGTCGCGAGATCGATCGCGATCACGGCGCGACGCCTTCGCCTCCGCTGGAGCACGATCGTCCCGGGACGCTCCAGACAGACCAGGCGCGGAGAGCATCGCTTACCTCGATTAGTTCTATCTGTGAGGAAGGGGTGCTAATCTCCCCCTTTGGGTCTTCCAAATCAATATTCGCTTGAAGAAGTGACAGCGTCGTCGCGCGCTATGCGATCGGGCAAGAGTAAGACTGCGGCTTCGGAGGCGCTCCGCGTGATCAACGGTTCCTTGCGGCTCACTCCCTCCTGCTCTCGAGGGGCGCCTGCATGACGGCCACTTTCTTCGAAAAGCCAATCCAGAACTCGCCCTACGAGTACCCGAAGAAGCATTGGGAGCTCGACGAGACTGGGCAGCCGACCAACGTCCTGATCGAGAAGCGTCGCCTTGCGCAGTTCATAACGCCGATCCCGAAAGCGAAGAAGCGCAAGAAAGAGCAGAAGGACTTTGTCTTCGACGAAGGCAAGGGGCTGTCGACTGAGAAGCAGCAGTACGAGCTGACCTCATCCTTCATCAACGAGCTGCGCGTGCAGGTTGAGCGGTGGCGTGCGCTTCCCAATCCGAACCAGTGGAACGTCACTCCAGAGACTGCGCTGCTCCTGCAGCACTGGCGACACAACCCTTTCAATGATGTCCGGCCGTTCTTCTGTCAGATCGAGGCGGTGGAGACTGCGATCTGGCTTACCGAGGTTGCGCCGAAGTTGGGCAAGGAAGGGCGAAGGTTTCTTGATCACATCGAGGCGGCGAACGCGCAGTCCAATCCGGGGCTGTCGCGAATGGCGCTCAAGCTCGCCACCGGTGCCGGTAAGACAACGGTCATGGCGATGCTCATCGCCTGGCAGACGGTCAATGCAGTTCGCCGGCCGAACAGTAAGAGCTTCACGCGTGGCTTTCTCGTGGTTGCGCCGGGACTGACAATCAAGGACCGCCTGCGGGTCTTGCAGCCGAATGATCCTGACAGCTACTACCGCGGCCGCGAGCTGGTGCCCAACGACATGCTGGCCGACATCGATCGCGCCAAGATCGTTATCACGAACTACCACGCGTTCAAGCTGCGCGAGACGGTCGAGATCTCGAAGGGTGGCCGCGCGTTACTTCAGGGACGCACAGGTCCAGAAATTAAGACCCTGGAGACCGAAGGGCAGATGCTCCAGCGCGTGATGCCGGAGCTGATGGGGATGAAGAGCGTCCTCGCAATCAACGACGAGGCCCATCACTGCTACCGCGAGAAGCCGCCGGGTGAGGACGAAGAGGAGTTGAAGGGCGACGAGAAGCAGGAAGCCGAGAGGAACAAGGAAGCGGCCCGGCTATGGATCTCCGGACTCGAAGCCGTCCAGCGGCGGATTGGTTCGCTTCCGGTGATCGACCTCTCCGCGACGCCGTTCTTTCTTCGCGGCTCCGGTTACGCCGAGGGAACACTTTTTCCGTGGACGATGAGCGACTTCTCGCTGATGGACGCCATCGAATCCGGCATCGTCAAGCTGCCTCGGGTGCCGGTTGCCGACAACCTCCCGAACAACGAAATGCCTGTCTTCCGCAATCTGTGGGAGCACATCCGAGACAGGATGCCGAAGAAGGGGCGGAGGAAGGGCGGAGCGCTCGATCCCCTCGAAATCCCCGTCGAACTGCAAACGGCGCTCGACGCGCTGTACGGGCACTACGAAGAGACGTATGACTTGTGGAAGGCGGCGAAGATCAGCGTTCCTCCCTGCTTCATCGTCGTCTGCAACAACACCTCGACCTCGAAGCTGGTCTACGACTACATCTCCGGATTCGTCCGGGAGAACGAGGATGGAACATCCACGCAGGTCGGAGGCCGCCTTGCGTTGTTCAACAACTTCAACGAACACGGCGATCCGTTGTCCCGGCCGGTCACTCTTCTCATCGATAGCGAGCAACTCGAGTCGGGCGAAGGTCTCGATGACAACTTCCACACCATGGCAGCCGACGAGATCGAGCGCTTCCGCCGCGAGAAAGCCGAACGCGAGGGTGGAGTCGTCCGAACCGAGGACCTCTCCGACGAAGAGCTGCTGCGCGAAGTCATGAACACCGTCGGCAAGCCTGGGAGGCTCGGCGAGTCCATCCGCTGCGTCGTCTCCGTGGCGATGCTGACCGAAGGGTGGGACGCAAACACCGTCACGCACGTACTTGGCGTGCGGGCGTTCGGGACGCAACTTCTGTGCGAGCAGGTGATCGGGCGTGCTCTCCGACGCCAGTCGTACGAGCTGAACGAGGACGGCCTCTTCAACGTCGAATACGCCGATGTCCTCGGAATCCCCTTCGACTTCACCGCCAAGCCAGTGGTCGCGCCGCCGCAGAAGCCGCGCGAAACAATCCACGTCAAAGCGATCATCCCCGAGCGGGACGCTTGCGAGATCCGCTTCCCACGGGTCGAAGGCTATCGGGTCGAGTTGCCGGAAGACCGGCTCGAAGCCGACTTCAACGAAGACTCCACGCTTGTTCTCACGCCGGACCTCGTCGGCCCTTCGATCACGAGGAACGAGGGCATCATCGGCGAAGGCGTCGACCTCACGCTCGCGCATACCCGCGACATGCGCCAGTCGACCGTTTTGATGAACCTCACCAAGCGGCTGCTCTATACAAAGTGGCGTGATCCGAGCGAGGAGCCCGAGCTACATCTCTTCGGACAACTCAAGCGCATCACCCGTGAGTGGCTCGACAAGTACCTTGTCTGCAAGGGCAGCACCTACCCGGCGCAACTGATGTACCTCTCGCTGGCCGATATGGCCTGTGAGCGGATCACCGCCGCGATCACGCGCAAGCATCAGAGCGAGAAACCGATCAAGGCAGTTCTCGATCCCTACAATCCGTCTGGTTCCACGCGCCATGTCAGCTTCAACACCTCGAAGCTGGATCGCTATCAGACGGCGCCCGATAAGTGCCACGTCAACTGGTGCATCCTCGACAGCGACTGGGAAGCGGAGCTCTGTCGCGTCGTCGAGTCGCATCCTCGCGTGCGCGCCTACGTGAAGAACCACGGCCTCGGATTCGAAGTGCCCTACCGATATGGCTCGGAGGCAAGGAAGTACCGTCCTGATTTCATCGTCCTTATTGACGATGGCCACGGCGACGATGACCTGCTCCATCTGGTCATCGAGATCAAGGGCTACCGCGGCGAGGACGCAAAGGACAAGAAGTCGACGATGGACACCTACTGGATACCCGGCGTTAACAACCTCGGCGGCTACGGGCGGTGGGCGTTCGCGGAGTTTGTCGATGTGTGGGACATGGAACTGGACTTCACTTCGAAAGTGGAGAAGCACTTCAACGACATGATCGACACCGCGGTCGCGCGGAAAGGAACGGTAAAAACATGATCGGTGCGGCCGTCACGTTAGCGCTCCTGGTCGGGCTGGTCTTCTTCCCCGGCTTTGGCCATCACCGCACATCCGTGTTGGATGTCGACGGCAATCAAGTCGCTTTCTTCGGTGTTCGAAAAATCTTCGACAACACCGTAAACCCGAAGAAAGAGGCGCGTGTGCTCATGGTCCATGGCATGGGTGCGAAGAAGGATCACTCGTACGAAGCTCTGTCGGATGCGATCGCGAAAAAACTCGGATTCGACAAGGCGCCGAACGTGGAACCCTTCGAGCTGACGCCGCCGAAACCCCTACCGACTCACGCACAGCCTGCAAGACTCACGGTGCGCACCTATCGCGCCGGCGAGCGCACTCTCCGAACCTATGACGTCCTCTGGGCACCGTTGATCTACGACATCAAGTACGAAGACCTTGCCAAGGATGAAGAGAAGCTCATGAAGGAACGGGCCTGGGCGAACGGGTTTCTCAAGCAGACGTTGATGAACACCAAACTGACCGACCCGGTCCTCTATCTTGGAACAATGCAGCCATTCATCCGGAGCGCCGTGAAGCAGAGCGTCTGCCGGATGCTGAACGGCACGTGGACTACCGGCCAGGAGGACTGCGTAAGCCCCTCCCTAGAGGACACCGGCATCGCCGTGATTACGGAAAGCCTAGGCAGCTACATCGCCCTCGAGGCCATAAATGATCTGGAGAATGACAACCCCGGCAAAGAGTTCACCCTGCCCATCGATGGCTTCTACATGTTGGCGAACCAGTTGCCGCTACTTCACCTCGCCCATCCGGATGACGACCCCATGGCCCATTTCCTTCAAAGGCGCATAGCGCCACCGATGGAGCATGGCTTCACCGTCGAAAGCATCCACAGTGTCATGGAAGTCGTGGCGATCAGTGATCCGGACGATATCCTCAGCTATCCGATTTCCCCCTCGCTGGCGAAGCACTATGGAAACGCGCAGTTTGTGAACGTTCGTACCCCGATTGGAAAGCGCTACTTCGCCGGCAGACTGACTGACCCTCTTGGAGCGCATACGGGACACGCAAGTAATCCGCGCGTCATGCAGATGCTTACCGACGGCGGCGGGAATGTCGAAGCAATGTTGAAGGCCGCGGCGGCTCGCGCGGGGACAGGCACCGAGCACTAGCAGCGAGGATGTTTGGTTGCAGAGGAACTCTTGATCGATGGCGAAGAAACCAAGGACACTGAAGCAGGTCGAAGCGCTCAAGCATGATGAGGCTTCGCGGAAGAACATTCCGACGGCGGAGTATCAGTCGCTGATCGAGAAGGAGAACCAGACTCCGATCCAGGTGGCGTACGAGCGTCGCAACCGCGATCTCGATCCGCAGCTCGTCTGGCGGGGAAAGGACGAGCAGGACTGGTCGGACCTCGTCGTCCCGGCACCGCCGCTCTACATTCAGGAGAAGGTCCATCCGAAGGTGCTGATCGACGATCTCCTGCGCCGCAGCAGCGAGAGCGAATCGAAACAGGCCGGCGCGAACTTCGACCTCTTCGCCGACTTCAACGGCCTCCCCAGCCCCGAGGCCAAGACCGAGTTCTACCAGCACGATCAGAACTGGTCGAACCGGATGATCCTCGGCGATTCCCTACAGGTGATGGCCAGCCTCGCCGAGCGCGAGGGGCTGCGCGGCAAGGTTCAGTGCATCTACATCGATCCGCCGTATGGGATCAAGTTCAACTCGAACTTTCAGTGGTCCACGACGAGCCGCGATGTGAAGGATGGTGCGGCGGATCAGATTACGCGCGAGCCTGAGCAGGTGAAGGCGTTTCGGGACACTTGGCGTGACGGGATCAACTCGTATCTGACTTACCTTCGCGATCGACTGAGCGTCGCGCGGGATCTATTGGCGGACTCAGGATCGCTGTTCGTCCAAATTGGAGACGAGAACGTCCACCGTGTTCGCACCTTGATGGATGAAGTGCTAGGCGAAACGAATTGTGTTGCTCAGATCACGATTGAAAAAACAAGTAGCCAAACACAAGACTATCTAGCACCGGTGACCGACTATGTGCTCTGGTACGCCAAGAAAAAAGAAGCAGTGAAGTTTCGCAGCGCTTGGCTTCCTAAACTCCGGGACCGAGGCGGGTTTTCTGAGTATTCGCGCCTTGAGTTCTCTTCGTTGAAACGAAGGCCGATGTCGAGGGAGGAGCGCGATGACGCGGAGCTACTCGGCGAAGGCGTGCGTGTCTACCGTCAAGATAATCTCACCAGCCAAAGCATCGGAAGAGAGAAGGGAGAGGGTGCCGCCTCGTGGTTTCCCGTGAGCGTAGACGGACGCGAGTTTCGGCCGAGCCTCGCTAATCGCTGGAAGACCAACGAAGAAGGCATGAAACGGCTCGCAGCGGCGAACAGGCTGGAGCCTCGAGGAACGAGCCTCAGCTACGTCCGATTCATCGATGATTTCCCAGCTATCAGCATCAACAATATTTGGGCTGACGTGAAGTTTTCCAGCAGAAGTGAAGACAAGACCTACATCGTCCAAACCTCGGCGAAGACAATACAACGCTGCCTTCTAATGACCACCGATCCCGGCGACCTCGTCCTCGACCCTACCTGCGGCTCCGGCACAACGGCGACCGTCGCGGAGCAATGGGGCCGCCGCTGGATCACGATCGACACCTCGCGTGTCGCACTCGCGCTCGCGCGTGCACGCGTCATGGGCGCGCGCTACCCGTTCTACCTCGTCGCCGACTCGCGCGAAGGGCAGGTGAAGGAGGCGGAGGTCACGCGCACCGTCCCGTCGTCGCAGCCGGTGCGTGGCAACATCCGCCAGGGCTTCGTCTACGAGCGCGTCCCGCACGTCACGCTCAAGTCGATCGCCAACAACGCCGAGATCGACGTGATCTGGGAGACGTGGCAGAAGACGCTCGAACCCTTGCGCGAGCAGCTCAATACCGCGCTGAAGCAAGAGTGGCAGGAGTGGGAGATCCCGCGCGACGCCGAGTCGAAATGGTCCGATGCCGCGAGGAAGCTGCATTCCGCCTGGTGGGATGCCCGCATCGCGCGCCAGAAGGAGATCGACGCCTCCATCGCCGCGAAGGCGGAGTTCGAATACCTCTACGACAAGCCGTATCAGGACAACAAGAAGGTCCGCGTGGCCGGCCCCTTCACCGTCGAGAGCCTCTCCCCCCACCGCGTCCTCGGCGTCGATGAGGACGACGAACTGATCGACAGCATCGCCGACCGCAGCATTGGCTACGAGGCCAGGCGCGACTTCCCCACCATGATTCTGGAAACCCTGCGCGTCGCCGGCGTCCAGCAGGCGCACAAGGAGGACAAGATCACCTTCACCTCGCTCACCCCATGGCCGGGCGAGTACGTCTGCGCAGTCGGCCTTTACCTCGAGGGAGGCCAGGGCGCCGGCAGCGAGAAGCGCGCCGCCATCTTCATCGGCCCCGAGTTCGGCACCGTCTCGAGGCCCGACCTCGTTACCGCCGCCCGCGAAGCCGCCGACGCCGACTTCGACGTCATCATCGCCTGCGCCTTCAACTACGAGGCGCATGCCACGGAACTGACGAAGATCGGCCGCGTCCCCGTCCTTAAAGCCCGCATGAACGCCGACCTGCACATGTCCGAGGACCTCAAGAACACCGGGAAAGGCAACCTCTTCGTCATCTTCGGCGAGCCCGACATCGACCTGATCGACGCGGAGAACAACCAGATCCAGGTCCGGATCAACGGAGTCGACGTCTTCCACCCCGACACCGGCGAGATCCGCAGCGACGGCCCCGACGGCATCGCCTGCTGGTTCATCGACACCGACTACAACGAAGAAAGCTTCTTCGTCCGCCAAGCCTACTTCCTCGGCGCCAACGACCCCTACGGCGCGTTGAAGACGACGCTGAAGGCGGAGATCAACGAAGAAGCGTGGTCCACGCTGCACAGCGCGATCTCGCGCCCGTTCGCGAAACCGGCGAATGGCCGGATCGCCGTGAAAGTGATCAATCACCTTGGGGATGAAGTGATGAAGGTGTTTAGAACCAAGACCACCGCGACGTCGCCGGCCCCGAAGGGAGACTCCTAATTGAATCTAAATGACGCGATGTTCGATGAACCCTTTGGTCATGCCAATCTCGAGACCGAGTATCGAGCGCTGAAAGGAAAGTACCAAGAGGTATACTTGGCCGATACTGCCTTTGCAGGAGCCGCACTTGATCATCGGACGTATCTTATCGTCGGCCGCCGGGGGTCAGGAAAGACTGCTCTTGCCAGCTACTTCGCCTTCCAAAAGCAAATTCCGAATCTCCTGCATGTCCCGATCGGCGCCGCCGAAGCATATCCCCGGGTACTTAGTGCGTTGTCCGAGAAACTTACACAGTCACCAGCTGTAGCTATACCGCTCATGATCCGCATCTGGAATTGGGCGGTTATCGTCGCCATCGACGAGGCCGTTAGCATTGCGCGGAGTGATGCCAAGCTAACGACTAGACCCGAAGAAGAAGAAGATGCATTTACCGCAGCACTGAATTTGATCAACGGGCTCCTCGATCAAACCCATGCCGCCGACATCAACGAGCTAAACAACTTACTTCACGCAAAGGCCGAGCTTGACTCCGGTGTTCGCGCTTTTGCGAACCTCCGCAAGATTGTGGTTACTATCGACACGCTGGAGAAATACGATACCAACGACACGCTCATGATGAGGGCGCTGGCGGCGTTGGTACAGTACGCGGCTGCCTTTCAGCAGACCTACTCTCCGGACATATCGCTTAAAGTCTTCGTGCCTGGTGAACTCTATAGCTCACTAACTGATGAATTTGTTCTAAATCCGGTAAAGGTACTGCGGCGCCCACTTCACCTGCGGTGGAGCGCCCCGCAGCTCCTCCGCCTAATCTCATGGCGCTTCTGGCGCTACTTGCTGCTTCGGCGGCCGTTCTATCGCAATACTGGTATGAATGTCCGCTGGAGCGATCCTCGTGACGTTTATCGCACGGTCTGGTGCCGACATTTCACCCCCGTTGTGACTGGTGGCCACGGCACCGAAAACTCGCTACAGTATTTATTGCGCCACACGCAGATGCTACCGCGTCAACTGATCTACATTTGCAACGCAATTGCGGCACGAGCGGGCGGACGAGAGGAAACCTTTCTGGAGTCCGACATTCTGGAAGGAGTGAACGATGCGGTCGACTTCTTGATCAGCGACGTAATTAACGCGTACAGTGCCACTTTCCCGCGTCTTTCGGAGATCATCGCGGTCTGGTCCTCCTCCGCCTGTCTTCTAACTTATGAAGACGTCCAGCGTCGCGCCGAATGGTCGCGAGAGTCGTGGCCGGTGAACCAATACTCGATCCCCGCTTTCATCCGGCTAATGATAGAGATTGGTTTGCTCGGTCGAGTGCTGGAAGTGTCGGGTGACGAACAGAAAGTGGTCATCGCGGAATTCGCGCAATCTAACGTCGCTGGCGTCGTCGTCGGGCGCGGAGACCAGTATGCGATCCACCCTATGTTCCACCGGCGCCTTAATATCAATCGCGCCGGCACGATGGTGCTTCCCTCGGCGATCGACGTATCCTTCCAAGCAATGATTGGATAACTATGCAGATTCCGCCGACACTAGCTCGTGATGGGCGCAATGCCGCGCTCACAGAATTGTTGTTTGTGGCTCTCCCTATAATTGCCTCCCTCGCGGTGTTTCTATTGAAGCACAAATCGAACCGCTCGTTAATGTCCCCTGAGTGGGCTTTTGCCGCGGCTGTGCTTGCAGGTCACGGCATAGTACGCTTGACCGAGGTGAGCAGTCGAGGGACAGTTTCCAATGTGGAACTTCTTAAACTGCTGAGCGCCCTTCTTGTAAGTCTCTACGGCGCCAGCGTTGGCCTTCTGGTAATCCTGCTGATTATGGAAGACGACTGCCCTTTGTGGATAGGCTGGTTGCAGATCGCTGCCTTCGTTGTGGCTGCGTTCGCCTTCCTTCTATTCGCCGCGCTCGCTCACGTTAGAGGACGTGCGGTCCCGTGAGGTTCTGAGCGACGCTCCTCCGCCAAGCGAAGGTTCTGTAGCACCTCATCATGGGCTCGCGCCAAAGGTCCCGACATGACGCCATTTGCAACATAGAACATCAGGGCATCTCTCGCCTCTGCACGCACGTTCACACCAGGGCGCCCGGCGACTGTGTGCCGCTCGATGATATGACGCCAGAAAGCGTCGAGAATAGCGTCTCGATGAGGTGACGCCGAGAAAGTGCCCGACTTCAGATAGCGCTCCTCCAGAGAACGGGTTCCGAAACCCTCTGGCGATACAAGCTTCCGAATCAGGAGGTTGATGTCTCTCTCGAGGTCACTCGGCTCGTAGATACGCGCGTGCGCTAAGACTTGTTCGCTTTTGATCAAGATTGAAGCGTCCGGATCTGCCCAGATGTTCTGGAAGGACGCGACTCCGAAGCCGTCGCAGTGGTCAAGACGGCCTCCTATAAAGCGGCAGCCATCGAAACCAGTCGTGGCATCGAAAGTGCAGTTTATCCAAACGACGTTATCAAAGCGACAGTCCTTGAAGGTCCTCATGCTGAAATCCATGCTACTGATGCTTCCAGAGAACTGCAAACCCAGGAGCGAACCATCAGGAATCAGCGCAAGCAAAGCCGCGCAACGCGCCTCGCGCGGTCGACCTAGAGTTTCGAAGCGGTTCACCGCTAGCATTGCGATCGCGGTTGCCAACGCCTTTTCAGGCATTGACGCCTTCGTGGGAATGTTACGGGAATAACTGAGAAGTTTCGCCACGGCCTCACATAGTATCTCATGCACCTTAGTCGTATCACCAGCCGAGCAGGCCTGATCAAGGACCACGGTGGCGATATCGGCACTTAACTTGGCGTCGGGTAGTATTTTCTCAACAAAATCGCGAAGAATCGGGTCATCACGATCGCGACAAAGAAGCAGTTGCTCAGCGAGCAGATCGTAATAGACCTGTTCCTGTCGTATGTGCCATTCGTTTGTCAAGGAAGACCATTCGATGAGCGGGTGTTGCGCAAGCTGACCTGAAAGAGTTGTAGAGGAGTCCCCCACCAAGTTCCTGAGGCTCTCCTGATCAATAGACTCGGCGGCTAATTGGACTGACAGTTGAAGAATGTCAGATGACGGCGGCTGACCCGCTGCTACGGCCTCCGCAAAGATTCCAAGCGCGCGTAGCTGCTGTTCACTGTTGAGCGGTAGCGACTGCCGTACCTGCTCGCGCTGACAGATGGCTTTCATCACTCGCCGTGCGATCGATGCACCGGTGGGAAGGGTTGGCAGTGCGTCCGCACGTGCGACGAGATCAGCGATCAGTTCTAGGACGAAGCCCCGACCTACAAAGCCTGCCGCTGAGTCACCGTCAGAAGACCGCAACGTGTCATAGAGTTCCATAGCTCGAGCGGGTGACTGATTGGTTCCATCGAACCGGCTTTCAAAAAAGACGTACGCATGGCGCCGGTCGAAGGGTACAAGACGATAGCGCGTATGCGAAATATCGAGGTCAAAGTCACCAGCGACGTCACTCTCCCAGAAGGACGTACGTGACGTCACCAACACACCCGATGAGCTGTCGTCCCCAAGAGCACCCAGTAGCCTAAGCGTCTCGATCGGGTCGAGCCGACCTCGATTCCAATAGATGTATTCATCGAATCCATCGAATATCAAAGAAAAGATGCCCGCTCTGAGCATGATCGAGACGAAGTCCCTTTCTGCGTCGATTGCCCAAGGGACCGGCGCGCCGAAATGGGACATGGAAGACGTGATCGTCTTCCACGGATCGGTAAGATGCTCCGGCGTGGAGCCCTTCCAGAGGCGCGAATCGACGTAGATTGGGATCGACGTTGTAAGCGTCGCAGCCAGCTGGAGGGTCGTGTGCGTTTTTCCTTGCCCTGCTTCTGCCAGCAGGACTCCAACACCAAGGTTCGGAGCGGCCTTGGCGAGGTGTGCACGAAGTGGACGTGAGAGTTGGCCCTTCGACTGCGCTTCGCTTTCGACGGGAGGTTCAACAAAATACGACGGTCGGAGTGTCGCTAGCTTCTCTCGGTACTTCGATAAAGTTACTTGCAATAACTGGCTGATGAACTGTGGAATCGACAAAATTCCGCGCGGTTGACGAAGCCAGTGACGCACGTCATCGAGCCGAGATTCATCCCGAGTGAGGAGACGCTCGAGAGAGGGGGCAAAGATAACGTCTGTAAGTTTCGGGTTAACTAGTGACGCTCCAGCCTGAGGAACGTCCTCCAGCGTGCAATCGCTCAATAGGTGAAGAAAGTAGACAGTGTACTGATACCGCAGCACCACGCTTTCACCAACATAAAGAGCCCACCGGTCTGGTACAGAGGCGATCGGGATTTCATTTACCGCCGTAGACTCGCGAAGCTCCAGAAGGCGTCTGATGTCGGCGAAAGTAATTGGTTGCATGGAATGATCACTCCGCCATTATTGTATCAATAACCGCCGGAAAAGATCATGGCTCCGTCAGGGCGCCCCGCGGAAGGCGCCCACTCGTGAGCCGACTAGTGCTAGATGGACTTCCGAATCGCCAATACCTTCACCACCTCGCTCGCCCGGCTCACCGGCGAGGAGCAGAAAGGTGTGAAAACGACAGCGTTCGATCTGCAGCTCGATCCTTCCAATCCTTCGATGCAGTTTCACAAGCTCGCCAAGTCGAAGGACCCTAACTTCTGGTCGGTCCGAGTCAGCAGCGACGTCCGGCTGATCGTGCATCGAACACCAGCCAGCCTGATGCTCTGCTACGTCGATCATCACGACGCGGCCTACTCCTGGGCGGAGCGGCGGAAGATCGAGCGGCATCCGACCACCGGGGCCGCGCAACTCGTGGAGGTGCGGGAGAGCGTTCGGGAGATCGTAGTTCCCCGCTACGTCGAGGCGGCGCCGGAAATCGTCCCGGCCAGGCTCCTGTTCAGCGATCTTCCCGATTGGGTGTTGTCGAGTTACGGCGTGCCGGCGGAGTGGCTGCCCGAAGTGCGGCTGGCAACCGAGGCGACGCTGTTCGGTGTGGCGGAGCATCTGCCGACTGAAGCGGCCGAGGCGTTGCTCGATCTGGCCACCGGGGTCAAACCGACACTGCCGCCTCCCTTCCCGCTGAAGGTCGATGCGTTTCAGCATCCCGATGCCCAGCGCAGATTCCGCGTGATCGTCAACATCGAGGAGCTCGAGCGCGCGCTCGATGCTCCGTGGGAGACGTGGACCGTCTTCCTCCATCCGTCGCAGCGGGAGCTCGTCGAGAACGACTACGGCGGCCCGGCTCGCATCTCCGGATCGGCCGGTACCGGCAAGACGATTGTTGCGTTGCATCGCGCCGTCCATCTGGCACGTTCCGATCGCGATGCCCGCGTCCTGCTGACCACCTTCTCCGAGACGCTCGCCAACGCTCTCCGTTCGCGGCTCCGTCTGCTGATCGGCAACGAGCCTCACATCGCCGAGCGCCTCGAAGTGCAATCCCTCGGCGCGATCGGAACGCGTCTCTACACCGCGCACTTCGGGCCGGCGAAGGTCGCGACCGCGAAGATCGTTCAGGATCTTCTTGCCGAGGCGAGCGCAGCATCCGAGGCGCACAAGTTCAGCCGGCACTTCCTCTGGACGGAGTGGTCGAGCGTCGTCGACGCCTGGCAGTTGCGCACCTGGGACGAATACCGCGACGTGAAGCGCCTCGGCCGCAAGACGCGATTGCCGGAGAAACAACGCCGGCTGCTCTGGACCATCTTTGAACAAGTCGATGCGAAGCTGCGCGACGAGAAGCTGGTCACCGAGGCTGCGCTCTTCACCCGTCTGGCCTCGAAGATCAGTCAGCTTTCGCGCCCGACGTTCGACTACGTGATCATCGACGAGGCGCAGGACGTCAGCGTTGCCCAGCTTCGCTTCCTGGCCGCGATGGGCGGCAGCCGCCCAAACAGTCTCTTCTTCACCGGCGACCTCGGCCAGCGCATCTTCCAGCAGCCGTTCTCATGGAAGGAGCTGGGCGTCGACATCCGCGGACGCTCAACCCGTCTGCGCATCAACTACCGGACGTCGCACCAGATCCGCAACCAGGCCGACCGACTCCTCGGCAACGAGCTGTCCGATGTCGATGGCATCACCGAGGAGCGCAAGGGAACGATCTCGGTGTTCAACGGCGTGCCCCCGACGATCGCGCTGGCTGCTGATATAAACGCGGAGCGCGATCAAGTCGCGAGCTGGATCAAGCAGCGAGTAGACGAGGGCCTCCGCCCCCACGAGCTGGCGATCTTCGTCCGCTCAAACGCCGAGGTCCCGCGAGCGGAAGCCGTCGCAGGACTATCCGGCCTGGCGTATCTCATCCTCGATGAAAGAATGGAGACTCGTCATGACCGCCTCTCGATCATGACGATGCACCTGGCCAAAGGGCTGGAGTTCCGAGCCGTCGTAGTAATGGCCTGCGACGACGAGGTCATCCCTTCACAGGAGCGCATCGAGTCCGTTACCGACGAGTCCGACCTCGACGACGTCTACCAGACCGAACGGCACCTGCTTTACGTGGCATGCACGCGTGCGAGAGACCATCTGCTCGTGACTGGAGTAGAGCCGGGGTCGGAGTTTCTGAGCGATATGAACGCCCCAAAGGCAACCTGACGGATCGGGCTTCAAGGGGCCTACGCCGAATCGAGGAGCGATAGCGCCTTTCGGTACCTTGCGACTCGGTCGTGATCGCTCGGTGTAGGGGCCGGGATGCGCGGTAGGTTGAGATTGTCGAGTAGGTCGGCACGTTTTGACAATGCGACCGATTGGATTCCTCGCCGCACGCTGGACGAAGTCTTCGTACGATTCGCCTTCGCGACGGGTGACCGCGTCCAGCGCTTCCAGGACGGGCTCAGCGAAGCCCTCAGTTCGAAGTCGGTCGAACGTCCAGTCGGTGTCCTCGACGACGTCGTGGAGAATCGCGACAATCCTCTCTTCGAGTGAGGCAACGCCGAGCATGACTCGAAGAGGATGAAGGATGTAGGGGTATCCCGCCTTGTCGACTTGACCAGCGTGGGCTTGCGCCGCGATGCCGATTGCTTTTTCGAGAGTGGACACGGAACGCCGCACCTTACGTGGCCGCCTATCGTACCCGCGTTTCGGTCACGTCGCCGACTAACGGCTAAGCGGGCTCGTTCTCACGCTCGTTCGATTACAAAACGCACAGAATAGCCATCGATAGTGATTGCGATATCCTCATCTGAGGAACCGCTAGCCAACTCGATTTCGATCGCAAGCGTCTCCTCCGCGATGTAATCCCGCAAAGCAAGGATCGCCGCCCGCAGCTCGGGCGCGGCATCCACGCGTATCCGGATGCGGTCGGTGATCTCCATCCCTTTCTTCTTCCGCGCTTCCTGAATATGGCGGACGAGCTCTCGCACACGACCCTCGGACAGCAGTTCCCCGGTCAACTCCGTCCGAAGCGCGGCCAGAAGGCCGGCACCCTCCACGGCGCTGTAGCCCTCCGGACTCTTCACCGAAATGAGGAACGCATCCGCATCGAGCATCACAGCACGGTCGCCCACGTGAACCTCCGTCGGCGTACCACGTTGTACGTTGTCGACGATCACGTACGGATCGAGCGCGTTGAGTGCGGCCTGCAGCTTCCCGGTGTCTTTGCCAAGGATCTTCCCAACCACCGGAAGATTCGGCTTGACTGTGTATGAAACGAAGCGGGTATTCACGTCGAGCAGCGTCAGCTTCTTGACGTTCAACTCCCGGAGAACGAGACCTTCGAGCCTCCGCAGCGCGTCGCGCTGCGCGTCGGTGGATACACGCACGATCAACTCCGGGAGCGGCTGCCGCGTCCGGATCTGCGATTGCGCGCGAGCAGCCCGGCCGAGCTCGACGATGCGCAGCGCCAGATCCATCGCCTCGAGAAGCGTCTGGTTTGCCTTCGTCGGGTCAGCGATCGGCCAGTCCGTCAGGTGAACCGACTCGGCAGCCGTGGCATCGCGTGGAACGACCAGCCCGCGATGGATCTCCTCGGCCATGAACGGCGCCATTGGTGCCATCAGCTTCGACACCGTAGCCAGCGCCTCGTACAGAGTGTGATACGCGGCCAGCTTGTCGCGATCATCCTCCGACCTCCAGAAGCGCCGGCGGTTGTTCCGGACGTACCAGTTCGAAAGATGATCGGCGACGAACGTCTGGATGGCACGCGACGCCGTCATGGCGTCGTAGCGGTCGAGCGCCTCGGTCGTCGTCTCAATCAGGCGCTGCAGATCAGCGATCAGCCAGCGGTCGATCTCCGGCCTCTCGCTCAACGGAAATGGCTGCGAAAGGTCAGGCTGGTCGACCTTTGCATACAGCTCGAAGAAGTTCCAGCTGTTCGAGAGCGTCATCAGGAACGTTCGCAGCACCTCGGTGACCTTATCGACGTCGAAGGCCTTGGTCTGATCCGGCGGTCCGGATGAGTAAAGGTACCAGCGCAGCGCATCGGCTCCCTGATTGTCGAGGACCGACCACGGATCGACGACGTTTTTCCCGGTCTTCGACATCTTCTTACCGAGCTTGTCAGTCAGGAGCCCCAGGACGACGCAGTTCTTGAACGCCGGTGAATCTGGAAAACGATCTGCTAGCGGGCCGGGACGGCGCCCCTCGCCACCCGTATCTGTGAGCAGCGCGGCGATCGCATGCAACGTGTAGAACCAGCCGCGTGTCTGGTCGAGCGCCTCGCAGATAAAGTCAGCCGGGAAGTTCTCGAGAAACTCCTTCTGATTTTCGAACGGGTAATGCCATTGCGCATACGGCATCGCCCCCGACTCGAACCAGCAGTCGATGGTGTATGGCACGCGCTTGTACGGTTTGCCATCGCGCTCGAAGGTGATCTCGTCGATGAATGGACGGTGCAGATCGAGTCCACTCAGATCGCGGCCGGCGAGCTCGCCCAGCTCCGCTACGCTCCCGACGCAGATCTGGTCGCCATCCTTGCTCTGCCAGATGGGAAGCGGACATCCCCAGTATCGTTCTCGCGACAACGACCAGTCGATGTTGTTCTCTAGCCACTTTCCGAAGCGGCCGGTTCCGATCGTCTTCGGCACCCAGTTAATCCTTTGGTTGTTGCCGACAAGCTTGTCCTTGATCAACGTGGTCCGGATGTACCAACTGTTCTTCGCGTAGAAGAGCAACGGCGTGTCGTCGCGCCAGCAGAAGGCGTACGCATGCGTGACGCGGCCGGACCGGAACATCGTGCCACTCCTGGTGAGCCGCCGGGTGATGATTGGATCGGCATCCTTGAAGAAAAGCCCGGCGATCTCCTCGGATTCATTGCCGGGAAGCTCGTCGCTCTCCGGCGGCTCTTTGCCACCATCAAGAAACCGGACATCCTTAAAGATAGCACCGTCGAGACCGGCGCTAAAGACCGTCGGCAATCCGAACCGCAGTCCGTATTCGAGATCGCCATAGGCGGGCGCTTGATGGACGATCCCGGTGCCATCATCCAGACTTACATAGTCATCAGCGATGACCCGGAACGCATCACTCATGTCGGTCCCTTGGGGCACATGACCGTGAAACAGCGGCTCGTAGTGCAGCCCGACAAGATCCTCGGCTGGCAACGTCTTCACGACCGAGAACGTCCCTTCCACAAACGTCGCTTCGACGAGCGCCTCGGCGAGAAGAAACAACTCGCGAGGACCATCCGGCTTTCCGTGCCGCGCCGGCGCCTCGACCAGCGCGTAGGTCGCGCCCGGCTTGACACAAACCCCGACGTTCGCAGGAAGCGTCCATGGAGTGGTGGTCCAAGCCAGGAACGACACCTGCCGCGGGTCGTTGGTGATCCCGCGCGAGGCCAGTTCCGCAGCGAGCGCTCGAAACTTCGGCCACACCGACGGATCGTCGACATCTTCGCGCATGCCGAGGGAGACTTCGTGGTCCGCCAGCGAGGTGTTGCAGCGCGGACAATGCATCGTGGTGCGATAGGCCTCGTAGAGGAAATCGCGCTCCCACAGATCCTTCAAGATCCACCAACACGTCTCCATATAGTTGTTGGTGTAGGTGATGTAGGGATGTTCGAGATCGATCCAGAACCCGATCCGCTCGGTCAGCTTGTTCCAGTCGCCGATGTAGCTGAACACCGAGTCCTTGCAGAGCCGATTGAACTCGGCGATCCCGAAGGTCTCGATGTCCTTCTTCCCTTTCGAGCCGATCTTCTTCTCAACCTCGACCTCGACAGGCAGGCCATGCGTGTCCCATCCAGCCCGCCTGAGTACCGTGTACCCACGCATGGTCTTGTAGCGAGGATAGAGGTCCTTGAATGACCGCGAGGCGACGTGGTGGATGCCCGGCTTTCCATTGGCAGTCGGGGGACCTTCGAAGAAGACGAAGGGGGGAGAATCGCGATCGACACTTCTCTCAGCGATTCTGCGCTCGTTCCACCAAGCAAGCACTTCAAGTTCGTTTCTCATCCGCGGTTCGCTGTCCTTTCCGATCACCAACCGCACGCTTCTGTGGTCAGGTCGCTCAGAGGACCTTCGAAGGCAACGCAGCTGGACCGCGATCCGGCGTTGCCCAGCGCGGAGGGGATGACTCCGCCCGTGCGCCTAGGAAGAAGCGCACCCAACTCACCATCTCGCGGATTACTCATCATGTTCGCCAGTCAAGTCGTCCTTAAACTCGCCCCACCATTCCGGCGCGAGCCGGTCAATAGCACGCTGAAAGGACTTGAAATCGCGCGTTTCCTCGCCATCCAGCGACTTTATCGAGCGGCGCCAAACGGGATCGAATGGATCATCTTGCACGACGGATATTTGTATCTTCGAAAGGCCGCCAGGTTGCGGTTCGAAGGACATCGTCGCGCCTTCACCATATCTAAACACGCCGACGTGGGTCGCTAATGATGGATCGCCAAGCACACCCACCTGATACGCGTTCCAGTTATGCCGGGCCCGAAAGGGATGTCTCAGCATCTTTGCGATCGCAGGAGTGCCTCCCGCCAGCGTCAGATGGTCACGAAGAAGGCCTTCTACTTGGGCACGTGTTAGTTTCTTGTCGTACGAGAATCGCGCAAAAATCCTTCGGATCGTCACATCACGGTTATTCACCACGTACTCAGTAGCCTTCCAAAACTCGGGCAACCGATCCTTCACCCACGTGGACAAATCTGATACAACCGAGTACGAATCGCCATCGCGCATCGCTAACGTTTGCTGTGCCAATATTTTGTCAGCCACCTCATCTGCGGATACCGGTAACAATAAAGGATATTTGCCACCGGTTAGAGTCTTCGCCAGCGTACTCGCAGCGTCACTAGCGTACTTCAGCAGCACGCTGATTGTGGTCGCCGAGATGGCATTATTCACCCAATGCACGGCATCTAAACTCTGAATCGACTTCACCAAGGCCTCAATCGAGTCGACTATCTCGATGTGTGTCGCCTCGGCGCGATCTTTGAGGATCATGGCTTCCAATACCGGCCGAAGTTTCTGGGCCGCCAACGCATCCTTTACCTCATTTAAGCGTTGCAGTTCGATCCGCAAGTATCGGTTGGCAATTCGCAGATGGCGACTTGGGGCGCGTAGCTCGTACGCCATTCCAACAAGACCCGCAATAAAAGCTCCTACCGAGATATGCGACGTGGCAAATTCATAAAACTGCGGCCACGTCATCCAAAGCAGTGCAAACGAAAGTCCAGAAAATCCGATACCGGCGACTGCGAATGCAATGAGAAGATCGCGCCGTGTTTCACGCGCGAGGTCGTTGGGAGTTGGAATTGCTTCCCCAACCTGCGGCGGTAATTCCTTGCGTTCGCGCTGTGGCATTGTTGCTGTCACCGTTTACACCGGCAAGTGAAGCTGGCGATCGCAAAGGGTTCCGAGTCGTTGTGAAGGACATGTGGCGGTAGGTTGAGTACTTCCTGCCAGATGACCAGCATATGGGGGCGTGCGGATGCTTGTCGCAATGGGATAGGTCCAACCATGCCCAGGTCGGCACTTAACATCCGATGCTCCTGTCTATCGAGTAGTTGCCGCTGCACGCGCCTTGTCATTTGCTCGCCAAGCCGCGCTGGACAAAGTGCCGTGAGTGTTGTTACATTGCGCTTCACAACAACCTCCGTGTGAATTCTACATTGTGCGTTTGCCATCGGCCGGTTCTAATTACGGGCGCCGATGGGTTAGAATCAGCCAGGAGGGCCCGTAAGTAACTTCTCTTTATTTCGCCTCACGATTTGCTCCGCTGCCTCACGCGCCGACATATTGGCGGCCAGGAGTTCGCGCACGTTTGAGGTCACGGTCGCCCGAATGCGCTCAAGCGCGTTCTGGCCGACGCGCACTAGGTCAACGACTGGGCGCAACCCGTCGCGGTGACGAGCCTCCCATTCGACCCAGCAGCCGATCAGTCCCCCGCAATTCACGATGAAGTCCGGGAGGATTCGGACGCCTTTCGACTCCAGCCAGCGTTCTGCGTCTTCTGATAGCGGATGATTCGCGCCCTCGACCACGAGCGATACGCCGGTGGCAGCATGAAAGTCGGCGACATTGCGGACGTCCCGATTCTCGGTTTTCCGGACATTCTCGAGCTCGGCCGCCGTAGCGAGGATGTCGGTGCGTGCGGCCGGAACGAAAATGTCCGCCGGAACCTGGAAGATATCGTCAGGGGTATGGGACACCCCGATGCCCGTCGCATTGCTGGCATAGCGCTTCAACCCGGCATCGCCGTGTTCAAGACGGTTCGCGAAGAGGGCTGGTATGTCGAGACCGTTGACGTTCGTGAGCAACACATCCTTGTTGTTCACAGCCACCACCTTGGCGCCCAGTTCAGCTAGCAGCCGCGCCGTGTGAGCGCCGACTGCGCCGAATCCCTCGATGCTGACCCGCTGATTCGGGAGCAAGCCGTCATCAATACACGCACGAACAGCGGCAACCAGACCGTGAGCCGTGTAGCCGTTGGTGTCGATGGAGAGGCCCCGACCGGCTTTGCTCAGACCCGTAAAATGGTCGAGCAACCCTTCTGCTCGTGCTGCACGGTCCTGCACCGATTCAGGGTTGTTCATGTCGGGCCCGACGATGATGCCGGGATCCAATTCCCTCACCACCCGCACGTGTTCGATGAGGATCTCCGCTCGCCGTTCTTCGGTCAGCGATTGTCGTCCCGTGACAATCACGGTTTTCTGACCGTCAGCCGGGATCATCGCGGCCATGCATTTCTCGGTCATGGTGCTCGACAGGTGACCCAATTCAGACAGGCTGCCTGTCTCCTCCACAAACCGTGCGCCCCCGATGTGTTGCTGAAAATCCTGTCGATGAATGGCGGTGGTGGCCGCCGCGCCATCGTGGTGAGTGGTGACGACCAGCGCGAACCGCTCTCCGTCGATGGTGATGTTGCGTTTAACAATTGGCGACTCACTCATGATGCGACTCCTCCGGAAAGGCTGACGTCTGCGGCGACAAACTGCTCGGTATCGGCGCCTGCTTTGCCCACGTAGCGAGCGCCTTTTCTTCGCAGCGACGCCTGATCTCCATCGGCGACGTCTCGCGAGTCCGTGTGCCGAGCGACTTCATCAGCTCGATCGGAAGGCCGTGACAGTCCCAACCGGGAACGAACGGCACCCGACGGTCGCGCATGGAGTGAAACTTGGCGACGACGTCCTTGAGGATCTTGTTCAGACCGACCCCGACGTGTACCTGCCCCGACGCGTACGGCGGGCCGTGGATGATGAAGGGCTGCGCGTCGCGGCGATCTTTGAGGATGGACCGGTAGAGATCCTGCGCCTGCCAGCGAGCGAGCATCTCCTCCTGCCGGTTGAGAAGATCGCCACGCATAGGAAAGGAAGTCACGGGCACGTGCACCTTGCTGCGGAAATCGGTCATGCGCACTCCTTCGTTCTGTAGACCGCATCTATGGAGTGACGCGAAGTCGGGACTTTCGGCCGCATCAACTATTTCTTCTGCGACAGAGACTGCGGCGCGATGTACCGAGCCGGAGCAATGATTTGTGAAAATACTGGCGCTGCCATGAGTCCTCGAACCGCGCAAGAGCACCTGTTCCACGGCCGGTTCCGGCTGGCGGCTCTCCATGCCGGGGACTTGCTCGCGAGCGATGAGGGCTCCCAGGCAGCGGGTCTGCTTCTTCGAGTCCGTCTCGCGCAGGGATGGTTCGCCGATGCCGTACAACTCGCACGCGAGCGATTCCGAGTGGCTTTGCCGGCAACGCACGCCGACGGCGAGGCCGCGCTGCGCATGCACATGGCGCGCGTCTGCGCCGGTGCGGAACCTGAACCGGCATTGCGCGCCATGCGCGCCGTCGGCAGCTTCGCCCACGACACGGGCGATCAATGGCTCGAAGCGCTGGCGATGGAGTCGATCGGCAAGACCTCGCTCCTGGCGCTGCAGGTGGCTCCGTCGGGCGCTCCGGCCAGTCCGCTTCATGCCTTTTATCGATGGGCTATTGCTCTCTATGAGGAGGCTGGTGATCGTCGCGCAGCTCTCGCAGCCATGATGTCGCTCGCCAACGCATTCCTCGGGAGCGCGCGCGACGAAGCTGTCGCTCTACTCGAAGAAGCGATGGTCATGGCGGCGGCAGCGGGCCTCCAGACGCTGGAGCTCACGGCGAGACTTCGTGCCGCCGCAGCGAGGCCCGCCGGCGCTGACGACGATCTCGACTACATCCTCGCAGGCCGCGATGGGTTGGACGAGCCGCTTGGCCGGGCACGGGTGCTACGCGAGAAAACGAACCGTTCGTTCACGCGCGGGGAATACGACCAGGCCACGGCTGCAACGGTCCGGGAGATTTTTCGGTCCGAGGGCGCTCTGCTCGATCTCATCGGTTTCTGCAACGACATCGCCAAAGGGGCCTTCGCGCTTGGACAGTTCGAGGCCGCCGTCAGCGCGGCGCAGGAGTCGGTCGCGGCGGGGGCGGCGATGCCGTTTCCGTACGGCGAGGCAACGGCGCGTTTAATGCTGGCCTCCGCTCTTCAGCGTCAGAGCCGATACATCGAGGCGGCCGCGGAGTACGAGCGCATCCTCGCCGTCCCCTCGCGGTATCGTCAGGGACGTCACCTCGACCTACTGCCACTGGTGGCCCTTCTTCAACGCGTGAATCAGCCCGAACGCGCGAGGCTGCTCGCCCTCGACTATCTCGCGGATCTCGACGAACGGCCAACGCCCGAGCGATCGTTGACGCTGTACTACCTCTCCCTGGCCAACGTCAGCCTGCGCCGGTGGCCGGAGGTGTTCGCGGCTCTCGAACAAAGCGCCGCGGCCGATGAAGCGCGGGGGGAACTGGCCGACGCCGCTTCCAAACGGTTGGAGCTCGCCGATTGGCGTATCAAGCCGTATTGGTTCCTCAGGAGCCCGCCGCCCGCGGACGTTTTTCGCGCCGCGATGGATGCATTTGACGACGTGGAACGGCATCTGGACGGCCTGACGCCGGCGGAGGTCGACAACGTGCGAATGAGCCTTCACCAGTCACGCGCCATGGCCTTTCAGGCGTCAGGGAGGACAGCGGACGCGTTGTCTGAACTGGACAGGTTCGGCGAGCTCGCGGATCGTCTCGGTTCGCGCGTTCACCAGACGAACTATCACACGCAGTCAGGTCTCATTCTTCACGATCGCGCCCAACGCGGCGACAGCGATGCCGCCACCGCGGCGCAGCAGCATCTCGATCGCGCGCTGACGATGACCCTCGCGACAAACGCGCCGGACGACGTGGCCAATGCTGCATACCTGGCGGCGGCGAACGAGCGGGTCATTGCACGCTTCGCCGTCAGCAGCCAAGGAGCGTTGGAGCACCTCTCACGCGCCGTCACGCTGCTGGAAGAAGCCGACCACCGGATCGCGCAGCTTCAGACGCGGTACACGGAGCCCGGGGCCGAGGCGTCGCAGAGAGCGGGCATCGCCATTCATGGCAGGTGGAAGAAGGTTTACGACCTGGCCATCGAGCTCCTGATCATGGACGTGGGTAACGTTGCGGAGGGATTCTCCTGGGTCGAGAAATGGAAAGGACGTTCGCTGGCGGTCACGCTCGGCCTGCGGCCCCTTCGGCCACCCGACGGCATACCGCGCCACCTACTCGCGGAGGAGAGGACCGCGATCGAGGCGCTCGGTGACGCCCAAACATACGCGGCAATCATCGAAGCGCGCGATCGTTTGCGGAACGCGTGGAACGAGTTGGCGATGGCTCCTGAAGCCGCGGAATACGTCAGCATCCGCACCGGGCAGCCTGTTGCATTCCACGAGCTCCGCGCACTCCTCGCGGCCGAGGAAAGGCTCCTCCTCTAAATCCAATCACCAATGAGGAGATACGGCGCCCAGTGGGAGGGATTGTCGGAATGATGCTCGAGCACAAAGCGCTGCGCGTCGCAAAGCGCATCCACTTTCGTCCGCGAGCCCTGCAGCCAGCCTCGATAGAACTCCCTCATGAGGAGAGAGGCCGACACATCATCGAGCTTCCAGAGCGTCAGAAGCAGCGACGACGCACCGGCGTAGAGCAGCGAACGGGTCAACCCGAGTAACTCGTCGCCGGGATGGACGTTGTTGTACCCGGTCTCGCATCCGCTGAGCGTGATGAGGCGGATGGGATGGCCTCCGAGTTCGAAAAACTGGCGGGCGCGCAGAACGTCGCCACCGGCCAGACACAGACCCGACGCGAGCGGGTCGTCCTGATCGAACTCCGCGTGCCCGGCGTAGTGGATCACGTCACTGGACTCCATCGCTTTGTTCCAATTCCCGCGCGTTACGTCGTCGCGCAGCAGTGCGGTGCCCCCCAGGATCTCCGCCACGGCCTCGGCCTCGCGCCCGGAAGAGATGAGGTCCCCTTCCGGATTACCGAACACGGTCGGAGTGCGCACCTGTTCATCCGTCCGCCGGCGCCGAATGCAGTACCGAAGCGCGGACGAGCTCGGAGCATAGAAAATCGGGTTCCGCAGCATCAAAGGTCCGCCGGCGACCGAAACCGCATGCAAAGGAATGTAAAAGAGAGGACCGGACGGAACGATACAGACGAGATCCCCCGGTTCCGTCCATTCCAGGATCGGCGCGACGCATTGGAGGAGCGCCGGCCAGCGGACGATCTCACCGACCCTGAACTCGAGTTGCGGCGATACCTCCCGGACCTCGTTCTGTAGCGTAGTCACGTCGATGGCGATCTCCATCACAGCCGGCTGCTCGAAGTCCGGGCGAACGCCAAACGCGAACAGCCGCGTCGCCGTGAAGTAATACTCGATGAGGACGATCTTTCTGCTCATTCGCTCCGCGCCTGATTCTCTGCGTGACGATACTCCCACGCAAATGGCTCCACGCGGGTCCCTCTAACTGGGGAGCAATGTCCTCAAAGCTACTACCCTTGTGGAGACTCGGCTCATCAACAGCGATTGAACATCGGACCGGCGAACGCCGTCCTGGAGAACGTCATGGACTTCGAAACAGCATTGCAGGTGAAGCAGAACGTCTCGACCCTCCTTGGCCTCGGAGGCGAGCGCACGCGGGGACGCCGCCGCCGAGTGGCCGTGGGGGTGGCGACGACGCAGGACTCACGCGATTTCCGGATCGCGCTTCGCGCTCAGTCACAAACGGACCTGGACCGCGCGTGGGAGAAAGGAATGGAGGAAAGGGTCCGGAAGGCCTCCCCTGAGGAGCTCGACGTCCGCATCACAGGACCAATCGTCGCCGGACAGCCGCTGGAGGCCGTGTCACCGGAACACCGGCTGCGCATCGGAGCATCGATCAGCCACCATTTGAGCGGCGCCGGCACGCTCGGGTTCTTCGCCCGGCGCCTCTCCGATGGCGTCGTAGGGATCGTGTCGAACAATCACGTTCTGGCTCTCTGCGACCGTGGGAGGGAGAATGACGAGATCGTCCATCCCGGAGCATTCGATCATGGAGTACGGCCTGATCACGTGATTGCATACCTGGCGCGCGGTTACCCGCGACTGGACGTCCGGAAGCCCGTCGTCGATTGCGCGTTTGCGCGGCTCCGGGACGGCATTCCCTACGATCCGGTTACGATCGGGGATGGCCTGAAGTTGAACCCGGCCCCGATCAACCTGCGTGAGCAGCGAGACGTGATGAAGTGCGGACGCACGACCGGTCTCACGCATGGCAGGATCAGCGTGGTCGCTCTCGATAACGTCGACATCGACTATGGATTCAGCATCGTCATCTTCAATCAGCAGATCGAGATCGAGCCGGCCGGCGACGTTCCGTTCAGCCGACCGGGCGACAGCGGTTCTCTGGTGGTAAATCCGGAAGGGCATCCAGTAGGTCTCGCCTTCGCCGGCCCACGCAATTGCAAAATCTCCTATGCAAATTCGATCGAGAACGTTTTGAGATCCCTCGGCGTTACAGTTCACACATGAAGGGTGCGACCTTCGAAGAAGAGTTAACAGCGTGAGCAAATAGAACTGCAAACGCCGATGCGCGCACGTTTCAAAAGAGTAATGGATTTCGACGCAGCGTTGCAGGTGAAGCAGACCGTCACGACTCTCCTGGGCAGCGGAGGTGAGCACACGCGGGGACGCCGCCGCCAAGTGGCGGTGGGGGTAGCGACGACGCAGGACTCGCGCGATTTCCGGATCGCCATTCGCGCTCAGTCACAAGCAGACCTGGACCGCGCGTGGGAGAAAGGAATGGAGGAAACGGTCCGGAAGGTCTCCGATGACGAGCTCGATGTCCGCATCACGGGACCGATCGTCGCTGGGCAGCCCATTGACGCCGTGTCACCGGAATACCCGCTTCGCATCGGAGCATCGGTCGGCCACCATCTGCGCGACGCCGGCACGCTCGGGTTCTTCGCCCGGCGCCTCTCCGACGGCGTCGTCGGGATCGTGTCGAACAATCACGTTCTGGCGCTTTCCGACCGCGGGAGGGAGAACGATGAGATCGTCCATCCCGGAGCGTTCGATCGTGGCGTCCGGCCCGAGCACGTGATCGCATACCTGGCGCGCGGTTACCCGAGGCTCGACGTCCGGAAGCCCCTCGTCGATTGCGCCTTTGCGCGGCTCCGGGACGGCATTCCCTACGATCCGATCACGATCGCGAAAGGCCTGAAGTTGAACCCGGCCTCGATCAACCTGGGGGAGCAGCGAGACGTGATGAAGTGCGGCCGCACGACAGGCCTCACGCATGGCAGGATCAGCGCGGTCGCTCTCAATAACATCGACATCGATTATGGATTCAGCATCGTCATCTTCAATCAGCAGATCGAGATCGAGCCGGCCGGCGATACTCCGTTCAGCAAACCTGGCGACAGCGGCTCTCTGGTGGTGAACCCGGACGGGCACCCGGTAGGTCTCATGATGGCGGGGACTCGCGACGGCCTCGTCTCGTATGCGAGCCCGATCGCGACGGTCCTGAGCTCCTTAGGCATTACGGTGCTCGCATGAAGGTTGCGACCTACGAAGAGGCGGAGGCTGCGAAGGAGATCCTGGCAGCAGAGCTCGCGAATCTGCCCGAGCTTCGTGGAATCGGCGTTGCCGTGCTCGACGCTGGGTATGGTGTGAGAGTCAACCTCAGCGGCCCCATCACCCGGATCGTGCCGACTGAGATCCAAGACGTCCCTGTGATCGTCAAAATCGTCGACACGATCCGGCCTCAGTGACTAACCGCAGCATCCCGTGTTCGAGCAATCGACATAGAGCCCGATCGGCCCGCTCCGGAAAAAGAGAGCGTGCCGCGAACGCGACTCCGTAAGCGCGGTGATCGGTGGCGGCTCCTTCAGCGATACCTCGTTGACGCTGAGTTTCTCGTAAATCGTGAAGTGGCTCCCATTCTTTGCCGGCGGCTCGTCGTAGACGCTTCCAAGGGCCATGTTCGTAATGGCGATCTCTGTGCCCGGCTTCGCCACGATCGTGCCTTCCGGAGAGCCGTCGTCGGGCTTCATTGTGATACGTATAGGGCCGTCGTGCGCGACGTCGAGCTGCGACATTGCCGCGGCGCCGCCAGGGATGAGATACGACGTCAACGTCCCCTGTCTGATCCGAATCTGGGCGATGGTCTTGGCGCGTGAGGGATCGATTTCGAAGTCCTTGTCAATGTCCACCAACTGCGGCAGGATGTGCGCCGTCGTCTTAAGGTCTCCATCCACGTCGGCGCCCTCGATAATCAAGTGGCAGGGCACGAGCGGAAACGTGATGTCCCGAACACTCTTGACGCCAACCCAGTTGACCGTTTCTGTCTCCTCAAGTGAACCGGCAGCGACGACGACCGATCCATAATGAGGAGCGATCCCGTTTCCGGGGTTCCGACCATCGGGAAGAAGCGCGAGACGCCCCCCCGGCTCGCGATAAAAGCAGACGAGTCCCACAAACTGCACTGAATAAGGCATACCCTCTCCTTCTTGTTAGCTTCCGATCACTTGTACCGCCGCCCACACACGGGCTGGTATATCGCGTCGGTGGACCCACTCGAGCTGTGCGGCGCGGAGTGCCTCGGCCGGCGGCAAACCGCGTGCAAGGTAGTAATGCAGACGGGGAAAAAACTCGGCGGCTGGGCCGTCGTCGATTGGCCACAACGTGGCCACAACGCTGGGCACGCCGGCTCCAAGAAACGCTCGCGCTATGCTGACGCTGGCCTCGCCCGTACGCCCATAGCTGCGCGCGGTGCCACATGCGGCGAGAACGACGACGCTCGTCCGGCGCAGATGCATGGTGGCGATCTCCCGTGCATCGAGTTGGGATTCGAGTCCTTCGCGGCGAGAGGTCACGAGCGCTGCGGTAGCGCTGCCATTGGGGATGATTGCGTGGCCCACGAAGTGAATCACGTCCGTCGCGGCGGCTTTCCGTTCCAGATCCGCGACATCTTCGTCTTGGGGCGCAAAGTCGGCGCCGTGCTCGTACTCCGCGGCCACGGCGTCGGCCTCTCGGGAGGCCTGGGTGAGGCGTCCGACATCGCCTTTGCGCGAGGAAGGCCCCGCGACAATGAGCAGCCGCGAACCCTTCCCAAGGGACCGCCTGCGCGAGGCCAGCCGCATGAACGCAGCCAGGCTGGGAGTGGCGACGACGGCGCGCTTTTCGATCAGATACCGGCCGGCGGGGTCGATCAAGGCGGCGAATGGCACCACGCTAAGAACGTCGTCGGGAACGATGACCAGCGTGCGGCCGGTGGCGAGCTCCTCAGCCACCGGTGCCATAAGCCGGTCGTACAACATCGCCGCAACGCGCGTGAAGTCCGCATCCGTTCCCGAGGTCGCGGTCCGCGTCAGACGCTGAACTTCATCCGCGATCATGGGCCCGCTCACATCTTCCTGAACCGCGTGAACTCCCGAGGCGTCAACCACGAAGATCACCAGCTTGCTCGGGAGCACGAGGTATTCGAGGACGACGGCGTCACCAAGAGCCGATCGGGCCGCCTGCACGCCGCTCGGACCCATAGAGTCGAGTAACTCTCTCCCGCGTGCCTGTTCGCAGTATGCGAATGCGGCGGCGTCGTCGTGACGCTGGAGAGCCAGGATGACAGCCTCGTCGAAAAGCTCATCGGCCGCTCCGAACATCCCCCAGCGTTCGTCGCCTGCGTCGATCGACATTCGCTGCGTCTCGAGCTCGCGAATTCCGGCATCGAAGTCGCCGGCGGCGTCACGCGAGGCTCCGCTGACAACGTATGCACGGCCGCGCTGAAGCAGGAGCTCCGGCAGGAACATGCGGCGCCCTCTGGTGCGCTGGTACCCGATCGCATCGGTCAGGAGGCGGACCGAGCTGGCGGGCGACGCAGCGAGAGAGGCTTCCACCGCAAGCCGCTCCGCCTCGGCGCGGTCGTGCAGGCCCACATCGCGAACGCGCACCATCGCGGCCGAGGCACGAATCAGGTCGTCTCTCGCGGCCGCGCCGTCGCCGATCCGACCTTCGATCCGCGCCCGCGTCAACAAGGCGTTGACGTACATCAAATCGTCCCCGTCCTGTCGCGGCATCTCCGTTTGCAGATTGAGAAAGGCCAGACTGACGGGCCAATCGCGATTGAAGGCTGCACCCCGAGCCACCGCGTGAACCGCCACACGAAGCCGCTGATCATCGGATCGTCCGATCTCCTGAAGCGCAACGAGACGGTGCGCCCAGGCTTCCCGCGGCTCCCCAATCCGGTCGTAAACCTCGGCCAGGATCTCGCGCACCGTCATCGCGTATTTCGTCTCGCCGAGATGCTCGAATGCAGCGATGCTGTCGGCCAGGGCGCGCATGGACTGCCCCCAGTGGCCGAGCGACGCATACACCAGGCCCAACTCCCATTTCACTTGCGCCGCAAAGGCAACATACTCCGGCCTGGAGGCGCCCAGAAGGGGTTCGAGCTGTAGGCGCGCTTCGTCGACCCGGCCCTGTTCATACATCGTATTCGCGGCGAAGTACCTGGCCAGCAGTGCCATCGGACTCCCCGCCGATTCAAACCCGGCTGCCGCTTCCCGAAACTGCTGCTCCGCTTCGGCAAGTCTCTTCGCCTTGTAAGTCCGTTGGGCTTCGCGGAATTGGATGTGCGCCACAGTTAGGGTCTTCGTGCGTTCGTGGTCTGCGCCGTCGATTGCATTCACGGCGGCAATCAGCAGCCCTTCGCCGTGACTCCGCCTGATCTCCTCGCCGAAGAACCGTGCCAGCTGCAGATGCTTGCCCGCACCCTCATGATCGCCCTTGGTCTCCTGATGAGCCCAGCGGTTCAGGATCTCGCTCTCTCCCCAAACCCGTGCGTCCTGAGGAAAGCGCTGCACGAGGGTACTCGCAGCCTTCGCATCACCAGCCAGACGGTCGTAGTTGTGCTCGAGCTCGTCGCGGAACTCCACTCTCTTGCTGAGATCCTGCAGGTGCTTCCCGGCCTCGGTGGCCCACGGCGAACCGCTATCGACGAAGAGAAACCGTTTCCATGCGGCGCGCGCCTGTTCGCGCAATCCCAGACGCTCGAGGATCAAGGCGCGGTTGAACAGCGCCTCGGGAAATCGCGCATCCAGGCGCAACGCGGCGTCCGCGGAAGCAAGCGCCTGCGCGAGCTGCTGTGGGTCTTCGCTCTGGACCGCCGCCGCATAGTGCGCCGCGGCGAGGTCACTCCAGTTAACGGTGCTGGGCGAGGATGCGGCGATCTTCTCCAGCCGCGTGACGGCATCCTTCGGATCCCCGGCCAGAAGGCTGGCCAGTGCTGAAGCGTGCTGCGTCCGCGCCGAAGGATTGGCGCTTGTCTGCTCGAGAACAACACCGGCGACGCCGACGAGCTTCATCTGCGCGGGGTCGAGCTTCCGCTCGCCATCGCGCTGAATGGTTCGAAGCGGCGCCCACGGAAATCCGCCGCTCAGTCGCGGCTCGAGATAGCGTCCATCGTGAGGACTAGCCGCTATCAGCATACGCGTCGGTTCTTCGGCACGCGACCGTAAGAACCAGACGGACAGAACCGTGATGCCGGCGAGCGCGGCCGCGGCAATCGTGAGCCACAGCGGCAACCTGGTCCGCGGGCTCACGATCACTACCGGCGGCGCGTAGTTCTCTCGATCGTATCGCGCGCCCGCGGCGACGATCATCCGGCAATCCTCACATTCGCGCAGATGTTCAGCGGTCATGTCCAGCTCTACTCCTGAGAGAGTTCCAGCGACAAAGGCGGCCAGAACCTCGGGATCAGGACAGCGGCTCGAATCGCGCTTCTTCACGCGTCCTCCTCCGGCTTCCCTCCCGGGTCCTCATCATTGGAGGGACGCCGGTTGCCGCTTTTGCGCTTGAAATCAAGAACGCTGTCAGACCCGGCGAGCCTGGCCACGTCGGCAGCGCTAACGCCCGCGTCCTCCAGCTTCCTGCGGAGATCGCCGAAATGCGCATGGAGGCGGCGGTACAGCCTCTGTGCGTCTTTCCGCAACGAGTTTGCGATCTGCGGGACCGGCATGTCGCACTCAAACCGGAGCTGAAAAAGAAGCTGGTCCTCTTTGGGTAGTTGCTCGATGAATGCGCTCACCACTTCGGAGATGAGCGCGGCCGTCTCTCTGTTGGCAAGGGAGTCGCCCGTGTCCGCCACGCTCGGCTCCGGTCTTTGATCCAGCCCCACCATCCTGCGTCCATGCCGTTTTGGAAAGCGCTCGGCAAGTTGCTCGAGCATCGCCTTTGTGACCCCGGAATACTTCCCCTGCAGGATGACCAGGGCATCATCGATTGAGCGCTTGTCGCGCCCAATCAATCGCTCGAGGTCCACAGCCAGGTCCCCATGACGCCTCGCCTCAGCGGAATCGTGCCATTTCCCCCATTCATGATTCCGATAGTCGTTCAGCAGCCTCGCGACGACTGTGGTCAGGTAGGTCCCAAAGCTGCTTCTTCCCTGGAATGCGCGGACGATAGCGTAGTCATTCTCAACGAGCCGAAGCTGGACGAAGCCGAAGAACTCCTCCGTCTGGCTCGCATCCATCACGCCGCGGCAGAGGTTTCCGATGATACGCTCGATTACCGTCAGATGATCGAGAAGAATATCACTCGGTGTTTGCATGGACTGGTGCGTAGGCCGAAGCGCGCGTGCGCTCCAAGACTCGGACGTTTCTCTGGTTCTAACCGGTGCCGGGAGAATACACCACACAAACTCATTCCGCATCAGGCCGTAACGAACGACGACATCTCCAGGATGGAAGGACAGATTGCGGTTATCCGCGAAGAGCAACCGCGGCCTCCTCACCACACGCGGAAGAGAACGACCGAACCAGTCTGTCCACCGTCGAGCGTGCGCCGCCTCCAGCGGGCGGCGAGGCGTACGTCTCCAGCCGCATGATTCTATGACTGGTCGCATCAACCCATCGATCGTGAGAGGCGCTACCAGCCTTTCCAACGGCCGGATCAACGAGTTGTTCGTACCGGCGGTCATCATCTGGATAGAGGGACGGAACTGCGTCCGTTTCAGGAAGAGAGGCATTCGCGTCCAGACGGCGCGCGGTCACACCTGGTCACCTCTAGTCGTCAGAGACGATCGGAACATTCATCAGCCACGCCGGCCAGAATACTGCCCTCTGCTGAACATCGAGCGCAGCCGCGCGTTATGACTTCGGTCGTCTGACGGCGATTCGGCTCGATTGAAGAACAACATCCACAATAGGACCGCCAGGAGCAGTGTAGCCAGCGCGGCGATTGCCCGCGTGACGTCGCGGCCAAAGGCCTGCCACCAGGAAAGCTTCGCAGCGCAGAGCTCGAGGGTAGCCGGATCGAAGCGCGACGCCGTTCCAAAATTGAAAAACAGCGTGCCCTGGTATTTCCGAGGCTCCTTCAGAAAGTCCGGTGCTGAGAGCGTCAAGAGTGCCGATTGACCTGGCGGCAGCGTAATCGTCGAAGGCGTGACGGTGACGTCGATTGGCTTTTGCTCCCCAACCAGATTCAATGTCGCGCCGCGGAGGATGACCGTTCGGGGCACGGTCGACCGGTTCACAATTGTCATCCGCGCCTTCAGGCTGACTTTGTAGTGCTCGCCCAACATGAGCTTCGCCGGTTCGACCAGATCGATTCGAGAGCTGATCAGCTCGAGGATTTCGCGGCGAACGCCATCAGTCCGGTGACCGTGCTCCGTGAAGTCGATGACGCGAACAACGTTCCCTGGGATTTGGTCGTAACCGGGCATGTGCCGCACCAGTTGCGTGAGCCGCGCGGAGAGCTTCTGGCCAGAGCTTGTCCCTCCAGGCAACGCAACCACAGCCATACGAAAGCGGTCTTCGCGCAGGCCGGCCGAAAATGAGCCCAGGACTCCAGGATCATTGCACGGCCGGTACAGCGGAGCCTCCGGACGGCCATCAGTGAAGAGCAGAAAGAGTTGTCGGTGACGCGCCTCACCGTATTTCTGGATTGCTGTGGCCGAAAGTCGCCACATGTCACAGTAATCAGTCCACGCTCCTCCCCCGGTCAAGGGTCCATCGTTCGCTTCGACGAGTCTCGGGTACGTGCCTGAGTAGTGAATGACACGGCGTGCGTCGATGCCATCGATGACGTCGCGCAGCACTTCGGTATCGCGCCGGCGATCGAGAATCGGGATGATGCCGCGCATATGCGCTTCGCTATCGAAGGTCATGACGATGATTCGGTCGCCGTCTTTCACATAACGCACGAGCAGGTCCTGTAGAAGTCCTTTCACGCTGGTGAGGGATCCCCCCAGCGACGGGGCCATCGACAATGACGTATCGACCATGACGAAGATGTCGTCGTTTCCGGGCCGCGCCCGCAGGTCTGCCCACTCGTCCGCCCGGAGTGGCGCGATATGGAACGAAAGAGCGATAACGAGCGGGATGACGAAGATGCGTGTTGCGGTGCGCACGACTCCTCCTTCTACGGCATCCTGCGCAAACGCGAGAATGTCCCGCTTCACATTGGACGGACGTGACGCCGCCACTTTTCAACCTCAAAGGAAGAAGACAAGCGGCATCGGCTGAGGGATCCTCAGGACGATCCAGGCGACAAGTCCGTTCATCCCGCCAGGAGCTCGCGCAGCGCCCCGTAGGAGATTGCTTCGCCGCGCCGAAGCGAAGCATATTCCGGATCGACCATGCCAATCTCCGCCCAGAGGTCAGTCAATTCCCGCTCGATAGCCTCGATGCCCGGAAGCACTTCGGCACGATGACCCGCGCGCCACTCGGCCATCAACTTCCGATGAGCAGCGGTTAAAGATCGTTCGCGGGCGATCGATAATCCTGAAACTTCCCGCGGACTGATCCCGGAGTCGAAACGAAGCCGCCGTTGCAGCTCGCGAGTCTTCGCCATCTGACAGCAGCGCCACGCAGTGCTCGCATCCCCCTGTTCGACTGACAACTCGATCAACGCGTCGAACGCGTCCCACTGCGCGAATCGAAAGAAGCTGAGGGCATCTTCCTCGTCGCGGATACCGGCTCGTAATGATTCCGCTCTGGCAATGGCGGTCTCGTAGTCGTGCGCGGCCAGGCCCATCTCCCCGAGCTGCTCGTAGACCCTGCCTCGGGCAGCAAAAAGGTTGTATTCGAGCAGCGGATCGCCAATCGCCTCCGCGCGACGGATCGTGCCATCCAGAAGGTCCCGGGCGCTCTCGTGCTCACCTCCTGCCGTGCCAATGCGCGCCAGATCGAGCTCGCACCAGAGCATGCCTTCGAAATCACCCACCTCGGCCAGGGCGTGCCAGGCCTGGCGAAGAAGGCGCAACCCCTCGTCGCGTTTCCCGGCATCGAAGGTGAACAGGCCCAGATATCGGAGGTCGCTGGCTGCCCCGGGGGCCAGACCCAGACGGCTGTTGAGTAGCATCGACTTTCTTAGAAAACGAGTACCAACGGCGGCTCTGTTACGAAGGTGCTCGACAAGAGCGAGGTTGTGAAGCACGAGCGCCTCGTTCTCACGGTCACCGGCTCGACGGTACGCAATCAGCGCGATCAGATGCTGCCGGCGCGCCTCTTCGTACTCCTGCTTGAGTTGAGAGAGAACCGCGCTGGCCGCGTACAGGTGGCCGTACAGCCTCAGATCGCTCGCTGGAACGATTCCCTTCGCGCGTTCGAGATGCGCTCGTGCTTTTCCCAGTAATCCACGATCCTTCCAGACGATTGCCGCGTTGATCAGCGAGCGAGCGAGATGGTGGGGCGCGCCGATCTTTTCGTAAACAGCGAGGGCCTTCTCGTGGAACTCGGAGGCGCTTGCAAGATCTCCACTCTCGCGCTCCACAAAACCGAGATTGTCGATGACGGTTGCGTACACGATGGTGGAATCGCGATCAGCTTCCACGAGAACGTTCGATGCCGCGATCAGGCTGTCACGGGCGGCTGCTCCTTGACCAATTTGGATCTCAGCGAGAGCACGCTCGTTGAGCAACGCCGACTTGCGGCGCCAATCAGCCTTTCCGGGCATCTCTGCCAGATTGGCGTCGATGATCGCAATCGCCTCCTCCGTGCGGCCGCTTCTGCGAAGCAGGCGCGCGCGTGCCAGTGCCCTCCAGCGAACCGCCATCGCTCCGATGGTAGCCGATGACGCAAGGTCGCCCGAAACGTCTTGAAAAACTGCCTTCACGCGTCCTTCTATTAGCAAACAGAAACGATGAGACACCGCTGGGTGTCAGTCGGAAACAGGAGGTATGCTTGACACCTGCTCAGAAGGAAAACTGTCATCTGATCATTCACGCCGCATCGACCGCGGCTGCTGGCGTCGGAGCCGGGCTGGCTCAACTTCCCTTGTCGGATCACATCGTGCTGCTTCCCATTCAAGTCGCCATGGTTATTGCGTTGGCCAAGGTATTCGATATCAACTTGACCGAGGCGGCCGCCAAGGGTGTGATCTTCACCGGGGTCGCTGCCACTGTAGGACGAGCGGTATCGCAGGTGCTCCTCGGTTGGATCCCAGTCCTCGGCAATGCATTGAATGCTGCCACCGCGGCCGGCATCACGGAGGCCCTGGGATGGGCAACCGCGAACGGATTTGCGAGCGGTGAGCTCAGGGGCAACTAAGCAGAATCGGCTTATTGTCGCCGGAGACACCCTCCAACTCGATCTTCGCAACCCCCAATTCGAACGCAAAGGGGATCTCCCGCCCCGCGCCGATGGCTTGGTAAAAGCCTGTCGCGAACGCGATCGCGGCCGAGTCCGGAATCTCAGCGCTCATCCCGATGACGTACGGGATGTGCAAGCGGATCGCTCGCGCCTGGTGCTCGGAAAAACATGAACTCAATACGACGCACCGCACCGTGTCCCTGAAGAGCTGGAACAGACCGGCCAGGGCATCAGCCGGCACGACTCTGGGCTCCCGCATCTCGTCCTGGAGGACGATTCCGGACTCCTCACCATGGCCGGAGAAATGAACGATGTTCGGTGATTCATCCAGCATCGCCTGAGTCAGAGTATCGATTGTTACGGCCCATTCCTGTATGAGCTCGAGGTAATCGCGTTCCCGGGCCAGCCTGAGGTTCTTCTGAATCTTGTGGACCTCGCGCTCGAGCTCCAATGGCTCGGTCGACGAATTCGCACCGAGAAACAGGATGCGCACTTTCCCGGAAGGCCTGCTGCTCTCCTCCCCAGCCATCGGCAGGAGAAGCTCGTTCTGTTGCTTGTTGATGCCCAGGAGCGTCCGGCCCGTGTATTTCTCTACGAGGACGCGATGAAGATTCGCGGCGCGATCCTCGGCGCCGGCGTCGTTGAACCGGATAGCGTTCAGAAGAAGTTGCGTATCGGCTGCTTTCCAGAGGCCCAAGGCAATTCTCGCGCCCACCCGAAAAAATGTACCCACCAGGGCCGAGATCCCATCAACGGCGTTGAGGATGACACTCTCCCTGGCTGCCGCCTGCACTCCCGTGGCCTCTTCGAGCGCGAGAAGTTGACGGTTGGTCCGAACCGAGAGCAGGTTCCACAAACGCCGCTCCGTTTGCGCCAAACGCTAGATGAAGATCTCCTCGGAAATGTCCTCATCGGTGAAATAGAAGAAACTGACCTTTGTACTGTCCCGTTCAACGATCTCGAAGCCCAGGTTCAGCCCGTTGCTCTGTGTGAAGTAGTTGGTGAATGTCTGACAGAGCTCGACGACGAGCGGCAGGTTGCTGTCGGCGGCGGAAATCGTTCTGACGGAGGTCTGATATCGGTACTTGATGCAGCCCGGGCCGATCTCGACGATCCCCGATTTCGCCAGGCGTGTCAGCCGGAGCCGGGACTCCGAGGTGATCTTGTTGAAGTTGACATTGTCGAAACGAATCGTTCCGGCCGGTTCTTCTTTGAAACTGATCTGCACGTCGTGGGTAAACATCTTGTTCCGCGGGTTCGTGCTCATGAAGGTGAGCACGGCGCCCGTCGGCACCTCGATTTGCTTGAGCTCCACAGCGGATCCCCGATACCGAGCCGACGAGCCGATCGAGTCGAACGACGTGTCCACGAACTCGGTCACGTACCCGAATGACACATCGTCGAAGGCCACGTGACAGTGAAACTGCGTGTTCTGGAAGTTGGTGAAATCCTCAAATCGAATCTGCCAGAAGGCCACCGACGACTCATCGCCGAGGGTAAAGACCGCTCCGGAAAAGTCCGTGATGCCCTCGAAACGCGAGTCTTCGAACTTGACCACCGATCCGGACGTCGTGCCGTTGAACTTAGCAGTGTTGAAGAGAGCATGGTCCAGGAACTGAACGCTGCTGAAGGAGACGCGCCGGGTCATGTTGGCGTCGCAGAGGTTCAGGCCGCGAATCGTCGTATTCCGTACCTTCAGGTCATTCGCGAAGGTTGCATCCTCGAAAGTTAGGCCGCCCTGAAAATCAACACGATCGAGCTCCAGTGCATCGAGAAACGATGCCGCAGTGAAATACACGGCCTTGCGAAAGGTGGCATCCTCAATGCGGAAAACGCTCCGATCGGAGCCGCTCTCCGCATCGAGGCTGCCGCCGACGCACATGAACTCCGCAAAGTCGTAGTAGCTATGCCCGTCACTGGCGTCGAGAAGCTCTACCAGTTGAAGGAAGCGCCGCTGGAAGTCGTTCTCCCTCTTCCAGGCGATCTCCTGGCTGTGAAACACACAGGCCCCGCCACGATCGATTGGCAGTGGGGACAGCTTCGGCGGAGGTGACTTGGACGCTCTCGCTAGCAGTTCGTTGTAGAGCCTCGGATAGGGACACCGCTGCCCCATCGATTGCGGCATATGCGCGTAGTTGCCGATGTACCGGTGGTTACACATTCCTGAAGCGGGCGATGCAGGTGCCAGCCCGCAAGCCTATCAATCATCGAATACGTCACATCACTCAAGTCGGCGTATTCGACAATGATCATCTCATTGCCCGCCCCTGGGTACTTTCCACTCTTTCCCGAACACCACTTCCACCCAGGCGTTGTCCTGCGAAAGCGGCCGGGCCTTGTCGCGCAAATCGGCCTCACCGGTCGTCACCGCGACCAGCCCCTCGCGCTCGCGGTCGTCGAGGTACTCCTGCATGAGACCGGCGATCATGGCGGCCCGGCGCAGCGCGAACTCCATGTTGCGCCGGCGCCGGCCGTTCTCGCTGCGGTCGGCCGCGGAAGGGTCATCGAGCTGGCTCGAATGTCCGATGACGAAGACGAACGGGTAATCCTTCCGCAGCCGGCGGTACTCGCCGACGATGCGTGCCACGCGTGCGTTGATGGCCGCGGGGTTGACCAGTCTCGTCACAGGGCGCGCATAGAAATCCGCCGCCGTGAACGATTCCGTGGCCAGCTTGAAGTTCGAGCCGTTCTCGCCGGTCAGGGCGTCATTCGCGGCCTTTTCTTTCTGATACAGATGCGATGTGATCAGGGCGATGACCAGCAGCACCGCCAGGAGCGAGATGGTCAGGTCTGTGCCCGGACCGAACTGGTTCGTATCCTCGGCCAGGAGATCATTCAGTCTCGCCATCGGCACTCACCACCGGAGCGACATGAAGTACTCGCGGATACTGCGCGGGCGGGGCGTGAGGTATTCGATCTTCTCGATCGCCGTCGTCAGCGCCCCGATCCTGCGCGAAAGGTCCTGCAGCTCGTTCTTCGCGCTGACGTCGCGCACCACTGTCTCCTGAATCCTGGCCAGCACCCCCTTGATGGCCGCGACGTTCTCGGCCGTGGCAGTGTTGATCTGGGTGGCCAGCTTCCTCGCTGTTTCGGCGCTCTCGCGAGCCTGTCCATCCATGGCCTTGCTCAATGTGTCCACCGACGTGTTGAAATCCGTCAATCGATTCGTGATCTGGGTCGTACCGATTTCGATCCTGTCTCCCATGAGATGCCCCGCCCGGATCAGAACCGTGTTCAGCGTGTCGCTGAGTTTGTGCAGAGAGATCGTGTCGTAGACACCCCGGATGTCATCGATGAACTGTCTCTGGGTCTCGCCGAGCGACTCGACGAAGCCGTCGAAGCTCTTCCGGGCGTCGGCCAGCCGCGACATCCCCGCGCGAATCTGTTCCGTCTGGTCCTTGATCTCCTGCGTCTGCCCGTAGACGGTGTCCGTGAGCGCATCGACCGTCGTTCGGATCTGACCGAACTCCGCCAGGTAGTCGTCCTTGTTGATGCTGTTGCGCGCGAGCGACAGCATCAATACGACGGCGCTCTCCATCTGCTTGAAGTAATGCTCCTGCGCTTTGCGCAATACCAGCAACATCGCCCCGAGGATGACCGCCACTTCCAGGCCGGCCAGACTGGCGCTGAAGGCCACCTTCAGCCCGGAGAACATCTTCTGCACCACCTCGACGAAGTTGCCGGAAGCGAGATCGGCGCTGCCGATGGCGATGAGCAGGCCGATGAACGTGCCGAGGATCCCCAACCAGAGGGCGATCTTCTGCAGATTCTGGAGCTTGAAAACGTCTTCGAGCGGCTCCTCGCGATACGGTTGCATCACGTTCACGCTCGATTCGAACTTCCGGTCCCTCGCTTCCTTGCAGATGTGCTGGAAGAGACGGACCATCGCCGGCGCCGGACTCGCGGGGTTGGGTGGCAGAAACGACTCTTCGAGATAGTCGAGATCGATACGGCTTCTCTGTCCGGACTTGATGTCCCGGAGATACGCGGCGCCCCGGCGCTCGATGACCTGCACGATCGCGTTCTCGACCTGCACGGCGGCCAGGCCCTTGGCCGTGATCGCCGCCCCCCAGAAGGCGAGCGACTGCACCACCAGTAGCGCCATCACCTCCCAGCCGCTTGCCGAGCCGTACGTGTAGGGCGCCAGGACGATGAACATCAAGGTGCCGCCGAAGATCACAGCCACGAAGGCCCGCTGGCTCTTCCAGAACTCGACGGCATTCAGCACCTGGCCGGGCGTCGTCGAGGCGAGCTGCTGCTGGAATCCGGCGGCGGGGCTCGCGGCAGTCATTCGCTCTCTCCCTCCAACTGTTTCGGAGTCTCAGGGTCGAAGGTATCGGACATACCCGCCAGCCTGGCCAGATCGCGCAGTGTGGCATTGGCGGGCGGAGGCGGAAGGAGCTCGCGCCTGACATCCCCGACCGGCCGGACCTCGGACAGAGCCATGGCGGCGTGCACTTCCGCGATCTGCCGGTCGAGCTCGGCCAAATCGTCTTCGACGTCCGTGCCCATTGCCAGCTCATTGCGCTTTTCGAGCAGCGCACCCAGCCGCGCCAGGCGATGCTCGCTCGATGCGATCTCCCCCGCGGCCCAGTCACGCAGCGCGGCCCGCTCGATCTCGAAATTCTTATCGCGATGCTCCATCAGACTCCGGCTCGCCAGTAGTTCGCCCGGCGTCGGCTCGCGATAAACATTCGTGATCCGGACAATCAGCCCGAATTCCTCGCGTACGTAATCGGTCGCATACTTCGAGAGCACCTGCTCCAGAAACTGACGATGCTCCGGTGAGCGGTACTGCAGCTCGTTGAGCGTCGCCGCGTGCAGCCGGGAGAAAAGATGTTCTTCGAGCAATCTTCGAATCTCGTCGACGCCGATGGTAAGCAGTTGAAATCGATGCCACCCCTCTGGATCGACCCTCTGCGTCTGAAAGTTGCCGTGGAAGATCAGCGGCTCCTCATTATCCAAACGAATTTCTACGATAAATGGACAGATCGTCTCCATCAATTTCTTCAGACGGGCGATGAGCTCGGTCTCCACGACCTTGATGACCACCTCGATGACGTCCGCGCCGAACTGCTCGCGCAGCTTCTCGTCGATCGCCGTCTCCAGTGCGTCCTTTACCGAGCGCTCATTCGGGATGTCCGTCGATCCGAAGCGCATATAAAAGCGCTCAGGATTCACGCTGTGAAGCAGTTGCCGCGAAGCCGAGAGAATCGCTTCCTCCATCAGCTTGGGAACATTCTGTTCGCGGTTGAGATACGCCTCGACCGTTTCCAGCCGGGGAATTCGTGCCGTAACCACGAACTGCACATTGACGTAGAAGCGCGAGGCCTGGGTCTCGAACGTGCCGGATACCTCCAGCGGGAAGGGCTCCTTCCAGCGGATCGGCTCCAGGTCGGGAGTCGTGATGATCTGCTCGATCTGATACCCGATCGCCTTCGCCTCGGCGTCGAGAGCCCGCTTGATCTCCGCTTCGAAGAGGTGAAACCGGATCAGGACGTCGATGTACTTCGCGCTGAAAAGGAGCTGGCGGATGAATCGATCGAGCTTCTGATCCAGCCACTGCTTCAGGTCCGGCGACTTCACCGACTTGTAGAGCGCCACGTCGCGCAGAATCATCTGCACTTTGTTCTGGATCACGACCGGCTTCGGGTATTCGTGCAGCTCACATGTCACGTCGTGCGCGTACTGGTAAAAGAACTCCAGGCTGCATGGTCTGGCGTCGAGCCGGATCGTCCCCACCTTGCGCCCGTACGAGGCCAGAAACGTGTCCAGGTGCGCCGTGAGCGCGCCCCGCACGGCGGCGGAGTTCAGCTCCGTGCAGTACATTTGCATGGTGACGCTCTGCCGCACGAACCGAAGGACCTCGCGCGGGACGAGCTCCTGCAGTTGCGGGTTGCGCCGGTAGTAAAGCATCGCGTTCAACTTGTGAGACTCGCTCACGTCGATCGTGATCCGGAAGCCGAGGTCCTGCTCCTCGTCGTGATAATCGCTGGCGGTGGCGCGCAGATGTTCCTTGGTCACCACCAGCGGATTGAGCGAGCGCTCCGCTTCCAGGAACAACCGCAGCGAAAGGTCGAGACCCGTTTCGGCCAGCGCCTTCGCGGTGATCTTCGCCTCCAGCGCGGCTCGATCCTCGAGATAGTCGCGCACGAAGGCGGGGATGTCCGCCTGTGCGATCTCGGTGAGCCAGCGGGTGAGCTTCCTATCGAGAATCTCGCCGGGCGCTTCACTATCGTCGAAGAGCGCCAGGGCCACGCGCCCTTCGTTGCCGGGCCGGCAATGAGCGACATATGTCATCGTGACCGGGACGTTGTGCTCGAGGCTTTGCAGCACGTATCCCGTGATCTCGCCCTGAGACGAGTTGCGCGGATCGTTCGTGTTGCCGACCAGGTAGTACCGCAGGGCGCGGAAGGCGGTGATGAACGGAGCCTTCGGCAGAACGGCGCGCTGTCTGGTGTCGATGAGAACGACCACTTCCGCCGAGCCGTGGCTGTGTGTGCCGGCGTCGACCAGGCGGATGATCTTGTCCAACGGGTAGGTTTGAGCCATCGCGAATCTCCCTATGCTGTTGCCTGCTGCCGCGCAACGGGTTGTCTGAGGTCGCGCTGCGACCGGCGGAATTCAGTGATCAGCTTCTTCACCAGAGCGCGCTTGGCCGCGAACTCCTGACGCCGGCCTCGGCCCTCGGCCCCCAGCAGCCCCGGCGCCAGGGCGAAGAGGTCGCTCATTCCCTCCCAGTACTCGAGCATGCTTTGTCGCAAGTGGCGCAGTTCCGGCTCCCGCGTGTCTTCGACGAGCTGCTCAACCAGCACTCTCAGAGCTGCCTCGGGAGGGAATGGGTCGTCCGCGGCCTCTTCCGCGATTGGGCCGTAGCCGAAGAGGATGAAAACCCATCTCGATACGAGCAACGCCAGCACGTTGGGGTCGGGCCAGGCGTCGTTGACGGCCGCTTTGATCCCCGGATGCAGGAGAAACCGCACCAGAAGTGCGAAATCTTTGCGCGCTGATTCGGCATCGCTCGCCAGCAGCGGGAACCGCGTCGGCCAGAGGCCGTAATTCTCGGGACTGAAACGCTCCGTCGTCTCGAGGCAGTATTGGAGCATGATGTGCAGCGACGCGCTGTTCGACTGCGAGTACGTCGCCGGTTCGCGGCCGGGCTGCGGCAGCCAACGCGCGAGCTCACGGAATACGCTGACGCCCCGTCGGCGAACTTCGTTGTAAAGATAGATGGATGTGCTCATTCGCACGACATCGCCACCGCGGTCGATCAGTTGTTTCAGCCAGTAGAGATCGTCGAACCCGGTGGCGAATCGGAGGTTTTTCACCAGCTCCAGCGCGTAGTCGTGCTGGCCGGCCTGAAGGAGGGATTCCAGAACGGCGGCAACGACGGCATTCAGCCGCGGCTCCTCCAGCAACAAGCGGAACAGCTTCGCGAACCGCCGCAACGCCGCCCCGGAATCGGTCGACGTTTCACAAGATTGCTGCAGGTTCTCGAGAAACCAGTCCCTACCGAACTGGTTGGGGTCGGTGGCCGCCATATCGATCGTCAACCGGATGACATTCGCCGCAATACGCTCCGATCCATCGAAGATCAGCCCGGTGTTCCACGCCCGTATGAACCGCGTTTCCACATACATCCCGTACTCTTCCTCGAAGAGCCGGCGCAACTGGTCACGGCGCCCGACGTCCGCGAAGACCACGACCCGATTCGTTTCCCGGGTGGTGATGAGACCGCACTCTCGGAGAATGGCGTCGGAACGCTCGCCCCAGATCCGGACGAGCGGCTTTTCGCGCTTGATTTCCTCGATCTTGAGCGTGCCGTCGCTTGCCTTCTGCTGGACCTTCTCGGAGACCAGCGTCGTCTCGTCACCGAGCAGTGTCGTGAGCACGCGGGCGAACTCGGTCGGCGCGAGATCGCGATAAAAGGTCGCGGTGTACTGAACAGCAAGATGTACCGGCGATTCATCGCTTTCGGCCATGCGGGCCCTTTCGGATGGCGGCGGCGGGCCGCCCGTATCGATCGCGGCTAGCAGCGCGTCATCCTTCAACGACTTGACCTGCCGGCACAGTTCATTCTCTTCCCTGCTCCAACGTCCGTTGTTCCGTTGAGCAGCGATTTTCGAGGCGAGCTCCGCGTACCGGTCGGGAAAGCGCGGGCGAAGGAGATACTCTAGCGATGAAATGGCCCAGTTATCGAAGGAGATCTCGTCCGGTAACGACGAGAGCGTTTGCGCATCAGCGATGCAGACGACCAGTAGCCGGCTTGAAGCCAGGCCTTCACGAATCTCGTCACCGGAAAACCCGGCGCCCGTCTTCAAGATTGACCCGATGAGCGGCTGTGCAGAGTCAGCCAGCGCCTGTACCACAAGGATGACTTCTGAATCGCTTTCAGCATCAAGACGCCGCTGATAAAGCTGGCGCACATCGACCGCAATCGACGGCGGCACCGCCTCGAAATTCAGCAGCTTTCGCCTCTTCTTGTCGATCCCAATGCGCTCAATCAGCGCAGCCGCTGCCGCCCGGCTCAAGCTCGGTTCATTGCAACTGAGCAGTAGCAGACGCTCTGTGGCCAGGGCCTTGGCATGGTTCGCCAAATCCTCTTCAGGGAACTCGCTGGCTTTCGGATCGTTTGGCCGCGGTTCTGGAAGATCGACCACGAAATCGAGAAGGGTTTTTTCGGGCAGCAGACTGCCCTTGCCGGCGCCCGATTTTGTCTCTTTAAAGACCACTTTCAACTTCTTCGCGATGATGTTCTGATTCCCCTCGATCGCGTTCAAGTCCCGCATTTCGGAGTCCTTGAGCTTCACAGATATATTCGGCCCCGACGACTGAGGAGTTGTATCGGCCGCGACAGCGTCCGTCGGCGATGCCGGGGCCCCAGATGGTTGTGCCCCTTTGGGCTGCTCCCCTGCCGGCTCGGGCGACGGTTGCGCAGTCGAATTGACGCTTGGTTCCCCGGCAGCCGCCGGCGGCTTTTCGACCGGCGATTCTGGCTGCTCCTGGCGCGAGCCCTGTTGCGCCTCGGCCAGCGGCGCGTTCCGCTCCGGCTCGAGCGGAGTGGATTGAGCCGCGGATTCAGGTGCTGCAGCCGCTCCAGCAACGTCGTCAGCCGGAGCCGCTTCTTTCGGAGACCCCTCTCCCGAGGCTTCTGCTGCTACAACAACCGCGGCAGGAACGTCAGAAGGCATCCCGCACAGCTCGCAATGATCTGATCCGGGGCTGTCGGCCTGGCATTTCGCACAGAACATGGCGCGCTAACCCTTCACCTTGTTGTTGTCGCCCTGGAAAGTGATCACATCGCCGACGCTGCTGCCTGTGATAATCGTGGTAATCCCGCTCCTCGGATTCGTCGGCTCTTTCTTTCGTGCTTTTGTCACGGCCGGCTTGACCTCGACCGGCGTTATGCCTTCGAGCAGTTCGGGTGCATCGGCATCCAACCGGTCGATTCGCAACTGATTGACTGCAAGGGCGAACGCGTTCCGAACGGTCTGCCGCCGCGCCAATGCCTGGTAGAACGCCGTCGCAAACACGATGGCAGCGTCATCGTCCACGCGGCGATTCATCACGATCGTGTATTCGACGAGGTAGCGGAACGCCTCCGCCATCGCTCGCGTCTCGCAGCCGTTGAGAAAGACGATTCGGAGCGTTCCCTTGAAGACCGCGAACAGTCCTGCCAGCGCCTCGCCGCTCACCGGCGCCACCCGCCCGAGGTCGTCTTCGAGATAAATGCCCTCCTCCTCACCGCCATGGCCGCTGAAATGGAGGATGTTCGGAGGGTGGTCGAGCAGGATCCGTTGAAGATCACTGGTACGAACAGCGAAGTAGGCCGTGACCTCGAAACGTTTACGATCGAGGCTCGAAGCGATCCGCTGGTGGAGCTCGCGGATCTCGACGTCGCTTCGCAATGTCTCCTCATCCACTGGACTCGCGCTGAGGAACAGCAGCTTCAACTTGTCGCTCATCGGTGCCGGTATAGAGGTACACAGATCTACTTTTTTCGCAGGGAAAAAGGAAATTCGAGCTAGAACCGCGAATGTCGGTCCTAGTCCTTTAGCTTCGCGCCTGCGCAACTCCTCGCTGACTGGGGCGACCGAGCGCAGGTGCGGCATCCGCGACAATACTGAGCAGCGAAGTGATGACGAGGACACAAGCAGAGCGGTGGAACGGCCCGCCCGCACCGCGTCTATCCTACGTTCGAGCACGTCACAGGCGGAGCGTGCATCAGGAAGACGATTCGCCGGGACGACGGCCATCGCCGGTTATCACTTCGCATCGATGTGTAAGAGTCGCGAATGCCAATCCCTACCACACCGACGAATCAAACCTAGGTCGCCGAGGGCCGAACTGGCCTCCTGTTCTCATGATGTCTTCGAGCCTTAGCGTGCGCGCCTCAATGCCCATCGGGAAGAGTTGGTGGATCATGTAGCGCAGGCCGTCGGATAGGTGGGTGCGCTGCCACAGCTTTGATCCGCCACGCTCGCCGTACTTTTGAATGTCCGTGCCGGACTTGTCCCAGGCGCACACGAGAAGATCGGAAATCAGCTCGGTGCAGCGCGGGTCGATGAAGAGTGAGCGGATGCTGGCGGCGCTGCAAAGTTTGGCGTTGACGCTCCTGACACCGAAGACGACGAGGGGGTTGCCGCCGTCCGGGAGATTGACGGAGTAGCGGACCTGGCCCTGGTCGCTTTTTGTGCCGTTGCGGTAGACGTCGTTGACGATCTGCCATTCGTTCGGTCCGGCCATGCGGCGGTTTCGCGCGGTGGCGTCGCCGAACGCAACGATCTTCGCGTTGTGATTGGTGAGCCCTCGCCAGTTCTCGGGGAAGTGGCCGCCCGAACCGGCCTCGCCGCGGAGGATCGCGTGTGCCATGCCGTAGGCGTCCATCCCGCCGATGTGAAAGAACTCGCCGAACACGCCGAGGTAGCCGATGCCTTCGCGCTGATGCTCGGTTGGGTACTCGCCGGGATTCAGCGGATGTGCAAAACCGCTGACCGCCGGATTGCGGTTGAAGTCCATGAAGACATAGAGCGTCCGGTTCGGGTCGTAGACGACCGAGTGTTCGTTTTCCTTCGAAAAGTCGCCGTACACGCGGCCGGCTTTCGTCCGCGTCAGGGCACCGCCGAGCCGGCGTTGTGAAGTCTCGGTGTCAAGGCGCGCCATCTGGTTCGAGATGTAACCCGGCGGGAGGTTCTTCTCATTGTCCAGGCTTCGGGATGGAATCAGAATCACCGAGCTGGTGCCGCGAATGAGGTGCGGGTAGCCCTCCCCTTCCAGCGACGGCTGACCGTCGGCGAGCCGCTCCTCGCGCGCCGTCCTTTCCAGAAGATCGAGCCAATCGAACACCCAGTGATCGGGGTTCTCCGGAGGGTTACCGTGAAGCGTCTTCGTGTGGCGATGATTCGCGGCGCAGAACTCTCCGCCCTCGCCGCACCGCGTTCGCTCGAAGAGGAACTCGATCGCGTCGCGCGTCACGCCGTGAAGCGTGAATTCTTCGATGCCGATCGACCCCCACTCGGCGCCGCGGTACTGCTCGTAGCTGCGGTTGTGGACGGTACCCAGCTGCAGGTGAAGGCCGCTCTTCCAGATGACGACGTTCTCGTAGCGGTCCTGGGTCACGGGACGGCGGATACCGCGACGCTCCCACTCTGCGATCCACGCTTTCGGTGGCCGGCAGTTGAAGGTGCGGGGGATGCCGAGCTTCTCGAGCTGTTTGTAGAGGATTCGCGTGATCGATCGAAGCTGGACCGTGGTGTAGGCGAAGAGCGCGTGCATCTGGCCGGTGTCCCATTTCATCCGGTCGAGGAGCCAGACCACGAATGAAGTCGTCTTCCCCGAGCCGACCCCTCCGATCGAGATGATGACGTCGTGGTCCTGATGCGCTCGATACTCGATCTCCTGATGCGGCAAGAGTGTCAGTGCGCGAGAGCGCTCACCGGTATTGGCAAGCGAGATCAATTGACCTTCCCGGCCTCGACGTTGAGCGAGATCAGCTCATCGATCGGCTTTCCGGACACGACGATCTGGAAGGGATCGGAGGGTGCTTCCGGCCGATCGCGATCCGCGCCGTCATCGTCCTGCTTGCGCCAGGCTTCGATGGGGACACCGCTGACAGCGGCGATCGCGCGGGATGCCTGAAGGTACTTCTCCGCCCAACGCTGCCGGACTCCGGCGCGGTCAACCTTGCGCGCTGTCGTGATCTCCTTTCCATCGGCCAGCTTCGTCCGGCTCGTCGCGATCGATTCGATCTTCTCAATCTCGCGGGCTGCATGCCGGAGGATGTACTCCATCCGGGCGATGAAGATCCGCGTTTCTCCCGGATCGCTCATCGCCATGACCTGCTCGGTCGAAAGCGCGGCCCGGATTGACTGGACGTCGGCCCGAACAAGACGGTGGGCTGACTCGAGTGTTTTCGACGGGAGCTCGCCGCTCGCCAGGAGCAGCGTCGCAATTTCCATCGGTCGCAGGCCATGGATCAGGAACAGCTCGCGTACGCGCTCATGCCGCTCTGCCACGGAATCGCTTCTATGCCGCGCCATCGGCCCTCCCGATCGTCGTGTCTATCGTGGAGGGCCACCGGGGCTCGAACGTGGCGGCAGCGAGTCGCTGCGGTCGCCGGCGTTGGATGCCTCGCGCGATGTCATCCAGCGCGAAGGCAAGAAGTCGAAGCCCTTCGTCGACTGCCCTTTCGTAGAAGCAACGCGGCCTCTCGCCCGGGATGATCTCGACGACGCCTTGCTCGCACACGTCGCCCGCGTCGTAATCGCTGTCAGCCCAGAACCACGTGACGCCGGAGTAGCGAGCGCCGCTCGCCATTGCCCAACGAATCGCGTCCCGGCCGCGATGACGGGGAAGCAGCGAGGGATGGAAGACTAGCGTCGGTGTCGCGATCTCTTCGTCGCTCAGCTTTCGCTGGAGGAGCGGAGCGAGTGCGAAATTCGCCTGAGCGCGGTCGGAGACCTCTACAAATCCGGCATCGGCGGCCAATGCCGCGGCGCCGCTGACGATCCGCTCTCCACGGTCGCCATAAAGCAAGAAGGTCCTCTCAACCATGGAAGCGAAACCCCTGAATCGCGCGAAAGTGGCCACCGAAGCCGCCGCTGCCTCCTCGGGTGCGGTTCAGGCTTCCCGACCTGGTGAGGCTTGCATGAGATCGAGCCTTGTTGGCGCCGTACAGCGCGGCGCTGACCTGCCGCCAGCGCGGATCGCGCCGAAGCGCTGCGACCAGTCCCGGGTGGCTTGTATGGAAGATGGTCGTGAGCGGCTTGCTCCACTTGTTCTCGCCGCGCCGGTACATCTCGCTGATACCGTTGAGGAACCGTATGCCGACACCTGCTCCCTGCCACTCGGGCATCACAACCAGGCGCGTGCCGCGGGCTTCGAACTTGCCGCGTCCTTTGTTCCGCGTCGCCATCGCCAGGTGGCATACGGGCTCGCCGTCGACCGTGCCGACGTAGTAGACGGCGCCGACGGGCAGCGGAAGGTCTAGATAGTAATGCGGCTTAAACAGTCGCCAGTAACGGGAATCCGTCTTCCAAATCTCGAGCTCGAACCTGGGCCGTCGAAGCGACCCCCTTGCGAACTCGAGTCGCTGGGTGTCGAAGATCCAATCGGGCTCAATCCATTCGAGGACGTCGTAATGACACGAGAGCAGCACGACGCGCCCCGAGGTTCGTCGCCAGGCTTTGGCGAACGCCAGCGCGCCGAACTTCGCGATCTGCCGGTCGACGACGCTCGAGAACTCGTCCACGACCGCCTCGGCGGGCGCCTCGCAGATGAGACGCGCGAGTGCGGCCCGGAACCTCTCGCCGTTGGAGAGCGCTGAGTAAGGGCGGAGCCAGGCGGGCACGTTTCCAAGGCCCACGGCCGCGAGTGCACCGGTCACGGCGTCGAAGTCGGCGTCCGGGGCGATCTGGTCGACGATCGGGCCTTCCGACGACCAAGGTGGATCGTAGAGGGCATCGGCACCGAAGATCCGCGACCCGATCGACGTCTTGCCCGATCCGGAAGGGCCGACGACGACGCCGATCTTCCAGTCGCCACCTTCGATCGGCAGATCAGCGTCGATCGAGAAGTTGCAGCCGCTCTCGGCGTTGAAGAGGCTCTTCACCCGGGCGGCCCTGTACGTGTTGAAGTCGTCGCAGCGGTTTCTGACTTCGATTCTCATGTCACCACCACCCGGCAGTTCATGCCCTCGGCCGACAGCCGCTCGAACACGGTGCGCTGCGATGGCTCGTCGTCGCAGATCACGATCACGCCGAACTGGGTCTTGTAGTTGAACCCTTCGCCGCCATCCTCGTCGTTCAGCGGCTCGACGGCGGCGAGTGCTTCGATCTCGCTCGCGGTCCACATGGTCGCGAGAAGGTCTTCTTCGGCCCGAGCAAGGCCGGCCATTACCTCGGCGTCCCAATCCGCGAGCTCCGCCGCGCGGTTGTCGAACAGGCCGAGGCGCGTCTTCTGCCGCTGCGTGAGCCCTCGCCGGCGGACGGCGATGATCTCGTCGCCGCTGGCTTCGACGATGCGGACCTTCTCGATCCCGACGTTGCCGGCCGCCTCGATCGTGGCATTGCCGGCCAGGACGACGCCATCCTCATCGATGACGATCGAACGAGCCGCGCCGACCTCCTGCAGCGCCTCTTCGATCAGCCCGACGTTGCGCGGGTTGTGGCGTCGGGCGTTCGCCGGATCGGATTGGAGCGCCCCGATCGAAACCATGTCGCCTGCCATGGAATCCGAAAGGCTCGATTGCTCCGAAGAGTGGCTGTTTCTGCGGTTTTTCTTAACCCCCATTGAAAAATCCTCCGGAAACGAAATGTGTGTGTGCGGGATCGCATGGTGCCGTCGGTCACGAAGAGCGGGAGGCTCTTTTTTTTCCGTGAGGCTTCGGACGGTCAGACGCTCGTATATCCCCTGATTCTCGATGCTGTCTTTCCCCTAAAGGGGAGGAAGACAGAATCGTTCGCTTTCCGTAGAGAAACGGCTGTCCTCTCCTACCAGCGCCGTTGCGAAGGATCACGTCGTCCTTTACCCCACGCCGCAGAGCCTTGCCGACTGCCGTTCGGTCACCCTTGAGGGCGTCCCGAATCTCGCGTTCCGTCAGAAGGCGCCCAGCTCTGCCGAGTGTCTCCGTGATCCTGTCGAGCACCGAATCGGACCTCGCCTCATCGAAAGCGCCACCAATGTGAAGCCGTCCTGTTTCGCGATCCATCTCGATCACGGTCTCCGGCAGGTCCTCACCGTAACGGTGAGTAGTCTTGATCGTCCGGACGTCGTGATACTGCTTCACCAGCATGACCGTGTCAGCAAGCCCCATCACGGAGGTAGAGCCGAGCACCGAGTCGCCGCCCTCTGATCCCTTGTTCGCGTGGTGGATGAGTAGAAGAGCTGCTCCTGAACCGCGTGCGATCCTAGTCAGGCCCTCAAACACTATCGATGTCTCAGCATAGGCATTTACATCGCCGACCCGGACTAGCTTGAACAGTGGATCCACGACGACAAGGGAGGGCGCGAACCTCTCCACCATGCTGGCCAGCCAGCGGACGCCATCCCTCGGTGCCGGACCGACGTAAACGAGCATGTCCTCCCCACCCTTGAGACCTAAGGCGCAGAACTGCTCGCGAAGACGGTCAGGGTGATCTTCCAGCGCGAGAAAGAGCACGCGCCCCGGTATGACGTGTCTGGAAAGGAATGGCCGACTAGTGACCAGGGCGTGTGCCAGATCCCGCGAGATCGTAGACTTCCCGACCTTCGGCTTCGCCACGAGCAGCCCAATCCCACCCTGTGGCAGTAACCCTTCGATCAGCCATTCCTTCGAGGCTGAGGTTTCCGAGAAGAATTCTGAAAGCGGTACTGGAACGCAAGCGTCCGAGCCAACGGTGTGGGAGTTGCCGGATGGGCCGTCGCGTAGTCTCGCTGCTTGCTCGAGCGCGTCCTGAAGCTCCGACGATTCGCCGTCGTACGCCGCTTTCACCACCGACGTGGCGACGCGAATCGCACGACGCCGCACCGTAGCTTTGTGCAGTGGAAGAAGGTAGTTCTCCACCCCCGCAATATCCGGGATGGGATGCGTGAATTCCGAGAGCACGTCGGCACCGCCAACGACTTCCAGATCGCCGTCCGCGCGCAGCCTTTCGAGCACGAGCGTAAGGTCTGCGTGACCTTGCTCGTCGAATACCGTGTTGATCGCTTTCCAGACGATCCGGTTTCCGCGGTGATGGAAGTCATCCAAAGACAGCTTTGACGCAATCCTCTTCATCACCGAAGTGGCGTTGATGAGCGCAGCGCCAATCACGGCGCGTTCAGCATCCGGGGCCGCGGGCAGTTCGCGATCGAGAGTCATTGCGCCCCCTCGGTGAACGGGGAAAGCCGCTCGACAGCCCTTCGAATGAGGTCGAGCCTCAGGAACCGGCCACGAAGACCAGGAACCTCGACGACGGCCGCCCGAATATCCGGGTTCGTCCTCATAAGGTTGTAGAGCGTCCTCTTGCTCACGCTGAGCAAATCTGCGGCTTCCGCCGGCTTCAGGAGGAGGCGGTCGCTCACGGGGCACCCCCGTGGGTTGGCTTCTCACCGGCTGTTAGCCACGTCTCGATATGTCGGCGACTCAATAGAACACGGTGACCGACACGGACGTGCGAGAGTTGACCGGCTGCGATCGCCGCACGAAGAGTCTTTTCGGATAGGTCGAGAACTGGCGCCCAGTACTTAACGGAACGATGAACCAAGTCTGCCGTAGACTCCGTGGCGTATTCTTTGAGTTCAGGCATCGCGTTCCCTTTCGGTCTACCGCGCTCCATCTAGAAGCACGAGATGCCAAGGTGAACGCGACGAAACCCCGTTCGCAACCGATAACACGGGAGCCAAGGCGCCGACGTGGTCGTCCCGTGTTATGTGCTCTTTGCGAGGTCGCGACGTCGGAGCCGCTTCTTCACCACGTCTCGATAGTAGCCAGGCGTTCGATATTTCTTGCCGGGAAACGCGATGCTGAACAGCTCTGAGCCCACGTCCCACAAGACCGCGGCGTTGTCTCCGATTTGCTTCATTACCTCGTCATACCAATCGAGCTGGAAGGCCTCCTCCTTCAGCCTTCGAAGAGCGGGAGCCTGCTCCAGCCTGAAGGCAGCCTCGTTAAGCCAGTCGTCCGCAAACCCTTCGAGCCAGCCGCGGTGTCGTTCGGGCGAGCTCGAGCCGGCGGCGCGAAGGATCCTGTCCCTCATCTCGTCCGGCATGTCATGATTCCGGTCGATGCATTCCGATAACCCGACCAACCATCGCAGCTCGACTGATACCTTCCTGCAATCCGCTCGGAGTTGCATCATTCGCGCGCGGCCGTCCTTCGTTTGATATTCACTCGCGAGCATTTCATCAGCGGGAGTCCAGCGGTGATTTGAGTAGAAGACGTGCAACTTCACGGAACAGAATGCTCGCTTCTTGCCGCCTGGGTTCCAAGCCTGCTCCCGTTTAAGAATGCTCACGATTCCGCACGCCGAGATCGCCTGCCAAAAGGCATCCTCCGAGAGTTCATTCTCGCGGCGCTTTTCAGAGATCCGCTGCCCCGCCAAGACCATCTGATCGCGCCCCCCAATCTTGCGCTGCATCACGAGATGAGGGTGGCGATCGATGAGAGCGTCATTCGATCGGGTGACCCAATCGCGGAGATCTGGCTGATGGTCATCACTCCTAATCAGCTCCGGATCAAAACCGCCAGCCTCGCTGAGGCGCTTCGCAATCTCCCTGTGCACTGTGTAAAACGGCTTCTCAGGCTTCTGCGGTCGTTTTCGTTTCGACATAGATTGCCTCTCATCCCCGAGTCTGTTTGCATCCACACCAGATTAACGGAAGAAGTCTTGATGAGAGCAAAGACTCCAGTGCAAGTCGAACCTTGCTGCGAAGCCGCTCTCCCGTCGTCAGCGTACGGATTCGGGTTGGTTTTCTTGCGTCGGATGCATGCCCGAACACCCTGCTCTGGTGGCTTCGGTGCGAAGCCGGCACCAGACCCCCGAAGCCCAGATGCTGCAAAGGGCCGATCGCTCGCTGAAAGAAAACAACAAATGTTACTTTTGACTGTGGGAGTTACTGCGGGTCATATCCATCAGGATTCCCGCGACCGTCCGCACCTTCGCGCGCTGATGGTTGTCCAGGCTGAATCCTTCCTCCTCGCAAACCCACCCAACGCGCTCTCCGGCTGCGTGAGCGATTCGCATGATGGTTTCGAAGCGAGGGTGTTCGTGGACACCAGTCAGGACTCGGCTCAGCGTCGCCGGAGTGATCCCGGCATCCTCCGCGATCATGCTGTGCTTCTTGCCGGATCGGTAGATCGCTTCGCGGAGTCGTTCGCGCCAGTTCATCGGGCAATCACCGGTTCAATCGAGGCGAGTAATCGCCCGGCTCCGTGGCGCGAACTTCGTCTCCAGAAAATCGATGATCTCCCGCATCTGGGCGCTGTCGTCGGAAGAGAGGAAGGTCTGCGGCTCCCGCAGAAGCCAGCCGACGGTTTCGCCCGTTGCATGGATGATCCGCACAACGGTTTCGAATCCCGGCTGCTTGTGGATGCCATGGATGACGCGGCTTAACGTCTCCGGTGTGACGCCCGCTTGCTCGGCGATGGCGTTCTGCGTGCGGCGCGTCAGATCGATTGCGCGGGTGAGACGCCTGCGCCAGTCGCGCAGGGATGGATCTTTCCGCGCGGGAAAGATTGGCAGCTCGATCTCCCTGCTCATCGCATCATCCTTGCGGGTGCCGACGCTCGCGGGTCAGCACTTCGCCCGCTACCCGCACGAACGTCTCGATAACGGCGTCCCTGAGTTCGGCGAAGACGCGCTCCGTGATCTCGTCTTCGATGTCGTGATATCGCCCTTGCGCTTGCGTCGGTCCGCTGTACGGCCACTTGACCACGCCAGACGCCTCGAATGCCTCGTACATCGCCATGGATCTATCGCGCCAGTCATCGGCGAACCTCTCGCCGTGCTCGCGGGTGACGGCTTCGACAATGCGGAGTTTCGGCAGCCGACTCACGACTCATCCCGTGCGCCCGCGATCCCAGGAAACGCATCTTCAAGCTCCGTGATCGCGAGAGCCAACGTCAGCGCATGCGGCGCTAACTCTTCATTCAGGATTTTCAGGAATGCGTCATACAGGTCGAAGTGAAACTTGCGATAGGGCGGTTCCGCCACAACCTCATCGAAGAAGCGATTCATGACGCGGACGTGCCGGAGCAGTGGGCGGGCTTCGTTGTAATAGTCCAGCGGGTTGGTTTCGTTGTCGGTCACGCCTTCGTCGCGTTTCATCGCCGCCGCCGCTCGCGCAAGGTGACATCGCTCGCGATGCGGACGAAGGCTTCCACGATGACGGGGCGCGTCTCTTCGGATAGACGGTCGCGGATCTCGTCCACCATCTCTTCGAAGTGCTCCTGTGCGGCTTTGTCGTCATCGGGCCATCTCATGATGTGCGTCTCGTGGAATGCCTCTACGAATCCTCCGGTGTCGATCAGGTGCCGGTGGATGTCCTCGACGAACGTCTCCGCGTGTTCGACGGTCACGATAGGCACCGTCTGCACACGCGGCGGTGTTAGTTCCGTATCGTCGGCCAGCCGTTCGCCATCAATGGCCGCGTTCGCGACGCGCACGAATGTCTCGATGATCTGATCCTTCAATGCTTCGGAGAAGCGGCGAACGATGTCATCCTCTACGGCGCTCGCTTGCCCGTATTCGTCATCTCCGGACCATGTCAGGATCTTCGTTTTGAAGCACGCTTCGTTGATGTCGTCACCGTCGAACCATGCCTCCGCAAACTGGCGTCCGTGCTCCATCGTCACGACGTTGACCATTTCAATCTTCGGGAGTGTCATGGCTCGTTCCTCCTCTTTCTCTTTGTGCCATGCGTACGTCCGACGGTGATTGCCCACCGGAACCAATCCTCGGCGATCAGCGCGAAGTCCGGCGATTGCTTCGCCATCGCTTGCAGTTCGTCGATCATGAGGTTGTCGAGGATCAGATCCTCGACGATGGCAGCGAAGGACTTTCGCGTCCTGCGGGCGCGATGGCGCAGGATAAGAACGGCAAACGTCGGAAGCCGGACGTAGACCGCCGTGTACATTGGTTCTCGCGCTTCGGGATCCTTCCGCATGTTTGCTCCTTAGTCCGAGGACAGTGGCGCAAACGTTAGCCAGGGACGATGCTGATAGCAAGCAATGCCACCGACGAAAGGCAAGAAATCACCGGCAGCGGTCAAGTTTGGAGCGCATGTCCGCGAGCTGCGCTACGCCCACGACTGGACTCAGGAAGACCTCGCGGAGCGATCCGGGCTGAACGTCGTCCAGATCAGCCATCTTGAAGGCGGACGGAACGAAGCGAAGATCAGCACCATCCTCCGACTGGCGAAGGCGTTCGGAATCACGCCGAGCAAGTTGCTGAAGCCTTTCGGGTAGGATCGAGGGCGTTCAGCGCGACGATCCGACGGGAGGCATGATGTCGTCCATCACCGCCGCCGCTTGTTCCTGCCGGCTGAGCACGAAGTGGCTGTAGACATCGGCCGTGACGCGGATGGAGGAGTGCCCCAACATGTCGGCGACGACTTCGAGTGGGACTCCCTGCGTTACCAGGATGGTGGCCGCACTGTGGCGCAGTGCGTGGAGCCCTCGCTTGGTCAAACCCGCGGCGTCGAGCGCCTGATGAAACGTGCGAAGGACGTTTCGTGATGAAAGCGGCGTGCCGAGGTTCGATGGGAAGACGAGATCGTGATCTTGCCAGAGCTCCCCGATTCGTAACTGCCGTTCCCGCTGCATCCGTCGATGATTCTTCAGAAGTGAAAGAAGCCCATCCGGTATCAAAAGGAGTCGGCGGGATCGCTCGGTTTTCACCGGAACGAATTTCAGTTCCTTCCCCTGCTGCTGGAGGCCGCGCATCACACGCAGGGTCTTCGCTTCAAAGTCGACATCCTTCCACTGCAACCCGAGCGCTTCTCCGATCCTTAAACCGAGCGCGAGGATCATGGAGATGAGCGTCTCGCGCGGTTTGCCGGCCAGCGTCGCCAAGAGGAGTCTCGCGTCTTTGATATCGAGCGGCTCGATCTCCGCCTTCGGCACACTCGGTGGATCGACGTACTCGCGGTCGGCAACGTTGCGGGTGACGATGCCGTCGCGCTTTGCCTGCCGCAGCGCGATGCGAAGCACGGACCTCGCGTAGGCCACCGTCCGCAACGCGTATTTCTTCGACTCGATCCGCTTCATCATCGCGCGAACGTGATGGGGCTCGAGGGCCTGAAGCTTCAGCGATCCGACCGCGGGGACGATGTGCGTTTCGACCGTGTAGCGGTAGCCCTCGATCGTCTTCGGGCGCACGTCGAGAGACTCGAGCCAGCGCTTGAGAAACGATGCAACCGAGTCGCGCGAGGGTGCGGTCGCGTCGCCCGGCTTCTTCGCCAGCGCCAAGGCGAGCTTCCGCGCAACCACCTCGCGAGTGTTCCCTTCGCGCTTAGAGCCGACGATGACTCCGCGCTTCCCGTTCGGCGTGAAGCGAGCGGGGATGATCGCCCGCCAACGCCCGTCCTGGCCTTTGTAGATCGAGCCTTCGTTCTGACCGCGCTTGCTCATGGCAAGACAGTCTACAGGTTTTGGTCGCAGTTTTGTATGCAACCCAGCCTGCATTCCGGTGCATCACCATGCGCGTAAGTCATTGAAAATGCGTGATAGCGCACGGCCGTGCACCGGCTGCCCCTGAATGGCATTCAGGAGGTCGACGGTTCGATCCCGTTCGGCTCCACCAATGTCTTCAGACACTTGGCGCGAATGCTCCACACCGAATAACTCGTGACCGCGGCTATGTTGCGGCTGTTTTTTCTCACCCTTCCGCATCTTGTCTTAGCCTTTTCAACAACTTACGTCGACTAGTCCGCACCGCGATTCAGGAGACCCGTAGGTTCGATCGACATCGAACTCGAGTTGGCCGCCCGCAACGGCGCCGCCGTCATCTCCAACAGTGGGGGCCCCATCGACGGCAAGCGGTTCGAACCAAACGACCCGCAGCATCAGGCGGTCGCGCCCTGCCCGACTCCACGCGCCAGGCCATCGAGTTCGCCATCACCCATGGTCGTAACGGCAAGGGCTCCGTCATCACCCGGGCCGCGGCAACACTGGCCGCAGTTGGGAGAGCGCCTGATCGTCACGCGTGTTCGAGGTCCTGCGCGATCTGCGCGAGTAGCTCTGTCCGCAGCGCGTGGAGATAGAAGTGGCCACCGGCGAACAGGTGGGAGCTGAATGCGGCAGAGGTGTGTTCACGCCATGCCTCGATATGGTTGCGCAGCACCTCCGCATCCGCCTCTCCGCCGTATGCGACGATCGGACACGGCAGCGGTTCCCGCCAGGCGTATTGGTATGTCTCGATCGCTTCGAAATCGGCTCTAAGAGCCGGCAGAAGCAATTCGAGAAGCTGCTCGTTCTCGAGCACCCCGGAAGGCGTACCGTCGAGGCGCCAGAGCTCTTGAATGAATTCGCGATCGGGGAGGCGATAGATCGACTCGCTGCGCGGACTGGGGATGTGCGGTGCACGATGTCCGGAGACGATCAGTGCCGCGGGCATGCGGCATCCATCGCCGCGCAGGCGGCAGGCCACTTCGTAGCTCAGCACCGCTCCCATGCTGTGGCCGAAGAACGCGCACGGTGCGTCGAGCACGACACGCAGTCCGTCCGCCACGCGGTCGGCCATTTGCCCGATGCTGACGATTCCCGGCTCGGAGATGCGCCGCTCGCGTCCGGGAAGCTGCACGGCCCACAGCTCCAGGTCATCTGGCAGGCCGGAGGCCCATTCGCGAAAGATCGACGTGCCGGCGCCGGCGTATGGAAAACAGAAAAGGCGCAGGCGTGGCGAGACACGGCGGCGGAGGCACGCGGTCCACGATGACTGCGAAGCGGCTGCCTGGCTCAGACCTGACGGCTCTCGTGTAGTTTGCGAAGGCTGAGCGGGCGCATGTCGGTCCACACTTCTTCGATGTAGGCCAGGCACTCCGCCCTGGTGCCGCTCTTCCCGGAGGCGCGCCATCCGAGTGGCAATTCGCGGTGGAGCGCCCAGATCGAGTACTGCTCTTCATCGTTGACGACGACGCCGTACAGCGTTTGTTCATCCATCATTTCTTCTCCTAGGACACCACGCGATGCCGTTCGCGCGAAACGCGCTTGATCTCGCCCGTGGCAGCAGGCGCCTCGACCGTGCCGTCCCCTAGCAGTTGCGCGAGCTCGGCGATGGTCGGTTTCTCGAAAACGGCGCGAAGCGGAATCTCGATGCCGAAGTCACGGCGGATGCGCGAGACGAGCTGCGTCGCGCGCAGCGAATGCCCGCCGACGCCGAGGAAGACGTCGTGGATACCGATGCGCGAAAGGCCGAGGAGCTCCTGCCAGATCGCGGCGAGCTTTCGCTCGATGTCCGTCCGCGGCGCGACAAATGCCTCGTCGAGATCATCACGGTCTTTTTGCGGCTCGGGCAGAGCGTTGTAATCGATCTTTCCGTTGCCGGTGAGAGGCAGCGCCTCGAGCTCCATCACCACGGACGGCTGCATGTAGTCGGGAAGATGTTTGTGCAGCTCGCGGCGGAGAGTCTGCTTCCAATCGGGCGGCGCGCCGCTATTCGTCAGGACATACGCGACGAGTTGCTTCCCGCCCGCGGGATCGTCGCGCAGGGCGACCAGTGACTGCCGCATGTTCGGATCGAGCGCGATACGGCTCTCGATCTCCTGCAGCTCGATGCGATAGCCGCGCAGCTTGATCTGGTGATCGAAACGACCGATGAACTCCATCGCCCCGTCGCTGCGCCAGCGGACCTCGTCGCCGGTGCGGTACATGCGCGCGCCGACGACGCCGGCGAAGGGATCGGGGAGGAATCGATCGGCGGTCAGCGCGCGGCGATCGTGATAGCCGAGCGCCAGTCCATCGCCGCCGACGAACAGTTCGCCCGTGGCGCCCGGTGGCACTGGCTGAAGCGCGGCGTCGAGAACGTATGCAGTGGTGTTCGCGACCGGCTTTCCAATCGGCACCGCGGCCGCGCCAGCGGCCAACGCGGTGAGACGATGACACGTTGCGTACGTGGTCGACTCAGCCGGCCCATACGCGTGGATCAGTTCCATCGCGCCTCGGGATTCGAGAACGGTACGCACGGCGCGGGCGTCGGCGGCCTCACCGCCGAAGAAAAGGGCGCGCAGCGTGGAGAAGGCTTCCTGAATCTCCGGTGCGATGGCGTTGAAGAGCGCGGTGGTCATGAACAGCACGGTAACGCCGTGGTCGCGAATCGCCTTCACCAACGCGGGCGGAGACAACGACGTCTCGCGATCGATGATCACCAGCCGGCCGCCGTTGAGCAGTGCTCCCCAGATCTCGAATGTTGCCGCGTCGAAGGCGGGGTTGGCCATGTGGCCGACGCGATCGGCCGGCGTGAACTCGAAGTAGTTCGTGTTGCGCACGAGCCGGACCACGCCACGGTGCGGAAGCACGACGCCTTTCGGTGTCCCGGTCGAGCCCGAAGTGCTGATCACGCAGGCGGCATCGAGAGCGCTGACGTGCGACGACACAGGCTCGTTCGGACCATCGATGGTCATGTCGGCGGCGGTGAGCATCGTCTTCGCGCCGCTATCACCGAGGATCACGTTGATTCGCGCGGCGGGATATGCCGGGTCGATCGGCACGTATGCCGCGCCCGCCTTCAGCACGCCGAGCATCGCCGCGACCTCTTCGATCGAGCGTTGAAACATCAACCCGACGCGGTCGCCCCTGCCGACTCCCTGCCCGCGCAAGCGCGACGCAACCGCGTTCGCCAGGCGGTCGAGCTCCGCGTACGTCAGGCGGCGCTCGCCCTCTTCGACGGCGATCGCATCCGGCGTGGAATCGACGTGCTCCTGCACGAGATCGGTGATCGCCGCATCGCGTGGATAGTCAGTGCGCGTGTCGTTCACCGCTTGCAGCAGCGCGCGATCCTCGGCAGTGATGGCCGCGACGTCGCCGACGCGGCAGCCGATCGACCGCGGGATCTCGTCGAACAGAAGAGCGTAGCGATCGCCGATTCGCCGCACCGTCTCCGGCGCGAGCGCGTTCGTGTTGTAGAGGAGCCGGATCTGCAGCCGTTTCTGGCCGGGAACGACCGCGGCGGCAAGCGGGTAGTTCGTCCGCTCGACGAACGTCGCAGCCGAGGTTTGGCTGCCGTTTCCCGCCTGCACCGGATAGTTCTCGAATGCGAGCAACGTCTCGAAAAGCGGTCCGCGTCCGGCGAAGCCGCTGACCTCGCGGATCTGGACCAGCGGCGTGTGATCGAACTGCCGCGCCGTGAACTGTTCCTGCTGCAACGCCTGCAGCCAGGCGACGACCTCCGCGGCGGGATCGACATGGGTTCGCAGCGGAACGGTATTGATGAAGAGACCGATGATGTTTTCGACATCCGCCAGTTCCGGCGGGCGTCCTGAGGCGGTGACGCCGAAGACCACGTCGTCCGAGCTGGTCATCCGACGCAGCAGCATGGCCCACGCGCCCTGGACCAGCGTGTTGAGGGTGAGCTTCTGCCGCGCCGCGAAATCGCGCAGTCGCGCGGTCGCATCCTCGGAGAGCGCGATCTCATGCTCGGAGAATCCGTTCTCGTTTGCGCCAGGATCGATCGGCAGCCGGCATGTCCCCACGAAGCCGGCGAAGGTCTTGCGCCAATACTCGGCCGCCGCCGTCGTATCGCGCTTCTGCAGCCAGCGGATGTAGTCGCCGTACGGCCGGCTTCGCGCACGGGACGGCGTTCTTCCTTCGCAGAACGCGGCGTAGGCTTCCGAGAACTGACGGAACACGAGCTGCAGGCTCCAGCCGTCGAGGATGGCGTGATGGAAACTGAACAGGAGCGTGTAACTCGTGTTGCTCGCCTTCAGCAACGCGAGGCGCAGAAGCGGCGCCTTCGCCATGTCGAAACGCCGCTCGCGGTCAGCGATCAGGAGCGTCTGCAACTCCGCGTTCCGCCGCTCCTCGGTCAGGCCGCTCACGTCGCGCACTTCCAGCGGTACGCGCGCCGCGCGATGAACCACCTGCACCGGCTTTTCGATCCCTTCCCAGTGGAACGACGTGCGAAGAATACTGCTGCCTTCGGCGACCCAGTTCCAAGCCTGTTCGAACGCCGCAACGCCGACGAAGCCGTCGAGCGGAATGATGACCTGCTCGAAGTAAAGCTTCGATTCCGGCTCGTAAAGGGTGTGGAAGAGCATCCCCTGCTGGAGAGGCGAGAGCTCGTAGATGTCTTCAATGTTCTGGGCGTTCACGGCTGATCGTCCTCGGCTTGTTCGAGACTCGCCAGCAACCGCTGAAAGTCGTCCGGCGCCAGGCCCGCGTCGGGGAAATGCTCGGAAGAAACTTCACGGGTGCTTCCGGCGATCGAGCGCAGCGCGGCGGCGAAGTCGTGCGCCACCGACTCGACAGTGGCCCGCTCGTGCCGCCCTTCGCTGAACGTCCAGCTAAACGAAAGACGGCCATGCGCGACGCTACCGTCGACTTCGATGAGGTACTCGCGCGTCCCTCGAGGATCGCGCATCGGGCCGGGCGATTCGCCGGCTCCGCGGATCGTCGACGCGGAACCGGCGGTGCCGCCGAATTGGCCGAGGTAGTTGAAGCTGAGCTGACGGCGAGGAAGGGCGGCGAGCTGATCGCGCAAGCAGTCGTCTGAGGCGAGGTAGCGGAGAATGCCATAGCCAACGCCGCGCCGCGGAATCGCGGCGAGTTGCTCCTTGACGGCAAGAAGTGTCGTCACGGGACTGACGGCGGGATCGGCTTCCAATCGAATCGGGAAGATGCTGGTAAACCAGCCGGCAGTGCGTGAGAGGTCTACGTCGTCGAACAACGGCTCGCGTCCGTGTCCTTCGAGATCGAAGCAGACGACAGAGTCGCCGGTCCACCGCGCCAGCGCCAGAGTCAACGCGGTGAGGAGTACGTCGTTGACCTGGGTGCGGTACCACTGCGGCACCTGCGTGAGAATCACCTCGGTCTCCGCCTCCGTCAGCTCGATGCTTACCGACTGCGCGCTCGCGTTCGTGTTCGCGCCGTCGTGATCGACGGGAAGCGCCTGGAGATTCCGAGGCGTGACCTGGAGCCAGTACGGAAGCTCGTCGCGCATTGATTCCGAATCGGCGAGCGCGGCGAGCCGCTGTGCCCAATACTGCATCGACGTTGTTTTTGCCGGCAGCGCCGGCTCGGCACCTTCTGCGATGCGGCTGTACGCCGACCAGAGGTCCTCGAGCAACACACGCCAGGTGACGCCGTCGACCGCGAAGTGATGCGCGGCGAGCAGCAGCCGTGCCGGGTTTCCGGAACCGAGGTCGTAGCGCACGGCGCGAAGCACGGGCCCGCGTACCAGGTCGAGCGCCGCCTGCACGGACGCGCAATGCGACTCCAGCGCCTCGCGGCGGCGATGCGCCGCCACGAGCGACAGATTGTGACACTCGAGAATGGCGCGGTCATCGGGTGGTGCATAGAACGCGCGCGACTCTTCGCAGCGGAGGCGCAGCGCATCATGGTGGCGGATCAGCGCGCGCAGAGCGCGGTCGAGCACGCTGGCATCGAGCGCGCGCGGGATCTCGAGGAAGATCGACTGGTTGAAGTGGCTGACGTTGGGAACGTCCAGCGACAGCATCCACGCTTGCGCGGGCGTGAGCGGAGTCGTGCCGGTGACCGGTCCCTGATCCGCGTGAACCGCGGGCGCGCTCGATGCGACCGCAGCCAGCTTCGCGACCGTCTGGTGTTCGAACATCTGTTTGACGGTGAAGTGCAATGCGGCCGACTTTGCGCGCGAGATCACGCGGATGCAGAGGATCGAGTCGCCGCCAAGCTCGAAAAAGTTGTCGTTCACGCCGACGCGCGCGACGCCGAGAACTTCCGCCCAGACCTGCGCGAGGCGCTGCTCCACATCGCTCCGCGCAGCGACGTAGTCGGTCGCGGCGGCCGGCTGTTCGGTGCAGAGCGCGAGCAGCGCCGCGCGATCGATCTTGCCGTTGCGCGTTAGCGGGAGCGCGTCGACGACCACGAACGACGACGGCAACATGTACTCGGGGAGGTGCGCCTCGAGATGGCGGCGCAGGCTCGGCCCGAGGCGCTCGGCGAGCGCGGAGGCGGCCGGACTGTTCGTGTACTCATGCCACCGCCGCGGCTCGACGTCAGGGACGAGGGCGATCGACGAGTCAGTTGCGTACTGTACCGCGCAGAGCTCCGGTACATTGCCCGGCCGTATGTGCGCGGTGTACGCGGTCCCTTCGGCAATCTGCCACAGCGCGTCGAGCGCCGGCGCATCGGTCCCGTGCGCCAGGCGTCCGTTGGTCATCCGGAGGTTGATCACTTCGGCCGGACGGCGGATCAACGTGGCGCGGATGTCATCGAGCGACGGGTTTTCGCCGAGGTCGAAAACGCTCTCCGCGTCGCGGCGTGGATCATCGAGTTGCAGGACGACGTCGTAGCGGTAGCGCGTCAGCTCGTTTTCGGAGAGGCCGCGCTTCCACTGCACGTCGACGTGTGCGAGGCGCGGGAATCGCACACGCAGCGCGGTGAAAAAACCGGGGTCGACGACCAACTCCTGTTCCAATCGCATGGCGCGTGCGACGCGCCGCTGCAGCTCAGCGGGCGGCAGCGCATCGCCTGCACGCGAGAGCTGCAGTATGGTGTGAAACGCCTCGAGGTGCGGCAGGCTCCGCACGTCGCCTATGAAGATCCGCGCCGCCGGTGCCGCGGCGTCGATACAGGTTTCGATGACCCGAAGCAGATAGTCGATGCCGGGGAAGTACTGGATGACGGAGTTGAGGATGATGGTGTCAAAGCCGTGCTGCTCGATGCCTCCCGGATCGTCGGCCGTTCGGACGAGGAGGCGCGCGCGTCCGATGCCGGCGCGCGCCAGACGCTCCCGCAGGCGGTCGACCACCGGGGCGGAGAAGTCGGTGCCGGTGTACGACTCGGCGTCGCGCGCCAGCCGAAAGGCGAGCATGCCGGTGCCGCAGCCGATCTCCAGCACGCGGCGCGGCGGTTGCTCGCGGATTCGGGCGACCGTCGCCGACAGCCACTCCGCCATCTCGTGCTGCGGAATGGGCGTGCCGCTGCCGCTGGCATTCCAACCGGCGGTGTCGAAGTCCGGAGCGGCGCTGTCGCTCAATCCGAGGTAGAGATCGTCGTACAGCGTCTGCCAGTGACTGGTCAGCGTGCGCTCGGCGTCGGAATCTGCCGGCTGCGGGACGATGAAGGCAACAAGACGCTTGTCCTGCTCGCCGCTGACGACCAGCGCCGCGTTCAGCACGTTGGGATGTTTGAGCAGCGCGCGCTCGATCTCTCCTGGCTCGACGCGGAAGCCGCGGATCTTGATCTGCCGATCGATGCGGCCGAGGAACTCGACCGTGCCGTCGGCGCGGAAGCGGACCCGGTCGCCGGTGCGATACATCCGCTCGCCCGGCGAGAAGGGATCAGGAACGAAGCGCTCAGCGGTCAGCGCGGCGTCGTTCCAGTAACAACGCGCCAGTCCCGCGCCACCGGCACACAGTTCGCCCGGAATTCCGATCGGGGCCAGCTGATCGTAGCGATCGACGACGTAGACGCGCGTTCGCGTGATGGGCGAGCCGATGGGAACGGAGGTCCCCAGCGGCGTGTCGCGATCCATCGGATGGCAGCAGGTGAAGGTGGTGTTCTCGGTCGGCCCGTAGCCGTTGATCACGCGGCAATCGGGGAAGCGTTCCAGTTGCCGGCGCACATGACGCGGGCTGAGCACGTCGCCGCCGGCGAGAAGCTGGCGCACGCGCGACAGCGCCTCGGGACGCGCGTCGACGATCTCGTGAAACAGCCCCGCGGTAAGCCAGAGCGTGGAGACGTTGCCGTCGATTAGCGCGCGCTCGAGCTCATCGAGCGACACCCGCTGCTCGGGATAGATGGCCAGTTTTCCGCCGTTGAGCAGCGGAGCCCATATCTCGAGCGTCGTGGCGTCAAAAGTCAGCGGCGCCAGGAGGAGGAACGTCTCGTCCGCGGTCATCGAGCAGAAGTTCGCTCCGGTGACGAGACGCAGGACGCCGCGATGGGTAATGCAAACACCCTTCGGCGCGCCGGTCGAGCCGGAGGTGTACATGACGTAGGCGAGATCGTCCGGCGCGGTGCGGTTCGGCAGAGGCGGCGCCTCGCGCAGTGGCTCGTCGCCCGTGACCACGACACACGTGAGGCCGAAGGCGTCGAAGCGCGCGCCACCGCCGGCTCCGATGAGAACGCGGACGTTCCCATCTCGCAGCATGAAGCGGAGGCGTTCGTCGGGATACGCCGGATCGACCGGCAGATACGCAGCCCCCGCTTTGGCAATGGCCAACAGAGCGATGATCGCGGGGAGCCCGGGCGTGGCGCTGACCGCGACCAGGTCGCCGTGTTTCACACCGAGCGTCTGCAGCTCGTGCGCAACGGCATTGGCGCGCTCATCCAGCTCCGCATACGACACGGCGCGCGTGCCCGTGACGATGGCCTCGGCGTCAGGCGTGCGTAGCGCCTGCTCCGCGAACGCACGGTCGATCGTCGCGTCGAGAGGAGGAGGCTGATGTACCGCGCCCCAGCGCTCGATCGTAGCCCTCTCGTCGCCAGTGACCAGCGTGAAGTCACCGATGCGCTGTTCCGGAGCGCGCACCATCTGCTCGTAAATCGTGCGGAGATGCTGCTCGAGGCGCTCGATGCGGTCGGCGGTGAAGAGATCGGTGCTGTACTCGATGACGCACTGCAGGCCGCCGGCGTCCTGGAAGAAATCGACGCGCAGGTCGAACTTCACGGTGGCACGGTCGACTTCGATCGCCGGCAGTCCCCGCGCCATCTCCTGACTTCCGGTATTCGGGTTTTCGTGGAGTTGGAAGATGACCTGGAAGAGCGGATTGCGCGCGAGATCGCGCTCGGGATGCAGATCCTCGACCAGCTTCTCGAATGGCAGGTCCTGATTCGCGTACGCGTCCAACGCCGTAGCACGCACGCGGCGCAGTAGCTCGCGATGCGTCGGCTGGCCGGAAAGATCGCTGCGCATCACCAGCACATTCACGAAGAAGCCGATCAGCGGTTCGAGCTCGCGGCGGGAGCGGTTGGCTACCGGCACGCCGATGACGAGGTCGTCCTGGCTGCTGTAGCGGTGGAGGAGGGTGTTGAAACCGCTCAGCAGCGTCATGAAGAGCGTCGCCCCCTCCAACTGTCCGAAACGTACGAGAGCGTCTGTGAGCGCGCGATTGAGCGCGAAGCGGTGATGTGCGCCGAGGTAGCTGAAGACCGCGGGCCGCGGCCAGTCGGCGGGAAGCTCGAGCTGCGGCAGGTCCGCGAGCTGCCTGCGCCAGTAGCGCAACTGGTGATCGAGCACCTCGCCCTGCAGCCACCCGCGCTGCCAGTGCGCGAAGTCGGCGTACTGAATCGGCAGCTCGTCGAGCGGCGACGGCTGCCCGGCGACGAAGGCGCAGTAGAGCGCCGACAGCTCGCGCGAGAAGACGCTCGACGACCAGCCGTCGCAGACGATGTGGTGCATGGCCAGGAGGAAAACCCACTCCGCCGGCCCGAGACGGAGCAGCGTGGTGCGCAGCAGGGGGCCGCGCTCGAGGTCGAACGGCCGGCGCGCTTCCTCCGCCGCGAGGCGGACGATCTCTGCCTGCCGCTGGGTTTCCGGCAGCGCCGTCAGATCGATCACCGGCAGCGGCACATGCAGCTGGCGCGCGACGACGGCGACGGGATGGTCGTCGGTGAGACTGAAGATCGTGCGCAGCACTTCGTGACGGCGCACGATCTCGTTGAGTGCCTGCTCGAATGCCGGGACGCTGATCGCCGCCTGCACGTGAAGCGCAGCGCTCTCGGTGTAGAAGGGGCTGCCCGGCACGAGCTGGTCGAGAAACCACAGGCGTTGCTGTGCGAATGAGAGGACGCGCTCTGCCTCCTGCGGCCTCCGCGCGATCGATGGCGCGGCGGTTTCGGCCGCGCCGCGCACGCGGCCGGCAAGCCGCGCCTGTAGCAGCGCGCGCTTTTCATCGGACAACGCGGAGCGGCGTGTCTCGAGGTCAGACTGGACGGTCATCATCGCTCCGTTCATCGGTGAGAAGCCGCGCGCGGGCTTCGTCGTCAGTGATGTGTTCCATTTCGTCGAGCAGAGCGGTTTCGACGACACGCGCCTGCGCGGCCACGGTGGGATAGAGGAAAATGTCGCGCAACGGAAGCTCGACGCCGAGGTCGGCGCGGATCCGCGACACCAGCCGGATGGCCAGCAGCGAATGGCCGCCGCGGTCGAAGAAGTCGTCGTTGGCGCCGACGCGATCAATCCGCAGCAGCTCCGACCAGATCGCTGCAATCATCTCTTCCGCCTCGGTCGACGGCGCGACGTAGTCCTCCGCTTCGTAGGAGCCCTCGCCGATCGCTTCGAGCGCCAGGCGGTCGAGCTTCCCGCTCGGCGTCAGCGGCATCGCGGGCAGAGGGACGATCACCGCCGGCACCATGTGAGGCGGCAGACGCTCGGAGGCGAATGCGCGGAGCGCATCGGGCAGCACGCCGCCGGTGACGTAAGCGACGAGCCGTCCCCCCGCGGCGTCTTCGCGCACGAGGACGACGGCCTGCTCGGCGCCTGGATGCTCGCGAAGCGCCGCTTCGACTTCGCCGAGCTCGATGCGGAAGCCTCGCACCTTCACCTGGTGGTCGCTGCGGCCGATGTATTCGAGGCGGCCGTCCGGGAGATGACGGACGCGATCTCCGGTGGAGTACATCCGCGCGCCCGGTGCGCTGTTGAACGGGTCCGGGAGAAATCGTTCGGCGGTCAGCCCGGGCTTGTCGAAGTAACCGCGGGCGAGGTGAGCGCCGGCCACATACAGGCCGCCCGGAATTCCCGGGGGCAGCATGCGCAGGGCGCGGTCGAGCACATACGCCCGGCAGTTGGCCAGCGGCGTTCCGATGGTGACGGCCTCGCTCTGCCCCGCGTCGAACTGCGACCAGGTGACATCGCCCGCGACTTCGGACGATCCGTAGAGGTTGACCAGCGTCGCGTGCGGCAGGGCGCTCCGGAAGCGACGCATCAGATCGTCAGACAGGCGCTCGCCGCTGGTGAACCAGAGGCGGAGTTTCGGCAGCTCGGAGGCGATGCCCGGCGAGCTTTCGAGCAGCACATGCAGAAGCGACGGCACGAGCAGCAGTCGCGTGACGCCGCGTTCCGCCAACAGCCGGATGAATGAGCGCGCATCGCGAACCGTCTCATCCGGCACCAACACCAGCGGCACACCGGCCAGCAGCGGACCGAAGGTCTCCCAAATCGAATCGACGAAGCTGATTGCCGTCCGCTGGCAGGCGACCTCGCCCGGCTGGAAGGGGAACTCGTTCCACATCCACTCGAAGCGGTTCATCGTCGCTCCGTGGAGACCGGCGACGCCTTTCGGTTTTCCGGTCGACCCGGAGGTGTAGACTACGTAAGCGACGTCGAGCGGATCGATGTCCGCCGCGAGCGGATCGGCGCTTGCGAGGTGGTCGTTCGGGTCGATGCGGACCACGCCTTCTGCGGCGACCTCGCGGTTCGTGATCAGCACCAACGCGCGCGAGTCGTCGAGGACGTAGCGCAGCCGCTGCGGGGGATACGACGGATCGATCGGGACGTACGTGGCGCCGGCTTTCATCACCCCGAGAGCCGAGGCGATCATCTCCGGCGACCGATCCAGGCAGATGGCGACGCGATCTCCGCGCCGGACACCGTTGGCGCGCAGGCGATTGGCGATGCGATTGGCACGCGCCTCGAGATCGGCGTACGTGACCTCTTCCGTTCCGGTGATGAGGGCGATTGCGCCCGGCATGGCAGCGCTGCGCTCCGCAAAGAGAGCGGGGATGCTGCTGTTGCGGCGATGCGCCTGTTCCGGCCCCTGCCATGCGGTGAGGAGCTGTGCGCGCTCTGCGGTCGAGACTACGTCCAACTCCGACAGGGGGCGGTCGGGATGCGCGAGCACCTGCGCGACGAGGCGAACGAAGTGGTCGAATTGCCGTTCGATCGTGGAGGCGTCGAAGAGCTCCGTGCTGAACTCGATCCGTCCATGGATCCCTTGCGGCGTGTCCCACATGTGGTACGCCAGATCGAGGATCGCCGCGCCGCGGTCGATCGGCACGGTCGCCACGTCCATCCCCGCCCCGCCGCTCTTCTCATCGGGCGGGATGAAGAACTGGAAGAGCGCCTGAAAGAGCGGGTTCTTGCCGAGATCGCGGTGAGGTTGCAGGTCGGTGACGAGCTGATCGAACGGGAGGTCCTGATGGTCGTATGCGGCCGCGGCCATGCGCTTCACACGGCGCAGCAACTCGCGGTACGAGGGATCGCCCGACAGATCGAGCCGTAGGACGAGCGTGTTGAGGAAGATGCCGATCAGCGGCTCGAGCTCCGACCGATTGCGTCCGGCAACCGGCGTCCCGACCACGATGTCCGTCTGCCCGGTGTGCAGATGGAGCAGGGCGCCGAAAACGGCGAGAGAACTCATGAACAGCGTGACCTTTTCGCGGCGGCTGAGGACGCGCAATCCGGCGGAGAGGTTCGCTGGGATCGTCACCTCGAGGTGCGAGCCCCGGAACGCCAGCGCCTTCGGGCGCGGCCGGTCGAGCGGGAGATCCAACTGCGGCAGACCGGCGAGCTGCTTCCGCCAGTAGTCCACCTGCCCGTCGAGCGCCCGCGCATGTGCCGCGCCGCGCTGCCAGGCGGCGTAGTCGAAGTACTGGATCGGAAGCTGCGGCAGCGCCACCTGCTGCCCCAGCGCGAAGGCGCGGTAATACGCTGACACTTCGCGGCTGAAGACGTTCATCGACCAGCCGTCGGTGACGATGTGATGCAGAGCGAGGAGAAAGACGTGATTGCTCGCGCCGAGGCGGAGGAGATGGGCGCGCATCAGCGAGCCGCGCTCTAGGTCGAACGGCTTCATCGCGTTCTCCAGTGCGACGCGCTCGACCTCCAGCTCTTGCTCGGACGCGCTCATGCCGCCCAGGTCCGTGACCGGCAGCGGGACGTGCATCGACGGAGTAGCCACTTGTACCGGGCGTCCGTTTTCGACAACGACGCGCATCCGCAGCACGTCATGCCGTTCGACCACCGCGTTGATCGCCCGCTCCATGGCCGCCGCGTCGACGGCGAATGCCAGACGCAGCGCGGAGCTCTCGGTGTAGAACGGGTTTCCCGGCGCGAGCTTGTCGAGGAACCAGAGGCGCTCCTGCGAGAACGACAGCGGGATGGGTTGATCCGCTTCGTGCCGGGAGATTGGCGCCAGCGCCGGCGCGCGCTCCTCGGTCACGTTCAGCATGCGGTCCAGCAGTGCGCGGCGCTTGTCGATCAGCGTGGTGATGGTCATCGCTCCACCGCCATGTAGCGAACGTCGAGGCGCTCGTCGAGCTCCATTTCCGACATGCGGCTCAGCTGCACCACCAGTTCCGCGGTCGCGTCGAAGTCTGCATCGGGGAATCGTTCGAGCAGCGAGGCCGCGAAGCCCTCCACCATCGGCGTCTCGAAGATCTGTTTGAGAGGGACCTCTGTGCGAAACGCGGCGCGGATGCTCGAAATGAGGCGCGTCGCCAGGAGAGAATGGCCGCCCAAGTCGGTGAAAAAGTCGTCACGGATTCCGACCCGCGGCACGTCCAGCACCTCGGCCCAGATGATCGCCAGCGCATGTTCGAGAGACGTGCGCGGCGCGGCGTACGCGCCCGCCATGTCGCGACGGGAGACGTGCGACCCAGAGGAAAGCGCGGCCCGGCTGAGCTTTCCGTTCGCCAGCAGTGGCAGTTCGTCGAGGAGCACGAACGCCGAGGGCACCATGTACTCGGGTAGCTCACGCGAGATTGCGTCGCGGACGCGGATGGCGATCCGCCGCGTCATCGCGCCGCGCAGCGGATTGTTCACGAACGCGTGTGAGGGCGCGCGCAGCGCGCCGAATTGCGAGGTGTCGCAGATCGTGTCGCCGGGACGCGTCAGCACGACATCGAAGAAGTGATCTCGCGGAGCCGCGGAGAAACGCAGCCGGACATGAAAGCCATGCCCTTCGGCGATGCTCCATAGCGCGTCCGGATCAATACCGCCGCTTGCCTCTTCCTCCGCTTCGCGCCGCAGTGCCCGGATCGTTTTCGTTTCTCCTGCTTCGAGAAGTTCCAGCACGCGAGCCTCGACGGAGACCCGTGCGTTCGGAACTCCTTCGATGATCATGGACTGCTGTCCAGTGCCGGCCAGCAGTTCGCCGAGCGATTCCATCGTGACGCCATCACGAGTCCAGTCGACGAACGAGCATCGCTGTTCCGGCCGCGGAGTCCCGACGCGCAGCACGACGTCGTAGCGGAAACGCGTCAGCTCATTCCGGCCGCGGCCGCGTTTCAGCGTGATTTCCACCGACGCGATTCCACCAATCTCCGCGGCGATCGCGGCGAAGAATTGCGGATCGATCACCAGCTCCTGCTCCTGCTCCACGCCGAGGCGGACACGCTGCAACAGCTCTTCCGGATCAGCGTCGGGAGTGCGGTGCAGCGCGAGGGAAAGTTGAAAGGCGTCGAGAAGAGCGCGGCTGCGGACGTCGCCGACGAAAATCGCGCCGCCCGGCGCCACGACGCGGATCGCCTGCTGTAGGACGCGTTTGAAATAGGCGACGTCGGGAAAGTATTGCGCGACCGAGTTGAGGATCACTGTGTCGAATGCCGCGGCAGGCATGTCGTCGAAGGCTTTGTCCGCGGCGTGCTGCAGCAGAGTTACGTTCGGGTGGCCGATCCGCGATTGGAGATAGCGGATCACCGGAGCGGAGAAGTCGGTGGCGACGTACCGCTCGCATCGCGGCGCCAGTTGCGTCAGCAGCAGTCCCGCGCCGCATCCGATCTCCAGGATGTGTGATGGCCGCAGCGCCAGGATGCGCTCGACCGTGGCGTCGCGCCATTCCGACATCTCGGCGGCGTTGATCGGCAGTCCGGTGTAGCTGCTGTTCCAACCGACGGTGTTGAATGCGGGCTCGCGCGCGGAGGTGAGGTTGCCGTACACCTGTTCGTAGACCTCGGACCACCGCTGGATGTGCTCCTCCCCCATGTCGCCCGCTGCTCCGGCGGTGGTTCCGTGCACGTCGGGAACGATGAACGCAGTCAAGGCCATCGCCTCGCCTCCGCTGGTCTCGGCGACCACGGCACAGTCGTGCACGCCGGGCACGCGCCGGATCAGCGTCTCGATCTCGCCGAGCTCGATGCGGAAGCCCCGCAGTTTCACCTGTTCGTCGGCGCGGCCGGCAAACAGGAGCGTTCCGTCAGCGCGGCGACGCACGCGGTCGCCAGTGCGGTACATCCTCGCGCCCGAGCCGCTGATGGGATCGGGGAGGAAACGTTCGGCGGTGATGCCGGGGCGATCGAGATACGCGCGGGCCAGCCCTTCGCCGGAGAGGTACAGCTCTCCGTTGATGCCGTTTGGCACCAGGTTGAAATGCGTGTCGAGCACGTACGCGCGCATGTTCGTCACCGGCTGTCCGATCGGCACGCCAAAGTGCTCGCGCGCGTGGCCGCACGTGTACGAGGTCGCATCGATCGTCGCCTCGGTCGGGCCATAGAGGTTAATCAGCTCCACGGGGAGGGACTGCACGACTTTCTCGCGTAACTCGTCCGACAGCGCTTCGCCGCCGCAGAAGATGCGTCGCAACGTCGAGCAGGTATATAGCTGCGGCACTTCGAGCAGAAGCCGCAGGAGCGCGGGAACGAACTGCACGACGGTGACGCCGTAGCGCGCGATGAACTGTACGGTGACCTCTGGATTGCGATGCGCGTCCGGCGGCAGCATCACCAGCCGCGCGCCGCTCATCAATGGCGCGAGGAACTCCCACACCGAGGCGTCAAAACCGTACGGCGTCCGCTGCAAGACCGCGTCGTGCGCCTGGAGCGGAAAACGCTCCAGCATCCACTGCATGTGATTGGCGATCGCGCGATGTGGAATGGCCACGCCTTTAGGACGGCCGGTCGAACCGGAGGTGTAGAGCACGTAGGCAAGATCGTCGGGCGCAATCGGCACGTCGAAGGGCGCGTCGTCATCGCGCGACGACGACTCGTCGCCAAGGCACACGAGCCGGACGTTTTCGCCGGCCAGCGACGCGGCCAGCTCCCGATGCGGCGCGTGCGTGACGACCAGCGTCGCGGCGGAGTCGCCGATCATGAATCGGAGGCGGTCGGCGGGATATGTCGGATCGAGCGGCAGATAGGCGGCGCCCGCTTCGAGCGTGCCGAGGAGGGCGACCACCAGATCCGCGGAGCGGTCCATGAGAATGCCGACGCGAACGTCAGGGCCGACTCCCTCCGCGCGCAGGCGGCGCGCAAGACGGCGCGCGTTTCCAGCCAGCTGCCGATAGGTGAGGTCACCCTCTTCCGACTGCACTGCGACGGCGTCGGGAATCTGTTCCGCCTGACGGGCGATGGCGTGATGAACGAATGGCGCAGGACATGCCGACACCGGCGCCTTCGACAGCGCGATCAACTCCGCACGCTCGGCATCGTCGATGATCGGCAGCGCCGACAGCGGCACGTTCGGATGATCGATCGCCGCCTGCAAAAGCAGATGGAAGTGCTGATCCATCCGCGCCATCGTGGCTGCGTCGAAGAGGTCAGTGCTGTACTCGAAAATGCCGCTGAACCCCGCCGGGTTCTCGATCAGGGTGAAGGCGAGGTCGAAGATCGCCGAGCCGCGCTGGACCTGGACGCTGCTCCTGGGGCCGCTGCCGTTGGCTGATTGAAGTGTTGGAATGTCGACGAGCTGAAACGTGACCTGGAACAGTGGATTGCGGCTCGGATCGCGCACCGGCTGCAGCTCTTCGACCAGCTTCTCGAAAGGCAGGTCCTGATGCGCATAGGCCTCCAGAGCCACCTCGCGCGTGCGCGCGAGCAGCTCGGTGAAGGACGGATCGCCCTCCGCCGAAATACGCAGCACGAGGGAGTTGACGAAAAAACCGATCAGCCGCTCGATCTCGCCACGATTGCGGTTCGCCACCGGCGTGCCGATGACCAGATCGTCCTGTCCGCTGTACCGCCGCAACAACGACGCGAATGCCGTGAGCAGGACCATGAACGGTGTGGCCTGGTGCTGCTGCCCGAAGCGGCGGACAGTCTGCGAGAGCAGCGCGGTCAGCGTTACGGGGTGATACGCCCCCTCGTAGGTGACCACCGGCGGGCGCGGGCGGTCGGCTGGAAGATCGAGGACCGGCAGGTCGCGGAGCTGACCGCGCCAGTACGAGAGCAGCCGTTCGAGCGATTCGCCCTGAAGCTGCTCGCGCTGCCACATCGCGAAATCGGGATACTGGATCGGTAGCTCCGGCAACGGCGCACGCGAATACCCCGTTGCGAAGTCCTGATAGAGCGCGGTCAGTTCCTGGGCGAAAATCCCCATCGACCAGCCGTCGGAGATGATGTGATGCAGCGTCAGCAGCAGCACATGGTCCGCAACGCCGCGCGTGATCACTCCGCACCGGACCAGCGGTCCCTTTTCCAGATCGAACGGCGTCCGTGCCTCCGCGGTTGTCACGGCGATCGTTCGCTCATCGCGCTCGGCCGGCGGGAGCGCCCGCAGATCGGTGACGGTGATGCTCAGATCGAGCGAGGGAAGGACGACCTGTTCCGGCTCGCCGTCCGCGACGCGAAAGACGGTGCGCAACGCTTCGTGCCGCGCGACGATCGCGTTGAGCGCGCGCTCGAGCGCGCGGACGTCGAGCATCGTCTGCACCGGCGCCGCCAGCGGGATGTTGTAGAAGGGATTCCCCGGCACCATCCGGTCCAGGAACCAGAGGCGCTGCTGCGCGAACGACAGCGGAAACGCATAGGAATCTTGTGGCACGCCTTCCACCTTCATGGCCGATCTCAGGTGCCGAGCAGGTCCCTCAGCCTGGTCCCGTCGGGACTGCCGTAGCCGGTGCAGGCATCCCAGCCGGGGCCAGCGCTGTAGGCGCCGTTGTTGCCGATCACAATGTCGCGTAGTACGGAACCGCCGTCGCTATACAGAAGCGGATTGAAGTAGCCGGCGCGTTTGCCGAGGCTCTGGTTGATCCGCGCGATCAAGGCCGCCCACAACGGTGCGGCGGAGCTCGTGCCGCCGATGACGGTCGTTCTGCCGTCGACCTGCACGAGATAGCCGGTGCTCGGGTCGGCGTTTGCGGCGATGTCGGGAACGCCGCGGTTCCGCCCGACGCCGGGATTAACGGATACGGGAACGTTCGCGCTGAGCTGCCAGTCAGGCAAAGGAAACACCTGACTGACGCCGCCGCCGGTGGCCTGGCCGATCGTGGAAAGGGAGTTCCAGGTGACTTCGTCAAGAATGGTCGTACCGCGCGAGACGAGCGTGGTACCGCCGACGCCGAGAACGTGCGGACTCGAGGCGGGGTAGTCGACCCATGCCGAACCGTCGTGGAACTCGCTCGCCGCTCCGTAATCGCCGGCGGAAAAACAAAGAGTGATGCCGAGAAGGGCCGCTTCCACGAGCACGTCCTCGAAGACGGTAATCGCCGACGGCGCCTGCAGCCAGTACGCTTCGGACAGATCCCAGCTCGCGGAGATGACCGACGGCCTGTTCTCCTGATCGTGAATGGCCGTTTGCACGGCATCGACGAAGCCGAGCGTGGTGAGCGGCGCGAAGTAGCAGGCGATCTTCGCCCCCGGCGCCGCGCCGCCGCTGACTTGAATGTCGAGCGCCACTTCGCTGTCGCAGGTCTCGTTGACGTTGGGAAGATTCTCGCCGCCGGCGACTCCCACGTTGGTGATGCTCGGAACCGGCAGACCGAGGAACGAGAAGTATATTTGCACGTCGGCGGTGTTCCATCCGCCGCCCAGTTCGATGAGGCCAATGCATTCGCCGGAGCCGTCGGTGCCGCCGGGGAAGTTGTAGAGCTGCGCCGCGCGCGGTGGAGTCTTGATGTCGAGCTCGTCCAGGGCGGCCAGCAGCGCGGCGCGCTGAGCATCCGTGATCACATCGACCAGTTGCGTGACGAAGTCGTTTTGAATTTCTACGGCCTGGGCGAAGGAGATCGGCCCTTTCGAGGCGTTCCTGGCGGCTAGACGGCCTTGAAGGGCCGCGAGGCCGAGGTAGGCACGCTGTTGCCCCGCGGCCGCTCCCGACCACTGCGCGCGCGCTACCTGTCGCGGATCCCAGAGGCCGTTGTGGAACGCGACCTGCGGCCTGGCCATGGGACGTTCGTCGAATCCGACCACCGCGGTGACGGTGTTCGCGAGATCCGAGGGAACGTGCAGCGTACCTGTATGCGCGCGGTAGGAGCCGCCCGGATAAACGTAATGATGAAACAAAGTGTTGAACGCGCTGGCGAAGCTGGCCGCCGTGCCGCCGAGCGTGACGGTCCGTTTCGCGGCGCTCGTAGCGATGACGTCGAGTCCATTCGCCGCGGCGAACTTCACCACTTTCCTGATGCGCGACTCCTCGGCCCCGTATTTCGATTCAAATTCGTCGTGCGAGAGATACTTCCGCTTGCGCGGCGGCAGCGCGCCGAGCTCCGCCGGCGACGGGAGATCCTCGCGGCGGCGGAGGTAGACGTTCACGCGGAACCGTTCGCCGAGGCCGACGGGCGGACCTTGAACGGCGCCGGGCATCGGCGCGTTGCTGCTGTCGTTCAGCGCGCGGACGGAGGCGTCTAGTAGAGTCATCGCTCCTCCGCCCGCAGAATCGATTCGCGCGACGGTCCCCCTTCCGCGCCAATCTCGTAAGTCACGGCCTTGGCTACGCCAGCCTGGGTGGCGTGTAGCTCGATCCGGCCGTCCTGCAGCACCGGGTCACCGCCATCGGTAAACACCTTGACCATCACCGGCTCTCCTGGAGTCACCTCAATCGCCTCCTTGTGCACGGTAACCGCGCGGCGCTTCTTCGCTTTGGTGGGCCTGGAGGTGAAGCGCTGAACGCTCGCAACCGCCGCCGCTTCCGCCGCGGGCTGGACCAGCTCCGCCGGCTCTTCCACGATGTCGGCGTCGAGCTCCTCCGCCACCGAGGTTGCCGGCATGACCTGCGTTCCGGCGCGCGCGACGAAGATCACGAGGTTCCCGCGCGCGAAGACAGCCATTTCGCCGTTGGTGGTGGTGGCGTGCACGTCGCCGATCTCGCCTTCGGATACCGGCGTGACGTTGTCCATCTGGTTTTGGCCGAGCAGGTGGAGCATTTGCTCGTGCGCCGCGAGGCGCGATGCGCACTCGTAGACGTCGACGCGCAGCAACGCCTCCGGGCCGGCCGCCGGATTGCGCCACAGCGTCTGCATCGCCGGCGGTGAGCTTTCCGTCGCCGGAACGCTCCAGGCGCGCACGAGCTCCCATCCGGACCGCAGCAGCGGGATGCGGTAGTTGCGGACGAACAGTCCCCGTCCGAGCGCATTGCCCCCTGCCCAACGCTCGAAGTCAAAGCGTTGTGCGGCGACCGCGAAGGCTTCCGGCGTAAGCATGATCGTCCTCTCAGAAGAAAGGCCGGCGAACACGTTCCGCCGGCCGCGGTGAACAGCTCGCGCGCGCCTCGGGCGCGGCGATCAGGTTGCGATAGTCGTCCGCGAACCGCACGTTCGACGGAACACGCGGTACCGTTCCCGGAGGCGGCACAGTGGTCAGCCCCGAAAAGCCGGCGCACGCGTCGCAGATGAGGTCGGACGGTCCGCACTCGCCCGACCACGCGACCTCGTGGTACGTGAATCCGAACGGCAGACCGCACGGCTCCTGCCATCGCTTGCTGCCGATGGCCAGGAGTGGATTGCAGCGGAACGTCTGGCCGGCTCCGCGCATGCGGGACACGGAGAAGTCGCAGCCCAGCGCGTTCGCGAACGTGGCCACGAACGCTGCGCAGTCGGTGCAGTTCACGAAGCGGCCGGCGCCGAAGCCGCCCTCGAGACGGTCGAGAAACGCGGTCAGATTGAAGAGAGGGAACGCGTACATGGCCGGCGCGCCGGTGACGCATCCGTACTCGAGAAGTCCGCCGCCGCTCTCGGTGCCGAGCGCGTAAATCGCCTCGGTGATCGCTTTCGCGGCCTCCGCACGACTGCGTACACCGCGCGCCCACGTGCAGGCGAAGCGCAGGACGTCGGTCCAGACGAGATTGGTGTTCGTCGTCGTGAACGGCTCGGTCAGCCAAGGCCGTGTCGGCGTCGACGCGATCGCGCAGATCGTATGCGCCGAAAGTCCCGCATCGACCCACGGCGTACCGGGCGCGGTCCGGAACTGCCATCTCCAGAGAACGCTGCTCGCGCCGGCACCCCGTGCGCGGAGGCGTACGTTACGCAGACGGAAGGGAACCAGTCCGCTGCTGCCGTTCGGTCCTATCTTGACCTGCCGCGCCACGACCTCGCCGAGCACATTGCCGCCGGCGAGCATCCAGTCGCTCCATGCCAGATACATCGCGTGCAGCCACGCCGATGCAATTCCCGCCTGCCACGCGGCCCGCGGGACCAGCGGAAGGTAGAGCTGGAGCGGGAAGACGGAGTCGACTTCCACCGCGCGAACTTCGATCGTTCCCGCACCCGTCAGCGAGCGAAGCTCCGCATGAATCATGAGCTGCGTCTCGTCGACGGCGTCGTTGACATAGACGGCTACGCTGTCCGCGGCGCTCATGCCCGGCTGCCACTCCGGCAAAATCGCCGGCCGACGGAAGTTGCGGCGCACGTTCAGCGCGCCCGAACGGATATCGCCCGGCGTGTGATTGAACAGCACCGCATGGACCGTGACGGACATGGGCTCAGCTCGCGGTGGCGCTCTTTTGCTGCGCCTGCAGCACTGAATTCGCGCTCGAGCTGACGCGATCGATGGCGTTGCGGTACAGGTCGTAGAGGCCGTTGATGTACTTTTCGTGCGCGGCCTTCCCCTCCGAGGCCACGTCGCCCTGCGCAGCGGCTTCGGCGATGGCGCGCGAGCACTTCTGATTCGCTTCGTTCAAGCGGTCCTGAACGTCCGCGATCGATTTTTGGACCGCCTGTACGTACTGTTCGTAGGCCTCGGTGACGCCATGGGATCGAGCAGGATCGAGCCAGAGATTGCGCAGCGTCTCGTTGTAGGCGCTGGCTGCACGCTCCTTGTCCTGACCGTCGGCCGCTCGGTTCAGATCGTTGAGCGCATCGACAGCCTTCTGCTCCCCCTCCGTTTTGTACTTCTGCAACGCCTCCACGTACTTTTGATACGCGTCCGTCACCGCTTGCCGCGCCTCCGGCGCGTCATACACCGACTGCAAGTCCTGGAAGTACGTGCGGCAGGCCTCGGTCACGCGATCGTTGACGTCCTTGGAAGAACCTTGGATCGTCGATGCGAACTCCGACCATAGTTGCTGGTATTGCCGGACGGCTTCCTGCTGCACCTCCTGCAGCGTCTGGACATGCTGAAGCCACGAGGTTGAGACATTGGTATTGGCGGCTATCTGATCCACGAGAAACTCCTTCCTTTGCGCTTTCGACACGCCGTTACGGGGATCCTGTTAACAGTTGCTGGAAGCCCTTAAGTATAGAGTGTCTAATTGGGAGAAAACCATACCGCTAAAAATGGTAAGCTTATTTCCGTCCTTCGGAAGAGCACGCACCTGCAGGCGGACTCTGCATTGACCTCCGTCAATTTTGGTCAGTACCCGTACTTCGGGAGTGACGGCAGTAGACCTTTCCCTACCCTCGAACTATCAGACCGGTGCCGAAGAGGCTAAAAAGAGGCTATTTTCTACCGTGTGGACATGTCCAGCCGTGTCCGGACAAGTGCAGATCAACGAAATCTGGAGGTGTCATGAGCCATCCCGAGACGGGAGCAAAAATGGTATTCAGGAGGTCGACGGTTCGATCCCGTTCAGTTCCACCAGATCCCTTCAACAACGTACGCGTGGACTATCCGGCGTCGATCACGACCTTCCCGGCAGAGAACTTGCTCAGGGGTTCGCTATGAATACGACGGAGACGTACCTCTTTTTCGACGGCAACTGCGCGGAAGCGATGAAGTTCTACGAGGGTGCACTGGGTGGCACGCTGCGGATGGTGCCCATCAAAGATGCTCCGCCGGATCAGAGGCCGCCCGGCGACGTCAACCGGATCATGCACGCCCGGCTCGACGCCGGTGGTGCGTCTCTCATGGCATCCGATTGGTTGAGTCCCGATCCGTTTCCCGGGAAGAACGGATTCTCCGTCACTCTCACCGCACCGACGACTGACGAGGCGAAGGGACTCTTCGACAAACTCGCCGATGGCGGACAGGTGACGATGGCGTTCGAGAAAACGTTCTACTCCGACGGTTTCGGCATGCTCGTCGATCGGTTCGGCACGCCCTGGATGGTCATGTCGGCGACGAACAGTCAGGCGTAGACCACCGCGGCGCCGAACGGTCTGCGTGGGCTTACCGGCCACGGCTTTGCCCGCCAGTCGTCGGAGTTCGGACGCACGCGGATGTAGTCTCCTTTTTCGTGTCCAGTCGAAGCGTGCGGATACCGGGAGGGTAGAATTGCGTCCCGTGAGGCCTCGCTTGTCTGACGTCTACATCCTCACCCCTGACACCCAGATCATTTTCTCTACATCTCAGATCACGTTATCTGATGCTGAGATCATGGACTCATATCATTCTGATGTTAAGATCTGAGACCTAGATCTTAGTCTCATAGTGTTTGATATTAGATATCTTGCAGTCAGATCTTAAGATGTGGGAGTCAGATCAAATGAGAAAGCCATCTGTGAAAGAGACCCATGTCACGGTGACGAACGCGGAGCGGGCCGCGGCGAACGTGAAGAAGTCACTCGACGCCACGACGGCGGCGATCCCGGGCCTGATGCGGCCCCATCCGTCCACATCACGAAGCATCCGCGGACACCGGACGGTGCCGAAGGATTTCATCCGTTCGATGATCAACGTCGTCGAACAGATGGACATCCTCCAAGCCGCTGACACCTTTGACACGGAGGAAGCGGCCGCGGCCCTGCAGTTCGAAGCCGCATTCCGTCCCGTCGCCGACGAGGTGGCGCACCTGCTTACCAATCTCAACTACACGATCGACGCAAAGCTGGCCGCCGTGGCCGCGAAGGCCTTGCGGACCTACGCCGTCGCCAAAGGCTTCGCCCGCGGTCCCGGAAACCGCACCCTGGTCATCCGCCTCCGCCAGCTCCAGCGCGACCTCGGCCGCAAAGGGCCGCGGAAGAAGAAGAAATAGGGAGGGATCGGCACTTATCGGACCGATCTCCGAACAGGCTCGATCGCGGACACAGTGAAATTGATAATGTCTGCAGGGACGGGTTTGTGACCCCAGAATCCGCGTTCAGGCAGTGATCCTCCAGTCCATCCGCCGGGATAGCGATCCTGAAGCGCGTCGATGACCGGCCCTGGACCGAAGTAGTTCACTTCGATTGGCGAGATCACCAGCAGGCTCTCCGGTGGGTCGGGACGCATCTCGAGACGGTCAGCAACGACCGCGGAATGCGCATGCGGCAACTCGACGACCGTCAGAAGCCCATCGGCCAACGTCTGCGCGTCTTGAATGGCCTTTTCACCAGCGCGCTCGTCGCTTTCGGTGATTCCTTGCGCGGCCCGGTCGTCGGCGCGAATCCGCTGGATCTCTTCCTCGGTTGCGCCGATTCGCCGCAACTCGCGGATATGCCCACGATCGTTTGCCGCTGCCAGTTCCAGAAACCGCGTCCAGCGTGAGCGAGGAAGCTGCAGAAGATCGAAGACCTGATGGAGCGATGTCGGCGCCGTTGCGCCGGCGCGGTTTCCGTGATGATCCACCACTACATGCGCGCCGCGCACGCCGATGTCATCCTCCAGCTCGACCAGCACCGGCTGAAGCCCGGATGCAACAGCGTGATCGATCTCCGCGCGATACGCCGACGCCTTCGCTCCCCAAGGAAGGTTCCTGTCGAAAAGACGTTCAGGCGCAACCTCCCTCACGAGATCTCGGATCGTCACCATTTCGAGATCGTGCCCTCCGAGGAAGAAGGCGAGCTTGGAAGGATCAGGCATCAGGCGATTTCCAGTTCCACGATCTCGTACTTACCGCTCGCTGTCATTTGCACTGTAACCGACGCGGGCAGCTCACCCTTTCGCTTGATGCGCAGCTTCAGGCTCTCGAAGTCCTTGAAGCTGCTTCCGGCCCACGCATCCCTGGTGGCTCCGCTGTCGAGTCTGATCACCGCCTTGATGCTGTTGAGGTTTGGAACATTGACCAGCATCGCCTTCGGCCACACCTCTCGTTGCGGCTCTTTCGGCCGCGCGGCCTCGGGCCTGCCTAAGACGACAGGATGATGCGCTCCCGTTACCAAGTGCGCTGCCGGAACGGTACGAAGCTGCTGTACACGCATCTCTTTTCTCGAAAAGACCGGCAACCCGGTCGACTCGCGTCCGAGCGGGTCGAGCCACTGCACGCTGGCGCTCTTCTCGTTGCGCATGAACCACTTGAAACTCTCATGCCCGATCGCTGCGTCTTCGATCTGAGGCGTATGAACGGGCGCCACGACCTGTGTGGGATCGCCGATAAGCTCCAGGGCCTTGCTGATGTCCGGGTTCATCGAGTCACGATACTGATCCCGGAGCGTCTCGAAAAGGTGCGCCATGGCCGGCAATTGATCGGATTCTGCCGCTTCGCGCGGATAGGCCTCCTGCCACTCGGAGACGTCGCGAGTCTCATCGGCCCACGCGGCGTTGTACCGGCTCCTGGTTGCCGCTCCGGAGTAGCGCGCGTCGCGATCGATCAAAAACATGGCCACCGGATCGATCTGAATGCTGCCCAGACCGATCGCCTTTCCCATGCCGATCTTGTGATTGAACGCCGGCGACGGACGCAAGGAGTAGAACAGCAGACCGAGTTCCCGAGGGGTGAGGTTCTCGGCATCGACGTGAAACCAGAATACCCGCCCGCGAGCAATCGGTGTGGCACGGCTCGCGAAACGATCGCCTGCTCCTTCGAGGCGCCAGCTCTCTTTCCCATGCAGGTAGAACTTCCTTCCTTGCGGCGTGTGATCCTTGCGGCTGAGCTGCCGCTTCAGGATGGAACCGGTCTTCTGTTTCGGCCGGAAGTAGAAGGTTGGCGACGGCGGCTTTGGCGATAGCAACGGCTGAATCGTCGATTGCGGCAGAAGATCGCCGGACCGGTCCTGGTTGTTTCCAAGGCGGGCCATCGAAAAACGGACTCGTCCTGCCAGAGCGGTGACGCGCTGCTGCGCTGCGTCCGGGGAGGAGCCATCGTCGACGTAGCCGAAGATGCTCTCGGCGACGGTGACTTCGCGGCGGGCACCATTGAAAGGAAGCAGCTCGGGAGAGATGTCGCGGAAGAATTCGTGGATCGTTCCGGGCACCGACTTTCTCCAGATCGATGAAATCGCCACCCGCTCTACTTTGGTGCCATCTTCGGTCGGCGCGAAGTAAACGATGTCACCGTCGCGCAACTTGATCTTCTTGCCAGCCTGCTTCTCACCATCGTTCCTGTGAGATCCCTTCGGCTCGTAGGGCAGTGTCTCGTCTTCCTCCGTTCGTTCGGCCGCGAGTCTCTCAAACTCGGCAACGGCAGCGCTGGCATCGAAATCCGGTATGCCTGGCGGCGGGAGAGGAATGAACAGCTCGTGCTTACGCCTGGAGAGCGATGCCCTTCCGACAGCGCCGAGAACGCGAATGACCCCGCGTGTGTACAGCTCCTTCTGTGCTGCAGGCAATGCTGCGTATGTCGCGGCGTCGATCGGATCCCTGTAGTCCGGATCAGGACTGGGGTCCTGCGCAAGCAGGATGGGACCCGCCATGTGCGCGTGCTCGACGGTCACATTCCAGCCCGTGCGCGTCCGTTTGCCCAGACGCATGTACCAAACCTCGGCCGGGTTATCGGCCGAGGAGGAGTTGGGATTGCGCGCGGCCAGGAACGATCCCGGCCTCAGGATCGCCACCTCGGTTGGCCCGGCGACCGTCGGACGATATCCGTTGAGATACACGCGAACAGGCGGCACTTTGAAATCGCTAAACATCACGCGGTAGGGCTCGGAGATCATCCCGTTGCGAAGCAGAGGCAGAGCGAGAGGTCGGAGTCTCTTACCGTTCCCAGCGATCATTCCGATCGCCGGCAGGTTCTCGTGCTCAGAACAACGATAGGAAAGAGTTCGTTCGTTGAGTACACGTAGCGCCGAACTGCTGGCCGTCTCGGCCAGGCTCGAAATAAGACCCCGCAGTGATGTTGACGGAATCGCGGGCCGCATCGTGTCGGGATCGAGGAAGGGTTCGATGTCCGCCGGCAGGTTCTGCTCCGCATGCTCCACGTGAGCTGCGCCGACGATGACCGGTCCCTTGGTCTCCAGCCGGCAGATGATCCTGCCGGAGTACGTACCGGGGACGTACTTGTCGTGTCTCACCGCACCTGCGCTTTCCGTGTGCAACGCGAGAGGATCAATCGTCTCCATGGGCTGCACGACCGGGACAAAGGCGTAGGGGTTGTGAAATACGTCCGCTCTGGCGGCGTGAACAATCGTCTGTCCCTGCTCGCGAGGCGCTTTCGAATCGAGCACAGGAATCGACTTCGCACCCTCCGCGCGAAATGCTGCGATCCATGCGTCCGTCTGCGCCTCCGCCGGCCATCGGACATCCGCGGAACAGGCGCCGAGACCTTTGGATGCTCCAAAGCCCAGCGTGATGTCGCCTTCCTCAAGATCGCGGAGCGTGAGGGCGAGCAATCCAAGAGCCGCCGGACGATCCTTGATCAACGACGAGTCGACGGACAGCGACAGGTGGAATGCCGGTTTCCAGAAAGCCTTCAGCTTGAACTTGGCGCTTCCGGCAACGCCGCCTGTGAAGCGGTCGATGGCCACGAGCTCCTGTTCATAGTCGCGTAATGGGCCTGTCGATTCCGGCGTCGAGATCGCGATCGGCGACGCCCAACCGGTCGCACCGAAGAGACTGCAGGCCACGCAGAGGCGCTTTTCTTCACCGGCACCGTGCACTGGCGGGCACGCATCCCTCGGGTCCGTGCTGTGACAGAGCGGTTGGATTCCTACGCTCCGTGCGATGCGCTCCGCCTGGGCGCGCAGCGCTCCGCGCAACGACGATACGGGGAGTGAGACCTTACTGTTCCTGTCGATACGTGGCGCGTAGTTCGGAAAGCCGTCCCCCTTCTCCTGGTTGGTGCGGCTTGGCTCATTCACCAGGAACGGCCCATCAAAGGAGATGTCGATGGGGATTGTGATCCTGCCGGCTGCGCGGTTGGTCCTCGCCACTGCAGCAGCGAACTGATCCCGTTCTGCTTGACTCAGCTTTGGTAAAGAGTCCCAGCCGATGGCCCATGCCGTGGGGTCGGTGAGACGGTCGATGCTCTCGTTGCTCCATGAGAATCGTCCGAGCCCGCCGCGGGTCTCCGCGCCGAGGGTGGCCCGTTCCAAATCGCCGATCGGATCGGAAGCGTTTCCGAATGCCCGCATCGCTTGAAGGAGCAGAGACGCTTCCTCATTGCTGAGATCGTGAGCGGTCACGGACACATCAAACGCCACACCCGGCGGCACAACCTCGTAGTGGAACAGCTTCTTGTCCTGTGCCGTCCGCGTCCAGCGGTCGATGGCTGCCGAGGCCACGACGCCTGTACGGCGCTCTGGTCTCCAGTAGGGGACCGTTTCAAACGACCCCGAAGGTGCGAGCGACATCGCATCGTGGAATTCGGCCTTCCCCGCCTGAGCATTCGGGTCGTCGCTGTCACCGCCGAAGACGGCATCGACGAGCTTCTGATCGAAGCGTGGCCTTGCCCACGAGCGGAGCACCCCTTTGAGACTGCTGCCCGGGATGTACGGGTGGTTTTCCTTGTTGACAGCGACCGCGCTGATTTCGACGAGCTCGCCTGTCTTCGAGCCTTTCTCTTTGACGAAGAGGTCGGGGTGCGTTGTGATCTCACCTGAGCCGAGGTGAAACTCGCTCTCTGTCGTGATGCGCCCGCTGATGCGCCAGCGGTTCGAGAATCTGGCCCTCTTCACCGTACCGACGGCCGTGTCCTCTTTCTTTCGATCCTTGGTTTCGAGCGGTTTGTCGTCGTGTGGCGGTGCATCGGGTGGCGGAGGAGTGTTACTCGGGTCGATGGCGGGCCATTGATCGACCAGCGCGTAATTCATGGGTGGATGTTTCGTGTGGCATGGCAGATCGACCGCGATCTCTCCAAAGCCGTCGGCGGGAAGGTATGGATTCGACTGCCATGTCTCGCCGTGAGACGTTCGCGCCCACTTCGGGAGGGGTAGACCGGTGCGTCTCCAATCCTTCAGCAGGTTCGCTCCCGCGGCGCTCCCGGATAAAACGAACACGCTTCCGGGATCAGTGAGCAGAAACGGCGCGTACGACTTCCGTCTGTTGAACCGGTGCGTGAGATAGCCGCCCGTCAGACTCTGGCTGGCGAAGAAGCGGACCAGTTGCAGTTGCTCGTTGGAAACATCGGCCCACGCCGAGGCATAGGCGGCGAAGAGAGCATCGCGGCCGCTTGCCTCGTCCAGCCGAGATGGGTCACAGAGCAGGGCGGGCGTTTGCAGAGTGACCACCCATTGAGTCGAGGGGCCGGAATGCACTGCACTCGTGTCTGCTGGAGTCAGTTGAATACCGAGGCGCGACTTCGTCTTCCCAAGCGCCGCCGGCTGCATGGCAAAAATGCGCTCGAACTGCGCGATGACCTTCGCGCGGACCGTCGCGTCGTCGATGGCCGAGAAGTCAGCCGTGCCGATCCAGACGATGCCGGCCGGATCGATCATCTCGTAGGAGAACAGCCGCGACGCTTCGGCGCGCTTCGTATCGCGGTCGATCGCCGTTCGGGTGCGGATCGTTCGTTTCAGAGCTGGCCAGTCGAAGTGCGTAAGTAGGTCCCCAGGCTCGTCGCCTTTCCAATCGATCGAGAACGCCGGGGCCGCACCGTTGATCAGGACGGGTCCTTCGCAAAGTGCCACGTCCGCAAGGTTGCGGGAGCCGCTATCGCGTACGAGCGAGAGGGGAGGGTGAACAGGCCGCTTGCCGCCATCCTTCACCGCGGGAAAGGAATGCGAGAAGCGGATGGCGTTGAGGTGATCGGCGATCTCGTTCCATTCCGTGCCTCGCGCATCGCCCGGCTCGATGGCTGCCGCGGAGTCTCGTTTGAGCAACCGGTTCAGCGTCGTCGCCAGGATGCCGCGGACGACCGAGCCGGGGATCTCTTGATCCGAGGAGAAGAGATTCTCGTCGATCCGCTTGCGCGCCAGGCAGAAGGGGTCGCCGATCGTGAGCGTCATCTGATAGACGCCGGAAGGAGACACCGTCGCGGCCGTTGCGTCGCCGACTGTGTGAGCCTCCTCCTCGGGCGTTTCGACCCGGTGGACGCGGCCACATCCGATCGTCCGCCCGGCGCCGAAGTTCCCGGTCCATCGGAATGCCTGCAGTAGCGACTGTCGTGAGGTGTCCGCGCCGTCATCGTCGAACCACGTCACCTGGCCCCTGAACGTCACCCGCTCGCCCGCGGGAAAGGGACTCTCGATGAATTGCAGCGCCCCTTCGTCCGCGGCACCGCGCTCTTCGTCGATCCGAATGCGGTGACGCTCGCCGGTCTTCTTTCGCAGCTCCTCGGTAGCACGCGCAGCCGACGGCTCTTCCTCGAAGTCGCTGAAGCGGAATCGCCCCCGTGAGCCCTGCCATCCGCCCTTTCGATTCCCGAACCAGAGATCGGTGTCGGGGAGACTCAACTCGTCCCACGACTGCCGGAGCCGTCCCTTGATCAGGGAGAACGGCAGGAAGCAGCGGAGGTCGGGCAGCTTGGCAAACGGCGCGTCCAGCGCCATCTTGCCGGCGGTGCTGGCCTGCGTCAGGATCGGCGCGATCAGCGTGAGGTCGATGGTCAGACGTATCTGCTTCATGGCGCTTCCTCCTCAGACCGCGTAGTCCCACAGCTCGGCGATGTGATACCAGCCGGTGAGGCCCTCGGAAGAGGGATCGAAGAAGGCGAGAAGGTCCTTCAGGGCGTCCTGTCCCTCCTGGCGCAGCTCGCCGGAAGTCTTCTCGATCAGCGACCGCGCCTCTTCGATCTCCCCATCGCGGATCAGCGCCACGATGGCGTGGAGCTTCGATCGCGGGAAGGTGTGTTTGACGATGTCAAATGCAGACGTCGCCTTGTCCATACCTGCGCCATGGACGCCCAGCGCACGGACGCCCCGCCCTCGAGGCACGCGCGCTTCACGGAACGCCTTGAAGTCCGTTCCGATGTGATCGAACGACTCGAGCACCTGGTATGCGAATACGTCTCGTCCGGCATGGTCATCGGCCGGCTTCGGCTCCTGGTCGAACCCCTCCTTGCAGGAGTTTGCCAGCTTTTTCGCCAGCTCGGTCATCCGGTGGATCGGTGCCACGCGGTGACAGAAGACCACGCCCCCCGCGTGCGTCAGCGGCTCTGCAGGCTTGTTCCTCGGCGTGAACTGCCAGGCGCGCGAGGTCTCGTAGAAGAGCCGGAGAACGCTCCATCCCTTCCACGCCGGGACGACCCAGATCAACTCATCGCCTCCCCAGAGGAGGGTCTCCAGCCGGATCTCCTCTCCGGCCAGCCATCCCTCAGGAGCGTCGACAATACTTTGCAGCACCTTGCGCAGAGCCTGCCCGCGGTAGCGCTTCACTGTCCGGTCGAAGGTCTCGAGATCGGTCCGGTCGCATCCCTGCTGCATCTTGCCGAACCTGTTGCCGTCGAAGTAGACGACAGCGATCTTCCCGTCCAGCGATCGCGGCGCTCCGTGGTCAGCGAGCGTCTCCAGATCTTTCGTGAAGTCCATCGCAGCTACGGATTGCGCGAGTTGCCGCACCGCTTCGCTCTCCTCCTCGGCGGCAGGATCGTCCTCGACGATCCAATCCGCGAGACGTCGCAGCTCTTCTTCGTAGAAAGCCTTCTTCTTGCCGCGGCCGAACGTCCGCCGCGCGGCCACCGAGGCACTGGCCGGCTTCTTCTTATCCTCTTTGTCTTCCTTCACCCAAATCTCGGTGATGGCTGGACGTACGTGATCGAACGCGCACTCATCCTGCCGGTTTCCCCGCGCCGGAACCGCGAGGGTCGGCTGCTGGAATTGCCGCCAGCGGTTCATGGCCAGCAGCGACTCCCGCGCCCGTTCGAACCCTTCGTCCCCATCGCCCTCGGCGCGGACATCGACGACGAAGGTGGCGTGCTTCAACTGATCGCTCTCGTCCTTCGGCCGCGGTTGGCCGTCGCTGTCGCTCAGGAATCGCTCGATCTCCCGTCGCAGCGCGTCAGCGGCCGCCGCCCCGTCGCCCGCGGGAGCAGTGAAGAACCCCGACGATGCGCCCGTACTGATCTCCGTCAGTCCGAACCGCTCCTGAACGCGCCGCACGGCATCGAGCAGCAGGAAGCTCCCGCCGCGGATCGTGCTGAGGTCGTGAACGTCATAGACGAAGTTATCGAGGTTGACGCCCTCGATGCGGACATAGAGAGAAGAGGAATCCATGGGGCCTCCAAATGGCGATGCTTTACGTTCGGAACCAGCCATGCCACCAGCATACGAGCCACCAACGCCCGAACAGACGCTGCGAGAGCATTGCGGCCAGAACGAGACTCAGTGCAAGGCTGATCAAAATCACGAGGAATGACGGCAGAATCCGCGGTACAGGGTCGAAAAATCGCAATACGAGCTCGTGTGCCGGCCGGTACTGTTTCAAGTCTTCGACGGCGAGGAAGGTCATGACGGTGGTGAGCACGCCGAGGATCAGGCCGCCGATGGCCAGAAACGCCGTCGCTTCTCCCATCCTCGAGGTCGTCAAGAGCTCGAACATCTCGTGCGTGGTCTTGACCTCTTCATGCACCTCGGTGAAGAGCTCGTGGATGTCGAGCGCCTCGCGCATGCCTACGTACATCTCGATTCCCTGCTGCTGGCTGGAAAGAAGAGGGAATCGATAAAGATTCGTGAGAAACGTTAGTAGCGCCCGATGATCGCGAAAGCGATCGGCGATCGCTCTCTCCCGTAGATCCTGCGTGAGGTCTTCGGAAATCTCGGCCAGCTCCGCCTTGAATCGGAAAATCGAGACGCGCAGGTAGAGGAGAAGCAATAGCTCGTCGAAGTAAAGCTCCCTGAAATGCTGCCAGGTCGGCAGCCCAGCGACAGGTGCCCCGAGCATCGCCCCGGAGTGCGTGGTGAAGCCGTAAAGCGTGCCGGCCTCCTTCCAGCGCGTGTAGGTCCGTTGCTCTGACCACTCTCGCTCGAAGAGTGACAGTTCATCCTTAGTCGGGTCGACGTTGAGCAGCCGAACCCACTCTGGTCCGTGCACCGGGTCCAGAGTCCTCGACGCGTCGTGGGACCCGCCAGGCGTCAGAGCGCAGGTCCAGACGAATGCCCGATCATCCGTGTAAGCGATCCACCCCGCCTTTCCTTTGCCAGAATCGATCCATTGTCTGGAATTCTCGAGAGCGTCATTCGAAACGAGCTGGAATCGGGCCCCATTGATCTCGACGGGAAACCTCAGCAGGTTTTCCCACCAGTCGAAATAAGGATGATTTTCCGCGCCGTCGGTGGAGCGCAGCTCTTTGAGCAGCGTCTGATACGAAGCGTCGCCGGAGGGTGTCTGCGACGTCTTCGTCAGATGCCCCTCCCACGGGCATCGCCAGTAGCGAAAGCGCTCGTTGATGAGGAGCAGATCGTCGAGGGTGGGTGCCTGTTCAGGCGATCGCGGTGCCGGAAAGCTGACGTCGACTAGCAGAAAGCCGGTCCCCGTGACCGAAGGCTTGCGTTTCCTGACGTCTGCCTCGAACAGCACCAGCCGAGGTGGCGCGATCTCGACAGCGATCGCTTTTCGCTCGACGTGAAACGTGAACGTTCCTGCAGCATCGTCTCCCGATCCCTCGAGCTTCAGCCAGAGCGCCCGATCGTAAAGCGCCTTCGCGGTCTCCGGCGTGAAGTACTTCCTGCGGTCGCCGGTGATGGAAAGGTCATCCCGGCGATAGACTCCGCTCGTTTCGGCGGCGCTTGCCGTGGGTTCGAGCGACCACGCGAACGGCAGAACAAACCGCGTAAAGGAAGCCGGCGAAGCGCCGGCAGGGTCACCGGTCTCGATCGGAATGCTCGTTGAATGGGACGCTGGCATCGCTCTTTCCTGGCCCGGGACCGAGATGCACGACGAATGGGAAGCGAATTACAGCATCTCCCACATCAGGAAGCAACAATGGAAGTCACATCGCGAGGTTCGGGCTGTGCACTCGTCCCGATTCGATGCTGTTTCAGTGCGCGAAGAAAACTGCATCTGTCTCTGCTCCGCGTGACAATCTCTGAGTCGGCATCGCTCGTTCTGACTTCTACTCACCACAGAGACGCAGAGAGCACTGAGGTCTCCGTGCCCTCAGTGCATCTGTGGTGGACGGTTTTCGGCCTTAGAGCCGCGCGCTCGTTCGGACGCGCTACGTATGGCCGTACCACTCACAGCTCGGCAAGTCGCAATCGCCTTCGAGCGGCGCACTCGTTCGGACAGGGATCGTACGGCCACCTGGACACCCAGCCGGGAACGTCGCAATCGCCATCGAGTGGCGCACTCATTCAGCAGACATGCTCGCGGCCTGGTGTTCGTCCGCAGTTCCTGACGCTGTCGCAATCGCCTTCGAGCGGCGCCTCATTGGGACACAGCGGCTAACATGCTGATCGCGAACTTCAGCCAGCGTCGCAAAGGGCATGAGCAGCCCCGCAGCAGGCGAGGATGCTTTGTCGCAATCGCTTTCAAGGCGCTCTCATGGAGATCCCTGAAGCTGACATCAGTATGTCGCAATCGCCTTCGAGCGGCGCACTCATTCGGACACAGGAGGTGGAGCACTTCAAGACCTCGGGAACAGACTAGTCGCAATCGCCTTCGAGCGGCGCACACGTTCGGACTCATCATCGTCTTCCTCTGACGAGACGATATCAACAAGTCAAGTCGCAATCGCTTTCGAGCGGTGCATTCGTTCGGACGAGGTCCTGTTCTTTCTCTTCGCCCAGGCAATGACGTATCAGTCGCAATCGCCATCGAGCGGCGCACTCATTCGGACCGATCGAGCTTCAAGATGCTGGCCCTCGGCGCGGTGTCGTAATCCCATTCGAGCGGCGCAGTCATTCCGACTCACCGCAGATCGTGTCGGTGAGACATGCACGGCCTCCCTTCGCAGTCGCCTTCGAGCGGCGCACACGTTCGGACCCGAAAGTCCTGATCTTCTCGGCCGACATCAACTGGAAGTCTCAATCGCCTTCGAGCGGCGCGCTAATTCGGACGGTCAACCCGGTATCGACAGGACGGCGTCGCCGTTCTTCGGACAGTCGCAATCGCCTTCGAGTGGCGCACCTTCCGTTCACATCTACAAGGCTCTTTCCGCAATCCCGGGCGTCGTGGTGAAGTCGCAATCGCCTTCGAGCGGCGCACTCATTCGCACTGTGGCCTCGTCAGTATCTACACGACCGGCCTCGGCCTCGTGTCGCAATCGCCTTCGAGCGGCGCACTCATTCGGACTTTGCCTACATGAAAGGCCAGAAGGAGTCCCAGCGTGTCGCAGTCGCCTTCGAGCGGCGCACTCATTCGGACCATACACTCAAACGCTTACTTTAACTCCACCGATTAGTCGCAATCGCCTTCGAGCGGCGTACTCATTCGGACACGCCCTACGACGAAAAGACGATCGAGGACCTGGCTCCTGTGTCGCAATCGCCTTTGAGCGGCGCACTTATTCGGACGCCGGGCAAACCTGTACGTCCGTACCTTCGATACGCCAGAGTCGCAATCGCCTTCGAGCGGCGCACTCATTCGGACCCCTGCCCATTCTAACCCAGTGATTCTTCGGCCCTTGCGAGGCTGATTTGGCAGACCGTGCAGAATTCTGGGCAGCGCTTCCAACTCCATCGAACGCCGATGCCGCAAGCCGCGCAAGTCTAGTCACTTGCATCAATTGCCGACCTCAACGAAAATGGAATGCCCTCACAGGATCAGGCACTCCGGATCCGCTGCCTCATGAGCGATCCCGTAGTGGGCTACACGTAGTCCGCAGGCGTCACACAACGCCAGGACGTGTACCTTGTCGGTATTCTCCTCGATCGTTCGTTTGACGCGCGCCAGCGTCTCCTCGGCAAGTTGCGGGTCGATCCGGCATTGAAAGGCGCTTTCCTGTGCGCGCGTACCGAAATCGAGCAGAACGTCCGACAGCCGCTGCCGGCGGCGGTCGTCGGCGATGTCGAAGCACACCCAGTACTGAATCAGTGGTCCGCCATCTCCGCTGAGCCGCCGGTTTCACGCGGAGACGCGGAGGACGCGGAGAAGCGAACCTCGAATTGTCCGCGTCTCCGCGTCTCCGCGTGACATTCCTGCGAATCGCCTTCGAGCGGCGCACTCGTTCGGACTTGCTTCCCGCGCTTCCCGTCGTTCCAACATCGAGTCGATGAGTCGCAATCGCCTTCGAGCGGCGAACTCGTTTGGACTTGCCGGCGTCGTCTCTAAGTGGGACAACGTTGTTTAGGGGTCGCAATCGCCTTCGAGCGGCGCACTCATTCGGACATCGAATCGTGAGTCTCCCCTACCTCCAAGGCTACAAGGCGCAATCGCCTTCGAGCGGCACACTCATTCGAACTATCTTAACGTGGTAAAGAAGGAGTGCGGACTACGTGAGTCGCAATCGCCTTCGAGCGGCGCACTCATTCGGACCTGACGCCAAGCTACCGTGACGGCGGCGGAACGCTCCACGACGTCGTGTCGCAATCGCCTTCGATCGGCGCACTCATTCGGACAATTCAGACCGTTCGCCGTGGTCGTTTGGCTCGTCGTGTCGCAATCGCCTTCGAGCGGCGCACTCATTCGGACTCTTCTGCGTGGAGACCTGGCGCTATTGGCCACGATAGTCGCAATCGCCTTCGAGCGGCGCACTCATTCGGACGGGGCGTGGTGCCACAGGCGAGTGAACCAAGACGGTGTTGCGCCAGTCGCAATCGCCTTCGAGCGGCGCACTCATTCGGACTTTATCTTCAGATGAAAGTACCGGTCTCGGACGCCCTGTCGCAATCGCCTTCGAGCGGCGCACTGATTCGGACACACACTAAATCCAGGGGATGGATCAGTGTGTCGTAGTCGCAATCGCCTTCGATCGGCGCACTCATTCGGACGCACATTTACCTGATTCTGGAGCCGGAAGAAGGTATGTGTCGCAATCGCCTTCGAGCGGCGCACTCACTCGGACCTTGATGACGGACCCTCGATGTCCATCGCCGCTGTGATGTCGCAATCGCCTTCGGGCGGCGCACTCGTTCGGACTCGGCCGTGCCAAGCGGCCACTACACGACCGTCTTCACTATGTCGCAATCGCCTTCGGGCGGCGCACTCGTTCGGACACGATCAGCGAGCACGTGCTGAGTGTGCCGCAGGTGTGGGAGTCGCAATCGCCTTCGGGCGGCGCACTCGTTCGGACGTACCACAAACTTCAAGGGCGTCGACAAGTGCAGCATCGGGTCGCAATCGCCTTCGGGCGGCGCACTCGTTCGGACCCTGCCCATTCTAACCCATTGATTCTTCGCCCTTTGCGGGGCCGTTTTGGCAGACCGTGCAGAATCCGCGTCGGCGGCTCCAACCGGGCCGAACGTGCGTCCCGCAAGATACCTAGATCCAGTCACTTGCATCATCTGCAGACCCATCATCGAAAATGGAATGCTCTCATAGGATCAGGTACTCCGGATCCGCCGCCTCGTGAGCGATCCCGTAGTGGGCTACCCGTCCTCCGCAGGCGTCGCACAGGCTCAGAACGTGTACTTTGTCCGTATTCTCCTCGATTGTTCGCCGTATCCGCACAAGCATTTCCTCGGCAAGTTGCGGGTCGATCCGGCATTGAAAGACGCTTTCCTGTACACGCGTTTCGAAATCGAGCAGAACGTCCGATAGGCGCTGCCGGCGGGCGCAGCCAGGCCTCGATCACCGCGGCGGGCATGGGCCTGGGGACCGCAAGCACATGGCGGTGCTGGTCGTGCCTGCCCCAGGGCACCCAGACGCCGGCGCCGAGGAAAAGGGCCCCGAGAAAGTGGAAACCCTCTTCGAAGCTGGAGATGGTGGTCTTCCGGTCTTTGAGTTGAAGGTGAATCTCATCCAGCCGGTGGCGGGCAATTTCGAGTCCTACGGCAGCCTGGTCGCGGTTTTGGGTGAGGATGAGGAAATCGTCCGCGTAACGAATCAGCTTCAGCCCGGCCTCCTCCAATGCAAGATCGAAATCGGAAAGGAAGAAGTTGGCCAGCAGCGGGGATATCGGACTGCCCTGAGGAATCCCGACCTCGATGGCATGGGTACGATGTCCGTCCCAGCGAAAGCCGCCGATCCATCCATCGAGAAGATCGCGGAGCGCTGCCTCGGCCAGGCGCGACCGGATCCGCTCGCGAAGCAGACCATGATCGACGCGGTCGAAGAAGGAATCGATGTCGGTCTCGGCGACGTATTTGAAGCCGTGATCGTGCAGGAACCGAATGCGGGCGATGGCCGAGTTGACCGAGCGGTGGGGGCGGAATGCGAAGCTGCAATCGAGGAACTCGTCTTCAAAGGCGCGCCCGAGGTGCCGCCCCACGGCGGTCTGGAGGACGCGGTCGCGTACGGCGGGCACCAGGAGCGTGCGCGTGGCCGCGGAGCTCGGTTTTTTCTGAACGACGATCGGCAGGAGGGGGAGGGCACGGTATTCCCCTCGTTCCACGCGCGACATGAGCGTCTCCAGCTCAGCATCGAGTCTTCCGGCGAACCGCTCGACGGTGACGCCATCGACACCCGCGCAACCGTGGTTTTCGAAGACCCGCTCCCACCCTTTGAGCAGACCTTCGGGTGTCAGCCATTGGATGGACATCGATCCGCTCCCTCAGAACTTGAGAGAGACCACTCCCGCGTAATTCTCCAAACGACGTGCTGATCTGTCCTGAATCTCTCGCGATGATCAGTCGCAATCGCCTTCGAGCGCGCAACCGTTTGGACTCGTCAGGCTTTCACCATGATTTCTCCCATCTCTGCGGTCTGGAAGTCGCAATCGCCTTCTAGCGGCGCACTCGTTCGGACGGCGATATCCTCGAGTTCGATCTCAAGCATACCGGTTGGTTGTCGCAATCGCCTTCTAGCGGCGCACTCGTTCGGACACCGCGGTGATCGCGTTCACGACAGCGGCTCTCACGTCGCAATTGCCTTCGAGCGGCGCACTCGTTCGGACGTTCGAAGCCGCCGCTTCGGAACGCCCAATACGGCTCGCCCTGGTAGTCGCAATCGCCTTCGAGCGGCGCACTCGTTCGGACACCGTACCGCACTCGCCACCACCTTTCTGTTGATGTCGCAATCGCCTTCGAGCGGCGCACTCGTTCGGACTCGTACATCGTCAAGTTCGTGGTCAGTTTCGTAGTCTCCGTCGCAATCGCCTTCGAGCGGCGCACTCGTTCGGACTTACCCTGACGCTGATGCCGCAGGTGCGGGGGCAACAGGTGTCGCAATCGCCTTCGAGCGGAGCACTCGTTCGGACGCAGAAAGACGTCTATCTCCGCAACATCACGGCAGTACAACTGTCGCAATCGCCTTCGAGCGGCGCACTCGTTCGGATGGTACCGACGCATCCTGGATGGGTGCAAGTTGTTAGAAATGTCGCAATCTCCTTCGAGCGGCGCACTCGTTCGGACCTTCGATACCAATCCCAGTGAAGCTGTCCGTGTCAATGTCGCAATCGCCTTCGAGCGGCGCACTCGTTCGGACACCAACTCTATCAGTCTCAAAACGAGGTCATCGAAATGTCGCAATCGCCTTCGAGCGGCGCACTCGTCCGGACGTTGAACATGCTGCTCGCAAAGCGAGCGATCAGATGGCTTGCCGTCGCAATCGCCTTCGAGCGGCGCACTCGTTCGGACTGGGCCGAAAGAGCTGCATAAGCGCCTCGATTCGCAGGTCGCAATCGCCTTCGAGCGGCGCACTCATTCGGACGGCCGCCTGTGAAGAAGAAGGATTGACCAACCACATCATGTCGCAATCGCCTTCGAGCGGCGCACTCATTCGGACGTACGGTGCGTAATGCCGTATGACGTTCCGTCTCATGTCGCAATCGCCTTCGAGCGGCGCACTCATTCGGACGGACCCACGAATGCCGACATCCAGCAACTTGGGAACGACATTTGTCGCAATCGCCTTCGAGCGGCGCACTCATTCGGACGGAGATCTTCGCTCCAGTTGTCACCACGACGGTCAACTGTCGCAATCGCCTTCGAGCGGCGCACTCGTTCGGACGCAGGCTTTATTTGATTGGTCTGTTGCTACTATTGCCAATAAGTCGCAATCGCCTTCGAGCGGCGCACTCGTTCGGACGCATCCAATCGCCTCCCGTGCCAAAGTCGTCTTTCACGAGTCGCAATCGCCTTCGAGCGGCGCACTCGTTCGGACCCTTACCCACGGATTGAACATCTCGCCGCCGTACTGTCGCAATCGCCTTCGAGCGGCGCACTCGTTCGGACTTCAATACCTCGACACACCACTGCCGGAAGGCGAATTTGTCGCAATCGCCTTCGAGCGGCGCACTCGTTCGGACCCAGGGTTTGTATACCGCCATCGACGCAGCGAGCAACGAATTCTCTGTCGCAATCGCCTTCGAGCGGCGCACTCGTTCGGACCTTGAGTTTTTGGCAGTTCACCAGCAAATACGTTGTCATCGTCGCAATCGCCTTCGAGCGGCGCACTCGTTCGGACCCCCCGACATTCCGGCCGTTCCGAACCGCACAGTGCGTGTGTCGCAATCGCCTTCGAGCGGCGCACTCGTTCGGACTCATGGAGCTGATGGACGCGGTCGACAGCTACGTAGAGTCGCAATCGCCTTCGAGCGGCGCACTCGTTCGGACATAAGCGGCGATGAGTCGCTGTGCAGATGAAGTGAAGTTCAGTCGCAATCGCCTTCGAGCGGCGCACTCGTTCGGACTTGGCCTTTCATCTTTGGATAACTTTGGTGTCAACTGATCCATCGTCGCAATCGCCTTCGAGCGGCGCACTCGTTCGGACATGCACCTTTACACCAAATGCCGACGGTGCATTGCTCACGTCGCAATCGCCTTCGAGCGGCGCACTCGTTCGGACCCATCTCCTCAGTAAGTATCTAGGTTAAGGGCGAAAAGTCGCAATCGCCTTCGAGCGGCGCACTCGTTCGGACGCATATTCGTCAAACAACTGGGATACTGACAGCAAATCTCTGTCGCAATCGCCTTCGAGCGGCGCACTCGTTCGGACTCAACAACAAGCCACCCGACCTCGGACTCACCACACGTCGCAATCGCCTTCGAGCGGCGCACTCGTTCGGACTGGATTGCGTTGAGTGCGGGTGCGTCGTTTCGTTCGCGTCGCAATCGCCTTCGAGCGGCGCACTCGTTCGGACCCTGGCCATTCTAACCCATTGATTCTGTGCTCCTTGCGGGGCCGATTTGGCAGACCGTGCAGGATTCGTATCGGAAGCCTCGTACTCGATCGACGGTCCCGACACCAAAACCTTAAGATGCAACAACATACGTGAATTGCAGACCCCTGCATGAAAATGGAACGTTGGTTTCAGGCGAAGGCGCGAAGACGCGAAGACGAAAAGGTCCAATCGCGTCCGTCGTATCTCCGCTCTCTGGTGGACATTCCTTTGAATCGGCTGGGAATAGCGCAGTCGTTCGCACGATACTCATTCTAAAGACTGGAGCTCGATGAACGCAGCCTGGGCCTTACACCGGCGCAAGAACCGGTCGGACTAAGAGTCCGACCTACGTTTGATCCGTAATGCTGTACCGGCCATTCCCCCAAACCACATGCTGTCCAACGTGGATCTCCTGGCCGATCCGGAGCAGGGGCAGCAACTCCGGGTGGACGCGGTCGTAACTTACCGTTCCGCGGAATCCTTCGACGGGCATGTTGCGGTGGGTTCGTGTCGAGTGTCGGGCGTGCACGTTCCAGCCGCCGCTCTCCACGGTCATTACAGCATCCTCGGCGAGCTCGCCGATGGCGCGGTAGTCGGCTTCCCACTCCTTTCCTTCCCAGATCAGGGAGAGCATGGAGATGCGGTCGCGCAGGCGGCGAATCAGGGCGGGGAGGGCGGGCTGGCGCTGGACGGTTCCGCGGTCCTTCAGGTACATGGGGGTGTCGAAGGTGATTCGCAGGCGCTTGGCCGGTGGCGGTTGCTGCATCAGCGAGGCGAAGGCGAGAATCTGGAGCTCGGCGCCGGTGGGGCGGCCTTCTTCGAAAAGGATGCGCGCCGAGGTGCCCTTCCAGTCGAGGGAAAGAACGGAGACCAGATCGACGCCGCGGTCGGCCAGGCCTGAGGTCTCGAGACGCCGGAAGGCGTCGATGAAGATGGCCGACGTGTGGATGGCTTGGCCGAAGAGGCGAAGCTCGAAGATGAGGGGGCGGCGCGGGCCGTATTCGGGGTCGGCATCGAGGGGAGGCCGGAAGAGGAATCCCTTGCGCGCCTCTCTGGCGCCAAAACGGTCGCCGGCGGGCGACGACGGCTCGAAGATCTGTGCGAAGGCGCATTCCTGCCGGCGCGTGCAGGTGTCAGGGCCGGGGCAGGCGGGATCGCAGGCGATTCGCTGGAGGATCGTGCCAAAGGCCCCGTACAGAACTTCGCCGCGCCTCTCGGGAGCAAGGCGAAACGTCGTCCGCGGCCTGAGCTCGAACCGCAGCCTGGCCATGCGAAGGGGAGGGGGTGCGTAGATCATGCTGGGTGACCTGTGACCGAATGATATATGTGAGGCGAGGACACCGGACTGTCCCGTCAAGCCGGGCGAACCGCGACACCAGCTGAGTGATCGGCGGGATCAGTTGGGTGATTGACGAGCTCAGTTGGGTGATCGGCGGGATCAGTTGGGTGATTGACGAGCTCAGTTGGGTGATCGGCGGGATCAGTTGAGTGATCGACGAGCTCAGTTGGGTGATCGACGCGATCAGTTGGGTGATCGACGCGATCAGTTGGGTGATCCGCGTGACCAGTTTACTTGTCTGCGCGATCAGTTGGGTAATCCGCGCCCATCAGCCGACGGACCGGAGTCTTGAAGTAACTGTCGCCTATAAGGGACAGACCACTATATACGTCAGACAAATATATGCGTCACGTTCTGAGAAACAATGCCGTGTGAACAGATCCACGCTATCTGTGAACAGATCCGCCGCACCCGCGAATGATTCGCGTCATCGCTAAACAGCAACCTATATTGTTCATACGTTCCTGCGTTGTTATGAGATCTCTTCCGCGAGCGCAAAAAACTGCGCTTTTTCGGTTACCTTTTGAGCGGCTGATACGTCTAAGTCTATATGCGAGGATCTGACGAATTGGCGGCAGCTCTCTATAAACGCGTAACAACGACCGAAAGGTATAGGTGACCCCGATGACAACGGAAAGTTCCACTCCCACAACTGCGGCGGGGCTGACCCCCGCCGATATCGTGACGACGATCCGCGCAACGGCTCTGGCCCCGGCCGACCGCGTGGAAATCCTGAGGGCCTTACGGGAGACGATGCCCGACATCGTGCCGCCCGATCCACAACAGAAGACGCGCATCACCTTCGCCAAGGGGGTTCCGCGTCAGTTCGTGGATGCGGCGATCAACGGTCTGACCGCCTCGGACGTCTGGCAGCAGTCGGCAGCAACGACGTCCGCCGAGGTTGGGGCGCATCGGGACTTCGAAGAGCAGCGGCCCGTGTATGACGAGCTGAAGACGTTCTCCGACATCCTGCGTTACAGCCTGAACTACCACCATTGGCAGGCGACGGCGAAGTCGCGCGCGGCCTACCGCGTCGGCAAGCAGCTCGGCGGCGATGAGGGGCTGGTTCTCCAGCCGCACATCGACATCATGGCCGCGACGCTTCCGAAAAGGACCCGTAAGCCGAAGCCTCCGGCGTCGAAGACGCCTCCGGTGACGACGCCGGCGGCACAGACGCCGGCGCAGTCGACACCCGCGGTGTAGTGAGTTTGCGAGTGGCGGCCTCGGTGCTTCGGGGCCGCCACTCGATTGCGGATTCGCCGCATAAGGAGCGCTGCCGTCTCGGCGCCACGAGCGCGAGACACCATACATTCGCGGTGAGCGAAGCGCGGAGGCGAGACGCCTCCGGGCCAGCCGGCGAGACGCCAGCGCTCCGGGTGCATGTCCCCCGAGTCATCCCTCGACAGGCTTATGAGTCGTGCTCTCGCCGCAGGACTCATAGATCGCGTGGAGGTCTTTGAGCTCTTCGGGCCGGAGCTTTGGGTCTTTTGGCTCACCGAATTTACGCCGCCACTGCTTGCTGAATGGGCAGAGATGCTCATTTACGCGAAACCAGCACTGCCCGTTCGTGGCGTCTCCTCTCGGGATGAGCACCCGTTGATCTCGCTGCGTTCCTGGAATGACCTCGCGCGCCGAGGTTCGCTGATCGAAATCGAGTTGTTCGAAACCCCACGCCTTTGCCCACGGTGCGTGCTCGACGGCGTTTGCATGCAACTCCGCAAACGTCGAGGCGCACCCATGAGCGATACTCTGCGCCTGCTTCTGGCGGCGGAATCCGAGCATGGGATGAAAGCCGAAGGTGTTGCAGAGCCAGTTTGGTTTTACCGCGATCACCCGCAGGCTCAGCGGCCAATCCTTCTCCACCTGCTGTGACCGCCAGAGAATATCCAGCCGCTCCTGGATAGCGCGATACGCGTCGATTTTGCGATTGAGGTTGAACGTTTTTGCCCGGCGCCGGACATCGAAGAAGTTGCGTCTCGTCTCGCGGATGGCCTTGGGATCCATAGGCAGCACGTCTCGTGTGATCTCGAGTGAAGCCGTGAAGAGCAAGTGAGGCGCGGCGCGTGGCCGGCCGATGATTTTGTTGTCCAGCGCTGCCTGGCTCAGGAAGCGGGCCACGGCATCGAGGGGCAGGTTGTCCATGACACCACCGTCGATGTAAAGATCGTCTCTTCGGAGGTCGCCGACAAAGACTTCCCAACCATGCCGTGGCCGGAACACCGCGGGAAAGGCGCTGCTGGCCAGCAGACCCTGGCGGAGCGAAACGTAGGTTGTGGTGGTGTTCGGTGCGCCAATGATCTCGAGCGCGCCACGCATGAGGTTCGTCGTCGTTGCCAGGAAGTACATCTTTCGCTTGCCTTCCAGGAACGTGTCGAATCGGATTTCGCCATCCTTTTGTTTGAGCAGATTCCGGAGTGGCTCTTCGACCTGCCTCTGGATGAGAAGTGCGAGAGGCTCAGAGCCGAGGATTTCATCGCCGACCGCACCGCGGTCGAGCAGCTCCTGAAGGTCGCCTGCGATTTCCTGCAGGAGACATGAAAAGTCCCGAAGCCGGGCCGCGCGGACAATGGTGAATAGCTCGAAGGGGCTCAGATAGAGCAGCCTCTCCAATCCTGCCATCAGGTTCCGTGCGCGTTTCCCGAAGCGGCCGGGGAAGTCGATGTCGTAACGCCGCAGAACGAGGTCAAGATCGCGCGGCGCGAATCGAGCCTCGGCGCCGCGGAGCGTGAACCGTCTCACGAAGTCGGCCAGCCGATCCGTCAGCACAAAGCGATCGATCGCCAGAAACGTGGCCGACAGACTCCGTATCTGTCGGCGCCGGTTCGTGGCGTCGTCTTCCTTGAATACCGATGCGATCATTGCCGCGATGATTGAACCGACCGAGGAGCCGGCGATTACATCGGGCTGCAGCCCAGCCTCATTGAGGGCATTCATGACGCCCATGTGATAGACGCCTCGAAACACACCGCCGCCGAAGAGGAAGCTGACCGTCGGCCGCTCGACGGCCCCTCTGTAGGCTTCGCTCTGTGACTCTTTCCGGCGTGAGGGCCACTCCGGCTTCCATTCGTAGTTGGGTGCCGGCGGAGGTTGCTGCGGCCGTGGCAGCGGCTCGCGATCAGCCTCCGTTTTCCCGGCTCTAGCCCTCGGCCAGATCGGCCAATCAAGGCGTTCGAGCCGTCCGTGCAGACGAATACTGTCGTCGAACGGCCGTGCTGCAATCGGAACAGGCTCGCCGGCCGGCCCTTTCGGGGGAACGAACGTCGCCGCTTTGTCTTCGCGGAACAGACGGCATTGTTTGCAGATCTCGGAGACTCCAGGCCCGGAATCGGGGTCGTGCCCGGGAAGGGTCTGTCCGCGCTTCTTGATGATCGCACGGCAGCGCGGGTTGGTGATGTCGACAAGAAGATTGAATTCGACTCTCGAAACAGTCCTCGGGATTGTCTGGTCGCGTCCACGCATGGTCAACGTAACGGTGTCTTTTTCCGAAGGCGCGGCCTGTTTGATTGATTCAAGGAGCAATGAGCGGAGGTTGTCCTCCTTCTGCAGCTCAGCGGGAAGAATCGGCGGTTTGATGTACTTCCCGGCCCAGTCATCGAGCTTCGCCGTGTCCAGAAGATCCGCCGAGAGCATGGCCTCGAGCGTAGCGCGGCATCCGTCGGCAACGGTGGCGTGAAGGATGGACCGGCGCTCGTCGACGGAGGTTCCGCGAATGAAGCGCCGGTTGACGTGGGCAGGCCGATCGAGCTCGATCGGGAAGATTCCGGCGTGGATGTAGACCCGGGACTCGTCGTCGGAGTCTTTGTCTTCAACGAAGGCCTTGCCGCATTTAAGTGTGGCGGTATAGAGGCGGGTCAGAGTTCGTTCCAGCGCGGCATCGCGAAGCTGTTTCAGCTCCACCGCCCGCAAGCCGACCTCGACAAGCGTCGAATAGTTGCCCACAGACTCCAACTCCGCGTGGTCGACAGGGAGGTCGGAGACCGGGTAGACGTCGACGGTCGTCGCTCTACGCAGCACGTGTAGCCGGGTGCGCTCCTCGTTCGAGAGCTCGTTCGCCGCTTCTTTGGCGGTGAGTGTTCCGAATTCGCGCCGCAAGTGGTCGAGCAAAGGCTGAATCGGCTCGTTCGAAATGTTCAGCCCGTCGATGTACCACGTCGAGTCCCGGTGCGATGTCTTCTCTTTTCGGAACCTCGACCAAAAATCTCTCCGCGGACGCGTTTCTTCCGCGACGTCGCTTGCCGGAAAGAGGGGCGACGTCGCGGTGGCCGCAAAGAGAGCGCGGACGATGGATGTGCTCTCGGTGAGAATCTCCAGCCGGCCAGTGCCGAGGTTCGCCGCTACCGGCGCGACGTGGACAGGAGGCTCTCGCTTCCGGTATTCCGACAACACTCTTCGATCAGGGCGGGACTTCGTGCCGGCGGTACTGACGACGTAATCGGCTCGCAGCAGCGCGGCGTCGTTCATGTCGTTCACGACACGCTTGCCGTAATAGTTCGAATCGAAAGAGTGGACGAGCTCCTGCAGAAGGATGTCGGCGCTAAGGATTCCGTCGCCGATTTCATAGTGCTCGAGGATGCGCGTCGTGAAGGGAATCGTTGGTCCGGAACGCCGCCACCAGAACGCGGCGGCGATAACGGCTATCCAGACGAACAAGCCCAGGGGCATGGGGGAGATCACGATCAAGTACGCGAGCAGCACCCGCCTGCCGCGCACATCGAAACGGAGGTCGAGAAAGAGCGCGATGAGCCAGGCCAACGCTGCCAGGACGAGGGATGCGCTGTGTGCGTGAAGGAGCTGACCAATGGGTAGCAGGCTGATGTAGCGAGCGAATGAATGGTTCCCGCCGACCGTCGTCTGAAGGGCGTGCCAGAATCCGCCGAATTCCTTGATCAGGAACCGGCCGGCCCAGCTACCGAGCGGCGCGAGCCGTGAACGAACGAAGGCAGCCGATCCTTCGATCCCGCAATTGAGGATTCCCGACAACCAGCCCGGCAGTGGGACTCGGAAGAGCACCGCAACCGGCGAAAGAAGCACGGCCAGAAAAAGGATCCAGGCTACCGCCGCCTTAAAGGCATTCCAGGCAACGCTGATGGGCCGGAATTTCAGGATGATCTGACCGGCGCTCTGCTGCACGTGCCGGCGCCGCCGGATGAATGCGTAGGCGAGTGTGCCGGCAAGCTGGCCGGCGGCGTAGGAGTGGCTCAAGGCCGCGAACCAGATCCCGGCATAATTCCAGACGCGCGTGCTGGCCACATTCTTCTTGGGACGTTTCAGCTCCCCCGACTGACGGATCGCCAGAACGCGCCGGACCATCTTCGTCATCACGGCTACGGTCAGCCGGATGCGAAGAAAGTGGTTGATGAGCAGAATCAGTCCAGCCCTGCTTCGATTCGCGTCCTGCCGGCTCCTCCGCTCCTCGGCGAAGTGCACCGGCAGCTCGAGCGGCTCGAGCGCTTTCTGGGCATTGACTTCGAAGGCGTCGGGAAACGTCGACTCCACGATTTCGGATGGGATGTCGACGTAGGCGTTGATGAACTCCCGCATCTTGCGCACGCACGCCGCGAGCTGTTGATCCCGCTCTTTCAGACCGCGGCCGGCCTGCAGAATCTCCGCCAGTGCCGCTGCATTGATAGCCCCCGCGGAGATACCGACCACATGGTTCGGCGCCACACCATCCCTGACCAGCAGCGCGTGCGCCACGCCCAATTGCATGACGGTATCGAACGCGCCTCCGCCAAACGTGAGCGCGCGAATTCTTCGGCCACCTGATCCAGTAGTCATGACTGTGTATATCTAGGAGTGTCCTGAAGGCCAAAACTCCTACCCTACAGCCGTAAAAACATCGTTTCGCGCAAACAAATGCAGAAGGCTTCCGAGAGCAACAGGGCTTCGACATTTCCACGGGGTGTGAGAAATGCGCGCTAGAATTGCCCCTACTTGAACTCCCCCCGGATCGGTAAACCTCGGCGCGCGGCGGTGGCGGCGTTTTCGCTGTCGCGGAAGATGCCGCGCTTGTCGCTGCCGCTGTCGGCGGCGGCGATGACGGGGTCGCGGCCGCGGCCGAGCATCGGGAAGCCGGGGCGGTCCATTTTCGGCGACCCCCGGGATGGGAAGCCGCCGCAGCGCGATCCGGTTAACACGCCTCGCAATGGACGGAAGTGACGAACAGGAACAGCATCCCGCGATCCGCGGCCTGAGAACCGTCTGCCGTTGCAACAACATCAAATACAGGACGATCGAGCGGGCCATCCGACGGGGGGCGTGTACGCTCACCCAGATCGCGGTGTGCACCACCGCCACCACCGGCCACTGCGGCGGGACTTGCACCCCCGAGGTTCAGGAGATGCTGGACGAGCACGCGCCGAAGCCGGTACTGGCGCAACCGCCCCCGAAACCGGCAGCCTCGGCTGACGCATGGTGGATTCGAAAACGATGATGCCTGTCGTTTCCGGCGGCCAGGGGCTGCCGATGATTCCGCCTTCCGGGATGGCCATCGCCGCGCTCACGGTGATGCTCTGGCTGATCTGGAGCGATACGATCCGGCAGGCGCGCTCGCCGGCGATTCTCTATGCCGTCCGGGTGGCGCTCTTCGTGATCGTGGCCGGCATCTTCGTGCTCAACCGTATCCGCTATCCCTTCCTCTTCTCACCGACTGCGACGGCGCTGGTGGTCGTCGTGACGCTGGTCGGGGCCGGTGGCGCCGTCTACTTCGCGCGGCGTCTGGTCAGGCGGGGATGAAAAGCAGGGTCCGGTGAAGATCGACTGGCGTAGGTGAAGGTAGTCGGTAGAACTTAGAGAGAGATCGCAGGCCCACCGACTCGTCCGGTCCATCATTCCGCTCGGCAAGGTGGCCAACCTTCACCGAACCCATGAGCGCACTATACGGCATTCTGTACGGAACGTCAACCTTCCTGATTTATGACGCGGATAGGTTGCCATGGGGGTGGATGCGGGGTTGCGCGGTCTCGGGGTTGCGGGGTCTCGCGGTGGGTGCTGGGTTGCTGAGTTGCTGAGTTGCTTGGTTGCTGGGTTGCAAGGTTGCTCGGTGCCAGCCTGCAAGAGGTGCCAAAGTTGTCGGGTAGCCCTGGATAGTAACGATGGTGGCGGCAGGATTCTGCCGGTTGGATTGCGTCGCCACGAGTCTCCCGCTCAGCAACCCAGCAACCCAGCAACTCAGCAACTCAGCAACTCAACCCCAACCGCGAGACCCCGCAACCCCGAGACCCCGCAACCTCGTAAAACATATACTCCCACCCGCATGAACCTCGTCACCCTCTTTCAGGCCCTCGGCGATGCGACGCGGTTGCGGCTGCTGAACCTGATGGCGGCGGGGGAGGTCTGCGTCTGTTACTTCGTCGAGATCCTCGATGAGACGCAGCCGAAGATCTCGCGGCATCTGGCCTATCTGCGGCGGGCTGGACTGGTGGCGGCGCGGCGGGAAGGGAAGTGGATGCATTACGGGGTGGTCATGCCGCAGGACCAGGCGGTGGCGGAGGTGCTGAAGACGGTGCTCCGTGCCGTGGCTGCCAACCCGAAGATGCAGCGCGACCGGCTGGCGCTCGAGCGGGTCTGCTGCGGGGTGCGGTTGCCGGCCTCGCTCCGGAATGCTCCCAAACCGGAGCTCTCGAGGACGCGGACGGCCTGATGCTGTCGGCGATCCTCATCGCCATCGCCGCGTTCTTCGCCGGTGCGGTTTCGGCGGTGGCCGGCTTTGGCATCGGCAGCATCCTGACGCCTCTGCTCGGGCTGACCATCGGCGTGAAGCTGGCAGTGGCCGGCGCGGCAATCCCGCACTTCATCGGCAACGCCCTCCGGCTCTGGACGCTGCGTGACAAGGTCGACAGGCAGGTGCTCAAGACTTTCGGACTGATGAGCGGCGTCGGCGCGCTGGCGGGCGCTCTGCTGCATGCCGCGGCGGCCACGACGGCGTTGAAGGTGGTCTTCGGCGTCGTGCTCATCATCGTCGGCGCGTTCGGCGTCACCGGTTGGAGCGATCATCTGCGCTTCGGCCGCCGAGGAGCGTGGGTGGCGGGTGGGGTGTCGGGGATGCTGGGGGGATTGGTCGGCAATCAGGGGGGAATCCGCGCGGCGGCGATGCTGGCGCTCGACGTGCGCAAGGAGGTCTTCGTGGCCACGGCGGTGGCCATCGCCCTGGTCGTCGACGGCGCGCGCCTGCCGGTCTATGTCTTCAGCACCGGACGACAATTGCTCACGGTCTGGCCGCTCATCGCCGGTGCCAGCGTCGCCGTCATCCTCGGCACGTTCCTCGGCAGGACGCTGCTCGGCCGTGTTCCGGAGCGGTTCTTCCGCCGCCTCGTCGCGGCCATGCTGATCGCCCTGGGCGTAGCGATGCTGTTGTCACGGTGAGTTTTCACGCGGAGGCGGTCAGACCGTGACGGCCGTCATTCAACACGTGGGCCCCTGGCCGGTATCATCCTTAACTATGCGCGCGTGGTTTACCGCTTCCCTCCTGTTATTGGCATCCTCGGCCCACGCCGCCACGTTCATCGTCCCCTCGGATCGTGCGTTGGTCACCGCCTCGAAGGCGATCGTGATCGCCACGGCAGGGGAGTCGCATTCGCAGTGGGCGCCGGGGGGGTGGATCGAGACGGTGACGGAGTTGCGCGTCGAAGAGGCGATCAAGGGCCCGGTCGCCGCCGGCGAGACGATTCACGTTACGGAGCTGGGGGGCATGGTCGGCGATATCGGCTATGTCGTCGCGGGGAGCCCGCGATACGCGAACGGGGAGCGGGTGCTGCTGTTTCTGGAGACGAACGGCCGCGGGGAGTGGGTGGCCAAGAACATGGTGGTCGGCAAATTCGAGCGCGCCGAGGATGTGCGGGGGCGGCGGCTGCTCGTGCGCGAGGCGGGGGAGATCGCCGGGTGGGAAGAGGACGGCACGACGCATCGCGAGCCGGTGCGGCTGGAGGATGCGTTCCTCGACTTTGTGCGCGCGACGGCGCAGGGAGGTGACGGGGGTGACGATTACATCGTTCGTGATCCGGTGCCGTTGCTTGTAAGACAGTTGTCGGTTGTCGGTGGTCGGTTGTCAGAGAGTGTGGGTGCGGCTGGCAGTGGCACCGAGTACTTACCTGTTGCAGGGCGGTGGAGGCCTTGGCATCCGCTGGCCGAGTTTTCCGACTCCTGTCATTTTTCTCAGTCACGGCACGCAGCCGGGAGCGGCGAACGGCGGACTGACCTCGCTGCAGCGCGGCCTGGCGGCGTGGACCAACGACGGCGGATCGAACATCGTCTACAGCTACGGCGGTACGACGGCCATTGCCCAGACGGGCTTCAACGGCGGCACCTCGGACGGCGTGAACACGATCCAGTTCAACGATCCGGCCAACGAGATCCCCGGCTCGTTCACGCCGACCGGCGGCGCCACGCTGGCTATCGGCGGGGCGTGGTTCGGCAGTGCCACGCATTCCGCGAACGGCGAGCAGTACCTCTCGATCGTCGAAGCTGATCTGGTGGTTCAGGACGGCATCAGCGGCGCGGGCTTGACCGGCAACGGATTCGATCACGTCCTCACCCACGAGCTGGGTCACACGCTCGGCCTTCGTCACTCGGACAAGAACCCGGTCGACAACTCCCCCTGTACCGCGCCGCTCGACTGTTCCACGACCGCCATCATGAATTCGAGCGTGGCCTTCAACTCCGACCCGATCGGCTCCGTCCTCCAGCCGTGGGACATCGATGCGATCGATGCGGTCTACGGTTCCGGCGTCATCACGCCGCCCGCCTGCGTGCCGCCGAAGATCGTCTCGGCGCCGCAGACGGTGAGTGTCGGGACGACGGCGGTAACGTTCTCCATCACGGCATCCGGCGACGCACCGCTCTCTTTCCAGTGGTACGCGGGTGCCTCGGGGAACACCAGCGCTCCGATCACGGGTGCCAATACGTCGTCGCTCACCGTGAAGCCCTCTGTCACCAGCGCTTACTGGGTACGCATCACGAACGGGTGCGATCCTCCCGCCAGCAGCGGGACGGTGTTCGCCATCGTCAACAACTGCCCGCCGGTGACGATCGACTCGCAGTCGGGCGTAGCTACGATCCTGGAAGGGAAGACGGTGACGATCTCCGTCGCCGCCAGCGGCGGAACGGTGTCGTATCAGTGGTACACCGGGCCGAGCGGGATCACTTCGTCGCCGATCGCCGGTGCCACCGGCACCAGCCTAACGGTGACGCCGTCGTCGACGTCGAGCTACTGGGTGCGGGCATCGAATACGTGCGGGTCGTCGGCGGACAGCAACACGATCACGATCACGGTGCTGCCGTGCAACGCGCCGAAGATCGTGGTGCAGCCAGTAGGAGGCGACGTGGTGACCGGCTTCGGGGCGACACTCTTCGCCGGCGTCACCGGCACGCAACCGATCGCGTTCCAGTGGTACCAGGGGACGTTCCCCGATACCTCGCAGCCGGCGAACAACGGGACCTCGGCCATTCTGGCGGTGCCGTCGCTGGTCTCTCCGGTGTCGTACTGGCTGCACGTGTCGAGCGAGTGCGGCCAGGCCGACAGTACGACGGCCCGCCTGACGATCGTGCCGGCCTGCACGCCGCCCTCGATCACCGCGCAGCCGCACGACCAGAGCGTGGCCGCCGGCGCGAACGCCATCGTCTCGGTCAGCGCGGCGGGACCATCGCTCAGCTATCAGTGGTACCAGGGGCCGAACTTCGACTTTACCCACCCGCTCGGCGGCAACACCCCGTCGGTCTTCACGCCGGCCATCACCGGCCCGACGCAGTTCTGGGTGCGGATCAGCAGTCCGTGCGGGAGCGTGGACAGTGCGGTCGCGACGGTGTCGGTGGGGGCGGCTTCGCGGAGACGGGCTTCGAAGCCGTAAATGCCATCCGCAGATGTCGCGGATGAGACCGTCTCGAGGGCATACATCCGCCTGCTCCGTGTTGTAACGATCGCGTGATCGGCGACACAATTAGTGGAGCCGGTCGCGCTTAGAATCGTGCGTGGTCCGTCCCCCGGAGGGTCCCCTGAATGCGAATCGTGGTTCGGATGTCGATCGTCTTTTCGCTGGCTGCGGCGACATCGCTGCACGCGATCACCTACATCGTTCCGAGCGACCGGGATCTGATCAAACGGGCAGAGGCCATCGTCATTGCCACGGCGGTTGAGTCCCACCCGGAGCTACGCGATGGACAGCGGATCGTGACGGTAGCCACGCTGCGAGTCGAGCGGGTTCTGAAGGGATCCATCGGAGAATCGGTTCAGCTCGTCGAATTGGGGGGCTCTGTTGGCAACCGGGCGACGTTCATTCCGGGCGCGCCTCGTTACGAAGATGGGAAGCGCTACCTCGTCTTTCTTCACACGAACAACCTCGGCGAATGGATGACGTACGGTTTCGGACTTGGCCAGTTCGAGTTCACTGAGGACCTCCGCGGCCGTGAGCTACTGATACGCGGCAGCACCGACGAGAAGATATTCGGGCTCGACGAGAATGACGGCTCGCTGCATGTCGAGAAGCTGCGCGGCGGACCGGAGTTTCTGTCGTTTGTCGAGACCAGCACCCGCTCCGACGCTCCAGCCAGCGAGAGGTACTTCGTAAATCCTTCCGATGTCGTGTTCGCCGCTTTCCCCGAGTTCAGTCCGCGAGTCTCGAGGTTCATCCCGAATGCAGAGTCGACGCGGCCTGATTACCTGATGGCAGGTAACTATCGCTGGCAGAGCCCGTCCGCGTCGTTCTTCTACTGTTGCAATGCACAGACTGGGGGGACCAGTCTCGATGGGCCGAGCGCATCTTCCGGCGCGATGGCGGCATGGAACAGTGTCGCAGGTGCCGGGATCAGCTACTCATTGAGTGGTTCGGATCCGAGTTCACCCGCTGTGCCGAATGGGCTGAGTGGGGGGCCTGACGGCAAGAACGACATCATCTTCAATGACCGCCACGGCATCATCGGAGGTAGCGGCGCGGTAGCCGTCGGTGGGATCTCCAACACCAACGGTTCGTACTCCAATCTCGGCGATGGCTTCACGTATAGCCGCACCATCGAGGTCGACGTCGAGACCGGAAACAACCTCCCCTCCTTTGTCGATCAGAGTCTGTACACGCAACTCCTCACCCACGAACTGGGGCACACGCTGGGGTTTCGCCACGCGGATGGGAGTTCAAGCCCGCTTAGCCCGCAGAATGGAGACGGCGGCTGTCAGGCGCCCTCTCCCTGCTCGACAGTGGGTGCGGCGATCATGGCCTCGGTCATTCCGAAGCCGAACAGTATCGGGAGTCTGAGTCAGTGGGAACGCGACGCCGCGCAGACCAACTATGGCAGTGGCCCCATCTGCAATGCGCCGTCGATTCAGACGCAGCCATCGAGTCAGAGCATTTCCCTCGGCTCGCAGGCGAATCTCAGCGTCGGCGCCAGCGGCGACGGGACGTTGACGTATCAGTGGTACAGCGGAGGTTCACCGACCACAGGAGCGCCGGTTGGGGGTGCCACGAGCGCTGTTTTTCATCCGACGCCGGCCACGACGACAACCTACTCGGTCCGCGTCTCGAACTCGTGCAGCGGCGTCCATACGATCGATAGCAACACCGTCACGGTGACGGTCACCTGCACGGCGCCCTCGGCGCCCGCACCCTCTGCTGTCCCTTCCACGATCGCCTCCGGTCAGTCGAGCACCATCTCTGAGACTCCGACCGGCTCGGGTCCCTTCACCTATCAGTGGTACGTCGGCAACACCGGAGTGACGACGACTCCGATCGGCGGGGCAACCAATTCGTCCGTCAGTGTCAGCCCAACGACGACGACTTCGTATTGGGTGCGCGTAACCGGCCAGTGCGCACCTCCAGCGGATAGCCCCGTGGCAACTGTCACTGTTGCTCCCTGCGTGCCGCCGTCGGCCTCGACGCCCATCGCTTCTCCGTCATCGGTCCCGTCAGGCCAGACCAGCACCATTGTCGTCAACCCGAGCGGCACATCACCCTTCACGTACCAGTGGTACGTCGGCAACTCCCCCTCGACGGCCGCACCCATCAACGGCGCGACGAGCTCATTTGTCTCCGTCAATCCGACGGTGACCACCACCTACTGGGTTCGGGTGACCGGCCAGTGCAGCCCGCCCTCGGACAGCCGGGACGTGACGGTGACGGTTACGTGCTCGCCGATCAATGGTAGTCCGATCGCTTCGCCGAGTACGATCAACCCAGGCCAGTCGTCAACACTAGCCGTAGCGACCTCCGGCGCCGGTCCGTTTACCTTCCAGTGGTACAACGGAAATCCCGGCGATACATCCAGTCCGATCGCCGGCGCCACCGGTCAGAGCACTCTCGTTTCTCCCGCCACGACGTCTATCTACTGGGTGCGCGTGACTTCGCCGTGCGGCACGCAGGATGCCGGCGTTACCGTGAATGTCAACGGCGTCTGCAATCCTCCGTCGATGACCACACAGCCGGCGAGCTCGACCATCTCGCCCGGCACGCCGGTGACACTGACCGTCTCCGCGGGTGGTACGGCTCCGTTTACCTATCAGTGGTTCACCGGCGATAAAGGAGATACGTCCCATCCCATCGCTGGAGCGACGTCGTTCTCGCTCACGCAGTCTCCCTCCCTCACGACGAAGTACTGGGTTCGCGTCTCTCACACGTGTGACTCTCAGACCGTCGATAGCAACGCGGCCACGATCACTGTTTCGAGCTGCACGAACCCGTCGATCACGACGCAGCCTGCCAGCGTCAACGTCGGGATCGGCTCTACGTCCACGCTGAAGGTGGTCGCTGCCGGCTCCAGCACGCTGCACTACCAGTGGTTCCAGGGAGCGAAAGGCGACACCTCGAAACCTGTCGGAACGGACTCGGCCACCCTCGTCACTGCCGTCATCAAGAGCACCACGTCGTTCTGGGTTCACGTGACCAACCAGTGCGCGAACGGCACTCCCGCCGACAGCAACGCCGCGACGGTGACGGCGTTCGTTCCGAGGGGCCGCGCGGTGCGGCGCTGAGTGGTGGGGTCTCGCGGTCTCGGGGTTGCGCGGTCTCGGGGTTGCTAAGTTGCAAGGTTGCTGAGTTGTTAAAACCACTGTAGCCCAGCACCCCACACCGCGAGACCGCGCAACCGCGCAACCCCGACTACATCGTGTCCAACTGCTTCTTCATCGATGCGATCATGCCGTCGCTGCGCTGCTCCGTCGGCAGCGACTCCGCGTACGCAATCGCTTCCTCGATCGTCTTGCGCGCCGATGCCTTGTCGCCTTTGGCGAGATAGACGGCGGCGCGGTTGCGATAGATGCCGATTTTTCGGGGACCGTAGGCCAGTTTCAGGGCGCGGTCGGATGCGGCCAGTGCATCGTCGAAGCGGGCCGCCGCACGGTACGCGGAGATGAGGCGCGCCGGAGGGTTGTAATCCTTCGGCAGATCGCGCTCCGACTGTTCGAGCATGGCGATCGCTTTCTCCGGCTGCTTGAGGCCGAGGTAGACCTCCAGGCGATGCGAATCGTAGACGGCGCGTTGATCGGGCGTCTTCCCCTTCGCTGCTTCCTTCTCCAGGAAGGATGCCCACTCCTCGCGCAGTTTGTGCGCGGAGGGTTCGTCCTTGGCCTGTTCGCGCGCGTCGACGAGCGATTCGTACAGGCTGGAGCGGTCGTCGGCGGACATGGCGATCCTGCCGGCCGCGGCGAGCGTTTCGCTCGTGGCCTTTTCCAGTCCGGCCACGAGCTCGGAACGGTTCCACGACTTCGCATCCAGATCGGTTGCGCACGACAAACCGGTGCTGGCGACGTTGACCGCCGATCCGGTGCCGCGCACGCGCGGGTAGAGGGCGAGCGCGCGCTCCGCGCAGCGCTGGGGATCACGGCTCAGCGCGAAGATGAGCGACTCGGAGGCGCGCCCGAGACGCGGCCAGTTCTTCGGCGCCTCGGCGATTGCTTCATCGAACGCCTTGGCCGCCTCGGCCTGTTTACCTTGCGCGGCCAGTGCGTCGGCGCGGATCAACGTCGTGTCGGCCTTCGTATGCGACCCGTGCGCCGCCCGCTCGCCATCGTCGAGCAGCTTGCGGATCTGCGGCACGGTCCCGCCGCCGGCGTAGCGGAAGATGACCTTGTCTTTCGGATCGAGGATGAGCAGCGTCGGCCAGATGCTGATCGGATGCGCTTTCAGGAAGGCCGCGTTCGTGGCGTTTTCCGTATCGATCGAGAGCCAGACAAACTGTCCGGCGTACCGCTCGAGGGACTTGTCGGTGAAGACATAGGCCCTCATGGAGCGGCACGTGTGTCACCACGGTGCCCACGCCTCGACGAAGACCGGCAGGTCCGCCGCCTTGGCATGGGCGATCGCTTTCGCGTAATCGTTCTCGATCCACGGCAGGACTTCCTTCGCCTGCGCCGCGGAGGCGATGAGAAGGAGAGATGCGATGAGGAGTCGTTTCATGATGAGTAGTCTAGTAGATTCGCGCTTAGTAGATTAGTGGATCAGTAGATTAGTGGATCAGGGACAATCACTAGTCCACGAATCACTGATCGACTTATCCACTATCGCAGGCTCTTCATCACCCGGTCCCGATACACCTTCGCCTTTGCCACCGCCGCGGCCACATCCACAGTAAGCACCTTGTGATTGCGCATCAGCACCTTGCCGTCGCAGATGGTGGTGATGACGGAGCTGCCGGAGGCGGCGTAGACGATCGCCGATTCGACGGCGTAGACCGGTTGCGATTTGGGTTGCTGGAGATCGATGACGATGACGTCGGCGCGTTTGCCGGCTTCGAGCGTGCCGATGCGATCCTCCATGCCGAGGGCGCGGGCGCCTCCGAGCGTGGCCATCTCCAGAACGTCTCGTGCGCTGAGCGCCTTCGGATCGCCGCGCGTGATCTTCTGCAGCCGTGCCGCGCTGGCCGCCTCTTCGACCATGTCCAGATTGTTGTTCGAGCCGGCCGGACCGTCAGTGCCGAGGCCGAGGGCGACGCCGGCGTGGCGCATGTCGACGACCGGGGCCACGCCGGAGGCCAGCATCATGTTGCTCTCGGGACAGTGCGCGACACCCACTCGCTTAGCGGCAAACGTCCGGATGTCATCCGCGGTCAGCCAGACGCCGTGTGCGGCCACGACGTCATGGCCGAGGAACCCGATCGAATCGAGATAGGCGGCGGGGGAGAGGCCGGCGGTGTTGTCCTTGATCTGCGAGCCTTCATTCTTCGTTTCAGCGACGTGGATGAGGATCGGCGCGTGCAGCTCGGTGGCCAGCGCGCGGATCTGCTCGAGGTGCGCGCGCGAGACGGTGTACGGCGCATGCGGTGCGAGGGCCGGCGTGATGAGCCGGTCGCCGTGCCACCGTTTGACGAAGTCGCGCACGTAGGCGATGGCGGCGTCCCAGGTCTTGTTGTCGGGCGCCGGAAAGTCGATCATCGTCTCTCCGAGCACGCCCCTCAGCCCGGCCTTCCTGGTCTCGGCGGCGATGTCGCTCTCGAAGTAGTACATGTCAGTGAACGTCGTCGTCCCCGAGGCGATCATCTCGGCGGCGGCGAGGCGCGTTCCCCACCGCACGAACTCGCGGTCGACGTTCTTCGCCTCGGCCGGGAAGATGAAGTGCTGCAGCCAGTCCATCAGGTCGCGGTCGTCAGCGATGCCGCGGAAGAGCGTCATCGGTACGTGGGTGTGGGCATTGACGAAGCCGGGGAGGACGGCGTTGCCGCGGGCGTTGACCGTCTCGCGTCCAGTGAACCGCCTGGCGATGTCCGCCGCCTTGCCGACGGCGACGATGTCGCCCTTGTCGATGGCCACCGCACCGTCGTCGATATTCGGTCCGGCCATGGTGATGACGGTGCCGTGCATGATGACGATGTCTACCTGTCGTGCAGCGGCCTGGGCCGTCAACGCGAAGAAAACGAGAAGGAGCGGAAGGAATCGGCGTGGCAGCATGGTGGGGAACGTTAGCGGAAAGAGGGGACGCGTACAATTGAGGCCATGAAGGCGCTGAGCCGTAGAGCAGCGACGTATCAGGATCTGCTGGATGCGCCGGAGAACATGGTCGCCGAGTTGATCGACGGCGATCTGTATACATGGCCGCGGCCTGCCGGACCGCATGCGCGTTTCTCCTCCGCGCTCGGCATGGATATCGGCACACCGTACGACCGCGGTCGAGGAGGTCCGGGCGGGTGGTGGATCGTCGACGAACCGGAGCTTCACCTCGATCAGGATGTGGTCGTTCCGGATCTCGCCGGGTGGCGGCGCGAGCGGATGCCGCGGATACCGAAGGACCATCGATTCGTCATCTCGCCTGACTGGGTTTGCGAGGTGATTTCGCCGTCTACAGCGCGCATTGATCGCGGCAAGAAGATGGACATTTACGCGAGACAGGTCGTGCCTTGGCTATGGATCATCGACCCCATCGCGCGGTTATTCGAGGTGTTCACGCTTGAAGGCGAGCGCTGGAGCCGGGTACATACGTACAGCGGCAACGACGTCGTTCGCGCGGAGCCGTTCCCGGAAGCAGAGATCGATCTCGGATCGATCTGGGGTCCGGACGAGGAGTGAACGCTACAGCGGTCACTTCTCGCGACTTGCCAGCTCCCCCTCCACCTCACTCCACGCGATCCCCTCATCGGTCATCAGCACGCTGACGTGGAAGACGAGGTCGGCGATCTCGCTGACGAGGCGTTCGCGCGTTTCGCTCAGGGCGGCGATGACGACCTCGGTCGCTTCCTCGCCGATCTTTTTGGCCATGCGTCCGCGTCCGCCGTTGAAGAGTTTGGCCGAGTAGGAGCCCTCGGGCCGTTTCTCGCGACGGTCGCGGAGGACGTTCATCAGGCGGTCGAGCGCGCGCGGTGGGACGCCGGTGAAACACGACCGGGCGCCGGTGTGGCAGGCGGGCCCGTTCGGGATGACGCTGACGACGAGGGCGTCGTGGTCGCAGTCTTCGCTGACGGCGACGACGCGCTGCGTGTTCCCCGAGGTCGCCCCCTTGTGCCAGAGCTCATTGCGGGCACGGCTCCAGAGCCAGGTCTCGCCGCTCTCGCGCGTTTTCTGCAGCGATTCTTCACTCATGTACGCGAGAGTGAGCACTTCGCCCGTTCGTGCGTCCTGGATGATTGCGGGAGTGAGTTTCATCGCACCGGTATCCCTTCGCTAGCCAGAAATTGTTTTACATCGCCGATCGACAGGCGCCGGTCGTGAAAGAGCGACGCGGCCAGTACCGCGCGCGCGCCGCCGGCTTCGATGGCGTCGCGGAAATGTTCCACGCTGCCGGCGCCGCCGGAGGCAATCACGCCGATCTTCACAGTGCTGGTGACCGCGCGCAACAGCTCGATGTCGTAGCCGCTGTTGGTGCCGTCGCGGTCGACGGAGGTGAGCAGGATCTCTCCCGCCCCCAGCTCCTCGGCACGCCGGCACCATGCCACCGCATCGACGCCCGACGATTCCCTGCCGCCGCGCACCATGGCTTCGAAATGATCGCCGGCGTGTTTGGCGTCGCACGACAGCACCACCGCCTGCACCCCGAACTCGCGCGCGCAATCGGCGATGAGTTGCGGGTCGCGGATGGCGGCGGTGTTGATGGCCACGCGGTCCGCTCCGGCACGGAGAAGCGCGCGGAAGTCCTCGATGGTCCGCACGCCGCCGCCGACGGTGAGCGGGATGAAGAGCGATTCCGAGACGTGCCGTACGACGTCGAGCGCCGTCGAACGGTTCGCATCGGTCGCGGAGATGTCGAGGATCACCAGCTCGTCACCTCCTTCGGCTTCATAGCGAACCGCGCATTCGACCGGATCGCCGGCGTCGCGGATGTCGACGAAGTTGACCCCCTTCACCACGCGGCCATCGCGGACATCAAGGCAGGGGATGACGCGCTCGGGGATGGCGTTGGGCGCAGCCACCAGGGCGCGCGCCTCGGCCAGCCGGATCCGTCCGTCGAGCATTGCGCGCCCGATGACGCAGGCACCGACGCTCCCGATGCGGCTGAGCGAGACGACGTCGCTCATCGTGGAGACGCCGCCGGAAGCGATGATGCGCATCTTCGTGCGCAGCGACCGGTAGAGCGCGAATGACGGTCCGCGCATCGCGCCATCTTTGCTGATGTCGGTGATGAGCACCTCACCGATCCCCATCTCTTCGACGCGTGCCAGCACCTCGGCCAGCGACGCCGTTGCCTCGCGCTCCCATCCGCCGACGCGGACGATGCCGTCGCGAACATCGACCGCGGCGACGACGCGTCCGGCGCCGAGGTTGCCGACGATGTCGCGCATAATCTCGGGCGCATCCGCCGCGACCGTACCGATGACGACCTTCTCCGCCCCGGCGTCGATCCAGGTCCGGGCATCGGCCAGCGATCGGATTCCGCCGCCGGCCTGGATGCGAAGGCCGCGTGACGCCAGCCGCCGCACGATCTCCGTCTCCACCGGCCTGCCGCTCCGCGATGCTTCGAGATCGACGACGTGCAGGCGCGCGCCGCGGGGGACGGCGAGCGTGTCGAGAACGGTCTCGGGATCGCCGTACGCGGTCACGCGCGCGAAGTCGCCGTGCAGCAGGCGGACGGCCTGTCCGCCGAGAAGATCGATCGACGGGATCACGTCCATGCGATGTAGTTCCTCAGGACGCGCAGCCCGGCCGCCGACGATTTCTCAGGATGGAACTGCACGCCGAAGACGCGCTGATGCTGCACGGCTGCCGTGAACGGTCCGCCGTAGTCGGCCCGCGCGATCTCGTCGGGGGCATCGACGGCCGCATAGGAGTTGACGAAGTAGAAAACGCCGTTCTCGACGCCGTCGAACAGCGGCCCGCGCGCGGCGACGCGGTTCCAGCCGATCTGCGGAACCGGGAGGATGCCGTTGTATTGCCGCACCTCTCCGCGCACGAGTCCGAGTCCGGGGGTGGTTCCCATCTCGTGCGAGCTCTCGAAGAGAAGCTGATGCCCAACGCAGATGCCGAGGAGTGCTGCGCCGCGGTTCACCGCTTCGTGAATTGCCTCGTCGATTCCGTTTTCGGTCAGCCAGCGCATGGCCGCGATGAACGAGCCGACGCCGGGGAGTACGAGCCTGGAGGCGCTGGCGATTTCGCCTGGATCGCGTGTGACCTCGAGTTCCGCGCCGGCCACGCGGAGAGCGCGAGCGATGTTGGCGACGTTCGCGACGGGGGAGTCGATGAGGGTGGTTTTCATGATTACTCACGCGCGGCGGAGCCGCTAGGCACAGACAAGAGTGTCTGTGCCACATTGCATCCCCGTGTTTGTGCCGCATGAAGCCGTGGAGCAACAGGAGTAGATGCGACACATGGCAGGCTCAATGTGGCACAGACACTCTTGTCTGTGCTTTGAGTCCCCACGAGATCGGCAGCTCAAATCACTCCCTTCGTCGACGGAATCTCCGTCCCTACCACCGCCTTCGCCTCGCGCAGCGCGATGGCAAATGCCTTGAAGATCGACTCGGCGGCATGGTGTCCGTTGCGGCCGCGGATGAGATCGACGTGGATGTTGCAGGCGCACTTGTTGGCGAACGACTTGAAGAACTCCTCGACCAGGGCGAACGGAAAATCTTTGTGGATGAGCAGCATCTCGCGGTCGATCGGAACCTCGAAGACGAGGTACGGACGGCCGGCGAAGTCAACGACGACGCGTGCCAGCGCCTCGTCGAGCGGGACGTAGGCGTGGCCGAAGCGGCGGATGCCGCGCTTGTCGCCGAGCGCCTGTGCGAAGGCCTCGCCGAGGACCAGGGCGGTGTCTTCGACGGTGTGGTGGTAGTCGATGTGGGTGTCGCCGGTGGAGACGACGTCGAGATCGACGCGGCCGTGCCGGGCGATGACGTCGAGCATGTGCGAGAGAAAGCCGACCGGCGTCTCGATGCGCGAGTGGGTCCCGTCGCCGTCGAGATTGACCGTGACGGCGACATTCGTCTCTTTGGTGGTGCGGGTGATCGTGGCTACGCGCATGACGCAAGTGCCTCCAGGAAGGAATCGTTTTGTTGCTGCGTCCCGACCGAGACGCGCAGGGCATTCGCCACGGCGGCACCGATATCGCGGATGAGGATGCCGCGCGCGTGAAGGTCGTTGAAGACCTCCTTGGCATTGCGCACGGTGGTGAAGGCGATGAAGTTCGAGCGCGAGGGGAACGGCGTGAGGCCGTCGATCCGCCGCATCGCCTCGAACATCCGCGCACGCTCGGCGATGGTGTTGGCGACGTTGCGCGTGCGGATCTCGCCGTGATCGAGCGCCGTGGCGGCCACCGCCTCGCTGATGACGTTGAGCGAGTAGGGGAGCTTCACTTTGCGGATCTCGCGGCAGGTCGAGGCGGTCGAAGCCAGCCAGCCGACGCGCAGCCCAGCCAGTCCCCACGCCTTCGAGAACGTGGAGAAGGTGACCAGCCGGTCGTGCAGCGCCGGCATCGCGTCTTCGGCGAAGTCGCCGTAGGCGCGGTCGAAGAGCACGGTCGCGCCGGTGGCAAGGAGGGCGTCGATGCCGCTGTCGGGCAGTACCCCTCCGGTGGGGTTGTTCGGCGAGCAGACGATGACGATGGCGTTGTCGCAGCGCTCGATGGCGCGGAGCATTTCGTCGAGCGGAAGAAAGCCGGTCGTAGGATCGATCGCGATCGGCAGGGCGATCCCACCAGCGACGGCGATCAGTTTCTCGTAAAGCGCAAACGACGGTTTCGGGAAGACCACCGGCGTGCCGGGCCCGACGAAGGTGGGGACGGCCGCGGCCAGCAATTCGTTCGAACCGTTGCCGACCAGGACGTTCTCGGTCTCATAACCGTGCGCCTTCGCCAGCGCTCCGCGAAGGAGCATCGACTCGAAGTCGGGGTAGATGTTCCACGGCCGTTCCAGCATGCGGGCAAGCACCTGCTCTTTGAGCGCGCGCGGAAAGTCGGCCGGACCCTCGTTCTGATTGAGCTTGATTTCCGCCTCACGCAGCTCCAGCGTGTACGCGGTCATGGCCGCTACGACATCACGCGACATGGCTCCTCCGTGCCGCGATCGACGCGGCGTGTTTCGGCAGTCCTTCGAAGTTTGCAATCCGTTCCCCCGCCTCCCCGACCTCCGCCAACTCCTCGGCGGTCATGGTGATGACGTTCGAGCGCTTCACGAAGTCATACACGCCGAGCGGGGAGAAGAAGCGCGCGCTGCCGCCGGTCGGCAGCACGTGATTCGGTCCGGCCACGTAGTCGCCGGCCGCCACCGGCGAGTACGGTCCGCAGAAGATCGCGCCGCAATTCTCCAGCCTCTCCGCGATCTCCGCGGCTCCGCGTGCATGAATCGAAACATGCTCGGGAGCAATGCGGTCAGCGAGGCCGATGGCATCATCGACGGAGGAGACCTCGAGGTTCAGCGTGGCGCGCACATCGAGGCGCGTTCCGATCGAGATGCAGATCACCGCCGAGTCTTCACCGTGCTCCGCCTGCGCATCGAGATCGGCCTGGACGAGCGTCACATCCGACGACGCATCGGCGATGACCACGAGCTCGGTGGGCCCGGCGGTCATGTCGATGCCGACCGTGCCGACGAGCAGGGCTTTGGCCGCGGTCACGTATTGATTGCCGGGGCCGACGATTTTGTCGACCCGTTTCAACGATTCTGTCCCGAGCGCTGCCGCGGCGATGCCGGCCGCGCCGCCGCAGCGGTAGATCGCGGTGACGCCGAGGCGCGTGCAGGCGTAGTGCAGCTCATCGCGCGCCGCCGCGGCGGGCGTGGTGATGACCACCAGCTCGCGCACTCCTGCTATACGCGCCGGAACCGCGCACATGATCAGCGTCGAGAGATAGACCGCCCGTCCGCCGGGAGCATAGATGCCGGCGCGCCGCAGCGGCCGCACGCGGTGCTGCATCCCTTCCCATCGATACGACTCCGGAAGCTGGGGCCGATGAAAGGCCTCGATCCGCGCGATGGCGGTCTCGATGGCCTGGCGCATGGCCGGATCGATGGAGACGTCACGTGGTGTGATCAGAATCTCGTCCAGCGTCACCCCATCGAAGCGCGCGATCTGCTCGCGTACGAATGCGTCGCCGCGCGCGCGGACTCCGGCGATCATCTCCGCGGCGACGCGCATGGCGTTCTCGTTCGATGCGCCGCGGCGGGCTTCGAGTGCGAGGAGGGCGGTGTTTGTCTCATCGGACTGCATCATGGCCTCCAAGTTCCCCCACTGTCATCCTGAGGCGGCGGCCGCCCCGGAGGGGCAGAGCGCGCCGAAGGACCCCCAGATCGAAACCCGGGGAGGGCGGGGGAATGTCGAAGATTCCGCCGCCCAACCGGGATGCAACTTGGGGGTCCTTCGACCGTCCTGCGCCGCGCAATCGCTCTGCGATTACGCGGCTCCGGCGGCTCAGGATGACAGGCCAAGAAGTACAGGCGCTCTCTACCCACACGTCATCGCGCCACATTCACTGCCTCCTCCACCTTCGCGATCAGCTCGCGCACCTGCTTCTGCTCTGTCCGAAAGAAGTTCTTCCCGACGATCAGGCGTGGCGAGATCTCGGCGATCACTTCCTGCAATTCCAGCTTGTGCACGCGCACGGTCTCGCCGGTCTCGACGAGGTCGACGACGTGCGAGGTCAGTTTCAGCACCGCTGCCAGCTCGACCGAGCCGCCGAGTGGGACGATCTCGGCGCGGACGCCGCGGCTGTCGAGGAACTGGCGGGTGATGCGCGGATACTTGGTGGCCACCTTCGTCAGCGGCGGGGCACCGGGGGCGGCGATGAGCATCATCCGGCAGCGGCCGAACGGGAGCTCGACCGGCTGGTAGGCGGTGCATTCGTGCTCGAGAATCTGATCGAGGCCGGCGATGCCGGCATCGGCGGCGCCGTGCTCGACATAGACCGGTACGTCGCAATCCTTGACGAAGATCCATTCGATGCCGCCGCGGTCGAAGACGAGCTTCCGCGTCTTCAGATCGGCGTCGTCCGGCACGGTGTATCCGGCGCCGGCGAACACGCCGAGGGCCCGGTCCTGCAATCGTCCTTTGGGGATGGCTATGCGCATATCGTTCAATCCAGGTCGTCGATGGTGAATGTGAAGCCGATCGCCGCGGCGCGCTGGCCGAAGCGTTCGTAGAGAGTGTCGTAGCGGCCGCCTTGCGCCACTTTGGCGCGGGCAGCGCCGGCGTAGACGCGGAAGCGAAGGCCGGTGTAGTACCCGATGTCCTCGATGTCGTCGAGGTGGAGGGCGAAGGTGGCGTCGCCATCGAGCGCGTCGCTGATCGCGCTCAGCCGCGCCGCCGCCTCGGGGGCGAACGGTGCCACATCGTCGAGCGTCGCTTCCCCCGAGATCAGTTTTGCCACGATGGTCTGCAATGCAGCCGGCACGCCGGGGGTCATCCGCTTGGCCGACAGCGCCTCGCGCACCGCGGACGACTGCGCGATCAGCACGGCGGCGATGGAGACATCGTTGTAGACGATGGTCGGATCGCTGACCAGAGCGGCGGCCAGCCGGAGCATGGCCAGGTCGGCGTCGATGGAATCGTCGCCGATGATCTCGGCACCGATCTGGAACAGCTCCCGGTTCGCGCCGAGGCGGGATGCTTCGACGCGGATGACGTCGCCGCGGTAGAAGAGGCGGAGCGGCAGCTCTTCGGCCGTAATCGCCGGCGCCAGCGCACGGGCCAGCATCGGCGTGAAGTCGGCGCGGATAGCGACGAGGTCGCCTTCGCGGTCGACGAAGCGATAGCTCTGTTTCGCGGCCGCGTTATCGACGAGCGAGGCATACGGCTCGACATAATCGATGATCGGCAGGACGACCTCGGCGAAGCCGGCGTTGTTGAAGGCCTCGACAAAGCGCGTCTCGATGCGCCGCCGCCGCGCGGTCTCCTCGGCCAGCAACGGGTGAACGCCTGTCGGATATCTCGAATTTGTGGCCATAAAGTCAAAAACCTCTTCCCCGCGTCGGAGAAGAGGTTCAGGTCAGTCGGCTGTGTGTCTTCGCTGAGCGCCCCTTGTCCGATCGGGGCGCGTGCGGCACCCCTACATCACGTGGTGATGGTGGTGATGCCGCGTCTGAGCAAAGTTGGTGTTCATCGGGTGGCGAAGTGTAGAGACGCGGGTGGGATGTGTCAAATTCCTGGGGATTGCGCGGTCTCGCGGTTGCGCGGTCTCGGGGTTGCTGAGTTGCTAGGTTGCTAGGTTGCTGAGTTGCTCAGTACCCAACAACCCCAGCAACCCAGTAACCCAGTAACCCAGTTCCCAGCAACCCAACCGCGAGACCCCGCAACCGCGAGACCGCGAGACCACGGCTACAATGCGCCGCCATGACTCTCGACGAACAGCTCGACTTCCTCGGCAAAGGGACGGTCGATTTCATCGAACGCAAGGATCTGAAGACAAAGCTTGCCCGAGGCAAGCCGCTCACGGTGAAGGTCGGGTTCGATCCGACCGCGCCGGACATCCACCTCGGTCACACGGTGGTGATCCGGAAGATGAAGCACTTCCAGCAGCTCGGGCACCGGGTCATCTTCCTCATCGGCGATTTCACCGGATTGATAGGCGATCCCACCGGCAAGAAGGTCACCCGTCCGGCCCTGTCGCGCGAAGAGATCGAACAGAACGCCGAGACCTACAAGCAACAGATCTTCAAGATCCTCGATCCGAAGACGACGGAGATCCGGTTCAACTCCGAATGGCTCGGCGCTCTCGGCTCCGAGGGGATGATCCGGCTGGCGGCGAAATACACGCTGGCCCGCATTCTGGAGCGCGACGACTTCCGCAAGCGCTTCGACAACCATCAGCCAATCGCCATCCACGAGCTGCTCTACCCGCTGGCGCAGGGCTACGACTCGGTCGCACTCAAGGCGGACGTCGAGATGGGGGGCACCGATCAGCTATTCAACCTGCTCGTCGGCCGAGACTTGATGCGCGAGTACGGCCTCGAGCCGCAGGTGGTCATCACCACGCCGTTGATCGAGGGGCTGGACGGCATCGAGAAGATGTCGAAGTCGCTCGGCAACTATATCGGCATCAACGAGGAGCCGGGCTCGATGTTCGGCAAGGTGATGTCGATCTCCGATGAGCTGATGTGGAAGTACTACACGCTCTGCACCGACCTGACGCCGGCGGAGATCGCGGCGAGGAAGGCCGCGCTGCATCCGATGGAGGCCAAGCGCGAGCTGGCCAAGTCGATCATCCGCGACTTTCACGATGCCGACGCCGCCGATGCCGCCGAACAGGAGTTCCGGCGCGTCTTCAGCGAACGGCAGGCCCCCGCGGAGATGGAAGAGACGACGCTGCCATCCGCCGCCGAGCCGCAGTTGCTCTCGAAGATCATCGTCGCCGCCGGTCTCTCCGAGTCGAACAAAGACGCCCAGCGCGTCATCGCCCAGGGGGGCGTGCTCGTCGACGATGTGAAAGTCAGCGAACCGCGGGCCACGCTCGATGCCTCCGCCGGCAAGTCGTATGTGCTGAAGGTGGGGAAGCGGCGATTCGCGAAGATTACGTTCGGGTAGCGGTGGAGGGATGAAGGATTAGCCTGCATTCCTCACAGCATTGCTTCGTTTCTTGCCACGCCCTTTCGCCGAGGGCCTTCTCTCCCCGCGGTTTTTTTCGCGGGGGGAGAAGGTGCCGACAGGCGGATGAGGGAGGCGCATACGCGTCAGAAACGATCTTGCATCGTTGTCTCAAAACACGAATCGCGCGCGAATAACGCACACGTGAGCGCCCCCTCATCCGCCTGTCGGCACCTTCTCCCCCGCCAGAAACCGCGGGGGAGAAGGCCCTCGACGGGGTACAGAGTGCCGCCGATTTACGTGAGAGTGTGAGAAATGCGGGTTAGGGAACCCCTGCCGCGCTTCGCGAGCGACGATCTATGCCTCGAGCACGACGTGTTGTGCTTCACGAATGACGACGGCTGGCTCGATAGGTGCGCCGCCTGCTTCGACATTAGAATCGGCTGCCTTGAGATCTCGAAAATCTACTTCGAGATTGACGAAATCTACTTCGACATTGAAACGGCTGCATCGACATTGACGGCGCTGTACTCTTTTAGTGACACTCGCAGGATAACGAAGCTGACTTTTTGAATGTGGAAGCAGGTTTTTTCAATGTCGAAGTAGATTTCGTCAATCTCGAAGCGGATGTTTTAGATATCGAAGTAGATTTTTTCAATCTTGAGGCAGCCGTTTTCAACGTCGAAGCAGCGGCCGTCCATCGCGAGGCACCCTGCGGCTTTGCGGCCTTTCGAGGCGCTGTTCATGCGCCGCCCGAGGTCAACACGGGCGCAGCGAAGGCGTTCCCATAAAGAAAAAGGGACGAGGGTTTCCCCTCGTCCCTTCCTCACTACCTCACGATCCCTGTCTCACCGGATATTCACCGGGATCGTGATGATCTCCGTCGAACCGTCGGCGGTGACGCGGATCTTCAGGTTCAGCGTCGTGCCGGCGGAGAGGGCGTTCGGCGACCAGGTGAGGCCGCCGCGGGTGTCGAAGAAACGGAGCTCGCTGGGGGCGTTGAGGAGCTCGAACGTGGCCGGAGTGGTGGAGTTGACGACCACGCGGAAGGCGATCGGCCAGGTGCCGGTCTGGACGTCGATGGAGTGATCGAGAATCCCGTCGTGGTTGGCATCGGGGACGCTGATCTTTCCGTTGTCGCCGAAGTCGACCCCGGCGAAATTGATGCGCAAATCGGCGAGGGCCAGGATGCCGGGGACGAAGGTCGGATCGCCCGAGGCGTTGTTGAGGATGCTGCCGTAGGCGAGGGCGCGGCCGTTGGTCACGATGGCGTGCACCGTGTCGTTGTCCTGCGCGGCGCTGGCAAAGAACGTTTCGACGCCGTTGCCATACTGGATCTGCGAGCCTGCCGGGTACGAAACCTCTTTCGAAGCGGCGATGGTGCCGTCGGCGCGCAGCAACTCCCACTGAATCGTCGCCGCGCTCACCGCGTAGACGCCGAAGTTGAAGTGGGCATCCGTAGCCGATGACGGGCCGCTCAGGACGACGATGCTGCCGGCGTCGGGGACGTTGGTGGCATCGGTTGCCGGGACGTCCTGTCCGAACTCGCCCGACGACGACTTGTTGAAGGTGCGCGAGCTGACGGTCAGTTTCTGGGCGAACGCGCTGTCGAAGGTGACCTCGATGGCCCCGGTGGCGCTCGAGCGGCCAAAGCGGCTGGCTACGACGTCGGCGAGGGCGGCCGTTGCGCGCGGGGCGACGTCGACGGTTGCCGTTCCGCCGGCGCCGGCGGTGTCGTGGAAGGTGAGCGTGGCGGTGATGGTGCTGGCGCTGGTGTTGTGAAGGGTGAGCTCCGTCTGCCATTGACTGCCATTCGAGCCAGGGCCGGTGCCGGAAGCGGGGATGATCAGCGTGGTGGCGCCGGCGGTCAGCGGAAGAATCGTTGCCATGAGGGTGATGAGGATGCGTTTGACGTTCATTGGGTTTCTCCTTCGTTTGTTGCGCTCTGGTACGCGCGTACGAAAAAGAGTGTCTAGAACTTTATGCGATCACAGCATCATAATCGCAACGATTAAATCGATACGAAAAACGCACACGCGCAGCCGCGCCGTGCGGCTGCCTTCGTGTGCGTTTGGCGTCGTAGATACGTGAGGAGTGGGGGAAACGTTGGGTTGCGCGGTCTTTACCGGAGCGCTGGCGTCTCGCCGGCTGGCGCGGGGGCGTCTCGCCCCCGCTGGGGGGTGCCAGCGCATGTATGGAGTCTTGCCACACCGGAGGCGAGACGCCTCCGGGCCAGCCGGCGAGATGCCAGCGCTCCGTTTGGTCCCGATATACTCCCCTCCATGCCCATTCCGCTGCTCGATCTCAAACAGCAGTACGCCACGATCCGCGATGAAGTGCTTCGCGTGACCGGCGAGGTTTATGACTCGCAGTACTTCATCCTCGGACCGCGTGTCGATGCCTTCGAGCGCGATTTCGCCGCCTATTGCCAGAGCAGGCATTCCGTCGCCGTTTCGTCGGGCACCGACGCGCTGCTCATCGCTCTCATGGTCCTCGGCGTCGGTCCCGGCGACGAGGTGATCGTCCCGGCCTATTCATTCTTCGCCACGGCAGGCGTCGTCGACCGGCTGGGGGCCACGCCGGTCTTCGTCGATATCGACCTGGCCGACTACAACCTCGATCCGCAGCAGATCGAGTCGCGCATCACATCGTGCACGAAGGCGATCATGCCGGTGCACCTGTACGGTCAGTGCGCGGCGATGGACGAGATCAACCGCATCGCCGCGAAGCACAGCCTGGCGGTGGTCGAAGACGCGGCGCAGGCGGTTGGCGCGGAGTACGGCGGACGCCGCGCGGGGGTGCTCGGCACGATGGCGGCCTTCTCGTTCTTCCCGTCGAAGAACCTCGGCGCCTTCGGCGATGCCGGCGCCGTGACGTGCGAGGACGACGCCACGTACGAGAAGCTGATCGACTTCCGCGTGCACGGCATGCGGCCGAAGTACTACCACCGCTATGTCGGCGGCAACTTCCGCATCGATGCGCTGCAGGCGGCCATCCTTCAGGTCAAACTGCCGTACCTGGAGGGGTGGACCGAGGGACGGAGAAGGAATGCGGAGAGGTACGCGGAGCTCTTCGCGGATGCGAACCTCGGTGACCGCATCGTGCTCCCGCGCGAGCTACCGGGACGCCGTCACATCTATAACCAGTACATCATCCGGTTCGCCGACGTCCGTACGCGGGACTTGGTCATGAACCAGTTGAAGGGCGCCGGCATCGGCTGCGAGGTCTACTACCCCCTCACGCTGCCGCAGCAGGAGTGCTTCACCGACGTCCCCTCGGCGAGCGATCCCTTCCCGAATTCCGATCTCGCCGCGGCCACGACCCTGGCCATTCCCATCTTTCCCGAGTTGACGAAGGATCAGATGGCGGAGGTGGTGGAGGAGATTGGGAAGGGGTTGGGGTGAGGGGGTGACGGTTGTCGGTTATCGGTTATCGGTTATCGGGGTTCGGGAGTCGGGAGTCGGGAGTCGGGAGTCGGAATAGAGCCCTAACCTCGTCACTCTGACAACTGACAACTGACAACCGACAACCGCCAACCGCCAACCGATAACGTCTTCCTAGAACCATGATCCCCCTCCGCCACACACTCCCTCTACAATCGAGGCCGGTCGTCAACCGGGCCCTGGTCATTGCCAACGGGATCGTCTTCGTGACGCTGCTGTTTCTCGGTCAGCGGACCGAGATGATGATCAACGTCTTCGGCTTCGTTCCGGCGAGGCTGGTCCATCCGGCGGCGTACGGCTACTCGCTGTTCGAAGTGGCAGTTACGCTCATCACCTCGCTCTTTCTGCACGGCGGATTCGTTCATCTCATCGGCAACATGATTTACCTCTGGGTCTTCGGTGGAGCGGTCGAGGACGCGCTGGGGCATGTCCGCTACCTGGCCTTTTTCCTCATCTGCGGCGTCATCGGCAGCCTCACGCACACGATGTTCTTTCCGCAATCGACGGTTCCGTCGATCGGCGCGTCGGGGAGCATCGCCGGAATTCTCGGGGCGTTCCTGGTGCTGCGGCCGCGGGCCCGGATCGTCACGCTGTTGCCGCTGGTCGTGTATTGGGCGATGATCGAGATCCGCGCCGTCATCTTCCTGCCGATCTGGTTTGCCATGCAGTTCTTCAACGGCTTCCTCTCCATCGCCGCGGCGCACAGGACGCAGGAGGTGAACGGCATCGCATGGTGGGCGCACGTCGGAGGGTTCGTGTTCGGAGCGATCATCGGAGCCCTGGCGCGGCGACGCTCGCCGGAACGTGTGACAACATATGGAGCGGAAGGGGTGGACGTTTGAAAAAGGGAATCATTCTCGCCGGCGGATCGGGCACACGGCTGTACCCGATGACCTCGGCGATGTCGAAGCAGCTGCTGCCGGTCTACGACAAGCCGATGATCTATTACCCGCTGACGACGCTCATGCTGGCCGGTATCACCGAGTTTCTGATCATCACCACGCCGGAAGACCAGGCCAGCTTCCAGAAGCTTCTCGGCAGCGGCTCGCAGTGGGGCGTCAAGCTGACCTACGCGGCGCAGCCGGAACCGGGGGGGCTGGCGCAGGCGTTTCTCATCGGGCGCGACTTCGTCGAGGGGGAGCCGAGCTGTCTCATTCTCGGCGACAACATCTTCTATGGTCACGGACTGCCGGACTCGCTCCGGCGCGCAGCGGCCGGCGAGAGCGGGGCAACGGTCTTCGTCTACCGCGTCCCTGACCCCGAGCGCTACGGCGTGGCGGAATTCGACGAGCAAGGGCGGGCCATCAGCATCGAAGAGAAGCCGGAAAAGCCCCGCTCCAACTTCGCCGTCACGGGACTCTACTTTTACGACGAGCGCGTATGTGACTTCGCCGCGAACCTGAAGCCGTCGAAGCGGGGGGAGCTGGAGATTACCGACCTCAATCGCGTCTACCTTCAGATTGGAGAGCTCCGCGTCGAGCAGCTCGGGCGCGGCTTCGCCTGGTTCGATACCGGCACGCAGGAATCGCTGCTGCAGGCGGCGAACTTCGTGGAGACCGTGGAGCTGCGCCAGGGATTGAAAATCGCGTGCCCCGAGGAGGTGGCGTACTACCTCGGGCTGATCGATGCCCAGCAGTTGCGGGAGCTGGCCACGAGGCTGGCGCGGAGCACGTACGGGCGCTACCTGCACGACCTTCTCGACGAACAGGCACAGCGGGCGGCGAGGACGGCGACGGCCACATGACGAAACACGTCGTCGTCACCGGCGGCGCCGGCTTCATCGGCTCCAACATCGCCGACGCCTACATCGAGCGCGGGTGGCGCGTCACGATCATCGACAATCTTTCCACCGGCGACCGGCGCAACATCAATCCGGGTGCGGCCTTTCACCAGTTGGACATCCGCGACGCCGCCGCGGCGGATCTGATTCGCGAGCTGAAGCCGGACGTCGTCAATCACCACGCCGCGCAGATGGACGTTCGCAAATCAGTGGAAGATCCCGCCGCCGACGCGGACGTCAACGTGGTCGGATCGCTGCGGATTCTCGAGGCGGCGGTGGCGGCGGCGGTGAAGCGCGTCCTCTTCGCATCGACCGGCGGTGCCATTTATGGCGAGCCGGTCGAGGGGGCGCAGGACGAATCGCATCCGACCGCGCCGCTCTCGCCGTACGGCTGCGCCAAGCTCGCCGTCGAGCACTATCTACACTACTACCGCGTCGTGCACGGGCTCTCGTCGGTTGCTCTCCGCTACGCGAACGTCTACGGCCCGCGGCAGAGCGCGCATGGCGAAGCGGGCGTGGTGGCCATCTTCGCGGGGCGCCTGATCCATTTCCCGATCGATGGGCAGCCCTCGACGGTCAACGGCAGCGGCACGCAGACGCGCGACTTCGTCTATGTCGACGACGTCGTGGCCGCGAACCTGGCCGCGTCCGATGCAGGATGGCAGGGGGAGTACAACGTCGGCACGGGAGTGGAGACGTCGGTCAACGAGCTGTACGCGGCGCTGGCGTCGATCGCCGGAGCGGACATCCCGGCGGTACGCGGTCCGGCAAAAGAGGGAGAGCAGCTTCGAAGCGTCCTTGACGGCAGCCGGTTACGAAAACTGGCCGCGCTTCCGGAGCGGACGCTGCTGCGCGACGGTCTGGCGAAGACATTCGCCTGGCTGCGCGATGCAGGCAGGCCAGCACGATGATCATCACGCGCAGCCCGCTGCGGATCAGTCTCGGCGGTGGTGGCACCGACCTGCCGTCGTATTACGAGAAGTTCGGCGGGTTTCTCATCGCCGCGGCGATCGACCGCTATGTCTACGTCACCGTCAACCGTCCCTTCGGCGCGGGCATCCGGCTGAAGTACTCCGACATCGAGAACGTAGACACGGTCGATGAAGTGCGCCATCCCATTCTCAGAGAAGCATTGCGGATGATGAATCTGCGTACGCCGCAGATCGAGATCACCACGCTTGCCGAAATCCCGTCCGGTACCGGCCTCGGCTCCTCCGGAAGCTTCACCACCGCTCTGGTCAAGGCGCTGTACGCGCATCGGCGCCGTCTCCTGCATTCGAGCGAGGTGGCGCGGCTGGCCTGCGAGATCGAGATCGAGCGGCTTCACGAGCCGGTCGGCAAGCAGGATCAGTACATCGCCGCCTACGGCGGCGTGACCTGTTTCGACTTTCATCCTGACGGCTCGGTCTCCGCCCAGCCGCTGGCGCTGGCCATGGACACGCTTTTCGAGCTGGAAGACAACCTCCTCCTCTTCTTCACCGGCTTTTCGCGCAGTGCCGGCAGCCTGCTGCAGGATCAGAAGGCCCGCTCAGACGCCGCCGATCCGGAGATGATCGAGAACCTCCATTACGTCAAGGACCTCGGATACCGGAGCCAGCGCGCTCTCGAAGCCGGACGGTGCCATGAATTCGGCGAGCTGATGCACGAACACTGGGAGCACAAGAAGCGGCGGTCGCGCGGCATGACCAACCCGAAGATCGACGAGTGGTACGAGCTCGGGCGGCGGAACGGCGCCATCGGCGGAAAGCTGGTCGGCGCGGGCGGCGGCGGCTTCCTGATGTTCTATGCCGAAGACCGCAAAGGCCTGCGGCAGGCCATGCGGGACTCGGGGCTTGAGGAAGTGCGGTTCCGTTTCGATTTCGAAGGGACCAAGGTGCTGATGTCGTGAGTGTGGGGCGCGGGCCGGGAGTAGGGTGTCGGAGGGGTCGGGTTATCGGTTATCGGTTGTCAGAATCGCCATCCGATCCCTTTCGACCGCCAGCACGATAACCGATAACCGACAACCGATAACCACCCGACACCCGACCCCCGTATCAGGGCAGATACAATGCGCCCTTCGTCCATGAGCTACTCCCAACAACATCTTCAGGAAGCGTCGGCGATCATCGGAAAGCTCGATGTCGAATCGATCGAGCGGACTGCTGTCCTCCTGGCCGCGCTTCGCGAGCGGCGCGGCCGCCTTTTCCTTCTCGGCGTCGGCGGCAGCGCGGCCAATTGCTCGCATGCTGTCAACGACTTCCGGAAGATCTGCGGCATCGAGGCGTATGCCCCTACCGACAACGTCAGCGAGTTGACAGCGCGCACGAACGACGAGGGATGGCCGTCGGTTTTCATCGAGTGGCTCAAGGTCAGCCGGCTCGGCCCGGACGATCTGCTCTTCATACTTTCGGTCGGCGGGGGGAACCGCGAGAAGAACGTGAGCCCCAACCTTGTTGCCGCCCTCGAATACGGAAAAGAGGTCGGGGCGAAGATCTGCGGCATCGTCGGGCGCGACGGAGGCTATACGGCGAAAGTCGCCGATGCCTGCGTCATCATCCCCACCGTCAATCCGCAGAACGTTACGCCGCACACGGAGGCGTTTCAGGCCGTGGTGTGGCACCTCCTGGTGTCGCATCCGATCCTGAAAGTCTCCGAGACGAAGTGGGAATCGACCAGGTGATCATGCGCGCCGTGTTTCTCGACCGGGACGGAGTCATCAATCGCGCCACCGTGCGCGATGGGAAGCCCTATCCGCCGGATACGCTCGACGAGCTGGAAGTGCTCGACGGGGTTCCGGACGCGCTGTCGAAGCTGCGCCAGGCGGGTTTTCGTCTCATCGTCGTCACCAACCAGCCTGACGTCGCACGTGGTGCGCAGACGCGGGAAACGATCGAGGCGATGCACGAGCATCTGGCCTCCTCGCTGGCCGTCGACGAGATCGTGGCCTGCTATCACGACGGCGATGCCTGCGATTGCCGGAAGCCGAAGCCGGGGGCATTGCTCGATGCGGCACGCCGCCATGGCCTGGAGCTGGAGCGCTCGTTCATGGTCGGCGACCGCTGGCGCGACATCGAAGCGGGGCAGAGGGCAGGGTGCCGCTGTCTCTTCGTCGATCACGGGTACCGCGAGCAGCAGCCGGCCGGACCATTTGTCCGCGTAGACTCACTGGCAGCAGCGGCGGAATGGATTCTCGAGAACCAATGATGAAACGAGTGGAAGAGCTGACAGTCAAAATTTTCGCCGACGGCGCTGAGAAGGCCGGAATGCTGGAGATGTACGCCAAGCCGTACATCAAGGGCTTCACCACGAACCCCACGCTGATGCACAAGGCCGGGCTTACCGATTACCGCGCCTTCGCCCGCGAGATCGTCGAGGCCATCCCCGACCGCCCCATCTCCTTCGAAGTCTTCTCCGACGAGTTTGGCGACATGGAGCGGCAGGCGCGCGAGATCGCCACGTGGGGAGAGAACGTCTACGTCAAGATCCCGGTGACGAACACCCGCCGCGAGCCGGCGTACGATCTGGTTCGGCGTCTGGCCGGCGACGGGGTGAAGTTGAACGTCACCGCCATCATGACCGTCGACCAGGTCCGCCACGTCGTGGAAGCCGTGAAAGACGGCGCGCCGTCGTGTATCTCCGTCTTCGCCGGCCGGATCGCGGACACCGGCCGCGACCCTGTTCCGCTCATGGCCGAATGCGTCGACATTCTGAAAGCGGCTCCCGCCGCGGAATTGATCTGGGCCAGCCCCCGCGAGCTGCTCAACATCATTCAGGCCGATGCCATCGGTTGCCACATCATCACCGTGACGAACGACATCCTCAAGAAGCTGACGCTGGTCGGCAAAGACCTGTCCGACTACTCGCTCGACACGGTGAAGATGTTCTTCGATGACGGAAGGAAGGCTGGTTTCACGCTTTGATCTTCGTCACCGGAGCGGCCGGCTTCATCGGTTTTCACGTCGCCAAGCGTCTCCTGGAACGGGGCGAGGACGTGGTCGGGATCGACAATCTCAACGACTACTACGATCCCGCTCTGAAGCATGCCCGGCTGGAACGGCTGCGGCAATTCGACCGATTCGAGTTCGTCCGCGGCGACATCAGCGATGCCACCGCGATGGCGGCGCTGTTCGAGCGCTACAAGCCGAGCCGTGTCGTCAACCTCGCGGCACAGGCTGGTGTGCGCTATTCGCTCACGCATCCACACGCGTACACCGAGAGCAACATCACCGGCTTTCTCAACATACTGGAAGGGTGCCGCCACCACGGAATCGAACATCTCGTGTACGCCTCCTCGAGCTCGGTCTATGGCGCAAACACGAAGCAGCCCTTTTCCGAGCACGACAACGTCGATCATCCCGTGTCGCTTTACGCGGCGACCAAGAAGGCCAACGAGCTGATGGCGCACACGTATGCGCACCTGTTTGGCGTGGCCTCGACCGGCCTGCGCTTCTTCACCGTTTATGGACCGTGGGGCCGGCCGGACATGGCGCTGTTCCGCTTCACGAAAGGAATCCTGGCCGGAGAGCCGATCCCCGTTTTCAACGAAGGGCGGATGATCCGCGACTTCACCTTCATCGACGACATCGTCGAAGGGGTCATCCTCGTCCTCGATCAGCGCGCCGAGGCCGATCCGAAGTGGACAGGCGCCGCTCCCGATCCGGCCCGCAGCTACGCGCCGTACCGCATCTTCAACATCGGCAACAACAAGCCGGTGCTGCTACTCGACTACATCGCCGCGCTGGAGCGTTGTCTCGACAGAAAGGCGAAGCTCGATCTTCTGCCGATGCAACCCGGCGACGTTCTCTCGACGCAGGCCGATGTGAGCGAACTGGAAGCGGCGGTCGGCTTCCGTCCGTCGACGACGATCGACGAGGGGATTGCGCAATTCGTAAAGTGGTACAAAGGCTACTTCAAGGTGTCATGACTACCATTGCTGACATTCAGACGCTGGAAGGGTTGCTGGAGGCGATCCGCACGCGCAATGCACGCGTCGGCGTGATCGGCCTCGGATATGTCGGCCTTCCCCTCGTGCTCCTGTTCGAACAGGAGGGCTTCCCAGTGATCGGGTTCGACGTCGATGCCAGCAAGGCTGCCGCTCTCAATCGCGGCGAGTCCTACATCAAGCACATCGGCGTCGACCGCATCCGGAAGGCGTTCGACCAGGACCGCGTCATCGCCACGACGAATTTCGATCGCCTGGCCGAGTGCGACGCCGTCATCATCTGCGTCCCGACGCCGCTCGGCACCCATCGCGAGCCCGACCTCAAGTACATCCGGATGACCGCCGAGGCAATCACGGAGCGGCTTCGGCCGGGGCAGCTGATCGTGCTCGAATCGACGACCTATCCGGGCACGACGCGCGAGGAGCTGCTGACGCGGTTCGAAGCGAAAGGCCTGGTCTGTGGCCGCGACTTCTTCCTGGCCTTCTCGCCGGAGCGGGAAGATCCCGGCAACGAGCACTTCAACACCAAGACCATTCCCAAGATCGTCGGAGCGATCGACGAGCCGTCGCTTCGCGCGGCGCAGGCGCTGTATGCATCCGTGATCGACCGCGTGGTGACAGTGTCGACGACCGAGGTGGCCGAGTCGGCCAAGCTGCTCGAGAACATCTTCCGTGCGGTCAATATCGCGCTGGTCAACGAAATGAAAGTGGTCTTCGAGCGGATGGGCATCGATATCTGGGAAGTGATCGACGCGGCAAAGACGAAGCCATTCGGCTTCATGCCGTTCTATCCGGGGCCGGGCCTGGGCGGTCATTGCATCCCTCTCGATCCGTTTTACCTGACGTGGAAGGCTGCCGAGTACGGGACGTGGGCGCGCTTCATCGAGCTGGCCGGGGAGATCAACACGTCGATGCCGCGATACGTCATCGACCGCACGGTCGAAGCGGTGAACGGGATCGGCCGGAGCATCGTTGGCGCGAAGGTGCTCGTACTGGGACTCTCGTACAAGGCGGACATCGACGATGACCGCGAGTCGCCGTCCTTCGAGCTCATCGAGCTGTTGCAGGAACGCGGTGCCGTGGTCTCGTACTGCGATCCCTACGTACCGGTGGCGCGGCGCGGACGCAAGCACGACATCAACCTCAGCTCCGTGCCCTGTACGCCGGAGGAGTTTGCGAACTACGACGCCGTGTTGATCTCGACAGCCCACTCGCAGTTCGCCGAGGCAGATCTCTACAAGTCGGCGAAGCTGGTCATCGATACGCGAAACATCGTTCCGCGCAAGGCCGGCATCAACGTCGTCCGCGCTTGAGGTGACCATCTTGCCGGCCAGCTCACGTCGAACGGCACTCATCACCGGAATCACCGGACAGGACGGTTCGTATCTGGCCGAGCTCCTGATTTCCAAGGGCTACGACGTGCACGGCATCATCCGCCGCTCCTCGTCTTTCAACACCGGCCGGATCGAATCGATCTACCAGGATCCGCAGGAAAAAGAGCGGCGGCTCATCCTCCATTACGGCGATCTGAACGACAGTTCGTCGCTGAACCGCATTCTGCGCATCGTCAATCCCGACGAGATCTACAACCTCGGCGCGCAGAGTCACGTCAAGGTTTCGTTCGATACGCCGGAGTACACCGGCGAGGTGACCGGTCTCGGCGCCACGCGGTTGCTCGAGGCCATTCGCGAGCTCCAGATCCGGCCCCGGATCTATCAGGCGTCGTCGTCGGAAATGTTCGGCAAGGTGGTCGAGACGCCGCAGAACGAGCGAACGCCGTTCTACCCGCGAAGCCCATACGGCGCGGCGAAAGTCTACGCATTCTGGATGACGGTGAACTACCGCGAGGCGTACGGCCTCTTCGCCGTCAACGGCATTCTGTTCAACCACGAGTCGCCACGGCGCGGCGAGACCTTCGTCTCGCGGAAAGTGACGCGCGCCGTCAGCCGGATCAAGCACGGCCAGCAGGACCGCCTTTACCTCGGCAATCTGGACGCCGCCCGCGACTGGGGCTACGCAAAGGATTACGTCGAGGCCATGTGGCTCATGTTGCAGCAGGACCAGCCGGAAGACTTCGTCATCGCCACCGGGAAGAAGCACACGGTGCGCGACCTCTGCACGCTGGCGTTTCGACGCGCAGGCATCGATCTCGAGTGGCGCGGCTCCGGAGTCGACGAGAAGGGTTTCGAAGGCGGCCGCGTGCTCGTCGAGATCGATCCGCGCTACATCCGTCCGACCGAAGTCGATCTTCTGCTCGGCGACGCCTCGAAAGCGAAGGCCGGACTTGGCTGGACTCCGGCGACATCGTTCGAGGAGCTGGTCAATCTGATGATTGACTCCGATCTTGCGCTCGCCGCGGACGAAGCGCTGTTGAGGAAACGCGGATGAGTGGCTTCTGGCCGGACCGCCGCGTGTTGATCACCGGCGGCAACGGTTTTCTCGGCAGCGTCATACGCGGGAGAATCGCCAGCCGGCAACCGTCCGCGCTTTTCACGCCGTCCCGCACCGAGCTCGATCTTCGCGACGCGGCCGCCGTTCGCGGCTGGCTGCAGGAGCACCAGCCGAACCTCATCATCCACGCGGCAGGTGTCGTCGGCGGCATCGGCGCCAACAGCAGGCATCCCGGTCTGTACTTCTACGAGAACGCGGTCATGGGTATCCACCTCATCGAAGAGGCGCGGCTGGCGGGCGTGGAGAAATTCGTCTGCCTCGGTACCGTCTGCGCCTACCCGAAATTCGCGGCGGTCCCGTTTCGCGAAGATGACCTCTGGAATGGGTATCCCGAGGAGACCAACGCGCCGTACGGTGTGGCCAAGAAGGCACTGCTCGTCCAATTGCAGGCCTATCGGGACGAATACGGTTTCAACGGCATCTTTCTCCTGCCGGTCAACCTCTACGGACCGCGCGACAACTTCGATCTCCAGGCGAGTCACGTCGTTCCTGCCATGATCCGCAAGTTCCTCGAAGCACGCGATCGTGGCGAGACCTCGGTCACGTTATGGGGCGACGGATCGCCGACGCGCGAGTTTCTCTACGTCGATGATGCCGCCGAGGGCATCGTCGACGCCGCGGAGAAGTACGACAAACGGGAACCGGTGAACCTCGGCTCCGGCGAGGAGATCGCCATCCGCGATCTGGCGCGGACGATCGCCGGGAGGATCGGCTTCCGCGGCGAGATCGTCTGGGATACGACGAAGGCGAACGGTCAGCCCCGGCGCAAGCTCGATGTATCCCGCGCGGCCGCCGAGTTCGGCTTCCACGCGAAAACGTCGATGGAAGAAGGGCTGGCGAAGACCATCGCCTGGTATGAGGCGAATCGCTGATGACGTGATCAGCGTCTATCATTCCTCTCATGTGCGGTATCGCAGGAATCTGGAGACGGAGGGGCAGAGACGCGGATACGACGGCGCAGCGGATGTCGCTACGTCTCGTTCATCGCGGACCTGACGACTCCGGTATCTGGCACGATCCCGCGGCCGGCGTTGCTCTCGGCTTCCGCCGCCTCTCCATCATCGACACCAGTACGGCGGGTCATCAGCCGATGCAATCGGCGAGCGGCCGCTACACGGTCGTTTTCAACGGCGAGGTATACAACTTCGAGTCGATCCGGCGCGAGCTGATGGAGAGCGGCAACGCTCCCTCGTGGCGTGGACACTCCGACACGGAAGTGCTGCTCGCGGCATTCGAAGCGTGGGGTCTCGAGCGGGCGGTGCAGCGTTTCGTCGGTATGTTTGGCTTCGCCTTGTGGGATGCGCACGACCGGAAGCTGCACCTCGTGCGCGACCGCATGGGCGTCAAGCCGCTCTACTTCGCACCGACGCCAGGCGCGCTCCTCTTCGGATCCGAATTGAAGGCCATGACCGTGGCCGAGGAGTTCCCGCATGCGGTGAACCGCGACGCGCTCGGGCTGTACATGCAGTATGCGTACGTTCCTGCGCCGTACACGATCTACGAGAACGTCTGGAAAGTGCGGCCGGGCACGATCGTCACGATCGATGCCGATGGTGCGTACAACGAGCGTGAGTACTGGTCGTTGCGGGATGTCATCACGCGCGCGACCGCCGACCGGTTCACCGGCAGCGACGAGGAAGCGACGGACGAGCTGGAGCGCCTCGTGACCGAGTCGGTCAAACTGCGGATGATCTCCGACGTGCCACTCGGAGTCTTCCTTTCGGGTGGTGTCGACTCATCGCTGGTCGCCTCGGTCATGCAGGCGCAGAGCAGCACGCCCGTGAAAACGTTCACCATCGGCTTCCGCGAGGCGGAGTACGACGAAGCGAAATACGCGGCCGCCGTGGCGAAGCATCTTGGCACGGACCACACGGAGCTGTACGTCACGCCGTCCGACGCGCAGGACGTCATCCCCAGACTTCCCGACATCTACGACGAGCCGTTCGCCGACTCCTCACAGATTCCGACCTATCTCGTGTCGCGTCTGGCGCGGCAGCAGGTCACGGTGAGCCTTTCCGGCGATGGTGGCGACGAGTTCTTCGGCGGCTATCACCGCTACTTCCTCGGCCGAAAGGTTTGGGACAAAGTCGATCGTCTGCCGCACATCACGCGGCCATTCGCCAGCGCGGCACTGCGCGCGGTGCCGATGGGTGCGTGGAATACGCTGCTCTCCCCGCGGCGCCGCTTCGTGCCGCGATTCCTGCGCCGCGAGCGCGCGGGCGAGCGTATTCACAAGCTGGCGCGCGCCATGACCTCGCGCACGCCCGACTGGCTCTACTTCGAGATCACCACGCAGTGGAGCGGCGCGGTCAAGGGGGCAAAGGATCTGCCGGTGGCGATCACCACGCCCGCCTTGTGGCCACGCCTCGACGACTTCACCGAGCGGATGATGTACTTCGACCAGGTCTCGTACCTTCCCGACGACATCCTCGTGAAAGTCGACCGAGCCAGCATGGCCGTCAGCCTCGAGGCTCGCGAGCCGCTGCTCGACCACCGTCTCCTCGAATTCGCCTGGCGTCTGCCGCTCGGAATGAAGCTGCGGCACGACCAGGGAAAGTGGATCCTGAAAAACCTGCTCGCGCGTTACATCCCGCAAACGCTCATCGACCGGCCGAAGATGGGCTTCGGACTGCCGATCGATCACTGGTTGCGCGGCTCGCTACGGGACTGGGCGGAATCGCTGCTCGACGAGCGCCGCCTCCGCGAGGAAGGCTTTTTCGACGTCGCCGCCGTGCGCGCCAAGTGGACCGACCACGCCGCTGGGCGCGGCGAGTGGCAGAACTACGTCTGGATCGTGCTCATGTTCCAGGCGTGGCTCGACGCCCGGCGACGCGAGACCGCGTCGCCCCTCAGCGACCGGCTGCCCGACGTCTCACTTCCGGCTGTTTCAGCGAGATGACGAGGATCTGCCCGTCTGGCGCCGTGAGGATCATCGGCCGGCGATCGTGCGTGACAGCGGTGTAGTGCGTCATGGCATCGTCAATCCTTTCGAACTGCTGAATCTGGTAAGGATCGTCGCCGGAGTCGATTGCTCCACCGATGGCAAGGCGGCGCACCATGAGCCAACGGTAATCGTCGAGCGCTACCGGCATGGCGATGACTTGTGGATCGCCGGCGGCAAGGATCAGCTCCGTCGAGGCGCAGTTCCAGTCGTTGCAGGTCTTGACGACCCAAACGTGTGTGATCGGAACGCAAGGGCAATCGGCCGACAGCGGAGCGGAAAGCAGCAGACTGAGAAGAAGCGTAGCCAGAATCGTCGAGCGCATGCGAGGTCTCCTGGCGCAACGTGCGTTGAAACCTTCGTGCCACGCATTTCATGGGGCAAGCATTAAAAAAAGCCGCCCCGCGGATGCGGGGCGGCTCGGGGTTTTCGTTGATTCAGGACGATCGGCTACTGGTTCGTGCCATTCGTGCCGACGAACGTTCCCGGCGTACCGTTCTGGACGAGTCGGTTCGACACAAAGGTGATGAGCTGTGCGCTGTTGGTCGCCGAAACGCCGAGGCCGCTGTTGCCGACGATATCCGAGTTCGCAACCTGGATCGAGGATGAGCCGTTGGAGTGGATGCCGACGCTGTTGTTCGCTACGTCACAGCTTTCGACCAACATCACAAGACCCGCACCGACCAGGCCGTTCCCGAAGATCCCGTCGCCGGTATTGCCGTTGACGCTGCTGTGAAAGATATTCACGCGGCTGCTGTCCTGAACCTTGAGGCCCGTTCCATTCCTCGTCAGAACGGAATCGTAGATCGTGGCTGTGGCCGAGCCGCCGGAGGCCGGCGCGATGAAGATGCCGACGGAGGCGAGCTGGACGGACGTGTTCTTCACGGAGAGGTTCGCCGCGCTGTTCGGCTCGAAGTCGATGCCGTTGGACGAATCGCGCGTGATGTAGCAGTCTTCGATGGTCAGGGAGTCGCCAGCAAGGAAGCGGATGCCGTTCACGCCGAGTGTCACGCCCGACCCGTCGATCAGGATGTTACGGAGGATAACGTCGCGATTCGTTCCGGAGGTGATGTTGACGATGATGCCGTTGGTGCCCGAGTGCAGGGTGCTGGCGAGCGTGCCGTTGCCTTCGAGCGTCATGGCCTTGGTGATCGTGACGGCGCCGAACCCACCCGGATCCAGAGCGTCGATGATGCCGCCGACGGCGGTCTTGGAAATCGCGCCTGCCCACGTCTTGCACGGCGCTGTGCGGCTGCACGGATTGACGTCGTCGCCGACGCCCGAGACCCATGTACGGGTCGCCTGGGCAAAGGCGGACACCGTCAACAGGCACATTAATACGGCAATTAATACGGTTAATTTTCTCACGGTTTCTCTCCTCCTGAAAGGATTGTTGTCGGACGAACAGCAACTCTTGTGTGACTGCGCCAATGTACTGCCGCCCTTGCTGCAAAGCAACATCGACTTGTGATGCTGGTCACTTTTTGATCCATTTTTTACGTCCTGACAGTTATTGGTAGGCGGGCGTGACAGCATATGGCTGTCCGTGATGCGTCATCTGTCGGTCGTGTCTCAGCAGAATTGCTTTGTGAGTCTGGCATGTCCGCTGCACCAGCGGCGATGTGCGACGCTGGTTTGTACGATCCCTTTTCACCCTCCTGATCGGTTCCGCAGGCAGCGGAGCGTTCGCCACGACATTCGTCGTGCCACAGGATCGCGAGCTCATTCGCCGCGCCGACGCGGTCGTCATCGGGAGCGCGCTATCGTCCTACACGCGGCTCTCCCCTCAGAACACCATCGAGACCGTCACGTCGCTGTCGATCGAGGAAACGATCAAAGGTGCCGTCACCGGCACGATCAATATCGTCGAGCCCGGCGGTCAGCTTGGCCGGCGCGCCACCCTCCTCGCCGGAGTTCCTCGCTTCGACGATGGAAAGCGGATGCTGCTCCTTCTGACCAACACGGGACCGGATCAGTGGGCAGTCACGGAGCTGGTTCTCGGCAAATTCAAATTCGAAACCGACATCAGCGGGCATGCTCTGCTGGTGCGTGACGAAACGGAGATCGTCGGATGGGACGCCGATCTGAAAGTGCATCGCGAGCAACGCCGGCTGGCCGGACGCTTTCTCGACTTCGTCCGTGCCGAGGCCCGGGCGCAGATGGCACCGGCCGACTATTGGACCGACGTCGCGCCGCTCCGGCTTCAGCCAACGGCGAAATCAATGTCACCGCTGGTGCCGTTACCGGACGTTGCTCCGTTTACGGCCAACTCGTACACGATGCTGATCAGCGGCAATCTCGGCGCCCGCTGGGCTGTGTTCCCGAGCTCGGTTTCGTGGTTCAGCGGTACGACCCAGGAGCCGGGGGCGCCTGGAGGCGGAGTGACGGCGATTCAGAACGCGATCGCTTCGTGGGACAACGACTGCGGCTCGAACGTGAACTACGTCTACGCCGGCGTCGATGACGGTACGCACACGCAGGGCTTGCACGGCGTCGATGGGCGGAACACGGTTCTCTTCGAGCGTGACCTCAGCTCATTTGGTGTCGCGCCATTCACCTGCAGCGCGAACGGTTACAGCGGCACGCTCGGAATCGGCGGCATCACCAGTGCCTCCGGCCAGAACAGCGTGAGCGGGGAGACGTTCGCCACAACCACCGAGGGCGACGTCGAGATGAATCGTGGCCTGGCGAACTGCACACTGCTATTCAACAACGGTGATTTCAACAGCGCGGTGACGCACGAGATCGGTCACACGCTCGGCTTCCGTCACTCCGACCAGGACCGCGGAAGCAGCGGCGCGTGCGCGTCCGATCCCTCGCTCGAGTGCTCAAACACGGCCATCATGAAGTCGTTCATCACCACGGGCCTCAACGGAGCGCTGCAGGTGTGGGATCAACACGCGGTGCAGGCGGTCTATCCGGGAAACGTCTGCAATCCGACGTGCACGGCACCGGCGGTTACGCAACAGCCGGGGTCGTCGACGATCACGGCTGGCAGCAGCGCCACGATGACCGTCGCCGCGAGCGGCACGGCTCCGCTGAGTTATCAGTGGTATATCGGGACATCGGGCACGACGACGACGCCGATCAACGGCGCCACCGGCGCAACGCTCATGGTGTCGCCGTCGACCACGACGAGCTATTGGGTGTTGGTATCGAACTCGTGCGGATCAGCGAACAGCGCGACAGCGACCGTGACCATCGCCGCCTCCGCCGGGCCGGCGTCGTCGTTCTATCTCATCACGCCCTGCCGGCTTCTCGATACGCGCGATCCCACCGGTCCCTATGGGGCACCGGCCCTGGCCGCCAATGCCGCGCGAAACTTCGTCGTCACCGGCCGTTGCGGTGTTCCCTCGGGAACGCTGTCGATCGCGCTGAACGTGACCGTGATTTCGGCAGGGTCGAACGGCTGGTTCACGATTTACCCCGGACCGTCCGGTACGCCGCCGCCGAATACGGCCACGATCAACTTCTCCACAGGCAAGACGCGGGGCAACAACGCCATCATCCGTCTTGGAAGTGATGGCAGCATCAACGTCGCTAACTCCGGCGCCGCGGCACAAGGCTTCGTCGTCGATCTGACAGGTTACTTCAAATGACAAATCACAAATACGTCTCCGCCATCCGTTTGCTCTCCTTTTTCATCTTCGCGGCAGCCGCGATGACCGCAGCGACGACGGCCCGCGCTCAGTCAGGGCCATATCAGTACTTCTCTCTGACGCCCTGCCGTGTGGTCGATACACGCAACGCGAACGGCGTCAACGGCGGCCCCGCTCTCGGGACGGCGCGGCGCGACTTTGCTTTCAAAGGGAATTGCGGCGTACCAGCCACCGCAAAGGCAGTGACGATCAACATTGCTGTCACCGGTGCGTCCGCGCAGAGCAGCTGGCTGACGGTCTGGCCGGCCGGAGGGGCAACGCCGAATACGGCGGCCATCAACTTCAGCTCGAGCGATTGGGCCCTCTCGAACGGCGCCATCGTCGGTCTGGGAGCGAGTAGTCCCGACCTTTCGGTCTTGAATGCCGTCGGCAGTACGCACGTGATCATCGACGTCACCGGCTACTTCCAGTAGCTCGACGCTTGAGTTCGGGCCGGCACCTCGGCCATCATGGCCACTGTGATCGGTAAACGCCGAAGATGATCCGGCACGTCGAGCGTTTGACGGAGTCGAAGTTCCTTCCGCGATGGGTGGTGGACGAGCACGAGGCACGGTATGCCTTCTGCCGGACCTACGTTGCCGGCAAGACCGTCCTCGACTGCGGCAGCGGCGAAGGGAAAGGGGCCAAGGCGATTGCCCAGGGCTCGCCACGCCGGATCGTCGCTGTCGATCGCGCGCTTGACGCCGTATCTCTGGCCCGTGCCGAACGCATCGTACCGATGACGGCGGAGGCGGAACATCTCGCCGTGCGAGGAGAGAGTGTCGATGTCGTCATCGCTCTCGAAGTGATCGAGCACATGGAGCGCCCTGAGGCTTTCGTCGCGGAAGCAGCGCGCGTGCTGTGCGATGACGGGATACTGATCTGCTCGACGCCGAACCGCGTCGTTCGTAATCCGCGCCTGCCGCTATCAGGCCGCCCTCTCAACCCATGGCATCTTCGCGAGTGGTCGCCCGAGGAATTCCACGACGTGCTGTCGGCCGGGTTCGACCGCGTAGAGCTGTACGGTCAGAACCCGCAGACGAAGGGACTCACGCGGGCCTTCGATATTCTGGCGCGATGCCTAACGTCCCGCCCCGCGGCCATCCTGAGGCAGATGGTCAAGTTCCGGCGTCTCGTCACGCCGACGGGCCGGCTGTACGACGTCCGGCCACTGCAGCAGACGCGCGACTGCGAGTTCATTGTAGCGGTCTGCGCAGTTCCACGCCGCTGAGCTCCGGCACCGCCGTGATCGGCGCGCTTTCCCTATTTTCGATGATCACGCGTAGCCGGTGCCGGCTGATCAACCCGATCATCTGAAGACCGAGCAGGAACGCAGTGGCTGGCTCGCCGGTGACGGACGAGACGCCTACGCGTTCCGTGTAATTCACTGGGATCTGCACGATCCGGTAATGGTGCCGAAGGGTCAGAACCATCATTTCCGGGCCGAAATGACTGCCGTCGATCTCGAACTCGTTCGCCAGTTCCTCCACGACGTGACGGTGCAGCAGCCGCATGGTGCAACCGACATCGCTCAGGCTTGGGGCGTTGAAAAGAAACTGCATGTACTTCGCCACGGCCCAATTGCCGATACGAAGGAAGAAGCCCATATTTGCGCCGCGCCAAACAAGCAGTTGGGATGTCCGGCTTCCGTAGACGACGTCGAAATCGTCGGCATATGCAAGCAGCTTGAGGATGTCGCGCGCCAGGAACGTACCATCCGGCTCACAGATGACGATGTAGTCACCCGTCGCTTCACGGAGACCGCAGCGGGTAGCTGCGCCATATCCCTGCTGCGGCTCGAAAACTTCTCGCGCGCCCGTGCCGGCAACCTGTTCGGACGTTCCCTCGGCCGCGTTGTTGTTCACAACCACGATCTCACCGACGACACCAGTGTTGAAGAAGTCGAGGATGACCTGCCGGATGGAGGCTTTCTCATTGTAGGTCGGCAGGATGACGCTGACGCTCTTCCTTCCCGGTGAAAGGCGGCGGGGGATGATGGTTTCACGCACTGCCGCCTGTCCGCGTTGCGGCAGCAGGAAGAGGGCGCCGGCGGCGAGCATGAGGTGTAAGGGGAGGATCGTCTTGTAACCGTAGGTCCAGGGCGTAGCGACGACCATCGCCACCAGATGCGACAAGGTGAAGGAACTGATGGCGATGAGCGCTGGGCGTGGAATGCACCGCGCCCAGACGGCGACCCCAAAGACGATCGGAAGAAGGATTAGCAGGCGCGGGTACGCGAAATTGTCCGGGCCAACCCAGGTGAAGCCGAGCGTGAAAAGCACTTTCTGCAGCTCCACGGCGATGGTGTGCACAGGATGTTGCTGCAGGATCTGAAGAGCGACGCGAAGCGAGCCTGCAGTCGTCGTTGCGCCGCGATCGATCATCTCCCCCGGCGATAGGTCGGGGGGGTAAAGAAACATGGGCAGCATGATGTTTCCCGACGCGACCAGCAGAACAAGCTTTTTCGCGACGAGCCAGTTCCGGATCGTGAACGGCGCGAGGCCGGCCGCGAAGCCCAAGAGAAACACTCCTGCCGCGAGGCCGCGGCGAATGAAGGTCGTCATCCAGAAGAGCAGGAGCGCTACCAGGAAGATCGGTACATAAAGCAAAAGGGAGGGGCGAGCCGCGGCGCCGAGCGCGGTCAGGGCGCCCGTGATCACCAGCCAGGAGAGGCTCTGCTTCTCGAACGCTCGGGTGCATGCAAGTACAACGGCGGCCGACAACGGAAGGAAAAGGTTGTCGGTGAACGGCGCGTGCGCATACAAAACGACATAAGCCTCGATGAAGAATCCGAAGGTGATGATTGCGATGACCAATGAGCCGGCGGACAGCCACTTGCGCAGAAGCGCCCACACCAGTACCAGACTGGATGCGATGCAAAACCAGTTGAAGAAACGAATCGTGCCGTAGTCTTCGCCGAAGATCATGTGCGCCGCGGCGAGCGCATAGGAATAGAGCGGATAAAAGTAAAATGGCGCACCGCGGTTCGTGACCATCAGTGGTCCATCGAAGAGCGCGATGCGGGCCGCCCCCTCGTACGCGCGTGGATCGTCACTGATGCCGAGGGGCATGGTTGTCCCCCGCACGAGGACGGCCTGCCGCACGCCGGCGAGGAGAATGATCGACACGAGCGCGATGAGGGCGACCTTGTCTGGCTCGGCCCAGATATCCTCCAGAAGGAATCGCGTCACCGGCCGATAGGCATCGCTGAGCGCCGCGATCAGCATCGCCAGCGCCAGCAGACCGAGGAGATCGATCGTAACGCCCGCGAAACGCGACCTCGAGACCGCCGCCGCCGCTACCGGCACCGGCGTGACGGGAAACGGCAATGGAGTAATGGAAATAGCCGGCGTCTCATCGACGGGCTTGTCGTAGGTGATGTCGATGCGGTAGATGCCGGCATCGAGGGAACGGCTAACCGCAGCTGCCCGCGGCGAATCACCGCGAAAGACCTCGACGCCGTCAATGGCCATCCTCGCTGTGCCCTTAGCAGTGACGGCTGTATTGACCGTGATTGGGGAAGGCACGTTGGCGTAGCCGATCCACTGAACGCGCAGCGGGTGAGCGATGTCATCCGATGCTTTGTCCGGCGTCACTCCCTCGTAGTGAGGAAAGTCATTTACGTAAAACAGCGCGAAATTGGTCCCATCGAAATCGATGGCTGGGTCGACACGATAGGGATGAATGCCGCGCCGAAAATGGCGGACCGGTATCATCGCCGTCAGGTGAGGCGACGGCTTGGTGATCATCTGTGCCGTCCAGTAGCGTCCCTGCCAGCCCTCTTCGATCAGCGCTGAGGCGAGCGCGACCTTGAGGAGCGATAAGGCGACCAGCGCGAAGAGCCAGCGCCGGCGCGCCAGCGTACGAGCCGGGAAGAGGGCCAGGCAGAGGCCGAGGGCGAGGATGAGCGCGACGACGGCGTGTGCCTGGGAGGAGAAGGGGATTCCGGAAAAGGGCGACCGCGAGCGGCCCGGGAATGCGACAAAGACAGCGAACAATATGAGTGTTGCCAACGATGTCCATCGAACGCTGTTTGCCGGCCGCATGTTCGGATGTTCCTCCAGGACAGCGGCGCCGCGGATCGGCGCAACGCACGACGCAATGCTCCGGGATTTGAACGACGGCGGAGTATCGCAGTAGGCATGAACGATTGTCCAGCGGCCGGCGGCGCTGGTTGCCCAGGGCTCAACCACCCATCTCCGCTGGATCGTTTTGCCGCGCAGACTTCTAGTTCATGGAGGCCGTCATCACGTAGACATGCGTTGCCGATCCGAGGAAGGCCGCCAGGCGCCGCCGTGTGGTGATCGAAGCGCGGGACATCAAGCCGTAGCCCGTGTAAAAAAGGCCGCCCGGCTGAACCCGGACGACGTCGAAACCGCCTTGGCGAAAGACGCGTTTCCAACGCGATGTGCTGAAGGTATAGAGCTCCGCGAGGCTGGATGGGTATTCGCCGTGCGGACCGGGGAAGAGTGCCCGGCGGATCGCGCCGAGCAGACCACGTTTCTTCAACACGCCGCCCGGCGAGGCAAGCTCCCCATGTGTCGGGATCGAGTGTTTTCTCGTCAGCACGAACTTCATGACGTATGGGTAGTGGGTCAGATTGGTCCAGAAACGCCAGGCCGTGCTCGGCAGGACGTGGATGACTGTCCCGCCCGGTTTCAGCACGCGGAGAATCTCGGCATTCATGTGGGCGAGATCCTTGACATGCTCGAGCACATTGGATGAGTAGACGCAGTCGAACTCGGCCGGACCGAACGGGATCGTGCGGCCGTCGTACACGCGCACGCCGAAGTGCGTGCACGGCGACGACTCCACCTCGATCGACTCGACGTCATACCCCGCCCCGGCAAGCATCGACGCCTGAAAACCGTCGCCACCGCCGATCTCGAGCATCCGCGCGCCTTCCGGAAGCAACGACAGAACCTGGCGCAATTCGGCCGCGCGTATGGCTTGTAACGTGTCTGATCCGCCGTGGCTCATGGTCTCGGTCCGCGCGCGGCGCGCGAGTATTGCAGGTATGCTCGCGGCTGTCCACGCAGGCAAGCAGCGACAAAACAGTCGCGCGTTGACATGACATCTACACTCCCAGGACTTTCGAAGGCATGATCGATTTCGTTCCACACCGCGCCGTCTGGACTCACGAGAACAGCGCCCGCTTTCGCTCCGAGCTCTTCCTGCTGACCGGCGGTGACGAGAACTACTTCCGTGCCGGAATGCGCGACTCGCTGGTTCGATTTGCACGCTCGAACGGCGGTGATCTCAGCGGACACGTGCTCGAGCTTGGATCGGGGCACTTCGGAGATGTGGATTTCAGCCAGGCGGTTCCCTCCGGCGAGACATTCTCCTCGGCGCTCGTCGTCGATACGGTTGAACATCTCCCCGACGACGATCTCCGCCCGTTGATCGCACAGCTCCATCGTGCCCTTCGTCCCGGTGGGACCTTCGTTGTGGCGACGCTGAATGAGGAGAAGCTGCAGATCGGAGAGACCGTATGCCCCGACTGCGGCTGCATGTTTCACCGCGTGCAACACATCCGCTCCTGGACGCCCGATGGTCTCACGGCGTATATGTCCGAGAGCGGCTTTGAGACCCTCGCCTCGACGCCGTGGTACCTGGATGAGCGTTGGTGGAAGTCACGGCTCATCACCATGGCCGCGCGCGCGATGCGAAAACGGCTGCCGCACCTCATTTACGTCGGAAGGAAGCGCGTCGCTCGCTGACGTCAAAATCCGCTTTCCATGATCCGCGTCCTGCATGTGATCGTCGCTCTCACGCCCGGCGGGGCGGAGGCGATGCTGGCGAAGCTGGTCGGCCGCATGGACCGTGCACGCTTCGAATCGACGGTGGTATCAATGACCGATCGCGGCGCGCTCGGCAACATCATCGAGCAGGCTGGGACCGAGTTGATCACCCTCGGTATGCACAGGGGCTTCCCTGATCCTCGCGCCTTCTTCCGCTTCCGTTCACTGGTCCGGGAACGGCGCCCGGACGTCATTCAGAGCTGGATGTATCACGCGGACGTCCTGGCCGCGCTGGCGTGCCACGGGGAGGGAATCCCCATTCTCTGGAACATCCGTTGCTCCGAAATGCATATGCGCGATTACTCCATACTGTCGGCGCTGACGGTACGGATGGCCTCTCGTTTGTCACGCTGGCCGGAGGGCATCGTCGTCAACTCGATCGCCGGCCGTGACCATCATCAGCGGATCGGTTACCGGCCGCGAGCGTGGTACTTCATTCCGAACGGGTTCGATCTGGCCCGATTCCGGCCGAACGCGGTCGCGCGCGGCGAGATTCGCGCCGAGGCCGGCATCGATGAGCAGACACCGCTGGTCGGAATGATCTCGCGGTTCGATCCCATGAAGGACCATCGCGTTTTCTTTGAAGCGGCAGAGGTCGTGGCCCGGCGTACCAGCGCCCATTTTCTGTTGGCTGGCGCTGGTGTCGAGGAGTCGAACGCTCCATTGCGCAGTCTCTTCGCTCGTCCCGGCCTCGAGGGCCGCGTTCACCTCCTCGGCTACCGCCGCGACATCGACCGGATCATGGCCGCGCTCGATGTGCATGTCCTCTCTTCCGCGTATGGCGAGGGATTTCCGAACGTTATTGGCGAAGCGATGGCCTGCGGCGTCATTTGCGTGACGACGGACGTCGGCGACGCGGCGGCGATCGTCGGAGATTGGGGGTTCGTCGTTCCACCGAGAGACGCCGGCGCTCTGGCTGATGCCATCACGGACGCCGTGGGCTTGCCGTCCGGCGAGCGGCTCGAGCGCGAACGAAAGGGCCGCGAACGTATCCGGGAGCACTTCTCTGTCGATTCCGTCGTCCGCCGGTACGAGGACCTATATGACGCGGTCACCAGAGGAGACGCCTCTTGACCGAACAGACGCCGCCATCCCCGGAAGGCCGGGGAGGGCTCGCCCGCTGGATTCCGGCAATTACCAGGCGTTTCGGGCTCACGCGCGCGGTCGTCAACAGCGTTCTTGCGCGAGTGTGGTCGGTCGTCGCGGGCCCCATCAGCCTGGCGTGCGTGGCGCGGTTCCTCTCCCGTGAGGAACAAGGGTTCTACTACACGTTCTGGAGCGTTCTCGGGTTGCAGATCGTCTTCGAGCTCGGCTTCTCGTTCGTGATCGCGCAGTTCGCCAGTCACGAGCGGGCGAACTTGCGCCGCATCGGCGGGATCATGACCGGAGACGTGCGCTCGCATCAGCGGTTGGCGTCGTTGCTCCGCCTCTCGGTGAAGTGGTACTGCGCCGCGGGGTTATTCATGATCGTCGTCCTTCTTCCGGCGGGGTTCCTCTTCTTCAACCACTACTCCCGCGGCAGCGGAGTGGAGTGGACGCGGCCATGGATTCTTGTCGCGGCATTAACGGCCTGCAATTTGATGCTGATCCCGTTCGCCGCGCTGCTCGAAGGCGCCGGGCAGATCGAAGACGTCAGTCTGATGCGTCTCCTCCAGCTCATGACCACGAACGTCATCGTCTGGATCAGTCTGGCGGCCGGTGCGCGGCTGTACTCCGCCGTCATTCTCAGTATGACGATGGCGGCATTCGCAACGTGCTGGATGACCATTCGCCATCGCGCTCTCTTCCTCGACCTATGGCATACCTCGACGGATGCACACCCGATCGATTGGCAATCGGAAGTCTGGCCATTCCAATGGCGAATGGCCGTGAGCTGGGTGAGTGGTTACATCATCTTCCAGCTCTTCAACCCGATTCTCTTCGCGGCCAGGGGAGCGGTGGAGGCAGCGCAGATGGGCATGAGCCTCATGGTCGTGCTCTCGATCTCAACCTTTGCCACGGCATGGATCAATGCGCGGGCGGTCGACTATGGCGCGCTCATCGCAAAACGCCGATTCGAAGAGCTCGATGCCATTTTCCGGGCGTCGCTGTGGCAATCCATCGGAGCCATGTCATTTCTCTCGGCAGGCTTTCTGGCCGCGGTGATGCTCCTGCGGGCCATCCATCATTCGCTGGCCGAGCGTCTCCTTGCGCCTCTGCCACTCGTTCTCCTGATCGCGGGAACGATCCTCAATCACGTGTTCGTCGCGGAAGCGGCGTACTTGCGCGCGTTCAAGCGGGAGCCGTTCATGTGGGTTACGCTCGTCGTCGCCACGCTGTCGGTCGGCGGAAGTCTGCTCGTGGCGAAACGCTATGGCGCGGCCGGCATCTCATCCGTATTCGCCGCGGTCATGGCGGTCGTCGCGGCGGGCGGCGGGACGGTGATCTTCCTGCAGGCGCGCCGGCGCTGGCGCCGCGAATCGATCGACCCCGGGCCGGAGCCGCTGATCCCCGATACGCGCGGTGTCGGTGATGCCCCAGCGGGATGACGCGAACCACCGTTGACACGGACCGTACAATCGCCCGGCATTCAGGAAGGCCAATGATGGATTTCAATCCGCACCGCGCGATCTGGACGCGGGAGAAAAGCTCTCGTTTCTGGGATCAACTCACGTCGACGACGGGAGGCGATGAGAACTATTTCAGCGCGGAGATGGGGAATTCGATCATCCGGTTCGCGCGTGCAAACGGTGCGGACCTCCGCGGGCGCGTGCTCGATTTCGGTTGCGGCCCGGGCCATCTCGTGCGCAAGCTGCTCGCGGCCGGCGTGAACGCCGAGGGAGGGGATTTTTCGCCGACGTCGCTGGACCGGCTGCGGCAGTTTGCCGGCGGAGAGCCGAACTTCGGCGGTGCGCACCTCATCGAATCGATTCCGACGGCGCTTCCAGGCGATACGTTCTCCGCCGTCTTTTTCATCGAGACCATCGAGCACCTGCTCGACGATGACCTCGGCGTCACCATTTCGGAGCTGTTCCGGATTGTTCGTCCGGGCGGGCACGTCGTCGTCACGACACCGAACGATGAGAATCTACGCGCTCTCGAGACCATCTGCCCCGACTGCGGCTGTGCGTTTCACAGCGTACAGCACGTCCGCTCCTGGAACGTGACTAGCATCGTCGACTGCATGTCGAACGCAGGCTTCGAGACCGTCGCCGCAAAGACGTGGTATCTCGACCGGAACTGGTTGAGGTCGCGCCTGATCTCGGCCGGGGCACGCGCCCTTGGCCAGCGCCTTCCGCACCTCATTTACGTGGGCAGGAAGCGCTCAGCCCCATGAGAAGGCGCGGAATGTGCCTGTAGCCGCTGGCGTTCGCGTGGAGGCCGGAAACAGACTCGATGTTCCCCCACCCGCCGTCAACGTTTCATGACGCTGTGCTACTTTTCTCTCACTGAACCTCGCGCATCGGGCTGCTCCTCATGACATTGACGATCGTCCAGATCCTTCTGTCTATCATCGCCGGTGCGGGTGTGTTTTTGATGTGGAGACGGGCGGCTGCGTCGAGCAGGTCTGTGGCGTTGCTCGTGACGGCGGGCGTGCTCATTCGCGCCATCGGCGGGCAGGTCGCTTTCTGGATCTCGTATCTGCATCTGCCCGTCGCGCGAGCGCTCCAACTCGGGGATGGCTTCTGGATTTTCGGCCTCGACGCCATGACCTACTTTCAGCAGGCCACAACCGTGGCACGCTCGGGTCCGATTGGAATTCTGTCTGTCGATTCAGGGGCCAGCTCCGCCTTTTACATACAGACCCTGGCGACGGTAATCCTGTTGTTCGGAGCCGTCGCCGCGACGGGCCTTCTGCTGAACATCGCGGCATATCTCGGCTGCTGTCTCATTGCGCTGTCCTTTGGCGACCCGACGGAGCATCGAGCCGTGGTCTTCTCGATCGGCGTGCTCAGTCTTGCACCGTCGACCGTGATGTGGTCCCTCCAGCCGATGAAGGACACCTGGTTCCTCTTCCTCGTCGCATCGTTCTTCGGCGCCGCGCGCGTCTGGCAGCAGCTCTGGAGTGGCAAGAACGTCTCGTGGCGTGCAGTCTGGTGGACCTTGGCGATGATCGTGACGCTTTATGGAATCTCAGGCATCCGCTGGTACTTCGGCTTCATCGCCGCGATGGCATGCCTGCTGTTCTTCGCGCTGACGATCGTGCGGACGCCGCGCCGTGCCGTTACCGCCGCCGCCTCCGCCGGGCTTGTGCCGCTACTCTTCGCGGCCGTGGTTCTCGGTTCCGGACCTTACATTTCGCCCATCCTGGAGGCGATTCGCCGAGCCCGGGGATTTCCGGTGGTGGCGATGTCGCGAGCTCTTTTCAAGTACATCGATGATTCCCGTTCCGGTTTCGACCGTGTCGGCGGAGCTACAAGCATCGGCGCAGGCCACGCGATCAGCGAGGTCGACGCCAAGCTCGGTAAGAAGGAAGTGCCCGTTGCAGCGAGCCGCTCCGATCCGGGGGCGGCTATGGCGAAATCGTCAGGTCCAACGCCAACCGCGGTTATCCCGACCGCTGCATCAACCGCTGTGCCACCGCCTGAGCGCAGGAGATCAATGGCCGGGGCACGGGCATCTGGATTCGCATCGATCGCGCGTGCGATCGCACGCAGGAATGCTCCTCCGGTCACGCACGTCCAAATCAAGGGTGGCCCGAAGGCCCGAACCGTGGCGATGCCTGTTTCTTATACAGCGCGCTTCCTCGCGGGAACGGCGGCCATGATCCTCCCGCGGACCCTCGCGCAGGGACTCGGTATCCTCGATGTCCGCGGCGGCCGTGGACTCTGGTTCTTCGTCGAGGTCGACACGATCGTCTTCGATATCGTCGGTATTTTCTGTGTCGTCTCGATCATTGGTGCGATTCGCCGCCGCGAGCTACGCGCACCCGTCTTTTCGTTGATCCTGACGGTCACCGTCGTCGTCGGAGGTCTGCTCGCGTACACCGTCAGCAACTTCGGTACGCTCTTCCGCCACCGCGAGATGGTTCTTCTGGGGCTCCTGATGCTCCCGCTGGCGGCATTGCCGGCAAAGGGTCAGGTGCCGGAGCCTGTCGCCGAGGATCTGCGCGATGTCGTTGAGGAAGTGCCTGACGCCGTGCGAAGCGTGTGAGCTACCGTTTCGCCTCCAGCAATCTCTCGTAGAGCATTTCGGTGTCCCGAATGGTCTTGGTGAGTGAGAACTCCTGCAGGTGCCTGTTGGCGCTCTCCACTAGCCTGGTGCGAAGCGCGTCGTCGTTGAGCAACCGTTCCATTGCCGCGGCGAATGCGGCCGGGTCGTTCTTTGGAATCAGGAGTCCATTCACGTCGTGTTGCAACACGACCGAGACGCCGTCAACGTCGGTACCGATGACCGGCTTTCCGGCGGCCATACCCTCGAGGATCGTCTTCGGGAGACCTTCATGCGTCGACGAATGCACGACGATGTCGGAGGCGGCCACGATCTCGGCGGCGTCCCTCCTCAGCCCGAGGAGTACGACGTGCGCGCTCAGCCCGCGCTCCCTGACCAGCGCCTCGACCGGTTCGCGGAAGATGCCGTCGCCGACGATCACAAAGCGTGTCCGGGGATGCCGGGCCACGAGCAGCGCTGCCGCTTCGACGAATACATCCGGCGTCTTGGGTTGCGACAGCCGGCCCACGAGCGTGAAGACAGTCTGGCCGTCCGGTGCGAGCTGGAGGCGGAGTCGCGCCACGGCGCTGGGGTCGACCTTGCGCATCCGGTCGACGTTGACGCCCGAGCGGATGATGCTGATCTTGTCGTTCAGTACGCCGATCCTCCGTCCCTCGCTGACGTCGGACTCCGCCACCATCACCGTCCAATCGTAAAACCGCGTGGCCATCTTCTCGGCGAGGATGTACAGCCAGCGCTTATTGTCGACCTGCATGTTGAACGACCATCCGTGCATCGTCTGCACGAGTACCTTCACGCCGGCCAGCCGTCCCGCGAAAGCCGTGAGAAAACGCGCTTTGGCCGTGCGGGCATGCACGACATCCGGTTTCTGCTTCCGGAAGAGGCGGTAAAGCAGGTAGAGGGTGACCAGGTCCTTGTGCGGCCGGATGGCACGAACCATCGTCGGCATCGTGACCGTCGGCGCGTCGACGTCGTAGTGCCCTTCGCGCCCGGCTTCTACACCGGTGACGAAGAGCACGTCGTGACCCTGCTGGTGAAAGTACTCGGCGGTGTGCTTGGCGGTCTCCTGGGCTCCGCCGATCACCATGCGCGTGATGGTGTAGATGATCTTCATGCAGTGAAGGCTGGTGCGCTCAGTTGTCGACGCTCATTCGTGCCAGGTCGTGGATGAGGCTCGCGTCGGCGCGCCGCGGGACAAGCGGAACGGACGGTGGTACTTGCGTCGGAGTATCCGCCATCACCCAACCGAAGTCGGTAGGCTGCAACGGCTCGAACGACATGGATGCTCGCCGCGTCAGGAGACCGGCGGCGGCGCACTCGCCGATGATGGCGGTCAGGCGCTCGTTTGTGATCTTCGCCGTGGAGATGAGCACCTCCCTGGCACCCAGCTTGCGGCAGATCTCCGCCAGCGAGGTCACCGTGGAGTAGACGCGAACGCCGTGGATCAGGCGCCCCTCTTTCGAGGCGTCGTCGTCGACGAATGCCACCGGCACGTACTGCAGCGACGGATTGTTGAGCAGTTCGCGGTAGACGAGCTCACCGCCGTCGCCGGCCCCGTAAATCACCACGGGAATACCGCTGACCGCGTGGCCTGGGAGAACGTCTCGCAGCAGGCGAAAGGCGAAGCGGCTGGCCGCGACGACCATCAGAAGAATCAAGCCGTCGAGGACGAAGACCGTCCGCGAGAACGGTTCAGAGCGGAAGGCGAACACCACCACCAGCACCGCCGCGACCGAGCCGATGGCCACGGCCCTGGAAAAGTCGATCACGGTGCTCAGGCTGGCGTAGCGCCAGATCCCGCGGTAAACGCCCGCGCCGAGGAAGGCCAGGAGCTTGACCAGTACCACGAGCGGCAGCGTATGGAGGAACACCTGCCAGTCGCCGGAACCGTTGAACGGACCGAACTTGATGGCGAACGCCAGGTAATACGCGCCGGAGATCAGCACGACGTCGAGCAGCACTTCAAAGATCCGGCGCTTGTGGGAGATATCGAAGAGAAACGCCACGAGCGGCTTGTTGCGGGCCGCCGCGATCTCGTCCTCCGAGTACACCCGTACGCGGCCGAGGTGAATACCGATGAACGTTAGAACGATGATGAAGCTGCCGATGGCGGCGAGACTGACGTCCAGCGAGGCGCGCCGCGCGATGAGAGCGAGCGAGCCTGCAGCGACGGAGAACGCGTAGAGCATCCAGACGGCGTGTTTCTCGGTCAAGCCGAGCGCTACCAGCCGATGGGAGGTGTGATCGCGGCCGCCCTGCGAGGCCGCGCGCCCGGCGAGCTTGCGCATGACTGTGACGAAGGTCGTGTCGAAGATCGGGACGCAGAGCACGAGCACCGGTACCGCCAGCACGGCCAGCAGGCTTCGCGAGCGGCCGCCGCCGGTCCCGCTCAGGAGCGCGGAGCTCGCCAGGAAGAAGCCGATGAACAGCGAGCCGCAGTCGCCCATGAAGATCGACGCGGGATTGTGGTTGTAGATCAGGAACCCGACGAGCGCGCCCGCGAAGCCCAGCAGCATCAGCGCCTCGCCGGGTTGATGATTGATGAAGAAGTTAACGCCGAGGAACACTGCCGCGAGCGCGGCCGTGCCGGCCGCCAGCCCGTCCATGTTGTCGAGCATGTTGACGGCATTGGTGATGCCGATCAGCCAGACCAGCGTCACGAACATGTTCAGCGTGGGCGACGCCGTCCACGGCAGGACGAGACCGTAGTTGAGAACGATCGCCGCGCCGATGACCTGACCTACGAGTTTCTGGTACGGCTTGATGTGCAGGAAGTCGTCGATCAGTCCGACGGAGAACAGCAGCGTGCTTGCCGCGAGGACGGTCCAACTCGCCCGCGACGGCGGCGCGAATACGAGGAATGCCGCCACGACGGCAACGAAAATCGCCACGCCGCCCATCATCGCTGTCGGCTTTTTATGCCAGCGGTCGGCCTTCGGCGCAGCGACGATTCCGAAACGGCGCGCCAGCGCCCGGACGATCGGTGTCGAGACCGCGCAAAGAGCGATGCCAGTGGCGGCAATCTTGACGGCAGCGACACCGAATAAGTGATCCATAGGGGGTTAATACATAAGTTATTCGATGTCAGCGCATGACGCAAACAAAATCTCTCGTTCCCAACGGATGGGCTTGTCTTGGATTTTGCGTCACATGTAAATCATGACCGCGGGCCTCCGGAATGAAAGGCGATCACATTCCTGAGAATGTCGTCGAGCTTCGTCTCCGGCCGGAACCCGATGAGGGAATGGATTTTGGAGGTATCGGGCACCCGGCGCGGCATGTCCTCGAATCCCTCCTCGTACGCCTCGCTGTAGGGGATGTGTACGATCTCCGACTCGGAGCCGGCCAGCGTCCGGATGCGTTCGGCCAGCGTGTTCATCGAGACCTCTTCGCTCGAACCGATGTTGTAAACTTCACCGACAGAATCCTGGCGGTCCATCAGCGCGACCAGCACCTTCACCACGTCGCCGACGTAACCGAAGCAGCGCGTCTGCTCGCCGCTTCCGTAGACGGTGATCGGCCGTCCCGACAAAGCCTGCTTGACGAATGTCGGGATGACCATTCCGTACTGGCCGGTCTGCCTCGGCCCCACGGTGTTGAAGAGCCGAACGACGGTGGTGGGCAGCTTCTTTTCGCGCCAGTAGGCGAGAGCGAGGAACTCGTCGATGGCCTTGGAGCAGGCGTAGCTCCAGCGCCCTTTCGTGGTCGCTCCCATCACCAGATTGCCGTCCTCACGGAAGGGCACGTCGGTGCTCAGCCCATAGACTTCGGAGGTCGACGCGATGAGGATGCGTTTTTTCTTCTTGTTCGCGACCGACAGCAGCACTTCCGTGCCGCGGACATTCGTCTCGATCGTGCGGACCGGACTCTCCACGATCAACTTGACGCCGACGGCGGCAGCGAGGTGGATGATGACGTCGCAGGCATCCGCGAGCTCCGCAACCATGGGCATGTTCTGGACCGTGTCGATCGTGTAGTGAAACCGCGGATTCGACTTCAGGTGTGCGATGTTTTCGATGCTTCCAGTCGACAGGTCGTCGATGATGGAAACCTCGTCTCCGCGGCTCAGGTAAAAGTCGGCGAGATGTGATCCGATGAACCCGGATCCCCCTGTGATTAGAACTCTCAATCGTGTCTCCCGTGCGCGCGTCGGGCGCTCAGCGCGGCGGCGGATTATACGGTACGGTTTTATTGAGCGCTGCGACGCGCTCCTGCATTCCGATGTCGATGTCATCGAGGAACACCGGATTGAAGCGGACGGCCATGGCGATGTCGGCCGTGGCGGCGTCGAGGTTCCCTTCTTTCAGATAGGTCGTGCCGCGGTCGAAATAGATCTCCGGCCGATGATCGGCTGCCAGCGCCGCGGTGTAGTGCTCGATTGCTTCGTCGTCGCGCCCGAGGATTCGATCGTTCACCGCCGAGATGAGGTGGTAATCGACGGAGAGCTTGCAGGCTCTTTCGATCGTCTGCAGACGGGCGAGATTGTCGCGCGCGACGAACACGGCACGGTCACCATCCACCTGCAGCGCGGCCTGCGTGCGGAGGGTCAGCGACTTGAGGATGTGGTCGGCGTGCTCCGGCATCCAGGCGTAGTCATAGACCGCCAAGGCCGCCGCGGCGACGGCGGCGAGGCGGCAAAGCGCCCGCGCCAGGGCGTTACGCATCGTCACGGTCCCAGGAGATCGCGAGCGCGCCAAGTGTCAGGTACATCAAACGCGGCGCGGCGATCTGTAGCGGAAACTGCGCCAGCGCGAGAACGAAGAACGTTGCGGCGAGCGGCGCGCGGATGGCACGACCCACCATCTGCTCGGCTGTCCGTGGCGTGCCACCACCGTCGCGCCGCCGCGCCGGAATGGCCAGCAACGCCATCGCGGCAAGGAACAGCGCGTAGCCCGGCAGTCCTGTCTCCGCCGCAACCTGCAGATGATCGTTGTGCGTCTCGCCGAAATTCATCGGCCAGCCCCGCGTCCACGCCGGCGGATAGCGCTCTTCCAGCGTCAACCGCGTCAGCATGAAGTGGTATTTGAAACAGCCCGGACCGACGCCGGTAATCGGGTCCGCCCGGACCATCTCGATCGCGCTGAGGAATGGCACGACGCGCTCGGAGAAGAGAACGGGGTAGTCGCGCTGGCGTGCCGCGGCGACGAGCTGGCTGAAATGGGCGCCGATTCCTGTCGATGGCCGCAGTGCCACAGCGGCGGATACGATCAACAGCGCCGCGACGGCGATGGCTTGCCGCCATGGCCGTAGCAGCATCGCCACGACCGTCCCCGCCCCGAAGGCGATCATCGCTGTGCGCGTCTGGCTCATGGCGATGCCGGTGACGAGGATCGTGGCTGCCGCCCCGAACCACACCCTCCACCAGCCTTTTACCGTCACCGTGGCGATGAGCGCAACGATGGCCGGACCGGCCAGCAGCGTGCCCACATCATTCGGGTTCCCGAGCAGCCCCACGCTCTGCACATGTCCCACGACTGCCGGCGGGAAGACAAATGGATTCCAGATGCGCAGTTCCTGAAGCGTCACCACGACGGCATTCGCGAAAGCTCCGGCAAAGACGACGAAAAGCACCGCAAGCCGCAGCCTCGGCGCGACGAGACGCGTGGCGATGTAGATCACCAGTGCGCAGGCCACGGTTACCAGGCTGGCCTCACTCAGCGGACGGTTCGTCGACGTCACCGTCGTCACGATGCTCCAGATTGCGATCGCGGTCAGGAGGAACCACTCCCGCCGCGGCATTGCCGCCAGCGCTTCGCGCCACGGCGCGCGAGGTGCGGTCGCGGCGAACACACCCGTCAATGCCAGCGCAATCGCCTCGGCCCGGAATGCCATTTCCTTCGGCAGGCGAAAGGCGTCCAGCGCTCCGCCGGTATAGAGGATCGGGATCAACACGATGCCGGCGCCGAGCAGCGTTACGGCGCTGAGCCAGTACCGCAGGCGATCGGTTCTCTCGCGCGCCGCGGAACGTCGTTCCCGCATCGGGCGAAGAGTAGCATGGGCGTCGCGCACCTTCCGGCAGAGGAATCGCGCACACCCGAATCGTATGGGCCCCTCGCACACCATCGAAGCGATTCGCCGCTTCTCATCCTCGGAGATCGCCAGCTTCGTCGACTCTCACGGCGCGTCGCTGCTCGAGGCGGAGGCGGTGGCGCTGCTCGACAACCCGCACTGTCCTCCCTCGGTCTGCGAGACGCTGTCGCGGAATCTGCGATTGACGGCCTACTACTCCGTCCGTTTGCGCCTGGTGCGCAACCGCGCCACCCCGCTTGCCCAGTCCGTCAAACTGGTTCACTACCTCCACTGGGCCGATCTCCTGTGGCTTTCCGTCGACGTCAAGGTTCCGGCGCAGGTCCGCCGGGCCGTCGAGACGCAGCTTCTTCTCCGCGTCGACAAGCTCTCACGAGGGGAGAAGATCGCCGCGGCGAAACGTTGCGGTGCGGCCCTGATCCGGGTGTTTCTCTTCGATCCCGATGAAAAGGTCTTCGCCGCGCTGCTCATCAACCAGCGTCTGCGCGAGGAGGACCTGCTGCGCTTTGCCGGTTCGGACGGTGCTTCCGCCGAGAAATTGCTGATCCTCGCCTCGGATCCGAAATGGTCGTACCGCTACGCCATCCGCAGAGCTCTGGTGCTCAATCCCTCGACCCCACGGGCCGCCGCCGCGTCGCAGTTGCGGTACCTCTCGCGGCGCGACCTCTCCATCATCCACGGCGACCCTGCAACGTCCACGTACCTCCGCAGGTGCATCGAGCGGATGGAGCCGGGCGTTTTCACGCGCGAGACGGAACGAATTGACTAGAATGCGGAGTTATCGGCCACTGACCCCATGCCTGACCAGGATCCCCAGCCGCAAGTGTCGGAGCTCGCCTCGTTTGGTGAGGAGCTTCGGCGTGAGCGCGAGATCAGGGGCATCTCGCTGAAGGAGATCGCCGACGCCACGAAAATCAGCAAGCGCTTTCTGGAAGCGATCGAGCGCAACGATCACAAGACGCTGCCGGCTCCTGTTTTCACGCGTGGCTTCGTCCGCGAGTATGCCCGGTACCTCGGCTTGAACGCTGAGGAGATGGTCAATCGATACAACTTTGCCGCTGTCGGCGATGACCGCATCGAGCAGTCGTCCCACCTCGAGCGCCTGACCACGCCGCAGGCTCCGCCGCCGCCCGGCAGGAAGCAGCCGCAGAGAGGCATCCCGCCGCCGTACGCGCGCGTCGACCGCAACGTCTACATCCTCATCCTCGTCGTCGTCGCGCTGGCCGGCGTCAGCTACTGGGCGCTGAAGCACCGGCGCGAGAGCCGGGCGGCCGGTGAGGAGCATCTCGTCGAGACGAAAGCCGTCCCAGCTCCCGCGCCTCCGCCGGTTGCTGTGCCACAGCCCGCGAGCACGTCAACGCAGCCCGAGACGGCCCCGCCGGCCAGGCTGGTCCTGAATATTGAGGTGACCTCGCCGTCGTGGGTCAAGCTGGAGGCGGACGGGGAGACCGTCATCGACGATGAGCTCAGCCGCGGCTATCACCGCAGCGTCGAAGCGAAGGATGGGTTTCGCTTCCGCACGATCGGAAACGCCGCCGGCCTCACACTGACCCTCAACGACCTGCCGGTGCCCGCACTCGGCCGCAACGGGCAGGTGTTGCACGACGTCGTCTTCGATCGTGCTTCTCTTCAGAAGATGCAATCTCCCCCGCAGAACCAACAATGAGCACAACATCCGCCGAGCTTTCCGGCGATCTCGTCATCGGCCGGATCGATGCGGGCCAGTTTCCCCGCGAAGTCGTGGAGACGATCGCGCGCGGCTTCCTGCCGTTGCCGCAGGATGACCTGATTGCCGTGCTCGCCTATCTGACGCGATCGCCGGACATCGAGATTGCCGCCGCCGCCAGACGGTCGCTGGCCGACGTTCCGTCGCGCAGCATTCACGCCTTCGCTTCCAACGAGAGCGCGTCGCCCGCACATCTGGTGATGCTGATGCGCGCCAGCGAAGATCCATTCATTCTCGAAGCGCTGATCCGCAATCGCGCCGTCCCTGACCCGCTCGTCACGGAGCTGGCATCGGTGGCTGACGCGGCCGTGCAGGAAGTCATCGTCATCAATCATTCGCGCATCCTCCGCGCGCCGGAGATCCTCGACGCGCTCCTCGCCAACCCGGCTCTCTCCGCGGACGTTCACCGCCGCGCGCTCGAGGCGCGGGAGGAGTTCTTCGAGAAGAAGGCGCGCATCGCGGCGCAGCAGCCGGTCGAAGTCGACGAAGACGAGCCGATGCTCACCCTTTCCGAGGAACCGATCGCCGATCTGCTGGAAAAAGCGGTGGAAGAGCAGCAGAGCGACGTGCCGCCGCTGGAGCTCAACGAGAGCGAGCGGAAAGATGAGAAAAAGCTGTCGATCTTTTCCCAGATCCTTCTCATGGGTGTCTCGGACAAGGTGAAGATGGCCTTCAAGGGGGGCAAGACGGAGCGGGTCATTCTCGTCCGCGATCACAACAAGCTGGTCTGCAGCGCCGTGATGCGCAATCCGCGCATGAGCGTGCTCGAAGCGGAATCGATCGCCGGAATGCGAAATGTCGAGGACGAGGTCCTCCGTCTCATCTCGTTGCGGCGCGAGTGGGTCTCGAAATACAGCATCCTCATTGCGCTGGCGCGCAATCCGAAGTGCCCCGTGGGGGTTGTGGCGCCGTTGATCAATCGATTAACCTTGCGTGATTTGAAGGGCTTGAAGGACGATAAGGGTGTGAGCGAGACGGTCCGCGCCCTGGCCCGGAAGCTTTTCGCACAGCGAAGCATCAAATCCTGAATGAAGGTCAACTACTACGAAGTGCTCGGAGTCGATCGCTCCGCCTCCGAGCCGGAGATCCGCGAACGCTTTCGCAAGCTCGCGCGGGAGCAGCATCCCGACCGCTACAAGGGCCCGGACAAGGCCGAAGCCGAGGGGAAGTTCCAGACACTCACCGAGGCGGTCAACGTCCTGACGAACCCGGCCCGAAGGAAGCAGCACGATGCGGAGATTGCCGCCCCCTCCGCCCGCTCCGCGAGCGGTGCCGCCGATCTCGCCCAGGTCGGGAAAGTTTATCTGGCAAAGGGCATCAAGGCGTACCGTGAGGGGGATTTCCGCACCGCGTACGACAACTTCGACATGGCCGCCAAGCACAATCCGGCCGATGCCAAGGCCTTTCAACATCTTGCACTGGCGGCAACGCGTATCCCGGGACACGCCCGTCAGGCGGTGCAGGCAATCGAGACAGCAGTCCAGCGGGAGCCGATGAACGCCGCGTATCTGAAGGATGCCGGCATGATCTGTAAACGCGCCGGACTGACCGCGAAAGCAGAGAGATATCTGGATGAGGCGTTAAAGTGGGATGCCGACAATATTGAGATCCGCACGGCACTGTCTGAATTGCGGCAACGAGGCGAGTCCAAGGAAAGTGGAAAGGGGTTTACCCTTTTCAAAAAGGGCTGAGTGGGAATGGACGTGAAGGCATACGGCCTCACAGACGTCGGACGGCAGCGCCAGCACAACGAGGACTCGTTCCTCGTCGCTGACGAGGCGAAGCTCTTTCTCGTCGCCGATGGGATGGGTGGTCACGCCGCCGGCGAGATCGCTTCCCGCATCGCCGTCGATTCGATCTCCGAGTTCATCGTTCATACGAAGGAAGATGACGGCACCTGGCCGCACGCCTACGACGAGCAATACACCCGCACCACCAATCGCCTGATGGCCGCGCTGCGCATGGCCAACACGCGCGTTCTCGAGGCGATGCGCAAGGACGCCAAGCTTCGCGGGATGGGCACGACCGTCGTCGCCTGTATGGCCGACGACGGCAAGATCTCCGTGGCCCACGTCGGCGACTCCCGTGCTTACATGATCCGCAACGGCAAGATCTCCCGTATCACCAACGACCACTCCTGGGTCTTCGAGCAGGTGCAGGCCGGGATGCTCACAGAAGCCGAGGCCGAGAAGCATCCCCTCCGCAACGTGATCACCCGCGCCCTCGGCGGCGCTCTTTCCGTCACTCCCGATGCCTCGGAGATCGACTGCCGGCCGGGCGACCTCTACCTCCTCTGCTCCGACGGACTCACTGGCATGGTTTCCGAAGATCAGATCCTCGAGCTCGTCACCGCCAACGCTGACGACCTCGAGAAAGCATGCCGCCAGTTGATCGACGTGGCCAACGAGCACGGCGGCCTGGACAACGTGACGGCAATCCTGGTGAAGACGACCTAACCTATGAACATTCGAATCGACTACTGCGGCGTTTGAAACTACCTTCCGAGAGCCTCCAGTCTGGCGGCTGAGATCAAACGCGAATTCGCCATCGACAGCCAGATCGTCCGCGGAAGCGGCGGGATCTTCGTCGTCAGCGTCGACGGAAAAGCCATCTTCTCCAAGAAGGAAGAAGGACGGTTTCCGACGGAGCAGGAGATCCTGGATAAGGTGAGAGCGCTGGCGTAAGCGGGTTGCCGGGTTGCAGGGTTACTGAGTTGCTTGGTAACTGAGTCAGCGACCTCGCAACTTAGCAACTTAGCAACCCACACCACACCCACAACCCCTTACCCCGGTTAAACTCCGCGCGTGCACCCCGAAGTCCAGGAACTTCAGACGAAGCTGAAGGAGATCCTTTATGACTGTGCGGTGGAGATCCGCGCCACCAAAGCGGCGCTCTATCTCCTCACCCCGGACGGGCGATTCGACCTGGTTACCGAATATGGCTTCCGCGGCGCGGTCCGCGCCACGGCCGACCGGACCGATCCGGTCATCGACCGCTGCGGCCGCGGGCGTACGCCGTTCTTCGTCAACGGTCTCAACGCTGAGCCGCGGTTTTCGCATGTGATGTTCGAGTCTGCCAGCGATCGCCTGCTTGCCGCACCGATCTACTTCCGCGGCAAACTCGTCGGCGTCATCGACATGCGTGACAAAGCGGGCAAGGCGTTGTTTGACGCCACCGACCTGCCGAAGGCGCAGAAGATCGCCGATCGGATCGGAGAGCAGTTCGTCAACAGGAACGTCTTCGGCCAGCAATTCATCACGCTCTCCGAAGCACCGGAGCGGCCTCTCGTCATCGGCACGAACGTTCCCGTGGCCGAGGCAAGGGTTGCCGGCTCCGCCCCGGCGGCGCAGACTCCCTCGAAGCCGAAAGCATCGCTCTGGCCGTCCGAGCGTCCGCCGGCCACGAACGTGCCGCGGCTGGCCACGCTCATCATCGAAGCGCGCAGCAATGCCGAACGCATTGCCGTCCCGGAGTCATTGTCGGAATCGATGGGCGAGACGGAGCTCGCGGCGATCCGCGACATGCTGCGGACCATGCTCCTGATCCCCGGAGCCGCGGTGGCCTCGGTCTCGGCATACGGGCACATGGGCGGTGTGCAGGAAGTGGCCGCGCGCTCGACGCTGACCGAGGAGGCGATGAACGTCCTCCAGTCGAAGTTGAACCTCTGGCTGACCAAGCGCGGCGACGCCGGCGGCTTCGTCAGAACGAACATCACCCTGCCGTTCGGAAACCAGGATCCGCCGATCACGGCCACGCAGATCCAGAAAGTCTTTACGGCGCCGGTGGCGGCCGGGTTGCTCAAGGGGATCTATCTGACCGTGGTCTTCCCCGTCGCACCGGATCGCCCCGCGCACGAGTTGCTGGCCGCGTTTCATGGCCAGCTCCAGGTTGCCATCGAGCACTCGATGTCGCGCGGCGCCATGCAGGCCATCCGGGCGCGGGTCGCCGAGGGCCTGATCGAGCCCGACTTCACGAAGTACCCTGAGTTGAAGCGCCACTCGGAGGCGGTAGCCGGGCGCGTGGAGAGTTTCGCCAGATTTCTCTCGATGACGCCGGCGGAGACCGAGAACGCCCGCATCGTGGCGCTCGTCCATGACGTCGGTATGCGCCTGCTCGACTACGAGCGTCTCTATCGCAAGCGCGATATTTCTCCCGAGGAGCTGTCCATCCTGAAAGAGCACGCCTCCGTCGGCGCCGCCATGGTCGAGCCGCTGCTCGGCAACGAGATCGCCCGGGCCGTTCTCTGCCATCACGAGCGCTGGGACGGCGCCGGTTATCCGAGCGAGATGCGCGGCTCGGACATCCCGCTTGCCGCGCGCATCGTGCAGCTCTGCGATGTCTACGAGACGATCATCGCCGCCGACAGCTACGCCGCGGCCGAATCGCTCGACCAGGCCGCGTCGAAGATCGCGCGCGGCGCGGGGACGCAATTCGATCCCGATCTGGCCAAACGCTTCATCGACATGCTGCGCGCCCGCGTGGCGTAACGCCTCACCCCCAGCCGCGCGTAACGGTCGCGCGGTAGACTTCAGGAATGAAGATCGATCGCGACGAGGCGAAACGGATCGCGGATCTGGCGCATCTCGAATTCGATGAGGAGGGTCTGGAGCGGATGGCGGGGGAGATGACCACCATCCTCTCGTACATCGACCAGCTCGCCGAAGTCGACGTGACCGGATTCGAGGCCGTTGCGACGGAGGAAGCGACGCCGATGCGCGACGACGTGCCGCGCCCGCCGGTCGAACGCTCCGCCGTGGCCGCCAACGCGCCGGCATTCAGCGGCGACGGTCACTTCATCGTGCCGAAGGTGATCGGTGACTGACCTTCTGCATCTGCCGTGGCACGAGGCGCGTGAACAGGCGAGCAGCCGGGAGCTGGTCGAGGCGTCGATCGCGGCGATCGATGCGCTCAATCCGGTGCTGAATGCCTTTCTCCACATCGCGCGTGACGCTGGCGACGGGATGCCGGTGGCTGTGAAGGACAACATCGTCACCACCGGGATGCCGACCACTTGCGCCTCGCGCATCCTCGGCAGGTTTCTCTCCCCGTTCGATGCCACCGCCGTGGCGCGTCTGCGCGCTGCGTCGTGCAGCATCGTCGGAAAAACGAACCTCGACGAATTCGCCATGGGCTCCTCGACCGAGCATTCGGCGTTCGGAACGTCGCGGAATCCATGGGACACGGCGCGCGTGCCCGGCGGCTCCTCGGGAGGCTCCGCCGTGGCGGTGGCGGCGCGCATGGTTCCGGCGGCGCTCGGCTCGGAGACGGGCGGCTCGGTACGGCAGCCGGCGGCGCTTTGCGGTGTGGTCGGACTCAAGCCGACGTATGGGCGGGTCAGCCGCAACGGTCTTGTGGCGTTCGGCTCGAGCGTCGACCAGATCGGCATCGTCACCAAGACCGTTCGCGAATGCGCGGAGATCCTCGGCATGATCGCGGGCCACGATCCGCTCGATTCGACGTCGTCGGCGAATCCGGTGGACGACTACGCCGCCGACCTCGATGCCGGCGTCCGCGGACTTCGTTTCGGCGTCGTGCGCGAAGCGGTCGAGAAGCTGGAAGGAGAGGTTCGCGCGAACTTCGAGGATGCGCTCCGAGTGCTGCGCGCCGGCGGCGCGGTCATCGACGAGATCAGCGTGCCGTCGATCGGCTACGCCATCGCCATCTACTACATCGTCGCCAACGCCGAGGCCAGCGCGAACCTGTCGCGCTTCGACGGCATCCGCTACGGCAGGCGCAGTGAACGTGCGAAGACGCTGCGCGAGGTTTACTTCGAGTCGCGCGGGGAAGGGTTCGGCGATGAAGTGAAGCGCCGCATCATGCTCGGGACATTTGCCCTCTCCTCTGGCTACTATGACGCCTACTACGGCCGGGCCCAGGCCGTTCGCGCCAAACTGCGCGCCGATTTCGACGCCGCCTTCGCACGGTTCGACTATCTCCTCACGCCGACCACCCCCGAGCCGGCCTTTCCCATCGGAGCGAAGACGGACGACCCGCTGTCGATGTACCTCAGCGACATCTTCACCGCCCCGGCGAACCTCGTGGGCATCCCGGCCATCGCCGTGCCGTCCGGTTTTTCGCGCGACCGCCTGCCGCTCTCGCTCCAGATCATGGCGCCGCGGTTTGCCGAGCGCGCCCTCTTCCGTGCAGCCGGATTCTTCGAGCACGAGACGGGATACTGGCGTGAACGCCCGCCGGTCTGCGCCTGATTAACGAACGACATGAGCTCACGCGGAGGCGCGGAGACGCGGAGGAGACGAAGAGAGGGACTTTTTTCTCCGCGCGCTCCGCGCTTCCGCGTGAGTCCCGCGGTCCGCTTGCGCAATGTTTACCTTCACATGACTAATGCGCGTTGCCACACGGTTGATGTATGTAGTCACACGATGCATGCATGTAGTTCGATGGCTCATGTCGATGATCACATGGCTCATGTTGATAATCACATGACTCATGTAGAATATCACATGACTCATGTCTGTAGTGACACAACTAATGCGTAGAATAACGTGATTAATGTATCATGTAACATAGATCATGTGTATCAGTACATAGTTCATGTACTACTGAGCGTAGCTCATGTGCTATCGTGCGTAGATTATGTGTTATTATACGTAGCACATGTGTCAGATAACATTGTTCATGTATATCGCGACATGATCTATGCGTATAACGACATGCCACATGTTTGTCGCTACATAACTCAAGCACGCTGCGACATAGCTCGCGCGCATGGTGATCCGGCGTGAGGAGCTCTCTCGGCATGTCTGCGCGGTTGAAATCGGCAGCGTAACCGCGAAACCTTCCGACGCCAGGGAATCCGCGCCGTTGCTGTCAGCGGACGGCGTGCGATCGCGACTCGAACTTTACGAAGCGTCCAGCGAGGCGGCGTTCGGTGGCGGTCAGCTTCTCGTAGGCGACGAGAAACTGTCCGGGTCCGACCGCGATCACCGAGGGATCTCTCGCGTCGGCGGTGATTGTGGCGATCGACAGTGGAATGACGTTGCCGGCGCGATCGATGGTTGCTCCGAGGATGTCGTCGTGGTCAGCGCTGGCCACGTGATTGCGCCAGATGACCAGATAGCGCTCACCGTCACCGGCGATATCCGGGCGCGTCAGGCCGGAGTTACCGGCAAAACTGCCGACGACGTTGGGCTGCTGCGTGGCTTGGGCGAAGTCGACGAGCCCCGAGGGGGGCAGACGCGCGGTTACTACCGCGTTATCCGTTACGCGGAACCAGGCCATCATCACATCGCGGCCGTCGCTGCGTATGGCCGGTTGCGCCTTGCTGTCGAACGCAAACCCCTGCTCAGCGGAAAGTGCGTAGAGCGAAACGAACTGCAGAAGATACGAGTTTGTGAATGTGGTGATCGGGCACAGACAGTTCCCGAAAAAGAATCCACCGCCGGTGCAACCGGGTCCCTGGCCGCATGTCGTCGTCCTGGTCGACACCACATGGCTGGAAACGACTTGAGGGAAGTCGGTCCCAACCGTCATGTCGCTGACCGCGATGCCGGTATCCAGGGGATTGCTGGCCGAGCCGTCCGCCCTGATCTGCCACAACTGCTTTTCAAGAGCGAACCATGTCGTCTTTCCCGAGCGGACGATCGGCGGAGAGCTGGGCGCCGCCATCAGTATCGGGAGGACGGCGGGAACCGAGGGGTTCAAGTCCTCGTCCAGCCGGCAATACACCGCCATGGTGGATTGCGGATACGTATCGGGAATCTCCAGCCACCCGATCGTGAAGCCCTGCCCGCTCGGGTCGGCGGCGACCGAAGGCGCGGTTACCTCGACGAGATTGGGTGAGGCCACGGGGATTCTGCGAACCGCGCCGGCGATGTGGCCGGTGGCGTCCAGCCGTGCCACGGAGATCCGGTCATAGCCGTCAGAGCCGAGCATGGCCCATGCGATCAAAACACCGCGTCGATCCTTTGCAATGGCCACGGCGGGAACGTTAAAGGTGGCCGGCGTCAGTTCGCGAGGAAACAGTTGGCGAGGAATCGGATCCGAAGCAATTTCGGCACTGACCGTGGGCTGCGCGAACGCCACAGCTGCCGGGAGAATGAGAAGTAGAAGCGGGAAAAGGATTTTGCGCACCCTGCTGATACGGCTCCTGTTCAGGGAACGTCCCATCCGGTGCTACACTTTCGCTCGTGCGTAAGTGGTGGGTGGGCCTCCTCGGGTCACTTCTTCCGGCGGTACTCGTCGCCGCGACTTCTTTCAAAGTAATCACGCCCGAGCTGCGTGCGTCGCTCACCGCCGACTACACGATCGAGGTCGTGGTCACGCCGCACGACGGCGACGCCTGGAGCCGCCTGGCGAAGCGCGTGACCGGCGACGGCGACCGATGGAACGAGATCGCCGCGTTCAACCACGCCGGCGGCAACCTCACCACCGAGCAGCACGTCCGCATTCCGTTCAGCATCCTCCGTCCGAATCTGCAGCGCGACGTTGCCGCGGCGATCTTCCCCTCCGACAGTTCCGCGGCCGACGGTTGGCGTCACGTCGTCGTCGGCAGCAGCGGCATCGAAGGGGAATCGCTCTGGAACATCGCCGAGTGGTTCACCGGCCGCGGCGAGAACTACGCCGCCATCCGTGCCGCGAACCCGTCGCAGGGACTCTCGACCCGCAGAGGTGACGTGATCCTCATCCCGAAGGAGCTTCTCGCTTCGGCATTCCGCCGCGGCGAAATGGAGGAACGTAATGCACCGAAGACAGCCGAGGTTCGGAAATCGGAGGACGATCCGGAAGAGCGTGCGAGCGCGGATGCTCATGCTGCGGCAGCTTCGGTACCTGAGGCAGTGGCCGTCAGCGGCCAGCCGTCGCTGACGTACGACCGGACCTCCGCCGAGCCGTTCGCGGTCTACCGGCTGCAAAAAGGCGAGGCGCTCTACTCGTCGGTGGCCATCCGTTTCACCGGCCGCGTGTATGCGAAAGACGTCGGCGACGTGCTCGAGCGCATCGAGAAGTTCAACGGCATCGACGACGTGGCCAGGATTCCGATCGGCTATCGCGTGAAGATCCCCATGTCGCTGCTTCTGCCGGAGTATCTGCCGGCCGACGATCCGACGCGCGTCGCCAGCGAGCAGGTGAAGCGCGAGAGCGCGAAGCTTGCCGTCCGCCCGCGCGCGAAAGGCCTGGCCGGCGTGCGCGTCGTTCTCGATGCCGGCCACGGCGGACGCGACGTCGGTGCCACCTACGATGACGTCTGGGAATCGAACTACGTGTATGACGTCATGTGCCGGCTCAAGCATCTTCTTGAGAAGAAATCGGGAGCGGCTGTGTCGGCCACCACGAAATCGGAGCAGGCCGGCTACGCCATTCCGGATGACGACGAGTTGGAGGAGTCGACGGATCACATCATCCTGACCTCGCCGAAGTACGTCATCGGCGATCCGGCGGTAGGCGTGCATCTGCGGTGGTATCTCGCCAACTCAATCTTCCGTAGGGCGATGAAGCAGAGCGTGCCGCGCGAGAAAGTCGTCTTCCTTTCGATCCACGCCGACTCGCTCCACCCGTCGTTGCGCGGTGCCATGGCGTACATCCCGGGGCAGCGCTACGTGACCGGGTCATATGAGAAGAGCGATCAGGTCTATCTAGCGCGTGCCGAGGTGCGCGAGAGCCCGGTGGTGCGGCATTCGGAGAAGGAGTCGCTGGCCGCCGAGGGGCTGTCGCGCGATCTGGCGGATTCGATCATCGATGCCTTCCAGTCGGACGGCTTGAAGGTCCATCCGTTCAACCCGGTGCGCGACAACGTCGTCCGCGGCGGCCGCGAGTGGGTGCCGGCGGTCATCCGCTACAACCTCATCCCCACCCGTGTTCTCCTCGAGATCTGCAACCTCGGCAACGAGAAGGACCGCACGCTGATGAAGACGAAGTCGTACCGTCAGAAGGTGGCCGAAGCGATCTACGAGGGTCTGGTGAATTACTACAACGACCGCGACGACGAGCAACGTGCCGTGCCGTCGATCGCCAGCGGACGGTAAACCGGCGGCTTCGCCGCGTTGTCGGTTGTCGGTTGATTGCGCCTCGCGCGTTGTCGACCGGCAACTGAAAACCGACAACCGACAACGCGCGCGAAGCGCGCATATAATGCCCCGCCGCGATGCCCCGCTCTTTTGAAGGCGATCAGAACGCCGAAGGTTTGCGCTTTGCGCTGATCGCCAGCCGGTTCAACGACGAGATCGTCGATGGACTGCTGCGGGGGGCGCTCGATTGTCTGACGCGGCACGGGGCGGCGGACGAGGCCATCCGCGTCTATCGCGTTCCGGGGGCGTTCGAGATTCCGACGCTGGCGGCGGCGCTCATCGCTGCCCGGCGGGAACGACGCCATCGTCACGCTCGGCTGTCTCCTGCGCGGCGATACGCCGCACTTCGATTTCATCTCCGCGCAGGTGACGAACGATCTCTCGCGCGTGGCGATCGACGGGCGTTTCCCGATCGCCTTCGGGGTCATCACCTGCAACACGCTCGAGCAGGCCGTCGAGCGTTCATCGCCCGGCAGCGGCAATAAAGGGTGGGAGGCGGCCTTGGCGGCGATCGAGATGGCCAACCTCTGGCGCATGCTTCGCGGCGGTGAAAACTGATGGGAGCGCGTCGCAAGGCACGGGAGCTGGCGCTGCAGATGCTCTATCAGTTCGACCTCTCCGGCAACGGGCCGGACACAATCATCGAGACGTTCGAAGATCTGCAGAAGTCGAAGCCGAATACGCGCGAGTTCGCCACGAAGATCTTTCGCGGGACCGTAAGCTACATGGCCGACATCGACGGCATGATTCAGGCGCAGGCCGATAACTGGCGCCTCACGCGCATGGCCGTCGTCGACCGCAACATCATCCGGATGTCGGTTTACGAGTTCCTGCACGAGGCCGGTACGCCGAAGCTCGTGGTCATCGACGAAGCAATCGAGATCGCCAAGAAGTTCGGCAACGACAAATCGTCCCAGTTCATCAACGGAATCCTCGACGGGATTCTGAAACGATACAATCTGGGATCGTGACGCGCATCTTTGAGCAGCGAATGTTGAATGTTGAATGTTCAATGTTGAATGTTGAGTGTTCGGCCCATTCAACATTCAACATTGAACATTCAACATTCAACATTCCTCCTACCCGAAGGGGAGGCCCATCGTGAGTCTCCTCGGCCGCCTCGAGGACCTCTCTCTCACCGACATCGTTCAGATCGTCTATCTGAGCCGCCGAACCGGAGTGCTCGAGATCGTCGACGAACGCGGACGGCATACGGTTCTGTTCCGGCAGGGACTGGTCGTTAACGCCTCCTCGCCGGAACATCCGGACCTGCTCGCCTACCTGGTGGCGCGCGGTCTGATCCCCGAGGCCGCGGTGCCGGGGCTGCGGCAGATGGAGGAGAACGGGATCCCGTACGGAACGGCCGCCGTGGAGATGAACGTGATCAAGGCGTCGGATCTTGGGAACGCCATCCACGAGCGGATCGTAGGCGTGGTCGCGCCGCTGCTGCAAAGCCGCGAAGGGGAGTTCAACTTCATCCTCAGCGATCACCTCGGTCCGCTCGACATGGAGTACGACGTCGATGCGATTTTCAAGGAGGGGGGATTCCCGCCTCAGAAGATCGTCGGTACGGCTGATGGCGAGAAGCTCAAGCCGCTGCGCGGCCTCGAAGAGTCGATGAAGGTCGGTAAGGCTCTGCTCCGTTCCGCGTCCGCCCCCGAGGCTCCGTCGCCGACCCTTGACCTCGGGCTCGGCCAGGACAGACCGCCCGAGCTGGCGCTTGTGCCCGACGACAACATTCTCCCGTTTCCCTCACTCGAGGAGCGTGACGAGCAGTCGTTCACGCCGGTGCCGGATGAGGAGCCGTTCCCCGACGAGCCGAGGGCAGTACCAACTTCGGAAGAGGGAGGGCCGTCTGGAGAGCCGGCCCTGAGCGAGTCTGCCCTGAATGAATCTGTGTCGCGGCAGTCCGGTCTGCGCGAGGCGGTTTCACGCCAGCCCGTTTCACGAAAGTCCGGGCAGTTCAAAGTCTCCGGTGGTCTGTTCGAAGTCGAATCGCCCGACGCCACGTATCGCAACGTGGTGCTGTTCGAGCGCAACCCGTTGATCCGTGTCGCGGCACGGCGCTCGTTCGGGAAGAACGGCGTGAAGATCGCCCAGTTCGGGACGATCGAAGACGCCCGCGCCGCGATCGGCGACTACATCCGCGCCAATACGTTCTTCGTCACGTTCCTGGAGCTGACCGGCAACGCCGACGTTCTGATGCAGCAGCTCAAGCGGAAGAATCCAAAGCTGCCGGTGGTGGTCATCGACGCCGAGGCGGACATGCGGCGCCGTCACGATCTGCTGCGCCGCGGTGCCGATCTGTATCTGACCAAGCCTTCGCCCGCGCGCCTGCAGCCCGGGCTGGCCGAGGAGGAGTTGAACCTCTTCGCGGACGAGCTGGTGCTCTTCGCCGAGCGCGCATTTCAACAGTGGGAGCAATACACCGGCGGGCTCGATCCCGACGCCGGCAAGCGCTTTTACGAGACGGCGGAGAAAGAGAACATCGACCGGAGCTTCGGCCTGCTCAAACAGTTGATCAACGAGCTATCCAATCCGAACGACATCGGCGAGGTGTCGGCGACGATCCTGCGGCTGTCGGCCGAGTATCTCGATCGGGGGGCACTTTTCATCGCCGCCGACGATGAGTTCACCGGGGTGTCGGGATTCGGCGCGACCGCGCCGGGCCAGGAGATGCCGGCGCGCGTGAAGTCGATGCATATCTCCCGCGCCACGCCTTCGATTCTCGCTGATGTGGCGGCCTCGGGTGAGGCCCATCGGGGCAAGATGCGCCGTACCGCCGCGAATGTGGAGCTGATCGATGGCCTCGGCGGGCTGCTGCCGACGGAGGTGGTGGCACTGCCGATCATGCACGCGAGGCGCACCATTGGTATTCTGTACGGCGACAACGCCGCGAATCGCGCTCCGATCGACACCATGACAGGACTCGAGATCTTCCTTTCCCAGGCTGGCTATGCGTTCGGCAACGCTGTCTTCGCGGCGGAGAAGGCCCGACGTTGAAAGTCCTGGTCGTCGAAGATTCGAGCTCGATGCGCGCCTACCTCACCACGATCATCGAGGGGGGGACGGAGAGCTTCGATCTCGAGATCGTCGAAGCCGCCAGCGGTTTCGAAGCGCTGAAGACCTTGCCCCATCACAAGTTCGACGCCATCCTCACCGACATCAACATGCCGGACATCAACGGTCTGGAGCTGGTGTCGTTCCTGAAGAACCACCCCGTCCACCGCGCCATCCCGATCATGGTGATCTCCACCGAATCGCGCGAGGAAGACCGCAAACGCGCCGCCGCCCTGGGCGCCGAGGAGTACCTGGTCAAGCCGTTCCAGGCGAAGGATCTGATCGAGAAGCTCCGGCGGCTGCTGAAGGTGGCGTAGCCCGGCGCGGCGGTACAATGCCGGTATGACGGCGGGAATCATCGACGAGAGCGCCATCGCCGAAGCGTTGCGCCTGAGTAACGCCGGTGACCGAGCGAAACAGATTCTGAACTTCCAGGGTCTCGGTCTGTGGCACGGCGATCTATCCGAAATGCGTCGTGACTCACCTCCGCGTTCTGCGGCGTTAGATATCCCCCCGACTGGGGACAGCGGCGAAGCCAACCAGATGGTGATGGTGCTTCGAATCAAGGCAGCGCTGAACCGGTTGCCGGCAAGGGAACGTGAAGCGCTGAACCTCCGGTACTTCGAGGAATTACAGGTAGATCAGATTGCTCAAAAACTGGGGTTAGATACTCAACGCATCCGGCACCTGATCGCCCGTGCTGAGGCCCGTGTCCGCAGGTTCTACGAAGAAAGCCTCAACAAGAGCGGCGAGTCGTGATTCTGGTCGATTCGAGCGTCTGGATAGCGGCGCTGAGCCTCCGTCCTCCGTTTCGCATCGAGGATCTCGTCGACGTGAACGAGATCGTGACCTGTCTTCCGATCATTCAGGAAGTCCTGCAGGGATTTGATGACGACTACGCGTTCGAGCAGGCTCGTGAGTCGCTGTACGCGTTTCCGGTGATCGAGAATCCGCTGACGGCCGAGATCTTCGACGACGCGATTTCAATTTTTCGTATTGCGCGGCACAAGGGCGTCACTATTCGCTCATCAGTCGATTGCCTCATCGCCGCCTGTGCGATTCGCAACGGTGTCGCAGTTATCCACCGCGACCGCGATTTCGATCATCTCGCGAGAATCGGCCCCTTGCAGAGCCGGCGGGTATGAGCGACTTGTTCGGGTAGGATCCTTCCGCGGTCTTCATCTGCGTTCTATCTGCGACAAAATCGTGGTCCGCAAGAGTGTTCACGGCGTAGTCCTGTCGTCAGCCTCGTGCGTGGGCGATGCCCACTTGTGCACATCGCCCATTCTGCATAAACTGGCGGCATGAAAGCCACCCCGTCAAACGCGGCGCTGAAGCTCATTGCCAGGGACGTTCGTCCCGATACGCGGCGCCGGATTGCCCTTGGGAGAGCGCTTGCGGATCTCGACGATCCGAGCTTCAACGTTTACGTTGACGAGCAGGGTCGCATCATCCTCGATCCGCAGGTTTCCATTCCTGCATCAGAAGCCTGGCTATTCCGAAACAAAAAGGCGCTGGCCTCCGTCCGGCGCGGCCTCGCGGAGGCTTCCGAGGGGAATACGAAGGTCATTGGCTCCTTCGCCTCATTCGCGGATGACGATGAGCAATCGTGAGCTTTGTTTTACGCCCGAAGCACAGCGAAACTTGAAGGAACTTGAAGCACGGACGAGGCAAGGCTTATTCAGGCAGGTCAGGAAGACCCTGGGCTTGCTTGAAACGAACCTCCGTCACCCGTCGTTGAACACGCATTTGTACCGTTCGTTACACGGGCCCAAGGGGGAGGAAGTCTTCGAAGCGTATGTCCAGAACCGGACGCCGGGCGCGTTTCGAATCTTTTTCTACGATGGCCCCGACCGGACCTCGGGACAGAAGCGAATACCGGTCCTGACAATCGTTGCGATCACGGCACATCCGTGAACCTTCTGCTCCCGACGCCCACCCTCCCACCCAGTACAATGCCCCCCGAATGACCAAAGAAGACGATCGGGCCAGGGATGAGTTCACCAGCGAGGCGGAGGAGCTGCTCGACACGCTCTCGCGGGATCTCGTCGAATTCGAGTCGCAGGGGCGGGATGTGCGGCCCGAGGTCATCAACAAGATTTTTCGCGAAGTGCACTCGCTGAAAGGCCTGGCGGGGATGCTCGGCTTCGGGGAGATCTCGGAGCTGTCGCACAGTCTCGAGGACATGCTCGACCGGCTGCGGATGGGGAAGATCGAGATCACCAAGGAACTGATCGATCTACTCTACGACGCGGTCGATTCGCTCAACCGGCTGGTCATCGGTATCAACGATCCGGCGATGGGTGGCCTCGTCGACATCACCGGGTTGACGCGGCGCATCCATCAACTGGCCACCAACCAGCCCCACAGGGCGAACGAAGATCCGTTTGCGGATCTTACGCTCGACGAGCAGACGAAAAAGTCGCTCACCGAGTACGAGGAGCATCGCCTTCTCGAGAACGTCAGGGCGCGGAACCATATCCTGGCGGTCGAAGTCCGCTTCGACTTCGCCGATTTCGATGAACGGCTGCGCGCGCTGACGGAAACGTTGAGCAAGGCTGGCGAGGTCATCTCCACGCTGCCGGCCATCGACAGCAGCGGCGGTACCGGGATCGCCTTCCGGCTTCTGTACGGATCGATGCTCGGCGAGGAGGCCGTTGCCTTACTCGTTCCCGCGGGGCAGGTGCTCTCGCTCAGGAGACATGAAGTGCCGGCAGCGGGCAGCGCACCCGAAGCCGCCGCCGAGGCTCCGGAGGAAGACCTGTCGCTTCGCTCCATCTCGCAGACCGTGCGCGTCGACATCAGCAAGCTCGATCACGTGATGAACATCGTCGGGGAGCTGATCATCGAGAAGACGCAGCTCGACTCGCTGACGCGGTCGCTCCATCAGGGCGAGGCCTTGCAGCAGGCGCGGATCACGGCGCATGAATTGACGAAGATCGCCCGCAACCTGGAGCGCAAGCTCAACGAGCTGCAGCGATCGGTCATCGAGACGCGCATGGTTCCGGTCGGACAGATCTACGCGAAGCTTTCCCGCACCGTACGCAAGGTGGCCCGTGAGCTGAACAAAGAAATCGAGCTGGTGCTGCGCGGCGAGGACACGGAGCTCGACAAGGTGATGGTCGAGGAGTTGACGGATCCCTTGATGCACATCATCCGCAACGCCCTCGACCACGGCATCGAGCCGGCGGAGGAGAGGGCCGGCAAAGGCAAGAATCCGATCGGCAAAGTGACGCTCAACGCGTATCAGCAGGGGAACTCCGTTGTCATTGACGTCACCGACGACGGGCGCGGGATCGATCCGGAGGTGGTGCGCAAGGCGGCGGTGAAGAGAAACCTCATCGCCCAGCACGACCCGTTCGACCAGCAGCGTGCCTACGAGATCCTCTTCACCCCCGGTTTCTCGACGGCGGCGGTAGTGAGCGAGATCTCGGGCCGGGGAGTCGGGCTCGACGTCGTCAAGAAGAACCTGCAGGAGTTGAAAGGATCGATCGACATCCTCTCCGTCCCGGGCGAAGGAACGACCTTCCGGATCATGCTCCCGATCACGCTGGCCATCATCCAGGCGCTGATCGTGCGTGCGGCCGGCGACCAGTTCGCCATTCCGCTGACGTCGGTCGAGGAATCGCTGCGCATTTATTCGCGCGACATCCGCACTGTAGAGCGGCGCGAGGTCTTCACCCTGCGCGACTTCACCCTTCCGCTGCTTCGCCTTTCCGATGCCTTCCACCTCGACAGCGACCGCGATGAGTCGCCGGACGCGAAGTGGTTCGTCGTCGTCACGCGCTCCGGAGAAAAGGTGGCCGGCATCCTCGTCGACGAGCTGGTGCGCCAGCAGGAAGTGGTGATCAAGTCGATCGGCGAGCGGCTGAAGACCATCCCCGGCATCGCCGGTGCCACGGAAGTAGGGGAGGGGGAGATCGTGCTGGTGATCGACGTCGGGACGTTGATCGAACAGTTCGGAGGAAAGGCGCGGGAGGCGCGGGCGGGGGTTTTGGTGTGATGTTCTGGTGTGATGATGAGAGTCAAAGGCAATGTTGATTGTTGAGTGTTCAATGTTGAATGTTGAATGAGGGGACGCGGGTTGGGACCGGTTTTCCATTTCAACATTCAACATTGAACATTCAACATTGAACACTCGCAGTTCAGCTGTCTGACGTCCACATACCATGTTCGAAGAATTCTTCGGCTTCACCACCAAGCCCTTCGGCAAAACGCCCGATCCGGGGTTCCTGTACGAGAGCCCGCAGCACGGCGAGGCGCTGGCGCGGCTGGAGTATGCGGTCGAAGAAAAGGAGTTGTCGCTGCTGGTTGGTGAGATCGGATCGGGGAAGACGACGTTGTCGCGCGCGCTGATCGACCGCATCGGTGAAGCGCGTCCGGTGATCCTGTTGATCAATCCGCGTCTGACGCCGGCGCAACTCCTGCGCTCGATCGCCTCGGGGCTCGGTCTGCAGCCGGCGCGCTTTCGCAATGACCTGCTCGATCAGATCCACACCAGGCTCTTCGAGCTCTATGAAGAGGGGCGCGAGCCGGTGCTGATCATCGACGAAGCGCAATTGATCCCGACGAAGGCGACCTTCGACGAGATCCGGCTGCTGACGAATTTCCAGCTCGACGATCAGAATCTGCTGTCGGTGCTGCTCATCGGCCAGCCGGAGCTGGAGACCCGTCTCGATCGCCCGCACTACGCGCCGCTGCGGCAGCGGATCGGGATGCGCTACCGCCTGGGCCCCTTGTCGTTCGAGGAGACGGAGCGCTATATCGAGCACCGTATCCGCGTGGCCGGAGGGTCGCGCAGTCCGTTCACGGGCGAAGCCGTCCGGGCCATGTACGACGTCAGCGGTGGAATTCCGCGCCTTCTCAATACGATCGCCACTACCGCGTTGCTCGATGCCTTTGGCGACGATGCGCGCACCATCGACCCCGCGCGGATCGCCGCCGCCGCGCGCGAGCATCGCCTCCGCGATGCTGCAACTGCGGTAGAAAGCCACGTGCATGGTTGATCTCGCGAAGATTCGGAAGAAGGCGAAGGCCACTGGCCGAGGGCCGGGAGCCGGGAGTCGGGAGCCGGAGCAGGTTCCGGCGCCGGCGCCCGAGCCGGCGGTCGTCGTTGCTCCAGAACCGGAATCAGCTCCTGCTCCTGCTCCGACCCCCGACCCCCGACCCCCGACCCCCGCCTCCCTCAAGCTCGAGCAATTCAAACAGATCGCCGGCAAGCGCCGCGAAGGCTTCATCGAACAGAAAGCGGAGACCACCGCTGCCAATCAGGTCGAGTTGCTCAGCTTCGTCATCGCCGGCGAGCAGTACGCGGTTTTGATCGATCACATCGTAGAAATCGTCACGCCGCGCGACGCCACGCGCGTGCCGAATGCCGATCCGACGATCGTCGGGATCATCTCCCTGCGCGGGACGATCGTGACCATCATCGACGTCCGCCGCAAACTGCGGCATCCCCCGGCCGAGGCGGGCAACGAGACGCGCATCATCGTGGCCGAACGCGCCGGCGAGACCCTCGGCTTCGAAGTCGACCGCGTTCTTCGGGTACTGAAAGTCGATTCGGCCGCGATCGAGCCGCACCCGGTCGTGCACTCCAGCGAGCTGAGTGAGGCGGTCCGAGGCGTCTTCCGGTACGGCAATGCGTTGACGATCCTGCTCGATTTGGACAAGCTACTGGCCTGACCTGACCAATGGATCTCATCTGCAAGCAATGTGGCGCGAGATTTCGCGCGGCGATTCCGGAGCCGTTTACGCGGCCGGTACGCGTGGCCTGTCCCTCGTGCAGCAGCCAGATGGTCCTCAAGCCGTCCGCGGATGCGACGCATGCCCGTCCGGTGGCGGCGCCGCCGGAACGCGCGCCGGATCAGACGGCGCCGGCGCCGAAACGGCGCCGCGTTGCCGTGATCGCCGATGAGCCTCGTCCCTTCCGCTCGTTCCTGGCCGAACATCTCCGCCGCCTTGGATTCGATGTGAGCACATTCGAGACCGGCGAGCCGGCGTTCGATTTCATCCGCCGCACGCGCGCCGACCTGGCCATCGTCAACGTCTATCTCAAGGGGCGGCTCGGCGTGGAAGTGACCGAAGACATCCGCGGCGACTCCACGCTCGAGCAGACACGTGTGATCCTCATCGGCGCGCTCTTTCGCGCCAACCGCTTCCGCGCCAATCCGACGAATCTGTACGGCGCCGATGAATACATCGAAGAGCAGATCCCGGAACGGGAGTTCCGGCAGATCATCCGCAGACTCTTCCCCGAGGTCGGTCACACCGACGAGTTCCCCCTCGAGCCGAAGGAATACGACGAAGCGCGGCGGCTGGCCCGGCTCATCCTCAGCGATATCGTGATCTACCACCTGGAAAAGGTTGAGGAAGGGATCCGCGACGACAATTTCTTCGAGGTGCTGAAGACCGAGATTGCGGAAGGGCGAGCCTACTACGACTCGCGCGTTCCGCTGCGCGTGCGCCAGGACACGGAGATTTTCTCCGAAACGCTGCAGCAGTTCGTGCGGATGAAACGCGAGGAGATTGAGCGCGTGATGACGGGGACGGATTAATGAGTTACAGGGTTGCTGAGTTGCAGGGTTGCTGGGTTTCTGTGTTGCCGCGCAATGATGCCCAGTACCGTTCGTCGACCTGTCCGCGTGACGACCGGCCCACCCTCAGCAGCCGAGCAACCAGGCAACAAAGCAACCAAGCAACCAAGCAACCAAGCAACCGACAGCCATGACCACCGCCGACCCTCAACTCATCGAACAAGCCCGCTCGGCGGATCCGGATGCGCGGCAGAAGGCGGCCTATCTCGTCGCGCATACGGTGGACGAGCGCGACTACCCGCTGATGTTCGAGCTGCTCGGCGACAAAGACTGGCGCGTGCGCAAGACCATCGTCGATGGATTCGTGCGCGATCCGCAGCCGGAGGTCGTGGCCGGACTGCTCGATGCGCTCGCGGACGCGGAGAACGCCGGCAAGCGCAATTCCTCCACCGAGGCGCTGATCAGGATCGGCGAGGACGCCATCATCCCGATCGTGGAGCGGCTGCGCGTCGAGACCGACGTCGACGTCCGCCTTTCGCTGGTCAATCTCCTCGGCGATCTGCGCAGCAGCGACGCCTTCGACATTCTGGTCGAATCGCTGGAAGGGGAGCCGGACATCAACGTCTCCTCGTCCATCGTCTCCTCGCTCGGCAAGTACCGCGATGCGGCCGCGCTGCCGCATCTGTTGCGCGTTCTGCAGCGCGAGGATCTCTGGCTGAAATTCCACGCCATCGAGGCGCTCGGCGAGATCGGCGACCGCGCGGCGCTGCCGGCCATCCTGGCGTTGTACAGGGAGAAATCACTGCGCAAGCCTGTGCTCGAGGCGATCGGCAAGATCGCCGACGTCGGCACCGTGTCGTTCCTGCTGCGCATCATCTCCGCCGAGGACAAACTGAATCTCACCGCGTTGCGTGCACTCGTCCGCATCGCCGAGGCCAGTAAACCGAGAATCGTGGAACAGGCGGAGCGGCTGCTCATCCAGCGCAAGTTCCGCGAATCGTTCCCCGAATCGAAGATCGAGCCGCTCATCGAGCACCTTCACGCCACCCCCAAGCGCGATGTGAAGGCCTTCATCCTCAAGTTCCTCGGCTGGTCAGGTGATGTACGCGCGCTTCCCGAGCTGATGGAATGCCTGGAGCATCCCGACTCGGCGGAGACCGCTTCGCAGGCACTGGTCGACTTCGGTCCAGGCGCCGTGCCGGCCATTCTGGAAGCGCTCCGTACCGCCGATGAGGACGAGATCATCGCCCTGCTCCTGCGCGTGTTGAATGTGATCGGCGGAAGCGAGTCCGGACCGAATATCCTGCCGCTCCTCGACCACGACAATCCGATGATCCGCCGGCTGGCCATCGAGACGCTGGGCGAGATCGTCGATCCGCGCTCGATCGATTACCTCCTGGCCAAGCTCGATGACACCGACGTGGCCTCGCAGCAGGCGGCCGTCAACGCCATCCCCGTGCTCGTGGCCGCCTTCCCCGAGATGAAGGGCCAGGTGCTGTCGAAGATCCGCAGACTGCTGCAGAACCCGTCGGTGCCGATGAAGCTCAACTCGCTCTCCGTGTTCGTCAATATCCAGGGCGAGGGTTACCACGACGAGTTGCTGCTGGCTTCGAAGGACAGCGATGCCGTGATCCGCCAGAAGGCGGTCTCTCTGATGGGCAAGTTCAGCGAGGAGCGTTTCGCCGACGCGCTCGTGCTCTCGCTGGCCGATGAGGCGACGGCGGTCCGGTTGGCAGCCATCAACGCCATCGTCAGACATCGTCCGGCACAGGGACTGGAGCCGCTGATCAGCTCACTGGAAGACTCCGACATCTGGATACGCACGGCCGCCGCGCAGGCGCTCGGCGAGTACCGTCACCGCGATGCCATCGAGCCGCTCGTTCATCATCTCGATACCGACCTGCCGCCCGTGCGCATCGCGGCCATCGAAGCATTGGGCAAGTCGGGCGACGAGCGGGTGAAGGGGGTGCTCTTCAACTGCGCGCACGAGTCGGATCTGGAGGTGCGCCGCGCGGCCATCCTCTCCCTCGGACGCGTGCCGGGCGAGGAGGTCTTCGACTACCTCATGTTCGCCACGACGGATGACGACTGGCGCATCCGTGCCGCCGCGGTGACCGCCGTCGCGGTCCGCGGCGACCGGACGGCACTGCCGGCGCTCTACGCCGCGCTGCAGGATCCCGACACGTACGTGCAGCAGTCGGCCGTCCTGGCGCTCGACAAGCTCCCCGACCGCGAGTCGTTTCCGTACCTGTTCCGGGCGCTCGAGAACAGCGCCATCCTCGACGAGGTCTCCGACCTCTTCGTCCGACACAAACAGCTTTATCGCGATCTCCTGGAGGAGGCGTGGCGTACGGCCGACAGCCGGCGCGAGATAGTGATCGCGGCGATTTTGCAGGCGATGAAAGAGAGGGGATGAGGGACGAGGGGCGAGGGCCCATTCCCCTCGTCTCTCGTCGCTCATCCCTGCATTATGTCCACATTCAATCTGTCCCTGAACCATCATCTCGATCTGCCTGACGACGTGTTCAGGCTGATGCGGGATCAGATCTACAAGCGGACGGGGATGTGGTTCTCGGATACCTCGAAGTACCTTCTGCAGAAACGCCTCTCCCCTCGGGCGCGGGAGCTGAACTTCGACTCGTTCCAGAAATACTTCTACTTTCTGCAATATGACCCGCGCGCCGAGGCCGAGTTCGATCAGATCTACGACCTCGTCACCACCAATGAGACCTACTTCTTCCGCGAGCCGGCGCAGCTAACGGCCTTCACCGACGAGATCGTTCCCGAGATCCTCGAGCGCAAGAGCGTGAAGAAGGTCCGCATCTGGTCGGCCGGATGCTCATCGGGGGAGGAACCATATTCGATCGCCATGCTGCTGTCGGAATCGGGACACTACGCGCACGCCGCCTTCGAGATCTTTGCCAGCGACATCAACCAGCAGGTCCTGGCCAAGGCGCGCAAAGGCCACTACCGCGAGAGCGCCTTCCGCGCAACCGAGGTGCATCTGCGCGAGAAATACTTCACGCGGAACGATGATGGCTCCTGGCAGATCCACGACGACATCCGCAACCGCGTCTCGTTCGGCCGGCTGAACCTCTACGATGAGGCCCGCGTCTCGCTCCTGGGCCATCTCGATGTCATCTTCTGCCGCAACGTCATCATCTATTTCGACGACGTCTCGAAGCGCGTGGTGGTGACGAACTTCTACAACCGCCTCGTCGACACCGGCTACCTCCTGCTCGGCCACAGCGAGTCGCTGATCTCGCTCTCGACGCAGTTCAAGCTGCGGCATCTGAAGAACGACATGGTGTATCAGAAGTGAGGGGTGGCACCTCGTGGTACATCAGATGAAGTTCAGAATGACAAGCAGCACGCCGACATAGCAGGTCCAGCTCAATCTCGGTCGGAGTGCTCCCCGCCAGGTCACCTTTGCCAGTGCAGCGCCGCCGATGTAAAGCGTCCCGAGAATCAATGCCCAGATCAGGATGCAAAGCTTAGAAAAGAGGTCAACGAACCAGGATGGCTTACCTACCTCATTAGTTAAGTGAACGCTGGGCGACAGATCAAGCAGATAGTTGACGATTGTCGGCACATTTGCCATATGGTCGCCGAAGCCCGCGTCGTGCGTACCTGCGGCGTAGTAGACGTTGTGAACTACGTCTCCGGCCACAGCAAACCCACGAAAGCCCGCGGCCCCGATATCAAACATTCCTTTCGTCGACCGTCCGAAGACATCGCCGAGCAGCTCGAAGAGGTGAGGGAAAATACCGACCACCCAGTCCGCCGACCCAACGATATTCACAACATCGACGACCTGATGATTCCGAATCTTCGATCCCCAGTCGTAGGCGATCGGCGCGACGCTCCCCGCGAAGACAACGCGGTGGAACTGTATCGTCGGATACCGATCGAGTGCGCTGGCAAGAAGGTACGTGCCATTGCTGTGGCCGAAGTAGTCGAACTGGGCGTTAGGATATTTAGCCAGTGCCTCGGTGTACGCGTCGACGAGTTCGCGGACATGTGATTGCCGCGCGTTAAAGAGGAGAAACGCACCCATGGGAAAGTAGTCGTAGTGACTCGCATCGACGCGAGCTGTGTGATCACGTTTCATGATCTCGTCGCCAATTCGTTCGGTCCACTCGCCGAAATCGCGAATACCGTGTTTGACGAATACGTATCGCGTAATAGAAGGGTCCTCGCGTGAGTCGTCTGGCAACGGCCTTGCGACCTTCCTTACTTCTTCCGGAAGTTCTGAGAGTGCCGTTCGAACAGCTCGATAGCGAATGTCCCCTGCAAAACGGGCGTTAGGATCAGAGCTGTGCTGGTTAAACTTCAAGATCTCGGTATGGTCAGTCTCGCCACCGACGGGGATGAAGAGAAAGCCAGCGTGCGCGGCGACATCGCGGCTGTCAGCGGGCGATACGACGGCATCTCTCCCGCCTATCAGTTGGACCACCATCGGAAGGGAGGCTCCGCTCCGGGCCAGACGTATCCACTGAATCCGCATGTTTCCGATGAATGGCGACCCACGCTCCATCGAGCGCATCAAATGACCCGTACCGCTGATTCGCGCGAGCCACAACGCGCTCTTCACCACCTGTCGACTCCAAAAACCTCTTACATCATCAGCTGACCACCCGCGATTCATGCCGGCGATCAACACGATACGTTCGACGCGACCGGCCCACGGTTGCACTCCCAGTTTACTGCCCACCGGCCGATCTTCTTCCTGCCCCGCGCTCCATAGATAAACCTTGCGCACCAGCACTGCGCCAGCGCTGTACCCGACGAGAACGATTCGCTTGTAGTTGTTTCTACGATCGAGCTCGGTGACCGTCGTCTCGATCGCTGTCGAAATCACGGTTGCGCTAGCGTTGGAAAACGGGTTGCGATCGTACGACGGGATGAGGAGATGGGCGGACGGAAAAGTCACCTTGGCCAGTTGTGTTACCTCTTCGATTGAGCCTCGATTTCCTATTCCATGTACCAGAACGACCAGCGTATCGGACTGACCTGTCGGGATGGAATCATAGCGGACTTGCTGCTCGGTCACGCCGTGATAGGCGATGAATTTGAGGAGTGCGATCACGATGACAAACGTGAGACAGACAATGCCGATGCCAACCATCGAACGACGTGACATGCGCTCCTCCTGTGTGGTGATCGCAATGATGATAGCCCACTATGTGCGAATCCTCATTCCCGCCGAGCAACACCGTCATCGACTTCGCTTTCAGGGACGATCAGCGGCTCCAGCGGCCGGCGTGATGCGGCGCGGGCAGGATGCGCGTCCACTCTCCGCGCCGTCGTCGTCGACGATTCGGCGTACAACACGTATGGACGGACGTTTGCCCCTTTTCCCTGCCGCGTAGCGTCGTGGAGCAAGTCGTCCAGCCACACTCTGGCGTCAAAGTACCTCTCCTTCCAGGCCGGCTCGATCCGGTCGAGCACCAGCGCCATTCCCAGTCCGAAGTTATAGAACTCGTTGCGTGATTGCGAGACATTGCCGAGTTGCTTGATCTGGAACGGCATCAGTTTGTAGTAACTCGCCCAGGCCCGGCCGAAGGCATCGGCGCCGTCGAGCGACGCATAGGCGGCGGTGGGTTGGTAGTCGCGTGCTGCCAGCTCGGCGATGCGGTATTCGAAATAACGCGCGACGCCCTCTTTGGTCACGACGAACTTCAGGTAGGCGTAGTTCTTACTCCCTGGATACAGTGCGTCGAGCAGATCGCCAAGTGTCCGGACGGCCTCGTCGGCGACGTTCGATTCGTACGGCAGTCCGTTATCGCTCTCGATGCAGCGGTAGAGGTCGCGGCCGGTCACGTGCATTGCCCTCCGGATTCGCGCATCGGTGTAGGGGAACGGATACGACAACTGCCATTGCCCGTCGTTCGACGGACCGATGGCGAGTGATGCAACCTTCTCGACCTCTCCCCTGGTAAAGGCATAGACGTGAAACAGCTCGTGCAGAACGACGATCGTCCAGATCGCGGGCTCGGTCTTCGTCCCTTCCGGCGTGCCGATGACGACGGCGGGACGACCGATGGCAGGGAAGCTCGCCTGGAGTCCCGGCGGAAAAACGCGAGGACGTGAGAAGACGCTCCTGCCGCGAAAGGTCTGGATGGTGGCCGTGAACCCTTGCGCCCCATCCTGGCTGTTGAGGAGATATTCGACCTCGCCGTCGATGAGGATGACGGGACTGTCCTGTGCCGTGAACCCGGGCCAGACGCGCGGACCCAGAAGCTCCGCCATGCGGAACGACTCGCTGAGGCGCACGAGGTGCTGCGTTGCGACATCGGCCGCGAGCGGCAGAGCAAGAAGGAGAGCTGCCGCGAAGGTGATGACGAGTCTTCTCATGAACAGGGTTCCTCTTTCGGTTCTGTGAGCTCGGGAGCCACGCGAATGCGCACGCTCCGTTTGGAGTCGATCGGGAGGGTTTGCCATGCGCTTCGGCAGACGACGGCACGCGTTCCGTGACCCAACGCCTCTCTTGCCAGCGTGACGTCGGTGTAGCGCCACGGGTCGGCATGTTCAACGCTTCGTGGGACGATGGTGAGAGAGCCGGCCGCCGGCAGCACGAGCGTGCCTTTGGTACCGGCGAAGATTCTGCCCCGGGCGCGCGCCACGACCGCGCCTCCTTCGTCGACCTCGGCCTCCACGGCGTACCAGTGCGGCACCCGGACGGCATCGACGGTGATGGCGCCGTTCGACCGAATGTCGTTAATGTGGATGCGCAGAGGTCCGGAGCCGGAGGAGCGTTCGGGGACGATCACGAACTTCAGCAACCCCGCTTTCCCGGCGCCGCCGAACGGCAGAATGGCGATCTCCTGATCGAAGCCGGCCATAAAGCGGCGCTCCTGGCTGTCCTCCTCCCAAAGAGGCAGGCCGGCCCGGGATGAACCGTACCGGCGGCGCGTGGTGAGGCTGGCGCGGATATCGAGCTTCCCGGATGCGGTCAGCTCGTTGACGAACGATGCATCGAGAGCGAAGCCCTGATCGCGCATGTGAAGCTGGAAATCGGTTCCCGGCGGCCCGTCGACGTCCGCTTCGTACAGCGTCCGATGCGCTCCCTTGCTCTCCTCGATGCATCGCACTGTGAATCGGATCCGATCCATCGGTCGCGGTACCGCGGTGGCGAACAGAAGCGCGAAGATAGCCAGTCGCATCATTCGCGGCCTCTCAGATAGATCGCCGCCCGTCCTCCTGAGTCGTACTTGCTGAACGCCCCTTCGTCCCGATTCCTGGGATGGAGGAGGAGCAGTGCCGGGATGGCCAGCAGGACGAGCAGCAACAGTGCGAAGGCGAGAATCGGGAGACGCCGGAGCCGGTGAGTCGGGAGTCGGGGGTCGGGGGTCGGAGCAGAGGCATCCACCCCAACCGAGGAGGATCTCTCTACGACCCCCGACTCCCGGCTCCCGAGCGCCGGCCTCGCAGCAATGACCGCTTCGCGGATGGCTGCCAGGTCATCGAGAAACGCGCGGCATTCGCCGCACGCCGCGACGTGGCCTCGGGCATCGGGTGCTTCGCCATCGAAAAATGCGGAGAGAGTTTCGTGATCGGGGCAGTTCATGATTCACCTCGGTTCATCGTTTCGCGGAGACGCTGCCGTGCGCGATGAAGGTCGCTCTTCACTTTCGCTACCGACACGTCGAGGGAGATGGCGATCTCGCCGTACGTCATCGACTCCCATTCGCGCAATAGCAGAGGCGCGCGAAGTCCGGGTGGGAGCAGATTGAGGCAGTCGTGCAGTCTTCTCGTGATCTCGTTTTGTGCCGCCGTCTCGTATGGATCATCCGCTCTCCCGATCCACGGGAAGAGAAGCCGTATGCGTTCAAGCCGACGCCGCCGGCGCAACTCGTTCAGTGCCAGATTCCTGGCCACGCGAAGAAGCCAGAAGCGGATGCGACCCGCGGGAACGTCACTCTTGCGCAATCGCAGGAAGGCTTCCTGGGCGATGTCGTGACCGTCTCCGTTTCCGGCGAGCATTCCTTCGGCGAAGCGGACGATCACCGGGTACTCCGCCTCATACGTCGTGGCCAGTTCGTCCATCGATTCAGTCAGAAGACACCTGAGCGCGGGAAAAGTTGCAGACGGAATCGACCGCAGCGCCGCGCCGATGACATTTGCGGCGGAAACATCTCAGTCATTTTCGCGCTGCCGGACGGGGCAGCAGTCCCCTGACACATCATCACCTCGCGCGGCGCTGGTAGGATGCCGCGTCCATGCTCCGTCCCCTTCGTGCCATCGTTATCGATGATTCTGCCTACAACCGCGTGACCATCTCGCGGATGCTCGAGTCGTCGCCGCAAATCAAGGTCGTGGCCACGGCCGTCAACGGTGAAGACGGCATCAAGCAGGCCATGAAGCACAAGCCGGACGTGATCACGCTCGACTTGGAGATGCCGGTGATGGATGGCTTTGCCTTCCTGCGCTGGCTGATGGCGAACCTGCCCACGCCGGTCATCGCGGTCTCGTCGCGTTCGAGCGACCGCAGTGTTTTCAAGGCGCTGGACCTCGGCGCGATCGACTTCATCGCCAAGCCCGGCGGACGCGTCTCGCCCCGGCTCGAGGAGATCGAGCGTGACCTCGTCGCCAAAGTGCTGCAGGTCGCCGAGATCCGGATGGAGAACCTGCGACGGCGGATCACCGAGCAGGAGGAGACCGCGCCGCGTGAAGCGGAGCCGCCGGCGGTCTGCGAAGGGGGCATCGAGCTCGTGGCCATCGGCTGCTCCACCGGGGGCCCGCCCGCGCTGCAGTACGTTTTCCAGAACCTGCCGATGTTGCCGATTCCGATCGTCGTGGCCCAGCACATGCCGCAGGCGTTCACACGTCTCTTCGCCGAGCGCGTCAACAAGCTCACCAACTACACCGTGAAAGAGGGCGACGACGGCGAGATGCTCGAGAACGGAACGGTCTACGTCGCTCCCGGCGGCATGCAGATGGAGGTGCGCCGTACAGCCGAGGGACTGCAGATCCGGACGTTCCCGGCGAAGGTCAACGATCTCTACGCGCCATCGGTCGACCGTCTCCTCATCTCTGCCGGCGAGGCGTGCGGCGAGCGCCTGGTTGCCATCATCATGACCGGCATGGGCGACGACGGCGCGCAAGCGATCCGCCGCGTCCGCGAGGGCGGCGGACGGACCATCGCCGAGTCACCGCAGACCGCCATCATCTTCGGCATGCCGAACGAGGCCATCAAGACGGGTTGCGTCGATCAGGTGCTGCCTCTGGGGGAAATTCCGGGGGCGATTCAGAGACTGTGCACGGGGTAGCGTCGCGCGTCAGGCGGCGGGCGGTTTCGCCTTCGTGTTCTCCTGCTGGGACGACGCCCATTTGGCGTGCTCCTGGGAGACCAGCGACTCGACGCGCTCGGCCAGCAGAGCCCGGGGGTCGGCCACGCCTGCATAGGGTGACGCCTTCGCCAGGAACACGTATTTCTCGTGCTTGAGCGACTCGCAAGTCGAGCGGTACGCGGTCCAGTTCTGCTGGTACTGATTCAGATGGAGCGTTCCTTCGAGCACCGTGATCAGCACGCCGAGGCCGCCCGTCCACCATCCGAAATACGGCAGGTTGGTATTGAGAGCCCCGATGAACGGAAGCACCGCCGCCGCGATGATCTCGGTCATCTTGATCCGTTTGTACGCCCGCTGGTTGCTGATGCTCTTCCGGTCGTACCACGAGATCTGATCCTCGAGTCGGTCCAGGACCGGATCTGCTTCCGTCGTCATGCCAGGCTCCATTGATGATTAAAGATGGCTCATTGTAGCGCCCGTCGCATGTTCGGCGGCCGCTCCCACCGGCCACTCCCGTGTGCTAATCTCCCGTCGCGTCCGTCCGAGAGAGTCCCATGACCGAAGAAAGAGCTGAGAAGTTTCTCGAGCTGTTCAACAAGGGTAAGGAATTTACCGAAGAGTTACTTCGGGAAAACCAGCGCTTGCGCTATCGCCTCGCCTCGCTGGAAACGGAGTCGACGGCCGGCTTCGACGAAGAGGTGCAGCGCCTGCGCGCCGAGGTCCAGCAGCTCACCGAGGAGAACCGCCGCATCGCGCAGAGGTTCAAGGAAGTCGAAGAAGAGAACAAAGACTTCGCCAACCGCTACATCGAAGTCGAAGAACAGAACAACAACCTCGCCAACCTCTACGTCGCCAGCTACCAGCTCCACTCCACGCTCGACTTTCGGGAAGTCATCCAGATCGTGCAGGAGATCGTCATCAATCTCATCGGCGCGGAATCGTTTGCCATTCTGCTGCTCGATGAGAAGACCAACGAGCTGAAGACGATTGCCTCGGAGGGCGAGGACGTCATGCCCGGTATCGAGACCATCTCGACACGCCTCGGCGACGGCGTTCTCGGCAGCGTGGCCAAGACGGGCGAGAGTTACTACATCAACCAGGACATGGAAAACGGTGGCAGGGTGACGCTCGAAAAGCCGCTCGCCGCCGTACCGCTCAAGATCAAGGAGCACGTCATCGGCCTGGTGGTCATCTACAAACTTCTCCAGCAGAAAGACTCGTTCTCGGCCGTCGACTACGAGCTCTTCTCGCTCCTTGCCGCGCATGCCGCGACGGCGATTTTCTCCTCGAAACTCTACTCGCAGTCGGAGAGGAAGCTGAACACGATCCAGAGCTTCCTCGACCTGCTGACAACCACATCGTGAGGGTCCGATAGTGCCACTTGAGAACGCGAACTTTCTGGTTGTCGAAGACTCGCCGACCATGCGTCAGTTGATCTCGTTCTCGCTCAAGCGGTTCAAGAACGCCCGGATCATCGAGGCGGTCGACGGCGTGGATGCGCTCAAGAAACTCTCCGGTCCGGAGAAGATCGATCTGATCCTGACCGACATCAACATGCCGGTGATGGACGGCCTCAAACTGGTCTCGCTCGTGCGCCAGAATGCGCAGCTTCGCAACATCCCGATCGTCATCATCACGACGGAAGGTGCCGAGGAAGACCGCGAGCGCGGATTGGCCCTCGGCGCGAACGCCTACATCTCCAAGCCGATCCAGTCGTCGCATCTGATCAAGACGATCTCGGAGCTGCTCGCGGTGTGAGAAGGGCAGAAGGCAGAAGGCAGAAGGCAGAAGGCACTGAACCTTCATTCTTCATCCTTCTGCCTTCTGCCCTCTGCCTTCTGACCTTCCTCGTCGCCCGACTTCCTCTCCTCGTTCTGCGCGCGCCGTTCTTCGACGAGCTGTTCACGCGCTGGATCGCAGGCAGGCCGTTCGCCGTGATTCTCTCCGCGCTACAGCACGACTCCGGCCCGCCGCTCTACTATTTCGCGGTCCATCTACTGGGCGACCCATCGGTCGAAGCGACCCGCCTTCTGTCGCTCGTCTGCGCGGCGATCGCATTCGTCGTGATCTTCGTCCTGGGCCGGCCTCCCGCGGCGTTGCTGCTGGCGGTGCTTCCCCCCGCGGTGCTCATCGCGGCAGACGCCCGTGCCTATGCGCTGTGTGCGATGTTCGTGACGCTGGCAATCCTTGCGGTCGATCGGGAGAGGCCGATGCTTGCGGCGCTGCTGCTGGTTGCAGCGGCGTACAGCCACTACTACGGCGTCCTGTTCTTCCCGCTGCTCCTCATCGGAAGCACGCCGGTTGCCCGGCGGCTCTTCGCGCTGCTGCTCGCGGTCTTCCTCTACATCCCCGGATTCTGGCTGGCGTTGCACCAACCCGCCGGGGCGCGCGCGTGGATGGCCACGAACTGGCCGGATGCGCTATTCGTTCGCCCGCCGCTCGTGCTGGCGATCATCGGCGCGGTTGCGCTAGCACTTTCCGTGCGCGTGAACCGCTACCTGTTCATGGTGCTCGTCCCGCTGATCCTGGCCATCGCCTTGCGCGTGTACGTTCCGATGCGATTCGAGTCGGTCATCGCCGCGCCGCTGGTGCTCTGGCTGGCCGAATCGCTGCGGAACAACCGCTTCCGCCTGGCGTTGACGACAGCGTTGATCGCTATCGGCACCCTCTGGACCGCGCTCGGCATCATCGATCACGTCAACCGCCCGCCCGACCCCTACCGTCAGGCCGCTCGATGGATCGCCGCCAGCATCCCGGCGAACGAGACCGTCGTCGCCTCGGGGTACTGCTACCTGGAGACGGTGATGAACGGACATGAGCGCGTCGCTGCCTTTCCTCCGGAGCAGGGCGAACATCCCGGCTGGCGGGCGCTGCCGCGGCCGGAAGTTCCGATACCCACCGGCGCGTTCTACTGGACTGGTGAGCGCGCCGCGCCGGAGCTCGGTATCCTGATCCGGGAACGCCGCATCATCAAGCCACTGTTCATCAACGACCGTGCGATGGTTGCACTGGTAAGGTAAACTCGCCCCCCATGCCTCATTTCATCACTGACAAGTGCATTGGTTGCAGCGTCTGCGAGGTCAAGTGCCCCACGAACACCATCTGGGGCGCGGCCCGCGGCATGTACTACATCCACCCGGAGCGTTGCATCGACTGTTCGGTCTGCGGCATTTACTGTCCGGTCGACGCCATCCAGAACCAACACGGGGAGTTCATCCCCCGCGTCAAGCCGAAAGAGATCCCGAAAGCCGAAGTCATCAAGGAGCTCTGCACCGGATGCGAGTTCTGCGTCGATATCTGCCCGTTCGAGTGCATCAAGATGATCGACCCGAACGACGAGACGGTGGCCAACCACTACAAGATCGCCTTCGTCGACGAGAAAAAGTGTGTAGCCTGCCGGCTCTGCGAATCTGTCTGCGACAAGGACGCCATCGTCGTCCCCGAAGCGCCGACGCAGCTCAAGACCTATCTGCCTGACTTCGTGGTGATGGGAACCGGCCGTTGAGTGGGGAGCCGGGAATCGGGAGTCGGGAGTCGGAGACCGCGCCAAATACGACCCCCGGCCCCCGACCCCCGACTCCCGCGTCAGCCGACGTCCCTAAAGAATCGCCCAAAACGATCCTCTTCCAGTTCGTCGTCTTTCCCCTCGGAATCGTTCTCATCGCCGTCCTGATCTTCTTCCTCTTCGGGAAGCTGGCGACGGACGAGCAGACCATCCCCGACTATCTCAACGCCATCCGTTCAGGAAGCTCGCACGAGCGGTGGCAGGCGGCGTATCAGCTCTCGAAGTCCCTCAAGCGCGGCGAGGCGAAGCGCTATCCGAACCTCGAGCAGAACGTGGCCACGCTGTACGCCAATTCAAAGACCGACGATCCGCGCATCCGCCGTTACCTCGGCATGGTGCTGGGAACGCTCGGCGACCGCCGGGCCACGCCGTTGCTGCTCGACGGACTCAACGACCGCGACGTCGACAACCGTATCTACGCTCTCATGGCTCTCGGAGAGCTCCACGACCCTGCCGCGGTTCCGCGTATCGCACAGGCGGTTTCGGACGATGACAAGGATGTCCGCGCCACGGCCTATTACACGCTCGGAGCGATCGGCGACGCCAGCGCGGTTCCGGTTCTGGTCAACGGTCTGCAGGAGGAGGCGCCCGATGTCCGCTGGAATGCCGCCATCGCCCTCGGCCGGCTCGGCGACAAGCGCGCCCTCGCCCCTCTGCGCGAGATCCTCGACCGTTCCCGGCTGAACCGCGTCGCCACCATGCGCGAAGACCAGAAGGAAGATGCCATGATCGTGGCGATGTCGACCTATGCCAGGCTGGCCGGCCACGATGCCGCTCCCGACCTGCAACGGATCGCTACGAGCGATCCAAGCCTGCCCGTCCGCGCCGCCGCAAAGCAGGCGTTGGCGCAGATCGGGAAATGATGCGCGTGTAAGTTGCTGACTTGATACGTTTTATCAAGCACCCCAGCAACTCGGCAACCATCTTCCGACCTTCCGTGCCTGTCACCTTTTTCGTTGACAGCGGTTGCCGAAAAGCAGATATTTACGCCCGCGCCGGAGCGGGCACGTTCGGCACCTTCAAAACCCCGGATGTCTGACGAAATCACGCCATATCAGATGGTTCCAAAGACTCCCCTTGCGGGGAGCGCGGCTGCTGAGATCCGCGAACAGGGCGAGATCTCGCGCCGCAGTTTCCCCGTTGTCCTGACCACGGCCTGGGTGGCCCTGGCCGCTGCGCTCGGGGGGCTGAGCGCGGTACTTCTCCGCTTCCTCTTCCCCAACGTCCTCTTCGAGCCCGTCCAGAAGTTCAAGGCCGGTCTGCCGGCCGACTATTCGGTCGGAGAGGTCGACGAGCGCTGGAAGGACAAGTACGGCATCTGGATCGTCCGCACCGAGGAGATCATTTACGCGCTGATCACGGTTTGCACGCACCTCGGGTGTACACCGAACTGGCTTCCGACGCAGAATAAATTCAAGTGCCCCTGCCACGGCAGCGGCTACTACAAGTCCGGCATCAATTTCGAGGGACCGACTCCGCGTCCGCTCGAACGGGCCAAGATCTTCATCGACATCGCTGACGGGCAGATCGTGGTCGACAAATCGAAGCAATACCATCAGGAGCGGGGGGAGTGGACTGACCCCGAGGCATTCATCAAGCTGTAGTTCCCGGCTCTCAGCCGGTAGCCGACAGCCGAGGAGACAATGGCGAATCTACGAGGACTCCAGGAAGGCATCGTCAATTCGCAGATCTGGAAATCAGTGTTCCGGGTCGGCATCCCCAACACGAACCGCAAGCGCGTACTGGCGGTGCTCGGATCGCTGATTCTCCATCTTCATCCCGTCAAGGTCCGCCGCTCCGGCGTGCGCATGAGCTACACCTGGTGCATGGGCGGGACGTCCTTCTTCCTCTTCCTCGTCGAGACCGTGACCGGCCTGCTGCTGATGTTTTACTACCGGCCGACCATCGAGTATGCCTTTACCGACATCATGGACCTGCGCGAGCAGGCACCGTTCGGGATCATGCGCGAGATGCACCGCTGGGGCGCGCACGCCATGGTCATCGCTGTCTGGCTGCATATGTTCCGTGTTTTCATGACCGGTTCGTACAAACCGCCTCGTGAGTTCAACTGGAACGTCGGCGTTATCCTGCTCGTTCTGACGCTGCTGCTCTCGTTCACGGGATATCTGCTCCCATGGGATCAGCTTGCGATCTGGGCCATCACCGTCGGTTCTTCGATGGCTCGCGCCTCTCCCGGTGCCGGTAATGAGGGGCCCATGTCGGGCCTGGTGAAGCTGGGGGATATACGACTTATTCATGCGGGTGACGATGCCCGCTTTGCGCTCATCGGCGGGCGGTCGATCGGGGCCGCGACGCTGCTGCGCTTCTATGTCCTGCATTGCGTCGTGATTCCTCTCGCGGCCGGTTTCCTGATGGCCATTCACTTCTGGCGAGTTCGAAAAGACGGAGGCATCTCGGGTCCGCTGTAGCGGGACGAGCGCGCGATGACTTTCATCAAGGATTTCATCAATGTACTGTCAGCAGGGTCGATCTCATTCACCCTGCTGACTTCGATTTTCGCGCTCGTCATCTATTTCAATCTGCTGGGCGGCCGGATCAAGGCCGTGGGCGGAATGGCCTTCATCGGCCTGGGCGTCTTCATGCTGGTGTTGGGGATTTTCGTGCCGCCGCTGCTCTATCTCGGCGTTGCCTATCTCCTGATCCTTTTCGCACTGGCCCGGCTGGGCGGACGGTTGTGGGATACGAAGGTCGGCCTTCGGCTGTTCGTCATCGGCGCGCTGGCGTTCGGCCTGTCGATGCTCGATCCGAATTTCTTTCTCATCGCGGCGAAGCCCGACAACGTGCCTATCGTGGCGATGATCTTTCTTCTCGGATTTTTTACCTGGGTGGCGCTTCGGAAGGCCTACCTCAACGACACCCAGATCGCCGTAGGCGGCATTCCCTGGGAGAAGACGGAGTCGGACGAGAAGCTTTTCACCTGGCCCGATCTCGTCTATACCGAATTGCTCTGCATGATCCTCCTGACGATCGTGATGATCGTCTGGTCGGTCGTTCTGCGCGCGCCGCTGGAAGAGGCGGCCAATCCGACGTCGTCTCCCAATCCCGCCAAGGCTCCGTGGTACTTCCTCGGCCTGCAGGAAATGCTGGTCTATTTCGACCCCTGGCTGGCGGGAGTGGTACTGCCGACGCTGATCATCGTCGGTCTTATGGCCATCCCGTACATCGATACGAATCCAAAGGGAAACGGCTACTACTCCTTCCGCGAACGGAAATGGGAGATCGGCGTCTTTCTTTATGGCTTTCTCGTGCTCTGGTCGTTTCTCATCATCACGGGAACGTTCCTGCGCGGCCCGAACTGGAACTTCTTCGGCCCCTATGAATTCTGGGATCCGAACAAGCTCGTACCGCTGGTGAACGTCGATCTGTCGGAGCTGATGTGGGTGAAGGTTCTGGGCACATCGCTGCCGAAACTCTGGATCATCCGTGAGATCTTCGGGCTTGGACTCATTGGTGTTTACCTCGGTCTTCCGCCGGTGATGGCGGCCGGACCGTTCCGCCGCTTCTATAACAAGATGGGGGCGGCCCGCTATTACGTCGGCGCCTATCTCTTCCTGATCATGATGTCGCTGCCGATCAAGATGGTGCTGCGCTGGCTGTTCAATCTGAAATACATCCTCCATATCCAGGAGATTTTCTTCAACGTCTGAGGGCGCCGTAGAACCGATGAAGCCACAAGAGCCGATCCCTCACAATTACTCGATTCGCAGGCTGAATTGGATATTCGCCCTGTCGAGCCTCGGTTTGCTCGTGGTCACCGGTCTTATCGTCGGTTACGACTACATCCGTGGCTGGAAGTGGTTCCAGCTCGAGTTCATGCGCATGCAGCGTGAGCGCATCGTCCAGGAGATGCAGCTCGCCAGCTCCTCGGAAAACAAGCAACTGCTGACGAACCTCGGCGAGCAGACGCACAGGAACAGTCTGGACCTGGCGGCGCATCGCGACCAGTATCTATCCGCGCAAAAGGCGCTCGACGCGATGGAAGGGGACCACTATCGCGCCGATCAGGACTACCGCTTCGCCAAGGCGAACCTCGACGCGCAGCGCTACATCACGGAGGCTTCCGTCGTGCAGCACCGGTCCGACGCCGCCCAGCAGCAGGCCGAATTCGAACGTCAGACGAAGCATCTCGCTGCCCTGGACGTCCGCCTGCAGGAGGTCACGCGCCAGCGCGATGCCGCAAAGGCAAACGTCGACCAGTGGCTGAAGAAAATCAAGGATGCCGAGGATAAGAGAAAAGAGTTGACGGCTTCCGTGGACCTGCTGACCAAACAGTTGAACCTCGTGGACATGGACCGGTTCAGCACGAACTGGATTCTCAGCCAGCCGATGCTCGACTTCATCAACCCGGTGATCAAGATCGATCAGGTCGTTCTGAACGATCTGTCGATCGACATGAACTACATGAACGTACCGCGGGTCGATCGCTGCCAGACCTGCCACCGCGCCATCGACACGCCGGGATGGGAGTCAAAGACGGAAGCAGCCCGGCTCTCCCAGGAGTTGCAGCAGAAGCTCGACGCGTACGAAATCCCCCAGGAAAAGCGCAAGGAGACGGAAGACCGCATCGCCCAGCTCAAACGGATTCAGGATGCTCCTGCCGACATCCTCAATCCGTGGCGCACCCATCCGAAGCTCGATCTCTTCGTCGGCTCGGCGTCCGTGCATCCGCTTCTCGAGTACGGATGCACTGTTTGCCACCGCGGCCAGGATCGGGCCACCGAATTCGGCCGGGCCGGCCACACACCGGCCAGCCCGAGGATGGAACATCGCTGGGCGGAGCGGACCATGCTCAGCGGCGGCTTCTTTCCGCTGCCGCGCGACTTCGAAAAGCGCAATTGGGGATACGAAGAGAATGAGTTCATCGAGACGCCGATGTATCCGCGGCATTACTACGAGGCTGGATGCATCAAGTGCCACTCGGGACAGATGAGCGTCGACCGCGGCGACGACATTACCAGGGCCACGCAGACCGTGGAGCTCTACGGCTGCTACGCCTGTCACAAGATTAACAACTGGCGCTTCTCGGATCTTCGCAAGCCTGGACCTGACCTCGGCGGCATCGCGGAGAAGACCACGCCGGAGTGGGCATTCCGCTGGATCAGCGAGCCGCACAACTTCCGGTCGACGACGCGCATGCCGTCGTTTTTCTATCAGCGCAACATCGTTGACCCCAGTGTCGTGCCGCCGCAGGAACGCGCGCATAACATCAAGCTTCAGGACGCCGAGATCCACGCCATCGTCAGCTACCTCTTCGACAAGTCCACGCATCGTCCCTGGTCGCCCCCCGGAGCCGGCGATGCCGCCCGTGGCAAACAGATCGTCGGCAGCGTCGGCTGCCTGGGCTGCCATATCGATACCGAGCAGGTGAAGGACGAGAAGACGGGCCGGATGCGCCTTGCCAAGCGCGAGGACTTCCCGCTGGAGCGCAACTACGGCTTCAATTTCACCGGCGTGGGGACGAAGGCGAACGCGGCCTGGATCTACAACTGGATCAAGAACCCGAAGGCCTATTACGCGGATGCGCCGATGCCGTCATTGCGGCTCACCGATCAGGAGGCGTCCGACGTGACGGCCTACCTGCTCACCATGCAGAAACCGGGCTTCATGAATACACCGATCCGTCCGGCGGACAGGAAGGCCGTTCACGATCTGGCCAAGGGTTATCTGATCAACACGCTTAGTGATCGCGATGCGGAGTTGAAGTTGAAGTCGATGGCGGATCGCGATCAGCTCGTTTATCTGGGGCAGCGCTCCATTGAGAAGTACGGCTGCTATTCGTGCCACAACATCAAGGGATTCGAAGGTCTGAAACCGATCGGGACCGAGCTGACGGTCGAGGGATCGAAAGCTCTTCATCTCTTCGATTTCGGCTTCATGGCCGATGAGCAGTGGAAAAACGAAGACGGTGCGACGGAGCACGTCATCCATACCGTGCCGTCGTGGGTCTACAACAAGTTGCGCAATCCGCGCATCTACGACGACCGCCGCACGAAGGTTTACAACGACAAGTTGAAGATGCCGAACTTCCACCTCACGCCGGAAGAGGCACGCCGTATCGCCATGGTGGTCGTCGGTCTTACGAAAGAGAAGGTGGCCGAGAACCGGATGGCCGGGCTCGACGCCCGGACCCGGCTCATCGAAGAAGGCCGCAAACGGGTCTCGCAGCACAATTGCCGCGCGTGTCACGTCGTCGACGGACGCGGGCGAGCCATCGCCTCTACGATCGCCGACGCCAACTTCTTCCCGCCGGACCTGTCGCCTGAAGGTGCGCGTGCGCAATCTCCGTTTCTCTTCAACTTTCTCAAAGATCCGACGGTGATGAAGATCCGGCCGTGGGTCAGCGTGCGCATGCCGACCTTCCATTTCAGCGATGAGGAGACCAATACGCTGGTCACCTTCTTCGCGCAGGAAGGGCAGCGTTCGGAATTCGATACGACGCGCAACATGACTCCAACGGCGCAGAACGTCATGATCGGCAAGCAGGTCTTCACGATGATGCGCTGCGGGCAGTGCCACGTCACCACGCCGGTGCAGAACCCGGAGAATCCGCCGGTGCCGAATACGGCCGACACGGCGTCGCTGGCCCCAAATCTGACGCTGGCGCGCCTGCGGCTTCGCCACGAATGGATCTCCGATTGGATCCGCCGTCCCAACGAGATGATTCCCGGAACGAGAATGCCGGCAAACTTCCCCCGAGATGCCGCGACGGGCGGTTTCCAGTCGCCGCTGGCGATGGCCATCGATACACCGCAGTTCGCGCAGTACAAAGCGACGTTGCTGCCCCTTTTCAAGGGCGATGAGAAGGAATTGAGACGAACGATGAGCGATGCCGTCGCGCTGACCGACTATCTGCGCGACTACATCTGGAGCATTGGTATTACACAGATGCGGACGGCCTCGCCGGACGGGCAGGTGCCTTCGATGGCGATGCCGCAACCGTCGCTGCCCCCGGTGGCGGCGCCGGCCGCGAAATCGACGCGCAATCAGCGCGGCGCGCCGGCGGCAGGCAGCGGACCAGGACGTTAGAAATTCAGGAGATAGGCTCAATGACCATGAAAAAATTCGTGACGATGTTGTTCGCAAGCACCCTTCTCTTTTCGATCGCCTGCGGCAAAGGGAAAGAGGCATCGAAGGAAGACCAGGGAGAAGATGACGAGACGCAGACCACGACTACCGCGGCCACTGCTTCGAACGCTCCCGCGGCGGCTCCCGTTGCCGCGCCGGTGGCGGCGGATGCGGCAACGCTTACAGGTCTGGTGAAGTTCGAGGGGACCGCGCCGAAGATGAACACCATTCAGATGTCGGCCGACCCCTATTGCCAGTCACAGCATGGCAGCGCGCCGGCGACGGAAGAGGATGCGGTCGTCGGTCCGGCCGGAGAGCTTGCCAATGTCTTCGTCTACATCAAGGACATCAAAGGCAGTTTTCCCACGCCGTCGACCCCTGTGACGATCGACCAGAAGGGCTGCCAGTACCATCCGCACGTCAACGCCGTCATGGTCGATCAGCCGCTGGCGATCAGGAATGACGACGCCACCCTGCACAATATCCACGCCCTGCCCACGGTCAACTCCCAATTCAACGAAGGGCAGCCGGTCCAGGGGATGATCTCTACGAAGAAACTCGACAAGGTGGAAATGACACCGTTCAAGATCAAGTGCGACGTACACGGCTGGATGAAGTCGTATATGGCCGTGATGCCGCATCCGTTCTTTGCGGTGTCCCAGACGAATGGTACGTTCACGATTCCCAACCTTCCGCCCGGCCAGTACACGGTGGTGGCGTGGCATGAGAAGTACGGACAACAGGAACAGAAGGTGACGGTCGGCGCCAAGGAGTCGAAGGCGCTGAGTTTCACCTTCAAGGGATAACGGTGGAGAAGCAGCTCTTGGCTCTTAGCTGTCAGCTCTTAGGGGCGATCGCTAACTGCAAGGGCATCGGAAAGCGTCCGTTACGGAAACCTAACAGCTAACAGCCAAGAGCTAAGAGCGAAGAACATGGCATTGAGACGACAGATCCGGGTAGGTTCGCAATGGATGTACGCGGACGAGGCGCACAAGGCGCTCCGCGAAGCGTTGCGCGTCATGAAGGACGAGGAGGGGGGCGAGCATGGCGGGCATCACCAGCCGTGGATTCGCCGCTATGTCTTCTCGACGGACCATAAGTGGATCGGCATCCAGTACGGCTTTACGGCGTTGTTGTTCCTGCTGCTCGGTTTCTGCCTGATGATCCTGATGCGGTTGCAGCTCGGCTGGCCGGGAACGGCGTTCAGCGCGATGAAACTGCTTGGGGAGTCGCGCGCGCCCGGCGGGGTCCTCCTCCCCGAGGCCTATAACCAGCTCGGGGCGATGCACGGCACGATCATGATCTTCCTCGGGATCGTGCCGCTGGCCGTGGGCGCCTTCGGCAATTATCTCGTCCCGTTGCAGATCGGCGCCCCCGACATGGCCTTCCCGAAGCTGAATATGGCCAGTTACTGGTGCTACCTGCCGGGCGGGATGATCATGCTGGCGAGTTTCTTTGTCCCCGGCGGAACGGCACAATCCGGCTGGACCTCCTATCCGCCGTTGTCGGTCATTGCGTCCGCGGGGCAGACGTGGTGGTTGATCGGGATGGTCTTCCTGATCACCTCCTCACTCCTCGGCTCAGTGAATTTCATCGTGACGATCATCCAGTTGCGCGCCAAGGGGCTGTCGTACATGCGGTTCCCCTTCTTCGTGCACGCGCAGTTCGTCACGTCGTTTCTGCTGCTGCTGGCCTTCCCTCCGCTCGAGGCGGCCGCGGTGCTGCAGCTCATGGACCGCGTCGCCGGTACGAGCTTCTTCCTGCCGAGCGGCCTCGTGGTCAGCGGCCAGGCGCTCACCAATGCCGGCGGCGGCAATCCGCTCCTGTGGCAGCACCTGTTCTGGTTCCTGGCGCATCCCGAGGTCTACGTTCTGATTCTCCCGGCAATGGGAATCGTGGCCGAGATCATCGCCAACGGCACCCGCAAGCCGCTCTGGGGCTACAAGTCGATGGTGTTTGCCACCGTCTTCCTCGGATTCATGTCCTTCGTGGTGTGGGCGCACCACATGTTCCTGACGGGCATGGGAACGACGATCAGCGCCTTCTTCCAGACCACGACGATGATCATCTCCATCCCGTCGGTCATCATCCTCAGCTCGCTCTTCATCTCGCTGTGGGGCGGCGCGATACGATTTACCACGCCGATGCTGTTCGCCTTGGCCTTCCTGCCGATGTTCGGCATCGGCGGGTTGACAGGCCTGCCGCTCGGCCTCGCCGCCGCCGACATCCATCTGCACGACACCTATTACGTCATCGGCCACTTCCACTATGTCGTCGCGCCGGGAACGATCTTCGCCATGTTTGCCGGGATCTATTACTGGTTCCCGAAAGCGACGGGGCGGAAGCTGAACGACTTCTGGGGGCGTGTCCACTTCTGGATCTCGTTCGTCTGCATCAACGGCGTCTTTTTCCCGATGTTCGCGCAGGGTCTGGCCGGTGTGTCGCGGCGCCTCTATGACGGCGGCATGCAGTATCAGCACGCCAAGCAGATCGCGGCGCAGACGAATCCGTTCATGTCGATCTGTGCCATCGGACTGCTCGTCGCGCAGGTGCCGTTCATCATCAACTTCTTCTACAACGCCATCGCCGCGGCGATGGGTCACCGCGACGAGGGTCTCGGCTCGAATCCGTGGGAATCGACCACGATGGAGTGGGCGGCAACGACGTCGCCTCCGCTCGCGCATGGTAATTTCGAAGTCCTGCCGGTGGTCTACCGCGGTCCGTATGAGTACAACGTTCCCGGCGCGACAGAGGCATTCATTCCGCAGCACATGCCGGACGCAGTCGAACCTGAGCCGCGCGGCGGTCTTCTGCCGGTGACGGCAGTAGCCATGAGGGAGAATTGATGGACGCGCACGCTTCAGTGGGTCATGCAGAGCTGGAGATTCCGTACAACGTTCATCCGCGTCCGGATACCGGCGTTTATAACGGCAAGCTCGGAATCTGGCTGTTTCTGGCCTCCGAGGTCATGCTGTTCGGGGCGCTGTTCTCGTCGCTGATTCTGTTGCGCACGGGCGCCGAGTCGTGGCCGCGCGGATATGAGTTTCTGAACGTCAAACTGGCCACCTTCAATACGTTCGTCCTCATCCTGTCGAGCGTCACGGTGGTCATGGCGTGGTCGCACCTGCGGCTGGGCAACCTCAAGAAGGGCCGGATCTATATTTCAGCGACCGTTCTCTGCGCCCTGATCTTTCTCGTGAACAAGGGCTTCGAGTACGGGCACGAGTTCAGTGAGCACCGCTACCCCAAAACGAACAATTTCCTGGCGATCTACTTCACGATGACCGGGTTGCACGGTCTGCACATCCTCGGCGGGGTAATCGTCTTCCTCTATTTCCTCGGACCGGGCGCGAAGATGTGGGCTCACGACCCCGAGCGTTACACGAACCGGATCGAGATCGTCGGCCTCTACTGGCACTTCGTCGACCTCGTCTGGATTTTCCTTTTCCCTGTTCTGTACCTCATGTAGGAGGAGCACGACGTGACTGATCCCGCAGCCGCAGTGGAACCTGGCGTTGACGTGCACGAGCACGCCGGCATCGGTGACCCCAACGCTCATCATCACAGCCCGGAGCAGATCCGCAAGGAGATGCGGGTGTACCTGACGGTGTTCTTCGGACTGGCCGTGCTGACCGCCGTGACCGTCGGCGCCTGCTATGGGTTGAACCTTCCGGTCCACACCGCCATCATCGTCGCCTTGATCATCGCGTCGGTGAAGGGATTCCTGGTGGCCGGCTTCTTCATGCATCTGCTCTCGGAGAAGAAAGTCATCTACGGCGTGCTCATTCTGACCGTGATCTTCTTCATCTTTCTGATGACATTGCCGGTCAGTCATCACGCCAACCCATTCGGATCGTAAATGTCCCTGCGCGCCTTCCATATCGTCTTCATCACGGTGTCAGTCGTTCTGATGCTGTATGTCGCGGTGTGGGGTGTGCGCGAGTTCATGGTTTCGCGGAGCTCTCTCTCAGTCTCCATGATCATCTTCGGTGCCGTGGGCGGCGCAACGCTCATCTGGTACGGAAAACGCGTGTTTCATAAGCTGAAGGAACTGCCATGACCCGCGGTACCCGATTCGTCGTCATTGCCGCCGTGCTGTTGCTCGTTCCGGCCATCCTGTCAGCCTGCCCGGTCTGTTATGGAGCGCCGAATTCGCCGATGACGAAGAGCTCGAACAACGCCATCATTTTCATGATCGGAGTCATCGGCTTCGTCCAGGTCGGATTCGTTGCCATGTTCTGGAGCTTCCGGCGGCGCGCCAAAGGGTTGCGCCGGCGGCGCGAGTCGTTCCGTCTGCTTGACGGAGGAGCGGCGCACTAACGGGCGCCGGAAGGGAATAGTCATGGAAAAATTTCTCGCTCAGTTCATGCCGGTCGACGCCTCGGCGCACGGTCCGCAACTGGACCGGCTCAGCGCGAACGTGCATTGGCTGATGCTGGTGCTGTTCGTCGGATGGGGATTGTTCTTCGTTTATACGTTGTGGCGCTTCAACGCCAAACGCAATCCGAAGGCCAGCTATCACGGCGTGCAGAGCCACTTCTCCACCTACACCGAGGCCGGCGTGGCCGTGATCGAAGTCATCCTCCTGGTCGGCTTCTCCATTCCGATGTGGTATCGCTGGACCCACGTACCGTCTCCCTCCGAGAACCCACTGGAGTTGCGGGTCGTGGCCGAGCAATTCGCCTGGAACGTTCAGTACCCGGGACCGGATGGTGTCTTCGGCCGCCGCGACATCAAGCTCGTTACGTCATCGAACCCGCTGGGGCTCGATCTGACCGATCCCCATGCCAAGGACGACATCGTCACGCTCAACGATCTCCATCTCGAAGTGAACCGGCCGGTGATCATCCGCGTTTCGTCGAAGGACGTCATCCACAGCTTCAAGCTGCCGGTGATGCGCGTCGAGACCGACGCCATTCCGGGCATGGAGATCGCGATCCACTTCACGCCGGTCCTGACGAACGAATCGGGATCGGAGCACGACAAGTGGGAGATCGCCTGCGCGCAGCTTTGCGGCCTTGGACATTACCGGATGCGCGGCCAGTTGTTCGTCCACTCGAAAGACACGTTCAGGAAGTGGCTGGCCACCGCGCCGCCGGCGCAGACCAGCATCGGCTCCTAGGAAATGAAACCTTCTTTCGAAGCGGCACCCGAGGCATTGAGGCATTCCGATGAAACCCCGGTGTGGCTGCGGCGCTTCACAAAGCTCGTCGCCGGAGCGACGCTCTTCCTGATCTTCGCGGGCGCGATGGTCACCTCGACCGGTTCCGGTCTGGCTGTTCCTGACTGGCCGCTTTCGTACGGGATGGTCATGCCGCCGATGGTCGGCGGGATCTTCTACGAGCACGGCCACCGGATGATCGCGGCCACCGTCGGCCTGCTGACGGTGATTCAGGCGATCTGGCTGCAACTGCGCGAACCGAAGCGCGTAGCGCGGATTCTCGGCTGGTGCTCGGTCGGCGCCGTCATCGCGCAGGGAATCCTCGGCGGCGTGACGGTGCTCCTGCTGCTTCCGCACTCCGTCTCCATCGCTCACGCCGGCCTGGCCGAGATCTTCTTCTGTCTGAACACTGCCATCGCCTTCTTCACATCGAGATGGTTCCGCGCCTCGCGAGCGATGGAGAAGGGCGACGCGCCAGTCGGCCTTACGTCGTCGCTGGTTTTGGTGACATACGCCCAGATCCTGATCGGGGCGACGATGCGTCACCTCGGTGCGGGACTGGCAATTCCTGATTTTCCGACGTCGTTTGGTCGTCTCGTGCCGCCCTTCACCAGTCTGGCGATCGCCGTCAACTTCGCCCATCGCGCCGGCGGCGTTTGCGTCGCGTTGCTGATCATCTATACCGCCATCCGTCTGCGGCGGTTCGAGTCGAGCCATCCGCTGCGGCAGCTCTCGAACCTGCTCGTAACCGTCGTGCTGATTCAGATCGCGCTCGGCGGCTACGTCGTCTGGAGCGGCAAGCAACCGGTGATCACCAGCGTCCACGTGATGACGGGCGCGGCCACGCTGGCTCTCTCGCTCCTTACCGCGCTTACGGCGCGCACGGTCGGCTGGCGAACGCGCCGGCACGGCGCCGGGGCGCTTCTGGTCACCGAGGTGCCGGCATGAGTGATGTACTGGCTCTGGCGCGGCCGGCGGGATTCGCCAGCATCTCGCGGGATTACCTCGAGCTCTCGAAGTCGCGCATCGTGATGATGGTGCTGATCACCACCGCGGCCGGCTACTTCTTCGCCGCGCCGCATGTCGACTGGGCGCTACTCGTCAACACGCTCGTCGGGACGGCGCTCGTCGCGGCCGGCACCAACGCTCTCAATCAGTACGTGGAGCGCGATCACGATGCGAAGATGCGGCGTACGCGGCTCCGCCCGCTGCCCGACGGCCGCATTTCTCCCCGCGCCGCACTCCTGTTCTCGGTCGCCATCGCCGTGATCGGAACCGTTTACCTCGGCGTCGCCGTGAACTGGCTTACTGCCGCGCTCGGAGCGTTTACGCTCACCAGTTACATCTTCATCTACACCCCGCTGAAACGGGTCTCGACGATCTGCACGCTCATCGGCGCGATCCCGGGTGCGATCCCGCCGCTGATGGGTTGGACGGCCGCGACCGGCTCGCTCGGCGCCGGTGGCTGGATCATCTTCGCCATCCTCTTCTTCTGGCAGCTCCCGCATTTCATGGCCATCAGTTGGATGTACCGCGATGACTACGCCCGCGGCGGCTTCGCCATGCTCGCCGTGCGCGATGGGGACGGCCAGGAGACGGCGCGGCACGCGGTACTCTACAGCTTCGCCCTTCTCGCCGTCAGCGTGCTGCCGCCGCTATTCGGCCTTTCCACGTTCATCTATCTGGCCGGAGCCATCATCGCCGGAACCGCCCTCACACTTGCCAGTTTCGCCTTCCTGGCCTCCCGCACGCCGGCCAGGGCGCGGCGCCTGTTTATGGCCTCGAATATTTACCTCATCGTCATGATGGCGTTGCTGGTTCTGGCATAGTCTTCGGCCCGTTTTGCTTCGGCAAACCCTTTGCTAATGGCAGTGCTTGTCGCATTGACTTGCCGAAACGCCGGACCCTATACTCCCGGCAACTTCACCCCCCGGCGCGCGCTGCTTGCCCGTCCACCGCTGCCACCCATCAGGAGGCTCCGATGCCGTTCGAAGAAGTAAAAAAGATCTGGATGAACGGGCTCCTCGTCGACTTCGCCGACGCGAAGATTCACGTCCTGACGCATGCCCTCCACTACGGCTCCGGCCTTTTCGAAGGGATCCGCTGCTACGACACGCGCAATCAGGGGCCGGCCATCTTCCGGCTCGACGATCACATCCGCAGGCTCTACGACAGTTGCCGCATCTATCGCATGGAGATTCCGTACACGCCCGACGAGTTCAAGAAGATCTGCGTCGACGTCGTCGCCGCCAACGATTTCCAGGACTGCTATCTCCGTCCCGTCGTCTACCGCGGTTTTCACTCTCTCGGCGTTTTTCCCGCTGCCTGCCCGGTCGACATCGTCGTCGCCGCGTGGGTCTGGGGCAAGTACCTCGGCCCCGAGGCGATCGAGCATGGTGTCGATGTCCGCGTCTCGTCCTGGAACCGGATGGCCCCGAACACCTTCCCGGCGCTGGCAAAGGCGACGGGCAACTACATGAACTCGATCCTCATTCGCCAGGAAGCGGCGGTGGACGGCTACGCGGAAGGGATCGCGCTCGACGTCAACGGTTACGTGAGCGAAGGTTCCGGCGAGAATGTCTTCGTCGTCCGCGACGGAAAGATCATGACGCCGCCTCTCGGCGCGTCGATCCTGGCCGGTATAACCCGCGCGAGCATCATCAAGATTGCCCGTGATCTCGGATTCGAAGTCGTCGAATCGCTCATTCCGCGAGAGCTGCTATACGTTGCCGACGAAGTCTTCTTCACCGGTACCGCCGCCGAGGTCACCCCGATTCGCAGCATCGACCGCATTCCAGTCGGCAACGGCCGCCGCGGGCCGGTCACGGAGCGGATACAGAAAGAGTTCTTCGACTACATCGCCGGAGTAATCCCCGATCGCTATGGCTGGTTTACGCCGGTTTACGCTGAGCGGACCGCGACGATGCGTAAGCCGGCCCTCGTGGCCGGATAACGATCAAAACTTCATCTTACGTTTCATCGACGTGTATCCGTGTGCTCCGGCGATTACGTGATCGACGAGCTCTACGTCGATCAGCTTCAGCGAATTGAACATCTTTCTCGTGTAGGTAATGTCCTCATCGGACGGTGCCGGATCGCCTGACGGATGGTTGTGATAGAGCACCACGCCGACAGCATTGGCATCGAGAGCAAATCGGATGACCTCGCGCGTGGAGACCAGAGCACGCCTAACGGAGCCGATGAAGATCTCACGTTCGCGAAGAATGTGGTGGCGCGAGTCGAGGAGTAGCGCACCAAGCCGCTCCTGACTGAGCGCTCTCGATCGGGCGATGAATCCCCGGCCGAAAACGTCAGCGTCGAAGAGTGGCCGCTTCTCAGGCTTGTGACTGGCAATCCGGCGGGCGATCTCGAAGGCGGAAAGGATGCGTGTCGCTTTCGCTGTCCCGATTCCGCCGCGCTTGGCGAGTTGCTCGGCGTTACATCGCGCCAGCGACGTGAACCCCTGTTGAAGAAGCTCGCGGGCAAGCGCAACGGCATTCTTTCCCGGAATGCCTGAGCCAAGGAGAATGGCCAGAAGCTCCGCATCGGAAAGACTCTGCGCTCCGTGGGTGAGCATCCGCTCGCGGGGACGCTCGTCGATCGGCATGTCGGCAATCAATTCGTGCATGCGAAGAGGTTAGATCGCATGACACCTATGAGGCCCATATTCTACGGAATCGGGGGATACACATCTCCCGAGGGCACAAATCCGTGTGCAATCGGCTACGGCCTGTAGAACCTATGTCGTCGGGACGTACTGCTCGTTGATCTGGATGAAGGCGTCTTTGCGCAGCCGTTCGATGTAGGCCTTGTAGTCGCGCTGCCAGGCGTCTTCGCTGGCGTCTTTGCGCAAGCGGTCTTTGACCGATTCGAACGCCGGGACTTCGGACGGCAGGCGTGCCTCGACCTTCAGGATGTGCCAGCCGGACTTCGACTCGATCGGGCCGAGAACCGTGCCAGCGGTGGCGTTGAAGACAGCCTTGTCGAGGTCGGGGAGGAGCTCGCCGCGGGCGACTTCACCCAGATCGCCGCCTTTGTCTTTCGTGCCGGAGTCGGATGACGTCGTTGCCAGCTTGGCGAAGTCGCCGGTGCGAGCTTTTGCGGCCAGGTCGTTTGCGCGCTGGCGCGCGGCCTCGACCTTCGTCGGATCGTCGGGCTTGATGACGATGATCTCGCGCAGCCGGGCGCGCTCGGGAAGGCGGAAGCGCTCTTTTCGCGGTTATAGCGCTCGCGCAACTCGTTGTCGGCCAGATCCTCGCGCTGGCGCAGCTCGCGGCCGAACACTTTGTTCATCAGGATCGTGTCACGGAGGCGCGCTTCCATGTCGGCCCGGGACATGCCTGACTTGCGGAGCGATTCGTCAAAGTCCGAATCGCTCTTGATACCGTACTGCTCCTTGAGGCGCGACATCGCTTCCTTGATCTCGTCGGCACTGACCGACAGTCCGAGGCGATCGGCGCGGTCCTTGATGAGCATCTCGCCGATCAGGTCGTTCGTGAGGCTCTTTCGCATCTCCTCTTTCTTCGAGGCGATGTCGGCCGGCGACGTGTTGGTCTGCTCGATTTCGGTGAAGCCGTCTTTGAGCCGCTTCACGTACTGGGTGCGTGTGACGACGCGGTCGCCGACGCGGATGACGATCGCTTCCACGAGCTGGGCGGCGGTGAGGGTGGCCGCCGAGGCGGTAAGGGCGAGTGCGAGAATCGTTTTCTTCATGCGTGTCTTTCTTTGACGAGGAAGTAGGGGTCCCGGTTGCTTTACGGACGGACAACGATGGTTTCGGGGCGGTTTATTCGTTATCGGACTTCGTGAAGCCGCCCGTGTATTTGAACGGGAGGCGTTTGGTCAGGACGGCGATCGGGAGCTCGGTGCGGGCGCGGCCGACGAGCTGAGCCATGCGCTCGCGGATGGCGTCGTCTTTCAGCCGTTCCCGGATGACCGGCGAGGCGGTCTGCAGATCGATCACGCCGGGAGAGCGCCGGTCCTCGATCTTAAAGATGTGAAAGCTGGCATCGGTGCGGATGATGCCGCTGACGCTGCCAGGCTTGAGGGCGAAGATCTCATCCTCGAACATCTTCGGCAGCTCGCCCCGGCTGACGTAGCCGATCTCGCCCCCCTTCTTCGCGTTCGGAGCGAGAGAGTACTGGCTGGACAACTCCTCGAAGGAGGCACCCCCGTGCAGCTTCTGGGCGATCTCGTTGGCGACCGCCTCGTCATGCACAAGGATCTGTTTGACGTGCAGCTCTTCGCCGCTTCGGAACTCATTCGGATGCTGCTCATAGTAGGCGCGGATGTCGGCGTCGGCCGGCATGGCGATGTTCTCCGAAAGGTCGCCGATCAGCTTCTGGCGGCGCATCTCATCCCGCTTTTCGATGACGGTGGCCCCGGCATCGTTGCGCACCGCGGAGGCGATCTTTTCCGCCGGGATCTCCACGCCATGAGCGGCCGCATATTCGGAGAGGATCACCTCCTCGAGGTACTGGTCGGTCATGGCGCTGGCCACCTCGGGGCCCATCTGGGCGAGCTCGGTGCCGGTATTGCGGTCAAGGTAGCGCTTGAAATCGCCGAGCGTGACCATTCGATCGCCAACGCGGGCGATGACGTCGGGGGGGACCGACGGTTTGCGATGGCAGGATACAACCGCGAGAAGCGCGATAGCGAGGGCGACTGGACGGCGCACGGGGCGGGGCGAAGTGTAGCCGATTCGCGTTTGCGCCGCGACCGGACAGCTATCAAAATGGCAGCTTCCGGAGGTAGTTACCCATGAAGAGAACAGCCTTGGTTCTTACCCTTATCGCTCTCGCGCTTCCAACCTACGGCCGCAATCTGTCGCGCCTTTCGCGGATGAAGGCCGTCAACGCCGCCTCGCTGACGGTCACGGCTGTCGATCCTGGCCTGCCGGCACGCCTGCTCGGGCAACTGCAGGCACGCCGCGCCGCGGTGCACAATGGCGTGCGTGCGGCCGCTGAAACGGATCCCGTTTCCGCCCGCGCCCTGGTCATCCCGGCGGCCGGCAGCGTGGCCGGCGGAGGTGGCTCGCTCTTCTTCCGTTCCGACGTCACCCTCGTCAACTATCGCGCTACGCCGCAGCTCGTTCTGGCAGGCATCTGGGCGGCCGGAACGACCAATAGTCTCGATGCCTCGGCCTACATGTCGATCACACTGCAGCCGAACAGCTTCGTGACCGTCCAGGACTTCGTGGTCAACACTCTCGGCAAGTCGAACGTGCTCGGCGCAGTCGTCATCATCCCGTACACCGGCACCGACATCGATCCAAACGGCGCCATCGACGGTTTCTCTCGGATCTACACCAAGCAGCCGGGCTCCAACGGGACGGTGTCGCAGCCGTTCGATGCCGTTGATCCCGACACGTTCTCCGCCGTTCTCAAGGACGAGGCTGTCTCCCTCGGCCTTCGCCAGGACGCCGACTTCCGAACGAACTTCGGCATCGTCAACGTCGACAGCCTGCAGCGCACCTACACCGTCACCTTCGTCGGAGAGAAGCTGACGACGAACCTCACCATGACCGTCCCGCCATTCGGAATGATCCAGCAGGCCATTCCCACCGGCGACTACGGCGCGCTGCAGATCGTCTTTCAGGTGACCGACGCCGGTCAGGATTTCGTGAGCTGGATCGGCTACGGCAGCAGCACCGACAACATCACCGGCGACGGCTGGGTCTCTCTGGCATCAGCGGATTTGACCCCGGACGAGCTCACGTCCATCGGGTACTGATACTGCGGCTTCGCCGCGTTGTCGGTTATCGGTTATCGGTTGTCAAAGGCTGGAAACCAGTCGCGCGCCCAGCGCCGTCATCAACCGACAACCGATAACCGACAACGCGCTACGCGCCGCCGCTACGCCGCCAGCCCCCGCAGCGTGGCCTCGATTGCGTCGATCACTTCCGGCCCCTGCACCTTCAGCGGGAAGGTCAGCACTCCGTTCGGCGAGAACTTCACCTGCTGGTCCTGCTGGATCAGGACCAGCAGCTTGTTCGGGTCGACCCTGGCCTGGGCCGTCAGCTTCACCACCGCGCGCGCCCCTTCGCGGACGATCGAGATCACCCCCATCTGCTGAGCGAAGCGCTTGACCTGCACGAAGCGGATGAGGTTCTCGACGTTCTGCGGCAGGGCGCCGAAGCGGTCGCGGAGCTCGTTGCGGATCTCGTCCAGCCGGTCGTCGGTCGATGCTGAGGCCACCTTCTTGTAGAACGTCATGCGCAGGTTCTCGTCGCTGATGTAGTTCTTGGGGATGTAGATGTCGACGCCGAGGTTCATCGACGTCTCCACCTCCTCCTCGATGCGCTCACCCTTCATCTCGCGGATGGTCTCCTCGAGCAGGCGGGTGTACATCTCGAAGCCGACGGCGGCAATCTGGCCGGACTGCTCGCCGCCGAGGATGTTGCCGGCGCCGCGGATCTCCAGATCCTTCGCCGCGATGCGGAAGCCCGCGCCGAGGTCGGAGAACTCCTGGATGGCGGCCAGGCGCTTGCGGGCGTCGGACGTCAGAACCTTATCGCTTGGCACCAGCAGATAGCAGAACGCCAGCCGGTCGCTGCGGCCGACGCGGCCGCGTAGCTGGTAGAGCTGCGAGAGGCCGAAGCGCTCGGCGTGATTGATGAGGATGGTGTTGCAGGCCGGGATGTCGATGCCGTTCTCGATGATGGTCGTCGCCAGCAGCACGTCGTATTCGCGTTGGATGAAGGCCAGCATGGCCCGCTCCAGCTCGCGCTCTTCCATCTGCCCGTGGCCGACGATGACCTTCAGGCCGGGCACCAGCTTCTCCAGATACTCCTTCATCGCGTAGATCGACTCGACGCGGTTGTGGACGAAGAAGATCTGTCCGCCGCGGCCGGTCTCGAACTCGATGGCCTCGCGGATGAAGTCGTCGGTGAACGAAACGACCGCGGTCTGAATGGCCAGCCGGTCCTTCGGCGGCGTCTCGATCACGGAGATGTCGCGGATGCCGACCAGCGACATATGCAGCGTGCGCGGGATCGGCGTAGCCGACATCGACAGTACGTCGATCGCTTTCTTGAGCTGCTTGAGCTTCTCTTTCTGCCCGACGCCGAAACGCTGCTCCTCGTCGATGACCAGCAGGCCTACGTCCTTGAGCTTGATGTCTTTGGAGAGGACTCGGTGCGTGCCGATGATGACGTCGATCTCGCCGCTCTCCAGCTTGGCCAGAATCGCTTTCTGCTCCCTGGCCGAGTAGTAGCGCGTCAGCAGCTCGATGGTGACGGGGAACGAGGCGAAGCGCCGCAGGAAGGTGCGGTAGTGCTGGTACGCGAGAACGGTGGTCGGCGCGAGGACGACCACCTGCTTCCCATCCATTACTGATTTGAACGCCGCCCGCATGGCCACCTCGGTCTTTCCGTATCCAACGTCGCCGCACAGCAGCCGGTCCATCGGCTTGCGTGATTCCATATCCGACTTGACGTCGTCGATGGCCGATTCCTGATCCTCGGTTTCCTCGAACTCGAAGGCATCCTCGAACTCGAACTGCCACGGCGAGTCTTTCGAGAAGGCATGCCCCTGCACCATCTGCCGGGTGGCGTAGAGCTTCAGCAACTCGTCCGCCATGTCGCGCATCGCTTTCTTGACCGAGGCCTTCGTGCGCGCCCAGGCAGTGCCGCCGAGGCGGTCGAGCTTCGGCTGGGTGTCCGCGCCGCCGGAGAACTTCTGGATGAGATTGAGGTTCTCCATCGGCATCAGCAGCTTGCCGCCGCCGGAATACTCGATCTCCATCACCTCGCGCTCGGTCGGACCGAACGGAATGCGTTGCAGCCCATGGAACCGCCCCACGCCGTGATCGACGTGGACGATGTAGTCGCCGACCTTGAGGTCGCGCAGATCGGTGACGAAGGCGTCGGAGGCGCGCTTCTTCCCGCCGACGCGCGTCGACGTCGGCGGCTCGAAGAGGTCCCACTCGGAGTAGGCGGTGAGGTTCAGCTCCTCGAAGTCGAATCCGCGTGGCAGGACGCCGGAGGCGATGACGATCTCGGCTTGCAGCGCATCGCTCTCCGCCACGAACGGCACATCGAACTCTTTCAGCAGCCGCTCGACCTTCTCCCTCCCCCCCTTCGTCGCCGCGAAGAAAATCTGCCGCCGCCCCTCCCCATGCCCCCGCTTCACATCGGTCGTGAACTCCGGCAGCCGGTTCGTGTACCGGTCAACCTGCGGCCCCCGAAGGCGAAACTCCTCGTCCTCCCGGAGCGCTGGCGTCTCGCCGGCTGGCCCGGCGGTGTCTCGCCGCCGGTCTGGCGGCCGCCCAACATGAACCTCACTAAACGCCAGCCGTGCAGCGCCCAGAAAACGGAGCACCTCGGAACCTGCCGTCGTCAGCTTCTCCGGCGGATACACCGCCCGCCCCTTTTCCGCCGCCGCGTCGTACTCATTACGCAGCAGCGACTCGAACTTGGCCACGTTTGTCGTGATCTGGTCCGGCTCGATGAGCGCGAACATCCATTCGGCCGGATCGAGATACTCCAGAAACGACACCGTCTCCGACGCCACCGGCACGTAGTGCTCGATCCCCGGAAACGTACCGTTCTCGTTCAGCCGGTCGATCCTCTCGGCCACGTCGCGCTTGAACAGCGGGTCCATGAAGTCAAGCGACAACCGCCGCGCCAGCACCGTCCGGACCGCCTTGGTCACCGGAAAGTGCGTCATCGGCAGGATGCTCACCGGCCCGCTCTCGTCCTCCGACCGCTGCGTCTCCACCTCGAAGAACCGCAACGAGTCGATGGTGTCGCCAAATAACTCCACTCGCACCGGCCGAGGGGTGTTCGGCGGAAAGAGATCGAGGATCCCCCCGCGAAAGGCGAACTCGCCCGCTTCGCCGACCAGGTCCGTCCGCACGAAGCCGTTCTCGACCAGTTGTTCCAGCAGGACGCGCATGTCCAGCTCCGCGCCTTCCTGCAGCCGCACGATGCGCGATGCAAACTCCTCAGGCCGAGGCAGCCGCGAGAATAGCGCCCGCGCCGGCACGAGCAGCACCTCCACCGCCTTGTCGATCAACATCCCCAGCGCCCGGATCTCGTTCCGCACTACTCCGAGCGACGGCGACAGATCCTGATACGGCGACAGCGACGGCGACGGATACGCCGAAACACACCGCGGCTCCCGATGAAACAGCCGCAGCGAGGCCTCGAAGTCGTCGATGGCTGCGTCACCCGGCACGATGATGGCGATACGCCGCCCGCTCGTCTCCTGCAACGTCGCCAGCACCAGCGCCCGCGCCTCGACCGCCGCCCCGGTGACGTCGAGAGGCCCCTCGGCGATCCGCTTGCGAATGGTCTTGAACGCCTTCGTGCGCGCCAGCTCCTCGCGGACCTTCGCCAGGAGTTTGTCGTTTCGCTCAATCATGCGCCGGCGATTCTATGCGGCATCACACCAAGGTCATCGCTGGTCCGCCGACCCCCGCCCGTCCCGGGTTGCAGGATGGGGGTCCTTCGACCGTCCTACGCCGCGCAATCGCTCCGCGATTACGCGGCTCCGGCGGCTCAGGATGACAGTGAAGATGAAAAAGGAGTTGGCAGAGAATCCCACTCCGCCGACAGATCCAGCAACTCGGGGTTCATCTTTGCAATCAGCGCGTCTTTCTTCGCCCGAATCCACCCCTTCAACTGCTTCTCCCGCGCGATCGCCGCGTCAATGTGCTCACAAATCTCGAAGTACACCAGTTGATCGCAGTTGTACTGTTTCGTGAATCCAGGAATCGCTTTGGTCTTGTGCTCCCACATCCGCCGCTCCAGCGAATTGGTGACACCGATGTACACGACGTTGCGCCCCTGGTTGCTGACCATGTACACGTAATACTGTTGTTGTCGCCACATGCCCCGGATGATCCCTCGGAAGCAGTCAACCGCACAGAAACTCCACCGGAATAACCCCAAAGTTTCCATTCGGAGGAGTTCTAACTCGCATTTCACTACTCTGAGTAGACACCGCCTCTATCCCCCCTCTGTCATCCTGAGCCGCCGCAGCCGCGTAATCGCGAAGCGATTGCACGGCGTAGGACGGTCGAAGGACCCCCACCCTGCAACCCGGACAGGGCGGTGGCTGTGAATCGTCACTCCGAGGTAACTCCAACAACTCGTCCAGAAGCCGCTCTGATTCGACAAGCTCCTCTTCCGTGAAGACTACGGATTTCGCCTTCCCAACGGGATCCGAGACGTATCCCTTCTCGTGAAGCCGGTTCATCGCATCCCAGTCGAACCCCTTCCACACCCGCTCTCCATCATGAAGGGAGGCACAGAAGAGCGAGCACTGCGCGATCGATTTTCTCGGTATCGATCTTCATCGGATTCGCGAATTGCTTATCTGACAGCAGGGGCTTCCATCCAAGTTTTCATTTTTAGGAATGATGCTCCGCCCGGGATTGAATTCACAAAAAGCGACCCTCCAATTTTGTCAATCACGGATAGAGTGCCAGATATTCTTGCCCGGTAAACGAGCTTTCCTGCCCTTCCGCGACCGGGATTATTGCTACCTTGCCGTTGTGACCATCAAAGTAGCCGAGCTCCCACGGCATCCACTTCGAGAGGGTCGCGTTCAACGATGATGCGTAGAAAAGAGTACGGCAGGTACGCATGCGCCGACGCAGTTCTGCGGCCGTATCTCGAGTGACCTTTGTCCGGTCAAGTGACGGGTCATCGATCCAGTCAACGTAAACCGTTAAGCCTTGATCCTCGATCGAAAACTTGAGGCCCAATATTTCTTGCGCGTCCAGGAAACTGTGTGACAAGAAAACGTCATATTTCTCGTCTGGCGAAAAAGATTTTGATGCTTCGAGCAACACAGTTCCAGCTCGATACGAAGCAAAGTTCCGCGCCGCTCGCATTCTCAGTTCCTGTTTGTTGAAGAGAGACATGCCGTAATCTCGGTTTCATCTTCGCATGACACCGCTCGTGAACGAGCGCAGCCGTACCAATGCGTTTACAACTCATTGGTTCGCAACGATTTGCCTCGATAGCCTGGTATCTCCGAAGCCGGCAATTCCACCGCCTGTAGACTAGACGGGACCTCGGTCGATGCTGTGCTGACGCGGGAGCTGGAGGGTGTGGCCTCGGCCCATGCGGAGGAGTTGGCGCCGGTACTTCCGGGACTTGCCTCAGCGCTGTCGTGGCCGTCGTAGGCTCCAGAACGGGGGACGTCGGAGCCTTCGAAATGCTTCACTAACACGTGGCGAAGGACTGCACCTGCCTCGCGAACAGGTGGAGATCATCCGTGATTCGCGAAGAGCAATTCGAAGAGGGACTGAGCTCTCTCTCGATGCCACTTGGGTGCTCCGCGAGTGGAAAGCGGTGCCTCGATATTCACGCCGGATGCTTCGACATTGAAACTGGGTGCTTCGAGAATGAAACCGGGTGCTTCGAGATTGAAAACGCCAGCTTCGATATCGGAAGACTGTCAATGTGGAAGCAGCCGCGTTCAATCTCGAAGCTGAAGTTTTCAATGTGGAAGCAGTCGGCGTCAATGTCGAGGCCGGCGTTTTCAATGTCGAGGCTGACTTTTTGAATGTCGAAGCAGATTTTTCAATGTTGAGGCAGATCTTGGTTGTTCACCAGGCACGTCCTGTCCTCAAAAGAGGTCAGTGGACCGTTAGGGAAGCACGCGCGGCGCATCCCTAATCTCACTTCGCTCCCCATCGAAGTATCCCCGCTCCATCCTCGGTACGATGTGCCGATGAACAACGGCGAACATCACTACAACGCGCACCTGATCTGGGACGGCAACCGCGGGGATGGGACGGCGACGTATGCCGGATACGGCCGGCAGTATCGAGTTCTCATCGACGGCAAGCCGGAGTTACAAGGGACGGCGGATGTCGCCTTTCGGGGCGACGCGGACAGGTTCAATCCGGAGGATCTCTTCCTGGCCGCCATCTCCTCGTGCCACATGCTGTCGTATCTCGCGCTCTGTGCGAAGTACGGCATCAGCGTTCTGACGTACGAGGATGCGGCCACGGGGATCATGAAGGAGGATGGCAAGGGGGGCGGGCGGTTCGAGGAGGTTGTGCTGCATCCGGCCGTGACGGTCGCCGAGGCGGCGCAGGTCGAGCGTGCGATGAAGCTGCATGAGCGGGCGCATGAGAGCTGTTTCATCGCCAACTCCTGCAGCGTCCCCATTCATCATCGTCCGACGGTGCGATCGTGAAGAGTACGGTGAGGGACGGTGCGCCGGATCTGGCGGGGCTGGCGGCGCTGATCGGCGACCCGGCGCGGGCAAGGATGCTGACCGCGGTCATGAGCGGCACGGCGCTGACGGCCACCGAACTGGCGCTTGAGGCGGGCGTGGCCGCATCGACGGCCAGCGCGCACCTGGCCAGGTTGACCGAGGGGCAGATCCTGGCGATCGAGAGGCAGGGGAGGCATCGCTATTTCCGTCTCCACGATGCCGAGATCGCGGAGATGCTGGAAGAGCTGATGGGGATCGCCTCACGCCACGGGCCGCGGCGGCGTACCGGCCCTGCTGATCCGGCATTGCGCGTGGCCCGCGTCTGCTACGACCATCTCGCCGGCGAGATGGGGGTGTGGTTGATGGATCAGTTGCGCGAGCGCAGGCTGATCGACGGTTCCCAGCTCTCCCGCGGCGCCGAGTCGTTCTTTATGCCCTTCGGAATCGACATCGCCTCGCTCTTGAAGCTGCGCCGCCCCCTCTGCCGCCCCTGCCTCGACTGGAGCGAGCGCCGCCACCACCTCGGCGGCGCCCTCGGTGCCGCCATTCTCGACCGGATCTTCGCCCTTCGATGGGCCCGTCGTGAGCTGGATAGCCGGGCGGTGGTCTTCTCGGCAGGCGGCGAGCGGTCGCTGAAGCGGCTATTCGGAGATTGACGGGATGAATTACGGTAGACACGAATGACGATGTAGTTTCATGCCAGTAACCTTTAAGTGTCGTTCTGGTCTACCATATGAAGAATGCACGTTCATGCTGGTGAGCTAGAAGAGCACTTACTGGTGCCGCGGTTTGCCGGCGGTACCGTCGGAGCGATGAAGCTCGCCGACCGACTGCGTGCCGCGATCGACGCGAAGAACATATCCCACGCCTGGGTGGCGGAGGAGGTAGGGATGACGCCGGGGGCTCTGAGTAACATCCTGACCGGGACGACGAACGATCCGAGTTTTTTTACCGTGCTGGCGATCGCGCGCGCAATCAAGGAGCCTCTCAGCGCCCTCGTTGATGATCCAAGCATCTTCTGGACGAACGAGGAACTGAGCCGGCTGCGTGAGACGGGCGAGTGGTTGGTCAAGCGAACCAGTTCTGAGCACGCCGGAACCTCGTTGGAGATCCCCCCTCGGCAAAAGGGGCGTGGCAAACAGATGGCCGTACATCCCGTCGCCGCGAGCGCAGGCGTTGTGCTCTATCCCGACGCTTCTGAGATGCCGAAGCAGCGCATCCCGGCGCGATACAAGAAGCTGCATGCCGACGCGGTCTTCTCGGTCCAGGGCGAGTCGATGACAGGCGAGAACATCCTTCCCGGAGACCTCCTCTACGTGCATCGCACCCGAGCCACGGCCGAAGCAATCCGTCGAATCGTCGTCTGTTCCGTGGACGACATGATCCTGGTGAAACGCCTCGGCACGCGTGGTCGCAAGCTGATTCTCGAGAGTGCGCATCGCGAACATAAGACGATGACGGTCGACGAGGATTCGTCGCGCTTCCGGCTGATCGGCATCGTAGTCGGCACGTCGCGGACCTAGCCTCCACGATTCGTAGAGGCATAGGGGGGACTCGACGACGCTCGCCGAGGCCAGGCCTCGGCGGGACGAGCGGCGAGCCGGAGAAATCCAGGAAGAGATACACGCGGTGCGATTCTCAGCACGGAGACTACGATCATGAACGAACACAGATTCACCGCCGAGGTTGCGCGGCATGCGCGGGACGCGGGCGCCGCCAAAGAGCTTTGGAACAGCGCGACGACGTCGCTGCAGGAGCGTGCTTATACGACGCCGAAGGGCATCGTGCGCGTAAGGACCGATTGGAGGCCGCTGGTAGCCGAGGAGGACGTTGTTCGCATTGATGTAACGGTGATCGACGAGAACGGGCACCTCGCGCCGACCGACGTTCCTTCTTTCGTCGAGCTCTTTTTCTACGACGCCTTTCTGCTGTTCAACATCGCCCTTCCCGGTTCGTTCAGTGCCGCCATCACCGTCAGCGGCGGCGAGTTCCGAGTGAACGAGCTCACCTTCGACGCCGCCCCTTTCGCCGCGGGAGTGAGCAACGCCGTACCGCTGCATGACGTCGTGACCTGGTATCGCGGCGGGACGGAACAGATCGCGTCGACGCCGATGCAGAAAGTGCTCTTCCATCTGCTGCACATCGGATGCAACGGAGCCGACGAATGGACGCTGGGCGCACGTCTTGATGCCTGTCTGCAGGAGCTCGGTATTACTGAACCGTCGCGCGAGGCCTCGATCATTCATCCGATGCACGACGAAACGCTCGACGAACAGCTTGACGACAGCGCCATGGAACCGATCGACAGGGCCATGGTCCGTGTGTTGACCGCCGTTCAGCAGGCGGTTGAATAATAGCTGTGGGACCGGCGTGGAATCGCCGGTCCCACTGGTTCCCTGTCAGCATTGAATCAGGGGTCGCTCCACTTCGTCTGAGAGGAACTCGTTCCCCAACGGTCCAATTGTGATCTTCCATCGACGGCCATACGGGGATCTCATTCGGGCAGCAGGCACAAACGTAGGTCGGACTCTCCAGTCCGACCGGAGCTTGCGGGACTGTAACTTCAGGCCTGTCAGGCGACCTCGGACTGGGAGTCGCACACGTTCGTTCCTCGCGAGCACCGGTCGGACTAGAGAGTCCGACCTACGTTAGAGGCGACTCCTGGAGATCCTTCGTCGTCCTACGCCGCTCTTCGCTCACTACGCTCGCTCAGAGGCGTAGTCTGCCCTAGATGACCATCACTCGCATTTTGTCGTCTCCCTTCCTTACATCGGCTTCATGCCGCCGTTGATGATCCAATGTGTCCCGAAGCGGTCGTCCACCATGCCGAAGCCGTCCGCCCAGAAAGTGGCCTCGAATGGCATGGTTACCTTGCCTCCTTCGCCAAGCGCGTCGAAGATCCGCTTGCCCTCCTCTGCCGTCTCGTAGGAGAGCGCCAACGCGCATCCCTTCATCGCTTCCCACGTCATGTTGCTCGGCGCGTCGGCGGCCATCAGTGCCTGGCCTCCGGCGAGGTCGAGGTAGGCGTGCATGACCCTATTCGCATCGGCCGGTGGCGTCTGGCTGGCGACTGGAGTGTCCGCGAAGGTGAGCAGTTGCAGCTTGCCGCCCAGCGTACGCTCGTAGAAGCGCATGGCTTCGGCGCAGTTTCCGTTGAAAGAGAGATAGGCGTTCAGTTGAGGCATGTTCATTCCTTCCTTTCGATCGTTACGATCGCATGTTGTGTGCGAAAACTGATCCGCAGATGACGCAGATAGACACAGATGGGGTCGGATAACGGTCCCCAATTTGTGTCCATCTGCCTCATCTGCGGATAAATCTTGCCGCGAGTATCCTGCGGATGTGAAGGATCGCACTGCCGGAGAGTGGGAGGAGCTCGCGCGGCGTGAGCCGTACTTCCCTGTGCTCACCGACGAGGGGGTGCGCGACGTCGACTTCCTGAAGACGGGAGAAGAAGACATCGTCGTCCTGCTCGCCGCGATCGCGTCCATTCTCGGCCGCGATCCTCCGCTGGCTGCCGTGCTCGACTTCGGATGCGGCGCCGGCCGCCTTACGCTTCCGCTGGCGCGTCGCGCGGGACGCGTCGTGGCCTGCGACATCGCGCCGACGATCCTCGAACACGCCCGCCGGAATGCGCAGGAAGCCGGACTGCACAACGTAACGCTCATCGAGACCGGCGAGATGGCGGGGTTGCCCGATGGTCAGTTTGATTTTGTCTGCTCGCTCCTGACGTTGCAGCACATTCCTCGGGCAGAAGGCTACCGCCTCATTCGTACTCTCCTTCGCGTACTCGCTCCCGGAGGCGTTGCCGCGCTGCAGCTCACGTTAGAGCCGCCCGGCGGCGGCCTTCAGCGTCTCGCCCGTATGCTTCACAAATCGCACTTCGTGCACCGCGTCATGCCGCACCACATTCGCAGGCCGTCGTGGATGCAGGTGAACGCGTACGACGAAAGGGTCATGAATCGGGTCATCGCGGAGGCTGGGGCATCTCTGATCGGTCGATTTTCAACGAGGGATAGGGATACGGTAGGGACGGTTCTTGTCGTCTCTTCGAGATGACGAGAATTGCCGCGAGAACTTCGGCCTCAGGGGCGAGATGCCAGCGCTCCGAATCGGCCTCCCTACGGCGCGAAGTACCCTCTGATCGTCCTCGCCGTCAGTTGCGGCGAGTTCAGCATCACGTTCACTTTTCGCCATTGATTGTGGCGGGCCAGGTCGGTGATCTGGTAGGTGATGGCGTATTGGGCGCGGAGGTCTTTTTCGATTTCGGAGTAGCGGTCCTGGAGGTTGCGTGCCGAGGCGGTGACGAGGAAGCCGCCGGTCTCGGTGGCGAGGTACTGGAGGCGGTTCATATCCCGTGACTCGTCTTCGCTGACGCCGCTTTCGTACGCGATGATGTAGAGCGGAACGCCGGCCTCCTTGGTCAGGCTGTCGATCTCATCGAATGAGGCGATGGACGACGTGTCGCCGCCGTCGGTGAGGATAACGATGGCGCGGCGGTTTTTCTCGTCGCGCAGCTCCCGCTCGGCGCTGGCCACGGCGTCGTAAAGCGCGGTGAATCCGCCAGGCCGCATCTCCTTGATGACCTTCTCCACCGCGGCATGGTCACTGGTCAGCTCCACTTCCCGGCGCGGCGACGATTTCACGGAGTAGACGGCGCAGCGGTCTCCGGGCTTCAGAGTCCGCTCGACGAAGTTGATGGCCGCGCGCGTCGCTTTCGGCATCTCGTAGGTCATGCTGTTCGACGCATCGAGCAGCAGAGCGATGGAGATCGGCTGATCGAACGCTTTGCCGATCTGCAGGATCCTCCCCTCGGTGCCGTTATCGACCACCTTGAAGAGCGCTTGATCGACATCGTCGCGCGCGGCCCCATTGTTGTCGACCACGGAGACGAAGAGCGGCACGGTGCGGACTTCGAGCGATTCACTCTTCACATTGCCGGCGGCGGACCAGAAATCGGCGACCTCATCGCCGGACTTCGTTCGAGCGGTCACCTGAACGGTCTGATTGCGGTAGTTCTCCACGGGAATGGTGAAGCGATACGGAGGTGCCTCTGATGATGCGATAGGCTTTCCATCATCCCAAACGGAAACACTGGTGACGGGGTCTTCGCCGGGTGCCGTTACGTTCGCCTTGAAAATGCGGTTCGCTGCATCGACCGGCTCGATCTTGACGCGCAGGGTCTGGTGTCCCTTGTTGATGGTCGTCTGCCACTGCACGCGCTTGTGGTCGTCGCCGAGTGCGGTGACGACGATCTTGTGCTCGACGGGCAAGGGGCCGAAGTCGATCGGAATGCGCCACGGCGCGCGCAGGCCTTCGACGATCTTCTGCCCGTCGACGGTCACGGTGACGCGCGCGTCGTCGAAGCCGGGGAGGATCGTCAGATCGACGGTTCCTTTGATGTCGCCGGGCGGTGTGGTGTCGCGGCTCACGACCAGTTGCGTCGGAGCGGCGCCGGCGATCGCGGCGAGGAGGAGTGTGAGTATGAGAGTCGAAAGGAAACCTGGTCTACGGCTTTGTCGATGCCTCATAAATCCGCCGATACTCGAATCGGTTCCGGCTGACGGTCTTTACATAGAGCCGGGTTTCCGCATACGGAATCGATTCGACGAATAGGTCCTCATCATCGACCGGCTGTTGAGCAATCCATTTGCCAACGGCATCTTCGCCGGCGTTGTACGCGGCGATGGCCAGCGTTGTATTGCCGTGTTCGGCGGCGAGTTTCTGCGCGTACTCGGCGACGCCGATGGCGATGTTCAACTTCGGATCGAAGAGCTGCTCGCGCGTAGGCGGCGAAAGGCCCGCGCGTGTGGCGATGCTCGCCGCTTCGGCGGGCATGATCTGCATGATGCCGACGGCGTCGGCGTTCGAAACGGTCGACGGCTCAAAGCCGCTCTCCTGGCGGATGATCGAGGCGATCAGATAGGGATCGATCTGGCGCTGCTCCGCTTCCGTTTTGATGGTGTCCCAGTAATTGAGCGGAAAGAGGATCTCCCAGAAACGATGTGGTACGCCGGTGCCGCCGTGGCGGACGAACTGGCGGAACTTCCGCTGCAGCACGTTGTTCGCGGAGAACGGCTCGCCGCCCTGCACGTAGAGGTTGGCCAGCATGAACTGTACGCCGAGGTTGGCGGGGTAGGCGGCGGCGACCGACTTCATCTCGCGTGTTGCTTCGCGATAGAGGCCGAGCCAGGCCAGCTCGCGGACGGAGTCGAGGCGCGGCTCATGCGCGGATGCAAGTTGGGCGTCGACGTCGGGGAAGGCGTTGCCGTTCGTGACCTCGTTCGGTGCCAGGATCGGTTCGCCGATGATCGCGCGCGCCCGGTAGCTGAAGTAGCTGTATGGATAGTCCGCCTCGAGCTCGTGCAGCGCCGCATCGCGCGCCTGGAGATTGCCGCGGTGCTCGTGGATCTTCGCGGCCCAGAAGAGCGAGTTCGAGAGGTAGTCGCCGTCGGGGAACTGTTTGGCGTAGCGGGCGAAGACGTTCAAAGCATCGTCGTACCGGCCGGCCAGAAAATAGGTCCAGCCGAGCGTCCAGATGTTCTCCCCCTCCGTGCCGGCCGCGCCTCCCGCGGTGGCTTTTTCGAGATCGCCGATGGCCAGGCTGTAGTTCACTTCATCGGTGACGTAGTACTTCGCCCGCAGGATTCTGGCTTCATTAGCCTCGCCGCTCGACGGGAACTTCTTTTCGATCTGATTCAGTCCGGCCAGAAAGACCTTCGGCTGATTGGCGCGCCATGCGGCGCGGGCGCGAGTCAGGATGAGCGACGGCTCGGCAAGCGTGACGCGATCGGTGTCGGCGAGCAGGTCGGTGTAGCGGCGCGAGTTGAACAGCGCGTGCAGGCGCACCGCGCGATAGGCGCTCGATTTCTTCGATTCGTCAGGAAAGCGCGTGGCGATTCTCGTGAGCAGATCGAAGGCGCGGCCGTAACGATCGTTTCGGCCGAGCTGCTGGGCGATGCGCAACTCGTCGTCGAACGACAGCGCGTCGAGCGGCGACGGCGTCGCCTCGGACACATGATCGTACGTGTCCTCGGTGAAGCGTCCCTGCGTGAACTCGGTGAGCAGCCGCATCCGCAACGGCGTGGCCAGATCCAGCCGTCCGTTCTTCGCCAGCGACTTCGCCAGCCAGACGAAATCCTCCTCGGTCAGCGCATCGATGGCGACGGCGTTCGCTGCCTGGAACGCGGCGTCGGTATTGGCGCGGTCACCCGTGGCCGCGTAGAGCGCCGGAAGGCGAAGCCGGGCGATGGTGGCGGCGGAGTTGACCGGTGTGTCCTGGATGATGCGATTGGCGATGACGATGGCGTCGGCCCAGTTCCCGCCGGTGACGTCGATGTCCAGCGCGCGCAGCCGAAGCCACGGCGCCGCAAGCGCATCGGTGTCCGCCGCTGGGCCGAGGGCGGCAAGGGCATCGCTGGTCCGCTTCTGATCGATGTAGAAAAGGGCAAGGAGAGCCTGCGCACGTCCCTTCGTCTGCGCATCCGGCGACTGCGCCAGCGTCTTCAACCCGCTCTCGTAAAGATCGAGCTGATTGTTCGTCCGGAGCAGGCGCACGTCATCGAGCGTCGGCTGCTTCACCGGCTCGACGACTTCGACCGGCGCCGGAGCCGGCGCGGGTGGAGGAGGGAGTGGCGCGGGCGTGGGGGCGGGATTGGAGCAGGCGATGAAAAGCAGAAGGCAGAAGGCAGAAGGCAGAAGTAGCCAGCAACCGCGAATCCCACTTCTGCCTTCTGCCTTCTGCCTTCTGCCTTCCATCACACCCTCCGCTTCATCATGCCGTCTTCTTCGATGAACCCGACGCGCCGCAGGAACGCGGCGTGCGCGACGTCGGCGACGAGCCACGCACGTTCCAGCTTTGCCGCAAGTGTCGCGAGCTCGTTCAGCATGACGCGTCCGATACGTTTGCGCCGCAACTCTTCGGCAACGACGAGATCGAGCACGCGAATAGAGTTGGTCTCGACCTCCATCGAAAGGACCGCGGCGAGATCGCCGACCAGCTTGCCCACCAGGCCGGAATCGATCTCCGCCGCGCCGCCATGTTGCTCGGCGAACGCGCGGATGGCGCCTGCATCCGCGGCCTCGATCGGGCGAACAAAGAGCTTCTGGCCTTTCACGTTGGTGTCAACGAGGCGTTTACAATGCCACGCCTGCCGTCCCTCAACCCCGCTGCCTTCATGCGTTTACAGCATATCGCGATCGGCCAAATAATTCTTGACAATCAATCATCCCCAACTACACTGCCCGCAGTCCCCCCAACCAGCAATAAAACTATTCTGACGTGAGCGTAATGATGAACGTGCAAGAAGCGATCGCCGATTTTCTGCAACATGGACAAGCTGTGCGCAACCTCTCCGATCGCACCATTCGGGCGTACCAGTCGGATCTCAGCCAGTTCCACGTGCATGTCGATGGCGCGCAGATGCTCGACATCACCGCTGAGCATCTCGAGCAATATCTCGACAAGCTCGGCACCGGGCCGTATCGCGATACCTCGATCCGGCGCAAAGTGGCCGCGCTCAAAGTCTTCTTCCGCTATCTCGAGGAAAAGGGCGTCTTCAGTGAATCGCCCGCGCGGAAGCTGAAGATCCGCAAGCCGGTCGAGAACCGCGTGCCGACGGTGCTTTCGTCGCGCGAGGTGCGGGCCCTGCTCGCCGCCCCGAAGGATCAGATCGGCGCGCTCTCCGGAACGCGCGACCACTCCGCCGGCGGACGGAACCGCTACTTCTGCGCGGTGCGCGACAACGTCATCCTCGAGCTCCTCTTCTCCACCGGGATCCGCATCGGCGAGCTGGTGGCGCTGAACGTTTCCGACGTCGGCATGGAGAACAGCCAGATCCACATCATCGGCCGTGCCACGCGCGGCCGGACGGTGACGATCACCTCGCACGTCGTCATCGATTCGCTGATGAACTACCTCGAGATGCGCTCGGAGCGCAGCCTGAACACCGACGCGCTCTTCGTCGGCCGCTCGGGAACGCGCCTGACGATCTATTCGATCGAGAACATCTTCAAGAAGCACGTCCGCCTGGCCGAGATCAAGCGACACATCACGCCGCACTCTCTGCGTCACACCATGGCGGCCATGCTGGTCTCCTCCGGCGCCGACATCCGCGACATTCAGGAGATCCTCGGCCACGCCTCGATCCTCTCCACGCAGGTCTACACGAGGCTCCCCATTCAGAAACGCCGGAGCCACACCCCCACCGACACTGCCCGGGTGCTCGTCGAGTCGCAGTCGGCCAGGCTGTCGATCAAGAAAGAGTAGGGGGATGGCTATTTCGCCGGCGCCGGTGCCGCGCTCCGCGCCGGTTCCACCAGCCGCTCCTCCGGCGTCCGCACCGGTGAACGGTTCCCGTCCTTGTCGACCGCACGGACGCCCATGAAGACGTTGTCGATCGTGAAGTCCTTGAACGTGTAGCGGGCCACTTTTCCGACCGGGATCACCTTCTCCCACTCGTCGGACGTCGTTTCGCGAACGACGATCTCGTAGCCGGCCAGGTCCACATCGGTTCCCATGTCCCAGCTCAGCGTAGTGTCGTTCGTGACCGCGCCGCCGGCCTTCACGTTCTTCGGTGCGGCCGGAGCGCAGGCACCGGTGACGAGAGCGACGGTGTTGACCGAGGCCACGAGGCGCATGTAATCGCCGGAGACGAATTCGGGCAGGTCGCCGTATTGAACGCCGTTCTCCGTGCGCACGGTCTGGTGTTCGCGTTTGTAGTCTTCGTTGGCCTGTGTGAAGCGAATGGCCGGGAAGCCTCTCTCGAAGAACGGCGCGTGATCGCCGCCGCGGCCGAAGCGGTCCAGACGATAGATCAGGCGCGGCTTGACGTGCGGCAGGTAGAGCCGGACGCCGTCGCGAACGAAGCGCGCCCAGTGCCGCGACGTTCCATCGCCCGCTCCCTTCGTGTTCGCCGAGAAGATGCGGATGGTCCGATTGTCGATATCGCCTTCCCCTCCGACCGTTCCGCCGACGATGTCATTGGTGATCATCCCCTCGACGTTCCACTTCTTCGCCACCGCCTCCTCGGCCAGGCCGCGGGAGCCGAGGAGACCCTGCTCCTCGCCCTGCACGGCCACGAGCATCACCGTGGCATCGAGAGGATGCAGGGAAAGGACGCGCGCCACATCCATGATCACGGCAACACCCGAGGCGTCGTCGTCGGCGCCGGGAGCGTCGAGCGTGGAGTTCATGATGTCGGAGTTCATCGAGTCGTAATGGCCGGTGGCGATGTAGATCCGATCGGGATCGGTCGTGCCGCGAATCGTGGCCACCACGTTGATCATCTCGACGGGCACGTTGTTCGTCCGCTGTGCCTGCTGCATCGACGATTGATACGCCACGGTCATATGCCCGTCGCTGGCGGCGGCGATGCGCGTCAGCTCATCGAAGATCCATCGCCGTGCGGCACCGATGCCGCGTGTGTTCGAGGTCGTATCGGAGAGCGTGTGCCGCGTGCCGAACGACACGAGCTTCTCCACGGTCTGTTTCATCCGCGCCCCATCGAGCTGACCAACGATGTTCGTCACGTCGGCGCACTGGGCGTGGAGGGTGGCGGTGAGGAGAAGGGTAAGGATGCTGGCGATGAGTGCTCTGCGCATGGCGGTATCGTATCGTTTCGGCGGCGATGGCTCGCATTTCTGAACGCATCTCGACCAATCAACGCCCAATTGTCATCCTGAAGCTGCCGGAGCGCCGAGCGAGCGTAGCGAGTGAGATGCGCGAAGGACGCTGAAGGATCTCCAGTGGCAGCGCCTGTGGCAGGAGCAGCGAATCTTGAGATCCTTCGCCGTCCTCCACGCATTTCGCTCGCTACGCTCGCTCAGCGCTTCGGCAGGCTCAGGATGACAGGACTTACAACGTAACGCTCCGGCCATTCGGCGCTACCATCATCCTGTCCGATGTCCTCTCGCCGTGCCGCGTTGCTGCTTTTGCTGGCCGCTCTACCGGCGGTCGGGCGCATTCTTCCTTCGGGAATCCGGCCCTTTCGCACGTATGGCACCGAATCAGGCCTCGGCAATCTGGCGGCGATGCGGCTGGCGCAGGATGCTGCCGGCTTCCTCTGGGTGGCGACGCAGGACGGCGTCTATCGCTACGACGGCAATCGCTTCACTCGCTTCGGACTCGACGAGGGGCTTCCGTCGAGCTACGTGCCGAACGTGCAGGCCGCGGCCGATGGAAGCGTATGGGTGATTACCTACGGCGGCGTCGCCCGTTTTGACGGACGGCGTTTTGTCGCTGTCCGCGGACCAAAACCTCCGATCAACGCACTTTCTATCGACGATACCAACGACGTCTGGCTGGCCACGCCCGGCGGCATCCTGCGCGGCAATGCCAGAAAGCCGTTCGTGCCGATAGCGGGATGGCCTAACGAGGAAGCGACGACAGTGTGGTGCGAAAAATCCCCCGCCAACGCCACCTGGGCTGCCTCGGCGTCACGCATCGGGCGTTTCGCCAGCGGCAACTGGACCTTCTGGCCGAACCCCGGCAGCGAGCGGATCGACGCCATCGTCGTCGACCGGCAGCGGACGGTCTGGGCGCGCTCGGCGGCGCATCTCTGGGCGAAAGGCGACGCCGACCCGGCATTCCACGACGAGACGCGCGCGCTTCCAGCGACCAGTACGAACGGCTATCTCGATCTCGACCGCCGTGGCGATCTCTGGGTGCCGACCGATCGCGGCGTGGCCATTCACGACGATACCGGCTGGCGCGTCATCGGCGCCGCCGAAGGTCTGCCGACGGATTGGGCGCGCGACGTCCTCGAAGACCGCGAAGGCTCCATCTGGATCGCGAGCCTTGGCGTCCATCGCATGCTCGGCCGTGGCGAGTTGACGACCTACGACCGCCACTCCGGCCTGCCGAACGCGGTCACCTGGTGCTTTCTCTGGGACCGCGGCCGCCGTTTGCTGGTCGGTACGGACCTCGGACTGGCACGTTCCGCTGAAAAGGGATGGGAGACCGTCGCCGGAACGGCCGGCAATCAGATTCGTTCGGTGGTCGAGGAAGCGGACGGCACGCTGTGGATGGGTGGTAGCCCCGCCGAGGTCTTGCGCGTGGGGGTTGGCGGAGAGGTGCGCAAGTATCCTGCCGCGGGACGAACCGTGCTGAAGATCGTCCGCGATGGTGACGGCGTCCTCTGGGTGGCCACGCGCGGCGCAGGGCTGCTGCGCAAGGCACCGAACGACGATCACTTCACGCCGGCCGCCGTGCCGCAAGGCACGCCCGACGAGACGTTCCGCTGGCTGATGATCGACTCGCGCGGACGGCTCTGGGCCACCGGCGAACACGGCATCGCCTGCCTCGATCACGGCACGTGGCGGCGCTACACGACCCATGACGGCCTGGCCCACGATCACGCTGCCTACATGATCGAGAGCGCGTCAGGAGATTTCTGGGCCGCGTATTTCGAGCCGCTCGGCATCGTCCGCTTCTCGATCGACGGCAACGGCGCCATGGCTATCGTCGACCGTCTCGATGCCCGCCGCGGACTTTCGGCGAGCAAGATTTTCATGATCGGCGAAGATGTGCATCGCCGGCTGTGGATCGGAACCGGCGTCGGCGTCGATCTGGTCAACGGCCCCCTGATCGAGCACCTCGGCATGAGCGATGGACTGGCTGGCGACGACGTCGACGCCATGGCCTTCCTGGCCGAGCCCGACGGAGAGGTGTTTCTCGGTACCAGCTCAGGCTTCAGCCACTACGTCCCGCGTCCCGATGCACCGCGCGGGGAGCCGCCGCCCGTCAGGATCACGTCGTCGATCGTCAGTGCCAAGCACGACTTCTCGGCGACGTTCGCCGCTCTCACATACCTCAAGCAGGATCTGATCGAGTATCAAGTCCGACTCCTCGGCCTCGAGGACGAATGGCGCCCCGCGCCGTCGCGCGAAGTGCGTTACGCCATGCTCGCGCCGGGCCACTACCGGTTCGAGACGCGGGCGCGCTTACGCCCCGGTGCCTGGAGCACGCCGGCGGCGACGGAGTTTACGATCGTGCCGGCTTGGCGGCAGACAGGATGGGCGCGCGTGCTGGCGCTGTTGCTCATCGCGGCGCTGATCGTCGCCGCCCATCGCGCGCGCGTGGCCATTCTCCGCCACCGCAACCGCGAGCTGGAAGCGATCGTGGCGCAGCGCACGCACGAGCTGGCCGACGTCAACACCCGCCTGCTCGATCTCAGCGTCACCGACGCGCTGACCGGAATGAAGAACCGGCGTTATCTCGATCTCTGCATGCCGGAGTACATGGCCGACGCCTTGCGCCGGCACGAGTCGTCGTCCCGCAATGGGATCGACCCGGCCAGTGCCAACGCCGACCTGCTCTTCTTCCTGCTCGACCTCGACCGCTTCAAAGAGATCAACGACCGCTTCGGCCACGCTGCCGGCGACCGCGTGCTGGTCGACATTCACGAACTGCTGAAGACAGCCATGCGCGATACGGATACGCTGGTGCGCTGGGGCGGCGAGGAGTTCCTGCTGATCGCGCGCAACTCCTCGCGTCACGAGGCCGCCGCCATCGCCGAGCGCATCCGCGGCGTCATCGCCGGCCACGCCTTCATCGTCGGTAAGAGGACGACGTCGCTCCGCCTGACCTGCTCGATCGGCTTCGCGCCGTTCCCCTTTCTGCCAACGGCCCGCACCCGCTTCGGCTGGCAGGAGGTGCTCGATGCCGCCGACACCTGTCTCTACGCCGCCAAACACGCCGGCCGCAACCGCACCGTCGGCATCCTCGCCGGCGAGTGCCGCGATCCCGAAACGTTGATCCAGCGGATCCGCCAGTCGCTGCACGACGTCGTCGCCTCAGGGGAAGTGACGCTGGCGACGGGCGGCGAGACAAGCGCGATCGCGGTGTGAGTCGGGGTTGCGGGGTCGCGCGGTTACGCGGTCTCGCGGGGAAGCAACACCGTAGTGCCTCCGAGAGTGCGTTAACTGCCTCCGGAAGCCTGTTAACTGCCTCCGAGAGGCTATTAACTGCCTCCGAGAGGCTATTAACTGCCTCCGAGAGGCTATTAACTGCCTCCGAGAGGCTATTAACTGCCTCCGGGAGGCTATTAACTGCCTCCGAGAGGCTATTAACTGCCTCCGGGAGGCTATTAACTGCCTCCGAGAGGCTATTAACTGCCTCCGGGAGGCTACTAACTGCCTCCGGGAGGCTATTAACTGCCTCGGGGAGGCTATTTACTGCCCCAACCCGCGAGACCCCGCAACCGCGAGACCGCGCAACCCGTCACGGCTCATTCCCACTCAGCCGTGTCTCCCACCTCTCATTGCTCACCCGCCAATCCTCTCCGCGATGCACCAGTTGGTACGTCCACGTCTCGTAGACGCCGCTGGCGATCGGTCCACGGAGCTCGACGGTGGCGGCGTCGTCTTTCGCATAGCCGCGGACCAGCTTCGGATGGACGGGCCGTGAGGACTTCCAGAGCTTGAAGTCGACATCGTTGAACTCTTTGAATATCGACCACTTCTTCATCGCCTCGAGATCTTCCTGCTGGATGGCCTCCAGCCACGCCAGAGCCGCGCGCACCGGAGGATCGTTCTCGCGCAGCACCTGCCCCTCCGTCTCGGTGACCGTGTCGTCTTTCGCCCCCGCGTCGCGCAGGATGCGCACAACGTCCATCTTTTCTCCGTCGAGAGCCTGGGTCAGGGCCGTGGAGTGCCACTTGGTGCTGACCGCGTCGAGCTTCGCGCCGGCGTTGATCAGAGCGCGGACGATGTCGGCGCGGCCGGCGGCCGACTGCATCATCAGCACCGTCTGCCCCTCGGAATCCGCGGCGTTCACGTCGGCGCCGTGCGCGATCAGCCAGCGTGCCATGGCCGTGTCCTGGGCCATGGCCAGCGGCGTGCGGCGACTGCTGTCGCGCACGTCGATGCCGGTGCCGTTGTTCATCAGCTTCTCCGCCGCGGCGATGTTGCCGCCGCTCACGGCCTCGTGCATCTCGTCGCGGTGGATGGAATGCCTCGCGATCGGTGTATCGGCCCAGATCTTCGATTTGCCCGCGGCCACCTGCAGCAGCGTGTAGACCGCGCCGTTGACGAGCGCGGCGACGATGAGACATCCGACGAGATTGGCGATGCACTTGCCCCACAGACCCTTCACCACCTTCTGCGGATCGCCTTGCAACAGACGGATCACCCCTCCCGCCGGCGGGGTGAGGCCGTGCTTCTCCGCCGACCAGCGGCCGATGGCGCAGACCTGATCACCCGGCGCGACGATCTGCTCGTCCAGATGCTTGTCGGTCAGGTCGCGATCCTCGGTCATCTTCCAGTCCTTGCGGAATTGCCCGTCGTCGTCGGTCAGCAGCTCTTTGACTTCGTGATAGATCGTGCCGGGGTGGAATCCCTCCATGTTTGTCAGAGGCGTCGACTCGAGGTATGCGGCGGCGTTTCTCCGCCCTTCCTCGGTATCGAAGCTTGTCTTCGGGAAGCCTTCCAGCAGCGGAAACCCGAGGAGGCTGATCGAGCCGTGCGGTGAATCGATCGCGCTCGGGACGAGCGCGAAGCCGGAGTAGTCCTGCACGGTCGTCGAATCGTGCCGGGTCTGAGATATGTGATTGATGTCGTAGCTGTAGAGGACAGCCGCCGTCCCGCTGAATGGAGCGCGCAGTGAGGATCCCAGCGCGCGGATGTGACCGACGACCGTAACGGTCGCGCCGTCTTCGAATTGTTCCCCGCCGTAGGCGCCGAACGACGACTCTCTCGTCACGCGTGAGGCATCGCGTGCCGCCCCTATCGCCCCCTGCAATGTACCGATGGAGACCCACATGAAAAAGCTGGCGATGCCGGTGGCCCACCAGAACGCCGGCGGCTCGACGTGCCCGTGCAGCACGTACCAGTAACCGCCGAAACATGCGCCGAGGATCAGGAGACTGAGGAAGCAACCGCGTTTCATGGGGGTATCGTAACTGCGCTACGCGCGTTGTCGGTTATCGGTTGATTGCGCTGCGCGCGTTATCGGTTATCGGTTATCGGTTGGTTTCGGCTTGACGGCGTGGTTCCGCGCATTGTCCTCTCTGCCAACCGACAACCGACAACCGTTGTACTCAGCAGTCTCGTCCCTTACACTCCTTCCACATGGCACTTCCGAAAGTCTCTCTCACGCAGAAGATCTTCATCGGTCTGGTGATCGGTGTGCTCATCGGCTGGCTCTGGCCGGAGTACGGAACGGCGTTACGGCCGCTGTCGATCCTCTTTCTCAATCTGATCAAGTCGATCATCGCCCCGCTGATCTTCGCCACGCTGGTCATCGGCATCGCCGGCACCGGCGACATCCGCCAGGTCGGCCGCATCGGCTTCAAGGCACTCCTCTACTTCGAGATCGTGACGACCTTCGCCCTCTTCATCGGTCTCGGCGCCGTCAATCTGACCAAGCCGGGCCTCGGCGTATCGCTGGCCGGCGTGCACACGGAAGTCAACAAGGCGGTCCTGGCCGATCAGGCTTCGAAGCTGGCGAAGGAAGCAAATGACGCCGTGGCCCGAGGCGATAACGCCACTGCCGCGGCGAAAGCATCGCAGGCGGCCGATGCGGTAGGGAAGGGGCTGACCGCCCCCGACCCGCCGGCCAGGCAGCAGAAATTCGGCGAGCTTCTTGCCCACCTCGCGCCGGTCTCGATCATCAAGGCCATGGCTGACGGCGACGTGTTGCAGATCGTCGTCTTCTCCGTCCTGTTCGCCCTGGCGGTGACCTCGATCGGCGAAAAGGCGCGGCCGGTCATTCAATGGTGCGAGTCGCTGGCCGACATCATGTTCCGCTTCACCGAGTTCGTGATGAAGTTCGCGCCGATCGGCGTCGGCGCCGCCATGGCCAACACCATAGGCCATTCCGGTCTCGGGGTCCTCCGGAACCTCGGCATGCTCGTTCTTACGCTGTACGGCGCGCTGGTCGTCTTCCTCGTCTGCATCCTGCTGCCGGTGGCCCTGCTTTTCCGCGTGCCACTGCGCGATTTCTTCCGTGCCGTAAAAGTCCCAGCCACCATCGCCTTCGCCACCACCTCATCGGAATCGGCGCTGCCGAAGGCGATGGAGAACATGGAGCGCCTCGGCGTACCTCGCCGCATCGTCGGCTTCGTCCTTCCGACCGGCTACAGCTTCAACCTCGATGGCACCACTCTCTATCTGGCCCTCGCCTCCATCTTCGTGGCCCAGGCCGCGGGCGTGCATCTCACCTGGACGCAGCAGATCGTCATGCTGCTGACGTTGATGCTGACCTCCAAAGGCGTTGCCGGGGTCCCGCGTGCCTCACTGGTCATCCTCCTCGGCACGCTGGCATCGTTCAATCTCCCCGCCGAGGGCGTCATTGTGATTCTCGGTGTGGACGAATTGATGGACATGGGCCGGACCTGCGTGAACGTCATCGGCAACTGCCTGGCCACGGTGGTCGTGGCGCGGTGGGAAGGGGCCTTCCGCACGAACGAGTGGATCGCTGAGGAAGCGGAGCTGGAGCAGGTGACCGGGCTGCCTGCGATCGCCGGGTGATGCGATGCGACGGGCCATTCTGATCCTGCTTCTTCTCGCTGGCTGCGCGTCGGACGCGCCGGACGATCCGAACGCCCCGAAGATCACGCTGCATCTGGAGCAATACGAGTCAGCGCCGAACGCCTACACGTTCAGCGGACCGGTGAACGTGCAGTTCTCCCTGTCGGTGGCGAATACGACCACCCAGCCGGTGAAGCTCAACCGGATCGAGATCCGGACCATTGGCTCCGGCGCCTACACGATCCGTTCGACGTCCACGAACATCAACGTCGACGTCGCCCCCGGCCAGGCCCGGACGCTGCCGCTCGCGATCTGGGGCTACTCCCGCGGCGGACAGCTCACCTCGACGGAACCGGTGACCGTTCGCGCCACCGCCTACTTCACCGGGCCATCCGGCGCCTTCGTCCGCCTCTTTAGCGAATACTTTACGCCGCAGTGAGGGACGATTTCGAAGCGCTCCGCTTACAAATCTGTTGACCAGCTCCGCAGTTCATTCCGATCGCAGTGCATCCGCCGGCGTCACGGCGGCGGCGCGGCGAGCGGGGAGGGCAGTGGCCACGAACACGCTGACGAGCGCGAGGGCGACGGCCGCGGCGAAGACGAGCGGGTCGGTCGCGCTGATCTTGTACAGGAACGGCGCGACGAACCGGGTGAGCCACAAGGCACCGATGGCGCCGAGCGCCGCGCCGATGAAGGCAGCGGCCATTCCGCGCCGGACGAAGAGGAGCACAACGTCGCGCGTCTGCGCGCCCAAAGCCACGCGGATGCCGATCTCGCGGCGGCGCTGCTCGATCCAGAACGACGTGACGCCATAGACGCCGCTGGCGACGAGGATGAGCGCCAGCAGCGCGAAGAGACGGATGAGCGTCGAGCGCAAGTGCGCACCGGCGAAGCGGTCGTCGATCATCGATTCATAAGTCCGCATCTTGACCGGTACGACCGGACTGATTGCGTATACGGCCTGCTTCACCGGTTGCTCGACGGCGGCGATCGGAAGCGGCGTACGCAGCGCGATGGTCAAATTAGCCGGTTCCGATGGATGCTGAAAATACGGCAGGTAGAGCTCCGGGACGATCTCGGTGCCGGAGCGAACGTCCTCGACGATGCCGACGATCGTAATCCAGTCGGGCGCTCCGGCGAGAAAGTGCTTCTGGCTTTCCTCGTCGAGGCCAGGCGTGGCAATGCGCGCGCCGATCGGATCGCGGTTTGGCCAATACCGTTGCGCCGTGGTCCGGCTGATCACGGCGACGTTGATTCCTCCGCGATCGGCCGTCTGGAACCCGCGGCCGCGAAGAATCGGCACGCCCATCGTTTGGAGATACGTCTCATTGACCATTTGCCATGACGCCGGCAGCCTGTTCGCCTCGTCCATGGAACGACCCTCGGCCACGATCGAGGCGCGGCCCTTCTCGCGATTCAGAGGCAGATCGGTCGATGCAGCCACTCCCTTCGATCCCGGCAAGCTGGAGAGGTGATCGAGGAGCTGGTCGTAATACCCGACCCAGTTATTCCGCAGCGCCTCCGGCACATCGGCGGTGATGACGAGCATCTGATGAGGCTGGAAACCCAGAGGCTCGCCGGTGAGCCGCAGCAGGCTCCGCGTCATCAGCCCGGCAGGGACGAGCAGAAGAACGGACAGGATGACTTCGGCCGTAACGAGGTGGTGGCGGAGCAGATCGCGCGATGCGCGCTGCGACGACGCCTGGCGCGTGAGCGCGCCAAGATTTCCGCGCGTCAGCCGCAGCGCGGGCGCGAGGCCGAAGAGCAGCGCAATCAGCACCGAAGCAGCGAGGGCGAAGAGAATTACGGTGATGTTGAGCAGCGGCAGCTCCCCGACCATCGTTCGCACCGGCGGGTAGCGAAGCAAGGCGCGTGTGCCGAGCACGGCGATGATCAACCCTGCCGTCGCGCCCAAGAGCGCCAGCACCACGCTTTCGGTGAGGAGTTGCCGCATGATTCTTCCCGGCGTCGCCCCCAGGGCCGAGCGCATTGCCACCTCGCCGGCGCGCGCACGCTCGCGCGAGAGCAGCAACGTGGCCGTGTTGGCGCAGGCGATCAGCAGGACAAAACTGGCCAGAGCAAAGAGAAGCCACAGCGTGACGCGCATCGCGCTGCCAGTCAGCTCCTCCCGCAACGGCATCATGCTGGCGCCGCTCACCGTCTGATCGTGATTGGCTTGGGCGTCCGCGGCTGCGACCGCGCGCAGCTCCGCGAGCGCGGCGCGCGGCTCGACGCCGGGTTTTATCCGCCCGATCACATGGTATTTCCGCGCGGTGCGGCTGCTCTCTTTCTGGGTCCCGTCGAGAGGGACCCACGCTTGCGGATTCCACGGAAAATTCATCTTTCGCGGCATCACACCGGCGATGGTGTAGGAATGTCCTTTGATGTGGATGGCCGTTCCCAGCGCGTCGCGGCGCGCTCCGAAGCGCTCTCGCCACAATGACTCGCTGATCACCGCCGGGGGCAAGCCATCCGCGGGCAGCATCTCCTGGTCGAACGTCCGCCCCGCGATCGGGGACAGGCCGAGAAGCGGGAAAAATCCGCGACTAACGGTTGCGACTACGATGCGCTGCGGTTCTCCGCCTCCTCCGACCAGGTCGCCGCTCCCGCCTTGATAGAGTGCCATGCTTTGGAAGCTCGACATCGTTCGCCGCCAGTCGTCGAACTCGGGCCAGGACAATCCGACCGGTGTACCGTCGGTGAGCGTGCGACTGAGGGAGACGATTCTGCCGGCGTCCTGAAACGGCAACGGCCGCAGCAGAACGGCGTACAGGATCGAAAAGACTGTCGTATTCGCACCGATGCCGACGGCAAGCGTGGCGATGGCAATGGCCGTGAACGCCGGGATGCGGCGCAACGCGCGCAACGCGAAGCGGACGTCGTGAGCGAAGTCTTCCATGATCGGCGCGCCTATGAGGATGCCTGCAATGTCACCGCGCCGGCCGTTCTTCGGACGGACGGAGTGGCTACGACGTGCCCGTCGAAGAAATTGACGATCCGGCTGGCCTGTGTGACGAAGCGAGGGTCGTGCGTGACCATGCAGATCGTCGCGCCGTCGCCATGCAGGCCGGCAATCAGTTCCATGACCTCGGAGGCATTCTCCGAGTCGAGGTTGCCCGTCGGCTCATCGGCGAGAAGAAGGGCCGGCTTCCCGGCGATGGCCCGGGCCACTGCTGCACGCTGCTGCTGGCCGCCCGAAAGCTGCCATGGATAGTGGTTCAGCCGGTTGCCCATCGAGACACGATCGAGTGACGTACGAACGCGCTCGGCGCGCTCCGCGGCCGGCATACCGCGATAGGTCAGCGGCAGCTCGACATTCTCGGCGACAGTCAGCTCTCCAATCAGGTTGAAGGCCTGGAAAATGAAGCCGAATTCGCGATTGCGGATGCGGGCGCGTTCAGCGACGCCGATCGAGTCGACGCCGCGGCCGCGGAGGCGGTACGAACCTGTCGTCGGCGTATCGAGTAGCCCCATGATGGAGAGGAGCGTCGATTTGCCGCACCCCGAGGGGCCGGAGATGGCCACGTACTCGCCGTCGCGGATCTCGAGATCGACATTGGAGAGCGCGTGCGTCTCCACCTCCTCTGTCTGATACACCTTGGTGAGGTGTTCGAGAGAAATCAGTACCGCCTCGTTCATGGTCCGTTCCTCCTAAGCCGGCGTTCAGCGCAATCGCACTCTGTCGGTGGCCTGCCACTGCGACATATCGGAAAGAATGACGCGGTCGCCGGCGGCCAGTCCGCGCCTGATCTCGATCTGATTCGCTGAGCCGGCACCGAAGTCCACCGGAACGCGGACTGCTTCGTCTGATCCCGGCGGGATTCTGAAGATGCCGATCGTCGCGTTGTCGATGGCGAGGGCGGGCCGCTCGACGTACAGCGTGTCGGCCGCGCGGCCGATCTCGATCGTCCCCTCGACCGACTGGTCCGCGCGTGCGCCGGGCGGAGGCGGCTGATCGAATGTGATGTCGACGGTGACCGTCCCATTCTGCACCGCGGGGTTGATCCGCGTGACGTGGCCTGCCACCGTGCCATGGCCGGTGTCGATCTGCGTCTGCTGCCCGACGTGTAAGTCGCGCGCTCTGCAGTTGCGGGACCTGCAGTTGCGCCGCGAGCTGCTTGGAATCGGCGACTTTCGCCAGGCGCGTGCTGGCAGTGACGTGTTGTCCCGGCTCGACCAACATCTCCTGCAGCACGCCGGCTACGCGGGCCTGGACGCCGAGCGCCTGCACGTCGCCGCGCCGCAGCGCGGCGAGCGCACGCGCTTGCGTCAGCCGGGCCTGCTGCGCCGTCACCTGCGCTTCGAGGGAGCGCTGCGCCATCTGCACCCGGTCGGTCGCCAGCTTGCTGCGTGCCGCAAGCTCCGCCGCTTTCGTCCTCGCGAGATCGAGCACCAGGGACGACGTCAAACCTTCCCTGGCCAGCTTCTCATCGATGCCAAGCTGCAACTGAGCCTGGTGCATCTCGGATGCGAGCGCTGCCGCCGCGGCCTGGTAATCCATGAGTTGCCCCTGGAAGCGAAGGCGGACGTCGGTGAGGTTCGCTTCCGCGGCGTTGACTTCCGACTCCGCGTCGAGGGCGTTCCGTGCCACTTCCGGATTCGACAGCACGAGAAGCACGGTGTCCGGTGTCACCGGCGCGCCGGGAAGCACGCGCACCTGTTCGACGCGGCCGTCGGTTTGCGCCGAGATCCAGAGCACCTGCTGCGCCGTCAACGTGCCCATGGCGGTGACCCGCCGTACCAGCGGCCCGCGGCGAACGGTGTCGATCAAGACCGACGAGCGGTCGAGCGACGGCGCTGCCGGTTTGAGGCGCAGGCCGAGGGTCGTCACGGCGATGGCCAGGATGACGCCAACGCCGGCGAGGATCGCGGTTCGCCGCGCGAGGCGCCCTGGTTTATGTGTGCGAACAATATCCATGGAACTCTAACTATTTTGCGCGTTTTCCACCTGATTGTTCAACACGGCAATGCAATCAGGCCGGGTTGGCGCTCCTATAAGAAACCTATCGGTCCCACCAGGGACGGACGTCGGGAATCAAAGCATGCAGCCGTCATGCATAAATATGGCCAACGCTTTTTAGGTATAAAACATGCATTCCGGAAACCCCGATGCGCATGGATGGTCTCGATTGTTGAACTGAAGGAGGACATCATGAATCGAATTCTCGCTCTGCAGATGATGAAGCCCACCGGATTCGACACCGTCGGACAGGATGTCGATAGCGTCATGGACAGCACCAGCAGCTTTGCCGGCTGTACCTGCTCGACCACGAGCAACGGTGGCTGCGTGCCGGCCGCGAACCTCGCAATCACTCAGTAAGCATCAAGATGTGGCAGCGGACCGGTCGCGTCGGCTGGTCCGTGCGTTTCTTTACCGACTGCCCGTGCGCATCACTTATTCGATCCCTTCAAGGAGACACCCGACATGCTCGTCGAAGCCGATGTCCTGTATCTCTACGCCAGCCCCGAATACTACGAGCCGATCGACCGCTACGTGCCGGACGACAGCGATTATCTGCAATGTGTCCGGCGCCTCCTCCCCGCCGACTGGACGATCGGCCGCACCGCCGTCTGGTACCAGGCCGTTCCTCCCGGCGCAGTCATTCCGCCGCAGGGTTGGAAGATCCACGTTTCGGCGACGCCGGCCAACGCGGCGCCGATCTTGACGACCGTGACCCGTCTTTTGATGCGCGAGAACATCTCCTTCAAGTTCTCGGCGGATTCGAGCATGCTGGTGCTGCAGAACGGCAAGCGTTGGGCGCGCGGCGGGGCGGGGAAGTTCATCACCATCTATCCGCGCAGCGAGGCGGAATGCGGCAAACTTCTTGAGTCGCTCTACCGCGCCCTGGTCGGCTACCGAGGGCCGTACATTCTCTCCGACCGCCGCTACCGCGACAGCGGCGTCGTCTTCTACCGCTACGGCGGTCTGCAGAAGATGGACCGCCTGGACGTGACGGGACGGAAGATTCCGATCATGCACGACGCCGGCGGACAGATCGTCGACGACCAGCGCAATCCCTATTTCCAACTTCCCCCGACCATGCGCGATCCGTTCTCCAATGAGCCCGACGGGCCGGAGAACGCCCTCGGCGACAGCCCGACGCTCCGCGACGGCCGCTACACCATCGAGTCAGCCATCACCTTTTCCAATACGGGCGGCGTCTACATCTGCACCGACAATCAAAGCGGCGAGAAGGTCATCGTCAAGGAGGCGCGGCCGCTGACCAACTGCATGCGCCGCGGCCCGGACGCCGTCTGGACGCTCAAGAAAGAGCATCGCCTGCTCATGCTGCTCGAGGATCTGCAGATCGCGCCGCGGCCGATCGAGATGTTCCAGGAATGGGAGCACTACTATCTGGTCGAGTCGCTGCTCGATGGCATGATCCTCCGCAGCTTCATGGCCGCGCGCCTGGTGCCGCTCCGGGTCCGTCCCACGGCGGAGGACGTCGCCCAGTACGTGCAGCGGTTCTGCCGCGTCTACGCCCGCATCGCCGAGATCGTCGGCATCCTCCACGAGCGGAACATCGTCTTCACCGACCTGTCGCACTACAACGTGATGGTCGCCGGCGAGGCCGACGACGTCCGCCTCATCGACTTCGAAGGCGCGTACGAGCAGGGCGTCGACATCCCGACGCTGATCTACACCCCCGGCTTCGCCACTCAGGAAGTGGTCGACCAGGGGATAGCCCTGGCGGAGGACGATCTGTTCGCCCTCGGCAGCCTGATGATCACCGGCTTCCTGCCGATCAACGCCATGATGGCGATCGATCCCGCCGCGGCCACACGTTTTCTCGAGCACCTGGGGCGCGATTACGATCTGCCGCGGGAATTGGTCGACCTTCCGCGCCAGCTCCTCTCGCTCAGCCGCGCGGAGCGGCCAAAAGGGAACGTCGTGGCCGAGACGCTGCGCGGCGTCGCCGTGCGAAGCGATTACCAGGTGCGCGTTTACGCCGCGGGCGTCGATCCGCAGGCGTGCCCGGAGATCGTCGATGGGATTGTCTCGCATCTGCTGGCCTCCGTGGACTACTCGCGCCACGACCGCCTCTTCCCTGCCGACCCGGCGGTGTTCCAGACCAATCCGCTCAGCCTCGGCTACGGCGCGTGTGGCGTGGCCTACGCGCTGAAGGTGCTCACCGGTAGCGTTCCGGACGAGGTGTTCGAGTGGATCCGGCGGCACGATCTCTCGGAGGCGGCGTATCCGCCGGGCCTCTACACCGGACTCTCCGGCATCGCCTGGACGCTGCTGGAGCTCGGACTGAAAGAATCGGCCAGCCGCGCGCTGCAGATGGCGCGCGAACATGCGCTGGTCTGGGAGTCGCCCGACGTTTTCTACGGCGCCGCCGGCTACGGCATGACCGAGCTCCGCTTCTTCCTCGACGACGGCGACCGCGCGCACATCGAGCACGCGGCGAAAGCGGCCGAGTTTCTCCTGCGAACGAAAGACGAAGACGAGAGCGGCGCCTGGTGGAAGGCGCAGGACTCGATCAGCTGCAGCTTCGCGCACGGCGCGAGCGGCATCGGCTACTTCCTCCTCGCGCTCCATTGCGCCGGAGGCGACGAGCGATGGCTCGACCTGGCGCGGCGGGCCATGGACTTCGTCGCCGCCAAAGCGGTCGATGTCTCCGAGGGCGCCATGTCGTGGCGCGCCCAGGAGGGGAAGCCGACGTACACGCCGTACTGGCGCTGGGGGAGCGGCGGGGTGGGTATGGCCCTGCTCCGTTACCGCCACGTCACCGGCGACCGGCGTTTCGACGACTTGTTCCACAAGATGACGCTCGACTGCGACCGCAAGTACGCGATTTTCCCGGGACGCTTCTTCGGTCTCTCCGGCGTCGCCGAGTTCTGTCTCGACTGGGCGCGCTTCGTTCCCGAGGAGCAGGACGAGGCGCTGCGCCAGGCGCGCAAGGCTCTCGACGGCACGCTGCTGTTCGCCATGAAGCGGCCCACGGGCATCGCCTTCCCGGGCGAGACGCTGAGTCGCGTCAGTTGCGATTACGGCACCGGCGGTGCGGGCATCGCGCTGACGCTGCATCGATTGCTGACCGGAGCCGGACCGGCGTTCATGCTCGACGAGCTGATGACGCCGCAGGAGGCGCGAAAGGCCGCGGTGCTGGAGCTGGTTGCGCCATGAGCTCCGAAGGGAAATCGGCTCAGCCGGAATGGCGCTGGTTTGCGCGCGAGCTGCGGCCCGTCGCCGCGAAGCAGGCCGGCGGCGTGGCTCTGCTCATGGTGGCTACCATGCTCTCCATCCTCGATCCGCTCATCGTGAAGTGGATCATCGACGACGGCTTGCAGCGGCGGATGTGGTGGGTGGTGGTGGCCGCGGTGGGCGCGTTCTGCGCGGTCTACCTCATTCGCATGGCGGTGCTCAGCGCCGGCACGATGGTCATGTCCCGCACCGCGCATCTGGCCATGCGCCGGCTTCGCCTGCGCATCCTCGACCGGCTGCAGGCGCGTGAGACCACGTTCTTCGAGCAGCACAGCGCTGGCGATCTGGTGAATCGTCTCGAGCAGGAGATCGATCAGCTTCGCGAAGTGGCCTCCGATCTCTTCCCGGTTTTCGTTCGCATCGTCATGGCCATCGTCGCCATCATCGTGATGATGGCGGTGCTCGACTGGCAGCTCGCGGCGTTGACCGTTCCGATGGCCGCCTCGCTGGCCTGGGTACGCGCGCGCTACAGCCCGCGATTGGAAAAGGCGTCGCAGCAGACCCGGGACATGATCGGCGAGCGCGCCGGCTTCCTGACGGAATGCCTGAGCGCGGCGGTCGAGCTGCAGCTTCTCTGCGCCGAGCGCTTCGTCCGCCGCCGCTACGGGCGGCTGGTCAATCGCACCATCCGCACCTCGCTCGACCAACTGCGCACCGAGCTCCGCTACACCGTGCTAGCCCAGAGCGTCGTGACCATCGCCGCGGCCGCCGTGCTCCTCGCAGGCGCCAACGACGTCATGAAGGGCGTCATCACCCTCGGCGGCTTCGTGGCGTTCTATGAGTACCTGATGCGGCTGTTCGATCCGCTGAGCGTCGCGGCCGCGACGTTCGCGCGCCTCAAGCGCGCCGGCGGCAGCATCGCGCGGCTGGCCGAGCTGGAGGATGCGCCGGCGCCCGCCATCGACACCGAGGGTCCGGCCATCGTTCCTCCGTCGATCGGTGAGATGGTCTGCAGCGACGTCCATTTCGCGTACGGCGCCGAGCCGGTGCTGTGCGGCGTGAACCTGCAGATCCGTCGCGGAGAAAAAGTTGCCGTGATGGGAAGCAGCGGGTCGGGCAAGAGCACGCTGGCCAAACTGCTGCTTCGCATCTATGAGCCGTCGGGCGGCATGATCACCCTGGACGGCATCGACGCTCGCCACATCCGCCGGCGTGATCTCCGCCGTCTCGCATCGTTCGTTCCCTCCACGCCCGCGCTGCTCCGGGGCTCGATCTACGACAATGTCGTTCTGGGCTGGAGTCGCATCGATCACGCCGAGCTGACGCGTCTTGCGGCCATTGCCGGCTTCGATTCCGTTGTCCTACGCTACGCCGACGGATGGAATCACGAGCTTGGTGCTGCCGGGGCAGGGCTCTCGGAGGGAGAAAAGCAGCGCCTCGGCATTCTTCGCGCGCTCGTGCGTGGTGGCGACGTGCTCATCCTCGACGAGGCCAGCGGCGCCCTCGACAGCAAGACCGAGGAAGCGTTGCTGACCCAACTCAGCGAGTACGCGCGCGACCGGCTGGTGCTGTTCATCACACACCGCCGCTCCCCCGCGCAATGGGCGGACCGGCTTCTGATTCTGAGCGAGGGCGAGTTGGAAGTCGCCGACAACCGGAAGGGCGAACACTTTCCGATCGTCGGCGCGGCCACGTGACTGGTAGGCTGGTAGGAGGACACCATGTACCGGATTCTCGCGTCGCAGATGTTGGAGCCTGTCGGGTTCGACCTGGCCGGACTGAATGTCGACTGTCTGGCCGACAGCACTTGCAGCTACGACGGCTGCAACTGCTCGACCACCAGCTCCGCTGACTGCGGTACAATGACGCGGATGGCCATAACGCAGTAATACGAAGGAGGGAGATCATGAATCAGATTCTCGCGCTACAGAGGTTGGAGCCTATCGGATACGACCTGATCGGATTCGATGTCGACGCTGTGGCGGACAGCACCTGCAGCCTGATGGGCGGCTGCGGCTGCTCGGCCACCAGCTGGAGCGGCTGCTCGCCGAACACGAACGTAGCCATCGCTCAATAGCGGTCAGACTCGGGTAACGCCGTGGCCAGCGGCCGGAGGATTTTCGCCTACTGACGGCGCGTCGGTGAGGAGTTCTTCGCTGAAGGCGATGACGGGGATGGGGGGAAGGGTGAACGCCGGCGGCGGCGAGCATCTCCCTTCCTCCCGAGGAACGAACGAGCAGCGCGCCTGAATCGCTGGCGCGGATCGCGGTAGAAGTCGAGGAGCTGAACCTCCCGTTTATCGACCTTGCTGCAGGCCAGGTCTTTGTCCGCGTCGCTGTAGGCCGTCGAGGCGGCCTCCTGGATTCGCTCCAGGTCGATGGCAGCATCGATCCAGACGTATACCTCTTTTCCGCACTTCGCTGCCAGATCGTGGTTCGTCCAGATCGAGGGAGGTGCCGGCCAGGTCCCGAAAATAATCCCGCCGCGGAAGGAGCTGGACCAGCAGCCGTCGAAGAGCTGCAGCGGATGCGCCTCGCTTGCGGTGTCGCCGAATCCCCAGGCGCAGGCCAGCACCACGCGCAGACGGGCATCGTTGGCGCGGCGGACCAGATCGCACCAGCGCTGGATTCCCCGCTTGCGGACTGGCGCGCAGCGGCGGAGGGTCGATGAGGACGGAGTTTCTGGCTACGTCCGCCTTGTAAGGCCGCCAATACCATTCCCGTCCGGCGGGATCGGTCCGCCACACCTCGGTGCCTTCCGCCGTGGTGATGACGTACTGATATTGCGCCGCCACCGTGCCGTCGGCCGGCGGGGTGGCCAGCCGGTCGCTGTCTTCACGATCGAGCTTGACCTCCCACACGCCGGGCCGCTCGCGAACGCGCTCCATCTCGTGCGCGCGATGCGACCAGTCGTTGAAATCGCCGGCCACGGCGACGTGCAGGGCGAAGGGAGCCCAGACCCGAAAGGTGGTCGTGCCGTCCTCCTCACGATTGGCGCCCATGGGCCTGTCGCCGTTGCCCTCGATGCGGAGGCGGGGAGTGCCGGGATGCAGCCACTCCTCGGGACGCAGCCTGATGGACAGCAGTTGCAGCCTCGTCGGCTGCAACTGCTCGACTACCAGCTCTGCCGACTGCCAGCCGAATACGCAGATGGCCATCGCTCGGTAGTGGCCCAAATCCCTGAATTGTCCTCCTACGGCGTGAGGTCGTCGAGAGTACGGTAGTTGAGGTAGTGTCCTAAGTTGAAAGGACACTACCGCTCGTTGAGCGTCGTAGACAAAGAGGATCGTGGTAGGCTGCGCATCGCATCTCTGGGTTCAGCATTTGCGCCGTATTTAGTGGAAACGGCAGACGTTACGGCAATTAAGCGGGCGTAGCTCAGTTGGTAGAGTAGGAGCTTCCCAAGCTCTTGGTCGCGAGTTCGAATCTCGTCGCCCGCTCCAACGTACCTCTTGCATACCCATCCAAGACCATCAGTCTGGCCATGGTGGTGCAGCAGCCTGTAGAATGGCGGCATTCCATCAATGATGCGCAGGTACGCCGTTCGGATCGCAACGATCCTTTGCCTGGTCGTTCTCGTGAGCGCCGTTCCAGCCGGCTGTCTTGCTGGACCACGGCTCGACGTGCCGGCACCGCAAACAGGGCTTGAAGGCTTCGCCAGGAACTCGACCGCCGTGCGGTCGGTTGTCGTCGACATCCTGGTGGACATCATCATTGTCGTCTTCATCATCAGCGTCATTCGAGAGATGACGACGCGGGCTTTCTTCATCGATCCGATCGCGGTTCCGGCCGAGCTGACTGCGGCGGGATACACGCCGCAAGTGCTTGCCGAACGTATCAGGACGGAGATTCGCGCGCTGCAGAGGGCGGCCACAATCCGAAGCGGTGTTGAGGAAGGATTCGAGCTCTCCGCGACGCTCGTCGATTTCACCGTTCCGACGGCCGGCGTCTCCTTCCGCAACACCATCCAATATTTACGTCAGGTCCTAAAGCTCCCTGACGAGCACATCACGGGAGAAGTCGTGCGTCAGGTTGTCGCCGAAGACAAGCCGAGATTACGGATGACGCTGCGCACCCGCAACGGCAGCACCGCTTCGGCGGAGATCGCTGGAACGTCGGAGATGCAAATCGACGAATGGGTGAAAAACGCAGCCTATGAGCTGGTGGTGGTCGCTGATCCATACCTTCTCGCCTCGTACTGGCTTTCACGGGAGCAGGCGGAGCGGAAGTTCGATAAGACGATCGAGATGGTCGAGCTCTGTCTTCGCGCGACGGCGGCGACGAAGCACCACGCGGCCTACATCATATGGGGCAATGCGCTGGCGTTTGAACGCAAGTTCGAAGCGGCGGAAGCGAAGTACAGAACGGCGGCCTCCCTCAAAAAGAGCCGGGCGGTGTTCGTGTCCTGGGGCAATGTCCTCCGGCAGATGCGCAAGATCGATGCGGCAGCGGCAATGTACTGGCGCGCACTCGAGATCGACGTTCGCGACAGCGTGGCGTGGAGCAATTTGGGCAACGTCAGGACGGACCAGCACCGGTATCGTGCGGCAATCCGCTGCTACTCGAACGCTGTGAAACGGAATCCTCAGTTTGCGAATGCGTGGCGTGGGTGGGGCGCCGCCCTGACGAAACTGAACCGGTATGAGGAAGCGGAAGATCGCCTCCGCCGCGCCCTCGACATCGATCCGAGCCTCGGCTGGGCGCATATCAGCCTCGCCCAGTTGCGGCGCGCGCAGCGGCGCTTCGACGAGGCGCTCGAAGCCATCAAGCCTGCCACGAAACTGCGCACCGTCGCAGCCGATGCGTTCGTGGTGTGGGGCGACATTCTCGCCGACAAAGAAGAGTTCGAGGATGCCGAGAGGAAATACGAAGAAGCGGAACGCCTCAACCCTGCGATCGGCATCGGCGATTTTGGCTCTGCGCTGCGGCTGAGCCGCGCTCATCGTTACGACGAGAGCGCCGCGGCCGCTCGACGTTCCCTTGCGCGCAATCGCTATCACATGGGTGCTTGGTTTCGTCTGGCCAATGCGTTGGAACAATCGGAACATGGCGACGACGCCATAGGTGTCTGCAGACAGTTGCTCGAGGTCGACAGCTATCAATGGGTTACCTCGCTCACGGTAGTTGGCCGCGTCCTCAAGAGTCGCCACCATTATCGCGCCGCGATTGCCTCCTTCCGTCGCGCGGCGGCCGACGTGGCGGAGAGTTGGCCCTTGCGAGAGTGGGGCGAAACGCTCGTGGCGATGCGCAAGCCGGCCGAGGCCGTCGCCATTTACCGCCGATGTCTGAAGGTTCACCCTGACGACTTCCGTGCCATGGCCGGTGAAGCGCGGGCGTTGTGGGCGCTCGGCCGCTTCACGAGGGCGCTTCGGTTGGCACGTCAGGCTTCCCGGATCGACCCAGGAAACGGCTACACACTTTGGATCTTGTCGGAAACGCTCAGCCGGATGGGGCGACGCGAGGAGGCTGCGAGTGAGCTGAAGGGGATTGTCGACGAGCATCCGATGAACGCCCCCCGCATTTACGAATATGGCCGCACGCTTTCGATGCTTCCGAAGCGGCGCGAGGACGCTCGCCGCGCATTCAACGATGTGCTGGCGCTCAATCCGCGTTTTGTTGATGCTCTCTTGCAACTCGCGATGATGGCGCGCGACGACGGACGGCTCGACGATGCTGTCGTTCATGCTGCACGAGCGGTAACGATCGAGCCCTGGAACGGTTGGCCGAGGCGCGTCGTTGGAGAACTCCTTCTGAAGAGCCGTGCAACAGACGCATCATGGCGTTGGTTTGCCGCATGCCACGCGAGGGCACCCCACGATATCGACATACTTCTCGCGTGGGGAGACGCTCTTCAAAAGAGCAGGCTTTGGAATGAGGCGATCGAGAAGTACGAGGATGCGGCGGAGCGCGATCCGTACGACAGCCGTGCCGAAGTGAAGATAGGCGATACGCTTCGGGCGCAGCGACGTCCGAAGGAGGCCATCCCGCATTACCGCCGAGCCGCGCGAATCGATCCGTCGAATGCCGGCGCATGGGTTGGCTGGGGTAATGCGCTTATGGGCATGCGGCGCTATGATCGTGCCGAAGCGCTTGCGCGTCGCGCGCTCGGCGTTGCGGATGTCGCATCTCTCTACATCTTGCGCTCGAAGAGTCTGCGCTCGATGGGTCGGGTCGACGAAGCGTTGTCGTCAGCGGGAGAGGCGTGCGCCGCAGATCGGTATGACCGTTCCGCGCGGCGCGAGCGGATTGAATGTCTCATCGGCGTCGGCAGAATCAAAGATGCGCTCGCCGAAGCGATAGCCGCTATCGACGACTTCGCTGAGGACTGGCAATTCCAAATTGACGCCGCCCACCTTCTCAAACGCCTTGGAGACAGGAAGCGAGCCATGGAGATGCTGGATGCTGTGCTGCGTTCGCATGCGCCGAACGCCATCCGTCTTCACGAATATGGCCGCGCTCTCTCGATGCTGCCGAACCGGCGCGAGGATGCGCGCCGCGCGTTCAACGAGGCGCTGGCGCTCAATCCGCGTTTCGTCGATGCTTTCTTGGGCCTCGCGTTCATCGCGCGCGACGACGGACGATTCCACGAAGCCGTCGCTCATGCCGTACGAGCGGTCACGATTGAGCCGTGGAATAGTTGGCCACGGCGCGTCGTGGGGGAGTTCCTTGTAAAGAGTCGTGCAAGCGACGCCGCATGGCGTTGGTTTGCTGCTTGCCACGCGAGGGCACCTCACGATATCGACATACTTCTCACATGGGGAGATGCTCTTCACAACAGCCGTCTTTGGAATGAAGCGATCGAGAAGTACGAGGATGCCGCGGAGCGCGATCCGTACGACAGCCGTGCCGAAGTGAAGATCGGCAATACGCTTCGCGCGCTGCGGCGTCCGAAGGAAGCAATCCGTCATTACTCGCGAGCCGCGCGAATCGATCCGTCGAATGCCGGCGCATGGGTTGACTGGGGGAATGCGCTCTTGGGCATGCGGCGCTATGACCGTGCTGAGGCGCTGTCGCGTCGGGCGCTAGGCGTTGCCCACGGATCGTCTCTCTATATCTTGCGCTCGAAAAGTCTGCGCTCGATGGGTCGGATCGAAGAAGCGCTGTCGTCCGCTGCAGAGGCGTGCGCCGCCGATTTGTATGACCGTTCCGCGCGGCGCGAGCGGTTTGAATGTCTTATCACCCTCGGCAGAATCGACGATGCACTCGCCGAGACGATGGCCGCTATCGACGACTTCGCTGACGACTGGCAATTCCAAATTGACGCCGCCGACCGGCTCAAGCGCCTAGGAGACCGGAAGGGAGCCGTGGCGATCCTGAACGCTGTGTTGCGCGCGCATCCGCGCGACGCTCGCGCAATCATCGATCTAGCGGCCTTGCTTGCGAATGCACGCGATCTAGATGGGGCCGATGCGCTTCTGCGGAACGCGCTCGAGATTGAGCCGGAGAATGAGCGCGGTCTTCGCGAAGTCGCCTCGGTAATGCGAGGACGAAAGAACAAGGACGCAGCCGAGGCATGGCTGGCCGAAGCGAGGCGCAAACATCCCGACAGCACTTCGATTCTGCTTGATTCTGCGTCGTTGTTCGCGGACGCGGCGCGTCTGGCGCTCAACGACGGTGGCGAATTCTCGACCGACGTTCGTACGGCCTCCGGATTCTTCAGCAGCGCCATCGACATGGATCCGTGGAACTCCGATCCACTTACGAATTGGGGAGAACTCCTTCTCGACACAGGAGATGCTGCGGGAGCGCTCGATCGGTTTGATCGGGCGCTGCGGATCAACAAGTGGGATTGGATTGCGTGGACGGGGCGCGCCCGTGCGCTGCACTCGCTCGGACGAACGAAACGTGCCCGGGCGTCGCTCGCGCGAGCGCAGGCGATCCGGCCGCACGATCGCTACGTTCTCAAGACGGCCACTCTTCTGAGCTGAACGTCACTGCACCACCTCAGCTCCGTCACGTGCGTTCTTGATCTGCATGTTGTTCGTCAGCGTTGGGTCGTGAACCTCAGCGACGACAGCGAGAGCTCTTCGCGTTGGAGTCCAAAAATCCATCGTGGCCATGTCCATGAGGAGAACGTTGCAAGGAGATAGCATGCGGAAGATGTTTGTGGGCTGGTTGTGAAAGAGACCCCGGAAGCACCAGGCCGGTTGCTGCGCCGGCTCGCAGCCGGATTGAACAGCGACGGCGCGCTCTACTTCGGCCTTCTCCTTCTGGTTTGGGGGCTGACCGTGCCGATGCGCGGGATGTGGCATGACGACACCCTGTTGCTGCGGCTGGCGCGCGATTACCAGGGCCATGGTTTCATGGCCGCGTTGACGCCGGTCGTCACGCCCTTGCGGCGTCTCTACTCCCTTCCGTTCCGCTTGGCGCTGGCAACGCCGCAGCCCATCTGGACACTGCACCTGCTCTTCGGCGCTACCTGGCTCGGGCAGGCCCTCGCCGCCGGCTGGATCTCCCGGCTGCTGCTGCCGGGACGGCGGCTCACGCAGTTCCTGGCGATCTGCCTGACGCTCACGGCGACCAGCGACTACCTGACCAACAACCTCACCTCGCTGGGTTACAACATCAGCGCGCTCATGCTGCTGTTGGCCATCGGCTGCAGCCTGCGCTACGTGACGGGCGGGAGCGCTGGCTGGATCGCGATCGCGTGCGCCGCTGCGGCGGTCAGCGTCTGGACGCTCGATGTCGCCATCCCCGCCCTGCCGTTCCTACCGTTGCTCCTGTTTTGGCGTGGAGGTACCGAGGCCTGGCGCCGGATTCTTCTGGTGCTGGCGGCGCTCGGTCTGACCCTGGCTCCCGCCGCCTACGTCGAGTGGCGGTTTCTGCACGACCCCAACAGTTACGCGGCGGTGGCCCTTCTGCCGATGCGCCTTGCCGAGCGTCTCGATCGCACGGCAAGGCTGTGGTACGAGAACTTCGCACCGTGGCGCTGGGCTTTTAAACGCCCGCTCTGGTATCCCCGGCCGCCGGCGGCGATTCCCATGTGGGCCATGGCACTCGCTGCCTTGGTGGCGGCAGCGTGGTTCGCGTTTCGGGCGCGCCGGGCACAAAATCCGGATCGGCCGGAGCGCACCACACGGACGCTTCTGCTGGCCGGGATCTTCGCAGCGATGGCCTTGATGGCGAACGCCGCGTATGCCGGCGCTTCAGATGGCCAATATCCACTATCGCACGCACATCCTGTCGCGCACGTGGGCGTCATTGGCGGTCGCTGTTTCGGCCGGCTGGGCGGTGCAGCAATGGCCTCGCTTCCGGACCGCTTTTCTGCTCGTACCTCTACTTTTTGTGGGGTTCGGAGTCTGGGGAGGACTGGAGCGTCAGGACCTTTGGGTTTCGACCTGGCGGCTGCATAAGAAAGAGCTCCTGTCGATTGTTACCGCCGCCCCAGCCTTGAGACCCGGCACTGGTATCATCCTTCGCAGCCCGCCAACGCCATATTTGTATCTCGCGACCGAGGCCGACTATCTGGCGCAAAGCTGGCTCGTATTGCTCTACGATGACCCTGCCATTCACGCCCTGCGCATGGCCCCCGACCGGGGGACGGGTTGCCGTGCCGCACCGGAGGGGCTCGAGTGCTGGCACGAGCAACAGGCCGAATGCTTCGACGCCGGCACGTGTGCGGCCGATCACTTTCCCTACGCGACGCTGGTGATCATGGACTTCGATAGTCGAAGAGGAACCTGGCGGTTGGTTTCCAGTCCGGGGGGCGACCCTTTATTGGGCGGATCTGCCGCGGCGCTGGCTGGCTATCGGCCAGCCGGCCGTATCGTGGAGCGTCCGTTGACGCCGTGGCAGCGTGCCCTGTTGCTCCAGTAGTCGCGGTGGATAGCCAATGGATCCGGAGCTCTCCGTTGTCGTCCTATGCTACCGCTCCGGCGGCGCCGCGCGTTCCTTCGCGGCGCGCATCAGCAAGGTTTTGCTCGATGCGGGCATCGACGACTATCAGCTCGTGCTGGTTGGCAACTATGTGGCCGGTGACGGCGACACCACCCCGGACGTCGTGCGGGAGCTGGCTGCCGGTGATCCCCGCATCATCTGTTCGGCCGTGGTGAAACAGGGAATGATGGGTTGGGACTTGCGCAGCGGACTGGCTCTCGCCACCGGCCAGTACCTGGCGGTCATCGACGGCGACGGCCAGGTTCTGGTTGAGGATCTGGTGCGGGTTTACCGGCTGCTCCGCGAACAGGGACTCGATCTGGCGAAGACGTACCGCAGGCAGCGCGGCGACGGCCTCAAGCGCAAGCTCTTTTCGCTGGTCTTCAACGGGTTCTTTCATGTTCTCTTCCCCGGGCTTCCGGTGCGCGACATCAACGCCAAGCCGAAGATCCTGACCCGCGCGGCCTTCGAGCGGATGACCCTGCAATCCACAGACTGGTTCATCGATGCCGAGATCCTCATCCAGGCCCGGAGGCTTGGTCTTCGCATCGGCGAGATGGAAACGGAGTTCCTCGGTCTGACCGGCCGGCGTTCCTTTATCAAGTTGGCGGCTGTCTTCGAGTTCCTGCACAATCTTTTGCGCTACAGGATCCTGGAGCTCCGGCGGAGGGGCAGTAAATGAGGATCCTGGTGACAGGCCCCGGTCGCCTCGGCGGTCCGCTGATTGCCGAGCTGCACCGACGCGGCATCACCGGCACGGTCCTTCATCGGAGCGCATCGGACTCCCTACCGCCCGGCTGGCGGTCGGTCCGTGCGGACGTGACGCGGCCTGAGAGCCTCGTGGGAGCCTGCACGGATTGCGATCAGGTTCTCCACCTTGCCGCTGTCACGCACTCCAACCGGATCGGCCGCTACACCGAGGTCAATGCCCGCGGCACGCGGAATCTCGTCGCGGAGGCACGGCGGGCCGGCGTCCAGCGGTTCACTCTGGTGAGCACGCGCGCGATCTCTCCCGCGGGCGGCGCTTACAGCCGATCCAAGATCCAAGCGGAGGAAATCGTTCGGGATTCGGGTCTGGCCTGGAACATCCTGCGGCCCGCTGAAGTCTATGGCGCGGGGGGTGAGGGCATCTCGACGTTGATCGAACGCTGCCGCCAGGGCCGCTGGGTCCCGGTTGCCGGGGATGGCAGCCCGCGGCTGGCGCCGGTCTATCTCGATGACGTCATCGATGGCATCTGCCGCGCCGTGATGGCGCCCAGCCACGGTGGTGTGCATGTGCTCGCGGGGCCCGAGGAAATGACCTACCTGCAACTGATCCGGCGTCTGGCGGCCTTTTTCCACACCCGCCCCCGGACCATCGGCGTTCCTGCCAGCCTGCTCGCGCTGGCCGGTCGGGCCCTCGCGCTCCTGCCTCTCGAAAAGCCGCCGCTCTACGCCGACCAGGTGGCGCGCCTGTTCAGTCCGAAGAGCCACGACACGGAGAGCGCGTTTCTGGCCTTTGGTTTCGCCGCCCGGCCGCTCGAGCAAGGCCTGAACGCTCTCTTTCATCCTCGTTCGGAGGTTCTGGCTTGAGCTTCGACGAGCACAGCGCCGACTATTCGCAGAAGATGGACCGCGCCCTGGCGGTCGTCGGTCTCGAGCATGATTTCTTTTTCGAAGCCAAGGTGCGGCAAATCCTGGACGCAAGGCGACGGGTGGCGGCAAGCGGCGCGGTGCGCGTGCTCGAAATCGGCTGTGGTATCGGCTTGCTGATCCAGCGCCTGCGCCCGCTGTTCGACGACGTCTGGGGGATCGACCCCTCCATCTCCAGCCTCGGGCAGGCCGCGGCGCGCGATGGCCGGATGATCGCCGCCGACGGCGTCCGCACGCCGTTCGCTGATGAGAGCTTTGACATGGTGATCGCCGTTTGCGTTCTCCACCACGTGCCCGTCGACCAGCGCGCCGCCTTCCTGGCCGAGGCGGCGCGCATCACCCGGCGCGACGGCCTGGTCATGCTGTGCGAGCACAACCCGTGGAATCCGCTGACCCGCATCGTGGTCGGCCGCTGCGAGCTCGACCGCGACGCGGTTCTATTGTCGCAGACCGAAGCGAGACGCCGGCTCACCGCCGCCGGCCTCTCCAACATCCGCTCCCGCTACATTCTCTTCTTCCCCTGGCGCGGAGCCGTCTGGCGTTGGCTCGAAGCGCGCTTGGGCTGGCTCGCTCTGGGCGGCCAGTATGTGATCGACGCCATGCGGGAATGACGGTAGCGGCCGGGGCACTCTTCGTCGATCATGACTTCGTGAAGGCCAATCGAGGCCTCGAGCTCGGCATGGATTGTCATTCTGACTTACAATCCATGTATGATCCAGAGAGTCCTCACGTCTCGCTTGAAGGAAGCGGCAGCGCAACTGCCGGTGGTGACTCTCACCGGCCCGCGGCAATCGGGCAAGACCACGTTGTGCCGTACGGCGTTCCCCGGGAAGAAGTACGTCAATCTCGAGCCGCTCGACACGCGTGACCTCGCCCAAAGCGACCCTCGCGGGTTTCTCGCCGAGTACTCCCAAGGCGTCGTTCTCGACGAGATCCAGAACGTGCCGGAGTTGCTCAGTTACATCCAGGCCGATGTCGATGAGAATCCCTCGCCGGGGCGCTTTATCCTCACGGGCTCGCAACAGCTCGCCGCGAATCGGGCCATCGGTCAGACGCTTGCGGGCCGGACGGCCATTCTGCACCTACTCCCGTTCTCGCTCGACGAACGGCGTCAGAGCGAGGACTGGCGGGAGGATCTCTGGCTCGATGTCTTTCGAGGAGGCTATCCCCGCGTTTACGACCGTCATCTCGATCCCGTTCGCTGGTACGCGGACTACATCACGACGTACGTGGAGCGCGACGTCAGGCAGGTCAAAGAGATCGGCGATCTCCGCGCCTTCAGGACGTTCATCACGCTCGCCGCGGGACGGACGGGCCAGGAGGTCAATCTCTCCTCCCTCGGCGGTGACGCCGGCGTTTCTCATAACACGGCGCGCGCGTGGCTCGGCCTTCTGGAGGCGAGCTTCATCACCACTCTCGTCCCCGCGTGGCATCGAAATGTGCGCAAGCAGATCATCAAGGCGCCGAAGCTCCACTTCATCGACACCGGCGTGGCCTGCAGCCTCCTCGGAATCCGCGACCCGGATCAATTGCGCAGCCACCCCCTCCGCGGTGCCTTGTTCGAAAGCTGGGTGGCCGGAGAGATTCTCAAAGGCCTGGTCCATCGTGGGCGGCAGCCGGACCTGAAACACTATCGGGAGTCGCGCGGGATGGAGATCGATCTCGTTCTCCAGCAGGCTGGCGCTCTGCATCTCGTCGAGTGTAAGTCGAGCGCGACGACCCACCCTTCGTTCTTCGAGCCGCTGGCGGCGATCCGGGATCTCATCGTTGCGACATCGCCGAAAACCGCTGTGACCGCCGCTCTCGTGTATGGAGGCAAAGGGAGCCACCCGAGGCGCACGATTCCGGTCTATTCGTGGAGCGACATCGAGAGGCTTTCCCACCGCATCGCCGGTTGACGCTGCGGGCGCAGAGGAAAGGGCAATCCGCGATGCCCCGCACGAGTGAGCGGGGCATCGGCTGGATACGCGCCAGACCTACGGCACTTCGATGTGGTTGACGACCTTCTTGACGCCGGTGACTTTCGCCGCGTCGTCGTACGCCTTCTGGCGGTCCTCCCTGGTGGGCAGGTGGCCCGTCAGCGTGACGACGCCGTCGGTGACGTCGACATCGACGCTCACATGATCGGCCACCAGATTCTTCTTGATCTCGGTCGCCGTCGTCGTATTGTCGAGCGACTTCGGAGTCATGCGGTTCCAGTTCGAGCAGCCGAGGGCCGCGATCAAAGCCACGGACATGATGGTGGAGACGAGTAACTTCTTCATTTCTGTGTTTCTCCTGACGCAGCCGTAGAGCAACAGGCGAGCCAGACTCGGTGATTGCTGATGGGAGCGCTTGCTGTAACGTGAAAGGAGGCGCAGGCTTTGCGGATGTCCGACGCCGAGGCCACCACAAAAGGAACGATCCTGCGCAGTCTGCTCAAGTTCGTGACGGGCGATCTGTCGCCGGCACAGTACGGCCGCGCTCTCGCGGCGCTCTCTCCTGCAGATCGGCAGATCATCGAACAGGGCTCGATCCTTCCGACGCAGAAGATCTCCGAATTCACGCTCAACCGGTTGACCGTCGAGGCCGCCAGGGCGAAAGGGGAGTCCCTCGAATCGTATGGGCGCCGCGCTGGCCGTGCGGAGATGGCCGATGCCGTCGGCGTCTATCGCTTCCTCACCTTCGTCCTCACTCCGCCCGCGCTTCTGCGCAAGGCGTCGACCCTTTGGAGCGCGGTTCACAGCCATGGGCAGCTCATCGTGGAGGATGAGTCCAAAAACTCTGCGCGCGTGAGGTTGACCGCCTTTCCCTCCGAGGAGGCGCACTGCGCGCGCCTTTCGGGCTGGTTCGAAAGAGCTGGTGAGATGACAGGCGCCAGAAACGCCAGGGCCACACACGATGTGTGTATGGTTCGTGGCGCGGCCGAATGCCAATGGCAATTGACGTGGTGAACGTAACGGCTTTCGGCAACGCCGCGCTCGAACCGCCGAGGGCGAGAACGCGCCACCGCTTGCATAAAGGTTTGGGTGTGCTCACTCCAGCCGGAGCAGCGGCTCGACCATCACGCCGCACTTCACGGAGTTTGCCACCAGGCAGGTCTCGTGGGCTTTGGCCAGCACCTCGCGAGCCGTGGCGAATGACTCCTGATCGAACAGGGTGATGACCGGCGCGATGATGACGCGCGTGAAGTGGTACGAGATCTGATCCCACTCCAGCAGCCCTTCCGACGAGCTCTCGTACGTACCGAAGGACAGCCCCCGTTTTTCGGCCAGACCGACGAACGTCAGCTTCAGGCAGACCTCGATCGATGCCACGAAGAGATCCTCCGGCGTCCAGTGTCCCGATTCCCCCTTGAATTCGGGCGGGCTGCTGACCCAGATCGGAGGTTTTCCCTCACCGGTCAGCGTCCCGGTGCGGCCTTTCACCTCCCCGACATTCGTATGGTAGGTAAATGATTTCGGACGGATTCGCGGTGGGGTGAGTGTGGTGGTCATAGCCAGCCTCCATGCAACTCTTACTCCGATACCGGCGAGGGTGCAACGGAGATCCGCACCTGTCGAACGTGCCGGCCGTCACGGTTGGCCGGTCAGGGCCTCGGCAAGCGTAATCAGGAGTTGTTCGGCTGTGTACGGCTTGGTCAGGATGTTGGTGACGCCCGTCCTGGCGATTTTCGACATCGATGCCGCGGAGGGATTCCCCGTGGTGGCGATGATCCGGACGCCGGGCACCATCCGATTCAGGGCCGCGATGAGCGCGGCGCCGTCGATGACCGGCATGGCCATGTCGGTCACGACCAGGGCGATGTCGGCGTGACGGCGGGAAAAGACGCCGATGGCCTGCGCGCCGTCTTCTGCGGTGAGCACTTCGTATCCGAAGACCTCGAGCGTTTGTTTGGTGATGCTGACCACCGAAGCGTCATCATCGACGATGAGGATCAATTCCCCGTTTCCGTGAGGCGGCCCGGTTTCCTCGGGGATGACCACGGCCGCCTGCTGCACCGGACGGGCGGGAAGGTGGATGGTGAACGCGCTCCCCTCGCCGACCGTGCTGGAGACCTCGAGATACCCGCCGTGGCTGCTGATGATCCCCTGCGCCGTGGAGAGTCCCAGGCCCGTTCCCTTGCCCACTTCTTTCGTGGTGAAAAACGGATCGAAGATGCGCTCGATGATCTCCTTCGGCATCCCTTCTCCGGTGTCGGACACCTGCAGGACGACATGGGGTCCGTTCGGGCCGTCGCCCATGAGTGTGCTGCGGTTGCCGATATCAGCGTTCGCCCCGGAGATGATGAGCTGGCCGCCGCGTGGCATGGCGTCGCGGGCATTGACGCAGAGATTCAACAGCACCTGGGTCAGTTGCGTGGCATCGCCGGTGACCGGGCTGAGGTCCGGGGCGATGGAAACCTCGAGGGTGATGTCCTTGGGGAAGGTGCTGGTGATGATGGCCTCGATCTCGCTCACGACCGCGGTGAGCTGCACCGTTTCCCGCGAGGTCTCGCTGCCTCGCGCGAACAGGAGAACCTGCTTGACCAGCTCGCTGCCGCGCCGGACGCTGCGCTCGATGTTGTTGATCGCTTTCAGGCTGGCCTCGTTCGGATCGAACCGTTTGAGCAGCGTCACGCCCATGAGAATCGGCAGAAGCAGGTTGTTGAGGTCGTGGGCGATGCCGCCGGCCAGCGTTCCCAGGCTTTCCAGGCGCTGGGCGCGGAGGAGTTGTTGCTCGAGACGAATGCGGTCGGTGACGTCTTCGGCGATGCTGGCCGTGCCGGTCACCTCTCCGGAGCGGGAGTAGATCAGGGAGTTGTTCCACTGAAGCAGCCGTTTCTGGCCGGATCGCGTGAGAATCTCGTTCGTGTAGTGGCGGATCTCCTCGCCATCGGAGACCAGTTTTACGAACGCCTTTCTCATGTCGTCGACGATTTCCGGCGGCACGAACCGCTCGAACCAACTGGCTCCGATCACCTCCTCGCGCTGCCAGCCGGTCAGACGCAGAAAGTAGTCATTACAGTAGGTGATGCTGCCATCGCGATCCAGCATCACTGAGACCAGCTCGAGATTGTCGAGCATCCCGCGGAACCGGAGCTCGCTCTCGTGCAGTTCATCCTGAGCGCGCTTGCGCTCCGTGACGTCGCTCCAGACGCCGACCAGCTCCGACGGCTGGCCTTTCGAATCGCGCACGACCCGCCGCTCATCGGCAACCCACCGATAACTTCCGTCCTTGTGCCGCATCCGGTATTCCGTCCGGCTCACTCCCTGCGCCAGCGTTTCGTGAATGCTGACGTGAGCGCGTTCGTGATCGTCGGGATGAAGCTGCGTCTGCCACCAGGCAAAGCTGAGCGTTTCCTGCACCTGAAACCCGAGCATCCGGGTGATGTTCTCGCTGACCAGCCGGGGAATGATCGTGTCGCCTTCCAGGCTGAGCGCATACAGCACCGCCGGACTGTGATCGAGGAGCTCGCGGAGCTGGGCGTGGGCGTCGCGAAGTTGCTCCTCGGCCCGCTTTCGCTCCGTGATGTCGTGCATGATGCCGACGAAGTGCGTGACGGTGCCGGAGCTATCGCGCACCGGCGTCACCGTGTGCTCGCCGTAGTAGATGCGACCGTCCTTGTGCCGGTTGACGAATTCGCTCCGCCACACGTTCCCGGCCAGGATCGTCTTCCAGAACGTGCGGTAGAAGGCCTCGGTGTGCGTGCCTGACTTGAGGATGCGCGGCGTCTTGCCGATTGCCTCGTCGGCGGTGTAGCCCGTCGTCGTCGTGAATGCCGGGTTGACCCAGAGCATCACCCCCTCGGCGTCGGTGATCATGACCGCGTCCGCCGCCGTCTCCAGGGCGATGGTCTGCAGGCCGAGCTGGCCTACCGCGTTGCTCAATTCGATATTCTTTTTCTCGAGCTTCGCCACCAGGCCGGCGTTGTATTCCTTGAGCACCTCGGTCTGGTCGAAGACCGCAATCGGCCGGCGGCCGGGGTTGGCCAGCGCCTCTTCGATCGTGCGCATCAACTCGCCCACGGTGGCCGGCTTGCGCAAGTACTTGTCCGCGCCGAGGTCAAGGCTCAGCTTCTCGTCGGACGGTGAGACGTAGGTCGAGGTGTAGGCGATGAACGGCAGGTGGCGAAAGCGCTCGCTCTTGCGTATCTCGTGGCAGAGGCGGTAACCGTCCATGACCGGCATGAGGATGTCGGAAACGATGACGTCGACCTTCTGGCGGTCGAGAACGGCCAGCGCGTCCACGCCGTTATGCGCCTCGATGACCGTGTGTCCCTCTCCCTCCAGTTGTGCTCTCAGGAGTTTGAGATTGATGGGGAGATCGTCGACGATCAGGATGGTCAAAGGCTTCATCGATCGAGCGGTCCCGCGTTCTTCACAATGTCCGTCAGCGTCGCCGGCAGCGTGCGCGTGCTGAGCGGTTTTCCCAGGTATGCGTCGCATCCCGCTGCCAGCGCCTCGTCCCTCGAAAACTTCTCCGGGTACGAGGTGACGGCGATAACGTGGATGTCACACGTCGCCGGATCATTCTTGAGCTTGCGCACCAGCGTCAGGCCGTCCATCCCCGGCAGCGACAGGTCCATCAGAATGACGTTGGGGTGGCTTTCCCTGATTGCCGCCAGCGCCTCCTCGGCGGCTTCGGCGCTCGAGACGTCGTGACCGGCCGCGCTGAGCACGTGGACCGCCAGCTTCGATTCGATGGCCTGGTCTTCGACGACGAGAATCTTCATGACTTGCCTCGCAGGTAACCGGCAACGGCATCCGGAAGCGTTCGCGTATCGATCGGTTTGGTGATGTATCCGTCGCAGCCCGCTTCCCGTGCCTTGGCGTCATCGCCCTTCATGGCAAACGCGGTCAGCGCGACGACGACGATGTGGCGCGTGGCCTCGCTCGACTTTAGCAGCCTCGTCAGCGTCAGCCCGTCCATCCCCGGAAGGGCGATATCCATCAGGATCAGGTCCGGAGGGGTGCTCCCGATGATCTCCTGCGCCTCCTCGGCGTCGCTCGCTTGCAGGATCCGGTAGCCGTCAAATCCGAGGACGTCAGAGACCAGCTTGCGGTTCGTGCTGTTGTCGTCGACGACCAGGATGTTCGCGCCGCTCATATGCTCTCTCCGGCGGCGACCAAAGGCAGCGTTACCCGGAACGTGCTTCCTTTCCCGAACGCACTCTCGACGTTGATCTCGCCGCCATGGAGAGCGACCAGACTCCGCGTCAGCGCCAGACCGAGTCCCGTTCCGCCGAACCGGCGTGCCGTCCCGGTATCCAACTGCTCGAACTCCGTGAAGAGCCTGCCGATGTCCTCGGCGCGAATGCCGATGCCGTCGTCGGAAACCATCAGCAGGAAACGGTCCTTTCCCTGCGGCGCGGCCTCGATACCGACGTGCCCCCCTTCGTCGGTGAACTTCAAGGCGTTTGAGAGCAGATTGTAGAGAATCTGCTTGAAGCGCTGCCGGTCGAGGGTCACGAAATCGAGGCCGGGAGCGACGCCTATCGTGATCTCGATCCGCTTCGATTCGGCGATCGGCCGCACGCCCGCGCAGACTTCACTGATCACCTCGGGGAGAGAGAACCGCTCCACGCTCAGCTCGGCCTTTCCGGCCTGAACCTTCACCAGATCGAGCATGTCGTTGATGAGGTGCAGCAGGTGCCGGCCGCTGTTGAGGATGTCGATGAGGTACTCGTGCTGCTTCGCGTTGAGCGGACCGGGCTTCCCGTCCGAGAGAAATTCGGCGAAGCCGATGATGCCGTTGAGCGGCGTGCGCAGCTCGTGGGACATGCTGGCCAGAAAGCGGTCCTTGGCCTGATTGGCCCGCTCCAGCTCCGCGTTCTTCTCCTGCAACGTATGCTCGATCCGTTTGCGGTCGGTGATGTCACGGATGGCGCTCATCACCAGCATGCCCTCGTCGGTTTGAAGCGGGCTGAGGCTGATCTCGACCGGGAACTCCGTCCCGTCCTTACGCCGGCCGTACAGCTCGAGACCGGCCCCCATCGAGCGCGTTCGAGGCTGAGCGAAATAGCCGGAACGATGCGTCACATGGCCGCCGCGATAACGGCTTGGCAGCAGCAGCTCGACCAGTTGTGCCAGCAGTTCGCCGCGCTCATACGCGAAGAGCGCCTCGGCCTGGCTGTTCGCCAGCACGATTCTTCCCGATTCGTTGGCCATGATGATGGCGTCCGGCGTCGACTCCAGCAGGTCGCGGAACTTCGCCTCCACCAGTTTGGCGTCGCGCAGGACCTTCAGGTGCGTGACATCCTTCTGGGTGGTGATGATGAGCTCGGGACGTCCGTGATCGTCAGGAACCACTTTGTTCGTGACCACCGCGTGGACGAGAGAGCCATCCTTCCTCTTGCGGGTCGTTTCGAAGGTGGAAAGCCCTTTCTCCAACGCTTCCCGCCGGAACCGAAGGTATAGGTCCTGGTGCCCGGCCGGAACGATCAGCGTCTCCAACCGCTGGCCAACCGCCTCGGCGGCCGAATAACCGAAAACGTTCTCGGCCTCGTTGTTCCAGTACAGCACCTTCCCGTCCGGCGTCGTGACGACGATCGCATCAGGCGTTTCGTGCAGGAGCACGTCGGCGATCACGCTGCTCACGGGCGCGTACCCTCACCTTCGGTTGGGAGAAGCAGCGTCGAGGTCTGGCCGTGGGACATACGTGTGGAAAATAAGGATACCGCATCCGGAGGCATGACCTGGACGATCTGGTCTGGCTTCCAATCGATGATTTGTCGTCCGGGAGCGCGAGGCTACGCTGCAAGTTCCGCTGGAACATTACGCTGCCGTATGTTTTCGGGACAGAAGATACGTACATTTGTCTCTCTATTGAATTGATCGCGCTTTTGACCCAACGCGGCGAGGAGTTGAGGGGACGGAAAATGCATGGCGATCATTACGCACGGCCGCAGTAATTCGATCCTTTCGCGAAGCAGCCCGCGTTTTGGAGCCTCCGTGGACGAGATTGTGTTTCGCGCCGGCGATGCCATCCTTCACGCAAATCAGACGACGTCGCACGTCTTTTTTCCGGTGAGTCTGGTGGCAACCTTCGTGCGCCGCCTCGTGGACGGAAATACCATCGAAGCAGGGATGGCCGGCGCCGAGGGGGCCATCGGTATCGAGGCGATGTTCGGTGCCACCGCACAGCCGAACGAGGTGATCGCCCTTGTGGGAGGAACCGCCATTCGCGTTCCCGCTGCCGCTGCCGGTATCGTTTTCGATGAGGAGCGCGACTTCCGAAGACGTGTGCTTCGGTTTGCAAACGCCTTCACTCTCCAGGTCGGGCAGTCAGCAGCCTGCAACTGGCTGCATCCTCTCGATCGCCGTCTTGCGCGCTGGCTCCTCAAGGTTGCGGACAGAATGTCCGGGGTGCAGCAGGAAGGCCCGATTGAAATCGCGCTGACACAGGAGTTTCTTGCGAGCATGCTCGGGGCGCGAATCGCCGGTATCAATGAGGCCGTCTCCGCGCTCAGGGCAGCCGGCCTGATTCGCCACCGCAGACACGTGATCGAGATCGTCGAGCGGGCCGCTCTGGAGGCAGCGTGCTGCGAGTGCTATGCGACGGTACGCCAGCTCTATCAACGCGATGAAGTCATGTGATCAATGGAAGAGCTCCGAATGTCTGCACGGCTGCGGCACTCGGAGGCCGCCGTCGGGCATTCCGGGGAAGGCGTAGCTTCGCGACCGCTCCTGGATCGTGTCGAACGTTTGCACGCGGACGTTCCCGACGACGATGCCGCTGCTCCGGACGTCGCCCGACGACGATACGTGCATGGCCTCGGCCGCATCCGTCATCATCAGAACCTGAAGCAGAGTGGCGTGGTGGCGGACGATCTGCCGAAGGAACGGCAGCTCGTGCACGGAGACGCGCAAACGGCCGCTGGCCGCGATGTGAATGAGCGCCGTCGCGGCTGATGTGGCGATGGCGTCACTGAGCCGGGCCTGTGAGAAATCGAGGTGCCAGAAAGCAGCGTGAAGACTCTCCACCACCTCGCTGAGCGGCATGAGCGGCAATGCATTCCTCGGCGTGACGGCCGTTTCGATCTCCAGCGGTATTCCGGTCTCGTGGACAGCCGCTGCGAGATGAATGCTCCCGCTCCAGCCGATCTCGCCGTCGACCGACTTGTGGATCTCCGCGGTTTGGCTGTGCAGCGGGATGGCGATCGCATCGGGCCTGGCCTCGGCGATGATCCCGATCGATGCCGCATCGGCGTGTGTCCGGCAGACAACCGTCACCGCACACCGGCGCCGGCGCGCGTACCGAATCAGCCGTTCGAGATCGTCGATGACCCGGACGTCGTGAAGGTTGAGACATAGGCGGGCCACGCCGAGGTCGGCGAGCTCTTCGACGAGCGAAAGCATCTCGTCGATGCATAGCGGCTCCCGTGTCGTCTGCCGGTCGGCCGGCGACCGTCCGACGTCGAGCGTGATGAGGCGTGGCACCTGAAACGTCATTGCGTGTATTGGACCGCAGACCGATCGCCGCGTCTGCTTCGCCGGTCACGGCGTGAGTGTGACAGCGGATACGTGCTCGCGTTCGGTCAAAAGCTCTCACCAGAGGCACAGAGATCACAGAGATTGTTTTTCTCTGTGTCCTCTGTGCCTCTGTGGTTAAGGGCTTTTGAATTGTCCGCGCGCTGCGCGCGTATGATTTATCCGCTATGTCAGACACGATCATCCGCGAGCATCTCCTCTCGCTGCTCAACGGCGGCGATGCGCATCAGGACATCGATTCCGCCATCGACGAGATCCCTGCCGCCGTCCGCGGCAAGCGTCCAACCGGATCGCCGCATTCGCCGTGGGAGCTGCTCGAGCACATCCGCATCGCCCAGGCGGACATCCTCGAATACTCGCAGGATCCCACGCATGTCTCACCCGAGTTCCCGAAAGGCTATTGGCCGGCCACCCCCGAACCTCCCACCGAATCCGCCTGGGACGAAAGCGTGGCCAGCTTCCGCGCCACCCGCGCCGCCGTCTCCGCCATCGTCAGCGACGAGTCGAAGGATCTCTACGCCAAGATCCCCCACAGCAAGGCAAATTGGCTCGCCCAGATCCTCCTCATCGCCGACCACAACACATACCACCTGGGACAGTTGGTGCTCTTGCGAAGGATGTTGACGGAGTAGGTCTCCTCATCTGCGTCATCTGCGGATAAAAACCCGGAGCTACGACGCTCTCGCGCGAAGTCGTTCGATATGCAAGGTCATCCGCATCCGCATTGATGTCGAACGGGATCGGTCTTCAAGATCACTCGCGGCCGCATTGATATCAACGGGTTTGACATGCAAGGTCACTCGCGGACGCATCGATATCAAACGGGTTTGATATGCAAGGTCATTCGCGGACGCATCGATATCGAACGGGTTCGATATGCAAGGTCATTCGCGGACGCATCGATATCGAACGGGTTCGATATGCAAGGTCACTCGCGGACGCATCGATATCGAACGGGTTCGATATGCAAGGTCACTCGCGGACGCATCGATATCGAACGGGTTCGATATGCAAGGTCACTCGCGGACGCATCGATATCGAACGGGTTCGATATGCAAGGTCACTCGCGGACGCCTTCGATATCGAACGGTTTCACCTTCAAGGTCACCCGCGGATGTTTGAAAATCAAACCAAGTCGCCTTCAAAGTGTCCTGAATACGTACGCTTGTTGTAGCCGTGGAGGTCGCAGGCCGCTCGGTAACCCATTGATCCATAGTACTTTGGCTTTCGGGCCGCGTGGCGGAAAATCCCCTTCCAACTTCGGCGAAATCCTCAGCTCCGGTCCCGGCTGCGGCGACTCCTCTTCGAAATCAGGAGCGGAGCTCGAAAACTTCGCTGCGAACTCCTCCAGAACCCTCGTCGAGTCGCTGTATGCGGACGGCGTCCGCGGCCACCAACTGCCGGTGACCGGGTCCTCGTCCTCGGTGCGGTTCACCAGGTCGTAATAGCTCGGATAGCCCTGGTCGGATGATGCGAAGGCCTCGGCGGTCTGGCGCAGCATCTTCTGGAGCAGCATCATCGAAGTGCGGAAACGGACCCAGCGATGCGTGTTCCAGTTCAGCCCCGTCCGCGTCGCGCCCGCCACGCCGAACCGCTCCCGCAGCCGGACCGCGGCACACTTTCCGCGCTCGGATAGAGCGGCGACCTTGGCCGGATCCATCTTCAGGTTCAGGCCCCCCTCGTCCGAGGAGAGCTTCACGTGCGCGATGCGGTCGCGGAAACCCGGAACGGCCATCTGGGTGTTGTCGTGCCAGTTGCGGATGGCATCGAGAACGGCGCCGATGTAGCCGCCGATGGCGCCGGGACCTTGCTCCGGAAACCGCCGCCAGCGGTCGGATGTCCCGCTCCCGCTCGTCTTCATCATCCAGACGTTGTTCTCCTCATCCTTCAGATCCTTCGGATAGTCGGGATGGAACTCCTCCAGATTGATCCCGAACGTCGGCCAGCGGGGGAAGGCTTTTTCCGGTACAACGACACCGAGAAAGGCATTAGGAAAGGCTTCCACGATGTTCGCGCCAAACAACATGTACGGATGTGGCGGTTCCGTAAGCACCGCATTTGCCGCAACCAGGTGCGCGGCCGCACGACAACCTCGCTCGCGCATCGCGGTGCTCGATTCGTATGGTCGCCGTTGCGCGGTCACGAACGAGAAGACCCTTCCCGCTCTCGAGGCGGCCCACATCCGCGATTACCGCGACGTGCAGGAGCATGCGCTTCCCAACGGCATCCTCTTCCGCGCCGACATCCACAAGCTGTTCGACGCCGGCTACGTCACGGGGACGCCCGACTATCACTTCGAGGTCAGCCGCCGGATCAAAGAGGAGTTAGAGAACGGGCGCGACTACTACGCGCTGCACGGATCGCCGATCCGGCTGCCGACGAAGGCCGCCGACTGTCCAGCATCCGAGGCGCTGTTCTGGCATAACGAGGAGAGGTTCTTGGGGTGAGGTTGCAGCCTCGGGGGCGAGACGCCCCCGGGCCAGCTACCCCGGGCCAGCTGGCGAGACGCCAGCGCTCCGTCGCGCAGCCGCGCATTTGATGTTGAATCTCTGCAACGACGGCAACCGATCTCCGCTCACTCCACCGGCTCCGCCGCGATCGTACAGGTCGACGCCTTCGGCGTGATGTAGATCGGGATCGCCATCGAGCTCGCGTACGTCGGATCGCCGTGGGTGCTGTGCGGGCCGGTGGAGAGGATGCCGCCGTACATGTAGCCGACCAGCGTCCGCGACGTGATCGCGTCCATCTTCAGGACGTTGTTTTCGTAACGGGCAGTGGCGGGCGATGGGAAGAAGATCGCGCCGGCGCCGAGGTAGCCGGGGAGGGTCTGAGTGGCGATGCACTCGGAGGACTTGCCGTCCGGTGTCACGGTCATGGTGGTGATCTCGTCGATGAACGGCAGGCCGCCGTCGCGCTTGAGCTCCTGCGTCGGCGGGAAGCGGTAGTAGAGGCTGATGCCGCCGAGTTGCGTGGTGTACATCGTCTTCGATGCCGCGCTGAACATCGGGACGGTGGCGCAGTGGTACTGACTCATGAACTGCTGGTAGGAATCGATGCGTACGTCGGCGGCGGTGGGACCGGTGATGTAGACCGGCTTGCGGTAGGCGTTGATCTGGCCGGGGACGAAGACGCCTCCTCGGGCCACCACCGCGGGCGCGGCGGCGGCGGTCATGATCGGCACGACCGTCAGGTCGCGTCGGTGGAACGGGCGGGCATCGACGGCGGGATCCGTCGACTTCGGCCGTCCGTTCGCAACGGAGAGCTGCGTCGGCGCGATGGTCTTGTAGTCGGTGATGGCCAGCGGCGAAGGATCGATCTTGAAGACGGCGATCTGCTCGGTGTAGGTCTGCACGAAGAGCGTCTGCGACTGCTCGTTGGCGGTGTAGATGCCGTCGAAGAGCTGGCCGAAGACGAGATAGGACCAATCGCCGGCCTTGCGCATGTCGCCCCCCGTGACGCGCAGGCGGCCGTCGTGGATCTGAGTGATGAACGGCGCCAGCGGTTTGCCGTTGACGACGGCGTCGATCGCGGAGCTGACCTTGATGGCCGTCAGCGTATCGAACGTGCGCATGTTGTCCGCTTGTCCGGCGGTGGTGGTGCTGCCGGGCCAGAGGCCGTAGCCGCCTACGACGTAGAGCATGTCGCCGTCCTGCTCGAACTCGGTATTCGTCGCGGCGAGAAACGGTCCCGTGTCGGACGGCAGCGGCGCCGACCACACCTGCTGCGTGGCCGGGTCGATGACCCATGCGAGAGGGTTCATCTCCGGCGGCGGGAAGTTGTTCACCGGATTCTGCGGCGTAGCGTTCTTGAACGTGTGCAGCCCGGCCAGACGTCCGCCGACGAAGAGCCACTTGCCGCCCGCCTGCGCCGCGGCGGGGGAGTTGAGCTTGGGGGCTTTGGGGATGTCCATCGACGCGCCGAGCTCGATGGTGAAGGGAATCGTTCCCTGTGCCGCGGCGAGCTGCAGCGCGACGAGGAACAGCGCCGTGACAACGCCGAGGTGTTTCAATGGGCACCTCCCTGCGCGTCGAGCCAGGCCAGGATCATGGCCGTCTTCGGCCCGGAGAGGTCGCGTGTCACCGGCATGAAGTGCGGACTGGTCATCGGCAGGCGCATGAAGTTGGCGATGACCGCGGCGTTGGCGATGACTGTGGCCTCGTCCGAGAGGTCGAGGATCGATTGCATGAAGGGGTAGAGGACCATGATCTGTTTGAAGATCGGCTGCACGTCGGTCCACGCCGGCGTGGGCGGAGCGGTGAAGGCGTCGTAGACGTGCGCGCTGACGAAAGCGGTCTGGTCGGGAATGGTGTCTTCGCTCCAGGTGAAGGTCACCTGGTAGACCTGACCGTCGATCGGCCCGCGCGGATTGCCGGGGATGCCGGACGACATCTGGAATGTGGCGGTGCCGTCAGGTCCGAGTGTGACCGCCTGCGGCGTGACGATGAGCGGCTGCTGGTTGTTGCCGCTGCCCATCGGGCTGACGTCGAGGGCGACGTTCTGCCCGGCCGGCGTCGTCGCTCCGAACACGGTCGAGTAGAGCGTCACCTCGGCGTTCGTATTCGCGTCCATCCGGTAGACATGTTGGGCGGCGTCGATCCAGGCACCGGTCGGGTTCTCCGTCATCACGATGTTGCCGTTGCTGAGGACGACGAGCGGGTTGGAGGCCACCGCCGCCGCGTTCGCGCCGAGGGGAACCTCGAAGAGGAAGGCCTGTTGCTGGTAGTTGCCGGCGGTGTTGGCAATCGCGCCGAGGACGACGTTGCCGGTGGAGGTCTGGACGGCGAGCTGAAGCTGCCCGGCGTTGGCCGGAGTGCCGTCGCCGTTGAAGGGAAGGGCGTTGCCGAGGTCGATGCCGACGACATTGCGCGACGTGTCGACCAGCGCCGGCGCGAGATTGAAGTTCGTGTTGATCGGCCCGGCCGGAGCCGCGGCGGCGAGAAGATCCTCTTTCGCTCCTCCGACTTTCAGAGCGCTCGGCGGCGGCGCCGATCCCGGCCGGAGCATGCGGCCGAGGGTGATGCGCGCCGGCTCGGTGACTGTGGCCGGACCGATCGTGCCGGAGATCCGGCCGAGGGTGAAGTTCGGGTTGGGGACGCCGTGGGCCAGCGTCGGCGTGGCGTCGAGCCGGTCGACGTTGAAGCGGATCGACAGGCAGTCCGGACTGGCCGCGTACAACTCCTGCAGAACCGGCGATGCCGGATTGGCCGGCCATTGAAGGTTGATCAGCTTCGACTGATAGACCGCCGAGAAGCCGATGGCGAAGCCGCCCGGCGCACGTGACGTGAAGATCTGCTGGAAGTAAGCGGCCTCGAAGTCGCCGACCAGCCAGTCGGACGCGGGATCGCCGATGCCGAGTTGCATCCCCCACACCTGCGACACCTGCTGCTGATCGGGATCGAGGTCGACCAGCTTGCCGGTGGCGGGCGAGTTGGTGCTGACGACGAGTTTCCCGATCAGCGAATCGACAGTGGGGTCGGTGACGAACGTGCCCGACTGTGTCGTCACCGACTGCACCGAGCACGGCTTGACCGTGATCGACGGCGGAATGGTGACCTCGTTGCCGCGCAGGAGCTGGAACTCATGTCCCCCTTTCGGGTTCCACAGCTTCAGCAGAATCGGCGGCTCCGCGAAGTTCGCGTCGGTGTTGTTGATCGTCGACGGCGACGCCCGGAACGTCCCGAAGAAACAAAGCCTAGGCAGACCGAAGTAGCTCATGGCACTCTCCTCGTGTTCTAGGAGAGTAGGCAGCGAGGGATTTCCCTACCCGGGGGACGAAGGCAGAAGGCAGAAGGCAGAAGGCAGAAGGAAGCAATCTGATTCGACGAGGACTCACGCGGAGGCGCGGAGGCGCGGAGAAGGAACTCTTAGCTATCTCCTCCGCGTCTCCGCGTGAGTTCCTCAAGTGGTCGTTTCAGCCTCGCACGAAGTGCAGTCCTGCACGCACTCCCTGGCCATGAGCACGAGCTCGTCGATGTCGAACGGTTTCGCCAGGATCTTGCAGATGCGCTGGAGAAATTCGTAGCCCAGCGCTCGCGGCGAGGCGGTCATCACGATCACTCTTCGCAGGGTGCTCGGTTGCGTCGCCTCGAGGAACATCATGACTTCCTCCCCGCTCACCAGCGGCAGGACGAGATCGAGGATGAGGAGCTCGTAGGCGACGGTTTTTAACAGTTCGATGGCCGCGGCGCCGCTCTTGACGCATTCGACGCGGAACCCCTCCCGTTCCAGCACGCGGCGCACGAGGAGGACGATGGCATCGTCATCTTCGACTACGAGCGCGCGGAAGGTTCCCCGGCGTTCGGCCGGAAGAATGCCGGATTCCTGAATCACACTCTCACTCTGTAGTGCCATATCGGACTGCTCCCTCTGGATGAGTACGTCGTTCGGCTGACGGTTGCGCGGTACGGGTGGCAACGGCGCATTCATCAAAATAATTCACGCACCCGCGAACGTCCTGGCGTGCGCAGGATCACGGGGCAAGGGTGATGGCTTTCCTCGCCAACTGTTCGGGCGATCCCTACTGTGAGCGCCGGAGCAATCCGATGAAAACGTTCATGATCGCCGCCGCCCTGGTCGTTGCCGCTTCCGTGACGGCGAATGCACAAATGACGAACACGGACTGTCTGGCCTGCCATGACAAGGTGGACGCCAAACAGTTCGCCGGTTCCGTCCACGGGCCCCTCGGCTGCACGGACTGCCACGCCGGCATCACCGCTCCCGGTCCGCACGATCCGGCGCCGAAGCCGGTGGACTGCGGGTCCTGCCATCCCGATTCGGTGGCGGCATGGAACGAGTCGCTGCACGCGAAGGCGGTGAAGTCCGGCAGCGCGCGCGGCGCAAAGTGCGCGGACTGCCACGGCTCGCCGCATGCCATCCTGCCGTCGTCCGATCCCAAGTCGATGACGGCCCACAGCGCGATCCCGACGACCTGTGCGCGCTGCCACGGACAGAAGTTCGTGATGGAGAAGGCGGGGTTGAGCACGCAGTCGGCGACGTCGTATCAGGAGAGCGTGCACGGCCGTGCCGTGGCGCACGACGGCGCCAGCAAGGCCGCCGTCTGCACCGACTGCCACGACCATCACGCCGTGCGGCCGGCGAATGATCCGCTCTCCGGCATCTTCAAGTTCAACGTCGCGCGCACGTGCGGCAAGTGCCACGCCGCCATCGCCGCACAGTACATCGACAGCGTCCACGGCAAATCGCTGGCGCGCGGGAACTGGAACGCTCCGGTCTGCACCGACTGCCACGGCGTCCACACCATCTCCAAGTCGTCCGATCAGGTCCGCGGGCCGCGCGCGAGCTGCGCGCGCTGTCACGACGGCGTCCGGCTGACGCAGGAGTTTGGCGTACCAGCATCGCGCGTCCAGTCCTACGAGTCCAGCTACCACGGTCTGGCGCGCCGGATGGGGTCGACCGTCGCCGCCGACTGCGCGAGCTGCCATGGCGCGCACGACATCCGCCGTTCCGCCGATCCGCGCTCCGCGATCAATGTCAGGAATCTGCCGAAGACCTGCGGCAAGTGCCACGCCGGCGCCGCCGCGAATTTCGCCCGCGGGAAGATTCACATCGTGGCCGGCGACGTGAGCGACAACCCCTCGCGCGCCGTCACCTGGATCCGCCTCATCTACATCGTGCTGATCGTCCTGACGATCGGCGGCATGGCCCTGCACAACATCCTCATCTGGGTGCGCAAGGCCCGCAAGGGGCGCCTGGCCTCCGGCCGCACGATCGTGCGCATGAATCTCAATCAGCGCATCCAGCACATCGTTCTGGTGGTCAGCTTCACCGTGCTGGTGATCAGCGGCTTCGCCCTGGCCTGGCCGGATTCGATCCTGGCGCGTCTCTTCGGCACGAGCGAGGAGCTGCGTCGCCTGGTGCACCGCATCGCCGCCGTGGTGATGATCGTCCTCGGTCTCTACCACCTCGGCTACATGATCCTGACCCGGGAAGGACGAAAAGGTCTGCGCGATTTCTGGTTCCGCTTCTCGGACGCCCGCGATCTCCTGGACGTGCTGCGCGACCGCCATCCGCAGTCAGGCCGCTTCACCTACGCCGAGAAGGCGGAGTACTGGGCCGGCCTGTGGGGCACCATGGTGATGGCCGTTACCGGTCTGGTGATCTGGTACGCCGTCGGCGTCGCCCAATGGATCCCGCGCTGGTGGGTCGACATCGCCACGACCATCCATTTCTACGAGGCCATTCTGGCCACGCTGGCCATCATCGTCTGGCACTTCTACCACGTGATTTTCGACCCCGACGTCTATCCGATGAGCTGGACCTGGTACGACGGAAAGATGTCGGAGCATCAATTCAAGGAAGAACACCCGAAGGCGTCTGAAAACACCAATGCTGATGCCGAACGGGTCGAGGAAAAAGGAGCCTCATCATGAAGAAGAAAACAGTGGTTCTCATCGCCATCTTCGCCCTTGCCGCGGCCGGCCTGTATGCCGCAGACGGCGCGGCGACCTACAAAGCGAAATGTGCAAGCTGCCATGGTGCAGACGGCAGCGGCCAGACCGCCATGGGCAAAGCCATGAAGCTGCGTGACCTCGGATCGGCCGAGGTGCAGAAGCAGACGGACAAAGAGCTCGTGGCTGTGACCGCGGACGGCAAGGGCAAGATGCCCGCCTACAAGGGCAAGCTGAGCGCCGACGAGATCAACGCCGTGGTGGCGTTCATCCGGACGCTGAAGAAGTAGGTTTGCGTGGTAGCAAGGTTGCGCGGTCTCGCGGTGTCCAGCATCGCGAGACCGTAACCGAAGGATGACTCACGCGGAGACGCGGAGTCGCGGAGTGAAGTGTTTTCTCCGCGTCTCCGCGTCTCCGCGTGAAACGGGTTTGATTGAGCCTGATCGAGCTTTTCCTCATTCCTGCCACGACATTGCCACAATCGGCGGCGACGATCCCTTCATGGGAAAAAACATTGCCGCCATCGTCGTCATCTTTCTCTTCACCACCTTCGCCTGGATGATCCTCGGCGTCTCAGTGGTCGCGCGCAGCGATTCCGCTGACTCCGGCCTCAGCAAGGACGTGCAGTCCAACTGGGGATCCCCACAGCAACAATCGCCGCCGGTCGCGTTCGCGTCGCATATGTTCCCGAAGGAGGTGCGGGAAACACAGAATGGGACGACGACGACGAAAGTAGTCGACGAGTTCGTTCATACGCCCCTGGCTGTCGAGCAGAGCCGCGTCCGCGTCGCGCTCGATCTCGAGCAGCGGCAGAAGGGGCTGTTGTGGTTCGCCACATATCGCGTGGCCTTCCACGGCGACTATCTCTTCCGGAATACGAATACGGGCGACCCGGTCACCGTGAAGCTCGTTTTCCCTGCACCCGACGCCATCTACGACGACCTGGTCGTGCGCGCCGACGGACAGCCCCTTCCGGTCACGACCGAAAAAGGCGCCGTCTCCGCGGTCATCCACCGCCCGCCCGGAGCGCCGATTCACGTTGAGGTCGGATACCGGTCGCAAGGTTTGGCGACGTGGGACTACAAGTTCGGCGAGAACGTCTCGCAGGTCCGTGACTGCGTGATCGAGATCCGGACGAACTTCGACGCCATCGATTTCCCGCAGGGAGGACTGTCGCCCACCACGAAGCAGAGGGTCGATCACGGCTGGCTGCTGACGTGGAAATTCTCGAACCTCGTCACCGGCTACCGCGTCGGCATGATCATGCCGGAGAAACTGCAGCCCGGACCGCTGGCCGGCCGGATCAGTTTCTTCGCGCCGGTGTCATTGCTTTTCTTCTTCTTCCTGATCTTCATCATCGCCAGCCTGCGCGGCATCGATCTCCACCCGATGCACTACTTCTTCCTGGCCACGTCGTTCTTCGCCTTTCACCTTCTGCTCGCCTACCTGGCCGACCACATTTCGATCCACGCGGCCTTCGCCATCTGTTCGGCGGTCTCGATCTTCCTCGTGGTCAGCTACCTCCGCATCGTCACCGGCTCACGCTTCGCGTTCGTCGAGGCCGCAACCGCGCAGTTCATCTATCTCGTCCTGTTCTCGTACGCCTTCTTCTTCAAAGGCTTCACCGGCCTGGCCATCACCATCGGCGCCATCATTACCCTTTTCGTGGTGATGCAGATGACCGCGCGCATCGAGTGGGGAACGAAGGGGGCGCGAACGAGTTGAAATTGACGGTTAGCCTGCAGCCACGCGCGCAACTTTGAACACATCCAAAGGCATGGGCTGCTGTAGGCGCCAGACGATCGCCATCGGACGTTCGCCGGTGTGGCTGACGTACGTCGCAGGGCCGAGGAAAAGGAAAGGCGGCGTGCGTCCCCATGCGTCCCTGTTCGAGGCGCGCACGAGAAGCATGACCTGACTCCCGCGCTCGAAGTGGTAGATATAACGCTGGCCCGTTGGTGAGCCTTCGCGTGTTTGGGATTGTGATTCCCAATGAAAGAGATCCGGAGCGATGGCGTAGTCCCGATAGCGCGTCGTTGGAGAGTAGTACCTTTCACTCTTTTCGAGAGTGATGAAAAAGTAGTCAGTGTTTGTTGCGGCATCCCATAAAGGGCCTTCTCGGTGGGAGAACGGCTTGTCGAGCTTCGATCGGCCAAGGGCGGCGAGGATCTCGTCGCGCGTATAGCGCGCATGCAGCGCGAGCGGGACGTCGACGAATACTTCTGCGTTGCGAACAGCCTCGCCGATCGGGGAAGTCTGATGCTCGGCGCGGTCTTCGAGGACATCGAGCATTTGCAGTAACTCTCCACGGATAGCGGGTGATCGGCCAAGGGCTTCGAGAACGGAATCCACGTCCGGCGCATCGGGCGTGAATGTCAGAAAAAAGCCCTCGAGCATGCGTCGTTCGCGCTCAGTGAACCGATCGCTTGAAACGATGACGTTGGTCAGCAGCCGGCGCAGGAATGCCAGGCGCTCAGGGTCGTCGATGTGAAGCAAGCGGGCGATGCCGGTGAGGAGACGCTCTTCGTCGATGAAGGAATCACCGAGCGGTGCGTCTGCGATGATCATCGCGTTCATCGGCGCATGCTCGACGAATCCCGCTTCGCGCTGCAGACGGGTCCAGGACCAGTTGCGCGCGCGGTAGACATCCTCGAGATCGATTGCTGCTTCGCGAATGAATTCGAACAAGGACACCTGCCGCCCGATGGACTGCAACTCACGCACGAGCGTCGTGAAGCGCGAGCCGATGGCTTGTTTCAGGTTATCGAGAACAATCCCGCGTGCAACGCGATCCAGCTGAATTGAGCAGCCCGCAGGCAGGAGTGGGAAGCCATTCTCGACTTGCGACACGACATCGGCACGCGTGGCGCCGGTGATGGCCCGGTATCGAAGGTCAAAACGAAAGTTGCGGTTGGCATTGCCGATGAAATCGAGAACTGTCAGGCAGTCTTTGCTGGTCGTCCGGCGGAGGCCGCGTCCGAGTTGTTGGAGGAAGACCGTGGCGCTCTCCGTGGGACGTAGAAAGAGGACGGTGTCGATCTCCGGGACGTCGACGCCCTCGTTGAACAGGTCGACGGCGAAGAGGCAATTGACCTCGCGATGTTTGAGCTTGCGTAGCGCATCGTCCCGCTCGACGCTGGTGCTTTGCGAGGAGACGGCGAGCGACGGGATGCCTGCATCGTTAAAGCGCCGAGCCATGTGGTGCGCGTGATCGATGCCGACGCAGAAGCCGAGGGCGCGCATTGCGTGGACATCGGTCACCTTCCACTGCAACTCGGTGAGGATCTGGGCGATTCGCGCGTCATCAGCAATGTAGACGCCTTCCAGTTGTGCACGGTCGTACGCGCCGCGCGTCCACCGGACGTGCGAAAGGTCTGTCTGGTCGTGCAAGCCGAAGTAGTGGAAGGGCGTGAGAAGCTGGCGTTCGAGGGCATCCCATAGCCGCAACTCGACAGCGATACGGTCGCCGAACCAATGCAGGATCGACTCGCCGTCGGTGCGCTCGGGTGTGGCAGTGAGTCCGAGGAGCACTCGGGGCTGGAAGTGATCGATCAGTTTTCGATACGTGGGCGCCGCCGCGTGGTGAAACTCGTCGACGATGATCACGTCGAACGCGTCAGGTGGCACGTTCTCAATCTTGATCGTCTGCATCGACTGCACAGAGGCGAAAACCTGCTGCCACTCATCCGGGCGATGACCGTCGACGAACTTTTCACCGAAATCACCGTCGCGCAGAACGTGTCGAAAGGTATGCAGAGACTGATCGAGGATCTCTCGGCGATGCGCGACAAAGAGAAGCTTGAGTGGCCGCGTGCTGCCAATCTCTTCGCACAGCCGTTTGTAGTCGAATGCCGCCACGACAGTCTTGCCCGTGCCGGTTGCTGCAACGACGAGATTGCGCCAACGGTTGTGCCGGTAACGCTCAACGCCGAGCTTATCGAGCATTTCGCGCTGATACGGCCACGGTTCGATTGCGAAGGGAACGAGAACGGTCGCCGCGGTCTCGCCGCGTGCCTGTCCGATGGCGCGATCGAATCGTTCCGCGTCTACGGCGTTGTAGGTTTCGAATGAAGGGTCAGCCCAATAGCTGTCGAACGTCGCCGCAAACTTTTCGACGATCGTCGGCGCGTCGATCTGCGAAAGACGGACATTCCATTCGACGCCGTCGAGCAGAGCTGACTTCGAGAGATTCGATGAGCCGATGAACGCAGTGGAAAAGCCGGAATCGCGATGGAAGAGCCATGCCTTTGCATGCAGACGCGTGTTATCTACCTGATAGGAGACTTTCATGTCAGCTCCCATCTCAACAAGTCGATCAATGGCTTTCCGTTCCGTTGCCCCGACGTATGTTGTCGTGATGACGCGGAGCTTACGGCCGGTGCGGAGATAGGCGTCGAGCGTTTCCTCGAGCAGCCGGAGCCCGTGCCACTTGATGAAGGCGCAGAGGAGATCGATGCGATCCGCCGAGGCGATCTCACGCTGAATCGCTTGACCGACAGATGGCTCACCCCGAGCGTTTACCAGCAGATCGCTCTGTGCGAGCGGGATCAGGGGATCTGAGAGCCGCGTCTCTCCGCGAAGTGCATCGATGCGGTGAACGGAAGCCAGGCGTTCCGGCGGGAGGAGAAGAAGGTCGCCATCATCGACGCCCGCGCTTTGTTGTCCCAGTGATGCCAGCAATTCGTTGACGATCTCCGCCTGCCGGGCGACGCGCTCGTCATCTTTGACAGTCGACAACGCCTGTCGGACCACACCCGCGAGGTGGCGTGCGAAGGCGATGTTGGCATCGGCAGGATCGAGTTCTCTTCGATCCGCAGCGAAGTGTGCACTGTCGATCCGTTGCAACTCGCGCTCGATCTCGTTTGTGATCGGCAGGTCGTAGAGGCCAGGCGGGAGCTTCGGCACTGAGTGGTGATGATACGGAGAAAACGCCCGGCGTGCGGATGTGTCTTATGCCGAGGTACCCTCGGGACGGGAGGTCTTCTCGCATGGAAATCGACGAAATCGATTGGCAGGAGCTACCTGTCGCGTGTCCGCATTGCGGCAATCATGGCCAGGCCGGTGGAGAGTGGGAAGGGAATGGGTGGACGCCGTTCCGACTGATTGAAGAGGTTGTACAGTCGTGGCCGTTCACGCCAGTCAAGCGTGGCGAGGTCCTATCCCTGATCGCCGACGCGACTGCAGGAACGGACCCTCTCACCAATCTGCAAATCGAGTGCGGGCAGTGCTTCGAGGTGTTTCCGCTTCCGGAGAAGACGAACGTTCAGTTCGAGTAAAGGCCGAGCAATCGTTTTGCGTTCGACCGCCTGCTCCCAGTAGACGACCCCGAGTGGCATGCTATCGACCCTGAGTCGCAATTTGCGACCCCGAGTCGCGTGCAAGCGACCCCGATTCGCAATTTGCGACCCCTGAGTCGCATGCAAGCGACCCCGAGTTGCAACTTGCGACTCCTGAGTCTCGGCAAGCGACCCTCGAGTCTCAATTTTCGACCCCGGAGTCTCAATTTGCGACCCTCGAGTCTTAATCTGGGACTCCCGAGTCTGAATTTGCGACCCCCGAGTCTCAAATTGCGAACCCCGAGTCTCAATTTGCGACCTCGAGTCGCGTGCAGCGACCGGACCTTGATGAAAAGGAGCTCAGATCTCGGCTACGGTCGCTCCGTCACCCCCTCCTGTGACGACCGTCGTACCTGCGAAGGCCTCTCGGACGCACCTTGGAGTAGTGCCTCAGCCGGACGTCGTCCTCATTCATCCGCCAAGCGTGTTTGATTTCCGGGAACGGACCATCTTTTACGGCCCGATCAGCGATGTCATTCCGTCGTCGCCGGTGTTTGAGATGTATCCGGTCGGGTTTCTCACGCTGGCGGCGTACCTTCGGCGGCATGGCTATCGGGTGCGCATTATCAACCTCGCACTCTTGATGATGCGCAGCCGGCGCTTCCGGCCGGAGCGGTTGCTGCGGAAGCTGCGGCCGGCGCTGTTCGGAATCGATCTTCATTGGCTGCCGCATGCGCATGGCGGGCCGGCGGTGGCGGCGCTGCTCAAGAAGCTGCATCCGGACATCCCGATCGTCTTCGGCGGCATCTCCTCGACCTACTTCCATGAAGAGCTGATCCGTGATGACGCCGTCGACTTCGTTCTCCGCGGCAGCGTCACCGAGCCGGCGTTCCTCGCGCTCGTCCGCGAGCTGAAGGGCGCGCGGCAATTCGAGCGCGTGCCTGGATTGACGTGGAAGGAGAACGGCCGGACTCGTGTGACCGCCGAGGGAACGGTGGCGTCGCTCGATGACTGTACGTATGACCTCGGCGCGATGGTCGCGGGCGTTACGTCGCATCTCGACTTCTGGAGCACCGCCCCCTTTCACACCTGGTGGGGCCATCCCATCACGGCCGTCTTCACCGTGCGAGGGTGTGCGCGCGGCTGCATCACCTGCGGCGCCTCGCACGCGGCATTTCAACGATTCATGCCGGGTCAATTCCCGCTGTTGCGCAGCCCCGCGTCGGTAGCGGCGCAGGTGCGCCAGCTCGCCGAGCTGACGCGCGCGCCGATCTTCCTCGTCGGCGATCTGAGCGACGGCGGCGACGCCTACGCGCGCGACGTGCTCGATGCGCTGGCTGCCGCGCCGGTGAACAACCGCATCGTCTTCGAATTCTTCGACCCCCCCAGCTGCGAGTACATCGCCCATATCGACGCATCGATCCGGCACTGGGGCGCGGAGCTGTCGCCGGAAAGTCATGACGAAGCGGTCCGGGCGGGTCTCGGCAAAGCGCATTTCGCCAATACCAGAATGGAGGAGGCCATCGAGGCGATCCTCGCTCTCCGCTGCGAGAATCTCGATCTCTTCTTCATGATCGGACTGCCGGGCCAGAGCTACGGCAACGTCATTGAGACGGTCGGGTACGTCGAGCGTCTCTTCACCCGGTTCGACCGCCGGCTCTCGGCCTTCATCACGCCGATGGGGCCCTTCATCGATCCCGGCAGCAGCGGCTTCGAGTGCGCCGAGCGGCATGGCTACATCATGCGGGCGCACACGCTGGCCGAGCATCGCGCCCTTCTGGAGCAGCGCGACTGGGAGTCGATCCTCAATTACGAGACGCGGTGGATGACGCGCGCGGAGATCGTCGATGCCACCTACGACGCCGCCGAACGGTTGAACGAGCTGAAGCGGCGATATGGCCGCATCAGCGACGACTGTGCCGCCGCCGTGAGCAAGCGCATGGGCACCGCGCGCGCGATCCGGCGGAAGTTATTGAAGAGCAGTGAGCTCGATTCCGCCGAGGTGCGCGCTTTCTCCGAGGGAACCATCAACGACAAGAGCGAGCTCTTTGCGCCGGGGGCGTTCCTCCGCAATTTCCGGATCAGTGGGATTCTGAAGTTGCTGGTGCGGGAGGTTTTCGGCAAGGTTGCGGGTCTCTTGGTCACGGGGTCTCGCGGTCTCGGGGTGTTGGTCGTCGAGATCAGTGGCGAGTCGAAGTACCCTGACCCGATGCACGCCATGGTGCTCACAGAGCCCGGCCGCCCGCTCGCACTCACGGAGCTGCCGGTCCCTCGGCCGGACGACGGTCAGCTCCTACTGAAGGTCGAATGCTGCGCGGTCTGCCGCACCGATCTTCACGTCGTCGACGGCGAGCTTCGCGATCCGAAGTTGCCGCTCGTTCCGGGACATCAGATCATCGGTGTCGCCGAGGAGACCGGCGCACGCCTCGGCGTTCCATGGCTCGGCTGGACCTGCGGCGTCTGCTCCTTCTGCCGGAGCGGCCGCGAGAATCTTTGCGACAAGGCCAGGTTCACCGGCTACACGCTCGACGGCGGCTACGCGCAGTACGTCGTGGCCGATCGTCGCTACTGCTTTCCCATTCCGGAGAGCTACAGCGCCGCCGAAGCAGCGCCTCTTCTTTGCGCCGGCCTGATCGGCTTTCGCGCTTACCGCATGATCGGCGATGCCCGCCGGGTCGGGTTCTACGGATTCGGGTCATCGGCGCAGATCCTGGTGCAGATCGCCAGGGCCGACGGACGGGAGGTCTTCGCCTTTACACGCGACGGCGACAGCGCGGCGCAACAGTTCGCCCTCGACATGGGTGCGGTCTGGGCCGGCCCCTCCGGCAGCGCGCCGCCGGAGCTCCTCGACGCGGCCATCATCTTCGCGCCGGACGGCTCGCTGGTCGTTACCGCGCTCCGCAACCTGGTCAAGGGAGGCGTCGTCGTCTGCGCCGGCATTCACATGAGCGACATCCCCTCCTTTCCCTACGAGTTGCTGTGGAACGAGCGCTCCATCCGGTCGGTGGCCAATCTGACACGCCTCGACGGCCAGGAGCTCTTCAAACGCATCGCCGGACTTCGCATCGAAACCCGGCGAACCAACTATCCGCTCGCGCGCGCCAACGAGGCCCTGGACGACCTTCGCTCCGGCAGGCTTACGGGAACAGCGGTTTTGATGACGTCATGACCACTCTGAAAGACCATCCGCAGATGACGCAGATGGAACGAAGATAAAAGCGGTCTTATCTGCGTTCCATCTGCGCCATCTGCGGATTGGTCCTCTTAGCCTCACACCCCCCTGTACGCCCTCTCACATCCCCCGGTGTCAGCGGCTACATCTTCGCTTGTTGTGCACGCCTACATTCCCGGCTAGCGCACACGAGTCCGTGACTCCCAAGGAGGGTGCATGACTTCGAATCTCACGATCGCGGAACGGTTGAGACGGTCGGGTGTCAGCCGGCGGCATTTCCTTACCTTCTGCGGAAAACTGATGGTGGTCGCTCCGGCCGGTCTGGCCATCACCAACTATCTCAGTCCCAGGGCCGTGGCGGCCACCATCGGACGGGCACGAAGACCGTCGGTGATCTGGCTGCATATGCAGGACTGCACCGGCTGCACGGAGACGCTGCTCCGCACCTCGGAGCCCGACCTGGCAACGCTCCTCTTCGACGTCATCTCCCTCGACTATCACGAGACGGTGATGGCGGCCTCGGGGAGTGACGCCGAGGCGGCGTTGAAAGACGCCATGACGCAGAACGACGGCAAATACGTCCTCGTCGTCGAAGGCTCCATCCCGACGAAAGAGAACGGCGCATACCTCAAGATCGCCGGTCGAAACGGCATCGACATGCTCAAGGACGTCGCGGACCACTCCGCGGCCGTCATCTCCATCGGCTCGTGCTCCTCATGGGGCGGCCTTCCCTCGAGCAATATCAATCCCACCGGCGCAACCGGCGTCGACTCCATCGTCAAGAACAAGCCGGTCATCAACATCCCTGGCTGTCCGCCGAATCCGTACGTCCTGCTGGCCACGGTGCTCGAGTACGCCGCCGCCGGCAAGCTGCCGGCTCTCGACAGCCTCGGCCGTCCGAAATTCGCCTTCGACAAGACCATTCACGACCACTGTCCGCGGCGCGCGCACTTCGACGCCGGTCAATTCGCCGCGCAGTTCGGCGACAGCGGACATCGCCAGGGCTGGTGTCTCTACAAGCTCGGCTGCAAGGGACCGGTCACGCACGCACCCTGCTCGACGCGCAATTTCAACGAGGTCGTCGACTGCTGGCCGATCGGTATCGGTGCGCCGTGCGTCGGCTGTACGGAGAAGGACATCGCCTTCACCGTTCCCATCTTCACCACCGCCGACATTAGACGCCCCCTCCCGCCGGACTTCTATCCGCTGGTGAATCCCGAGCACAAGCCGATCAGTGCTACCGCCACCGGGGTGGCTGGTCTGGTTGGAGGCGCTCTGCTCGGCGCCGGATTCCTCGCCTCACGAAAGATGAACGACGGCGCCACCAAAGACGAGCCGAAGGAGTAGCCGATGAGCACCGATCGTCGAGCGTTCTTCAAGAACTTCGCAGCCGCGGCGGCGACGTTGACCGTGCTGCCCACCGCGGCGCTGGCGCGAGAAAAGAAAACCGCCCCCTCCGATGCCGTCGGTCTGCTTTACGACACCACCAGATGCATCGGCTGCAAGGCCTGCGTGGTGGCCTGCAAAGACTCGAACAAGCTGCCGGCGGACACCGACGGCTACGGTCACGGCCTCTACGACGCGCCCGACTCACTGAACCAATACACAAAGAACATCATTCAGCTCTACAAAGACGGCAACGAGCAGTCGTTCGTGAAGAAGCAGTGCATGCATTGCGTCGATCCCGCCTGCGTCGGCGCCTGCATGCTGGGCGCGCTGCAGAAGGGGAAATTCGGAGTGGTGTCGTACGACGTCAGCAAATGCGTCGGCTGCCGCTACTGCGAAACGGTCTGCCCCTTCAACGTCCCCAAATTCGAATGGGCGAAAGCGGCGCCGAAGATCGTCAAATGTGAGCTCTGCAAAGACCGCCTCGCCGAGGGGAGGCAGCCGGCGTGTACGGAGGTCTGTCCCCGCAAGGCCGTGATTTTCGGTAAGTACACCGACCTGCTCGACGAAGCCCACCTGCGGCTGAAGAACAACCCCGGCAAGTACGTGAACAAGGTCTACGGGGAGCGCGAGCTCGGCGGCACGCAGGTGCTCTACCTCTCGCACGTCGATTTCGAAAAGATCGGCTTCCGCTTCAAGCAGGACGAGTCGGTTCCGCACCTCCAGCAGACCGTCAGCCACGGCATCTACAAAGGATTCGTCGGTCCGGTCGCGCTCTATGGACTGTTGGGCGCGGTCCTGTTCCGCAACCGCGGGAAGTCCGAGAAGGAGAGCTGATGCAAACGCACGCGCAACCGATTGGCGGTCCGCTCTTCACACGGGCCTACTTCGTTCTCCTCAGCATCGCAGCGCTCGGAATGGCGCTGATCCTCTGGCGTTTCGCGGTCGGCCTCGGCGCCGCCACGGGACTCTCCGACGGCTACCCGCTCGGCATCTGGATCGCTCTCGACGTCGTCACCGGAACCGCGCTGGCATGCGGCGGCTACGCGGTGGCCCTCGTGGTCTACATCTTCAATAAAGGGCAGTACCACCCGCTCATCCGCCCGGCCATTCTCACCAGCGCGCTCGGCTACACCATCGCCGGCGCATCGGTGGCCGTCGACCTCGGCCGCCCCTGGAACATGTGGAAGATCCCCACCTACGTCTGGAACTGGAACCTCAACTCCTCGCTGCTCGAAGTGGCCCTCTGCATCATGGCCTACGTCTTCGTGCTCTGGATCGAGCTCTCGCCGGCGTTCATGGAGAAGTTCAGCGTCGACGGTCCGCCGTTGCTGCAGAGGTGGTCGAAGCGACTCCTGCCGATCCTCAACAAGGCCCTGATCTGGATCATCGCCCTCGGCATGCTGCTGCCGACGATGCACCAGTCGTCGCTCGGCTCGCTGATGATGCTGGCCGGACCGAAGCTTCATCCCCTCTGGCTCACCGGCTGGCTGCCGCTCCTCTTTCTCATGAGCTGCCTGGCCATGGGCTACGCCATCGTCGTCTTCGAGTCGGTCTTCTCTTCGAGGGCATTCGGGCGCGATCCCGAGGTGCCGATGCTGGTCAACTTGCAGAAGATCGCCGCATGGGGCGGACTGGTGTTCGTCGCTGTCCGCGTGGCCGATCTCGCCTACAGCGGGAACCTGCATTACGCCATGACCCTCGATCTCTACGGAACGATGTTCTGGATCGAGACCGTGCTGTGGCTTCTGCCGCTGGCGATGATGCTGGCCTCTCCGCGGCCGAACCTCGGAAGCCTCTTCCGTGGCGCCATGGTGGTGGCCCTGGCCGGAGCGCTCTATCGGTTCGACACCTATCTCGTCGCTTTCCAGCCCGGGCCGGGCTGGCATTACTTCCCGTCCGTTCCTGAAATGTTCATCACTATCGGTCTGGTCGCCCTCGAACTGGCCATCTACGTCGCCGTCGTCAAGCGCTTCCCGATCATCGCCGCCATGAAGGCCGCCCTCTAGGAGAGAAGACATGAGCAGAGTCACGATCGATCCGATCACCCGCATCGAAGGACACCTCCGCATCGACGTCGAGGTCGATCAGGGACACGTGCAGAAGGCCTGGGCCTCGTCCACGATGTTCCGCGGGATCGAGAAGATTCTCGTCGGCCGCGATCCGCGCGAGGCCTGGCTCTTCACCCAGCGCTTCTGCGGTGTCTGCACCACCGTGCATGCGCTGGCCTCCGTGCGCGCCGTCGAGGATGCGCTCGATCTGGAGATCCCGCTCAACGCGCAGTACATCCGCAACCTGATCCTGATCGCCCATGCCCTGCACGACCACATCGTCCACTTCTACCACCTCTCCGCGCTCGACTGGGTCGACGTCACCCAGGTGCTGAAGGCCGATCCGAAGAAAGCCTCCTCGGTCGCCGAGAGCCTCTCCGACTGGACCGGCAACTCCACCAAGCAGATGGCGGCGGTGAAGAACCGCGTCAAGGGCCTGGTCGAAAGCGGACAGCTCGGCATCGTTTGCGCACGGCTACTGGGGCCATCCGGCCATGAAGCTCTCGCCGGAGGTCAATCTCATCGCCGTCTCGCACTACCTGCAGGCGCTCGACTACCAGCGCTACGCCAACCAGGTCGTGGCCATGCTCGGCGGCAAGACGCCGCACATCCAGAACGTCGCCGTCGGCGGCGTGGCCAACGCCATCAACGTCGACAGCAGCGCCACGCTGAACGTCGACCGCCTCGTGCAGATGAAAGGCCTTCTCGAGAAAGTCGTCGGCTTCGTGCAGAACGTCTATGTCCCCGACGTCTGCGCCGTGGCCGGCTTCTATCCCGAGTGGTTCGGCTACGGCAAAGGGGTCACCAACTACCTCTCCGTCCCCGATCTCCCGCTCGACGGGAAGAGCACGAAGTTCGAGCTGCCGGGCGGGTTCATTCCGAACGGCGACCTCTCCAAGATGGTGCCGATCACCGGACAGAAGGACCAGCGCTGGCGCAAGGCGGTCACCGAAGACAGCGCGCACGCCTGGTACAAAGGCGGCGGCCCGCTGCATCCGTGGAAGGGCGAGACCGATCCGAGCTACACAGACTGGAAGGAAGACGGCAAGTACTCCTGGGTCAAGGCACCGCGCTACGACGGCCAGCCGGCCCAGGTCGGCCCGCTGGCGAACGTCCTCGTCGGCTATGCGTCTGGCAATCCGTTGATGGTGAAGTGGACCGATGCCGCGCTAGCGAAGATCTCCGCCATCGCCGGAGTCAAGGCTACCCCGGCCATGCTGCACTCGACCCTCGGCCGTCACGGCGCCCGCGCCGTCCGCACCGCCGTCCTCTCCGAGCTGGCCGTCAAGCAGTTGGCCCTCCTGACCGACAACATCCTCAAGGGCGATACCACCATCTACAACAAGCCTGAGTTCCCCAAAGGGGAGATCGAGGGCGTCGGCTTCCACGAGGCGCCGCGCGGCACGCTCTCGCACTGGGTGGTCATCGACAACGGCGTCATCAAGAACTACCAGGCCGTCGTCCCGACGACCTGGAACGCCAGCCCCCGCGACACCAGCGGCGCGCTCGGGCCGTACGAATCGGCGCTGCTCGGTACGCCGATCGCCGACGCCCAGCATCCGCTCGAAGTGCTGCGCACCATCCATTCCTTCGACCCCTGCATGGCCTGCGCGGTCCATATGTTCGATCCCACCGGCAACAACGTGGCCCGGGTGAAGGTGCTGTGAAGACCGCCGTCTACGGAATCGGCAACATCCTCCTGGGCGACGACGGGATCGGTCCCGCCGTCGTCCACTACCTGGAGTCGCGCCTGACGGCCGATGACCACCTCACCCTCGAGGACCTCGGGACACCATCATTAGACCTACCCAACTACCTCGACGGCTTCGACCGCGTCATCTTCGTCGACGCCGTCAACGTCGACGCCCCTCCCGGCTCCGTCCACCTCTTCACCCGCGCCGAGATCATGGCCGTCCCCCCCGGCATCCGCGTCAGCCCCCACGAGCCCTCGATCAACGACGCCCTCATCGTCATGGACTTCGCCGGCAACGCCCCGTCCGAGGTGACGCTGGTGGGCGTCGTCCCGCAGACCCTGGAGGGGCCGATGACGCTCTCCGATGCGGTCTCCCGCGCCATCCCCGCCGCCGCCGATGCGGTGATGGGGGAGCTGGGACGAGCGCGCGTCGCGGTCTATTGACGCGTTTGGAAGGCGGTTGGATGGTTTTTTAGCCGTCTACTCCGAAAGCGTCAGCGTTCCGTGCGGCGCGAGCACTCCGGTGACGCACGGCGGGACGTCGCGCGTTGCTGCCGCGCCCTCCGGAACCCAGCAGAGACTGTAGGCGCCTGGCTCGATGGAGGGAATCTGGAACTTCACGCGCTCGGAAAGGTTCGCCTGGAAGGGGACGCCGGAGACGAAGGCGGCCACGATTGCGGATAGCGCGGCACCGTTGTGCATGAGGTAGGGACGGAGTCCGGCGTGCGCGGGCGGTGCATCGACCGATAGCGCCCCGCCGTTCTGGTCCACCGCGAACGTCTCTTCATCCATTCCGAGGGGAGCTCGTGCAAGCCGGAATGCGAAGCCGGGCGCGTTGATGGCCACGAACACTTCCGGTGTTCCCCCGGGGAAGCGGATGTCGAAACGCCCTTCAGGGTCTGCGCGCGACAGAATGATCGGACGAGTCTGATCATCCGGCCTGGTGGCGAAGAGCACCGCTCCCAGGACAGGCCCGTCGAGTGCGCGGATCACCCCGCGCAGATGACCCACCGGTACGATCGGCAGAACGACGTCGGCCGTGGCATCCTCGGCATCGCCGAGCGCTACATCCTGAAGGTCGATCGATTCACGATCGTTCGACGCGGCGCGAAGACGGTGATGCCCGGACTCGAGACCCGAAATGAGAAAGGAGCCATCCGTACTCTCAACCTGCTGCAGCGATCCGTCTGGAAGCAGCACGTCGATCATCGCCGGCGCCGCCAGCGCGCCGGTGTCATCGACCACAATTCCGGTGATGGTTCGCGCCGGCAGATCGAGATTCAGCTCGGCCGTACCATCCTCGCGCCGTTGCACGTGCACGTGTTCCAGTACCCGTTTCAGATGCTGCGAATCGGCGCGTACCTCGATGTGATCCCACGTGTCGTGCTCGGGGGCCGGCAGCGCGGCCAGAAACGTTCCGTCGGCTTTCGAGCGGATGAACGCCGAGGCACCGCTCGAATCGGAACGAACCTGCGCGGTTGCCTGAAGCGGTTTGGAGCCCATGCGGATCGTGCCTGTCACGCGGATGGCCTTGACCGGGACGTCCAGAGTCGTGTCCTGATCGAGATCGACCAACTGGCTGGCCCAGGTCTGGTCCTTTGTCCGAACGACGGTCAGGCGGTAATGACCCGGGAGTACGTTACCAAACCTGCCTGTACCGTCGAACGAGGTCTTCAGACTGCGTTCTGAGAGCAAAACGCCGATGGGATCGACGCGCGCCAGCTCGATCGTCCACGGTTTGGACCATGGGTCCGCCGGCGGGTGGACGCGGACGGTGACGCTCCGCTGCGGCTCGAGCCGCAGCGGCTGCCGCAGCAGCGCTTCATGTCCCCCCGAAACCTCGGCCGTCATCTCCTCGGAGACCAGATCGTCGTACGACGCCTCAACGGTGAAGAGTCCGGGGGGCAGGTCGACCGCGAAAAATCCGCGGCGCGTTGGGTGCGTCGTAATCCGCGCCGATTCGCTGCGATGTCGCTGCTCGTCATTCGCGCCGGGACCGGCCGCCGGCCGCACGACGACGGTGACCCGGTCAAGCCGGATATCACGCCGCTGCGCGCTCTCCACGCGGCCGCTCAATGTCGATCCGGCCACGAATTGAAGCAGGCCGATCGCTGCCGGCGGGCCCGCTGTCAGCGGCACCTTCCACCGATAACGCGAAACATAACCGGGAATCCGGAATGCAAGGTCAAACTCCCCGGCCGGAAGCTGGCATCGCGCCGTTCCTTTGGTAACGCTGCATGCAACCGACCCTTCCGATGGAGAGGAGAGATCCTCCATGGAGACACGCTGGAAGTAGGCCTGCAGCTCGTGCGGCTCTTTGCCATTGGGAACGGTCACGCGGGCCGTCAACTGCGCCATGGGAAAGGTGTCGAGGACGGCGGACTGCTCTCCTTCTCCGATCGACAGGAGCCGAGGCTCGCTCCAGTCACCATCGATGTGGGCGGCCACAAACCATTCGCCCGGCGGAAGCGGGATCGCGGACAGCGGGAGGGCGAACGCCAGCGGCTGGCCCGGGTTTGCCACGCTCCGCGCGCTGATCGTTCCGGTGACCGCGGTGGCAGGGCCCGGCCGGTGCCGATTGATGGTGACCGTGATGGTGTTCGCGTACGAGGCGGTTTGCAGTGCCGCCAGTACACCGATCCATACGAAGTGTAGCCGCCGTGGCATGGCTCAATTCCGATTTGCTACGCAGGAGCCCTTTGCCGCGCAGTTGGGAAACTTATTGCCATACTTGTCCGTGCCAACCGGGCCTCCCGCGCAACTGCAATATCCGGAATTGCCGGGCAGGTAGTAACAGATCGACATCGTTTGGGTCCTGTCGAATGCGCATGCCGGGCAGGCCGACAGGGTGCAGATCGTCGTCGTCCAACTGCTGTCACCAAACATGCACTGATCGGGGTCCATCGTACCGGCACAGCCGTCGCTGAGGCCTTGCATATTCAGTACATCACCGCCGTCGGATAACTGGGCAAACGCGGCCGGGGTCACCAGAAGAAACAGGGCAACGATCAGGGAGCTCTTGAAGATACGCATTGAAAATCTCCTCATTCCGTCTTTGTTAATGGAAGCCTGAATGCGCGGCAATTTAGGCTTCAACGGTAAGGATGTCAATAAGTAACCAATAAGTGTCCCTTGTGCGCAAACGATCGGGGCGCTGATTCCAAGGCAATAAAGAGCGGATGCACCAACCTGCCTCCTCGCTATGTTAAGGAACATTAGTACTGTTCATGTTCCTTACAACGAACGTCGATTGCGTACACGAAGTCAACGAAAGGTGCCGCAATTGATTCGTGCTACCGCTGGCGCGTACTTCTTGCTTGTAACCCTCTGTTGCGGTGAGAGCAACGCCGACGATTCGGCGGAGTCAATGGGCAACGGCCAGCTCGAACAGAAAAACGGAACCGCCGCCCTCATTGCCTTCCACCCAGATCCGGCCGGCATGGCCTTCGACGATCTTCCGGCAGATGGCCAGACCGAGTCCCGTGCTGGTCTCGCCGTCCGTGGCACGTGCCGACGCCACCGAGAACGGCCGGAAGAGCCGATCCCTGTCGGCTATGGAGATGCCTGGACCTCGATCGGCCACGGCGACGCGTACCGCCTCGCCACTCTCGAACATCGAGACATCAACGGCGCTGCCGGCCGGCGAGAACTTGAGGGCATTGGTGAGCAGGTTAATGACGACCTGACAGATCTTGTCGGCGTCCATGAGGACGGTGCTGTCCCCGTTTTTCGTAAAGCGGAGCCTGATGTCTTTCTGGACGGCGAGGTGCTGCTGCAGGGCCACGCACTCCGCAACCACACTCCCGAGCTCGACCGGTAACATGCGGAGCCGCAACTCGCCGGCCTCGATCGCCGATATGTCGAGAAAGTCGTCGACCAGTGCCTTCATGGACCTGCTTATCTTTGCGATCTGCTGGAGCAGCTTGTGGTCAGGTTCAGGCATTCCTCCCCGGCGGATGAGCACCTCGGTAAACGCCAGGACCGCGAAGAGAGGATTTCGCAGGTCGTGTGCGGCCATCCCCAGGAAGCGGTTCTTCTCCGCGTTCAAGCGCTGAAGTTCTTCCTTCTCGCGCTGCAATAGCTCGTCCGCGGTACGCAGGCGGTCGGCCATCTCGTGGAAGCCTCGATCGATGTGCCCAATCGCATCCTCACGCGCCTGCGCGGGAAGACGTTGCTCGCCAGCCCCCAGGCGGGACATGTTCTCGACGATGTGATGAATGCGACGGCCGACGTTCCGCATCAGAAACCAGACGAAGAACGGCGTGATCCCGACATTGCAGGCGAGCAACACGATGACCACGATGCGCGCGGCCGACTCGGCGCGAAGGAGTCGCGCCTGCTGTTCGTGCTGCACCGCAACCTCCTCGTCGCGAAAGGCGGCCAGCTCCAGACGGAAATCGTCCATCGGCGTCTTCCCGGCCTTGAGCCGCGCCTGAGCCTCGGGCTGGCGGCCCGCATGCACGAGATCGATGTCCTCGCGCAGTCCGCGAAGGGTGATATTCGCGTATCGCTCCAGATCCGGAACTCCATGCAGGTCCGGAATTGTGGTGGTGACAGCGTCATATTCGTGCTGTGTCACGACTTTGAGAAGACGCAGCTTCCCCGGCATCTCTCCGATCGCACTCTCATACAGCGCGAGGTACGGAGCGTACCCGGTGGCGACGTAGCCATTGGTGGCTGCTTCGGCCTGGTTCATCAAGCCGACAAGTTCCGTCGTGGCAAGAATGGCCTCGGTGGAGCTGCTCTGCCAGAGGCGGTACCGCGCCGAGCGCCGGTCAGCGGCGATCAGCGCGGCCAGAAAGACGAGATCGAGAAGCAGAGGGATCGCGACGATGAAAATTATTTTTCGGGAAAAGGACACCTATACAACCCTATCCATGAAGCGCGCCAAGTACGAGAGGTACAACGCGCCTTTGGAAGGCGATTCAATACAGAGACACGGAATTCACAGCGCGTCATCGCCGCAGCGTATTTGCAACAAATCAGTTTTATAAGAAGATGATTTCTCCACGCCCTCGGGCGCGCATCGTGATCGGCATCACATCCTCCCGTGTTCCCCGACATCATCCCACGTTTGTCAGACGCCTAACTTGGGCGGCATGATCCGAGGTGGTCTTCATATCGAGATCCGTGGGACGGTTCAGGGGGTTGGGTACCGGCCGTGGGTCTTTCAGGTCGCGCGGCGGATCGGCGTGGCAGGGCGGGTCTGGAATGACGCGGGCGGCGTCTCGATCGATGCCTTTGGGCAGTCGGACGTGCTGCACCGGTTCATCGACACATTGCAGATCGATGCTCCTCCGGCGGCGCGCGTGCGGTCGGTGATCTGGTCGGCCGCCGAGGGGAACGCTCCGGACGATTTCGCCATTATTGAGAGCGTTGAGAGCGAGGTCGACGGCGGGCGGCAGGTCTCCATCCCCGCGGACCTGGCCACCTGCAGCGACTGCCTGCGGGAGATGCTCGATCCGGGCGACCGGCGCTATCGCTATCCATTCATCAATTGCACGAACTGCGGTCCGCGCTATTCGATCGTTACCGGCGCGCCGTATGACCGCGCCAGGACATCGATGGCGCCCTTCACGATGTGCGCGGCCTGCCGCGCCGAGTACGACTCTCCGCTCGACCGCCGCTTCCACGCCCAACCGAACGCCTGCCCCGCTTGCGGTCCGCAACTGGTAGCCAGGAAAAGACGGCGGGAAGCGATCGAGACGACCGATCCGATCGACTTTGCCGCACGCGCTCTGCGCGCCGGTTTCATCGTCGCCGTCAAAGGCCTGGGCGGTTTTCATCTCGCCTGCGATGCCACCTCGGCCGCCGCTGTGCAACGCCTGCGCGAGCGCAAGCATCGCGAAGCCAAGCCGCTGGCTATCATGGTCCGCGACCTCAGCGCCGCAGAGAAGATCGCCCAGCTCACCAACAAAGAACGAATTCTGCTCACCTCGATCGAGCGCCCGATCGTCCTCGTACAGCGACGCCCCGAGGTGAACGTCGGCGGCGATGACATCCCGCTGGTCGGCCTCTTTCTCCCGTACACACCGCTGCATCACCTGCTGCTTGGCGATGGCGGCGTACCGCTGGTGATGACCTCGGGGAATCTCTCCGATGAGCCGATGGTGACGTCCGACGATGACGCCTTCGCACAGCTCCGCGACGTGGCCGACATCTTCCTGGTGCACCGCCGGGCCATCGTCACCCGCGTCGACGACTCCGTGGCCCGCGTGATCGACGGCGCGCCGGTTCTGCTTCGCCGCGCCCGCGGCTACGTGCCGCGCGCCATCGCCGCCACCGTTCCCTTTGACGAACCGATCCTGGCGTGCGGCGCCCACCTCAAGAACACCTTCTGCCTCGCCAGCGGTAATTCCGCATTCCTCGGCCCGCACATCGGCGACCTGGAGAGCGAGGCCACGATGCGCGCGTACGAGTCGGCCATCGAGCGGATGAAGGAGTTCACCGGCATTGTGCCGGCGATCGTGGCTCACGACCTCCATCCCGACTATCTCTCCACGCGTTACGCGCTGGCCCACGAGGGCGTACGCACCATCGGCGTGCAGCATCATCACGCCCACATCGCCAGCGCAATGGCCGAGCACGGATTGAATGAGACCGTGGTCGGCATCGCCTACGACGGCACCGGATTCGGCACGGACGGCACATCGTGGGGCGGCGAGATCCTCATCGCCGGCTACGAAGGCTACGAGCGCTTCGCCACGTTCCGGCCGATCGCGCTGGCCGGCGGCGATCAGGCCATCCGCCAGCCGTGGCGTGCGGCGCTGGCTCTGCTCGACGATGCCTTCGCCGGCGAGCCGCCGCTGCATCGCATTCCGCTCTTCCGCGAGCTCCCCCGCAAAGCGATCGACGCCGTGCGCCGCATGATCGCGAACGGCCTCAACACCACACCGGCCCGAGGAGTCGGCCGCTATTTCGACGCCTTCGGGGCGATGGTGCTCGGCTTACCGGACGCGCGCTACGAGGGAGAAGTGGCCTTCCGCTGGAACATGGCTGCGGACGAAAACGAGAACGGCCTTTATCCGATCGTGATCCACGACGGCATCACGCCGTGGGAGATCGATCCGCGGCCGATGGTGCGGGCAGCGGTCGACGACCTGATGGCCGGCCGCTCCGCGGCAACGATCTCCGCCCGTTTCCACAATACCCTCGCCGCCGCCACCGCGGAGATAGCCCGCTCCGCGCTGGCCCTTCACGGCGCCATGCCGGTCGTGCTCAGCGGCGGCTGCTTTCAAAACGCACGGCTGGCCGAGACGGTCATTGCCTCGCTCCGTCAGAAGACGAAGGTCTTCATGAACCGCGAAGTCCCGCCGGGGGATGGGGGGATTGCACTAGGTCAAGCGTTTGTCGCCAGGGCGCGGGTGGACGGGTTATCGGTTGTCGGTTGTCAGTTGTCGGAGGAGCTCGTCCTTAGCGGGTACTCCTCTGCGTCATCCGAGCGATCTCTGGCAACCGATAACCGACAACCGACAACCGGTTCAAAAGCCCCGATAACCGATCCCCGACAACCGATAACCGGTTCAACGAGAACCAACCAACACCAACGGAGCTAAAACCATGTGCCTCGGCGTTCCGGGAAAAGTGATTGAAGTCCGCGATTCTGTTGCCATCGTCGATTTCTGGGGGGTGCGCAAGGACGTGCGGCTCGACATCGTCGATGAGAAGGTCGTGCCCGGCGATTACATCCTCAACCACGTCGGCTTCGCCATCCGCCGCATTCCGCCGGAGTCGATCGCGGAGACGCTGGCCCTCTACGAGATGCTGCTGGCGCAGGAGGGGGACGATCTGATGAGTCTCGACGTCCGCTCCGAGATCGAGGCGTCGTCGTGAGCGAGCTGCAGTTTCGCGATCCGAGGCTGGCGCGCTCGATGGCGGCAACGCTCGACCGCCTCGTACGCGGCGCCGGCCGCAAGATCGCGGTCATGCACGTCTGCGGCAGCCACGAACAGGCCATCGCCAAGTACGGCCTCCGCTCGCTCTTTCCGAAGTCGCTCGACGTGATCATGGGTCCCGGCTGCCCGGTCTGCGTCACCGACGTCCCCGAGGTCGATGAGAGTGTGCTGATCGCGGCGCAGGGGGTACGGATCGCCACGTTCGGCGACATGCTCAAAGTGCCGGGAAGCGTGAAGTCGCTCGCCGACGCGCAGGCATCCGGCGCGAAGATCGATATCGTCTACAGCCCGCAGCAGGCGGTCGAGATCGCCCGCTCGACGAAGGAGGAAGTGGTCCTCTTCGCCACCGGCTTCGAGACCACGGCGGTAGCCACGGCCGCGGTCATCCTCGACGATCCGCCGCCGAATTTCTCCGTCCTCTCCGTGCACAAGTACATCCCGCCGGTGATGGAGATCGTCGCCGAGATGCCGGAATCGCGCATCGAAGGCTTCCTCGCCGCCGGCCACGCCGCCACGATCACCGGCTCGGCCGTCTTCGAGCCGTTCGTGGAGCGGCACGACATCCCGGTCGTCGTCGCCGGCTTCGAGCCGAACGACATCCTGGCCGCCCTGGTCGAGCTGGTGGAGCTGATCGTGGCGAAGACGCCGCGGGTGATGAACATGTTCCCGCGCTGCGTGACGCTCGAAGGCAATCGCGAAGCACAGAAGCAACTGTGGCGCGTCTTCCGTCCCATGGGGGGACGATGGAGCGGGATTGCGCACGTGCCGAACGGAAATCTGCGGCTGCGCGACGAGTTCGCCCACCTCGACGCGCGCAAGCGCTTCCCCATCGATCTCACCTCGCTGTGGGACTACGCCCCGCCGGCGCTGGCCGGGCAGTGCATCTGCGGCGACATCATGGCCGGAATCCGCAATCCCAACGACTGCCGCCTCTTCAACCGCGAGTGCGTTCCCGAGAACCCGGTCGGCGCCTGCATGGTGTCGAACGAGGGAACGTGCAAGATCTGGCATCTCTACGGCGGCGTTCCCGATCTGGAGGCTTCCGCATGAGCGCGATTCTTCTTCCTTTCACCAGCGGCCACGTCACGCTCAAGCAGGGCGGCGGCGGACGGGCCATGCGCACGCTGATCGAGAGACTCTTCGTACGCGATTTCGCATCGATGACTTCTGAAAGCATGGCGTCGGCGTCGACGCCATGGACGATGGCGCGGCCATCCGCATCGGTGACGACTGGCTGGTCATCACCACCGACTCGCACGTCATCCATCCGATCGTCTTCCCCGGCGGCGACATCGGCCGGCTCTCCATCAGCGGTACGGTGAACGATCTGGCCATGATGGGGGCGACGCGCGTCCTCGGCCTGACCTGCAGCATCATCCTCGAGGAAGGCTTTTCGCTCGATTCGCTGGAATCGATCCAGCGCTCGATGATCGCCACGTGCCGGGAAGCGAACGCGCCGGTGGTCACCGGCGACACGAAGGTCATGGGCCGCGGCGAGATCGACGGCCTGGTCATCAATACCTGCGGTATCGGCCTGACCCGCACGCTCGTGCGCGACAACGGCCTGCACACGGGTGACGCCATCATCGTCACCGGCAACATCGCCGAGCACGGCCTGGCGGTCATGGCGGCACGTCACGGGATCGAATTCGAAGGCGACTTGGTTTCTGACGTCGCCCCGATGAACGGCATGATCGATTCGATCCTCTCCGACGCCGCGCTCGCCGATGCCGTCACGGCGATGAAGGATCCGACGCGCGGCGGCGTGGCCAGCGCGCTGCACGAGATGGCCTCGAAGAGCAACGTCGGCATCGTGCTGCAGGAGCGCTCTCTTCCGATGACCGATGCGGTGCGCTCCGTCGGCGAGCTTCTCGGCATCGATCCGCTGCATGTGGCCAACGAAGGGAAAGCGCTCCTCGGCGTTCGCGCCGATGCCGTCGATCGGGTTCTGGCGCGCCTTCGCGCCCACCCGCTCGGCCGCAACGCTGCTGTGATCGGAGTCTGCGGCGAGGAACGCCGCGGCTCGATCATCCTCGATACAGGATTCGGGAGGAGGCTGCTGGCCGAGCCGGAAGGCGAGCCGCTGCCGCGCATATGTTGAACAACATCACGCTCATCACTGGGAGTTCTGCCAAGCCCCGCACAGACAAGAGTGTCTGTGCCACATTAGCCCGCGTTTCGCACATGGGGAGTGGAATTGCCGGGACCCTGTTACGTCGAGAGCCCTTCTCCCCCGCGGGTTTTGGCGGGGGAGAAGGTGCCGTGTACAGACCTGATACATAGGTAACAGATCGGCCCGGGGACATGGGTAACAGTCGGGAGCCGGTTCAGGGGCGTCGAGGAAGACCGACGATGCCCTGGAAGGCGACGAGTGTGACCGATCAAAGAGCGAAGTTCATGCTTGACTACAACGAACGGGTGCGAACGGGGCAGACCACGATGTTTGCGCTGTGTGCCGAGCACGGAGTGAGTCGAAAGACTGGGTACAAGATTGTTTTGCGATACCAGCAGAGTGGCTGGCAAGGTCTGGCGGATCACTCGCGCGCGCCGCTCGGCGGCAAGCACTGGATCAGTCCGGAGACGATCAGCGCCGTGCTCGATGTCCGTCTCGATTTTCCGCAGTGGGGCTCGAGAAAGATCGTGGCCTATCTGCACGACATCGAGCCCAACCAGCAATGGCCTGTGGCCAGCGTGGTTCACGAGTGGATCAAGCAGGCCGGAATGGTGATCAATCACCCTGGCCCTCGACAACGTTTCCCGCATCCAGGCCGGCCGCCGTCGGCGCCGATCGAAAGTCCCAACCAACAATGGAGCACCGACTTCAAGGGTCACTTCCGAACCAAAGATCGGCGTTACTGCTACCCCTTGACCGTGGCCGACTCGTTCAGCCGCTACATCATCGGTTGTCAGGCTCTGAGTGCGCCCACGCTCGAACTGGCCTGGCCCGTATTCGTGAGGCTCTTCCGTGAGCACGGGTTACCTGATGCCATCCTTTCCGACAACGGCACCCCATTTTCATCCAACTCGGTCAAGAGGCTCTCGAAGTTGTCGGTGCGCTGGATACGCCTGGGAATTGAGCCTCGTCTGATCCAGCCCGGTAAGCCCCAGCAGAACGGCCGCCTTGAACGCATGCATCGAACCATGAAGGCTGAAGCGTGTGCCCAGCCTGCTGCCGACTGTCGCCGCCAGCAGCCTGTGTTCGACAGGTTCCTCGATCACTACAACTTCATTCGTCCGCATGAAGCCCTTGGCCAGACACCACCTGCGCGCAGCTATGTCCGGTCTTCGCGCGAGTACCCCAAGCAGCTACCGGAGATCGCGTATCCCTCCAGCTACCAACTCCGTCGCGTTCGGAGCAGCGGCGAGATCAAGTGGAAAGGTCAGTGGTTCTTTCTGAGCGAGTCACTCGTGGGCGAGATGATCGCCTTCGAAGACATTGACGATGGTTGCTCGATCATTCGCTTCGGCCCCCTGGAACTCGGCTACCACTCCGAGCGAGAGCACAAGCTTTACCTCGACCGATCCAGGCCTGCGCAGCAGGCAACTGCGTCCAGCCAACAACCCGACAAGGAGTAGGCCCTCATGTCATGTTCGTCCAGAAGACCCGGCCGGCCGTCGTCTCAATCTCTGAAGGTCGACACCCCCTCCTCGATCCTCCCCCTCAAGGGGGAGGAGGAAAGGCATCGCCTCATGCTGAAGGCAACGCAAGCTCTGAGACGTCAACCTCACACCCACCCATCAAGTGTTACCTATGTTCCCGGTCTAAAGTGTTACCTATGTTCCAGGTTGCACACCGACAGGCGGATGAGGGGGCGTTTCACGCGTACGCCGCAGAATGGAAGCAATGCATACGTCGGTAGATCGCGCCTATCGCGTAAACGCCCCCCTCATCCGCCTTCGGCACCTTCTCCCCCCGCAAAAAACCGCGTGGGGAGAAGGGCTCTCGACGAAACGGCGTGGCGAGAAGTAACAAGGTGCCGGCGACCCAACTTAGCGTGTGAAAAATGCGGGTTAGTTGCGGATCAGAGTTCCCCAGCCGCAGCCCGATTCCAATGTGGCACAGACACTCTTGTCTGTGCCCCCGCCGGAGCCGCCGCATGAGCCACATCACGCTCACCATCGAAGATGCCGTCGGCACCATCACCATCGATCGGCCCGAGCGCTTCAACTCGCTCGACGTCGAGACCGCGCGCGATCTTCGTAAAGCGGGTCTTCAAATGGCTCGCGACGGGGACGTTCGCGCCGTCGTTCTGCGCGGCAGCGGCAGTGCCTTCTGCAGCGGCGCCGATCTCAAGTACATCCGAGGTGGCGGCGATGAGAGCGATCTCGCCTATCTGAAACCGTCGCAGCGCGGCTATGGCGAGATCTTCAAACAGATCCTCGAATACATCCACAGCACCATCTCCGAGATCCGGCGCGCGCAGAAGCCGTTCCTCGCCGCGGTCGACGGCATCGCCGCCGCCGGCGGCTTCGGACTGGCCATGTCGTGCGATCTGGTGCTGGCCTCGGAACGGGCATCGTTCGAATGGGCCTACTCCAAGACGGGATTGACGGGCGCGGAGAGCTCGACCTTCATGCTGCCGCGGCTCATCGGCTTGCGGCGCTCCTTCGAGCTGCTCTTCCTCAACCCGCGGCTCACCGCGCAACGGGCCTGCGAGATCGGATTGGTCACCGAGGTCTTTCCTGATGCCGCGTTTGACGCCGAGGTAACGCGCGTGGCGCGGAAACTCGCGGAAGGGCCGACCGAGGCGTGGGGAATCGCCAAGACGCTGCTGAACGAGGCGGCCGGGATGGACCGGCTCGACCACCATCTCGACCGCGAGCTGGACAACCTGGCGCGCATCGCCGACGGCGCCAACTTCGCCGAGGGCATCGACGCCTTCTTCGGGAAACGTCCGCCGGTGTTTGGAGCAACGTAATGCACGAATACTCGATCGTCCAATCGCTGGTCGACTCCGTTGCCGCCGCCGTCGGCGCGCGGGAAGCGTCCGTGCCTACGCCCGTCGTCCCTACGCCTGTCGTCCATCGCGTCGATGTTTCCATCGGCGAGCTTGCCGGTGTCGATTGCGCATTGCTGACCACGGCCTTCGAAGTCTTTCGTGCCGGGACCATTTGTGAACACGCCGCGCTGCAGATCGACCGGATCGCCGCGCTCTGGGAGTGCCCGCGCTGCCACGCGGCAATCGCGCGCGGCGGCTTTCTTCGCTGTCCGTCGTGCAACGAGCCGGCGCGCCTCGCGGCCGGCGACGAGATCGTGCTGCAACGAATCGAACTGGAGGTGTCGTGATGTGTCAGGACTGTGGATGTGGTGATGTGAATCTCGTTCCGCTCGAAGTGCAGCAGCGGATCCTGGCGCGCAACGAAGACACCGCCGCGCACAACCGGAAGCACTTTCTCGACCGCGGCATCTTCGCCATCAACCTGATGGGCTCCCCAGGCTCCGGCAAGACCGCCGTGCTCGAAGCGACGGCGGGGGCTTTCGAAGGCGGCCGCAAGCTGGCGGCGCTGGCCGGCGATCTGGCAACCGAGAACGACGCCAACCGCCTCTCGCGCGCCGGCATCCGCTCGCGCGCCATCACCACCGGGCAGGCCTGCCATCTCGACGCGGAGCTGGTCCATCACGAGCTGCATCACCTCGACCTGGCCGGCGTCGAGTATCTCTTCATCGAGAACGTCGGCAATCTGGTCTGCCCCGCGGTCTACGACCTCGGGCAGGCCAGGAACGTCGTGGCGCTGTCGGTCACCGAGGGGGAGGACAAGCCGCTAAAGTACCCGACCATGTTCGCCAAAGCCGACCTGGTGCTGCTGACGAAAGTCGATCTGATGCCGTACCTCGGCGTCTCCCTCGACGCCATCCTCGACTCGCTGGCGCGGGCGATGCCGGTTTCCAACGTGATCGCCCTCTCCACGCGCGGCGGTCTCGGCGTCGACGACTGGCTCGGCTGGCTCGAGCGCAACCGGGCCCTGGCCTTCGAGGAGGTCATGGCGTGACTGGCGTGGCGTGGACGACATGGACCCTCGGCGCCACCGCGGCCGCCGTCGGCGCGCTGCACACGATGGCGCCCGATCACTGGATGCCGTTCGCCGCGCTGGCGCGTGCGCGCGGCTGGAACGCGCGGCGCGCCGCGCGCACGACGGTGCTCTGCGGCTTCGGTCACGTCACCACGTCGGCCTTGCTCGGGATCGTTGCGCTCTTCGCTGGCCTGGCCGCCATCCACCTGATCGGCGGCAGGCTGGAGAGTTTTGCCAACGTGCTGTTGATGACCTTCGGCACCGTCTACCTGATCTGGGGATTGGGCCGCAGCTTCCGCCGCGATCCGCTCGCCGTGATCCATCCCCACACGCATTCGCACGGCCACCACGACCACGACCACGGCCTCACCGAGTGGTCGCTCTTCGTCCTCTTCTCCGCCGACCCCTGCGTGGCCGTGATCCCGATGATCCTGGCCGCCGCCGGCGCCGGCTGGTTCGCCGTCGGTGCCGTGATCGTCGCCTACGAGCTGGCCACGATCGCCACGATGGTGGTCCTGGTCACCGCCGCCCACTCCGGCATCCGCGCCATCCGCGCCCCCTGGATCGACCGCTACGGCGACGCCGCCGCGGGAGCGATCATCGTTTGCGTGGGCGCGGCGATGGCGCTGTTGGGGATTTAGGTATCGCTTAAAAGCAGAGGCCCCGGGCGTTGCGCGGCGTAGGTTGCCTCGCACCCGATCCAATCCCCCTCCCCGGTCCCCGGAATCCGTCCCTCGGAAGCGGAACCAAAAATCAATCCGTCAGAACCAACAATCAATCCGTTCACTGCCAATAATCATTCCGTCACTGCGAAAAATCAATCCAACAGAACAATATATTGTTCTGTCGGAACGAATTTCGTTTCCGGTGGAGCGCCCGGCCGCTCCGCGGGAAACAAAAATCAATCCGTCGGAACGATTTTCGTTTCCGAAGGAGCGCCGGCCCGTTCCGGCGGAAACAAAATTCGTTCCGAGGGAATGATTTTTCGCTCCTTCAGAATAATATAATGTTCTGTTGTTACCAAAATCGTTTAGTCGCCAGCCGTCACCAACTGTCGTCACCGACCTCGGGATACGCGAGGCAGCCCTTGTGGTTCAGGGCTTGTGCGCCGGAACAGGCGGCGGTGACGGCGCAAACAGGATCGTCGGGCCATTGCCGGTGATGTGGCAGACGGCGCAATTCTCTTTCACCATCTTGTCGCCTCCCTGCAGCCTCGGTGTTTTGATCTGCGTGTAACCGCTGGGCGGGGTGAAGCTCGCCGGCGTCACGTGTTGCGGAATCTCGTATTGGTCGTAGACGATCTGCCCGTACCCCTGATGCCAGGCGCCGGCGCCGCCGCCGACCATGCTGTAGGGCTGTTTGTAGAAGACGCCGTTCACCGTCACGCCCTGTTTGGCAAGCATGGCGAAATAGCCCTGATCGCTGGCCGGCGCCGGCTGGCCGGGCGCGCCCGAGGTCAGGAACCACTCGACCGGTGTCGCCGCCGGCGGATTCGGCACCGGCAGATTGCTGCCCGGACGCGCTACGGGAAGCGGCGGAACGTTCAGCTTGGCGTTATAGCGAGCTACGAGATCCGTCCGCGGCGGTCCCAGGTTGACGGCCATGAGCACCCACGACTTCGGATTGCAGGTGTGGCAGTAAACGCGCGTCGTGTACAAGTTGTCGTGATCGGGGTCGGGGAGGATGAACCACTCGACCACCTGATCCTTGAACGACACCGGCTCGCCGGGGAGGAGCGGCGATTGCCGGAAGAGCGACCGGAAGTAGGTCGTGCTGCCGCCGGTAAGGTAGAGGACCTCGTCCTTCTGCGCCGGATTGGGAGGCTTGACTTCCTTCATCTGATGAAGCGTGAAAGTCATCCTGAAGGTAGGGAGCAGTTGGGTTCCCTGGAGATAGGCGGGTTGCGGCGTTGCGCCGCAGAGGAGGATGACCACGAGGGCAAGAAACAGAACCAGCGACTGGAATGACAGACGGGTCACACGCACCTCCGAATGAGATTGTCGTTGGGGGACGCCGCGCGAATGGTACATCAGCGTTGGTCGTGTTGCGGGGTCTCGCGGTGTGTGGGCTGACCATTCTTGTGATCGGTTCAACCCCTAGACCGCGAGACCGAGGCATGCCTTTCGCAATCCGCGAATGTCAATCATGAAGATCGCGCGGCTTGTCTCGCTTCTCTTCGGCCTGGTCCTCATTCCACTGCGCCCCCTGTCGGGAGATACGCTCAAACTGGACGGCTCCACGGTTGGAGACTTGTCCATCACCAGCGGAACGCTTGAAGTGGCCGGTTTCTCGGAGGCGGCATCCCTGGCTCTCGGCCCTTCGGCACAGTACATCGTCGATCTCAACGCTACGTTCTGGGACAAGAACATCGATTATCTCGCCGTTCGGGGCAATGTATCGCTGGGAGGAGCCACACTGGTCCTCAATCGCATCACCATGTTCCCCGGCCAGACGCACACGATCATCCGTAACGATGGCCCCAATCCCGTCGACGGAACGTTCCAGGGATTGCCCGAAGGGGCCTGGTTCATTCAGTCGCAGTTCCTCTACCGGATCACGTATCACGGCGGCAGCAGCGGACGCGATGTGGCCGTCGTCCTCCCATTCAATACGAGTGCGTGGCTGTTTTCCTCGCGAAGCGCGACCAATTGGGGCTCGCCGCTGACGTTGACCGCGCACGTCATCGCCTGGGGAACCGCGCCTACGGGTCTTGTCGAATTCTTCGACGGTGCGGCAAGCCTCGGCACGGCGGTGCTCAATGACTGGGAGGACGCCACGCTCACGATCTACGCGCTCACTCCAGGCGCGCACAATCTGTCCGCCGTCTACCAGGGATCGGATTTCAATAGCCCACGCGGTCTCTTCAGTCCCAGCACGTCGAACACACTCACGCAGACCATCCAGCAGGCGCAAGCCGTCACCGACACGACGCTCAGTGGCAGCTCCCTTTCCCCATTGGCGGGAGAGCAGACGGCCTTTACCGCACTGGTACACGCGGAAGGCTTGCATCCGACGGGCGAGGTGACGTTCTTCGATGGCGGAAACACGCTGGGGAGCGTGCCTCTCGACGGCAGCGGCAGAGCGACGATCGAGACGAGCCTTCCGAGCGGAACGCACTCCGTCTACGCCACGTTTGCCGGAACAAGCAATTACCAGCAGAGTACGTCCAACACCCTCACCGAAACAGTCAAGGAGTTGCTGCAGACGCAAACGGAGCTGAGCGTGTCGTCGAACCCGGCGATGGTGGGTGTGCCGGTGGTGCTGCGCGCCACGGTGCTGGCGGCCGGCGGCTCGCCGAAGGGAGTGGTGACCTTCATGGACGGTTCCACCATGCTGGGCATGGCGGCCGTCGGCTTCGATCAAACCGCATCGCTCCTGGTCGACCTCGCACCCGGCCAGCACACTCTGACCGCTCTCTATCAGGGAGGCGACGGCTTCAGCGTCAGCGCCTCGGCGCCGATCCAGCAGCAGATCAACGACAGATCACCGGTTCCTGCACGGCGCCGCGCCTCGATACCCTAAAGGGAGCGCTGGCGTCTCGCCGGCTGGCTCGGGGGCGTCTCGCCCCCGACCCGGCAAGACTTCAGACATTCGCTTGTAACCCGGCGGCGAGACGCACGCCGGGCCAGCCGGCGAGACGTCAGCGCTCCGGACGCAGCGCCGAGGCGCTGCACCCCGGCACGACCTCAGCATTACTATCCTGCTGATGGAGAACGGTAATGGCCGCCCCCTCAAGCTCCGCATCCTTCGTGCAGTGCCGGTTCTGCTGGTGCTGGGGCTGCTCGTCCACTTTCTGCTGCCGCGGCTCGATACCATTCAGAACTCGCTGAAGACGTTGCGGACGATGGCTCCGTGGGCGGTGGGGCTGAGTTTTGCGATGGAGGCGCTGAGCTATGTGGCCAACGGCGCCTTGTTGCAGACCGTCGTAGGAATGGCGGGGGATCGGATGTCGTGGCGGCGGGCGGCGGCGATCGAGATCGGGGCGGGATCGGTGGCCCTTGTTGCCGCGGGTGCGCTGGGATTCGGGGCGGCCATCTATCGGTGGGCGCGGGCGGGAGGCGTCTCCGCCGATGCGGCGCTGGTGGCGAGCTGGCTTCCCTCGGTCTTCGATGCGGCGGCGATGATCGTGTTTGCCCTGATCAGCGGCCTTGAGCTCATTCTGGTGCATCAGCTCTCACGGGTGACCGTCATCGCCCTGGTGATCGTCGTCTCGTTGCTCACGATCGTCATCGTGACGGCGATCGTTCTGCTGGCCCGCAATGACTGGATGCGGGCGCTCTCGAAAACGGTGTCGCGGACCGTGAAGCGGTTCCGGCCGCAATGGGATAGCTCGGGGCTGACGTCGACCGTGGAGAGCGCGGCCGATACGTGGCAGGAGATGCGGCACGGCGGCTGGCTGCGGCCGGCCTCCTGCTCGCTGATGCAGGTGGTGTTCGACCTTCTCTGTCTGCGCTATGCCTTCCTCGCCGCCGGCCACTCCCTCCACCTGACGATGCTGCTGGCCGGCTACGGCGTGCCGATGCTCCTCGGCCGGGCCAGCTTTCTACCGGGCGGAATCGCCGTCGTCGAGGTGGCGATGATCGCGCTGTATGGTGGCCTCGGCGTCCCGGCCAGCATCGCCGTGGTGGCCGTTCTCACGTACCGGCTCATCTCGTTCTGGATCCCCGCGCTCGTGGGAATCCCGATCGCGGTGACGTTGCAATCGTCGAAACCGGCGTGACCGGCTGGCGAGCAACGAGTCTCTTTCACCATGACCTCGCCTCCTGCCATTGGGGGTGGTGATCCGCGCAGGGCTGGAAGAGGATGTTGAAGCGCGTTGCATCGCGCTGGGCGTTTACGGTCTGAACGACGAACTTGCCGTCGCGCGGGCGGATGGCGAAGAATGAGTCGGGGCTGCTTCCGGCCATCAGAGTGCAGGCCGATGATGAGCCGTTGACGAAATTGACGACGAACGTGTTCTGGTCCGCGCTTGACATGACATGGATCAGGTTGTCCGCCTGGCTGACCCACTGCATCTCCCGATTGCCCGCCGGCGTGGTTCCCACCAATTTGAGGCTGTCCGGGAGGCCGTTGACGGTTTCCGTAAAGGGAATGTTCCAATCGGTTGGTCTCGACGTCAATCCGAGGACTTGTCTGCCGTTCTTGAGTCTGACGACACTGAGGTAAAGAATGTCATGTACGAACTGCACGATGGCTCTCGGCGGAATGTTGAACATGGCCATGATCTCCTTGTAAGACCTATGAAAGCGGCCCGCGGCGGGATACGCCGCGGGCCGCGTTTCGTCGCGCCCTCTCTCGCTACTGCGCGATGTTGAAGACGGCGTACTGGAAGCACTTGTTCGGGCTGCCGGTTGTCTGGAAGAACCCATTACCCTGGCCAGTGATCGCCAGAGCGTTTCCATTGGAGCCGGCGTCGGTGTAGTTGAGAATCACAACACTGAACGGGGTCACGGAAGCGTCATACACGGTGACTTGACTGTTGGCGTTATTGCCCGGCGGATAGCAGCCGTATCCTTTGGTCGCTGTCAGGCCAACACCCGGGTCGCCCCTGTCGCCTTTCGGACCGGCAGGTCCCGCCGGACCGGCAGGTCCCGCTGGACCCATCGGGCCGCCGCTTGGCCCCTGCAGCCCGGTATCGCCCTTTGGGCCGGCGGGTCCCACGGAACCGTCATGACCCATTGGGCCGATTGCACCCTGCGGTCCGGTATCGCCCTTCGCGCCGGCAGGTCCCACTGGACCTTCATGACCGATCGGGCCGCTTGCTCCCTGCGGTCCGGTATCGCCCTTCGCGCCAGTAGCTCCGATGTCGCCTTTAACGCCTTGGAGACCCTGATCGCCCTTCGCGCCAGTAGCTCCGATGTCGCCTTTAACGCCTTGGAGACCTTGATCGCCCTTCGCGCCTGTGGCACCTGTGTAGCCTTTGACGCCCTGGAGCCCCTGATCGCCCTTCGCGCCGGTGGCTCCGGTATCGCCCTTAACGCCTGCGACGCCCTGATCGCCCTTCGCGCCGGTGTCGCCTTTAACGCCTGCGACACCCTGATCACCCTTTGCGCCAGTGAGGCCGGTATCGCCCTTAACGCCTGCGACGCCCTGATCGCCCTTCGCTCCGGTGGCGCCGGTGTCGCCTTTAATGCCTGCGACACCCTGATCCCCCTTTGCTCCGGTAGTGCCAGTGTCGCCTTTAACGCCTGCGACACCCTGATCCCCTTTATCGCCTTTTGCGCCCGCGGGCGCCGGGTCGGGCAGCAGGTATCCCAGGACGTCGATGGTCACGTCCGCGCCGGCGTTCCATGTCTGGACGCCGAAAGTGCCGTCAGTACCGAAAAGGACGCCGGCTTCGAACATCAGCACTTCGCCCTTTCTGAACTTGAACACGGTCGTGGCATTCGGGCCGGCCGGTTGTGACGAATCGATGTGAACCTCGCCGTCGCCATCGCCGGGCGTCACGGTGAAACGGCCGACGATGCCGATGGCCTCCATCGGAATTGCTTCCGAGCAGGGATCGACGAACACCGGGGTCTCGAGCACACCGCGGCTCCCATAAAAACGCGATTCATTGGGGCGATACGATGTCCCGCCCCACGGCGTGTCATAACGGTCGGCGGACAGCGTCGACGACAGGCGGCAGGGTGCGATTTCCTGGAACACCGTCGGCTGGACGCCTTTTTGCCACGTGTGGTCGATTGGGTTGATGAGTGACATCCGTACCTGCATGCCGTAGGCCGTGAACGGCTCATGCGGCTTTGTGTACTTGTCCGCCTGTTCGGCGCGGACGGACACGGTGGACAGCAGAACGGCGACAGTTGCGAATGTGGATAGGAAACGTTTTCCAGTGGTAGTCATGATGGCCCTCTCTTTCTCTGCACAACATTTGTTTCGTGCGCTGCCGGCTTTGCGATTCGAAGAGGGGGTGCGACGGGCCAAAGTGTTTTTCCGTGCTTCCTGATAATTTTCCGGTATCCTGATTCCATCCCAAACTCTGCCGAGGAGCTGTTTCGAGCGAATCTCGCGCTCGTAGAGCGTGTCATTGGAGGCGTGTGCCGCCGCGCGGGTCTTCATGGTGCCGATGCCGAGGACTTCGGCTCGACGGTGAAGCTGGCCCTGATCGAGAACGACTACGCGATCCTGCGCGGCTACGAAGGGCGGGCGCCGCTCGGCGCGTTTCTCACGGTGGTCGTGCAGCGGATGTTGTCGCGCGAATGGATTCGTCTCCGGGGGCGCTGGCATCCGTCGGCGGAAGCAGAGCGGAGCGGCGCGTCGGCGGTGCTGCTCGAGAAATTGATGGTGCGCGACGGGCGCTCTCTCGACGAAGCGGTGGCCATCGTTCGGAACGTCGATCCATCGCTGGACGTGAAACGCGCGCGCTCCCTCGCCGAGGGCCTGCCCCTCCGCTTCGCGCGCCCGCGGCTGGTCCCGCTGCCGGACGACGGGCATGAATTCGTTGCGCCGGACGCCGCTGATTCCCGCGCGAACGAAGCCGATGCGCGGAAAATCTCCGCGCGCGCCGCGAAGATTGTGCGGGAGACGATGGCCACGCTCCCGCTCCAGGATCGGATGCTGATCCGCTTTCATTTCGGTGCCCAGCTCAGCATCGTCGACGCGGCGCGCCTCCTCGGCGTACCGCAGCGCCCGCTGTATCGCCGGATCGAGGCGCTGCTGCGCCAGCTCCGCGAGGCGCTGGAGCGGGAAGGCCTCGGTGCGGCGGCCGTCGAGGAGCTGATCAGCGCCGGAGGATCGGAATCGTTCGATTTCGGCCTCCGAGACGGGAAAAACGGGTCGGGCCGTCACACCGATGATGTGGAGGCGTCAAGTTGAGCCGTTTACCGAGTACGCAATGCCCGACCGACGAGACCCTGGCGCTTTTCGCCATCGGCGAGATCGACGCTTCAACCCGGAACGAGGTGCTGGCGCACCTTGAAACCTGCAGCGACTGCATGGCCGCTGTTCTCTCCGCGAACGCGCATCTCGAGGAAGAGCGGAGCGCTCGACACCGGTGGCGCGACTCGCGTTGGTGGATGGCTGTCGCGGCGGCGGTGCTCATCGCGGTCATCGCCTTCCCTCTGCTTCGGCGCCGGGATGACGCGATGTCCAGGCTGGTGACCCTTGCGCCGTCGTCGGCGCGTATCGTTGAACCGCGCCTCTCCGGCGGATTCGCGTGGGCTCCGTATCGCGGACCGATGCGCTCGACGGACTCCGAGGCGGATGCCGGCCGGCTGAAGCTCGGCGGGGCCGCGGGCGACGCCATCGAGCGCGCGCAGCGCGACGGTTCGGAACAGGCACAGCACGCGGCGGGCATCGCCCTGGTACTGGTCGATCAACCCGCGCAGGCCGTCGATCGCCTGGGCATCGTCGCAGCGCAGTCGCCGAATGACGTTCATGTCTGGAGTGACCTTGCCGCGGCTCGTTACGCCGCCTCTGTGGAGCTGCAGCGGCCGTCGCTCCTCCCCGAGGCGCTGGCCGCCGCCGATCGCGCCTTACGCATCGATCCGAAGTCGGCCGAGGCGCTCTTCAATCGCGCCCTGATCCTCGAGCACCTGGGGCTGACGGGCGAGGCGCGCAAGGGTTGGCTTCGCTATCTCGAAGCCGATTCCAGCTCGTCCTGGGCGACCGAAGCGCGGGCACATCTGGGCGAGCTGCCCGCGACGACGCGCTCGTCAGGTTTCGACCGTGACCGGCCGTTGCTCGAGAACGCCGCGGCGGCCGGCGATCGACGACGGCTGCGCGAGCTTGTCGATCGTTACCGGCAGCAGGCGCGCACCTACGCCGAGGGGGAGTACCTCGGTCATTGGGGAGAAGCGGTCCGGAATAACGATCCGATCGCGTCGGCGCGCTGGCTGACCATGGCCCGGGAGATCGGCGAGGCGATTCATCAGCTATCCGGCGAGTCGTTGCTTGGTGACGCCGTGGCGTCGATCGATTCGGCCTCGCCTGCGGCGCGCGCCGCCATCGCCGAGGGTCACGTGCTCTATCGGGAGGGGCGGATCGCGCACAGCCGGCAGGCTCCCGCGCTCGCCGAGCGCGATCTCCGTCTCGCCGCGGCCCGTTTCGATGAAGGGGGAAGCCCGATGGCGCTCCTGGCGCGGTACTACGCGGCGAGCGCGCGGCTGGCACAGAACGACATTGCCGGTGCGCGCCTCGAGCTCGAGCACGCTGTCGGCGATGCGGATGCGAGGCCGCAGTACCTGGCCCTCGGCGGAGCGGTGCGCTGGGAGCTGGCACGCGCGTACGTTCAGGCAGACGATTGGCAGGCTGCGCTGCCGGTTTTGAACAGCGGCGCGGCGCTGTTCGACCGCCTCGGCGAGCACACCTTCGAAGCGTTTCTGGACTCCATGGCCGCGGGAACGCTGGTCACGCTCGGGCGGCAGGACGAATCATGGAGTGCACGCATCCGGGCCTTCCATGCTCTCAGCGGCGAGGGAGATAACGATCTGCTCGCACGCAGCGTCGTAAGCTCAATGGACGCCGAGCTGCGCGCCGGCCGGCAGGAAGCCGCGCTCTCGCTCTCGGCGATCGCGCGCGCTGTCGAGGGCTCGACGTCGCGGCCCGTGCTCGTCGTCGACACGCTCCTGCGGAAGGCCTTGCTCGAAGCAACGACAGGAAGGTCTGATGATGCGCGGACCACCGCCGCCGAGGCAGAGCGCCTCGCCCAGCAGATCCCTGACGTGACAATGCGTGCACGGACGCTGGCCGACATCGCCGTCGCCGCCGGCGCAGCACTCACAGAAACTGATCCGCGCCGTGCGACCGATGCTTTGAACAGCGTGATCAATTTTTATCAGACGAGGGGATTTCGCGACGCGCTCCCCGCGCCGCTGCTGCTCCGTGCGCGTTGTGCGCTCCGGGTTCACGATACGGCGGCGGCGAGGCGCGATCTCGACGAAGGGATTGCGATTGTGGAGCAACGGCGTGGCGCGCCCGCCGAGGGACTGCCTGCCACCGGTGTGCTGGCCGCGGAACGGTCGCTTTTCCAGGAGTCCATTCGTCTTGCGCTGGACGAGCAGAATCCCTCTGCGGCATTCGCATACGCGGAGCGGTCGCGCGGGGGAGCGATCTCTCTGGCGGAGATGCAGCGTCGCCTGCAGGCGAGCAACCTGATCGTGCTCGAGATCGTCGTCCTTCCGCGGGAGCTCGTGACGATCGCTGTGACGAGCCGGAACGTCGCCGTTGGACGGACCGCGGTCGCCGAAGAGCAAGTGAAGACGCTCGCGCGGGACTCATTGGGTGACAACGCCATGCCGGCGTTGACGGCGCTCTACGAGGCGATCATTCGTCCCGTCGATTCCGCGGCCGGCAGTGCTGGCAGGCTGATCATCATTGCCGATCCCCTTCTGGAAGGTGTTCCGTTCGCCGCATTGTTCGACAGCGGCTCGCGGCGCTATCTCGTCGAACGGACGGCGGTCGCCGTGGCGTCGAGCGCGGCATCACTCATCCGCGACGACCGGCCGCGCCGCGCGTCATCCGTGATCGCCGTCGGTTTGCCCTCCGGTACGGACGCGTTGACAAAAGCGCTGCCGGAGAGCGAGCGCGAAGTGCAGGACATCGCCCATCTTTATGCGCATGCGGCCAGCATCGCGCCGGCCGATGCGACATGGGCGGCGTTCACGCGCGCGGCGTCGAATGCCGCGGACGTGGTCCACATCGCCGGGCACACGGAGCGCCAGCAGGGGGCCGGCGACGCAGCGCTGCTGTTCGCGGGCGCGCCGGGGGAACCTGTCCAGCGCATTTCATGGAGGAGCATCGGCGCCGCTCCGCACATCCATGCGGAGGTAGTGATCCTCGCGGCTTGCGAGACATTGCGCCGGCCGGCCTCGGCTGATACGCGCGCGTTGACGCTGGCCGAGGCATTTGTCGCTGCCGGCGCGCGGAATGTCGCCGGTACGCTCGTGCCGATTGCCGATCACGACGCCTGGGAGCTTTTCCGGGCTCTGCATCAATACCTCACATCGGGCGACGACGCCGTCGACGCTCTCCGCCACGTTCAACTCGACTCGCTCCGCGGGGAGAGGCCTCACGGCTTCCCGGCATGGGCCGGCCTGGCGGTGCTCACGACCCGGATCCCTTTACCGCAAACAGGAAGGAGAGACTATGGACAGACATGAGCTCACGATCACGTTTCGAGGCATCTGCGCGCATTTCCGCGATACGGTACCTGGCGTCCCGCATCGGGTGGTCCTGCCTGACGCGACGAACTGGCATCCAGGCGCGTTCGTGGCGCCCGACGTTCCGCAGCCCGCGCAATATGTGCTCCCGCCGCACTTCGCCTACGTCTATGCGCCCGAGGATGACACGGGGATCAACGCCCCCGGTATCATCGATGGCGGGTGGATCATCGCTGGTGTGCGCCTCGAGGTTGCCAACGCGATCGATCCGTCTCTCACGTATTCCGATTCCAATCAGGCGCTTGGCGTCGCTGAGGTGCCGCACCTGCCGAATTACGTCCGGCAATTCAGATACTCGGATAGCGTGGTGCTCGGTGGCCGTGCCATGTGCTACTTCGATGTGTTCCGCGGCACGGTCAGCAGCCAACTCGACGGTGAGGCGTTGTACACCGTCATCACGATGACGACGATCGGACTGCCGAGGCTGCAGATTACGCCGCTTGCGGCGTATAACAACTCCCAGAAGAACCAGTCTGAAGTCCATTTCACCGACGTGCACGTCGGTTCCACTCTTATCGTGGGCAACTCGGCTGTGAGTGGTAGTGACTCGCAATTCGATTTTCTGTGGCACCTGCTCACGGACCAGGCGGGTATCCCGCTGGACCTACCGCGGCCACCTCACGGTTATGACACCACCGCGCAGGTATCTTCGCTCGATCAGAGGGCCACAGTGGACCAATTCGCGAAGGTGCTCAATCAGACAAACTCCGGTGTGCCCAACATCCCGCCATCAGATGTCGCAGATTTCGAAACGGGCGCCTCGTGCTCGAATTCGCAGTATCCCTGAGGGGTGACTTGGTGATCACGGGTGCGTCGCCGGCCGCCGCCGCGACGGCGGCGGGGGAGGGGGCGCGGCGGTCTGCGGTCCGAAGACGCGGATGCTGTAGCGGTCGGCCACCACGACCTTGCCGTTAGCCGTGGCCATCTGCTGCGGGACGATGACGTGCATGGTCGTCGTATCGAGGAATGGGTTGCCGAGATCGGTGATGTCCATCCGCGTCAGCGTTCCGGGGCTGCCGATCAGGATGGAGTCGCCGAACGCGGCGAGCGGGCCTGGCGGCGGCATGGAGATCGAGCCGGTCTCGATCGGGTTGCCGGGATCGGCCAGGGTGAAGACGAGCAGGTTGTCGCTACGGACGATGAGGGCATCGGAATGGTTGCCCGTCGCCGGTACGAAGGCCATATCGAGCGCGGTGACCCCAATGTCCTCGAGGTGGATTCCTACGGTCGGCGCGGGATAATTGAAGACTCCGAAGATCGCGCCGAGGCTGACGTAGGCCCAGTGGCCGCCATTGGCGACGACGTTGATGGGATGAATCTTGAAGGAGTTGACGATGGCCGGCTCCGGATAGTCGACAAAGTCGACGAGGTGAAGGCCGGTGAACGAGTTGCCCTCGAGGATTCCGGTGGCGACGAAATCGGCGTAGCTCGGACTGTGGCCGAGCGAGTGGAATGTCTTCACCACCTTCGGGCGGTAGGGATCCGAGACATCGATGAGCTGTACATCGCCGGTGCCGTAGAGAATGGCCTGCGTCCCCATGCTCTTGACGTGGGGTTGATAGCCGTCGATCTGCAGCGATGCGATCTCGCGCGGCGACGCGGTGGTCGAAACGTCGAGCACGCGGAAGAACGGCGGATCGCTGACGAAGGCGAGCGTTCCGTTCGTGGCCACGCCGGCCAATGCTCCATTCGCATCCGCAACCTCGGCGACCAGGCTCGGCGTGGCGGGGTTGGCGACGTTGAAGACGCGGAGCGGCTTTCCGCTGTCGGAGATGTCGTTGACGAAGCCGGTGAAGGTCGGACCGGAGACGAAGAGCCGGTCGCCGGAGGCGGCCATGGCCTGGGCGGGCTCGGTCATCGTGCCGACTTCCACCGGCGTGACGGCCGAGGCATCGACGATGTGGATGCGGTTGGGCGGCTCCTCGGCGAATACGCGCGTGCCGGCGACGGCGATGTTCTGCAGGTTGAGGGTGCCGGCCAGCGTGCGGCCGGTGATGACCGGCCCCGCGGGATTGCTGACGTCGATGACGGCAACGCCGTCACCTCCCGACGCGGAATAGAGGATGTTCCCGCTGATGGCGAGCGCGCGCGACGGCTCGGGGATGTAGTTGACGTCCAGCGAGGTGTTGCCGTCGATGCTCCTGATCCCGATATCGGCGATCGCCACGTAAAGAACGTCGCCCTTCCAGGCCATCGACCTGACCGTTCCCTTGATCGGATAGGCGCCGGTGTTGGGGAGGGTGCCGTCGGCGGCGGGGCGCCAGAATACGATGCCGCTCGAAGTACAGCCGGCCAGGAGCTTTCCGCTCCAGGCGATCATGGTCACGTCCGTGACCGGCGCATGCATGGTTTGAACGGCCGTCCCGTCGGTTTGGATCGTGTAGCGCTCGATGGCGCTTCGGGTCGAGACGACAAGGTCATTGCCGGAGATCGAGCCGTCGATGCTCTCGTCACTGGTCTCGGTGCGGGAAGCCCGTCGGACTGAGCTCGAGGCGCTGACGTCGTAAACCGAGAATCCTTCTCCATCGACGTCGATGACGAAGTTCCCGTCGACCAGAAATCTCTGGCTGATACCGCGCAGTCCCCAGACGCCGGACTGGGCGACGAGGGCGATGGGAAAGAAAAGGAGAAGGATAGAGAGCCGAAGGGGTCGAGTCATTGCGAACGCCAGTGCAAAGCGTATGCGCAGTGTATGCGTCGCGCGGTCTCCTTGTTACGCGGTGTTTAGCCCGATTTCTCACACTCTCACTTGAATCGTCGACCCCTCTGTTACCCGTCGAGGGCCTTCTCCCCCAGCGGTTTTTTGCTGGGGGAGAAGGGGTTCTGACCGCGGATGAGGGGGCGGTTCACGCGGATGCCATTCGCGTGCGGCACCATGGATGCGACTTCAAACGGTCTCTGACCAGCGTCGGTAGATCGCATTTACGTGTACGCCCCCCTCATCCGCCTGTCGGCACCTTCTCCCCCGCAAAAAAACCTGCGGGGGAGAAGGCCCTCGACGGGGAACAGGCTGCCGACGATTTACGTGACCCTGTGAGAAATCGGGCTAAACACCGCGAGACCGCGCTACCGCTCCCACTCAGCTCGCGCTCTTGTAGGCGGTGGCATAGCGTTTGGCGTCGGCGGGATTCTCGCTCACTTTTCGAATGGCGGCGGCGAACTGCTGTTCGTTGAGGCCGTGATCGGCGAGGATCTTGTCGGCGTCGTTCGGCTGCTTCTTGATCTGCGCGCCGAGGGCGCCCAGTTGCTCGGGGGAGAGCGAGGCGGCCGGTGCGGATGATTGCGCGGAGGCCGTGGCGGTGTCGGTTCCGGATGATGCCACGGTCGTTGAAGGGTTGTTCTTACAACCCGCCGCGAGGGCGAGCATCACGATGGCCGAGGATATGAGTACCTGTTTCATTGGTCCTTCCCCTTTCCTTTCTTCTTCTCCTGGCCGGGAGGTCCGGCGGGCGGCTGCCCGTTTGGTGCGGCGGCGACTGGTGCGGCGACGACGGCCGGCTGTGGCGGTGCCGCCACGACGGCCGGCTGGCCATGACCCTGGCCGTGGTTTTCTCTGATGACGGGCTGCGGTGCCCCGGCAGGAGCTGCCACGAATGCCGGCGGACCGCCGTGACCGCGCCCATGTCCATGTTCAGGGGGTGCCGGAGTCGCGGCGGGTGCGGGGACGAACGCAGGAGCCGCGGCGTGACCGCGTCCATGTTCCTGATGAGTCATCGCCTGGGGTGCGGCCACAAACGGCGGCGCGGCCGCGACGGCGTGGCCTCGGCCGTGTTCCTGTCCGTTTCCCTGATTCAGGGAGGCGGGCGCGGAGGAGATCATCGGCGTCAGCACGGGGCCGGATTGCCTTTCGTGTCCTCGGCCATTGCCGCGGTGGGCACTTTCGACTACCGGAGCAGAGACGACAGGCTGCTGGCCAACGATCCCATGATGACCGTGATTCTCGATTCTGCCGGGCCCCGCCGCGAATGCGCCGGCAAACGGCTGCGGCACCGCGGCGATCGGAGCTTCGCGCTGGAACCTGTTCTCGCGCGCGAGCTCGCGCCGCGCCTGGCCCGGACTGGAGACGACTGCTCCGCTATTCTGCGAGGCGAGCAGACGTTGCACCTGAGACGGGGCTACGATCGCTGGTTGATTGACGGCCGTTCGTGAGGCTGCGAAGTTCGAGGCGACGCGTGTTTGAACGACCGGTGGGACCCAGCCTGTGTCAACGGGTGGAACGTAATACCGGGCGGCCTGCGTCGTGTAATAAGCCTGATTTCCGTAATACGGCGAGCCATAGTCGATCTGCGGTGCGACGCCGTAAACCTGAAGTTGCCGGCTGACGGTCTGCACGAACGGGTCGCCGGACAGTCCGTCGATACGCTGCGTGCGCACGTATTGGATGAAGTCAGGCTGCCCGTAGTAGCCGTTGTCGACCACCAGGGCGGCGGGCGCGTAGCGCATCAGTTCGACAAATTGCAACGGCGGAACGTCACCGAGGTTCAATTCGACGACAAGGCTGCCGACGCGGTCGTAGGGAACGCCGAGGTCGCAGACGTTCGCCACAGCCACCGGCATCTCGACCAGCGTGAGCGGGTCGAGGATCAAGCGGTCGCAGTGCCTTTGGATCTCGACGGGGACATAGTCGGGCTCGTAGGCGTACGAATACGGCTCCCGGACAAAGTGCCGACGCATACGATAACTGGCGGCCGGGACATCGTTGTCATACGTGCGCAGACGCGATTCCATCGAGGTGACTAGCGCGTCGCCCACGACGCCGCGGTCGACTTCTCCGTGGACCCATCCCACGAAATCCGGCCGGTTGTCCGTGCGTAGCACGAGCGCTACCGGAACATAGCGGAATACGTCGATGAAGTCCGCCGGGGGGACGTTCGCCTGATCCATGTAGGTGACCAGCTCTCCCACCCGGTCCGTCTGTACTCCTCGGACGTCACATACCGCGGAGACGGCAAGGGGCATGGCGACATAGGAGAGCACGTCGCTGCGGTCGTATGTATTGAATGCTTTCGCTTCGATCGGCAGAAACGCCAGAAGAAGAAGCAGAGTGAGTGAGAGTTTTTTCATCGGTCTTTCCTCCGCGGCTTCTCCCTGCATGGAAGCCACCCGTGTGAAAAGACACTGCAACAGAGGGGCCGGGAATGAGTTTCGATGCGGACTCAACTGCAATTGGCGAGCGATATTTGTTGCCAGCCTCTACGACTTATCGTCCACTTGCGCGGGGGCGAAACGCTGACGGGCCTGGAACGTGCGGTCGAGTCCGATCCACTTTACGTTGTCGAGTGAAACAGTGTGCTCGCCGGCCGGCCAGTTGCCCCTGGGGAGATAGAAGTGGCCGTCGCCGAAGATCCGGTACTTTCGGACCAGGTCGCGCATGCTGGTGCAGCCGTTGGTGTGGGCCTTCAGCCCGCGAAGCTCCAGCAGTTCGCCGGTTCGTTCGGCCACTCCTTCATAGACGCGGATCTCCTCGCATACCTGTTTCATCGGTCACCTGTCCGGATTGCGATTACTGCAAAAAGCGAGCACACTCCTTGCGTCTACCGGTAGGGCTTCGGATCTGGCGCCGAATCCGCATGCCGCAATCGCACTATTATGGTTCAGCCCCCGAAGGTCCTGGTGGTGGAGGATGACGACGCGATTCGCGCCCTGCTGCTCGCGGCATTGCGCCGTGAGCCGTTCGACGTTCATGCGGCGGTGAATGGTGCCGAGGCGATCGAGCTCGTGCGCGCGTCCGAGTACGCGGTAATCCTGCTCGATTTGATGATGCCGGCATTGAATGGCGTGGAGTTCCTGCAGCTCTTTCATGAGATGGCGCCGGAGTCGCGCACGGTCATCTTCGTGATGACCGCTTTTGATGACACGATGGTCCGCCACGTGGCACCCAACCTCGTCCACGGCATCGTCCGGAAGCCTTTCGACGTTCCGCAGCTCGTGGCCATGGTCCGCGAGGTAGCGCTGACGCGGATGCCGGAAGCGACGGCCACCGAGCGCGACACGAAGGCCGACGTGGTCGAGGCCGTCGACGAGGCACGACCGAACTGACGGCGCTTCGCGCGTTGTCGGTTATCGGTTGTCAGTTCTCGACCAGGCACCGATAACCGATAACCGATAACCGACAACGCGCGAAGCGCCGCTATTTCGCGAAGAGCTTCAGATTCTCGCCCTTCCATTGCATCGCTGACTTGATCCGGTTACGGCCGCTGGGGTGATCGTAAAAGATCCACTCCTCGACCGGGCCGGGGGACATCTTTCGGTATTCGGCGAGATGGATGGCCGCTTGTGCGAAGCCGTCCGGCTGCCTGCTGGCGTTGAGGCCGTACATGTCCGCTTCCTTCTCCGCGGTGCGGGTCTCCGTGTTGGCGATCGGCGTGAGGATGAAGAAGAAGATGCTCACCAGCAGCATGAACAGCGGCAGTACGGCTGTGTCGCCGACACCTCGGATTTGCCAGCGCTCGCCCCATCGAGCCAGTGACCAGCCGAGCGACCAGCGCAACAGGGCGAAGCCGGCCACGATCACGATGAGAAAGAAGTACATCGATTTGTAGACGTGATTGAGCACGTAGTGCCCCATCTCGTGGCCCATGACCGCCTGAATCTCCTCGGATGATCCGCGCCGCAGCAGGTTGTCGTTGAGGGTGATGCGCATGGTGTTCCCGAAGCCGCTGACGTTGGCGCTCATGCGCGTGGTCTGGCGCGAGGCGTCGATCTCGTAGACGTCGTGGACCGGAATTCCGTTCGCGCGGGCCAGTGAAAGGATCGGGATGGTCACCTTCGGATCGTTCAGGATGGAAACCTTGTTGAAGATCGGAGTGAGATAGACGGGCCCGATCAGAGCGGTGAAGATCAGGAAGAGAAACGTGACCACCGCGCCCCAGATGTGCCACGTCCGCGGCAGGCGGCGGGCCACGCCGAACAACAGCATGGTCAGAATCCCACCCAGTACCACGCCCACGAGCAGACCCTTGCCCTGATCTACCATCCAGGGGCCGAATGTCTGCGTGGCCAGGCCGTACTTGTGCTCGCGGAAGTAACCCTCATAGACCGCCAGCGGAAATCCGAGGATGGTGGTGATGATGAGGTACTGCAGAAAGTAAATGAATGTCTGCAGCGGCTTGAATCGCGTCAGCTTCTCCGCCCAGTTGCGCATCCCGGCGGACCAGCGGAACTGCAGGAGGATGAGGCTGATCGCCGCGGCGTAGAGGAAGTCCCAGAGGATCAGCCAGTAACCTCCCTCGAAGTAGGCATCCGACCTCGCCTTTGCTGCCGGCGGGATCAACGCCAGATACGCCTCGGTGGCCGCGTCGGCGTTGAATTGCGGCGAAGGTTGCGCGGCTGCCGGCACGCCCAGCGCCGGCTCGGGGGCCGTGGTCGTCTGCTGCGCGAACGCGGTGATTCCGGCCAGCGAGATCAGCGCGGCCAGCACGAGGGGCACGAAATGGCGAGAGCTCATGAATTCTCCCGGGCGCCACGTGTGCGCCCGCCGCGATTGGACGAGTGGTGATACGGACAAGGAGCGTCCGGGTTCGCTATTCGTAGCGAAGGGCGTCGATCGGGTCGAGTTTCGCTGCTTTGCGCGCCGGGTAGAAGCCGAAGAAGATGCCGACGAAGGCCGCGACGCCGAACGAGAGCGCGACCGAGGCGGGCGTCACCACGATCGGCCATTGCAGGAAGCGCTTGACCCCGATCGAGGCACCGATACCGAGAGCGATGCCGAGAGCTCCTCCGACGATGGCCAGCGTGACCGCCTCGAACAGGAACTGCAGCAGAACGTGCCTTCCCTTCGCGCCGATGGCCATGCGGATGCCGATCTCTCGCGTCCGCTCGGTGACCGACACCAGCATGATGTTCATGATGCCGATGCCGCCGACGAGCAGAGAGATGCCGGCGATGACCAGCAACAGCACCCGCAGGATCGCGGTTTGTGCTCCCGATGCCTGGGCGATCTCCTCCTGCGAGCGCATCTGGAAGTCGGGATCGCCGCTGGGCGGGATGCGATGACGCTGGCGCAGGACGGCGTCGATTTCGTTCTGTGCCTGCTGCACCTGGTCCGCGGAAACGGCGGAGAGCTGGATCATGTCGATCTTGGTCTTGCCGGAGAGCCGCTTCATCACGGTGGTGTAGGGGGCGATGATGGTGTCGTCCTGATCCTGTCCCATCATGTTGCCGCCCTTTTTCTCGAGCACGCCGAGGACCTTGAAGGGGACGTTCTTGATGCGGACGATCTGGTTGACCGACTGGCCGTCAGGAAAGAGATTCTCGGCCACGGTGGTGCCGAGGACGCAGACCTTGGAGGCGCTTTTCACGTCCTGATCGCTGAAAAAGGTTCCCTCGGAGACGTTCCAGGAGCGGATGAGCGGATAGTCGACGCTCACGCCCTGAATGGAGGTTCCCCAGTTGAGCTCTCCGGCCACGACCTGCGCGGTGGCGCGCACGGTCGGCGAGATGTACGCGACGGCGGGGCACTCCGCCTTGATGGCGTCGGAGTCGTCGGCGGTGAGGGTGGAGTTGCCGGTGAAGGTGCGGGCGCCGCTCGAGGTGGCCGCGCCGGGGAAGAGCATGATGTAGTTCGTGCCGAGGGAGTTGATGGTGTTCTCGACCGACTTGGCCGCGCCGTTGCCGATGGCCACGACGGCGATGACGCAGCCGACGCCGATGATGATGCCCAAGGCGGTCAGGAAGGAGCGCATCTTGTTGCGCGCGATCGCCCGCAGACCGACCATGGTGATGTTGCTGATGCGCATGACTGAGCTTTTCATCGGGTAGCCTCCGCGGCCACCGCGGGGACGGGCGGTGGGATCCCGCGAGCGTCGACGCGGTGCTGCTGGATCGTTTCGTCGTTCTGGATGACGCCGTCGCGGACGGTGACGACGCGCTTGGCGTGCTGGGCGATGTCCGGCTCGTGGGTGATCAGGACGACGGTCTTGCCGCTGTCATTCAGCGACTGGAAGATGCCCATGATCTCTTCGGACGTGCGCGAGTCGAGGTTGCCTGTCGGCTCGTCCGCCAGAAGCATGGCCGGATTGGTGACCAGGGCGCGGGCGATGGCCACGCGCTGCTGCTGGCCGCCGGAGAGTTGCGAGGAGTGGCTGTGCTCGCGTCCTTTGAGGCCGACTTTGGAAAGGGCATCCATCGCCGCTTTGCGGCGTTCCGCGCGCGACCAGCCGAGATCGCCGTAGATGAGCGGAAGCTCGACGTTCTCGGCCGCGGAGGTGCGCGGCAGCAGGTTGAAGCTCTGGAAGACGAACCCGATCTTGGCGTTGCGGATGACCGCGCGCTCGTCGCGATTGAGCGTGGAGACATCGATGCCGTCGAGATGGTATGTCCCGTCCGTCGGCCGGTCGAGGCAGCCGAGAATGTTCATCAGCGTCGATTTGCCGGACCCCGACGGGCCCATGACGGCCAGGAATTCGCCTTCATCGACGAGGAGGTCGACGCCCGCGAGCGCGCGGACCTCGACCTCACCCATTTCGTAGACTTTCGTGAGGCCGTGGATCTCGATGACCTTCTTCGGGTCGCTCGGCTCATGAACCACTAGCGTCCACCTCTGCCGCCGCCCGGACGTCCGCCGCCCATCGGGTTACTGGCTCCCGGAGGAGGATTCGTGTCGACTTTGGATGTGGCCAGGCCGACGACGATGTTGTCGCCTTCCTTCAGATCGCCGGAGAGAACCTGCGTGTAGTGGCCGTCGGTGATGCCGGTGCGGATCTCGACCGCTTTGAGCTTGTTGTCGGCACCGAGGATGTAGACCGTCTGCGGACGCTTGCGCGCGGCAGGTATCCCTCCGAGAGCGCCGGCGGCGCCGCCCATTCCGGAAGCACGGTTGCCCCAGCGGGCGGCACGCTCTTCGGGACTCAGGCCGCCGGTGGCCGTCGAGGTCTGCCCATTCTGCATCCGGTTGCGCCAACGCGCGCGCTGTTCGGGAGTGGGACCGCCGGAGCTCGTGGCGGTCTGGGTCCGGACGGTCTGCGTCGTTTCGGTGGTCTGTGTGGTTTCCATGGTCTGCGTCGCCTGCGCATTGCGGCCGGCGGAGCTGGTGGCCGGCTTGGCTCCCGGAACCGCGGTGTCGGGCTTGAATCGAAGCGCGGCATTGGCGATGCGAAGGACGTCGCGGACGCTGGCGACGTCGATGGTGACGTTGGCGGTCATCTTCGGACGCAGCCTCTCCTCGGGATTCGGAACTTCGATGATGACCGGATAGGTGACGACGTTCTGGCTCACCGTGGCATTGAGACGGATCTGGGAGATGCGTCCGCGGAACTCCTGGTCGGGATAGGAGTCGACGGTGAAGCGCGCGGTCTGGCCGACGGCGATGCGGCCGATGTCGGACTGGTCGACGTCCGCCTGCACCTGCATCTTGGTCAGATCCTGGGCGATGGAGAAGAGCGTCGGCGCCTGAAACGATGCGGCGACGGTCTGACCGACGTCGTATTGCCGGTCGACGACGGTGCCGTCGATGGGCGAGATGATCTTCGCGTATTTCAGGCTGGTCAGCGCCTGGGCCAGAGCGGCCGTCGATTGCTGGACGATGGCACTGGATCCCTCATACGCGGCCTTCGCGGAGTCGAGGTCCGACTGCGGTGACAGGCCTGCCTTCACCAGACGCGATGAGCGTTCGTAGGTGATCTTGGCATTTGCGGCATCGACGCGCGACTTGGTGAGGTCGGCTTTACGCTGATCCACTGCCTGCTGAAACGGTGTGGGATCGAGCTCGGCCAGGAGTTGGCCGGTCTTGACCCGGCTGTTGTAGTCGACATAGAGGCGGGCGATGACGCCCGATACCTGGCTGCCGACCTGTACGGTGGTGACGGCGGATAGTGTTCCGGTGGCGGTCACCGTCATGGTGACGGTTCCCTTGTCGACTTTTTCCGTCCGGTATTGTTCGTTCTTATTGCCGCTGCCTTTGCACGCTGCAAGGGCAGCAATCGTCAGTATCGCTGCAAAACGTCTCACGCTCAGGACTCCCTCCGGGCACCTTACGACCCGATGCATCGGGCGTTGAATGGCGGGGCGAAGTGTAATGCAGCGCATCGCGCGGCGCACGCGAGCCCGGCGGGCGAAACCGATTCGTGACGGGGGACGCGCGGTCTCGGGGTTTTCGGTTGCTAAGTTGCTAAGTTGCTTGGTGAGACACGCGAATCCCTTACCTCGAGACCAAGCAACTCAGCAACTCAGCAACCCAGCAACCGAACACCGCGAGACTGGAGTTGACCCGATTTCGTGGACACCTGAACAATAGGGAGATCCGCGATGCCAAAATACCGCAAGCCATATCCGAAAGAGTTCAAAGAGAAGTTGGTGTCTCTGGTTCGGCAAGGACGTACTCCGCAGGAGTTGTCGAGAGAGTTTGAGCCGACAGGGCAGGCGATCCGAAACTGGGTCGCGCAGTCGGACCGCGACGAAGGACGACGAGAAGACGGTCTGACCACGAGCGAGCGCGAAGAGTTGCATCGCTTACGGCGCGACAATGAGCGGCTTCTCGAAGAGCGGGAGATCCTAAAAAAAGCCGCGGCCTGGTTCGCTCAGGAGACGGAGAAGACCTCGAGAAGGTCTTCTTCTTCATAGACGCGCACCAGGCCATGTTCTCGATCCGGGCGATGTGCCGCGTGCTGGATGTCTCCACCAGCGGGTACTACGCCTGGCGCCGGCGGAAGATCAGTGTACGAAGCCGGGAGGACGAGGACCTTCGAAGGAGGATCCGGGCGATCCATGATCGTTCCCGCCAGACGTACGGATCGCCTCGCATTCACGCCGAACTGAAGGAAGAAGGAACGCGAATTGGTCGGAAACGAGTGGCTCGTTTGATGAATGAATCGGGTCTTGCCGGTGTCAGCCGACGGAGGTCGGTTCGCACCACGCGCCGCGATCCGGCGGCTCGGCCGGCACCCGATCTGGTCGATCGGAAGTTCGTGGCAAACGGCCCGAATCAGCTCTGGGTAGCCGACATCACGTACATCCCGACGCTGGCCGGCTTTCTCTATCTGGCCGTGGTGCTCGACGTCTGGAGCCGCAAGATCGTCGGCTGGGCAATGAGCTCGGGGCTGGCAACGCGCATCGTTCTGGATGCACTGGCCATGGCCGTCGAGCAACGACGGCCGACCGAGGGGGTGATCCATCATTCGGATCAAGGATGTCAGTACACCTCGACCGAGTTCGGCAAACGCTGTCGTGAGGCTGGCGTGCGGCCGTCGATGGGATCGCTCGCCGATTGCTACGACAACGCCATGTGCGAGAGCTTTTTCGCCACCCTCGAATGCGAGTTGCTCGACCGCACGCGATTCGCCGATCGCGCCGAGGCCGAACTGGCCGTGTTCGACTTCATCGAGGGTTTCTACAACACGCATCGCCGTCACTCGGCGATCGGCTATCTCGCTCCCGTCGCCTTCGAGCAGAAAACCGACCCTGCCCAATCTTCAAGCTCTCTGAAGGCTCGACACCCCCTCCTCGATCCTCCCCCTCAAGGGGGAGGAGGAAAGGCCTCACTCCAATGCTCATAACGACACTTTCCACTCCCCACTCACCACATGTACCATCAAAACCGCGCAGGTGATTCGTTTGACCGACGCCAAACTACTAACCCGTCCACGAAAGCGGGGCAGGCTCATCCCGCGCAACCGCGAGACCCCGCAACCGCGAGACCCCGCAACCGCATCGAGCCCGACCTACGTTATGCTTCGGCCCCCATGGCGCTTTTTTCATCGAAAGAGACGACACCACAAGCCCGCGGCGCGGAGCCGCAGGTCTCACACAACGGTACATTTTTCGGTCCGAATGTAACCATCGACGGGACGGTCACCGGATCGGAACCGGTCCTGATCGAGGGGACGGTTCGCGGCAAGATCAATCTCAGCGGCGAGCTTCGGATCGGCACGAAGGCGCGCATCGAAGCGACCGTCCATGCCAAGAACGTGACCGTGGAGGGGAAGCTCACGGGCGACGTCTCCGCCGATGATCGCGTCGAGCTCGTGGCCAGCGCCACCGTCGACGGGAACATCAAGGCGCCGAAGATTGTCGTGGCCGAGGGCGCGCGGTTCCGTGGATCGGTGGATATGGGATCGGCGAAACCGGCGGCGGAGACGACTGCGAAGAAGTAAGTTCTCGGTTATCGGTTATCGGTTATCGGTTATCGGTTATCGGTTATCGGTTATCGGTTGTCGGTTGTCGGTTGTCGGTTGTCGGTTGTCGGTTGTCGGTTGTCGGTTATCGGTTATCGGTTTTCCGGTTTTCCGGTTGTTCCGGTACCTCGGGAGTCTGGCAACCTAGCAACTTAGCAACCCGACAACCGATAACCGACAACCGATAACCGAACAACCGACAACCGATAACCGACAACCGATAACCGACAACCGATAACCCGGTACCTCGGGAGCTTGACAACCTAGCAACCCGATAACCGACAACCGATAACCGACAACCCGTTAACCAGAAATCAAACATCCCGGAGGAACCTATGCCCCTGCGCGAAACGCGCGGCTACAAAAACTACATCGACGGCCAGTGGGTTGCGTCATCGAGCGGCGAGACGTTCGAGAACAGGAATCCGGCCGATGGCGATGACCTCATCGGAACGTTTCAGGAGTCGAACGCGGACGATCTGAATGCGGCGGTCGATGCCGCGGACCGGGCCTTTCAGGCGTGGCGGCTCACCCCCGCGCCGCTCCGCGCCGACTATCTCTACGCGGTCGGCAACATCCTCAAGCGGGATAAGGAAGCGATCGCCCGCGAGATGACGCGCGAGATGGGGAAGGTGCTTCAGGAGACGCGCGGCGATGTGCAGGAAGCGATCGACATGGCCTTCCTGATGGCCGGCGAGGGTCGCCGCCTCCATGGCGTGACCACCCCTTCCGAGCTCCCGAACAAGTTCAACATGGCCGTGCGCATGCCCCTGGGCGTGGCCGGGCTGATCACGCCGTGGAACTTTCCGATGGCCATTCCGGCGTGGAAGGGGATGGCCGCGCTGATCTGCGGCAACACGGTGGTGATCAAGCCGGCATCGCAGACGCCGCTCTCGGTGGTCATGCTTGCCGAGGCGTTCGAAGAGGCGGGACTGCCGAAGGGCGTCTGGAACGTGGTGACCGGCGGCGGTAAAGCGGTCGGCGAGCCGATGCTGAAACACCCGAAGGTGGCGGTGATCTCCTTCACCGGATCGACCGACGTCGGCCGCGAAATCTCCGTCGCCTGCGCGCCGCAGTTCAAGCATGTCCACCTCGAGATGGGCGGCAAGAACGTCATCCTGGTGATGGATGACGCGGACGTCGATCTCGCGGTCGACGGCGCGCTGTGGGGTGCGTTCGGCACTGCCGGTCAGCGCTGCACGGCGGCGTCGCGCATCGTGGCCCATCAGAAAATCTATGCTGAATTCGTGGAGAAGCTCTCGGCGCGCGCGAAGGCGCTGCGCGTCGGCAACGGCCTCGATCCGCAGATCGATATGGGGCCGAACATCTCCGCGTCGCAGATCGACACGATCGCGAAGTACGTGAAGATCGGCAAGGACGAAGGGGCGACCGTCACCGCCGGCGGTGCGGCGCTGACCGGCGGCGGCTACGGCAAGGGTCACTTCCATCAGCCCACCGTCTTCGCCGACGTCACTCCCGATATGCGGATCGCGCAGGAGGAGATCTTCGGACCGGTGACGGCGGTGATGCGCTGCGGCTCGCTCGAGGAGGCCATCGACATCGGCAACGGTGTGAAGTACGGCCTGTCGTCGTCGATCTACACGCGCGACATCAACAAGGCCTTCGTGGCCATGCGCGACATGTACACCGGGATCTTCTATGTCAATGCCCCGACCATCGGCGCCGAGGTCCATCTGCCGTTCGGCGGCACGAAGCAGACCGGCAACGGCCATCGGGAAGCCGGCATCGCCGGCATCGACGTCTTCAGCGAATGGAAGTCGATCTACGTCGACTACTCGGGGGCGCTGCAGCGGGCGCAGATCGATACGGAAGAGGTGTAGGAACGGGTTGCTGGGTCGCGTAGCGTCCGGAACCCTTGTAACACGTAGTAGATGATCCAATAGGGAGACCAATGTGGCACAGACACTCTTGTCTGTGCCGGGTCTCGCAACGACTTAGATCGCAAGCCCTCATGGTAGGCGGCTCCGGCCGGGGCACAGACAAGAGTGTCTGTGCCACATGGGTCCCTGCTCGAGGCGGCACACTGCCGGATGCTCTAAACTCCGCGCGATGAAAACGATCGCCGGGTTTCTGCTGCTGCTCGCCTCGGGTTCCGCCTTTGGCCAATCCACCGCCGACACCATCATCGCGCGCGCGCAGCGGAGCGAGCGCGCGTACGAGACGCTGAGCCACCTCACCGACGACATCGGCGCGCGGCTCACGGGATCGAAAGGGGCGGCGCGGGCCGTGCGTTGGACGACGCAGCAGTTCCGCGAGTGGGGCATCCCGGTGTCGAACGAGCCTGTGAAGGTGCCGCATTGGGTGCGCGGGCGGGAAGAGGCGCGCCTGCTGTCGCCGGCGGATCAGAACATCGTACTCACGGCCATCGGCGGCAGCGTGGCCACGCCGCCCTCGGGGATCACGGCGGACGTCGTCGAGGTCGATTCGTTCGATGAGTTGAAAACGCTGGGCACGCAGAAGCTGCGCGGGAAGATCGTTTTCTACAACAACCCGATGGACATGGATCTCGTGCGCACGCACCGCGCCTTCGAGGCCTACCGCATCGCCGTGGCTTTCCGGGGGGCCGGGGCCAGCAGGGCCGCGGAGTATGGAGCGAAGGCGATCGTGATCCGTTCGGTCGGATCGGCGTCGCTGCGCACGCCGCACACGGGGGCGCTGCACTACGATCCGAAGCAGCCGAAGATCCCGGCCGCGGCGATGACCGCGGAAGACGCCATGCTGCTGCACCGTCTTCTGGCACGCGGCAAACGCGTGCGGATGCACATGCTGCTGACGCCGAAGACGCTGCCGGACGTCGAATCCGCCAACGTCATCGCCGAGATCCGGGGGAGCGAGAAGCCGGAAGAGATCGTCCTCATCGGCGCCCATCTCGATTCGTGGGACCTGGCCACCGGCGCGATCGACGACGGATCGGGCGTGGCCATGGTGATGGAGACGATGCGGCTGCTGAAGGAGATGAACCTCCGCCCGCGCCGCACCATCCGTGCTGTCCTGTTCATGAATGAAGAGAACGGTCTCCGGGGCGGTCTGCAGTATGCGAAGGATCACGGGAAAGAGAAGCACCTCGCCGCGATCGAGACCGATGCCGGCGGCGCGGCGCCGACGGGGTTCACGACGACGCTGAAGGGCGATGCGCTGGCGGCGCTGGAGGGGCGTACGAAGCCGCTGGCGGCGGTGTCTTCGAACCGTTTCGAGGTGGCCGAGGAGGCCGGAGCGGACATCGGTCCGCTGACGGAAGCCGGCGTGCCCGGTTTCGGTCTGGTCCCGGAACCGCTGCACTATTTCGACTACCACCACACCAACGCCGACACGCTGGACAAGGTGGATCCGAAGGAGCTGGCGCAGGACACGGCGGCAATCGCGGCACTGGCCTGGATCCTGGCGGAGTAACGGCTTTGCCGCGTTGTCGGTTATCGGTTGTCGGTTCTCCGTTGTCCCTCGATAGTGTCGCGGATTGCGATGCCGCACATTCAATCACGCAACACCCGACACCCGATAACCGACAACCGACAACCGATAACGCGCGTAGCGCCATCGCAGCCCGCGCGATAATCGCGCATGCGAAACGACATCCTCGGCGGCGCGACGACCTTCGTGGCCATGGCCTACATCATCGTCGTCAATCCGGCCATTCTGAAAGCAGCGGGACTTCCGACCGGGGCCAGCACGGTGGCCACCATCGTCGTGGCGGCGGTCGGCTCGATCCTCATGGGCCTCTACGCGAAGCGGCCGATCGCGGTGGCGCCGTACATGGGGGAGAACGCCTTCATCGCCTATGGCCTGGCCGCGCTCGGGATCACCTGGCAGCAGCGGCTCGGCTCCGTCTTCGTCAGCGGTGTGCTATTCCTCATCATCACGCTCATCGGGTTGCGCGGCTGGCTGGCGAAATCGATCTCACAGAGTCTCAAGTACAGCTTCGCCGCCGGCATCGGCCTCTTTCTGGCCTTCATCGGACTGACGGAGACCGGCATCGTCGAGAGCGGGAGCGGGGTGCCGGTGAAGATCGGCAATCTGCACAGCCCGCAGGTACTGCTGGCCATCGGCGGCTTCATCGTGATGATGGCGCTGATGCGCCTGCGTGTGCGCGGCGCCATTCTCATCGGGATCGCGGTCACGGCTATCGCCGGGATCCTCCTCGGCTTCGGTCACGCGCCGCGAGCGATTTTGGCCATGCCGTTCACCGGCGACTACAGCCTTGCCCCGATCGCGCTGCAACTCGACATCCGCGGTGTGCTGCGATTGTCGTTTCTGCCGATTCTGCTCACCCTGTTTCTCATGAGCTTTCTGGACACCCTCGGCACGCTCGTCGGCGTCGGCGCGGCCGGCGGGATGCTCGACGCCAAAGGAAACTTTCCGGAGATCGAGAAGCCGATGACGGTCGATGCGGTCTCCTGCTGCATCAGCGGTCTCCTCGGCACATCCACCAGCGGCGCCTACATCGAATCGGCCGTTGGCATACGCGAGGGAGCACGGACCGGTGTGGCAGCGATCACGACCGGCCTTCTTTTCGCGCTCTCGCTCTTCTTCATCCCGCTGGTCGAGCCGCTGCAGCAACTACGCTTCGCGTACGGACCGGCGCTCATCGCCGTCGGCGCGCTGATGCTCGATGCCGTGCGCAAGATCGACTTCGAAGACCTGACCGAGCTGGTCCCGGCCTTTGCCACCATCGCCATGATGGTCTTCACCTACAACATCGCCAATGGTCTGACGGCCGGGCTGGTTCTCTATCCGCTGATGAAGCTGCTGGCCGGCAAACCGCGCGACATCAGCGGCGGGTCGATCGTGCTTGCGGCGCTTTGCGGCATCTACTACATCTTCGGTCTGCCGCATTGAGAGATACAAAAAAAAGCCCCGGCCGAAGCCGGGGCTTTCGTTACAACCGATGTTTTAGCGGGTGACTAGAAGCGCGCGCCGATGGAGTAGAGATACGTGCGCGGGAGCTGGTAGTTGCCGTTCTGCGAGAAGGTCGTTGGCGTACCGTTGGACTGGCCGAACGTGGAGCTAAGCTGGTAGTTTGCGCCCAGGCTTGCGCAGGTCTTCACGGTGGGGTCGGTGCTCGTGAGCGGTGTGCCCGTGGGGCACTGGACCGGAGTCGTCGTGAATGGATTGAAAGCCTTCAACGCCGAACTATTCTGATTCGTCAGAACCGTCGTGTTGCCGCTGATCACAGAGAGGTGATTGAAGACGTTGCGAACCTCTGCCTTCGCAAAGAACGCGAAGTTGTGAATCGGCAACTCGTAGTTGAGAGCAAGATCCGTTGCAGAAATGGCCTGCCAACGGTCCGCACCACGACCGCCGAAGAAGTAGGTAACGGTCGTCGGGCCAACCTGGTTGCCGGAGACCGCTGCGTACTGGTGAGCCGGATCGCGCGGGCTTCCGTTGGGGTAGACGTTCGTGTTGCCTGCCGGGCAGAGGGCGATCAGTGCATTGTTCAGCGGGTTCGTCGATCCAGCTGCCGGCGTTGCTCCCGCAGAGCAGAGCATTTGCGGAGTCATCGTGATCGCGGCAGAGGCCGAGAACGGCGTTCCCGAGTCATAGCGCTGGATCAGGCCGGCGTTGAAATGTCCGATCCGCGTCGAGAGGTCGTAGGTTCCGAAAAGGCGGAGCTTGTGGCGTTGGTCGGCAGCGAGATAACCGACCGGGGCGTTCTGTGCGAAGTTCTGGAACTCCGCAAATGCCACGCTCGTCGAGGCGAAGGTCACCGGACCCGAACCTGACGTCTCGCCTTCCACGTTGCCGGTGAGCTTCGAATAGGTGTAGTTACCGCCCGCACTGAAGCCGGCCGGGAGTTGGTACTGCCCCTGGAGCTGGACACCCCAGTACTTCCGTTCCGGTACGTCGGAGTTGCCGATGCGGTTGATGTTTGACACGGCCTGGGTCACCGGATTGGTGACGACATAGTTACCGGGGACGTCGAACTGCGCGTAGAAATTCTGCCAGTCGCGATTGATGTAATCGGCCCGGAGATAGCCTCTGCCGATCTGCGTGCCCGCGCCCACGGTGATCTCGCGCAAGCTCGGGGACTTGATGCCGGAAGGATCCAGAAGGGTGTTCAACCCCGGGATGCTGGCGGTGGCGGCTGTGCGGTTCGTGAATCCGTTGTCAAGGAGCCACTGGAAGGCCTGCTGGAGAGCGACACGCGAGTCCAGATAACCGGTAGCCGGTCCTCCATAGATGAATGTGAACGACGCTGGATTGCCCGCGGGTGAGGCCGATCCGCCTACGGTCTCGGCGAGACGGCCGACGTAGTTGCCGTAGTTCGCATCGACGCGGAGGCGGCCGTTACCGAATACGTCGAAGATGATGCCGAGGCGGGGACTGACGGCGCTGTCCTTGGAGATCCCATGACCGGCGCTGTCGACCGCGTCGTTCTTGTCATAACGGGCGCCGAGGTTGAAGGTGAGATGCTGATTCAGGTCCCACTTGTCGTTGATGAATTCGGAAGTGGTCTTCAGGTTCGAGCCGAGTGAGGACAAAGCGATCGGGAACCAAACCCAGCGGTCGCTTGGCCCCAGCGACAACTGCACGGTGCCGTCCGGCATCTGCTTCAGGGCGTTCGTTTGATTCTGAAAACGGAAGTCAGTGGGCGACTGGTAGTTGTTCGAGAGGCGCTGCTCCGCCCAGTCGTCGTAGCCCACGACCATGTTGTGAGTGCCTAACGACTTCGTGCCGAGGAAATAACGGCCTTTGAGCTCCCACTCCTTGTTGTTGCGCAGCTCAGCGCCGCAGCTTCCGCAGAAGTAGGGTGCGTTTGCTGTTGCTCCGCCGCCGGTATTGACGACTTCCAGGATGGGCGTTCCCGCGGCGAGATATGCCGCGCTGGGGTTGGCCTGATGGGCAGGCGTCGAGCCGCCGAAGCCGACGAAAGCGAAGTACTTCTTGGCCCAGTCGCCTTCGATCAGGAAGTTGTTGGTGATCACGCCGTTGTAGTGCAGGGTCTTGAAGTTATTCGGGTTCTCGATGCCGTTGGTGTTGACCGAGCGGAGATCGAGGCAGCCGATCTGGCAGTTCTTGTCGGCCTTGACGTCGTTGTTGAGGTAGGACCCGACGATCGAGTGTTTCTCTGTCAGATTCGCGGTTACTTTGTATTCCTGCCGCGGGTTCGAGCTTGCGATCGTGTACGCGCCGATCGCTGGATCCGGGAGCCCGGGAGGAAGCGCGCGCAATGTGGATGAGGCCGATGTCTTTGCCTGGCGGCCAGCGACAAAGAACCACAGCCGGTCGCGGATGATGCGGCCACCCAGGGTTTCTTCGTAGGTGTTGTTGGTGTGCTTGGTCAGTGCGCTCTGGGTGGAGAAGCTCTTGGCCGTCCAGCTTGGATTGTCCAACGAATCGCGGACGGAGCCGCTGAACTCGTTGCCGCCCGACTTCGTGATCGACGAGACCACGCCGCCGGTGAAACGGCCGAACTCGGCGGAGATGCCGCCAGTGAGGACGGTCGTCTCCTGGATGGCGTCCTCGATGTAGAGGGCGTGCGGCTGGCCGCGAAGGTTCTCGTTCACGACAGCGCCGTTGACGAGATAGAGATTGTCGTAGGACATGGCGCCGGAAATCGTGTTTCCGTTGACGCCAGCCGTAACGCCTGGGGAGAGCGCGGCTTGCGCGGCCGGGTTACGTGCGGTTGGCAGTTGGTTGATCGCCGCCTGCTTGTAGTTCGACTGGACCTGCGGGGTCTCCATGACGGTGGCCTGGTTGGCCGTGACCGTGATGGCCTCGGTGACGGCCGACATCTTCATGTCGGCATCGAGGCGCTGCGTCTCAACGAGCTTGACCTGCGTGTTCTTGACAATGTCCGTCAGGCCGGACAACGAGAACGTGACTTTGTACGCGCCCGGCGGAATTGCCGGGAAGGAGTAGTCCCCCTCGCCATTCGTCACCGTGGTGCGCGTTCCCTGAAGATTCGGCGACGCGATCGTCACCGTCACTCCGGGGAGATTGGATCCTGCCTGCGTGACCGTTCCGGTCAACGCACCGGTCGTGCCCTGCGCGAATGCGCCGGCTGCAACCAGAAGTAGCAGGAAGAAACAGATCGTAAATCGTTGTAGCTTCATCTCGCGTTCCTCCTCGATTTCCCTACAAAAAAAATACCGTTGGACTGCGCTGATACTGCATAGGCCGAACCTACTTATGCAAACTGACCCTTGGAGTTCAAGTTGCTGCTGGATAAGGACTTAGTTTTGATGCCGTCGATATTCCGCAAGTGGCTTGATTCAACCGTTTGAACGGCCGCACCGGTTCGCCGCATTGAACGGCTTCCAGTCCGGCGCAGCCGCGACCGAGAAAAGAACCTTCGGCAGTGTTAACGAACAGCGGACTGCAGAGTTAACGACGTTTGGACCTTGGTTCACCGGCGGTGGACGGCCGACGGTGACGTACCTCTCCGGGGAAGGCCGCATCCTACGCGCGGAGGCGGCCGGTTGCAAGCGAGACCTTGCGGAAGGGGGGTCGGGAGTCGGCGGTCGGGAAGTTTTCGGTTATCGGTTGTCCGTTATCGGTTGTCACGCGTGGCTGTCGTCTTGTTCCCGACAACTGACAACTGACAACCGACCCCCGACTCCCGACCCCCTTCACCTCGTCATCTGCCGGTAGCGGATCCGATGCGGTTGATCGGCTTCGGCGCCGAGGCGCCTGTGCTTGTCCTCTTCGTACTCGCTGTAGTTGCCGTCGAACCAGACTACGCGGCTGTCGCCCTCGAAGGCCAGGATGTGCGTGGCCACGCGGTCGAGGAACCAGCGGTCATGGGAGATGACGATGGCGCAGCCGGCAAAGTTCTCCAGAGCTTCTTCGAGGGCACGCATGGTGTTGACGTCGAGATCGTTGGTCGGCTCGTCGAGCAGAAGGACGTTGGCCCCCTCTTTCAACATCTTGGCGAGATGGACTCGATTGCGCTCGCCGCCGGACAGCACGCCGACTTTCTTCTGCTGATCGGAACCGGAGAAGTTGAAGCGGGCCACGTACGCGCGTGAATTCATCTCCCGCGGTCCGAGCAATACCAGCTCGGTCCCGCCGGTGATCTCCTCGAAGATCGACTTGTCGGGATCGAGCGTCCGGTCCTGGTCGATATAACCGAGCCTCACGGTCTCGCCGACACGGATGGTTCCGGCGTCCGGCGGCTCCTGGCCGAGGATCATCCGGAACAGCGTGGTCTTGCCGGCGCCGTTCGGGCCGATCACGCCGATGATGCCGCCCGGCGGAAGCTTGAACTCCATCTCGTCGATGAGGAGCGTATCGCCGAAGGCTTTGCGTACGTTGTCCGCTTCGACGACGATGCCGCCGAGGCGAGGGCCGGGCGGGATGTAGATCTCGAGGTCCTGGACCTTCTCCTGCGTCTGCTGGTTGAGTAGCTCTTCATAGGAGGTGATGCGGGCCTTCCCTTTGGCGTGACGGCCCTTCGGCGACATCCGGATCCATTCGAGCTCCCGCTCGAGTGTTTTCTGCCGCTGCGACTCCGCCTTTTCCTCGTGCTGCAGGCGGGCCTGCTTCTGCTCCAGCCACGAGGAGTAGTTGCCCTTGAACGGGATGCCGGCGCCGCGGTCGAGCTCCAGAATCCAGCCGGCCACGTTATCGAGGAAGTAGCGGTCGTGTGTGACGGCGATGACGGTGCCGGGATATTGCTGCAGATGTTTCTCCAGCCACTCCACCGACTCGGCGTCGAGATGGTTGGTCGGCTCGTCGAGCAGGAGGATGTCAGGAGCCTGAAGCAACAGCCGGCAGAGTGCCACGCGGCGCTTCTCGCCGCCGGAGAGGATGCCGCAGAGCGTATCGCCGGGAGGGCATCGCAGCGCGTCCATGGCCATCTCCAGCCTGGAGTCGAGGTCCCATGCGCCGGTGGCGTCGAGCTTGTCCTGCACCTTGCCCTGACGTTCCATCAGCTTGTCCATGTCGGCGTCGGGATTGCCGAAGGCGTTGTTGATCTCATCGAACTCCTTGAGGAGGTCGATGACCGGCTGCACGCCCTGCTCGACGATCTCGCGGACGGTTTTGGCCGGATCGAGCTGCGGCTCCTGTTCGAGAAAGCCGACGGTGTGGCCGGGGGAGAGAACGGTCTCGCCGAGGAAGTCGTGGTCCGTGCCGGCCAGGATGCGCAGCAGCGACGACTTGCCCGACCCGTTCAGGCCGATGACGCCGATCTTCGCACCATAGAAATAGGAGAGGTAGATGTCCTTGAGGACCTGCTTCTTGCCGTGAAACTTCGAGACTCCGACCATCGAGTAGATGATCTTGTTTGGTTCGGTGTTGGTGGCCATGGGGCGCGGATTGTAGTGGAAGAACCGGCGCGTCTCGGCTTCATGGATGAGAACGGTCCTCCCGAGGTTATCGGTTATCGGGGGTCGGGAGTCGGAGATCAAAGTTTTTCGAGGTTACGCGGCTGTAGATCGAAATTCTCTCCGACCTCCGACCTCCGACCTCCGACCTCCGACTCCCGACCCCCCGATACCGACAACCGACAACCCGCTATCCAGCTACATCGCCGCGCGCGCCGTCGCTTCGCTCTCGAATGACACCACTACCAGCGTCTGGTCGTCCTCGGGCGGACGATTCCGCGTGAACTTGCGGATGGAGTTGAGCAGCGTTTTCTTGATGTCCTCGGCGTCCATGTGGCCGCAGGCGAGGATGGTCTTCTCGAAACGTTCGAAGCCGAAGGGATCGCCGTCGTCGTCGATCGCTTCGATCAGGCCGTCGCTGTAGAGGATGAGGCGGTCGCCGTCGTCGAAGTCGACGGTGTGCTCGGTGAACGGGTCGCGGCGTTTGACGCCGAGCGGGAAGCCCCACGACGACAGCGACTCCAACCGCTTGGCTCCGGCGCGGAAGACGTAGGGATCGAGATGGCCGGCCGAGGAGAAACGGAGCGTCTGTGTGGCGGGATCGAGCAAGCCGAAGAAGAACGTCATCATGATCCGCTTCGGCGCGGTCTTCATGACGATGTCGTTGAGCACGTTCATCACCGCGCGCGGCGAGGGGTCGTAGCCGACTTGCACCAGCAGCGCCGACTTGGCCATGGCCATGACGATGCCGCTGGTCAAACCATGGCCGGAGACGTCGCCGAAGGCGATGCCGATCTCACCGTTTGGCATGGTCAGGAAGTCGAAGTAGTCGCCGCCGATCTCCGTGGCGGCGCGATAGTGCGAAGCGAACGATGCACCCGGCAGATCGGGCGCGTCGACCGGCAGGAGGGCGGCCTGGATGCGGTTTGCCGCATCGATCTCCGCCTTCACGCGCTCGCGCTCGACGATGCGCTTCACGTGCGGCGCCAGATCGTCGTAGGTGTAGACAACCTCGCGCTTGGTCATCATCGCCGCGATGCCGAAGACGAGCAGAGCTGCCAGCGGCAATGCCGCTGTCAGGATCAGTTGCTGCAGAATGTGCCCGCGCGCCACCGACACCAGCGGCGCGATCATGGAGATCAGTGTGCCGCCGAAGAGGGCCACGGAGGTCGAGAGCAGATCGAAGCCGCGCATCATCAGAACGATCGCGGCGATGGCACCGAATCCGAACAACATCTGCGGCAGTAGCGGATCGACCGGAATGTTGCAAACGCCGCTGATTACCCCGACGGCAATGGCGGCGATCATTCCGATCCAGAGCACGCGATGCCGGTTCGTCCACGACATCAGGAACAGCGAGATGATCGGGAAGATCACCGCGTCAAATGCGGCGAACAGAATGAACAGGAGCGGCCCGCCAAGTTGTACAAAGATCTCGGTGCCGACGCCGATCGATGGATGCGCTTTATGGAGCAGAAGCGGAATGACGCCGGCCACGAATGAGGCCGCGGCGATAGCCGGTGCGAACAGAACGCCGTTGACGATCGAGCGGCCGACGGTGGCGTTCAGCGCGTCACGCCGAAGGATGGCGTCGAACGAAGCCAGCGACTCGCCCCACCGCTCGCGGGTATAGCTCTCGCCGACAGACCAGGCGAAGAAGACGACGACCGCCAGCGGCACGTCATAGAGAAGAAACTTGAATGCCATCTGCGCCGCGGTGGTCGACTGCGCGTCGAGACTGCCCATGGTGTTCCCCTCCGTGGCGGAGGGGCCCATCATGAAATCGATACTCAGGCCGATGAGCAGGGTAAGGGCGAACAGAATCGATCCGGTGCCGACGCCGACTTCCCCGGCGTGGTATTTGCGCAGGAAGATGACCAGAAGAATCAACAGCAGCGCGTAGTTGGCGGCGAAACGGACAAGAATGCTGGCCACTCCGCTGCCGGTGTCGTCGCCGCGGAACTGGCTGCCGTCGGCATACTCTTCGATGAGCGCCCATCCGGAGAGACGGTCGCCGACGAAGTAGACATGTAGATAAGGCACGACGTTGCCGAGGGGGAAGCTGGTCTTGATTCGATAGCGGAATGTCCAGTCGGTGCGCGACCGCATCACGTTCGGCCGGGCATCTTCAAACTGCGGCGATGGTGCACCGGGGAATTGGCGCGAGTGAACGAAGGCGTCCGCCGTCGGCAGCAGTTGCGCTTCGGTGAGATGTGCTCCTGTTTCCTCGGCGCGCGGCTGCCGGCGGGCCATGAGCACGGCCCCGGTTCTCTGATCGACGACGACGTAGCCGTACGGCATTGTTTTTTCGAGGCCGCGCCTGTAGTAGACCCGCTTGTAGCCGCCGAGGCGCGGGCCGATCACCGGGTCGTCCGCCGCCCGGCGCCGAAGCTCGGGCTTGGGATCGAGCTCCTTATCGAGCAGCGACGAATCCGCCCACGACAGGACAGTCCACGAACGTTCGACGGGAATGCCGATCTGCCGCGCCTGCGCGTCGGCGATCGGCACAGCGTCCGCGCGCGTGAGGCGGATTCCCTCCGGCTGTGCGTCGTTGAAGCGCGGCATGAGAATCGCGAGCGCAACGATGCCGAGAACGCACGCCAGATACGGGAGAACTTTTTTCATGATGGGTGGTCGGTGGTCATGATACCTGCGCTGGATTGATTACGATTGGCCGCGCGCGGAGTTTCGGAGGTTACACTTCTCAAAATGCCTGCAGCGATCGATACGCCGGCAACACGCCGCGCCGCGCGTTACGCGCTGGCGATCCTCACGCTCATCAATCTGTTCAATTATCTCGACCGCTGGGTGGTGGCCTCGGTCGTGGAGTCGATCAAGAAGTCGGAGCTGCATCTCTCCGATACGCAGCTCGGCCTCATCGGCACCGGATTCATCGTCGTCTATACATTGACGTCGCCACTCTTCGGTGCGTTAGGTGACCGCAAGTCCCGGCCGCCGTTGATCGCCCTCGGCGTCGCTGTCTGGAGCATCGCTACGTCGCTGGCCGGCTTCGCGCGCGGCTTCCTTTCGCTCTTTATCGCCCGGTCGACGGTCGGTGTGGGGGAGGCGGCCTACGGAACGATCGCACCGGCTCTGCTGGCCGATTCGTTTCCGATCGAGCGCCGCGGGCGCGTGCTGTCGGTTTTCTTCGCCGCCATTCCGATCGGCTCCGCCGCCGGCTACATCCTCGGCGGTCTGGTCGATCGGCATTTCGGCTGGCGCGCCGCGTTCTGGATTGCCGGCGCACCGGGGTTGCTGCTGGCGTTGCTGGTGCTGGTGGTGAAGGATCCGCCGAGGGGATTGCATGATGTTGGGGAGCCGGGGGTCGGGGGTCGGGGGTCGGAGAGCGATTCAGCCGAAGGGGCAAGCTCCGACTCCCGACCCCCGACTCCCGACCCCCGCTGGACGGATGCCTACCGCGATCTTTTCCGCAACCGTTCCTTCATTCTGGCGGCGCTCGGCTACGGCGCGTACACGTTTGCGCTGGGAGGATTGGGATTCTGGATGCCGGCGTTTCTCGAGCGGGTGCGGGGAATGCCGCGCATCGAGGCGACGGTGACCTTTGGCGTCATCGCGCTTGCGACCGGATTCGTCGGGACATTCGCCGGCGGCTGGCTCGGCGATTTCTTCCTGTCGCGGTCGAAGCAATCGTACCTCTGGGTCTCTGGCATCGCCACGTTGATCGCCGCGCCGGCGACCTACATCGCGGTTTCGAATCCCCATCGCGCCATCTACCTGCCGGCGATCGCCATCGCCGAAGTGTTCATTTTCATGTGCACCGGCCCGATCAACTCCGCCATTATCAATGTGGTGAAACCGGCGGAACGGGCTACGGCCGTCGGCCTCAGCGTGCTGGTGATGCATCTCGTCGGCGACATTCCTTCGCCGCCGCTGATCGGTCTCGTTTCCGATCACACGTCGCTCGAGCGCGCCTTCATGCTCGTGCCGCTATCGATCGTGATGGCCGGCTGCATCTGGATGTACGCGGCGTGGTCGGCGAACAGATGACACGATCCAACATCGAGAGTCCTTCTCCCCCGGCGTCTTCTTGCCGGGGGAGAAGGTGCCGGCCCTCTCCCCGCAAAAAGACGCGGGGAGAGGGACTCTCGAGGGAGTGGTGCCCACAATGTTGAACATGCGCCGGTACGTCACACCACTTCTGCGGCTGATTGCGAACATCTTCTTCCGGCGAATCGAGATCATCGGATGGGAGAAGGTGCCCCCGGGGCCGGCGATCTTCGCGGTGAACCATCCGAATGGTCTGATCGATCCGATTTTCCTGCTCTGCTTCACGCCGCGGCCGGTCTCGTTTCTGGCGAAGGCGCCGATCTTCAGCATGCCGCTGATCGGATGGTTCGCGCGCGGTCTTGATTCGATTCCCGTCTACCGCACGCAGGACAACTATTCGACGTCACAGAACCGCGAGACCTTCGCCGCGGCCCGGTCGCTGCTCGTGGGCGGCGGCGCCATCGCCATTTTCCCAGAAGGGACGACGCATAGCGAGCCGCGGCTGAAGGAGCTCAAGACGGGAGCGGCGCGAATCGCCCTGGGCTGCAGCGCCTCCGAGTGTCCGGACATCGTCATCATTCCGACGGCGATTTTCTACACGGCAAAACAGAGTTTCCGCAGCGATGCCCTGCTCTACTTCGGTGACGGAATCGCCGTCGCTCCTGTTCCGGTCGACGCGGCCGGGGAGCCGCCGCGCGACGCGGTGGCGGCACTGACGAATCGGATCGAGTCTTCGCTGGCCGCGTTGACGCTGCAGGCCGATTCGCGCGAAGCGCTCGACCTCATCGGCCGCGCGGAACGGGCGATGTCGCTTGGTCGCGCCGGACTCCCGGAGCAACTGGCGCTGCGGAAGCGTTTCATCGCCGGCTTTACACGTCTGCGCGCGCGCGATCCGGCGCGGCTGGCGCTTCTGCAGTCGCGGTTCGAGCGCTTCGAAGCGGAGCTCGGCAACGCCAACCTGGAGCCCGAGACGTTGCCCGCGCCGACGGTGCGCGGCAGCGTAAAGACGATCGGCATGCTGCTCATCACGTTGCCGCTGGCGGTCATCGGCGCCATCGCCCACTACCCGACCTATCGCCTGATCCGCTTTCTGGCGACGCGGTTGACCAAGGAAGAAGAGATGGTGGCCACGTTCAAGGCGGTCGGCGGGATTGCCCTCTACCCGTTGACGTACATCGGGTGGGGCTTGCTGGTGGCGTGGCGATTCGGAGTGACGTTCGGAGCCGTCGCCGCGGTCCTGCTGCCATTCATCGGTTACATCGCCCTCCGCTTCTTCGAACAGCTCGATGAGGTGATCGGCCGTACGCGTGCACTCACCTGGCGTGTGGCGCGGAGGGCAGCCTTCGCGCGGCTCATGCGCACGCGCCGCGAGCTTCGCGACGAGATCGTGGCCCTGGCCGAGGAGATGGGAGTGTGAGGTGAGGTTGCAGGGTTGCTAGGTTGCAGGGTTGCTGAGTAACTTGGTACGCGGTCGCGAGTGAATCGAGATACAAACCGCGAGACCCTGCAACCCTGCAACCCTGCAACCTAGCAACCCCTATTTCCCGGAACGCGCCAGGTCGGCGGCGGCCTCGATCTTCGCATCGATCGCTTCCTGCCGCTGCACCGCGTCCTCCGGAACCGGCGAGCCTTTGGTGATGGCGGTATCGAGCTCCGAGACCAGGTCCTTCAGGTCGCTCATCGCGCCGCGGGCCGCATCGCAGGATGGCGATGACGCGCTGCACTCCGATTCGGCGGCCGCGATTTTCGTCTCGACGCCGCCGCGGAAGCTCGACCACGCATTGAGGTCGTACGGCGGATTGACGAAGCTATGAAGCCCGCTACCCCAGGCCTCGGATGCCTGCCGGGCCGCGGTGACGCATGAACTGTCCGCCGAAGCAGAGGAGGTCGTGTGTCCGTTCAACTGCTTCTTCGCCCACGGAATCCCGTACTTCCACACCACGAAGACGAGCGCGATGGTGACGATCAACTTGACCAGCCGGTTTCCGTCCATCCGGTGATCTTACCGCGTCGTCACGCGGACATCGGATCGCGCCGCGGCGAAACGGGTAATTGGGAAAGAACCATCGCTCCGACGATCATTGCCGCGCCAGCCACGAATCCCGCCGTTACCGGCTCGTGCTCGAAGACGATCGACGTGATCGACGCCGCCATCGGCTCGAACGCCAGAATGACCGCGGCCTCGGTTGCCGTGACCCGCGACTGTCCCCACATCAAAGCGACGAATGCCAGAGCGGTGGTGACGATGGCGGTGAAGAGGATCACGGCGATCACCGCCGTCGTCAATCGAGGGCGCGGCACGAACAGCGAGGGCGGTATTGCGGCGAGGCCGACGACGACGACCTGCACGGCGGCAAGTCCGAGCGAGGGGATGGCGGCGCTGTACTTCGCGGAAAGGATGACGTGCATCGCGAAACAGATGGCGCCGGCGATGGTCAGGATGTCGCCGAAGCCGGCGCGCGCGTCGATGCCGCCGATGAGCAGCGCCGTTCCAGCCGCGGCGAGTAGGCAGCCCAGCCATGCCCGCGCGGCGACGCGTTTCGCGAAGAGCAGCCGGTCGCAGAAGGGGACCATCACCACGTACAGGCCGGTCAGAAACGCGGAACGCGATGGCGAGATCGTCATCAACCCGCGGGTCTGGCACCAGTAGCCGGCGAAGATGAGCGCACCCAGCACCATGCCGGGGCGAATGGCGGCGCGAGGAAGCCGGCGCGTGGCGATGGCGACGACGAGCAGCACGATGCCGGCGACCGTGAACCGAAGAAAGATGAACGGCTCCGGCGCGATGCGGGTCAGGACCTGCTTGACGAGCGTGAACGTCGCCCCCCATGCCGAGGCGACGAGAAAGAGAACGGCGACGGCGAGCCAGTGTCGTTTCAAGGGGTGCTTGATGTCGCTGTCGTCGTCGCTCCGCCTCGGTTGCGCAACAGCACGAGAAGCTGCCGCTGCAGATTCAGCATCAGCAGCATGAAGACGACGAGCATCAGCAGCGCCAGAATGCGCGCGCCCCAGCGATTCATGACGCGAAGCTCCCGGCATGAGCGTTTGCGTGAGCAGTGGCCCAGCGGATGGCATAGCGCATCGGCGTGGCGTCGGCAACTCCCCGGCCGGCGATATCGAAGGCTGTGCCGTGGTCGACCGACACGCGCAGGTACGGCAACCCGATGGTCACGTTCACCGACTCGTCGAACGCCATGGTCTTGATCGGAATGAGGGCCTGATCGTGATACATCGCCAGCACGACGTCATATTGTCCACGAGATGCCGCCAGAAAGATCGTGTCGGCCGGATGCGGTCCGCTGATCGACAGCCCTTCGCCGCGTGCCCGCGCCACGCCGCGCCCGATGACGCGCTCCTCGTCGCCGAACTTTCCGCCTTCACCGGCGTGCGGATTCACCCCTGCAACGGCGATGCGCGGCGCGTGACCGTAGAGGCGCGTGTATTCGCGGCTGGTGAGCCGCGCCAGGCCGGCGATGTCGTCCGCATCGATGGCCGACACGGCGTCACGCAACGGGAGATGCACCGAGAGCAGCGCCGACTTCAGCTTCGGTGAGTCGAAGTACATCGCGTAATCGTGCGCGTAACGTTTGAGACCGGCGCGATGGGCAAGAAGCTCGGTATGACCGGGGAAGGGCGAGCCGGCCAGAGCGACGGCCTGTTTGTGAATCGGCGCGGTGACGAGCGCCGAGCAGTGGCCGGCCTCGATGGCGCGCAGCGCGGCATCGATGGAATCGAGGGCGACGCGGCCATACGCGGCGTCGATTCTCCCGTAGCGGATCGGACCTTCGCCTCCCACGTCGACGAAATCGATCCCGTCCGGAGGATTTGCGAGTGCCCGGCTCCCGAAAACGCGCGCGGGGATATCAATGCCCTCGAGCGCCTGGAACACGATCTCCGCCCCGATGCCGGCTGGATCGCCGAGGGTGATAGCGAGCGGTTGCACGGAGGGGATTGTAGTGGGTGAGGTCGCCTATCCACACTGACAGGTAATTGAACAGCCGCGAGACCGCGTCACTCCATGAGCTCGTCCTGTTTGAACAGGTACTTGATCCAATGTTTCTGAATCAGGAGATTCGGCGCGCCGTCGCGGTTCACTTTCAGGCAGGACTTGTCGTACCACTCGATCCAGCCGCGGATCTCTTCGCCGTCGGTCATGATGATGACCATCGGCGTCTTCGAGCTCATCTGTTTGATGTAGTAGAAGTTTTCGGCATTGGTCACCTCGGGCGGTGCCGCCTTCACGTTGCGGCTGTTGCCGTTTCCGTTGCCGCCGCGCGTCTGTCGTTTGAAGTCGGTCATCGGTGACCGGAACACGCGGCGCGGGCCTGCCTGGTTCGGATCTACCTCGTGCTGCCGGTTCGTGAATGGCATCGCGTCCTCCGTTTGGGCTCTCGCTGGCTTCTGGTGACCGCTGAAGCGAATCGGGAAGCCTTGTTTGCGAACCGCGTGCCTTTTCCCTATCATCCGGGCGCTTTATCGGAGGCCAACCTTTGAATTCCGTGGTTTGTATCGCGCAGGTGCCGGACACCGAGACGCGGATCAAGATCGGTGGCGACGGGCGCCACATCGATGAAACCGGCATCAAATACATCGTTTCTCCGTACGACGAATACGCCCTCGAGGCGGCGATCCGCCTGAAGGAAAAAGAAGGCGGCGAGGTCACCGTTCTCGGCTTCGGTCCCGACCGCGTGCAGCAGGCGTTGCGCGAATCGCTGGCGCGCGGCGCCACGAAGGCGCTGCATGTGAAGGGCGAGTCCGGCGATGCCGACTCGCTCGGCATCGCCAGGGTACTTGCGGCGGCGATCAAGACACTGCCGCACGATCTCATCTTCTTCGGCAAGCAGGGTGTCGGCACCGACAACTCGCTCGTCGGACCGATGGTCGCGGAGCTGCTCGGCTATCCGCAGATCAATGTCGTGACCCATCTCGACGCGGCCGGAGGCAAGGTCACCGCCAATCGCGAGATCGAGGGAGCGGAGGAGATCATCGAGGCCGCGACCCCGGCGGTGATCACGGCGCAGAAGGGGCTGAACGAGCCCCGTTACGCGTCACTCAAGGGAATCATGGCGGCGAAGAAGATCGCCATCGATACCAAATCGATCGCGGACCTCGGCCTTTCCGAGTCCGACATCATCAACCAGCGCGTGACCGTCGTCTCGCTGGAACTGCCGCCTGAGAAGAGCGGCGGCCGCAAGATCGACGGCGCCGATCCGCAAGCGGCGGCGAAGGAAATCGTCCGCTACATCAAAGAGGAGGCGAAGGCGTTGTAGTTGAAGGTTGCTGAGTTGAAGGGTTGCTAGGTTGCAAGGTTGCTAGGTTGCAGGGTGCTCGTTTGCCGAGGCCCAGCAACGCAGCAACTCAGCAACCTGGCAACCCAGCAACGCAGCAACTGAGCAACCCAGCAACTTCAAACAACCATGCCCACCGTTCTCGTTTTCTGCGAAGTTCAGGACAACAAGCTCAAGAAGGCCTCACGCGAGGCGCTTTCGATCGGGCGCAAACTCGCCGAGGCTGCCGGTGGCGATCTGGCGGCCTTCGCGGCGGATCGCGCCGCCGCGGACGACGCGGGCCGGTATGGTGCGAAGAAGCTCTACGTCACCAACGCCGGCGGCTACAACACCGAGACGTACACCACCGCTATGCAGGCGGCCATCGAACAGGCGTCCGCATCGATCGTCCTTTTCGGCGGGACTTCAAACGGCCGCGATCTGGCGCCGCGGCTGGCCGCGCGATTGAACGCCGGCGTGGCCTCGGACGTCGACCGGCTCGAATGGACCGGCGGCAAGCTGCGCGCACGCCGTCCCGTCTACTCGGGGAAAGCGTTCGCTACCGTCGAGATCAGCGGCTCGCCTGCGATCGCTACGACGCGCATCAACGCCTTTCCCGCCGAGGAGGCAGGCGGAGGAGCGGCGGAGATCGTCGAGATCAACGCTTCTCTCGATTCGAAAGCGAAGGTCCTCGAAACGAAGGTCTCCGAAGCGGGCGAGTTGTCGATCGTCGAAGCGGACATCATCGTGTCCGGCGGGCGCGGGCTGAAGGAAGCGCAGAACTTTTCGCTCATCCGCGATCTCGCCCACGCCATCGGCGGTGCGGTCGGGGCATCGCGCGCAACCGTGGACGCCGGCTGGATCGATCATCAGCATCAGGTCGGCCAGACGGGCCGCGTGGTCAGCCCGAACGTCTATATCGCCGCCGGCGTCTCCGGCGCCATTCAGCATCTGGCCGGCATGTCGTCGTCCAAGCACATCATCGCCATCAACAAGGATCCCGAGGCGCCGATCTTCCGGATCGCAGACCTCGGCGTGGTCGGCGATCTCTTCACCATCGTTCCCGCGCTGACCGAAGAAGTCAAAAAGGCGAAAGCGCACTGAACGAAAAAGGCCGCCGGAGACGGCGGCCTTTCGAGGTGGCGATCGAAGGAAATCAATCCTGACCGGCGCCGGGACGCGGCGGCTCGCCGGGCTTCTCGGGTGACTGTCTCGGGGCGGGGTCTTTGCCGACGATTGTCTTGGTGGCGTAGCCGGCAGACATCGATCTCGAGATCGGATTGGTGCCGGGCGGGAGACACTCCAGCGTGACGATGGTGGCGTGCCGCGCGAACGCGGCATCGCAATGATGTTCGTTTCGGGCGTTGTAAATCCGCGGGCTCTTGGCGACGATGCGCTTCCCATCGAGGACGATGAAGTAGTACTCGATCTCCTCGTTGGGATCGAATTTCGGCAGCGTCACCTGCGACACCTTGCCGAGGTTCCTGCCGTCGACATAACACCAGTCGGTCGCTCCCTGGCGGCGGAAGTAGGCGCGAAGAACGCCGTCATCAACAGTCTCGACGCTCATGATGGCCATCTCGCCCTCGAGCATGCAGCCCGGCGGATAGTGCTCGATCGAGCCAGGTTGCACGGCCATCGCGGCGACGGCGCTCATCGCAAAGGCGAGAGTGAGCAGGATGCGGATCTTCATGGTCACCTCGGACAAGACAAGATAATACGGCAAAATTTCACTGTTGGGCCATGATCCGGTCGCGATAGGCCAGGATGGCCGGCGTTTGCGGCAGTGCGGGCATGGCACGAGTGATCAGTTGGCGCGCCAGCGCGTAGTCCCCCAGCTCGTAGCGGTTCACGGCCTCGTAGAACATGTGACTCTCTTCGCCGGCCTTGAGCGGGTAGGTTTTCCGGTACTGTGCGGACGATTCCCCGTAGAGAGCGGTCTGGCTGAGGGCGCGGGCCAGCGCCTGCCTCTCGCTGCGCTGAAGGTCCGGGAGCAGCGCGATCCGGCGCAGCTCGCTGCGAGCTCCGACGATGTTGCCTGTTTCCATCATCCGCTCAGCGTTGGCGATCTGCGCCGTCACCGGTTCCGTCGTCGAAGAGGGCGCCGGGGAGGGAGCGATATTGGGCGCGGGTGCCGGCTGAACACGTGCCGGCTGTACGGGTGCGGGCTGTACGGGCTTAGGAAGAGGTACCGGCACGACCGGCTGTGGCGCGGCTGGTTTTGGATCGATCGTCTGCAGTGCCTCGCGAACGTCAGGGCGGTCGAGGACCGAGGCTGGGAGGCTGTGACGTACGCCAACCGCATCGGCGGCCCGGCCAATGTTCACGAGCGCGATGAGGTAGGCCGCGGACTCGTCGTTTGTGAGTCGCCGGCGCGTTCGGACGACCGAGTAGTGTTCAGCGACCTCGTTCCATGCGCCGTGGGCACGGCCGATCTGCGCGAGCGCTGCATGTGCGTTCGGGTTGGTGTCGTCCTCGGCAAACGCCAGGTCGGCGTAGCGCCGTGCGCCGGCTTCATCGCCCGCGGCGACCCGTTCGAGGGCGAGCCGGCCGTAGTCGAGTGCCGGTTGCGGCGTCTCGGCCTGGTTGTCGTTCTTCCTCACCGTCACGGCGACGTTTGGCTTCTTCGTCGGCGTCGGTACTACCGGAGGAGGGCGGCGGCTTGGGGTCGGCGTTCCGGTTGTCGCGGACAAAGCCTGCGTGGCGAATTGCGCAAAGGCCGGAACGTTCCCGAGCTGCTCGCGGCTGAGCAATGCCGGCAGAAGCCGCTCGAAGGCCGTGCGCAGCTCGACCGGAAGCTGGAGGGCGGCGTAGGAGGGTTTGATTTGCTCCGCCTGCGCGACTTTCAGCGTCGCCAGCCGGGCGTCTTCGACACGGTCGAGCTTGTCGTTGGCAACGGCGAGATAGATCTCCGCCGTCTCATAAGCGGGGATGTCGTCGACGCGGCCGAATGCGGCAACGCGCAGCTCATCGACCGCGCGGGCATACGACGCGCGGTTGAAATCGACCACACCACTCTGGAATCGCGCTTCGTAAAAGCTCTGCGCGAAGGCTGGAATGGCGGCAAAAACGATGAAGAGCGCCGTCAGCGGGCGCAGCTGTAGATTCACCTTGTAAGCATCTTTCGTATGCGATTGATGAAACGACCGGATTCCCTGCCGGACGCCTCCGGCAGATCAGGATCGTACACGAGTCCGCGGTTTTCTACGATTGATTTTGGATTGTCGACGAAGAGCGCCTGGGCGATTTGCTCGCCGACGAGGTCGGCAACGCGCTCGCGCGCGGCACGAAATCGGGGTGGCCGCCTGGTCCCGTTATGCGCATCGGTGGCCATGACGTGCACCCATCCCCGCTTGAGCCAGTCGATGGCCGCGGCCTGCGCCTCGGAGCCGAATTCACCGGTGATGCTGCCCGTGGTGATCTGGGTCTTCACGCCGATCCGGATCAGCGAGGCCAGGAATTCAGGTTTCGACTGGAAGACGAGGTTGCGCTCGGGATGCGCGATGACCGGCGTCCAGCCTTCGAGCTGCACGCGGTAAAGGGGATCGCGGACGAGAGGAGGAACGGCCTGGCTGGCGAACTCGACGAGGATGTAGCGGCCGCCGGCGAGAGGGATGATGGATTCTCCCCGCAGCATCTCGTTCATATCGTGCCCGAAGAAGTACTCGGAGCCGAGAAGGATGCGCGGTCTCTCGCCGACCTGACCGCGCAGTTCGTCGAGGATCGATGTGAGCTGCGTGCGGGACGTGTTCTTCCAACGCCCGCGCAGCACGTGTGGCGTGGCCACGATCGTCTCGATCCCCTCGTCCGCCGCCATCCGGCACTGATCGACCGACTCGGCGAGCGTACGAGGACCATCATCGACGCCAGGAAGACAATGGTGATGGATATCGATCATGCGAGGCACACCTCCCTCGCCGGGTTATCCAACCCTCTTGGCGGGCTGCTCCTTCGGTGAGCGGGATTCCTCGTCGTAATAGTCGTAGTAGCTCTTCTTGAACGAATAGCCGTACTGCTGCAGATCGAGGTTGTTGAGGATCGCTCCGAGAACCGGGATGTTGCTCTGGCGAAGGCGCTCGGCCGCGCGCTGCACGATGTCACGCGGGGTCTGCCCCCCATGGACGCACAGCACGACGCCGTCGGCATTCGCTGCCAGGACGATGGAGTCGGTCACGGCCATGACCGGAGGAGAGTCGAAGATGACGAAGGCGAACCGGGCCCGGATCTCGTGGATGAGATGCTTCATACGGTCGGAGCCGAGCAATTCCGACGGGTTCGGAGGCGTGGGCCCGGAGAGGATGAGCGAGAGGTTCGGGACCTGGGTTTCCTGGATGACGTCGTCGAGCGGGATGTTCGCGGCCAGGTAGTTCACGAGGCCGAGATTCATCTTGCCGCGAAAAACCTTCTGCAGCCGCGGGCGGCGAAGGTCGGCATCGATGAGCAGTACCGGTTTGCCCATCTGGGCCAGGACGGTGGCGAGGTTGACGGAGGTGGTGGTCTTTCCTTCACGAGCGAAGGTCGAGGAGATGACGATGACTTTCGGCGAGCTTGCCGATGCCAGAAGCAGCGATGTGCGAAAGGCGCGGTATGCCTCGGCGATGGCGGAGCGGGTATCGCTGTGCGGCAGAAGGTCGATGCCGCTCTGCTCGTTGCCCGGTTCGACGACAGGCCGCAGCTTGGCCGTCCCGCGGCCGTAACCATAGCCGTATCCGTATCCGCCGCGGCCGGCTGAGTTGGCCGCCGGGATGACGCCGAGGGAGGCAAACTTCGTGACCCGCTCGAGCTCCTCGGGCGTCTTGATGGAGCGGTCCATGTATTCGAGGAAGAAGATGGCGGCCAGGCCGAGCACCACGCCGAGCGGGAAGGCGTTCTGCAGGTTCTTCCGCAGCGTCACGTTGAACCGCTCCGTCGGCAACTGGGCGTGGTCGACGAAGTGAATGTTCGACGACGCCGAGCCCCGAAGACGGGCGGTGACCTCGGTCTCGTTCTGCCGCTTCTCCAGTTGATCGAGAAGCGTTTGCTTCGACTCGAGCGTGCGTGTCAGGTCGCCAAACCCAGCCGCGGTGACGTTGAGAGACATCGTTTCGCGCTTCTGCGCGATCATGGCCGCGTACATCTGATCTTCGGTCTGTTGCGCGGCCGAGAGATCGCGTTTCGCTGCGTCGCGTAACCGGGTGAAGGCGCTGGCGATCGCGGACATCCGGGCCTGGTGTGTCTTATCGATCGAGTTCTTCAGCGCCACCATCGTCGGGTAGGTGGGGGTGAACGTGGTGAGGTTCTGGCTGTATTCGCGCTGTTTCCGCGATTCCTCTTCCGTGAGCTGGGCTACGAGCGGGTCGCCGTTCGTGACCGACTCCGGATGGGCGAGCGACAGCGAGTCGAACGCGTTTTGCTTCTCCAGACGGGCGTTGGTGGCGTTCTGGACGTCCCCGGTGAGCTTCATGAGCTTCTGGTAGGGGATGCTGCTGGCATCGGCACTCGATACAAGCCCTTTGGTCTCACCAAATTGCTGGATCTGACGGCGAGTGACTTCGATGTCGGCACGAACCTGAGCGACCTGTTGATCGAGAAACTCGCTGGTCTGCTTCACCGATTCAAACTTTTTCTCGTTGTTGAGCCGGATGTAGGACTCGCCGACGCCTTCGACGATCTTCTGCGCCAGGCGGGGCGTTGACGATATATAGACGATGTCGACCAGGGACGTGTTCCGCACGGGAGTGACGTCCAGCGGACCGGTGATGACGCCGGCCATCGACGCACGAATATCCGCGATCTGGGCCGGCGTCTTTCCTGAAATGCCGGGCGGGTAGAACTCGGGATCGCTCAGAAGTTTCTGGTCGTCGATGACTCTCTCGGCCAGACCGCGGCTTTTCAGCAGGACATATTGCGTCTGTAGGAATTCCTGGTCGGAAGCAGCGATGCCGAAGAGGTCATCGACCGTGAGCTGATTCGGATTCTCCCTCTCGATCTGGATCTCGATTGCCGAGCGGTAGAGCGGCTTCGCCAGGCGGCTGGCCAGAAACGTACCGGCCATCACCACAGCGAGGATCGATACCGCGACCTTCCATCGCTTGTAGATGATGTTCCAGTAATGGGAGAGATGGACTTCCTGGGTGTTCAGGTCCATGAGGGATGGTAACCGCGAATGGCTTCAGTGACTTCCAGCGGGTTGGGCCTGGAGCTCAGGGTATCGCTCTGATCTCCCTGCCGTTTGCGTCAGAAGAAGGCTTCCGCGAAAATGATTCGGTCGTTGTCGAGCAACACGACGTCATTCTGACGGCCGTCGATGATTTTCTTGAAATCGTAGCGAAATGTCTTCTCCACGCCACCCACCACGCGCTTGAGGATGACCTTCTTCGAAGCGCGATCGGTCGGGCCGCCGGAGGCGGCCAGAACCTGCAGAAGGGTCGGCGACTGGGAGCGCCGGAACTGCACGCTGCCCGGATGCATCACTTCGCCGAGGACGTAAATGTTGATCGAGGCGTCGATGGGTACGTTGATCACGTCGTTCGCCCGCAACGGCAGATTGAGGTCCGGGTTGCCGTTGACCATCAGGTCGTCGATATCGATGGCGATCTGCTCGGTGAGGCCGTTCGCCGCCGTACGAAGCACGTAGAGGGTCCGCCCGTATCCGGTGGCAAGTCCGCCGGCCTGGGTGATGGCCTGGATGAGGGTGATGTTCCCGGTGATCCCGATGCGTCCCGGCCGCATCACGGCGCCGATGACCGAGATCGGCTTGCTGCCTGCTTCGAGAACGGTCACGGAAACGTCGGGCTTGTTGATGTACTTCTCGAGCAGACCCTTGATGCGGGTTTCGACCTCGCTGGGCGTCAGGCCGGAAACGTCTACCTTGCCGATGAGCGGCATGGTGATGCGGCCGTCGTCCATGACCGTCATCTTCGTATAAAGAGTGGGGTCCTGAAACACCTTGATCTCGATGACGTCGCGGGGGCCGATCGGCGCGTCGCTCCCACTCTGGGTTTCGTTGGACAGCATCGCGTGAGGCGGTACCTGCTGCTGCGCCAGCGTTGTTTGTGCGAGCGCGGATGATAGCGCCACGATCACGATTGCAGATGCGACTCGGTTCATTTGTTCCTTCCAGCACTCATGGCCCGTCGGGCTCGAGGACTCCGAGACGACCAGGCAGTTACCCTCATTGACATGGACTGATATCGATCCTAACAAGCGGAGCGTCAGCTCCCTGTACCGGATCTTCAAAATTCTCCGTCAAAAAAGCAGGTTTTGACTTTCGCCAACGTCGAGAGTTATTTGACGCGCGCCTAGGGCGTGAATGACAACCGGAACAGTATCCGTATTCCTTTGTCGAGGTTTACGTCGAAGTTCGAGGTCCTTCTCACGTAGCCGATGTCGGCCCCGGCACGAAGGCGGGCGAACCCGTACGTGAACCCGATGCTGGGAAAGGTGAATACATCGCGCCGTTTCAGAAACCCATGAGGTCCATTGACCGGCGTTTCGTACAGATCCCGGCCCAGCGCGGCCTGCGCCACCAGAGTGAGGCGACGGGTCGCGTCCCACGCCAGGTTGGCGCTGAAACGGTCGGCGATGTAGTAGTTGTTGAACGCGAAGATCGAGAAGTCGACGTCGCGGGAGACTGCCAGATTGCCGGTCGTCGTGTTTCCGAATTTCTTGCTTGAGGAAAGGTTGCCCAACACCCCCTGAAAGTCGTGCTGTCCGGGGCGGAAGAAGTCGAGCTTGCCGTCGCCGACCTCGAAGCGCGTAACGGTGCGGCCGCTGTCATGAACGAACCCCACACCGGCGTACTCCCGGCGTGAGTTCTTGAAGACGGCGGAAGGGAACGAGTAGTCGCTGTACTCCCCGGCCACGAACAAAGCCGTGAGAGGGAAGGTCTTGTGATCCACCGTGATGCGGTAGTTGTGCGCACTGCGATCCAGCAGGTCTACCGCCACCTCGGGCTGAATGGCGGTCAGGGGGTAGCTCGTCTTCGACGTCGCCGCGTTGAAGGTCATGCTGGTCCGGCTCGAGTACTTCAGCTCGCCGGATACCCCGGTGACCGCCGCTTTCTCCGTGAGCAGCCTGGCGATCTCGGCCACGTCGGCCCGGAGCTGATCGGCGTTCTGCGCGTAGAAGTCGAGGTAGAGATGATTGAGCAGGTACTGAGCGTCTACCCGGGCCTGATAGCCGAAGACCGTGTTCTTTGAGCTTCCGCTGCGGGTAAAAAAGCTTAGCTCGGGCCGTACTTCGATCGAGTAGACCGTCTTCTTCTCAGGAACGATGTATAGCCTCGTGGGAGCCTGGACCCCGAAGCGAAAGCCTGACTGTTTGTCGGCGGTGGGGACGTAGAAGCTGGAGTCGTAGCCGATATCGGAGAGCTGGAAGGTGCTGAGAAGGTAAAACGGTCCGTGGTGGAAGTGCGCTTTCCGCAGGTCGTTGGCGATCTCCTGGCTGGCTGAAAATGCACGCTCACGATCGCGAAGGCCATTCTGTGCGAACACACCACGGGCACAGCAGGCAAACACCACCATGGCGACGATAAAAAGCCGCTTTCCTTGCCCCACGAACCCTCCACGTCCATTTGATACCACGATCAACCGTATTTCGGACCCTCGTGATGGTAGCACGGCCTCTACAATGGATTCATGCCGGAATCGACGAGGAGTGGGTGGCTGGACGCCGTCCTGTTCGTGCTGCTGCTGGGCTTCCTGGTCTGGGTGCCGATGCCGTTCGGCTCGGCAAGCGACGCCTCGCAACTGCCGCTGATCATCCCGCCTCTCCTCATCTGTTCGTTGGCCGCGCTCGTTCGTGCGATGCGCGCGAGCCCGTTCACACTCAACCGTCCCGGCCGGATCTGGACCGCAGGCGGCGTTCTGTTCGCGGCCGTGATCGGACTCCAGCTCGTCCCGATGCCGCTGTCCGTATTGCGCCTTCTATCGCCTCAGTCCGCCGCGATCTGGGAGCGGGCCGCGCGTCTGGCCGCACTTGGCGGCATGTCGCTCACGTCGCTGCATCCGATCACGGTCGACCCGTCGATGACCGCGCTGCACTTCTTCCGCGTACTGGCATACTTCGCGACGTTCTTCGCGTCGTTGCTCCTCGTGCGCGACATGGTGCGCCGCACGATCATGGCCTCCGTGCTGGCTGCGGTGGCAGTTTTCGAGACGATCTATGCCGTAAACGAGGCCACCCTCGGAAGGTATGCGATCTGGGGGTGGAAAAACACGCTCATCTTCGGCCGGGCGACGGGTACCTTCGTCAATCCCAATCACTTCGCGAACTACTCGGCCATCCTGCTCCCGATAGGTCTCTATCTTTCCGCGTACGCCTGGCACACCGCCGCCCCTGCCGGCGCTCCGTTCAGCCGTCGGATCGTCAAGCTGGCGGAGAGACGCCTGCTCCCGTTTTCCTGCGGTCTGCTCGTGGCCGCGGCTTGTATCGTGGGAGTGCTGGTGTCGGAGTCGCGCGGTGCCGTGCTGGCGATCATCGGAGGATTCGCGGTCGTCGGCGGGATAGCCAGCTCCGGACGGGGCGCGGCCCTGCGCGGCGTTCTGGTTGCCGTCGCGGTGACGGCCGCGATCATCATCACCATTCTTGTCGTCGGCCGCACGGAAACAGTGAGCCGCCTGGCGCAGAGCCGGTCGGAACAGCTCGATTCCCGCCGCGCCTCCGTCCTCGGTGCGGTGCGCATCTGGGAGATGTTTCCGCTCTTCGGCAGCGGCGCCGGCACGTACGAGGACGTCGTGCCGATGACGCGCGCAACCTCGACCGAGGTGCTGGCCAACCATGCCCACAACGACTATGCGGAGATCCTGGCAACTACCGGCGCGGCCGGCTTTGTGGTGTCGCTGGTGTCGCTCCTCGGCGGTTTCGCTGCGCTGGCGCGCAAGACGTTCGGAGAGCACGACGTGCCGATCAGTTGGCGGCACCGGGCCTTCAACGCCGCGGCGCTCACCAGCATTGCCATCGCCATGATCCACGCGCTGGTCGACTTCAATTTCTTCATCCCGGCCAATCCGATCACGCTCGCCGCAATCGCCGGAGCGGCAATCGCCGTTAGAGAGCCGTGATGCTGGCGATGTGAATGCGCCTGGGAGCGCTGTTCCGCGTCGTCGGGTTTGCCAGCACAAGCTCAATCCGATGCGCGCCACGGCTTCCGATCGGTACGATGAAGTCCCGCCTGGGTCCGACTTCTCCCTCGGCGCGCAGAGCGTCATCGATGTAGATCTCGACGTACGCCGGGACCTCGTCGGTCTGAGCGGTGTCGAGAGTCAACGACACGCTGTGCTCCGCCTCGATCATCCGCCAGGCTCGCGTGCATAGGTCCTTTTCACAGAGCCCCTGCCACTCGAAGACGTTCGCCGCCACGCGCCGGGGATCGCTGGAGGCCATCTCGAGCTGTGCCGCCCGTTCTTTGAGGCCGAGCGCTCGCGCGATCTTGATTTGTGTCGCCACGCTGGCCGCACCGGGTTTTTGCGTGACGACTTCCAGTCCGTCCAGCGGCTCGACGTTGTGCTGTAACGCGTAGTCGGCGATGGCGTCAATGACGCCCGGACGATTGGGATTGTCCTGGAGCGGACGGCGATGCAGCTCATCGAGGAGCGCCCGGATCAGCGGCCCGTCGTCGGTGTGATACGGCGGAGCCGGGAAGCGCGCCACCATCTCCTCGGGCGTGACCACGCCGCGGCTGCTGGCAAATTCCTCGAGACGCTTCTTCTGCAACTCTTGGCGCAACGCGCGATAGTCGGCGAACATACCGTTCGGCAAAGCGATGGAAATCAAGGTTGCGGGCGTGTCCGCCGTCGGAGGACCGGCGCGGTGGAGGAACGACAGATCGCCTGTCAGCTCAAAAAGCGGACGAGCCATCCGGCCGAAAACGGCCGGATCGCGAAGGAGCGGACCGTAGGCGGCCATGGCGTCGCGTCTGTCCTTCTCCGACAGCTCGGCCCAATGGAAGAACGCGTCCCGAGCGAAGGCCGTGGCCGGTTCCTTGTTATCAGGCGCGAGCAGCGATGCATGGACGTACGCGGCATGCCAGAGCGCAACGCGATTGCTGAGCTTCGCATCGAGGGCTACTTCAGCGAGCGCGCTCGAGGCTTCCCAATCGGTCGGATGGCCGGCGATGCGTGCGACCAAAGCCGGGGCATTGGACGACGTTCGCATCCAGCGGAATTGCGGGGGGCGCTGCTGGAACCCGATCGCAGCGGCGGCCATTACCGCGGCGACGCCGATCAGGCAGAACCGTGCGCCGCGGCCGCTCACGTCAGGACTCGTTCCCATGCCGCCAATGCAATATCAGGCGCGAATCGTTCCTCGTACAGCCGCCGGCCGCGCAAACCGATCGCGCGCGCCCGATCGCGATCGCCTGCAAGTTCGCGGATCCGGCGAGCCAACTCCTCGCCGTCACCCGGCTCGATGATGAATCCGCAGTCATACGAATGGATGATACGCGCCAGCTCCCCATCGCGCGCGCCCACGAACAATACCGGGCGCGCAACGGCCAGCACCCCATAGAACTTGCTCGGTACGATCAGCCCCTCGAGCGCCGGCAGAAGCGTGACCAGATGCGTATCCGCCGAGGAGAGGCTTTCGCTCAATCGCTCGCGCGGCGCATAGCCGGCGAAACGGACGTTCGGCAACCGTTCTTCGCGGAGGGATTCGAATTGAGCGCCGCCGCCGGTGACGGCGAACTCGATCCCGTCATCGTCCCGCAACGCCCGAATCGCCGCGAGCATCGTTCGGGCATCGTGCGCGCGCCCGAGGTTGCCGGAGTAGCCGACCACGAATCGCGGATGCGGGATGTCCACCGGATGCAGCGACACATCGGCCCAGTTGTGGATGACCACGGCATGCGGCAGCCGGGCCGCCATCAGATCGCCGAGGGCGACGTTCACCTTCGCGCGGCGAATCGACCAATCGCGGATCCGGCGCAGCACACGCAGCGCGCGCATGCCCAGCGCTTCGGCCACCTCCGGGAAGACGTCCTGCGTCCAGTTGACGAGCGTTGCCCGGCGCAGCATGGCCGCAACCGCGGCTACGACGGAGATCAGCGGCGGATCGGTCAGGGCGATGATCGTCGAGTCCCGCGTTGCCCCCCTGACGAGAGCGAAGAACGCGCTGGCATAGAACGTCGCGTAGTCGATGGCACGGCCCGGCAGGAACCCGCGGCCGAATCGCGTCGACCAGACGCGCCGCACCACCACACCGCGAACCGTTTCCCGTGTCGGAAGCTTCGCCGACGAATCGTCGTAACGCTGGCGGCTGGTCACGACCTCCACCCGCCATCCGCGTTCCGCCAGATGAAACGAGAGATCGGACAGCATCTGACTTGTTGCAGAATGATCGGGATGAAAGTAGCGATTCACGAAGAGCAGATGTCGCGCGGCCATGCGGTGTGGGCATTATGCGGTGAAGTGCCGCCGGCAAAGACTGCACAGACAGGAGTGTCTGTGCCACAAAACCAGGGCAAATGTGGCACAGACACTCTCAAATGTGGCACAGACACTTTCAAATGTGGCACAGACACTTTCAAATGTGGCACAGACACTTTCAAATGTGGCACAGACACTCTTGTCTGTGCCGGCGCATCATGATCATCCTCGGCATCAACGCCCACCACGCCGACGCCGCTGCCGCAATCGTGGTGGATGGCAAGCTCGTCGCCGCGGCGGAGGAAGAACGCTTCCGGCGCATCAAGCATTGGGCGGGATTCCCGTCGGTCGCCATCCGGTATTGCCTCGATGAAGCGCGCATCGATCTGAATGACGTCGACCACATCGCCGTCAACCGTGACCCGAATGCCCGCCTCTTCCAACGGGCAAAATTCATTCTGGCGAAGCGGCCGTCGCTGGGTGCGATCCGGAAGCGGCTTGCCAACCGCGCCAAGATCAGCGGCATCGAGGAAGAGCTTGCGCAGGCATTCGCCCTTGAGTCGCTGAAACCGAGGCTGCATCACGTCGAGCACCACCGCGCACATCTGGCGTCGGCGTATTTCGTCGCGCCGTTCGACGACGCCGCGGTGCTGTCCGTCGACGGCTTCGGCGACTTCGTCAGCTCGATGTGGGGCGTGGCCTCGCGCAACAAGATCGAAGTGCTCGGCGAGGTCGGCTTCCCTCATTCGCTCGGCATCTTCTACACGGCCATGACGCAATACCTCGGCTTTCCGCACTACGGCGACGAGTACAAGGTGATGGGTCTCGCCCCCTACGGCAAGCCGTCGCGGCTCGATGCCATGCGCGACATCGTCCACGTGCAGAGTGACGGCACGTTCCGGCTCAACCTCGACTATTTCACGCATCACTCCGCCGGTCTGGACATGGTCTGGCAGGGGGGGATGCCGGTCATCGGGCCGGTCTACTCGCAACAGCTCGTCGATCGCCTTGGCCCCGTGCGCGCCGCTGATGAGCCGATCGAGCAGAGGCATAAGGATCTCGCCGCATCGATGCAGGCGATGTTCGAGGAGGCCTTCTTCGCGCTGGCGAACGCGCTGTACGAGAAGACGAAGAATCCCCGCTTCTGCCTGGCGGGCGGCTGCGCCTACAACAGCGTCGCCAACGGCCTGGTCTTCGACCGATCACCGTACAAGGACCTGTACATCCAGGCCGCCGCGGGTGACGCCGGCGGCGCCATCGGTGCGGCGTATTGGGTCTGGAACGAGATCCTCGGCAACACGAAGTCGTTCGTGATGACGCATGCGTACTGGGGGCCGGAGTACGACGACGTCGCCATCGACGAGTCGATCGCCGCGCGCCGCGCCGACCTCGATGCCGCGCACTGCGCGATCGAGCGCGTCGATGACGAGCGCGATCTCTGCCGGCGTACGGCCGCGCAAATCGCCAACGGCGACGTGGTGGGCTGGTTTCAGGGACGGATGGAGTGGGGGCCGCGCGCGCTCGGCAATCGTTCCATCGTCTGCGATCCGCGGCGCGCCGACATGAAGAACATCCTCAATCAGAAGATCAAACGGCGCGAGTCGTTCCGCCCGTTTGCGCCGTCGGTGCTGCGTGAGGCGGTCGGCGAGTGGTTCGAGACCGACTACGACGTGCCGTTCATGCTGCAGGTCTACCAGATCCGCGAAGAGAAGCGGGCCCAGATTCCGGCCGTGACGCACGTCAACGGCTCGGGACGCCTGCAATCGGTCGATGAACAGCAGAACGCGCGCTACTACCACCTCATCGAAGCCTTCCGCGACGCCACCGGCATCCCGCTCGTGCTCAACACGTCATTCAACGAGAACGAGCCGGTGGTGAACACGCCGGCGCAGGCGCTCGATTGTTTCCTGCGCACGAAGATGGACCTGCTGGTGATGGGCGATGTGATGATCCGGCGGCAGTGATCTATGTCGCAGGGTTTGCCTCGTGGACGATCCCGGCGACGATGATGTCCTCGAGCAGGTGCCTTTCCATGTCGAGCAAATCCTCCACCCGCTTGGCGAGGGCGTCGAGGCCAAGGTCGAACAGAGTGAGACGCAATCCTTTGAGGGCAACAATCTGGATCATGCCGGCCAGGGACTCATGCTGTGTCTGCGTCAGCGTCTTTCCGAGAATACGCACGTACAACGCATGGAACTCGCTGCAGCCCGCGAAACGCCGCGAAAGCTTGCGGAGCAACCGGCCGGATTTCGCTCGGTCCTCAGGTGCTCGTAGGAGCTCGAACGCTCCCAAGGCCAGATTATCCCTGTCGGTGTCATGATATTTACAGAGGCGCCGCATGAGTTCCCGGCCCTCTTCCAACCTTCCCATCCTAAGCAGCGACCAGGCTGTCTGGAAATCGTCCCAGGGTGCATCTCTTCCCAGGGTGCGATCCAGAAAACCAGCCTTCCATGAGGCTGGGACTGGCGGGACGCTGCGGGCTTTGAGTCTGGCCTGAATATCGTCGTGGTCGAGCAACTGCTTCAGCGTCTGTTCGGTCAGTTGAGACATAGCGTTCCCTGCAAGGACATTCAACCGGCGATTTTTCGATTCCCGCGGCCGAAGAGATGCGACAGTGCCCATCCGGCCGCGGCGCTCAACGGCTTGATTACCGCGACACGCACGATGACGCGGAGCCACTCACGGACGCGAATAGGTTCAGCCAGCACAGGGGAGACGCGCTCATAAAAAGAAATCGTCCGCCGCCCCACAGCGCTGGAGCGCAAAACGGTGTCGCGGAACTGTCGCAACCGTTCCACTTCCGGAGAGTTCTCGGCGCAGGCCGCGGTGGCGATGAAGCACGAGCTGCCGAACTTCAGCGGGAATGGTATGACCGGAGTCTTTCCTTGCTGGTGGATGAGGACGGCGGGACAACTGTCGGTACGGAGCACGCGCCTCACGGCGTTGACGACCTGCCGCGGATCCCCAACCGGCGAGCCTGACCAGTCCAGGTCGCCAATGACCCAGAATTCGTCCAGCTTGGTGCTCTGGTAATGATTCGCAGGACCCGGCTCCAGATTGGCCCATGAGCCGAATGTCATGGGATCGAAGATCCGGTATTCCAGTGTCTTGAGTTGCGCGCGGGCCTCGGAATTGCCGTCCGGTGCGAGCCAGATCACGCGCCGCCCCCGCGTATCCGCATCGGCGAGGATCAGCGGCAACATCCCGATCAGGAAGACCATGTGCTTGTCGACATCGGCGGAAAGCTCGATCGCCAGGCGACACACCTTGCCACCTGCCATCGCCGGCGCGAACTTGAGCAAGGTCTCGACAGTCGCGGCCATTTCCAGATTGTTCATGAGCGTTTGTCCTCGTTACTATTTGCGAGCACCCGCGCTTCGGTCTCCCGTGCGAGCGCCAGCAGGGTGATGACGAGCTCCATGCGGAAGTCCAGGTTGTGCGGGTGATCGCGAGCAAAAGCTTTTTGCGCATCGAGGGCATCCTCGACGGCGAGGAGATCGTCCTCTGTCTGTCGGGTTTCCTGTAACAGGATGGCGAGGTTGCGCAACGCCTTCCAGTGAAGGACATCGACGATCAGGCATTGTCTCAGTTTGGCCTTGGCGCTATCGATCCTTCCCAGGCTCACTTCGGCCACCGACCAATTGAACCAGACTTCGGCCTCGATTTCGTTTGATTTCACGGACTCCGCGTAACTTGCAGAGGCCTCCTCCCATTGTTCAAGGGCGGCCAGGGCACGCCCCTTGTTGTTCCAGGCCCCGGCCAGCCGTCGATTCAACCGCAAGCAGCTTTCGAGGCTCTGCAGCGCCTCCTCCGGCCTGTCCAATTGGAGCAGTGCATAGGCTTTGTTGTTCAGAGGAATCGCGCTGTTAATGGGGTCGAGGTCGCAGGCGCGGTCGAAACTCTTCAGCGCATCCTCCCAGCATCCGAGATTGATCAGCAGCCGGCCTTTCTGGTTCCAGAGCCGCGAGTTGTCCGGCCGCTCGGTGAGCAAGCTGTCCAGGAGCTCAATTCCCTCTCGATCGCGCCCCGCCTTTGCAAGCATCTCGCTCTTGAATATCGCCGCGGTCTCGCCGGTCTCGTCCGGCTGCGTGACATCGAGAGCCGCAATCGTACTAAGAGCCTTTGTCGTCTCTCCGAGCAGATCGCTCGTGATCGCGCTCGCCAGCGCGGCGTGTTTGCCATTGACGGGGCTGGAAGACGATTCTCGCGGGGACTCCGAATACAACTCCTCGTAAATCAGTCCGATCTCTTCCTGCAAGGCGGAAAAGTGCGGATATCGATCGCCGGGCTCTTTGAGAAGGCACTTCATCACCAGCGCATCCAGCGTGGGCGGGATGGCGGAGTTGATTGCGCGTGGATCACGCGGTCGTTCGCTCAGATGCGCGGACGAGTAATCCGGGCTTGTCCGCGGGACTGAGAAAACCGTGGTGCCTGTGAGCATCTCGTACACGACGCAGCCGAAAGAGTAAATGTCCGACCGCACATCCAGGCCGAGGTCTCCGCGGCACTGCTCCGGCGACATATAGACGCGATTGCCGAACCCCGGCGTATTCCGCGGCAATCCAGTCTGCGCCAGATCGCGGAAGACCGCGATGCCGAAATCGGAGATCTTGATCTGTTCCCGCGAGGTGACGAGCAGGTTCGCCGGCTTCAGGTCGCGATGGACGAATGATTTGCCCTCGCGTTCGAATTTCTTCGACGCGTGCCGCATCCCTGCGCAGATCTGCCAGCCGAAGGTCAAGGCGCATTTCAGATCCAGTTCGGGAGTGCCGATCCAACCACTCAGGTCGGAGCCGTGCCGCACGTCTCCGGCGACATATTCGAGGAAGAGGCAAGCCCTCTCCTCGACGTCGTGGGCGCCGAAGGCATGAACGATGTAAGGATGGCTCCCGAGGGCCACCCACGTCGAGATCTCCTGAAGGAAGAGCTCCCGGTGGTCCAGGAGCAAGTGCCGGGGAAGCGTCTTGATTACGAACGGGGTAACAATGTTTCCCAGATGCTGGCAGAAATAGATCAGGCCCATGGATCCGGACTTGATTGCCCTGATCTCAAAACGGCCCATGAGGAGGTGCCCGGGCTGCCAGAGCTCAGCGCCGGTCTTCTCTGGCGATGGGATGCTATTCGAGCCATTCATTCAGCCCACTCCTACCGGGTCTTCGCGATCGCCTGCGAGTCCCTGAGCGACCACACGGCAACCAGCGCCATCCCGCCACGGATGTCCTGAGTGACCAAGTCGTCGGCCAGCCGGTCGGGATACTCACCTCGTAGTTCGGAAACAACGTCGATGAAATCCTCGAAAGACTGCCAGGCTCGCTGCTCGATCTCCAAGCGAATTCCCGCGAACGAGACTTCGATGCCCTTGCGTTCCAACCTGTCAACCCAGGCTCCGAGGATGACGCGCCACTCCGCGGGATCGGGGCGGAAGCCGTTACCGACGATCCGAATCACATCGGGCACTCGGGCGCTCCCGTCGGCTTCCATGTCCGCGTGGGATTGGACGGCGTTACAACAGTCGGGGCACAACGTCCATGTGGGTTCGTGCATGGCGAGCAGCACCAGGAAATCCTCATGCTGCTGCTCGCGCGAGCGCCCCGCGCCGGTTGCGCTGCCTGGCTCGTAGCCCTTGCGGACCGCAGAGAAAACTCTTGCATGCGGCACATCGTTCACGCTGCCCGTGATGCCGGCGCTGCATATCTCGCAAACGGCCATGGACCCTTTCCGTCGCGCCTCAAATCTGCCGGACGTAGAGTGGCGTGCCGACGACAATGCGCTTGATTCCGGCGCGACCTGCCCGACGCATGATTTCGTGGTCGGCGGCTACACTCCTGGCGAATACGGCCAGACCTTCTACGCGCGGCAGCGTACCCCCGGATGAGGAAGTATCGCGCAGAATCTCCCTCCAGGCCATGCTGAGAGAACCAGATAAGGTGTCGTTTTGCGCGGCCTTTCCAAAAGCAGCCACAATCGCGGGCACAGGGTCGACGGAGGGAGAAAGTCCGCCTTCGGACTTGGCGGCCTGGCCTATCGCATAGGCTGACGAACCTGCAAGGAGCAGCGCGGATGCCTTGCGCTCCATGGCCAGCAGGAACTCCTCACCTCTGACCCTTCGAATGGCTTGTCCCTCGAATCGAACAAAAACGGGAGCCTCGTCGGCGGTGAGCTCTTCGTAGTTCTTGATCGTTTGCTCGGCCGACAGCGACTTGACGACTCGCTTCAACTCTTTCGTCAGGCCCGAAGTCTGTGCGCCTGACAGAGAGCCGCCGACAAATGGCAATTTGAATTCAAGGTTGACGCCTACGCCGGATAGAAAGCCCGGCGCCGCATCTTTGAGAAGATCCAGTTTTGCTTTGGATATATACCAGTAGACTTCCGCAGCCTCGGACATGAGCTACTCCTTTCGCTCTTAGGCTAGACAGCTGCCTCTCTCCTGACTGCTCCGTGACACGACGGTAGACCGATCGTCCGGCGGCGTCAAACGACATCAGGACCTGCTGGTGATGGGCGACGTGATGATCCGGCGGCAGTGATCTATTTGGTGGCCAGGATCAGGTAGTCGCCGTCGGCGGTCCCGTCGCGGAGGAGCTCGAGTTTGAAACCGGCGCTCCTCAGGATCCCCCAGCAGAGCTCGTGCTGCTCGTAGCCATGAGTCGAGAGAACGATGGTCATGGGACTGCCGGAAAGCAGTCTGGCCGCGCCGCGAAGAGCGTCCCCCTCCGCCCCTTCGATATCCATCTTGATGAAGTCCGGCGCCGGGATCCGGCCGGAGGCGAGAAGGTCGTCCAGCGATGCGGTGATGACGTGGAGATTCCCGTCGTCGCGCAGTCCTCCCATCGACGCGTGCGGTGCGGTGCGGAAATGCGCTTCGCCGCTCGTTGCGGCGACCGCCAGCGCCTCGACGGTGACGTTCGTCAGGCCGTTCAGCCGAACGTGACGCTCGAGATAGTAGAGATTCCGAGGCAGAGGCTCGAATGTATGGACGCGGCCGGCCGGCCCGGCCAGCCGGGAGGCGAGGAGGGTGAAGAACCCCACGTTTGCGCCGACGTCCAGCACGACCGCGCCCGAATGGACGTGCTGGCGAAACAGCTGCTGCACCTGCCGCTCGTAGGTGCCGAGCCAGCAGCCGTTGGTGCTCGAGCCGGCGATCCAGCGCCATCCGCGCAACTCTCCCGAGCGGATGCGCACGACGGCATTCCGAGGCAGAAGTCGGAGTGGGAGCCTGACGATTGCCGCCAACCACTCGCCGAGGCGTGACATCAGTGCCGGCTCCGGAACAACTCGATCGACAGAACGGCTTCGGCCAGGAATCGCTCCGCGGCATAGCGCAGACCGGCCCTGCCGTCGAGAATCGTGCGCTTCCCTAACAACGTGTAGAGCAACGTGACGAATGGCGCGACGACGCGCAGCTTGCGGATGCGGCCGGATGCCGGCAGGGCTTTCCAGGGTGTGGCTCGCAGCTTTGCCGCCTCCTCGCGCATATATTTCTTCTGGCGGTCGATGAACCGGCGGAGATCTTTGCGGTCATCGTGAATCAAATGTACACCGAGCCGCTCCACGCGGCCGTCGACGCGCACTCTCTGCGTATGGCCGTCCTGCCAGAACGCGAACGCACCGCGGCGAAGGAGTACGACCCGGGGTGGATAGAGCGCGGAGCGGAGAGGCCGGCCTTCGATTGCGTAGAGGAACCCGGCCTCGTAACCGGCAACGTCCGGCGGCGGTTCGAGAGACGCCAGCTCGCGCACGAAGGCATCGGGGACGAAGTAATCGGCATCGAGCGTCAATACCCACGGTGTCCGCACTTGCTCGATGCCGAAGGTCCATTGCTCCGCATGCGAGTCGAAAGGCCGGGAAAGCAACCGCACGTTGGCAAACTGTCGCGCGATGGAGACCGTGTCGTCCGTGCTCAGGCTGTCGACAATGACGACCTCGCGCGCCCACGCCAATTGCGTCAGCGTCCGGCCGATGTTCGCTTCCTCGTCCCGCGTGAGGATCAGCGGCGTGATGCGATCGAGCATCGAGGCCGCATGGTACCAGCGGTCGCCCAAACGGAGCGCTGGCGTCTCGCCGGCTGATCCTCACGCGGGACGAGGAAGCGAACATCGGCAGGCGAAGCCGCTATCGCCGCGCGGGAAGGCAGTCAACCTGCCTCCCGAAGTCCGTTAACAGCTTCCGTTAGCGAATCACCGACTCTGTGAACGAGTTAACTGCTTCTGGTGAAACGGCTTACTGCCTCGTTGCCGGCTAAGCCGGCGAGAGAACGTAGCCCGGCGGGTTCCTGGCATCATGCTTAACCGCCGCCTTTCACCAGTCTCTTCACCGCGCTGTGAAGCCGGATCGCATTTCGAAAGCCGAGAACGCGGGCCAGGATCCGCATCAGCCGCTGCTGCTCTTCATCGTGCGGCTGAAACGAGGGATCGAGGAAACGGATGTGCGTTGCCGCGGCCTCGAACGCATCACGGTCATGGAGGCTGAGCACGCGCATTTCCTTGTAAAAATATTGGGCGAGGCGCCGCTTGCGTGGCTCTGTCAGCAATCCTTCCGCCGACAGCCTCTCTTCGATTTTCTGAAGAATGCGATGGTGCTCACGGGCATTGGCCAGCATCGACGTGTTGGTCATGCGCGCGCCGGCATGCTCGCGCATCGTGTATGCCGGGCCCTCCACGGTGGCGATCCGGGTCGCGCCGAGGGCGGCCTGGCAGAAGTAGTCCCAGTCGTCGAGCTTGCGAAGGGCCGGGTCCCATCGCCAGTCCGCGCGACGCTTGTAGAGAGCGGCGGAAGTCGGGACGGCCAGGCCGGCCAGGACGTCGTCGACGATGGACCGGAACACCGGAGCGTCGAACGAAATAGTCCTGCCCTGTGACTCCGCGTACCAGCCGGAGACGGCGATCTCGGCACCGGTGGCCGCGAGCGCCTGTACTTCGGCCGCCAGATGCCCGGGTGTGAGGGTGTCGTCCGAGTCGAGAAACTTGACGTAGGTTCCGCGGGCAGCTTCGAGGCCGCGGTTGCGCGCGGCGGATTGCCCGCTGTTGGACTCCATCCGGAAACATCGGATCCTCGGGTCGGCATATGCCTCGAGGGATTGCCATGTTCCGTCGGTCGACGCGTCGTCGACGACGACGATCTCCATCGACAAGCCCGGCGCCGCTTCGAGTGCGGAATCGATCGCCTCCCGGATCAATGCGGCGCGGTTGTAGACCGGGATGATGATGTCGACCGTGGCCATCATGACCGCCGCGCTGCCGCGATCCGCAGGTAGTGTTCTTCCATTTGCATGGCGATGCGATCCCAGGTGAAGCGTTGTTGCACCAGCTCGCGTCCGCGCCTGCCCATGGCCGCGCGCGCGTTGCCGTCGCTCAGGAGACCACGAATCGCCGCCGCCAGCGGTTCAGAAAGGCTGCTGGTTACGACGCCTGCACGAGCCAGGGCGACGTCGGCTGCCAGTCCTACTTCCGGCGTGACGATCACCGGTAGTTCCATTGCCATGGCCTCGAGGACCACATTGCCGAAGTTCTCGGAAAGCGATGGCAGCACCAACGCTGTCGACGTTTGCAGCAGCTCGTCCTTCGCCGCGCCGAAAACCGGACCGCGAAAGTCGATTCGATCGGCGATCCCGTTCCGCTCCGCCTGCACTCGAAGTTTGGGCGTGAGCTCTTCCTCATCGTTTCCAGCGATCACCAACCTGACCTCGGGTACCGCCTTGATCGCATCGAGAAGACGGTCCAGACCCTTCTTCCAGTTGATCCTGCCCAGGAAAAGAAGCGTATCGGCCGCGCGATCACTTGACGGTGCCGGGGGGAGGTCGATCCCGTTCGGCACGATGAACGGACCAGGCAGCGGGATCGGAATCTGACGGGCGTCGTCCAACTCCCGTTGTGCCGTGAAATGAATTCCGGACGCGTTCCGGAAGGTGCGCGTTTCGACCAGCCGTATCCATGCACGCTTCACGAAGCGGCTCTTTCTTCGGATCAGCTCGGGAACGAGCATTCCTCGGGGCGAAACCACGTAGGGCACATGCGCGCGCGCTCCTGCCCGCGCCGCGGCCCAGGTCGGCCGGAGAAAGACCGAGTGCAGGTGCAGAAGTTCGTACGCCGCAACGCGCTCCGCCAACGCCCGGCGCATCCCTGGTGAGAGGTAGATTCTTCGTCCGGGAGCTGGCGATGGGAAATAGTGGACGCGCACTCCGTCGAGAGTCACCGGCACGCCCAGCGGTACGTCGGAATCCCGATCGCCGTCGACATTCGTCGAGAAGACATCGACCTCATGTCCGCGCGCGGCGAGAGCACGGCATAGTCCGTGGACGGCGTAGATCGGGCCGCCGTATCGGGTGGCGGGCAGGTAGGTGGGGACGACGTGAAGCAGGCGCACGCGCGCTACGGTGCTACGCGGTGGCCGGTGACGTCAATGGCCGGCGTACGGCTGCTGCCTCGGGCGCCGCCGAGGCGGCCAGCCGTTCGTCGAGCGCCGCGGTCGCGAACGTACAGCCGACGAAGAACGCCGCCAGCAGCGTGAGCACCGGATCCGAGTAAGCCTGCGCAGATGCCAGGAACTCGACGATGTTGGCCACGACGATACCGAACAACGCCGCTCGGGTGAGCTGTGATGAGCCGGGGACGTCGGGATGTTTCGAGATCTTCAGCATCGTCAGCAGCATTGCTACCGCCAGGATGGCCACGGCCACCAGACCCGGAATGCCGAGCTCCATGGCCAGCTTGCCCAGGCCGCCTTCCTGCCAGCCGAGTTGCGCGATGCCTTTCTCACCCAGCACGTGGTAGGCGCCTTGTGTGGCCGTACCGAGGCCCGCTCCCATGATCCCCGACTGCTCCACGGTGCCCTGCAGACCACCCTCGAGCCTGCCGTAAATCTCCTGCTGGCTCGTCGCTGCGCCCTGGGTGTAGGCACTCGACGTTTCATCCTGCGACACTTTGGTGATGACGAAGACCATGACCAGGCTGAGGACGGCCACGGCGATGCCCTGACCCAGGGAGAGGCGGCGGACATATCGCCAGAGAAACGCAATGACGAACACCGCGATCATGTAGAGAGCCTTGCGCCGTCCGCTGAGCAGGCAGTTGAAAAACCCCCAGCCGCTGACCAGGATCCAGATCCAGATCCTTCGGAGACCGCGCGAACGCAGCGACATGATCATGCCGATCATCGTAAGGATCGCCGCATGCAGACCCATGATGTCGGGACCACGATAAAACCCGGAGAGCATCCGGATCGTCAGACCGGTCAGCATGCGAAGGTTGTCCTCGTTGAGCGCCACCGTGCCGAGGGCGCGCCAGTCCACCCTCAGGTACTCCATCGGCGTTCCGATCATGGCAATCGAAGTGACGAGGGCGTAGAAGCGGAACAGGCCGTAGATCTGCTCCTCCCGCTGCAGCCAGGCATAGCCGAGGATCACAGCCGGTATCGGACTGAGATAAACGAAGAGGCCCAGAGCGGGCGCCTTCCACCCATCGAGGCCGAACGTAAAGATGCCGTTCACGGCGGCGAGAAAGAGAAAGAAGAGGACGATGGTGACGGCGCCGAATACGCTGCCGAAGCGCCGTGAAAAATCGCGTGCGTGCGCCTGAAGGGTCTTCTGCGCCGCGAAAATGACCACGAAGTAGATCAGGACCACGCTGAGCGACATCACCACCGGCGTTCCCGGTGTCAGTTTGCGCGCCGGGTCCTGCAGCACGCCGATCAGGATGGCCAGAAGCCATCCCCTCCTCCAGTCGACGAGTGCGATGGCCACCGAGAGAAGCAGCAGCGCCAGGAAGAGGATGGTGAAGGTGATCATGAGCGAATCGATCAGTGGAACGCGGCAGGCTCGTGAGCCATTTCGCCCGCATGCCGAATCAATTTCCGTCCCCCGCGCGCCAGTCGCCGCGCCAGCCGCAGGCCGCGCAGCTCGCCGATCAGCTTCGTCGGTACCGTCCAGAGATGGCCGAGGTGATAGCGCGTGACCACGTTCCTGCGGATGCGCCGGAGGGCATATCGCCACAGCGGCCCGCGGTGATGGATGGCGAAGTAGTAGTCACCAACCGAGTGGGCCGGGGAGGGACTGCTGCGATGGTCGCCGTAGGAACGGAGCCCTCCCGTGGACAGCTTGAGATGGCGAAGCGTGGCCTCGGGCGAAAACCAGATCCTGCCTCCCGCCGCGATGAGGCGAAGAGCGAAATCGGTTTCGAAGCGATAGCCCGCTCCGATGAAGTTCTCGTCGAATCCTCCCGCGGCGATGGCGTGCTCGCGTTTCACCGACAGATTGCCGGCCATCACGTTCGCCACGAACCGCCCGCGGTCGTGATTGAAATGAAACTCCAGGTCATCCTCCGGCCGCTCGAAATGCCGCGGCTCCTCGCCGGGCTGGAGGATTTGTCCTACCACCGCCCACGTCTCTTCCGCGGCGTGGGCCCGTTCATGCGCGGCAATCAATCCTGACGACGGCTCGACGTCATCGTCCAGGTAGAGGACGACAGGCGCAGTCGTTGCCAGCAACGCCTCGTTCATGGCCCGCGGGATCGATGGCGCGTTGAGCCGGATCAGTTGAATGAGTCCCTGGCGATGCCGCTGAGCAAGTGGCTCGTTCTGTTCAGGACTCTGGTCGACGACGATGATGGCGTCGGGTGGTGGATGGAGAGCCAGGAGACGCTCCACGGTCTGCACGACGATGACTCCCCGGTTGTACGTCGGAATGGCCACGGCGATCATGTCCGCCGCCTTTCCGTGAGGTTGCGAGCCGCCGCGTTCACGCCCTCAACCCCGCGTGCGAAGGTCCAGGTGCCGATGATTTGCCGCGAGCGATCCGCCATCCGCCGGCGCAACGCTGAGTCGTCAACAAGCCTCGTCATCGCGGCAGCAAGCGCGGCATCGTCGCCGGCTGGATAGACGAAGGCGTTCTCTCCCTCCATCACGATGTCACCGATCGAACCACAACGGTCGGTGACGATGACGGGGAGCCCGCAGGCCATCGCTTCATTGATGACCGCTCCGCGCGGTTCGTATGTCGACGGAAGGACGAACACGTCCGCGAGACCGTAATACCTTGGCAGCTCGCTCTGGTTCACGAAGCCGGCAAACAGCACACCATTCAGCTCGTGTTCGCGCGCATACGACTGGAGCGGTTCGCGCAGCACGCCGTCGCCGAGAAAGAGGATCACCGCGCGGCCGCGGTCCGGCATCTGTTCGTAGGCGCGCAGGAGGGTCATCGGGTCTTTCCGCGCGACGAGCTTTGCGGAAAAGACGAAGACGATCTGGTCCGGCCGGATGCCGAGTGATTGGCGCTTGCGCTCCCGTTCTCCCTCCGCGAAGCGGCTGGCGTTCGCGAAGCGCTCGTTGTCGACGGCCCACGGCAGGAGAAAGAAGCTGCCTGGGTCCGCGCCGTAGTGACGGTAGTAGTCGGCGTTGAGGACGCCCGAAACCATGAATCCGGTGGTGTTCCGGAAAAGCAAACGCAGGAGGGTCGCCCGGATTCGAGGCCGTAACGAGTCCTCCGGCGGCGGAAAGCTGCTGTCGCCGTAGAGAAAGAAGGGAATGCCGGCCAGCCGGCAGGTGAGGATGCCGGCCATGGCGCTGACCGAGCCCCACCCCAGCATGAAGATCACCATGTCGTAACGTCCGCGCCGTAGCGCCGGTACGATGCCCGGATTGATGTGCCGCGTCCAGCCGCGGTTGCTGTCGCCGGCCAGGTTGCGAAGGAACAGGTGGCGATAGCCGGTCAGCAGATCGACGTCCCACCGCAGCGTCGTTCCCATGTCCTTGTCCCGATAGGTTTGCGCGCCCGCATCCGAAAGATAGAGCACCGTCAGGTCGATGGCGGGATCGGCGGCCAGCAGCCGGAAGAACGGATCCTGGTACTGAATGACGTGCGACGCGACGATGGCAACCCGGGCTCGCTTCACTGCCGGTTATTCTCACACAGCAGCGCGCGCGGCGAGGCGGGCGCGGTAGAAGTCGGCGGTCTCGATGCCAACGCGCCGCCACGTATGTTCGCGGGCTGTCCGAATCGCCGAAGCGCTCATTACCCGCGCGCCCTCAGGATTGCGCACGATCGCCAGCGCGGCATCCGCGAGCGCGGCCGCGTCGCCCGCCGGCACCAGGATGCCGTTGCTCCCGTCGAGGATGTCGTGCATCCCTCCGGCATCACTTGCGACGACACAGAGGCCCCTGCTCATGGCCTCGATGAATGCCTTTCCGAAGCCCTCGAAGAAGGAGGGAAAAAGGAAAATGCCGTGCTGGTCGTAGGTATCGCGCAACGCGTCCTGAGCCATCCAGTGACGGACCTCGGTCCTCTCATTTGCCTCGTTGGAAAGGAGTGTTCGAATAATGTCTTCGCTCGACCGGTCGCACACCCATGTGAATCGCAGATCCTGTTCCGCCGCGGTCAGGAGATTGAACGCCGCCGCGGTGATCATGGGCGCCTTGAAGAATGCAACCTGAGCAACATGGAGCACACGGCGGAGCCGCCGGACATCCATCGCGGGGGCGTCGTTTCGCAGATAGGAATCAGGTGCTGCCTGGGCAATGACGGCGATCCGTTCCCTAGGAACGCCGAGACGTGCATGGAGGAACTCCGCGTCGAGCGAAGAGGAGACAATGTGGCCGTCCGCTTCCAGTGCGATCGCGCGCGCGTGCCGCGCCAGGAGAGGGGCCAGTACGCGCGAGGCAACGCGGCGGCTTGCGGTTCGCGCATCGCTGTCGTAGATCTCTCGCCAGTGTTGCAGTGTCTCCTCGACGTTGAGCTCGAATCCATGCGAGCGATGGATGAAGGCGGTGCGCGGTGAGATCCGGTGCACAGCCTTAGCCGCTCGGAATCCGTGAGGCTGATTGACGTGGACGACGTCATACGCGCGGTGTCGCAGCGCCTTGACCGCTTCCCGCTCGTAGTAGCGAGGTAGCTCCAGAAGAAGATGCAGGTTGCCGTGCGCAATGCGGCGTCCGAGGTCGGAAGCCCATACCTCGTCGACCGTGTGCCCGAGGTGACGCAACGCGTCAATCGTTTGAACCTCGGTTCCCGCGGCGCCAGAGGAGAGATCGCGCGGCACGTTGGCCATGAAGAGGATCTTCATCGTGGCACGAAGATAAGATTCTCGTGTGCTCCCGGCTCACTGACCGGCCGCAGAGTATGTCTCTCCACTCGGAAGGCGTCGTAGCCGAGGTCGCGGAGCAAGTTCCACGCCGGTTCCATCGTAAGGCCGTTGATGGCCATCCGCTCTCGATTGAATTCGACCAGCAGAAGCGGGCGGTCACGGGCGATGCGCCGGCGTGCGCCATCGATGACGAGCGGATCGTACCCTTCGACGTCGATCTTCATTGCGCCGATCGGTGGCCACATGCGCTCGTCCGCCAACTCATCAAGCGGGACGACTTCGCAGGCAACGCCGGCAGCGCCCTCGGCAATGAAGGCATTGTTGTCGCCGCCTACCTCGTCAGCGATGAGGTGGACGACGCCGCGCGTCGCGCCGAGACAAACCGGCAGGTAGTCAACGAGGTCGCCGATGCCGTTCAGCGCGACGTTCGCCTTCTGCCGCTGGAGGTTGTGCGGCACGGGCTCGATCGAGAGGATGCGGGCTCCTGCCTGTCGTACGAGGTCGCTCATGCAGACGACGTACAGCCCGAGGCTGCTGCCGACGTCGACGAACATGCCCCCGCGGTAGAGGCGGCGAAACGGCTCGATCAGCTCGCTCTCCCATTCGCCGTAGTAGTACGCGAACTTCTGACCCCACGGGCGAAGGTCAAAGTGAAACGGAAAGCGTCCGAGGAGGACGCCGGTGGTCTGGAAGGAGCGCGGGTCGCGCGCGTCGGTCAGTACGCGGTCGAGCGATAGGGTGATGCGCCCCTTGCCGCGGAAGGCCGGTGTGTGCGCGAGCAGCCAACGGGCTGCCTCGCGAACGAGATAACGTCGTTTGGGTGAAGGATTGGGCATTACTCCTGTGCAGACTACCTCATCGATTGCAGGTAACGGACCCAGGATCGGATTGAAAACGGCCAGACCGCGATCGAACGGCGCAGGTAGCCGCGCGCCCGAGGGTCGGCATTGCGCCGCAAAGCCTCACCGATAAAGTAGAGGCCGCCGGCGCGAGAACGCCGTAACCGGCCATGGCCTGGCTGAAGCTGGGCCGCTTCCTCGAGGATGGTCGCCTCGGATTCACCGCGGGACCTGGCCAGAAGTGCCATGTGGGAAAGTCTTGCCATCCGTTCCTGCGTTGCGCGCGAGGAACTGCTGATGGAGTCGGAAGTGACTCGCGCGGTGTACAACACCTCGGGAACCATCTGAAATGTTCCCTCCTCCGCCAGGCGATACCAGAGATCCCAGTCCTGACCGTAGTAGAACTGAGGCCGGTAGCCGCCTGCGCGCTCGTAGGCATCGCGGCGGAACATGACCGATCCATGGTGAGTCGGCCCGTCCGTTACTCCATGCTCGCGGCGCAGATCTACGATCCGGATTGGTTTGACGGCTTGCCCCGCGCCCCGCGCGGTGTACAACGGTTCAAGATCAGGCCCTGCGTACTCCGTCCAGCAGGAGACGAAGGCGAGCTCGGCGTCCGCGTCGAGAGCGCGGATCTGCAGCTCGAATCGGTGCGGGTGGGAAAGGTCGCCGGCGTCGTGTCGGGCGATATATGTGCCGCGTGCCGCAGCGCAGCCTGCGATGAGCGCCCGCGTCAGCCCGGCGTTCGGTTGCGTGATGGCCCGGAAGCGCGGGTCGCGAGAGGCGTACGCTGTGAGAATGCGGGGCGTGTCGTCTGTTGAACCGTCATCGACGACGATGCATTCGAAGTCGCTGTACGTCTGGGCAAGGATGCTGTCCAGCGTGACAGCCAGCATGTCTGCACCATTGTAAACGCCCATGACAACAGAGATCATCGTCATTGGCGGTCAACAATCGATGGGTCGGAGCAACAAACAGGAGGCTGGTCACGCGCCCCGAGGTTGAAGATCACGATTCCGCCGAGAATCAGCAGCATTCCCCAATGATGGTGCCACCTAACGCGGATTTTTTCCATGGGCAGGGTTGGTCAATCGCCGCGCGTGCGCGTTTTCAGAAAGACGAAAGCGATCGTGGCGATCTGCCCACCGATGACCGCTTCGAGCATCACCCGGGCGGTGGAATGCCATCGCGCCACGGCGGCGATCTCGATCAGGTACCCCATCGCGTACCATGGAATGAAACGAAAGTCGGCTCGCGCGACCGGGAGTTGACAGAGGAAAAACGCAAAGCCCTCCAGGGCAACCGCAACGCTGATCAAAACAACGAACTGAGAAGCCGCGGCGTACGTAGGACCGAGGAGGATTGTCACGATCAGGTTTCGAGCGACACCGATGACGATCACAGTCGCTACCGAAAGCGTCGTGTACTGCGCGAGCATCAGTCTGGCCCGACGCCGCATCTCGGCGGGGTCGGCGCGAGCGGCGACGAGATGCGGGACTGCGAAGACGTAGAACGGCATAACCAGCATCGCCGCCGCCCGGCCGATGAACGAGGCCGCTCCATAGACTGCGGCGGCGCCTGGCGCGAAGAACAACTTTGCGAAGATAACATCGCTGTTGAGCATAGCCGAGTAGATGGCTGTGCTTAGAAACGCTCCGCCAAAGTATCGGAGCATCGGCCGAACACTTTTTCTCGCTTCTGAACGAAGCGACGGCAAAAGAGTCACCGCAATCAGGATCGCCAACGCGTAGCTCGCGATGCCGCCGTCCGCGGTCGGAACAAATGCGCAGATGATCCCGATCGACGCGATTCGCAGCAACCCTTCCAGAACCACATTCCCAGCCAGCAAGGTGAAGCGCGACGCACCTTGAACGAACCCTCGGCGGACCGACAGCAGCGCGAACGCGTACGCCGAGCAGAAAACGAAGACCAGAGAGATCGCCGATCTGAAGTGGAGCTCTCGAGCGATGAGCGGCGACGCCGCCGAAAACACGATGAATGCCAGACCGCCGTACGAGAGCACTCCCCTTTGTGCGCTGCTGGCGAGAGCAACCGCATCCTTTTCATCGTTAGCTGACGCGACGAAGTAGGCAATGCTCTGCGAAACGGGCCCGATGGCGATGATGACGAAGTAGAGCACCGCAACTGCGGCGGTGAAGTCCGCGTACTCGCCGGCGGGCATGAAACGGCTGGCGATCAGAGTCCAGACGTAACCTAGAACCGCAGCCAGACCACCGGAGACGAGAAGAATACCGGTAGCCGAATTTCCCTGAACGATTCGTGAGCGAAGCGTCATTTTGGATTGCTTTCGCTCGCCTTGCGAATCGAGATTCTGCAGAAAGACCGGGCCATTCGTCCGTCAGGCGAGCCGAGCATTCTGCCGGTCGGCAATGCTGGGCAGGATGGTACTGTTAGAGTAACCTGCATCGGGCATCAGTCCACGAACGCATGGCCAAGCACGAGTCAGATGATACGACCGGACACTCCGATTCGATGACTGCCCCCGGGACTGGTTGCCAGGCCTTCCCCCGGGCTGGCGAGTCGGATCGTGCCCTGACGGAGGGGGCGATCAAACTCGCTGGACTCCCGAACCGATTGGAAAGGTACGGCGTCGCGCTGGAGAGGATGACCGAGCAGCACCTGGAGATGGTCAGGCAGTGGCGAACTTCCCCTGAGATCGCCCGGTTCATGGTCCATCAGGATCCCATCACGCCGGAAATGCAGCGGAGTTGGTTCGCTTCACGAGACGCCAACCGTGATCTCCACTTCATCATTTGGCATTGCGGGGTGCCGTGCGGCCTTTCCGATATCAAGGCCATCGACTGGACCGCAAAGACCTTCGTCGGAGGACTTTTCATGACGCCGGCCTATTGGGCTACCGATGTTCCCTTACGCGTGACGTTCTGTGCATCCGATTTCGCCTACTTCCACCTTGAACTGGAGGCCAGCTACTGCAAGGTCCTGAAGACGAACAAACGAGCGCTGCGCTACAACCTTTCGCTCGGCTATCAGATTCTCCATGATGACGAGACCGGTCTCGCTGTCGAAATGCGTCTGGAGAGAGAAACCTATGATCGGACGACCCAGCGGTCTCGTGATTTTCTGTGCAAACTCGATCAGCGATTTCTTCGTGACGAGCAAGCCGACGGACGGCCGAGACTCGAGGAGGTGTCCTGATGTCCAATGCGCTTACGGTGGCGGAATTCGTTCGGAACTTCGAAAACGCTGTGGAAGGGATCGAACCGAACTCTCTGACGCCCGACACCGAATTTACCATGTTGGAGGAATGGGATTCCCTGGCGGCTCTGAGCATCCTGGCGATGGTCGACGCGGAGTACGAAGCAGAGATCTCAGGCAATGACTTGAGAAAATGTAAGACACTGCGCGATTTGTACGACATCGTCCGCGCGCAAAAGCCGGATCTCGGGTAGACATGGCGACGGCCTCGATTTCGAACGTTCGTGTCGCAGGCATCGCCGCCTGCGTGCCGAAACACTCGGATAGCAATGCCGACTACGATTTGCTCACAGTGGATGAGCGATTGAAGGTGATCAAGACAACAGGTATCGAGCACAGGCGCGTAGCGGCCGCCGGGCAAACCACCTCCGATCTCTGCTACGGCGCCGCCGAGTGTCTGCTCGATGACCTGCGATGGAACCGCGAGGAAGTGGACGCTCTGGTGCTCGTGACGCAGACGCCTGACTATACCGTTCCGGCGACGGGCCCTCTTCTTCAAGACCGCCTTCGCCTGCCGAAGAGCTGTCTCGCATTCGACGTCAACCTGGGCTGCTCGGGTTATACATATGGACTTCAAGTGGTGGCCAGCCTGCTGTCGGCGGGAAACCTGCGGAAGGGTCTTCTGCTCGTCGGAGACACGCCGTCCAAGACCGTTTCTTCCCGCGACCGTTCCGCGGCGACATTGTTCGGCGACGCCGGTGCGGCTACCGCACTCGAATTTGTCCAGGACAGCGTCATGCATTTCGATTTTGGAAGTGACGGCCGAGGATACGAGGCCATCATCATTCCAGACGGCGGCCAGCGGAATCCATTTACCGCGCAGTCCCTGGACGTCGTGGAGCTGGAGGAGGGAATCGCCCGCAACCGCTGCCAGCTCATTCTGGACGGCGTCGAGATTTTCAATTTCTCGATCAGAGAGGTTCCCAAAACCGTTCGTAGCGTCATGGCCGTAGCTCAGAAAGACTTACGGGACGTCGATGCATTCGTCTTTCATCAGGCCAATTTCTTCATGAATGATCTGATCCGGAAGAAGCTGAAGATTCCTGAGGATAAGGTTCCTTACACGCTTGGGGAGTTCGGGAACACGAGCTCCGCATCGATTCCGCTCACAATCGTGGCAAGGCTGGGCTCGCGGATGACCGCCGGCAAAATGTCGCTGGTACTATCCGGTTTTGGTGTCGGACTCTCCTGGGCAAGTATATATCTCGAGACAAACAGGATCGCCTGCCCACCGGTCGTCGAGGTCTAGAGGATGAAGTCGCTCTTACCGGCTGCCTCTTATTGGGACGAACAACTGTTCACCCGAGAGCGCCGCCTCTTCGAAGCGTCCTGGCAACTGGTGGCGTTCACATCTGATGTCCGTGGCCCCAACGACTATGTGGTCGTCAACGTCAATGACAGATCGGTCGTGATCCAGAACTTCGACGGTGAGCTTCGGGCATTCCATAATGTCTGCGCTCATAGACAAAGCCGCATCCACGCGGAAGGTCGTGGCAGCGGACCGCTTCGGTGTCCGTATCACGGCTGGACGTACGGTTGCGATGGTCTGGCTATGGGAATCCCCAACAGGTCGATGTTCGATCCGGAAGATCTCTCATCTCCGGCTGAAATCACGCTTGAAGCGTATCATCTCGAAGTCTGCGGCTCCTTCATATTCATCCGGAGGTCGTCGGAAGGGCCCTCATTGCGCGCTTTCCTTTGCGAAGCCTACGAAAATGTACACGCCGTCGGCGCGGCCATCGGCGAACAACTGAGCTGTTACCGCATGCAATTCAGGGCGAATTGGAAGGTGGTCGTCGAGAACACCCTCGAGGCATATCATGTCAATCAGGTCCATCACCATAGCCTCAGGAAGCTTGGGATCGCAGGTACGTCGTTTGGTTTTCAGGGGCCTCACTCGTCGTTCCGTTCCACGATCGCCGAGAAGCAAAGCGCCGCACGCGACAGACTGATGCAGGCATTCAGGTCCAGGTCTTTTCGGACCGACGACTACATGCACCAGCTGGTGTTTCCAAATGTCACCATCGCCAGCGCTCAGGGAACGTCGTTCAACGTCAATCTCATTCGGCCGCTGGGGCCGGCGCATACCGAGATCGACGTCTATGTCTTTGAGCCGAAGTTGGGCGACCTTTCGCGGTCGGAGCAGGCGCTAGTGAAGGCAATGCGGGCGGAAGTCGTCGAGCTGACGAACAAGACCTTCGACGAGGACAAGGTGATTTGCGAACAGGTACAGCTAGGCATCTCCGAAACGTCGAGAACGGGACTGCTCAGTGACGAGGAGCGCAGGATTCACGCATTTCAAGGAGCCTACCTGAAGCAGGTCGGCGAGGTCGCTCCCGTATGACGAATCCCTTTTCCCTCGAAGGCAAGACAGTTCTCGTGACCGGTGCGTCCTCCGGGATCGGACGGCAGGCATGTATCAGCATCTCGCAGATGGGCGGCCGTATCGTTGCCGTCGGCCGCAACGTTTCCCGTCTCGATTCCGCGTTGGAGATGCTCCAGGGCGAAGGTCACATCAGGGTGTGCGCCGATCTGACTCAGGCGGATCAGAGAAATGCACTCGTCGAGGCTCTGCCACGATTGAATGGAGTCCTTCATTCCGCCGGGATAACCAAACACGTACCAGTTCAGTTCCTCTCAGAGAAGCATCTGCGCGAGATATATTCCATCAATTATGAAGCGCCCATTCTCCTCACGCAAATGCTTCTCAAAAGCAAGAAATTGGGAGATGGGGCTTCGATTGTGTTCATCGCCTCCACGGCAGGCCTGTACGGTGCAAAGGCCCTTGCGGCATATGGAGGAAGCAAGGCAGCTCTCATCGCGAGCGCGCGTGTGTTCGCTCTGGAATTGGCACCACGACGCATCCGTTCCAATTGCCTCGCGCCGGCGATGGTCGAGACTCCGATGGCCACACAGACCGAGGATTTCGTATCCTCCGAATCGATGATGGAGCATCGCAAACTCTATCCTCTCGGCTTTGGTATGCCCGCGGACGTTGCAAACGCAGCGATCTTCCTGCTGTCTGAGGCGGGCCGCTGGATTACAGGCATCACCTTGATCCTCGATGGCGGCTACACATGCCAATAAGGTCTGCCATTCAGGCGATCAGCTACTACCTGCCGCCCAAGGTTCTCAACAATGCCGACCTCCATGAGCAGTTCCCTGGGTGGTCGGTCGAGAAAATCTCCGCTAAGACAGGGATCGTCGAACGCCGCATTGTGGACGACCAAACCTGTTCGTCCGATCTCGGCGTCGAGAGTGCGCGTCGCCTGTTCGCCGAACATGAGATCGATCCGGCCGGCATCGATTTCCTTCTTTTCTGCACCCAGAGCCCTGACTACTTTCTCCCCACCTCGGCGTGCCTGATGCAGGAGCGCATGGGCATTCCCACCACGGCCGGCGCGCTCGATTTCAATCTCGGCTGCTCGGGGTTCGTTTACGGGCTGAGCCTGGCTCGCGGATTGATCGAGAGCGGAGACGCTCGCAATGTTCTGCTGATCACGGCTGAGACCTACAGCAAATTCATCCATCCTTCCGACAAGAGCGCGCGCACCATCTTTGGCGATGGCGGAGCGGCGACGCTGATCAGCGTCGGCGGGGGAAGCGCGGCGCTCGGCCCATTCGTATTCGGCACCGACGGCAGCGGCGGTCCAAACCTGATCGTGCCCTCGGGCGGAATGCGAAAGCAGCGCTCGGCCCACCCTATCGAGGTTCGTGATGAGGGAGGCAACACACGAAACGAGGACTCGCTCTACATGGACGGCGCTGAGGTTTTCCGCTTCACTCTTCAGCGCATTCCCCGGCTCGTCGCGGACCTGATGGCGAAGGCGAACCTTCGCGAGGAGCAGATCGACCTGTACGTGTTTCACCAGGCCAATCGGTATGTACTCGAAGCGCTGCGTAAGAAGTTGAAGCTGCCGGAAGAGAAATTCCTTGTCTCGGTGACTCACAGTGCCAACACGGTTTCGGCGACGATTCCCATCGCCCTGTCTCAGGCGCTTGCAGAAGGACGCGTGCGAACGGGCAGCCGCGTGATGCTGGTTGGATTCGGAGTCGGCTACTCGTGGGCGGGTTGTATCGCGCAATTCTAATCAGAATGGACACAGAGATGATGCCATCTGCAGAAGGCCGGCCCGTCGATTATTCCGTCGTCGTTCCGGTCTATAATAGCGAGGAGACGCTGGCTGAGTTATTCGCCAGGATTCAAAAGGCGTTCGCGGCGACGCGGCGGTCGTTTGAGGTAATCTTCGTCGATGACTATAGCGGAGATGCGAGCTGGAAAGTGATCTGCGATCTGAAAGCGCAGCACCCCTCGGAGATCATCGCCGTCAAGCTGGCCCGAAATTTCGGCCAGCACAACGCCACTCTCTGCGGTTTCCATCACACGCACGGCAGATTCGTCGTAACCATTGACGACGACCTCCAGGTGTTGCCCGAGGACATTGACAAGCTGATCGAGGAACAGGAACGGTCAGGCGCCGATCTGGTCTACGGTTACTTCGCCGAGAAACAGCACGGCTTCGTTCAGAATCTTGGAAGCCTGGCAATCCAGAAAGCGTGTGAGGTCACGTTCGGTGGGAAAGGAAAGGGCTCGTCCTTCCGGCTGATCCGACGCTGGCTGATCGAGAGGGTGCGATCTCACCGGCAGAGCTTCGTTTTCATTGACGGGCTGCTGCTTTGGTATACGCAGTACATCTCACGTACGCTGGTGCGCCACGAGCCGCGAAGAGAGGGAGAATCGGGCTACACGTTTTTCAAGCTCATCGGTCTCGCTACCCACATGTTCTTCAACTTCACGATCCTGCCGCTGCGCTGGGTCATCTATCTCGGCATTTTCAGCTCCACTGTCAGTTTCGCGTTTGGCGTGATTTTCCTCATCCGGGGACTCATTTACTCGGTGCCGGTGGGCTGGTCTTCGCTGGCCGTCACGATCTTCTTTGTGGGCGGAATCATTCTGCTCGTTCTCGGCATCATCAGCGAATACATCAGCCGTATCTTCTCTCTCAATAACGAACGACCGCAGTTCTCAGTCAAAGAGGTCAGGTAAACGACGGCGATGTTCCATCATCATACAAAGCTCGAACACCCACTCAACCCGCGGGATTACTCCAGCGACGCGTTTTTCAGACAGGAGCTGTCACAGATCTTCGACAAGGAATGGCATTTTGTCGGCCTCGTCGAGGAACTCGCCAGCCCTGGTGACTACCTCGGCGTGGAGGTGCTCGGTATGCCGGTCGTATGCCGCAACATCGGCGGCGAGTTCAATGCATTCAGGAACGTCTGCGCTCACCGGCACTCCTGTGTCGTGCCGCTTGGGCGAGGTCACCGCGATACCCTGCAGTGCCAGTACCATGGGTGGGAGTACGGGGACGAGGGTCAGGTCGCGAAAATCACGGATGGAGCCTCGTTCAGGGGAATTCGTGCAAAAGAATTGGGACTAGGTCGCTGCCGGATCGAGGCCATCGGCTCGCTGCTATTCATCAATTTCAATGCCGAGGCCTCCTCGCTGCGCGAGACCCTGGGTGACATGTCCGAGGAGCTCGATTACTTTTTTGGGAATCATCGTGTCATATGGCGCTGGGCTAACGAATACCCGGTCAATTGGAAGGTCATCATCGAAAACGCCGTCGAGAGCTACCACGTGCCAATGCTCCATCCAGGCACATTCATGGATTACAAAAAGGAGGAACATCACGATCACCGATTGGAGCCCGCATTCAGTAGTTACCTGGATATCGCACCGATGGGGAGCTCTCTGATCGAAGCAGCGTTCCGAACGCTGACGAGCCTGACTTCGAAAACAGTGCACTTCGAGCGTGCGAAACACGTACACGTGTTTCCCAACCACCTCTTCGAACTTCGCGAGGTCTATTCGCTGTTTTCTGTCGTTGAGCCGCTCGGACCGGAGCGCACTCGGCTCGTCAGCATGGGTTTTCTGCCCCGCGATATCAGACTCCCTGTCATCAATCGACCGATCCAGCAGGCATTCCGAGTGGCACTAACCCGCATGGCGCGGAAGATCATGAACGAAGACGTCGGTATCTGGAGCGAGGTTCACCGTGGACTCCGTCACAGCGATCAGCGAGGAGTATTGAGCTCCCGCGAGGAGCGCGTTTACGCGTTTCAGCGCTATGTGGTCGACCGTGTTCAGGGCGCGAACGCCGCTGAACGATGAGAGTGCCGGTCATCAAAAGACTCTTCCGATCAGTGACCGGGAGTGGCGTCGGACGAGTGCGCATTCGTCTGGCTAAACCTCGCTATCCGTCTTACGATCACGACTGATGATCCGAGCGAACGTCTCCGGCTCCGCGAACCACCTGGGAGAAGATGTATGACCGCAATTCCCTTCAACAAGCCCTCCATCGAGGGGCGGGAAATCGAGTTGGCGCGCCAGGCGATCGACGCGGGACATATCTCGGGCGACGGAATCTTCACCAAGAAGGCGAACGCCATGCTGGAATCGATCATCGGTTCGCCGAAGGTGTTGCTGACCACCTCCTGCACCCATGCCCTTGAAATGGCGGCGATCCTTCTCGATGTACGGCCCGGTGATGAGGTGATCGTCCCCTCCTTCACCTTCGTCTCCGGCGTCAATGCCTTCGTTCTGCGGGGAGCGGTGCCGGTGTTCGCCGACATCCGTCCGGATACGCTCAACATCGACGATTCGGCCATCGAGCGGCTGATCACTCCGCGGACGCGGGCCATAGCGCCGGTCCATTACGCCGGCATCGCCTGCGACATGGATGTGATCATGGAGATCGCCAACCGGCACCGGATCGACGTGGTCGAAGACAATGCTCACGGTCTGTTCGGCAGCTATCACGGCAAGCCTCTCGGCACCTTCGGACGCCTGGCCACGCTGAGCTTTCACGAGACCAAGAACATCAATTGCGGCGAAGGGGGAGCGCTGGTCATCAACGATCCCGCGCTCGTCGAGCGGGCGGAGATCATCCGCGAAAAGGGGACCAACCGCAGCCGCTTCTTCCGCGGTCAGGTCGATAAGTACACCTGGGTTGACATCGGGTCGAGTTATCTCCCTTCGGACATGCTGGCCGCGTATCTGGTCGGCCAGATCGAGAAAGCCGAAGTCATCCAGACCAAACGGCGGCGCGTGTGGGAGAACTATGACCTGGAGCTGGCCGATTGGGCGGTTAGGAAAGGCGTTCAGACACCGGCGGTTCCCGACGGTTGCCAGCAGCCGTTCCATATGTACTACATCGTCTTCCCGTCGATGGAAGAACGGACGTCGATGATCGCCCATCTTGCCGAGCGGAACATCTTCGCGGTCTTTCACTACCTGCCGCTCAATTCCTCGGAGATGGGGATGCGCTTCGGAGGGCGTGCCGGCCAGTGCCCGGTAGCCGAGAGCGTGAGCGACCGGCTCCTTCGCCTTCCGTTCTACAACAACCTCACCGACTCCGATCAGAGCCGCGTGATCGATGCCATCCTTTCATGCCGCCGGTGATCGAGTGCCCCCGGATGAGTCCCCAATGAGGAAGACGATCGTTGCCGCCGTGGTGCTGCTCGATGCGGTGATCCTGGTCCACCTCGGCGGCGGGATCCTGACGGCACTCGTCTTCCTGCTCTTCCTTGCCGGCTTTCTGGTGCCCGCATGTGCATTGATCGTGCGCCTTCCGCACTTGCGGACGATGCCTCCCGATCTTCGGCTCACCGCCGCGGGCGTGCTGGTGGTAATGCTGGCCGTGCCCTGGTTCTTCGTGCGCAAGCTCCTGCCGTTCGCTCCAGCGATTACCGATGTCGTGACCTGCGCGATTCTCGTCGGCGCCGCGGCGAAGTTCGCGGCAGTCAGGGCCACGATCGAGGAGCTCGGTCCGGCGTTGAAACGATCGCGATTCGTCGTATTGATCGTGCTTCCTATGCTGTTCGCCGTCACATGGCTCGGATACGCCGTCCGCGCCGGCAAGGACGTGCTCTTCCACGGTCTCTTCGCCATCGACTTCGGCAATCTCGTGACGGCCGTGGCGACATTGCGTGCCTCGGCTCTGTTGCCGGCGGCGGCGGTCACGGACGGTGGTCCGGTGAGTTACCACTGGCTGTATTTCACACTTCCGGCGACTCTCGCGGACTTCTGCGGTGCTTCCATCCCCGCTTTCAACGCCCTGATCCTCTGTAACCTGCTGATGGCATTGTTGCTGGTACACACGCTCGTCACCGTCACCGTCATCGGCACGTGCCATCCCCAGAGCAGGCTGGGTACGGCGCAACTGGCGATGGGCGTGGCTCTTTTCGCGCCGTTCACGGTGTACTACTACCAGGCGGTGGCGGCGCGGTTTTCACTCGGCTGGCTGGCGATGCCGACGCGCAACCATCTGCTGCTCTCCCCGGTCAACAGCATGATCGTCTTCGGCAACAACACCTTCGCGCTGGTGCTGGTGCTGTTCACGGCGATGCAGGTGGAGCGCTGGAATCGCGAGCGGCGCATGGCCGATCTCATTCTGGGAACGGCCGCGCTGTCGATGGTGATCGGCTACAGCGTCACGCTGCTCCTCCCGCTCGTGGCCGCGCTGATCATCTGGCTGGTTCTCGGGAGGATCGAGCGGCCTTTGGTCGTGCTGGCCTGGGCGGTGATATCAGGTGGCGCGGCGGTGGCGATGTTCTTTGCCATTCATGTTTTGAGCTCCGGCGGCGCCCGTCACGCCGCCGTTGCCTTTGACCGGGGCCAGTTCCTGCGGCTGGTGATCCTGGGGATGCTGCCATTGTGGGGGCTGCTGGTCATGGCGTTGGTCAGGGCCGGCCGGAAGTCCCTGACGTTCTTTCACGTCTTGATCGTTACATCGATCGCCGTGCCTTCGTTCCTTTATGTCGCGGGCAGTAACACGGGTCAGATCGACTTCTCGATGAAGGTTGGCTCATTGTTGGCGGTCGCCTTTGCACCGCTCATTGCCCCCACGATCGAACGATGGCTCATCGGCACGCTGCCACGTTGGCAGACGATCCTGGCCTCGGTCCTCGTGGTTCTCGGCGCTGTTCAGACTTTCGTCTACATCCTGCAGTTTCCGTATTACCGGATCACGGGATCACGATCGCGGAGCGTGGCCATCCCGCTCGACTACTACAACGCCCTGATCTGGCTCAGGGACAACACGCCGCCGCGTTCCATCGTGGTCGATCCGGGCGGCCTCACGATGGCTGAGGAGCTCCCCACACTCTGGATCGCGGAGCGGCGGGTCTGGCTGCCGACGCCGAATACCGAGCCGTATCTCGTTCCGGCAATCGGATCTTCCGTGCCGCGTCGCGCCGCGCTCTGGGATACGTTCCTTCGTGATCCTGCGAATAGCGCCGTCGCAAGCCAGATCGCCGGCGAAGCGGACTACCTCGTGGTCCCGCGCCAGGTGTCATCGCCTTTCTGGACTCCCGTGAACCGCTCCGGCGCGTGGATGATCTACCGATCCATGCCGCGGCGCCGGTCATCGTGAGAACGCTGACCGCAGCCGGTCGAGCCAGCCCGCGGCGCGGCCGGCGAACTGCCAGCTCACGGTTCCGGCCAGAAATGCATAGGCGCGCAGATCGCGCCTGTCGTCGATCTCCCGCGCCAGAGCCAGAAGCTCCTTCGACTCGTCGATGAGTCCGGCCGCGCCGCACTGGCGGGCGATGTGAAAAAGCTCCCGCCCGAACTGCCGGAATTCGGGGGATGCCGGATCGAGCCCTGCCCGGCGCGCGTGCCCGAAGACCAGCGCATGCGCGCCGGCGCGATCGCGCATGGCTGCCGGCGTGAGTGGAACCGGCTCGTGCTCGCGCACCTCGCACACCCACTCCTGGCACCAGGCCAGACGGACCCCGCCGGCGGCCAGCCGGCAGTCGTACTCCCAATCCTCCTCGATGCGGAGGCCGGTCCACGGACCTGCCGCGGCGATCAGCGAGGCGCGGTAGAGCGGCGTCGGCGTATCCCACCAGCGCATGGTCAGCATCGAGGGGAACATCGTCTCGATTCGCTGGCCCGATCGTTTCCACGGGCGTGGCTCGACGCGTCCGTCGTGATGTCGAAAGCGCGTCCAGCCGTACGCGGCACCGCATTCGGGCGATGCTTCCAGCGCGGCTACCTGCCGTTCGAACTTGCCCGGCAGCAGCAGATCGTCGCTGTCGAGGTGCTGGATGTAGTGGCCGCACGCGGCCAGGCGGCCTGCTTCGCGCGCGCGTCCGGGTCCGCCGTTGGCGATGTGGATCGCCTGGACGATTCCCTCGTGCCGCGCGGACAGCGCGTCGGCGGCCGACGGCGTCTCGTCCGTCGAGCCGTCGTCGACGATGATGATCTCGATCGGGCGATACGTCTGGGCCAGGACGCTCTGCACCGCCTCGGCGAGCAGAGCCGGCCGGTTGAAGACCGGGATGATCGTCGTCACCAGCTTCGCGCCCATCGGTCAGGGATAGTAACGCGGGCGAGCGGTTAGAATCGGCGCCGTGAAGGTCAGCCTCCGGCACCTGATCGGCGCCCTGGTCTATGACTGGGTGCCGTTCGAGTTGCGCATGCGCGGCATCAGAGCTCGTAATGGCCGTCCCGAGCCGTGGCTGCAGATCCGCAACCGCCGCGAGACGATCTCGATGAACGAGCGCGGGGTGCAATGCCACTGGCGCTTCGCCTCCGATCTGCACATCGGCAAGGTCTTGCCGTCGACGGCGGCGCGTCTGATGCGGCGATCGCTGGACCGATGGCCGATCGCCATGCGTGACGTACCGGCGCCGATGAGCGGCCCTCCGCGGGTCTCCTTCCTCATCGGCCACCGCGGCACCGGCCGGCTGCCGCATCTTCTGGCGACGCTGCGCAGCATCGCCGGGCAGACCGGCGTTGCCTTCGAATGCCTCGTCATCGAGCAATCGGTGGCGCCCGAGGTCGAGAGGTACCTGCCACCGTGGGTTCGCTACCTTCACACGCCGCTTCCCCGCCCTGATCTGCAGTACTGCCGCTCCTGGGCGTTCAACATCGCCGCCGGTCATGCGCAAAGTGGCATCCTGGTATTGCACGACAACGATGTGCTCATCCCCGAGCGTTACGCCTATGAGGCGGTGCAGCGCGTGGAGGAGGGGTATTCGTTCGTCGATCTGAAACGCTTCATCTACTACCTCGACGCGGATTCCTCGGCGCGCGTCTTCGTGACGGGCGCGCCGCCACGGGGCGTGCCCGCGCTGGTCGTTCAGAACCTCGTCGGCGGCATCAGCATCGTGGCCCGGCGTGATGCCTATGACGCCATCGGCGGATTCGACGAGTCCTACGTCGGCTGGGGCGGCGAGGACAACGACTTCATCGATCGCGCCGCGTTTGCCGGCAGCATCTACCGATTCGGATACCTGCCCGTTCTGCACCTCGAACATCCGCCGCAGCCGGGAAAGGCATCGCAGGCCTCAGGCGCCGTCCAGCGATATCGAGCCATGGAGGGCGTCGACCCCGGCGAGCGCATCGCCCGTCTTCGCGCCATCGAGCAGGGAAGGATGTCGGGTCCCGCGGTCGTGGACTGAGGGTCGCTGGGTTGCGCGGTCTCGCGGTTGCGGGGTCTCGCGGTGTAGACCTCCGCTCAGCAACCCAGCAACCCAGCAACTCTGCAACCCAGCAACTCCGAACCCCGCAACCCTTATCATTCCTCCATGCTCGAACAAGACCTCACCGGCGGCATCCTCACCATCCGCATGGCTCATGGGAAAGTGAGTGCGCTCGACCTGGAGTTCTGTCTGGCCATGCAGCGCGCATTCGAGGACGCGGCCGCGGACGACCGCGTCGGCGCCGTGATCCTTACCGGGACCGGCTCGACGTTCTCCGCGGGAGTCGATCTGCCGCGCATGGTCAACACGGGCGGTGAGTACATCCAGGACTTCGTCGAGGCACTTGATGCGGCATTGCGCGGCGTCTTCGTTTTTCCGAAGCCGGTGGTTGCCGCGGTGAACGGTCACGCCATCGCCGGCGGGGCCATCCTCGCCTTCGCCTGCGATCACCGGCTCATGAGCGGGGGGCGCATCGGTGTCCCGGAGGGGCTGGTCGGAGTTCCGTTTCCGCCCATGGCAATGGCCATCGTCCGTTTTGCCGTGCCCAGGCAGCATCTGCAATCGATGATCTATTTCGGACGGACGATCGACGCCGAGGCCGCGAGAGGTATCGGGATCATCGACGAGACGCCGGCCGCGGGCGACCTCCTCGACCGTGCGCACGCCGCCGCCCAAACGCTAGCCGCGATTCCGCGCGATACCTTCCGGCTGACCAAGCGCCAGCTCCGCGAGCCGTACCTCCGCGATGCCTCCCACATCGCCGTCGCCTCGGCGGACGAAATCGACGCCGTGTGGGCTTCACCGGAAACGCACGCCCATATTCGTGCATACTTAGCGAAAACGATCAAGAAGTAGGGCGGGTAGGCCGTATCCTGTCACCCGCGCCAGGATCCACACGCTCCCCAAGAGTCACAACAGAAAGAGGAGAAATGATGAGACTTTTCCGGTCCCTGATCCCGGTGTTGCTGTTCCTCGTCGCACTCCCCATGGCCGCGGCAAACCTCGAGATCCACTACATCGACGTCGGATGGGGTGGCTCGGTCTTCATCAAAGGTCCGACCGGCATTACCGTCCTGATGGAAGCCGGCAATACCGGCATGGGCACGGCGTACGTCGTCCCGTATCTGAAATCGATCGGCGTGCAGCCGGCCAACGGCATCGACTACGTCATCGGCGGTCACCAGCATTGCGATCACATCGGCGGTCTCGATGAAGTCATCCAGGCCGGGTACAACATCCACACCAAGCAGTACTACAACGGCTCGACCTACGCATCGTCGTGCGCCGACGGCTGGAACGCCGCCTCGGCGGGGACAACCGCCGGCGTGCCGATCGTCATGCCGGTCGGTACGGTCATCGACCTCGGCGGCGGTGCCACCCTCACCTGTATTGCCAACAACGGCTCGATCATCGGCGGCGCGACGGTACCGGTGACCGATGAGAACGACCGGTCGATCGCCCTGCTCATCAAGTACGGCGGCTTCGACTACCTCTGGGCCAGCGACCTGGGTGGCGGCCCCGACTCGTGTACCGGCCGCGGCACGTTGCAGCTCGACGTGGAGACCTCGGTCATCACCGCCATCTCTCCCGGCGGCGCGCATCCGCTCATCAGCGCCGGCGGCATCGATCTGCTGCACGTCAACCATCACGGCAGCGAGAGCAGCACGAATCCGACGTACTTCAACATGGCCAAACCGGCGGTGGCCATCATCGGCGTCGGCGACGGCGAAACGACCGGCTGGGATCTTCCGCGCACCAAGGTGGTTGACAGCGTTCTCCTCGGCACCAGCGGCTGTACGACGGCCCCGCCGGCGTTCGTGCTGCAGACCGAGGAAGGAAACCCGTCCGGCACGAACACCAGCCACTCCGGCTTCTGCGTCGGCAACATCAAAGTCACCACCGACGGCGTCAGCATCTTCACCGTCTCCGCCGACGGCCTGGTCCATCAGGGTCCGAACGAGTTGGCCGCGTCAGGCCTGCCGCGCAGCTTCACCATCGACGATTCCGGTGGCGGCGGAGACATCACCCCGCCGACGACGTCGATCACCGCGCCGCTCGCGGGTGCAACCGTCAGCGGCACGACGTCCGTGACCGCCTCGGCATCCGACAACGTCGGCGTGACGAAGGTCGAGTTCTATCTCGACGGCGTCCTGAAATCGACCGACACCACCTCGCCATACTCCTGGAGCTGGGACACAACCACGGCTACCAACGGCTCGCATTCGCTGACATCGAAGGCGTACGACGCCGCGCTCAACGTCGGTACATCGGCCGCCGTGGGCGTCACGGTCAGCAACGGCGTGCCGGTCAACATCGGCGGCTGGACGCTGATCCAGGCCAATGCAACGCTGAACTACACGATCCCGGCCGGAACGACGATCCCGTCGAAGGGCTACGTCATCGTGGCCCGCAACGCCACGAAAGCCGCATTCCAGACATTCTGGGGCGTGACCCTCGCCGCCAACGTCGTCTACATCAATTCCGCCGACACGATGCCGCAGATCAACGGCAGCGAGACCTACACGCTGAAGAACGGCACGACCACGATCGACGGTCCGACTGTGGCCATGGACACCAACGCCGGCTTCGACTTCGAGCGCGCCACCTGCGGCGCGGTAGGAACGCTGAGCAGTTGGTTCCATCGCGCCTCGACGTCCGGCACACCGGGAACAGGTGGATTGACCACCTGCAACCGCGGCGTCTTCATCAACGAGTTCTCCGACGCCCTGGGCACCGGGAACTACGTATACGAGTTCATCGAGCTGTTTAATGACCGGTAGCTAGAACAAGGTGCACGTAGGTCGGACTCTTCAGTCCGGCCTACGTGTGCTATCCTTCCGTCTCCCCACACGGGCGCATCCTCCGCGCTCTCAACTCCCGTTGCACCCAATCAACGATGATTACGATTCTTCTGCTGCTGGCGCTGCATGCGCCCGAGGCCACTGCCATGCATGATGACGTACTGCTGAAAGCCCGCTACACCGCCGTCAAAGGGACCGATATCGAATACGGTCAGGGGGCGATCGAGCGCAATGACCTGCGCCACCGCCCGCTGCCCCATCTCGAATGGCTGATCCTCGTCAAAGGGCCTGCCGATCCCGCGGAATGGCAGGCCAGGCTCAACGACACCATCGATCCGAAGCACGGATCATTCACCGTCGAATGCGCGAGCGTCGAGGAGGAGAAGGCGGTGAGGGAGGGGAAGATCGTGATGCAGAAGTGATGACTCGGTTATCGGTTGTCGGTTGTCGGTTATCGGTTATCGGTGGAGTCAGGAGTCAGGAGAATCGGCGACTCTCCGGCCGCCCCGGGAACCGACAACCGAGAACCGATAACCGAGAACCGATAACATCGCCAACCGATAACCGATAACCGATACCTTCTGTCACTACAATGCCCTCCATGCGCCGCATCATCGCCACCATCGCGTTTCTTCTCTCCGCCTCCGTCGCCGCTGCCCAGACGCCGCAGTACGACGTCTACGCGATCCGGTACGCGACTATCCCGGGGTTTCCGGTCGCCAGTCTGATTAAGGGAGCCGACGAGTCGCGCAAGATCGACATCGCCATGATGGTGTGGCTCGTCCGCGGCGGAGGACGCAACATCGTCGTCGACACCGGCTTCTACCGGCCGCAGTTCTTCAAGAGCTTCAAGGTGACGGACTTCATTCGCCCGGACGAGGCGGTGGCCCGCGCGGGGGTAAAGCCGGAGGAGGTCACCGATGTGATCCTCACGCACGCGCACTGGGATCACGCTGACGGCGCGGATCTTTTCCCGAAAGCGCAGATCTGGATCCAGAAAGAGGAGTACCGCTACTACACCGGCGAGGCGTGGCAGCCCGAAGGGAAACATGGCGGCATCGAGCTCGAAGACATGGCCTTCCTGCTCCGCGCCAACACCGAAGGGCGCCTCCACCTCATCGACGGCGACCGCGAGATTCTTCCCGGCATCCGCGTCTACACCGGCGGACGGCACACCTGGGCGTCGCAGTACGTCGGCGTCACCGGCAAGCCCGGCCCGATCGTCCTGGCCTCGGACAACATGTACCTCTACGAGAATCTCGAGAAGCACCTGCCGATCGCCCAGACCTTCGATGCCGCCTCGAACCTCGCCGCACAGGACAGGATGAAGACGCTGGTCAAGGATCCGCGCTTCATCATCCCCGGCCACGATCCCGCGGTCCTGACGCGCTTCCCGAAAGTCGCCGACGCGGTCGTGCGCATCGAATGAAGCCGACCAAAGCCGATCTCGCCGCCGCTGCCGGCACGACGCTCCCCGACGTCATCGCCCGCGATCTCGACGTCCTCTTCTGCGGCATCAACCCCGGCCTCTACACCGCCGCCGTCCAGCAGCACTTCGGCCGCCCCGGCAACCGCTTCTGGCCGGCTATTCACAGGGCGGGCTTCACTCCACGGCTGTTCCATCCGTCGGAGCAGCGCCAGTTGCTGGGGCACGGCTGCGGGATCACGAACGTCGTGGCGCGGGCAACCGCCACGGCCGCGGAGCTGACGCCCGCGGAGCTGGTCGAGGGTGCCCGCATCCTCGAAGCGAAAGTCCGCCGTTATCGCCCGCGCGTCCTGGCCATCGTCGGTATCGGCGCCTACCGCACGGGCTTCGGCCGGCCAAAAGCGAAGATGGGATTGCAGGAGGAATGCATCGGCGACGCGCGCATCTGGATCCTTCCCAACCCGAGCGGGTTGAACGCGAACTACCAGGCGGAGGATCTGGCGGCGCTGTATCGGGAGTTGCGGGAGTGGATCGCCACTCTACGCTGAGGAGAACTTCGCCGCATGCAGTACGCGAATGTAGCCGGAAGCTCGCTCCTCACGATAAACTCACGACACCTTCAGGACTAAGAAAAAGAGGAGCAGAGCCGATGTCGAATCGTTCGTTTTATCTTCAGCATTGGGAGCCGGATCAACCGGCATTCGTCCGCGTGCTGCGCGCGTTGCCGGCCGACAAGCTCGATTACAAGCCGCATGAGCGCTCGTCCAGCGCCGGCGATCTTGCCTGGCAGTTGGCCGAGGAGTTGCGCGTGCTCTCCGAGGTCGACGAGAGTGGCGCCATCAATTGGGAAGCGAAGCCGCGGCCGGCGTCGCTGGACGAGATCGTTGCCGCGTATGAGGCGAATGCCGAACGGCTGCGTTCTGTCGTCGGTTCGATGGAAGACGCCAGATGGGATGGCGAAGGACGCTTCCTCTTCGGTGGACAGGAAGCCTGGAAGGCCACCGTCAGCGATATCTTCTGGGGTTTCTTCCTCGACTCCATCCATCACCGTGGCCAGCTCAGCGCCTACATCCGTCCGATGGGTGGCAAGGTGCCGTCGATCTACGGACCTTCGGCGGACGATTCGGGCGGGGCGTAGGTTCGCGGTTGCGCGGTCTCGGGGTTGCGGGGTCTCGCGGCGATCGTGAAGCCCCACACCGCGAGACCGCGCCACTACCGCCGCTCAAAACGTAGGTCGGACTCTCTAGTCCGACCGGTACTTGGGAGGGTGTCGATTGAAACCGCGTGACGTGGGAAAGGGATTCAATCTACCGCCGCGCAAGTACCGGTCGGACTGGAGAGTCCGACCTACGTAACCTCGCTACCGCGCAACCGCACTGCGCATCCCCGCAAGCATCCCGCAAGCCGCATGTCGCGCCGCGCCGCCTGAATAACGCCGGACGATGGGGACGCCGAGGGTGCGGAGCTCGTTGCGGAATGCGGAGAGCTCCGTGTCGGTGGCGCGGCGGTAGCCGTCGGGGCGTGCGTCGTTGACGTCGATGAGATTCAGCCGCAGCGGCACTCCGTCGAAGAGCGTACGCAACGCCGACACCTCGTCGGCGCCGGTGTTGATTCCGCCGAGGACCACCCAGGCGATCGTGGCCCGTCCGCCGGAGGACTGCTGATACGTCTTCACCGCCTGGGCGAGCTGGCGAACAGGCCAGGCGGATGCGGATGGCAGCAAGGCGCGGCGCCGCTCGTCGATGGCCGAGGTCAGTGAGACGATGAGGCGATACGGCTGTTGCTCGCGCGCGAAACGAAGAATCTGCGGGACGAGGCCGACGGTCGAGATGGTGATGTTCCCGGCGGCGATGCGCCCGCCGCACGGATGGGCCAGGATCTCGGCGGCGCGGATGACCGCGTCGTAGTTGTTCAGCGGCTCGCCCTGTCCCTGGAAGAGCGCGCCGGTGACGATGCCCGGCGCTTCGTCGCGCACGGCCGTCCACTGGGCCACGATCTCCCACGGCTCGAGATTGCGGATCAGACCGAGTCGGCCGGTCGCGCAGAAGGTGCATCCCATCGCGCAGCCGGCCTGGCTGGAGATGCAGACCGTGAACTTGCCCATCGCCTCCAGCGGAATCCGCACAGCCTCGGCGAGCGCGCCGTCGTGCAGCCGGAAGAGATACTTCACGAAACCGTCGCTGGGATCGGTGGCGCGCTCGACGATCGCCAGCGGTGCCCGGGTCGTGAGTCGCCCCACCGCCTCTTCGACGAGGCGCGGAACCGGCCGCGATTCGGGGAATCCCTCACGGCCATGCGCGATGACATGCGCCATGACCCGCCTTGCCTCGGCGTCGCGGATCGTCACGCCGTTCGCGCGCAGGTGTGCCGCGAGATCGGCAGGGAGAAGGCCAAAGAGATGGGTGGACGAGACGGTTGTCGGTTGTCGGTTATCGGGAGCTGGGGGATCCTCACTTGTTGCTGTCTCCGACAACCGAGAACCGACAACCGATAACCGCCTTGCGTTACCGCTCTTCATTCAGCAGCAGCGCCAGTTCCTGCGTCCGCATGTCGGCGCCAGCGGCCACGCGGTACTCCCCTTCGTGCTGTTCGATCAGTTTGAGGCGATCGAGATCCTCCCGGCTGATGCCGCAGGCCCTGGCGAAGGCCAGCCACTCGGGCGGTGCGCTGGCCTCGATGTCGTCCTCGCCGAGGATCGGCTCGCCGGCGCAGTTGAAATGTTCGCAGCCGAACTGCTCCGCGCACTGCGGACAAGGCGGCGGATCGTTGAAATCGGCCAGCTCGCTCTCGGTCAGCACCCGCATCGTCCCGCCGCGCTTCTCGCGGACGTAGCTCAAACCGCTCTCGCTGCTCGAGAGGAGGTCGAAGCGCTGCACTTTGGTGCCTTCGTCGGACATGGGGTCAGGAGGATCGTATCGCAACAGGAGTCCTTTGCTCGTTAGCGCCTTCGAGTCGTAAGTTAATGCCCCTGCCCCCTTCGTTAGCGCCTTCGAGTCGTAATTTAATGCCCCTGACCCTTTCGTTAGCGCCTTCGAGTCGTAATTTAATGCCCCTGGGCCCTTCGGTTAGGGCCTTCGAGTCGTAAGTTAATGCCAATGACCCCCTTCGTTAGCGCCTTCGAGTCGTAATTTAATGCCCCTGACCCCTTCGTTAGCGCTTTCGAGTCGTAAGTTAATGCCCCTGACCCCCTTCGTTAGCGCCTCCGGGTCGTAAGTTAGTGCCACTGACCGCTTCGGTTAGCACCTTCGAGTCGTAAGTTAATGCCTCCGACCGCTTCGTTAGGACTCCCGACCGCTTCGTTAGGGCCTTCGACCGCTTCGTTAGGACCTCCGACCGCTTCGTTAGCGACTCCGACCCGCTCGGTAGGGACTTGGATTTGCTTCCAAGAGACTCATATCCCTTGATCGTCCTTTGCAGAGGACATAACCGATAACCGACAACCGACAACGCGCAGCCATCACATCCAGAAATCCCGCGGATACAACCGCACCAGCGCGCCGCCGAACGTCTGCAGGTAGCGGTCGTAGGCGTCGAGCTGCTTGTCCGGTCCGATGACGAAGTAGATCCCGTCCGGCGCCGGCTTCCACGATGCACCATCGTAGCCCGGCAGCACCGCCGAGTAGACGCGGTCCTTGCGGTCGAAAAGGATGTTGCCGAGGTTTGGGTCCTTGCGGAGGGTGAGGATCGACTGGCGGAACTTGCGTACGTCATCAGGCGTTTGCCCGTCCGCGAGGTCGGCGGCCATCGCCTCGGCGCGCGACTCATATGTCTGCGCGCCGCGAAGGTCGGCGAAGACCTGGGCGATGGCGTAGTCGGCCAGCGAGGCATCGCGCGTCCCTCCGCGCAACTCGCCGACGACGAAGCGGATCGTCTGCGGCAGCTCCGGTGTCCGCTCGGCGTAGTAGCCGACGCGTCCCGCGCCGACCGAGCCGCGCAGACCGTTGCTGTAGGCCAGACCGGCGCCGATGGTCTTGAGGAAGATACCGTGCGCGCCGTAGCCGGCGAAGAGGCGCGAGGCCAGGAAATCGAGCTGCTTCTCGCGGTCGCCGAAATCGGCGTACGACGGACCGGTCACCGAGGTGATGGCCACGCCGCCGTTCATATTCGGCGCGAGCAGACCGACGAACGGCGGCGGATCGGTGATCGCGCCGCGCTGCCGCAGCCGTGCCTCGACCAGGTTCTGGCCATTGATCGTCACGCGCGATACCGGCGCCGGATCGAGTCCGCCGATCAGCCCAGCGATCGGTGGAGCCAGCGAAGCCTGCGTGGCGGAGGAGCCGGCGATGAACATCCGTGCGTTGCCCGCATGCAGGATGTGTTTCCGCACGAGTTCGAGCCGCGCCAGCACCTCGGCCGGAGGTGTTGCCAGATCGTCGCGCATGTCGGTGACGAGCTGCGCCCAGTCGGCGCCGAGGCTGGCGTCAGGGATCTCGACGAGCGTCAGGTCGAGATCGCGCAGCGCATCGGAGGCGATCGGTTTCGCTCCCGGCGAGAGCTGCGCGAAGGCGGCCGCGTAGGTTTGCAGGCTTTCGGGTGCCGTCCCTTTGCTGTTCGCCGCCGCCGCGATGAAGGCCTTGAGATCGGCGCGCGACGCCGATTTGGCCGCGGTGATGATCGACGTCAGATACGCGGCGATGGCGTCGCGGTCGGCGGCGGGCGCTTCCTTCAGCATCCAGCGCAGCCGCAGGGCGTTGTGCGAGCGGGTGAGGAACGAGTTGGTGGCCATCAGCAGCGCGCTGTCCTGCCTCCGCCACGCCTCGGCCGGATTGTTCACCCACCCCTCCTCGGCGCCTTGCATGGTGTTGCGCAACTGGCTGAGCGATTGATCGACGGCGTCGCGGATGCGCGCAAGGTTCTCCACGCGCCAGTCGGGATGCTCGAGCACGAGCCGCATCCACTCGATGGCCTTCTTCGATTCGCTCAGGTCGTTGCCCGCTCCCCGGATCACCAGCTCCGCGCGGCCGGTGCGTGTGTTCGTGCTGTAGCTGGCGTTGAGCGAGAGGATCTCGTTGCGCTGCCGCTCCGTCATCTCGTCGAACGACACCGGCTTGCCGTTGTCGATCACGCCGACACGCGTCAACAGGTTCGGCAGCAGTGCCAGATAGCGATAGTCATCCGGCGGCAGGGTGTCGAGACGCAAGGCGATGCCGGTGGTGGCGCTGGTCATGTTCTCGAACGTCGAGGCCACCATCGGCACGTCGTGGGTCAGTTTCGTGGTGGCGAATTTCAGCCCGTCGTCGATCGTCATCGGCGGCGCGTCGACGAATTTCGGCGGAGCGACCGCTTTCGCCGCGGTGTCGATCCGCGCCGTCTCGGCGTCGTAGTCGGTGCGATAGCGTTTGATCGCTTCCTGCGGATCGGTCACGCCGTACTGATTGGCCAGGCGCGTCGCCTCGGCGTTGGCGCGCGCGGCGCGCTCGGAATCATTGCGGGCGATCAGCTCCGGACTCGGCTTCGCGGCGACGGCATACGGTTCGACCCCGGTGATCTGCCACGTCGCCAACGCATCGCGCCAGAAGTTTTTCTTCGAGGCGATCAGGTCGTTCACGTGCGCGAGCTGCGGTTTCATCGTCAGCGACTTCCGGAACGTGCCGGTTTTCTCCAGCGCCAGGAGCTGATCCATCCACGCCGAGCCGGTGTTGCGGAAGCCGAAGAGCGGCGGCGAGTTGACAAACTTGGAGAGATCGCGATGCATCTCCACGACGCGGCCGGCGATCCGCTTGTTGAACTCCTCGAGCTCCGGCGAGCCGTCCGGCAGCGCGGCGATGCGTGCGATCTCCGCGGTGACGACGCCGCGCACCTCGGCCAGCCGCTCGCCAGTCAGGTTCGTTGCGGTGACGTCGCCGAAGGAAACCGATACCGGATGCCCCTCATCCGCGCTCACGCGGCTGTTGACCGACTTCGCGCCGATGTCGATCGTCCGGGTCTTGCTGTCGACGAACTTCTTATAGAGGTTCGACGTGGCGTCGCTGGCGATGTTTTCGAAGAAAAGATTGAGCAGCAACTCGTCGCCGGCATCGAGATCCATCCGCGTGGCCGGCCAGGTCAGTGTGACGGGGCTCGGCTGCTGCGGATTGCGGTTCGGATAGTCGGCGAAGGCGATCGTGCCGGCGGGCGCGGCAACCGGTTTCGGCTGATCCTCCATCCGTTTCGACGGCCGCACGGCCGCGTTTTTCTGCAGCCGATCGAGGATGGCGTCGATGCGCGTCAACGCCTCGGCAACAGGAACGTCCGGCGGCAGGGCCACGATCGCTCCCATGTTGCCGAGGAAATAGTTGGCGTCGTGAAAGCCGCGGATGTCCGACGGCTGCATCGTCCGGATCCCGGACGGCTCGCCACCGGCGTTGTACGACAACGGATGATTCTTCCCGTAGACGAGCTGGCCGGACGTTCGGAAGAGCTGTCGGAAGGGACTCGACGAGGAGCTGGTCATCTCGTTGTAGACGGAGCCTTTCTCTTCGAGCCGGAGCGTGTGGTCGGCGTTCTCCGTCACCCCGAAGTTGCGCACCTCGCGGCGGATCTCTTCATCGGTGTAGTCGGGATTCAGCAGTGCGTTGAGCTGCGCGTCGAGCAGCTTGAAGAAGACCTCCGGACCCGCCGACGTGTTGAAGACGTAGTTCGTCCGCCACTGCCCGGTGTACGCGCTCGATTGCGAGAGCCACATCGTGTCGAGCCCTGCGAACGCCCGTCCCGTCGTCCCCTTCCCGACCAGGAGATGCTCCTGCGTGTGCGGCTCCCCCTGATCGGAAACGGGAAACGAATTCACCCACGTATGCGCCTGCGGCACCGATTCGATCCGCAGCAGATCGAGCGTGAACCCACTCCGTCGATGAATGAAGCGCGCACCGACAGGCTGGTCCGCATCGTTGAGGTAGACGGAGGCGACGGTGAAGCCGTCAACGTCCTGGTCTTTGGTGAGCTTGGCGAGATCGATGGCGGCGAAGGCGGACATGGGGAGAAGCAGAGCGAAGATCGCAATCAGGACGCGCATGGCGGGGCATTGTATTCATCACGGAGGCACAGCGCGGCGAAGCCTTAGACAAACCTGGATGCCGGTAAGGACATGCCAAGTACCGCCCCCTCATCCGGCTTCGCCACCTTCTCCCCCAGCTGAAAAGCGCTGGGGGAGAAGGCTCTCGATGTTAGGGTGTCGTCCAGCGTGAGAGGTTGAAGACTTCGACGCGAGTTTCTGAAGGCGCGTGCACAGAAACCAGGCAGGGGCTACCTCGGCGCGTTTCCTTAACTCTCGAGGAAAGGGCGCCGCCGAGCAAGACTTCGACGGAAGATTCTGGAGGCGCGTGCGCAGAAACCAGGCAGGGATATCTGGTAAAGAGCTCGCGCTTTCTTAACATCGAGGGCCTTCTCCCCCGCGCTTTTCAGCGGGGGAGAAGGTGGCGAAGCCGGATGAGGGGGCGGTGCTTGCCATGCCCTTGCCTGCATCCGCTTTGGGTTGCCGGCGAAATGAGTTTGAGACCCATCTACAATGTCGCGCCATGAAGAAGCTTGCCTTCCTGCTCCTCCTCACGCTCGCCCTTCCTCTCGCCGCGCAGATCGATCCCGGGACGTACGGGGAGATGCGATGGCGGATGATCGGTCCCTTCCGCGGCGGGCGCACCGTTGCCGGCGTCGGCGTCGCAAAGCAGCCGAACGTTTTCTACATCGGCGTCAACAACGGCGGGGTGTGGCGCACCAACGACTACGGCCGAATCTGGACGCCGCTCTTCGACGATCAGCCCTCCGGTTCGATCGGTGCCATCGGCATCTCGCAGTCCGATCCGAACGTCCTCTATGTCGGCAGCGGGGAAGGCCTTCAGCGCCCTGACCTGGCTACCGGCGACGGGATGTACAAATCGACCGACGCCGGCAAAACCTGGACGCACCTCGGACTGCGCGATGCGCAGCAGATCCCGCAGATCGTCGTCGATCCGGCCGATCCGAACCGGCTCTTTGTGGCCGTGCTCGGACATCCCTACGGTCCGAACGAGGAGCGCGGCATATTCCGCTCGACCGACGGCGGCCGTTCGTTTCAGAAGGTCCTTTACAAGAACGAATTCACCGGCGGCATCGATGTGATCCTCGATCCCTCGAACGCGCAGACGGTCTACGCCGCGCTCTGGCAGGCGCAGCAGGGTCCGTGGGAGAACGCCTACTTCGCCGGCCCGGCCAGCGGGCTTTTCAAATCGACCGACGGCGGAACGACGTGGAAGGAGCTGAAAGGCGGCCTGCCGCCTTCGGACGCCATCGGCCGCGTCGGCATCGAGGTCTCGCAGGCCGATCCGAAACGGCTCTACGCCATCTGCGGCGAGAACGCCAAGACGGGCGGGCTCTATCGATCCGACGACGGCGGCGCGACGTGGACGCGCGCGAACAAGGACGAACGGATCTGGGGCCGGGCGGGCGATTTCAACGAGGTGCGCAGCGATCCGAAGAACGCCGACGTCGTCTACGTGGCCAACGTCGTCACCTGGAAGTCGACCGACGGCGGCAAGACCTTCGCGTCGTTCCGCGGAGCGCCGGGCGGCGACGACTACCACCGTGTCTGGATCAATCCCAACGACAGCAAAACGATTCTGATCGCCTCCGATCAGGGTGCCATCGTCTCGGTCAACGGCGGGGAGTCGTGGAGCTCCTGGTACAACCAGCCGACCGCGCAGATGTTTCACGTCAACGCCGACAACGGCTTCCCCTACCGCGTCTGCGGCGGGCAGCAGGAGAGCGGCTCGGCCTGCGTGGCCAGCCGCGGAGATGACGGGGAAATCACGTTCCGGGAGTGGCATCCGGTCGGCGTGGAGGAGTACGGCTACGCCGTCCCCGATCCGCTCGATTCCGACATCATTTACGGCGGCAAAGTCAGCCGCACCGACCGGCGCACCGGTCAGGTCAAGGACGTCAGTCCGAAGCCGCTTCGCAAGGGGGGCTACCGGACGGTGCGCACCGCGCCGGTGGTCTTCTCGCAGGCCGATCCGCATGCGCTCTTCTTCGCCGCGAACACCGTCTGGAAAACGACGGACGGGGGCGAGAGCTGGGCGGAGATCAGCCCCGATCTGACGCGAAAGACGTGGACTGTTCCCGAGAGCTCGCGCGGATACGTGAACACGCCCGTAACGAAGGTGACCCAGCGCGGCGTGGTCTACGCGCTGGCGCCGTCGCCGATCGACATCAATACGCTGTGGGCCGGTACCGACGACGGACTGATTCAGGTCACGCGCGACGGCGGCAAGTCGTGGAACGACGTCACGCCGCCGGCGATGAAGCCGTGGGCGAAGGTGTCGGTCCTCGAGGCGTCGCACGCCGATGTCAACGAGGCCTACGCGGCCATCAACACGATCCGTATCGATGAGCTGCATCCGCACATCTATCGCACCCGCGACGGCGGCAAGAGCTGGCAGCACATCACCAGCGGGATCGCCGACGGCGCCACCATCAATGCCGTCCGCGAAGATCCGAAGCATCACGGACTCCTTTTCGCCGGCAGCGAGACACAGGTGTGGTTCTCCATCGACGACGGCGATTCCTGGCAGTCGCTGCGCCAGAACATGCCGGCGTCATCGATCCGCGACCTGGTCGTCCACGAGGACGACGTCATCGCCGCCACACACGGCCGCGGGTTCTGGATTCTCGACGACATCGAGCCGCTGCGGCAGATGCGCGCGCGGATCGCGGAGGTGACGCTCTTCAAGCCGCAGCGCGCCCTGCGGATACGCTGGAACAAGAACACCGATACGCCGCTCCCGCCCGATGAACCGATGGGCCAGAACCCGCCGGACGGTGCGGTCATCGATTACTACCTGCCGTCTGCCGCCACCGGACCGGTGACGCTGGACATCCTCGACGGCTCCGGCGGCGTGGTCCGGCACTACGCCAGCACCGACCCGACCCCCGCGCCGAAGGACGAGGGGAACATCCCGTGGTGGTGGATCCGTCCGGCGAAGGCGCTGTCTGCCACGGCCGGCATGCACCGCTTTACGTGGGATCTTCACTATCCGCCGGCCCCCGGCTCGCGCAATGCCTATCCGATCGGGGCGACGCCGCATGACACCGCGCCGTCGCCAAGTTCGCCGTGGGTGCTTCCAAGCGTCTATGAGCTCCGCCTGTCGGTCGATGGAAAGACGTACAAGCAGTGGTTGACCGTGGACATCGATCCGCGCGTGAAAACGCAGGCGATCGATCTCCAGCGGCAGTTCGCGTTGTCGAAAGAGATGTACGACGACATCGCCCAGCTCGAGGCGGTCAGCGGCCGCATCCGCGCGACGCGCGCGCAACTCCGCGCCGCCGCGCAAAGCGATTCGGTCAAGGCTCTCCGCAAGCAGGCCGCCGCGATCTCCGGCGTCGCCGGCGAGGAGGACGACGAAGCGCCGCCGTCCGCCGCGCCCGACCACGAAACGCTGAGCAGCCTCACGCAGTCGCTGCGTGCCATGCTGCGCGTCCTCCAGGCAGACGATTCCGCCCCGACCACGCAACTCGCCGCCGCCGTCGAAGACCGCCGCCACGCCGTCGCCGAGCTCCTCGGCAGAGTGCAGGCCTTCGAGACCGAGGTCAAAGAGAAGCGGTGAGTTTCGAAAGGCTTATCCGCAGATGACGCAGATGAACACAGATGGGAGATGGGTTTTATCTGCGTTCCATCTGCGACATCTGCGGATAAAAATCCCGTTGAGAGAGGATCGGGTACGATCAAGCCACAATGAAACTGCTTGCTCCGCTCGTTCTCCTGGCTCTCATCGTTACGCCGTCCAATGCGCAGTGGCTGCAGAGCGGCGCGAACCCGAGGCATACGGGGAGTGTCAATGTAACCGCGCAACCGCTGCAGCATCTCCTCTCCGATATCGTCTACGACCCGTTCATTGCCCAGGAGCAGGCAGCGGGGTCTGGCCCACCGCACTATCAGGTCCCGCTCGCCGACGGCGACGACGTCTTCATGGAGTTCAAGTCGGGCACGTACACAGCCGATCACTGGGAGACGCAGATCTGGAGCATCCACGACCTGCGCTGGACGAGCGGCGCGCTTGCCGACCGCTGGACCGCACCCAGCGACTGGAAACCGGTGCCGGCTGGTGGCCAGGCTTTCTTCGAGCCGGTGTTCCATTCCCTGCTCGCCAACGGTTTCCTCTACATGCCGGCCGCGGGTGGAACGCTGATGCAGATCGACCGCGGCGACGGCCACCTGGTCCGGCGCATCAATCCGTTCGCATCCACCGATCCGAACATCTATGTCTCCGGTGTTCCCGCGGCCGACGCCGCCGGGAACATTTACTACGGCGCATTTTCGCTCGATGGGGCCGACCCGTGGGGGAAGGACATCACCGGCGCCTGGCTGGTCCGTGTGCGGCCGGACGGCAGCGCCACGAAGATCGACTTTGCCTCACTGGCGCCGAACGCTCCGAAGCCCACGGATCAGTGCACGCTCACATTCGATCGAACGCAGCCCCGTCCCTGGCCGCCTACGCCGACAGCGGTCGCGCCGGCGAGCGTCTGCGGGTCAGTGCGTCCGGGTATCAACGCGGCGCCGGCCATCGCCGCCGACGGCACGGTCTACCTCGCCGGCCGGACGAACTTCAATTCCGGCTATTCGTTCATCGTCGCGGTCAACGCCGACCTCACGCCGAAGTGGAGCGCGCCGATGCGCAACATACTCAATGACGGTTGCGGCGTGCTCATCCCATTCGGAGGAACCAACTCATCCTGCCGCCCGGGCGCGACGCAGGGCGTTGATCCGAACGACAACCAGTTGCCTTCCGCCCGCGTCGACGATAATTCGACATCGTCGCCGGTCAGCCTTCCTGACGGATCCGTTCTCTATGGTTCCTACACCGGCTACAACGGCGTGCGGGGACATCTGGTCCATTTCTCCGCCTCCGGTGCATTTCTGGGCTCCTACGATTTCGGTTGGGACACGACGCCGGCGGTCTGGGAGCACGGCGGCACGTACTCGATCGTGATGAAGGAGAATTTCTACTCCACTCCCGAGGCCTACTTCATCACGCAACTCGACCCGAACCTGAAGAAGGAGTGGCAGTTCAGGAACACGAACACGCAGTCCTGCGGCCGCGGACCGGACGGGAAAGTGACCTGCGTCAATGACCAGCCGGACGGTTTCGAGTGGTGCGTGAACGCGCCGGCGATCGATAACCGTGGAACGGTCTACGCGAACAGCGAAGACGGCAACCTCTACGCCATCAGACAGGGCGGCGTCGTCCAGGAGAAGATCTTTCTCCAACTGGCTATCGGCGCCGGCTACACCCCCGTCTCGATTGGCCCGGACGGAAGGCTCTACGCGCAGAACGCCGGACACCTCTTCGCCATCGGCGGCTCACAGCCTCGGGGTCGCGCGGTACGAAAGTGAATATCTGCCACCGACATTCCCCAGCGGCCTGGCAGCAGGGGTATATGTAGTGTATGATGGACGTATGAAAAAGCCTGTGCGGGTTGCCCTTCTCTTCGTGCTCTTGCTCATCGCCAGCTCTGCGTACGCTCTGGTCTGGGAAATCGACTACACCTACTTCTCGGACGGTACATTCACGACCTGTGTCGGCGAAGACGATTTCCCGTGCGACGGCTCGGAGAACAGCTATGGCTCGACGAGCGACTTTCGCGTGCGCAACCGCACACTCTGCATGAACGGGGAACCGGCCGGACACGAATGCCAGGAGCTCGTCAGCGGCTCGTGGGTCCCCGTCACCTGCCCGCCGGGCGTCTAACGGCAGGAGGCGCGACGACGGTACTCGCGGCGGTTCACGGGTAGTCTAACTTCCCTTCCACCCGTGTGTTCATGCGAGGGCCTCGCGCGCGGAGGCGCGCTCGCACAAGTGTGCCGAGCATGTTCGACAGCTCGGAAGTGAAAGTCTTCTACCAACCTGATGGAGGTGAAGGTTAGCGAAGCGCAAGGAGGAAGCCGCGAGGCCAGTCTGAAAGAAGCGTGGAGCAAAACTGCGAGTCGATGAACAAGAACCGGATATGAGGCGTGAGCGCGGGACGAGCCAGCTTGTGATGGCGAAGTCCGTATTCATCAAGAGCGCAGAGCGTAAATTCGGCGATTGCGCAGGGAAGGCGGTCGAACTTACCTCGGGAGATCTGCAGGCATCTGTCCCGGAATCGGGACTGGGGAAGTCGGAAGGCGACTCGATCGAGCTGCAGAAGTCAGCAGCGGGCATAGTAAGGCGAAAGCCCGAAGGCCCAAACGGTGGGAGGAATGTCAGCGTGAATCTCAAGGACGAACGGCGAAAGAAAATCCAGTCTGACTGGCCTGTGCGCACGAGCGAAAGGGTGAAGCCCGGACATTCTGCGAGAGGGTTCGAACCGCCCTTGGCGAAACACGAAGTGGCAAACCTGGTCGAGACGTGGACTCACGGCTCGGCTTCACCGCTGAACCGCCGTGTGCGGACCCGCACGCACGGTGGTGTGGGAGGGGGAGGGCCGCGAGGCTCCCCCCTATCCCGATTGCAGCCCCGCGCTCGGCGTAGCGCGAGCGCGGGGATCGGTGGTGATAGGGAAGTGCGGCCGCGGAGGCGGCCGCCACGGGAGCTGTGCATATCGCGCTTCGGTTGCGAATTGGGCAGCGTTATCCCGGCCGCCTCCACGGCCGGCAAATTGGCGATACCCTCTCCCCCGCGCTTGCGCTGCGCCGAGCTCGGGGCTGGATTCTGGAGCGCGCCTTCGCGCACATTCGGGGAGACTTTGGACGCCAATCGCGTCGGGTTGCGGCGAAGTTTGCGCCGTCACATCGGACCCTGGCTTGTGGCAGTGGCTGCCGAGGATCGAAGGCTCGGCCCCTGGCTCTCGGCCCAAGTGCGGCGTACCCTTGGAGTCCACTAGTGAGCTCGTGGAGTCCACTAGTGGACTCGTGGAGACCACTAGTAAGCTCGTGCAGTCCACTAGTGAGCTCGTGGAGTCCACTAGTGAGGTCGTGGAGTCCACTAGTGGACTCGTGGAGTCCACTAAGTAGACTCGTGGAGTCCACTAGTAAGCTCGTGGAGTCCATTAGTGGACTCGTGGAGTGGACTAAGTGGCCTCGTGGAGTCCACTAGTAAGCTCGTGGAGTCCATTAGTGGACTCGTGGAGTCGACTAGTGGACTCGCTGAGTCCATTCATGGGCTCGTGGAGTCCAATCTCGGACTACTGGAGCCGACTTACCACTTTTGGCCGTTCAAGATCGTCTTCCGCAGCCTGTTGGCCGTTTGGAAAGTGCGTGCCGCCGCGTCTACCCCTGTGTCCTCTCTTGCGGAAACGGCCAGTTCACGGCCTCGGCGAACCCGGCGATCGACGCGCCGAGGCGCTCGCGGTCGGCGTAGGCCAGCCCGTGCAGCACGCGCGTCAGCAGCGCGCCGGCGCTCTCGCTGTTCTCCTCGGCCAGGCACTCGATCGCCGCGACGACGTAGCGCGGCAGTCGCACCGTAACCTCTCGCGTCCGAACCCCCGTCGGCAGGACGAGCGCCGCATCCCTCCCCAGCGCCTCCTCGATAGCATCGATAGGCCAGACATGCACGGCCTGCTCCGCCACCTCATGAATGTCGATCATCGCCCGCCGCACCCCGCCGCCGCCTCGATCTCGCCCTCCTCGATCGCCGCCGCGATCTCCCCGCCCGACCTCCCGAGCAACCGCGCCCCGTCCTCGATAGTGACGCGCGCCTCGTCATGTAGGAAGATGGAGCGAATGCGTTCGGTGACGGTGGGGTCGAGCATGTTCAGGCACCTCGTGTTTACATAGAGTATTATGTATCCTACTTCTCCGCTTGTCAAGGTCAGTTGCCGCTTGTGAAAGAACCAAGTGCGGCAGCCGTGGTGCTGGGACAGCGCGTGCGAGAGCTGCGCACGAAGCGGCATCTGACGCAGCAAGCGCTGGCGGAGGCGGCCGGCATCCCGCAGACGCACGTCAGCGCCATCGAGCTTGGAGTGATGCTCCCGAGCCTCATCACCGTCATTCGTTTGGCGATTGCGCTCGAGTGCAAGGTGGCTGCGCTTGTCATTTCGTTCGACAAAACCGACCTGGCCGCTCTCCTGCCGAAATAGGACAGGCCGTCCTCTTCCTCAATGGAGATGCGATGTGCATCCGTGCGGCGCGAGCGTCGAGCTACACTGACCCCATGCCCACCGAAGCCGAGATCATCGAGAGCGTTACGATCGCTATCGAGGGCTGCTTACAACTCCCCATCTTTGAGCGTCACAAGCGCGACGTTATCTCAGGACTCCTCTGGAAGATCACGGAGGCGCGGGGCAAATACGAGACACGCTACCGGAGCCGCGGATCGATGGAATCCGGCGCGAAACTGCGGCACGACCACGTCTTTACGCGGAAGGACATCACGGACAGGATCATCGCGGAACCGGAACGCGCGCGGGAGATTCTCCGGGACGCCATCGCATGCGTGGTCACGGTCGAGGAGCACGAGCGGCTGACTCGGATTGGCGAAACGATGCGTGGGTGGGCGCGCTACACCGAGGCGGGCATTGAGGTCATCCACACGGAAGACTGCACCGTAGCTACGCCGCACGGAACCCGGTATCCCTTCTGGCTCATCGACGGGAAGCTTCTGGAGTCCGATTTCTTCCTGGAGCAGCTTCGAGCGGCTCCAGACCTGGACGCGGCCCGGTACTACTTCAGCGCGTTCCTCTCCGCGGCTCGCAGCGTGACCTTCGCCTTGCAGAAGTGCCTGGGAGGGCTCGCGCACTTCGACGGGTGGTACGAGGATCGGCAGAACGAATTGCGGCATCACGCGATCGCGACCTACTTCAAGGACATTCGCGATCAGGTCATTCATCAGGGGCTGAATCCACTCGAACGCCACGTTCGTGGCGTGGGCGCTATCGTTGGTTCAAACTTCTACTTGGTCGAGGGAGCGCCCGAGCGGGATGTCGTGGTCGCCGGAACGGCGTACATGGCAATTCTCGTCCGCATTGCTGGTGATGCCTACGAGCGATTTTGGACGAGTATCGACCTGCCCGACACGCTCACGCCGGAGGATCTTGCTTCGCGTGGGCAGACGATCGAGGACATCGAGGAAGAGTTCGGCTTTTCGCGTGGGTGGTCAGCCAGTCTCGCGCTGGATCAGCGCTTGGCGTGGATGAAGGAGTTCTCAAAGACCGAGATATCGCGACTTCGCCACCGCTACCCGTGAGCACGTATCGACGAGTGCGACAATCTGCGCGAGTGGCGGCCATTCTCGAAAGGCTCAGGATGCGATCGTCCCTCAGAGAGTGGTCGAGGGCCGTAGCCCAGGCCCTACAAGGTTCCGATCCAAGCATGCGAGGATAAATGCCCCTGACCGTCGACGAGTTCGCTGAGATCCTTCAGCACAAGACCGACATGGAGATCGTGGACGACATCTTGGTGTCCCCGGGTGTTCTCCACGTCACCGAGTCGGACATTGCTCACATCGAGCAACGGGTGCGGGAGGTGTTCGGCGTGGGCGAAGGAAGCCTCGTGGTGCACACCGTGGGGTCAGCGAAGTTACGCTGTTCAATCATCGAAAAACGGATCCAAGGCGAACTGTTACCGAGGTTTCGACCGTTTTGTGTTGACTCAGATATCGACGTTGCTGTGATCAGTGGGATCAGGACGGTCTGCTCCCTTCAATCGATAGCTGCCCATCTAGGCTTCCGCTGCATTCGCTTCCGTCGATTGAATGGAGTAGGTCGTCTCCTCTACATCCCTATCGAGGCTTTCGATTCTCTAACCACTCGATTCCCGGATGTCCCAAAGAGCTGAGGTTCGGCATAACTTCTCCGTACCAAGCGGACGGGATTTGTCTAGTGGATATCGGACAAAGGTGCGACCGGAGGATGGTAGGCTCCTTGCCGGTCGCGTAAGTGGGTTTCTCTATTCTTTGGCTCGGTAAGCCGAGGAAAGGAACTACCCCTTACACGTGCCATACCGCGATCCCACGTCCTTAACCCAGTTGTCTAACGCCTACCCGTTGGCGACGCCGGTGGGCCGTGGTTATCCCGCGCTTCCGGGTGTTTTCGGCTCGGTGAAAATACTTGAGGAACATAGATCCTCCTTTCAACCGAGAGAGCTTCAGCTCTCGCCGTCGCGCCGGATTTTATCACCCGGGCGACGAGTTCCGGCGGGGGTCATGGCAAGATACGATCATGAGTGAGCGAGACGATTTCCCTGAGGGTGTGAAGCGGGTTCTCGCCGAGAGGGTCGGCTACCGGTGCTCTCATCCAGAATGCGGCGCGCTGACGAGCGGTCCGCACACGGAGCCGGGCAAACGGGTGAGCGTCGGCGTGGCGGCGCACATCACGGCCGCGGCCGAGGGTGGACCGCGCTACAACCCGAATCTGACCCCGGAGGAGCGGAAGGCGCCCGAGAACGGGATCTGGATGTGCCAGACGCACGGAACACTCGTGGACCGCGATCACGTGCGCTTTCCGGAGCCGATGTTGCGGGAATGGAAGGCACGGGCCGAGGACGAGGCACTCGCGTCAATCGGTAAAACCGGTGGCTGGCCGGCGGATGAGAAGGTCGTTCCGGCGCTTTCAGGCAAGCTCAGAGCGCCGCGGCCGGAACCCGATCCGGAAACGCTGGCACTTGATCTTCTACGGAAACACTATGCCGCCTACATGCGGGTCGTGCGGCTGATCGACGACATCGGAAGGTTGCCAGAGAACTCAATCGTGAACATCGCCCGCTCGCCGGCCTATTACGACAAAAAGAATGCCCTGCTGGCGAAGTTCGGCGAGGACTACACGGCGATGCAGCAAGACCTCGAGACGGCCGTAACGACTCTCGAAGTCGTACGGGATGCGGCGCCGGAACCCGCGGAAAAAGAAGCCATCGACGCGATCATTTCCGCCGTGCAGGAGGTCGCGACGACGGTTGATGCGATGGTCTCCTGGACGCAGGACAAGCATAACGAGCCGGTCGGCCTCAGCATGCTTCGAGACCGCCCCAAGGTGTGCGACGACGCGCGCGAAGCTGGCCGGCACATGAACAAACTCGTCGCGCAGCGATCGATCGCTCGCCAGTCTCGCTAATCCGGAGTCCAGGCGGGGAGGCGAGGGGCTCCCTGCGGAGCAAAAAGAAAGCCGCCCGAAGGCGGCGCGAATCGAAGGGAAGCAGATCGTAAAGGGGAAAGCTGGAGTCGGATCTGGAAAATCAACTTAACTCCCGCTCGTTACGTTGATTTTCCAGATACGACCGGCACTTCCCTCCGAGCCGGTCTAGACTCCCGAAACGGACTGACAGAAAGGCATGGCGCCATGCGGAAACTGATCTACGGCATGAACCTGACCCTGGACGGCTACGTCGCCGCGCCCGGCGACGACCTCGGCTGGAGCGGGCCGAGCGACGAGCTGTTTCAGTGGTGGCTCGACCAGGAGCTGGCGATCGGCCTGTTGTTGTACGGGCGCAAGCTGTGGGAAACCATGAGCTCCTACTGGCCGACCGGCGACCAGCAGCCGGGTGCTACCCCGGCGCAGATCGAGTTTGCGCGGAACTGGCGGGATACGCCGAAGGTGGTGTTCTCCTCGACGGTCGACAAGGTCGACTGGAACACTCGCCTGGTCACCGGCGACGCGGTCGCGGAGATCACCCGGCTCAAGGCCGAGGACGGCGAGCCGATGAGGGTTGGTGGCGCAGCGCTCGCTGGGGCGGCCATGCGGGCCGGGCTGATCGACGAGTACGAGATCGTGACCCATCCGGTGCTGGTGGGCGGCGGCACACCGTTCTTCACCGCGCTGGATCGCTGGGTGAACCTGAACCTGGTGGAGACGCGGACGTTTCCCGGCGGCGTGGTCCTGACCAGGTACGAGACGAGGCGTTGCGCGTGATTCCTTTGCTGATGTCAGGCACGATCGCTCATTCGTAGGCTTTGCTGCGATGACGGATATAGATGATATCCACCACACGTTGGCCGTCATCGATCGCGAAGATGACGCGCCAGTCGCTCACACGAATCCTCCACCGCGTTGGCTCTCCCTCCAGCTTCTTGACACCATGTGGCCGCGGTATCCGGGCCAGCGACTCGATCTTCGCGGCGATTCGTGTGGCAACGCTGACGGGGAGGTTGTCGAGCTCCTTTGCCGCCGACGGTTTGATGACGACGTGATAATCAGGCACGCGTTTGGCGCTTGCGTCGTTCGAGGCGGCGTTTCACTACCTCAAACGAGACGCTTTTCTCGTGCGCGCGGGAATCTGCGACGAGTTGATCGTGGATGTCTTCCCACAACTTGCCGTACCGTGCCAGGTCGATCTGCACGGCCACCTTCTTACCTTTGTCGTCGGTAACGAACTGGATGCCTTCCATTGCCTCTCCTTGTTCGCAGGTGGCAACGATGATTGCACGAGATGACTTCCCGCGCCCCATCCACGAACGCGCGCGGAAGGAACCGTAGCGCGCGGGCGACCGTCTCACCAGCATGATGACGATTTTCGTATCAGAACCGAACGCGTTCGGGAAGCCGGTGGCGAACGTCGTCGTCCTCGTGACAGACGGCGTCCAGACCGTCGATCCCGACACGTCGGCGCACCTCGCACTACGAAACGAACGGCCTCCCGCGGTGGCTTCGACCGCCGATCGCGACGCTTCTCATGCCCCTGGATAAATCGTGACTATCTTGACGGCGCGAGCGCGATGGATCGAACGGGATGGCTTCTCCGTCGTGATCAATTCGGAGGCGCCGACACACGCTGCGGCAGCTACGTGGAGGGCATCCATCGCCTCAACGCCGTTTGTCGATGCCTCGCGCATCGCGATTTCCGCGACGGCAGCGAGATCCGTTGCCCAGTGACTCACCGTTGCAAAGAACGCCTCATAAAACTCCGCCTCGGCGACTCGCTTGTTGAACAAGGCTTGCGGAAGAACCTCGAGTCGCAGGAAAGGGCTTGCGGCAAATTCTCTTTCAGGGTCGTCGAGGATCTCCATCGCACGGGCGGCCTGGATATTGCCGCCTCGGGCGGCGGCGATCAGCACGCCGGCATCCACGAACGTCCGCTTCACGACCCTTCTCGCCACCCTCCGCGCCGGACGGCAACTTCACTCTCGATCTCGTCCCAACCCAGAGGAGCCATGCCTGACATGGCGATCTCCGCACGCAGCTCGCGCAGGCGGCGGCCGAGCGGAGTTCTTGCCTCGCTGGCGGTTTGAATCGTCACGTGCACCTCGGCGTTCTCGGGTAAGTCCACGGGATGTTTGAGCGTGAGGATGCCGTTCTCGTAGACAGCGTCAATGTCGATCGTCATCCGCTCAATGATACCTCAGCCCGGTGAGCGGCCAACGGGCCGCGCCGCGCCGATGGCTTGGCCGGCTGGTTGACGAAAGGCTTATCCACAGATGACGCAGATAGAACGCAGATGGAAGACGGTCTTATCCTGAGAAAAACGCGTGGGGGGCAGACCTTTGTTTTCCAAACACGCCCCTGGTTACTATGAAGCTGACTCGGCGAAAGTGAAGAAGAGGTCTTTCGGCCGCGCTTCGAACAGGCACCCAAAACAAAAACGCCCCGCGGTGTTGCCACCGCGGGGCGTTTCAGTGAAAGCCTGCTTACTGCACGTTCAGGGCGAAGTCGTCGACTACGAAGGACGTCTGCAACGAGCTGTCTTCGGAGCCGACCAGGTAGACCTGGATGGTCTGGCCCTTGTACGCGCTGACGTCGAAGGACTTCTGCGCGTAGCCGGTGTTCTTGCTCAGGTTCGAGTACGTTGCCAGCGTGGCCAGAACGGCGCCGCCGCTGTTGCGGATCTGCACCTGCAGCGTGTCGAAGGCGCTGGTGGTGGTCGTTTCCGCGGTGTCGATGTGCAGCCAGAAGGTGAGGGTGGCGGTGGTGACCGTCGATGGGATCGTCACGGTCTGCACGATGTTGTCGCTGTGCGTCGTGCCGTAGCCGCAGAGCCAGGCCTTCCACGTGCCGCTGTGCGCGGCCTCGCCGGTGGAGCTGTCGACGACGCCCGCGGTGGTCGTCCACGGCGCGGTGTTCGTCGAACCGTTTTCGAAGCCGGGGTTGCCGATGAGCTGCTGCGCTCCGCCGTTGGAGACGGTGACGGTGACGGTCGCGGACGTTCCGACATTGTTGGCGGCGTCGTACGCCTTCGATGTGATCGTGTGAGAGCCGTTGGCGGCCGTGGTGGTGTTCCAGGAGTACGTGAGCGACGTGGCATTCGTGTTGGACGTCTTCAGCGCGCCGTCGATGTAGATCTCCATCTTCGTCACGCCGACGTTGTCGGAGGCGGTGGCGGTGACGTTGATCGTGCCGCTGACGGTGGCGTTGTTGGCCGGAGCGGTGACCGAGGTCGTCGGCGCGGTCGTGTCGCCGCCGCCGGTGCCGGTTGTCACCTGCAGCGAAACGTCATCGATACGGAAGAAAGTGGACAGAGAAACGTCGGTGGTGGCCCGGAACTGCAACGTGATCGTCGAGCCCTTGTAGCTGAGCAGATCGATCGCCGCAGGCTGGAAGTAGACGCCGTTGGTGTTGCTCGACGAGGTGGAGCTGTTGTTGTTCAGCGTCAACTTCGTGGTGGTCGTGCCGGAGATGATGTTGACGTAGAGGAAGTCGTACGGTCCTGTGTTGGCCGTTTCCTGCGTGACGATGTTCGTCCAGAAGGTCAGCGACGCCGCGGTGGCGTTTGCCGGGATGGTCAGGCTCTGCGTCAGGGTATCGGTCTGGTTCACGCCGCCGCCGAGCTCCGCGTACGCAGTGCCCGCGTGCGGGAAGGAACCACCCTTGACGATGAGATTGCGGCCGGTGGGGCTGGGTGTGCCGGTCCAGCCGGGGGCGCTGTTGCCGCTGGCCGTGGCCTGCTCGAATCCGCCGTCGACCATCAGCTCCGATCCCCCGCCTCCGCCGCCCGAGGGCGTTACGGTGAGAGAGACCGTGGTGTTGTGGGTGGTGGTGCCGCCGGTTCCGGTCACGGTGATCGTGTAGGTACCGGTGGCGGTCGAAGCACCGACGGTGATGGTCATCGTCGACGAACCGCTGCCCGGCGCGGCGATCGATGCCGGGCTGAAGCTGACGGTGGTTCCTGTCGGTGCGCCGGTGGAGCTCAGCGAGATGGCGTTGTTGAAGCCGCCCGACACGGTCGTTGAGATCGTCGACGGGCCGGCCGTGCCCTGTACGAGGGTGACGGATGTTGGCGATGCCGCGATCGTGAAGTCCGGCGTCGGAGTGCCGTTGAAATTGTTGACGAAGGCGGTGGCGTCGACGGTGCCGACGCCGGTCACGGCGTCATATCCCGTTCCGCAACTGAAGCCGGTCACGCCCGGGACGCTGTTGTTGCCGCTGGTGATGTCATGGAACATCACCGTTCCGCCGCTTGCGTATTGCGCGTTGGCGAGGGTGTAGAACTTCGTGTTGGCGTTGCCCCAGCTCGTCCCGGTCTTTTGATTGATGAGGGCCATCAGCCCGGCGAATGACGGCGAGGATGCCGATGTGCCACCGACGGCGCCGAGCCCCGAGACCGTGCTGGTGTGTCCGGTCACGACGAGATAGCCGTCGTGGCCTGCCGCGGTGAGGGAGATGTCGGGTACGAAGCGCGCGTTCGTCGAGGGAACGCCGACGCATACCTGCCAGGAGGGCTTCGTATAGATGGACGATTGACCGCCGCTCGAGGACCACAGCCCCGAACCGCCGCTCACATTGCCGCTCTCATTCCAGGCAATTTCCGGGATGTAGCTGAGAACGGAGCTCTGGTTGGACGAGTTGTTCGTCGACGACCAGTAGGTCGACGGTGAGGCGGTGTCGTTGAACTGCGTGCCGCCGACGGCGACGTTGAACGGTGTCGAGGCCAGGCCCGATACCGCCGCGCCGCTGCCGGTGGTATCGCTGCCGCCGTTGCAGCCGGCCGCGCCGCTGTCACCCGAGGAGACGAACGAGGTGATGCCCTGGGTCGCTGCCTGTGACCAGAGGTTGTTGTAGAACGTGTTCTCCGTCGTCCCCATCGACGACTCGCACTGGCCGAAGCTCGTGCTCATGATCTTGGCCACGTTGTTGTTGACGATGTACTGCGCGGAGAGGTCGACGCCGTCGGTGGTGGACGTCGATTTGGAGATGACGAACTTCACGGTGGCGTTCGGGGCAACGGCGCCCGACCACTCGACGTCGAGATCGGCTTCCCCTTCGTCACCGCCTCCGAGGTCGCCCGGATCCGTGCCGTTGTGCACGAAGACCGGATCATTTGCCACGAGACCGAAGAAACTGCGGAAGTACTGCACATCGGCCAGGGCGATGTCGGTGCGGCCGACGATGGCGATGGTCTGGCCGGTCCCGTTGATGCCGGCGGTGTAGAGCGGGTTGACGTTGTAGATCTTGGCGAAGTCCGCCGGCGCGAGGTAGTGGCTCGTGCCGCTCGTGTAATCCGCCACCGGCTTGAAGCCGTGATTCATCGCTTTCTTCGGGAAGTTGTGCAGCGTGACCACGCCGGTCACGACGTCGGCCAGCGCGCGCGGGATCTCGGGATCCTTGATGTTGGCGTGGAACTGCTTGCCGTCGACGTCGAAGTCGTGGATCGTCGTATGAAAGGCACGCTCCACCTGTCCGACATTGCCGCTGAAATTGATCCAGCCGCGGCCCGGCGCGATCTCATCGATCGTGAAGCCGTGGAGCTGCAGCCAGCCGGTAATGTCGCTCAGATCGTCATCGGTGATCCCGAAACGCTTGCCGAATTGCTCCGGCGTGAGCCACTGGTGATAGCTCGGCGAGCTGGGGTCGTTCAACTGCGCGACCAGCCGTTCGAGCGAGTCGCGGCCGCTGGCGCGCGACGGCAGGAGAAGAATCATCTTCTCGTACTTGAGATTGCGGTCGGTCTGACCGCGATCCGCGATTGCTTCCGCCTGAGGCGGAACGTTGCCGTGGACGACGACGGTGTCGTTGTCGTCGATGTTTCTCTTGCTGTGGCCGTTATTGGCTGCAAAGAGTGTTGTGCTGCATAAGAGAGAGAGGAGCAGAATCCATGGGACCTGACGGTAGCGCATTCAAATTATCCTTTCGTGTTTTCGGGCTGGGACTGGGGGCAGGCAGTAAGGCAATCGGGCTGCCAGGATGTCTGAATTGCTAAGTTGCTGATAACAAAGGCATGATCCAAGTCAGTTGCTGTTACAGATGGGTCAACGACGGTCCGGAAGTCAAAAGTTGACCCATGATTGTGCGCGAGGCGGGTCAATTAATGTCCGGATGGGATGGGATGGACCTCAAACCGGTCCCGCCGACCAGATCCTTTCCGACGTAGTCATCAACGGCCGCGACTACCTCGTCGCGTATCAGTTGATTGGGATTCAGCACCCGGTCATTGCCGCGAAGCGAGTTTTGCGCGAGGGGGAACTTGGCGGCGCAACCGCAACCGCCGACGTGCAAGATCGTTTCTGACGCGTATGCGCCCTCCTCATCCGCCTGTCGGCACCTTCTCCTCCCGCAAAAAACCGCGGGAGGAGAAGGCCCTCGGCGAAAGGGCGTGGCAAGAAACGAAGCGATGCTGTGAGAAATGCAGGCTAACCAGGCTAACCCAGGCTAACCCAGGCTAAGCATTTCTCACACTCTCCGGTAAATCTTCGGCACTCTGTACCCCGTCGAGGGCCTTCTCCCTCCGCGGTTTCTTGCGGAGGGAGAAGGTGCCGAAGGCGGATGAGGGAGGCGATTCACACGTACGTAATTTGCGCACGCGCCGATGAAGATCGGTCTCAGGCAGCGTCGGTAGATCGCTCAGATCGCTTATACGACGCCCCATCATCCGCCCTCGGCGAAAGGGCGTGGCAAGAAACGAAGCAATGCTGTGAGAAATGCAGGCTAACCCGGCTCGAAGCCAGCAGATCATGCATTGATGCTTAACCTCATGATGTTTATGATGCTTTGATGCGAACCACGTTGACCCTTGATGGCCAGGTTGCGAAGGAGCTCAAGGAAATCGCGCATCGAGCGGGCAAACCGTTCAAGGACGTCGTGAACGAGACTCTTCGCAACGGCCTGAGTGCGAAACACTCTGAGCCCCCGAAGGCGTACCGCCTCGCGACGGTTTCGCTGGGCGGTGTCCGGGCAGGCGTAAACCTCGACAAGGCCTTGCGCATCGCCGATGCGATCGAAGACGAGGAAATTGCCCGGAAGCTGGAGTCGCGAAAACGGTCAATCCACTCGTGAGTTGACGTCGTTCTCCGGCCGGAGTGCCGTCGCCGGAACCGGCTCGCCGAAGAGGAAGCCCTGCACGTCTTCGCATCCCTGTTCCCGCAGGAAGGCGAGCTGGCCCTCGGTCTCCACGCCTTCGGCGGTGACGCGCAGCCGTAGCCCGCGGGCCATTCCGATGACCGCCGAAACGATGGCGCGGTCGGCTTCGCTCCCTTCGATCTCCTGCACGAACTCCTGATCGATCTTCACGCTGTCGATCGGGAAGCTGCGCAGATAGTTCAGCGAGGAGTGTCCGGTTCCGAAGTCGTCGATGGCGATCTGCACGCCCATCTCGCGCAGCCGCTGCAGCGTGGCGATCGTGCGTGTGGTGTTCTGCATGGCCAGGCTTTCGGTGATCTCGAGCTCCAGGTCGTGCGGCGCGATTCCGGATAGCTCCAGCGCCGCGGCGATGACATGCGGGAGATCGCTGTGCTGAAACTGGCGCGGAGACAGATTCACCGCCATACGGAAACCGCTTGGGCGATCGCTCTGCCATTCTCTGGCCTGGCGGCAGGCCTCGCGCAGGACCCACTCGCCGATCGGCACGATCAGTTGCGTCTCCTCGGCGATGGGGATGAAGTCTTTCGGGCCGACCAGACCGAAGCCCGGGCGGTTCCAGCGCAGCAGCGCTTCCACCCCCGTCACCCGCCCCGAGGCGATATTGATCTGGGGCTGGTAATGGAGCACCAGCTCGCCGCGGTCGAGCGCGTGGCGCAGATCGTTCTCCAGCGACAGCCGCTCCAACGCGCGGTTGTTCATGGCCGGGGTGAACATCTGATACGAATTCCGACCGGCGTCCTTGGCGCGATACATGGCGTGGTCGGCGTTGGCCAGCAAGGCCTCGGCGGTGTCGCCGTCGCTCGGGAAAAGAGCAATGCCGATGCTCGTGGTGACGAAGAGCTCCGTCCCGTCGATCTTCAGCGGCTGCGCCACGGTGTCGAGGACCTTCTGGGCGATCTTGGCGGAATGATCCGTCGTCTTGAGATCGGCCAGCAGGATGGTGAACTCGTCGCCGCCCATGCGGGCGATGGAATCCTCCTCGCGCAGCGACGCCTGGAGCCGCGTGCCGATGGCCTTCAGCAACTCATCGCCGGTGGAGTGCCCCAGCGTGTCGTTGACGACCTTGAACCGGTCGAGATCGAGGAACATCACGGCAAGGGGATGCTTCATGCGACGCGCGTGGGCCAGAGCGACGGTCAGCCGGTCGCGGAAGAGGCGCCGGTTCGGCAGGCCGGTCAGCGCGTCGTGATAGGCCTGATACTCGATCTGCTCCTCGACCCGTTTCCTCTCGGTGACGTCGCGCGAGACGCCGACGATCTCGCGAATCCTGCCGGTGAGAACGTCGCGCACGCTGCGGCTGGTCGTTTCGAACCAGACCAGCGAACCGTCCTTTTTCTCGACCCGATAGGCGAACGTCGTCGGTCCCGACTCGTGGATCAGCGAGGAGAGATGGTGGACCTCGTCGCGGTCGGCGTCGAACACGAAGTCGTAGAAGGAGCGACCCACGAGCTCGGAGGGCTCGTATCCGAGGAGACGGCGGGAGGCGTCGGAGGCATAGAGGAGGATGCCGCGGTTCGACGTCCGCGAGATCATGTCGGTGGAGTTCTCGGCCATGAGCCGATAGCGTGCCTCGCTCTCGCGCAGGGCCTCCTCGGCCATGCGCCGCTCGGTGACGTCGTTGTGCACGCCGATGGAGCCGACCACATTGCCCGCGGCGTCGACCACCGGCGCACCACCGATCTCCAGCCAGATGATCGTGCCGTCCTTGCGGCGCACGCGAACCTCGTACTGATCGGCGACATGGCGGATACGCAGCCGGATTTTCTCGCGCATCAGGGCGATGTCCTCGGAGTAGGCGAGGAGGATGTCCCCCTGCATGCCCACCAGCTCTTCGCGCTCGTAGCCGACCATCTCGCAGAACCGGTCGTTGACGAATTGAAGCACCCCGTCGTTGCCGGCCTGTGCCAGCCCTTCGCGCATCCGTTCGATGAGGAGGCGGTAGCGCTCCTCGCTCTCGCGAAGGGCGTTTTCAGCGAGCTTGCGGTCGGTGATGTCGATGACCGTCCCTTCCAGGATCTCGGGATCGCCGTCGAGCAGATGGACGCTCTCGATCAGCCAGCAGAAGCGGCCGTCTTTCCGGCGCAACGAGATTTCGTTGCTGGTCATCATCCGTTCGCGCCGGAGAACGGCGATGTAATCGTCTCGATGCGATGGGTTCTGATAGAGGTCCCTGGCCGATTGCTCCATGAGCTCCTGGCGAGAGGAGTAGCCGAGGATCCGGGCCATGGCCTCGTTGCAATCGAGGATGCGGCCATCGATGGTGGTGCGGTAAACGCCGGCGAGATTTCGCTCGAAGAGGAGGCGATGCCATTGTTCGCTCGCCCGCAAGGCTTTCTCGGCGCGATGACGCTGCATGGCGTTGACGAAGATCTCCCCGCTGATGCGAAGCAGCGATACCGCCTCGTCGCTCCACGTCCGCGGAACGGCGGACGCTACCCCCAGCGCGCCGAGAAAGGCGCGGTTGTACGTCATGGGAACGACGACGATGGAGTGGTTCCCGGCTTGCCTGAAGCGTTCGCGCTCGGCCTCGGCTTCCGGCGGGAGATCGTCGATCGAAACCATCAAATGCTGGTGTTCGTTGATCTTTCCGCTGGTCCAGGGGAACGAGGACAAGGGAACGAGCGCGCCGGGGCCGCGCACGGTATTCGGATCGGCGTTCCATTCGTGTGCCAGCGCGGCGGCGTTTCCATCTTCGGTGAGCATGTAGATGTAGGCGCGGTCGGCACCGATGAAGCGGCCGACGCTTTCGAGTGCGGCGGAGATCTCACAATCGACGTCGGCGGCGGCGACGTTGATGAAGTTCGTCGAGATCCCGGAGACGAGCGTTTCGAAGGCGAGGCGATGCTCCAGCAGTTCCTGAGTCTGCTTCGGGTCGGCACGCACGTCGACAGGCTTTCCGTCAGTCAACCAAAATCCCCCACCGGCGGATGATAGCGTCTCGGTCAGGTATTAGAATGGTCCGATGCGATTCCTCGTGGCTTTCACCGCCATTGCGCTCGCCGCATGCTCCTCGTCATCTCCGGCGACTTCGAGCCAGAAGGCACCGATCCCGCCGCCGGATTTCGAAATCCATCAGGTCGTCGGACCGGCACAACTCGATTATCCCCAGGGGGACTTCGACATGAAGTTCCGGCTCGACATCGGCAATCGTGCCGACGTTCCGATCACGCTCAGCCGCGTGGAGCTGGTAACGGTGAATCCGCCGGGAGGTGCCTATTCGCTCTACCGCCGTCCCTACTACCTTCGCCATGTCATCGACGCGCACCAGATTGCCGCGGTCGACATCTGGGTGAAGGCGACCAGCGTTGGCCAATCCAGACGCACCAACGAGCCGATCACCATTCGCGGCACGCTCTATTTCGATTCGCCGAGCGGCAGCTTACGGCATGTATTCGTGAAGGAGCTGAGCCAGTACGGGGAGTAGGGGTTAGCCCCGGGGTTATCGGTTGTCGGTTATCGGTTGTCGGTTGTCGGTTGTCGGTTGTCGGGAGTAGGAGATCGGGAGTCAATCCAGAGCGGTCGGTTTGTTAACCCCCGACCCCCGACCCCCGACCCCCCGAGAACCGATAACCGATAACCGATAACCCAAACAGCAACCGCGAACTACTTCAGCCTCTGCTCCAGCATCCAGTGCACCAGGGCCGCATCGCCGTATGCCGCGTCCCAGACATCGTGGCTGCCGTTCGGATACTCGGTGTATTGGACGTTGCCGCCGGCCTGGCGGAGCGCCTTCACCATCGATCGTGATTCGGTAACCGGCACGATGTCATCCATCGCACCGTGGAATGCCCAGACCGGCGTCCGGCCGATCTGACCGGCCAGCGTTGCGTACGGATCGCGGGAGCCGACGATGCGGGCGATGTCCGGCGGCGGATCGCTCGGAAACGGATCGTCGGTGTGTCGGGTCACTTCGCCGCAGACCGGCACGAGCGCGGCCCATTTCTGATTGTGCCGGGCCATGTACCAGGTGCCCGCGCCTCCCATCGAAGTGCCGGTCAGGTAAATGCGGTGCAGATCGCCGCGGAACTCGCGGGTGGCCGCATCGAGCTCGGCCAGCGCCATCAGCTCCATCTCGCCGTACCACTCCTGTCCGGAATCGGCCTGAGGAAAAACGACCACGGCTTTGTAGCGCTCGCCGTAGCGTTCCAGCGCCGGGCCGAGGCCGGTGCTCAACTGGCTGGTATTGTCCGAGCCTCGTTCGGCGCTGCCGTGAAGGTAGAGCACGACCGGCCAGCGACGCAGCTTCGTGTAGTGGTGCGGAAGCCAGACCCGGTACTTGTAGGAATGATCGCCAAGTCTGACCTCGCGCTCCAGAAACTGCGAGTGGCGGGTGCAGCCGGAGGAGGCCAGCGCCGCGAGAAGAAGAACGAGAACGACGGGCCGCGTGCTCACTACTCGAACAGGTCGTACTCGGCAACCGGAAGCGGTTCCGGTTCGACATCCGAGCGCCACATCTCGAAAAGGTAGAGATCCCAATGCAGCAGAAAGACCTCGCGGCTCATTTCCCAGCGCGCCGTCAGGCCCGGACCAAGTCCGCGCTTGTTCTCTTTGATCAAATGGCCGAGGTCATAGATCACCGTCTGCCGCTGCGGGTAGCCGGCGCGCGAACAGAAGAAATTGAGCGCTGCCTCGATCTTGAAGCGTTCCTGATACCGGAGTGGAACAGTCTCCCACACGGCCCGGCGCATCACGCGGATGCCCGAGAGAACGGGGCCGACCTTCATCTGCAGATGAAAAAAGTTGCGGATCGGGCCGCGGTTGCGGACGCCGATATTCATGTCGCACTCGTTGCGCAGGACCGGCCGGACCAGCGACTCGATGTGCTCGTCGGTGAGGTTGAACATGTCGCCGTCGACGAAAAAGAGGACGTCGTGGCGCGCGTAGTCGACGCCCAGCCGCATGGCGTAACCCTTCCCGCGATTCTCGCGAAGGGCGATGGTGGTGACATCGAACGAGCGTGCGATCTCGACGGTACGGTCGGTGGAGCCATCGCTGACGACGATGATCTCGTCGATCAGGGCGCTTTTCGACAGAACGCCGAGAACCTCAGCGATCGTCTTCTCTTCGTTGTACGCCGCGATGATGGCCGAGATCAATCAACTCTCCTGAGCACGCTGGTGGGATTGCAACCGGCAGACCATACCACACCGAAAACGGGGGTCGGGAGTCGGGAATCGGGTGTCGGAGGGACGGCCAGACCATTGCATAGAATGGTGGTTGCGATGAAACGGACGTTGATTTCTGCAACGCTGCTGACCATTGGCTGCATCGTTCTGGCGGCGGTCACGCTGACGCTTTCCGGATGCCGGTCGCTGCTTCCCGGGAAAATCGTCAACCCCAGCTATGCGCTGCGAAGCGTCGTGCCGCATGTCGCCATCGCACTGCCACTCTCGGCGTCGGCCATCGACCTCGATTTCACGATCGTCGTCGACAATCCGAACGCCATCGGCCTGCGGCTCGACTGGCTCGACTTCGACCTGGCCATCAACGATACCCCGATCCTCACCAGCGTCCGCGCCGAGCAGGGCGTTCACATCCCGGCGCACGGAGTGGGCGACGTTCACCTCCGCACGCGCGTCGGCTACGGGAACCTGAAGGCTCTCTTTCGCCAGATCGCCGACATGGTCCAGGGCAACCGTGCCCACTACGCGATCCACGGCAATGCCTACTACCACACGCCGTTCGGACAGAAGCGGTTCCCGGTGACGCTGTACTCTAGGTAGCGTTTGCGTCCGAACGATCTTCCGCGACCACGACTGCTGTTCGCCTCCGTCGCCGCGATTCTCTATTTCTCCGAGGGGCTTCCCTTCGGGATCGTCAACGACCTTCTCCCTGTCTATCTACGCGTTCACCACGTCGAACTGACGACGATCGGGTTCCTAAGCACCGTGGCCTCGGCATGGACGCTCAAGGTCTTCTGGTCGCCGCTGATCGACGCCTTCGGCACCTATCGGCGGTGGATTGTCACCGCCCTGCTGGCGATGGCTATCTGCATGGGCATGCTCGCTGCGATTCCCGAGAACTTCGGGCGGCCGTTCTGGACGATTATCGCAATGTTCGCCATCGCCTCGGCCACACAGGATCTCGCGGTCGACGCCTTCACCATCCGCGCGACACCGCCCGCGTTTGTCGGGCCGGTGAAATCGATCCGCGTGGCCGCGTACCGGACAGCGCTGATCGTCGGTGGGGGAGGGCTGGTCGCGCTCTCCGGCGTCATCGGATGGCGCGGCAGCTTCGCGGTGAGTGCCGCCATCGCGGTGGTCGTACTCGTGATTGCCTTTCGACTACCCGATGATGGCGATGAACAACTGGTTGCGCGGTCTCGCCAAACGATCATCGACCTTTTCCGCGGTCTTGCCCAGTGGCTGCGGCGTCCGCGCGCCGGCGTCCTGCTGGCGATCGTTCTGCTCTATCGCCTCGGCGAGCTGGCCATCTACACCATGATCAAACCGTACTGGGTCGATCGCGGCTACTCGCCGGCGGAGATCGGCACGATCACCACCGTCATCGGCGTCATCGTCAGCATCGCGGGGGCGGTCGCCGGCGGAGCGATCGTGGCGCGCATCGGACTCTATCGGGCCATGCTCTGGCTCGGCGCCTCGCAGATCCTCTCGAACCTCGGATACGCGATCGTGGCCACGACCCACGCCGGCCGCTGGGCGATCTACGCCGCGGCCATCGTGGAAAACATCGGCTACGGCCTCGGCACCGGCGCATTCCTGGCATTCCTCATGGCCATCTGCGACCGCGAGCGCGCCGCCACCGAGTATGCGATGCTGACCGCCGCTTTCGGACTGTCCCGCGTCCTCATCGGCACGCCGAGCGGATGGATCGCCCAGAACGCCGGCTACGCGGCCTACTTCTGGCTAACGGTGTTTCTGGGGATTCCGGGGCTTTTGCTCGTGCCGTTTGTGAAGGGGAGACTTTCTTCTCTGACAAGAATATGAAACACCGCTTCTTCATCGACGCCGACCTCGTGTCCGGAACCGCCGTCGCGCTGAGCCGCGATGAGCAGCATCACGCGCATGTCGTGCGCGTTCGCGATGGCGAAGAGGTCGAGGTGTTCAACGGCCGCGGCATCTCGTTCGTGGCGAAGTATTCAGCCGACGGCTTGCTGCTGACCGACCCGGCGCCGGATAGAGAGGCGCGGACAGCGCTGCATCTGGCCATGGCCATCATCAATCTCGACAAGTTCGACATCGTCCTGCAGAAGGCGACGGAGCTGGGCGTCCGTTCCATCATCCCGCTGGTCACCGAGCGCGTGGAGATTCGCGCCGAGCGTTATCGGGGCAAAGCAGAGCGATGGCGGAAGATCGTCTTCGAAGCGGTCAAGCAGTCGGGCCGGTCGGTCATCCCCACGATCGAGGAGCCGGCACCGTTCGGGGAAGTCATCAGCCGCGCGGGGCAGAAGATCCTCTTCGATGCCGACTCTGACCCAGCAACCCAGCAACTCAGCAACTCTGTAACCCTCTTCATCGGCCCCGAGGGCGGCTGGAGCGAGAATGAGCTGGGCATGGCCCGTGAGAATGGTTGCGCTTTTGTCCGACTGGGCGTCCGACGCCTTCGCGCGGAGACCGCCGCGATCGTCGCCACCGCCCTTGTCACTGCGCGAAGTGGCGACATTTGATAGATTTGCGCGGCCTATAGCACCGGAGGGAGTTTCTCTTGCCAACCAACAGCCTCACGATCACGGATAACCGCACCGGCAAAACGTACGATGTCCCCATCACCGATGAAACCATCCGCGCCACCGATCTGCGCAAGATCAAAGTCGACGACGATGACTTCGGCATGATGACGTACGACCCGGCCTTCATGAACACGGCCGCATGCCGCAGCGCCATCACGTTCATCGACGGCGACAAGGGAATCCTGGAGTACCGCGGATATCCGATCGAGCAACTCGCCGAAAAAAGCACCTATCTCGAGACGGCCTGGCTGCTTCTCCATGGTGAGCTTCCGACCGCGGACGAGCTGGCCGCATGGACAAACACGATCACGTACCACACCTTCATCAACGAGAACCTCAAAGGCGTTCTCGACTCGTTCCGCTACAACGCCCATCCGATGGGGATGCTGATCGCGATGATCAGCGCCCTCGGCACGTTTTACCCCGAGGCCAAAAACATCTTCGATAAAGATGTGCGCAACCGGCAGATCGAGCGTCTCATCGCCAAGATGATCACCATCGCCGGCTTCGGTTACCGGCACATGGTGGGCATGCCGTACGTCTATCCCGACAACGAGCTGTCCTATCCGGCCAACTTCCTGAACATGATGTATCGGACGACGGAGTTGAAGTACGAGCCGGTGCCGGCTCTCGTACATGCCCTCGACGTCCTCTTCATCCTCCACGCCGACCACGAGCAGAACTGTTCGACGAGCACGATGCGCGTCGTCGGCAGCTCGCACGTCGACCCGTACTCCGCCGTCGCCGCCGCCTGCGCGGCACTCTATGGACCGCTGCACGGCGGAGCGAACGAGCAGGTCATCCGGATGCTGACCGAGATCGGCTCGAAGCAGAACATCCCCGCCTTCATCGAGAAGGTGAAGAAGGGCGAGGGGGTGAAGCTGATGGGCTTCGGCCACCGCGTCTACAAGAATTTCGATCCGCGGGCCACGATCATCAAGAAGGCGGCGTACGGCGTCTTCGAGGTTACGGGCATGAACCCGCTGCTGGAGATCGCCGTTGAGCTGGAGCGGATCGCGCTCGCGGATGAGTATTTCGTCAAGCGCAAGCTGTATCCGAACGTCGATTTCTACTCGGGACTGATCTACCAGGCGATGAAGTTTCCGATGGATATGTTCCCGGTCCTCTTCGCCATCCCGCGCGTTTCCGGCTGGCTGGCGCAGTGGTGCGAGATGCTGAACGATCCCGATCAGAAGATCGCCCGCCCGAGACAGATCTTCACGGGATCGCAAAAGCGGGATTACAAAGAGATCGGTCAGCGGTAGGACTGCGCGTAGCGCAGGAATGACACCGGCCCTTCCTCCGTTCCCACGCACGCCGGTACCCGGAAAGGTTTCACCGTGAACACTTCCAGGTACATTTTCTTCGCCCTGCTTCTGGTCGTCGTTTCTCTTCCTCTCGCCGCGCAGATTAATGACACCTATGTCATCCCGGCCTCGGCCAATACCGGAGGGAACTTCGGTACGCGGTGGCTGACGCAGTTCAGCGTCTTCAACCCGCAGCTCGACTACCCACTCACCGTCAGCGTTACGTTCCTTCCCACCGGGGGCGGGACAGGGCTCGAGCGCACCTTCACCGTTCCCGCGAACGGCACCGTGCTGTCGGACAACATCCTCGACGATCTGTTCGACATCAAGGATGGATCGGGAGCGCTGCTCGTGGCCACGTTCCCGGAGGACAATCCGAAGGCGCCGAACGACGTCCTCTCGCGCTCGTTCCTGGTCACGACCAGCACGTACAACAACGTAAAAAGCGGGACGTACGGCCAGACGATCCCGGGCGTGTGGGCTGGTTTGCAGGATTTCAAGCAGGACGGCATCAGCGCGGTGGCGCACGGCGTGCGGAACGTTGCCACTCTCGGCTGGCGCACGAACGTCGGCGCGGTGAACCTCGGCCGGTCGAACGTCACGCTTCGCATCAACGTCTATAACGCCGCCGGCGCGACAATCATGAAAGACGCCACCCTCGACCTCCCTCCTCTCGGCCACCGCCAGGCCAGCCTGCCGATCGAGGTCGATGGAGGCTCCATCGAGTTCTTCGTCGATGATCCAGCCAACACGGCGGTCGTCTTCCCCTACTCATCGACGATCGACGATCTCTCCGGCGACCCGACGTATCAGGGTCCGACGCTGCTCGCCAGCGCGAAGGTCCTCTTCAAGATGGGGTTGCCGCAGCCACTCACCCTCGGCCGCAAGCTCGACTCCGATTTCGCCCGAGGCATTCGCGACACGGCGACACACCTCGGCGAAGCGACGGTTGTGAATAACAGGGTTCGGTAGCTGAGGAGACCAGGTGGCACAGACAGACACTCTTGTCTGTGCCACATCGGCCCTGCGCGTCAGGATAGACTTTGCTTACCATGCCGGCGCTTCTCGAAACCAGCCTCCCTCTTCCACTGGCCCGACGCGGAAAAGTGCGCGATGTCTACGACCTCGGCGAATCGTTTCTCTTCGTCGCCACCGACCGCATCTCCGCCTTCGACGTCGTCCTCTCGCCGGGCATTCCGGACAAGGGGAAGATCCTGACGCAGATGTCGACGTTCTGGTTCCGGCACTTTGGCGATATCGAGAACCATCTGCTCGAAACGGAATGGGAGAACTTCCCCTCCGAGGTGCGTGCGCATCCCGAGCTGCGCGGGCGTAGCGTCATCGTACGGAAGTGCCGGGTCGTTCCGGTTGAATGCGTCGCCCGCGGTTATCTGGTCGGCTCGGGACTCAAGGAGTACAACGAGACGGGCAAGGTCTGCGGCATCGAGCTGGATGCCGGCCTGACCACGGCCAGCAAACTGCGCGAGCCGATCTTCACTCCGGCCACGAAGGAAGAAAGTGGCCATGACGAGAACATTTCCTTCGAGCGGATGTGCGCGCTCGTTGGCGACGACCTCGCCGCGGAGCTGCGCGACCTGACGCTGCGCATCTACCAACGCGCCGCCGAGTACGCGGAGACGCGCGGCATCATCATCGCCGACACGAAGTTCGAGTTCGGGATCGACGAGCACGCCACCCGCGGCAACATCGTGGTGTGGATCGACGAAGCGCTGACGCCTGACTCCTCGCGTTTCTGGCCCGCCGACCGTTACGCCGTCGGCAAAAACCCGCCGTCATTCGACAAACAGTTCGTCCGCGACTGGCTGGAGACGACCGGCTGGGACAAGGCCTCGACACCGCCCGAGCTGCCGGAGGATGTGGTGACGAAGACAAGCGAGAAGTACATCGAGGCGTTCCGAACGATTACCGGGGTTGAGCCGTTGCTGTGATGCGAGGTTGCGCGGTCTCGCGGACGTCGGGCAGAAGTTTCTAAGGCCTGGTCGACCCGTTGTCTGTTCGTGACTGCCATCCAGTCACTCGCTTTCGGAATACCAGTCTCTATAAATTCGAACGCGGCCTGCTTCCACGATCCAGATTCGTTCCTTCGGCGAGTCGGCCCCGAGGCGTGCGATCACGGTTTCCATGAGGGCGTTAATCTCAGGCATCGAAGGGCGATTGGGCCGGAGAACAATCGTACCGGCCGTCTTCACCGGCGGGAAGCGAAGAGGATTCGAGAAATCAAGATCAAGTGTAACGAGTGTTCTCTGCTCGGCGCGGCAGTGATCGAATAGCGCCTCATCCGCCGTACCGTCGAGCTTCTCCGTCCTGACACTTTCCGCGTCCAGTCCTGCCTCCCGCACTCGCGCGAGTAGGCGGTCGCTGAGGTTCTCATCGAGTTTCAGGGCCGTCATCGCATCCCGACTTCGACTGGAATCACACGCTCCCGGGTGACTTCAGCGGCGTACGCCAGAGCTGCCTGAAGGTCAGTACGGTCAAGACTGGGATACGACTCCAGAAGGTCTTCCTCAGAGACACCGAATGCAAGGTTCTCCAGGATGAGTGCGACCCAGATTCGTGTGCCGCGAATGCAGGCCTTGCCGAAGCAGATATTCGGGTCGATGCTGATACGTGCCAGAAGCTCTTCACGGTTCACGCGCGTTTCCCCCTTTCGTTCATCGTGTAGAACGTCAACCCAGCGTCATTTGTTCGGGAAGAGAGAGGTTCCGTCGAGGAATAACTCGCTAACCGCAGGACAATGACGGACGCTACGTAACCCCAAAACCTACCTCCGGTGCTCCACCTTGACCACGGTCTTGATCCCGCCGCGGACATAGAAATCGCCTTCGACGTACAGGTAACGCGGATCGAGTGCGGCGATCAGATCGTTGGCGATCTTGTTCGTGACCGCCTCGTGGAACGTTCCTTCGTCACGGTACGACCAGAGATAGAGCTTGAGCGACTTGAGCTCGACGCACTTCTGATCGGGGACGTAGCGGATGCGGATGGTGGCGAAGTCCGGCTGTGCCGTCATCGGACAGAGGCAGGTGAACTCCGGCGCCTCGAAAGCGATCTCGTAATCGCGCTCGGGGTTGGGGTTGGGGAAGGTGGCGAGGGTTTGTGTGGGTGTGGAGGGCATGTCGTTGGTTGCTGGGTTGCTGAGTTGCTGAGTCTCGGGGTTGCGCGGTCTCGGGGTCGTAACCTGCAAACTCCGCGTTCAATCTTATCCGGCCCGCGAGACCCCGAGACCCCGGAACCGCGAGACCTAGCAACCAAGCAACCCAGTAACCGCGCAGTAACCTACTTCTTCACCCCCGCTCCCGCCGCCATCAGCTTCTGATTCAGCTCCTTGATCCGCTCCTGGAGCTGGGTGATCTTGGCCTGGGCCTCGGCGCGGAGGCGCTCGTTTTCACCACGCAGACGGACCACTTCCTCATCGTGTTGCGAGCGCGAGGCGGATGTCTGTTGTATCTGCTGCCGCAGGAACTCCAGGTCGTGATGGAGGTTCTCGACCTCCTCTTCCTTGACGGACACGCGGTGGCGCCAATGGACTTCCTGCTCTTCATAGAGCCGTTTGATGTCCATCAGCTCGGTGATCTGTGAGTAATCGGAATCGCTCGGAGCCATCTCTCCCCCCTGGCGGACGCGCTCTTCGATCTGCGGGAAGAGCTTGCGCACTTTGAGCGACAGGTCGTCGGGGTCGCTGGAAAGTGCCATCGCGTCCTGATAGGTAATCTTCTGGTGTACGAGCAGCGCGATGAGCGACTGATTCATCGACTGCATCTTGTAGAGCCCGACCGAGCTCTCCATCTCCTCGAGGATGTCTTTGGTATTCCCGTCTTCGATAAGCCTGGCGATGCGCGGCGAGTTTTTGAGAATCTCCACGGCCGCCGTCAACGCCCCGGTGGTGGTCTTGATCAGCTTCAGGGAGATGATGCCGCGCAGCACCAGGGCCAGTTGCGAGCGGATCTGCTTGTGCTGATCGGCCGGGAACGTGTCGATGATGCGGTCGATGGTCTGCGCGGCGTTGTTGGTGTGCAGCGTGGAGAAGACCAGGTGCCCGGTCTCGGCGGCCGTCAGCACCGTCTCCACGGTCTCGGTGTCGCGCATCTCGCCGACCATGATGACGTCCGGGTCCTGGCGCATGGCATTGCGCAGTGCTTCCTTGAAGTTCGGCGTATCGCTGCCGACTTCCCGCTGGGAGATGGTGGCGATCTTGTCGACGAAGAGGAACTCGATCGGGTCTTCGATGGTGACGATGTGCAGCGGCTCGGTGTCGGTGATGTACGAGATCATGGCCGCGAGGGTGGTGGACTTGCCGGAGCCTGTCGGGCCGGTGACCAGGACCAGGCCGTCGGGAATCTGGGTCAGGTCACGGATGGCGTCCGGAAGCTCGAGCGCGTCAATCGTCAGCACGTTGATGGGGATGCGGCGGAAGACCGCTCCGACCGTGCCGCGCTGCCTGTAGATGTTGACGCGGAAACGGGCCACACCAGCCACGCCGTACCCGAAATCGACCGACTGCATCGTCTCGAATTTTCCCTGCTGATGGGGGTTGAGCAGCGGCAGCAGCATCCTTTCGATATCGGCCGGCTTCAGCGGGTCGCTCTTGACCGGCACGAGCTTTCCTCGGATACGCAGCAGCGGCGGCCGCATCGGCTTCAGATGAAGATCGGAAGCCTGCTGCTTGGCCATGTAGACCAGCAGGTCGTTGAGCGTGAAGCTCGGAGCCTGCTCGGCCGGGGGTGCCTGGACTGTCACGGTTGTAATTATATGCGGCGGCTGCGCCGCGTTGTCGGTTGTCGGTTATCAGTTTGGGTTGTTGTCCTGTCGCGTTGTCACTCAGCGTCATCGATCACGAACGCGCGAACGCAGTCAACCGACAACCGAGAACCGACAACGCGCCGAAGGCGCTTTTTCACCGCCGCATCACCGAATCGAGAATCATCAGGAAGGCCTCCTGTTGTCTGGCCTCGGTTTTGTTGATGACGGCGATCGTTTCGCCGATGCGGAAGCGCTCGTGGAGCTCATCGGCGGAGTGCGACGAGGTGACGACGATACGGCGGGCCGGAAGTCCTTTGGCGCGCGCGTACTCCACGAACTTCTTGCCATCCATGCCGGGCATCTCCAGGTCGACGATGAGGAGGTCGATGGAGTCGTCGATCTTCGGCAGGGCATCGTAAGGGTGGGAGTAGGTCTCGACGTGGGCGGTGGCGGCGTAGCGCTCGGTCATGAAGTTCGACCAGAGATCGCAGAACGCCGGGGAGTCGTCGACGATGACCACCCGCTTCGGTTTGAGCTCGCTCATTTCTTCGCTTTCCGCTTCGGCGCGCGGATGTCGTAACGAACGGTGCCGCCGACGATCGTGGTCATGGCACGGCCGCGCAGTGCTTCACCAACGAACGGTGAATTCGACGCCTTCGACTGAAACGTCGCTGCGACCTTGAAAGGCGCATCGAGATCGAGCAGCGTCACGTCGCCCGGCGAGCCGGGACGCAGCGTGCCGCCCGGGAGATTGAAGATCCGCGCAGGGCCGCAGGACATGAGGTCGATCAGGCGATCGATCCCGATGACGCCCGCCCGCACCAGGCGGTCGTAGCAGACCGGAAAGGCGGTCTCCAGGCCGATCACGCCGAACGGCGCGATGTCGAACTCGACGTTCTTTTCGTCGAAATGATGCGGTGCATGGTCCGTGGCGATCGCGTCCACCGTGCCGTCTGCGATGCCGGCGATGAGGGCCTGGCGATGCGCTGCCGATCGGAGGGGGGGATTCATCTTCAGGTTCGTCGAGAACGACTGCACGCTCTCGTCGCCGAGGGCGATGTGGTGCGGGGTCACCTCGCAGGTCACGCGAACGCCCGCGGCGCGCGCCTGGCGCACCGAGTCGACCGCGCCGGCCGTGGAGAGATGGGCGATGTGGACGTGCGCGCCGGTCATGCGGGCCAGGATCACATCGCGCGCCACCAGCGTTTCTTCCGATGCTGCCGGGATGCCGCCCAGACCGAGCAATGTCGAGAAGTAGCCCTCGTGCATCACCCCTCCGTCGGAGAGGTTCGCATCCTCTTCATGGGCGATCACGGGGATGCCGAGCATCGTGCAGTACTCGAGCGCGCGGCGCATCAGTTGCGCGTTCCAGACCGGCTTGCCGTCGTCGCTCACGCCGACGCAGCCGGCCGCGCGCAGGTCGGCCAGCTCCGCCAGCGCTTCGCCGTTCAGCCCTTTGCTGACCGCGCCGATCGGATAGACGCGGCAGGCGCCGTTCCGCCGCGACTCGGCGATGATCATCTCCGTCACAGCCCGCTCGTCATTCGGCGGAAGGGTGTTGGCCATGGCGCAGACGGCGGTATAGCCGCCGGCCACCGCCGCGCGCGTGCCGGTGGCGATCGTCTCCTTGTGCTCCTGCCCTGGCTCGCGAAGATGCGTGTGGAGGTCGATGAGCCCGGGAACGAGGGTCAGGCCATCGGCGTCGATGGTTTCGATGCCGGCCTTGATGCGTTTGTCGACGCGGGCGATCAGGCCATCTTCGATGAGGAGATCGAGTTTCGCGTCCAGCTCCTGGCTGGGGTCGAGGACGCGAGCGTTGGTGATGAGGAGGTTCATGTGTGGAGAGGCAATGTTGAATGTTGAATGTTCAATGTTGAATGTTCAATGGAACCGGGGACTCGACCAGGGGAAGCGCCTCTCCATTCAACATTCAACACTGAACATTCACCATTCAACATTCGCTTTTCCTCACTCGACATTGTGTGCTCCGCCGATGAGATACAGCACCGCCATCCGCACCGCCACTCCATTTGTGACCTGTTCGAGAATCACCGAGCGGCGAGGATCGTCCGCGACGTCGCTGGCGATCTCGACGCCGCGGTTCATCGGACCGGGATGCATGATGATGGCCTCGCTGTTGGCGCGTTTCAGGCGCTCCGGGGTGAGGCCGAACGTGTTGTAGTACTCGCGCAGCGACGGGAAGGAAAGCTTTCCCTGCCTCTCGAGCTGGATGCGCAGCATCATGATGACGTCGGCGCCTTCGACGGCCTCATCGAGCGAGTGGACGACGCGTACTCCCATCTTTTCCACTTCGGCCGGGATCAGCGTCGGCGGCGCGGCCACGGTGACGTTGGCCTTCATCTTCGTAAGCAGATGGATGTTCGAGCGGACGACGCGCGAATGGGCGATGTCCCCGATGATGGAAACATTGACCCCGGCCAGCCGCCCGAGACGCTCGCGGATGGTGAAGGCGTCGAGTAGGGCCTGGGTGGGGTGCTCGTGCGCGCCGTCGCCGGCGTTGATGATCGAGACGTTCGGAAGCCGGTCGGCCAGCATCTTCGGCGCGCCGGGATGTTTGGCGCGGATGACGATCATGTCGGGATGCATCGCCACCAGGTTTTCGGCCGTGTCGATGAGCGTCTCGCCCTTCTCGACGGAAGAGCCGGAGGCGGTGAAGTTGAGCGTATCGGCGGAAAGCCGCTTCTCGGCGATCTCGAACGAGACCCGCGTGCGCGTCGACGCCTCCATGAAGAGATTGATGACCAACTGTCCGCGCAATGCCGGCACCTTCTTGACCGGCCGCTCGCTCACTTCCTTGAAACCTTCAGCGGTATCGAGGATGAGATCGATCTCGTCCGGAAGAAGCGGCTCGATGCCGAGGAGGTCTTTGGATTTCAGCGCGGAGGTTGAGGTACGCATGTGGGGTTGGGGGTTGCTGGGTTGCTGGGTTGCTGGGTTTCTAAGTTGCAAGTTGCTGGGTTCCTCACTCAGTAACCCAGCAACCTAGAAACCAAGCAACTCAGCAACCAACATCACTTCTCCATGATCAAAACCTCATCCTCCCCATCCGTCTCCACCAGCTTCACCTTGATGACTTCGTCGGCGTCGGTAGGGACGGTTTTGCCGATCACGTCGGCGTGGATGGGGAGTTCGCGGTGGCCGCGATCGATGAGGACTGCCAGCATGACCGCCTTCGGACGGCCGAAGTCGATCAGCGCGTCGAGCGCGGCCCGAACCGTGCGGCCGGTGTAGAGCACGTCGTCGACCAGCACCACGATCTTGTCGTCGATCGGCTCCGGAAGCTTGGTCGGCTTCACCACCGGCTGCGGGGCGATGGTGGTCAGGTCGTCGCGATAGAGGGTGATGTCGAGGATGCCGGAGCTGACCGGATGACCCTCCATCTCCTCGATCTCTTTGGCCATCCGCTCGGCGATGGGAACGCCGCGGCTGCGGATGCCGACGATGAGGAGGTCATCGGTCCCGCGGTTTTTCTCGAGGATTTCAATGGCCATGCGCCGGATGGCGCGATTCATCCGGGGACCGTCGAGCAGCCTTTTTTTGACGTTCATACTGACCTTGAAAAGCGTGGATTTGTCGTCGTTGGGAAGGGCGGCGGGAGGATAGCATGAGTGACGGGAGTCGGGAGTCGGGTGTCGGGGGTCGGAGCTTGCCGCGGGTTGCGGTTGCGAGGTCGCGCAGTCGCGAGGTTGCGCAGTGAAAGACCGCGAAACCGCGTAACCCCGCGACCCTCCGTGACTCCGGCTCCCGACCCCCGACCTTCGGCTCCCGAATAGTTATTCGTTTTATGCACGAGAAACCCTACCGCATGCTCATGGAATATGGTGTAGCAACATAAAACGAGCCTGCAAGTGCTTGCTTTCACATAACTTAAGGATCGATTTTGCGTTGACTCCGCACCTCCTTTCCATAGAATACGGCCCCACCAACGTCCAGTCGGTACCTCGAGTTTAGGAGTGAGCATGGATCAACGATATTCAACAATCATCTTTGTCCCGCACGCGCGGGCAAAGTTCCGGAAGTTGAAGGTGTCGCACCGCCTGCTCTTCTCCCTCCTCTCCGTGGTCACGTCGTCGCTCTGCCTTTCGACGTTCTTCTCGGTCCAGTACTTCACCTCGCTCTCCCAGACCCATGAGCTCAGCAAGCTGCGTCACGAGAACAAGGACCTTCAGACAGCCAACGAACAGTTCAGCAAGTCGGTCGAGTCGCTCCGTGGCCAGCTCCGTACCGTTGAAGACCGTACCCGCAAGCTGGCGATCTACGCCGGCATCAGCAGTCTCGATGACAGCGCCCAGGGTGGTGTCGGCGGCCTTCGTCCGACCGACCTCGGCGACAACCCCTATCGCGATGACGTCGACAAGATGGCCTTCCGGTCGCGCCGCATCGAGAGCGACCTCTCCGTGCTCGAGCAGAAGCTCGTGGCACAGTCACAGCTCCTGGCGTCGACGCCATCGATCGCACCCGTCCGCGGAATCCTGACGGACGGCTTCGGCGGCCGCTCCGATCCATTCACCGGCGAGCCGGGAACGCACAACGCCATCGATATCTCCTCGGCGGCCGGTCAGGCCGTGCGCGCGCCGGCCGACGGCATCGTGGTCAAGGCGGAATGGGCGAACGGCTACGGCAACGTGATCTACATCTCGCACGGCTACGGCTACTCGACGCGCTACGGCCATCTTTCGGCGTACGCCGTCAAGCCCGGGCAGCACATCAAGCGTGGCGACATCATCGCCTACGTCGGCTCCACCGGCCGCTCCACCGGACCACACCTCCACTACGAGGTGCGCCTGAACAACAATCCGGTGAATCCGCTCGAGTACATCCTCAACGCGTTCTGAGGACGGCGCCTTCGGCGCGTTGTCGGTTATCGGTTGTCAGTAGGGGCATTCTTCGCGCGTCTGTGACTCGCCAATACAACCGATAACCGATAACCGACAACGCGCGAAGCGCAGTTAAAACAGCCGCCGCCCGTAGATTCCCTGTTCATCGGTCTCGTTGACGAAGAGCCAGCCGACGAAGTCGCCCGGCTCGAATGATTCGCCGGGATAGCGTGTGGCGTCGAACGCGGCAGATCCGAAGCGCTCGATGTCTCCGGGCTTTGCGTTCGTCAGGCGCCGGCGCCAACGCTCGAAGTTGGAGAGGCGCAGATCGACCCATCCCGAGGCCGCGTACTGGTCGACGCGTTGGGGGTCCAGCTCGACCAGACTGCGGCCGGCTACGACCGCGGGGATGCTGATGCGCGGTCCGCGGGTGAGGGTAAGTCCGTCGGCGCGCTCGCGCAGGATGGGTGTGCCGACGCGGACGATGGTGCTGGCCACCGCGGGATACCGGACCAGGTACTGCTCGACACGCTGCTGCATGTCGGCGGCATCGATGGCGGCGATCTCCACGATCTTCGCCGTCCCCGCGGCCTGCCGGATCAGGTAGCCTTCGGCGAGCAGTTTGGAAAGGCGCGGCGGCCCGAGGTGGCCGACCGCGATCGAGGGGACCTCGCCGCGCTTCCGTTCCTCGAGCGTTTGCATCTGACGGATGGCGTGATCGCGAAGAACGCCTGCGCGGTAGCTTGGCTCGGTGATCGCGCCGTCGATCGCGGCAAGGACGTCGCGGCCGGTCGATGCTCCCATGATCTCCAGGACCACCGTGCGCGCCACCTCCTCCGGCGTGACGTACTCCATCTGCCGCGGGAAGGTGATGGCCTGAAACTCGCCGATGGAGAAGAAGCCGTTCTCGCCCGTATCGGCGCCGATGACCTCCAGCGGTACGTCGCGGCCCTCGAAGCGCTCGTAGTCCCGGTCGTCGCGCAACTGCAACCGCGCGCCGAGCGGCTCCTCGCGCGGCTCGACGAGGTATGCCTTGCCGCTCTCGCCGCGCACGCCGATGTGCCGCTTCTCCACGCGCCGGAAGCCGATCATCGCTCCCGGTTTCACTTCCTTGACGATGGCGCTGTGCTCGTCTTCGGAGGCGCCCGGAGTCCGCGCCATCAGAAAGAGCAGGCCGGTGTGCGCGAATCCGATAGCCGATTTGGCCAGGAGCGTCAGCGACGGCTTGTCTTCACTGTGCGTGTAGGGGATGTTCAACCCCATCCCGCCGGTGCCGGTCGTTCCGACCTTCACGTAGATCTCGACATTCGTGTTCGACAGCGTCTCGTTGAGCAGCAGGATGTGCCGCGCGATCTGCGGGATGCCCTGGGCGATGAGCAGCTTGCGCACGGTACCGAACAGCGGCTCCAACTCCTCACGCGGAATGGCGCCGGAGCGGTCGCGGAAACGATCGATCCGCTCCTTGGTCTCGATGGCCAGCTCGAATTCGTTCTGGTAACTGATGGCGGTGGCGGTGTTGATCGCGTCGATCACGATCTCCGGCTGATACTTGGCGACGAGATGGTAGAGCGCCGAGGTCTGGTAGCTGACGTCGCGGCGGAAGACGGCGTCGAAGAGCTTGTCGTAATACTCCTGGTTCTCGACGACGGCCACACGATCGACGTCCTTCAGCTCCTCGGGCACGAAGATGTTGCCCCACTCGCCGATGATCTCGATGCCGCAGGCCAGTTGCTCGCGGAGAAAGGCCAGCGCGGAGTTGACCTCGTCTTCCCGCACGGCGGCGATGACGATGCGCTGCGGGCTCAGCTCGCGCGCCACCTCGCGTGCCACCTGCACGCCCACCATTCCGCCGCCGCCGAGGATGAGAACTGTCCGCGCGGCGCGCGTCAAACGCGCTCCTCCTCCCCTTGCGGGAGGTCCCAGCGCTCGGTGATGCGCTCGTGTGTCAGCCACTTCTCGCAGTCGAGCGCCGCCATGCAGCCTGTTCCGGCGGCGGTGACGGCCTGGCGATAAACGTGATCGACGGCGTCGCCGCAGGCGAAGACGCCCTGAATGTTTGTGGCCGTCGAATGCGGATGGCGCAAACAGATGTAGCCGCGCTCATCGAGCTCGAGTTGCCCGGCGTACGCCTGCGTGTTGGGCGTATGGCCGATGGCGACGAAGAGTCCCTGCGTCGCGAAATCGGTCACGACGTTGGTCTTGAGGTTGCGAAGCTTGAGCGAGGTGATGCCGCCCTCTTTCGTGCCGATGACTTCGTCGACGGTCGAGTCGAGGATGAAACTGATCTTCGGATTGCCGCGTGCCCGCTCCTGCATGATCTTCGACGCGCGCAATTCCGCGCGGCGATGGATGACGGTGACCTTGCTGGCGAACTTGGTCAGGAATGTGGCCTCTTCCATCGCCGAGTCGCCGCCGCCGACGACGACGATCTCTTTATTCTTGAAGAAGAATCCGTCGCAGGTGGCGCAGTAGGAGACGCCGAAGCCTTGCAGCGCTTTTTCGCTCGGCAGCCCGATCTGCATGGCCGAGGCGCCGGCGGCGATGATCAGCGCCTCGCATTCGTAGATGTGCGAGTCGGTGGTGATGACGAACGGATGTCCGGCCAGCTCTACACTGTCGACCTGTTCCATCTTGAAGATGGCGCCGAAGCGTTCCGCCTGCTGGCGCATCAGGTCCATCAGTTGCGGCCCGAGGATCCCGTCGGGGAAGCCGGGATAGTTCTCGACGTCGGTGGTGATGGTGAGCTGTCCGCCGGGCTGCAGTCCTTCCAGGACGAGGGGGGCCAGGTTGGCGCGGGAGAGATAGATGGCCGCCGTGCACCCGGCCGGGCCGGAGCCGATGACGATCACTTTGTAGTCTTTGATTCGTTCCATGCGGCGCGCATTCTATCGCGCGCGTTCGCTCAAAACAGTTTCGACTGCGGCGGCTTTGCGCCGCCGCGCAGCGCGTCGATCAGCGCCTGGCCGAGGAGCGCCTTCTGCCAGTTGCGCATCACCGGGACGCGATCGAGATCGGCCGGCTCCTGGGGTTGGGCCTGGGCGACGGTGAGGAGGATGTGGCGTGGCGCCAGGACCGAGGCGTCGACCTTCAGATCCTTGGCGATCTTGTCGCGCGCTTTCTTCATCCGGTCGATGCGCGCCTCGAGCTCGCGGTCGCGGAGCCATGTCTTCGACTCGCTCTTTTCGGGCAGTTCATCGTCGGGAATGGCCAGCGCTTCCGTCACCATGCGGGCGATGTCGCGGCCGTAGCGGCCGCGGTGATAGCCGGAGACTCCTTTGATGACGCCGAACTCCTGCAGCGTTACCGGCTTGACCTTGGCCACCTCGAAGATCAGATCGTTGCTGAAGATCTTGAACGGTGGACGGTCGGCCTCGCGGGCCAGGCCGTCGCGATAGTCGTAGAGCGCGCGCACGACAGCCAGCGAACGGCGGTCGAGCGCGCCGAGGCCTTTCAGGCGGCGGAAGGGCTCCTCGTCGCTGTCCTTCTCGTTGAAACGGATCTGCTCCAGCCGCGCGAATTCCTCGACCGCCCACTCCCAGCGTCCGAGTGCCGTCAGCTCATCGCGCAGGCGGGCGGCAAGATCGATGAGGTGGCGTGTATCGGTCGATGCGTAGTCGAGCATATCGGGCGGCAGCGGCCGCATGGCCCAGTCGGCGCGCTGGTGCTTCTTGTCGACCTTGTAGCCGAAGTGGCGGTCGAGCAGCGCCGCAAGGCCGAAGGCCTCGTAGCCGAGCAACTGCGAGCAGACCATCGTGTCGATCAAGTTGGCGATCGTGTATCCGAAGTCGCGGTTGAGGATGCGCAGGTCGTAGTCCGCCCCGTGCAGGATTTTCGTGATGCCGCGGTTCGCCAGAATCTCTCCGAACTTCGACAGATCGAATTTGCACAGCGGATCGATGATCAGGTCTTCGCCGGGAAAAGACATCTGGATGAGGCAGACTTTGTCGAAGTATGAATGCAGCGAATCGGCCTCGGTGTCGAGGGCGACGACCGGCTGCGCGGCCACGCGGGCCATGGCGGCGTCGAAGTCATTCTGATTGTCGATGAAGATCACAGCACCAGCTCCCTCAATCCGATCGATACCAGCTTGTCGTTGAAGGCGCGCCGGTCGAACTGGGCGGACGCGGCGAGGATGCGCACGTCGTCGTGCTCCTCCGACAGGCTGAGAAGGAGCGCGGTGTCCTCGGCGGAAGGGACCCGAATCTCCAGAAAACGTAGGTCGGACTCTCTTGTCCGACCGGTACTTGCGCGGTCGTAGATCGAAGCCCTGCTGGATTCGGCGGTTGCATCAGCAGTTTCGCAAGTACCGGTCGGACTGGAGAGTCCGACCCACGTTTTGCTGTTGTGGAGCTGAACCACGCGTGCCGCGCCGAACATCCGTGCGTAGAGCGCGTTGCTGGCGACGAGCACATGCACGCGTACGTCGTCCTCATCGATCCAGGTCAGCGGGATGAGGTCGAGCTCCTCGGTCTGGTCAAGCTCGTCACGATCAACCCGGAAACCGCGGTTGCCGGCCATCATCGCAACCTGATTCTTCTGCTGCGGTTGCATCACGCCGAGGACGTCGATCGAGCCGCTTTCGATCAGACCGCCCAGCCACGCGGAACGGGCCACGCTGCCGACGAACATCGACTCGATCCGAAGTTTCGCGAGGAGATCCGCGACCGCCTCGATGGCACGTGTGTAACGAGGCGTCGCACGGAGGGGATGCATCTGGTGGGGATTATATGGGGGTGTTGGCCGTGGTTGTCGGTTGTCGGTTGTCGGTTGTCGGTTATCGGTTGTTAGGTCTCGCGGTCTCGGGGTGTTTGGCTCAAAGGGAGCGCCGAACCGCCGAACAGCCGCGAGACCACGCAACCCCGAGACCGCGAGACCGACAACAGATAACCGACAACCGACAACCCAATCCACCCCGATGTACCATCACCCCAGTGCTCGAACGCCTCCGCGACCTCGTCTCCCACCACTGGGGCTACGACTCCTTCCGCCCGTTGCAGCAGGAAGCGATGCTGGCGGCCATCGAGGGGCGCGACTCGCTGGTGGTGATGCCGACGGGCGGTGGCAAGTCGCTTTGTTATCAGGCGCCGGCGCTGCTGCGCGAGCACGTGACCGTCGTGATCTCGCCGCTGATCTCATTGATGAAGGACCAGGTCGACGGGCTTCGCGAATGCGGCGTGGCGGCGGCGCAGCTCAACAGCTCGCAGCGCAGCGACCAGCAGCGCGCCATCGAGCGGGACGTCCTCGACGGGAAAATCAAGCTGCTCTTCGCGTCTCCGGAGCGGCTGGCCATCGCCAGCTTTCGCGATCTGCTGCAGCGCGCCAACGTGCGGACGTTCGCCATCGACGAGGCGCACTGCATCAGCCATTGGGGGCACGACTTCCGGCCCGAGTACCGTCAGCTTCGCGATCTCCGCAAGACCTTTCCACACGCGTCGGTACACGCGTACACGGCCACGGCCACTCCGAGGGTGCGCGCCGACATCGTCGAACAGCTTTCGCTTCGCGATCCGCTTGAGCTTGTTGGCGACTTCGACCGTCCGAACCTGACCTATCGCGTCCTGCCGCGCACGGACGAATGGAAGCAGGTGGTCGAAGTCGTCGAGCGGCACAAAGGCGAGGCGGGAATCATCTATTGCATCCGCCGGCGCGACGTCGACTCGCTGTCGGAAAAGCTGCGGCGCAAGGGAATCGACGCCGTCGCCTACCACGCCGGCCTCTCTCCCGAGGAGCGGCGCGGCGCGCAGGAGAAATTCGCTTCCGAGAAGTGCGATCTCGTCGTCGCCACGGTGGCCTTCGGGATGGGCATCGACCGTTCGAACGTCCGCTACGTGCTGCACACGGGGATGCCGAAGTCGATCGAGCACTATCAGCAGGAGAGCGGGCGCGCCGGCCGCGACGGGCTGGAGGCGGAGTGCGTGCTGCTCTACTCCGCCGCTGACGCGATCGTCTGGCGGACGATGCTCGAGCGCGGCGGCGAGGGGGTCGAGCCCGATCCAGCGTGGGTGGAGTCAGCCATGCGCCACGTGCGCGATCTCGATCGCTATTGCTCCGCGGCAGCCTGCAGGCATAGCGCGCTGGTGGAGTATTTCGGCCAGCAGTACACCGCCGAGAACTGCCACGGCTGCGACATCTGCCTCGGCGAAACGGAGAGCGTTCCCGACGCGCTGGTCATCGCCCAGAAGATCCTCTCGTGCGTCTACCGCGTCCGGGAGTCGTTCGGCGTCGGTCACGTGGTGAGCGTTCTTCGCGGCGAAGACACGGAGAAGGTTCGCGATCGCGGCCACAGCCGGCTGTCGACGTTCGGCTTGCTTAAGACGTCGACGAAGCAAGAGCTGCGCGAGTGGATCTATCAGCTCATTGCGCAGGATTTCCTGCGGCAGACCGAGGATGAGTATCCGATCCTCCGCCTCGGCGCGCGCGCCCGCGACGCCATGCGCGGCGCCACCGAGGTCAAGCTGCGGCAGCCGGTGGTCCGGAAGCGCGACAAGAGCGTTCCAAGGTCGCCGTCGGGTTCGGCACCGCTCGATCCGTTACAGCCGCACGATCGCGAGTTGTTCGAGCGTTTGCGAAAGTGGCGCCGCGTCGAGGCGGAGCATCGCGGGGTGCCGCCGTATGTCGTCTTCAACGACAAGACCCTCCGCGACCTGGCACGCGTGCGGCCGACGACGCTATATGAACTGCGTTCCATCTACGGCATCGGCGACGCCAAGCTCGAAGCGTTCGGCGAGGCGATCATCACGCAAATCCGCGACCATTGCGCGACCGCGCCATCGTGACCAGCAGCCACACCGCGAACGCGCACGAGGCAACGCCGGCAAACAGTCCGGCCATGCGCAGCAGAAACGCGAAGACGTGGTCCGCCGGCAGCATGTGCATGGCGCCGAGCAGGTAGGCCCAGTCGTGCTCCAGATCCTCCGATGATGCGAACCCGACCAGCGGCAGGTCCTTCGACCGCGCATCGCCAACGTATGCCGAGAGCTCGTACAAGCTGTACGAAAGCCAGAAGCCGCCCACGGACATGCCGAAGTAGTCGGGTTGCCGCGCGAAATAGATGACGCAGATGATGGGGATGGCGATCTGGAAGACGCTCCCCATGATCGAGGTGATGAAGTGCGGCGCCCAGGCGAAGACGAGATGCCCCATCTCGTGGAAGCCGAGCGTGATGCCATAGAAGATCGTCCACCGTGTCGGATCGCGGAACTTGACCGTGAAGATGTAGACGAGGAAGAGCAGCAGCAGCGCGCGGGGAATCCACATCCGTCCACGGCACCAGTCGCGGGCGTCGTCGAGGAAGGTGTCGAGCGCGGTGGGGGCGGAGGCCACCGGCGCTGCTTCGATGTGACCCATCGCAGGAAGTGTAGAACGAAGCAAGGGACGTGTGACTCGTTGTCCAGTTTTCAGACACCGTTAGCCCATGGCTAAGCGCGACCACACGCCGGCTAAGCGCGACCACACGCCGGCTAAGCGCGACCACACGCCGGCTAAGCACGATCACATGCCGGCTAAGCGCGATCACACGCCGGCTAAGCGCGATCACACGCCGGCTAAGCGCCGTTTTTAGCCCTCGTTTAGCCCTCGTTTAGCCCCGAGGGGCTCCTTCGTTAGACACTTCAAACCGCGGAGCTGTTTCGATATGTCCTATCCGCTACTCGATCAGCCCAACGGCCCGCGTGCCGCGTAACAGCCCCGATACGCTCAGATCCTCATCCAGCGCCGGCCAGTTGATGTACTCGCCCTCTCCAATGATGCGAAGGTTCGCGCTCTCCGAAGGAAGTCATTCCAAGCTCACAAGTACTCCAGCACCCGCGCCACGTGCTCCCACTCCGTGGCCCCGTTCCCGATGGCGACGCGGATGCCGTAGCGCCCTCGCAGGCGCGTGTGGGAGACGAAGAGACGGCCGCTGGCGTTCATCCGTTCGAGGGCTTCGACGCTGGCGCGCTCGGAGGCAGCCTCGTCGATCTCGCCATTCGAAGAGCGGACGATTTTGCGGAAGACGACCACGCTCAGACTCTGCGGCGCAATCAGCTCGACGTCGTGGCGTTTCTGCAGCTCGGCGGCGAGCCGCGCCGCATCGGCGATGTGCTGCCGGATGACCTTCTGAAGCCGCTCGATGCCGTAGTGCTCGAAGAGGTACCAGAGCTTGAGGGCGCGGAAGCGGTGGCCGAGCTGGAGGCCGTAGTCCATGAAGTTCACTTCGGCCGAGTCGGTGGTCTTCAGATATTCGGGCACGAGCGAGAAGGTCTCGCGCAACACGTTGGGCTTGCGCGTGTAGAGGACGCTGCAATCGATCGGGGTGAAGAGCCATTTGTGCGGGTTGATGACGATCGAGTCGGCCGCTTCGATGCCCTCCCACAGCCAGCGAAACTCCGGACAGATCGTTGCCGGGCCGGCGTAGGCGGCATCGACGTGCAGCCAGACGTTCTCGCGCCGGGCGATCCCGGCGATGCGCTTGACCGGATCGATGGCGGCGGAGGAGGTTGTGCCGACGGTGGCCGAAATGGCGCAGGGAACCTTTCCTGCCGCGCGGTCGCGTGCGATCGCTTCCTCGAGCGCGTCGACACTCATGGCCAGTGAATCGTCGCCGGCGATCTTGACCACGCCGTCGATCCCGAAGCCGAGGGCCAGAGCCCCTTTCTCGATCGACGAATGCGCGTGCTCGGAGCAGTAGACGCGGAGCGGCGGCGCGGCCGCGAAGCCACGAGTGCGGATCTCCGGTGCAGCGTGCTCGCGGGCCGCGGCCAGAGCGAGGAACGAATTGATCGAGGCGGTGTCGTTGATGATGCCGAAGAGATTGGACGGAAGGCCGAGCGCGTCGCGGAGCCAGCGCAGCGTCACCGTCTCCAGCTCCGTCAGCGACGGCGAGGTGCGCCAGATCATCCCGTTCAGATTCAGCGCTGCCGTGAGCAGCTCGGCCAGGATGCCGGCCTGCGAGCCGGTGATCGAGAAGTAGGCGAAGAAGGCGGGGTGGTTCCAGTGCGTGACGCCCGGGATGATCTTCGCGTCGACCTCGGCCAGCAGGGCGTCGTAGGGACGGCCGCCGGCGCTCGGCGCGGCTGGGAACTGTTTCTCGATGTCGCCCGGCTGGACGCGGGAGAGAACGTCGTAGCGGTCGACGCCGTCGAGGTAGTCGCCGATCCAGTCGATCAGTTTGTGGCCGGCGGCGCGGAATTCATCACTGGTCGGGTCGAGCTTCGGCATGCGGCGCATCTTCTCCGCCCCGCAATGAATTCGCAAGCATCAGGAAGACGACGAAGGCGATGGGGACGGCGATCTGGCCGGTGAGCCGCGGCCACGACGTCAGGACGTGCCAGTGGATGTCGTGCGGAGTGACGAAGTAGGCACCGGCGAAGAAGACGAGCTGGATTGCGGTCACCAGCAGGACGAACGCTTCGCGGCGGCGAGCCGCGGCCGGTGCGATGAGAATCCCGGCCAGGACGGCCACCCAGAACCACGGCTTGTAAAGCTTCGTCGCGAGATAGCCGAGGATCTGGTGCGCGTGCGGCAGCCGCGCCATGAGCCGCACGACGGCGGAACCGCCGGCGATGTCGGTGGCCAGGGCATGCGTGGCCCGAAGAACGAGCCAGGGAGCAGCCAGGGCGTAGGCAGGAACGAGGTTGCGCAGTCGCGCGGTTACGCGGTTTCGCGGTAGGGCACTTCCTTCCACGGGCCGCGAGACCGCGTAACCGCGCGACCACGAGACCACGAGAACGGCAATGGTCACGGCCACTAACAACGCCATCCCCTCGTTCTTGCAGTTCGCGGCGAAACCGAGCATCAGGGCGCCGTTGCGCCACGCCGCGGCATCGTCGTCGAGCAGCCCTGTGCGTACGAAGAGCACACCGGCGCTGCTGAAGGCGATGAGTGCTCCTTCCGCCAGGCCGATGTTGGTGCTGACAGCGATCCCCGCCAGCCCGAGCGTGAGAAGCGAGGCGTAGAAGGGCGTCAATTCACGAGCGGCCAGGGCGCGGACGATGAGCAGAAGGGCCATTCCCCATGCGACGAAAAGGAGGCCGAGCCAGCGGTCGCTCCACCCTCCGGCAAGTGCCACGAAGTCGAAGTTCAACGGCACGAGCAGCGGATAGTCGGGATGGATGAAGGCGTTCCAGTGGCTCTGCAGGAAACGCCAGTCGATGGCGCCGATCTCGAGAAATGCTTTCGCCTTCAGTCCCCAGATGGCCCAGAAGTCCCATTCCCACAGCGGCACGAGGGTGGCGAAGAGGGCGTAGCCGGCGATGGTCAGGGCGGATCCGAGATCGATTACGTGTAGACCTACGGCGGGTTGTCGGTTGTCGGTTGTCGGTTGTCGTCGTGCGAGGACCGCGGCGGCGCAGAAGACTGCCAGCGCGGAGACGCTCACGCTGATCAATGTCCAGCTGATGTGCGCGATCGACAGGGCCAGCAGCACCAGGAACATCGTTCCGCTGCCATACAGAAACGATGTACCGATGATCATCGGTCCCCGGCTGCTCCGGTCGATGCTGAGCGCGATCGGGATTCCGAGGACGGTCAGGCTGAGGATGGCCACGAGAGTGGCGCTCATCGCGGGGCCCTCGGCACAGACAAGAGTGTCTGTGCCACATTGATCTGCGGCTGCGGGGGTGTAGCTGCCACGCCACTGGGCACAGACAAGAGTGTCTGTGCCACATTGTTCCGCGGATGCAGGAGGATCCCTGCCACAGGCGGAGACGTATGTGGCACAGACACTCTTGTCTGTGCTGTTGCCATCGTGCGAATGCGAGTCATGGCCGCCGCAGCCTCAACAACGCGCCGTGATCTCCCTGCCAGATCACATCCACCGGCATGCGCAGACTCACCCCGAAGACGGCGATGTACTTCGCAGAAAGGAAGTTCTGTTGAAGGTGCCGATTGTCCGGCGTCACCAACGGCAGCACTTCGCGGCCGGTGAGAAAGTAGCTGGCGCGGTAGTAGGCGTAGGAATAGCCGTCATCCCATCCCATCGCCGGCACGATGACGGCGATGGTGTCGCCCGGCTTCGTGTGCTCGCGAAGGTCAGCGAGAAAATGCGGATATTGCGGCCACTGGCGATCGTAGAAACCGTCCAGGGCGCGTGCGAGCGGTTGGCGATCGGTGAACACGAGCTGCAGCATGCGTACACCGATGGACGTCGCCACGATGGCTGCGAGGCAGAGGATGGTGAGCGCGCGGCGGAGAGTCACACGCGCGATTGTCGCACTATGAAGCGCCGCGGCCCGACAACACGGCCGGAATCGTCCGGAGAAGGATCTTCAGATCGAGCGACGGCGACCAGTTGTCGATGTACTGCAGGTCGAGCTGCATCCAGCGGTCGAAGTCGACGTTGTTACGGCCGCTGACCTGCCAAAGGCAGGTCAGCCCAGGCTTCATCGACAGCCGGCGGCGGTGCCAGCGGTGATAGGCCGCCACTTCCTCGGGGATGGGCGGGCGTGGACCGACGAGGCTCATGTCACCCTTCAGCACGTTCCAGAGCTGCGGCAGCTCATCGAGCGAGAACTTCCGGAGAACCCGGCCGACGGCGGTGACGCGCGGGTCGGATTTCGCCTTGAACACCGGTCCGGTCATTTCATTTAAGTGAGTAACCTCGCCGCGCCGCTCGTGTGCATCTTCGAACATCGTCCGGAACTTGAAGAGCGTGAAGACCCGCCCGTTGAGGCCCATCCGCGTTTGCCTGAAGAGGATCCCGCCGGGTGAGGAGAGCTTGATGGCGATGGCGGCGATGGCGATGCCGGGAAGGGCCAGCATCAGAAGGAGCATCGAAACGGCCACGTCCAGCAGACGTTTGAGGGCCAGTTGCGATTCATTCGACGGCGTGGTGGTGAAGGTCAGGAACGGAATCCCTTCCAGCTCTTCGAGCTCGACGCGGGCCACGCGGTTCGGGAAGAAGTTCATGGCCACGCGGGCGCGGATGCCAAGCTCTTCGCACATCAGGAAGATCTGCTTCATCTCGTCGAGCTTCTTGCGCGTGACGGCGAAGACGATCTCGTCGATCGGCTCCGCAAACTGTCCCCCCTCGAGAAGGCGGCGAAGGTCGGGAACGGTGCCGTAGACGCGGAAACGCGCCCAGCCGTTCGAGAGGCGATGTCCATCCGAGACGAAGCCGAGGATCTTGTAGCCCCAGTACTTATGCCCTTCGATCGTGCGGGCCACTTCGATGGCGCGGCGCCCGGTGCCGACGATCAGGATGGTCCGGTAATTGAGACCCTTCGCCCGCACGTAGCGGGCAATGATCCGGACGACGACTTTCTCGAGAACGAGGAGCAGCGCCGCCAGAACGCCGAAGAGAACGAACCATGCCCGCGACAGTTGCCGCAGCGGCATCAGGTAGGCCAGCGTGGCCAGGATGGCGTTGCCGACCAGGACCACGCGGATGGCCGTCAGCGCCTCGCGCAGGAGCGGGACCGTGCGGTGGCTGTGATAGCTGTGATAGCTGAAGAGGAGGACAGACCAGAGGATCAGGACGACGGGATAGAGCTTGACGTATTCGCGAAGAGGAAACAGGCCCGTCGGGAACTGCCCGGGCGCGATCCTCGGCAGGACGAGGTCGCGAATGAAGAAAGCGGCAAAGAAAGCGGCCGTCGTAAGCGCGAGGTCGGCAACATAGACGACCCGCGCGATCATGCGCGCCTTTTCTTTAAGCATTCAACCTCTTGGCCGGTGAAACGACTCTCAAAACGATTTGCACCGAATGTACTACGGAAACCGGCGGGCCAACGTCCAACGGCACGGCCTTTTCAGCGGGCGATGTCCGTGAAGAGCCGCTCGTACGCGTCCGTTACTGCCGTCCAGCCATACCTCTCACCGGCGCGTGCCCGGGCTGCAAGCCTCATCCGTTCACGCTTTGCCGGCGACGACAGGTATTCCGAAAGTGTGCCTGAAAGGGTCTGGGACGGCCGGAGCTTGAAGTAACCGGTGGCGTCCCCTCCCACTTCCCGGTTCTCCGGCGTGTCGTTCGCCAGAACGCACCCCCCCGAGGCCATGGCCTCGATCATGGCCGGATGCGTCCCCCCAACCTCGGTGGCCTGGATATAGATGAGCGCGTTGCGCTGCAGCGTCCGGTAGTCGTTCCCATAAAGCGCGCCGGGAAAGAGGATGGACTTCGAGGCGTGGCCTCGGAGCTCGGACTCGAGATCGCGTGCATAGGAGGCGGAGCCGAGCATGACCAGAGCCGGGGGTTGACCCCCAGTCCTAGCGATCTGCTCGTACGCCAACACGACCTCCAGCGGATTGTTCTCCGGCTCGAAGCGGCTGACATAAAGAATGTAGTTGCCGGCCTCGACGCCGAGGCGCTGAAGGACGTCGCTGTCATGCTCGGCTGGGAACTCCGCGCCGTAGGGGATCATCACCGGCTCGATGCCGTAGTGCTGGCGGTAGTAATCGGCGATCACGCCGGCATCGGCGACCACGCGATTGGCGAAGAGCGCCGAGAACGACTCGCCGATGGCGTAGACCGCCTTGCCGGCCACGTTCCATTTGCGTCGATGCCGCTCGATGCCGTCGACATTGATCGCTACCGGAATCCGGGCCGCGCGCAGCAGCGGCAGGACAAAGGCATTCGCCGCGTTGCAGAGAAGGACGACGTCGAAATCGCGCCGCAGCGCATCGAGCGCGGAGAGCAGGGTATGGCTCACGGTTTCGAGGTATTTGTGGTGAAAGGCGGGGAGGACGATGCGTTGAACCGCGTTCCAGAAATCGGTTGTCGGTTGTCGGTTGTCGGTTGTCGGAATGACTTCCCGGCAGTAAACAGCCACCTCATGTCCACGCTCCGCCAGCCTCTTCGACAGTTCCGCGGCGAAGGTCTCGAAGCCGCCGTAGCGCGGAGGGATGCCGCGCGTGCCGGCGATGGCGATCTTCAACGAAACCATCCGGCGAGCTGACGGTCGGAGACACGGCGGCGGCTCTGGATGGCGCGTCGTTTTTCCATGATCCGGCGCCGATTCTTCCACAGCCATGCGAGCGCCGGAAGGGAGCTCCTCTCGATCGTGAGCGTGGCTACGATGGCCACGAGGTCGCGGGTCAGCTCGAACGGCGCGTTGCGCAGAGCCAGGTAAAGCCCTTCGTTCTTGAGCCGCAGCAGGAAGCGGTTCTTGACGCCGTGCATGTTCGTCACCGCGGACAGAGTGCGCCGCTTTTCCGGCGTGACGGTGCGGACGTGATGGGCGACGGCGTCGGGAACATGAATCGCGCGCCAGCCGAGGAGCTGGCCGCGCCAGGCGACGTCGGCATCTTCGCGAAAGGTAAAGAAATCCTCATCGAGGAACTCGCCGCCGACGGTGACGTCGCGGATGAAAGACATGGAGTAGAGAGCGGCGGCGCCGGAGACGCCGAAGACCTCGCGGTTGCGGGGTTGCGCGGTTGCGGGGTCTCGCGGTGGGGTAGCGCTAAGCGAAGCACCGCGAGACTGCGCAACCTCGAGACCCCGCGACCCCTCGTGCCGCATCCCCTGGTCAATATCGAAATGTCTCCCGGACCGCGTCATCCGGATGCCTTTCGAATCGACGAGCTTTGTCTCCGCCTGCAGCAGCGTTCCCGTGGCCATTCCGATTTCACCTGTCAGAGCAGCCACTAACTTCGCCACGTACTCCGGTTCCAGGAACGCATCAGGATTGAGCAGGAAAACGAAGTCACCCCGTGCGACCCGCACGCCCTGATTCACGGCGGCGCTGAAGCCGCGGTTGGCATCGTTGATGATCTGTTTCGCCTTGGGATAGCACTCGCGAACCAGGGCTGTCGAATCATCATCAGAGGCATTGTCGACGTGAATCAGCTCGACCTCGGAATAGGTTTGCGCGGCCAGAGCGGCGAGGCAGCGGCAGAGAAAAGGCGCGCTGTTCCAAGTGACGATGATGACGGAGACGATCCCGTTCGTCAGGCGCCGCTCCATCGCGTGAAGGCCTTCCGCATCACGCCTGCGTATGCGCGCGCGGCGCTCCAGCGCCCGAGGTGACGATGGGCGATGCCGAGGAGGGCCAGCGGCATGCGGAGAAGCATCCCGAGGACGATCGCCCACCGCAGCGCCTCGGCCTGGCCGGGTGTAAGCCACTTGCGCGCGTAGAGCCACATGTTGCGATACCAGAGCGCAATGAACTCGGCGAAAGGGATGTGCTCGAGAGAAGCGCCGCCGAAATGCCGGGCCCGCGCCGCCGGGACGACGAAGATCGTGTGTCCGGCCGCAGCCAGACGCCGGCAATAGTCGACGTCCTCGAACCACGCCGGCGCGAATCTCTCATCGAGCGGTCCGACCTCGGCGAAGACTTCCCGGCGAAGCAGCAATGCCGCCGCGGCAGGCTGTTCGACCGGCTGCGGATGCGTCAATTCGAGCTCACGATAACGGTAATGTGCGGTCATCCGGTTGGCCGGGAGAAGCTTGTCGATGCCGAACACCTCGCTGACCAGCGTGGCCAGCGTCGGCAACCGGCGTAACTGAAACTCGCGCTGCGAGTCGCCTGCCTCGTCCGACAACAGCGGCGCTGCCGCGGCGACGACCGGATTGGCGTCGAGAAACTCGACCAGGATCTCCAGCGCACGCGGCGCGAGCTCACAGTCGGGATTGAGCAGGAAGAAGTAACGTCCGCTGGCCCGGGTGGCCACGCGGTTGACGCCGGCCGCGAAGCCGTCGTTCGCCGCTCCGCGGAGGACCTCAACGCCGTTGCCGATCGCCGACAGCGTCGCATCCACCGAGGCGTTGTCGTAAATGATGACCTCGTACGCCAGGCCGCCGCACGCCGCGGCGATCGATTGCAGGCAGCGGTCGATCCATCGCTCGCTGTTCCACGTCACGATGACGATCGACAGATCGAGCTGGCGCGTAGCCAGGCCGCGAAGGATTCGAGGCGTCTCGGTCTCCGTCTTCAGCGTTCTGGTTGCCTCTGCCATTGTTTCACTGCCTCGATCAGCGGCCGCGTTACGACATCCCAGGCGAAACGCGGCCGGATACCGATCAGGTTAGATACGCACGCCGCGTAGAAACCGTCGTCACGGATCAGCCGCACGATTCCCTCCGTGACGGCCGCCGCATCCGAAGACGGCACAACGACTCCCAACCCTTCCGCCGCTACCAGCTCGGCGGCGAACCCCTGCTCTGTCGTGATTACGGGAACTGCCGCCGCGATGGCGTCGAACAGCCGCGTGCGAATGGAGTACGCGGCCTCCGCCGTCGGACGGTGCAGCATGATAGCCACTTTGCTCCGGCCCAGCCATGCCAGCCGGTCCCCATACGGAGTCCATGAGTCGTTGGCGCTTACAAAGGGCGCGCCGCCGGCGATGAGGGCGTCCAGCCGGTCTTCGCGGCGCCGGTCGGCCGCATGCCGGTTGGGCCGCGAACGTCCGAGAAAAAGGAGCCGGCAGTCGATTCCGCGCTGATTGGCCGCGACGACGGCCTCGACGGCGGTGGCCGGATCGAGCCATTCCCACGTTCCGCCGCCCCACAGGATGATGTTCTCCCGTTTCGCGGGTGCAACGACGCCGACATCGTCGATGCCGAACGGGATCCCGATCACCGGTCCCCTGGCCTTCCGGTAGAGCTCGCGCTGTTTCTCGGTCGCGACGATGAGAAGGTCTCCCTCTTCCATCGCTTTTTCCACGCGCCAACGCTCCGCCCTGAGATGGACCCGCTGTCGCATGGAGGGGTGCCGGCCGTACATCTCGCGCAGCTCGAGAAGGACGGGATCGAAAAGGTCGTAGACGATACGCTGCGCGCGCCGCTGCCGCCGGAAGCCGCGCGCCGGCTGGCCGACGAGTACATCTGCCGCTTTCATGGCCACGAGCGCCTCGGCGCTTCCACGCGCGGCCACGCGGAAGGGCGGCGGCGAGGGGAGATCGCCCTCGCGCTTGCAGATCAGGATCGTCGGGAAATGCCTGGCCAGCTCACCGGCAAAGTGCCAGGCCCGAATCCCCGGCCCTGCCATCCGCTCACCGACGACATCCGGCGTATGAACCGCGACCCCGAACATGGGCGCGCACTTTACCGCGTGAAGAGCCCCTGCAACATGCCGCGAATGGAGGTCCGGCCGCGCAGCGCGAGCTTGACGTCTTCGAGCAGCAACGCCCCGATGCGGCCGACGCCGCGATGCCGCCGGGCCACAAGGTAGCGGTTGCGCGTGCGCAGCCGGAGCGCGTCAGGCCCGAGAAGCGGCGCCGATTGCGAGCCGAGATGCGTGGCTTTGATCACCGGGAGGACCGCGGTTCGCCACCCGGATTCGTGGAGCCGGGCGCAGAGGTCGACGTCTTCGTAGTAGGCAAAGAGGGTTTCATCGAAGATGTTCGTGCCGAGAGCTTCGCGGCGGTAGAGCGCGGCGGTGGCGGAGACGCCCCAGGTTGGGTTGCTTGGTTGCTTGGTTGCTTGGTTGCTTCGCATCCGGGGTGACTCAGCAACCGAGCAACCAGGCAACTCAGCAACCGTCAACCCATTCCTTGCCTGCCTAAAGGTGCCGTCGCTGATATCGATCCCGGCACCGTCGATCGTCGTTTCGTCGCGGCGGAGGATTGTCTGCACGGCGGCGAGCCCGGAATCGGCATCGAGCGCGGCCGAGACTGTCGCCAGCCAGTCGCGGTCGAGGACGACGTCGTTATTGATGAGCGCGATATAGATGCCGGTGGCGTGACGATACGCTTCGTTATTGCCGCCGGCGAAGCCGAGGTTGGCCTCGCTGCGGAAGACGTGCAGACCGTGGCGGAAGGCGATGCGCTCCGCGGCCGGCGTGCGGGAACCGTTATCGAACACGATTACCTCGCGCGGCGGCAGCGTCTGTGAGGCGATGGAGTCGAGGCAGGCCAGCAGCATCCCGCCGCCGTCGATGTCGAGAACGATCACCGAGACGTCAGTCATGCCGCATCCAGTCGAGGTTCGCCTCTCCGTCGAGGCAGCGCAACTCCACGCGGCCGGAGTCCGCGACGCTGATATGCGAGTAGCCGTAGATGGCGCCGGTGGGCGCCAACAGGAATGCGCGCCCGCCGAGCTCGATCGTCGCGCCCGTTCTCGACTGGTAGCGCAGTGTCGACTGGCCGGCTCTTGACAGGAACGAGAGCGTGTCGCCGGCGTGCACGATCCAGCCGCCCTGGTAGAGGAAGCGCGACACGGTCCACTCCGTCGGAAACAGTTCTCCGCCGTTGTGCGTCACGTGTGCGTCCTCGAATTCGATGCGGTCAGCGGGTTGGCGGCCGTAGGTGAACGCGGCGAAGAGGAGCAGCGCAAAGATGAGTGGCGCCAGCGATATCTTCACGCGATCGAAAACGCGAACAAGCGGTGGCACTCCAAACAGCACCAGGATCAACACCAGCGCCACACTCCCCACCACCGCCGCCACATTCGGCCGGATGAAGCTCGGCATCAGCCGCGAAAAATCGCTGTGCCACGTCGTGCTCAGCGTATCGCCGATGAAGTTCTCGCCCGTGGCGAGGTGAAAGAGGCGCCACGGGAAGGCGGCGCCATGGATGACCAGCATCAGCGTCCAGGCCGTGATGACGGCGCGCGTGCCTCCGATGCGATCCCACAGAGTTGCCGCGCCGAGCGCCAGGATCGGCATCAGGACGACGATGTAACGGAGCGGGGGAGACCAGCCGCCGTGCCACTCCGAGCGGGGGATCAGGTAGACGATGTAAAGCAGCGAGGCGCTCATGCCGAGGCGGAAGCCTTCCGGCAGCGCCGGCCAGCGCGGCAGTGCCACGATCGCCAGTGCATAGAGCGGTGCCTGGAACAGCAGTCCGGCCGCGCCGTCGAGCACGAGACCGAAGAGGCCGAGCCAGTAGAAAATCGGGCCGCTCGGCATCAGTTCCGTCAAGCGGTGCGTGTTCATGGCGTGGCCGGAGATCAGCCAGGCAACAATGAGGGGAATCGCCACGAGCGCCGCGGCGATGGCGGCTTGCTTCCGCGTCCGCAGCACCCGCGCCAGTAGGACGATGGCCAGCAGCCCGAAGCGGATCTTGAGCAGCACCAGCGCCAGCGTCGCCGTGATCCATCGTGGCGGCCTGCGCTGGCGGACGCCGCGCACGGCCTCGAGGTAGAAAAACGCGGCCGGTACCTCCGGCCAGATCCGCGTTGCATAGAAGATGATCGGCGGCCCGAACGCGATGAGGGGAAAGAGTGCGCGGGTGGTGGTGTCGGCAATCCCTTCGTCTTCGAGAAAACGGATCGTCGAGCGCGCCAGGAGCGCACCGAACAACGCGATGATGGCGATCGCTCCCGGCACGCCGCCGAGCGCGTAGCCGGGCATCATCAGAATCGGCAGGAACGGTTCGAGCCGCGAGTACTGCTCGCCGTGAGGCCCGCGCGGGTCTCCCTGCTGCGGAACGAGATCGGGCCGGCCAATATCGGAGTGCGCCAGGCCGCGGTACTGATTCGTCAGATCGAGATCGTGATCGCGTACAAGCGATTCGGTCATCAACAGGTAATAGGGCTCGTCGCCGTCGATCGGCGTCCGAAGCTGCAGCGGGATCATCACGGCGTATCCGATCGCGGCGATGACGAACGCGCGATTCGCGCTCCACCGGACCTCGCCGGAGAGTGCAATGAATCCGAGCGGAATGGCCACGATCGCCGTGGCGGCGGCGACAAAGAGCAGATAGGGGTCGACCTCGACGTGCAACACGCGGCCGAATGCGATCAGGCCGGCAAACGCCAGAATGGCGCCCAGCTCGAGCTCCAGGCAACGGCGGAGCGTCCGGCCGCGCAGAGAGGCCAGCGAGATGGCGAGAGCGGCGGCGATTGCGAGAGGGAGGTTCATCGCATCGGAAAGTCGACGGCATCGATCTGCAGGTGCGTCTGCCGAGGAAGGTCAGGGGCGGCGATCACGCGCAGAGAGGCGATGTCGGCCGCGCAGGTGAGGGCCGTGCGGCCGGAGCCCCAGACCCAGGCGCTCGCGCCGTAGCCACGGATCTCGCCCGGCGAGAAACGCGGCAAAGAATTGCGCGATCCGAAAAACTGCTCGCGGCGTGTGAAGCCGAAGTCGGCGATGTCGCCGATGCGGATCGGCCGGGTCGTCACGCGTCCGCGGGCGTCGGTCGCTTCGATCGTTCCGACGGCGCGCCCGTGCTTGAAGCGCGACATCTGTCCGCCGCTTGCCGTCACGATGACGCTCCGGACGTGCGGCGGCACTCCGATCGGCAACGCCTCGGAGGGGGCCAGAGCCGAAACGACCGCCTGCCGGTTGGCGCAGGACGGTTGGTAGTTACGCACCACCGGCAGCGCCCGCGCGATGATCCCGCTCCACGGCCAGAGGGCGAAGATGACCAGCGCCGCCGCGTACGTAAACGGCCGGACCCGATCGAGCAGAGGAACGAGAAAGACGATGGCCGCGGCGATGTAGATTGTGGCCAGTGAATAGCGGGCGAAGAATGCGGCGAAAAGGAAGGCGGCGGCGATCGATGTGGTCGCGAGGTTTCGCGGTTTCGCTGTCTCGCGGTGTTCGAGAATGCGAGCCCCGAGTACAAGCAACGCCATCGCGAACGGGAAGAACGCCATTTTCCCCGGTGACAGGGGAGTGACGACGGCGACCGCAAGAACAGCCAGGAGCGCTGATACCCGGAGCGCTGGCGTCTCGCCGGCTGGCCGGGGGATGGCGAGAAGTAGCGCAATGCTGCCCGCGAGTACGATCAGTTCCTTGATCACGTGAACGTCGTGCAGTGGGATCCAGCGGAGGATCACGATCCCGATCACTGCAAGCGTCACCCCCGCTGGCGAGGCGCCGCCGGGCCAGCCGGCGAAACGCCAGCGCTCCGTTTCGATCGCTGTCGCGATCACGGCGATTCCGAACGCCGCGGCGACGATGACGCCGTACGCGAAGAGCCTCGTCCGCTCGTCCGTGAGCGTCATCATCGCCACCACCAGCAGCGGAACGGCGCATTGCTCAACGACAGACCAGCGCGTTCCCCTCACGAGCCACGCGCATACGAGCACGAGCGCGATCACGAGCGGGAGATGAGCGTCGATCGTCGTCAACACACCACGTTCTCGGCCGGATTGCGGACCCAGTCAGGGTCGAAGCCTTCGATCGTTTCGGGAGTCATCGTGGCGCGGTAGACGACGCGCGCGTCGCCACGGAGCTGCACGTCGCGCGGGTTGCTTCCATCGATCGCGAAGGAGACTTCCAGCGTGATCCCGCTCCGCGTCAGCACTTTCACCGGCGACGCCGTCTTTCCGAAGAGGGCGCTCGTCACCGACGACGCCACGACGCCTGAGCCGCAGGAGAGCGTCTCCGCTTCCACGCCGCGTTCGTACGTCCGAACCTCGATGGAGTGCGGATCGCGCACGACCACGAAGTTGATGTTGGCGCCTGCCGGCTGCAGATCGGGATGCGACCGCAGCGCCCGGCCGAGGGAGACGATGTCCTGTGACCAGAGCTCGTCGCGCAGGAAGATGACGTAGTGGGGGACGCCGACGATGATCGAGCTGCCGTGAATCACCGTCTCACCGACGCGCAGGGCACGGTCGGCGACGAACGAATGCGGCGGCTGCAGCGAGAGCGTGACGTGCCCGCCGTCGCTGACCTCGGCGCCGACCATCCCGGCGCCGGTCTCGATGGTCATCCGCTTCGGAGCGATGACGTTGACATACGCGAAGCGGGCCGCGCAGCGGGTGCCGTTCGCACAGAAGTCGGCCGGCGATCCGTCGGCGTTGAGGTAACGCATCCGGAACGTAGCCCGGGCGGTGTTCTCGATGAGGATGAGGCCGTCGGCGCCGACGGAGAGGTGCGGGGTGCAGATACGCCGCGTCAACGCCGCGGCGTCCTCGATCCGCCCGGAGCGATTGTCGATGATGACAAAGTCGTTCCCGCCCCCGGCCATCTTCGAGAACGTCAGCGGATCTTGTTTAGATGCCTGGCTTTGCATGAGTTTCCCGCGGGTGCAGCCTCCCGGAAGTTTTCGCGCCGGGCGCGGGTTCAGACCGGCGGCCTATTCTCGCATGTAACGGCGCGCTTCCCCGATTCGTCTAGTAGGTCAGGACGGGCCGATGCGCGAGCAAGCCATCTGGATCGGCACCGTCCGATATCTCACAATCATTGGAGATCCCGTGAAACGACTTCGCCTCAGCCGCGTTACCTCGGTGGTCCTCATCGTCGCGCTCACCGCCGGCCCCCTGGCCGCACAGAAAAGTCCGCAGCCTCCGCCCGACGTACCGAAGCTCACCGAGAACATCGACGTACGCGTCATCGGCGTCGACGTCGTCGTAACCGACAAGAAGGGCAATACCATCACGGGTCTCACCAAAGACGACTTCCAGATCTTCGAGAACGGCATCGAGAAGCCGATCTCGAACTTCTCCGAGATCGAAGGAAAGGCCGTAACCCAGGCCGTCACGGTACCCGTTCCCGGCTCCGCGGCACCGCCGGCACCCTCGAAGGAAGAAGTCAACGACCAGTTGCGCCGCCGCATCATTTTCTACATCGACAACCTCTCGCTGGCGCCTTTCAACCGCAACCGCGTCTTCAAGCAGATGAAGGATTTCGCCAAGGAAGCGATGCGCCCCGGCGACGAGGCCATGGTGGCCACCTACAACCGCAGCCTGAAAGTGCGGGTGCCGTTCACGCGTGACGTGCTGCAGATCCAGCAGACGCTCGATGCCATTTCCGGCGAGTCCGCGCAGGGGATTGCCGGCCGCAGCGAGGCCAAGGACGTGATGAGCCGCATCCAGGATGCGCAGACGTACGACGAAGCGGTCGCCGATGCCCGCTCCTACGCGGAGTCGGTCAATCACGATCTCCGGCAAAGCGTGGAGTCGATCAACGGCCTGCTCACGACGCTGGCCGGCGTCGACGGCAAGAAGGTCCTCGTGCTGACCACGGAGGGATTTCAGATCCAGCCCGGCCGCGAAGTCTTCACCATGATCGATGAAGTGTCGCGCGACAAAGGCTGGCAGTCGAGCTCGATGCTCGAGGCCATGGGCTACAACGGCAGCTCGCTCATCGAATCGATCGCCAAGACCGCGAACGCGAACGGCATCACGCTCTACGCCATCCATGCCGGCGGCCTTGCGGCCGGCAGCGAAGGCACCTCCGCCGACAATCAGCAGGCCATCCCCTACAACGTCACCTCGGCGGCGCTGTCGAACTCCACCGAGTCGCTGCAGATGCTGGCGGAGCTCACGGGAGGACTGGCCACGTCACGAACCAACAACTTTGCCGGCGCGTTCAAGGACATCGTGCGTGATCTCGATTCCTACTACTCGCTCGGCTACCGCGCCGGAACCGAGCGCGTCGACCGCCAGCGCTCGCTGGAAGTGCGCGTGAAGAACAAGGCCCTGCGCGTGCGCAACCGCCAGACCTTCGTCGAAAAGTCGACGTTCCAGGAGATGAGCGACCGCGTCATCGCCAACCTTCTCTACAAGACCAGAGCGAACGACCTCGGCGTGCGGGTGAAGGTCAACACGCCGGTCCATGCCGATGAGCTCTATAAAGTCCCGGTCGAAGTGCAGATCCCGATCGACAACCTCACGCTTCTGCAGCAGGGCGAGGCCTACATGGGCGGCTTCTCGATCTACGTCGTCGTCGGAAACAAGGACGGAGACATGTCGGACGTCGCCCGCAAGTCGCACCAGATCACCGTGCCGCTCGGCGACTTCGTCAAGGCCAAGGGCAAGTACTACACGTACACCCTCGACCTGATGTGCGAGCCCGGTCTGAACAAGATCTCCATCGGCGTGGTCGACGACGTCTCGAACACCACCGGTTTCGACCGGCAGCAGGTGATCGCGCAGGATCTCCGATAAACGGCAGACTCCGACAGGTTCCACGATAGGTAGAGGTTTGCACCGAGGTGCGGTTTCCGAGGTAGCCTCGGTGTGTGAGGAAACTCAGCGACGAAAGCCAACATCTCGTCATGGAACGCATAGCCGAGGGGGCGCGCGAGGCCGCGTTGCTTTGGTTTGTCTTTTCTGCGCTCGACGCGCTGGTCAGCGGGCGCTTGACGGTAATCTGGGCAGCGACGAATACCTTTGGAGCGTTTGGCGTTTGGCTGTTAGGGATTTACGTTGAAATCCGGACAAAGGAGCACAGATGAACCCGATGTACTACGGCACCCTGGCGTTCCTGGCATTCATGACGCCGTTTTTCCTGGTGGCGGCTTGGATCCTTCGCGGCTGGCGTCGCGACGAGATGCGCAAACGCGCAGCAGGCTTCGTTGGCGCAACGCCGGAATCCCGCTCGCGATCGGAGCAGTGATGGTCACGATAAACCCGATGTATTACGGAACTTTGGCGTTCCTGATGTTCTCCGGCATGCTCCTTAGCATCGGCTTCTGGGCTCTTTACAACCTGAAGAAAGAGAAAAGGCGCCCCATCGGCTTCCTTACCTCGGTACCGGAATCTCGCTCACGATCCGCTGAATGAACCGGTGCTCCGGCGTCATGTCGCCGCGGAGCAGGCGGCGGTCCTTCATCACGATGCGGTGAGAGAGGACCGGGCCGGCCAGGCGTTTCACATCCTCCGGGATCACGAAATCGCGGCCGTTCACCATCGCCAGCGCCTGACAGGCCTTGAAGTACGTCAGCGCGCCGCGGGTGGAGACGCCTAACGCCGCCTCCTGGTGTGAGCGCGTGGTGTGGACGATCGTCATCAGGTAATCGACCAGCGACTCGTTCACGTGAATCGTCGACACCTGCTCCTGCAGGTCGCGGACTTCCTGCGCCTCCAGCACCGGCTCGAGCTGTTCCAGCGCATCGTGCGCGCCGCCGGAGCGGAGCAGCTTCTTCTCGTCGATCGTATTCGGATAGCCGATGGTCAGCTTCATCAGGAAACGGTCGAGTTGCGACTCCGGCAGCGGGTACGTCCCCACGTGCTCGATCGGATTCTGCGTGGCCAGCACCAGGAACGGATCGGGGAGGGGAAGGCGCTTCTTCTCGATCGAGATCATCCCCTCGCTCATCGCTTCCAGCAGCGCCGACTGCGACTTCGGTGTGGCGCGGTTGATCTCGTCCGCCAGCAGGATGTTGGTGAAGACGGGACCGGAGATGAACTCGAACTCCTGCGCGTCCTGGTTGTAGATCGTCACGCCGACGATGTCCGCCGGCAGCAGGTCGCTGGTGAACTGAATGCGTTGAAACGACAGCGACAGCGATCTGGCCAGCGCGTGCGCCAGCGTGGTCTTGCCGACGCCCGGAACATCTTCGAGCAGGATGTGCCCCTTGGCAAGGAGCGCGGCGATGCAGAACTGCACCACCTCGCTCTTCCCGCGGATGACGCGCTCGACATTCGCCTGGAGTGCGGCGACCTTCTCGAACGTGTGGTGGCGCGGAACGGGCTGGGTGGTCATTTCAGAGTAGCTCGCTGCAACAGGCATGATCGTCACGTCATTTCGACGCGATTGTCGTGCCGCAAGTCACAGTTTCCTGTAATTCGGTCCGCCGCCCGCCTCCGGCGGGACCCACGTGATCACCTGATAGGGATCCATGATGTCGCACGTCTTGCAGTGAAAGCAGTTCGTGAAGTTGAGGAACGGCACCTTCCCGCGCCCGTCCGCGGTCAATTGCGGTTCGTAGACCTGCGCGGGACAGAAGTGGAAGCACGGATTGCCGTACTCCTCGGTGCACCTGGTGATGCAGACTTCCGTATCCGCGATCAGCAGGTGGGCCGGCTGATTCTCCTCGTGCAGGACGCCGCCGTTGTAGACGTCGGTCACCTTGTCGAACGTCAGCACGTTGTCGAATTTCATCGTCTCCGGCGGATGCGGATGGTCGGCACCGAAGTAGCGCTGGATCCGCTCCATCCGCTCGTGGCCGGCGTGGCCTTCGAGCCGGTTCATGACGCCGTAGCCGCGGCCGCCCGTGACGATCCCGAGCCCGGCGTTGATGAGTCCCGCCAGCTGGCCGTATTCGAATGCCTGATGGAAGTTGCGCTGCTTCCACAGCTCCTCGCGCGCCCACGAGGCCTCGAACATCGCCTCATACTCGCCGAGCTGCGACGCCGAGTAGTCCTCGTTGAGCAGCGCCTGAAAGGCAGTCTCCGCCGCCATCGCTCCTGACTTGATGCCGAGGTGAATGCCTTTGAGGCGGGCGCCATTCAGGTAGCCCGCGGAATCACCGGTGATGAGGAAGCCCTCGCCGTACATCCTCGGCATCGAGTAGTAGCCCCCCTCGGGGATGGCCTTCGCGCCGGCGCTGATCATCTTCCCGCCTTCGAGCAGCGGCCGGATCGAGGGATGCGTTTTGTAGCGCTGGAACTCCTGATGTGGATCGAGCGTCGGGTTCCGGTAGTCGAGACCGACAACGAGGCCGATGTCGACGATGCGGTCCTGCATGCCGTAGATGAAGCCGCCGCCGAAGGTGTCGCCGTCGAGCGGCCAGCCGAGGGTGTGGACGACGCGGCCCGCCTCGAAGCGGTCGTCCGGAAGCTGCCACAGCTCTTTCACGCCGACCGAATAGACCTGCGGATTCTTCCCCGCATACAGGTCAAAGGTGCTTGCCAACTGTTTCGTTAGCGTGCCGCGCGGTCCCTCGGCGAGGATGGTGACCTTGGCGCGGACGTCGACGCCCGGCTCGAAGTTCGCCTTCGCCTGGCCGTTCTTGTCGATCCCTTTATCGCCGGTGCGGACGCCGACCACACGCCCTTCTTCGATCAGCACGCGCGAGGCCGCGAACTCCGCGAAGAGGTCGACGCCCATATCGCCGACGATCGGCGCCATCCAGCGGACGAATTCTCCGAGCGAGATCACGTAGTTGCCGTGGTTCTGCAGCGGCGGCGGCATGATCGGCGCGGCGATCTTCAGCTTTTCGAAGAGGTACCAGAAACCGTCGTCGGTGACGGGCGACTCGATCGGACAGCCGCGCTCCAGCCAGTCAGGCATCAGCTCGGCGATGCCTCGCGGATCCATGACCGCGCCCGAGATGCCGTGCGACCCGATCTCCTTCCCCTTTTCGAGGACGGCGATCGAAAGCTCCAGTTTTTTCTCGTTGGAGTCGTTATGAGCCTTGACCAGTTCCGCGAGCCGGTACGCGGCGGCGAGACCGGCCGGACCGGCGCCGACGATCACGACATCGACGTCGAGGGTCTCGCGGTCGATGCCGGGAAGTTCAGCCATGCAAGCTCCTTGAAGTACCCAAAGTCGGAGCATTCTATACGGGGGTCGGGTGTCGGCAGCCGGGGGTCGGGCGTCGGAGAAGCGTTCTACCAGGGGCTGCCTCTCCGACCCCCGACTCCCGACCCCCGGCTCCCGACACTGCTATTCTTACCATCCGCGTCCGATGCTCCCATACGCCGCCCCACTCCTCGTTCTCTTCCTCGCCAGCGCGATCACGTCGTTCGTCACGACCGCGGCCGTGAAGCGGATTGCCGAAGAAGCCGGTGCCATCGACCATCCCAACGAGCGGAAGATGCACGCCGAGGCCACGCCGCGGATGGGCGGGCTGGCCATCATCTTCGGATTCGGTTTCCCGCTCATGCTCGTCGCGGCGAACGCGCACGCCGCCGGGCTGGTCTCGAAGAACCTGAGCTACCTCTTCGCCGTTCTGGCCAGCGGCTCGCTCATCGTCGGTCTCGGCGTGTATGACGATCTCCTCGGATCGGACGCGCCGAAGAAGTTTCTCGTGCAGACGGCCGCGGCCGTCATCCTCGTCAGCTTCGGCTATCACTTCTCGTCCTTTTCGATCGGCGTCTACAACATCCAGCTCGGAGTTTTCGGCTGGGTGGTCTCGGTGATCTGGATCGTCGGCGTGATCAACGCCGTCAACTTCATCGACGGCATCGATTCGCTGGCGACAGTCGTGGCCATCACCATCGCCGTCGCTTTCGGCGTGATCGCCTGGATACGGATCGACGTCTTCTCCATCGTCATCATGACGGCGTTGGCGGGGAGCCTCATCGGCTTCTATCGCTGGAACCGGCCGCCGGCGAAAATCTTCATGGGCGACAGCGGCAGTCTCTTCATCGGTCTTCTTCTGGCGGCCTGTTCGATCGCGCGGCCCATCAAGTCACCGACCGCTTTGATCGTCGGCGGTCCGATGCTGGCGCTGGCGCTGCCGGTGCTCGACACATTGATCGTCATGAAACAACGCTTCGGCGCGGAGTCGGCACTCGGCGCGCGCGTGATGCGGATGTTCAACGCCGACCGCCGCCACTTCCATCACGTGCTCGTGGAGAAGTACGGCAGCATCAACAAGGCCATCCTCTCGATCTGGATCATCACCGTCCTGTTCGCGATCTCTGCCGTCCTGACGGTGATCGATGAAACCAAGCTCGCCGGCTACGCGGTCGGTTTCGCCGGTTTCGCCGGGATGGTGTTTCTTCGCTACTGGTTCCGGCGCAATGGACTGCGTGCGCCGGCCGAACGGCAGGCCTGACCGGCGATGTGCGGGATCGCCGCCATCTTTTCCTATGGCTCCTCGGCGCCGGCCGTCGATCGGGACGAGATCGAGGCCATCACCGAGCGGATGCGGCCCCGCGGCCCGGACGCTGGCGGCACGTGGATCGCGCCTGATTCACGCGTTGCCCTCGGCGCGCGCCGGCTGGCCATCATCGATCTGACGGACGAAGGGACGCAGCCGATGACCGACGTCGACGGCGAGCTTCGCATCGTCTTCAACGGCGAGATCTACAACTACCGCGAGCTGCGCGCACGGCTGGAGCGGCTCGGCGCGCGCTTTCACTCCACGACCGACACCGAGGTCCTGCTGCAGCTCTACCGGCACGACGGCGCCAACATGGTCGAGCTTCTGCGCGGCATGTTCGCCTTCGCCATCTGGGACACACGGACACGCCGGATGTTCGTTGCCCGCGACCCGTACGGCATCAAGCCGCTCTATGTCGCCGATGATGGACAGACCTTTCGCGCTGCCTCGACCGTCAAGGCCCTCCTGGCGGGCGGGCGTGTGCCGCGCGGACGCGACCTCGCCGGCGTGGCCGGTTTCTGGCTGATGGGGAGCGTTCCCGAGCCGCAAACGATTTTCGAATCGATTCGCGCCGTCGAAGCGGGGACGTCGCTGTTCGTCGATGCGCGGGGGATTCACGATGTGCGGCGCTATTACTCGATCGCCGCGAAGTTGCTGCGCGGCGCGCATGACGTCGCCTCGGCACGGCTCGTCCACCCTCCCACCCTGTTGCGCGAGCTCGTCACCGATTCGCTTCGGCACCATCTCATTGCCGACGTTCCTGTCGGCGCCTTTCTCTCCTCGGGGATCGATTCGTCGGCGCTGGTGGCGCTGGCCACCGAGGCCAACGACAGCCCGCTGCGGACGGTGACGCTGCGGTTCGAGGAGTTCCTCGGCCGCGAATCGGATGAGGCTCCGCTGGCCGAGCGCTTCGCGCGGAAGCTCGGTTCCGATCACAGCACGCGGCTGGTCACGCGCGATGAATTCACGGGGGATCTGCCCGGACTCTTCGATGCCATGGATCAGCCGACCATCGACGGCACGAATACCTGGTTCGTCAGCAAAGCAGCCGCGGAGCGAGGGCTGAAAGTCTCCATCTCCGGCCTCGGCGGCGATGAGCTCTTCGGCAGTTATCCCTCCTTCCGCGACCTGCCGCGGATCGTCAACGCCTCGCGCCTGCCGTTCGCCGCCGCCGCCGCGGGCCGCCTGGCGCGAAGTCCGAAGGCGGGGGGGATGGGACGCTACGGAAGCACATGGGCCGGCGCCTATCTGCTCAAACGCGGCCTGTTTCTGCCTGACGATCTCCCGGCGCTGATGGGCGCTGCCGAGGCGCGCGAAGGGCTGGAACGTCTGGCCATGCTCGAGCACATCGGCGAGGCCATCGATCCCGATCCCGGAACGCCCTTCGGCCGCGTTGCCGCTCTCGAGGCGTCGCTCTACATGCGCAATCAACTGCTGCGCGACACCGACTGGGCCAGCATGGCCCACTCCCTCGAAGTGCGCACGCCGCTTGTCGACGCCACGCTCCTCCGGCAGATCGTGCCGCTGCTCATGGTCGAAAAGCAGCGCTGCAAGCGGCACTTCGCGGCAAGCCCGCGCCATCCCTTGCCCGACTGGCTGGCCGGGCGGAGGAAGACAGGCTTTAGCGTTCCGCTGGCCGAATGGATGCAGCTGCGGCCCGACGGAACCTCGACGCGCATGCGAAGCTGGGCGCGGATGGTCATGGAGCGTTGGGCGTGAGGATTCTTCACGTCGGGACCGATTCGTTCGGCGGCTATGGAGGCATCGCCCTCTACAACCGCGATCTCATCGCGGCGATGGCCTCGCATCCCTCGGTCGAGGAAGTGGTCGTCGTGCCGCGCATCATTGTCGGCCAGTGCGAAGCGCTTCCGGAAAAAGTAACGTTCGTTGCTTCGGCCGCGCGTGGCCGGCTGGCCTATCTGAACGCGCTGCGCAAAGCGCGCGGACCCTTCGATCTCGTTCTCTGCGCACACGTGAACCTGCTGCCGCTCGCGCACTTGATCGCCAAGCATCCGCTGCTGATGCTCTACGGCATCGAAGCGTGGAAGCCGTTACGCGACCCGTTGTCGAACCGCCTGCTGCGCGACGCCCGCGGCGTCGTCTCCATCAGCGACGTCACCCGAGAGCGTTTCGCCGGCTGGTCGCGTTACGCCGGTCCGTCGCTTCTTCTCCCCAACGCCATCCGCGCGGAGTGGTACGGCATCCGTCCCCGGAACCGTGATTTGATCTCGCGCTACGGCCTCGATGGCAAGCGTGTGCTGATGACCCTCGGCCGCGTCGTTGCCGCGGAACGCTACAAGGGATTCGATGAAGTGCTCGAGGTCCTGCCGGATCTCGACGGCGACATCGTCTATCTCATCGCCGGCGGCGGCAACGACGTGCCGCGCCTGAAGCGAAAGGCGTCCGGCCTCGGAATCGCCGATCGCGTCATCTTCACCGGCCTCTTCCCCGAGGAGGAGAAAACGGATCTCTACAACCTGGCCGACGTCTATGTGATGCCGAGCCGCGGCGAGGGATTCGGCTTCGTCTTTCTCGAGGCGATGGCGTGTGGTGTCCCTGTAATCGCCAGCAGCATCGACGGCGGGCGCGAAGCCGTCCGCGGCGGGCGGCTCGGCCAGCTCGTCGATCCAACGAACCCCGCGGAGATCCGCATGGCAATTCGCGATGCGCTGGCCGCCGGACCGAGGCGAATCGCCGAGGGCCTCGAATACTTCAGTTACGCTAACTTTGAGAGACGCACGCATGCCATCATCGAAAGTTCAGGAAGTTCATCCTGACGGCCAGCAGAGCGAGCCTGTCAGGATCTTCGGTGGAATCGCGAGAGCTCTGCTGGAACCGACTGCCGCGCGCTCTCTCACCGGTCGGTTATCAGTTGTCGGCTTGTCGGTGGATTAGTCAATAGAGTGAGTTGGTTGAGCAACCTCGGCGTTCGCGATTCGCTTGTCACTGATCTACCGATCACCGACAACCGACAACCGACCACCCGAGATCCTGACAGGCTCGCTGCGCTCACCGTCAGGATTGGCCTTTCGGCTCGCCATCGAATGCATGACAATGTGCCGGTGAAGCGTGCGTTGATCTTCGGGGTGTCGGGGCAGGATGGCGCCTATCTCTCGCGTCTCTTGCTGGAGCGCGGGTACGAGGTTCATGGCGTTTCGCGCGATGCCGAGTCGCAGTCGTTCCGCCGCCTGGTCACCCTCGGCATTCACGACCGCGTCATCACCCACTCCGCCGCGGCGCGCGATTTCCGCGAGCTGTTGCAACTGATCGGCGGCATCCGTCCGGACGAAATCTATAACCTGGCCGGCCAGAGCTCGGTGGCGCTCTCGTTCTCCCAGCCGGTCGAGACCATGGACAGCATCGCCCAGGCCACGCTGGTCATGCTCGAGGTCATCCGCTACCTCAAGCTGCCGGTGCGCCTCTACAACTCCGCCTCGAGCGAATGCTTCGGCGACGTCACGCCCGGCGAGGCCAGCGACGAATCGACGCCCTTCTTCCCGCGCAGCCCCTACGCCACGGCCAAGGCCGCCGCGCACTGGACCACCGCCAATTACCGCGAGGCCTACGGCATCTACGCCTGCTCCGGCATTCTCTTCAACCACGAGTCGCCGCTGCGTTCCGAGCGCTTCGTGACCAGGAAGATCTTCGCCGCCGCCGCCGACATCGCCGCCGGCAAGCGCGCCCGCCTGACCCTCGGCCGTCTCGACGTCTCCCGCGACTGGGGCTACGCCCCCGAATACGTCGAAGCCATGTGGCGCATGCTGCAACAGGACGATCCCCACGACTTCGTCATCGCCACCGGCGAGAGCCACACGTTGGAAGAGCTCACCGCCGCCGCCTTCTCCTGCTTCAACCTCGACTGGCACGACCACGTCGACATCGACCCCTCCCTCTTCCGCGCCTCCGAGATCGCCTACAGCCGCGGCAACCCGGAAAAGAGTCGAAGACTGCTCGGCTGGGAGGCAGAGACGAAGTTCGACAAGCTGGTGCCGACGCTTGTGGAAAAGCGTTTATTCGGGCGAAGACGTGACGACCCGAAGCCATGAAGTTCCCAATCTCCACGTCTCAGTTACTCCGTAAGCACATACAGCGGTGACAAGACACACAGATTGCGGCTTGATTGTGGCGAGAATCGGATATCCTTAACGCGGTCCTGACCAACGAAGCCCGAAGGAGTGACGCATGTCCGATTTGCGCCTGGGAGTTCTTTCCGTAATGACTCGCGGGATTCGACATCAGTCCGGGTGGGCGTTCGGCGCCCTGGTGCTGGTTCAGATACTTCTATGCTCGCCCTCGGAGGCGACATGTACTGCTTCGCTGTCGTTGACGAAAGACGAGAAGACGTCGTGCCTCACTCTTTTTCTCACAGGCGGCTCTGAGGCGTGCCCCAACAGCCACGTCGAACTGTTCTTGGCCATTGACGGTGGAAACTACGTCAGCCAACTCGATTGTCCCAGCTCGCCGTGTACGCAGACAGTGGGCGGACACTGCTGGCCGTGTAGTCAGGGGACGCACTCATGGTCGCTCGAGGTTGCCTGCTCCAAGCCAGGGTCCGGTCCTTCAGGAGCATGTGACGTGGGGGACGAGCCCGGTTTCGATACGAAAACGTTCAGTTTCGACCACTCACCAACAATTACGGGTGCAAACATTGTCTCCGACGATGGAAGCCCGAGAGGCTCTGTCTCGTATCATGCGCAGGACGCCCAGAACGGTACCACGCTGGCTGCCGAGTGGTTCGGCGGGACGACGAATCCAAACCATTTTCCGCCCAGCGGTGGAGATAGTCCCGATTACCAAGCCGACTTCAGCTCCCCGTTCCGTGGTACCTCAACGACGCTCCTGCTGACGGTGGAGGCCTGCGGGGATAAGAAGGCCGTCATGGCCGTCAACGCCCTCGACAATGAGTGCCCGATCCCTGACCCATCGTCATCGTCGTGCCCTTATTGTTTCGGGAGCCCCATACGTGCCTCCAACGGCAATATGCGGATGACAGAGCGGGACCCGTTGCCGGGAAACGAGGCCATCTCGCTTACCAGAACCTACGATAGCAAAGGACTGCCCGGTGTCTTTGGAAATGGGTGGACGAGTCTCTTCGATGAGCGGATTCGTACGTACCAGTCGCAGGCACTGGGGAACACGACATTTCTCGAAGTCACGACGGCGTCGAATTCCAAGTACGTCTTCCAGAATGTCGGTGGATCGTGGCTTCAGATATACCCTCTCGGTATATATCCTGCCCTTCTCATCCCCGGGACGGGAACCTATACGTTGCGTGAACCTCGCAGCTCCATCGAAACTGTATTCGATGCCACCACCGGGCAGGTGTTGCGGGCACGCTCCCGTGCGCTCGGCCGGGATGTCGTCATCACCTGGGTTGGCGGTTTTCCAACGCACGTTGCCGATTCGTGGGGCAACTGGGCGTGGACGATCGCGCCCGATTCGGCAAACCGCGTCAACTCGATCGCCGTTGATGGCACCTCTCTGGTGTGGACCTACGCCTACAACACCAGCGGCAATCTCACTACGGTCACCGGCCCGTCCAATGCGCCTTGGCGAACCTACACCTACAGCGGTGACGGGATGACCGCGGCAAATGATGCCGCCGGTCACCTGATTGAATCGCATACCTATGGGTTTTTCAACGGACTCACGGGCGCCACATCGTCAGTTTCTGACCATGACGACATCACCTCGGTGGTTTATCGGCTGCCGGGCCGCGACGATTTCGAGAAAATCACCCGAACCACATCGGGAACCGGGGCCATCACGGACTATTACAGCCGTTACATCGCCGGACGCCCGCGCACGGTACAGATCGTCGGGAATTGTCCAACCTGCGGTACGAATGATGCGGTCTACGCCTACGATCTGCAGAGCGGACACCTCCTTCGCGAGCAGGACGCGCGAGGCTACATCACCGTTCGCGAATTCGATGCGAATGACCGCGTCACGGCCGTCGGAGGCCCATATCAACCGGTCGGTTGCAATCCGGCTACCGACACGGCTCACTGCCGGCAGACGCCCACCACGCTCCTCAATGTTGCTCTCGATCCGACCGCTTCAACGCTGACGACCACGTACGCCTACGGCGATGCCAACTGGCCCGAGATCGCCACGCTCACTGCGACGGCGAGCGTTCTCTCGCCGAATCAGGTCCGTTCGACGGCCATCGATCTCGATCCCCTTACCGGCACGATCACCCGCCAGATCACGACCGGCATGACCGGCAGTCCAGCCCAATCGGTCGATCTCACCACCACGACCTCTCTGTACGACGGCGCCGAGGGAGCGGCCTTCAACCCAGGTGGTGCTTTCGATGCGGGGTGGCTATCCCTTCCGCAGCCGGCGGGCCTTCGTAAGATCAGCGACGGTCCCCGCACCGACGTTTCCGATACGACGACCTCGGTTTACTACCCGATCGACAACGCCGTCCCCGCATCCTGGCGCGGACATCTGGCCGCGATCCGCAACGCAGCCGGAAACGTCATTCGCTTCGAGAACTACGACATCTTCGGCAACGCCGGCCGGACGATCGACGCAAACGGTGTGGCCACCGAATTCACCTTCGACGCGATGGGACGTGTTCTCACGTCAACGTTAAAGGGCGTGGCCGGCTGCGATACGGCCGCCGACCCTCTCTGTGCCACCGATCTCGTCACCTCGCGCACGTACCAGCCGGCTCTTGGTCCGATTGCGTCGACGACCATGCCGGGCGGTGGCACGACGACCTACGAATACGACAGCGTCGGCCGGACGACGGCCACAACGCGGCAAGTCACGGCCACCGCGTACGAGCGCATCGAATATGACTACGATCCTGCCACCGGCCATAAATCCGCGGAGCGCTATCTGGGCGGCCATCCCGGCGCGTGGACAGTCACGCGCTCGGACGCGTTTCAGTACGACCTCTTCGGCCGCCTTCACATCATCAATCACCCGGACGGCAACCGAGTGGTCTATGAATACGACGGCGCGAACAATCTCGCCTCCGTCAAAGACGAGCGTCATGCGGATGCCAACACCACCTACGCTTACGATCCCAGGAATCGCCTCTCCTCGGTCACCCAAACGCTACCGGGGGCTCCAGGTGGACAGATCGCCACTGCCTATGGATACGACATCCACGGCAATCTGACATCGGTGACCGATCCCAACGGCAATGTCACCTCGTATGTGTATGACGACTTCGGGCGGATGATCCGGCAGACCAGCCCCGTCACTGGCGTGACCACATATACCTATGACGCATCGGGCAATCTTCTGAGCACGATCGATGCGAACAGCGTGACAACCACGCGTGTCTACGATGCCCTCAACCGTGTGACCGCGGCAACGTCCAGCGGAGAATCGACCGAGACCACTTCGTGGACCTACGAAGGCACTGGTCCATTTGCCCGTGGACGTCTGGCGGCGATGACCGATCCCACCGGCTCGACCAGCTACAGCTACGAGCGGCGCGGCGCATTGCTGCAGGAGTTGAAGACGATCGGCAGCGCCACGTACACGACCGGTTATCACTACGACAACGATGGCAACCGATCATTGATGACATATCCGTCCGGTCGTACGGTCTCCTATGCCTTCGACCTTGCCGGCCGCCCGCTGACCGCCACGTCCGGAGCGACTACCCTTGTGTCGTCAGCCACCTATCTTCCTTTTGGGCCCGCCACGCAGCTCGTCTTCGGCAACGGTACGACGAAGACGATGACCTACGACGCCATGTATCGGGTGCTGGAGAACAGGCTGACGTCAGCGGCCGGCGTGATCGCGTACTACAACTATGCCGAGGATCCCGTCGGCAATATCACGCAGATTCATGATGCCATCGATCCCACATTCAACCGGGATTTCGGGTACGACGACCTGAATCGGCTGGTCACGGCGAACACCGGCTCGTCGCTATGGGGCAGCGGAACCTACCAGTACGACGCCATGGGCAACATGCTCGCCTCGGCGCTCGGAGCGAGCAAGAGCACATCGTTCGCCTACTCCGGAACCACGCCGAAGCTTTCGTCGGTAGCGACCAACGGCAATACACAGAGCGTTTCGTATGACCCGGCCGGCAACGAGCTGCAGGCCGACGGCCACGCCTATCACTACTCGCCGCGGAATACCCTGGCCGACGCTGACCTGGTCTCCTACGCGTACGACGGCCGAGGTGTTCTCGTCGTCAGCTCGTACCCCGCGTACTACTTATCCACGTTGCAGGTGACCCCGGCTGTGCTCTACACGAATCAGAACGCCACCGGCACGGTCACTCTTGCCTCCGCCGCTCCCGCTGGCGGGGTCGTCGTTCACCTCTCGGTTTCCTCCTCGGCGTTCAGCGTGCCGGCCACAGTCACCGTTCCCGCGGGTGGTACCTCGGCCGTCTTCGGCGTTACACAGATGGCGAACGCGCTACCGGGGACGATCACGATCACGGCGTCGTATCTCTATACCTCGACGGCCACAGTCAGCTTGGTTGCGGGACCGCCGATCGCTACGGTCTCAGTCAATCCTTCGACGATCGCCGGCGGAGGCACGGCCACTGGAACCGTATCGCTGAGCGCCGCAGCCCCCTCAGGCGGCGCACCTGTGCACGTGTTGTCCGACTCCACGGTGGCAACGGTTCCGACCCAGGTCACGGTTGCCGCCGGACAAACAGACGCCTCGTTCGACATTCAAACGTCAGCGGTGACCGGCGCAACCACGGCACATATCACTGCCGACTACAACGGCACCGCCTCCGCGGTCCTGAATGTCGTCAACGGTGTCTCGAGCGTGACGATCAACCCATCGAGTGTCATCGGAGGCGCGAGTGTCACCGGGACGGTTACGCTGATCGGTCCAGCGCCGTCCGGCGGTGCCACGGTTTCTCTGATCAGCGATTCGCCATCGATCGCAGCCGTTCCATCCACAGTCGTCGTCGCCGCCGGGGCAACGACGGCAACGTTCGGGATAAGCAGTTACACGGTGACGACAAGCGCTGTCGTCACAATCTCCGCTTCGTTTGTAAACTCGTCAGTGAATGCAACGCTTACCGTCAATCCATGCACATTGACAACGGCCCCTCCGCCGACCATTCCCTCGGGAGATACGGTGTGGTTCGACGACACGATGCCCAGCGGCATGTCGTTCGCCGATATCCGGTTTGATACCTCTCAGAAGGCCAGTGGGACGCAGTCGCTGCACATCGGATACGGAGCAGGCTCGTTCGGCGAGGACACTGCCGGTACGAACGCCACGCAGCCGTTTTCGGTTCTACCCGGAGACCGGCTGGTGTTCTACATGTTGATGAATCCCTGTGCCAAGCCGAGGGAGGTGGAGGTAACGTGGTTCTCCACCAACTCAGGGCCTAGAGGCGCGTACTGGGGTTCTGCGCTTACAGGAGACGAGACTGGCAAAGTTTCAATGGGTGCTCTGCCGACGGCTGATGGTTGGGTGAGGATGGAAGTGCCAGCCAGCCTGCTCTATCAAGTCGAAGGCAGCAGTCTGTATGCGCTGGGTCTGTCCCGGTATGACGGAGAGGTGTGGTTCGACAGGTTTGGCAAGGTGGGAACCTGCACGACGATGACCGAAGCGGCGCAGCCGACCATTCCCTCGGGAGATACGGTGTGGTTCGACGACACGATGCCCAGCGGCATGTCGTTCGCCGATATCCGGTTTGATGCCTCGCAGAAGGCCAGTGGCACACAGTCGTTGCACATCGGATATGGAGCAGGCTCGTTCGGCGAGGACACTGCCGGTACGAACGCCACGCAGCCGTTTCCGGTTCTACCCGGAGACCGGCTTGTGTTCTACATGTTGATGAATCCGTGTGCTAAGCCGAGGGAAGTGGAAGTAACGTGGTTCTCGACCAACTCAGGGCCGAGAGGCGCGTACTGGGGTTCTGCGCTTACAGGAGACGAGACCGGCAAAGTTTCGATGGGTGCTCTGCCGACGGCTGATGGTTGGGTGAGGATGGAAGTGCCAGCCAGCCTGCTCTATCAAGTCGAAGGCAGCAGTCTGTATGCGCTGGGTCTGTCCCGGTATGACGGAGAGGTGTGGTTCGACAGGTTTGGCAAGGTGGGAACCTGCACGACGATGACCGAAGCGGCGCAGCCGACCATTCCCTCGGGAGATACGGTGTGGTTCGACGACACGATGCCCAGCGGCATGTCGTTCGCCGATATCCGGTTTGATGCCTCGCAGAAGGCCAGTGGCACACAGTCGTTGCACATCGGATATGGAGCAGGCTCGTTCGGCGAGGACACTGCCGGTACGAACGCCACGCAGCCGTTTCCGGTTCTACCCGGAGACCGGCTTGTGTTCTACATGTTGATGAATCCGTGTGCTAAGCCGAGGGAAGTGGAAGTAACGTGGTTCTCGACCAACTCAGGGCCGAGAGGCGCGTACTGGGGTTCTGCGCTTACAGGAGACGAGACCGGCAAAGTTTCGATGGGTGCTCTGCCGACGGCTGATGGTTGGGTGAGGATGGAAGTGCCAGCCAGCCTGCTCTATCAAGTCGAAGGCAGCAGTCTGTATGCGCTGGGTCTGTCCCGGTATGACGGAGAGGTGTGGTTCGACAGGTTTGGCAAGGTGGGAACCTGCACGACGATGACCGAAGCGGCGCAGCCGACCATTCCCTCGGGAGATACGGTGTGGTTCGACGACACGATGCCCAGCGGCATGTCGTTCGCCGATATCCGGTTTGATACCTCTCAGAAGGCCAGTGGGACGCAGTCGCTGCACATCGGATACGGAGCAGGCTCGTTCGGCGAGGACACTGCCGGTACGAACGCCACGCAGCCGTTTTCGGTTCTACCCGGAGACCGGCTGGTGTTCTACATGTTGATGAATCCCTGTGCCAAGCCGAGGGAGGTGGAGGTAACGTGGTTCTCCACCAACTCAGGGCCTAGAGGCGCGTACTGGGGTTCTGCGCTTACAGGAGACGAGACTGGCAAAGTTTCAATGGGTGCTCTGCCGACGGCTGATGGTTGGGTGAGGATGGAAGTGCCAGCCAGCCTGCTCTATCAAGTCGAAGGCAGCAGTCTGTATGCGCTGGGTCTGTCCCGGTATGACGGAGAGGTGTGGTTCGACAGGTTTGGCAAGGTGGGAACCTGCACGACGATGACCGAAGCGGCGCAGCCGACCATTCCCTCGGGAGATACGGTGTGGTTCGACGACACGATGCCCAGCGGCATGTCGTTCGCCGATATCCGGTTTGATGCCTCGCAGAAGGCCAGTGGCACACAGTCGTTGCACATCGGATATGGAGCAGGCTCGTTCGGCGAGGACACTGCCGGTACGAACGCCACGCAGCCGTTTCCGGTTCTACCCGGAGACCGGCTTGTGTTCTACATGTTGATGAATCCGTGTGCTAAGCCGAGGGAAGTGGAAGTAACGTGGTTCTCGACCAACTCAGGGCCGAGAGGCGCGTACTGGGGTTCTGCGCTTACAGGAGACGAGACCGGCAAAGTTTCGATGGGTGCTCTGCCGACGGCTGATGGTTGGGTGAGGATGGAAGTGCCAGCCAGCCTGCTCTATCAAGTCGAAGGCAGCAGTCTGTATGCGCTGGGTCTGTCCCGGTATGACGGGGAAGTCTGGTTCGACCGTTTCGGCAGTGCGCCGGGAGGGAATGGCTCTCTCTATCGTCCCTCGAAGGTCGAGCGTTCGGTAGTGGCGTTCAGCAGCCAACGAAAATTCGATGGTCTTTTCGTCCGGTTCCGAGAGGCATTGAATCGGACATTCGGTCGCACACACGCCGATCCGCCTGTCTCTCTCTCCGTTCACGCTCCGATTCGGCAGTCGTCGCCTGATCCACTGCTCCGTTACTCGCTCTACACCCCGGAGCTGAATCTGATGGCTGAGACGGAACAGACCACCGCGCCGACGCCTGCCATCGCCTACGAGTACGTCTGGTTCGGCGGCCAGCCAGTGGCGCAATTCGACATCGCCACCAACACCACGCACTGGACCTTCACCGATCACCTCGGCACGACGATTCTCCAAACAAATGCCGCTGGGGCTGTGGATTGGCGCGTCGAATATGAGCCGTACGGTACTTTCGATGCGCTCAGAGCCGGCGCGACAAGGCACCAGCCGCTGCGATTCCCCGGACAGGAGTACGATGGCGCATCGGCGGATCGAAGCTACAATGTGTTCCGGTGGTATCGAGTCGGTTGGGGAAAGTATACACAAGCTGATCCACTGGAGTTTAAGGGTGGCATCAATCTCTTCGCCTACGCTCTCGAAAACACGCTCCGCTACAAAGATCCGCTTGGCTTGAAGGTCTACAGATGTTGTGCCCCAGCAGATGTTGCCGGCGGCCTCGTGGATCACTGCTGGATCAAGACTGATAAGCAGCAGACGCAGATCGGATTTGCCGATCAAGGCCAACCAGCAGGCACCGATCCTGGCGGCGCGTGCGCAGCGCCTTTCTTCTCGCAAACGCAGGTTCAAATATACAGAGGCAACAAGAAAGGAACTAACTGCACCGAGATCACTGATGCCGACGAGAAGTGTGTTGATGATGCGACTAGGACGAACAGCAAGGGTTGGGGATCTACGAATGGCGCATGGACACCATGGAATCAGTGTCAGTCGTGGACGGATGACGTCCTAAACAAGTGCAAAAAGAAGTGTAAGCCGCCAGTGGGTCCGCAGCCCGCCGATGACGGTAAACGCTACTTCTAGACATTGTCATGAACGCGCGGCTGAGACCTTACGCATGGATGGGTATCGTGATTTCGCTCCTCGCAGGCCTCTACTCATTCACGGGCGTTCTGATGGCGGGATCAATGAGCATGGCGTACCCGGACGCGCCCTGCCGTCGATGCGTGTTGATGTGGTCATCGGCAGTCGTCGGCTCGATCGTCATCGCGATAGCATCGTTCATTGTGCTCATGCGCACAAGGAAGCGTGTTTAAGAAGTCCAACAGATCATCTGAGAGATTCTCGAACCTGATTGGCGCTGGTCGGATTCGCGGCCTGCGTAGCAATATTCGTAGTCGACCTGTCGAATGGGACCTACCCGCTGGCGAGTCGCGCGTTGGGCGGCTTTTCTCGGTTCCCGCTCGTTTCGATCAGTCTCTGGCATGACGAGCTCGCAAACGTTGCGCCAAGACTGCTGACGGCAAGTGCAGCAACGCCGGTTGGTGCCTCGCCCGACCTGCTGTTCGTGGCGAGGGCGCCGAGCGATCCCGCGATAGACTACCGATCCGTTGCACACCGTCATCAGACCCGCCCCGGACTCGTCCAGCTCAACCTCGCCGAGGTCTGGCAGGCGCGTGAGCTGTTGGGGTTTTCTAGCGTGGCGCGCTATCACCGTCCGCTACAAGCAGACCTCCATCGGCGTGCTCTGGGCCTTCATCCGGCCGTTTCTGACGATGGTCATCGTTTCCGTCGGCTTCGGGCGGATCGCCAAGCTGCCCTCGGATCATCTGCCGTACGCGGTGCTCACCTTTTCGGCGTTGCTGCCATGGCAGTTCTTCTCCACCGCATCTGCCGATGCAGCCAGCGCCGTCGTGGGAACGGCTCATGACGTGAAGATCGACTTCCTTCGGCATCGACCACACGTCTGCGCCATAATGTTCGTCATCCCCTCCACACGAATGACAACAACCGTGATCAGCTCACCCGGTTTCCGCACACGGCTCATGAGGGTCTGCGTAGAAGCCTTGCGCGTCTACACACACCGCGTTCCCTTCAAACGCGGCCGCGGCATCTTCATCCGGCTCATCGAGCTCCTCAAACGTCGGGGATGGCCCGCGCCGGCGTTTGACATCGGCGAGGGCCTGGTCATGGAGTTCGAGCCTTCGCTGATCGGATGGACGCTGTTCGAGAGTGGGGAGTGGGAGCCGTTGCAGACGTCGGTATTCCTGCCGTTGGTTCAGGCCGGCGGGGTGGTTGTGAACGTCGGGGCGAACACTGGGTACTACGCGTTGCTGGCAGTCTGCTAAGGTTGGCCCCAACGGCCGTGTCCACGCGTTCGAGATTCAGGCGCCGATCATCGACATTCTTCGGCGAAACATCGCCAGAAACGGTCTTGGAGACATCATCACCGTCGTGGAGGCGGGCTGCTTCTCGTCAGCAGGAGAAGCGGTCATCGAGCCGCATGGCGATCCGGGCTCGGCGCGCGTCGCTTTCCAAGGTGAGGGCGTCCGTGTGCCGTTGGTGACGCTCGACCAGTACGCCAAAACGGCAGCCATCGATCGCGTCGATGTCATACTCATCGACACGGAAGGGGCGGATTTCGAGATTCTCAAGGGAGCCTCCGGACTACTCGCTGCGCATCATCCGGCCGTCATCGCGGAGGTCCACCACCTCCATGCGTTCGGAGGCTCCGAAACCGAGCTGCGCGCGTTTATGTCGGGGTTCGGCTACGTTGCGCGCGAGCTGCAGGGTGAGTTCTCGCGCGATCTGCTGTTCGTAACTGAGAGCGCGGATTGGGCCACGCGATAAACCAGCGTTCAAACAATCACCGGCGGGCGATCATGACGCTTCCGTCTACCGCGACGACCCTGGCGTCCCTCGGAAGGTCCGTGGTTTCGACCGTATTCGGACATGCGCGGCTTCCGTCCACGAAGATGATCAGCGATCCGGTTTTTGCCTCCGAAACCTTTCTGATCGGCCGTCTAAGGACGAACCAGGCCAGCCCCTCCGCATTCGAGGCGAGCTCGCCATGGAGGCTGGGGCCGAGCCGCTGAATTGAGCCGGCGACATCGCTCCAGGAAGCACAGGTCGTGACCGGATGGGGGCTGCGTTGGATGAGCGGGTGCAATGCTCGAGCAGTGCCGACGGCAAGGGCCAGCACAGTGACCGTGGCCAGCACATGCCGCCCTCTGTCCATCAGGCGGTCCGCGCCTGTGGTGAGGACGATCACGACCGAAGGATAAAGCGGGAGAAGCATCCGCAGGTCGACGACCGGCGCCGGACTCACCCATATCCACTGAGCCAGCAGAAGGAACACGGCATAGAGAACGATCCAACCAAAGTGGATGAACAGAGCGGTATCACGCCGATCATGTTGCGCTCCGGCAGATCCAGCAGCCCAGACGACGGACCCGATCAGTGCTACGAAAAGCAACGCTCCGGCCCAGCCCAGTTGTGTTGGGACGATCTGATTTGCGAGCTCGGTCAGACCCTTCCAGTCTTCCGCGAATGGGGGCGAGGAAATACGAAATGGAGATCTCGTGTGCGCTCCCGGAGCCAAAACCCGAAGAACCACGATCATCGGTGCGGGGATCAGCAGCATCAGCACAACCGTACGCAAGCGTCCCGATGCGATCGTTGCAGCGACAAACGCCAGCGGGACCGTTGCAATCATTGCAAACCTAAAAAGGATAGCCAGGGAAAACAGAAGTGCCGCTGCCAGCATCCGGCTCTCGGAGCGTCGATCGACCGCGTCGATCGTCATCAGCAACGCCCACGTCAGAAACGCCAGTGCAGGGGGCTCCGACCAGAACTTGTTCGTGAGATTGATGATGGCGAAATTCAGGGCGACGGCGGCGAAGCCGAGGGCGGCGGTCGGCCAGCGCCGAATCGTGGTTCGCATCGTCAATGCCAGCGCAATCGCAATCGAGAGGTAGGACAGCAGGCCGACGAATGTGACCAGTTGCTCGGGCCGTTGCCCGGTCGCCCGCGCCAGAGCCGCGTAGAGTAGTGACGTCCCAGGCGGCCAGGTACGCTGCGGTTCGGCAGCGAGGTCGAGGTATCTGCCATGCTCGAGGAGCGAACAGGCTCCGGCCAGGTAGCGGAATCCGTCGTAACTGAGACTGTCAAGTGGACCACGGGGCAGTCGTTTCCACTCCATGATGCCGATCAGGGTCACCAGCGCGGCGACCACGAGAAATATCCCGCGGCGCGGCAGCGGCCCGCTTTCGCTGTCAGCCTTCAAGAAAAGATGCTGAACGGGGTTCCTCAATGTCTCGCCACAGAGTAACACCTGCAAGCGAGCGCGAAACCGTTCAAAGCAGTCCCACTCTCCGCGCTTCCGCGTGAAACCGTTTCCCTCGGGATAAACTGAACCAGCTTGCACACCATCATCAAACCTCGCCGCGGACTGGCACGACTCGACCTCGCCGAGGTCTGGCAGGCGCGTGAGCTGTTGGGGTTTCTGGCGTGGCGAGACATCACCGTCCGCTACAAGCAGACCTCCATCGGCGTGCTCTGGGCCTTCATCCGGCCGTTTCTGACGATGGTCATCTTTTCCGTCGTCTTCGGGCGGATCGCCAAATTGCCCTCGGATCATGTGCCGTACGCGGTGCTCACCTTCACCGCGTTGCTGCCGTGGCAGTTCTTCTCGACGGCCTTTGCCGATGCCGCCAACGCCGTGGTCGGGAACGGTTACATGATCACGAAGATCTACTTCCCGCGGCTGATTCTGCCGCTGGCGTCGATCGCGGTCGGCATCGTCGACTTTCTGGTGTCGTTCGTCATCCTCATCTTCATGATGGTCGCCTACCGGATGGTGCCGACGTGGCGCGTCCTGGCGCTGCCTCTTTTCTTCGTCCTCTGTCTCCTCTTCACGATCGGCCTCGGCCTGTGGACGGCGTCGCTGTACGTGAAGTACCGCGACATGCGCCACATCATCCCGTTCATCACGCAGTTCGGCATGTACGTCTCGCCGGTGGCGTTCAGCAGCAGCATCGTGCCGGCCAGGTGGCGCTTTCTCTATTCGCTGAATCCGATGGTGGTGGTGATCGACGGCTTCCGCTGGTCGCTACTCGGCACGACGCAGCTCTACGTCCCGGGCGTCATTGCCGGAACGGTGATGTCGATCGTGCTGCTGGTCACCGGTGTCTACTACTTCAAACAGACGGAGCGCGTCTTCGCGGACGTGATGTGATGAGCGACGTCATCATTGCCGAGGGAGTGAGCAAGTCGTACAGGCTTGGGGAACAGACCACGGCCTACGGCCTGTTGCGCGAGCGCATCGCGCAGGCGTTCAAGGCGCCGTTCGCGCGGCAGCAGCCGGCGGACCAGTTCTGGGCGTTGAAAGATGTCTCGTTCACCGTCGGCTCGGCCGAGGTGGTCGGTCTGATCGGGAAGAACGGCGCCGGCAAATCGACGCTGCTGAAGATCCTCAGCCGCATCACCGAGCCTGCGGAAGGACGCATCGATCTGCACGGCAAGGTGTCGAGCCTCCTCGAGGTCGGCATCGGCTTCCATCCCGAGCTGAGCGGACGGGAGAACGTCTATCTCAACGGCGCCATCCTCGGCATGTCGCGGCGCGAGATCCGCCGCAAGTTCGACGAGATCGTCGACTTCGCCGAGATCGCCAAGTTCCTCGATACGCCGGTCAAGCGCTACTCGTCGGGCATGTACGTCCGGTTGGCCTTCGCCGTGGCCGCGCATCTGGAGCCGGACATCCTCATCGTCGATGAAGTCCTCGCCGTCGGCGACTCCGCGTTCCAGCAGAAGTGCCTCGGCAAGATGCGCGATATCCGTTCCGAGGGACGGACAGTCATCGTCGTCAGCCACAACATGAGCACCGTGTCGTCGCTCTGCCAGCGCGTGATCTGGCTGGCCGACGGCAAGGTGAAAGCGGCGGGGGACGCCCAGGCGATCATCCGGCAGTATCTGTCCGAGGGAGTGAAAAACGACTTTGTCTGGACGCCGCGGCACGGGATACTGAGCGCGTTCGAGTACCACTCGGTCTCAATCGAATCAGGCAGTGCCGCCGATGGAGGCGAAGGCTTCCCGGCGAACGCGCCGATCGACGTCGTCTTCGACATCTCCATTCACGACAAGTTCCCCGACGGCCGGATCGAGATGCGGTTGCTGACGGACTCGGGGGATCTTCTGCTGACGTCGACGAGCGCCGATGCCACCGGCCAGATGAACCACGAGTGGAAGCGCGGCCGGCAGCAGTTCCGCTGCCGGATACCGTCCGATTTCCTGATGCCCGGCCGCTACTTCATCACCATCACCGAGCCCTACGGCAGTCACGACATCGTCCGGGAGAACGTGCTCACGTTCTCGGTGACCGAAGAAGGCAGCCTCTCCGCGCGCGATCAACGCGGCGGAAAGATCGCGCCCCGGCTGCAGTGGACGTTGACGGGGGCGTAAATCGTGAGCTCAAGTCGACGGGGAATTCGCGTCGCCGGTAGCGAAATCGTCACCGCCGGATGCCAAATCGTCATCGTTGGATTCAAAATCGTCATTGCCGATGCCAAATCGTCATCATCGGATTCGAAATCGTCATCATCGGATGCCAAATCGTCGTCGCCGCATTCGAAATTGTCATCGCCGATGCCAAATCGTCATGGTCGGAAGTGAAATTGGCGCTTTTGGTTGTCACCCCGACAACCGACAACCGACAACCGACAACCGACAACCCGCAACCTCACCGTCCCCGCCGTAACCGCGCCACCACCCACCCCGGCAGAATCCTCCTCGCCGCCCGGCGCAGCTTCCCTTCGACATAACCCCGTATCCGCCACCACCGCGAAACCATCCGCGCTCCGACGAAATGCGCCTTGAAGGCCGGATTCCGCATCGAGCGCTCTTCGCGCCAGGCGCGGTCGATCCACAGCCGCGCGCCGCCCCACGACTGGCGCGACATGGCATTGCCGGCCACGAGCCAGTAGATCGCCGCGCGCTGATGCGGCGTCTTCGCGGACGGGTCGAAGTAGGTCGCGTCGTAGCGCTCCGCGAGACGCCCGAAAAGCTCGTCCTTGTCGCGTTGGTAGCGCGACTCCGTCCGGCTCCCGGACTCCGGATGCTGGCGGAATTGCGCCAGCACGTCCGGCAGCAGATAGATCGGATCGTGCTCGAGGAGCCGGAACCACATCTCCAGGTCCTGGGTGGTACGGTTCGATTCGTTGAACGGTCCGGCGTTCTTCAGCACAGACCTATGGATCATGAGACCGCAGCCGTACACCCATGACGCAATCAGCTCGCGTCCCGTCCGGACGACGCCTAGGGTCTCGCGGTACTCCCCAGTGACCTTCCCCTGCTCGTCGATCAGTTGGAAGTTGCAGCCGACGATCCTCGCTTCAGGGTTGCGATCGAGAAAGGCCAGCTCGGCCGCGCACTTCTCCGGCAGATAGCGGTCGTCGTGACTCAGCCAGCAGAACCACTGGCCGTGCATCGCGGCGATGCCGCAATTCAGCGCCGACGAGACGCCGCCATTCTCCTTCTCGATGTAGCGGATCCGGTCGCCGTATGAGCGCGCGATCTCCGCGGTCGCACCCCCGTCGCGCGATCCGTCGTTGACGACGATAACCTCGACGTCGCTGCTCGTCTGCGCCAGCGCGCTGTCGATCGCCTCGCGCATGTAATTCGCGCCGTTGTAGACCGGGATGATGATGGAGACGCGCGGCATTGGTGACACGCTAGCGTTCTATGCTCGGTGCTGAGCTCCGCTTTACCGTCATCCTGAGCCGCCGGAGCTGCGAATCGCGCAGCGATGAAGCAGCGTAGGACGGTCGAAGGACCCCCAGGTTGCTAACCCGGACAGGGCGGCGGTGGCCGGCATTCCGCCGCCCAACCGGGATACAACTGGGGGGTCCTTCGACCGTCCTACGCCGCGCAATCGCTTCGCGATTACGCGGCTCCGGCGGCTCAGGATGACAGTGAGTTGACAGGCGCTTGACCTCCGATTTCAATCTTGACACGACGCTAGCCTAAGTCAGATCCCATAGCTCATCACGATCTTCGCCACCGTCTGCGACACGTTCGGCACCAGGTACTCCGCCGGCGGCGTCCAGGGCGATTTCATCAGCGCGATGGCCACGGCGCTCTCGATGGCCGCGCCATCGCCGCCGGTCAGGATGTTGCTGCCGCACTCGATCGTCTCCGCGCGCTCGGTGACGTCGCGCAGCGTGACGTTGGGGACGCCGAAGATGCAGCACTCCTCCTGGACCGTGCCGCTGTCGCTCAGTACGCAGGCCGCTTCGATCTCCAGGCGGACGAAGTCGAAGAAGCCGAGCGGCTTCATGACCCGGATGTGTGTGCCGAGCTCGATGCCGAAATGTTGCAGGCGGTCGAGCGTCCGCGGGTGAAGGCTGATCAACATCGGCAGTCCATGAACCTCGGCCACGCGGTCGAGCGCGGTCACGAATCCCCGAAGGCGTTCCTCGCCATCGACATTCTCCGCGCGGTGCAGCGTGGCCAGAAAGAAGCTCTGTGGCGCCACCGACAGCCGTTCCATCACGTCCGAGGCGTCGATCTGTTCGCGATAGAACTGCAGCACCTCGAAGATCGGATTTCCGGTGACGGCGATCCGTTTCCTCTCGAACCCCTCGGCCAGCAGGTTCTCCTTGCTGCGATGCGTGTACGGCATCAATACATCGCTGCAGTTGTCGATGATGCGCCGGTTGATCTCCTCGGGGACGCGGTCGTCGAAGCAGCGGTTGCCCGCTTCCATGTGAAAGACCGGAATCCCCAGCCGCGCCGCGCTGACGGCGGCCAGGCCGCTATTGGTATCCCCTAAGATCACCACGCGGTCGGGACGCTCGCGCGTGAAAAAGTCGAACGACTTCTCGATCACTTGCGCCGCCTGCGCGCCGAACGAGCTCGCCTCGATGCCGAGGTGAACGTCCGGCTGGCGGACCTGCATCTCGCGGAAGAAAACGTCGCTCAGATTCTCATCGTAGTTCTGCCCCGTATGGACGACTACGTGTTCGGCGCTGCGGTCGAGAAGGGGGATGACGCGGCTCAGCCGGATGATCTCGGGACGTGTGCCCAGCCAGGTCACGACTTTCATCGACGCTCCATGAACGGAGCAAGCACATCGCGCAGAGCGGCCCCTTCCAGATTCACCTCGGATGATGAATACTCGCTCGTCAGCGCCGGCGTGAACGGTTCCGGATCGCGAAGCTCCGGCAGCATCGGCAGGATGACGTAGTACTCGCCGCGGGAGATGGTGCGGTGGCACTCCTCTTCCGACACCATGATCTCGTGCATTTTCTCCCCCGGCCGGACGCCGGTGATGGTGATGTCGATGCCGCGTCCGTCGATCAGCGTCGACGCCACGTCGACGATGCGCGCCGCGGAAACGCGCGGCACGTACGTCTCGCCCGCGCGCGCCTCCTCGATCGCCGCGAAGACCGTCTCCACGGCGCGGTCGAGCGACAGCAGGAAGCGCGTCATCTCCTCGGTCGTGATCGTGACCGGACCGCCGCGCGCGATCTGGTCGAGAAAGAGCGGCACCACCGAGCCGCGCGATGCGATGACGTTGCCGTAGCGCACGCAGACGAACCGTGTGGCCGGACACTCGAGGTTGGCCTCGGCGAAGATCCGCTCCATCAGCGCCTTGGTCATCCCCATCACGTTCACCGGCTTGCAGGCTTTGTCGGTGGAGATGCCGGCCACCACCTCGACATGCGCGCCGCTCTCGCGGATGGCCCGCACGATGTTGCCCGCGCCGAGGACGTTCGTCTGCACCGCCTCGATCGGGAAGTACTCGCACGACGGCACCTGTTTGAGCGCCGCCGCGTTGATGACGACGTCCGCCTGCTCGACAGCGGCGCGGACGGCGGCGTAGTCGCGAACGTCACCGATGCGAAAGTGCAGGACCTGCTGCAGGTTCGCGTAGATCACTTCATCCGTCGCCGCCGGGCGGTTGAGAAACGACAGGCGCATGTCGTTCTGCTTGGCCTCGTCGCGCGAGAAAACCGTGATGCGCGCCGGCCGTCCCATGTCGCCGCGCAGAAGAGCGCGCACCACCGTTGCGCCGAGCGACCCGGTGCCGCCCGTGACCAGCACCCGTTTACCGTCGAGGATCATTCTGTCGTTCTCCAGCGCTCATACAGCGGCGACTCCGCCGCCAGCGCGGCGATCATCTCCCGCCATCCCGGCGGGACCATTCCGGTTGCCTCCCGAAAGCGCGTGGCGTCGAGAGTCCGATCGATGACGACGCTGTCGTCAGGCCTGATCGTCACTCCGGCGCTGAACGCTTCGTTCAGCATCACCAGCAGATCGTACTTGGTGATCGCCGCCCCCGCCACGTGATAAAGCCCCTGCAAGCCGGGATGATGCTCGATCACCTCCGCCAGCGTCTGCGCCAGCGTCGCCGTCGTGACCCCGGAAAAGACCGCCTTCGTGAAGCCGCGCACCGAGCCGCCGCGGTTCAAAAGGAACCACTCGACCACGCCATTCGCGCTCCGCAACTCCCTCCCGATGATCGACGTCCGGATCGTCAAATGTGGCACAGACAATCCTGTCTGTGAATGTGGCACAGACACTCTTGTCTGTGCCTCCGTGACGATCTCGCCCAGGAGCTTCGATCTCCCGTAAAGGTCGGTCGCGTCAGGAAGATCGGTCTCACGGTAATAAACGTGGGTCGGACTCTCTAGTCCGACCGGTGCTTGGGAGAGCGGTAATTGTGTTACCGGCCGCGCAAGTACCGGTCGGACTGGAGAGTCCGACCTACGTGAATCGGCGTTCCCCGCAAACACGCAATCAGTCGAGATGTGAATCATCCGCGCCCCGATCTCCCCACACGCCCGCGCCACCACATGCGGAAAGAGCGAGTTCAACGTGATCGACGCGATCGGATCATGCGCCGCCGCCAGCTGCTTCACCACCCCGACGCAGTTGACGACCACGTCCGGCCGAATCTTCACGATCAGCCGCGTCACCCGCTCGAAATCGGCGGCGTCGATTCCCGCCATGACCCGGTCATCGTCGAACAACGCCAGCGGCAAACGGGTGCGCACCGCGGCCCGGCAATCGAAACGGTCGCGGAAGATCTGCCACACCTTGTGGCCGAGCATTCCCCCCGCGCCAAGGATCAGAACACGCATCGGCCAACAGGATACGTGCTCGGCACTTCACGTGCACCTCACAAATATTCTCCCCAAAGTCTCCCTGATCAACTCGGATATCTCTGGTCAATATCTGCACACTTCCCGGGTCAATGAATGCTCGCGTGGTCAATACCAGACCACCCGGTCGAATGAATGAATGGAGGAATGATGATTCAACGGACTCTCTCGGTTTTCCTGGTCACCCTCATGGTTCTCGTTGCAACGAGTGCCGCCGCGCAACAGAAGACCATCCTTTTCGACGCTGCCCACGCCCAGACCGCCGGCAACGCCGACTGGACGCTCGATGAAGACTCGTGCGGAACGGCGCAGCGCTTCCCCACGCCCGATCAGTCGGGCATCACGTCGGCGACCGCCGAGACCTACTGGAACGGCGCCCACTCCGCCATGGGCGTCGATCTGGTCAAGAAAGGCTTCCACGTCGAGTCGCTTCCGGTCGGCGCCCGCATCAGCTACGGCGACGGAACCAACGTCCAGGACCTCAGCCACTACAACATCTTCGTCATGCCCGAGCCGAACATCGCCCTGACGTCGACGGAGATCACCGCCATCCGCAACTTCGTCCAGAACGGCGGCGGTCTCTTCATGATCTCCGACCACGCCGGCGCCGACCGCAACAACGACGGCATCGACGCCGCCGGCGTCTTCAACGCCCTGATGGGCAGCCCGAGCATCTTCGGGATCACCTACAACGACAACTCCTCCGACACCACATTCGGCTGGTTCGACGATCATCCGGACGTGAACTACACCACCGACACGAGCTCACCGATCATCTGGACAGGCGCCTTTGGAGTTCCGTCGTCGACGAAGGGCCTCGGACTCTTCGGCTCGTCGTCGATGACCCTCAGCGGCGTTGCCAAGGGGCATGTCTGGAAGACCACCTCAACGCATGACACCTCGACCGGCGTGACCTACGCCACCTCGACATACGGCACGGGCCGCATCGCCGCGATCGCCGACTCCTCCGTCACCGAGGACGCTACGAACGGCTGCGGCCACTCCACGTTCCTCGGCTACAACGATCCGAGCTACGACAACGGCCTGCTGGTCGCCAACGGCATCGCCTGGCTGGCCGGTTCCGGTGGCGTTGACACGCAGCCCCCGACCGTTTCCATCACCGCGCCGCTGAATGGCGCCACGGTCAGCGGCACCGTCTCGGTTACCGCCACCGCCTCGGACAACGTCGGCGTCACCAAGGTCGAGTTCTATCTCGACGGCGCGCTGCAGTTTACCGACACCACCTCGCCTTACTCATGGAGTTGGGATTCCACCACCGCCACAAACGCCTCGCACTCGCTGACCGCCAAGGCGTATGACGCGGCGCTGAACGTCGGTACCTCGACCGCGGTCTCCGTAACGGTCAACAACACCGGAGGCGATGTCACGCCGCCGACCGTCTCCATCACCGCGCCGCTGAACGGCGCCACCGTCGTCGGCACCGTCTCCGTCAATGCCACCGCCTCGGACAACGTCGGCGTGACCAAGGTCGAGTTCTATCTCGATGGCGCGCTCAAGTCGACCGACACCACGTCGCCCTACTCCTGGAGCTGGGACACCACCACCACCACGAACGCCTCGCACACGCTCACCGCCAAGGCGTATGACGCGGCGCTGAACGTCGGCACGTCGGCCGCCGTCACCGTCACCGTCAACAACCCCACCGGCACCGACATCTCCGGCTGGACGGTCACCCAGGCCAACGCCACCGTCGTCTACACCATCCCGGCCGGCACGGTCATCCCCGCCAACGGCTACGTCGTCATCGGCCGCGACGCCACCAAGGCCGCATTCCAGACCTTCTGGGGCGTCACCCTCGGTGCGAACGTCGTCTACCTCACCACCGCCGGCGCCTTCCCGCAGATCAACGGCAGCGAGAATTACACCCTCAAGAACGGCAGCGGCACCGTCATCGACGGCCCGACCATCTCCGAAGCCTCGGGCGCGAACCAGGACCTGCAGCGGATCGATCCCTGCACCGCCGCCAACATCACCTCCAACTGGCGAGTCGGTGCCACGACCCTCGCCAACCCCGGCAGCGGCGCCGGCGCCGGCTGCGCCAAAGGCGTCGTCATCAACGAGTTCTCCGACGCCGCCGGCTCAGGCAACTTCATCTACGAGTTCGTAGAGCTGCACAACGACAAGTAGTCCCTCCCTGGGAGCGCGGGCGTCCCGCCCGCGCTCCACGTGCGGCTTCGCCGCACGGCACAGACAAGAGTGTCTGTGCCACATTGCCCCTGGGTAATTGCTGAAGTGTGGAGTTTTCGGCAGATCCAATGTGGCACAGACACTCTTGTCTGTGCCAGGCGGCGAAGCCGCGCATTTCGCCGGCTGAAGCCGCGCCCATTCCATCGAAGCCGCCAACGTTCCGCCACGACAACCGATAACCGACCCCCGACCCCCGACAACCGACCCCCGAACGCTGCTATAACCCGCCTCAATGCCCCCCCCCGTCCTCCTATCCTGCGAGCGCCTGACCAAGTCCTACACCTCGCGCCCGCTCTTCAACGATCTCTCCTTCTCCCTCTTCGAGGGCGACCACGTCGGCCTCGTCGGCCCCAACGGCTCCGGCAAGTCGACGCTCATGAAGATCGTCGCCGGCGTCGAAGAGGCCGACTCCGGCAACCGCGCCGTCCGCAAAGGCGTCCGCATCGGGTACGTCCCGCAGGATCCCATCTTCGCCCCCGGCTTGACCATCGAGGACGTCCTCCTCGAAGGCCTCGAGAACGACCACCTCCTCGACGACTATGACAAACAAACGCGCATCGCCATCGCCCTCGGCAAGTCCGGCTTCATGGACCGCACCCAGGACAGCGCCACCCTCTCCGGCGGCTGGCGAAAACGCCTGGCCATCGCCCGCGAGCTGGCCCGCCAGCCCGACGTCATGCTGCTCGACGAGCCCACCAACCACCTCGACGTCGAAGCCATCCTCTGGCTCGAAGCACTTCTGAAGTCCGAACCGAAGGCCTTCGTCGTCGTCAGCCACGACCGCTACTTCCTCGAGAACACCGCGCGCCGGATGCTGGAGCTGAACCGCATCTATCCCGACGGCTTGCTCCAGGTCAACGGCCACTACTCTGACTTTCTCGAACGCCGCGACGAGCTCCTGCGCAACGAAGCCGCCTACCAGGAGACGCTGGCCAACCTCGTCCGCCGCGAAGTGGAATGGCTCCGCCGCGGCCCGAAGGCGCGCACGACCAAGGCCAAGTCGCGCATCCAGAACGCCGAGGGGCTGATCGGCGAGCTGGCGGAATCGCGCTCGCGCAGCACCACCAGCACCGCCAAAATCGACTTCACCGCCTCCGAGCGCAGGACCAAGCGTCTCTGGCTCGTCCGCGGCCTCCGCAAACAGATGGGCGACAAGCTCCTGGTCGACGATCTCGACATCCTCCTCACCCCCGGCACCCGCCTCGGCATCCTCGGCCCCAACGGCTCCGGCAAGACCACGCTGCTCCGCACCATCACCGGCGAGCTGACCCCCGATGCCGGCACCATCGAGAAAGCCGACAAACTCCGCGTCGTCTACTTCGAACAGAACCGCGAGAGCCTCGACCCCACCCTGACGTTGAAACGCGCGTTGGCTCCGGAAGGCGACCAGGTCGTCTACCGCGACCGGACCCTGCACGTCGCATCGTGGGCCAAGCGCTTCCTATTCCGCCCCGAACAACTCGAGACCTCCGTCTCCCGCCTCTCCGGCGGCGAAAAAGCCCGCATCGTCCTGGCCCGCCTGATGCTCCAACCCGCCGACCTCCTGGTCCTCGACGAGCCGACCAACGACCTCGACATCTCCACCCTGGAAGTCCTGGAAGACTCACTCCTGGACTTCCCCGGCGCCTTCAGTCCTGGTCACCCACGACCGCTACCTCATCGACCGCGTCTCCACCTCCATCCTCGCCCTGGACGGTCTCGGCGGAGCCGAATACTTCGCCGACTACGCCCAATGGGAGTCCAACCGCCCCCGCGCCGCCGCCCGCGACGCCGCCCCGCCCCCTCCCAAACCCCGCTCCAAACGCCTCTCCTACAAAGAGCAACGCGAATGGGATTCGATGGAATCAACCGTCCACGCCGCCGAGGAACGCCTGGCCGCCACCACCGCCGCCGCCCACGACCCCTCCATCGCCGCCGATGCCACCACCCTCCAACAACGCTTCGCCGAGGTGACCGCCGCGCAAGCGGAGGTCGATCGGCTGTACGCACGGTGGGCGGAGTTAGAAGGTAAGCTGGCGGAGGTACGGTAACTCAAGTCCTTCGCGTCTTCGCGTGACGAGGTACCGTAACCTAGCATGACCCGCGACGACATCCTGGCCACGATTCGCGCGAATGAGCCTCGCGTCCGCGAGCTCGCCCTCTTCGGATCGTTCGTCCGCGGCGACGTCACCGACGCCAGCGATATCGATTTTCTCGTCGAGTTCGACGAGAAGACGTTCGACAACTACATCGATACCAAGCACCTGCTCGAGACGCTCTTCGGTCGTCGTGTCGACCTTGGCAGCAAGAGCAATATCAAGCCGCGATTACGCGAGCGGATCCTGAAAGAGGCAGTTCGGCTAGTGTGATCCCCGCGCGGTTAGATCGTGAGGCCGATGATCGTGTGGGTATCCTCAATGCGATCTCCATCCCCGCGAATACATTCGACGACGAACCGTTCGATGAAGTGCACTTCGCGGCTGCGTACAACGAACAGGAAATCAAACGGGCCGAAGCAGTAGGCAGCAGAGACGAGCACCACCTGGTTGCGTGCGCAGTCGTGCTTGGCGGCGCCCCGAAGGCAGACGTGCAACTCACGATTTCTGTCAGGCCTCTTGCGCTCGTCGTTGATGGCTTGGCGAATCGCGTTTTCCGCTCCTAGCTTGCACTTCATCAAGACGACCGCGAATGATTCACTCAATTGCTTTGCTTTCGCCATGGCTTTCAGCCTGTCCCTAACCGCGATAGTTACGCAGCGCAACGCGCCACGCTAAACGATTCTTGGGTTCCCGATCGCCCTGCTGTGAGCGCTTCCACCAAATTGCGTTGATCGCGTCCGCAGGCGCGATACTCTGCACATCCGTCGTGAAGACTCGTCCCTCATCCTCGATTTGGTGCGTGATGGTTTTCCACCACGTCCGCAATGCTTTCTCCGAGGAGTACGGCGCGCGGTCCTGGGCGCGGTACGGAAGTCCATACGCGGACGCTGTCCCGGCGACATCCACCATGATATCGATGACATCAGCAATGCAACGTCCCGCGCCACGATCGCGATCGCGAAGGAAGCGAGCGTAGGCAGCAAGAAACCCTCGATGGAACTTCTTCTCAAGATTCCATACAGGCGAAGAATCGCTCGCGAGTTTCGCTGCTATTCTCCGGAACCCAAGATCGCGAAGAATGTCGGCGTGCAGCTGAACGCGAAGAAGGGACGGCGGATGATCATCTTTCGGCGCGACGCCCTCACTAAGAGTTGCGAAGAACCGGTCGAGTTCGTGCTCAGTCTCGTCCGGCGGATAAGCAGTCTGGAACGCGATGGCAAACGCCGGCCCGGCGACGACGAGCGCCCCAATGTCAGCTAGAAGCTCCTGCGCATGCCACGAACTGACAGTTTCCAGAGGCCTTGGGTTCTTGTACGGCTGAGGCACTACCTTCCTCGCCGCGAAGAACGCCCAGATGCGCTGCGAGAGCTCGTACCTGAGGGCCGCTAGTTTTACCAGGGCAGTGCCGAAGAGCGGCTCGTACTCCTCTGATGCGTGAAGATAAAAGTCGCGAGCGAACTCGCGCACCTTCTGGTTCCGGCTTTTCCAATCGATGTCAAGCGTGCTAGGCGTCTTTTGTTTCCGGCACGCAGCCGGTGGAGCGCCATACCTCGAGCCAATCCATGCGTTGACATATTCGGTAACGGTCAGGACACGATGGAAATGTTCATGGGCAATCAGCGCGTAGATGCGAACGTGCTGTGATGACCATCGTGGCAGAGTTATGCAGGAGAGATCCAGTATGGTCTGAACGATCGCTAATGCTCGCGCGATTGCGGTTGGATCGTCGAAACTATCGGCGGTTTCATGAGCAAACTGTTTTCGTTGGCCAATCATCGCAACGAGTCCACCTGACAGGTTGACGAGCGGCGGTTGGCAGTTGAGGCTTGGCGGGTAGAATCCTTTGACGCGGTCGTGGTAGAAGTCGTTGACTGCTTCCGCGGCACGGATCGTTACCGCATATTCCAGCGAGACCTCTGACGGCACGACGATGGAACGACGGTTGTAGAGGGCGAACGCTCGCGACGGCTCCGACTCGACTCGTTGAAACAGCGCGGTGGTCAAATCGCGGAGGATGTCAGGAAACGGCTGCAGAAACTCGTCAGACCCACTGCTATCTACGCCATTTCCTTTGTTCGTGGCCGCCACACGGGCCCGGCCAGCGAGCAGGGCGGCAACGTAGCGTTCGGCGGCTGCGACGAATCGTTGGTCGCGGTGGTCGCGGTTACGAAACCGGTCTACCAGCAGTTCAGCGTGCTTGATTTCGCTCCCGATGAACGCGCTGACCTCGTTGAGGTAGCGTCTCCGCTCACTCGACGCGGTAACCGTCATCAGGGGCGGGTCTGCTTTCTCGTCGCGCAGAGGCGAGTGCGTTCCTGCACGACCTTGCACTCACAGGGTGGTGCGAGCGACTGGAGAAGTGGATCGTCCATCGGTTTGGCGACCACTGGTGCGATCACGTCCCCGGGAATGTTGCGCCAAGATTCGCGCAAGTAGGCTCGCCAGTTACCGTTGATCGGTGCCCTCATCCTCGTTCCAACATGCTTAGTTTCCTTGCGCTAACGTTGACGGGCAACCCCAGTCGAACACTGTAGTGCATGTCCTGCTGCCGACAAAACACTTTTTTTCGTCAGCGATTGGCACGGGCATCTCCCGTGCTAGGCGTTCCGGTCGTTTTTGGAAACTCGGTAGGTTACGGTTGGGGTACCGAGTCCACCGTAAACTCGGAGCAAGACTTGGACCAAAGCGTAAAATAAGTTAGCAGTTTGTTCTTCCGGCCTATCGAACACACCGTACCGATACTCCCCGGCAACAACCGCAGGGATCATCGATGCCGGATGTGAACGAGGTATTTAGTTCTTTGGGTTGCTCGCGACGTTCAGTTCTCGCGCAAAGAAGTCAGATGGGTTGATCGTCATGTTCGCCGCGGCGAGAACCTCATCGTTCGCCCAGCGAACGAGCAACTTGAGTGGTTCGACATCCGGTACGTCACCCCGTTCACTTGGCGTCTGGGGCAGGGTTGCCTTCACATTTATCATCTTAGTCCTCGGTTGGTGGTAGGGATGCTTTCGGCGATTTGGACGGGAGAGCATAGACGAAGGGGTTGGTGCGAAACAAGTCCGAACTCCCGGTGAGTGCGGCATGCTGGATCACGTAGGCGTGCCAGGCCAAGCTAAGGAGCGGGCCAGCTGCTGCTGCGGCGAGTCGTAGCCAGTCGGCGCTGTACGCTCGCGGCCAGTAGCTACCGGGCCCGCAGTTGACGTTGACTACGCCCGCCTTCTGGAGGTCGCCTTGACGAGTCGCGCGCCCAAAGATTGGTAGCGAGATGAACATGTCATCTCGGAACCCAGCCTCGCTCTTGTCCGTCATGTAGAGTTCCCACTGAGTCCTGGTCGCTGCGCCGCCGACGCCAAGGATCGGGAGATCGTCGGCAAACACTGCGTCGGGGCGACGTAGGTGAATCGCCGTTGCTGCACCGGGTATCGTCCGGTTGTCCTCCACGATGTGCGGGAGCCAAAAACCGCGATGTCGGTCATTGTCCGTATCGGCGATAACCACGAACACCTGTCTCGCTCTCGGGTCGAGATCCTTCCAGAGCTTCGCTGCACGGACCGCCGCCGGCTCGCTGCGATACTCGTAATCCAGCTTGTTGGGAACATCGCGCATGCGAGTCAGCTCCGGGAGGTTGGCGATGGCCATGAAATTGGTATTTGTATAGACTTGCTCGCTGTTTCGGCCGGGATCGAGGACCTCTCGACATTTTGCCGCGATGGCTGGCAGAAGATCCTTCAGCACTTGATTTGCCTCGGCTGCGCTGTCTGCTTGTCGTGCGGCTGCTCGCATCGCAGCATCGAGAACTTCCCGTTGGTACAACTCCAATTCGGGAATCTGGTAGCTAACCGTGTTATCCACCAACTCCAACTCCGCCATCCGCTTATCGATGTGACGAGCGAGCCCGGGATTACTCTGTTTCAGTAGTTCGCAAGCGTGCCACACACCTTTCGCGAAAACACCCTTTGCAATTTTCTTCAGGCCGACAGCGTCCTGGCATCCAGCGAGCGTGTTAACGGTCCAAGGCGAATCGGGGTTGAGCCATTGGTGAGCTGCGCGTTCGAAGGCAGTACCTTCATCCCGACCACCGAGCGCACGATCGACATCATTGAGTTTTTCATCAGAGGCGAAAATAACTTTTAAAGCCAATCGCCCTGCTGCTACGAGTGCGCTTCGTCCAGGTAATGGTAGCGCCGCGAACGCTGTCCGCAACGCTTCCTTGTCATGTGTGTTCACAAAATTTGTCATGGATGACCGCTGAATGACGGCGTAACTTTACCACCACTTCTGTCATCTGAAGGCGATGGCTTGGAAGATATGTTTGCTCGCTACTCCAGGGTGCGAGGGCCGGATCTGGCGGAGGCTGATGAGTGTCGGGGGCCGAAAGCAGAAATGGTATCAAGATTCGACATTTGGATGACAGCAGCATCCGGGGCAAGACCTAGGACGAAGTCCCCTCATTTTTGAGGAGTCAAGGTTCTCTTCTTCCCCTCCTGAAGTCGGTAGGCTCGATGGAGGAGGCTAATGAGGTTGTGGAAGAGAGATGCCCGCCACGGGGTGGGTGCGACAGCGTCGGAGAAACATCAACCTGCGTGAGCAATCTCGACGCGTTGCTGCTGCGTCGAAGGGCGAACTGGACGTGGGTTAACCGTGAGCCGTAAGTTTGCCGAGGTAAGAATCATGCTCGTTGCCCAACTTACCAAAATATCGAGGGGTTCTACCTCAATCGTCGTTGATACGGCCGGGTCGGTCGGTGAGGGGCTGGGTAGGTTCATTCGTCATCTCCGTCTTTGGGTTCCGGGTTGGGTAATCCTCTAACGAACGGATCTTTGCCAAAAAGTCCTGAGTCCCGCTTTGATGCGGCGTAGTAGTGGATTACAAAACTGTGCCAAACCAGGTAGAGGAAGGGGCTCGCCAGTTTCGCAGCAAGTTTGAGCCAGCTTCTGCTGTAAGCACGCGGCCAGTGGTATCCGCGGCAGTTCACATTCACGATGCCGACGACGCTCGGGTCGGCATCGTGTCGTGCGCGGGCCAGAATAGGGATGGAGATGAACATGTCATCACGAAACCCTCCATCGCCTTTATCCGTGAGATACTGCTCCCATTTGCGCTTGGTCGCGATTGGACCTACGGGGAGTTCTGGTGCGTCGTCGATAAAGACGGCATCCGGGATCTTTTGGTGAAACGCCGCGGGAGCTCCAGGTATCATCATTTTATTGTCTTCAATTATATCTGGAATCCAGAAACCGATCCGATGATTGACATCACTGTCATTTGTGATGACGAACACACGGTCAACCTCGGGGTCAAGATCCTCCCAGAGATCTGTTGCCCGGACCGTAGCGTCATTCTTGCCGTATTTACCTATCAGCCCAGGTACCTCCGGCACGTTGACCTTCCTTTGCAAGTCGACGACCGCCATGAAGTTCGCATTCACGTTCACCTCTTCCTCGGAGAGGGGATCAAGGACTTTGCGAAACACCGCAGCGATGGCCGGAAGGATCTTGGTCAGCGTGCTGTTGGCATGGTCGACGGCATCCGTTGCTTCTTTCGCCATTCGGATTGCATTGCTCAGGACGTCCCGCTGGTAGATCTCCAGTTCCGAGTAGTAACGCACTTGGGTGCTGTCGGCCAAGTAAACGAATTCGAGTTCGGCGATGCGCGCCTCGATGTGGCGACTTAGTAGCGGTGATTCATCGCGCAGGAGTTGACAGTAATACTCGACACGCGTGCAGAACTCGTCGCGCCGGAGCTTCTTCAATCCGACGGATTCCTGGAAGTCGCCCATTGAGTCGCGGTTCCAAGTGCAATGGGGATCGATCCAGATGTACGCGGCACGCCGCAGAGATTGCTCGCGATGATATTTGCCAAGCAGGCGGTCAACACTGTTGACGTCAATGCCCTTTAGCAAGGGCTTGAGCAATGTGAGAACTACGCGAGCGCTGGTGATGATGGCTCCTCGCCTGGGTCGCGCAAGTCGCTTGAACTCAGCTGTGAGCTCGTCCTGCCTGTGTGTATTAATAAACACGATCTGTTCTTCTCGAATTGCTCGCGAATTGTTGAAATTAGTTGAGGTTAGATGAATGTCAGCATGTCTGCATCCGTACGTTGTTGGCTCTCTTGCATAGTTATGTCGCGCACACGTTGTCGGAAGTCTTGCCTGCTAGCGGCGTCGTGCCTTCCACGAGGTTCGGGCATTGATATTCACGACGAACTTCGCAGTTCCCCTCGTGATAGGTGCTCGAGTTCTTGCTCCACGCGCGTGGCGCTCGGGCGCCGTGGCGGCGCCCGTGGTCGTGCTTGTGTTGGCAGGCCAAGTCGGAAAACTCACGTTCGCAACGCCCTGTTCGTCGGTGTCACGATGAAGGCATGGCTGCCGGGTGTGAAGACGTCACCCATGCCGTGTCGCATTTCGGGTGATAGTCGGTCTCCGTCACACCGAGTTGCTGCAACGTAGCTGGCGCCCTTTCGCAAGGCGCGGACCATGCCATCATCCAAAAGAATGGTCTCGCCCTTGGGAATGATGAGTAAGGCACCTATGTCTTGCCCGACATCGATGAAGTGCAACTGGTGCCTGCGGTTCGTCCGACCGAAGGCACATCCTGCGACTAGCAAAAACCACACGCTAAGGCTGTGCCGACGCATAACTTAACTTACCTCGCCGATGCTGAAGTTTTGGGAGCCTTCTACTAGGAGTGACAGAAACGGCGATTTCCCTACCCCGGCGTTAGCCGGAACCAAGAAAGTGACCCGATGGAACAGCCTTCGTCATACGAATCTCGGCCTCGTCTACACCGATGAAGAGGCCGCGAGCCGAGTTGTTACCCCGCCCGCCCTACCCCACCGCCCCCTCCTCCACCCGCACCACCCCCGCATCCGCGTCGAGGGTGGCGCGGGCGCCGATCGGGAGGACGAGCTTCTGCTCGATGTGGCCGAAGGAGAGGCCGGAGAGGACGGGGACTGGTAGGGCAGCAAATCGGTCGCGGAGGATCTCTTCCAGGCTGAAGCTCGGTCCCTTGACCCCGCAGTCGCTGCAGCGGCCGAAGAGGATGCCGGCGACGTTGTCGAAGAGGCCGCCGAGGGAGAGGGTGGTGAGCATGCGGTCGATGCGGTAGGGCTCTTCGTGGACGTCCTCGAGGAAAAGAATCGCGTTCGTGGTGTCGGGTTGGTAGGGGGTGCCCATCAGGGAGGCGATCATGGTCAGGTTGCCGCCGATGAGGGGGCCGGTGGCGGTGCCTTTGGTCAGTTTGAGGATGCGGTTGGTGCGGTCGACCAGCTCGTTCGGTTTCTTCGACGGCGTGGGGAGCAGGCCGGCGGGGTCGGGGGTCATCACTACGCGGCGGAAGTTTTCGAGGGTCCAGGGATCGAAGGTCGAGCCGCCGACGGGGCCGTGGAAGGTGATCAGGCCGGTCTTTTTGTGCACGGCGTTTAGGAGGGCGGTGATGTCGCTGTAGCCGATCAGGACTTTCGGCTTCCGGGCGATGAGGTCGTAGTCGAGGTAGGGGAGGACGCGCGGGGAGCCCCAGCCGCCGGTGTAGCAGACCACGCCGGAGACGGTGTCGTCGGCGAACATGCGGTTGATGTCATCGGCGCGGTCGCGGTCGCGGCCGGCGAAGTAGCCCCATTTGTCGAAGGCATGCGGGCCGATGACCACTTTGAAGCCGATGGCCTCCATCTGTTCCCTGGCGAACTGGATCTCGTCCGCTTCGAAGGCGGCGCTGGCGGGGAGGACCAGGCCGACGGTGTCGCCGGGGGCCAGGCGCTTCGGTTTGATGACGTTCGTGCGCGGCGCGGCGGCGGCGATGCTTGGGGAGGTGGCGGCGACGGCGGCGGCGGTGACGGAGAGGCGGGCGAAATCGCGTCGGTTCAGCATGGGAGGCGATTGTACGTAAGTCGGACCTCGGGCCGGTGCGTTCCGCATCTCTGATGCCCACGCGGCGAGCGGCCGGCGATCCTTCCTCGACGGTGAGACTACAAGCAGGTGTGTCATTTAGCGCGCCGCGGAGGAAATGAGTGAGGGCGGGCCGAGTCGCGGCGGCCTCCCGGAGGCAAATCATTGCCTCGTGAAGGCAAATCATTGCCTCGTGGAGGCAAATCACTGCCTCGTGGAGGCAAATCACTGCCTCGTGGAGGCAAATCACTGCCTCGTGGAGGCAAATCATTGCTTCATGGAGGCAAATCACTGCCTCGTGGAGGCAAATCACTGCCTCGTGGAGGCAAATCATTGCCTCGTGGAGCCAAATCATTGCCTCGTGGAGGCAAATCGTCGACTCGTGGAGTCAAATTATCGACGCACCGGCTCTTTGAACTTCCCTTTCTGGTGGGTTGCTCATGTCAGGAGCCTCATCCGTGGCAGCGCCAGAGCCTCATGACCGTCCGATAGGGAGCGCCGCCGCCTTCGGCGACGCTCCCTTCCCGTGGGCTAATCCCTTTCGAAACGATCCATCCTCTCTTCCCTCGGCGCCGAGGCGCCGGGGGTGCCGCCGCTGGCGGCGTCCCACTTGGCGCGGGTCAGCGGCTCGATCGGATCGAGCTTCTTCTTGGCCAGGGCGGCGTTGATGGACGGCAGCTCCTTCGCTGACCAGCCGTCGAAGTCGTGGAGGACGTCGGCGAGCTCGTGGCTGAGGGCGTCGGTGCGCGCCACTTCGGTCTGGCCGGGGCGGCCTTCGTAGAAGTTCACGTTGCCGTAGAGGTCCGTCAGGTTCTCGCGGAGGCGTTCCTCGCCGGTGATCATGCCCCCTTCCTTCGTGGCCACGATCTTGCGGCGGAGCGTGTCGACGTCGGAGGAGGCGGTGCGCAGGCGCTTGGCCAGCGGGTCGGCGGCAGGCAGCTTGGAGGCGCGGTCGTCGAGGGCGGTGCGGACGCCGTTGATGCGGTCGACGGCGTAGGTCATCTCGCCGAGCTGGGCGTAGAGCTTGTTCGCCAGGTCCCACTGCGCCTGGCGGTCGCCGGCGGTGTGCTTCGAGCGCGGATCGGGGACGATCTCGAGCGGCGTCGTGTAGACGTTCTTGTCCTTGGTCATCTTGACGGTGTAGGTGCCGGGGAGGACGCGCGGGCCGATCGAGGCGCTGAACGCCGCGATGGCGGCGGTGGGCACCTTCGGCGCGGGGAGGCGCATCGACCAGGTGACGCGGTTGAGGCCGCGGCGTTTGCTGCTCGGGATCGTGCCGATCTTTTTGCCGCCGGCGTCGGTCACGTCGATGGAGAGGTCGCCGAAGATGTGCCGCGTGCGCTGGTAGTAGGTGACGACCGCGCCGTCGGGAGGGTTGGGTCCCTCGAAGGCGGCGTCGCCGTTGGCCCAGCCGCCCTGGGCGGGGATGCGCTGCACGACCGGCATCGACTGCAGGAAGACGACGTCCTTGGCCAGCACGTCCGGCGTCAGGGCGCGCAGCGGGGTGATGTCGTCGACGATCCAGATTCCGCGGCCGTGCGTGGCGATGACGAGATCGTGATCGCGCGGATGGATGGCCAGGTCGTCGACGGCCACGTTCGGCATGTCGCTACCCTTATATTGAGCCCACTGCTTCCCGCCGTCGAGCGTGACCCAGAGACCCTGCTCCGTGCCGAGGAAGAGGAGGGAGGGGTTGACGAGATCCTCTTTGATCACGTGGGCGAAACCGTGGATCTGCGCGTCGGCGGCGATCACCGGCGTCCAGCTCTTGCCGAAGTCGGAGGTCTTGTAGGCGTACGGCTTCATGTCGCCGAAGGTGTGCAGATCGAAGGTGGCGTAGGCCGTCCCGTCGTCGAAGTGTCCCGGCTCGACCGACGTCACCCAGGCGTTCTTGGGCAGGCCGGCGATGTTGGCGGTGACGTTGGTCCACGACTTGCCGCCGTCGCGCGTGACCTGAACGTTTCCGTCGTCGGTCCCGACCCAGATCACGTCGCTGTTCTTCAGGGACTCGGCGATGGCGAAGATCGTGGTGTGCATCTCGGCGTAGGAGTTGTCGACGGTCACGCCGCCCGACAGCTCCTGCTTCTGTTTCTCGGGATCGTTCGTGGTCAGGTCGGGGGAGATGCGCTCCCATGTCTGGCCGTGATCCTTCGAGCGGAAGAGGAACTGCGCGCCGATGTAGAGCGTACCGGCGGGGGAGACGTGGATGGGGGTGTTCCAGTTGAAGCGGAGCTTTCCTTCTTTGTACTGGGGAAGCGGCTTGACCGGCTGAGTCTCGTGCGTCTTCCGATTCACGCGCCCGATCTCGCCCCCCTGAGCCTCGGCGTAGAGGTAGTCGGGATCGCTCGGATCGGCGAACATCCAGAAACCGTCGCCGCCGTAGAAGTTCTCCCATTGGGCGCTGGTGATGCCGCCCGGAAACTGCGAGGCGCCTACCCAGGAGCTGTTGTCCTGCAGGCCGCCGTAGACGTGGTACGGCTGGTCCATGTCGACGCTCACATGGTAGAACTGCGAGACCGGCAGGTTGTCGGCCTTCCACCAGCGGTTGCCGCCGTCGTAGGAGTACCAGAGTCCACCGTCGTCGCCGGCGATGAGGTGGTCGGTGCTGGCGGGATCGATCCAGACGTCGTGCCAGTCGCCGTGTCCGCCGCCGCCGATGCCGCTGAAGCTCTTGCCGCCGTCGTTCGAGGCGATGAGACCGCCGCCGGCTTTGTAGACTTTGTTCGGGTCCTTCGGATCGACGACGAGATTGGCGAAGTAGAAGGGACGCCAAATCATCATCTGGCTACGGTCGCGGGCCTGCCAGGTTTTGCCGCCGTCCTGCGAGTAATAGAGCCCGTTTTTCGGCGGCTCGGCTTCGATGAGGGCGTAGACGATGTTCGAATTCGACGGGGCCACATTCACGGCGATGCGTCCCCACGGTTTGGTCGGCAGGCCTGCAGATGACTTGTCGTCGAGCGACTGCCAGGTCGTACCGCCGTCGGTCGACTTGAAGAGGCCGCTGCCGCTCGGCGCGCCCGGTCCTTCGCCGCCGGAACGGAAGGTCCACCCTTTGCGGCGGAAGTCCCACAAGCCGGCATAGAGCGTCTTCGGATTGGCGCGGTCAAGGGTGAGCATAGAGCAGCCGGTCGAGGCGTTCGGGCCCTTGAGGACCTTCGTCCACGACTTGCCGCCGTCGGCGGTCTTGTAGACGCCGCGATCATCGCTGTCGCTCCACAGTTTTCCGGGGACGCAGACGTAGACGGTGTTGGTGTCGCTGGGATCGATGGCGATCTTGGCGACGCGCTCGGAATTGGGCAGGCCGAGGTTGGTCCAGTTGTCGCCGCCGTCGGTCGATTTGTAGATGCCGTCGCCGTAGGAGACGGAGTTGCGGGTCCATGCCTCGCCGCTGCCGGCCCAGACCGTTTTCGGATTCTTCGGATCGATGGCGATGGCGCCGATCGACTGCACCGGTTGCTTGTCGAAGACCGGCTTGAAGGTCGTGCCGCCGTTGACCGACTTCCAGACGCCGCCGCTGGCGGAGCCGACATAGACGGTGAGGCGGCTGCCTTCCTGCACGGCGTCGAGTGCCGCTATCCGTCCGCTCATTGCCGCCGAGCCGATGTTGCGCGCGCCGAGGCCGGAGATGGTCTCGGAGTCGACCTTGACGGGGGTCGGGGGGCGGGTGTCGGGGGTCGGAGAGGGAGCAGCGTTTTGCACAACCGGGGTAGCGGGCGTCGGCGGCGCCGGCGTGGCGACGGTGACGGTTGCTTCGCTCCGGCTCCCGGCCCCGGACCCCCCACTCCCGGGTTTGGCGAACAGCGAGCTCGCCATCGGCACATTCGCTTCGATCCTGGTGTAGGTGACCTTCGACCTGTTCGGGCTCCCCTTCACACCGTTCTCGACGGAGAAGGGGAGGTACCAGCCGTTGACCTCTTTGTAGTCGCCGAGGATGGTCTCGTAGACGCGCTCGGATCCGCGGACCATGCGGTGGGTCTCGATCTTGATCGGCACATTCGAGCTGGTGTCGATGAAATACGTCTTCACCTCGCCAGACGGGGTGGTTACCTTGATCTTCCAGGCCTCGGAGCCTTCCACGGGCTCGGTGCCGGTGTACTCGACCTTGTTCCCCTTCTGCGCGTAGTTGATGAGCGGACCGTCGAGATCGGAATCCTCGATGATCGATTTCAGCTCTTCCTCGCTGAGGGCCTCGGGGTCTTTCTTCCCTTCGAACGGGTCGATCTTCCAGCCGGTGGTGCCGTCGTAGGCGTTGATGGCGGTCATCCCCTGGATGCCGAACTCCTGCCGGACGCTGTTCGGCCGCTGGTTCTGTTCGAATACCTGGGCCTCGAACCCGCCGCCGCCGGTGAACTTGCCGGTGCGCCGGAGCGACTTGACGGCAGTGATGCGGTCCATACCGCCGACAGTCTTGATGTACCTGGCAATGATCTCGTCCGCGCTCTGCGCGAACCCATTCACCGCCACCAGAAGAAAGATTCCAATTCCGAGCAGTCCTCGACGCATGCAGCTCTCCTTTTCGAATTTCAGGGACGAATCGTCGGTGGATGATACGCCGCAGGGGGCGGGGGGTTGCATGGGGGCGGTTGCTGGGTTGCTGAGTTGCTTGGTTACTGGGTTGCGCGGTTTCGGGGTCTCGCGGTGGTTTTCGGGTCACGAAAGCGAGTCTTCGACTAGGGAACACCGCGAGACCGCGCAACCCCGAGACCGCGCAACCAAGTCACTCAGCAACTCAGCAACCCAGCACCCCAGCACCCCAGCAACCCAGCAACCATCTCACGGCATCCGGTAGACGAACGCGTTGATGTGCATCCCGGCGCCGACGGAGGCGAACAGGAGGATCTCGCCGGGGTGGAAGGCGTAGCCGTTCATCCGGCCTTTGGCGATCAGGTCGTAGAGCGTCGGCACGGTGGCCACGGAGCTGTTGCCGAGCCAGGAGATCGTCATCGGCATCACGTCCGGCGGCGGGGTCATCTTCTCGGCGTCGTAAAGCGCGGAGACGATGGCCTCGTCCATCTTGCCGTTGGCCTGATGGATGAGGATCCTGGAAACATCGCGGAGCGGGATGCCGGCTTTGTCGAGGCATTCCTTCATCGATCCGGCCACGGTCTGCAGCGCGTACTTGTAGAGCTTGCGCCCTTCCATCTTCAGAAAGAGAGCCTCGAGGCGGACCTCGTCTTTGAACGACGACGGCCCCATGGTCAGCATCGTGGAGTGGTCGAGTGTGTCGGAGCGCGTGGCGTGGGCCAGGATGCCGGCGTTGCCGTTATCGCGCGCCTCCAGGATGGTGGCCCCGGCACCGTCCGCGTAAATCATGCTGTCGCGGTCGTGCGGATCGGCGATGCGGGAGAGCGTGTCGGCGCCGATGACCATGGCCCGGCGGATGTCGCCGGCGCGGATCATGGCGTCTGCGGTGATGACCCCCTGGATCCATCCCGGGCAGCCGAAGATGAGATCGAAGGCGGCGGCGTTCGGCTTGGTGATGCGCAGCCGTGCCTTGACGCGCGCCGCCAGCGACGGAACGAGGTCAGGCTGCCCCCCTCGCGCTGCACATCGCCGAAGTTATGGGCAACGATGATAAGGTCGAGCGACTCGCGGTCGATGCCGGATGAGGTCAGCGCCTCGCTCGCGGCGGCGTAGGCGATATCCGACGTGACCGTTCCGTCCGCCACATACCGCCGCTCTTTGATGCCGGTGATGGCCTCGAACTGATTGACGATCTCTTCGTTCGTCTTGTGGATGCGCGAGCCGTCGGCGGCGCGGAAGTCGCGATTCAGAAACTCCGAGTTCGGGACCCGGATCGGCGGGATGTGGCTCCCGGTAGCGGCGATGACGGAACGAAGCATGCGAACGATGATTTTATCCTGATGCAGGCGTGTATTTCACACCTCGCATCAAAAAGACGGCTTTATCGAAGGGCTGGCCGGTGCGCCGCCGTCGGCGTATCGTTGTCACCTACCCAGACGAAACGCAGAAGGAGGAGCACATGTCCCTGTCCTTTCCGCACGTGAACTACCTGGCCATCCTGACCAGCGCCGTTGCCATTTTCATCCTCGGCGGGCTCTGGTACTCGGTCATCTTCAAGAAGCCGTGGGTCCGCCTGATGGGAATCCCGGAAGAGAAGATGAAGGAAGGCTCCGGCGCGATGCCGATCCTCCTCTTCATGTCGTTCCTCTGCGGCCTGCTGATCTCCTACATCCTGGCCATCATCATCAACCATTTCCCGCCGATGACGCTTTGCCGCGGGGTCTTCGTCGGAACGCTGGTGTGGGCCGGCTTCGCCGCCCCGACGAGCTTCGCCACCGCCATCTTCTCGATGACCCCGAAGCCGCTCTGGTTCATCAACTCCGCGTACAACTGGGTTTCGTTCGTGGTGGCGGGGATGATTCTGTCGGTGTGGCGGTAGGGGGCGGCGGTTTTTGATGAGGTTGTCGGTTGTCGGTTATCAGTTGTCGGGACCGCCGGACTGCGCGAGCCGACACCGATAACTGATAACCGATAACCGACAACCGTTTCACGACATCTGGCCCGAATATCGCTACCTTCCCCAGGCATGATCCGGAAACTGAAAACAGGCGAATACCGGCTCTATTCGCGAAAGAAGAATCCCAGCACCGGCAAGCGTCGCAACCTCGGCACGTTCAAGTCGCGCCAGGCAGCGCAGGCGCATGAACGGGCCGTTCAATTTTTCAAGCATCACTGAGATGCTTGCGTTGTCGGTTATCGGTTGTCGGTTATCGGTTGTCAGTTGTCGGTTGTCAGTTGTCGGGCTTCCAGACCGAGGGAGCCTCTCCGACAACCGATAACCGACAACCGTTCCCGACACCCTCACGCATCCAGATCATGCAACTCCCTCCTCGGCATCGCCACCCGTAGCGCGTTCAGCACGGCCAGGACGTCGATCACTTCCTGCGCGATGGCGCCGGGGACGGGGGCCAGCCAGCCGGCGGCGGCGGCGATCATGCCGATCAGGCTCAGGCTCATTCCGCCGACGGCGCTCTGCAGGGCGATGGCACGCATACGGCGGCCGATGTGGATCAGCTCATCGACCACGGCCAGCGACGGCTCGAGCACCACGGCGTCGGCGGCTTCGGCGGTGATGTCGTTGGCGTGGCCGAAGGCGATGCTGACGGTGGCGGCCTCCATCGCTGGCGCGTCGTTGATGCCGTCGCCGAGGAACATGGTGGGGGCTTTGGCGGTCTCCTCGCGGACGATGGCCAGCTTCTCCTCGGGACTGGTTCCGGAGCGCACGTTGTGAATGCCGACCAGCGCGGCCAGATGCTGCACCTCGGCGTCGCGATCGCCGGACACCAGCATCACCCGGCTGACCTGATGCCGCGGCACGAGGTGATCGACGAACGAACGGCTCTCTTCTCGTGGAACGTCCTGAAACCGCAGCGTGGCCGCGTACGCGCCGTTGCGGAGAACGATGCATTCCATGCCGGGAGCGGCCGGCGGCAGTTCCGAAAGGATGCTGCCCGCCGCAATCCGCTTGCGTCCGGTGATCTCGACGACGTCGCCGTCGAACCTCCCTCGCAGTCCGTCGCCGGGCTTTTCACTGATCTCTGTGACCTCCACCGGTGCGATGCCCTCGGCGCGCGCGGCGTCGAGAATGCTCGTGGCCAGAGGATGCCGCGAGTACTGCTCCAGACTGGAGGCCAGGCGCAGCACGAGCTCGCGGGTCAACCCGGGCGCGCAGAGGACGTCCGTCAACGATGGCTTGCCGTAGGTCAGCGTTCCGGTCTTGTCGAAGATGATCGTCCGGCAACGATCGATGCGCTCCAGCATGGCCGGATTCTTGATGATGATGCCGCGCGTCGCGGCCAGCGAGATGGCGCCGATGATGGCCACCGGAATGGCCAGCAGAAGTGGACACGGCGTGGCGATGACGAGCACCGCCAGGAAACGCCGCGGCGCGCCGCCGATGATCCAGGCGGCAGCAGCGACAGCCAGGGCCAGCAGCGTGTACCAGCCGCCCAGCCGGTCCGCCATCCTCCGGAACCGCGGCCGTTCGGCCTCGGCCTGCTCCATCACCTGCACGATCTTCGCGTAGCGTGAATCGACCGGCAGCTTCGAAACGACGATGGTCATCGCCGCTGCGCCGTTGATCGCGCCCGACAGGACGTCCGAGCCAGGCGCTTTGGCGATCTGAAACGGCTCGCCGGTCAGGTACGACTCGTCCATCGCGCCATGACCTTCGACCACCGTTCCGTCCGCGGGACAGATCTCGTGCGGCAGCACGACGAGGCGGTCGGCGATCTGAACATCCGCCGTGTGCACGTCGACGATTCCGGAAGCCGTCAGCCGGTGCGCCTCACTCGGTAGGCGTTTGGCCAGCGCGGAGAGGACGGCGGAGGCGCGGTGCGTCGCGTAGAGCTCGAGCGCCGTGCCGCCCGCGAGCATCAAAACGATGATCGCACCGGCCAGATATTCGCCGAGGATTGCGGCGGTGATGATGGAGATCCCGGCGAGCGCGTCCGATCCAACCTCGAGGGCGATGAGCTTCTTCAGCAGATCGAAGAGCAGGGGAGTGCCGGCCAGGAGCACCGCGATAAGCGACCAGTTGCTGTAGTCGGCGTGAAGCAGAAAGCGCAAGACCAGATAGACCGCGATGCCGAGGATCGACACGAGTGCGATCCAGGTCTCCTTGGAAAAGTGCCAGCGGCGCGTTGTCACGAAGCGACAGTATCGCCCTCGATTCGAAGACCGGAGTGATGCTGCCACAGGCTCCGGTGACGGGGCGCACAGCGGTCTGTGCTTACTAAACACTTGGTTTCTGGTGGGGAACGTGGGTCGGACTCTCCAGTCCGACCGGTACTTGCGCAACTGCTGACGCTAGCCGCCGTAGGGCTTCGATTCAGGGCTGCGCAAGTACCGGTCGGACAAGAGAGTCCGACCTACGTTTTACCGCGCGAGGCGGGCGTCAGCCCTTTTTCTTCTTCGTTGTCGGTTTCGGTTTGAGCGAGGCCACGTAGGCGTAGCTGAGGTCGAAGTACTTCTTCAGTTCCCGCGTCTTTGCCAGCAAGGCGTCGGGCACTTCGACGTACTCGTGCATCACCGCGCCGTATTGCACCGGGTTCCTGCTCTCGTATTTCCTGATGAAGGCATCGCGATCCTCTTGCCCAAGCCGGAGGATCAGCATCGCCTCCTTGGTAAAGAGGCTGAACATGTGACCGTTCAGCGACGTGTAGGGCATGGTGTCGCCCTTCCGTGTCACCTCGGCATTGGTGGCCACGAGTTTTTCGTACAGGGCCAGCTTCTCCGCGTATCCGGCTGTGGTTGGCTTCGCGCTCTTCGGGCGGGTCGTGCTCATTACGCCTCCGTATGAAAGAGGATACAGAAACTCTTTCCAGCCGTCCGTCACTATCAACCGTGAGGGGGAATGGCGGAATCGCGTCCCTCTCTCTCGATCGGAGGAACAGACAACATGGCCACCCGGAAAACCACGCGCCCCCGCACTGTCAAGACCGCCGCGGCGGATGCCAGCAGCAGCCGCACTTCGTCATCGGTCGACGAGATGCTGCTGGCCGCGCTCGAGCGCGGGGATGACAGCTTCCAGACCGGCCGTTACCTGGCCACGTTCAAAGAGGGGGCGATGGATGCCGGCGCGAAGCCCTTCGCCGCCGCGCAGGGAATGCGCGTCGCCGATGCCCGCGATTTCGAGAACCAGGCGGTTGCGATGGAGGACGTCGCCGGCGCCGACGCCGTCGTCTTTCCCGCGATCGGTGTGGCCCTCATCGGCGGCGATGCGGCGCGCTCCCGCGGCATGACCGCGGCCGCCGAGGTCGCGCCAGACAGCAACATCGCCTCGATCGATCCCGAATACTTCGTCTTCTCCAACAGTGTGTCGGATGCGTTTTTCCGAACGCTCGACGCCGGCACCGCAAGTCCGAACCCCGGTGAGTACCTCCGCGGTTTCCTCCGTGCGGCGGAGACGATCGCCCGCGACCTCGGCGGCGTGGCCCCAGCGCCGGCGTCGCAGAGTGAAGAGCAGGCGCTCGCCCTCGGCGCGACGTGGGGACTGATCGCCTGCAATGTCCCGCCGAGCAACCGGAGCGGCTCCGGCATCAAAGTGGCCGTGCTCGACACCGGCCTCGACCTCGGCCATCCCGACTTCGCCGGCCGTACGATCGTGAGCGCCACCTTCGTCGGCCAGCCGGTGCAGGATCTTCACAGTCACGGCACCCATTGCATCGGAACGTCGTGCGGTCCGAAGGCGCCGGCCGGCTCGACGCCGCGCTACGGCATCGCGTACCGCGCCGCGATTTACGCCGGCAAGGTTCTGAGCAACAGCGGAAGCAGCGTGGGAGGGAGCGTTCTGGCCGGGATGAACTGGGCCATCGCCAACAAGTGCGACGTCATCTCCATGTCCCTCGGCTCGCAGTCTCCGGTGCAGCCTTATTACACCGCGGCCGGCCAATCGGCGCTCAATAACGGGCTGCTGATGATCGCCGCCTCGGGCAACGCCGGCGCCGCGACCGGCGCCCCCGCGAACTCACCCACGATCATGTCGGTGGCCGCGGTCGATACCAATCTCGTCCCGGCAACCTTCTCCAACTTCGGCAAGATCGAGATCTCCGGCCCGGGTGTGAACATCTACTCCTCCGTTCCCAGGCCCACCCGCTACGGATTCAAGAGCGGGACGAGCATGGCCACGCCGCATGTGGCCGGATGCGCGGCATTGTGGGCGGAGACGGCGGCGACGCTGCGCGGGATGGCACTCTGGAACAAGCTGCGCCAGACGGCGAAACCGTTGTCGTCCCCGGCATCCCGCGTCGGCTCCGGACTGGTGCAGGCACCGTAACTGCTCACGGATACAATCGGGGCGCATACGCATGGCCACGAAGAAAAAGGATTGGGTAGTGACCACTTCCGGCGACCGTCCGCTCAACGAGGTGGCGAACGAGCTGAGAAAGAGCGGTTTCAAAGTCGGCGAGGTCCTCCACGAGCTCGGCCTGATCACCGGCGAGGGAGGAGACGACGTCGCCGAGAAGCTGCGCAAGGTCAAAGGCGTGACCGACGTCTCCGCCAACGCAGGAGCCGACGTCGGTCCGCCGGATTCGACGGATACCTGGTAGCGGATCGGGACGGTGGTTGTCGGTTGTCGGTTAATCGCGGCTCAATGACGAAAGATAGCGTTCGCCACGCCGACAAACGCTACCGCCGCGGCAAGGAGCGCGATGCCTGCCGCCTCGTAGTGCCCGGCCGTGTTGCTTGTCCACGCCAGGACTAACGCAGCGATGCCGGTAACCATCGCGCAGACGATTGCAGTGCCGCCGACGCTCGTTGCTCGCGATCCCAGGGGGTTCCAGACAACCTCCAGGGTAGCGAGACGCACATGTCATCCCGCTACCCGGCGCAAGTTCAGCGAACGGTGACCGTTACGAGGGCGCTTGGAGCGCTTTCCGTCGTGTTGTTGAGCGTGTAGTAGTACGAAGTGGTCACCCTTCAATCGGCTCGCGGCGTTCGGCGTGGTCTCGCCGGGATCAGCGTCTTCAGGGCATGCGCGACGTAGGCATCGATCTCCTGTTTCTTCGACAAGCGCAGATGCAGTGCGCCGATGTAGGCGGTGTAGGCGAGCAGTGCCCGTGCGCGGGCGTCGGGGGGGGGCAGGCCGGCCTCGGCGTACGACTCGATCAGGAACCTCAGCCGGCGGTTGGAGATACGGCGGATGATCCGTGCCGCATGTGGGACGGCGGATGAGGCCAGGGCGACGTAAAGAGCGTGTGCCTCCCGTTGTTCCATGGCCTGCTCGAAGAGCGCGGCCAGGCGCCGGCGCGGGTCGTCGATTTCCCGCAACTCGTCGAGAGTGGTCTGGTCCCTCTCCTCCCATCGCCGCAGAGACTTTTCGATGAGTTCCTGGAGGCTGGCGAAGTGCCAGTAGAAGCTTCCCTTGGTCACGCCCAGGGAGCGGGCCAGCTTCGGGATGGCAAGCGAGGCCAGCCCTTCCCTGGCGATCGCCGACAGCGCGGCATCCTCCCAGTCCTGAACAGTCCGATTCACCATACCGGTCGGTATTGACACCAACTCACGGCCGGAATTATAGTCCATACCGATCGGTATGGTGCGTCAGATGAGATGCCGGCTGGCCATGGATGACGACAGACCCGCCATCTACGCCCTTCGCCATCAGGTGTACGCGCGGGAGCTGGGGCAGCATCCCCGGAACGCGGAAGAGCAGCTCTCCGATCCGCTGGACCGGGACAACGTCTACATCATGGTCACCCTCGACGGCGGGATGATCGGATTCGTCAGCATCACGCCGCCGAGGAACGGGCGGTACTCCGTCGACAAATACCTGCGGCGCGAGGAGATCCCGTTCACGCTCGACGCACGGACATACGAGATCCGCATTCTCACGGTGGTGCCCGAACATCGCGGAGGCATGGCCGCGACGCTGCTGATGTACAGCGCCCTTCGCTGGGTCGAAGCGCATGGAGGCACGCGCATCATCGCCATCGGACGGCGCGAGGTCCGCGAGATCTACGCCAAGGCCGGCCTGCAGGCGTACGGCGCCGAGTTTCGCTCCGGCGCGATCCGCTTCGTGCTCATGAGCGGACTGGCATCCGCGATTCGTGAGCGCATCGATCCGGCGTTGCTGGCGCGCCTGGAGCAGGAGGCGGCATGGGACCTGGCCATCCCGTTTCACAAACCGGCGGAATGCTTTCACGGCGGTGCCTTCTTCGAGGCGATCGGCGACGGCTTCGAGCACCTCGACCGCAGCGCCTCGGTCATCAACGCCGACGTGCTCGATGCCTGGTTCCCGCCGTCGCCGCGGGTGATCAGCGCGTTGCGCGAGCACCTTCCCTGGCTCCTGCGCACGTCGCCGCCTGTCGGATGCGAGGGGATGATCCGGACCATCGCCCGCACCCGCGGTGTGGAGTCCGACTGCATCCTCCCCGGCGCCGGATCTTCGAGTCTCATCTATCTCGCCCTTCGCGAGTGGCTCACGCCTCGGTCGAGGGTGCTGCTTCCCGACCCGACCTATGGCGAGTACGCGCATGTGCTCGAAAAGGTCATCCGATGCCGCGTCGACCGCGTCGCGCTCTCACGCGATGATCAATACCGTCTCGATCCGCGGCGGTTGGAGCGGCCCGGCTATGACCTCATCGTGCTGGTGAACCCGAACAGTCCGACCGGCGCGCATGTGCGCCGCGAGGAGCTCGAGGAGTTTCTGCGACGCGTGCCGGCGACGACGCTGGTCTGGATCGACGAGACCTACGTCGACTACATCGGCGCGGATCAGTCGCTCGAACAGTTCGCCGTCACGCGCGAGAACGTTGTCGTCTGCAAGTCGATGTCGAAGGTCTACGCGTTGAGCGGCGCGCGTTGCGCCTACCTTTGCGCGGCCCCTCACCTGCTCGAGAAATTGCGGTCGATTACTCCGCCGTGGGCGGTGAGCCTGACCGGGCAGGTGGCTTCGGTCGCCGCGCTGGACGATCCCGACTATTACGCCGAGCGATACCGGCAGACGCACGAGCTGCGCAGAAGCCTGTGCGACGACCTCAGAGCGCTCGGGCTCGACGTCATGCCATCGACGGCGAATTTCCTTCTCTGTCATCTACCAGCGGACGGACTGTCCGCGGCGGATGTCGTCGCGAAGTGCCGCCAGCACGGACTCTTCATGCGCGACACATCCACCATGGGAGTGCGTAATGCCGTGCGGATTGCCGTGAAGGACCGTCCGGTGAATGAACAGATCACCGGCATCCTGAGCAGCGCGCTGGCCATGCAGCTTGTCTGAGTCGCGTCGAGTACGGATGAGTGCGGCGCGTTTCATGCAGAGACACGGGTTGCGAGCCCGCCCGACATGCCCGCCTGCGCCGGTGCTTCCGATTCCGCCTCCGCAGCCGCACGCAGGATCAGGATTGATAGGAGTTCCCCATGAGGATCACACCCGGAACCATCGTCTCCGCGCTCGGACTGTCCGCGGCGCTGCTGCTGGCCCCGATTGCACAGGCGTACGCCCAGGACGCGCAGCAGACCGACGACCAGAAGAAAAAGGACGAAAAGGACAAGAAGAAGGATCAGAAGCCGGACCAGAAAGAGCAGAAGAAGGACGAGAAGGCTCAGCAGCCACAGGGGAGGGGGAGGGCCGTGCAGACGCAAACCGCGCCGCAGCCGCAGCCAGTACCGCAACCTCAACCTGTGCGGCCACCCCATCCCGTGCCGCAACCGCTGCCTGTCCCGCAACCGCAACCTGTTCCGCAGCCTCAACCCCGGCATGTTCGGCCTGTGCCGCAGCCGCAGCCTGTCCCGCAACCGCAACCTGTGCCGCAGCCTCAACCACGGCACGTTCGGCCTGTACCGCAGCCCCAGCCCGTGCCGCAACCGCAGCCCGTGCCGGTTTACCAACATCCATCTCCGCAGCCGCCCGCCGTCTATCAGCCTCCTCCGCAGCCGGTTCCGCAATCGCAGCGTCTTCCGGTGCAGCGTCAGCAGCAGCTCATTGAACAGCAGCTGCAATGGAGATCGCAGTACAACCAGCACCTGCAACAACAGCAGAACGTTTTCCAGCAGCGCGCCCGGAGCCTGCAGCAAGAGAAGCGTACGGCGCAGTACCGCTTTCAGCAGCAGTATCTTCAGCGCCTGCGCCAGCAGCAGCTTGCCCTTCAGAATTCATACGACTACAACCGCGATCCGTATTTCTACACCGCGCCGAGCTTTCGCTATTCACGTGGCGGGCGATACTACGAGGTGAATCGTTACGCCGCGCAGCTTCTCCAGGACGCCGTGAACTATGGCTATGACCAGGGTTTTCAGACCGGCCAGGCTGACCGGCTGGATCGCTGGCGCTTCGACTATCGAAACTCCTATGCGTACCAGGACGCCGACTACGGATACCCCGGCCTTTATGTCGACCGGGACCAGTACAACTATTACTTCCGCGAAGGGTTCCGCCGCGGATACGAAGACGGTTACTACAGCCGCTATCGCTACGGCGCCCGCGTAAGCGGCAACCTCCGGATTCTTGGCGGTACCCTGAAGGTGATCATCGACCTGCGGCCGCTGCACTGAGGTCACCTGCTGATCTGGATCAGGTGTCATTCGCCGACGAGACCGGCGGCGAAGCCACCGTAAGAACCGTAGCCCCCGGCTTCAGTCGGGGGCTACGGATGCCGTCCAGTTTGCGAGCCCGCTTCAGCGGGCGGCAGATCACGTCCACCGGTGTCGTGCATCGATCACGACGCCGTGTCGTCGCAGGAGCCGCTCGAGCTCCTCCGGAAACGACACCTTCGTGTGATGTGGCTTCTGCTTTTCGATGTATCGCGCGACCGCGGAGACGTTCGACTTGCTGACACTGAATGCGGCGTAGCCTCGCTGCCACTCGAACTCGGATCGATCGGGAAACGATTCGTGGATCCAATGCGTCGAGCTCCCCTTGATCTTTCCGATCGCTTCGGCCACGGCGATTGAAGGAGGCAACTCGGCAAGGAGGTGGACGTGGTCTTCCACTCCGTTGACGACGTAGAGCTTCCCTCCAAGTTGTCGCACGATTCCGCCAAAATACGGAAAGAGGCGCGATTCGAGCGCGGAGTCGATGAAGGGCTTCCGGTTTTTCGTCGAATAGACGATGTGGTTCAGCAGATTGCTGTAGCTGTGTGGCATGGCGTGTTCGCCATGCGGAAAGTCCCGACGCGATGTTACCTCGGAAATCGTTCTGTCGCCCGCTGAAGCGGGCTCGGGATACCGGGGAATGCCCTGTATCCCCCGACTGAAGCCGGGGGCTACGGTTCTTACGGCGGCTTCGCCGCCGGTTTCGCCGGCGCATTACCTGCTGATCTGCAGCAGGTGCAGCGATGCTTTCGATTGGGCGGCGGGCATCGGCCGGTCGCCTTTCAGCATCATCCAGAGCAACTCGTTGAAGCGCGCATCATCGATCCGATCCGGGCCGCGGAAGTCCATCCCCTCGGACAGTCTCGCGGCCGCGGTCTTGGGCGGGTTCATCTCCTCGAGACTTGCCTCCGGCGTGATCGCGGAATACGGGGTGAGGTCAGGCGCCGCGCGGAAGGCGTCCGCCAGCGACCGGCTGAAGTAGTCGAACTTTGAGAGGCGATCGAGACCGAGGATGTCTTCGATGGCGGCGACGACGTCGGTGGTGTTCGCGAAACGGTGGATCGTCCCCGGACGGTTGTAGGCCGAGATGACCAGCAGCGGTCCGCGATGCGAATCGACGTGATCGGGGCCGGCCTGCGAATCATCCTCGAGCACGAACACGACCGTATCGCGCCAGTACGGCGACTTCGACAACGCCTCAACGATGCGGCCGAGGGCGAGATCGTTGTCTGCCATGTAGGCGCGCGGCGAGTGGTACTTCGGATCGCCGCCCGCGGTGTGGTCGGACGCAAGGTGCATCAATTCGAGGGCCGGCATGTTGCCATCAGCGACGAAGTGCTGATGCTCTTCGATCCAGGCATCGGCGCGCTTCTGGTCGGGGATCTCGACATTGAACGGCGGATAGATCGGACTGATGTCGGCGCCGAGCTCCGCCTGCGTCTTCGGCCAGCCATGCGGTCCGTTCACCATCTCGCCGTAATCGCGGAACGACACGCCGGCCTTCTTCGCCAGCGTCCAGAGGAAGCCGTTCTCGGGCTCGTCGATCTCTTCGCCGTCGATGTCGCCGCGGCGGTCGGAGTAACCCGAAGGGATCGTCTTCTCGCCGAAGTCGGTGACGTACGCGGCGGTCGACCAGATGTGCCCTTGCGAGCTGACCTCGGCGTTGGTGAAGAAGCGATCGAAGAGTCCGAAACGAAGGGCCAGGGCGCGATGATTCGGCGTCGAGGTCCTGTCGAAGAAGACGAGGCCGGGATCGCCGTCGCCCTCTTTCAGATCGCCGAAGATCTGATCGTAGGTGCGGTTCTCTTTGATGATGTAGAGGACATGCTTGAATGGCGGATAGCGGCGCGCCGGACGCGCGGCGTTCCAATTGTTCGCCGCCGCGACACGGCGCGAATACCCGTCCAGCGCTGCCGTCTTCGCGATGGTGCGCAGCGTTCCATTGAGCTGCCCGAGCGCGTAACCGAGCGGGCGCTGAATTCCCTGGCCTGGCGTCGGGCCGCCGGGATTGGCGTGACTGCCGTGCCCTTTGCCGTTCAGTACGAGCAGGTCATGTCCCGTACTGGCCACTGCGGTCGGATACCAGTCGGTGGGGATCCGTCCGGTCAGTTTCCAGGTGTCGAGGTCGAAGACGGCCACGGCATTGTTGTCGCCTTCGGCGACGTAAAGCCTCGTTTCATCGAGCGCCAGCGCATTCGGCGTGCTCCCCTCGGACGGCCCGCCCGGCGCGCGATCGCTCAACATCCGGACGATTTTCCGGGAGCGCGTGTCGACGACGGCGATGCGATCGCTCCCCGCCAGCGCGACGAAGAGCCGCGAGCCTGACTTGTTCGTCGCCAGAGCCGATGGATGACGCCCTACGTGCAGACGGCTCTTGCGAAAAAGCGTTCCGTCGGGGCGCGCGTGAAAGATCGAGACCGTGTCGCCGCCCCAATCCGAAACGTAAACGTTCCCGTCCGAGGCCACCTCGACCGCGTACGGGTAATGGTCCGTGGGGAATCGTTCGATTGCGGACGTCGCCAGATCGACGACGGCGAGGGCATCGCCGACGTTCTCGACGACGTAGAGATAGCGGCCGTTCTTCGACACGGCCAGACCGGCCGGATAGCGCGAGCCGGTCTTGTCCTCTTTCTGCTTGCCGACGACGATCTTCCGCTCCAGCGCGGCAACGCCGTCTTTCCACGTGTAGCAGAAGACCGAGTCGTCATTGCCGCCGGAGACGTACAGATGGGCTCCGTCCGGCGAGAAGGCGATGCCGTAGAAGGCCGCCTCCTGCTTAATCGTTTGCGTGACCTTGCCCGACTTCAGATCGACGATCTGCAAGCCCTGCTCGCGCCAGCCACTCAGTACTACGGCTGCCTTCCCGCCGCCCGGTGCGAGCGCCATCCCCAGCGGCATGCTGCCGAGGTTGATCGACTGGCCGGCAGGATCGAGGCGCACACCGGTCGCCAGCGGAGAGGTGAATTGCGCGTGTGCCGCGAGGGCCGCGCATAGGAGGATCGAAGCACAGAAAGTCTTCATCGTCGATGACCTGATGCGAAGGATAACGGGCATTTAGAATGGCGAGCGTCATGATTGCGTCACGAACGTTTCTGCTGTTGCTGGCCGTTTCGCTGGCGGCATCGTCCGCGTCAGCCGATCTGCTGTCGGATCTTCGCGAAGTTCTCCGGCGCTATCCGGCGAAGGCTCCGTTCGCGGCCACGGTTCAGGTCATCGGCGACACGCAGGGTGCTGCAGGCGCGCGGAATGCCGCGGCGACTTTCGAAGTCGAGGACGGCCCCGGCGGATTGAACATTCACGTGCCGCCAACGGCGCTCGCGGCGGCGGAAGCGGAGGCAGAGAAGAAGAAGCGCGATCCGGAGAGCCTCACGCCCACCCGCGCGGCCATGGTGGCGCTCACGGTCTTCGATGTCATCGACGCCCTCGATGCCGCGGCCATGCTTGCCGACAATCTCAACGGCGCGACCCTGCTCGAGCAGAAGGCGTCGACGCGCGACGGGAAGCCGGCCATGTTGCTGCGCATCAAGGTCAAGCCGACCCTCGCCGTCGCGCGCGGGAGGTTCGTCAACGAGCCGGAGGTCGAGCTTCGCGTCTGGACCGACGCCAACGGCGTCCCGGTCGCGGCCGAGCGCGATTCGAATTACTCTGCCTCGGTTCTCTTCCTGAAGGCGGGAAACGTCAGGAAAGAACAGTGGAAGTTCACCGTCCTTGGCGATCGCCTGTACGCTTCGCGCAACGACCAGGACGACCGTGCCAGCGCACTCGGCAAGAGCGTCGTCACTTCCCGATCTGTCACGTATTCGCCAAGGTAATCCGCGCCTTCGAGGCGTATCGTAGGCAGCGATTGAAGGAGGGCCTGTCTTGAAACAAAACATACGATTCCGGCTCAACGGGAAACCGGTGGCTCTCGACACGGAAGACGACCGCACCCTGCTATGGGTGCTGCGCGGCGATCTCGATCTCACCGGCACGAAGTACGGCTGCGGTGAAGGGGTCTGCGGCGCCTGTACCGTCGCCGTCGACGGTGTGGCGGTTCGCTCGTGCCAGACGCCGCTCGCATCCGTGCAGGGGAAGAGCGTCGTCACCATCGAAGGACTCGAGCACGACGGGCACCTTCATCCGCTGCAACAGGCCTTCATGGATCACGGCGGGTTCCAGTGCGGCTATTGCACGTCAGGGATGCTGATGAACGCCTGGGCCTTCCTGCAGAAGCAGCCGCACCCGTCGCACGATGCCATCGTGCAGGAGATGGACGGCAATCTCTGCCGCTGCGGCGCGCATCAAAGGATCATCGCCGCAATCCAGGAAGCGTCGGTGAAGGGAGGCGCGCGATGAGCAGGCGCAATACAGACGTCGCCGACGATCTTCATGGCGCGGTTCTCTTCTCCGCTCCCGAGACCACGATCCCGGGCACCCGCGAGGGTCGCGGCTTCTCGCGCCGCCTTTTCTGCAAGCTCCTCGGCGGGGGAATCGTCGTGCTGATCACGACCAAGCCTGCCAAGCTGTTCGCGCAGCGGCGCGGGTATCCGGAGGATCTGAACGCCTACCTGCGCATCGACGAAAACGGGGCGGTGACCCTCTTCTCCGGAAAGATCGAGATGGGGCAGGGGATCCACACCTCGCTGGCGCAGATGGCCGCCGAGGAGCTGGGCGTGCCACTGGAATCGGTCACGATGGTCATGGGTGACACCGATCAATGCCCGTGGGACCAGGGGACGTGGGGATCGCAGTCGACGCGGATGTTCGGTCCCGCGGTCAGGGCCGCGGCGGCCGAGGCGCGCACGGTGCTGATGAACCTCGCGGCGAAGAAGCTCGAGGTGGGGCGCGACAAACTCGTGGTCGAGAACGGCGTCGTCTCCGTCGCCGGCGATGGCACGCGCAAGGTGACGTACGGCGAGCTGGCGAAGGGAAAGCAGATCGCCCGCCTCGTCGACGAGAAGGCGGCCCTTCGCTCGCTGAAAGAGTTCAAGGTGATCGGGCAGCCGACCAAACGCCGCGACGGCCACGACAAGGTGACCGGACGTGCCAAGTATGCCGGCGACGTCCGCCGGCCGGACATGCTCTACGCGCGCATCCTCCGTCCGCCCGCGCATGGCGCGACGCGGAAGTCTCTCGATACATCGAAAGCTAAGGAGATGTCGGGCGTGACCGTGGTGGATAAGGGCGACCTCGTGGCGGTCCTGCACGCTGACCACGAAGCGGCGGGCAAGGCGCTCGCGCTCATCAAGGCCGAGTGGGATCAGCCGGCGGCCGCGTTCGATACGGAATCAGTCGGCGACTACTTCCTGACGAATGGCGGCGCGGGAGAAGTGCGCGCGTCGAAAGGCGACGTCAACAGCGTCACGGCGAATGTGATCCATTCGACCTTCCGCACCGGATACCTCGCGCACGCGCCGATGGAGCCGCACACGGCCATCGCCGAGCTCAAAGACGGAAAGATGACGGTGTGGGCGGGGACGCAGAGCCCCTTCGGCGCGCGGTCGCGCATCGCCCAGACGTTGGGCGTCGATGAAAAGAACGTACGCGTGATCACGCCGTTCGTCGGCGGTGGATTCGGCGGCAAGAGCGCAGCCAATCAAGCTGTCGAGGCGGCGCAACTTGCGCAGATCACCGGCAAGCCGGTGATGGTGAACTGGACGCGGGGCGAGGAGTTTTTCTTCGATACCTTCGGTCCCGCCGCGGTGGTGAAGGTCTCCTCGGCGGTCGACGACCACGGCAAGATCACGAGCTGGGATTACCACGTCTACGCCGCCGGCGACCGTTCGGCCGAGATGTTCTACGACGTGCCGAACGTCAGCCTGAAGACGTACATCGGCCGCGGCGGACCGCGCGTGCATCCCTTCGCCACCGGTCCCTGGCGCGCTCCCGGCGCGGGGACGAACGTCTTCGCCCGCGAGTCGCAGATCGACATCATGGCCGCCGCGGCGAAGATCGATCCGCTGGAGTTCCGCCTCAGCAACACCTCGGATGTCCGTCTGCGCCGTGTGTTGAAGGCGGCGGCCGACGCCTTCGGCTGGAAGGCGGGGGCGGGGCCGTCGGGACAGGGCCGCGCCATCGCCGCCTGTGAGGATGCGGGGGCGTACTGCGCGCTGGCCGCGGAGGTTGCCGTCGACCGCGCCACCGGCGCCATTAAGGTCAAGCGCGTCGTCGCCGCGCAGGACATGGGCATCGTCATCAACCCCGACGGGGCGAAGATGCAGATGGAAGGCTGCATCACCATGGGGCTCGGCTACGTTCTGAGCGAGGAGCTGAATTTCAAAGGCGGCGCCATCGCCGACCACAACTTCGACACCTACGAGCTGCCGCGGTTCGCCGCCGTACCGCACATCGAGACGCTGCTCATCTCCAACGACGACCTCGCGCCGCAGGGAGGCGGCGAGCCGGCCATCGTCCCGATGGGCGCCGTCATCGCCAACGCGGTATTCGACGCCACCGGCGTGCGGATGTTCCGTCTGCCGATGACGCCGGCGAGGGTGAAGGCGGCGATGAAGGCGTGAGCGAAGACCGTTACGCGAATTTCGATTACAGCCGGCTGATCGCCTGGGATGACCGCCTGAAGCGCGAGTGGCCGCTGTTCGAAGAGCTGTTCGCCGGCGCTCCTTCGAAACGCATCCTCGACCTGGGGTCAGGCACCGGCGAGCACGCCCGTTTCCTGGCCTCGAAGGGATTCGACGTTACCGGCGTCGACTCGTCGCAGGCGATGCTGGAGAAGAGCCGTGCCGGTGATGACGCCGGCGTCCGCTTTCTCGAAGGCGACCTGCGCGGACCGCGATCGTGGCCCTCGCCGTGACGGCGGTGGCGGTGGACGTGGTGGATCCGATCGCGGCCCGCGTCGCGACTCCGGTCCCCGTCACGAAGGCGGCCCGTGCTTCAACGACGAGGGCGGTTCATCCGATGCGCCGAAGACGGGCGGTGGGGATGAGGGTGGGAACTCGTAGCTCTATACTAATCTACGTATTTGAGAACGCCGCCTTCGGGCGTTTTTTTTGGATTCGTTCGAACAGAACTTCGATGACTCTTTTGAGCTCTCTCGTGGCTCGAAAATGCTCAAGTTGCCTCTCATGCGCTCCATTCGCACGATTTTTTTCTAAAAGATTCCAGGATTGACGGTAGGAATTCTTTCACCATGTCACTCTCCTAATCAGAATCCCAATTTTGTGAATAGCTGACGAGTGGTGGGAGATTGCATGTTTCGTCGATGCCTGGCGATGGTTGTCGTTACCTTGTCCTGTACCGGGGCCGCGTCAGCACAGTCGCTGGAGGCAACCGCGAGGAGCAGCTACCAAGGTGTGGCCGGACCATGGATCGCAAAATATATCGCGGCGGCTCCCGGGACTGTGGCGCCTGAGCTCAGCGTGAGCAGTTGGCTGAACCGGCAACCGACCACGCTGCACAACCTGCGAAATCAGACCGTCCTCATTTATTTCTGGGCGAGATGGTGCGCCGCCTGCCCTGAAGGGCTGGCCAGGTTGCAACGGCTTGCGCGTACGTGGCATGCGCCGATCGAAATCATTACCGTTCGTCTTTCCGATGACGATGTGCTGCCCGCGGACGCGGACAGGATCAGCACGACCCTGCCGGTTGCAGTCGATCGGGGAGCGACCGCCCGTGCATATGGAATCAAAGCCGTACCGGCGTGCGTGCTCATCGACCCCGAGGGACTGATCCGATTCGCTCATATTCGGCTTCCAACGGTCGCAGAGATCGACGCCGTGGCGGGTCTGCCACCTCGAGGCGTCGCGCCATGATTGCAAGGCGGCTTGAAGTCAATCTCGCGGGTGCTCATCAGGAGCACTTTGCGCTGTATCTATCTTCGAAAGAAAGAGGAGGTTCATCATGCGCGTTAGAATCACGTTGTTCGTTCTTCTGATCCTTGTTGTTGCGTCAACAGTTCACGCCGGCTGCATCAAGTGCGACCAGACCACCGGGTACATTTGTTACATGCGTACCGATGGTACGAAGTCCGGGTGCGATAACCCGTCGGACGCGGGTTGTGCCACATGGGGAACTTGCACGCATACCAGCGACGATTGCACCGATGACTGCGTCTATTCGCTTGGACAGGCCCAACCGATGAGCAACTCGATGGAAGTTGCCTCGGTTTCGATCACCTCACCGGCGCCGCAAGCGAAGCTGCTCCCGTCTCCGGCGCAATCAGCAGTTCGCGCAGCGATCTGAGATGAGCATTCTCTCGTTGTGTGCGTTCGTGTTCATGACGCTGTCGGCTCCGGGCGGAGCCGACAGCACGATCGCTGATCCTTCGCGCGTCTGCTACGGGGTGCTGCGTGCTCCTCAGGCAAACTGCGGAACAAGCGCGGACATGTCGGTTCGCGCACCAGAGCACCTCGGTCAGGGGGTGGTGGTCGTTGCGTCGAATTACGTCGCGTTCGACGTCGTCGAGCATTTCTCGAGCGATCTACCTCTCGATCTCCAGCATCTCAGACGCGTACCCGTTTCCGTGTCGATATTGGACGCCGAGCGCACCATGTCCGTGTTGCTCACAGTTCGCAACGCGAGCACGTCAAAGGTTCCTGACTGGATGGTTACGCTCTCACCGGACGAGCTTGCGGCCTCGAGCGCGATCATGGTCCCGGAAGGCACCTATGAGATGGTGATGTCGGCGCCGCATTATCGGACTGTCACCGTGGTCCTTGACACGAGTGCTGCGAAGCCGGCGCGCGCTACACTGGTGATGCGACGCGTTCCGGCGATTACTGGCCGAGTGCTGACATGGGCGGGCGCGCCTGCAAGCGAAGCGGCGATCCAGCCGTTGCCCGGCAAACGTCTTTGCATGACAAATGGGGCCGGCCTGTTCACGTGTGAAGCTGAAGACGAATGGCCATCGATGATTCAAATCAAGTTTCCGGGCGCTGGAACGAAGGTCGTCGCACTTGGTCCCAGTGCGCGCAACGTTCGCTTGGGGGATATTCGTCTTCAGCCTGCCATGGCGCTCCGTCTTGATATCGCCGCTCCGTCGAGCGTGAGGAGTGTTTCGGCGAGCGTTTTCCATGAGGGGGATGGGCTTCCCGTAGAGGTTGCCGCTCGTTCGGTGATCGTTCCCGCTTCCGAGCCGGTGGTTCTGTCCGGCCTGGAAGCTGGCCAGTATCGCCTCGTGATACGAGGCGAGCGGCCATTGCAGCAGTACTCCCGCCTGATTCGCGTCGCTGATCCTGAAACGAGTGAAAAGGTGGTTATTCATGAGTCGCAGTTGACTGTCAACGTCATCTCGGGCAGCAAGCGAGAATCAGGTGCCTCGGTAACGCTCAAGAGTCTTGCAGGCAAGTGGCGAGGCAACCTGACGGTCGACGACAAAGGCTTCGCGATGGAACCACTTTGGCAGACCGGAGAGTTTTCGTTCGCGCTTCGTGCCAGAGATGCTGTCACCCCCACATTGGGGCATGGTTCGTTGGGTGATGATGAGTTGCTGCAGTGGACCTTCGAACTGCCGGCCGCACGGATCGAGGGAAAGGTTCTCGACGAAGAGGGCAGTGCGATCTCCGGCGCCACGATTGCGTTGACATCCGACGACGGCGACATGCAAAGCGCAATTCGCACCACGTCCGATTCAAACGGCTATTTCGTCTTCGACCACGTCCGCCCTGGTGCGCAGACTCTTAGCGCCAGCGCCGACGCATTCCTTCCCGGTGCGCCCGCCGTGTTTACGCTCTCTCAGACGGAGGCTGGTCATTTCGCTGAGCTCCGACTCCGAAAGGGCTCATCGATTCGGGTTTCCGTCGTTGATCGGCATGGAGCTCCGTATCCCAAGGCGACGTTGTTCGAAGTGGTCGACAACGTGCTCGTGAGCACCCTGGAGACTAGCCAGTCTGGGGATGTCGACATCAAGATGCCTGAAAATGGCGGCTCGATTGTGCTGGTCGCCGTCCCGGCGTCCGGCTCGTTTGCTGTTCGGCGGGTCGGTGCCTTCGATCGCGATGCCGGATCAGTTCGGATCAATGTTTCCGACGGATCGTCCACGCTCGAAATTAAGAGCGAAACCGCCGATCACACACCGATTCGCGACGTTCACTTTCTGGTCCGGTACGATGGTGAGACCATTCCTTTCGAAGTCATGATGCGCTTGGCTCAATGGCACGTTCTCGAATTTCAAACCGGGACTGATGGCATCGGCACCATGTCAAATTTGCCGCCCGGGATGTACGAGCTCTGGCCGTACGCGAAGATGACCGATGTCGATACGTTGATGTCCGGTATGGATGTTCCGGCTCCGCTCCGGTTGGCATTGGGCGATGGGTTGACGGCGGCCACGATGACGTTTCGCAAAAAGGGCCGTTGACCGTGAGCCGTTTCCGTGGCCGGGTTGTGTGAGCGACACGACAACCCTTTGTGGTAAACATGCGCTCCTCGGAGGAAGCGCATGAATCGTGTTTTGCGTCTGCTGCTCGTCACCTTTTCCCTGGTTTCCGCTGCCTACGGGGCAACACCGCCCAAGTCGACCTCACCTGCCCTGCCCGACGCCTCCATCCTGAAGGGGATGCAGTGGCGCGAGGTGGGGCCGTATCGCGGGGGGCGAGCGGATGCGGTGGTCGGGGTTGCCGATCAGCCGAACGTCTACTACTTCGGCTCGACCGGCGGCGGCGTCTGGAAGACCACCGACGGCGCGCAGACGTGGAAGGCGGTGTCGGACGGGTTCTTCGGCGGGACGATCGGTGCCGTTGCCGTGGCGCCGTCCGATCCGAGCGTCGTCTATGCCGGGACCGGCGAGGAGACCATCCGCGGCAATGTCTCACCCGGCGCGGGGATGTGGAAGTCGACCGACGCCGGCAAGAGCTGGACGCACATCGGGCTCGACGACTCGCAGCAGATCGCCCGCATCCGCGTCCATCCGTCGAATCCCGATCTGCTCTACGTCGCCGCTCTCGGTCACGCCTTCGGGCCGAACGACATGCGCGGCATCTACCGTTCGAAAGACGGCGGCAAGAGCTGGGACCGCGTCCTCTTCGTCAACCGCGACTCCGGCGCGGTCGATCTGAACATGGACCCGTCGAACCCGCGCATCCTCTACGCCGCCACCTGGCGTTTCCGTCGCGGCGCGTACTTTTTCGACAGCGGCGGGGAAGGGTCGGCGCTCTGGAAGTCGACCGACGGCGGCGATACCTGGAAAGAGCTGTCGCGCAACAAAGGCATGCCGAAGGGCACCCTTGGCATCATCGGCGTGAGCGTCTCGTCGTCGAACACGCAGAACGTCTACGCCATCGTCGAAGCGAAAGAAGGGGGCGTCTTCCGCTCGCGCGATGGCGGCGACACCTGGGCCAAGACCAGCGACCTGGCCGATCTTCGCCAGCGCGCCTGGTATTACTCCCGGATCTACGCCGATCCGAAGGATGAGGACACGGCCTACGTCGTCAACGTCCGCTTTCACAAGACCAAAGACGGCGGCCGGACCTGGAGCGCCATCAACACGCCGCACGGCGACAACCACGACCTCTGGATCGCGCCGAACGACCCCAGGCGGATGATCGAGGCCAACGACGGCGGCGTGAACGTCACCAGCGACGGCGGCGTGAACTGGACCAAGCAGGACAACCAGCCGACCGCGCAGTTCTACCGCGTCTCGGTCGATACCGACTTCCCCTACCGGCTCCTCGGACCGCAGCAGGACAACACCGCCGTGCGTATCCGGCATCAGGGTGCCGGCGGCGGCATCGGGCCGCGCGATTGGGAAGAGACGGCAGGCGGCGAGAGCGGCTACATCGTCGCCGATCCGAAGAACCCCGACATCGTCTACGGCGGCTCCTACGGCGGCCTGCTGACGGTTTACAACCACCGCACCGGCGAGGAGCGCGACGTCAATCCGTGGCCCGACAACCCCATGGGCGCCGGCGCGGCCGACATCAAGCACCGCTTCCAGTGGAACTTCCCGATCTTCTTCTCGCCGAACGATCCGTCGAAGGTCTACGCGGCGTCGCAGTTCCTGATGGAGTCGACGAACGCCGGGCAGAGCTGGAAGGTGATCAGCCCCGATCTGACGCGCAACGACAAGACGAAGGAAGGTCCGAGCGGCGGGCCGATCACGAAGGACAACACCAGCGTCGAGTACTACGACACGATTTTTTATGGAGCAGAATCGCCGGTCGAGGCGGGTGTCCTCTGGATCGGATCCGACGACGGCCTGGTGCACGTTTCCCGCGACGGCGGCGCGCATTGGGACGACGTCACGCCGCCGAAATCGATCATGCCCGAATGGATCATGATCAATGAGATCGACGCCAGCCCGACCGACAAGGGCGTGGCCTACGTCGCGGCGACGAACTTCAAGTGGGACGACTTCCGTCCCTACCTGTACAAGACGGCCGACTACGGCAAGACGTGGACGAAGATCGTCGAAGGGATTCCGGCCAGCGAGTTCACCCGGGTCATCCGCGCCGATCCGAAGAAGCGCGGCCTGCTCTATGCCGGCACGGAGCGCGGTGTCTACGTTTCGTTCGACGACGGCGGGCACTGGCAGCCGCTGCAGTACAAGCTGCCGATCGTGCCGATCCACGATCTGCTCGTCCATGAGGATGCGCTGATCGCCGCCACGCACGGCCGCGCGTTCTGGATGCTCGACGACCTCGAGCCGCTGCGCCAGATGACGCCGGAAATCGTCTCGAAGCCGGTACACCTCTTCACGCCGGCGTTGACATGGCGGACGGGCGGCGGGGGCGGGCGTGGCGGTGGATTCGCGGGAACGAACCCGCCGAATGGCGCGGTCATCGATTACTACATTCATGATCAGAAGACCGGCACGAAGGTCGCCATCGCCTTCCTCGGCGGCGACGGCAAGGTGATCCGCGAGTACACCGGCATGGTGCAGGCCGAGGCGGCCAAACCGCGGGAAGCCAGCGGGACAGCCGCGCCGTCTTCGACGGCGCAGGCGGAAGCCGAGCCGAAGGAAGCGGTCAAGTCCGAAGGAGATGCGGCCGAAGAAGAGGGTGGCGGTGAGGAGGGGGGACGGCGTGGCCGCGACTCCAGCAAGCTCACGGACGTCATCAACGGGCACAACCGCTTCGTCTGGAATCTGCGCACGGCCGAAGCGAAGCGCTTTCCCGGCCTGATCATGTGGGCCGGCGGCACGCTCGGACCGCGTGTACCGCCCGGCATGTATCAGGCACGCGTCACGGTGGGCGAGCATCCGGCGGTGACGGTGCCGTTCGAGGTGCGCCAGGACCCGCGCAGCACGTCGTCAACCGCCGATCTGAAAGCCCAGTTCGACTTCATCACCAGCGTTCACGAGAAACTCTCCGAGGTCAATGACGCGGTCACGCGGATCCGCGAAGTGCGCAAGCAGCTCATGGACGTGAAGAAGCGCGTCGCCGACAACAAGGCTGTCGTCGCCGCGGCGAACGATCTTGACAAGAAGATGACCGCGGTCGAAGAGGCGTTGTACCAGACCAGGAACAAGAGCTCGCAGGATCCGCTGAATTATCCGATCCGTCTGAACGACAAGCTGGCCGGCGTCGGCGACTCGGCCGCATCCGGCCCCTACGCACCGACGTCGCAGCAGATCGCCGTGCGCGATGAGCTGGTGGCCAAGATCAACATCGAGCTGGCCAAGTTGAAGGCGATCTGGGACACCGATCTGCCGGCGTTCAACAAGCTGGCGGCGGGTACTCCAGTTGTGAAGTAATCGTCTCTATCTGCGTCCAATCTGCGTCATCTGCGGATAACGTTTTTATCCGCAGATGAACGCAGATGGAACGCAGATCAGACTGCGATCCACGCGCCGCCCTTGGCGTTCGACATCCGCGCCGCGTCGAGCACGCGCTGTTGCGCGAGGCCGTCGTCGAACGTAGCGGCAATCGCCAGCGCACCGCGGTCACCGTTGTCGAGAGCTGCGACGAGGGCGCGGCCGAGGAGGTAGGTGCCGCTGCCGAAGGAGCCGCCGGCGGAGTTGCCTTTGCGATCGGAGCGGCCGGCGCTGGTGGCGACGGTGAACGGCTCGCCGCGCATGGCGGTCAGCAGCTCTTCGCCGACGAGGCGCATCGCTCCTTCTTCGCCGTGGATCGTGATGGTGCTTGGCTCGTCCGGTCCTGAGGCGACGCTGGAGAGCGTCATCGCCGCGAGGGCGCCGCCGGCGAAGCGGAGGTTGACGGAAGCGAAGTCGTCGGCTGTGACGGGCCGCGTGCCGTTCTCGAACGGGCGCTCAGCGATGATCGATTGCAACGTGGCTTGCACCGCCTCGATCTCCATGCCGAGGAAGCGAAGCGTGTCGATGAAGTGTGAGCCGACGGCGCCCCAGATCCCTCCGCCGCGATCGGCGTCGCTCCACCAGTTCCACTCCCTCGTTCGGTCCCCTCGGCCTGGACTTGCGTAGCGCACCTCGGCGTAACGAATTCCGCCGAGGTCGCTCATCCGCTCGCGCGCGGCGCGGAAGGCGGGGAGAAAGCGAAGCTCGTGATCGATCAGCGCGAGCTGATCGGGATGCTTCCGCGCGGCGTCGACGAGTTGCGTTGCTTCGTCAACATGCAACGCCGTCGGCTTCTCGCAGAGCACATGCTTGCCGGCGTCGAGCGCGGCGGTGGCCATCTGCAGATGTTCCGAGGGAGGGGTGACGATGGTGACGAGATCGAGATCGGATTCGATCAGGGCATGCCAGTCGTCGAACGGCTTCACGTCGAGCTGACCGGCGATGCGGCGTGTGCGCTCGGCATTGTGTCCGGCGATGGCGACGACCTCGAGGCCTGCCTCGCGAAATGCCGGGACCTGAACACGCGCTCCCCATCCGGTGCCGATGATGCCAATGCGCGCCATGCAGGCAGTCTAAGTCGCTCCCGCGGCCATCGGGGTGCCGAGTCCGCAGAAAAGGCCGACCATGTCGAGTAGCTCGGCGACGTGGCACGGCTTCTCCAGGATCACGGCCGGCTTGAGGTCCTCATCGCTCGGGTCGAGCTTGTAGGCGGAGATGATGATCACCGGCGAATCCTTGCGGCAACCGCGGAACCAGCGCAGCCATTCGCGGCCGTCCATGCGCGGCATGGACAGATCGAGGATGACCAGCATGATGTCGGGATGCTGCTCGACGAGCGGTATCGCTTCGAGCCCGTCGCCCGCGGTAAGGATCTGGAAGCCGTAGGGCAGAAGGAGATCGCGATACGAAGCGAGCGTTTGCGCATCGTCGTCGATGACCAGCAGCTTGCGGAGTTTAAACGGCGTTCGCCGGGCTCGAATGCTCACCTGTTCTCCGTACGGGTCGTGAAACGTTGAGGTTCCGAAGTCGTGAAAGAGGGTTGCAAGGGGCGTACCGTGCGGGGCTGTGGGTTGGGCGCGTAGGTGGGCACGTAGGTCGGACTCTCTAGTCCGACCGTGCTTGCGCGGACGGTGCGCGAGATACAGTTCTCCCAAGTACCGGTCGGACTAGAGAGTCCGACCTACGTTGAACCTACAATCTCCGCCAATGCTCGATGTCTCTCTGCACAATGTCTGTTCGCCATACGCGCTGGCCGACGTGACCGTAACGTTTGCCAGATCGACTCACACCGCCATCGTCGGACCGTCTGGATGCGGGGCATCGACGCTGCTGAAAATCATCGCCGGCGAGCTGCGGGCGGAATCGGGAGAGGTACGGATCGGCTCCCGCATCGTCAACGACCTGAAGCGTGGGAGGCGTCCGGTTCTTTACACGACGTCGTCGATCGACGCGCCGGGACGGTGGTCGGTGCGGCATCTGCTCGTTGCGGCGGCGCGGCAGCGGAGCATCGATCGCGAGGATCGGCAGCAGGAGGTCGATCTGGCCGCGACGAAGTGGCGGCTCGGCGCGCTGCTCGACCGAAGGATCGACACGCTCTCGTCGACCGAGGGGACGAGGGCGAACCTGGCGCGCATCGAGATTCTCAAGCCGGCCATCCTCGTCGCCGACCGGATCCTCGAGCGCGTCAATCTTTCGGAATGCGTCGATCTTGCCGACGAGCTTTACCGGACGCTTCGCGTTCTCGGTACCACCGTCATCACCGCGCCGTCGTCAGTCGTCGAGCTCGGAGCGACCGATCGCGTAGTTGTGCTCGACGCCGGCCGCGTCGTGCAGGAGGGGATTCCGTCGGAGGTCTACGGCGATCCTTCCAGCGCCGCCGCGGCCGCGGCGACCGGCGACGTCAGCATCGTTCCGGTCACGATCCGGGGAGGCATGGTCGAGTCGGTGATCGGATCGTGGCCGATCGATCCGCCGCCGTTTCAGGGAGAGGGTGTCGCACTGATCCGGCCGGATGATTTTTCAGTGGCCGCCCCCGGCCAGGAGTCGGATCTGATCTTCAGCGTCGAAGAAGCGAGCTTCTACGGCGGCGCCTGGCACGTGCGGGGAGTGCTCAGCGGCGCGTTCCTGCTACGCGTCACGCTGCCCGGAAACATGAGCATCCACAAGGGAAAGCTGATGGCGCTGAGGTATGAGCCGACGCGGTTCCGGTTGGTAAGGCAGAAGGCAGAAGGATGAAGGATGAAGGATGAAGGATGAAACCCCTCATCCTTCTGCCTTCATCCTTCTGCCTTCTGCTTTACCTCTGCTGCCGTCGTGGGTTCTGCCCGTTCGCTTTTGGACGCTGCTGCCCGGCGTTGCCGAGCCGGTCCAGCAGGCCGTTGCGCATGCGGTTCCACTGCGAGTCGTTCAGCACGGCGCGCATGTCGACGAGCATGGTCAGCTCGCGCTCGAACAGGCGGCCGCGCGCGTCCGACAGCTTTTGTGCGTCGCGCTTGATGACGGCGCGGTCGAGTTGCTGCTGATCGAGCTCGCCGCGGAGGTTGATGTTCTGCTTCTCCACCTCGCCGCGCAGATCGATCAGGTCGCTGGAAGCGTTGCGGAAGATCGTTTCGAGCTTCTCCTGCTGCTCCTCGGAGAGACTCAGAATCTGGACGATGTCCGGCCGCCGCCACCACTTGCCGGGCGGAAGGTTCGCCTGCGCGAACGCCGAAGAGGCGAGCGCGAGAGCGAGAAGGACCAGAGCGATCCGCTTCACAGCGAGCTTTCCTGATTCGTGGCCGTCTTCTCCTCGGGCAACCACGCTTCCCACTCGACGACGTTGTGGAAGTCTTTCAGCTCGTCCGACTGCCAGGCGTCATGAAGGTTGTTTGCCGCGGGAGCCGGAGCGGCCTTGGCCGCCGGCGCGACAACGGCGGCCGGAGGCTGCTGGTACTGCACCGGCTTGACCGTCTCGTAGACCAGGGCGCCGCCGAGGAAGAAGGAGAGGATCGCCGCGGCGGCCACGCGCAACGTGCGGGCCGTGGTTTTGGCATGGGCGTGCTGTGCGTCGACACGGCGCATGATCTGCAGCCGCTGCCGTGTCCAGAACGTGGCCGGCTTCTCGGTGCTGCAGACGGCCGCTTCGCGCAGCTTCCGCTCCAGCCGGGCATAACGCGCGGCGCAATCGGTGCAACCGGCCAGATGCATCATCACCGGCATCGATTCGCCGGGCTGTGTGTAGTACGTCTCCAGTAGATCTGCTTCGTTATAGTGTTTCATCGGGGCGTTCCTCTCTCAACGTGACCCATTCGGCGAGCTCTTTGCGCACCTTATGGATAGCACGGAACAGATGCGCCCGGACCGTTCCGGAGCGCAACCCGAGGAGCTCTGCAATCTCCTCGAGCGAATGATTCTCATAGTGTCGCAGACGGAAGATGATTTTCTGCTGCGAGGATAGCGTACGTTCGGCGCGGAGAATGGCCGCGCGAATTTGGTGGGACATGAGCTGCCGTTCGGCATCGGGGCGGTCATCGACCGGCTCGAAGACGTACTCGACGTCGTCTTCCCGGTCGTCATGCGTGAAAAGGCCGACGAACTTGCGGCGGCGCAGCCAGTCGCGTGAACGGTTGATGGCGATCCGCGTCAACCACGTTTCGAATTCCGAGCGCCCCTGGAACCGCGCCAGGTGCATGTACGCCTGGATGAAGGTGTCCTGCGTGATCGTATCGGCCTCGGCGTCGTCGCGGACGATGGCGCTGGCCACGCGGTAGATCTTGCGCTGGAAGCGCTCGACCAGGATTCCGAAGGCGCCGCCGTCGCCGCCCAGGGTTCGAGCGATGAGCTCCTGGTCTGACGGCGCGGATTCGCTGATCGGATTCACTCGGAATGTCGCCACGGTTCCCACAACCCTTTGGACGGTCATCCTTTCCTTGCGTTTACACGATTATGATGCCCCACCTTTGGGAAAGCATTTCAAAGCAGATCACGAAAATGATCAATCTGTCGCGTCCGGTTGCGGAGCCTTGGGCAACGAGCGCCGGCGGCCGTGCCGCCCCAGTCCTCTTCTCGTCCACGCCGCCATGGCCTCGGTGGCCGTGCTTTTCGCTATCAACTACATCATCTCGAAGATCGGGATGCATGTCTTCAACCCGCTGACATTCGCCTACTTACGGGTCATCGGGGCCACCATCATCCTCAATGTCGTCCTCAGGGAGCGCAACCCCGCGCCGCTGGCCCCGGGGGACGGCTGGCGTCTGACCGGGTTCGCCATCCTCGGCGTGGTCATCAATCAATCGCTGTTTCTGGCCGGGCTGGCGCTCACCAGCGCCCACGCCGCCGCCATTCTCATCACCACCATCCCCATTTTCGCACTCTGCGCGGCCCTTGTCCTCGGCCGGGAGCGCGCCACCGCCGCCAAGATCAGCGGCATCGTGCTGGCTGCCGCCGGCGCCGTGGCCATGGTGGGAGGGGAGGGGTTGGCCGGGACGACCAAATCGCTCATCGGCGATCTGCTCATCGTCGGCAACTCGCTCTCCTACGCCCTCTATCTGGTGGCCTCCAAGCCGGCCATGGCCCGCCTCTCCGCGCGCCGCGTGATTGCCCGCATGTTTGCCGTCGCCTCGGTGGTGATGCTTCCCATCGCGGCATGGCCGATGATGCACGAGCATTGGCGGGCCATCCCCTCCCAGGCCTGGTTCGCCCTGGCCTTCGTGATCGCCGGGCCGACCATTGCCGCCTATCTGATGCAGGCGTGGGCGTTGAAATACGCTGAGAGCTCCGTCGTCGCCGCCTACACCTACCTGCAACCGGTCTTCGCCGTCATCCTCGCCGCGATCTTCCTGCAGGAGCAGATCCGCCCGATCGCGCTCCTCGCCGGAGCGATGATCGTGGCGGGGGTGTATGTGTCGGGGCGAGGGGTGAGGACGTAAGCGCAAGCGCAGCGAAGCGCGACGGAGCGCTGGCGTCTCGCCGCAGGAGGCCGATGTGGCACAGACACTCTTGTCTGTGCCGGGTCTCGCTACGACGGAGATCGCAAGCCCTCATGGTGGGCGGCTCCGGCCGGGGCACAGACAAGAGTGTCTGTGCCACATTGCGTGCGCGCTTCGCACCCCGCTACTCCTCGATCCACGTCTCGTGGTACCGCACCGGCGGCGGCACCAGCGACGTGCGCAGGCCGCGCACCTCGGGTTTCTGCAGCACGAAGAAGCGCTCGTGGAAGAGCGTGGCCAGAGGCGCTTCCCGGACGACCATCTCGTTGAGGCGCTGGTAAATGCCGGCGCGGAGCTCGCTGTCGTTCGAACGGCGCGCTTCCACGATCTCGGCATCGATGGCGGCGCTGCTGAAGTAGATGCCGCGCGCCGAGAGCGCCTCGCTGTGGAAAAAGACGTAGAAGAAATTGTCGGAGTCGGGGAAGTCGGCCCACCAGTTGCCGCAATACACCATGCCGTGTCCGGGGCGGGCCAGCGGCTTGCGCGCTTCCACCGCGGAATGCATGGTCACGTTCACATCGATGCCGATGGCGGCCAGGTCTTCGATGATCAGCGGGAGCTGCCCGGAGTTGTTGAACTCGTCCGTGTCCCAGGTGCGGTACTCCACGCGGATTCTGCCGCTGTGGCCGGCCTGGCGCATCAGTGAACGGGCTCGCTCCGGGTCGTACCCGATGCCGCGGATGTTCTCGTCGTAGCCGAGCAGTCCCGGAGGAAGGAGAGACTTTGCGACGACGCCGAGACCGGCGAAGACGCGCTCGTTGATCCTGTCGCGGTTGATGGCGTGGTTCAGGGCCTGGCGCACCTCGACGCGGTTGAACGGGGCGGTCGAGCAGTCGTAGGCGAAGTACGACGTGTGGAGCTGGATCGTCGTCAGCATGTACGGCGCGATGCGCGAATCGTTCTGTACCTCGTTGACGATGTTCAGCGGCACGCCATGCGCGACGTCGATCTCGCCGCGCAGGAAGGCCTGGGCCACGTCGCGGAAGCTGCGCAGGTCGAGCCGGAATTCGATCTCGTTGAGGTGGGGAAGACCGGGGATGAAGTAGTCGCGGTTGCGCTCCATGAGCACCCGTTCGCCTTCGATGGCCCGGACCAGACGGAAGGGACCGGCGCCGACGGGATGCAGCCGGAAGCGCTCCGGATCGCGCGCCTCCTCGGCGGGAATGATGGCCGACTCGTGCATCGTCAGCAGCGACAGGAAAAACGCCAGCGGTTCATCGAGGATGATGTCGACCGTGTACTGGTCGCGCACCTGAATCCCGGCCAGCGTGCGCGTGCGTCCGGCGATCACGTCGGCGGCGCCGCGGACCTCGCGCATGATCCAGCTCGACTGCGAATTCAGCTCCGGCAGCAGCAGGCGGACCAGCGAATCGTGCACGTCCTTCGCTTCCAGGGTCCGGCCGTTGTGGAAGCGCACGCCGCGGCGCAGGTGGAAGCGGTAGACGTGTCCCTGCTCCAGGATCTCCCAACGCTCGGCCAGCCCGGGAGTCAGCTCCGCTCCTTCGCCATAGATCACGAGATGCGCGTGAACCGTCTTCGACATATAGCCGAGGGCCGCGGCGCCGATGTGGATCGGATCGAGCGTCAACTGCTGCCACAGCACCGTCGACGTCGTCAGCTTGCCCCCCTCGGCCGGCGCCGGAAGCGTGAAGCGGTCGAGCTCCGAATTCAGCAGCGTCGATTCCTGCGACAACGTATTGGCCATCTGGTTCAGATCGCCGATGGAGACATTCGACTCCCGCGTCGACTGCTGGATCACGCCCATCGACTTCACGATGGCCGAGCTCTCCGTGGCCAGCACCGAGGTCGACTCCAACACGTTCTGCACGAGCCCCATGATGTTTTCCATGGCCCGGCTGATGGCGCGGCTGCCTGTTTCCTGCTCGGCCATGGCCCGCTTGAGGTGCTTGGTGTAGTCGCGCACCATCGACGTCTGCTCGCCGACCTTGCCCGCCGTCTGCGACTGCTGCTGCGTCGCGCGGGCGGTCTGCTGCACCATCTTCGTCACTTCCTCGATGGCCGCCGTCGCCGCGGCGCTGCCGCGCGACTGTTCCTCGGTGGCGCGGGCGATCTCGGCGATCGAATTCGTCGAGCGCGCGGTGATGTCGAGGATCTTGTCGAGGGTCTGCTCCGCGCGCGCCGTGAGGCCGACGCCGTCGACGACGCGGTCGCTGCTGATCGTCATCTGCTCGGCGGCGCGCTCGACGGCCCGCTGCACGTTCTGGATCAGCGTGCGGATCTCGTCGGTCGACACCGAGGTGCGCTCGGAGAGATCCCGGATCTCGTCGGCAACCACCGCGAAGCCTTTCCCGCGCTCGCCGGCCTGCGCGGCGATGATGGCGGCGTTCAGCGCCAGCAGGTTGGTCTGGCCGGCGATCTCGTCGATCACCCGGACGATCTCGCCGATCTCCTCCGACCGGTTGGCCAGCTCCCCGAGTGCGACTTTGGCCTCGTCGACGGCCACCTGGATCTTGCGCATCCCCTCGACCGTACCGCTGACCGCCACCCGCCCCTCGTTCGCCGCATCCTTCACATACCGGGCGAGCTCCGCCGACTGTTTGGCCGACTTTCCGATCTCCTCGGTAGAGGCATTCATCTGCACCATCGAGCCGGCGGTCTGGATTGCAAACGAGGAGAAGCTCTCCGTGTTCAGGGCCACCTGGCTGATCGACGCGCTCATCTCTTCGAACGCCGAGGCCGTCTGCTCCACGAACTCGGCAAGCGTGTCGGCGATCCGGCTCACCTCTTCGATCGATGCCGACATCTCCAGGATGGAAGTCGAGGTCTCCTCGGCGTTCGCGGAGAGATCCTCCATCGACGTGCGGACGTTGTTGATCGACTGATCGATCTGGCCGACCGATGCCGAGGTCGAGCCGGTGGAGATGAGCTGTTCGGCCGCGCCGCGCGCCAGCACCCGCGAACGCCCGCTGATCTGTCCGCTGGCCGTGGCCACGTCCGTCGCCAGTTGGGCGAAGCGGCGGATGGTCCGCTCCAGATTCGACACCAGCGCCCGCATCGCCGCCGACATCCGCACCGACTGCGTCGTCAGTTGGATCTCCCGCGCCGAGATCGCCAGATCGCCCGCCGTGATGCGGTTCAGCATCTGGATCGACGAGTCGCGCCGGCTGAAAACGGTCCGCAGCCACCACTGAAAGAGGCCGATGGTGATGGCGCTGGCCACGGCCGCGGCCAGCAGCGACGGCCACCACATACGGAACGTCATCCCCGGCACCAGCATGAGGAACAACGCGAACATCACGAAACAGGCTGCGACCAGCACCCACATCTGCTGGGCACGCCCGAAGTGTCTTGTGCTCATAGAGTTCCCGCTTGCCGAGGTATGGCGATGCTACCATGCCATCCAAGTGAACGACTACTTCACCGCGCGGCGTGCGCTGATCGATGAGACGCTCAAAAACATCGCCGCCCGCGCCGGCGCCCCCAAGCCGCTGGCCGAACCGCTGAAACATGCGCTCACCTCGTCGGGCAAGCGCGTCCGTGGCGTTCTGCTCATGGCGGTGGGGGAGTCGACCGGCTGCAAGGCCGAGAAGCTGGCCGACGCCGCCGCGGCCATGGAGATGATCCACGCATCGTCGCTGATCCTAGACGACCTCCCGTCGATGGACGACGCCCTCCTGCGCCGCGGAGAGACGACCCTTCACCGCGCCTTCGGCGAAGACCTGGCCATCCTCTCGGCCGTGGCCCTGCTGAATCACTCCTACGGCCTGGTGGCGAAGAACTACGCCGCGCTGACGCCGCGCCAGTGGCCGATGCTGCAGGTGATCAAGCGGGTCGTCGACGCCGTCGGCTGGGACGGCACCATCGCCGGCGAGGCCGTCGACCTGCACAGCGAAGGCTCGCGCCTCGATTTCGACACCCTGGAGTTCATCCACTCCCGCAAGACCGGCGCCCTCTTCGTCGCCGCCGCCGCCGTCGGCGGCATGCTCGCCAACATCTCCCCCGCCGCCCTCGGCCGCATCGAAGTCTTCGCCAAGAACCTCGGCCTCGCCTTCCAGATCACTGACGACATCCTCGACGTAGTCGGCACCCCCGAGGCCCTCGGCAAGGACGTCGGCAAAGACGTCGACCGCCTGACCTTCGTCAAGCTGGCCGGCGTGGAGGGGGCCAAGAAACTCAGCGACGAGCTGGTAGAGACGTCGCTGTCGTCGATCGCCAACCTCGGCCCCGGGGCCGCACCGCTGAGGGAGCTGGCCACCCTGGTCCGCGACCGTACGCGTTAGCCCCCCTGGCACCGACGGCGTCTCGCCCGCGCAACGCCCGAACGGCGGCGTTGACCTGGGCTGGCGGAGGCTCTAAGCCACCCCTCCATGTGTCCCTGGGCCTACCCCATGTGTCGCTGAAGCTACCCCAAGTGTCGCTGGAGCTACCCCATGAGTCCCAGGACCTACCCCATGTGTCCCAGGAGCTACCCTATGTGTCGCTGGAGCTACCCCATGTGTCCCAGGAGCTACCCCATGTGTCCCAGAGCCTACCCCATGAGGCTTTAAGCCTCTTCCGGTAGTCTCTGAGCCCACCGCAGCCGAGGGGTCGCCAGAAGGCGGACGACGGAATGAACCGCCGGATGCCGGCATTTACACCCCCGCTTCCGCGTGGTATTTTCCGCGCTCTTTTCCCCGCCCCCCTCGGGCCCAGGTAGCTCAGTTGGTAGAGCAGAGGACTGAAAATCCTCGTGTCGGCGGTTCAATTCCGTCCCTGGGCACCACCTCTTACCGCTTTAAAATCAGGGACTTAGAATCTGGAGCATTGACCTTGTGGTCAATACGTGTGGTTCGCCGGACAATCCGGAGGACGACATGCTCACGTTGTTCAAGCGGCACACGAAAGCCTGCGGTCATACCGATAGGCGCTACCGGCGCTACCGGCGATGTAACTGCCCGATCGCGGTAGAAGGCTCTCTCGGCGAGGAGAAGATCAGGAAGACGCTCGATCAAACCTCCTGGGAGGCAGCGGAGAACCTGATCCGCGAATGGATCAAGGCGGGCAGAATAGGCGGAGGCGGGACGGCGCCCGCGACCATTGAAGACGCGGTGAAGCTCTTCCTCTCCGAGGCCGAGTCCCGAAATCTGGCCGAGGCGTCGGTCAGGCTTTATCGGCGCTTCATCGGCCGGCAGTTCCCTGCCTGGTGCAAGGCGAAGGGCTTCCGGTATGTGAAGCAACTCACCTTCTCGGAGCTCGTGGATTTCAAAGCCTCGTGGAAGATGAAGCCCGCCACGGCTGCGAAGCGTCTCGAACTCCTCAAAGCCTTCATGCGCTTCTGCGTGGCGGCGGACTGGATCGTGAAGAACCCAGCAGAGGGACTGAAGCCGCCGGAGATCGCCGAGGCTCCGACGCTTCCCTACACGGACGAGGAGATGGGGCGGATTCTCGATGCGTGCGACAGCTATTCACATCACGGCGACCATGGGAAGAACCGGCCGGCCAGAGTGAAGACCTTCGTGCTCTTGCTCCGGTACTCAGGGCTTCGGATTCAGGATGCTGCCTGCCTCGAAACGGAGAAGCTCGTCGGCGACGATCTCCAGCTCTACACGCAAAAGTCAGGCGTCGCTGTCTTCGTGCCTCTGCCGCCTGACGTGGCGGACGCCCTCCGCTACCAAGCCACGAAGAACAGTAACTCCCGTTACTTTTTCTGGTCGGGCAACGGCAAGCGTCTCTCCACTGTGTCGAGCTGGCAGCGAACGCTCCGCGGGCTCCTCGTCGCCGCGAAGGTCGAGAAGGGGCAGAACATGCTTCTCGCTCACCGGTTCCGCGACACGCTGGCCGTTTCACTCCTCGCCGATGGCGTGCCGATTGAGGACGTTGCTGCGATTCTCGGGCATTCGGTGAGGGTCTGCGAGAAGCACTACTCCGCATGGGTTAAGGCCAGACAGGTGCGGCTCACGGAGCGTGTCCGGGCGACTTGGCCAAAGCAGGAAAGGAAACTGAAGGTCATTCAGGGCGGCGCCGCTTAGGTGCCGCCTTTTTCTCATTCTCGCCGGTCCCCACTTTGCTCTGACGCTTCACCTCGGCCGTGACTTCTTGGAGGATCACCAAGGCTCGCTCTTTCCCCAACACTTCGACAATGAAGTCCCCGGCTTCGTCGGTGTTGTGTTTCTCGGCGTACTCCTCGACTTTGCCGTAGGGCGTGAGCTCGACGATGAGGCGGTTCAGCAACTCGCTTTCGTAGAGCTGATTTGCGAGGCAAAGGACTTCGAGCGCATCGGTCGCCGTCGCGGTTTCTCCGGCATTCATCGCGTCGCGGGCGATGAAGTAGCCGGGCGAATCGAGGAGAAAGTATTGCTCGAATTGCGTGGCGCTTATCAGGCGAAACTTGATCGTTTTTTTCATGGTTCTTCCAGGTCGAAGAGGTCAGCCGCTCTGACCGGCTCACGGCCCAAGCGACGGCACGCGGAGACGACCGCCTTGATGCATTTCCGGGACGGTTCCATTCGTCCCATGCGGACGCGGAGCAGGTGCTGACGCGAGTACTCCGAGTGCAGAGCGAGATGGGCGGGCTTGATGCCCTTCGCCTTCAAATAGGCTTCGAGCTTCGTCATGCGGGCCTCACGATGGCGGTGACGGCTCCGGCTATCAGCACGTCCTCGATGGTCTCGCCCGTTTCTACGCGTAGCTCCTGGAGTCCGTTCTTGGCCCACCAATGACCGAGGTACAGGTCGGAGCCGAGGAAGGCGACTACGAGCTCACCGGTGAAGGCGGTGTTCCGGGGCTCGATGATGAGGAGGTCGCCGCGCTCCATGTCGGGGGCGCTTCGGACCCGGTAGACGATCTCGTGATCGTCGATGTATTCGGGCGGCATTCGGGTGACTGCGGTCGAAAGACGGAGCGGCCGTCCGTGCTCCAGCTCTCCGGCAATTTCAATTTCGATAGTGTCCATGGGAGAAGGGGCGGCCCGGAGGGTTGCAAGGCTCGCGAGTGAATTCAGGCTTGGAACGTCCTCGCGGGTCGCCTGCGAGAAACCTAGGTCGAGCTGACTGACGCGGGGAAGTGTCAGTGCACAACCGGTTGTGCGAACTCCGAAAATTTAGTCGGCGCTGCACACTCCTACGGGCAGTAGACAGGAGGCTGTGCAGATTGCTCCCGCCCGCATGCAGCCGCCGGTTTTTCTCCGAATCAGTCGAGTTTTCCGGAGGTTTTGCGCAGACTCTGTGGATGAAAATTACCACGCAGAAGACCGGCGGAATCTGGCATGGCTACCTCGAAGGGCACCCGGAGGTCGATGAGCGGGCGCTGACCGAGGAGATTGCGGTTAGGAAAGTTCAGCGGATCATTGAGCGTTTAGGACCGGCAAGCGGAGGAGACCATGGAAGAAAAGAAGAAGTTCACGATTACTGAGGCGAAGAGAAACGAGCATGGTGCGGTGACGAGCCTGCGTGTGCGTTGCAACGTGTGCGGGTTGGTTCAGAGACCCGTGAAGGGAGCCGGAAGTGCGGTGCCGGGACAGTTCTCGGGACTCGCGGGTGGCGGGGTAGAGCTGGCGTGTGGCAATCGAGAGTGCGAGGTGGATGAGACTTTCGCGACGGAAGAGATTCCCGCGGCGTAGAGTCGGGGCAAGCGAGGCACGAATGAGATCAGAGGAAAAGTACGCGGATCAGAAGTTCTGCGAAGCAGTGGATGCGATGGCGACGAGCGCAAAGGGGATTCGTGAGCGTATCCAGGGCGCATTCCTGAGCTTCTCGCCGATACAGGCCGAGGAGTTTGAGGACGGCGATCTCCGGCAAAGGTTCGATGACATCTACAAGGCACTTACGAGTGTCGAACCGACGGGGGAAGAAGGAAGTGTTCGGGCGACCCTAAATCAGGCGACGGACGCGGAATGCGAGCGAATCGCGAAAATGATCGTGGCTTTCCACTACATAGTTCACGACCGATTCGCAGTCTGGAATCATGAGTTCGATCAGAAGTTCGGGAGTGGGAAAAAGTAAAACCTAGTGACCGTCGGAGGGTTCCGGGGCATCGAAGGGTCGTGAGCCGATCTGCGCCCTTCGGAGAAGCGTCGCGAGCGTCGTTCGGTCCGCTGGGTCAAGTAGATCGGTTTGAAGTTCGCTGACCATCAGGGTCTTAGGATTGTAGATAACGAGGAAGAGCCGTTCGATAATGAGCTGCCCTGGTCGCATACCAGACTTCGCGGCTTCGAACTTCTGGTCGTCGATGGTGATGGTCTTGATGTCGTCAATACTTTTCATGGCACGAAGTGTCGCACAATATCGTCAAGATGCGCGGCGACAGTGGGGACAGTTGTCGGCGTTCGCAAGCCGTCGGTTTCGAACAGTCTGCGTACGGTGACATGCCTGGCAAAGAAGCTGAAGGTCGTAAAGGGTGATGTCAGCAGCGTAGCGGAGGTGATGAATCTGTACGTTCGTTGTTCCGCCGCAGACTTCGCAGCCCTCGATACCGAGAATCTTCTTCGCCGCGAAAATATAGGGCCGAAGACTGTGGATCAGCGTTCCGTGAAATTGTCGTTCGTCGTGGTTGATCATTCTCAAAAAAAATGTGCGACACATTTAGCGGCTCCCCCCAGAGACGGAAACCGAGGCCCCTTCTTCCTCTCTCCCTCCTTCCCGCAGAGGCTGTGCCCATCCCTGAAAAAAGTTCAGGTCTTGGAAGTACCTTGCGTCAACGGAGCCGAGTATGAGTTTTTGAAGGGCTAGATACCTTCCCGGAAAAATCCGGCGCTCTATCTAGCGAGCTTTCCCCAGAGTAGTGCTCTGGCTTCTCGGGATATTTCATCCCGAGCGTGCCAAGGGGCTACACCGCGTTGTCTCGAAATTCGGCGGGCAGTTCAGAGCCCTGCTCTTCTAGGAACTTACCGACCCACATCTTCGCCTCTTGCAACTTCGTGTGAGCAAGCGAGAGTTCGCGCTTCCCTTTCGCGTAGTCGGGCCTCTGATCGTTCTTGATGATGTCTGCGTATCGAATGATCGCATCAATCTTAGTTCGAAGATCGTGACCTTTCTCTACTGGATTCATTTCGCGTGACACATTGGTCATATATTTTAAGGCTTGGTTTAAGGCGACCTTTCCCAGCGATTCATTCGCTGAGTGATGGTGGCGAGGTTTGACTCGCAGGGCTGCGTTCGTACGGAGGCGGTATGCCTGGATGCTCCACATCTAGAGCCGCTCGTATCAGCCTTCGATTACTACACGTTAAGCGGCTGCGCTGGCCGCCACACCATCACTCAAGGAACGATTCAGAGCTTGTGCCCTGAAAGCAGAAGAGAGGGTTTGTATTAGTTCTTAACGGTCCACTTCCTGAGGGTGAACCACAACCGACACCATCCGATGAAACCGAGTTCGTGCGGGTTTTTAATCTTGGCGGTGCGGACTTTACTTTTGCCGACGTGTTTGTAGACGCGGATTTCGTACATTGTTTTACGGTAGTTATCCCTCTTCTGCTTTCAAAGAACAAAACCGCCCCCCGGATAGGACGGAAGGCGGTGCTGTGTTCCATCCGGTCCTATCGCGGATGAAACTCGTAGGGTGAGGTATGAAAAGGTGTGGGGGGCTGCTCTTTGACGATACCTCCGACGGTGGAGATGTCAAATGCGGTGGGTTGGGGATAACTGAAGTGGCGCTGGTGCGGCTGTCTGGGCCATGGTGCATGCCGCCCCGAGCGCCGGGCTGAATATAGCGGTTTTTCGCGTATTCCGCGCCAGATTCATCGAAAAATCGGCGGTGGCTGATTTCCCTGTCTGCACGACAAAGTCCAGCCTGAGTGCGGCTTGGTTGACCTGGCGAGGCAATGGAGGGCGTATAATCGCCGAACTATGGCAAAAGACGAGAAAACATCACCGAGAGTAGCGAAACTGGCATCTGACGTTCTGGCAGGCAGGAAGGACCCGACGAAGAAGGAGATCAAGACCCTGGCGGGAGCGGCGCTTACTGAGGCTCCCGACAAAAAGAAGAAAAAGTAAAAACCCGCCGCGAGGTGCGACGGGGAAAGATCGATCAGGCCTTGTCGGCCTAGCACACGAATGGGACTTCCTCCTGGTCGCGGTTCCTCCTTTCGGTTAGGGGTTTTTCGGACGAAAGCGCTTGCAACCGTCGCCTTCGTGACAGGCTCCGTTCCGGTCCTTGTGTGCTTTCTCGCCGTGGCCGCACTCGCAGATGCGCTCTGGGGTGAAGTGCTGGCAGGAGCAGAATCGACAGGGACCAGCGGGGTTTTGCTTGGTGCAGAAGTGGTCGCGCTTTTGGTGGGTGCAGGTGCAGACAAAGGCGACTCGCGGGAAGGTCATGACTTCTTGCGGCGGCGATCAGCTCGGGGCAGCAACTCCGTTTGAGCGCTTTGCGGCTTCGGGTCAAGGAAGATGACCTTGGAAGCGACAATCTCCGTCTTCCAGCGCTTCTGACCGGTCTCCTTGTCGTCCCACTCGGAGGTGCGGAGTGCGCCTTCGATGAGGACGTGTGAGCCCTTGTGGAGGTACTGAGCGAGGTTCTCGCCCTGACCGTTCCAGGTCGTGACGTTGAACCAGTTGGTGTGCTCGTGCTTCTGGTCGTCGGAGTCCTTCCAGCGGTCGGTCACTGCTACGCTGAATTTAGTAACGGTAGTTGCTCCTGCGGGAGCGGTTTCCGGGTCTTTGCCGAGGTAGCCGGTGACGATGACGCGATTGAGATTTTGCAAGACTTCTCCTTATCGCTCCGAAGGGAGCATCAGTACGTCGTTTGAGAGGTAGAGGGTTATTGACTCAAGCGGGAACTCGGTGAAGGCGATGGGCTGCTCGAAGGCGCGTCTGCCTTGTTCGGAAGAGCAGGTGAGAAGTGCGCGGTGGTCGCGCGCGACGGTTAGTTCCCAGACTTGAAGGCCGGTGAGATTGCCGTGCTTTGCGGCCCGCTTGTATGAGGTTGCAATGTGATCAATGAGCCAGAAAGCGCCGGCAGCTTCCGCGAGGTATTTGACGCCCGCGGTGTAGAGCATTCCGGTTTCGTGTTTGCTGCGGGGAAGGGGACGGTTTCGGGTGAAGTTCGCGAGATTTGCCGTGAGCTTCGCGGGCGTCATGGCGGGGCGCCCTTCGTGATGCGTGCAATGACTGCTTTCGCTCCTTTCTTGTAGACCGTGACGCAGATGAGCTCTTCGCCTTCGTAGACGGCCCAAAAGCGACGCTTGTACTTCTCGTACTTGAGCACGGGAAATCCTTTCGGTTGGCTTGTCAGTGAGCCCAGCGAAGAGGTTCGGCGATGCGCCGAACTCGCTGACCGCGCGGCCTAGATGTGTGAGGTCATCCGGCCGCGACCGTCAGAGAGCGTGCTATGCGATGGCTTTGCGGGTGAAAAAACGGAGGATGAGGTTCACGAACGGGGAGAGCGCGACCAGCATCGTTGCAACGAATGAGGTAAGGGCTTCGTTCGGTGTCCAGCCGAAGTAGCTGGCGATGGCAACGACGATCGTGAGGCCGTTGAACCAGATTGACCGGCTGGCATACCAGGGTTTGGATGGAGGCATGTAAGGTGACCAAGGGGCCATAGTGTTTGTATTAGGTGACGACGACCTTTAGAGGAGTTGCGATATTTGGATGAGGGGCGAGACGCCGAGGTCGTGGGCGACGAAGTTCGCGTAGCCGACGCCGTTTGCCTCGGCATACTTGGTGTGGAACTGAACGAGGGTCATCGTCGGCTGGAAGCTCGCGCTCATCCCGCTCGCGGCGAGCGTGAGTTGTCGTATCAGCGCGTCCCAGCCGTGATTCTCAGTATCGAAGATGGCGTGGCCCTGTTCGTCTTTGCCGATAGCGAACTTCTGGCCGGCGAACTTGAGGTTTCCGGGGTTTTTGTTTCTCCATGCCGGCGTACCGTTCGGATATCGGGCATCCTCGCCTGGCGCGGCCGTCACTTCCCATTTCTTGATCGCCGTGGCCCAGTCCGGGATGCGCGATTTCTTTGTGAGTTTTGCTATCGCGTCCAGAAGACCTTTGAGGACGCCCTGCAAGTACGCGAAGTTCTTAGTGATCGGCAGCTCGCCGAGGCGGTCGAAGTAGGGAGCGATCTGCGCGAGGTTCCGCATTTCGTTCGCCGGGAAGTCGTACACGTCCATCGTGTCTTGCGTCGCGATTTTCATGTTCCAGAGGCAGCGGTGCAGCCGGTGCCAGGTCTCGTGCCGGTTGTTCTTGTAGGTGAGGTCGAGTTGGTCGTCCTGCCACGGGATCGAAACGAGTTCGGAGAAAGCCGCGCCCTGAAGGTCGTTCGGGTACGTCCAGTTCGCGAGATCGGGAGCGCCTTGCGGCTTGTAGTAATGGAAGAAGACTTCGTGGTACTCGCCGGATTCGACGTAGGGCCGGAGCTGGTCTTTGATTCCGTCGAGGCCGAAGAGCTGCCGGGGCTGGTCGCCGTCCGTGATCGTCATGAAGTATTTGAACGAGAGCGGGACGTCGGCTCGCTTTTTCGTGAGGACGACTTTGAAGGGGAAGGTGGCCTCGTACCAGGCGATCCATTTGTCGAGATCGTCCTGTGGGTAGTCGGTGTGGTAGATGAAGAGGATGTAGCGATTTTTCATGGATTCGATTTAGTGGGGATAGAAGCCGAGCGCACAGCCGAGAAGGAAGCAGGCGACGTGGAAGGCGATGACGTACACGATCAGTTTTCCGAGGTCGGTGATCGTCATTTTTTCTTTGCTGGTTGATTGACCTTTCCGGTTCTGATGATGTCGAGGGGAGAGTTGCGAACCTTGGGCGTGGCGGGAACGATCTGCCCTTTCTTCTTGCCGCTCGTCACTTGGCGCATACCGTCCGGCACGACATGGCGCGGGCGCGTACCGCCGAGGAGAGTCGTTACGTACTCCTTCTCGGTGTACTGCTTCTTCGGGTCCATGAGCATCTGAACGATGTTCGAAAGGCTGAAAGGGACCGGGCCGAGCTGGCTGCCGATGTTGATGGCGCTTCTTCCGGTTCCTGCCACTACGCCCGCGCCAGCAGGGACGATGTCGTTGCCGAGATAGTCCTTGTTCGTCACCGTCTGAATGCCGGTGCGGAGAATCGGAGCGAGCTTGCCCTGAAGGGTCTGCGCGAGGCCCGCGATGGCTCCCTTGTCCTGGACGTTCTTCAAGAGGTTCACGAAGTCGCCGGGCGCGCCCGCGAAGAAGAGGTTCTGGTAGATGTCTCTGCCGTTGGGGTCTTTGCCGAGATAGACGCTCGTCGGGTCTTTGCTCGTCTTGCCTGAGAGAAGAAGGCTCGTGGCTTGAGTGAGCGCGACGCCGGTGATTGCCGAGCGAAGCCAGAACGCGCGGGCGGCATTTCCTCCGGGGCCGCCTTGGAATGCGCCTTTGACGTTCGCGAAGTTGGAGAACGTCCAGTCGGGCGCGAGAAGGATTGCCCGGAGCACCGAGTGCGTCATCTTGTTGACGCCCATCGCCTCCCAGTTCAAACCGCCGTAGGTGGCGTTGATCTCTTTCGCGATTGAGCGCTGTGCGACGTAGTGTTCGGAGGGAGTGGCTTCGGGGTGATCGGCGATCCACTTCGCGTCCTTCATGGCGAAGTCGGTCACTTTCATCTTGCGCTGCACGATGTCGAACGTGAGCTTCGAAGTCTTCGCTGCGAGTTGGTCGAACTGCTTGAAGACCGGCAGGGAGCGGAGGAGATCCATTCGGGTAGGAATCGAGGACGGCTGCAGCTCGCGGTACGCCTCGATGGTCCGGCCGAGAATCGGACTTGTTCCTCCGGCTTTGATGAGAGCCCGTTCGGCTTCGAGGAAGGCTGGGCTCTTCATGTCAGTCGCGTAGCTCTTCACGAGGCCCGTGATGCCTTCGTTTCCGAGCGCGGTGATGTTCAGCGCTTTGAGATGAAAGGCCGAGAGGCCGAGTTCGACGCTCTTCAGGTATGCCTGATAGAGCTTCGATTTCTGGAAGCCCGGAATCTGACTGGTGTAATCGGGGTCGGTGATGGGGCGGAGTGCGTCAACAACCTTTTCCGGCGCGAAGAGCGACTGGTGCGCGACGTTGGCCGTTCCGTTCTTATCGACGAAGGGCACTTGGTTCTGGAAGAGTCGGTTGTTCTCGGGCGCGATCGGCTTCCAGTCGGCAGGCACGTTGTCGGAGCCGTGGCTGCCCCACTTCGCTACGCCTGAATCCTTGAGCTGATCAACGAGAAGCCGGGTGGCCGCGGCTGTAGCGTGCTTGTCGCCGTAGATCGTGAGCGCATCGAGCGCGTTCAGCGTGCGGGGTTCGACACCGTTCGCGATCGCATCGAGTACGGTCGGGTATGTGCGCTCTTTCGAGAAAGGAGTGTTCCGGCCAATCTTGTAGGTTCGGAGTCCGCCGCCTTTCGAAACGACTTTCCCGGCGTTGTCCTTCGGTTGGAGGAGGTGGCTGATGTATTCGTCGTTTTTGATTTTCGAATCAAGGAAGCCCAGGTTCTTGCCCTCGTCGAGATGCTTCGTGAAGTAGTCCGTCATCGCGGCGTCAGCCGCCTTCATGTTCTCGGTCGGGTTCTTCGCGAGGTCGATGATCGGTTGAAGGGCTTTCACGCGCTCGATCGCAGCCGGCCGGTCGGCTTTGGGTAGCTTTGCGTAAGCGTCATGAGCTCCATTTTCGAAGGCATCGAGTTCTGCGGGCTTGTTCTTGAAGTCGCGCATGAGCGTGAGCGCTTCTTGCTCCTTGGGAGAGAGACCCTTCGAAAGCTGATCGCGAAGCTGGTTCGTTTCGGCAACGCGGGAGTCGCGCTCGCCGGTGAAGTAGGTTCGGAGAGCTTCGCCGAACTTGGCGCTGTCCTGGCCTTCCTTTGCTTTCGCGAGCGCTTCCTTGAGGCTGTCGGTGAAGGCCTGAGGGTTGACGAAGCCGGCGCGTTCTGCAGAGGGTGTGGTCTTTGATTCAGTGAGGGGCTTTTCGGAGAACTTGAGCGTGGCGGGAGCGGCAGACTTTTTCGTTGCGATCTCTTTCGCTTTCTCGACGATGGTTTTGGCGTCATCGAGGCCGTACTTCTTCACGAGATCGGAGCCTTTGACGAGGTGGCTCCGCTCCAGCAGGGCGTCATGCGCGAGCTTGGCGTCGAGGGCTGATCCGCCTTTTTCCGAAACGGAACCGATGGCGAACTGGCCGGCGAGAGCAAGCATGTCGCCGATGCCATCGACGATCTTCGCTTTGGTGTCCTGATGAATGGGGAGCGAATCGACCAGCACCTTCGCAGTGTCGTGGCCAGCATCGCCCATGAACTGGAACGGGAGGGTGATGAGCTTGGAAAACATGCCGACGATTGGAATGTCGTTCGCGGCGGCGAAGAGCGACGTGATCGGAGAAAGGGCAGCTCCGACGGTGGAGGCGGCAGCCTTTGCGAATGAGCCGACTTTCTCTCCCGAGTCGCGGGCAGTGAGGTATTGCGCGATAGATTCCTCGGCGTTCTTTACGGAATCCTTCACGCCGTTCCAGTAGTCGGTGATGGCTTTGTGCGGATCGGCTTTGAGTGAGGCCGGGTCAATCTGCAGCTCAGCGAGCGTCTGCATTGTCGAGGGGTAGGTGTTGAGAGCTTTTTCGCCGATCGAGGATCCCGCGGGCTTTGGTGCGGGGACATCAGGTGTCTTGAACGTCTTGATGGGTCCCGAAGCCGCGAGCTGTTCGCGTGTCATGTCCTCGGGCAGCGTTTCGCCCTTCGCGTGAAGGAGCGTGCGGTGAGCGTCAATAAGGCTGATTTTGCCGGCGACGGCATCGCGAGCGAGCTGGTTTTCGAGCTGGTCATGTTGCGCGGAAAGGCCACCGCGGATTCCAGGCTCGATCTTGAGGTTTGTCGGATTGTTAGAGCCGGACAATTCGAGCGCGATTTTGTGGTCGAGTTCGTCCGCCGATGTGCCTCCGAGTTGCTTCTTGATGACAGAGCTGATTTCGAGCGGCATCCTGCCGTTCACGAGCAGGGATTTGTCGAGTTTCTGGGGCTTGGAAGGATCGATGCCTGGATAGACGCGATCGGTGAGGAGCTGAGACATGCCGACCTTGTCATTGCGAAATGTGAGAAGCGGTTTGCCGGAGAGGTCGGTTCGGTTGGAAGCGCCGTAGGCTGGCTCGCTGGCGTAGGACTGGGGTAGGCCGGACGGCGAAGCAGAGGAAGCAGAAGGCTTTGCGGTCGTAGGAGTGTCGGCGTAGAGGCGGAGGAGCGAGGAAGAGCGAGGAGTGGTCGCTACAGGCGCGGACGATTTGTCGTTGTAGAGGCGAAGCAGCGGCATTACTTCGTCACATAGCGAGCCTCCCAGCCATCAGGGTAGGTGTCGTAGACCTTTCGGGTGATGTCGCCGGGATCAATCTGCGAGCCGTATTTTGTAATGAGTCTGGAGAGCAAGGCCTCGCGTGTCTCGGTTTTCGGGTTGATCTTCGTGAGGTCGCTTCTGAAGTTCTGTAAGACTTTTTCTGGCGGTACGACAGTGCCGCCACCGGTACCTGAGCCGGAACCGCCGCCTACGCCGTGTGCCGCCGGTTCGAAGTCCTGTGTGAGTGGATTCCACTGGTAAAGGACGCTGTTCTTGCCGACGGTGACGGTCTTCGGCTTCTCAGCGCCGCTCTTCGCGGCGGCGTAGTCGGATAGGTAGGTGCGGGCGCGGTCACTTCCGAGTGCGGACGCCTTGTCCTTCGCTGTGTTTTCGAGATACGTGAGCCGCGCGTTCCTGATTTTCTCATCCTGGCCGAGGTCATTTGCATGGCTTGAGACGAGGTCATGAACCTTGCCGAGCTTCAGGTTGTATTCGTCGAGGAGATTCTGAATGTCGCCGGTCGCGAGCTCCTGCAGGCGCTTCGCTCTTCCGGTGCGGGAGGCTTCGTCGAGCCAAGGGTTGTCGTTCACGACGCCGAGCGCTTTGTTCAACATGTCTTTCTTCGACGTGATGCTGCTTGTGATTTTGTCGAGACCCGCGGCGGCGTAGGCATCGTTGTAGAACTGCTCGGTGGTCTGGGACGGCTTTTGGAAGGCGTCCGTGAAGAAGGCGTCCGCGCTGTCGTAGCCGAACTGCTTCGCGATAGAGTCTTTGGCGGCTGTCTGCTCCTCGGGCGTTGAGCCGAGAAGTGAGGCGTAGTCGCCCGCGCCCAAGCCGGCTCGCCCGGCGGCGTTCGCTGCTGCGGAGTAGTCCGGTGGGACGGGTGCAGTAGGAGCGGCTGGTTTTAGCGGAGTCGTGCGAGCGGTGTACTGCTCGGAGGTCTCGCCCGGCCGGATGAAGTAAGGGTTCTGCTCGAATGTCTTCGGATCGAGCATATTCGGGTTAGTCATGGACTAAGGAAAGTTGCCGATATTTGTGCTTCGACCGTTGTTGCCTTTGAAGAAGTCGTCAACTTGAAAGAAGGGGCGGTCTTTGCTCTGCTCGACGCTCCTGCGGGCGCCGATTGGTTCCCAGACGACGTTCAGCATGGCGTGGGCTTTCTTCTCTTCGGCTTCGGCCTGCGTGTAGTTCTTGAGCTTCTCGGAGGCGAGAGCTTCTGCGAAAGAGAGTCCGACGATGGCCCGGTTGCCGGAGTTCTCCTGGTTGTCGCTCGTGGGAGAGAACGGAAGGAGATCGCTGCTGCCCGAGAGCAGGGTTGCGCGCTTCTTGCCGCGGAACCAGACCTCGCTTCCGACCGTGTCCGCGTTCACGTTGTAGAAGTAGAACCGCTGGTGCTCGCTCCAGATGCGATCGGTGGCGTCTGGGTTATCGACGAGGAACTTCTGGTAATCCGGGAAGAGGAGCTTCGTGTATTCGTAGGTGGCGATGTAGAGCTTGTCGATGCTCTCGTCCTCGCAATCGCCGGGATAGTCGTTGTAGCCGTCCGAGGTCGTGACGGTCTTCCAGTCGCCTTCCGTGAAGGCCCACGGCTTCCAGTCCCAGGCCTTATTGAGCGCGGCCTGAACGAAGTCTCCGAGGTCGGTATCGGAAAAAAGATCGTTGTTCGCGATGTCTGAATAGTCGATATCGAGTTTGCGGGCGAGGGCTTGTTTTGCTTCGAGGAGAGTCACGTTTCGTGGATGTTTGATTTAACTTTAGATGACAGTCGCGCTACGTCAACGCTGCATATCGCCAGGTGCCAGCGACGTAGAAATAGATTCGGCGGGTCGAGCCGCTTTCGTAGAGCTGCCACTGCTCGAAGGAGTTGCGCGGAGTGAAGGTGGGCGCAGCGGAGAGGGGCTGCTTGGCTCGAAGCATCTGTGTGAGGAGCGGAATGAACTGCTCCATCTCAAGTTGTTTGTCGTCTTCGGGGTTCGTGGGGTTCGTCATGATTGAAGTTTCTTGTCGGCGGTCACGATGTCGATGTCGAGGACTTCGATCGGCGTGGAAAGGCCGGAGAACGAAAGCTTCACGAGGAACTTCTTGCCCTTGTAGCGGTTCCTAACATCGAAGAACATCTCCCGGAGCTCGGTCGCGCTCGTGATGGTCTTCGCGTCCGTCTTCCGGAAAGGCGTGAGGTTGATGTAGCAGTTCGCCTCGATGTTCGAAGTGATCGCGGCGTCGAGCGTCCAGACTTCGGTGCTGGTGCCGCCGCCCGTGATGTCGGTGATGTGGCGGGAGAGCCCGGCGTTCGCGCCTTCAAGGATGATGATTTCGTCGCCTACCTGGACATCGCCGAGCGCCGTTCCATCGACCGTGATGTGCGTGGTATCGACTCCCCCGATCTTCGCCTTTTGGATCCCCCAGGGTCGGCGGTTCATGGGTGCGACCTTCACCGTGACCGTAGCACTGATCGTCTCGTCGCCTTCAAGAATTGCCATATCGACCTTGACTGAATCGACGTGCTTTCCATTGGGGCTCTCTCCCAAGGGCTGGGTGATGAGTGAGGCGTTCGCGGGCGCGTCGGAAATGAGCTTCGTGATGTACTTCCTCGAAGGCAGGACGGTCGCGCAGCTCACGTTCACTTTCTCGTCGGCGTCGATAAAGACGGCGTTCGGGGTGGCGTTGTAGCCGTACTTGTCGAGAATCGGCACGAACTCATAAGCGTCCGTGTCGATGTGGTAGATGTAAATGCCGCCGCGCTTCCGGGCATAGCCCGAGTACTGATTGCAGATGATCGCGCGGGTGTCCGTGACGGTCATGCCGTTTGGAATCGTGGTGAAGGCGTTCTCTCCGAAGCGACTGTCGATGCCGTTCGAGATGGTCTTCATGGAGTAGCCGTTCGAGTAGACGATGCGCCGCTCGGTGAGAACGATCCAGCCTGCGCCGAACGGCTGCACGGAAAGAATCGTGTCGTTCAGGTTCAGCCAGGGCGCGATCGAGCGGTCGGAGAAGTTGTCCCAAAGAACGAGATAGCCCTTGCTGCCGTGAATGTTGTTCACGCCCATGAGAATGCCGTTGCTGCCTGCCGCGGCGGAGACGATCGTGAGCGAGGTGTCAAAGTCGAAGGCGGGATTGCCGGGGTCGTTGAAAGAGCCGTCGTTGTTCTGGCGGCACATCACGTTCTTCCGGGGAATCAGGAGGTCGCCTTCGTAGGGAAAGGGTTGCGCCCACTGGTACGCGGGGCTGTCAGTCATCTCATGGGTCGAGCCGAAGTCCTGGAACTTCTCTTGAAAGTGAGAGAAGTCGAAGGCGGAGTAGTTCAAGCCGGAGGCGGTGGTGCCTGAGTAGACCGCTGAGAGCGTGATGTGGGTGTCGTCGGTGACGGTATTTGCCCGGTAGAACACGCCGGCAATCACGATTCGGAACGGGGTTATGAGTCCTGCGCTCAGCCACGCAGTGCCGGTTCCGACGATGACGGCTGAGCCGTTCGTGACGGCGATCGTGCCGGTGTTGTACGGCGTGAACTGGGTCGAAAAGCGGGCGAGGTAGCGGTTCCCGACGCTCCAGAGAAAGCCGTCATCGCCGCCCACGAGGCCAGCTCCGGCGAAGGTCTCGATGAACTTGTAATACAGCGTCCAGGTGTCGGTACCGAGCAGACGGGAGAAGATGTTTCCGCTTGAATCCTGCGCGAAGACCGCGTTGCTACCGGGCAGAAGCCCGTTCGCGAAACCGTAGACATCGGCAAGGCCGGTGAGAATGGAGCTGTCCGTTACGGAGACGTTTGAAAGCCGGGCAGCAGCACCGTAAAGCCCCTGCTCCATGCCCTGCATGAAGTACGCGCGGCCCCGTTTGGCCTCGCCGAAGCCGCGGAATGATGCTGCTGGATTGAGAGTGAGTTCGGGCATCGAAGGGGATTGGTTTACTTTCTGAGCGCAAGGAAAAGGGTGATAGCGATTTGGAGGACGGCCAATCCGCCGATTGCCTTCCAGCCCCAGCGTTCCAGCAACCGCAGGCGGGTTTCATGGTCGGCTGTCGTGGTGACAGGAGCCTTGTTGATTTCGAGAGCGGTGATCCGGCCGGTGGTGTTCTCCTTCAGGTCTTTGACCTCCTGGCGGATAAAGCCGACTTCCGTTTTGATCTCGATCAGAATGTCGTGATCGATCTTGGTTTGGCTGGTGCCTTTCATTCGAACTTAGATGTATGCGACGTGCCGCGAGTGGTGAATTTAGAGCTGTGAGAACTGCTGCGGGAAGTGAACTTCGATTCGTAAAACGTGCGGAGCCCGTTCAGGCGTCTTACGAAGAACTCGATGAGGGAAACGCTTTCGGTGAGGAGTTTGGCGATGCCTCGGAGGACGGTATCGGTGATTGAAAAACTCTCCGTGCGAGTAGTCGCGGTGGTCCGGGTCAGGTTGTCGGTGTCAGTGATGGTTTCGGGGAGAGTGTGAGCTGGCGTCCGGACGAGCGAATCAACGAGCGACGCGCCCTCAGAGAAAACCTTCGAAGCAGCTTTGAGAACGAAATCCGCAATAGTGAGGGTGTTGGTGTAGAGCCGAGCGGTGGTGCGCTGCACGGAATCGGAATCGGTGACTGTTTCGAGAAGAGAACGGCCGGTCGTCCGAATCATGCTGTCCAGTGATGAAAGCGCCTCGGTGAAGGTCTTCGCCGCGCCGTGGGCGAGCGAATCGATGGTTGAAACGGTCTCGGTGTAAAGGCGCGTTACCGTCCGGGCGAGGGTGTCTGAGTTGGTGACGTTCTCTACGAGCGATCGGGTGAGCGACCGGAGGAAGGTGTCGAGCTGAGTGATGGTCTGCGTGAAGGTCGCGGCTACTAATTGCAGAGATGCCAGCGTGTCGCTGTTTGTGATTGTTTGGGTGAAGGCGCGGGTAGTCGTTCGAACAAGCGCTTCAACGAGTGAGAAGGTTTCGCTTAGTGACCGGCTGGGCGTCCTGGCGAGCGTGTCGGTTGACGTGAGCGTTTCCGTGAGCGTCTGACTGTAGGCTATGCCAATAGTGAAAGGCACGCCGCCATATTCAAGTGAGCCGAGAGCTTGTGATCCGTACTGCATGCTTATTCGATGTATATCCAGCCATAGATTCTTACCTGCGTTGGATTGGTTGCCCATGTTGGGGTGACCCACTTAACTTCCAGGTAATCTCCTTGCGCGACCGTTATGGCGAGGGCCGTGTTGTTGAAAACCGCAGGAGCGGCATCTTGCTTAAATGAAGCGGTGATCGTGGTGTCGGACGTGTTGTTCAGGCGCAGAGATATTGTGGAGCTTTCATTTGAGGCCAGTGTTCCGGCGCCCACGGTGTTATCAAAAAATATGTAGCAAGCCTTAACTGTGCCGGCTTTGGGAACATAAATTCGGGCTGAACCTGCAGTTGTCGAGGGGAACTGCGTATGCGCCATTGATCCCCAGAAGTACGTTGTCGCATCTATTGGAGCGAAAGCAGTTGAGCCCATGACGATCGGGAGTACGTACCCGGTGCCGGTGAGTGCGGGTATGTCGGTGTTGACCGTCTTTGCGGTCATGCCGGCGATCATCTTGTACGTTTTGCCGCCGGTGTTCTTCGTGCTCGCGGAAATGCTCTCCTGGCCGCGGGTAACGGTCAGCGTGTCGGTCGAGATCGCCGTGACCCGAACGATTTCCACGTTCGGGTCGTCGGAGGGATCGGCGTAGTCGGTGGAGTTCCACCAGACGGCATTGAACGGAGCAGCGGGCAATTTCGCGCCGTGGCCGGTCGTGAGCACGATGCTCGTCGCTGAGGCGTCATAGCCGGTGGAGACCGTTACCTTTGCAAAGTTTTTGGCGGTATCGAGCGACATTCGTTACGACATCTGGAATTTCCAGGTCAGTTGGAGGGAATCGCCGTTTACGACGTTGATGGCGGAGAAGACTTGGCGGGCGAGCAGGGTGCCGGTCGAGGCAGCGTTCAAGACGCCGGACTCGGTCACGGCCTGGGTGCCGGTGACGGTGAAAGTGGTCTGGAGCTGGGCGGTGTCGTTCGTGACTGATGTCGTCACACGCGAGGCGGTGGCGCTTACGCGCGAAAGGCCGGAAGCTGCGAGCTCCGTCTGGAGGGTGGTATCGGCCACGTTCGCCGCGGTGTTTCCCGTCCCTGTCGCGATGTAGGTGAAGGCCGCTTCGCCTCCTGAGCCATTGGCGCGGGAAGCCATGCCGGCCTTGCCTGCGCTCGTCACAAGATTTGAGAGCGACTTCGACGTGCCCCAGTGGCCTAGGAGAAACGGGATCTTCGGGGCGTGGGGCGAGAGGATTCCGTGCTTCATGAGCCAGGTGAAGAGCCGGTTCTCTTGGAAGATCGGCTTCACATTGCCGTGCTGGTCACGTAGCACGTACTCGACGTTGTAGGGGATATCGAACTGTCTACTGATTACTTTCTGCATTGATTTCTAGGCCTTCGAGGTTGGCGATCGTCTCGTCGGCCTGTTTTTGAAGTTCTTCGACCTTTGCGTTTGTGATGGAGCGTTCCTGGTCCGCGAGATAGGTGCTGAGGAAGGCTTCAAGGCTTTGGGTGATCTCTTCCTCTGGTGTGTCGAGCGGGAAGCCGTGGCGGCCTTGGAAGACCGTGTCGCCGTCTCGTAGGATTGAGAACGAAACGTCGAGGTAGTCAGCGTCGTCCGGAATGGAGTGCTGCTTCGTGACCGACGTGATGGTGAGTGTGTGCATGGATTAAGTGGGTGATTGATGAGGGTCGCTACTCCCTCAATCCCTGACCCTGTTGTTTCGGAGCAGGGTTGAGGGACTAGAGCGTGGAGCAGTAGTTCGCGAAGACGCAGGGCGTGTTCACGTAGACGACTCCGGGGACGACGGTCGCGTCATCGAGGGCGGTCGTGCCGCCGACGAAGTTGCCGGTGCCGGTCGGATTCACAACGATGAAGCCAAGAACTGCTTCGCCGTCAGTGATGGTCGGGAAGGTGACGGCCGCGAAGGTCGCGGCTTCCGTTCCCATGTAGGTCTTCAGGGTTCCGGCGGCGTTCACGGTGAAGACGAAGACGTTAAACTTCGCATTCGTCACGGTGCCTACGAGAGCAGCCATGTCAGCGGCGGCTTTGGAGACCTGTGCGCCGTCGATGAAGCCATAGATGGTGTTCACGCTCTTCACGAGAGCGGAGCCGCCTGTCTTGATCGCGAGTCCTCCGGAATTGAGGACGACGTTCGAAACCGCTCGTTGGAGCTTGTCGAAGAGGGTGCTGAACTCGGCGAGGGAGTTCGGGAAGACGATGGATTTGGTGCGGGCCATTGAATGTGGATTGGTGAGTGATTGCGACCTTTGAGTCGTGTGCCTTCCCATGGCCTGAAGGCCATGAGAGACACGCGAATGGTCGCTACTAAGCGAACTTCACGAAGGCGTGAGCTGCGAATTTCCTGCGGCCATCGGCGACTTTCGCGCCATAGACGAAGAGGTCCTTGAAGGCGGAACCGAAGTTCCCGATCAGGTCCTCTTCCATGCCGGATTCGAGGGTCTTGTCCGCGAAGGTCAAGAAGCTCTTGTGTCCGGCGATGACGTGATAGCCGTTGGTGTTGTCGCCAACCACGCGGTTGGACTTGAACACCTTGAAGCTGAGAAGCTCGGTGATCATGCCTTGCTTCACGAGCTCCTGGTACGCGGCGGGAACCGAGAGTTTGATCCCGGCGTCCTTCAGCATCGTCGGCTCGGCGGCAGGCGGGACGAAGACGTAGCGGTCTTCATCCGGCACTTCTGCTTCGTCGAGATACTGTTTGAGCGTCAAGAGCATCGTGAGGAACGACGGATTGGTTCCGGCGTTGTCGATGGTCTTCACCGTGTTCGCCTGGATTTCGTAGGCCGCTCCGGAGCCGATCGCGCCGCCCGTGTAGGCGGAGGTCTCGTCGTCGGAGTCGTCCTCGATCACGATTGCCGTGGTCGAAGAGTACGTTTTCACGCGATACCAGACGGAGTGGCCGGCAGCCTTGAAAGGCTTCCCGACCATGCCGGAAGTGAACGTGGTGCCGGAGCCGGTAACAGCGCCGGTCGTCACGTCAACGGTGACGGTGCCGGTCGTGTAGGAGGTTCCGTACCACATGCCTGCGGCGGCGTCGGACCAGAATCCGAACAGAAAGGCCATGATGTTTTTGATGCGTTCATTGGCCTTCTGCGCGATGACGGTCGAGTGCGGGTCCTTGATGTAGGACGCCCACTTGTCGATCGTCTTCTCCGACCAGTAGAAGGATTTCTTCTCGGTGATCGAGAGAAGCGTGTTCGTCTCGTAAAGACTGTCGGGCGAAAGGTTCGCGCCGGTGTAGGTCTTTTCGGTGAGCTTCGCAAGCTGAAGGATGTTCAGCTTGGAGCCGACCTGGTTGATCTCGCCCTCGTAGTCACGGTTCACGAACGCCTCGATGGGGGCGTACTCGTAGATGTGCTTAAGCAGCCGGGCTGAAAAGCCTTCGGCTACTTTTGTTGCGTATGCACTGGGCATAGTGTTGGTGAGTGAGATTCACCAACCGTCGACTTAGTCGATCTGAGAAATGTCGTGAGTCTTTACGTACTCCTTGTAACCTTTCTCATCTGTCTCGCGAAGCTGTTTGAGTTCAGCGCCGGAGAGCAGTTTCGGCTTCTCGATTTCTCGCGGGCCGCCGTTGCCGGACAGTAAGCCTGGTGCTGGCGTCGGAGGGGAAATGGGTGACGGGTTCGAAGAAGATTCGAAGAGGAAGGCTGAGACGAGAGTCTCGAGCGGCGCTCCCCGATGCGTTGGCTTTTTCGCGAACTCCTTGAATGCCTGCTCCTTGCCTTGTAAGGCAGGTTTTGATGCGATGGTCAATTCAAGGTCGGTGTTCCAGCGCTGAGCCGCCTTCTCCTGCTCGCGCTCCTCGTGGAGCGAAGCGGTGAGGCGCTCTGTCGCGAACGTCCGGCGAGCCAATGTCTTCTCGGTGTCCGTCATGATTTCCCATTCCGGGAATGCTGCCTGGAGATCCGAGTCGGTTGGTTCGTTTGTCAATTCCTTGCGAGGAGGGTTCTCGAACTCGGCAAGCCGAGCGGCGAGAATTTGGGCTTCCCGCGCGGACTCCTTGAACTTCGTCTCGTAGTCGATCGACTGCGTGGCAGGATCGACGGAAAGCGTAGTTTCGGGTTCTGCGGGGGCAGTCGGCTCGCTTACCGGCTGCGGAGTTACAGGCTCCGGCTGTTCATCCGTCCTGAGTTCAGGGTTTGGATTCTCTGTCATGAGGTTGGCCCGTCCCATCTAAGGGGTTTGGGCGGTTTGCGACTGGGTGAATTTGAAGGGGCTACTGCGCGGCGGCGTCTGCGGCTTCGAGCTTCGCGATGATCTTCGCCTTGGTTGTGTCGTCTTCGTCGAGCACGACATTCTTGGCGGAGGCCACTTCGTGGAGTTCGGCGAGGTTCATTCTTGAGTAGGGCTTCTGCTCGGGAGCTGGTTCGAGGCCGAGGAATTGGATTTCCTCATCGGGGAGATAGGAACGCCGCGCGGTCATGAATTCGCGATCGGCATCAGTCCAATTTGCCGGATCGGTTTTGCGAAGAGTGTCGAAGCGTTCTTTAGATATTTGGTCCATGTGATTTTAGGTTAGCAACCGACCTTTAGATGTCAATGTGGAAAACTTCCTTTAAGTGGGAGCGGAGGGAGTCGCGCTGCGTGGTCGGCGTTTCGATAAAGAGTTTGAGCGTCTCTGTGAGTCGGGCGAGAACTTTGAAGTAGAGGTCGCGGTCCTTGGAGTTGTCGAGCTTCTGCAACTCGTCGTGCGCCCGCTGGTGCTCGATGGTGACGAGTCGTTTGACTCCATCGAGCGTGACTTCGGGAGCGGTCAAAATCTCCGACCATGACTGGTAGGTCTTCTTCTCTTCAGCGGTGAGTTCGTCGAACTTGAGTCCGAGCCGTTCGAGTAGTTCGTGAAGCATGTCAGGCGGGTATGCCGGGGTTTATGGCGCTTGCGACGGCCGGTCGGGGCGGCGGAAGCATGCCGGGCGCGCCGGGGAGTCCTTGTCCGGGTGCTCCGGGCATCATGGCCGGCATTTGATCCTCAAAGTCCATCACCTCGCGCTTCTCGTCGGGCGGCAGATCGAGCCAGGAGAGGATTCGTTCTTTCGCGATGCGCTGGAGGGGCGCGTTCATCGGGAACTCGGTACGGGCTATCTTGAGTTTCTGGATAGCTTTCAGAGAGTCGGCTTCCTTCTCGCTCTTCAGGGTGACAACGCAGCTGTATCCCTTCGGGGCTTTGAGCATCTTCGGGTCGAGAACCTGCTCGTAGTACTTGCCGGATGCTGACTTCTTGTAAAGGGTGACGGGCTTCAGTTTGTCGGTGTTTGCGGAGACGAGCGCGGCGAACTTGTGGCCTAGCTGCTTGGCGTGGATGCGGGCGAACTTCGGAATGTCCTTCAGACGCTCGTCGGCCTTCGCAACCATGAGCTCCACTTCGCCGAGGGTCTGGGCGCCCTGCGCGGTATCGCCTTTCTCGACAGGAGGAGTGGCGGTCGCGGTCTGGACCATGTTCTTCATCATGGCCATCTCTTCCATGTGGCTTGCGAGTTCGGGAATCTCGATGTGCTGCAGGACTTCCGAGGGCTTTCCGGGCAGTCCGTAGAAGCCCCAGGGCGAAGGAGCGTAGCCGACCGGTGACCAGCCTTCCTTCGCGGTCGCGTCGTAGAAGTTCATGCCGTAGCCGCGGAGGATTCCGTTCTCGACGAGCTGCGAGAAGTACGCGTTCATGATCTGGTTCGGGACGCGCACGACATCGCCTACGCCGTCGCAGTTCCAATCGGTCGCCTCCACGTCGTCAGTCCAGGAGGTGAAGGTGAAGAAGTTCACACCGAGGAGTTCAGGCAGCGGTTTCTCCATGAGCTTCCGGTCCTCGGCTGTCACGATGATGTGGATCACGTCCTCCTTCGTGTCCTCGTGCCAGACCTTCTGCTGAATCTCGTTCATCTCGACATAGGTCTCGCCCTGGAGAGGAGTGAGTGTGTCCGGCGCGCCCATGCTCTCCATGCGCGCGGCTTTGTCCTGGGCTGCCTTCGCGTTCTCGGATGACTTCACGACACCGCGATCGCTTTTGAAATAGTCCTTCAGCTCCGTGACTGCCGCCTGGTCGTACATCGGGTTCGTCGCGATGTCGGAGAGGGTCTGGTAGATGCCGACGTGCGTCACCCGGCGGGCGGTGTCGATGTTCCAGGGCAGCGCGTAGCGATCGACGAGGATGTCGAAGGCGTCGTGGACGGTGATCCGCGGCATGCCATCGAGGATGTTCAGCTTCGTGTAGCTGCGGCCGTAGAGCCCGACGTTCTTCTTGTCCACTACATCGAGGAGCTCGTACTTGTTCTCTTCGGCGACCTTCTCCCAGTAGGCGTTCATGAGGAGTTCGCGGAGTCCGTCGTTGTCGTAGTCCTCGAAGGCGAGGTCGGCGGCTTCACCGGAGCGGGAGAGGAGCGTCCGGATGGTCTCCTTCATGAGCGGGACGTTCACGCTCTGCCGCTGCGTGAGCCGGTTCGTGATGACGGTGTCGCGGTAGAGCTGGTAGATCGTAGTCCACTGCGGATGCCGGCGCTCCCGCCAACGGAGGTCGGCTTCGAGGTTAACTTTGATCGTATCGATGGAGACGGACGGAGTGGATGAGGGCACCGGAGGAAGGATGTTTGGCTAGGGCTTTACCTTCATCGTAGCGACCGCACGTCGGGGGTAAAGGTTTGGCTGGGGATAAGTTTGAGAGTCGCGAAAACGGTTGATGGCGTCACCCTGGTGCGAAAACGCACCAATCTGCGACCAATGGCAAAATTAGAATAAATAGGTTTAGAATCAGTGATTTAGGATGTTACTTTTAGCAACATGTGTCAACAGTGCATGTTGACTACTACTGAAAACTGGCTTACAACTCTCATTCGTCATTGGTTTTTAGCTCCTCATTAACGCTCAGATGCATGCGATATTGAGGAACGAAATCAAGGAAGTTTTGTTTGCTCCGTCTCAACCGGATAACACAGAACAGATTCTGCGGTTCCGGACCGAGCAACAAAAAAACACCATCGAGATTAAAAACAAAAAAGGACCCCCAAAGAGGCGAGGACTCGGTAAAGGGTGACACCCGACCGGAGTTACGGCTCCGGCCCCGAGTACAGCACCTGGGCGTGCAGCAACACGATCAGGTTCCTTCGCTCATGCTCGGCTTCGAGTAGGCCGGTTGGCCCCGGTGCGTTTACGGCGCACGCACTCAAAAACCGCCATGCTTTGGCAGGTTGAGTCGCATTCTATCAGCGAAGACCCGTAAAATAAGTGCGTAGGCGCTAAAGTGCTGAAATTGCAGGCGCTTGTTTTTCTTGCGTAGGCGTAAAGACTATATTGAGCCGTCAGTAATGCGGTTAAGGTGGTCGGTCACGCCCCTAATCCTGGGAAAAAAGGCTGAACCAGCCCCGTGACAGGTGGCGGGATGAATCCTGAGGCGACCGGCTGCAGCTCAAAGAACATCCGCATCATGAGCGAGTCGCCGAAGTCGGGTGACCGGCCTAGATGCAGCTTCACTTCTTCCTTCGGAACGATCTTCCGCTTTCCATCCTTGTCCGCGTCTTTCGATTTCATCTGCTCGAGGTCTTCGATGGTGAGCGCTCGTTCTTTCACGTCATTGCTTCGGATAGCGATTCGATGAGCGTTCACGGCCTCGGCAAAGAGATAGGTGCATTGGGTCTTCAGGTTGGCGTACTGCTCCTTCGGCGCATCGTCGCTCTTCGTCGGCGGTTCGAGCGGACTTGAGCCGTTCACAAAAGCCTTCACGCCGCGGAGGATGTCGGTGACGCCACCGCCCACTCCGTCATCATCGATGAGCGCATGCGAGTACGGGATGCCTTCTGACGCGAGGAGGTCGCGGATGATGCCGATCGTGACGTCGATACCCTGCTTCTGGAACACGAGGGTTTTGTAATTCAGAAGTCCCCGCCAAAGCCGGATGACGATTTTGTCGCCACCGTAGCGGGCCACGTCAGCGGTGAGGAACTTTTCGTTCGACTCGGGCACCGTGTTCGTGAAGAGGTCGATGATGGCGTCGTAGTTGATGAGAGCCGAAGGGTCGTCGTCATACTCCCAGTTGCCGAACATCAGTCGTTCGCGCGTCGGCTTGTCGGTGATGGTGGCGAGCTGCGAGCCGTAGCTATCGGCGGTGTGCTCGTTGTCGCCGTAGAGCGCCTGGATGAAGGCGTAGTCAGCTGGAAGCGTGCCTTCCTTCCAAGGTTTGTAGAAAAGAGCGTAGAGGAAGTTCTTCGAGGGGTTCGCGGTGAGCCCGATCTTCGGCAGAAGGCCGAACTCTTTGTTGAGGTGCCGGCCGACGCGGGACTTCAGGACATCAAAGCCGAGGAAGTTGATCTCGCCGGCCTCTTCGAGGTCGCCTTCGGTGTATTCAAGGGATCCAAAGCGCTCGTAGAGGGGATCGGAAGGCATGAAGTCTACGTCGAGCAGATCGACGCGGCTGCCGTTTCGGAACTCGATGTAGTTGTACTGGCCGTTCAGCTTCCAGTCGGAAGCGGGTATGCGGTGATGCTGGCAGACCTTGTTCCAGGTGACGTAGGTCGTCATCATCAGCCGCTTCAGCTCCTTTCGGCCGATGAAGGCGCGCATGCCGGGGTACTGGTAGGCCCGGGTAAGGCGCTTCTCGCAGGTGAACCAGCTCTTGCCTCCGCCGGCGCCGCCGCCGAAGAGAACGAAACGCGTGTGATCGTCGAGCCACTTCTGCCAGGCGAGATGCTGTTTAGGCGTCGGCGCGATCGTGGGAGTCATTCGCGGGCGGGAGGTAGTTGAAGCCTTGAATCGGCTCTCCCCCGGTCGTGTGATCGACTCGTTCGATGATGCGGTTCCTTATCTTGTTGTACTCGCGAATCGCCGCGATCTTCGCTTCCGACTTCTCGTCCTGGAGAATGAGCTTCGCGAGCTGTGAATCGACTACCTCGTCACGGAGCATCTCGTTCAGAAGTTTCGTGATGCAGGCCTGAACCTTGGCACTCCTCAGCAAACGTGAGCCATTCGAACTGCAGGTCTGGTAGGCCAGGTCGTATGCGCTCGGAGAGCACTGGTGAGTCTCGGCCTCGCTGTGATCAGCGTCAGGGCACTTTCGGGAGAGCGAGTCGAGGTCGAACGAATATGCCTCCGCGTAGCAAAGAGTCCCGTTCCCGAAAAGCGCTTCGTTCTGCGTGTAAAACTGGCAGAAGAGCTCCTGCTGTGGCGTGAGCTTCCGCTGCTTGTCGGTTTGAATCTTAGCCATCGGGATATGTGCCGTGGACGACGTGGTAGAGGCCATGGAGAGCGAGTTCCGGGGAAGATGCTATCGAGCAGGCGTTCGGCTTCTCAGAACGCAATGGCTCGGAAGGAAGGGCGATCCACATGCCGTCGCGTTGGTACAACTCGCCGAGGTCTGAGGCGAGCAGGGATTTGAGGTTTTCGAGGGGCAGCGTTTGAATCTTAGTCATGCTTTTTACGAACTGATTTGCGACGGACGTGTTGGAATCCCATGACTTCCGCGCCCGCGTTCGGCTGAGCCTTCTTCCAATCGTCATCGAGCCATACGTCATCGGCTGCCTGCTTCTTCTCAAAGCGAAGAGCCTGAGCCGCGTCCTTGGCGAGGACGTACTTGCGGACGATGAACATCTTCTGGGCCGGCATCACTTGAACGCGATCTTGAGCGCGAGCGCCTGGACAGGACGCCAGAGGAAGAACGGGAGCCAGAAGGGTTTCGGCCGGAGGGTGGCCTGGAGGGTGCGGAAGGCTGCGGTTTCGATTTGCTTTCGGCGGTCGAACTTCCGGGACATGCCTTCAGCGTAGGACACCCACTAAAAACGTCAAGCTGCCAGCGAGTTCGATGTTCACAGATTGGTGACGGGATATTAAGCGTTTTCGCATTGACGTTTTTGAGGCGATGGGTATATTCCTATGAATGACCCTATAAGCAGTTCAGTCTTGCGCACTGCCATCGATCATCCTCTGATCGCTTTCTGGCTGGGTCTTCTTCTCCTCTTGATGCTCCTCCTTGGCGGGATTCACGTTTGCCGAGTCTTTCTTGGTTGCCTTAGGCTGTTCGTCCGGGAGATCAAGCACGAACTCTCTGCAGGCTGGGACGCCCTGAAGGAACTCGGGAGAGAGTTCACGAGATGGAAGAGTGACCCCTGAGATTTTTTTGCGGTAGGGGTAGGGAAATCCAACGCTTCGTCCCTCCTACTTAGAAGGTTCCCCTTTTGGAATCACTTGTGCTCCCTGAACAAGGGACGCGCGAACGTCGTAACCCTCCCTCTCCTCTGAACAACTCTACTTGCCATGTCCGGGCATCGTGTGCCTGTCAGCCTTGGCATGGAAAAAACTCGTGGACTGCAACTGCCGCCAAAACTGTACTTGATCAAAGCGGAGTGTTTTTACAACCCGAGCTGCCTGCTGACCGTAGGAGGAAGAGTATGAAACAAGCCCTGGGTAAGAAAAGACCTGATGGACCGAAGCCGCGTGACGGTCCCTTGCGGGTCCTCGTCGAGTACTTCTCAATCGCTGGTTCTATCGTTTTGCTTATCAACTGCGTGAGGGCGGCAAACTGGACTGATGCGAGTCAAACGCTGAATACTCCCGGCGGGCAGGCGGTTCTCGTGATGTTCGGCGCGGCAATCGTGACGCTGCTCTCGCTGATGGGGAAACTTCGCTGATGAGAAAAACTACTGCTGCTCCGGTTCGGAGAGACTAATGGATTCAGAATCGGCGGCTGGAGGTGTGTCCGTGACAGCGACAGGTGATTTCCGGAGCTTCTTCTTCCGTCTGAACGTCCTCGGCTCGTAGAAGCTCGTCGGTCGGCTCTTCCTGAACTGCTCCAGCTCGAACATACTCGCCGGCAGGCGGCCGTAGATTTTCCGGAACTGCTCGCGGAGCTGGTCATTCGTGAGCGGGATCATGTGGCGGTTCGGTTTGAAAGCCGGGGCAACCCTCCCGGCAGCGCGAGCTGAAGCCCTGGCACCACTTCTTGTGCTTCGCGAAGGCCTCCTGGTCGGGGTATTCGGAGTGGCATACCCGGCAGTGCAACGTGGTCATGGGTGTATAAAAGCGGAATGGGACTGATATTTAGCAGTGCGCAACTCGATAAATTTGGCCAGCGGGCGAGGAGAATCGCGGACGAGGAACTTGAGGCGATGGGTCAGGGAGGAATTGCGGGCACGATCGCTCAAGACGGAGGACATCCGAATCCCGGTATCAGCTTGGAGACAGAGCACGGGATGCGCACGTTCCAGGTCGAGTTCTCATCATCGGACGACGAGCTCCGCGAGGCTATCCGGCGTGACCTTCGGCGGGCTCTCGCGCCGTAGACGGAAAGAGTGCGGGTTGATTTTCTGTCGGTCGATTCCTCCGGCACTTCGCACAGACGTTTTCGGTGGCGCGGGTGTAGACCAGCGAGAAACGCTTCTGTCCGTACACTAGGCACCGGTACGGATAGATTGCGCGGCGCTTGGCTCGGAGCGTCATCTTGGCGTTTGTGGTGGCAGTGAGCGCTCGCTGAGCGTCTCTAAACGCGCTTCAATCTTAAAGTTCTGCTCTCGAATGTCGAGGAGAACCTCAAGAATAGCGCTGGCATAGTGAATTGCGAAAGTATCCGGGCCAGTTACCTGATTCATGATTTGATCGCGCGTTTTCATGCTGCAAGTATATCTGGACTCGATTGCTGAGCGATTGACACTTCCGCCCGCGCCTTTCTCGCCTCAACTCCGCCGAATCTAAGCATTAGCTCGGGCACAACCTCCCACGAGTCATCCGCCAGAATCCCAGCATCGACGAGCAAGTCCATCACGCTTTCGGCCGCATTCGAGAGGTCGAAGCGTCGGCGGTTCTCCGCGAAGAACGTGATCGCAACGCTCGCCCGGACGATCGGTGTCTTCGGCCGGTGAGGCCGAATGTGAAGCATCATCTCTCCGTGCCAGGCGAGGAAGGCTTCAGAGGAGATGAGCCGCGGCCGGCCGCCAGCATTCACGATGCGCTTCGAGTTCTTCTTGCTTGGGACGCGTCCCGGCAATGTGATCGTCACGGGAGTGATTGCCAGAAGGCTTTCCTATCCCCGCCCGACAGCAGGGTTTCAAAATAGCGAAGGGCGTAGTAGAGCCAATCTGCAATTCTTCGCCCCTTTTCCTCTTTCCACCCCCTCGCCTTGCCGAGTGCTTGCCAGAAGGCGCGGTCTTGGAGAGTGTCGCCCTTGTGGTATGCCTCGACACCTTCAATCTCGCAGGGAGATATATGGATGCCTGGTTTGTATCCCGCCTCTACCGCCTGTTTGATTGCGTCTTGTTCGGAGTGAAGGGTCATGGATGATTCGTTGGCATCCGCTCCTTTAAATCTTCAAGCTGATTGCGAATGTCGAGCAGGACTTCGAGGATGAGGCGGGTGTTGTCTCCAGGCGCAGGGTCTGAGCTGCCGAATAGACAGTCGCCGGCTTTCGAATACTGGTAAATGTCTTCTCTGTTTCTCATCCGAATAGCCTAGCTGTCCTTGCCGGCGCCGACAAGGCCGGTTTGAAGTCGTAATAGGTCTCGAAGCTCGGCAGCTCCTTCCGGTACTCGAGAATGTGCACGGGCTTCACTGGTTCAGGAGAATCGACAGGATGGCCCCGGAAGGTGAACACCTTGCGCGGTACGGCGATCTTGCCCTGAAGGAATGCCCCTCCGCGCTCGGTGAGCAGCCACTTCCCGCTCCGGGGGCTGTCTTTCTCCGCATGGTGCGCGAGACCGAAGTACCGGAGAGCGGCGAAGTTTGTCCAGGAATCATCGGAGAGCCGGAAGGGGCAACCTTCCGCCCGCATGTCGTTTCGCAGGTGAATCGAGTTCCGGTTGTAATGCCGAACTGCCGCGCGGAGCTTGAAGAGGCACTCGACATGAAGCGCCGTGAGGCGATGCACTTTGAGCGCGAGATCGGCTTCGCAGTGGACGCACTTGTTGGTTGTGATGCAGGTCTGGCACATGGGTTAGGCGTCGATGGAAAAGACTCGGCAGATCACCTCGTATACGAAGAATGAGGCGCGGCCTTTCTTCGGTAGCAGATCGCGTGCGATTTCAATGGCACGCTCGCCGGTCTCGGCTTCAACGGTGAAGCAGCGATCGTTCGCAACCTCGTCGCCGTCGTTGGCCCAAGCGAACGAGACTTGAAAGACTTTGTTATTGAATGTCATGTAGTGGAGCGGAAGGGCAGGCCGACTACCTGCCCGTGGTGATTGATGGGCTAGAGCGGACTGGGCGTGTCGTTCTCTTCTTCGGCTACTTCCTCGCCTTCGCCGAAGGTGCTATCGATCACGCCGACGAGGAACTTCTTGTACTCCTTGCCAGGCCGGTTCTTCGAGGGGAAGGTCCCGGCGTATTCGATGCCTACCTCGGTATCGAGCGGTACGTCCTTCATGTGCTCGTCGATGACCGTCGAGCCCCACACACCGACGCGTTCTCCCTCGACTTCGAGGATGTATACGTTGGAGCCGTTCGAGCCGTAGTTCTCAACCTTGGCGACGTAGAGACCCTGGATGGAGTCCCCGACTTCGAGCTTGTGATCCTTCTCCGGCCACATCGTGGCCCAGTCTTGGTCTCCTCCTTTCATTTTGAATTTGCTGCGGTCTAATCCCATGGTGGTTATGCAACTTTCTTGGTTTGTTTTCGTGCGACCTTTGGGGATGCGCTGAATGCAGCTTGCTCTGGAGTTAGTGATACGAGCGATGCCTGAGCAGCTTTCTCGGCAGCTTTCTTGAGATCGGGCGAAACGTTGAAGGTGTGCGGCGTCGGCCGCTTCTTGGGCAATCCGAGCGTGAGTTCGAGCGGGTAGTCGCGCTGCAAGGGCTTCTCGCCTTCGGTCTCGTAGGCCCAGATCGTCCGGGCGGCGGCATAGATGTCGAGGCGGCGGGCAACTTCCGTGAATTTGTAGCCCTGTTTATTCCGCTTGTACCCGACCTGGAGAATCGCCTGCCAGCTATCTCCGCACGCTTGCGCGATCGCGGAGACCTGGATGATGTGCGAGGCGTAGATGTTCTGGCTGGTCTTCACGTCTATCGTGCCGGGCAAGCCGTCCTTTTTCCGTCTGAGGCGGACATCGCGGGTTGCGGCGAAGTGGAGGAGGCCGCCGGGTTCGGAGCCGGGACCTTCGGGCCAGATGACATCCTCAGCTTCGATGATCTCGTACTCGGCCTTGCCTTCCGCTTCCCACCAGTCTCGATAGCTCATGACGCAGCCGTATTCGTCGGGGGTAAGCTCCTCAATCTGCCCGTTGCGGCTGTTTACGAACTTGTCGTCCATCTTCACCGTCTCGCCTTTGTTGAGCTGCTCGATTGCCTGATGGACTTTCGAGCCGCGCTCGCCGGCGAGGTCGCGGATGATGTCGGCTTGGTCGCCGTTCGTTTTCAGGAACTGCTCGAACTGCTTGCCCTTGGGGTAGAAGCCTGCGATGTATGTAATGCTGGGCCGCCATTCGACAATCGGGAGGCCCGTCACTTTGTCCGTTGCCTCGCGGCCGTAGAAACGTTCGTCGAGGGTGGTGCAGCGCACGATGCCGCGCTCACGATCGACTTGAGATATCTCCTTTTTCATGTTGCGGATTTGGTCTCGCCCGATTCGATGAGGTCGGGGTTATTGTGGATGTCGCCAATGACTTCGACGGGCGCAGATACCTTAGATTCGTGCCAGTAAACGGCTTTTCCGCAATCGAGCCAGTTGTAGTCCCTTGCCGGAACACCTCCCGAAGCAAGGTAGGCTTCGTTTGCGCGTGGTGCGACGGTGATTAGCCAGAAGGCGGCGGAGCGTACATACCATCCGATTTGGAAAACTTGGCCACCGACATCCACCAAATCCCCCTCCCAAATCTCCTTGCCGTTCTTGTCGAGGAGGCCGGTGAATTGTTCGAGGATTAGGGTTTTCGCAGAGCGCCAGTTTGGTTTCTCGAAGGTTTCATCTGGTCGGAATTGGCGGACGGCAATCTCCTGAATCTCCTTGCAGTGCTTCCATTCTGGTTCGTTTTCAGTGTCTTCTTTCGACAGCCGAGAGAAACCCACAACTTCGAACATCTGGCTAGTGAGATAGTCCCACGCTCTGAATTTGATCGGTCTTTGCTGCATGTGAGTGATTGATTGGTATCCGGGAGGGGGCGAGATCCTTTCCAGAAACTCGCGCCGCAGTCTTGCGTGTAAACCCTCCCGGATGGAAACGATTTGATTTCGACTTAGTTTGCTTTGGTGCAGAGGCAGGGGCGGGAGGTCTCTTCGATGATCTCGCCGCCGGACTGAATGGCAGGGGTCACGATCTCTCTCGTTCCGTCGCAGATGTCACACTGCTTGACGGGTTCGGAAGAAAGGGCTTTGGCGTGGGCCTCGCGGACGATGGGCGTGTTCTTCGGGAACCGCTTGTTTATGAAGGCGAGGACTTCGCGGGCGGCAGCCGGAGACACATCACCCCACACACGCAGAGCGTCGCCAGTGTCGAGGCTAAGACCGCCGCGAACGTGGAGCCGGGTAGGAAAGCTCCGGCCAGATAAATCGCACAAATGGCGTTCTGGGAGGGTAGACATTTCATGATTCGGATTGGTTGATTGATTCGACCTTTAGGAGTTGGTTCTCGATGAGGTAGATGAACATCTTCGCGCGAGCGTCGGCTTCGGTGTGGGCAGACTCCAAAAAAGGTGCGCTCTTGCCTATCTTTGCATAGCAGTAGTAATCGCCGAATCGTGCGCCCAGCATCTTTTTTACGCTGAAGCCATTCGGCAACATCTCCCCGAGCTCCGCGACGGTGAAGGCGGCGCAGTACGGCTCGAACCGGGAAACGTCCAACGTCCATTCGTCCACGATTCCATTGATTTCGACCGCAGGTTGCCATCGAAAATAGCTTTCCTGCTTCACGCCAAGCTCCTTCAGTTTCTTTGCAAGGTCGAGGGAGCAGACCTGGTCTTCTAGTTTCATGCTTCTGGATTGATTAGTTTTGCGACTTCCTCCGTCCAGGTGTCGGGGTGGGATTGGAAGGCGTGTAGAACTCTTCCTGTTTCCGCCTCCCATTGTGGGAAATACGCACCGTTTGATACGCAATTCTCGCATCCATCCCAGAGAGCATTCTCATTGTCCATGCCGATGAAGACATGACCATTTGAACATCCACCAGAACAAGGCCATATCTTCTCCGCATTTTCCTTCCTCAAGATGTCCATGAGGTCGAAGGCGGGAGTAGTAAGTTCCCAGCCTTCTTCTTTCGGTATGTCAACCACGGAATCCATGTACTGCCAGCGCCCGGCTACTCTTCCGGTTGCAATTGAAGTAAGCTGCTTTCCGCTCTCACTCCTACATCCGAGAGAAACGAGATAGGCTGAAGTTTCTTTGTCTAGGTAGCGAGTCATGAATGCGCTGGGTGTGATTCAGGCTTTGATTCATATTCCTTGCATCCGCAGTCGGGAATGCAGCATTGGTTTTGCGCGTCGATGTGCTGGCTCTGCATATCGCCGCAGACGCATTCGAGATCGTCAGTCATGCTGGGGATGCCCGACGGTTCGCGCTTGCAGTCTTCGAAATGGCCGCCGCCATGACCGCCACACGATTCACACTTGGTTGAGGCCCACACGTTCATCTGTTCCGTGCTTGGTTCGTTTTTCATTTTCAGAAGAGATACTGGTTAATTTTGCTACCGGAAGAAACAGCGCGGGGAAGCGAACCGCAGGCCCTGGGAATGCGCTGGAGGTGGGGGTCGGAGGTCCGTGTCCGCGTACGTGGTGGGAGTCGAACCCACTTGATTTATAGGGCCAGGTACCAAGCCCCGCGAACCGGACTAGTCCAGCTCGCATATTTCCCCCGTCTTCAGCGCACTCGCGGCAAGCGAGAGCATGTCCCGCGCCGCGCTGTCTCGTTTTTCAAATGTTCCGAGTGTGATGGCGGCAGGCTTGCCACTATGCGACGGGTTTTTCTCCCGTGCCTCTTTACCACTGTCTGCATGACCAGAGGCGCAACACCATCACAACTCAAGGAACACCCTAAGTTTAACGCCGTCAAGAAGGCTGTCAAGTGGATAACTTTTAGGCGGCTTTTTGGGACTCAGTGACGTGGGATTTATCCTGTAAGTAGGTTCGGGCGCGGGCTAGAAATGCCTCATCTTCAACGGCCGCCAAATTGACATTGCAACGGCGACATAACAAGCCACGTACAATGCCAGTGTCGTGGGAGTGGTCAATGCAGGGGTCAACTTCGACAGTGAACTGGCGGAGGCAAAGCGGGCAGGTGTTGCCTTGCGCCGTCAGCATGCGCTCGTAGTCTTTAGGCGTGATCTTGTGTAACCGCAGTCGTACAGCGGTAGGCGGTTTCAGCCCAACGGGCATTGGATGTACGGTTTTGGCAAGGGGCGACTTGTAGCCGGTTAGAAGTTGATGGACTCGTGCACGCGAGATGTTGAAAAACCGGCCGATTTCGGAGTACGTTTTTCCTTCTTCGGCAAGCTTGCGCATTAGTTTTTGCCGGTCGGTTTTCATTTCTTCGAAAGGAAGGAGCCCCATGACCTAAAGAGTAAGGGATGCAATGATGGCGTCAAGGGGAGCGCGGTGCTACGATTCCAGAATGGCTGACAAAGAGGCGCTCGCCGCGCGTCCGACAGCGGGAGAATTCTTCCGAGCTTTCCGTACGACATGGCTTTCGGCGATGTCCGGGGTTCTGGGTGTGGCAGCGTGGTTTGCAAGCGTGCTGCTGCCCGGCATCGCAGCTCCGAAGATTCTCGGTGCTGCATCGATGTTTGCGGTTGTGCTAGGAGCCTATGGCGTGTGGGCTGCGGAGCGGGCCGCGCGAATCGGAGCGGAGAAGATGGTCGATACGAAGCGACCACGGATTGTCCCGGAGCTCGCCCTTGCGGCGGGGAGCCGTCAATCTCTCACACTCTATCTGACGAATGTGGGCGATTGGGCGGCGCGGGAAGTGTCGGTGTCTCCCCTCGGTCCTGAGGGCTACTCGCACGTTACGTTTGACATCGTGCCTGTTCTGAATGGCGGCGGCACGAGAACGCAATTGAACGCGCGTTTTAGTGGCAGCGCGCACGAGCACAATCTCGACGAGGTTTTGGGAACGTCTGACGTAGTAGGTTTTATTGGAGCGCGGCGCGCACAGCTCGCGGCGGGCCAAGGGCATTTGCCGGCTGAACGGCCCGAGCACGGGCAGTCAGTGACGATAAGTTACTATGATGTGCACACGGCTAGAGAATTTGTCGAGCAGTTCGCGATCGATTTTGTGGAGCCCGTGAGTAGGATTCCAAACGACGGGCACTGGGTCATCCGCGCTGTTCCGAGCGCTCAGGCAGCCACGTGAAGCGAGCAAAGAAAAACCCCGCACAGAGGCGGGGTAGTTTCTTACCAGAACTCGAAGTTCTGGCCCTGCGCGTAGGCTAGAGCCATACCCGCGGCCATCTCGATTGCGTCTGCGCGATCGTCATCGTCGAGGTCCCAGTCCATCACGATTTCGAGAACGCGCGGGAACACCTTCCGACATTGCCTCGGAGTCAGGTGTCCGTCGCAATCGGAGTGATTGAGCAGTGGCACAAGGGCGTCGTCTATGCCAGACCAGTCTCTCGTTCCACCGAAGCCATCCATGTCGTTAAGATTGAAGTTGACGTGCTTGGCGAGACGCTCTCGAAAATCGTTGAAACCGCTGTAGGACCAATGCGCCCTGGCGTGGGAAAAATCTAAACCCATGTTGTTATTGATTGGCCGGATTCGACTAGGTCCGGTTGCGCGGCGACACGTCGGATTTCAGGTTAACTCTGGACCCGTGGCCTCGCATCGCCGCGTTCAGTTCGGAGCGGGCGAAGTCAAGGAGGAACGTCCTTAGGAAGCCGGCAATTCGGTGACGTTCGGAATCTAAAGCATGCCACCGAATTGCCGGCATTCATAGCGTCGTAGTTCCTTGACCGCCCGCTACACTGAAACGCACGCGATGCTATTCGTGACCGGAGAGTGTTTCTCGTCGCCGGGCTTCGGCTTTGTCCGCGAGCGGAGCCCTAAGAGAGTAGCGAGCAGCCTGGAATCGGCAACGATAGGCTCCCGTCCATACGCCGTGGCGTATGGCACCTCCCTGCGCCCGGTGCAAATAGCTCATGCGGGGAATGGCTGCCGGCTTCGGGCACCGGGCGCAGGGAGGTGATCCAGTCAACCAGTCTTCCAGTCCGCCACACGGTGCCTGAGCGGTGAGCGAAACCTGTAGCCGGTCAGGCTGCAGGCGACAGCGTCGGGTACCTTGCACCGTAGCGGTAGACGATAGTCGGTAGCGGAGCCGTGCCGGTAGGCGCGGTGGATGCCGGTTAGGCAGCCAGTGAAAGGTACCCGACGATAGTAGGGCACCGTGTGGCGCTTCAGTCAAGGGCGATAAGCCCTTCCCGTTCCGCGAGTTCGCGGTCTCTCCAGTGCTAACTGGTTCCCTCGCGACGTGTCGCGCCGGGGCTACAGGCGCGAAATACGCCTGTGGATATCTAGCGCATTGTGCGGATTGCGGCGTCTAGCAATCTACGGAGCGCGCCTTAATGTGAAGTCAGGCCACTGACAACTGAAAGGAGAACCTATGAGCGAGAATCGGCCTGATTTCCGCGCCATTAAAGCGCGAGTCACAATGGGTGATGTTCTGGCGAAGTACGGGATCGAGCTTCGAAAGCTGAACGGGACGACGGGGAGAGGAAAATGCCCTCTTCCCACGCATGACCCGGAGGCTAAGGAAGATACGTTCAACGTCGATCTCGGGAAGAACGTGTGGGCGTGTCATTCGTCTTCGTGCGTCGCCGGCAGGAATGCGGCGAAGCGCGGCGGTGGAGGACTCAAAAAGGGCGGGGATGTCCTCGAATTCGTGCAGTACATGGAAAAGGCTTCATCGCTCCGGGTCGCAGGCGAGAAGCTGGAGGCGTGGTTCGGTCCCTTCGGGGACAGTGCCGCTTCCCCAGTCGAGAGAATCGAGGTCGAATCCGCACCGAATAAGCCGCTCGGATTCGAGTTGAAGGACATCGGCCATAGGCACGCCTCGCTCGCGGCGAGAGGCTTCGACGAGGAAGAGTGCGAGTATCTGGGCGTCGGTTTCTTTCCGGGCAAAGGCTCGATGGCGGGGCGGATTGTCTTCCCGATTCACAACGCCGACGGGCAGCTCGTGGGTTACGCGGGACGCCTGGCGGACGCGGCCGAGTCTAACGGCGATCCGCGCTGGAGATTTCCTGTCGGGTTCCAGAAATCGCGCGAGCTCTACAACCTGCACCGCGTCGAATCTGAGGACTGGACGGAGGTCATCGTCGTCGAGTCATTCTGGGGAGTTCTGGCGTGCGTCCGCGCCGGCATCATGAACGCGGTCGCGGTCATGGGAACGTCGATTTCCGACTGGCAAGCAGAGATGCTCGCGCACCGGTTTGGACGCGTGGTGTTGCTCCTCGACGGCGACGAATACGGGCGGGAAGCGATCGGCGCTGCGGTTCACAAGCTCGTGATGGCGGAGGTGGGACACGTCGATATCGTCTTCCTTCCGAAAGGCGAGCAGCCCGACACGCTGTTGCCGGACGATCTGCGGAGGCTTCTGCGGTTCGCGGATATGCCGTTTGCCTGGACGCTTGCCGACGAAACGGCTGCGGTCATGTGATTCGAAGGCCCACGGGGATCCCCGTGGGCCTATTTTCTTACTTCGATTTCTCGGATTTGGCAGGGCGGCCGCGCTTGCCGTGGCCGAGCTGCTTCAACTGTTCGTCGATGCCGTCGCGTTGCTTGAGGAGCGTTTGGACGGCGGTTTCACGGGCGGCCTGGAGCTGCTTTTCGAGTTCGAGGACTGGCTGAAGGACTGAGGACATTCACCCTCCTATGCGGCTAAGAAGCGGTTGATGTTCGATTCGATGATCTCGCGCGGGACTGCGTAGTTGTTCCGCGTCCAGGCAAGCACACGGCTTCGTTTGGCCTCCTTTCCTGTCGGCTGTGGGGGAAGGATTCCCGCGAAGGGAATCGGGTCGGTGGTGAGGCCGTCGCGGAGCGTGCGGCCGTACCACTGGAAGGCGGGAAGGCGCTGGAGGGTGCGAGCTTCGGGTATCGGAAGCTCCTTGGCGAGCCGCTCGGCGTCAGAGCCGCTCACTCGCCCGATCACGAGCGACTCGACGTTCGTAAAGACGGCGTGCTCTGAGCCTTCCGGGAGCTGTTCGATTCCTTGGTCGGCGATCGTGAGGGCGATGTTGTATTTGCGGGTCTCATTGAGGAACTGCTCGGCGTTCCGGCCGCGGGTGAACTTGTGGAACTCGTCGATCACGAGCGCGTGGAAGGGGCGGCGCGTTGTCTTCTGGCGCTCAAGCCCGGCATGCAGGAGTTCGGACTGAATGAGGTGCGCGAGAATGGTGGCGATGTCGTCGCCGAGTTCTCCGACAGAGAGACGGCAGACGAGAATCTTCGAGCTGTCGAGAATGTCGGCGAAATCGAGGCCGGTCACTCCTCCGATCACATGCCGGAGAACAGGCTGCATGAACGTGTTGAACTTGTTCGTCGGAGGTGCACCGGCAGCTTCAGCCTGGCGCTTGTCCCACTCCTCGAGAGTCTTTTTGAAATAGGCGCGCGCGTACGGACTCTTGGCGCGGGCTGATAGCCTCTCGACGTAGTCGCGCGACATGAAGGCGCGGTCGAAGTGGAGAAGCGTCGGGTTGGGAACGACGTCGAGAATTGCCTCGGCGATGTTTCTCGCCATGAAGTCGGACTGCGGTCCCCACGAGTTCGCCCAGGTGGTAGCGACGACTTCGATGGCGTCCTTCGCCCGTTTGTATCGCTCGCGGCCGTGAAGAGGATTCATCTGCACGAAGCGATCGGCGTCCGGAGTCGGAGCAAAAACGATCACGTCTTTGATGCGATCGCGCGGGACCATCCCGAGTGTCCAGTCGGCGAGCTCGCCGTGCGGGTCCTGCAGGGTGAAGCCGGCGCCGGAGCGGAGGTAGGAAGCAAGGATGCTTTTGAGGAGCGTGCTCTTGCCGGAGCCGGTCGCGCCGATGATGGCTGTCCGCTTAGTGCTGTCGATCTCGAAGGGCGAATCCCAGCCCCAAAGGCGACGGCCGAGCCCGAGAGGAATCAGCATAGGGAAGCCCCGAACCCCGCCCCTACAGCGGACGGGAAACGCCCTGAGGGGCGGGTATTGGGAGCGCGGCCGGGACGCTTTCCGCCCGACCTAAGGGGTGCGAATTTCATCATAGCAACTGCGTGTCGGTTAGGGAGTAGGCGCGCTGTTCGTAGTCTTTCGGCGTGACGTAGATGCGCTCGTCGCCGGAGAGGGCGCTTTCGAAATCGGTGATCCAGAATTTGCGGCTGTCGAGGACTCCTCCGAGCGCATGCAGTTTCGCGGCGAAGTTGCGAGCCTTCTTCGGCGTCGCGACAACGAAGAGGACGCGGAAATCCGGATAGTGGAACTTGTCCTGGAAGAGTCCGCGGTCGTAGTAGGTCTGGAAGGATTCCGCTTTCCTCACGCGAGCGGAGACGGCGCGGCGGTCCTCGTAGTGATGCTCGGATGTGTTCTCGACTTCGAGGAAGAACGAGGGGAAAGAGCCTGCGGATTCGATGTAGAAAAAGCCGTCCGCGAGAACGTGTTCATCCGGGCCTTCGCCCCAGCGGTCATAGAGGTTGTAGTGGTGCTGCGTCCAGCGGAGCGCGGAGCCGTACTTCTTCCAGAGCATGTGATGGAAAGAGACGACGAGCCGGTCATGAACGAGCTTGTTGTTCGAACGCTTCCGCTCGACCGCATGCACGCGTTCGGATATCCAGCCGGAGCGGTAGGCAAGATCGAAGGTCGGCTGCGCGGGATACCAGATGATCTCGCCCCACTTGTTGTCGGGAGGATCAACAGAGCGCAGGTAGCCGAGCCCTTCGGTCGACGTGGGGCCGCGCTTCCTCGGGGCGAAGCCGAGCGTCTGCAGGCGGCGGCGAACGCTCACGATATTGCGGCCGGTCAGGGCCTGCACTTCGGAAGGAGTGAGGAGGTAGAAATTGGTGAAATGACGGAGGATTTCTTCGTCGTCTTTTGTCAGTTTTGCGGGCACGCATTTACGTTAACGCGCGGTCAGAAATCCGCAAGATAGGCTGGGTTTGTGGCGTAACTGGCGGATCAAATCCGGGGCGGCGTTGAGGTTGACGCCGGCTTTTTCTTCGGGCGAATTTGCCCGCGCGCGATGAACGCTTCGCGATCCGCGGCGAGATTCGAATCCGCTTCGGCGAGAGAGACCGCCTTTTGCGCGAGGTAGCGCCGTCTCTCGTACTCGCGCGTTTCGGCATCGGAAAGGCGGTTCTGCCGGAGCATTTGAACGACGAAGCGCCGGGCCTGCGGCAAGTTCGGCAGCTTCACGTAGCACTCCCGTTTCTTGAGGCTGGTGAAGGTGCTCGCGGCGTCGGAGACCTTCTCTTCCCGGCTCCGCTCCGCGTCGTGGCTCTTCTCGTAGTCGTAGTAGGGCATGAGCATCGCCTGCTCGCCGATCGTCTGGCTGAAAGCCGAGTTGTACGTTTGCGAACGCCCGTCAGTCTCCGAGGCGTGTCCTTCTTCGCTCGTCGTGACGCTTGCTGAGACGTTGCGTCCGGTCGTCGAAGAGCTGGTGTTGCTCAAGGTCATCATGTGTTCGAGCTTGTGGCGGGTGACCATGCGGTAGTACGTCTCGACAATCTGGCGCTCGTTGATTGTCGGGAGAAGCATGTCCTGAGCGAGCGAGGCGGCGCTTTCGAAACGAAGACCACCGAACACGACTTTGATTTGAGCCTCGCTTGCGAGCGCATCGGATAGCTCTTCGTCGCGTCCGAGCTGTCCGAAACGCTGATGGCAGAGGATGAGGCTCAGCCCTCCCTTCCGGCTTTCGTCGAGCATTGCCGGAACGTCGTGCGTCAGATATTCGTGGAACTCGTCGAGGCAAAGAATGTAGGACTTCTTTGTGCCGGCCCTTCGAAGTGCGATCTCCCGGAACTCGTTGAAGAGGAGCGCAGCGAGAAGCCGGGCAGCTTCGTTCGGGAGGACGCGCGAAGGGGCGAGGTTCACGAGGATGATTGCGTTCTCGTCGATCGCTTTTGCGATGTCGAGCTTGTGCGTTTTGAGTCCGAGCATTCGTCGCACGGGCGGATAAGCGAGCAGCCGGTCGATTCGGCGGCGGCTCGATGCGACGAGCTGCTGGAACTGGTTGTCCGACTGTTTCGAAAGAAAGAGCGCCCTCCAGGTATCGCGCGAATGAGTGTCGCGGAGAACGTCGCCGGCATACGCGCGGAGGCGCTGGTTCTCAGGATGGAGGAGAAGCGAGGCTGTCGGCAGCGTCTCACCGGTCTCCGCGGCGAACTGGTAGACGTGGCGGAGGACTTCGGAGAGCTGCGGGGTTTCGTCGGCGTTCTCAGCTCCCCATCCTTTGAGCGTCGCTTCCAAGCGTCGCCCGACTGACGCGGCGATGGTGTCCTGGTCGCTCACGCCGTCCGTGTAAAAAGGGTTGTAGCCCGTGACGAACTCAGGATCGGACGGGTTCAGGAGATAGACGGGGCGATCGGTGCGAAGGAAGGCGAGGAACTCAAGGAGAGCGGTGTAGAGCGTGCCGTGCCAGTCGATGAGGCAGAAGCCTTTTCGCTCGTGGTAGGCGGATTGGAGGAACCATTCGAGGAACTTCGATTTGCCGTAGCCGGAGCTTCCCACGACGTGCATGTGCGTTTGCGGGAGCGTACGGAGCAGGCGGTCGAACATTGATTACTGCGCGGACTTCGCGCGGTCGATGAATTGCTGGATGAGATCGACGAGCATTCGGATTCCGTCGTCGGTATTGATCTCCGGGTGGGCGGCCAGGAAGGCATGTTCGCGCGCCATGATTTGAATCTTCAGGCTCTCGCCGACCGCAAGCATGTCCATTCTTGCGAGCATTGATTCGAATTCAGCTTGAAGATTGCGAGAGATTCGGCTGCGGTCGTCCTTCGGTTCGGGCTGAACGGTTTCCGGAAAAACGAATCCGGAGAACTTCACCCCGTATGTCTTCTCGATGTCCGTACAATCGGGCCGCGCTGAGTAGCAGAGCAGGACGCCGCAGTGCTTCGCGATGAAGGCATCGAGCTTGACCGGTTCGCTTCCCGCTTCACGAAACGTGCGGACGAAGGTGTGAATCCTGAGCGGATCGGGCTCGTACCCCACGGTGAAGTACCTATCTGTCGCATCCCTCCCGGCTCCTGGCCGTGCTGCAGGAATCCACGGTGAAATCCTACGAGGATCGAGATGTACAACAAGGTCTCCCGCCTCGGGTCGGTAACTTCCTCCGGCCGCGAGCGCCGTTCCTGACGCGCGGTACACGAGCGTCTTCGGGGCTACGTTTTTCAGCGGAACTTTTGGAGAAAGAATCGCATCGAGAGCACCACGGTTCGCTCGGAAAAAGAAGATCGCGGCGATGGCGAGAGCGGCTCCGATCACGCCTCCGAAGAAGAAACATTCGAGGAGGTCTACGGTCTGAGTGGAAGAGTCGATCAGCATGTCGTTATGTCCGCGCCGATGTGACCGGCGCGGGACTGCCTCTCACTGCCGGGAGTCAACTACCGTGCTTCGATTGCGAACGCGAATCGCTACCTGGCCCGGAATCCTGAGTGTGCGGTAGATGCGCCGCCCTGGTCGCTGCGTCGGAAGGATCATCACTCCCGGCTCTTTGATGAAAACCCGACGAATCGATTCATCGCTCAGATTCCAAAGGTACGCTAGTTCCTTGACCGAGTAGAAGTAGTTCTCATCGAGGTTAGGCTGAAATTCCACGAGTCCCCCAGTGAGGGGGAGTTGCTGTCCGCGTGTCCCTCGATGAACGCGTGAGCCGGAGCCACTTCCGGCGGGAAGATGGTACTCCCGGCGAGCGCATCCCGTGAGGTGTCGGGCGCTTTTGGCGTTTCTGGCGGATCGACGAGCGTAGAATCCAAGCTGTCCGGAGAAGAGAACGATGGCCGAAGACGACGACGAAAGTATCGAAAACGAGATATTGCCGCAGCATTCGGGGAGTGAGGTGCAGGTGCTGCGTGATCTCATCAGCGCCAATTCGCACGATCCTGCGTGGGTCCTCGGCGAGTTTGCGGTGGCCCTCGGGATGCTCGCCGGCGACACGAAGCACGACATGGGCGAGCCGCGCTATCTCGAACTGGAGCACGATCTGATCGAACTACGGAAGCGCTGGCTCACGCGGTTCCCGGAACTGAACGACCTTCGCAAGCTGCGCTGGACTACTTCAGTTGAGGACATGCCGGAGCTGCCGGAGGGATGGCGCAAAGCGCGGTGAAGCTCGGGGCCGCGTGTGTAATACGTGTGTGACCCCGGCTTTTCTGGCGTCTTCGTTGCTTCTGGGGTAACGTAGAATCAGTAACTTACACAAACTGCGAACCCCGTCACGATCCAATTCCGTCCCTGGGCACCACATAAATCGTTCTCTCGCGGTTGGTCGGATCTTCCGCGCCGAGACGCAGGTTCGCGTACCACGAGGAGGCGACCGGGGTCAGCGGGTCGAATCAGAGTCCAGACTCGGGGTCCCTGTCGGCAGGCTAAGAATTGAGACAGGGTATATCAGCGCTCGGCGACTACTTCGCCTCTTCGCCTCCGGTTGCGCTGCTTCCACGAATGCTCGCGCCGATACCAGCACCCCTTTGTGCGGTGAACAACGTGAAGCTAGCAGCTAGGTGGGTAGGGAAATGCGCTCCCGCGTCACTCCATAGGTGAAGAGATCATCGAGGAGGCTTCTGTGCGCTATCGGATATGCGTTTCCGCGTTAGCTCTAGCCATCGCCGTCACGGTGCCGGCGCAGGGACCTGTGCCTCAACCTAGTTCCTCTCAGCCGGCCCCGGCTCCAGCTTCAGCGACTCAAACTGCGCCCTCGATGGAAGCTCCGCCACCTCAACAGCCTGTCCCTCAAGCGCCGCCGCGCATCGGTGTGATTCTCTCGGTCACTGGAGAGGCTGCCAAGTACGGAGTAGCCGCAAAGAATGGGGTCGATCTTGCGCTGGAGGAAGCGAACAAATCTGGCGGAGTCGGAAACAGAACAATCACTATTGATTTCGTCGACGCGAAGAGCGATCCGAAAGTCGCGGCCGATGCTCTCAATCGCATGGCGAAAGATGGCGTGCAGGTCATCGTCGGTGACGTTTCAAGCGACACAACACTTAAGATGGCTCCGCTTGCACAGCAAAATCACATCGTGCTCCTTTCACCGGGTGCGTCTGCGCCAGCGATTTCCGAAATGGGAAATTTCATATTCAGGAATTGGCAATCTGACGTTCATGAGGCGAAAGCCGACGCGAGCCTTGCGACGGACACTCTCAGCTGGAAAAAGATCGCGGTCGTCGCGATCGGCCAGTCGTACAGCATTGGTCTTGCAAAGACATTCATGAGCACGGCGAAGGACGCGGGTGCGAACGTAACTGAATATCGATTTCAGTCGAATACAGTCGACTTTCGCTCACAGATCGCGCAAATCAAGCACCAATCGTATGACGGCATCTACTTAGTCGGGTACGGCACATCGCTCGCTGCATTCGTCAGACAAAAAGCGGAGTTAGGTGTTGCCACTCCGGTTTTGTCAGTTCAGGCATTCGACGCACCGGAGACTTTGATCCCTGAAGCCGAAGGAGTGATCTTTTCGTCGACGGAAGGCCCCAATCAAGCAGACCCTAACGTGAAGCGATTTCGCGAACGATACAAAGACAAATATCGCGCCGAGCCGACGCTTTGTGCCGACAGTGGCTACGATGCGATCGGGATTGTTGTGCTGGCGATGAGACGGGCCGGCCCATCGTCGGTAGCCATTCAGCAACAGCTGAAGGATATCAACTATCCCGGAGCAGCAGGACCGACAGAATTTGATGAGCACGGTGACGTTCCGAAGGAAATCGTGTTCCGCCACGTCGTCAAAGGGCGTGTCTTACCGATCGGGCCACAGGGGTTCGGTTGGACAGGTATCGTCACATGGTTCCGTCAACAGCTAAAAGATGCTTCCGCCAAGGTGGTCACGGCTGTATTGGGTATGATCGGGCTGGCAATCCTTGGCGCGTTCGTCCGGCTTCGGCCACGTCTGCGAGAGATTTTCGAATGGCAATGGCTAAGCCGTCGGTTTGCCCTTCGTAGCGCACTCAGTCGTCGCAGCGCGCGCATTGTGACGATCGACGACTATGTTTATCTCCTCACAAAAATGCGAACTCGTGCGCTGCGGCTACGCAGCAACAAGGGGAACGGGACCTCGCTAGTCATGCATATCTATACGAGGCAGATTCCTCGTGACTGGCCACTTTGGGAACGGCAGGCGGATGATCTTGAGTCTCCCAAGACACCGCTGGAAGAGTATTTCTTCGGGTTTAGAGACTTCGTGAAGGGTGACCATGTCGTCTTGAGACGCACGATTATCATTGATGCCTCAGACAGTCCAAGGGGGAAGGAACGGTTAGCGATGCTACGACGCGACGTTGAATCACAATATTTCGATCAGTATCTTGATGCCTTGCATTCAGGTCCGAACGACGCGTTCTACTACTGCCACAAGGATACGTGGCCGAATTGGCTGTCGGACGTGGTGTTTTTTGGACTACAAGACGAAGGTCCGATTCGCTGGCTGTGGGGCGTAACTACGAGCTATTCTTCCGGAGACGAACTTATACTCATGCGTCTTCATAGACTTGGCGCCAAGAAGCCACCCAAACACCTGCCATTACCGTGGCGGCTCTGCAACCTGGATGATCTCGCTCTTCCACCAGAGCGCGTGCTTAGTAGGATGCTACCCCTAGACGGCCTTGGCGCCGCTGAACTGCAATGAACCGAACGAGTCGGGATCTTTCGCCGTGGTCAACCGTCACCGAAGTCGATTGGAACTCGTGGACATGGCAACTGCGTAACGCACTTCATTCGGTTGACGATCTCAACGCAGCTTTGCAGTGGACTGGCGCGCCGGTCGTTCCGGAGTCAGATGCTCTCCGTGAGCTGACCGTTCATGGGTTCGAGTTCAAGGTAACGCCACACATGATTCTAGCGCTGCAAGATGCATTGAATCGCGATGTTCGCGGTGCGTGGATGGCGTTTTCTTCTTGTTTCGTGCCGACAGAAGGTGAACATCTCCGCTCAGGCATCGAATCTGGCGACGATCGCATAGGCGAAGAGGAGCCGCAGGCGAATCCGGTTCACGCGATTACGAGTTTCTACGAGAATCGCGCTCTTTTTCGCGTAACGCACATGTGCGCAGCGTATTGCCGATATTGTTTTCGCCGCCGGATGGTCGGTGACGGCGAGGGAGCGTGGAATCGTCGCGAGATCGAAGAGGGCATTGCATTTGTCGCGCGGACCCCGGCTGTGCGAGAGGTCATCCTGTCCGGCGGCGATCCCTTTATTCTGAGTGACGACCGCCTTCGGTATGTCATCGATTCATTGCGCGCTATTCCGCATGTCCGTCGGTTGCGGATCGATACCAAGGTCCTCACGATGATGCCGCAACGGATCACGCCGCAACTCGTTGACGTCCTTGCCTCGGCGAAGCCGTTCTACGTGATAAGTCACTTCACGCATCCATATGAGTTAACGGAAGAGGTGCTTCAGGCGTGTGCCCGACTGGTTGATCGTGGGATAATCGTCGGTTCCCACACGCCGATGCTGCGTGGCGTGACGGACAGCGCCGATGTACTGTGTGAGCTATTTGAGACTCTTGTCGATCACCGCGTCCTCCCGTATTACCTTATTCATTTCATTCCGACCGCATGGACAGAACATTTCCGCGTTCCTCTGGAGGAGGCTCTCGACATTGTTCGGGGGGTGCAGGCTAAGTGCGGTGGATTGAGTGTGCCAGCGTTCATCGTCTATCTGCCCGACGCCGGAGGGAAGGTCGTTCTATCACCGAACTACTTGGTCAGGAGAGTGCCCGCTGGTTACATATTCAAGGCTCACGACGGCCGAGAGATCCTGTATGAAGAATCGGATGTTCCCGCGGCTACTTCGACAATCGGGGGCAACCCTGCGGAGCGAACACCGTAATTGTTTTCTCTCTCGCGATAAGCGCCATGGCGTGGCCCAGAAGTCTACTTCACTCCTAAACTCGCTGCGTGGCTTGCGCTCGGAGCTACGTCAGAGCCGTGCCGGCCGCGGAGCCCGGCGGGATTTGAAGGGGCCGGGCCTTCGTTTCGCCAAATGAGGCGAATGCTGGAACCGACATCGCGTTGACGTACGCGATTGGCGTAGGTACGCTGGCATACCATGAGGCGGACCACGGTGAAGCTCCAGGACGATCTGGACGCGAAGTTGCGTCACGAGGCCACGTGCAGCGGTAGCACGATCGCAGACGTCACACGAGAGGCGATCGAAGCGCATGGGGACCGAAGCGCGCGACGGAACCTCATCGCGACGAAGGCGGGGCGAAGCGGACGGCGTGACACGGCACGCCACATCGAGGAAGTCATCCGGCAGGGGGCCCGCCGATCACGCTGATCGTCGATTCCGGTGCGCTCTAAGCGTACGTCGTCCAGTCTTTCCGCACTTCGAGCCCTACGATCACCGAGAAGAAATGAGGTGAGGGTGGGCTCCGGGAGTGATATCACCTGCTCGCGAAGTCGATTGATGGCCTCGTTGAGCCCATGAATGGCCTCGCGGAGTTCATGAATGGCCTCGTGGAGCCCATGAATGGCCTCGTGGAGCCCATGAATGGCCTCGTGGAGCCCATGAATGGCCTCGTTGAGCCCATGAATGGCCTCATGGAGCCCATGAATGGCCTCGTGGAGCCCATGAATGGCCTCATGGAGCCCATGAATGGCCTCGTGGAGCCCATGAATGGTCTCGGTGGAGCCGATGAATGGCCTTGTGGAGCCCATGAATGGCCTCGTGGAGCCCATGAATGGCCTGGTGGAGCCCATGAATGGCCTCGCGGAGCCCGTGAATGGCCTTGTGGAGCCCATGAATGGCCTCCGGGGGTCGGTGAACCCCTCCGGTGTCAACGGCCATCCAACTTTCCCGCCGGTCGGCCAGCTAAAAATCCCCCCTCTGGCCGATCAGCGCATCGCCATCTTTGCTCGGGTGCGAATTTTTTTACCAGCACCCTCGCTCCAGACTGCGCGAAAAAGGAACATTTCCGGCACATCGCCACGCCTCCGTAGAGAGCGAAATGCCTCGTATGGGACTTATAAGTCCCACTTTTTTTCTGGGTAGGGATTCTCCGTCCTCACGTCTCTCCTCCTCACGAGACGGACGCAACCAGCCTCAGACGCCAATCGCCGCGGAACGGCTTTGAGCCTGTGCGGTTCCTTTGTGGAGCGCGTTTCTGCGGGCTGCGTCGCTCCCCGTCATACCCGAACGGCACGCGTACGAGTGCCGCATGCCTGGAGGCTCCTGATCAGGGCCGTCCGGGTAACCCGGCCGTGCGTCCGCGCGTGTGGCGCGAGCTCGCGGCCTTCAACAGGAGGACGCAGATGTCCACGATGAAAGCCACGGGGGATGTGCCGCAGCCACCGGCCGATCCGGTGCCGGCACAGACCCCAACCATCGCCCATTATCAGCAGATCGCCGCGAATCTGGCCAAGTCCCTCGACGAGATGCTGGCGCTCATCCCCAGTTTCGCGGAGGCCCACCCCGACACGACGATCTTCGTCGGCAGGCACCAGAATGTGCCGTTGGAGTTCATCGCCACGGCCGTGGCCGCGGTCGAGGCCAACCCCGAGCTGCAGGGGGGTACCTTCGATGCCACCGAGGCCCGCGATGCCCTGCAGTTCATCGACGCTTTCCGCCCGATGGCGGACCGTCTCGCCGCGGCGACAAAGAACCTCACCTTCAGCATCAACTCCCGGAAGGCAAACGCCGGCACTGGAGCGTTAGAGGTCTATGCCATCGCCAAGCGTGTCGCGCTCAATCCCCTGAGCACGACCGTGGCTTCGCACGTCGGAAACCTGAAGCGCGACCTGGGAAGACACGGCGGCGTAAGAAAGAAGCAGCAGACGCCGGCCCCTGGCACTCCCGCTCCGCTTCCCGTTTCCACCATTCCCATGGAGTCAGTCATCGGAGGGCTCACCGTAGACGAGCAGGGACGAGCAGGCATGACCGCGTGGCCCGCGGTCATGCCCTGACACTCACCCCATCCTGAGAGAAAGGAGTTCCATGTCGCGTAAGAAAGTACAACATCCGTCATGCCCTGTCATCCCGCTGCACATGCAGCGGCACCTGGCCGAGCATGGGGACGACGAACGGACTGCGGTGGTGGCGATGGCGGCCGTCCCGCTGGTCCCGGAGACCTGACGCGTCGCGATCAGCGTCTTCGGGGAGAGGCTGGACGGCGTGACCGCCACCTTCAAGGCGGGCAACGAACCTCGCCGTCGGCGACGGCGGATAGACGCCGACAGGCGATGAAGCCCCAAGCTCCCGCTAGGCTGATGCAGTAGAGCCGGGGCCCGGTGCGGGCCCCGGCATTTGCTGCTACAAACGAAAAAAGAAACGAATGTCATGAGACATGACAGCGAGGAAGGTGCTTTTGAGAGTATCGACCCTCGCGAGGGGGTCAGGTCCAAAGTCGAAAGCGCCGACGCGTGTTTGTCGCATTGCCGATGGCCAGTCTTTCGGCACCCTCGACTTTGGACCTGACCCCGAGTTTCCATTCCACTAATTTCGGCTACAAGGGTAGGGAAATACCTCCAGGGAGACACTCCTAGATCGGGATAGCGAATGCCTGACACAGCCTGCCCTTTGTGCGGAGAAAACTTGCCAGAGGGGATACGTGTGTGCAAGAACTGCAAGTATCTCGTTAGTGCCACGGCAGCATGTGTGTCCTGCGGAGACCTTATCCCGCATAAAGCGAAAAAGTGCATGCATTGCCAGAGCTATCAGGACTGGCGCCGCTGGTTCGGCAACGGTGCGGCGACGCTGGCTTCCCTTACGACTCTCGTATCCGTCATCGGCCTCATCATGAGTACTGTCTCCAACGCCGTGCCGCGGTCGGTTACTTCCGCGGCGATCGTCGGCTCCACATCAGAACATCTGTTGGTGGCCGTCATCAACTCGGGCAATGCGGCCTCCGTGACGCGAAACTTCTCGATCAAGGCGGATCATGACATCGTAACGTTCGGCGACCTCTGGACATTAAAGGAAGACGAGCCGAAGCGGTTTCTGAAGTCTCGCGACTCGAACGTCCTACATTTTTTTGTCGGCGCCGTGGTTCGCAATGCCAAGGCTACGAGTCCGGATTTCTGGCGCCAATATGGCACCACGCCAATTCACTTGCAAGGTATCGCCGTGGAGTCCAATGGCTCCCGGAAGGAACTTCACGACGAGGCGACCCTGGGGGACATCCGGACGCTGGTGGAGGACAAATGCGCCGACTGCAAAGACGCTACGCACTGATCTTCTTGATGACGTTGGTTGCGCTTCTTCTGCACGCGGAAAACACGTCCAAGCGTCATCTGATAGCGCTCAGGTGCCCGCAGTCGCAGGTCCATTGCCGCGTTTTCGATCAAGATGGCAAACAAATTTCGGACTTCTCCTGGAATCTGAACACGAGCAATGATCTGATCGACGTTAGGGATCCGCTGCAATCCATCGAGGCGTCAAGACGCTACGTGGTAACCAGTTCTTCGAGGGGATGCATTCAAGGACAAAGCGATTTTGATGAGAAAACAGGCGCGCCCGTAAACAGGTTCAATATGCCATGCGGCAACGAACGTCCGATCGACCTTCGCATCACTTCGGAGCCCGCGGCTAGGTTCGTGGTCCGTTGGGAGATCCCAACTCAATCCGGCCGGACCTGCCACTGGGAAATGACTCTGAAAAGCGGTTCGCTCATCGAGTACTACACATCAGACGAAAAATTGATTATCGATGCGACGGCGATCAACGATCCAAACATAACCGGCCACCTGGAGCTGGACTGGGATCATGTACCGCTCACCAAGACCACCATTTCCAATCCCGGTCGTGCGAAGTGGAGCGGCCCTGACATTGACAAGAGACAGTTGAAGACGTTCACGATTGAACCGTTGCCGCGATGAGCCAGCCTCCTGCTTCTCGTCGATACGTCGGTCTTCTCAAAATCCGTTGAGCACTGGAGAAGCGAGCGCGCTCACTTCACCCTCAACCCCTCCAACCCCCGCAACACCAACCCCCGTCGCCAGCGCAACGGTTGGTTCATCAATCGCAGATGGGGGAAGGTTCGTAGCAGGGCGCGAATCGCGATCTGCCCCTCCATCCGCGCCAGCGGGGCGCCGAGGCAGTAGTGGATGCCGAGGCCGAAGGAGAGGTGGCGGTTGGGGTCGCGGAGGAGGTTGAGGTGGTTGGGATCGTCGAAGACCGTCTCGTCGCGGTTGGCGGAGGCGAGGACGGCGTAGACGAGGGCGCCGGCGGGGAGGGGGGTGCCGGCGAAGGTGAGGGGCTCGCGGGCGTAGCGTTCCGTCGCGGTTTCGAGAGGGCTGCCGAAGCGGAGGAGCTCTTCGACGGCGGTAGCGATGATCGACGGGTCGTCGCGCAGGCGTTGCATTTCCTACGGATGTTGCAGCAGGGCCAGCGTGCCGTTGCCGATCAGGTTCACGGTGGTCTCGTGGCCGGCGATGAGGAGGAGGAAGATCATCGACAGGAGCTCGTCATCGCTGAGGCGATCGTCGGATTCGTGGGCCCATTCGTGTTCGACGACGAGGGCGGTGACGAGATCATCGGCCGGCCGCGAGCGCTTCAAGGCGATCAGGCGGCGGATGTAGCGGATGAAGGCCATCACGTTCGGAATGGCGCGCAGCGTCGACCACTTCGAATGATTCGCGGCGACGATGGACTGCGACCAGCGATGGAATCGATGCTGCTGCTCCGCGGGGACGCCGAGCATTTCGGCGATGACGATGGTCGGTAGCGGCAGGGCGAAGTCGGCGATGACGTCCATCCGTTTGCGTCGTTGCATCGCCGCCAGCAGGTCGCTGGCTATTGCTTCGACGCGATCGCGCAGCATCTCGACGAAACGCGGCGTGAAGGCCTTCTGGACGATGCTCCGCAGGCGCGTGTGGTCCGGTGGCTCGAGGTCGAGCATGTTGCGCGACAGCGGGCGGAACATGGCCGGCATCCACGGCTCGCGGTAGCTCTTGTCGCCCGCGATGACATTGGCGGGCGATTTCACGAAGCGCTCGTCTTTCAGCAGGGCGAGCACGTCGGCGTATCGCGTGACCAGCCAAGCGCGTTGGCGGCCGGGCAGCAGGACCTCGTGCACCGGCGACTCGCGCCGGAGCTGGGCGTAGTAGGGGAAGGGGTCGGCTTTGAAGGTGGGGCTGGTGATGTCGGGCATGGCTGGGTTGGTGCGATCATTATGACGACGAGGGTTGTCGTCACTGTTTGCTTCAGCCGTCGAAAGGCGCGGCTTCGCCGCCGGGCACAGACAAGAGTGTCTGTGCCACATTGGAACGGCGAAGACTCCACACCTCAGCAAATGCCGAGGGGTAATGTGGCACAGACACTCTTGTCCGTGCCGTGCGGCGTAGCAGCGCGGTATCGCTACGGCTCCGTCACGATGATCTGCCCCGACATGGCCGGCTGGTGCATCGTGCAGTAGAAGGGGTAGACGCCTTCGTCGTGGAAGGTCATGACGTAGGTTGTCTTCGACAACGGCGCGAACTTCGTCTGCAGGAGGACGTGGTTTTTCGGGTCGGTGAGCATGAAGTCGTGTTCGTCGTCGGGTTGGAGGTTCCAGAAGGTGATCTGCGTCGGTTGGTCGCGGCGGACGGCGAAGGTTGCTGGCGAAAACGCATAGACCTCTCCGAACTGCTTGACCGTCACTGCCGGGCCGGTTTCCTTGATGGCTACGCCGACCGTCGTCACCAGCACGCGGGCGCTGGCCTTGCCGGCGCGGGCGATGGTGACGCCGTGTGGCCGAGGGGCGTGACAGGCGAGAAGCAGGATCGGGATGAGCAGCAGACGCTTCATGCCGCGCATAGTGACAAAGGAGGACACATGATGTCGACCAGGATGACAGTGAATTGAGGCGCGCTTAACCTCCATTTCACTCCTGACACGGCACCAGTCATGTGACAATTGACGATCCTCCGAGAACCCCCCGACAGCCCTCCGTGCCGTTCATGAGGTGAGTTGATGCGAACGAACAAAGTCGAAGTCGATCCGCGCTCCATCTTTGTCATCCGGTTGCTGGTGGGGTGGGTGTTCCTGGCGGAAGGCATCCTCAAGTTCACGCGTCCCGAGGCGCTCGGGATCGGCCGGTTCGCGAAGATCGGCTTCGTCTCGCCCGGTCTGCTGGCCTCGTTCGTCGGCTGGGTGGAGATCATCTGCGGGGCGTTGATCCTGTTGGGGCTCTTCACGCGGCTGGCGAGCGTGCCGCTTCTCATCGACATCACCGTGGCCATCGTCACCACCAAGCTCCCCATCCTGCTCGGTCACGGTTTCTGGGGACTCGCCGATCCAACGACAAAACCGTTTGGCTGGGGAACGATGCTGCACGAGGCGCGCACCGACATTTCCATGCTCCTGGGGCTCGTGTTCCTGCTCATCGCCGGGGCCGGCCGATGGTCGGCGGATTCCGCGATCATCGAGCGGCGCTGAGTCGATTCCTCACAGAACTGCCGGCGAGATCTTCCCCGTCACGCGCACCTTCTCGCCGAGCATCTCGGCGCAGAATCGCGACAGCTCCTCGTTGGAGAAGTCGTCCCAGGCGCGGCAGGTCTCGTAGGTCATGAATTGCACGTCGCAACACAGCAGCGTCCCTTCCTGCTTCTGCCGCGCGAGTTGCCAGGCGTTGGCGTGTGCTTCCAGATTGGTGCGGGTCATCTCCGGCGCGTTCGCGATCGTGGCCGCGTAACGGAAGTGCAGGTCCTCGTCGTCGTCGCGGTGGAAACCGCGGCAGAAGATGCCTTTATCCGCCGCGATCCGGCAAACGGATTTCCCCTCTTCCTGCATGTCGATCAACTTCCGGCGCAGGCGCGCCACGGCGGTTTCACGTGTGACGATGGGTTCACTCATCCTGACCTCCTCGGGTTTCCCGATCGAGCACTTCAATCGTGCGGTTGAAAAGGCGCTCTGCTTCCTCGCGGCTGTTGGCGATGGCGGTCATCCCAAATTTCCCGAACTCCGAGACGGCACCGATCATGTGAAAGACGACGCCAGTCGTGGTCCGGTGGTTGAAATCGAGCCGGTTCATGGTGACGATCTCGATGAGATCTTCCGGCAGCAATCCTCGGTACGCCTCCGACTGCACGTTGTCGGATGCGCGGTAGAACTTCGGCTGCCCATCGAGGCCGTGAAGCAAGCCGGAGGTGCGATCCACCTCTCCTCCGGTGAGGAAGCGAAGGGCCAGGGTGGGATGAGTCGTTCCTCCCATCCGAAGATTGATCTCGATGGCGGACAATCGCCACGGCTCCATCGCCTCGTTTCTGGTGGCGAGGAAATCGACGGAGAGCCGGCCGATGACGCCGCGTGCGGCCAGCGCCTGCCCGATGATCAGCGCCTGCCGCTGCAACTCGATGCGGTAGTCGTCGTCGGCCGGAAACACGCAGCCGAGGAAGACCTGCTTGCATGGTCCGCCGAGGAGCTGTTCGTGGGTGGAGGCAAGGATCACTTCCTGCCGCGGATTGATCCGAAGCTGCACGCTCGGCGAGCGCACCTCGATCGCTTCGATCATCTCCTCGGCCACACCACCACCGGCGGCGAATTTCGAAAGGAACGTCGCAACCGATTCCGATTCGATGGAGAAGCGCAGGTGATTGAGCGCCTGGCGGATGGAAGCAGTGTCGGCGACAGGCGGGTATTCGAAGCGCGCGATTCCTTCGCCGGAAAATCCCTCATTCAGCTTGAGCAGCGCGCGCCGAGCCTCCGGCCGGGCGGCGCGGATGGCGACGAGCGCGCTGACGATGTCGTCGATCGTGTGAAGGTCCTCGCGGCCGTATGGCCGATCGACTCCGATATCGGCGAAGAGCTTCCGCGCGCCCGACTTAGATCCGTAGGCGATCAGCCGTGGATCGGGCGCATTCAGCGGGATGTCGAGCCGGACGGCCAGTTTCCTCTCCAGAGGAGTCGAGTTGTAGACGGTGAGATAGGCGCGTTGCGAATCAGGAATGCTGGCGCGGATGCGTTCGATGACCCGAGGACGCTCGAGAATCTTTTCGGTCAGGGAGCGCGGGGAGCTGTCGTAGACGCAGAGCAGCGTCAGCCGCGCGCGGGCATGACTGGCCGGGATCCCCGCGAGAAGGTTCAGGTAGTAGTCGAGAACGGCCGGGTGGAGCGGCTGCGAGGTGACGTAGACGACGCGCGCTTGCGGATTCCGCAGGCGCATGAGTAAAAAGAGCAGCCGCTCTTCGTACCAGTGGATGGCCGGGATCTTGGCCATCTCCTCCTGATCGAGCGTGAGCGATGGCACGATGACGGAGGTGTAGGCCTCTTCGTCGCCCGGAAAAACGGTGTCCCACAGCGCGCCGAGCCGCGGTTTGAGACGATCAAAGGCCTCGATCTCGATTTCTTCACTGCTGGAGACGGTCGTGGCCATGGGGCAAGCCGTCATGAGTGGTCCGTTTGGGCGATGACGGAGCCGACCGTCCGTCGGGGAGTCATCTGAGCGACCGGCAAAGCCGTTCCGATCCGGATGAGCAATTGCGCCGGCTTCTTCGAGTCCGCGAGCATCTTCACGCGCCCGCGCAGGCTCTTTACTTCGATGGCCTGATTGAGAAAAGAGTACTGAAGGCCGGCGTCGGTGATCGTCAGCAACAGATGCTCGAGAGCTTCACCTGCCTGGAGCAGCGAGACGCGATCGTCATCCGCACAGACGATCAAGAGCTCCGATGCGCTGTCGGCAAGGCGACGGTCCCGAGGCCCATGCCAGGCGCCTGCTTCGAATTGACGTACGAACCATGAGGCGCCGGACGCCAGGAAGCGAGGGACACCGAAGACGTCGGCGGGGATGCCGTCGGTATGCAGTCCGTCATCCGCCCGAATCCAATCGGCAACCTCGGCGCGCAATGCGGGACGGGTCATCTGAATCATCTCGGCGTAGTCGATCAGCTCCGCGGCCTGCTGCTTCTCGTCAGGCAAAACGACGTTGAACGTCTCCGGAAACCGCTCGATAACGTCGCACACGCGCGACCAGGCCTCAGGATCGATCGGCTTGTGATCGAAGATGGCGCGGTTCGTGTGCCGTCTCGGAATGGCGGCGAAGAGCGAGGAGAGGTGAGGATCGGGGAGGCATGTCTCGCAGACGGTAATGGAGGCGACCAGATCGTGCTCCGGCCGGTCGTGGTAGCGGACGCTGGCCGTGAAACCGAAGTGCGCCGCGGCGATGCGGAAGTTGGTGATGGCGGCGCCGATGCTCATGAGCAGCTCGCGGTCGTCGGGATCGATGGTGGCGAGCCGGCGCGAGTAGTCGGCGTAAACGTCGACCCCATCGTCCGTGATGCGAAACATCCACGGCTGCGTATTGCGGCTGGACGGCGCCAGCACGGCGAAACGCAGAAGAAACTGCATCTGATCGCGCCTCGATTCGATCTCCTCGAATTCCGACACGTCGATCCGCCACGGCGTCACTCGTGGATCAAAGGTTTCATGCATGCGGCTACTGTATGAACGGGCGTTCGCGCGGATGGATGGCCGGCGTCATGTGGAGGTGTGATGGCGCGCACACGTAATGGGCGTCACCCTCCGAAGCGGACGAGCACGATGCCGCGGCGGATCTCCGTGACGGTTATCGGGACGTCGACGAAGCGGCGAATGACATCCAGGTTGGTCGGTAGCATCAGTGTCCATTCCTGACGTTTACCGCGGGATCTCTGAATGGTTTTACGGAGATTCCGGCCGCGGCCAGGCCCTACAATATGCCGATGCGGTTGCGCTTCCTCCTCCCGCTCGTCGCGCTCGTCACGTTCGCCGCCTGCTCCGATCGTCAGGAAGCCGATCAGATTGGAGCGGCGCGGCGCCGGATTCATAACGCTCCGTGTGGTTCGGCCATGGCGGTCGCTGGTGTGGCTGGTGTCAATGCCGATCCGCATCAGGTGTACCTCACCGACTGGGTGGTCATCTCCGTCTGCCACCTCGATGTGCTTCTGCATGACGCAGAGGCCCAGCAACAGCCGATTACGTTATTCATCGAGGGTCTCGATGCGGGCGTGGAGCCCTCGGGGATGGATCTCGAGAGCGGGACGCTCACCTTCGTGCTCGATCGGAGCGAGCAGAACAAACAGATCTGGCGCCAATTTCTGTACGACCCGCTCTTCGATCCGTACGCGGCGATGCGCGTCAGCGTGGGGGTTCGCGGGGGGCGGCCCTTGCCGCGCGCGGACGGGGCGAATATGACGCTCAAGCTGAAGAAGCTGTGGGTCGATCGCTGGACGATGATCTGGCTGGCGCTGCTCTTCGCTCTCGCCGTCACATTGCTGGTGTATGCGCGCCGCAGCGACATGCTCCGCGACGGGCCGCCGGTCGACGGCGTGCGGCAGCCGTACAGTCTGGCCCGCATCCAGATGGCGTGGTGGTTCTTTCTGCTCGTCATCGGGTATGTCTTCATCTGGCTGGTTACGGGCGAGCGTGACTCGATTGCGCCGTCGCTGCTCGGTCTGATGGGAATCAGCGCCGCCACCGCGCTCGCGGCGGTCGCGGTCACGAGGCCCTCGAGCGGGGGGCCGTCCGGGACGAGGGGTTTCTGGCGCGATCTCGTCACCGACGATCGCGGCGTCGTGGCGCTCGATCGCCTTCAAGTCGTCGTCTGGACGCTGGTCCTAGGCGGGATTTTCCTGACCGCGGTCCTGTGGGATCTGACGATGCCGGAGTTCAGCGCCACCATGCTGGCGTTGATGGGTGTCAGTTCGGGCACGTATATCGGCTTCAAGCTGCCGATGAATTCAGAGTAGGAGTCTTCACGCCGCCTTCGTCGTCACAGTTCCGATCGCAAGCAGCAGCTCCCGGAGCTGGTACGGCTTCATCAGCGAGAGGATGTGGTTCTTCTCGTCGGAGAGACTCAGCTCGACATGACCGGTCGACAGGATGATCGGCAGATTGTCGTGTTCCGCGCGCAGGAGTGGAATGAGATCGACCCCATTGCCGTCGGGAAGATTCACATCGATGATGGCCACTTGCGTACGCGTCCTGCGGGCGGCGCTGCAGGCATCCCCCGCGGTGCGCACCCAAGTTGCCTCGTACCCTTCCGAATTCAGGAGCTTTTCCAAACCAGCCCCCACCGAGAGGTCGTCTTCGATGAGCAGGATGCGGGTCACGCCCGGAGTCGGGCCGACGAGGCGTGGCGTCCATGGCGATGATGCTTCCGCGGCCGGCACGACCAGATGAAAGGCCGATCCCCCTTCCACGCGGTTCTCAGCCGTGAGAGTGCCTCCCTGTCCTTCCATGAGACGGCGAGCGATCGCCAGACCCAGTCCTGTGCCGTTCCGCTTCGTCGTGTAGAGCGGTTCAAAGATGCGATCGAGCGTCTGCGGCGGAATGCCGGGGCCATCGTCATAGACGGAGATGCGCACGAGATCCTCGGCAGTAAGTGAGACACCGACGTGGATCGTGCCGCTGCCGTCGATGGCTTCGCGCGCGTTGAAGACGAGGTTGGTGATCACCTGTTCGAGATGCTCGTGGTCCCCCCTGATGAAACGCACGCCCGGGTCCAAAGAGTTGCTGAGAGCGATCGAGGGGGGAAGGGAAGCGGCCAATTGGCCGAAAAGCGTCGGCAGCCACTGCAAGGCATCGATGGGGGAGAGCTGTGGCTCCTTCGGATTGGCGAAACGAAGAACTTCCTGAGAGGCGCGTTTGCCGCGGCCGATGGCCCGGGTGATGTGGCCGAGGGCGTTGCTCACGGAGGGTTCGATCGAATCGTTGCGCCCGATCACTTCCACGAACGGCTGGATGCCCATGAGCACGTTGTTGAATTCGTGCGCGAGCGATGCCGCGACCTGTCCCAGGCTGCTCATCCGCTTCGATTCTTCCAGCTTGCGGGCGATGGTCCGGTGCTCCGTTACGTCGCGGGCCATGCCGATCGTGCCGGCCACTACGCCGTTAACGTAGCGCGGCTGCCACGATACCTCGACCGTGACCACGGCCCCCGAGGCCGCCGGGAGGTCATACTCCCGGATGATTCCGTCCTTTCCGCCGAGTGCCTGTTCGAAGTGGTCGGTTGCCGCCGGAACCGAGTGCGCCATGAATAGCTCCGCGAAGGGGCGGCCGATCCATTCCTCGACACGATATCCGGTGCTTCGCTCGAAGCTGTGGCTCAACGACAGGAACCGCCCCTCGCGATCGACGGTATAGAGGATTTCGCTGACGTCTTCGACCAGCTCGCGGTAGCGCTGTTCGGATGCTTCGAGTGCCTGTTGTGCGCGAACGCTTTCGGTGATGTCGCGTGCGATCACCTGGATGGCGTCCCGGTTTCCGTAGCGGAGCGGGAGCGCGGCAACCTCCACGTCCAAAGGCGAGCCGTCTACACGACGATACGTTTCGCGGCAGTACGGCATGCTCTCTCGGGTGCGGAGCCGCGCCAGCCGCTCGCGTGCGCACTCCTGGCTCACTGGATCAACGAACGAGAACGCGTTCCGGCCGATGATCTCTGCTTCGCTCCTGGCCCCCAGTAGTTGAACGAAGGCTTGATTGACGTAGACATAGGTTTCATCGACGCAGACGCCGATGCAATCGGGCGACAGCTCCACCATCCGCCGAAAATTCTCGCGGTTCTCCAGAGAGGCCGCCTCGGCCTCGCGCTCGCGGGTGATGTCGACCATGACCCCGAACAGTTCGACGGGCACGCCGTCGACGCAGTGGACGTTGACGTAGTCGCGAAGCCACACCGTGCGGCCATCGGCGGCCATGAGCCGGTAGACCAGCTCGTGATCGCGTCCCGCCAGCGACTCGTTGTGGCAGATCATGGCCACGTGCCGGTCATCCGGATGGAGGTGCTCGGCCCAGAAGTTTGGCTCCAGCCACCGCTCGGCCGGATAGCCGAGAAGCGTTTCCGCCGCGGGGTTGACGTATGTGAAGAGAAAGGTTTGCACGGAGGCGGACCATGCGATTGCCGGCATTGCGTCAAGCAGACGCGACCGGCGCTGATCGGGGCATTCAATCATTGCGCTCATTTATAGAAACCCTGCATTCTGTAATGCGTCGACCTAATGAGAATGAGGACGGATATATTCCTCCTGCTCAGTGTGGTTGAGGCGAGCTCGGCCAAATGTGGAAATAAACATCTCCGCCCTATGTCTTCTATTGTGTACGGCATTCCTGCCGGTCAGAACATCGGGCATCAAGAGGAGATCGTCTATGCCATACGTAGCATTGGAGTGGGACCACAAGATCGGGCGGCCGGTCATTCAGTGGTTGGTGGTGAAGTGTCAGAGCGTCGGACAGAAATTCGGAGGCCCTCAGGCGCTCCCGCCGCGCCGCGACGTCGCCTATTTCGTCAATGAAGAGTCCGCCGAGCGCGACGCCAAAGCCTTTGCTGAGTACAAGACCAGCCTGGACAATGGCGGCGAGGCTTCCGGGAAATTGGGGAAAGCAGAGGCATACAGCAAGAGACACGCTGCCTTCTCCTGGGATCACAACATCTTCAATCCCATCGTGCAGTGGGCTGTGCTGGAGTGGAATGGCGAGAATCCGGAGGGTGAGAGTTTCCGCAATGACGTGGCCTACTTCCTCGATCCGGAAACAGCCGAGGCGGATGCCCGCGCCTTCCGCGTCCTTCGCGACGAGCTCGTAGCCAGTAAAAAGGCTGCGTAGAAGTGGTTTCGCGGTCTCGCGGGTGCGCGGTCTCGGAGTGACGTCGCTCCTGATGACCGGCACCGCGAGACCGCACGTCGAGACCTCCCAAACCGCGAGACCGCGCAACCTCGGGACGCCGCAACCGCACCTGCCGCCCTCATCCATGGTCTGAAATCTGCATTTCTGCCGCGCGGCGGCTCTCTTCTGGAGCGCCAGGGTTTCAGCCTGACCAGCATTCAGCAGGACTGCGTCATCGGAGGACCAGCGCGTCATGACCACGGGCATCGGTATCGATAAAGCGACGGAGATTTCTCCGCGAGATTTCGAGCGGCTGTTGCTGCGCACGCTCACGGCGATGAAGAAGGGCGATTTCAAGGTGCGGATGCCGGTGGAGTTCACGGGCGGCGCCGGGAAGATCGCCGATACACTGAACGACATCCTGGAGCTGAGCCAGCGCTCGGCGGAAGAGGTGGAGAAGATTGCCACCGTCGTCGGCAAGGAAGGGAAGCTCAATCAGCGCGCGCAGATCCCGGCGGCTGGTGGTCAGTGGGTGGTCATCGCCGAGTCGGTGAACTCGCTGGTCAGCGATCTCGTACAGCCGACCAACGAAATCTCCCGGGTGATCGGCGCCGTGGCGCGCGGCGATCTCTCCCGGACCATGGCCATCGAGTTCGATGGACGCCCGCTGAAAGGCGAGTTCCTCCGGACCGCGAAAACGGTCAATACGATGGTCGATCAGCTCGCCTCCTTCGCCTCGGAAGTCACCCGTGTGGCGCGCGAAGTCGGCACCGAGGGCAAGCTGGGCGGGCAAGCGGACGTGAAGGGTGTTGCCGGAACGTGGAAGGACCTCACCGACTCCGTCAACTCCATGGCCTCCAACCTCACCGGTCAGGTGCGCAACATCGCCGAAGTCACAACGGCCGTCGCCCTCGGCGATCTCTCCCGGAAAATCTCGGCGGAAGCCCGCGGTGAGATCCTGGAGCTGAAGAACACCATCAACACGATGGTCGACCAGCTCCGGTCATTCGCATCGGAAGTCACCCGCGTGGCGCGCGAGGTCGGCAGTGAAGGAAAGCTCGGCGGCCAGGCGGATGTGCAGGGCGTTTCCGGTACGTGGCGCGATCTCACCGACTCGGTCAACTACATGGCGGCCAACCTGACCAATCAGGTGCGTAACATCGCCGCCGTCACCACCGCCGTCGCGAACGGCGACCTCTCCAAACAGATCACGGTCGATGCCCGCGGCGAGATCCTGCAACTGAAGGAAACGATCAATACGATGGTCGACCAGTTGCGGTCGTTCGCATCGGAAGTCACCCGCGTGGCGCGGGAAGTGGGAACGGAAGGAAAGCTTGGAGGTCAGGCTGAGGTCAAGGGCGTCGCCGGAACCTGGAAGGATCTGACCGATTCGGTCAACTCGATGGCCTCGAATTTGACGGGCCAGGTCCGCAACATCGCCGAGGTCACCACCGCGGTTGCAAACGGTGATCTGTCGAAAAAAATCACTGCCGAAGCGCTTGGCGAAGTGCTGGAGCTGAAGAACACCATCAACACGATGGTCGATCAGCTCCGGGGCTTTGCCTCGGAAGTTACCCGCGTGGCACGCGAAGTCGGCACGGAAGGGCGGTTGGGTGGTCAGGCCGAAGTGCCGGGAGTCGCCGGAACCTGGAAGGATCTGACGGACTCGGTCAACGCCATGGCCTCGAATCTGACAGGTCAGGTGCGGAACATCGCCGATGTCACGACGGCCGTGGCCATGGGCGATCTGTCGAAGAAGATCACCGCGGAAGCGCTGGGCGAAGTGCTGGAGCTGAAGAACACCATCAACACGATGGTCGATCAGCTTCGTTCGTTCGCATCGGAAGTCACCCGCGTGGCTCGCGAGGTCGGCACGGAAGGGCGGTTGGGAGGTCAGGCGGAAGTGCCCGGCGTTGCGGGCACCTGGAAGGATCTGACCGACTCGGTGAACTCGATGGCCGGCAATCTGACCGGTCAGGTCCGGAACATCGCCGAGGTCACCACGGCCGTGGCCCTTGGCGATCTGTCGAAGAAGATTACGGCGGAAGCACAGGGGGAGATCCTCGAGCTGAAGAACACCATCAACACGATGGTCGATCAGCTGAACTCCTTTGCTGCCGAGGTCACGCGCATGGCGCGTGAGGTCGGCACGGATGGGCGGTTGGGCGGACAGGCCGAAGTGCCCGGCGTAGCCGGCACGTGGAAGGATCTGACCGACTCGGTGAACGCCATGGCCGGCAACCTGACCGGTCAAGTGCGGAATATCGCCGAGGTGACCACGGCGGTCGCCCTTGGCGATCTGTCGAAGAAGATCACCGTCGACGTCCGCGGCGAGCTGCTCGAGCTGAAGAACACCATCAATACGATGGTGGACCAGCTCAGCGCCTTCGCCTCGGAAGTCACCCGTGTGGCCCGCGAGGTCGGAACGGAAGGGAAGCTCGGCGTTCAGGCGGAAGTGAAAGGCGTGGCCGGCACGTGGAAGGACCTGACCGACTCGGTCAACGCCATGGCCGGCAACCTGACCGGCCAGGTGCGAAACATCGCCGAGGTGACCACGGCGGTCGCCCTTGGCGATCTGTCGAAAAAGATTACTGCCGAAGCGAAAGGCGAGATCCTCGAGCTGAAGAACACCATCAACACGATGGTCGACCAGCTCGGCGCCTTTGCATCCGAAGTCACGCGCGTGGCGCGTGAGGTCGGTACCGAGGGACAGCTCGGCGGTCAGGCCCAGGTGAAGGGGGTGGCCGGTACGTGGAAGGATCTGACCGACTCGGTGAACTCGATGGCGTCGAACCTGACCGGTCAGGTGCGAAACATCGCCGAGGTCACCACGGCCGTGGCCATGGGAGACCTCTCGAAGAAGATCAGTGCCGAGGCGCGGGGCGAGATCCTCGAGCTGAAGAACACGATCAACACGATGGTCGATCAGCTCCGGTCGTTCGCCGCGGAAGTCACGCGGGTGGCGCGTGAAGTCGGCACGGAAGGGAAGCTCGGCGGCCAGGCCGACGTCAAAGGGGTGGCGGGAACGTGGAAGGATTTGACCGACTCGGTGAACTCGATGGCCGGCAATCTGACCGGCCAGGTGCGAAACATCGCCGAGGTGACCACGGCTGTCGCTCTGGGCGATCTCTCGAAGAAGATCACCGCTGAGGCGCAGGGGGAGATCCTCGAGCTGAAGAACACCATCAATTCGATGGTCGATCAACTCAACTCCTTCGCCGCGGAAGTCACGCGTGTGGCGCGCGAAGTCGGTACGGAAGGGAAACTCGGCGGCCAGGCACAGGTGCGCGGTGTGGCCGGCACCTGGAAAGACCTCACCGACAACGTCAACTCGATGGCGTCGAATCTGACCAATCAGGTGCGCAACATCGCCCAGGTCACCACGGCGGTGGCCATGGGAGATCTCTCGAAGAAGATCACCGCCGAGGCGCTGGGCGAAGTACTGGAGCTGAAGAACACCATCAACACCATGGTCGATCAGCTCAACTCCTTCGCCGCCGAGGTCACCCGCGTGGCCACGGAAGTCGGTACGGAAGGGAAGCTGGGTGGTCAGGCACAGGTGAAGGGGGTGGCCGGCACGTGGAAGGATCTGACGGACTCGGTCAACTCGATGGCCGGCAATCTCACGGGCCAGGTCCGTAACATCGCCGAGGTGACCACCGCGGTCGCGAACGGCGACCTGTCGAAGAAGATCACCGCCGATGCGCGGGGCGAGATCCTGCAGCTCAAGAACACGATCAACACGATGGTCGATCAGCTCAACACCTTCGCCGGCGAGGTCACCCGCGTGGCGCGTGAAGTGGGCACGGAAGGGCGGCTTGGCGGTCAGGCGCAGGTCAAGGGGGTTTCGGGCACGTGGAAGGATCTGACCGACTCGGTCAACTACATGGCCTCGAACCTGACCAATCAGGTGCGCAATATCGCCCAGGTGACGACGGCGGTCGCCAATGGCGACCTGTCGAAGAAGATCACGGTCGACGTCAAGGGCGAGATGCTGGAGCTGAAGGACACCGTCAATACGATGGTCGATCAGCTCAACACGTTTGCCGCGGAGGTCACCCGCGTGGCGCGCGAGGTCGGCACGGAAGGAAAGCTCGGCGGCCAGGCACAGGTCAAGGGCGTGGCCGGGACCTGGAAGGATCTGACCGACAACGTCAACATGATGGCTTCGAACCTCACCAATCAGGTTCGCGGCATCGCCAAGGTCGTGACCGCGGTTGCCCGCGGCGTCCTCAAACAAAAGCTCAATGTCGAGTCGCGCGGCGAGATCGCCGAGCTGGCGGACACGATCAACGACATGATCGATACGCTGGCCACCTTCGCCGATCAGGTCACGACCGTGGCCCGCGAAGTCGGTGTGGAAGGGAAGCTGGGCGGCCAGGCCAACGTCCCCGGCGCATCGGGGACGTGGCGCGATCTGACGGACAACGTCAATCAGTTAGCCGCAAACCTTACGACCCAGGTGCGTGCCATCGCCGATGTGGCCACGGCCGTGGCCAAAGGTGATCTCAGCCGCAACATTACGGTTCAGGCCGAAGGGGAGCTCAATGCTCTCAAAGGCAACATGAACGAGATGATCCGGAACCTCCGCGAGACGACATCGCGGAATACCGAACAGGACTGGCTGAAGACGAATCTCGCCAAGTTCACCCGGATGATGCAGGGGCAGAAGAACCTGACCAACGTTTCACAGCTCATCCTCTCCGAGCTGGCGCCCGTCGTCGGGGCGAAGCATGGCGTGTTCTACGTCATGGATTCGAACGGCGGCAATGAGCCGCATCTCAAGCTCACGGCGACCTATGCGTACAAGGAGAGGAAGCACCTCGCCAGGCAGTTCCGCGTCGGCGAAGGAATCGTCGGACAGGCTGCCTTCGAGAAGCAGCGCATCCTGCTGCAGAACGCGCCTGATGACTACATCACCATCAACTCCGGCCTCGGCGAGTCGAAGCCGATGCAGATCGTGGTGCTGCCGATCGTCTTCGAAGGTCAGGTGCTGGCGGTGATGGAGCTGGCCACCTTCATGGCCTTCACCGATACCTATCTTTCACTGCTCGATCAACTCACGGAATCGATCGGGGTCGTTCTCAACACGATCCAGGCGAACATGCGAACCGAGGAGTTGCTGGCGCAGTCGCAGTCGCTCGCCGAAGAGCTCCAGGCGCAGCAGGAAGAGCTGACGGAAACCAACAAACGCCTCGAACAGCAGGCCAAGTCGCTGCAGGCATCCGAGGAGTTGCTCAAGACGCAGCAGGAAGAGCTGCAGCAGACGAACGAGGAGTTGGAAGAGAAAGCGCGGCTGCTGCAGACGCAGAACGAGGAGGTCGAGCGGAAGAATCGCGAGGTCGAGAATGCCAAAGCGCAGCTCGAAGAGAAGGCGCGCCAGCTCTCGCTGACTTCGAAGTACAAGAGCGAGTTCCTGGCGAACATGTCGCACGAATTGCGCACGCCGCTGAATTCGCTGCTCATCCTGGCCAAGCTGCTGGCTGACAATCCGGAGAACAACCTTAGCAATAAGCAAGTCGAGTTCGCCTCGACGATCCATTCGTCGGGCGTCGATCTGCTCACGCTCATCAACGACATCCTCGATCTGTCGAAGATCGAGTCGGGCATGATGACCATCTCGCTCGGCGATCTGCCGTTCACCGAGCTGGCCGACTCGATGGACAAGACCTTCCGGCAGGTGGCGGACGACAAGCGCCTCGATTTCCACATTGATCTCGATCCCAGTCTGCCGCAATCAATTCATACGGACGCCACCCGCCTGCAGCAGGTGCTGAAGAATCTGCTCGGCAATGCCTTCAAGTTCACGGAGAAGGGAGGCGTCACGCTGCGCGCGGCCACGGTGAGCGAGGGGTGGTCTCAGGGACACGAGACGCTTGACCGCGCGTCGTCGGTCATCGCCTTCACCGTTTCCGATACCGGTATCGGGATTCCCGACGAGAAGCAGCGGATCATTTTCGAGGCCTTCCAGCAGGCCGACGCGTCGACGACGCGCAAATTCGGCGGCACGGGCCTCGGCCTTTCGATCAGCCGCGAGATCGCACGGCTCCTCGGCGGCGAGATTCGCGTGACGAGCGAGGAAGACGCGGGCTCGCAATTCACACTCTATCTGCCGCAGAGCTACGTGGTGCCTGTCCGGCGACGCGACGAGGAGCGCACCGGCTCCACGCTGGAAGCGGAGCTGATGCCGGACCGCCGCGGCAATTTCGAAGTGCGTGGCCACACCATCGCCGTGCCGTCACTCGAGGCGCGACGAACGCTCCGTAACGACGGCGCCCCTGTCGACGATTCGCAGGTTGTGGTCGAGGAGCAGCTGCCCGACGACCGCGGTTCAATCGGCGAGGGGGACCGCGTCGTGCTGATCGTCGAGGACGACGTCACCTTCGCCAGCATCCTGCTGGAGATGGCGCACGACAAGGGATTCAAAGGCGTCGTGGCCACGCGCGGTGAGAGCGGACTGCAACTGGCCAGACGCTATCGTCCCGACGCCATCACGCTCGACATCGCTCTGCCGGACATGGAAGGGTGGACGGTGCTCGACCGTCTGAAGCATGACAAGACCACGCGCCACATCCCCGTGCACATCATCTCCGGCGACGACGAGAGCGCGCGTGGGTTGAAGCTCGGCGCCTTTGCACAGGTGCAGAAGCCGGTGACGAAGGAGGCCCTCGATGAGGCCTTCGCCAGGATCAAGGGTTTCGTGGAGCGGCCGAACAAGTCGCTGCTGGTCATCGAGGACAATGCCGATCAGCGCTCGGCGATTGCTGAGCTGATCGGCGGTGACGGCGACGTCGACATCACGCCGGCGGGCAGCGGCGAAGAAGCGCTCCAGATCCTCCGCGAGCGACGCTTCGACTGCATGGTCCTCGACCTCGGCTTGCCGGACATGAACGGCTTCGAGTTCATCAGCCGGATGCGGAACGAGCTGGGTATCGACGACATCCCCATCGTCGTCTACACCGGCCGCGAGCTGACCAAGAAGGAAGAGACGGAGCTGAAGCGGATGGCCGAGGCCATCATCGTCAAGGACGCGCGCTCGCCGGAGCGGCTGCTCGACGAGACAGCCCTCTTCCTCCACCGCGTCGAGGCGAATCTGCCGGAGCAGAAGCGCCAGATCCTGGAACAACTGCACGAATCCGATCCGGTGCTGGCCGGCAAGAAGGCGCTGATCGTCGACGACGACATGCGCAACATCTATGCGCTGACGTCATTGCTGGAGCGCCACAAGATGGATGTGCTCTATGCCGAGAGCGGCGCGGACGGCATCGAGCAACTCAGCAAGCACCCCGACATCGACGTCGTCCTGATGGACGTGATGATGCCGGAGATGGACGGCTACGAAGCGATGCGCCGCATCCGCTCGAGGGAGGAATACAAAAATCTGCCGATGATCGCCCTGACCGCCAAAGCGATGAAAGGCGACCGCGAGAAGTGCATGGAGGCCGGAGCGAGCGACTACATCACGAAACCGATCGATGCACAGCAGTTGATCTCGTTGCTGCGGGTTTGGTTGTATTTGTAGATCGAAATCGTAGCGTCGGCGTTGGGGCCGCCGGCACTACTGTAGATCGAGCCAACCGATGATTGTCACTTCACCGCGGTGTGCTGTGTTCAGAACTTCTCGCAGACGGTCAAGCAGTTCGCGCAAATCGGCGAGGCGAGTGGTGCGGCCTCGCAACACAATGACTGCGATGTCTAACGCAGCGATGTTCTGCTGGTAGGGCAGTTTCGTGTCGACGGTGAGGAAAACGTCGAATTCTGCCGCGGCTCGCGGCAGAATCGATCCGTCATCCAGCTCTTGCCATCCAAGCTGTTTGACGGTCCTCGCGTCGTGCGGATGGAGATCACGCAGAATCCGCCAGTCGACGCACTCGTCAACCAGCACCCTCATCCTGCGTAGGCGAGCACCCGGGCTTTTGTTTCCTCGAGGAAGGCGATGACTTGTTCCCGGGTGACCGAGGGAAAGCCTTCGAGGAAGTCGTCGATGGAGTCGCCGGCCTCGAGATATTCGATGAGAGTTTGCGCAAGGACCCGAGTTCCCTTGAAGACGGGCGCGCCGCTCATCACGCTGGGTTGGGCAGAGATCACAGAGCTTTCCTGCGCGAAGAGACGAGACGCGAGTTCCAAGCGTTCGTTCTCCGGCAGGAGGAGCACGTCATTCAGGAGGGCTGCGGCATCGTGGCTCATTGAACGGAGTTTAGCGCACCGCGAAAGGGTCGCGCATTTTCTGATCACCAACAACTGTCGTGGCGACTCGGCGCGCAAACATCTCGCGGTGCACGTTGAGTAAGCCTTTGTTCCGAAAGACTTTCGGTTGCTTCGACATCCTGATCCGTGATTATAGCGAACCAGCCCGTGTCCTTCCGAACGCGGCTGTGGATACTCATCAATGAACGACTAGTGAACAGCGTTTCTCGTCGTCCTGTGGTTACTGAGGAGTGTCCGAGGGAGACACGACTTCCGTCGGTTCGGCGACAGAGGCCGGAGTCTCCGCGGGGAGCACACGCTCCGTCAGTGCCACGAACGATGCGAGAAACCAGCAGGCGGTGATCGGAGTGGCGATGTTCTGCACCCAGGAGCCCGCCCCGTCAATCCCCGCCACCTTTTCGGCGATGGTGAGGATGATCCCTATGCCGAGGAAGATGAGAGTGGGGATCAGCGCGGTGACGAAGTGAATGCCGAAGTTGTTCATCAGTTGCGACCAGCCAATGTACAGGGAATCACGCACCGAGGCCTCGGGAATCGCAATGCAGACGACTTCGGACTTCATCGACATGAGCCATCCGAGCAGGATCGTAATCATGAGGATGACCGCGGACAAACAACTGATCGCGATCGACCCGGCGGACTTGGATCCGAGCAGGAAAGGACCGAGGAACAGGACCGCTGGAGACAACGAGATCGCACCGACGACCAGATCAACCTGAAGAACGCGCCACCATCCTGTGCGGCCCCCGGCGATCCACTCCCGCAGGCGGAAGACGCGAAAGGCTGCCACAGGGGGGCGAGGCATCGCCGGCAGGGCGGCACGATAGCCGTCGAGATAGACGCGTATGTTCGCCGCGGAGACGAATGCGCTGACGGTCATTGCAACCGCGATGATGAGCAACGCCGCCGCGACGATGACCAGGATGCTGAGAGCGGTGTAACGTTTCAACAGGTCTTCAATGCGGCTGCTGAATTTGGATAGATCGATGCTTGAGAATCCGACCGCCGCGACCAGCCCGAGGCCCGCGGCAGCCGCCAGCAACGTCCCCGCTCCGCGCAGCAGGAGCGCCGGCCAGTTGGCGACCATGTTGTTGAAACCAAGCCGCACCATGTCGGTCGCGGTGCCGCGCGGTGGTCGGAATGGGACGAACATCGCTCCTCCGTTCTCGGACGCGATTCTGGTCTGGATTGCTGGGGGATGGACCTGAATGGCAAGTGTATACCGGTCGATCCGACCACCTCGGGTTTGAGCACGCCGTTTGCTCTGTAGCGGCCAGTGGTTACGCGCGCTCTTCCGGAAGCCGAGCAGCAGGAGAAAGTCGATCTCGAGGCGATCGAGGTGGATCTGCTCACCCAAGGCATTTACCAGCACTACGGTTTCGACTTCCGCGACTACTCGCTCCCGTCGCTCCGGCGCCGGCTTTGGAAGCGGGTCTATGCCGAGGGGTTGTCCACCATCTCCGCGCTGCAAGACAAGGTCCTGCACGACCCGGCCTGCATGGAGCGGCTGCTGCTCGATTTGTCGATCAATACGACGGCCATGTTCCGCGACCCGTCGTTCTACCTCTCCTTCCGGCAGAAGATCGTCCCGCTGCTGCGCACCTATCCCTTCGTCCGCATCTGGCACGCCGGCTGTTCCACCGGGGAGGAGGTCTATTCGATGGCCATCCTTCTGCAGGAGGAAGGGCTGTACGAGCGCAGCCGGATCTACGCGACGGACATCAACGAGGCCGTTCTGCAGCGCGCCAAGGACGGCATTTTTCCGTTGAGCTCGATGCAGGAGAACACGGCCAACTACATCGCCGCGGGCGGGAAGGGGACGTTCTCCGAGTACTACACGGCGCGCTACGACTACGCGCTGTTCCGGCCGGCGCTGCGCGAGAACGTCGTCTTCGCCCAGCACAACCTGGTCACCGACGCCTCATTCAATCACTTCAACGTCATCTTCTGCCGCAACGTCCTGATCTACTTCAACAATCAACTCCAGGACCGCGTGCAGGAGCTCTTTCTCAACAGCATGGAGCTTTTCGGCATCCTCGGACTGGGCAAGAAGGAGACCATCCGTTACACAGCGGTGACGGATCACTACGAGGAGCTGGATGCCGCGGAGAGGCTGTATCGGAGGATTCGGTGAAAAGCGGCGCTACGCGCGTTGTCGGTTATCGGTTATCGGTTGATTGTGCTTGCGCGCGTTGTCAGGGAGAAACCAACCGACAACCGATAACCGACAACGCGCGCAGCGCAGAGGGTCGCCATGCTTGAGCGTCGCCACACCTGGTCTCCGGTGATCGAACGGCGGGACCGCGCAACCACGAAACCGCGCAACCGCGTTCCCGAGCTCATCGCCATCGGCTGTTCCCTCGGCGGGATGAACGCGCTGCAGGCAATCCTCAGCCGTCTCACGCACGACTTCTGTATACCGATCGTGGTCGCACAACACCGGCACCGGAGGTCGAGCGACGCGCTGGCGGCGTACTTCCGCAGGCAGACGGACCTGGAAGTCGTCGACGCCGAGGACAAACAATGGATCGAGCCCGGGCACGTCTATCTGGCGCCGGCCGACTATCACCTGTTCGTCGAGCGCAATGGCGCGCGGGGAGAGCTGAGCCTTTCGGTCGACGACGCCGTGCGCCACTCCCGGCCGTCGATCGACGTCCTCTTCGAATCAGCCGCGGAGGCCTACGGCAACCGGCTGCTCGGCATCGTCCTCACCGGCGCCAATGACGACGGCGCGCGCGGGGCGGCCAGGATCAAAGCGCTCGGCGGCATCGTCATCGCGCAGGATCCCGCGACGGCGGAAGCCCCGGCGATGCCCTGCGCCACGATCGACGCCGTGCAAGTGGATCGAATCTTGCGTCTTGAAGAGATTGCCCCATTCCTGATCGAGGTCTGCCAAGCCTCCTTGAGCCATTCATGACGCCCGCTCCCGACGAAAATGTGAACATCCTGCTGGTCGACGACCAGGAGAGCAATCTGCTCGCGCTGGAGTCGATCCTCGACGGCATGAATCTCAATCTTGTCCGGGCGGAATCGGGCCGTGCCGCCCTTCGGGCTCTTCTGGACCGCGAATTCGCGGTGATCCTGCTCGACGTGCAGATGCCCAACCTCGACGGCTTCGAGACGGCAAGCCTCATCCGCGAGCGCGACAAATCGCGCGGAACTCCGATCATCTTTCTCACGGCCCTGAGCCGCAGCGAGACGCATGTCTTCCGCGGCTACGAGTTGGGGGCCGTCGACTACATCTTCAAGCCGTACCAGGCGGAGATCCTTCGCTACAAGGTCAACGTCTTCGTCGAGCTGTTCCGGAAGACGCAGGCCCTCACGCGGCAGGCGCACGAGCTGAAACGCCTCAGCCGTCAGAACGAATTGATCCTGAACGCGGCCGCGGAAGGAGTGTTCGGCGTCACCCCCGACGGCAGGGCCACGTTCGTCAACCCGGCAGCGGCCAGGATGATCGGCCACAGCGCCTCCGACGTGATCGGACACGAAGTCCACCCGCTGATTCATCCATCGTTCCCGGGCGTCTCGACGTGCGACGTCGCGCGCTGCCCGCTCGACGCCGCGCTGCACGGCAATCGGGTGCGCGACGAGATCGTCGACACGTTCTTCCGCGACGACGGGACCAGTTTTCCGGTCGAGTTCTGCGCCTCGCCGATGCTCGATGACGAGGGGAACACCGTCGGCTCCGTCATCACGTTCCGCGACGTGACGGAGAAGCGCGCCGCGGCTGCCGCGGCCGAAAACGAACGGCGCTACCGGGAGGCCGAGGCGCAGAACCGCGCCAAAGACAACTTCCTGGCCACGCTCTCGCACGAACTGCGCACCCCGATGACCTCGATCCTCGGCTGGGTGCAGTTTCTCCGCTCCGGCGACTACTCCCCCGACGAGCTTCGCGAGGCGCTGCACATGATCGAGAACAGCGCCCAGCTGCAGAAGCGGCTGATCGACGACATGCTCGACGTCTCACGCATCATCCTCGGCAAGTTCCAGGTCGACCTGCGGCCGACGCATCTGTCGGAGATCGTCGAAGCGGCTGTCACGAACGCGCGACCCGACGCCGCCGAACGCGGCGTCCGCCTGACCTCGGAAGTCGTCCGTCCGCCCGAGGACGTCGTCGAAGCCGACGCCGGGCGAATCCAGCAGGTCATCGGCAACATTCTCTCGAACGCCATCAAGTTCACGCCGCCGGGCAAGCAGGTCGACCTGCGCCTGGAGCGCGTCGATCACATGCTGCAGATCAGCGTGCTCGACGAAGGGGAGGGCATCGAGCCGTCCTTCCTCCCGCACGTCTTCGAGCGGCTGCGCCAGGCCGACGCTTCCTCCAAGCGCAGCGGCCTCGGCCTCGGCCTAGCCATCGCACGCCACATCATCGACCTCCATCACGGCGATATCCGCGCCGAGTCGGAGGGCTTGGGCAAAGGGGCGCGGTTCACCGTGACCCTGCCGGTGATCGAGCATGCGCAGGCCATGAGGGAGTCCGCGACATCGATCGCGTAACCCAGTTCACAACAACGTACACGCCTCCCCAAACGCGAGCCGGGGGTGGCGCGGCTGGAGCTTCGCGGGGTCGCCGTAGCCGAGGTTGATGAGGAAGTTCGACTTCACATGTCCCTCGGGGAAGAACTCCTGATCACAACTCTCGCACTCGCGGCCGGCATCGAAGAACTCCCGGTCGAGCAAGGCGTTGTCGAAACCCGACATCGGGCCGCAGTCGAGCCCGAGGGCGCGTGCGGCGATGATCAGATACGCGCCCTGGAGCGATGAATTGCGCCGCGCCGTCATCTCGACGAGCTGGGGATTCGACGCGAACATCTCGCGCATCGACGGACTGTGCGGAAAGAGCCGCGGCAGCTTCTCGTAGAACTTCAGGTCGTAGGCGACGACCACCGTCACCGGCGCCGCCATCGTCTTGGCGACGTTGCCCGGCGCCAGAGTAGGACGAAGGCGCTCCTTCCCCGCTTTCGTGCAGATGAACACGAAGCGCGCAGGACTCGAGTTCGCGCTCGTCGGCCCCCACTTCATCGTGTCGTAGATCTCCCGTAGCAGTTCATCGCCGACCGGCTTGTCGAGCCATGCGGAATGAGTCCGGGCGTTGCGGAAAATGAGATCGAGACACGGTTCGTGGGCGGTTGTCGTCATGGATTCGCCTCGGTGCACGTATCGCACCGATCCAGCCATTAGTCTCTGAGCTTCGCGGCAGGCCAATGCTACTGCGTGGTAAGTGAGCCAATAGGGAGACCAATGTGGCACAGACCACAGTTGTCCAAATTAGGTTAGGAGAATTTGGCCCTCGACGGAAACGCCGGGCTCTGTAGGATTAGGCAGTTCGACCAAGAACGACCGATCAACAGGAGGCCCAGCGTTGAGTGCATTTTCTAGCGTATTCGGACAGATTCTCAAGTTGTTTCCCCGGGCAGAGTTCGAGCAGTTGGTTCGAGAGGCCAAGGCCGAGAGGCACGCTCGAGGGTTCACCTGTTGGCAGCAGTTCGTGGCGATGCTGTTTTGCCAGTTGGGCAAGGCCCAATCGCTTCGTGAGATATGCCAGGGACTGGCCTCGGTGGAAGGGAAGCTCAATCACCTCGGTATCGAGGAGGCGCCGAACAAGTCCACCCTTTCCTACGCAAACGCCCACCGGCCGTGGGAGTTGTACCAGCTCGTTTTCGAGCAGATGTATCAGCGCTGCCGTCAGATTGCACCGAAGCATAAGCTGCGGTTCAAGAACCCGTTGCTGTCGATCGACGCAACCGTGATCGAGCTTTGCGCGAGCCTGTTTGACTGGGCTCACTACAAGCAGACCAAGGGAGCGGTGAAGCTTCACATGATTCTCGATCACAACGGGCTGCTACCGAGCTTCTGCCTCATCACCGAAGCCCGAAAGTACGACGTGACAGTGGCTCGGGACTGGGATTTCCCAGCCGGTACGATCATCGCTTTCGATCGTGGATACATCGACTTCCGCTGGTTTCGCTCACTCGACCAACGCGGCATCTTCTTCGTCACGCGACTCAAACGACGGACGACCTATTCTGTGGTCAAAGAGAACCCCATTCCTCAGAAGGGCGGCGTTCTTCGCGATGCCACCATCCAGCTGACCAGCCGGCAACTCAGAGGCGGTTCCTCTCCACTTCTTCGCTTGGTCGAGTATCGCGCTCAGGACGGCCGGACCTATGAGTTTCTCACCAACCATCTGAGCTTCGGACCAACCACCATCGCTGCCATCTATGAACAGCGATGGCAGATCGAGTCGTTTTTTAAAGCCATCAAGCAGAACCTGCGCATCAAGACCTTCGTGGGGACCTCCGCGAATGCTCTTCACATCCAGGTCTGGACGGCTCTGATCGCCATCCTCACGCTTCGGTACCTCAAGCTACGCTCCACGTTCGGATGGGCTCTGTCGAATCTGCTCGCCATCTTGCGGTTCAACCTGTTCGCTTACCGCGATCTGTGGTCCTGGCTCAACGACCCGTTCACTCCACCGCCTCTCCCTCCACCCGCTCAACTCTCCCTCAATTTGGACAGCATCTGAGGGGGTCGATCTCACTTCCCGTCAAAAATGACTCGTACGCTCAGCAGAACCGGCCGTTTCTCAACCTAATTTGGACAGCTGTGGGCACAGACACTCTTGTCTGTGCCGGATCTCGCCACGACCCAAGACGCAAGCCCTCAGCGGCGGGCGGCTCCGGCCGGGGCACAGACAAGAGTGTCTGTGCCCACAGTTGTCCAAATTAGGTTAGGAGAATTTGGCCCTCGACGGAAACGCCGGGCTCTGTAGGATTAGGCAGTTCGACCAAGAACGACCGATCAACAGGAGGCCCAGCGTTGAGTGCATTTTCTAGCGTATTCGGACAGATTCTCAAGTTGTTTCCCCGGGCAGAGTTCGAGCAGTTGGTTCGAGAGGCCAAGGCCGAGAGGCACGCTCGAGGGTTCACCTGTTGGCAGCAGTTCGTGGCGATGCTGTTTTGCCAGTTGGGCAAGGCCCAATCGCTTCGTGAGATATGCCAGGGACTGGCCTCGGTGGAAGGGAAGCTCAATCACCTCGGTATCGAGGAGGCGCCGAACAAGTCCACCCTTTCCTACGCAAACGCCCACCGGCCGTGGGAGTTGTACCAGCTCGTTTTCGAGCAGATGTATCAGCGCTGCCGTCAGATTGCACCGAAGCATAAGCTGCGGTTCAAGAACCCGTTGCTGTCGATCGACGCAACCGTGATCGAGCTTTGCGCGAGCCTGTTTGACTGGGCTCACTACAAGCAGACCAAGGGAGCGGTGAAGCTTCACATGATTCTCGATCACAACGGGCTGCTACCGAGCTTCTGCCTCATCACCGAAGCCCGAAAGTACGACGTGACAGTGGCTCGGGACTGGGATTTCCCAGCCGGTACGATCATCGCTTTCGATCGTGGATACATCGACTTCCGCTGGTTTCGCTCACTCGACCAACGCGGCATCTTCTTCGTCACGCGACTCAAACGACGGACGACCTATTCTGTGGTCAAAGAGAACCCCATTCCTCAGAAGGGCGGCGTTCTTCGCGATGCCACCATCCAGCTGACCAGCCGGCAACTCAGAGGCGGTTCCTCTCCACTTCTTCGCTTGGTCGAGTATCGCGCTCAGGACGGCCGGACCTATGAGTTTCTCACCAACCATCTGAGCTTCGGACCAACCACCATCGCTGCCATCTATGAACAGCGATGGCAGATCGAGTCGTTTTTTAAAGCCATCAAGCAGAACCTGCGCATCAAGACCTTCGTGGGGACCTCCGCGAATGCTCTTCACATCCAGGTCTGGACGGCTCTGATCGCCATCCTCACGCTTCGGTACCTCAAGCTACGCTCCACGTTCGGATGGGCTCTGTCGAATCTGCTCGCCATCTTGCGGTTCAACCTGTTCGCTTACCGCGATCTGTGGTCCTGGCTCAACGACCCGTTCACTCCACCGCCTCTCCCTCCACCCGCTCAACTCTCCCTCAATTTGGACAGCATCTGAGGGGGTCGATCTCACTTCCCGTCAAAAATGACTCGTACGCTCAGCAGAACCGGCCGTTTCTCAACCTAATTTGGACAGCTGTGGTCTGTGCCACATTGGTCCCTGGTTTCCGGCACCAACGGACAACGCGGCGCGAAGCGCCGCGCCTTACTCCGCTGTTGCGATCTGGTATTGCTCGATCTTCCCGTCCGGCATGATGAAGGTCGTCAGGCGCAGCGTCTTGTTCGGGAACTTGATCCGGTAGCGGCGAAGGGTCATGCCGCCGCGGAGGGACTGGGCGGCCTGGACGAACTCCTGCGGGACGCCGAGGGGGGCGAGGCTGGAGGCAAAGTCCTTGATGGCCTGATCGTCGAAATAGGCGTTTGCGTTGGAGGTGAATTGCGTCCGGTCGAGGCGGCCTTTTTGGAGCTCGTCGAAGATCTCGTGCATCTGCTCGGTCGTCTTCGGCGTGGCCGGGTCGGTTGAGGCGAAGATCGTTTTGGAGATGCCGGCGGCGATCTGTTCCGAGGCGCCGGTGGCGTCGAGATTCGTCAGGACGGCGATGGCCACGCGATCGTCGGGATAGACCTCGTTACGCGCGGTGAAGCCGGAAACCTCGCCGCCGTGCGAGAGGATGCGCCGACCGTCGGCCATGCCGATGCCGACGCCGAGGCCGTAGTGGGAGCCGACGCCGTTGTTCAGCTCCACCTCGGTCTCCAGAACCCGATACGACTCCGGTTTCAGGATAGTCTGATCGATCACCGAGATATCCCACAGCGCCAGGTCATGCGCGGTCATGGCCAGCTCGCCCGCGGCAAACATCCATCCGCGTCCTTCTTTCGGAGCGGGACGGAGCGGTCCGAGCGCGTAGCGGAGATAGCGCATCGGATCCTCGGGGCCGAGGGGAGCGGCATCGGTGTTGGAGACGGTGGTCATCTTGAGAGGGACGAAGACCCGTTTCTGCAGGTAGTCCAGCAGCGGCATGCCGGCCACCTTCTCGGCGATCATTCCGGCGATCACGTAGTTGGTATTGCTGTATTGCCACTTCGCGCCCGGCTCGAAGTCGAGGGCCTTCTTCGCCCAGCCTGCCGCGATCTCCGGCGCCGTCACCGGCTGCATCATCATCGGCATGACGTAATCCTGCGGCCAGAAATCCTGATAGCCGGAGGTCATCGAGAGGATCTGGCGGATGGTGACGTCGCCTGCGCGCGTGAGGTCGGGCAGCCAGCGGATGACCTTGTCATCGAGCGAGAGTTTGCCCTCCTCGGCGAGCATGAGGATCGCGGTGGCCGTGAATTGCTTGCTGATCGAGCCGATCGAGTAGCGCATCTGCGGCGACGCAGGCAGCTTCGTCTCCAGGTTCGCGATTCCGTACGCGTGTGTGTAAACGATCTTTCCATCGCGGACGACGGCGATCGACGCGCTCGGCGCGCCGGTCTTTGCAAGGATGTCGGCAGCAGACTTGTCGATGCTGGCCCGCATCTCGGCGGGCAACTCCTGCGCGTGCAGGGCGGCGGTGAGGGCGAAGGCGAGGAGTGCGGTAACGATTCTGCGCATGGCGCGGGATTCTAATGGACGTTGCATCCTGAGGCGGCGGCAGCCCCGGCAGAGCGCGCCGAAGGACCCCAACCTGAAACCCGGACGGGCGGCGGAATGTCGACTAACCCTCGACTAACCCGCATTTCTCACAGCATTGCTTCGCTTCTTGTCACGCCCTTTCGTCGAGAGCCTTCTCCTCCCGCGGTTTTTTGCGGGAGGAGAAGGTGCCGACAGGCGGATGAGGAGGGCGTATACGCGTCAGAAACGATTCTCGCGTCGTTGGCCGAACGGCGCTTGAAAGCACGAATCGCGCGCGAATAACGCACGCGTGAATGCCCCCTCATCCGCCTGTCGGCACCTTCTCCCCCGCAAGAAACCGCGGGGGAGAAGGCCCTCGACGGTAACAGAGTGCCGACGATTTACGTGAGAGTGTGAGAAATGCGGGCTAATCCGCCACCCAACCGGGATACAACTTGGGGGTCCTTCGACCGTCCTGCGCCGCGCAATCGCTTTCGCGATTACGCGGCTCCGGCGGCTCAGGATGACAGTGTTCGGATCGTGTTTACTTCGTTGCCGGCTCTGCCTTCAGTCCCCGTTCGATCAGCAGCGGCTCGACGATCGGGTCGCGGCCGCGGAAGGCGCGGTACATCGCCGCCTCATCCTGCGTGCCGCCGCGCGAGAGGATCATGTCGCGGAAGCGCTGGCCGTTGGCGCGGGTCATTCCGCCGTGCTCCTTGAACCAGTAGTACGCATCGTCGTCGATCAATTCGGACCAGAGATACGCGTAGTAGCCGGCCGAGTAGCCGCCGCCCCAGATGTGCGAGAAGTACGTCGTGTGATAGCGCGGGGGCACTTCGGTCATGTCGATCTTGAAGCGCTTGAGCGCGGCCGGCTCGAAGGCGTTCGCGTCAACCTGTTCCGCGCCGGGCGCCTGCGTGTGCCAGGCCATGTCCAGCAGCGCGGCGGCGAGGTACTCGACGGTGGCATAGCCCTGGTTGAACGTGCGCGACTTCTTGATGCGGTCGACCAGCGCCTGCGGCATCGGCTTGCCGGTCTGGTAGTGCTTGGCGTAATTGGCGAAGACTTTCGGCTCGAGCGCCCAATGCTCGTTGAACTGCGACGGGAACTCGACGAAGTCGCGGGGCACGTTGGTGCCGGCCAGCGTCGGGTACTTCACGTTCGAGAGCATGCCGTGTAGGGCGTGTCCGAACTCGTGGAAGATCGCCGTGACGTTGTCGAAGGTCAGCAGCGCCGGCTGGCCGGCGGCCGGCTTGGTGAAGTTGAGAACGTTGAAGACAGCCGGCTTGGTGCCGAGCAGGCCTGACTGATCGACGAAGCTGTCCATCCAGGCGCCGCCGCTCTTGTTCGGGCGCGAGAAGTAGTCTCCGTAGAAGAGCGCCATCGACTTGCCGTCGGCGTCGAAGACTTCGAAGACGCGCACGTCCGGCTGGTAGACCGGGATGTCGTGGCGCTCTTTGAAGGTCAGGCCGTAGAGCTGGTTGGCGGCGTAGAAGACACCGTTCTGCAGGACGTTGTTCAGCTCGAAGTACGGACGGACCTGCGATTCATCGAGGTCATACTCCGCTTTGCGCACCTTCTCCGCATAGAGCTCCCAATCCTGCGGGCCGAGCGGGAAGCCGCCCTTCTCGGCGTCGATCACCTTCTGCATCTTCGCCGCCTCGGCGCGCGCCTTGGCTGTCGACGCGGGGACGAGATCGCTCATCAGTTTGATGGCGATCTCCGGCGTCTTGGCCATCTGATCGTCGAGCGAGTAGGCGGCATAGGTCGGATATCCGAGGAGCTTGGCCTTGGTGGCGCGAAGCTGGGCCAGGCGGGTGACGATGGCCTTGGTGTCATTCGGGCCGCCGTGATTGCCGCGCTGGATGGAGGCGTTGAACAGTCGCTCGCGCACGGCGCGGTTTTGCAGGTAGGTGAGGGCCGGCTGCTGCGTGGTGTTCTGCAGCGTCAGGACGTACTTCCCTTCGAGCTTGCGCTCCTTGGCCCGGTCGGCCGCGGCGGCGATATCGGAGTCGGGCAGTCCTGCCAGCTCGGCCTTCGTGTCGACCACGATCGCGGAGGCGTCGGTGTCGGCCAGAACATGCTCGCGAAACTTCGTGGTCAGCGTCGACTCTTCCTGATTCAGCGCGCGCAGGGTGGCCTGATCGGCGTCATTGAGCTGCGCGCCGGCGCGGATGAAGTTCCTGTAGTAGCGCTCGATCAGGTATTGCGATTCGGCGTCGAGCCCGCTGCCGGTGCGCTTGTCATAGAGAGCTTTGACCCGCGCGAACAGCTTCGGATTCATGTAGATCGAGTCCTGGTGCGCCGACAACTTCGGCGATTCCTCGGCCTCTATCTTCTGGAAGGCGTCGTTCGTATTCGACTGCGTCAGGTTGAAGAAAATCTTCGCGGCGCGCGTCAGCAGCTCCCCGGAGCGCTCCATCGCTTCGATCGTGTTGGCGAAGGTTGGCGGGGCGGGATCGTTGGCGATGGCATCGATCTCGACGAGCTGACGCTTCATCCCTTCTTCGATGGCGGGCTGGTAGTCGGTGTCTTTGATGATGTTGAACGGCGGCGCCTGGAACGGGAGCGGGCTGGCCGTGAACAACGGGTTCTGGCGTTCCGGCGTGGCAGCCGGTTGCGCCTGCAGGGCGAAGGCGGCCAGCACGATGACTGCCGCAAAGATCGACGGGTTGCTCGTTTTCATGGGCAGAGGAACAAGGGAGGGGGGCGGTGTCATCCCTTGTTTTGGGGAGTTGGGCGTCGGGAGTCGGTACGTAGGTCGGACTCTCTAGTCCGACCGGAGCTTGGGAAATGTATCTCGTCAACACCGCGCAAGTACCGGTCGGACTGAAGAGTCCGACCTACGTAGCGGAGTTGGCGAGGGCCGTCAGCGCTTCGCGGATCACGGCTGCCACCTCGCCTCCGATGTTCTCGTCGCGCACCTTCGTCGGAGCCTTCCACGTCCCCAGCACCCGCCAGTTCATCGTCGTCAGGATCTCGACGAGCGAGGCCTGCGCGAACTGTCCACCGATGGGCGACGCGCTGAGGATTGCCACCGGTTTGTCGATCAGCGCGCCGTCGGAGACGAGCCAATCGAGCGCGTTCTTCAGCGAGCCGGGGAGGCCGTGCGCGTACTCCGGCGTCGAGATGAGGATGCCATCTGTCGCCGTGAGCAGCGCACGTAACGCAGCGACTGCGGGCGGCGGGTTCGCGCCTTCTTCGTCATCGTCGGGATTGAAGTGGGGAAGGGACGCGAGGCCGTCGTAGATGACGACCTCGATCCCCTCGGGCGCGAGCCTCACCGCGGCCTGCAGCATGGCGCGGTTCGAGGATCGCCCGCGCAAGCTGCCGGAGATCGCGATGATTTTCACTTCCCCGTCAGCCCTCTCTCCTCCAGCAACGGCTCCACCTTCGGATCGCGTCCGCGGAAGGCGCGATACATCGCCGCCGGATCCTCGGTGCCACCGCGCGACAGAATCATCTTGCGGAACTTGTCGCCGTTCGCGCGGGTCATGCCGCCGTTTTCCTTGAACCAGTAGTAGGCGTCGTCGTCGAGCACTTCGCTCCAGAGGTAGGCGTAATAGCCGGCCGCGTAGCCGCCGCCCCAGATGTGGGAAAAGTAGGTCGAGTGGTAGCGCGGGGGGACCTGCTCCATGTAGACGTTGAACTGTTTCAGCGACTCCGGCTCGAAGGCATTCACATCGAGAAGCGGTGCATCGGCAGGGATCGAATGCCAGGCCATATCGAGGAGGGCCGCGCCGAGGTACTCCGTCGTGGCGAAGCCCTGGTTAAAGGTCCGTCCCTTGGTCAGCTTCTCGACAAGCTCCTTCGGCATTGGCGCGCCGGTCTTGTAGTGCTTCGCGTAGTTCGCGAAGACCGACGGCTCCATCGCCCAGTGCTCGTTGAACTGCGACGGGAACTCGACGAAGTCGCGCGGAACGGCGGAGCCTCCGAACGACGGGTATTTCACGTTCGAGAACATGCCGTGCAGCGCATGGCCGAACTCGTGGAACATCGTCGTCACTTCGGTGAAGGTCAGCAGCGCGGGCTGGCCGGCCGCCGGCTTCGTGAAGTTCTCATTGTTCGTGACCACCGGCTTCGTACCGAGAAGCTTGCTCTGGCCGACGAAGCTGCTCGTCCACGCGCCGCCGGCCTTGTTCGGCCGTGAGTAATAGTCGATGTAGAAGAGCGCCAGCGGTTTGCCATCCACGTCGAACACATCGAAGACGCGGACGTCCGGCTGGTAGACGGGGATGTCGTGACGTTCCTTGAAGGTGATGCCGTAGAGTTTCGTCGCGGCGAAGAAGACGCCGTTCTGGAGGACGTTGTTGATCTCGAAGTACGGCCGGACCTGTCCCTCGTCGAGGTCGAATTCGTTCTTGCGCACCTGCTCGGCGTAGAACTGCCAGTCGTACGGCTCGAGGGTGAAGCCGCCTTTCTGTGCGTCGATCAGTTTCTGCATCCGCGCCGCCTCGGCGCGCGCCTTCGCGGTCGCCGCCGGGACCATGTCGGTCATGAGCTTGATGGCGTTCTCCGGGTTCTTGGACATCTCATCGGCCAGGTTGTAGGAGGCGTAACTGGAAAACCCGAGGAGCTTCGCGCGCTGGGCGCGGAGCTGGGCGAGGCGGGTGATGATGGCCTTGGTGTCGTCATCGCCGCCGTGATTGCCGCGCGCGATCGAGGCCTCGTAGAGGCGCTTGCGCAGATCGCGATTCTTCAGGTAGGTCTGCGCGGGCTGCTGGGTGGTGTTCTGGAGCGTGAGGAGCCACTTTCCCTCGAGTCCGCGGCCCTTGGCGCGCTCGGCGGCCGCGGCGACGTCGGAGTCAGGCAGGCCGTCGAGCAGCGACTTGTCGTCGATCACGATGGCCGAGGCGTTCGTATCGGCCAGAACTCGGTCGCGGAACTGATTGGTCAGCTTCGACTGCTCCTGATTCAACGCCCGCAGCGCGGTCTTGTCGGCTTCATTGAGCTGCGCGCCGGAGCGGATGAAATTTCTGTAATAGCGCTCCACCAGGAACTTCGACTCGGCGTCCAGACCGAGCTTGTCGCGGCGGTCGTAGAGCGACTTGATGCGCGCGAAGAGTTTCGGATCGAGGTTGATGGCGTCGCGATGCGCGGCCTGCTTCGGCGCCAGCGCTGCCTGCGCTTTCTGCAGCGTCGGGTTCGTGTTCGACTGCGTCAGCCCGCCGAAGACGCGCTGCACCCGGCGCAGCAGCTCGCCCGAGCGCTCCATCGCTTCGATCGTGTTCGCGAAGGTCGGCGCCTCGGGGTTGTTGGCGATGGCCTGTACCTCGGCCAGCTCCTGTTTCATCCCTTCTTCGATGGCCGGCTGGAAATCGCCGTCCTTGATCCGGTCGAACGGCGGCGCCTGGAAGGGCAGCGAGCTCTTTTCGAAAAATGGATTTGCCTTGGGTGGATCGTCGGCGAGGGCGGTAAACGGGAGGAGGATGAGGAGGACGGCAGCGGCGTAGCGCAATTTCATGCCGACCTTATACACGGGGTTGCGGGGTCTCGCGGTTGCGAGGTCGCGGGGTGGGGGGGCTGGGTTGGTTGGTTTGTGGGTTGCTGCGTGGAGTCACTGCCGAATTGTTACAACTCTGCAACCGAGCAACTCAGCAACCACGAGACCGCGAGACCGCGCAACCGCGAGACCGCCTCACGGATATTATGCGCGCCCATGCGATTGCTCTTGCGCTGCTTTGTTCTCTCGCTCGTCGCCGTGACTTCCTTCGCCGCGGTCGATCCGACTCTCTTCCAGGATCTTCACTGGCGACTCCTCGGTCCGTTCCGCGCGGGGCGCGTGCTGGCGGTTACCGGCGTGCCGGGCGAGCCGGAGCATTTCTATTTCGGCAGCGTCAACGGCGGTGTGTGGGAAACGAAGGACGCCGGACGGACGTGGCTGCCGATCTTCGACGGTCAGCCGGTCGGTTCGATCGGTGCCATCGCCGTGGCGCCGTCGAATCCGCGCGTGCTGTACGTCGGTAGCGGCGAGGCAGACATGCGCTCGGACATCGCCCAGGGCAACGGGATGTACAAGTCGGGCGACGGCGGCAGGACGTGGTCGCGCATCGGCCTGACCGACTCGCAGCAGATCGGGCGCATCATCGTGCATCCGGCGAACGCGGACGTCGTCTACGTCGCCGCGCTTGGACATCCGTACGGTCCGAACGCCGAGCGCGGCGTGTTCCGCTCGCGCGATGGGGGAGCGACGTGGCAGCGCGTGCTCTCGCGCAACAACGACAGCGACACCGGCGCGATCGACCTGGTCTTTGAGCCGGGCAATCCGAACGTTCTCTATGCCTCACTGTGGCAGACGCGCCGCACGCCATGGAGCGTCTACCCGCCGTCGAATGGTCCCGGCAGCGGTCTCTTCAAATCGACGGACGGCGGCGATCACTGGACCGAAATCACCGGACACGGCTTTCCGGCCAAGCCGGGCCACATCGGCATCGCCGTCGCGCCGTCGAGCCCGCAGCGCGTCTACGCCGTCGTCGATGCTCCCGAGGGGGGCATGTACCGGAGTGATGACGGGGGAGCGAACTGGATTCGCGCCAGCAGCGACGCGCGTGTCTGGTCACGCGGCTGGTATTTCGGCGGCGTGACCGTCGAGCCGAAAGATGCAGATACGGTCTACTCGATCAACGTCAACGTCTACCGCTCGACCGACGGCGGAAAGAACTTCGCGCCGGTCAAAGGCGCGCCGGGCGGCGACGACTATCATCAGCTCTGGATCGATCCCGATCATCCCGAGCGCCGCATTCTCGGCGTCGATCAGGGGACCGTGGTCTCGGTCAACGGCGGCCGCACCTGGAGCAGTTGGTTCAACCAGCCGACCGGCCAGTTCTACCACGTCGTCACCGACAACCGGTTTCCCTACTGGGTCTACGGCGCGCAGCAGGACTCAGGCGCGGCCCGGATCCCGAGCCGCACCAGCACGATCGACGGCATCACGCTGATGGACTTCCGCGAGACGACCGCCGGCGGCGAGAGCGACAACATCGCCCCCGATCCCAAGGATCCGGACATTCTGTACGGCGGCCGCGTGGAGCGTCTCGACACCCGCACGCACCAGACGCGGTCGATCGATCCGACGCTCGCCTATCCCGGCAACGACCGCCGCACCTGGACGCTGCCGCTCATCTTCTCGCCGCGCGATCCGAGGGTCCTCTACTTCGCGAACCAGCGCCTCTTCCGCACGGAAGACGGCGGCGAGCACTGGACGGTGATCAGCCCCGACCTGACCCGCGAGAATCCGCCTGTCCCGCCGAATCTCGATCCGGTCACCGCGGCAGACAAAGCGCAGCCCGGGCCGCGCCACGGGGTCATCTACGCCATCGCGCCGTCGCGCATGATCGATCACGACCTCTGGGTGGGCACCGATGACGGCCAGATCTGGCGGACCCACGACGAAGGGGGACATTGGGAGAACGTGACGCCGGCGGCGCTCACGCCCTGGTCGAAGGTCGGCATCATCGACGCCTCGCATTTCGACGGCGAGACGGCCTACGCGGCCGTCGACCGCCATCGTCTCGACGATTTCAAGGCCTACATCTACCGCACGCACGACGGCGGCAAGTCGTGGCAGCTGGCCGTGTCGGGGATCGGCGAGACTCGTCAACGTCGTGCGCGAGGATCCGGTGCGGCGCGGGATGCTTTACGCCGGCACCGAGCGCGGCGTGTACGTCTCCTTCGACGACGGCGATCACTGGCAGACTCTCCAGCTCAACCTCCCCACGACCTCGGTGCGCGACATCGACGTCCACGACGACGACGTCGTCATCGCCACGCACGGGCGCGCCTTCTGGGCCATCGACGACGTGACGCCGCTGCGGCAGGACGTGCCGGCGGGCGACTTCCTCTTCAAGCCGGCGGTCACCGTGCGCGAACGGCCGGCCGGCTTCACCGGCTCGCCGATGCCGAAGGATGAGCCGATGGCGCCGAATCCTCCGTTCGGCGCATATATCGACTACGTGATTCGCACCGCCGCGGCGCAGCCAGTCACCGTGGAGATTCTCGATGCGAACGACGCCCTCGTGCGCCGCTACAGCAGTGCCGACGTTCCGCCGGCGATGGATCCGAAGAGGCTGGGGACGGCACCGGAATGGTTTACCACGCCGTCGACCGTGTCCGCTTCCCCGGGGATGCACCGCTTCATCTGGCCGCTGCACTACCCGGCGCCGTCGGGACTTGCAGGACGCCGCTCGGGCGGAGGCGCGTTTTCCGACGGCATCTGGGCGCCGCCGGGCAACTACAAGGTGGTGTTGACCGTGAACGGCCAGAAGTTCACGCAGCCGCTGACGGTGGTTCCCGATCCAAGGATCCATCTGCCGGCGAACGCGTACAGCGAACAATTCACCCTCGCCCGCGAGGTCGAACAAACGCGCGCGGCCGTCGCTGCCGCGCTCGCCGACGCGGCGGCATTGGTGAAACGAACGGACATTCCCGATCCCCTGCGCCGCAAGGCAACCGAGGTCTCCGGCACGATTGCCGGCGACGAATTCACAGCGCCGCCGCCGTCGGAGTCATCACTTCGTTTCATCGGTCAGGCGCTTTCCAAACTGGCCGGCGCCATCGACAGCGCCGACGGGGCGCCGACGCCGGATGCGCGCGCGAGCTGGGCAACGCTGAAACCGGCTGCCGATGCTGCGCTGGCGGCGTGGACGGCGGTGAAGGGAGAGGCGCCGCCAGCGAAATAGACCAAGTCAGATCGGCCCGGGCGAGGCTTTGCGGTGCGTAGGACCGCGGTCGCGAAGGACCGGCCGTTCCGCGTGCCCGCCGGACCGGCCGATGATCTCGAGCAGATCGGACGTCGTCACGATTCCGGCCAGCTTCCGGTTCTCCGTGACGATGATCGAATGGATGCGGTGGCCGCGCATGAGGTTCGCCGCGCGGCTGATCAATTCATGCGATTCGATCGTGACCGGTTTGGTGCTCATGACATCGCGTACCCGAATGTCAGGATTGACCCCGGCACAGTCAATAGCCGCCAACAGGCCGGCCACTGCTCCGCCGTCGAGAACGACGAGGTGCTCGATCCGGTATTGACTCATGAGCTCCGCCGCCTCTCCCACCGGCGAATCCGGCGTGACCGTGCGAACGGGATGCTTCATCACTTCTGTGACGCGCATGGCTTGGCTCCTTCCGGTACGAAAAGGATGCAAGCGGGTGGCCGGAAAGTGTGGATGGGCACGGTCGGGGATTGGCAAGCGGGTCAGTCACCTCACCGAGTTTGCCGCGAAAGCGCGGCTTCGCCGCCGGGCACAGACAAGAGTGTCTGTGCCACATTGCCCCTCGGTATTGCTGCAATGTGGAGTCTTCGCCGGATCTAATGTGGCACAGACACTCTTGTCTGTGCCGTGCGGCGAAGCCGCACGTTTGCCCGCCTACGCCTCCCTGGCCATAGCCGACGCCGGCAGCGGCAGGGGAGCGCCGGGCTCGTAGCTGCAAAGGGGATCGTCGGCGAAGACGTTCCACTCCGTGGCCCAGGCACGGGCTCGTGAGCCGCCGCAGATCTGGCGGAACTCGCAGTGCCCGCATTTGCCTTGCAGATTTTTTGGATCGCGAAGAGCGACGAAGAGATCGCTGCCGCGGTAGATCGATCCGAGGGGACGATAGCGGAGATTGCCGGCGCTGAAAGGAAGGAACTCGCTGGCGCGCACATCACCGGCGTGAGAGATGAAAACGAAGCCGCTGGCGCCGTTGCGCGCGGAATCCATCACGCTCTGCAGACCATCAGCATCGTTCGATTCGTATCCGCTGAAATCCGACCAGTTGGCGTTCGCGGCATTGTCGAGCCGGGCATCGAGAGAGCGTTGCAGACGAAAGCGCCGGTACTGTGGCGCTTCGACCACTCTGACCAGGAACTTTTCGCGTCCCCTGATTTCGTCGATCGTCGCGAATAGGTCTTCGGCTTCCTTCGCGCTGATTGCCGCGGCGTGCGAGCTCTTGAGAGGCACGAGAAAATAGAGATTCCAGCGAACGATCTCCATCGATCGGAGGAGATCCGCCATGGCCTCGAGATCGCCGGCGTTCTGCTTCGTGATCAGCGTGTTGACCTCGATGGCCAGCCCCGCTTCTTTGGCGAAGCCGGCGGTCCGCATCGTCAGGTCGAATGTGGCCGCGACGCCATGGCCGGCTTCATGAATCTCCGGCACGGAGCCGTCGATGCCGATGACGATACGGGTCAGGCCGTTGCGCTCGAGGTTGGCGATGGCCTCCGTGGTGAGCTGCAAAGTCGGGCTCACCACCAGCGCGGGATCGAGACCACGCCGCCGCGCGTAGTTGACGATCTGGTCGACGTCGCCGCGTTCCAGAGGATCGCCGCCGGTCATGATCAACTCCCGCGGACTCAGGCTGGCGATCTGATCGATCGTCTTGTACGCCTCATACGTGGTCAGCTCGTTCGTTCCGCGGCTCTCCGTTGCGCCGATAGTGCAGTTGCGGCAATGGAGATCGCAAGCTCGGGTGAGCTCCCACATGACCACCGGATGTGCTTCGAATGACGGCATGGTGACACGACGATAGGCGCGACGAGCGGCCCCGGCGATGACTGGGATCATTTGGACCAGTGATGGGCATCACCAGGAGACGTGTAGAAAGCCGGCTCACGCGGAGGCGCGGAGGCGCGGAGAGAAAGACATGATGAGTTCTCCTCTCCGCGTCTCCGCATCTCCGCGTGAAAAATGCGTCCGGTGACACCCGTCACATGCCATCGTGACTACCCTCGCCTCCCCGAAAGAGCGTACAAACATACTGTCCACTCGGAGGCAGTCATGACCGCAGTCGCGTATCCCATGCAGTTCGAAGCCGATGTCGTTCTCCGGACGGGGCATACCTTGCACCTTCGTCCCGTCCGTCCCGATGACCGGGAGCGGCTGCTGGCGTTTTACGGCCACCTCTCGCCGGAAAGCCTGCACGCGCGGTTCTTCGACCTTTGCACGCCCGAGCGGGCCCTGACCTATTCACCTGCCGACGTCGACTACGACCGCGAATTCGGCGTGATCGGCGAGAACCTCGACGGCATCGTGGCCGTGGCGCATTACTTCGCATCACGGCGCCGGCCGGATGTGGCGGAAGTCGCCTTCGCCATCGCCGACTCCGGGCAGGGCCGCGGCATAGGAACGAAACTGCTCGAGGTGCTCATCGCCGCGGCGCGGACGCACGGCATCCATCGCTTCGAGGCGGACGTGCTCTCGGACAACGAGCGCATGCTGGCCGTCTTCCTGGACATGGGCTTCGTCACCGATACCGAGCTCGATGAGGGAACCATTCATCTGTCGTTTCCGATCGCGGCGACAGCGCTGGCGGACGAGCGCGCCGCGGAGCGCTCGCAGACCGCGGCCGCCGCTTCGATGCGCGCCATCTTCGCGCCGCGCTCGATCGCCGTCATCGGCGCCAGCCGCCGGCATGGCCAGCTCGGGAACGAGATCGTCCGGAACCTTGTCGCCACCGGCTATCAGGGATCGCTGTTCGCGGTGAATCCGAACGCCGCCGACGTCGAGTCGGTGCCGGCCTTTCCGAGCATGGCCGCCATCAAAGACGAGGTCGAGTTGGCCATCATCGCGGTGCCGGCCGCGTTCGTGGAATCGGTGCTCGACGATTGCATCGCCAAGCATGTCAGCGCGGTGGTGGTCATCAGCGCCGGCTTCGGCGAGATCGGCCAGGAGGGGCGCGCCATCGAGCGGCGCCTGCTGGAAAAAGTCCGCGCCGCCGGCATGCGCATGGTCGGACCCAACTGCATGGGTGTCCTCAACACCGATCCCGAGGTGCGCATGCATGCCACGTTCGCCGCGGCCTTTCCGCCGACCGGCAACGTGGCCATGTCGAGCCAGAGCGGGGCCCTCGGCCTGGCGGTTCTCGACTACGCGCGTTCGCTGCACATCGGCTTCTCGACCTTCGTCTCCGTCGGCAACAAGGCCGACGTCTCCGGCAACGATCTCATTCAGTACTGGGCCGACGATCCGCGCACAGATGTAATCCTTCTCTACCTGGAGAGCTTCGGTAACCCGCGCAAGTTCGTGGAGATCGCGCGGCGGGTGGGCAGGCAGAAACCGATCGTGGCCGTGAAGGCGGGGCGGTCGGCGGGAGGCGCGCGCGCCGCGTCGTCCCACACCGGGGCGCTCGCCTCCAGCGACGCCATCGTCGACGATCTCTTCCGGCAGTCGGGCGTGATCCGCACCGATACCCTCGAAGAGATGTTCGACGTGGCCTCGCTCCTGGCCAAGCAGCCGCTTCCGAAAGGGAACCGCGTGGCCATCGTGACGAATGCCGGCGGACCGGGGATCCTGGCTGCCGATGCCTGCGACGCCAACGGCCTGGCACTGGCGCAATTGAGTGTGACTACGACAGACCAGCTCCGCGCGCTTCTCCCCTCCGCCGCGAGCGTCGGCAATCCGATCGACATGATTGCCTCGGCCACCGCCGATCAATATCGAGCTGCGCTGCGGCTGCTCCTGGCGGACCCCGAGGTCGATTCGGTCATCGCCATCTACATCCCGGTGCTGGCAACGGAAGCAGCCGCGGTGGCGGCGGCGATCCAGGGCTGCGCGAAAGAGACGGAGGGGAAGACGCTGCTGGCTACGTTCATGGGAACAGCCGGCACGCCGATGCCGCTCGATCCTGTCCCGGCGTTTCCTTTTCCGGAGCGCGCCGTGCAGGCGTTGGCCGCGGCGACGCACTATGCCGAGTGGCGGAGGACGCCGGTCGGGACCGCGGTCCGGTTCAACGACATCGACCCCATCCGCCTTCGCGCGATCGTCGATGCCGCGCTCGAGCGCGGCGGCGGCTGGCTCGATCCGATGGACGTCGCCGCCGTGTTGAACGCAACCGGTATCGATGCGCCGGCCATCGCTCTCGCTCGCAGCGCGGACGAAGCGATGGAAGCGGCGATCTGTATCGGCTTCCCTGTGGCGCTGAAGGCATACGGTCCCGAGCTGCTGCACAAGAGCGAAGTCGGCGGCGTGAAGCTGTCGCTCCGCGACGAATCGGCCGTCTGCTCCGCGTACGAGGAGCTGGCCTCCTCCCTCGGCGGCCTGATGACCGGCGCGGTCATTCAGGCGATGGCGCCGGACGGGGTGGAAATGATGATCGGCGTGACGCTCGACCCGGCCTTCGGCCCCGTCATCGCCGCCGGCGCCGGCGGAACCCTGGTCGAGCTCATGGACGACGTCGCCTTCCGGCTTCTCCCGCTGACCGATGCCGATCCGGAGGCCATGCTCACCGGCCTGCGCTGCATGAAATTGCTCCGCGGCTTCCGCGGTGCAAAGCCGTCGGACATCCCGGCTCTGCACAACGCCATCCTCCGCGTGTCGTCGTTGGTGGAGATCTGTCCCGAGATCCGGGAGCTCGACCTGAACCCGATCAAAGTCCGCGACTCGGGCACGTTGACGGTCGACGCGCGGATCCGCGTGGAAACGCCGGTCCGAACGCAGCCGTCACTGCGGATTGCGTATTGATCGTCAACGCACTTCACCTTACGCGCTCTCCTCGGCGGCCTCTCGCCGGCTAGTGATGCCTGTGAAGCGACGCCCGGGGGCGTTCAGGTCATTCGCGCTTGGGATCACGCCACTCCCGAAGGCCTTCAAGATCACACGCGCGTGAGATTTGCGACTCGCGACGGTATTCAAGATCACACGCGCATGAGATTTGGGACTCGCGACGGTATTCAAGATCACACGTGCATGAGACTTGGGACCCGCGACGGCCTTCAAGATCACCCGCGCATGAGATTTGGGATCAGGGATCGCCTCGAGGTCATGCGTGTCTGATATTTGTCCCCATGCGATCTGGCCTCGAGGTCATGCGTGTTTGATATTTGCCCCCATGCGATGTGGACTGAGGTCTTACGCATCTGATATTGACCCCCGCGTGGTAGCCGTCACCTGTTCAGAATTCGTATGGATGCGGCGTTGCCGTTTCCTAAAGGCAGCCAACTGCCTCTGGAAGGCAGGCAACTCTGGAGATTGGACGTTTGCGACGCCGCATTAGCGGCTCAAGAGGGTAGCCAGGGGTGCGAGCGTTTTTTGCGAGCACCCCTGGAACCCGATGCGATCTGAAATCGTGACGCGTCAGCGGCACCGGATGGAGTCCCCGGTTACTCCAGTGCCGCTAACGCGGCACCAAACCATGCATCTCTTCACCAGGGGTGCTCGCAAAAAACGCTCGCACCCCTGGCTACCGTCTTGTTGCCGCTAACGCGGCGAATAGAGCGGCGGCTCGCACCGCCGCTCTTCCTTCGATTCCATCAACCTCTTGGCCGGATGGCGATGGCGGCGGCGATGGCGAGGGTGAGCGCCAGAAGCATCAATGCGTAGCCGCTCATCGCCGGCACCTCTTCGAGCAGGACGACCGGGGCGGTCGACGAGTTGTTGGCGGGCACCGGATCTGTTTCGTTGCCCGAGACGGTGGCGGTATTGGTCATCGTTCCGGCCACGTGGCCGGTTCCGTGGATGACGATGGTGGCGGTGGCGCCGTTGGGGATCGTGCCGAGGTTGCAGGTGACGGTTGTCGTCCCGCTGCAGGAGCCCTGCGTCGGGGTGGCGGTCGCCAGCGTGAAGTTGGCCGGGAGGGGATCGGTGACTACGACGCCGGTGGCAGTGCTGGGGCCGTGGTTGGTGACGACGAGCGTGTAGTCGAACTGCGACTGCTCGAGCAGCGGAGTCGGTGCCGTCTTGACGATTCCGAGGTCGGCCGATGGTGTGCCGGTCGTGCCGCCGTTGCCGGTGTTGTCGGTGTTGTTCGCCGGGTTTGGATCGGGCTCGGTCGCTGAGGCGGTGGCGCTGTTGTCGAATGCACCGGCGGCGGTGATCGTGGCTGTAACGGTGATGGTGACGTTGGCACCCGAGGCAAGGCTGGCGATGGTGCAGGGAAGGGCCGCGCAGCCGCCGCCGGTGACGTTGGTAATGGTCAGGTTCGTCGGCGTGTCGGTGACCTGGACGTTCGTGGCCGTGGACGGTCCGGCGTTGGCAACGACGATCGTGTAGCTGATGGTCTGGCCACTGGTAAAGGGACCCGTCGTCGTCAGCGTCTTGACCAGGGAGACGTCGGCCGATGCCGCGGCGGTACCGCCGTTGCCAGTATTGTCGGTGTTGTTGCCGCTGTTGGGATCGGGCTCGGTGGCGGAGACGGTGGCGGTGTTGTCGAACGAGCCGGCTGCGTTGATCGTTGCGGTGACGTTGATGGTGACGTTGGCGCCCGAGGCGAGGCTGGCGATGGTGCAGGGCAGAGCGGCGCAGCCGCCGCCGCTGACGTTGGTGATGGTCATGTGCGTCGGGGTGTCGGTGACCTGGACGTTCGTGGCGGTGGACGGTCCGGCGTTGGCGACAACGATCGTGTAGCTGATGGTCTGGCCGACGGTGAAGGGACCGGCGGTCGTCAGCGTCTTCACCACGGAAACGTCGGCGGAGGCGCCGGTGACACCGCCGTTGCCGGTGTTGTCGGTGTTATTGCCCGGATTCGGATCAGGCTCCGTCGCCGACACCGTGGCGCTGTTGTCGAACGCGCCGACGGTAGTGATCGTGGCGGTGACGTTGATGGTTACGTTGGCGCCCGAGGCCAGGCTGGCGATCGTGCAGGGGAGAGCGGCGCAGCCGCCACCGCTGACGGTGTTGATGGTCATGTTCGTCGGCGTATCGGTGACCTGTATGTTCGTGGCGGTGGACGGTCCGGCGTTGGCGACGACGATGGTGTAGCTGATGGTTTGGCCGGCGGTGAAGGGGCCGGAAGTCGTCAGCGTCTTGACGACGGAGACGTCGGCGGACAAGGTCGCCGTGCCGCCGTTGCCTGTGCTGTCGGTGTTGTTGTTCGTGTTCGGATCGAACTCCGTTGCCGAGACCGTCGATGTGTTGTCGAACGAGCCGGCGGCGGTGATCGTGGCCGTGACGTTGATGGTGACGTTCGCTCCGGAGGCCAGGCTGGCGATGGTGCACGGCAGCGCGGCACAACCGCCGCCGCTGACGTTGGTGATGGTCATGTTCGACGGTGTGTCGGTGACCTGAACGTTGGTCGCGGTCGACGGACCGGCGTTGGCGACCACGATCGTGTAGCTGATCGACTGGCCTGCGTTGAAGGGGCCGGCGGTGGTCAGCGTCTTGACGACCGAGACGTCGGCCGAGGCGACGGCGGTGCCGCCGTTGCCGGTGCTGTCGGTGTTGTTGGCGAGGTTCGGATCGGGCTCGGTCGCCGACACGGTAGAGCTGTTGTCGAAGGCACCGACGGCGGTGATCGTGGCGGTGACGTTGATCGTCGTATTGGCGCCCGAGGCCAGGCTGGCGATGGTGCAGGGGAGTGCGGCGCAACCGCTGCCGCTGACGCTGGTGATGTTCAGGTTCGTTGGCGTGTCGGTGACCTGCACGTTGGTCGCCGTCGACGGTCCGGCGTTGGCCACGACGAGCGTGTAGCTGATCGACTGGCCGAGCGCGTATGGCCCGGAGGTCACCAGGGTCTTGACGACCGACACGTCGGCGGAGGCCAGGGCGGTGCCGCCGTTGCCGGTGTTGTCGGTGTTGTTGCCGATGTTCGGATCGGGCTCCGTCGCGGAGACGGTGGCGCTGTTGTTGAACGCCCCGGAGGCGTTGATCGTTGCCGTGACGGTGATGGTGACGTTGGCCCCCGAGGCCAGGCTGGCGATGGTGCAAGGGAGTGCCGCGCATCCGCCGCCGTTGACGTTTGTGATGGTCAGGTTCGTCGGTGTGTCGGTGACCTGCACGTTGGTGGCCGTCGACGGACCGGCGTTGGCCACGACGAGCGAGAAGGTGATCGACTCGGTTTCCGTGAACGGCCCGCTGGTGGTCAGCGTCTTGACCACGGAGACGTCGGCCGAGGCGGCGGCGGTGCCGCCGTTGCCGGTGCTGTCGGTATTGTTCGACGGATCGGGATCGGGCTCCGTGGCCGACACGGTAGCGGTGTTGTCGAACGAGCCGACGGCTGTGATGGTGGCGGTGACGTTGATGGTCGTGTTGGCGCCCGAGGCCAGGCTGGCGATGGTGCAAGGGAGTGCGGCGCAACCGCTGCCGCTGACGCTGGTGATGGAGAGGTTCGACGGTGTGTCGGTAACCTGCACGTTGGTGGCCGTCGAGGGGCCGGCATTGGCGACGACGATCGTGTAGCTGATCGTTTCGCCGACGGTGAACGGTCCCGCGGTGTCGAGGGTCTTGTCGACCGATACGTCGGCCGAGGCGCCGGTGATGCCGCCGTTGCCCGTGTTGTCGGTGTTGTTGCCGGGATTCGGATCGGGCTGCGTTGCCGACACCGTGGCGCTGTTGTCGAAGGCGCCGGGGGAATTGATCGTGGCGGTGACGGTGATGGTGGCGTTCCCACCCGCGGCCAGGCTGGCGATGGTGCAGGGGAGGGCCGCGCAGCCGCCGCCGGTAACGTTGGTGATGGTTTCGTTCGTCGGCGTGTCGGTGACCTGGACGTTGGTCGCGGTGGCCGGACCGGCGTTCGCTACGAAGATGGTGTAGGTGATCGACTGGCCGGAGGTGAAGGGGCCGCTGGTGGTCAGCGTCTTGACCACGGAGACGTCGGCCGCGGTGGCCAGGATGACCGTCGTGCTGTCGCTGTTCGAATTGACACCCTGCACGGTGGCAGTGGCGGTGTTCGTCACGGAAGCGTTGGCGATGTCGGTGCCGGTGATGATGTAGGCCGCCGTGCAGGTGATCGACTCGCCGGGATCGAGGAAGTTGTCGAGATCGCCGACCGTCGAGACGGCCGGGCAGGTCACGGTGGCCTTGTTGTCGGCGACGGTGACCGGACCCTGGAGCGGTGCGGAGCCGCTGTTCGTCACCAGGTAGTTGTAGTGAATGGTATCGCCGGGGTTGAGGTAGGTCGTCTCGACGGAGGTCTTGTCGAGCGTCAGGCCGGTGGTGGCGTAGGTGGCGGAGGAGTTGGCGGAGTCGTGCGGCGTTCCGCTGAACGTTCCGGTGGCGTGGGCCGTGTTCGTGTGCGATCCGGGTGTGATCGCCACCGGGCCGGCCACGCAGGTGATGATGTGGTTGTCGTTGGCCGCCACGGCCACGGGAAGGGTGACCGAGGCGAATCCGGCGTTGCACCCCGAGACGTCGATGGTGTCGTCGGTGATGCTGATCGGGCTTAGCGGAACGTCGCCGGTGTTCTCCACGGTGAAGCGGTAGAAGACCGGGCCGGAGCTGAGCGGGAGGAAGATCGACCAGGGGCCGCTGGCGCTCGCGCTGATCTGTTTGAGCAGTGAAATGGAAGGATGGGGCGTGCCGGCGTCGAGCGATCCGCTGGCGGTGTTCCCATTCACGGTGGCGGCGTTGATGATGTACGAGACGTTGCCGCTGGTGTTGTTATAGGTCCCGACCGCGGGGACGGTGACCTGAAGGCTGACGGTGCAGATGCCCCCGCCGGCGATCGTTCCGCCGGAGAACGAGATCGAGCCGGCGCCGGTGACCGGCGAGAAGCTGGGAGCGCCGCATCCGGACGTCGCCGGCGACGGCGACGGTCCCACCGTCATCGCTCCGGGAGATGTGGGGAAGGTGTCGGCGAAGGCGACGCCGCTGATGGCGTCGTTCTGATTGGGATTGGTGATGGTGAAGGTCAGGATCGACGTCCCGCCGGCCAGGATCGGCGTCGGATTGAATCCCTTGGCGATGACCGGCGGGACGAGCGCGGTCAGGGTTGCGCTGCCGACGCTGCTGATGTTCGTCCCGCTCTCGGTCGTCGAGAGGGTGCCGCTGACGTTGCCGTGCGGTCCGGCGCTCGTAGCGGTGACGTGGACGCTGACGGTGCACGAGCCGCTGGCGGGGATGGTGCCGCCGCTGAACGTCAGCGACGTTGCCGCGGCTGCCGGTGCCCAAGTACCGCCGCAAGTCGTGCTGGCAGTCGGCGTAGCCGCGACCTGCACACCCGAGGGGAGCGAGTCGGTGAACGCGGCGCCGGTGAGCGCGGCCGTGTTCGTATTGGTGAGCGTGAACGTCAGCGTCGAGACTCCGCCGGCCGCCACCGGATTCGGCGAGAAGGCCTTGGCGATGGTCGGTTGAACCGCGGCCTTGCAGCCGGTGAAGGTGACGTTGTCGATGTTGCTGTCGGAGCCTGCGTTGGTGTTGCCGGAGTTGTACGGATAGATGCGGAAGAAGGTGAGACCCGACGAATTGAGGCCGCTGTTGACGGTGATCGGGCCGAAGGATTGCCAGGTGTTCGTCGACGTGATGGCGGTGGCGCTGTTGAAGATCGACGCCGCTGGCTCGCTCGTGCCGGCGCCCTTCGTCGTCGTGCCGAAGAAGACGGCCAGTCCCTTCGGGCCGTTCGGTGTCTTTTCCAGCGCGTCGAAGTTGAGCGTGACGCTCGATACGCCCGTCGTGTTGATGGCGAACTCGTAGTAGTCGTCGTTCGCCGTGACCAGCGTGGTGCCGGTGGTGATGGCCCCGTTCGATCCCCACGACGAGGTGCCGTCAGCAGTCGTCGAGCTGTTCGTCGCCTGGATGGTCGGGTTCGACAGACCGGGGCCGGGCTCGGCCTGCGCGGTGCCGACGTTGTTCGTCGACGGTGCCGGCGAGGTGAGCGTGAAGCCGGTCGGGAACGTCCACTTGGCCAGCGTCAGACCGCAGAGCCCCGTTCCCGGAGGCGGCGCGGTGTTGACCGTCAGCGTCGCCGTGGCGTTGTGGCCGGTGTCGGTGGTGTCGATGAAAAGGTGATTGGTGGTATTGACCAGCGATCCGGTCGCGCTCGGGGTGACGTTGACCTTGATCACGCAGTTGCTGTTGGCCGCGAGCGTGCCGTTGGAGAACGAGATCGAGCTCGATCCGGCGGTGGCGGTGAGCGTCGGCGCGCCGCATCCGCTGGTCGTCGCTCCAGCCGGATTGGCAACGAGGAGGTTCGCCGGAAGGTTGTCGACGAAGTTGTAGCCGCCCACCGTGCCGCCGTTCGGATTCGTGAGCGTGATCGTGAGCGCGGAGACGCCGTTCAGCGACGTGGGGTTGGGGCTGAAGCTCTTGGCGATCGTGGCCGAGGTCGGATCGATGACGTTCGCGATCCGGGCGCCGGTGGTGAAGTCGCCGTTGTAGTGGTAGCTGCTGCCGGAGAAGTCGTAGAGCAGCGTATTGAGGGGCTGGCTGGTGCCGCCGCCGCTCACGACCTTGATCGTGTACGTGGTGACGACGTTGTTGCCGCCGGCCTTGAAGTCGCCGCCGACACAGGAGCGGTAGTTGGGGCTGTTGGGATCGTTCTCCCAGAGGCAGGAATCGGCGTAGAGCTTGTCGCTCGCGGTGGGGAAGGGGCCCGGAACGAACGGTGAGTCATCGGCGGAGTAGGTCGTCGAAACGGAGAGGACCTGGAAGATGGTGTTCGGGAAGTTGATGAAGGCCTCGAACTGGTTGTATCCCTGCGTGGCCGTTCCCCCGAGAAGCTGAATGACGTAGGTGTTGCCGACCACCATGTCCATCGACCCGCCGGCGGGGACGGAAACGAGGGTGGGGATGGTCGCCCCGAACTTGACGTCGGAGACGGAGTTGCGGTTCTGCGAGATGAGGTGCTCGACGTAGATCTCGCGCGGTGTCGACGTGGAGATCGTGCCCGAGAGGTCGGTGGCGGTGATGTGGTACCGGCGGGTGGTATCGAATGCCGCCGCGGTCTTGACGATAGCCACCTCGAAGAATGCGTCTTTGCACTGGCCGGCAGGGATGGACGGAATGGTGATCGTGGTGAGCGAGCCGGCGCGCAGATCGACGAACGCGTTGGCCGTGTCCCAGACGTAATTGACGGCGACGTTCGTGGTGGCCACGCTGCTGCAGACGCGCGCGCCGACCGGGAAGTTGCCGGGGCCGGTGGCGGGTGAGTTGCTGTCGAGTCCGACGACGTTCCAGGATACCGGGGCGATGGTCAGCGTCACCGCGGCGTTCGCGGCAACCGGGGCCAGCAGTGTGAAGAGACACATAGCGATCAAAGAGATACGGCGCATAGATGGACCTCGCAAATGCCAATACCGGGTGCTGGAAGCTGGACAAATAGCCAGCGCACTCCCCCGGCTGGTTATGGGAAAACGATTTTGGACCCGCGTCACTGTAACCGGTTCCAATCACAGTGCCGTCAATCCTGAATGATGAGACCGTGAAAATCGGTGCGGCCAGGGTTCTGCGTGGCAGAACGATCGAGCGAAGAGGTTGGCCGAGCCTTTGGCAACCAGCGAAGCCGGCCGTGCCGGCCCTACCCGCCCTTGATACCCTCCCTACCCCGTGGGGTGGCGTGCGGCATCACATCGACATGTGACGATGGTCGCACGAAAGATGAGGTGCGATATGCCGACTCCCTACAACCTTGCCATTCACAACTCCTGCGCCGACTGCACGGTGCGCACGGATCACCTGTTCTGCAACATGAGCACGTCGACGCTTGCGGCGATGGACGCGATGAAGTTCACCAGCGTCTACCCGAAAGGATCGACCCTGTTCGTGGAAGGGGAAAAACCGCGCGGCGTATTCGTCGTCTGCAGCGGACGGGTGAAGCTGACCACCTCCTCGAGCGAGGGGCGCACGCTCATCGTGCGCATCGCCGGTCCCGGCGAGGTCCTCGGCGCGAGCGGCGCCATTCTCGGCCGTCCATACGAGCTCTCCGCGGAGACCCTCGAGCCGGCGCAACTGAACTTCATCGGACGCGACGACTTCATGCGCCTGCTGAACGGCCATCCGGAAGCGTGCATGCACGCCGCCCAGCAGCTCAGCGAGAAGTATCACTCCGCGCAGCGCGAGATCCGTTCCCTCGGCCTGTCCCAGACGACCAGCGAGAAGCTGGCCCGGCTCATCCTCGACTGGTGTGAGAAAGAAGGCGACGAAACGCCGCGCGGCACGCGCCTCCAGGTGCTGCTCACGCACGAGGAGATCGCGCAGATGATCGGCACCACGCGCGAAACCGTGACCCGTATCTTCAGCGACTGGCGCAGGAAGAACATGATCGAGATCAAGGGCTCGAATTTCTTCATCCGCGAGCATCAGCAGTTGAGCGATATGGTCACGGTGTGAGACAAAACGCACCGTCTCGTGTGCCAGCTGTCACAGCGGCGTTACAGGCTCCCCTCTATCTTCGCCACTGAGGTGAAGCCTGTGACGACCGAACTTGCTGTAGAACCCCATCTGCTCGAATCGACGCTGCTCCACCATCAGGCCATCGAGGTCTGGCCCGCGGGAAGAACCCTTTTCTACGAAGGGGAGGACGCACGCGGCGTCTACTTGATTCACTCCGGCTCCGTCGATCTGATCTTCTCGGCGAAGGACGGCCGCGCCAAGACACTGCGCGTCGCCCACACCGGCCAGATTCTCGGATTGAGCTCCGTTTTCTCGCACCGCCCGCACGACTACACCGCCACCGTCCTCTCCACCAGCGACCTCGGCTACGTCGACCAGGTCACGTTTCACAGGCTCCTGGAGACCTCGCCCGCCCTGCTGTTCGGCGTACTGCGCCTGCTGAGCGAAGACGTGAACTCGTGCTACGAGTGCATGCGAGAGATCGCGCTAGCGCGGTAGGGCTGTTTCACGCGGAGACGCGGAGTCGCGGAGGGGAAGCGATGTACCTCTCGTCTCCGCTTCTTCGCGTGAAAAAGCCCGGCACTTCTCACACTCTGACGTAAATCGCCGCCACCCTGTACCCCGTCGAGGGCCTTCTCCCCCGCGGTTTCTAGCGGGGGAGAAGGTGCCGACAGGCGGATGAGGGGGCGCTCGCGCGTGTGTTATTCGCGCGCGAGTCGTGCTTTCAAGCGGCGATTGCGCCAACGGCGCAAGATCGTTTCTGACGCGTATGCGCCCTCCTCATCCGCCTGTCGGCACCTTCTCCCCCCGCAAAAAACCGCGGGGGGAGAAGGCCCTCGACGGGGTAAAGAGTGCCGATGATTTACGTGAGAGTGTGAGAAATGCGGGCTCGTGTGATCCCCATCACCCGCCCCCTTGACGCGCGTCATCCGTCGCTGTTCGTGCGCGACGTACCTTGCAGTTCGAAGGAGACGCGCCGCCATGTCGCTCGCCGAAGTCCTCAATCCGCATCAGAAAGCACCGCAGAAGAACGTCGTCGAATACGCGATGGTCGACGGCAACGAAGCCGTGGCCCGCATCGCCTACGCGATGAACGAAGTGATCGCCATCTATCCGATCACGCCATCCTCCTCGATGGGTGAATGGGCGGATGCCTGGTCGGCGGCAAAGCAGAAGAATCTCTGGGGGACGATTCCGGCGGTCGTGGAGATGCAGAGCGAGGGGGGCGCGGCGGGAGCGGTGCATGGCGCGTTGCAGACCGGATCGCTTGCCACGACCTTCACCTCGTCGCAGGGCCTGCTGCTGATGATCCCGAATATGTACAAGATCGCCGGCGAGCTCACCCCGGCGGTGTTCCATGTCGCGGCGCGCTCCCTGGCCACGCACGCGTTGTCGATCTTCGGCGATCACTCCGACGTGATGTCGGTCCGCTCGACCGGCTGGGTGATGCTCTGCTCGGCCAGCGTTCAGGAAGCACAGGATTTCGCCATGATCGCGCACGCCGCCACGCTAGAGGCGCGCATCCCCTTCCTGCATTTCTTCGACGGCTTCCGCACGTCGCACGAGATCGCCCGGATCGAAGTGCTTTCCGAGGATCAGATGAGGGCGATGATCGACCTCGAGCTGGTCTTCGATCACCGCTCCCGCGCCCTGTCGCCCGATCATCCGGTCATCCGCGGTACGGCGCAGAACCCGGATGTCTTCTTCCAGTCGCGGGAACGGTCCAATCCGTTCTATCGCGACTGCGCATCGATCGTCGTCGAGACGATGGAGCGCTTCGCGCGCGTCACCGGCCGCGCCTACGCGCCGTTCGAATATCACGGTGATCCTGTAGCTGAGCGCGTAGTGATCGTCCTCGGCTCGGCCGCCGAGACGCTGCATGAGACCGTCGACGTGTTGCGGGATCAGGGAGAACGCGTCGGCGTGCTGAAGGTGCGGCTCTATCGCCCCTTCGACAACCAACGCTTCCTCGATGCACTGCCGGAGTCGGCCCGCGCCATCGCCGTGCTCGACCGCACCAAGGAGCCCGGCGCCGCTGGTGAGCCGCTCTATCTCGACGTCGTCAACGCTCTCTTCGACTCCGACCGCCGCCCGCGCGTGATCGGCGGACGCTACGGCCTCTCCTCGAAGGAGTTCACTCCGGCCATGGCCAAAGGCGTTTTCGATCATCTCCTCGACCCCAAGCCGCGGAAACAGTTCACCGTGGGGATCGTCGACGACGTGACGCACCTGAGCATCGACTACGACCGGGCGTTTTCTACTGAGACCACTGACGTCTACCGCGCCATGTTCTACGGACTGGGGTCGGACGGCACGGTCGGCGCGAACAAGAACACCATCAAGATCATCGGCGAGGAGGGTGGCCGCTTCGCGCAGGGCTACTTCGTCTACGACTCGAAAAAAGCGGGGGCGATCACGGTGTCGCACCTTCGTTTCGGACCTCGGCCGATCCGCTCGACGTATCTGGTCACCAGCGCGAACTTCATCGCCTGCCACCAGCCACAGTTCGTCGAACGCGTCGACATGCTGAAGGACCTGGCGCCGGGCGGGACGTTCCTGCTCAACGCGCCGGCGGGTTTCATTCTGCCGCGCACGTTCGCGGCGCAGTTGGCCGCGAAGAAGGCACGCGTCTTTGCCATCGACGCCACGCGCGTGGCCGCCGAGTGCGGCCTCGGCAACCGCATCAATACTCTGATGCAGGTCTGCTTCTTTGCCACCGCCGAGGTGCTGCCGATCGAGGAGGCGCTGGAAGCCGTCCGCGAGACCATCCGCAAGACCTACGCGAAGAAGGGCGAGAAGGTCGTGGCCATGAATCTCCGCGCGGTCGACGCCGCGCTGCAGAGTCTGCGTCCGATCGCGATCGACACGGAAGCACAGACAAGAGTGTCTGTGCCACAAGAGACAGGAGTGTCTGTGTCACAAAAGGAGAGCCAATGTGGCACAGACACTCTTGTCTGTGCCGGGCCGCTCCGCGACGTCATCCTGCCGATCATCGAAGGCCGCGGTGAGGATCTCCCGGTCAGCGCCATGCCGTGCGACGGCACGTTCCCTTCCTCCACCGCGCGCTACGAGAAGCGCAACCTCGCCACCGAGATCCCGGTGTGGGATCCGGTCTCCTGCATCCAGTGCGGCAAGTGTGCGATGGTCTGTCCGCACGCGGCCATCCGGATCAAGGCCTATGACCAGTCGCTGCTGGAAGGCGCGCCGGCCACGCTCAAGTCGCTGACGCCGATGCACAAGGATTGGGCAGGGCTGGCGTACACCATCCAGGTCGCACCGGAGGACTGCACCGGTTGCACGATCTGCGTCGACGTCTGCCCGGCCAAGAGCAAGAGCGTTCCAGACCGCAAGTCGCTTTACATGCAGCCGCAGCCGCCGCTGCGCGATGCGGAGCGCGAGAACTGGAACTGGTTCCTCGATCTGCCGGAGCTCGACCGATCGAAACTCAATCCGACGCTGATCCGGCATCAGCAGCTCCAACAGCCGATGTTCGAGTTCTCCGGCGCCTGCTCCGGCTGCGGCGAGACGCCGTATGTAAAGCTGCTCACACAGCTCTTCGGCGACCGCCTGGTCGTGGCCAATGCCACCGGCTGCTCGTCGATCTACGGCGGCAATCTGCCGACGACGCCCTGGTCGACGAACCGTGACGGCCGCGGCCCCGCCTGGGCGAACTCCCTCTTCGAGGACAACGCCGAGTTCGGCCTCGGCTTCCGCGTTTCGATCGACAAACAGCGTGACTTTGCCATCGAGCTGCTGAAGTCTCTCGCCCCCGCCGTCGGCGAGAACCTGGCGGCCTCGATCATCGATGCCACCCAGCGCGACGATGCCGAGATCTTCGAGCAGCGCAAGCGCGTCGAGCTGCTCAAAGTCGCTCTGCGCCGCCTGGAGCTGAAGACCCGGATGCACAAGCTCGATCCGACCGACGAGCAACAGCTCCTGGCGCTGGCCGACTTGCTCGTTAAAAAGTCCGTGTGGATCCTCGGCGGCGATGGCTGGGCCTACGACATCGGCTTTGGCGGACTCGATCACGTCCTGGCCAGCGGCCGGAACGTGAAGGTGCTCGTCCTCGACACCGAGGTCTATTCGAACACTGGCGGACAGATGTCGAAGGCGACCCCCCGCGCGGCCGTGGCCAAGTTCGCCGCCGGCGGCAAGGCCGCCAGGAAGAAGGACCTCGGCCTGATCGCGATGACGTACGGGCACGTCTATGTCGCCAGCGTGGCCATGGGCGCGCGTGACGAGCACACGCTCAAATCGTTCATCGAAGCCGAGGCGTATGACGGCCCGTCGCTGATCATCGCCTACAGCGCCTGTGTCGCCCACGGCTACGATCTGGGGACATCGCTGCAGCACCAGAAGACGCTGGTCGAATCCGGCCAGTGGCTGCTCTACCGCTACAACCCCGAGCGCACCGCTGAAGGCAAGAACCCGCTCCAGCTCGACTCGCGCGCCCTCAAGCTCCCCGTCGAGAAGTTCCTTCGGATGGAGAACCGCTTCAACCAACTGCTGAAGAACGACACCGAGGAATCCCGCAACGTGATCGCCGCCGCGCAGCACGACGTCGACGCACGGTGGAAGATGTACAGCTATTTGGCGGCGGAGAAGTGAGGGGGGCGGTGGATTAGTGGATCAGGTTCCGGCCCCGTATTCGAGAAAACGTAGGTCGGACTCTCTAGGCCGACCGGTGCTCGCGCGGGCCGATCGCTCCAACCGCATTCTTCACGAGCGGTCGTGTAGCCTCCAGAGCCTCATGGGTGTGGCTTGAAGCCTCTCAGGGTGGACTCTGAGCCTCCTCCATGACGCTTTAGGCCTACCCCATGAGGCGTCGAGCCTCCTCAGTAGATCCATGGATCTACCCAAGTGGGCTCTAAGCCTACCCCATGAGGCTGTAGGTCTCTTCAGTAGATCCATGGATCTACTCAAATAGGCTTTAAGCCTACCCCATGAGGCTTTAAGCTTTAAGCCTATTCGGTAGATCCATGGATCTACACCATGAGGCTTAAAGCCTACCCTATGAGGCTTGAAGCCTATTCAGTAGATCCTGGGATCTACTCGAGACGAAAAAAAGCCTATTCAGTAGATTCAGAATCTACTCGACTGCCGATTCGAGCCTCTCGCACGCGGGAACACCAACCCCGTCACGAGGTCGCCGGCCACTGCATCGCCATCGACAGTCCAGGCACTTCCGCCAGCTCCTCGGGCGTGCGCCGACGCCACGCCTTCCAGCTCCCGCGTCAGCACCGCATCGACCGACGTCCCCTCCCGCCGCGCCAGAGCCCGCAGCACGTCCCGCTGATACCGCGGAACTCGCGCCCGCAGCTCCACCAGCCGGATCGCCTCCGGCAGCACCGACGGCGCATCCTTCCCGAGCGCAGCTTCGATGACGGACTGCTCGTACTTCTGCATCGCCACCGCCACCAGCTCCTCCCTCGTCATCCGCTCGCCGAGCGCGGTCCAAACCGCTACAATCGCTCCATCCTCGATCTCCCGTTTCAGATCCCTGAGGGTGAGCCCAAGCAGATCCGCCGCCGTCATGAGCGCGAAGTTGGGACGGGGAGCGAGGAAGATGTGATGGATGCGGGAGCGGGTGGATTCGTCCATGAAGTTCTCCTCATCGAGCCCTTAGACACAACATTTAGTCCGCCGCCGAGTTGTTATCTGCAGTAGGCCAGCGAGTGCTCGAGTAGCCCACGTGCGATCGTTGCGGAACGCGACGCTTTCCCGGGTCGAAGGGATACCACTCGACTTTCTTCGCGACCATGAGTGAAACGAGAGGCAAGCATAGAGGCTCACCTAAGTTGCGCCGAATGTGGGCGAGCAGGAAAGCGACCGACGCCGACGCGTTCAGCCATTCGGCAACATCTTCAATCGTAAACGCCAACGCAGGTGGATCAAAATGTGCGAAATGATTTCGAACGTCTTTGAGGCGAATGAACTGATTGATTTCGCCTGGACATTTCTCGAGAGGCTTTCCCGTGATCTTGCCGACCCATCTCAACTTGTCGCGTATGCTTTGCCCATGAGTCGGGCCGAGTGACTCTGGGTCGAACGTCCATCCATGGCTCGCGGCCTCGTACTTCGCCCGGTAATAGAGTTGATGCAGCGTGTTATCTACGGCCGCGACCACTGTGCTGAAATAGGCGAACAGTTCGCGAAGCCACTCGTCCTCGAACATCAAGTCTGACCGCTCGACAAGGTTCCTGTATATCTCCATCCAGGCTTGCAGCAATACCAGTTGAAGAGAGGAGAACGCCCGTCCTTCACGATCGAGCTGTGGTACAACAGGAAACGAGTCGGAAACTGCGGTCGGAAACATGAACGTAAGCGCTTCATCAAGCTTTTCGTTGCACGGCGCGTGAAATTTTGGCGCGGCAGCAACGGACGCGTCAAGCCAACCTGAGATGAGCGGTGGAAAGTTGAAACGGCCGGGATCGAATGTCTGATGATCTGCTAGCTGATCGCAAATCGACTGCCAGCGAAACGGACGCGTGATCTGTTGCGTTTTCTCACGTTTCCATCTGAACACCAGCCAATCAGCCTCTCTCCATTTCGTGAAGGACATTGTCTGTTTGTAGTACGACTCAAGAATCATCGAAGTCGTGGCGCGAACGCGCGCCTTGTCCGGAGGTCCTATCTGAAAACGAAGAGGATAGTACGTGCCCCGCGTGGCTAAAGGACTCGTAGTCATGTCGTACGTGAGTTCGTCATCCATCGAGACGAATTGTATGAGATTGCGGGCTTCCATGCCGAGGCAGCCACATGCAGATTGGTGTGACCCCGGTAGCTCTAGCCACGATTGGGGTCAGGTCTAAAGTCGAAAGTTCCGAAAGACCAAAGATGAAAGCGACCCGTCTGAATCGGTACCTTCGGATTTAGACCTGATAGGCTCCCTTATCGTTCGTGGTAGAGGCGCGAATGAGAAGAGAAGGCCTACCACTCCGCCACCTATGCCTGGTATGGTACCCTCTTACTTCCACAGAGATTGCACGCGAAAGGAAGGTAATGGTCGAAGCCAATCCGAGTCAAGTCAAGAGTGCCTGGATCGCGGCTCTTGCCACGATCCTCGCAGCGGTCATCGGTGCTGGTGCCCTGATACTTGTGAACAGCCACAGGAATCAAGAAAGTCAGCATCAGGAGATCGCAGCTCTACAGCATGAAGCAACCACACTTCGTGGCGAACTGGAACAGAAAACCAAGGAAGTCAACACGCTCTCCGCTTCTCTCGCAACGAAGCGGAACCAACCTGCCCCGGGCCAGTTGACTGCGGGACCTGGAGCAACGGATTCCGCCAGCTTAGCGACGACAACAGGCGACGACAATGGCTTTGTGCTCGTGCTTGATCGATGCGTGCGCGCTGGACCAGCGGTGACGTGCAGCATGACCTTTCGGAATACTGGAGTTGAACGTCGTCTCATGATCGAACTGGGTGATGGAAACACTCACGCTCTTGACGACCAGGGGATCCAGCGTGTCGCGCCAGAGGGGGAAGTCGCCGGAGTACATGGAGACTGGCCGTCCGTCGTTGTGCCTTCCGGTCTCACCGTTCCCGTAAAGATCCGTTTTCGAGACATCCCCGGTTCGGTGAAACAATTCGCTTTCATGAACGTGCAGTTTTCGCACAGCGATGGAAATGGGGGGCATCATATAGAACTACGCTCGATCCCAATCGTGAATTGAGGCAACAGGGCGAGTTGTTTGGAGTTTGGGCCGTATCTGGAAAATCAATTTAGCTGGCGGCCCCCAATCCAAGTTTACATTGAATTCCAGGCATCCACACCAGATCCATCAGCGACGCACCTATCCAGTGCCTCGAGCGCTTCAGCAGTCGAAATGGGATTGCGGCGCTCGGCTCTACGGAGCAATCTCGAAACCGCCCTCCTCCGACCGGCTGGGTCGTTGATAGGGCGGTGCTCACGGTGTGCCTCCGCAAGAGCGGCTCGGCGAACAAAGGAGCTACGCGTCTCGCCGGCCTTGCGTGCCGCAGCGTCAATGACCCGGAGATCGGTCTCGGGCAGTGAAACGAGAACCTTGCGCATCCAAATAGTATATCTAACGGATATCCGTAGAGGTTGGTTCTTCCGCTTCGCGCCTTCGCGGCTTCGCGTGAGATCGATGTTCACGCGAAGCGCAGATATCCACTGCCTCACACCATCGCGCAACGCGCTTCCGTCGCGATCGGATCCTCACCTGCTTCCGTGAGGATGATCTCGTACAGTGCGAGCGTGTCGGCGATGAGGGCGTCGTCGATGCGGCGTACGGCGTGGCCTTCATGTTCGAGGATGTAGTCGCCGACGGCGAGCTCCCCGTGGAGCAGGTCGAGCTGCACTTCGCGGGTCATGCCCCAGAAATCACATTCGACGACTGTTTCATCGATGAACCGGACAATCTGGCCAGGAGCTCCGAGACACATGACGCACCTCCGAGCCGTGACGATCGCATGCGGCCGGGTTGGCGTCGAGATCGGACCGCACACGTCCACGTGATTCGCGTCACGCGGAGGCGCGAAGCACTTATGGAGGGCGGTTGTGCGCGGAGGCGCGGACCACAATTCAGCCCCGCGCTCGGCGCAGCGCGAGCGCGGGGAATCGGTGGTGATGTGGAAGTGCGGCCGCGGAGGCGGCCGCTACAAGCTGTGCGGATCCGCTTCTGTTGCGAATTGGGCGGCGTTGTCCCGGCCGCCTCCGCGGCCGGCAAATGGGCGACCCCTCGTACCCCGCGCTCGCGCTACGCAGAGCGCGGGGCTGGATTGTGGAGCGCGCCTTCGCGCGAACCGGGAGCGCTGGCGCCAATCGCGTTTGGTTGTGGGCGATAGCCCGCGGAGTCAGGGGCGGCGCGGGCCGGGGGCGAGACCTCAGCGCTCCGCAAACCACCGCCCCGCCCGGCAAGATGCCAAACGTCTGCGGTAACCCGGCGGCGGGACGCACGCCGGGCCAGCCGGCGAGACGCCAGCGCTCCGGAAAACCCCCGCCGCCCGACCCGGTGAGACGCCACGGCTCTTTTTCTCCGCGTCTCCGCGTCTTCGCGTGAAACCGTCTACCCCTTCCCCATCACCCGCTCCAGCTCTTCCCGCCGATTGCGGCTCAGCGGAAGCTCCGTTCCATCCTTCAGCCGCACCGCGTAGTCGCCGCCGGAGGCGCGGAGGAGGATGTCGATGCGGTCGAGGCGGACGATGGCGGAGCGGTGGAGGCGGAAGAAGAGGGCGGGGTCGAGCTTCTCTTCCAGCGTCTGCATCCGTTCGCGCACGGCGAAGGTCTTGTCGCCGGCGTGCAGTTCGGCGTAGGGACCGCTGGCGGTGATGTAGTCGATCTTCGACACCGGGACGACGCGCATCTGGCCGCGCTGCTCCACCGGGATGCGGTCGAGGTAGTGGCGCTTCGGAGGTTCCGGCGCGGCGCTTTCGTGCAGGAGCGTGGCCAGTTGTTTCGTCAGGCGTTCCACCTGCCGCAGCTCGATGGTCTTGCGGGCCCGGGCCAGGGCCTGCGCGAAGCGCTCGTCGTCGAACGGTTTGACGAGATAGTCGATGGCGGCCACCTCGAAGGCCTTCAGCGCGAACTGATCGAACGCGGTCACGAAGATCGTCACCGGCATCCGGTCGGCGCCGATGGCGGCGACGACTTCGAAGCCGGTCATGCCGGGCATCTGCACGTCGAGAAAGACGAGATCGGGTGCGAACTTTCGGATGGCCGCCACCGCTTCCGGCCCATTCGAGGCTGTACCGACGACGTCCACGGACGGATCGCGGGCCAGGAGGTCCTCGATGCGCTGGCGCGCCAGAAGCTCGTCATCGGCGATGACGACGTGCAATGTCTTCGTCTCAGGCATGCGTGTCCGTCCGGAAGGGAAGGATCATCTCCGCGATCGCTCCTCCCTCGCTGTGCGAGGTAAGAGTGAACGATGCCGCGTCACCGTACAACTCCGTGAGGCGTGCGCGGGTGTTGCCGAGACCGACGCCCGTGGCGGCGGCCGGCTCAACGCCGGGGCCGTTGTTGATTACGGTGATGACCAGCTCGTCATCGCGTCTGCGCGCCGCGATCGCGACGACACCCTCGCCGGTGGCGCGTGCGGCCCCGTGCTCGAGGGCGTTCTCGACGATCGGCTGGAGGATCAGGCGCGGGACGAATGCCGCAAGCGTCTCCTGGCCGGCGTCGATGCTCGTTCGCAGATGCCCCTGGAAGCGTACTTCCATGATGTCGATGTAGCGGCGGAGAAACGACAGCTCCTGGCCGAGGGTCACCTCGTGCTCGGCTTCGCTGTCCATCGTCAGGCGCAGCAGCTCGCTGAGGCGGGCAATCATCCTCCGGACTCCGGCCGGATCGCGCTCCACCAGCGCGGCGATGGCGTGGAGGGTGTTGAAGAGGAAGTGTGGATTGAGCTGCATCCGCAGCGCGTCGAGGCGCGCGTCGGCAAGCTGGACCTGCAGCAGCGCGGCGCGCGCGCCGAGGGCGCTCGCTTCCCGGATGCGAAGCTGATCGCGGATGAAGTACTTGCGCGCGTAGCCCGCGATGAGCACGGCCACGAAGACCAGGAAGTGATTCACGAAACGGAAGCGGCCGATGTCGCGCAGCGGCTCGAAGAGCGCCGGCGGCGGGCGATGCGCAACGGCTGTCTCGAAGAACTGTTCACGCAGCTCGGCCAGGCCGGAGTAGACGATGACGGAGATGACGATCCCGATCGCGAGCAGAGCGGGGATCTGCACGACCCAGCGCGACCGCTCGATGCTGAAGCGGCTGCTGAGCCAGAAGACGAACGGCGTCAGCGCCGCCCAGATCCACGACTCGAGGAACGCCAGCGCGATCGGGCCGACCGGAGAGATGCCGCGAAAGCCGAATCCGCGCGGGTCGAGAAGACGGTTGACCGACGCAAGCGTCGCCAGCGACGTCCAGAAGACGAAGATGAAAAACAGCTCGCGGCGCGACAGTCGTCTCCAGGATGCCGTCATCACGCTCGAAACTAGCACGAACGACGCCGTCCCCCGCCACGCTTCGTTTCACCGGCGTGCAGTTCATGACATGCCCGTGCAGATCGATGAAAAGCCGAAAGGAAGGCCGCCGGCGATTTGTCGTGATGCACGACTGGCAACCAGCAGCAATCGATCGACAAACCCAAGCGCCAGCCAAGGAGAATCAACATGAAAAGCACCAGTAAATGGATCACCGCAGCAGCCGTCCTCGGGCTGTCAGCCACCCTCGCCTTCGCCGGTACCGGCATGGGCGAAGGGCACGGTCATGGCTTCGAAGGCAAGGGGCGACATCACGGGTTCAGCAAGCTCGCCAGCAAGCTGAACCTCACCGATGCGCAGAAGGTGCAGTGGAAAGCGATCCGCAAGAGCTCGCACGAGCAGAATGCGGCGTTCTTTCAGCAGTCGCGCCAGACGTGGCAGGAACTTCACGCGGCGAAGAAAGCCGGCGACACGGCGAAGGCCGATTCACTCAAGCCGGCGCTTCAGTCGCAGCGCGCGCAGATGAAGCAGATCCGCGCCGCCGAGGAGCAGCAGTTCGTCAAGATCCTCACGCCGGAGCAGAGCGCGCAGTACCAGACCCTCAAGGCCGAGCGGGCCGCGCGTCATGCCGCACGTGAGTCGCAAGAGAAGAAGTAAGCAGCACGCATCGCAGCAGTGAATGAGGAGGCGGCGACGCCTCCTTTTTTTGGCCTTCGGCGTTGTCGGTTATCGGGGCGGTTATCGGTTATCGGTTGTCGGTTGTCTGGGGCGCGGTAGGTAGAAGGGTGGGGAATCGGAGTTTCGGATCACACCAACGTCTGACCTCCGACAACCGACAACCGACAACCGACAACCGACAACCGACAACCGACAACCGACAACCGATAACCGACAACCGACAACCGATAACCGATAACCGACGACCCAACCCCACCCAAAACACCCCAGTGCAGTCCATGCCATGCCTGTGCAACTCGCGTAAATCACGCAAGCGGCGGCATTTGTGCAGTGTTAGAGCGTAACGAAGGGAGTAAGGGTCATGAAACGCAAATTGATCATCGGAGCCATCCTGGTCGCCGTCCTCGGCACCACCGGTGTTTTCGTCTATCGCGACGCGTTCGCGAAGCCGGCGGCAGCATTCCGGTTCGTCACCGTGGAGCGCGGCAATCTGCAGCAGTCGGTCTCCGCTACCGGAACGCTCGGCGCGGTGACGACGGTCAGCGTCGGCACGCAGGTCTCGGGACAGGTTGCCCAACTGCTCGTCGACTATAACGATGTGGTGAAAAAGGGCCAGCTCCTGGCGCGGATCGATCCGACTCTGGCGCAGCAGGGGGTCGTCGATGCGCAGGCCAATCTCGACAAGGTGCGGGCGCAGCTCCTTCAGGGGCAGCGCGACAACAACCGCAACCGTGAGCTGAACACCGATGGCCTGCTGGCCAAGAGCGCCTTCGAGCAGAGCCAGTCATCGGTCGAGGTGGCGCAAGCGGATGTGAAGTCGGCTCAGGTGGCGCTTGACCGCGCGCGGCAGAATCTCGCCTACACCAATATCTACGCGCCGATCGACGGCGTCGTCGTCGACCGCAACGTGCAGCAGGGGCAGACCGTCGCGGCCAGCCTCTCGGCGCCGCAGCTCTTCCTGATCGCCAACGATCTCGCGCACATGCAGATCCTGGCGCAGGTGGGGGAGAGCGACATCGCCCAGATCAAGGAAGGGGAGCCGGTGTCGTTCAGCGTGCAGGCGCTGCCGAACCAGAAATTCAACGGAACCGTGCAGCAGGTCCGTCTGCAGTCGACGGTGGCCGACAACGTCGTCGACTACACCGTCGTCATCGCCGTCGACAACGCTCAGAACAAGCTTCTGCCGGGCATGACGGCACGCGTCGATCTCCAGACGCAGTCTGCCACGAACGTGCTGAAGGTCTCGAACGCGGCACTGCGCTTCAAGCCGACCGATGAACAGCTCGCGCAGCTCGGCGTACAGAAGGCGGCCGCTCCCGCGAAGACCACGACAACATCCACAGCGACGTCGACGATGTCGCCTGCCGAGCGCGCGGCGCGGAAAGCGGCGCGGGGCGGGCAAAGGCCCTCGATCGCCACGCTTTACTACCTCGACCAGAACGGCAAGCTTGCCTCCGCGAACGTCGCCACCGGCGTGAGCGACGGAACGTCGACCGAGATCAAGACGCGCGGTGACTCCGTCATCAAGGAAGGGACGAACGTCGTAGCCGGTATCGCAGCGCCGTCGACTGCCACCGCTGCCACCGCCACCACCGGCTCGTCCGCGAGCCCGTTCACCCCAAGCGGAGGGCAGCAGCGTCCTGGAAGCCGGGGAGGCATCTAATGAGCGACGTCGTCATCGAAACGCGGCAGATCACGAAGACGTACGAGAGCGGATCGAAGAGCGGGTCGAATTCCGTGCATGCCTTGCGCGGAATCGACCTGACCGTCAACCGCGGCGAGTTCATCGCCGTGATGGGCACCTCGGGCTCAGGCAAGTCGACGCTGATGAACGTCCTCGGATGCCTCGATACGCCGACGTCGGGCTCCTATCTGCTCGACGGCGTGCATGTCGAGTCGCTCGGCAAGAACGAGCTCGCGGCCATCCGCAATCAGAAGATCGGCTTCGTTTTCCAGGGGTTCAACCTGCTGGCGCGCACGAGTGCGGTAGAAAACGTGCAGCTTCCGTTGCTCTATGACCGCAGCGGCAAGAAGCGCGACACGCATGCTCTTGCCATCGCCGCGCTGGAGAGCGTCGGACTGGGAGAGCGCGTCGATCACGAGCCGAGCGAGCTCTCGGGCGGGCAGCAGCAGCGCGTAGCCATCGCACGCGCGCTGGTCACCGAGCCGGCCATCATTCTCGCCGACGAGCCGACCGGCAATCTCGACTCGCACACGTCGGTGGAAGTGATGGCGCTGTTTCAAGCGCTGAATGACAAGGGCATCACCATCGTCCTGGTCACGCACGAGCCCGACATCGCCGTCTACGCAAAGCGAATCGTTGAATTCCGCGACGGCAGCATTCGCCGCGACGAGCTCGTGAAGGAGCGCCGCAACGCGGCCAGGGATCTCGAAGAGGAAGAAAGGAGCGCAGCATGAAGATCCAGATTCTCGTGAAGCTCGCCCTCCAGGCAATCCGCAAGAACAAGATGCGGGCGACACTGACGATGCTCGGCATCATCATCGGCGTGGCCGCGGTCATCGTGATGGTGGCCATCGGCTCCGGCGCCCGCGCCCGCATCCAGTCGCAGATCAACAACCTCGGCACGAACATGATCGTCATCACGCCCGGTTCGGCCAATACCGCCGGCGTGAGCCAGGGCGCGCAGGCCTTTCCGACGCTATCGCTCGATGACGTGACCAAGATCCGCACCGAGGCGCAGTACGTGACCGGCGTGTCCCCGGTCGTCGTCAGCAGATCGCAGGTGGTGGCGCAATCCGGAAACTGGCGGACGACGATCAACGGTGTCGATACCGACTACCAGACCATCCGCGACTGGCAGACGGCCGACGGCGCTTTCTTCGGTGCCGACGACGTGCGCGGCCAGCGTGCCGTGGCCGTGGTCGGCCACACGGTGGCGCAGCGTCTCTTCGGCGACAACGAGCCGGTGGGTCAGGACATCCAGATCGCCAATTCGCCATTCAAGATCGTCGGCGTGCTGACGGTGAAGGGTCAGACCGCATCCGGCACCGACTCCGACGACGTGATCTTCGTGCCCTACACCACCGCCGCGGCGCGTCTCAACGGCAAGAGCCGCATCCCGCAGATCGTGGCCTCGGCGGGCTCCCAGCAGGACATCCCCGCCGCACAGGATGAGATTCGCGGCCTCGTGCGCGAGTCACATCGTCTGGCCAGCGGCGACGAAGACGACTTCACGGTCCGCAATCAGACTGATCTTGCCCAGGCGGCAGAGAGCTCGACCACCGTGATGACCATGCTTCTCGCGGCCATCGCCTCGATCTCGCTGCTCGTCGGCGGCATCGGCATCATGAACATCATGCTGGTGTCGGTCACCGAGCGAACCCGCGAGATCGGCATCCGCCTGGCCATCGGCGCCCGCGGCTCCGACGTCCTCACGCAGTTCCTCGTGGAGAGCATCGTCATGGGCATCCTCGGCGGCGCCATCGGTCTCGCGGTCGGCGTCACCGGCGCCAAGGTGCTCGGCCATTTCACCGGATGGGAGACCGTGATCTCCCCGATCGTGATGCTGATCGCCATCGGCTTCTCCGGCGCGGTCGGGGTGTTCTTCGGCTACTACCCGGCAAGAAAGGCGGCGGCACTGAATCCGATTCAGGCGCTGCGGTATGAGTGACGGAGGCCGCCTCACTCTCATGTAAATCGCCGGCGCCCTCTTTACCCATCGACGGCCTTCTCCCCCGCGGTTTCTGGCGGGGGAGAAGGTGCCGACAGGCGGATGAGGGGGCGCTTGCGGGTGCGTTATTCGTGCGCGACACGTGTTTTCAAGCGGCCCTTGGGCCAACGACGCAAGATCGTTTCTGACGCGTATGCGCCTCCCTCATCCGCCTGTCGGCACCTTCTCCCCCCGCAAAAAAACCGCGGGGGGAGAAGGCTCTCGGCGAAAGGGCGTGGCAAGAAACGAAGCAATGCTGTGTGCGCGGTAGTAGATGACGAATCCTACCCGGCGTAGAAACACCTGACGGACGTTTCGCGTCCTCGTGTTCGTGGCTCGCCGGCCAATGCCGGGAGTGGTGGCGAGTATTGCCGACATCGACCGGAAGTCTTCGTCGACTGCATTCGGCGCTGCGGTCTGGTTCATTTGCCACCACGCGTCGGCGATATCGAGTTGCAGTTGGGCCTGCGGTGTTATGTCGATCGGGAGAGCCGTTCCTTCTCCCAGCGTTTCAGAAAGACCTCGAGGGGAATCCCCTCGCCGCGGTCTGCCTGAGCGATCGCTTCCTGGAGGGCAGCATCGAGCTCTTCGTCGATTTCCACCATTTCGCCGGTTTCCGGATCCAGATTGAACTGCGGTTCGCGTTTGCTCATGACGGAATTCTACCTCGGTGTTCCTATCGGACACGCACATAGCGGCCTCCGGGCAGCGCCTTGAGCCAGCCGCCGAGCTCGAGTTGCAGAACAGGCTCGGAGAGCACCGCCACCGGGCAGCCGAGCGTCTCGGCGGCGGTGTCGATATGCGTCCCGAGCTCGCGGCGGAAGACCTCGAGCACTTCGCGCAGCGGCGATTCAGGTTGCACCGGTGCAGAGGCCGGAACTTTCCAATCGCCTTGAAGCTCGTTGAGGATGTCGTCGGTGGTGTGGACCAGCTTTGCGCCGGTTTGGATCAGCCGGTGCGTCCCCTCCGATCCTGGCGAGAAGATCGAGCCGGGGACGGCGTAGACCTCGCGGTTCTGCTCCAGGGCCGTGCGCGCCGTGATCAGCGAGCCGCTACGGCCGTTCGCCTCGATGATCACGGTGCCGAGCGTGATGCCGCTGATGATCCGGTTGCGGATCGGGAAGTTGTAACGGAACGGTGGAGTGCCCGGCGGAAACTCGGTGAGGATCAGCCCGCGCTTTTCGATGGCGCGGAAGAGTTGCCGGTTCGAGCGCGGATAGACGATATCGATCCCCGTGCCGAGGACGGCCATCGTTTCGCCGGAGGCATCGAGGGTGGCCTGATGCGCCGCGGCGTCGACGCCGAGGGCCAGGCCGGAGACGACGGCCAAGCCGGCCGAGACCAGCTCGCGGCCGAGGTGTGCCGCGACGCTGAGCGCGTACGGCGAGGCGCGGCGCGAGCCGACCATCGCCACCGCCGGCTTCCGGGCCAGGGCGAGATTGCCGTGATAGAAGAGAGCCAGCGGCGGATCGACGAGTTGCCTGAGCAGCGGCGGGTATTCGTCATCGGCCAGCGTGACGGTGGAGCCGCGCAGGGTGTCGACCTGTTTGCGAAGTTCATCGTTCCGCCATGGCGCGGCGGCATCAGGTCCATCGATACTTAGCACCTGCCGCAATTTGGCGGGGGATGCATTGCAGATCGTCGCAAGCGGGTCGAAGGCTTTGATGAGGAGACGGATGCGGGCAGGTGAGAGAGGTAACAGGGCATACGCGATCAAACGATCGCGGAGCGGGACTTCGGGCATGAGCGTGCTGGTGCCGCGGGAGGGAGCGATGCGTGTGGGACGCCGCCGCGACAATGGTAATCTCCCCGCCGTGTCCGGTAAAGTCCGAACTCCATCGCCCGCAGCCCCGGAAGGAGATCGACGATGAAAGGGATGCTTCGCCTCGGGACTTTGTTGATCGCGCTGTTGCTGGCGATCGGCTGTTCGCATCAGTCCGATCTGTCGCGGCCGGCGTCTCAGGACAACTTCGGTGTGCAGATGGCGCGGATGAATCTCTGGCGCGAAGCAATGTTCCGCTTCGAGCGCGCCATCCAGATCAATCCCGGTGACGCCCAGGCGCACAACAATCTCGCCGTCGCCTACGAGGCCAACGGGGACTTCGAGAAGGCGCGCAAGGAGTATCTCGAAGCGCTGAAGCTCGATCGCACCAATCCCTACATTCAGAAGAACTACAGCCGCTTCGTGGAGTCCCTCTCGCGCAACAAGAAACGGCAGCTGCCGGGAGTGAACGCGGCTGTCCAGCCCAAAGGGCCGGTGAACAACCCTCAGGGGGGTGGGACGGTTACCACCGCGCAGCCCGCAGGCATCGAGGTACCGCCGCCCTCCGCCGTGAGCCCGCCGGGCGCTCCGCCGAGCGATCGCCCGCAACCGCAGCCGCCCACGCAGCCATCACCACCGCCCACGCCGCCGCCAACTCTGCCAGGAGGTGCTGCATGAAGCACATTGCCATCGTCGCCTTCGCCTTGCTGTTGCCGCTCACGTCGCTGGCCGGGGTGACGGAGGTCAAACTGAAGCTTCCGCTGAAGGCGAAGCTCTCGATCGCCGGCGACGAGAAGGTCGCCATCGCTCCCTTCGTCATCGCCAACCGCGAAAAGAAGAACGACCGCGCATCGAAGGTGGACGTGCAAGCGGAGTTTCAGCGCTACCTGAAGAAGCAGTTGACCAAGAATACGAAGCTGCGCCTCGTCGACGTGCCCCAGACCCGTCTGCCCGGTACCGACATGAAGGCCCTCGAGGCAAATCGCGATTACTGGAAGAGCCTGGGCGCGAAGACAGGCGCGGATTACATCGTCACCGGCATCGTCGATTTCGACGTCAACGACAAGTCCGGATACAAAACCGAAGAGTACGTCTCACCGGCGGATGGTAGGACGTATTACCGCCAGGTGCTCATCGAGACCACCGGCTTCGTCTTCGATATCGACATGGCCGTCTTCAATGCCGACACAGGCGAGAAAGTGCTCGAAGACAATTTCCGCGATTTCAAAGAGTTCGATCAACGCAATTACGACGAGATCCTCGGTCTATTCGAGAATCTCCGGTCCATGGAGACTCAGCTCGTTGGTATTTTCGTGCCCCAGGAGACCTCGGCTTCGAGATACGTGTTCACGGAGTAGGGAGTAGTTCATGGAGGCTCAATTGAAGCGAACGATCGCTCTGCTGTTTTTCGTCTCCATTCTGTTCACGCCGAGCGCCTATCCGTTCGGCCAGAACAAGATCGTCTACGACAAGTTCCATTGGAACATCTACCACGCCACGCATTTCGACATCTATTTCTACGATGAGGAAAAGCCGGCGCTGGAGAAAGTCGTGGACATGGCCGAGAGCGCCTATGACGACCTCTCGCGGAAGTTCAACTTCCAGATCTCCAAGAAGATCCCGATCATCTATTACGCCACGCATTCGGCATTCGAGCAGACGAACGTCGACCTCAATTTCATCCCCGAGGGCGTCGGCGCGTTCGCCGAGCCAACGCGAAACAGGATGGTCATCCCCATCGACACCACGGACGAGAAGCTGCTGCAGCTCATCCAGCACGAGCTCACGCACGTCTTCGAGTACGAGATCCTCTTCCAGGGCAAGCTCGGGAAAGAGGTGACCTCGAATCCGCCGACCTGGTTGATGGAAGGGCTGGCGTCGTTCATGGGGAACGACGAGGATTCGAAAGACCGGATGGTGTTGCGCGATGCCGTGGTCAACGATCAGGTCCCGCCCATCTCGCACGCACAGGGTGGCGGATACTTCGCGTATCGTTTCGGTCACGCTGTCTTCGCATACATCCAGCAGAAGTACGGGTGGGAAGGTCTGCGCGATTTCATTTACGAATACCGCAACACCCTCGGCAATTCCATCGACAAAGCCCTCAAGCGGGCCTTCGACCTCAAGCCGGACGAGTTCGACTCGCAGTTCCGTACCTGGCTTCGCAAGCAGTACCTGCCGGCCCTCATCGCCAAAGGCGAACCGCAGGAGTACGGCGACCCGTTCCGGATCGGGCCTGGTATCGCCAGCGAAGACATCTCGCCGGTGCCGTCGCCCTCGGGCGATCTTCTGGCGTCGTATGCAACCTATAAGGACTCCGTCGACGTCATTCTCTACAACATCCCCGAGCGGCGCCTGCTCCGCAATCTGACCAGCGGCTATACGACGAAATACGAATACGCCATCGCCCAGATGTTCACGGTCGGGCCGGTCATGGGCCGCGATCTGGCCTTCTCGCCGAGCGGCGATCAGATTGCGCTCTTTGCGAAAAAGGAACGGGGCCGCAACCTTCTGCTGATCAATGCCCTCACCGGCACCATCGAGCGGTCTGTGAAGATGGAGTTTGAACAGCAGCTATCACCGACGTACTCACCGGACGGGAAGACCATCGCCTTCGCCGGTTTCAAGGGCAACATCCCTGACATTTATTTCTACGACATCGCCAGCGGGGCGATCAAGAACGTCACGAACGACAAATTCTTCGACGGCGCACCTGTCTTCTCGCCTGATGGCAAATGGCTCGTCTATTCGTCGGTCGTCAATGGGTACGCCAAGCTGTTCAAGCTGAATCTCGCCAATTACGACGAGCGATACCAGCTCACGACCGGCCAGTGGAACGATATTGACGCCTGGTTCTCTCCTGACGGGAAGCGGATTTTCTTCGCCTCGGACAAGCAGACCGGCCGCAATATGGAACTGGCCGCGCAGATTCTTCAGAACGCCGAGGCGAAGGCGAAACCGGAAGGCCCGACGCCGCCGGCCGACATGACCAAGTACGCCGCCTACAACATCTATTCGCTCAACCTGGCCAGCGGCGACGTCCTCCAGTACACGGACGTCGTAGGCGGATGTTTTACGCCGGTCGTCTTCACCGGCACCAACAATCGGGAGCGGATGGTCTACGCCTCCTACTACAAACGCCACTGGCGCCTCTACTCGACCACCACCGACAAGCCTCTGCATGAAGCGGAAAAGACCACGCTTCCGTCGGCGCCTCTGCTGGCAACGGCCCGTACGCTCTTCCAGCCGCCTGTGGAAGTGACGATCGATCCGGAGAAGATCGAGAAGCCAAACGACCACAAGCTCTTCATCGACGACGTCGAGGTCAATGCCGGCGTGACGTCGGATAATCTCCTCGTTTCGCGATCCGTCATCTATATGAGCGACATGCTCGGCGACAAGCGTTTCATCGCCTCGCTCGATTCGGTGTCCTCGTTCTCGAACTTCGACTTCCTTTATCTCGATCTGCACAACCGCACCAACTGGGGCTTCCGCGTATTCGACAGCCGGGCCTTCTATTCGACACTGAACACCGATTTCACGATCGACCGCCATCAGCTCTATCGGGAGACCGGCGCGATCGCCATCCTCAGTCATCCCTTCGACCGCTATCACCGCGTCGATGCAGGCATCGGCTATGAGGCGCGCGACGTGAACTATCCGTTCCTGGATGATTCCGGCAATATCTTCTTCGTCAATCGCCGCGACAATTTCCCGCTTGTCACGGCCAGTTTCAGCGGCGATACCACGGCCTTCAAGGAGTTCGGCCCGATCTCCGGACATCGCTATGACGTCGGGGTTCTTTTTGCGCCGAACGTTCACCGCAGCACCCTCAACAGCATCGGCGGCAGCGGTGGGTCCGTGCTGACGAACGACTATACGCTCGACGCCCGGCAGTATCTTCCGATCACGTCGCGCGCGCTCCTGGCGACGCGTCTTTTCGTAGGCTACTCGCGTGGCGACTTCCCGAACTTCTACTACTTCGGTGGATTGAACACCTTGCGCGGTTTCGATTTCCAGTCGATCATCGGTACGACCGCCGCGTATGCGAACGTCGAACTGCGCTTTCCGCTGATCGACGTCCTTGCCACGCCGGTCATTGCCTTCACCGGCATTCGCGCGAACGTTTTCTTTGATATCGGCGGGGCGAAGCTGCCGGGTCAGCAATATACGTTCTACAAGGATCACCGGCTAGTGGATGGTCTCGCGTCCGTCGGCTACGGCCTTTCCCTGAACATGCTCGGCCTCGAGCTGCACTGGGACTTCGCCAAGCGGACGGATCTTCGCAACACCTTCGGCAAGTTCCGCACGGAGTTCTGGATCGGCGAGGTGTTCTAAGGGTTACAGCGCGTTGATGTCTTCCGTCTCCAGGATGGCTTTCGGTGCGCCGTTACGCGCCGCGGCGATCATTGCCCGGCCGATCTGTTCGGTCGTGGTCATGTACTTTGGCAGGAGACGCTTCAGCAGAGGCATCAGCGGCCGCGCGATCACGTAGAACAGGCGATAGAGACGGGTCTTTGACGTCTCGCCGTGCATCGGCTGAATGCCCGCCGGGCGGAACATGTAGGCCGCCTTGAACGGCAGCCGGAGCAGCGCGTTCTCGGTACTGCCCTTGACGCGCGCCCACATGGTGCGGCCGTGTTCGGTGCTGTCCGTGCCGCTTCCGGACACGTAGATGAATGTCATCGCCGGATTGCGTTTCGCCAGGACCGTCGCCGCCGCGAGGGTGATGTCGTAGGTCACGCGACGGTACTCATCCTCGGTCTTGCCGGCCGCGGAGACGCCGAGGCAGAAGAAACAGGCATCGTAGCCGGAGAGGTCGGAGGCGATGTCTGTGAAGTCGAACAGATTGTCGCGTGCGATCTCGTGCAGTTTCGGGTACTGCTGTCCGGTTGCCTTGCGTCCGATCGAGAGGACCCGATGCACATCAGGGTCGAGAAGGCACTCGCGGAGCACGCCTTGTCCGACCATGCCGGTTGCGCCGAAGAGGACCACATCCATGCTGGCAGGATACAATCTTCCGCCCAGGTATCGCTGGTCTATAGGAGAAACAGATGCCCGTCATCCATCACGTCACCCCCCGTAACGGCGACGTCCTTTTGCTCGTCGGGACGATGAAGGGCGCCTTCATCTTTCGCGCGAACAAGAAGCGCGGGAAGTGGGACATGGGAGGCCCCTACTTTCCCGGCAGCGCGGTCTATGCCATGGCCTACGACGGCCGCGGCAACCGGCACCGCATCTGGGCCGGTCCGCAGAGCATGCACTGGGGAGCGCTCCTCCGATCGAGCGATGACTTCGGCGAGAGCTGGACCGATCCGGAAGTGGCGAACGTCAAGTTTCCGGAAGGAACGGAAGCGGCGCTGAAGAACATCTGGCAGATCACTCCCGGCCGTGAGACGGAGCGAAACACGCTCTACTGCGGCGTCGAGCCGGCCGCTCTCTTCAAGTCGACCGATTCCGGCAAGTCGTGGGCGTTGGTCGAAGGGCTCTGGAACCATCCGCAGAGACCGAAATGGCAGCCTGGTGGCGGTGGGATGTGCCTGCACACGGTCCTTCTCGACCCCGCCAACCCGAAGAAGATCCGCATCGCCGTGTCGACGGCCGGCATGTATGTGACCGAGGACGGCGGCGCGACCTGGCGTCCGTCGAACAAAGGGGTGCGCGCCGACTTCCTCCCGGAGAAGTATCCGGAGTTCGGCCAGTGCGTTCACAAGGTCGTGCAGTCGAAGCAGAAACCGGAGCGGATGTTTCTGCAGAACCATTGGGGTCTCTATCGCAGTGACGATGCCGGCGAAAGCTGGGTCGACATCGCCAGCGACGTTCCATCCGACTTCGGTTTCGGCATGGCCATTCATCCCGAGGATCCCGACTGCGCATGGATCGTCCCGCTCGAATCGGACGGCTTCCGCTGTACACCGGAAGGAAAGCTCAGGGTCTATCGGACACGCAATGCCGGCGGGCACTGGAAAGCGTTGACGAAGGGATTGCCGCAGAAAGGAGCGTACGAGGCGGTTCTCCGCGACTCCCTGGCGGTCGATTCGCTCGACCCGGTGGGCGTCTATTTCGGGACGAGGAGTGGAAAGCTCTTCGGCTCGTCCGACGAAGGGAAGAGCTGGGAGGAAATGGCGGACGGTCTTCCGCCGGTGGTTTCTGTGAAAGCGGCGCGCGTCTCATTCGCCAGGAAGAAGGCGTGATGCCGTTCGTCTTCGTGATCCCGGGACCGTTGCGTGAGCTGGCCGGTGGCCGCGCGGAGATTCGCGTCGACGGCGCGGCCGGCTCCGTATCCGAGGCGCTGGCGCTGCTCGGCAGCGACTACCCCAAGGTTCACGACCGCATCGTCACCGAGCTCGGCGAGGTCCGCCCTCACATCAACATCTTCATCGACGGCGACAGTTTCCGCGACCTCGGCGGGTTGGGTGCTCCGATCCGAAGCGGCGCGGAGATCATTATTCTGCCCGCGGTTAGTGGGGGATAGTCCCAAAGTGGATACCGGCCAGGGCGCGGCAAGTACTGCCCCCTCATCCGCCTGTCGGCACCTTCTCCCCCAGCTGAAAAGCGCTGGGGGAGAAGGACTCTCGATGTAAGGGAAGCGCAAGCTCTTGTTCTCTCGGGGCGGTCGCAGGGTTTGGAAGAAATCTTCGTGTTACGTGCTCGCGCTTCCCTAATATCGAGAGTCCTTCTCCCCCGCGTTTTTCAGCGGGGGAGAAGGTGCCGACAGGCGGATGAGGGGGCGGTGCTTGCAATGCTCTTCTCTGCATCCGAGGTGGTTGCGGCTCGGATGCGGTGCCCTACGTCCCCCCGTCCTCCACATTCTTCAAATAGAACGACAGCGACTCCAGGTTGATGCGGAGGTCGACGGATTTGACCTTCACGCCGGGGCGGGCGCGGAGCTGGGTGGGGGCGAAATTGAGGATGGCGTTCAGGCCGACGTCGGCGAAGGCGTCGTAGACGCTCTGGGCGGATTCGGCGTTGACGGCGACGATACCGATGTCGACCTGCTGATCGCGCACGATGGTCGGGAGATCCTCCCACGCCAGGACTTCGATGCCGATGCGGGAGCGGCGTCCGATTTTCGCAGGGTCGTTGTCGATGAGCGCGGTGATCTGGAAGCCGTGATCGTTGAAACCGCCGTAATCGGCTAACGCCATGCCGAGGTTGCCGGCGCCGGCGATGAGAACGCGGCGGGTGCGGTCGAGGCCGAGCTCGCGCACGAGGTGGTCCTTCAGGCGCGACACGTTGTAGCCGACGCCGCGCGTGCCGAACTCGCCGAAGCAGGCCAGGTCTTTGCGGATCTGCGCGGAGTTGAGGTGGAAACGCTCGGCCAGTTCCGCCGAGGAGACGGTCTTCTGGCCGCAGGACTCGAGGAAGGTGAGACAACGAAGGTAGACCGACAACCTGCCGGTCGTCATCTCCGAGATCGTTTCGCGTTCGTTGTGGTTCAGCCGGTCGTTCGACATGAGTCGGGACTACGGCAGGAGCGCGCGGGCTGCTGCTCCGGCCGCATTGAAAAGAGGCGTTGGAAAGAGGCCGATGGCGAAGATGCCGATGAGTGAGATCAGCAGTGCACCGGTGCCGAAGATGTCTGCGTCGATGAGAACGGAGATCGGGAGCCGGGAGTCGGAGATTGCGTTAGTCTCACCATGCGAATTCGCGGTCTCGGGCTCCTTCATGTAGAGAAAGTAGACCACGCGCAGATAGTAATAGACCGAGACGATGCTGGTCAGGATGCCGATGAAGGCGATGGTCATATGACCGGAGTCGACGGCGGTCTTAAAGATGTAGAACTTGGCGATGAAACCGGCGGTGGGGGGGAGGCCGGAGAGCGAGAACATGCAGATGGTCAGTGCCAGGCCGTAGAACGGGCGGCGGAAGCCGAGGCCGGCGATGTCGTCGAGCGTCTGCGGATCGTTCTGGTTCTTGGCCAGCATGGAGATGACGCCGAAGGCGCCGATGTTCATCAGGGCGTAGGTGATGACGTAGACGCTGATGGCGGCCACCGACTCATCGCGCAACGAGAGGAGAGCGATCAGCATGTAACCGACGTGGGCGATGCCGGAGTAGGCCAGCATCCGCTTCAGGTCGCGCTGGGCGATGGCCACGGCGTTGCCGATGATCATCGAGAGGATCGACAGCGCCGCCACCATCTTCATCCACGAGGCCTGCTGGATGACCGGCGTCATCGACGAGAAGATGCGCACCAGGGCGATGAGCGTCGCTGCTTTGGGCGCGACGGAGAGCCAGCCGGCGATGGGTGACGGGGCGCCCTGATAGACGTCCGGCGCCCATCCGTGGAACGGCGCCACGGCGAGCTTGAAGCCGAGGCCGGACATCAGGAGAATGAAGGCGATGGTGAGGAGCGGATTGCCGGGATCGGCCGTGGCGAAGTAGCGCGAGAAGGCGGCCAGGTTCGTCGAGCCGGTGGCGCCGTAGAAGAGCGCCGTTCCATAGAGGACGAAGCCGGTGGCGAACGCCCCCATCAGGAAGTACTTGAGACTGGCCTCGTTGGAGACGGCGATCCGGCGGTGGAAGCCGACCAGGACGAAGATGCAGATCGAGAGTAGCTCCAGCCCGAGGATGACGATGAGGAGGTCGAGCCCCTTGGCCATCATCATCATCCCGACCGTTCCCCACATCAGCAGGGCGTAGAACTCGCCGCGCTCGAACCCCTCACGGGCCAGGTAGGCGCGGGCGAAGAGCGTGGCCAGGACGGCGGCCAGGAGAAAGGTGTAGTCGAAGATCGCGGTGATGCCGCTGATCTGGTAGGTGCCGCCGAAGAAGTTGCCGCCGACGAGAAGGCGCTCGCTCCAGCCGGCGGCGAGGAAGACGATCACGGCCAGCGGCGACGTGGCACCGCGCAGTTTCGGAGCGAAGGCGTCGAAAAGGATCAGCAGGATGCCGCCGATCGAGAGGATCAGCTCGGGGAGGATGGCATTCAGCCAGCCGGGTTCGAGCAGCGGGGTCAGGTTCAACGGACACCTCCAACGTCGACGAATGACGGGGTATGGCGAGGGAGGGTGTTCCTGGCGATCATGGCCTTGCTGGCATCGGTCTTGTGGACGATCTGCAGGAGTTGCTGGACGCTCGGTGTCATCTTGCGCAGGAAGGTATTGGGGCGGATGCCGATCCAGACCATCAGGATGACCAGCGGGACCAGCGCGGCGATCTCGTTCCAGGCGATCTCGCGAACGTTGCGGTTCTCGTCCTTCGTGATCGGCCCGAAGAAGACGCGCTGGATGAGCCAGAGAAGGTAGATGGCCGCCAGGATGACTCCCGTCGCCGCGACCACCGTCCATCGCGGGAACGTCTGGAACGATCCAGCCAGGATCAGGAACTCGCCGATGAAGCCGTTCAGGCCCGGCAGACCGACCGAGGAGAGCATGGAGATGATGAAGAACGTTGCGAAGACCGGCATGGTCTTCGCCAATCCGCCGTAGTCGGCGAGAAGGCGCGTGTGCCGCCGTTCGTAGATCACGCCGACGCAGAGGAAGAGGGCGCCGGTGGAGAGGCCATGGTTGACCATCTGCAGGATCGAGCCTTCGATCGAGGTCTGGGTCAGGGCGAAGATGCCCAGCACGCAGAAGCCGAGGTGGGAGACCGAGGAGTAGGCCACGAGCTTCTTCATGTCCGGCTGCACCCACGCCACCAACGCACCGTAGATGATGCCGATGACCGCCAGAGCGATGAGCAGGCCGGCGTATTTGGCGGTGGCATCGGGGAAGAACGGCAACACGAAGCGGAGGAAGCCGTAGGTGCCCATCTTCAGCATCACCCCGGCCAGGATGATCGAGCCGCCGGTAGGCGCTTCAACGTGCGCGTCAGGGAGCCAGGTGTGCAGCGGGAAGAGCGGGACCTTGATGGCGAAGGCGAGCGCGAATGCGAAAAAGAGCAGCGTCTGCGCGTGCGGCGCCAACGACGTGCCGTACAGCTCGGTGATGGCGAAGGTGATCGTTCCGGTGTCGTGGTAGTGGGCGAAGCCGAGATAGATGATGCCGAGCAGCATCAGCAGCGAGCCGGAGATGGTGAAGAGGAAGAACTTGATGGCCGCGTAGATCCGGTTCGCGCCGCCCCAGACGCCGATCACCAGATACATCGGCAACAGCGTCAGCTCGAAGAAGACGTAGAAGAGAATCAGGTCGCTGGCGACGAAGACGCCGATCATGGCCGCTTCCATGATCAGGAAGGCGATGACGTACTCCTTCGGATGCTTGTGGATGGTGTTCCATGAGGAGAGGAACACCACCGGCGTCAGAAGGGTGGTCAGCAGGATGAGCCAGAGCGAGATGCCGTCGACGCCGAGCGAGTAGCGGATTCCCCACTGCGGGATCCAGGCGAGCGACTCGACGAGCTGCAAGCCGGCCACCCCTTCCTTGAATTGACCGACGATGCCGAGCGAGACGATGAAGGTGGCGATGGACGCGAGCAGTCCAAAGGCCTTGATCGCATTCGCCGCCGTCTTCGGAAAGACGAGCAGCAGCACGGCCGAGGCGATGGGGAGCCAGAGGGTGAGGGAGAGGACGTTAGTCATTGCTTCGCCCTCGGGGGTCGGGGGTCGGGGGTAGGAGGTCGGAGAAGGCAGGCCGAGGGCGCGAAAACCAGAGCGGGTTTTCTCCGACTCCCGACCCCCGACTCCCGACTCCCGCTCATGCCAGCACCCATATAAAGACAATCACTCCCAAGAAAAACATCAGCGCGTAGTTCCTCACGTTACCGGTCTGGAAGAAGCGCAGCAGGTCGCCGATGGCGGCGACGATGTAGCCGGCCAGCGCCAGGATGCCGTCGATCAGGGCGTCGATGCCGCGCCAGAGGAATTGGGAGAATCCTTCCAGCGGGCGGACGATCGTGGCGGCGTACAGCTCGTCCACGTACCACTTGTTCTCCATCCCGTTCGCGATCCTCGGCAGGGCCTTGGCGAATTGTTCATCGGCGGCCAGGCCGCGTTTGTAGAAGCGGACGTACGCGGCCCAGATGCCGATGGCGGCGATGGCGGTGGAGACGAACATCAATCCGTACTCGAGGTTCGGGGCGATCTCATACTGGACCTCCGGGACCCCGGCGATCTCCGGGAAGATCGGATGCAGCCACGCCGCGAGGAAGTGCCGGTGCGGCCATCCCAGAATTGCCCCGCCGACGGCGGAGAGCGCCGCAAGGATGACCAGCGGCACGGTCATCGTCCACGGCGACTCGTGCAGGTGGTGCTCCTGCTCGTGCGTTCCGCGGAAACTGCCGAAGAAGGTCAGGTAAACCAGGCGGAACATGTAGAAGGCGGTGCAGAAGGCGGCCAGGGTGCCGAGGATCCAGATGATGGCGTTGAACCACTGCGGGAAGTAGGGATTGGCCAGCGCCGAGGCCAGGATCTCGTCTTTCGAGAAGAAGCCGGCCAGCGGCGGAATGCCGGCGATGGCGATCGTGGCCACGAGGAAGGTCCAGTAGGTGATGGGGATTTTCGACTTGAGGCCGCCCATCTTCCTCATGTCCTGCTCGCCGCTCATGGCGTGGATTACCGAGCCCGATCCGAGGAAGAGGCAGGCTTTGAAGAAGGCGTGAGTGATGAGGTGGAAGATTCCGGCGGTGAACGCGCCGACGCCGACGCCGATGAACATGAAGCCGAGCTGGGAGACGGTGGAGTAGGCCAGGACTTTCTTGATGTCCCACTGTCTGATCCCGATCGTTGCGGCGAAGAGTGCGGTCAGCGCGCCGATGAGCGCCACCACCATCATCGCGCCGGGCGCGAGACGGTAGAGCGCGTTCGAGCGGACCACCATGTAGACGCCGGCGGTGACCATCGTCGCGGCATGGATCAGGGCCGATACCGGCGTGGGGCCGGCCATGGCGTCGGGCAGCCAGACGTAGAGGGGGATCTGCGCGCTCTTGCCGACCGCGCCGAGGAAGAGCAGAAGGCAGATCGCCGTCAGCAACCAGTGCTCGACGCCGCCGGTGGCCGCGATCTGCGAGACCTTGGCGAAATCGACGCTCCCGAAATAGGCGAACATCAGGAACATGGCGATGAGGAAACCGAAGTCGCCGATGCGGTTGACGATGAAGGCCTTCTTGCCGGCGGCCGGGGCGTAGTCGGTCTCGTAGTAGAAACCGATAAGGAGGTAGGAGCAGAGCCCGACTCCCTCCCATCCGACGAACATCAGCAGGTAGCTCGATCCGAGGATCAGGATGAGCATCTCGGAGAGGAAGAGGTTCAGGTAAGCGAAGTAGCGCCCATACCCATGCTCCTCGGCCATGTAGCCGACGGAGTAGAGATGGATGAGAAATCCGACCCAGGTGACGACCATCAACATGACCACGCTCAGGGGATCGAGCTGGAAGGCGAGATCGGCGCCGATGGAGCCGGAGGAGATCCAGTTGTAGACAAGATCGACGTGCCGCTCGCCGGTGGGATAGGCGGCGTGGTACTGCACGACGGCGATCGTCCCGGCGATGGCGGCGCCGAGGGAGGCCAGCAGCGCCACCGCGGTCACGAAACCCTTGCCGAGGCGCTTGCCGAACAGGCCGTTCAGCAGAAAGCCGGCGAACGGCAGAAGGGGGATGAGCCAGAGTTTGTTGAGCATGTACGGGAAGGATGAAGGCAGAGGGCAGAAGGCAGAAGTGTGAGTCGAGAGGCCTCAGGCCGCTACGACTTCATCCTTCTGCCTTCTGCTTTCTGCCTTCATCCTTTGTTCTCTCCTCGCATCTGCCGATGCGGGGAGCGTCTCCGCATCAGCTCTGATCTTTTACACGTTCCTGGTAGTCATCGGAGGAGGCCGGGTCGAGCTCCCAGCGGTGTTCGTCGCGACTCCGTTCCTTTTCTCCGACTTTCAGCTCCTCGTCGTCGGCGTACGAGATTCCCATCGCCGCCGCCGTCTCCTCGGTGTCATTCTGGCCGGGGGTTGGCTGGCTCCCGGCCGACGCCTCGTCGCCCTGCGACTCGGCCATCTCCCACTGTGCGTCGATATCGCCTCCGGACAGCGACGGATCGACGCCGTTGTTCTCGCGCAACCGTCCCGCGAGCTTCTGCGTCCCCGCCTCGACGTCCGGCATGGCCGGCTCGATGCGGTCGTCGATGCCATTGCGATTCCTGTCCTTCCGCTCGTCCTCTTCCCAGTCAATGAGCTTCTCTGTCTTGTCCATTTTCGGCTCCTGTTGAGCCTGAAAATGCGACGTTCGTGCCGTCTTGAGCTGTTAGCTCTTAGCTGTTGGCTCTTAGGGGACCGAAGTCACAGATTTGGATGTCCCTAAGAGCTGACAGCTAACAGCTAAGAGCTTTCTCTTACCACCTCATCAAATTCGCCTCATCTACGTCGATCGTGTGCCGGTGATGGAACAGGGAGATGAAAATGGCCAGGCCGACGGCGGCTTCGGCGGCGGCGATGGCCATGACGAAAAAGACGAAGAGCAGTCCGTGGATCTGATGGAACTGGCGGGCGTAGGCGACGAAGGTCAGGTTGACCGCGTTCACCATCAGCTCGATGCACATGAAGATGGTGATGCCGTTCTTCCGCGTCAGCACGCCGCAGACGCCGAGGGTGAAGAGGATGGCGCTGAGGATCAGGAACCAGTGGGTCGGAATCATAGTTTGTTCTCCCCCGTCGGAGGTGGGATTGCGCCCGTGCGGCCGCTGAGGATCAACGCGCCGACGATCGCCGCCAGCAGAAGGATCGAGACCATCTCGAACGGGAAGATGTAGGCCTCGAACAGGCGGATCCCGACGGTCCGCGCATCCGAAACGAACGGCCCGTCGGGCAGCTTCGTCACGCCGAATTTGGCGAGGTAGTAGATGAGTGCCAGCCCGAATGCGGCGCTGGTGGTGTAGCCGAGGAACTGTTGCACCGGGCGCGTGCGGGGCTCCTCCTGATGCTGCAGGTTCAGCAGCATGATCACGAAGAGGAACAGCACCATGATCGCGCCGGCATAGACGATCACCTGCAACGCCGCCAGGAACGGCGCCTCGAGCAGCACGTACATCACCGCCAGCGCGAAGAACGACGCCACCAGCGACAGCGCCCCCACCACCGGGTTGCGGTGCAGCACGACCACAGCCGCGAAGATCACGGCGATAGCGGCGAAGAAGAAGAAGATGGCGAAGGTGATCATGGTCTCGGGGTCTCAAAACGTGGATACGGCAAGGGCATGGCAAGCACCGCCCCCTCATCCGCCTGTCGGCACCTTCTCCCCCAGCTGAAAAGCGCTGGGGGAGAAGGGCTCTCGATGTTAGGGAAGCGCAAGCTCTTGTTCTCGGGGCGGCCGCACGGTTCTGGAACTAATCTTCGCGTCACGCGCAGAGCCCAAGGCTTAGTACTGCAGACTGCTTGAGCCACTGGCCACGCCCTTTCGTCGAGAGTCCTTCTCCCCCCGCGGTTTTTTGCGGGGGGAGAAGGTGCCGACAGGCGGATGAGGGGGGCGTATACGCGACATAAACGATCTACCGACCCTGGTTCGATTGAAAGCGTCGTCATATCCACCTCTTGGCGATGAACCACGCCACGAGAACCACGTTCCCCAACGCCATCGGAAGGAACACTTTCCATCCGAGTTTCATCAGCAGGTCGTACTTGAGGCGGGGGATCGTCCAGCGGACCCAGACGAAGATGAAGAGGATGATGCTGACTTTGACCAGGAAGGCCAGCACCGACACCGCGAAGCCGAAGGCGTTCGGCGGCTCGTTGTACCAAGGGATGTCCCACCCGCCGAGATACAGCGTGGTGATCAGCGCCGACATCGTGGCCATGGCCATGTACTCGGACATGAAGAAGAGCGCGAACTTCATCGACGAGTATTCGGTGTGGTATCCAGCCACCAGCTCGGCGTCGGCTTCCGCGAAGTCGAATGGCAGCCGGTTCGTCTCGGCGAAGGCGGAGACGAAGAAGACGATGAAGCTCATCCACATCGCCGGCGAGCAGATGTTCCAGGCCGGGAGCTTGATGGTGTTGAAGAGGACGAACGAGCCGGTCTGGCGCCAGACCACGTCCGTCAGCGAGAGCGATCCGGCCACCATCAGCGCGCTGACCGCGGCCAGCGTGAGCGACAACTCGTACGAGATCATCTGCGCCGAGGCCCGGATGCCGCCAAAGAGCGAATACTTGTTGGCCGACGCCCAGCCGGCCATGACGATGCCGTAGACGCCCATCGACGCCAGCGCGAAGATCAGCAGGATGCCGATGTTGACGTTGGCGATGATCGGCTCGAAGAGGCGGCCGCCCGGCAGCAGGAAGGGCCGGCCCCACGGGACGACGGCGATCGTCGTCAGCGCCGGGATCAGGCCGAACATCGGCGCGATCGTGTAGAGGATCTTGTTCGCCTTGGCCGGCAGCATGTCCTCTTTGAGCACGAACTTCAGCGCGTCGGCGAACGACTGGAAGAGGCCGAAGGGTCCGACGCGGTTGGGGCCGGGACGGTCCTGAATCAGCGCGCTGCCGCGCCGTTCCACCCAGACCATGATCGGGGTGACGTTCAGCATCGCTCCCAGGACGACGGCGATTTTCAGTCCCGAGAGGCCAACGTCAACCCAGTCGATCCCGTGCATGTCGTCTTACGCCTGCACCGCCGCGGTCTCTTCGACGGCGAACTCGGGGATCTGTCCAAATCCTCGGAACTCCTCGGCGTCGGAGTAAAGCATCGCCCCGATGCGGCGATAGAGCTCGAGGTCGGTCACGGCCTGCCCTTTCGGCGGATAGGCCTGATGAATGCGCTGCACGCGACCCTGCAGATTCGTGAACGTCCCTTCCTTCTCGGCATGGATCGTCGACGGCAGGAGGACGTCGGCGACGTCGTTGAGCGGATGGTTGGCGTCCCACGACATGACCACCAGGAACTTCGCCTTGCGAAGGTTGGCCACCACGGCAGGATCTTTGGCCCGCTCGCTGAAGGCGGCATCGGTGATGAAGAGGAGGTCGATGTTGTCGGCGCCTGTGGTCATGAGTTTGTCGAGGAGGTTGTCGGTTGTCGGTTGTCGGTTGTCGGAGGCTCCGAGCGCAGCCGCCACTCCTCGGTAGTTCGGTGCCGCCTGCGTTCCGAGCAGCCACTCCGTCCGCGACTTCATCCGGATCGGCTCGATGGCGTCGACCATCACGCCGGCCGAGGCGCCCATCCGTTCGACGAAGAGCTCCTTGGCAAGCCACGCTTCTTCGTTGGTCATGTTCGAGGAGAAGATCGCCGCGGTTTTCGTGGCGCTGCCGGCGGCGTTGCTGATCGCTTCCAGCGCTTCGCTCCAGGTCGAGATGCCGAGGTAGTCGTCGTCGGTGCGGACCTTGGGGACGACCACCCGATCGGTGTCGTAGCGCTCGTACGAGAACCTTCCGAAGTCGCACAGCCAGTGGTCGTTGACCTCGGGGTTGACACGCGGCCGATAGCGGAAGATCTGCCCCTGCCGGTAACCGATGAAGATGTTGCAGCCGACGTCGCAGCCGTTGCAGACCGACTCGGCCGACTCGAGGTTCCAGACCCGCGATTCGAAGCGGAACTCGCGCGTGGTGAGCGCGCCGGTGGGGCAGACGTCGGTCACGCAGGCCGACATCCAGTTGTCGAGCGGCGTCCCCGGAAACACCCCCACCTCGGTCGAGGCGCCGCGCTTGAAGAATCCGAGCTCGGCGGTGCCGGTGATCTCGGTGGTGAAGCGGATGCAGCGCGTGCAGTGGATGCAGCGGTTCATGTTCTGCACCACGTGCGGGCCGATCGGGGTCCGGTCCATGCCCGGATAGGTGCGCTTGAACTCGCCGTAGCGCGAGGTCACGGTGCCGTAGTTGAAGGAGTAGTCCTGCAGCGGGCACTCGCCGGCCTTGTCGCAGATCGGGCAGTCGAGCGGATGGTTGATGAGCAGAAACTCCATCTGCCCCTTGCGGGCCTCGTCGACCTTCTCGTTCCAGACGTGGATCTTCATCCCGTCTTTGACCGTGGTCGAGCAGCCGGCCTGCAGCTTCGGCATCCCCTCGATCTCGACCAGGCACATGCGGCACTGCCCGACGACGGAGAGGGAGGGGTGGTAGCAGAAGTGGGGAACGTGAATGTCGGCGGCTTTGGCCGCCTCGATGCAGTTGATCCCTTCCTGCACTTCGACTTCAACGCCGTCGATGGTGATTTTTGCCATTGCCAGTTCTCGGGGACTCCGGAGGGATGCAGAATCAGCGCCGGGAAGCTGGCGGCCGGTGAGGCTTCACGCGTGAGAATCCGTGAAAGTTTTCACAAGCGCGGAGAATAGTTCGCGGGGGTGGTGCGCGTCAATGATGGCGCTTCGCGGATGGCGCTTCGCGCGTTGTCGGTTGTCGGTTGATGGCGCTGTCGCGCGTTGTCGGTTATCGGTTGTCGGTTGTGGGCGGTGAGCGCGCACGTTGTAGACTCTGGAGATGCGCGCGGCCGGTCTCTGCGATACCGACTGCACGACTACCGACAACGCGCGAAGCGAGAGACAACCGACAACCGATAACGCGCGCAGCGCAGGAGCTACCTTGAGAAAAGACATCGTCATCGCCATCGCCGGCATCGTCATCGTCGCCGCGATCTGTTTCGGGCTGGCCATCATGAAGCCCGATTTCAAGCCCTTTTCGTCGCATTCGGCGGCCACGTCTACGGCCGACGCCGGCCCGGACCACGCCATCATGCACGTCAATGGCGAGGCCATCACCGAGGCCGAGTTCCAGGCTGCGTATGCGCAGCTTCCTGACGAGGTGAAGCAGCAGTTCGCCTCGGAGGCGGGCAAGCAGGCCTTCGCCGAGCAGATGGTCCGGCTCAAGATCCTCGAGCAGGAGGGGCGCAAGCTCGGCGTCGAGAAGGATCCGAAGGTGGCCGCGCAGATCGCCGCCGATCACACCAACATCGTCGCCGCCGCCACCGCGCAGAAGCTCGTGCCGCCGCCGACGAACGAGGCGGTGGTGAAGTTCTACAACGAGAACAAGAAGAACTTCGAGGCCACGGAGCTGAGCCACATCCTCATCGCCTATCAGGGCGGCGGCGTCCCCCCGCGGAGCGGCCAGGCCCTCAGCCGCCAGGATGCCATGAAGAAGGCGCAGGGCATCGCCCAGCAGTTGAAGGGGGGCGCCGACTTCGCCGCACTGGCCAAGCAGTATTCCGACGATGCCGGCAGTGCCGAGCGCGGCGGCGTCCTCGGCCCGTTCAGTCCGGGCATGCTCCCGCCGGAGCTCGAGGCGCGCGTGACGCAGCTCAAGCCGGGTGAGGCCAGCGACCCCGTCCCGTCGCGTTACGGCATCCACATCTTCAAGATCGGTGCGCACACCACCCAGCCGCTCGAACAGGTCCGCCAGGGGATCACCCAGCGCGTGCAGCAGAAGGCCACGCTCGACAAGGTCGAGCAACTGCGCAAGGCCGCCAGGATCGAATTCGATCCGAAATTCTTCCCCGATGCCAACAAGCCGCCGGTGAAGGGCCCCATGTAGATGAGGGTGATGACCGAAACCGGCGCGCGCGTCCTCGTGGTCGAGGACAACGACATGAACATGCAGCTCGTCGAGTACCTGCTCGAGGAGGGCGGCTACCAGATCGTCAAGGCCGCCAGCGGCGAGGAAGCGCTCTCCATCGCCCGGACCGGCGATCCGGTCGACCTGATCCTGATGGACATCCACCTGCCGGGCATCGACGGCCTGAGCGTAGTCCGCGAGATGAAGACCGACGCGGTGACCAGCGCCATCCCCATCCTGGCCCTGACCGCCCACGCCATGCGCGGCGACAAAGACCGCTTCCTCGAAGCGGGCTGCGACGGGTACATCTCGAAGCCGATCGATGTGAAGACGTTTTTGTCGTCGATACGGATGTATCTGCGGGCGTAGCGGCTGCGCCGCGTTGTCGGTTATCGGTTGATTGCGCTGCGGCGCGTTGGGATACGCGCGGCTTCGCCGCTGGGCACAGACAAGAGTGTCTGTGCCACATTGGACAGCGCCTTTGCGCAGCGGCCAGTCACCTCGAACGGTGCATCTCCTCACTGCCTGTGCCTTCCGCACCGACCGAACAGGAGTGCCCGTTGCCACAAGGCAGGACAATGTGGCACAGACACTCTTGTCTGTGCCCCGCGGCGCAGCCGCGCGTATCCCCAACGCGCCGCAGCGCAATCAACCGACAACCGACAACGCGCGAAGCGCAGCCTCACCTCTCCGGAATGTCCCTCCCGAAATCGCGGCGATAGATCTCCCGCATCTGCTCCACATACGGAATCAGATTGGCGTGCTCCGGATCCTTGGCCAGTTTCTCGGCCGCGTAGTAGATCTCCATCGCATGTTCCATCGCCTTCTGCCGGGCCATCGCGATCGACTCACCCAGCTCATCGGCGAACGACTCCAGCGCCTCGGCCAGCGTCTCCATCTCGAACGCTTCCATCGCCTCCTGGTCGCCGGGGACGAACGACCCCATGTCCGTCGTTTCGTTCGCCGGCGGCTTGGCCGGCACGTTCGCCAGCATCGGAATCCGCGCGCGCATCGAGGAGAGCGTGTTGAGGATGCCTTCCACATCGACTTTCTGTTTGCTCATTTCGAATCCTCCCAAATGGCCGGGCGCGTCGTAGAGACGCGCCCGGCCCACTGCTTGATTACGTCAAATCTGGTTCTTGGGTGCCGGCGCGGGCGCCGGTGCCTGCGGCTGCTGCTGCGGCTTGTGTGCACGCCCGAAGCGGTTCGCTTTCCGCATCAGAGCGAGATGCGGCAACAGAGCGGAATGCTCCGGTGAGCGCACCAGGCTCTTGCTCAGCGAGTACGTCAGCAGGGCTGCCGTGCCGATGCGGTGACGCCGCGTCAGGTTCGCTGACGAGACGCCCTGGAGCATCGACTTCAGCTCGTCCTCGACTTTCGACCAGCGCGCCGCCGTCTCCGTCTCCTGCTGCAGATCCTCCGGCGTCCTGCCGACGACGCTCAGAACCACCGGCGATGCACCGATGGCATTGATGGCCGCCTGCGCGAACACCGGATGGACGCTGGCTACGGTCTGGATCGACTTGGAATCCGCCGGCGGCAACTGCACGAATTCCGGGATCTGCTGTCGCAGCACACGGAGCTGCTCCACGATCGCTTCCGGCGTCACGGCCGGATCCTGTGCCGCCGCGGCGGCGTTTGTCTGAACTGCATTGTTGCTGGACATGATGAAGCTTCCTTTCCTGCCCCAAAGGGCAAGTGGTTATGGGACGGCGCTCGGACTGAGTGCGCAGTTCCGGACGCCGTTCCGGGTCGAAATTTTGAGCGAAACGCCGCAAATCGTCCGCCGGCCTTCCCCCATAGGCCGCGGCCTCGGGGGTTCCTGCTATTTTTATGAGGCTGGAGGAGCTATCGCTCAACTCCACTTCTATCCGAGTCCATCGCGCCATGACTCAAGCTTGAAGGACCTGGTACCTCATTCGAGAACGGCCATGTACCACCGCCGCCTCTGGCTCGGGAACCGGACGCCATGGCTCAAGCGTCGCCTCTGCCTAAGCCCTAATATCGGTCCGAAATCAAGCGAAGTCAAGGGTTCGCGAGCGATTCTCAGCGGTTGTATCAACAACCAGGTACACGGCTGCACCCTTCCGCCCTGCGAACTTCCCGGCGTGGCTCACGAATGATGACACCTGCCTCGACATTGAGAATTCTGCTTCGACATTCCAATTTCTGCCTCTCGACATTGAAAATCTTGCCTCGAGATTGAAAACGTCTGCTTCGACATTGAAAACGCCTGCTTCGAAATTGACGCCGCCTCCTTTCGTATTCAAATCCGGTCATTCGCGAAGCAGAGGTTCTGAATGTCGAAGCAGCGGTTTTGAATCTCGAAGCAGACGTTCCGAATGTCAAAGCTGCGGGTTTCAATGTCGAGGCAGCCGTTTTGAATCGCGAAGCAGACATCGTCCTTCGCGAAGCGGCCGGGGTTGATTGCGAGGCAGCCGTCGTCCTTTGCGAAGCACCGTCTCGCACTCGCGAAGGGAATGCTAACGGTTGCTCGTCGACCTGCCTCATTGCTGACCTGTTCAACTCGACGTGGCAGGACGGCGTGAGTCGAATAACTATCGTACCCGCCATCACGCGGAATCCGGCGGCGATAAGTCATATTGGTTCAGTCGCTTGCATCACTGAGAAAAACGAAGGTCCGACCCCACGGACTTTCCCCCAATGCACCGGACTTGGAGCCGCGCCTTGCTGCGTCACAAGTGCGGCTCCAAGCTAGGAGCTTGGGTCCGTTAGGCCGATAGGGCGAAGCGTCATAAAATCGAGCTGTGTCGACGCCCCGAGTCTTCGTCTCCTACGTGCAGGAGAATCGTTCCGTTGTTCTCCGACTCGTCCACGAACTTCAAAACGCAGGGATCAACGTCTGGTTCGATCAAGAAACTCTGCCGCCAGGAGTGTTCTGGCGGGATGAGATCAAGTCTGCCGTCCGTCGCCATGATTACTTTATCGCGTGTTTTTCTGCGGAGTATGCCGCCCGCAGTCAGACATATATGAATGAAGAACTTGAGCTCGCGATCGAAGAGGTGCGTCAGAGATCCACATCGCAGTGGTTTATCCCGCTGCTTCTGTCAGGCGACATACCGGATCGGCAGATTGGCCCTGGACGGAGCATCCGTGACATTCATTACGTCGATCTCTCAGACTCCAATTGGTCCGCAGGAGTCGCATCTCTCATTTCAGTTCTACGGTCTGATCCCGGATTGAACGTACCTGCGGGCAGTACCAAACGCGGCGATCGCAGCAACGGCCTCACGGTTGCCTTGAATGAGTCTCCAAACAACGGTCCTCTCGAACAACCGGCGCCGAACATACAACTTGTCGAAGTGCGCGTGTGTTCGGCAGAACTTGTCGTCGGTCGCGCCATCCGTGAAGTTCACGGTAATGCGCACCGTAACATACCTGCCTACGTCGCCTTCTTTAGAAACGATCCAACGGGTAAGCCCTTGGGCATCCCCACGAATGTCGCTGCAAAGATTAGCTTCATCGCGAGTGATTTCACGATCACGGCCATGGGTTTGTGGATGGATGAAGGCGAAAGAACCAGCTTTCCAGTTGGCGTTACTCGAAGGCTGTGGCTCGTCGCGATGCCGCCCAACAGTGCACCTCTCACAGTCGAACCTTCAAATATTCAGAATGTTTGGCTTCACCATCAAATGTTGCGGCTCATCGAGTACCGTTGCGAGATGTTACTCTTCGATGCGATTGGCGTTGAGATAGCCCGCGTCGTCACGCCGCTGGAGCTGCCATTTTAGGTTCCCCATTCAAGCGAGGGGGTCAACGTGGAGGGTCAGGACTTCGTTTTTCGGCCGCGCGTAACTCATTGATAAACCAAACACTTCAGGCATTCCGATCAAACGAGCGGCAGAGTCTTTGAGTTATTGGTATCAACCATGCTGGGTCCAGAAGCGAAAACCGAGGGTCGACGCCCAGACCTGGCCTCGGGGCGTCAGAACATCTGCGGCTGCGCAAACTCGGAGACGTGTTCGCCGATCGATTCCTCAATCTTCGTACGGACCTGCGGGTTCGCCTCGAGAAGAATCGCGGCAAGGTCTTCGGGAGTCTTTACCGTCAAGAACCTCGTCTCCGGCGAAAGGTAGATGACCGAGATCTTTCCTCGTGCAACAAGGCGCGCGACGTTGACCATGGTTCCGGTGCTCTGACCGTCCCAGAGCATCAGGCCGACGTCCGCTTCATCCGCCATGGCGGCGTCCTTGGCCGTGAAGAAGGCGAAGTCTTTCACTCGATGTGGTGCGGGCACGGCGTGGACCGGCCATCCGCCGACGTTGTTCCTGCAATCGCCGGCCGTGCAGAAGACGGTGACGTTCCTGTATGAGCGTTCAGCGAAATGAGTCTGCACCGCCTTGTCGGCGCCGTTCGCGTCGCCGACGAGGATCGATAACTCGCGCTGGATCATTTCGTCCAGACGGCGGCGTACGTCGGCGCCGAGGTGACTGAGACGGCGGGAACCGGCTACGAATACGTTCGTCATACGCGCCTCGTTCGGAACGACATCATTCGGTTTGGAAGCAGATTGCGGTCCACCATCGATCCGATCAGACTTCAAGTATGAAGACTATTTCGATTTCCATCGACGAGGCGACACTCGTCGCGCTTGACCGGCTCGCGGGGAAGGGACGTGCATGGCGCAAGCGCTCAGAGCTGGTGAGAGAAGCACTTGCGGAATTCCTGGCGCGACGCGAGGAGCAGGAAGCGATCGAGCGGGCCGCGATTGCGAAACACCGGGCGCTGCTGGCTCGCCAGGCAAAGTCCATGGTTGCCGAGCAAGCACGGCCACGCGATTTCGCGCCGGAGGCGCATCGGATATTAGCCGGTGGCAAGCGCGGAGCGCGCAGCCACCGGCAATGATTTGGGATAGATCCGGAGCCCCAGCGGGGCGTCGGAGGTGCCAATCAACACATTCAAGGTGGTGAGCTCCGACGCCCCTCCCGGGGCTGGAGAAACAGAACCAACCGAGGTCCGGTGGCTGCGCGCTATCGCGCTTGCCACCGGCTAATATCCGATGCGCCTCCGGCGCTGAATCCTCCGCAGATGCCGCCCATATCCCACGTAATTTGAGCTTCGGGCTGCGCTGACTCTCACGATCATCGAGTTGAAGGTTAGGGTGACCGGCACTCATCGCGTGAGAAATGCGGGATAGGCCACGCGCGGCGCGTAGACAACCGAGAACCGACAACCGACAACGCGAAGCATCACAGCCCGTCGTATTTCGAGTAGCCGCGGTCGCCCCAGTAGTCGTGAGGCTGGTCGGAGACATACGCGATCTTCGTGATCGCTTTGATGTTCTTCAGGCCGAGCTTCATCGGGGCGACCAGACGCAACGGGGCGCCGTGGTCGGGGGCGAGGGGGGCGCCGTTGAGGTGGGTGGCCAGGAGCGTCTGCGGGTGCTGGGCGGTGGGGAGGTCGATGGAGACGTAGTAGGGGTCGGGATTGCCGGCGCCGTCGAGGTTCACGGCGGATTCGATCGCGGCCCACTTCGCGCCGGCCGCGGGGGGATAGGCGCGCAGCAGGTCGGCGAAACGGAGGCCGTTCCAGCCGGCGATGGCGCTCCACCCTTCCACGCAGCAGAGGCGCGTCACCTGGGCGTGCTGTTCGAGGCGCGCGAGATCGGGGAGGCGCAGGACGACGTCCGTTCCTGACGCCAGCCCGGTCAGCGTGAGCGTCCAGGCGGCGATGTAGTCCGACGACGGCGTCCGCCCGTTGTAGTTGTTGCGCAGAGGGGTGATGTCGCTTCTTCGGTACGTGCGCACGCTCCGCGTCGGCGAGTACAACGCCTCGGCCACATCATCATCGAACGTCAGGGCGCGGTTCTGAAACCGTTCGCTGCGCTCTTTGGTGAAGCCGAATCGCGCGGCGGCCGTGTCGAGAACGTCGGTGGCGTGCTCGCCGAAGAGCCGTTTCTTCGACGACAGCGGCGAGATCCACCACAGCCCGGCCAGCGCGGCGAAGGTGCCGGCGCCGAAGAGGAGGAAGTCGCGGCGCGATTGCTGGCGGAGCTTCTTCTCGTCGATGTAGACCTGCGGCATCTCGTCGCTCATTCGGTGCCTCCGGTTCGAACAGACCATCCGGCGATCATCGAGCGCATCGTGTCCCATCCGTCGACGGCCACCAGCACCAGGTGGGGGATGAGGAAGAGGATGAAGTAGACCATCACCGCGAAGTGGACGATGCGGGCGCCGTCGTACGAGCCGAACATCCGCTCCAGCCACCAGAACTGCACCGGCTTGTGCATGGCCCAGCCGCTGGCCAGCATCAGCGCGCCGGCGATGGGCATCGATGCGTAGGCGCCGCGCTGCAGGGCGTTGTATTTCGTGGTGATCTCGGGATGCGGCCACGGGCGGCGCGCGATCTTCATCGGCACGACGCCGGCGTAGTAGCGGACCATCGCCAGCGACTCGCCGAACATGCTCCGCCGAGGGAGGAGGGCACGATAGCCGCGGCCGATGGCGAGGCCGAGAAGATAGACGATGCCGTTCGCGAGGAAGAAGTAGACGAAGAGCCAGTGCCAGCGCAGCGCGCCGGCGAGGTTGTAGACGCCGAGGCCGAAGTGATCGTAGAACCAGCTCGGATTCGCCTGCGCGCCGGGGAGGTGCCGGGCGACGGCGATGCCGAGGTCGGCCAGATAGTCGCGGCTGTGCGTGACCGGGTCGGGCTTGTGGAGGAACACCGGCGAGGCCCAGTAGATCGAGAAGCCGCTGACGATCAGCGCGAAAAGGATCGGCACGTTCAGCCAGTGCGAGAGCCGCACGAGGGCGTGATGCTTGATGACGACGAGGCGCTGGCCGTGGTGCTCGTCGACGGGGTTGCTGGGTTGCTCGGTTGCTGGGTTGCTCGGTTCGGGGTTGTCGGGCTGCCCGGTTTCCGGGTTGTCCGGCGTGGCCTCGGCAACAGGGGTGTCCTGCGACGTATCTGCATCCGGATGGGGTTTATCTGTGTCCATCTGCGTCATCTGCGGATTGAAAACGTTACCATGCGCCCCCATATGCGCATACTCGTTCTGGGCGCCGGACGCATGGGCCTCGGCGCCGTTCATGACCTCGCCAAACAATCCGACGTCGACGAAGTCACCGTCGCCGACGTCGCCGCCGATCGGGCCCAGCACGTCGCCTCCATGGTCGCGGGCAACGTCACGCCGCGCGCCATCGACGTCAGCCGTCACGAAGACGTCGTGGCGCTGATGCGCGGGCACGACAGCGCCATCTCCTGCGTCAATTACTGGCTCAACGAGCGGCTGGCCCGCGCCGCTCTCGAAGCGGGGACGAACTTCTGCGACCTCGGCGGGAACAACGACGTCGTCGACGCCGAGCTCGCGCTCGATGCCGAAGCGAGGAGCCGAGGAGTCAACATCATCCCTGATTGCGGCTTGGCGCCGGGGATGGTGGCTGTGCTCGTCGCGCACGGAGCCGACCAGTTCGAGAAACTCGACGAGATCCACATCCGCGTCGGCGGCCTGCCGCAGAACCCGAAGCCGCCGCTCGACTACCAGCTCGTCTTCTCCGTCGAAGGGCTGATCAACGAATACATCGAGCGCGCCCGCGTCATTCGCGATGGCGCCATCACCATGGTCGATTCGATGACGGAGATCGAAGAGCTCGACTTTCCCGAGCCGTTCGGTACGATGGAAGCCTTCCAGACCTCGGGCGGGACGTCGACGCTCCCGGAGACGTTTCTCGGCCGCGTGCGCGAGCTCGACTACAAGACGATCCGCTACCCCGGCCACTGCGCGAAGTTCAAGGCGATGATCGACCTCGGCCTCTGCAGCAGCGAGAAGGTCACGGTCGATGGCGCCACGGTCGCGCCTCGCCGCCTCTTCGGCGATCTCCTGGTCCGCAATCTCCCCCACGACGAGCCGGACGTCGTCCTGGTCCGCGTCGAGTTCGTGGGCGAGGGGAGACGCCTCCGCTACGACATCATCGACCGCTTCGACGAGTCGACCGGCCTCTCGGCGATGATGCGCACAACGGCGTTCCCGGCGTCGATCGTCGCGTTGATGATGGCCAGAGGTCAGACGACGCAGAAGGGGGCGTTGCCGCAGGAGCGCTGCATCCCACCGGCGCTGTTCATGCAGGAGCTGGCGGCGAGGAAGATCGAGGTGAAGATTTCCTGACGCGCGGCACAGACAAGAGTGTCTGTGCCACATCGGCCCCTGCTAATTGCACAAACCCGACAACCGACAACCGACAACGCGCCAAGCGCATAATTAGCCCATGTACCTAATCCTCCGCTGGCTCCTGAACACGCTGGCTCTCTTCGTCGTGGTCACGGTCGTGCCGGGGTTTCACTACCACTCGATCGTCTCGCTGGCCATCGCCGCGCTGATTCTCGGGTTGCTCAACGCCATCGTCCGGCCGATCCTCTTCTTCCTCACCCTGCCGCTGACGATCGTCACCCTCGGGCTCTTCCTCATCGTCCTCAACGCGGTCATGCTCGAGTTGACGGCGTGGCTCTCTCCCGGCTTCCGCATCGACGACTTCGTCGCGGCTATCATCGGCGCCATCGTTCTGGCCATCATTTCGTGGATCACGAACCGCATCGGACGCAAGCCGGAGCGTGAAAGCTGACAACGCGGCAGTCAATCCCGTACACTACGCGGCCTAGGGAGCTTGCATTGAACATCATCAAGAACCGCGTCGACGACGTGACCGTGCTCGATATCCAGGGCGTCATCAAGCTCGGGGAGAGCGCTCGCGAGTTCTCCAGCTATCTGGAGAAGGTCCTCAACGATGAGACCGGCCCGGTGATGATCAACTTCGAGGCCATCAACTACATGGACTCGACCGGCCTCGGCGAGCTGATCGGCTACCTCCAGAAGTTCGAGGACCGCCAGCGCAAGATGGCTCTGGTCAAACCCTCTCACCGCATCCTGGCCCTCCTCAAGATCACCAAGCTCGACACCGTCTTCAAGATCTTCGACTCCCGGGAGACGGCGATGGAGTATCTGACTGATCATGCGGCGTAAGCGGCGGCTTCGCCGCGTTATCGGTCATCGGTTATCGGTTATCGGTTGCGCTGCACGATCCTGTACCGCGTAGACAACTGATAACCGATAACCGACAACGCCGCAGGCCAAATCTTATGACTCACACCCTCCTCCCCGTCCTGGTCATGATGTTCATCGCCGTCGTGGTCGGCGTGGTGATGCTGGCGCTGGCCTGGTTCGTCGGCGGACATGCCCGCACGGCCTCGAAACAGGAGCCGTACGAGAGTGGCGTGCCGGCTCTCGACGAGAACCGGAAGCGGGTCAACGTCCGCTTCTACCAGATCGCCATGCTCTTCATCCTGTTCGACATCGAAGCGGCGTTCCTCTATCCCTGGGCCGTCATCTACCGCGACGCCGCGGCCGGCAAGCAGGGCATGTTCCTCTTCGGCGAGATGCTGGTCTTCATCGTCCTGCTCGCCGTCGGCTACGTCTATGTGTGGAAGAAGAAGGCATTCGACTTTTAGCCATGGCTGACCTCCATCCCGACAACCCCTACGCCCCCGACCGCTTCCCCGATCCGAAGAAAGCGGTTGCCTTCCCGCCCGAGGCGAAGAAGAAGTTCGACTACATCCTCACCCGCTATCCGACGAAGGAAGCGTGCCTCCTGCCGACGCTTCATCTGGTGCAGGAAGTGTGGGGCTGGATCTCCCCCGAGGCCGTGCTGTACGTGGGAACGCTGCTCGACCTCTCGCCGGCCACGGTGTTCGGCGTGGTCTCGTTCTACAACATGTACAACCAGAAGCCGGTGGGCAAGTACCACCTGCAGGTCTGTACGAACCTGAGCTGCATGGTGCGCCGCGCCTACGACATCTACGACCACCTCTGCGACAAGCTCGACGTCGATCCCGGTGCGACGACGAAAGATGGTCTTTTTACGATCGCTGAAGTCGAGTGCCTCGGCTCCTGCGGCACGGCGCCGGTCGTCCAAGTCAACAACGACTATCACGAGAACATGGATGTAACGAAGATGGACGCGCTGCTCGCGGAGCTGAAATAGCAATGGATCCGATCAAAATCCTCCTCGCGAACATCGACAAGCCGAACTCCACCTCGATCGACGTCTACATCGACGGAGGCGGTTACAAGGCCATCGAAACGGCGCTCAAGATGAAGCCGGAGGAAGTGACGCAGCTCGTCAAAGACTCCGAGATGCGCGGCAGGGGAGGAGCGGGTTTCCCCACCGGCATGAAATGGAGCTTCGTCCCCAAGAACGCGCCGAAGCCGACCTGGCTGCTCTGCAACGCCGACGAGTCCGAGCCCGGTACGTTCAAAGACCGCGTGATCATGGAGAAGGACCCGCACCTTCTCATCGAAGGGATGATCATCGCCGGCTACGCCATCGGCTCCAACCCGATGTCGTACATCTACATCCGCGGCGAGTTTTACTACGGGGCGATGGTCCTGGAGAAGGCTCTCGACGAAGCCCGTTCAAAAGGCTACCTCGGCAAGAACATTCTCGGCAGCGGCTTCGACTTCGACATCACCGTCGCCCGCGGCGCCGGTGCCTACATCTGCGGCGAAGAGACCGGCCTCATCGAGTCGGTGGAAGGCCATCGCGGACAGCCGCGCGTCAAGCCGCCGTTCCCCGCCGTCATCGGCGTCTTCGGCGGACCGACCGTCGTGAACAATGTCGAGACGCTGGCCTGCGTCCCGCTGATCGTGAACAACGGCGCGGAGTGGTTCAAGTCATTCGGCAGTCCGAAGAACACCGGCCCGAAGCTCTACTGCGTGTCAGGGTCAGTCAGAAAGCCGGGCGTCTACGAGTTCCCGATGGGCATCAATCTCAAGGAGCTGATCTACGATCACTGCGGCGGCATCCTCGGCGACCGCAAGCTGAAAGCGGTCATCCCCGGCGGCGCCTCGGCGCCGATGCTCACGCCGGACGAGATCGACCTCCCTCTCAATTTCGACGCGGTCGCGAAAGCCGGCTCCATGCTCGGCTCCGCCGGCATCATCGTCCTCGACGACTCCGTCTGCATCGTCGACGCCGTCTGGCGCCTCTCCAAGTTCTTCGCCCACGAGTCCTGCGGCCAATGCACTCCCTGCCGCGAAGGGACCAACTGGCTCGAATCGGTTCTCGACCGCATCGAACGCGGCAACGGCCGTCCCCAGGACGCCGACCTGCTGCTCTCCATGTCCGACAACATCGGCGGAAAATCCCTCTGCGCCCTCGGCGACGCCGCCATCGGCCCGGTCATCTCCTCGGTCAAAAAGTTCCGCGACGAGTACCTGCACCACATCGAACACAAGAGTTGTTTACCGGAGACGGTGCGGTATCGAAGGCTGGATCGGGCGGTCGCGGCGCACTAGTCGACTCTAAAAATGTCACGCGGAGGCGCGGAGGGAGATTGATTACAAGATGGCCGCGCAACCATTCGCGATTCCTGCGCTTCTCCTGTTTCTAGTTTCCGTTCCGCTGGTGCTTGGGCTGATCCCTCCGAACCGGCTATACGGGTTCCGGACGAAGAAGACGCTGTCGGACGATGCGATCTGGTACCGAGTCAACCGGCTCGCGGGATTCGCAGTCATGATCGCCAGCGGTGTGTACGTCGCCGTTGCTGCTGGCTGGCCGTACGACCGCGCGGCGCCTGACAATTTCTCGATCTGGTTACTGCATCTGGCGGCCTTCGCCGGTCCGCTCGTAGTCGGTCTCGGCGTCTCCGGATGGTATGCGAAGGGTCTTTGACGGCTCTGCTAGAATTCCGGGTGGTGAAGGACTTCTCTCAGTTGTTGGAATTGCCCCCCTCCGAGCGCTTGCAACTCGTCGAAGCGATCTGGGACAGTCTCGTTGAAGTTCCGGATGCCGTCCCCATCGACGACGACTTGCGCGAGGAGCTTGACCGCCGGTTGGCTGCCTACTATGCCGATCCATCGACGGCCCGGCCGTGGGCGGACATCAGAGGGGAGCTGCTCGATCCCAAGTGACGTTGCAGCTCATCGTCTCACGTGAGGCATACGCGGATATTAGCGAGGCGGTGACGTGGTTTCGCGATATCTCGCCGAACCTGTCGGTGCGATTCGGCGTCGAGCTCGAACGCGTTTACTCCGCCATACTCGAGTATCCCCGGATGTATCCGCTAATTTACAAGAAGGTCCGGCGTGCGCTTCTTCGCAGGTTCCCATACTCCGTTTTCTATGTCGTCGAGCCCCCCGTCGTGCTAGTTGTCGCGGTTGTGCATCAGTCGCGTGACGAGAAAACCTGGAAGAGGCGCGCATGATCCCCGCCGCTTACCCTCTCTCCAATGCCTTCCGATCCCACCCGCCCGCGTCCGCGGCGGCGACGTAGGTCGATTGACAGAAGCGGAGGAGAGCGTCCTCCGGGTCGGGTGATTGCCGGACGGCGTCGTAGGGGAGGATGAACTCGGAGAAGGCATCGCTGTAGAACGCCGCGGCAGGTTCGACAGGCGCGTCCTTGAAGCCGGCGGGTTGCGGGGCGGCATAGGCGTAGAACGCGGGAGCGCCGTACGCGCCGCCGCCGGGCCACCAACCGCAACTGCTGACCTCGTGAGAGTACCCCTCCTTCGTGATCGAGTCGGCGCTCGGATTCTCAGGGGCGCGGCGGCCGGAGAAGCGGGTGACGGCCATGTCGAAACTCCCCCAGAAGAAGTGGACGGGGCTGCACTTGCCGATGAACGAGGCGCGAAAGCGGTTCAGCACCCGGTCGGTAAAGATGAGGATGCGCCAGAAGCGGTCGACGGCGTCGGTGTCATACGATGCATGTTCATGATCGTCGGGGAAGGGAATCGGATTGTCGACCTCGGACGGGACCGTCCGGATTTTCACGTCGATCCCGCATTCGTGAAGCCTGGCCATCGTCTCAGCGTAGAAGTCGGCCACCGAGCGCGGGGCCAGCGGTACGCGGCCGACGCGGCCATCGCTGACCCGGATCAGGAGCTGGTGATCGATGAAATCGAACTCGCAGTCGAAAACGCGGTCGCCATAAGGGATGGCCGAGGTGGTCAGACCGCGGGGGCTGACGTAGAGGGCGGTCTCCCACCAGTGATTGACCCTGGGAGCGAGAGCGAGGCGGACCTTGCCGACCACCTGCGTCCACATGTGCAGGGTGTCAAAGGTCGGCTTCCATTCAGACAGCGGAAGAGGATCGAGCGCGTTGGTCATGCAAAGATTATGAACCTGGCAAGCTGGTTGCGATTAGATAGAGCAGCATTCAACGGTCCTAAGGAGACAACATGAACAAGACAAAGAGCTTAGCAGCACAGGCGATCGGGGCGGCGGCGATCGTGATGCTCGTCGGAACGTCCGCTTTCGCGGAAAGCCGTCACCACGATGGTACGGAGCGTGACAGCGGCCGTCAGTCAAGCAATCGAAGCAGCCGCGACAGCAGCCGCAGCCAGTCGCGCGACAGCCGGAGCAGTCAGGGTCAGACGTGGCAGCGGAACGATTCACGCTCGACGTCGCCGCAGACGTACCAGCGCCGCGATAACCGATCCTACTCACCGCAGACGTATCGCGACTCGCGCAGCTACAGCCAGAGCTACAGCAGCCGTGGCAACACCCAGTTTGGCAACAGCCAGTTTGACCGCCGCACGCAGGCGGACTCGTTTCGCAGCAACCGCGGCAGCTTCGATCGTTCGCAGAACTTCCGCGGCAACCTTCCGTCGTTCGACGACCGTGGCCGCCGCAGCGTCACGCTCAACGGGCGTGTCAACCGTTTCGTCCACGAGCGCGGCGGTTACCGCGTCTGGATCGACGGCGGCGGCTATCCGATCTGGATTCCGGAAGCGCGCATCGGTCTCTTCCCGCACCTTCGCATCGGCCTCTCGCTCGGCTTCGGCGGCTACTACGATCCCGCTGGCTACCTGGAGGCATATAACTACTACGACGGTGGCTATGCCGCCCCGTACTACGCCGGCGTCACGGCGTACAGCTCCGGCCTCCTGCGCGGTACGGTCGAATCGATCGACTATCGCAACGACACGCTAGTCCTGCGCGATGACGTCACCGGCAACTTCGTGACGACGCTCATTCGCGACCGCCGTCTGGAGTCGCTGCGCCCCGGCGACTACGCCGAGATCTCCGGCTCCTGGACGCGCGGCGGTGTCTTCGACGGCCTTCGCCTCGAAGACGAGCAAGGTGGCCGTTACTGATCCGTCCCCGCTTGGTTGGTGTGCAAGGCCGCCCGCGCGTGGGCGGCCTTTTTTGTTGGTCAGTAACCCACCACCAACCGCGCCGCCCTCTCGATCCGCGCTTCGCCGGCCAGGAACTCCTCTTCCAGCGGCGGCGAGTACGGCACCGGCGTATCAAGTGCGCCGACGATGCGGATGGGGGCGTCGAGATACTCGAACGCCTCCTCCTGAATGATCGCCGCGAGCGATTCGCCGATCGAGCCGGTGCGTGTGTCTTCCTGAATGATGAGGACGCGGTTGCAGTGGCGGGCCACGGCCAGCAAGGCGTCGCGGTCGAGCGGCGCGAGGGAGCGGAGGTCGAGCACCGACGACTCGATGCCATCCTTCGCCAAGGTCTCGGCCACGCGCATTCCGGTGTGGACGTATGCACCGTACGAAATGATCGCCAGGTCATCGCCGGCGCGGCGCAGAGCCGCTTTCCCGATGGGGATCGGCGGAGGCTGTGCATCGGAGAGCGCCTGTTTCACTTTTGGATCGCGATACAGCGCGATGTGCTCGTAGTAGAGGACGGGATCGGGATCGGCCACAGCGCTCGCAAACAGCGCGCGCGCATCATGCGGCGTCGACGGTGCGACGATCTTCAGTCCCGGCGTTCGGTAGAACCACGCCTCGGTGTTCTGCGAGTGGTAGGGACCGGCGTGACGCAGCCCGCCCCACGGCATCCGTACCACCATCGGCACCGATCCACCCCAGCGGTAGCGGATTTTGGCCGCGTTGTTGACGAGCTGATTGAATCCGCTGGCGACGAAGTCGTTGAACTGGATCTCGCCGATGGGCCGCATCCCCGCCAGCGCCGCCCCCACGCAGACGCCGAGCGTGGCCCCCTCGGAGAGGATGGAGTTGATGATGCGGTCGCCGAACTCTTTCATCAGCGGCTTCAGGAGGAGAAAGGCGTTGCCGTATTTACCGCCGACGTCCTCGCCGTAAACGAAGGTGCGTGGATCGGCGCGCAGCACGTCGCCGACGCCGAGCATGACCGCTTCCAGAAATGTCTTTCCCTTCGCATCGAACGGCGGCGCCTCTTCGACGGGAGGCAGCCCGATGTTCTCCGACGCGTGATGCCGCCAGGCTTCGTCGAGCACCTCGATGTGAACGCGCCGCGGCTCATCGGCGACGACACCGACGCCGGCCAGCTCCGGATCGGGCCATGGCGCGTCGATGACGGCGCGTGCTTCCGCTTCCACCAGCGCTTCCGCTTCGTGCTGGAAACGTTCGAGGTCGCCGTTGCCGAGAATCCCCTCGGCTTCGAGTTTCGCGGCGTAGGTCGGAATGGGATCCTTCCGGCACCAGAACTCGTAGCGCTCCCGGTCGGCGTAGCCGTCCGCGAGCGGCGGATAGGTCCACGACGGCTGCGGGTCCTTGCCGAGGTAAAGCATGTCGTCGTGATGGGCATGGCCGCACATGCGCATAGCCACCAGCTCGATCAACGCCGGTCCTGCGCCTTCGCGCGCGCGCTCGACCGCCCACGCGAACGCCGCGGCAATGCTCTCGGGGTCGGTGCCGTCGATCGTGATGGCCGGGATGCCGTAGCCGAGGGCCTTGTCGGCAAAGACGCGGACGGCGGATTGCTCCACGATCGGCGTCGAGAGCGCGGTCTGATTGTTCTGGACGCAGAACACCGCCGGCAACTTGCGTACGGCACATGCGTTCACGGCCTCGTGCCATTCTCCGAGCGAGGTGGCGCCTTCACCGATGAAGGAGATGGCAACGCGGTTGTCGGTTGTCGGTTGTCGGTTGGCGGATGATGCACCCCGCATGGCAAACGCCATGGCGATGCCGGCGATGTTGAGTGCCGGGGAGCCCAGCGGCGCCATGGCCGGGAGGATGCCGTGATCCCAATCGCCGACGTGCAGGTCCTTTCCGTTCATCGGCGGGCCGGCTTTGCCCATCTGTGCACTGAGCACCATGCGGACGGTGGAACGGTCGTTGTGCATTGCCAGCACGACGCCGAGGTCGCGGATCATCGGCGAGACGACATCGCCCTGCCAGCCGTCGTCGGACGCATACGCATCGCCGCGGCGTAACCGGATTGCCGCGGCGTAGATCGCCTCCTGTCCCAGCGAACGGAATCCTTTTCCCTGGAACGACGCGGCGCCGTAACGAACCTCGCCGCCGGTGAAGAACTGCTTGAGCCGGTTGTCGGTAGCGCGCGTGAGGATCATTCCGCGCAGCATTTCGAGCTTCTCCTCCGATGTGAGCGATGCGGCAATGGCCTCGCGGCGGAGGAAACCGTCGCAAGCATCGGCGACCTCGGCGACGGCGAGATGAAGCCGCTCGCTGACGCTGACGCCCGGCGTCGTTTCGGGGACGGCCCCCTGCAGTTTCGACGCGGCGCTGGCGTCGGGGGAGAGAAAGTCGGAGAGCGTCTGGAGGAGGATGCGGTGCAGAGGCTCGCGAAGCGCGTCGATGGCGGATGGATCCCGTTCATCGACCGGTTGACCACCCGTGGCCATATCGAGCGCGGTCACGGCCGGCCGCAGCGCAAGCGGGTGCCGCTCGGCGACGAAGGAGGCGAACCGCGCCAGCAACCCTGCCCGTCGCGCGGCCGTTTCGGCAGTTGCAGTCATGCGGCGATGCTAACGCAAGTCGGGAGTCGCGGGCCGGGAGTCGGGGGCCGGAGAAGCCAAGACTCCGACCCCCGACTCCCGATCCGCTCTACTTCCTTCGCCAGAAGACCACCCCGCCCTCCTGGTAGTCCGGCGTGAAGTGCTCCTGCAGGTAGGCGTAGACCATCGGCGCGCGGGCGCGGTTGCCGACGGCGTCGACCGCAGTGGTTTCGGGATCGCCGGGAATGAGGGCGAAGCGGATGCGCGGGTTCTGCTCGATGCGGCCGATCACCTCGCGCTGGCGCTGCTCGGTTTCATAAAAGGCAACTTCGATCTGGCGGATCGGGCAATCGCGGTCGAGGAGGAAGTAGAGATTGCCGCGATTGGTGAAGTCGAACCAGGTCTCATCCGCCTTCAGATGGGAATCGGCGTAGCGCTTGACGACGTCGATGACGGCGGCATCGCTGGCCCGCGACAGCGCGCCGCGCGCACGAGGGAGCGCCAGCTCGCGCCAGTCGCTCTCGGTCGAGCCGCGCGTCCGCCGGAGGGAGCCGGTGATGGCGATGTGCGCCGTCGGCTGGGCCATCATCAAAGTGATGACGATGACCGCCGGTGCCGCCGCGCGCGCGAGCGGGAGCCGGCTGTGGAAGAGCCGGAAGATGGTAATGGCGATCAGCGGCGCGGCGACGAATTGCCAGAGCAGGTGATGGCGCTCGGCATAGGAGACGGCGGTGATGATGCCGAAAATGGCCACGATGAGGAAGGCTTCGCGATACGCGCGTCGCCGAGGCGTCATCGGCGCATTCGACGTCATCGCCACCACGGTGAGCAACGTCATCACCGGCCAGAAGACGTACAGGAACGCCGATTTGTCGAGCAGGGCTCCGAGGACCTCGGGGATGTTCGGAATCTTCTGCAGCGAGGCCGGCGCATCGAACGGCGAGAGCGTATAGACCGGTCCGAGCGAGGCAATCTCGAAGATCGTCACGCGCACGAAGTCGGATGCGATGCCGTACAGCGCCATCCCGGCGAACGCGATGAGGGCGGTGGCGCCGCCGCCGATCGCGATGAACATCAATGCCCGCTTGCGGTCATCGCGAAACCGCATCGCGGCGATGAGCAGCGTGAGCAGGGCGTAGGCGCCGTGGTCGAGGCTGGTCAGGAGGCAGACGACGACCCCTGCACCGGCCGCGGCCAGCCACCGCGCGTCGCGTTTGCGGATGGCGTAGACGATGAAGGCCAGCGTGGCGATGGCGGGGAGGACGCGGATCGAGCCGCCGGCAGTGCCGAGGAGCATAGCCAGGAACGTCGAAGCCAGACCGACCTCGGGCGAGCCGGTGGCCGCGGCGACGAGCGCGTAGTGGGCGATGATGATCGTCCCGGAGAGCACGCCACGGAACTTCAGCGCGCGGCCGAGTGTCACCGGCCCGGTGCGGAAGGCCACGAAGTCGAGCAGCGCATCCTGCACGAAGCCGTGCGCCGGGATGATGTCGCGATACGGCCTCTCGCCGCGCAGCATCTCCGCCGCCGGAACCATGTGCTGCTGGTCTTCGAACAGGTCGGCGCGCGGCATCCCCTCGGCGGCGAGCTGGCTGGTCGCGCTCAGATAGGCGTACGCGGCAAGGGGGTAGATGACGTAGCGAAGCGCCGCGCGGATGCGGGCGCGCGTCGTGGGCGTGTCGCGGATCAGCGCACGAAGCAGCAACGGCGTGACGATCGCCAAGGCCAGCGGTCCCCACGGCGAGTGCCGGATGTCATAGGCGTTGAAACTCGACTGCAGCGCCAGGCCGAGCGGCGCCAGCGCGAAACACATTGCCGGTGGAAGACCCGAACGGCGGATCGGGATGACGGCCAGCCGGACTCCGAACACAAGCGCGGCCGCCAGCAGCAACACCTGGTCGACGGAGCGGGGCAGCAGATCGATCAACGCGAGGTTGACAGTCGCCAGGACGGGCAGCAGGATGAGGTCGTGCCGCGTGAAGTGCGCGTCGACCTTGCGCATCGCCAGAACCACGGCCAGTACGAGCGCCGGCGCGATCAAGACCCAGGCCAGGCTGTGCGTGAGCACGACGAACCAGAGGATGCCCACGACGGACGATACGAGGGCGTTGCGCGCCCACGCGCGCGTGTCGTCCCTGCCGAGAATCGTCAGCAGCGGACGAAGTGCGAACGTCCACAGCAGCGGGATCACCATCAGGCCGAGCACGAACCGCATCGGGGCGCGGGCATCGAAGCCCATCGACGTCGCGTAGCCCGCCAACTGGCCCGGGGTCGGCGGCCCGAGCCAGAGCGGCAGGAGCGCGATGGCGATGGCGAAGCCCCAGATGGCGGCTGCTGCGCGGAGGATGAGATCGCGGCGTCCGGTCATCGCGCCTGTCCGGCCAGCCATCCGACGATCAGCTCCTCGGCCCAGTACTGGCACCGCCATGGCAACGTGCCGGCGACGAAGCCGGTGTGTCCGCCATTCGGGGTGATGCGAAACTCCACCGCCGAGGACGCGCTTGCTCTGGCCCGCTCCAATGCCTCGGCTGGCAGGAACGGGTCATCGAGGGCGCTGAGACAGAGCGTCGGCGTCGTGATCGCGCCGAGGAAGTGAATCGAGCTCGATCGCGCGTAATAGTCATCCGCGTCGCGGAAGCCGTGGATCGGTGCGGTGGCGGCGTTGTCGATGTCACGGAAGGTCCTGGCGCGCATCACCGCTCCGAGATCGAGGCGCTCGCGCATCTCCGGAAACTGCGCGACCAGCCTTTTCGTCTTCTGCTTCAGCGTCGCCAGGAAGCGGTTGACGTAGAAGCGGGGGAGCAGCCCAAATTCGAGATGACGCGATCCCGCTCCGAGGTCGTACGGGACGGAGAATGTCGCCGCCGCGGCCACGTCGGTCTGCCCGGGATGCTCGCCCAGCCACTTCAGCAGCACGTTGCCTCCGAGTGATGCCCCCACCGCGAGGAGGCTCACGTCCGGGTCGCGCGCGCGCAGCGTGCGGACGACGAAGTCGAAGTCCCCCGTCTCGCCGGAGTGATAGAAACGCGGACGCCGGTTCGGCAGCGACCGGCCGACGTGCCTCTGGTCGCGCGCGCAGGAGCGAAAGTTGATCGCCGTCGCCGCGAAGCCGTGCCGGGCAATGGCCGAGAGCATGCCCTGCATGTAGACCGAGTTCGTGCTTCCTTCCAGCCCGTGCATCAGGACAAAGCGGCGCTCTTTGCGGACTGGAGTGTCGAGATGATCGAGCACGAGCTCGTCGCCGTCCGGCGTGACGATGGTCTCGCGGTGAAACGCCACCAGACGCCGCGGCCGAGCCAGGCGGCCCCAGATGGTCTGGGCGTGCGGTCCGCGCAGGAACCAGGCGGGCGTGAAGGTGTCGGTCAAGGAGGGAAGGATACAGCCGGAGCTCTGGCGTCTCGCCGGCTGAGCGCCAGTGTCGTGTCTTCTCAATTCACTGTCATCCTGAGCCGCCGGAGCCGCGTCGCGCGGAGCGCTGCGCGGCGGAGGACGGTCGAAGGACCCCCAAGTTGTATCCCGGTTGGGTGGCGGAATAGTCGACATTCCCCCTCCCTGTCCGGGTTTCAGGCTGGGGGTCCTTCGGCGTCCTCCGCGCATTTCGCTCGCTATGCTCGCTCAGCGGCTCCGGCAGCCTCAGGATGACCGTGAATTGGGAGGCGCTCAACGCCGGACTTCAATATTTTCGCCTGGACGCGGCGAGTCGCTACCGCTCCGGTTACGCGTACCGCGAAAAAATCAGGGTTGCGTTCGTGCCGCCGAAGCCGAAGGAGTTCGACATCACGTGGGTCACCTTCTGCTCGCGGGCCTTGTTCGGCACGTAATCGAGGTCGCATTCGGGATCGGGGGTCTCGTAGTTGGTGGTCGGCGGGATGATGTTCGTCCGGATCGTCATCGCCGCGATTCCTGCTTCCAGGCCGCCGGCGGCGCCGAGGAGATGGCCGGTCATCGACTTCGTCGAGCTCACGGCGACCTTGTACGCATACTCGGCGAAGGTGCCCTTGATGGCCACGGTCTCGGTCCTGTCGCCGACGTACGTCGACGTTCCGTGGGCGTTGATGTAATCGATGTCTTCCGGGTGCAGGCCGGCGTCGCGGAGGGCGCTGCGCATGACCCGGATCATGCCACTGCCATCCTCGGCGGGCGAGGTGATGTGGTGGGCATCGCTCGACATCCCGTATCCGGTCAGCTCGCAGTAGATCGTCGCGCCGCGTTTCTTCGCGTGCTCGAGCTCCTCGAGGATGAGGATGCCGGCTCCTTCGCCCATCACGAAACCGTCGCGGTTCAGGTCCCACGGCCGCGAGGCGTGCTGGGGGTCGTCGTTGCGTTGCGAGAGCGCCCGCATCGCCGCGAAGCCCGCCACCGCCAGCGGCGTGATGACCGCCTCGCTGCCGCCGGCGAACATGACGTCGGCGTCATCGCGCTGGATGATCTTGAATGCGTCACCGATGGCGTGAGCGCCGGTGGCGCAGGCCGTGGCCGGCGCCGAGTTCGGACCCTTGCAGCCGAAGCGGATGGAAATCTGACCGGCGGCGAGGTTGACGATGAGGCCGGGGATGAAGAACGGCGAGACCCGGCTCGGACCGCGCTCCAGCAACTTTGTGTGCATCTCCTCGATCAGCGGCAGGCCGCCGATGCCGGAGCCGACGATCACGCCGAGGCGCTCACCGTCGCAGGTGGAGCAATCGAGATTGGCGTCCTGAACGGCCATGGAGGCCGCGGCGATGGCGTAGTGAATGAAGGTGTCGGACTTCTTGACGTCCTTCTTGTCGACCCAATCATCGGCGTTGAAGCCGCGCACCTCGCCGGCGATCCGGCAGGCGTAGGCGCTGGCGTCGAACTTCGTGATGGGGCCGATGCCGGAGCGCCCTTCGATGAGGCCCTGCCACGTCGGCTCATTGCCGATGCCAAGGGGGGAAACCATCCCGATTCCGGTGACGACGACGCGGCGCTTGGTCATGGATATTCTTGAATTTGCGACGGTGGTGGTGGCGGGAGGCGCCTGGACCCATCCAGCGAACGGCACGGGCCGGACCGACCCGTGTCGGATGCGCCGTTATGAAGCTTTCGGGTGGTTGACGATGTAGTCGACGGCGTCGCTGACCTTCTTGATCTTCTCCGCCTCGTCCTCGTTGATCTCGACGTCGAAATCCTCTTCGAAGGCCATGATCAGCTCGACGTTGTCGAGTGAATCTGCTCCGAGGTCTTCGGTGAATCGCGCATCGGGATTGACCTGGTCGGCTTCCACGCCGAGCTGCTCGACAATGATTGACTTGACGCGATCCTCGATTGACTTCACGCGGTCCTCAACGGACATCGATTTTTCGGACATCGGTTTCTCCTCCTCAATTCCACCGGGGTGGGGGGGAATGCAGGTCGTTTTTTAGCACAAAAACAAACGAATGCAGAATGCGAATCGTCAATCGTGAGTTCACATTGCAGCGATGGTGCGAAAACTCTTCCTGCTGCTGGTCATCGTGGCCGTGGTCTGGTTCGGGGCCCGGGCCCTCGTGCATCGAGGCGAGGTGAAGGCCACGATCGTTTTCGATCACGCGATCGGGCTGCACAAGGGCGATCCCGTGGTGGCCGACGGTACGCCTATCGGCACCGTGACAAAAATTACGCGTCTGGACGACAGTGACGCCGTCTCCGTCCGGATCGATCGCGAGCACCGCCGCGACATTGTCAGCGACTCGATGTTCGCCATCGGCAAGCATCGTGTCGTGGTCACGAATACATTCGCGGTCGGCTCGCCGGTCGCCGACGGCGCCGTCCTGCGCGCCCGCACCGACGGCGTCCGTTCGTGGCTGGCAAGACACGCCTCCTCGATCCAGCCGCTGATCGCGAAGGTGAAACACGCTGCCGACGAGAAAATCGACCAGCTCGACGAGAAGCATCTCGACGCCGAGCTGGCGGCGTTGAAAGCGAAAGTACCCGATTGGAAAGCCGAGGGCGCCGACGCTCTCGATCAACGCCTCGGCGCGCTGAAGTCGCGCGTGGCGAAGATCGAGGACGACCTGCGCCGCTCGAACCGTGCCGAGGAAGCCCGCAAGGTAAAGGAGAAATTCGACAAATGGCTCGACGAAGTGCAGCGGTGAACGATCGCAAGGTCTTCACGTACGAAGAGGCAGCCAAATTGCTGCCGGAAGCGCAACGCATCACCTCCGATGCCGTGGCCGAGGTGGAGTCGCTGCCGGAAAGCGAATCGGCCGTGGCCGATTCGGAGCGGATCATCACCGACTGGGCCGGCGCCATCATCGAGCTGGGCATCGAAGTCAAAGGCCTCTGGCTCATCGACTTCGACAACGGCAGCGGCTACTACTGCTGGCAGCACCCGGAACCGTCCCTCCAGTACTTTCACGGGTACGAGGAGGGGTTTGGGGGGAGGGTGAAGCTGCAGTGAACCGGTTGCTGGGTTGCTAGGTTGCTGGGTTCCTGGGTACCAACTAAGCAACCGAGCAACCAAGCAACTCAGCAACCTATCAACCATGCTCAAATCCATCTCCTTCGACCTCTGGGAAACCCTTCTCACCGACACGCCGGAATTGTCGCGGCGTCAGGAGAGGCTGCGGCTGGAACGGATGGAGCAGGTGCTCGCGGAGCGTGGGTTCGGCGAGACGGCGGCTCGGATCGAGCAGGCCTATCGAAAACTATGGCATCGCTGCCACGAGCTGTATTGGTCGCGCGACGAGGACATCGCCTGCCGCGTGCAGATCGAACATTTCCTGGAGGAGCTCGGGTTGGATGCGGCGACGTTCGATGAGGCGGCGCTGGCGGCATTGGAAGATGTCTACGCCGGCGCGGCCATCGAGGTGCTGCCTTCCCTCGTTCCCGGCGCGAATGATGTCGTAGCCGAGCTACGCGAGCGCGGCTATCGCATCGGTCTGATCAGCAATACCGGGCGTACTCCCGGCTATGCGCTGCGCGAGATTCTCGATCGCCTCGGCCTGGCCCCGTCGATCGACGTCATGGTGTTCTCGAACGAGCACGGTGTCTGCAAACCACGGCCGTCGATCTTCGAGGCGCTGCGGGAAGCGCTCGACGTGGCCTACGACGAGATGATGTTCGTCGGCGACAACCTCTACGTCGATGTCCATGGCGCGCAGCGCCTCGGCATCACCGGCGTCCATTTCGATCCCCCCACGCGCGGTACGGCCATCGCGCCGCCGTTCGAACACGGGCTGGAGATCGTGCCGGACGCGACGATCCGCGACCTGCGGGAGTTGCTCGAGGTTGTCCCGGCACTCACTACCGTGCCATGACCACCGACCGCGCGGCGCGCGATTGGGAGACTCTCGCGCAGCGGGAGCCCTTCTTCGCCGTCCTCACCGAGGAGCGCTTCCTGCGCGATCAGATGTCGGACGATGACCGCGACGCATTCTTCGCCAGCGGGGAAGCGGACATCGCCTACCTCTTCGACCTCGTTCCCGGCTTTACACCGAAATCGGCCCTCGATTTCGGCTGCGGTGTCGGACGCCTCACACGCGCATTGGCAACGCGTGTGGAGCGCGTCGCCGGCGTTGATGCGGCGCCGAGCATGCTGCGTCTCGCGCGCGAGAACGTTCCGAACGCGACGTTCTCCGCGCAGATCCCCGATCAGACGTTCGATCTCATCGTCTCGCTCATCGTCTTCCAGCACATCCCGGTCCGGCGCGGAGAAGCTCTGCTCGACGAGCTTCTTCATCATATTGCGATCGGCGGCGTCGCGGCGGTGCACATCACCTTCCGCCGTCCCGGCTCGTCGCTGCGCCGCATGGCACGCGCCGTCCGCGCGCGCGTGCCGCTCGTTCACCGCATCGCGCAGATCCTGCGGCGCGAACGCCCGATGCCGTACATGCAGATGAACGAGTACGACCAGGCGCGCATCTTCGCCATCATGCGCCGCCGCGGCTGCGGCGAGCCGCGCATCGCTCCAACGAACCACGGCGGTATCGAAGGAGCGATCGTGATCGCGCGACGGCAAGGGTAGTTCCTTAGGAGCGCGCGGCTGCGCCGCGCGGCACAGACAAGAGTGTCTGTGCCACATTGGACTGCGCTTGCGACTTGTGCACCGACCAACCAGAAGTGCATGTGGCCACAAAGCCGGACCGATGTGGCACAGACACTCTTGTCTGTGCCGGGCCTAGAACAGCTTCAAGAACACCACATCCGCCACGAACCCTGACTGCGCGTTGCGTCCGACCGTCTTGCCGAGGTCGAGGCGGAGCAGCGTTCCGTAGGGGCCGACCGTCTGGCCGGCGATGCCGATGCCCTGGAACGGCTCGTTGTGGTAGCCGGCCAGCTTGTTGTCGATCAGGCCGTGGTCGTAGAACGCCTCGAGCCGGAACTGATCGGAGAAGACGAAACCGTACGAGAGATGCGCGAGGATGGCCCGGTCCGCCAGTACCGATCCCGACTTGATGCCGTGGATCCGCTGCGCGCCGAAGAAGCCGAAGCCGTATTCCGAGAAGCGGTCCAGCCGCGTCCCGTCCATGTAATCGATTTCGGCGCCGATGCGCTGGAACTTCGGCAGGTAGAAACTCCTCGCCAGCGATCCGCCGAAATCGGCGTAGTTCTTGTCCTTCGGATCGAATTCGGCGAGATTGCCCCACGGCTTCCACTGCGTCCGCATCTCGTAGCTGTACCAGCCGGTGACCGTCGCCCCCCAGCGGGCGTACTGCCCTTCGACCGTCGGCGAGATGACGAAGGTGTCGGACGGCACGATGAACGACGGCGCTGTGTTGTCGCTTCGCTGGTAGGTGTCATGCTCGATGCCGAGGGAGAAGTCGACCTTGCCGAACTGCAGGAACGGGTGGCCGACGCGGATCGAGAGGCGCGTCGGGAGCACTTTCACCTCTTCACCGAGCTGTTCTACCCCGTTGCGATAGAGCGACTGCGTCGTCGGGATGGCGATGCCGAAAAAGTCGGCGCCGAGGTTCGTGTGCGTATTCGCTATGTTCGGATTCGTCGCATTCGCTGCGAGGACCACCCCCGCGAAGAAGACATTCGTCTGGATGCCGCGATTGGCGAGGTCGAAGTTGAAGTAGTCGATGCCGCCGAGGGGGACCACCGGATATTGCAGGCCGGCGTCGTGATGGATCCCACCGAGGAGGAACGTTCGCGCCGTGTGGAACTTTTCCTGGACGACGCGCTCGCCGCTGGGGGTCCGATCGAGGTAGCGCATGCCGGCCTTGGTGTCGCGCACCATCCGCGCGTCTGATTTCTCAGCATCGGCGAGATGCGTTTCGTAGTCCGCGGGATCGATGCGGAAGTCAGTGAAGTCCGTCTCCCGCAGCACGACCGTGCCGCGTCCGGCGGCCGAGATCACCTGCTGCGCGCTGACCGTCTGCGGCAGCCAGACGATTTCGCGCGGATCGCTCTTCGCCGCCTCGGCGGACGTGAGCGCCGCGTGTGTGGCGCGGGCGAACGGCTGGAAGTCGACGCGCTCCTCGTTCGAGAGGACTTCGCCAGTGAGGTGGAGTTGCACCATCGACAGGCGGATGCGTGCCCATGTGCGCGTGTCGATCCAGACGGTGCCGCGGTAAAGCGGCAGGGTCGCCGCGGCGTTCGGCGGAGGCTCGAAGCGGACCTCGTACGTGTGATAGCCGAGGAGGTCCGTCTCGCGAACCAGCTCGTAGCGGTACTCATTCGTCAGATGGATATCGAGCGGGAGCTGCGAAACCTTCTCCGGCTGAATCAGCGGCAGCTCCGGAATACGGCCGTACTTCCACTTCACGCCGTTGAGGTAAAAGTCCTGCCACACCCAGTCGGCACGGGGCGTTGGTTTCGCAAGGGGATCGGAGAAGTAGTCGCCGGCGATCGTGGCCTCGATGGCCTCGCCTCCGGTCATGGTGAAGCGCAGCTTCGTGGCGTCGCGCGCCACGTAGCGCGGCTGGATCGACTCCTGGTACGACTTGTAGGCCTGGTGATTGCGGATGATCTCTTCGACGGTGATGCCGCGATGCGTGGTGATGTTGAGCGATTCCTTCGTCACGTTCGCGCGCGGCGCCTCGTTGTGCTCGACCGTGAAGACGAACGGCTGCGTTACGGGCGGCATCCCGATGAGGAAGCGCCCCCCTTTGCTGCCGACGTCGGTTACGTCTTTCTCGCCGGCCGCATCGTAACGGCGCGGGCTCTTGTAGTCGTCGCCGGCGAGTGATGCGATCGTCGACGCCGAGGCATCGCCGCGCGGGACGATGACCGTGCGCAGGTCTTCGCCGCGGACGAAGGCCACCACCGGCTCGTCGACCTTGTTGCCCTTGGCGTCGAGCATGTCGATGCGCGCCGTGGCGTCGTACGCGTACTCGCCGATGAGCGCCCGGTCGAAGCTCGCCAGCGATGCCAGGAGATCCGCCGTCGCCGGCGCGCTGGTGAACGCGCGTGTGGCGCCGTCGGCCAGCGCCCGGGCCAGATCGAAGAAAACGTTCGGTGACTGCGGCGGAACGATTGCCCAGATCTTCTTGGCCGGATCTTTTTCCAGCACCCACGCTGCCGTCGATTTCACATTGGCAGCATCGGCGAGGAGGATGTCGACATACGACTGCGCGCCGGTTTCGTACAACTTCGCCAGCGCATCAGGCGTGGCCGGCGGAAGCACGATCCGTGACGCGGCATTCTGTCCCTGCGCGGTAACGGCCAGCCGCTTGATGGCGTAGCCGCCAACGGCCGGATCGACATTGTCGACGGAGATGCCCATCGCTTCGAACGGGCCGTGCTGGCGCGCCCAGTCGATGATCGTTTGCGTGTGTGTCTCGACCTCCGCCATCGGATCCTTTGCGGGATCGACGGCGTAGCTGATGACGATGGTCATCTTCGCGCGCACGGCCGGAGGCATGGCGTCGAGCGCCGTTCCGGCGGCGGCGAAGTCGTCCGGCCTCAGGCGGACCAGAATGGGAACCGGCGTCGCCGGCGCAACCTGGAGGTCCGAGACCGCGCCGGCGCAGAGCGCGCATTCTTTAGGCGGTTCGGCGGCGGCGAGCGAGAGGACGGAAACTTGCAGAGCGAGAAGAAGAGCGATCCGTTTCATTGACGTTTTGCAAACGTCCGCTCAGGAGCCGAAATTGCCCGGGCAAGAGACAAGAGGGGTCATGTTCTTCAATCCGTCATCCGGCGTGAAGACGCCGCCGGCGGAGCTGTCGGCGCTCGAACAGGCTGCGAACGACGCCGGGCTGGAGGTCGTTCGTGTGGCTCACGGTCTCGATTGTGTTTCGCTGATCGGCGACCGGATGCGCGAAGGAATCCGTTTGTTCGTCGCCGCGGGCGGCGACGGCACGATCAACTCCGTCATCCAGCCGCTGATCCACACGGACGCGATCCTGGGCGTCATACCGGCCGGGACCTACAACCATTTCGCGAAGGATCTCGGTATCCCTCTCTCCTGGCGCGAAGCGCTGGAGGTCGTCGTCGGCGGCGCCACCAGGCCGATCGACACGGCATGCATCAACGAGCGCTTCTTCGTCAACAATATTTCGATGGGCCTCTACCCCGAGCTCGTCGCCCGCCGTGAGGAGAAAGGCCGCGACTACCCGCGCTGGAAGGCGCGCCTCTATGCCGCGTTCGGGACCTTGCAGAAGTTCCCCCACGTGGCCGTGACGCTGGACAGCGAGCACCATCAGGAGGTCATCCGCACCCACGTGCTGATGATCTCGAACAATTCCTACGATCTCTCCCGCCTCGGCATCGAGGCTCCGCGCCTCGCGCTCGAAGAAGGCCGCCTCTCGGTCTACTGGCTCCCCCACATGCCGCGGCTCTCTCTGGCCCGCTTCGTCGCCCACTACCTCGCCGGCCGTGTCCGCGAAGCCCCCGGCTTCCGCTCCTTCCGCACCTCGCGCATCAAAGTGGACTCCTCGAAGCGACACCTCCACATCGGCGTCGACGGGGAGGTGGTGACCATGGCGACGCCGCTGCTGATCACGATCGCGCCGCAGTCGCTGAGCGTGAAGGTGCCGCGGTAGAACGCTCCGCATATAATCCCCGCCCCTTATGACCACCACTCGCATCAAGGAACTACCCCAGCACATCGGCGAAAAGGTCACCATCGACGGGTGGCTGTACAACAAACGCACCTCCGGCAAGCTGCAGTTTCCGATCGTCCGGGACGGCAGCGGGTACCTGCAGTGCGTCGTCTTCAAGAAGGAAGTCAGCGAGGAGACCTGGAAGGCGGCCGATGAGGTGACGCAGGAATCGTCGGTGCGCGTCGTCGGGACCGTGCGCGCCGAAGAGCGGGCCCCGGGTGGGGTGGAGCTCGGCGTGGAGACGTTCGAGATCCTCGGTGCCGCCGGCGAGTATCCGATCTCGCCGAAGGAGCACGGCACCGACTTCCTGATGAACCATCGCCATCTCTGGCTGCGGTCATCGAAGCAGCATGCGGTGCTGCGCATCCGCAATGAGGTCGAGAAGGGCATTCGCGACTTCTTCTACGACCGCGACTTCGTTCTGATCGACTCGCCCATCCTCACCGCCAATGCCGCCGAGGGGACGTCGACGCTGTTCGAGACCGACTACTTCGGCGAGAAGGCCTACCTCTCGCAGTCCGGGCAGCTCTACCTCGAGCCGGCTGCCGCCGCTTTCGGCAAGGTCTACTGCTTCGGGCCGACGTTCCGCGCCGAGAAGTCGAAGACGCGCAGGCATCTGATGGAGTTCTGGATGGTCGAGCCCGAGGTGGCCTTCCTCGAGTTCGAAGGGTTGCAGTCGCTGGCCGAAGAGTTCGTCGAATACCTCGTCACGCGCGCGCTCGAACGCTGCCAGGAAGAGCTGAAGACGCTCGAGCGCGATCAGTCGAAGCTCGCGAACGTGAAACGCCCCTTCCCGCGCATCACCTATCGCGAGGCCATCGACCTGCTGGCGTCAAAAGGGATGGAGGCAAAGTTCGGCGACGACCTCGGCGGCGACGAGGAGACCGTCATCGCCAACTCCTTCGACCGTCCCGTGATGATCAGCCGCTACCCGACCGACATCAAAGCCTTCTACATGCAGCCCGACCCGAATGACCCCTCGGTGGTCCTCGGCCTCGACATGATCGCCCCCGAGGGCTATGGCGAGATCATCGGCGGCTCGCAGCGCATCCACGATCACGACCTGCTGCTCGCGCGTATCAAGCAGCACAACCTCCCCGTCGAGAAGTTCCAGTGGTACCTCGACGTCCGCAAATACGGCACCTTCCCCCACTCCGGCTTCGGCATGGGCATCGAACGCTGCGTCGCCTGGATCAGCGGCGTCCCGCATCTCAGGGAGACCATTCCGTATCCGCGGATGCTGAATAGGATCTATCCCTGACCGCTGAGCGCGTGTTGCCGGTTGTCGGTTATCCGTTGTCGGTGCGATAGCATCGGAGTCCCGCGCGAACCATGACTGCAGATACAGATAACGGACAACCGACAACCGACAACGCGCCGCGCGCAGTCCTCCGCATCATCCCCCTCGGCGGGCTCGGCGAGATCGGGATGAATCTGATGGTCTACGAGTATGGCGACGCAGCCATCATCGTCGACTGCGGGATGATGTTTCCCGATGCGACGACGCTCGGTGTCGACGTCATCGTTCCGGATATGGAGTACCTCTTCGACCGGCCGGAGCGGGTGAAGGCGGTCTTTCTCACGCATGGGCATGAGGATCACATCGGTGCGGTGCCGTTCCTCGTGGAAACGGTGCGCGTTCCTGTTTATGGGATGCCGCTGACGCTCGGCTTCGTGCGCGACAAGCTGGAAGAGTTCGGGATCGACGGTGTCGATCTCCGGCCGATGATGCCGCGGGATGTCATCGACGCCGGGCCGTTCCGTGTGGAGGCGATCCGGGTCACGCACTCGATCGTCGACGCGCTGGGGCTGGCCATCCGCACGCCGGCGGGGACGCTGATTCACACCGGCGACTTCAAGGTCGATCACACGCCGGTCGATGGGAAGCGCACCGACCTTGCGCGCTTCGCCGCGTATGGCGAAGAGGGCGTGCTCGCTCTGATGAGCGACTCGACGAACGCACTGGTTCCGGGCCATGGCAAGTCGGAACAGAGTGTCGGCAGCGCGCTCGCCAACATCTTCGCGCACGCCACCGGCCGCATCATCGCCACGACCTTTGCATCGCACATCCATCGCGTGCAGCAGATCGTCGATCTGGCGCGAAAGTACAAGCGGAAGGTCTTCTTCATCGGCCGCTCGCTCGTCGACAACGTCGAGACCGCGGAGCGCCTCGGATACCTGCGCATCGCGCGCGAGCTGCGGCCGGGGTCGAATGCCAAGCCCGCCGACTTCGCCGATCACGAGGTGGTCATTCTCACCACCGGCACGCAGGGCGAGCCATCCTCGGCGCTCTCGCGAATGGCCATCGGCGAGCACAAACAGGTCGAGGTCCGGCGCGGCGACGTGGTCATCCTCTCCGCCCGCACGATTCCCGGGAACGAGCGTGCCGTCGCGCACGTCATCGACAACCTCTATCGCCGCGGCGCCGAGGTCCTGAACTGGGAGAACGCCGACGTGCATGTATCGGGGCACGCCTGCGAGGAAGAGCTGAAGCTGATGCTCAACGTCACGCGGCCGAAGTTCTTCATCCCCATTCACGGCACGCTGCGGCATCTCGTTCATCACGCCCGGCTGGCGAAGAGCGTCGGTGTTCCGCACGGAATCGTCATCACGAATGGCCAGGTGGCGCAGATCGAGAATGATGAGATCGTCGTCCTCGAAGAGCGCGTGCCGCACGGCAAAGTGTTCATCGACAGTGAAGCCGAGGAGGTGCCGGAGATCGTCGTGCGCGACCGTCAGCATCTGGCCGAGGACGGCTTCGTCATCGTCGTCGTGGCCATCGACTCCAACGGTCATGTCGGCCGCGAGCCGGAGATCATCACGCGCGGATTGCTGCACGTCGACGAGAGCCAGGACATCCTCGCCGAGGTCCGCGCACAACTCGTGCAGATGCTGCACGAGAGCCGCCCCGATGAGTTGCTCAACCACGATCTGGCGCAGGAGAAAATGCGCGCTCTACTCAAGCGCTATTTCCGCAAAGAAATGGGACGCCGGCCGATGATTCTGCCGGTGATCTGGGAGATGTAGTTTTTCTTGAAGTTGCCGGTTATCGGGTTGTCGGTTGGGTTAGCTTCTGACAACCGATAACCGATAACCGACAACCTCCGCAACTCACCACTCAGGAGCACGAATGACCATCACCGAAGCCATTGTCCTCGGCCTCGTTCAGGGCCTTACCGAATTCATCCCCGTCAGCTCGACGGCGCATCTGCTCATCGTCCCCTCGGTTCTCGGCTGGGGCGATCCGGGGGCGGCGGCGTCCGCTGTGATTCAGTTCGGGACCCTGCTGGCGGCGATCATCTATTTCTTCGGCGACATCGTCCGCCTTACCGCCGGCTTCTTTCGCGGGCTGGTCACGCGGCGGCCGCTGGCGGACGTCGACTCGCGCGAAGCGTGGCTGGTCGTCATCGGCACGATCCCGATCGTCGTGCTCGGGCTGCTGTTCAAGAAACATATCGAATCGACGTTCCGCGGACTCTGGATCGTGACGACGATGGTGATCGTCGTGGCCATCCTGATGCATCTGGCCGAGGCGTATGCGAAGCGAAGAGAGCAGCGAGGATTTGGCGACATGACGGTGACCGACGCCGTCGTCATCGGGATCGGGCAATGTCTGGCCCTCATCCCCGGATCATCGCGTAGCGGCTCGACGATCATGCCTGCGATTTTTCGCGGCATCGACCGTCCGACGGCGGCGCGTTATTCGTTTCTTCTCTCGATCCCCGCGGTGGGTGGTGCGGGCTTTCTCGAGCTGTTCAAGGAGCGCCATGCCCTCGGTGCGCTTGGCTGGACGCCGATCATGATCTCGATCGTCGTGGCCTTCATCTTCGGCTACGCCTCGATCTGGTTCCTGATCCGCTACCTGCGCACCCACACGACGCACGTGTTCATCTACTATCGCTACCTGCTCGGTCTGGTATTGATCGCGATGCTGGCGACGGGGTATCTGAAGGGTTGATTGCGCGGTTGATTGCGCTTCGCGCGTTGTCGGTTATCGGTTATCGGTTATCGAGAGCAATTGGTATCGTCTCCGACAACCGACAACCGACAACCGACAACCGACAACCGACAACCGACAACCGACAACCGACAACCGTCACTCGCTCAGCACCTGAATCTCCGGAATGTTCCGATACTTCTCCGCATAATCCAACCCATAGCCGATGACGAACTTCGGGTCGATGGAGAAGCCGACGTAGTCCGCCTGGAACGGAACCCTTCGCGCGGTCGGCTTGTCGAGAAACGTGGCCGTGCGCACCTCGCGCGCGCCTTTGTCGAGCTTGATGTAACGGAAGACCTCATTCATCGAAAGGCCGCTGTCGATGATGTCCTCGACGATCAGCACCGACCGGTCGCGCATGTCGAGCTGCGGCTCCTTCAGGATCGTCACCACTCCCGATGACGTCTTCTGATTGCCGTAGGACGAGACCTGGATGAAGTCGAGGGCCACATCGAAGCCGATGTTCCGCATCAGGTCGCTGCAGAAGAACATCGCCCCTTTGAGAACGCAGAGTGCGATGAGGTCACTGCCGGCCAGATCGCGGGTGATCTCCGCGCCCATCTCGGCAACACGTTTGTCGATGTCGGCTTTGCTGAACAACGTCGTTTGTGCCATTGGGTGCGAATTCTACGATTACAATTCGCCGCCGTGAAAATCTATCGCTTCCTCCACGCTGGCAGCCCCGCGGCCGGCATCGCCGACGGCGACCGAATCGTCCGCTACAGCGGCACCCACGTCCTGAACCTCGGCACGCCTACTGGTGATTCGGTAGCTCTCGCCGATGCCGAGTTGCTTGCTCCCGTTGCTCCACCCAAGATCGTCGCCGTAGGCCGCAACTACGCCGAGCATGCCAGGGAGCTCGGCAACGAGGCGCCCTCCGAGCCGATCATCTTTCTGAAGCCGCCGAGCGCCGTTTTATCCCCGAACGGAACGATCGTCCTCCCGCCGCAGTCGCAGCGCGTCGACTTCGAAGGGGAGCTGGCCATCGTCATCAGCAGGACGGCACGCAACATCCCGCGCGCCGACTGGCGCAGCGTCGTCCTCGGCTTCACCTGCGCCAACGACGTCACCGCCCGCGATCTGCAGAAGAAGGATGTGCAGTTCACCCGCGCCAAGAGCTTCGACACCTTCTGCCCCCTCGGCCCCTGCATCGAGACCGAGCTCGATCCGTCCGCGCTCTCGCTGCGCACGCGCGTGAACGGCGATACGAAGCAGAACGGCAACACCCACGACATGGTGTTCGACTGCTCGTTCATCATCGAGTTCATTACCTCGGTGATGACGCTGCAACCCGGCGACGTGATCCTCACCGGCACCCCCGCCGGCGTCGGCCCGCTCGCTTCCGGCGATCGCGTGGAAGTGGAGATCGAGGGGATCGGTGTGTTGAGAAATGTGGTTTCGTAGGCGCCATGTACAACCAACTGTCATCCTGAGGCGGCGGCAGCCCCGGAGGGGCAGAGCGCGCCGAAGGACCCCCAAGTCGCGACCCGGACCGGGCGGTGGCTGTCGACCGTTCCACCGCCCAACCGGGATACAACTTGGGGGCCCTTCGACCGTCCTACGCCGCGCAATCGCTCCGCGATTACGCGGCTCCGGCGGCTCAGGATGACAGGCGGTGTCAAGGGCGACCTCCTCCGCCTTTTCCCGCGTCTCCGCGATATCCCTCCCGGCGCCTACGTCGTCGGCGGCGCCGTGCGCGATCTGACGTTGGGCGTGGCGCCGGCGGACGTCGACGTGGCCTGTCTCGATCCGCTGGCCGCGGCGCGGGTGCTGGGCCGCAAGGTCATCCGCCTGGGTCGCGAGGAACATCTCAGCGCCTACCGCGTCGTCGACGGGCCGCACGTTTACGACTTCGCGGCGCTGCTCGACGGAAGCATCGACGCCGATCTTGCGCGGCGCGACTTCACCATCAACGCCATGGCCGTCGACCTTCGCTCGGGCGCGCTTCTCGATCCGCATGACGGCCGCGGCGATCTGGATCGCCGTCTCGTACGCATGGTCGACGCCGCAAACTTCGACGATGACCCCCTTCGGATGCTCAAGGCGGTACGGATGGCGGTTCGGTTCGGCTTCCTGGTCGACGAGGCCACCCTCGCCGCGATTCGCAGCCGCGCTGAACGCATCGCCAACGTCTCCGTCGAACGGGTCGCGTACGAGCTGACGGTGATCTTTTCCGCGAATGCGTTCCGCCGCGCCGTGGCGCTCCTGCGCGAAACGGGGCTCGATGTTCCGCTTTTCGGCCGCGCGATCGAGGCCGCCTTTCGCTCCGATGATGTGCCGCTCGCCGCCGCGCTGGCGATCCTGGCCGGCGATGCACACGCCTTCGTGAAGCGCTGGCGGCTAAGCGACGCGCTGATGCGCGACATCCAGACGCTCCAGCGCCTGCGCGACAAACGCCTGCTCGTCGATCTCTACGACGCCGGCGAACAGGTCTCCCGCCAGCTCCCGCCGATGCTCCGCGCCCTCGGCCGCGACGACGCCATCCCTCTTCCCGATTTCTCGATGCAACCGATCCTCACCGGTAACGAGATCGCCTCGATCGCCGGCATCGATCCCGGCCCCCGCGTCGGCGCGCTCAAACGCGCCCTCCTCGAAGCGGAGCTGGAAGGGAGGATCACCACGCGCGAGGAAGCGGAGCAATTCATCCAATCCAACCTGTAGCCCAACCGACAACCGACAACCGATAACGCGCGCAGCGCGTCACTGCGTCAACGTGACGTGCACCTCTCCGAACGTCGTGTGGACGCTCACATCCGACTTGCCGCCGTCGTTGTGATAGCGCGCGGAATGGGGGAAGACGCCCTCGTTCTCGATGTAGCGGTCGCCGAAGTAGGCGTGAACTTCGCCGATGCTCACCGAGGCGGTGAGGTCGCGGACGTTCGCACGGGGGGTGCGGACGTGTACCTCGCCGGCGCGGAGATCGGTTTCGATGCTTCCGAACGCGCCGTCGATGTCGACCGAGCCGTAGCGCGTGGACAGATCGACGTCGACCCCGGTCGGGAGCTCTACAGTCACCTCGACCGCGGAGTGGTAGCTCTTCGCGCTCCACCTCTGTGCATTGGGACCGAAGCGGCGTCGCACGATGGCTTCATCCCCATCGATCACGACCTCGGCGGAGATGTCGTCGGCGATCTGCTGTTCCTGGGCCCGCCGCCGGTACCCGTCGAAATGCCGGGTGCTGACGCCGTGCAGGGCGATGCGGTCCGCGGCGCCGTTGCGGATTCGGAACTCCCCGGCGGGGATGTCGATGACGACGCGCCGCACATGACCGCGAGCGGTGGTGACTGCGAATGAATGGGATACCTCTTCGCTGGCCAGGGCCGCGCCGGCGACGAGCAGCGCGGCAACGGCCAGCAGGGAGATTCTGCGCATGGGATCGTCCTCCGCATGTTTGACGCTACCGGTTCTCCGCGCCGGAGGCGCATGGGATATTAGCCTTGAGGCGCGCGATATGGGAAACGCTCACCGTGAACCCGCCGTATCCCTCCTGCCACGCGAAAACAGAAACACCGAGGTTCCGGTGGCTGCGCGCTACGCGCTTGCCACCGGCTAATATCCGGTGCGCCTCCGGCGCTGAATCTCTCTCACCACATCGGCTTCTCCGGCGGCGGATCGAAATCGAACGATCCCAGCAACAGCCACCGCCGCGCCTCTGCCTCCCGCCCGGGCCGGCCGATCAGCGGCGTGGTGTAGTGCCAGAAGGGGAGGCGGTAGACGGCGATGCCGCTCCGGCCGTTGACGTCGTGGCTGGCCGAGAGGAAGCCGCGCTCTTCGTAGACCAGTTGCTGCGAGCGGACGGCGTCGTTGGAGAACATGATGTGCAGGTCGACGAAACCGTTGCGCGACCCGGGGCTCTCGGGATGGTGATCGTTGTGAGGCCCGCTATAGTCGCCCTGCTCGTAGCAGATTACCTGGCGTCCACTTGACGACCCGCGTTCCAACGATTTGCCGACGACGGCCTCGGCGAATTGGAAGAACGACTCGGAGCGCATCATCTGCGCCAGCCCGATCGCCCGCGCGGCATCGAGCGCCTGCGACTTCCGCGAGTTGAGAGTGACCGTCTTCACGCGCACCGTTTTCCGCAGCGTTTCGGAGTAGTTCTTCTTCATCGAGGCGATCCATTCGCGCGGGATCGGCGTCTCCATCCGGCGGACGACCGGATACATGGCCCGGTCGAGCAGCTCGATGCAGCGCCGGGCCACGCCGTCGTCGATCAGGTCGTCGAAGACCACGATCGGCGTGGCGCGTTTTGTGCGAAAGACAGCCAGTCGGGGCGGGTTGGCGATCAATCGCTGTCCGCGCTTGTTCAGAAGGTCGGCGAATTCGGACGGAAAGCTGTCCATGACACCTGCAATTGTAAGTTACTTGACTAATCAACTAATGAGAGGTAATGTACTGCCCGTGACTCGCGACATCCTTCACGACCTAAAGCAGAACAAGCCCTTCCCGTCGAAAGCGCAGGAGGCGGCCGTGGCCCTGATGCGGACCGCGGACGTGTTTCGCCGGATCGTCGGCACGGTCGTCGAGCCGTACGGGATCACCTCGCAGCAGTACAACGTCCTGCGCATCTTGCGCGGGGCGGGGGAGCGGGGACTGCCGACGCTGGAGATCGTCGAGCGGATGGTCGAGTCAACGCCCGGCATCACCCGCCTCATCGACCGGCTGGAGACGAAGAAGCTGGTCGCCCGCGAGCGCTGCCTCACCGACCGCCGCCAGGTCTTCTGCCGCATCACGGCGTCGGGATTGTCGCTCCTCTCCGCGCTCGACAGGCCCATCCTCGACGCCACCAACACCGCCCTTGGCATTCTGAAAAAAACCGAGCTCACGAGCCTCATCGATCTTCTCGACAGGACCCGCGAGCACAGCAACGAGCAGTTCATCGAAAGGAGACGTTCCTAATGAAGTTCCGTACTCTCGCAGTTGTCGCATTCCTCCTCACCGCCTCGTCACTCTTCGCCGACACATTCAACGTCGACAAGGTTCATTCTGAGTCCACCTTCCAGGTGCGCCACATGATGAGCAAAGTCAGCGGCAAGTTCGACGACTTCAGCGGCAAGATCAACGCCGACCGCGCCAAGCCGTCCGCCTCATCGGTCGAGTTCACGATCAAGGCCGCGTCGATCAACACCGGCAACGCCGATCGCGACAAGGATCTCCGTAGCGCCAACTTCTTCGACGTCGAGAAGTTTCCTGAGATCACGTTCAAGAGCTCGACGATCGTCCCCACCAAGAAGAAGGACGTGTACGACGTGACCGGCGAGCTGACCATGCACGGCGTGACGAAGCACGTCACCCTCCCGGTCGAGTTCAACGGCTTCGGCAAGGATCCGTGGGGCGGCGAGCGCGCCGGCTTCTCCCTGACTACGACCATCAATCGCAAGGACTACGGGATCAACTGGAACAAAGCCCTCGACAACGGCGGCGTCCTGCTCGGCGAAGAGGTGACCATCAACATCAACATCGAGGCGGTGAAGGCGAAGTAAGGGTTGCAGGGTGAGCAGTGGATTGGTGGATTAGTAGATTAGTGGATCAGGACAGATCCACTAATCCACTAATCTACTAACCCACGAACCAGCAAAACAACCCCTACCTCCCCACCACCCCCACCGCCCTCTCCGTCGCCGCCAGCAGCGCCTCCGGACCTACCGGCGCGCCGGTGGCGTTCTTCATCCAGAGATCGGGGGTCACGCTTCCCATCCGGGCCATCCGCTCGAACTCGCTGCCGATGGCGCCGGCCTTCTTCATCTGCTCCTCGATCTGGAAGGCGATCATGTGGCCGATCGGATAGTCGGGGAGATAGAGGAACGAATCCACCATGTGCGCGTAGACGCCGAGGAGCGTTTCGTCGCGCAGGTGGAAGACGGGAGCGTAATAGCGGTTCCAGACGTCTTTCGAAATCTGCACCACCGCCTCTTTCAGCTCCGCCGGCGTCGCACTGGGATGGTCGTACATCCAGTGCCACATTCCCATGTCCACCAGCGCCACGCCGGCGATCTCGTAGGCACCCCAGAACTCGTTCAACGTCTTCAGCGCATCGCTCTCCGGCGACGGTTTGGCCAGCCCGAGCAGCTCCAGGTCGCGGTTCTGAAAGACGAACGCCAACGCCTCGGTGAATGCTGTGTTGGGGACGCCGGACAGCAGCGTGTGATCGACGAGGTTCAGCGAGAAGGTCTGCTCGACGTTGTGACCCATCTCGTGCACGGCGATGTTGTAGCCCTTGTAGTCCATCCCGTCAGCGCCGACGCGCGTCCGGAGATGGGGATGATCGGCGCGGCGGCCGGCCGGCATGGCGTGCCCCGATCCGCGCGCCGGGTCGACGATGATGTTGTCCGCCAGCATCTTGGCCCGCTCCTCGGAAAATCCGAGCGCGCGGAACATGCGCGGCATGTCGGCGTGATACGCCTCCGCCGTCGGATACTTCTTGCGCGTGATGGCGTCGAGCTGCGCGTCGGTCGTCGTTCCGCGCGGCCGGAAGCCGTTGTACCAGATGTCGAATGGCTCCAACGGCCGGCCCAGACGTTTCTCGATCAATGCCGCCACGCGCGGCACCAGCGGTGACGAGACGATCTGCTCCAGCATCGCCTTCACCCGCGCTTCCGGCAGCTCGCGCTGTTCGTCGAACTTCCGCGCGATCAGCGTCGGCGCCGTCGGCGAGTAGGGATCGGCCAGCTTCGAGGCATGGAAGACTTTGAGGATCGTCGCGTACCGCGCGTTCGCCTCGTGAACGGGCGCCTGCGGCGTGTAGTTGTCCGCATCCTTCACGGCGGCCGGTTTGACGGTATTCGTAACCGGATTCCAGTCGACGTTCGGGTTGTCGACGACGTCGTTCGGGATCGACTGATCGACGATCCGCTCCATTACCTTCTGAATCGTCCGCTGCTTGGCCAGGCCCGGCTTTCCTTCGCTGTACTCGGCCTTGATCTCGTCGCGCAGGTTCCAGTGCTCGAGCAGGCGCATCTTCGCCGGGAAGAGCCGCGCGCCGGAGTCGTCGACGAGGTGATGCATCCAGATGTTGTAGGTGGCCACGAACTGTGACGCCTCGCCGCCCGCTTTGGCGATGGCCAGGTTCACGTCCGCCGGCACGCGCCGCGAAAAACGCTGCGCCAGGCGCGCCTCCGCCCACTGGCGGCGCGTCCATGAGTTGCCATCTGTCAGCCTCTGTTCGAGCGTCGTCAGCGGAAAGTTGAGCAGGACGACGAAGGCCAGCTTGTTGGCGAAGAGGTCGTCGTTCAGATGCGCCGAGGGGTCGTAGCCGGCCATGATCTCGTCGAAGGGATAGATCGGCCCGATGTCGAGATCCGACTGTCGCCGCAGCTCGCGCCCGATCTCCAGCATGTGCCCGTCGACCTGCTCGAAGGCGAACTCCATCCGGTCGAAGAGGGCGTCGAGCGTCTTCGCGTCACCCGCGAAGTTCGTCTTCACAAACTCCGCGAACGCCGCCGCATCACCATCCTCGGCGCGCCAGAAGCCGGCGACCTGCTTCACGCCGCGCGTTGCTCGCGCACGCTGTCCTTCGCCGTTTTTCGCGATCAGTTCGTTCGTGACGCTGTCGACGGGGAGAGTCATCTGGGAAAACGCGCTTCCGGCGATCGCCAGAGCGATCGCGGCCATGAAAAAGGTTCGAGACACAGGAGCTCCTTTCGCTGCATGCGAGGCGGTAAGCATAGTGATCATTAGTTTATGCAAGCAAACACTTGCTTAATATCGCTGCGCGTGACATTCTCCGCGTGGTTCAACCAGGAGGAGGCATTCATGCAGCAATCCACCCGCCGCGAGGTGCTCGCGTTTCCGGCTGAGCACGCGGCCTCCGATGCGGTCACCACCATTCTCCGGTTCATCGGCGAAGATCCGTCTCGCGACGGTCTGGTCGACACACCGGCGCGCGTGCTCAAGGCCTGGCGCGAGATGACCTCCGGCTACGACGACGATCCCGCCGAGATCCTGTCGCGCACCTTCGACGAGACCAGCGATGAGATGGTCGTTCTCCGCGGCATCCGCTTTCACTCCACCTGCGAGCACCACCTGCTGCCGTTCTACGGCGAGGCCAGCGTCGGCTATCTCCCAGGCAAGGTCGTCGGCATCAGCAAACTGGCCCGTCTGGTCGACTGTTTCGGCCGCCGCCTGCAGATCCAGGAGCGGTTGACGCGGCAGATCGCCGAGTCGATCGAAGAGCATCTCGACGCCCGCGGCGTCGGCGTCATCGTGCGAGCGCATCACCTTTGCATGGGATGCCGCGGGGTACGGCAACAGACGACGGAGATGGTGACCTCGTCGATGCTTGGTACCCTGCGCAGCGACCCCATGGCGCGCGCCGAGTTCCTGCGGCTTACGGAGTGACGATGGATCTGAAATCAGGTATCGCGATCGAGGAAATTGCCGACGGCGGCATGCTGGCCGGCGACGTTGACGGCGAAGCGGTCGTGCTGGTCCGGCAGGGGAAGGAAGTCTTCGCCGTCGGCGCGGAGTGCACGCATTACCACGGACAGCTTGCCGAGGGCATCGTCAGCGGCGAAACGATCCGCTGTCCCTTGCATCACGCCTGTTACGACCTCCGAACCGGCGCGCCGACCGCGCCGGCGTTGAATCCGATTCCGGTGTGGAACGTCGAGCAGCGCGACGGGCGTGTCTTCGTGACCACGAAGCGCGACGTTCCGCCTGCATCTCCTGCCAAGACGCCGGTAGCCTCGGTCGGAATCGTCGGTGCCGGCCCGGCCGGCAACGCTGCCGCGGAGATGCTGCGGAGCGAAGGATTCGCCGGAGCGATAACGATGATCGGCGCGGAAGAAACCGTTCCCATCGATCGGCCGAATCTCTCGAAGGAGTATCTGGCCGGATCCGCCCCCGAGGAATGGATGCCACTGCGCGACGCTGACTACTATCGCGGGCAGAACATCGAGATCCTCACCGGCCGCCGGGCCATGCAGCTCGACACGAAATCGAAGACCCTCACGCTCGACGACGGCTCGAAGCGGACCTTCGACGCCATCCTCATCGCCACCGGCTCCGAGCCGGTGCGCCTCTCGCCCCCCGGAGCCGCCCGCGTCCACGTGCTGCGCACGCTGCGCGACAGCCGCGCCATCATCGCCGAGGCGGCCAAAGGAAAGCGCGCGGTCGTCCTCGGCGCCAGCTTCATCGGCCTCGAGGTGGCCGCCTCCCTGCGCGCACGCGAGGTCGACGTCACCGTCGTCGCGCCGGACGAAGTCCCGCTGGGGAAACCGATGGGTGTCGAGGTAGGCGCATTCATCCGCCGCCTCCATGAGCAGCACGGCGTTCATTTCCGCCTCGGCACGACCGTGGCCACCTTCGAAGGCGACCGGGTCATCCTCGCCACCGGCGAGCCGATCCCCGCCGACTTCATCGTCGCCGGCGTCGGCGTTCGCCCGAACACCCAGCTTGCCCAATCTGCACAACCTGACGCCCTGACCGTCGACAACGGCATCGTCGTCGACGAGTTCCTCGAGACCGCCGTCCCCGGCATCTTCGCCGCCGGCGACGTCGCCCACTACCCCGACCGCTTCACTGGAAACAAGATCCGCGTCGAGCACTGGGTCGCCGCCGGCCGCCAGGGCCAGACCGCCGCCCGCAACATCCTCGGCCGCCGCACCCCCCACACCGCTCCGCCCTTCTTCTGGAGCGCCCACTACGACGTCACCATCGCCTACGTCGGCCACGCCACCGGCTTCGACCGCGTCGAAATCCACGGCTCCCTCGACGACCGCCGCGCCTTAGCCGCCTACCACGCCGGCCCGAACCTGGTCGCCATCGCCGCCATCGGCCTCGACCGCGAGTCGCTCCTGATCGAGAAGGCGATGGAGGAGGGGGATCGGAAGGCGATCGACGCGGTGATCAAGGGGATCGGTGGGACCTAACCGGAGCGCTGGCGTCTCGTCGGCTGGCTCGGCGGCGTCTCGCCGATGAGGGTTACCGCGAATGGATGGTCACTGGCGGGCGCGGATGGGCTCCAGTGGGGTACGCCCCGTCCCCCAGTGGGGTACGCCCCGTCCCCCAGTGGGGTACGCCCCGTCCCCCAGTGGGGTACGCCCCGTCCCCCAGTGGGGTACGCCCCGTCCCCCAGTGGGGTACGCCCCGTCCCCCAGTGGGGTACGCACTGTCCCCCAGTGGGGTACACACCGTCTCCAGTGGGGTACACACCTTCCCCCAGTGGGATACACACCTTCCCCCAGTGGGGTACACACCGTCCCCCAGTTGAGTCCCACCTGTGTCGCAGCGACATCCCCCGTATCGCGGCGTGGGAGTCCCATGTAGCAGCGTGAGAACCCCATGTCGCAAACGCTACTACCCGCGACCCGCTCACACGGTGAGCCGGACCAGGAGAGCCAACGGCGCGCTCACGATCGCTCACCTTGATTCCTCCACCTCCGCCCTTCGGCGACATCGCAGCGGATTCCGACCAGCCAGGATTTTCGGAATTCCCCGGCCAGAACTTCCCGAACCGGCATCGCTCACGCGGTGAGCTGCCCCCTCACACCACGATCCGTCCCGACCGCAGGGGTGTTGGCCAGCGCACGCGGCGAATCGGCCGGATTGAAGGCGCAACCGGAGTCCAATGCAAACCAGAATGCGTCGATTGACGTCCTCGATGCGTTCGACAACGCCGCGCTCGAGGTCAATCACCCAGCAGACGGCGTGCGTTAGCTGTACGACGACGCCAACGGCCGGACGGCGTGGTGGATGAGCAATCGACGATGCTGAGCGGCGACTTCGACGCGAGGCTCAACGAGGAGACTAGAAGACGCCTGGCGTCGAAGCTTCCTCCCAAGCGCAAGAGCTGGTCCCCTGGGCTCGTCCGGTCCGAGCTACTCAGCGCTCTCTGGATGGGACCGTGGTCATCATCGACACGCTCGTGGTGTGCTCGAAGTCGCTGCGCTTCATGGCGAACATCGTCGTGTCTCATTTGGGACACCTGAGGCGCGAACTCGTCGAATGGCGGGCGCCCGCCGAGGGGGCCCGGTAAGGTGTGTGCGCGTCGCGCGCCGGCCATGCGCGCGTGCGTTTGATGTCCGTCATACCCTTTCGTGTGTCTGCGTCGTTCTTCCTGTCTTCCCCGACCCAACTTTTCGGTGTGATGGCGCTTGCACCAGATGCGCGCGCGACGTCTGAGCGGCCACTGGTGATCGCTGGCCCTTGCGTGGCATGATTTGGTGAACATCAAACACAAGGAGGCAGACATGTCAGACGATAACAAACACAACATAATGTTCTTCGAGAGCCCATCTGTTCGCGGACTCTACGACACAATGCATGAGTGGCAGAATACAAATCGTAAGCGTTTGCTTTCGTTGAATGTCCAGAAGGATGGTGATATGTTTTGCTGTATCGCGTTAACAAACCCAATGGAAGTGGTAATTACAGATTTCGATGGTAGTCGCAATGTTTTTGTCACGGAGGATGGGGCATTGTGGGTAGACGGAAAAGGTATCTGAGCGGCCCGCGAGAGCCAAGAGCTATTCGCATCCGTGAACAAATGCCTGAGAGCGAAAGCAAGGGCTCCTTCGGTTGCATCGCCCCCCCCCATCGGTCGTAGTCTTGCAAGTGATGACGCAGACAATCGAGGCCATCTACACCGACGGCGTTCTGAAGCCTACGGTCGAGTTGCCCCTTCGGAACAACCAGCGTGTTCGTCTGAGCATCGAGACGATAGACGAGACCATCGACGCGACCAACATCGATCGCGAGGCTGCCGTCACACGCCTGAAGGCAGGGATCGCGAGCATGCGTTTCTTCTCGGAGGGACCGCTTCCCAGCCGAGAGGAGCTGAATGATCGCCGTTGATACGAACGTACTCATCTACGCTTGCGAGCAGTCCCTCACCGGCAATCGATTGCGCCGACCTCATCGCTACCGCAACGGAAGGCGTCCTCCTCTGGCAGGTGGCATTCAAGTGAGCGACTACAACAGGTCTTAAGCCTTCTTAGTACAGCTTCTCGAAAATGAGTGTCCCGTCCGGCTGGCCGTATTGCGCCAGCGAAGCTGGCTAAGGCCCGTAGCCCCCGGCTTCAGTCGTCGGCTTCAGTCGGGGGGGATGCCGGTCATCAATTGTTCCCAGCCCGCTAAAGCGGCTGCCAACTTGGGGATGCTCGTTTCCCCCCGACTGAAGCCGTCGACTGAAGCCGGGGGCTACGGTTCTCAAGCCGGCTTCGCCGGCCATGCGCACTCGTCTACCACTCCCCTCGATAACAAGCCCGCGCGGGCGGTGTAAGGCTTGGCTACGGGACCTTTATTTGCGTTGACCTGTACTTAGCCTTGCGGCCAGCGAAGCGTGCGGTGAAGCCCGGTATCGCGGCGGCAAGATACTCCGAGTTCGCGGACACGACATCCAGCAGCTCGCGAGGACGGCGTCGACCGACTTGCCGTCGCGGTCGGCGAGGCGTTCCAGGGCGAGGATCTCGAGGCGGGGGATGCGGACTTCCAGGTCGGCGAGGCGGAGGAGCTCGGGGATGGCGTCGGCGAGGTCGGTTCCGAGGGCTTCTTCGATTCCTGGGACCAGAAGTCCATGCCGAAGGAGGCCAGCTCTCTCCACGACAGCATCAGGCCGTGAGGGGTGTCGACCCCTTCCAGCTCGCCGGCTTCCATCCATCCGAGAACGTCCGGTAGAGGCATGCAGAGGATCGCTGTGCCGTGCATTGGACCTCACGCCGGGCGAGTTGCTGCGGCCTCGATTAAGAGGCTGCGCTTCGACTGACGGGCGTGCGGGCTGGCCTGTCCTTCTTGATCGTCAACCGGTGGTATCGCGCTTCGCGCTCAACCACCGGCTCTACTGTTCGTCAAGCCTCCGGAGTGACGGTCGTTTGTCCTTCTGTTCAGAGCTCCGGGGAGCGAGCCTCGGCCCCACGACTCGAGACGACCATTGCGGAAGGCCACGTACTCCTGATGGCTCCCCGAGAGGTTCATGCCCCCCCCCTGGCTCTGGGACGACTGGGATTCCCAACTACCGCCGTTTACATATGCATCAGTGCCGAACTGATAGACCCATACCTCCCACACGTCGTCGCCGAGCCGAAACATCTGCGATGACTCCGGTTGAGGTTTACGGGACGGTCCGAGCCAGGAGTGCGTCCGGCTGTCCGGTCCCGCAAACTGCTCTGGTGTGACTCCTTGTCGGAACGTGAAGCAGTTGCATTGGCTCAGTTCCATCAATGACAACGACGAGCAGCCCGTAACGCTCAGGCCAACCAATACGGCGGTCAACGCAATGATGAATCGCTTCATTGGATACATCCTTTCAGGGTGTCAGCACGCAACGACATGCGAGAGTTGATCCACACAATTCCCGTAGATTCCGGCCGCCGTGCCACCAGAAGTCTCCTCAATGGAGGACGGAATGTCAGCGTTGGAGGTCATGTCGAACGTCGAAAGTGCCGGCGCAGGGGCTATCGTATCTGGGACATCCAGGCCCCGCCGGCACTTTCGACGTTCGACATGACCTCCAACGCCATGCAGAACCTCTCCCTCGCCGACGCCCGCGCCCTCCTCTTGACGGCGCAGGGGCTCGACCGACCATGGGCGACGCGGGCCACGAAGGAGGGCGTGCGCGCGGCGATCCGCCGCATGGGTGTGCTCCAGATCGACACCATCCATGTCGTCGCCCGCAGCCCGTATCTCGTCCTATGGAGCCGTCTCGGTGCGTACGACCCGAGCTGGCTCGACGAGTTGCTGGCCGAGGGGAGGATCTTCGAGTATTGGGCGCACGAGGCCTCCTTCCTCCCGATCGAAGACTATCCACTCTTCCGCCGCCGCATGCGCGAGACCGGGTCGCTCGGCTGGAAATACTCACATGAGTGGATGACGGAGAACCGCCAGACGGTGCGGAAGATCCGCGCCCATCTCCGCGCGCACGGGCCGGTGCGCGCCGCCGACTTCACGCGCGCGGATGGAAAGGGGGGCGGCTGGTGGGGGTGGAAGCCGGAGAAGCGCGCTCTCGAATACCTCTTCAGCGCCGGTGAGCTGATGATCGCGCGGCGGGAGCGCTTCCAGCGGGTCTACGACCTGCGCGAGCGCGTTCTCCCAGGATGGAACGCCGCCCCCCTTCCCTCGGCAAAGGCGACCCACCGCGCTCTCGTCGTCAACGCCGTGCGCGCGCTCGGCGTCGCCACCGCCCGCTGGGCCGCGGACTACTACCGCATGGGCCTCGCCGAGACAGAGGTCGCGATCAAGTCGCTCGTCCGTGACGGCGAGCTCCTTCCTGCGCGTATCGAGAGCGTGGCCGGCGACGCCTTTCTCCATCGGGACTATCGTGCGACGCTCACCGCCATTCGCCGCGGCCGCCGTCCCTCGCATGCGACCCTCCTCTCGCCGTTCGACCCGATCGTCTGGGACAGGAAGCGCGCCCTGGTGCTCTTCGGGTTCGACTACCGAATCGAGTGCTACACGCCGGCGGCGAAGCGACGCTACGGCTACTTCACCCTCCCGATCCTCGTTGATGACCGGCTCGTCGGCCGACTCGACGCCAAGGCTCATCGAGGGGACGGTGTCTTCGAGGTGAAATCGTTCCACCTCGAGGAGGGAATCATCCTCGACACCGCGCTTGCGGAGAGGATCGCCGGCGCGATCGACGCCTGCGCCGCGTGGCACGCAACCCCGCGTGTCCGGCTGCCGCGATCCTGCGCCCTGCGGAAATTTGTTTAACCACAGAGGCGCAGAGGACACAGAGAAGCGTCTCCGCTTGCATACATAGCGTTTCTATGTATACTCGGTGCATGCATAGCAGTCCTATGTATGAAACAGGGGCCGGTATCAGGAGAAGGACCAAACGATGACACCGTCGAGAGATCTCGTGGCCGCATCGGCGGTTCCCCTCATCCTGTCCATCCTCCAGCAAGGCGACAGCTACGGCTACGCCATCATTCAAAAGGTGCTGGAGCTCTCCGGGGGGGAGATGGAGTGGGCGGACGGCATGCTCTATCCGATTCTGCACCGGCTGGAGAAACGCCGGTTCATCGAGGCGTACTGGGGGACTGCCAGCAATGGGCGCAAGCGCAAGTACTACCGCCTCGATCGATCGGGCCTGGAAGAGCTGGAGACGCAGCGTCAGCATTGGAACAAGCTGCACGGCATGCTGCAGCATCTGGAGGAGGCACCATGTTTGATCTAGAACGCGAAGTGGCCGCCTGGAGCGCGGCGGTTCACAGCGAACGCTGCCAGCCGGCTGCCAGCGTGGCGGAGCTCAGCGACCATCTCTACTGTGCGATCGACCGCGCCCGCGCCGAGGGGCTCTCCGACGAGGAGGCGTTTCGCGCCGCGACCGCGCGCCTCGGCGCCACCCCGGAGCTGACGGCCGAATACGCAAAGAACCGCTCCGCTCTCGGTACCGCTTGCCAGCTGGCGGCGAAACTCGACGGTCCCGTCTCGCGCTCCAATCGCGGACTGCTCGTGGCCCACGCCGTGGTCTGGGCAACTGTCGTGATCGCCTCCTCCCTTGTGCTGAAGAGAACCACGTCGCCCGAGATATCCGCGTGGCTGCTGATTGGAGTCTTCATCCCGCTCTGGCTGGCCTCCGATCGGATCCTGCGAGCGGCACTGCGAAAGAGACTCGTCCACCGCGCCTGACATTCGGCCTGATATCGACAACCGGAGAAAAACAAATGATCGCGCGACTCATGGGTCTGGATACGATCTCACCCCGCGACCTCCATCGTCTGCTTCAGGAGGGGAGAGCCAACGCGATCGACGTCAACTCCCCGCAGAGCTGGATGCAGGCTCGCGTCCCCGGCGCGGTGAACCTCGATCCGGCCGGCTATGACCCAGCCGATCTCCCGGCCGACAAGAGCGCTCTCCTGGTCTTTTACTGCTCCAATCCCTGGTGCCGAAAGGCTCCCAACGCCGCGCGCCGCGCCAACTCCCTCGGCTACGTCAACGTGAAGGTAATGTCCGCAGGCATCAAGGGCTGGCTGTCCGACAGGCTACCGGTCGAGACGGGGTCAGGCAGCGCCGGCGATCAGCCGTAGTGCACGGCGTCACGGTCGTCTCTTCGCCCGATGCGTCGCGGTCGCTGTCCACGGATCCTCAGGCCATGGATGCTTTGGATACCGTCCGCGCAGCTCTTTGCGTACCTCCTGATACGCCCCATTCCAAAAGCCGCGAAGATCCTGCGTGATCTGCACGGGACGTCCGCCGGGGGAGAGGAGTGCGAAGGTGACGGGTGTACGCCGCGGGCCGAGGCGGGGAGACTCAGCGAGGCCGAACAGCTCCTGCAGCTTGGCGGAGGCGACGACGGAGCCGTCGTCGCGATACTCCAACCGCGCGCTGCGGCCGCTCGGGAGAGCGATGGTCAACGGCGCCAGTTCGTCGAGGCGGCGTCGGAGAGGGAACGGCAGCTCGATCGAAACCTCGTCGAGACTTCGTTTGCCGGCCACAGCGATGGCGATCGACGCGGGCCAGTCGACGTCGAGTTGGGCGAAGGCGACGCGGAGGAGCAGCAGTTCATCAGGCGTCGCCTGCTCCGCCAGAATCCGCTCCGCCTCGGCTTGTTGCGGGGCGACGTTCTGTTCGTGGAGCAGGATCGCGCCGTACCAGCTTCGCTCGACGGCGCGGACGCGGTTGCCGTCGAGCTGATGCAGCGTCTCGCGCCGCGTCGGAACGAGCCATTCGCGTTCGACGATGCGCGCGTTGCGCACCAGATCGCCGGTGATTTCGAGGATGACCAGGAACTCGCCGTTGCCGTCGTCGATCTCGCGGGCCAGCGTGGCGCCGGTGCCTGATGACAGCAGGAGCCGCGGCGATTTCGACTCGCGGCGTTGCGCCACGCGGTCGGGATAGCCGGCCAGCAGCGCGCGGCGCAGCGTGGCGTCGTCGACCTTGCGCCTGTAGTGAGCGCCGAGGATGCGGCGGGCGATGGTGGATAACTCGCGGGTCTCGGCGGGGGCGCCGCCGCTGAGCTGCACGGCGATGGCGATGGCGTCATCGTCGCCGTGTGCGTCGAGGACGATCCGGGCCAGGCGCGGATGGAGCGGGAAGGCACGGAGCCGTTCGTGATCCTCGGCTGCTCCGAGAGACGCCAGCAAGGCCAGCCCCGCCTCGATCCTCTCCTCCGGCGGGCGCTCGAACCAGGCGAACGTCCGCGGGTCGCCGCCCCAGGCCAGGATGTCGAGCAGCGGCGGCGCCAGATCGACGCGGCGCACCTCGGGCTCGCGGTGGGAGCGGAGAATGTCGCGCGCATCCCACAGCCGTATGGCGTGGCCGGGGCGCGTCCGGCCTGCCCGTCCCGTTCGCTGGTCTGCTGAATCGGCTCTGATCCGTTCGACGTTCAGATGATCGACCGCCGTATCGGGATCGAAGCGCAGCACCTTGTGGACGCCGGAATCGATGACGTCGGTGACCCCTTCGACCGTCAGCGACGTCTCGGCGATGTTCGTCGCCAGGATCACCTTGCGCCGCTCCGCGGGCGCCAGCGCGCGCTCCTGCGCGTCGACGTCGAGCGAGCCGTGCAGCGGCAGCACGAGGGCATCGACATTTCCTAACTCGCCGCGCGCCCGCTCGATCTCGCGCAACCCCGGCAGAAAACAGAGGATGTCCCCCTCGGCATCGCGCAGCCGGTCGCGAACGGCGGCGGCCATGGCCACGCCGGGCCGGTAGTGGATGTCGACAGAAAAGAGCCTGGCGCCGACGTCGAAGACGCGCGCGCTGCCGAGGAAGCGAGAGACGTCGTCCGCGGCGATGGTGGCCGACATCACCACCACAGCCAGATCGTCGCGCGAGTCCATGGCCTGTTTCGCCAGCGCCAGCGCGACGTCGGCATGGATGCTCCGCTCGTGAAACTCGTCGAGGATGACCACGTCGAAATCGCTGAGCAGCGGATCGCTTTGCAGCCGCGCGGTGAGAATCCCCTCGGTGGCGACGAGGAGCCGCGTGCGCTCGGAGAACTTCCGCTCGAAGCGGATCTGCCAGCCGATCTCGTCGCCGATCGTCCAGCCGCGTTCCGACGCGATCCTCCGCGCCAGCGCCCGCGCCGCCACCCGGCGCGGCTGTAGGAGGATGGTCCGTCCGATCGCCGCGAGGGCGGGCGGGATGCGGGTGGTCTTCCCCGATCCCGGCGGCGCGACGATGACCGCGCTGCGCCGCGCGCGGACGTGGGCGACGATTTCATCGACGTGCGCGTCGATCGGGAGCGGCGTTTGCAACACTCCGGGCATTATGGCCACGAAACCGAACGACGACGATATCGACTACACCGCGGAAGGCTCGACACCACCACACGAAAAGAACGCCCCGACGGCTGCCGGTTACGACGAAGCCGCCCACCAGGGCGGCGCGTACGGCGTCAAGGAAGGGGAGGGTGGTGTCTTCGGCACCAGCGGCGGCGGCACGTATGGTGGGGGTCTGCACGTCGAGGAGCGGGACGTGGTGGACACGGAGCCGGACGGCGGCGCGAAGCGCTGAGCTCACATCACATCACCGTCATCCTGAGGCGGCGGCAGCCCCGGAGGGGCAGAGCGCGCCCGAAGGACCCCCAAGTCGCGACCCGGACAGGGCGGTGGAATGTCGACGATTTCACCGCCCAACCGGGATACAACTTGGGGGTCCTTCGACCGTCCTACGCCGCGCAATCGCTCCGGGGTTACGCGGCTCCGGCGGCTTCTAATGACACGGCGTCCAAATAACTCTTCCCTTCAACCTGAACGCGTGTCATCCCTTCCTCACCGGCGCTTGCGCCGTTCGCCCGCTCAGGATGACAGTGAATTGGAAGAGCCGGCGAGACGCCAGCGCTCCGTCGCGGGCGCTACGCGCCTCGCGCCATCTTCTCCTGCATCGCCGCGACCTGCGCGCTCAGCGCCTCAATCCGTTGCATCAGCTCCGTGTGGCGCACGACGTCCGCCGGTGGCGATTTCGCCTTGAGGCTGAAGGCGCCGCCAGGTTCGAGAATGCAGGTCTCGATATCGTGAATGCCGTCGAAACCCTGACGGCGGATCACGCTCTGCAGCTCGGCCGTCGTGAGCAGCTCCTTGGCCATCTCTTTCTTGTTTATGTGGCCCTCCCGGATAAGCATGGACGGTTTCCCCTCCATCAACTGGTCGAGCCGGCGATGCCGGAAGAGGAATCGCACGACGATGTAGTTCGTCACAAGCAGGGTGACCGCGCCAATCATCCCACCGCTGACGGAGTTGTCGTCGCCGATGATGGCGTTCTGCACCGTGTTCGACAGCGACAGCAGCACCACCAGGTCGAACGGATTGAGCTGTGCCAGCTCGCGTTTGCCGAAGATGCGCAGCAGGATCACCAGGAAGGCGTAGACGAGAATCGGCCGGATGATCTTCTCGAGAAGCGGGATCGGCAGGTTGAAGAGATGTGCGGCGATTTCGTGCATGGAACTATGATGCACCTCAATGAGTCTTGACGATCCATTCGACCAGGTTGCGGAGTTCCACCGCCGTTTCGGGCACCCCGTCGCCGGCCGCCCGAAACTGCTCCAATCGCCGCGTTCGGACGTCCGCGTGGCGTGGATGCGGGAGGAGATCGACGAGTTCGTGGAGTCGCAAGACGTCGTCGATCAGGCCGACGCCATGATCGATCTGATCTACTTCGCCCTCGGCACGCTCGTCGAGATGGGCGTCCGCCCCGGACCTCTCTTCGACATCGTCCACGGCGCCAACATGGCCAAGCTCTGGCCCGACGGCGCCCCGCGCGTGCGCGAGGACGGCAAGACAATCAAGCCTCCGACGTGGCGCGATCCCTTCGAGGCGTTGCGCGCCGAGATCGAGCGTCAATCAGGCGACGAGAGCGGCTAGGACCGCGTCGTGCAGCAGGCCGTTCGTCGACAGGCCGCTGCCGCCGTCGGCGCGACGCTCGCCGTCGAGGTTCGTGAATCGTCCGCCGGCCTCTTCGACGATCACCTGCACCGCCGCCATGTCCCAGTGCGCGACCTCCGGTTCCACCGCGATCTCCGCCGCCCCCTCGGCCACGAGCATGTGCGACCAGAAATCGCCGAACCCACGAGTTCTCCCGCAGCGCCGTATCAAACCAATGAAGCGTTTGCTGATTCCGAATCGCTCGAAGCCGGTAACGTCGTCGTAGCAGAGCATCGCGGCATCGATGGTATCGATCGCGGAGACATGGATCGCGCGTCCGTTGCAGAACGCCCCCTCGCCGCGCGACGCCCACCACCGCTGCCCGAGGGCCGGCGCGGAGATGACGCCGACCTCGCCGTCGAGGGCGATGAGCGTCCCGAAGACCGGAATGCCGCGCACATAGTTCTTCGTGGCGTCGATCGGATCGATGATCCACCGCCGTCCGTTGCCGGCCTGCACGCCGAGCTCCTCGCCGAGGATGCCATCGTCCGGCCGCTCGCGCCCGAGCTGCTCCCGAATGGCCCGCTCCACCGCCTCGTCCGCCTCGGAGACCGGCGTCCGGTCGCTCTTTGTCCGCACGCGCAGCATCGCCGACTGGAAGTAGCGCATCGTGATCGCGTCCGCCGCGTCAGCGAGCGAGAGCGCGAGACGGAGATCGTCGTTCATGGTGCGCGAGAGTAACGCACCCAGGTCGCGTGATCTATCATTCGCCGCGCAAATGCGCCGCATCGTCATTCTCCTTCTCCTTGCCGCGGCCTCGGCGTCGGCGCAGCAGCCGGTTCTTCGCTGGGGCGGGGACGCCGAGGGAGGGGCGCCGTTTGTCGAGGCAGACCCGAACGATCCGGCCGTGTTGCGGGGGTTCGACGTCGAGGTCGCCGAACAGATCGCCAAGGGCCTTGGGCGGCGGGCGGAGTTTCATCAGGTCGGGTTCAGCGACATCGATCAGTCGGTGCAGCGCGGCGACTTCGAGATCGGTATGAGCGGCGTCGAAGACACGCCGGCGCGGCGGCGGATGATGGCGGCGACGATTCCCTACTTCGAGTTTCACGAGGTGCTGACCATGCGCGCCGAGGATCGGGGGAAGTTCCCGACCATGGCCGCGCTGCGCGGACGTCGCGTCGGCACGCTCGGCGCCACGATCGCCTACGAGCGCGTGCTGGCGGCGGAGAAGACCGACGGTGTTATCTGCATCTCCTACGACGACGACGTCCATCCCTACGCCGACCTCCGCGCCGGCCGGCTCGACGCCGTGCTGCTCGACAACATCATCGCCGCCCGCTCGATGCGGCGGGTGCCAGGGCTTTGGACTGAGTCGCGGCCGGTGGCGACGAGCCACTATATCGGCGTCCTGGCCACCGGCAACGCGAAGCTGCGCGATCAGATCAACGACGTCCTTCGCGCGCGGATGCGCGACGGGACGCTGGAGCGGATTTATCGCAAGTGGGGCATCTGGGACTCGTATCAGCCGGCGTTCTTTGCAGGTGTGTTGAACGCGGACGCCAACGCGAAGAAGGCCGCCGAGGGGGGCGGCCCGGTGCAGAATCTCGACGTCGTCTTTCGCTACATCCCGGCACTCCTGCGCGCTTCGCTGATCACGATCGTGTTGTCGTGCCTGGCCATGGGGCTGGCGGTCTTCGTCGGCGTCTTCATCGCCAGCGGGCGAGTCTACGGCAGCGCGCCGGTGCGGGCACTGCTGACGATCTACGTCGAAGTCGTGCGCGGCACGCCGGTGTTGCTGCAGCTGTTCGTTCTCTACTACGGCCTCTCCTCCGTGATCCGGCTCCCCGCGTTTCTGGCCGCGCTCCTCGGACTCGGGCTGAACTACGCGGCCTACGAGAGCGAGATCTATCGCGGCGCGCTCGAAGCGGTCGGGCGCGGACAGCTCGAAGCGGCGCGGACGCTGGGTCTGACCGAGGGACAGGTGCTGCGACTCGTGCGCGGACCGCAGGCGTTCCGGATCGCCCTGGCGCCGATGACGAACGACTTCGTGGCGTTGCTGAAGGATTCGTCGCTCGTGTCGGTCATCACGGTCATCGAGCTGACGAAACAGACCTCGATCTTCGCCGCGAACATTGGCAGCTGGGTGGTTCCGGGCATTCTCTGCGCGGCGCTCTATCTCGTGCTGTCGCTGCCGCTCTCACGTCTGGCGGGACGGTTGGAGAACCGCTGGAAGGCGGCCACGGAATGAGCGGCATCCTCTCGATCACGGACCTCCGGCTTCGGCGCGGCGAGCGGGAGATCCTCCGCGGCGTCAATGCCTCGGTTGCCGCGGGAGAGCTTGTGGCGCTGATGGGCCTCTCCGGCGGCGGCAAGACGACGGTGTTGCGCTGCGTGGCCGCGCTGGAGACGTTCGAGGGTGGCGTCATCGACGTCGGCGGTGTCGTTCTTCGTCCCGGCCCGCCGCCGCCCCGCACCACGATCCGCGATCTGCGGACGCGCGTCGGGATGGTGTTTCAGCTCCACTACCTCTTCGAGCATCTCTCGGTGATGGAGAACGTCACCCTTGCTCCGATGCATGTGGCTCAAAAGCCCCGCCCCGATGCCGAGCGGCGTGCCCTCGAGCTTCTCGAGACCCTCGGCGTGGCCCACCGTCGCAACGCTCTGCCGCGCGAGCTCTCCGGCGGGGAAGCGCAACGCGTCGCCATCGCCCGGGCCATGGCCATGGAGCCGCCGCTGCTGCTGATGGACGAGCCGACCGCCTCGCTCGACCCGGCCCGGCGCGGGGAGCTGGGCGAAACGCTGCTCCAGCTCACCGCCGCCGGCCGGACCCTCGTCGTCACCACCCACGACGACGACTTCGCCCGCGACTTCGCCACGCGCGTCGTCATCCTGGCCGAGGGGGAGGTGGTGGAGGAAGGCGACCCGCGGCAGGTGCTGACGAACCCGAAGCATGAGGCCACGAAGAGGTTGTTGCAGTCGGCGAGGAAGTCTGCGGATGGTTAATTGGACGCGATTCGATCCGGACGATTACGATCTTGAGTTTGCCGAAGAGAAACTGGAAGCGCATGATGTGTCTGTCGAGGAAGCGGCGGAGTGCCTCAGCCGTAGGTTTCGGGTCAGGCGCAACAAAGCCTTCAGCGACAGGTATCGCATTTTCGGAAGGACTGAAGGTGGTCGTGCGTTGGAGCTGGTAGTTCGTGTCGAGGGACGTCGTATTCGAGTCATCACGGGCTGGGACCTATGACAAAGCAAACGAAGCAGAAGACGCTGACCGAGGACGAGATCGACGAGATTGTCATCGCGCAGGTTGATGACGATGACGCTTGGGAAGAGGAGATCTTGGTGAGCCCAGTCTCTCGCCCGCATGTCGCCGCCGAGCCTGACTCAACGCGTCATCAGGGCCATCGAAACCCGAGATAACAGCCTCCTCGGTTGTGACCAGAATCACAAATTCGACGTAGGCCCCTACTGCGTCGTGATCGGAACGCTCGACGTTTGCGATTCTCCGCCACGCTTCTGGACGGTTACGTTCATCGCGGCGTCTTTTGCCTCCACCGAATCGAGACGGAAGACGAATAGCGATCCGTTGCTTCCTGTGCCTTTGGCGGCCATCGTCGCCCGCGGGGTGGTGATGACGGAGAGATCGTCCGGGACGGCGTTTTGGACGAAGATGGCGAAGGTTCGCGGCTCGCCGCTGCGGACGTGCACGCCAGCCGAGGGAATGAACGGCTTTCCGGCGACGGCAAAGGGATAGGCGGCGTTCGTCCTGTCGTGCGAGCCCCCCTTGAGCATGAGCCAACGGCCCGGCTCCTCGAAAAAGAGCGGCTGCGAGACGGCGAAATCGTTCCCATTCGGTACGACCACATCGTTTCGGGCAAAGCCGCGCTTTCCCATATCGCCGAGGGTGACCAGACTCTTGATGGCGTAGTGGCCCGGCGGAAGACTGAGTGTCGCGTAATACTTGACGCCGTTCTTCAGCGAACCGCCGAGCTTTGTCAGATCGAGGTTGGCGCGTTGATAGATCGAGTCGCTAACCACGCCGGTTTCGTCGAACGCATAGACGAAGATGCCCAGCGTCGCCGATGGAGCACCGGTTCCGGCCGCGATCAGATCCGTACCATTCACCTCGAGGATGACCGGAACCTGTGCCTTCGGGCTCGTGGTAGGAAAGGCTGCCGCGAGCGCCGCGACGTGAATCGCCTCCTGCGGGATGTCGTTGAGCACCACCTCGGCATTCGTCAGCGAACGCTCGATCCGGTTTTCTCCTCCTGGCTCGTAATAACCGGTGCGTGCCGAGACGTGTACCCCCGGGACGCCCGTGACGCGCACGTTCAACGGGTGAAACTTTCCAGGCTGCTGTACCGGAGCCTGAAATCCGAGGATGTAGACCACTTCCTGCGCCTTGAGGATGCGCCCGAAATCGGAGGAGAGATCATTCGAATTCTGGAAGACCCTTCCGCCGGTGGAGTCGGCGAGGAGATGCAATCCTTCGTTCGATTGCGGGCTGACTCCTTTCCGCGGATCGAGGTTCGATCGCAGTCCGTGGATGTCGACGGCGTCGAGGATCACGTCGGATCGTTTCGCGGCATCCGTCAGCGTGGTGAGCAATGACATGCTCTTGGATGAGCCGTAACGATTGTCGTTGTCGACATTCCAGAGCTGACCGGTCTCGATTGAGTTTTTCTCAAAGGCCTTTTCCGACTGTCCTCCCGCCGCCTCGCGCCCCTGCATGAGCCGCGCGTCGAATCCCTCGGAGAGGAAGACGACATGTTTCTGTCCGGAGACCGCGCGCAGCATGGTGGACATCCCTGTCAGCAGCGACACCTGGCGATCGATGTTTGCGCGGTTGTTCTCGTCTTGCGAGCGGCCGGCTCCGCGGAGCATGTCCTTGAGGTCATCGGTGGCTCCGAACTTGTTTGTGTCGCCTGTTGAGGCATCGGGCAGATCGGAAAGGGATTCGAGGGGAGATACGGACGCGATCTGAAGAGGATCGAAGCCGCGAAACGACAGCGGGTTTTCAATTGCCGCCACAATCAGCCGCCGGTCGGTAGTGAACGCGCTCAGCAGACGGAAGCCGTGCATGATGTCGAGGGTGGCGACGCCGACGAGGTCGCGCGGCCCGACCATCGTCTTGAGAAAGTTGCTGGCGGCTGCCTGGGCCCGCGTAATCGTTTCCGGCGAGGAGTAGGTCAGATCGAACAGCAGCAGGAAATTGCGCCGCGCCACCGGATTCAGTGGCGAGATCGCCGTGACCGACTCCGGCGACGCGAAGTCGACGACGTCAAAGGAACGGATCACGCGCGCTTTCCCCTGGTCCAGCACCTCGAAATCCTTCCCCTGCAGTCCGCGGACGGGGTTGCCGGCGCGGTCGACGACGGTTACGGGAACCTCGACGTAACTGACAGTGATGGATTCTTTGACCTGGGCCGAAGCCGCCGCTGTCATGAAGAGAGCGATTGCCGCACAACGAAAGACTGTTCGCATAACGGTCATCCTACGCCGTAACAGAAACACCCGGTTATGACGCTTCGAAAACACAATCCAAGGGCGCTACCTCTTGAAGAAGAGCGCGATCGCCATGGTCAGGCCGATCACCACCACAGCACGGCGAACGAACTTGCCTCCGAGTCGTTTGGCAACTCGTGCGCCGAGGTAGCCGCCGGCGGTGGAGGCGACGGCCATGATGCCGCCGTCCGTCCAGAGAATGGCGCGCGAGACGGCGAAGTAGATCACGGCGATGCCGTTGATGCAGATCGCCAGCAGGTTCTTGAGGCCATTCATCTCGTGCATGTCGGTCAGGCCGATCAGGCCGAGAGCGGCCAGCATCAGGATGCCCATGCCGCCGCCGAAGTAGCCGCCGTAGATGCCGACGAGAAACTGGAAGACGAAGACGAACGTCACCCAGCCCGCGGTCGGCTTCTCATGCGCTCGGGCCACGAGGCCGAGGCGGCGCGTGATCACCTCCTGCACCGCCAGCAGCAGCGTGGCGCCCAGGATCAGGAACGGGACCAGGCGCGAGAACGTCTGCGTCGAGGTGTGCATCAGTAGCACCGCGCCGGCCGCCCCGCCGGTGAAGGCGGGAATGGTCAGGAGCAGTAGCCAGCGCCGGACCTTGCCCAGGTCGTGCCGGTAGCCGATCATTGCCGAGAACGAGCCGGGCCAGAGAGCGAAACTGTTGGTGGCGTTGGCCACGACCGGATTCACGCCGGTCCAGAGCAGCGCCGGAAACGAGATCAGCGTGCCGCCGCCGGCGATGGAGTTGATCGCACCGGCCACGAACGCGGCCAGGGCGATCACGGCGTAGTGCAGCAGCGGTTCCGTCACGATTTCGGGATCTCGGCGGCCAGCACGTCCCGCAGCAACTCGGCGATGCGCCGGATCAAGGCATCATCCGGCCCCTCCACCATCACCCGAACTTTGTTCTCCGTGCCGGAGTAGCGGACGAGGATGCGTCCCTGTCCTTTGAGCTGCGCCTGCGAGGCGGCGAGCGCGGCCTGGTACATCGGCAGCGATTCCAGCGGCGGCTTCGATCCCACCGGCTCGTTGACCAGGGTCTGTGGCATCGGCGTGAAGGTGCGCAGTTGCGAGAAGGGCCGGCCGGCCTGCGCCAGCAATTCGCCGAAGACCAGCGCGGTGTGGGTGCCGTCGCCGGTTGTGTGGACCGTCAGATCGATGATGTGGCCGGACTGTTCGCCGCCGAGGCTTGCTCCGCAGGCGGTCATCATCTCCAGAACGTACTTGTCGCCAACGTTGGCGCGGCGAAGCTCGATGCCGTCCTCGCGGAGCTGCCGCTCGAAGCCGAAGTTCGACATGACCGTGGTGACGACGCAGCCGGCCTTCAGCGCGCCGTCGCGCTTCAGCCGCTGCGCCCAGAGATAGATGATCTCGTCGCCGTCGCGGATCTTCCCGGCGTCGTCGACGAAGATGGCCCTGTCGGCGTCGCCGTCGAAGGCCACGCCGAAGTCCGCCTTCTCCGATACCACCACCTTCGCCAGCCCCTCGGGGTGCATGGCCCCGCAACCATCGTTGATATTGCGTCCGTTCGGCCGGTCGTTGATCACTACGACATCGGCGCCGGCACGGCGGAAGACCTCCGGCGCGATGCGGAATGCCGCGCCGTTTCCGGTGTCGAGGACCACCTTGCGTCCGCGCAGTGCGTCGGGAGCGACGCCGTCGTCGAGAAAGCGCTCATAGCGCTCGATCAGATCAGGGGAATCCTTCGGCGGCTCCCACGACGTCAGGACGCCGGACCATTCCACGCGGCCAAGGTCCGTTTCGATCTCTTCCTCGACCGCGTCCGGAACCTTCATTCCGTCGTGGCCGAAGATCTTCACGCCATTGTCTTCGAACGGATTGTGAGACGCCGAGATGGAGATTCCGGCTACGGCGTCCGTGACACGGCAAAGGTAGGCGACGCCGGGCGTCGGAATCACGCCGATGAATTGAGGCACTCCCCCCTGGTGCGCGATTCCGGCGACCAGCGCGCTGGCGATCTCCGGACCCGATTCGCGCGTATCCATGCCGAGGAGGATTCGTGGCTTCGGAGCCTGGGCCTGGAAGCGGCTGGCGAGAACGAGACCGAGCTTGAACATCGTGCCCGAATCCAGCGGGTACTGATGCGCCTTTCCGCGGATGCCGTCAGTGCCGAAGAGAGTTCTCATGCGCTCCTTTTGGTTTCTTCTTCTCCGGTACCGGTTTTTCCTCGGGGGCGCTCTCGGTGACCGTATCCGTGGTCAGGGTGGCTGGTGCGGCCGGGCCGATCTCGGGACTGACGGGCACGGTGGCCTGCGTCGTCAGCGGCTCGATGATACGGATCAGGGATGAATCGGAGACAACGGCCACGGTCTGCAGGAACGTGTCGGTGCGGCCGGTCATGATAATCCGCTCGGTGGCCACCTCCGCGACGTTCCTGACCTGCGAGGCGGGGCCGGAGATGAGGACGTGGTCGGGGACCAGGGTGGGATCGCCCGCGGAGTAGCCGGGCGGCGGCTGGCCGACCAGGAAGGGACGGATGGGGACGACTTTCTGGCGCAGCGCCTCGACGTGAAAGCGCAGCTTGGTCGGCTCCATCGAGACGACGTCGATCTGCGGCGGCACACTCATCGCCTGCGGGGTGAGCGTGATCACAGCATCGCCCGGCGTGAGCCAGCTCACATCGAGGGTGACCTCGAGGTTCTGCGAGGAGAGGGAGCGGAGGTTCGACACCCGGCCGCGAAGGCGGACGCTGACGGTGTCGGGGAGCGGCGTGGTGATGGTGAGATTGCGCGGCATCCGCACGATCGACACCGGCGCCGCAAAGGCCCGCTCCGACACCGGCTCCCTCCGCGGCGCCGAAACGACGAACCAGACCGTGAACGCCAGAAACACGCTCAGGAGCTTGAGGGGGAGGTTGTTCAAACGGCGCCTCCGGCGCGTTGTCGGTTGTCGGTTATCGGTTGTCTGTGCCTCCGGCGCCTTGTCTGCCGCGGGGTGGCGTTGATCGCAGCGTCTGCAGCGCTCCGCGGGCACTGACAACCGATAACCGACAACCGACAACGCGCCGAAGGCGCCGTTTCAACCATCACTTCCTCATCGCCCTCAACCTCTCATGCATCAACTGCAGCAACTGCTCGCGGTCGAGGTTTTCGTGCAGCACGCCCTCGCTCGCGGCGGCGATCGAGCCATTCTCCTCCGAGATCACAAGGACCAGGGCATCGCTGTCTTCGGAGAGGCCGAGGGCGGCCCGGTGGCGCGTGCCGTGGGCGAGCTTCGGATCGGCGGAGGTGGTCAGCGGCAGAAAAGCGCCGGCGGCGACGATGCGGTTGCCGCGGATGATGGCCGCACCGTCGTGGAGCGGTCCGCCGGGGACGAAGATGCTGATCAGCAGCTCCTCCGAGACGACGGCATCGACCGGTTTGGCCGACTCCGCGTACATGCGCAGGCTCTGGGCGCGCTCGATGGCGATCAGCGCGCCGATGCGATGCGCCGAAAGCACCGCCGTCGCGCCGGCGATGGCATCGAACGGCACCGGTGTGGTGACACTGGCCACGAGCGACAGCAACGGATTCGAGGCCATCCGCGCCAGCGCGCGGCGGATCTCGGCCTGGAACAGCACGATCACCGCGAAGGGCAGGTAGAAGAGAATCTCCCGCGAGATCGCCTCCAGCGCCGGCAGGTCGAATGCGCGCGCAACGAAGAACGAGCTCCCCAGCACCACCAGCCCGATCGATACCTGCATCGCCCGCGTCCCGCGGATCAGCGCCAGGATGCTGTAGATGACGAAGGCGACGATGGTGACGTCGATGGCGTCGCGCCATGTGAACTGGAGGGAGAGGAGGCGGTCGTACCAGTTCATCCGGCGCCTCCGGCGCGTTGTCTGCGGCTACGCCGCGTTGTCTGCGCCTTTGGCGCGTTGTCTTCGGCGCGTCCGCGTGGTCGGTGGCTTCGCGTTGCTTGCGCTTTCGGGGTGTTGTTTGCGCCTCCGGCGCGTTGTTCGTTTAGTCGCGCAGCCTTTTCGTCGAGAGTCCTTCTCCCCCCGCGGTTTTTTGCGGGGGGAGAAGGTGCCGACAGGCGGATGAGGGGGGCGTATACGCATGTGTGCGATCTACCGACGACGATCTGCCACCGTTTGAAACTACTCTGCTCGTGGGCAAATGACGTCCGCGTGAAACGCCCCCTCATCCGCCTGTCGGCACCTTCTCCCCCGCAAAAACCCGCGGGGGAGAAGGGCTCTCGAGGTAACAGAGTGCCTGGGCCTAACCCTTCTTGTCCACGCGCCCGCGGCGCAGACAACGCGGCGCAGCCGCAGACAACGCGGCGTAGCCGCAGACAACGCGCCTTCGGCGCCGTCATCGCTTCGCCTCGATCGCCAGCAGCACCTTCAGGAAATCCACTGTCGCGCGCACATCGTGTACCCGTACGATCGCCGCACCGGCGCGTTGAGCGGCGGCGACGGCGGCCAGCGAGCCGAGGGCGCGGTCGGGGCCGGAGGGGCGCCCGGTGAGGTGGCCGATGAAGGCCTTGCGCGAGGCGCCGATGACGAGCGGACCGAGCGCCGTCAGCTCGTGCGCCCGCGCCAGCAGCTCCAGGTTCTGATCGAACGTCTTGGCGAAACCGATCCCGGGATCGATCATGATCTTCCCGCGATCGACCCCCGCGGCAACGGCATCATCGATCATCGACGACAGCTCGCGGCCGACGTCGGTCACCACGTCGTCGTAAACTGCGAACGTCTGCATCGTGGCCGGTTCGCCGCGCATGTGCATCAGGATCACCGGTACGCCGCTCTTCGCCACCACCGCGGGCATTCCCGCTGAGTAACGCATCGCGCTCACATCATTGACGAGGTCCGCTCCCGCTCCGATGGCGTCCTCGGCCACAGCCGCTTTGCGCGTGTCGATGGAGATGGTGACCGCACTCCGGCGGCGAATCTGTTCGATGACCGGCAACACACGATCGATCTCAATCTGCGCCGCGAGAGGTTCCGCACCGGGCCGCGTCGACTCACCGCCGATGTCGATGATCGCCGCTCCGTCCTCCTCCATCTGCAGCGCCGCATGGACGGCTTTCGACTGGTCGAAGTGGACGCCGCCGTCGGAGAAGGAGTCGGGGGTGATGTTGAGGATACCCATCACCGCGGGCGGGCGGGCGGATAACTGCTCAATGTTGAATGTTGAATGTTGAATGTTGAATGTCGAATGAATGACCACGGCAGCCCGCCTTTTCATTCAACATTGAACATTGAACATTGAACATTCAACATTTCCACGTCCCTCTCGAAGTCAACGAGATGTTTTCTCACGAATCCCTCTCTCTCCGTATCCGCGCCCCCAGCGGATTCAATCGCTCCTCGATCCGCTCGTACCCGCGGTCGATCTGATGAATGTTGTGGATCACGCTCTCGCCCTTTGGCGCACAACGCCGCCAGCAGCAGCGCCATCCCCGCGCGAATGTCGGGGCTGGAGATCTCGGCGCCGCTGAGCCGGTTGCCGCCGACGATGATGGCCCGGTGCGGGTCGCAGAGGATGATGCGCGCTCCCATCTGGATCAGTTTGTCGGTGAAGAAGAGCCTCGATTCGAACATTTTCTCGAAGATCATCACCGTCCCCTCGGCCTGCGTGGCGATGACGATCATGATCGACAGCAGATCGGCAGGGAAGAGAGGCCACGGCCCGTCGTCGATCTTCGGCACCGCCGCGCCGATGTCGTAGCGGACGCGCAGGACCTGATCCTTCGGAACGCGGATGTCCTGCCCTTCCACCTTGATCTCCAGGCCGAGCTTCTCGAGCATGTAGCGCACCGCGTACATGTGATGCGGCACGGCGTCCTCGATCACCAGCTCGCTGCGCGTCACCGCGGCCAGGCCGATGTAGGAGCCGACTTCGATGTGGTCGCTGGGGATCGGAAACTCGCCGCCGTGCAGCGACTCCACGCCCTGGATGCGCAGCGAGTTCGTGGCGATCCCTTCGATCTGCGCGCCGAGGAGGTTGAGAAAGCGGCAGAGGTCCTGAACGTGCGGCTCGGCGGCGGCGTTGTAGATCACCGTATCCCCCTGGGCGAGGACGGCGGCCATGATGGCGTTCTCGGTCGCCGTCACCGACGCTTCGTCGAGGAACATGTTCGTCCCGCGCAGTTCCCGCACCGACATCCGGTACTCCTGCGGTGAGACCTCGATCTGTGCGCCGAGCGCTTCCAGCGCCAGCAGGTGCGTGTCGACGCGCCGCCGGCCGATGGCGTCGCCCCCCGGCTTGACGATGTTGGCCGCGCCGCAGCGGGCCAGCAGCGGCCCGGCCAGCAGGATCGACGCGCGGATCTTGCGCGAGAGATCGGGATCGGGATTGGAGTGGCAGTCGCCCTTCGCGTGAATACGGACGACGTTCGGATCGATCTTCTCGACCGAGGCCCCGAGCCCTTCCAGGATCTGAAGCATGACCCGGACATCCTGAATGTCCGGCAGATTGCGCAGAACGATGGCCTCGTCGGTGAGCAGACAGGCCGCCAGGATCGGCAGCGCCGCGTTCTTGTTCCCCCCCGGCCGGATGCGCCCTTCCAGCCGCCCTCCGCCTTCGACGATGAATCGTTCCATCATGTGGCGGGGGATTGTATCCGCGGTTGCGCGGTTGCGCGGTTGCGCGGTTGCGCGGTTGCGCGGTCTCGCGGCTGCGGGGTCGCGGGGCTCTGAAATGTTGAATGTTCAATGGTGAATGTTGAATGTTTGGGTTTCCATTCAACATTGAACATTCAACATTCACCATTCAACATTCGCTTCTGATCCCGAGACTCCACACCCTGCTACCATAACCTCCGTGATCGTCGCCCCTCTCTCCTCCGGCAGCGCCGGCAATTCCTACTACTTCGAGAGCGACGGTACCTCCATCCTGGTCGATGCCGGACTGGGGCCGCGCGAGACGCGCAAACGGCTGGAGCAGGTGGGCAAGACCATCGAGACCGTGCAGGCCATCGTCATCACCCACGAGCACTACGACCACATCCGCGGCGCCAGCGCCATCGGACGCAAGTACGGGATTCCGATCTACCTGACCCAGGGGACGCTCGACAACAGCCGCATCGACCGCGAGGTGATCAGGACCGTGGTCTTTCCAAACGATTCGACGTTTACCATCGGCGAGCTGAACGTCCACGCCCGCCGCACGCTCCATGATGCCGCCGATCCGGCCTGTTTCGTGATCGAGGCCCGCGACGGCACCCGCGTCGGCGTAGCCAGCGACCTCGGCCACGCCGACGCGCCGGTGATCCGCCACCTCTCCGACTGCGACGGCCTCTTCTTCGAGGCTAACCACGATCTGGACATGCTGCGGATGGGCAGCTACCCCTGGTCCCTCAAGCGCCGGATCATGTCCCGCTTCGGCCACCTCTCGAACGACGACTCGATGACCGCCGTGCAGCGGATGATCGGCGCCGACCTGAAGAACCTCTGCCTGATCCACCTCTCCGAGCGCAACAACCACGAGTCGATCGTCCGCGATATGGCCAGCCGCCTGTTGTCACGCCTCGGCGCGACGAACCAGCTCGAGCTATCGATCGCCAAACAGTTCGAAGCCACCGGCGTCTACGAGATCTCCCGCCGCCGCCCCCCCCGCCCCCGCCTCCCGGCGTTGAACACGCAGATGGCGCTGTTTTAGGTTTTTGGGTTTGGCGGCTTGTTGGGTTATCGGTTGTCGGTTGTCGTACTCCACCAGAACAGGCATTAGACCCATCCAGGCAGGTTCTCCGCCCACCTCAACAGGCTGTACACCTCTAGGGGTAGGCTCTACACCCACCCGAAGAGGCTGCAGGCCTCTGGCAGCAGGCTCTACGCCTACCCCAAGAGACTCCGGGCCATTATAGGTAGGTCCTATGCCCACTCCAGCAGGCTTCAAGATCAGGATGGAGGGGGGTCAATATCAGGATCGACCCACCTCAAGATCAGGACGAGGGGGGTTCGATATCAGGATCGACCCACCTCAAGATCAGGACGAGGGCGGGTCGATATCAGGATCGACCCACCTCAAGATCAGGATTGAGGGGGGTCGATATCAGGACTGACCCACCTCAAGATCAGGATCGAGGGGGGTCGATATCAGGATTGACCCACCTCAAGATCAGGACGAGGGGGGTTCGATATCAGGATCGACCCACCTCAAGATCACCGTCCAATGGTCAAATCAAACGGTCAAATCAAACCCGTATGGTCTCAGGTCACCGGCGTCCGTCGCAACGTTGTCGCGAGTTCTTCGGCAATGATGGTCCCCCGGAGGCGCGGTCTGTCCCCCCTGTCATTCCGAGAGACGCGAGGAATCCCCTGCAGGTCCGCGCGACGCGTGGGCGACGCGACCGTCGGTGGGTGGTGGTAGTCGCAGATTGCGCGCTGAGCAGCACATTCCTTCCGCCGGTACAGTCCCGCAATCAAGGGATTACCGCCAAGGCCTGCGGGCCGAAACGTGAAACGGCTTGTTTCACAATAACGATGGGAGGCAACGTCGACTTCTGCCACGGGTCCCCGAGCCCGGGCGTCCGCGAGTGGAATCCTGCGGGTCATTTTTCTGGTGTCCAAGACACGCTGCGGCGGTAAAGTGAGAATCTGACAGCTTTGAGATCTCGTTCGAAACAGTTGAGACACTCATGACGGCATCTGACATCGTTCGAGAGAAGCGCGAGGAGATCCTCGCCATCGCCCGCAGACATGGTGCGTCTAACGTGCGCGTTTTCGGCTCTGTTGCGCGCGGAGAGGCGGACGAGAAGAGCGACATCGATCTGCTGGTCGATCTCGACGCCGGCCGCAGTCTGTTCGATCTCGGCGCTCTGGTGATGGAGCTCAACGAATCGATCGGGCGTCATGTGGACGTCGTTACCGAGAGCGGTATCCGGAGCCGAATCCGCGATCGCATCGTCGCGGAAGCCGTTGCGCTGTGAGAGATCTCGCCATACAGGCCACGGCAGTTGACAAGGCCACGGACTCCGGCGAAACTCCTGACATCTGCTCCTCGCTGGATCAGCCCTTTGGGCCTCTGGCGGGGTTTTGTATTTTGTGTGTAGGCGAGGTTCATCCTCCGAGGAACGGCGACTCGCGCATCCGCCTTTCGTTAGTGAACGCTTCGGCGGCGTGGCCCGATCCTGCGATTGTGCAAGAGGTGCTTGCATAACTCACCGGGTCCTTCATCGCAGCATGGCCGCTTCGCGAAAATCAGCCACAGCCGCCGAGGATCTGCATTGCCGGGTGGATCCGCCATCTTGAGATCACAATTTGTGATCTCAAGATCGTACTCATAGCACGCCACCGATAACCGACAACCGGCAACGCGCCGAAGGCGACGTCAATACGGCCATGCAAGCGCCGACGCAAACCCCGGGATGACCGACGCCAGCCACTCCGACTGCGCCGACACCAGATCGCGCAGCTCCGCCGCCAGCACGGCATCGACCGACTTCCCATCCCGCGCCGCCAGCTTCTCCAGTGCCACGACCTCCATCCGCGGGATGCGCACCTCCATGTCGCAGAGCCTGAGGAGCTCTGGAATCGCCTCCGCCACGTCGGCGCCGAGGGCCTCTTCGATCTCCTCCTGCTCCCAGAACCCCATGGCGAACGACACCAGCTCCGCCCACGGCAGCACGATCCCGTCCCGCGTCGCCTCCCCCTCCAGCTCCCCAACCTCCATCCACCCCTCGACATCTTCGACGCTCATCCCGATCGCCTCCGCCGCCGCGGCGGGCGTGTAGGTGGGGCGGGGGTGGAGGAAGAGGTCGCGGATCAGGGTGGGGGTGGCAGTCATAGCGTCTCCTTTGCGTGTCTTGGCGGAACGAGCGAATATCAACTATCGACGATGGAGTCTACATCAACGATCGTTGAAGCTCAAGCGAACATGGCCGTCGAAGCAGAGATCTTCGGAAAGCGCCTGCGACAGCTCCGCCTCGCCGCCGGCTGGACGCAGGAGCAGTTCGCAGAAGCGGCTGGGATCACGACGACGTATACGAGCGATCTCGAACGGGGGACGAAGGTGCCGAGCCTGACGATCGTCCTGAGGATCAGCAGGGCGTTCCGGATCTCAGTCGCTGACTTGCTTCGGGACTTTACTATCGACGGAGTACGGCGGATGAAGTTGGACTGACGCAGGACGGTCTTGCACTCCTTCGAGGGCGGCAGTCCGACGCTTTCACGGGAGCCACCACGAAATGCGCCGAAGAAGTCCCGCGACGCCTAGGACGCCGACACAACCTAACAATGCCAAGAAGAGAACGAGGACGCCGATCACGAGCGATCGTGTGAAGAAATGGATTGGCCGGAGTAGTGCCTTCCATGATCGATGCGCCACCTGATCGGGAAGTGGAGGAACTGTCTCCCAGGCGAGGAAGCGCTGCCAGACACGCGTGAACAGGTCACGCATCCGTGATTCGGGGTCGAAGTAGTCGCTATGGTGCAGACCCTCAGCCATAACGTTGACCACTGGCGGAGGGAAGCCGCGCCGCCCTCCGGGCCCCGAATCGGGAATGACGAATTGAGCGATTCGGGCCCAGATATCGCGAGAGGCGCCATGATTGAGAATTTGTCCGACTTGGCCGGACGTAACCAGCTGATTCCAATCGAAATCCGGACGGACTATGCAGCCCAGCAGAATCAAGCGTCCGATGCGAATAGATCGTTCGGACGACAACGCATGCGCAATCATCCATGTACCAAAGCTGTGCGCGATGACATCTGGTTTACCGCCGTAGCCTGAGCCTGCCGCTTGCCCCGACAAACTACGAATCTTGGCCGCTAGCCCACGAACGAGCATTCGTTGACGCCAGCGGAAGAGTACTCCGGGGCGAATGATGCCGTACTTGTAGATAGCAACGGGGATCATGCGCCGATAGGAGCGGCTGATCAACCAGCTAAGTTCCTCCTGCCACGTGCCGCGCGTGTTCATACCGTGCAGCACGAGAACCCAACGAACATCGCGGGGCGGCTCTCGCCTCAGCTCGTAGCGCTCCACGTTCTTTCGCTCCTCGTCGACGAATGAACAGTGACATTCAGGACATTCGTCCCGCACTTCGATGTCGTCGAGGCGTGTCGCACACTTCCCGCATTCAGTGTATTCGTGGTGTGTGAGAATCCCGCCGCGCACAAGTTCTTCGAGCAACTCCTTTGCTTCAGACCCTGAGATCTTTGCTTCGGAAGCGAGATCATCGCTCGTGACGCTGAAGCCCCCGGGCGTGTCGTACAACCCGTGAATATGCTCGACAGCGGCCCGCGGAAAACGCTTCTCAAGCTCATTCCACTCAGGAGTCATCAAGTGCCTCGCTTGGGGATTTTCCTGAGTATCCACCAGACATCTGCACGCGTGAGTCGAACCCATAGCCGGATTCGGTCGAAGTCGCCATAGAGTTGAACCTTTACCGCTTGGCCGTCCTCGGGCGAGTTCTGTTTCTCCTTGCCATCCATCGGAAGAAGAAAGTGAAACTCGCCTACCGATCCCTTGAACTTCCCCGGACTGACTGCGCCGCGAACTTCGCGTAGCGGCTCGACGTCTGCGTAGCTCATATCGGTGTCGCTTGAGAATTCGACGGAGCCGCCGCCTTTTGCGGAGAGTCGTGTATGCCGAGCGCGAAGTCCTTTCGCAGCCGGTCGCATCGAGGCCGCATCGAGAATCTTGATTGCCTCTCCCATCGAATAGAGCGGCCAGCCCTGCATTGAAATGAAACCGGAGATCTCCTTCATCAAGGAAGCGCGTTCGTCTGTGTGGGTCTTCGGCTCTGACGCGGATGGGAGAAAGATGGCGGCGAGGCGTGGGTGAATGACGATCCGCGTGACGTTTCGCCGGTGGGCTATGCGCCACGCCTTATACGAGTATTGCTCGCCATCCGGTTCCTCGTGCAGGAAGTCTTTTTCCTTTGCACGTTTTTCGAACGGCATATCTTGGTGCCAAACACAGGTCAGTTCACCTTCGGAATGTTGGATTGCCGTGAGTTTTCGCGCCGTCGGGAACTTCAAAGACGTATCGGCATTCCAGACTGTTTCGAAGCCCGCCTTCCGGGCGCGCTCTTCTGCATATTTCGAATCGCTGAGTATACGTTCGACAGGTGTAGCAACCTTGTAGAGGTATACGTGTTCATCTCCCCAGCCTTCTGTTTCGTCAACCCACGCTTTTAGTTCGTCATATGTGATCGAGCCCTCGGCGATCGCATCTTCAAGCTGTAACTCAAAATCAGCCTTCGTGATACCGCCATATATGTCCCTGCTGAACAGGAGCTCTTTGATGAAGACGTTGCTCTGAGCAAGGATAACGTCGCGCACGAGTTGAAGCGCCTTGTCGGTTTCGCGTCTTCCAGCCATAAATTACGCCGTTGATGTAGTGAATATATTCCTAATTTCCTTTTAGCGCACGTGGATGAGTTCTATGGGACTCAACTTGAGGCAGCGATACGCTTCAGATTGGACTCAACGCATGGCCTGAACGATCGTCCCGTAGAACGACCGAGCCCTCCGGCGAGCCGAGTTGGTGGGCTGAAACAACCAGCAGCGGCTGAGAGCTAATGCACGATCCGCATCGGCAGCCCGGCGCTATCCAACGGCGGATGGAGCGGCAGCGTTTGCGAACTACCCTGCAAGATCCGCTGCGCGGTCCACAACCCGGCGAAGGCGTCGGCGATGTCGTCGTTTGAAGCGTGTCTTGGTTGTACCTGATTGCGAACGGATTCGAACGCCAGCGGGCCGAAGTGGTTGTCGATGAGGGCGCGGCGAATGGCGTGTCCTTCGCGTCTTCGCTTGGTGGGGATGATCGGGGCGCCGGACCAGGAGCTGAAGGTCAGTTCGGGGTGCACCTCGACCACTCGACCGCGGAGAGCAGCGTCGGCTTGCAGCGCTTCGTCGACTTCGCGGATCTTCGGGTAGATTGCCCAGGCCTGTTGCGAGATGCCCTTCTTCTGTGCCGCGATCGACGCCACGTTCGCCTCGGCGTACGTCGACGCTGACAACGCGCGACGGATCGGGGCGGGGAAGACGCTGGTACCCCGTTTTGGTCCGAGGTGACGGCGGGCGTCGAGATCGCATCGCCGAGGGCCGTGGTCGGTGAGGCCGATCGGGATGTCGATGGCGATTACTGCGGCGTCGAGGGCAGCGGTCAGGTCGGAGAACGTGAGGAAGACGTGGGCGGTGATGTTGTGGGTTTCGGTTTGCTCGACGACAGCGATCCAGCCGGATGGGCAACCATCCACTCCTGCGATATTGGGCATGAGGGAATGATATGCGGTTAGGTTCGCCGTTGACGGCGCACCTGACCGGGTGTACGAAGGGCTGTACTCACGACACGAGGTCAGGATTCAGAACCTGACCGAGGAGAGTTCTTGCCGACGATCAGTATTTTCTACGGTGTCGTGATTCAGATGTTCGCGGGGGATCATCCACCGCCGCATTTTCACGTCATGTATGCGGAACATGAAGCGCTGATCGACTTGCGTGACCTTCGACTGATGCGGGGCTCTCTGCCGCGCCGGGCCATGGCGCTTGTGTTGGAGTGGGCTTCGGAGCATCGTGATGAATTGATGGAGGATTGGGAGCTATGTCAGCGAATGCAGCCGCCGAAGCGGATCGCGCCTCTGAAGTAGTACCCCCGGTCGAGCCTCGCGCTCCGTGGCGCGTACGGGAGATTCGCGTCGTAGAGCATGGTGTGCTGAACGTTCGCTTCGTCGACGACACGGAAGGGACGTTGGACATGCGCGCGTTGCTCAACGGCGACAAGGTGATCGGAACCGTCTTCGAGCCTTTGCGCGATGCGTCGCTATTCGCGCAGGCAGCGATCCATCTCGGGACCGTGGAATGGCCCGGCGAAATCGATCTCGCTCCCGATGCCATGTACGACGAGATCCGCGCGCATGGGGTCTGGGTTGTCGGGTGACCGGCAGGTCCTGAACGAGGAAGCGTGGGGAGACGGTTAGCAAGCGACTGTTTGGGGGAGAGACCGGGGGCGAGACGCCCCCGGGCCGGCGAGACGCCAGCGCTCCGTTGCGCGCCTTCGGCGCGCGTTTCGCCAGCTTTCGCTGGCGATCCTTACTTCACCGCGTAGCCGGCGGCGAGTAGGGCGTTGCGGATCGGTTCGGGGCGGTCGGTGGTGATCGTGGTGACGCCGAGGCGCGCCATGTCGAGGGCGATCGAGGGGTCGTCGACGGTCCAGACAACCGGGCGGAGGTTTTCGGCGTGCAGGCGGGTGATCAGCGACGGGGGGACGGCGAAGCTGGTGTCGATGCCGGTCAGGCCGTATTGCTTGATCAGGGCGATCAGGTCGTCTTCCACGTAGGCCTTCGTCACCGTTCGGAAGCCTGGGCCTTCGTCGTAGAGCACCTTCCAGCTGCCGTGGTCGTAGTCGGCTTCGAAGACGACGATGAGGAGGCAGTCGTTCTCCGGCATCTCCTGCCTGGCAAGCATGATGGTGTCGATGTCGAAGCTGATGAAGACCACCTGCGCGGCTTTGCCGGACTGGCGGACGATCTCGGCGGTCGGGGGGACCACCTGGGGGCCATCCTTCAATTCGATGAAGAGCTGGCAGCCGTCGGGCATGGCGTCGAGGACATCCTCGATCAGCGGGAGGCGCGTGCCGGCGAACTTCTGCGCTTTCCAGCGGCCGGCGTCGAGGGAGCGAAGCTCGCCGGCGAAGCGGTCGCGGACGGTCCAACTGGCGTTGGTGGTCCGGTCGGTGGTGTCGTCGTGGATGACGATGACCTGGCCGTCTTTAGTGAGATGCACGTCGAGCTCACACGCTCCACAGATCTTCCATCCCTCGGCGAAGGCGGGGAGGGTGTTCTCGGAGGGCGCGTCCGGCTGGACGAAGCCCTGACCCATGCCGCGATGGGCGACGACCTGGATGATTGGTTTACTCATTGACGTAGACCGTTACCTTTCTCGTGGATCGTGGACCATCGAGCTCGACGAAGTAAATCCCCTGCCACGTGCCGAGGAGGAGTTTTCCGGCGCGGTAGGGCCAGGAGAGGGAGCAGCCGATGAGGAGCGAGAGGAAATGAGCGTCGGAGTTCCCTTCGCCGTGTTCGAAGCGGACCTTCGGCACGAGGGCGCGCAGGGCGTTGGTCAGATCAGCAGGGACGTCGGGATCAGCGTTCTCGTTGACGGAGATGGCGCAGGTGGTGTGGGGGACGACGATGGTGGCGATGCCGTCGCCGCCGGTGATCGATCGGAGCGCCTTCTCCACCTCGGAGGTGATGATGAGGATCTGCTCGCGCGCGGTGGTGCGGAGGGAGAAGGTCTGCTCGCGGAGCATGGTGAATGATAAGCGCGCTGCGCGCGCGTTGTCGGTTATCGGTTATCGGTTGTCGGTTGTCGCGGCTATCGGGGCACCATTGTGCCAAGAGCCGGCACAGACAAGAGTGTCTGTGCCACATTGCAACTGCCCAGCACCAACCCAACTGACTCCTGACAACCGATAACCGACAACGCCGTAGGCAGACAACCGACAACGCTCCAGAGGGCAGACAACGCTGTAGGCCGTTGCGCCTATACTCGTGAGGAGTGCGACATCGTTATCTCACGCTCCTCGTCATCCTCCTCGTCGCCGTTGCGGCGCGTGCGGTGGACGTTCCGATCAGCACGCCGGCGTTCGGGCCGGCAACGAACGTCACCTATTCAGCCACGTCGATCGTGCCGTTGGGGGACGGCTTTCTGGCGATCTGGGGGGAGGGCCCGCCGTGTGTTGACTCGGAATTGCGCGGTATCCGTCTCGATCGCAACGGCCAACCGCGCGATCCGGGCAGCTTTCTCCTGGCGCCGGCTCTCTACGAGACGAGCCTCATCGCCACCGCGGCGGATGGTGGCGATGCGTATGTGGCCTGGCGGTCCTATGGGGTCAGCGCGCATCTGATGCGCGTCAGTGCCGACGGCACGGTGACGAAACTATCGGATTCCGTTCCCATCGCCAATGCGACGAACATGCGCGTCAGCAATGGCAACGTTCTCTTTCTCGGTTCGCAGCAGCAATCGGGCGGCCCTCCGGCCGTGACCCTGGTCGACGGCGAAGGCGTCGTTGTGCGAAGCGGTGTGACGATCGTCGGAGATGACGCGTCCGTGATGGATATCGTCGCTGGCAATGGCGCGTTCCTGTTCGGTTGGGCCGGCGCCGACGGAATCCACGTCACGAGCGTCTCCGCGGACGATGTTGCGACGAACAACATTCCGACCACGCCGGCTATCCTGAATACGTCAAACCAGTCCTATCTCCGGCTTGCCTCAAACGGGGTCCATTCGATGGCCTCCTGGTTTGACGGGAGTACGCACCAGATTCGCGTGCTCCCTCTCTCCACATCGGGAGAACCGCTGGGAGCACCGATATCGCTCGGAACGTTCGCGCCGGTCGAAGCTCCGGTCATCGTCGGAGTCAGCGACGGATACGAAATCCTCATTCGCGAAGAGACGATCGGCGCCGGACAGATCGCTGCCCTCCGCGTCTCGTTCGATGGAGCTCTGCAATCCGTGCATCACAACCCCGCCATCACCTTCCAGCCGGCATCGGCCCAGAACGGCGACCGGACCGTGGCCGTCTGGAGCGAGCAACGGTTTGCGACGAGCAAGGGAGCCGAGATCATTGCCGAGCCGATTGCCGCCGACGGCAGCATCGGTGTGGGGACGATCGTCTCTCTCGAGCCGGTGGAGCAGCACGTGCGCAAGTTCCTGCCGTTCGCCGGCGGCGTGGCGGCGCTCTGGACAGACAGCGCGCCCAACGACCGTCTCACCTTCGGCCGTGTGACGCCGGCGGGCGCGCCGGTCGACGGAACCGGGCTGCGCCTGCGCGAATCAATTTACGATCAGAAACACAGCGCGATGGCCACCGACGGCGAGCGTTTTTTTGTCGCTTGGACAGAGGGCGACCCATCGTATGTGCCGCAGGTGCTCTACGGAGCGGTGGTCTCGTTCAACGGATCACCGTCGGTGAGCGTGACGCAATTGGCGACGGACGCCGGCGGCGAGAGCGAGGTCGCCGTGGCCTGGAACGGCCAGACATTTACGATCGTGTATCAGCGCACCAGGCCCCACAGTTTCGACCTGGCGGCGTTGCGCGTGGATCGTTCCGGCAATGTCGTCGACCCCGACCCGATCCCGCTCACGCAGGCAGGTGTGGGCGATGAGAACCCACGCCTTTCCTGGAACGGCAGCGACTATCTTCTCGTCTGGCAGCGCTGGTATGACCCCTTCACCTACTTCGGAGAACACTGTTCCCCGCCGGAGCCTCCTCCGTTGCCGGCGGAGCTCTTCGCGCAGCGATTCAGCGCATCGTTCACCCCCACCAGCGCGGAAATCCCGCTGGCCATCACGACGAACAAAGATGACTATCTGCTCGATGTGCAGGACGACGACGTCTCTTTCTCCGGAGGCATCTGGCTGGTTGTCTGGCTCGACAAGGCGAAAGGCTTCACCATGTACGCCAGGATCGACGCGAGCGGATCCCGCCTCGATCCGTTGAATGGCTCTGCACTCTCCGTCTTCTATGACGCTCCGATTCTGGTATCGGCGCTGGACGGCTGGACGGTTGCCGGTCATGAAGGATACGGTCGGTACGGAGCTGGCCGCGGCCTCGCCCTGGCGCGGATCGATGTCAATGGTCAGGCCACCGCGCTTCCGACGATGGCGCTCTCCGGGACCAGTGCCGTGGAAGCCGTCGTTCTGACGCCGGTTCCGATCGTGGCGTACAAGCGTTCGACCTCATCCGCGGCGTTCGTCGGCTCCTTGTTGCAACGCTCGCGCGCCGCGCATCACTGAGTAGGTTTTGATGGACTGGCGTGCCCGAGGCCTTGCGCTGCTCTTTGCCGCGCTGACGGTGTTGCAACTCGTTCCGGTCTGGTCCGTTCACTATCTGCCGACCGTCGACGGGGCCTCCCATGTCTACAACGCCTGGATTCTCCGCGCGCTGGCACTCGGCCGTGCTTCGGACGTGATCGCCGCCCACTACCAGATCGACTGGAATCTGAACCCAAACTGGATCAGCCACGCCTTTCTGGCCGTCGCGCTGTCCTTCGTTTCGCCGGCGGTCGCGGAGAAGCTTCTGTTCAGTCTCATCCTGCTGGTCTTCCTGGGAGGGGCCTGGTTATTCGCGCGCGCGGACGACCCAGGCAATGGGGTCTATGCCTTTCTGGCTTTTCCGCTTGCCTTCCATTGGCTCCTGATGTGCGGCTTCTACAACTTTGCACTCAGCGTAGGCCTCTACATGATCGTGGTGGCCTTCTGGTGGAAACGGCGGGATGACCCCTCGCCCTCGACGATCGCGGCCGTGGCGCTGCTACTCCTCCTCTGTTACTTCGGGCATCCAATGTCGGCCGCCCTGGCCATTGGATCGATCGGCATCCTCTGGCTGACGTTGCTCCGGCGCCGGCCATTGCGCAGTCATGCTCTCCATCTCCTGGCTTTCGTTCCCACTCTGGGCTTGCTGCAGTGGTTTCTATCGTCTCATTCCGGCGAGGAGATCACGGGAGGGGCGGCGGTCCGGAGCGGAGCGCTCTTTTCGCAACTCGCCCAAACGCAACTGATCGTGACGTTCGACGAGCGTCAGCTCATTCTCGGGCGGCTGCTGTTCGTCGTCGTCGTGGTCCTGATCGTGATCACACTCATTCACGAATGGAATGTTGCCGGCCGCCATCTGCGCGAGGCGGACGCGTTCCTTCTTGTCGCGATCGTGTTTCTGGTGATCGACTTGTGGGCGCCATCGGAGACTCCGGGGAGGGCCTGGATCAATCAACGAATGTCGCTGTTCGTGATCCTGGCACCGCTGCCGTGGCTGACGGCACGGCTTCCAGGGAGGATGAAAGGGGCCCTGGTGTCTTTCTTCGCAATCATTGCCGTCGCCAACGCCGGTTTTCAACTGCTGCACTTTCAACGTTCAAGCAAGGTCGTAGAACGGTTTCTCGTGCCGCTTCAGACAGTGAAGCCGGGCAGCATCATTCTTCCGCTGAACTTCAAGCGAATAACGCCACCGGACCTCCTTGGCTTCGCGTCTCACGCCGTCGACTACGTGGCCCTCGAGAAAGGGCTCGTCGACCTCGACAACTACGAGCCGCACACAGGCTACTTCCCGATTCGGTTTCGGTCCGGTACCAGCCCCCTGCGTGTCCCCGAAGATCGACCAGGTCTGACCAGTCTGGACGACCCCAACCTCAGCTATGTTGTCACCTGGATGATGCCCGCGAACGAACCGATCGCGGCGAGGCTGGAGAGAGACTTCGATCTCCGATTCTCAGGCAATGGGGCCCGTCTCTATGAACGGCGGTGACTTGCGGCCGGCCTCGGTTCCCGGCGAGCTGTTTCAAATGACAGCCGGGCACTGACAAGCATCGAGGGTGCAGAACAGCAGCAGTTATAATCGTTCGTAACCGTCTGACCCCCATGCCCTTCTTCTGCATCCACTGCAGGTCGGAAATCGATTCGAAATTCAAGGCGTGCCCGTATTGCGGGGAGCCGATCACCGATTTCCTCCGAAAACACCTCGAGCAGCCTCTCGACGGCAAGTACAAGATCCTTTCGCGGCTCGGCATCGGGGGGATGGGGGAGGTTTACAAGGTCCTCCACCTCCATCTGAACGCGATCCGGGTGATCAAGCTGATGCGTACCAGCATCGCCGGGGAGGCGGGGGCGGATGACCGTTTCCTGCGCGAGGCACGGCTGGCCACGCGTATCAATCATCCCAACGTGGCCGCGCTCTATGACTTCTCCACGCTGGAAGACGGCTCGCGCTACATGGTGTGGGAGTACATCGAGGGGACGAACCTTCACGAGCTGATCGAGACACACGGGCCGCTCTCGCCGAAGTACGCGGCGCGGCTGGCCATCGAGGCGCTGCACGGGCTGGAGGCCATCCATCGCGCCGGCATCGTGCACCGCGACATCTCCCCCGAGAACATCATGATCGCCCGCGATGAGGAGGGGGAGCAGCGTGTGAAGCTCATCGACCTCGGCATCGCCAAGCAGGGGGATGGCACCGAGGGGAACAAGACCAAGACCGGGATGTTCGTCGGCAAGTGGAAGTATTGCTCGCCCGAGCACCTGGGCATGCTCGACGCCGGTGAGCGCATCGACGGACGCGCCGACATCTACTCCTTCGGCATCGTGCTCTACGAGATGCTGACCGGTGTGCCGCCGTTTCAGGCGGAGACGCCGCACGCCTACCTGATGCTGCATTCCTCGGAGAAGCCGCGCCCGCTGCGCGACGTGAATCCGTCGATGCCGGCGTCACCGGAGCTGGAGGCGCTGATTTTCAAGGCGCTGGAGAAGGACCGGAAGAAGCGCTTCGCCTCGGCGCGGGAGATGGCCCGGGCGCTGGAAGTGCTCGAGCCTACGCTGGATGACCGGATCGGCGCTCCGCCGCCGCTGCCGAAGGCGTTCGAGGTGACCGAGGAGCCGACGAAGCTGAGCACGCCGACGGTTCCGAGCGGCGGCGCGCCGTTGAAAATACCGGCGGTCGATCCGAACGCATCGACGGTGCTGACCGCAAGCGGCGAGCCGATGGCGCGCGAGCTGCGCAAGGTGTCGACGACGGATGTCGTGCCGATTCCGCGGCAGCGGCGTACAGGGATGTGGATCGCCGTCGCGCTGGCTATCGCGGTCATCGCCGCGGCGGTGATCATGCTGCGGAAGCCGGAACCGGTTGTGAAGACGACGATACCGACCCCGCCGCCGCTGGCCGCGTCGATCGTTCCCGCCGCGCAGGGGCGCGTGGCGCTGAATGCGTTTCCGTGGGGCGAGGTGACGAGCATCCGCAACGTCGCCAACGGCGCGACGGTCGAACTGCAGGCGCCGTTCGTGACGCCGGCGCCGGTCGATCTGGCGCCGGGGACGTACGAGATCACGCTGTCGAACCCGGCCTATCGTTCGTCCATCACGCGCAAGGTGGATGTGAAGGCGGGTGAGGAACAGACCCTCAACGTGCAGTTCGCCGACCCGTCGACGGCAACGCTTCCGCAGCTCTCGGGAGGAGCGCCATGAAGCGCGCGGCCGTTGCGCTTCTGTTCGCCGCCGCGTTGCCGGCCTTTGCCGCGGAGAAGTGGGTGGAGGCGTACAACCGCGGCGTGACGCAGGTGCGGACCTCGAGCTTCCAGGCGGGCGCGCAGTCGCTGCAGCGCGCCATCGAGGAGATGCCGCAGGAGAATGCGGCAGAGCGCGTGCGCGACCAGATCTTCACCTACACGCCTCATTTCTGGCTCGGCATTGCCAGGCTGAACCTCGGCGATCCCGATGGAGCGCTGCGCGAGTGGAAGGTTTCCGAGGAGCAGGGGGCCATTCAGAACACGCCGTACTACGCGCAACTGCGCGATCTGATCGGCCGGGCCAATTCGGAGAAGCAGCGCCGCGCGGAGGGGGCGGCGACGCCGAGCAAGCAGGAGGCGAACGGTGCCATCGGCCGGGCGCTTTCCGCGCAGATGGATGCCGTGACCGCGGGTGGAGACCGCAGCGAAACGTATCACGCCGCGCAGCGGAAGCTGGCCGAAGCGAAGGAGATCAATGCCAAGGCGGGTATCGAGGTGCGCGCCTATAAGCGATCGGCGGAGCTGGCCGAGGAAGCGCGCGACCTTTTCGCGAACGCCGCCGAGGAGGCGAAACGGCAGCGCGCATCGCGGCCGGTGAGGCCGAACCCATTGCCGCAGCGAAAGCCGGCGCCGGGAGAGGTGATCATCCCGTTCGACGATGTGCCGCAGCCGAAGCAGACGGTGCAGCCGCAGCCTCCCGCGCCGGTTCCTGTGCCGGTGCCGGCTACGCAGACCGTTCCGCAGCCGAAAGCTGAGGTGAAGAAACCGGAGCCGCAGCCGGAGGCCGAGAGCGAGGCGCTGGTCTCCGCGCGCATGGCGGTGCAGCAGTACCGGCGGCGGCTGGTGACGTTGAATCTATCGACGTCCGAGGCGCAGCATCTCGACGGGGAGCTGAAGCCGCGCAGTGACGCGAAGACGATCCAGCGCGTCCTCGATCAGGTTGCGGCGAAGGAGCGCGAGCTCGATGCGCGGAAGCCCGCCGAAGTCGTGACCGCCCCCGATCCGTCGCACGAACAGTTGCAGTCGGCCTACCGCGCCTTCGCCGCCGGCGATCTCACCTCATCCGACCGCGCCCTCACGCAGCTCCTGTCGACGAAGGAGAGCGCGGAGGCCTACCTCCTCCGCGGCTGCGCCCGCTACACGCAGGCGATGCTGTCCCGGAACAGCGAGCCGCTCCTCGCCAGCGCAACCGCGGATATGACGACAGCACTCCGCTTGAATCCGTCGCTGCGTCTCGATCCGACGTCCTGGTCGCCGAAGCTGGTGGCGTTTTTTGAAAGGGTGAAGGGCCGGTAGGACGGGTTGCAGGGTCTCGCGGTTGCGGGGTCTCGGGGTGGGGGTTGCAAGGTTGCTGAGTTGCAAGGTTGCTAAAGTAAGTAACCAGCAACCCAGCAGCCCAACCGCGAGACCGCGCAACTCCGAGACCGCGCAACCCCGTTACCCCAGCAGCTTCTCCAGTTCCGCGAGCAGCACATCCGACTCGTACGGTTTCTGCAGGTAGCCGATTTTTTTTCCGACGACGCGATTCTTCAGGAGGGTCTCGTCGCCGTGGCCGGTGGAGAAAAGGATGGGGAGGTCGGGCCAGCGAGAGGCGATCTCGTCGTACAACGTGAGTCCGTCGACGTCGGGGAGGCCGAGGTCGAAGATGATGGCGTCGGGCTTTCGCGCGGCGATCCGGGCCACGGCCTCAGCGCCGAGGCGGACCCAGTCGACGGAGATCCCTTCGAAATCGAGGAGAGCTGCCAGACCGGTTCCGACGGAATCATCGTCCTCGATCATCATCACGTGTGTGCCGGGCCGCAGCGCGTGGCCTCGTCGAATCGGCTGCGGCCGGGGAGGCGCGGCCGTGGCAGGCTCGGAGGCGGGAATGACGATGTGGAATGTCGTTCCTTCGCCCAGCGTGCTCTCCGCGAAGATGTGCCCCTCGTGCTGCTGCACGACCTGCGACGCCACGGCCAGGCCGAGGCCGTTGCCGCCGACCTTCTTGGTCGTGAAGAGCGGCTCGAAGATGTAGCGCAGCGTCTCCTGTGGCATCCCGATGCCGGTATCGAAGATCGTGAAGTGCACCGCATCGACGGGACGATCCTTGCCGTTGCGCAAGGTGTCGGCAGCGGCACGAACCTCCAGCCTGCCGCCGTTCGGCATGGCGTGGTGGGCGTTGACGACCATGTTGGCGACGACCTGGCGGAGCTGGTGGGCGTCGGCGAGCATCGTCAGCGAAGGGGCGGCTTCGACGGTCACCGTTACTTCCGGACCGGCGAGCTGCTCCAGCTCCGGCTTGAATGCCTGCAGCCATTCGGCGACGTTCACGGCCGCGCGCGACGGCTCGGCGATGCGGGTGAAGCGGAGGATCTCCTGGGTGATCCTCTTGCCGCGCGCCACGGCGTCGGCAATGCGTGGGGCCGCCAGTTTCACCGTCGGATCCGATCCGGCTTTCCTGTTCAGGAGATCGATGAAGGGCTGAATGCCCATCAAGACGTTGTTGAATTCGTGGGCGACGGATGCGGCCAGGCGTCCCAGGCTGGAAACGCGCTCGGCCTGCAGCAGCCGGCTCTCCAGCCGGCGGCGCTCGGTCACGTCCTGGACGACGCCGACGATCCGCGTGGCGTTTCCGCGGTGATCGAGAACGCGTTGGCCGCGCAGATGAAGGACCCGCTCGCTGCCGGCCGGTGTGCGGAAGCGGTGTTCGATATCGAGCGGGAGATCTTCCGCCCGGGCGGTCTCGCAGGCGGCGGCAAGGCGATCGCGGTCGTCGGGGTGGACGTACTTCGTCAGCAGTTCCGAGAGGGTAAGTCCACCGGCCGGGTCGAGGTCGAGGATCTCGAGCAGCTCGGCGGATCCCTCGATGGCGTCGCTGGGGATGTGCCAGCCCCAACTGGCGATGCGCGCTGTCTGCTGTGCCTGGCGAAATTGGGCCTCGCGCTGCCGCAGACGCTCGCCCTCACCGACCGGAGGCTCGAAACCCTCGAGAGGCGTTCCGACGATCACGAATCCCGAAACCGTGTCGTTCTCACGGATGGGAGACGCTGTTAGAAAGACCAGTCCGCCGTGGTGATCCACCCGCCGTGCGCCTGACCACGACCGGCCGGCGCGCAGCTCTTCGAACAGCAGCGAGGTCTCGGCGAGAGGGTCGTCCTCCGGCACCACCTCCTCCAGCGGCCGTCCGATAACCGCGGAGGCGCTCTTTCCGTACAACTCCTGAGCGCCCTGGTTCCAGGACACGACCTTCCCGACCAGGTCGGTGGCGATGACCGCCTGGGAGATGGAGTCGAGCAGAGTATCAGCGCCGAACATCGGACGTGCCCGGTTGCCTCGGGGCGGTCGGTAAAGCGAATTGTATTGCCTGGCAACGTTGCAGCATATACTTACAGACGTAGTGATACAAGAACGCGTTCTCATCGTCGAAGACGACCGTGCCGCCGAGTTGATCCTGCGAATCCCGCTGGAGCGGGAGGGCTTCGTGGTCGACTTCGTCGAAGAAGGCTACGCTGCCATCGAAAAACTGCGCGCGCACGAGTACTCCGCCGCCATCCTCGATCTGATCATTCACCACGGGCTGAACGGATTCGGCGTCCTGAATTTCATCGAGATGGAGCAGCCGGAACTGCTGGACCGCGTCTTTCTCATGACGGGGATGTCGGAGCAGACGGTGATGAACACGGCGCCGCAACTGGTATCGCGCCTTTTCCGGAAACCGTTCAGCTACCGCAAGCTCGTCCTCGCCGTGGTCGCGGCGGTCCGGCCGGACTTCGACCGGCATGAGGCGGTGCAGAGGCGGCTGCTGGTCGTCGATGACGACCGGATGTCGGCCGAACTGGTGGCTGGGTTCGGCCGAAGTCTGGCGATGCTGGTGGAGACCGCGGAGAACGGACGCGAGGCCATCGAGAAGCTCGCCACCGCACGGTACGACGCCATCGTCCTCGATCTGCTCATGCCCGGCATCGACGGCTTTGGCGTGCTCGAGTATCTCGATCGCTGCCAGCCTGAGGTGTTGTCTCATACGATCATTTCCAGTGGGCTCCCGGAGAAGTACCAGGAACGGGTTGCGGAGTACGGCATCTGCGGCGTCCTGCCGAAGCCGGTCAATCATGACGCCCTGCAGGAGATGATCGAGCGTTGCATCGCGGAACGCGCCGAGAACGACGGCGACGCCAGACGGGCGAATGGGTCGTGAATCTGCGGCTTTGCCGCGTTGTCGAGGTTTCGCGCGGCTGCGCCGCTAGCCCACCGCTAGCTATAGCTAGACCGCATTTCTCACACACTCACGTAAATCCTCGGCACTCTGTACCCCGTCGACGGCCTTCTCCCCCGCGGTTTCTTGCGGGGGAGGGCCCGCCGGCCTTCGGCCGACCGCCGTGGACGAAGTTGCAGGCGGGACCAGCCGGACCGACCTTTTGCGGTGTCTAAGACGCGAAGAGGTCGAAACCTTAACTGAGGCTACAGAGCCCCGTGGGGGAGGCTGATCCCGCGCCGGCATAGGTACCACCGTTTGATGACGTTCGGAAGTCCGAACAAGCACGCAGAGCAGATTCTGAGTTCGAATGGCGGCGTACGCGTTCTTGGACACCTCATGAAAGGAGGGTGTCATGGAAGTAGTCGTTGTAGTGGGAGCAGGTCTGGATGTGCACAAAAAGAAAATCGTGGCGTGTTGTATCGATGGGCGGAGCAGCCCGCCGACGGTGGTCACGTGCACATTCGGAACGTTTCGCGATGAGATCGAGCGCATGCGTGATTGGTTGATCCAAAGGCAGTGCACGCATGTGGCGATGGAAAGCACCGGCGTGTATTGGATGCCGGTATACCAAGTGCTGGAGGGAGTACTGGAAATCATCCTCGGGAACCCCCGCCACATGGCGAATGTACCCGGACGAAAGACGGATGTTTCCGATGCGCAGTGGATCGCCAAGCTTCTGCGACATGGCCTGATTCAACCGAACTTCGTTCCACCGCGGCCGATCCGTGATCTGAGACAGGCCTCGCGTTACCGGCGCAAGCTGATGCAGACGCGCACGGCATGTCTGCTGCGCGTGGAGAAGCTTCTGCAGTGCGCGACCATCAAGCTGTCTTCGGTTGCCTCAGATATTTTCGGGGTCTCTGGACGTCTGATGCTGGCCGGATTGGCTGGCGGAGTGACGGATCCTCGGGAGTTGTCGGAGTTGGCCAAAGGGAGGCTGCGTGGGAAGCGAGGGGCGCTGATGCGTGCCTTTCGAGGATCATTCAGCAAGGAAGACGCGAGCCTGCTGCGAGTGGAATTGAAGGTCATCGCCGATCTGGAAGCTCAGATCGAGCAATTAGAAAAGCTCATTCAGAAGAAAGTCGGCCCCTTCGAAGACGTGATCGCCTTGCTCGACACCATTCCCGGCGTGAACCGGATATTGGCAATCGATCTGATCGCTGAGATCGGAACGGACATGACGGCCTGGAAGACTGATCGTCAGTTCGCAGCCTGGTCGGGAACCTGTCCCGGCAATCGCGAAAGTGCCGGCGTTCGCAAAAAGGCAAAGGCTCGCGAAGGGAACCCCTACGTGAAAACCATCCTCATTCAGGCCGCAGTGGGTGCCTCACAGACCATCGGTTCGCACCTCGCGCACCGCTTCCACCGCCTTGCTGCGCGCCGCGGACCTCGACGTGCCTTCGTGGCTGTCGCTCGCGAAATCGCTGTCGCGCTCTACCACATGATCTCCAAGAAGGTCCCGTACACCCCACCCCGGAATGCTGATCCCGAGGTCACCCGACAACAACGCTCACGCCATCTCATGCGTGAGCTCACCAAGCTCGGTTATGAGGTGAACTGTAAGCCACTGAACACCTAACCTGCTCTCGCGGGCCGCGCCCACGGCCGACAAAACAACCTCCCCTCGAACGGCCTTTCGAGCCGCCCAGTACCTTTCTGTCTCCCCACCCACCCAAACTTCAGAGCAGAAGGTGCCGACAGGCGGATGAGGGGGCGCTCGCGAGTGCGTTATTCGCGCGCGACTCGTACTTTCATGCGGCCTTTAAGACAACGATGCAAGATCGTTTCTGACGCGTATGCGCCTCCCTCATCCGCCTGTCGGCACCTTCTCCCCCCGCAAAAAAACCGCGGGGGGAGAAGGCCCTCGGCGAAAGGGCGCGGCAAGAAACGAAGCAATGCTGTGAGAAATGCAGACTAATCCACTCCCGAATCAGTGGATCAGAGCCGCACTTCGCCCTGATCCACTGATCACCGGATCACGAATGTCCGGTGGTCTGCGAGTGAATCCGCATACCGTAGAACGACCGGTAGACGAAGATCATCGAGATGATGAAGAAGACGACCGAGAGGATGCGGGTCAGTCCCTGCTGCCCGTTCCTGGTCATCTCCACGGCCAGCTCGACGGCGAGGAGGCCGAAGAGGGTGGTGAACTTGATGACCGGGTTCATGGCGACCGACGACGTGTCCTTGAACGGATCGCCGACCGTGTCGCCGATGACGCAGGCGGCATGCAGCGGCGTCCCCTTCTCCTTCAGCTCGACCTCGACGATCTTCTTGGCGTTGTCCCAGGCACCGCCGGCGTTGGCCATGAAGATGGCCTGGTAGAGACCGAAGAGCGCGATCGAGATCAGATAGCCGATGAAGAAGAAGGGCTCGAAGCAAGCAAAAGCGAGAGTGGAGAAGAAGACCGTCAGGAAGATGTTGAACATCCCCTTCTGCGCGTATTGCGTGCAGATGGCCACGACCTTCTTCGAGTCCTCGACCGACGCGCGCGTTGCGCCAGCATCGAGATGCATGTTCGCCTTGATGAACTCGACCGCCCGATAGGCGCCGGTCGAGACGGCCTGCGTCGAGGCGCCGGTGAACCAGTAGATCACCGCTCCGCCGACGACGAGCCCGAGTAGGAACTGCGGATGGAGAAGCGACAGCTTGTCCGTATCGACGGTGAGCTTGTGGGTGAGCATGACGATGATCGAGAAGATCATCGTGGTGGCTCCGACGACGGCGGTGCCGATGAGGACCGGCTTGGCCGTCGCTTTGAACGTGTTGCCGGCGCCGTCGTTGGCCTCGAGGAAGTCTTTCCCCTTCTCGAATGACGGGGTGAAGCCGAAGTCGCGCTTGATCTCCCCCTCGATGCCGGGGATCGATTCGATCGTCGACAGCTCGAAGACCGACTGGGCGTTGTCGGTGACCGGTCCGTAGGAGTCGACGGCGATGGTCACCGGACCCATGCCGAGGAAGCCGAAGGCGATGAGGCCGAAGGCGAAAATGGCCGGGGCGATCATCAAGGCGCCTGCTCCAACGGGGAACATGCTGCTGATCCAGGCGCCGACGCCCATCAGAGCGGCGATGGTGATCCCCATCCAATAGGCGCTGAAGTTGCCGGCGATGAGGCCGGCCAGGATGTTGAGCGAGGCCCCCCCTTCGCGCGATGCGGTGACGACTTCCTGCACGTGGCGCGATTCGGTCGAGGTGAAGACCTTCACCAGCTCCGGGATGATGGCGCCGGCGAGCGTGCCGCAGGTGATGATCGTGGAGAGCTTCCACCACATCGAGGCGTCGCCGCCGAGCGTGGGGATGAGCAGGTACGAGACGGCGTACGTGACACCGACAGACAGGATCGAGGTGATCCAGACCAGCGACGTCAGCGGCGCCTCGAAGTTCATGGTGTCGGCGTTCTTGAACCGTGCCGAGGCGACGGCGCCGTTGATCCAGTAGGAGACGGCCGAGGTGACGATCATCAGCACGCGCATGACGAAGATCCAGACCAGGAGCTGTGTCTGAACCAGAGGACTATTAACCGCAAGGAGGATGAACGTGATCAGGGCCACGCCCGTGACGCCGTAGGTTTCAAATCCGTCGGCAGTCGGCCCGACCGAGTCGCCGGCGTTGTCGCCGGTGCAGTCGGCGATGACGCCGGGGTTGCGGGCATCGTCTTCCTTGATGTTGAAGACGATCTTCATCAGGTCGGAGCCGATGTCGGCGATCTTGGTGAAGATGCCGCCGGCGATGCGGAGGGCCGCGGCGCCGAGCGATTCACCGATGGCGAAGCCGATGAAGCAGGGTCCGGCGTAGTCGCGCGGCACGAAGAGCAGGATGAAGAGCATCAGCACCAGCTCGGTGGAGATGAGCAGCATGCCGATGGACATGCCGGCCTTGAGCGGGATGTCGTAGGTCGGGAACGGTTTCCCGCGCAGCGAGGCGAAGGCCGAGCGCGAGTTGGCGAAGGTGTTGACCCGGATGCCGAACCAGGCCACGCCATAGCTGCCGGCGATGCCGACGAGGCTGAAGACGATGATGATGGTGGTCTTCGTGACGCCGTAGTGCCGCAGCACGCCGAAGTAAAAGACCATGATGACGCCGATGAAGAGCTCCAGCAGCAGGATGAACTTGCCCTGCGTCTGCAGGTAGGTCTTGCACGTCTCGTAGATCAGCTCCGAGATCTCGAGCATCGACTTGTGCACTTCGAGCTTCTTGAGCTTCACGAACATCACGAAGCCAAAGAGCAGGCCGAACACGCAGACGATCAATCCGAAGAGGAGCAGTTTCTGCCCGCTGACTCCGAGAAAGGAGACGGCGTTGAGATCGGGCAGCACGAGATTGGCCTCGGTCTGCGCTTCGTTGGGCTGGCTGGCCAGGCTCGAATCCTGTGCCGCGACCGGCGCGTTCCCGGCCGGTTGTGATGTGGTCGCGCTTTGCGCCTGCGCAACGCCGGCGATGCAGACCATCAGCATCGCCAGGACCAGCGTGCGCGTGATCCATGACTTCATAGGTCCTCCGAAAATTTGATTGCGGTGAGTTCCACGAACCCAGGGGGCCCGGGTAAGGGCGCGGATTGTAACAGACGGAGGTGTGGGAGGTGGCGGAGGCAACGGAGCGCTGGCGTCCCGCCGGCTGGCTCGGCGGCGTCTCGCCGCCGAGGTGCGTGGTGTGTGGGAGAATCATCAGTCATGAGCCGAGAGCCTCTTGACAGCCTCGACGACCTCTCCGAGGAAGAGATCGATCAGTTGTGGGCTGAAGAGGCCGAACGACGGTTCGCGGATTACAAGGCTGGCAAAGTCGAGGCGATCCCCGCGGATGAGGTCTTCGCAAGCCTGAGAGCTCGTCGCCGGGCTCGATAGAGCCGTCCCCCAGTGGGGTACGCACCGTCCCCCAGTGGGGTACGCACCGTCCCCCGGTGGGGTACGCACCGTCCCCCAGTGGGGTACACGCCGTCCCCCGGTGGGGTACGCACCGTCCCCCAGTGGGGTACACGCCGTCCCCCAGTGGGGTACACACCGTCCCCCAGTGGGGTACGCACCGTCCCCCAGTGGGGTACACACCGTCCCCCGGTGGGGTACGCACCGTCCCCCAGTGGGGTACACACCGTCCCCCAGTGGGGTACGCACCGTCCCCCGGTGGGGTACGCACCGTCCCCCAGTGGGGTACACACCGTCCCCCAGTGGGGTACGCACCGTCCCCCAGTGGGGTACGCAACTGCTTCTGGTGAAGCAGCTTACTGCCTCTTTGCCGGCAAAGCCGGCTCTGGAGATTGGACGTCACGACGCCGCGAGATTCGCGGCCGGAGCGCTGGCGTCTCGCCGCGGGCACCAGGCTGGTAGGATCCTCTCGAAACAAGATGCCGTCTATCAGGCTTTCGGGGCCATATGACGTTTACTTCACCAGTCACGACCGTGGGGAGCCGCCCCATGTGCACGTTGACCGAGAGAGCATGGCGGCCAAGATTCACCCCGTTTCTGTGTCCTACAATCTTGGCTTCTCGCGGCATGAACTGCGCGGTATCGAGCGGCTGGTAGCAAATAATCGGGAGCTATGTCTGAGAAAATGGCATGAGTACTTCGGAACCTAAAGCAGGGGAGCGCATCACCGCCGTTCGCGTGACGGAGGATTCGCTCACGATCGATTTGCTCGACGGGCGCACGATGACCGTCCCTCTGGCGTGGTACCCGCGACTCCTGCATGCGTCGGAACGAGAGAGAAACAACTTCCGCATCATCGGAGCTGGCTACGTCATCAACTGGCCTGATCTCGACGAGCACCTTTCGTCCCAGGGCCTTCTTGCAGGCGCGCCGTCCCCCGGTGCGGCCGCGATCGCGCACGCCGGATAACGAGAATCAGTCTTCAGGGGTTGAGTCACAATTTCGCTGCCCCGGCCAGCAGTTACCCCTGCGTGGCCCGGATGTGAATCTCCACCCTCCGATTGAGTTGTCGCCCTTCCGGCGTGTCGTTCGACGCCTTCGGACGCGTTTCGCCGTAGCCGATCGAGGTGATTCGCCCTGACGGCACTCCCTCGGTGGAGAGGTAGCTGCTGACGGCGGAGGCGCGCTGTTCGGACAGGGTCTGGTTGTACGACGGTGTACCGATCGAGTCGGTGTGGCCTTCGATGGTGACCTGTTCGTCGGGATAGTTGCGGAAGTTCGAGGCCAGTGCGGCCAGCGTCTGCTGGGATTCGGTACGCAGCGACGCGGAGTTGAAGTCGAAAAGGATGTCGTTGGTCAGGTTGACGGCAATCTCTCCCTCGGCGGGACGCGATACCTCCACGCCCTGGATCTTCTGCAGTTCCTTCTGCTGTTGATCCATGCGATGCCCGAGGGCGGCGCCGATGGCCGCTCCGGCGGCGGCGCCGCCGACCGCGCCCGTCCGGTTGTTGCCCGACTGATTGCCGATGATGGCGCCGACGATCGCTCCCGCGGCCGCGCCGGCTCCCGCTCCCTCCTTGGTCTTTTGATTGGGGTCATTCGTCGCGCAGGCAGCGGCGAGGAGCGCGGCAAGGAGAAGAATCGATGTCTTGCGAATCATGGAGCCTCCGGTGAAAGGATGAAGGATGAGGGATGAGGACGAATATCGCAACGCTGGTGCCACGCTCGAAACGACGATGAATCGGGGATGTGCGGCCGGTGTAGGATGCTCCGATGCCCGGCGAGCGATCGCTGTCCGACGTTCTGCACAACTCACTGATTCATAGTGACTTGCCGTTTCGAGACTTTGTGGAGCTGGCGCTCTACCACCCTGAGCTCGGCTACTACGCGCGGCCGGAATCGCCGGTGGGACGGGAAGGGGACTTCATCACCTCACCTCTGCTCAGCCCGCTGTTTTCATTCTCTGTCGGCAAGCTCGTCGATGAGTTTTTGAGCCGTGCCGGCGACGTTGTGTCGCAGGTCGTGGACATCGGGTGCGGGGATGGCGCGCTCATCGGTGCGTTGGCCAAGGGGGTCGGGGGTCGGGGATCGGGGGTCGGAGAAACACCTTGCGCGTTCTTCGGCGTTGATCGCAACCTCGGCCGGGCCCAACCGCATCCGGGCGTCACCTACGCCGCGTCTCTCGGCGATATCCCACCCGCCGAGACCCGTCTCATCATTAATAATGAGCTGTTCGATGCGCTGCCCTTCGCGCGGCTGGTTCAGCGGGGGGACGAGTTGCACGAACTATGGGTGACGGAGCGCGACGGTGCTCTCGACTGGACCGAGCATGAGGCGGATGCGCGGTACGACGAATACTTCGCGGAGCGGGGCGTCGAGCTGGACGATGGTCAGTTTGCCGACGTCTCCCTAGAATGGGCGGCCCTTTACGATGACCTTTGCCGCTTCGTGCAAAAGGGGTTGATCGTGACCTTCGACTACGGGTTGCCGCAGACGAAGCTGTTTCGCGGGCGGATGCGACGCTTCGGGACGGCGGCGGCGTATTCGCGGCATCGCGTCAGCCGCGATCTTCTCGTCAATCCCGGCGAACAGGATCTGACGGCGCACATCAACTTCGACGATCTTCGGCTTACGGGCGAGAGGCAGTTCTTCGCCACCCGGTTCTTCGATATCCAGGCGAAGTTCCTACTGGCCCTCGGCGCGGCGGAGCACGAGTTGCTGAAACCGATCGGAGAGGTTACCGTCGACAACGCCGAGGGCGGCATCGCGCTGCTCGAAGCGCGCGACGATGCCCGGAGGCTCATCCTGCCGGATGGGATCGGAGCCGACATCCGCGTGCTCGCGCAGGAGCGCGGGATGGGGCGCGAGGAGTGGGGTTTTCAAACGAAACTGTTCTGACTCGCAGGAATCTCAACGAATGGTTGACTCCTGTCAGTCGGCGTTTACAATACCGGCGGTCTTTCGGACGGGCGAAAAATGGCGAACTATTCAGTGCTCCTGGTGGCTGCGGCCATCGTTATCTCCCTCCCCGTACTGACTTTGTTCGTCATTACCCCGCTTGTCCGCGCCTCGCGGGGCGGCAAGGTCAAACTGGAGCCGTACGAGTGCGGCGTCCCGGCCAGCTCGCTGGCCTTCGATCACCGTTTTTCGGTCCGCTACTTTCTGATCGCCGTCCTCTTCATCATCTTTGACGTGGAGACGGTCTTCCTCTTCCCCTGGGCGATCCGCTTCAAACAGCTCGGCTGGTTTGGCGCGATCGAGATGGGGGTCTTCCTGGCGATCCTGCTCGTCGGGTATGTGTACGCGTGGAAGAGGAAGGTTCTTTCATGGGTCTGATCGAAAACCGCTTCGATCCAAACGTTCTCACTACTTCCGTCGACAAGTTTTTCAACTGGGCACGTAAGTCGTCTCTCTGGCCGATGCAGTTCGGGCTGGCCTGCTGCGCCATCGAGATGATGGCCGTCCTCGATCCGCGTCACGACATGGCCCGCTTCGGCGCCGAGGTCTTCCGCGCCACGCCGCGGCAGGCCGACCTGATGATCGTCTCCGGCACCGTCACCGAAAAAATGGCGCCGATCGTCCGCCGGCTGTGGGACCAGATGCCTGATCCGAAGTGGGTCATCGCCATGGGCTCGTGCGCGACGTGCGGGGGTCCATACGACACCTACGCCGTGACGCAGGGGGTGGACCGGCTGATCCCCGTCGACGTCTACATCCCCGGCTGCCCGCCGCGCCCCGAGGCGTTGATCTGGGGGCTGATGGAGCTGCAGAAAAAGATCGAGAAGATGCACGTCATCCGCAAGGGAGGGGAGTCGTACGACTTCGCCCGCGCGGCCGTGCGCGATTCGCTCCGGCCGGTGCATGAAGGGCCGGCGCTTCGCGCGGAGCAGGCCAAAGCGCAGTTGAAGCAGGCGCCGATCTCGGGTATCAAGCGGACTCCGATCGTCGAAGAGAAAAAGGCGAAGGCGGCGCCAGTTGCAGCACCCGCGCAGGTTGCCGAGGCAGTCGCCCCCGAAACGCCCGAAACGCCCGAAACGCCCGAAACGCCCGAAACGCCCGAAACGCCCGAAACAGAGGAAGAGATCAACTAGCTGGCCGCTGATCGCGGTCACTGACTACCACCTATGACTGAAGTTCCCGAACAGCCAAAGCCAGCTGCGCCCGCCGCCCCAGCGGCGCCGGCAGCGCGAAGCGTCGACGAGATCAAGCGCGATCCGCTCGTTGCGCGTGCCTGCGAGCGCGCGGGCGACGCCATCATCGGGGCGAAAGAGTTCGTCGCTGAGATCTCGCTGACGGTCGATCGGGACCGTATTGCCGAGGTGGCGCAGGCGTTCAAGGACGACGGGTTCAACTACCTCGTCGATCTCTCGGGAGTCGATTACTCGAATTACCCGTCCTGGACCGGCGATCGCTTCGGCGTGTCGTACACGCTCTACTCCTTCACGAAGAACAACCGCGTCCGGCTCAAGGTCACGACCGACGAGAACACTCCGATCCCTTCGGTGACCTCGGTATGGAAGACGGCAAACTGGCATGAGCGCGAGACGTTCGACATGCTCGGTATCGTGTTCGACGGTCATCCGAACCTCGAGCGCATCCTGATGTGGGAAGGTTTCAACGGCCACCCGCTGCGCAAAGACTTTCCGATTCGCGGCATCGACACCGGCGCGCGCATCTACCCGGAGGTCTTCCCCGAGGGTGGAGGACCGAGAGCGGGATCGACCGGCAAGGACGTCAAAGACGTCAACATCTACAAGGGCGAATGGACGCATTACGGCACGTGGCCGGTCGCCGAGATCGCGGCCCGTGCCGCGGAGGGGGGACAACCGCCGGCGCCGGAGCTTGCCGGCGTCGTCGCGGACACGGCCCAGCCCACGGAGGATGCGCCGTGGCATGATCCGGAAAAGGCGCTTCCGGAACGGATGGAGCTGGCCAAAGAAGGCAGCCTGAAAGACAAGCTCTTCGCCGCCATGGCCCAGACCGACTGCACCGCCTGCGGCTGGGACTGCGAAGGCTACGCCGCCGCCCTGGCAAGCGGCGAGACCACGGACATCACTCTCTGCGTCCCGGGCGAGGACGAGACCGAGTCGATGCTGAAGCAGTTGATGGCGGGGGCGGGGAAGGCATGAGGAAAGCTCTTAGCTGTCAGCTCTTAGCTCTTAGCAGAACTTGCGCGACCAGCGTCATCGACTCGCCGTTCCTAAGAGCTAAGAGCTATGAGCTAACAGCTCGGGCGGGTGGTCGCAATGTTTGACGTTCACGAAATGGAGGTCAACTTCGGTCCCCAGCATCCGTCGACGCACGGGGTGCTGCGGGTGATCCTGAAGATTGACGGCGAACGGATCATCGACGCCAAGCCGATCATCGGCTACCTCCATCGCGGCACCGAGAAGCTGTTCGAGAACATGTCCTATCCGATGTGCATCCCGCATACGGACCGGATGGATTACGTCGCCTCGGCCACGAACAATCTCGGCTTCGTGGAGACGGTCGAGAAGCTGATGGGGATCACCAAGCAGATTCCGAAGCGCGCCCAGCTCATGCGCGTGATGCTCAGCGAGCTGCAGCGGATCTCGTCGCATCTTCTCTGGCTGGCCACGCACGCCATCGACATCGGCGCGATGACGCCGTTCTTCTACTGCTTCCGCGAACGCGAGCAGGTGCTCGATCTCTTCGAGGAGTACTGCGGGGCGCGCCTGACGCTGAACTGCATGCGCATCGGCGGCATGCCCGACGATCTGCCGCCGGACTGGCTCGACGGCGTGGAGACCTTCGTCGACAAGTTCGAGAATGCCGTCGACGAGTACGAGTCGCTGCTGACGAACAACCGCATCTGGAAGAAGCGCACCGTCGGCATCGGCGTCATCTCCCCCGAGGATGCCATCGATTGGGGCATCACCGGCCCGCCGCTGCGCGGCTCGGGAGTGGAGTGGGACCTTCGGCGCGCGCAGCCTTACGAGTGCTACGCGGAGCTGAAGTTCGAGATTCCCATCGGCAAGAACGGCGATACCTACGACCGCTACCTGGTCCGGATGGAAGAGATGCGGCAGTCCAACTGGATCCTCAAACAGTGCATCCCGCTCGTCAAGGCCACACCGGCCGGCGACATCAAGGCGAAGATCTCGAAAGTGGTGCGGCCACCCGAAGGCGAGGTCTATCACTCCATCGAGTCGCCGAAAGGGGAGCTGGGCTACTACATCATCTCCGACGGTAAATCGCAGAGCGCCTATCGCTGCCACGTGCGCCCGCCCTCGTTTGTGAACCTGCAGGCGCTGCCGGCGATGGCGAAGGGACACCTGGTCTCTGATCTGGTGGCATTGATCGGGACGATTGATATCGTGCTCGGTGAGGTGGACCGGTGATCAAAGTCAGAAGGCAGAAGGCAGAAAGCAGAAGTTGGCGGCAAAGCCCGAAATGGTGGCCGAGCGAAGCACTTCTGCCTTCTGCCTTCTGCCTTCTGATTTCAACGGGGGTACGCCAATGACGCTCGACCTCCTCATGCGCTACCTCATCTGGCCTCTGGTCAAGTTCCTCGTGGCCTTCATCGTCGTGCAGGTCATCGTCGCGGCGATGAACTGGGTGGAGCGCCGGCTGCTCGGACTGATGCAGGCGCGCCTCGGGCCGAACCGCGTCGGACGGGAGTTCGGGATTCCGTGGGGACTGGCACAGATCGTCGCCGACCCGATCAAGTTCATCCTGAAGGAAGACATCGTTCCCTCGAGCTCGGAGAAGGTTGCCTACTTCCTCGGACCGATGCTGCCGCTGATTCCGGCCTTCCTGGTCTTCTGTCTGATCCCGTACGGGCCGCCGCCGACGTTTGTGGTGACGCATGTGAATGTCGGGCTGCTGCTGATCCTGGCGCTGACCTCGACCGGCGTCTACGGCATCATCCTCGGCGGCTGGGCCTCGAACAACAAGTACTCGCTGATGGGCGGCCTGCGTAGCGCCGCGCAGATGGTTTCGTACGAGGTGCCGTTCGGCCTGTCGATCGTCGGCGTGCTGATGCTCTGCGGCAGCTTCGACCTGGTGCGCATCATCAATTACCAGGCGGACCACATCTGGAACCTCTTCCCGCAGCTCATCGCCGCGTTCATCTTCCTCGTAGCCATGAACGCGGAGAACAACCGCACGCCGTTCGACCTGCCGGAAGCGGAGTCGGAGCTCGTGGCCGGCTATCACACCGAGTACTCGGCGATGAAGTTCGCCTTCTTCATGCTGGCTGAATACTCGTCGATGATCGTCAACTGCTGCCTCATGGTCAGCCTTTTCTTCGGCGGTTGGACCATGGCCATCAACGGCTACGGCCTGACCACGGGCGTGCTGCGGAGCATGGGGCTGGCAGGCGGCATCCTCGGTGCGCTGATCTTCATCACCAAGGTGATGGTCTTCATGCTGATGTACATCTGGTTCCGGGCCACCTTCCCGCGCTTCCGCTTCGATCAGCTCATGGATCTGGGATGGAAGTGGATGATTCCGCTGGCGCTGGCGAACATCGCCGTGACCGCCATCGTGGTGCTCCTCGGGCAGGAGCTCAATTTCCAGGGGGAAGTCGTGCTGTCGATCGCCGGGGCGGCGATCATCGCATTCACGCTATATCTGTTGCTCCGGCCGCGCGCAAAGGTGACCCATGCACGTCGAGTATCCGAAGCCTAGGTGGACCGACAAGTTTCTTCTCCTCGACATGCTCGAGGGGTTGAAGACTACCCTTCGGGAGCTGTTCAAACCGAAGGTGACGATCCGCTATCCGGAAGAGCGGCTCGAGCCGGCCAACCGCTTCCGCGGCATGTTCAAGTTTTCCTTCGACCGCTGCATCGCCTGCAAGCTCTGCGCGCTGGCCTGCCCGATCGACATCATCTACATCGACGTCCACGACGAGCAGCGCGAAGTCGACGGCAAGATGAGGAAGCTCAAGGTCCTGGACCGCTATGACATCGACGTGAAGCGCTGCATGTTCTGCTCGCTCTGCGAAGAGGCCTGCCCGACCAAGCCGAAGTCGATCTGGCTGACGACGAAGACCTACGAGCTGGCCACGTACGACCGCAGCGATCTCTATTTCAACATGCAGCAGCTCGAGTACTGGGAAGGACGGCCGGAGTACGCCGGACTTCCGGCCGATGAATCACTGGAGAAGAAGAAGATCGAGGGAGGGACGGCATGAGTCCAGCCCTGCTCGTCTTCTTCCTCGTCGGCACCGTGGCGGTTGCGGCTTCGATCCTGGTCGTGGCCATGAGGAACCCGGTGCACTCCGCGCTCTTCCTGCTGCTGACGTTTCTCTGCGTAGCCGTGCTCTTCGTGATGAAGGACGCGGAGTTCGTCGGCGCGGTGCAGGTGCTGGTCTACGCCGGCGGCATCATGGTGCTCTTCCTCTTCGTGGTGATGCTGATCAACGTCCGGCATCTGCCCGACGAGCGCGTCCTCTCGAATTTCTGGAAGGGTGGGCTCGTCGTCGGCCTGGCGGTGTTTCTCCTCTTCGTAACGCTCGTGCGGCCCGGCGTTTACCACGATCCGGTTTCGAGTGATAAGGCGCTGCGCTCGACGTACACGTATCGTCATCGCAAGGTGAAACAGCCGGACGGCACGGTCGTCCGCAAGCTGTTCCGCCGCGGCAAAGTGGTCGGCAATTCCGAGGCCGTGGGGATGGCGTTGTATACCGACTACCTGGTCCCGTTCGAAGTGGCCTCGCTCTTCCTGCTCGTCGCCATGATCGGCGCCATCGTCATCGGCAAGCGCGAGCTGTCGGCGATCGAAGAGGAGAACGTGCCGGCGTACATGCTCGAGCGCGTCGAGACGGAGCACGAGGTAAAGGAGGCCATGAGTGCCTGACGCCATTCCAAGCACCGAGGCCTACCTGATGCTCTCGGGGACACTCTTCGCCGTCGGCCTGGTGGGAGTGATCATCCGCCGCAACATGATCACCGTCCTGATGGCGGTGGAGCTGATGATGAACGCGGTCAACATCAACCTCGTCGCCTTCTCGCAACGCTTCGCATCGCTGGAAGGACAGATCTTCACGATCTTCATCATCACCGTCGCGGCGGGAGAAGCAGCCGTCGGCCTGGCCATCATCATCCAGTTGTATCGTCTCAAGAGCTCGATCAATGTCGATGACGCGAGGTCGCTGAATGGTTGATCCGACCATCCTCCTCCTCATCCCGCTGCTGCCTGCGCTCGGCGCACTGATCAACGGATTGCGCGCGGCCGCAAACCCGCACACGCCGAAGAACCGCACGATTACCAACATCGTCGCCCTCGGATCGACCGGTCTCTCGGCGCTGCTCGCCGCATGGACCGTGATCGGTTACGTCAGCGGTGGGATGTCGTCCGCGTTCCAGCACGCCTGGTATACCTGGATTCCAGCGGGCCTCGGGCATGTCGGTGCCGGCAACATCGCCAGCTTCGCCGTCGACTTCGCCTTCCGCATCGACACCCTCTCCTGCACCATGCTGCTGATCGTCACGTGGATCGGCTTCCTCATCCACGTCTACGCCACCGGCTACATGTCGCATGAAGAGGGCTACACCCGCTTCTTCACCTACCTCAACCTCTTCATGTTCATGATGTTGCTCCTGGTTCTCGGGGCGAACTACATGGTCATGTTCGTCGGGTGGGAAGGGGTGGGGCTCTGCTCGTACCTGCTGATCGGCTTCTACTACGACAAGAACTTCGCCGCCGATGCCGGCAAGAAAGCGTTCGTCGCCAACCGTATCGGCGACTTTGGCTTCATCCTCGGCATCTTCTACATCTTCAACACCTTCGGCACCGCCGACTACGGCAAAGTCTTCGCGCTCGCCAGCGCCAATCCGGCCGCCTATACCGGCGTGGCCACGACGATCTGCATCCTCCTCTTCGTCGGAGCGTGCGGCAAGTCGGCGCAGATTCCGTTGTACGTCTGGCTGCCGGACGCCATGGCCGGTCCGACGCCGGTCTCCGCGCTCATCCATGCCGCAACGATGGTCACGGCCGGCGTTTACATGGTCGTCCGCTCGAACGTCCTCTTCCGCCTCTCGCCGACGGCGATGCTGGTGGTGGCCACCGTCGGGGCGGTGACGGCGATTTTCGCGGCAACGATCGGCATCGCCCAGAACGACATCAAGAAGGTGCTGGCCTACTCGACGGTCTCGCAGCTCGGGTTCATGTTCCTGGCCGCGGGCGTCGGCGCCTACACGGCGGCGATTTTCCACGTCATGACGCACGCCTTCTTCAAGGCCTGCCTCTTCCTCGGCGCTGGCTCGGTGATCCACGGCTGCGGCGGCGAACAGGACATGCGCAAGATGGGCGGCCTGCGCAAGTACATGCCGAAAACGCGCATGACCATGCTCATCGCCTGCATCGCCATCGCCGGCTTCCCGCCGCTGGCAGGCTTCTTCTCCAAGGACGAGATCCTGGCCACGACGTTCGAGCATCACGGCTTCCTCTACTTCCTGGGTATGGTGGCCGCGACCTGCACGGCCTTCTACATGTTCCGCCTCTACTTCATGACCTTCTCCGGCGACTATCGCGCCGCGCATGTCGAAGGTCATCCGGAATCGGAGCCCGAGCACGCCGGCCACGATCTCATCCCCGGACAACTGCATCTCGATCAAGGGGATGCCCACTCGGACAAGGCGCACGGGCACAACCTCGAGGTACACGCGCCGCACGAATCGCCATGGAGCATGACAGGCGTGTTGTGGGTGCTGGCCATCCTCGCGGTCGTGGGCGGATTCGTCGGGTTGCCGGAGATGTTCGGCGGTGGTCACCCGACCTGGTTCCAGCGCTGGCTGCTGCCGGTGCTGCTGCCGCTCGGCGGGGAACGCTTCGAGTTCGCCGAGGCCGGTCACATGCAGGATGCGCTACTGATCCTCTCTTCGATCGCCGTGGCCACCCTGGGCTGGCTCATCGCCTACATCCTGTACAAAAAGGATCCGTCGTTCGCGCTTGCAACGCGGCTGCGATTGAAGTTCGCCTTCCTCCACAGGCTGCTCGAGAACAAGTACTACGTCGATGAGTTCTACAACTTCGTCTTCGTCGGCGGCACGCTCGCCTTCAGCCGGGTGCTGTCGTGGTTCGATGCGAACATCATCGACGGCATCGTCAACGGCGTCCGGAACGTGACGGTGATTCTTCTCGGCCACGGCTCATGGCTCTTCGACCGCTACGTCGTCGATGGGGCGGTGAACGGGGTGGGCTCCTCGGCGCGCGGCGGCTCGCGCCTCTTCCGCAAGCTGCAGAGCGGATTCGTCCAGAACTATGCGCTGGTGATGGGGGGCGGAATCGTCCTCGTCGCCGCGGTCTATTTGTTTACGAAGCCTTAAGGGGAACGACGGAAGATGGGCATTCTCAACCTTGTCACCTACATCCCGCTGATCGGCGCGATCGTCATCCTCTTCTTCGTTCGAAAAGAGAATGGCACGGCCATCCGCTATACGGCCACGATCTTCGCCGTCGTCGACTTCATCGTCTCCCTCTATCTCTGGTTCAACTTCGATCCGCACGGCACCGGCGCGCATCTCTTCCAGTTCCGCGAAACGTACACCTGGATCCCCTCACTCGGCGTGCAGTACGACTTCGGCATCGACGGCATTTCGCTTCTGCTCATCCTCCTGACCACGTTCATGGGCATCATCGCCGTGGTCTCGTCGTATTCGGCCATCGATCACCGACAGAAGGAGTACTACATCCTCCTGCTCCTGCTGCAGACAGGCATGATCGGCACCTTCTGCGCGCTCGACTTCTTCCTCTTCTACGTCTTCTGGGAAATCATGCTCGTGCCGATGTACTTCATCATCGGCATCTGGGGCGGGCCGCGGAAGCTGTACGCGGCCATCAAGTTCTTCCTCTACACGCTCACCGGATCGGTGGTCATGCTGCTGTCGATCCTGGCCCTCTACTTCTTCAACGACGGCGGCATTCCGTTCCTCAACATCAAAGGGCTCGGCAACGCGGCGACGTTCTCGGTCCTGCAGTACCACAACATCGGACACCTGATCCCGCCGGCGCTGCAGTTCTGGATCTTCATCGGCTTCTTCCTCGGCTTCGCCATCAAGGTGCCGATGTTCCCGTTCCATACCTGGCTGCCGGACGCCCACGTCGAAGCGCCCACGGCAGGCTCCATCATCCTGGCCGCCGTCCTGCTGAAGATGGGCACCTACGGCTTCGTGCGTTTCGCGCTGCCGATCCTGCCGGACGCCACGAAGCAGCTCATCGTGCCGATCGTGGTCCTGTCGATCATCGGCATCATCTACGGCGCGCTCGTGTCGCTGGTGCAGAAGGATATGAAGAAGCTGGTGGCGTATTCATCGGTCTCGCACCTCGGCTTTGTCATGCTGGGGATGTTCGCGCTCAATCCGATGGGGCTCAAAGGCTCGGTCCTGCAGATGATCAACCACGGCATCTCAACGGGCGCGCTCTTCCTTCTGGTCGGCATCATCTACGAGCGGCGGCACACGCGCATGATCGCGGACTACGGCGGGCTGGCCAAGCAGATGCCGGTGTACGCGACGCTGTTCCTTATCGCCGCACTTTCGTCGATGGGACTTCCCGCGCTCAACGGGTTCATCGGCGAGTTCACCATCCTGCTCGGCGCCGCGAACAAGTCGATCGTCTGGGCATCGTTCGCGTCCGCCGGCATCGTCCTCGGCGCTGCCTACCTGTTGTGGCTCTACCAGCGCGTTTTCTGGGGCCCGCTCGACAACCCGGCGAACAAGAACATTCCGGACGTCAACCGCCGCGAGCTCGGTATGCTCCTGGCGCTCGTCTTCCTGATGGTCTGGATCGGCATCAAGCCGGCCGTCTTCTTCGACGTTATCGAGGAGCCGGTCAACTACATCGTCCGCAAAGTCGATCCGACGTACTTTGACAGACAGCCGCTGACGTATCCGCCGGCCGCGCCGGTCGTCGTCAGCGCGGTCGAGACCACGCGATGACCTGGAACGACATGATCTATCTCCTGCCGGAGATCATCCTCACGGCAGGCGCCTCGGCGCTCCTGCTCGTGCCGGTCATGGGCGCGCGGGGCGCGCGGCTGTCGGCGAAATGGTTGACGATCGTCCTGCTCGCCATCACCGCGGGATCGCTGATCATCTGCTCCCATGCCGTCGAGACCATCGATCAGTCGCGCCAGCTGCAGGCGATGTTCGCTCTAGACCCCTTCTCGATCTTCTTCAAGCTGCTCTTCATCGCCGCCATCGCCATGCTGGTGATGATGTCCGACGACTTCCTCAAGGAAGGGCGCTATTCGCCGTGGGAGTACTACTCGCTCCTCGGCTTCGCCCTCTGCGGCATGATGTTCATGGCCTCGGGCGTGCACCTCATCACCATCTACATCGGCCTGGAGCTGCTGTCGCTCTCGAGCTACATCCTGGCAGGCTTCTACAAAAGCGAGCTGAAGTCCACCGAGGCGGCGATGAAGTACTTCATCCTCGGAGCGGTCAGCTCAGCCATCCTGCTGTACGGGATCTCGCTCATCTACGGCGTCTGCGGCTCGCTCAACCTGCAAGACATCGCCGCCGCCATGTCGACGATCGTCACCAACGACGCGCTGATGTTCGGGATCATGCTGCTCGGCGCGGGGCTCTGCTTCAAGATCGCCGCGGTCCCGTTCCACGTCTGGACGCCCGACGTATACGAAGGCGCTCCGACGCCGATCGCCGCGTTTCTCTCGACGGGCTCCAAAGCGGCGGCCTTCGCCATCTTCGCGCGCATCTTCTACGTCGGCCTGCACGACTTTCATCTCGAGTGGAACTACGTTCTGGCCACGATTTCCGCCCTATCGATGATCCTCGGCAACCTGGCCGCGATCACGCAGGACAACGTCAAGCGGATGCTCGGATACTCATCGATCGCGCACGCCGGCTACGTCCTTCTCGGCATCATCTCGCTCAACACGCTCGGCCTGCGCGGCATCCTGGTCTACTCGATCGTCTACATCTTCGCGAACCTCGGCATCTGGACGACGGTGCTGATGCTGCGCCGCCACCAGTACGCCGGCGAGCGGGTCGATGACTTCGAAGGACTCAGCCGCCGTGCGCCGCTCTGGGCGTTCGCCATGGTCATCTTCCTCCTTTCGCTCGGCGGCATTCCGCCGACGGCAGGATTCATCGGCAAGTACTTTCTCTTCGCGGCCGCTGTGCAGGCCGGCTTCGGCTGGCTGGCCGTCATCGCCGTGCTGATGTCGGCGGTGTCGATGTTCTACTACCTCCGCCTGGTCGTGGCGATGTACCTGCGCGAAGGGGTCGAGGCGGAGTTCGCGATCACGACGCCGCTCAAGATCGTGGCCGGCCTCTGTCTCATCGTCACGCTGGCGCTGGGTATCCTTCCCGCGCCGATGATCGATCAGGTCATCGCCTCTTCGAGCAACATCGCAGGCCGCGCCGCGCTCACACCCCATGCCGAACGATAACGACAGCGGTCCCGGCAAGAAGCTGCGCCAGAACGAACAGCTCCTGGAGGCGTCCTCGATCGGACTCATGTTCCCGATCGCCATTGGCCTCGGCTACGGTTGGGGGTGGGGGATGGACAAGCTCTTCAACACTACGCCGTGGCTGACATGGATCTTCACCGGGTTCGGTATCATCGCCGCGTTCATCAACCTCTTCCGGATCGGCTTACGAAAAGAATGACGAATGACGACGGCAGCTCAGGATGAGCCCTCCGGCGTCGTCCTGCGGCGCATCCGGCGCATTGCCGTGGGTGCATGGGTGGTCTTTCTGGTGCCTGTCCTGATCACCGGCGGATGGCGCGGATTGATCGGATTGACTTGCAGTGGCCTCGTCACTATGATCAACTTTCTTTGGTTGGAGGAGATCGTTGAAGCCCTGCTCCAACCGACGCCGCGCCGGCACCTCGGGAGACTGACAGTCCGTACTCTGTTGCGATACGCTCTCCTAGGTGCGGCGCTTTCGGTCACAATCTTCGTCGCTCGTATCAATGCCGTAAGTGTGTTACTGGGATTCTCGGTCGTGGTGGTGGGAATCATGGGTGAAGCTGTGTATTCGACGTTCCGAAGCTTCGCCGATGAATAAAACTGATGGAACACGAAAGCTCGATTCTTTACGCACCGGTCAACGCGCTATGGCACAGCGTGCAGCATCGCTTTGCCTGGGACATCCCCGATCACGTCGTCATGGCGCTGCTGGTCCTGCTGATCAGCATCGTCGTTTTTCCACTCATGGCGCGGAAGATCAGCCGCGATAAACCCGGCAACTTTCAGCAGATCCTGGAGCTCGTCGTCAGCGGCCTGAAAGGCCTGCTCCACGACATCATCGGCCACGATGGCGATCGCTTCCTGTACATCATCGGGGGCTTCGCCGCGTTCATCTTCGTCTCCAACATCTTCGGGATCTTCTTTTTCCTGCAGCCGCCCACGAGCAATCCGAATACGACCTTCGCTCTGGCCCTCACCGCGTTTCTCTACTACAACTGGCAGGGCTTCCGGACGCAGGGCGTGGTGCACTACCTCAAGCACTTCATGGGGCCCCTGCCCATTCTGGCGCCGCTGATGATTCCCATCGAGATCATCGGGCATCTGGCCCGTATCCTCTCTCTCGGGATGCGCTTGTTCGGCAATATCTTCGGCGAGCATTCCGCCACCGGCATCTTCATGGGGATACTCCCCTTTGTCATTCCCTGGCCGATGATGGGGCTGGGCATCTTCGGTGCCTTTCTTCAGACCTTCGTCTTCATCATGCTGACGATGGTCTACCTGGCCGGGGCCACCGTGGTGGAAGAACACTGAATTTTTCGCAATTGATGATTCACAAGATTTAAGGAAAGGAGGATAGGTAATGAGCAAGTTCAAATTCGTCTTGTTCGCTCTGTTCATCGTGATGATGGCCAGCGCGGTGTTTGCGCAAAGCACGCCGCAGGACCCGATTACCCAGGCAACGGCCGCGAAGTCGGGAGTTCGGTGGGGCGTGATTGCCGCGGCATTCGTTCTCGGCATTGCCGCAGCCGCGGGCGCCATCGGTCAGGGCCGCGCCATCGCCGCATCGGTCGAGGGCATCGCCCGCAACCCGGGCGCGGCAGGCGCGATCCGCCTCTCGATGATCATCGGTCTCGCTCTCATCGAGTCGCTGGTCATCTACGCGCTGCTGATCGCGTTCACCGTCTACAAGCTTTAACTCTCACGCACCGTGCCACGCCCTGTAACGCAACGGCCCGGCGGATCCGATCCGCCGGGCCGTTTGTGTTTCCCGAGGTCAGATGCGCGGCTTCGCTTTTGCCACCGAGGCGATGACGCCGATGCCGAGCAACGCCAGCGTGGCGATGGCGATCCAGATGGTCGGCACGTGCATCTTGTAAGCGCCAATTGCCAGCGCGGCGATCAGGATGACCCAGCCCAGGACCGAGAGATTGAACCAGTTCACGGAGTACCTCCGTGAAGGGACTGAGCAATGGCGGTGCCTGATCGGCCCCGGCTAGGGCCGAGCATCTACGAAAACAAAAGAGCCGGCGAACATCGCCGGCTCTTTGCGTCAGGTTGCGTGTGAGGGTTGCTACTGCGTGCTCAACATCTTGTCGATCGCTGCCAGCGCTGCCACGGCCGGGAACCGGGCATCGATGGCGATCGACTTCACGGACGTCCATGTTCCATTCGCGTACATGATGTAGCTGAGCGATGTATCACTGGCATTCGCGAACACGAGACGGTCGGAGCGTTGGATTACGGTGATTGTGCCCTTCCAGTCGGCGGAGAAGGTTGGCGGGGCGGCCAGGCTCCGAGGCTTGGGACCACCGTTTCCGCCACCGATTCCGACAGGGATATGCACGCGCGCGTCCGCGATCGGATGAAGCGTCAGGCTGTGGATCGAGTTCGACTTCGTGTCGCCGAAAACCACATCCACGGTGCTCTGCATCGGCGGGCTGACGATGGCCGGATGACGCAGGATTTCTTTGTTGAAGGTGGCATCGACCGCGTTGTAGACCTCGTCGGCGGGTGCTACGAACTCCTCGAGCGAGTGAATCTCGATCGAAGAGAGAGCGCCCTTCTCGGTCGTCAGCAGCGCGTAGCGCGCCGCTTCACTCTTCCCCGACTCTTCCCACCACACCGCATGAAGCAGAAGCGCCGGAACATCGGCGTAGGAACCATCGGTCTGGAGCTGAGAAACGCGGCGGGTGATGCCGAGGCGAAGATTGCTGCGGCGACGATAGGGCTCGTCGTCGATGGACACCGCCGGCTCCCACTTGCCGCCGTGGAACGACGTCAGCAACAGCTCGGTCGAATAGCCGTCATCCGAGTGGATCCAGAGAACAAAAAGGGTATTTGAATCGGAGTCGTAGGCCAGAGCGCCGCCGAAGTGGTAGCCCGATGTCATGGAGTCAGGCACGTAGAGATGACTGACATCCGTACCGTTCTGGATGGTGAGCGCGAGCGTCTGCATGGCAACCATTGAACTGTCTTCCGGCGGGGTCTGGGCCTCGACGGTGTAGACGATTCCATCCGGCGTCACGACGACATCGCGGTCGGCAACCTGACCGAAGGCGGCTGCGGCGATGAATACGAGGGCGAGCGAGACCAGAAGACGTTTCATAGTTTCAGGTTGATCATCGACCGAAGATCGATCGCAAACAGAAGACTCTTCAGATGGCGGAACTGCGGGTAGAAGCGTGCAAGCTCTTCGAAGTGCTGCTCAGCGGCATCGACGTCGCCGAGTTTGTACGCGGCTTCACCGAGGAGATAGTGCGCATTTCTCACTTGACGCGAATCGGCGGCGCACTCGAGGCTCTTCTCACCGTATTGGCGCGCCCGTTCGTAATCTTCCAGATCGAGATAGCCGTAGCAGAGATCGATATAGGAATCCGAGAGCGAACTTGGCACCTGAATCTGATCGAGGATCTTTTCGATCATCCGAATGCCTTTGACCGTCTCGCCCACGTGAAGAAGAGACTCGCCGAGGTTCTGGTAAATCGCGACGCGTGAGAAGTTCTGCTGCGACGCGTCATCAAGAGTGGCAATCGATTCCAGCGCTGCCTCGTAGGACTCGATCGCCTTCGGGAACTGCGAATCCATCGCGTATACGATCCCGAGCTCGTTGAGCGCGGCCAGCTTCCAGAACGTCTGCTCCGCCTGGGTGGCCGCTTCCAGTGCGATCTGACCGTAGAAGATGGCCCGCTTTGTTTCGCTGGTCAGACGGTGCGTGTACATCAGCGCGTACGACGAGAGGAACGTGTGATGCGGGTTGCGGCGCCGCATCAGGATCATCGGAAGCGCCTTCACTTCCGGTCCTGTGCGCTCGGCCGCGATGAGGGCGTGTCCTTTGTTGATCGTGATCAGCTCGCGGACTTCTTCGTCCGTGGCCAGCGTCAGCGCCTCGTCATACACGGCGAGCGCATCATCGAATTCTTCTGCACGGACCTTCGCCAGAGCATCCTGGCGCAGATCCTCGATGCGGCTGTTCAGCTCAGACATCGTCACCCTCGCTCTCCCCACTGTCTGAATCCCACGAGCCATCCTCTTCCTGGGCGCGCTTAAATTCGATGAAGCTTTCCACTTCCTTCTGCGCCGTCGGGCTGAGGCTGCGATACTTCTGCACCACCGTCTCGCTACGGTTCCCTTCGTCGAAGAAGTCGCCGATGCTCATGTCGAACGTCCCCAGGATCTTCAGCAGGGTGTCGAGACCGACTTTGTACTCACCCTGTTCCATCCGGGAGAGGTCGGACTGATGCACGCCGATGCGATCGGCGAGCTCCACCTGGGTCAGCTTGCGCTGCCGACGAAGCTGGCGGATTTTTCGTCCGACGAGCTCGAGCTGTGCTGGCTTATTCATGAGGGGTTTCGTTGACTTTTATGCTGCGGGAACCATAAACTCACCGCAATCTACGGACTTGCTGCGCCGCTGTCAAGTCCAGAGGGTCCCGAAAACGTACAAAAATGTCCACCTCCTCCGGGAACTCGTCAAAAGAGACTTCCACGCGCGCTTTACCGGCTCCGCCCTCGGCGTTCTCTGGGCGGTCCTGCAGCCGCTGAGTCTCGTCATCCTCTATTGGTTTGTCTTCACGTACATGTTCACCCGCGGCCCGGCGGCGGAGAACAAGCACTACATCGACTTTCTGATCGCGGGCCTGCTGCCGTGGCTCGGGTTGAACGAAGGGATCATCCGGTCGACGACGAGCATCGTCGACAACGCGCCGATGGTCCGCCGCCTGGCTTTCCGCAGCGAGCTTCTGGTTCTCGTTCCGCACGCTTCGGCGCTGATCTTCGAATCGATCGCCCTCGGTCTTTTCGGCGGGTTCCTTCTGATACGCGGTCTGTCGCTTCGCGGCCTGTGGCTGCTTCCCCTGGCGCTCGTGCTGCAGTTCGCCATGCAGGTGGGACTGGGGTGGTTTCTGGCGGCGAGCTATGTTTTCTTCCGCGATCTGATGCCGATTCTCGGATTCGTGCTCTCGGTCCTCTTCTATCTCAGCCCGATTCTTTATCCGGTGGCTGGACGCTTCGAGCGCTTCTTCGCATGGAATCCGATGACGCCCCTCGTCGGTTTGTTCCGGAGCGCCATGCTGTCCGCGGCGTTACCTGCGGCCGGTTCGATCGTATTCCTTCTGATCGTCGCCGCGGGGCTCTTCACCGGTGGTCTGCTTTTCTTTCGCCGGGCGCAAGCGACGCTGGCCGATCTCATTTGACGTTACTCGACAATCCGAAGCAGGAGAGATGAATGTTCGACAGGAAGTTGATTCTCGCAATGAGTGTGGCCGTCGTCGCGCTGATGCCGTGTGCATTCGCCCAGGTTTCTTCTCCATCAACGGCGGGCCAGCCGAAACCGGCGACCGCTGCCGCCGGTACTGACCAGATCCCCGAGGGCGGCGTTCCGACCTGGATCCATCCCGAGACGCCCGAGCACAGGCGCGACCGGATTGCCGGTGAAGATCCCGGCCCGAATCCCGATCTGAACAAGCACTTCTGGCGGTTCGGAAAGTCGTTCCACATCGAACGCTACGAGCGCCGCCTCGCTGCCTACGATCGCGAAGAGGGAACGGTTCGTCCTCTGGCGATGGTGAACTTCGCGTTCGAGATCTACCAGCAGAACGAAAAATACGTATGGGTCTGGATTGCCGATCCCGAGGAACCGGCGCCGGCAGGGACGACCGGGGCCAGTTCCACCCCGGTGCCGAAGAGCCGATACAACGACCTGGAGATCAAGTTCTTCGAGAAGAGCAGGCCGCAGTTCAGTGCTCTCGAACCGCCGATGAGTGACAAGACCATCCGTTTCGAGGAGGCCTCCGACGGCCTGCCGAAGGAGGGATCGTGGCGAAACTCCCTTTCCGTCGGCGATATGAACGAAGACGGCTGTCCCGATCTCGTCGTGCCGCCGCAGCGCGGTACCTCGAACTATCCGGCCATCTTCCTCGGCGACTGCAAAGGTCACTGGAAGATCTGGGACAAGACGAACTTCCCTCATGCCTTCGACTACGGCAGCGCCGTCGTGGCCGACTTCAACAAGGATGGTCACCTCGACGTCGCCTTCGCCGTTCACCTCACCGGCGTCTTCGTCTATCTCGGCGACGGCAAGGGCAATTTCCGCGAATCGAGCGAAGGTCTCCCGAAGGACTTCGGCACACGCCGTATCGCCGTCACCGATGCAAACAACGATGGCTACCCCGACATCGTCGCCATCTCCGAAGGCCCGAGCGTGCAGGGAATGGAGAATCCGCGCTACGGCAAGGTGCGTCTCTACCTGAACAAGAAGAAGGGGACCGAGTGGCAGGGCATCGACGTCGTCCAGCCCGGCGTGAAGACGGGTGCCGATTGGATGTCCGTCGGGAACTTCAACGGCGACCGCTATCCCGACTACGTTTTCGGCAGCATCTTCCAGGGTAGCTGGGACATCGTCTATCTCAGTAAAGGACCGAACGAGTGGAAGACGGTCGAAAACGATGGTGACCTGATCCCGTCGCTCGCCTACTACTTCGCCAGCGCGACCGGCAAGTTCTCATCGAAGACACGCGACGACGCCATCCTGTCGTACGTGCGGTACTGGCCGACCGATCTCGACGCGGCCGTCGTGCCGAAACCGTCGATCATGGAGTTGACAGGCGTCGATCGTCTCTCCTTCACCAAAGACGGCGTCAAGCGGACGCCGATCGCGCACTGGAGCGGTCACGAAGGCGTGGCCGGCCTGGGGGTGGGCGATTTCGACGGAGATGGCAATCTCGACATCATCTATACGCGGTACAACCCGCGTGGAGCCGTGATCGAGCTCGGAGACGGCAAGGGTGGCTTCACCCGTGCGAAGACCGAGGGGCTCACGATCGCCCCGCAGCGCAACTACGACCTCACGGTGGCGGATGTCAACGGCGACGGAAGACCTGACGTGATCGTGATGTACGAGACGTCCGGCACGTCGTCGCTCAGCGTCAACGACGGTTCGATTCACGTCTTTCTGAACCGTGGGCCGGTCCCGGCGACAAAGGATTCGTCTCCTGGAAAGAAGTAAGGTTCGATTCGCGGCCGGGTGGAGAAAGGTCCGTCCGGCCGCCCGCGAACCTTCTCGGCGCTTCGTTTGGGCATCATTCGCGCATCGCGAGCCCCGCGGAGGGGGAGCCCCCGCCGAGAGGCGCCGGACAGGATTGGTGCTTGTGCAGAAGTGCTGTTTCGGTATAATCCACGCGATCTTGTCCAATCAGCCTATGTCGTAACCACATAAAAATGCGCTCAAGGCATTGACTTCTGGGTTCAGAGGCAATACTGTTACTCAAAACTGGAATAGGAAGACAAGTTTTCAAATTCGGCGCGGGAGGTGATCGTATCGTCGAGCGAGGGTGACCACATTCCGAACAATCAGATTCAAACAATCATCGATGTGTAGGAGAACAGCATGAAAAAATTAATGGTTCTGGCCATGATGGCCACCCTCCTGATGGCGGGATCTGCGTTCGCCGTGACTCGTCACCTGACGAAGACTCCGGACGCGACCTTCGCATTTGGAGCGCCGGGTATCGCCGCCGGCCCGACGACGACGAACAACGACGACTCGTGCGATATCGGTACCGCACCGGCCGCGACGTTGCTTCTGCCGTACTTCGAGGTCGACCCGAATCCGACGGTTCAGGGTCAGACGACTCTGTTCACGATCACGAACGTCAGCCGCGCGCCTCAGATCGCCCACGTGACGATCTGGACCGACTGGTCGTTCCCGGTCCTCGATTTCAACATTTTCCTGACCGGCTATGACGTTCAGCCGATCAACCTCTATGACGTCATCGTTCGTGGCGTGGTTGCTCCTCCGAGCGGCACGACCCCGGCGACGACTCCTGGAGCTCTGTCGCTGTCGAACACCACCGGCAACAACAACCTTCTGGTTGCCAACGCCCCCTGCACGAACCTGCCGGGCGCTCTGCCGACCACCCTCGTCACGGCGGTTAGAACTGCTCTGACCACGGGCGTCTTCAACCCGGGCAGCGGTTTCCCGTCATGCTCCACCGCGGGTGGTGTGCATGCGAACGCCATCGGTTATGTGACCGTTGACGTCGCGGCCGACTGCTCCACCAAGTTCCCCAGCGACCCGACCTACTACAACGTGGGTACTGGTGAAATCCTGTTTGACAACGTCCTCATCGGCGACTACGAGCAGCTCGGACCGACGGTAGCCGGCGGCGGAGCTCCGACGAGCTTCGACGGTGCAGGCAACCCGATGGTTCACATCCGCGCCGTACCCGAGGGTGGTGGCGCAGGTATCGGCGGCGGAGTACAGCCGGGAACGAACCTGCCTTACACCTTCTATGATCGTTACACCCCGGCTGCCAACCGCACGATCGATCGTCGCCAGCCGCTGCCGTCGACGTTTGCTGCCCGTTACATCCAGGGTGGCACCGGCGCGTTTGCGACGAACTACAAGATCTGGCGTGAAGGTGTCACCGGCGCCGGCGCATCCTGCGCGTCGTACATCAACAACAGCGCGATCAACATCGCGGAAATCATCCGCTTCGACGAGCACGAGACCCCGTTCAGCCTCGGCACGGGTCCGGTCTGCTCGCCTTGCGGCACGACCCTCCCGACACTGCCGGAAACGTCTTCGACGAACACCGCGAACACGACGCAGTTCCCGGCACTCAGCGGCAGCGACGTTGGCGGTTGGATGTATCTCAACCTCAACAACGGCGGCGCTCCTGTGTACTCCGTCACCGGTCATCCGAGCGGAACAATCACCTCGGCTCCGACCGTCTTTGGCACGCCGCGCGCGAGCCAGAACTGGGTCATCATCGAGATGTTCGGTAATGTTGGCTCCAACCGTCTGTCGGTCGACTTCGACGCCGCATGGCTTGGCAACGGCTGCTCGGCCGCTGCTGCCCTGAACGGCGGCGTGGCGTCCGGCCCGGCCATCGGCCCTGCTGGCGGCATCTTTGTCTGCCCGCCGGGACCGGCTGGTGTTCCTGCTCAGGTCCCGATGACCAACGGCACGACCACTCAGTGCACCGGTACCAACACGACCCCGAACGTTCCGTAACTCTTACCCCATTGCAGTTGCCGTACAGGCGGGCCGGTTCTCCGGCCCGCCTTTTTTTGTCCAACTTTTAACGTAGACAGATCCCGGTCCTTTGAGTAAAATAACAATCCCGCACGTGGCGGTTCTCTGCCCGCGCGGTTCCCGATCGGTCTGCATCGTCCCGTTTCATCGCCACGGAGGAGAGAAAGTGAACTCGATTCATCGCAGGTGGTTTTTAGTCTGTTGTCTGGCGTTGATCCTGATGGCTGCGTCGGCATTTGCGCAGGACTGGCCGCTACCGGCAGCGACGGCCAACACCGACGTGCTTTGCGCGGGTTGCCTCAATGGCAAGGACGGCCTCAAGACCATCGGCTATCCTCCGACCCTGAGGTTCGTGGGCCGCTTCGTCGATTCGGAAACGACGAAGGAGATCCAGTTCAACTTTCGGACCGTTCGCGCCCGCGGCGTCGGCTTCCTGGACTCCCCGGATCCCGCGAAAAGCCGCATCTACATGATGCTGGGAAGCGCGCCGGCCGCGTACAACACGGACACGTTCTTCGCCCGGGAGGCCGCTCACGAAACGTTGTATCCGGCCACCTCTATCCCCACGCGTCCCGGCAATAGCCGCTCAGGTGCCAACGGCCCAAACAATGAGCTGTTTCTGGAGTGGGATCGCTTCTTTTACGCGGAGAACGGCGGCGGATGGGCTCTCGGAGGCGGTGACGGACAGGATCGCCTTTACGGGGTCGATTGGGACGATCGTGGCTACGTCTATCTGGCCTATTCGGCTTACGGTTGGGGAATCGTCAAGGACGACTTCGGCACCGGTGGAGACTGGATGCCGAGCATCTACCAGCATGTCGGTGATGCAACCGACGTCACCCCGATCTCGATCGTTCTCATGAAGGTTGACGGTGACTACTACGTCGTCGTCACCTCGGGAAACGACAAGGCCCAAGTCTGGAAGGTTACCAACCCGGCCAGTCCCGAAAAACGGAGCGACCTGCCGAGCCGCGCCTTCAATTCATTTGCAAAAGATGCCACCGGCTCACGCGTGGCGACCGTTGACGGCAACGGACAACTGCAGATTCTTACCGCCAGTGCGTTCGTGAACGGAGGAACGCCGATCATCTCCCGCTTGCTCAGCGGTGGTCAGTACAAGTCCATCGCGTCGGACGGCACCAATTTCTACGCCGAATCCTCGATCGCCGGTTCCTCCTATGTCAGCGTCATCGACGGGACCACGTACGCGGAAACGGAAGTTCCAATCCTTAATGCGAACACCGGTGGTCATACTACGTACAGCACGCCCGGCGGCATTCGTGCCGGCGGCGGCTATCTGGCCGCGTGGGGCATCGAAGACGCCGTCGGTGGATGGAACGTCCATCTTTACAAGATCGGCAATGGCGGTTCGCTGACGGAGGTTCCCCTCAATAATTACTTCGCACAGTACTATTCAGGCGGCTCGCCTACCGGCTATACGCATCCGACTTTCAGTGCGTTCATGGATATTGCGCCGTACAGGAGAAACGGGAAGAGCTATCTCATCGTCGAGTCGTTTGGACTTGGTGACGTCTACGAAATCAGGGCCGGTGATTCCCTGACCGCCCATCTCGCCAGCACGCCCACTCCGTTCTACGGAGACCGGCAGACGTTCACCAGCTCCACGGCGTCCAACAATCCGATGGCGGTGACCTGGGACTTCGGCGACGGAACCCAGGGCTCGACGCTTGCCGGGTCACCGACGATCACACACCAATTCGGAGGCGCCACCGCGGGAGACCTCCCGTTGACACGGCGGGTCACGGCTACGAGCCAGACCGATTCCACGCTGACCGATTCGCTCACCGTCACATTGGCCAAGCCTTCGGCCGGTTTCAAGGTCGCTGCAACAGGCTATTTGTTCCGGTTGCCGGACGCCAGCTCGGTGGCGCAGATCGTAACCAGCGACTCATTTGCCGACATCTCTGACGGAAACAGCGAAGGGCACTACACACAATGGACCCTCGATCAGACGACCACCAAGACTCTGCCGTCGGCAACGACGCCTGTCGGTGGCTGTGGGCCGCACACTCTCAAATTCGTCGCCCATTATGGACCGTATGACCCATCGACATTCGCCGCGAGCTCTGACGCGCAATTCGCGATCGACTCGGTGGTCTATACCGCGAGACCGTTCGCCGTTAGTGTCCAGGTGCCTCCAGCGATCACGCCTCCACCCGCGGCAGTCACGTTTTCCGCTTCGGTGCGTGCATCGTCGCTTCCGGCAGATCTGCCGAATGGAGCGAATACGGCATGTACCTACGAGTGGGCGCTGGTCGACGCGTCGAATGCCAACAAGCAGGTCCTGGCGGGAGGGACGGGCTCCAGCACGCTCGGCAGCATTCCGCAGAGTCCCGCGGTCAGTACCAGCGTGTTCGCTCCTCTCGGCAAGAAAATCCTTCTGACCGTTACGGTAAACTCGACCGCCGTCAGCTCTACATGCAACAGTGGTGGATTCGCAGCGCAATCAACCGCGACGGACCTTTTGAGGGGTCCGGATCCGACGATCGTCGTGACCGGCTGCGCGCATATCGGTGATCCCTGCAAGCTCACGGTGACCTCGTCCGGCTCGCAGAGCGGCTGGACATATGACTGGAGCACGGCCGGCGTTGCCTCGTGCCCGCACTGTGGCGCGCTCGCTGATTTCTCTCCGGTCTTCACGCAGATCGGAACCTATACGGCAACACTCGTCGTCGCCAACGGAATTGGCTCGGCAACGGCCCTATCCGCGCCGATTTCCGTCGCGGCGGCGACTTGCGGGGTGCCTGACGCAAACAGCGCCGCGATCGGCTTCAGTGGTGCCACATCGGGCTGCTTCAGCTCCCTGGATACGTGTTCGGCGGGCGAAACACTGACATTCCGTGTCTTCGGCGGGGGTCTTGGCGAATGCAATACGTACCGGTGGGACTTCGGCGACGGAGCGGGATCGACCGCCGCGCAGCCGACCCATGCATACAGCGCCAACGGTAACTACACCGTGTCGTTGTCACTCACCGGAGGCCTCAACACGATTCCGCTGTCCACGACGGTCAAGGTCGGCAGCATTCAGCCCAACCCGAATCCGAATCCCAACCCGAATCCCAACCCGAATCCCAACCCGCAGCCCGGCTCTTGCGGCACGCTGACGGCGGATGCCGCGTACGTCGGCTTTATCGGCAACACCTCGGGATGCACCAGCAACTTCGGCACCTGCAATCCGGCCGAAAGCATTCTCTTTACGCTCTATCCAATGGGCTCGTACAACTTCGCCTGCCCATCGTCGAACTTCCAGTGGAGCTTCAGCGATGGTGGCGGCGCGACCGGACAGAGCACCAACCACACATTCGGCACCCCCGGCACGTATACCGCTTCGTGCACGGTCAGTAACAGTGGTGGGACCCAGACCTACACGGTAACGGTACAGGCTGGGAGTTCTGTGCCGCGAACGTGCGGAACGATGTCCCAGTCGAACGCGGCCGTTACCTACAGTGGGATCAACTGCAGTGACGCCGGTGGCGATTGCCAGGCGACGAAGAACGTCGTCTTCGCCGTCGTCGGGAAGGGCTCTACCCCGTACGACTTCACCTGCGCGACGCACACCTATTCGTGGACGTTTGGCGACGGAGGAAGCGGCAGCGGCGCCACTCCGACGCACGCGTACGCATCCGCTGGGACGTACACGGCAACAGTCACTATTACGCAAGGAACTCAGAACATCCAGTACTCGCATGCAGTAACCGTCAGCGGCAGTGGGCCGGGAACCGGCAGTTGCCCGACGATGTATCCGGACTCCAATGTGTATGTAGCGTTTAATGGCGCGACCAGCCAGTGCCCCTTCGGAGCCACCGGAGGATGTAATGTCGGTGAGTCCGTATCCTTCAGAGTTGCCACTCTGGGGTATGACCCCGGATGCGATACCCATACATATTCATGGGATTTCGGTGACGGCGGCCACTCTACGGACCAGAACCCGTCGCACGTGTACGCAACGGACGGGACCTATAAGGTAACTCTGCATCTAGCGAATCGGACCCAGGCGGTCGATCTCGGGGCGACCGTGAAGGTCGGCACGGGCGTCTCCGTACCTCACAAGCATCAAGCCGCGAGGCACTGAGCTGGCGCAATCCAACGCAACGCAACCGCGTGTGGCGGGCTTCGGCCCGCCACACGCTTTTTGCGGCGATGGTTTGGCGATCCCCTCCGTACAATGTCTGCAATGACAAGCGCCGTCCTGGCTCGCGAGCTTACGAAGCAATATGACATCTACCGGCGTCCCATCGACCGCTTGATCGAGGCGGTGACGCGCCGGCCGCGTCACACCGTGTTTCCGGCATTGCAGGACGTGACGTTCGAGGTCGAGCGCGGTGAGACGATCGGGATCATCGGTCAGAACGGCGCCGGCAAAAGCACTCTTCTGAAGCTCCTTTGCAGCGTGACGCGCCCCACGAGCGGCCTGCTCCAGACGAACGGAACCATCGCTTCGATCCTCGAGCTGGGCACCGGTTTTCATCCGGAATTCAACGGCCGCGAAAACGCCACGCTCAATGCCGCGATTCTGGGCCTCGGTCCGGCGGAACTGAAGCAGAGGCTCCCGGCCATTCTCGAGTTCTCGGAGCTCGGAACGTTTCTCGACAGACCGGTGAAGACGTATTCCTCCGGGATGTACATGCGGCTGGCCTTTTCGGTCGCGGTCAACGTCAACCCCGACATCCTCGTGATCGACGAGGCGCTGGCCGTCGGCGACGGGCACTTTCAGAAAAAGTGCGTCGACAAGATTCGCGAGTTCCAGGAAGAGGGGAAGACCATCCTCTTCTGCTCTCACGGCCTGTATCACGTCAGCTCGATCTGCAGGCGCACGCTCTGGCTCGATCATGGCCGGGTCATGCGCTATGGACCGTCGCTGGACGTGGTGCATGAATACGAGACGTTTCTGCTGCAGCGCGATCGGGAACGGCCGTCCAGCGAGGGCGAGCCCGAGCACGAGCGTCCGCCATCGCCCGTGCGCATCCGGGACATCGTCGTCTGCGACCGCAGTGGCCGCCCGCGCGACGTCTTCGAGCGCGGAGAAGACATTCACGTGAAGCTGCACGTTCATTCCGAGGTGGCCTCGCAGCCGATTCATGCGATTGTGGGCGTTCATCGTTCGGCCGACGATCTCCAGTGTTTCGCTGTCGGTACGCATGCGGATGGAGTCGAGCCGCCGTCGGGGCACCACGAATACGAGCTGATCGTGCAACTCCGCAACGTGCCTCTGAACCGCGGCGAGTACTCGATCATCGCCTTCGTCGGAGATGAAAACGCCATCACGGTGTTTGATCGCCGCGATGTACGGCCGGCGTTTTCGATCACCGGGGAGCGCTTCGAGGTTGGCTTGATCTCGCTCGATCATCACTGGTCCCTCGCGCCGGCGGAGTCGGACGCGGTGCAGTCCGCCGGCAACAGATGACGTCGATCTCGCTGCTCGTCATCAACTATCACTCGGCATCCCTCGCCGCCGACGCCATCCGCACGGCGCGCGCCGCGTCGTCCGGGCCGCTGCAAACGGTAGTCGTCGACAATAGCGACGACCCCGTGGAAGTAGAGGCGTTGCGCGGCATCGCGGACGTGGTGATCGCGGCCCCGCGCAATCTGGGTTACGCCGGCGGCATCAATGCCGGCCGCCTGTCGTGCGGCGGCGAGGTCATCGTCGTCTCCAATCCCGACGTCCGATTCGGCGAACATGCCATCGATCGGCTGGCGGATGCAGGTGCCGCCGTGGCCGGGCCGGCTCTTTTCTGGGATGAGGCGCAGCGGTGGATGCTGCCCCCGGCCGATCTGCAGACGAGGAGCGAGGTCATCGGTCGCGTGCTTGCCAGCCGTTCGCGCACCTGGGCAGGAAGGCGCGGACGGCGGCGCTTTCTGGCGCGCGTGGCCTTCTGGTCGCTCGATAAGCCGGCTCGTGTCCGTGCGCTCTCCGGCGCCGTGATGGCGATCCGCGCAGCCGCGCTCGATGCCGCTGGTGGTTTCGACGAGCGTTTTGCCCTCTACTTCGAGGAGAACGACTTTCTTCGCAGGGTTCGCGGCGAGGTCGTGTACGTGCCCGCCGCGCGCTGCCGGCATTTGTACAACCAGAGCGCCGCCGGCATGAACGAAGCAACGGCGCTGTATGCGCAGTCGGAGGAGAGGTACCTTCAGAAGTGGGGCGGGCATTTCGCGAAGCGATTTGAACAGCATCAACCGCATCCCCCGAACCAACCCTTTGCAAATGGCGTGATTGGAGAGTCCGCCCTGGATGCCGGCCCGGACAGCGTCGTCATCGAAGCGTCACCGCTTGCGAGCTTCGAGACCGCCGCGGGCCACTTCGGTAAGGACCTTGTGGACGTTCCTGACGACATCTGGAGCACGTACCGTGGAGAGGTTCTCTACCTGCGCGCGGTCGACCGGCACAGCGGACGCGTACTCCGTTCGTGGGCCAAAGCTAGAATAGAGGCATGAGCGCGACGAGCGTTTCGGTCCTGATCCCGCTGCTTGGGCCATCGGCTGAGCTGCCATCGACGATGGAAGTGGTTGAGCGTTACCTGCAAACCACCGGTTTCGCGTTCGATATCCGCGTGCTCGACCGGCGCGATGGTGCCGATTACGGCGCGATGATCAGGCGTGGCGCGGCGGACGCCGGCGGGAGTGTCATCATCATCGTCGATCACGATCTGCCGTACCCGGTCAGCGCCATTGGCGACGCCGTCGCGTTGATCGAGTCGGGTGCGGCCGATGTGGTTTTTGCTCGTAGATCCGGCTGCCGGGACAGCATTGTCCTTCGTTCGCTTCTCGTTACCATCCTCCCCGATCCCTCCCTCTATCTGAAAGCATTCTCCGCCGAGGCGGCCAGGCTGCTGATCGCGGAATCGAAGCTCCGTGGTGGCGGGTTCGACCTGGAAACAGCCTACCTTGCCAACAAGTACGGCTTCCGGATCGAGCGCCTGAACGTGCATGTGGAGGCGCCATCGCCGAAGAAGACGTTCGATTTCTGGCGACGTGTGGCGGCCTCTGTCGCCATCCGGATGACCGATCGGAGGAATGGCTACCGAGCGCCGCGTCGCTGTCCGGTCTGTTTCTCCAACGAGGTGTGGAACTTCGATCAAATCCCCGGCAATGTGATTCGCGCGTGCAGCCGCTGCAAGTGCCGCTACCTCGGCCGTTTCGACGTCGACGACGACAGGCGTCCTGTGCGCCGCGTTCTGCGGGCGCAGCCGGCGACTGTGAAGATCGGTGATGAGATCGGTGAGGAGACGCTGCACCGGGGGGTGGCGCGGGAGAAGACCAGTCAGCGCCGCCTTGCCGCACTCCGGCGGCAACTCATGTCGCGCGCGCGCGTCCTCGAGATCGGTGTTCGTGACGGCAGCTTTGGCGATGCTGCCTCGCGCGAGTTCGAATACGTTGGTATCGACCGGGCCGCGGCCGCCGCGCGTGCGGCGCGTGCTCGCGGGCTCGACGTCTATTGCTCCACCGTACCGAACTTCGTAAACACCGGACCGGCCTTCGACGCCATCGCCCTCTTTCACGTTTTTGAGAACATGGCCGATCCGCACGATGCGTTGGCACGCATGAAGGACCTTCTCAAGCCAGGCGGGGTGCTGTTGTTGTCGACCTTTGATACGGAATCGTTGCTCTACCTCGTCACCGAGCGGCGGTGGATGACGCAGAACTTCCGCACGCACCTCATCCTCTACTCGCGCTCCGCGCTCATCGAGCTGCTCGAGCACTCCGGATTCGAGATCGTCAGCATCGGCGCGGAGCTGGCGTATCGCGATCACCGTTTCCTGCGACACTCCGTTGCCATGCGTTGGCCGGGGCTGGCGCCGCTCGTTCGGACACTGCTGAAGGTTCTCCCGGATCCGCTCCTGGTTTCGTCGGGATCGATCCGCATCGTGGCGAAGCGCCGCGCCGGATCTCCGGTCAACTTCCACGCGATCCGCTCCGTCGAGCCGACGCATGCCCGCTGACGCGCGCTTTACCAGCCGCCCCTTCCACACGGGGGACGAAGAACAGATCCTGGCCCTTTTCGCGCACGCCTTTCCGCACGCCGCGCGGGGCATCGATCACTTTCGCTGGGAGTATCAGCGCAATCCGTTCGACAACGAGCGCATCTCCCTGACCTTCGATGACACCGGCCGGCTCGTCGCGCAATACGCGGGCTATCCGGTGCGGATGGTGGACGATGGCCGCGGCCTCGTCGCGCATCAGATCGGCGACATCATGACCGATCGTTCCGTCCGCCGGGTCGGCCGTGGCACGACCAGTATCCTGGCCCGAACGGCGCAGCACTTCTACGACGCGTTCTGCCGCGGAAAGGTAGCCTTCAACTACGGGTTCACCACTGCTGTTCATCGCGAGCTTTCCGTCCGTTATCTCGGCAGCGATGCGGTCGAGCCGGCCCCGTATCGCGTTCGTGAGCTCGGTCGCAATCCTTTCCCGACGATCACGCGCCGCGAGCGGTGGCCGCGCGGGTGGCAACTCGAGCTGGTCAGGAACGCCGGTACGGAATTCGATCGCTTCTTTGACCGGGTTGCGCCCTCTTATCGCTTCCTGGTGCGGCGTGATGCGCGGTATCTCCGGTGGCGATATCTGGAGTGTCCCGACGTCCCGTACTTCATGGTGGCCATTCGCAAATGGCGGCGTCTCGTCGGTTGGAGCGTATTCGGCGTGCGTGATGCGCGGCTGGCGTGGGGAGACGCGCTCTTCGACCGCAGGTACCCGGAAGCGGTGGGGGTACTCCTGCGTCACGTCGTGCCCAGCTACCCCGTCGATCGCATCGACGGCTGGTTTTCGCCGAGGCCGGCCTGGTTCGACGCGATCTTGCACGAGCTGCAATTCGAAACGCTGCCTGATCCGCAGGATCTGTCGCTTATGTGCGTGCCGTTCGCGTTGCCAGACGCCACTGCGCGCATCCGCGAGCGGCTCTACTACACGTACGGCGACAGCGATCTCTTTTAGAGGCTTGCTATGGCCAGCGTCGTGCATGGAACTTCCGGTCGGTCGGCAGCCGGTAGAATGGAGCACTCGTGAGCCTGACATGAGCAATCTTCAGCCTCAGACCGCCAACGGCGAGAAGCGGGTCGCGGATGTCGACCGGAAGCGGATCCTCGTGATCGACGACGATCTGCCTCTGCGGGGCATGCTCGCCGCCGCGCTTCGGCAGGCCGGCTTCCAGGTGCTGCTGGCCTGTGACGGCGGCGAAGGACAGCGCGCGCTGGCTCTTCATCACCCCGACGTCATCCTTCTCGATCTGGCCATGCCCGGCGTCAACGGCTGGGACTTCCTGCAGCGCCTGAGAGAGACCGGTTACCTCGGTACCATTCCGATCATCGTTCTTTCCGCGCATCTACATGTCGAGCCCCAGGCCATTCTGCAGTTGGGCGTCTCCGCGATTCTGCCGAAGCCGTTCAATCTCCCGGACCTGATCGATCTCATCGAGCACCTCTCACCGTGACGACGGACGATCTGGCCGGCCGGATCGCCGCGCGTTATCCGTCGCGCTTTCTCCGCATCTATGTTCGCTCCAAAATCCGGATCGATCCGGTCTATGCGGCGGTTTTCGAACAGATAGGCCAGGGCAGTGAGCCATTGCTCGACGTCGGATGCGGGATTGGCATTCTCGCGCACTACCTGCGCGCGCGAGGCTTCCGCGCGCCGATCCGCGGAGTCGATACCGACGGCCGGAAGGTCGCCATCGCCAGAAGCGTCATGCCCGACGTCACGACGTTCAGCGTAGGGGACGCGCGGACGGCGATCGATGCCGGCGGCACCATCGTACTGCTCGACCTGCTGCATTACGTTCGCGGGGATGAACAGGCGCACATCCTCGCATCCGCGGCCAGGAGCGCCACGACCGTGATCATTCGTGATGCCATTCGCGACGGGAGCTGGCGCTACCGGCTCACCTACCTGCAGGAGACGTTTTCGCGCATGATCCGTTGGCTGCGCGCGGAGCGGCTTCACTTCCCGACGCGCGACGACGTGATGCGTCCGTTCGTCGGTTTCGACGCCGAGGTTGCGCCGCTGCACGGGCGCACCCCGTTCAACAACTATCTCTTCGTCTTCAGGCGTTCAACGGCTGGTACCACGAACGAATAGCCTCGGCCATGCAACTCGTCGACGACGCGGCTGATGCAGGAGACGGAGAAGGCCCGCCCCTGGTGCATGACCACGATCGCTCCCGCGCCGGTGCGCGGCACGATGCGGCGGACGACGCGCTCGACGTCATCGCCGAACGAATCGAATCCTCGTACGCTCCAGCCGATGAGCGTCAGGCCGCGGCGGGCCAGGATCGGATGGACGAATGGGTTTTTCATCCCGACAGGCGCGCGAAAAAGGGACGGACGTTGGCCGGTGATCGACTCCAGCGCCGCGGAGCACTCATCGATCTGTGAGGTCAGTGCCGCGGGCAACAGGCACCAGAAGGAGCCGGAGGGGTGCGTCTGTGAGTGATTGGCGACCGCGTGGCCCCGCGCCAGCATCGACCGGATTAGATCGGGCCGCCGCGCGGCCAGCAACCCCTTCACGAAGAACGTCGCCTTGACGCCGCGTTCGTCGAGCGAATCGAGGAGAAGTTCCGTATCGTCGGTCGGGCCGTCGTCGATCGTGAGCCAAACCTCGTTCGACTGCGAATCAAATCCTGTAATGACAGGCCCCAGCCACTGCGAGTTCGGGCGGAGTGTGGGCCAGAGCACGAGCGCATGCGAGAAAGCGAGCACGCCGATTGCCGCGAGCCATGAATGCGGCCACAGCACGATCAGGATGACCGGCGCGATGCAGGCGAAACCGAGAATCAGCGCACGCATCGTTCTTCCGCGGCCTGTACGGAGCGGCGCAGCATCCAGAGGACGACCACGGCAGCACAATTGAGAAGCAGGATTGCAAAGAAGAGCCACGCTGCGAAACGTGCCCAGGTCCGGGTTGTTGCCACGTAGGACGATGCAATCAGCAGCAGCACCATCGTAATCACGGAAACGATCTTGATGTGATTCCCGTCGCCGGTGAGGGCTCGAAGAATCGGTCCGCCGAGCACGATCGGAAGATGGATGGCCAGCGCGGCAAGCGGAATCGCAAGGGCGATCGACAGTGGCAGCGCCAGGGGAAGCGATGCCGCGATGTAGGAAGCGGTCGTGGCGAAGACCCAGAACGCGGCGAGATGCATCTCCACCGCGGTCTGATCGCGATCGATCGACAGGATCAGGTGCTCCGGCCCTTCCACGGCGGGTCGGGCCCGCCCCAGAAGGATGAATCCGATCAACCGGGCCACGGCGAACCGATGCCGCGACGGGAGCCAGCGGGCATCGGGGCGATCGATGGCGACGTTCAGCATCATGCCGCCTGCTCCGGCCAGTAAGGCTCAAACGTGAACCATTGGAACCAGCATTCCTGGATGACGCGCTCCAGCTCCGCCATCCACTGCTCGACCGCGCGGGCGAAATCGTCATTGCGGTTCCGGCTGCGCGTGATCTCGATCGGCCGCGACGTCACCAGCCGGTACCGGCGCCGGCCCAATCGAACGACGAAGACCGGATAGATCGGCACGCGCGCGGCGAGGGCGAGGGCGAAGGGACCGGCCGGGACGGTCGTCGGTTTGCCGAAAAGTCTTGCCGGCAGCGAACTGATGGAACCGGTCACGCGGTCGCCCTGAATGGCCACAATGCCGCCTTCCCGGATAGTCTCCAGCAGATCGAGCGCGAGCGCAGTCGCTCTGGTGTTGAACTCGATGCGAAGACTTTCCGCGCCGTGGTGCTCTTCGAATTCGCGCGTCTGCGGATCGGCTTCCGGTGCGCGCACCATCACGATCCGGCGCGCCGACGTCTCGGAGAAGAGATGCGCGCCGAGGTCGTAGCTGCCCATGTGCGCGGTCAGCAGGATCGCCCCATGGCGTGTCTGCATCTCCTCGAAATGCTCTCTGCCGGTGAACTCCCAGTCCGGAATCGTTCGCAACTCCTTGAAGCGCACGTTGTCGGCGATCGTCCAGGCATAGTTCCAGAAAACGCGATAGCAGCGAAAGAGGTTTGCGATCGCCAGCGAGCCTGGCTTGATCACCTTCAGATTGCGCATCACGCCGCGCCGGCCTGGTCCCCACACCAGGAAGAACGTGGACCAGAACGCCATGACGATCGGCTCGATCCATGGCGGCACATTCAGCACGGCGAAGCGAAGCAGTTGTCGCCAGAAGACACCGCGCACGAAAAAACGACGCCACCAGACCGACCGCGTCACGGCCGCATGATATCGGAGAGCGTCCGCTCGACCGCCGGCAATGACGGCCGCAGAAGATCGAAGAGCGCGCCGCTCATGAGTGCCCGGTCGCCGGGATAGGTGGGCACGATCTGCAATGGAAAACGCTCGAAGATCTCGGCGTCGCATCGGCGCCGCAGCCGTTGCACGATCGCTCGTTTGGCGGCGATGCGGTCGCCGTGGGCGACGATCCATTCGAAAGCGCGGAACTGCATGGTCGTCAGCGGATCATCGATCGTCGCCAGCGGCTTCGCGCCGAAGAGCTTCCGCCGTACACGGGCGAAAAGGCCGCGGGACGACGTGGACGTCTTCGAGAACGGCTCGCGCGTCAGTTCGGCGGCATTGGCGTTGCGGGTGGTGGCGTAATGGTGGAGGCGCGCCAGATAGGTGAAGAAAAGCGCGCCTGAAACGTCGTGAAGCGACTCGTAGTTCTTCAACGCGGTCTGCAGGGCATTGCGCTCGAAGAGAACGCCGCGCTCGAAGTCGCCCAGCCTTTGGCTCGTCGCGCTCGACTTGTGGCGGACGACGGCGCGCGGCTCGTACAGAACGCGGAAACCGGCCAGCCAGGTGCGCCAGCCGAAGTCGACGTCCTCGAGATAGGCGAAATAGTCGTCGTCGAATCCGCCGAGGGCGAGGAGCGGCTCGCGGCGGGAGATCATGTTGCCGCCGCAGGCAAAGAGGATCTCGGCCCCGGCGGCCGGCTCCGTGTGCGATGCCAGCGGATAGCGGAAGCCGTTCTGGAAGGCGTGTCCGTCGAAGGTCAGAGCGCCGCCGATGAAATCGATCAACTCTCCGGACGGATCGACGATCTTGCCGCCGACGGAGACGACATCCTCCGGGGCATCCTCGATGGCGTCGACCAGCGACGCCAGCCAGCCTTGCTGCGGAACCGCATCGTTGTTGAGGAAGACCACGTAGCGCGCGGGTGAGCGGACCAGCGCCGCGGCCAGACCGCCGGTGAAGCCATGGTTCGCGCCGAGCGGCAGCAGGCGAACGGCCGGATAGCGGCCGGCGATTGCGCCGATGCTTCCGTCGGTCGATCCGTTGTCGACCACCGTGATCATCGCGCCGTCGAAATGCTGCGACGACACCGCGTCGAGACAGGCCAGCGTGTCCTCGCGGCTGTTCCAGTTGATGACGATGACGTCGACCACCGGCGCGTTCAGGACGATCCTCCGATACGGCGTTTGATGCGGTCCATGAACGAGCGTGGCCGTTCCGGCACCTGCATGCTCGCCACAAACGCCTCTTTCCGCGGATCGGCGGACGGCGCGCGGACGAAGTCGACCAGCGGTTGCAGCGTGTGCGGCCACTGATGCTCGTCGACGAAGCGCCGCGCCCCTTCGTGCATGCCCACATTGCCCAGCACGCGTAGCAATGCGTTCGCGAAATCCTCCGGCGACGCGGAATGAACGATCTCTCCAGCGCCGTAGCGGATCAGGAGCTCGTCGGTGCCGGGCGCGCTGCTGGTGACGATCGGCAGCTGGCCCCACAGGTAGTCGTAGACCCTCGTCCGCATCGAAAGGTCAGTCTCGATCGATTGCGGAAACGTCAGCAACGCCGCGCCGAATCGGCCGTAGAACGCGGCGCGCTGTTCGTAAGCAACCCACGGCTCGAAGCGGACGAAGTCGTACCCCTTTCGTTTGGCGTGCGCGATCGCCTCGGCGAGCTTTCCCTGCGGGGTCAGCGACGGGTTCGGATGCGTCGTAAACGTCAGCGTTACATCCGGTCGTGACGCGCGCGCGATGGCGACAGCATCGATGGCCAGGATCGGGTCATACCAGTCGTAAATGCCGCCAAACAGAACCCCTGGGAGCACGGGCAAGACGCCGGCGCTCCCAGGAGGGGGTACCCCAAACGGCGTGATGCGGATCAACGCGTCGAAGTGCGGATCGTTCTCGAAGGCGATCGGATTCACACGGCCTGCCGCGAGCAACGCGCCGAGGTAGAAAAGGCGCTGCGCTTCCGAGGCGCAGAGGAACAGATCGCCGCGCAGCAGAGACTGCATCAGGGTCGCATGATCGTGCGTGAAGACCTCGGCGCCGCGTTCCCGGTAGTAATGCAGATTCTCGACGATGAACGGGTCGTACAGATCGACGACCGTCGGGATCGCGGATCCATGTCCGAAAAGATCATTCGCGGCGTGCCCCTGCACCACGGCCACCTCCGCCTCGCTCGTGTAGCGATGCAGACTCTCCGGCGTGATCCCGTCGACGCGGCAGCCGTCCACGGGGCCTGCGTCGGGCGAGAGGAGCGTCACCTCGTGTCCGTCGGCCAGAAGGACGTTCGCTATCTCCAGGAAGCGGATGCCGATCCCCGCCGGCTGGCGATGGCCGAGCGGTTCCGGGCATACGAGCAGCGCGCGCGTCATCCGCGCCCTTTCACCCGCTCGACGAGCGTGTGCAGCTTCCACGTCCGCGACCGGAAGATGGTGTCGAGCAGGTTCTGCAAGCGCGCCGCCTCGGCATACAGCGCGCCGTTGGTGCGGTGCATCTCGGCCACCGCCGTTTGACTCGCGGCAAAGGCAGGCTCCAGCTCCGCCACGCGCGCCACAGCGACGTAACGCTCGCTGTTCGACAGGCTCAACGCGCCGCGGATCTCCGCATTCGCTCCTTCGAGATGGCTGATGCGCATCATCGTCTCGTTGATCCGTTCGCTGAGGGCGCCGATCTGGGCGATGAGCGATTGTTTGTCGCGTTCCAGGCGCGCCACCTCCTGCTCCATGCGGCCGCGTGCGCCGCGCGTTTCGACCAGCTCGCCCTCGATCGTGGCCGTGCGCCGTTTTTCACGTTCGAATACGTTCGCGAAGAGGTTCTCGCCCATGAGCGCGGCGTGTTTGCGCCAGACCTGCAGCTTGGCATTCCGGAACACCGGCGAGCCCTCGGGATTGGTCATCACCACCGATCCGCTGCCTTTGATGTGACGGATCTCGCAGGTGATCCGCGGCACGCGGACGAAATCGCCGCGCTGCGCCAGCCGAATCAGAAAGTCCCAATCCTCGAACAGATCGAACGCCGGATCGAACCCGCCGAGGTCGAGAAAGTCGGCGCGGCGGAAGAGCAGCGTCGGAAGGGGAACGTAATTGTCGACGAGAAGCAGCTCGCGGTCGAAGTCGCGCTCGTAGATGCGCATGGCCTCGCGGTTCGCACCGTCGATGAACGCGGAGACGGCATCGCCGTACCACGCCACGGCATTTGATCCGCGCGCCGCATCCGACAGCGTCGACAGATGCTCGGAGTAGTAAAGGTCATCGTCGTCGAGAAAGGCGATGTAGCCATTTCTCGCGGCGCGCACGCCGGAATTGGCGGACTCGGAGCGTCCGCGCGACGTCTCATGCTCGACGAGCGTCACGCCTTCGACTTCAGGCCGTACTCCGCCGTCGTTGACGATGACGATTTCCGCCGGATACCCCGACGCTCGGATCGACGCCACCGCCTCGCCGAGGAGCGCCGGCCGGTCCTTCGTCCGGACGATCACGCTGACCGGCAGCGGCTCGTGAACGATCTCGACGCGCTGCGGTCCCATCGATTCACGCAAGGCGCTGAATGGTGTCGTGCGCAACGACTGCAGCGCCGTCGTCCAATACGCCTCGGCGAACTTGACGTCCGCCGGGAGCGTCATCGATCGCCAGGCATTGAGGCCACGCGCGTGCGAGGTGTAATCGCGGATCGCCGTCTGCGACGCATGCGCCTCGATCGCCGCGTACTTCGCGTCGGCGACCGCGGTGATGTCGACCAGCGCGTTCGGCCGCAATGGCGCGCTGACCTCATAAAACGCCACGCGCGCCACGGCGAGATCGGCGAAGAGCACGGGGTCGCGGGCGATGAGATTGCAGAACGCGCGCGAAAGAGCGATGTGATCGGGATGGATCTCGAGGGGGCTGGGGACGGCGATCAGGTCCGGCTTCCAGGCGGCGAGGATCGTGGCCAGCCGGCCCTCGAGCTCGCGTGCCTCTTCGAGCTCACGGTCGGGAAATCGCAGAAACTCGACCGTGGCATCGCCGAGGAGTGCCAGGGCCGCGCGCGACTCCGCCTCGCGTTGGGCACCGTCGCCGGCTTGCGCCCCATCCGTTGCCACGACCACGTGCACGGGGCGGCCGTCGCGCAGGTGCAGCGCCACCAGTCCACCGCAGCCGATGACCTCGTCGTCCGGATGCGGCGACAGCACCAGGAGGCGCTCGCCGCGTAAGTCCTGCGGCTCGAATGGAATCGCCTCCGCTTCGGGCATGATCATGGCATCGGATTATAGGTGGTCCGTATAATTCAGCCATCCGTGAGACGTGACGAACAGCAACCCATCGCCGGCGTTCTATCGCTGATCCGCGAGCTAACCGGCCCGGCGACGCGCGCGGACAACATCGGCGACCTCTTCGTCTCGTCGTTCCGCGCCCTCGATCACGCCATCGATTTCGACCTCGCCGCCGCGGTGATGATCGAACAGAACCTCGACCTCTACGTCGTCACGCGCGAATCGGCGGAGTCTCTGGTGGGGCCGCCGCTCATCGACAGCATTCGCCGGACGCTGGAGATGATGATTCCCGTCTCGTTTGCGGCGACGGACGTGGTCGTCAAAGCGGAGCGAAGCGACCTGCCGCGGCGCGGCGGCGGCGACAGTCTCGCCCACTCCACGCACGCCATCATCGCCGTCGAGAATCGCATCAGCGGGGTGCTGCTGGTCTACCGCGCCGAACCGTTCGATGAGCAGGAGCGGCAGATCGTCGAGATCTTCGCCGCGCAGGTATCGCTCCTCATCGGCCAGATGAACGCGCGTGAACAGATTCAGGGACTGGCCGACACCGACGACCTCACCGGCATCGCGAACAAACGCTACTTCCGCCGGCAGTTGCCGCAGGAGATGGAGCGTGCCCGGGTCTACTCGCTGCCGATGGCGCTGCTGATGTTCGACATCGATGACTTCAAGGCCATCAACGACAATTTCGGACATACCGTAGGCGATGTGGTGCTCTCGGAGCTCTGCGGCGCCGTACGCGAGACGCTGCGTCCGCCCGATCTCTTCGCCCGTTTCGGCGGCGACGAGTTCGCCATCATCCTGCCGCATACGGACCTCGGCGGCGCCTGCGCCGTGGCCGACCGGATCATGCAGAAAGTGCGCATGCTGGCCATTCCGGCCGATGACGAAGGAGTCATCCGCTGCTCCATCTCGCTCGGGATCGCCGACTACCGGAGCGCCGACTCGACGTCGAGCGACGTCATCCGCCGCGCCGACGAACGGCTGTACGACGCCAAGAGGGGAGGGAAGAACCGCTACAGCGCGTAAACTTCGCCGTAATGCCCAACCGCTACCTCATTGCCAACTGGAAGATGAACCTCCCGCCCGAGGGGATCGACGCGTTTCTCGGCGCGATGGAAGATGATGTTGCCGTGGCGCCGCCCTACGTCTATCTCAAAGACGTGGTGGCCAGTGCGCCGAAGAACGTTCTGGTCGGTGCGCAGAACTGCGCCGATCAGAAGGCCGGAGCCTTCACCGGCGAGGTCTCGGCGGACATGCTGCGCGACTGCGGCGCGCGCTTTGTCATCGTCGGACATTCCGAGCGGCGCAACGTCTATGGCGAGAGCGATGCGCTCATCGCGCGCAAACTCGCTCTGGCGATCGATGCCGGCCTGATCCCAGTCCTCTGCATCGGTGAGAACCAGGCGCAGCGTGATGGAGGCTACGCCACGGCGTTCTGCTCGGATCAGCTCCGGGCCGCTGCCGTGCCGCAGCTCGCCAACGCCTCGGAGGTCGTCATCGCCTATGAGCCTGTCTGGGCCATCGGCACCGGCCGGAATGCCACCGGGGAGATGGTCTCCGAGATCGCCGCGTCCATCCGCGATGCCCTCGGACGCTTCTGGCCTTCCGCCCTGGCGCGCCGCGCGCCGGTACTCTACGGGGGGAGCGTAACGCCGGACAATGTCGACGACCTCCTCGCACGCGCGGAGATCGACGGCTTTCTCGTCGGCGGAGCGAGTCTCGATTCAAGGAAGTTTCTGGCGCTGGCCGGGGCCATGAAGACGAGATTCGCAAGCACGTGACCTCGCCTTGACACCCGAGCCCGTTCCGGGAAGAATTCGCCCCCTTGCCCCGTTAGCAGCATCGCTTCGGAGAATCCATGACCGTATTGCTTGTCGTGCTTCACGTCCTCGTCAGCCTCTTCCTGATCCTCGTCGTCCTTCTGCAGCAGGGGAAGGGCGCGGATCTCGCGGGAGCGTTTGGCGGCGGAGGATCCCAGACCGCATTCGGCGCGCGCGGCGCGACGACGCTCCTGCACAAACTGACGACGGCGTTCTTTATCCTCTTCGTTCTTACCTCGTTGTCGCTGGCGATCCTTCAGGCTCGCCCGCGCTCTTCGGTCATGAGCGGCAGCGCTCCCTCGGCGCCTGCCGCCCCAGCAAAGAAGTAATCGCAGCCGTTCTTTTCAAGCCCAAGTGGCGGAATTGGTAGACGCGCACGTTTGAGGGGCGTGTGGAGAAATCCGTGCCGGTTCGAGTCCGGCCTTGGGCACCATGGAAGAGCGAGCATGACAACCGCGGAAGCCCGCACAAAGCTGCACGATCTCGTCGAATCGCTTCCAAGCGAAGACGTTCCTACCGCGCTGCGGGTTCTCGAAGCACTCAACTCCAGTTCTGATTCCGTGCCGCTGGCATTGCGAGACATCCCGATCGACGACGAGCCGGAGACCGAAGAGGAACGCGAGGCCGTCGCCGAAGCTCACCGGGATCTCGCAGAAGGCAGATTCATACCTCACGATGAGGTCATGTGGAAGTTGAGCCAATAGGGAGACCGATGTGGCACAGACACTCTTGTCTGTGCAGGATCTCGCCACGACTCAGGATCGCAAGCTCTCAGGGGTGGGCGGCTCCGGCCGGGGCCCAGACAAGAGTGTCTGTCTGTTCTGTGCCACATTGGTCCCTGGCTCGCGACGGCCAATCCGGGTAAGCCACGGCCGTCCCGGGCGATCTGATCGACATGCAGGGGCTGCGGATCGAGGCGTATGCTATACGTATGACAAAAAGGCCGGCGTTCCTTGCCATCATTCTGTTCGCGTCATTTGGTGCAATCGGAAATGCCGCGGACTTGAAGTCGTTCGAGCGTGCCAGCAAGGAATTCAACGTACCGCTGGAGATCGTTCAGGGCGTCGCCTACGTCAGCTCCGGCGGCGTTCAGCGCCAGCCGTCCACGTTCACGGATCGGCCGCCCTCGTACGGCGTCATGGGGCTGCGCGACGACGACTGGTTCGGCCACAGCCTGCGGGAGGCAGCGGCGCTGCTCGGCGTTTCCCCCGACCTCCTGCGAACGGACGCCGACGCCAACGTTCGCGGCGGCACCGCCCTGCTGGCCAGCATCGCGGCCAGGCACCCCGAGGCGGTCTCGGGCGATGTCGACAGTTGGCGTGGTGTGGTCGCGGAGTTCAGCGGGATCCCTCAAAAAGAAGTCGCCGATCTTTTTGCGCAGCAGGTCCTCAATACGATTCATCCGGACGTACCGGCGCCCGTGCCGGCGTCGAGGTTCAGCGGCAGTCAGCGGCGGATTAGAACGCTGGTCAACACGTCCTGTTCGGGCGTGGTCTGGTACGGCGACACGATTCCGACGACGAATTACGACTCCACCGGCCGCGCCGGCGTGGCCATCACCAAGGTCGTGATCCACACCACCGAGGAAACGGCCGCGGCGACGCTGTCGATTTTTCAGGACCCGTCGAGCCAGGTGAGCTCGAATTACCTCGTCAATCGCGACGGCTCGGTGTGGCAGTTCGTTGCCGACGCCGACACGGCGTATCACTGCGGCAACCAAAGCTACAACCGCGCTGCCATCGGCATCGAGCTGGAGGGATGGGCCGAGGGCTCACCGCTGGAAGATTATTCGTGGCAGACCTCGCAGCAATGGCAGTCGCTCGAGGCGCTGGTGACGTGTCTGCACGGTGCGTACGCCATTCCGCTCGACCGCGCCCACCTCATCGGCCATAACCAGGTGCCCGACCCGAACAACCCGGCCCTGTACTGGGGCGGCGCCAACCACCACTGGGACCCGGGTCCGGCCTGGAGCTGGGATCATCTGATGACCGATCTCGGTCATCTGGCCGTCCCCGCTGCGGTGTCGGCCGCTTCGCAATGCACGGTGACGACGCTGCCGCAAACGTCGGCGCCGCAGATCACGGTTGTCTGGCCGGGAGAGAAATTCACCGCCTACGACGCCTCCGGCTCGTATCGGGAGATCTATCTGGCCGGCCGCGAATTCGCCCAGGCCTCCTCGCTGCCTGTTGGCTGGTACCACTGGGACGGATGGGTCCCCTCGTCGTGCCTGTCGGCCCTGGACACCAGCACGCGTCTCGAAGTCAGCGGCGCCTTTCCCGGCACGCTGGAAGTTCGCGACGGAGCGCTGTCGTCGTCGACGGTCCTGGGACACATTGGCGAGGGCAAGCGGTTCGTCGCCACCGGCAACACGCAGTCGGGCTTCGACGGCTTTCTCTGGTACGAATACGCGCTGGCCGGCGACACCGGCGGCCCCACCGGCTGGTCCTCCTCGGTCCACCTCGCGGTGAGCGACGTGGCCAGCTGTTACGGCGTGAGCGCCGCCAGCAATCCGGTCTCGGGCGGTTCGACCTCGATCGGCACCGCGCCGAACTGCTTCGGCGGGTTCACGAACGCCACCGCGGTGTCGATCGCCGCCTCGTCGAACAGCGGCTACAACTTCTCGAGCTGGACGGCGGCGAACTGCACGCTGGCCAATCCAAGCGCGGTTTCGACGACATGCACGATCACTGGCGCAGGAAATGCCGCCGTCACGGCGAACTTCGCGGCAATCCCGTGCTACACGCTTTCCAAGAGCGTCAGTCCCGCGGCGGGCGGCAGCGTCACCATCAACACGTCGCAGAACTGCCCGGTCGGCTTCACGAGCGCCACCGCGGTCTCGATTACCGCGTCGCCGAACGGCACCTACACGTTCTTGAACTGGACGTCGACGAACTGCACACTGGCCAATGCTAATGCCGCGTCGACGACGTGCACGATGACCGGAGCCGGCAACGCCAGCGTCACGGCGAAATTCCGCAAGCACTAGGCCGGCGATGAGCATCAGGCTGCGCGGATGGTGAATCGTCCTGCGCGGGCGGTCCGCTGCAGGCCGCGCGGTGCCTCTCTCAGGTCGCGCCGTGCCTCTCCCGGCGCGGGCCGTGAATCGCCCAGCGCGGATGGTGAGTCGGCTGGCTGGCGCGGACAGGCATCGAGCGGACGCGGAAACGCATCGAGCGGGAGCACAAACGCATCGAGCCGGAGCGGAAAGGCATCGGGACGGAGCGGAAAGGCATCGGGACGGAGCGGAAAGGCATCGGGACGGAGCAGAAAGGCATCGGGACGGAGCAGAAACGCATCGAGCGGGAAGAGAAACGCATCGGGACGGAGCAGAAACGCATCGAGCGGGAAGAGAAACGCATCGGGACGGAGCAGAAACGCATCGAGCGGGAACAGAAACGCATCGGGACGGAGCAGAAACGTATCGAGCGGGAGCAGAAACGCATCGGGCATGCGCGTAGAGTCGTCCAGCCGCACTCGAGAGCCGGCTGGCGCGCACGACGAATTAGCCCGGATCTCTCCCATACACCGTAGTCGTCGGGACAACGTGCCGGCGATTCCAGTGAGAATGTGCACATCGGCGCATCCCCACATTTCCTCTTGACATCTCACCGCAAACGGTTCAAACTGCTTGATGCAAGGTCGAAGTTCGCAAGATCTTCGGCTTTGGCGGCCGTCGGCGGTACGGGCGTGCTGGATAGCACATCAGACCTGTACCGGCGCGGGAGTCGAGTTAGCTCCTCCTGCCGCGGGCGCCCGAGGTGTGTACATACCTCGGGCAGACATCAACCGGAAGTATCGGCGCGTAGCCGCGACTTCCAGCCGGTGGCCGCTCGCACTTGTCGACGAGTCGTGACGTCACCTCCGGCCTGACAGCTCGTGGTCTAAGGAGAATGACATGAATACCCATCAGGAAACTACGAAGGCAGCAGCCGCTGCGGACCTCCCGCAGCCGGCACCAACATTGGCACCCGAGGCAGTGGTCGAGGTGTTGCGCACCACACGCGCGCAGATCGGCGAGGTGGCGCCGCTGACGGCGGCGCAGCGTAAAGCGTTGCGCGGCCGTATACGGACGTCCAACCCGATCCTGCAGGCGTCGATCAACGTCATCGGTGCGCTCGACAACGTCTCGCAGGCGGTCGGTCAGCCGGCCGACGGGGTACGTCAGTTGTGCGACGAGGCCAACCGCTGGACGGCGGTTGAGGATGAGCTCCGGTCGATGCTGAACGGCGTCGCCGGCGCGAACCTCATCCGCCAGCAGCGCATCGCCCTCATCACGGCGCAGGCGTACACGATCGGGTCGCAGTTGGCGCGCGACCCGGCCAACGCCATCCTCGTGCCGCATGTGGAGGAGATCAAGCGGTTGAAGAAGAACTTCGCCCGCCGCAAGAAGGCGCAGGCTCCCGGCACGCCGGCGCTCTCCGGCACCCGGCACGCCGGAGCCTCAGGGCCCCGGAACGTCCGGAAGCCCGAAAGCCTGATCGTCACGGGAGGGAGTGAGACCGGGCGCGCGCAAGCGCGCCCGGTCGTTTTGTGGAAGAGCTCCACGGCAATAGGGAGACCGATGTGGCACAGACACTCGTGTCTGTGCCGGATCTCGCTACGACTCAGGTTCGCAAGCCCTCAGGGGCGGCGGCTCCGGCCGGGGCACAGACAAGAGTGTCTGTGCCACATCGGTCCCTGGCTCGCGACGGCAGGCACTGGTGGTCGATCGGCTCTGGAGCTCCGGGTACTTCTAAGGCTTCAGAACATCCAACACGACCGCGCCAGTCACCCGCCGGCCCATTGCTCAGAAACCAAGCAACGCAGCAACCCTACTTCTCCGCGATCCGCTTCGCGTAGTCCGCGGCCCGATCGAGGAACCCTTCGATCGACCTTCCCAGCGCCAGCTTCTCGTTCAGCTCGGTGGCCTTCTCGAAATCGATGCGCAGGCGCTCGGCTTCGGCGAGGTAGTAGTCGCGCAGGCCGGTCTCGATCTTGAACTCCGGATACTTCTCCGCCAGCGTACGCATCCACTCTTCGACCTGGCGGCGGCGATCCTTGTCACCGGCTCCGCTCTTCAGATCGGCCAGAAGGGTCGTCACCACGCCCGCGAGGATCTGCGTCCGCTCATCGCGCAAGGGTTCCTCTGTCATGGGCGGGGATGTTAGCAGCGATTACAATGCCCGGCGATGAAAGTCCTGGTGGCGAATCGCGGCGAGATCGCGGTCCGCGTGATGCGCGCCTGCCGCGAGCTCGGCTATCCGACGGTGGCCGTCTACTCCGAGCCCGACCGCGCCGCCTTACATGTGGTTTACGCGGATGAGGCGATGCCCATCGGGCCAGCGCCCTCGCGCGAAAGCTACCTTCGCATCGACCGCATCCTCGACGCGGCGAAGAGGACGGGAGCCGATGCCATCCATCCCGGCTACGGCTTCCTGGCCGAGAACGCCGGATTCGCGCGCGCCTGCCGCGACGCCGGCATCACCTTCATCGGCCCGTCGCCGGAATCGATTGAGGCCATGGGATCGAAAACCGAGGCCCGGCAGAGGATGCAGGCCGCCGGCGTGCCGGTCGTGCCCGGTCTGCTCGAGGCGGTGAAGTCGTTCGACGAGATTGCCGCCTTCGCCGCCGAGGCGGGATTCCCGATCATGATCAAGGCCTCGGCCGGCGGCGGCGGCAAAGGACTGCGCCTCGTCGAGCGGGAGGAGGACCTCCATTCCGCCTACGAGCGCGTCACCAGCGAAGCGCAGTCGTTCTTCGGCGACGGCGCCGTCTACGCCGAAAAGTTCATCGCCCGCCCGCGGCATATCGAAGTGCAGGTTCTCGGCGATCAGCATGGCAACATCGTCCACGTCGGCGAGCGCGAGTGCACGCTGCAGCGGCGGCATCAGAAAGTCGTCGAGGAGAGTCCGTCGCCCGTCGTCGATCCCGAGCTGCGCGAGCGCCTCGGCGCCATGGCGGTCAAAGCCGCGGCGGCCGTCAACTATTACTCCACCGGCACCATCGAGTGCCTCATGGGGCAGGACAAACAGTTCTACTTCCTGGAAATGAACACGCGCCTGCAGGTCGAGCACCCGGTCACCGAGATGGTCTGGGGCATCGATCTCGTCAAAGCGCAGATACGCATCGCACGCGGCGAAAAACTCGGGATTTCACAGAGCGACCTCTCGCCTAACGGACATGCCGTCGAATGCCGTATCTACGCCGAGGATCCGGCCCGCAATTTCGCGCCATCGCCCGGCCTGATCCGCCATCTCACGCTCCCGCAGGGTCCCGGAGTTCGCAACGACAACGGCGTCTACGGCGGTTACACCGTGCCGGTGTACTACGACCCGATGCTCTCCAAGCTGATCTGTCACGCCGGCACGCGCGGCGAGGCCATCGACCGGATGTTGCGCGCGCTGCAGGAGTATCGCGTGGACGGAATCCAGACCACGATCCCGTTCTTCACCTTCCTGATGCAGCATCCCGACTTCCGGACGGCCAACTTCGACACCGGCTTCATAGATAAGCTCCTGCCGGAGCTCGACCTTCAGCATCGTCCGGTGAGTGAGGCGATGCACGACGCCGCGCTCATCGCCGCCGCCATCATGGCTTTCGAGGAGTCGCAGAGCGTCCGGCTTCCTGAGGAGACGGAGTCGCGATGGCGCCAGGCCGGCCGTCTCGAATCCCTGCGGGGGCGCGATTGAAGCTCATCGCCCGGTGTCGAGACGAAGAGACTGTGATCGAGATCGAGCGCCACGACGGCCGCTACCGCGTCAAGCTCGGTGACCGCAAGGTCGTCGCCGATCTCGTCGCCGCCGGCGGGCTCCGCTCACTGCGCCTCGAAGACGGAACGCAGTTCGCGCTCACGCACCACCGCGTGGGGGCGACGCACCGGATCACGATCGGCGCCTCGCTGCTCGACGTCGACATCATCGATCCCCTGACCGTTCGCCGTAAGAGCGGCGATGACCACCTCGGCGACAGCGGCATCATCAAGGCCCTCATGCCCGGCCGCATCGCGCAGGTGCTGGTCGAAAAAGGGGATGAAGTCCGCCGCGGAACCGGCCTGCTCGTCCTGGAAGCGATGAAGATGGAGAACGAAATCCCCGCCCCGGCCGACGGTGTCATCGACGAGATCTTCGTAAAGCCCGGCGACACGGTGGAGGCCGGCGCGGATCTGCTGCATCTCAAGGCGACGTAGGGCGTTAGCGGGTTGTCGGTTATCGGTGGTCGGTTGTCAGGATAGGAGTTAGCAAAGAGCCGAGGGACGTTTCTGGACGATTCTGGCAACCGATAACCGACAACCGAGAACCTGTTTTTCACCCGGCATCTATAATTCACCCATGTCCTCAACCGATCCGTTCGTTGCCGGGGGGAGCATCCTCCGCCTTCGGCTTCTCGATCATGTAAGCGCGTCGGTGTGGCGCGCCGAGGACACGCGCAGCGGCAAGACGGTGGCGGTCAAGATCCTGACCAAGCAACTGCCGCGCGATCCGGGAAAGCGCGAGGAGGTCATCCGGGCCATCCGATTGGGAGCGGCGATCTATCACGCCTCGCTCGTGACCGTGCTGGAGATCGTCCCTGCTGACGACGCCCTCCTTCTGATCATGGAATGGTTCGAAGGGACGCCGGTATCCGTCGCCTATCGCGGCCGCGCCGCCGAGCGGACGGAGTTCTTCCGCGTCATCTACCAGATCGCGGATGCGTTGAAGCTGATGCAAGCGAAGAACGTGCTTCACCTCAACATCGCCGGCGATTCCGTTCTTGTCGCTCCTAACGGGCAGGCCAAGCTGGCCGGGTTGAATGCCGCGACCTTTCTGCCGCGCCGCGAGGGACAGGGCTCGGTGTTCTCCCAGAAGGGAAGCGATCCGAACGCCGTCAGCTACATGGCGCCCGAGCAGATTCTGAATCAGCCGGTGACGACGCAGACCGATGTCTTTTCCCTCGGCATCGTCATGTACGAGGTGGCCACCGGACGCCGCCCCTACCTCGCGGCGGCCGCGGCTGAGGTCGCGCGAAAGATCGTCGAGGAACAGCCCCCCTCGCCGAAGGCCGTGAATCCGAATATCGACCCGGTCGTGCTCAACGTGACCGGGAAATGCTTCTTCAAGGACCCCTATCGCCGGCACAAGGATGCCAAGGCCATCATCGATGACATCATCAAGGTCGATGGTGATGTCGTGGCCTGGTCCAATGACATGGCGCGCGCGTCGCTCAATGCCGTGGCCGACGCCAGGCACGCCGTGCAGGCACGGCAGTCGTTCATTCTCGCCGGCGACGTCGCCAATCACGATGAGGTGAATGCCGTCGACCCCGCCGCGGCGGCGAAGGCTGCCGCGCGGATGCAGCAGATTCTCGGCGAGGCCATCTACCTCTTCGACGGGCAGGTTGTCGATCCCTTCGGGCCGCGGTTCGTCGGCGAGCTGCTGTCGCTGGATAACGCACTCGAGGCGGGGCGCAAGGGAGAGTTCGATTTCTCCCCCGACCAGCAGGATGGCCAGGCCATCCCCGTCCGCCTGCTGCTGCACTACGGCGACGTGGAGACGCACGATGGCACCGCGGCCGGCCCGGCGGTCGATAAGGCTTTCGAGATTCTCAAACAGATCGAGCCGGCCAAGCTCTACCTTACGGAAGCGTTCGTGAAGAAAGGCCGCATCGGCGTGCGGTTGCGCGATGCCGGTGCGCAGGCGGGGGTGAAGCTCCTCACGATCGCGCCCGAAGGCGAAGCAGCCGAGGCGGCGGAGCGCGCGGAAGCCGAAGCGGCAGAGGCCGCGCGGCTTGCCGCGGAAGCTGAGGCGGAGGCGACCGCCGCACGACAGGCGCAGAAGAAGAAAAAGACGCGGCTGGCGGCAATCGCTGCTGCTGCCGTCGTTCTGATCGTCGCCGTATTGGCGTTTCTCTGGTTCGAGAAGAGGCAGGGGGCGCCGGCGCCGGTGGCGGTGTCGAAGCATTCCGCCGGCCCTCGGCCCGCAACGGCGGCGACGCCGCGAAAGGTCATCATCGAGCCGTTTACGGTCGTGCCGCCTGATCCGATGCTCGGGCAACGCGGCGAAGCGATCCGGCTGGCGGCGATCGAGATCCTGCGGTCCTTCCCCGAGGTGCGCATCGTCGAGGCGAAGCCACCCGACGGCAGCGCCTATAGCGCGAAGCTCATCGGCGGCGCGGCCGCGCCCCAGATCGTGCCGGTGACCGATGCGAAGAAGCCGGCCGAAGGGCCGCCCTCGCCGTTGATCGACGCGTCGAGCGGCATTCAGTCGCTCGTCTCCTGGGTGGCGAACGATTTGAAGATTCAACCGCGCGGTGCCGCCAGCGCCGATGCGTACAACGCCTTCGCCGACGCGGTCGCCGCCAACGCCGCGAAGGATGATGCCAGGACCGAAGCGGCGCTGCGAAGCGCCATCAAGGCCGACAAGAATTTTCTGCCGGCCGAGCTCCTGGCCTTCCACTTCTTCGACGCCAAAGGGAAAGAAGCCGACGCCGTCGTCGCCGCGAAGGAGATCGCGGTTCTCGATCCCGCGAACATGGATGCCGCGCGCCGCGTGGCCCGGGCCAGCCTAGCCGGCGGCGATCTGGCGTCCGCGTTCAGCGCGTACGCGGGGGTGCTGCAGCACGATCGATCCGACGCCGAGGCGCTCAACATTCTTGGACGCTATGCGCTGGCCGCCGGCGACAACGCCCGCTTCACCGCCGCGGCCGGCCGCCTCGGCAATTCCGATGCCTCGGCTCTGCACGTTCCTGACACCCTGGTCGCCACCGGCCACATCAACGATGCCGCTGACAAGTACTACGACTTCGAGCAGAAGATGCCGCACAATCCCGCGCTCGCGCTCAAGATCGGCCGGATTGCCGTGCTGCGGCACTCCACCGAGATGGCCGATCTCGAGTTGAAGAAGCTCGAGACCATGGATCCCGCCTACGGCGCGCATATCCTCAAGGCCTATCTCGCCGCGCAATCGGGCAACAAGGCCGCCGCCGCCCAGGAGCTGAAAGCGGCGGAAGCGGCATCGAAGATGGGCGACGACTACTGGACGAGCATCGCCGAGATCGCCGCCATGACCGGCGACGCCCGCGGCGCCGACGACGCCCTCGAGCGTGCCGCGGCCCGCAAGGAGCCGACGGCGAGTTACGTCCTGAGCAATCCGCTCTTCGGCTTCATGCAGAGCGATGCCCGGTTCCTGAAGATTCGTGAGAAGCTCACGGCGCAGCAGAACGAGATTCGTGCGGCGCTTGCCGGCGTGACGCTATAGATTCCACGTCCATGATCGTTACCGCCAGACTGACCTTCTCCGCCGCGCACCGGCTGCATAATCCGAAGTACGACGCGGAGTGGAACCGCCGCACGTACGGCAAGTGTGACAACCCGAAAGGGCACGGGCACAACTACGCCATTCAGGTCAGCGTGAAGGGGAAGATCGATCCCGAGACCGGGATGGTGATCGACCTCAAGACGCTGAAGGACATCGTTCGCCGGCAGATCATCGACCGGGTCGATCACACCAGCCTGAACGAGGACGTCGAGTTCCTCCGCGGCGTCATCCCGACCGCCGAGAATCTGGCGCGGTCGTTCTGGCAGCAGCTCGCCCCCGCCATCACGGAAGGCACCCTGTACGAGATCGCCCTGCAGGAGACGGAGAAGAACTCCGTCGTCTATCGAGGAGAAGACGAGGAATGAACTACGACCTGGCCATGATGGCGCTCGACGGCCTGATGCGCACCCCACTCACCGTGCGCGCGGACGGCACGTCTGTGACCATCACCGGAGAGCCCGCCGCCTTCAAGGAGCTCGCCCGGCTGTGTTTACTCCTCGGTGGGGCGAGTGATACGGATGATGCGTTCGAGCTCAAACCAGGCGTGCACGTGACCGCGGGGTCGCCGTTGGTTAATTTGATGTTGGAGTAGCGCCGACGTCAACATTGCGAGGTGAGTTGTGTTGATCTACTTACCTTCGTCCCGGTCGGAAACTCCCGCATCGGCCGTTTTCTCAATTCACCGTCATCCTGAGCCGCCGGAGCTGCTTCGTCGCGGAGCGACGGAGCAGCGTAGGACGGTCGAAGGACCCCCAGCCTGTTAACCCGGACAGGGTGGGGGCTGTCGACGATTCCGCCGCCCAACCGGGATACAACTTGGGGGTCCTTCGACCGTCCTCCGCCGCGCCGCGCTTTCGCGCGATGCGGCTCCGGCGGCTCAGGATGACGAGAGGGGGTGGGGGAGATACCGCTACGTCTCGTAATCCGGCGCGTACATCACCAGTTCCCGCAGGAAACTGGCCTTGGCGCGATTGGCGTCGTCGTCGATCTGGAGCAGGTCGCGGATGGAGACCATGCCCAGGAGGTTGCCGTCGTGGACCACCGGCAGATGGCGGCACTTGCAGTCGTGCATCTTCTGGAGAGCCTCGTTGACGGCGTCGGCGGGAGAGGCAACGAAGAGGTCCCTGGACATGACGCTGTCGACGCGCGTCTGTTCCGGATCGCGCCCCTCGGCCACGATGCGCGTCAGGACGTCGCGCTCCGAAAAGATGCCGACCAGCTTTCCGGCATCGAGCACGGCGATCGCGCCGACGTTGTGCTCGCTCATCGTTCGCGCCACATCGCGGACGCTGGCCGTCGAAGGGACATGAAAGAGCGGATGTCCGTCGATGATCTCGCCGATCGTTTTCATAGCTGCTGCTCGAGAGTCCTCTTGCGATTGATAGAGCCCAGCCCGTCGTACGCCGCGTACTTGTACGCTTCGCTCAGCGTCGGGAAGTTGAAGACGCAGTCGATGAAGGCGTTGATCGTTCCGCCGAACTGCATGACCATCATGCCGATGTGCAGCATCTCGGAGGCGCTCTCGCCGACGATGTGCACGCCGAGCAGGTTCAGCGACTCGGGATCGAAGACGAGTTTGATCAGCCCCTTCAGGTCGCCGATGATCTCGCCCCGCGCGTTGTCGCGGTAGAAGGCCCGGCCGACCGCGAAGGGGACGCCTTTCTTGTGGCAGTCGTCTTCGTTCATACCGACGGTAGCCACCTCGGGGATCGTATAGATCGCATACGGCAGGATCGGCGCCACGTGCGTTTTGTACTTGAGATTGAAGGCATGAACCATCGCCACGCGCGCCTGCTCCATCGAGGTCGAGGCCAGTGCGGGGAAGCCGATGACGTCGCCGGCCGCATAGATATTCGGCACCGAGGTCTGGTAGTTCTCGTTCACGGTGATGAGACCGCGGGCCGCGGTGACGACGCCGGCGCCGTCGAGGTTCAGCCCCTCGACATTGCTCGACCGGCCGGCGGCGTAGAGGACGTTGTCGAAGACCATGCACTCGCCGTCCGCCAGCGTCAGCGAGGCCTGCCGGTCGCAGCGTTCGATCGAGGCCACGTCCTGGCCGAGGTGCATGGTGATCCCCAGACGGTTCTGAAACTCGCCGAGGAGGATGCGCACGATCTCGCGGTCAATGTTCGGCAGGAGCGAGGTCCGGCCGTCGATGAGATGGACCTCGACGCCGAGCGCGGCGAAGATCGAGGCGTACTCGACGCCGATGATGCCGGCGCCGACGACGGCCAGCTTTTCAGGGATGCGCTCGATGCCGAGAATGGTGTCGCTGTCGCAGATCACCTCGCCGTCGAACGGGACATGATCCGGCCGGTGCGGCGAGGAGCCGGTGGCGATGAGGATCACGCTGCCTTCGATGACCTCCTCCCCGATGGCGTTGGTGATGGCCACGCGCGTCGGCGAGACGAAACGGGCCGAGCCTTCATAGCGGTCGACCTTGTGCCGCCGCAGGTTGTCCTCGATCCGCTTCCACTCGTGCGCGACCACGCGGTCTTTGCGGTACATGAAATCGGCGATGGTGATGCAGTTGACGGTGAGGTCGATCGAGCCCTCGCGAAAGCCGCGCTGCCGGAAGCCGGAGAGGTGCAAGGCCGACTCCCGCAGCGTCTTCGAAGGGATCGTGCCGGTATTGACGCAGGCGCCGCCGACGACCGGCTCGCGCTCGATGAGAGCGACACTCTTGCCGAAGTAGGCCGCCTGCGCAGCCCCCTTTTCACCTGCCGGTCCGGAGCCGATGACGATGAGGTCGTACATGGGTTTTGTGGTTAGCGGTTGGCTGTCGTTTTACGGGTTATCGGTTATCGGTTATCGGAGGAAGGGCGCCGCAGAACCGACAACCCCGACAACCGACAACTGATAACCGATAACCGATAACTTTCTTTTTCAGTACTCGATCAATGCATGAACCGGCGTTCCATCCAGCTTCTCACGTCCACCGAGGAAGGCCAGTTCGATCAAGAAGCCGGCGGCGACGACGGTGGCGCCGCATTCGCGGGCGAGCATCGCCGCGCATGCCGCCGTTCCGCCGGTGGCAAGCAGGTCGTCGATCAGGAGAACGCGGTCGTCGGCGGTGAGGGCGTCGTCGTGGATCTCCAGAATGCCGCTGCCGTATTCGAGGGTGTACTCGCCGCGGCGCGTTTTCCATGGCAGCTTGCCGGGCTTGCGGATGGGGACGAATCCGGCGCCGAGAACGCGCGCCACGCCGCTGCCGAAGATGAAGCCGCGCGACTCGATGGCCACGACCGCGGTGATGCCGGAGTCTTTGTACGGCTCGGCCAGCGCGTGGGAGATGTAGTCGAGCGCTTCATGCGAGCGCAGCAACGGAGTGATGTCTTTGAAGACGATGCCGGGCTTGGGAAAATCGGGGACGTCGCGGATATACGATCGCAGGTCCATCAGAACTTCACGTCGAAGTCACCGAGGCGCCCGGTGTAGTCCTTCGTCTCCTGTTCGATGCTGGTAACCTCGGCGTAGCGCGGGCCTTCCTTCAGCTCTTCGATCCATTCGTCGATGACGCCCTTTTCGCCTTCGACGATGGCCTCGACGTAGCCGTCGCGGATGTTCTCGATCGAGCCTTTCAGCCCGAGGCGGCGCGCTACGCGGGTGGCGAAAAAGCGGTAGCCGACGCCCTGAACCTTGCCGTGGATCTTGATGACTCGCTGTTCCTTGGCCATATTCGCGAGATTGTACGCAATTAGCGGCGGGGTTTTGCAGATCGTTCGTCGATCTGAACGATTTGCTCACTCCTTCCAGCCGAACTTGCCCACGAGCGGCACGAACTCCGCGGCGCCGCAGTCTTCGACCTGCAGCCGGGTGCCGACGCGCATGACGCGAGCCAGGCGTTGGTTGCCCTCGGGGCCGATGGGGATGACGAGCTTGCCGGTCCGCGACAGTTGCTCGAGCAGCGGCTTGGGGACCTCGGGGGCGGCCGCGGCGACGATGATGCGGTCGAACGGGGCCTGGTCGGACCAGCCATAGGTACCGTCGAATACCTTGACCGAGGCGTTGTAGATCTTGAGCGTGCGGATCAGCTCCGCCGCACGTAGCGCCAGCTCGTTCACCCGCTCGATGGAAAAGACTTTGGCGCAGAGTTTCGAGAGGACGACGGTCTGGTAGCCGGTGCCGGTGCCGATCTCGAGGACTTTCTCCTTGCCGGTGAGATCGAGCAGCTCGATCATCCTGGCCACGATGTAGGGCTGGGAGATGGTCTGTTTCGCGCCGATGGGGAGCGCGCCCGCGCCGTAGGCTTTCTCGGCCACGAGCGTGGGGACGAAGAGGTGCCGCGGCACGTCGCGCATCGCCTGCAGGATCCGCTCGTCTTTGATGCCTCGCTCGGCGACGTGGCGCTGCACCATGGCCGCGCGCAGGTGCGCGAAGTCGGGCTGCCGAGGACTATCCTTTCGCGTCGTGGCCAAGGAGCTCCTCGAGCGATTTGAGCCGCGGGATCGATTCGTGGTGCGTGAGGTCGAGGTGCAGGGGCGTGATGGCGATGCAGCCGGCTTCGACGGCTTCGAAGTCGGTATTCAGGCCGGGATGCCAGGTCGGTTTGCCGCCGCCGATCCAGTAGTAGGTCCGGCCGCGGGGATCTTTCCGCTCCAGGATGTCGCCGGCATAGATGCGGTTGCCGAGCCGCGCCACGCGCACGCCGCTGAATTCGACCGGGAAGTTGACGTTGAGGATGATGTGCGGGTCGCGATGCTCGGTGAGCGCCCAGCGGATGAGCTTCTCGGCAAAGACGGCGCAGCGCTCGAACGAGAAGTTCTCCCCGACCAGCGTGGAGAAGGCGATGGAGGGAACGTCGAGCAGCGCCCCTTCGAAGGCGGCCGAGATCGTGCCGGAGTAGGTGACGTCGTCGCCGAGGTTCGGCCCGAAGTTGATCCCGGAGACGACCAGATCGGGACGGTTGTCCCGCATCAGCTTGAGGATGGCCAGATTGACGCAGTCCGCCGGCGTGCCGTCGATGATGTACTCGTTCTCATGGAGCTTCATCATCCGCAACGGCCGGTTCAGCGTCAGCGCATGCGACGCCGCGCTCTGCTCCCGATCCGGCGCCACCACCATGACCTCGACCCTGTCGATCCGCCGGCAGGCGTCCGCCAATTTGCGGAGCCCTTCGCTATAGATGCCGTCGTCGTTCGTAACGAGGATGCGGGCCATGGCCGCGCATGGTAGCGCAGGTCAGCGGGAGGTTGGCGTGAGCGCTTCGATCGCTTGAAGCACTACGTGCGCGTCGGCTACCGGCAGAGTGATCAGAACGAATCGCGTGCTGTCAAAAAAGTAGCCCTCGCCTGATTCATCGACAACTCGAATCATTCCGTCTTCTTCCGCATCCTCGTCCGCGATGACCGGATAAACCTTTCCGAGCTCGAGCGACACCGGGTAGCCCGAATTCCTGACACAGATGGCAAAGCGCGTTTCGTTTTCCATGATTCAATCAAAATAGCGGCTGATCTTCATTTCTCGTTTGCCGATTCCGTGTGCCTCGTACCAATGTACTTCGACGCTCCGAATGTGCCCTGACCGCCCTCGCACTCGAGTTACAGCTTTCAGTTTACGCCAGCGGCCCGATCCGTAGTTCTTGACAAGCCTGGGCAAATCGCGGATGCCGCTCCCCGAGGCGATCGTTTCAATCAACTCGAAGGGGCCGATAATTTCGAAATCGTCGAAGTCGTCCACTGATGACCTACTGCACGTTCGCGTTCGCCCGGATGAACTCGTCCACGTCCTTCTTCAGCCGCGCCTGCGCTTTTCGGTCGATGTAGACCATGTGGCCGGTCTCGAAGTAGTCCATCGAGACGTTCTTGCGCAGCTCCGGTTCGAGTTGCATGCGGGCGAAGGTGTAGCGGGTGGCGGCGAAGGGGGTGGCTAGGTCGTAGTAGCCGTTGGCGATGAAGACCTTCATGAACGGGTTCTGGGCCATGGCGCCGCGGAGGGTCTCGGCGACGTCGACGTAGCGGTTCTGGGCGCGGTCGAAGCTCCAGGGGCGCGCCTTGCTGGTGAGGATCTCGTAGGGGAGGTCGCTATCGAATTTCAGCTCGCGGCGGACGTAGTCGTTCACCACGGCGGTGTACTCGCCGAAGATGGCCGCGTAGGAGGGATCGTCTTCGGTTGATTCGCCGGCGGCGTCCTTGTCGATGCCGATGAACCGGCCATCGAGTCGGCCGACGGTGCGGCGCTGGGCGCGCATCAGCTCCTTGTCGAAGCGGTCGATCTCGACGCGGAGGTTGGTCTGTTCGATGTAGGCGGGTGAGAGGCCGGTCAGCCGTGCCAGCTTGGCGGTCACGTCGCGGCGGTCCTGGTCGCTGATGCGGTCGCTCTGCATCAAAGCGTGCGTGTACTCGCCGAGGGCGAATTGCTCCGACTCGGCGACGGCGTTTTCCAGCGTGCCATTCTGAAGATCGGCGCTCAGGCGCTTGTGGTACCAGGCGATGGCGGTGTAGGTGGGGAGGAAAAGTTCGTACGCCAAGTCGTTGCCGCTGTCGAACGATGCGGTTTGGAAGTTGAGGATCGACGAGATGAGGACTATACCGTTGAGGTAGAAGCCCTGCTTGCCGAGCCACCCGGAGAGGCCGGCGGCGCGGGTCGTTCCGTAGCTTTCGCCGGCCAGGAACTTGGGCGACGACCAGCGGCTGTAGCGCGTCGTCCAGAGGCGGATGAACTCGCCGACCGACTGGATGTCGGCGTCGACACCGTGAAACTTGCCGGCGTCGGCCAACGGAATGGCGCGGCTGTAGCCGGTCGAGACGGGATCGATGAAGACGAGATCGGTGACGTCGAGGATGCTTCCCTCGTTGTCGACGGTGCGGTAGGGAGGCTTGGCGGCGTGGCCTTCATCGTCGGCATAGACCACTCGTTTGGGTCCGAAGGCGCCCATGTGCAGCCAGACCGACGACGAGCCGGGGCCGCCGTTGAACGTGTAGGTCACCGGCCGGCGGGAGGGATCGGCGCCGTCTTTCGTATAGGAGGTGAAGAAGAAGCTGGCGCGCGGCTTCCCTTCCTCGTCGCGCATGATCATCGTCCCGGCCCGGGCGGTGTAGCTGATGGTCTGGCCGCCGATGGTGACGGTGTGCTGCGTGGTCGAGATCTTGTCTTTCGCGTCAGCCGCCGGATGGGCGTCGCGCTTTTCGTCGCTCTGCCGCGGCCCCTCGTTGCGTTCCTCGGGGTCTGCCTGGACCGTGTCTCGCCGTGGGACGGAGGGGGCGGGCTGGCGGTTCGGAGCGGGCTCCGGCGACTGCGCGAAGAGGGAGACAACGGTGAGCATCAGGGCCGCGGCGAGGAGCGCTTTTCTCATTTGCGGCGCATTGTAAGACAGGGCCGGGCGCGATAATCTGCTCTCTTCATTAACAAAGGAGCGGGCCACCATGGCGAAAAATATCGCGGTATTTCTCGACGGCACCTGGGACACGTACAAGGAAGGCGTCAGCAACAACAGCAACGTCGGCAGGATGTACGAGGCCGCGGTCGGAAATGACGCGCGGCAGGTGAAGAACTACACGCCCGGAGTGGGCACCGATTGGTACGACCGCATCAAGGGTGGTGTGGCGGGTGTCGGCACGAACGACCGCATCCAGGATGCCTATCAGTTCATCACCGACCAGTACGACGCCGGCGACGCCATTTTCATCTTCGGCTTCAGCCGCGGCGCGTACGAGGCCCGAAGCCTGTGCGGGATGGTGGACAGGGTGGGGTTGCTCGACCGGACTCGTTTCGCGGCCACGAACCGCAGAGACATGTTCGCTATCGTCTTCAACAACTACACCCGAAAGAAGGATGCTGCCAACGACCAGCTCGTGGCCAACTTCAAGGCGACGAATTGCGTCGATGCGCCGATCAAGATGATCGGCGTATGGGACACGGTGGGCGCCCTCGGCGTGCCGGTGTTTGCTACGCAGTTGACGCTCTTCGTGCCGACGTTCCATGACCTCAGCCTCGGTCCGCGCCTGGAAAACGCCTATCACGCCATGTCGCTCGATGAGCAGCGGTTCGATTTCACGCCGACGTATTGGGATCCCGCCACCGTGCGGCCGGGCCAGCATCTCGAGCAGGTTTACTTCGCCGGGGTTCACTCGGATGTCGGCGGCGGCTACGACGATGACCACAGCCTTTCGGACATCACGCTGTGCTGGATGGTCGAACGCGCCCGGAAGCACGGCCTGCTCTTCACGTCCGATTCCTTCGCCACGTGCGCGGACGACGCAGTTTTTGGCCGCCTGCACGACTCGTTCTCGCCACTGTTGGCCAGCCGCGGACGCTTCCACCGCGTCGTCGACGCCGGGATGACCATCCACAAGTCGGTGCAGGTGCGCTGGAACGATACGGAGGGACGGGCCAAGCCCGGCGCGTACGCGCCGGTGAACCTCGATAAGCAGCTCAGCTACGACTTCGTGGAGTGAGGGGACGCGGCTTCGGCCGCCGGGCACAGACAAGAGTGTCTGTGCCACATTTGGATCCGGCGACGATTCCACACTTCAGCAAATACCGACAGCAATGTGGCACAGACACTCTTGTCTGTGCCGTGCGGCGAAGCCGCACGAAAAACGGGCGAGCCTTGCGGCTCGCCCGTTGAACAGACTCGTTGTTGTTGATGAGGCTTAGTACATTCCGCCCATTCCGCCGCCCATACCGCCACCGCCGCCGCCGGGCTGAGGCTTCTCTTCTTCCTTGATCTCGGAGACGAGAGCCTCGGTGGTGAGCATGAGGCCGGCGATCGAGGAGGCGTTCTGGAGAGCCTGCTTGGTCACCTTGGCCGGGTCGATGATGCCTTTTTCGATCATATCGACCACTTCGTCGTTGCGTGCGTCGTAGCCGAAGTTGCCGCCCTTCAGTTTGACTTCATTGAGCAGCACGGCGGCTTCCTTGCCAGCGTTGAAGACGATCTGGCGGAACGGCTCTTCGAGCGCGCGGCGGATGACGTTGACGCCAACCTTCACGTCGCCCTCGGCCTTGACTGCTTCGACGGCCGCGACGCAGCGCAGCAGCGCCACGCCGCCGCCCGGGACGATGCCCTCTTCGACGGCTGCCTTGGTGGCGTGCATGGCATCTTCGACGCGCGCCTTCTTCTCTTTCATCTCGGTCTCGGTCGCGGCACCGACCTTGATGACGGCAACGCCGCCGACGAGCTTGGCCAGGCGCTCCTGGAGCTTCTCGCGGTCGTAGTCCGAGGTCGTGTCCTCGATCAGTCCGCGGATCTGCTTGACGCGGCCGGCGATCGCTTCCTTGTGACCCTTGTCGTCGGTATCGGTAACGAGGGTGGTGTTGTCCTTATCGATCGACACCCGCTTGGCGTCGCCGAGGTCTTCCCACTTCACGTTCTCGAGCTTCACGCCGATGTCCTCGGAGATCAGCTTGCCGCCGGTGAGGATGGCGATGTCTTCGAGCATGGCCTTGCGGCGGTCGCCGAAGCCCGGGGCCTTGACGGCGGCGACGTTCAGCGTGCCGCGGAGTTTGTTGACGACCAGCGTGGCCAGAGCCTCACCTTCGACGTCTTCGGCGATGATGAGCAGCGGCTTGCCCTGGCGGGCGGTCTGCTCGAGGATCGGCAGGAGGTCCTTCATCGAGGAAACCTTCTTCTCGTAGATGAGGATCTTGGCGTTCTCGAGGACCGACTCCATGCGCTCCGGGTCGGTGACGAAGTACGGGGAGAGGTAGCCGCGGTCGAACTGCATGCCTTCGACGACGTCGAGGACAGTGTCGAGGCCGCGCGCTTCTTCGACTGTGATGACGCCGTCTTTGCCGACCTTCTCCATCGCTGAGGCGATGATGTTGCCGATCTCCTCATCGTTATTGGCGGAGATGCTGCCGATGTGGGCGATGTCCTTCCCCTCGACCGGCTTGGCCAGTTTGTCGATCGATTCGACGGCGGCGCGGACGGCGATCTCGATGCCGCGCTTGACGTCCATCGGATTCGCGCCGGCGGTGACGTTCTTGATGCCCTCGCGGTAGATGGCCTGGGCCAGAACCGTGGCGGTGGTGGTGCCGTCGCCGGCGGTGTCGGAAGTCTTCGAGGCCACTTCGCGGACCATCTGGGCGCCGGCGTTCTCGAGCTCATCCTTCAGCTCGATTTCCTTGGCGACGGTGACACCGTCCTTGGTGATGGTGGGGGAGCCGAACTTCTTCTCGATGACGACGTTGCGGCCGCGGGGGCCGAGTGTCACTTTGACCGCGTCGGCGAGCTTGTTGACGCCGCGAAGAATTGCCTGGCGGGCTTCTTCGCCGTACGTAATACGCTTTGCCATGTGTGTTTCTCCTTATTGATCTTGCTTACTCGACCACCGCGAGGACTTCGTCTTCGCGGAGAATGGTGTACTCGACGTCATCGATCTTGATGTCGGTGCCGGAGTACTTGCCGATGAGAACCGTGTCGCCCTTCTTGACGTCGAGCTTCATGCGCTTGCCGTCTTCGGAGAACTTACCGTCGCCGACCGCGATCACTTCCGCCTGCTGGGGCTTCTCTTTGGCTGTGTCCGGAATGATGATGCCGCCCCGCACCTGCTCTCCTGTTTCTTTGCGTGTGACGACGATGCGGTCATACAACGGACGAAGTTTCATAGCCATCTGTGTCTCTCCTTTCACCCGATTCGTGGATTGCTTCGCGGCAGAACGCCGCGAGATTGATGCTGATCCCCCGAGGTGAGCGTTTAGCACTCAAGCCTCGTGAGTGCTAACAATATGTGGGGGACCTTATTTCTGTCAAGAGCAGCTGACGGGAGATGGATCAGCGGCGGACAGTGCGCCCGCGAGGCGGAGAGAGCGGGGCGACCGTGGCGATCGCCGAGGTCTGGAAGCCGCATCCGTTGGACGCTTGCGCGTAGAACCGACGCTTCGTGGTCACGTTTTTGACCGTGAAGGACGGCCCTGAGCCGAGCGGGATGGGAATGCCGGCGGCGTCGGCGTCGTACCATGAGTAGCTGACCACGGAGGTGCTGAACGCGGCGGCGACCGTCAGAACTGCCGAGCCTCCGGCCGGAACGCTCTGACTGGCTGGCTGGTTGGTGATGGAAGGGGGCGTGCAGAGGGTGATGCAGGCCGAGGTGATCGAAAAGTTGCCGCGCGACTGAGCCGTACTTCCGTACGCGGCGATCGTGTATCTCGTGGTCACGGGCGCGGTGAAATCGACGAATGCATCCTGCGTAGTTCGTTTGCCGAAGTTGTGAACCAGCGAGTTCCCTCCGTTACTGGTGTAGACGCCTACCCCTGGATCGTAGTCGGTCGAGTGGACGGAAAAGCTGACGTGGTCTCCCTGCGCCAGCGAGAGGTTGAAATCCGCGTATGGCCATCCACCACCGGCAAACTGGCAGGACGTGTCCGTCACGGACGACGCGTAGGTCTGGCCGCAGGAGAGCGTCTGGGTAAGGCAGTTTGCCAATGCGCCGACGTCGCCCGCATGGCATTGAAACGCGATTTGGTATCGCCCGGCGTCGAATAGCTTGCTGGTCCCGACGGCAAGCTTCCACGTGCCTGTGCTGTCCAGGTCGAATTGGAAGGAGAGGGGAGCCGGCCCGGCCACGGAAAGAGCCTCGGTCGTCGTCGACGCTGGAGAAATGAGGGCCAGGCGCGGTTTTTCGTACGAGGAATCGAGCGGTGTCAGGGTCGCCGTGATGCGCTGGCCTGTAGTACCAGCGAAGGTCCAGAGGTCATACCGCAACCCATCCGCGGCTGTGCAGTCGCCGGCGGCGAGCTCTCCGGTGTTGCTCGAGTTGCAGAAGAGTGTCGAAGCGACGCAACCGGCGGCCCCGGCGCTGGGAACGGTCTGCGCCGCCGCGCTGACAGCGACAGAGACCATTGCGATCGCCAGACCAGCCAGGTTCATCGTCCTATGAGAACACAAACCCGACGATCTCCTTTGTACCACTCATCGGTAGTCTCTACGCGCGTCGCGAAGAGTTTGTCCAAGCAGGATAGATCTCCTCGACCGGACGCACGCCTCCGCGCGCAACCGAAAGCTTCGCGTCGCGCGCAGAAATCAGGAACCAGTAGTAAGACAAGCCCGTGAGCTATGTCGCGGGCTCGGCTTCGGCCGTGTTGAACATCGCGCCGACCGGCTGTTCCTCGGCTGCCGGTTGAAGGGCTGCGAATTCGTCCTCGATCGTGTCGTTGCCATCGACGTTTCCCTTCGGCTTCCTGGTCAGCTTGTCCATGTAGACGTAGAACACCGGCGTCACGAAAAGGGTAAGCGTCTGCGAGAAGAGGAGTCCTCCGACGACAGCGAGGCCGAGCGGACGCCGCGATTCCGCGCCCGCGCCGAAGCCGAGGGCGATGGGGATGGTTCCCATCAGCGCGGCCATGGTGGTCATCATGATCGGCCGGAACCGCACCACGCAGGCCTCATAAATGGCCTCGGTGGCGTCTTTCCCCTGCTTCTGCACCTCGAGTGCGAAGTCGACCATCATGATGCCGTTCTTCTTCACCAGGCCGACCAGCATGATGATGCCGACGAATGCGTAGATCGACAGATCGACTTTGAAAATGAGCAGCGTGAGCAGAGCGCCGAAGCCGGCGAACGGCAGCGCCGAGAGAATCGTGAGCGGATGGATGAAGCTCTCGTACAGGATGCCCAGGACCATGTAGATGACGGCGATGGCGACGAACAGCAGCACTCCGAGCCCTTGCAGCGACGACTGGAAGGCCTGCGCGGTTCCCTGGAACGAGGTGGTGACAGTCGCCGGCAGCGTGGTCCTGGCCGCGTTGTTGACCTCTTGCACGGCCGCGCCGAGCGATGTTCCGGGTTTGAGGTTGAACGACAGCGTTACGGACGGTGCTTGACCGGAGTGATTCACGGCCAGCGGGCCGACGGTGGGAATGAGCTTGGCCACGGCATCGAGCGGAACGAGGTCGCCCGACGATGAGCGGACGTAGAGCATCGAGAGCGCCTGCGGGTTCTTCATGAACTCGGGATCGAGCTCCATGATGACCTGGTAGGTGTTGTTGGGGGCGTAGATCTGTGACACCTGTCTCGTTGCGTACGATGAGTAGAGCGCGTCTTCGACCTGATTCGGTGTGAGGCCGAGAGTGGCGGCACGGTCGCGGTCGATCTCCACGTTGACGGTCGGATTGCGCAGGAAGAGATCGGTATTCACGTCGACGAACCCCGGCAGCGTGCGCATCTTCTCCATCATCTTCTGCGATGCGTCGTAGAGAACCGCCGTGTCGGCCGCCTGCATCGTGTACTGATACTGCGAGTTCGCCTGGCGCCCGCCGAGCCGGATCGGCGGAGGGTTCTGCAGCGAGACACGGAAGCCCGGAATGGCATTCAGCTTCGGACGGAGATTGTTCATCACATCGTCGATCGACGCCTTGCGCTGCCCTTTCGGGACGAGGCGAAGCGAGATGACGCTGCTGTTGTTGGCGCCGCCGCGGCCGACGAAGGAGAAGAACGTCGCCACGCGCGGATCTTTGGCCACGATGTCCATGGCTATGCGCTGGTGCCGCACCAGCTCGGGGAACGATGTTCCCTGCGCGGACTCGAGGCTGATGCGGACCTCGTTCTGGTCTTCGTTCGGGATGAAGCCCTTCGGTACGGCGATGAAGAGCCAGACCGTCGCGGCAAGGATGGCCAGCGAGCCGATCAACGTCAGGGCGCGCTGACGCAACGCCAGGCGGAGACCGCGCTCGTAAAAGGCAAGCATGCCGTCGAACATCTTCTCTGTGGCCTGGTAGACCTTGCCGTGTTTCTCGTCCTTGTGCGCGCGCAGGAACAGTGCGCTGAGCAACGGCGTGAGCGTCAGCGAAACGAAGCCCGACACCAGGATGGCCGCGCCGATCGTGACCGCGAACTCGTGGAAAAGCCGCCCGAGGATGCCGCCCATGAAAAGGATGGGGATGAAGACGGCGGCCAGTGAAATGGTCATGGAGATGATCGTGAAGCCGATCTCTCGCGAGCCGTTGAGTGCCGCTTCCATCGGCTTCTCGCCCATCTCCATATGCCGGACGATGTTCTCCAGCATGACGATGGCGTCGTCAACGACGAAGCCGACCGAGAGCGTGAGCGCCATCAACGAGAGGTTGTCGAGCGAGTAGTCGAACATGTACATCACGGCGAACGTGCCGACGATCGAGAGCGGCAGGGCCAGACTGGGAATGACCGTGGCCGAGACGTTTCGCAGGAAGAGGAAGATGACCAGGATGACCAGGAAGAGAGTGAGGAGCAGGGTGAACTTCACGTCATCGACGGAGGCGCGGATGGAATCGGCGCGGTCGCGATGCACCTGCAGATCGACCGAGGCGGGGAGCTGGCTGCGGAATGTGGGCAGCAGCGCACGCACGCGGTCGGAGACCTCGACGGCGTTCGTCCCCGGCTGCTTTTGCACCGCCAGGATGAACCCGGGCTTTCCCCGGAACCAGGCCATGGTCTGGTTGTTCTCGACGTCGTCGAGCACGTTGCCCAGCTCGCCGAGGCGCACCGGGCGGCCGTTGCGGTAGGCGACGATGATCTTGGCGTAATCGGCGGCCTTGAAGAGCTGCCCGTTCGCCTGCACGGTGTAGTTCGTATAGGGGCCGGTGAGCACACCCGCGGGCAGGTTCACGTTGTTGTCACCGATGGCCTTGGCCACCTCATCGATGCCGACGCGGCGGGTGGCGAGCTGGCGCGGATCGAGCTGTGCGCGTACTGCGTACTTCTGCGCGCCATAGACCTGGACCTGGGCCACCCCTTCCACCGCGGAGATGCGAAGAGCCATCATCGTCTCGGCGTACTCGTCGAGCTGGTACAACGGCATGTTCTCGGAGGTGATGGCCAGGTAGAGGACGGGCGTGTCCGCGGGATTGACTTTGTTGTACGACGGAGGCGCCGGCATGTTGGGCGGGAGCTGGCGGCCGGCGGCGGCGATGGCGGCCTGCACGTCCTGCGCGGCGGCGTCGAGGTTGCGGTTGAGTGCGAACTGCAGCGTGATGGAGGTCGAACCGAGCGATGATGACGAGACCATCGAGTCGAGGCCGGCGATCGTGGAGAACTGGCGCTCCAGCGGCGTGGCCACGGAAGACGCCATCGTTTCCGGGCTTGCTCCCGGCAGCGATGCGTTGACGTTGATCGTCGGGAAGTCGACGTTCGGCAGATCGCTGACCGGCAACTGCCGGTAGGCCATGATGCCGAAGAGGACGATGGCCAGCATGACCAACGTCGTCATGACCGGACGGCGGATGAAGAGGGCGGCTATGTTCATGGTTGGTCGCTCGGTGTCAGGTTACTGGGTTGCTGGGTTGCGCGGTCTGGCGGTGTTTGGAATTCCACGGACCGCGCGACCGCGAGACCATGGAACCCGGCAACCTTGCAACTCAGCAACCCCACTCACAACGACTTCTTCACATCCACCTTACTCTTCGGTGTCAATCGGATCTGGCCGTCGGTGACCACGGTCTCGCCGGGGTTCACCCCTTTACTGACTACGGCCTGATTATCGACCTGTTGAACGATCGTCACAGGACGCATCTGGATGCCGTCGCCGCCGGTGATGACATATACGTATTGTCCCCTCTGGCCGTTCTGCACGGCCTGAACTGGCACGACCGTGGCGTTGAGCCGCTTGGAGAGGGTCATGGCCACGTTCACGAACTCACCCGGCCAGAGAACGCGGCCTTCATTCGTGAAGGTTGCTTTGAGCGTGATGGTGCCTGTCTGCGCGTCGACGGCGTTGTCGACGAAGGTCAGTTTGCCGTCCTGAGGCGTCCCGCCGCCTTGCTGCGGAGATGCGGATACCGGCACGTTGCCAAGGCCACGGGCGCGAATGTCGCCGAGCTGCGATTCGGGGGCGGAGAAGGTGACATAGACCGGCGTGATCTGGTTGATGGTGACCAGCGGCGTGGTGTCGTTCGCTTTGACGAGGTTGCCTGCCTGAACCTGCAGACTGCCGGTTCGGCCATCCAGCGGCGAGCGGATCTCGCAGTAGGCGAGCTGAAGACGGGCGTTCTCGACCGCGGCACGGTCTGCGGCGACGACGGCGCGAGCGGCCTCGGCGCCGGATGAGAACCTTTCGTAATCCTCGCGCGTGACGTAGTCCTTTTTCACCAGCTCCGCGTAGCGGGCGGCCTCGGCATCCGCATTCCGCGCCTGGGCCTGATCGCGGGCGAGGTTCGCTTCGGCCTGCGCCAGGGTGGCCTCATACGGCCGCGGGTCGATGGTGAAGAGGATCTGGCCCTTGCGGACGTCGTCGCCTTCGCGAAACGAGACGCGCTGGAGCTGTCCCGCTACGAGCGCGCGGACCGCCACGGTGGAAATCGGCTGTACGCTGCCGATGACGCGCACCTGCACGGGGACGTCTTTCTGCTCCGCGGTGGCCACGGTGACTGGGATGCGTTCATCGGGTGCTTTCTGCTTTTTTTCGCCGCAGCCGAGAAGGCTGGCCACGATGGCGGCGCCGGCGACGGCACGAAGGCCGATCGACTTCATTGGAATCATTGTGATCACTTTCCTTGTGATGCCATGGCCCGCGTCAGCGTGCCGGTGTCGTGCGAGAGTTGCGCAACTGAGAGGAACCAGTCGGTGCGTGCCTGAACTTCCTCGGCGCGCGCATTTTCGAGCGCGGTCTCGGCGGTCAGGAGATCGAGGATGCTGCCGATGCCGGCGCGGTAACGGCCCCGGGCCACGTCGGCTGACTCGATGGCGTCGCGAAGAAGATCGCGGCTCGTCGTCAGACGTTTGTTGGCCGTCTGCAGGGCGTAGTAGCTCGTCCAGACCTGAAGGTCGATCTGCTGCTCCAGGCCGCGCGCGTTTTCGCCGGCGAGCTTCGTGGCGATCTCCGCGGCGCGGATGTCGTAGGTATTGCGGAAGCCGGTGAAGAGCGGAACGCGCAATGAGATGCCGGCGGAGTAGAGCGTCGTGTTCTGGCTCAGCCCGTTGGTGAAATACGGTCCCACGCTGGCGCCGACGCCGATCGACGGCAACCCTTGCGCGCGCACCACCTGCACGCGCGCGCGGGCGCTCTCGACCTCGGCGCGCGCGGCGGCGAGATCCGGCCGGCCGGCAACCGCCTGGGCAATCAGCGCCTCGACGGCATCGCTGACCTGCTGTGCGGGAACGTTCTGCGGCAGCTCGCCGACCGCGAACGGCGTCGACGCCGGCAGTCCCATCTCCGTGGCGATGGTCCCCTGCAATCGGCGAAGGTTGCCTTCGATCGTCTCGTACGTGAGCTGGGCCTGCGCGAGCGCTGTCCGGGCCTGGAGCACATCCGCGACCGTGGCTACACCGGCGTTGTGCCGGGCGTCGGCGGAGTCGAGGCTCGTCTGCCGTTCTTTGATCGTCGCGCTCTGCGCGGTCAGCAGGGCCTTCGCGTCGAGGTAGTCGTAGTAGGCCTGCTCGACGCCGAGGATGACGTCCTGGATGCCTTGATTGTGCGCATAGTCGGCTGCGATCAGCGTCTGTCTCGCTGCCTCGGCCGAGGCATTTCGTCCGCCGAAATCGAACAGGAGGTAGTCGAGCGAGAGCGCCGGGCCGTTCAGTGCCGTCACCGCCGCCGTGCCGGGGGACGTGCGGGCGCGCGTGAGCGACGCGTCGAGCTCGGCGGTCGGCAGGTACGCCGCGCGAGCGCTTCCGAGATTCGCCTCGGAGATGCGCGCCTGGAGCCAGGTCGTCCGCGTCAGCGGGTTATTCGACAGCGCCAGGTCGATGATCTGCGCCAGCTCGAGCGGTGTACCGGCCGGTGGGAGCATGAGATCGCCTGGCTGCGGGACAGCCGGAGGCACCGCGTTCGCGGGCGGTACCCAGGCCACCGACGGCGCCGAAGGCGTTCCCGCGCCATGCACGGCCGGGTCGGCGATGTTGCCGGCGTCGCGGAGGCTGGCGCATGAGCAGAGGAGAAGAAGAGTTGTCGCTGTGATGAGCTTCGAATTCAGCATTGATTGGCGATCGTAAAGCAGGATGCGGAAGATTTCGTCGCGCTCGTGTGACGAAAGCCGGGAGAGTGGAAGCGCGGGCCGGAGCAGACTGACTCCCCGGTCAACTTTTTATACAGGTGAGTCATGCCGTATACACGTTACAAAGCTGTGGCGTTGCTGAGGCTACCCTTCCAGGGAAAACGGCGTCACCCTTTCGGATGACGCCGTGAACGTTTGAAAGGCGTCTGAATGCGATCAGCGTTTCAGCGCAACCGCGCCCGCCGCGGCCAGGATGATGCCGAGCATCATCAAGGCGAGCGGCGACACCATGGGAATCGGTAACGGGGTGATGTTCGTGATGGCGGTGGAGCTGTTGTTGCCGGCGTTCGGGTCGGCCGTTGCCGACGCGACGGTGGCCGTGTTGCTGCTCGGCGCGACCGGTGCCGCCGGCGCGATGTTCACCACGATGGCGAACGTGGCCGAGGTGCCGGCGGTGAGGGTGGCAATGGAGCAGGAGACGGTGCCTGTTCCGCCGGAAGGCGGGTTCACGCAGTTGAAGGTCGGGCCGGTCGGCTGCGTCTCCGAGACGAAGGTCATGTTCGGAGGGAGCGTGTCGTTCATCACGACGGTCGCCGCATCCGACGGGCCATTGTTCGTGACCGTGACGTTGTAGGTGAGGTTCGACCCCGCGGCGGCGCTCGCCGCGGCAGTCTTGACGATGGCGACGTCGGCGCTCTGGGTGACCGTCGTGATCGCGGTGGCGCTGTTGGCACCCGGGCCCGGATCGGTCGATGCCGTGCTGACGTTGGCGGTGTTCGAGACGGTCCCCGTCGCACCCGGATTGATCTTTATGGTGATGGAGAACGTTGCCGAGCCGCCGTTGACGAATGACGCCAGCGAGCAGGTGATCGTGCCGGTGCCGCCGATCGCGGGGGTGACGCAGGAGAATGTCGGCCCGCTGCTCTGCGACTCGGAGACGAACGTGGCGTTGGCCGGCACGGCATCGGTGAGCGAGACGCTGGCCGCGTTCGACGGGCCGCTGTTCGTCAGCGTGAGGTTGTAGGTGATGTTGGTCCCCGCGTTTGCCGACGCCGGCCCGCTCTTGGTGATGGTCAGATCGGCGGTCGATGTAACAGTCGTGACAGCCGTCGCGCTGTTGTTGCCGGGGACGGTATCGGCATTCGGACCGGAGATTGTGGCGGTGTTGCTCAGGGTTCCGGCGGCGCTGGGGTCGATATTCGCGGTCAGCGTGAACTGCGCGCTCGCCCCGGAGGCGAAGTTGCCGATGGAGCAGGTTACGCTGCCGTTGCTGCCGGCACTGGGGGTACTGCAGACAAACGCCGGTCCCGTGTTCTGCACCAGCGAGACGAACGTCGTTCCTGCCGGCAACGGATCGGTCCATGTTGCGGGCGCTGAGGTGTCAGGGCCGTTGTTCGAGGCCGTGATGGTCCAGGAGATCGGGCCGCCCGAGGCTGCGGTCGCCGGTCCGGTCTTCGTAATGGCGAGATCGCTCGAGCTTACGGTGAGAGCGAACAGGCTGCTGTTGTTATCGGGATCCGGGTCGTCGGTTTTTGACGATACGTTGGCGGTATTCGAGAACGTGGTGCCCGACGCCGTTCCCGGTGGGATGTGGCCGGTGAGCGTGAAGGTCGCGGTCGTGCCGGCTGCAAGGCTGGCGATCGTGCAGGTGATCGTCCCCCCGGAACCGACCGAGGGATGGCTGGAGCAGTCGAAGGCCGGTCCGCTGTTCTGCGTGATCGAGACGAACGTCATCGTGCCCGGCAGCGTATCGGTGAGGGAGAAGCTGTCGGCTGCATCGGGGCCGGCGTTGTTGACGCTGATCGAATAGGCCACGTCCGTGTCGGCCGCGGCGCTTGATGGACCAACCTTCTGGACACCGATGTCTGCCTGTGGAATGGGAACCGTCACCGAGGTGACCCCCGAGTCGTTTTCGTTATTGTCATCGGGTGTTTGTGACGACGCGGTGGCGATATTCGTAAAGGTGGTCCCCTGCGGTGTAGCCGGCGGGATGTTGGCGACGAAGGTGAAGTCGGCGCTGGATCCGGCGGGGAAGAGCGCCAGCGTGCAGGTGATGGTTCCATTCGTGCCGACAGTCGGCGTCGAGCAACTGAACGCCGGACCGTTGTTCTGCGTCGCCGAGACGAACGTCATCCCCGGCGGCAGCGGGTCGTCGAGCGAGACCGTCGCGGAGTCGTCCGGGCCGAAGTTGAAGATGGTGACGTCAAACGAGACGTCACTTCCGGCGGACGCCGTGGACGGGCCGTTCTTCGTCACGGCCAGATCAGCGGATTGCGCGAATGCCGCCGGGACGACTCCGACTGTGACGATGCAGATGGCGAGAGAAAGGAGAAGCGTTCGGCGTTTCACGCCGCAAGACTACAGTAACTTATCGAGCTCTGTGAACTCCTGTCCTTGTGAATCGGCCACAGCCTTATACGTAATCTTCCCGCCATAAACATTGACACCCTCGGCGAGACCGGGGTCGGAAATCGCTTTCTTGAATCCCAGCGAGGCCAGCCTCCGGGTATACGGCAAGGTCGCATTCGTCAGAGCGATCGTCGAGGTGCGCGGCACGGCGCCCGGCATGTTGGCGACGCAGTAGTGGATCACGCCGTCGACTTCGTAGACGGGGTCGGAGTGTGTGGTGGCATGCGCCGTTTCGACGCAACCACCCTGATCGATGGCGACGTCGACGATGACCGATCCTTTTTTCATGCTGCTGACCATCTCGCGCGTCACCAGCTTCGGCGCCGAGGCGCCGGGGATGAGCACGCCGCCGACGAGCAGGTCGGCGCGGCGGCAGGCATCAGCGAGATGTGCCCTGTTGGATGCCAGCGTCTGCACGGCGCCGCGGAAAATGTCGTCGAGCTGGCGGAGACGGTCCAGATTCGTGTCGAGGATGGTCACGCGCGCGCCGAGGCCGACGGCCATCTTCGCGGCGTTCGTGCCGACCACGCCTCCGCCGATGATCACGACGTCGCTGGGCAGCGTTCCCGGTACGCCGCCGAGCAGCACTCCCCGGCCGTTGTTCGGCTTGTGCAGGTAATACGCGCCGACGTGGATGGACATGCGGCCGGCTACCTCCGACATCGGCGTCAGCAGCGGCAGCGTGCGTTTCCGTTCGTCGGTGATGGTCTCGTAGGCGATGCCGGTGATCTTTTTCTTCAGCAGCGCCGCGGTGAGATCGGGTACCGGTGCCAGATGAAGATAGGTGAACAGGAGCTGGCCTTCCTTGAGACGCGCCAGATCGGCAGCGATCGGCTCCTTGACCTTGACGATCATGTCGGACTGCTCGTAAACGGCGTCGGCGTCGGAAAGGATCGCCGCGCCGGAGACGGCATACTCGTCGTCACTGAAACCGCTTCCGTTGCCGGCGCCGGACTGCACGTAGACCTTGTGCCCGTCTGACGTGAGGTCCTGGACGCCCGAGGGCGTCATCCCCACGCGGTATTCGTTGTTTTTGATCTCGGTCGGTACGCCGATGCGCATTGGCTTGGTTCTCCGTCAATCGTGATCGCGCGGGAGGCTCCGCGCGGCGGGCGCATTCTAGCGGTTTCGCGGTCTCGGGGTTACGCGGTCTCGCGGTCACACCCACCCCGAGACCGCGTAACCGCGAGACCCCGCAACCGCGTCAGTGTCCGCGCCGGCCGGCGAACCGGCCTGTCTGAGGTGTCGTTGCCGACCTCCAGCCGATATCGAACAACTCGTTGAGCGTTAAATCGACCTTGTCCGCCGGGAGGTCGGCGCTGATATTCGGTTCCATGAGCAGGTTCGGCGATGCGGAGGTGTCGAAGTGGTACATCGAGGAGCCGGCTGCGAATGCTGGCGGAACGTAGAGTCTCGGATGGCCGCCGGCATCGGCGCCGGCGACAATCGCCGGATCCAGAAAGAGCATCGCGGTCACGTTCGATGAGAGCGCGGCGCGGATCGCGGCGCCATCCGCCTGGGTGACGCCGATCGAGGGAATGGTGATTGAGGGGTCGGTTCCTTCGAACGGCCCGAAACCGCCTACGATGTCGTTGGCAACGATCACGGCGGTTGCTCCCGCCAGCTGTGCGTTTTTCGTCTTTACGGTCAAGGGGCAGGTTCCTCGGTCGATCAAGGCGATTCGTCCCGTGATCGCACCGCCATTCGTGATTGCCGCGCATCCGTTGGCGGGGACGGTGGCCGCCACGGTTCCGGTCAGGCCGCCGACGGTGAGATGGGGGCCGAAGGTTGCGGTGCTGATCGAATACGCCTTCACCAATGAAGCGGGCGCGAGGATGTTCATGCTCGGTTGGGGATCCAGGAACTTCATGGCCGCGGCGGTCGCCGAGTCGCCATCCCAGACGACCTTCTGGTCGTTGGTTGCCGAGGTGAGGCGTTGTGCGTCGGTCATCTGGCTCCAATGGATTCCGGCTGTGGCATCGAGCATGTGCTGCTCGAAAACGCTCGGAAAGTTGCTGCTCATGGCGCCGGTCGTTCCATTGGTCACGCCCGCGAATCCGAGGCCGTGGCCAAGCTCGTGAAGAAGGACGACCAGCAGGTCTTCTTGTGTCCCGTGATTTCCATCGAAGCCGTAGTACCAGCCCCTTCCGCCGAGACAGTCAGGCGTGTCGAGCTGGCTGTTGAACTTCGCCTGAATATGAGCCGATCCAGGCAGGAGGTCTTTGCCGGCGATGGCATTGGCCAGGGCCACCGGATACCAGACGTCCTGCTGCGGCGCATTGACGAAGTTTCGGAAGATTCTCGTGGCGCTGGCCTGGCCGAGCACCCCGGACGACGCACTGCACGTGAGGCTGGCGAAACTGGCGTCGACGCGAATGTCGACCCTGGAATCGATCAGGGCGCCCCAGATATCGGCCGCGCGCTGAAAAACGTTCAAACGCTGCTGGCCGAGAGTCGTTCCGGTATTGCCACCGACAGGCGCCACGACGGTGGTGTCGTTGAAGCCCGCTCCCGGGACGTCTGTGTTTTGAATGATGAGGTGAGCGTTGGCGAACAGGCTGGTTGTGGCCAGACAGAGAACGCTGACGATGACCGTGGCAATGACGACTCGTCTCATGGTTACCTCTCTGTCGTTATGTCCAACGCTACTACGCGGTCTCGAGGTACATCACCCCGAGACCGCGCAAGCTCGCAACCGAATCTAGTGTCCGCGGCGACCGGCGATCCGGCCTGTCTGCGGTGTGGTGGCCGCCTTCCAGCCGATGTCGAACAGCTCATTGAGCGTCAGATCGACGCTGTCCGATGGGAGATCGGAGTTGATGTTCGGCTCCATGAGCAGGTCCGGCGTAGCGGTGACGTCGAAGTGGTACATGGAGGAGCCGTCGGCGAACGTCAACGGTACGTAGAGCTTCGGATGGCCGCTGACGTCCGCGCCGGCGAGGATGGTCGGATCCGCGAACAGGAACGCGCTGACGGTGGCGGCGAGCGCCGCGCGGATGGCCACACCATCGGCCTGGCTGACGCCGATCGTCGGAATGGTGATCGTGGAGTCGTCGCCGCCGAGAGGCGGGATACTGGCCGGAACGTTGTCGTCGATGATCACGGCGATCGCGCCGGCAAGCTGCGCGTTTTTCACCTTCACGGTGAAGTTGCAGGTGCCGCGGTCGATCAGGGCAATGTGTCCGGTGAGGGCGCTGGCATTCGTGATGGCGTTGCATCCATCGGCGGGGAGAGCGGCGGCGATGGTGCCGTTGATCCCGGCCACAGTCAGATGCGGTCCGAATGCAGCCGTGTTGATCTGATAGCTCTTCGCCACCGGAGCGGGAGCGCTGATGCGAAACGTAGGCGTCCCTCCGAGGAACTTCAAGGCGGCAGTCGTTGTCGAGTTGCCATCCCAGACGACGTGCTGATCATTGGTGGACGAGGTCTTGCGCTGGGCGTTCGTCATCTGGCTCCAGTGAAGTCCGACCGTGTTGTCGAACATGTGCTGTTCGAAAACGCTCGGAAAATTGTTGCTCATCGCGAACGTCGTTCCGTCGGTTACGCCCGCAAATCCGAGACCGTGCCCCAGTTCGTGGAGAAGGACGACCAGCAGGTCCTCCTTGGTGCCGTGGTTGGCGTCGAAGCCGTAGTACCAGCCCACCCCGCCGAGACAGCTGGGCGAATCGATCTGGCTGCTGAACTGCGCCTGAATGTGAGCTGAGCCGTTGTTCAGGTCCTGCCCGGCGATTGCATCGGCCAGTGCGATCGGATACCAGACGTTCTGCTGCGGTGCGTTGGTGAAGTTCCGGACGACCTTGGTGGCGCTGGCCTGGCCGAGCACCGCGGAGGTCGCGCCGCAGTCGAGAGAAGCGAAACTGGCGTCGACGACGATGTCGACCTTGGAGTCGATCAGAGCGCCCCAGATATCGGCCGCGCGCTGAAAGACGTTCAGGCGCTGCTGGCCGAGCGTCGTTCCGGTATTGCCGCCGACGGGCGTGGCCGGAGTTGTGTCGTTGAAGCCGACTCCCGCGGCGTTGGTGTTGCGAATGACGAGGTGTGCGTTGGCGAACACGCTCGTCGCCGCCAGACAGAGAAGCGCGGAGAGGAAGAGTCTTCTCATGATCAATTCTCCGGCTTGGCAGGCTCCGGCGCGCTCTTCGCGCCGGAGAGGAACTTGCGCGCGCCGGCTTCGGTATTCACGCAGGCGTGCGATTTGGTTCCGTCGTCATTGATGCGAACCATGACCACTTCATGATTGGGCGCATCCATGGTGACCATGCCGCCGGCGGCCATGGTCTCCTGCTGCTGCGAGGCCGCCGGAAACAGGGCGGTCAGAGGAACGGGCGAGGAGAGGGTTTGGCTGGGCGCCGTCTTTTTGGCGGCGGCGACTTTCGTTTTTGCCTTCGATGCCGGGTAGGCTCCTACGGTGACAAAGCTGACGATGACCGCGGCGATGATGACTCGTTTCATGGTTGCCTCTCTGGAAAGCATGGTGGTTTTCGGAAATCGCTGATTGTCAGTGGCCACGCCGTCCGGGCATACGGCCCTTCACGGCAAATGCAGCGGGGTTGAGTTGTCTGGCCGCGGCGAGCGCATCGAGCAGGCCGTAGCCGTAGACGGGGTCTTTGCCGATGGCACCGAGATCAGCGGCATTGTTGAACATGGCCGACTTCACGTCGGAGGCCGAGGCGTTGGGAGCGGCGCTCCATACAAGCGCTGCGACACCGACCGCATGCGGACACGCCATGGAGGTTCCGCTCTCGGTGGCGTAGTCATCCGCGACGTTGGTCGCCGTCAGCGACGAGCCGGCCGCGGCAGTGCGCAGCGCTTCACCGTCTGCGTAGGAAATGCCGATGTCCACCGGCCAGGCGAAGGCGACATCGGCCGGATTGTCTGAGCCATCGGCGAGTGTTCCGATGAGTGTCCAGCCACCAAATGAATCATTGCCGCAGGTTGTGGGTGTCGCCGCGATCGAGCAGTTGTAGATTACGACCGCCGTGGCGCCGGCGGCGAGGGCATTCTTTGTTTTCAAGTTGAACGTTGCGGTTCCGCGTTGAATGAGCGCGATCTTGCCGTTGACGGACGCGGGAAAATCGGCTGCCGTCGCTCCGAGTCCGCAGTAGACATATTGTCCTGCCGGTGCTCCTTTGGCGGATCCCACCACCGCGATTGCGTCGTAGGAGTTGGCGGCGCTGGCGACGAAGGAGTTCGTCCCCTGGCCGACGATGTACGTCGAAAAGACGCCGACTCCGGGACCGCTGAGGGCGAGCTCCGGCCCCTGATTGGAAAAACTGGCGATGGTCTCTGTCGCATCGACCGCGCCGACAGCGATCACACTCGAAAACGCCGCGGGGTAGCTGACGGTGGCGGCGTGATCCGGCGTGGAATCGTTGCCGCTCGCGGCAAAAACCAGCACGCCGGCGTCGGCCAGCTTCTGACAGGCCGTCTGCATCGTCAGCGATGCCACCGGCGAACAGTTCTGGGGATCTACCGACACGTCGGTGCACTGGCCGAGCGACATGTTGACGATCCAATGTCCGCCGAGATCGTTCCTCTTCCCGAGAACCCAATTCAGCCCCGAGGCGATCTGCGCGTTGCTGCCGGAGGCTCCCCCTGAGCCATCTGGCGCGAGAACCTTCGCCGACCAGATCTTTGCGTTCGGCGCCACGCCGACCACGCCGATCCCGTTGTCGGCAGCGGCGATCGTCCCGGCCACGTGCGTGCCGTGACCGTCGTCGTCTTTCGGATCGTTGGTTCCGGTGATGGCGTTGAACCCACCCTGGTAGCGGTCTTTCAGCTCAGGATGCGTGTAGTCGATTCCGGTGTCGACGATGGCGACGTTGACCCCGTCACCCTTCGCCACCGGCCACACCTGAGGCGCGTGAACCATGGTGATCCCGTATGGCGTGACTTGCGCATTGGCGGGGTGCGATTCGGTGATCGTCCGGCCGGGATGCACGGGCGAGCCCGAGGCGAAGAACTTGATGTCGGCGCTCTCGACGTAGCGCACCGAGTCGTCGTTGCGCAGTGCCTGCACCTCCGCGTCCGTCAGGTTGACCACGAACGAATCGAGGTAGGTCAGGTCCTGAAGATCGCGGCCGGCGAATTGCGCGCTCTTTGCCGCGCGAGTGACGCCCGGCTTCATGCCCACGATGTAACGTTGTGTCTGCTGGGCGAACGCGGCCAGCGGAACGAAAAGAAGGACGGCGAAAGCTAAGCGTTTCATCTGGTCGATGACCTCACTGTCGTGTTGTTGGACGAGTGTTAACGTTGTTGAGTTGACAGCACAAAAGCAGACGCCCCGATAGGTTATTCCGTGTAACGAGCTCTCTGGATCACGATACCCCAGCCCGGTTTTTGCTACTCTCTCGCCGCCATGACAGACTGGAAAACAAACCTCGTTAATGATGCCGACGGCATCGCCGCACTTCTTCGCGAAACCAAAACCATCGCAGTTCTCGGGATCAAACCGGAGACGCATTCCGATCAGGCGGGATTCTACGTCCCCGCGCACATGGATGTGGCCGGTTATGACGTAATCCCCGTTCCGGTCTACTACCCCGAGGTGACGGAGATCCTCGGCAAGCCGGTGGTCCGCAAGCTTGCGGACATCGGGCGGCCGATCGATATGGTCAACGTCTTCCGCAAGCCGAGCGATATCCCGGCGCATGTCGACGACATCCTCGCGGCGAAGCCGAAGAGCGTCTGGTTCCAACTCGGCATCCGCAATGATGAAGCGGCACAGAAGCTGGCCGAGGCCGGCATCAAAGTCGTTCAGGATCGCTGCCTGATGGTCGAAGAAGGAAGGCTGCGGCGGTAAAGCGAAAGCGAGCTACTGCCCGCGGTGCGTCGTAATGTCGTCGTCAGCCGGGAAAGCTTTGCGCTTCGCGAGGCGGTGTACGAGGCCTTCCACCGGCTCGCCGAAGATGAGGATGATCAGGGAAAAGGCGAGGGCGATGAGCGCGGCAGCCCACTGGCCGGCACCGGATGCGATACCAAGCGAGGCCACGACCCAGATCGAGGCGGCTGTCGTGAGTCCATGCACCGTCCCGCGATCGGCCTTGAGGATCGCCCCGCCGCCGAGGAATCCGACACCGGCGATGATGCCCTGAATGGCCCGGCTCACGGCATCGACGTGATTCGTCGGAGAGGAGTGGAGCACCACCAGCACGATCAGCGCCGCTCCCAGCGAGACCAGCGCGTGGGTCCGCATCCCCGCCGGCTTCTGCCGTATTTCGCGATCAAGACCGATGCACCCGCCGACCAGCGCCGCGACAGCCAGCCGGAGCATGACCTCCATCGTGTCCGCAGGGAGGGTGGGCATGGGGTGATTGTGTCATAAGCGAAGCAGAGGAGCGCTGGCGTCCCGCCGGCTGGCGCGGCGGCGTCTCGCCGCCGCGTGGGTTGGAGGTTCGAGTGTTCGAGTGTGGAGTCTTGCCGGGCAGGCGGCGCAGGAGCCGAAAGCCTTTCATCGCGTCGGGGAGTGAGATTGGTGTCACAGGCCGCGGCGTGGGCGGCGCGAGGCGTGCCTCAGTCTAAGAACGATGATGGCGGTCTCAGAGGCCTCGTAGTACAGGTAGTAACTGATGCGCTCGATGTACAAACGGCGAGTGCGGGCACTTTGTGTCTTTCGGATGACGACGCCTGCCTCCGCATGCTCGAGTATCAAGGCGAATGCGCGCTCGAGATCCTCGTCGAATGCACGCGGCGCCTTTTCCCGATTCTCGCGCCACCAATCCCGCGCAACCGCAATCTGGCGCTGCGCGCGCGGGATTGTTATGAGGATCCGTCGCGCCACGTTCCTTCACGGAGTTGCTTGAGGAACTCGAAGCCATCCATCCCTTCGCCGCGTTCGGCCTCTTCGATAGCGGCATTCAACTCCGCCAACTCTTCGGGACTCACCTCTACCCCTTCGTCTGTTTCGATCGGGTGTTGACTCATGGCTCCTCCGCTGGTCTGGCGCTTTTTTCGTGCATACGCCGAAGCACTTCCTCTAATGGAACAAGCAAGCCCGCATCCGCTTCGGCGATCGCCGCCTCCAGATCAGCCTCTTCCTCGGGGGAGAGGTCGAAGACGTTTTCAGTGACGATGGCGTGCTGGTTCATGACATCTCCAGTTGCTTGCGATTCTTACGCTCGCTCACGTATTGCTCGCAACTCGTCGAACAGTGTTTCAGCCGTCACAAATTCGCCCCGCGCGATCTGTGCAACGGCTTCTTCGAGGTCGTCTTCCTGTTCCTGTGTGAGCTCGTATGAGTCGCAGCCGCTGCGAAGGCGACGTAGTACCTCGTCTCCGTCGATGTACTCGCCCCGCGCGACGGCGTCGGCGCGGTCATCGAGTTCGGCGATCTCCTCAGGGCTCAGATCGACTACCTCTTCGTTGTCGGCGTGCTGGTGTTTCCTCACGCCCTCAATGGTACCTCGGCTTCTGCGGCTTTGCTCTTCGCCAGCAACCTTGTCAGCCACAGATTCGTCATCTTCTCCACCACCGTATTCTGGCGGAGTCGCGCGCGCAGGTTGGTGAAGTCGACCTCGTCGAGGTGCTGGTCCTGATTGAAGCAGGAGAAGACGAACGACTCCTTGCCGGTGACCGGGTCGACGTGGCGCTGGAGGCATTGGGCGCAGACCTGTTTCATCATGCATTGCATCGGGGAGTTGATCGAGCCGATGCCGACGTGTTGTTCGCTGAGATAGGGCGCCAGAACGCCGTGCCGTGCATCTTTGACGGCGCGCATCATGCCGTCGGAGCCGATGGCGATGAGGCGGTTCACCTTACGCAGATCGAACTCCGGCGCGTTCTGGGCGTAGGCCAGTATCGACTGCACGATGTTGCCGGTGAAGCCGCGGTCCTGCGGCCGGCGCGGAGCGATCGCATCGCCGGCGTCGACCGACCAGATCACCTGATCGGTGCCCGCTTCGATCTCGTCGCGCTTGAAGACGTCATCCTTCTTCTTATAGCCGGCGAAGTAGACCACCGTGCAGCCGTTCAGTTTGAAGGCCCGGGCGATGGAGAAGAGCACGGCGTTGCCGAGGCCGCCGCCGGCGAGGAGAACCTTCTCGTTGCGGGGGATCTCCGTGGGTGCGCCGGTTGGTCCCATGACCACCACCGGCTCGCCGACCTTGAGCTGCGCGCAGAGGCGCGACGAACCGCCGAGCTCGAGGACGATGAGCGACAAGAGGCCGCGCTCCGGATCGGTCCAGGCGCCGGTCAGGGCGATCCCTTCCATCGTCAGGCTGGTTCCGTCGACCACCGGCGCGTGCGCCTCGAAATTCTGCAGGCGGAAGAACTGGCCCGGCTCGAAATGCTGCGACGCGAACGGCGCCCGGACCACCACTTCGATGATCGTCGGCGTGAGCCGGTTCACCGCGTGGACGACCGGCAGGAGACCATCGTCGAGTGTCCGCAGCAGTCCATTCCATTGTTCTTCGCGCTTTGCCTGCGCCTCGGGGGATCGCTCGAGGTGCATCAGCTCGCGGGTGAAGAGTTGTGTGATGAACGGATAGCCGTCCTTGGCCGAGGCCATCGCCTTGACGACATTGCCGGCGTAGCGCGGATGGTTGTCGCCGTAGAACGAGATCACCTTCTCGCGTGACGACGGATGCTGATACGAGGTGAAGAAGCCGCGCTCGCGGTTGGCATCGACCTCGATCAGCTCCGGCGCGGCATCGATGTCGGAGACCGCGTAGCTCTGGAAAAACTGTCCGTACTTGTCGAGCTTGAACGTGCCCGGATGCTCTTTCTCGTAGATCACGTTCGGGCTCGTTCCCGCCGCCACCATGACGCTGCGGGCGGCCAGCTCGATGACGTTGCCCGAATCCTTCCAGCGGCCGTCTTCGACGACCTGCTTCTCGAAGATGAGCGACTTGACGTGACCGTACTCGTCGCCGATCGCTTCCACCGGCGAGAGTCCGTCGGCATACGCGATCCCTTCTTCGAAGGCTTTGATCACCTCTTCGTGATTGAGCCGGTAGGCCGGTGCGTCGCTGATCAGCTTGCGGTAGGCGATGGTCACGCCGCCCCATTCGCGGACGAGCGGGATGAAGTTCGGATTCTCCCCCGATTCGGATGCGCGCAGGCGCTCGGCGCGGATGGCCCGGCCGTGCGCGAGGAACTCGTCGAGGATGATCTGCTCTTCGCCGTCGTAGCCGCCGCGCACGACCGACTCGCCGAATTCCTCGCAGAGGATTTCGTAGCGGTCGAGGGTTTTCTCTACCTGTAGCGGGTAATAGGCGAAGAGCTCCGTGGCCGTATCGATCGCCGTCAGGCCGCCGCCGATGACGATGGCCGGCAGGCGCACCTGCAGGTTGGCCATGGCCGTCTTTTTCCCCGCGCCGGTGAGCTGCAGCGCCATCAGGAAATCGCTGGCCTTGCGGATGCCGCGGATGAGGTTGTTCTTCATCCGCACGATCGTCGGCGTTCCGGCGCCGGCGGCGATGGCGATGTGATCGAAGCCGAGCTTGTCGAAGGCATCCTCGATGGTCAGCGTGCCGCCGAAACGCACGCCGCCGTAGACGCGGATGTTGTTCTTCCGTTCCAGGGCGATGCGGATGACCTTGAGGAAGTTCTTGTCCCAGCGGACGGTGATGCCGTACTCGGAGACGCCGCCGAAGCCGGCCAGGATGCGCTCGTCGAGCTCCTCCCACAACGTCGCACGCGCGTCGCGGATCGGCTGGCGCAGCCACTGATCATCGATAGGTTCGATCTTCAGTGCATCGATGGCCACGACGCCGAAGCCTTCGTTGGCCAGGTAGTGCGCCAGCGTGTAGCCGGCCGGGCCGAGGCCGACGATGAGGACGTTCTTGCCGTTGTAGGGGAGGGCCATCGGACGACGGACGTGCAGCGGGTTCCAGCGCGTCAGCAGCGAATAGATCTCGAAGCCCCACGGCAGCCAGAGGACGTCGGTCAGCGCGCCGGTTTCGATCTGCGGGATGTTGACCGGGTCCTGCTTCTGGAAGATGCAAGACTTCATGCAATCGTTGCAGATGCGGTGTCCGGTGCCGGGACACATCGGGTTGTCGATCATCACCATGGCCAGCGCGGCGATGGAGTCGCCGTCCTTGCGCAGCGCGTTCATCTCGCCGATGCGCTCGTCGAGCGGGCAGCCGGCCAGCGGCACGCCGAGTGGATTGATTTTGACCTTGTCGTCTTTCTCCAAGAGGCCGGTGGAACAGGAGTCTTTCTTCCGCTCGTGGCAATAGATGCAGTAGTTGGCCTCGTCGGTGATCTCGCGCGGCGTCATGCGCGCATCGGTGAGCTTGAATCCGTCGCGCCGGCGGTACTCGTCATGCGGTCCGACCACGCTGTTGTCGTCGACCTTTTCTGTTTCGACGAGGTGGTCGTAGTTGATCGGCTTCGGCAGCCGGAAGGAGGTCCAGCCGTCGAAGCGTCCGCTTTTCCACTGCGCGGCCAGCCAGTCGACGAGGAGATCGCCGAGGGCATGGACGGCCGCCGACTCGCGCGCAATGGCTTCGTTTGACTCGACGTACTCGCGTTTGACGATGGCATCGTCGAACGCGCCCGATACCCGCAACTCGTCGCGCAACTGCCCGAGCGCCGCGCGCGTCTGCGGTGATGGCGCGGGCGTCTTCGCGCTACGCGGATACTCCCGCTCGAAATCGAGCAGCCGGTTGGCGGTGACGGCCAGGGCGTACTCGAGGTCGCGCTCCTGCCCTCCGGCGATGGCGTGCACCAGGATGTCGACGGCGCGCGTGGAATCCGCCTCCGGCACGTCCTGAACCTTGGCCACCCGCTTGGCGACGAACTCCTTCTTGAACCGCGCCACCTCGGCATCGCGCAGCGTCCGCGCGGCGACGGAGGTTGCATCCGTCTGGAAGAGCTGCTCCAGAAACTTGCCGAGCGGCCTGCTGACCGCGATGAGCAACGCCGACTCTTCCGGCTTGCTCAGCCCCCCGCCGGCGATCCCGCTCTGCATCCCGACGCGATACGACTCGAACCGCTGAAACAGCGCCCCGTCGCTGCGCTGGAGATAACGGTCAAACGCCATCGCCAGATCCTGCAGGCGTTTGTCGTCATACAGATGGGAGTACTCGAAGTCTTCGATTCCTAGTTTCACAAGTCGCTCCAACACCGAAAGTTCGCCGCCGATTCTGGGGGCGGTGACGGGCTCGCGAGCAGGGAGAGTGTCACAAACGGTTGTGATGGCGAGCACAGGGGAAACGTGTCACGCGAAGGCGCGAAGACGCGAAGTTGAGAGCGCCTTCGCGTGAATCGGTTTGGATGTGCGATGTCATGCGCGTCCGCATCGATGTCGAACGGGTTCGACATGCGAGGTCACTTTCGGCCACATCCATGTCGAGCGGGTTCGATATGCAGGGTCACTCGTGGACGTATCGATATCAAACGGGTTTGATATGCAAGGTCACTCGGGGACGCATCGATATCGAACGGGTTCGATATGCAAGGTCACTCGCGGACGCATCGATATCGAACGGTTCGATATGCAAGGTCACTCGCGGAGGCATCGATATCGAACGGGTTTGATATGCAAGGTCACTCGCGGACGCATCGATATCGAACGGGTTCGACATGCGAGGTCACTCGCGGAGGCATCGATATCGAACGGGTTTGATATGCAAGGTCACTCGCGGACGCATCGATATCGAACGGGTTCGATATGCAAGGTCACTCGCGCACGTTTGAAAATCGAACGAAGTCGTATTCGAAGTGTCCGGGATTCATACGCTTGTGGCCGTCGGGAAGGTCGCGGGTCGCTCGGTAACTCATTGATTCAGCAGAGAGTTCCTCGCGTGAAAGGGTATTTACCCTCTCAGCCCGTGTAACCGCAAACGCCCATTCGAGGCGAGTTCACGATCGGCATGATGGCTTCCTCACCACAGCTGTGATCGCAGGCATGTGCGTCACAGAAGAATGCGTCACTTTCGTTGAAGCAATAGGTGCAGATCACGCTTGCCGTTTCCTGACATTCAACGCACGGCCAGACCGGATTGTCGTTTCGTGCCAGGAGCCTCACGCTCGCTCGACGGCTGGGAGCGTGGCGGTGCGCGACGACCTTGAGACGAAGAGATGTCGTCGAACCGTAGTCGTATTCGTACGAGAACACGCCCCCCTCGGGCGGCAAGCTCGCCGACAGGCGAGCGTTCATGCTGCGCTCGTTCGGCTCCGGCCCGAAGAAATCGTCGCTCATGAGCACGACATACCGCATGTGGCCAACCTCGAAAGCGCTGAGGTGACCACAACACTCCAGCCAGATCATTCGAAGGAAATCATCGAGCTGGCGCAAGGTGGAGTTTGCCTTGACATCGACATCCAGCCAGAACGGAGTGCCCGGCGCATCGACGCGAAGCTGCACTACGGCGGCGACGCTCTTTCCATCGGAACGCGCACATTCCGACAGATGACGAATCATCTGGCGCTTCGAGTACGCCGCGCCGCACAAACTGCATTTGCCCTGTGATTCCTCTCTCGTGGCCACGCTGGAACCTCCGTACCGGGGAGCTCTTCTTTCGCTTCTCAGACTCGCCCCCATGATGAATGAGAACGCCTCTTCCGGCCAGGGGTGTCGGAGAGTCGCTTCCCGCCCCTCCCGATTACCTCCATGCATCTATGCCGGAGGTCCGTGCCCCTCTTCGAGAGCGGTCCGGTACGCTCGAAGGTGGCCATGGCCTCTTCTTCAGCGAAAAATCACGCATCGCTGAAAGGCCAGACTCCGGCGATGGCGGCGGGACTCACGGACTACCGGTGGACGGCTGCCGATCTACTCTCGCTGGACATGTGGAGCGCGGCAGAAGCGGTGTAGAGGTTCACTTGGCGAACAGCACCCAGAAGTCCAAGCCGATGAGCAGTATGACGGGCACGAGGAGCACGCTGGCGATTCGCTCCCATCTAGGCCGGACAACGCCGGAAGTCACAGCCAACAAAGCTACTACCGGCATTATGAGGGGGCGAGCCGCTGAAATCCATCCGGCTTGCGGCGAATGAGACAACGCTACTGCATGAGAGATGACGATGACGGCGAGGAAGGGGAGCGCAATCCATGACGCGATTCGTGCTGCTCTCGTGGTGTTCGGCGACGTCTGCATTTTCTTTTGCCCCGAGGTCTGAACAGGATAACACCCTCGTCGCTCCGTCCGCCGCCCTCCCGTAGTTGTTACAACTCCCGCTTCAAACTAGACCGCTACCGGATTTCCTGGTGTTCCACAAACCGCTCAAGAAATCATCGCAGCGATGCTTCGGAGGGAAGTTTGCTCTGCTTCTACCGGAACGTCGCCTTCGGCGGCTCCCCATGCGGCTCCCCATGCCGTCGCGCCAGCTCGATCTTCAGACTCTCTTCGCCGCGGGCCATGGCCCAGCGGTGGTTGGCGCCGAAGATCGGCTTGAGGATCGGCGAGAAGAGGCGGAGGAGAGGCTTTTCGGCGGTGATGCGCCAGTCGTAGATGATGTCGACGTCGTCGCCGGTCTGGGTGAGCAGCCAGTTGCCGTGGCCGACGAAGTCGCCGAGGGCTTCGATGGCGAAGCCGTCGGGGCGGGTTTCGGTGACGCGGAAGCTCCAGCGGATGGTGTAGGGGAGCCATCCCTTCGTTAAGAGCTCGACGACGTCGCCGCGCTTTTTCACCTCGATGTAGACCGAGGGCCACCAGCGGGGGAGGTCTTCGGGGTCGCCGAGGATGTCGAGCACTTCTTTGATGGTTCCGCGGACGCGCCAGCGGGTGATGAAGTGGTAGTCGTTCAGCACGTCTTCTCTACGACGGAGATTTGGTTGTGGATTCGCAAAAGCCATTAACCACAGAGGCACAGAGATCACAGAGTTGAATCCGGCTCTGTGATCTCTGTGTCTCTGTGGTTGAAGCTTTTTGGTGACGCGACCCAGATCAGCAACGCCACCGCCACGACTACCTCAGCGATACCGTTTGCCAACAAGTCGGGGCGGTGGTTCTGGAGAAGGTCGGCGGCGTTGCCGAGGAGGATGGAGACGGCGATCGTCAGGGGGTAGGCGAGGAGGTTCGTGCCGAGGATGTAGCGGACGATGACGAAGGCGAGGAGCGTGGTCGCCACCGCGGAGACGAGCATCACGGGCGTCTGCTGCAGGTTGGCGGATCCGTCGAGCATGGTGAGGAAGACCATCACCAATCCGGCCACCGCCGGAAGCCAGGGCTTTGAGACGAAGCTGCGCAGGGCCACGAGGAAGAGGCCGAAGACGGCGCTGATGATGAGCGTGAGGAGGATCGTCGAGAAGAGGCCAGAGAGGGCGGGGAGCGGAAGCGCGACAGACTCCGGGGCCTTCAGGCCGAACTGCGAGGCCAGGGCCGGGAATCGAAGGGTGATGAGTTGCTCCGCGGTCCGGAAGATGAGCGCGATGCTGATGGTGGTCAGCGTAGCTACGACGGCCGACCGGCCGAGGCGGGCGCGCGACTCGCGGCGGGCCAGTTGGAACGCCTGCGGATAGGCCGCGGCGATGGCGACGACGGCCAGGAAGATCGTGCCGAGGTGCAAACCGACGAAGCGAATGATGTTGATGGTTTGATTGCTGATGAAGGTTTGCCAGGTGATGGAGGTGTTGTACTCGAAAAGCGTCAGTTCCCAGCGCTGGGCCATGCCGAATAGCGGAATGATTGCCAGAGCCAGCGTCCAGCGCAGCGCGCGTTGCCAGGGGAATCGCTGCCGGCGCATGGCGATGACGAAGCCGGCCACGATGAGCGAGAGGATCGCCAGCGCACCGAGGGCGCGCAGGATGTTAACGACTATATTGAGCAGGGTGGTCGGCTCACGGTAGACGCTGTCCGGCACCTTCACCGTCGTTGTGAACTGCGTAACCTCGGCGCCGTCGACGCGCACGCTGATGCGACGCCAGGCGTCGGCGACGAGCGGCGTCCGCTCCTGAAAGTGAAAGAGCCAGTCGCGGCGGTTCGGTTGCTGGAAGTTGAGCGCTTCCTTCAGGTCGAACGCCGCGGCATTCGCGCCGTACGGCGCGAACGCGGACTGCGCGATAGCCAGCGCCTGCGGCTGTTCGAGACGCGGACCGGCCCGCCGCTCGTCCTGATACTTGTGATAGCCGTCCACGCGCGACGTGCGCGGATCGACCTCGATGAAGTACTCGTCTTTCACCTGTGGCGCGAAGGAGCGGACCATCCAAGTCGCCGTCGGGATTTTGTTCTGCATCACGCCGACGAGCGACGGCACCGTCATGCCGTGGCGAAGGATGTAGGCGATGGCCAGGCTGTCGAAGCCGCCCGGTGTGCCGCCGTCCTCACGCGGCGAGTCGCGGTCCCAGGAGCGGAACCCTTCGACCGGTGCGGCGATGGTGCGCATAGCGTTGGCGGCCGGCGGCCTCACGGTGGCGGCGATTCGCTTGGCGTCCTCTTTCGTGATGCGGTAGTCGACAGCATCGTCGATCGACGGGGTTTTCAGGAAGGCCGCGCCGATAGCAAGCGCGACGAGCACGATGCAGGCGAGCAGTTTGCCGCGCGTGACCGGCATCGGCGGGAAGGTCCACGCCGGCCGATGCGGCTCTTCCTTCAGTATCGGGACAGGACGGATCGGCAGGGAGTCGTTGGAGAGATCCGCATCCGGCACGAAGCCCTTGTTACGGATATAGAAGACGATCGAGAGCAGCATCGGGATGGCGAAGACGAGGCTGGCCAGGCCGCCGGAGATGACGTAGTAGCGGTTGCCGGAGCGGAGCAGCAGCATGGCCGTGTAGAGCGCGTCGACGGTGTAGTGCCAGATGAGCAACGGCAGGATGCCGAAGCGCATCATCAGGAATCCGATCAGCACGCCGGCGCAACCGACTTCGATGCCGCGGATGTAGAAGGGCTGATTCGGATAGGTGGCGTGGCCGAATCCCCAGATGAAGCCGGCGGCGATGATGGCGGCCACGCGCGAGCGGAGCACTTTCTCGAAGAACGGGATCGAGAAAGCGCGCGACATGAACTCCTCGCTGAGCGCGGGGAAGAAGCCGGCGAAGAGCACCGCGATCCACGGAAACGCGGTGTTGAGCATGTCGTCGTACGGCACCTCGGCCGGCGCCCAGGCGCCGAACTTGTCGGCGATGAGGTAGAACGCAACCTGGTAGCCGAGGAAGAAGGCCACCAGCGTGTAGCCGAGGATGAAGGCGAGGAAGACGCGCTTCGACGTCAGCGCGCGGCGGTTCCAGATGCGCGCCACGGAAAGCTGGCCCGGCAGCCGCTCGCGGAACATCACTTCACCGGCGCCGCAGACGACCACGAGCATCATGGCCACGCCGATGCCCTGGATGACGGAGCCGAAGGCGAACTTGGCCAGGAAGGCCGGATACGAATCGGTGGTGTTGTAGCCCGCCAGCGCGCTCGGGAACGAATTGAGAGCCGTGCCGGTGACCAGGATGATCGCGGCAATGCCGATGCCGAGGAGCAGGCGGAGCTGGAGATCGCCGCGCAGCAGCCGGATCACGAAGACGGCCACGATGCAGACCATGGTGATGATCAGGAAGACGACGTCGACGTTGCCGGCCAGAAGATTCTTTGACCGCAGCTCGCGATACGACCGCTGCCACTCCTCGGGGACTTTGATCCGCCGGCTGAAGCTGCTGACGCGGTCGCCGTCGACCGTGATGATGGTGCGGTACGGCGCGCCAGCGGGATGGACGGTGTGCGCGTCCCAGGTGAAGATGCGCTGCATGCGATGCGGCAGCCGCCGTTCGCTCTGCGCGACGAGTTGGAGGTCGCTCAAGGCATTGATGCTGGCGAGGAACCCTTCGGCGATGCCCTTCGCGCCGGCGATGTCCGGCGAGTTGAGGGCGCGATCCTCGGGGATGTGATCGCTGAAGCCGGTCACTTCGCCTGTCGGGGCGATGCCGACGTTGATCTCCTCTTCCTGCAGAGGTTTGAACCAGCGGTGTGACCACGACCAGATGAGGACGTCGCGTTTCAGGATCTCGTTCGTCGCCTTGAGGCCGAGGGAACGCTCGAGGAAGATGCGTGACTCGTCGTCGGAGTCGAAGGTGGCGCTGTGCTTCATCCCTCGGGTATCGATGTGCTGCGAGGCGAGCACGCGATCGGCGATCTGCTGCGACGAAGCGCGATCGTAGCGGAACTCGATCGAAGCCTCGGGGAAGGCGGCGCCGAACCAGTTGATGACGACGAAGATCGAGACCGCGGCGACGGCAAGGCAGGCGGCGATGAGGAGCCAGTCGCCGCGTGTGAGTCGTTCCCGGTTCATTGTGTCGTTCGCGGCAAGTGTGGCACAGACACTCTTGTCTGTGCTTTTGATGCCGCGCGGGTTGCGAAGTTAGCGCAAGCCTCCCCTTCGCACAGACAAAAGTGTCTGTGCCACATCGCTACGCCAGCTCCTGCAGCGCTTTTTCCATCCTCTTGATCCCCTCGGCGGCTTCATCCATCGAGAGGTTCAGGGGCGGACGGAAGCGCGCCGAGCGATGGCCGGAGGAGAGCACCATCACGTCGTTGGCCATGAAGGCCTGGAGCGCGGCGTCGCGGACGTCGCCGCTCGGGAGATCGAACGCGGTCATCAGGCCGAGGCCGCGGACGTTGGAGACGAGGTTGGGGAACTCATCGCCGAAGCGCTGCAACTCGCCGAGGAAGTAGGCGCCGACGGTGGCGGCGTTGTCGACCAGCCCTTCTTCGTCGATCACTTCGAAGTAGCGCTGCGAGCGGACCATGTCGGTCAGGTTGCCGCCCCAGGTGGAGTTGATGCGCGAGCTGACGGCGAAGACGTTGTCGTCGATGTCGAAGAGGCGCTGGCCGGCCGCGAAGCCGCACACCTGCGTCTTCTTGCCGAAGCAGATCATGTCGGGCTCGACGCCGTAGTGCTGATAGGCCCACATCTTTCCTGTCAGCCCGACGCCGGACTGGACTTCGTCGTAGATGAGCAGCATGTCGTTCTCGTCGCAGAGCTGGCGCATGGCCCGGAAGTACTCGGGACGGAAGTGGTTGTCGCCTCCTTCGCCCTGGATCGGCTCCATGATGAATGCGGCGATGTCGTCCTTGCGATCGGCGAGGAACTGTTTGGCCTGATCGATGGAGGCCTGCTCGCGCTGTTCGACATCATCGTCAGTTGGAAAGCGCAGCTTCGGATTGTCGATGCGCGGCCAGTCGAACTTCGGGAAGTACTGCGTCTTTCGCGGGTCGGCGGTGTTGGTCAGCGAGAGTGTGTAGCCGGTGCGTCCGTGGAAGGCTTCGCGCAGATGCATGATCTGCGTGCCGCGCTCGCTGCCGACGCCTTTGCGAAGGTTCTTGCGGATCTTCCAGTCGATGGCGGTCTTCACCGCGTTCTCGATGCCGAGGGCGCCGCCCTCGATGAAGAACATGTGCTGGTTGAGGGATGCAGGGACGGCCAGGCGGGCGAAGGTCTCGACGAACTCGGCCATGTAGGTGGTGTAGATGTCGGAGTTGGCTGGCTTGTTGATGGCCGCGGTGGCGATGCGGTCGCGGAACTCGGGGTTATCGAGGCGAGGATGGTTGTAGCCGATGGGGCAGGAGGCGAAGTTGGTGAAGAAATCGAGCACGGCCCGGCCGCGCCGGGCGTCGAAGAGCCACGAGCCTTTCGACTTGGTCAGGTCCATGACGACGTCGTAGCCGTCGGCGAGCATGTGCCTTGAGAGCACGTTGTGAACATCGCCGGGCTGGATGTGGACGCGCCGGTCCGTGATGGCGGAAATGGTCATAGAGGGCTCCTGTCGGGCAGTGGGATCATATCAAGGGGTTGTCGGGGGTCGGTTGTCGGGGGTCGGGTTGTCGGTTATCGGTTGTCAGTTGTCGGTTGTCGGTTGTCAGTGGATTAGTCGATAGAGTGAGTTGGTTGAGCAACCTCGGTGTTCGCGAGCCGCTGTCACGGATCTACTGATCACCGACAACCGATAACCGACAACCGATAACCGACAACCGATAACCGACAACCGATCACCGACAACCGATCACCGACAACCGATAACCGATAACACAGACCCACAGTCTCGAGCAGTGATACAAGGAGCCTCATGAAAGACATCGTCATCCTCGGCGGCGCACGGACGCCGATCGGGTCGTTTCAGGGAACACTCTCCTCCATCGCGGCGCCGAAGCTCGGTGCCATCGCCATCAAGAGCGCGCTCGAAAACTCCGGCGTTTCGGCCGAGCAGATCGAGCAGGTGATCATGGGCAACGTGCTGCAGGCGGGTGTCGGCCAGGCCCCGGCGCGCCAGGCGGGCATCGGCGCCGGCATCCCGGTCAGCGCGGGTACGGTGACGGTGAACAAGGTGTGCGGTTCCGGGCTCAAAGCGGTGATGTACGCGGCCAACGACATCCGTTGCGGCGAGTACGAGATCGCCGTCGCCGGCGGCATGGAGTCGATGTCGAACGCACCATATGCATTGACACAAGCCCGCAACGGCTACCGGATGGGCAACGGCAAGCTGGTCGACATCATGATCCACGACGGCCTCTGGGACCCCTACGGCGACAAGCACATGGGCAATTGCGCGGAGCTCTGCGCGGCGAAGTACCACTTCACGCGCGAGGAGCAGGACGAGTTCTCGCGCGAGTCGTACCGCCGCGCGCAGGACGCGGTGCAAACCGGCAAATTCAAGAAAGAGATCGCCATCGTCGAAATCCCCGGCAAGAAGGGATCGCAGATGATCGTCGACGATGAGGAGCCGTTCGCGGCGCCGCTCGACAAGATGGGATCGCTGAAGCCGGCCTTTCAGAAGGACGGCGGTACGGTGACCGCGGCCAATGCGTCGAAGATCAACGACGGCGCGGCGGCGCTGGTGGTGACCTCGGCGGATTGGGCTGCACAGAACGGCCGCAAACCGTTCGCGCGCATCATCGCTCAGGCGACGTCGGCTCAGGAGCCGGAGTGGTTCACGACCGCACCGGCGAAAGCGATCGAGATCGCTCTCAAACGTGCCGGTATGACCGTGGGCGACATCGATCTGTTCGAGATCAACGAGGCCTTTGCGGTGGTGGCGATGGCGGCCATGAAGGATGCGAACATCCCGCACGAGAAGATGAACGTCTATGGCGGAGCTGTGGCGTTGGGGCACCCGATCGGCTCCAGCGGCGCGCGCATTCTGGTCACGCTGCTACACGCGTTGGAGACGCAGAACCTTAAGCGCGGCATGGCGGCCATCTGTATCGGCGGCGGCGAGGCTGCGGCGATGATCGTGGAACGGCTGTGAATCGTCACCGATGACTGTGACGAGCGGTAACCTGGCGTCGCTTCCGCCGTCGAAAGATGTATAGATCAATCGACTGGAGGTACGTCATGAGGAAATCGCTCGTCATCGCCGCGTCGCTGTTATTCGTCATCACTTCGGCGTTCGCCCAACAACCAACTCCTACCAATACTGTTTCCGTCTTTGTTTCGGACCTGTCGGTGACGCACACGAGCGCCAGCGGCACGAGCTTCGGCGCCGGCGTCGGCGCGGCGTTCGCTCACCGGTTCAGCGATCACTTCTCCGCTGAGTTGACGGTAACGACCCAGGGGTTCCGGGAAAGCTTTACGACGGTCAGCCCGTCGGGACAGCAGGTCTTTACCTCGTACTCGAAGACTCTTCTTCCGATCGATGCAAACGTCTCCTACCACTTCTTTACCAATAGCCGCTGGAAGCCATATCTCGGCGGGGGACTGCGGTACATGACCAACACGGTCAGCAACATTGCGCCGCTCAACAGCTATCGGTTCACATCGCGCTCGGTCGATCCCGAGGTGTCCGGAGGCGTCACCTATCAGTTTCGTCCAAACCTCGGACTGCGTTTCGACGCGAAGCAGACCATCGGCGGCGGTAATTCCATTCTGGGGGATGCGGCATTCAGCGGCTCTGTGGGATTGAGCTTTCGGTTCTAAGCAATCGCGTTCGCCAAACCCTCGAGATCGTCGAACTTGAATTTCGGCGTTCCGCCGGGCAGCTCCGGTTGACGCTGGCGATTGATCCAGGCATTGTCGATTCCGAGTGCGTTCGTCGGGATGACGTCGTGAAAGTTGCTCTCGGCAGCGTGCAGCCATCGCGATCGGCCGATGAGCTCCCGCGCGGTCAGAAAATGCGCGCGGCCTGGCTTGTATGAGCGCACCTGCTGCGCGGTGACGACGATGTCGAAGTCGACGGTGAAGTGTTTGCGGGTCTCCGCGAGCAGGTCGTCGTCGATGTTCGACAGGATGCCCAGCCGGCAGCCGGCTGCGACGAGACGTTCGAGCGCCGGATTGGTGTCGGGGAATGGTTGCCACGACGGGAGAGTGTCGGCGAGAAAGCCGGCGCGTTCGGGTGTGATCGGCCAGGAGAGGGCTTTGGCGACGCGCACGGCGGTATCGCGCAGAATCTCGCGGTAGCTGCGATACCCCTCGGCCTGGACGCGGTGCTCGACGTCGGCATAGGCGCGGAGAATGTCGTCGCGGGTGAATGTCACCCCGTCCGGCGCGGCGGCATCGAGGAAGGCGGTGGCGATTCCGGACTCCCAATCGATGAGCGTTCCGTAACAGTCGAAGGTGATGACGTCGTAGTGCGGCATGGCCGCGCATTATGCGTGATCAGGCTCACAAGAGAGGGTTCGGGCATGCTATACGTTCACCGTTCTCATGTACGAAGCTGCCCTGCGAAATCTGCGCACCGCCGAACGGTTTCTCATCGAGCCGCCGCTGACTGGCCGCTTTGGCGGCGCCGCGGCGCTGGTCTGCGATATTTCGGTGAAGGGGGCGCGCTTTCGTCACACCCATCCGCTGGAGATGGGGCAGAAGGGCGTCCTGCAGATGGCCATCGATGGCCGGACGTCGCCGGTGCATCTGGAAGCGGTCGTGGTCTGGACCAAGACCGATCCGTCCGCGCCGGGCCGCTACGTCTCCGGCGTGCGGACGTACGCCGACGCCGCTTTGATCGACGAGCTGCTGGCGCACCTTCAGGCCATGAAACGGACCACGCGCATCGAGGAGCTGCGGTCGACCGATCGCTTCGACCTGGCGCCGTCGCTCGATGGGATTTGGAACACCATGCCGGCGAGAATCGAGAATCTCTCGGCGCGCGGCGCGCGGATCGAGACGCTGGGACCACTCGTCCACTCCGCCAGCGGCCTGCTGGCGTTCACGGTTCCCGGCGCGGCCATCTCCGTCTCCGTCAAGGCCTCGGTGGCCTGGTCCTCGATGAAATCGGTCGATCCCTCGACATATCGAACCGGTCTGTTCGTCGATGAGAAGCCTGAGTTGCTGCGTCTGGCCATAGGACATCTCTGCGAGATCGGCCGGGCATCGCTCGATACGATTTCGCTGGCGCTGAAACTGAAAGTGATCCGGGCCCGGGCCCGTCAACTGGCGCCGTCGTATCCGGCGGCGGAGACGTCAGGCATTCCGACGGAGCAATATCTGCTCATCCAGTGCGTCCGCGAGGAGCTGCGCCTGAATCCCGACGAGGCCATGCACTGGTATCGTCGCGCGCGCCTGATGATCGCCGACCCCGCCACCCGCACCACCGCCCCCGCCATCGCCAACCACCCCGACGCGCTGGCAGTGTGGGAGTACCTGGACCGATCGATCGACCCGTCGATCATCGGCCGGACGTTTCAGTTGCCTTAGGCGACGCCGAGGACGGGGAAATTCGAAAGGGCGGCGGCGACGGCGAGCGCGCGATCATGAGTTGCGAACGCAAGCGGCGGCTCATCATCAGCCAACCGTCCCCTGAAATTCATTGCGGACACCAAATGAATTGCGTCGAGTGACCCGAGAGCACCAGGTAGCGGTCCTGTGGCCGCTTGGATGAGCTCAGACGTGATGTTCACGATTGTGAGTCGCAGCAGAATCTGATCTGCATAGTTCCGAGCAAGTTGAAACGCGCTGTCGGTCAGCCGGCCAGAAGAATTCGCGCGATACAGGCTCCTGTGACACTCGACTTTGCTGAGCTCACTGGTAACTCCGTGGCTGATCTCGTTCCAGCTACCGAGCTCGTTCCGTTCCTTCAGCACGATGCGGAGGATTACGGAAGTGTCGAGATAGACGATCACCGATGTCGGTTCCGCTCCGCGATGAGGTCTTCCACCGGATCCCAGTCGAGGTGAAGTGAAGGCGGAGTCCAGTCACCCAATCGGCCGAGCGACGGGTCGGGAAACGTGAGAGGTTCGCGAATGTTGCCGCGATCAATGGCGATCAATTCAGCGCCATCCAATTTCAAATGAGGTCGGCCGAATGGCTCATTGGTGGTTGGCTCAACAGGTTCGATCCGCGCGATCGTCTTACCCGCGTCAACGATTTGCAGTGTCGTGCCGTTTCTTACGTCTCCGAGCCTTTCCGTTAAGTGCTCCGTCAACTCAGCCACCGTCACATCCTTTGTCATCCGCACACTTTCCCTCGGCTTTCCTCCTCTGTCAACGCGGCCACGTTCCGTTGCATGCCGGCCAGTCGGGCGCGTTTCACCGCGCTCTTGCGGAACAGGGTCGAGAAATCGGACTGGTCGTAGCGCAGCAGATCGGTGACCGGAGTGGCGCGGTATTCGTCGCGCGGCGCGAAGGAGGGGTGGGTGGTAGCAGGGGCGTTGTTCCACGGGCAGACTTCCTGGCAGATGTCGCAGCCGAAAGCGTTGCCGGCCAGGGTGATGTCGGGCAGCGGGCCGCGGTGCTCGATCGTCGCGTAGCTGATGCAGACCTCCGAGGCGACGGTGCGGTTGGGGAGGATGGCGTCGGTGGGACAGGCGTCGAGACAGCGGGTGCAGGTACCACAGCGGTCGGCGACGGCATCCGGTGTGATGTCATTCTCCAGTGACGTCAGCAGCGTGCCGATGAACGTGTAGGAGCCGATCTCCTCGTTGATCAGCATGGCATTTTTGGCGATCCAGCCGAGGCCTGACTGCGTGGCCAGCGAACGATCGGAGAGCGGGCCCGTATCGACGTAGCGCCACGTCTTCCCATGCGGCGCGGCCTCCGCTTCGATCTTGCGAAGGATGCCATCGAGCACCTCGTGGTAGTCGTCGCCGAGGGCGTAGCGTGCAAGGGAGCTCGAGAGCGCGCCGGGAGGAGCTTCGGGCCGCGTCGATGCGTAGGGGACGAGAATCACGATCGCCGACTTCGCCCAGGGGAAGCGCGCCGCCGGGTCGCGGCGAATGTTCGCGCTCTTCTCCAGGTAACGCATCGTGGCGTGGTGGCCGTGCTCGATCCACTCGTCGAACAGGCCGGCGTGCGTATCAGCGAGATCACTCGCGCCGATCCGCGTCACCCCTTCCGTGCGCGCGATGCGCTCGACGGCGGGCCAGACTTCCGACAGTCGCGTGAACAATTGCTTGATCAAGGTAGCCGCTCGAGGATCGGGCCGATCCAGCCCTCCGGCACCTTGATCGTCCCGAGCGTCTCGGTCGTCTTCACCGTGCCGTGATCGTCAGAGCCGCCGGTCAGCATCTTGCCGCGGAAGCGGGCGATCTGGCTGTACATTTCGCGCGCTTCGTCATCGACGTCGGGATGGAGCACTTCGATGCCGTCGATCCCCGCGTCGAGCAGTTGCGGGACGATGCGGGCATGATCGGGATACAGCGTGGGGTGGGCGATCGACGTCACGCCGCCGGTGGCACGCATCAGGTTCACCGCCTCGTCGATGGCGAAACGATCCTTTTCGACATATCCAGGCTTGCCGGGCCGGAGGAGCTTGTCGAAGGCATCGGAAACCGAGTCGACATATCCCCCTTCCACCAGCGCGCGCGCCACGTGAGGACGTCCCACCGCGCCGCCGGCAGCGAGCTGTTCGACGCGCTCGGAGCTGATGTTGTAACCGATGGCCCGCAGCCGCTCGACGATGCGCCGTCCGCGGGTCTGGCGGGCGTCGCGAAAGACCCGTAATCGCCTCTCGATCCGCTCGTCGTGCGGGTCAAAGGCGTACGCCAGGATGTGAACGTCGACGCCTTCGTACGCGCACGACAGCTCGGCCGCGGGGACCAGGGTGACGCCACGCTCGTCCGCGTAAGCCTTGATCTCGAAGTAAGCGGCGAGGTTGTCGTGATCGCTGATGGCGACGATCTCGATCCCGTTTGCCAACGCCACGTCGATCACCTCGGCGGGCGACCGGGTCCCGTCGGAGTGATAGGTGTGGGTGTGGAGGTCGGCGTAACGCATGGAGGTCTCCTACGCCGTGGGCGCCTCCGGGACCTCGAGATTCGCGACCACATCGTCGCACCGCGCGCAGAGTCCGCCGTCGTCGGTCACTTCCTCGCGATACTGCCAGCAGCGTCCGCACTTCTTTCCGCGTGCCGGCGACATGGTGATGCCGATGGGACCGACGCCTTCGACGTCGACTGTTTCGCCGGCAGCCTCGGGCACAAAGTCGACGTGCGAGACGATGAACAACCTGGCAAGGTCGACGTCGAGGCCGGCGGTGATCGCTTCGCGCGTCACGCCGTGAAGCTGAACGTCGGCTTCCAGCGACTGACCGATCGTCCCCGCCGCCCGCGCAGTCTCGAGCACTTTCGAGACCGATTCGCGAACGCGGAAGATCCGTTCCCACGCCGCAGCGTCGATCGCGGGCGCCGTGATCGTTGGAAAGTCGGTCAGATGAACCGACTGCTCCTTCGTCCCCGGCATGGCCTCGTAGATCTCCTCGGCGGTGAACGTCAGGATCGGCGTCAGGAAGCTGACCAGCCCTCGGAGGATTTCGTACATCGCCGTCTGCGCGGAACGGCGGCTCGGCGAGGCCGGCGCGTCGCAATAGAGCGTGTCTTTGGAGATGTCGAGATAGAGCGATGAGAGCACGACCGTGCAGAGATCGAGCATGCGATGGTAGACGACGTGGAAATCGTAGTCAGCATAGGCCTTACGACAACGATCGAAGACTTCGGCAGCGCGCGACAGCACCCACTTGTCGACGTCGAGGAGCTGCTCGTACGGAACGGCGTCGCGTTCCGGTTCGAAGCCGTTCAGGTTCGACAGCAGATACCGCGCGGTATTGCGGAGCTTTTTATAGGACTCAGCGCTGCGGCTCATGATCTGCGGGCCGATGCTCATGTCGGTCTGGTAGTCGATCATGGCCACCCACAGCCGGATGACGTCGGCGCCGTGCTGCTTGAGGACTTCCTGCGGCGACAGCGCGTTGCCGCGCGACTTCGACATCTTGTCGCCCTGTTCGTTGATCAGGAAGCCGCAGGTAATGACTTGTCTATATGGCGCTCCGCCCTCGATTCCGGTACCGACGAGCAGTGACGACTGGAACCAGCCGCGATGCTGGTCGTGCCCTTCGATGTAGACGTCGGACGGCCAGGTCAGCTCCGGGCGCTCCTTCAACACGGCGATGTGCGAGCAGCCGGAGTCGAACCACACGTCGAGGATGTCCAGCTCCTTGCGCCAGGCGCTGGCGCCGCATTTCGCGCACGCGTGCCCCGCGGGGAGGAAGTCGGTTGCCGGGCGGTCGTACCAGGAATCGGCTCCTTCGGCCAGGAACAGCTCTTTCACGCGCTCGAACAGCTCGGGCGATGTGACCGGCTCGCCGCACTGTTCGCAATAGAGAACGGTGATCGGAACGCCCCACGTACGCTGGCGCGAGATGCACCAGTCAGGGCGGTTCTCGACCATGCCGGCCATGCGATCTTCGCCCCACGCCGGGAACCACTGCACCTTGTGGATCTCCTCGAGGGCGCGGCCGCGGAGGTCGTGGTCGTCCATGGAGATGAACCACTGCTCCGTGGCGCGGAAGATGACGGGGTGCTTGCAACGCCAGCAATGCGGATAGGAGTGCGTGATGCTCTCCGTGAGCAGCAGCGCGCCGCGCTCGCGAAGCAGCTCGATGATCAGCGGGTTCGCTTTGAGCACGTAAAGACCCGCCCACAGCGGGACATCGGCGGTGAACTCGCCGCGATGATTCACGGGTGTGTAGGTTTCGAGGCCGTAGCGCTGACCGGTGTAGAAGTCGTCAGCGCCGTGCCCGGGGGCGGTGTGGACGAGACCAGTGCCCGCCTCGAGCGTGACGTAGTCGCCGAGGACGAAGACCCCTTCGCGCGGCAGAAAGGCATGACGGTAGCGGAGGTGCTCGAACATCGAGCCCTTGAACACTTTGCGGATGTGGTAATCGGTCCACCCGAACTTCGGGGCGACGGTGCTCAGCAACTCCGATGCGATGATGAAGAGCTCGTCGTCATGCTCGACGACGGCGTAGTCGAAGTCGGGCTTGACGGCGATAGCGAGGTTGGCCGGCAGCGTCCACGGCGTCGTCGTCCAGATGACCGCGTAACACGGCTTTTCGATCGGCAGGTCGAGACTGAGCACCGATTCGTCGGTGAGGCGGAAGCGCACATAGACCGATGGCGAGGTGTGATCGGCATACTCAACCTCGGCCTCGGCAAGCGCCGACTGGTCGTACGTGCACCAGTGCACCGGCTTGAGCCCTTTGTAGACCATGCCGGTCCGGAAAAAACGGCCCAGGGCGTAGGCGATGTCCGACTCGTACTGGTAGGACATCGTCATGTACGGATGGAACCAGTCGCCGAACACGCCGAGGCGGATGAAGTCCTGGCGCTGGATGGAGACGAACTTCTCGGCGAATTCGCGGCAGGCGCGCCGGAAGTCGGCCGGTGACATCTCCTTCCTCTTCGAGCTGCCGATCTCCTTGTCGACGGCGTGCTCGATCGGCAGGCCGTGGCAGTCCCAGCCCGGCACGTAGGGGGAGTCAAATCCCATCATCGTCTTCGACTTGACGACGATGTCTTTGAGGATCTTGTTGAGGGCGTGGCCCATATGAATGTGGCCGTTCGCGTACGGCGGTCCGTCGTGCAGGACCGACTTAGGCCGCCCTTCCGACTTCTCGCGAATGAGCTTGTAGAGATCGATGAGGCGCCACTGCTCGAGCCGCTTCGGCTCGTTCTGGGGCAGGTTGCCTTTCATCGAGAAAGAGGTCTGCGGAAGGTTCAGCGTTTTTTTGTAGTCACTGCTCTCTGCCATGGTGGGGGGCGAAACTACCAGCGGGGGCGTGGCATTTCCATGGGCGGTTGCGCGGTCTCGGGGTTGCGGGGTCTCGCGGTTGGGTTGCTAGGTTGCTGGGTTGCTGAGGATTGTGCGTACCACGAGACCGCGAGACTCCGAAACCGCGAGACCGCGTAACGGCGCTACTGCGACTTCGCCAGCTCGCCGTCCAGGTGCGCGAGCGCGGCGCGGAGCGATTCGCGGCGGCGTTCGTTGGTGGCCGACTCGAGCTCGTGGAGGATGCGCCGCCGCGAGAGCTCGAGTCCTTCGCGTTTCTGGCGTCGCTCGATCTCGTGGATGTCAAGGCGTTTCCCGCTTCTTCGCGATGCGCGTTCATCCTCGGCGTCCTGCCGGTTGGACTCAACGGACTTGCTTTCGAATCCTCTTGCCATAGGAAAAAGGGGCGTGCATGGATCGCGCCGGTTGATGAATGGTTATCGGTTATCGGTTGTCAGTTGTCGAGTGAGCGCCCAGGTTGTTCCTTTCCAGTCTTGTTCGGGTTGATCCTTTCCACTTTGTCGATGAGTGAGCAGCCAGGACGGTGAAAGCCGAGGGGAGGGGGCGGCCCATTACCGTTTCTGACACTCAGATGAAATCGCGAGTCCGTTCGTCGATTTTGCCGATGATGAAGCCGTAGAAGTGGACCGTGCAGATCCCGTCGTCGGTGGGCTCGATACCGATGGTCAGACCGCGGAACGGATGGGCGATGAAGATGGGGTGGTTTTGCCACTTGATGTTCCCGCTGTCGCTTACTTTGCGTGTTTCGAAGTGGGCGGCGTACTGAGGTTTTCTTCGGTAGCGAGGAAATGGACGCGGTGAGGACTGAAAGACCGACGCCGGCCGTTGCATGTCGATTCCTTCGTGAGGACGCTCGCGGTTGTAGGATTCGATGAACTCGTTGAACTTCTTCTGCTGGGATGCGAGCGTGGAGGCCGGAGGACGAGTGGTTGCCGCCTTCAAATCGAGATGCATCCGCTCGTGCCGGCCATTGTCCTGGGGATGCGCGGGACGACTGAAAACACCGAGTTGCATCAACCGGATACTCATCGTCGAGAATGACCCGTTCGGTGAGCCGAATGGCGGGCCGTTGTCGCTTTGCATTGCCACCGGCAGGCCATGCTCTCGAAACACTCGCTCGATCACCGGCCAAGCCTCCGACAGACTTGTCGAGCTCAGCGCCGTGCAAGCCAGCAGGTATCGGCTCACGCTGTCGGCGATGGTGAGCGGATAGCAGTACTGTCCGTTAAGCATTCGGAACTGACCCTTGTGATCGATGGTCGTCAACTCCGAGGGCTTGCTCGCCGTGTACCGGCTCCGAAACGGCGGAGACGCCACCTAGTTGCTACGCCTGCGCTCGCGAATGAGTCCTCGCCGACTCAGAAGTGCGTCTACAGCGCTCCGACCGGGCAACTCAAGGTCTGGATGCGCATCACGCAACCGGCGCAGGATCTTCTTCGAGCCCCACAGCGGGTACCGGGTCCGTTCCGCTAGGATCAAATGCTCTACAGCGTCGGTCGTTCGGTGCGGGCAGGTGTTCGGAGCATGGGACAGATCGATCAGCCCGCTCCGACCACCTTCACGGTATCGCGCCCGCCACAGTCGTACTGTCGGCCTGCTCACGCCATACCTCAGCGCCACCTCCGTCACCGTGAACCGATCGTCCGCCGCCATCCGCGCCATCTCTTCTCGTATGTCCATGATCGTTCTCTCCCTTGTCGGCATCGCCCCTCCCGCGACCCCGATATCATGTGGAAAGCATCAACCCGAACATCTTTGGAAAGCATCAACCCGAACTGAACCGAGGGGCCCGATAACCGACAACCGATAACCGACAACCGAGAACCGGTGAAGGAACCCCTACCGATTCGCCTCCTCCCACTCCGTGCTGACGCGGCCGAGGATGAGCGGGAGATCGTCGGCGACGAGAAAGCGGTCGTGGATGCGATCGAGGGCGGCGCTGGTGAAGCGGCCGAGGTACTCGTCGCGATTGTGGTAGCGCTCGATGATCTCCGCTTTCGGCCAGGGGATGTACGAGCCGACGAAGCTGGCGCGCGAATCGGGGAAGCCGATCTTCGGATCGCGAAGGTTCCAGCCGGTGTAGGTCGCCAGCGGGACGGCGACCTCCGGCAGGTGAACGCCGGCGATGTCGATGCCGTCGCTGTCGATCTGCGGTACCAGCGACGGGTAGACGCCGTCGACGCGCGGCGGCTCGGTGGTGATGCCGCGGCTCCAGTCGGCGCCGAGGTCCGTGCGGTAGACCTCGTAGTTGTAGCGGGGGAGATCGACGCCGTGAATGGTCTTCAACGCCAGGCCGCTGACCGGCACGAGCGTGCCGAGGGAGATGCGCGGGTAGCGGCTGTCCGGAGGGGCGGTTCCTTCGCGGTCCCAGGCGTCGAGCGCGGCCGCGAAGCCGTGCCGCAACTGTTCGATACGCATCGGGTTGTCGAACTGCTGTCCGAGAAGCGAGCGCTCCTCGTTGTGCGCGGGCGGGTACGCTCCTCCGATATGCGCCACCCCGGCCACGAAGTAGATGCGCACCTCGGCCGGGATCTCCACGTCTGACTTGCCGTCGGGCGTGGTGTGGATGAGCGAGGCGCCCCGTGACCAGTATTCGTAGGCGGTGTTGACGTAGAAGATCTTCGGTACGACATGCTCGGCGCGGGCACGGTCGAGCAGGCCGGCCGTGATGCCGGTGCGCGGATCGGTCTCCGGATTGTCGGTGAAGGGGAAGACGTCGGTCGGATAGAAGAGCGGCGAGAGCGGCTGCGCGTCGCGCGACGGTTGGGCGAAGCGGTGATTGAAGGATCCGCGTCCGGCGCCGGCGACGTAGACCAGCAGCGCGTCGAACACCTGCTGCCCCTCCTCGTCCGCGTTGAAGCCTTGCCAGACCAGGTGTCTCAGAAACCGCCCGGTTTGCGAGATGCCCATGGCGTACGCGCGCGCCGCATGGACGATCGCCTGCGGATCATGTTTCGCATACGCGGCGAAGTCGCGCACCGCGGCGAGACCGCAGCCGACGACGGCAGGATCTTTGGCGGTGTAGATGACCTCGTAGATCTGTCCGGGGACGAAACCGTCATCGAGGTGGATGGTGTGGTCGTCGCTGAAATGCCAGCGTTTCCGATCGATCGTTTTCCGTTGGGCGAGCGGTGCGTCGCGCTCGGTGAGCACGGCATCGCCGGCATTGACGTCGGCGACCGGGTAGCTGGTGCCGCCGATGCTGCCGACGATCACATGACCGAGCGGATGGTCGAATGTCTTCTCGGCGACGACGAAGTCCGCGCGGACGCGTCCTGTGATCCCGCGCGCGACCGGTGCGTAGAGCCGCAACAGTTTCGGATCCGGCCGCACGTCGAACTGCCACCCCACCTCGGCGAGCGCATAGCCCTGCCGCAGGTAGTACTCATCCGGATTCTGGTCGCGGATGAAGAACCGTCCGCCGCGGTTGGGGACGTCGATGAAGAGCGTTCCGTTGCCACCTCTCTTCGGCACGAGCAGGTCGACGTCCGCGGAGAACGCGACCTCGCCCTTGGTGTTGCGCGACGCTTTGTCGAGATCGACGATGACGCGGTCGTGCGCATTCGCAGGATCGACGACGAAGTACGCCCGTCCCTGGATGCGCTCGTAGGCACCGGCGAGGCCGAATGATTTGCCGCCGAGGTAGTCGGTGCGGGAGGTGATCTCGAAGTGGTCAACGCGGGCGAAAAGGGTGGTGGTGAGAACTAGCGTGAGGAAGGCGAGGCGGTGCATGAGCGGAATTGTAGTTCTGTCATTCCGAACCCGGCCGCGCTGTAGCGACTCTGCCAGGGACCATCCGCAGATGACGCAGATGTACGCAGATAAAACCGTCTTCCATCTGCGTCATCTGCGGATAAGCCTCTTCATCAGCCAGCAGGCCACGCCATCGCCTCCGCGAACTCGGTAGCGCCGCCGCGCGGAGACCCTTCTGCGTCTACCGCCGAAAAGAAGATCGCGGCCGGAGCGCTGGCGTCTCGCCGGCTGGCCCGGCGTGCGTCTCGCCGCCGGGTTACCGCAAATGTCACGGGCTTGCCGGTAAGGCTCATCCGCGGATAAAGCTTTTCGTCAATCACCCGGCCAAGATGTGACGGATGCGAAGCAGACCATTCGCTTCGAGCAGCTCAGGGATCATGGTCCGGAGCCTCGCCGTCAGCTCCTCGATCGTCTCTGCCTCTGTGGCTAAGCCCGGCACATCGTCGCTCGTGGCAACCCAAACGCTCGCCTCCGGGTCCCAATCTGCCTGAACGTGGTACGTATTCGACTCCATCGCAGTGGAAAGCATATCAGGAACCGCGATCGCGCTTGTTAGGCTCTGATCAAGTTGCGATAGAGGTTTTCGTCAAGCACCCGGCCACGCCATCGCCTCGGCGAACCCCGGCAGCGCCGCCGACAGCTCCTCGATGTGCGCGCTGGCGATGCCGTCCAGCTCCCGCTCCAGCACGCCGCTGACGGTGGTCTCCTGCTGGTCTGCCCGATAGTGCAACATGTCGATGTGATGCCGCGGCAGCCGGACCCGCAGCTCCGCACTCCGGATCGCCTGAGGCAGGATGCCATCCGCGTCGTCCCCGAGCGCCGCTTCGATGACGTGCATCGGCCAGATCTCCAGCGCCTTGGCCATCATCTCCGCCCGCGGAAACCACTTCCCGAGCGGCGTCGTCCACAGCTCAACGTCACCAAAGGCAATGGCCTCGGACATCTGCCGCCGCGTCCACCCGAGGAGCCCCTCCGCCTGCATAATGCTGACATGCGGCCGTGGCTGTAGGAAGATGTGACGGATGCGGGAGATGAGGTCGGGCTCGAGCATGGTTGGGTGCCTCGCTGTTAGTTGTATAAACATATATCAACGTTACTGCTTTGTCAAGGGACAATGAGGCACTCACGAGACACAACTGCAGCCGGACAACTCTTCGGAGCGCGCCTTCGCGAAGTGCGCCTGAAGCGTGGCCTGAGTCAGCAGGAACTCGCCGAACGGGTAGGACTCCCGCAGCCGCATGTCAGTGCGATGGAGTCGGGTGCGAAGTTCCCTAACCTCCTTACCGTCCTTCGTCTGGCCGTCGCGCTGGAGTGCAAGGTGATGAACCTGGTTGGTGTTTTCGACAAGACGGACTTGCCGTCGATCTTGCCGGAGTAAGTTGCCCTGGGAGCGCCTTCTCCACTCCGACGTCAAGACGACCATGATCTACACCCACGTCCTTGGACTGGGCGCAAATGCAGTGCGGAGCCCACTCGATGCCCTCGGAGATTAGACGACGAACGGAGTCGCCCATTCTCCCGCACTTAGTTCGCCGAAGGACTGACCAAGGACTAACCAGGTTGTTTTGAGTATGTTACCCGGCACTTTCCGCGTATCATGTAAGAGATTACGCGAGTCGCCAATGCCTGCAGAGCACGACTTCATCGATCGTTCCGTCTACATTTCTGTACAGATCGACACGAATCGAATCAACTCCCGCCAGGCCATTCCCGCTATGAACAGACTCGAGGAGTGGTATCGGTACGACATTATCGATCTCTCTATGGCTGAAATAGCGCAGGACGAGGCCGCTTTCGGTGTCGATTCACGCCGGCGGCGGAAGGCATACGGCTACATCTTTTCGCAAACACTCGCTTCTACTCCAGACGAACGTCAAAAGATCAAAGCGATTGAAGCCGCCATCTTTCCCGGAGGCGCTACGAGCCAAAGCGAACGTAACGACGTTGAGATCGTCTTCAACGCCTCCAAGTACCAAGCGATTCTGGTCACCGCAGACGGAAACTCCAAGAGTCAGCCTCGTGGCATCCTCGGTAGTCGCGCTGCTCTTGCCTTGCTCGGAATCCGCGTTATGACCGCCGAGCAAGCTGTAGCCTACATCGCAGAGCAGATTGCCGCGCGTGATCGCAATATTGTCGAGGGTTGCTGGCGTCATAACCTCGAGCCGCCCGAGTGGGTTGGGCTCGATGCTCCTGAGTATCCGGTCGACTTCTCGGCCTTCTGTCGCGATCGCGCGCAAGATGAGCCCGTTGCCATAGCCTGCTTTCGATGCCACGCACAATTCGGATCAACGCTTCGGCAGCTACGAAATGGCAGCGGGTCCACCTGTCCTGGCTGCAGCGAGGACCTTCGGCCGTCGCACGCAGACACAACCTGCCGTGTATGCCGCGGTCAGGGGCTACTGGTAGTAAACGGCACACTATGGGTATGCACCCGCGGTGGATCCAGAAAGCAACCTAATCCTCTCGTCGACCAAGTATGAGAAAACAGGAGCGCAAAAAGCGGACGAGCACCCAGCTCGATGCCTGCTCAAGTACGTCATGGCGGACTTGGAGAAACTTGACAATCAAGAGCTTCGGACGTTCAAGGCAGCGATACTCCTTGAGTATCTGTTGGTCTTCATCCTCGCAAAGCGCCTCAACGTCGCAGAGGACGATCTGCCGAATCTCGACTACGCCGACTTAACGACTCTCGCCCTGGCCGGGTCCGCCCACGAAAAGCTACGAGCGAAGATTCTGAAGGTCGGAGAGGTTCGCAACTACCTTGGTCACTATCTCGACCAGGTGAGTGATAGGGTCAGACCTTCGTTTTCTCACTTCCGCTAAACCATTGACGGAAGGGATCTTACGCGTCGCGATTGCAGCGCTTGGGCCTTCTGCGGTCAGGTCAAAAGTCTAAAGTGGGTTCAAGAGTTCGACATGGCGACAGGACAGCGTCGGCACTTTAGACTTTAGACCTGACCCCACCTCGGTGGACCCCACCTCCGTGGAGCGGAGAGAAGGGGACGAGAGCGATGGCCGGAGCGAGCAGAAGCTCCGCGGAAGAACAAAGAGAAATCTCACGCGCGCCGGCGAGCGATGGAATCTCGTCGGGATGAACGATGAAGATTTTTCTCGGCTGCTCGAACGCTAGGCCGGCCGGATCGGGCTCATAGCCGGCGGCCGCGAGCGTCTCGGCGTCTTGCGCGCTGAGGATCTCCATGCGCGCCTGCTCAAGGCAAAATGACCGCTTCGGGCGTCAGTTTCTCGGGGGTGGGGGAAGGGTGTACCCCACTGGGGGAAGGGTGTACCCCACTGGGGGACGGTGTGTACCCCACTGGGGGGCGGTGTGTACCCCACTGGGGGGCGGTGTGTACCCCACTGGGGGACGGTGTGTACCCCACTGGGGGACGGTGTGTACCCCACTGGGGGGCGGTGTGTACCCCACTGGGGGATGGTGTGTACCCCACTGGGGGACGGTGGGTGTCCCGAGGCACACGGAGCGGAGGGTGTCACCTCCTTACGTCGATCGCGCGGAGTTTGAATCGGCGTGGGGTCACCCCGCACGCCGATTCAGGGCAATGTGGACCGATTAGTTCGGTGGGGCGACTGCAAAATAGACATCGATCGCTTTGACGCGCTTTCCGGCGACCATGGCGGTGGATTCGTACCGGTACTCGTTGCCGTTGCCGTCCTGCCGGTGGAGGGTCTTGTAGGTCAGGTCGATCGAGGTCACGCCCAATTGATCGAGGGTATAGATCTCGTCCGGCTGGGAGACGCCGTCGTGATTGCGATCGATCCAGAGACGAAGGCGCTTCCAGACCGCGTCGCCGGGGTCGATCATGCCGTTATCGTTGCCGCCGTAGACGACATCGCCAACGTGCGAGTGATCCCATGCGTCCAGTTGATCGAACCCGTTCGCGCCGTAAGCCGACCCGAAAAGCTCCGTGCCGTCATCGACGACGCCGTTGTCATTTTCATCCAGCCAGAGAAAAGCCTGATTCGTACCTCCGCGCGTCCAGCCAGTTCGTTCCGGTGTGCCGTCACCGTTGAGGTCGAAGGACACACCGTCGGCCACGCTCGTCAACTTGAAACCTTTGCTATCGAGGTCGAGGATGATCGGGCTCATATGACAGTCCATCATATCGATGCACCCTTCGCGCGTCGTCCCTTCGTAGAGCACGTGCGTTCCCTGATCGGCCGTCGTGCACTCTTCTCCTGTGATTGATGGGCTTGTAGGGATCTGCTGATTCATGAGTCCGTTGCCACAGGTGTCATCGTCGAGGCCGAGCGCATGTCCGAGCTCGTGCGCGAGCAGGGTGACGATCTGCGATCCTGACTGGTTCGCCAGATGGCTAAAGTTGTTCGGGTCGGGACCGAAGTTCTCGTACAGAGTAATGGTCTTCGCGCCGCGGTCATATAGAGAGCTGCAGTAGGACGTATTGCCATTGCAGGTTGGCGACGGCTCCGAACCGTTGACGTATTGAACGGTGATGTTCGCTCCCGACATCGTAGTGCTCTCGAATTCCGGATACTTGAACCCGGCCATTCCACCGCAGGCGCTGTTCCAGGTGTTCCCCGCAAGTGGGATGGCGCTGTCATACGGCGAGCCGCTTCCCAGAACATTCAGGTAGTGAATGTTGGAAAAGCCCGAACCTCCCGAAAGGAGCGACGAACAACTTTGGCCGAACGACGAGCCGGCGATGAGTATCAGTGCCGGGACAAACAACAGACGACGAAGCATGAAATCTCCTCTAGCGAATGGAATTGCGCAAATTGCCGATGGGCAACGGAGCAGCATGGGGTGGAAGAACCTGATCGTTTTCGATCGGCCAGGCAGTGCCGAGGAATGTGAGTGATCGCTTCAGATCGAGCCGGCCGGAGATGAGTATTGGCCGGCCCGCTGCGATTCGGTCGGCGCCCGTCATCTCGGTGCACCAAGTGGCACCGCGATGGTGCAGCGTGCCGAACGGCAACTCCAGGGTGAGGACATCACCCGCGGCGACGCCGTTGCCTTTCCAGACTTCATCAATACGGACGAAAACCAGCGAGGCGACCCTATGCCGTGGGATGTTCCAACCGCTGACGACGGCGAGGATCCTTCCCGTTGAAACGATGGGCACGCCGCGCAAGACGTCGGCCGGATTGGCAGAAGCAAGTGAATCACCAATGGTGCCAGGACCACAAAGCGGCGCGTTCAATCCGTTTGCGCGCGCTTTGGCGGCAAAGTCCTCTTCCTGTTTCCTGGCAGCTGCGAGAGCGCTCTCGACTTCATCTCGGACGGGCTGTGGGATCGTATCGATCGCGGCATCCTCGACAAAATACGGCTGCGTGTGCGCTCCGTCTGTCCATACGACGACCGGCCGTTCCAATTGTGCCGCTACGCGTGCACAGGCACTGATCGCGAGAATTGTGACGGCGAGGAGCATCACGACGCGTAAGTTCACCGGTGGCGCCAGTATTCCTACTGTTTTATTTAATTGCGTAAAGCGGCTATTTTACATCCCGCCCGCAACGACCGCCCGCGGTGCCGTTACCCGCAGCCGTTCGCCGGGATGGAGCATGTGGTCGGAGCCGATCTCGTTGAGCTCGAGCAGTTCGTCGACGGTCAGGTTGTGGCTTTTGGCGATCGAATAGTACGTGTCGCCTTTTTTCACGGCGTAGTAAGCGTCGCTGTGTGAAAGAAGTGCCCCGAGCTCGCGGGCGCGGACGGGGAGGTAGAGCGAGTCGCCTTCGCCGATCGACGAGGCGGAACGGAGGTTGTTCATCGCTACCAGCGTATCGACGTCGGTGCCGAGCGAGCGGGCCAGCTGTTTGAGTGACTCTCCCTCGCGGAGCGTGTACGAACAGACGGCGATGTTGGCGTCGTCATTCTTCAGCGTCGCGGCGCGGGCGATGACGGCATCGGCGGCTTTGGACGGAATGCGCAGGGTGGTTTTGCCGGGGGGGACGATGCCCTGGCGAAGAGAGGGATTGAGCTCGCGCAGCACCGCCTCGTCTACCTTTCCCACCGAGGCCAGGTAGCGCAGCGACAGCGGACCCTCGACTTCGACCGGTTTGAGATCGAGCTCGAGAGGCTGGCCGAGGCGGAACCCGTAGGTGGCCGGATCGCTGGCGATCGTCAGCGTGGCGAAGAACGTCGGCACGTAGCCGCGCGTCTCTTTCGGTACCGCTTCATTTTCCAGTAGGTCCCAGAACGTCGTACCGCCGGTGGCATTCATGGCCCGCCGGATGCGGCCCGGACCGGCGTTGTACGCGGCCAGGGCCAGCGGCCAGTCGTTGAACTGGCGATAGAGATCCTTGAGGTAGGCGGCGGCGGCGCGCGTGGAGCGCTCGGCGTCGGCGCGCTCGTCGACCCACCAGTCGACGCGCAGGCCGTACTCGCGCGCAGTCTCCGGCATGAACTGCCAGATACCGTAAGCACCGGCTCGGGAGGTGACCGTCGGGATGTACGCGCTCTCGATCACCGGAAGATAGGCCAGCCCGCGGGGGAGTTTGTAGTCGTCCAGCGCCTTGTCGATCAGCTTCTTGTATTTCGCCGACCGGATCAGTGACTCCTGGATGCTCGGCTTGAGGTCGGTGGTGAAGTACTGCAGCGCGCCGCGGATGGCGCGGTGATCGGGGATGGGGATCGATGCTACCGCCTCGACATCGACTCTCGGTTCGGCGACCGGCTTTCCTTCGCGGGCCACGATCTCGGAGTAGGCCGCCTCGAGGGCGCGCCGGTAATCGTCGGCCTGGAGTTTCGCCGCCGAGGGTGTTTGATGCACAGGAGCGGCAACGGTAGCGACGACCGGTTTCGGCGGAGGGGTCGACGTCGCACAGGCAACGGCGTAGACGGCGACCAGCGGCACGGCGGCTCGCCTCATTCTCATCACAACCCCCTTCCCGCCCCTAGAGATCTTCGAACTTCAGATTGACCGAGAGCGACTGGATATCGCTCGTGTCGCCGAGGTCGAGCGACTGCTCCTGTGTCTGCACGGCCCCGTTGTCATTTTCAAAGGATACCGTAACCCGCAACTGCTTCGACTTCGACAGCGTCCCCGGGGCCATCGGCAGGGTCACGGTGCGGTGGACGTCGCGCTTCGGTTTGGGAGGATGGCGGAGGGCGTCGAGAGGGGACGTTTCCTTCTTCGTGGCCGGTTTTGGTGACGATTGCGTGGCCCGTTTCCGGAGCGATTCCAGCTCGGCCATGATGTCGATGGACGAGCGAACCTTGACGTGTTTGACGTCGGGCTCCCCTTTGACCTGCTTCTCCGTCTGGCTGAAATCGATCTCCGGCTCAGGCGCCGCGGCGGCCGGCTCCGGAAGCGGTTCCGGTTCCGGCGCGGCGACTTCGTCCGGCGGAGGCTCAGGATGGGTGATCGGTGGTTCCGCGATGGTTGGCATCGGCGGAATCTCGATCTCGTCGTCGATGGAGATCTCGTCGAAGGGCTCTACGACCTGCTGGACCGGCTGCGGGTTGTATGCGGCGATGGGAGCGGTGGATACCTTGGTCACGGGCGCGGCAGGCGGGGTGGCGACCTCTTCGCGGACCCGGAAGGAGACGTCGGCGGGCGGACGGCGCGGAGCCGCTTTGGCCGGCTCCTCGCCGGTCATGCGGCGGCGTAGTGTTCGCAACGTCAGTTTCGAGATCACCTTCAGGGTCTCGAAGACGCCGTCGCCGCGCGAGGCTACGGCCTCGACCCAGTCGTATTTGCGCTCGGGATCGACGATGTCGAGGACGTCGTCGACGGGTGCGATGTTGGGGAGATCGCGTTTGTTGAGCTGCAGGATGAGCGGGATCTCGTCGATCGACAGGCCGATCTCGCCGAGGTTCTCGCGCAGATTCTTGAAGCTCTCCAGGTTGGCGTCGAGCATCGGCTTCTGGGAGTCGGCCACGAAGACGATGCCGTCGACGCCTTTGAGGACGAGCTTGCGGGTGGTGTTGTAGAAGACCTGGCCGGGGATGGTGTAGAGCTGGAGACGGGTCTTGAATCCGCCGATGACGCCGACGTCGATGGGCAGCAGATCGAAGAAAAGCGTTCGGTCGGTTTCCGTCTCCAGGCTCACCATCTCGCCGCGGCTCTGCGGCGAGGTCTTGGCGTAGATGTGGTGAAGGTTGGTCGTCTTTCCACAGAGGCCCGGACCGTAATAAACGATCTTCGCGGCCATCTGCATCGTCGCGTAATTAAAGAAGACCATTCCACCCGCGCTCCGATCGAAAAGGGGTCGATGGTAGCACCCGCTACTTTGCAGTCGCAACAATGCGCGCGGCCAGAAGTCTGTAGATCTCCGCAAGTTCCGGCTGATCGCGCAACTCTTCGAGATGCCGCTGCATGACCTGTGATTCGCCGCGAGCCGCCGGACCGGTGAAGCGCTGGCCGTCCGTATGCGCCAGCCAGTTGTCGATGGCGGAGCGCGCCAGCGCGGCAAGATCTTCGCGCACGCCGTCGATCCCGATCAGCTCCTCGGCGATGTCGAGCAGGGCCGCCACGTAGTTCGATCCGAACACCGCCGCTGCGTGGTAGCGGGTCTTGGCTTCCGGGGCGATCGCAGCGAATCGGGCGCCCGCGGCGGCCGCAATCCGCTCGGCGACCTCCCGATGCCGCCCTTCGAAGACGAGCAGCGTGCCGGCCAGATCGGAAGGCTCCCCGACTGGCGGGAGCGACTTGAGCGGATGAAGCGAGAAGCCCCCTCGGAGCGCAGGCAGCGCGCCGCTCGGATGGACGATGATGGCGTTCGTCTCCGGGATCGCGGCAACGACTTCTTCGATGGCCCGATCGCTGACGGCGACGAGGAGGATGTCGCTGGTGGCGGCCAGCTCGGCGATCGATCGTCGCGGACCGATCGGTGTCTCGGTGCCACGTGTGGCCACGCCGCTGATCGGCCATCCGATGCGGCGCCAGGTGGAGGCGAAGGCCCACGCGGCCCGGCCGCTGCCGATGATGCCGAGATTCATCAATGGAGTGTATTGCCAAAGGAGACGGGTTCACGCGGAGACGCGGAGGCGCGGAGTGCGCTCTTCGCGGGAAACCGTCTAAACTGATCACGATGTACCGCTGGCTGCTGATCATCTTCCTCGCGCTGGCCCTCTCGGCAGAAGGCAAGCCGCCCTCCACCTGCGGCGGCGCGGACGACTACTCGAAGGCTCTCTGTGCCTACCAGCGGAGACAGTTTCCGGAGGCCGAGCTCGGGTTCCGGAGCATCGTGGAAAAGAACGAGATGGATCCGCAGACCATCCGAGCCGTCTATTTTCTGGCCCGGACGGAGATGAAGCGCGGCCGGTTCGACGAAGCGGCCCCCTTGTTCGTACGAATCTACGCGATGGATCCGGCGTTCTATGCCAGTTGGAACTGCGATCTCCTTCTCGGGGAGTGCAGGAAGGCGGTAGGAAGGGATTGATGATGGGTTGCAAGGTTGCAGGGTTGCTAGGTTGCTGAGTACCTGAGCCAAGCAACCCAGAAACCAAACATCCCAGAAACCAAACAACCCAGAAACCAAACAACTCAGAAACCAAGCAACCCAGAAACCCAGCAACTCAGAAACCCAGCAATCAGAAACCCAGCAACCACCAACATGGCCCAACAATCCAACTTCGAGCTTCGCCGCAAGCTCCTCCAACTGGAGGCGCTCTACGACGTCGGCCGTGCGCTGAATACGCTGCGGCCGGAAGGGGAGCTGATCGAGGAGCTCATGCACCGCGCCATCGCCGTGCTCGATGCCATGGTGGGCTTCGTCTTTTCGCTCGACGAAAAACTCAACGTCCAGCAGATCTTCACGTTCGGAGTCGAGATCCCGACGCCGGCAAATGCCATCCTGGCCGAGCCGCCGATCAAGCAGGTGCTGGCCTCGCGTGAGCCGATGTCGGTGACGGTCTCGAAGTTTCTCGGCGGGGCCGGGAGCGATCTTCTTCTGGCGCCGATGATCTCCGGCGAGACCATCATCGGCATCATCGGCGTCGGCGGCAAAGAAGAGCGCGGTGCGAAGAGCGGCAGCTTTGTCGAGGACGACCTTCGCTTCCTGGTCTCGCTGGCGGCCATCGGCGGCGCGGCCATCGACAATGCCCGTAACTTCTACAAGCTCTCCGTGCTTCGCGAGACGCTCGAGGACGAAAACCGGAATCTAAAACAGCGGATGCTGCGCGACTACAACGACCGGCTCATGATCGGCGACTCGCCGAAGATGCAGCGGGTCATCGACCTCGTGGCCCGGGTGGCCGACTCGCAAGCCAGCGTGCTCATTCGCGGCGAGTCGGGAACGGGCAAGGAGATGGTGGCGCGCCTGATCCACGGCAACTCTCCGCGTAAAGACGGCCCGTTCGTGGCCATCAACTGCGCGGCGCTCCCGGAGACGCTCCTGGAATCGGAGCTCTTCGGAATCGAGCGCGGTGTCGCCACCGGCGTCGACGCGCGGCCGGGCAAGTTCGAGCTGGCCAAGGGTGGGACGATCTTTCTCGACGAGGTCGGCGACATTCCGCTGGCGTTGCAGGCCAAGCTTCTGCGCGTGCTGCAGGAACGCGAGGTCGAGAAGCTCGGCGGCCGGCGCCGCATCCCCATCGACGTCCGCATCCTGGCCGCCACGCACCGCGATCTGGAGCAGATGATCGAAAAGACCGAGTTCCGGCAGGATCTCTACTATCGCCTCAAGGTCGTCGAGATCGTCCTCCCGCCGCTTCGCGACCGGAAGGAGGACATCCCCAAGCTGGTCCGCTTCTTCCTTGACAAATACGGCAAGCGCGAAGGGCTCAGCGACGTGCGCATCACCCAGGAGGCGCTGCAGAAACTGATGCGCTATCCCTTCCCCGGCAACGTCCGCGAGCTGGAAAACCTGATTGAGGGCTCGCTGGCGCTGACCACCGATCCGGTGATCGATCCCGGCGATCTGGCCCTTCCCGAATCCGCCTCCGGAGCGGGCGGCGTGGAGTTGCTGACCGACTTCCCATCCATCAACGAGCTGGAGCGCCGTTACGTCGCCCGCGTTTTGACCTACACCAAGGGAAACATGTCGAAAGCTGCCAAGATCCTCGGCGTCGACCGCAAGACGCTCTACCGGATGCGCGAAGCGATGTCCCAATTAGCCCCAACTGTGGACTCTTGGGACGTTCACTGATAAGCATCCTGATTACAGTTACTTATGAAGATGAAAACGTTTGAAACCTTGCCTGTGTGGCGTTTCGCTACAGTTGCACACTTCGTCACATTTCGATCTGTTTCCATGTAAACTTAGCGATATCAGAGGCTTAGAGAGAGTGCAGCAGAAAAACAAGGCGTGGCAGTGGCGTTGCTCTTGGGTGATCCCGACACATGAGGGGGGACACCATGAAAAGCATCGCCGAAACCCGCACCACCGCCGTTTCCGTCCAGTACGCGCTTCCCATGCTGCTGGCGATCAACACCTTCGCTCTGCTTGCCATCGATCAGTTGGGCGGCATCCCCGACTGGATCAAGTCCGCGGTGGCACTGCTTCTCGGCTTTTGATCACGTCGTTGAGGACCCCTCCGAAATGACGACGACCGCCGAGCGGCAGATGGAGCTGACTCTTCCGATGGTCGCGGATATCGAGATCGCAGCCGCCCGTGCGGCCGGAAATCTCGCCCGCGAGCTCGGAATGAGCTCCGAGAAGATCGATGAGATGACTCATGCGATCATCGAGGCATGCATCAACGCTCGGGAGCATTCCGGTTGCGCCGACAACCGCATCTATTTAAGATTCGTCGGCACTTCCAAGGACGACGGCAGCCGGATCGATGTCTGGATCACTGATCATGGTCGGGGATTCGATCCGGATGAGGCCAGGTCCCGCCGGCCCGCCGCCGGCGTCTCACACAAACGCGGCCGAGGATTGCAACTGATCGAGGCGCATATGGACGAGGTAAGCATCTCGACGTCGTCGGGCGGCGGAACCACCATTCATATGGTCAAATACGAGAAGAAAGAATCATGACTGAGGAACTGAAAGTCGCGGTCGACCGCAAGCCGAACGGCGCGGTGCTCTACACGAAGGGCTACATCAACAACGTCGGCGGCGAAGAGATCGCCAACCGTGCCTACGAGTTGATGGATGCCGATGTGCGCACGCTCCTGCTCAACCTGCGCGAAACGAAAATCGTCAACTCCATCGGCATCAGCATTCTCATCGAGATCATCGAGAAGATGATCGACAAGGGCGGAACCATCGCCTTCTGCTGCCTCACTCCGGTCATCCACAAGACCTTCCAGATCATGGGACTGGCCAACTACGCCAGGATCTTCGACAGCGAAGAGGCGGCCATGAAGGAGCTGGGGCTGTAGGTTACTGGGTTGCTTGGTTGCTGAGTTGCTTGGTGAATCTGCTAAGCAACCAAACAACCGAGTAACTAAGCAACCGGCGTCACTGCTATCCTTCCACCCTCCTCATGTCTCCCCTTGCTCATCACTTCGCGGAGTTACTGCAGGACCTGCAGCAGCTCGAGCGGGCGGCGCTCTCCTCGCATGGAACCCTGATCTTCGAGGCGTTCAACAGACACACGCCGTACGACGTTGGCGCCGTCTACATGCGTGACGGGCGGGGAACGGCGATGCGGCTGGCGGCGAAGTCGGGGCAGTGCGTCGCGCCGGAGATCCTCGATATCGAGGCGGCCGATGCGGCGCTGCTGCTGGAGCCGATGCCGAGTCACGTGATTTCGATGCGCACATCACGCGACCATTTCGGCGTGGTTGCCCTCACCGGCGATGCCGCCTCGGACGAGGATCTGCAGATGCTCAACGCGGCGGGGTCGTTCGCGGCGTCGCTGCTGAGCAATTACCGCCTTTCGCAGGAGATGCGCGAAGGCGACTTCCAGCTCAAGTACCGTCTCTGGGAGCTGGAGTCGCTCTATGACATCGGTCTCTCCATCGCCGGCACGCTGAATATCGACGCTCTGGCGGACGAGATCCTCTTCCGGATGATCTCTCTCATCAACGCCCGCCGCGCTGCCCTTTTCCTCCGCGACGGCGACCGCTTCCGCGTCTACCGCTCCTTCGGCGACACCCGTTCCGATTTTCTCGATGACGAGATCACCGACCGCGTCATCGCCGCCGGTGAGGCTCTCACGTTCGAAGACACCTCGGAGTGTATTTTCCCGGGCTGCATCGCCACGGTGGCCGTGCCGATCAAGGGGAACGACGCCGTGATCGGTGTGCTCGCCGCCGGCGACCGCGAGACGCGCGAAGGCGACGTCGGCGCGTTTGAGGCGAACGAGCTGCGCCTTCTCTCGCTCTTCGCCAATCAGGTTGCCATCGCCCTCGAGAACGCCCGGTTGCACAAGGAGGCTCTCGAGAAACAGGCCATGCAACGGGAGCTCGACCTGGCCGCGACGATTCAGAGCGACATTCTGCCGAAGTCGATTCCGGTCATCGAGGGCATCGAGCTGGCGGCGCTTTCGCGGCCGGCCAAACAGGTCGGCGGCGATTACCACGCCTTTTTCCAGCGCGAAGGAACGCTGACGATGGTCGTGGCTGACGTCTCGGGGAAATCGATGCCGGCGGCGTTGCTGGTGTCGGCCTTTCACGCCGCCGTTCAGCTCCTTTTCGCCGAAGGACGGGAGCTCGGGGATATCGCCACGGAGCTCAATCGCCATATCCATAGCTGGTCCGCCGAGAACAAGTTCATCACCATGATCATCGCTACGATCGATCCGGAAGCGGAGACGATTCAGTTCATCAATGCCGGCCACAACCCCTGCTACGTTGTCACCCCCGGCCACATCGAGCAGCTGCGTTCTCACGGCCTGCCGATCGGAATCCTGGGATCGTCGAAGTACATGACCCAGACCCGCCCGTTCACTGCCGGCTCCACCGTCGTTCTCTACAGCGACGGCATCTGCGAAGCCGAAAACGTGGCCGGAGACGAGTGGGGCAACGAGGTGTTCGAGGAGCTCCTGTCGCGCCACGCCAACTCCTCGGCGGACGCCGTCCGCGACGCCATCGCCGAAGCCGTCGACGCCTTCGTCGCCGAGGCGCCGCAGAAGGATGACGAGACGCTGGTGGTGGCAAGGACCGTCAAACACGAGGTTGCATAATCGCTCGTGCCCATCGAACGACTTGAGCTCACGCGGAGACGCGGAGAAGAGAGCGAGGAACTTCTTTCTCCGCGCACTCCGCGACTCCGTGTGAGTCATTCAGTCCAGAAGCACGCCCCTCTGAATGGTTCAGCTACGTTTTACGCGGAAGGTTCCGCGGCGGCCTCGTAGAGGTCGTGAACATCGAGCCGCGCGTCGATCGATAGCCCGGCGACCTCCCCCTCGCGAACGACGGCCAAGTGCCACTCGGCGTCGTCTCCGCGCGTCCAGACGGCCAGGGAGCGTTCCCGGTGCGACACGAGGAGATACTGCCGCAGCGACGGGAGAGTCTTGTAGTGCTCGAACTTGTCTCCCGCGTCGTACTCCTCGGTGCTGCGGCTCAGGACTTCGATGATCAGCGTCGGGTTCGTGACCGACTGCGGGTCGGTTTCATCGCGCTCGCTTGGCCCACAGATGACGGTTACGTCCGGGTACGTGGCAAGACCGGACGGCGTACGTACGCGCAGGTCGGCGTCGTAAGCGCGGCATCTGCCTCCGCGAAGTTGCTCGAAGAGCAACCCGATCACGGCGGCTGCGAGGGCAGCGTGCTCCGGTGTACCGCCAGCCATTGCGTAGATCTGGCCGCTGAGGAATTCGTGCTTGACGTTGCTCGAAGCCTCGAGAGCGAGGTACTCGGTATACGTGTAATTGATCTTGTGGACGGGGACGGCCATCGCGTGATTATTTCACGTGTGGTCGCCTGTAGGTGCGGCTACGACTCACTTCCCCTCAAACCTCGCAGCCCTCTTCTCGAACAGCGCGGCCAGCCCTTCCGCTGCATCACGGGAAAGAAACGCACGCAATTGGTGCTCGCTCTCTAGGTCGACTTGCGCGCGCAGCGCGTTCGTACGCGCTGCCGCGAGCGCGCGTTTGATGTCCGCGATCGCAATGGGCGGACCTTCTGCTATCGCGCGTGCCAGGCTGGTTGTCTGCGGCGTCAGCTCAGATGCCGGAACGACCCGATCGACCATTCCGATCGACAGCGCTTCGGAGGCATCGACCATCCGTCCCGTCATCAGAAGCTCGAGTGCGCGGCTCGGACCGACGAGCCGAGGGAGGAACCATGTGCCGCCCCAGTCGGGATGGATGCCGATGCGGACGAAGGTCTCGCCGAGCTTGGCCGTGTCCGAGGCGATGCGGTAGTCGCAGGCCAGGGCCAGATTGCAGCCCGCACCGGCGGCGACGCCGTTGACCGAGGCGATGACCGGCTTGACCATCTCCACGATCGTGGTCACGACGTCCCGGCCGGCGTCGAGGAGCTTGCGGAAGGCATCGACGTTGCCGTCCTTCTGCAAGCCCGACATGTACTCGACGTCGCCGCCGGCGCAGAAGGCTCGGCCGGCTCCCGTGATCACGACGACACGGCAGCCCGGATCGCCGGCGGCGGCCTGCAACGCCGCCAGCAGGTCCTCGCGCATCGTTCCGCTGAAGGCGTTCAGTTTCTCGGGACGGTTGAGGGTGATGGTGGTGATGTGTTTGTCGGTTTTGGTGTTGATCATTTTCTTACCCCCCATCCTGACGGTCCGCGCAGCGGGCCTGTCAGGATGTCCGGTTCGAATTCGCGTCTGTTGGCGATGGGCACCGCTCGCGCGGCCTGACCGGAGATCCTGACAGGCCCGCTGCGCGGACCGTCAGGATAGAGTGTAAAAGAATGAAGCGGATCCTCACCTGGCTCCTCTACGCCACCATCCCCATCGCCATCGGGATGCAGTTCGCGCATGCCAGTCTGGTGTGGGAGTTTGTCTTTGCCTGTGCGGCGGTGCTTCCGCTGGCGGCATGGATCGGTCTCAGCACCGAGCAGTTGGCGCATCGGATGGGGTCTACGTACGGCGCCCTTTTCAACGCCACTTTCGGGAACTTCGCGGAGATGGTCATCGCCATCTTCGCCATACGGGCCGGGCTTCCGGGCGTTGTCCGGGCCTCGTTCACCGGCTCGATCGTCGGCAACCTGCTCTTCGTGGCTGGTCTTTCGATGGTGGTCGGCGGCTCGAAGCATCGCACGCTCAAGTTCAATGCTCTGGCCGCCGAATCGCAGGCCGGACAACTGATCCTCGCCGTGGCCTCGTTTCTCGTGCCGGCTCTCTTTTTCCGCTCCGCGCAGTCGGCGCATCAGCCGCAGCTCATTCATCAGGTGTCGGTGGGGACGGCCATCATCCTGATCGTCGTCTACGTCCTCGGACTCTTCTTCGCGTTCAAGACGCATAAAGACAGGCTCGCCGCGGTCACCGAGACGCCGGAGATGGCGGACGACGAGGTCTGGAGTGTCAAGCGGGCCATCGGTCTTCTGCTTTTCGCCAGCGTGCTGATGAGTGTCGTCGCCGAGGGACTCGTCAGTGCCGTGGGAGCGGCGGGGAAGGCGTGGGGGATGAACGAGGTCTTCCTCGGCTTCGTCGTTCTGGCGATCGTCGGCAACGCGGCCGAGCATTCGACGGCGGTGCTGCTGGCGGCGCGCAACCAGATGGATACGGCGCTCAACATCTCGATGCAGTCGAGCGTGCAGATCGCCTTGTTCGTCACGCCGCTGCTGGTGTTCCTTTCCTACCCGCTCGGTCACCCACTCGATCTGCTTTTCAGCCCCTTCGAGATGCTCGCCGTCGTCCTCTGTGTGGCCATCTTTTCGTACCTGGTCATGGACGGGGAGACGAACTGGTACGAAGGGGTTCAACTCCTGGCCGTCTACGCCGTCATCGCGGTGGCCATGTATTTCCTGCCCGTGGTCCACTGATCAATGCTGAGCGCATCCCCGCAATACTCGCCTAATTCCCGGCGTTTTCCATGCCATGCCCGCAGCTTCTGAACGACAGACGGCGCTCGGCGAGGTCCTGGCCATGAGGACGGCCGAGGGAGCGCCGGAGCTGTACGAAAAACTCGAAAATGATGCCGTCCGCTGCTATGCCTGCGGCCATCGCTGCAAGATCCTCGACGGACTGAACGGCATCTGCAAAGTCCGCTACAACGAGGCCGGCGTGCTGCGCGTGCCACGCGGATACGCGGCCGCGCTGCAGGTCGATCCGATCGAGAAGAAACCGTTCTTCCATGCCTATCCCGGCGCGCTGGCGCTCTCCTTCGGCATGCTCGGCTGTGACTACCACTGCGGCTACTGCCAGAACTGGGTCACCTCGCAGGCGCTTCGCGATCCGGTCGCCGGCGCATCGCCGGTCGATCTCGAGCCGGCCGAGCTCGTGCAGCTCGCCAAACGCCACGGCGCGAAGGTGATCACCTCAACCTACAACGAGCCTCTCATCACCTCGGAGTGGGCCGTGGAGATTTTCAAGGAGGCCAAACGGGCCGGACTGGTCTGTTCGTACGTCTCGAATGGAAACGGGACGGAGAAGGTGCTCGACTACATCGCCCCCTACGTCGATCTCTACAAGGTCGATCTGAAAGGGTTCTCCGACGCGCACTACCGCGACCTCGGCGGAACGCTCCAGCCGGTGCTCGATACGATCAAGGGTCTCAAGCAGCGCGGCATATGGGTGGAGGTCGTCACTCTGGTCGTGCCGGGCTTCAACGATTCCGATGACGAGCTGACGAAGATCGCCGAGTTCCTGGCCGGCGTCGACCGCGACATCCCCTGGCACGTCACGGCGTTTCATCAGGATTACAAGATGACGGGGAACGCGAACACGTCGTCGCGGCAACTCCTGCGAGGGTACGAGATCGGCCGTCGGGCCGGGCTGCGGTTCATCTATCCGGGTAATATCCCCGGCGCGGTCGGCGATCTGGAGAGCACGCACTGTCCGTCGTGCGACGCCGTCCTCATCGGCCGCGTCGGTTTCCGTGTCACCTCCTATCGATTGAATGACGGTCACTGCCCCGACTGCGGCACGCTGGTCCCCGGCGTCTGGGACGGCGATGCGGCCGTCGGCCGAAACGGTGTGCCGCATCCTGTCTGGCTATCATGAAAGGAATCCCTCGGATGAAACGAATCGCAGCCGCACTCGGTGCGGCGCTCATCGCCTCGGTACTCGCCGCCGCGACACCGTCGATCGATAAACAACCCAACATCGGTTGGGTTGCCACGATCACGAAGGAGCAGGGCAACCTGTTCTCCGTGAAAGTCCGCAACGCCATCCCCGCGGACGCGCAGCCGGCGAAGTATCCGAACGCCATCGAGATGCACTGGAAGTACCCGCCCGACGACAAGGGCCTGCCATCGGAGAAAGTTCTCACCCAGATTGCAAAGCTCGAGGCCACTCTCGATCCGATCCAGGGCGACCGGGTCGGCTACCTCATGATGATCGTCACCGGCAACGGCGAGCGGACATGGCTCTGGTACGTTGCCGATCCGAAGGCGTTCGGCGCCGCGCTCAATCGCCTCATCCCGGGCCATCCGTTCCCCATCACCCTCAACGCCACCGGACAGGAACCAGATTGGAAGACGTATCGCGCCATGAGGGAGAAGGTGAAGTAGTGGTTGCTGGGGGTTGCTGGGCAATCAACCAAGCAACTCAGCAACCAAGCAACTCAGCAACCAAGCAACTCAGCAACCAAGCAACTCAGCAACCAAGCAACTCAGCAACCTTTGCTACAGTGCGCCTCCGATGAACGAAGCGTTTACAGAAGTACTCCGCGTGGCCGACCTTCCCGTCGGGCGCATCCGGGCCGTGAAGATCGATGACCGGAGTGTTGCCATCTCGCACACGGCCGGCGGATTCTTTGCGACGGACAATACCTGTCCCCATCGCGGCGGACCGCTGGCCGAGGGGGATCTGCTCGGTCATGAGATCGTCTGTCCCTGGCACCTGTGGGGATTCGACGTCCGCACCGGCCTCTGCCCAGGCAACGGCGAATTCACCATCGCAACCCATGAATTGAAAGTCGAAGGAGATCTCATCCTCATCAAACTCTCGCCGGTGCGTGAAACGTCAGGCGCACTGTGAATCCGAAACCTCTCCGTCATGTTGATGTGTTTTCGAGCGCCGGCAAGCTCGAGGCTCTCTACCGCGATCTTCAGGACCCCGCCGCCGTTGCCGTGGTTTGCCATCCCCACCCCCTCGGCGGCGGCACGTTGCACAACAAGGTCGTCTTCCGTGCCGCGCGCGGACTGGAGGCGGCCAACGTGGCCACACTCCGCTTCAACTTTCGCGGTACCGGCAACAGTGCCGGCCATCACGAAGAGGGGGAGGGGGAGCAGGGCGACGTCGTGGCCGCAATCGACTGGCTGATCAAGAAGCATCCGGGGAAGAAGGTCATCGCCGGCGGCTTCTCGTTCGGAGCCTGGGTCGCTTCGCGGGCGGCATGCGAGATCGCCGCGGTCGATGCGCTCTTTCTGATCGGCACGCCGGTGAACAAGTACGACTTCGGCTACCTCCGAGCGTGCGAGAAACCGATGCTCATCCTGCACGGCACGCAGGACGAGTTTGGCGACGTCGAAAAGATCGAGAAGTTGAGCCAGCAGATCCGTAACGCCGAGACGATGATCATTACCGGCGCCGATCACTTCTTCACCAAGCAGCTCGATTCCGTCGAGGAGACCCTGCGCATCTGGGCCACCGGGATCATCGAGGGGTGACAAGAGCGCTGGCGTTCCGCCGAAGGCATCTGGTAAGCCGCGGTACTCACTGTCATCCTGAGCCGCCGGAGCCGCCGGAGCCGCGAAGCGCGAAGCGCGGAGCTGGCGTAGGACGGTCGAAGGACCCCCAAGTTGTATCCCGGTTGGGTGGCGGAATAGTCGACATTCCACCGCCCTGTCCGGGTTTCAGGCTGGGGGTCCTTCGGCGCGCTCTGCCCCTCCGGGGCTGCCGCCGCCTTCTAATGACACGGCGTCCAAATAACTCTTCCCTTCAACCTGAACGCGTGTCATCCCTTCCTCACCGGCGCTTGCGCCGTTCGCCCGCTCAGGATGACAGGACTACTCTCCGCAAGAACCGAAGCCCCAGAATCGTCCTCGTTCCGTGCCACGTGAACAGATGTCCCGGAAAGGGACCGATCACACGCGGGCCATTGATCCCGTCCGCGTCCTCGGAGGTGAACAGATACGGCTCATCCGGAAGGAAGACGATGTCGGGGTTCTGCGCGAGCACCTCGTCGAGCGTGAGTGACGGGTAGCGTTTGTGGTTGTGCAGTACGTTTCGGCCGCCGATCGATTCGACGAGGTTCGAGACGTAGGTATCGCCGCCGCACCACATCCACGGTTTCTTCCAGATCGGAACGGCGAAGGTGAACGGGGCGACCGCTACGCGCTCATGATCGACTGCATCGCACAGCTCGCGCGCTTTCTCGGCGCACTGATGAATCGCGCCGAGGGTCGTGATGAGGTCGGAGACGTCGTCGACTGACTTCGGTTCGGTGACGAATACCGGCGCGAACGCAGCGATCTGTTTGGCGTGCCGATCAAGGTTCTCTTCGAGGTTCATGTAGACGAGGTCGGGAGAAAGCGCGCGGATCTCCTCGATATGCGGATTCTTCGTCCCGCCAACGCGCGGCCGGTCCACTCCCTCGGGGAAGATACAGAAGTCGGTGATGCCGGCGACGGAGTCTCCGGCACCGAGGTCGAAGAGAGTCTCGGTCAGGGAAGGGACGAGCGATACGACGCGGGTGGGCGGCGTGGAGAAGTCGAAATTGCGGCCGAGAAGGTCCTTCATTCGCGAAGACAACTATGCAACTAGACCAGATTGGCTCAAGAGCAAGCCGCATAGCAAATAGCACGTCATCCTGAGCCGCCGGAGCTGCTTCGTAGCGGAGCGACGGAGCAGCGGAGGACGGTCGAAGGACCCCCAAGTTGTATCCCGGTTGGGCGGCGGAATGGTCGATAGCCGCCGCCCGACCCGGTTACCAGGTTGGGGGTCCTTCGACCGTCCTCCGCTGCTCCGTCACTTCGTGACTACGCGGCTCCGGCGGCTCAGGATGACAGTTATGCCAACATTTGCGTAACTCGAACGCGGGGGCGAGACGCCCCCGCGCCAGCCGGCGAGACGCCAGCGCTCCGAAGGCGAACCGCTACTGCTATCCTTCGCCCGCTTTGGCAGGTCCTTCCGTGCTTCTCCGCTGGTGGCTCGTCGTCATCGTCATCGTCCTCGCCGTCCATCTCGGAGGATTTCCGTTGCTCGACCCGGATGAAGGGCGCAACGCCGAGGTGGGGAGGGAGATGGCGGCGACGAACGACTACGTCATGCCGCGCCTGGACGGGTTGCCGTATCTCGACAAGCCGATCGTCTATTTCGCGGCCGAGGCGGCGGTGATGGAAGTGCTCGGCCCGACTGAGACTGCAGCGCGGATGCCGGCGTTTCTCTTCACGCTGGCGGGTGCAGCGTTTCTCTGGTGGTTCGCCCGGCGCGTGTGGGGCGGGGAGGAATCGATCATCGCCGCGATCGTCTTTCTGGCGACGCCGTTCGCGGTGGCCTTCTCGCGCACGGTGATCTTCGACAGCGCGCTGGCGCTGTTCATCACCATGGCCACGGCGTTTTTCTATCTCGCATGCGAGGAAGAGGGCGTCGGGAAATGGTCTGCCCTGGCCTGGCTCTCCATCGGCCTCGGCGTGATCACAAAAGGGCCGGTGGCGATCGCCTTGCCGCTGCTGGTGGCGATTCCGTACGCCATCTGGCGCAAGCGTTTCCGCGCGCTCTGGTCATGGAGCGGGCTGGCGCTGTTCGTCCTGGCCATCGCCCCGTGGGTCTGGGCGATCTCTCTCTCCATCCCTGATTTTCTGCACTACGTCGTCGTCACGGAAACGGCGCAGCGGCTGGCGACGAAGGCGCTCAAGCGGACCGGGCCGCCGTGGTACTTCATCCCGTATCTGATCGGCGGCGCGCTTCCGTGGTCGATCGTGCTGATGGGGAGTCCGCGCGCCATCGACCGTCGCGACAAGTCGTCGATCTACATGCTGCTGTGGATCGCCGTCCCCTTCCTTTTCTTTTCCATCTCGCAGTCGAAGCGGCCACAGTACATCCTGCCGTTGATGGCGCCCGTCGCGCTCCTCGTCGCACAGATCTGGAGCAAGGCCCGGAGCGGATCGCGTGCGGCGGGGATCGTGCTGCTGGTCTTCGGACTCGCCCTGGTGACCGCGCCGGCGTTTCTTCACCTGCGGGCCGAGTACGGAGACGCGGCGGGGATCTCGGCGATTGCCATCGGGGTCGGGTTCCTGATCGGCGGAACGTCGGCATTCATCACGCGGCGCGACCTCGCACTGATCGCGCTCACGATCCCCGTGATCGCCATCCCGATCGCGGCCAATCCGATGATGCGCGCCATCGGTCTGCGCCGCTCGGAGGCGGCGTTCATAGAGGAGCTCCGGCCGATGGTCACGCCGCGCACCGAGATCGTCGGCGTGCAGGCCTTCACCGGGTCGATGACGTTTTATCTGCAGCGGCCGATGATCGTCGTCACCGGGGACGCCGAGGAGTTCACGAGCAACTATCTGATTCGCCACCACGGCAACTTCGCCGGCGGCGCGTCGATCAAACCGATGGCGTGGCTCGACGACGCGCTGGCTGACGTGGCCACGCCGCGGATCTTCATCGTTCGCGCGAACGATGCGGCGCATCGCGCGCAGCTTGCTGCACACGGGCTTCGGGCGGTGGGGGCGGACGCGCGCTACGTGGCGTACCGGCGATAGACTCGCGGCCGTGTCTGATCCCCGTGCAACGTATGACGAGCGCCTGAGCAGTCACCGAACCGAATCGGCAGCGTTGCGATCGCGCGAGCGGGCCATGTCGGTTGTACGAATCGTCCTCTTCATCGCCGTGGTGGTCGTCGCTCTCGTTCACGTCAACCACGCCTGGATCGCCGTTCCCGTGTTGGGTTTCATCGCCCTGGTCATCGTGCACGACCGCGTGATCCGGCGACGGCGGCGTGCCGATGCCGCCGCGCGGTTCTGCGAGCGCGGCATCCAGCGGCTGAACGGGGAGTGGCGGGGCAAAGGGTTCGATGGCGCAGGCTTCGCCGGGGAGCACCATCTCTTCGCCGCCGATCTCGATCTGTTCGGGAAGGGTTCGATTTACGAGCTCCTGTGCATCGCTGCCACCGCCGCGGGGCGGTCCACGCTGGCGCGCTGGCTGATGCTTCCCGGCGACGTCACCGCGGCCGCAGTGCACGAGCGGCAAGTCGCCGTCGATGAGTTGCGGGAGCGCGTGGAGCTGCGCGAGGAGATCTTCGTCGCCGCCGCCGATGTGGCGAGCGAGGTGGAGGAAGCAAAGCTCGATGAATGGTCGCAAGGGGCGGCCGTGCTCGGGCGGGGAGAGCGCATCGCCGCGATCGTGATCACCGCGCTGAGCGTGATCGCGTCCGCGATCGGCATCCCGGCGATCATCGCCCGATTCGTGAACCTGACGAATCCGGGAACGATGGCGGTGCATTCGGCCTGGGAGTCGGTTCCCTTCTTCGTCATGATCGTCGTGATCGGCCTCTTCGGACGCCGGATGTTGGAACGTGTGGCGGTCATCACCGGCGCGGTCGAGCGGCGCGAGCCGGCTCTGGCGTTGCTGGCGGGACTGCTGGCCTTGCTCGAGCGGCGGTCATTCACGTCTCCGCGGCTGGTCGCACTGCGCGCCACGCTGGAGCGCGGGGGCGTGCCGGCATCGCGCCAGATCGAGCGGTTGCGCAAGCTCGTATCTCTGCTCGACGCGCAACGCAATCAGTTCTTCATGCCCTTCGCCAAACTCTTGCTCTGGACGACCCACATCGCCTTCGCCATCGAACGGTGGCGGAAGGAATCGGGGGCGGAGGTCGTGGGATGGATCGCCACGATCGCCGAGATGGAGGCCCTGCTCTCCCTGAGCTCCTTCGCCTTCGAGCATCCTGCGTTCGTGATGCCGGAGATCGTCGACGGCGATGCGCTCTTCGACGGCGATGCGGTCGGCCATCCGCTGATCCCCGGCGATCGCCGCGTGGCCAACGACGTCCGCATCGGCGGCGTGCTGCGGCTTCTCATCGTCAGCGGCTCGAATATGTCCGGCAAGAGCACGCTGCTGCGCGCGATCGGCGTGAACACGCTCCTGGCGCTTGCCGGCGCCCCCGTCTGCGCCTCGCGCCTGCGCGTCAGCCCGATGTCGGTCGGCGCATCGATCAGCCTCAACGACTCGCTACAGGAGGGAGCCTCGCGTTTCTACGCCGAGATCCTGCGCATCCGCGACATCCTGCGCACCCCTCCCCCTCTCCTCTTCCTCCTCGACGAGGTCCTCGGCGGCACGAACTCCCACGACCGCCGCATCGGCGCCGAGGCCATCATCCGAGGCCTGGTCGCGCGGGGCGCCATCGGCCTGGTCACCACGCACGACCTCGCCCTCGCGCAGATCGCCGACGAGCTGGCCCCGCGCGCCGCCAACGTCCACTTCGAAGATCACGTCGAGAAGGGAGAGGTGATGTTCGACTACCGCATGCGCCCCGGCGTGGTCACGAAAAGCAACGCGCTGGAACTGATGCGGGCGGTGGGGATCGAGGTGTGATTCTCGAGCTTTTGTTCGAAATCCGAATCTTTTGTTCGGAATCGGCATCTTTTGTTCGGAATCCTGAACTTTTGTCCTGAATCGGCATCTTTTGTCCGGAATCCTGAACTTTTATACGGAATCCTGAACTTTTGTCCTGAATCATCATCTTTTGTCCTGAATCGGCATCTTTTGTCCTGAATCATCATCTTTTGTCTTGAATCGGCATCTTTTGTTCGAAATTGGAATCTTTTGACATAGAAAATCAGATGACGATGTCAGGACGCTTCCGAAACTGGTGAGTTTTTCCGCGCCTGCCATCCTCGGCGACTCCCAGAGAATGTCTGGCATACGGCTTGCTTAGGAATACGCCTACAAGACAGATGGTTATAACTTAACCCTATGACAGATGTGCAGATCGTAGCCGTCCCGGGGGGAAACGCGAATCAGTCGCGGCGGGCAGGACTCCGTTCATGCGGATCGCGCCTGAAGGGGCGGGAATCGTGGCGTCGTCTGTTTCAGCGCGGCCGCCGGAACCTCCGTTCCGCGGAGGGTTTCATCGGCATGGCGCGCCAGATCATCGAACGCTGCGAGACGATCGCCGTGGAACACCCGATCCGGGCGGTACATGACATGCGCCGCGTGACGGGACTGCTCGTCGAAGCGGCCGATCGACTCGCGCGTCTCAGCAAATGTATTTCCGAGACGTACGATCGTATCGCCGAAGCACCGGCATACGCCGGCGACGCTCCGGTGCGGATGATTGCTGACTTGCAGCGTTGGGTCGAGACCGGCACGGAGCTGGCCCTGCTCGGGAACCGGTTCGACAAGTCATTCGCCGAGCTGATCGAATACGCCCAGAGCGGCGACGCCCCGCTCGACATGTCCGAGCTGCTCAGGAGACGCATCCACCCGGTTCCGGTCCTGGCCCGGCATCCGGCGCCGAGGGTTCTGTCGATCGAGAACGATCGCATTTTCCGCATTCATGTCCGGCGTCAACGGCCGTCCTGTCTGGCCGTCGCCGAGGCTCCAAAACGGGTCTCCCGAGGTCGCGCTCCTCCGCCTGTCTCAATCTGCTCGCTCTGATCACAGCAGGTTTTGAGAAAGGAAAAGGAGGACTAATGTCCGACAATAGTGAAGTACCCGTCACGCCCACGGAGCAGTCCTACGCCGATTCCGCGCTGGCGCGCGTCGAAGACATTCGCGTCTGGCGGGAGAAAATCCCGAATCTGGTGATCCCGGAGACGAAGGGAGCCCGCAAGCGGCTGGTGAATGCCGCATCGGTTCCAAAGGAGTTCGTCGAGCTGGCGACCATCGCGGTCAAGACCAAGCCGGTGCTCGTCCGGGCATCCGGCCAGGATCTGGCGCAGGACAAGGATCTGAGCGATTACGCCGACGCCTACGGGCCGGTGGCCGACGAGCTGGAAGCGCTGGCTTCCTTCGTCCGTCACAGCGTGACGCTGGCCAAGAACAAGGTGGGGAGTGAAGCGCTCACGACCTACATCCTGGCGCAGCGCCTGTCAAAACGCCCCGAGACGGCCGATCTTCTTCCGCATGTCGAAGACATGGCCAAGGCCCTCGGCAAACGCGGCCGCAAGGCCAAGTCCCAGCCGGCCCCGACGCCGGCACCCGCTCCTGTGCAGTGACGCCGACGTCATCCACAAGTAAGCGGTAACGTGCAGTAAGCCCCGCGCGGGCGCGTCCGAAGGCGCGCCCGCGCATTTTGTTTGACGTTACGCAAACACGCTCCACGGCGCGTGAATTCGTCGACCAGCCATCTGACAACTTGATGTATCTCGAGTCGGCCCTCGCCCTAGCGAGTTATCTGGCTATTATTGCAACAGCTGTGTCAACGCAGGTAGGAACGGCAACAGAACAGTCATGTGATCAGCGGCGATGGATAACAGCTGTTGATACCGTTGGGCAAACGTGGGAGTACCAACAGCAGCCTCAAGTTCCCGAACTCGCTCCAACATGGCGTCGCGTGACGTGCTGTTGGCAACTTGACTTGCGATTTCTCCGCGCAACCTCTCGAAAAGCTGATCGGTGCCAACATTTACTATATTCGTGGACGCGTCTGTTGAGTTAACGTTGAGTCGCGTGTTACTGCCATTGATATTGTTGATCACCGTTGTCGGGTTCATCGCGGACGCCAATGTCGTGATCTTCCGTACCTTAGACTGGTAACTTCCGTGCGGATGAGGCCTATTATAATAACCCCGTTCCGTGACTTCATAAGCCTCCACCAAGCCATTCGGCAGGATACGCTCAATGCGGTCTCCTTCTTCGATCGGGAGTCGACCGTCGTTGAAGAAGACAACGCGCGACTGGACGTCGGCCATTATCGACTCGATTTTGTCGCCATTCGCTTTGATGATCGTTACCTTGTCTCGGGCTTGCATCGATTGACTCAGAGGATTTTCACTTCGACGAGAGTGGCACTTCAAACTCATCGGAACGCCAGGCTGCATACGCGAGTGCTTCCGAAATATCGTCCGGTTCGAGATATGGATAAAGCCGAAGAATATCCTCTCGCGAATGACCCGATGCAACCATCCCGACGACGGTTCCCACCGTCACACGGATACCTCGGATGCAGGGCCGGCGGCCCATCATCTGAGGATTCGAGGTGATTCTGGTCAACGGCTTCATAGCTTCGAAGTATAGGGCGTTGCCTGCAGTGATCAAAGCTCTTCGGCAGACTCAGAAGATACGTGTATAGAGCGGCAGCCCTCATTGCTCGAAACCTCGCAGGACCTCCTCGGGCAATGGGTCATCGAAGTCATCGGGCACGACGAACGATCCTGCAGCGAGTCCGAAGGGCCTTGGCCGGAGTACGGATTCGATCGGGCGAATTTCAGCGACGGGCCTGTCATGTTGCGTGACGACAAGGGTTTCGCCCTCGATCACGCGATGGAGGAACCCTTCGGGATCGCGCGTCACTTCTTCCACACTGACGTTCATGGCTTGTTGAGTTTAGCAGGTAGTCGGCGGGAGCTCACGCGTTGACCGACGCCATACTCGTACTCGGATACCGGTCGCCCGCCGCGACTCCCTTCGGCGCCACTTCGTCGATCCGAGCGAGATCGTCAGCCGTCAACTCGATCTCCGCGGCAGCGATGTTCTCCTCGAGGTGTCCGATGCTTCTGCTGCCGGGGATCGGCACGATGTCGTTGCCGCGGGAGAGGATCCAGGCGATGGCGAGTTGGGCGGGGGTGACGCCCTTCGCGCGTGCGATCTCTTCGATGCGGCGGACGAGGTCGAGGTTGCGTGCGAAGTTCTCGCCCTGGAAGCGGGGAGAGAGGCGGCGGTAGTCGGTGGGCTCGAAGTCGTCGATCGTCTTGAAACGGCCGGAGAGGAAGCCGCGGCCGATGGGGGAGTAGGCGACGAAGCCGATTCTCAGCTCGCGCACCACCGGAAGGATCTCATCCTCGGGGTCGCGGCTCCAGAGCGAGTATTCGGTCTGGAGGGCGGTGATCGGGTGCACTGCGTGGGCGCGGCGGATCGTTTCCGGCGCTGCCTCGGAGAGGCCGAGGTGGCGCACCTTGCCGGCACGGACCAGATCGGCCATGGCACCGACCGTATCTTCGATCGGAGTGGTGCGGTCGACGCGGTGCTGGTAATAGAGATCGATGTGATCGACGCCGAGGCGGCGGAGCGACGCGTCGCAGGCCTGGCGCACGTAGTCGGGCTTGCCGCTGATGCCGAGGAAGGCGCCGTCGTCGCCGCGCATATTGCCGAACTTCGTGGCCAGGACGACCTCGTCGCGGCGTCCGCGGATGGCGCGGCCGACCAGCTCTTCATTCCGGAAAGGGCCGTACATATCGGCCGTGTCGAGGAAGTTGCAGCCGAGGTCGAGAGCGCGGTGGATGGTGGCGATCGACGACGTGTCGTCGTAGGAGCCGTAAAACTCGGACATCCCCATGCAGCCGAGGCCGACGGCGGAGACGGTGAGAGAGTTGCCGAGCGTTCTCTTCTTCAATGGCGTCGATCCTGATTCCGCAACGCTTCATCGATCTCAGACTCGTCGCCTTCCGCCTGGGAAGGCTTACGGTCGAGGTCGTCGTCCCATCGGCGCCGGCCTTCCTGCGCTTCGCGTTTCGCTGGACGTTCTGCTTTTGGTTCTACCCGGGACATGGGAGCCTCCTGCCGCACGTCCAGCAAACGGAGTGCCTGGCGACGGTTACTGGGTTCCTGGGTTGCTTGGTTTCTTGATAGCCCAATTTCCGCATCACGCAGCAACCGAGCAACCCAGCAACTCAGTAACCATTCACTTGAACCCGATCCAGTCGCTCATCCCGACTACGTGACTCGATCGCTCGCTCCGTTGCTCCTCGACGTAGACGCGCAGCCGGATGGGGTGCTTGAGGGCGGGATAGACGAGGATGTTGCGGAGATCCTGGGTCAGGGTAACGGTGCCGGTAGCGCTGTCGAGGAACTTGGGGCCGGCGCTCGGGAGGCTGAAGGTCTGGTTCGGCTTCGTCGTCTCGAAGACGATCTGCAGGTAATAGGTCGACGGACGGAAGTTGTGAATCTCGTAGTCGACCTCTGCCTTGAACGTCGTCGCGGCCGTCAGATCACTACCCGCTGACGGCGCGATGTCACGCACGGTAACCGTTGCCGTTGGAACAGCCGGCGGAGCGTTGGGATCGGTCGTCATCAGCTCCCACGGCCCGACGCCGGTGATCTGCATCTCGGTCGCCTCGGGGAAGAAGAGGTAGTGCATGACCCGCGGCGGGTTGACGTAGAAGCTGCCGGCCTTGTAACGGGTGACCGAGTCCTTGTTCGCAACCGATCCGAATCCGAGGTCGACCGCCCCGGAGAGGACGGTCACGCGTTCCTGGCGCGGATGCCAGTGCGGTGGAATCGCCGAGCCGGCCGGGATGCGCACGCGCATGGTGAACGTCCCTTCCGTGCGCGGATCGCCTTCCAGGATGGCCATCTTCGACCCGGTGGGAAGAGTATCCGGGCCGTCTTTCCAGACGACGGCCTCGGGGGTGAAGGCGATCGGGGCCTCCTGAGCGGTTGCGATCGCGGCGGAAACGATTAAGACGGCGAGCAGGACTGTGCGCATAGGGGAATCATAAGAGGTCTCGCGGGGTCTCTGCCTTACCGCGCCGCGAGACCGCGCAACCCCGAGACCGCGAGACCCGGTCCCGGAATGACCACGTGCACATACCCGTTGACATCCCTCGAGGAATGCATAAAAATTCACGTCGATGAATAAGCATGCACATGGCGACGTACTGCGGAGGCAGGAGGAGATCCTTCGGATCGTCCGCGAGCAGTCTGTCCACTCGCAGGACGTGCTGCTGGCGCTGTTGAAAAAGCGCGGCTTCCGTGTGACGCAGCCGACGCTCTCGCGCGATCTGCGCGAGCTCGGTGTGGCCAAGTCGCCGAACGGGTACATCACCCGCGATGCCTTTGCCGGCGGTGCCGTGGTCGCCTTCGCGCCGCGCGACGTCGTGGAGACGCGGCTGGAGCAGGCCGTGGCTGAATACGTCACCGGCGCCGATACCGCCGGCAACCTGGTCGTGATCCGTACCCCCGCCGCCAGCGCACAGCCCGTGGCCAGCGCCATCGACGGCGCATCGATCGACGGTGTCCTCGGCACCATCGGCGGCGACGACACCATCTTCGTGGCCTTCCGCACGCCGGTCGCGGCCTCGGCATTCGCCGAGCGCCTCCGACGAATCATCGGCATCCGTCGCCGCAACATTCGCTGATTTTTTTCCGGGACAACTGCCATGAACGAATCAAACGTGAAATCACGGAAGCGCGTCGCCATCGTTGGCGCGACCGGCTATTCCGGCGCGGAGCTGACGGCCATCCTGGCGCGTCACGCCGAGGTGGAGCTGGTGGCGCTCTTTTCATCGAGCAGCACCGCGCGCGGGCCGGTCACGCCGACGCTCCCGCAGTTCATCGCCGAACCGTTCTCAATGGAGGCGCTCGTCGCCGCGCAGCCGGAAATCGTCTTCCTGGCCACGCCGAACGAAGTCTCGGCCGGTCTGGCGCCGCAGCTTCTGGACCTCGGCATGCGGGTCATCGACCTCTCCGGCGCATTCCGCCTCGAGGAGCCGTCGATGTATCCGACGTGGTACGGCTTCGATCACGAGCGGCCGAGTCTGCTCGGCGAGGCGGTTTACGGACTGACCGAGTACTGCAACGGCGAGCTGAAGAACGCGCGGCTCGTGGCCAATCCCGGCTGCTATCCGACGTCGATCCTTCTGGCGCTGCGGCCGCTGACGTTTGCCATCGACCGCGAGCAGCCGGTGATCTGCGACTCCAAGAGCGGCGTCTCCGGCGCCGGCAAGAAAGCCGACGTCAATTTTTCCTTCGCGGAGCTTTTCGGCAACTTCAAGGCCTACGGCGTCGGCAATCACCGGCACGAGCCGGAGATCCGCCAGCAGCTTCACCTCGGCGATCGCGCGCCGGTGGTCTTCGTCGCGCATCTGCTACCGGTGCATCGCGGCATCCTCTCGACGATGCACATCGGCTTCACGCACCCGATGAGCGAGCAGCAGATCACCGACGCCTACACGCGCGTCTACGAGAACGCGCCGTTCGTGCGCGTGCTGCCGGCCGGCCAGTTGCCGGAGTTGAAGAACGTCGTCAGCACGCCGCGGGCGGATATTGGGTTTCAACTGCTGCACGGCGGTCGGCGCGCGGTGATCGTCTGCGTGATCGACAACCTCCTCAAGGGCGCTGCCTCGCAGGCGGTGCAGAACTTCAACCGGATGTGCGGTTTTCCGGAGACGGAGGCGCTGGTCTGATGAACGTCATCAAATTGGGGGGAAGCCTTCTCGACGATCCGGCCCGGCGCGCCGAGGCGCTCCGTGCGATCGCCGCGCAATGGAAGAGCGGCCGGGAAGTGGTGCTCGTTCACGGCGGCGGAAAACACGTCGACGCGAATCTCAAGCGCCTCGGCATTCCGAAGCGGACCTATGCCGGACTTCGCATCACCGACGACCAGACGCTCGACGTCGTCGTGGCCACGCTGGCCGGCTCGGTGAACAAGATGCTCGTGGCCGAGCTGTCGGCGATGGGGGTCCTGGTGGCCGGTATCAGCGGGTGCGACGCGTCGACGCTCGTCGCGGAACAGCATCCGCCGATCGATGGCATCGACCTCGGACATGTCGGCAGCGTCACCGGAGGAGATCCGACGCTGGTCCAGGCATTGGTCACGAGCGGCATCCTGCCGGTCATCTCGTCGATCGCCGAGGGGCCGGATGGGGCGCTGTTGAACGTGAATGCGGACACGGCCGCGGCGGCGATCGCTATCGCAGTCGGCGCCGAAGAGCTGATTTTTATCACCGACGTCGCCGGCCTGCTCGATGCCACCGGCAACGTCGTCGCCGAGTTGTGCGCCACGGACGCGGAAGCACTCCTCGGCACGGAAGTCGTCACCGGCGGCATGCGTCCGAAACTGCAGGCCGCTCTGCACGCGCTCGGATCAGGCGTGCGGCGCATCACGATTGGAGAAGAGGGAGGAACGCAGTTGATCGCTGCGTGAAACGTTGCTGAGTTGCTTGGTTGCTGAGTTGCTGGGTGAAGAGCCTTAGCAACCCAGCAACCCAGCAACTCAGCAACCGCAAGGAGAACAACATGCTTCTACACGACGAATCCCCAGCCGCCGTCGAAGAGCGCGAGAAAGCGTTCGTGCTCGGCACGTATGCCCGCACGGCGTTTCATCCGCGCAGCGGCCGCGGCGCGCGCATCAGGGACGCCGAGGGCCGCGAGTATTGGGACCTGCTCGGCGGCATCGCCGTCAACGTCCTCGGTCATCGTCATCCGCGCCTGATCAAGGTGATGCGCGAGGAGTCGAACGCGCTGCTCCACATCTCGAACCTTTATTACCATCCGGCGCAGGGCCTGCTCGCGGAGCGGCTTGTGCGCGCATCGGGACTCTGCCGCGCGTTCTTCTGCAATAGCGGCACCGAGGCGAATGAAGCGGCGCTGAAGTTCGCGCGGCTTGCCAATCCCGGCCGCGCGGGGATCGTGGCGCTGAACGAGAGCTTCCACGGACGGACGATGGGATCGCTGGCCATGACCGGCCACGAAGCCTACCGCGCGCCGTTCGAGCCGCTCGTCCCCGGCGTGACCTTCATCGAACCGAACGACATCCCCGCGCTCGAAGCGGCCGTCAGCGAGACCACCTGTGCGATCGTTCTGGAGCCGGTGATGGGGGAGGGAGGGATCATCCCGCTCTCGCACGACTTCCTGTCCGCCGCGCGCCGCCTGGCCGACCGCACCGGCGCGATCCTCATTTTCGACGAGATCCAATGCGGGCTCGGGCGGACCGGAACGCTCTTCGCCTTCCAGCAGAGCGGCATCGTGCCGGACATAGTCACGCTGGCCAAACCGCTCGGCGGCGGACTGCCGCTCGGTGCAGTGCTGACCGGCGCAGCGATCGAAGGGCTCGTGAAGCCCGGCCATCACGGCACGACCTTCGGCGGCAACCCGGTGGCCTGCCGTCTCGGGTTGGCTGTCCTCGACGAGATCGAAGAGTCGAAGCTGCTGGATCGGGTCAACGAGACCGGCAACTGGTTCAAGGAGCAGTTACTTGCGTTGCAGTCGCGCAATCCGTCGATCGTCGACGTGCGCGGGCAGGGTTTCATGTGGGGCATCGAGCTCGACGGCCCGGCCAAGCCGGTCGTCGCCGAATTGCTGAACAAGGGGTTCGTCGTCGGCACCGCGCGCGACAACGTCATCCGCCTTCTGCCGCCGTACGTCGCACCGAAGAAGGCATTCGTGGAATTCATCGACGCACTGGAACAGGTGCTGGCCATCGTCAAGGAGAAAGCAGCGTGAAACATACCTACAAGAAAGTGGGCCTCGCCTACAGCGGCGGTCTCGACACCTCGATCATCATTCCGTGGCTGAAGGAAAACTACGGCTGCGAAGTCGTGGCCGTCGCCGTCGACGTCGGCCAGGCCGACGAGACGTCCGGACTGGCGGAGAAGGCGTATCGCACCGGCGCGTGCGACTTCCATCTGATCGATGCCAAAGAAGAGTTCGCGCGCGACTTCCTCTTTCCAGTTCTGAAAGCGGGGGCGATCTACGAGAAGGATTACCTCCTCGGCACGTCGACGGCGCGGCCGATCATCGCCCGCAAACAGGTCGAGATCGCCCTGGCCACCGGCTGTGACGCGCTGGCGCACGGCTGCACCGGCAAGGGGAACGATCAGGTCCGCTTCGAGCTCGCGTATCAGGCGCTCGCACCGGAACTGGCCGTCATCGCGCCGTGGCGCGAGTGGGACATCGTCTCGCGTGAAGACGCCATCGACTACGCCTCCTCGCGCGGCATCCCGGTGCCGGTGACGAAGAAGGATCCCTACTCGCGCGACCGCAACCTCTGGCATCTCTCGCACGAAGGGGGTCCGCTGGAGGATCCGTCGTTCGAGCCGGAAGCGTCGATGTTCAAGCTCACCGTCGATCCGATGGCAGCGCCCGACACGCCGGAGACGGTGGCCATCACCTTCGCCTCGGGCGTGCCGGTGGCGGTCAAAGGCGAGACGCTGTCGCCGGCCAAGCTGGTGATGGCTCTGAATGAGATCGGGGGACGCAACGGCGTCGGCCGCGTCGACCTGGTCGAGAATCGCCTGGTCGGCATCAAGTCGCGCGGCGTGTACGAGACGCCCGGCGGCACGCTGCTCGTCACCGCGCTCAAGGCCCTGGAGTCGATCACGCTCGACCGCGACAGCTCTCACGAAAAGGAGCGCATCGCCACGCGCTACGCGGAGCTGGTCTATTTCGGTCAGTGGTTCTCGCCGCTCAAAGAAGCGTTCGATGCCTTTGTCGACTCGCTGACCGCCGCCGTCAGCGGCACCGTGACACTGAAACTCTACAAAGGCAACGCCACGATCATCGGCCGCACGTCGCCGAATTCGCTCTACAACGAGGAGCTGGCCAGCTTCAACATGACCGGTTACGACGCGCGCGACGCAGCAGGATTCATCCGCGTCTTCGGCCTGCCGACGCGCGGCCGGAACCGGCTGACGGCCGACAAGCATCTCGACGACACGCTCCCCGCCGACGAAGTGACGGCGGCGCGGCTGCGGAAGGCGGCCGGTTGACGCAGAAGCTTTGGGGCGGGCGCTTCGAGGGTGAGCCGTCGCCGCTGCTGCGGCGGCTCAACGACTCGTTCGCGTTCGACCGCGAGCTGTTCGATGACGACGTCGAGGGATCGATCGCGTGGGCGCGTGCGCTTGCTGAGTGTGGTGTATTGGATGACGCTGAGCTCGATCTGATCCTCGGCGGGCTGATGCGCATCGAGTCACCGTCCGACGGCGATTACGAAGACGTTCATTCGTATGTCGAGGCCAAGCTGTACGAGAACATCGGCCCTGTCGCGGGCAAACTGCACACCGGCCGTTCGCGCAACGACCAGGTGGCCACCGATCTAAAGCTGTGGCTGAAGCGTGCCTGCGAAGAAGCGGTCAGTGCAACGACCGCGCTGGCGGCAGCGCTGGCGGATCGCGCTTCCGAGGACTCCGCATCGCCGATGCCCGGATACACGCATTCGAAACAGGCCGAGCCGATCACATTCGGCCACTGGTGTCTGGCGTACGTCGAGATGCTGCGCCGCGACCTTGACCGTTTCGCCAGCACCGTGACGCGCGGCGATGAGTGCCCGCTCGGCTCCGGCGCGATGGCGGGGACGCCCCTGGCCATCGACCGCGACGCCCTGGCGCGCTCGCTCGGCTTTGCCCGCGCCACTGCCAACTCGATCGACGGCGTCTCCGACCGCGACTTCGCCGCGGACTATCTCTTCTGCCTCGGCGTTGCTCCTCTCACACCTTTCGCGCCTCGCTGAGGATCTGATTTTCCTCACCAGCGACGAGGCCGCGTATGCCGAGCTGCCCGACGCCATGGCCACCGGCTCGTCGCGGATGCCGCAGAAGAAGAACCCCGACGTCCTCGAGCTCACCCGCGGATATGCCGCGCGCGCCATCGGCGAGCTGGCCGGTTTCCTGGCGCTGCTCAAGGGCCTGCCGCTCGCGTACGACAAAGATCTGCAACTCGACAAGGAGCCGCTCTTCCGCACGCGCCGCGTCATCGCCACACTACTTCCGGCGTTGACGGAATTGATGGCCGGCCTGGCTCTCGATCGCGACCGGATGCGTGCCGCCGCCGGCGGCGACGCGCTCATCGCCACCGCTGTTGCCGACGCGCTCGCGGCGACCGGTATGCCCTTTCGCGAGGCGCATGATCAGGTAAGCCGCAACCTCGCCGACTTGCCGGCGCTCGCGAAAACGCATGGCGTAACGCTCGATGGAATGCTGGCGAAGAAGAACTCGTACGGCGGCACCGCGCCGGAACGTGTGCGGGCTGCTGCTCTCGCTGCCAGGGAGTCGTTGAAATCATGAAAGCGAACGGTCACGGCGGCGCGGCACAGACAAGAGTGTCAGTGCCACATTGTCACCGGCTTGCGGCGCAGTCACTCTTGTCCGTGCAGCATGTGGCACAGACACTCTTGTCTGTGCGAGGTGCCTCGCAATGAGACTTCCGAAAGGTTTCCTCGCCTCCGGCATCCGCGCCGGCATCCGCAAGAAGCGGCCGGATCTCGGCCTGATCGTTGCGCCGGATGGCGCCAATGCCGCGGCGGTATTCACGAAGAATCGTTTTCAGGCCGCGCCGGTGACGTTGTCGAAAAACGCCCTCAGGAAAACCGGCGGCAAGCTCAAGGCGGTGGTCGTCAACGCCGGCTGCGCCAATGCCGTCACCGGCAAAGCGGGGCACGACGCCGCCAGACGCGTCCGCGCGCGCGCCGCCGAGTTGCTGCAATGCGGCGATGACGAGATCTTCGTCGCCTCCACGGGCGTCATCGGCGTAGTTCTTCCCGACCAGAAGCTTCGCGAGGCGCTTCCTGATGCGATCACCCGCCTCTCTGCCGGAGGGATCGATGCGCTCTCGCACGCCATCCTCACCACGGATGTCGGCCCGAAAGTGACGCAGGCGACGTTCACGCTCGGCGGCAAGCGCGGCCGCATCGTCGGTGTGGCCAAGGGCGCCGGGATGATCCATCCCAATATGGCCACGATGCTCGGATTCGTAATGACCGACGCCGCGCTCGATCCCGCAACTCTGAAAGCTGCATTGACCGCCGCGGTCAATCAAAGCTTCAACGCCATCTCCGTCGACGGCGATACCTCGACGAACGACACCGTCCTGGTTATGGCGTCGGGAAAACTGGGCAACGCCCCGCGCGCCGATACAACCGATTTTCAGCGTGCCCTCGACGCCGTCTGCCGCGATCTCGCCTGGATGATCGTCCGCGACGGCGAAGGGGCCACACGGGTGATGGAGCTGACCGTCCGCGGCGCGAGGACGGAGCGTGACGCCAGGCTGGCCGCGCACGCCGTGGCCACCTCGCCGCTGGTCAAGACCGCGCTTCACGGAGGCGATCCGAACTGGGGCCGCATGCTGGCCGCCCTCGGCCGCAGCGGTGCGCGATTCAACGTCCGGCGCGTGGCACTGTTCGCCGGCAAGGTGCAACTCGTGATCAACGGCGAGCCGGCGGTCTATCGTGAAAAAGATGCGGCGAAGGTGTTCTCTCGCGAACGCGTTCCGATCGTTCTCGACCTCGGCGGCGGCAACGCCACCACGGTCGTTCTCGCCTCCGACCTCGGTCACGACTACATCTCGATCAACGCCGACTATCGGTCGTAGGTAGCCCTGTCATTCCCGGCGTCGCTCGGAATGACATACTCACGTGATGCGGAAGCTCATCGCCACTCTTCTCCTCTTTTCCTCCACCACCGCCTTCGCCGCGCTACGCGATCCTGTCGTCGGCCGCCACGGCATGGTGGCGTCGACGAGCGAGATTGCCTCGCGCGTTGGCGTCGACATCATGAAGAAGGGCGGTAACGCCGTCGATGCCGCGGTGGCCGTGGCGCTGACGATGGCGGTGACTTGGCCTGCCGCGGGAAACCTCGGCGGTGGTGGTTTCATGCTGATCCGCAACGCCGATGGCACGAGCGAAGCCATCGACTATCGCGAGCGGGCTCCGCTCGCGGCATCGCGCGACATGTATCTCGACGCCAGCGGCAAGATCATCAAAGATGCGTCGACCGACGGATACAAAGCGATCGGCGTTCCCGGCACGGTGGCGGGGCTGATGCTCGTTCACAAACGGCACGGCAAACTGAAATGGAGCGAGCTCGTCGAGCCTGCGCGCAAGCTCGCCGCCGAGGGATTCATCGTCACGGCGTTTCTGGACGGGGTGCTGCACGATCCTGACACGCTCAAGAAGCTGCAGCCATGGCCGGAGAGCCGGCGCATCTTCCTGCGCGACGGCCGCATTTACACGATGGGTGAGCGGTTCAAACAGCCGGAGCTCGCGGCTACGCTTGCGCGCATTCAGGCCAATCCGCGCGACTTCTACGACGGCGTGACAGCCCGGCGCATCGTCGCCGACATGCGCGAGCACGGCGGCTTGATCACGATGAAGGATCTGCGCGAGTACGAGCCGACCGTCCGTAAACCTCTGCACGGCAGCTATCGCGGACACGAATTCATCGTCATGCCGCCGCCGTCCTCGGGGGGCATCGCCCTGATCGAGATGTTGCAGATGCTGGAGAAGTACGACCTGGCATCGACCGGTTGGCAGTCGGCGCGTTACCTCCATCTCATCACCGAGGTCATGCGGCGCGCGTTTGCGGACCGCGCTGAATTTCTCGGCGATCCTGATTTCGTCAAGCTGCCGGTGAAGGCGCTCATCTCGCCCGCATTCGCCGAGGAACGGCGCAAGACGATCGATCCGGAGCACGCATCGCGATCGACGGAGATCCGGGCGGGCGACCCCGCACCATTCGAGAAACCGGACACGACCCACTTCGCCGTCGTCGACAGCGAGGGCAATATGGTGAGCAACACGTACACGCTCAATGACTGGTTCGGGGCCGGCGTCACCGCGAAGGGAACAGGCGTCCTGCTCAACGACGAGATGGACGACTTCACATCCCAACCCGGCGCGCCGAACGTCTATCAGCTCATCCAGAGCGAAAAGAACGCCATCGCCCCGAAAAAGCGGCCGTTGTCCTCGATGGTGCCGCTGATCATGTTGCAGGACGGCAAGCCGTGGCTCGCCGTCGGCGCCGCCGGCGGGCCGCGCATCATCAGTACCGTGCTCGAGATCGTTCTTGCCGTCGTCGATTTTCACGCCACGCTCCAGGAGGCGATCGACGCCGGGCGCATTCATCATCAATGGATGCCGGACGAGATCTTCTGGGAGCCGAACGGAACGAATCCGGACACACGCTCCGCGCTGGAGAAAATGGGGCACAAGTTTCGTGAGAAACCGCTGGACCACATCTCCGACGCCAACGCCGTGATGATCGATCCGAAAACAGGTCTGCGACAAGGTGCCGGCGATCCGCGCCGCTCCGATGTGGCGGTCGGTTACTGACATAGAATTCGCGGCCATGAATCTAGACAAAAAGTCCCTTCTGGCATGGGCGCGCGACCATCGCGCCGATTTCGAATCGACGCTTCAGCAGTTCGTGGAGACGCCGTCTGTCTCCGCCGAGCCGGAGCGCCTCGGTGATATCCGCCGATGCGCCGAGCTGGCACAGGCGAAGATCCGCGAATTCGGCGGCGAAGCGACCATCCTCGAAACGGACGGCAATCCGATCGTCCACGGCCGCTTTGAGACCGGACGTAATCTGCCGACAGTCACCGTCTACAACCATCTCGACGTGCAGCCCGCTTCACGCGAGACCGAGCCGTGGAAGACCGATCCATTCGTCTTCTCGAAGGATGGCGACCGTTACCTCGGCCGCGGCACGACCGATGACAAAGGGCCGGCCCTCACCGCGCTGTTCGGCATCCGCGCCGCGCGCGAGGCCGGCGTTCGCGCCAACATGCACCTGATCTGGGAGCTCGAAGAGGAGATCGGCTCGCCGAGCTTCGATAGTGCGATGAAAAAGTACGGCAAGCAACTCGCCACCAATTCCGTGCTCGTCTCCGACACGATCTGGGTTTCCCGCGAACGTCCGGCCTGCCCGGCCGGCCTGCGCGGACTGCAGGGCTTTGAGCTGACTCTGGAGACGGCGGCGACCGATCAGCATTCCGGCGTGGCCGGTGGCGGTGCCCGTAATCCCATCGGCGAGTTGATGAAACTCGTCTCCGAAATGTACGACGCCACCACCGGCAAGGTGAAGATCAAAGGTTTCTACGACGACGTCGTCCCTCCGTCGAAGCAGGAACTGGCCGACTTTCGCGACTCCGGTTTCACCGTCAAGAAGTTCAAGAAGGATCACGGCTTCAAGTCGATCCGCACCGAAGACCCGATGGACCTGATGAAACGGATCTGGGCCATGCCGACCTTTGAGGTCCACGGTCTGGTCGGCGGCTACACCGGCCCCGGCATCAAGACCGTCATTCCGCCGCGCGCCACTGTGAAGATCTCCTGCCGGATGGTGGCCAACCAGGATCCGAAAAAGATCATGAAGCTCATCCGCGAGTTCGTAAAGCAGCGCAATCCGGATGTGAAGATCGTCACCGAGGCCTCGATGCTGCCGTACCAGGCGCCGACGACCGGCCCGCTCGCCGACGCTGTCCGGAGCGCTATGAAGTTTGCCTTCGGCCGGGAGCCGGTCTTCGTCCGCGAAGGCGGGTCCATCGGCGCCGTCGTGTCGATGGAGAAGGTCCTCAACGTCCCCGTTCTCTTCCTCGGCCTGTCACTCCCCGAGCACGGCTACCACGCCCCGAACGAGAACTACGACTGGCGGCAGGCCAGCGGGGGGATGGTGGCATTCGTGAAGTACTTTGACGAGATCGCGAGGATGTAGCCAATTCCAGCCACCTGATCGGAACCGGCGCCGCCAGCGATGCTGGCGGCGTTTATTTTCTACTCATCGTGGATTTTTGTGGACAGAAGTGGCTCACAGTGGTACAAACGGGCCTTCGAACACGAAAGTCGAAGCGGAAATGGTCGAGCCAGTCCTGATGGGGCACTCCCCGGCGAAGGTCGACGAGAAGGGTCGTCTGAAGATCCCGTCCAACTTCCGCAAGATCATTGAAGACAAGTTCGGCTCGGACTGCTTCATCACTTCGATGGACGGTGAGCGGGCGCTGATCTACCCGATGCCGGTCTGGTACGAGTTCCAGGGCAGGATCTCGAAAGTTCCCTCGACCTCGACGGCCAAGACGAAGCTTCTGGAGAAAGTGAACTACTTCGGACAGGTCGGAACGATCGACGCGCAGGGACGGGTGCTGATCCCGACCATTCTGCGCAACGTAGCCGGCATCGCCGAGGATGTCGTCGTCATCGGAAACACAGACCATCTCATCGTCTGGAACGGCGAAAAGATCCAGCAGCGGATGACGGAAACGCCGCTGACGAACGATGACTGGAAAGAGTTGGAGTTGCACGGTGTGTGACGTGTCATGCACCAATCGGTTCTTTTAAGCGAAATCGTCGAGTACCTCCGTCCCTCGCGCGAAGACGGAACGCTCGTCGATGCCACGGTCGGACTGGGTGGACACGCGGAGAGTTTGTTGGCCCGCTATCCCTCGGTACGGCTTCTCGGCATCGACCGCGATCCGGCAGCGCTGGATGCATCGAGAGCGAGGCTGGAGAGATTCGGAGATCGCGTGACGCTCGCACAGGGCCGTCACGAGACGCTCATTGACATCCTGAAGAAGCAAAAGATCGATTCGGTCAGCGGTCTGCTCGCCGACCTCGGCGTCTCGTCCATGCAACTGGATGACGCATCGCGCGGATTCTCATTCCGCTACGACGCGCCACTCGACATGAGGATGGGGCCGGAGTCGAAGACAGCCGCCGATCTGGTCAATACGCTTGGCGAACAGGAGCTGGCGACGATTCTGCGCGAATACGGCGAGGAGCCGATGGCCCGCCGGATCGCCAGAGCAATCGTCGACGGGCGCGCCGAAGCGCCGATCGAGACGACTGCGCGTCTCGCTGAAATCGTTCGCGGCGTGAAGAAGTCGAAGCCGCATCAGATCGATCCGTCAACGCTCACGTTCCAGGCTCTTCGCATCGCCGCGAACGAGGAGCTGGTCGGACTCGACAGATTCATCGACGATGCCGTCGGCGTTCTCGAGCCCGAATCCCGGATCGCCGTCATCTCGTTCCACTCGCTCGAGGATCGAATCGTCAAGCGAGCCATGCGGCGGTTGGAAGGGGAGTGCACCTGTCCACCCAACCTTCCGGTTTGCGCGTGCGGCGCGAAGGAGGTCGTCGAGATTCTGACCAGCCGGCCGGTCACTGCTTCGGAGGAAGAAGTTCAGAGAAATCCGCGGTCTCGCAGCGCGAAGTTGCGGGTGGCGGAGAAGAAGTGAAGAGCTCTTAGCTGTCAGCTCTTAGCTCTTAGGAAGTCGGTTCGATCCAAGAGTTGACAGGTAAGTGCTCGAAGCCGAGGCAGGAAGCTCTACTAAGAGCTAACAGCCAACAGCTGAGAGCTAGTAAGCCGGAGCCCGGAAACAAGGGTGAAGGTTGGGGAAGGGTGGGCGTGTGTGCGCCGCGGGAGCTCGGGAGGGGTGGCTGGGGGAGCGTGGGTGGGTGTGGATGGTTCTCGGGTCGTGCTTGTAGGCAGATCTTCACCCTTGTTCCCAGGCTCCGTTAACGCTCCCGGATCGGTTCCCCATGTACGCGCAGAAGAAGCCCATAGAGAACACCCACATCGTTCGCGAACGCGACCGCCGCCGCTCCCGTGAGCTGCTGGCCGTCCTTGCGCTCGGAGTTCCCATCGGCGCCTTTCTGCTCCTCTTCACGTGGCAGAACCTCGAAGTAATCCGACTGGGCCACGAGGCGACGCGCCTGCAGAAACAGAAGCAGGAAATCGAGAACGCCAACAAGGCCCTGCAACTGGAGCGTGACCGCCGTACCTCGCTGGGCGCCGTCGAGCAGCGCGCCGTCGAGCTGGGGTTTGAGCACACCGACCCGCGAGCCGTGGTGATGGTACAGCGGCCGCCAGACGCCGTTCCCGCCCCACGTTCCCCACAAGCCACTACCCAATCCGGAGCCCGCTGATGCCGATATCGCAAAAGCGTCTCCTGCAGCTTTTCGCCGTCCTGGCGGCATGGGCCGTCATCGTCATCGCCCGGCTGGTGCAGATCCAGCTTGTCCGCCACGGTGAATACGTCGTCAAAGCGGCACGCCAACAGGAGCGGACGCTTGCGTTGCAGCCGGTGCGCGGCTCGATCATCGACAGGAATGGCCGCATCCTCGCCGAGAGCATCGCCGCGGAATCGATTTACGCCGATCCGCAGGCCATCGTCGACCGCGGTCAGACCGCCAAAGCTCTGGCCAGCGTCACCGCCCTTCAGATGGACGCACGCGAGATCGCCACCAAACTCAACTCCGCCAGCGGCTTCGTCTGGCTCGCCCGCCAGTTGCCCCTTGAAACCACGGCCGCGGTCAAGGCGCTCAAGCTCCCGGGTGTCTATTTTCTCGACGAGCACCGCCGTTCGTATCCGCGCGCCATGCTTGCCGCGAACGTAGTCGGCTACGCCGGCGTCGATGGCGAAGGACTGGCCGGTATCGAGCATTCGTTCGATGCGCAGGTGCGGGGCCGTGCCGGACGGGTGACGCTCCTGCGCGATGCCCGGCGCGGCATGTACCTGGTCGGTGGCGAAGGGCCGAACCGGCCCATCGACGGCAACGACGTCGTCCTCACTATCGACTCCGTCGTACAGTTCATCGCCGAGCGCGCCCTTGGCCGGGCGGTGGATCAGTACCACGCGGCCGGTGGCGTGGCCATCGTCATGGACCCGCGCGACGGCCGGATTCTGGCGATGGCATCCAATCCGTCGTTTGATCCCAACCGTTATCGCGACTTCTCGCCCGACGAACGGCGCAACCGCGCCGTTCAGGATCAGTACGAGCCCGGGTCGACGTTCAAGATCGTCACAGCCTCCGCCGGACTGGAAGAAGGGGTGGTCACGCCGTCGCAGATTCTCGACTGTGGTGACGGCTTCATCCAGATCGGCAGTACGCAGATCCACGAGCACGGACACAATCGCTATGGCCTCATCACATTCGAAGATGTGATGGTCCATTCGTCGAACGTCGGTGCCATCCGCGTCGGTCTGGCGTTGGGGCAGGAGCGTTTCTACCGCTACATCCGCCGCTTCGGCTTTGGTGAACGGAGCGGCGTGGCGTTGCCCGGCGAGGCGCAGGGCCGCGTGCGCCGTACGGAGCAGTGGTCGCAACTCTCGAATGCGTCGATGTCGATTGGCCAGGAGATCGGCACGACGCCGTTGCAGGTCCTGAGCGCCATCGCCGCGGTCGCCAACGGCGGACTCCGCGTCCAGCCGCGCATCGTCGAAAAGGTCGTCGACGCGAGGGGAAACGCGATTTACACACCGCCGCAGGCCGCACCGGTACGCGTCATCTCCGAAAAAACAGCGGCCGTGTTGAATGAGATTCTCAAATCCGTAGTCGCCCGCGGAACCGGCATGCATGCCGCACTCGCCGAGCACGTCGTAGCCGGTAAGACGGGAACTGCACAAAAGGCGGGGCGCGGCGGCTACACGGACAAAGTCGTGGCCTCGTTCGGAGGCTACGTTCCGGCCGACCGGCCCCAGTTGGCGATCCTCGTCGTAGTCGACGAGCCGAAGGGATCCGAGTACGGCGGCACCGTCGCCGCTCCCGCGTTCAAGGAGATCGCGGAGTCGACATTGCGTTACCTCAATGTGCCGCCATCGGTTCCGACGCGCACGATCGATGTGTCCGCACCGATGCTGGCGACGTTTTCGCAGAAGCATGGCCCGACGGCGGGATCGGAAGTTCCCGACCTGCGAGGCCTCGACGCCCGCGCGGCCGTTGCCCTCGCTACTTCGGCCGGCTTCCGCGTTCGCGCCTCGGGGAGTGGCGTGGTCCAAACACAGCAACCGCTACCGGGCGAAGCCCTGCCGAATGATCACCAGGTCGTACTGACCCTCGCCGAGGGGACGCCATGAGACTGAAGGAGATGCTGAGGGAGGTGCCGGTTCGAAGCGGTGATGCAGATGCTGAGATCACCATCGTCACCGCCGACTCACGCCTCGTGGTCGCGGGCGCGCTGTTCGTCGCCGTTCCCGGCTTCAAGACGGATGGCGCGAAGTTCATCGACTCGGCCGTCCGCAAGGGGGCCGCGGCCATCGTCAGCGAATCGAGCGCGGTCACTGCGCCGGTTGCGGTTCAGGTCGACGACGCCCGAGCAGCTCTCGCACTCATCTCCGCCAACTTCTATAACCGTCCGGCGGACAAGCTCTCCATCATCGGTGTGACCGGCACGTCGGGGAAGACGACTACGACAAAGATGATCGAGTCGATTCTCGACGCTTCCGGGCAGCCGGTTGGTCTCATCGGCACGATCGAATATCGCGCCGGTGAAGAGCGCATGACCGCCGATCGCACGACGCCCGATGCCGCCGTCCTCCAGCAATGGTTCCGCAAGATGGTCGACGCCGGCGTCCGCCATGCGGTCATGGAGGTCTCATCCCACGCACTGGCGCTGAAGCGAACGTATGGAATCCATTTTGCCGCAGCCGTCTTCACGAATCTCTCGCAGGACCACCTCGACTTTCACAAAGACTTCGAAGACTACTTTGCTGCAAAGCGGATTCTTTTCGATCAGATCGATCGCTCCCGCAGGACTGCCATCGTCAACATCGACGATGCCTACGGGCGCCGGCTGGCGAATGAGCTCGGTGACTGCGCCGTGACGTTCGGCCGCCAGTCCGACGCGGACATTCATCCGCTCGATGGGTTCGAGATCTCCGTGCGCGGTCTTCATGGCCGTATCGGGACTCCGGCGGGCGACGTACATGTCGCGTCGAACCTGCTTGGCGCGCCCAACCTCTACAACTGGCTCGGCGCGGTCGGTGCCGCGCTCTCCGTCGGTATCGACATCGCTACGATCGAGGCGGGTATCCGTAATCTCGCCACTGTACGCGGGCGGTTCGAGTACGTCGCGTCGGATGACGGCCCGACGGTGATCGTTGACTACGCCCACAAGCCTGACGCCCTGGAGAAACTGCTGCTCGCCGTCCGCGACCTTGCCTCCGGCAGGCGGGTCATCGTTCTCTTCGGATGCGGCGGAGATCGTGACAGGGACAAGCGTCCGATGATGGGCGCGATCGCCGCGCGCCTCGCCGATCGAACAATCCTGACGAGCGACAACCCGCGCGGCGAAAAACCGGAAGTCATTCTGGACGACATCGAGCGAGGAATGACCGGGGCGTCGAACTACACCCGTGTCACCGACCGGCGGGAAGCGATTGCGAAGACGATCGCGGAAGCCGACGATGACGACGTCATCGTCATCGCCGGGAAGGGCCATGAGTCGTATCAGGTCGTCGGCGACCAGATCCTCCATTTCGACGACCGCGAGGAAGCGGAACGTGCCTTGAGAAGCAGACACGAAAACAGAACTTCTAAATCGATATCAAATTAATGTTGAAATCAGTGATCAAATCATCTTATTATTTAACACCTCAGGTCAGGTGTTCTGTTCCGGCTCCGTCGATTGCTTTCCGTGTGGGTGGATGGTTGGCGATCGCCGGGCAGCTTCGGGGGAAGGGCCGCGATCGGGTTGGCGCGGCGGAGCCGGGAGAGAACATCGGGGTTGTTGCGTTGCTCGGTTACATGGCTGCAAGGCTCCTCAGCAACCCAGCAACCCAGCAACCCAGCAACCGTGCGGAAGGGAGGGTGGCATGCACCTGACCTTCCGCCAGCTCGCCGAGATGACCGGTGGAGAGCTCGTACAGGGGCCGGACGTCGCCACCGGCTCCGTCGTCATCGACAGCCGCGAGGTCAAGCCTGATTCCGTCTTCTTCGCCATCAAAGGAGATCGCCTCGACGGTCATCAGTTCCTGCCGCAGGCGCTTGCAACCGCCTGCGGAGCGGTGGTGTCGCAGGGACCGGAGAATGTCCCTGCCGGGAAAGGGATCGTCCGCGTCAACGACACGACCATCGCTCTTCAGAATCTGGCCCGCTCCATTCGCGAGCGTTATCCCTTCACGCTCATCGCCATCACCGGCTCGGCCGGAAAGACGACCACGAAGGAGATGATCGCCACGCTGGCAGGCTCGGAACGGCGGACGTTCAAGTCGTGGGGCAATTTCAACAACCTCATCGGCTGCCCGCTCTGCATCGACAACACGCCCGACGATGCCGAAGTCGTCGTCAGCGAGATGGGGATGAACCACAAGGGGGAGATCGCCCGGCTGGCCGGTCTCACGCATCCCGACATCGGCGTCTACACGAACATCGGTCCGGTGCATATCGAGTTTTTCGGCACCATCGACAAGATCGCCGAAGCGAAGCGCGAGCTCCTCGAGAACGTCAAGCCTGGCGGAACGATCATCCTCAATGCCGACAACGAATACGTGATGAACATCAGTAACCGCTTCGACGGGCGCAAGGTGACCTACGGCATCGACCACGATGCCGGCTTCCGCGGAGTCCATATCCGCGAGCGCGGCCTTCTCGGCACCTCGTTTGAAGTGAGCGGACACGCGTTCGAGCTATCGCTTCCCGGCCGCCACAATCTCGAGAACCTGCTTGCTGCCATCGCCACCGCCCGCACGATCGGCATTTCGTGGGAAGGAATCGAGCGCGGCGTGCGTGCTCTGAAGCCTGCCTACCATCGCGGCATCATTCTCCACGCCGGCGGCGCAACGATCTACGACGATACCTATAACTCGAATCCGTACGCTCTTGGCCGGGCTCTGGATCTGATGGCTCAGGCCGATGTCGCCGGGCGCCGCATCGCAGTCATCGGCGACATGCTGGAACTGGGCGACAAAGAGCTCGACTACCATCGCGAAGCCGGCAGGGCCATCCCGAAGAGCGTCGACACCGTCGTCGGCGTCGGCAGGCGTTCGCGAGCCTTGCTCGACGGCGCGCGCGAGACGGGATTTGAAGACGGCAAGCTCCACCACTTCGACGACGCGCAGAGCGCCGGAGGGTTCCTCGAAACCTTCATTCGTCCCGGAGACCTCGTTCTGATCAAGGCCAGCCGCGGCATCGGCCTCGACCGTATCGTCAACATGCTGGCCAACGCGGAGGGGGCGCACTGATGTTGTACTACCTGTTCACGCTGCGGGACATGTTCTCCGGTTTCAACGTCTTCCGGTACATCACGTTCCGGACGGCATGGGCGGCACTCACCGCGCTCATCATCTCCTTCATCTTCGGTCCATGGCTGATCGAGCGGATGCGCCGCATCAAGGCCGGACAGTACATCCGCGAGGAAGGTCCGAAGTCGCACCAGATGAAGGCCGGGACGCCGACGATGGGCGGCATCCTGATCAACATCGCCATCGTGATCCCGACCATCCTCTGGGCCGATATCTTCAACCCCTACATCTGGATCGTGCTGTTCGTGACGTTCGCGTACGGCGCGATCGGATTCGTCGACGATTACCGCAAGCTGGTCAAGAAACAGAACATGGGGTTGACCGCGAAAGAGAAGTTCTCGATGCAGATTGGCGTGGCCCTGGCCGCGGGGCTGGCCATCGCCTACCTGCCGTCGATTCACAACAACTACTCGACGGTCCTGACCTTCCCGTTTTTCAAGGCGTTGCACTTGAACCTCGGCTTTCTCTACATCCCGTTCATCATCGTCGTCCTCGTCGGCGCATCGAACGGCGTGAACCTGACCGACGGGCTCGATGGGCTGGCCATTGGATCGACGCTCATCGTCGCCGTCACCTATACGATCCTCACCTACGCCGCCGGCAACTTCCGCGTGGCCGACTACCTCCGAATCGCCTGGGTGCCGCAAGCCGGTGAGCTGGCGGTCTTTTGCGGGGCCATGGTGGGGGCATCGCTCGGCTTCTTATGGTTCAACGCCCACCCCGCTGAGATCTTCATGGGAGACGTCGGCTCGCTGGCGCTCGGCGGCGCCATCGGCTGCCTGGCCGTGATGATCAAGCAGGAGATTCTGCTCGGACTGGTCGGCGGCCTTTTCGTGCTCGAAGGGATGTCCGTCGTGCTGCAGGTGGCGTCGTTCAAGCTGACCGGACGGCGGATCTTCAAGATGTCGCCGCTGCACCACCACTTCGAGCTGTCCGGCTGGCGTGAGACGAAGGTCGTGGTCCGGTTCTGGATCATCGCCATCATCTTCGCGATGCTGGCCCTCTCGACGCTCAAATTACGATGAAGACCCTTGTTATCGGAGCGGGCAAGTCCGGCGTGGCCGCGGCGAATTTTCTGGCCGCCCGCGGCGAAAGGGTGCTGCTCACAGACGCCAACGCCGCCCCAGACCTGCCGTATCCGCTCCATGAGGCGGTGGACCGCGCATTCGGTCGTCAGGACGCGGCGTTGTTGGACGGCGTCGGAATGATGGTCCTCAGCCCCGGCGTACCGCGCACGATTCCTCTGCTGCAGCAGGTCGAGGTGACGCCGATTCCGGTGATCGGCGAGATCGAGCTCGCGTATCGCCACATGCCGCAGGGAAGCACGATCGTCGCGATCACAGGCTCGAATGGGAAATCGACTACGACCGCGCTGATCGGCGAGATCCTGAAGATCGACGGCCGGCAGCCGATCGTGGCCGGCAATATCGGTGAGCCGTTCATCGCCGCTCTCGATACCGAACGGCCGCGCACCTACGTTCTCGAGTTGTCGTCGTTCCAGCTCGAATCGGTAGACACCTTTCGGGCCGATGTCGCGCTGCTTCTGAACGTGACTCCCGACCACATGGATCGCTATCCGACCTTCGACGCCTACGCGGCGGCTAAGTACCGCATCTTTCGCAATCAGGAGCCGCACGATGTCGCCATCGTCAATGCCTCGGATCGCCGCGGCGCGCCTCGAGAATCGAAAGCGCGTCTCCGCCGCTTTTCCGCATCGAGACCTGTCGACGAAGGGGCGTTCGCTGACGGCGCGGATCTCGTTCTTCGCCACGACGGAAACGAGCGCCGGATCCCGCGCGCCTCACTCAAGCTGGAAGGAACCGCCAACGTCGAGAATGCGCTGGCGGCATGGCTGGCGGCGCGTGCCATCGGCGTAGACGATGTGAGCGTTCAGATTGCCTTCGGCTCGTTTGCCGGACTGCCGCATCGCATGGTGCTCGTACGCAAGATCGATGGCGTCCGATGGATCAACGATTCCAAAGGAACGAACGTCGATGCCACGCTCAAGTCGCTGGAGTCGTTCCCGCCGGACAGTGTCTGGTTGATTCTCGGTGGCAAGGACAAGGCCGGAGAGTTCGAACGGATGCGCGAGCTCGTCTCCGAAAAAACGCGGGCAGTCATGACCATCGGCGCCGCCGCCGACCGCATCACCTCGGCACTCGACGGCACGGTCACTATCGTTGCCGCGGGCGACATGCAGCATGCCGTTGCTCACGCACGCGAGCACGCAAAGTCTGGCGACATCGTGCTCCTTTCACCCGCTTGCGCAAGTTTTGACCAGTACCGAAACTTCGAACATCGCGGCGAGCACTTCGAGGAATTGGTTCGAGGGCTGTCGGCATGAGCCGCAAACTCACCTACGACACCTACCTATTCAGCGCAGCGGTGCTGATCGTCCTCATCGGGATGGTGATGATCTATTCGGCATCGGCGATCATCACCATGCAGAAGGTCGGGTCGGACAACCCCTACTACTTCTTCCTCCGCCAGTTCGTCTGGCTGGTGGCCGGCGGCACGCTCGGTGTGATGCTGATGCATGTCGATTCGGCACGGCTGCGCGACCGGCGGATCATTTACGCAATCGGCGCTGCCGTCCTGCTGGCGCTGGTCATCGCTCTTTTTCAGTCGCCGATCAACGGCACCCACCGCTGGATCGTTCTGCAGCACTTCCAACTCCAGCCGAGCGAGTTCGCCAAGCCGGCATTGATCCTCTTTCTGGCCTCGTATCTGGCGCGGAAAGAGGAGCGGATCAACGAGCTGACCTCGACGCTGCTGCCGCTCGCGTTCGTCGTGGCGCTCTTCGCCGGGCTTGTCCTGCTCGAGCCCGACTTCGGCACGGCCACCACGCTCGTCCTCGTCGCCGCCGGGATGATTTTCGCCGCCGGAATCTCCTGGACGCGCGTCGTCACCTTTGCGCTGATGATCATCCCCGCCGGGGTGCTGCTGATCTTCAGCGCCGCGTACCGCCGCGATCGTCTCTTTACCTTCCTGAACCCCGAGGCCGATCCGCTGGGGAAGGGATTCCAGGCCATGCAGTCGCTGATCGCGCTAGGGACCGGCGGTTTGCGCGGACTCGGCATCGGCAACGGCCGGCAGAAACTCTTCTTCCTGCCGGAGCCGCACACCGACTTCATCTTCTCGATCATTGGCGAAGAGCTCGGGTTCATCGGCGCGGCGGCGCTCATCGCCCTTTTCGCCTTTCTGGTCTGGCGTGGCTTCCGCGTGACGAGGCTCAGCCAGAATCGCTTCGATTTCTACGCGGCGCTTGGTTTCACGCTGTTGATCGGCATCCAGGCGCTGATCAACGTCAGTGTCGCGCTTTGCCTTCTGCCGACCAAGGGGCTGCCGCTGCCGCTCGTCAGCTACGGCGGCTCCTCGCTGATCACCAGTCTCATCGCGGTCGGCATTTTGTTGAACTTATCGCAGCAGTCAGGTTGAGGAATCCGATCGATGGGCGTGCAGGGTGTGGGGGAGACGCTGATGATCGCCGGGGGCGGAACGGGGGGGCATATCTACCCGGCCATCGCCGTCGCGCAGGAGTGGATCGCGCGGAATTCCATGCGGCGCGTCATCTTCGTCGGGACCGAGCGCGGACTGGAGACGACCATCGTCCCGAAGGCCGGCTTCCCACTCGAGCTGATTTCTGTCGGCGGACTGAAGGGAAAGGGGATCGGCGACACGATCAAGGGCCTCTTCCGCCTTCCGGTCGGCTTCGCGCAGGCCTTCGCGCTGGTTGGCCGGTACCGGCCGAATGTCGTTTTCGGTGTTGGCGGCTACTCGTCGGGGCCGGTGCTGATGGCCGCGAGACTGCGCGGGATGCCGACGGCCATTCATGAGTCGAACGCCTTTCCGGGTCTGACGAACCGCGTTCTCGCACGCTTCGTGACCGCCACGGCGGTCGCTTTCGAAACGGCGGCGCAGCGGATGAAGCGCGCCGACGCCGTCCTCACCGGAAATCCGATCCGCGAGGAGTTCTTCTCCGTCCGCCAGCCGGCCACTGGCACTCACGCACGCAAACGCGTGTTGATTTTCGGCGGCTCACAAGGCTCGCGCACGATCAACGACGCCATGATCGGCGCCCTGCTATTCATGGCGCCGCTACGGGACCGAATTGAAATCGTCCATCAGACCGGTCTGAACGAACTGCCGAAGATGCAGCAGGCGTATCGCGCCTCGGCATTTGCGGACGCGCGCGTGGTGCCATACCTCGATCCGATGGTCGGCGAAATCGTCGCTGCGGATCTCATCGTCTCCCGCTCGGGCGCGATGACGATTGGCGAACTGGCCGCAGTCGGTCGCGCCGCGATTCTCATACCGTTGCCGGCAACGGACAACCATCAGGAGCTGAACGCCCGCGCCGTCGAGCAGGCCGGCGGCGCCATGGTCATCACCGAACGTGAGCTTTCACCGGAGAGATTGGGGCTCGCCATCACCGAAATCGTCACCGATCCCGATCGAACGGAGCGGATGGGAACGGCCGCCCGGACCCTGGCGGCGCCCGATGCCACAAAAAAGATCGTCGATTTACTCGAAAAAATAGAGCGAAGCGAATAAAATTGTTTATTAGCAATCCACTAACTGAGATGAATTTAGACAAGATTAAGAACATTCATTTCGTCGGCATTGGCGGAATCGGAATGAGTGGCATTGCAGAGATCCTCACCGGTCGAGGCTTGGCCGTCTCCGGTTGCGATCTCAAACGCTCCTCGGCCACCACCCTTCTGGCCGGGCGAGGAGTCGATATCCGCATCGGGCATGACCCTGCTCATCTGGCGGGCATCGACACGGTCGTCGTCACCGCGGCGGTCAAGGGGGCCAACGTCGAAATCGATGCCGCACGCGAGCGCGGCATCGAGATCGTCCGGCGCAAGGACCTTCTCGCGGCCATCGTCGATGAAAAGCGCGCCGTCGGCGTTTCCGGCACGCACGGCAAGACCACCACCTCAGCGATGATCGCCACGGTTCTCGAGGAAGCGGGGCTCGATCCGACGGTCATCGTCGGCGGCATGCTCGCCAACTTCTCCTCGAACGCGAAAGAGGGGAAGGGCGACGTGATCGTCGTCGAGGCCGATGAGTACGACCGGACCTTCCACGAGCTTCATCCCGAGATCGCCGTCATCACGAATATCGAGGCAGATCACCTCGAATATTACGGAAGCTTCGAGAACATCGTCGAGGCGTTCCGAATCTTCACGGAAAAGGTACGGCCCGGCGGCGCGATCATCGGTTGCGTCGACGATCCGGCGGTCGCTGCGCTGCTGGATCGGCGCGGCCGTGAGGCAGGTCCCCGAATCATTCGCTACGGCCTGGGGAAAGGGGCCGATCTGACCGCACACAACGTCGAGTTTCACGAGCGAGGTGCCTCTTTCGACGTCGACGGTATCGGCTTCTTCAAGCTCTTCGTGCCCGGTCAGCACAACGTGCGCAATGCGCTGGCGGCTATCGCCGTCGCGCGCGAACTGGGCGTGAGTGCCGAAGCCACTTCCGCCGGCGTGGCGAAGTTCCTCGGCGTCGATCGCCGGTTCCAGATCCTCGGCGATTACAACGGTGCCCTGGTGGTCGACGACTACGCGCACCACCCCACCGAGATCCGTGCCACGCTCGACGCCGCACGTGGCGGCTATCCGAACCGCCGTCTCGTCGCGCTGTTTCAGCCGCATCTGTACTCGCGCACCCGCGACTTCGCACGCGAGTTCGGCCAGTCGTTGCGCGGCGCGGACGTTGCCCTCGTCGCCCCGATCTATGCCGCGCGGGAAACGCCGATCGAGGGGATCTCGTCACGGATGATCGCCGACTCCGCGGCAGGAATCGAATTCCTCGATCGCAGCCATATCGAGATCGTCAATGAGCTGCGGCGCCGGCTACAGCCGAACGATGTCTTCATCGCCATGGGCGCCGGCGACGTCCATGAGATCGCCGAAGAGCTCGTGCGTAGTGAGGGGAGGAGCTGATGTCGGCCGGTTACGACAGCACCTCGCCGCGTTTCTTCCGTCCGGCGGATGTCGCGCGGATTCGCCGCAATCAGCGCCGCATCCAGTTTCAGCGGATGGCCTCGCTCGGTGGCAAGGCCGCCATCGTCATCGGCATCGTGGCCGGCTCGTTCCTGATGTATCGCCAGACGCAGGGCGACGCACGCTTCGCGGTGAAGACGATCGAGATCGACGGCTCAACGCACACCTCGCGCGCGGCGATCGATGCCATCACGCGCCAATACATCGGCGCAAACCTCTTCCGCATCGACATCGCCCGACTTCAGGCGGATCTTCGCCGCCTGGGATGGGTGAAGCGGATCGAGGCGGAGAAAAAACTTCCGGACACGCTGCGCATCCGCATCGTCGAGCGTACGCCCGTGGCACTGGCCGCCGCCGGTGGCCGGATCTCCTATGTCGACGAAAGCGGAGTGCCGTTTGCGGAGCTTTCTCCGGCCGTTGGCGACGTCGATCTGCCATTGATCACCAACGCCGCCGGGGCCGAACTGGCCCGCAGCGTCGCCCTTCTGAGCGATCTGCGCGCGCGCGACCCGCAGATCTATTCGCGCATCTCCGAAGTGAGACCGGTCGCGCCCAGCGGTTTCGCCCTTTTCGACCGGGAGCTCGGCGCGTTCGTCTACACCGAGGAGGGCGATCTCTCCGGAAAGTGGCGGGACCTCTACGCCGTCGCGCGCGCCGAGCACCTCGGCATCCACGACATCGAATATGTCGATCTCCGGTTTGCCGGCCGCATCGTCGTCAAACCGGTTCACGCGGCGGTGCTCCCGCCCTTGACACACCCGCAAGTGATTTCAACGCAGATTACGAATTAGTCAGTCAGGAGACAGCGAATGCCGAAGACCGAGGAAAAATACATCGTCGCGCTCGACATCGGGACTTCCAAAGTGTGTGTGCTGGTAGGGGAAGTGACCGACCGCGGCCAGATCGAGATCATCGGCAAGGGCACCTCGCCGATGAAGGGTACGCGGCGTGGCAACATCATCAACCTCGATCAGGCCATCGAGGCGGTGAAGAAAGCCGTCGACGAAGCCGAGGTCATGGCGGGATTGCAGATCGAATCGGTGTACGTCGGCGTGGCCGGCGATCACATCCGCTCCGTCAACTCGCGCGGCGTCGTCTCCGTGACCGGCAAACATCGCGAGATTTCGCGCGAAGACATCGACCGCGTCATCGAAGCGTCGAAGTCGATCAACGTGCCGGCCGAGCTGGAGTTGCTGCACGTCATTCCGCGCGAGTTCGTCGTCGACGGCCAGGACGGTATCCACGATCCGCTCGGAATGACCGCCGGGCGGCTGGAGGCCAACGTTCACATCGTCACCGGCGCCCGAACGCACAATCAGAACGTGCTGACCGCGGTGAACAAGGCCGGCATCGCCGTGCAGGAGCTCGTGCTCGAACAGCTCGCCGCGGCCGAGGCCGTGCTGACGCAGGACGAGCGCGAGATGGGAGTCCTGCTGATGGACATCGGCGCGGGCACGACCGACTACGCGGTCTTCCTCGAAGGCAACGTCGTGCACACGAATGTGCTGCCGGTCGGTGCCGGACATTTCACCAGCGACATCTCGGTGGTGCTGCGGACGCCGATGGAGGACGCGGAGCGGATCAAGAAGCGCTACGGCTGCGCGCTCGGCTCGCTGGTGACGGAAGACGACCCGATCGAGGTGCCGACAGTCGGCGGCCGGGCTCCGAAGATCCTCTCCAAGCACGAGCTCACGAACATTCTCGAGCCGCGCGCGGCGGAGATCGCCAAGCTCGTCTACCGCGACATCGAGAAGGTCGGTCTCGACAAAGAGATCCGCAGCGGCGTGGTGGTGGTCGGAGGCGGAGCCGAGATGGACGGGATGGTGGAAATGGTCGAGCAGGTGTTCGATCAGCAGGCTCGGAAGGGGATGCCGCGCGGTCTCAGCGGGCTCTCCGATACCGTGGCCGGGCCGGAGTGGGCGGCGGCGGCAGGCCTGCTTCTCTGGGGATTCCGCGATCGCGCCCGGGTGAGGAAACGCCCGCGGCGTGGGTTCGCGCGAATCGCCGATGGATTCAAGTCTCTCTTCACGCAGACCTAGGACCTCGAAATAGTGTTTGAATACGTAATAAAAAATGATTACTCTTCCTGGAGACGGTAAATGATCACATTCGACGAAAAACCTGGTGGCGGGTTGGCGGTGATGCTCGATGAAGGAGCAGCTCGGAGCCAGAATCAAAGTCATCGGCGTGGGTGGTGGTGGTGGCAATGCGGTCAACCGGATGATTCAGGCCGGCATCAAGGGCATCGAGTTCATGGTTGCGAACACCGATGTCCAGGCCATGCGAAACTCGCTCGCGCCGGTGAAGCTGCAGATCGGCGGCAAGCTCACCAAGGGCCTCGGCGCCGGCGCCAATCCCGAGATCGGCAAGCAGGCGGCGCTCGAGGACACCGATCGGATTCTCGAAGCGCTCTCGGGCGCGGACATGATCTTCATCACCACCGGCATGGGCGGCGGTACCGGCACCGGCGCGGCGCCGATCATCGCCTCGCTGGCTGCGGAGCTGGGCGCGCTGACGGTGGCCGTCGTCACGAAGCCGTTCGGCTTCGAAGGGAAACGCCGCCGCATCCAGGCGGAGCAGGGCATCCGTTCGCTGCGCGAGACGGTCGATACGCTCATTACCATCCCGAACGAGCGCCTGCTCAACTTCGTCGAACGGGCAACATCGCTCAACGAAGCCTTTACGATCGCCGACGACATCCTTCGTCAGGCCGTGCAGGGCATCTCGGATCTCATCACGGTTCCCGGCGAGATCAATCTCGACTTCGCCGACGTGAAAACGATCATGCACGGGATGGGGATGGCGCTCATGGGCACGGGCGTCAGCTCGGGCGAGCATCGCGCCGTCGAGGCAGCGCAGCGCGCCATCTCGTCGCCGCTGCTCGAAGAAGCGTCGATCGAAGGGGCGAAGGGCGTCCTGATCAACATCACCGGCGGCCCCGACATGACACTCTTCGAGGTCCATGAGGCGGCGTCGATCATCCAGGAGGCAGCCGACGAGGAGGCGAACATCATCTTCGGTACGGTCATCGATCCGAGGATGAAGGACGAGGTCAAAGTAACGGTCATCGCCACCGGCTTCGACTCCGCGACGAAGGGGTTCCTGAACACGCGGGGCGAGCAACTTTCATCGGGTAACGCACGTGCGGCGTCGAGCTCCGCGTCCGCGCCGTTCCGGCCATTCGCGCCGAAGGAGATCGCCGCGCAGCACGAGGTGGCTCCCGAAGTGGCGGCTCAGCCGCAGGTGGGCGCGGAAGGAGAGATCTACGATCCACCCTTTTTTCGCAAGGGATTCAGCCGCCCGGACGGTTCCGGAGGTTTCGGGCCGATGGCGTCGAGCGATTTCGGCAATGACCTCGATATTCCGACGGTGATCCGCAACTTGAGCGACTAGTACGTCCACGCGGCGCGCCCCTCCTGCGCGCCGTACGCGATCCAGGGGAGAGGGACCCGGGATCACTGCTCCGTGACGGGGCGCGGTTCTTCCACCGCGCCCCGTTTTTTTCGTGAAAACAAAACGGCCGCCGGTTTCCCGGCGGCCGTATGCTCAGTTACGAGGATTGTTTCAGGGCTGTGGCTTCTGCGCGACCTCGCCCTCGAGCTTCGCCAGGCGATCCGTGAGAGCTTTGTTCTCCGCGGTCAGCTTCTGCACGGCCATCCAGAGCGCCATCTGAACGTCCTGCCCGTTGATGTGTTTGTCGTCGCCACGACCGAAGACCGTGTAGAAGTCTTCGGCGATGAGTCCGAGGCGATCCTTCGGGCCGTTGTTCCTGAAATCGTAGGTAACGACAGGAATGGCTTCGATCTTCTGGAGGATGTCAGGCACATTGGTCGGTTGGATGTTCTCCTTGAAGGTGCGCGAGGAGGCGACGGTGAACTGCGTGTCACCGGCGTTGGCGCTCGAGGTGGTGGCGCCGTTGGCGATCACGAGCTGCGAGCCCGGGCTCGTCGTGCCGATCCCTACTTTGCCGTCATTCTGTATTTTGAACAGGTTGACGGAGTTCGCCTGGTTGTTGATGAGTAATCCGGCTGTACCTGTATTGACCAGCAGTTGATTGCTGGCGCGGGCGATCGAAGGGCCGGAGAAGGTGGTCGCATCGGAGCTGAAGCCCAGCGCTCCAGCCGAGACGTCGAGTTTGAACGATGGGCTGGCCGTGCCGACGCCGACGTTGCCGCTGGCGGCGATGTCGATCGAGCTCGTCGGCGCGCCGGGACGGATGCGGAAGGGAAGGCGCGAGCCGCCGGTCACGTCGCGGACGAAGAAGTTCGCTTCATTGCCGCCAACGTCCCAGGTCTGCGCGGTAAAGCCGCCGCTGGTGTTCTGCTCGAGGCGCATGGCCGGCGTGTTGCCGGTGGCGACGTGAATGTCCAGGACCGGTGTGGCCGTGCGCAGGCCGAGGCGCCCGGTGCTGTCGACGAAGATCGAGTTCGACGGCGCCGAGCCAGTGACCGTGAACGGAACCGTTGCGGCAGTGATGTCTTCGATCGAGAACTTGTTCGCGCCGCCGCTGGCGGAGTCGTTCGCCGTCAACTGCCAGTCGTGGTTGGCGAAACCGGTCGACGTGCTGGTGTCGTCGAACTTGATGCGCGTGTTGTTTTCCTTCAGGCGGATCGTGTCGAAGCCGAAGGATTCGTTGTTCACGCAATCGAGACCGACGCACAGGCTGCCCTGAATGATCACATCGTCAGCCTGGACGATGTCGAGCGGCTTGATGACCTTGACGGAGGAGGCGGCCGGCGTTTTGCCCGCTGCCGCTGCCGTCGGGACACTTGCCGGCTGCTCGTCGAGGTCGGGGGAGACGAAAGACCCGTTGAGCACGAGAAGACTGCCGGACTGCACCAGGGCGTTCGCATTGATGCCGGCAGCATTTTGGATCCGCCCCGCCGCGTCGTCATCGCCGTCGGCGCGCGCAGCGGCGAGCTGCTTCTTCACTTCGTCAGAGATGCGCGGAATCATCCGCAGCTCGTATGTGTAAGCGCCGTCGGTGAGTCTCCCGCCAAGATCCTGCAGGCGGAACGAGGGCACAGTGCCACGAGCGAATTCCTTGTGAAACACCGCGCCGTTCGGTCCCACCACGGTGAGAACGACCATCTCGTGGTCGACGGCCGAGGTCATCCACTGGACGCTCGATGCCGAGGCCGTCAGATGGCCGACCGGTTCGGGACCGCTCGGTTTTGCGAAGGAAAGGGTGGGGAGTAGCAGAAGACAACTGAGAGAGAGCAGAACATATCGAGAGATTGACCGGGCTTGCATCATGTCGATTTCTCCTCCTATACCACGCACATTCGCCGTGCGCGGAAGCCGATGATGGTGGACGCGTATCAGTAACTTACGCCATCCGAGGCGATCCGACAACGCAAAAATGGAAAGTGACCCAACTGGGGTTAAGGAAAACTGCTCTTTTTCCCCTGTTGACCCGCTACTCCCACTCGATCGTGCTCGGAGGCTTCGACGAGATGTCGTAGACGACGCGGTTGATCCCACGGACCTCGTTCACGATCCGGCGGCTGATACGGTCGAGAAGATCGTGCGGCATGCGGTACCAGTCGGCGGTCATGAAATCGGTCGTCGACACGGCCCGGACGGCCACGACGTTCTCGTACGTCCGCTCGTCTCCCATCACCCCGACGCTCCTCACCGGCAAGAGCACTGCGAAGGCCTGCGCGATCTCGCGATAGAGGCCGGCGCGCCGGATCTCGTCGATCACGATCTCGTCGGCATTCTGCAGGATCTCGACGCGCGCGGCGTTGACCTCGCCGAGAATGCGAACGGCCAGCCCCGGACCGGGGAAGGGATGCCGCCAGACGAACTCCTCCTCGAGACCGAGCTCCATTCCGAGCTGGCGGACTTCGTCTTTGAACAATTCGCGCACCGGCTCGATGAGCTTCAGCCCCATCTTTTCGGGCAGGCCGCCGACGTTGTGGTGCGTCTTGATCACCGCCGAGGGACCCTTGATGGAGACGGATTCGATCACGTCGGGATAGAGCGTGCCCTGCACCAGGAATTCGACGCCGGAGATCCGTCGTGCTTCCTCTTCGAAGATGGCCACGAATTCGTTTCCGATCTTCTTCCTCTTGGCCTCGGGGTCTTCGATGCCGGCCAGCTTCTCGTAGAAGCGCTGGCGTCCGTCGACCGCGACGACGTGCATGCCCAGGCCTTCGGAGAGGCGTGACATCACCTGCACCGCTTCGTTCTTCCGCAACACGCCGTTGTCGACGAAGATGGCCGTGAGTTGATCGCCGATCGCTTCCGCGACCAGAACCGCGGCCACCGAGGAATCGACGCCGCCGCTCACCGCGGCAATCACCTTTCGATTTCCGACCGTGGCCCGGATCTCCTCGACCTTTCGCTTGCGGTAATCGCCGAGGTCCCACGACGGCGTGCAGTGGACGATGTCGAAGAGGAAGTTGCGGATGATGGCCGTGCCGGCCTCGCTGTGCGTCACTTCCGGATGGAACTGGATTCCGAAGCATTGCCGCGCGGCGTTTTCGAACGCGGCGATGGGCGCGTTCGTCGATGATGCCGTGTTTCGGAAGCCGGCCGGCTGCCGCAGGATGTTGTCGCCGTGACTGGCCCAGATGCGCTGGTGTTTGGGTGTGCCCGCGAAAAGCGGCGAATCATCGACGTTGACGTCGATCTCGGAGCGGCCGTACTCACGCTCCGATGATGCCTCGACCTGTCCGTCGAGAAGATAGGCCGTGAGCTGCATTCCGTAGCAGATTCCGAGGATCGGTACGCCGAGCTCGAAGATCTCCCGCGAACAGATCGGCGCGGTCTCGGCGTAGACGGACTGCGGCCCCCCCGACAGGATGATGGCCTTCGGCGCCAGCGCACGGATCGTGTCGACGCTGGTATCGAACGGATAGACGACGGAGTAAACGCGCTGCTCCCGGATCCGGCGGGCGATGAGCTGCGTGTATTGCGATCCGAAATCGAGAACGAGGACGGTTTCAGACACTACAGAAGGTTCCGCAGTTCCTTGCCTGGCTTGAAGCGGATCGTATTTCCGGGCGGAATCTTCACTTCGACGCCGGTCTTCGGGTTCCGGCCGATCCCTTTCTTCCGCTGTTTGACCTGAAAGACGCCGAATCCCCGCAGCTCGATGCGCTGTCCGCGGGCGAGCGCATTGCGAAGTCCCTCGATCACCGTGTCGACAGCCTGGGCCGCCTTTACCCGCGAAATTTCGGATACTTCCGCGACCTTGTTGACGATGTCGGCTTTGATCATCCGCGGATTATAACCTCTTCTGAATGAGCGACTCGCAGCGACATCGGATCGATACCTGGCTGAAGCACGTCTGCCTCTTCAAACACCGCGTCGATGCCACCGAGGCCTGCCGCGGCGGGCACGTCAAAGTCAACGGACAGAGCGTCAAGCCGGCCGCTCCCGTTCGGGAGAACGATGCCATCGAGTTCTACGCCGGCGAGACCTTTCGCCGCGTCGTCGTGAAGTCGGTGCCAGCCACGCAACAGTCGAAGGAGCTGGCGCGAACGATGTACGTGGACGAGACGCCGGTGGTCGAGAAGCCCGACTTCCCCATGTTCCGCGACCGCGGCAGCGGCCGGCCGACGAAGCGGGAGCGGCGGGATATGGAAGAGTTCAACGCGAAGATCCGGAGATAAAACCGTCTTCCCATCTGCGTTCATCTGCGTCATCTGCGGATAAAGCCTTTCGTCAATCCCCGGGCCACGCCATCGCCTCGGCGAACCCAGGCAACGCGTCCGACAGCTCCTCGATGAACGATTGGAGTTGCGCGGTGACGCACGCGGTGCGGGTAGTCACCCACAGCCGCAATGATCAATTGAAGTAACATTCGTAAGGAGCGACCGACATGCCTGTATCGACGATGACCAGCAAGGGACAAACGACCGTACCGAAGGAAGTGCGCGATGCGCTCGACCTGGAGCCGGGCGCCAAACTCACATGGGAAGTCGCCGGCGGCCGCGCGGCCGTGTCGACCGAGCGCCCAGCGTTGTGGGCATTGGCCGGTTCCGTGAAGGGCGGCCCCGACGATCCGGTGCGGGCGGTCGCGGAGGCGCGCAAGCATAGAGGGCGCATCTGAAGTGCAGCGCATTGTCCTCGACGCCAACGTGCTCGTGTCGTACCTGACCGGCCGGCACGAGAAGCAATACGACGCTGCCCGCGTCCTGCTGCAGGAAGCGGAGGACGGCAACCTCGTGGCCATCCTTCCGCAGTTCGTCGTCTTCGAAGTGACGTACGTTCTGCAGAGCCTGTACGGCGTGAGCGGTGACCGCCTCGCCGCGACTATACGCGCGCTGGTGTCTTTCCCCGGTGTTCAGATCGTAGATGACTGTCCGTGGAAGCGCGTGCTGGACGTCTGGCCCGATCCATTCCCCGGCCTTGCCGATTCCGCGATCGTCGCCGTCGCCACCACGAACCGATACGACGCCGTAGCGACGTTCGACCGCAAGCTCGCGAACAAGCTGGAAGCCTTCGGCCTCGCCGCTTACTTCTGAGCTCGAATTTCGACAGAAGAATGAGAAGTCTCCGTGTCGCGGCTCTTCCAGAAGACGATCCGCAGATGACGCAGATGACGCAGATGTACGCAGACAAAACCGTCTTCCCACATACGGCCCCCAACTTCCCCAACTTCCAATGAAGATCCGCAGGAGAAGGTCGACATCGTCACCGCGATCCTGCGCGAGCGCGGCAGCGGGCGCCCGACAAAGCGGGAACGGCGGGATATGGAGAAGTGGCGCGGTTGACGGGGAGTCGGGCCTGCCATCGTCTTGATATTGATCACGCGAAGGCGCGAAAAACAGGAGTTACGTCTTTTTTTTGCGTCTTCGCGTCTTCGCGTGAGACCGGACTCTAAGCTCGTTCAGGATAAGACCTACCGCCTCGCGCCCCTCCCTAACGCGCGATCCATGTTCCGCACGTGCTCCTTGAGCGTCTCGTTGCCGGAGGTGCGGGCGCGCTCGCGGGCTTCGCGGTAGAACGCAAGGGATTTGGCGAGCGTTTTCGCGACCTTGTTCTCGACCGTCGATGAGAGGGATCTCGTCGCTTGTTCGACTGACGGGATGAGTTGCTGCTCCAGCTCGATGACGAGCGCCAGATCTGTCTCCAGCTCGTCCGCGAGGGCGTTCGGGTCCTTTGACGGGTCGATCGGGCGCATCTCTCCCGACCGCAGGCCGGCGATGCCGCGCCGGATGACCGCGGGGGTCACTTTGCGCAGGCGGCGGTTCTGGTGGCTCGGTGGCGGCGACATCGTGGCGGCAAACTTGGCCAGCAGGGATGTGAGTGGCCGGAGCGCCTCCAGGAGCCGGGCCGCCTCTTCTTCATATTCATTCGGGTTCATGACATTCTCCATTTCATCGGGGGGGAAAGCACCGGGCGCGCGTACTGCGCGCCCGGTGCACCTTCCCATACTACGGATCGAAATGCTGCGGCGGTGCGGGGGCTGGCGACGGTTGCGGAGTCTGCGGCGACGGCTTCTTCCGGCGGGCGAGACCTTTCAGCCGCTTGATCTCCTGCACGTGCGAGAGCAGGCCGCCATTGTTCGGATCTTTGGCCAGTTGCTGGCTGATGCCATAGGCCTGCACTGACACAAGACCGACCCGCTGACGGCGGATGAAGTTCGCTGCCGCGACGCCTTTCAGCATCGCGCGAAGCTCATCCTCGACCGCGGTCCAGCGGTTCGCTTCCTCGGCCAGTTGCCGCACATCGTCTGCGGGCTGTCCGAGGGCCTGTCGCACGTTGTCGGAGGCGCCGATGGCATTGATCGACGCTTGCACCACGCTGTTCGGAATTGTGGCGTGCGCGCGCAGCGTGTCTCGCTGCCGCTTCGTCAGCGGAGCCACCTCGCCGATCTGTTGCCGCAAGCCGCGCAACTGCGCAACCACATCTTCCGGCGACAGTGTCGGTGGTGTTCCCGCCGTTACTGCGGTGTTCTTCGGGGTCTGGGTATTGTCAAACATGATGATGGATTCCTTCTGCCTCGTAGGGCGGTTTGGCAGGAAGGTCGAGCACATTGCAGCGGCCTTCCGGCTGGCAGCGGACGACCACACGTCGCCGCTTCCGGTTGTGGTGATCCCGAGTCCGGCCGGACCTCGGGCGCCTACGGCAGGAGGAGCGCTGCTCGACTCCCGCAGGGACGCGATGGCCGGCACTCAAGCACTGTCGCGTCCATTGGCCGCCGGGGCCGGTCCTCAACGACCAACGAGCCCCTGACCCGAAAGCGCCGGCTGACATCGCCAACGCTTCGAGACTTGCCCAGTATCGGTCCTGATTTTCTCTGCGGCGACACTATTTTTGTTACCGACCTGTAAACACTTTTGATCTGTCAAGCAACGCGCCGGCTAAGCGCGATCACACGCGCGCTAAGCACGACCACAGGGCGGCTAAGCACGACCACACGTCGGCTAAGCATGATCACACGCCGGCTAAGCACGATCACACGTCAGCTAAGCATGATCACACGCCGGCTAAGCACGATCACACGTCAGCTAAGCGTGACCACACGGCGGCTAAGCACGATCACACGGCGGCTGAGCGTGATCACACGCCGGCTAAGCACGACCACACGGCGGCTAAGCGCGTTCACACGGCGGCTAAGGCTAAGTACAGTTTCCCGGAGACAAGTGTCCAGTCCGTCGGCGACCGTCTGGCCAGCGAAGCTGGCTTAAGATCGTAGCCCCCGGCTTTGAGCCGGGGGAAAACGAGCGTCCCCCAAGTTGGCAGCCCGCTTTGAGCGGGCGACAGAAGAGCGACGATCGACGGCATCTCTGTCGCCCGCTGAAGCGGGCTCGAAACAACGGATGCCCGCGGTTCCCCCGACTGAAAGCCGGGGGCTACGGACCTTAAGCCAGCTTCGCCGGCTCAAATCGGTCGTCCGCGGACCTGGACACCCATCTCCGGGAACCCGTACTTGGGCTACGAGACCGCCGCCGGGGCTCCGAAATGATCACCGCCGGTCGGGCGTTGAGGAGCCGTGTGGCGAGCGTTCCAGATTCACACGTTTATCACTCCGTCGGCCTCTCCGCTGACGGTCTGCAATTATTCATCAACGCGTTGCGCTACTACGCCGATCGCCTCGAATCAGACATCACAGCTCTCGGTCTCGATCCACTTCTCGCCGGAGTGGTAGATGAGAAAGCGCTTCGGTCGTTTCAGATCACGAGCGAGATCAAAGAGCTCAGAACGTTCGCCGATCGCTTTCAAAAAATGGTTCAGGGAGCCGAAGATTGGGGTGACGCCGAAACGAGTATCAGCCATGGACTCGTTCGCCGCCTCAAAGCTGTCGCGCAGCTTTATCTTTCGGAACTAGAAGCTCGGCGCGATGCGATCGCTTCGGCGCGGACGCTGACGGCACTGGGCCTCGAAGCGTTGGATACGCGGCTCACGCAGTGGCGAGAGAAGCTCGAGATGGGTGTGTTCAAATCGGCCGACCCCTTGCCACTGGTCATTTCGGCACCCGCTGCGCTGCCGAGCCAGGCTACCGTCGCAACGCCGGTGCCGTCACCTTCCTTGGCCGCGCCAGCGACTGCGCAAGCACCTGCGCCCGTCACGATCGGCATATTGGATCCGGAACTGCGAGAGCGCTGCCTAGATCTGTTCAACGTCTTTGATGAGACCAACCAGACACATCGTTTCGATACGGTCATCTCCGAAGCCACGCGCATTCTTGAGGATCGTGTCCGTAAGCGCGCTGGTCTCGGAGTTGACCTCATCGGAATGGACCTCATGTCGGCGGCCTTCGGAACCACACCGCCCAAACTCCAGATGAGTTCCGTCGACAACGAGCAAAAGGCCGCGCATCTCCTTTTCCGCGGCGCCGTAGGCTTTATCCGTAACCCCGTGCAGCATCAGTTGCTCAGTCAGTTGCATCGCGACCGCGTATTGCAGATCCTTGGCTACATCGACTATTTGCTATATCTCACGGCAACCGCCACGAAGCTCTGAGTAGCACCCACCGCCCACGTAACTTCACGCCGAAGCTGGTGCGGCCCGTGAGGACATCGATGTTCGGAAAGAACTCTGGTCGATGTCCGATGCGTGAACGATGAGAGAATAGAGGCTCGGACATGCAACTCTCTGAACTAATTGGATCCTTCCGCGCTTGTCTTCATGAGGCTCTCCGTCGCCGCGATTTCGACGATGACGCCTCGGGACGCCATGAGATGGTGCCATTCAACGAAGAAGCCGTCCCTTTGGCTAGGGCGATCGTCAAGAAGTGCCGCGAGGTGGGGATTGATACGGCGCTGTTGGACAAATTCATCAACGACCCGAATGGCCTCAAGGTGAACTCTCAACCGGGTAAATCTGGCAGGCTGACGATTGGAGATATCGACTCTGAGCTTTCCCGCATCGAAAGCGAGCCAGCGAGCGTCGGCACGTAACATCAAACTGATTCACTACCAATTCGTCGGTGTCTGAGAGAGAGAGTAATGGGGGCCAGACCTTCGTTTTTTCGTTTCAGCTAAACCGCTGGCGGAAGGGACCTTACGCGACGCAAATCTCAGCGCTTGCACAGCGCGATAGTTATTCGACGTGCCTGCCATCGGTGATGCCGGGTGGTCCCGGTGCGAAACGTTCGATCAACGCGCAACCTCCCGCCCTCGGAACGGTCGCGCAAGCGTTTGTGCTGCGGGTTCCAGGCTGGGGGTTCTTCGCGTCGCTCAGAATGACAGCGCTGGGTTTTCACCGGTGTCACACTCGATGGAGTGCAGCGACAACGCACGTGGAGACCGTCCTCCATCTGCGTTCATCTGCGGACTCCGTTTTTCGTTTCCCCAGCCAACGTTGCACGCCGCCGACATGCAGCCTCAGTTTCTGTGATGAGGAATCGGATCGGTCTGGCCCTGGAACAGATCCTCCGCGCTCGTGCCGTACAAATCCGATTCCGGAACGGGAGTGGACAGCCTGAAAAGCAGCAGTTGCGCAGGCTCATCGATGCCGGCACGCAGTTCGACCGGGATCTTGCCGAAGTTCGCCATCTCCAGTGTGATGGTGGCGTTGAATCCGGGATCGATCTTCGGTGCCGTGACGTGAATCGTTACTCCGATCCGCGCCCAACTGCTCCGGCCCTCCACGAAACCGGCAAGATCCGGCGGAATGTAGACACGCTCCAACGTATGCGCCAGCACGAACCCTCCGGGCTGGAGCCTGAAGGTATCCGCTTCAACGTGCTCCCAAAGGTCCGCTGAGTTCCAGAGTGACTTGTCGACGTTGATGCATGGAAGGTAGGAGGGAGGTTGTTTGAAGGTGGTGAACTTTCGTCCGAGTTTCAGATCGACGGACACCTGCGCCACCCGCTCCTCGGTGATCGCAGGATCGAAGCGGAGCTTTCCTTCGTGGAGGTATGCGAGGATGTCAGGCTTGGACAGCAGCAAATGGCTGGACCTTGCTCAGCGTTCCTTCGAACAATGATGAAGTCACAGGCTCGCCGGCGACCTTCGCATTGAAGCGGCTGCCTTCGACGTTTACGATCACCGCGCGAACGAACGTCGAGCCCTCCATCACGGGATCCCGTAGGTCGCCAATGTTGACGAACCCAACCCATTCTCCACGCTCAGAAACGATGCGAACGAGTCGTTCGTCCGAAAAGGGGCCTGGCTTGGCCTCACATGGAATCCACACAATTCGCCCGGCTTCATATCGCATCAATCCCTCCGACAACTCAGTGTCGCACAATTCCAATCTCAGTTTCATCCTCGATTCGCTGAACGCTGGTGATCGCGTCGATCCCGGCACCACTCGTTCTACGGATCGTGGAGTCGGACGGACTGCCGCGATTGTGCTTCTAAAGTTCAGTGCCCCAAATTCGGGTTCGATCCTGCCGGCGCCGCCGGTGCTTTCTTCACCTGACCGGGAATCGGGGCCTGACCTTCCTTGATGGCTTCGAGCGTGTCGGGGTTGGAGAGGTCGAGACGGGCGTTCATGACCCGCTCCCGGAAGCGTGACTCGTACAGCAGTTTGGCCAACGGCGCGGCATCGACGCCGCCGTGGCCGCCGTGCTCGACGAAGACGACCACGACCATCTGCGGATTGTCTTTCGGCGCATACGACGCGAACCAGGCGTGGTCTTTGTACTTGTACGGCAGCCCCTCGGTCTTGACCCAGCCGTGTTGTGCGATGACCTGCACGGTTCCAGTCTTGCCGGAGACGTTCAACCCTTCGATGCGGGCGTTGCTCCCCGTGCCGCCCTCTTCGTTGACGACTTTCCAGAGCCCTAGTTTCACCGTCTCGATGGCTTTCGGCGGAAGCGTGACCGTGTGCAATACCTCGCTGGCCACCTGCAGCCGCTCGACATGTCCGTCGGGATTGACCTTCTCGATCATCTTCACCACGTGCGGCCGGTAGACGGTCCCGCCGTTCGAGATGGCCGCCATCATGTTCGCCACCTGCAGCGGGGTCACGATGAGCGGGCCCTGGCCGATGGCGACCGAGATCGTCTCGGAGGGATACCACTTGCGATGCTGTTTGACGTTCGCCCACTGCGTCGATGGAACCAGACCTGGCTTCTCTCCGTCGAGATCGATCTTGGAGATCTCGCCGAACGTCAGTTTGTGCGCGTACTCGGCGATCCTGTCGACCCCCAGCCGCGCTCCGACATTGAAAAAGAAGATGTCGCACGACACTTTGAGGGCGTTGGCGACGCTGACGTCGCCATGCCCGTTCTTGTTGTAACAACGGAAGCGGCGGCCGAAGAAGACCGCGCTGCCTCCGCAGAAGAAGGACGTCGACGTATCGATGGCCCCTTCCGACAAACCGGCCATGGCCATGACCGCTTTAAAGACCGACCCCGGCGAGTAGAGCCCCTGGATGGCGCGGTTCAACTCGACCTTGAACGGATTCGAGGCGATGGTCCGCCAGACGTCGGGGGTGAAACGGCGTGAGTAGACATTCGGGTTAAAGGCTGGTGACGAGACCATGGCCAGCACTTCCCCGTTGCGCGGGTCGAGAGCGACGGCGGAGCCGACGAATTCATTTTCGATGAAGTACTGCTCGGCGCGGCGCTGCAGGTCGAAGTCGATGGTGAGGTAGACGTTGTCGCCGGCCACCGGCTCCTTGCGCGCCGGCCGATACTCGGCCAGACGGCGGCCGTGGCTGTCGTACTCCCAGTACTGCGCGCCGTCGCGGCCGCGGAGGTACTCGTCGTACATCATCTCCACGCCGCGCTTGCCGAGAAGGTCGCCGGACTTGAGGTCTTTATGCGCGGTCAGATCCTTCTCGCTGGCCTCGCCGATGAACCCCATGATGTGGGCCGCCATCGTGGCGTACGGATAATTGCGGCGCTGCACCGGCTCGACGTTCAACTCCGGAAATGCCACCGCCTGGGCCTGGATCGAAGCCACCTGCGGCATCGACAGGTCTTCGGCGATGGGAATGGGATGGGTGATGGGGACGGTCTTCCCCTTCTCGAAACGCGCTTCGATCTCCTGCGGCTGAACGCCGAGTACCTCGGCCAGAAAGGCGACGACTTTCTGGCGATGGGCCGGGTCGAGCTTGACGATCGGCCGCATGATCACCCGGTCGAGGCTGAGCGAATAGGCCGGCTGGTTGTCGGCCAGGATCTTCTGGCCGCTGCGGTCGAGAATCAGACCGCGCTTGGCGGGAGTGACGATCTCCCGGAGCGCATTCGCTTCCGAGAGGTTGCGATACTTCTCCGCCTGCACCCCCTGAACGACCCAGAACGAGCCCGCCAGGAAAACGAAGACGATGATGATCGCCCACAGAAGAGCGTTGATGCGGAACGTCAGGAACTTCTGGTCATCTCGGTAGACGCGCATGGGTGTTGGGTTTTGGGTTGTCGGTTGTCGGTTGTCGGTTATCGGTTGTCAGTTGTCGGATATCGGGTCTCGCGGTCTCGCGGTGTTTGTCTTGAAGGGAGCGCCGAATCGCCGAACAGCCGCGAGACCGCGCAACCCCGAGACCGCGCAACCCCGACAACCGATAACCGACAACCGATAACGGTTTCAAGCATTCACCACCCCGCCGGTCTCCTCGTCGCTTCGATCGGCTCTTCGCGCAGGAACAGCGTCAGGAGGAGATAAACGATCATCCCGAACAGGCAGGTGAAGATCGTCTTTACGATCATCCCCTGTTCGAACATCTCCACTTTCTGTTTCAACAGGATGTTCACGAGGATGTAGATCACCAGCTCGTTCACGATCACCGCGCCGACCAGGCAGGCGCCGAAGGCCAGCGTGCCGCGCAGCACGAGCCGGGCGTTGATGTACGCGACCGCGTAGGCGCAGACGGTCAGCGCGAAGGCATGGAGGCCGAACATCGCGCCGGAGTACGCATCCTGCACCAGGCCTGCGATCACGCCGGCGATGATGGCCCCCAGGACGTTACCCCCCATCGAGTAGTAGACGACCAGGATCACGTACGGATTGAAGAAGGCCAGCGCGTTCGGAAAGAAGCTGTCCAGCAGCGAGTGAAGGGTCAGGGCGATCAACAGCCCCACGGCGAATCGAAGCCACCTCAAGGCGCGTACCTCACGACGTCATTGGGAACTTTGCGTGTATGCAGGATGATCACTTCCTCGAGCGAGCCGAAGTCGACGGACGGCCGAACGGTGATGGTTTTGAAGAGATCCTGCCCCTTCTCGGCTTTCGTGATCACGCCGACCGGAATGCCTTTCGGATAGATGCCGTCGATCCCGGCGGTCATGACCACGTCGCCCTCGCGGACGTCGGCGAGAGAGGGGATGTCGTACAACTGGGCGCCGATGCCGCCGTCGCCGCGGAGCACGCCCTGGCGGCGCGTGCGGTCGACCAGAACGCCGACCGAAGAGTTGCCGTCCGTGACGAGCTGCACCTTGGCCATGTCCTTCGTCGTCAGGACGACGCGGCCGATGAGTCCGTTGGCGTTGACCACGGCGTCGTTGACCTCGATGCCGTTGTTCGAGCCGCGGTCGAGGATGATCGACTTGAAGCGGCTCGACGTGTCGAGCATGACCGGCTCGGCCATCGTGGTCGGCATGGTGAATTCCTCGGAATACCCCATGAGGCTTCGCAGCCGGCGCAGATCGCCCTCCGACTGGCGGAGCCGGAGGTTCTCGGTGGTGAGCCCGTCGAGCTGCCGGTGGAGCTGCAGGTTCTCGGCCACCGAACGCCGCATGTCGAGATAGCCGTGATAGACGTCCGAGAGCGACTGCCCGACCCAGTTGACGGTCTTGGGGACAGGCGCGAAGAGGATCATCACGCTGCGCTCGAACATGGTCCGCGTCTCGCCGATGTAGCGGGTCTGCGAGCTGCGGCTCATTACAAAGAAGAGCGCCGCCAGAACGATGATGAATACCAGCGTCGGGCGCCGGGGGATGACATCAGCGGGTGCGGCCATGGTTTACGCGCGTAGTGAGCAGGTTCTGAGCCATGTTGCGGTGATTCCGACTTCGGGACCGCGCAACTATTCGATGGAGATCTTACGCAGGAGGTTGAAGTCCGTCAGCATCTGTCCTGTGCCGAGGGCCACGCAGGCCAGAGGATCCTCGGCGAGCGTGACCGGCAGTCCCGTTTCTTCCCGGAGGCGTTTGTCGAGGTTTTTCAGCATCGATCCGCCGCCGGCGATGATGATGCCCTTGTCCATGATGTCCGCCGAGAGCTCGGGCGGTGTGCGCTCGAGGGCCACGCGCACGGCCTCGACGATCGTGGCCACGGTCTCGGAGAGCGCCTCGCGGATCTCCTCGTCGCTGACGACGAGAGTCTTCGGCACTCCTTCGACGAGATCGCGGCCCTTGATCTCCATCGTCATCTCTTCATCGAGCGGGAAGGCGGAGCCGATCTCCATCTTGATCTGCTCGGCCGTGCGCTCGCCGATGAGGAGGTTGTACTTGCGCTTGATGTACTGAATGATGGCGTCGTCCATCTCGTTGCCGGCCACGCGCACCGAGCGCGAATAGACGATGCCGGCCAGCGAGATCACGGCCACGTCGGTCGTGCCGCCGCCGATGTCGACGATCATGTTGCCGGTCGGGTCGGTGATCGGCAGCCCCGCTCCGATGGCCGCGGCCATGGCCTGTTCGATCAGATAGACCTCCGTGGCCCCGGCGCGCAAGGCCGAGTCTTTCACGGCCCGCTTTTCGACCTGGGTGATCTCGGAAGGGACCGAGATCACGATGCGCGGCTTCACCAGAAAGCGCCGTCCGTGGGCCTTCTCGATGAAGTACTTGATCATCTTTTCCGTGACTTCGAAGTCGGCGATGACGCCGTCCTTCATCGGCCGGATGGCGACGATGTTTCCCGGCGTGCGGCCGAGCATCTCTTTCGCTTCCTTTCCGACCGCTTCGACGTTGTTGTTGATCTTGTTGACCGCGACGATCGACGGCTCGCGGACGACGATGCCTTTGTTCTTGGCGTAGACGAGCGTGTTCGCTGTTCCCAGATCGATGGCCAGATCGTTCGAGAACATCGAAAGCAGTGATTTAAGAGCCATGTTTCTAAGTGTTGTCCTTTATTGGCGATATCGGAGTTGCCGCGGTGCAAGAGCGCTGCCCTGGATTGGGGGTCGGGTCTTGGGTCGGTTGTTGGTGGTCGGTGGTCGGTTGTCGGTTATCGGTTGTCAGTTGTCGGGAGTCGGAGATTGGAGACGAGGTAGGGACCGTACCTCCGACCCCCGGCAACCGACAACCGACAACCGATAACCGATAACCGATAACCGATAACCGATAACCGATAACCGATAACCCCTCTATTCTTCCACGATCACCGTCTCCGAAAGCGTAGTTTGTTTGCCTGCCGCGTTGATCGCTTTCACCGACACCAGGTTGCGTCCGATCTTGTTGAAGCTGACCAGCTTCTTAAAACGGCCGCTGGCATCGACGTCGGCTTCCTCATCGTTGATCAGAACGGTCGTTCCCGGTTCGGTCGTCCCTTCGATCATGTAGAACGGTCCGCCGATCGGATAGGGGCGCTTGAGCTGCAGCACCGGCGCGGGAGAGGACGGTGCGGGCGCCCCCTCGTGGCCTCCGCCGTTGACGCGGAAGCGCCGGAAGGCCGAGAACGGTCCGGTCTCGCCGTCCGGTCCGGTCGACGCCACCCGCCAGTAGAACGCCCCTTCCGCCGTCACCCGGGCGGAGGCGGTGGTCTTCTGCCGTTTGGAATTGATCTCGAGCGAGGTGAAAAGGCGCGAGTGGGAAACCTCGAGCACGTAGCCGCTCGCCCCCGGGACCGCTTCCCATGAGAATTCGACGCGCGAGTCGCTGGTGACGAGGAAGACCTGGTTGTCGGCGGGCGTGAGCAAGGCCGGCGGCATGACCAGTTTCTTTACCGGAGAGAGCGATCCCTCGGGGGTGGCGGTGAGCTTCTCACCGACGGCAATCTTCACGGCCGCGCCGCCGGTTGACGGGGCTACCGATGCCGATCCCTTTTCGGACACGACGGCCGTCGCCTTCTGGGCATCGACGCCGACCTGTGTGGTCGACTCGGAGTCGACGGTGATCTGGCTGCCGGGGGTGCGGACGCTCGAGGCATTGTCCGTGGTGGCCACTTCCACCGAGCCGATCTGCATCTGAACGGCGTTGTTCTTGCGGCTGGTGGAGGGGTTGAACTGCGAGTAGATCTCCAGAAGGGCGTTGGAGCCGATGGTGTATAGCGAGCCGTTCGAAAAGATCAGCTCCGCCGAGGCGCCGCTGCCGGTCTTCACCCAATCGCCGTTGAAGAGAGGCGTACGGGTTTCGGCGGCACTCCAATCGCTCGTCGACGACTTCTGATACTGCACGTCGCCTTCGACCGTGAGGAACTGGGCATCGTTCTCCGCCCCCCCTTTTCCGCTCAGGGCGGCCCGGCTGAACGTTTGGGACTCGACCGCCGCGCTCTCGGCGTCGGTGTACTTGCCGCCGGCGAGGAACGTGCCGGCCTCGTCGAGCTTGTGCTGGGCGCGGTCGAAGTCGCCGCGATGGCTGGGGAAGTCTTTCGAGGCGGCCAGAGAGTTCAGTGCCTGCCGCGCCTCGGCGATGGCTGATTCGGCCATGCTGCGCGGATTGCGCTTCTGGTTCGTGAAGTACCACCACCCGCCGGCGCCCAGGAGGACGAGCAGAATGATGATGCCGATCTGCTTGAGGCGATCGATCGAGACGAGATACCAATCGATCGCTACGCCGGCTGGCTTCTTCTTCTTGGCCATCGAACGAGAGCGACTTTATAGCATGGCGGTCCGAATCGCCGCGCCTGCCACGGCCGCCGGTTTGCTCCCGGAGGCGGGAATAGCTACACTGCCGCGTTTTTTACGGATTTTCGCGATCGCCCGGCTCCCCGAGTCCCGCGCCGCGGTTGCCATCCAATCAAGTAAGACAGAGGTTCGTCCAAATGCTCAAGTTGATGCGCGATAGCTTTCAGCACCTCAAATGGATCCTGGTCGCCATTGTTGCGATCTTCATCCTCTTCATCTTCGTCGACTGGGGCGCCGGCGGCGCCGGCGGAGGCGCGGGAACCGACACGCGCACCTATGCCGCGCGCGTGAACGGCGAGACCATCTCGTCCCGCGAGTTCGACCGCGCGCTCTATTACATGGAGAAGAACTACGAGCAGATGTACCGGCAGCCGCTCACGCCCGAGATCATCGCGCAGATGGGGCTTCCCAAGCAGGTGCTCGATTCGCTCGTCGATCAGCACCTCCTTCTGCAGCAGGCCAAGCGCCTTCACCTCGGCGCCTCGCCCGAAGAGATTCGCCAGAAGATCCTGGAGGTTCCCACTCTCAATCCTGATGGCAAGTTCGTCGGCCAGGAGCTCTACGCCCGCTTTGTGACGATGTCGGGCTTCCAGTCGCCGGCGGAGTTCGAGGAGGAGCTGGCCCGCGAGATCACCATCAACAAGATGGAGAACGCGCTCCAGAGCGCCATCGTCGTCTCGCCGAAAGCGGCCGAGGCGGAGTACCGCCGCGTGAGCGAAAGCGCGAAGATCAAGTACGTCCTCTACCCCGCGGCGCGCGAGACGGCCAACGTCAAAGTCACGCCGGCCGAGGTGCAGCAGTACTACACGGCCCACCAGTCGCAGTACACCCACGGCGAGCAGCGGGCGGCCAAGTACCTGATCGCCGACTATGCCCGCCTACGCGCGCAGATGAATCCGAGCGATGACGAGCTGCGCAAGATCTACAACCAGCGCCACGAGGAGTTCAAGGCTGCCGAGGGGGCGCACATCCTTCACATCCTCATCAAAGTGGACCCGGGCTCCGCGCCGGCGGTCGACGCCGCGGCCAAGGCCAAGGCCGACAGCCTCGTCAAGCAGCTTCGCGCGGGCGCCGATTTCGCCAAGCTGGCCCAGGAGAACTCCGCCGATCCGTCGTCGGCCGGCAAGGGCGGCGACATGGGTTTCGTCGACAAGGGGACGACGGTCGGACCGTTCGACACCGCCGCCTTCTCGATGCCGCTCAATACGATCAGCGATCCGATTCATACGAAGGAGTTCGGCTACCACATCATCAAGGTGCTGGAACGCCGTCCGGCAGGTTACCGCCCCTTCGAGGAAGTGAAAGACCGCATCCGGGCGCTGACCGCCGACCAGCAGGGGAAGGACCGCGCCCGCGACGAGATCACCGTGATCGCGGCGAAGATCAAGGCGAAAGCGCCGAAGACAGCAGATGAGTTCACCGCGCTGGCCACGGGCAACGTGACCTCCAATGACTCGCAGTGGTTCGGCAAGTCCGACACCATCCCGGGCATGGGCAACAATCCCGCGTTCACCACCTGGGCGTTCGCCGCCAAACAGAACGACGTCGGCGACATCATCGGCACACAGCGTGGTCCGGTCATCCCGTTCCTCTACAGCATCCGCGCGGCCGGCGTTTCACCTCTCGACGAAGTGCGCGCCCGGGTCGAAAACGACGCGCGCACGGAGAAGGCCAGACAGCTCGCGCAACAGGCTCTGGCCAAGGCATTGCCGGCGCCGACCGTGGACGCGGTGGCCCCGAAGCTCGGCCTGACGGCGGCGGAAGCGAACGTCAACCGGCAGGGATATATCGCCGGCTTCACCGGCGACACCTCGGCGCTCGTCGATGCGGCGATGTCCGCTCCGATCGGCGAGGTCAAGGGACCGGTGATGACGGGCGACGGCGCGGTGCTGTTCCAGGTCATCGAACAGAAGAAAGCCGATCCGGTCGCGCTGGCGCAGAACCGCACGCAGTACATCGACACCCTTCGCCAGCAGGAATCGCGAAACCTTCGGGCCACCCTGTTGCAGAAGCTGCGCAAGGCCTCGACGATCGACATCAACAAGAAGCTGATCGAGCCGCCCACGCCGTCGCAGCAGGGGGTATGAGGCACGCGTGCTGGTGGATCTGACGTGACCGCGGAACCCCGAGACTCCGACTCCCCGCAGCCGCGCTGGAACGAGCCGGCCATCCGCGTGCTGATGATGCCGCGCGACACGAACGCGCACGGCACCATCTTCGGCGGCGTGATCCTCAGTTACATCGACCAGGCCGGCGCCATCGAGGCCCGCCGGCAGGGGAGCCGCCTGATGCTCACCGTCTCGATGGACAAGATCGTCTTCCACGAGCCGGTCTTCGTCGGCGATCTGGTCAGCTTCTGGACGGAGACCCTCCGCATTGGCACGACGTCGATCACTGTCAAGGTCATCTGCGAGGTGATCCGCGGGACCGACCCGCAGAAAAAGGTGATGGTCACGGAGGCGCAGGTGGTTTACGTGAACGTCGGCGACGACGGCAAGCCGACGCCGATCATCCGCCGGACGAACGCCTACGGCGTGTGAGGGTCGACCACTACTTCTTCCGCCGCGCGTCCCTCATCGCATCGAGCCGCGCCTTCATCTTCGCTTCGGTGCCGATCTCTTTCGGTTCGTAGAATCGACGGCTGGCCAACGCCTCGGGTAAGCAATTCATGGCCACGGTCTGCTCTTCGAAGTCGTGGGCGTACTGGTAGCCGCTGCCGTAGCCGAGGTCCTTCATCAGGCGGGTAGGGGCATTGCGGATGTGCAGCGGGACGCCGGGGTTGTCACCCTGGCGCACCTCGCGCACGGCTTCCCCGTAGCCGATGTAGACGGCGTTCGATTTCGGCGCGGCGGCGAGGTAGGTGGCCAGTTGCGCCAGCGCCACGCCCGCCTCGGGCATGCCGAGGAAGTGGACGGTCTGCTGGACGGCGATGGCGAACACCAGCGCCTGCGGGTCGGCGTTCCCGATATCCTCGGAGGCAGCCCGGACCAGGCGGCGGGCGATGTACATCGGGTCCTCGCCGCCTTCCAGCATCCGCACCAGCCAGTACAGCGAGGCGTCGGCGTCGCCGTTGCGGAGCGACTTGTGGAGCGCCGAGATGATGTTGTAGTGCTCCTCGCCCCCCTTGTCGTACATCAGCGACCGGCGCTGGAGGATCTGCGTGACCTTTGTTTTATCGATCGGTCCGTCGTCTTTCGTCGCCGTCTCGATGACGAGCTGCAGAGAGTTGAGTGCCTGCCGCGCGTCGCCGGCCGAGGTCGCGGCCATGAAATCGAGGGCCTCTTCGGTGACCTCGATCCCATGCTTGCGGAGCGAAGGATCGGCGACGGCGCGGTGCAGGATCGTCATCACCTGCTCCCGCTCCAGCGCCGGGATGACCACCACTTTCGTTCGCGACAGCAGTGCCGAATTCACCTCGAAAGATGGGTTCTCGGTGGTGGCGCCGATGAGGATGATGTCGCCCGCTTCGACATACGGGAGAAAGGCGTCCTGCTGCGCCTTGTTGAAGCGGTGGATCTCATCGATGAAGACGATGGTCTTCGATCCGCGGGCTTTCCGTTCCTTCCGCGCTTCTTCCATCAGCGTCTTGATCTCCTTGATGGAGTTGCTGGTGGCGGAGAAGGTGACGAACCGGGCCCGTGTCTTGTTGGCGATGATGCGCGCCATGGTGGTCTTGCCGGAGCCGGGTGGTCCCCAGAAGATCATGGAGGGGATGCGGTCGCTCTCGATGGCGGTGCGCAGAAAGCGTCCCTCGCCGAGGAGCTCGTCGAGACCGACGACGTCTTCGAGGGTGCGCGGACGGATGCGTTCCGGCAGCGGAGCATCAGCTCGGCTTGGTGGTTCGAAGGGGGCGTCGTCGAAGAGGGAGCCGGTCATTTCTCAGCAAAGCAACGAGAAATCGATGTTGCCGCCGCTCACGACGATCGCGGTCTTCCCCCGCGGCTTGATCACACCCGACAGCAACGCCGCGAGCCCCAGCGCTCCGGTCGGCTCGATGACCAGCTTGGTCCGGTACATGGCCAGCTTTACAGCGTCGAGCAGGACGTCATCGTCTACGCTGACGACGTCGCGGACGCGCTCGCGGATGACGGCGAAGTTACGCTCGCCGATGGCCAGCGTCCGGGCGCCGTCGGCGATCGTTTTCGGGGGATCGATGGTGACGATCCGGCCGGACTGGAACGACTGCTCGCCGTCGTTGCCGGCGCGCGGCTCGACGCCGTAGACGTCGATACGGGGTTTGAGTGACGTTGCCGCGATGGCTACGCCCGAGAGCAGCCCGCCACCGCCTAGCGGCGTCACCACCGTCTCGACGTCCGGCCACTCCTCGACGATCTCCAGTCCGACCGTGCCGGCGCCGGCAATGATCCGCCAGTCGTCGAAGGGGGGGATGACGGCCGCGCCGCTCTTTTCGGCGATCTCCCGGGCGACAGTGTCGCGGGTGGCCGACGTCACGCCGGCGGTGACGACCTCGGCGCCGTAGGCTTTGGTGGCGGCGACTTTCATCGCCACCGAGTTCTCCGGCATCACGATCGTCGCCTTCACGCCGAGGAGTTTCGCGGCGAGAGCGACGCCCTGGGCGTGATTGCCGGAGGAGAAGGCCACCACGCCGTTTTGTCGTTCATTCTCAGAGAGTTGCAGGAGCGCGTTCATCGCCCCGCGTATCTTGAACGAGCCCGCCCGCTGAAGGTTTTCGCACTTGATGCGAACCTCCACCCCGATCGCTTCTGACAGCGAACGGCTCGAGAGAAGGGGGGTCCGATGGACGTAGGGTTTGAGCCTGCCGGCGGCGGCCCGGATGTCGTCAATCGTCACGGCGGCCACATCGATATTTGAAGAATTCACCGGCGCAGTATAAACTCCGGCAAACTGGCCATGAACTGAACAGGAATCGACGCAATCTACGCGCCGACAAAGCAGTAACGGGCAAGGTCATTTTTCGGGGAGGTTGGGGTTATGTGGAGAAGGGTTACCCGCGGCCTGGTTCTCGCCACTTTGGTATCACTCGCTGTGCCGGCGCTTCTCGCGCAGACGACGGAGTCGTTCGGTTCGCTCGATTTTCCTGATCCGACCGTCACGCAGAGCGGCGTGATCCTCGTCAGAGGGTGGTTTCTCGACCCCGAGGCGATCTCGCGCGTCGCCGCCTACGTCGACGATCAGTTCATTGCCAACGCAAATACAAACCTGCCGCGCATCGACATCATCGAGGCGTACCCGAACTACCCGGGCATCCAGCACATCGCGCCCGGCTTCCAGATCGGCATGCTGGCAAGCCGCTTCACGAACGGCGCGCACACGATCTCGGTACACGTCTTCCGAAGCGACGGAACCTTCACGGAGCTCGGCCGCCGGACGATCACCATCGACAACACGCTCAACCAGTCGCCGTTTGGCAACGTCGACATCCCCGACCTTTCCGGGACCTTCAACGCCTCAGGCTCGTTCCCCGTCTCCGGCTGGGCTCTCGATACCGACGGCATCTCCAAGGTGGAAGTCCTCATCGACAACGGGGTCGTTCAGGACGCGATGTACGGCGACCCACGGCCCGACGTGGCCAACACGATCGCCGACTGGCCCGACGCTCTTTACAGCGCCTTCATCGCCAACGTCGACACGACCAGAATTCAGGACGGCGTGCACACGCTCGACGTCCGTGCCACCGACACCCTCGGACTCTCCCGCCTCATCGGCCGCAGGGTGGTGCAGATCTTCAACGAGGGGGCGAACCTCAAGCCGTTCGGCTTCGTCGACGAGCCTCTGCGCGACGCGGTGCTCTACGGCACTCTTTGCCAGACCCAGCCTGTCTTCTCGCCGGCGATCAACAATTCGTCGCACATCACCCCCGTCCGCGGCTGGGCACTCGACCTCGGCACGCGCAGCGACGTCGGCCGCGTCGCCTACGCGGAACTGCTGGTGGACGGACGACGCTGGTATTCGACCGACGACTGCGCCTTCAACCCGATCTTCAACAACTACGTCAACTGCTACGGTCTGCCGCGCTTCGATGTGGAGCGCTACTACCCGAACTATCCCGACGCTCCGCGCTCGGGCTTCCTCTTCACGCTCGACGTCGGCGCGCTCCTGGCGCTCGGCGTGAGCCCCGGCAATCACGTTCTGACGGTGCGCGTCGGCGACCTGCAGCAGACCTTTACCGAGCTGCCGAACCGCGACGGCATTCCGGTGTTCTTCGAATGCGCCGAGAACCACGTGGCATCGGCCGTCGGTTTCATCGACGTCCCGCAGCCCAGCGACTTCTTGAAGGGGACGGTAACCTTCCAGGGCTGGGCCGAAGTCGAGCACAGCAGCCTCCAGGCGGTCGAACTGCTTGTCGACGGCAATTTCGTGGGGACGGCGCAGTATGGTTTCCCCCGTCCGGACGTGGCGGTGCAATACCCCTATCTGCTCAACAGTCAGAACTCGGGATGGCGCTTCGTCATCGATACGACGAAGCTCGCAAACGCGCGCCACCGCGTAACGGTGCGTGTCCTCGACTTCAGCGGCCTGCGTACGGAGATCGGCTCCGTCGATTTCTTCACGCAGAACGCGAACCCGACTCCGTAACTGCGTTGCGGCGGCGGCTGACGCCGCCGCCGCAACGCGTTGTCGGTTGTCGGTTGATTGCGGCTTCGCCGCGTTGGGCAGACGGAGAGTCTGTGCCTTACCAACCCATCCACCCTCAAAGTAACTAGGTCCGATGTGGCACAGACACTCTTGTCTGTGCCGGCGTGCCGAGGCTGCGGCAAAACCGACAACCGATAACCGATAACGGCGAAGCCCAGCCTCACATCCACGCGTAGACGTCAACATTCGCGCGCGCCCGCAGTTGCGTGGTCCACGTCCCGACCTGTTCATCGAGCTGCCTTGAACGGATAAGGGTGCGGATCTCTTCGCGAACGTCATTGAGGGGCGGTACAGGCAGTCCGCGCGCGACGCGCTGCTGGCGCCACGTCCCGTTGTAGTAGGCGGTGATGTCTTCATCCGCGACGAAGATGAGCGGCGAGAAACGCTCCTGGATGTACGCCTCCACCTGCAACTGGCGTTTGATCAGGGTCCGCAGTTCGTCCGGCGTCAGCTCCGCGCGTGCCAGGGCGGCGTCAAGCTCGGCGGAAGAGGCGAAACGGTGCTGGATATCCACCAGCCGGGCCTCGATCGAATCCTTCGGGATGTCCTGGGCCCCGAACCGCTCCACGTCGCGGTAGCGTAAGGCCTGGGCGATCAACGCCTCGAGAATGTCGTGGTGATAATCGTCATCGCTTCTTCCGGCCGCGCGTGGAAAGAACCGGAGCTGTACCATCTGGTCGACTTCGCTCACCGTCAGCACCTGTTGATCGATCACGGCCGCGATCCGGTCGACCGTGACGCCCGAGACCGGCACGGCAAGCAGAAAAGCGATGAGAGTCAGGCGTTTCATGATGGCGAATGACAGAGCAATCTTGACACCTTCGGGCGCAATTCCTACATTCTCCTGTCTGTTAGCGGTCGGACAGCGAGACTGCTTACTGCTCTCGTGACCCCCCCATGGTCCAACACTTCGATCTCAGTGGTGACGATCTCGACACGCGCGCCCGCGAGGTGCTGCGCGAGATCATCATGCAGCACGTTGCCACGGGCGAAGCCATCAGTTCCCGGTCGCTGGCGAAGTGCGGGCGCTTCCAGCTCTCGCCGGCAAGCCTTCGCAACGTGATGGCGGACCTCGAGGATCTGGGCTATCTCCAGCACCCCCACACCTCGGCCGGCCGCGTCCCCACGGACCGCGGCTACCGTTTCTTCATCGACAACCTCATGCGCTCGAACACCCTCTCGCAACGGGAGCGCGAGATGATCGATGACCAGGTCAGCCACGCCAACGAAATCGACGAAGTGCTTCATCTGGCCTCGCGCGTTCTGTCGAAGCTCAGCGACCAGGTCGGCGTCATCTTCATGCCCACCCTGCTGCAATTCACGATCCGCAGCATGGACTTCGTCGCCGTCGCCGACAGCAAGATCATGTGCATCATCGTCGGCCAGAACGGCGTGGTGGTGAACAAGATCATCGAGACGCGCCAGCCGTTCACGCGCGACGAACTGCAGAAGATCTCCCGCTACATCACCGTCGAGTTCACCGGGATGACGCTCGACAGCATCCGCCGCCGGCTGGTCCGGATGACCGAGGAGGAGCGGGCGCGGCACGATGGCATGCTGCAGAAAACCATCTCCCTCGGCATCGAAGCCGTCAACGACGTCTCGCCGCTCGAGCACGAGCTCTACGTCGAAGGGGCGGCCTCCATCCTCACCAAGCCCGAGTTCTCCGACGCCGTCTCCATGCGCAAGACCTTCCTGGCTCTGCAGGAGAAAGAGAAGCTGGTGGAGATTTTGAACTCGTGTCTCTCTGAGGAGGGACTGCAGATTCTGATCGGATCGGAGAGTAACTTTACGCAGGTCTATAACTTCAGCATCGTGGCGCGGCGTTACGGTACGCAGGCCGCGCCTCTGGGCATGGTCGGAATCATCGGCCCCATACGTATGGAGTACGCGCGCATGGCACCGCTGGTCGACTATCTCGGCCTCGCGCTCAGCCGCAAGATCGAAGAGGAACAGGAGCAACAGCAGTGAACGACAATGACAAACCGACCGTGGATGACGACGCGTACGTGATCGAAGACACCGGCGAATCGGTGGCCGACATCGAGCACGAGATGGAAGTCGCGGCCCGGGAAGCCGTGGCCGGCCGGCCCGTTCCCATCGCACAGGAAGAGGACTTCCGCGACCGCTACCTGCGGACGCTCGCCGACTTCGAGAACTTCCGCAAGCGCTCCGAGCGCGAGAAGGAGGACTTCCGGCGTTACGCTCTCGTCGGCGTGATCCGCGATCTGCTGCCGGTGATCGACAACTTCGACCGCGCGCTCGAGCATGCCGAGGAGGGTGATGAGTTTCACAAAGGCGTGGCCCTCATCTACAAACAGCTCTTCGACGTCCTCCAGCGCCACGGGCTCAAGACCATCAGCGAGTCCGGCGTTCGCTTCGATCCCAACATTCACGAGGCGGTCGTTCGCGAGGAGGATCCGTCGGTCCCGTCGCATACTGTCGTGGCCATCCTCCAGAAAGGCTACTTCCTTCACGATCGGCTGCTGCGGCCCGCCATGGTCAAAGTCGCGGTAGGCGGATCCGAGGAGAATGAGTCCGCGGGCTCTTAGCGAATGTCGAAGATCATCGGAATCGATCTCGGGACGACAAACTCCTGCGTGGCCGTCGTGGATGTGGCGACGCCGCAGGTGATGCCGAACCGTGAGGGAAGCCGGACCACGCCGTCGGTGGTCGGCTTCACGGAAGACAGCGAACGGCTGGTCGGCCAGATCGCCAAGCGCCAGGCCATCACCAATCCCTTCAACACCGTCTTCGCCATCAAGCGCCTCATCGGCCGCAAGTACGACTCCGACGAGGTCATGCGCGCCAAGCAGATCCTCCCGTATCAGATCGTGCCGGCCGATAACGGCGACATGAAGGTCAAGATCCGCGACCGCGAATACTCCCCCGAGGAGATCTCCGCGTTCGTGCTGATGGAGATCAAAGCCTTCGCCGAAGAGTTCCTCGGCGAGCAGGTGACCGAAGCGATCATCACCGTCCCCGCCTACTTCAACGACAGCCAGCGCCAGGCCACCCGCGACGCCGGCAAGATTGCCGGGCTCGAGGTTCTCCGCATCATCAATGAGCCGACCGCCGCCGCCCTGGCATACGGTCTCGACAACAAGCAGAACCAGCGCATCGCCGTGTACGACCTCGGCGGCGGCACGTTCGACATCTCCATCCTCAAACTCGAAGACGGTCTCTTCGAAGTGCTCTCCACCTCGGGTGACACATACCTCGGCGGCGAGGACTTCGATAAGCGCATCATCGACTGGCTCATCGAAGGCTTCCAGCGCGATACCGGAATCAGCCTGGCCGACGACCGCATGGCCCTGCAGCGTCTGAAGGAAGCCGCCGAGCGCGCCAAACACGAGCTGTCGGTCTCCGAGGAGTCGCGCATCACGCTTCCCTTCATTTCCGCCGACGCCTCGGGCCCGAAGCATCTCAACAGCGTGCTCACACGCCCCGAGTTCGAGAAGATGGTCGAGGATCTGATCCAGAAGACCATCGATCCCGTCAACGACGCGCTGAAGCAGGCAAACCTCACCGCGGCGGACATCGACGAGGTTGTCCTCGTCGGCGGCCAGACCCGTATGCCCCGGGTCGTCGCGGCGGTGCAGAAGGCGTTCGGCAAAGAGCCGAATCGCAACATCAATCCCGATGAAGTCGTGGCCGTCGGCGCGGCCGTGCAGGCCGGCATCCTGCGCGGCGACATCAAGGACATGATCCTGCTCGACGTCACGCCGCTCTCGCTCGGCGTCGAGACCCACGGCGGCGTCTTCACGAAAGTCATCGAGCGCAACTCGACGATCCCCACCAAGAACTCGCTGATCTTCACCACCGTGGCCGATCATCAGAGCAAGGTCACCGTGCATGTGCTGCAGGGCGAGCGCGAGTTCGCGCGCGACAACAAGTCCCTCGGCAAGTTCGATCTGGTCGGCATTCCCTCCGCTCCGCGCGGCGTTCCCCAGATCGAGGTCACCTTCGCCATCGATTCCAACGGCATCGTCAGCGTCACCGCGCGCGATCAGGCTACCGGCCAGTCCACCGGCGTACAGATCAATCCCGCCGGCGGCCTGTCCGAGGATGAGATCGACCGCCTCGTCAGCGAGGCAGCCGAACACTCCCGCAGCGACGCCTCGCGCCGCGAGATCCGCATGTTACAGAACAAGCTCGAGGGAATGATTTACACCAACGACAAGGTCTTTCGTGAGTTCGGCAAGATGCTGAACGACGAAGACCGCGACAAAGTCCAGAAGTGCATTCTGAAATCGAAAGAGTCGGTGACCTCGGAGGAGAGGCAGCGTCTGAACGACGCCATCTTTGATCTGCAGACGGCCTCGCGCATCCTCACCAGCGTGATGCTCTACAACCCGATGAAGATGAACGTTCCCGGCGACAATATTTGACAAAGATGGCAACGACAGAAAAACGCGATTACTACGAGATCCTCGGTCTGGTCCGCGAGGCCACCGTCGACGACATCAAGAAGGCCTACCGCCGTCTGGCGGTGAAGTACCACCCTGACAAGAATCCTGGCGATGCCGACGCCGAGGAGAAGTTCAAGGAAGCCGCGGAAGCGTATGGCGTTCTCTCCGACGATGAGAAGCGCGCGCGGTACGACCGCTTCGGACATCAGGGCGTCGGCGGGGGAGGCTTCGATCCCAATCAGTTCGCCGACTTCGGCGACATCCTCGGCGACCTCTTCGGCTTCGGCGACTTCTTCGGCACGGGCCGCCGCCGCACCGCCCGTGCCACACGAGGCAACGATCTCCGCTACGACCTCACCCTCGAGTTCGAGGAAGCCGTCTTCGGCAAGGACGTCACCATCGACGTGCCGCGCGTGGCCACCTGCGAGGTCTGCCACGGCAGCGGCGCCAAGGCAGGCACGCAACCGGTGACGTGTACGGGGTGCGGCGGCCGCGGACAGGTGCGCTACTCGCAGGGATTCTTCGCCGTGGCCCGGACCTGCCCGCAGTGCGGCGGCGCCGGGAAAGTGATCAAGGACCCATGCGCGAAATGCGACGGCGCGGGCCGCGTGCACGAGGAGAAGACCATCTCGGTCAAAGTCCCCGCCGGCGTCGACGAGGGCTCCCGCCTGCGCGTGGCCGGCGAAGGGGAGGCAGGCTTCAACGGCGGCCCGCCGGGCGATCTCTACGTCTTTCTCTCCGTTCGCGAGCACGCCAGGTTCACACGCCGCGACTACGACATCCATTCCGAGCAGGCCGTCACCTTCACGCAGGCGGCCCTCGGCGCGGACATGCAGATCGACACCATCGACGGTACCGAGTCGCTGCGCATCCCGCCCGGCACGCAGCCGAGTCAGGTCTTCCGGCTGCGATCCAAAGGCGTCCAGTTCCTGCAAGGCTCCGGCCGCGGCGATCACTACGTCCACGTCTCCGTCCGCATCCCCACGTCGCTGAACGAATCGCAACGCGATCTCCTGCAGCGCTACGCGGAGGCCGAGGGGGAAACGCCGCTGGAGGACAAGGGCGTGTTCGGGAAGGTGAAGGACTTCTTCACGAACCCGTAGTTTAGGCAATCGTTTCGAGCGCTCGTTCGAGCGTGTGCGGCAAATCGACGCGGACAAAGAATTTTGATGGATACAGATAGTCCTCGCCTGACTCGTCGATGACTCGAATCATCTGATGCGCGTCGGCGAACGCATCCGGAAGCACCCGGTACAGTTTGCGCAACTCCAGCGAGGCTCGATAGCCGGTATTTCGTACGCAGATCGCGAAGTCCATTGCGAGAGCTTACCGCCATCGGCATTGCGCTAGCGTGCAGTCTCACGGGCAGAGCGGAGTCGCCGACAGTCCGTTCCGTCGACAGTTTCGTTGGCTCGCCTTTCACCGCAAGACCAACGTGGGTCGGACTCTTAGTCCGACCGGTGCTCGCGAGGGCTGCGAAGAGAGGCAGTTTCTCAACTACCGCTCTCCCAAGTACGGGTCGGACTAAGAGTCCGACCCACCTTTCGGCCGTCTTTTCAAGAGGGTGCCTCGTGAGCATGCAGGCTAGAATCCCCCAATGCCCGGCCAGACCTTTTCGCAGTGGCGCCCCCACCCCTGGCATGGCTTGAACGCCGGTGCCGATGCGCCGCGGATCGTCAACGCGTACATCGAGATCACCCCGTTCGATCTCATCAAATACGAGGTCGACAAAGCGACCGGGTATCTTCGCGTAGACCGGCCGCAGCGTACCTCCTCCCAGCCGCCCGCCCTATACGGGTTCATCCCGCGAACGTATTGCGGACCGCGCGTGGCCGCGTTAACTCCGGTGACGAAGCGGGGGGACGGCGATCCGCTCGACATCTGCGTTCTCAGCGAACGGCCCATCAACAAGTCGGAGATCATCCTCTCCGCGCGCGTCATCGGCGGACTGCAGCTTGTCGACCGCGATGAGGCCGACGACAAGATCATCGCCGTGCTGCAGGGTGATTACGTCTGGGGTGAGGCTCACGATCTGAGCGATGTTCCGGCGGTGCTCGTCGAGCGGCTGGAGCACTACTTCTCGACGTACAAACTCGTCCCCGGCGAGCCTGCCCGTGTCCGCGTCTCGGGCTCGTATGGCGCCTCGCACGCGCATGCCGTGGTGCAGGCGGCGATGGAAGACTACGACGAGTCGTTCGGCGCACGGGCGTGAAAGATTTCATCCTTGAGATCTCCTTCGACGCCGGCGATGCCGCGCTCGAAGAGATCGTGCAGTCGCGGCTCTACCTGAACCCGTCGACCGGCAGCTCATCGATCGAGATCAACGGGACGACCACGATCTCCGCTTACTTCGACAGCGCCGGTGATCGCGACGCGGCGGCGCAGGAAATGACCGATGTCGAAGGGATCGAGATCCATGCTGCTGATCGCGATCGCGTCGACTGGCTCGATCGTTACCAGCAGTCGCTGGAGCCGCTGTTCATCGGTGAGCGTTTCGTCGTCGCCCCGGATGGGGCCCTGATCCCCAGCGATACCTCGCGTCACACGTTGATCGTGCCGCAGGAGCAGGCCTTCGGAACCGGCTCGCACGAGACGACGTCGCTCTGCATCGGGATTCTCGAAACGCTCGACGTCGCGGGGAAACGAGGGCTCGACGTCGGCTCCGGCAGCGGCATCCTGGCCCTGGCCATGTGCCGCCTCGGCGCGGAGCAGGTGATCGCGTTCGACAACGACGTCGATGCCTTCGCCGCACTGCGCGACAATCGCGTTCGCAACGGCGTCGATGATGAACGGATGCCGGTATTCATCGGCAGCATCGAGGCCCTCCGCGGCGGAGTCTTCGACATCGTGACGATGAATATCATCCCCGAGGTCATCATTCCGCTCCTCGGCGAAGTGAAGCCGCACGTTGACGGCTCTCTCATCCTCAGCGGCATCCTGGTCGTCAAACGGGACGATGTCGTGCATGCTTGTGCCGGACACAGCCTCGTGCTGGTCGAGGAACGCGCGAAGGGGGAGTGGTGGGCGGGCAGGTTCCAGCCGTCGTAGTTTCGAAAGCACAGACAAGAGTGTCTGTGCCACATCGTCTCGGACTACGAGCCGCAGCACGGGGATGTTTCCAAATACAACGGACCAATGTGGCACAGACACTCTTGTCTGTGCCGGAGCTTGGCAGGCTCACTCTTCCGACAACGAGCCGGCGCCGAGATGGGCGTCTGTGCTTTAAACTTCCGCTATGAACCAGATCAGCGATCGTCTCCGTGGCCTCGTGCAGTCCGATATCCGCCGTATGTCGCGTGAGTGCGAGCGCGTCGGCGGCATCAACCTCGGGCAGGGTATCTGCGACCTCCCGACCATTCCGGAGCTCGTCGAGGGTGCCTGCGACGCCATCCGCTCGAACAAGGCCACCTACTCGAAGTTCGAGGGGATCGACGTGCTTCGCGAGCGCATCGCCCGCAAGGTCGAGCGTCACAATGGATTCACAGCCGACCCGTCGAAGGAGATCGTCGTCACGGTCGGATCGAGCGGTGGGTTTCTCGCGGCAGCCATGGCCACCCTGAATGTCGGCGATGAAGTCATCCTCTTCGAGCCGTACTACGGATATCACCTGAACACCTTCAAGGTCCTTGGCTTCGAGCCGAAATTCGTTCCGCTGAAGGCACCGGACTGGACGATCGACTTCGACACTCTTCGTGCGGCCTTCAGCCCGAAGACGAAAGCGATCGTGGTCTGCACGCCCTCGAATCCGTCCGGAAAGATGTTCACGCGCGAGGAGCTGGAGCAGATCGGCGCACTGTGCCGCGAGTTCGGCGCCTGGATCTTCACGGACGAGATCTACGAGTACATCGTCTACGACGGGCGGAAACACGTGTCCGTTGCTTCGATCCCGTCCTGCCGCGATCTCGCGATCACGATCAGCGGGTTCTCGAAAACGTTTTCCATCACCGGATGGCGCGTCGGCTACGTCATTGCCGACGAGCGCGTGGCCGGCCCCATCGGCCTCATGAACGATCTTTTCTCGATCTGCGCACCAACCCCGCTTCAGTGGGGTGTGGCCCGCGCCCTGGAAATCGGCGACGAGTACTACCGGAACATGGCCGCCGATTACCAGAAGAAACGCGACATGCTCGCCGAGGCCCTGACCGAGGCCGGCTTTGTCCCGTCGATCCCGCAGGGCTCCTACTACATGCTGGCGAAGATCCCCGACGATCTCCGCGACGACAAGGAAGCGGCGCAGGCGCTGCTCGAGTCCACGCGCGTCGCCTCCGTTCCCGGCTCCGCGTTCTTCGTCTCCGAGGTGGGCAAGAGGATGCTGCGCTTCTGCTTTGCCAAGGACTTCGAATCGCTCGAAGAGGCGTGCAAGCGGCTTCGCGCGTTCAAACCGGCTGCGGTGTAAGGAACCGCGCGCAAAGCGCTAGGTTAAAACGTAGGTCGGACTCTCTAGTCCGACCGGAGCTTGCGCAACTGCTGACGTAGCCGCCGCAGGGCTTCGATTGACGGCGGCGCAAGTACCGGTCGGACAAGAGAGTCCGACCTACGTTGGCTACCTACTTCGCCGCCACCGTCGCGGTTACCACTACGATCAGTGCCTTCTCTCCCATCGTGGTCGTTCCGATGACCACCTTCTCGTTCTGGCGGACCGACACCGGTGTTTCGAAGCCGACCGATTGATACTGCGTCGGTTGTTGGAGGCCACCTATGCTGATCGGCACGCGCATCGAAAAGTTGAAACTATCGATGTCGACCGAGGGCCGTTCACCGCTCGTGGCGGTGATGCGGCGCAGGCGGTAGTTGTACATGATCGGCAGCCCCTCCTTGACGGTCATGCCGAGGAGCGTCGGCTCGGCGACGCCGGAGCCCTCGATGCCATTGCCCGGCTTCGTACGCTGAATGGTGGCCGTCATGAGGCCGTAGTGCGCATAGCGCAGCGTCGATTCGAGCTGTTTGACGACCGGCGCCAGCTCGTCCGGTATCGAGGCCGCGCCCGCGAGCGGCGTCTTCGAACCGATCAGCACGGAGATCTTCATCTCGATGTCCGGCGCGTCGGCGATGGCGTGGTCGAGGCGGGTGATCGCCCCTTCCATCGCGGCGAGGTTCTCCGGAAAATCGCGCACGGTGATCGTGTGGAGCTCGTTGTTGACGCTCAGGCCTGCTCCTTTGAAGCCGCTGCCCAATAATCTGATGGACGCGGCTACGTCGTTCGCCTCCCTGTTGTGGACCTCGAAGACCTTGCTGCGGAACTCGCGGACGGTGTTGTAGTCGTCGTCCGCCTTCTTCTCCTGGGCGATGGCGCTTGCGGCGATCAGCAGTGCCGCGATGATGATGGTGATCCGTTTCATGATTTGCCTCCTGTTTGTGGTGGGGTCTGGCTCGCGATCCAGATGATGCGGACGTCGGGATCCGACGTCCGGAATTCGACACGGATGTTCTGGCAGGCTAACTCGATATGGGGCGACCGCTGCCGGCGTGGCCGATGAGCAACACGAACGATCGGCGGTTGCGTCGTGACAGGCGCAACCATCGGTGTGGGTGCCGGTACCGGGGCGCTTGCGATGACGACGGTTCGCTTCGCCGGCGTGGCCGCGGCCGGCGTCGCCGTGCGGCGCGGAAACAGGGCAATACCGATGGCGACGATCACCGCGGCGGCGATCGCAAAGCGCATCACGATCGGAAAGAGCCGCCGTTTGTTGCGCGCGGCGACCGCCGTCATCACGTTGCGGCGAATAGCCGCAAAGTCGTCGTCATTCAACGGTTGCTGCGAACGAAAACCGGTCATGTTCATCGCGCACCTCCGCGCCATGCTTCGATCCACACGCGCAGCTTCGCGCGCGCCTTGCTGACCTGCACCCGCACCGTGGCCGGCGAGCTGCCGAGGATGGCGGCAACCTCCTCGGTGGGCAATTCCTGGACTTCGCGCAGGATGACCGCCATCCGCTCCTTCGCCGGAAGGGCGTCGATGGCACGCGTCAGAAGGGCGGCATCATCCCGCGCGGCCATCACGTCGTCGGCGGCACGGGCGTCGCTTGCCACCGACATCCCCTCGTCAGCCGGCGCGAAGATCCAGCGCCGTCTGCGCCTCTTCTCGATGTCGCGGCAGACGTTGACGGCGATGCGGAACAGCCAGCCGAAGAAGTCGAGATGCTCGTCGAACTTGCGAAGATGGCGAAAGACGCGGAGGAAGGTCTCCTGCGTCGCTTCCTTCACCTCTTCGGCATCGCCGAGGATGCGCCAGGCCAGGAGGGCCACACGCCGTTCCGATGCGAGCATGATCTCCTCGAAGGCACGCTCGTCCCCGTCGCGCGCCGCGCGGATGACCGCGAGGAGCGCCGGCTCCGTTCCTGATGACCGCGTCGGTATCCGTGGGTCTCGCGGTCTCGCGGTTTCGAGGTCTCGCGGTCCTGCGGTCTCGAGGCTGGGAATCTCATCTGTCAACAGGGCCTCGGCGGTCATTCGTGCGTTCTCAAACAAGCTCTACTCGTAAAGAGTCGAGTTCGTTTATTCGACGCACTGCGGAGGCATTGGTCTCGCGGTGAGGGTTGCAAGGTTGCTGGGTTGCAAGGTTGCTCGGCAGATGTTCACCCAGCAACCCAGAAACTCAGAAACCACCACCGCGAGACCGCGCAACCCCGAGACCGCGCAACCCCGTTACCCGTTCAATTCCGCCAGCACGTCTTCCGCGTGCTTCTTCGTATCGACCTTCTTCCAGATCTTCTTGATCCGGCCGTCCGGACCGATCCAGAACGTCGTGCGGGCCACGCCCCAGTAGCGCTTGCCGTACATGTTCTTCTCTTTCCAGACGCCGTACATCTTCACGATGTCGCCGGTCGAGTCGGAGAGGAGGGGGAAGTTCAGGTCGTACTTGCCGCGGAACTTGTCGTGGCTCTCCAGCGAATCGGTCGAGACGCCGAGGACGACGGCGTGCGCCTTGGAGATATCGGACTCGTGATCGCGGAACGAGCAGGCCTCGGCGGTGCATCCCGGCGTGTCATCCTTCGGATAGAAGTAGAGGATCACGTCCTTGCCGCGATGCTCCTTCAGCGTCATCTCCTTGCCGCGCGTCGAGGGAAGTTTGAAGTCGGGCGCCATGTCGCCGACTTTGGGTTCGTAGAAGTCTTGCATGATGTGCCTGGTTCTCCTTGGTTCGCTTGTAGTCGGTTGTCGGTTATCGGTTATCAGTTGTCGGGACCAGGGGCCGGACGATTGGCCACCTGACAACCGAAAACCGATAACCGACAACGCTTCTTCAATTCGTCACTCCGCTCCCGAACAGCACCTTCTCTGCAATCAGAACGGCGTTCAGCGCGGAGCTGCGGCGGAGATTATCGCAGACGGCCCACACCCAGAAGCCGCCGCGGATCGAGGCATCGGGCCGCACTTCGGCGATCAATACCTCATCCTTCCCCGCCGCGTCGATCGTTCCGAATGCCTGATCACCCTCGGCGAAGGCGATGGCTGCGCTCGCGCGCAGAGTGGCCGTGATCCGGTCGAGGGCGAGATCCTCTTTCGTTTTCACGAAGAGCGAAAAGGTATGGCCGTGAAAGACCGTCCCCTGCGTCACCAGCAGCGCCACCTGCGTGCCGGGATCGGTGAGCGCGTGGACCTGGGTGGTGATGAACTCCTCGTTCCGCTCCGTGGCGGGATAGAGATTGAACGCCAGTTGCCGATCGAAGACCTCGTGTGGCACGGTCTGGATGTTCAGCACGCTGATCGTCTGCGTGGCCAGCTCCTCGATGCCGAGCTGGTCGAACTCCGACGCCGGCTGCACGACCGTGGCGGTACAGATCTCCACGCGGCCGAGCAATGCGATCTGATGAAGAATGATGGCGATGGGGATGGCGATCGGATGCGGCGAGACCAGCAGACGATCGCTGCTGTCGATCCCTTCGAGATTGACGCCGGCGACGGCCAGCCGCCCGTCCGCCGCGCTCGAAGGCTGCGAGAGGTCGATGGCCACGAAGTTGTCCTCGTCGTAGCGCTGAATCCACTCGCGGTTCCCTTCCGCGGGGCCGCAGAAGAGGACGACGTCGCAGTCTTCCAGCTCGTCGTCGGACACGGGAAGGACGACAGCCGGCTCATTGCCGATCTCCGTCAGCATCCCGGTGGACTGTCCGGTGCTGTCGAGCAGGACGATCTTCGCGTAAGGAAACGAGCGCTCGCGGAGGATGGACTGGATCTCGCCACCGACGAGTGTTTGCGGGTTGACGATGCCGACGCGATAGCCGGCGGCGGATTTGGGATCGATCATTGCGGCGCGATTTGTAGCACGTCGTCCGCCTTACGCGCCGGAAAGGCGATCGACCACAGACGCATCATCGGCCCCGAGGCCAGGTAGGCGAGGGCCAGGCCGAGGCCGAACGGGCGCGGCCAGGAGAAGCCGACGGCAATGATCGCCGCGAGAACGACCACGACCATCAACGGCCGCCCTTTCTGGAAGTTGAGCCCCTTCCCGGCACGCCAGCGGATCGGCGACACCATCGCGAATGCCGTGCACGCGGTCAGGATCATGATGACGATGGCGAATTGCCGGTCGAACACCGGCGCCGGCGCGTAATAGATGAGCGCCGCGATCGTCAGCGCGCCGGCCGGGCTGGGCAGGCCGACGAAGTAGCGGTAGTCGGTCTTCCCGGTCATCACGTTGAAACGCGCCAGGCGCAGCGACACGCTGACCAGAAAGAGGAAGGCGATGCCGACGCCGAGCTTGCCGAGCGGCTGCAGGCCCCAGGCGTAGACCAGGACCGCCGGGGCGCAGCCGAACGTGACAACGTCGGCCAGAGAGTCGTACTCCTTCCCGAACTCGCTCGTGGCGCCGAGCTGGCGCGCGGCCAGCCCGTCGAAGGTATCGAAGATGGCCGCGATCAGCAGCGAGACGCAGGCGATCTCGAAGCAGGTGATGGCGCGATCGTGCTGGCCTGCCGTCATTGCCTGCACGGCGCGCATGCTGTTCACGATCGAGCGGAAGCCGAAGAAGATGTTCAGCATCGTGAACAGCGTCGGCACGATGTAGACGCCGCGGCGCAGGTTCTTCCGGACGTCCGGCCTCTGCATCACTTCGCTCCGAGCTCGGCCACGACCGTCAGCCCGACCTTCACCTTGTCCCGCATCCCGACCTTGATCACGGCACCAGCGGGAAAGAACATGTCCACGCGCGAGCCGAACTTGATCATCCCCACGCGCTCGCCGCGCACGACCTCGTCGCCCTCTTTCTTATCGAACACGATCCGCCGCGCCAGCAGGCCGGCGATCTGCTTGAAGGCCAGCGTCGCGCCGTGCTTGTCTTCGACGACGATGAGATTCTGTTCATTCTCCGTCGACGATTTCTCCGCGAAGGCGGCAATCTTCTTTCCCGGGTTGTAGCGGTAGTGAATGATCCGCCCACTGATCGGCGCGCGGTTGACGTGAACGTCGAACACCGACATGAAGATGCTGACCTGCTTCGTCAGCCCCGGCCAGATATCGCCGTCGGGGATGTCTTTGATCTGCACCACCGTACCGTCGGCGGGGGAGAGGACGTCGACGTGATGCTCCGAGCCGATCCGATGCGGATCGCGGAAGAAGTTGATGAGAAAGAGGGAGAGCAGGCCGAGAACGATGGCTGCGACGGTCCACTGAATCAACAGCGCCGCGGCGGTAAGGATCAGAACGGGAATCAGGAACAGCCATCCCTCGGGCGCAAATGGCACTTTCCGCATTGGCGCGATGGTAGTGCAAAGCAGAAGCCGATGGAAATGTACGTCATCGTGTCACGGCAACCCACTGGGAATGCGCCACTTAGCGTGATCGAAAGTTCGTGTGCAGAGTGCTACAATTTCACGTGAAGGTACTTCGAAGGAGGATAGAGGATGTCGAATCAAATCGCTGACATTCAACGGATTCTCAGCACCGAAGACGAAGAGTTCCGCAAATGGCTCGATGAGCATCACGCATGCGAGTCGCGCCTCGGCGAGCTCACGACCAAGAATGAGGTCTCGATCGACGAAGAGCTCGAAGAGAAAACGTTGAAGAAGCGAAAACTCCAGTTGAAGGACCAGATGGCCGCCAGGATCCGCTCGTACGAAACATCCAACGCCATGGCGTAGCGGAAACGACGACACACCTGATCAGCGAAAGGCCGCGGGGGTTACCTCGCGGTCTTTTTTGTTGCGGAGGAGTCGATCAGTGGATTAGTAGATTAGTAGATAGTGGATTGGTAGATCGGATCGAGTCTCGAAGTTCTAATCTACTAATCCACTGATCCACGAATCTACTAATCTACCCCCCGCATGCCGCGTCCGATCCTCATCACCGCAGTCGCGCTCCTCGTTGCAGCGGCGCTCATCACTCCAATGCAGCGCGACCTCTTCGTCGGCGATGAGACCAAGTACGGCCAGGTCGTTCGCGAGATGCGGTCGACGCACGCCTTCTTCCTGCCGACGTTGAACGGCATGCCGTTCACGCACAAGCCGCCCATCCATTTCTGGCTCATCGACCTCTTCACCTTCCCCCTCGGCATCTATTCGACGTGGGCCTTCGTCCTGCCGTCGCTGCTGGCGTTCATCTTTCTGCTCTGGCTGATGTGGAAGATCGGCGGTCCTCTGGCAGCCTTCGTCTGCGGATCGTCGATGTTGATCTGGACCTCGGCACAATCGGCGCGGATGGACGTCAGCTTCACCGCCTTCATCGTCCTGGCGCTCTGGCAGCTCGAGCGCTTCTTCGAGCGCGACGATTTCCGTGCCCTGCTCTGGTGCGGCATCGCCATCGGCGTGGCCATTCTGATCAAGGGTCCGATGGCCCCGGTCATCGCCATCGTTCTTTTCTTCCTCGAATGGGCGCGACGCAAACGCGCACCGCGCGGGAACTACGCCCCCGCCATTCTGGCGATGACGGTGATCCCTCTGCTCTGGTTCGTCCCTGCCATGCTCCTCGGCGGAAGCGCCTACACGCACGACGTGATCGTCAAACAGACCGTTGGCCGCGCCATCTCTTCATGGGTTCACAACGCGCCCCCCTGGTTCTACATCATTCACCTCCCTGCCACGCTCTTCCCCTGGTTCTTCCTCGGCGTGGCCGCAGTCATCGCCCTCTGGCGCACGCACCGTTTCCTCATCAACTGGATCATCGCCGTCGTCGTCCCGTACTCCGTCATGAGCAGCAAACTCGACGTCTACATGATGGCCATGATCCCCCCCCTGGCGTTACTGATCGCTGAGCTCGTTGCGCAGCCCTGGGACCGCGGGCGTCTCGCCCGCGTGTCTACCGCCGCTCGAGCCGCAAACCTGATCACCATCTCTCTGATCCTGCTCGTCGCCGTGGCCGCGCTCCTCATCGCCCCGAAAAACCTCCAGGGTCCCGAAGCCGCACTGCTCCACCTGCCGTCGGTCAGGACTCTCTGCATCGTCACCGCCGTCGCGGCGATCATCGCCTTCGTCATCGCCCTTCGCGGCTCTCTGATCACGTCGACGATCGCCACCGGACTCGTACCGATCGTGGCGATGGTTTTCCTGGCCATCGTGCTGATGCCGGTCGTCAACGACCTTGCCTCCACGCACCCGCTCGTCGTGGCGCTGGAAAAGCAGAACGTCCCGCCCGAGCAGATCGCCCTCTACGCCGCCCCTTATCTCTGGACGCGCGATCTGCCGCCCAGGTTCGAGCTGGTCAGCTATGCAACCCCTTACACGCTGGCGCTGTCGTCACCGACGGTGATCGTGGCCGCGCGCGCGCACGCCGGCGAGATCGCCCCGGCATTGTCCGGATACCAGGTCGTCGATACCGTCCGCATGATTGGAAAGTGGTTCTATGTCTATCGACGGTAAGCGACGCCTCGCCGCCGTGGGCTTCATCGCCCTGCTGGCCTTGTCGGTCTTCTGGCCGTCGCCGGCGATCGCCATCAATCAGCTCTGCTGCCACGCCCATCTCGCCGTCGACAACGTCTCCTTCCTCGGCCGGGAGGCTCCGGCATGGGACGCCGCCTTCTGGTGCATCGCCGGCCTGTTTGCGCTCGCGCTCCTCCATCCGAGCAGAGCCTACAAACCGGCCGACTTCGGCGAGGCCTGGTCGCTCATGCGTGCCACGCGTATCCGGATGCGCAGGATGGACGCCATCGCCGCCGTTTGCGCCGCCATCGCCGTCGTTCTGGTCTGGCGTTTCGCCGACGCGACGGTCACCGCGTGGGCCGAGCTGATTCAGTCGGCCGGCGTGCAGGACACCATACGCATCGCCAACCGTTTCGGCGGCGGCATGAACCCGGCCATGGTGGTCCTCTTCTTTCTCATCGCCGGCGTCGTCTACCGGCAGCACCGCTGGGTCGCCTACGCCGTGGCCATGGCTTATGCCGGCGCCGCCGCCGGCGTCGCCGTCCAGATCGTCAAGTACACCGCGGGCCGCGCCCGCCCCGAGCTCTGGCTCGGCCCCTTCCATCACGTCCGCGCCGCCTCCACCTCCTTCCCCAGCGGCCACACCGTCGGCGCCTTCGCGCTGGCAGGAGTGCTGATGCTCTCCTCCCCCTCGCGAACCATGCGTATCGCCGCGTTTCTGCTTGCGCTGTCCGTTGCGGTGTCGCGTGTCCTCGCGTTTCGACACTGGACGAGCGACGTGCTGGCGTCCGCAGCGATCGGGATCATCCTTGCGGCGGTGGCGTGCCGAGGTACGATTTATCCGCAGATGACGCAGATGGACACAGATGGAGATGGACGTAGGTAAGAAGGATCCCGAAACGTATGAAAAGCCTTAAGCCTCTACCTCCGCGAAATTCACCGACACCAGCCGCGAGCAGCCGGCTTCCTCCATCGTCACGCCGTAAAGCACATCCGCGGCCTCCATCGTTCGGCGCGAGTGCGTGATTACGATGAACTGCGTGTCGCGCGACATGTCGCGGACCAGGCGGACGAAGCGCTCGTTGTTGATCTCGTCCAGCGGGGCGTCGACTTCGTCGAGGATGCAGAAGGGCGACGGCTTGTAGCGGAAGATCGCGAACAGCAACGCCAGCGCCGTCAGCGCGCGCTCGCCGCCCGAGAGCAGCGCGATCGATTGGTTCTTCTTCCCCGGCGGTTGCGCCACCAGCTCGATGCCGCTCTCCAGCACGTCTTCCTCATCCAGCAACTGCATCCGGGCCGTACCACCGCCGAAGAGCGAGATGAAGATCTCCGTGAAGTACTCGTTGATGGCATTGAAGGCATCGCGGAACAGCTCGCGCGAGGTCAGGTTGATCTTGCGGATCGTGCCGCGCAGAGACTCGATGGCCTGCACCAGATCGTCGCGCTGCGTGCGCAGGAACGACTCGCGCTGTTCCAGCTCCGTATGCTCGTCGATGGCCAGCACGTTGACCGGCCCGATCTTCTCCAGACCGTCCGACAGCTTGGCCACCTCCGCTTCGAGTGCCGCGCGCCCCTCGTCGTCCGCCGGCGGCTCGACGTCGGCCAGGGCATCGATGCCGGCGTGAAGGTCGAGCGAGATCTGTTCGCGCAGCAGATCGAAGGCCGACCTGGCCCGGTCCCGGCGCCGTTCCGATTCGAAAAGCGAATCCTTGGCCGTGTTCCACAGATCGCGCGACGCCACCGCGCGCGTCTCCAGCTCCTCGACGCGCACCTGCAGATCGGCGACCTCCGCCTCGAGACCGACGCGCACCTCGCTCAGCTCGTGCAGCTTCGTGAGCGACGCATCGAGCTGGCCGCGTGAACGCTCCACTGCCGCTTCCGTCTCCTCGCGCTTGCGCGCCAGCGACTCGATCTCCTGCTGGAGCTGCGTCGTCCGCGCGCCGAGGGAGATGACGATGCGCGAGAGGTTCTCGTGCTCGCGCTGGATGGCGTTCACGTTCCCCGCCGACGCCTCGACGTCGACGCGCGCCTTCGACGCCGCCTCCGTCACCGCTTCGAACGTCGAGCGAAGGGTTGCCAGCTCTTCTTCGTGCTGCCGGATCTGCTCCTGGCAATCGGTTTCCTGCTGTTCGAGCTGCTGCAGGCCGGCGATGGCGGCGTTCTTCCGGGCGATGAGCTGCTCTTTCTCCTCGGCGTACAGCGTCTGTTCCTCGGAGGCGACGGCGAGGTCGCGCTCGAAGCGGTCGAGCTCCTGGTTGGCGCGCTCGCGGTTGCTGCGCCGTTCGCGCAGCTCCTGCTCCGCCGTCCGCGCCCGCTCCTCGGCCAGGATCCGCGCGTCATCCGCGGCGCGCAGCTCCTCTTCGATCGTCTGCAGTTGCGTGGCGATGTCGCTGGCCCGCGACTCTTCGCTGCCGAGGGCCGCTTCGAGATCCGAGAGCTGGCGTTTCAATGAGAAGACGCCCGGCGTGGCATTCTCCGACTTCCCGCCGATGACCAGCGGCCCGCGGACGATGTCGCCTTCCAGCGTGACGAACGTCGCGCTCGGACGTTCCTTCGACCGGTCCAGCGCCTCGCGCAGCGTGCCGACGATGTATGCCTCGGGCATGGCCAGGCGCACCGCATCGGCGATCGGACCTTCGCCCACCACCGCGTACTTCGCATCGCCGCGCCGTCCGCCCTCGCCGGCTGCCTCGTAGTCGAGCGTGATGAACGCACCGCGTCCCGCCCCGCGCTGCCGCAGGCGGGCGATGGCATTCGTCGCTGTCGCCGCGGTGTCGACCACCACCGCCTTCGAGACGTCGCGCAGAAGCGTATCGAGCGCGGCCTCGAATCCTTCCGTCGCCCGCACGGCCTCGGCGGCCGGCGTCGCGTTCGGGATCAGCTCCAGGATTGCCCGGCGCACGTCTTCGTCCTGCGACTCCAGCGAGATGAGGAGCGTCCGCAGCGAATCGATCTTGTACGTCATCTGCGACACGCGGTCGCGCGCCCCGGCCAGCGTGTCGCGCAGATCGTTGCGGCGCACCGACAGCTCATCGTTCCTGATCACGGCATCGCGCGCCAGCTGGCGCGACATCTCCAGCAACTCTTCCGCCTCGTGAACGCGCTGGTCCCACTCGACGCTCAGCGAGCGGGCGCCGTCGCGGCTCTCGGTGGCCTTGCGCGCCGACTCGCTCAACTTGCCGAGGTAGAACTCACACTTCTCGACCGCCACCTCGATCTGATGCACCTGATTGCGGGCATCGGAGATCTTGGCGATCGTCCGCATCAGCATCTCGCGCGCATCGGTCAGCGCCTTCTCGTGGCGGCGGACCTCGTCGGATCGCTCCTGCCGGTCGCGCTCCGCCTGTTCGGCGATCTCGCGAAGACGATTGCGCTCGCCGCGCGCCGCTTCCAGCGCCTGCGACCGTTCGTCAAGAAGCGCCTGCTGCTCCGCTCCCTCGCTCTCGAGCTGCGCGATCTGCGTCTGCGCGTTCTCGCTGCGCTGCACCAGATCGCCGAGGTTCGTTTCGGACTGCTCCATGAACGAGCGAAGACGCTCCACGTCGCCTGACAACGACGCCACCTCTTCGCGCACATGCGACGCCCGCGACGACTTGCCGGTCAGCGAGGTACGGTTCTCCGCCAGCTCCGCTTCGTCGGTCGCCAGTTGCGCCGCCAGCTCCGACTCGCTCGCCTGCGACGCAGCCACCCCTTCGTCCGCTGCCGACTGCTCCGCCTGCGCGGCCACGATGCGTCCCTTGTACAGCGCGCGCTTGGCCGTCGACAGTTGTTCGCTCAGCTCCTTGTGCCGCCGTGCCTTGCCGGCCTGGCGCTTGAGCGAGTTCAGATTCCTGGTGACCTCGGCCAGCGTATCGTCGATGCGCAGCAGGTTCTGCTGCGTCTCTTCCAGCTTCATCTCCGCGGCGCGGCGCTTCGTTTTGTACTTGGTGATGCCGGCCGCTTCCTCGATCAGGCGGCGGCGGTCCTGCGGTTTGTTGGAGAGGATCAGATCGATCTTCCCCTGCTCCATCACCGAGTAGTTGCGGATGCCGAGGCCGGTATCCATCAGGATGTCGGAGATGTCCTTGAGGCGGACGCGCTTGCCGTTGAGCCGGAACTCCGACTCGCCGGTGCGGAAGACGCGGCGGTTGATGGTGATGCGGCCGTCGTCCGACATCGGATGATTGCTGTCGCCGTTGGTCGTAGCCAGCGTCAGCGTCACCTCGCCCATCGACAGCGGGCGGCGGCGGGCCGAGCCCTGGAAGATGACGTCGTCCATCGTCTCGCCGCGGATGTGCGAGGCGCGGTTCTCGCCGAGGACCCAGATGATGGCGTCGCAGATATTGGACTTCCCGCAGCCGTTCGGACCGACCACAGCCGTCATCGGCGAAGGAAAGGAGAGGTGGGCCGGATCGTAGAACGATTTGAAGCCGTGGATTTCGAGTTTGTCGAGACGAAACATTAATGAAGAACACCTGACGGTTCTGATTTGGACGCGCCGGATACTAGCAGCAATCCCCCGGCGCGCCGCGCTGCGAATTCGCCGTCCGTAAACCGCTCATTGCAAAGGGAAATTCGCGGTTGACAGGGAGTGGCGCAATCGTTCCTGTGCAGGTCAAAACGGAGAGCGGGCGTCTCGCCTGCTCCCGCCGTGGCGTCTCGCCCGGCGGTGGGTCCCGGCAACAGCATGGTTGAGCCTGAGAAACGCGGATGGCGACTTCGCCGTTTATGGCCAACAGTTACGTTCGCGTTGGTCTCCACCGTCGGGCGAGACGCCCGCCGGGAGCAGGCGCGGACGCCCGCTCTCCGCCCGTTACAATGCCCACCGTGACGTCGATCGACGACTTCCTCCTCCGCGAGATCGCCGCCGGCAGTTTCCCGGGCGCCGTCTACGCCATCGGCTCCTCCCGCGGCATCGAGCACGAGAACGCCCTCGGCCACGCCGTCGCCGTCCCTCTCCGCATCCCGGCGACGCTCGACACCATCTACGACTGCGCGTCGCTCACCAAGCCGCTGATCACCACCACGCTGGCCCTGCAACTTCTCGATGTCGATGCCATCCGCCCTCTTCTGACGCACACCTCAGGCCTCCGCGCCTGGATGCCGCTCTACCTCCGCCGCGACTACGTCGATGCCATCCACGAGCACGGCCCCGAGTACGAGCCCGGCACCCGCGTGGTCTACTCCGACCTGAACTACGTCCTGCTCTGGTCGATGCTCCCCGACTACCTGACCCTGGCCCGCGAACGGATCCTGTCCCCCCTCGGCATCGAATCCGACGCCATGTTCCTCCCCCCCGAATCCCTCCGCCCCCGCATCGCAGCGACAGAATGGGGCCAGCGCTTCGAAGCCCGCATGGCCGAAAACCCCGAGGTTGCCATCCTCCGCGACGGCCTGATCTGGGGCGAGGTCCACGACGGCAACTCGTACTTCGCCGGCGGCACCGCCGGTAACGCCGGCCTCTTCGCCACCGCTCGCGCCGTCTTCCGCCTCGCCCAGTCGTGGTCCAACGCCGAACTGCTCCCCCGCGCCGTCGTCGACGAAGCGACGCGTAACCAAACTGTTGGATTGAACGAATCCCGCGGCCTCGGCTGGCTGATCTCGTCAACCGGGATGTACGGCCACACCGGCTTCACGGGTACGTCCGTCTGGACCGACCCGGAACGCGACAGGATCATGGTCCTGATGACCAACCGCGTTCATCCATGCGCAGCACCGAATTCGATGCAGAAGATACGAGGGGAGTTTCACAGGCTGGCGCTAAAGCAAGCGTAAGCGGACCATAACGCACATTCTCAATCCCCCGCTGGAAAGCGCGGGGGAGAATGGCTCTCGAGGGGAGGGAGGCGCGCGCTCGAGATCTTCCCGTGTTACTCCGCCTGCGTGTCGTGTTCCTCCGCCCGTGTGTCGCGTTACACCGCCCACGTGTCGTGTTCCTCCGCCCGTGTGTCGCGTTACACCGCCCGCGTGTCGTGTTCCTCCGCCCGTGTGTCGCGTTACACCGCCCGCGTGTCGTGTTTCTCCGCCTGCGTATCGCGTTACACCGCCCGCGTGTCGTGTTCTTCCACCTGACGTGTCCCGTAACTCCGCCTGTGTGTCGCGTAACCTCGCCCTGCGTGTCGTCTAACTCCGCCGGTGTGTCGCGTAACTGAGCCGGTGTGTCGTGTTACTCCGCCAGTGTGTCACGTAACTGAGCCGGTGTGTTGCGTTACTCCGCCGGTGTATCGCGTAACTGAGCCGACGTGTCATGTTACTTTGCCGGTGTATCGCGTTACTCCACCGGCGTATCGCGTTACTCGGCCGGTGTATCGCATTACTCCGCCGGTGTATCGCATTACTCCGCCGGTGTGTCGCGTTACTCCGCTGGTGTGCGGTGATCACCGCCGGTCTACCTATTGACATCCCGAAAAGGTAGCGGCCAACTGACGAGCGGGAGCGCTGGACAGGTGCCGGGTGCTCGTCCAATGCGGGAGTCGAGTTGTACTCCTCCTGCCGTGGGCTCCCGGAGTGCGCACTTCGGGGAATCATCAACCGGAGGTCTCGGCGTGAAGAACCGCGTCCTTCCAGCCGGTGGCCGCCTGCCGAGGCGCACCGAGGATTCTTCGCTCTGCATCGAAGAACCCTTTGTGCGCAGCGAAGATCGTTCGCTGTGCATCAAAGATTCTTCGCTACGCATCGAAGATCGTTCGCTACGCATCGAAGGTCCTTCGCCGCGCGTCAAACGATCGTTCGCTACGCATCGAAAATCCTTCGCTACGCATCGAAAATCCTTCGCTACGCATCGACGCACCCTTCGATGCGCAGCCAACAACCCTTCGCCGCGCATCGACGATCCTTTGCTGCGCGCCGTCGATTCTTGACTCCGTTGCTGCGGTCGTCGGCCTCGTATCGCGCGATTCTGAAAACAGACCTCGCGGCGGCTGCGGCGCGGATTACGGCACTCAGACAAATGACGGTCAGGATACCGGCCAGTTTCGTCACGGTTAAAGAGCCACGACTCCACGTCACCGAATCGCGGCCCTATCTCGGAGCCGATTTCGCGAATCAGCTTCACGACCGCGTCACATACAGCCTGTACCTGCTCAAGCGTGAGATTAAGGTATACGTTCTCGCGATACGTGTGATCCTGCTGTACATGTCGCGGTGTTGGGTGAATAAGCGCATGCCGGACGGCGGATTCCGTTGCGAGCACGATTCCCATCGCATCAGAGTTGCTCTCCTGGATCGGTGGATGTTGTGACAGCGCGGCCATCCTAACGTATTGCAGAATCTTGTCCCGAAGGGTCAATCGCGCCGGGCGATTCTTCGCCTCGTCCCACTCCTCCAGCAACACTTTTTCTTTCGCGGAAGGGTTGCAAATGAGCTGAACGTCTAACGCCAAGCCATTCAGGTAGCCCTCCATCAGACTGAATGCAGCCTTCGTCGTCGCTCTTCGCAGAGCCGCGGCGTTTTTCTCCTCGGGCACAGTTGAGTCTTTTGGCAACGCTGCGATGGTCGCAGCCGAAGCAGAATTCCAAAGCGCAGCCATATCCTCAAACAGTGATGCCTCAAGGAGGAAAGTCTCTACCTCTGTCCCCAACGAACGGCGACCGCCAACCTCGATACCCACCCGGCCGTGCGGCGGAAGCTTGCGCAGATTGGGAAAGCGATTCTCATACTTTGTGAACAGACGCTCCAGGTCGAATTTAGCGACGTAGAGGATTGGCTTCGACGCCGCGGCGTATTCGTCCAAGATCTCTTCAAACTCTTCGACGTTTCCGCAAACGCCATACATCTTCACGATCTTCTTGTACTCGGCTTTGAAAGCGGTGGCCTCATGTCGGAGTTCCGGGCCGGGCATCCGCTCGATATTCTCAAGCGAATAGTCAAGTCGCCGTAGCTCGTCGGGCGAAGGTGTGTTCAGAAGGATGTGAACACCGCGATACTTGCGAAAAGCTCGATGGATCCTGCGACGAAATGTGTCGAGCATAGGTATATGACTATAGACTATGATCTGCGTTGAACAACGCGATCTTCGGCCCACAGCCATCCTACGATCGCTTCCTTGAGGTTCTCCGCGCGAGTTGCTTCTCTCCGCGACTCCGCGTGAAATCTTCTAGCTCCACACACTACCAGGCGCCCACGCCGCGGCTTGCGCCCGCAACGCCGCCGCGCGTGTCACATCTCCCGCCGCCTCCGCTAACGCCGCGAACATCACCAGCGTCTCCGCAAGCAGCGGATCGGGATCGGTGTAGTCGTCTCGGAAGCGGGTTTCGAGCAGCTCGAGGTTGTCGGCATAAATGCGTAACGCGTCGTCGCGCTCCCCGTGGCGGAGGAGGATGTACGCCAGGCCGAGGGCCTGGAACTCCATGATCTGGGGGTGGAGGGCGATGGTCTCCTCCATCAGGCGTTTGGCGTCGTCGAGATCGCGGTTGAGGTGGGCGAGGGAGAGGGCGATGCCTTCCTGGGCGGCGGGGTCGTCGGAGCGGCGGTAGGACGCGATCGCTTCGTCGAATCTGCCGAGAAGTTTCAGGGCCTCGGCGCGGTGGAGGGGATCGTTCGCGGCGGCGGTGACGGCATCCTCGTAGCGGTGGTCCTGAATGAGCTGCTGGGCGTTGCTGGCGGGCTTCTGGGCCAGCATCCAGGCGGCCAGCCAGCCGATCAGGAGCACGGCGATGACGACGACGGCGATCTGCAGCATGGTGTGAGTCTATAGGAGCGCTGTTCAGTGCTTGGGAGGTTGTGCCGCCGTCGCTGTCGCCGTCGGCTGCGCTGCCGCCACCTCGGGTGGTGTCACCGCGCCCGGCTCGACCACGAATCGTCGCATCGTCTGCGGGTGGCCGTCGAACTGGTAATCGAGTTTGGGCAGCGGAATCGGGCGGTTCTCATCCTGCTGGTTGCTGAGATCCGTGACGTCGGTCAGCGGGATGGCGGCGGCGGCGGAGACGTCGCGGGCGTTGCGGCGCGTCACGTATTCGTGGAGTCCGGCCAGAACGAGCATGGCCAGGAGCACGGCAAGAGTGATGACCACCCCCTGCCGCTGGCGCGCGAATTCGACCACGGTCGCCGAGGCCGACGCCGGTTGGCGCGTGTGGAACATCTCGTGGAGCATCGCCTGCGTGTCGACCGGCTTGTTGCCGGTGCGCGGGTCGGCGCCGCAGTAGGGACAAAGCCTCGCCGCCGCGTCGATGTCGTGGCGGCACGAAGCGCAGACGATGCGGTCGGCGGAGAGGTTCGGCGAGTCGGCGGTCATCGCGGATGCACGTTTATATCGACAGAGAACGTCGATGTCACGGGCTCGCCGTTCTGCGTGGCCGGACGGAAGCGCCAGTTCTGCACGGATGCGATCAGCCGCGGCATCTCGCCGGGGATCGATTGGGCGACGTTGATGTCGTGCACGCGGCCATCGGTACCGACGGTGAGAAAGAGCCGGGCGCTGGTGGGACGGTCGACGTTCATCGGCGGCACCGGCTGGTAAAGCGGGATCGGTTGGGTTTGTGACGTCGCGTCGACGCGTGCCGGTTGCGGCTGGTCGGTGGGAGCGACGCGTCTCGGACGCGGCTCGATGGTGCCGGCGATCGTGCGCGGATCGATCGTGCCGTCGTTCGTTCGCACCTGGCGCTCGGCCTTGGCCCGCTGTGCCGCTGCCGCATAGGCCTCGGAGGGAAGAGCGGTGGCGTCGGAGCGCTCGCCGTTGATGTCGACGTTCCCCGCGCTGGGCGGCTGCGCTGGCGCGGTCGTGACCGGTGATTCCGGCTGCACGGAGCTGGCGCCCCCTTCCACCGGCACGAGAGTCACGGTCGAGCGGGGAGCGGAATCGGCCACGGCCGTCTGTCCGGCATTCGATGCCTTCGACTCGTCCCCATGCTCGCGGTTCACCAGCGCCCCGACGGTGAAGGCGATGATGACCAGGGCGATGAACGCGCCCCCGCCGAGCACGATGTTGCGGGCCCGATTGTCGGCGGGAGGGATGTAGGCGGGCGAGACCGGCACGGCCGCCGTCTCCGCCGGCCGCGGCGTGGCCTGATCCCAGCTGCAATAGACGCACGACCGCGCGTAGGCATCGATCGGGCGTTCACATCGGACACACGGTTTTTGGTCAGCCATACGACGTTCTCTGCTGTTTGCCTGGTGCAACCGGCATACCGCGTTGGTCGAAAGAGGATTCGCTCGCTATTCCACCTTACAATGTACGCGCCCAGAGGAAGAATGATGAACACCCGCCAGACACTGCATGACCTTGTCGACCATCTGCCGGAGGAAGACCTGATCACGGCGGTGCGTGTGTTGAAGGGGCTGGAGCTGGCACCGGATCCTTTGAAGGTTATGCTGGATAACGCGCCGATCGATGATGAGCCGTTCGATCCAGCCGACCTCGAGTTCGACGAGAGTGAGCCTTTGATCCCGCACGAGGAAGTCATGCGGCGATTTCGTGAATGAGCCGCACCATCGAGTGGCGACAGCGGGCTATAAAGGATCTCGACCGGTTGAGCCCTGAAATGAGGAGGCGTGTTCTCGCAGCGGTCAACCGTTTGGGCGAGGAAGCGGGGGATGTTCGGAGGCTGGAAGGATTCAAGCCGCCGTTGTACCGGCTTCGGATTGGGGATTGGCGAATTCTCTTCACGTATGAGGAGTCCGGCGCAACGAAGATCCAACGCGTCCTTCCGCGAGACAAGGCCTACCGAGGATGACAGAATGCATCATGCTTTCACCAGACCAGCAGCTCGGCCCGTACCGTCTGATCTCCCGCGTGGGCAAGGGGGGGATGGGGGAGGTGTGGCGTGCCGAGGATTCGCGGCTCGGACGCACCGTCGCCATCAAGGTGTTGCCGCCATCCTTCGTCGCGGACGTCGAGGCGACGGCGCGGCTCAAGCGTGAGGCGCGAACGGCCGCCCAGCTCTACCATCCCTCGATCGCCACCATCCATTCGATCGAGCAGGACGGCGATCACATCTTCATCGTCGAAGAGTTCGTGGAAGGGGAGCCGCTGACGAAAGTCATCAGCCGCGGCGGGCTGTCGGAAGCGGAGATCTGCCGCATCGGACGTGCCGTCGCCGATGCCCTGGCCGAGGCGCATGCCAAGGGGATCGTCCACCGCGACATCAAACCGGACAACATCATCGTCAACGGCAATCGCGTCAAGGTTCTCGACTTCGGGATCGCCAAGCAGGTCGGCATCGAGGGGGCCTCGGCGGCCGACACGCCGACCGCCGCATTCGTCACGCAGCAGGGAATGATCCTCGGAACGATCCACTACATGTCGCCGGAGCAGGCGCTCGGCAAGGCCGTCGACGGCAAGACCGATGTCTTCTCGCTCGGCGTGGTGTTGTACGAGATGGCCACCGGCCGCAGGCCGTTCGCCGGCGAGACGATCACCGAAACGATGACGCAGATCATCCGCGACGAGCCGACCGAGCCGCACCTGGTGAATCCAGGAATCTCGCCGGCGATGAACGAGATCATCTGCCGCTCGCTCCGCAAGAATGCCGCCGAGCGCTACACCGCCGCGGAACTGGTGACGGCGCTCGATACGCAGATGGGCCGCGCGCCGACGGCGCCGTACACCTCGCCGAATGCGGTGACTGCCCCGGCCATGCCGGCGGCAGCAGCGGCGACGGTAATCACCGGATCGCAGATGAAGACGGTGCAGGAAACGCAGCCACCACCACCACCGCGCCGCCGCGGCGCGCTGGCGGCGGTCATCGTAGTGATGCTTGTCGTGCTGGCCGCCGCTGCCGCGGTGATCGCCCGGTATCGTTCAGCGCCGGCACCGGTTACGCAGACGACCGCGACGACACCGGTTGCTCCACCGTCGACGACCGCGGTCAGCGTTACCGCGCCGGATACGGGGACCGTCGTCGAGCAGCAGGAGGACACCGCCGCCGCGCCGTCGGACACGACGTCGACCCGCCGCGTCGGGTCGACTGAAACCGCGACGAAACCGACCCCCACGAAGGCCGAGAGCACCGACACCACACCGGCAACACCGTCGCCTGTGCCCGAGCCAACATCCACCGAGTCCTCTGCCGACACTCTCTACGCTAACGCGATGTCCCAACTCGCAGGCGGTGACTCGATCCAGGCGCGCAAGACGCTGCATCGCATCCTCATGCAGGACTCGCACTACGCCAAAGCGCACCTCCGCATGGGCGAGATCGCGCTGTTCAACCGCAACCTGAACTATGCAAGCGAAGAGCTGAACCGGGCCCTCGGCGACTCCGACCGCCTCGACAACCGCGAACAACAACTGGCGAGATTGTCGCTGGCCATCACCTCGCACGATCGCGAGGAGATCGGCCGCCTGTCCGGCCAGATCGACCAACGCTGGCCCGACGATCCCGACCTGGCGCGTATGCGATCGACGTTTCCGGGGATGTTCAACGAGTTCCCGCGGGAACAGCGGGGCAGGCGGAGGATCCGGGATTAGGGGCCCGCGCTCCCAGGGCACACTCACCAGTTACAATCCGCGCCCTATGTTCGACGCCATTCGCTTCGCGAGGCGGCTCATCGATATCCCGTCGCCGACCGAGAGCGAAATCGACGTTGCCGGTTTTCTGCACGACGAGCTGGCGGCGCTTGGGTATGCGTGTCGGAAGCAGCCGGTCAGCGCGCGGCGGTTCAATGTCTACGCGGCGGCGGGCGGAAGGCCTCGCATCATCATCAACTCGCATATCGATACCGTGCCGCCGTGGTTCGGGGCCTCCGAGGATGAGGAGTTTCTGTATGGGCGGGGGGCGTGCGATACGAAGGGGATCATCGCGGCGATGATCGCGGCTGGGGAGCGGCTGCGGGGGGATGGCATCGACGACTTCGCCTATCTCTTCGTCGTCGGCGAGGAGACGGATTCGATCGGGGCGAAGATGGCCAACACGGAGTTTGCCGGGATCGGATCGGAGTATGTCGTCGTCGGCGAGCCGACGGAGTCGACGTTCGCGCGGGCGTCGAAGGGGGCGCTGACCTGCTTCGTCCGTTTCGATGGCATCGCGGGCCACTCGGCCTATCCCGAGCGCGGCGACTCGGCAATCAACAAGATGGTGGCGGCGATCGCGGAGATCAACGCTACTCGTTGGGGCTCAGACGATGACCTCGGCGAGACCACCGTCAATGTTGGCGTCGTACGCGGCGGCGAGAAGCCGAACGTGATTCCGGCCGAGGCCGAGTGCCAGATGATCTTCCGCACGGTCACGCATCCGGATGAGGTGCAGGCGAAGCTGCAATCGATCGTGGCGCGGCACGGAGGCACGATCACCGTCTCCCGCGGCAATCCGCCGCAATTCATGGGCGTGCCGGACGGAGCTCCCTCGCGCGTGGTCGCGTTCAACACCGATGTACCGCATCTCAGCGCGCTGGGAAAGCCGCTGCTGTTCGGGCCGGGCTCGATCCTCGACGCCCACGGCGCGAATGAGAAGATCGCCAAGAAGGATCTTCTCGGCGCAATCGAGACGTATCGGGAGCTGGTTGTAACGTTGCTGCAAGGAGGGGTTGCGTAGTCTCGCGGTTACGCGGTCTCGCGGTGTGGATGCCGCGAGACCCCGAGACCGCGAGACCCCGTAACCGCGAAGGAGACACAGTGCCGAGCCTCGACATCCCCATCTACCTCATCGCGGCCGTCCGTACGCCGATCGGGAAATTCGGCGGCGGGTTGTCGTCGCTCACCGCGGCGGAGCTGGGGATCGCCAGCGCGAAGGCGACGCTTGCGCGCAGCGGGATCGATCCGGGAGCTGTCGATGAAGTGATCTTCGGCAATGCGCGGCAGGCCGGCGTCGGACCGAACGTGGCGCGGCAGATCACCATCAAGTCGGGATTGCCTCACGAGACGCCGGCGTACACGGTCAACCAGGCCTGCGGCTCCGGGCTTCGCTCGATCATGAACGCCGCCGATCAAATCCGCCTCGGCCAGGCCGGCGTCGTACTCGCCGGCGGTACGGAGTCGATGTCGAATACGCCTTACCTGCTGCCGCGCGCGCGCTGGGGTTATCGCATGGGCGACGCCGAAGTAGTCGACGGCATGTACCGCGACGGCTTTCTCTGTCCCCTGGCCGACGAGATGATGGGGGCGACGGCGGAGACGCTGGCCGACCGCTACGGTATCTCGCGCGAGGAGCAGGACGCATACGCGGTCTGGACGCAGCGCCGCGCCGGCGCGGCGTACGACGAGGGCCGCTTCCGCGACGAGATCGCGCCGGTCACGGTGGCCGGCCGCAAGGGCGATGTGGTGATCGACAAGGATGAGCACCCACGCTTCGATGCCGACCTCGGCTCTCTGGCGAAGCTGCCGCCGGTCTTCCGCAAGAATGGCACCGTCCACGCCGGCAATTCGTCGGGGATCACCGACGGGGCGTCGTCGATGCTCGTCGCCTCCGCCGATGCGGTGCAGCGTCACGGCCTGACGCCGATGGCCCGCATCGTCGGCTATGCGCAGGCCGGCGTCGATCCGAAGATCATGGGCATCGGACCGGTGCCGGCTACGCGGAAGCTCCTGGCTGCTACGGGGATTTCGCTCGATGACATCGATCTCATCGAGCTGAATGAAGCGTTCGCCGCGCAGGTGCTGGCATGCGACCGCGAGCTGCACTTCGATCGCGACAGGCTCAACGTCCACGGCGGCGCTATTTCTCTGGGACATCCGATTGGCGCGACGGGAGCACGGATCACGACGACTCTGCTTCACGCGCTGGCATCGCGGTCCAAGCGCCTCGGATTGGCGACGTTGTGCATCAGCGGGGGGATGGGGCTGTCGATGCTGGTGGAGAGGAATTGATCCGCAGATGACGCAGATGAGCACAGATGGGGATGCAGTTTGTTTTTATCTGCGTTCCATCTGCGTCATCTGCGGGTAAGAATATAGCGAATGATCTTCACCGACTCCCACTGCCACCTGACCATGTCCGACGCCGAGTCGACGCTCGCGCGCGCGAGGGATGCCGGCGTACGCGGCTTCGTCGTTCCGGGCACGAAGCTCTCCGACGCGCCGGAAACCGTTGCCGTCGCGGGGAAGCATGCCGACGTCTGGGCGGCCGTCGGCTTTCATCCGCATGAGGCGAAAGACTGCGACGACGCGGCGTTCGCGGAGATCGAGCGCTTGGCGTCGGACCCGCGGGTCGTTGCCGTCGGCGAGTGTGGGCTCGACTACCACTACATGCACTCGCCGCGCGAAACGCAGATTGCCGTCTTCGAGCGTCACCTCGATCTGGCCAAACGGATCGACAAGCCGATCATCGTCCACAACCGCGAGTCAACCGACGACATGGTGGCCATCCTCTCGGCCAGCGGCGCGCGCGGCATCCTCCATTCGTTCACCGAGTCGGAGGAGGTAGCCCGGAAGTTCATCGACGCCGGCTACTTCATCTCCTTCTCCGGCATCGTCACCTTCCGCAGCGCCGATTCGCTCCGCGCCTGCGCGAAGGCGCTGCCGCACGACCGCGTGCTCATCGAGACCGACACGCCCTTTCTCGCGCCGGTACCGTTCCGCGGGCGGGACAACGAGCCGGCGTACGTGATCAAAGTGGCCGAGCTGCTGGCGACGTTGTGGGGCGTGACGGTCGAGGAAGTCGCGGCGACGACGACCGCAAATTTCGAGCGCGCCTTCGGCGTTACACTGCCGCGCTGATGCCGTCCAACCCTCATCTCTCCGTCGTTTTCCCCGTTTACAACGAGGAGGAGAACATCCCCATCCTTCTCGATGAGATCGCCAAGGCGCTCGACGGGAAGTGGCCGTACGAGATCGTGGCCGTCGACGACGGCTCGACCGACGGCAGTCTCGAAGTGCTGCGCGCGAGCCGGGCGAAACATCCCACCTTGCGCGTGCTGACGTTCGAGAAGAACAGCGGACAGACGGCGGCCCTCGATGCGGCGTGGCGCGCGGCGCGCGGCACCTTCGTCGTTTCGCTCGACGCCGACCTGCAGAACGATCCGGCCGACATCCCGGCCATGATGTGCATGATCGAGGAGAGCGCGGCCGATATGGTCATCGGCGTCCGCGTGAACCGCCACGATACCTGGTCGCGCAAGATGCAGTCGAAGATCGGCAACGGCGTCCGCAACTGGATCACCAACGATCACATCACCGACACCGGCTGTTCGTTAAAACTGGTGAAGCGCCAGGCCATCGATCGCATCCGCCTCTACACCGGCATGCACCGCTTTCTGCCTACGCTGGTGAGGATGCACGGCTACAAGGTCGTGGAGATGCCGGTCAACCATCGCGCCCGCAAGTTCGGCGTCTCTAAGTACGGAGCGATGAACCGCGCCTTCCGTGGTCTGGCCGATTGCGTGGCGGTGCGGTGGATGTCGAAGAGGGTGCTGACATATGAGGTTTCGGAGGAGCCGTGACCGCCGAAAAGGCAATGTTGAATGTTGAATGTTCAATGTCCAATGGTGAATGGAAACCGCGCACCTCATTCAACATTCAACACTGAACATTTAACATTCAACATTGCCTTTCGGCCTCAGCCCTGTCGGGACCGCGTAAACTGCCACCAATGCACTTCCCCCTCTCCTTCGACCCACGCACCTGGCATTGGGATCTGCTTGCCGCGTTCGGGTTCGTGGCTCAGGCGGTGTTCGCGGGGCGTTTCCTCGTGCAGTGGATTTCGTCCGAGCGACGGAAGATGAGCCATGTGCCGGTCGAGTTCTGGTACCTCTCGCTCTCCGGTGGCATCCTGATGACGATCTACGGCTTGGCGCGCCGCGACCCGGTCATCATCTTCGGACAGGCGCCGGGGCTCATCGTCTATATCCGCAACCTGATGCTCATCCGAACGGCCCGCTCGCGCTCCCTCTGACATGTTCGACCTCAGCGACGACCACCGGCAAACGCTCCTCGGCATCGCCCGGCAATCGATTGCCGCCATCCTCGGCGGCCGTGCGCCCGAGTGGAAGGCTGAGGACTTTGATGAGACTCTTCGCCGTCCCGCCGGGGCCTTCGTGACCCTGCGGACGCGCGATGGTGACCTGCGAGGCTGTATCGGCTCGATCCGGGCCGCCGAGGAGCTTTACAAGGCCATCGCATCGAGTGCCATCTCCGCTGCCTTTCGCGATCCTCGTTTCGAGCCGTTGCGGCCCGGCGAGCTGGAACTGCTGGAGCTCGAGATCTCGGTCATGGGTCCGATCGAGGTGGTCACGAACGTCGAGGAGATTGAAGTCGGCCGCGACGGTCTAATCATCAGCCGAGGGCGTTACGCCGGGCTGCTGCTGCCGCAGGTGGCCACCGAGTACGCGTGGGATCGGGAGACATTTCTCGACCAGACCTGCGTCAAAGCAGGCCTTCCGCCCGGTGCCTGGCGAGCTGGAGACTGCCGTGTCGAAAAGTTTTCAGCGATCGTCTTTGGCGAGTAAAGCACCAACCCGCAAGGAGTTGACGCCTCTTCGGCAATGCTGACCTTGCTCAACGGCGGATTAAGGTTCACTCTCGCTTGGTTACGTCGCGTCGATTGATGTCTTATTCGTAGCGAAAATAACTGAGGGAGGACGATGGCCAGGAAGCGGCGCTCACTCACGGAATCCCTGTCTGTTCGCTCGGCGAAGGTACGCCGCAAAACGCAGTCGCATCGCCTCCTGCACTGGATCGGCGGCCGAGGGGTGGCAACGCTCATCGTCGGCGCGGCGCTTTCGGTCGGTGGGGTGACCGAAGTGCTCCAGGGCGTCGATGTCGTCAGCCTCAAGACCCCGGCCACCGGCAGGCATGCGTCGTCCGGGCGTGTTCTCGCGAGCGTTGCTGACAGCGACACTGCGACGAACGAATCGTCGAATCCGACGCAGGCTGGGCAGGGCGGTCTTATCGAGGGCAGCATCCATTTCCTGGACAAGGCGTTGGAGCCGGAACCGGAGCCGCAGCCTAACGACGTTTTCCATCAGGAGATGCGGCGGATCAACGTCGCCATCCGTCGGGAGTTCTTCACGAATGCAGTGCCGTTCGGCGACATCATTCATGCCAAGGCGCAGAAGTACGACGTCGATCCATCCCTTCTCGCTGCCGTGGTCGAGACCGAATCGAGCTTCCGCTCGCACGCCCGGTCGCAGGTCGGGGCGCGCGGACTGATGCAGCTCATGCCGCGGACGGGCCGCTGGCTCGGGGCGCGGAACCTATACAACGCGGAACAGAACGTCGATGCCGGCGCCAAGTACCTCAAGTACCTCAACGCCCGGTTTGACGGCAACCTGACCAAGACCATCGCCGCCTACAACGCCGGAGAAGGGAACGTCCGCCGTTACAACGGCGTCCCTCCCTTCCGCGAGACCCGCTCGTACGTGAAACAGGTCATGTCGCGTTACGAGAAGCGGCAACGGGAATTGAAGCAGTTCGACGACCGGCACGCCGGCGGTAGCGGTGGGGATGACGGCGTGCTGACGTTGCGGTGATGCGGTTGCGGGGTCTCGCGGTGGGAGTTGGTGGGTGGTTATCGGTTGTCAGTTATCGGGCTTCTTGACAACCGACAACCGATAACTGACAACCGACAACGCCAGACCACCGCCACCCCCACCGCGAGACCGCGCAACCGCGAGACCCCGCAACCCCTCCTTGACCGTTCCCTCTTGTTGAGATAACGTTTTCACGACCTCGACAACCTTGGGAGGGGAAAATGGTCAGTGTGCGTAGGGTGGTTCCCGTTCTCCTGCTTGTGGCCGCTTTCCCTTTATTCGGGGCGGCGAAGAAGTCATCGTCAACTCCTCCGCGCGAGCTTCATCGCGCTGGCGACCATTGGACGGCCTACAACCCTCCCGACCCGGCCACCTGGCCCGCGGGCTCCAAGAGCTACACGATCAAGGCCGGCGACACGCTTTGGGGCCTGGCGCAGCAGTTCTTCAAGAACGCCTACATGTGGCCGCAGCTCTGGGAATCGAACACCTGGATCACGGACGCGCACTGGATCTATCCCGGCGATGTGCTCCTGATCGACTCGGAGACCGCCCAGCCGCTCGCCGCCGCGAGCACGTCAGGCACCGGAACCACGGCACCGGCTCTGGTGACCGAGACTACAGCCGTCACTGCGGCAGATCAGGGCTTCACGCCATCCGCCGATGCCAGCGTCGGATTCGTGACGGCGGCCGACGCGGTTGGCGGGTCGCGTAACCCGATCCCGCTCGGCACCGAGGCGGATGTTTACTGCTTCGGATACATCGGCGATCCGTCGGAGCCGATGCCGAACTCGATCATGGCGTGGGAAGACTCTGAGATGCGCTACGACCGGGGGGCCATTCAGCAGGACATCTCCGGCTCGACGGGCGATCTGGTCCTGCTCACCGGAGGGACGTCGAGCGGCCTGGTGGCCGGTGAGACCTACATCGTCGTAGAGAGCGGCGATCTGGTGACCCGTCCGGGCAAGTACCAGCGCCCCGATGTCGTCGGGCGGCAGTACATGTATTGCGGGCAGGTCCGCGTTCTCTGCGCGGACGATCACCAGGCGCGCGGCATCATCACGCAGGCGTGCACGGATGTCCACATCGGGGCGCGGCTCAAGCCGCTGCCGCAGATCCCGATTCCGCTGGCGCGCGTTCCGAACATGCCGGCGTTCTGCGATCCGTCCAGCGGGAAGCGCCACGGTTACATCGTCGGCGCGCAGGGTGGCTGGGATACCGCTTTGGGAGAAGGCTTGCTCGTAGAGGTGAATCTCGGCCAGTCCGATCAGATCCAGCCGGGCGACTTTCTCACCGTCTACCGCAAGAATTTCGAGCCCGGTCAGCCGTACCAGGTCCTCGGCGAGGTCGGCATTCTGACCACGACCACGCACACCGCCACCGGCAAGATCGTGGCCATGCGCTATTCGATGAAGATCGGCGACGAGGTGGAGATCCGCTGATGGTGCGAGCTGACGGTTGGTTGAAGTAAAACCGGGTTGTCGGTTGTCAGTGGTTGGTTCCTGACAACCGAGAACCGGCAACCGAGAACCGACAACCGATAACCATTCGTGATTCAGCGGCGAAGGAAATCCTTCGACATCGCCGACCCTTTTGCTAGAATCGCGCGTCCGGGTCCATAGCTCAGCGGTTAGAGCTACCGGCTCATAACCGGCAGGTCCCAGGTTCGAATCCTGGTGGACCCACCAGGAAACGATGCGCGCCATCCCAAACAGGACGAACGATAGACTCTGCTGCCGGCGCGGACCGGCAGGAGAGTCGTTCGCCACGCCCGGGACGATGCTCGATCGACCCGGTGCCGCATTCTCACACCGCACAGGCGTTCCAACACCGGAACGCCTTTTTCGTTTTTGGAGGAATGGTTGAATCAGGACGTTGAAAAGCTTTGGGAGTTGCAAACAGTCCTGTCGCAGCTCGGAGATCGCGAGAAACAACTGACGGAAAAGCCGGAGTCGTTCGCGGCCGTCGACCGCGAGTGGCAGAACGTCAACGCCGAAATGGAGAAGCTGCAAGCGCAGATCGAGCAGCTCTCAAAGGAACGGCGGCGCGTCGATGGCGAGCTGACAGACCAGCAGGAGCTCCTGAAGAAGTATCAGGGACAGCTCATGCAGGTGAAGAACCAGCAGCAGTACGCGGCGGCGTGGAAAGAGATCGACGCCACGCGCAAGCATGTGAAGGAGCTCGAGGACTCGACGCTCAAGACGATGACCGAGATCGACGCGCTGCAGAAGCAGAACGACGATCTGGCCTCCGGCAGCGCTGGCCTCAAGTCGCGCTGGGACGACGAGCATGCCGCCTGGCAGCACTCACTCGGCGATCTGCGCGGCGAGGTCGAAACGCTCAAGGCCCGTGCCGCGAATATCGAGTCGTCCATCCCCGAGCGCCTGCGCCGCGAGTTTCACCGCATCTTCAAGCAACGGCAGAACGTCGCCATCACACGCATCGTGGCCGATTCCTGCAACGGGTGCCGTACCCGCGTCCGCCCGGCGGTCCTGCAGCAGCTCAAGCGCGGCGATCTCGTTCACTGCGAAGGCTGCAGCCGTATCCTTTACCTGGAGATGCCCCCATCCTGAAGATCACTGCCTTCGTCGACGGCGCTTGCCGCGGCAATCCCGGCCCGGCATCCTACGGGGTGTTCATGCGAAGGGAAGACGGCGAGATCATCGAGATCTCCGGCTTCCTGGGCACGACGACGAACAACGTCGCCGAGTATGCCGGCCTGCTCGAAGCGCTGGCGACGGCGAAATCCGAAGGGGCCACGGACGTGGAGATCGTCTCCGACTCGCTGCTGCTCGTCCAGCAGATGCTCGGCAAGTACCGCGTCAAGCATCCGAACCTCGTGCCCTTGTACGAGCGGGCCAAGTCGATGGTGCGCCATTTCCCGAAGTTCAAAATCCGCCATACGTTGCGCGCGGGAAACAAGGATGCCGACCGGCTGGCCAACGCCGCGCTCGACCGGGCAGCGCGCACGCCGAATGATCGATGGGTCGAGCGTCGCCGTGACGATTCGTGAAAACATCGCCGCCGTCGAAGAGCGGATCGCCCGCGCCTGCGCGCGCTCGGGACGTACCCGCGGCGAGGTGACCCTCGTCGCTGTCTCGAAGACGTTTCCTGCTTCCTTCATCGATGAGGCCATCGACGCCGGCATCGCCGAGGTCGGGGAGAACCGGGTGCAGGAAGCGCGCGAGAAGAAGCCTCTCGTGCGAGGTGCCGCACGCTGGCACCTCATCGGGCATCTTCAGACGAACAAGGCGAAAGACGCCGTCAAGCTGTTCGACGTCATTCAGGCCGTCGACTCGCTCGACCTCGCCGAGAAGCTGGCGCGCGCCGCGGAGGCTCACGGCAAGCGCCAGGATGTAATGCTGCAGGTCAACATCGGCGACGAGCCGCAGAAGAGCGGCATCGAGAGCGCGGAGGTCGAAGCTGTGGTCAGGCAAGCCGGCGCGCTGGCCTCGCTGCGCGTCCTCGGATTGATGGCCATTCCCCCGATTGGCACTCCCGACGCGTCGCGTCCATACTTCCGCGAGCTCCGGTCGATGCGCGATGCGCTCGGCCTCGAGCATCTGTCGATGGGGATGAGCGAAGATTTCGAGGCCGCGATCGAGGAAGGATCGACGATCGTCCGCGTCGGCCGCGCCATCTTCGGGAGCCGAGGCTAAATGGGAATCATTGAGCCGTTCTATAGAGCATTTCTGATCATTCTGCAGGTGATCGAGTGGATCGTCCTGGTCTGGGTGATCATCTCGTGGATCCTCTTCTTCGCATCGCAGACCTCGTTCCGCTGGCGCCACAAGTCGGCGTACATGATCCTCAACCAGCTCAACGATATCTTCACGCGGATGACGTATCCGTTCCTGCGTCCCTTCCGTCGCATTCTGCCGCCGCACAAGACCGCCGGCATCGACTGGTCGCCGCTGCTCCTCCTCCTGGCCATCTACATCATCCGCGGCGTGGCGGACTATATTTTCAGGACGTGGGTTTTCCGCGGTTAAAGTCTGGAAGCGCCTTCATGGGATCGGGTTGACGTTCGTGCCGGTGCACAACGTCGTCGTTCCGTTCGTGAGCGTCGTGCCGGGCGGACAGACGAACGCACCGCCGGCGGGGGCGATTGGCGTCAATAGTGAACCTCCGAAGAACCAGTTAGTCGCGAACGGGAATGCCGCGGGTGAGCAGCCGTTGCCGAGCGGTGCGGCGTCGAATTCGGCGGTCATACGGCTGCTGCCGGCATTGCCAAACATCGTGACCGTTACCCAGTTCTGGCTTGGCCGGGGGCCAATGGTCGGCGTCGAACCGATCGGCGTCAGGTTTGTTCGCCTATTCGTCGGCAGTCGCAGGCCTCCAAAATCCTGGGTCACGGAGTAGTTGGAACTGCCACCGTTATTGAGGTTGAGATACAACCATCCGCCAACGTCAGTACCAGAGAGCGGTGGAAAGGTGGTGGTGTTGGCTGTGTTCGTCGGGGACGCCGCTGGTGTAGTCGGAGGTGTAGTCGGGCATGGAGCACAGATCGAGTCGTTCCTGAATCCGAGCGCGTTTTCATGCTCGTCGAAACGAACGAACTCACCGACGGGCAGGGCAGAGTTGTCGATGTACGAGGCGCACGACGCGCCGGCTCCGTTAAGGCCTTCACGCCAGATGGTGACGTTCGTCGCAAAGGCGCTGCCCCACTGGATGTAGCGGGCAGCGAAGGTGGAGGGGAGCGGTTGCCGGCGATCGATCGTTCGGTTGGCGGCCGGTGTGTAGCGGTCGTAGAAGGTGTACGGCAGCGCTGTCGGTACGTCCGATCCGGCACCTCCGCCCTCGGGGACGGCGCGGATATGGACCATCGGGTTGCCGGCGGCGTCGAAGGCGCTTGTGAGCCCGGTGCCGGCCGGGATCGCCCCAATCTGCTGGTAGTCGCCGATCAGAACGTTGTCGAAGAGCAGGTCCGTCGAGTAGTAGAGCGGATCGAGAGGCATCCTGCTGGTGCAGTTCGCAACGACGTCGATCGTTGCGTAGCCAACCGCGTTGATGCGGAAGCCGCCCATGGTGTTGCAAGCGGCCGCGCCTGGAGGCTGGAAGATGCCCCTCGTCAACGCCGAGCGCACCGTCGCCATGATGGTCGCCGGTATCGTTCCCGGATTGCTGGCGCAGTCGAGAGACGAGCGAAGATTCGGGTTTGTGTTTGCCGAAACCGCCCCCGGCGTGGTCGCCTGGCTGGTGCCACTCGGCGGCGCAACGGTGCCCCGGATCAGGACGTCCGCGAGATTGATGGCCTGCACGTCATAGCCGGTGAGGAACAGATTGAACGTGATCACCGGATAGGCCCAATCGCTCCAGAGCGTGACGTGCGCGATCTGCGGATAGCGGGTGACATTGGTAATGGTGAAGAGCGTCGTCCGTCCCGAGTTGCCATTCACGTCGACTTCGAAGTACGGCAGGAGAAGCGTCGCCGCAGGGCCGACTTTGATGTCGCAACTATCGTCGTTGTTGATTGAGGACGGTACGGCCGCCGCGGCAGTGCCGCACAGAAGAAGCGAGGCGACGAGCATGCGCAGTGTCTTCATGGCTTCGGGTTTGTGTTCGTGCCCCTGCATTGGAGGGTCGTGCCGTTCGTCATGGTCGTGCCGGGCGGACAGACGAAGATTCCGCCGGCAGGGCCGGCGGGGGTCGAGAGGGTCGTGATGAACGCGGCGGGCGAACAGCCGTTGCCGAGCCATGCGGCGTCGAACTCCGCGGTCAGATGATTCGTGCCGATGTTGCCAAACATCGTCACCGTCACCCAGTTCTGGCTTGGGCGCGTCGTGCTGCCGCCGTTGTTGAGATTCAGGTAGAACCACCCTCCAACGTCGACGCCGAACGTCGGAGGATAGGTCGATCCGGATGATGACGTGGACGAAGTCGGCGGAAGGTACACCGCAGGTACGCTGCACGTGCATTGCGCCATCATCCCGAACGTGGATGGATTCTCGTGCTCGTCGAAGCGAATGGTGTCCAGAACAGGCAGTCCGGCCGAGAACGTCGCGTCCGTGCAACTGCCGCTGCCTGCGCTTTCACGCCAGATGGTGAGGTTCGTTTGGAAACCAGCCGGTCCTCCCTGAATGAAGCGGGATGCGAAGGTCGAAGGGAGCGGCTGGCGGCGGTCGAACGTCCGTCGTGCGGCCGGCGTATATCGATCGTAGAAGGTGTACGGCAGCGCCGTATCGACGTTCGACCCTGCGCCACCGCCCTCGGGGACTGCCCGTATGTGGACCATCGGATTGCCTCCGGCATCGAACGTACTTGCCAGCTCGCCCGCGGGATGCGGCCCGATCTGCTGATAGTCGCCGATCAGGACGTTGTCGAAGAGAAGATCGTTCGTGTAGTAGAGCGGATCGGATGGTGTGCGGTCCGTGCAGGTCGCTACCACGTCGACTGTGGCGTAGCCGATAGCGTTGGCATGGGTGGCCCCGATCCCCTCGCACGAACTCAGCGAGAAAGAGCCGGTTGTCAGCGCGGTCCGTATGGCGATGACCAGGCCCTGCGGCAGCAGACCGGGGTTATGGGCGCAATCGAGCGACGCACCGAGGTTTGGATTGGTCGCCAGAGAAAACTGGCCGGGTCTGGTTGAGGACGTCGTGCCGCTCGGCGGCGCGACGACGCCGCGGACCAGGACGTCGGCCAGGTTGATCGCTTGAACGTCATACCCGGTGAGATAGAGGTTGAACGTCAGCACCGGATAGCCGTAGTCGGTCCAGAGAGTGACGTGCGCGATCTGCGGGGATCGCGTGACGTTGGTGACCGTGAAAATCGTCGTCTGTCCGGTTGTGCCGCTCGCATCGACTTCGAAGTACGGCAGGAGCAGGGTGGCCGCCGGGCTGACCGACACGTCGCAACTGTCGTCGTTGTTGATCGAGGACGGCGACGCCGCCCAGGCACTGCCGCAGAGAAGAAGCGAGGCGACGAGCATGCGCAGTGTCTTCATGGGATCGGGTTGGCGTTCGTGCCGGCGCAGAGAGTTGCCGTTCCGTTCGTGAGCGTTGTTCCGGGCGGACAGACGAAAACGCCGCCGGCGGGGCCGATCGGCGGATTTAACGCAAAGCCTCCGTTCCCGGCCACGGAGGCGGAGCAGCCGTTGCCGAGGGGTGCGGCGTCGAGCTCGGCGGTCAGGTGATTGAGGCCAAGTCCACCGAACAGGGAGATCGTTACCCAGTTCTGGCTCGGGCGAGGGCCTACTGTCGTCGTCGACCCGGCGGGCGAGAGGCTGGTTCGTCCGTTCGTTGGTATCGGCACGCCGTTGACTTCGCGGGTTACCGAGTAGGTTGTGCTGCCGCCGTTGCTGAGGTTGAGGTACATCCAGCCGCCGACGTCAGCGCCATACTCGGGCGGGAAAAAATTGCTGTTGCTTTCCACGTTCGACGACGCCGCGGGCAACATCGGTTGATTCAGGGGGCATATGCCGCACAAAGGTGCGGTGAAAACGGAGGCATTCTCGTGCTCGTCGAAGCAGATGAATTCGCCGACGGGCATCGCTTCCGAGGATCTGGCATCGGCGCAGCTCCCTTTACCGAAGCCCTCGCGCCAGATGGTGAAATTCGTCGCGAAGGCCGAGGTGCCGCCACGGATGAAACGGGCCGCGAACGCGGATGGGAGCGGCTGGCGACGATCGATCGTGCGTGTTCCCGCCGGTGTGTAGCGGTCGTAGAAGGTGTAGGGCAGCGCGGTGGCGACGCTGGAACCCGCGCCCCCACCCTCGGGCACGGCCCGGATGTGGACCATCGGATTGCCGGCGGCATCGAAGACACCAGGTAACCGGTCGGCGGGATAGGCGCCGATCTGCTGGTAGTCGGCGATCAACACGTTATCGAAGAGAAGGTCGTTCGTGTAGTAGGCAGGATCGGCCGGCGAGCGGACCGTGCAGCTTGCGACGACGTCGATGGTCGCGTATCCGATCGCCAGTGCGTGTGTGTTTCCAGCCGCGACACACGAATCCGGCGCGGATACGCCCGTCGTCAGTGCGTTCGTGATCGCGCGAACGATGCTCGGCGGAAGCTGTCCAGGATTGGCGGAGCAGTCGAGGGGTGCTCGAAGGTTGCCGGAGCCGGCGGAAAGTGCGCCTGGTGCCGTCGCCGAAGCGGTGCCGTTCGGAGGTGCGACGACTCCTCGAACCAGGACATCCGCCAGGTTGATTGCCTGAATGTCATAGCCGGTCAGGAAGAGGTTGAACGTCAGAACCGGATAGGCTCCGTCGGTCCAGAGCGTGACGTGCGCGATCTGCGGATAGCGCGACACGTTCGTGATCGTGAAGAGGGTGGTCTGCCCCGTCGTGCCGTTCACATCGACTGCAAAGTACGGCAGGAGCAGCGTGGCCGCGGGGCCGACTTTGATGTCGCAACTGTCGTCGTTGTTGATCGACGATGGCGACGCCGCGAAGGCTGTGCCGCAGAACAGGATCGAAACCAGAAGCATGACCAGAGTCTTCATGGGTTCGGATTGACGTTCGTGCCGGTGCACAGAGTGGTCGTGCCATTCGTCAGCGTCGTGCCGGGCGGACAGACGAAGACCCCTCCGGCGGGTCCGATCGGAGGAGTTGACTTCAAGCCTCCGTTGATGGGCGCGGCCGGCGTGCAGCCGTTTCCGAGCGGTGCGGCGTCGAATTCCGCGGTCATCCGGTTGCCGCCCGCGTTGCCGAACATCGTTGCGGTGACCCAGTTCTGGCTCGCACGTGGAGTGCCGAACACGGAGGGAACGGAGGTAGCTAATCCGGTGGAGTGGTTTGTAACCGAGTAGACGGGCGCTCCGCCGTTGTTGAGGTTCATGTACATCCAACCGCCAACGTCCGTTCCAATGGCGTACGGAAAGATGTAGCTGGCGGCGGTGTTCGACGAAGAGGCTGCTGGCAGAGCGGGAGGTGAAGGCCCGCACGGCGCACAGATCGGGCTGAAAGAAAATGCGGTCGGGTTCTCGTGCTCGTCGAAGCGGATGAACTCGCCGAGGGCCATGTCGGAGTTGTTGACGTGCGATGCGCACGACGCACCGGCTCCGGTTACACCTTCACGCCAGATCGTGTAATTCGTCGCAAACGCTCCGGTACCGCCCTCGATGTAGCGGGCGGCAAACGTTGACGGCAGCGGCTGACGACGATCGATCGTCCGTGTCGCCGCGGGTGTGTAGCGGTCGTAAAACGTGTAGGGAAGCCCGGTTGGTATATTCACCCCTGCACCGCCACCCTCGGGGACCGCGCGAATATGTACCATCGGGTTGCCGGCCGCGTCAGGCACGCTGGCCGCTCCGGCGCCGGCCGCGCTGCCGTCGAGCTGCTGGTAGTCACCGATCAGCACGTTGTCGAAGAGCAGGTCGGTCGCGTAATACGAGGGATCGGTAGGCATGAGGTTCGTGCAATTCGCCACGACGTCGATGGTGGCGTAGCCGATGGCGTTTGCATGGGTGCCGCCGGCGGTGCTGCACGAAGTGACTCCGCCGCCGGGGTTAAAAACGCCAGTGGTCAGCGAGGCGCGCACCGCGTTTGCGATGCTCGTCGGCAGCAACGCCGGATTGCTGGCGCAGTCGAGCGTCGGCCTTAGATTGCCGCCCGCGGCTGACAGCACGCCCGACGTGGTCGTAGGCGAGGCGCCGCTCGGCGGCGCGATGGTGCCGCGCACGATGACGTCGTAAAGGTTGATGGCCTGCACGTCGTATCCGGTGAGGAACAGGTTGAAGGAGAGCACCGGAAAGGCCCAGTCGGTCCAGAGGGTGACGTGCGCGATCTGCGGATAGCGGGTGACGTTCGTAACGGTGAACAGCGTCGTCTGACCCTGCACAGTCGGGTTCGTGTTGACCTCGAAGTACGGCAGCAACAGCGTGGCTGCCGGACCGACTTTCACATCGCAACTGTCGTCGTTGTTGATCGACGACGGCACCGCTGCCGTTGCAGCGGTGCAGAGGAGAAGCGAGGCGACGAGACACAGCGCGGTTTTCATGGATTCGGGTTGACGTTCGTGCCGGTGCATAACGTGGTCGTGCCGTTCGTGAGTGTCGTGCCGGGCGGACAGACGAAAATGCCCCCTCCGGGTCCGATCGGGGGACTCGCCGAGAACCCTCCGTTAATGCGCGCGGCCGGCGTGCAGCCGTTTCCGAGCGGAGCGGCGTCGAATTCCGCGGTCATCCGGCTGCCGCCGGCGTTGCCGAACATCGTTGCGGTTACCCAGTTCTGGCTCGCGCGCGGAGTGCCGAACACGGAGGGAGAGGAGGTAGCCAATCCGATCGAGTGGTTCGTGACCGAGTAGCTGAGCGAGCCCCCGTTGTTGATGTTGAGATACATCCAACCGCCTACGTCCGTTCCGGCGATGTACGGAAAGGTAGGGCTGGCAGTATTCGTCGAGGACGCTGCTGCAAGAGTCGGAGGTGGCGGCGGGCAGGGCGCACAGATTGGGTCGTACTGGAATGCGAATGGGTTCTCGTGCTCGTCGAAGCGAATGAACTCGCCGATGTTCATGTAGTAGCCGTTGTCGAGATACGAAGCGCACGACGCGCCGGAACCGGTCACACCTTCACGCCAGATCGTGAGGTTCGTTGCAAAGGCGCCGGTACCACCCTGGATGTAGCGGGCGGCAAACGTCGAAGGGAGCGGCTGGCGACGATCGATCGTCCGCGTCGCCGATGGTGTGTAGCGGTCGTAAAACGTGTAGGGGAGCCCGGTCGGTACATTCACCCCTGCACCGCCACCCTCGGGCACCGCGCGTATGTGCACCATCGGATTGCCGGCCGCGTCGAGCACGCTTGCCGCTCCGGTGCCGGACGGGCTGCCGCCGAGCTGCTGGTAATCACCGATCAGCACGTTGTCAAAGAGCAGGTCGGTCGTGTAGTAGGCCGGATCGGTGGGCAGGAGGTTCGTGCAATTCGCCACGACGTCGATGGTGGCGTAGCCGATGGCATTTTGATGGACGTCACCGGTGGTGCTACACCCTTTGACTGTGCCGCCGGGGTTGAATACACCGGTGGTCAACGCGGTGCGCACGGCCGCGCCGATGCTTGCGGGTAGCAGCGACGGATTGCTGGAGCAGTCGAGCGTCGACCGCAGATTGCCGCCCGCGGCCGACAGCGTGCCCGGCGTCGTGGCGGGCGTGGTGCCACTTGGCGGCGCGATCGTGCCACGCACGATGACGTCATAGAGGTTGATGGCCTGCACGTCGTATCCGGTGAGGAACAGGTTGAAGGAGAGCACCGGAAAGGCCCAGTCGGTCCAGAGGGTGACGTGCGCGATCTGCGGATAGCGGGTGACGTTCGTAACGGTGAACAGCGTCGTCTGACCCCGCACAGTCGGGTTCGTGTTGACCTCGAAGTACGGCAGCAGCAGCGTTGCCGCGGGACCGACCTTGATGTCGCAACTGTCGTCGTTGTTGATCGACGATGGCACCGCTGCCGTTGCAGCGGTGCAGAGGAGGAGCGAGGCGACGACCCACAGCGCAGTTTTCATGGATTCGGGTTGACGTTTGTGCCGGTGCACAGAGTGGTCGTGCCGTTCGTGAGGGTCGTTCCTGGCGGGCAGACGAAGACGCCGCCGGAAGGGCCGACCGGTGGAAGGAATGTGGTCCCTCCGTTGATGCGCGCGGCTGGCGTGCAGCCGTTTCCGAGCGGTGCGGCGTCGAATTCCGCGGTCATCCGGCTGCCGCCGGCGTTGCCGAACATCGTCGCTGTGACCCAGTTCTGGCTCGCGCGCGGAGTGCCGAACACGGTCGGAGCCGAGGTGGTCGTTCCGCCCGCGTGGTTCGTGACCGTATAGAAGGGTGAGCCACCGTTGTTGAGGTTCATGTACATCCAACCGCCAACATCCGTTCCTACGATGGCCGGAAAGATGGAGCTGGCGGTGTTCGTCGAGGACGCTGCCGGCAGAGTCGGAGGAAAAGGACCGAAACAGCAGATTCCGCTCGAGACGAATGCGGTCGGGTTCTCGTGCTCGTCAAAGCGAATGAACTCGACGAGGTCAAGGGAGGAGTTGTTGATGTACGAAGCGCACGACGCGCCGGCTCCGGTCCAACTTTCCCGCCAGATCGTGTAATTCGTCGCAAACGCGCCGGTGCCACCCTGGATGTAACGGACGGCAAAGGTGGACGGCAGCGGCTGACGACGATCGATCGTCCGAGACGCCGCGGGGGTGTATCGGTCGTAAAACGTGTAGGGCAGCCCGGTTGGTACATTCGCCCCTGCACCACCCCCCTCGGCGACCGCGCGGATGTGCACCATTGGATTGCCGGCGGCGTCGAACGCGCTTGGCGATCCGGTGCCGGCCGCGCTTCCGCCGAGCTGCTGGTAATCACCGATCAGCACGTTGTCGAAGAGCAGGTCGGTAAGGTAGTAGGTCGGATCGTTGGGCAGGAGGTTCGTGCAATTCGCCACGACGTCGATGGTGGCGTAGCCGATGGCGTTCGCATGGATGCCGCCGGCAGTGCTGCACGATCGGACCGTGCCGCCGGGGTTGAATACGCCGGTGGTCAACGCGGCGCGCACTGCCGTAATGATGCTTGCCGGCAGCAACGCCGGATTGCTGGCGCAGTCGAGCGTCGACCGCAGATTGCCCCCCGCGGCCGACAGCGTGCCCGGCGTCGTGGCAGGCGTGGTCCCGCCCGGCGGCGCGATGGTGCCACGCACGATGACGTCGTAGAGGTTGATGGCCTGCACGTCGTATCCGGTGAGGAACAGGTTGAAGGAGAGCACCGGAAAGGCCCAGTCGGTCCAGAGGGTGACGTGCGCGATCTGCGGATAGCGGGTGACGTTCGTAACGGTGAACAGCGTCGTCTGACCCCGCACAGTCGGGTTCGTGTTGACCTCGAAGTACGGCAGCAGCAGCGTTGCCGCGGGACCGACCTTGATGTCGCAACTGTCATCGTTGTTGATCGACGATGGCACCGCTGCTGTTGCAGCGGTGCAGAGGAGGAGCGAGGCGACGAGCCACAGCGCAGTTTTCATGGATTCGGGTTGACGTTTGTGCCGGTGCACAGAGCGGTCGTGCCGTTCGTCAGCGTCGTGCCCGGTGGACAGACGAAAACGCCTCCGGCGGGTCCGATCGGAGCATTTGACGCGACCCCTTCGTTGACGGTCGCGGCCGGTGTGCAGCCGTTTCCTAGCGGTGCTGCGTCGAATTCCGCGGTCATCCGGCTGCCGCCTGCGTTGCCGAACATCGTTGCGGTTACCCAGTTCTGGCTCGCGCGCGGAGTGCCGAACACGGTCGGCGCCGAGGTGGTCGTTCCGCCCGCGTGGTTCGTGACCGAGTAGTTGTTCGCGCCACCGTTGTTAAGGTTGAGATACAGCCAACCGCCAACATCGGCACCGGCGAGCGCCGGATAGCTGAAGCCGGCGGTATTCGTCGAGGAGGTTGCGGGCAGTGTTGGAAGCGACCCACACGAGGGGCTGCAAAAGCCCAGAGAGACGAATGGGTTCTCGTGCTCGTCGAAGCGAATTTGCTCGCCGATGTGAATGAAGGAGTTGTTGATGTTCGAAGCGCATGACGCGGCGGATCCGGTCAGACCTTCACGCCAGATGGTGTAATTCGTCGCAAACGCGCCGGTGCCACCCTGGATGTAACGGACCGCAAACGTGGACGGCAACGGCTGACGACGATCGAACGTTCGTGTGGCCGATGGCGTGTAACGGTCATAAAAGGTGTACGGAAGCCCGGTCGGTACGTTCGTCCCTGCACCACCACCCTCGGGCACCGCGCGGATGTGCACCATCGGGTTGCCGGCGGCGTCAAGCACGCTCGCCGCTCCGGTACCGGCGGGGCTGCCGCTGAGCTGCTGATAGTCACCGATCAACACGTTGTCGAAGAGCAGGTCGGTCGTGTAGTAGGCCGGATCGGTGGGCAGGAGGTTCGTGCAATTCGCCACGACGTCGATGGTGGCGTAGCCGATGGCGTTTTGATGGACGCCGCCGGCGGTGCTGCACGCCTTGACTGTGCCGCCGGGGTTGAATACGCCGGTGGTCAACGCGGTGCGCACGGCCGCACTGATGCTTGCCGGCAGCAACGCCGGATTGCTGGCGCAGTCGAGCGTCGATCGCAGATTGCCGTCCGCGGCCGACAGTGTGCCCGGCGTCGTGGCAGGCGTGGTCCCGCCCGGCGGCGCGATGGTGCCACGCACGATGACGTCGTAGAGGTTGATGGCCTGCCCGTCGTATCCGGTGAGGAACAGGTTGAAGCTGAGCACCGGAAAGGCCCAGTCGGTCCAGAGCGTGACATGCGCGATCTGCGGGTAGTGCGTGACGTTCGTGATCGTGAAGAGCGTCGTCCGGCCCGGCACATTCGGGTTGGGGTCGACCTCGAAGTACGGCAGGAGCAGCGTGGCCGCGGGACCGACCTTCACATCGCAACTGTCGTCGTTGTTGATCGACGACGGCCCCGCCGCCCAGGCGGCGCTGCAGAGCAGGAGCGAAGCGACGAGCAATGTCTTCATGGGTTCGGGTTGACATTCGTTCCCGTGCACAACGCAGTCGTGCCGTCCGTGAGAGTCGTACCGGGCGGACAGACGAAGACCCCTCCGGCGGGTCCGATCGGAGGAGCTGACCTCACCCCTCCGTTGATGGCTGCGGCCGGCGTGCAGCCGTTGCCGAGCGGTGCTGCGTCGAACTCGGCGGTCATCCGGCTGCCGCCAGCATTGCCAAACATCGTTGCGGTGACCCAGTTCTGGCTCGCGCGCGGAGTGCCGAACACAGTCGGGGCCGAGGTGGTCGTTCCGCCAGCGTGGTTTGTGACCGAGTAGGCGGGTGCCCCACCGTTGTTGAGGTTGAGGTACAGCCAACCCGCAACGTCAGGTCCAATGAGGTCCGGGTAGATGGTGCTGAAGGCGGTGTTCGTCGTAGAGGCCGCGGGCAGCGTCGGAAGCGCCGGACACGAGGGGCTGCAAAAGCCCGTACGAAAGGCGGTCGGGTTTTCGTGCTCGTCAAAGCGAATGAACTCGCCGATGTTCAAGTCGGAGTTGTTGATGTGAGAAGAGCACGAACTACCGGATCCGGTCAGACCTTCACGCCAGATGGTGTAATTCGTCGCAAACGCGCCGGTGCCGCCCTGGATGTAGCGGACGGCAAACGTGGACGGCAGCGGCTGGCGGCGATCGATCGTGCGCGTTGCCGATGGTGTGTAGCGGTCGTAGAACGTATAGGGAAGGCCAGTCGGTACATTCGCCCCTGCACCACCGCCCTGGGGCACCGCGCGGATGTGGACCATCGGATTGCCGGCGGCGTCGAAGGCGCTTGTGGGGCCGGTGCCGGCCGCGCTTCCGCCGAGCTGCTGGTAATCACCGATCAGCACATTGTCGAAGAGCAGATCGGTTATGTAATAGTTCGGATCGGACGGCAGAAGGTTCGTGCAATTGGCCACGACGTCGATGGTGGCGTAGCCGATGGCGTTTTGATGGACGCCGCCGGCGGTGCTGCACGCCTTGACGGTGCCGCCGGGGTTGAATACACCGGTGGTCAAAGCGGTGCGCACGGCCGCACTGATGCTTGCCGGTAGCAGCGACGGATTGCTGGCGCAGTCGAGCGTCGCCCGCAGATTGCCGTCGGCGGCTGACAGCGTGCCCGGCGTCGTGGCGGGCGTGGTACCGCTCGGCGGTGCGATGGTGCCGCGCACGATGACGTCGTAGAGATTGATGGCCTGTACGTCGTAGCCGGTGAGGGACAGGTTGAAGGAGAGCACCGGAAAGGCCCAGTCGGTCCAGAGGGTGACATGCGCGATCTGCGGGTAGCGGGTGACGTTCGTGATGGTGAACAGCGTCGTCTGACCCTGCACTGTTGGGTTCGTGTCGACCTCGAAGTACGGCAGCAGCAGCGTGGCCGCCGGACCGACCTTCACATCGCAACTGTCGTCGTTGTTGATCGACGATGGCACCGCTGCTGTTGCAGCGGTGCAGAGGAGGAGCGAGGCTACGAGCCACAGCGAGGTTTTCATGGATTCGGGTTGACGTTTGTGCCGGTGCATAACGTTGTCGTGCCGTTCGTGAGGGTCGTTCCTGGCGGACAGACGAAAGCGCCTCCGGCGGGTCCGATCGGGGGACCTGAGGAGATCCCTCCGTTGATGGCCGCGCTGGGCGAGCAGCCATTGCCGAGCGGTGCGGCGTCGAATTCCGCGGTCATCCGGCTGCCGCCGGCGTTGCCGAACATCGTTGCCGTTACCCAGTTCTGGCTCGCGCGCGGAGTGCCGAACACGGAGGGAACGGAGCTGGCTAGTCCGGCCGCGTGGTTCGTAACCGAGTAGGCAGGCGAGCCGCCGTTGTTGAGGTTGAGGTACAACCAACCACCGACGTCTGTTCCTCTGAGACTCGGAAAGGTGAAGCTGTTAGCGGTGTTCGTCGATGAGTCTGCGGGCAGGGTGGGAGCTGAAGGCCCGCATGGCGTACAGATCGGGCTGACGAAGAACTCGGACGGGTTCTCGTGCTCGTCGAAGCGAACGAATTCGGCGATGTTGATCGCGCTATTGTTGATGGTGGCGGCGCACGACGCGCCGGCTCCCGTGACCCCTTCCCGCCAGATCGTGAGGTTCGTCGCGAATGCACCGGTGCCACCTTGGATGTAGCGAGCGGCAAACGTCGAAGGCAGCGGCTGACGACGATCGATCGTCCGTGTCGCCGCGGGCGTGTAGCGGTCGTAGAACGTGTATGGGAGCCCGGTCGGTACATTCGCTCCCGCACCACCCCCCTCGGGGACCGCGCGTATGTGCACCATCGGATTGCCGGCCGCGTCGAGCACGCTTGCCGGTCCGGTGCCGGACGGGCTGCCGCCGAGCTGCTGGTAATCACCGATCAGCACGTTGTCGAAGAGCAGGTCGGTCGTGTAGTAGGCCGGATCAGTCGGCAGAAGATTCGTGCAATTCGCCACGACGTCGATGGTGGCGTAGCCGATGGCGTCTGCATGGACGCCGCCGGCGGTGTTGCACACTTTGACCGTGCCGCCGGGGTTGAATACGCCTATGGTCAAGGCTGTGCGCACGGCCGCACTGATGCTTGCCGGTAGCAGCGACGGATTGCTGGAGCAGTCGAGCGTCGCCCGCAGATTGCCGCCTGCGGCTGACAGCGTGCCCGGCGTGGTGGCGGGCGTGGTACCGCTCGGCGGTGCGATGGTGCCGCGCACGATGACGTCATAGAGGTTGATGGCCTGTACGTCGTATCCGGTGAGGAACAGATTGAAGGAGAGCACCGGAAAGGCCCAGTCGGTCCAGAGGGTGACGTGCGCGATCTGCGGGTAGCGGGTGACGTTCGTGATGGTGAAGAGGGTCGTCTGGCCCGGCACATTCGGGTTCGTATTGACTTCGAAGTACGGCAGCAGCAACGTGGCCGCCGGACCGACCTTTACGTCACAGCTGTCGTCGTTGTTGATCGACGATGGTACAGACGCGAGGGCTCCACCGCCGCATAGAAGCAGCGAAGCGAACAGCAGGCCTGCGGTCTTCATGGGATCGGGTTGACGTTCGTGCCGGTGCACTGCGTACTCGAGCCGTTGGTGAGGGTCGTGCCCGGAGGACAGACGAAGACACCACCGGCCGGTCCGATCGGCACCATCGATGACGGGAACGCGGCGGGAGAGCAGCCGTTGCCGAGCGATGCCGCATCGAACTCCGCCGTCATGTGACTCGTGCCGAGGTTGCCGAACATCGTCACTGTCACCCAGCTCTGGCTCGGGCGTGGGCCGATGGTCGTCGTCGATCCCACCGGCGCGAGAACTGTCCGCCCGTTCGTCGGTCCCGGCACGCCGCCGACGTCCTTGGTTACCGAGTACGTGGTACTGCCGCCGTTGTCGAGGTTCAGGTAGAACCATCCGCCGACGTCGGGAGTGGTCAATGCGGGGTATAGGGGATTGGCTGATCCAAACGAAGAGGATGCCGGGAGGGTCGGGGGGGGCGTTAAGCAGGTGCAATTCAACTGTTGCGACAGGGTGAAGGGATTCTCGTGCTCGTCGAAGCGGACGATCTCCGCCACCGTCATCTCCGCCGACGCTTTTGCATCGGCGCAACTGCCGGCACCGAAGCCCTCCCGCCAGATGCTGAAATTTGTGCTGAACGCGCTCGTTCCCCCCTGGATGAAGCGCGATGCATAGGTGGAGGGAAGCGGTTGGCGCCGATCGAATGTCCGTCTGCCCACCGGCGTGTACCGGTCGTAGAAGGTGTACGGCAGCGCGGTGCCGACGTTCGATCCCGCCCCTCCCCCCTCGGGCACAGCCCGGAGGTGGACCATCGGATTGCCGCCGGCATCGAAGCTACTGGCCGCCTGGCCGTCCGGATGCGGCCCGATCTGCTGGTAGTCGCCGATCAGAACGTTGTCGAAGAGAATGTCGTTCGTGTAGAAGAGCGGATCGGACGGCGTACGGTTCGTACAGCTCGCCACCAGGTCGACGGTGGCGTAGCCGATGGCGTTCGTATGTGTCGATCCGATCTCAGTGCACCCGTTAATCGAGAACGTCCCTTTCGTCAGCGCGGTTCGGATCGCGGCGATGATGCTGGCCGGGAACACTCCGGGATTGGTCGCGCAATCAAGTGGTGAGCGGAGGTTGGGGTTGGTTCCCGCCGAAAGCGCTCCGGGCGTCGTCGCTGACGTTGTGCCGCTAGGCGGCGCCACGATGCCGCGTACCAGAACGTCGGCCAGGTTGATCGCCTGAACGTCGTACCCGGTGAGGTACTCATTGAACGTCATCACCGGATACCCGTAGTCCGTCCAGAGCGTGACGTGCGCGATCTGGGGATAACGGGCGACGTTCGTGACCGTGAAGAGCGTGGTCTGTCCCGAAGTCCCGCTGACATCGACCTCGAAGTAGGGCAGGAGCAGCGTGGCCGCCGGACCCACCTTCACGTCACAGGTATCGTCGTTGTTGGTTGACGTGGGGGAGGCCGCAAACGCGGAGGTAGCAAGAAGAAGCAGGACCGGGAGCCATTTCATGGATGATCCCTCCGCGGCACACGTTATGCTCGGCTGTCATAAAAGTCACGGTTATTTTTCTATTTTGGTGCGAGATTGCCAAAATCAATGGGATCGCAGCATGTTGGGGCGGTGAATCGGCCTGCGCGCGCGGTGCCTCTTCCAGGTCGGGTGGTGCCTCTCCCAGCCCCCGACGTTCCTCTTCCAGGCCGGACGGTGCCTCTCCCAGCGCGCGACGTTCCTCTCTCAGGTCGGACGGTGCCTCCCCCAGCGCGCGCCATTCCTCTCTCAGGTCGGATGGTTCGTCTCCCAGCGGTCGCCGTTCCTCTCTCGAGTTGGACGGCTCCTCTCCCAGCGCGCGCCATGAATCGGCCGGCCGGCGCGGAAACACATCGAGCCGGCGAGGAAACGCATCGGGCCGGAGCGGAAACGCATCGGGCCGGAGCAGAAACGCATCGGGCCGGAGCAGAAACGCATCGGGCCGGAGCAGAAACGCATCAGGCCGGAGCGGAAACACATCGGGCCGGAGCAGAAACGCATCGGGCCGGAGCAGAAACGCATCGGGCCGGAGCGGAAACGCATCGAGCCGGAGCGGAAACGCATCGAGCGCGCGCAGGGAGTCGTCCAGCGCGCGCCGGGAGCCGGCAGGCGCGCACGGTGAACCGCGTGACGTCGCGGCGTATACTCAGTCGAAACTGTGCCGGGAGGGTGTCGATGCAAGGTCTTACGCCGCTCGATATTCAGAAACAGACGTTCGCGCGCGTGTTCAAGGGCTACAACGCCGATGAAGTGCGCGGATACCTTCATCTGATCGCCGAGGAGATGGAGGGGCTGATCAGGGATGTCGACCGGCTCTCGCGTGAGAACGCCATGCTGCGCGAGGAGCTGGATGAGCACAACGCCCGCGAGCGCATCCTCAAAGACACCCTGCTCTCCGCGCAGAAAGTGTCCGAGGACGTGAAGGCCAATGCCCACAAAGAGGCGGAGCTGATCGTCAAGGATGCCGAGCTGCTCTCCGACCGGCTGACGTCGCAGGCGATGTCGCGGGTCGGCGATCTGGAGCGGGCCATCCAGGATCTGAAGATCGAACGGCGCGGCGCCCGCAACAAACTGCAGTCGATGCTCGACACGATGCAACAACTGGTCATGCTCGACGCCGAGCAGGAAGCGAACGAGCAGCCGATCACGGCGATGTTCCGGGCGCGGGAGTAGGGGGGCGGGTGTCGGGGGTCGGAGCAGAGTCGCGCACGCTTCTGATCCGCAATCTCTCCCAGATCGCCACGCCTCTCGGCCGCGGACCGTTGCGCGGGGGCGCGATGCGGGCGCTTGCGGTCTTCGATCGGTCGGTCATCGTGATCCGCGATAGACATTTTGCCTTTGTCGGACGGGAGGCTGATATCGGCGCCGATCTTCGCGCTGCGATCGACGACGAACTCGACGCCCGCGGTGCGACGGCCGTTCCCGGCTTCATCGACTCGCATACTCACATTCCGTTTGCCGGTTATCGCGAGACGGAGTTCAACCGGCGATTGCAGGGGGAGACCTACGAACAGATCGCCGCCTCGGGAGGTGGGATCGCCTCGTCTGTGCACGCCACGCGAAGGGCGTCGCATGAGGAGATCGTCGAGAACATCCTCGCCCGCGCCCGGACGATGGCCCGCTACGGGACGACCACCGCCGAGGCCAAGAGCGGGTACGGGTTGAGCGTCGAAGGGGAGTTGAAACAGTTGCGGGCTATCCGCGACGCGAGCCAGCGCTCACCGGTCCGCCTCATACCAACCTGTCTCGCCGCGCACGATTTTCCTCCCGAGAGCCGGAGCAGCGCGGCGGCGCGGCGCGGCTACGTGTCGACGATCATCGGCGAGATCCTGCCGGCAGTGGCTGACGAGAAGCTGGCCGTCTTCTGCGACGTCTTCGTCGAGCGGGGAGTTTTCACGAATGAAGAAGGCGACGCTGTCCTGCACGCCGGCGCCGCGCTCGGCCTCGTGCCGCGCATGCACGCTGACGAGCTTTCCGACACCGGCGGCGCGTCCCTGGCCGCATCCCTCGGCTGCGCCTCCGCCGATCATCTGATGCAGATCTCCGACGCCGGCATCGCCGCGCTGGCGGCATCAGACACCGTCGCCAACCTCCTCCCCGCCACCAGCTTCTTCCTCATGTCCGCGCGCTACGCCCCTGCCCGCCAACTGATCGACGCAGGCGCGATCGTCTCGCTATCCACCGACTGCAACCCCGGGACCTCGATGACCGAGTCGATGCCGATGGTGATGCAATTGGCCACGTTGCAGATGAAGATGACGGTTGAGGAATCGCTGACCGCCGCCACCCTCAACGGCGCCGCGTCGTTGCAGCTCGCACACGAGACCGGCTCGATCGAATCCGGCAAACGCGCCGATCTCGTTCTGCTCGACGCCCCGAATTACCTGCATCTCGTCTACCACTTCGGGGTGAACCTGGTGACGAAGGTGATGCGGGATGGGTCGTGGGTGGGATAACTTGACATCAGAAATTTGTTCGCAGCAAGATGTCAGCATGCGAACGACTCTCACTCTCGATCCGGATGTGGCTGAGCTTGTTCGCGAGACAGTCGAACAGGAGCAGTTGCCTTTGAAGGACGTCATCAACGACGCTTTGCGGAGAGGTTTGAAGCCGAGCGAACCCCGACCTGTGTTCCGCGTCGTTCCCCATTCGAGCGCGCTGCAGCCCGGGATCGACCCGCGCAGGTTCAATCAACTTGCCGACGAGATCGAGGACGAGGCCGTTCTGCCAAAGAGGTCGCTCGATAGTCGATGATCATCCCGGACATCAATCTACTTCTCTACGCCTACTTCCCGGTATTTCCGTTCCACGAAGCAGCCAGGCATTGGTGGGAAGGGATCGCGGAGCGCGGTGAGCCGGTCGGTCTCGCTCCCCCCGTTGGAAACCCGAGGGGTTGTACACACGGCGGACGGCGACTTCTCACGCTTTCCAGGAGTCTCCCAGATCGACCCTCTCGCGGAGTAGAAGGAACGAGTCGTCCCGTCAAGTAAGAAGTTAAGAGACGACCAACTATCGAAGCCCCACCCGCCGCCGCCCGAACTGTTCGTCGACGGCGTTGAGAATGCGTGCGCCGCGCTCGCCGAATGCTTCGGGGATCCAGACCCGGGCTTCCCACGTTTGCGGCCCGTCGAGAACGATCTCTTCGTTGCCGAGCATGGCCAGGGCCGTTCCGGCTTCGATGACGTAGGGGACGTCTGCTTTCTCGAGCCGGTCGATCAGCTCGGCCACGAGCTCCGGCGACTTCTCTTCGATGAGCGGGAGGAGATTGCCGAAGTGCTCGATCTCCGGCCGGAGCTCGGAAACGAGCGCCACATCACAGTCGGAACAGTGGGTGATGCCTTCGCGGTATTCGCTCTCGCAGTTTGGGCAGAACATACGGGGGCGATCTTCTCACAGCCGTGTCAGTGCGTCGCGGAGTGATGGCGCAAGATCGTGTTGCTCGCAGTGATCTTTCCCCAGTACGTGGCCCACAGAGTGAAAAACTCCGCGGTGTACCCCCCCGGTCGGGTCATTGAGTACGTCTGGAGCGTCCAGAAGTCGAAGTCGTTCACCGGATCGACGACGGTCATCGAGTAGTCGCCCCAGCGAGTCCACCAGTACGACCGCTCGCCCTCCTTCAATGGCGCCATTTGACTGAGGCGCCCGAGTTGGTCGATGTAGGAGTAGTTCGCGGAAGGAAACTGCTGGCTGCCGAATGTCGAGTATCCGATCAAAGCGGCGCCGGCCGCATTCACATCGATCGAGGGATAGCCGTAGAACAGCTTGCCGGTTGGATCATCGATCAAGCCTTTATCGACGATGGAGCTCGACGAGAGCGGCAGATGGAGGCGATACCAGACGATCGACGAGCGCGCGTTGTGAATGATCGATTCCACGATCCAGATCGCGGCGTTCCGCTCCACCGCGTAGTGGACCATCGGAGTGTCGATATCGATCATGCTGGTGCTTCCCATCTGAGGAGCAATCTGCGTCTGGAAGACGCCCCAGTCAAAACCGAGGATTGCTGAAAAGGGAAAGGTCGCGACCCCCACCAGCCCCCCGTTCTGGATTGCATAGACGTCCACGTTGACGTCGCCCTCCGCGAGGATGCGAATGGTCGGGTCATCGCCGTGTACGGTGACGGGAATCAGATCGAACGGACCTTCGAAGTGGAAGCGTGCGAACGGAACCGGCTGCGCGGCGTTGTACGCGTCCTTCTTCTGAAAGATGAAAATATCCGCTTGCTGCGAACACGACTGCTGCCCGCACAGGTTCGCGGTGATGACGATGGCGTCCCGCGTGAGCGCCAGCCTGGTGAAGTCCAGGAACGTCACGATGGTTCCGCCGACCGGAACTCTGAATCGCTTCCACGTTCCCATAGGATCGCCGCTGGTCGACACCGCCACCAGAAGTGTGGAGTCACTGGTACCGCGATCGAAGAGGGAGACGATCACCCAACGATCGGCGACGGGATCGTACGCGGCGCGTGCGTCGTACTCGTTTCCTCCGGCAGCGACACTCGGATCGCTCCAGAAACCGTAATTGAAGTCCTGCCACAGTATTTTTCCGCTGCGATCGGCGACCGTGTATTTCTGGTTCGAGACGCTGAGAACATGCCTCGGGCCGACGGCTCCGTTCGCGTCCGAGGGATACCCCTGATCGACGTCGTATGTGGCTTGAAACTGAGCCGTCACCGGCGGTGCCACGATCGAGGGAACCGTAGCCGGTGGCAGAACGCTCGTGGCGAGAGCGGTCTTCGAAAAGCGTTCAAAGATTCTCCTGCGGTCCTCATGAATCGGGTGGAAGGCAGGTTGCACCGGCGGCAGATCGCGGAGGGTCACAGGCGCCATCGCGAACGCGACGCCGTCTTGCGAGACCACAGCAACCGTGGGGTCAGAGGCAATTGCCGCGGGAGTGAACACGATTGCTGCCAGGACGCACACGCGCAGTTCGAGAGACAGGAATCGACCGGACATGCCTGCGTTCTCTCACACAACCCGTCAAGAAGCTATGACGCGCCGTAAAACGCGCAGATCTTCTCGTACAACTTCGCCCCGATGGCGCTCTTTGCCTCGGTCGTACAACCGGCAATGTGCGGCGTAAGAATGAGACGCGGGTCATCGGGCCAGCGGCGCGTGGGCGGCTCAGGGTCGTAAACGTCGAGGGCAAGTCCGCCGAGGGTGTCGCGGGCCAGAGCATCGAGGGCGGCGTCGACGTCGAGGACTTCGCCGCGAGCGGCGTTGATCACCATCGCTCGCGACGGAAGCGTGGCCAGCTGACTCGCGCCGATCATCGTACGAGTCTCCTGGGTGAAGGGAACATGCAGCGTGAGGATGTCGCTGGACCGCAGAAGGGCATCAAGTGATGCGACGCGGTCGGCGCCGCGCTGCGTGAAATCGTCGTCAGTGATGTAGGGGTCGAAGGCGGCCACGCTCATTCCGAACGCGTGCGCGAGCCGCGCCACGCGCATACCGACCTGGCCCAATCCGACGATGCCGAGGCGGTGATGGCGGAGCTCGTGACGGCTGGCGCAATCGTCGCGGTCCCAGATGCCGGCACGCATGGAGCGGTCGTATGCGGGGACGGTTCGCGTGAGCGCGATCATGAATCCGATGACCAGCTCGGCGACGGCGTTGGCGTTCTCGCCGGGCATGTTGAGGACGGCGATGCCGCGGCCGTGCGCGGCCTGCATGTCGATGTTGTCAGTGCCGCTGGTCCCCTGCGCGATCAGTTCCAGTTTCCGCGCGGCATCGATGACGCGCTTCGTGACGCGATTGTACGAACGGGTGACCAGGATCTCGCAATCGCCCGCGATCGCCTCCAGCTCCTCCTCGGATTTCACAGGACGGTCGACGATCTCGAAGCGGCCGTCGGCATGCGCGCGCGTGAGGAGCGAACGGTCGACGTCGGCGGCGATGAGAAGGCGTTTCATGTTTTCCACTCTATCCTGCGGCGAAGCGCGCAGGATCTCCGGTGTCACCGCGCAACTGAGTTGTCGGTTATCGGTTGTCGGTTGTCACACAGTTATCGGGGGCGAGGTCAAATTTTATAAGTCAGGCTGTCGATAAATTCACTGATAACCGATAACTGATAACCGACAACTCAGCGCCCGCGGGCCACCGGAGATCCTGCGTGCTTCGCCGCAGGATAGACTCCCTTCCCAGAACAGTGCGACTCCTCAAAAAACATCGCGTCGCCCTCGCCGCGCTCGCCGTTTATCACCTCGTCTTCTTCTTCCCGACCCTTTTCATGGGCCGCATCGCCTCGCCGAACGACGTCTTTTACAACTTCGATCCGTGGAAGAGCGTGCGGCAGGTCGAGGTGCAGAACTCCCTCATCAACGACCCGCCGACGGCGTACTACACCGTCCTCTCGCTAATCAAGACGGACTGGCATGCCTTTCACTGGAACCCGTTCATCGGTTCCGGCGTGCCAGGCTTTGGTTCCACGCTCTTATCTCCCTTCAGTTTCTTTCCGGCGCTGCTGCTGCCGCTGCCGTCGATCTATACCGGCATCATCCTGCTGAAGCTCAACGTCGCCTTCTGGCTGGCCTATCTCTGGCTGCGCGAGGAGCGCCTCGGCAAGCGCGGCGCCGCGGTCGGAGCGATTCTCTTCGCCGCGGCGGGACCGATCGCGGTGCGGTGGTGGTGGCACGTGACGAATGCGGCGCCGCTCTATCCGGCCTTGCTCTGGATCGCTCTCCGCACGGCGCGGGGGAAACGAACGCCGGCCTGGGCGATCGGGCTGGTGGCGCTCTGCTACGCCCTCTCGGCGTTTCCCGCGGCCATGGCGTACGGGGCGTACGCGGCGGTTGCGTACTTTGTGTACGTCGTGATTCGCGAGCGTCGTTTCGAACCGCGCATTCTCGTCACCGCCGCGCTGGCCACTCTTTTCGGGGTGATGATCGCCGCGCCGTCTTTTATCCCCCTCGCGCAACTGGTCAAGCGCACTGGTTATCTCGAGTCGCGCGCTACGGCCGCCGCGGAGCATGTCTTTCCGCTCCACCACTTCGCCCTCTTCGTCAATCCCGATCACCTCGGCAATATTGCTCTTCGCGACTGGCGCGGCGACCGCGCCCTCGGGACACTCAACAACTACATCGAGTCGACCGTCTACGTCGGCATCGTTGCGTTGCTGCTGATCGTCGTCGCCATCGCCAACCGGCGCGCTCGTTCGCGGTGGTTCTGGCTGGCGACGCTGGCGGTGATGCTGGCTGCGATGTTCGGCTTCGCGCCGGTGGCGAAGATCTTCGGCCGTCTGCCCGGGTTCAAATACTCACCGCTGACGCGCATCGAGCTGATGCTGCCGATCGCCGTCGCTTATCTCGCCGCTTCCGGCGCGGCATGGCTTGCGCGGGGACGATTCCGGCTCGCCATCGGCATGCTGCTCGCCGTCGCTTGCGCCGCCGACCTCGCCGTATTCGCCGGGCGGTTCTATCCGTACCTCGATCCCGCATTGGCGTCGCCGCCGGCCTCGCCGACGATCACCTTCCTGCAGTCGCAGCCGAAGCCATTTCGTATCGCGCCGTTCTTCCTCTATCTGTGGCCGAACAGCTCCGAGCTGTACCGGCTGGAGGATGTCCGGAGCCACTTCTCGTCCGAGGCCAGCTACCGGCGGTTGCTCGAACGGATCGATCCGAGCGCCGCGCTGACGTCGTCAACCGTCATCAACTTCAACAGCCTGAAATTCGACTTCAACGATCCGCTGGTGGGGATGATCGGCATCCGTTACCTGCTGGAGCAGCGGTCGATCGACGTGATGAAGTGGACGATCTTCGCCAACACGAAGGCGGGGGTGAAAGAGATCGCGGCGATGGTGATCGAGCCCGGCATGACCGCGCAGCGTCATGTACGCGTCGACGCCGAGCCGTTCTACGCGATCGAGCTGCCGGTCGAATTGCAGGCCGAGCTCGGGCGGGCGCCGCATCTCGACGTGACGCTGATGAAGGGGACGAACGTCGTCTACGCGCGCGCGTTCACGCCGGGCGATATTACGGCGCTCGGCAAGATCTATGTCCCGCTCCGTCCGTACGCGCGCCTCGGCGAGTCGGTCGTGCTGCGCATCGCCGCCGGCGGCATGCGCGTGCGCATGCTGACCGGTGCCACCGAGGTCGCCGGCGATGCGCCGATTTTCTACGGCCGCGTGATGACGCCGCTGATCTTCGAGCGCGACCTGCCCGACGGCCGCATCTTCCGCAATGCCGCCGAGGTGCCGCGCTTTCACGCTGTGACCCGAGTACGGCGGATGACGGTCGATGAATTGCTGGCGACGAAAAACATCGACTTCGGCGACGAGGCGATCGTCACCGATCCTCGCCCGCTACAGGTCGAGGTGTCCGACGCCGTCGTGACGATGCGGAGCTATGCCGATGACGCGCAGGTGATCGACGTCGCCGCGCCGGCGAAGACGCTGCTGGCGTCGTCGGAGAAGCTGACGCCCGAGCTTCGCGTGACTGTCGATGGCCACGTCGTCGATCCTGTTCAGATCAACGTGCTGTTCGCCGGTGTGCCCATCCCCGCCGGCGATCACCGCGTCATCTTCACCCGCCGCCTCGGCAGGGGATGGTGGGGGCCGGCAGGAGTTGCGCTGGTGCTTCTGATGGCGCTGTCGGTATTCGACGCGCGCCGCGTCACTTCGGGATCGCCACCAGGATGATCTGATACGCGAACAGTCCGCGCCAGATGCGCGTGATCCACGTCAGCACGCGCTCGCCGAGGCGCAGGATCGGGTCGGGCATCCAACCGATGATCAGCCGGATCGGCACCGACGAGCCGCGGATGGCCACGATGCGAAAGCCGGCCTTCTCAATCTCGCGCTTGATCGTGCGCATCGTGAAGAAGCGGAGATGGGTGAAGTCGAGGATGCCGCGGTCGCGGTATTCGAAGATGCCGAAGAGGAGTCCGATGCGAACGGTGATGTTGGCGATGTTCGGGACGGAGATGAACAGAACGCCGTCGCTGGCCAGCGAACGCTTGGCCATGTTCAGCAGCGTGGTGGAGTTTCGAAGATGCTCGATGACGTCGGCCAGGACGACGGCGCGCATGCCCGGAGGCAGCGTCCGCACCGTCTCGAGGTCGGCGATGACGACCTGATCGAAGCGCCCGCGAAGCTGGCCGATTCGGTCCGCGTCGTACTCGAATCCGATCGTGGTATCGAATTGATCTCGCACCGCCGCGCCGAGCTCACCCCCCGCCGCGCCGAGGTCCAGAAGCTTCCCTCCCCGCGGCGCAAACCGCCGGATCAGCTCGATGAGAATCCGATGGCTGCTCCCCTCGAAATCCTTGAATGTATAGACGTTCGGCACGATCGCGGGAGGGTAGTGGAAGGGGTGGTGGAACACAACAACATTGGACTGCGTGCTAGAAGGTCCGACGCCTTAACAACTTCTCGACATCGTCGTGAATCTCGGGCAAGTCCAGTACTGAGGAGAACTCGCGGACCCATCGTCGTATCCGATCGATGTCGAGATCGGGAGTAGCCTGGATGATGTTTTCGATGTCCATCATGTCGCGCGGTCTTCGCGCGACGGCCTTCATGATGATGATGTCCTCGGCCGAAGCGACGCGAAGTCGTAGGCCGCCGATGTCGATCCAGGTCGATCGGTCGATGACCTCGTCTTCGAAAGGTAAGGCGCCCAGGGAGATGTCGATATCGATGTTTCCGGGTGCGTAGCGCAATAGCAGAACCCCGGTGTGCCTCGAGAATTCGGCGGCGTCAGGGATGCGCGGTGTGAATCCGAATTTAGCTCCGCTCCTGAGAAGCACCTCCGCATCCCCTTCGAGAACGAGGGCATCGATGTCTTTCGTCAGCCTTGGTTTTCCCCGCAGTGAGGCGGCTACTCCGCCGATGACCGAGCCACGGAGGTCGTCTTCTCTGAGCCATTGCATCAGAGCAGCCAAGGGCAATAATATAGTTGACTGACAGCGCTTGAAATGCTAAAGTGCTGCTCATGGACGCACCCGAGAACGCCCCGACCACTCTCCTGCAAGCGATCGTCTTCTTTTCCAAGGTCGAGAACTGTCACCGGTTCATGGTGGATCTGCGCTGGCCGGACGGCGTTGTCCGCTGCCCTCGGTGCAGCGCCGGCAACGTCGACTACCTCCCGAATGCTCACGTCTTCAAGTGCTACGAAAAGCACTCGCGCCAGAAGTTCTCCCTGAAGGTCGGGACGATCTTTGAGGACTCCCCGATTGGTCTGGAGAAGTGGCTCCCGGCAATGTGGCTCCTCGTGAACTGCAAAAACGGCGTGTCCTCGTACGAGATCCACCGGGCGCTTGGGGTGACTCAGAAAACTGCATGGTTCATGCTCCAGCGGCTTCGTCTCGCGTTGCAGGAGAACGGCGGGAAGCTCGGCGGCGAAGTGGAAGTAGACGAAACGTTCATCGGCGGGAAGGCCCGCAACATGCACGCGGCGAAGCGGCGCGAGAAGATCCACGGCACCGGGGGAGCGGACAAGGAAATCGTCTTCGGCATGGTGGAGCGCGGCGGGAAGGTTCGCGCGAAACACGTCAGCACCCGCACCAAGGCGGAACTCCAGCCGGAGATCCGCGAGCATGTTGAAGCTGGCGCGGCGCTGTTCAGCGACGAATTGAAGTCCTACAACGGCCTTGACGCGGACTATCAGCACGCCGTCATCAACCATGCGGTTGAGTACGTGCGGGGAAACGTCCACACCAACACGATGGAGAACTTCTGGAGCCTGCTGAAGCGCGCGCTCGGCGGCACCTACATCGCCGTGGAACCGTTCCACCTGTTCCGCTACATCGACGAAGAGGCTTTCAGGTACAACAACCGCCGCGACATGAACGACGGGGACCGGTTCGTAACCGCGATGTCTCAGGTTACCGGGAAGCGGCTGACGTACAAGGAACTGACAGGGAAGACAATCGAGGCTGAGGGCTTACAACCGGAAACACCCACAGAGCCCCGCTGGGAGCCGTTCTAAGCGGCAGGGGCGCGGGCAGCGGAAGACTTAACTCTTCCGTTTCGGCCCGCGCCGATTCGGATTCTTAGCTGCCTGCTCGCGGTGCTCATCGATCCGCTTCTGAACCACTTCGTGCGGAACTGCGAGGACAGCTTTTGCGGCGTCACGAAAGCGCCGGAACGCTTCTGGACCTTCAATCATTTGAGGCTTTTTTATCATTGGTGCGCCTTGCTCACTTCGCCATATTCAGCAAACTGCCTTGTTCGGCTGCGCGGTCAACATCCCGTTTCGCTGTGATCGAAGCATACGACTGGAACGGGTGTGCCATGTAGTCTGGATATGTGGGCGCAACTAGCCCGCTCTTTTGTAGTCTGGCTACCGACTTTAAGGCTGACGGACGCGAACGATCCAGAAGAATAGCCAACTCGCCACCGCCGAGCGGCTGAGCAGACAGAACTCGTAACACGATGTCATCCAATGACGCAGCGGGCGTCGGCTTCCGAAGCGCGGCCACCTTTGGACGCAAATCCTCCGGCAACAGCGCAAGCAGGGACTCACGATCACGACGCCGGAGACCTCTGGAAGCCGGCCTTTCTCTTCGGCTGATCGTGCCGGTTGGGTTGAAGAATGTCGGTCCTGGCCTGTAACTGGTAATCGACCCTGAGCCCTGCGGAATGAGCATGCCGCGCGCCCTAAGATCCCGAAGTTTTCCGCTTGCCACGAGAGTATCTACGTGGTTGAGGGCGCGATAGTCGGAGTTATTGATCGCTCCATATCGGCGCACAAAAACGAGGGCCTTGGATTGGTCGTCAGATAAACCGTAGCTCTTGAAGTTGATTAGCCATTTCAAATCGTCAGTATCTAGGAAATGCTGGGTTCGAAACGTCGCGATAAACTCATCACGCTCGCGATCAGAATGGAACGATGGCGGCACAAGTCCTGAACGCTCTATGATCTTCCGCATCGCATTGATGCCAGAGCCCTTGTTCTCGGCAAGTTTTGTTTCGTGAAGTACCATCGCTATTTTTTCATTTCGTGATACTGATCCCGGTTCGCCGAGGCGCTCTTCCGGAACGAGAGATGAACCGGGGTTTCTGATCTCGATCCTATCTGTGTACTTAATAATTTGAAGTGGTTGGCGGGTCCGGTATGAGCGATGCATTACGGCATTTACTAATGCTTCGCGAAGAGCGAGCGTTGGAAGAATTGGCGTCTCCTCGCGTTGACTATCGTTCGTAATTTTGAAACTCCGCGGCACGTCCGCGACTACGTTTTGTAGGACTCTGGGAATCGCAAGTAAGAGCGGTTCTAGAACTTCGATTGTATCGAAGCGATTCTCGGGATCTTCTATCCACTGCGTAGACGGCACACGAATGTATTCGATTCTGAGCATCGGGAAGAAGCGGCGAAGCGCCGACCGCCGACCGAACAGAAGTAGGCCGCTGACGGTAGGCGTCCAAGTCTGATCGCTAGCCGGGCCGGTAGGTTTAACCGCGACGATCGACTGGGCGAGTTCTAGGTCAGAAAACGCGAGTTCCGGAGCTTCGCGGTCCGACCGCATTGCCCTGTAGGCTTCAAAAGCATCCGCGTCGAGATCGGCGAAAATTGAACCCTGAACAACCGTTTCATCGTAGGTACCCGTTCCGCCGCGACGAAAAAGAACCTCTAGGTCGTCATCGGTGCAATGCACATCGTGTCCAGAAATGCGCCGGAAGGCGCCCTTCGGTAACCCGATCTTATCGATATAGATCGGCTTCTGGTGATCTCCAGCTTCCCTCACGAATGCACAAACGAGCACTTTTCCAGTCGCGTCATCGGCAAATGTTTCAATTTCAGGCCGGATAACCTCGTTCAGCATGCTTCGGCATTTCGAGATGAAGTCGCCTGAAAGCGTGTCGGGATCGGATACGCCGACCACTTCATACCTTCGCTCATCATCATCGCTGGATACCTTCGTCACGCCGAAGAGAATGTACCCTCCGCCGCGACCGGGCTCGTTCGAGAACGCCGAGACTGTCTCCATCGCTGAGTTTCCTACAGCCGAGCCTTTTTTAGCCTCGATTTCGACAGTCTCGTCGAGGTCTTGCAGTCGGTGTAGTACTTCTGCGGGTAGGAGTTCCACGCCGCCATTCTACCCTTTTCACGTTTATGAGTTGAGGGGTTGATGGGTTGATGGGTTGATGGGTTGAGGGGTTGAGGGGTTTACCGGAGGTTACGAGGTCACGAGGTTGATCGGGGTTGCGGTCTCGGCTCGGAGGTAGCGTCCGGGTTTCTGGCGTCATCGGCTCAGGAGGACGCCGCCCTCCAAACGGGATGCAACCCCACGGCAGCCAGCACAAGGGAGACGGTTGTGATCGATACCACTGCGGAACCGCGAATACTCAGACGATTGCTTCGCTCGGACGGGAAGGCTGGTTTAGCTTGCATAGACTTGGGTTCCTCATTCGAGAGCGAGAGTGAGGCGCTAGCTGTCAATGAAGCTGCCGGTAGTTTCGAGCTACCAGGGCGCGGCATCTGCCTGAGCCGACGAACGAGGAAGTATACGCCCGCCCGGACTTATCATCACGGCTTCATCTTCCGCATCACCTCAGCCGTGAAGCCGGAGAACAGCTCCGCAGGTTTCACCTTCAGACCGTACGCGATTTTGAGGATGGTCGACAGGTTCGGGCTCTTCTCGCCGCGCTCGATGTTGCTCACGGCGCTGGTCGTCAGGTTGGCTGCTTGCGCTAACCGCTCCTGACTCATCTCCGGGCGCTTCTTCTCCCGTAACTCCCGAACCCGCTGGCCGAATAGCTCCGCGTCCGTCATGCGAAGAATTGAATACTCCGGCCTAGCCCTTGCGTCTAGAGTCGCGCGGCAATAGTCTAGCGACCTAGTTCACGAGGAGCGATCGCATGCCGAAGCCAGTCACCCGGAAGGAAGCCTACTCCCGCGTCACCATCACCATCCCGACCTTCGCTGTCATCATGCTGCGCCAGTTCGCGAAGCGGAGGAACGAGAAACAGGGCGGTGGCGCGGAGACAGTCTCCACGGTTCTCGAAAGTTGGATTCTTCCGTTGTTGAGTACACGAGAGATCGCGAAGGCAGGCAAGGACTCGCCGGAGTTCGAGCGCGCCGCCGAGGCATGGATACAGTGGGAAGCACAGGAACGAGCCCGCAGGCCGCGCGTCACGCGACTGCAAGCCTTCATGACGGCTAACAAGCTGAAGCCTTCCAAGGTCGCGCTAGCAGCAAAGATCAGCCGTCAGCACCTGCTCCGGCTGCGCAAGGGAACGATGCAGCCAACGATCAGGATGGCGGCTTCCATTCGTGGCGCATGCGGACGACTGCTCAAGCGGCGACTCAAGTTGTCCGATCTTTTCGAGGTCTGAAATGCCACGGTCAATCGAAGTCCGCAACCCACCTTCGTTCGTCCTCGTAACCGCCCCGGACGGAGAGCGCTGGTTGAATGCTCACCGCATCCTCAGCATGCGCGAGGACAAGAAAGGCACGCATGTCGAGATGGACAACGGCGAGACGTTCCAGGTAGCGGAACGGGCAGCCGTGATTGCGGAGTCTGTCCAACGGCCTACAGTCACCGTCGTCATCGACCCGCCTGACTGCGAACCAACCGAGAAGCGGTCACGGCGCTGAAGGCTGTACGATTACCCGCTATGACCCGCCATGACCCGCAAAGAACGCCGTGTCAGTCATGTATGTTATTGCCCAGCCAAGGGTGTGAGAAGGCGGTCGAGATGTTCTTCCATCAGCGATGGAGAGCCGATTGCAGCCGCGCCCATCGTTCGCGGGCGACTGCATCTTCTGCATCCAGTAGCGAGGTGTCGAAGAGATCGACTGATGCCATCAGGAAAGCGAGTGCGCGGAACTTCTCCTCAAACGATTCCTTGCTAAGTTCTTCGCGCTGGCGCTCTTCGACGGCTCGCCATCCCGCCATCCATCTTTGCGCCATCTCCTTTGTCATGCGCCGGCTCATTGGTCTCTCACCTCAATGCAAACCGACGGAGCCGACGTTCTTCAGGGAGATCGAGATTCCGATGCTCGAGTCCGGACGTTCGAAGGGGACGTAGACGAGGTAGCGGCGGTACTCCACGGCGATGCCGTAGCAGGAGGCGGTGCCGCCGATGAGGTAGCGCTGCTCGAGGAACTTCCCGTTGTGGGCGTCGAAGTTGAGTTGCACGTCGGCGCGGAGGCGGTTGCTGAGCAGCGACGAACCGCTGTTCAGGCGGATCTGGCTGGATGCCGTATCGACCGACACTCCGTTCACCGGCGGCTGCTTGAAGGACGAGAACCAGGTGAAGCTGAGGTACTTGTCGGCCCGCGTACCGGTGCCGAGGAGGTTGCCCGAGAGGCTGGTCTGCGCGACCTGATGCGAGATGTTGCTGATGGTCGCCGAGGCGTCGAGGGTGACCGAGGAGTAGGGATTGACGTGCAGGCCGGCCAGGAGTGGTGTGAACTTCCCCTGCTGTGGAACCGTCGAACCGGAGAGTCCGCCCGCGGTCGCGGAGGTGAATTGCGTACCGAGGGAGACTGACTGCGTCAGAGAGAACGACGCCACCTCGCGCGACGAGCCGCCGGCGGCCGACTCGCGTCCGATGAGTCGCTGCGTCAGCGAATACTCCACTGAGTTGCGTACGATCGGCAGGAAGGGGGAGTCGACGGTGTCGAAGCGGATGATGCGCTCCTGATCGTTTACGTTCGTCGTGTAGATATAGCGGAAGCGCGGCTCGATGACGTGCTTGAACTTCGAAAATCCACCCAGCGACTCGTTGTAGACCTTCGAGAACGACGGCCCGACCACCTCAACCTGTCCCTGCGCGTAGAAACGCTCGACGGCATTCTGGACCGCCGTCAATGGTCCAGCCGGATTGGCGACGGAACTGTCGCTGAGGGTGTCGGAGTAATACGTTTCGCGCACGGAGATCTGCGGGCGCACGGAGAGCCAGGCCGGCGTGTGAAGCTGCATCGAGAGCGTAGGGAAGATGTCGGCCCGGTAGTAGTTCGCCGCCGGCCCGTTGACCAGACCGCTCGTGACCAGATGGGACGCCGACGACTCCATGGAGAAGTAGAACGGACTCTCTCCGATCCGGTTCGGATAGAGCCGGAACTGCAGCGACGGGAGCTGCTCGAAGCGCTGGCGCTCGGGAGGTTTGAGCGGATCGTTGGGATCGACATTGCCGAGGAGAATGTCCCGCCGGTCGGTGAGGATGTTGAACGAGTAGGTGCTGCGGTTCCTGGTCAGATACGCCGACGAGTAGATCTGCGAGAGGGTGTGCAGCCGCGGATCGTGCGAAAACTGGCGGAAGAACTCGAGGTTGGAGATGTCTTCCACGTCGATGACGCCGCGAAAGCCGCCGGGCAGGTTGTTCTGCGAATGCTGGTAGTTGTAACGCCACTCGTTGCGGCCTGTCTGGGGGTCGTGGACGGCGTATGCGTTCAGGTCGCCGTGCTTGACGTTATCCGAGGGACGGTAACGGATGCTGATCCCGCCGCCGTTGTAGCCCTTGTCGTTGATGTCGCCGTAGAAGGTGGCATCGGCAGTGTCGCCGAACGGGACGAAGTAGCCGAGCTCGATCCGGTCCCCATAGGTCGACGAAAAGAGCACGCGCGGGATGAGAAAGCCCTGCGAGCGGTCGGCCTTCGTCGGCCAGACCAGACGCGGCGTGAAGAACAGGGGTATCTCGTGCGCCCGGAAGGTGACGTCCTTCATGTGCGCGTAGTCGTCGAGCGTGACGTCCGCGACGCCGATGTGAAACGACCATGACGGCTTGTCGAGCTCGCACGACGTGAACATGCCGTTCGTCAGGACGTAATGGTCTTCGGACAGCCGCTCGATCTTTTCGCCGACGAAGTACATGTCGGGATGCAGACTGCCGGTGGCGTTGAAGAAGGTGCCGGTCTTGGAGTCGAGGTTGAAGACGATGTGCTCGCCGCTGAGCCTGGTCGGTCCCTGGTCGAGAATCACATGCCCCTCAGCGACGACGTCTTTCGTCTTCAGGTTGGCCGTGACCTTGTCGGCGTGGATGACGATGTCCTGGTACTTGACGACGACCTCTTTTTCCAGGATCAGGTACTCGTCGCGCACGACTTCCTGTCTCCCGCCTGGCGCGGTGGACCAGGTCACGTCGCCGCCGGTCTTCTTCACGCCGGGAGTCATGTGGAACTTGGGCTTCGGCTGGTTGTAGTACTGCCCCGCGGGTCCCATGTCTTTTCCCTGCCCGAAGAGTAGGGAGGGAGCGGTGGCGAGGAAGAGCGCGGCGGCGGTTCGGAGGAACAGGGCGGGATCAACCCTCATGCGTCTTCGTCATTGTATCCGACGCCCCCTCATCTTCGGCGCCCGCGATGAACACGGCCCGGTCGATATGGCTCATTTCCTGGATTTGCATGCGCAATTTGATGATCTCGATCTGGTAGAGGCGGGCTACGTCGTCGGTGCGGTCGCGCTGCTGGCGCTTGCGAAGGGCGATGCGATTGGCCAGCCGGACGAACTCGCGGTGGGCGCGCCGGTCCGCCCATCCCCCGCGGCCGAGTCGTAACAATGGATGGGCCGTGGCGCGAACGTCCCGGTCGTTCATGAACCCGAGCGACGACTCATGCCGCAGCTCGGCGCGAACGTCGGGCCACTGCCGGAAGACGGCTCCGACGACGATCAGCGGTAGGGCGGCGGCGACGGTGATGAGGGTGTACCGCTCGCGGATTCCGTAGCGCATCGCCAGCGACGGCAGCCAGGCCACGACGATCGCCGCCGCGGCGGTGGCGACGTCGAAGGCAATCTGTTTCCTCTTGTCGGCGACGTGGAAGACGGCGAAGGTGATGCCGTACCCGGCCCCGGCGCCTGCCAGCATGAGGGAGGCCAGGATCCCCGCCTCGTGCACGGACGTCATCACGAAGGGGATCGCCGCCGTGGCCCCCATCACGCTTCCGACCAGCATCCCATCGACCGCCTCGGTTTCCCTGCCGGTGTGCCGCACGTAGAGCGCGGCCAGGGTGAGGGCGATGCCGCCGATGACCGGATAGAGGGCCCGGACGAGGAAGAGCACGAAGGCCACGGCCACACCGATGGCCAGAGCGGTGCGCCAGGCGGTGCCGAGGTCGTTGTCGAGCGTCTTGAAGAAATGTGCCCCGGCCATGGCGGCCAGGAAGACCGCATACACGACCATGCAGAGAACGGGATCAGACATGCGTCAGGGAAATGAGTACCCGGCCTCATCGAAGCGAACGGGATGCCGTAAAAAGTATCGTCGCGAGCTCTCGATGTCCATGCGGATCTGATTGGTCAGCTCTACGGCCGACTGAAACTGCTGCTCGCGGCGGAGCAGGCGGTGGAAGTAGAGCCGTACCGTGTCACCGTAGACGTTGGAGTCGAAGTCGAGGATGTGACTCTCGATGGTGATGGCGTAGTTCTCGTACAGAGTCGGCCGGACGCCGATATTGGTCACGCTCTCGAAGGATCGGCTGAAGGTCTCGAAGCGGGAGGTGGTGATGTAGACGCCGCCGCCGGGATAGAGCTCGTTGGATGGATCAACGTTGACGGTGGGGAAGCCGATCTTGCGCCCGAGGCGGCGGCCGGTGGCGACGCGGCCATCGATGAAGTAGGTGCGTCCCAGCGCCATGGCCACGGTGCGCATCCTTCCCTTCTTGACGGCGTCCCGAACGAGCGAGCTGGAGACGCGGATGCCGCGGATCTTTACCTCGTCGACCCCCTGGACGGCGAAGCCGTATCGCTCGCCGGCTGCCTTCAGCTTCTCCAGGTTCCCCTCGCGGCCGGCGCCGAAACAGAAGTCGCGCCCGATGCGGACGTCGCTGACCTGCAGCGTTCCGACGAGAAACTCGTCGATGAAACGGTCCGCCGTCCACCGCGAGAATTCGTGCGTGAAGGGGACGACCAGGAGGGCGTCCACGCCCATGTCGCGCAGCAGCTCGTGTTTCTGCGGGAGGGTCAGGATCTGCGGCGGCACGCGGTCGGGTGCCACGATCGACAGCGGATGCGGATGAAAGGTGATGACCGCGGATGGACGGCCGGTCTCGCGCGCCCGCGCCACGACCCCGCGGATGATGGCCTGATGCCCGATGTGCATCCCGTCAAAGTTCCCGATCGTGGCCACGCAGCCGCGAGGCAGGTCGGTCTGGCGGAGCGGGTCGTTGATCAGGATCATTTGCGAAGATGGGCGCGCGGATCATCGCATACGTTCGAAGCGCGAAGCGCTTGGCGCTAAACTCGTGTTCGTGAACAAGCACCGTCTCACCCTCTTCCTCCTTGCCGCCGTCATCGCGTCGACCGCTCTCGCCGCCGATGGACCATCCCGCCTGCCACAAAAGGGTTGCAAGTGGGAGAAAGTGACCAACGCCGCGGTCGGTTTCGAAGCCTGGGTGCAGCGATGCACTTTCGGTAACCGGAAGATCGATCTCTTCTTCAAAGGCTCATCGCTCTTCAGCCGCTTCTCCGATGGAGGGGCGCCGGATCCGCAGGTGGACGTTCTGCCGCTGTTGGCCGGCGAGACCGCGGAGAGCGGGCTCAAACGGATTTTCGCATCGCACACCGATAAGAAACTGGTCAAGCGCTGCGTGCTGGCGCCGTATCCCGGTGATCGCCGTAAGGGTGCGACCCGCTACACCTTCCTCCCCGACAAGGCCTACAAGAAGGAGCTCGACGCCAAAGCCGATCCGAACGAAGTCGGCGATCCGCCCTGCGGCGACTGGGGCGATGCGCCGGACGGCATTCAATATTTCGAAGTCCAGCCCGGCGCCCGCGGCGTCCTGTTCGTCCGCGTCGGGCAGGATGAGCCGCTGTTCGATGAAAAGACGCTGCGCCTCACCAAATAGGCTTCTCCGTCTGCGCTCATAGTGAATACAGCGACGGCACTCCGGACGTGATCGCCTCCCAATCCGGAGGGTTCGTCCCGAGCATGGCCACGAACTGATCGACCATCACCGGGTCCCATTTCCCGCCCGCCGCTTCGCGCCGGAGCGTCTCGATGGCGGCCGTGTGCGAAAGGGGGGTGGGGCGGTAGGAGCGGTGCGAGGTCAGCGCATCGTAGGCGTCGACGATGGAGAGCAGCCGGACCTCGTAGGGGATGTCGTGGCCGCGGAGGCCGTCGGGGTAGCCGCGGCCGTCGTAGCGCTCGTGATGATGCCGGATCATCCGCAGGATCGCGGCCAGGGTATTCAGAGGCCGCACCATCTCCTCGCCGATGACCGGATGGTCGATGACGCGCAGGAACTCGTCGTGCGTCAGCGGGCCCTGCTTATTGAGCAGCGATTCCGGAACGGCGATCTTGCCGATGTCGTGCAGCAGTCCGGCGATGCGGACGCGGTCGCCGGCGGCCTCGCCGAGGCCGAGGAAGATGGTAAAGGTGCGGGCGAGATCGCCGACGCGCTGGGAGTGGCCGCGGGTGTACTGGTCTTTTGCCTCCAGCGCCAGCGCCAGCGCGCAGATCACGCTGTGCGTCTGCTCGAGATCGGCGTGATAGTCCTTGATCCGCAACAGCGAGCGGATGCGGGTGATCAGCTCCAGGCGGTTCAGCGGATAGGCGATGAAATCGTCGGCGCCGGCCACGATCGCTTCCTGCCGCATCGTGCCGCCATGGTGCGCGGTGAGGACGATGACGGGGAGGAACTCATGCCGCGGATCGGCGCGAAGAATGCGCAGCGTCTCGTCGCCGTCCATCACCGGCATGAGCAGGTCGAGCAGGACGACGTCGATCCCGTCGTTGTCGATGATCGTCACCGCCTCGGCGCCGTTTTCAGCGAACGAGACCCGGAAGCCGGCGACGGCCAGGCTGGCGCCGACGAGATCGCGGTTGACCGGATTGTCGTCGACGCAGAGCACGCGCGCCGGCGGCGCCCCCTTCGGCCGCATGTGACGCGACGTCACCGGCACCGGCGTTTCTTCGGCGAGCGCGGCGGCGAAAAACGACGTCAGCTCCGCGTCCCATGCGCCGTCACGCGCCTCGGCGCGAAGACGCGACAGCGCCTCGGCGTCGGGCAGATCGTCATCGTGGCGGATCTGGTCGTAGCGATTGGCGATGGCCACGATCCGCGCTTCCAACGGGATAGCCTCACCGGCCAACGCGTCGGGATAGCCGCGCCCGTCGATCCGCTCGTGATGCCAGCGCACGATCGGTACGAAGGGGCGAAACGTCTTCATCGGATCGAGAATCGACGCGCCGATGCGCGTGTGCTCCGCGACGAGCGCCCGCTCTTCGTCCGTCAGCACCGTCTTCGCCAGAAGCGCGTCCGGCACGCCGATCATGCCGACGTCGTGCAGCATCGCTCCCTTGACGACGATCTCGCGCTCTTCGCGCGACATGCCCAGCTTGTCGCACAGCCGCGCCGCATAGGCCGCCACGCGCTGCAGGTGCCCGCCGCTGCGCGGGTCCTTGTTCGAGAGCGCGTTGTTGAGCGTCATGATTATGTTCTCGCTCGAGTCGAGCTCTTTGCGCAGATTGCGGATGCGCACGAGCGAGCGGATGCGGGTGCGCAGCTCGTCTTTGTTGATCGGCTTGTTGAGGAAATCGTCCGCGCCGCACTCGAGGGCCTTGATCTTGTCCTCGGTTCCGGTGAGCGCGGTCAGCATCAGGATGGGGATGGTCCGCCCGATTTTCTCCGCTTTGATGAAGCCGCAAGCCTGGTAACCGTCCATCACCGGCATCATCACGTCGAGCACGATGACCGACGGATTGATCCTGGGATAGAGCTCCAGGGCCTCGCGGCCGTCGCGCGCCAGCGCGACGTCGTATCCCCAGGTGGAGAGATACTCTTCGAGGAGCAGCAGATTCTGTTCGTTATCGTCGACCGCGAGAACGATGTCTCGATCGGAGGGGCCGTTGCCGGGGACCGCCTCTTCTGCGATGGCCATTCGGAGCGGTAATTATAGCCGCAGCGTCTGTTGCTCGGCGGGCTGCACGAGCGAATAGACGAGATGGTCGTTTTCCACGCGGGCGTGCTCGTTCATCACATGCCTCTTCGCAGGCTGCCCGCTGATGATGTGAAGGACCTCGATCCCCCGCCGCGTCAACTCGTCGGCAATCAGGTTTCGATGGCATCGCCACGGCACGGCCTCCGCACACATGACGGAGACACGCTGCATCGCCGCGAGAGTGATGAGCTTGTCGATCGCCGCGTGGAACTCATCCGAGGCCATGTAGTCGGCATACGCGCGAAACTGCTCGTTGCGCCAGGCCGTGTTGGGCGAATCAGCCGCCGGCTTCCGCCGCCCTCCGAGCTCCGGCATGTGGATATAGCCCACGCCGTGCTCCGGCAGCCATTGCCCCATCGCCTCGCTGGAGAAATGTGGATAGCGCTTCGACCCCGGGTACCGGCGAACATCGGCAAGAAGGCCGATGCCGTTCCCGGTCAGCAGAGCGATGAGCTCCTCGCTCGATCGTGTGGAGTGGCCGATGGTGTGGATTTGCATGGTGGTTGCTGGGTTACTGGGTTGCTGGGTTTCTGGGTTTCTGAGTTGCTGGGCTACGAGGTTGCCAGGTTGTCCCAGAACCAAGCAACCCTGCAACCGAGCAACCTAGCAACCCTGTAACCAGCAACGAATAATGCACCCTTCCGACCGGTTCTCTCTCGCGTTCCATGGCCTACTACAGCGAGCACGCCCAGCAGCTCAAACGCGATCTGGCCGCCGAGGTGCCGACGGATGAGTTGAGGATGCTGCATACCAAGCGGCCGCTGCTGCATGCGCTGATCGCCTTCCTCAATGTCGCGGCCCTCGTCGCGGCAGGGGTGGCTATCGTCCACTTCGATCGCTGGTACTTCTGGCTGCCGTTCGCCTTCGTGGCCGGCTTCGCCGTGTTCGACTTCACCGTGCTACTCCACGAGGTGGTCCATCGGGCCGTGTTGTCGGAGTCGAGCGACCGCGCCTATCGCGCTCTCGGCCTGCTCTACGCCGTGCCGAGCGGCATCTCGGCGTCGCAGTTCACCCGATGGCACCTCGATCATCACCTCGGGCTCGGCTCGGATGTTGACGATCCCAAGCGCCACTACCTCTCGCCGAAGAGAAATGTGCGCTGGCTCAAAGCGCTCTACTTCACCCCGGCGCTCTTCCCGATCTACTTCCGCGCCGCCGCGAAAGAGACCGCCGCGTACGAGCCGGAACTGCGCCGGCGCATCGCCCGCGAGCGCCTCTTCACCATCGCCTTCCAGCTCTCGGTGCTCGCCGCGATCGCCTTGATCGGCGGCTGGGCCATCGCCTTCAAGCTCTACATCGTGCCGGTCTTCTTCATCTTCCCGATCGCCTTCGCCCTCAATCGTCTCGGCCAGCACTACGACATCGACCCATCTGACCCGGCCAAGTGGTCGACCCTGGTGAAGGCCTCCTGGTTCTGGGACGTGGTCTTCCTCTTCTCGAACTACCACCTCGAGCACCACTACTTCCCCGGCGTCCCCTTCTACAACCTCCCACGCCTGCAGAAGCTCCTTCTGCCGTTCTACCGGAAACGCGGCATGACCCCCCTCGGCTACGGCACGCTGCTCTGGGGCTGGCTCGTGCTCAACCGCAAACCGCACGCGAACTGGGAGGATGCCGGCGCAGGGCGTGGCGGTGGCGGCGACGGAGTAGGCAATCGATCTCGCCAAACGTAGGTCGGACTCTTAGTCCGACCGGCGCTCGCGCGGGCGAACCGTTCTAATCCGCGTTTCTTCACGGCCGGCCTGCTTGGAGACTCTGACTATGTGAAGTGGCCATTTCTGGTGAGGAAGCAGGCTCTGAACCTACCCGAACAGGCTTTAAGCCTACTTCGGTAGGCTCTGGACCTACTCAAGTAGGCTCTGAGCCAACCCCAGTAGGCTTTAAGCCTACCCAGGTAGGCTCTGGACCTACCCCAGTAGGCTTTAAGCCTACCCAAGTAGACTCTGAGCCTACCTAGGTAGGCTTAAAGCCTATTCGGTAGATCCCGGGATCTATTCGGGGCGAAAAAATGCCTGTCCACTAGATCCATGGATCTATCCGACAGTCGACTCGACAACCATGCACGCAGGACCGACTTGTCAACTAGAATGTCAATGTTCACGTCAACGTTGACGTCAACATGAGCTACAGAAAGGTTGAGTCATCATGGCTTCGGCGCTTGCAGAACGACTCGAAAACATCAAAGAACTAGGCGGGATTACCGGCCGTGACGTCGCGCAATTGCTCGACACGACTCCTGAGACAGTTTCACGATGGACGACAGGGCGAATTGATCCACAACGCGACCGGCTGCGCCGGCTCCTTGAGCTTGAATTCTTCCTCGCTGAACTCGCAGAGTTCTACTCCCCGGAAGAAGCGAAACTGTGGCTTTTTAGTCCTCACAAGTTGCTGGGAGGCGAGACGGCAGCTTCCCGCATTCAAGCGGGAAAGACTCAGGATGTTTTCGTGCTGCTCGACCAACTGCGCTCGGGCGCGTATCTGTAGCCATGATCTATCCGCCGGAGATGCTGGACATCCTGCAATCAGCAGCGGTGTCCGCATGGGACGGGACAGTCTACCGTCATATGTTTGGTTCTCATTCGGCCGCTCGCATCAATACCGAGGGTGCAAGATGGAATGCGCCTGGCCTCGCGGCGATCTACACGAGCTGTGAGCGTGAGACCGCGCTCGCAGAGGCCGAGTACTCCATCAGCATGCAGCCGTTGCGGCCGAGAGCGAAACGAACGTTATTCACCATTCACGTTTCTCTGAAGAATGTCATCGACCTTACCGCTGCCGATCTGCTGCCTCGGCTCGGCGTTGCCGACGATGTGCTCTCAAACCTCGATCATTCGCCATGCCGCACCATCGGCGCCGCGGTGAGCTGGCTCGGGCACGATGGTCTGCTCGTACCATCGGCGCGGCGGCGCAGCGGCACGAACCTCGTCATTTTCCAACAGGATCTCGCGACGAGCGCTTTCGAGGTGACGGACGAGGAGACCATCGCGCTTGATGATCGGCCGTAGCTCTTGCTCTCGTTTCCGGCCGCTCGCGCGGCCCCTTCTACAGCAACCCCGTCAACACCAGATCCGCGATCTGATCCGCGCTATCCGCGAGGTTGTACTCCTTCTCCGACAGGATCCATGACGTCACCATCTCGTCGAGAATCCCGAAGACTGCCTTCGCGCCTAGTTGCGGGTGGATCGTCCGGCGGAAGCTGCCGTCGGACTGGCCGTGCTCGATCATCTTGCGCAGCATGTTGAGATAGTCGGCCACCTCCTGCTGGGAGAGAAGGCTCATGAACTTGAGACTGTGGCGTAGCTCCACCTGCGCCACGATGGCCAGTGAGCGGTCGCGGCCGAGCGTTTCCAGGTGGTGGCGGATGGCGATGCGGATGCGCTCCTCAGGGCGGCGGACGTGGGCCAGCTCGCGCTCCAGCGACTGCAGGTAGTTGCGGGTGTGCTCGCGGAAGATCGTCACCAGCAGATCTTCCTTGCCGTCGAAGTAGAGGTAGATGGTGCCGTCCGCGACGCCGGCGGACTTGGCGATCTCCGAGACTTTGGCGTTGAAGTAGCCGTTCTGGGCGAAGACTTCGATGGCGGCGCGGAGGATGCGCTCCCGTTTGGTTGTGCCGCGGGCGGTCTCGGTGGGAGGGGGGATCGTCGATGCTTGCCGGGCCATCTGAATGAATGCTCATTCAGTGGGGGCCGGCTTGTCAAGTCAGCCGCTCACGCAGCTCGTTGACGAAGGCCTGCCGGTCGCGGTCGTCCATGGCATCGCGCACCCGTCCATCGATGATCTCCATCACCTGGCCGCGGTCGAGAGAGGCCCTGACAGGATAGATATGCAGGTGCAGGTGCGGCGTGACGATGCCGAGCTTCAGCAGGATGGCCCGATCGGCCCGTGTCACCGCCAGCAGCGCCCCCTCGGCACGATGGTGGACCGCGGCGAAATGGACGTAGTCGTCGAGGGTCAGGTCGGCCACGTTCTCGACATGCTCCTTCCAGACCACCATGGCGTGCCCGCGCACGGCCCAGTCCTCGTGCAGGATCACGAGGACGCGCGCATCCTCGAACAGCACCTCGCCAGCGGCACGCGGCTCGTTGCAGAAGAGGCAGGTCATGGGTGAGTAGATTAGTGGATCAGTGGATCAGTAGATCAGTGGATTAGAAGTGGGCAGGTCTGCAGCGCCGGTCCGCGTGTCGAGCCGACCAGATCCACTAATCTACTAATCTACTGATCCACTAATCTACTATTCACTCATGCGAACCCTTCGTTTCGGACGCACCAACGCTCAGGTCCCGGCCATCAGTCTTGGAACGTGGGGACACGGCGGTCCGAACATGGCCGGCAGCGCGCCCGTCGGGTGGGGCGGTCATGACGACCGGCTGGCGAAGGCGGCGCTGGTCGAGGCGCACCGGCAAGGGATCACGCACTGGGACACGGCCGACGCATACGGCAGCGGCCACGCGGAGCAACTCATCGGCGAGGCATTCGCCGAAGGGGTGCCGAGGAAGGATATCTTCGTGGCGTCGAAGTTCGGGTATCAGACCGGACCCTCCGGCCACTGGTACGACCCCGATTTCATGCGAACGCAGTGCGAAGAATCGCTGCGAAACCTGCAGACGGACGTCATCGACCTCTATTACTTTCACCACTGCGACTTCGGACCGAACGACGAGTACTTCGACGATGCCCTGGCGGTGATGCGGCGCTTTCGCGACGAGGGGAAGATCCGGTTCATCGGGCTATCGGACTGGGACGCGCGGAAGATCATGAAGTTCATCGAGCGTGTCGATCCCGACGCCGTCCAGCCGTACCGCAACGTGATCGACGACGACTACGAATCGAGCGGCCTGAAAGCATGGGTCGAATCTCACGACCTGGGCGTGGCGTTTTTCTCACCGCTGAAGCATGGCTTGCTCCTCGGGAAGTACGACGAGCCGCAGACCTTTGCCGAAGGCGACTTCCGCAGCGGCATCCCTGAGTTTCGCGACCCCCAATTCCTGGCCCGGATGCGTTACGCGCGCGACGAGATGACGCGCCGTTTCCCCGATCAGCGCGAGCCGGTGATCCACGCGCTGACCGGTGCGCTTCTCGACGGCAACCCGACCGCCACGGTCCTTCTCGGCCAGCGGAATCCGAAGCAGGTGGACGCGGCGGTGGCCGCCGGCGGCGGTGCGCTCAGCGACGAGGACGCGGCGCTGGTCCGGCGCGTCTACCGCGGTCTGTGATTCACGCCTCGGAGTGAGCGGCATCACGCTGGTGCGCCTGAATTGCGGTAAAGTTCGTGGCACACAACCCACAGGAGAAAGAATGCGCAAAGTACTGTTTGTAATCGCTTCGCTCACATTGTTCGTCTCTTCGGCCTTCGCCGCAAAGCCCGTGCTGGCAGTCGCCGAATTCCGCAACGACACCTCGGCTGGCTGGTGGTCATCGGATGTCGGAAGCGATCTGGCTTCGATGCTGACCAATGAGCTCGCGGGCACGGAGAAGTTCAAGCTCGTCGAGCGTCACAAGCTCGGTGCAGTCCTCGATGAGCAGGATCTGGCCTCATCCGGACGCGTCAAGAAGTCGACCGGCGCGAAGCTCGGTCAGTTGACCGGGGCGCAGTATGTCGTCGTCGCAACCGTCAGCGCCTTCGATAACAAGACGCGCGACACCGGCGGCGGGATCAGCTTCCACGGCATTGGCGTCGGCGGCAAGCAGGAAGAGGCGTACATCGCCGTCGACCTTCGTGTCATCGACACGACGACCGGAGAAGTCGAGTTCACCCGCACTGTCGAGGCGCGTTCCACCGGCGGCGGCATGGGCGTGAGCGTCTACCGCGGCGGCTTCGGCGGCCACCTCTCCAACTATGAGAAGACGCCGACCGGCAAGGCCATCCGCGCCGTGATCATGGAGATCTCTGACTACCTCGGCTGCGCCATGGTGGACAAGGACTCCTGCCTCGACGAGTACAAGGCCAAGGATGAGTCCCGCCGCGCCAAGACGAAGAAATCGATCAAGCTCGACTGATTTTCACGTCGTCGATGATGTCGAAAGCGCCGCTGCTTGCAGCGGCGCTTTTCGTTTGAGGACGATGGCATCCCAGATCCAGCGCCGCGGCGCGCGCGAGCGGCTGAGCACCTCGGCCGCAAAGCCGGGGAAGAGACGGGCGATCTGTCCGGACGAGGAAAAGATCCGCCCGACGTAATGATGCGGCTGCCCGTACCCGCGGCGACTTGCGAAGCGGCGCTGCATCGCCGCCGGAACGATCAGCAGCCCGCGGATACCGAAGTGCGGATCGGGCCGGAACAGAAAGCGGAGCCGCGCCGGCGTGGTGATGAGAATGATTCCCTCGGGCCGCAGCACGTGCATCAGCTCACCGGCGAAATGGGGGAGTGCGGGCGGCGGGATGTGCTCGATCGTCTCCAGGCAGAGGATGGCGTCGAAGGTCGCAGCAGCAAAAGGAAGCGCCTCGCCCGAGGCAGCGATTGAATGCGCAGAGGTACCTTCTTGAAGACGGCGAGCGGTTTCGCTCAACAGCATATCGATGCCGCAGGAGACATACCGCCCGGTCGCCGTCACCGCCAGCGCGACGGCTCCGTTACCGGAGCCGACGTCGAGGACATGGCGCGGCGACGTCGATTCCGGCAGCAAAGCATCGAGCACGTTCCGCCAGCGGATGCCTTCGCGGTACCGCTCGCGAATGAATGGTGAGCCGGCGTCGGGCTCGCCGGCGATGGCCCGGTCGTACGCGGCGGAGAACACGGCATCCTGCCCTGCAAACGCCAACGGCCGATCGAGCAGCGGGTGTGACCGCCGCGGGAAGAAGCGCCGATAGAGTCGCTTCAGCACGCGCCGATCATACAGAGCCCTGGGAGCGCGGGCGTCTCGCCCGCGCTTGCGCGGCTTCGCCGCACGGCACAGACAAGAGTGTCTGTGCCACATTGCCTCGTCGGTATTTGCTGAGTGTGGAGTCTTCGCCGAATTCCAATGTGGCACAGACACTCTTGTCTGTGCCCGGCGGCGAAGCCGCGCATTCGCAGGCTGAAGCCTGGGGCCTAGGTTCACACATGGGCTCCGCAGACGATTGTCCAAACTCAAAGCGCGTGCGAGACGCACGCGCTCCCAGGGTCAGTGGATCTCAATCCCCCCGTTCGCGGTCTCGAGCTGCATGTGGCAGGCGCCGTTACCGATCGTCCCTGCCAGCGAGTTGTCCGACTTCGACATCATCGTGATCGGAACCGCGGTCGTGATCGAGCCGAAACTGGTGCGCGCGTCGACCTGGTAGCCGTTGTTGTGCGGCACATCGAGCTTGATCGAGGCGAAGCTGGTCTTCAGGTTGATGTCGGCGCAGGCGCCGCGGAGGTCGGAGATGGAGATCGAGCCGTTCGCGTTCTCCACCGTGACGCGACCGGCGATCGTCTTCAGCAGCACCGGTGCGAAGCTCGTGTGGACGCGCACGCCGCCGGAGACGTCGGTGGCGGTGACGCCGCCGTTGGCATTGTCGACGTCGAGCGAGCCCTTGATCAGCTCCGCCCGGATCAGACCGAACCGCGTGTCGATCTCCAGATTGCCGCGGATGTCGGTCGCCGTCACGTTGCCGTTTGCGTTCTTGATACGGGTAGGCCCGCCGATGTCGCGGATGGAAATCTCATCGAAGCTGCCGGTGATCGTGGCACCGCCGCCGGTGTGCGAGCCTTCGACCTTTCCGTTGTTCGCGGTCACCGTGAGGTCGCGGCCGATGTTGACGAACGCCGTAGGGCCGAACGTGTTCCTGATCGACGCACGCCCCTTGATGTCGCGCACGTCGACGCGTCCGTTCTGATTATTCAGATCGAGGTCGCCTGAGACGTTGGCGACGGTGACGCTGTCAAACGAGTTGACGATGGTGGCGTTGCCGGTCACGTCGCGCAGATCGACCGAACCGTTGGCGTTCCGGATGGTGACGTTGTGCGTGTCGTTGATGGTCACGGAGCCGAATCGGTTCGTGATGCCAAGGGTGCCGTCGACGTTGACGGCGCGAACCGACCCGTTGGCGTTCTGCACCGTCGTGTCTCCGGCGCTGTTCTCGATCGTGATGGAGCCGAAGGAGTTCTCCACGCGCTGGGTTCCCCGGGCGTCGCGCAGCGCGATCGAGCCCTGCGCATTGACGATCTCGCTGGCGGCGTGGATTCCGGCGACGTCGATGCTGCCGAACCGGTTATGCACCGTGAGCGGCGCGCTGGCGGGCATGGTCACGTCGATGTCGACCGAATACGAGATGTTGCTGAGGTGGAAATGCATCTCGGGATATTCGGTCCGGATGGTGATCCCGCTTGCCGAGGCCGTCGAGACGGAGACTGTGATGGCCTTTCCGATCTCGGCATCCGAGGAGCGGATCAGGGCATGGACGACGACGTTGTTGCCGCTGCCCGGGCGAACGGAGACGGCGCCCATGGAGTGATCGATGGAGATGCGGCCCCCCTGATACGTCTGCGTTCTGCTGAAGGTGCGCTCGAAACGCTCCTCGCAGAATGCCGGTACGGCGATGAGAAGCAGTGTGACGATGAAGATCTTATCGAGTCGAAACATGGTTGGTGTCCTCCCGCAAGACGTCCTGCAGCGTCCGCTGTTTTTCCGAGTACATCGTCAGCAGTTGCGTGCGGAGGTATGCGTTTTGTCGGTTTTTGTCGATGGCGGTCTGGCACTCGGCGATGGCGTCGTCGAGCATCAGCAGTTTTTCCTTGTAGCTGACCATGAGCGGTGTCGAGGCCTGATCGAGCTTCGCGGAGGCTAGTGTTTCCAGGTGATTGATCGCGGCCGTGTGGGCCTTCTCCGCGTGCTCGACCTCGTCGATGGCGGACGCCTTGAGGATGGCTTCGTCGAACTCCGCGGCATGCAAGCGCCGCTGCGCGATCCATGCAGTCGCGCCGAGGGCGGCCAGGAGGAGAAAGGCCGCGGCGATCTGCCACACGCGCGTCCGCGTGCTGCGCCGTTCGCCTTTGATGGCGCGTTCGATACGCGGCCAGAGCAGGTCGCTGTTCCAGGCCGCGTGAAGGCCGCGCGCCGTATCGGAGATGTTGTTCCAGCCGGCCAGCTTCTCCATGCAGGCGTCGCACGACCGCGCATGCTGCGCGGCGAGTGCGAGCGAGGAGGGGTCGCCTTCCAGAAGAAGATCGTCGAGTTGATTGCAGTTGATGGTCATGGTTCGGGCTTCGCCGTTATCGGTTGTCGGTTGTCGGTTGTGTCTGATCCACTAATCCACTAATCCACTGGTTACTTCTTCCACTGCTCCTGCAACTGTTTCTTGGTCGAGAAGAGAATCCACTTCGAATTCCCTTCGGTGATGTCGAGGATGTCCGCGATCTCGGCGTGGCTGAGCCCTTCGATCTCGAAGAGCGCGAAGACGGTACGGCGTTGCTCGGGGAGGTCGCTGAGCAGCTTGCGCAGGGCCATGCGCTTGACGTCGTCGACGGCGTTTGCGGCGCGTCCGCCGGCAATCTGGTCGTCGATCGGCGTCTCCCGGATCCTGCGGTTCCGCCGCCGCATCATGTCGTAGCAGGTGTTGATGAGGATCCGGTACAGCCAGGTGGTGAAGGCCGCCTCGCCGTTGTAGCCCGCCGCCGCGCGATGTACCTTCAGAAACGTCTCCTGCACCGCATCCTCGGCATCCGAGACGTTGCCGAGCTGGTGATAAGCGATCGATTTCATCCGCTCGCCGTGATTCGCGTAGATCGATGCAAAGACATCCGAATCGCCGTCGGCGCAGGCGCGCGCCAGGCGAAGATCGTCTTCACTCATGCGCGGCGGCGGTTGCGGTGCGATCGTCAGGTTCACAGGCCTGGGCAAGTCTACGGCTGAGGCTACAGCGTCCATCGGTCTGGGTGGATAGACGCCGGGGGAGGGGGGAAGTTAGAGGAGGGGTGAGGTGAAGGAACGACACGTTCTGAGCGACAATCGAAAGCCGGAGGTACTCAGTGCCGGAGCTGTCGCGTTTTTTTGGCATCGTGATTCGGATGTATGTCGAGGCGGGTGCTACGAACCAACGGCCACATGTCCACGCCTACTACCAGTCTGACGCCGCGGTCTTTGCGCTCGATACGCTCGAGTGTCTCGGTGGCAGCCTGCCGCGGCCCCAGCGGCGCCTGGTCGAGGCATGGGGAGAGATTCATCGGGAGGAGTTGCAGCGCGATTGGGACCTCTTGCAATAGGGCCAGCCTCCAGTCAAGATCGAGCCACTCAGGTAAGCCATGAGCCACGCCATCCATCGCGTCACACGGTTTGAAATCGTCGGCCCTTACACGCTCAGGGTCGGGTTTGAGGACGACACGGAGCAGCGGATCAACTTCCGGCCCGTCCTGCAAGGCATCGTGTTCGGACCTCTTCAAGACCTGAGCACGTTCAACGCGGTCGTCCTTGACCGGGAGATCTCTACGCTTACCTGGCCAAATGGCGCCGACTTTGATCCTGCGACGCTCCACGACTGGCCGGACGTCTGCGATGAGCTTGCGGCAAGGGCCCGTGAGTGGGCTGATATTGCACCAGCGAACGAGCAGCAAGCTGGCAAACGAATGGAGCCGACGCACCGCTGAGTTCATGGTTGACCTCGTACTCAACCGCGCATCACAGCTCATCAATCGACTTCGGCCAATCGCTATGAAGCAACCTCGATAGCGCCCGGTCGGCCAGGAGCTTGCCTCCCGTCTGGCAGCGGGCGCAGTAGTTCGTCTCGTTCTCGGAGTAGACGATGTGCTGTACAGGGGTGCCGCAGTCGGGGCAGGGTTTGCCGTAGCGGCCGTGGACGGCGAAGTCGGGGCGGAAGGCCGTGACTTTTTCCGGGAACTTCTCGACTGCCTCGGCGCGCAGGCGCTCGGTCCAGTCGAGGAGCGTGCGACGTGTGGCGTCGTAGAGGCGGGCGATCTCGTCCTCGGAGAGGTTCGTCGTCATCTGCACGGGCGAGAGTCGGGCGCGATGCAGGATCTCGTCGGAATAGGCGTTGCCGATGCCGCTGAAGACGTGCGGATCGGTCAGGGTCCGCTTGAGCGTGTGGCGCTCGCGGGTGAGTGCGGCGCGGAAATCGCCGAGTGAAACGTCGAGAGGCTCGATGCCGCCAGGGTCGTGCGCGCGGACAGCCTCTTCGCCGCGCACGATGTGGATCGAGGCCCGGCGCTTCGAGCCGGCTTCCGTCAGGAGCAGCGTGCCATTGGGAAAATCGAATGCCGCCAGTCCCAACTTCCCGGGAATCTTCGCTCCTGACGCCAGCCATTTGAAACGGCCGGCGATCATCAGATGGATGACGATGAAGAGATCCGATTCCAGTCCGATGACGATCCGTTTGCCGAAGCGGCGGACGTTGACGACGTGCTTGCCAGCCAACTCCGAGGGGGGAGGATCGACGGTGCGCAGCACGAAGGGATTGCCGAGGCGAAGCTTCAGCAGAGGCTGGTCGACGATGCGCCGCGCGATCGATTCGACGTAAACGGTAACGTCCGGCAGCTCCGGCATGGTGGGATTATCGCGGCTCCGCCCGCTTTTATGGTGTGCATCCCCATGCGCACAACCATCAGGCTGCTTCTCGCCGGCATCGCCGTCTCCGCGCTCATCACCGGTCGTGGCGTGGCTGTGCCGCCGCCGGAACCGATGGCGGTCGTCAGCGGTGACGCCATCATCATCCCAGTGGCCGGCGTCGCCAAAGCGGCGTTGCGCGATGACTTCGAGAGCATTCACAGCGGCCATCCGCATCACGCCATCGACATCCTCGCCCCGCGCGGAACGCCGGTGCTCGCCGCGGTCGACGGAACGATCCGGAAGCTCTTCGAGAGCCGCGCCGGCGGACTGACGATCTACGAATTCGACGCGCCCTCGGAGCGGAGCTACTACTACGCGCATCTCGACTCGTACGCAGGCAATGTCGTCGAGGGGATGCGCGTGAAGAAGGGGGACGTCATCGGCTACGTCGGCACGACCGGCAATGCGCCGCCGGAAACGCCGCACCTGCACTTCGCCATCGCGTTACTGCCGCCGAGCAAGGCCTGGTCGAAGGGCGAAGCGATCGATCCGTATCCGATCCTGGTGGCGCGAGGAGTGACGCGTACGGAGTAGCGGAGGAGTGATTCGTAGATGGAAACCCCTTGTACGCAATTTGCGTAAGGGTAGTTTCGGCTCAGCTAGAATGCCCGCTCCTGTTCGATGACCGAAGCAATCGCCCTCAACGCCCGCCCGACCATACCGATTTACGACGCCCGCGCGCTGGTGGCGGCGTCGGAGCGCGCCCTTGCCGAGGCCCGGCGCAGGATCGCCGAGATCGAGCGGCTGCCGCTGGAGAAGGTCACGCCCGAGTCGGTGCTCGATGCCTGGGACCGCGTGTCCATGATGATCGAGGATGTGCATGGCCCGATCTCGCTGCTCAACAGCGTCCATCCGGACGCCGAGGTGCGCGATGCCGGCGACCGGGCCTTGATCGAAGAGTCGGTCTTCATGACCGAGCTCTTTCAGAACGAGCAGCTCTACGAGCGCGTGCGGCGCGTCGTGACACATACCAACGCGCAGAAACAGTTGAAGAAGGATCTGCTCGAAGCGTTCGAGGACAGCGGCGTGGCTCTTCCGGCGGAGAAGCGCGATCGTTTCAAGGCCATCTCCGAGCGTCTCATCGAGCTGGCGCAGGAGTTCAGCAAGAACATCCGCGAGAACAAGACCGCCCTCACCTTCAGCAGGGAGGAGTGCCAGGGTCTGCCGCAGTCGTATCTCGATCGCGTGCCGCACGACGAGGAGGGGAACATCGTCGTCGGCTTCGACTACCCCGACTTCGTACCCTTCATGGCCAATGCCGCCGACTCCGAGGCGCGGAAGCGTTACTACGTCGCCAACATGAATCGCGGGACGGCGCGCAATCTCGAGGTCCTCGACGAGATCGTGGCCCTGCGGAAAGAGATCGGCGATCTCTACGGCGTCCCCAGCTACGCGCACTACGTCACGAAGCGGCGGATGGTCGAGAACCCTGAGACGGTAATGCGCTTCCTGAACGAGGTGAAGAGCCGTGTCACCGAGGCCGAGTTGGGCGACCTGCGGCAGCTCGCGGAGATGAAGGCGGAGTTGACCGGTCTGCCGGCCGATCAGGCATCGATCGCGCGCTGGGACGTCGTCTATTACCGCGAGCGGCTGCGGGAGAAGCGCTACGCCGTCGATCAGGAGACGCTGCGCGAATACTTCCCCACGCTGCCGACCGTGCGCTGGATGCTCGACATCACCGAGCGGCTCTACGGCATCCGCTTCACGGAGGCCATCGTTCCGGTGTGGCACGACGACGTGATGTATTACGACGTCGGGGATGCCGTCTCCGGCGAGCGGATCGGCGGCATCTATCTCGATCTCTATCCGCGCGCCGACAAATACAAGCACGCCGCGGCGTGGCCGGTGCGCGGCGTTTCACGCAACGAGGGCCGCAAGCCCATCAGCGTCCTGGTCACGAACTTCAACCGGCGGGGGCTCACGCACAGCGAGCTGGAAACCCTGCTGCACGAGTTCGGACACGTCATGCACGGCGTGCTCTCCCGCACCGAATACAACCAGCACTCCGGCACCAGCGTCGAGCGCGACTTCGTCGAGGCGCCGTCGCAGATGTACGAGGAGTGGGCCAGCCGGATGGAGAGCCTGAAGCTGATGCGCAACCACTGCGCAACCTGTCCGCTCATCGATGAATCGCTCGTGCAGAGAATCCGTGCGGCCAAGAAGTTCGGTTCCGGGATCGATTACGGGAGACAGCTTCTGTACGCCAGCTTCGATATGGCGCTTTCGGGGGAGGGAGTGGGGAGTCGGGGGTCGGGGGTCGGAACGGGGGCGGTTATCGGTTCTCGGTTATCGGTTGTCGGAATTACAACAGACCTTTCTCCGACAACCGACAACCGACAACCGACAACCGGTTCATCTGCTCCGACAACCGACAACCGACAACCGACAACCGGTTCATCTGCTCCGACAACCGACAACCGACAACCGACAACCCGCTCCCTCTCCCTCCGCTTCTGGACAGACATGGAACGCTCCACCCCCATGGGCTACGTCCAGGGTTCCGAGTTTCCCGGTACCTTCGAGCACATCGCCAGCGGGTACGCGGCCGGCTACTACGGATACATGTGGGCGAAGGTCATCGCGCTCGATCTGATCGCGGCATTCGGTCCCAACGTCATGAATGAGGCCGTCGGCCGCCGTTTTCGTGAGCTGATCCTCTCGCGCGGCAGCGAAGAGCCCGCTCGCGATCTCGTGGAACGGTTCCTCGGCCGGCCCGTTTCGAGTGATGCCTTCTTCGCCGAGATCCGCGGCGAATAGACTTATTCGCACAAGGGTTGTATGGTATGCACTATGAGGAACCTTCCTCATCCTTCAGGCCGCCTGAGCTGAGTCAGCGCCTCTGAACCTCAATCTTCTTAGCAGACTATCTTTCCATGCCGCTCGAAGTGTGCCGGTGGAAAGAGCAGGAGCAAACCCAATGAAGGTCTATTTCGGAAATCTGCCCAAGGATATCGATGACGCGAAGCTCGGCGAGATCGTGAAGCCGTTCGGTGCCGCCACGTCGGCGGAAGTGGTCAAAGACCGCGTCACCGGAGCATCGAAGGGATTTGCCTTCGTCGAGTTCGCGAGCGATGACGAAGCGCACGCAACGATCAACGCCCTCAACGGCAAGGACATGAATGGCCAGGCAGTCGTCGTCAACGAAGCGAAATCGAAGAAAGACGCACCGAAGGCTGTCGCTGCTGTCTAACCCCTAGGAAGGAGCTGTACATATGACGAACGTGTTGAAACCGAAACGCGCCCCGAAAGTAACTGTCTCGGAGACGAACATCCGGAAGGCGGCCGCCCGCCTGATGCAACGCCCGCTTGTTTCACCCGAGGTGCATTACATCCAGCGCGTCCTCGGTGCCACGGCTACGCAGGACGCGGTCGACGAAAAAGTCATCGCCGTCCGCAAGTTGCCGTGGTCGAGCATCGTCATCCCGGAATGAATGTGGCACAGACACTCTTGTCTGTGCCACATCCGGAGACGCCCGCCCGCTGAGGGCTTGCGATCTTGAGTCGTGCCGAGATCCGGCACAGACAAGAGTGTCTGTGCCCACAGCTGTCCAAATTAGGTTGAGAAACGGCCGGTTCTGCTGAGCGTACGAGTCATTTTTGACGGGAAGTGAGATCGACCCCCTCAGATGCTGTCCAAATTGAGGGAGAGTTGAGCGGGTGGAGGGAGAGGCGGTGGAGTGAACGGGTCGTTGAGCCAGGACCACAGATCGCGGTAAGCGAACAGGTTGAACCGCAAGATGGCGAGCAGATTCGACAGAGCCCATCCGAACGTGGAGCGTAGCTTGAGGTACCGAAGCGTGAGGATGGCGATCAGAGCCGTCCAGACCTGGATGTGAAGAGCATTCGCGGAGGTCCCCACGAAGGTCTTGATGCGCAGGTTCTGCTTGATGGCTTTAAAAAACGACTCGATCTGCCATCGCTGTTCATAGATGGCAGCGATGGTGGTTGGTCCGAAGCTCAGATGGTTGGTGAGAAACTCATAGGTCCGGCCGTCCTGAGCGCGATACTCGACCAAGCGAAGAAGTGGAGAGGAACCGCCTCTGAGTTGCCGGCTGGTCAGCTGGATGGTGGCATCGCGAAGAACGCCGCCCTTCTGAGGAATGGGGTTCTCTTTGACCACAGAATAGGTCGTCCGTCGTTTGAGTCGCGTGACGAAGAAGATGCCGCGTTGGTCGAGTGAGCGAAACCAGCGGAAGTCGATGTATCCACGATCGAAAGCGATGATCGTACCGGCTGGGAAATCCCAGTCCCGAGCCACTGTCACGTCGTACTTTCGGGCTTCGGTGATGAGGCAGAAGCTCGGTAGCAGCCCGTTGTGATCGAGAATCATGTGAAGCTTCACCGCTCCCTTGGTCTGCTTGTAGTGAGCCCAGTCAAACAGGCTCGCGCAAAGCTCGATCACGGTTGCGTCGATCGACAGCAACGGGTTCTTGAACCGCAGCTTATGCTTCGGTGCAATCTGACGGCAGCGCTGATACATCTGCTCGAAAACGAGCTGGTACAACTCCCACGGCCGGTGGGCGTTTGCGTAGGAAAGGGTGGACTTGTTCGGCGCCTCCTCGATACCGAGGTGATTGAGCTTCCCTTCCACCGAGGCCAGTCCCTGGCATATCTCACGAAGCGATTGGGCCTTGCCCAACTGGCAAAACAGCATCGCCACGAACTGCTGCCAACAGGTGAACCCTCGAGCGTGCCTCTCGGCCTTGGCCTCTCGAACCAACTGCTCGAACTCTGCCCGGGGAAACAACTTGAGAATCTGTCCGAATACGCTAGAAAATGCACTCAACGCTGGGCCTCCTGTTGATCGGTCGTTCTTGGTCGAACTGCCTAATCCTACAGAGCCCGGCGTTTCCGTCGAGGGCCAAATTCTCCTAACCTAATTTGGACAACTGTGGTCTGTGCCACATTGGTCTCCTTGGCTTATCTACTACCTGTAGCAAAAGTATCGCCCCTTCACCGGATCGCGCTGACTTCCATCTCGGCGCTTCCCGTCGCCAGTGCGTGGATGATGATGCCGTTTGCGTCGAGCAGCAGCGAGCCCGGCTCGATGGCGTCGACGCGGCCGCGCATCATCACCCCCGGCGCCAACGGGCGCGTCACGGCGCGCGCGATCTCCCCGCGAATGGATTCGATCTGCGGTGACATCGACCAGTGCGCGGATCTGGCCAGTGTTTCGCGCAGCTTCTCGTGTGCGATGCGGTCGGCGATGCGGAGGAACGGATTCTTCCGCCGGGGATCGAGCGAGTACGTGAGGTTCTCCAGCGAGACTGAGCGTGTGGCCGCGTCGAAGAGCGGGGTTCCCTCGAGGTAGACCAGGCCGCTGTAACGCTTGAGGAACGAGGCCCGATAGTTGACGTTCAGCTCGACCGAGACGCGGCCATCGATCCCGGGGCCGAGGAGGATGGAATCGACGGCGACCCCTTCGTAAGTCTGCTTCGCGAAGTTTTCCGTCATCAGTCGATTGGCCTCGGCGTATGGCAGCTCGACGTCGAACGGGATGCGGATGCCGCCGTTCGCCGCCTGCGCTACTCGCAAGGCCGGCAGCGGCTTCGGTGTCACCGGCGGACGCTCGCCGACGACCACGCGCGTACGGGCTCGCAGCGTCAGGGCGCTCGTCAGCGACAGCCCCGATCCGGAGATCGGGCCGAGGGCGACATCCACCGGCTCCATGACCAGCCACGTGCGCGGGCCGATCGCGATGGGGCTCTGCAGCGCGGACCAGACCTGGTTGGCTGCCGGGCGGATGTTCGTCAATCGAGGGGTGTTGGCGTCGATCGTCTTCACCGCCTGGCGCAACTGCTCGTTCACGATCGGACCGATCTTCCAGTCGGTGATGTCGATGTTGGCGAACGTTACCTGGCAACGGTTGGAGGAGAAGTCGACCGGCATGGCCCGCGTCACGGAGCGAAGGCGCCAGTTGGCATCCCATTCCAGATGCGACGAGAGCGAGATCCAGGCATCGCGCATCGGCTCGCCGAAGCCGCACGAGATGCAGGGCCACATGACGATCTCCCCGCTGAAAGGCTTCTGCGTCCGCCGGCACCCCTCCAGCGCGTAGTGGACCGTGGTCATGGCGTGAATGCCGCTGCCGAGGACATTGAGAGTGATCGGATCGCGGACGACGCGGTACTTCATCCCGAACTGTTTCGCAGGATCGAGCTCAAAGGCGTCCGTCTTCGCCAGATTCTTCGGCACCTGCGACTCCAGTTGCGGCAGCAGAGGCGCGAGCGACGTCCGGATCGGGATGACGATCGTGGAGAGCTCGGGCGGTGGCGGTGGTGGCGGCGGGCTCTGGATGACCGCGGCGATGGTGAGGAGGGTTATGAACATGGTTGCTGGGTTGCTGGGTTGCTGGGTTGCTTGGTCGCTTGGTTGCCGGAACAAGCGGCGCTGAATGATAAAGTCACTGGCCAACTGAGAAACCGGCAACTCAGCAACTCAGCAACTCAGCAACTTACCAACTTAGCAACCCAGCAACCCAGCAACTCAGCAACTCAGCAACCCAAATGTCCGACATCACCACACGCGGTATCCGCATCCAGGTCGAAAGCATGTACGTCGAGGAGCGGAGTGATCCGAAGGAGAGCTACTACTTCTTCGCCTATCACGTGGTCATCTCCAATGACGGCGCCGAGGCGGCGCAGCTCATCAGCCGGGAATGGGTCATCACCGATTCCGACGGAAACGTGGAGCGCGTGCAGGGTGCCGGCGTGGTCGGTGAGACGCCGTTGTTACAGCCGGGTACGTCGTTCGAATACACCAGTTTTTGCCCGCTGCGGACCTCGATGGGCTCGATGCAGGGCGGTTACATGATGCGTCTGACCAGCGGAGAAACCTTCCGGGCGGAAATCGCGCCCTTCACTCTCGCTGTTCCGGGCGTTGTCAACTGAAGGTTTCCGCGTGCGCCGGCCAATCCAGATCTCATTCCTGTCCGTCTTCCTGACGCTGCTGACCGTGGCATTCGCGGCGGCGCTGGTCGTGCGCGTCCGCGCGTACTCGGTCAGGACCCCGACCGAAACGGCGGAGGGGTCGGCGCCGGCGGGAGTGGTAGGAACAACGGGAAGCGCACACGGGCAACGAACCAGCTTCGCTCCTCTTCCAGCCGATGCCCCATCCGGCACGTACGCGCCGCAGGCAACGCCGAAGACAACGTCGGCCGCTTCGATCTCGCGCGCGCAGAAGCTTCGCGAGTTGCTCGCGCTCGATGTGCCGAAGTCGGCCACTCCGGCGCCCCCGATGGTGACGGTGCAGCCGAAGACCACGAAGACTGTGCCCCCTCCGCCGATGGTGAAGCCGCAGGCGCCGAACAGCAAGATCCAGTCGATGATGAATCCCTTCGGCGGCTCCAAGTCTTCGGCGTCGGCGTCGTCGTCCACCCAGCCTTCCAGCACGCAGCCGAAGACTTCGTCGAGCGATCCGCACGATCCGAACTCAGACACCACGCCGCCGCAGCTTCTCTCGATCGTGTTCGATCCTCCCCAGGTGCAGGACGGAGGCGACACCACACTCATCGTCACCGCCACCGATGACCTCTCCGGCATCCGCGGCATCTCCGGCACGCTGACCAGTCCCAACGGCAAGGCCGTGCAGGGTTTCGCGCAACAGCGCGATGGCGAGACCACGCGCTACATCAGCCGCATCCACATCCCCGAAAAAGCAGAGGACGGAATCTGGAAGGTGAGCTTTCTGACGTTGAGCGACATGGCCACGAATTCGGTCACGCTCAGCTACGCGCAGGGAACCCTTCCGCCGTCGGCGACGCTGAAAGTCAACTCATCCGCATCCGACGAGACCCCGCCCACTCTGCGCAACGTCTGGCTGGAGCGCAGGGCCATGCGGATCGGCGAGCACAACACGCTCTTCGTCGACGCGACGGACGACAAGTCGGGGGTTCACCTCGTGTCGGCCGTCTTCCTCAGTCCGGCCAAGCTGGCCCGCATCGGCGTCGGCTGCCAGAAGGGGACGAACGACGTCTGGCAATGCGATATCGCTCCACCGTCATGCCTCGACTGCGGAGACTGGACGCTCGACCAGGTGCAGATCCAGGACAACGCCACGAACTTCAACACCGTGCGCGCTGAGAATCCGGCCGTGGCCGCCATCCGCCTCAACATCACCGGCGACAGTTGCAACAACATACCGCCCGCGCTGCAGGGAGTGACGCTGAGCCGCACGGAGATCGTCATGGGCCGCGACGAGCCGGTCATCGACGTCATGGCAGTCGTCGCCGATGACGCCTGCGGCGTCGGCGGGGTGAGCGCGCAGATCGTCGGGCCCGGCACCAGCTCCAGCGGCCAGTTCTTCTCTTTCCAGCAAAAGGACGCCACCACCTTCATCGGCACGATTCGCCTCCAGGCCAACTTCGCGCGGGGCATCTGGCGCATCTCGTCGCTCACCGTGAGCGACAAGGGACAGAACCTGAAGATCTACTACGGCAACGACCCCCTGCTGGCGCACGCGATGTTCACGGTGAAATAGCGGGAATGCGGTAGATTCATCGCCATGAACCGGCGACTCGGTGCGGCTCTCGCGATCATCGTCAGTCTCACGTTCGCAAACTCGTCCCGGGCCGACGATGCGCCTCCTGCTGCCTCGGGCCACTTCCCGGCCTTCCGCTTCGGCGCCTTCGCTGACATCGTGTTGAGCCATCCGACGGGCGAAGGGAAGGATCATCAAACCGGAGAGGTCGATCTCTACGCCTCCTCGCCGCTCGGCGGCGACTGGTCGTTCCTCGGTGAGGTGCTGGTCAAGAGCACCCCGGACTCGGGGAGCGATCGTCCGCTGACGCACCGGTTCGAGCTCAATCTGGAGCGCTTCTACGTGACGTTCAACCCGTCCGACCGGCTGCGGCTCGAGATCGGGCAGATCCATACAGGCATCATCCAATGGAACGAGCGCGAGCACCGCAGTCTCTTTCTGCAGACGCCGATCGACGTTCCCGCCATCGCGCGCCGGGAGTCGCAGCATGGCGCCTGGCCGCTCCATTTCGACGGTGCCTGGGCATCGGGACGCGTCCCCGGCTCTCTCGGCGCCGAGTATGGCGTCGGTCTCGGCGGAGCCCGCGGGACCGAACGCGACGACATTCAGCCCCTCCTTCGGCGCGGGATCTCGCCGGCCGGTCTCGTCCTCGTGAGTGTGGCTCCCGACGTCCTGACCGGCTTCCAGGCCGGCGCCTCCGGCTACGCGGGACGCATCCGGCTGAGGGGCGAGACGTTGCGCGAGCTCGATGCCACGGTCTTCTCCTCGTTCGTTCGAGGCGGCGTCGAACTGCGCGGCGAATTGGCAAGGATGGTTCACTCGGAAGTTGGAGGGCCGGATGAATTCGTCACACACGGCTGGTATCTGCTCGGTTCATACAGGCCGCGCGGGCGGTGGAAGCCGTTTCGCCCGTACGTACTGCTGGACCATCAGACAGTCGCACCCGGCGAGCAGTATCTGAGCGATGTGCAGAATCTTAACGCCTGGTCCGCCGGCGTTCGTTGGGACATCTCCCCGCGATTGGTTTTCAAGAGCGAGTTCCGGTCGCAACTGGTTCCGGTACCGCGCGCCCGGCATCTCGTCCGCGTCGAGCTTGCTATCGCCTTCTGATTTCGTCATGCGAATGTACCGGCTGTCGATCGCGATCCTTCTCCTTCTCGTGTCGACCGCGAAGGCGGCGGAGACGTTTCACCCGAGGATCTCGTTTCTCGTTTCGGCGAAGAATCCGACCCGCGACGTTTCGGCCGGCGATCTTCGCCGCATCTTTCTCGGCGAGATCAGCCGCTGGAGCAACGGACATCACATCGTCCTTTTCGTGAGGCCGGCCGAAACGCCGGAGGGGCATATCTTCCTCGATCGTCTCATCCGGATGTCCGACATCGACTATTCGCAGTGGTGGCTCGGCGCCGTCTTTCGCGGACGCGCCGCCGCTGCCCCTCGGGTCATGAACAGCAGCGAGGCGATGGAGAAAGCGGTCGCCGCGAACCCCGACGCCATCGGATTCCTTCTGATGACGCCGGCCGCGGCCGAACCGAGCCTCGTCATCCTGACCATCGATCGCAAGCCGCCGGCTGACCTGGAGTATCCGATTCGTGAGCGCTGAACGAGGCTGCCGCCGGAAGCCAGGGACCAATGTGGCACAGACACTCTTGTCTGTGCCCCGGCCGGAGCCGAACGCCGCTGAGGGCTTGCGATGCGAGCCGTGGCGAGTTCCGGCACAGACAAGAGTGTCTGTGCCACATTGGTCTCCTTGTTGGCTGCCGTCGATCTGGTACCAACATCCCGTGAAGCGGATGTTTGTGGCGTTGCTTCTCGCTCTTTCATCGAGCGGCGTCCTCATGGCCGGCGAGCCCCTTCGCATTGGACGCATCACCGTCGACGCCCGCCCGATCTTCGATTCCGCGGAAGCGGCCGGCGGCTTCTACAGAGCCGCGAACCTCCTTCACATCCAGACCCGTGCGGAACTTCTGCGTCGCTTTCTGCTCTTCCGCGAAGGCGATCCCTACGATCCCGTCAAGCTCGAAGAGACGGAGCGCAACCTGCGCCTCTTCGACTTCCTCGTCAGTGCATCGGTTACCGCGTCTCCTCCGCACGATGGCGTCGTCGACGTCGCCGTCGTGACGCAGGACTCATGGACGACGAATATCGACGGCGATTTCTCCAATGACGGCGGGATTGCCGCCTACGACGTCAACCTCACGCAGAAGGATCTCTTCGGCACGGGGGGAGAGCTGCAATTGCGCCACGAGCGCGGCGTCGAGCGGGACGGGAACGCCATCGAGCTCCTGCACCCGGCGGCGTTGGGGCCGTACTGGAACCTCGACACGCTCTACGCGAAGAGCTCGGATGGCAACGAGGAGAAGCTCGCCCTGGAGAGGCCTTTCTTTTCCTACACGACGGCATGGACGGCGAACGTACTCCTCGACCACCTGCTTCAGAATGAGCGGATCTTCCAACAGGGAGAAGTGGCCGCACGGTTCCGGCATGAGCACCGGCAGCTGGCCTTCTCGCATTCGCACCTCCTCCATGCCGATCGGAACGGCCGGTCGAGCATCGTCGGCGGTATCGATCTTCTCGACGACACGTTCTCGCATCTCCCGGGCCGGACGAACGACGTCATCCCCAGCGGGCGCCATTTCCGTTTCCTCGACGTCGGCTACGAGTCGTCCGGTTTCCGCTTCGTGAAACTCGATTACGTCGACCGCGATCTCGAAGAGCAGGACTTCAACCTCGGCCACTTCACGAGCGTGCACGCCGCGATTTCGCCGGGCCGTTCGGGAAACAGCCCGCTGACGATTCGTCTCCGCGCCAGCGAGGGGATGGGCTATACGTTCAGCAGCCATTCCTTCGTCATCGGCCAGATTAGCGCCTTTACGCGCGCACCGCACGACCGCAATACGATCGTCTCGCTCGACATCCGCGCCATCACCCGCTTCCAGACGCGCTATCCGCAGGCGTTCGTGGCCCGCGTCCGCCTCGACCGCGGGTGGCAACTCGACCGCGATGTGCAGTTCCTGGCCGACGGGCAGAGCGGCTTGCGGGCGTATCCCGACTTCGCGTTCGAAGGGAGCCGGCGACTGATCGTCAACGCCGAGCATCGTCTCTTCCTCGGCCGCGAGCTGTGGCAGCTCTTCGGGCCGGGCATCGCCGTCTTCGCCGATTCAGGCCAGGCCGGCGATGGCCGCTTCGGAGCGATGAAGAGCGACGTCGGAGCCGGACTGCGCATCGGTATCTCGCGCTACGAATCGGCCCTCATCCGAATCGATTGGGCATACGCGCTGAACGCCAGCCCGCTGAACCGCCGCGGCCCCGTCTGGTCCATCTCGACGATGCAGGCGTTCTGATTGACGTAAAACGCGATCCAACAAATACAACTGTCATCCTGAGCAGCGTAGAACGGTCGAAGGACCCCCAGCCTGCTAACCCGGACAGGGTGGTGGCTGTCGACGATTCCGCCGCCCTTCCCTGGTTTCAGCCGGGGGTCCTTCGACTGTCCTACGCCGCGCAATCGCTGTCGCGATTACGCGGCTCCGGCGGCTCAGGATGACAGGTAATGCCGCAATTTGCTCCCGGTGACATCGGCCTCTAATTGCTCCCCCACGGCAGTCTGGCCACGAACACGCTTCCTCCGGCGTCGGAACGCTCGACGTGCAGCTCGCCGCCGTGCACCTCGGCGATCCAGCGGGCGATGGGGAGGCCGAGGCCGGCGCCGCCGGCGTTCTGTGGGCGGGCGCGGTCGCCGCGGAAAAAGCGCTCGAAGATCCGTTCCTGATCGGCGGGAGGGATGCCGATGCCGGTGTCGGTCACGCGAATGGCGCAGGCGCCATGCTCGGCTTGCACGTCCACGTGCACCCGCCCTCCCTCCGGGGTGAACTTCACCGCGTTCTCGACGAGGTTCAGGACCAGCCGATTGATCAGCTCTTCATCGGCCACGATTACCATATCCTCGGGAGCCGAAGAGGTGAGCGCGACGCCGCGCGCCTGGGCCACGCTCTGCATTCCGCGGACGCAGTCGGACACGACGTCGCCGGCGTAGAAGCGCGTCATCGACGTCGGATAACGGCCGGCATCGCCGCGCGCCAGAAGGAAAAGATTCTGGACGATGCGCGTCAGCTTCCGCGCCGCCCTTTGCATCACCTCGATGCTCTCGCGATAGTCGCCGGCAGAGCGGTCGCGGGCCAGCGCCACGTCCGCTTCGCCCTGGATGATCGCGATCGGCGTGCGCAGCTCGTGGGAGGCGTCGGCCATGAAGCGCCGCTGCGATTCGAACGCCAGTTGCAGCCGCTCCAGGAGGCCGTTGAGCGTGGCGGCGAGAAACCCCAGCTCGTCACGCTCGTTGCCGATCTCGATCCGCTCGTCGAGCGTCTCCGCGCCGATCTGCCGCGCCTTCACACTCATCATCGTCACCGGCGCCAGGCTCTTTCTGGCCAGCAGATATCCGCCCGCCGCCGCGACGAGAAGCGCCACGGGAATGCCGAAGAAGACCGCGTGGGCCGCGCTTTCGAGGCGGTCTGCCTGCTCGCCCAGACTGCTCGCCACCACGACCGTGTAACGTGTGCCGACGACATTGATCGGCGTGGCGATGATGCGGACGCCGTCGCCTTCCTCGCCGCCGGGTATGGTGTAGAAGCCTTTGCCCCCGGCGCGGACGAATGCTCCGATTCGTTGCTTCTCCGCCGGCCCGATCCTCGATTTCGATGCCTCGACCAGCGCGCCAGCCGGCGACAACACCATGATCTCGCGGTCGCTGTAGCGGAGATCGAGCAGCTCGTCGCGCCCGCGGGAGCCGCCTCCCGGATCGAATGCCGCCGCGAACTCGTGCGCCGTATCGGCGAGCGAGGCGTCGTTCTCGGCGCGGATCGCCCGCGCCAGCAGCACGTAGCTCACCGCGCTGAAGATGATCAACACCAGGGCCAGGATGGCCGTATACCAGAGCGTCAGGCCGGCACGAACGGAGTGAAACATCCGCTCTAGTGTGGTGCCGCGTGCGCCGCGGCGTCTACCTGCAGCATGTAGCCCTCTCCGCGGATGGTCTGGATCAGCTTCGTCTCGGACGCTTTTGCGAGGTGGCGGCGCAGGCGGTTGATGTAGACCTCGATCACGTTCGAGAAGGGATCGTATTCGGCGTTCCAGATCTGCTCGGCCAGCTCCTGACGCGAGACCACGCGTCCGGCGTTGTGCGCCAGATACTCGATGATCGCGTACTCCTTCGTGGTCAGGGCCAGGGCCTGGCCTTCGAATCGCACGCGATGGGACCGCGTGTCGATCTCCAGGTCGCCGATGGTCATCACCGGCATCAGCTTCGTGCCGGTGCGGCGCAGCAGCGCCCGGAGGCGCGCCAGCAACTCCTCGAACTCGAACGGCTTGGCCAGGTAATCGTCGCCGCCGGCATCGAGCCCGGCGATCTTGGCGTCGACGCTTCCCCGCGCCGTCAGAAACAGGATCGGCATCGTCGAACCGTCCGCGCGCAGCGTCCGGCAGACGTCGAGACCGTCGGGAGCGGGGATGAGGAGATCGAGGATGGCGGCGTCGTACGTGTTCAGGCGCGCCATGTACAACGCCCGCTCGCCGTCCGGTGCCACGTCGACCGCGTACGATTGCTCGACCAGTCCCTTGCGAATGAAACGAGCAACATCGACTTCGTCTTCGACCACCAGGACACGCATTGTTCGCGTAAGTCTGTGCTCTGACTGATGAAACGCCGATGAATGCGCGCGGCGCGTAATCCAGCGCGGTTTATCGAGCGTTCATAGTGCGAAATTCGCAAATCGTTCGGTTAAACTCCGGCGCTCGATGGTCAGCCGCTTTCTCTTCGTCATTTCCCTTGTGGCCGTCCCGCTGTGGTCTCAGTCTGCGCCGATGACGATGGAGAACGCCACCCAAGCCGCGCTGCAACAGGCGAACGCCTACCAGCAGGCGGTCATCGACGAACAGACGGCGGCGATGGATCTGACGCAGGCGCATGGTGCGCTGCTGCCGCGGTTGCGCAGTTCGTCCACCGCCACGTACAACAAGCCGCTCCATCCGGGAACGGCCGATCCGTCATTCATTGCGCAGAACGCCGCGCGCGAATATCAGGAGCTTCTCGGTTTCGAGGGGTCGCTCGACCTCGGCATGCGCGCCGCCGTCGCCAAAAGCCAGGCCCTCCTCGCCGCCGCCCACGCCGGGACGGAGATCGCGCGCCGCGCGCTCATCCGCGGCGTGCGCGAGGCGTACTTCGGCCTCGGCCTGGCCACCGCGAAGCGCACCAGCGCCGAGGAGACGCTCGCCGCCGCCGAAGAGTTCGAGCGAGTCACGACGCTGCAGCACAGTGGTGGCGAGCTCGCCGAGGTCGACGTGATCCGTGCGCGCCTGCAGACCGCGCAGAGACGTGACGACGTCGAACAGGCACGCCTCCAGGAAGCGCAGGCTCTTGCCGTCATGCGCGTGCTCACCGGCGTCCGCGCGCCCGAGCCGCTGACGGTATCCGAACTGACGCCGCAGCCAACCGCCGCTGATATCGAGCACTTCACCGCCGGGATGGCCGCCCGGCGGCCGGAGCTGACGCAAGCCGAAGCCCAGCTGAGTGCAGCGAAGTCCGACGTCGGCGTCGCCCGCGCCGGCCGCCTCCCGACGCTCACCTACGCCATCGACGAAGGCTTCGACTCACCGTCGCTGCATACCACCGACATCCGCGAGCATCGCGGCTATCTCGTCACCGGCAACCTCAACATCCCCATCTTCGACTGGGGGATCGGCCGTGCAAAGCAACGACAGGCCGAGTTGAAAGCGCAGGCGGCGGAGAATCAACTGGTCATCACGCGGCGCGAAGTCGAGCAGGAATTCGCCGGCGCCCGTGATGAAGCGCTCACGGCGATCCGGCGCGTCGACAACGCCCGAGGCGCCGTCGCCGACGCGCGCCGAAACGTCGATATCTCCATCGCCCGCTACCGTGCCGGCGAAGCCCCCATCCTCGAAGTGACAGACGCGCTCACCACGCTCGCGCAACAGCGAGCCAACTACCAGCAGGCGCTCTTCGACTTCGAGATCGCCCGCGCTCATCTGCAGGAGGCCGCCGGAGAATGACCGACAGCGACGCCGCAATCAACGCTGAGCCGCCGTTGTGGCGCCGCCGGCGCGTGCAACTCGGCGCAGCACTGGCCCTGGTGATCCTCATCGTCGCCGGCTGGTGCTGGCATCGCCGCGGTGCGGCCGGCGAGGAAGAAGCGGCGCAACCGGTCGTCAGCGTCCGCCTCGCCAAGGCGGAAGTCGGCGCCATCGCCCAGCCGCTCGATCTCGTCGGCACGATCAGCGCGCGCCAGGAAGCGACGATCAGCCCGAAAGTCAGCGCGCAGATCGCCCGGATGGGACTGATCAAGAACCGCGTCGTCCACCGCGGCGAAGTCCTGGCCGTACTCGAGTCGCGCGACCTCACCGCGCAGCAGGCCGAAGCCGCCGCCGCCCTGCACGAGGCCGAGATCGGCGTCCGGAACACCGGCCAGGGAAGCATCCCGCTGACGAACGCGCAGGATGTGAAAGCCGTTCACGACGCGCAAGGCACGTTCGACAACATGCGCAAGACGTACGAGCGGCGGAAGACGCTGTACGAACAGGGCGGCATCTCGAAGAAGGAGCTCGAGACATCGGAGCTCGACGTCGCCAAAGCCGAGGATGACCTGCGGCTTGCCGAGCGTGCCGCCTCGCTGCATCAGGGCACCACGAACCCATCCGACCTGGCCGCGGCCCGTAGCAAAGAGCAGCAGGCCAGCGGCCATCTGGCCTCGATCACGGCGCAGGCCGGCTACGCCACGATCCGCGCGCCGTTCGACGGCGTCATCGGCGATCAGTTCCTCTACCAGGGCGACTTCGCCAACGCCGGGGCGAAGATGCTCACCATCGCCGACACCTCCTCGGTCATCGTCAAGGCGCCGCTGTCGGTCGACGCGGCCATGCGCGTGCACGCCGGCGACGCCGCCAGCATCCAGCCCGACTCGCTCCCCGGCGTCACCTTGCAGGGGACCGTCAGTCTCGTCGGCAGCGCCGCCGATCCGCAGAGCCGCGCGGTCGAGCTCTGGATCACGCTTCCCAATCCCGACGGCCGCCTCCGTCCCAACAGTGCCGCGCGCGTCACCGTGCAGAGCAGCAACGTCACAAACGCCGTCGTCGTCCCCGCCTCGGCGGTGACTCTCGACGCCACGAACGCCAACAGCGGCACGGTCATGGTCGTCGATGGCAAGTCGGTCGCGCACGAGGTCAAAGTCACCACCGGCGCCCACACGCGCGACCGGACGCAGATCACCTCCGGCCTCCACGGCGGGGAGACCGTGGTCATCGAAGGGAACTACGGCCTGCCCGACGGCACGAAGGTTCAGAACGCGGACGCGGAACCGAAACCAGCCGCCACGCCGGCGGAAAAGGACTGATGAACCTCGGTCAGGCCATTTCGAATCAGAAGCGGGCGGTGCTGCTCGTCATCGCGCTGCTCTCCGTCGGCGGCCTGATCGCGCTGGCCCGCATTCCGCGCGCTCTCTTTCCGCAAACCGACTTCCCGCGCATCATCATCGTCGCCCAGAACGGTGTCGCTCCCGCGCAGCAGACGCTCGTTTCGGTCACCAAGCCGATCGAGGAGGCCATGAGCGGCATCCCCGGCATCGCCCGGATCAAGTCGACGACCGCGCGCGGCTCCTCGGAGATCGATCTCTTCTTCGACTGGAAGACCGACATCGTGCAGACCCTGCAGATCGTGCAGGCGAAGGTGTCGCAGCTCGCCGCCACCATGCCGCCCGGCGCCTCGATCGAGCGCTCCGACCGGCTCACCTTCGCCGTCTTCCCGATCATCGGGTACAGCATCACGTCGGCCAAGCGCGATCCCGGCACTCTTCGCAATCTCGCCGAGGTCACGCTGCGGCCGCCGCTGGCAAGGATTGACGGCGTGGCTACTGTGCAGGTGCTGGGCGGCCAGTTGCGCGAATACCACATCCTCGTCGACCGGGCCCGGCTCGAGGCGCGCGGCGTCTCTCTGCAACAGGTTTCGGACGCCGTAAGAAACTCCAACGTCATCGACTCGCCCGGGCTCATCAACGAGAACCATCAGCTCGAACTGGCACTCGTCAGTGGCCAGGCCACGTCGATCGACGACCTCGCCGCCATCGTCGTGGCCACGGTCAACAACGTCCCGGTGCAGGATCGGGGACGTCGCCACCGTCACCCCCGGTCTCGAGCCGCGCTTCACCATCGTCACCGCCGACGGCCGCCAGGCCGTGCTGCTCAACATCCTGCGGCAGCCGACGGCGAACATCATCTCCGTCGCGGACGGCGTGAAGACCGAGTTGGCGCGCCTGAAGCAACAACTCCCGCGCGACGTCGACATCCGTCCCTACTACGACCAGTCCCTTCTCGTCAGCAGCTCCGTCGGCTCCGTGCGCGACGCCATCCTCATCGGTCTCCTGCTTTCCGTGGCCATCCTCTACGGCTTTCTCCGCAACTGGGGGACCACCTTCGTGGCCACGCTGGTCATCCCGGTCACCGTGCTGGTGACCTTCGTGGTGATGTGGATGGTCGGACTGAGCTTCGACCTGATGACGCTCGGCGGCGTGGCCGCGGCCATCGGCCTGGTCATCGACGACGCCATCGTCGTCGTCGAGAACATCTACACGCACATGACCCGCGGCGAGTCGCGCGCCCAGGCCGTGCACAACGCCATCAGCGAGATCTCCGGGCCGATCATCGGATCCACCATCACCCCGGTCGTGGTCTTCCTGCCGCTGGCGCTGCTCACCGGAATCACCGGCGTCTTTTTCCGATCGCTGGCGCTGACGATGAGCGTGGCCTTGCTGACGTCGCTCTTCCTGGCGCTGACGTTCACGCCGGTACTTGCTGAGCAGTTCATTCGGGTGCGGCCCCGTCGTCGCGGTGAGCTTGAATCCGAACCCGAGACCCCGGAGCAGGAAGCCGAGTCCGAAGGGGACGGCCCGCTCCTCACCCGTCTCATCAACGCCTACGAATGGCTGCTCGCGCACGCGCTGGCGCGGCGCGGGATGGTCCTTATCGTCATCGGCATCGTGGCGGTGCTCACGTTCGCCATCTACCAGGGCCTCGGATCGGAGTTCCTGCCGGAGTTCGAGGAGCATGGTTTCATCCTCGACTACAACGCACCGCCCGGCGCCTCGCTCGATGAGACCGACCGGATGCTGCAACACGTCGAGCGGATGCTGAAGGAGAACCCGGACGTCGACGGCTACTCGCGCCGCACCGGCGCACAGCTCGGCCTGGCCGGTGTCACCGAGGCCAACCGGGGCGACTTCGCGGTGAAGCTGAAGGACTCGGCGTCAACCGACGCCGTGACCAGTGACCTGCGGCACAAGATCGAATCGAGCGAGCCGGCCTTGCGCGTCGAGTTCCCGGGCATCCTCTCCGACCTCATCGGCGATCTGGTCAGTGCGCCGCAGCCGATCGAGATCCGCGTCTTCAGCGAGGATGCGGCCGCGCTGCGCCACACCGCCGAAGCGATCGCCGCGTCGATCTCCAAGGTCAGCGGCGTCGTCGACGTCTTCAATGGCATCGTCGTCAGCGGCCCGGCCGTCGTGTTCCGGATCGATCCGCAGCGCGCTGCGCTTTACGGCGTCACCGCCGCCGATGTGAATGAGGCCATGACCACCGCGCTCGGTGGCGACGTCGTCTCCAGCGTCATCGAGCATGGACGCGCCACCGGCGTCCGCGTCCTCCTCGGCGGACCGCGTCCGCAACTCGGCGATCTGCGCGCCTTGCCGATTCGCGCGCCGTCGGCGAACAGCTACGTCCGGATCGATCAGATCGCCACCATCAACTACGATCCCGGCCAGACCGAGATCGAGAGGGAAGGGCTGCGTCAGTCGCTTTCGGTGACCGCCCGTCTGGAAGGCCGCGACCTCGGCTCGGCGATCCAGGACATCCAGGCGCGCCTCGGAAAGGAACTGCATCTCCCCACCGGCACGACCATCGAGTACGGCGGCCTCTATCAGGAGCAGCAGTCGTCATTCCGCGAGTTGCTCGTCGCTCTCGGCCTGGCCATCGCCCTGGTCTTCCTCGTGCTCGTCGTCGAGTTCCGTTCCTTCGCCCATCCGGCCGCCATCGTCGCCGGCGCCGTTCTGGCTCTCTCCGGCAGCCTGATGGCGCTCCTCATCACGCACACTACGCTCAACGTCGTCTCGATGATGGGTCTCATCATGATCGTCGGCATCGTCTCCAAGAACGGCATCCTGATGCTCGACACCGTCGAAGATCACCTCCGCTCCGGCGAAGACCTCACCACCGCCCTCCGCCGCTCCGGCCGCCGCCGCTTCCGCCCGGTCCTGATGACATCTCTCGCCGCCATGCTCGGCATGCTTCCGCTGGCCCTCGCCCTAGGCTCCGGCTCCGAGCTCCTCCAGCCCCTCGCCATCTGTGTCATCGGCGGCCTGCTGTTCGCGTTAATGCTCTCCCTGGTCGTGACCCCCACGATCTACGCGATGATCAGGAGGGGGTAGTTGCCGCGACGCGACGCTCTATTTTCCTAGGCCGCATTTGTCACAGCACTACTTCGTTTCTTGCCACGCCCTTTCGCCGAGGGCCTTCTCCTCCCGCGGTTTCTTGCGGGAGGAGAAGGTGCCGACAGGCGGATGAGGAGGGCGCATACGCGTCAGAAACGATCTTGCATCGTTGTCTCAAGGGCCGCTTGAAAGTACGAGTCGCGCGCGAATAACGCACGCGCGAGCGCCCCCTCATCCGCCTGTCGGCACCTTCTCCCCCGCAAGAAACCGCGGGGGAGAAGGCCCTCGACGGGGTACAGAGTGCCGAGGATTTACGTGAGAGTGCGAGAAATGCGTGCTAGTTCCAATCGATTCACTTCCCGTACGTTACCCGCCAGATCTTCCCGGCGCCGTCATCCGAGATGAGCAGCGATCCGTCGGCGAGGACCAGCAGGCCGACGGGACGTCCCCACACGGTGCGGTCGGTCTCCGCCGTCATCCAGCCGGCGAGGAAATCGTCGTAGCCGCCGGTGGGGTGTCCGTTGCGGAAGGGGATGCTGATGATTTTGTAGCCCGTTCGGAGGGAGCGGTTCCAGGAGCCGTGCAGCGCGACGAAGGCGCGGCCACGATATTCGGGTGGAAACATCGTCCCCTGATAGAAAGCGATGCCGAGCGGCGCGGAATGGGCCTGGATGGGCACGGAGGGGGGAATCGTTTTCGCCACCAGGTCGCGGCGCTCGCCGGCGCGGCGCGGATCTTCGTGATCGCCGAGGTAGGCGTATGGCCAGCCGTAAAACGCGCCGGCCTGCACGCTCGTGGCATAGTCGGGGACCAACTCGTCGCCGAGGCCGTCGCGCTCGTTGACCGCGGTCCAGAGCGCGCCGGTCACCGGCTCCCACGCCATTCCCACCGGATTGCGCATGCCGGCGGCGAAGATCCGCTTGCCGCTGCCGTCCGGATTGAATTCGACGATGGCGGCGCGCTCGGGCGGCTCGCCGGAGCTGACGTTGGAGTGGGAACCGATCGACACATACATCTTCGTGCCTGCTTTGTTGAACAGCACTCCTCGGGTGGAGTGACCGCCACCCGGTAGCGTCGCGATCTGCTCCGGTTTCCCGTTCGCCGCCGTCTGCCCTGGCGCGTAGGGAAAACGGACCACCGCGTTCTCGTTGCCGACGTACAGCCAGCGATCGTGAAAGGCCAGTCCGTACGGATCGTTGAGGCCGCTGGCGAAGGTGAACCGTTGTTCGGCGATACCGTCGTGGTTTGCGTCCCGGAGGATAGTGATTTTCCCCTCGCCCGGCTCCGAGACGATTACGTCGCCGTTCGGCGCCTGCAGCATCGCCCGCGGATTGCCGAGCTTCTCGGCAAAGAGCGAGACGTGGAACCCCGGAGGCACATGAAGCGTCGCATTGGAAGGCTGGGCACGAACGAACGGCGGGTTTCCCGACGACGGCGTGTCATACGGCTTCGGCAATTGATCGATATGAATCTCATGATGTTGCAGCATCGGGTCATGCGCCTGCGCGACGATCCCGGGCAGTTGCCCCGAGGCACGCGAACAGGCGAGGGCGGCGATGGTGGAGACGAGAAGGAAGCGGTAAGTCATGCAAGAAGTGTAGCGCGGGGTTGGAGGGTTGCTGGGTTGCTGAGTTGCTGAGTTGCTCGGTTGCTAAGTTGAGATGCTCCCAGCAACCCAGCAACCCAGCAACTCAGTAACTCAGCAACTCACCACCCCGGAATCCCAGCCACCCCGCAAACATTGATATGCCCGTGAAACCATGGCAATTCGACGGCGTCGTCCGGCTCACGCGCATCGGCACGTCATTCGTCCTTTTCACCGTCGTCATCGGGTTCGCCGCCATCAACACCGGCAACAACTCCCTTTACATCGGTCTCTCCTTCATGCTCGGCTGCCTGCTCCTTTCGGGCATCGCCTCGAAGGGGGGGCTCAAGCATCTGGTGGTGGAGCTCGACGGGGTCGAGGAAGCGTGGGCAGGGCGGCCGGCGCATGGGCGGCTTCGTATCATCAACCGCTCGCCCATCTGGAACGTGCGCGACGTCATCGTCACATCCAGCGATCTGGATGCTCCGATCTGCATCCCACTCATCCAGCGCCGGGGAGAGGTCGTGGCGCATGCGATGTTCCGTTTCCGAAGGCGCGGCCTGGTGAAGCTCAGCCGCATCGACCTCTACACGCGCTACCCTTTCGGATTCTTCCTCAAGAAGCGCCGGCCCCGGCTGGATGGTGACGTCGTCGTCTTCCCCCGGCTGCTCGACGAGGGCATCGCCCGCGATCGTTTCCGGCTCGTGGAAGGGGAGGTCGATACCTCGAATCGCATCGGCGGCGGAACGGAGATCCACTCCTTCCGCGATTACGTCCGCGGCGATTCGCTCCGCCGCGTCCATTGGAAAAAGTCCGCCTCCCTCGGGCGCTGGATCATCAAGCAGAGCGAAGTCGAGGTCGGCCGCTCGGTCCACATCGTCGTCGATCCCTACTGGCCGTGGGGTGTCCCCGAGGAGACGTTCGAAGAGATGATCAGCGAGGCCGCCACCTTCCTCGATGACGCGTTGCACCGCGGGCTGGACGTGGCCTTTTCCATCCCCCACGTCACCCTTCGCTCCGGCCGGGACGGCGACGCCGCCATGTTCCGCGCTCTGGCCCTCCTCGAATCGACGCGAGAGCCGGTGGCGCAGACGGTGGACAGGGATAGTGTGATTTTCACCGTGGCGCCGGCGGTCGGGAGTCGGGAGTCGGGGGTCGGAGCATGACCGCGGGAACTGGTTGTCGGTTATCGGTTGTCGGTTGTCGGTTGTCCGCTTTCGGCTGCTGTCGTGAGTCAGACAGGAATCGGCTATCGGCGAGTCGGGAGTCGGGGGTCGGAGCATGACCGCGGGAACTGGTTATCGGTTATCGGTTGTCGGTTGTCGGTTGTCCGCTTTCGGCTGCTGTCGTGAGTCAGACAGGAATCGGCTATCGGCGAGTCGGGAGTCGGGGGTCGGAGCATGACCGCCACCGCAATCACCGACAACCGACAACCGACAACCGATAACCGCCGCACCCACTCCGACTCCCGACTCCCGACCCCCGACACCCGCTTCACCGACCTCGAGCTCCTCTTCCTCACCATGTTCGCCGCCGTCCCGCTCTACGTGACGCAGGCGATCTCGGCGACGCCGCTGCTGGCGTTTCACGCCATGTTGCTGGCCATCGCCGTCCGTGTCGCGCTCGGGAAAGGGCCGGAAGTCGTGCCGCCGCTGGTCATGCGCGTCCTGGCCATCGCCTACGTTCCCTTCTACATCGTCGATGCGGCGATGATCTCGCGCAGCGCCATCGCCGCATCGACGCATCTCATCCTCTTCATCGCTGCCTATCAGCCGATCGAATCGGTGCGGACGCGCAACGCCGCGCAACGGTTGCTCACCGCCTCGCTCATCTTCACCGCCAGCGTGGCCACCTCCACGCACATCGCCATCCTGCCGTTCGTGATTCTTTTCGGATTCCTTCTGCTGCGGCAGCTCATGCACCTCAGCCATGTAGAGAGCGCTGAGACCGCCGGGATGACCGACGCGCCGTCCACGCCCGAACCGCCGTCCGGCCGGGCGGCATCGTTCTACGTCTTCGGCGCCCTGCTCATCGGCGCGTTTCTTTTCCCGCTGTTGCCGCGCGTCCGCAATCCACTCCTTCCGGGCGTGACCGGCCCGCTCAGCAATGCCACCACCGGTCTCAGCGAGTCGATCAATCTCAACGAGCCGCGCTCCATCAGCAGCGATGCCTCGGTGGTCAGCCGCGTCTGGATGGGGCAGGACACCATCCCGTTCTTCACGCCGCTGCGATTGAAGGGGACCATCTACGAGCGCTTCACCAACAACACCTGGCTGCAGGGACGGCGTGACTTCATCCCGCTCGACAGCAGCGACGGCCGGACCGTCATCGCCCGCCCCTCGGGGTTTACCAGGAAGGCCAGCGTGCAGCAGCGGTTCACCATCGGAAGCCGCCTGTTCCTGCCGGCCGGCACGTATGAGGTCAGCGGCACCGGCCAGATCGCCGAGGGGCCGACGCGCGACATCTACACGGTCTGGCAATCGCACAGCAACACCATCGCCTACGACGTCGAGCTCGCGCATGAGACCGCGCCCCGCCGGCCGCAGAAAGTAACCGTATCGAACTATCCGGTCACCCCGGCGGTGCGGGCCATGGCTCTGCAGATCGCCGGCAACGAAACCGCTCCGCTGAACCAGGCCGCGGCGATCGAGCACTACATGGCCACCCGGTTCCGCTACGTGCCCGACCCGGCCGCGATCGGGCACACCATGACCGTTGATCAGTTCCTGCTCCAGGAGCACCGCGGGCATTGCGAATACTTCGCCGCGGGGATGGTGGCGCTGATGACGGCGCTCAACACTCCCGCGCGCATCGTCGGAGGCTTCTACGGGGGGACGCTCAATCCGCTCACCGGCTATTTCATCGTCCGCAATGAAGACGCGCATGCGTGGGTGGAGGTGTGGGACGGAAAGGCGTGGCATACCTTCGACCCCACCCCGGCCTCCCTCCGCCCCGGCAATACGCACGACAGCCTTCTCCAGGCCTACGCCCTGGCGCTGGCCGACTGGGTGAACTACTTCTGGGACCGCCACATCCTGACCTACGGCCTCGGCGATCAGCTCGCGCTGGCCATCGACCTGATCGACCGGGCCCGCCTGGCCATGGCCGCCTCGACCCTGGCATTGCGCAGCACCGGCGCGCGCAACTTCGGCCTGTTGATGGCCGCTCTCCTGATCGCCGGGGCAATCGTCGTCCTCCTGGCGCGCCGCCGCCGCTCACTCTTCGATCTCCTCTCCCTCCACCTTGCCCGCCTCGGCATCGACGTCGGCCCGGCCATGACCATGGAGGAAGCGCTCGTAATACTGCATCGCCTGCATCCCGCGGCAGCGCTGGAGATGGCACCGCTGATCGCGATGTATGAAGCGGAGCGGTTTTCAGGGATGTCGGAGAAGGGGAGGGTGGCGAAGATCCGGAAGGGTTTGGCGGAGATTAGTCGTTGAGCCAATAAGGAAGAGCGATGTGGCACAGACACTCTTGTCTGTGCCGGTGCTCGCTACGACTCAGATCGCAAGCCCCCAGCGGCGTTCGGCTCCGGCCGGGGCACAGACAAGAGTGTCTGTGCCCACAGCTGTCCAAATTAGGTTGAGAAACGGCCGGTTCTGCTGAGCGTACGAGTCATTTTTGACGGGAAGTGAGATCGACCCCCTCAGATGCTGTCCAAATTGAGGGAGAGTTGAGCGGGTGGAGGGAGAGGCGGTGGAGTGAACGGGTCGTTGAGCCAGGACCACAGATCGCGGTAAGCGAACAGGTTGAACCGCAAGATGGCGAGCAGATTCGACAGAGCCCATCCGAACGTGGAGCGTAGCTTGAGGTACCGAAGCGTGAGGATGGCGATCAGAGCCGTCCAGACCTGGATGTGAAGAGCATTCGCGGAGGTCCCCACGAAGGTCTTGATGCGCAGGTTCTGCTTGATGGCTTTAAAAAACGACTCGATCTGCCATCGCTGTTCATAGATGGCAGCGATGGTGGTTGGTCCGAAGCTCAGATGGTTGGTGAGAAACTCATAGGTCCGGCCGTCCTGAGCGCGATACTCGACCAAGCGAAGAAGTGGAGAGGAACCGCCTCTGAGTTGCCGGCTGGTCAGCTGGATGGTGGCATCGCGAAGAACGCCGCCCTTCTGAGGAATGGGGTTCTCTTTGACCACAGAATAGGTCGTCCGTCGTTTGAGTCGCGTGACGAAGAAGATGCCGCGTTGGTCGAGTGAGCGAAACCAGCGGAAGTCGATGTATCCACGATCGAAAGCGATGATCGTACCGGCTGGGAAATCCCAGTCCCGAGCCACTGTCACGTCGTACTTTCGGGCTTCGGTGATGAGGCAGAAGCTCGGTAGCAGCCCGTTGTGATCGAGAATCATGTGAAGCTTCACCGCTCCCTTGGTCTGCTTGTAGTGAGCCCAGTCAAACAGGCTCGCGCAAAGCTCGATCACGGTTGCGTCGATCGACAGCAACGGGTTCTTGAACCGCAGCTTATGCTTCGGTGCAATCTGACGGCAGCGCTGATACATCTGCTCGAAAACGAGCTGGTACAACTCCCACGGCCGGTGGGCGTTTGCGTAGGAAAGGGTGGACTTGTTCGGCGCCTCCTCGATACCGAGGTGATTGAGCTTCCCTTCCACCGAGGCCAGTCCCTGGCATATCTCACGAAGCGATTGGGCCTTGCCCAACTGGCAAAACAGCATCGCCACGAACTGCTGCCAACAGGTGAACCCTCGAGCGTGCCTCTCGGCCTTGGCCTCTCGAACCAACTGCTCGAACTCTGCCCGGGGAAACAACTTGAGAATCTGTCCGAATACGCTAGAAAATGCACTCAACGCTGGGCCTCCTGTTGATCGGTCGTTCTTGGTCGAACTGCCTAATCCTACAGAGCCCGGCGTTTCCGTCGAGGGCCAAATTCTCCTAACCTAATTTGGACAACTGTGGTCTGTGCCACATAAGTCGCCGCTTGCGGTGAAAGGCACGGCTGACAGGTTATCTCCCCATCAACCCCACCATCTCCCGAACCGCCCGCTCCAGTCCCACCAGCGCCGCCCGGGCGACGATCGAGTGTCCGATATTCAGCTCTTCGATATCGGTGAGCGCGGCGATGCTGTCGATGTTGCGGTAGTTCAGACCGTGACCGGCCAGAACGCCGAGCCCCATCTTCCGGGCCGCCCTGGCCGCCGTCGTCACCTTCTCCAGCTCCGCGGACCAGCTCACACGGCGTGCAAACGCCTCGGCGAACTTGCCGGTATTGATCTCGACTTTCGGTACCCGCAGCTTCTGGCATTGCCGCAACTGCTCCATGTCGGGATCGACGAAGATCGAGACGTCGATCCCCGCGTCCAGCAATTGGCGGATGGTCTTGTCGATATTGCTCGAGTGGAGCAGCACGTCCAGCCCCCCCTCGGTGGTCAGCTCGTCGCGCCGCTCCGGGACCAGAGTCACCTGATGCGGCTTGACCGTCTGCGCCACCCGCACCATCTCCGGCGAGGCCGCCATTTCCACGTTGAGATGCGTCGACACCGTGCGCGCCAGGATCTCGGCGTCGCGGTCCTGAATGTGCCGCCGGTCGCCGCGCAGATGGACCGTGATCCCCTGTGCCCCCGCCAGCTCGCAGATCGCCGCTGCCGCGACAGGATCCGGCTCGTCACTCTTGCGCGCTTCACGGATGGTAGCGATGTGATCGATGTTGACGGCGAGACGCATGGAGGAAGGGTAGCAGAGGAGGCGCGCAGCCGGAGGAAGACAGTTAACTGCCTCCGAGAGGCTGTTAACTGCCTCTGGAAGGCTATTAACTGCCTCTGAGAGGCTATTAACTGCCTCTGAGAGGCTATTAACTGCCTCTGGAAGGCTGTTAACTGCCTCTGGAAGGCTGTTAACTGCCTTTGGAAGGCTATTAACTGCCTCTGGAAGGCTGTTAACTGCCTCTGAAAGGCTGTTAACTGCCTCCGGAGCGCGTGAACCAATCGCCGGGCCCCGAACATGGGTTTCCGTTCCGTGCTGCCCGTAACCTTCAGCACTGTATAGGTGTCTAAGTAAAGAGGGGGGTAGGGATGGACCCCTGTCGCGACACTCCTCTTTGAAGGGAGACCTCTGCGCATGGAACGACCGCCAACGCGGCTGCAGAAGTTCATCGATGACCTCGGGCTCAGGGCGCTGGACATCATCCGCGAAGCCGAACGGATTGCTTCTAAAGAAGGCGTCGAATCGATCAGCAGAAGCCACTTCCACAAGTTGCGGCAGGGTCGCGTATCTGCCACGGCCGAAAGGATTTACATCGTCGTCGCCGCCATCCGCTCGGTGACCGGCATGCTCGTCAAGGCCTCCGACCTCTTTATCCTCCAGCCGGACACCCCACAGCCGGCAACTATTCTCTGGGAGGCGTCGTGGCCGCGGCAGGAGCCTGTTCCGGTATCCTATCGCCGAGGGACTTCCGGTAGCCTCTGGAGTGCGGTGAAAACCGTGGTCGATCCATCCCATCCGACCAACGCCAGCGAATTCGAGGCGCTTTACACCGAGTACGGCGTGCTCCTGCGCGCGATCGCCATCCGCCGTTACAACATCCCCCCCGACGACGCCGAGGCGCTGGTCCACGACATCTTTACCGCCTACCTCCAGCGCCGCCAGTACGTGCGCGAGCTCAAGGGATGGCTGATCGGCGCCATCGGCAACGCCTCGAAGGACTATCTGCGCCGCCGGAAGCGGGAAGAGCCGCTGCTGCCGGAGCACGACCAGCAGCCCGACCAGGCTGCCGAGGAGAAGACCGAGCGCTGGATGATGAACCTGACCGTGGCCATGGTGGTGGCCCGCCTCGGCGAGAAGTGCCGGGAGACGATCCGCCGCTACTACTTCCACGAGGAGTCGAAGGAGTCGATCGCCGAGCAACTGGCCACCTCTCCCGGCTACGTGCTCCAGCTCCTGGTCTCCTGCCGCCGCCGCGTACGCGAGCTCTATGACGCAATGCACGGCGGCGATCGTCGGCGAACTTTTTTTTGACCCCCGCCCTCGCTCCGACTGCGCGAAAAAGGAACATTTCCGGCACATCGCCACGCCTCCGTAGAGAGCGAAATGCCTCGTCAGTAGCCTATAAGCTACTGTTTTTTTCCGGGTAGGGATCTTTCCTCCTCACGCCTCTCCTCCTGCGTGACGGACGAAACCAGCCTCAGACGCCCATCGCCGCGGAACGGCTTCGAGCCCGTGCGGCCCTTTGTGGAACGCGTTTCTGCAAGGCTGCGTCGCTCCCGTCACACCCGATCGGCACGCGTACGAGTGCCGCATGCCTGGAGGCTCCTGATCAGAGCCGTCCGGGTAACCCGGCCGCGCGTCCGCGCGTGTGGCGCGAGCTCGCGGCCTTCAACAGGAGGATAGAGATGTCCAAAACCAAAGCAGCGGGTGATGTGCCGCAGGTACCGGCTGATCCGGTGCCACCTGCACAGACCCCAACCGTTACGCATTACCAGCAGATCGCCGCGAATCTGGCCAAAGCCATCGACGACATGCTGGCGCTGGTTCCGAATTTCGTAGCAGACGCACACCCGGCCACGAAAGCGTTCGTCCGCCGGCGTCAGAACGTGCCGATCGCTTTCATCGCCACGGCCATCGCTGCTGTCGATGCCAATCCCGAGCTGCAGGGAATTCCCGGTTTCGATGTCACCGACGCGCGCGATTCGCTGCAGTACATCGACGCATTCCGCCCCATGGTGGACCTGCTGAGCGCGGCAAAGGAGAACCTTGCGTTCAACATCGAGTCTCGGCGGGCGAACGCGGGCGATGGCGCGCTACAACTGTACGCCGTCGCCAAAGGAATCGCTCGCTCTCCCAGGACCACCACTGTGGCCTCGCACGTCAGCAACCTGAGACGAGACCTCGGCAAGGCGGGCAAAGGCGGAAAGAAGAAGGCGCCGCCAACACCTGGCACGCCAGCGCCGGCCCCGGTTCCGGCCATCCCCATGGAGTCAGTCATCGGAGGGCTCACCGCAGACGAGCAGGCATGACCGCGTGGCCCGCGGTCATGCCCTGACACTCACCCCATCCTGAGAGAAAGGAGATTCATGTCACATACGAAAGTACAACATCCGTCATGCTCTGTCATCCCGCTGCACATGCAGCGGCACCTGGCCGAGCATGGGTGGGACGCATCTGGTACCGGGTGCTGACGGCGAAGCTGTTCCCGTCTGCGCAGTTCGCGGACTTCGCCCTGGCCACGGTGGCCACGGCCGGCGAGCTGTATGGCGCCGGCGGTCAGGTGCAGACGACGCGTCGCGGATGCGTGGTCGGCCGTCGGCCTCCCTGTTCCGCCGAGGCTGATCAAACGGACCGCGGTCAAACCGCCCCGGCCCGCCAATCGGCCGGTGCGCCGGCTCCGCGGCGTATGGCGCAAGGCTGCCTGATTGAGTAGTTGACCTGTCAACCGACGCGCGGGCGTTCCGATCACGCCCGCGCATGTGGCACAGACACTCTTGTCTGTGCAGGAAAGGAAACGATGAGCACCGGACAGCAACACGAATCCAAGACCCCCGATCTCTCCTTCGAGAGCATCGACGACCAGATCACCGACTACGTGAACGACTTCATCGACGAGTTCGAGTCGGAGGGAGCCGTGGCCACGCCGCAGACGGCCGCCGACCGCGCCCAGCGTCTGATGACCACGTACGCCGGAGTCCGCCCGATCCTGCTGGCGCTGGCGTCGGTCCCGATGGTCCCGGAGACCTGGCGCGCCGCGATCACGGTCTTCGTGGCCTCGCTGGACGGCGTAACCGCCACCTTCAAGGCCGGAAAAGACCTCGCCGTCGGCGACGGCGGAACGTCCACAGTCGAAATGGAGCCCAAGCTCCCGACCGACTGATGCAGTAACGCCGGGGCCCGCGCACGCGGGCCCCGGCATTTACCACTACGAAAACGAAAGGAACCATCATGAGAACGATCGACAACGAGGAAGTCACTTTCGAGAGAATCGACGACCACTTCTACAAATTTGACTCCCCTGAGGTTCTTGAGCGGAACCTGGAGCCCATCAACGCCCGCGAAGATCTCGCCACCGCCTTCACCCTGGCCCGCCCGATCCTGGTGGCGATGACCGCCACCCCGCTGATCCCCGAGCGCTGGCAGGCGGCCATCGACACGCTCGTGTCCGCGCTGGATGGGGTGGCGGCGGATACGAAGGATTCAGCGGGGGAGTGGGAGGGGGAGCTGCCGGTTTGCTGAGAGAACGTCGGTGTTCACTGAAGGAGCACCTGAGCCCGCGAAAGCGCGCTCCGGGTATTTCCTCGCGACCATCCGTCTCCAGGATGGGGATAGGTGGCGATACGATGTGATCGATGCACCTAAGGACGAGATTGAATGAGGCGGTGTTGGCAATCGGCGAGTTCCTCTTCGGACTCGTGAGTCACTGGCTCGGGTTTGTGGGTGGAAGTGCAGTCGTGGGTGCCGGGCTTGGTCTATACGAGCGTTTCGTTCACCCGTTGCCAAACGTCTACTACGTGGGAATGCTTTTCTTCGGGTTTCTAGTCGCGGCTTTTCTGACCTGGAGGGGAGAGCGAGATACGCTTGAGAGGCTAGAAAGACGTGTTGAGGAGTTATCGAAACGCCGTCCGTGGATCACGGTCGAATACTCATGGACCTGGGAGACGGATCAAGAGGACGGCGAAGAGTTCGTTCTGGAGTATCTCCGGTTCAGGAATGCGGGAGACGCGCTTGCCGTGAATGTCCGCGTGTTCCCGACAAAGATAAGGGTCCAGAACGATTACGCTACGGACTTCGAAGTTGACCCTGTTTCGAGCATCGCTCCCGGTGATCCGCCCACCAAGAGGCGTATCTTACTGGAAGGCAAATTTGCGGCGGCAAGGAGATTCCTGCACGCTCCGCACGATATGCCGCTGGGGATCCCGATTCTCGTTGCATGCGACGACCGAGACGGCCAAGAGTGGATGACGAGACATGGGATCGTTCAATGGAGGGCGTCGGATGGTCTGTCGGTCGAAGCGATTGTCGTTGACGGCGAGCTAGATGTGAAATGGGTGGACATCTCGGAATCGGACCTAGGCAGCTAATTAGTTAGGAGCGTAGACATGCTTCAAGTCGAATACAACAGCGAAGATCTTTCGGGGCAGTTCGTCTGTCCATTCTGTGGGCAGATGGTGAAGTTGGTCGGCAACGTCCACACCTTTCGCTCGTCCGGAAGCGGAGTTGAACGGACGTACCCAGATGCGAAGAATTCGATTCACGATCACTTCAACCACAACAAGGGATCATTCGTCGAAGAATGCAAGTCGATCGGAAAGGTGGGTGACACGACTTGGCAAGCAGTCGAGAAACAGGCCCCGACCCGAGTAGTCGCCCACGGTCGAATCGTGGTGGAGATCGGCCCGAACAGCCGAGGACCGATCCACGTTATTCAGGACGGTCCGAAATAACTGCCAAATTCTTTTGAGTCATGTCTAAAGTCGAAAGTGCTGACGCGGGCTCGTTGTATTGGGGGACCCAATGTTTAGACACGAGACTTGACCACGGAGACCCGCCTGATGTCGCCACCGCGATAATGGCGTGTGCCGAGCGCCAATTATGCGCCGAGCATCTGTCGTACACGTTCGCAAAACTTCGCGAGGTCCGTCCCTTCGATATCCTGCAGTGTCATCTCGCGAATGATGGCGCGGTTTCTCCTCTTCACGTCGAATCCGATCTGCTTAGACAGTTTTACATTCTCATCCACCGCGCCGAAGTTCTCCGGAACCTGTTTTCCGAACACCGCTCGAAGCGCTGACGCTGTGAAGTAGTTCTCAATCGAGTACCGGCGCAGGCGATGAACCGGAATACCGCTCTCTTTGCATTTCTTTTCAAAACGCCTTCTCACGCTTGCGCTCTCTGGGTCGCGATCGATCATAGCGATGAGCTTGTACCTTTCAGCAAACACCGACAAATCGAGTTGATCCATCACGTCGCCTCCGAGAGGCCACATCTTCACCTCAAAACGTGAAAGCAACCCGTACTTCTTAAACAACTCTTCGAGAACGGGCACATCGGAGGGCCCCTCTACCAGGACAACCAAGTCCGAGACGAGATTGTCTGTGACGGCGTACCCTAGGTCGTCAAGAATGGAGGCTGTACTCGTCGCATCGTCAACGGTGACCTTCGAACCGAAGGTCGTAAAGAATACTCGATCAACCAGAGCGTTATTTAAGAATACATTTGAATGCGTTGTTACGAACAATTGTTTGTCAGTCTGGTCTCGGACGAATGTAAGCAACCGACGCTGCATGTCTGGATGCATGTGGCTCTCGGGCTCTTCAATCAAAAGGAGGGGTTGCTGATCGACAAGTACGAAGTAGAGCAGAATGAGAAGATCCTGCAACCCTAGGCCACAAGACGCAGCTGGCACCATCGATCCGGCTTCGCGTGCGAAGTTCAGCGTAACGCTATTGCTACCCCTGTCGCCGTACAAACCGAACGAAAAACCTGAGGAAATCTGTGAAAACGCTTCGGACATCTGATTGTATGCATGACGGTCGTCGGTACCCGCGGGTCGATTCTTGGCGTAGAACAGAAAATTCAGGAGGCCATCTCCGGTGGGTTCTACTTTTTCAGACAGAGAAATCTGGCGGAAGAGCTGTATGCTCCGCTTTGGCGGGACTAGCACCGTCCCTGGAAAGGTCCCCAATTGCTGGAGAACAGCCTGCGCGACAAAGGCCACATTCACCTGAAAACGCCGTAGAATAGTATTCTGCTCAACGTGGTTCGATAGCACGCTGACGATCTCCTCACGATCGGACGTAAACCAAGTGGGTCTCGAGAGTAAAAACGTCCTTATCCAATCAGTGTAGATACTGCGTTCCACATCGTGCCCGGTCCCTTGGCGAAACGGAGTCGCCTCGGCGGCTGCTTTCGCAATCTTATCTGCGCCCGCCGGAGAAAGTGAGCCGCCAACAGCCCGGTGTTCAGCACTCGCTAATGCATTGAGAAGCGTGGACTTTCCGCTGTTGTTCTTTCCGCAGATAACGTTGACACGGCCAAGACCCCGGAGGACTGTCTCTGAAAGTGGACCGAACGTAGCAAGTTTTGCTATTTCAAGCACGCCGTAATTCTACGCCTTCGAAGCGGGCAAAAACGAATGGTCGGACCTTCGTTTCGAATGCTGGCCGGGCACCTAGCGCGGACACCGAAGCGCTGCGGTGAAGCCCGGATCGCCGTGGCCAGGTACTCCGAGTTCGCTGACACGACATCCAGCAGCTCGCGGGCGAGGACGGCGTCGACCGACTTGCCGTCGCGGTCGGCGAGGCGTTCCCAGGGCCAGGATCTCGAGACGGGGGATCGCTCACTTCCAGATCGGCCAGACGCAGGAGCTCGGGGATGGCGTCGGCGGGGTCGGGGCCGAGGGCGGATTCGATGCCGAGGGAGGCCAATGTGACACGATGTCCAGTTGGTCGCGGCCGAGAATCTTTTGAACCACAGAGGCACAGAGACAACCTCCGTGATTTCTGTGTCTCTGTGGTTATATTGATTTTGTGGAACCGCCACCGATGCGCCGCCGCGCGTCCGGCACCACATCTGGCATCAATGTTGCCCTCCGAGGCTCCAACACCCCAACGACATCTTCGAAAGGAACCTGCCCATGACCTTCACGTTACCGGGCCTCATCCTCTTCATCATCATCGCCGCCATCTGCGGCGCCATCGGCAAGGCCATCGCCGGCGGAGTTCGGGGCGGGCTGATCGTCTCGACTGCCCTCGGCTTCATCGGGGCCGTCCTCGGGCCGTGGGTGGCGCGCAAACTGAAGCTGCCGGAGCCCTTCATGATTCAGATCAGCGGACACCCCTTTCCGATCCTCTGGTCGATCATCGGCGCCGCGCTCTTCGTAGCGATCGTCCACCTGTTCTCCCGACGGAGGTGACCCGTTACAGCCGCCGCAACGTCACGTAGGCGATCGCGGCCATCGTCAGAATGATGAAGACGCCGTAGATCGTCAGGATGGCGGCTGTCTTCACAGCCGTCAGCCAGCGGCGGCCGCCGTAGACGCGTTGAAGGGCTATGCCGAGGTAGGGGAAGAGCGTCAGAAACAGTAGCAGCCTGACGACTCCGGCGGTGCGGCCGTGAAGCAGGCTGAGAGCCTCGAACAGGGCCAGCATCAAGAAGGCGAAGGCGTGGTAGTGGACGGCGAAGTAGAAGTGCGGGACGTACATCCGCTCCACGCGGAAGTAGAAGGCGAAGACGACCAGGGCGAAGAGCGGCATCAGGATGAACATCGCCTTCGGGAATGCTGACTCCAGGGCATGCGCGAGGATGGCGGGGTCTTTGTTGACGCGGTCCGCGGCCTTGAGCAGTTGCGCGTCGCCCCCTCTGGTGATCGACACGTGCAGCTTTGACGGAGGGAGGAGGCTGATGATGCCGAAGAAGAGGACGCTGCAGAGGAGGTAGACGCGGACCGGCGTCACCGAGCGGACCCGTTTCCCGGCCAGAAACTCGCGCGTCAGCTCACCCGGTTTGAACAGCAGCAGGCCTGCGGTGCGAATGAGCTTTCCGTCGACGTGGGCGATCTCATGTACCGCCTCGTGCAGCAATTCGTGCAGCGTCGGACGGACGGGAGCAACATGTTGCCCGCATTGCGCGCACCATCGCCCCGTCAGTTCGGCGCCGCAGTTCAGGCACGCGCCGGGTACTGATTCTTCGTGCATGGACGGGCGATGATAGCTCGAAGGCTTGCCCCCGAATCAACGTCTGGAAGGCTGACGGCCCCCTCCGCGTTGTCCGCTCGGCAATGCTCTATCGCTTCGACAATATCGAGAAATCGTACGGCCCGCACGACATCGTGAAGGGGGCGACATGGCAGCATAACCCCGGCGAGAAAGTCGGGTTGGTCGGCCGCAACGGGGCGGGGAAGACGACGCTCTTCCGGCTGCTGCTGAAGCAGGAAGACACCGACCATGGCCAGGTCCTGCGCGCCTCGGGGCTGACTATCGGCCATGTCGGGCAGCATCTCGACGCGGAGCCGGGGATGTCTCTGTTCGACTATGTCGAGACGGCCTTCGCCGACGTGCTGACGATCGAGCGGAAGATGCGGGCGATCGAGCATGACCTGGCCGACGCGACGAAGAGCGCGGCCGAGCACGAGAAGCTGCTCCAGAAATACGCCGACCTGCAGCACGACTACGAACATGCCGACGGCTACACGCTGCACGCCGAGGTGGAGAGGGTGCTGACCGGAGTCGGCTTTGTGAAGAGTGAGTGGGAAAGGCCGATCGTGGCCTTCAGCGGTGGTCAGCAGAACCGGGCCATGCTGGCGCGTGTCCTGCTGACCGACGTCGATCTCTTGCTCCTCGACGAGCCGACCAACCATCTCGACCTGGCCGGCATCGAGTTCCTCGAGGAGTTTCTGCAGTCGTTCAAGGGGAGCTATCTCCTCATCTCCCACGACCGGACCTTTCTCAACCGCACCGTCGGGAAGATCGTCGAGCTGGCGCACGGAAAGCTGATCGAGTATCCCGGCAACTACGAGCGCTTTCTCGAGCTGCGCACCGAGCGGATGGAGAAGATGGCCGCCGACTACGAGCAGCAGCAGGAGCTGATCGACAAGACCAAGGATTTCATCCGCCGCAATCTGGCCGGGCAGAAGACCAAGCAGGCCAAGTCGCGCCGGAAGATGCTGGCGAAGCTGGATGAGGTGGAACGCCCGGAGACCGACGAGACGCTGGCGAACTTCAAACTCGAAGCCGGTCCACGCTCCGGGGCGGTGGCGCTGACGGCCGATCACGTCACCGCCGGCTATGGAGAGAAGGCCGATCGTCCACGATCTGACCATGACCATCCGCCGCGGCGAGCGCTACGCCATCATCGGTCCGAACGGATCCGGGAAGTCGACGCTGCTGAAGACATTCGCAGGCCGCCTGCAGCCGCTGGCCGGCGCGGTCACCTACGGACACAACGTGCAGGTTGGCTACTACGATCAGACCCTCGGCGATCTGAATCCTGCCGGCAACGTAATCGACGAGGTGTGGAACCTCGATCATTCGCAGACCGAAGAGCAGGTGCGCAGCTACCTGGCCCAGTTCTCGTTCTTCGACGACGACGTCTTCAAGAAGACGCGCGACCTCTCCGGCGGCGAGAAGGGGCGGCTGGCACTGGCGAAGATCATCTACACCGGCGGCAACGTCATGCTGCTCGACGAGCCGACGAATCATCTCGACGTCTACACCCGCGAGGCGCTGGAGGAGGCGCTGGAGCGCTTCACCGGCGCGCTGATCGTCGTCTCGCACGACCGTTACTTCATCGACCGCGTGGTCGAGCACGTGATCCTGGTCGAAGAGGGGACGGCCGACGTCTTCGACGGCAACTACAGCGACTACGCCGAACGGCTGAAGGCGGGAGCGGCGATTCCGCGCAAGGCGGAAGCCGTTCCGGTGGCTCCTCCGCGTTCAACCCCGACGTCCTCTCCCGCATCCCCCGTCGACGACAAGCTCGCGCGCGCCGAACAAAAGAAGCGCGACAAACGGTTGCGCAAGATCGATGAAGAGATCGCCGATCTGGAGTCGCGCATCGCCTCGGCCGAACGCGAACGCGAGCGCAATGATCTCCTGCTCTGTTCCGAGGAAGTCTTCCGGGACGGTGAGCGCAGCCGGAAGATTCAGTCGCAGAACGCCGACCTCAAAGCGATGATCGATTTGCTCTACGGCAAGTGGGAAGTGCTGGCAAAGGAGCGGGAGGGTGTGGTGGCGTAGGTTGCGGGGTTACGGGGTCTCGCGGTCTCGGGGTTGCTGAGTTGCTGGGTTGCTGAGTACGCTGCACGGAAATGAACTCGGAAGAACGCCGACCCACCTCAGCAACTCCGCAACCGAGCAACCGAGCAACCATCATCGCCATCGGCTCCGAGATGCTCGGGCCGACGCGCGTCGATACCAATTCCTTGAAGGTCACGGCCGCGTTCGAGTCGTTCGGAATCGGCGTCATCCGCAAGAGCGTCGTGGGCGATACGCGAGGTGAGCTCGTGGACGAGATCCGATACTCACTGGCGCACGCGGACATCCTCGTCACGTCGGGCGGACTCGGGCCGACCGAGGACGACATGACGCGGGAGGCTCTGGCGGAGGCGCTCGGGCTGGAGATGGAGGTCGACGCCGGGATCATCGACCGCCTGGAGAAACGCTTCGCCGCGCGCGGCTGGAAAATGCCGGAGGTCAACAAGCGGCAGGCCAACGTCTTCATCGGCCAGACCACGCTTACCAATGAGCGCGGGACGGCGCCAGGGTTTCACATCGAGCAGGGCGACAAGCACGTCTGGGTTTTCCCCGGGGTGCCGCACGAGCTGGAGTGGATGGTCGAAACGTATCTAACGCCGTGGCTGGCGTCGATCACGGCCGGCCAGTCGCGATTCCGGCGCGTTCTGAAGATCGCCGGGATGACGGAGTCGGGGGTGGAGGAACGGCTCAAGCCGTACTACACCGCCCATCCTGAGCCGTTGACGATCCTGGCCACCAGCGGTCAGACCGAGTTGCACCTGGCGGCCGACGGTGCCGAATCGGAGGCGCTGGCGCTGATCGCCGCGCTCGAAGCCGAACTGCGCGGGATCTTCGGCGACAAGATCTTCGGCGCCGATGACGACACGCTGGAGGGAATCGTCGGCCGGATCCTGACGGAGCGCGGCGAGACCGTTGCCACCGCCGAGTCGTGCACCGGCGGGCTGCTGGCCTCGCGCATCACCGACGTTGCCGGAAGCTCGGCCTACTTCATGGGCGGCGCCGTCTGCTACACCGCCGCCGCGAAGACGGCGCTGGCCGGCGTCGCCCCGGCCCTCATCGCCGAGCACGGCGAGGTCTCCGAGCCGGTGGCCATCGCATTGGCCCGTGGCGCGCGCGAGTGTTTCGGAACGACGTACGGGATCGGCGTCACCGGCATCGCCGGGCCGGGCGGGGGGACGGCGGATAAGCCGGTCGGCACGGTTCACATCGCCGTGGCCGGTCCCGCGACGCACAAGCATCGCAAGATGCTCTGGCCGATGGAGCGGAGTCTGTTCAAACGAATTACGACGCAGTCGGCGCTCGATCTGCTGCGATTGTTCATCGTGCGCGCGTGACGTACACTTTGTGTGCATGAAGCGAATGCATGTGACTCTGGACGAAGAGGCGCTGGAGCAAGCGCGGCGGCTGACCGGAAAGAAGAGCTATTCCGAGACGATCAACCACGCCATCGCGCAGATCGTGAAGCAGGATCGCTTGCGGCAGGCGATCGATGCTCTGGCGAAAGACCCGAACCCGTGGTGGCCCGGATACGTCAAGGAAATGGCGCCGGATGTTGCTGAATATCTGAAGAAGAAAGAGAAGCCGCGCCGCCGAACAGCCGCGAGCACCGTCCGAGCGCCGCGTGTCAAGCAAGCGAAACTCCGTGGTTCTCGTTGACACGAGCGTCTGGATCCAGAAGTGGTCTGCCGACGAGCTTTTCGCGTTGGCCAACAATGAGTCGCTGGCAATCTGTCCGCCAATTCTTCAGGAACTGCTGCAGGGTGCGTGGGATCAAGTGCGAATGAACCGTGTGCACACGATTGCGGACAATTCGGGAATGCTCGACTCGCCGGTTCCCGTAGAGCGCTTCGAAGTTGCCGGCGCGATGTACTGTACCGCTCGCGCTCGATCGTTCACAATCCGTTCGTCGAATGATTGCCTCATCGCTGCGATCGCCATGCATCACGACGTCCTGTTGCTGCACGGCGATCGGGACTTCGATTACATCGCGCGGCTTTTCCCGCTGCGGGCGCGAAACATCAACCCTTCCGCATGAACACATTTCGTCTTGAGATCCAAAACGGCTGCCTCTGTATCTAAAACGGCCGCTTCGATGCCAAAGAAGAGAAATACCGTTAACGCGGCGACGGCAGGCTTACGAGCACGGACGTGATGATGAGCACGATCGTCGCCGCGACGACTTCCGCGGTGGCTGACCGGCGCAGGACCGCCGCCGCCGATTCGGTGCCGAGGAGTGGGCGCTGGCGGCGCCAATTCCAGGCGCCGAGTCCGACCACGATCAGAACGACGCAGAGCTTCGCGATCAGCGTCAGGCCGTACGCCGTCGTCCAGAGTGCATCGAGCCGCTTCAGGTGGGTCCACGCCGTGATTACGCCGGTGAGTCCCAGGACGGCGAAGGCACTGAGCGCGAGCGGCGAGAAGCGGTGAACCATGTTGGCGGCGATGGAACCGCGGCGGATGGGCGGCAGATCGCTGTTCATGACCGTGGTGAAACCGGCCACGAGCATGATGAAGAGCGTCCCGATCCAGAGGCCGCCGGCGAGGCGATGGATCGGATTTACGGCGCGGCTCCACTGGCCGTAAAAGAGGCTGGTCAAGGGGCCGATGACGACTCCCGCGGCTGCTAGCGCCCAGCCGAGGCGAACGTGGGCCAGCGCCAGGGCCAGGCCGATCACGGCCAGAGTGATGCACAGCGTCTGGATCAGCGTCGCGCCGTTGCCGGTGATGGCACCGGCGATCGACGTGTGATTCTTTCCTGCCAGGCGTGGGAGCGTCAGCACGTAGAGGATCGTGGTGACCAGCGCGCCGATGAATCCGAACAAGGCCGCGCGCCGTGCGGCGCGCCGGGCGATGTCCACCTCCGCGGCGGCATCCGCGCGAAGGACGACATAGCGAAAGGCGACGGCGCCGGTGGCGAAGAACGCGGCCAGGAAGCCGGCCAACTCGGTAAGTGCTTCGGAAATCGTAAAGTCCATGAGGGGCGCTGAAGCGTATTCCATGCCCGGAGTAATCGCGAGGCTCGATCCACCTCCAGCAGTCGGCGCTCGATCTGCTGCGATTGTTCATCGTGCGCGGGTGACGTACACTTTGTGGGCATGAAGCGGATGCGTGTGACTCTGGACGAAGAGGCGCTGGAACAAGCGCGGCGGCTGACCGGAAAGAAGAGCGATTCCGAGACGATCAACCACGCCATCGCGCAGATCGTGAAGCAGGATCGCCTGGGTAAGGCCATCGATGCCCTGGCAACGGGTCCGGATCCGTGGTGGCCAGGCTACGTCGAAGAAATGGCACCGGATGTTGCTGATTATCTAAAGAAGAAAGAGAAGCCGCGCCGCGAGCACCGTCCGTCGTTTTAACGCGCATTTCTAACACGACAATAGGAATCGACGGCAAGCTGCAAGCTCGTAGCGGCGGCGGCTCCGGCCCGGGCACAGACAAGAGTGTCTGTGCCCACAGTTGTCCAAATTAGGTTAGGAGAATTTGGCCCTCGACGGAAACGCCGGGCTCTGTAGGATTAGGCAGTTCGACCAAGAACGACCGATCAACAGGAGGCCCAGCGTTGAGTGCATTTTCTAGCGTATTCGGACAGATTCTCAAGTTGTTTCCCCGGGCAGAGTTCGAGCAGTTGGTTCGAGAGGCCAAGGCCGAGAGGCACGCTCGAGGGTTCACCTGTTGGCAGCAGTTCGTGGCGATGCTGTTTTGCCAGTTGGGCAAGGCCCAATCGCTTCGTGAGATATGCCAGGGACTGGCCTCGGTGGAAGGGAAGCTCAATCACCTCGGTATCGAGGAGGCGCCGAACAAGTCCACCCTTTCCTACGCAAACGCCCACCGGCCGTGGGAGTTGTACCAGCTCGTTTTCGAGCAGATGTATCAGCGCTGCCGTCAGATTGCACCGAAGCATAAGCTGCGGTTCAAGAACCCGTTGCTGTCGATCGACGCAACCGTGATCGAGCTTTGCGCGAGCCTGTTTGACTGGGCTCACTACAAGCAGACCAAGGGAGCGGTGAAGCTTCACATGATTCTCGATCACAACGGGCTGCTACCGAGCTTCTGCCTCATCACCGAAGCCCGAAAGTACGACGTGACAGTGGCTCGGGACTGGGATTTCCCAGCCGGTACGATCATCGCTTTCGATCGTGGATACATCGACTTCCGCTGGTTTCGCTCACTCGACCAACGCGGCATCTTCTTCGTCACGCGACTCAAACGACGGACGACCTATTCTGTGGTCAAAGAGAACCCCATTCCTCAGAAGGGCGGCGTTCTTCGCGATGCCACCATCCAGCTGACCAGCCGGCAACTCAGAGGCGGTTCCTCTCCACTTCTTCGCTTGGTCGAGTATCGCGCTCAGGACGGCCGGACCTATGAGTTTCTCACCAACCATCTGAGCTTCGGACCAACCACCATCGCTGCCATCTATGAACAGCGATGGCAGATCGAGTCGTTTTTTAAAGCCATCAAGCAGAACCTGCGCATCAAGACCTTCGTGGGGACCTCCGCGAATGCTCTTCACATCCAGGTCTGGACGGCTCTGATCGCCATCCTCACGCTTCGGTACCTCAAGCTACGCTCCACGTTCGGATGGGCTCTGTCGAATCTGCTCGCCATCTTGCGGTTCAACCTGTTCGCTTACCGCGATCTGTGGTCCTGGCTCAACGACCCGTTCACTCCACCGCCTCTCCCTCCACCCGCTCAACTCTCCCTCAATTTGGACAGCATCTGAGGGGGTCGATCTCACTTCCCGTCAAAAATGACTCGTACGCTCAGCAGAACCGGCCGTTTCTCAACCTAATTTGGACAGCTGTGGTCTGTGCCACATTCGGTCCCGCAAGACTCCACTCTTCTGCCAATACCGAGGGCCAATGTGGCACAGACACTCTTGTCTGTGCCCAGCGGCGCAGCCGCGCGTCGGGAGAAGGGTTCTCGAGGTAACAGCGTGTCGACAATTCTCGGTGTGTGAGAAATGTGGGTTAAAGCGCGGTTAATCCACACCCGGAGTAATCGCGCGGCTCGATCCGTTACCGTGGCGCATGATCGAAAGCTTCGTCCACCTTCAGCAGATTGCCCTCGACCGCGACCTCGCCGACGTCTTTCTGGAGAGCGACGAGCAGGAGCACGCCGTTCCCGGGGATCAGATCCTCGAAGCGCTGCGGCGCCGCCGCGCCGTGATGCGCGATTGCGTCGAGCGCGGCAAGGGTGGCGGCATGTCGATGGGGAAGCTGGTCGGTAATGAGGCCAAACTGCTCAATGAAGCCTTCCTGGCCGGGCGCACGTTCCTCGATCCGCTGACGGTCAAGGCCGAGATCTACGCGCTGTCGGTGATGGGGGAGAACTCGCGGATGGGGGTCATCGTCGCCGCGCCGACGGCCGGAGCGGGGGGCGTCGTCCCGGGCATGCTGCTGGCGCTGGAGGAAGAGCGCCACATCGATCCCGAACGGACCGTCCGCGCGCTCGTCGTCGCCGGCGGAGTGGGATCGATCATCGCCCTCTCGGCGAACATCTCCGGCGCCGCCGGCGGATGTCAGAATGAGGTCGGCGTCGCCGCGGCGATGGGGGCGGCTGCCGTCGCCTACATGATGGGCGGTACCACCCGCCAATCCATTCACGCCGCCGCGATTGCTCTCAAGAACACCCTCGGCCTGGTCTGCGATCCGGTCGGCGGCCTGGTCGAAGTGCCGTGCGTGAAGCGCAACGCCATCTTCGCCGTCCACGGCCTCACCTCGGCGCAGCTCGCGTTGGCAGGAGTCGAATCCGTCATCCCGATGGACGAAGTGGTCGAAGCGATGGTCCGTATCGGCCGCGCCCTCCCGCGCGGCCTGCGCGAGACCGCCGAGGGCGGCCTGGCCACGACGCTCACCGGCTGCACGATCGGCGATCGCCTGAAGAGCGAGGCGAACGAGCGTCGCGCGGAGCGGGCGGCGGAGCGGGAGCGGGCGGCGCAGGAGCGGAAAGAGTCGGTGCATTAACTGCGCGGAGCGCGTTGTCTGCGCTTCGCGCGTTGTCGGTTGTCCGCGCGCTACGGCGTGCGTAGACGATGCCGATTTCTTGGATCCCTGGGCTTCATTGGTATCGGTCCGGGTACGTCGTGATGCACGGACGCTGCGCGGTGTTCGACCTCAATACCTGTGACCAGATCTAGTTGTTCTCCGTTACTGACCACGCGCGCCGCAGCGCGCAGATAACCGACAACGCGCGAAGCACAGACAACGCGCTCCGCGCAGTTACGGGTAATACCCCCGAATCGTCTTCGCTTTCCCCTCGCTTACCTGCACATCCACCGAACGCCACTTCGAGCCGGGCTTGACGCCCTCCGGGGGGTAGAACCCGAGGATGTATTGGGAGCGGAGCTCGTTCTGGATGTCGGTGTAGATGCGGCCCAGGTCGGAGGCTTGATCGACGTAGTAGGCATTGCCGCCGGTTTCGCTGCAGAAGTGGCTGAGTTTGTAGCGGGCGTCGACTTCGCTCATCCGGATGCCGATGCCGATGGCGTAGATGGGGACGGCGGCGCGGCGGGCATACTCGATGGCCTGATCGTACGAGAACTTCGAGGATGTGTCGTTGCCGTCGGTGACCAGCACCAGCGCTCGCTGACCTTTCACGCCGAGGAAGTTGTAGAGCGAGTAGACGATGGCGTCGTATAGCGATGTCGACTCTTCCGCGCGCAGTTTGGCCAGGCTGGCGTTCATGTCATCCAGGTGAGGTGACCAATGCTGGATGAGCTGGGGCTGTGAATCGAACGAGACGAGGAAGGCGCGATCGCCCTTGCGCATCACATTCGTGAAGAACTGCGAGGCCGCCTTCTGCGCCTCGGCCATCCGCGGCTGCATCGATGCCGAGGTGTCGATGGCAAGGCCGATCGAGAGAGGGAGGTTGGTCACGTGCTCGAACCTGGCCACCTTCACCGGCTTTCCTTCATCGAGCACGGTGAACGCCTGCTGCTGCAGGTCATTCACGGGATGACCGTCGCGCAGAACGGTGGTCGGCATCTCGACGAGGTGGACGTTGACCTCCTCCATGAATTGCGGCGCGTTGAATGTCACCACGTCTTCGATGGGCGGCTGCTCGGGGACATCCTTGAGCGACGCCACCGCGCGGAGGTAGCCGATGCCGCCGGTCGATGGGATGTCGATGACCTGCACGTACGGTGGTCCGAAGAGCGTGGCCACGCGCGTTTCGTTGAGGAACAGCTCCAGCCTGTCGAGTTGCTTTCCCTCGGGGACGTCGACGGCCATCTCCACGCGCGTACGTCCGTGCAGCTTCGGGCCGACGCGGGGCGAAACGATGCGGACCCGGAACGGATCGTTGCCGGTGTTCACGGTGGCCTCGTCACCGGCGATCATTTCTCCCTTGTCGTTCAGGGCCAGCGCGCGGATGCGGTGGACCTGGGGAACGCTGCCGAAGTCGAGATCGAGGGCGTAGGGCGGCTGGCGTTTGCTCATGATCTTTCGCCCGTCGAGGTAGAACTCGACGGCGGCGACGCCGTCGCCTTCAACGACCGTGTCGATGTGCTGCGGTCCGCTGAGCAAATCGTCCGGAAGGGGGAGGATGCGAAGCATCGGCGCGTTCGAATCGATCCTCTCCTTGAGCGTATCCAGTGCCGCCGCCGAGGTCTCCTTCAGCCGCTGCGCTTCCGGCGAACCGGCGACCTCGGGGACGGTGATCTTCTGCTCGACGATCGCCTCGGATGGGCCGTTCAAGTCGGCGATCTTGATACGCGCCTGATACTCGGCCGGCCGGAGGAGTCGGTCGACGACGACCGCAAGCTGGTCGGACTTGACGTCGGCGGGGTAGTCAAAGCGGTACCGATAGCTTTCGAAGAGCCGGTCGTCCTTCAGCACCTCGCCGACGACGTCGAGGCTGTAGAGTTTCGTCCCGCCGACCTCCTTCAGCACCAGTTGCGCCCGCGGCACGAGAATCGTCATCTCGGCGGCGGTGCGGTTGCCCTGTTTCGCGGGATAGGAGACGGAGAGCTGGACCGGCATCGCCCTGGCGCCGGAGGTGGGCATGACCACCGAGTGGAAAATCTTACGAACCTGCTCGGGGTCGACTTCGGGCGGCTTGAAAAGCCTGGCATTGTCGAGCGTCCGAAGTTGCACCGATTGGATGGCGCTCAGCGTCTGGTCGGCTCCCGTGCACTCATCCTGCAAGTGCGTGGTGAGCGTTCGCGGCACGAGCCCGAACACCCGTTGCGTGGCCGCTTCCTTGCTGCTGGTCGTGGCTACGACCATTCTCGAAAAGAGGTCGTATAGCGCATCCGAGCCGCTCGAAAATGGTTGCCACAGAATGTAGTCGCCGCCCTGGCGCGGAAGATAGAAGAGGAATCGCGCCTGGCTCTCGAATCCCTTCAGACCGCGGTACGTCCAGAACTCCATCGGCTGAAGGAGGTCGCAGTTGGGCGGCACCCAGATATCCGGTTCTCCATGGAGTATGTACGCACGCGCGCGGTCTGAGCCGAGCGACCGATAGCGTTCCTTTGCCGTGACCAGGCGCTCGTAGTAGACCTGCCGGAAGTTGGCGATTCCATCGGTCAGGCCGTGCCGGTGCCAGAAGTCGTCGATGTAGAGGTCACGCTGTACGTCGCTCTCCAGGATCAGGAAGGTATCGATCTCCGTCTCCTGCATGATCGGCTCGACGTCGGTTAGGAACTGCCGGTAGATATCTGCGAGCTTCGCAATCCGCTCTTTCCGCTCACGGCGCGAGAGCTTGACGACGCCCTGAGCCGCCGGCGGCGGAAGGGTTTGCGCGAAGCCGGCCAGGCCGAACCCGAAGAGGAGAAGAAGCGCCGCGGCTAGCGACGACAACCGGCAACGCGCCGAAGGCGCAGACAACGCGCGAAGCGCGGTTCTCATGGATAGTAGCCGCGAATCGTCTTCGCTTTGCCGTCGCTGACCTGAACTTCCACGGCTCGCCACTTCGAGCCCGGCTTGACCCCCTCGGGCGGGTAAAAGCCAAGGATGTATTGGGATCGTAGCTCGTTCTGGATGTCGGCGTAGATGTGTCCCAACTGGTTGGCGTTGTCGATGTAATAAGCATTGCCGCCGGTCTCGGTGCAGAAGCGGCTCAGCTTGTAGCGCGTGTCGACTTCTGTGCTCCGGATGCCGATGCCGATGGCATAGATCGGCACCGCGGCGCGGCGGGCGTACTCGAGTGCCTGATCGAACGAGAACTTCGATGAGGTGTCCATGCCGTCGGTGACGAGCACCAGCGCGCGCTGACCCTTCACGCCGAGGAAGTTGTAGAGGGCGTAGACGATGGCGTCGTAAAGTGCGGTCGATTCCTCGGCACGGAGCTTGGCCAGCCCGGCGTTCATGTCAGCCAGACGTGGCGACCAGCGTTGGATGAGCAGCGGCTGGGTATCGAACGACACCAGGAATCCCCGGTCGCCCCTGCGCATGACGTTGGTGAAGAACTGCGACGCTGCCTTCTGCGCCTCCGCCATCCGCGGCTGCATCGACGCCGAGGTGTCGATGGCCAGGCCGAGCGAAAGCGGCAGGTTGTTCACGTGCTCGAACTTTGACACCTTCACCGGTTTCCCCTCGTCCGTCACTTTGAAGGCCGCTTCGAGAAGGTCGTTGATCGGATGGCCGCCGCGCATCACCGTGGTCGGCAGCTCGACGAGGTGGACGTTCACCTCCTCCATGAACTGCGGCGTATTGATCATCACCAGGTCTTCGACCGGCGGCTGTGCATCCTCCTGCAGAGAAGCGACGGCGCGGATGTAGCCGACCCCTTCCTGGGCCGGGATTTCGATTGTCTGCACGTACGGCGGTCCGAACAGCGAGGCCATCTTTGTGTCGTTGAGGAACAGGTCGATGTGATCGAGCTTCTTCCCCTCGGGAACGTTGACCGCCATCTCCACGCGCGTGCGGCCGTGAAGTTTGAAGGCGATGCGCGGCGAGATGATACGGACGCGGAAGGGGTCGTTGCCGGTATTGAGGACGATCTCATCGCCGGTGATGGCCTCGGCGCTGGCGTTGAGCGCCACCGCGCGCACGTGGCGCACCTGCGGAACGTTGCCGAAGTCGAGGTCGAGCGTGTAGGGCGGCTGGCGCTTGGTCATTACCTTCTTGCCGTCGAGATAGAACTCGACCGCCTTGATGTCGTCGCCGAAGGCGATGGTCTCGATGTGCTGGATCCCGCTGAGCAGATCGTCGTTGAGCGGCACGATGCGCAGCCGCGTGGTGTTCGAATCGATGTCGTCCTTGAGCTGCGACAGTGCCGAGGTGGCGCTTTCCTTCGCTTTCTGCTGTTCCGGCGTGTCGAAGATCTCCGGTACGGTGATCTTCTGCTCGACGATGGCCTCGGCGCCGGAGTTGATGTCCTGTACGCGCACCCGGGCCATGTAGTCGTTGGGACGGAGGAAGCGGTCGATGACAACGGCCACCTTGTCGTCCTTGATGTCGCCGGGATAGTCGAAGCGGTAGCGATAGTTTTCGAAGAGCTGACCCTCCTTCAGCACTTCGCCGGTGACGTCGAGGCTATAGAGCCGGGCGTTGTTGACTTCCTTCAACGTGAGCTGCGAGCGGGGCACGAGGATCGTGATCTCCGCGTCGGTGCGGCTGCCCTGCTTGGCCGGGTATTTCACACTGATCTCGTGTGTGAGTGGAGGCGCGCCCGGGGTCGCCAGGACGACGGAGCGGAGGATCTTGTGGACGTCTTCCTCATTGACCGGCGGCGGCTCGAAGACACGTACGAGGTCGAACTTGTTCAACTGCGCCTGATAAACAGCCCGCAGGTATTCATCGCCGTCCTTGCAACGCATTTCGAGGTTCGTCATCGACGTGCCCGGTGAAACCGGCCCGAAGACCCGTTGCGTGGCGCCATCGCCGGTCATGTCGGTTCCGATCTCGTCCTGAGAGATCAGCTCCTTCATGGCTTCGTTGTCATACGGCGCGAAGAGCTTGTAGTCGATTCCGGTGCGCGGCTTGTAGAAGAGGAAGCGGACGTTGTGTCCGAGGCCCTGCACGAAGCCGTACTTCCAGATCTCGGCGGGCTGCATCAACCGGCAATCGAACTTGATACGCTCGTCAGGCGGCCCCTGGATCAGAAAGATGCGGCCGCGGTCGGAGGAAATGTTCTGGAACTCCTCTCTCGCGGTCTGCAGACGCTCGTAATACTCATCGCGAAAGCTGTGGTTGGTCGTGCCGTTGGCGACGTCGCGGCGGCGCCAGAATTCGGTGATGTAGATGTCGCGTTGCGGGTCGGTCTCGAGAATGAGGTAGGTATCGAGCTCCGCCGGATTCATGATCGGATCGACGTCGGAAAGGAACTGGCGGTACTTTTCGCTGAGGTTCTTGATGCGGTCCTTGCGCTCGCGGCGGGAGAGCTTGCGCACGCCCTGATCGGGGGCCGGCGGTTTCGCTTTCGCGTCCGGCGCGGGGGCGGGAGCGGCCGCAGGTGCCGCCGGCGCAGGCTGCGGATCAGGCTGCGCGGGAGGGGTTTGTGCGAACGTCGCCGCCGCGGCGAACATTACGGCAATCAAGACGGCAATGATCTTGTTCATCTGGGACCTCGGGATACGAAGGACAATAGACGACTCTCATGCGCATCTACCTCGACAACAACGCCACCACACCGCTGCACCCGGCGGTGCTGGAAGCGCTGGAAAGATCGCTGCGGGATGTCTTCGGCAATGCATCGAGCATTCATAAGGAAGGCCAGTCCGCACGCCGTGCGATCGAGGATGCCCGCGAATCGGTGGCGCGTTTGATCGCCGCCGAAGCGCGGGACGTCGTCTTTACGAGCGGCGGCACCGAGTCTAACAACGCCGCGATCTTTGGCGTGGCAGGTGGGGATGGTCGTCATCACATTGTCACAACGGCCATCGAGCATCCCTCTGTTCTCGAACCGGTTACCGAACTGGAACGGCGCGGTCACGCGGTGACGGTGGTCGCTCCGTCGCGAAGCGGCGTCGTCCATGCCGATGCGGTGATCGACGCCATCCGACCGGAGACGAGGCTCGTATCGATGATGCTCGCCAACAACGAGACAGGGGTCCTCCAGCCGGTGGCGGAAGTCGCGCGTGTCTGCCGCGAGCGATCGGTTCATTTCCACTGCGATGCCGTGCAAGGGGCGGGCAAGGTCGACATCGACGTGACGGCTCTCGGCGCCGACACACTGGCGCTCTCCGCCCATAAGCTGCACGCGCCGAAAGGGATCGGCGCCCTCTACGTCCGTCGCGGACTCTCCCTCGGCCGCCACATCCTCGGCGGCGCCCAGGAGCGACGGCGGCGGGCCGGTACCGAGAATGTGCCTCTGGCCGTGGCCTTTGGCGTAGCCGCGGAGATCGCGCGCGACCGCGCGGACGTCGGCGCTTTGCGCGATGCGCTGGAGCGTGCATTGCTCGCGGCCGGCTTTCCGATCGTCATCAATGGTGCCGAAGTCCCGCGCATCCCGAACACGAGCAGCGTCACCTTCCGCGGCGCCGACGCCGAGGGGATCGTCATCGGACTGGATCTGAGCGGCGTCGCCGTCTCCACCGGCGCCGCCTGCTCCTCGGGCCGAATCGAGCCCAGCCACGTCCTGCTGGCGATGGGCCTGACCCCGGAGGAAGCCCGCGCCACGGTCCGCTTCTCGCTGAGCCGGTTTTCAACGATTGATGAGATTGACCGTACCGTGGCTCTGGTGCGCGAGATCGTGCCGCGGTGCATGCACATCGAATAACCCTTGCCCGGCCACGGTTTGTTTGGCACAGTTGTCGACGGTCCTGATGTCTAACCACCACATTCTCGAGGGCGATCTCTCGCGCATTCAGTTGCCGGACGTCCTGAGCTTCGTCTCCATGATCCGGGGAACGGGCAAGCTCGTCCTGCAGCAGGATCGGCTGGAGCGGTCGATCCACTGGAAGGACGGCGAGATCGTTTTCGCCTCCTCCAACTCTCCCGAGCACTCCCTCGGCATGTTCCTTCTGCGCAACGGCAAGATCACGCAGGCGCAGTACGAGGAGTCGAAGCGGCGCGTGACCGCGCAGACGCGGCACGGCAAGCTCCTGGTGCAGATGGGAGCCATCTCGCCGAAGGAGCTCTGGTGGGGGGTGAAGAATCAGGCGCTGGAGATCATCTATTCGCTCTTCAGTTGGAAGGGAGGGAGCTTCATCTTCGGGGACGCCACCGATGAGCTGGTGAACGAAAGGATCATCCTCTCGATCAATACCGCCACCGTGATCATGGAAGGGATCCGCCGCCTCGATGAGACGGCCATGATCCGGGAAAAGATCACCAGCCTGGAGATGGTCTTCCTGAGGGTGCCGGGGACGGTGCCGGATTTCGGATCGCTGGAGATGAGCGAGCACGAGGTCGCGCTCTATCGGAGCCTGGACGGGAAGCGGTCGATCCGGGCGCTGATCGGCGGCTCGGAAATGACCGAGTTCGAAGTGACGCGCATCCTCTTCCAGCTCCTCTCGGCGCGCCTGGTGGAAGTGGTGTCGGAGGAGAAGTCGTTCCGCCCGGTCTTCCTCGACGTCGAGGACTCACCGGAGTTGTTGAAGGTGATCTCGACGTACAACGACATGTTCGGCCGCCTCTACGACGCGCTTCTGAACGCCGTCGGCGAGGAGTCGGCCCGTGACATCGTCATGACGGCGATGCAGAACGCCGAGAGCGACGAGCTCTGGAGCGGTGTCTTCTTCGACCAGTACGGCCGCTTCGACGAGAACATGCTGATCGCCAACATCTCCGAGCTCCCATTCGAGCGCCGCAAGGCGGTGCTGGACGAGGGGCTGAACACGCTGCTGTCGGTCCAGCTCTTCGAGGTCTCGCAACACCTCGATTCGGCGGGGAAGGTGGATGTGTTCCGGTTCATCAGCGATCAGAAGGCGTCGCTGGAGTCGTTGATCCTATCGTGAGGTCGACCGCGCAACCGCATTCGCTCAGGTAGACTGCACCCCAATGTATCCGACACTCCTCAAAATCGGTTCCTTCGAGATCACGACCTTCGGTCTGATGATGTTCGCGGCGTTCATCATCGGCGGGTGGGTGTTGACGCGGCAGTTCCGCCGCTACGGTCTCAGCGACGACGCCGCGTCATCGATCGTCATGGCGGCCGCGCTCGGCGGTATCGCCGGGGCGAAGATCTACTACGCGATTCTTTTCCGCGACTGGCATCTTCTTTTCGACCGTGCAGGCCTGGTCTTTTATGGCGGCCTGATCGGCGGCCTTCTTGGATGCAGCGGCTACATCTTCGTGAAGAAACTCGACTTCTTCAACGTCGCCGACGCCGCCTCCCCGGGACTGGCGATCGGTTACGCGTTAGGCCGCATCGGATGTTTCCTCGTCGGCGACGACTACGGCCGCCCGACTGATTCGTGGGTCGGCATCGCGTTTCCGAAGGGATCGCCGCCGACGACCGCCGAGTCGCTCCGGACGTTCGGCGTGCACGTCGATCCTTCGATTCCCCCCGATCAAGTGCTGCGCGTGCATCCGACGCAGCTCTACGAGTCCGCCTCCGCGTTCACGATGTTCGCGATCCTGATGTACGCCTCCCGCCGCCCGCACCCGAAGGGCCGGATCTTCGGCCTCTTCCTGGTCATGATGGGGATCGAACGCTTTCTGGTGGAGATCGTCCGAGCCAAGGATGATCGTTTCCTCGGGCCGTTTACGGTTGCGCAGTTGATCAGCGTGATTGTGTTGGTCGTAGGAATAGCGCTCATCGCGAGCAGGCGAGAAACCTTATCCGCAGATGGCGCAGATGCACGCAGATAAAACCGTCTTCATCTGCGTCTCATCTGCGTAATCTGCGGATGAGCTTTTAGAACCTGCCCACACGCGCAACGTACGCATCAAAGTTCGCTTTCATCTCCCCCAGCGAATCCCCGCCGAACTTCTCCCGCATCGCATCGGCCAGCGTAACCGCCAGCATCGCCTCGCAGACGATGCCGCAGGCGGGGACGGCGGTGACGTCGCTTCGTTCCCACTGCGAGCGGTGCGGCTCGTGGGTTTCGATGTCGACCGAGGGGAGGCCGCGGCGCAGGGTGGAGATCGGCTTCATGTAGGCGCGGACGACGACGTCCTGTCCGTTGGTTACGCCTCCCTCGAGGCCGCCGGCACGGTTCGACGTACGGTGGTAACGCCGTTCGTCATCGAAGTAGATCGGGTCATGCACCTCGGAACCGATGCGCCGCGCCGCGGCCACGCCGTCGCCGACGGATACGGCCTTCACGGCGTGGATGGAGAGGATGGCCTGGGCGATGCGGCCGTCCAGTTTCTCGTTCCACTGGATGTACGACCCGAGTCCGATGGGGACGTTGTGCGCGGCGGCGACGATCGTACCGCCGAGCGTTTCGCCCGCTTCGCGCGCCTTGTCGACTTCGGCCACCATGGCATCCTCGGCGTGACGATTCACGGCGCGCAACGGGGAATCGTCGTCGACCGCGAGTAGCTCGTCCCACGACGGCGCGTAGTCAGGATCGCCCGCGGCGCCGACGGAGACGACGCCGGAGCGGAGCTCGATGCCGAAGTTGCGCAACAGCTCCTTGGCCATGGCCCCGGCGGCGACACGCGAGGCCGTTTCCCGCGCCGAGGCGCGCTCGAGGATGTCGCGGAGATCGCGGCGGTCGTACTTCATCCCGCCGATCAGATCGACATGTCCCGGCCGCGGTGCATGAACCCGTCGTTTCGCCGCTTCGGCTGGATCGACATCCCACACACCCATCGCCGCTTCCCAGTTCCGGAAGTCGTCGTTGCGGACGACGATGGCGATCGGAGAACCGAGCGTTTCGCCGCCCCGCACACCGCCGGCGATCTCGATCTCATCGTGCTCGATCTTCATCCGCCCGCCGCGCCCGTATCCGTGCTGGCGCCGCGCCATGTCGCGGTTGATCCGCTCGCGGTCGAGCCGCACCCCTGCCGGCATGCCGGTCACGATGACCGTCAGTTGAGGCCCGTGCGACTCGCCGGCGGAGAGGAAGGTGAAGTGCGGCATTTCGGGGAAGTCTAGTAGATGCCGGCGGATTCGATTCTTCGGAACCCCCTCTGCTACCCTCCTCTCCGATGGACACAATGGACAAGTCCTCCCTGCGCGAGCTTTTCCCCGTCACGAAGAACCTCGTCTACTTCAACCATGCTGCCCTCGGGCCGTTGTCGACGCGCGCGTATGAGGCGATGGCAACATTCATCCGCGATCAGCGCGACTTCGGGGCGTTGCACTGGAAGCAGTGGTATGCCGAATACGACCGACTGCGTGCGTCCGCCGCACGGCTGATCAATGCGGATCCGGGTGAGATCGCCATCCTCAAGAACACCTCGGAAGGTCTCTCGTTCGTCGCCGAGGGGTTTCGGTGGGAGAGGGGAGACAACGTCGTCAACACTGACCTCGAGTTCCCTTCCAACTCCACTCCTTGGAGAAAACTTGACAGGCGCGGGGTTGAGGTGCGCGTCGCTCAGAGCCACGATGGTGCCTTCACGGCCGACGACGTCGCCCGTTGCATCGACGGCCGCACACGCATCGTCACCGTCTCCGCGGTTGCCTTTCACAACGGCTTTGCGGCCGACCTCGACGCCATCGGCGATCTCTGCGCGCGGCGCAACGTTCTCTTCTGCGTCGATGCCATCCAGGCCGTCGGCGTCCTTCCGATCGACGTGAAACGGTCGAAGATCACCTTCCTCGCCGCGGACGGACACAAGTGGATGTGCGGCTCCGAGGGGGCGGCTCTCTTCTTCGTCGCCGCCGGGCATCGCGACAAGCTTGAAGTGCTCGAAAACGGCTGGACGAACATCGAGCGCAAGGGGAAATTCATCGACTGCCCGATCGATCTGATGCCCGACGCGCGGCGATTCGAGGCCGGATCGCTGAACACGACCGGCGTCTATGGCCTGCGCGCGGCCATCGACCTCCTGCTGGAGATCGGGATCGCGGATATCAGCGAAGAGACCACGCGCATCGCCGCGCTGCTCGCGGACCGGCTCGACGGCATTGGCTGGCGTGTGGCCACGCCGCGCCCGATCCGCTCCGGGATCGTCGGTGCGCTTCCCCCGCCGGGCGAGACGTCGCTGCTGAAGTGGCACCGCCTTTTGGAGGAGAACGGCGTCGTCTGCGCACCGCGCGAGGGGATGCTCCGCTTCTCGCCGCATTTCTACAATGTGGAGAGTGAGATCGACCGGGTCATCGACGTCCTGAGAGGCGCTGCCGGGCACGCTTGACCGTCCGTCCCGGAGACCTCATCATCGTTTCATGCCTGTCATGACGATTCTTCTCAGCGTGATCGCCCTGATCATCGGTGCGATTGTGGGGTGGGTGGTTGCGAGCGTAAAGAAGAGCGCTGAGATTCAGCGTGCACTGGCCGAGCGCGATCTCGCGCGCACCGAACGCGAGCGCAGCGAGGCCGTTGCCGCCGAGGCGCGCCGCGTGGCGTCCATCGAATCGCAGGCCCGCGCGGTCGCCGAGACTCAGGCTGGCTTTCTCAGCGACGCACGGAAACAGATGGAAGAGGCCTTCGCCGCCACGGCGCAGAAAACACTCGCATCGATCAGCACCACCTTCCTCGAGCTGAACAAAGCGCACCTCGACGGCTCGAAAGGGGAGATCGTCTCCTCGCTCGACACCAAGAAGGCCGAGATCGGCACGATGCTCCAGCCGCTGCGCGAGATGCTCGACCGTTACGCTGGCGAACTGACAAAGAGCGAGCACTCGCGCAACGAAGCCTACGGCGGCCTGCAGGAGCAGATCCGCTCGCTGCTCGCGGCACAGGAGCTGTCGCAGCGCGAAGCGACGCGCCTGGCCAACGCGCTCGACTCGCCGGCCGTGCGCGGCTCGTGGGGGGAGAACTCGTTGCGGCGCTGCATCGAGTTGGCCGGCATGAGCGAGTTGTGCGACTTCGACGCGCAGGAGACCTTCCTGAGCGATGAGGGACGCCGGCTGCGGCCGGACGTCGTCATCCATCTCCCCAACAAACGGGTGATCGCCGTCGATGCCAAGGTGCCGTTGACCGACTACAGCATCGCCGCAAACGAAGGCGACGAGTCGCGCAAACGGGAGGCGCTGGTTGCGCACGCCCGCACGCTGCGCCGCCACATCGAATCGCTCAGCCGCAAGGAGTACCAGGCCAGCGTCGGCGACAGCCTCGATTTCACGGTCATGTTCCTCCCCGGCGAGCACTTCCTCTCCGCGGCCCTGGTCACCGATCCGATGCTCTTCGAGTACGCCGTCGAGAAGAAGATCTATCTGGCCTCGCCGACCGTCCTCCTGCCGCTGTTGCGCGCCGTGGCCGCGGGATGGAAAGCGGAGCGCACCGAGGAGAACGCCAAGAAGATGCACGACGCCGGCGTCGAGCTCTTCAACCGCTTCGTGAAAGTGATGGACCTCATCACCGATATCGGAAGCGCATTGGCCAAGACCGTCGAGCAGTACAACAAAGCGATCCGTTCCATCGACACGCGCCTCTGGCCGAAAGGACAGGAGCTGCAACGGATGGCCGGCAGCGGCAAGGAGCTGGAGCCGCTCTCCCAGGTCGATACCGTCCCGCTGGAGTCGTCGAGGCTGCGGCTGACCATGCAGGGGGAGGAGCCGGCGGAAGTGTTGCCTTTCCCGTGAGGGCGGCGCTTTCGCGCCGCTCGCGCGGCGAAGCGATGTCAAGGGCTATCTGTTGTTGTGTTATCGTTCCAAAGTTCTTATGCCAAGCCTAGATATTCCTGTTGATGATCCGCTCCAGCGCGGGGTGCGCCAGCTTGAGGCGTCTCGCGGTTCGCGGATCTTTGTGATGTTGCAGTGTGACCCTCATGACCATTTGTGCGGGCCGACGATGAGGACGATCCGCGAGTCCCGCGACCAGTTTGAGGATCTGGATACTCTTGAAGTGTTGATTCATTCCGGCGGTGGCCACGCCGAGGTGGCCTACCGTGCCATGAACTTTTTTCGCGCTCATGCGAGGCGCGTGAATGTCATCGTTCCAAGGCGAGCTAAGAGCGCGGCAACGTTGATGTGCCTCGGCGCAGATGAGATCTACATGGGTGAGTTCGCTGAACTTGGTCCGCTCGATGTGCAAATCACTGATCCTTTCGAACGAGGAGCAGATCCTTTCTCGCCACTCGATGAGTTCAAGTCGATGGAATTCCTGCGGGAATACGCAACCGAACTCGTCGATTACTTCGCCCTACTCGTTATCGAGCGGTCGGGGATGAGCCTCAAGGAAGCTCTCCACGAAAGCATCGTTGCTATGACCGGGCTGATGGCACCACTCTATTCGCGTGTCGATCCATCGAAGGTGGGAGGCTTTCGTCGAGCCTTGGCGATTGGCGAGGAGTATGCGAAACGGCTCCTCCAGCGCAGGGGCATCAAGGGTGCCTCGGAGATTGTTGAAAAGCTAGTTTGGGGCTATCCTTCACATGATTTCGTAATCGATTTTCATGAAGTCATCGAACTCGGATTACCCGCCACACGTCTGACCAAGGGTGAGGACGCGATCTTGCAGTTGGCCATCGGAGAGGCGATCAGAAATGGGACTTCGGTTTATGGATTTACAGATCAGCAACCGCGACGGCGAAAGCGACCTCGCGGAAAAACCGTCCGAAAGCGAGACACGAAAAAGCCCGCGGTGCCGATCGGTTCGGCCCCCCAACTCAAGGCCCTCTGAAGGCCCTGCAAGCATTCGGGACTTTCTGTCGCGGCTTCGGAACTTAACGCCCTCGGAGCGTGCTCGCGCACTTCGAGGATTTGACCCGACTTCCTCTCGTTCTTAGCTGCTACCGCTGTTTGCATCCTGCTCGACTCATAGCAGCCGTTCCGTCCGTCCGATTGTTCACTAGACTCCCTGGCCAGCGTCCGCGGGAGCCTTGACTTCACGCGCATGGAGTCGCTGGACCTACGGTAATGTATGCCCGTGAACACAACCATCGAGATTTCGGACGAGTTGTTCGGGAGAGCCAAAGCGGCTGCCGCGTCGAGAGGCGAATCACTCCAGGAGTTCGTTATCGGAGCGCTCACGGCACGCCTCGCTTCGGTGACCCGGCCAGCGTCTCATCGATCCGGATGGCGTAGCGTTTTCGGACTCGCCGACCCGAAGATGGTTCAGGGGGTTGACGCGCTGATCGCCGCGGAGTTCGAGCAGGTGAATCCCTCCGAGTGGTTCCCACCACCCCGGCGGGGCCGACTACGCCACACCTGATCACCGGCCACCGCCCACGCGCCGCTGCGCAGACAACGCGGCGAAGCCGCAAACAACGCGCAACGCGCAGACAACGCGGCGCAACGCGCCGCAGTTATGCTATTCTCGCCCCCCATGAACGCCCCCCCGAACGAGGTAAACGAGTCGACGGTTTGTCCGGTCGACTCGTCGCTTTGGCTATAGCGCCTTCCTTCTGACAACCTCGTCTCGATGGTGTAGCGCCTGATCCCGTCAGTATCCACGCGCCGACGTTCAGGAGCTTCCCATGATCACCGTTGTCGATAACTACGATTCCTTCACGTACAACCTGGTCCAGCAGATCGAGCGGATCTCCGCCTTCGAGCTCCAGGTCGTCCGCAATGACGCCTTCGAAGTCGATGCCCTTCTCGACCAGGAGCCGGAAGCGATCGTGATCTCCCCCGGCCCCGGACTCCCGTCGCGCGCGGGCCGCATCATCGAGTTGATCCGGGCCAACGACTCCATCCCGCTGCTCGGCATCTGTCTCGGTCACCAGGCCATCGGCGAGGCCTTCGGGGGGCGCATTGTCCGTGGGCGCGTGCCGGTGCACGGCAAGCTCAGCGAAGTCCGGCACGAACGCCGCGGCCTTTTCACCGGCTGTCCGACGCCGATGCAGACGGCGCGCTACCACTCGCTCGTCGTCGACCGCGATTCGCTCCCGAGCGAGCTGCGCATCGACGCCGAGACCGACGACGGCGTGGTCATGGCCATCGCCCATCGCGACCGGCCCATCTACGGTATCCAGTTCCATCCCGAGTCGTATGGCACCGAGGGGGGCGACAAACTGATCGCCAACTTCCTGGCGGAGGTGCGCCAGTGATCGACATCGCCATTCGACGGGTCGCGGAAGGACAGCACCTCGGCCGCGACGAAATGTACGAGGTGTTCGGTGAAGTGATGGATGGCCGCGCCACCGACGTCCAGAAGACCGCGCTGCTGATCGCCCTGCGCATGAAGGGGGAGACAGCGGACGAGATCACCGGCGCGGCCATGGCCATGCGTGAGCGCGTCACGCCGCTGACCGTCGACCGCGAGCAGATCATCGATACCTGCGGCACTGGCGGAGACGGGCGCGGGACGTTCAACGTCTCGACGGTGGCCGCCCTTGTTGCCGCCGGCGCGGGGGCCTCGGTGGCCAAGCACGGCAACCGTGCCGTGTCGTCCTCGTGCGGCAGCGCCGACGTTCTCTCCGCGCTCGGCGTGAACATCGATCTCGACGCGGCCAGGATGAGCGAAGTCCTTCGCCGCACCGGTATCTCCTTTCTCTTCGCCCCCAAGCTCCATCCCGCCATGGGAGCGGTGGCGGCCATCCGGCGCGAGCTCGGCGTGCGGACGATTTTCAACGTCCTCGGTCCGTTGACGAATCCTGCCTTCGCCCGCCGCCAGGTTCTCGGCGTCTATTCGCTCCATCTCGTCGACATCGTCGCCCGCGTTCTCCTGGCCCTCGGCGCCGATCACGCCATCGTCGTCCACAGTCACGACGGCCTCGACGAGATCTCCATCTCCGCGGCCACCTGCGTCTGCGAAGTCCGCGATGGCGAATTGCGCAGCTACGAGTTGCGGCCCGAGGAGATCGGCGTCGAACGTCACAACCTCGATGAGATTGCCGGCGGCGACAGCCGCGAGAACGCCCGCATCGCGCGGGAGGTGCTCGGCGGCGGCAGCGGCCCGCGTACAGAGATCGTGGCCGCCAACGCCGGGGCAGCGCTCTACGTATCGGGCGCCGCCGCAACGATCCGCGACGGCGTGACCATGGCCCGCGAGTCGATGACCAGCGGAAGCGCCATGGCGAAACTGCTCGAGCTCGTGGCGGTGACGAATGAGTAGCGGCACGTCCATAACCATCCTCGACGACATCGTCTCCCGCACGCGCGCACGCCTCGGCAGCGAACCGCCGCCGGAACGCGCGATCGTCCACAACCCGCCCTTCGCACTCACGGCAGCATTGCGAAAAGACCGCGTCAACATCATCGCCGAGATCAAATCAGCCTCGCCGTCCGCCGGGTCGATCGTCGACCATCCTGACGTTGAGGCCATCGCCGCGGCGTACCGGGAAGGCGGCGCCGCGGCCGTCTCCATCGTCACCGAGCCTGAGTTCTTTCACGGCTCACGGGAGTGGATCGGACGAGTGGCCGGCCTTCCCGTCCTGATGAAAGACTTCATCATCGACGAGTCACAGCTCATCCGCGGCGTCGCGGCCGGTGCCAGCGCCATCCTGCTCCTGGCGTCGCTGCTCGATGCCGCGCAGATCCGCGACTTCATCGCCTGTCTCGATTCGTATTCGTGCGACGCCCTCGTCGAAGTTCATGACGAGGCAGAGCTCGACCGCGCCATCGGCGGCGGCGCCCGCATCATCGGCATCAACAACCGCAACCTGCGCGATTTCAGCGTCGACCTCGGCGCGTCCGAGCGGCTCGCGCCGCGCATTCCTGACGGCGTGCTTCGCGTCGCCGAGAGCGGGATCAAGACGCGAAGCGACATCGATCGATTGCGCGCCACCGGCTTCGACGCCTTTCTGGTCGGCGAATCTCTGCTGCGGCAGACTGACCGAGCCGCGGCGGTGCGGCAACTGGTGCTGGCGACATGACGAAGATCAAGATCTGCGGCATCACCCGGGAAGACGACGCGCTCTTCTGTGCCGAGTGCGGCGCCGACTTTCTCGGCTTCATCTTCGTGCCGGCGTCGCCGCGATATATCGAGCCGGAGAAGGCGGGGGCGATTGCGACGCGTCTGCGCAGGCGCGGCCCCGCGCCGAAATTCGTGGGCGTCTTTCAGGATGCCTCGACCGACTACATGCGCGCGATCAGCGACGTGGCCGGACTCGACTTCGTTCAACTGCACGGCGGCGAGACCGACGACGACATCAGCGCCCTCGGTATCCCGGCCATCAAGACCCTTCATGTCGGCGAGACTCTGCCCGACACCCACCTCGCCCCGACCGCGGCCTGGCTGCTGTTCGACACCTACGACGAACGCCGCAGCGGTGGTACCGGGAAACGCTTCGAATGGTCGCTGCTGACGACGTACGAGCGCTCGAAGCCATTCTTTCTTTCCGGCGGCCTCAATCCCGACAACGTCGTGGCCGCCATCAGCCTCGTGCGCCCGGACGCCATCGACGTCGCCAGCGGCGTCGAGGCTTCGCCCGGCGTGAAAGATCACGCCAAAGTAGCGCGTCTGTTCGAGCGCGTGAGGAGAGCATGAAGCATTCGCCCCTTCCCGACCGCCGCGGCTACTTCGGCGAGTTCGGCGGAAAGTACGTGCCCGAAACACTGATGGCCGCGCTCGACGAGTTCGAGACGGCGTATCGCGGCCTGCGCCGCGACCGCGCCTTTCGCGCCGAGCTCGACGACATACTCGGCGACTTCGTCGGACGCCCGACGGCGCTGACCGAGGCCAGGCGGTTCGCGGAGCTGTGTGGCGGCATGCGTCTCTTTCTGAAACGCGAGGATCTAAACCACACCGGCGCGCACAAGATCAACAACGCCATCGGCCAGGCGCTCATCGCAAAGCGGATGGGCAAGAAGCGGATCATCGCCGAGACCGGTGCCGGCCAGCACGGCGTGGCCACGGCCACCGCCTGCTCGCTCCTCGGGCTCGACTGCGTCGTCTACATGGGCGAAGTCGACATGGCCCGGCAGGAGCTGAACGTCTTCCGCATGAAGCTCCTCGGCGCCGAGGTCGTGCCGGTGACGAGCGGCAGCCGGACGTTGAAGGATGCCATCAACGAGGCGATCCGCGACTGGGTCACGAACGTGCGGACGACCCACTACATCATCGGCTCGGTGCTCGGGCCGCATCCGTATCCGCTCGTCGTGCGCGACTTCCAGTCGGTGATCGGGCGTGAGGCGCTCGCGCAACTGCGGAAGAGAACGGGCTCGATCCCGGACGTGGCCATTGCATGCGTCGGCGGCGGGTCTAATGCATTAGGACTCTTCTACGAGATGCTGAAGCATGAGTCGATCCGCTTCATCGGCGTTGAGGCGGGGGGACGCGGTCCCGCCCTCGGCGATCACGCCGCGCGTTTCAGCGGCGGCGCGCTCGGCGTGCTGCACGGCACGCGCTCGATGGTGCTGCAAGACGAGTTCGGCCAGATCGCTGCGACGCACTCGATCTCCGCGGGCCTCGACTACCCCTCCATCGGCCCCGAGCATGCGTATTTACAGAAAATCGGCCGCGTCGAGTACTACGACTGCAGCGACGACCTGGCGCTCGAAGCGTTCCACAAGCTGAGCGAGTGCGAAGGCATCATCCCCGCCCTGGAGTCGTCGCATGCCCTCGGCTGGCTGCTGCGCAACGGCGCGTCGATCGGCAGCGGCAAGATCGTGGTCGTGAACCTGAGCGGCCGCGGCGACAAGGACGTCCCGCAGATTGCGGCATTGGAGGGGCGATGAATCGCGTCCGAAAGCTCTTCCAGCGATTGAAACACGAACATCGATGCGGCCTCATCGCCTACATCACCTGCGGCGATGGCCCGACGATCGAGATCATCCGCGCGCTGGAGGGTGCCGGCGCTGATGCCATCGAGCTCGGCGTGCCGTTCTCCGATCCGATCGCCGACGGACCGGTCATCCAGGCCGCCGCCATGCGGGCGCTGAAGAACGGCACGAAGATCAGCGACATCTTCACGATCGCCCGTGCCGTCCGCGAGCGGAGCGAGATCCCGCTCATCGCCTTCTCCTATCTCAATCCCGTCCTGCGTCATGGGATCGAGACGTTCGCGGACCATGCCCACGCGGCCGGCATCGACGCCGTGCTGCTGACCGATCTCCCCGCCGAGGCCGCGGCGGAAGTGAAGCCGGCATTCAAGGCGAAAGGATTGGGCTCGATCTTTCTCCTGGCACCGACGTCGAGCGATGCGCGGATCGCGGCCGTCGACCGCGCCAGCGACGATTTCATCTACTACGTCTCGACGATGGGTGTCACGGGCGCGCGAAGCGAGCTCGATCCCGCGCTCCTGACGCGTCTCGATGAAGTGCGTGCCCAGGTCAGGAAACCACTGGCCGTCGGGTTCGGCATCTCCAGGCACGAGCACTTCGCATTGCTCAAAGACCGCTGCGACGCCATCGTCGTCGGCAGCGCCATTGTGCGAGCGGTGGCGGATGGAGACGCGGACGGTGCACCGGCGAGGGCGGGGGCGGTGGTGGCGCGCATTCTGCGGGGCTAAGGCCTTACTCACGGATGATATAGTCGTCCATTCCAAAAGAAATGGAGGAATTCTATGTCTCACAAGAGGTCGCTGTTTCTCTCTCTTCTCTGCATGCTCGCCGCTCCTCTTGCCTGGGCGCAGAATTCCAACACCTTTCCTTGGCCGGGTAGCGGAAGTATCGCGGTGGGCACAACGACGCCGACCGCCGGTGCGAAAATGGATGTTGATGGAGCGATTCGGCTGGTCGGCGAAGGCTATCCGGCGGCAGCCGCGTCGGGCGATCTCGGTGCATGGCTGATCAATGAAGCAGGTGTCGGTATGGCACTGCAGGCGGGCGGATCGTTGCGGTTCAGAACCGGCGCACAGACGGCGGATCGATTGGTGATCAACGCAGCCGGCAACGTCGCGATTGGACCTTCTTCGGCAAGTAACAGACTTGAAATCGGAAGCGGGGCGCTCGGATCTTTGCTCGGTACTGCCATAGCCGTCTCGAATACGAGCGGTAATGCCGTGTATGGACTGGGTCAAAGCGCGACGGCCAGAGGGCGGTTGGTCTGGATTTACAATGCCAGTGAGGCAAACTCGTATATGGCCCTGGGCAATCCCTTTGGCCAGGCACTCCGTCTACAGGATGGTGGAGGCTTTGTTGGAATTGGCACCCAGTCGCCACAGCAACTGCTTCATGTCGGGACCGGCGCCGTCGAGATTTCCTCCGGGACGGTGAGCTCGCAGTCGTATGTAGACCGCGTCGCCTCCCTCATCTTCAGCCGCGCCGACATACCAACCACCTGGCTGAACAGGATTACGAACAGCTGGAGTGGAACCATCGGCGATTCAACAATGAATTTTGAAGTTACCAATGGACCACAGACGTTTACCACTCCTTTGACTCTGACCGGGGCTGGCAGGGTGGGCGTTGGAAATCCTGCGCCGCAGTTTCCACTGGACGTCACCGGAGCCATGCACGTCACGGGCGACGCGATCATCGATGGCAATCTGGCCGCGAAGTATCAAGATGTGGCGGAATGGGTGGGGGCCTCAGAAGAAATGAGGCCCGGGACTATTGTGGTGATCGACTCACAATCGGATAATGGCGTGACGCGATCCACACATGCGTACGATACGGGCGTCGCCGGCGTCATCTCCGAGCATCCAGGGATCACTCTTGGTGTCCCGGGGTCCTCGAAAGTCAAGGTGGCCACAACCGGGCGTGTAAAAGTCCGCGTCGATGCCACACGCTCGCCGATCCGCCGAGGCGATCTCCTCGTCAGCAGCGACAAACCAGGCGTGGCGATGAAATCCGATCCGGTCATCATCGGCGGCGTCCCGATGCACCGTCCCGGGACGCTGATCGGCAAGGCGTTGGAACCGCTGCCGAGCGGTGAAGGCGACATCCTCGTCCTTCTCTCGTTGCAGTAACGGTCGGCTACTCGACCGCGGGTGGTAGCGGCGGCTCTTCGACGGCAATCGCCGCTTCCGGCGGCGGTTCCATCGAGCGCTGTACTTCCCGCGCGCGCGCGCAGATGTGGCCGTAGACCTCGCGGGCGCGGCGCTTGTTGACGACGAAGCGGATCACCGCTTTCGAGCGGCGGCCGAAGACCGTTACGTAATCGACTCTCAGTACGAGCCGCACGATGAGAGCAATGAGGAAGGGGAGGGCCAGGATGGCGAACGTGATCGCTACTCCCGCTTCATTGGCGCCGAACTGAAAGCCCACAGCCAGCACGCCGAAGATGAGTGACAGGATAAGCATGACCACCACGTACGCTACGCCGTAGGCGCGGTGAATGGTGACGAGAAGAACCTCCTCGAACAGCACGCGCTTGCGGGTGACCTCGTAGCCCTGGCGCGAATCGACCTCGATGGCGTCCGCCGTTTCGAAGATCAACTCGCGGGTCATCACACCGACGTTCCGCCCCAGCTTCCTGCGCGGACCGGGCGTCATTTCATCGTCCCGTTCGCCAGCCCGTAGATCAGCAAGAGGACCATCGCAAGTCCGCCCAGAGTCTCGAGGGCGGCGAAGACGACGACGATGACCAGTCCCACGATCGATCGCCCCTCGGCACGCAACTGCTTGAACCCTTTGTTCGCGTAGTAGAGCGACAGGGGTCCGAAGAGGGCACCGAGGAACAGCAGCAGGAACCCGGCGATCACGGATACACGCGCCATCGATGCGTAGTCTCGATAGCGCGTCGCCGCCCCCTGGAGAGCGTTCTCGGAGCGCAATCGATCGAAGCACGAGGGGCAGTAGGAGCCGGTGCCGACGTTCATGTCGCATAACGCGCAGATCAGCAGGCCGCAGCGCTGGCAAGCTGTCACCGCGGCGTTCTTCGCGTGATTGGCGCACGCGTTGGCCTCGATCGGCCCAGTGGCCATGACATGCTCGACATGCAACTGGCGCGACTGCGGATTGAAGGCCGTGGCCTCGAAGTCACCGTTGCAGTCGGGACAACGGACGATACCGGTGCGGATCCAGTCGGCGGTCAGACGCGCCCCGCAACGCGGACACGACGGGCCTTCATTGGACTGCATCTGCAGGCGGGCGGGTTCGGCCATCGACAGTGACTCAGGTCCAGTTGACCACACGCGTATGCGCGAGCATGTCGTGGATGCCCTTTCGGTCGTTGAACAAGGCCACTACCTTCGAGAAAGGGATCAAGTCGGCGAACGCGCGTCCCCAAGCCTGGCCGGTGGTGACGTTTTCGCCGGTCTCGGAGACGACCTTGATCTTGAGGGCCGCCTTCCCCACCGTTTGACCTTTCGCCGCGACCTGGATGGCATTGTATGAAACGGTGACCATGATGCTCACGAGGGCACTGACACAGGTCAGGGCGACCGAAGCGCCACTACGGGCCGCCAGTAGTCCCAACGCGAACCCCATGACCGTGCTGACGACATAAAGGATGAGAGTGTCGAGCAGGTACGCCCAGAACCGCTGGCTGATCGGTGCCAGGTCGAGCACGCCCGCCTGCACGCCGGAGCGGACATCGAGTAGTTGCTCGGTCTTGCAGGTGGCACAGTACGGCCGGCCCGCGATCTCGACCAGACAGTCGCGGCAGAACGTCGACCCGCAACGGCCACAGCGGCGCACCCCTTCCGACACATCGACATGATTCCGGCAGATCATCGCCACCTCGTAATTGGACTGGATTGGATTGAATGGACATCCTATCGGATGGCGAGGTGAGCCGGAAGGGGATGTGTCTCTACCTCGACTCCTTCGCGAACAGCACCGCCGTCAGATCCCTCACCAGGTTCTCGCCGCTGATGTGCTCCTCCTCGATGGCCAGCTTGCGGCGGTAGAAGCGGGCTACCTCCTCCATGATGTCGTAGCGCGCGGTGGGGGTGAGTTTGTCGGCGCGAAGGCAGAGGCGCAGAAGGAACTCGCGCTCCTCGATGGGGATGCGGTGGCGGATCAGGCGCAGGACCCGAGGAGTGCGCAGGCTGTTGTGACGGCGCTCGGCGGCCAGTTGGCCGCTGTAGGCGAGTGGCTGCGCCTCGCGGATCACCAGCGTATTGGCCACGATGTCGCCGAGGCGCCGGCGCGCCGGATCGAAAAGTGATACGGCCGCGCCGACACCATAGAAGGCCGGCGCGAAATCGATCACGCGGACGATGTTGCGCGCCAGCGACTGATAGAGCGACACCGGCAGGCCGCGCGCGTCGACCACGCGCAACGACATCGCGCGCTTGCCCGGCGTCCGGCCGTGGCCGCGGGTCTCGAACCAGACGTGCCATCCCCACGGGAGCGCAAACGACAAGGTAATGAAGAGCGCGTAGGCGGCGCCGCCCGGCAGCACTGTTCGCGCCAGGCCTCCGATCGCCGAGGCGATGCCCGTCGTGATCACGGCATCGAGCAGCACCGCCAGGAAACGGCTTCCCGCACCGGCCGGCTCCAGGCCGATCGGAACGTGCTCGGGCGTGTTGATGATCAGCTCGTCCATGTCATTCGGCGTCGACCCGCCTGAGGAACAAATACGTCATCAGCGCAATGAACAGCAGTGCGGCGGCGGTGATCTTGGCCTCGTACGAGAACGTGCGCGACGAGAATTGGGAGAACGAGCCTTCGATGAGGCCGGCCAGGACCAGCGTCAGCACCGTGCCGATGACGATGCGCCAGACGGATGGCAGCACCCGCCGGATCGATGCCGCGCGCGAGAGAGTTCCCGGCATCAGCAGCGCCCGTCCGGCCACCAGACCCGCCGCGCCGCCGAAGACGATCGCCGGCAGCTCGAGGGCGCCGTGGGGTCCGACCCAGGCGAAGAAGAAGAGCGGGACGCCGTCGACGATGTACGACGCCGCCACCGCGCCGAGGATCACGCCGTTGTAGAAGAGCAGGATCAGTCCCCCGGCGATCGTCAGCGCGCCGAGGGAGAAGGCCAGGAAGGCCACCTCGATGTTGTGCGTATAGAGCGACGCGCCGAACGCGAGCGCCTTGTCGAGATTATCGATCCGTTCCTTACCACTCTCGATCTTGGCCACGCGCTCGCGCGGACTCTCGGTGAAGAAGACCGACGGGATCAGCCGCTCCCGGTTGGCGGGATCGACGGTGACGGCGAGGGCGCCGAAGAGCGCGCCGAGGAGCAGCGCCGCCGCGGCCACGGCCACCGCCAGCCGCTCGCGGCGGAACGCCGCCGGAATCTCGCGCGTGACCAGCTTCGTGAACGCCGCCACGACCGGCGTCTCGTGCGCGGCCTGATAGATGAAGCGGTAGGCCCGGCCGGTGAGTTGGTTCAGATAGCCGAGCATCTCCGGATTGGCGGTGTAGGAGCGGGCGCGGTTGAGGTCCGAGCAGGTGCGGCGGTAGAGGGCCACGAGCTCGTGCAGCTCCGCGCGCGTGACGTCGTTCTCCTCGGCGCGGCCGAGCAGCTCGTCGAGCTGCCGCCATACCGGTGTCCGTTCGGCGATGAAGCGCTCGATGTTCATCAGAGCAACTGCCTCCTCTTGACGTCGATGTAGGCGTTGATCGATTCGATGCCGGCATCTTCCGGCGTGGCCTCGACGACCAGGGCGCCGCGGGAGCGTAGCTCGCGCATCAGCTCCACGCGGCCGAGCCAGAGGTCGCGCGCCACCAGGGCCCGCGACAGCTCGGCACGGTTCGACGGCAGCAGTTGCGCCGCCGCGCGCAGGTTGCGGTCGGTCAGCGTCACGATCAGCGGCAGATGTTGCGGCGCCAGCATGCTGACGGCGCGCAGCAGGTCGAAGCGGTCTTCCCGCTCCGGGAGCACGGTCAGGATCAGGATCAGCGTGCGGTGCCGGAGGCGCTTGCGCAGTGCAGCAGCCAGCGCCAGGTAGTCGCTGTGCTCGTAGGCGGCGTCGACGCCGGAGGTGTAGGCCGTGAGCGCGCGGAGCTGTGCGGCGCCGCGGCCGAAGGCGACGCCGTTCTCCGTCGCGCTGGCAAAGGAGACCAGGCCGAACTTGTCCTCCATCCGGTTGCAGACGTAGCTGATCAGCACGGCGGCGTTGACGGCGTGATCGAGCCGCGTGATCTGCTCGACGCGCGCGGCCATCCGGTGGCCGCGGTCGACGCAGAGGAGGATCTCCTGGGACCGGTCGAGGCGGAACTCGCGGACGATGAGCCGCCCGTGGCGCGCCGAGGCGTGCCAGGCGATGTCGCGGAAATCGTCGTCGACGACGTAGTCGCGCAAACGGTCGAAATCGCGTCCCTTGCCGATCCGCGGCGCGGCGCGGGCGCCGAGGGAACGGAGCGCGAAGTCGTTCAGCCGTTTGTGCAGACGCCTTACTGCTCGGAGATTCGGCAGGACATGCACCGTCGTCGCCCCGCCGATCGGAACGATGCGCTCGGCCAGGCCGAACATCGTCACCGCGACATAGGCGGGTTCCACCGTGTTCATCCCGCGTGCGATGCCGCGCAAGGCCAGGTCGATCTGCAGCACCTCGCGCGGCCGGCCGATGGCGTGGACCGATTGCGAGCGCGGCGTAACGATCGCCGGCCACCGTTGCCGCACCAGCATCCGCAGCGGCCGCGTGGCGCTCGTGGTGATCCGGATCGCGGCGACGTCGGCTTCATCGAGCGGAAGGGCGATCCGCGGCTTGCGATCGAGCGTCACAACCGTTCGCCGAAGGATCGCTGCTTCGACGGCCGCCGCGCCGAGGATAACGATGAGCGCCGCGGCCAGGATCGGCGCCAGCCACACCGCCACCGGCACTAGCAGCGCCAGTATTGCCAGGATCAGCGTCAGTCGGATCAGCAGAGGGCCGGGTCGCAAGGGTTACTCCTTATCGCGGAACTTCCACCTGCTCGTAGATGCGCGACAGGATGTCGGAGAGCGCCAGCCCTTCCATCTCGGCGTCGGGGCTGAGGGTAACGCGATGCGCCAGCACCGGCTCGACGAGCGACTTCACGTCGTCGGGGGTAATGAAGGCCCGATTCGAGAGCGCGGCCAGGGCGCGGCTGGCCTCGAGCAGCGCCAGCGAGGCGCGAGGCCCCGCGCCGATCTGCACGGCATCGTCGTGCCGCGTGCGCGACACGATCTCCTGGATGTACCGGATGATGTGCGGCTCGACGTGCACGTATGCGGCAACGGTTCTCCGCGCCTGTGCCAACTCCTCGGCGCTGATGACCGGCTGCAGCGATTTGACGATCTGGTCGTGCAACCGTTCCCCGACGGCGTACGCGCTCAGCATCTTCTCTTCGTCCGCGGCCTCGGGGAAGTCGATGGTGATCTTGAATAGGAATCGGTCGCGCTGCGCCTCGGGCAGCGGGTAGGTCCCTTCGAACTCGACCGGATTCTGCGTGGCGAAGACGGTGAAGACCGGCGAGACCTCGTAGCGGATGCCGTCGATCGTCACGGCGCTCTCCTGCATCGCCTCGAGCAGTGCCGCCTGGGTGCGCGGCGGCGTGCGGTTGATCTCGTCGGCCAGGAGGATGTCGGTGAAGACCGGGCCGGGGCGGAAGACGAACTCCTGCGACTTCTGGTTGAAGATGTTCGCGCCGAGGAGATCGGCGGGCATGAGATCGGGAGTGAACTGGATGCGCCGGAACTGGCATCCCAGGAGGCGCGCCAGGGCCAGCGAGAGCAGCGTCTTGCCGGTGCCCGGCGCCCCTTCGAGCAGCATGTGTCCGCCGGCGACGAGCGAGGCGATGGCGAGCGTCTTTACCCGCTCCTGTCCGATGATGACGCGGTCGAGCTCCTGCCGCAGCGCGCCGAAACGCGCCGCGACCTCAGCGATGTTTAGCATCGTGGCCTCCTCTGGCCGAACGTTCCAGCGTGCGGAACGCGTCGTTGATGATGGTGAGCTGGCGATGGAAAGCGTGCGCGGGGAGTTTCGCCGGCGGCCGGCGACGGGATCAGGTCATGCGTCAGCTCGGCGACGCGCCGGTGCAGGGCGTCACCCCGCAGCCCGCTCTGCGCGGCGACGCTTCGCTCCAGCGCCGCGTGGTAAAGGACGATCGATTCGGCGCTCGACATCGAGCGCCCGTAGAGCGCGCCGAGCGACGCCACGAGGTCGATGGCGTCGGAGCGCGTGTCGCGGTCCTCATCGTCGGCCGGACCGGTCCTCCTGCTGCTGCGCCACAGCGTCAGCAGCGCCGCGGCCAGGAGCAGGACCAGCAGGGGACCGAGGCGCCATTCGGTCAGCAGCGAGAGCGCGCCGTCGTCGGCGGCCATGCCGTGAACGACCTCGTCAAAGTAGACAGGACGGCGGCCGGCAATGTCCGCAAGGAAGGTCAGATGATGGCCCGTAGCGATGTTCCGGTTCTCGAACAGCTCCGGCACCGACACCGCGATCACGTCGCCCGCACCGATCTCCTGCCGCGTGACGACTGCTTCGCCGTTCGCCGCGAACAGCGTGTGCATGCCGAGGGGGAGCGAGCGCGGCGACCAGCCGCGCGGCTCGGGGAGCGAAAGCGTGTCGAGCCCGGTCCAGAGCGGGAAGACGCGCGCCGCGGTTTTACCGGCATCGTTGCGCACGTTGATCGATCCGCCCGGCTCGCCGCTGGCCAGGACCAGCCTCCCGCCGCCGCGGACGAATTCATCTTCTGATGATGACAGGAGCGACTCGCGCACAGGAGCCGACCGGTCATCGTCTTCGATCTCCGGACGCTTTTGATCGGACGTGCCTTCCTGGACGCGGAGGACGACGGCATTGGCCGGCAGGGCGCGGCTGCCCAACGGCGTCGTCAGCATCGACACTCGTTGTCCGCGCTGGCGGCCGAGGTAGGCATAGGCGAGCGAGAGACCGGAGGGGGATGTGTTCGCTGCCGAGTCGCGGTCGAAGACGTGACCGCTGGTGCGGCTGCTGCCGATCCAGAGCAGCGAGGCCGCGAGGAACGCGGCGACCGCGAGGAGGAGAGGGAGCGCCCGTCTCACGCGGCTTCCCTCTTCGTGCGTCGTACGGCATCGACGATGTGGCGCGCGGCGGCGCTGCATTCGTCGAGCGCGTCGGCGCTGCTTTGATCGGAGCCGTACCACTCCTCCTCGAAGCGGCGGGTGAGGTGAATGAAACGCGGCCGCCAGGTGAGCTCGGGAGGGAGCGCCGCGACATACTCCCAGTTCGTCCGTCCCTTGCGGAACTGCAGCACGTTCGCGCCGTAGAGCGTGACCAGCACGGCGTTGTACCAGGCGCGGATGGCTTCCCGCGTCCGCCCCGCCGAGGCGAGCTGCGCGGCGTATCGCTCCCACTCGTTGGCGCCGCGGGAGAGCGGATCGTCGTCACGCGACGATCCCAGCGGCGCGCTCTCCTCGATCTGGCGCGGCGCCGCTTTGCGGCTGCGCCGGATCACTTCGAAGGCCAGCACGCCGAGGACCAGGATGATGAGGGCGACGAGTCCGCCGATCGTCCAGCGCATTCCCGGCGTCGCCGCGGGCTTTTTCAACCTCTTCGTCTCGCTGTCCGGCCAGAATCGCATCAGCCAGTCGACGAACTTCACGATCTCGTCGCCCACCCACCGTACGGCCTTCACGATCGCCTCGCCGATTCGTGTCAGGAGGGGAGCCTCGACCTTCACACCATGGAGGGCGCCGCCGCGCCGGAGCTCCTCTTCCGTCTGCTCCTGCTGCAGACGTTGCATCAGCGCGGCGTCGACGGCGATCGGTTTCGACGGTGCCAGGCGGCGCAGTGACGCGAGTGTGGCGTCGATCCGGCTCTCCACGCCGAGGTCGTGTGGCTTGGCGGCAGCGACCTCGGCGAGGAGCGTGCTGTCGGCCTTGAATCGCCCATTCGGCGACTCGATCTCGCTCCCCGCCAGCGCCTTCCCCTCGGCACGTGCGCCGTCGACATTCCCGGTTTCGAGGAAGCTGCGCATCCTCGTCAATGCAGCCTGGTATTCGACAAGCGTCATCGTCGCCGCGTGCAGCGGCGAGGCCGCCAGAAGGAGCAGAAGCAGCGATGCCATCCTCCTCATGACTGCTTCAGCTCCTCGAACCACATGCGAAGGTCGTCGCCGCTCTCCGTCACGCCGGCCTTGCGCACCAGCAGCACGTTGGCGGCGATCCAGAACGGTTCGATGACCAGGAGCGCGCCGGCGATGACCATCAGGATGTAGCGGCGGTTGGAGAAGCTGAGGAGGATGTGCCAGCGCGGGGCATCCCAGCCGCCGATCGTCGAGACCAGCGCCAGACCTCCCCCGAACAACGCGGCCACGTTCAGCGCGGCGATGACGAATCCGCAGAGGAAGACGAACGACAGCGCCACGACGATGCGGGCCTGGTTGCCGTAACGCGACAGGAGGCGCAGAGGCGCGATCACGCTCGGCCGGTCGTTGAGCTCCATCGTGCCGATGGCCAGGCCGGAGAGGATGGCGCCGACGCCGATGCCGACGGCGGTGATGAAGAGCATGTAGGTGACCGATTCAGCGATCGAGGCGACGAAGATGTAGCTGGCCAGTGCCGCCGGCGGCACGCGGAGCGCTTCACGGCCCGGCGCGGTGCCGGACGCCGAGGTCAGACGGCAGGCGCGCGCGTAGACGGCGCGCCCCCACAACGACAGCAGGAACGCCACGCAGGTGAGATCCGCGGTAACGCGAAGTGTGTCTCCATATTGCGATGCGCTGCTTGCGAGCTCGATGAGATGGTCGGCGAAGACGGCCTGCATGAAACGGTAGGGGAGGGAGGTGAGCAGCAGCAGCCCCACCCACGGCGAGGCCGTAGCGCGGACGATGGACGCCGACTCGTCGAGGACGCTCGTGGTGGAGAGCGGCGCGTGGATCACCGCAGTCCCGCGAGCAGTACGCCGGCCCAGACCATGAGCCGGGTACTGAAGAAAAGGATGACGATCGACGCCGCGATCACGGCGATCCACCCGCCGGCGCGTGAGCGCGTCACCGGTCCAACGCGCCGCGCGGCAAGGCAGGCCGCGCAGTACCAGATCCCGTCCCACTGCGTCGCGCACTCCTGGCAGAGGGACTTCGTACACTGCATGCAGACGGCGAAGGCCGGCCGCTGCTGGTGGACCGCGCACCGCTGCGCCATGGGGCGGTTGGTCGGAGTCATGGGAGAGCGGCGAGTTTAGCTGGTTTCGGCGGCGGGAGTCGGGGATCGGGGGTCGGGTGTCGGAGCGGGAGAGTTGTCGCGGCTTCTTCGTTCTCCTGCCCCCGACTCCCGACCCCCGACCCCCGTTTGACACGCGCCGCCCCAAGCCCTATCCTTCGCCCGCCACATGAACGTCAACGCCCCTCGCAACGCGTATTGGTACGGTTACTTTACGTAGACGTGGGGCATTTTGCGCCCCGCGAGAAGGGGCGCTGACCGACTGGAGTCGATCCGAACCTCTTCCCGTCAGGGCAAGAGGTTTTTGTTATGGATCGACCTGACGCAGAGCTCGAGCTCTCCCGCCTCCGCGACGCCATCGACCGCGTCGACGAGGTCATTGTGCGGCTGCTCAATCAGCGCGCGAAGTACGCCATCGAGATCGGCGAGGTCAAGCCGCTCCTCGGCTTGCCGATCTACGCCCCGGAGCGCGAGAAGCAGGTGCTGCTGCATGTAGCCGGAGTCTCCGGCGGCCCGCTCGACCCCGCTGCCGTCAGGCGCCTTTTCGAACGAATCATCGATGAATCGCGCCGCGTGGAGCGGCAGGCCTCGTCGCGCGATTAAGGAGGATTTTCATGGTCATTGTGATGGAGAAGAACGCTTCCGACGCCGACATCGAGCATGTCGTTGCCATCCTGAGCGAGCGCGGATTCGACGTGCACCGCTCCACCGGTTCCGATCAGACCGTTCTCGGCGTGGTCGGGGATGTGGAGAGCGTCGATCCGCGGGAGTTCGAGGTCATCAGCGGCGTGCAGGAGGCGTTGCGCGTCAGCGAGCCGTACAAGCTCTCCAGCCGTTCCTTCCGGCGCGAGAAGACGATCGTCAAAGCGCGCGGCGTCGCCATCGGCGGCAGCGAGGTGGTCATCATGGCCGGCCCCTGCACGATCGAGAACGAGCGGCAGCTTTTCGAGACCGCCCGCCGCGTGGCCCGCGCGGGAGCCCGCGTGCTTCGCGGCGGCGCCTACAAGCCGCGCACCTCGCCCTACGCCTTCCAGGGGATGGGAGTGGAGGGACTGAAACTGCTGCGCGCGGCGGGGGACGAGAACAACATGGCCACGATTTCCGAGGTGATGGAGATCAGCCAGATCGAGAAGATGCTGGAGTATGTCGACATCCTGCAGGTCGGCGCGCGCAACATGCAGAACTACAACCTGCTCTCGGCACTCGGCCAGATCCGCAAGCCGGTGCTGCTCAAGCGGGGCATGTCGGCCACGATTCAGGAGTGGCTGCTGGCCTCGGAGTACATCCTGGCCGGCGGGAACTACGACGTCATCCTCTGCGAGCGCGGCATCCGCACGTTCGAGACCTACACCCGCAACACCCTCGACATCTCCGCCATCCCGGTCATCAACAAGCTCTCGCACCTGCCGATCATCGCCGACCCCTCCCACGCCGTCGGCCGCCGCGACAAGGTCATGCCGCTGGCGCGCGCCATCGTCGCCGCCGGAGCAGACGGCGTCCTGATCGAGGTGCATCACGAGCCGGAAAAGGCCGTCTGCGACGGTCCGCAGTCGCTCTACCCGGACCAGTTCGCCCGGCTGATGGACGAGCTTCGGATCATCGTGCCGGCGGTGGGGCGGACGTTGTAATACTTAAACAAAATGCGCGGGCGCGCCTTCGGACGCGCCCGCGCGGGGACTTACTTCACGAAACCGCTCACTTCGTCGATGACGGTGGCGTCACCGGCGCGGGAGCGGGGGCGGGGGTTTCCGGCACAGGCGCCGGCTCGGCCTTGGCCTTGCGGCCCTTTCTGCCGAGGGCGATGCGCATGTTGTCGACATGCGGTGCCAGATCGGCAGTCTCGGGCCGCTTGGCCAGACGCTGCGCCAGAGCGTACGTCGTCAGGGCGTAGGACCCTGCCGTGTTCTTCGCCACGGTCACACTGTGCCGGACGAAGCCTGCCATCGCCTCGTACTCGTCCGCCACCGAGTCGTAGGCCTCGGCGAAGTTCATCAGATCGCGAATGCGGTCCGCATCGGCCGCACCCGCGGCAACGAGCTTGTCGCTGTTCTTGATCGTCATCGCCACCTGCTCGACGAACTGGGGAGGAACCGAGGCGGCAGTGGTCAGCCGCTGACGCTCTCCTTTGGACGACGGGATCACGAAATTCGGGATCTTCTCCCGCATGGCACGAATCTCATCGACGCGCTCCTGCGCGGTAACGAGGTAAGACGGTTGTGGATTGGTAACGGGTACATCAGGTACCTGAGTCATGATTTTCTCCTTTCTCAGACTCAAACTTGCAGTGATCAGAGCGAGCAAGTCGAGACGAGCGGAGGAGCACGGCCCCTGGAAACCCGTGTTGGAGCTTCGGCGACGGCCAAGTGAGCAGGCCGTTGACGCCGGACATGAATGCGGAAAATACGATCGTTCTCGATCGAGAGGACCTTCGGTGCCGGATGCCGGGCCAGGACCGGAACCGGATGGACGCGCCTCCTGAGCAGCTCGGACATATCGAGCGGCGCGTTGCCGCTCTGGGCATAGTCGATCAACTCGGCGAATGATTTGTCGAAGCGGTTCCCGAGCAGGGCCAGTTTCGTTCCGGTCTCGATCCAGCTCTGAAGGTCAGCGATCATCCTCGCGGGAGCGTCGCCGGCGTATGCCGGTGCCTCGGCGATACGGTCGTACGTCTCGCAAATACAGTCGCTGAGGCGCGCGAGCCGATCGGCCGCTTCGACCAGCAATCCCGTCACGCGATACATGTCATGTACCGCCCGGATCGGGTGTTCCAGCGCGATCGTCTCGCAGACGTCGATGATCTGGCGCGCCATGGCGATGAAGCCCTCCGCGGAACGGAGGTTCCGACGGCCGCGCTGAAACAGACGACGCCACGATTCCCTCCCCTTCAAGCGCAATCCGCGTGAACGCACCCAAGCCCGCCGCGACTTTTTCGCGTTCCTTCCCGGGGCCAGACGCCTGGTTGCGTTCCTCATCAGAATACTTAGACGTTTGACACACGCCGATGAGTACCGGACTTTGTTACAGTTTGAGGTAAATATCGGCCAATTGTGGTGAGTCACGCGATTACTTACCAGTTTTAGTCTCCGAGCTGGACATCGTTGGGTCCGACCTGCACAACGTTAGGTCCGAGCTGGACATCGTTGGGTCCGAGCTGGACACCGTTAGGTCCGAGCTGGACACCGTTGGGTCCGAGCTGGACACCGTTAGGTCCGAGCTGGACACCGTTAGGTCCGAGGGGGGACACCGTTAGGTCCGAGCTGGACACCGTTAGGTCCGAGCTGGACACCGTTAGGTCCGAGCTGGACACCGTTGGGTCCTAGCTGGACACCGTTAGGTCAGAGGGGGGACACCGTTAGGTCCGAGCTGGACACCGTTACGTCCAAGCTGGGCATCGATGCCTCCGTCCCCATCAGTCCATGCCCTACAATCCGCCGCCATGAAACGGCTCGTCATCCTCTTCCTTCTGGTCGCCGCATCGTCCGCTGCCGCGCCGCCGCCGCTCGATGCGAAGACGAGGCAACTGGCCTTCGACATCTATAAACAGCTCGTCGAGATCAACACCACCAACTCGATTGGCAACAACACCACCGCCGCCGAGGCGATGGCGGCCAGGTTGAAGGCAGCGGGGTTTGCTTCGAAAGACATCCAGGTGCTGGCGCCGAGCCCGCGCAAAGGGAACCTGGTGGCGAGGCTTCACGGAACGGGGAAGGAGAAGCCGCTGCTGCTGCTCGCCCATCTCGACGTGGTCGAGGCCCGGCGCGAGGACTGGTCGATCGATCCCTTCGTCCTCACCGAGAAGGACGGTTACTACTACGGCCGCGGCACCAGTGACGACAAAGCGATGGGCGCCATCTGGATCGCCACGCTCATCCGCTTCAAGCAGGAAGGGTTCGTTCCGAATCGCGACATCATCGTGGCGCTGACCTCGGACGAGGAGACCGGCGGCGAATTCAACGGCGTGGCCTGGCTGCTCAAAGAGCATCGCGATCTCATCGATGCCGCGCTCGCCCTCAACGAAGGCGGCTCGGGGCGGCTCAAGGACGGCAAACGTCTCTACAACGGAGTCGGCGCCAGCGAGAAGGTCTACGTCACCTTCGGCCTGGAGACGCACAACAAGGGCGGCCACAGCTCCGCGCCGCGCAAGGACAACGCCATCTACCAGCTCGCCAACGGTCTGGTGCGGCTGGAGAAGTACCAGTTCCCGGTCATCCTCAACGAGGTGACGCGCGCCTGGTTCGAGCGCATGTCGTCGATCGAAGAAGGGCAGACCGCGGCCGACATGAAGGCCGTCGCCACCGGCGATGCCGCCGCCGCGGCCCGGCTCTCCGAAACGCCGGCCTACAACAATCAGTTGCGCACCACCTGCGTGGCCACGCGTCTCGAAGGGGGTCACGCCGACAACGCCCTGCCGCAGATGGCCAAAGCGACGGTCAACTGCCGCGTGCTTCCGGGCCAGCCGGCCGACGCGGTGCGCGACACGATCGTCAAGGTGCTGGACGATCCCGGCATCGAGATCACGTGGATCGACAAGCCGAAGCCGAGCGCGCCGTCGCCGCTGACGCCGGCGGTGATGAAGCCGATCGCCGACGTCACCAGCGAGTTCTGGCCGGGCACGCCGGTTCTGCCGCTGATGTCGGCCGGCGCCAGCGATGGTCTCTACCTCCGCAACGCCGGTATCCCGACGTACGGCATCTCCGGCCTTTTCGGCGAGCTGACCGACAGCCGGGCCCACGGCCGGGACGAACGGGTGCGCATCGACTCGTTCTACGACAGCGTGCAGTTCCTCTACGTGCTGGCGAAGCGGTTGGCATCGTGAAGCATCGCTTCGCGATCGCAGCCATACTTCTGCTGCTAGCGGGTTGCGGGGGCAATACCCCCGCGCCGGCACCCGCGCCTTTGCCGCAACCGGTCGCGCCCACGCCGTCCAGCGCCGCAGCCGAGGATCACGCCATCGGCACGGTGCGCGTCAATGTCAGCACGCTCAACGTGCGCGCGGACGCCTCGACATCATCAGAGATCATCAACCACGTCCGCCGCGGGGAGCGATTGACCCTCATCACGGATGCCGGCGACTGGCTGCGCGTCAAGCTCAATGACGGCACCACCGGCTGGGTCTCCTCGGAGCTCGTCGTCCGCGAAGGAGCGGCCGCCCGCCCCCGCCGCGCCGGCTGCCCCCCCGACAGCGACTACTCCTTCGTCACCGCCCCCAAGCCGTCGTTCTCCGAGCTCGGGCCCCACGGGATGGTCATCATCGAAGCCAACGTCGACGCCCGCGGCATCGTCACCGCGACCCGCGTCGTCTCCAACGACACCCACGACGACGCCCTCTCCTCGCTAGCAGAAAGAGAAATCCGCAACGCCCGCTTCGCCCCACCCATGCGCAACTGCATGGCGAAGGCGTTCGTGTTTACGTACAAGCGGGCGTTCTGAAGGAGGACTTCGATCCGAACGATCTCTTTCAGAATCGAGGCACTGAGTCCCAGCGCCCGTCATGCTGATCAGAGGCAACTCCTTGTCCACCACAGGAGAGACTCCAGAAACGGGCCGTCGATTTGCGGACCGCTCGTGCCCCTGAAGAGGTGATCGAGGCCGGGGAAGATCCGCAGTTCGGCCCGGCCGCGCGCGGCGGCTGTTTTGGCGAGGTGGAGGGCGTCGTCGAAGAGATCGATCCGGAGATCGCGTCCTCCGTTACAGAAGAGGAGCGGAGCATCCACGCCGTCGATCAGCTCGGCGGGATCGACTTGGAGCACCAGGCGCTGATCGGAGAGCGGCATCGGCGACTCGATCGGCTCTTCCTCGACCGCTCGCAGGAGCTCGGTGAGCGTCTGGTGGCGCGCGCGCTCGCCGATCCGGCCGAGTCCGAGCTGCCGGGCCTCGCGCGCCGACTGATCGATGATGACCTGACCCAGCGGCCGGCCGGGCGAGGCGAGGAGGGCCAGTCCGCGCAGGGAAGGATCGTCGTGAGCGATTGCCAGCGCAACGATCGCCCCCAGGCTTTGACCGATGATAAAGAGGCGGTCTGGAGCCACCTCAGGCCGGGTGCGGAGCCATTTCAGCGCGGCGCGCGCGTCGCCGAGCAGCGCATCCCAAGCTGAGAGCTTCGTGCCGAAGCGGGTGCCGCCTATCCCGCGGGAGTCATAGCGCAGTGTGGCCAGACCACGTGAGGCGAGGTAGTCGGCGACCTCGTGAACGCCGGTATCGTGCTCTGCGGCGATGCCATGACGGTCGTGCTGGCCTGATCCCTGAAGGAGCAGCGCCGCCGGCAGGGGGCCGTCTCGCCGAAGGGGGAGCGCGAAGGCGGCGCCGATCTCCACGTCGCCGGCCGGGATACTGACGTCGCGCAGCTCGATCCCTGTTGGAGGATGGTAGGGGAGGTGGCGCGGTACCCTCAGCGCCTCCAGATCGACGTCGGGAAACGGCGCGGGCTCGACCCTTCCCGAGGTCATCGCTTCCGGCGTGCGAAACGCCGCCACGTGCCCGTCGGGCCCGAGGTCGAACGAGCTGCCGCTTTCCAGCACCCAGCGGATGTTCCACCCCCGCAGCACGCGCTTACGGAGAAAGACGATCGGCCGCTCGATCAGAGCGTCGATCGAGAGGAATGTCTTTTCGGCGCGCCGCGCGCCGGCGAGCGACAATGCCACGGCGTAGGGCATCACCAGATTGATCTGGAGCAGCAGATCGGGGCGCTGGAGCCGAAGCGTCAAATGGCTTCCGTCCGACAGAAGAACGTCCGCGCCGCCGTCGGCGATCACCACCTCGCGTATAGGACGCACGGCGGAGAAGGCCTCGTAGCGGACCGGCCGGAACCACTCGTCCGTTTCCACTACGAACCCCTCGGCACCGGACGCGCCGGGAGTCGCGCCAGCGACCTGCCGGAATACCCGGAAACGGTGCACTCCTTCCGAGATGGCACCGTCGTGGATGAAGTGCTCGTGGGCGACCGGTTGCCCGTTCAGTTCCGTCACCGCCAGATGGGCTTCCCCGACAGCCCATCGCTGCTCGATTGTTTTATCCATCTGGAAGGTATTCCGTATTCGTTGTACAGTAGCTTATTCCACTCAGCGGAGGTCCCATCCTTGAGCTTCTCACTCGATGAGCTGTCAAAGAACGCCGTGCGCGAGCTGGCTCGGCAGGTGCGTGCGATCGGTCTGCCGGACGTCCTCGCTCTCTACCGCCGGATGAATACGACGGATCGGGAAGTGGCGTTGCAGAGCGACGTGGCGCTGCTGCCGCCGGAACTGGCTGCGGCGACGCGTCTGCTCGTCCTTGGCCAGGCGGTGGCGCCGGCTGACCTCGAGTCCTGGCTCCCGCGTGAGGTGCCTGAGGCGCTGATAGCGCTGGGCATGGCCGTCGAGGGCGAGGACGGCGCGCTGGCACTCGACAACATCCGTCTGGTCGATCATCTCGGCGTCCAAGTGTTCTGTGAGCAGCTCAGTGCCGGCATCCGCCTCTATCATGGCGACGACTCTCTGGCCCTGGCCCGGCTTCTGCTTCCAGCGCGCGGCCGCGTTCTTGACGTCTGCGCCGGCGTCGGTACGCAGGGTCTCCTCTGCGCCTGGACCGCGGACCAGGTCGTGTCGATCGAGGCGCAGCCGGAAGCGGCCAGACTGTATGCGGTGAACTCGGTGCTCAACGGCCTGGAAGCCAAGATGGACCTGCGCCTCGGCGATTCGCTTGATCCTGTTCGTGGCGAACGATTCGATCTCGTCTGCTGCAATCCGCCGCTGCTTCCCGTACCGGCCGATCTGCCGTACCCGTTCGTTGGCGCCGGAGGCGACGACGGCTTGGCGGTCACGCGGCCGTTGCTCCAGCAAGTCGCGAGTCTTCTGCAGCCGGGCGGCCGCTGCTATATCGTCGGGACGCTCCTCGGCGGCCCCTACGGTCCCGATCTCGAGCCGTTCGAGACCCTGGCCCGCGACGGCGGCATCGACATCCTGTTGCTTGTTCCATACCGCTCGCGGCTCGGCGTCGGCGACGTCTTCTTCGACGGCCTCGTGCAGACGGTCTACGGCTACAGCCGCATGATCGACAGTCCGTTGGAGCGAGATGAGATCCGCGCGCGTTTTACTGCGCACTTCCGGCGGATGGGGCACGGCTTCCTCTACACGTTCTATGTCGCGGCGACTCACCGGAAGGGAGAGCGGGGGACGGTCCGGCTCACGAAGCACTACACCGGGCGCAACTCGCTCTGGGACGCCTAGGTCGGGCCGGCACGGCCGGCAGCGTTGGTTTCCCAAGGCTGGCATCTCCGCTCGATCGTTCTGCCGCGCAGCCTCCTGGCGCACGTCAGTTCTCCGTGTCGCGCAGTATCCGCGAACGGACGTACATCCGCTCGACGCGGTCCGCCCATGGCTCCATCCTGCGCTCGGCGAAGCGGAGCATGTCCGTCGCGGACGGGGGGATGGCCTGAAGGCCGAACGGAAACGTTGCGCGAAGGGCGATATGCGACACGATCGACGCGCGGAGGAGGGCGATCACCGTGCCCGTGCCGCGCAGCGCTGTCCTCACGTAGACGCTCGCGTAGCGGAGAGTGTCCCGGCTGGCCGGCTGCGTCACGCACCATCCGATCAGGCGACCACCGCTCCTGGCGGCATAGCTCGTGCCCGCGTGCATGATCTCGCGCAGAGCGCGGGGATCGAGATACTCCGGAACCTGGTCTTCCTCCACGATCCGGGCCAGCTCGATCTCGTCTCTCTCATCGAGCTCGTCGAAGTGGACGATGGTTGCGCCGCCAGGACGCGACTGATTACCGAGCCAGGGGGCGTCGCCGATCCGTTCCGAGTAGTGGAGGAAGAGGCCGGTGAAGCGTGGTGGGCCCCAGCCGCGCATCGAAAGGAAGCGGTCCGTCTCTGTGCTGCCGGCTGCCGGCATGTACGAGATCTCAGCTTCCTCGCAGCCGAAGGCGGACAGTTTCTGGAGGATTTGCTCCAGCAGCGCAGTACCGATGCCCTGGCGGCGATGTGCCGGCTCGACGAATAGCGAGACGATCGTCGCGCCGCGGCCGTCAGGAAACACTTCCGCCGCGGCCAGGCCGACCGGCTGCCCCTCGGCCTGCGCGCCGATGAGGATCCCCCTGTCTTCCTGTCCCATGTCCGGGAAATAAGCGAGGTCGGCGACAGGAGACATGCTCCCGTAGAGGCGCGCCTCGAACGGCGAGAGAAGACGGATGTCATATCCCGCCACGACGTCGTTCATGGCGACGGCTCTTCCGACAGAACCCCTCGCTCGAGGAGCCGGGTGAGGTCGCGGTAGGTCACGTAGGTCGGGATGCCGGCCTCGTGGTAGCGGGCGATGGCGATCTCGCTTGCGGATGCGTTGGCGGCAGCGATCCTGGCGCCGAGCTCGCGCGATTCGGTGAGATCGTCGAAGTTGAGCGTGAAGTGACGCGTCTTCAGATGGAAGCCGTTTTCGGTAGGCAGGAACTGCAACGGATGTGCGAAGGCGATGCGCATCCCGCTCGTTACTGAGAGAGGCATACGGCGCTCGATCGTGTTTTTCAGCCTGGCCCGAAGGTCGCCGGCGTCCGTGAACACGAATTCGTCGAAGACGATGTAACCGAGGGGCCACTTGGCGTTGGCGCTGCACGGGCTGATGAGCATCACCTTGCGCTCGACCATGTTGAAGAGAAAGCCGGTGACGCAGGCGATCGTCCCGCCATCCTCGAAGTCCGCTTCGGGCGGCGCATTGGCGCGCGCGGCACGCTGCATGAGACGCTCGCGGCCGGCTCCAGCGACCGCTTTCGGCGAGGCCGCATCGTTGAACTGCGGAATGAGCTCCACGTTCAGGAGCTCCTCGGCCGTGAACTCCGCGAGAATGCGGTCGAACACGCCCCGCGACAACACCGAGAACCGCTCGACAGCCCCGGAGCGCTGTTGCGAGAGCGCGAGGAGCCTCCGCGTGCGGGCAACATCCTTCATCGGCTGCGCGGTCGTGGTCTGCGGAAAGCGTCCCATGATCTCGTCGAAGTCGCAAATGAACCGCTCGTAGTCGGGGTTGTCGAGCGGATCGGTGGCCCAGTAGCAGAAGCCCGTTGCACCGGCCTCGCCGGTCACCTCGCGCGCCGCCTGGAGAACGCCGCGCCACAACCGCGCGTTCTCGGCGTCGTACGGAAAGTTCCCGCCGAACGGCAGAGCGCCGACCCCGCAGAACCAGCACTTCACCGTGCATCCTTTGCTCAGCTCGAACGTCAGTGGCGCATGCACGAGGCCTTCGAACCGCTGCAGCCCGACTTCCCAGAGGCTTCGCATCATCTGGCGGCCTCGCCATGCCTGAAAGGCAGGATGAGCAGGCGCGCCCAGCCGGCGTGTCTCCTGCCGGTATCGCAGCTTCCAGTCGATAAAGCGGCGGTAGTCGCGAACTTCCTCCGGTGCATCGTCGCGGCCGGCGATTTCGGCTTGGCTGATGTCGTATAGCGGCCGGAGCAACTCGGGATCGGCCAGCAGACCGAACTGCCGCACTGCCTCGGCCGGATCGCGGTCGAGGACTTCGCGGAAACGCGTATCGGCCACCCAGCGCTCAAGGAACCGCTTGGTGTGCGGCACGCTTGGGCCGACGTCGATGGGAGCGGGGAGAACCGCGCTCGTTGTGCTCATACCGTGACCCTCCTGTCCGATTCCGGGCGCGGCCGCGGCCTCTCAGCCCGTTGCGCGCGCAATTCCTGAGACCATACGTAATCAATGACGAGCGACAGCGCGCGGGCGTCTTCCTCGACGATCCAGCGGCGCTCGTGGAACCGCCCCAGGGCGTCAGCAACCGCACTCTCGCCGGCGTCGACCGCCGCGGCCAGACGCGCCAGCGGCCGCGATTCTTCGAGGTGCACGAGTAGGCGCTCTTCCAACGGAGTGAGCGGGTGAAGTTCCGCCTTCCCGAAACGCGAATCAAGTACCGAGCTCTGGCCGGCAGCGCGAATGATCGTGGCTTGGGCGCCGTCTTTGTGCGCCCCGATCCAGTGCGCTGTCGCGGCCAGCATCCGCGCCACGGACACCCCCGCCGGACGCTCCTCGTCATAATCGAACTCGAAGCAGTAGGCGATGCGCGCCAGCTCTTCTTCGGGCAAACCCGCGAAGGCCCAGGCGTATGTCCAGAACGGCCGCACGCGCGACAGCCCGTATTTCGGCGCATCGAAGTGGTACGGGCTGAAACGATGCATCTGGAACGGCGAAGCCTGCATCGGCGGCGTCAGGTGCACGAGCGCGGGCATTAGGTCCGCCATTGATTCGAAGGCTGCCGCAGTCTCGCCGGGGAACCCATAAAGGATGCTCCACAAGGGCCGAATGCCGGCTTCGTCGCACCACTTGAGGAGTTGCAGGTTCTGCAGACGCGTGCAGCCCTTGTCGATCAGCTTCAACACTCCGCTGTCGAGGCTCTCGATACCCGGCTGCACCCAGGCCGTCCCGGCCCGGGCCAGCGTCAGGACCTGGTCCCGGCGGAGATTCGACTTGATCTCGTAGAAGAGCTCCAGCCCGTCGTCGAAGAGCTGCGGCAGGAGTGTCTGGAAGTAGTGGGTGTCGAGGATGTTGTCGGTCATCAGAAACCGGCGGATGCCGTAGCGCGCCGCGAGCTCGCGCAGCTCGGACGCCGCCCTCGGCGCGCTCTTGCTGCGGAACTCCATCGTGTTGCCGTTCAGGCCGCAGAACTTGCAGTGCGCCTTCGCTCCCCACCAGCAGCCGCGCGCCGCCTCGGCCGTCAGATTCGGCACGCCGGCTCCGGCCCGTCCACGCACTGCGGCGAAGTAGTCGTCGAAGTCGGGCACCGGCAGGTCATCCATCGCCTGGACAGGGACGCCGGTGACGAGGCGCGCGCCCCCTCCGCGCCGATACGCATGGCGATTGCGCACCAGAGGGACGATGACCTCTTCCGCCTCGCCGGAGACTACGGCGTCGAGGAAGGGGAAGTTCGCCGCCAGGGCCTTTCCCATTTCCCCCTCGCAGTTGGCGCCGCCGAGGACGATGAGCGGGCCGCTCGGTCCACTGACGAGGCGCACTTCCCTGGCTAATGCCAGCGAGGCGACGTTCTGCTGGAACGTCGTGGAGAACCCGATCACGCCGGGATTGCCGTCGAGCAGGCGTTCGGCCCACGCCGAGACGATCCGTGGCCCTTCGTCGTAGGCAGCCTCGAGGCGGCCGGCCAGGCTCGAAAGAATGGTGCGCACCGACGTCCATTCGGCATTGGAGACGATCTCCGCCTGCTGGCGGTCGAGGACCAGGTCGAGCTGCTGCAGATAGTCATTCCATCGCGGTGCCGCGTCACCCCACAACGCCCGCGCGAACAGCATCTCGCCGAGCAGCGACACTTGAGAGAACTTCGCCACGAGATCACAGACGCCGGGGTCCACCCTCTCCAGGTAGTCGATATTGAGATAGGCCACGTCGGAGCGGAGGCCGTGCCGCGCCAGCACCGCCTTGAGCGAGCTGACACCGAGGGCCGGCTGATGCGTTGGGAGGAAGGGGGCCAGGACGAATCGGACATCAACGGTCATGCCTGGACCCCCTCATGCGGCTCCATCTTTGTCACCAACCGTACGAACCGCTCCTCCTCTGCGAACAGCCACCGGCGGCGGCGCCAGGCATCGAGCGTCTGCATTGTCTCGGCAGCACCGAGGTTGCGGTGCGCTGCCCCGGCCAGGAGCACGGGCATCGTCGTCGCCGAGTCGGTCAGGTCGAAGATGGCGTGGTCTGCTTCCGTCAACGGGGTCAGTTCCGCCACGCCGTCGCGGGAGTCGTAGACCGAGCGTTCCGAGTCCAGCACCGCCAGGCGCGCGCCATTGCGATAGCGGGTGTCCCACCCTTCAACCGCTTCGAGGAGATCGCGCACGTACTCCGCCGGCCGCGTGCCGTCCGCGTAGTCGAATTCGAAATAGTAGGCGAGCCGCCGGCGCTCGCTCTCCGGCACGCCAGCATAGGCGAACGCATAGGGAGTGCATGGGCGCAAGTTCGCCAACCCTTCCTCGGCGAAGCGATTGAAGTATGGGCTGAACCGGTCGAGGCGGATGGGGATGGCCGCGCTCGGCGGCCGGATGTGGACGAGATCGCGGATCTGCTGCGCGGACCGGGCATAGTCGTCCAGAGTTTCGCCGGGAAAGCCGTAGAGAATGTTCCAAGAGGGCTTGATGCCCAGCTCCGTGCACCAGCGGAGCATCTGCACGTTCTGCAAAGCGGTGCAGCCTTTGCCCATAAGATCCAGCACGCGGCTGCTGAGGCTCTCGACGCCCGGCTGGATCCAGGTCACTCCCGCCGCGAGCATCGTGCGCAACTGCTCCTTCCGCAAGTTCGACTTCACTTCGTAGAAGAGATTCAGTCCCTGGCCGGCCAGACGCGGGAAGACCGATTGGAAGTAGCGGACGTCGAGGATGTTGTCGGCCATCATGAAGCGGGAGACTCCGTACCGTTCGCGAAGCGCGCGGATCTCGGACACTACGCGGTCGCCGCTCTTGCTGCGGTAGGTCATGGTCTCCCCGTTGAGACCGCAGAACTTGCAATGAGATCGGGCGCCCCACCAGCACCCGCGCGAGGTCTCGGCGGCGAGCTGCACGGGCCACTCCTGCGACAGGGTCGCGCGATCGGCGAAATAGCCGTCGAAATCGGGGATGGGCAACTCATCGAGCTTGTCGACCGGGATGCCGCGGATGACACGCGGAGAGGGGCGGCCCGCGGCGATCGCGGCCAGAAGAGGGGCGATCACGAGATCGGCTTCGCCGGAGACGACGTGGTCGAGGAACGGGAAGTTCGCAGCCAGGGCCTCTCCCATCGGCCCTTCGCAGTTCGCGCCACCGATGAGGATGACTATCTCGCTGGCAGGCGCACGGCGCCGGATTGCTTTTGCCAGCGCCAAGGAGGCCACGTTCTGGGCGAAGGTGGAAGAGAAGCCGACGATCCGAGGGTGCTCCGCGACGATCTCGTCGGCCCACTTCTCCACGAGCGCCGGGACGCGCGAGAACAGATCGCCGAGGAGCGCAGGCGCCTCTTGGCGAAACTTCTCCTCATGCGCTCCGTCGACGAACATCCGTACCGTCGTCGCGCCCTTGCGGCGCCTCTCGCCGGACGCCGCCATGAGCATCGCGACGTAGGACTGCCACGGGAGCCCCTGCTCCCCCCACAGGGCGCCGGCGAAATTGCTTCCCCGGCTAGATAGGTCGAGGGAAAGTGCGCAATCAGATCGTAGAGCGTCTGCGGCAGCTCCTCGAGGAAGCGGAGGTTGTAGTAGCTGACTTCCGCCCGATACCCCTCCCGCGCAAGCACAGCCGCGAGGGTACTGACGCCGAGCGCCGGCTGCTCGCGCGGGAGGAACGGCATGACGATGAACCGGATATCGGGAGCAGTCATCGCATTCGCGCCAATCGAGGCCCGCCAGCGCCCGGGGCGGGCGGGCGCTGACGATGTCGGAGAACGCCGGAGACCGGCAGCGGTCAAATGACGGCCACAACAACTACTGCCGCTGCTACTACGCCGACCTGCAACGCGGCGCCGACATTGACCGCCGCGCCGAGGTTGACGCCTTCCGACGCGTTGATCGCATGCGCTGCATTCACGGTCGTGGCAGCATTGACGTTCGACTTCTCAGCCGCGGCCAGCACCATCGGGTGCACGTGATCCACCTGACCAGCCGGCCCGACTCGGAACGGGATGACCATGTGCCGGTTTTTGTCCGTGTCTTCCCAAACGTAGATCTTGATACCTTCCGGAATGAAGACCCCCATGCTGACCAGAACACTCACCGGATCCTGCTTTAGCTTCGCTGCGATCGCCGTCTTCTCCTGAACGTTGCTGATGATCCACATCGCGATCTGGAAGGGAGTGGGGTGCGCCGGCAAGTTCAGAAGACGCAGACTCGGTGGCAATGGGTCCTTCTGCACGACGACGTGGAAGTCGTTTGCCGTGTCGGCGTGCGCGGTGATGGTCACGTCCTTGGGTACATCCACTCCTCGTTCGCGCAGGACGTCGGCCGGGTTTTTCAACACTTGCTGCTTGAATGGCTCGTAGACGCTGGCGTAGACGGCGACCTCACCAAAAATGTTCATTTCGTTGTCGGACGGCATATGCATTCCCTCCTTTCATGAATCGTTGGCCTGCCTCAATTGTTATGGTGACAAGATGCTGCTGGATCGATTTATAGCATGACTGATATTGCAAGGCAACGTGCTGTTTTGGAAAGAATTAACGCAGAACAAACGACGGCAGGCCGTCCGTTCACCCTTTACAGCTAAGCTAGCTCGTGTACGCGGTCGAGTGATACCGGTGGTCGCCTAACTACGCTCGCGCTACCGTCTACCGTCTGCGTCACGCCGCGGGGTTACCAGCAAAGTGTTTGGGGTTTGGCCAAGCCGGAGGCGAGACGCCTCCTGGCCAGCCGGGGAGACGCGCGGCGCTCCGTGAAAGGCAGCGCGGCCGGGATTGCTCCGGCCGCGCTGCTTCGGAAAGTCTATGGTCTCACCGCGCGGCCGCGCGGGAGCGGGGCCGTGGGCGTCGAGGTGGCATTGGAGGTCGGGGAGACGGTTACGGTAACGGTACCGTGCGCGGTGTTGCCGCTGGAGTCGCTGGTGGCGATCGTGATCGTGTAGATGCGGTCGTCGGTGCCGTCCCGCTCGGCGCGGAGCTGCAGCGTCAGCGCGCCGGTGATGACGAAGTCGGGCGAGGTGTTCCCGTCGCCGTTGCTGTTGTCGGCCTGGTTCGACGTCACCGAGACGATGTGCGACGTCGGCGACGGATCGACCAGGTCGGTGGCGATCACGGTCACGGTCACGTTGACCATGTTGTGGTTCGGCGGCCAGAGGTTGCTCGGCGACGCGCTGATCGAGACGATCGTCGGCGGTGTGGTGTCGACCACCGTCACGTGGAAGCTGCCGCTGGCCGTACCGGTCGTGGCGGTGGCGGTGCAATTGACGGTGGTGGTGCCGAGGGCGAACGTCGAGCCGGAGGCCGGCGTGCAGACGATCGTGGCGTTGTCGGTGGCGGTCACCGTGAACGAGACTGCCGCCCCCGATGCGCTCGTTGCCTCGGCGGTGATGTCCGCGGGCAGCGTCAGAACCGGCCCGTTGGAGACAGTCACGTTGAACGAACCGAAGCCGGGGTTGGCCTGCGCGTCGTAGGCGATGCACTGGACGGTGGTCGTACCGAGCGGGAACGTCGCGCCGGATGGGGGATCGCAGTTCACCGTGACACTTCCGTTGACCGCGTCGGTCGCCGAGACGCTGTACGTCACCACGGGATTGTTTGTAAGGATGTCCGCCGGCACGGTAACCACCGGCCCGGAGGTATCGAGAACGAAGAGAGGGAAGCTTCCGGAGACGCTGCCAAAACTGTCGGTGGCGGTGCAGTGGACGATGGTCTCGCCGATGGGGTAGAGATCGCCCGAGTTGTGATCACAGGTGACCGTCGGTGCAGGCGGCGGGTCGACGAAGCTGAAGCCCCCGACGAAGAAGGAGACGTTCGCCCCCGACGCACTGGTCGCTTCGGCGAAGACGTTCTCCGGGATGGCCAGGAGAGGTGGCTGCGGCTCGACGACCTGGGGCACGACGTCGTAGAAGACCGGACCGATGAATCGGTCTCCTCCCGTATCGTGCGCGATGACGGTCACGGAGTAGTGACCCTCGACGAGCAGCGTCGGATCGGGAATGGCCATGAAGATCGTGTCGGTGTCGGTTCCCGTTCGGGACGCGAAGTTGAGGCCCTCCACGAACGTGCCCGCGGGCCCGTCGACCTGGACCTCGGTACTGGCAAGGAGGGTGGCCTGATCGTTTGGATCGGGGGTCCCATTCAAGTTGCCGAACAGGTTGGTGCCTTGGAGGGCCGCTTCCTGTTCAAGAATGAAAGAAGGAAAACTCGACGGGTTGATTGAGTCCAGTGAATCGGCGAAGGCCGCGGTTGGAAGGATCACGAAGAGACAAAGCAGGCATAGAGCCGCACGTTTCATGTAGACCTCCATTTTTCTGCTCCGGCAAGCTATCTATCTATGGGATTCCTCCGGTCTTCCGGCTGTGAGCTGGATCACGTTTCCGGCGCTTGGGGTTACCAGCAAGAGTTGGGGGGTGGTGGCCAAGCCTGGGCGAGACGCGCGGCGCTCTGTTCGAGCCTGGCGCTTCGCCGCAACGCAGCGCGGCCGGATTGCTCCGGCCGCGCTGCCTGGGAACGTTAGTGAACTGCGCGGCCGCGGCCGTCGCCAACGGTGACCTTCACCGTTCCGAAGGCCGAGTTGCCGCTGAAGTCGGTCGAGGCGATGGTGATCGTGTAGATACGCGTGATACCGCTCGAGCGCTCCGCGCGCAACTGGACCGTCAGCGGTCCCGTGATGACGATGTCACCGGCTGTATCGCCGTCGCCGGTGCCGTTATCGGGCTGGTTCGACGTCACCGACACGATGTGTGACGTCGGCGACGGATCGACCAGATCGGTGGCGATCACGGTCACCGTCACGTCGTGCATCGAATGGTTCGGCGGCCAGAGGTTGCTGGGCGACGCGGTGATCGAGACGATCGTCGGCGGCGTCGTATCCTGGACCAGGACCGTAAACGACCCGTGTGCGGTGTTGCCGTGCGCATCGGTGGCGGAGCACTGGACGGTGGTCGTACCGAGCGGGAAGGTCGAGCCGGAGAGGTGATCGCATGTCACGGTCACTGAGCCGTCGACGAGATCGGTCGCCGACACACTGAACGTCACGGCCGCGCCGCTCGGTCCCGTTGCCTCGGCGGTGATGCTCGACGGGAGCGACAGCGTCGGCGGGGTCGTATCGACGACCGTCACATGGAAGCTGCCGCTGGTGTTCCCTGTGGTGGCGGTGGCGGTGCAATTGACGGTGGTGGTGCCGAGGGCGAACGTCGAGCCGGAGGCCGGCGTGCAGACGATCGTGGCGTTGTCGGTGGCGGTCACCGTGTACGTGACTGCCGCCCCGGCGGCGCTGGTAGCCTCGGCGGTGATGTCGGCGGGCAGCGTCAGGACCGGCCCGTTGGAGACGGTCACGTTGAAGGAACCGAAGCCGGCGTTGGCCTGGGCATCGTAGGCGATGCACTGGACGGTCGTCGTACCGAGCGGGAACGTCGCGCCGGATGGGGGATCGCAGTTCACCGTGACACTTCCGTTGACCGCGTCGGTCGCCGAGACGCTGTACGTCACCACGGGATTGCTCGTAACGATGTCGGCCGGTACGGTGACCACCGGCCCGGAGGTATCGAGCACGAAGAGGGGGAAGCTTCCGGAGACGCTGCCGAAGCTGTCGGTCGCCGTGCAGTGGACGATGGTCTCGCCGATGGGGAAGAGATCGCCCGAGTTGTGATCACAGGTGACCGTCGGTGCAGGCGGCGGGTCGACGAAGCTGAAGCCGCCGACGAAGAAGGAGACGTTCGCACCGGACGCGCTGGTCGCTTCGGCGAAGACGTTCTCCGGGATGGCCAGGAGAGGTGGCTGCGGCTCGACGACCTGGGGCACGACGTCGTAGAAGACCGGACCGATGAATCGGTCCCCGCCGGTATCGTGCGCGATGACGGTCACGGAGTAATGACCTTCGACGAGCAGCGTCGGATCGGGAATGGCCATGAAGATCGTGTCGGTGTCGGTGCCCGAACGCGACGCGAAGTTGAGGCCCTCCACGAACGTGCCCGCAGGCCCGCTGACCTGGACCTCGGTACTTGCAAGAAGGGTTGCCTGGCTGTTGGCGTCGGGGGTGCCGTTCAAGTTGCCGAACAGGTTGGTCCCGTGCAGCGCCGCTTCCTGTTCAAGTATGAAGGAAAAAAAACTCGATGGGTTGATCGAGTCGAGAGAATCGGCGAACGCCGCCGTCGGAAGGAGCACGAATAGACAAAGCAGGCACAAAGCCGCACGTTTCATGTAGACCTCCAGTTTGTTCGGACCAGACTATTATGCGCTCCGGACGAGCTTGTGTATATATGGGATTGCTCCCGGCTCCCCGCCGTGAGCGGGATCACATTCCGGCGGAGCCGAACTTATTCGTAGCGCAGCGCTTCGATGGGGTGCAGCGAGGCTGCTTTCCACGCCGGGTAGGAGCCGAATCCGATTCCGATGGCGGAGCAGACCACGAGACCGGTGATGGCCCAGAACCAGGGGAAAACCATGGTCATGTCGAAGTAGAGGGCGACGCTGTTGCCTCCTACGACGCCGGTCATGATGCCGGCCAGGCCGCCTAGCTCGGAGAGGAGCACGGCCTCGATGAGGAACTGTTTGACGATGTCGTGCTTGCGCGCGCCGATCGCTTTGCGGACGCCGATCTCCCGGGTCCGCTCGGTCACGCTGACGAGCATGATGTTCATGATGCCGATCCCCGCCGCGAGCAGGGCGATGGCGCTGATGACGAAGGCACCGACGCGCACCGTGTCGGCCACCTGCGCAAAGGCGGTGAGGAGGGTGTCGTTGGAGTAGATCTCGAAATCGTTGTCCTGTCCCAGTTTCAGGCCGCGCGCGGTGCGCATGGCGCCGATGGCCTTGTCCAGGGTGTCGTTGTACGTGGCCTGGGACGTCGATTGGATGGCCAGGTTGATGGTTCGGTTTTCGTGGCCGAAGTCGGAAAAGAATTTCGTGATCGGTACGAGCACAAGCTCGTCCTGGCTGTTGCCGAAGGAGGAGCCCTTCTCGTCCAGGACCCCGATGATCACGTACGGCTTGGAGTTGACGCTGATGGTCTTGCCGAGGGGCGACTCGCTGGGAAAGAGCTTCTTCTGGATGCTGGCCCCGACCACAGTCACGGGACGGCCCAACTGCACGTCGTCGGGCGAGATATTGCGGCCGTAGGCGATGGCGTAGCTGTTGGCGGTGAGGAAATACTCGTTGGTGCCGACGACGGTGCGTCCCTGCAGCGTCACCCGGCGATAGCTTACCGGCCTCCCGCCGTCGAAGCACTTCAATGCGATGGCCGAGGCCTGCCCCTCCATCAGGCGCACGAACTCGTTGGCGTTGTCGAGCGAGATGTCCTTGCGGTTCCTGTACTTCTCCTCGGCATTTCCGCCGTTGTTGATGACCGGATATTTGGCGAACTGGAAGATGTTGCTCCCCAGAAAACTCAATCCGGTCTCGATCGATCCCTGGATCGCGCTCAGCGAGGTCATGACCCCGATGACCGAGAAGACGCCGATGGCCACGCCGAGCATCGTCAGCGCGGAACGAAGCTTGTTCGTGCGCAGCGAGCCGAGAGCCATCTGGAAGATTTCGGTTAGGAACATGGGTGGTTGTCTTTAGTTTCTCAGTGGATTGGATCAGGTTGCGTTTACTTGGTTGCTGAGTTGCTGAGTTGCTCGGTGTTGTCGAAATCCAGCAATCCAGCAACCTTGCAACCCAGCAACCTCACTCATACCGCAACGCCTCAATCGGATCCAACCGCGAGGCGGTCAGCGCCGGGGCGAAGCCGGAGAGGATGCCGGTCATCGTGGAGACGAGCATCCCGACGAACACCAGTCCGGCGGAGAACTGGATCGGGAACGAGGGGAAGGCCGAGGCCACGCCGGTGGTGAGCAGGAACGAGAGCACCAGACCGGCCGCGCCGCCGATGAGGCAGATGCAGACCGCCTCGATGAGGAATTGCAGCAGGATGGTCCGCCGCCGCGCGCCGACCGCTTTGCGCGTGCCGATCTCGCGCGTCCGCTCTTTGACGCTGACGTAGGTGATGTTCATGATGCCGATGGCTCCGACGAAGAGGGCCAGACTGGTCACAAACAGTCCGGCGATGGCGATGCCGGCCTTGACCGGCTCGATCGAGCTGCGCAGCCCTTCCTGGGCATTGATCTCGAAGTCGTCCTTCTGTTCCGGCTTCAGACCGCGCACGCGGCGCATGTCGCCGGTCAGCTCATCGCGCGCCTGGGCCAGATGCTCCTTGTCCTTCACCTTGACGCGGATGGAGGTATCGAGGCGCGAGCTGAAGGCCTTCATGAATGCCGATAGAGGGACCACGACCTGCGTGTCGAAGCTGAACAGGCCAAGGAAGGAGCCCTGTTTGGCGTAGACGCCGATGACGCTGAAGGGATTGCCTCCGATCATCACGGTCTTGCCGAGGGCCGACTGCTTCGGGAAGAGCGCGTCGGCGACGTCGTAGCCGAGGATGCAGACATTGCGCCCGCCGCGCGACTCGATGGTGGTGATGAACCGGCCCTCCTTGAATTGCGCGGTCGACGTCACCAGAAACTCGTCCGTCGTTCCCTGGGTGAAGACCTGCTGTACCTCGTTGTCGCCGTATTTGACGTTGCGGATGGTGTTGAGCGTCGGCACAGCGGTGATCAGCTGCGAATTGGGGGTGGCTTCGATGAGGCGTTTCAACGAGTCGGCGTACTGCGGCTCGATGCGGCGGCGGTTGCGGTAGTTCCACCAGTCGTCGACGTTATGCCACGGCCATTTCTCGACGTAGAGGATGTCGTCGCCGATCATGGACAGACTGCGCTCGAAGCCGATCCCGATTCCGGTGATCGCCGATCCCATCAGCGTGACCGCGATGATGCCGATGATCACGCCGAGAGCGGTGAGGATCGAGCGCATCTTGTGTGCCCAGATCTGTCCGAAGGCGATGCGGAAACTCTCTCCAAGCTCGATGGTGATGTCATTCATGGCGGTCTCGCGGTCTCGGGGTGGTACTTGTGGTTACTGGGTTGCTAGGTTGCTAGGTTGCTAGGTTACTTGTTGCTGGGTTGAGGGGTTCTTGTAGCAACTCAGCAACCAAGCAACTCACCAACCAAGCAACCCACCGCGCGACCCCGCAACCGCGAGACCGCGCAACCTCGTCTACGTCTTGGCCTTCTCGATGGCCACCTTTGCTCCATCCTTCAGTTTCCGGCTGATGGCGGTGTAGCTGCCGGAGACGACTTCGTCGCCGGGTTGGATGCCGCTCTTGATCTCGATGTAGGTCGTGTCGGCGATGCCGGTCTCGACTTTCTGCTGGCGCACCTTGTCGCCGGTCTTGATGAAGACGACGCGCTGCAGCTTGTCGCGCTGTTCGCGCGCTTTCTGTTTCTCGAGCGTCTGGTTCGTGACGTCGGCTTTGTTGTCGTCGTCCTTCGACACGCTTTGTGCAGCCTGTTTCTCGCGCTCCTCGGGGGAGAGCTTGCTGTCGGTGGTGCGGACGGTGACGCTCTGGATCGGGACGGCGATGACGTTCTTGACCGTGTCCGTCTCGATGTCGGCCGTGGTGCTCATGCCGGGGCGCAGTTGCACCGACCGGTCGGAGACCCGGATCTTGACCTCGAAGTTCGTGACCTGCTCCTGCGTGCCGGCGTTGTTCGTCGTGGCGGTGCTGGCGATCTCGCGCACCACGCCGGCGATCTTGCGGTCGGGGTAGGCGTCGACGCTGATGCGGGCCACGTCTCCGACCTTCACGTTGACGATGTCGTTCTCGTTGACGTTGACGCGCGCCTCCATGTTGCTCAGGTCGGCGATGCGCATGACTTCGGTACCGGCGAACTGGCTCGTGCCGACCACGCGCTCGCCGAGCAGGCTGGTCAGCGAGCTGATCGATCCGTCCGTCGGAGAGACGATGGTGGTCTTGTCGAGTGCCTGATCGATGGTGCGCAAGGCTCCTTCCGCACGCTGGATGTCGAACTCGGAGGCGTGGACCGCCGACTGGGCCACTTCATAGTTCGTCTGGGCGGTCTTGCGGTCCGACTCGGGGATGAGTTTCGAAGCGAAGAGATTCTTGGCGCGCTCGTAATCGGCTTCCGCCTTCGCGAGCTGGGCTTTCTGCGTCAAGCTGGTGGCGCGTGCGCTGCTCAGCGCGGCCTGCTGTTCCTCGACCTGCGAGCGGTACGCGTCCGGCTTGATGCGCAGAAGGAGCTGTCCCTTGCGCACGATCTGCCCTTCCTTGACCGGCATCTCGATGATCTCGCCCGAGACCTCGGGGGAAATCTTGACCTCGATCTCCGGCTGGATCTTGCCGGTAGCGGTGACGAGCTGGGTGATGGTCTTCCGGAATGCTTTGTCGGTGGTGACGGGGATGGGCTGCTCGCGCTTCTTGTTCATCGCCACGGCCACGACGGCGCCACTGATGACGAGAAGGATGCCGATGATCCAGTAGAGCTTCTTGCGCGAACGCTTCGGTTTCGGTTTGCTTAGGGATGTCAGAGGTCCAGCGGTCATGGAACGTTTACTCCAGATGGGCGGTCAGCCCGTGATTGGGATCTGTTGAGAGTTCAACGGATTTGCGCTGCGAAAGTTGCAGCAGGACCGCTTGCGGCAACATCGCCGCCGGGCTTCCTATTCTGGTGAAGCGGTCTCGGGGTCTCGTGGTTTCGGGGTCTCGCGGGCCCACCCCGCCGAGACCGCGCAACCGCGAGACTCCGCGACCGACTCATCAGTCCTTCGAGTATTGCTTACCTCGACGACCGCCTCCTGGGGAACACCCCGCCTACCGCGAACAGATGGCCGCCTTCCTGTGCGTATACGCGCCCCAGGGCATCGACCGCGACAGGCGTGTAGGCGGCGCCGAGCGGGCCGCCGAGGGGAATGCGGTCGATGAGAGCGCCACCCTGGCTGAGCGCGTAGAGGTTTCCGTCCTCGGCATTCACATAGACAGTGCCGTGCACATCGACGGCCGGCGCATTGACGCACCACTCGAAGCCGTTTTCCTCGCTGACGCACGCTCCGTCGCGGCAGCTCGTCCGCGAGGGGTTGCGGTACTGCCACTCCACTTTGAACTGCGGATCGAGCTGCGTGACGAAGTCGCCCGGATCGCTGCGGAAGGTGAAGTCGTAGTGGTTCTCCTTGGTCACGATCGAGTAGGTTCCGCCGTGCTGCCAGATGGCCGGCGTCGTATCCCAGCCGAAGGGATAGCTGCCGAGGTAGGCGCCGGCGGAGCTGAAATGCATCAGGTGACCCTGATCGAGGTTGTAGAGCGTGTACGCGCCGTAGACGATCGACCCGTCCGGTGCCACGACGGGCGAGGCCGTGGAGAGATCGATGACCCGTCCGGAGCCGTCTTCGTTCGTCCACGGATCGACGCCGGTGGCGGTGCCCGCCGGGCAACCGCCGTCCGTCCCGTTCGGCGGGAGCAGGATGTTGCATCCGTCGTGGAAGCGGGTGCGCAGCGACTGGTCCCACTTCGGCGTCAGATCGGGATTCACGGCGACCAGGTAGCTCCAGAAGTCGTTCAGGTGCGCATGGGTCACCAGATAGATGGTGCCGTCGGCGGCGATGGCCGGCGCGGCGTTGATGCCCAGCCGCTGCGATCCGCACGGGATCGACGGCGGAACGGCAGTCGGCGTCGGAGGGACCTGTGCCGAGCTTCGCGTGAACTGGCTCTTGCAGGCATCGGTCGGCTTTGGCGCATCGGGGATGAGCGTCGTCATCGGCACGAGGGTGGTGGCGCCGGCCGGCGTTACACGCACCAGCCACGCGCCGGCGATGTCCTCGATCCACGGCTGGCTGCCCTGCATCCGGAAGGCTCCGTAGTAGACGTTGCCGGCGGAATCGACTGCGGGCGGCCCGGAGACGAAGGTGAGCGCGTCGATGCTGGCAAACGGGTTGATGCGGCGAATGATGCTGCCGTTGTTCCGGTCGATCTGGAGCAGCGTGCCGCCCGCGGCCGGAGCGTAGACGAAGCCGTTGGCCAGAACCGATTGGAAGGCCGGCTCCCAGAAGCCGGGACGGTTCGGGACCGGCTGCCAGTCGACGGGAGCGGTCCACTTGTCGACGAGCTGCCCGTTTTCCCAGTGGAGGCGGTGAACGCTCCAGACCGTCAATCCGTCGTCGGTAGGCGCTTTGAACGACATGAAGACGTCGTCGCCATCGAGCAGCGGCGCGGCGTAGTGAACGAAAAGGTCGCCGGATCCTGCCTGGATCTCGAACGGGACGAGCGGATCGTAGATGACGTCGGCGAGGACGCTGGCCAGCGGCTGCGCCGCGGCCGTGGTGTTGCTGGTGTGGCGGGCATTGCCGCCGAACTGCGACCATTGGGCCTGGGTGGGTGTGGCGGCGGCGAGCGCGATGGTCACCGCAAATAAGCGTCTGAGCATCTGTAGAGCCTACGCGATTTCCCTGCCAGAGCGGTTGCCCGTTTTCGCGGACGCTCTGTCCTCGCTGGAGGAGAATAACTGAGGCCGGTTGCCGGCTTCTCTCTCACAGCAGGGGGGCGAGGTGCTGGCTCAGCCGTCGCATACTGTTTTGTGTGAAGCATTTCAACCCCGGAGGGACAACCAAATGAGAAAATCAATCATCCATGCAGTCGCCGCGCTGTTTCTGGTTCTCGTCGCCGCGCCGATTTTTGCCGTACAGAGAAACGCCGTCGATGAGGTGATCCGGATGACCAAGGCCGGAGTACCCGTCGAGACGATGCTCGACTACATCGACAAGACCGACGCGAAAATCGTCGTCACCGGCGACGACATCATCGCCATGACCGACGCCAACGTGCCGAAGCCGGTGGTCAAGGCAGTCGTCGACGCCGCCGCGTCGCGTCGCGACTACCGCGACCGCGGCTACTCCTCGTCGCGTGTCGTCGTGGCCGCACCGTACTACTACGATCCGTACTACGCCTACGATCCGTTCTGGTACCGCCCGAGCATCTCGCTTGGATTCTTTGGCGGCTTCGGCGGCTTCCGCGGCGGGTTCCGTGGCGGTCACCGCCACTGATCTGTCTTCGAACGCGGTTCGTACTTTGACGCAGGCCGGGCGTGAGCCCGGTCTGCGTTTTTTGTTGGAGAGCTGCGCGCTACCGCGTCGGGCCGATGGCGATCATCATTCCGACCGTTTTGCGATCGATGAGCGGCATGGCCTGCCAGGCCACCTTCCGGCCGGTGTGACGTGCCACGATCCCTTTCGCCACCGCGTGGCCGATGAGGGCGCCTGCGACGACGTCGGAAGGGAAGTGTACGTGATCGTTGACGCGCGAGGCCGCCACGCCGCTTGCGATCGTGTAGACGATCGTCGGCACGACCCAGCCGTCGTAGTGGCCGGCGATGGCCGTGGCGAAGGCGAAGGCGTTTGTGGCGTGCCCGGACGGGAAGCTCTGGAAGTGCCCGTTCAGCGGATGAAAGGAATGGCTCCCTTCGTTCTGGATCGGCCTGGCCCGGCCAAAGGCGCGCTTGAGCAGCGGCGTGACGACGCCCGCCGCCCACAGCTCCGACTCCAGTGAGTCGCGTCCGGCGTCGCGAAGGTTCGTGTCGCGCATGCCGGCGCCGGCGGCGATCATCAGTACCGACAGGTCCAGCGCGCGCTGGCCGCCGAAAGGCGTGAGGGTCTTTGCAAATTGATCGGTCGACGAGGTCCGGTTCTGTTGCACGCGGTCGGACGTCTGCCGGTCGGTCTCGTAAAGCGCGACGACGATGGCGGTCCCTTCGGCGAAGCGCGTCCACGTCTTTCGATCCCATCGCAGCGGAGCCAAGGCCAGGCTCTTCGCGTACTGTACATCGCGAACGACTTCGTGCTTCACGGCGCTGACGACGGGACAATCGTCAGCGCCGTAGAGCGGGAGCGTGACGACGAAGAGAAGGATCGCCAGACGTTTCATGAATGGGAGTATCCGCCGTCCGCATGAAAGGCTGATGAATGGGAAGAATGGGGGAAATAGTGAGGAGGTTGTCGGTTATCGGTTATCAGTTGTCGGTGGTAGGGACTCTATCGACTGATGTCTCACCCCCGACAACCGACAACCGACAACCGCCCCTACCCTTCCCTCGCCTCCAGGATGTACCCCGACCCCCGGATCGTATGAATCAGCTTGACCTCGCGGTCGCGGTCGACGATGCGGCGGAGGCGGCCGATGTAGACCTCGATCAGGTTCGAGAAGGGATCGAACTCGTCGTTCCAGACGTGCTCGGCGATCTCTTCGCGGCCCATGACCCGGCCGGCATTCACCGAGAGATATTCGAGCAGCGCGTACTCCTTGGTGGTCAACGGCAACTCGTCGCTGCCGCGCGTGACGCGATGCGAGCGCGTATCGAGGCGAAGGTCGCCGACCTCGATGACCGGATACTGCCGCACACCGCGCCGCCGCAGGAGCGCGCGCAGGCGGGCCAGCAACTCCGCGAACTCGAACGGCTTGACCAGATAGTCGTCGGCACCGGAGTCGAGTCCTTCGACGCGGTCGGCCACGGAGTCGCGGGCAGTGAGCATCAGGATCGTGGCGCCGATCCCCTGCGCGCGCAATTGCCGGCAGACTTCGAAGCCGTCCGGCGGCGGAATCATGGCGTCGAGGATGATGACGTCATACGCCGCCGTCACAGCCGCCTCGATGGCCGCATCACCCGTTGCGGCCGCGTCGACCGCGTACGACTGCTCCCGCAGACCGCGCTCGATGAAGCGTGACATGTCCGGATCGTCTTCGACGACGAGGATTCGCATGGTGAGTAGATTAGTGGATTGGTTGCTGGGTTGCTTGGTTGTCGGTTATCGGTTGTCGGGCTTCTCGACCAACTGACAACCGATAACCGATAACCGACAACGCAACTACTTCTCATTCCACACCTTCGACAGCCTGTTCTTCGGCACCGCGGGGACATCGCCGCAGTAGTGGGAGGTATCGTTGAACAACGTCAGGCGCGGATCGGTGACGTCTTTGAAGTCGAGGATGTTGAGGGCGCAGGGACTCTGGTCGAGCCGGTCGCGGTACTTGCGCGGATCGAATCCGATGAGAGAGCTGAGGAGCAGGCGGATCGTCGCTTTGTGCGAGATGACGAGAATCCGCTGATCGGCGTGCTCTTCGACGATCTTCAGCAGCGCCGGCAGTGCCCGAGCCGTCACCTGGAGCCCGCTCTCACCGCCGGTCGGTGCGAACGAGAAGGGGTCAGTCTCGTAGCGCGCGTATTCTTCCGGGAACTCCTGCTCGACCTCGGCGCGCGTCTTCCGTTCCCACCGTCCGTGCGAAATCTCGCGAAGGCTGTCGACCGCGGTTACCTCGATGCCGTGCGGGGCGGCGATCAGCCGGGCCGTGTCCATCGTCCGCGTCATCGGGCTGGCGAAGGCAACGCTGATCGGATCGGCTGCGAGACGCTGGCCGAGCAGACGGGCCTGCTCCCGTCCCTCGTCCGACAGGAGGACGTCGATGGCACCGGCAAAACGGTCCTCGGCGGTCAGCTCCGTCGCGCCATGACGGACGAGATAGACGCGCGTGGTCATCGGTGCCGCGCATCGTAACAGAGGGAAATCGCGGGCCGCGTCCCTCTTATAGATACGTGAAGTATTTCTTCGACCGTCATACCGACTCCCTGTCGTTCGATCTCGCCGAATCGTTCGAGTGCGGCGACAGCGAGCCGCTTGCGCCGGGAGTGACGCTGCACGTCGACCGGAGCCGGAGTCCCCTCATGCTCGAGATTCAGGCAGCGTCGACCGTCGTCGACGTGGCGGGGCTGTTTTCGATGCAAGCCTTGCCGATCTCGGCGGAGGAGGTGTCACGGCGGATGAGCTGGACGTCGGTTGGCGAAGCGATCTGGCGGAAGGTGGCGCGGCTCGCCGGAGACGAGCAGAACGGCGGGAAAAACCAAAGGCTCGCGATCCCTGATCTCGCGAGCCCGTTCTCGATCCGTTAACAGCCACCAGGGGGCATCCGAACCGACTTTGGCTCCGACGTCCTTTGCCCGTCGCAACCATTCGCCACGCGTTAACAGCTGCAAAGAAACATCCGCGTGGCAGTCCCGGTACCCATCGCGTTCCGGAACCACCCGACTCGCCGTTGACATCTGCGATGAAGCATCCGGCGCGTCAGGGATCACCAATGTAGGTCCGCACTTCGCGGCCTGCAAGGGGTCGAGAAAGATTTTTTTGCTCGATGCGGACGGGGTCGGTTGCTGGGTTCCTGGGTTGCTTGGTTGCGCGGTCTCGGGGTTCCGCGGTCTCGCGGTTTTTGGAGTTGACCCGATTTCGTGGACACCTGAACAATAGGGAGATCCGCGATGCCAAAATACCGCAAGCCATATCCGAAAGAGTTCAAAGAGAAGTTGGTGGCTCTGGTTCGGCAAGGACGTACTCCGCAGGAGTTGTCGAGAGAGTTTGAGCCGACAGGGCAGGCGATCCGAAACTGGGTCGCGCAGTCGGACCGCGACGAAGGACGACGAGAAGACGGTCTGACCACGAGCGAGCGCGAAGAGTTGCATCGCTTACGGCGCGACAATGAGCGGCTTCGCGAAGAGCGGGAGATCCTAAAAAAAGCCGCGGCCTGGTTCGCTCAGGAGACGGAGAAGACCTCGAGAAGGTCTTCTTCTTCATAGACGCGCACCAGGCCATGTTCTCGATCCGGGCGATGTGCCGCGTGCTGGATGTCTCCACCAGCGGGTACTACGCCTGGCGCCGGCGGAAGATCAGTGTACGAAGCCGGGAGGACGAGGACCTTCGAAGGAGGATCCGGGCGATCCATGATCGTTCCCGCCAGACGTACGGATCGCCTCGCATTCACGCCGAACTGAAGGAAGAAGGAACGCGAATTGGTCGGAAACGAGTGGCTCGTTTGATGAATGAATCGGGTCTTGCCGGTGTCAGCCGACGGAGGTCGGTTCGCACCACGCGCCGCGATCCGGCGGCTCGGCCGGCACCCGATCTGGTCGATCGGAAGTTCGTGGCAAACGGCCCGAATCAGCTCTGGGTAGCCGACATCACGTACATCCCGACGCTGGCCGGCTTTCTCTATCTGGCCGTGGTGCTCGACGTCTGGAGCCGGAAGATCGTCGGCTGGGCAATGAGCTCGGGGCTGGCAACGCGCATCGTTCTGGATGCACTGGCCATGGCCGTCGAGCAACGACGGCCGACCGAGGGGGTGATCCATCATTCGGATCAAGGATGTCAGTACACCTCGACCGAGTTCGGCAAACGCTGTCGTGAGGCTGCCGTGCGGCCGTCGATGGGATCGCTCGCCGATTGCTACGACAACGCCATGTGCGAGAGCTTTTTCGCCACCCTCGAATGCGAGTTGCTCGACCGCACGCGATTCGCCGATCGCGCCGAGGCCGAACTGGCCGTGTTCGACTTCATCGAGGGTTTCTACAACACGCATCGCCGTCACTCGGCGATCGGCTATCTCGCTCCCGTCGCCTTCGAGCAGAAAACCGACCCTGCCCAATCTTCCAGCTCTCTGAAGGCTCGACACCCCCTCCTCGATCCTCCCCTTCAAGGGGGAGGAGGAAAGGCCTCACTCCAATGCTCATAACGACACTTTCCACTCCCCACTCACCACATGTACCATCAAAACCGCGCCGGTGATTCGTTTGACCGACCCCAAACTACTAACCCGTCCACGAAAGCGGGGCAGGCTCATTTTTCCGCTTGCACCACCGCGAGACCGCGTAACCGCGAGACCGCGAGACCCAGCAACCAAGCAACCCAGCAACTCTGTAACACCCGCCGTCGCCAGCGAATCGACTTTCGAGTAAGATACGCTGCCCAACCGATCTCGCCGTCCTGAGATCCATCCCACTGAAAGGCTTTACGATCCATGACCCAGAGTAGAGAAACCGCCGAAGCAACGTTTGCCGAGGCGTTCGAAGCGAGTCTGAATTTCAAGACCCCCGAGCAGGGCGAGTTGCTCAAAGGACAGATCGTATCGATCTCGGGGGACGACGCCTTCGTCTCCTACGGTGGTCCGTCGGAAGCGGTCATGGCGGCCAATGAGCTGGACGGCCTCGACGTCGGCGATACGGTGGAAGGGACGGTGGTCAAGACCTCGCCCGAGATCCGCATCTCGCGCAAGCTGGCCAAGGGCAAGGCCTCGCTCGATCTGCTGCGGCAGATGTACGAGAACCGCCTGCCGGTCGAGGGGAAGGTGGCTGCCCGGAACAAGGGCGGCTTCGATGTGAACGTCGGCGGCCTCCGCGCGTTCTGTCCTCTTTCCCAGATCTCCCTCGGCAAGATCGACAATCCCGATCAGTTCATCGGCCAGCCGTACGAGTTCCGGATCACCGAGCTCTCCGACGACGGCCGGCGCATCGTCGTCTCCCGCGCCGCGCTGCTGAAGGAAGCCAACCAGTCGCGCGCCGAAGAGACCCGCCGCAACATCGTGCCTGGCGCCGAGCTCACCGGCACCATCAAGACCATCACCCCCTTCGGCGCCTTCGTCGACCTCGGCGGGATCGACGGCTTGCTCCACGTCTCGGAGATGAGCCGCCGGCGCGTCACCGATCCGAAGGAAGTGGTCACCGTCGGTCAGGAAGTCCGGGTCAAGGTCATCAAGATCGAGAACGACGGCAAGCGCATCTCGCTGTCGATGAAGGATCAGGAGCCCGACCCCTGGAGCGACGTCGCCGACCGCTATCCCGCCGGCACGCAGTTCAGCGGGCGCATCGTGCGCACGACTGACTTCGGCCTCTTCGTCGAAGTGGAGCCGGGCATCGACGGGCTCGTTCACTACTCGCAGCTTCCCTTCGGCGTGAAGCAGGGCGATGCCGACATCGCCATCGGCACGCAGGTCAGCGGCTGGGTGCGCGAAGTCGATCCCTCCAAGAAGCGCCTGTCTCTTTCACTCCGCGAGATCGCCACGCGCGATCCGTGGGAAGGGGCAGCGCAGCGCTACCCGGCCGGCAAGGTGGTCGAAGGAACCGTCGATCACGGCGGCGCTCCCGGCATCTTCGTGCAGATCGAGCCGGGCCTCACCGGTCTGATCCCCAACTCCGAGATCTCCGTCGCCCCGGGTGCCGACCCGTCGCGGGCACACGAGGCAGGGGAGAAGCTGGCCGTCCGCATCATGAGCATCGATCCGCAGCGCAAACGCATCTCGCTCTCGCACGAGGCGGCCAAAGCGGCAGCGGAGCGCGACGAGTACGTGAAGTTCGCGGAAGAGCGCGGCGACAACGAATCGGGCGAGAGCGCCATGGCGCTGGCGTTCAAGCGGGCCATGGAGAAGCGCAAGTAATGCGGATCTTCATCACCGGTGCAACGGGCTACATCGGCAGTGCCGTGGCACCGGCACTGATCGACCGCGGTCACGAGGTAACGGCGCTGGTCCGTCCGGAAACGGATTCGGGCAAGCTGCGCGATCGCGGCGCCGCGATCATGGCCGGCGATCTCTCGTCGCTGCCGTCGCTGGCCGATTCGCTCGGCGGTTACGACGCCTTCCTTCACCTCGCGCAGTCCAACACGCCTGACGCGGCGTCGCTGAACCGCACCGCGCTCGACGTCTTCACCGCGCAGCCCGGTTTCTTCGTCTACACCTCGGGGGTCTGGGTCTGCGGCAATACCGGCGACGACGTCGCCGATGAGTCGACGCCCCCAAACCCGCTCCCGATCGTGGCCTGGCGCCCGGAGCAGGAGCAGGCGGCGCTGGCGACGGGACGAAGCGCGGTGCTGCGCCCCGGATGCGTTTACGGCGGACGGCAGAGCCTCTGCCGCGGATGGTTCGAGGCCTCCGAAAAGAAACAGACGGTCTATCTGGTCGGCGACGGCAACAACCGCTGGGCCATGGTCAACATCCACGATCTCGCCGACTGCTATGTTCGCGTGACCGAGCAGCGCGCCACCGGCATCCTACACGCGGTCGACGACACGAACGAAACGCTTCTCGGCTGCGCGCTGGGTATCGCCAACGGGGCGGTCATCGAAACGGTTCCGATCGAAGTATCGCGCCAGAAGTACGGTCCCTTCGCCGATGCCCTGGCCATCGATCAATGCGTTTCGAGCACTGCCACCCGCCAGAAGCTCGGCTGGAAGCCTTCGCGCGACTTCACATCATCGATCGATGAGCAGTGGGACGAGTGGAAAGCTGTGAATCAGTAGATCAGTGGATTAGTAGGTTAGTGGATTAGTAGGTTAGTAGATCAGCTCAATACCTGATCGACTAATTTACTAATCCACTGATCCACTAATCACTAATCGACTCACTGCCCCTTCGGCGCCTGCTGCAACGCAAGAGGCAGATTCCGTTTTGCGATCTCGTTCTGCGGGTCGACCCTTAGGACGCGTTGATACGTCGCGGCGGCGTCATTCCAGCGGCCAAGTTTTCCGTAGCATCGCCCGAGGTGCAGGAGATTGCCTGCGTCACTGCTGCCGTTGCTGGTGAACGTGGCCCGTTCGAACGCTTCGGCGGCTTCGCGCCAGTTCTGCAGCGATTCATAGGCGACGCCGAGGTTGTAATAGGCGGCGTGGTCCGCCGCCGGTTTGACTCCGGAATAGTCGCTGATGAATTGCTGCCAGGCATTCACGGCGTCCTGCCATTGGTGAGCATTGCTGAATGCGAGGGCTCGCGCCCGCTGACGATCCCCCTCGGCCAGGTCCGGCGTGACCGGGGCCGGCGAAGGAGGAGGCGGAGCGATGACTGCGACTGTGCTCGACGGCTCGACGGCGACATGGGGCGTGATCGCCGGTACGACGGCCGGAACCGCCGTCGACGGTTTGGCGACCGACGGCTCCGTCTCGTCGTTCGGTATGGGTGTGATCGTCTTCGGTTGTGGTGCGGGGACCACCATTGTGCCACCGGCGGTTGTGCCGACTGACGCGCCGGCGCGTGCCGTCACGCCAGCCGTTGATTGCGGAGATGCGACGGATGTGGTCCGCCGGTATCTCGGCCATTCGAACACGGCGATGGCGATGACCCCGATGAGCACGATCGCTACCTGGATGGCGATGAGCCGCCGCGAGGTTCCTCCCGGAGTGGCGGTCCGCGCCGTCGAGGAGGGAACAGGGGGGACGATCCAGGGCTCTGCTTGAGGAAGAGTGGCGGGCAGGGTTCGCGACGGAGTGGTCGCGGTCAGGGAGTCGGCCGCGGCCGGAAGCGGCGGGAGTCCCGCGGCGGAGGGCATCGCCGGCGGCATGTCGGCGGACTGCGTGGCGCGCAATGCCGCTGCGAATTCGCCGGCTGTCTGGTAGCGGGCTTCCGGCTTTTTCTCGAGGGACTTCAGGACCACTCCGCGCAGAGCCTCGGGGATATGGCCCGTTGGATCCGTTTCGGAGAACGGCCGCGGCGGCGTCTGGCAGTGCGCCAGGACAAACGCGCCCGTGTTCGCGGCGGTAATCGGCTTGAATCTCGTCAACAGCTCATAGAGAACGATGCCCAGCGAATAGAAATCGCTTCGCGAGTCGACCTTCTCGCCGAACTGTTCCGGCGAGGCGTAGCTGAGCTTTCCCATGAAGTCGCCGGCCCGCGTCAATGTAATGGTGTCCTCGAGAGACTTTGCGATGCCGAGGTCGATCAATTTGACCAGCAGGCAGCCGGCGGCGTCCTTGGTCACCATCAGGTTCTCGGGCGAGATGTCCCGATGGATCAGACTGCGGGAGTGGAGGTAGCCGAGGCCGGCCAGGGTCTGTTCGCCGATCTCGATGACGGTGCGCGGGTCGAGCGGCTGTTGGGTTTGCTCGAACGCTTCGCGGAGATTGACCCCGTCGATGTACTCCATGACCAGGTAGGCATTGCCGTCGCTGCCGATGAGAAAGTCGAGCACCTCGGCGATGTTTCTGTGCTTGAGCTGCTTGCCTCGTTTCGCCTCGGCGGAGAAGCGTTCCCGCAGCGATGAATCGTCCTTCAACGCCGCCTGCATCACCTTGATGATGCGAATCTCGCCGAAGAGGCGATGGCGGACCTTGTACACGGCACCCATGCCGCCGCCCATGGTGTCGAGGATCTCGTAGGTCGCTTCGATCTCGGGCGAGAGGACGGTCATGACGAGGTGTGCCGCAATCTATTCATCCGCACGTTTGATCATGGCGTCGATGACCGCTTTGCTCACGCCCGCCTTCTTCAGGCGGATGAGGGCATCCGTGGAGGTGTCGAGCTTGTCGCCTGGCGATGCATTGATCTTGTCGATGATCACCTTGTCGCCCATCTCCGCCTTGACCAGCTTGACGACGTCTTCGTTCGTCAGCGCTTTTCGCGGCTTCTTTTTAGCGCTGACGGCGTCTTTGTCGCCTGTCTGATCACCCGAGGATCCGCTCGACGTGGCTTTGTCGATGGCATCCAGCGAGAGCGGTTTATCGGTATCGTCGCCGTCGGGTGCCGTATTCGTCTGCGCGGCAACCGATCCCTCGGTATTGGTCGTCTCCTGCGGCGCGGCCGGCGATGCTTGCGCGGGCGGCTCGACCGCAACGACTTTGAGGGAGTCGCAGATCCCATGTTTGAACCTGCCGACCGGAATCTGCCCCGGGAGGGTCTTCAGCCACAGCCCAACGCGGACGCCGGAGGCGGTCGAAGAGACTGTGAACGCGATCGGGAAGGGGCGCGATAAGAGCGGATCGCGCCGCTCGCCCTTGATCGTGCCCGCTTCGCCGTCGACAGCCGCGATCGTCACTCCGGCGGCGTCCGGGAGCAGGGCTTCCAGCCGGCGCAATGCCGTCTCCTTGTCGATGCCGGAGAACTCCTGGTAGCTCTCCATGACCTTTCCGGTGAATACCGAGCCGCTCTCCTGAAGGTGCGACAGGCAGGTGTCGCTCTGCGCCAGCAGAGGAGCGGTGAATACGACGATACAAACGGCCGCAAGGGACGAAAGGCTACGCATCAGGCGATCTCCTTGATGCGCACCGGTTGGCCGCCTCCCAACCGCGCGCGTGCCTACTTCGATGCCGTCAACGCCGTTATGACCTCGGGTGCCAGCGCGACGTCTTCCGCGTCAGGCGGAACGTACGAGGGATCGACGGCCACCCCCTGTTCCTCCATCTTCGACATCTGCAGCTTCATGTTCTCCAGTTTTGCCCGGAGATCATCGTTTTCCGCCGCCAGCCGGTCCGAGTCGTCCATCCACTGCTGGATCTCGGCCTCGTTCCGATGGTGGTAGATCATCAAGGCGTATTGGTCTTCGGCGATGTGATCCAGCGCGAAGGCCAGGAACGCCGCATCCCAGAGTCCGTAGCGGGGATACATGCGATAGACATAACCGGCCGGTGCCCAGCCGTAAGTGTCGTAGAAGACCGTGCGGCGGTAGTAATAGGTGGTCGGGACGATGCGAATCCGGGCGAGCACCACCCGGTGCGCGGGCACGAAGCGGATGACGGCTGCGTGCCTTACGAATCGTTCGCGCTCGATATGAGAGCGGTCGAACGCGCGGGCCCGTTCCGCTGGTCCTGAATGCGCGTGCAACACTTCGTGCAGATGCGCGTGATCGACCGGATGGTAGTTGCCGCGTTCGTGAGAATTAACCGAAGCGCTGTGCGTGTGGCTGGAGCTGCTGCTCGAGGAGTCGTGCGTACCGTGCACATGGCTGGAATCGCCCGCGTGCACGGTGTGCTCGGCCCTCACGTCGCCGGTTTCATGCGCGTGATCGGTCTTGACGTCGCCGGAGGAGGATGTCCCATGCGTGCTGTGTGATTGTCCGGAAGAGCCGTGCGAATCACCGGAATCTGAAGAGGAATGGGTAGACCCGGTGTGCGACTTCGGCTGCGGCGTCGACTCCTTGGCCGGATGCTTGTCTTTGTCGTGATCTTTGTCTTTGTCGGGGCTCGCGAACACGCGCGGGGCCGCGAGGAGGCATATCAGTGATAGAGCCAGACCGAATGCGCGATAGTTCTTCATTGCATTTCTCCAGGGACGACGATAGGAACTGGTCGATTAACGGAGAGAGATGATACTCCCTGACGAAAATCAAGCGTTCTTCAGGAAGCCGATCATCAACTCGTTCACACGCCCCGGCGCGTCGGTCTGGACGAAATGGCCGGCGTCAGGGACGTGCTCGATGCGCAGATCAGGGACGTATTCGCTGAAGTCGCGAAGCGTTTGGGGGGTGAAGAACGGATCGAGGTCGCCCCAGATCATCAGCGTCGGGACGTCGATGCGGCGCATCAGGCCGCGCAGTTCCTTGCGGCGGCGCATGGCGCGGTAGTAGTTGGCCATGCTTGTGAGCGCGCCTGGTTTCATCCACGCGTCCACGTACCTCTCGATCTCGCCGGCGGTGAAGCAGCCGAGACGTGCCAGCGCGCGGCGGAGGAGGGCGTAGCGGAAGCGGCGCATCACGAACTCCGCCAGCCACGGTGGTTGAAAGAGAAGCTGGTACTTGGCGCGCCACTTCTGCCGCGCCGAGCGGCGCAACTCGCGCAGGTAGGCTACCGGATGCGGTGAATTGAGGATGATCAGGCGGTTCACCAGTTCCGGATAGAGCATCCCGGTCAGCCAGGCCACGGCACCGCCCCAGTCATGTCCCACGACGGCGCAGGGTCCTTCGCCTGTCTGTGTGATCACGCCGGCGATGTCCCTGGCCAGCTCGGTCAGGCGATAAGCATCGATCGCATGCGGCTTCGATGAGTCGTTGTAGCCGCGCAGATCGACGGCGACGGCGTGGAAGCCGGCCGCGGCCAGCGCCGGGATCTGATTTCTCCACGAGTACCAGAACTCCGGAAAGCCGTGCAGGAGCACGACCAGCGGCCCGCGCCCCGCCTCGGCGTAGTGGATCGTGACGTCACCGACCACGCAGGTGCGGTCAGTGACGTTCAACTCCGGAACCAGCGGCATTGCGACATTGTATGGGGGTACGCCCGCCATGCCGGGTTAGAGAGTCGAACCCTCCTTCCCCATCTTTCGGCTCGCGCGTAAAACGTAGGTCGGACTCTTTAGTCCGACCCACGTTCCCCTTCCTCTAATCGCGATTGAGCGCGGTGATGAGGAGTCCGACGCCGACGGCAAGCACCGCCACGCCGGCGGCGACTTTCCAGGGATTGTCCTTTGCGTACGACGTGGCCTTCTTGCTGCCGCCCTTCAAATACTCCCGGGCTGTGCTGAGGTACTCTTCTACGGCGACACTCTGAATCGACGACTTGAGCTTCGAGACCATGTCGTCGCTGATGCCGAGCCGGCCGAGGAAGTCATCGAGACCACTGCTTGCCGTCGCTTCCGGCCGTCCGCAGGTAGGGCACTTGTTCCCCTTCGCTGTATCCATTCCTCATCTCCCCTTCTCGCCCGGCTCGTAGCTCCGGCCGTGCGTGCCGATACGGGCGTCGCCCGACTTGTTGGTGTAGTGGTCCTCATCCTGCCACTGATCGGCGGCGCCGAGCTGCATTTCCTGGTCGTTCTGCTGATCGGCACCGTCGCTGCGGAACGATGTCTTCATGCTGGTCTGCTTCGGCGAGTACATCGCCGCGATCAGGTCGAGCGGAATGTCGGACTGGCGTTGTACTGCTCGTGCCGTGGCCGGACTGCTTTGCGGTCTCGCCGCTTTCGTCACCGGCGCTTCGGCAACCTTGGCCGCGGCGCGCTTGCGTGGCTTGAGTTGGGCCGTGACTTTCTTAGCCTTGGTGGTGACCTTCCGAGCCGTACGCGCGACGGCGCCTCCGGCCTTTCGAACGACCGATTTCCCCTTTTGGGCCATCTGCTTTTCCTTTCGTAATCCGCGGTGGTTACACCACGAAAACAGTGCAAGACAGACGCCGTTGTCTTACGGAGCGTCCTCCGCCTTGCCAAACAGATAACCCTGGCCGAACGCAATCCCCATCTCTTTTGCCGCATCGGCGGTCGATTGATCCTCGACCCCTTCGATGATGATGGCGCAGGAGAACTCCTCGGCCAGCGCCACGAGATTGCGGACGATCTTCGTGCGCGTCGGATCGGCTTCGAAGAGCGTTCCGAAGAGCTGGCTGATTTTTAGATAGCTCGGCCGGATGCGCTCGATGAGCGGCAGATGCGAATAGGCGACGCCGACGTCGTCGAAGGCGAAGCGCGCGCCGAGGCCGCGGAGGCGGTCGATCGACTCGAAGAGTCCGACGTGCTGGCGGATCTCCTGCTGCTCGGTGATCTCGAGCACGACTCGATCGAGGCCGATTCCCGACTTCCTTGCCGACGACTCCAGGGCCAGCACGACGCCCATGTCATCAAGCGCAGCGGGATGGATGTTCATGAACAGCGTCAACGACTCGGGGAACGCCCTCGCCTCCCGCATCGTCGCCTCGATGCAAGCCGCCTCGAGGCGGCCCACTTCCTTTCGGCGTGCGGCATAGTCGAAGAGGAGATCCGGCCGGGCGAACGGACCATCGACACGGTAGCGCGCCAACGACTCCACGCCGTGAAGCGCGCCGTCCGCAAGCGATACGATCGGTTGGAAGCGCGGGCGCAGATCGTTCCCGGCAAGAATCTCGTTCATCGTCGGAACGAGCGTCATCGACGGTGGCGTGGCATCCGCCGGAACGGTCAGCAGTGGTTCGAGCATGCTGGCGGTGAACGGCTTCGAAAGCACGGCGTCCGCCCCCCGCCGCTGGGCCTCGGCCTCGAGCTCGCCGGTGACATGTCCCGACATCAGGATCACCCGCGCCGCCGGCGCCACGCGCTGGATCTCGGTGATGAAGTCGAGCCCTTCGAAGCGGAACGGTCCGGAGAGTTTGACGTCGGTCACGATGTCGGTGACCGGCTCGGCACCGAGGATGATCTGGGCCGATTCGAGATCGCGGCAGACGATGATGCGGCGGCCGTCGCGCTCGAGCGCGACGGCCAGACCGAGCCCTATATCGGGGTCGTCATCGACGATGAGTAACGTTTGCATCTGGAGTGCGGCGGCCGGGGCCGCCGCCCTCACATTACTTCGCGTTCTTCTTTTTCGCGGCCGGATGTGCTGCCGCGGCGGCGGTGATCTCGGCGCGGCGGGCACGGTCCTTCGCACGCTGGGCGGTGCGGCGGCGCTGCTCGATGGCAGTGCGTGCCTTGTCTCCATTGATCTTTGACATGAAAGCCTCCGCGCGCACCTTACCAGCTATTTCTTCGCTTGCAGAGTGTCGAGGTCGGCCAGCACCTCTTCGCTGTGGGCCGGCGGCTTCACTTTCAGGTAGACCTTGCGGATCACGCCCGAAGGATCGATCAGGAAAGTGTTGCGCGACGCATACGCCGTTCCGTTGTAGCTTCCGAGCGAGCCGTACTCCGCCGACACGGTGTGCTCGGTGTCCGCCAGGAGCTTGAAACTGAGTCCCTCTTTCGTGCAGAAGCCCTTGTGCGAGTCGGCGGTATCGACGCTGACGCCGACCACGACGGCGTTCTTGGCCTCGTACTTGGCGATGTCGCGCTGGAAGTTGTGCGCCTCCAAGGTGCAGCCGCTGGTGAAGTCCTTCGGGTAGAAGTACAGCACGACCCACTTGCCCTTGAACTGATCGAGGGAGATGGCCGGCGCGTCCTGGCTGGGCAGGGTGAATTTCGGTGCTTTCGTTCCCTCGGCCGGGGGCGTGGGAGCGTCGGCGGCGAACGATGCGATCGACAACAACAGCATGGTGGCAAATGCAGCGATGATTTTCATTCTTAATGACTCCTCCGGCCTGCTATCTACCACATCGGTTACAGTCCGGGCATGAACACATCGGACACAGTTAAGGCTCCGGACTACGGCGTCGACGCCCCGGGCGTGATCCGCAATCTTCTGATCGTGGCGGTGGCCGGTTTCGTGTTGTGGCTGACAATGACGCTCGGCTGGTGGTCGGGCGATCTCATCGGCATCGGCGTTCGTCTTCCGCTCGGGCACATCGCCATCTGGCCCGCCGCGACCTGCCTCCTGATGGCGATCTGGATGTTGTGGGACAGCAAGGTCGGGAAGATGCGCAACCGCGAGCAACTGCTGGACTCGGTTCGTTTCGCTGAAGACGCTCGCGTGCTCGACGTTGGCTGCGGCCGTGGTCTGATGCTGATCGGCGCCGCCAAACGGCTCACCACCGGAACGGCGTCGGGGATCGACCTCTGGCAGGCGGAGGATCTCTCCGGCAATCGCCCCGAGGCCACGATGGAGAACGCGGCCAGGGAAGGGGTGGCCGACCGTGTCGACGTGCAGACGGCCGACATGCGCAAGATTCCCTTTCCCGACGCCACCTTCGACGTCGTCGTCTCCTGCTCGGCCATCCACAACATCTACGATGCGGCGGGCCGCCGACAGGCCATCGCCGAGATCGTGCGCGTGCTCAAGCCGGGCGGGGAGGCGGTCATCGACGACATCCGTCACGGCCGCGAGTACGCGGCGAGCTTCGCCGCGAACAGCTGCACGTCGAGGTCGGCCGGCTCCGGCATCATCGCCGTCTTCCTGGCCGTCCTGACGATGGGCTCACTCCGCCCGGTCACCCTTGTGGTGCGGAAGAGCGCCTGACTCGACCTTCTTCTCGATGCGCCGATCAGGCGCCAGCCACATCAACGAGACGGTCACGTAGATGGCGAAGGCGATCCAGCGATGAAGGAACGCCGAGGGAATGGCCACGACGTAGAGCGCCGCGGAGATCTTGCCCTTCACGTCGTTTCCGATCGCTGCCCGAAGCTTCGAGTGAGGGCCCTGGTCGGCGATGATCGTGTAAACCAGAATGGTGTAGGCGATGGCGGCGAGCAGCAGCACGCAGCCGTAGACGGCCGTCGGAAGCGGGGCGAAGTTGTTCTCTCCCATCCACCCGGTTACGAACGGCACCAGCGACAGCCAGAAGAGAAGATGCATGTTCGCCCAGAGGATCCGTCCGTTAACGTGATCGACGGCATGGAACATGTGGTGGTGGTTGTTCCAGTAGATGGCCAGAAAGATGAAGCTGAGCGCGTAGGTGAGCAGCGTCGGAACGAGCGGCCGCATCGCGTTCAGGTCCGTCCCGTGCGGCACGCGCAACTCCAGCACCATGATCGTGATCAGGATGGCGATCACGCCGTCGGTGAAGGTTTCGAGGCGAGCTGTCGACATTGAAGAGACGGGTAGTGTAGCGAAGTGATCGAGTGTCCGGGTTTTGTGAAGGGTCACCCATTAGCAGGCGTTGTCAATATGGGCGGGGGAATCTCTTGCGGCGCGAGCCGCCATGATCGATGGGTCTCGTTGTCGGTGACGTGATGATTCAAGCAGTCCCGGTGTCTCGGTCGAGCGGTGTCGGATCGATGAGCCGCACCAGTCACCCATCAGGATCAAGGCCTGTTCGACCCGAGGATCGAAGCGATGTCTGTTTGGTCAGCGCGTCGATAACGGCGAGCGTCGTGGTGATAGCCAGTGCGAGATCTTCGTTTTCGTACAGTGCGGCGATACTCGTGCTGGTCAGATGTTTCACTTCATTCGATGAGATTTTCGTTCCCCGGTTCTTCGCTTCGAGGTTCTGTACGCTCAGAATGTTCGCCGTGCGTTGCTGGACCAGTGTCGCCCGTTTGCGGAGCAGGTCGCGGACGGCGCGTTCCTCTCGCGGGTAGATGTAACCCTTCGGCAGGATGCCCAGTCGCATCATGTGGGCCAGCCACCACGCGTCGTAATCATCGTCCGATCGCTTGAGGCCTTCGTATTGTTGGATCGCCGCCGTATTCACCAGCATGGCTGGAAACTTCCTCGCGCGAAGTCCGTCGACGAGCCAGTACCAGTTGAATGTCGACTCGACGGCGATACCTTGGAGCGTCGCTCGGAACGGCTCGAGCTCCTTGATGACCCCAAGCTGTTCCCGCGCGAGCCGGTCCGCGCGGGCCGGGCCGGAGACAAGCCGCATCACCGCATGACCCAGGAGGACGACAACGGCCCCATATGTCACGGCATCGGCGATGATGGGGACGATGCCCGGCGAAAAGACCATCCACTCAGGGAACTTCGAGGCAATGAAGTAATCGCGTGGCGCGCCGATGATGGTCACGGCACCGGTAAACACCGCCAGGCCGCGCCATCCGAACCGGCGAACGATCCGCCAGGTGACGAGATAGATAGGCGAGAGGGAGATGGCCAGGCCGAGAAACAGCAGGAATGGCGTCGAGAGCAAGGGCACCTTCCACCACCGGAGGGCTTCACCCAGAACGATCAGGCCCAGGCATACCAGTCCGGCGGCTGCACCGCCGGCAAGGGCTCCCGCGACGCGGCGTGACATTGCCCTTGTGAAGTAGGCAGCGATCACAAACACGAGCGCGTACCCGGCGGTAATCAGGATGAGTGGCAGCGTCGTCATCTGATGGGTGGCACGCGACGATACTTGAAACCGGGGCGGAAAGCCCATCTGCGGATGGAGCCTTTGAAGATCCTCCATTTTTCTGCCATCATCGATGAACCCGTTACATTCCGAAGGAGGTCGCGAATGGTCCCACTGTCCGCTCTGTGGCTCCCGATCCTCGTGTCCGCTGTCTTCGTTTTCATCGCCAGCAACATCATCTGGATGGCGCTTCCGTTCTGGCATCGGAAGGACTACGGCAAGCTGCCCGACGAGAAGTCCGTTCTCGACGCGCTTGCGCCGGTGAAGAGCGGCCAGTACGTGGTGCCATGCCTGGACTGGGGAACCGCAACAGCGGAGCAGAAAGAAGCGATGCAGCGCGGACCGATCGCGTTCATGCTGGTTCGCAACCCTGGCCAGTTCAGCATGGGTATCACCCTCGTCCTCTGGTTCCTCTACGCGCTGGTCGTGTCGTTCTTCGTCGCCTATCTGGCCTGTCACACGCTGGCCAGCGGTACGAAATACCTGGCGGTCTTCCGCATCGTCGGCGCGGCCGGCTTTCTCTGCTACGGTTTTCGAACCGTCAGCGACGCCATCTGGTACGGCAAGCCGTGGATCATCGTCATCAAGGAAATGATCGATGGTCTGATCTACAGCCTGGTGATGGCGGGAGCCTTCGGCTGGCTCTGGCCGCGATAGCACCAGGGGCTACATCGGCAGCCAGTACGACACCTTCACCAGGAAGACGTCGTGTGACGGTGCTGTCGGTATCGCACGAAGGTCGCGGCCGAAATTGAAGTCGCCGATGGGGACGGTGTTGGCGCGGTTCTCGTTCCAGACGACGTAAAGCGCGGAGCCGGGGCGGAACTCCCACCGCACGACGGCGCTGCCGCGGACGCTGCGGAAGTTGAAATCGGGACTGGCGACGGCGCCCGTGAACGGCGTGTAGTCGCGCGTGCGGGCGGCGGCGAGCGAGTGGTAGTCGTGGTAGTCACCCGAGGCGACGAACGGCTGCAGGTAGAGCTGGAAGGAGAGATGTCCGCTGAGCGTCCAGTCGGCGCGCGTGTCGAATTCGAACGAGCGCTGCTCGAGGTCGGCGAACAGGTAGCGACGTCCGAACGTCAGCGTGGCGGTCGGGTCATCGAACGTGCTCACGTACCCCGTGTGATCGTGCGAGCGTGTGAAGACCGGGCCGGCCGTGAATTGCAGATTCGGCCTCGGCCGCGCCGTCGCCGTAAGACTGGCTGTATGCGTGTACGAGCCATCCGTTGAACGATCGGCGTGAGCGGCCAGACTGAACGCAAGTGTCTTGCGGCCGTCGGTGTCGACATTGACATCGTCGCTCCAACTGGCGGGCGTTCGCGCCAGGGGCCCGCCGCGCGTCAGCCGGTCGGAGAGCGCCTGGGCATTGAGGAAGATCGAAGTATGTACATTCCAGTAGTTCTGCAGCGTCCCCTGCAGGTCGGCGAGCGCACCATGATCGAGCACGTTTCCGTCGAAGTTGCGGTTCTGCCAGACGCCGATCCAGCCGTACCTGGCCCGGAACGCTCCCGATGGATTCTCGTTTACATACTGCATCACGGCGTGGCTGGAGATGATGTCGGTCCGCTGCATGAAGCCGGTGTCATTCGTTTCGAAGCCCGGCGAGTAGACCTGCACCTGCACGTTCGGCCGCCAGAAGCCGGTCGCTTTCGACAGCATGGCCCGTCCGCCCCATCCGCTCAGCGACGTGCGCGTCGGATCAAGGTGGAAGCTCTCGGCGTCGGGGCGCTGGTAGTAGCGCGATGACGATTCCTGCGTTTCGGCAATCGCATCCGGGCTCCCGGTGACCTCGGAGCCGACCAGCGATCCTTCGAAGATCCACGACTTCTTCAGAAAGGATGAATAGCCGTCGATGCCGCCGGTCACGGCGGAGTCGCGCAGCGACGACGATAGCTCGTCCGGCAGTTTACGGTTCACCGACGTGAACATGAAACCGAGGCGCGATCCATCGCCGATGTCCGTGGTACCGCGCGAGACGAAGTAATTCGTCAGCGGCTCGACCTCCTGCCGTCCCAACATCGATCCGGTCGCGAAGCGTGCGTGCTCCGCGGCGGTCAGCGCATCGAGCACGCCGATGGCGAAAGGGCCCATCTTGCCGGTGACTTTCGCCGCGCCGAGGATCGTCGTCTCCGACGGGGCATCGACGAAGTCGGCGTTCGGCGAGATCTGCGGCGCGCGGCCGATGCGGCGCGTGTAGAAAAGGCTGGGCTGAAACAGGAAGTTGAAATGGCTTGGCGCCGGCGTGTCGCCGAACTGGAAGATGTTCAATCCCTCGGTGAAGAAGGGGCGCTTCTCGGGATAGAAAGTCTCGAACTGGCTGAGGTTGACGACGGCGGGATCGACTTCGACCTGCCCGAAGTCAGGATTGATTGTGCCGGTGAGTGTGAGATCCGACGTCAGTGCGTACTTCACATCGAGACCGCCGTCGGCGCGGTAGTCGCTGCTCTGGGTCAGCGGATTGTTGGGGTCCCTGCGCGAGAGCAGGTCGGAGCGCGCCACGGTGTACGGCACGATCTCGAGCGGCTTGCCGCGATGGATGCCTTCCAGCCCGTCGATGTCGGCGAAGTGCGATACGAAGCCGTTGTCGCCCTTCTTCGTGTTGACGATGCGTGAGATCTCATTGGTACGGATGGTGCGGCGGGTGATGTTCACGCCCCAGACGTGCACCGGCTTGTCCGGAAAGCGCAACTGCGAGAAGGGGATCCTAACCTCGGCGATCCAGCCGTCCGGCACGATCTTCACCGCCGAGTCCCACACGCCATCCCAACTGGGATCCTCGCCGATGTCGTTATAAAGAATGGTGTCGCCCTGCACGTCGGCCGGCTGCACCGTGAAGGCGTTCCCGGAGAGACGGTCGTGTCGCGGATCGATGTTGATGGAGAGGAAATCGCTCTGGCCAAGCGTGTCGCGCCGGACGAGGAGGCCGGTCGGCTTCTCCGGATCGGTCATCTTCGCGCCGAAGTAGATGGCATGGTCGTCGTACACGATCCGGACGCTCGTCCGCAGCGTGGCCGGCTTGCCGTCGTCCGGATCGTGCTGCGTGAAGTCGGTGAACTCCGGCACGTTCTTCCACGCCGCATCGGAGAGATCGCCGTCGATCACCGGCCCCTGGGCGACGCGAACCGCGTGCAGCACGGGATGCTCCGGCCAGGTCGCGGCGCCTGCGGCAACGGGCAGAACGAGAGGCAGAAGGACGACGATCAGGCGTTTGTGCATGAGCGAGTGAAGGATACGGGATCGAGGTGGGCAAGGTTACGCACGCACGACACGCGTAAGCGACGGAACGGTAACAGCCGAATAAGGCCTAAGGTTTGATGAACTCGCGTTCGATGGCGATCTTGCTCGCTGCCGCCACCAGGCGGCGAAACAAGGACGGCCTGAACAACGACGCCGCTTTCAAGTCTCGTTTCATCAAACCCGCCGACTCTCGCAAGAATCGCGTTGCTCGGCGAAACTCTTTCAATGGGGTCATCGATATCCGTCTGAAACGTATCGAGTAAGCATGCCAGCATGCCATCCGATGTGCCGTGATGAATCAGCGGGTCACGACCTTTGTAAGTCGCTCAAAAGCCGATCGAGTCGATAGTCAACAGCGTCCATGACGAAGATCTCATAGCGACCCGGCGCCATCAGCTTGAGCGCAGACGCCAGACCGAGCTCGAAAGGCATATTGAAGCGCACGGGAGTACCAATCCGGCTCAGATCATGGATCGACATGCGGCAGGTCCGCATCAGGTCGAGTACACGCTTCAGCCGGCCATCGCCCTTCTCTCGAACTTCCAGAACACAGTGCGGATCCTGACCGAGGAAGACGAGTGCGCCGACCAAGGCAACAAAAAGAGGCTCGTAGCCTGGATCAAAGGGGACATTGATGAAAACGTCCCGTTTATCAGACGCGGCCATTGTGTTCGCTACTTGATGGCCTTACCTCTGCGCGATACAGCTTTCTCGATCCTAACCTTTGACTGGACCGAAGCGCCACCCAACATTCTCTTCGCTGATGCAAGAGCCTTCTCTGCATGACGCAACTCGACCTTCGTGATATTCAATCGCGACAGAATCTGGGAGCCTGTGGCCTTCTTCAGAGCGATTTTACGCGGCGCTTTGGACCGCTGCTTTCGAGATACGTCCGGCATGGAGGCATTTTAACATCGACAGCGTCCTGCGCGGAGGAAGTTGATAGAGTCACCCAAATGCCCGACGAACCCACCTTCGATTCCCTCGGCCTCAGCGCTCCGCTTCTCGAGACGCTGGCCCAGCTTGGCTATGAAGCGCCGACTCCGATTCAGGCCCGCACCATCCCCGCGCTTCTGGCCGGGCGCGATCTGATCGGGCAGGCCCAGACCGGCACCGGCAAGACGGCGGCCTTCGCCCTGCCGATCCTGCAGCAGCTCGATCTCAAGAGCCGCGCCACGCAGGCGCTCGTGCTTGCGCCGACGCGCGAGCTGGCGGTGCAGGTCTCCGAGGCCATGCACTCGTACGCTAAGAAACTGGAGGGAGTGACCGTCCTCCCCGTCTACGGCGGCGCGCCGATCTTCGGGCAGATGAAGCATCTGCAGCGCGGCGCGCATGTCGTCGTCGGCACGCCGGGGCGGCTCATCGACCATCTCGACCGCGGAACGCTCGACCTGGCCAAGGTGCGCATGGTCGTGCTCGATGAAGCGGACGAGATGTTGAAGATGGGCTTCATCGACGAGGTCGAGAGGATGCTGTCGCTCGTCCCGAAGCCGCGGCAGGTGGCGCTCTTTTCCGCCACCATGCCGGAGCCGATCGCACGGATCGCACAGCGACATCTCGTCAATCCCCAGCGCGTCGAGATCGAGCATCACGGAATCTCGGCGCCCGACATCGAACAGCGCTTCCTGAATGTCGCCGAGGGGCAGAAGCTCGAGGTTCTGACGCAGATGCTCGAGCTCGAGGAAGCGGACGCGGTGCTGATCTTCCGCCGGACGAAGAACGGCGCGGCGGAGCTGGCGGAGAAACTCGGCGGCCGGGGATTTGTCGCCGAGGCCATGCACGGGGACATGAAACAAGCCGAGCGCGAGAGCGTCATCCGCAGACTGCGCGGCGGCAAGATCGACATCGTCGTCGCCACCGACGTCGCAGCGCGCGGGCTCGACGTCGAGCTGATCACCCACGTCGTCAACTACGACATCCCCAATGACGTCGAAGCCTACGTGCATCGCATCGGCCGCACCGGCCGCGCCGGACGGAGCGGCGTGGCCACCCTCTTCATCACGCCGCGAGAGCGACGCATGATGCGGGAGATCGAGCGCTTCACTGGCACGCAGATCAAACCGATGAAGATGCCGTCGCGCGCCGACGTCGCCGCGCGCCGCGTTGCGGTCTTCAAAGAGACGCTGCGCAAGGAGCTGCAGAGCGGCGAGCTCGATCTCTACGTGGAAATCGTCACGCAGCTCGCCGACGAAGGGCCGTTCGACATGGCCGACGTCGCCGCCGCCGCGGCGCGCCTGGCGCACGGAACACGCGCGGTCGGAACGCCGGTTGCCGAGGCCCCCGCGCCTGCGCCGCGCGAGAAAGCCACCGCGCGCGATGACGAAGAAGCCAAGGTCCGCCTCTCCATGGCCCTCGGCAAGCGCGACGGCATCCGTCCCGCCGACGTCGTCGGTTCCATCGCCAACGAGGCAGGCATCAGCGGAAGCGAGATCGGCCCGATCGAGATCCGCGACGAGATCACCTACGTCTCCATCCCCGCCCGCTACCGCGACGACGTGCTGGCCAAACTCGGCGGCACCCGCTTCCGCGGCCGTCCGGTCAATCTGCGCGTGGCCGCTCCTGAGCGGCCGGCCGACAAACCGCGCTACGACCGCCGCCCGCCCGCCGGCAAGTTTCAACGCGATGACCGGCCCCGCGAAGGGAAGCCGTTCCGCTCCGCTAACACCTTCGTTCCCGATGGGCCGCCGGCGCGTGGAAGCAAACCGTTCCGTCCCGGTGCTTCGGCACCCCCGCGCGGTGGCAAACCGTTTCCGGCGAAAGGGAAGCCGTTCTCGCCGAAAGGGAAGCCGTTTCCGCCCAAAGGGAAACCGAAGAAGCGGTAGATACCGCATTCTCGCAAGCGCCGGCACAGACAAGAGTGTCTGTGCCACATCGACCTCGCCAGCACGCGCAGACTTGAGTCTTCGACGGGGCAAATGTGGCACAGACCACAGCTGTCCAAATTAGGTTGAGAAACGGCCGGTTCTGCTGAGCGTACGAGTCATTTTTGACGGGAAGTGAGATCGACCCCCTCAGATGCTGTCCAAATTGAGGGAGAGTTGAGCGGGTGGAGGGAGAGGCGGTGGAGTGAACGGGTCGTTGAGCCAGGACCACAGATCGCGGTAAGCGAACAGGTTGAACCGCAAGATGGCGAGCAGATTCGACAGAGCCCATCCGAACGTGGAGCGTAGCTTGAGGTACCGAAGCGTGAGGATGGCGATCAGAGCCGTCCAGACCTGGATGTGAAGAGCATTCGCGGAGGTCCCCACGAAGGTCTTGATGCGCAGGTTCTGCTTGATGGCTTTAAAAAACGACTCGATCTGCCATCGCTGTTCATAGATGGCAGCGATGGTGGTTGGTCCGAAGCTCAGATGGTTGGTGAGAAACTCATAGGTCCGGCCGTCCTGAGCGCGATACTCGACCAAGCGAAGAAGTGGAGAGGAACCGCCTCTGAGTTGCCGGCTGGTCAGCTGGATGGTGGCATCGCGAAGAACGCCGCCCTTCTGAGGAATGGGGTTCTCTTTGACCACAGAATAGGTCGTCCGTCGTTTGAGTCGCGTGACGAAGAAGATGCCGCGTTGGTCGAGTGAGCGAAACCAGCGGAAGTCGATGTATCCACGATCGAAAGCGATGATCGTACCGGCTGGGAAATCCCAGTCCCGAGCCACTGTCACGTCGTACTTTCGGGCTTCGGTGATGAGGCAGAAGCTCGGTAGCAGCCCGTTGTGATCGAGAATCATGTGAAGCTTCACCGCTCCCTTGGTCTGCTTGTAGTGAGCCCAGTCAAACAGGCTCGCGCAAAGCTCGATCACGGTTGCGTCGATCGACAGCAACGGGTTCTTGAACCGCAGCTTATGCTTCGGTGCAATCTGACGGCAGCGCTGATACATCTGCTCGAAAACGAGCTGGTACAACTCCCACGGCCGGTGGGCGTTTGCGTAGGAAAGGGTGGACTTGTTCGGCGCCTCCTCGATACCGAGGTGATTGAGCTTCCCTTCCACCGAGGCCAGTCCCTGGCATATCTCACGAAGCGATTGGGCCTTGCCCAACTGGCAAAACAGCATCGCCACGAACTGCTGCCAACAGGTGAACCCTCGAGCGTGCCTCTCGGCCTTGGCCTCTCGAACCAACTGCTCGAACTCTGCCCGGGGAAACAACTTGAGAATCTGTCCGAATACGCTAGAAAATGCACTCAACGCTGGGCCTCCTGTTGATCGGTCGTTCTTGGTCGAACTGCCTAATCCTACAGAGCCCGGCGTTTCCGTCGAGGGCCAAATTCTCCTAACCTAATTTGGACAACTGTGGGCACAGACACTCTTGTCTGTGCCGGCGCTTGGTAGGCTTGGAAACCCAGCAACCCAATTACGATGTCCTCTCATGGATGACCTCGACTTCCTCGCCTTCGATCCTGACTTCGCCTCACCCAAAGTACTCGCCGGTTACGACGAGCTCCCGCTCTGGTCGGCGATGTTCGGCCTCCTTCTTCTTGATGAAGTGCCGCTCGCGAAGATGACGAACGTCCTTGACGTCGGCTGCGGCACCGGCTTCCCCTTGATCGAGCTGGCCGAACGACTCGGAGCCCGCTCCCACGTCCACGGTATTGACCCCTGGACCGGTGGTTTGAAACGCGCGGCGGAAAAGATCGCCAGCCGCGGCACGCCGAACGTCACCCTTCATGAAGGGAGCGCCGGCGCCATGCCCTTCGCCGACGCCAGCTTCGATCTGATCGTCTCCAACCTCGGCGTGAACAATTTCGAAGACCGCGCCGCCGCCATCCGCGAGTGCCGCCGCGTCGCCCGCAACGGAGCCACGCTGGCCCTGACCACCAACCTCCAGGGACACATGCACGAGCTCTACGCCGTCTTCGCCGACGTCCTGCGCGACGACCACGAATCGCTCGCCCGCCTTCGCGACCACGCCGAGCATCGTGCCACCATCGCCAACGTCCGCGAACTGCTGCAAGACGGCGGCTTCACCGTCGCGCGCGTCGTCGAACGCGACGGCGCGATGCGCTTCGCCGACGGCACCGCCCTCTTCAACCACTACTTCATCAAGCTCGGCTTCCTCTACGGCTGGAAGAAGGTCGTCCCCGGAAATGAGCGCGCCATCTTCGCGCGGCTGCGCGATGCGCTCGACGATCTCGCCACGCGTAACGGCGAGCTGCGCCTGACGATCCCAATGGCGTATGTCGAGGCGACGGCAACGTAGCCCCTACTTATCGATCATCCCCGCCTTCGTAGCCCGATCGAAGACCCAGCGCGGACCTTCCTTCACCATCCGTACGAGGAAGAGGGCGTTCTGTCCTTCGAACAGCTCCCCCTCGACCTTCAACACAGCGCTGTCGCCGTGCAGCTCACCGCCGGTGATCTTTCCCGGCTTCTTCGGAAGCCAGAAGCCGAGGGTCTGCAGTGCGTCGTCCAGATTCTCCTGGGGAGTTCGATCGGACTCGTTGAACGACTCCAGGTGCTTGGCGGTGACGTTCCTGCTGATCCCTTCCCAGCTCTTGCCCGCGATCGCGGTCTGCAGTGCTTTGTATGCCTTTCCCGGCTCGCCGCCGTCAGAGGGGAGTTTCGTTCCCGCGGGCGGGCGCGTGACCTCGGTCGCGAATGTCAGGTCGATGGTGTAGGGAGAGCCATCCATCGACTTCAACGGCTTCGGCGAATAGACGTGGCCGGCCACCTTGTCCGGCGTATTCGCCGTCATCTCCGCCTTCATCCGGCCGCCGGTCATCTCGACGAATTGCGTCATCGTCGCGGAGTAGGTGGCGTTCATGCTGACGTCGTTGTCCGGCCGCACCCACAGCAGCACATAGTTGTGATCGCGCAACGCGCTCTGGTTGATAACGTTCGAATGCGGATCGAGCTCCGCAGCCGCCGCGGCGATGTCGATAGGCGCCTCGGAGAGCACCACTTCGACCGCCATCTTCCGCGCATCACGCTGGTCCGGCGTCTCGAACGCCGCCGCGTACTTCGGCCGGATAGGCGGCCGCGTTCCGGCAGTGAATTCGCCGGAGGCCTGGCCAGCGTGAGCCGTCAGTGTGAAGGCGGCAAAGGCCAGGAAGAACACGCAGATTCTCAGGTTCATGCGCGGACCGTATGCCGGCGCCGAGGCTTGGTCAAGAGCACCGCATACAATCCGGAGTTGGTTGCCACCAACATGACCTTCTTTCTCGGCCTGCTCTTCGGATCGATCGGCACTGTTTACCTGATCTACGGCAAACGGCAGTCCAGCCCGATCCATCTCGTCGTTGGCGCGATTCTGATCGTCTACCCGTATCTTTTCTCGAACGCGCTCCTCATCTTTCTCACCGGCGTGATCCTGACGGCCATCCCGTATGCGCATCATCGAGGACTGATCTGACGTGAGCGACTCCATCCCATCGAACTGCCCCTACTGCGGTGAAGAGGTCGACCTCGACATCGACGACACCGGCGGCAGCCGGCAGTCGTACGTGCAGGATTGCCCGGTCTGCTGTCAGCCCTGGCAGGTCGAGGTGACGCGCGATCGCGACGGCGACTGGAGCGCAACGCTGCGGACGGGGGACGAATAAGACCGTTTCATCGTAATCGGGTTGATATACAACGTGACCGGCGGTCACCTCAAAGGTGATCCGATTTGATATGCAAGGCGACCAGCGGTCACCTTCAAGGTGATCCGGGTTGATATGCAAGGTGACCGGCAGCCACCTCAAAGGTGATCCGGTTTGATATGCAAGGCGACCGACGGTCACCTTCAAGGTGATCCGGTTTGATATGTAACGTGATCCATGGACACCTTCAAGGTGATCCGGTTTGATATGCAAGGTGACCGGCGGCCACCTTCAAGGTGATCCGGTTTGATAGGTAACGTGATCCATGGTCACCTTCAAGGTGATCCGGCTTGATACGCAACGTGATCCATAGACACCTTCAAGGTGGTCCGGGGTGATATGCAAGGCGACCGGCGGTCCCAGGGAGACGCCAGCGCTTCGTCGTACTAATCCGGATTCGTCGCCCACACCGATAGCTCGGTGATGAAGCCGCGGTCGTCCATCTCCAGCATCGAAAGGGCCGCGTGGGCGATCTCCGTTGCGCGCAGCTTCCGGTCGCTCGGCGGGCGGCCGCCGCCGAAGAACTCCGTCTGCACTTCGCTCGGGTTGATCTGCATGACGCGGATGTCGTGCTTCCGGAGCTCGGCGCGCCAGCACTCCGTCATCCCCGACACTGCGAACTTGCTGGCCGCGTAGGCCGTCCCGCCGGCGAATCCGCGCACGCCGGCCGAGGAGGAGATGTTGATGATGTTGCCGCGCTTGCGGCTGATGAAATGGCGTGCCGACTCGCGGGCGGCCACCATCGCTCCGAAAACGTTCGTGGCGAAGAGGCGTTGCATCCCGGCCAGGTCGGTGTCGAGGAGCGGCGCAAACGAGCCGAAGCCGGCGTTGTTCACGAGGACGTTGTAGTCGGGGTAGAGCTCGACCGTCCTCCGGATCAGCGCCACGACGTCGGTCTCCACGCTGACATCCGCGCGGATTCCATGCGCGCCGATTTTCTTCGCCGCCTCGATCACCTTCGCCTCATCGCGTCCGCAGATGACGACCTCGGAGCCTTTCTCTTTCAGTTGCCGGGCGATCTCGAATCCAATTCCTGAACTGCCGCCTGTGACCAGCGCGCGAACGTCGGTGAGTTTCATGCGCCGATTCTACGTCTCACCTGCAACCGCGGCTCGCATCCGCGGCGACGCGCGCGCTTGGAAAGAGGGCATGCGCCGCATTGGCGTTCTCACAACGTACGTGCCCGCCCATGCGCGCCAGCCGCAGACGAAGGCGGAAGTTCCCCGGATCGATGCGCGCGGCGCGAACGAGCGACGCGCGATCGCTGTGTGTCGCGTAGATGTCCATGGCCATGAGTTGCGCGGTGCTCCGCACGGCTCCGTAGGCAGATACGGCCAGGATCATCGTCACGGCAAATCCCCAGACCGGCCGAGGTGACGTCTCCTCCGGAATCCACAACGCTCCGAGCGCGGCCCATGCCAGGAAGGCCGGCACGGCGAGAAGCAGCACGGCATCGAACGACCCCGCCACGGCCGCGCCGGCGACGATGCCGAGGAGAGCCGCGGCAGCCAATCCCTCCTGAACGTCAATCGCTCGTTTGAGCTGACGCAGGCCGGATGTCGCGAAGCGTATGAAGACCAGCGCCAGGAGGACGAACGCGGCGATCCCGCGCTCGGCGATACAGGCGATCCAGTCGCTGCTCGGCCAGGGATTCGACGTCATCCCCGCGTTCGTCTGGTCGAGCGACGGATCGTTCGCCGGAACGTGAGACGGGTATTCGACCGGCCAGTTTCCCGGTCCCACGCCGAAGAGCGGATGACGAACGGCCATCAATAGCGAACGCCCGTATTGCACGAGCCGCCCGCGGCCGCTCCCCTCCGAGTACTCCGCCACCCGCTGCACCGACTCGAGGTAGGGATTCTTGCCGTGCCAGTGGAGCGCGTTCGGAAGAACCAGCGACAGCGCGACGACACCACAGGCGATGAGCACGATCCCGGTCAGCCGTTTCCAAGTCTGCCGGTCACGGCGCAGGGGCGCGCAAACCATCATCGCCATCAGCAGGACGATCACCACCACGGCAAACGCCAGCCACGCCGCACGCGACCGCGTCAACACCAGCGAGGCGATGACGAGCGCGGTACCGAAAGCCCAACGGAGATACGCGGCCCGTCGCTGCGCCTGCAGCGTGACCAGGAGCAGGAGCGGGAATCCGAATGCGGCGACATGGGCGATGAAGTTGCGGTTGCCGAGCGTTCCTCCCGGGACGCGATTCTCCGAGAAGAACTCGATGTTCAAGCCATAGGTCTGGAGGAGCGACGTCGCCGCGGCGACGACGACGGCCAGAGCCAGCGCACCGAGGAGCGGACGCGCCAGACCGGCATCGCGCAGGGTACGAGCGATCCAGAAGAGGATGACACTCGAAGCGCTGACCGCCAGCGCGCGCACGCCCAGCCAGCGGTTCGTCGCCATCAAAGCCGACAGCGTGCCGAGTGTCAGATAGCCGGCCAGGAGGAGGTCGATGCGCGTCACGCTCATACGCCACAGCGCGCGCACGGCCAGTAAACCCGCCAGAACCGCCGTCACATGCAGCACCAATTCCTTCGGAACGAAAAAGCGATCGAGCTCGAAGACGTTGAGCGTCGTCACCACCAGGACCACGGCAATGGCACCGGCCTGGAGAATGCGGAGCGCGAAACGGTTCGTCATCCCTGTCATGAGATCACAGGAACCAATTCCTGCGCTCTCACGTCCCACCACAAACCGATCCCGACTGGAGGCACCAATGATCCGGAAGCTGATGCCCGCGTTCCTCATCTCTGTTCTCTTCGCCGCTCACGCGGACGCGGGAGATCTCGTTCGCAATGTTCGTTACAAACTCTCGGCGGGAGATCTCGCCAGCGGCATCGCCGCGGTCGAGGACTACAAGCGAGCCTCGGGGGTCGACGCCGAGTATCTCGATGCCGTCGGCTGGCTGGCTCGCGGCGCGGAGATGCAGCATCGGAACGAGCTGGCGAAGGAGTACGTCGCCGAGCTTCGGCGCGAGATCCCGTCCGAGAAGCCGGAGTTGCTCACCCCCTACGGGGCGGCGATCGAAGTCGAGGCCAGACTGATCGCATCGCAGACCGGCCGCGGCGCCGCCATCCGCTATCTCGATGGCGAGCTCGCCCACGCCAGCGCGCCGTCGCTGCGCGCGCGGATCAACAAGAACATCAACATGCTCTCGCTGGAAGGACAGCCGGCCCCTCCGCTGGCCATGGGCAACGTCATCGGCGCCCCCGCGGCGTCGCTCGCTTCGCTGCGCGGCAGACCGGTCCTCATGTTCTTCTTCGCCCAGGGCTGCGGCGATTGCAAAGCGCAGGCGCCGTCGCTGACGCGCGTCTGGCAGAAGTACAAGACGAGCGGACTGGCGCTCATCACCGCAACCCGTTTGTACGGATCGCTGGATGACAAACCGGCCACCCCGGAAGAGGAAAAGGCGCGCATCGAGACCGTGTGGAAGGACCTCTACGCCGGTCTCGACGGAGTTCCGGCCGTCATCGACACCGAAACGGTGGTGCGCTACGGCGTCTCGGCAACGCCGACGTTCGTCCTCGTCGACCGCAAAGGAATCGTACGGCTCTACACGCCGACACGTCTCTCCGAAGCCGAGCTGTCACGCCGGATCGACGAGGTGTTGGCCGAAGCGCCGTAGAACCTAAGCGGGGGCCTTCGCGGAGAGGTATCCGATTCGCCGTTGCGGCTTTTCACGGGGCGTGATCAGAGTACGAATGGCGTCGAAGACGACCTGGAATTGGCCGTCGTATCGTTTCTCCAGTTCGCTGATCCGCTGCGCGAGATCCGCGTGATCGGAAACCAACCGCCGGAGCTCGACGAATGTCCGCATGATCTCGACGTTGACCGCGATGGCGCGCTTGCTGTGGAGGACGCTGGAGAGCATCGCCACGCCCTGTTCGGTGAACGCGTACGGCGCGCTGCGCCGGCCGCCCCGCACGTTTGAGATCACAATTTGTGATCTCAAACTTTCGAATCACGCTTCGAAAGTTGAAACATGAAATCGCGCGGAAACCGCTTGAGGTTGCGCGTGACTGCTTGAACCAGTGCGCGCGTTTCCACCGCGTACAGCTCGGCGAGATGCGCATCGAGAATGATCTTCTGCCCTCGGATGAAAAAGATGCTCTGACGAATCCGGCTGGCTACGTTCGCTTTCATGGTCATGATCGTCTCCGGCCGTCAGTGACCCGACGAGCGCTCGCGGCGGTTGTCGTCGCCGTGCGGCTGCGCCTCGCAATCGGGGCACGAGAGAACTTCCCGGAGAAACAACTCCGCGACGTCGTCGGGAAGGTTTTCGTCGATGTGAATCTGCCCGCCTCGCTGCTCGATCTCCTGCTTCAGACTCCGAATGGTCTTGTTCATACACGCTCCTTCATCCCCGAGGCTCCCTCGGATGTTTCAGGAACGCAACTCTTCTACATTAGGTAGAGACGCCTACTCGCTCTCCCCTCGCGCGACCAACGCGGCAGCGGCCAGATCGCCGGTCACGTTGAGCACGGTGGAGAACGTGTCGGGGATTGCGTCGACCGCGATCAAGAGGCCGATGCCTTCGGCGGGGAGGCCGATGGCGAGGAAGAGCGGAGTGAGCATGATGAAGGCACCCCGGGGAATGCCGGGCACGGCGAAGGCCAGGAAGATCGATGCGAAGGCGATCATGGCCAGACCGCTGGCGTGCAGCGGAACGCCGTAGAACCAGCCGACGAAGAGCGCGCCGACAGTCCACGACAATGGAGCGGCGATCTTGAACGTGGAGACGGCCAGCGGCAGAACGAATCCTGTCGTCCTGGCTGACATCCCCAGCCCGCGCTCCGCGCTTTCGACGAGCGCCGGCAGCGAGGCGATCGAGGAGCTGGAGCTGAAGGCGATGAGTTGCGCGGGCAGCGCGGCGCGCGCGAAGCGAAGCATCGAAATCTTCGCGAACATCGCCACGACGGGATAGAGGAGAAGGGTGACCACAAGACAGCCTGCCGAATACGCCACGACGTAGAACCCGATGGCACCGGCCAGCGCGGCTCCGGCGTGTGTGGCGAGAGGCAGTGCAAGCGCGAAAACCCCCACCGGAGCGAGCATCACCACCCATCGCACCAGCATCAGCATCGCCTCGCCGAGGGCCTGGAAGAATCTGGTCAGCGTCGTGCGGGCCGATTCGGGACTGCGGGCGACAGCCAGCGCGAAGAGGAGCGTGAAGAGAATCAACGGCATCATCGCTCCCGTGGCCGCGGCGGCGACCGGGTTGGACGGCAGCAACGACGTTAGCCACGTGGAGAACGTCTGCGACTGTCCCCCGGCCGCGATCTCGCCCGCGGCTTGCGCGGCACCCGGCGGCAGTTGGACAGCGCCGAGCCGTTGCGGAAGAAGGCGGAAGAGCGCCGGACCGAAAGGCATGACCACAATCGCCGTCCCGGCCAGAAGAAGCACGAACACGAGCAGCGTTCGTCCGCCGAGGCGGCCGATCGACTTCACGTCCGTGGCCGACGCCACGGCGGTGATCAGGAGCGAGATCACCAGCGGGATCACCGTCATCCTGATTGCGTTGACCCAGAGCGTACCGATCGGCGCGATGAAATCGGCGGCGCGAAGCAGCGCGGCATTGCCCGATGCGGCGATGGCGATTCCGCCGGCGATCGCGGCGATGAGGGCGACGAGTACGCGAGTGCTTTCTTTCATGTTGTCGGTTACATCATCAGGTCGCCACCGTTGATATCGAACGATGCCCCTGTGATGTACCCCGCCTCCTCGGATGCGGCAAAGCAGATCAGATCGGCCACTTCCAGCGCCGTCCCGAGGCGCGGCACCGGGTAGCTGGCAGCGAGGCGCGCCAACAGTTCCGGCGTGGCATTCTCGCGCGTCAATTCCGTATCGATCATCCCGGGACAGACGGCGTTCACGGTGATCCCGAACTGTCCCAGTTCCTTCGCCGCGGCGCGCGTCAGACCGAGCAGGCCGGCCTTCGACGCCGTGTAGTGGGCACCTCCGAGCGTGCTGACCGTCCGTCCGGCGGTCGACGAGATGTTGACGATGCGCCCGTAATGCTGCGCCTTCATCGCCGGCAGCGCCGCTTTGGTCAGGAGAAACGGCGCGGTGAGGTTCACCTCGAGCGCATGGCGCCACTCGTCGGCCGAAAGATCGGGAAAGCGCGTCGAGCGCGCTAGCGCCGCGTTGTTGACGAGGATGTCGATACGTCCGAACCGCTCGAGCGTCTGCCGGACAATCTCCTCGGGAACGCCGTCCGCCGCGACGTCACCCGGCACGGCCAGCACGTCCTCACCCATCGACTTAGTAAGCTCCCTTGCCAACGACTCCGCCCGCTCGCGATCGCGCACGTTGACGGCGACCGACGCGCCGCGCTCGCGTAACCGCTCGGCAGCAGCCCGCCCAAGCCCGCGCGCAGCGCCTGTGACGATGGCCACTCGTCCGGTGAAGTCAGTCATTGAAGGCGGAGAGTGTAGCCGGAGTCGTCCTACGCCTCGCGCGAAAACAGATCCACCACGATCTCCGGCAGACGGTGCCCGAGCTGCTCCCCCGTATACGTCGCCTCGTACGTCATGCCGAGGCGGGCGGCGACGCGTTTCGAGGGCTCGTTGCCGGGATCGATGATCGCCACCACGCGCGGACGGGCCAGCGTTTCCAGCACGTGGCGCATCGCCGCGGCGCCGGCCTCGGTGGCGTAACCGCGCCCCCAGGCCTCGCGCGCCAGGATCCAGCCGATCTCGAGATTGCCGGTCGTGCCGAGCGGTTGCGTTCCGGCAAGACCGGCCAGGTGTCCCGTGGACTTCTCGATGAGCGCGCCCATGCAGACGCCGTCCTCCGCAAGCTGGCGGGCCTGACGTGCTAACCACTCGTCGACCTCGGACTCGCTGTACGGCTGCCCGCTATGCACATACCGAGTCACCTCGGGGTGAGACATGACAGCGGCGAAGGCAGGACGATCGTCCGGCTGCCAGGGACGGATCACGAGACGCTCCGTCTCGAGCAGAAACATGAAGCGGCCTACTTCTTGTCTTTCTTCGGCTTCTTCGTTTCTTTCTTACGGGCGTTGTTACCTTTGGCCATGACGTCCTCCTGATTTTTTTGTCGCTCCGTATGGTAACGCCTACCGCGCGAAGTTCAGCTACGCCTTTCACCGCCTGATTCTTGACGGCGGCAATCATTCGGTGGATGATTTCCTTCCGCCCATTTAAAGAGAAGGAGGTAATCCCATGCCCATCCGCACCTGCATCACCACACCGAATGCACCACCACCAATTGGACCGTACTGTCAGGGGAACATCGCAGGGCCGTTCGTCTTCACCGCCGAGGAAGGGGGAGAGAAGCCGGACGGCACACTTCCGAAGACCATCGAAGCACAGACCGATCAGGTCATCAACAATATCGAGGCCATCCTCAAAGCCGGCTACTGCTCGCTCGACGACGTCACCAAGGTGACGGTCTACCTGGCCAGCCTCAGCGACTTCAAAGCGATGAACGGCGTCTACGCGAAACGCTTCAAACAGCCATACCCGGTCCGCTCGATCATCCAGACGGCGCTGCCGGCGCCCGGCGCGCTCGTGGCGATGGATGCGATTGCGCTACGGCCGCAGGAAGGTAAGAAATGAGCTCCGCCGCCGCTCCCCGCTCCGCTGCGTCCTCACCACCCTGTCCCGAGCATGCCGTCGACAACGGCTATCCGCACGTTCCCGTCGACACGATCCTCAAAGAGATCCGCCAGCAGAATACCGGCCCGCGTCACGTTTGCATCCTCGGCGCGGGCATGGCCGGTCTCGTGGCGGCGTACGAGCTGCTGAAGCTCAAGAACACCGTCGAGATCATCGAAGCCAGTAGCGGTCACGGAGGACGCGTCCACACGCATCACTTCAAAGATGGCGCGTACGCCGAGCTCGGAGCGATGCGCGTTCCCATCACGCACGACTACACCCATCACTACATCGCCGAGATGGGGCTGCGCAAAAAGCTCATCACCTTCATCAACAACGTCGAGAACGGGTGGTGGGACATCCACGGCGTCGTGACCCGGCAGACCAAGGGCAGCGTCACGAAGATCTACGACAAGTACCGGATCTCCGACTACTTCCGGAAGAACATGCCCAGCGGCGGCGCCATCTTCGGCTTCCTCATGGACAACGTCATCGATGGGCTCACCGAGGAAGAGAAACAGATGATGTTCGACGGCGTGGCCGGCACCGGGCTGCTCCAGTATCTGAGCGGCGTGAGCCTCCGCGAATTCATCGTTCAGAACGTCGGTGAAGAAGTCCTCGACGTCATCGGCGTCTTCACCAGCCTCGACGTCTGGTGGGACAAAGCGGTGACCATGTACCTGCGCGACGAGATGGTCGGCACCGGCAGTTGCTTGCAGACGCTCGAAGGCGGGATGAGCCAGTTGCCCGACGCGCTCTACGACAAGGTGAAGAAGCACGTCACCTTCAACCGCGAAGTCAGCCGAATCAAACTGCTCGAGAACGGCGTGGAAGTGACCACCAGGACGCCCGACGAGGAAGGAACGTCGACGACGAAGAAGTACGACTACGTCCTCTGCACGATCCCCTTCTCTGTGATGCGCCGCATGGATCTGGAGAATCTCAGCTACGCGAAGATGTCGGCAATCCGCGGGATGACCTACGCCAACGCCACCAAGGTTGCCCTCGACTGCAAGGAGCGCTTCTGGCAGGAAGGGAAGCATCCGATCCTCGGCGGATCGTCGACCTCCGACCAGATCCAGCGGCAGACGTACTATCCGATGGATCATCTGCCGGTCACCAAGCCGCTGCTCCGCGAGTCCTTCCGCCCGACGGTGGAGGGCGCTCGCTTTCGCCGCCCCAGCATTCACAGCATGACGCCGCAGCCCTCTCCGCCCGCGGCTCTGATGAAACGTACCGAGCCGATGCCGGGGGCATTGCTGGGCGCCTATTGCTGGGATCAGGATGCCCGGCGCCTCGGCGCGCTATCGAACGATGAACGAGCCGAAGTAGTGATCCGGAACGTCAGCCGTTTTCACAAGGAGCTTCGCAAGTACGTAGTCGATCAAGCCTCGGTCGATTGGGAAGAGTACCGCTGGACGGCGGGGGCGTTCGTGATGCTGAAACCGGGAGAGCTGGAGCGCTTTTATCCCGCGGCCATCCGCCCTGAAGGACGGCTCTTCTTTGCCGGAGAACATTGCTCCACCGATCAGGGATGGATCCAGGGAGCACTCATCGCCAGCCTCCGGGCCGTATTGCAGATCGTCAGCACGAAATGAGGTGAATTCAGCCTAAATTACTTTTGCGGTTGAGGTTAAGCGGCATCGATCTCGCACTAGTCATGGGCGGAGGAACATCTCATGATTAGCAAAAAGATCCAGGCAACACTGCTGAGCTTCGCGCTCCTTGTGCCTGCCGGAAGCACGTTCGCGCAGACTCATTACTATCGCCATCACGTCTATCGCCACCACTACAGTCAGGCGCGCGGCGCCGTGATCGGAGCGGTGGCGGGGGCAGCCATCGATCACCGTCAGCCACTCAAAGGCGCGTTGATCGGCGGCCTGGTCGGCGAAGGGGTGCAGTCGCTTCGCAACCACAACGCCAAACGTCACTACCGCAGATACTAACGAAACGCTGACTGAGGATATGGTGAGGCGTGATGAAACGCCTCACCATCCTCATCCTTCTGCTCACCACCATCTCCGCGCGCGCTGCCGCACCAGACCGGCGCGCCATCGTCGCCGAGTTTGCTGACTTTCTGGCGATTCCCAACCTTGCCTCGGATGTACCCAACATCGCGCGCAACGCTGCCGCGATTCAGGCGATGTTCGAGAAGCGCGGTGCGTCGACGCGACTGCTGACTCTCGAGGGCGCACCGCCCATCGTGGTGGTCGATCTGTCCTCTCCCGGCGCCACCCGCACCATCGCCTTCTACGCGCACTACGACGGCCAGCCGGTCGATCCAGCGCAATGGAAGAGTGCACCGTGGACCCCGGTCATGCGCGACGCCGCCGGAAACGACGTCGATTGGGGCAACGCCGCGACGTTCGATCCCGAATGGCGCCTCTACGCGCGTTCCGCCGGCGATGACAAGGCCCCCATCATCGCCATGGCCGCGGCGCTGGACACGCTCCGCGATGCCAGCCGCAGGCCGGCGGTGAATCTCCGCTTCGTTTTCGAAGGCGAAGAAGAGGCAGGCTCACCACACCTCGCCGCATATTTGGAAAAATACCCCAACGTCCTCCGCCCCGATGCCTGGATCCTCTGCGACGGTCCGGTCCATCAAAGCCGTCGCATGCAACTCGTCTTCGGTGCGCGCGGCGTCGTCGATCTGGAGCTGACGGTCTACGGGCCGGTGAAAGGGCTGCACGACGGCCATTACGGCAACTGGGTCCCCAATCCGATCATCCGCCTCACGCACCTCATCGACTCGATGCGCGACGAGAGCGGCCACATCCTCATCCCTCATTTCTACGATGACGTGAAGCCGCCCTCCGCCGCGGAGCAGGAAGCGATGGCGCGGATTCCGCCTGTCGAGGCTGATCTGAAGCGCGAGTTCGCAATCGCTGAGACCGAAGGCCTCGAGCTGAACCACCTGTTGATGCTCCCCGCGCTGAACGTGCGCGGCATTCAATCCGGCCACGTCGGCGCGCAGGCATCGAACACCATCCAGACCGAGGCGCAGGCATCGCTCGACATCCGCCTCGTCCCGGCGGAGACGCCGGAGTCGGTAAAGAAACTCGTCGAGCAACACATCGAGTCGCAGGGCTACACGATCGTGCGAACGACGCCCGATGTCGCCACGCGCCTGGCTCACCCGAAGATCGCCAAGGTGATCTGGGGCGCCGGCTATCCCCCCGCCCGCACGCCGCTCGATCTTCCCCTCTCGCGTCAGATCTCCGAAATCATGCACACCGCAGGACACGATCCCGTCCTCGTCCCCACCCTCGGCGGCAGCATCCCGATGTATCTCTTCCAGCAGCCCGCCAACACTCCCGTCCTGATCCTCCCCATCGCCAACCACGACGACAACCAGCACGCCGCCAACGAGAACCTCCGCCTGCAGAATCTGTGGGATGGGATCGAAGTGTACGTGGCGCTGTTCGCGGGGGTGAAGTAACGCGCGGCTCCATCATCTAGAATGGCGTAAATACGGCGCTGCGTCTTCGGGAACTGGAGGAACGCAATTTGTCCATGCTTACCTACCCTCTTGTAATCCTGGCGGCGGGCGTCCTCGCCTCCGTCGCCGGCATGATGCTCGTTCGCCGGTTCGTTCCGGCGGAAAAGCTGATTGCAAACAACGAGTACGTCAGCTTCACGTACACGATCCTCAGCCTGATCTACGGGATCTACCTGGCGTTCACCGTGGTCGTGGTCTGGCAACAGTACGAGGAGGCGGATGAGACGGTGACGCGCGAGGTAGTGTTGATCAATGCGGTCTGGCGCGATGTCGAGCCGATGTCTCACGAGGACCGTAACCGCCTCCATCAGGACATCATCGACTACATGAACGACGTGATTGTGAGCGACTACCCCAAGATGGAATACGGGCTCGAGTCGACGTCAAACGACAAGTACGACCAGATCTGGGCCGACTACTTCCGGATCGCTCCGAACGCCAGCGATCTTCGTGAGGTCACGTTCTACCAGCAGGGTGTCCTGCGCCTGAATGAGTTCTCCATAGCGCGCCGGATGCGAATCCTGGCCAGTAACGCCGCTCTCCCCTCGAGCATGTGGGTCCTTCTCATCGTCGGCGCCACCGGGACGATCATGTTCACCTGGTTCTACGGCACGCGTCATCTTTCCATTCAGATCGCGGCTACGGCGTTCCTCTCCGCCGTGATCATCTATGGAGTGCTGCTGGTCAGCATGCTGGAGTATCCGTTCGGAGGGGTGGTGCGCGTCGGCGAACAGCCGTACCGGGAGCTTCTGAACATCTTTCAGGCTCGCATGAAGATCGAGTTGGCCCAAAAGTGACGCTAAACGTGTCGTTCGCGACGTACGTATAGATTCCGTGAGCATGCTCCGGCGCGCGATGATGCGGCTCGTTTCCCGCGCGGCGAGCGCAGAGTCTGGTGTTCCCGGCTATGACGTGCTGGCGGACAAGCTGACGTGGAGGCGTCATCCGGACGGCGAAGGGCGTTACCTCAACGTCTTCATCGAGCACAACAACACCTGCAATCTTCATTGCACGATGTGTGGCTTCAGCGACCCTCGGGCCGCCGACGTTCCGCGATATCACATGCCCACGCGCGTGTTCGACCGGATCGCCGCCGAGGTCTTTCCTTCGACCACGTATCTGCACATGTCGCTGATGACCGAGCCGTTCATGACGCGCGACTTCCCCGATCGACTCCAGCGCGTGCGCGAGTATGGCGTGCCGTATTCACGCGTAGTCACGAACGGGACTCTGCTCACCGAAGGAACGATCGAGAGAATCATCGACTCAGGGATCACATCGCTGGCGGTCTCGATCGACGGCGGCACGGCCGAGGTGTACGAGTCGATCCGGCATGGCTCACGGCTCGACAAGGTGCTGGCGAACATCGAGCTGTTTCGCGAACTGCGATCGCGGAGAGGCGCGGTTCTTCCGAAGCTGCAGATCAATCACGTCCTGATGCTGAAGAACGTCGATCATTTCGGCGAGTTCCTGGCGCTCCTCGATCGCGTCCGCCCGGAGCAGGTCGACGTGCGTACGGTCGAGCCGATGTCGTTCGTCAGCGGTCATGAGAACAAAGATGAGGCGTTCTACGAGAAGGTCCGGATGGTCCGGCCGCTCTTCGCCGAATGCCTCAGCCGCAACGGCATCGAGGACTCCGGTTTCATACGCGACCAGGCAGGTGTCATCGATCTGTTCGACGTCGCCGGCAACCGCATGACCTGTCGTCGCCCTTGGGACACGCTGGCCATTCATGCCAACGGCGACGTTCATCCATGCATGTCGTGGACCCGCCCGCCGGTCGGCAATCTGGCCCTGCAGTCATTCGAGGAGATCTGGAACGGTGAGGAGCTCGACCGGTTGCGCCGCGAGTTCGGAGCGTTGCAGCCGGGCATCGACTGTCAGCACTGCACGATCAAGAAGACCGTCGATGCAGGCAGCTACGACGACTTCTTCTTCAGGATGATCAACAAGCCGCTTCCGGTACGACCATGACGGCCGATCTCGACGTCATCATCGTCCACTACCACGCCGCGTCGCAGGTGCGGGATGCGGTAGCGGCCCTACGACGCGACGCGGAATCGACCGGTCTGTCGCTGCAGATCATCGTCGCGGACAACGGCAGCACCTCCGAAGAGCGGACGCTTCTGCAGTCCCTTCCGATCCGATACTTCGCCACGGGAAGGAACGCCGGGTATGCGGGCGCTGCCAACGCCGCGTTTCCGGAGACGAGCGCCGGCTGCATCGTCCTCATGAACGAGGACGTGCTGGTGCTGCCGGGTTGTCTCCGCACATTGCGCGACGCCCTCCTCGCGGGCGCGGCGGTGGCCGGTCCGGTGTTCTTCTGGGATCGCGACGCGACCTTCATGCTGCCATGTACCGAGGAGCGGACGCGGCAGAGCGAGGTGACCAGGATCCGGGCCGGAGCGAATCCGAAAAAGTTTCAGCGGGCGCGGCGCGAATGGCGGGCGCATGCGCGCCGGCACTGGCGCACCACCACCGCGCTGCCGACGGCCTCGCTCAGCGGCGCGCTGCTGGCATTCCGCCGCGACACCTGGGAGGCAGTCGGTCCGTTCGACGATCGCTACCATCTCTATTTCGAAGAGGACGACTGGCTCCGCCGCATCGCGAACGCGAAGCTGACATCGCTCTACATCCCTCAGGCGGCCGCGATTCATCTCCACAACCCGGGACTGGCGCAATCGCCGGCGCGGCTGGCGTGTCAGGCCGAGTCATTCCTCCGTTTCGGAAACGACTATTACGGTGAAGCGTTCATGCGCCGCTTGTCGCTGCTGTCGGCAGGCGGGAGCGTACAGCCGCAGTGGCCTCGCCTCGAGCCATCCGACTTCCCTATCGGCCTTCGCTCCCTCTCACAATCGGACGTGTGGATCGAGCTCTCACCGAGCCCGCTCGGCTTCCCCGCGGCCACCACGCGCGTCACCGCCGCCAGTCTGAAGTCGTGGTCGATGCCCCCGCTACGCGGTCTAGAGTTCCTGGAAGGACCGTTGTACCTGCATTTCGTCGATGATCAAGGAGTGGAGTTGGGCGGATGTAGCCTCTGGGGGCCAGGCCTCTCTTTGTCGCCTCCTCGCATAGGCACTCTACCCGGTGTATAGAAACGCTCCCGATATCTCCTCGGAATGGAAACTTCTCGGCCGATTTGGTGGAGTTTTGATGTGTTTTCTCGCTGCCGAGGGATCCTCGGCGGATGTCAAGACCTCTGAGACTCGAATTCGAAGGCGCCTTCTGGCACGTCACATCCCGAGGTAACGAACGGAAGGACATCTTCCGCGAAGACCGCGATCGTCTGCTCTTCCTTTCCTTACTTGCCGCCGCGGTGAAGCGGTTCCGCTGGCGTCTTCACGAGTACTGCCTGATGACGAACCACTACCATCTCGTGATCGAGACGCCGTTCCGCACGCTGGCCAAGGGGATGCACTGGCTGAACAGCGAATACGTCCGCATCTTCAACAAACGATATGAGCGCGTGGGACACCTCTTCCAGGGCCGCTACAAGGGGATTCTCGTCGACGAGCAGAACTATCTGGACGAGGTGAGGCGCTACACCGTCCTGAATCCAGTCCGCGCGGGCATGGTCGCCGATCCGGCGGAGTACCGGTGGTCGAGCTACCGTGCTCACGCCGGCCTCGAGCTGATCCCGGAGTGGCTTTACTCCGAGTGGCTGTTCGATCTCCATACGGAGCGCCCGAAATGCCACGAGATGTACCGCGACTACGTGACGGCGAAGATAGGCTCGACGGAGTCCATCTGGGAGAAGCTCGTCGGGCAGATTTACCTCGGCAGCGCCGAGTGGATCGAGAAGATGCGGAAGGTTGTCGCGGAGAAGCCGCGGAGCGATGAGCACGCGATGACGCAACGGCTGATCCCTCGGCTGAAGATGGCCACGGTCGTGAAGGCGGTTGCAAAGACTTGCGGCATCGATGAGAAGGATCTGCGCCATCGACACGGCGGCTTCCCCCGCATGCTGGCGGCGTGGATTGCCTGGAACGAAGGGCTGCTCCGTCTTCGCGAGATTGCCGCCGCTCTCCGGCTTCGAAGCTCCGGGTACATTTCGACTCTGGTCCGCCGAGGTGATCGAGAACTGGCCGGCGATGAGGTGTTACAGAGTCTTGCGCGACAAGCGATCGCCACCTTGCAGCCGGCATAAACAAGTCCTGCCTAGCCTTTCGTCGTGTCAAGCCGTGAGCAACCTGCCCAGCGGCGCAGCGGCGGCCGATTTCTCCCGAATTGATAAGCGCGTAACGGAGACGCCTGCGCGTGACGGCTCAGAAAAAGGGCCGGAATGAACGCCTGGAGCTGCAGCTCGGTGCTCCGAGGCCACTCACCGTTCCTCCGGAGGCGCTACCCGAGCCAGGAAATGACCTGACGAAAGGCCTGACCCCAAGATGTTCTTCATGACCCCAGGATGTTCTTCACGTCCACTCGCACACGTACTCGCAGAACTCCGCCCCCTTGGCGCGGCACTTCGTCTCGGTGACGCGGGCGTTCTTCGCGCCGCACATCTCGATCGCTTTGCGGTGCCATCCGACTACGGTCAGACAATCGTGGCGTGAGAAGGTCGGGGCGTCGTAGGTGCGGAGGACGGCCTTGTTGTCGGCGAGGCGGTCGTAGGTGCGGCGGCCGGTGTCGTAGTACATCTGATAGATCTGCGGCGTGCGCCGCAGCAGGCCGTGAGGATCGCCGGGGGAGATCATGGCCCGGTGGGCGCCGGTGAGATTGTGCTCGGCCGACTTCTCGCCGATGAGCAGGAAAACATCCTCGCCCATTCCCATCTCCGCGGCGATGGCCTCGTCGAGGCGCTGGTTCAGTGCGAATGGATACCAGCCGCCGGTGAGGATCGTCGAGCAGGCGGCGCGGTCGCTTTCGGGAAGCCGCGCCAGAACGTGCTGCACCCCCTCTTCGCCTCGCTGCTCTCTCACGAAGGCAAGGCGCGACAGCAGAGCGCCTCCCTTGACTTTGACCGATCCCGCTTCGTCCATGAACGAAAGAATACGCCTGTCATCCATCGATTTCCTGTGGGGGCCTGTAGGATTCTCATGCATGGGACTTATCGCCATCACTCGCGCCGTCAGTGAATCGATCGACCGCTGCGAGCTGACGCACGCGGCGCGGACGCCGATCGACGTCGATCGTGCGCGCGAGCAGCATCGCGCCTACGAGTCCTGTCTCGCCTCGCTGGGATGCGAGGTGCGGCGGATTCCGGAAGACGGCCGCTATCCCGACGCGGTCTTCATCGAGGACACCGCCATCGTGCTGGACGAGCTGGCCATCCTGACCCGTCCCGGCGCGGAGTCGCGGCGGGGAGAGGTCGACACGGTGGCGGAGCTGCTGCGCGACTACCGGACGGTCGTCAGCATCGACGAGCCGGGCACGCTCGACGGCGGCGACGTGCTGCTGCTCGACCGCGTGCTTTACGTCGGACATTCGCTGCGCACGGACAGCCGAGGGATCGACAACCTGCGCGAGCTCGTGGCACCGTATGGCTATCGCGTCGAGGCGGTCACGGTCGGCGGATGCCTGCACCTGAAATCGGCAGTCACGCGCGTTTCGATCGACGCTCTCCTGATGAATCGCGACTGGTTGCCGGCCGCGCCATTCGGGGAGTGGCGAATCATCGACGTCGATCCGTCCGAGCCTGCCGCCGCCAATGCATTGCGGATCGGCGGCAGCGTCGTCTTCCCCGAGGAGCTGTCGCGAACGCGGCGCCGGCTCGAAGACGAGGGGATCGATGTGCGGGCCGTTCCTGCCTCGGAGCTTGCCAAGGCGGAGGGTGGCGTGACGTGTTGTAGTCTGATCGTTCGGTTTGACTGATAACACCCCCCTTACCCGCTCCATCGGCCTGCTTCGCGCCACCGCCATGGTGGTGGGGATCATCATCGGTGCGTCGATCTTCGTTCAGCCGTCGGAGATCACCCGCCGCGTTCCCAGCGTCTCCGGGATGCTGCTGGTCTGGTTGCTGGCGGGAATCCTCACGCTGTTCGGGGCGCTCATCTGCGCGGAGCTCGCCTCCGCCTTTCCGCGGACCGGCGGCGTGTATGTGTTTCTGAAGGAGACCTTCCATCCAGCCGCCGGCTTTCTGTGGGGATGGGCGATGTTCTGGTGCATGCATTCGGGGATCGTGGCCGCCATCGCCGTCGTCACGGCGCGCTATATCGGCTACTTCGTTCCGCTGACAGGCAATGGCACGCGCATCGTCGCCATCGCCGCGATCTTTACGCTGTCCGCAGTGAACTACGTCGGCGTCCGGCAGGGAAGCGCGATCCAGACCTTCTTTACCATCGTCAAGGTTCTGGCGATCGGCTTGATGCTGATAATCGTCGTTGCCCTCGCCCCCGTTCGTGCCGCCACTCCCGCGGCCGCCTCGTACTCGGCGCACGAGTTCCTCCTGGCGCTGGTGGCCGGATTGTTCGCCTACGGCGGCTGGCACATGGTCACGTATGTCGCCGAAGAGACGTGCGAGCCGCAGAAGACCATTCCCCGTTCGCTGATGATCGGAACGCTCATCGTCACCCTCTGCTACCTCGGTCTGAACGCGGCCTACGTCTACGTGCTGCCGCTCGATCAGGTCATCCACTCCGAGCGCATCGCCGCCGATGTCGCCACCGCACTAGTCGGGCCGCGGGGGGCGGCCGCGGTCTCGCTGCTGGTGATCGTCTCCTCCCTCGGCGCGCTGGGAGGGGTAATCCTGGCCGGGCCGCGCGTCTACTTCGCCATGGCGCGCGACGGGCTGTTCTTCCGGTCGGCCGGCGTACCACATCCCCGCTATCGCACGCCCTACATCGCCATCGTGTTGCAGGCGGTGTGGTCGTCGGTCCTCGTCGCCACCGGGACGTATCGCGATCTCTTCACACGCGTCGTTTATACGGAATGGATGTTCTTCGCCGCGCTGGCGGTGGCCACCTTTGTTCTGCGGCGGCGGCCCGGCTATGCGTCTCCGTATCGGACGTTCGGCTATCCCTACGTACCGCTTCTGTTCATCGCGGCGACGGTGTTGATCGTCGTCAATCAGATCGTTGCCGAGCCGGCCGGCAGCGCCATCGGACTGCTCATCGTCGCCGCCGGCCTTCCGGTATACGCTCTCTGGACTCGAACGACTTCACGAAAAGGAACCTCCATCGATGCCGGTCATTGATTTTCACAATCACTTCTATCCTGCCGCCTACCTCGACGCCTTGCGCGCCGGCCCCAGCCACGTGAAGCTCACGACCGATGCCGAGGGGAACACGCTGCTGCACTATCCCGGCGACTACAACGTGGCCGTGCGCGGACACCGCGACATCGCTTATCGCTCCGAGGTCATGCGCGAATACGGCGTCGACACGCAGATCCTCAGCCTGACCACGCCGGGGACGCACGTCGAAGAGCCGGCGACGGCGGTGACGCTGGCGCGGATCGTCAACGACAGTTTCGCCTCGATCGCGGCGGACTATCGCGGCCAGTTCCTCGGCATCGCCACGCTGCCTTTGTGCGATCCGGCCGCCTCGGCACGCGAGCTCGAGCGCGCGTACAGGCAACACGGTTTCTGCGGCGCCATGATCTTCAGCAACATCAACGGTGTGGCGTTGCACGACGATCGGTTCCTCCCGGTGTGGGAAGCCGCGAACGATCTCGGCGCGGTCATTCACATTCATCCCACCGCCCCCGTCGGCGTCGAGGCGATGACCGACTACTGGCTGACCGCGCTGGTCGGATTCCCGCTCGATACGACGCTGGCCGCGGCCGGTCTCGTCTTCAGCGGTGTCGTGGAGCGTTTCCCGAAAATCCGCTGGGTGCTCGGTCACCTCGGCGGCGCCATTCCGTATCTAGTGGAGCGTCTCGACCGCGGTTTCTACGCCTACAAGGAGAACCGCGTTCACATCGACAGCCCGCCCAGCGAGTACCTGAAGAACTTCTACTACGACTCCGTGAACTTCGACGTCCGCGCCCTGCATCTGGCCATCGACTTCGCCGGCGCGGACCACATCCTGGCCGGCAGCGACTACCCACACCTGATCGGCAGCGTCCCTCGGATGCTCGAAAGCATCGCCGCTCTGGACATCAGCGAGTCCGACCGTGCGGGGATCCTCGGCGGCAATACGGCGCGGCTGTTGATGAGGGATTGAGTTGAGTTTTATCCGCAGATGACGCAGATGTAACGCAGATGAAGACGATCCTATCTGCGTTTCATCTGCGTTATCTGCGGATGAAGCCTTCCGTCTCGTTTGATATCCTTTACGCGTTCCGCGTTCATCGAAGTCTCAGGAGAGTGATCGATGCCCACTTTCGCCTCCAGCGCTGGTCTCGTTGCGCTTCTTTTCTCTTCCTCCCTCGCGGCGCAGTCGCTCGAGGTGATCAATCCGACATCGCCCGCGCACGTTCGCGCCACCGAGGCGCGGACGCCGAGAGGGGAGGCGGCGCCGCTGCCTCTCTCGAGCTTCACCGTCTCGCGAGGGATCGGCATCCTCGCGGACGACGGCAATTCGTACTGGCCGGGCTATCCGTCGGACCTCCAGGCGCCCGCAACCTTCCGCGTCGTTCCGACGGCGAACAACACCTTCACCGTGCGAAGGGTGGCCTTCCAGTTCGATGATCCGTCGACCGGCGTCATCGCTTATGACGGGGCCAAGAGGCCGATCGTCGGATTTCTCGACGCAAACTATCTGCCGCCGGCCTACACGCTCCCGGCTCCGTTCACGTTCGCCGGGAAGCAGTACACGAAGCTGAGCATCTCCACCTGGGGCGCGGTCGCCTTCGGGGAGGCGGATTCGACGACGGTGAACTACGACCCGACGGTGGTCAGCTCGATGTTTCACATCCAGCCGATCGTGGCCGTCTGGTATGAGCTCTTCAACTATCCCAACACGGCGCGCATCATCACCAAGAACAAGCCCGGCTCGGTGGTCATCACCTGGCAGAATCTCCAGAGCCGTCATTCGGCGACGCCGTGCACGTTCCAGATCGAGCTGTTCACCGACAGCGGCGAGATGCAGCTCTCGTATCAGTCGCTGCCGGTCGACGACGGCCTGATCGGCTTCAATACCGGCACCGAGACGAAGACGAGCCAGACGGCCAGTCCGGTGAACGCGCCCGGCCTGCCGGCGCCCTTGCAGGCTGCAAGCGCATCGTTCGACGACTACAGCGGCATCATCGCCGGCGTCACGCTCAAGCTCGCGGCGGTTCCGACGCCCGCTACGGGCGAGGACTTCCGCTACACGTTGCTCCTGAACGGCGTCGAGGCGGCCGGAGTGCAGTTCGGCGGGGGCTTCGCGCCGTTCCTCGTCGTTTCGACGCCGAAGATTCCCGACTTCCCCTCGGCGCAGATCGGCTCGTGGGAGATCAAGCTGACCGGCGACACGCTCTCGTTCCGCATGCCGGCCTCGAGCCTCGAGCCGTATCTGAATCCGTCCGGCAACAACACCTGGGCCATCAAGAGCGCGCGGTTCGGCGGCGCTGGCTTTGTTGAGGGGACGATCACGCAGACGCTTCCGCTGACCTTCGCGGTGCGGCACTCGCTGCTGCCGTCCACGGTGGGAGCGTCCGTCGATGTACCCGCCGAGGTGTTTCACTACATGCCGGGAGTGTGGGATACCGATCGGATCCGGGAGTCGATCGCGGCGTATCTCGTCAGCCGCGGGCAGAACGTCGACACCTTCCGCTTCTTTCCGACGATTTACGACAACGGCCTGCGCCACGCGAATTACGCGGGCACGTATCCGCGGCAGAAGAGCGTGACCGGCGCGGGAACGATTCCGGCGCGCACCGAGTGCGACTGTCACTACGGCGCCGAGTTTTCCGCCATCGGCGAGGCGCTTGCCGACGAGACCAACACGCAGGTCGCGCTCACCCACGAACTGGGTCATGAGTGCGTCTTCTACGCCGACTACAAGGATGTCGACGGCGTGGTGAAAGGGCCGTGGCGCGACGCCGGTGTGCCGTGCTTCGGCGGCGCGCATCCGAACAACGGCCTGGCCAATCCCAGCATGTTCCCCGACACGGAGTCGGGCCTTTCCACGATTTCGGTGATGGGTGGAAGCATCGCCGGGACGTATTCCTTGACGGCGCCGCGTTTCGGCTACAGCCGCGCGGAGATGTACTTCCTCGGCCTGGCCTCGCCGGCCGAGGTCACGCCGATCACGTTCGTGCAGGACAGTGGGACGTCGCAGATCACCATCGACCAGATCGTCGCCGCGAACGGCCCGCGTACGCCGGCGTACGCCGCCGGTCAGACGCGTGTCTTCCGCGTCCCGACGTTCGTGGTCACGCGGAGCGGGGAGAACGTGAGCGACGCGCAACTGCAGCAGCTCCAGAATGTGCTCTTCCGCTGGCAGAGCCGTTTCTACCGCGAGACCGGCGGCCGCGCCCGCGGCAACCTGACCCTCGACGGATCGTGCAGCTACACGCTCTCGGCCAGCAGCATCCGTCCGCTGTCTGCCGCGGCAACCGGCAGTATCAGCGTGATCGCCGACGGAGGCTGTCCCTGGACCGCCACGACCAGCGACTCCTTCATCACCGTCACCTCCGGCGGCAGCGGTACCGCCAACGGAACCGTGAGTTACTCGATCGCCGCGAACGCCAGCGCCAACCCCCGGACAGGTACGATCACCATCGCCGGACAGTCGTTCACCGTGAACCAGTTGGGAGCGGCGAAGCGGCGGTCGGTGTGGAGGTAGGGTTTTGGTTGCTGGGTTATCGGTTGTCAGTTATCGGTTGTGAACCCCGATAACCGACAACCGATAACCGACAACCAAGCAACCCAGCAACTAAGTTTTCTTTTCCCCCACATCGGTGTCTCATTTCCTGGAGGATGCAATGAGACACCGAATGATCCTGGCCCTGCTGTTCTTCGCATTTTGTTCCAGTCAATCCTTTGCGGCGGGCACGTCCGGATTCGCCGTCAACGTTCTGGTCGACGATGCCCCGCGCGCGGAGTACGTCCACCGGGGAACGGTCTACATCGAGGCAGTCCGCGGAGCGAGCTACAGCCTGCGGATCACCAACCCTACCCCGTACCGCGTCGCCGTGGCCCTCTCGGTCGACGGGCTGAACACGATCGACGCCAAACACACCGACGCCCGCAACGCGTCGAAGTGGGTCCTGGAGCCGTATGAGTCGACCGTGATCTCCGGCTGGCAGGTCAGCAACCGCGCCGCGCGCAGCTTCTTCTTCACCGGCGAGCGTCATTCCTACGGGGCCTCCCTGGGACAGACAGAGAACCTCGGCGTGATCGAGGCCGTCTACTTCCGCGAGCGCCGTCACGAGGTCGAGATGTATCGGCCGTCGTTCGGCGAGGGGAGATCCGGCGCCATGAACAGCGCGCCCGGCAGTTCTCCCGCACCCGTACCATCCGAGAAGGCCCAGAGAAGCGACGCCGCGGACGACTACGCCGCGACCGGGATGGGATCAAGAGAGCGCCACGAGATCGAGATGATCGACATCGATCTCGACCCGACCCCGGTGGCGTCCGTCCGCATCCGCTACGAGTACCACCCGCAACTGGTCAAGCTGGGCGTTCTGCCGGAGCACATCTCGACGCTCGAGCGCCGCGAGCGCGCCAGCGGGTTCGGTGCGTATTGCCCGGAGCGGTAGGGATCGTTCTGGAGTGGACGCCCCGGTTGTGTTGAAGGCCGGGTGTCCGCTCCAGGAGACACTCTGCGACCCCGAATTGGCTTTAAGCCTACCCCGGTAGTCTCTGGGCCTACCCCGGTAGGCTTTGAGCCTACCCCAGTAGTCTCTGAGCCTACCCCAGTAGGCTTTAAGCCTACCTCGGTAGTCTCTGAGCCTACCCGATGAGGCTTTGAGCCTCTTCGGTAGATCCAAGGATCTACTCAATAGGCTTTAAGCCTACCCCATGAGGCTTTGGGCCTCTTCGGTAGATCCAAGGATCTACTCAATAGGCTTTAAACCTACCCCAAGAGGCTTTGAGCCTCTTCGGTAGATCCAAGGATCTACTCAATAGGCCCTAAACCTACCCTGGTAGTCCCGCACCCCTTAGTGGTGCTTGATCACCGTGTGGTTGTCCACCACCTCCACCAGTTGCATCATTCCGCGGTCTTCGTGGCCGAGGATGTGGCAGTGAAGGACGAACTTGCCGGGGAAATCGACGAAACGGCTGCGGATCTTCACGTGTCCAGGTACGGCGGTGGTCGACCCGGCCGGCGTGGCCGAGGCGGGGATCGAGATCACGTCGCCCCATACCCATGGCTTCTCCATCACCTTCGGCTCGGTCATCGTGGCCGGATCGAAGATCTCCGTGATCTGGAAGGGGTTGATGTGGATGTGGAAGGGATGCGACGTCCCGCCCGGTGAGGTGTTCACCAGGTTCCACTCCTCGGCGGTGCCCATCAGCATGACCTGATCGATGGTCCCCTCCTTGAACTGCTTGCCGTCGATGAAGAACTCCGGCGGATCGACCCTCGTTCCGCCGCCGGGTCCGGGTGCCTTGCTCATGCTGAACGTCAGCCTGCGGCGCCGTTCGTTGATCTCGTCGTCGGTGATGTCGGCCAGGTCATCCGGCAGCTTCGGGTACTGGGCTTCGGTCGGCAGGGAGGTGTTTTCCGTGGCCGGATCGCCGGCGACGATGACCTTCACCACGACGTTCTTGTTCACGTCGTTGAAGCCGCCGGAGTTTTTCTCGGGCCAGAAAACGAGATAGGCCGTGCCGTCGGCGGCCGGCGCTTTGACCAGGAAATCGGCGCGATTGCCGGGGGCGAGATGGAAGGTCTTCGGATTCGGCGTCGCGCTCGGTGCCGTCGCCGAGGGCGGCCACTGCGCCCGGCGAACGTAATTCTGCCAATCGAACTGCACGCCATCCTGCGCGGTCTGATTCAGCGACGGCACGCTCCCGTCGGCCGATGGCGGCGGGACGCCTTTGACGATCGGGATGGTCTTGTTCTGCAGCCCGTCTAGGACCGCCTGGCTGATGAAGAGGTATTGGTCGATGCCGTGCGCCTTCATCGCCGCGTTGGCGATGCGCCACCACTGCACTTCGCCGCGTTTCATGCGCACGGTGGGAACGACCTGGCCGTTGACCTGAACGAGGGCGGCGGGCGTGGCGTTCACGAGGTTGGGCTGCTCTGAGAAGAGCTGGAAGATCATCACCTGCTCTTTGATCTTCGGCTTGGCCACCGTGCCGCCGCCGAGGACGAGCAGCTTGTCGTCGTAGTCGCCGGTGATGATGAAGAGCCCGGCCATGCCGTTGAGGATCTGCATGGTGGTCGAGCCGTGCTGGTGGCAGTGATACCAGTGCGTTCCGGGCGACTGTCCCATCACCGGGAACTTGCCCGGCACGCCGCTGGGGATCGGAAGCTGGAAGTGGTGGACGTAGAAGCCCGGCCAGTACTGCGGCCATTCGCCGGCGGCGATGTCCGTGCGATTGGCGTCGATCGCGGCCTGGATCTGTTCGGCGAGCTGGGTGTTGCCGGACTTCTTCGCTCCTTCGAGAAGCGAGTGCAGCGCCAGCGCTGCCACGTGTTGCAGGACCTTGCCCGAGCCGTGCTCCCCATGACCCGGCGAGTCGAACACTTTCTTGCACGCCGCCACCGCCGCGGCCACGTCGATCTTCGGATTCGGTAGGACGCCGATCAGGACGTTGTCGCCGAAGGTGCCGGGCGTGACGTGTGTCCCGTGAAAGTGCAGGTTGGTGGTGTTGGAGGCGTGGAAGCAGTTCGGAAAGGTCTCGTTCGCCCCCGGATAGCGCTTGCCGCCGGTGACGACGAATGCGGTGTCGCACTGGTCCTTGACGCTGGTCACCGAGGTCTGTGGGAACTTCTGCGGGTCGATGCGGTTGAGGAAGATGAGCTGCACCGTCTCGCCGACGCGCGCGCGAAGAGTCGGGCCGGGATAGGCCTCGCCGATCTTCGTCACCGGCTTCTTCATCTCGCCGAAGCCCTGATAGCCGTGATACGCGCGCAGCGGGTGCTCGCGGCATTTGTAGGCTGGAGCGGCCAGGGTGCCGTTGTATTCGATGACCTTCCGCAGCTCGTACTGCGTATCGATGATCCCCCGGAGGAAGCCGTTGACGCTCTTGATCTCGCCGACGGGAAGCAGATCTTCGTTGAACGGCGCCGGACAGGACGCCCCGTTCTGCGCCCAGGCCATGCGCGGGAAGAGGGGGTAGAGCACGATGCCGCCTGCCGCGGTGAGGGCCAGTCCGAGGAACTCACGCCGGTCAGGGCGCTCGATCCGATTCAATTCATCGCCGGATAGCTCTTCGGAGAAGTCATCGATGGCTGTCATGAGAGATCCTCCTTTCTTCGCTATGTGACCGTGAGCGTGCCGGTCTCGTCGTCGTGGAGGGCGCATCGATAGGGATAGACGCCGGCGGCCGGGACGTTGACCTGCATCGATGACGCTTGCGGCGCCACCGGATCCCCCCAGTCGCCGGCCACGCCATCCTTCGGACAGATCTGATGGGTGGTGTGATGGTCGGCGTTGAGCCAGAAGACAGCGTCGCCCGCCTTGGCGTCGGTGAGATCGCTCGGATCGAAGCCGATGGGCGGCGTTTCGCGCTGAACCGTGACCTGAAAAGGCATAGGAACCTCCTCGTTTGATCGTCGTGATGTGGGGGCTGTGGAAGCGAAGCAATCATGGCGCAGGCGGTGGCGAAGCGCAAGAATGTAGATTGGTAGGGATGGAATGTCGGGGCACCGAGGTTTGCGATGTTACGCCTGGAGCCCGGGAGCGTAGTGGCCCAAGAGAAGCGTTTCACGCGGAGACGCGGAGGCGCGGAGAGACCTTATGTCTTCATCCACTCCGCGTCTCCGTGCGCCGGGTCGCCTTGAAACCGCGAGACCACGCAACCAACCCGAACGACTACTTCGCAGCCGCCGACTTCGCGAAGTCTCCCGCCTTCACGATCGAGATCTTCGATGGATCGATCCATTTACGGACGGCGGCGTTCACCTGTTCCGGCGTCAGTTCGGAGATCTTCTTGTCCATTGCCGCATCCCAGGCCAGCGTTCGATTCGAGAAGAGCTCCGTCGCCAGCGTTCGGGAGAGTCCGGCATCCTGCGCGCGCTGCAACTTGCGGTTTTCCAGCAGGCCTTTCTTCGCTTCCGCGACTTCCGCGGCCGTGAAGCCTTCCTTCACCGCTTTGTCCACCTCTTCCTTGAACGCGGTCTCGAGCTTCGCGGCGTTCTGCGGCGCGTAGATGGCAAAGGTACTGAAGCTGCCGGCCTTGTCGAAGGGGCTTGCCTGGATGTTCGATCCGACGCCGTAGCTCAGACCTTCCTTCTGGCGGATGCGGTTGCCGAGGCGCGAATAGAGCGTGCCGCCGCCGAGAATGTAATTGCCGAGGACCAGGGCGGGATAGTCGGGATCGTCATCGCGAAGCGTGAGATTCACGCCGGCCACGAAGACGGCGTTGGCCTTGTCCGGCGTCTCCAGCGATTGATTCGTGGCCGCCGTGTCCTGATAGAGGCGCGGTACACGCACGAACGGTGTGCCGCTCTTCCACGAACCAACCAGCTCCGTCAGTTGCGCCGTCACCTGCTTCGGATCGAAGTCGCCGACCAGCGCGACCTCGGCGTTGGATGCTCCATAGAACGTCGAATAGAAATTCTTCACGTCGTCGATGGTGAGCGCATTGATGTCCGCAATGTCTTCGTCAGCCGTGCTCGTGTAGCGAATGTCCCCCTTGGGATAGGGATTCATGTGCCGCTGGAAGGCCGTGAAGCCGATCGATTGCGGATCGCTGCGCTGCTGTTCGGCCTGGGCAAGCTCTTCCTGTTTCCACTGTGCGAATTCCGAGGGAGGGAAGATCGGATCGCGGAGAACTTCGCCAACGAGGGCCAGCACGGCCGGAAGGTTCTCGCGCGTCGTCTCGACCGAGACGTTGATCTGGGCCGCTCCGCCGGAAACGTTCACCCGAGCCTTCAGGCGGTCGATCTCGTCTTTGATCTGTTGGCGCGTGTGCTTGCTCGTGCCGCGCATGAGCATGTCGGCCGCGGCCACACTGGCCGCGGAGCGATTCATGAGGCTCTTCTCATCGCCGAGGTGCAGCACGGCCACGACGTTCACCGTCGAGCCGCGGGTCTTCTTGGGCAGCAGGGCCACTTTCAGCCCGCCCGGAAGGGTCGTCCTGGTCGTACGCGACTCGATGTTCGACGGCGATGGATCGAATGCTTCACCGGCGGCGATGGCCGCGTCACCCTTGTACGTTTTGAGCATCGCCTCCACGTCCGGCGAAGGCGGGACCTCCGCGCGGAGAGGCTTCTTGTCGGGGATGAACTCGCCGACGGTCCGGTTCGACGGCAGGAAGTAAGCGTTGGCGACGCGCTGGACGTCTTCCGGGGTGACTTTGCGGATGCGGTCGCGGTTGAGGAAGAAGAGGCGCCAGTCGCCCGCGGCGATCGACTCGCTGAGCGCCAGCCCGACGCGGTCGGCGGCATTGAGAGTCAGATCGATGTTCTTCAGGAAGCTGGTCCGTGCGCGGTCGACTTCCTCCTTGGTCGGAGGCGTCGCTTTGAGCTCGTCGATGGTCTGCAGGAAGATCTGTTTCGCGTCATCGAGCGACTGCTCCTGCCGCACTTCAGCGTGGAGGATGACGAAGCCGGGATCGTGCAGGCCGGGTAGGAAGCTGGAGACCGAGGTGGCCTTTTTCGTCTCCACCAAGGCCTTGTAGAGACGGCCGGAGGGAGTATCGGTGAGCAGCCTGCTCAGGACCTGGACCGCGGCCGAATCGGGATGGGACTCCGCCGGAATGTGATAGGCGACAGCCAGCGCCTGGACGTCGCCGACGCGCCGCAGCGTGGCTGAGCGTTCGCCGTCCTGCGCAGGCTCGGCGGTGTACGGCTCCTCGAGCTTCCGTGCCGGCCGCGGAATGGCCCCGTAGATCTTCTCGACCTCGGCCAGCGTTTTTGCCTCGTCGAACTTTCCGGCCACGAGCAGGACGGCGTTGTCCGGCTGGTAGTACTTGCGCCAGAAGGCCTGCAGGCGGTCGATGGGAACGCGCTCGATGTCGGCGCGCGAGCCGATGGTCGAGTGTCCGTAGTTGTGCCAGAGGTAGGCGGTGGAGAGAACGCGTTCGTCGAGGATGTTCTCCGGATCGTTCTCGCCCATCTCGAACTCGTTCCGCACCACGGTCATCTCGGAGTCGAGGTCTTTGCGGGCGATGAAGGAGTGGATCATCCGATCCGCTTCCAGCTCCAGGGCGAACCGGACGTTCTCGTCGGTGGCCGGAAGGATCTCGAAGTAGTTCGTCCGGTCGTACCAGGTGGAGGCGTTGTAGTTCGCGCCATGCTCCTTGAGCGCCTGAGGAATGTTTCCGTGAGACGGCGTCCCCTTGAACATCATGTGCTCGAGGAGATGTGCCATGCCGGTCTCGCCGTAGCTCTCATGCCGCGAGCCGACGAGGTAGGTGAGGTTGATCACCACCGTCGGCTTGGTCTGATCGGGAAAGAGAAGGACGCGCAAGCCGTTGGGCAGATCGTACTCCGAGATCCCCTCGACGGACGTGACCTTCTCCGCCGCAACTTTCGGCGCGGTCGTCGCTTTCTTCGGCGCCGCCGGCGCGGCGAAAGTTGTCGTCGCGAATGCGACGAGGAAGAGGCACGCGATCCATTGCTTTCTCATGGTTTCCCCCCTAGATGACGTTGTTTGGGGAGGCATTCTGCAACGGCGGGAGCCAGGATAGGAATGGTACACGATTCCATCGAGCTCGAAGGAGGCTGAGTCCTGTTGCCTGTTGGTAGCACAGGTAGTACCATAGCGCATGGCGTTGGTGGTGCTCGATACGAGCGTTCTGATTGCGGGTGTTCGATCTCGCCGCGGCGCGACATTTCAACTGCTGTCTCGAATAGGAACGGGCGCTTTCAACATTGCTGTGTCGGTTCCGCTCGTTCTCGAATACGAGGACGTGTTGATCCGGCACCTGTCCGCGACGAGGTTGAGCGATGCGGACGTTCAGGACATCATCGACTACTTGTGCAGCGTGGCCGTCCGTCAGGACATCTTCTATCTGTGGCGCCCGATCTTGCGAGATCCGGGCGATGATTTGGTACTCGAATTGGCGGTGGCGGCGAACTGCGATGCGATCGTTACACACAATGTTCGTGACTTCGCCGGGGTGGGGCGCTTCGGCGTCGGTCTCCTCACGCCCGGCGAGTTTTTGAGAGAACTGGGAGGTTCGAAATGAGCGCGTTGAGTTTGCGTTTGCCGGAGTCCCTTCATCGAAAGCTTGGCGAGGTTGCAGAGCGTGAGGGCATCTCCATCAACCAACTGATCAGCTCGGCCGTCGCTGAGAAGATGTCGGCGCTGATGACTGAAGAGTACCTGCACGCGCGAGCTGCCCGCGGCTCTCGCCGCAAATTTGCCTCGGCTCTCGCGAAGGTCGGAGATGTTGAACCCGACGTCGCGGATCGGCTTGTCGAAAGAAGCACGAGGAAGAGCCGGAAGAAGGCCGGTCTGGCCTGACGGTGCAATCGACGAAGGCGGCGAAGGCAAACTGTACGCTCACTTACTCCAGACGCGAGTAACCAAGATGGCGCAACGCAGAATCGTGCTGGTTGCGTGATCATCTGGGCCGACGCTCAGACCGCAAAGCAGAGACGGTTTCACGCGGAGGCGCGGAGGGAGAGGGTTTTTCTCCGCGTCTCCGCGTGAAACGGTTCTGTTGCTATCATCGCTCCGTCCATCAATTCATCCGGAGACGATCGATATGAAGAGAGCCATCGTGGCCATGGCGTTCGCGCTGTCAATCGCCACAACGTCGCTCGCCCAGACCAGTGCGTCGCTGACAGGCGTCGTATCGTCGGAGGGGCACCCGCTTCCGGGTACCACGGTCACGGTCACGTCGCCGGAGTTGCAGGGGTCGCGTGTCACGGTGACCGGGGAGAACGGCGCGTACGACTTCTCGGCGCTTCCGCCGGGGGTCTACAAGATCTCGTTCGCATTCTCGGGGATGGTGCCGCACAGCCTCACGTCGACGCTGCGGCTGTCTCAGGTAACGCGCGTCGATGCGATGATGAAACCGGTCGGCGAGATCATCACCGTCTCCGCCGGTGCCCCCTCCGTGCTCGAGACCCCCGAGGTCTCGACGAACATGACCTTGCCCTTCATCGAGCGGCTACCGGTGCTCCGCAATCAGCTTTCTACGGCGCAGTTCGCGCCGGGGGTCAGCGGGAACACGCTGGGGAATGGCGAGCTGGCCATCTCCGGGGGGCCGGGGTACGACAACCTCGTGCTGATCAACGGCGTCGTCGTCACCGAGAACACGCGGGGGCAGATGCGGCCGATGTATGTCGAGGATGCCATTCAGGAAACGACCGTGCTGACCGGCGCCATCTCCGCGCAGTACGGGCGGTTCAGCGGGGGAGTGGTCAACACCATCACCAAGTCGGGGGGCAACGAGCTGGCCGGATCGTTGCGCGATTCCTTGAGCAATCCGGCGTGGTCGGCGCAATCGCCGGCGCTGGAGGCGCGCGAGAACAATCTCAATCACGTCGGCGAGGGGACCCTCGGCGGCTCTGTCGTACGCGACCGGCTTTGGTTCTTCGGCGCGGGACGGTGGGCCAAGAACGACACGGCGCGGCAAACGCTTGCTGTCCCGGCGTTGACGACGAACCCTGTATCGCCCGCGTCGCCGGCGATCAGTTATGCCGAGGGCAATGACCAGAAGAGATACGAAGCGAAACTGACCGGGCAGATCGGCGCGCGGCAGACGGTGGCGGCCTCGTGGTTCGGCGTCAACACCGACGGCAGCAACGCGCGCTTCGCCAACAACATCTACGACCTGGCCAGCCTCACCACGCGCATCGATCCGGAGTCGCTGCTGGCCGTGCACTACAACGGCATGCTCGCGGCCAACACGCTGGTGGAAGGACACTACTCGGAGCGCAAGTTCTCCGACCGCACCGGCGCGCAGACGACCGATCTGATCGCCGGGACGGTCCTTCTCGACCGGGCCAACAACAACACGCGCTTTCATTCGCCCACCCTCTGCGCCGTCTGTGACGCCGAGCGCCGCAACAATGACGACGTACTGCTCGAGGCCCACGACTTCCTCGACGCGAAATCGTTCGGCAGCCACGACCTCATCGCCGGTGTCGACCGCTTTTCCGAGAGCCGCTACGCCAACAACCACCAGTCGGGGAGCGACTTCTCCATCTTCGTCTCGCGGGCGCAGTGGTTGAATGGTGTGATCTATCCCGTGATCACGCCGACGAACGCCACCGGCGGCGGGACGTTCATCCGTTGGAATCCGATCCTGGTGGCGGCCAATCAGGACGATCTCCGCACCGACTCGGCATTCATCAACGACACCTGGAGCGTGGCCTCGCGTCTCACGCTCTCCCTCGGCGCGCGCTTCGACCGCAACCATGCCGTCGATGCCGATGGCGTGGTCAGCTCGCGCGACCAGAAACTCTCGCCGCGCCTGAGCGCGCAATACGACCTCCGCGGCGACGGGCGGCAGCGGATCAGCGTCTCGTTCGCCGACTATGCCTCGCGCATCGCCGACAGCATCGCCTCGTCGAATCAGGCCGCCGGAAACGCGGCTGCGATCGATTTCGCCTACCGCGGTCCTGCCATCAACAACACCGGGCTGACGGTGCCGATGGATGACGCGATCCGTCGCATCTTCGATTACTTCAACAGCCAGCAGGGAGGGACTGGCAACGTCACGGCGATCAATCTGCGTGCGCAGGGATCGCGGAGCATCCCCGGCTATTCGACCTATTTCGACGGCTCGCTGGCATCGCCCTCGGTGCGCGAGATCACAGCCGGCTACGGTACCGAGATCGGCAAGACGGGGTTCGTCCGCGCCGACTACATCCATCGCGACTGGCGCGATTTCTACGCCGCCAGCGTCACCACCGCCACGAAGAAGGCGAACACGCCCCTCGGCATCCCGGTCGATCTGAGCCTCATCCAGAACAGCAACAATCTGGAGCGCCGTTATCGCGGCGTGCTGCTGCAGGCGCGCTGGAGCCCGGGGCGTTTCGACTTCGGCACGCACTACACCTGGTCGACGCTGCGCGGCAACGACGACAGCGAGAGCGGTACGACCGGTGCGGTTGCGAATACCGATCCGTCGCTTTTCTATCCCGAGTATTTCAACTACAGCCGCGTGGCGCCGATCGGCTATCTGCAGGGCGATCAACGTCACCGCCTTCGGGCCTGGGCCGGTTACCGTCTGCCGCTCGGCACGGGCTCGCTCGAAGGGACGCTGATGCAGAGCTACGACTCCGGCTTGCCCTACTCGATCGCCGGCGCCATCAACCTGACGCGTTACGCCGGCGCTCCCGCAAATCCCGGCTACGCGTCGGTCCCCAACGGCCTCTATTACTTCAGCGGACGCGGCGAGCTTCGAACGGAAAGCATCCGCTCGACGGACCTGGCGTTGCGCTATAGCGTCCACGTCTCGGCGATGGAGCTCTTCGCGCAGGGCGATCTTCTTAACGCATTCAACAATGCCGCGATCTTCGATCCAAAGCTTCTCAGCACGACCGTGAGCACCGCCGCGACGTCGACGGCGCTGTTGCCCTTCGACCCGGCCAAACAGACGCCGATTCAATGTCCGCAAGGTGCGTCCGCGGCAACATGCACTGCCATGGGAGCGAACTACCAACTGGCCTCGAATTTCGGCCAGCCGCTGAACAACCTTGCGTATCAAACGCCGAGGACTGTGCGGGTTTCGCTGGGGGTGAGGTTCTAGATTTTTCGCTCTTCAACAGACACACCCACCACCCACACTGTCATCCTGAGCGGTCCAACGGGGCGAGCGCCGTTGATGAGGGAATGAACCGGTATCCTGCACGTGCGGTCCCGCAGACGAGGCCGTCAAAGCAGTGGTGCTCGGTACGAGCCCGTTCCTGAGAGTGGTCCCGGAAGGCCGAAGTCGCCTTGGTGACGCGGCACGATTAGGAGTCGTGTTCGCGATCCCGTTTAGAAGAGTCATTTGAGCTAGGTCTTCCGCTGCGGGTCCGCAAAATTTCATTTTGCGGAGGTGTTGTCATGGCAAAGCGACCTCGGGTCCTCCGGTCCAAACGCAAGATTATCGGTGATCTGGTCGTAGTCAACCCGGATGCAGCAGGAATCGACGCCGGGTCGGAAGAGCACTGGGTGTCGGTTCCCGAAGATCGCAGCGATCAGCCGGTTCGCTCGTTCGGAACATTCACGGCCGATCTACATGCACTGGCCGACTGGCTGGTGGAATGCCGGATCACCACGGTGGCCATCGAAGCGACGGGGGTGTATTGGATTCCGCTATTCGAGATTTTGGAGGAGCGCGGTCTGAACCCGAAACTGGTCGACTCGCGAAGCATCGGCTCACGAAAAAAGAAGTCAGACGTGGTCGACTGCCAGTGGCTCCGGCAACTGCACACGTATGGTCTGCTCAACGGAGCGTTCCGGCCAGGTGCAGACATGCTTCCGCTCCGGGCGTTGATGCGTCAGCGAGACATGCTGATCAGGTACGCCGCTGACCATATCCGGCACATTCAGAAAGCTCTCGATCTGATGAATGTGAAGCTTCACCTGGCCGTTTCCGACACGGTTGGCGTCACCGGACTGCGGATCATTCACGCGATCCTTTCCGGAAAACGTGATCCGATGGAACTGGCCGCATTACGCGAGCCGAGCTGCAAGAGCTCCGAGGAAACCTTCGTGAAGGCGTTGACAGGCAACTACCGCGCTGAGCATCTGTTCGCGCTCAAACAAGCGGTGGATCTGTTCACCACCTACCAGAACAAGATCAAAGAGTGCGATGCGCAGATAGAGGCTGCGCTCTCGAAGTTCGACAAAACGCCGGCCACGGCCAGTCTGACACCCAAGCCTGCAAAACGGCGTCGCAAGAACCAGCCTCACTTCGACGGACGGACCCTCCTGTTCGAAATCACCGGCATTGATCTCACGTCGGTTCCCTCGCTGGAAGCCTCCACGATCCTGACCATCATCTCCGAAACTGGGACGGACATGTCTGCCTGGTACAACGGCAAACACTTCGCAGCTTGGCTCAACCTCAGCCCGAACAATCGCATCACCGGCGGCAAACGAATCTTCAAAAACATGCCCGTGATCCGACCAAACCGCGCTGCTCAGGCCTTTCGAATAGCCGCTCAAACTCTCGAACGGGCTCAGTGTGCTCTCGGAGCATTCTTCCGCCGGGTCAGATCCCGGCTGGGCCGCTCAGGCGCTATCAAAGCAACCGCTCACAAGCTCGCCCTCATCTTCTACTCCATGCTCAAGAACAAAACCCAATACCGCGAAGCGGGTGTCGACTACTACGAGGCTCGCTATCGCGAACGTCTCGTCAACTCCTTGAAGAAAAAGGCCGCCGAGTTCGGCTTCAACCTCACTCCGATTCAGGAGGTTCATTAGAAGCCGCCGGAGCTGCGTAATCGCGGAGCGATTGCGCGGCGCAGGACGGTCGAAGGACCCCCCAATTGCTATCCCGGGCGGGGTGGGGGTTGTCGACTCTCCACCGCCCTGTCCGGGTTAACTGCCGGGGGTCCTTCGACCGTCCTCCGGCGCTCCGCCTGCGGCTACACGCCTCCGGCGGCTCAGGATGACGGCGTGGTGTTATGCAGCGTTGTGGCCTATTCGTCGAGCGCCCCATCGGGAAGCGCCACACGTTTTCCCTGAATCGCCGCAACGATGCGCGGGATGTGGACGTGGCACGTTTCGACGATCACCGTCACTTTGCGCGGCGGCGTTCCGGCGACGGCGGTGCCGGCGACGAAGACGCCGGGGATGTTGGTCTCCATCGTCTCGGGATCGTAGACGGGCTGGCGATCGTCGCCGCGCAGCTCGACGCCGAGCTGATCGAAGAGCATCGAATCCTGCCGGTAACCGGTGAGGAGGAGGACGAAATCGGCGTCGATCTCGAGAGGGGGAGCGTCGTCGCCGACCGGCGCCAGGAGTACGGTGCCATTCCCGATCTCGATCGGCGTTGTGCGGGGGAGGTAGCGGATGCGGCCGTCGCGAATGAGGGCGCGCACTTCCGGCAGGAGCCAGAACTTGACCACCTTCGGATCGAAATCGTCGCGCCGGTAGCTCAGCGTCACGTCGGCGCCGGCGCGCTGGCAGCGGACAGCCGCTTCGACCGACGAATTGCGTCCGCCGACGATGAGGAGCTTCTTCGCAAAGTACGTGTGCGGATCGTGGAAGTAGTGGCTGACGTGCGGCAGCTCCTCGCCGGGGATGTCGAGCATGCGCGGCGCGTGAAAGGCGCCGATGGCCAGGATGACGTGCTCCACGCGATAGCGATGCTCACCATCCAGCGCACGCGTCACCAGCTCGAAGCCGCCACGGCGTAGCTGCGACGCCTGCGTCACACGCTCATACGAGCGCACCTGCAATCCGAACTGCATCACCAGCGCACGAAGATAGGCGAGGTACTCCTCGCGCGTGATCTTCTGCTGCGTCGCCGTCTGGATCGGCACGCCGGCCAGGCCGAGGCGGTCGGAGCTCGAATGAAACAACATCTCGCTCGGATACCAGGCGATGGTCGCGCCGATCTGGCCGGCATCGATCTGGATGTAGTCGATCCCGAATTGTTTGAACGCCACCGCCAGCTCCAGGCCGATGGGACCTGCGCCGATGATGGCGACGTCGTGTGTTTCGGTCATGGCTTACGAAGTCGCCAGCCCCAACTCCTGCAGCACGGTCACCTTCGCATCGATCATCACGTGATGTTCGAGTCCCAGCAGGTCGGCCAGCTTGCGGACGAGATAGTTCTCATACTCGCTCAGCCGTCCGTCGGCGTAGGCCATCCGCCACATCGTCTTCACGATCTCGATGCGGTCGTTGAGCGGGGAGTTGCGGCGGATGAAATGCGTCAGCGCGAAATGGTCGATGGTTTGGGCGCGGATCTCGGCCGCGGCCTTGACCAGCTCCTGCGCCATCGTGTCGTCGAGGGCGAAGGCGCGCTTGAGGTAGGAGAGGAGATCGTCGTCCTCTTCGCGCGTCAGTGTGCCGTCGGCGTAGCCGATGTCGAGCAGCACCGCGGCCGTGGCCAGCCGCAGCGGGTCCTGCTGTTGCGGCGGCCGGTCGCCGTTGAGGACGCCGCCTTTGAATCGCTGCATCAGTTTTGCGAAGCTCATGGGATGATCAATCCGAAAAACGGGAGCATATCGTGCCACGAATCGACATGAATCAACTCGACGATCAGGCCCGCACCTGGCTGTTCGGCATCTCACCGTCCCTCGATGAAAATAAGAGTCAGCGCCTGCTGGCCACGGTCGACCAGTTTCTCGACGAGTGGGCCGCGCACGGGACGCCGGTGACCTCGGCGCGCGATCTGCTGCTCGGCAGTTTCCTGGCAATCGCCGTCGATGAGCGGAGCGAAACGTCGGGCTGCTCCATCGACCGGATGTTCGGGCTCCTCCGCCAGTTCGAGCGCGACCTCGGCGTCTCCATTCTCGACGCCAACCGCGTCTTCGTCCGACACACCGACGGCCGCGTGGAAGCGCTCAGCCGCGCTGCGTTCCGCGACCGCGGCGATATTCACACGACCGTCTTCGACACCACCGTCGAACGCCTGGCCGAGATCCGCAGCGGTCACTGGATCCGCAAGGCGCAGGACGCCTGGCCGGGGAAACTGTTGACCGCGTGAATCTGGCGCTTCGCGCGTTGTCGGTTATCGGTTGTCGGTTGGTTTCGTCGCTCTGTCCAAAATCGGACAACCGATCACCGATCACCGATAACCCGTGACGCGCTAACGAAGCACGATCGCGATCGCACCTGGGATCCGCCACGCTTCCCTGATTTCGATTGCTTCGCTGTCGCTGCTCGACCACCGCAACTCCCAATCGTGTCCACTCGGCGGAGCGAGCAACGGTTCGTCGATGACATCGAGCCGGAGCTCGTCGCCGAGGTTGACGATGAGCAAGCGCTCCGCGTAGCGCAGGACGAAGGCCCGATCGCCGATCACCGCGCCGCGAACGGTGCCGGTCATCTCCCTTCGCAAGCGCAGCAGATCGCGATGCATGGCTACAATGTCCGCGTTTTTCTGACGTTCGCGGTGATCGAGCTTGCATTGCTCGAATGTCTCGATCGCGTCAGGACGCGCGAAGCGTCCGCCGGCAAGTGACGGGAACTGTTCGAGGAATTCGCGACGCCCTTTCGCCACCGCCTCGGCGAGCTCCGGCTTGTGGTCGGCGAAGTAGAGGAACGGCGACGACGATCCGAACTCCTGTCCCTGAAACAGCATCGGCGTATTCGGCCCGAGAAGCAGTAGCGCGGTCAGCGCACGATAGCGGCCGGGAGTGGTCAGAAATTGCAGTCGCTCGCCGTGCGCGGAGTTGGCGATCTGATCGTGGTTCTGGAGAAAGCAGACCAGACTCTCCGGCGGAAGGTGGATCGACGATGTGCCGCGGGGAGTCTTCTGCCAGCTGTAGTACTGGCCCTGATAGAGAAAGCCGAACTGCGCCATCGAGACGAGCTCCTGGGGCGTGCCACGATAGTCGGTGTAGTAGGCCTCGCGGAATCCCGTGGCCGCGACCATGGCCGCGTGATGCCAGTCGTCGTTCCAGAGGGCGTCGAGGCCGTAGCTGTCGATCAGTTTCACATCCTGCGGCTCGTTCTCGGCGACGATGAAGATCGGTCTGCCGTTGGCCGCCTCCCGGGCGCGCCGTGCGATGAGCGTCAGGACGTGCTCCTCCGAGGCGTCGTCGATCGACTGGGTGGCATCGAGGCGCAGACCGTCGAGGTGAAACTCGTCGATCCAGTAGGCGGCGTTCTCGGCGAAGAATTCGCGCACGCCATCTGAGCCGTCGTCATCGAAGTTGATCGAATCGCCCCAGTCGTTCACGTACTTTTTCGTGAAGTACGACGCTGTGAACTGGCGCTGGTAGCAGCCGTCGGGACCGAGGTGGTTGTAGACGACGTCGAGGATCACGCCGAGGCCGCGGGCGTGCGCGGCATCGACGAAGGCGCGGAAGTCGTCGGGCGTGCCGTAGATGTGTGCCGGCGCCCAGAGGTCGACGCCGTCGTACCCCCAGCCGAAGCGGCCGGGAAACTCATGAACCGGCATGACCTCGAGAAGATTGATGCCGATCTCACGCAGCGCTTCGAGATGCTCGATCGCCGCGCGCCAGGTGCCTTCGGGCGTGAACGTCCCGATGTGCATCTCATAGATCGCCAGGCCGCGCGGATCGACGCCGGACCATGCGTCATCGCGCCATTCGTACGACTCCGGGTCGACGACCGCGGAGTGGCCATGCGGTCCGTCGGGCTGAAATCGTGAGGCGGGATCGGGATAGGTTGCCTGATCATCGTCAAGGCGGAAGCGATAGGGGGTTCCGGCTACTGCCGTTGTAATCAGACTGCGGAAGTGACCATCGGGCTCGCGCTCGAGCGGATGATCGGAATCACCGATGACGACACTGACCGCGCGATGGTCAGGAGCCCAGACGCGGAAGTCTGTACCGGCCGGAGTCAGTTCGGCGCCGACGGCGCGCTTCCTTATGATCATCGTGGGGAGCACGACTGCAAGCAGCGTGCGACGTACGTATGATCATTCCGTGAACCTCCTCCATCTCTTCGACCTCTCGCTCGTTATGCGTCACGACGAAGTTGCGCTCGAGTGGCAAGGCGCCGCGTTCACATTCGGCGAGATCGAGCGCCGCAGCAACCGTGTCGCCCACGCGCTTCGCGCCCGCGGTCTGGCGAAGGGCGACCGTCTCTGCGTCTACCTCGGCAACCGCATCGAGTTGATCGACATCTATCTCGCATGCGTGAAGCTCGGCGTGATCTTCGTTCCCGTCAACATCCTCTACCGGGAGCGTGAGATCGCCCACATCACCGGCGACGCCGAGCCGCGGTGGATGATCACCGAGGCCGAGCTGCCGCAACTCGGTTCCGATCGCGACGATCGTCCGATCGAAGATCTCGATGGCGATACGCCGGCGGCGATCATCTACACCTCGGGCACCACGGGCGCGTCGAAAGGAGCGGTGCTGACGCACAACAACTTCGCCGCCAATGCCGCCAACCTGTCGATGATGTGGCAGATCAGCGACCGCGATCGTTTCCTCCTGGCGCTCCCGCTCTTCCACATCCACGCCCTCGGCAACGGCCTCCACTGCTGGCTGGCCAGCGGCTGCCGGATGCGCCTGCTGGAGCGCTTCGATCACCGCACGGCGCTCGACGAGCTTCGCGACTTTCGTCCGACGCTCTTCTTCGGCGTGCCGACGGTCTACGTCCGCCTGCTCGATACGCCCCCCGAGGCCGCGCGCGAGATCGGTGCGGCGATGCGTCTCTTCGTCTCCGGCTCCGCGCCGTTGCCGGTGCAGGTCTTCGAGCGCTTCCGCGAGCTCTTCAACCACACCATTCTGGAGCGCTACGGGATGACGGAGACGTTCATGAACATGAGCAATCCCTACGCCGGCGAACGCCGCGCCGGAACGGTCGGCTTTCCGCTGCCGGGAATCTCGGTGCGCATCGAGGACGGCGAGCTTTTCGTCCGCGGCCCGAACGTCTTCGCCGGCTACTGGCGCCGTCCCGACGTCACCGCCGCTGCCTTCACCGACGGCTGGTTCCGCACCGGCGATCTGGCCACGCGCTCCGACGACGGCTACTACACGCTCCTCGGCCGCAAGTCCGACCTCATCATTTCTGCTGGCTTCAACATCTACCCCCGCGAGATCGAAGAGCTCCTGCTCGAACAACCCGGCGTCACCGAGGCCGCGGTGGTCGGGGAGCCTGACGACGTACGCGGCGAGGTGCCGGTAGCGTTCATCGTCGCCACGGATTTCGATCCTGACGCACTCGAACGCTGCTGCCGCGAGCAACTGGCATCGTTCAAGGTCCCGCGGAGGTTCGTACAGGTGGAGTCGATCCCGAGGACGGTATTGGGGAAAGTGCAGAAGCACCTCCTGGGACCGCGGGCGTCTCGCCCGCGTTAGCGGCGAAAACGCGGCCAATCGAGTCTCACCGCCCGAAGATATCGCGCTCGATCCGTTGCCGCACATACGTTCCAGTCAGATGACACATTCGTTCCGGCATCCGATGACACGCAACGGCGCTCAACCTCTTCCGCCCATGCTTCGCTGATGACCTGATCATCTCCAGAGTCGAGGCTCTCGAGTAATGGCTCTGCGTGATCGGATTCAGGCAGTTCAAGCGCTTGGGCCAGTAATCTTTCGCTGTCTTTCATGGCTGGAACACTCTAGCGCGGCAAGTGACTCAAATGAGTCCTAGCTGCGTGCAAGCTTCTGCTTCATCGAGAGTTACGAGCGTCATCGTGCCGCCATTGCGCGGGCGCCAGCTCGATGGCGTTAGCGCGCATCTCTCACACGCTGAGTGGAATCGCCGGCACCCTGTTGCCTCAGAAGCCCTTCTTCAGACGCGCGGCTGCGCCGCTGGGCACAGACAAGAGTGTCCGTGCCAAACCACATTGTCGCGGAACTACTGTGATCATCGGTGAGCCCTATGCGTCGCTCGACCGAGGCGACGCGGCCGCACTGCAGGCTCCTCGTGTGCGAAGCGATCAGCGATGAGCCATTCGCCGACCTTGCCGCGGGCCCCGGCGCGACGAGCAGGCGGGGAACCCAGCGGACCTTTCGGTCAGCACACGACTTGGGCGGCATGCTCGCGAGCATGCCGCCCGATGTAGTCGCAATCAATCAGATTCCATGACCCCGCCACCGCCGGGGTCGCGGTAGAAGAGAAGGATGCTTGTTGGATTGATGGCGGGGTATGCGACCGCGCAACAGCCGCCGCTCGTGTTGTTACCAGTGTTCGTGGGGGCGCTCCACGTAGTTCCATTGCTTGACGTGTACTGAAACAGCGCGCCACCTCCGGGATCCTTCGCATAGAGGTAGAGCGTGTTCCCGATCGCCGCGATACTGGGATCATTGCTTGTGTTGATTCCTATGTACTGGCTGGACCAGCCCGTCGTCGGGTTCAGGATGGCGATCATGACTCCGCCACCGCCATTGTCCTGGCAGACCGCGCACACGAGTGTAACGTTGCTGCTTGTCGTGAAAACAGCCGCGCCGACACCGCTATTCGCGTTGATGCCCAAGTAGTCTGGCGTGGTCCAATCTGTTGTAGCGTTTGGTGACGTAGAATGCATGAGTCCGCCGCCGGCGGGATCACGGAAGAACAGATGCATCGTCGATCCGTTCGCGACCGCTGCAATTCCGCCACTCGTGCCCAGTCCCGTCGCCTGCACCGCCGTCCACGTGTGGCCATCCGGTGACGTGAGATGCTGGATGTTGCTGTTCGGATCGCCGTAGTAGACATTAAACAGACCGTTATAGAACGTCACGCCGGGCGTCGAACGTGTATTGAAACCTGTGTATTCACCACTCCAACCGGAGAAGCCCGCGGGGTAGTAGGCCGACATGAGGCCGGTACTGCCGGGCGTGGACGTATTGTCGTTGCAGACTGCGACCACGATACCGCTGCTGGGTGAGGAACTCGTGGGTGCGATCGTGGCCTGTACGCCATTGAGAGTGTTGATACCGATGTACGTGGTGCCCATGATGGATGCCTCTCTTTCTTTGTTCATACGATCAGTGATTTACAGAATCCGACTGGCTCATCCGGGGGCGGGGCGCGCGAGTTTCGCATGGTCAGCTCCTCTCTTCGGAGTAGTCTGGCGAAGTCGCAAGGATTTCCACCGGCGCTTCGCGATTGATCGAGAAAAAGAGGTGAAGAGCATCCGGCGGTGCACGAAAATCGCAGGTTAACCAAGTGCCACATTGGCCCTCGGTATTGGCAGGTAGTGGAGTCTTGCGGACTGGCACAGACACTCTTGTCTGTGCCCGGGTCGGCGCCGCCTCTGCGCGCTTGCAGCTTGCCGTCGATTCCCTCGTCGTGAGAAAATGAGCGTTAGTATCCGGCGGCTCATGTGTCTCATCGCCATCGCCGTCCACGCCTCGGCGCGCTATCCCATCGTAATCGCCGCCAACCGCGACGAGTTCTACGACCGGCCAACGCGTCCATTGCACGTGTGGGACGACGCTCCGAACATCGCCGGCGGCCGCGACCTGCGCGCGGGCGGAAGCTGGCTGGCGGTGACACGCGAGGGCCGCTTCGCCGCGGTGACGAACATCCGCGGCGTCGATGAAGCCCCGAATCCCCGCTCGCGTGGCGCCCTGGTCGGCGACTTCGTTCGATCGCGCATCGAGCCATTTGCATACGCCGAGAGCATCCGCACCGAGGAGTACGCCGGATTCCATCTCATCGCCGGCGACCGGCGGACGGTGGCTCACGTCGCCACCGACACTCCCGCCCGCCTGCTCGAAGACGGCATCTTCGCCATCAGCAACGCCCCCGCTGCCGTCGACTGGCCAAAGATCGTCATCGCCCGCGACGCGATGGCTCAGGCACTTGGAGGTTACCTCGTCGAAGATCTGATGCGCTTCCTGACCACCCCGCGCGGCGGCCCGATCGAGGAGGAAGTCTTCGTCGCCCTTCCCAATCGCGGCTATGGCACACGGTCGTCGACCGTCGTGGTGATGACGGAGGAGGACATCGTGATGAATGAGATGAGCCATCCATCGGGGGAGGCGGTGGCAATGGTTTCGCGCGACGGGCGTTGGAGTGACCCGTTGACTTTCCGCCATGTGGCGACGATGATCACGCCAGATGGAGTATTGAATGACCACCCACTCTGGCGCGACAAATGAAACTGCTTCCGGGCCTACTCGCGATGTCGAACGCTTTCGCCAACTGCTTGTTCGAGGTGGAACCGGCCAACACTCCTATGCGCTCTTGCTCGGATTGAAGACCTCTGATTGGACGAGTCTGCTTCGAAGTGTCGAGCGCGGATTCTCATTTGACACACTCGAGCACTTTCTGCGAAACGTTGGCCTCGGTCCCTGGCAGGTGCTTGAGTGGCTACAGATCGCACCGCGCACGCTCACACGGCGAAAAAGGGATGGACACTTGCTGCCCGATGAATCCGACCGGCTCCTGCGTGCTGCTCGGATTCTTGGACGGTCGCTGGAACTGTTCGAGGGAGATCGCGATGGAGCGGTCGAATGGCTGCTCAGTTCTCAACCCGCGTTGGGGGGAGCGTCTCCCATGGGCGTTGCGAAAACCGAGATCGGCGCTCGCGAAGTTGAAGACCTGATCGGCCGTCTTGAACACGGTGTCTACTCCTGACGTGGTCAAGGCTTGGCGTTTGGTCAAGGCCAGGCTCGCGAATCAGGCCTTCACCGGCGAGGGGGCGAGGTTGTACGGGGGCAGGTGGAACTCGCCCGGAACACCTGTCATCTATACGTCGGCAACCGCATCCCTCGCCGTTCTTGAGGTCTTCGCGAACGTTCAGCGATCCGACCTTCTCGCTGCATACATGCTCGCGGCTTGTGAGTTTGACGAACGCCTCGTTACGCGCGTATCGATTGCCGATCTTCCCGCGAACTGGTGGCGCTCGCCGGCATCGCCTGAGTTACAGGCAATCGGTGACCGCTGGGCGATTGAAAGAGCGTCTGCAGTTCTGCAGGTACCCAGCTCGATCATCGAGAGGGAGAACAACTACCTGCTCAATCCCCTCCACGACGATTTCCAGAGAGTGCGGCTTTCGCGGCCGGAGCCATTTCGGATAGACCTGCGCTTGCTGACATAGTGCGCTAATAGTTCGTTGCCTCTTGCCATTCGAGGGTCAATCCTCTGGTGGCTTCGAGGTCATTACCACAACCACAACGGGGTTCTTGGATCTGCCAGTGCTGCGGCCGAAGAGCAAAACAGCGGCCGATGTGGTCTTGTCTTCCCACAACGCCTCATCCTCAGCGGTAGCGTTGATGAACCACATGCCAAGTTTGATGAGACGGCGGCGCCAGAAACCAAGCCGCTGCGCTGGGGCATGAAAGGCATCCGTCATCGCGCCACGGGCATCACGATAAACGGCTAACGCGCGCTCGCGATCTACGAATTCGAGGATGTACACGGTACTGACGAGGCGATTGTCGGTGAACTGTATCGCGAAATTTTCATCATCTGGGGTAACGGCGGGCTTCAGAAAGCGCCATGCTGGATCATCGATTCGAACATGACAGATCTCGTCAGTCTTATTGCTCGACGCACACGAGATGGACGCCTGGTCTCCACTTGTTTGAAAGCCTTCGGTTTGGAGCATGGCTAGTACCTCGGCTCTGGGCATGCCCACACGCATGAACAGTGTTTGGCCTGGTTTCGGGTACATCGAAACCCAGGAGGGAGATGGAGGCGTGAGTCTTGACTCCGTTGGCTGTTTGGGCGACACGATCCTTTTTCGACAGGATGAAATCACGAAGCTCGCAATCGGTGATGTGCTCGAGCACCCGCCGCAGTTGCTCCAAAGTGAGCCGGTCGACTGCATCACGAAGGTCGCTTTCACAAGCTCGCAGTTCGGTTGAAGCCGCGTCAATATCATGCAACGGACGAAGTATCCAGGCTGTGGCGCACATTAGCAGCGCGAGCTCCATTGCCTGCGACAACGTGATGACGCACTGCACGTAACGTCTTTCGAAGAACGAACCGTCGGCGTCGTAGACAAGTTGGTCAACGGGATGGCTTGCATTGTCACCAGCGATACGAAGCAGCTCATTACATCGGAAACAGCTTAGTGTCATGTTCGCGGCTGGGTACGCCCAAGCGAGGTCCGTTGCTCGATTGACGATCAGTGTCGACTCGCATTTTGTGCAGGTGCCGACAAGGTTCTCATAGCCAGAAAGGGCGGGATCTACGGTCAGCAGATGAGCAGATGTGCTGTTGTTCATCGGCGCGATTTTCGAGCAATTCAGATTGGAATGCGAGCAACAGTCGAGGTGGGGCCGGCTCTACGAAGCCTCAGTTCCAGCAAACCTGCTGAGGCCGGCGTGAAAAAAACTCCTACAACCCCACCCTCCTCAGCCGCAACGCATTCCCGATCACCGTCACCGAGCTAAACGTCATCGCCGCGCTGGCGATCATCGGACTTAGGAGCAGTCCGAAGAACGGGTAGAGCAGCCCTGCCGCGATGGGCACCCCGAGGATGTTGTAGATGAACGCGAAGAAGAGGTTTTGGCGGATGTTGCGCATCATCGCTTCGGAGAGGTTGCGGGCGCGGACGATGCCGCGGAGGTCGCCTTTGACCAGGGTCAGGTGCGCGCTTTCGATGGCCACGTCGGTGCCGGTGCCCATGGCGATGCCGACGTCGGCGCGGGAGAGGGCGGGGGCGTCGTTCACGCCGTCGCCGGCCATGGCCACGCGTTTGCCCTGCTCCTGCAGTTTGCGTACGACGCTCTCCTTCGCCGCGGGGAGCACCTCGGCGGCGACGTCGTCGATGCCGAGCTGACGGGCTACGGCGTCGGCGGTGGCGCGGGCGTCGCCGGTGAGCATGGTGACGGCGATGCCTTTCTCCCGCAGCGCGCGCAGCGCCTCGGCGGTGGTCGGTTTGATCGGATCGGCGACGGCGATCAGGCCGGCAGGCTTGCCGTCGATCGAGACGAAAACCACCGTAGCGCCCAAGGCCCGATGGACGTTTGCCTTTTCTTCGAGTGCGCCGACGTTGCCGATAAAGGCGGCGTTTCCGATCGCGACGTCGTGTCCGTCGACCTTGCCTCGGACGCCCTGGCCGGCGATGGTCTCGACTTCCGTTGCCGTCCCGATGTCCGAGGCTGCCGCGACGATGGCGTTGGCAAGAGGGTGCTCGCTTGCGCGTTCGACGGCGGCGACCATGCGCAGGACGGCCGAGCTCTCTACAGGGGGCACAGACAAGAGTGTCTGTGCCACATAGTCAACTGCGACAACCTTCGGTTTCCCCTCCGTAAGCGTTCCGGTCTTGTCGATCACGAGGGTGTCGACCTTTGCGAGCAGTTCCAACGCCTCGGCGTTCTTGACAAGGATCCCGGCGGTTGCGCCGCGGCCGGTGGCCACCATCACCGACATCGGAGTGGCCAGGCCGAGGGCGCAGGGGCAGGCGATGATCAGGACGGCGACGGCGTTTACGAGCGCGTGCGCGAAGCGCGGCTGCGGGCCGGCGATCGACCAGACCACGAACGTGATGGCGGCGACGGCGATGACGATCGGCACGAACCATGACGCTACGACGTCGGCGAGGCGCTGAATCGGCGCGCGACTCCGCTGCGCTTCGCCGACCATGCGGACGATCTGCGCCAGGAGCATGTCGGCTCCGACGCGCTCGGCCTTCATCAGGAATGCTCCGCTGGTGTTGACGGTGCCGGCAGTGACGTTGTCTCCAACCGCCTTCGCCACGGGGATCGGCTCGCCGCTGATCATCGATTCATCGACGGTGCCGCTTCCCTCGATGACGCTGCCGTCGACGGCGATCCGTTCGCCGGGGCGGACGCGGAGGCGCATACCGGCGGTGATCCCGTCGACGTCGACGTCGGATTCGTTGCCGTCGTCCGTCACGACGCGCGCTGTCTTTGGCGCCAGGCCGAGAAGAGAGCGGATGGCGCCCGAGGTCTTCTCGCGGGCCCGAAGCTCAAGCACCTGGCCGAGCAGGACCAGCGTCGTGATCACCGCGGCCGGCTCGTAGTAGAGCGGGAGCACGCCCATGGTGCGGAACGACGGTGGGAAGGCGCCGGGAACGAGCGTGGCCGTGACGCTGTACGCGTAAGCGGCGCCGGTGCCCATGCCGATGAGGGTGAACATGTTGAGGTTGCGCGAGACGATCGAGGCCGCGGCGCGCTCGAAGAACGGCCAGCCGCACCAGAGGACGACGGGTGTGGCCAGCGCCAGCTCAACCCACGGGAGCCACGGCTTCAACGTCAGCTCGCGAAGCGCGCCGCCGAAGATATCCGCCATCCCCAGCAGCAGCAGCGGGATGGAGAAGATGAGGCTGATCACGAAGCGGCGCTGCATGTCGATCAGCTCCGCGTTCGGCGCGTCGTCGAGCGACGCTGTCGCCGGCTCGAGGGCCATTCCGCAGATCGGGCAGACGCCCGGCTTGTCGCGGACGATCTCGGGATGCATCGGACAGGTGTAGGAAGTCCCTATCGGTTGTCGGTTGTCGGTTGTCGGTTGTCGGGGACGTTGTGCAGGAGAATGCGTGTCGCAGCAGTGTCCGGGCTCGCTCTCGCTACCCGTCGCTGCCTTCTCCGCCTCGAGGGTCATTCCGCAGAGCGGGCAGATCTCCGGCTCGTCGCGGACGATCTCTGAATGCATCGTACAGGTGTAGGTCATCGCGGGTGATTCATATCACCGGCCACGGTGTGGCATTCGTGACACTCATACGCTCCGTATTTGCTGGTAGACTCCCGCAATCCCGTGAAACCAATTGATGCTGAGGATATCTTCCTCACGAACCTGACCCTTATCGATAGGGCGATCAGCTACGTCTGTCATCGCAATCGTATCGATCGCGATGAGGGGGAGGAATTCGGCTCGTACGTCAAGTTCAAGCTGATCGAGAGCAACTACGCCATCATTCGCAAGTTCGAGGGGCGCAGCGCCTTCTCGACCTACATGACCACGGTGATCCAGCGGATGTTCTTCCAGTACCGCGTGCAGATGTGGGGGAAGTGGCGTCCGTCGGCAGCGGCCAAGCGGCTCGGGGACAAAGGCATTACCGTAGAGCGTCTGCTCACGCGTGAAGGGTTCACGTTCGCGGAGACGATGTCCATCCTGACTTGTGGCGATGATCCGGCCTTCAGCGTGGCCGAGGTCAACGCCATCTATCTTCGGCTGCCGGTGAGGCAGCCGAGGCCGGTGCTCGTCGCGGCGGCCGAGAACACGGACAATGGCCCGTTCGTCGAGACGGAGAACGAGCTCTTCAGCGGGGAGCGGGGGGACGCGGCGCGGCACACGGCGGCCATGGTTGACGCGGTGATGGCGTCGATGGAGCCGGAAGATCAGATGATCCTGAGGATGCGCTTCTGGGGAGGGCGGAAAGTTCCGGAGATCGGACGCGCGATGGGTCTCGACGGGAAGAAGTTGTATAAACGCATCGACAAATTGCTGTCTCAGTTGAGGTTGGCGTTGGAGCGGGAGGGAATTGCCTCCGCGGATGTGTGCGAATTGATGAACCATTCCGACCACGAGCTCTCGTTTGCATTTTCGGTCTCCGAGGGAAAAGCTGATCTCCGGCACTCTAAACCGGTGAAAGGCCTCGGCAGGGCGAAAGGGCAACTGAGAAAGTGACGGCGATGGAGCACACAGGTTTTCCTTCCGACGAGACGCTCGCGGCATTCATCGACGGCCGTCTCGATCCCGAGACGCGAGGCCAGGTGATCGCTCACATGGCCACTTGCCCGGAATGCTATTCGGTCTTCATGAGCGCGACGGAGATGGCCGAGGTCGTGGCGTCTGCGCCGAATGGCTCGCATCGGTCATCACGGCAAGCCTGGCTGGCGGTGGCTGTCACGGCTCTGGCGGCGGCGTTTTCGATCGTATTTCTGGTCACGCCGGTCCGCGATCTCGTGTTCCCGCATCATGACAGCGGGCTCGATGCTCTGGCGAAAGCGGCTCCGGAACAGCGGACGATCGCCGGTCGAATCTCCGGTTTCCCGTACCAGCCGATGGTGCACCAAACGCGCGGCGACAGGGTCGATCCGATGAAGGACCCCGCGAATGCCGGTCTCCTGACCGCCGCCGCGTCCGTACAACGTTCGCTCAACGAGCGGCGTTCGCCCGCGAATCTGCATGCAGCCGGAGTGGCCAATCTGCTCCTCGGCCATACCGACGCGGCCGTCGACACGCTGCACGAGGCCTTGCTGGCCGAGACCGGCCGGCACCGCGTGGCCGAGGCCATCGATGATTCGAATGATGTACGGCTGCTGAACGACCTCTCGGCAGCGCTGTCGAATCGGACAGCCGTCCATCCGAAGACGGACGACGAAGCGCTTCGCTGTGCCGAAAAGGCGTGGCGCATCAGCGGAGCGCCGGAAGCTGCCTGGAACCGCGCCATCGCCACGGAAACGCTCCACGGCGCCGGCTCCGACTCGGCCCGGTCCGCGTGGCGCGACTACCTGGCGCGTGATCCGGCCTCGCCGTGGGCGACGGAAGCGCGGAAGAGGATGGAGCCGGCGACGTTGCGTCTATGATGTCTTCCGCTGGAGGACGTCGTCAATGATCCGAGAATTTCGGGGATTTCTCACGAAGACGAATGCGCTGGCGCTGGCCATTGGCGTCATCATCGGAGCGGCAGTCAGTAACGTCGTTTCGGGGCTGGCCTCGGACATCCTGATGCCGGTGATCGGGCTTCTGCTACCCAAGGGCGATTGGCGGCAGGCGAGGATCGTCCTCTCGAAGGTGACGGATGCAGCCGGCAAGACATCCGAGAGCGCCATTCTCTACGGTCACTTCATCGGCACGGTCCTCGACTTTCTCATCATTTCGTTCGTCGTGTTCCTGATCGTCAGAGCGCTCGTGAAGCCCGCGCCTGCGGAACCGACGAAGACGTGTCCCGAGTGCCTGGAGAAGGTGCCCGCTGTCGCGCGCCGCTGCCGCGCCTGTACCTCGGCGCTGAGTTAGCCCGCGAACGCCTGCCGCGTCAGGTTGACGTGACCATCATCCGTGACGACGACATCGTCCTCGATCCGGATGCCGCCGAACTTGCGGAAGTCGTCGACCTTCGTCCAGTTCACGTACCTGGCGTTCTCGCTCTTCTGCAGATCGGCCAGCAGCGACTCGATGAAATAGAGGCCCGGCTCGATCGTAAAGACCATGCGTGGATCGATGATGCGCGTCAGGCGAAGATACGGATGTCCCTCGGGCTTGGCGATGATGCAACCGGCGCGGTTCCCGTGGAAGCCGGCCACGTCGTGAACCTGTAAGCCGAGGAAGTGGCCGACGCCGTGCGGGAAGAACGTGGAGCTGATGCGCTTTTCGACGATGCCGTCGGCATCGAGCTCGCGCACGAAGCCGAAGTTGTGAAGGATCGCCGCCACGCCGGCATGCGCGGCCATGTGGATGTCGATGTAGTTGATCCCCGGCTTTGCCATCGTGCAGAGGCGTTGCTGCATCGCGTCCATCGCCTCGATCAACCGGGCGAATTCGCCCTGCTCGTCGCGCGCGTAGGTGCGGGTGATGTCCGAGGCGTAGCCGTTGCACTGCGCGCCGGCGTCGATGAGGAATGAGTAGCGAAGATCGCCCGGCTGCTCGCGCTCGTGATTCAGATAGTGCAGCACCGAGGCGTTGTTGTTGAGGGCGATGATGTTGCCGTACGGCAGCTCTTCTTCGGCCTGGCTCGACTGCAGCAGATAGTCGATGTGAATCTCGAACTCCGACTTGCCGTCGCGGAAGCTGCGTGCTGCGGCGCGGTGTCCGCGCACGCCGCGAACGTTGGCCTCCGTGAGGCAGGCGATTTCATAATCGGTCTTCCACGAGCGCTCGAAGTGCAGCGCGTTGAGCAGTGCCTCGGGATTCGTCTCGCCGCCGTGCAGGTCATTCGGCTCGCCGACGAACGCTGTGCGGCCGCTCTTCGGGAAGTGTTCTCTGGCCGCTTCGGCGGTGCCGATGACTTGGACGTCGAAGTGATCGACCCAGTATCCGCTTGGCGCACCGGCCGGCTTGTACCAGTAGTCGACCGGCTGGTAGTAGACCAGCCGCGGCGTCTGCCCCGGCGTGTAGACGATGAAGCAATGCGGGTTGTCGACGACCGGCACCCACGACTTGAAGTGCGGGTTGACCTTGAACGGGTAGTAGGTGTCGTCGAGAAACTGAATGTGAATCTCGCCGCCGAAGATGATGATGTGGTCGTAGCCGGCCTCGGCGAGCGCGCGGTCGTGCCTGGCTTTGACGGTCTCGAAATGCTGCGGGTAAAGGGCGGCGAAGTCGTTCATGGGGCGCATCATAGCGAGGTATTGTCCGGCGAGGAACGCGCGACCGAGGTATCCTTTTCGCGAATGACGGAACTGGCACTGCGCCGTGCGACATATGAGGATCTGCTAAAGGTCCCGGATCACCTCGTCGCCGAGTTGATCGACGGAGAGCTGTACACCTCGCCCCGTCCAGCCTCGAGACATGCGCGCACCAGCAGTGTTCTTGGTGTGAAGCTCGGTAACTCCTTCGACAGCGGCGACGGCGGACCGGGGGGCTGGTGGATCATCGATGAACCCGAGCTCCACCTCGGCGGCAACGCAATCGTTCCCGATCTCGCCGGTTGGCGGCGCGAGCGAATGCCGGTCTTTCCGGATGCGGCCGCATTCGAGGTCGCTCCTGACTGGTTGTGCGAGGTTCAATCGCCGAGCACCGCGCGCATCGACCGTGTAAAGAAACTCCCGATCTACAAAGAGCATGGGGTCCAGCACGTGTGGCTGGTCGATCCGGTCGATCGAACACTCGAGGTCCTGCGGCTCGAAAATGACCGATGGGTCGTTGCCGGCAACTTCGCCGGCGATGACGTCGTTCGCGCCGAACCGTTCGATGCGGTCGAGATCGAGCTGCGCGCGTTGTGGATCTAATCGCTCAGCACCCGCCCGAGGAAGGCCTGAACCACATCCATCGACTCCGGCGTCACATGGTGACCCATCGCGAATTCGTGATACTCCGGTGAGACGCCGTGCTCCTCGAGCACATGTCTGGTGCGGCGCGCCTCGAGGACGGGAACCATGTCGTCCTGCGTGCCGTGGATGATCAGCATCGGCATCTTGCGCAGCGGCGGTTTGTCGGCCTCGTAAATGGCGCCGCTCATGACGACGATGCCGGCTACTTTCTGCGTCGTGCGGAAACCGACGTCGATGGCCATCATCCCTCCCTGCGAGAAGCCGGCGACGACGATCTTCCCCTCGGGGGTTGGATAGCGCGTGACCAGCTCGTCGATGAGCGCGAGCAGTTGCGTGCGTGATTGCACGATGGAGTCGCCCTCGGGCGGCCAGCCGTCGAACCAGGAGAAGCCGAAGGAGTAGCCCGGCATCGGTTCGAACGCCTTCGGCGCGTTCGGAAAGACGAAGCGGTATCCGCCATCGATCATCGGGGCGATGTCGGCAAGGTCATTCGCGTCCGCGCCGCGGCCGTGCATCAGGAGAACCAGCGGCATTTCCGCGCTGTCCAGCTTGCCGCTCGGAACATTTAGGACGTAGCGAAGAGAGAGATCGTCGTGGCGGGTGAGAGTCATGAACGCGCGATTGTATTCAGCGATGGCGTAAAATGTACGGCTCAACATCGAGGTGACCCCGTGCACATCAACGATCTTCTGAAAATTGCCGCCGAGCGCCGCGCGTCGGACCTTCACATCAAAGTCGGCTCGCACCCGGTGATCCGCGTCGATGGGGAGCTGGTGCCGCTGGTCGAGCTCAAGCGCCTCATGCAGGAAGACACGATCGCCATGGCCTTCTCGATCATGTCCTCCCGCCAGAAGGAGAAGTTCAAGAACAACTACGAGATCGACATCGCCTACTCGGTGCCGGGCCTTGGCCGTTTCCGCTGCAACATCTTCCAGCAGCGCGGCACCGTGGGCATGGTCCTGCGCGTCATCCCCGTCAAGATCCTTTCCATCCGCGAGCTGATGCTGCCGGTCGTCCTCGAGAAAATCTGCGAAGAGCGGCGCGGCCTGATCCTCTGCACGGGGACCACCGGATCCGGTAAGTCGACCACGCTCGCGGCGATGATCGATTACATCAATGCCCACCGCACCGAGCACATCATGACGGTCGAGGATCCGATCGAGTTCCTGCACCGCGACAAGAAGTCGATCGTAAACCAGCGCGAGATCGAGGTCGATACGAAGTCGTTCTCGCAGGCGCTGCGCTCGGCACTGCGCCAGGACCCGGACGTCATCCTGGTCGGCGAAATGCGCGACTACGAGACCATCGAGACGGCCCTCACCGCCGCCGAGACCGGCCACCTGGTGCTGTCGACGCTGCACACGATGGACGCCACCGAGACCATCAACCGCATCATCTCGGTCTTCCCGCCGCACCAGCAGAAACAGATCCGCCTGCAGCTCGCGGCGGTGCTGAAGGCCGTCGTCTCCCTCCGCCTGCTGCCTCGGGCTGATGGACTCGGCCGCGTTCCGGCCGCCGAGGTCATGATCTCGACGGCGTACATCCGGGACTGCATCGAGAACAAGGAAAAGACGAAGCTGATCAAGGACGCCATCAGCCAGGGGACGTCGCAGTACGCCATGCAGACGTTCGATCAATCGCTGTACGTCCTCTACAAGAACGGGTTGATCACGCTCGACGAAGCGCTCCGCCGCGCCTCGAATCCGGACGAGTTCCGCCTCAAACTCTCCGGAATCCAGTCGACGTCCGACATGGCCCGCGAGGAGATGGATGCGAAGCTGACGGTGCAAGGGGACAGCGACCCCTTCGCGGACGAGTCGCCGTTCGATTTCTCGAATACGGTTTGAGTGCGCGGAATCCCCTCGTGCCCGAAGATCTCGAGCGTTGCAACATCGCCGCGATGCGCATCCTCAACCATCGCTTCAACAGCGAGGGGGAGCTGCGGCGGAAGCTGGAGATGAAGGAGTTCGCCCGCGACGTCATCGATACGACCATCGACCGTCTGCGCCGCGAACGGTGGCTCGATGACGACCGCTTCGCGGCGGCGCACGTGCGCACGCGCGTCCGCAAGGGCATCGGCCTTCTACGTATCAAGCGCGAGCTCGTGGCCGCCGGCGTCGAGGGCGACACCATCACACGTGCGCTAAGCGAGAGTCTTCCCGAGCACGACGAGCGCGCCGCCGCCCTCGTCTCAGCGCGAAAACGCCTGGCCGTCCTCCGACGCCGCGACGACGATGCCTCGATCCGCGAAAAGCTGGTCGCCTACCTGTTCCGCCAGGGGTACGAGAGCAGTCTTGCCGTGGATGTCGTTCGCGAGTTGATGGCATAAGGAGCCGTGATGATCAGTGGACGCCCCTCGGACGCGGAATTTGCCTCCTACGCCAAGACCGATATCGATTACGTCACCGGCGACGATGCCGTCGGAGCCCTCGACGCTCAAGGGAAGGACGTCGTCGCCCTGCTCGAATCGCTCGACGAGGATGCCGTCCGCGCCCATCGATATGCGCCCGGCAAGTGGACCGTGAAGGAAGTGGTCGGACACCTCATCGACGACGAGCGCATCTTCGCCTACCGCGCGCTCTGCGTGGCGCGCGGCGACACCCGTCCGTTGCCGGGATTCGATGAGAACGACTACGTCGCCGCCACCGACTTCGAGTCGCGGCCTCTCGCTGCTCTCCTCGCCGAATACCGCGCCGTGCGCGCCGCCACGCTCACTCTCTTCGATCCGCTGACCGCCGAGGAGTGGCAGCGGAGGGGAATCGTCAACGGCTATGAAGCCTCCGTGCGCGGTCTGGCCTTCCACATGGCCGGCCACGAGCTGCACCATCTGCGGACTCTGCGAGAGAAGTACCGGATCTGAGGGTTGCTGGGTTGCAAAGTTGCTGGGTCGCGGGGTGAACGCTGTGAGCATCTTTGCAAGCTACAACCGCGAGACCGCGCAACCTCGAGACCGCGCGACCCAGCAACCAGGCAACCAAGCAACTCAGCAACCACCCCAACCCCCGGGATGACACTCCCCACCGCCGCTGTTACGATCTCGCCGCGTTCAGGAGAGTCCTTGTTGCCGACCACCAATCAGATTCGTAGAGAGTTCCTCGACTATTTCGTGAAGAACGGCCACCGTGAACAGCCCAGCTCTTCGCTCGTTCCGGCGGGCGATCCGACCTTGCTCTTCACCAACGCCGGGATGAACCAGTTCAAAGACGTCTTCCTCGGACGCGAGCCGCGGGACTACAAGCGTGCCACGACCTCGCAGAAGTGCGTCCGCGCCGGCGGCAAGCACAACGATCTCGAGAACGTCGGCCGCACGGCGCGGCATCACACCTTCTTCGAGATGCTCGGCAACTTCTCCTTCGGCGATTACTTCAAGGAAGATGCGATCAAGTTCGCCTGGGAGCTGATCGTCGACGTCTGGGGCCTCGAGGTCGATCGCCTCTGGTTCACCGTGTTCGAAGGGGGTGACGGTGTTCCGGCCGACGAGGAAGCGGCGGCGCTCTGGGTGAAAGCCGGCGCGTCGCCCGACCGCGTGCTGCGCTTCGGCAAGAAGGACAACTTCTGGTCGATGGGCGACACCGGTCCGTGCGGCCCCTGCTCGGAGATGCACTACTTCCGCGGCGAGGACATGTCGAAGAACGTGGCCGCTCTCGTCAACGGCGAGGGCGACGACACCATGGAGATCTGGAACCTGGTCTTCATGCAATACGACCGCGGCGCCGGCGGCGTGCTCACCCCGCTCCCCGCGCCGTCGGTCGACACCGGCATGGGGCTGGAGAGGGTCGCCAGCGTTTTACAAAAGTGCGCGACGAATTACGACATCGATCTGTTCGCTCCGATCATGCGCACGATCGCTGGCGAGAGCGGATACGCATACGGCGGCAGGATGGACGACGAGCTCGATACCGCCGTCCGCGTTCTATGCGATCACTCGCGGGCGTCGTCGTTTCTCATCGCCGACGGCGTGATCCCGTCGAACGAGGGGCGCGGCTACGTGCTGCGCCGTATCATCCGCCGCGCCATCCGTTTCGGACGCAAGTTGCCGAAGCCGGTGGTCCTTTCGAGACTGGTCGACGCCGTCATCGAGTCGATGGGCTCGGCCTATCCGGACCTCGGTGGGCGCCGCGAAGCAGTTCTGCAAACGCTCGCCTCCGAGGAGGAGCGTTTTTCGCGCACGCTCAGCTCCGGGATGGAGCGCGTCGGCGCGGTGCTCGATGCCATTCGCGCGCGCGGCGAGCGCATCCTCGGCGGAGAGGAGCTCTTCCGCCTCTACGACACCTTCGGCATCCCGGTCGATCTGATTGGCGAGATGGCCGAGGAAGAAGGAGTCACCCTCGACCACGAAGGCTTCGAGACGATGATGGCCGGCGCCAAGGCGAAGGCCAAAGCATCATCGAAGTTCCAATCGTCGACCGATGCCGCCACCTTCGCAAAGGTCGCTGAGAAGACCGGCCCGGTCGAATTCGTCGGCTACGATCGACTTGTCGACGTTCCCTCGACCGTGAAAGCGATCGTCATCGCTGGCAAGGAGCAGGACGTCATCCATCACGGCGCGGAAGGAGAGGTCGTTCTTTCTCCGACGCCGTTCTACGCCGAGTCGGGCGGCCAGATCGGCGATGCCGGCACGCTGGAGTGGGACGGCGGCCGGGCCTCGGTGCTCGACACGCAGAAGCCGGTCGGTGAACTGATCGTCTCCCGCGTCCGCGTCGATGAGGGACACCTCAGCATCAACATGAACGTCCGCGCCTCGGTGCCGGTGCCGACGCGTCTCGATACGACCGCCAATCACACGGCGACGCACCTGCTGCATAAGGCGCTGAAGGATGTGCTGGGAGAGACTGTCCAGCAGGCAGGGTCGCTCGTCGCGCCGGACCGGCTGCGTTTCGACTATACCCACCACATACCTCCCTCCGAGGAACAGTTGCGTCGAGTCGAGGAAATCGTCAACGACAAAATCCGCGAGAACCTCGAAGTCACGAAGACGGTCATGCCGATCGCCGAGGCGAAGAAGACCGGGGCGGTGGCCATGTTCGGCGAGAAGTACGGCGAGAACGTGCGCATCGTCACCGCCGGCGATTTCTCGCGCGAATTCTGCGGCGGCTGCCACGTCAACAGGACCGGCGACATCGGGCTGTTCAAGATCACCAGCGACCGTTCGCTTGCCGCCGGCGTGCGCCGCATGGAAGCGCTCACCGGCCGCGGCGCGCTGGCGTACTTTCAGACGATCGAAGATGCGGCGCACGAAGTGCAGCAGCAGCTCAACGTCCGTCTCGAGGACCTCCCCGCGCAGTTGCGCACGATGCAGGAGAAGCAGAAGTCGCTGGAGAAAGAGCTCAAACAGCTCAAGCTGAAAGTGGCCGGCGGCGGCACGGTCGTCTCCTCGCAAGCTGAGGATTCCATCGACATCGACGGTGTAAAGCTGGTGGCCCGCCGCATTGACGACGTCAGCGGCGGCGATCTCCGCAATCTCGCCGACACCTTCCGCTCGAAGCTCAAGTCCGGCGTGGTGGTCCTCGGCTCAGTGACCGACAGCAAGGTCACGCTCCTGACCGCCGTGACGAAGGATCTCCTCGACCGCGTAAACGCCAACGCTCTGATCAACAAGCTCGCCCCGATCGTCGGCGGTAAGGGTGGCGGCAAACCGGACCTCGCCCAGGCCGGTGGCAAGGATCCGGACAAGCTGAACGAAGCGATCGAGCACGCGGGGCAGGCGTTGCGTGAGGTGTTGGCGGGGTAACACCATGATCGATCTCGCCGTCGAATTCGAAGCCGTGATCACCGCGCTCGCGGAGCATGGCATCGAGTACGCCGTGTGCGGCGGAATGGCCATGGCCATTCACAGTCTTCCCCGCGCTACTGTAGACATTGATCTAATGATTCGGCCCGAGGACGAGGAGCGGGTCTATCCTGCGGTAGAGCCACTCGGGTTCCGCATCCGCGCGAAGCCGATGCACTTTGATCATGGAAAGATGGAGATTCGTCGCGTTACCAAGATTGATCCAGCCGGGGATACGCTCATGCTCGATCTCCTGTTGGTGACACCCGCGTTCGAAAGTGTTTGGCGTGATCGAATCAGAGTCGACTCCGAATTCGGCTCGATCAGCGTCGTTTCGCGGGAAGGGTTGATCGAGCTGAAGTCAGGGCGTATGAGCGGAACCGATCAAGACGACATCAAGAGGCTGCGCGATGAAAGTTGACATGTCACCCACCGCGATCTCACTCCGCATTCATCGCGTTTCCCAGCTTCGCAACTTGTGCCTGCGGCTCGGCAAAGCAGGCGAGGAGGCGCGCAGGAAGGGTCAATTGCCGCCTCTCAAATCGTCCACCTCCACGGGCGGAACCGATCCGCGATCGGGCGGAACGCGTCAGGGTAGTGACTGACGACGAATCGCCAGCCTGTCCAGAAGAGCGAGAGGATGTCGAAACGGACCTCGCCGTCGTGTGGATGACGGGCCAGATAGGCCGAGGTCAGGCTGATGATCTGCAGTTTCTTGCGGCGGTCGACGGCGTCGACACCGTAGCCGGCGGCGACGCTCTGCCGCGTTTTCACCTCGACGAAGACGAGCATTCCTCCGCGCCGCACGACGAGATCGATCTCGCCGCCGCGCATGCGGAGGTTACGCTCCACGATGCGGTATCCGCGCAGCCGGTAGTACCAGGCAGCGCGCCGCTCGCCCCGTTTTCCGAGCAGTCGGGAGGGAATGCGCATCCGCCGAGGATCCCTCGGCGGCGTCGAATGGCAAAGGAATCTGCGTTCATCTGCGTCATCTGCGGATAAGAGGTGTTCGCAGATCTACTTCCTGTGGAAGTGCTTTTCGATGTCCAGGTGGCGGATGTCGACGATGATCGGGCGGCCGTGGGGGCAGGCAAAGGGGTTCGAGGAGTCGAGGAGCTCGGCGGTGAGGCGAGCCATCTCTTCGCCGTTGAGTGGGCGGTGGACTTTGATGGCGGCCTGGCAGGCGAGAGAGGCGCAGACTTTTTCGCGGACGTGGAGCAGGTGCGAGCGCTCGTCGAGCGAGGCGTCGACGAGCTTGTGCAGGAAGGCCTCGACGTCGCTCTTGACCAGCTCCGGCGGGACGGCGGCGATGGCGAAGACGTTGCCGGAGAAACGCTCGATGTCGAATCCGACTACGCGCAACTCGGCGAGATGCGATTCCAGAACGGCGCTTTCGGCGGCGCCGCTCTCGTAGAGAATCGGCGTCAGGAGTTGTTGTGTGACCGGCGTCTGTTCGGCGGCGCGGTCGAAGTAACGGTCGTAGAGGACGCGCTCGTGGGCCACGTGCTGATCGATGAGGCGCAGGCCGGTCGGCGTGTCGATGACGATGTAGCTCATCCGGTACTGGCCGATGACCCGCCCCTGCAGATCGCCGAGCCGCGGCCCGTCCGCGAGCAGCGGCGCCTCGATCGTCGCCGTCTGTTCGCGCAGCGGCGGCTGCACCACGCTCTGACGCTGAAAGAGCGGGGTGAACTCGGGGAGATACGCACGGGGCGCATCGTCAAACCGTTGCGGTGAGAAGAGCGCCGGGGGCGGTGCCGGTGCCGCAGCTTGGAGCAGTTCCGACCCTTCTTCCGCCCCTCCGAGCGCGCGTTTGATCCCCTGTTCGACTGCAACATGCACGGAGCTGGAGTCGCGGAAGCGCACCTCCGTTTTCGCTGGGTGTACGTTCACATCGACGAGGTCCGGCTCGATGTCGACGAACAGCACGATGGCCGGATGGCCGTCGAAGTCGAACGCCTCCGCTCCTCGGTTTGCCGCATGCGTCAGCACGCGGTCTTTCACCAGCCGGCCGTTGACGAAAAAGAACTGATTGCGTCGGCTACCGAATCGAAGACCGCGCGTGACGTAGCCGGAGGCGTGGACCCTGTCGATGGTGATGTCGACTTCTTCCAGAAATGGACCGGCGTCGTTGCCGATGATCTGGGCGACGCGGTCGCGCATCGTCGTTGCCGGCGGGAGGTCGACGACGGTCCGGCCGTTGTGCTCGACGCGGAAAGCGCGCGAGGGGAGAGGGAGCGCGTACGAGGAGACGATGGTCACGATCGCCCGGAACTCGGCGTCGGCGGACTTGAGGAACTTGCGCCGCGCGGGGACGTTCTCGAACAGCTCGCGCACCACGATGGTGGTGCCGCGGTCGCGCGCGGCAGGACGCGATGTGCGCGCGCCGGTCAGCGGATCGCATTCGATCTCGATGGCGGCATCGGCGGTGCCGTCGCAGGTCGTCAGCGTGAAGCGTGACACGCTGGCAATCGACGGCAGCGCTTCGCCGCGAAAGCCGAGCGTCCGCACCTGTGCCAGATCGTCAAAGCCGGCGATCTTCGAAGTGGCGTGACGCTCGAGCGCGAGAAGGGCGTCGTCGTGCGCCATCCCGTGACCGTTGTCGCGCACCTCGATCAACTTCTTGCCCCCGTTTTCGAGGAGGACGTCGATGACCGTCGCCCCGGCGTCGATGGCATTCTCGACGAGCTCTTTCACCACCGAGGACGGACGCTCCACGACCTCACCGGCAGCGATCTGGTTGATCAGATCGGAGGGGAGTAAGTGGATGCGGGGCACGTGGTGATTATGGCGCGGTTACGAGGTGCTGTGGTCTGAGTTGTCGGTTGTCGGTTATCGGTTGTCGAGGAGCCGGATCACCGATAACCGATAACCGATAACCCACAACACCCAAACGCGCTACTGCACAGAAAACACAATCTTCCCAAACGCCTCTCTCGCTTCGAGAATGCGATGTCCCTCGGCAACCTCGGCCAGCGGCAAGACGCGGTCGATGACGGGGCGCAGGCGACCGGCTTCGACGAACTTCATGATCTCGTGCAGCTCGGCCAGGCTTCCCATCGTCGAGCCGAGGATGGAGAGGAGCTTGAAGAAGACCAGGCGAAGGTTGATCGCCACGTCGGCGCCGCTGGTGGATCCACAGGTGACCAGGCGGCCCCCTTTGGCGAGGGCGCGCAGGGAGCGCTCGAACGTTTCTCCGCCGACGTGCTCGACGACGACGTCGACGCCGCGCTTGCCGGTGAGGCGGCGGACCTCATCAAGAAAATCGACCCGCGTGTGAACGATGATCTCGTCCGCGCCGAGGGACTTCGCGCGGGATGCCTTCACGTCTGTGCTGGCGGTGGCGTAGACGGTGGCACCCCACAACTTCGCGATCTGGATGGCGGCGCTGCCGACGCCGGAGCCCCCGGCCTGGACGAGCACCGTTTCCCCTGGCCGCAGTTGCGCGCGGGCCACGAGCATATGCCACGCGGTGAGCATGTCGAGCGGAATCGCGGCTGCCTCGGCGAACGACAGCCCGGCCGGCTTGCGGATCAGGTTGCGGACCGGCACGGCGATCTTTTCGGCCGCGCCGCCGCTGACCGTCTCCCCGAAGATGCCGGACTGGCGGCAGAGCGGATCATTGCCGGAGAGGCAGGCTTCGCAGAGTCCGCAGGAGTAGCCGGGAGCGACGATCACTTCGTCGCCGGTTTTCCAGCGCGGATCGTCGACCGACTCGATCACTCCCGCCACCTCGGATCCGGGAATCATCGGCAGCGGGAACTTGTGGCCGGGAACGCCGCGCCGCAGCCAGATGTCGAGATGGTTGAGGGCGACGGCGCGGACGCGGACGACCGCTTCGCCGGGGTGGGCGGTGGGGTCGGGGACATCGGCCATCTCCAGCTTGTCGATGCCACCGTGTTCGCGGATCAGGATCGCCTTCATGCGCGGCGGATGATAGCTCGGGCGAGGGAGTCGGGGGTCGGGAGTCGGTGGTCGGATGTCGGGTAATCCTTTCTTCTCCGACGCCCGACTCCCGATCCCCGACTCCCTCGTCGTAAGATGTCGGGCACACGCATTGCCTCATCATCATGATTGTGCTTCGAAGAATCACCGCTCTCCTGGCCATGGTCGCCCTCGTCGGGCTGCTGCTATTGCTGATCTGGCATGTGGAGATGCATCACGAGCATGGTTCGGGCAGCGGCGAGCCATTAGTGGTCACCTTGTCCTCCCGAGTGGTCTGATCGTTCGCTAAGCTATTGTAATCAGGCTACTAATTGCTGGCATGGCAGATGCTTTTCTGATGGTCATGAGAGCAAATAAAACAAGAATCGGCGTGACAGCGGTGGTCGCCGCGTTCGTCCTTTCGACAGTCCCCCTACTGGCGCAGCAGCCCGCGACGCGCGACCTTACACCTCAGTTCGCAACGGCCGGTGTCGTAGTCGAAGATCTTCGCGCGGTGGAGGTCGGTGGCGTCGTCGTCCTTCGAGGCAGGACGACCGACCGGGCCGCGGCAGAGAAGGCGGCGACCGTCGCGCAGTCGATGGGTTTCTCACGCGTGGCCAACCTGATCCAGGTGGCGGACGCTCCTGACGACGCACGCATCAAGCGCGCCGCGGAGCGCGAGCTGTCCGTTCACCGCGGGCTGGACGGAACGCAGATCGTGGTCGTTTCGACGAACGGCGTCGTTCGCCTCAGCGGCACGGTCTCCAACGAAGTTCAGAAGGACGTAGCGGTCAGCCTGGTCAAGAACATCGATGGCGTGCGCGCGGTGCAGATGGCGCTGCAGAGGTAATGAGCCGGTTGCGCGGTTTCGCGGTTGCTGAGTTGCTTGGTTTCCTTGCTTGCAAATTGGCCGGTTCACCTTGCAACCCAGTAACCCAGCAACCTTGCAACCCACCGCGAGACCCCGCAACCGCGAGACCGCGCAACCGCATCACCGCGCCGTGTGAAGTGTGAACTGAACCTTATTGCTCTTCCGCTCGGCCGGCGCACGGATCGTGTGAGCGAAGAGGACGCTGAGCAGGACCTCGTAGTCGCGCACCGTCAGTTGCATCTCCGTGCCGATGCCCGCGTCGACCGCGAAGTCCCTCGTCTTCAGAACATCCTGATACGCGAAGGCGGCATTCCCGAAGCCCGCGTAGGCGATGGCATAGGCGGTATTGAAGTGCAGCTCCCGGTAGCGGAAGTCGCGGTTGCGGAAGACGGGAACGAAATACTCGTTCGTCATGTGGAACTCATTCGTCCCATCGGAGACGTCGTTGGTTGTGGAGAGGGATCGCAGCGCTTCACTCCCGCCGAGGTTGAACATCTCGTAGCCGGGGATCGAATAGCACTCCACCGGCGGAACTTCCGGAGTGTCCTTGCAGAGAAACTGCTTGGCCAGGAAGGTGCCGATGTGTGCGCGGGTAACGACGAATGACGTCGACGAAACGTCCCATCGCCTGATGCCCTCGGCCTCCAGCTTCGTGTACTTGTAGTCGCCCGTGGACACCTTCCCCGCCTGCGTCAGCGCGGCGGCGAAGCTGAACTTCTGGGGCCCGAGGTCACGGAAGACCGTGAGGACAGGCACCAGGCGGCCGCGCGATTCACCGACGATCGAGTTCAGAGTCTCGTCGAACTCGGTGCCGTACTGGTAGCCGAGCTTCGTGTAGATATTGTTCTTGCGGTTGTCGACGCGCGTCACGTCGCCGAAGGTGAGGCGATCGTCCTGCAGCAGCGTGAAATAGCGATGGTTGTAGTCGCGCGGAAACTCGAGCAGCAGCAAGCCGCCGCGCGTGCGCTCGAATTCGTCCTGATGGCTGCCGATGGCGCCGAACGAGATCGAGTCGAAGACGGCGATCTTGTAGGTGAAGTCCTGCGCGTAGTACTTGTAGCGAAGGAAGGTGCTGATGTCGCCGGTGACGAACTTGTAGTCGATCTGGCTTTCGAACAACACGTTCTTGATCAGCTTCCGCAGGCGGATGCTGGCCCGGCCGTCGGCGAGATAGATGTTCGGCAGCGCGTCGCGGCGGTCGTATCCGCTGGCGGCGACGGTGGAAAGGGGAGGCGTCGGTTGGGTTGTCGTAGTCGGCGCGGGCTGCGGTTCCAATGCCGGCGGCTCTGTTTCAGGCGTCGGAGCAGGAGCCGGCGGGGTCGTCGGGGGAGTCTCCGGAACGGGTGCCGGCTGAGGGGGTGTGGTCTGCGGGGGAGGAGTGGGAGGTGGTATCCGCGGAGGTGGCGCCTCCTGGGCAAAGACGGTGGCCGCTGCAAGAATTACCGCGAACGTAACCGCGATCGGCTGGATGCGCATCGCGGCATCGTATCAAAAGGGCCGAATAAGGGCTGATGTTGCGTCACTCAAGGTATGGTAAGCTCAAGACGTTGAAGCCTTTATCGTTTACATTCGCATGACTCTGGCACATCTTTTGTAAACCGCGCCGAGCAGTACATCGCGGACGGACCGTGCGAACTTTAGGAGGTGTTACTTGTTGCATCTGAGACTTCGATCCCTGATCCCGTTGGTTTGCTTCCTCGTCGTACCGTCGCTTCTGGCACAAACAAGCTCGCTGTCGTCGATCTCGACGGCGGACCAGGCAGCGCTCGTGGCGCCGACATCGTCCGGTGAGACCGGGCTGTTCACTGTCATCACGGCCGACACGCTGCGCCGGGGCGACTGGTCCTTCGGTGTGTACTACCAGAACTGGGGACTCGATGCGGCCCCAGCCCCCTTCATCATCCCGTCGGCTCGCGCCCACAAGGACATGGGCTATGACCTCTACCGCATCAACGCGTCGATAGGGTATGGCCTGACTGACAACTGGGAAATATCGGCCTCGCTCCCCTTCGACCGCATCGCCGGTTCCGGCGGCGATCGCAACGGGTTCATCAACGGACGCTACTACCAGGGGAAATTCTCCGATAGCGGTTTGGCTCCCCTGCACCTGGACACGAAGTTCAGCTTCGGCGCGCCGACTGCCACCTCCAAGTTTGCCGTCACGCTGTTCGCCGACATTCCGACGGGCAACAAAGACAGCGGTATCGCCAGCGGAAGCACGAACTTTGGCGCCGGTCTGCACTACACCGCCAGCCAGTTCACGGTCGGTGGGTCGTACACCGTCGTCGGCGATCGCAGCGCAAAGAACTCGAACTTCCCGACGCTCTTCCCCGATTCGGTCAAGCTTCCGAATGAGGCTCTTTTCGAAGTTGGCTGGAATCATCCGCTTCACATGTGGCAGACGACCAACTGGATCACAGAGGCCAGCACAAAGATGTATACCGGCGGCGACGTGAAGCCGCGCTCACCGATTCTGCTGGACACCGGCTTGCGGCATTGGATCGGCGATTCGGGCTGGTCGCTCAACGGAGGCGTGCGCTGGAACGTGGCAAAGTTCAGCCGCGATCACAGCGAGTGCCGCGTGACGGAGCTCGATGATTGCGCGTTCTCCGCGCTCGTCGGCATCACCTACTCGCCGCTCCACCTCGCCGCTGTCGCTCCTCCTCCGCCTCCGCCGCCCCCTCCGACGCCGGAGCCGCCGCCTCCGCCTCCTCCGACACCGGTTGCTCCGCCTGAGCCGCCTCCGGTGACGCCGCCGCACGTTCCGACCGAGCTCCGCACTGACGAGATCCATTTCGAGTCCGGTTCGGCGCGTCTGACCAACATCGCCAAGGCCATCCTGGATGACGTCGCCCTCCGCATGAAGCAGGAGCCGACCTCCACGGCCATCGTCATCGGTTACAACGACGACAAAGAGAACACCGGTCCGAATCACGATCTCGATCGCCGCCGCGCCGAAGCGGTCCGCGACTACCTGGTGAGCCGCCACGGCATCGACCCGTCGCGCATCACGGTCGAAGGCCGCGACGCCACCGAGCCGGCCAGCACCGACAACACCGCCGAAGGGCGTCTGCGCAATCGCCGCGTGACGATCAAGCTGATGCTTCCGTAGTTCTTACTCGACAGTCGTAATTGCGAAGGGCAGCCGATGAGGCTGCCCTTTGTTTTGCGCTTCGTGCGTTGTCGGTTATCGGTTATCGGTTGTCAGTGATCAGATCGTAGCTGCCCGTGAGCGATCTCGGCACGTAACACCAGTGGCCGTGATGAACCGACAACCGACAACCGATAACCGACAACGCGCGAAGCGCCGCCTCTACGGCAGCTCGATCTCCGGATCCTCATCCCTGGCGCGGTAGAGAATGGCCAGCTTCCCGATGGTGGCAACCACGTCCGCGCCGCACTCCCGCGCCAGATCCTCGGCCAGCGCTTTGCGCTGGGACGAGTCGTCGGACTCGATACGGACCTTGATCAGCTCGTGCGCGGCCAGAGAGCGCTTCGTCTCTTCGACCACCGAGGGGCTGGCGCCGGCCCGGCCGACACGGACGATCGGTTCGAGAGCGTGGGCGAGACCTTTGAGGTATTGGCGTTGCTTCGACGTGAGCGCCATGGCGGCGCATGGTAGCAGAGCGGTCCTGCGTTACCCTTGCCTGTATGAAGCACGTCGCTTTCCTCTCTCTGCTCTTCGTCGCCTCTGCGGCTTTCGCGCAGGACGCCGATCTCATCAACCCCGATCGCCCCGGAATCGCTGACGGCAGCGCCGTCGTCGGTCCCGGCATTTTCCAGATCGAGGCCGGTCTCGAGCGCGACCACGGCTCGGACGGACGATCACTCTCCACGCCGCTGCTGCTCCGCTACGGCTTCAGCAAAGCGTTCGAGCTGCGCGTCGAAGGCAACGGCTACATCCACGCCGACGGTGCCAACGGATTCGCTCCGCTCTCGATCGGCGCGAAGTACCACTTCGCCGATGCTCCGTCGCTCGGCGTGATCGCCCGGGTTTTCGTTCCGTCCGGCTCCGGCGCGCAACGTTCCCACACCACGAATGGCGATGTCCGCCTTGCCGCCGACATCAACCTCGGCGAGAAGTGGTCGCTGAATCCGAACATCGGCGTCGCCTCCCAGGACGACGGCACCGGCCGCTTTACGTCCGCACTGGCCGCCCTCACCGTGCAGTACAACATCTCCGACCACGCCAACGTCTTCGTCGACGGCGCCGTGCAGTCCCCCGAGGAAAAGGGAGGAACAACCTCGCTGATCGTCGACGCCGGCGCCGCCTGGATCATCGGCCGCAACATCCAGCTCGATGTTTCCGCAGGATGGGGCGCACACGGGACCACGCCGCCAAATGTGTTCATAGGGGCGGGCATCAGCCGGCGGTTCTGATTTGGTGAACGTAGGTCGGACTCTCCAGTCCGACCTGGACAGGTTGGAGGCATTCAGGAAGCTCTTACCCTCTCAGTCCACCTTCGTAGCGATCCAAAGGAGTGTGTCCCATGCCACTCGGACTCCGAGCATCAAGAGGCAAATCAAGGAGCATGCGAAGAGGTTCGGCGCTGCAGCCAAACCGAGCAGGTACGACACTCCTGCTGCAATCAACAACGCGTACAAGGCTCCCGGCAGATACAGACCGAAAATCCAGTCTGACGTCTCGACATCGCTGCTTTCCTGAGATGCGGTCTTCATCAGGCGGTAGGAGTTCGGTATCCGCACCAGTCTCCATACGGCGGTGATGGTGATGATGAGCCCCAGGACCTTTGGTCCGGCCGTGGGAGCGGATGCGACGCAACAAAGGAAGAAGACCTGGATGAAGTGGTAGCAAATCGGCGACAGGAACATGTCGGCCTGCGACAACTTGTCTTTCGTGATCAACCGCGATCCAAAGGTCACGGCGATGAACATCAGGCCGGTCAACCCCGCCGCGGAGGATCCGCACAGGTAGTAAAAGTTCGTCCAATCCATACTGCTCCGTGTCCTCGTGCTCCGATCGATGATATCCGCGAGGGCGGGAGACGGCTCAGGATACGTTCGTTCGGGCGCTCAGCCCAGAGCCTGGCGCAAGGCGGGCGCCACACGGGCACCGAGTACTTCGGTCGACTGCATGAGCTTCGCGTGAGGCAATGATGCCGCATTCATCTGAAACGTGATGCGGGAGATCCCTCCCAGCGCTTCACTGTGTCGAATGATCTTCTCCACCACTTCGTCGGCGTTGCCGATGAGCAACGCCCCTTGCGGACCTCGCTGCGCGTCGAAACCTGTGCGGGTGACCGGAGGCCAGCCGCGTTCCTTCGCCACACTGGCGAAGGCGCGGGCATAGCCGGGGAAGAAATCATCCGCGGCCTTTTGCGTCGTTGCTGCGACGTAGCCGAGCGCGTGCACGCCCACGGTTAATTGGTCGGGTGAGTAGCCGTGTCGACGTCCTGTCTCGCGATAGAGATCGACGAGCGGCCGAAACCGCGCCGGTTCGCCGCCGATGATGGCCACCATCAACGGAAGTCCGAGCGCCCCGGCGCGGGCGAACGATTGCGGCGTGCCGCCCACGCCCAGCCAGATCGGCAGAGGATTCTGCACGGGTCGCGGGTAGACGCCCTGGCCTGTAAGAGGCGCGCGATGCCTGCCGGACCAGTGGACTTGCTCGTTTTCGCGAATCTTCAGGAGCAGATCGAGTTTCTCTTCAAAGAGAGAGTCGTAGTCATCGAGCTTGAAACCGAACAGTGGGAAGGCATCGATGAATGAACCGCGGCCGGCGACAATCTCAGCCCTTCCCTGGGAAAGAAGATCAAGCGTGGCGAACTCCTGAAACACGCGCACCGGGTCTGCCGCGCTCAGGACCGTCACCGCGCTCGTGAGGCGAATGTTCTCCGTTCGCGCGGCGGCCGCTCCAAGAATGACCGCGGGGGCGGAATCGAGATAGTCGCGACGGTGGTGTTCACCAATTCCAAATACGTCCAGCCCGACTCGATCGGCATGCTCGATCTGTTCGATCAGGTTGCGCAAACGGTCCGATGGGTTGAGCGCAAGGCTGGCGTCGTCATATGCCGCGGCGAAGCTATCAATTCCAATCTGCATTCACCTCTCACAACAAACGCCCATTCCCATGCAAACGTTCGAACGATGCTCGATCCCGCGGACGTCCGCAACAACACGATGCGCGAATCGCTGCCGGCGGCTGCGCACGCCGGCGTGGTTGCTTACGACCCCTTCGGCGCGCGAGGCAACTGCGCACGCGCCGTCGTTCCCGACCCACCCCCACCCGGTGCGGCAATGGAAGTGGCGCCCGACTGCGCCTGCGGGGCGGCGTCGGCTGGGGCGACGTGCAGGGGATCGGTGATCATGGCGGGTAATACGGGGAGGCGGGGCTCGGGGAGCTTGAAGATCCAGCTGGCCTCGATCCGTTTGCCGGATTTGGCGTCGGTGGCCCAGACCAGGGCTCGCTGGTAGGTTCCCTTCAACGCCTCTTTGACCGCGGCGACGGAGATCGCGCCGGTGCTGGGGTCATAGGAGAAGGGGAGAGCGCCCGGGACGCTGAGCAGAGCCATGCCGACCGACTTCGGGTCGATCTTGTCGTGATTGGGGATCTTTGCCGAGACCGTGAGTGTCTGCCCGGGATCGAAGATGACGCCCGGCTGCGGGGTCATCTCGTCGAGGCGCATGGAGCCGGCGCCGAGGTAGTGGCGGAAGGAGACGAAATCCATCTTCTTCTCGACCACCATGCGGTGCATCCTGAGGGGATTGCTGCCGCGGCGCACTTTGCCGGCTTCGCAGGTCAGGGCGGCGTCATAGCCCGCTCTGCCGACGCTGTCGACGAGAAAGTGGTCGTAGTCGCCGAATGGATAGGCGAAGAAGAACACCGGCTTCCCGGTGGCGTGCTCGATCAACCTCTTGCTGTCGATCAGCTCCCGCTCCAGCCAGCCGGTGTAGGCGCGCTGGTCGAGCTCGGCGTGCCGCCGCCGCGTGAGGAACGGATGCGACAGGGAGTGGCTCTCGAAGTCGACGCCGGCGTCCGACATCTCTTTGATCTGTTTCCAGTTCAGGGCGTGCGAGGTCTGACCGACAATCTGCGGATAAATGAATACGGTGAACGGAAAACCGTAGCGCTTCATCTCCGGAAAGACCTCGGTATACGTGCTGCGCCAGCCGTCGTCGATGGTGACCACGATGGCATTGCGCGGCAGCGAGGCCCGCTTTCCGCTCACGTATTCATAGAGCTCGCGAAGCGGAATGACGTTGTAGCCGGTCATCGCCAGATAGCGCATCTGCTGGCGGAATGTCTCGCGAGAGACCTCCATCCGCGGGTCCTGAGGCGACTCGACGATGTGGTAGCAGAGCACCGTCGCTCCGAAGTCGGATTCAGCCGGGGCAGCGTACGCAGCGATACCGGAAACCAGAAAGGTAATGAGTGCTGCCGTCAACGCCCGCGCGGCCATGGATGCTCCCGAATTGATAAAGGTCCGACGATGTCTCTCGCGCATCTGCAGGGATAGTGCCGAAGCGGGGTTATTGTATCTCGGTATTGCGGTTGCTGAGTTGCTGAGTTGCTGAGTTGCTTGGTTGCTGATGTGATGGTTGCGGCGGTGACGAACAGCGACGACCCCGAGACAGCAACCACAGCAACCCCAGCAACCCAGCAACCAAGCAACCCCCCACCCCGGAATCCCTGTCCCCATTTGACCGTTCCTCCACCCCGGGTTAGAGTCACGCACTTTTACGGAGGCAGTTCGGTCCATGGATCGTCAGCAACGCAGAGACTTGAAGCACGATAAATTCGTCGACGAGGTCGGTTCCTGGTCGACCAGGGCGAAGGAAAACCAGCGCCTTCTTCTGACCATTACCGCGGCCGCGGTGGTCATCGCCGTCCTCGCGTATGGAATCTACTTCTACCGCTCCAATCATGAGGAGAAGGCACAACTGGCGCTGAGCAAGGCGATGGATACCATCGAGTCGCCGCTGCTTCCCGCGCCAGGGGCCCAGCCACAGCCGGGAGCGAAGTTCAAGACGGAAGCGGAGCGGACGGCGGCGGCGGAGAAGCAGCTCAAAGCCGTCGATACGAGCTACGCCGGTACCAACGCCGGTGACGTGGCCTCGCTCTACCTCGCCCGCATCGCCGCGGACCGAGGCGACCTGGCCGATGCCCGGAAGCGCCTGGAAGCCTACATCCACGACAATCCGAAGTCGGTTTTGACGACAGGAGCGCGTTACAGTCTCTACCGTCTGCGGATCGACAATGGCGAATCGCCGCAGGTGGCGCAGGAGCTTCAAGCCGAGATCGCCAAGTCCGATCCCAACCTTCCGCCCGACGCCATCCTGGCCCTGCTCGCGCATGCCTGGGATGCCCAGGGGAATGCCGAGAAGACGAAGGAAGCCTATCGCCGCATCGTGACGGAGTTCCCCGAGTCGCCCTATGCGCTGGAAGCGCAACGGCGGATGGGGCCGGCATAAGGGCGGTTTCGCGGTCGCGGGGTTGCGGGGTCGCGGTCGGTGTGAGTCATAGGCAATGTTGAATGTTGAGTGTTCAATGTTGAATGTTGAATGAAGAGACAAGTCACGGTCGTCATTCAACATTGAACATTGAACATTCAACATTGCTTTTGACTCTGAGCTCCGAACGCCGTGCGCCTCCTCTCCATCATCATCTTCGCCGCCTGGATCCTGGCGTTCGTACGCACCATCGTCAATCTCGCCCTGATTCCTCGCTTGCAGGCGGACGGGAAGACGGCACGGGAGCCGCTCGTCTCCGTCATCATTCCTGCCCGCGACGAGGCTCGGATCATCGAGCGGACCGTGCGCGCCTTTCTGGCGCAGACCTATCCCAATCTGGAAGTCATTGTCGTCAATGACCGATCGGTAGACGGTACGGGTGAGATTCTGCGCGCGATCGACAACGAGCGGCTCCGGGTGATCGACGGCGAAGAGCCCCCCGCGGGCTGGCTGGGCAAGCCGTGGGCACTGCATCAGGGCAGCCGTCTCGCGCGCGGGGAGATGCTCCTTTTCGTCGATGCCGACGTCGTCTATTCCTCAGCCGCGGTCCGGGCGGCGGTGGCGCACTGGCAGTCGCGCCGCCCCGTGCTTCTCTCGTTTCTGCCGTACTTCGAGATGCGCGGGCTTGGCGAGAACGCGGCCATGCCGATGCTGGCCATGTTCTGTTTCACGTTCATGCCGACCTGGCTCTCGAACCGGAGCCGGATCGCCGCCCTGGCCATCGGCGGGGGGACCGGCAACCTCATCGTACGCGAGCGGTACGAGGCCATCGGCGGCCATGAGGCGTTGAAGGATTCGGTGGTCGACGACGTCGCTCTGGCCCGGCTGGTACGGCGGAGCGGCGAGGCGACGGAAACCGTCCGGGCCGACGATCTGGTCTCGCTGCGGATGTATCACGGTCTCGCGGAGGTGGTGGAGGGATTTACCAAGAACTCCTTTGCCGTCTTCGGCCGCAACTATGTCGCCGGGATCCTGATCACAGCCGGTTCGGTCGTCTTCCACATCCTCCCGTACGGCCTGGCCGTCGCCGGCGACCGGATCAGCATGGCCACGGTCGCGGTGATCACCGTGACGCGCCTCATCCTCTTTCGCTCGCTCCGCTACCGGCTCGACAACGCGCTGCTGCTTCATCCGGTGATGGTCAGCATCTGGACCTGGATCTTCGTCCGCTCGCTCTGGATCACAGGAATCCGGCGCAGACTTCTCTGGCGCGGGCGAACGTATGATGCGCGCCAGACCCGCTTCGGCGCGGAACGGCGATGATTCTTGCAAGCTGAGGCTGGAAGGAGAGATGTTCATGACTGATAAGCCATTTCTGACCGACGTCCAGGAGCTCCGCCGGCGGGCCCGGCAACACATCGAGGAAGGAGCGGTGACGGACGCGTACCGCGGCGACCGCGAGACGGTGATCAAGCTGCTCAACGAAGCGCTGGCGACGGAGATCGTCTGCGTGCTGCGTTACAAGCGTCACTACTTCATGGCCCAGGGGATCAACGCCGATCCGATCGCGCAGGAGTTCCTGCAGCACGCCAACGAGGAGCAGGGACACGCCGACCTGCTCGCCGGCCGCATCGTGCAGCTCGGCGGCGCGCCGAATCTCAATCCCGAGGGGATGCTGATGCGCTCGCACTCGGAGTATGTGGAGGGGCAGAACCTCCTCGACATGATCAAGGAAGACCTGGTGGCCGAGCGCGTCGCCATCGACTCCTACACGGAGATGATCCGCTACATCGGCGACGACGACTACACCACCCGCCGCATGCTGGAAGGGATCCTGGCCATGGAGGAAGAGCACGCCAACGATCTTTCCAGCTTCCTGGCAGACCTGGATAAGGATTGGAAGACGCGGGACCGTTCGTAAGCTGCGCTTCGCGCGTTGTCGGTTATCGGTTGTCGGTTGATGGAACGCTGCTGTGTGGTCGTTCTTGACGAGCCGCGCAAACGTGACAGCTAACCGGCAACCGCGTGGCAGCCAACAACCGATAACTGACAACCGACAACGCGGCGCAGCCGCCGTATTGGGAATGTGATAAATTTCGAGCGGTTGTTGCAGCCCGAAACGCCAATGTCACGACCTGCCGAGCGCCACGCACAACTCCTCGATCAAATCATCCTGCCATTCGATCTGACGCACGATTTCGGACGCAAACGCGCGTACGAGGCGGCCATCGACTATGCACGGACGCATCTGGTCGAGGATCCGCATTGCAACGATTTCCTCGATGCCGCCGCCAAGCGCCTCGGCTTCGCCGCGGTGACCTTCGATACGCTCGAGAGCCGCGTCAAGCTGCCGAAGAATGCCTGGCTGGACGTCTGGATCTCCGACGAAGACGACGAGGTGGCCTTCACCGGCACCCGCGAAGGCCTGCAGTACATGATCGATCTGCTCTCGCAGCTCCGCGATTCCAGCGATCCGGAGCAGCACATCCATCTCGATCAGGGCGTGATGCCGATGACGGAGAGCTCCGCCAACCTCGTGCTTTTCAAAGAGGAAGACACCTGGTTCACCGGCGAAGGGGCCGAGGGAGAGGTGGACGACTACCCGGAGCGCGACATCGATCCGAAGCAGATCTACGCCATCCAGTTCATCCATTACCCGCCCGACGATCTGCCGATCAGCGCGCACCGTCTCTATCGCGTGATCAAAGTCGAGCCGGATGACGGCTACTCGGCCAGCGTGAAGGAGTTCGGCGGCTCCGAGAAACGCTACTTCCGCTTCACCTTCGTGGCCGACAACGACGAGCGATTCACCTACAGCTTCCACCTCGACGATCCGGCGGTGAACTACTTCACCCATCGCGAGATCCTGAAGCTGGCCATGCGCGCGGTGTAGGTGACGCAGCCGCGGTATCCGTTGGGCTTCGATTCAGGACTGCGCAAGTACGGGTCGGACAAGAGAGTCCGACCTACGTTTGCCGCGCGAGGCGAAGGGGTGGGGAACGTAGGTCGGACTCTCTAGTCCGACCGGTACTCGCGTAACTCTTGACGCAGCCGCGGTATCCGGTGGGCTTCGATTCAGAACTGCGCAAGTACCGGTCGGACAAGAGAGTCCAACCTACGTTTGACGCGAGGCGCTGCGATACACTCCGTCGCAATGACGCGGAAAGCGATCCGGCAGATTGCGGTGATCGGCACCGGCACGATGGGGCGGGGGATTGCGTACCTGGCGGCGGTTGCCGGATATGAGACGGTCATTCACGATGCCGATGCCGGGGCGCTCGATGCGGCCAGGGCTTCGATCGAGTCGACGCTGCAGAAGGGCGTCGAGCGCGGGAAGGTGACAGCGGGGGAGGCGGCCGCGGCAGGCGCGCGGATTCATCTCGCATCCGATCTCGAGCCGGCGGTGCATGGGGCCGATCTGATCGTCGAAGCGGTCCCTGAGAATCTCGAGCTGAAGAAAGACCTCTTCGCGCAGGCGGATCTCTTTTGCGGCGATGACACGATCATGGCCTCGAATACCTCGTCGATCTCCATCTCGCTGCTGGCGCAATCGGTGGAGCGGCGCGACCGATTCGTCGGGCTGCATTTCTTCAATCCACCGCATGCGATGAAGCTGATCGAGATCGTGCGCGGCGAGCGGACGTCGGACGAGACGGTGGCGCAGGCGCGCGAGGTAGCGGAGGCGATGGGGAAGACTGCCATCGTGGTCCGCGATTCGCCCGGCTTCGCGACGTCGCGCCTAGGCGTTGCCATCGGACTCGAGGCCATTCGGATGCTGGAAGAAGGCGTTGCCTCGGCCGAGGATATCGATAGGGCGATGGAGCTCGGCTACAACCATCCCATGGGACCACTGCGTCTGACCGATCTGGTCGGTCTCGACGTCCGTCTCGGAATCGCCGAATATCTGGCCTCGACGCTCGGCCTGCGCTTCGAACCGCCTGAGCTGCTGCGGCGCATGGTGGCCGACGGAAAGCTCGGTAAGAAAACGGGAGAGGGATTTTTTCGTTGGCCGAAATGAAACGCGTGTCGGAGAACCCGGTCACCGCTCCTGTCTCCGACCCCCGACCCCCGACCCCCGATCTCCGCATTGCCGCCGTCGTCTTCATCGCGGCATTCGCGCTCTACCTCAAGACTCTGGCGCCCGCAGTCGGGCCGACGGACAGCGGCGAGCTCACCTCGGCGGTCTGGTCGTTCGGCAACGCGCATCCGCCGGGGTTTCCGTTCTTTCTGATCGTCACGCACCTCTTCACCTGGCTTCCGCTCGGATCGATCGCGGTTCGGACGAATATCGCCAGCGCCTTCTTCTCCGCGGTGGCGTGCGCTTTCGTCGCGCTGGCGGCCGCGGAGATTCTGTTGATGGCGCGCGACGTCAAGGCGCAGGTCGAGGAGAAGCGGTCGAAGAAGAAACAGCGCATCGATCGGAGCGCCGGACGGACCCTCCGGTCCGACCCGGCCCGGGAGTCAGCCCCGCGTGGGTTCTCCCGGCTGGTGATCGCGCTGATCATGCTCACCACCGGCCTCCTTTTCGCCTTCTCGCGAACGATCTGGCAATTTGCCACCGTCACCGAGGTCTATGCGGTCAACAGCGCGCTCATGGCGGGCGTGGCCTGGGGGATGCTGCGATGGGCGCGGACGCGGAGCGTGCGCTGGCTCTATGCCGCCGCGCTCCTGTTCGGATTCGGGCTGTGCGTGCATCACGTCACCATCGGCACCGGCGCGATCGCCATCGCCGTCTTGATTACCCGCGTCGGCGGGTTCAACTTCTGGCGCACGCGCACGACGCTCATCGGAGCGCTGCTGCTCGCGGCCGGCCTCCTGGTCTACGTCTATCTGCCGGTGGCCGCGGCGCGGAAGCCGGTCATTAACTGGGGCGATCCGGCCTCGCTTTCCGCCGTCTGGGACCACGTGACCGGCAAGCAGTACCGCGCCTACATCAAGACAACAGGCGAGCAGAACGGCGCGCAGATCGACCGCTACTTCGGCGTCGTTGGGCACGAGCTTGGACCGCCATGGATGCCGCTGGTGTTGCTCATCGCGGCCGGCGGCATCGTCCTGCTCTGGTTCCGGCAGCGGACGATCTTCTGGTACGTCGTCCTGTTCATCATCGGTAATGCGGCCTGGTTTGCGATCTATCCGGTCACCAACGACACGCCGGCCTACGCGATCCCGACCTTCATCGCGCTGCTGTTCGCCTTCGCGTTCGGCGCGGCATCGATGGCCGCGCTGGCAAGGGCCGATCGCATGCGCGCGGTCGTCGCCGGGGCGATGCTCATCCTTCCGCTGCTCTCCCTCGTGACGACGTATCCATTCCGCGACCGCAGCCGTTACTGGGTCTCGCACGACTACGCGGAGAACGCTCTGCGCTCGATGCGGCCGAACGCGTTGATGCTGACGGGCGACTGGCAGCTCTACGCGCCGATGCGCTACCGGCTCGACGTCGAGCAGGCCCGGCCGGACGTGGCCATCATCGAGACCGGCTTTCTGCTGCGGCAGTGGTATTTCGGCGAGCTGGCGCGGCGCTATCCGACGCTTACCAGCGACTCGCGGCGCGAGATCGATGCGCTGGTGCCGATGCTCGGGCCCTTCCAGAACGATCGCGATCATCTCGATATGGAGCTGTTCAATCGCCGCATCGACGATCTGATCATCTCTCTCATCGATCAGCACCTGCGCCGCGGCCCGGTGTACGTGAGCGGCGAGGTTGCCGCCAGCACCGAGCCGCGCGACGTGAATCTGCGCAAACGGATGTCCGAGCGGTATGACATCGTGCCGCGCGGCCTGCTCATCGAGCTGGTTCCGGGTCATGCCTTGCGCGACGTTCACTACACACCGCTGGAAACGCGCGGGGTGGCGGACGGCACGGTCCGTTATGAGGACGACGATGAGGTTCCGACGGAGATCGTGCCGGCGTATCGGGCCATCCTGGTCATGACCGGCCGCTATCTCGCCATCGAGAAGAAGTTCGACGAGGCCTTGCTGGCCTACCGGGCCGCGAACACGATCGACCCGGCGGATCTGTCGGTCGAGCGCGAGATGCAGCTCGTGGCCAGCAGGGCCGGTAAGTGAGCGCGGCCGAGTCGTACGGCGCCTTCGCGTACGCCTACGACCAGGCCCTCGGCGAGCGTTACTTCCGTGCCGTCCGCCGGCTGCTCATCGACGTGCTGGACCGCTATCCCTCCGCGTCGATGACGCATCTCGACGTCTGCTGCGGTACCGGCCTGGCCATGCCCTTCTTCGCCGGCCGCGGATTCGTCTCCACCGGCGTCGACATCTCGCCGGTCATGCTGAACGTGGCCCGCAAACGGGCCCGCCGGCTCGTCGGTGGCGATACGCGCGCGCTGCCGTTGCGGACGGCGTTCTCGCGCATCACCTGCCTCTACGATTCGCTCAATCATCTCCTCGATCCGCGCGACCTCGCCGCCGCCTTCCGCGAGATCGCCGGCGTCATGGACGGCGACTCGCTGTTCATCTTCGATATGAACCACCCCGAGATCTACCCCGAGGTCTGGGGGATGAAGGAGCCGTTCATCGATGAAGGGCCCGACTTCCACCTGGAGATCGCCACGACGTACCGGCGCCGCGAAGGGCTGGGCCGTGCGCTCGTCACCGGATGGGCGGTCGTCGACGGCAAGCGCATCGACATCCGCGAGCGCCACACCCAACGTTCCTACGAGCGCAACGACATCATCGCCGCGCTCGCCGAGGCAGGCCTCCATCCGATCGAGGTCCGCGAGTTCGATCCGTGGGTGGAGGGGAGAACGGTGAAGCTGGTGTTCGTGTGCAGGAAACGGTAGCTACGGGGTCTGGGTGGCTGAACCTCTCGCCCTACCTCTCAATCGAGAGCCCTTCTCCCCCGCGGTTTTTTGCGGGGGGAGAAGGTGCCGAAGGCGGATGAGGGGGGCGCTGAGCAGTATGTCTTACTCCTCATGGACTGGCGCTGCATCCTGCTAAGCGCCCCCTCATCCGCCTGTCGGCACCTTCTCCCCCGCAAAAAACCGCGGGGGAGAAGGCTCTCGACGGGAGAGAGCTGCGGGCGTGTGAGAAGGGGGCCGGTCTCACCGCGCGACCTCGAGACCGCGCAACCGCGCGACCGCGCAACCGCCTCCGCTACCTCCCTAACACCGCGTTCTTGAAGTCATCTCCCATGGCCGGCTTCGGGCCGATCCATGTGGAGACGATGGCATCCGCGGTCGCTTTGCCGGGGAGGGTTCCCTTCGCCTTGCCGTTGACCTCGACCGTCGTGCCGGTGCCGGCGACGTAGGTGAGGACGAGGCGGTTGCCCTTCGGGATCGGCTCCATCCACGAGCACAGCGTCTTGAAGGCGCTCTTCACATCGGCGGAGGCGTTGGGCACGTTCGCGGTGAGACCTTCGTCCCACGCATCGCACATCTGGTCTTTGCTGACGCTGTAGAGGAACGCCAGGGTCATACGGCGCGGCGTATCGGAGGCCAGGATCGAGGCCGGACTGGACATCTTGGCCTGCAGGTAGAGACCGCCGACGTAGACCTTGATGAAGAACTTCTTGCGCAGGCCCAGTCCGTTCAGGACGAGGGTCTGGCCATTGACTGTGATCTTGTCTTCGAGCGTAACGTCCGCGAGCGACGCGGCTGAGGCCAGCGTTGGCACGAGGAGCATCAGGGAGAGCAGCAGGGGCATCATTTTCGGGCGCATGAAAGCCTCCATTCGTTTTGCCGGTGATCGGGGTGAGGCGGTTATCGGGTTGTCGGTTGTCGGTTGTCGGTTGTCGGTTGTCGGTTATCGGTTGTCGGTTATCAGTTGTCGGGAACCCAGGATTGCAGGAGCCTCGGACAACCGAGGACCGATAACCGACAACGGCCAACCGACAACGGCCAACCGACAACGGATAACCGACAACCGACAACTCCCTACCCACCATCGTAGCACCGGAGCTGGAACAACAGGCCGCTCCGGGCGCGTTGCAGAACACTCCGATGACGTCTCTGAGCAAGCCGTTTCACATCGGCGGAGTCCTGATCGACCCGCCCCTGGCCCTCGCCCCGATGGCCGAGGTGACCGATATGTACTACCGCTCGCTGGTCAAAGAGCTCGGTGGTGCGGGGCTCGTCGTCTCCGAATTCATCTCCGCCGAGGGGCTGACGCGCGACAACGTCCGCACGAAGAAGATGCTGGCGTTCGATGAAAAGGAACGGCCGGTGGCCATCCAGATCTACGGTGGCGATCCCGACCGGATGGATGACGCGGCCGCGATCGTGGAAGCGGAGGGCGTCGACATCGTCGACATCAACATGGGCTGCCCGGTGCGCAAGGTCGTCAACAGCGGCGCCGGCTCCGCGCTTCTGAAGGATTTTGACCGCGCCGCGCGTGTGGTCGAGAAGATCAAAAAGCGGGTGAAGATCCCGGTCACGGTGAAAGTGCGCAAGGGGTGGGAGAGCGACGACGTCATCCCGCTCTTGAAGCGCTTCGAGGAGATCGGCGTGGCCTCCATCGCCATCCACGGCCGCACGCGCAACGAGGCCTACACCGGCGCCAGCGACTGGGGCTACATCGCCCAGGTCAAGAGCGAGCTGGGCATCCCGGTCTTTGGCAACGGCGACGTCAAGACGCCGGCCGACGCCATCCGGATGTTCGAGACCACCGGCGTCGACGGCGTGATGATCGGCCGCGCCGCGCTGCACAATCCCTTCATCTTCCGCGACATCCTGGCGTACGTGAGTGGCGTTCCGGCGGGGAATGAAGTCGATCGCCGCATCGACGCCATGCACCGCTACCTGGCCAAGATCGACGGCGCGCCGCAGATCATCAACTGGAAGCTGCACAAGGCCCGCACCGTCATCGGCTGGTTCTCGAAGGGAATCGCCCACGGCAAGGACATCCGCAACGGTCTGGCCGACGTCACCTCGGTGGAGGACGTCCGCCGGCTGCTGGACGCGGCGCGTGTGCGGCTGGCGGCGTAGCGGGGTCTCGGGGTCTCGCGGTTGCGCGGTCTCGCGGTGTGTGAGGTCGTTCGTGACCGCATTCATGTCGAATGGGATCGATCTTCAAGGTGGTTCGCGGCCGCATTCATGTCGAACGGGTTTGATATGCAAGGTCACTTGCGACCGCATCCATGTCGAACGGGTTTGATATGCAGGGTCACTCGCGTCCGCATCGATGTCGAACGGGTTTGATATGCAAGGTCACTTGCGGCCGCATTCATGTCGAACGGCTTTGATATGCAAGGTCGCTCCCGGCCGCATCGATGTCGAACGGGTTTGATATGCAAGGTCACTCGCGGACGCATCGATGTCGAACAGGTTTGATATGCAAGGTCACTCGCGGACGCATCAATGTCGAACTGGATTGATATGCAAGGTCACTCGCGGACGCATCAATGTCGAACGGGTTTGATATGCAAGGTCACTCGCGGACGCATCGATGTCGAACGTTGACGTTTGAAAATCGGACAATTTTGGCAGTGATGCGTTCGAATTCGAAACGGGTTGGAGAGTATCCCGGCTTCAGGGTCGCGCGTAACTCGCTCATGAGTGGGTACTTAGCGGTGCCGTTCCCTATTAAGACAAGTATACTTGTCTTAATTTCCATAGGGTAGGGATTTTCCCCGCCGCCGCCCCTCCTCCTGCGTGACTGACGCAATCAGAGGCAGACGACCCTGCGGGCCGCGCGGCGCCGGCGCGGGTGCGCTGCGTCTTCGAAGGGCGCTTCTGCTCCCTGATTGCTCCCGGGTCACCGACAACCGGCACCGTACGAGTGCCGCCTGCCGGGAGGTTCCTGATCAGAGCCGTCCCGGTAACCGGACGTCGCGGCGCGCGCGTGGCACGCCGCGAGTTCTTGATGCATCCTAAGGAGGAGACCATGTCTAAGGTAGTAACGACCGTTACTGCGCAGGCCGCGCCGGATGACCCGGCGTCGCCGCAGACTCCGACGGTCACGCATTACGAGCAGGTGGCGGCGAAGCTGTCTTCGGCCATCGACGAGGCGCTTGCGCTGATGCCGGATTTCACCCAGTCTCACCCGCTCACGAAGGGGTTCGTCCGTTCGCAGCAGAGCGTGCCGGACACCTTCATCCTATCGACCATCGCCGCGGTCGAAGCAAACCCCGAGCTGCAAAGCGTGAACAAGTTCGACGTCACGGCGGCGCGCGACCTGCTGCAGCTCAGCGACGCCTTCCGGCCCCTGGTGGACAAGTTGAATGGTGCGGCGAAGAACGTCAAGTTCACGATCGACCGGAAGCGGGCCGAGATCGTCGCCGACGCGCTGCAGACTTATGAGATCGCCAAAGGGGTCGCCCGCGACGCGCAGGCCACCACCGCCGCCGAGCACGTCGGCAACCTCAAACGCGACCTCGGCAGATCGGGGAAAAAGAAGAAGAAGCCGGCCCCGGCGCCGGCGCCGGCCGCCGGTAACCCCGCCGTGAACTGAGGAGTCGAGTAACAGAAGACCGGGCACGGCCGCGCATCCGCGCGGCCGTGCCCCTTTTCGTACTTGCCCGACGTCCATCTGTATCGCGCGCGGCCCTTCCTTCGCGAAGTGAAGTACCCTTGGCAATCCCCACAACACGGCCTCGCATGAGCGCAAAAACGGTCTTCATCAGCTATAGCCACGACTCCGGCGAACATCGGAAGCAAGTGCTCGGGCTTTCCGAACGCCTTCGCAGGGACGGCATCGAAACAATCCTTGACCAGTATGTAAACGGAACGCCGGAGGAGGGCTGGCCGCGTTGGATGATGAATTAGCTCGATGCCGCAGACTTCGTTCTCGTCGTTTGCACCGAGACGTACTACCGCCGGTTTCGCGGACACGAAGTTCCCGGCAAGGGGAAGGGCGTTGATTGGGAAGGCGCGCTGATTACGAGCGACCTCTACGCCGCCCGCAGCCAGTCGCTGAAGTTCGTCGCTGTCTTTTTGTCTTCCGTCGCCGAGGAGTACATCCCTGAGCCTCTGCGCTTAGGCACTCACTACGCCGTCACCTCGGAGGAGGCCTATCAAAGGCTGTACGATTTTCTGCTCCAGCAAGCGGGCGTCGAGCCAGGCCCGGTCGGCCGGCTGAAGCCCAATCCCAGGCAACGGGGAACCGCACTGACCTTCGATGCATCTACGTCTGCCGCACGGCCCGCCGACATCTCCCGCATCATGAAATACGCGCCGTCGAATCTCATCGGGCGCGAGGCGGAAACCGCGATTCTCTCGGCTGCCTGGGACCAGGTCGTGCGCGGCGAGACGAAGCGCCCCCACATCCTCACCTTCGTTGCGCTCGGCGGCGAAGGGAAGACCTCGGTGGTGGCGAAGTGGGTCGTCGATCTGGCGTCTCAGGACTGGCCGGGGTGCGAGGCTGTGCTGGCATGGTCCTTCTACAGCCAGGGGACGCGGGAGCAGTTGGCGGCTTCGTCAGACCTGTTCCTCAATGAGGCCCTTGGTTTTTTCAATGATGCGGCGATGGCGGGCAGCGCGGCGGGGGCGTTCGACAAGGGGCGGCGGCTGGCCCAACTGGTAGGCGAACGGCGGGCGCTGCTCATCCTCGATGGCCTGGAGCCGTTGCAATACGCGCCCACCTCGCCCACGCCGGGCGAGCTGAAAGACCAGGGCATCGCCGCGCTGCTCAAAGGCCTGGTCGCCAACAGCCGCGGCCTTTGCGTCGTCACCACCCGATACAGCATTCCCGACTTGCGCGCCTATGTGGGGCAAACGGTTGCTGAGAAGAAGCTGGCGCGCCTTTCCACCGAGGCCGGCGTGGCGCTGCTTCAGTCCTTCGGGGTGACGGGCGGTCTGCGGAAGACCATCCCCAGCCCGGACGGACGCACCTTCTGGGATGAATTCGAGAAGCTGGTCGAGGACGTGAAGGGTCACGCCCTCACGCTCAATCTCCTCGGCAGCTACCTGCGCGACGCCCACGGCGGCGACATCCGCAAGCGCGACCTCATCCGGCTCTCGGAAGCCGATGCTGAGGAGCAGGGGGGCCACGCCTTCCATGTCATGGATGCGTATGTGCGATCGATGGCACCCGTTGGATTTCGTGTTTGGCTACGGTGTCTCTTCGATAGCAAAGAACGCGAGCTGCGCGAAAATGGCCGGCGCGCACTGGCGCTCCTGCGCCTGCTCGGTCTCTTCGACCGGCCCGCCACGGCCGGCACTCTGGCAGCGTTGTGGGAAGGGGAGGCAATCGCCGGGCTGACAGAGCCGCTCATCGGCATCAGCGAGGCCCAGCGCAACGTCGCCCTCCGACGTCTGGAAGAGGCGAAGCTGCTCACGGTGATACGGGAGCACGGTTCCGGCGTGCTCGTCGCCCTTGATGCGCATCCTCTCCTGCGTGAATACTTCGGCCAGCGCCTGCGCGATGCGCAGGCCGAGGCGTGGCGGGCGGCGCACCGGAGACTCTATGAGCACCTCTGCGCGACTACGGAGGACAAGCCCGACGCCACGCTTGAGGACCTTCAACCGCTCTACCAGGCAGTGTCCCACGGATGCCAAGCGGGGATGCAACAGGACGCCTGTGACAAGGTTTATTACGCTCGCATCCAGCGAGGGCAGGTAGCCTACAGCACGAACAGACTCGGCGCATTGGGTTCCGACCTGGGAGCCGTAGCCTGCTTCTTCGAGACTCCGTGGAGCCGCGTCTCCGCGGCGCTCACGGAAGACGATCAGGCGTGGCTGCTAAATGAAGCCGCTACTCGACTGTGTGCCTTGGGCCGGCTGACCGAGGCCCTCGAGCCGATGCTCGCATCTGGACAGATGGACGTCAAAGTGGAGCATTGGGAAACCGCGGCCGTCAGCTACGGAAATCTGAGCAAACTGGAGCTAACGCTGGGTGAGTTGGCCGGGGCGGTGGTGAGTGCAAAGCAGTCCGTGACCTACGCAGACCGCAGCGGCGATGCGTTTCAGCGAATGGTAAACCGCACTACCCATGCCGACGCCCTGCACCAGGCGGGCCGGCGGGACGAGGCAGAGGCGCGCTTCCGCGCGGCCCAGCAGTTGCAAGCCGAGAGGGAGCCCGCCTACCCGCTACTGTATTCGCTTCAGGGCTTCCAGTATTGCGAACTGCTCTTGTCGGAGGCAGAGCGAAAGGCGGAGAAGGCCGAGGGAGAACGGAAGAACGGCGAAGATCTTGCCTTGTGCAGCGTGGTCGCCGAGCGGGCGGCGCAGACGCTCGAGTGGGCCGAGCAAAGTCACGCCTCCCTCCTCTCCATCGCCCTCGACCACCTCACGCTGGGGCGCGCAGCGCTTTACGCGGCGATTCTCGAATCGCGGAGCGCCCAACCTGAGCAGGCGCAAAGTTCCCCGCCGCCTACGTCCGAGGAAAGTCAGCGCCGATTCATGACATCAGCGACCGAGCTTGACCACGCCATGTCCGGCCTCCGCCGCGCCGGCATGCAGGACTACCTCCCGCGCGGGCTCCTCACCCGCGCGTGGCTGCGCAGTCTCACCGGCGCGCGCACCGGCCCCGAAAGCGCGCAGAGCGATCTGGACGAAGCGTGGGAGATCGCCGAGCGCGGACCAATGCCGCTGTTCCTGGCCGACATCCATCTGTATCGCGCGCGACTTTTCTTCGATGAAGCAAAGTACCCGTGGCAATCCCCGCAGCACGACCTCGCCGAGGCCCGTCGCCTGATTTTCAAACACGGCTACCTGCGCCGGAAGGAAGAGTTCGAAGACGCTGAGGCCGCCTTGAAACATCGCGGGGATACACGCACGCGACCGAGGAGGAAACGTGCCCGGTAACAAGAAGCTGTTTCTCTCTGCGGTCAGCCGTGAGTTTCTTGCGTATCGCACACTGCTGACTGGAGACCTCAAGCGGCCTGCGCTCGACGTCGCGGTTCAGGAAGACTTCATCGTTAGCGGCGGCAGCACGCTGGCGAAACTCGACGACTACATCCGCGCCTGCGACGGCATCATCCACCTCATCGGCAAGGCCACCGGAGACGCGCCGGAGGAGCCGGCTGTGGCCGCGCTGCTCCAGAAATATCCCGACCTCGGCACCAAGCTGCCGCCGCTGAAGCCTGCTCTGCGCAAACCCCAGCCGGGCTTCTCCTATACGCAGTGGGAGGCATATCTGGCGATGTACCACGACCGCCCACTGTTCGTGTATCGCCCCACGGATTTCGAGCGCGACACGCTCGATGTCCCGCGCGACTCCCGCTTCGTCCTCGACCCCGTCGAATTTCAGGCGCAGAGGGAACACTACCAGCGCATCAGCGCCCTCGGTCATGACCGCGGTCAGTTCCTCAACGAAGAACGCCTCAGCTCCGCCGTTCTTCGCGATCTGGTGGAGATCCTTCCCCGGCTGCAGCCTTCCATCGCAGTCTCCGCCACCAGGCTCCGCCACACCACGGAACGGCTCATCGGGCGTGACGAAGATCTGGCCCGGATGGACAGCGCCTGGAACGGCAACAAGAACGTGGTCGTCGTCCGCGCCTTTGGCGGCATGGGGAAGACCTCACTGGTTGCCACCTGGATGGCCGAGTTGGCCATGAAGGACTGGCGCGGCGCCGAGCGGGTCTTCGATTGGTCCTTCTACAGCCAGGGCACCAACGACCAGCGCAACGCCTCGGCCGACGTCTTCATCGCCAACACCCTCGAGGCCTTTCGCGATCCCGATCCCACGCTCGGCTCCGCGTGGGAACGGGGCGCACGCCTGGCCGGTCTCGTCGGGAAACTCCGCTGCCTCCTCGTGCTCGATGGCCTCGAGCCGCTCCAGTATCCGCCCGGTGTGATGCAGGGGAAGCTCAAGGACGACGCCATCGCGGCTCTGCTCAAAGGGCTTTCCGCGCAAAATGCCGGGCTTTGCGTCGTCACCACGCGAGAGAAAATACCCGACATCCAGCAATACTACGGGCGGACCGCCGACGACTTCGCACTCACCGAGCTGACCGACCTCGCCGGCGCGGCTCTGTTGCACGACCGGGGAGCCACGCGTGCCGGAGCCCGTGAGATCCCACGCGACGACAAGGAACTTCAGGCGGCCAGCCGGGAGGTGCGCGGCCACGGCCTGACGCTGCAACTGCTCGGGCAGTATCTGCGGCTCGTGGAAGACGGCGACATCCTGAAGCGCGACACCGTACGACTCGCGGATGCCGACCGCGAATATCAGAACGACGCCACCCGTCCGTACGGCCACGCCTTCAAGGCCATGGAAGCCTACGAAAAATGGTTCGAGCGCGAGGGCACGCAAGGCCAGCGCCAGCTCGCAGTCCTGCGCCTCCTCGGCCTCTTCGATCGGCCGGCCTCCAAGGCCTGCCTCGATGCCTTGCGAAACGAGCCGGTCATCGCCGGTCTGACCGAGCCGCTCGTCGCGCTGCAGCATCGCGACTCTGCAGCCATCGAGCGCCGCTTGGAGGAGATCCAACTTCTCACCGTGCAAGCCGACGGTTCCCTCGATGCGCATCCTCTCCTGCGCGAGTACTTCGGCCAGCGCCTGCGCGACGCACAGCCCGAGGCGTGGCGGGCGGCGCACCGGCGGCTCTACGAGCACCTCTGCGCGACCACGAAAGACAAGCCCGACGCCACGCTCGAAGACCTCCAACCGCTCTACCAGGCCGTGGCCCACGGCTGCCATGCGGGGTTGCAACCGGAGGCGCTTGAGAAGGTTTATCTCGACCGCATCCTGCGAGGTGGAGAACACTACACGTGGCACAAGCTTGGGGCATTCGGCTCGGAATTGGGGGCTCAAGCATCCTTCTTCGAGACTCCATGGAGCCGCGTCTCGCCTGCGCTCACAGAAGCCGCCCAGGCTTGGTTGCTGAACGAAGCCGCCTTCACCCTGCGCGCCCTGGGCAGGCTGACCGAGGCCCTCGATCCGATGCGGGCTACGTTGGAATTCAACGCCAGCAAGAGTGAGTGGAGAAACGCCGCCGTATGCGCCGTAAATCTGAGCGAGCTGGAGCTGACGCTGGGCGAGGTGGCCGGGGCGGTGGGGGACGCCGAGCAGTCCGTGACCTACGGCGACCGCAGCGGCGATGCGTTTGAGCGGATAGTTAATCGCACTAGCCTTGCCGACGCCCTGCATCAGGCGGGCCGCCTGGACGAGGCGGAGGCGCGCTTACACGAGGCCGAGCAGATGCAGGCCGAGCGGCAGCCCGCCTACCCGCTCCTCTATTCGTTTCAGGGCTTCCAGTATTGCGACCTGCTCTTGTCGGAGGCGGAGCGGGAGGCAGGGAAGGCGAAAGGACAACGGAAGAAGGAAGAGGTCCTAGCCCTGTGCCGCGCCGTCGCCGATCGTGCGGCGAAGATGTTCGAGTGGCGTCTTCCCAGCGACCCGCTGCTCGATATCGCCCTCGACAACCTCACGCTGGGCCGCGCCGCGCTATACGCGGCGATTCTCGAATCGCGGAGCCGCCAACCTGAGCCGGACCAACCCTCCTCCTCGCCCACGTCCGAAGAAAGTCAGCGCGGTTTCACCACTGCCGCGAAGGAGTTGGACCACGCCGTGTCCTGCATCCGCCGAGCCGGCCAGCAGGACTACCTCCCGCGCGGCCTCCTCACCCGTGCTTGGCTGCGGAGTCTCACCGGTGCGCGTACCGGCGCCGAGAGCGGGCAGAGCGACCTGGACGAAGCGTGGGAGATCGCCGAGCGCGGGCCGATGCCGCTGTTCCTGGCCGACATCCATCTGTATCGCTCGCGGCTCTTCTTTCGGGAAGCGACGTACCCGTGGCAATCCCCGCAGCACGACCTCGCCGAGGCCCGTCGCCTGATATTCAAACACGGCTACCTGCGCCGGAAGGAAGAGCTCGAAGACGCCGAGGCGGCCTTGAAGCACCTCGGGAACGCACCCACACCATGAGCGCAATCACAACCGGACCCTGGTTCGTTGAGTTTCCAGACACGACCCAACTTCCCGGTTCCACGGTGTCGGAGTAGGATTCAGCTCATGACCTCGTTCTCGATTGACCTTGCCGACGATACGGCAACCGCTCTTCGCGAGATTGCCGAAGAAACAGAGGAAACGCCGGATACGCTGATCCGCCGTGCGGTCGAGGAGCTGGTTGCGGACTACATCGACGGTCGCATTGCGATGCAGCGTCTCGCTGACCCGACTGATCCGATGATCTCCTCTGAGGAACTGCGGCGCCGTCTTGCGGAAGATTGAGCACAAGGCATCCGTAGGTCGCGAACTGCGCCGGCTCGACCGTCAGGTCGCAGTGCGCATCGTGGACAGGATCGAACGGGATCTGGCATCGCCTGATCTTCACCCTCTTCCGCTGAGTGGTCCATTCGAAGGGTTGTTCAAACTCCGCGTCGGCGACTATCGGGTGATCTATGCGCTTTCGGAAGACAGTGTGCAGATCATCCGCATCGCTCACCGGCGCGACGTCTATCGCTAGCCGCGCAGTTCCGTCGCAGACTTTCCCACGAGACGCCAGCGTTCAGGAGACCTCCGCCGCCCGACCTGCAAGACTCCGGACATTTGCTGTAAACCCGGCGGCGGGACGCGCGCCGGGCCAGCCGGCGAGACGCCAGCGCTCCGAAAACCAACCGCGAGACCGCGTAACCCCGCAACCCCGCCCTACTTCTCCATCAACGTGCACTCCAGCACGACGCCGTCTTCGAGGGTGACCGGCGCTTCGCGGACGGCGTGGTATCCGTACGACTCGTACAACGTTCCGGCGCTGCGCATGGCCACGAGTTGAAACCGCGTGAAGCCTTCCGCGGCGGCGCGCGTCTCGGAGTGCTGCAGGATGGCGCGGCCGATGCCGCGGCGTGACCAGCGCGGGCGGACGAACATGGCCCGGATGCGCGCGGCGTCGGTGGATGGATCGAGAAGGGCGTCCTCGTCGCCGGAAGCCGCGCTGCCGCTGTACACCTTCTGCCGGCGGCTCCAGCCGCCGCAGCCGGCGATCTCCCCGTTGATGATGGCCACGAAGTACGTTCCGTCGTCGATGAGCTGCTCGTCCGGACGGCAGATGAACATCAGCGCGCTGGCCAGCTGAAGCTCGCTGTAGGCCGTAGGCCCGAATTGCTCCACCGAATCCCGCATCACGTCGGCGATCGCTGTCACGTCGGCGTGTGTCGCCGGGCGGAGGGTGAATGCCTGCATGCACGGAGGATATGACGTGTGCGATCATGTGCGCACTTCCCGTCCAATAAGGGTCCCCAAATGCTCAATCGCCTGCGCTGCACGCTGCTGCTGTTGCTGTTGTTCTTTGTTTCCGCCGAGGCCTTCTGCCGCAACGACGCCGTCTCGCCGGAGTTCCGCGATCCGACGGCGGAGGAGCGCGCTCTGACCAGCGTCCCCTTCGCGCCGGGCGCCTCCGCGGTGGTGCTGAACTGGAGCCAGTTCGTCAACGACCGCGACTCGTACCGGAGCGAGTACTTCCGCATCAAGATTCTCTCCGAGCAGGGAAAGAAATACGGCGACGTCGAGATCCCGCACGTCGCTCTTCTCAGCGACGTCAATCACATCAAGGCGCGGACGGTGAGGCCGGACGGCACCGTCGCCCTGTTCGATGGCAGGACCTTCGACAAAGTGGTGGTCAAAGTCGGCGGCGTCCGGCTGATCGCCAAGACCTTCACCCTTCCGGACGTGCAGGTCGGCAGCATCATCGAGTACCGCTACGACATCGCCGCGCGAGGGAACACGCTCTACAACAGCGAGTTCACCATGCAACGGGAGATTCCGGTCGTGCACCTGGAGATCAGCCTCCAGCCATACGTGCTCGGCGGGTTCCAGACGTTCTTCAGCTTTCGCGGCCTTCAGGGGAAGCAGCCGGCGATGCATGGAGACAAGTACGAGCTGACCCTGGAGAACATCCCGCCATTCGAGGAGGAGCCGCTTGCCCCGCCGGAGGCCACGATCAAGCCGCGGCTGCAGTTCTGGTACCGCAGCGGAACGACCGACCCGGCCGAATTCTGGACGACGCTGGCTCACGAATGGGCCGACGTCATCGAGCCGTTCATCGGTAATAACGGCGAGGTCCGGACGGCGGCGATGACGGCGGTGGCCGGGGCGGCCACGCCGGAGGAGAAGCTGCGCAAGCTGTACGCACGCGCGCAGCTGATCCGCAACCTCTCGTACGAGCCGGACAAGACCGACAGCGAGACGCGCGCGCTGCGCGACAACAGGAGCGCGGTGGACGTCCTTCGCAACGGCTACGGCTATCAAGGCGAGATCAACCGCTTTTTCGTGGCTCTGGCCCGGGCCTGCGGCTTCGACGCGCATGTCATCCGGGTCGCCGGGCGCGATGAGGACTTCCTGGCGAAGAACGTACCGTTGGGTAATCAGCTCGACGGCGAGGCCGCCATCGTCACCGTCGATTCCAAGCCCTACTACCTCGATCCCGGCACGCCGTACGCGCCGTTCGGCATCCTGTCGTGGCAGAAGTCGAATACCGGCGGTCTGCTGATCGCCAGGAAACAGGACAAGGCGGTATGGATCGACATGCCCCGGCAGACCGCCGCCGACGCGGCCACGAGGCGCACGGCGTTCCTGAAGCTGGAGGAGGACGGCGTCGTGCGCGGCACGGTCGTCATCGCCTATCACGGCCAGGAGGCGCTACGGAAACGGTTCGCTCTGCGGAATGACGACGACGCTGCGGCGCACAAATCGCTCGAGGAGACGATCAAGACGTGGTTCGCCGAGGGGGCCGTCGTGAAGGTCACCGAAGTCAAGGATCTGCGGGCGTCCGACGTTCCGTTTGTGATCTCAGCCACCGTCGAATTACCCTCGGCCGCCTCTCAGGTCGGCTCGCGGACGATGGTGCCGCTGTCGGTCTTCGCCAGTACGCAGAAGAGCCTGTTCCCGTCCGAGCAGCGCAAGAGGGCCATCTACTTCCGTTATGCATATGGCACCGATGATGAGGTGACGCTGAAGCTGCCCGCGGGCTACGACGTCGAGTCGCTTCCCGTGGCGGCGAACATCGACGCGGGCGCCCTTCGGTACGTGACCACCTGGCAGAAGCGCGACGACACGATCTCGCTGAGCCGCAAGCTGGCCGTCGAGGCGGAGATCGTCGGCAGCGACAAGTATCCGGTCCTTCGCGCGTTTTTCAGTAAGGTTTCGGGTGCCGATCAGGAGCAGGTCGTGCTGCGTAAAGCGGCATCGCCGGCCGGGAGCAGCAAGTGATGCGGCGCGGCCTGGCCACTCTGGCGTTGCTGGCATGCACTTGGAGTGCCTTCGGGCGCGGTGTCCCTGACTGGGTGAAGGCAGCGGCGGCGACGCCGGTTCCCACGCTTGCAGGAGATCCGCGTGGCGTGGTGCTCCTCGACGAGACGACGACCACCGTTTCGGCGGCAGGGGAGATCCGCGTTCTGCATCGCTCGGTCTCGAAGATTCTCACCAGCGCCGGCCGTGACCTCGGCGAGATCGGAATTCACGCCGACGCCGAGACGCGCCTCAAGTCGCTGCATGCCTGGTCGATCAGCGCAAAAGGGGATGAGCAGCAGACCGGTCACAAAGAAGCGATCGAGTCGTCCTCCGTCCCGGGCGAGTTGTACAGCGATCAGAAGCTCGTTCTGCTGCGGATCCCGGGAGCGGAACCGGGAAGCATCATCGCCGTCGAGTACGAGCGGCGCGGCCGCCCGTATGCCCTGGAGGACGCCTGGGTTTTCCAGGCCGGCATCCCGGTGCTGTCAGCCCGTTACTCGCTGGTCCTGCCCGAGGGTTGGGCCCATGACGAGAAATGGTTCAACAGTGCCGGCGTGGCCGCGGTGCGGACGGGCGATGCCACGGTCTGGGAGATGCGCAACATCGCCGCGTTGAAAGACGAGCCGCATCGCGCCGCCGACTACGTCGTCGCCGGCAGACTGAGCGTGAACTTCATCCCGCCGCGCGAGCAGGTCGCCGGGAAGGCCCACCGGACATGGGACGACGTCGCCGCGTGGTATTCGGGACTGACATCCGACCGGGGGGTCATCACGCCGCAGCTCGCGGCAAAGGCACACGAGCTGACGGCCGGTAAGACTTCGGCATTCGAGAAAGTGGCCGCCATCGGGGCGTTCACGCAGCACGACGTGCGTTACGTGGCCATCGAGATCGGCCTGGGCGGGTATCAGCCTCACCACGCCGGCGACATCCTCCTGAATCATTACGGCGACTGCAAAGACAAGGTGACGCTGATGCGGGCGTTGCTTCACGAAGCGGGCGTGGCGTCGAACTACGTTCTGGCGACGACCCAACGCCGCACCGTCGAGCCGGGCTTCGCCTCGGTGGAAGGATTCAATCACGTCGTCGTGGCAGTGCCTGTCGGCGCGGATGCCCCCGAGCTTCCCGCGGTCATCACCCATCCCCGTCTGGGCCGGATTCTGATCTTCGATCCGACGGACGAGATGACGCCCGTGGGCTGGCTTCCCGAGTATCTGCAGAACAATGAACTGCTGGTGGTGACGCCGGAAGGGGGGACGGTCATTCACATCGCTCCTGCCGGCCCCGCGGATAACCTTCTGGCGGTGTCGGCAACGCTGTCGCTCGACGCCGCCGGCGTGCTGCGCGGCGACGTCCTGGAAACGCGCAGCGGCAGCATTGCCGCGTCGTGGCGATCGTGGCTGCACGGCATGACGGAGGCCGAGCGCCTTCGCGCGATCCACGGACGCGTCGGCGCGCACCTGGCGCAATTCGAGATGACCGGTTTCACGATCGAGAATCTGGCCGACTCGTCGCGCAATCTCGTCTTCCGCTACAAGATCTCCGCTCCGGCGTACGCGAAGCGCGCAGGCGCGCTCCTGCTGATCCGTCCACGCGTCCTCGGCGAGAAAGCGGAGACGGTGATCGACCTGAAAGAGCGCGCGTACGACTATGAGACCGAGGGCCCCTCGCTGCAGACGGATGACATCGCCATCGCGCTGCCGGAGGGCGTGACGGTGGATGAGCTGCCCGCCGCCGTGAGCGTCAACGCCTCGGGGTTCCGCTACGGCAGCGAGACCAAAGTGGAGAAGAACGTGCTGCACTACCACCGCGAGTATCGCGTCGAGCGCTTCAGCGTCCCCCGCGCCGAGCTGGCGGAAGTGAATCGCGTCTTCACGGCCATCATGGCGGATGAGAGAAACAGCGCGGTGTTGAAGTAGACGGTTGTCGGTTGCGGGGTGCGATGTGGCACAGACAGACACTCTTGTCTGTGCCGGCGCTCGCCTCGACTCTCATCGCAAGCCCTCAACGTCATCGGCTCCGGCTGGGGGCACAGACAAGAGTGTCTGTGCCACATCGGCCCCGGCTCATGCGTCGACGAGCTCCATCCCCCAGTCCCGACTCCCGATAAACAGATTGCGCCGTCGTGCGGTATTGCTAATCGACACTCTGCTTCGCGCGGCGCCGAGATGTAAAAAGCTTGTAAGGCGGAAATCCCACGGCGTCTTCGTTCGTACAACGACTGACCTCACCGACTCTCACGCCGAGGAACGAATGCGCAAACTGCTGCTGAATCTGCACCTGTACGGGACACTCGTTGCCGGGATCTTCGTGGTGATTCTCGGGCTGACCGGCTCGATCATCGCCTTCGAGGTGCAACTCGACCATCTCTTCAACCCGTCGCTGTACAACATCGCACCGCGGGAGACCGCGCCGCTCCCGCTGTCAAGACTCGCGGAGATCGTGCAGCGCCGCTTCCCCGGCGGCAAGGTCGACGGCTTCGTCCTCTCGCAACAACGCGACACCGCGCACGTGGCCTTCATCTCCGGAACGGCGGTCTTCGTAGACGGCTACACCGGCGCGATCCTCGGCACGCGCCGCGGACCGACGCTGATCACCCGCATCCATCAGATTCATACCCACCTGCTGGCCGGCAGGATCGGCGAGATGATCGTGGCTGGCGGCGCCTTCGTCATGCTCTTTCTGGTCATCTCCGGCGTAATCCTCTGGTGGAAGTACAAGAAGGTCTCGATCAAGTGGAACACCTCGCTGTTTCGCGTGATGTTCGACGTCCACAACGCCACCGGCATTCTCAGCGCGCTCTTCCTGCTGCTCCTCTCGCTGACAGGAATCGCGATCGCATTCGATAATCCGATCTCCCGCTGGACCTACAAGGCCACCGGTACGACTCCGATCCCGCGCTCGCTCCCATCGATCCCGCGCCAAGGCGCCACACCGATCGATCCCGATGCGGTGCTCCGGATCGCCAGCGCGGCCGAGCCGGGAGCGAAGCCGTTGTCCATCGACTATCCGGAGGACGCGAAAGACTCGTACAACGTCCGAATGCGCTTCGCCGAGGATCGGACGCCGGGCGGGCGCTCGTGGGTGTGCGTCGACCAGTACAGCGGAAAGGTGCTGGTCGCGCAGAATTCGCGCACGGCGCCGCTGGCGGCGCGCGCCGAGCTCCTGAACCGCCAGATCCATACCGGCGACGTCTTCGGAACGCCGTCACGGATCGTAATGTCCGCCTCCAGCCTGCTCGTGGTCCTGCAGGCGTTCAGCGGCGTGGTGATGTGGTGGAAGAGGAGACAATAGCTCGTACTTCATGAAAGTCATCTGCATCCATCATCGCCTCGCCGGCTTCACCAGCCACCACTTCAATGAGGCCTATGGATTTGGTCAGGAGTTTGCCCGGCGTGGGAAGCGATTCGTTTTGCTGGTCAACACGCAGGCACCGGCGCGGATCGTTGCGGAGCTCAAAGCCCACGCTGTTCTGGACGATCCGACGTTCCGTATGAAATGGAGTTACGAGGAGCGCAGCAGCCGTTTTGTCAGGATGCTGCATAAAAGGGTCGATGGCCGTCTGCGCGCCAATGATTGTGTGCTGCTGACGATCTCCACGCAGCTCGAGGCGCACGCGCTGACGCGCTGGCTGCAGGAGCTGCCGCTCAGGAAAAAACCGTGGATCGTCATCCTCTTCCTCAGTGACCGCTGGAACCGCTCAGGGCCCGACGAATACGACCGGCAGATCGGCGAGTTTCGTACGCTCAAGGCCGCGATTTCAAGTCTTACATCGGAAGACGCGCGCAGGGTGATCTTCTTTGCCACGACCGACCTGCTGGCCCAGGAGTTGACTGACCTGCTCGGTACGAACGTGGACGCCGCTCCGATGCCGCTTGCCTACGGCGATCCTCAGTCGTACAACTCTCCCAAACGCGAGCCGCATCTGCCGCGCGTGGTCATCCTCGGCGGCACTCGCCGTGAGAAAGGATCGCATCGAATCCCCGAGATCGTTGAAGCCTGCCGATCGCAGGTGCAAGCCGAATTCGTCGTGCAACTGGCGAACGACACGCTGACCGCAGAGGAGCTCGAAACACTGGCGACGATCGAGAACCAGCCGCACGTGACCGTCATCCGTCATCCAATGACCCTCCCTGAATACAACGCGGCGCTTAACGATGCCGACATCGCCCTGTTCCCTTACGAAGTGATCCCGTACCGGCAACGGGGTTCGGGAGTGTTCGCGGAGGCCGTGGCATTCGGCAAGCCGGTGGTCGCGACGCGAGGCACTTGGATGGCGGAGCAGGTCGAGGCCGGCCGCGCCGCGGGGACGATCTTCGAAGAGCTGCAGCCGGATTCGATCGCCCACGCCATCGCCCGCTGTGTCAAGGATCTGGAATCGTTGCAACAGTCGGCGCAAGTCCTGAGCTCGGAGTGGAGAAGGACAATCTCCCTCTCCGCATTCGTCGACTTGATGGAGACGGAGATCGCGCTCCGCTCCAAAAATGACAAGCCCACCCGCCGGTGGTGGTGGCGTCGATGAGGAACCTTCTCATTTGACGGACGTAAGGTGATTATGACGCGCGTCGGAATCGCACTCTCTTTTCTGCTGACGATCACGGCTGTCTCGGCCTCGAATGACCTGACCGGAACCGTTGTCGACGCCGGCACGAAACCTCTGTCCAGTGCGACGGTTTGCGTCTATACGGCCTTTCCCAAAGTTGGCGTCAGCGCGTTCTGTCCGAGCTGTTATCGCGACTGCGGAAAACATGTCTCTGCCAATCGCTCGGGTCAGTTTCGCCTGAAGGCGCTCGATCCCACTCTTCGATTCGATTTGCTGGCGGTGGCCGATGGTTATGAGCCGTCGTTCGTGCGACAGATCGATCCCACGGGCGGTCCGGTAACGATCAAACTCACGCCCCGATCCAATGCCGACGCGGATCGTTTGATCATCGGAACGGTCGTCGACCCGCACGGCAAGCCGGTGGTGGGCGCTACCGTCGCGCCGAGGGGCTACCGCTGGGGAGTTCGTGTCGGCTATGGAGACATCCCTGGGGTCGATAAGTTGTCGCTCACCAACGCAAAGGGCGAGTTCGCATTGCGCATCCCGGCCGCGGATGCGAAGCTCGACGTGCTGGTGACGGCGCGGTCTCTCGCGCCCCATATCGAGCGGATGCTCGCACCTGGTCAATCGAGAACGATCCCGTTGACGGAGGGATCGACGATTACCGGTCATGTGATGCGAGACGGCAAACCGCTGGCGGGCGCGCGCGTCGGCTTCATCCAGAGCAACCGGGCTTCCAGCGACTTCCTCGGGCGTTTCGAGATCGGAACGAACCATGACGGGGTTTTTATAATGACGAACCTCGCCTCCAACCAGAGGTACCGGGTGTACACGCCGATGGAAGGGCTCTCTGGTGGCGTTGCCGAGCCGGGAATCGTCAATCTGGGCGCTGACAAGACCAGCGTGGATGCCGGCACCCTGGTGGTCCGGCCCGGGCGTCGAATCGCCGGAACGGTCGTCGTTCCCGAGGGGGCGTCGATCCCGCCGCACACGCAGATCACCTTCGACTGGAATCTGACCGGCGATGGTCGAAACGTTGAAGTCCGGGGCGATGGCACCTTCTCCTTCGATGGCGTTCCGAAAGGCGATGCCGAGCTTGCCATCCGCATTCCCGGCCTCACGCTGATTCCTTCGCCGCCGGATGCGTACGGCGTTGCCCTTCCAACAGAAGGGGATGTCACCGACGTCCGCGTCGCGTTCGAACGTCCGCGCGGGAATGCTCCGCTGGCGAACGCCGCGTCGGCAAGCATCTCCCGCGTCACTGCCAACGGCAAAGTGATCCAGGCGGCGATCTCTCCCGACGCGAAATTCACCGCGTACGTGACCTCGGATCAGGGACAGCAGACGCTTATCGTGCAGGATGTGGCATCCAGCCACGCCCTGACCCTCATCCCCGCGCAGCCCACGGCCTACTGGGGAATGACCTTCACTCCGGACAGCTCCGCGATCTACTTCGGAGCCAGGGACACACTCCTGCCGGCCGGAGCGATTTATCAGATCTCCACGCGGGGAGGACAGCCGCGGAAGATCATCGAAGGGATGGACTCGCAGCCGACATTCTCCCCCGATGGGAAGCAGATGGCCTTCCTCCGCGCCGCCTTTCCCACCCGTGATGAGAGCGCGGTGCTGATCGCCAACTCTGACGGGACGGGAGTGCATACGCTGAAGTCGGTTCACGCTCCCGACCTCTTCGCTCCCATCTTCTTCGCAGGACCCTCGTGGTCACCCGACGGCACGATGATCGCCACGGCGGTGATCACCGTCGACAGGCAGGCGCACCAGAGCACGCCCCCCACGGCGCGCATCGTTACCATCGACGTGGCAACCGGCTCGGTTAAGACGATCGTCGATCACGGCTTTGCCGTCATTGCCCAGGTGGCATGGATGCCGGATCAGAAAGGAATGGTGGCCATCGCGCTGGCCTCGTCCTCCTCCGGGCGACACGCCCAGGTGTGGTACGTGCCGTACCCGACCGGTGAGCCGCAACTGATCACGCGCGACCTCCTCGACTACCGGATCGTCAGCCTCTCCGCCGACGGCAAGTCACTGCTGACCGTGGCCTCGGAAGTGATCGCCGATCTCCTCTCCCGCGACGCCGTCCTGATCACCGGATTCCGGCCGGGGGGGTAGGGGCGTGGGAGCGCCAAAGTACTTCGGGATTGTTCGCGGAGGCCGTGCCATTCGGCAAACCGGCGGTCGTGACGCAAGACACATGGATGGACCAGCAGATCGAGGCCGACCGTTCCGCGGGAGCGATCTTCGAAGATCTACAGCCGGATTCGACTCCCGGGCCATCCACCGCTGCGTCACGGATCTGGAATCTTTTCATCAGTCGGCGCAAGCACTGCACTCTGCGTGGAGAAGGACAGCCTCCCTCTCTCTGACCTGATGGAGACACGGATCGCGCTCATCTCACAAGATGACAAACCCACTCGCCGATCGTGGTGGCGTCGATAAGGAACCTCCAACCGGATGACAGCGAGCAGTTGTCCTCCGGATCGCGCTCTCTTGTGCCGCAACGTGCGTAGAGGGTCGATCCCGGGGAAGTGGTTGGATAGCACATACGGGTTATTGAACTCGGCGCTGGCGTCCGATCCACATGTCGATCAGACCACAATCGCCGCGCTGACCGGGATCTCCACATATGGCTTGATCGACGCGTAAACTCCCGGACCGAATACAGACACGATCAATGAGAATCTCATATCCTGCTCTCTCATCGTCCTTCGCTGATCCCACCAACCCAACACAGGAACGACGGCGATGAGTTTGTCGCCAACGAGTTCTGACATCTTTCCCCTCCATCGGTCGCTCTGGACAGTGCCGCGGCTGCGGGGTTGAATCCCGACGTCCCACGAAAACGACTTCTTCGCCACAAGCTTCTGACGCTTCCCGTCGCTTCCGTTCGGCCGCTTCTTGGCATTGATACGCTGAAGGAACTCGTCTTCACTCTCCTGCGGGCCCTGCATATCCCATTTCAGGTCTAGCCCATGGAAGACGTGCCGACGGAATTTGTTCGGTTCCGCGAAATAGGAAAGCGTCACTCGTAGCTCCGCGTCGGGGTCACTGTTTCCTAGAAGGTCATCCGGAATCGGAAGGCGATAAAGCTTCAACTTGCGGCGAATCTTCGGCTCGGTGACCTTCGTTGTCGATCGCTTAGGCAGCTTCTTCTTGGGCTCCTCTTCCACGACAGCATTGGGCATCACATCTTCGATGACGATCGTTGCTCGATTCTTAGCGCATTGCCTCGCTACACGCTCATCCGGAACGCCATAACCGCAGGCCAGCAGACGATCGTTGAGTCCTGGAAACTGGGTAAACATTTCTGGTGTCCAGGTCGCCGAATGAACGATCAGGCCGCGAATCGTCTCTGGAGACAGGTCCGCCTCGGCACTCCACACACGCGCGGCAAGATAGGCGGCACGCGCCGCAGCCTCGCTCGTCATCGACAACTGTCCGAGCGGAGATCCAAGCGTATGACGATGACTCGTCGTCAAAGCTGTCAAGGTCGACACGCTCGGATCCGTAAGTGGTCCGGCAACAGCCAGATTGCCGCCCTCCATTACGACCTCTGGCTTGATGGACCATTCGTTTCCCGGCAGACCGGTGCTCGTGAAGGGCGAAATGCCCCCGCTCCGTTTTGCCACCACCTCGGCCTCGGCGTAGTCCACTGACGCGGGTAGCTCAACGCGCTCCGTGAAGGCACCAACAGTGAGTGCATTGGAAGACTGGCCGGGCTGATGGATCTTTTCGGAGAGTTGCAGTTGAGGATACTGTTCAGCCAGCGCGCGCCATTGGCCTGCTCGGGCGTTACCAGCCGCGACAATCACAAGCCGGCCATGTCCTTCGTAAGCAATTTGGTCGACTGCATGACTCCACAGAGTTGGTTCAAGGCCATCAAGTGGTGGATCCTGCATAGTACGAGTAACCGCTAGCGTATAGACCCGGTCGCGCGGTCGCGGATCGGCTTCTTCTGCGGATCGCACGCCATTGAGCGTAAGCACTGGCCAATTCTCATAATTTTCATCCGTCGCGGTTCCCGCGCCTGGCTGAACTAAGATTCGGCTACTCTGAATCCAGTGAGACGCAATGGCGTTGCCACGCTCGATCGCGGCTCCCAGATCTTCGTATAAAGCGAGTCCAGCCATCTTTGTCCCATGCCCAAACGTGTCCTCCGGCGAGGGGAACAAGTCCGGCGCCGCGCTGCTTGCTGACAGGATCGCCGGCTTCAGGAGCGGATGTTCGGTGGAAATGCCTGTATCCAGAATGACCACCGAGGGCGCATTCTCAGGCGGCGGCGACAGCGTGAAATCACGCAAGTCCCTTGTCGTCATGTCCTCCAGCAGCTGGAGGTCGCGCACGCTTGGAGGCGCGAGTTCCACTTCGTAGATGCAATCAACGATCGCGAGGAGTGACTCGAGCTGTTGTTGAGTGAGGCGAGTGAAGAAGTACACTTGCTCAGGCCCGATGAACTCTTGAAGATGCTGAGATGCTCCAACCCTCTGCAACTGTCGCCCGATCTGTGTCCGGCTATCCTGCGTTTCAGAGGTCGGACGGCGATAGCCGCCTCTGCACGCGATTTCGAACCAATAGGGGCGGTTCTCCGCGACCGTCTCGGTTCGAAGCCTGGGCCCTTGTAGATCCACGAGGCTTGCCAGCCCAATTGTGTCGACCGGTCCGATCGCTCGCTCTGCCGAGCGATGAATTGTGATCGTTCCGTCTCGTTCGATTTTCGATGTCGTCTTGGCGTCATCGCCGAACTCATTGATTTTAGTTCGGAGGTAATCGAGGTTCGGATGCGCGACGTCCAGGAGCACCGTTCCGGTATCGGGATCAACGCCGATCAGCCGAGCATCCCTACGGCGATCATCGAGCTGGTCGGCCGTCAACTCTGCGCCAGAAATCGGACGCACTGCCACGATCTCACGGGTCGCCAATTCGTCGCGCGCGGTTTCAGACCGTTCCTGGGCTTGGCGCTGGATTTCATCGAGTTGACGAAGCAGCTTCGACGTATGCGCGTTCGGATCAATAGAAGGAAGCTTTGGCGATGAGCCTCCGCGCTGTGGCGACTCGTACGTATCTACCGCGGAGACCCTTCCTCGCAGAAGCGGCAGGTATTCATCGGCCATCGGCTCACCGCGCCGCCGACAGCTCCCGGCGCTTCAGATCTTCCAGTGCGCTCATGACATCGCGCTTTTCAACTACCTCTCGATCATTCAGCGCCATGCTGCGAATTGCATCGTCGCAGGCACGCGCGACATCCGCGAAGCTAAAACCTTCAGCCCGGCCTGATAGCTCTTCCGCCTCGCGATCGCTCAGGCCGACGTTGTGGAGTCGGAGTTTGAAGAGATCGACGACTTGCTGATGGTCAGGATTGTCGAATGGCACAATTCCGTCGAATCGCCGAAAAACAGCCCGATCGAGTAGCTCGACATGATTCGTCGCCGCTACCAGAATGCTGCCGCTTACATCCGCATCTACGAGCTGTAGAAACGACGTAACAACGCGATTCATCTCACCGACGTCTTGCGCATCACCCCTGGCTTTGGCCACGGCATCGAACTCGTCGAAAAGATATACGCCCGGTCGGCGTGGCATCTCTGAAAAAATTGCGCGAAGCTGCACGGCTGTCGCGCCGAGGAAACGCGAGAACAGTGCATCGAACCGAACGGTCATGAGAGGAAGACCCATCTCGCCTGCTAGTACGGCAGCCGCCAGCGTTTTCCCGCAACCTGGAGGTCCATGGAAGAGCAAGCGCGTTCGTGGCGATACGCCGAATCTTTCAAGCCGGCCTCGTGACCTGTTCTCTACGATAATACGCTGCAGCAATTCGCGAACCTCGGCCTTCAAAACGATGTCGCGAAACCGTTCCTCGCGGTAACCGCCTTCGAGAATGTCTGCGAGCTCGCCCCGTGGCGCCGCAATGTCGACGACGGGACCACTCTTGCGAGATGCCGTCGCGGGCATCTTCGCGATTATCGCGCGGATGTCGTCGGCGACTCGCACGTGACCGACGTCGCTCTCGGCCGACGCAAGTTGCAAAGCTGCTTTTCGGAACGCGGTCTCGTCGCCGTCAGCGTGCGACTGCAGCAAGAACTTGAGAATGTCCGCCTTCATGCGTCGATGTCCGATGTCTGCAGAATCTCCCGTCGTAGCTTGACAATCACGTCCCGGCGGTAAAGACGGTAGCCGTTCATGGGATGCCGTTTCGCGCGGAGTTTGCCAGCCTTGTCCCATCGCCGCAGCGTCTGCTCCGTGACCCCGAGGACATCAGCAGCCGCCTTGATGGTGAGAAACGTCACAGAGTCACTCCGAGGCGCTGGCATACGGTGAGCTTATACAACATTGCTCATGTGAGCAATCGCTTCTGTAGATTGGGCCGGCGCGCGCCAGGTGGGAGTTGGTTGTCCAGTTTGAGTGTCCGAGGGCGATGGCGCATTCGGGATTTGGACCCGTGTGCACTGTCTTCCCCACCTACGCCGTGTGATCTGGGGTTGGTCACAGCATCACCGTCCGCGGCTGAGGAAGCGGCGAGGCCGGCGTTCCCCCGGGCCCCTCCTTCGATTAGGATTCCCCCGCCTTCAGAACGCCACATCAGAAAAGAGGTCATCGATGGCCAAACGGCTTACCTGCATTCTCGCGGTCTTCCTTTCGTTCGGACTTTTCCTCAACGCGCAGCCTGCGAAGAAAGCGGATGCAACCGACGCGAAAGAGAAAGAGTCGAAGTACGGCGAGAAGACGTTCGCCGGGCTGAACCTCCGCGAGATCGGGCCGGCGTTCACCTCGGGGCGCATCATCGACCTGGCCGTCGATCCGCGCGACGGGCGGGTCTGGTACATCGCCACTGCCGGAGGAGGCGTCTGGAAGACGACCAACGCCGGCACCACCTTCGCGCCGATCTTCGACGACCAGAAGTCGTCCTCCATCGGCTGCGTGACCATCGATCCGCACGACTCCCTCGTGGTCTGGGTCGGCTCGGGCGAGAACAACAGCCAGCGCTCGGTGTCGATGGGCGACGGCGTCTACAAATCGATCGACGGCGGGAAGAGCTGGAAGAACGTCGGGCTGGAGAAGTCGGAGCACATCGCCAAGATCGTCGTCGATCCGCGCGACTCGAACGTCGTCTACGTCGCCGCGCAGGGACCGCTGTGGGCGCCGGGCGGCGACCGCGGCCTCTACAAGACCACCGACGGCGGCAAGACCTGGAAGCACGTGCTGACCATCAGCGAGAACACCGGCGTCACCGACGTCGTGCTCGATCCGCGCAATCCCGACGTGCTCTACGCCGCGGCGTACCAGCGCCGCCGCCACGTCTTCACGCTCATCGACGGCGGCCCCGAGTCGGCCATCCACAAGTCGACCGACGGCGGCAAGACCTGGACGAAGCTGAAGGACGGCCTGCCGAAGGAAGACATGGGGCGCATCGGTCTGGCGATCGCGCCGCACAACCCGAAGATCGTCTACGCCACCGTCGAGTCGACGCGCAAGGCGGGCGGCTTCTTCGTCTCCAGGGACGGCGGGGCGTCATTGGAAAAAGGTCAACGACTACTCCGCGCCGGGCGCGCAGTACTACGGCGAGATCTTCGTCGATCCGAACGACGACGACCGCATCTACTCCGTGGACGTCTGGGTGCAGCGTCTCCGACGACGGCGGCAAGACGCTGGCGCAGGCTCGACGAGAAGTGGAAGCACCCGACAACCACGTGGTCTGGATCGATCCGGCCAGCAGCGATCACCTGCTCGTCGGCTGCGACGGCGGCCTCTACGAGTCGTTCGACCGCGCCGAGTCGTGGAACTTCAAGGCCAATCTGCCGGTCACGCAGTTCTACCGCGTGAGCGCCGACGACGCCCTGCCCTTCTACAACGTCTACGGCGGCACGCAGGACAACTTCAGCCTCGGCGGCCCGGCGCGCACGACCGACGCGCACGGCATCGTCAACGCCGACTGGTACGTGACGCAGGGCGGCGACGGCTTCCGCTCCGTCCCCGATCCGAAAGACTCGAACATCATCTACGCCGAGTCGCAGAACGGCGGCCTGGTGCGCTTCGACAAACGCACCGGCGAGCCGCTCGACATCCAGCCGCAGCCGGAGCCGGCATGGATCCGCTGCGCTGGAACTGGGACTCTCCGATCATCGTCAGCCCGCACAACAGCAACCGCCTCTATTTCGCCGCGCAATACCTCTTCCGCAGCGACGACCGCGGCAACGCCTGGAAGGCGATCAGCCCCGATCTCACCCGCCACATCGACCGCAACACCCTGCCGGTCATGGGACGCATCTGGGGCGTCGACGCGGTGGCGAAGGGGGCGTCGACCATCGTTGTACGGCAACATCGTCTCGCTCGCCGAATCGCCGCTGCAGGAAGGGCTGATCTACGTCGGCACCGACGACGGCCTGATTCAGGTCACCGAGGACGGCGGCGCGCACTGGCGGAAGATCGATCACATCGCCGGCGTCCCCGACATGACCTACGTCTCGCGCCTCGAGGCGTCGCAGCATGACGGGAACGTCGTCTATGCCGCCTTCGACAACCACAAGACAGGCGATTTCAAACCATACGTGCTGAAGAGCAGCGACCGCGGGAAGACTTGGACGTCGATCGCCGGCGATCTGCCCGCGCGCGGTATGGCCTACGCGCTCGTCGAGGACCGCGTCGATCCGAAGCTCCTCTACGTCGGCACGGAGTACGGTCTCTTCGCATCGCAAAACGGCGGATCCTCGTGGATTCCGCTGAAAGGCGGGTTCCCGACCGTACCCGTGCGCGACCTCTGGTTCCAGAAGCGGCACGACGACCTCGTCGTCGCCACCTTCGGCCGCGGCTTCTGGGTTCTCGATGACGTGGCCCCGCTGCGCACGATGACGCCGACCGTCGCCGCCGGCGACGCCACGCTCTTCCCGACGCGCGACGCGGAGCTGTTCGTCGAGCGGTCGCAGCTCGGGCTGCTGGGCAAGTCGTTCCAGGGCCAGTCGTATTACACCGCGCCGAATCCGCCGTTCGGCGCCATCTTCACCTACTACTTGAAGGACGAATTGAAGAGCCGGCGCAAGCAACGCCAGGCCGCCGAGGCCAAGATCGATCAGGACAAGAGCAACGAGCCGGGACATGCGGCGCCGCCGTATCCGACGCTCGACCAACTGCGCGCCGAGGAGAGGGAGATCGAGCCGTCGATCGTGATGATCGTGTCGGATGAGGAAGGAAACGTCATCCGCCGCGTCAGCGGTGCGGCGAAGGCGGGGTTCCATCGCGTGGCGTGGGACCTCCGCTATCCGCCGCCGTCACCGATCGAGTTGAAGGAGCCGGAGGCGGACGTCTTCGCGCCGCCGCCGGGCGGCCCGCTGGTCGCGCCGGGCAAGTACACCGTCCGCATCGCCAAGCGCGTCGACGGTGTCGAGACGACGCTGGGAGCGCCGCAGACGTTCAACGTCGTCCCGCTCTATCTCTCGATCATGCAGGAGAGCGACCGCGCCGCGGTGCTCGACTTCCAGAAGAAAGCCGCCGCCTTGCAGCGGGCGCTGATGGGAGCCGCGCGGGTCACGCAGGAGTCACTGACGCGCATCCAGTACATCCGCCGCGGCCTCGACGAGATCGCCGGTCCCGATCCTAAATTAGTCGCTCAGGTGAACAGCATCGACACCGCCTTGCACGACATCAATGACCAGCTCAACGGCGACCCGATCCTGCGCCGCGCCAACGAGCCCACCGGACCGTCGCTGCTCGACCGCGTCAACACCGCCGTCAACGGCCTGACCACGACCGCCCCCCCGACCGCCACGCACCGCGAGTCGCTGGCCATCGCCCAACAACAGACCGGCCCGCTCCTCGAGCGCCTGCACAAGCTGATCGAAGTCGATCTGGCAAACGTGGAGAAACAGATGAACGAACGCGGCGCGCCATGGACGCCGGGGAGGATTCCGGAGGTACCGAGGTGAGGAGCGCCTGCGGCAGAGCTCAAAGGAGAGCGCTGCTCTTGCCACAGGCGCTGCCACTGGAGATCCTTCGCCGTCCTCCGCCGGATTTCGCTCGCTACGCTCGCTCAGCGGCTCCGGCAGGCTCAGGATGACAGTTAGTGAGTTCGGCGCGAGCGTGTAACGGCGGCCAACCTACCCAATCCCTCTACTTCACCTTCGTCCCTGCCGGAACTCCCGCGTCGACGCTGAGCAGCGACGGCTCACCGTCGATCGATGCGGCCAGCACCATGCCGTTCGATTCGATCCCCATCAGCTTCGCCGGTTGCAGGTTGGCCACGATCACGATCTTGCGTCCGACGAGTTCCTCGGAGGTGTACTTCGTGGCGATTCCCGCGACGATCGTGCGTTCTTCGTCGCCGGTGGAGACGGTCATCTTCATCAGCTTTTTCGATTTGGGGACGCGCTCGGCGGCGCGGACCTCGGCGACGCGGAGGTCGATTTCCATGAACTGATCGATGCTGATTTTGGTAGCGTCAGGCGGCGTGGCCAGCGAAGGCGCTGGGGGTTCCGGCGCTGTGGCCACCGGCACTTCACTCTTCTCTTCCACGGGGACTCCTTTGATATAGGCATCGATGTCGATGCGCGGAAAGATGGCGTCGGTGGCGCGCACGGGGGCGCCGGCGGGGAGACCGCCCCAGGCCAGCGCATCGCTGCCGATGAAGTCGGGATCGCTGCCGAGACGGGTCAGCGCTTCGCGCGTCGTCGCCGGCATGAAGGGGGCCATCATCACCCAGACGATTCGCTGGGCTTCGAGCGTGTTCCAGAGGATGCGCGAGAGCGTCTCGTCGGCGCCGCTCTCCTTGAATTTCTTCCACGGCTCGCGGTTGACGATGTAGCCGTTCACGGCCACGAGCAGCTTCCAGGCCGTATCGAGCGCGCGCTGGAAGGCCAGATCGTCCATCGCCTTCAGATAATCCGGCACGAGTTGTTCCGCGGCCCGCAGCAGCTCGTTCGCCGGACACGACGTCGGTGGCGTCTTGCCGCCGAAGTAGGTGTCGGTCATCTTGATGGAGCGGGAGAGCGTGTTGCCGAGGTCGTTGGCCAGGTCTGCGTTGTAGCGGCCGAGGAATGCTTCGTCCGAATAGTTCTGATCCTGCCCGAAGACCATCTCGCGCAGCAGGAAGTAGCGCAGCGAATCGGCGCCGAACTCCTCGATGATGTTGTACGGTCGCACCACGTTGCCGAGCGACTTGGAGATCTTCTGGTTGTCGCGGAGCCACCAGCCGTGGCCGACGACCTGTTTGGGCAGCGGCAGTCCCGCCGCCATGAGAAAGGCCGGCCAGTAGACGGCGTGGAAGCGGGTGATGTCCTTGCCGACGAGATGAATATCGGCAGGCCAGTCGTGATCGAACCGCGCATGCTCCGCGCTCCCGAAGCCGAGGGCCGAGATGTAGTTCGTGAGCGCGTCCAGCCAGACGTAGATAACGTGATCGGGATTGCCGGGGAAGGGGATGCCCCATTTGATCGACGTTCGCGATATGGAAAGGTCTTTGAGTCCCTGCTCGACGAACGAGACGATCTCGTTCATCCGCGTCGGCGGATAGATGAAGCCGGGATTCTGTCGGTAGTGCGCGAGGAGCGGCTCGGTGAAGCGTGAGAGCTTGAAGAAATAGTTGCTCTCGGTGGTCATCTCGACGGGATGGCCGCTCTCGTCCTTCCCATCGCGCACCTGGTTCTCGGGGATGAACGTCTCCTCATTCTGGCAGTACCAGCCGGTGTGCTCGCCGAGGTAGATATCGTCCGGCATCTTCTCCTGGATGCGGCGGATCAACTCCAGAACGCCGAGGCGGTGGCGCTGCTCGGTGGTGCGGATGAAATCGTCGTGGCTGATATTGAGCTTGCGCCACATCTCGTGATGCTTGGCCACGACGCGGTCGGCCAGCTCGATCGGAAGGATCCCTTCCTTCGCCGCGGCGCGCTCGATCTTCTGTCCATGCTCATCGGCGCCGGTGAGGAACCAGACGTCGTCCCCCATCCGCCGCCGATGACGGGCGATGACGTCGGCCACGACGTTCTCGTACATATGCCCGATATGCGGGTCGTCGTTGACGTAGTGGATGGCGGTAGTGATGTAGAACTTGCTCATCGAAAGGGGAGGGATTGTAACGTGGGTTGTGGGGTGGGGGTTGCTTGGTTGCGCGGTCTCGCGGTTTCGGGGTCGCGCGGTGATGGAGCGATCGAGCAGCCGTTGCAAGGTCACAACCGCGAGACCCCGAGACCGCGAGACCCCGAGACCCCGAGCAACCCAGCAACCCATCCAACAACCCCTGCCTCGGTAATCTATTGATATTGCGCGAGTAATCGCCGTCCCAACTCGGGTTCATCTATTGCAATGTCCTCCGCCACGAATGGATGTTTTGGAGGGCGGTACATGGAGCCATCGACGGAGCCGGTTGCAGCCACGGGGATCGTGGGATTCGATGCGATTCTCGGAGGCGGTTTCCCGAAAGACCACGTCTATCTCATTCAAGGTGATCCGGGCGCGGGAAAGACGACTCTCTCGCTGCAGTTTCTGATCGAGGGGGTCAAGCGCGGCGAGAAGGGACTCTACGTCACGCTGTCGGAGACAAAGAGAGAGCTGCATGCCGTGGCCCGCTCGCACGGTTGGGATCTGAGCGGCGTCGAGATCAGCGAGCATCTCGTGCGCGAGGAGACGCTCAGCGAAGAGGAAGACACGACCATCTTCCATCCTTCCGAGATCGAGCTGGGACAGACGGTCTCGCGGATTCTCGAGGAGGTGGAGCGCGTCAAACCACAGCGGGTGGTGCTCGACTCGCTCTCCGAGATCCGGCTCCTTTCCCAGAGCACGCTGCGCTACCGCAAACAGATCCTGGCGTTGAAGCAGTACTTCACCAACCGCGGCGCCACGGTTCTCTTTCTCGACGACAAGACCTCCGAGGGGAACGACCTGCAGTTGCACAGCGTGCCGCATGGCGTGATCGTGCTGGAGCGGCGCGCGCCGCTCTATGGCGCGCCGCGGCGCAGGCTGGAGATCATCAAGCTGCGCGGCGTCGACTTTCGTGGCGGGTATCACGACTTCACCATCCGCCGGGGCGGCATCGATCTCTATCCGCGGCTGATCGCGGCGCGCGACCGCGGCGAAGGCGGCGATGGACTGCTGGCCAGTGGAATCACCGAGGTCGATGCTCTGCTTGGCGGCGGTCTGGAGATGGGATCGAGCACGCTGATCATGGGGCCGGCCGGCGTGGGGAAATCGACGCTGGCGACGCAGTACGCGGTTGCCGCGGCAAACCGGGGCGAGCACGCCGCGCTATTCATCTTCGACGAAAGCCGCAGGAGTCTGATCAAGCGCTCCTCGGCGGTGGGGATGGAGCTGAACAGTCATCTGAAAGGGAAGTCCATTACGGCGCAGCAGATCGATCCCGCGGAGCTTGCGCCGGGCGAGTTCGCGAATCTCGTTCGCATCGCGGTCGAGAGGGATGACGCCAAGGTTGTCATCATCGACAGTCTGAACGGCTATCTCAACGCCATGCCGGAGGAGCGTTTCCTTACGCTCCATCTGCACGAGATGCTGACGTACCTCGGCGATCACGGGGTGGCCACGATTCTGGTGATGGCCCAGCACGGTCTGATCGGCTCCAACATGGTCTCCTCGGTTGACGTCAGTTACCTCGCCGACTGTGTGGTTCTGCTGCGTTATTACGAAGCCGAAGGGGAGCTGCACAAGGCCATTTCCGTGATGAAAAAACGGAGTGGCGTCCACGAGAAGGCAATCCGTGAGTTCAGCATGAGCTCCGGAGGCGTGCGCGTCGGTCCGCCGCTCAATCACTTCCGCGGCATTCTTTCCGGAATCCCCATCGTTGAAGACCGATGACCGCCCTCGTTGAACAAACCACGGACACGGCGAGCCGCCCGCTTCGGGTTCTGCTCCTTGCGCCGACGGGGCGGGACGCGGGAACGATGGCCCATATCCTTTCGCGGGCCGGAGTTGCGGCCGAGGCGTGTGGCAATGCCGAGGAGCTCTGCCGCGGGATCGATGAGGGTGCAGGGGTCGTGGTCGTGACCGCGGAGGCGCTCACGCCGCCGGCCATGCGGCGCATCGCGGCGACGCTGGCCGCGCAGCCTCCCTGGTCGGAGATCCCGTTGATGATCTTCGTCGCGGAGCCCGATATGGACCGCGCCGCCCGGTCGTTCGAGGGTCTCGGCCCGCGCGCGCATGTAACGCTCGTCGACCGCCCCATCCACGTCAAGACGCTGCTCAGCTCCATGCGCACCGCGCTTCGCAGCCGCCTGCGCCAGTACGACATTCGCGATCTTCTCGCCGAGCAGCAGAAGCTGCTGGAGAATGAGCGCGCATCCGCCTTTCGATTGTCCGGTCTGGCCGAAGCCTCTCTGGCCATCGCCTCGGCGCTGTCGCTCGATGACGTCCTGCAGATGATCACCGACCAGGCGGCGAAGGTGATCAACTCCCGGTTCGCCATGATCTGGCTGAACGTCGAAGAGAACATGCAGACACGTACGATCTGGGCCGTTTCCGCCGGTTCGGAACGAACGCGCGACGACGTCGATGAAGCGTCCGTGGCCGCCCTCGACGAGATCGTCTCGACCCTAAGAAGCACCGTGCGGATCACGGGGCGGGCCATGGAGACGCTCAATGGCTGTAACGCCTTTACCGGCGTGCGCACATTGCTCGCCGCCCCGCTTCTGGAGCGGGAAGGCCGAACCGCCGGCTTGTTGATGCTCGCGGAACGTCCGAACGCGGCCTTCACCGCGGACGACGAAGCCGTTCTCACGCAGTTGGCGCAGATGGCGTCGGTGGCCGTGCAGAATGCCCGGCTGTACCGCGAGGCGCAGGACGCCAATCGGGCCAAGGACGACTTCCTGGCCACGCTGGCGCACGAGCTGCGCACGCCGATGACCGGGATCCTCGGTTGGGTTCAGATGCTCAAGATCGACGGCGTCGAACAGCATGACGTCGATACCGCCATCGAGATGATCGAAGGAAGCACGCGCGTGCAGGCCCGGCTGGTCGAGGATCTGCTCGATGTCTCGCGCATCATCGCCGGCAAGCTTCGCGTCGATCTCTCGCCGGTGGAATTTGGACCGGTCGTCGATGCGGTCGTGGAAATGTTTCAGGCGCGAGCCGGTGAGCGCAACATCACGCTCGAAAGGAGTATCGAGGAAAGGCCGCTGAGCGTTTACGGCGATGAGACGCGGCTGCATCAGATCGTCTGGAACCTGCTCTCGAACGCGATCAAGTTCACCCCGGAAGGGGGTCGGGTCAAGGTCGCGCTCCGGACCTCGGGGAGCAAGGCCGTGCTTCAGATCTCCGACAGCGGGCAGGGGATCAGTCCCGAGTTCCTGCCGTTTGTCTTCGACCGGTTCCGGCAGTTCGACAACAGCACGGTGCGCCAGCAGGCCGGCCTCGGTCTCGGCCTGGCCATCGTGCGGCACCTGGTCACGCTTCACAGCGGATTGGTCGCCGTCCAAAGCGACGGCATCGGGAAGGGAAGTACGTTCACGATCACGCTGCCCGTCCTGGCGGTACGCGTCGCTCCCGCGGAGTTGACGCAACTGCAGGCTACGCCTGAGATGCCGCGGCTGCACGGAATCAGGATTCTGATCGTCGACGATGACGACGACGCCGGCAAGCTTGTGGCACTGGTGCTCAATCAACTTGGGGCCGAAACACGCGAGGTCACATCGGTCGCCGCTGCCGTCAAAGAGCTCCGTCTCTTCGAAGCAGACATCGTCGTGAGCGACATCGCCATGCCCGGCGAGGATGGCTATGCGCTCATGAGGAAGTTGCGGGAGATCGAGCCGCAGTTGGGACGGCAGATACCGACGATGGCGCTCACCGCATACGGCCGCCCGCAGGATCGCACGCGCATCCTCGCCTCCGGCTTTCAAAAATACGTACAGAAGCCGGTGGAGCCGGTGGAGCTTGCCCGCGCCATCGCGGAGCTGGCGCGGTCCTGAGGCTTATGAACGTCTTGATTGTCGATGATGACGAAGCAATCCGGACGCTGGTCGTGCGTCTCTTCGCCAGGCGAGGCGACGCCGTGCAGAGTGCCGCGGACGGCGTTGCCGCAATCGCCTGTCTCGAGGCGCACCACTTCGATCTGCTCGTGCTCGATCTCATGATGCCTCGCACCGACGGCTTCGGCGTGCTTGCCTATCTCGCGGCGCGCGTCGGCCCGGACAAACCACGCATCATCGTCATGACCGCCGCGGTGCCGGCGCTGGTGGAACAGGTCCCGACGGATCTTGTAGCCGGCGTCATCGCCAAGCCGTTCAATCTCTCCGCCCTCCTCGATCTGGCGGAGGACGCCTGCGGGCCGCTGGCGGCGGTCGGTCATTGATTCTGGATTTCAGGCGGGTTTTGTTTGCTGGAGGCGCCCGGCAAGGTGCAGAATACTGCGTCCATCCACAAACGTCTGAGGAGAGAGATCATGCGTTACGCACGTCGCGGCGTTCTGGCGTTCTTCGTCTATCTCACGGTGTTCATGGCGTTCCCCTCGTTTGCGTCACTTCGACTGAGTACGGCTTCACGCGGATCGGGCATTACGTCGAAGTCGGTCCATGAGCTCGTCGGCATCTTCTTCAGCGGCAGCTTCGGCTATTCGATCGGCGCCGGCGCCGCCGTCATGAAGGCGGACACCGTCACCAATACGAATGCGACCGCATCAGGGCCGCTGCGCTTCAGCCTCTGGTTCACCTCCGCACCGTATCCATCGGCCGGCTTCTCCACCGCCAGTTACGACATCACGCCGTCGCTCGCCGCCGGACAGAGCATCAACGGTGTGAACGCCGGCAACACCGGTGCTCCGTTTACCACGCCTCCCATCGGCTGCTACAACGTCTCGCTGGTGCTGGAAGAAAACGTCAGCGGGACCTGGACGTCGCGCGACTTCGGCACCTTCTCCAGGACCTTCGACATCGGAAACGGCTGCATCGTCTCGTTCACCGCCTCTCCGTCGACCGTGCCGTCCGGATCGCCCTCGACACTCTCGTGGACGACCACCGGCGCGTCGGTTACCAGCGTCAGTATCGACAACGGTGTCGGCGCCAAGGCGGCCAGCGGCTCGACGTCGGTCAGTGCGGCCACGACCACGACCTACACTCTCAGCGCGTTCACGACCGCGAACGCATCGTCTCCGACGAAGCAGGTGACGGTGACCGTCGGCGCCGCCGGGCCCACGATCTCGTTCTCCGCGACGTCCGGCTCAATCAGCTCCGGCCAGAGCGCGTCGCTGGTCTGGACCACCACCAACGCCACGACGGTGACCATCGACCATGGCATCGGGTCGCAGCCGCTCTCCGGTTCCACCTCGGTCAGTCCGAGGCAGACAATGACGTATACGCTCACGGCGATCGGCCCAGGCGGCACGTCGACGAGTACGGCCACGTTGACTGTGATCGAGCCGCCGCCGGCAAAACATCGGGCCGTGAGGCACTAAGAGGGCAGTTTCCAATGCCCTTTCGCGTTCTTCGCGGCTTCGCGTGACACCGATCTCACGCGAAGACGCGAAGGCGCGAAGGGCGGAACGTAGCGAAAAGCGCTCCGAACCACCGCCCGAGTGGCGGAATAGTTCGCCGGCGTCGCGCGAATCTCCGACGGTTGTCCGTCCACTCCGCTGAGCAGACAGCTTCGTCTGCAACTCCACCCGGCAAGGTGCAGAAAGAGAGAGAGCATGTACCACGCACGTCGCGGCGTTCTGGCGGTCTTCGTCTGTGTCACGGCATTCCTCGCGTTCCCCTCGTTTGCGTCCCCCCTTCGGCTGAGTACTGCGTCTCGCGGATCGAACATCACATCGAAATCGGTTCAGGAGCTCACCGGCATCTTCTTCAGCGGCAGCTTCGGCTATTCGATCGGAGGCGGGCAGGCCATCATGAAGGCCGACACCGTCACCAATTCGAATGCCACGGCATCAGGGCCGTTGCGCTTCAGCCTCTGGTTCACCTCCGCCCCCTATCCATCCGCCGGCTTTTCCACTGCCAGTTACGACATCACGCCGTCGCTGGCCGCCGGACAGAGCATCAACGGTGTGAATGCCGGTAACACCGGCGCTCCGTTCACCGATCCGCCCACCGGCTGCTACTACGTCTCGCTGGTGCTGGAAGAGAACGTCAGCGGCACGTGGACGGAGCGCGACTACGGCACCTTCTCCAGGACCTTCGACATCGGAAACGGCTGCATCGTCTCGTTCACGGCATCTCCGTCTACCGTACCGTCAGGATCGCCGTCGACACTCTCATGGACAACCACCGGCGCGTCGGTAACCAGCGTCAGCATCGATAACGGTGTCGGCTCCAAGGCGGCCAGCGGCTCGACGTCCGTCAGTCCGACCTCGACGACGACCTACACCCTCAGCGCCTTCACGACCGCGAACGCATCGCCTCCGACGAAACAGGTGACGGTGACGGTCGGCGCCGCCGCACCGACGGCGACGTTCTCCGCCTCCCCGACGACCATCAACCTCGGCCAGACCTCCACTCTCACCTGGACCACCACGAATGCCACCACGGTCTCCATCGACAATGGCGTCGGCAGCCAGCCCTTGTCAGGCTCGGTCGGCGTCAGCCCAACCTCGACGACCACCTACGCGCTCACGGTCACCGGACCGGGCGGCGGCATCACCAAGACGGCCTCGGTTACGGTGAACGTCCCGGCGCCGACGATCTCGTTCTCCGCCACGCCCAGCACCATCGGCTCCGGCCAGAGCTCGTCGCTGGTCTGGACCACCACCAACGCCACGACGGTGACCATCGACCACGGCGTCGGATCGCAGGCGCTCTCCGGTTCCACCTCGGTCAATCCGACGGCGACGACGACGTACACGCTCACGGCGGCCGGACCAGGCGGCACGATGACGAGCACGGCCACGGTGACGGTGAGCAACGGCCCGAGCATCACCTTCAATGCCGCACCGGCGTTCATCGGCGCGGGCCAGGTATCGACGCTGACCTGGTCGACGTCGAACGCGGGGTCGGTGTCGATCGACAACGGCGTCGGCGCGCAACCGACCACCGGCTCGACGACCGTCACACCTACCGTCACCACCACCTACACGCTGACCGCAACCGGTCCGGGAGGAACGTCGACTGCCCAGGCCACGGTGACGATCATCCCGCTCCCGACGATTACGTTCTTTGCCGATCCACCGTCGATCAACGCGGGAGCCTCGTCGACACTCAACTGGTCCGCCCCCGGCGCCGACACCGTAACGATCGACCAGGGCATCGGCCTGACCACCGGCAGCGGAACGTTGAAGGTGACACCGCACCAGAACACGACGTACCACCTCACCGCGACCAACGGCGCCGGAAGCAGCACCGCCCTGGTCGTCGTGACGGTAATCGAGCCGCCGCCGGCAAGACATCGGGCGGTGAGGCACTAAGAGGGAAGCAGGCATTTCCAATCCCCTTCGCGTCTTTCGCGGCTTCGCGTGACATTCGATCTCACGCGAAGTACGCGCAGGCGCGAAGGGGAAGGACCTCTGCTACCCTTCGCGCCGCATGAAACTGATCGTCGGCCTCGGCAATCCTGGCGCGGAGTACGAGCGTTCGCGGCACAACGCCGGGTGGATGATCGCGGATGCGTTCGCGAAGAAGTTCCGGATCGAGATCAACAGACACGAGAAGGAGGCCATGACCGGCGAGGGACGCGTCGCCGGCGGCAGCATCAAGGTGGCCAAGCCGCTGACGTTCATGAACAACTCCGGCGACGTCGTGCGGCTGCTGGTCAATGCCTACCTCGACTCCACCGACGATCTGATGATCGTCTACGACGACATCGACCTGCCGCTGGCGCGGCTGCGCATCAAGCCGAGCGGCTCGTCCGGCACGCACAACGGCATGCGCTCGATCGTGGCCTCGCTTGCGAGCGAGCGCTTCCCGCGCTTACGATTCGGCGTCCGCGGCGCGGAGTATCCGGACGGCCGGCTCCGCGATTACGTCCTCGACGATTTCACCGCCGAGGAGGCGCCGTCGGTGAATCGCGGAATCGAACGGGCGGTCGATGCGCTGGTCCTTTTCGCGCGCGGCGATCTGAAACGAGCGATGAACGAGTTCAACCGCGATATCGTCGAAGGTGAGAAAGACGAGAAAGGCAATGTTGAATGTTGAATGTTCAATGTTGAATGGCGCGCAACCTCGCATCTCATTCAACATTCAGCATTGAACATTCAACATTCAACATTTCGTTTTTGACTCTCAGAGTAGGAAAGAACCCACTCCATGAACATCCATACCCTCGGCGAGCTGCGCGCAACCGGTTACCGCATCACCTCGGTCAAAGATGAGATGCGGCGCAATCTGCTCGCGGCCATCGCCCGCGGTGAGACGCTGTTTCCGGGCATCCACGGCTACGAACGGACGGTCATCCCGGCCATCCACAACGCCGTCCTCTCCCGGCACGACATCATCCTGCTCGGGCTGCGCGGCCAGGCCAAGACGCGCATCCTCCGCTCGCTGACAAACCTGCTCGACGAGCGGGTGCCGATCATCGCCGGATGCGAGATCAACGACTCGCCATTGATGCCGACCTGCAAGCGCTGCCGCCGGCTGGCCATCGAGCAGGGTGACGACCTGCCGATCGCCTGGCTGTCGCGCGATGAGCGCTATCGCGAGAAGCTGGCCACGCCCGACGTCACCGTGGCCGATCTCATCGGCGACATCGATCCGATCAAGGCCGCCAACCAGCGGCTCACGTACGCGGACGAGGAGGTCATCCACTACGGCATCATCCCGCGCACGAACCGCGGCATCTTCGCCATCAACGAGTTGCCGGATCTCGCGCCGCGCATTCAGGTGGCGCTGCTGAACATCCTCGAGGAGCGCGACCTGCAGATCCGCGGCTTCCCCATCCGCATCCCGATGGACGTCGTGCTCGTCTTCAGCGCCAACCCCGAGGACTACACCAGCCGCGGCAACATCATCACGCCGCTCAAGGACCGCATCGACTCGCAGATCCTGACGCACTACCCGCAGAGCGTCGAGACGGCCATGCAGATCACACGGCAGGAGGCGTGGACGGATCGCGACGGCAGCGTGGCCCTGGTGATCCCCGACTACATCCACTCGCTCGTCGAACAGATCGCCTTCGTGGCCCGCGGCTCGGAGCTCGTCGATCAATCGTCCGGCGTTTCCGCGCGCCTGACCATCGCGGCGATGGAGCTGTTGCAATCGAACATGGAGCGCCGCGCGGCGCTGACGCACGACCAATCGGTCTTTCCGAGGCTCTCCGATCTGGCCATGCTGCTTCCGGCGATCACCGGCAAGGTGGAGATGGTGTACGAGGGGGAGCAGCAGGGCGCCGAGGTGGTGGCGCGCAAGCTGATCGGCGAGGCGGTGGCCAAACTCTTCGCCACGAAGTTTCCGCCGATCGAGCGCGCCGGCGTCGGCACGCGCAACGAGCGCAATCGCTCGTACGGCGATCTCGACGACGAGCTGGACGACGCCTTCACCAGCCGCCGCGGCCGCAAGCAGCAGCCGCCACCGCGTCCGGAGGAGAAGCCGGCCGGCAAGAGCGAGCCGAATTACGATTCGATCCTGGCCTGGTTCGTCGAAGGCAACAAGATCACCCTCTCCGACGAGCAGCCGTTCACCGTCTACGTCTCGGAGCTGAAGCGCGTGCCGAAGCTGCTCGAGACGGCGACGAAGTACGCGCAATCATCCAGCGATCACGAGCTGGCGTTCTGGATGGAGATGATCCTCGAAGGCCTCCACCAGTCGCTGCGCCTTGCCCGCGAGGATCTCGACTCGACGATCACCTTCCAGGAGATGATGAAGTTCAATGTGCTGCGGACGGTGAAGTAGGGCGGAGGCGGTTGTCGGTTGTCGGTTGTCGGTTGTTGAGTTGCTGAGTTGCAAGGTTGCTGGGGTACTAGAAGCGGTTACCAGCGACCAACACCAAGCAACCCAGCAACACAGCAACCGATAACCGTTAACGCGTCACCCCCCGCCAACCAGCTACAATCCCCTCACATGGCCAAGGTCACTGCCGAGATCCCGGGCGAGTTGTCGCGACAGATCGACCGCATGATCCGTGATGGATGGTTTCCGGATCAGGAAGCGCTCGTGCGCGAGGCTCTCTCCCATTTCGTCGATGCCAAGTCGTTCCTCGGCGATTCGCCTCGGATGCTGCACCGCTTCGCCGCCGATGCCCTCAATGATTCCAAACCCGAGGTGGCCCTCAAGTTCGTCAACCGGGCCCTGTCGCTGCTGCCGACGCAGACCATGACCGACTTTCACCTTTACCAGAGCATCGTCGAGCTTCGCGTACAGATCCTCCTCGTCCTCGACCGGAATGAAGAGGCGTTGACGGGGTTGGAAGAAGCGCGCGAGCTGCTGCCGAACAATCCGACGATCGCCAAGTGGATCGCGCGGTTGAAGAAGAAGTGATGAGTGTCAGTAGATTAGTAGATCAGTGGATTCGTAGATCAGTGGATTGGTAGATCGGCGGGTACCGGGGTTTTCCTAATCGACTAATCTACTAATCCGCTAGTCCACTGCCCCGCCCATGCGCCACCGATACTCCTACCTCGATCCCGATCTCATCCGCCAGCTCCTTGCCGAGATGGGGCTGCGGCGGTTGTTCAATCATCTGCTGCTGCAGAGCGGAGGGGACGTCGACGAGGCCATGCGCTGGATGCGGGCGCTGCAGGAACGCGGGTACATCGATCCCAACATCGACCTCGATGCGTTTTTTGGGAAGTTGGTTGATGAGAACGTCATCGGGGAGGATGCCAACGGTAACGTCGTCCTCGGCGCGGGGGGGGAGCGGCAGATCCGCCGCGACGCACTCGACGAGATCTTCGGCGGCCTGCAGAAGTCGATCAGCGGCTCGCACTCCGTCGCCTCGGCCGGGCAGGGGAGCGAGCGGTTGACCGAGACCCGTCCCTATCAGTTCGGCGACGATCCGATGGCCATCGATTCCATCCGCTCGCTGCAGAACGCCATGAAGCACACCGACCCGGCCGAGGCCATCCTCATGGCCGAGGATGATCTGGAAGTGTTCGAGACCGAGCACAACTCCAGTTGCGCCACCGTGGTCATGATCGACATCTCCCACTCCATGGTGCTCTACGGCGAAGACCGCATCACGCCGGCCAAGAAGGTGGCGCTGGCGTTGACGGAGCTGATCCTGACCAAGTACCCGAAGGATTCGATCGACGTGCTGCTCTTCGGCGATGAAGCCACCGAGGTGCCGATCTCGCAGATTCCGTATGTGCAGGTGGGGCCGTTTCACACGAACACGAAGGCCGGCCTCGAGCTGGCGCAGCGCATCCTGCGGCGGCACAAGCACAACAACAAACAGATCTTCATGATCACGGATGGGAAGCCATCCGCGCTGACCGAGAACGGCCACCTCTACACGAACTCGTTCGGCCTGGACATGAAGATCGTCAACCGCACGCTGGAAGAAGCCGACCGCTGCCGCCGCGCCAACATCCCCATCACCACGTTCATGCTGGCGACGGATCCGATGCTGGTGAACTTCGTCGAGCAGCTCTCGAAGATCAACAGGGGACGTGCCTTCTACTCGTCGCCGGATCGGCTGGGCGAGTACATCCTGGCCGACTACATCCGGAACCGTCGCAAGTTCGTGCACTGAGACATTCGTTCACCGCTTCGTGTCACCAGCCGGTTTCATCTCGCAACTTCGCGTGTCGAACTCGGACGGGAGGACAGAACATGTTCGAGACATCCGTCATACACGCAGAGGTGGTCGCCGAGAAGCGGTTTGGATTGCTGTCGGTCTCGTTTGCGGGACACATACTCATCGTCATCAGCATCCTTGCGCTCGGCATCCGCACCATCGAGTTCCCGAGGCTGCCGCCCCCCGAGTACACGATTCCCGTCTTCACGCCGCCCGTATCGATCCCGCCCGCCCTCGGCACGCCGAACGGCGGTCACAAACAGGCCGCGCCGGCTGTGCCTGTGAAGCACACTCCGACCGTGCCCACCGCCAACCTGGCGCCGAACAACATCCCCGAGCACACGGAGCCACTGACACCGTCGACGACCACCGGTGATGTGACCACCACCGGCGGCCCTGCTGGATCCGACCAACCACAGGGACAACCGTGGGGCGATCCGCACGGCATCGGTGATGGACCTCCGGCGGCGAACGTCGTTCCAGTCACACCCGATGTCCCCATGCGCATCGTTGGCGACGTAAAAGCGCCGGTGGTCATCCGCCGCGTCACGCCGTTCTATCCCCGCCCCGCAGTGGCCATCCACCTGAACGGCTTCGCCATCGTGGAGTGCATCATCGACAAGACCGGCCGCGTGCGCGACGCCCACGTCCTCCGCAGCTCGTCGCCGCTCTTCAATCAGTCGGCAACCGACGCCGTCCTGCAATGGCAGTTCGCGCCGGGATCACTACGCGGCACCGCCGTCGACACGATCTTCGATCTGACGGTGACGTTTCAGGTGACGCAGTAACGGAGTTGCGCGGTCTCGGGGTTACGGGGTCTCGCGGTGTTGGCTTGCTGGATTTGGCTGACGGGGTTGCCAGGTTGCAAAGTTGCTAGGTAAGACCGCGAGACCCAGCAACCCAGCAACCTGAGCACCTACATCCCGTCAGCGCGCAACCGTGGAGGGGGCTCCGAGATCGACATCCCGAACGATCGTAGGCTCCGCTGGCAGGGTGACCGTACGGCTGATGAGGCGGCCGCTGACGCGCGCAACGAGGGTGAACGTTCCGGAGGGCATGGAGCGGAAGAGAAATTTGCCCTCGGGATCGACCCGAGCCGTCATTCCCAGCGACTCGATCCTCACTTCGGACGCACCGGCGGCCCGGCCGGCGATGCTTCGCCGTACGCGCACGTCGAACGTTACCGACTGCGGCTGTTCGGATGCGGCCGTCACCGTCCGTTCGCGCTGGGCGATCGAGTATCCGGCTGGGAGTGATTCCTCGGTGATCCCGACGCGAAAGGTTCCCGGGGGAACGGCAAAGACGAACAGGCCGTCAGCATCGGTCGTAGCGCTGATCGGGTGCCCGTTCTGTGCGGTAGCGGTAAGAACCGCGCCGCGCAGGCCGGCGCCCGCGTCGCTGATCACGCGCCCGTCGATCCGCGCGGCGGCCCACACCAGCCCGAAGTCGATGTGCGCCTGCCCCTTCGCCTCCGAGGATGAGGCCGTGGTGAAGAACGCGCGCGGCGACTCAGGAAGCCGCGCGGCGATTCGATGCGCTCCGGGAGGGACTTTGTCGAAAACGTAGGCGCCTTTGCCGTCGGTCTTTGCCGTTCGCACGCCGTCGAGTGTGACGGCGATGTCCGGCAGCGGCTTCGTGGTCTGATCGCGCACGCCACGCATCTCCGGATCGAGGAAGACGGCCCCTTCGATCGTTCCGCTTCGCCGCAGAAACGCAGGCAGGCCGGAGAACTGTTGCTGGACGCCGGCCTCGACCGAGTTGCCGGTTTCCTGGAGCGCGCCGGCGCGCGTGGCCCAGCGCGAGTAGGAAGCATAGAGGTCGGTCGCTGCCAGGACCCTGTGACTGTAGGTGAGCGTGGCGATCAGATTGTCGCGTTTGGTGCTGATTCCCTCGTCGTGCCCGTAGACCGCGAGCAGGCGAAGACGATCGTTTTGCGGACCCGATCCGAGCCAGGCCACGTTGAGCCCTGCCTGCAGGCGCCGGGGCGTCAGGGAGACGTTGACCCCGGTGATGAATCCAAGGTCGATCAATGCCGCGTTGTCTCGAAGAGCGCGCGCGACATCTTCCGGTGTGCGGACCGAGATCCCGAGGCGGAGCAGCGCCAGCTCGAGGCCGGGCTCCGTGCTGAAGATGAGGTCGAGGGTAGGCGCATTGCGCTGTCGCTCGGCCCAGACGTTGGCCGTGAACGGTCCGCTGCCGGCGTGCGCGGAGAGGCGGAGGGTATCGCCGCGCCGTGATGCTTCGGAGTTGTCCAGCAGGCGGTACGACGCCGCTCCTCCGAATGCCGCGGTGTCATAGGCCACGCCCAGAGGCAGGCCGATCGTACGGATGGAGCTCGTGTGTGTGCGCACGGTCGAGGCGTCGGCGCCGCCCAGGAACGAAAGGTGTGTGGTCACCGCGTATCCGAGACCGAGGCTGGCCATGCCGATGGTCTGACGGAGTGCGGCCAGATTGAACCGATCGTAGGTGCCGTAGGACGTAACCGACAGACGGCTGGTGGCGCGGTGGGTCCAGTCGAGATCCAGGTGATCGCCAGGGACGTCGGCCAGTCCCAGGTTAGGAAAGTTGCCCGGCTTCATGGAAAAAAGCGCGCGAAATTGTTCGCGCGACGAGTTGTAGCGGACCTCGCCGGATGCAGCCAGTGAGCGGCTGACGCCGACGTCTCCGCGCAGGTACAACGTATCGCCGTCACGGTGCTCGGCGGAGAGCGCGCCGACGATTCCGCGCCGTGCCGCCGTGCCGGCCGGCTGGGAGAAGAAGCCGTAGACCGAAGGCGTCAACCGAGTCGAGGCGACGTCGATACCGTAGCCCGCTCCTCCCACCCATCGTCGTTGAGTAGGAAGGAAGAAGTCGTCGAACATCGTCGAGGAGGCGTAGCCGGCATGGAGCTCGAGAGGGCCCTCTTTCAGATGGAGGCCGCGTACCGACGTGTTGCCGATCGTCAAGGGCGACAGGTTTACCGTCTCGTCCAGCAACGTGAGCTGGCGGGTTGGCGTGGTGTCGCGGTAGAAGATCGAGGCCACGGCGTCGGGCGGTTGGCCGGACGTCGAGCGCAGATCGTGGAGGTCAAGAACATGAAACTGCGAGGTGCGCTCGCCGTTATGCGTAACGAGGTCGAAGGTGTTCTGGACCTGACCGGAGGCGCTGGAGTATCGCCCCTCGTATCGCCCCTGTGGTGCCCCGGCCTCAGTGCGGGCCACGGCCGGCAGGACGGGTGCGGCGATGGTGATGAGAAACGTCTGCGTGCCGCCGGCGGTGATGACGACAAGTTGCGTCGTCCCGGAACTTCGTCCCGTCAACGAGAGACGGCCCGCGGAAGCGATGGCGACTTCGGCGATGGCGGGATTGGTGGTGTAGGCGGCCGTCGCACCGGCGATCTCGATGATCGCGGTCTCCCGTACGCGGACCGTGAAGCTCTCTCCGCGCATGGCGTGCGCGAACAGCAGGCAGGCCGCGGCGGCGAGGAGAGCTTTCACTTCACACTGAATTCCGCGCTGGAAGTCAGCGTCTTATCCGTGAGGTCGTACGTGATCATGGCCCGGTACCGGCCAGGGGCAAGGTCGCCGTCATATTCGACGCGCACGTCTTTTTTCTCACCGGGCATGAGACGCCAGGTCGGAATCTCCTGTTTGCCGGCCAGAGATCCCGCGGCATTGATGATGGCGAGCATTCCTGTCGCCTCCACCGGTTCGGTGCCGCTGTTGACGAGTTGCTGTGCGGCCACAAGGGTGGTGCTCGCCGTCGGCGGCTGAATGGTCAGCGGCGAGGATGTGGCGGCGAGGACATCGCCCGCGATGGCGAATGTCAGCAGCGTGCCGACCGACGCGCTCACTCGTATCGGGCCGGTGCCGAGCTTCGTCGTCCCTTCGCACATCACGGCGATCGCACGCACCGAGGGATGGGCCGGGATGGTGATGGTCAATGAGACGGGGATGCTCTGCCCGGGCGCCGCGGCGAAGAGGTTCGGCGAGAATACCGCGGTTGCGGCGATGCTGCCGGGAACGCTTCCGGGTTCGACGAACAGGCGCGTGCCGTCGCGCACCACGGCGTCATAGGCCTTCATGGCAAAGGAGAGGGGGCGGGAGGTCCCATTCGTGAAGGTCAGCGTCTGGGTCGTGCTCTGGCCCACGTTGCCACGCAGCATGACCACCGCGGGTGAGACCGAAACCTCACCCGTTCCCGCAAGGAGCGCGGTCGCCGATGCCAGCGTCGCGGCCAGCATCATCAGGATCTTTTTTCTCATCGCTGCGATCATTGCCTCTCCTCCCGAATCATTGCGTTGTGACTTCCCACGAGATGGAAGCAGCCAGCGGCCCGGCGGCCACGGAGTCGGGAACCTCGATCTCCAGGGTGTGCATGGTCATGACTCCGACGGAGGCCCGGGCGTCGACAACGACGGGCATGCCGGCCACGGGCTTGCCGTCGATTCGCAACGTGGAGCGGCCGTCCTGCGAATTCAGCCTGGCCGTGACCGTCGCTGTCCCCCAGGGCACACCACCCTTGCGAAGAATGCGGATTCCGAATTGGCGCAGCACCCGTACCGACCGTCCCATCGATCCCGCTCGCTGGCTTACCGTGTTCAGTTCCACCAGCGCATCCGACCCCGCCGCGATAAGCGTCGTCCCCGCCGCCGGAACGTCTACAAACTCGATCGAAAGTACGCCGGGCAGGGATGCCGCTGCGCGCCGCCGCGCCGCGTACAGCGGCAGCGATACCGCGATGCAAAGAGCGATGGCGACGATCTTCATTACGTATTGAACTCCCACTCAAGGCTCGTGCCGAGGAAGCGTTTCCGCTCCCTCGGCACGTGCGTTTTCCCGATCTGTCAGGCGGAGACCGCGGAGAACTGAATGACGTTGTCAATCGCCGTGGCGGGGGCCACGGTGTCCTGAATCACGATGTTCCAGGCGTAGGGGAGCGTCGAACCGTAGGCGACGCCCGACCCGATGGTCTGAATGGTGGTGGCGTTGGCCGTGATCGCGCCAACCGTCCAGACGATGCCGCTGGTCGGTACGGAGCCGAGTTTCGCGCTCAGAGTGTAAACAGAGCTGGCTGGGAGGTTTGCCTTTGTAACCTTGACTCCGATTCCATTCTGCGATGTCAGCGTCCATGACGAGCTGCCCTTGGTGATCGTGAAGCCGGTCGGAGCCGCGCCACCCTTGCTGAGGTTGCCGAGGTCGAGCGAGGCGTCGGCGGTTCCACAGAGGGTACAGGTTCCATCGGTCGATTCCACCGTCAGGCTGATCGAGCTGGCAACCGTGCCGGTGACCGTCAGCGTGCCCGCGGCATTTTCGACGGCCATGGCAAATGTCGGAGCTCCAAGAACTGCGACCACAAAACAACCCATCATGAATTTGTTCATTTGTCTTTTCCTCTTTCTTTATGCTTCTGGCGGACTCCTTCTCAAGAGCCACGCCAAATGAGGAATAGAGGGCAAGTGCGTTGTTCGCAGTTGTTTGGGTTTAGCAGGTTGTAATCGTGCCGTGTGGATTCGACACGTCCGTCCGGTTTATGGACGGTCCAGGACCGCTCTATCCCTCAGTCGAGGGATTAAACGTCAGTTTGGTCGAGTGGCAACGAGAAGGCGAAGCAGGAGCCGTGGCCGAACGCGCTCTGACACGACAACCGCCCGCCCAGCGCTTTCGCCAGATCGTACGCGATGGCCAACCCATACCCAGTCGAAGACTCGCCAGCGGTCGGTTGCGCGGAGAGCCGCACGCCGTGTTGGAAAAGCTGTTCCTGATCGGCCTCGCTGATGCCTGGGCCATGGTCGATCACCGAGCAGACGACGTCAGGATGCCGGATGGTTGTCGCGACAGTAATCGCCGTTCCTACCTGCGAATACTTCACGGCATTCGACAAGAGGTTGTCGAGAACGGCAGCAGCGGCTACCCGATCGGTGAGAACGCGATCTCGGGTCGCCGGTCCTTTGCACTCGATTCTGACCCGCTTTTGCCGGGCCATATCGCGATATACGACACAGACACTCTCCGCGATCTCCGAGAGACTGGCAGGCTCGGAAAGCAATGGCGGAAGCGCATCGGGTGTCGACGTCAGCACCCCTCGCGCGGTGATCATCATCCGGTTGTTCTCCCGCTTCACCAGATCCAGCCATCGGGCGACCTCTCCGTCCGCTTGAGGGCCCAGCTTTCTCTGAACCAGCTCGATCATTGAGCCCACGAAAAAGAGATAGTTGTTGAAGGCGTGGGCGGAGTAGGTTGACCGCTGGTGGTCATCCGCGGACAACGAATCCATCCGAGCATGCGCGCGGTCGAGTGCGGTCCGCGCCCGTTCGAAGTCCCCTCGCGCCTGCTCAATTGCCGAAGCTGCTTCTTGTCGTCTGTGAGGCATAGATTCCCCGGATGACGGCGACAAGCGCCGTATTTATGTCACGACGAATTGCGGTTCGGTATTACAAAATTCCATTAGCTACCGTTGAACGAACGCCGGTGAATTACGCGGTCTGGGTTACTGGATGAACGTGCAAGCAAGCGACCAACTACAATCCTTACCGGGAGACCGCGAAACCCCGAGACCGCACACCCATCAACCCGCAATACACTCCCACTGTGACTCCGCTTCTCTTCGTCATCACCGTCGCCGTCGTTTCCATCCTGGCCGGGTTTCTCGGATCGTTGCTCGGCCTTGGCGGGGGGATGATCGTCGTGCCGGCGCTGACGCTTTTGCTGCACATCGATATCAGGCTGGCCATTGGCGCGTCGATCATCTCGGTCATCGCTACATCGAGCGGTGCGGCGGCGGCGTATGTGCGCGACGGGCTGGCCAACCTGCGGGTGGCGATGTTCCTGGAGATCGGGACGACGCTCGGTGCGATCAGCGGGGCGTATCTGGCGGGCATCGTCCATCCGCGCTTTCTCTACATTCTTTTCGGCGTCGTCCTCGGATACTCGGCGATCGCCATGCTGCGGCGGCGGCGCGTAGCCGAGGAGCGCGAGATCGGGCCGTTGACGATGAGGCTGAAACTGGGCGCCTCCTACGTCGACGAACAATCGGGTCAGTCGGTGGCGTATCAGCCGGCGCACGCGAGCATCGGACTCTTTCTCATGTACATCGCCGGCAGCGTCAGCGGTCTTCTCGGCATCGGATCGGGGGCGTTGAAAGTGCCGGCGATGGATCTGGCGATGGGATTGCCGATCAAGGTCTCGACCGCGACGAGCAACTTCATGATTGGTGTGACCGCGGCGGCGAGCGCGGGACTCTACTTCACGCGCGGCCAGATCGATCCCTTCATCGCCGCGCCGGTCGCCGCCGGCGTGCTGGCCGGCGCGTTCCTCGGCTCGCACATGCTCGGCCGCGTCACCAGCAGGAGCCTGCGGGTCACCTTCGTCATCGTGCTGGTCGTCGTCTCGCTGCAGATGCTGTTGAAAGGGGTGCGGGGATGAGCGACGAGCCGCGTTGGGTCGACCGGCTGATCTCCTACGTGCTGCGCGGCGGGGTCACCATCAGCGTCATCGTCGTGATGGCCGGCCTCGTCATCACCTTCGCCCATCATCGCGAGTACTTCCGCTCCCGCCCGGCCCTCGGCGCTCTGACGAGTCCTGGCACCAGCTACCCGAGCACCATCGGCGCGGTCGTCGAGGGAGTGCGCGAGGGACGCGGTCAGGCCATCGTCACGCTCGGCCTTCTGCTGCTCATCGCCACGCCGGTCGCGCGCGTGGCAGTGTCGATCGCCGTCTTCGTCATCGAGCGGGACCGGCTGTACGTCGTCATCACCGCCGTCGTTCTCGCTCTGCTGCTCTTGTCGTTTGTGCTCGGCGCGAGTGGGTGAGTATGCGGGGTCGCGGGGTCTCGGGGTTGCGAGGTCTCGGGGTTGCGAGGTCTCGGGGTGTTGGGTTGTAAGGTTGCTGGGTTGCAAGGTTGGAGACCGCGAGACCCCGCAACCGCGAGACCGCGCAACCGCGAGCCTCACGCCTCCGGCACGACCTCGACCGCCTGTGCGATCGGCTTTGCAAGCGATGTCACGAACGTCACGCCGGCGACGCCGCCGATGCAGAGGGCGCTGCCGATGGCGGCGGTGAGTGTGATTCGGTCACCGAGGATGAAGAGTCCGAGGAGCATCGACACGAGGACGGCGAGCTGGGAGAGAACGCCGACGGTCATGGCATCGACCCAGCGGAGGCTGAAGGTCATCAGCAGTTGTGCCCCCATCGCCAGCGCGGCCGTCGCGGCGAGGGAGATCCATTCGGTGCCGTGCGGCGTTACCCACTGCGAGATGCCCTGGGGCATGCAGACGAACATGCCCAGGAGACAGAAGCTCCCGTAGACCGACCACGAATTCTCGCCGCGGCGCGCGGCGCGGATGGCGGTGACCGCAGCGCCCGAGCAAACGGCGGAGAGAGCGCCGGCGATCTCCCAGCGTCCGAAGCCGAGGATCTCCCCGGGCGCCGCGTGGGCATGGACGACGAGGAAGACGCCGGCCAGCGCGATCGGCATCGGGATGAGCACCTTGGCGCTGAATCGCTCGCCGATGAAGAACATCGAGAAGGTGCCGCTCCAGATCGGTGCCGTGTAGTTGAGCAGCGTGGCCACGCCGACGTTGATGTGCTGGATGGCGATGAAGTACAGCAGCACGGCCAGGCCGCCGAAGAAGCCGCGGTAGAGAAGGAGATCGATGCGGTTGAACTTCATCGCCGAGCGGCGATAGCGCGGAACGAGCAGGCAGGGGAGGAGGCCGGCGGCCATTCGCAGCATGGCGATCTCCGGACCGGGCAGGCGCGCCGAGGCCACTTTCGCCGCGAACGCCATGGCCCCGAACATCGTCGCCGAGGCCGTCATCAGCATCAGCGCGCGATGCGTATCGTTTTTTGTTACTGTCACGGGCGCGAAGAGTAGCAGGGGCCGATGATCGACTACAGACAAGCCACACCCGAGGACGTGTCCGTCATCGTTGACTTTCAACTGGCCATGGCTCTCGAAACCGAAGAGCTCGCGCTCGACCGTGTCGTTTGCTCTGCGGGCGTTCAAGCCGTCTTCGACGATCCATCACGCGGCCGTTACTTCCTGGCGCAGAGCGAGGGAACGGTCGTGGCCTCGCTGATGATCACCTACGAATGGAGCGACTGGCGCAACGGAAACGTCTGGTGGATCCAGAGCGTCTACGTGCGCCCTTCGTTTCGCGGACAACGGGTCTACGCCGGTTTATACGAGCACATTCAGCGCCTGGTGCAGGCGGACGACGGTATCCGCGGCATCCGGCTTTACGTCGACCGCCGGAACGTATCGGCGCAAACGGTTTATACGAGGCTGGGGATGAATGGGGAGCACTATCAGGTGTTTGAGTGGATGAAGACGTTTTGAAAAGCAATGTTGAATGTTGAATGTGAGTGCCCCCCGTTCATTCAACATTCAACATTCAACATTCAACATTGAACATTCAACATTCAGCCTTCCACCGATACCTCTTCAGCTCCACCCTCCCACCAAGCGAAAAGTCAACGCCTTCTCCCTCCAACAACATCCTCTGCAACTCATGTGAATCGCCGGCACTCCGCGGCGAGATCTCGCCACGTGCGTTGATCACGCGATGCCACGGCACGTTGCTTCGCGCCGGAAGATCGTGCAGGGCATAGCCGACCTGCCGCGCGTGTCCATCGAGTCCGGCCAGCGTCGCCACCTGTCCGTAGGTCGCCACGCGCCCGCGGGGGATGCGTTTCACGACGGCGTAGATGCGCGTACGGGAGTCGGGGATCGGGCGTCGGGAGTCGGAGAGAGGCACCGTGAGAGTCTAGCTCCGTAGTTCTACCGACAACCGACAACCGACAACCGACAACCGATAACCGACCCCCGACCCCCGACTCCCGACCCCCGTTCCTGCTAACATGCCCAACTCTTTGGTCACGTAAAGGAGTCCACATGCCACGCGCGTTTGCTTCCGGACAGATTGCCTTCGGCCTGGTCAACATCCCGGTCAAACTCTTCTCGGCCACCGAGGCCAGCGAGAAGATCAGTTTCAACATGCTGCACAAGGAGTGCGGCAACCGCGTCCAGCAGCAGCTCTTCTGCCCCAAGGACGAGCGCACCATCTCGCGCGAAGAGGTGGTGAAGGGCTACGAGTTCTCGCGCGGGCAGTACGTCCTCTTCAATGAGGAAGAGCTGAAGATGCTCGAGGAGAAGGCCACGCAGGCCATCGAGATCAGCGAGTTCCTGCCGAAGGAAGCGATCGATCCGATCTACTTCGCCAAGGCCAACTACATCGCTCCCGACAAGGGTGGCGAGCGCGCCTACTCGCTGCTGACCAAGGCGCTGGAGCAGACCGGCCGCTGGGCGCTGGCGAAGTACGCGGCGCGCGGCAAGCAGTATCTGGTCATCCTCCGTCCCCTCGGCAACGGAATCGTGATGCAGCAGCTCTTCTATCCGAACGAGATCCGTTCGATGGATGAGCTCGACCTCGGCGATACGCCGGTGAAGGAGAACGAGCTGAAGATGGCCGTGCAGCTCGCCGAGATGGGAGCCGCGGACGAGTTCCATCCCGAGAACTATCGCGATGAGGTGACCGAGCGCACGCGAGCGCTGATCCAGCGGAAGATCGAAGGGGAGGAGATCACCTCGAATATGGTCGAAGAGCCGCGGGCGCAGGTGATCGATCTGATGGAAGCGCTGAAGGCCAGCCTGGCCAAGCCGCGGACGAAACCGGCGTCGTCATCCTCATCGTCCGCCAAGACCAGCGGACCGACGCGCATTCCGGCCAAGGCCGAGGCCAAGCGGACGCCGGCCCGGGCCTCGGCGCAGAAGGTGGCCAAGACGGGCTCACGCTCGCGTTGACATGTCCTACTCGGTGCGGGAAGTCTCGGCCATGCTCGGGCTTTCGGCTGCACAGATTCGCGACTGGGCGGCCAGAGGCTTTCTCACGCCCGAACGGGATGAGGATGGCGACCTGCGCTTCGGCTTTCAGGATCTGGTCATCCTCCGCACCGCCGGGGAGCTGACGGCGGCGAAGATTCCGACGCGCAAGATCCGCCGCGTACTTGCCAGCGTCCGCGCGCAGTTGCCGGAAGGCCGGTCGATCGCCGGCGTGAGGATCGCCGCCGACGGTGAGCGCGTCGTCGTTCACGACGGAAAGACCATCTGGAATCCGGAGTCAGGCCAGTCGCTGTTCGATTTCTCGGTCGAGGAAATCGCCGAAAAGACGAAGCCGATCGCGCTGGCGGCGGTGCGCGAGGCGAAGGCGCGTGAAGAAAACGATCTCGATGCCGATGCCTGGTACGACCTGGCGTCCGATCTCGAGCTGAGCGATCCCGCCGAGGCCCGTGACGCGTACGAGAAGGCGATCGCGCTCGATCCGGCTCACCTCGATGCCCACATAAACCTCGGCCGCCTCCTGCACGAGGATGGCGACGCATCCTCCGCCGAGAAGCACTATCGCGCCGCGCTGACCGCCGATCCCACCCACCCCGTAGCCGCCTTCAACCTCGGCGTCGCACTCGACGATCTCGGACGATTGTCTGACGCCGCCGACGCCTACCGCCGCGCCATCGAGCTCGATCCCGATAATCCCGATGCGCACTACAACCTTGCCGGGATCCTGGAGCGGCAGCACGACAAGGCGGGCGCGGTAAGGCACCTGACGCGGTATCGGGCGCTGACGCGCTAGCGGCTTCGCCGCGTTGTCGGTTATCGGTTTTCGGTTGTCTGTGCCGACGCGCCTGCACAGCCGCGCAAAGACCGACAACTGACAACCGACAACCGACAACGCGGCGAAGCCGCAGCTTCACCAATCCGCCGGCTTGTAATCCTTCAGAAACTGTCCCCACACATGCACCCCGGTATTCAGTCCGGAGATGATCGGATCGACGATACGGGCCGCGCCGTCGACGATATCCAGTGGCGGATGGAAGCGGTGCACCGAGGTCTTTCGCTCCGCGAGCGCGGCGGGATCTTCGTCGGTCACCCATCCGGTGTCGACGCTGTTCATGTGGATGCCGTCGGCGTGATAGTCCGCGGCTGAGGTGCGGGTCATCATGTTCAGCGCGGCTTTGGCCATGTTCGTGTGCGGGTGCCGTGTCGTCTTCTGATTGCGGTAGAACTGCCCCTCCACGGCCGAGACATTGACGATGTGTTTGTCGCGGTTCGCCGTCCGGAGCATGAGGGGCTTGAGACGGGCGTTGAGGATGAACGGCGCCACGGCATTGACGAGCTGCACTTCGAGCAACTCCACCGAGGAGACCTCGGCCAGCAGCAGCCGCCACGAGTTTCGTCCGCGCAGGTCGACCTGCTGGAGGTCCTGGTCCAGCCTGCCCTCGGGGAAGAGATCGCGGTCGGATCGATGGTCGTCCGGCAGCAGCGGCACCTGCGAGAGCTGGGCCGAATGCGTCAAACCGGTCACTTCCATGGATGACGAGTCTTCCGGGAGCATGCGATAGCCGCGCAATCCTTCGAATGCGCCGAGCAGTTTGCGCTCGGCCTCGGAGAGCGTGTGCAGCGACGCTGTTTCCGCCTCCATCATGTGCTCGTAGAAGGCCGGCGGGCGTCGTACCGTCTGACAGGCATTATTAATGATGACGTCGAGCCGCTCGCGGCCGGCCAGCATCTCCCGGCAGAATGCCTCGACGCTCGGGGTGTGGCGCAGGTCGAGGCCGAAGATCTCCAGGCGATCGGACCATTCGGCGAAATCGTCCTCCCGCGCGTAACGTGCCGCCGAGTCGCGGGGGAACCGGGTGGTGACGATGAGCCGTGCCCCGGCGCGCAACAGTTTCAGCCCGGCCTGATATCCGATCTTCACCCGTCCACCGGTCAGCAGCGCCACCCGCCCGCGCAGGTCGGCCGTCTCGGTCCGCTTCGTGAAATTGAGCTCCGCGCAGGTGGGGCACAACTGATCGTAGAAAAAATGGACGGTGTCGTAGTGCTGCTTGCAGACGTAGCAATGCTGCGACTCGGACGTCGCCCTCGGCTCCTCGGGTGGCGCGATTTCACGATACGCATTCGGCGTCGTGAACACCGGTTTCCGGCGTAACTCGCGGATGCCAGCCGAGTTGAGCACCTGATCGTCCTGCTGGAGCCTGGCCGCCTTGCGGGCGCGCCGCCCGGCCTTGACCAGCTTCCTGCGCGCGTGATGATCCGGCTCGGCAACACGCCGCGTCGCATGCATCAGCCGCTGCCGCTCGGCCTCTGTGACTTGCGTCAGCTGGGCGCGATCGGCGTCAAGCGATTCAAGCAACTCCGCGGCGATGCGGACGCGTTCGGAGAAGGGGAGGTCGTCGTTGGGATCGGTCATCAGAGTCTGCGGACGATATTACGGCCTGGAAGGAGTGCCAGCGCTCCGTAATCCGAGTCGGTTCCACTCTTGCAGTAACCGCCTCAGCTTTAGCTTCGAGGGGAAAGCATGATCACCATTCCGACGGAACCGATTGGCAGCATTCCGCGCCCGCTCAAGCTCATCGAGGCGGTGACCGCCCGGGGCGATGCGAATGATCCGGCGCTCGATTCGCTCTATGACGGGGCCATCCGCGACACCATCGAGCAGTTCGAGGCTACCGGGTCTCCGGTCATTACCGACGGCGAGCAGCGGAAGTATCACAACTTCTGGACGTACTCCGTTCATGGACTGCCGAACACCGCTCCCGATGGCTTCAAGATCCCCTTCTCAGCCGGCCACACGCGCCGGATGCCGCGGCTCACGGAAGGTCCCTTTCGCTATCGCCGGCTCGCGGACAGCTATCTCGACACCGCGAAGCGCTTTGCGCGGGTACCGATCAAGCAGGCCGTCATCTCTCCTTCGGCGCTCAGTCTCATGTATCCCGCCGACGGGATCGACGGCTACTCGAGCGACGAGTTCATCGAAGATCTGCTCAACGAGCACGAGACCGAGATCCGCCGCTGTCTGGCAAAAGGGGCGCACAAGGTCCAGATCGACTTCACCGAAGCGCGGCTGGCGGTCAAGATCGATCCGTCGGGCGCTCTGCTGAACAGCTTCATCGACCTCAACAACCTGGCGCTGGCGCGCTTCTCCGCCGAGGAACGCGCGAAGATCGGCGTGCATACCTGCCCTGGTGCGGACCGCGATTCCACGCACAGCGCGGAAGTCGACTACGCCGAACTGCTCCCCAGTCTCTTTCAGATGAAGGTCGGAAACTTCTACGTCGCGCTTGCCGGCGAGAAAGATCACGCCCACGTCCTGCGGATCATCCGCAAGTACCTCAAGCCCGATCAGAAGGTCTTCGTCGGTGTGGTTGCGCCGATCGATCCTCATGTGGAGACCGCCGAGGAAGTGCGCGACCGCGTGCTGGAGGCGGCCGAATACATCCCGGTGGCGCAGCTCGGCACCTGCGATGACTGCGGCTTCTCGCCGTTCAGCGACGACACATCGACCACGCGCGAGACCGCCTTTGCCAAGATCCGTGCGCGTGTCGAAGGCACCGCACTCGCGGCGCGGAAGCTTGGAGGTCGCTGACCCGATGGAGCGTCCATACGACGACGAGGAGGACCTGCTCCGATCCGTCGCCATTCAGAACGCGCAGAGCATCCTGCTGGCCCGCAACCGCGCCGAGCACGATCTCGTCGCCGCCAAGGAAGCGCTGGAGCTGCGCACGGCGGAGCTGGAGCGCGCCAATGCCCTCATCCGCACCATCGCCGAGAACGCGGCCTCGTGCCTGCTGATGCTCGACGAGCGCGGCGTGACCACCTACATGAATCCGTCGGCGGTTGCGCACACCGGATATACGCTGGAGGAGCTGTCGGCCGCGCCGTTCCACGATCTTCTGCATGCGCCGGCCGAACACGACGGCCACGCTCTCGGCGCCTGCGCCATCAGGAACGCCCGCGAGCGGATGGTGCCGCTGAAGAATCACCGCGATGTCTTCGTGCGCAAGGACGGTACGGTGTTTCCGGTCTCCTGCGCGCTGGCACCGCTGCAGCGGGATGGCCGTCCCGCCGGTGCCGTGCTCGAGTTTCGCGACGTCACCGATGAACAGCTCGCACAGAAAACGCTCGAAGACGCCAACCGCAGAAAGGATCAGTTTCTGGCCACGCTCTCGCACGAGTTGCGGACGCCGATGACGGCCGTGTTGGGATGGGCCCGGATGCTCAAGCTCGGTCTTCCGGCAACCGAGGCGCGCGAGGCTGTCGAAGCAATCGAGAAGAGCGCCGAGATCCAGGCCCAGCTGATCGACGACGTGCTCGACGTCTCGCGGATCGTCGCCGGCAAGATGACGTTCAAGCCGGTCCCGGTCGATATCGGTCCTGTCCTGCAGGCGGCCATGACCACCGTGCACCCGGCTGCCACCGCGAAGGAGATCGAGATCCTTTCCAGCGTTCCGCCGTCCCTTCCGGGCGTGCTGGGCGACGAGGGGCGCCTGCAGCAGGTCATCTGGAATCTCCTCTCGAACGCCGTGAAGTTCACGCCGCGCGGCGGCACCATCACCGTGCGGGTGGTAATCGTCGGCTCGCTCCTGCGCCTGACCGTGAGCGATACCGGGAAAGGGATCGAGCCCACGTATCTGTCGCATGTCTTCGAGCCTTTCAGCCAGGAAGACGGCTCGATGACGCGATCGCACGAAGGCATCGGCCTCGGCCTCTCCATCGTCCGTTCGCTCGTCGAATTGCACGGCGGCCGCATCCGTGCCGCCAGCGAAGGGACGGGCCGCGGCGCCACGTTCACGGTGGAGCTGCCGTTCCTCGAATCGCGGTCCGACGTCGTCGGGCGACGGAAGAAGGCGCAGCCGAGCGTGCCGGCCGCATCGCCGCCGCCGTCCGAAACCGAATTGCCGTCGCTGCATGGTGTTCGGGTGCTCGTCATCGACGATCAGGAGATTACGCGCGAGCTCATCGGCGCGATTTTCCGGCGCTCCGGCGCCGAGGTGCATGTGGCAGCCTCGGTACGCGAGGGGTTGAACGAATTCGCGGCCATGACGCCCGACGTCGTGGTCTGTGATCTGGCCATGCCGGGAGAGGATGGCTACGCATTCGTGCGCGCGGTCCGCGCCAGCCGCACCGCTGTGAAAATGACTCCCGTCATCGCCCTGACCGCATTCGGGCGGCCCGAGGACCGGCAACAGGCGCTGGCGGCCGGATTCGATGCCTACCTCAAGAAGCCTGTCGATCCCGAGGAGCTGGCGTCGACCGTGCTGCGTGTGAATTCGCATCCGTCTTGACAGATGTGAACCGCTGACCTATCTTGCTCCTCACATGCGCGATTGCACATGTGAGGAGGACACGATGACAGCAGAAGTGCAGATTCCCGTACTCAAGGCCCACGTCTCGATCAACGTCCGCGACGTTGAGCGCAGCATCGATTTCTACCGGAGGATGCTCGGCATCGAGCCGTCGAAGGTTCGTACCGGATACGCCAAATTCGACGTGCAGAATCCGCCGCTCAACCTGGCACTCAACGAGGTTCCCACGCTCGCCGGCGCCGGTGCCCTCTCCCACCTCGGCCTGCAGGTCGCGTCAACCGAGGATGTGCTGGCCATCCGCACGCGCTGGGCCGAGGCCGGCCTGGTCACGCGCGACGAGATGAAGACCGACTGCTGCTACGCCACGCAGGACAAGACCTGGGTCCACGATCCGGACGGCAATGAGTGGGAGGCCTTCGTTGTTCTGAAAGACAATCTGCCCGGGACGGCGGAGGCGTCGTCCTGCTGCGCCGGGGAAACATGCAGCACGGCGACGGCATAGAAGCTCGTTCTACGACGCCGCCGGCTCGAACCAGTGCCGCGTGGCAACGCACATGTGGCAGACCGACAGCATGACCGGCACCTCCACCAGCACGCCGACGACGGTCGCCAGCGCGGCGCCTGACCCGGGGCCGTAGAGCGCGATGGCCGTGGCCACGGCCAGCTCGAAGAAGTTCGAGGCGCCGATCAGCGCACCGGGCGCGGCCACGGGGTAGGGGACTCGGAACAGTTTCATGAGCCCGTACGCCAGCGATGAGTTGAAGTAGACCTGGATCAGGATGGGGATGGCGATGAGCACCACATGGAACCAGCGCGCGGTGATGTTCTCCGCCTGGAAGGCGAAGATGAGGACCAGCGTCGCCAGCAGCGCCACGATGGTGACCGGATTGAACCGTGTCACGAACCGCTCGAACCAGGCCGCGCCGTTGCGCCGCACCAGAACCGCGCGGCTGATCGCTCCCAGAGCGAGCGGAATGACCACGAAGATCAGGACCGAGTAGAGCAGCACGCGGAACGGCACCTCGAGTCCCGCCGCGCCCGAGACGAGGAACTTCACGATCGGCGCGAAGGCCACCAGCATGATCAGGTCGTTGATGGAGACCTGCACCAGCGTGTAGGCCGGGTCTCCATCGGCGAGATACGACCAGACGAACACCATGGCCGTGCACGGTGCCGCAGCCAGGATGATCACCCCGGCGATGTACTGCCCGGCCAGCTCCCTCCCGATCAGCGGAAGAAAGAGGTGCTGGAAAAAGAGCCATCCAAAGAACGCCATCGAGAACGGCTTCACCAACCAGTTCACGACCACGGTGATGAGCAGCCCCTTCGGCCGCCGCCCGGCGCGCACGATCGACCCGAAGTCGATTTTGAGCATCATCGGATAGATCATCAGCCAGATCAGCACCGCCATCGGGATGTTGATATGACTCCCGGTCCCGAACTCGAGTCGCTCCAGCCCCCGTACCGACGCCGGCATCAGCTTGCCGATGATCACGCCGGCCACCATGCAGAGCGCGACCCAGAGGGAGAGATAGCGCTCGAAGATGTTCATCCGCTTCATGCAGGCGCGATGATATGCGCTTATGCGCATGCAGTGGCGATCCATATCCTCACTGTCTTCCTGAGCCGCCGGAGCCGCGTAGCCGAAGGCGAAGATGGCGCAGGACGGTCGAAGGACCCCCAAGTTGAATCCCGGTTGGGCGGCGGAACAGTCGACATTCCACCGCCCAACCCTGGTTACAGGTTGGGGGTCCTTCGGCCTCCTTCGCCAGCTACGCGCTTCGCGCTACGCGGCTCCGGCAGCCTTCTAATGAACCTCCTGAATCGGAGTGAGGTTGAAGCCGAACTCGGCGGCCTTTTTCTTCAAGGAGTTGACGAGACGTTCGCGATAGCGAGCCTCGTAGTAGTCGACACCCGCTTCGCGGTATTGGGTTTTGTTCTTGAGCATGGAGTAGAAGATGAGGGCGAGCTTGTGAGCGGTTGCTTTGATGGCGCCTGAGCGGCCCAGCCGGGATCTGACCCGGCGGAAGAATGCTCCGAGAGCACACTGAGCCCGTTCGAGAGTTTGAGCGGCTATTCGAAAGGCCTGAGCAGCGCGGTTTGGTCGGATCACGGGCATGTTTTTGAAGATTCGTTTGCCGCCGGTGATGCGATTGTTCGGGCTGAGGTTGAGCCAAGCTGCGAAGTGTTTGCCGTTGTACCAGGCAGACATGTCCGTCCCAGTTTCGGAGATGATGGTCAGGATCGTGGAGGCTTCCAGCGAGGGAACCGACGTGAGATCAATGCCGGTGATTTCGAACAGGAGGGTCCGTCCGTCGAAGTGAGGCTGGTTCTTGCGACGCCGTTTTGCAGGCTTGGGTGTCAGACTGGCCGTGGCCGGCGTTTTGTCGAACTTCGAGAGCGCAGCCTCTATCTGCGCATCGCACTCTTTGATCTTGTTCTGGTAGGTGGTGAACAGATCCACCGCTTGTTTGAGCGCAAACAGATGCTCAGCGCGGTAGTTGCCTGTCAACGCCTTCACGAAGGTTTCCTCGGAGCTCTTGCAGCTCGGCTCGCGTAATGCGGCCAGTTCCATCGGATCACGTTTTCCGGAAAGGATCGCGTGAATGATCCGCAGTCCGGTGACGCCAACCGTGTCGGAAACGGCTAGGTGAAGCTTCACATTCATCAGATCGAGAGCTTTCTGAATGTGCCGGATATGGTCAGCGGCGTACCTGATCAGCATGTCTCGCTGACGCATCAACGCCCGGAGCGGAAGCATGTCTGCACCTGGCCGGAACGCTCCGTTGAGCAGACCATACGTGTGCAGTTGCCGGAGCCACTGGCAGTCGACCACGTCTGACTTCTTTTTTCGTGAGCCGATGCTTCGCGAGTCGACCAGTTTCGGGTTCAGACCGCGCTCCTCCAAAATCTCGAATAGCGGAATCCAATACACCCCCGTCGCTTCGATGGCCACCGTGGTGATCCGGCATTCCACCAGCCAGTCGGCCAGTGCATGTAGATCGGCCGTGAATGTTCCGAACGAGCGAACCGGCTGATCGCTGCGATCTTCGGGAACCGACACCCAGTGCTCTTCCGACCCGGCGTCGATTCCTGCTGCATCCGGGTTGACTACGACCAGATCACCGATAATCTTGCGTTTGGACCGGAGGACCCGAGGTCGCTTTGCCATGACAACACCTCCGCAAAATGAAATTTTGCGGACCCGCAGCGGAAGACCTAGCTCAAATGACTCTTCTAAACGGGATCGCGAACACGACTCCTAATCGTGCCGCGTCACCAAGGCGACTTCGGCCTTCCGGGACCACTCTCAGGAACGGGCTCGTACCGAGCACCACTGCTTTGACGGCCTCGTCTGCGGGACCGCACGTGCAGGATACCGGTTCATTCCCTCATCAACGGCGCTCGCCCCGTTGGACCGCTCAGGATGACAGGGTTGTGGGGGTTATTTGCTGCCCAAATCCGAACGGTGTAGCCTTTACTTATGCGTCGCACGATCTCCATTTCCGCTGTCGTGTTGCTGGCCGTTTTCCCTTGCCTGGCAGCAGAAGTCCACCTCGGCCCCGAGGTCGCACTGGGGCCGGCCCTGAACGCCGGTTCGCCTCAGGTTCAGGTGCGGATTGCGCAAACAGCAGCGCACCTCCTTGCGGTGTGGGTCAGCGATCAGCGACTCACCGGTTCCCTTGATGGTCTCCGCGTCGACGTTCCCCTCGCAGGCGTGATCCCGACAATCGTCGGCGTCGCAGGCGGCCGCACGAACTTTCTCGTCGCCTATCAGGTCATGATGTCCGACTTTTCGACGCCGCTTCTGGCGGTGCGGGTCGGCTTCGATGGACGGGTTCTCGATGCCGCGCCAATCGTCGTGCTGACGGATACACGAGGAACGTGGGGCGGGGGAGTGGCGTACGACGGAGTCGAGTTCGTCATCGCTACGATGATCAAGGCGCCCGGGCTGCCGAGCGTCATGCATGCCACCGACATCATTACCGGCCGCGTCGCCGATGACGGGACCGTGCGCACTGGCTCGCGGTTGAAACCGACGCAGACGTCAGGGATACCGGCGTGGCCGAATATCGGCTCGGCCGGGAGCCGCGTCGTCGTCGGATACTCCGTTCAATTTTTCAGCGATCCGAATCTCGGACCATGGGGGCTCTCCGATCTCCAACTCGATCCACAAGCCGCCGACGGCACCGTCGGCCAGACCGTCTTCCCGAACGCCAACAGCCCGGGTGGGTTGCAGAGCAGTATGGCCGTCGGCCCTGACCGCGTAACGTTCGGCTGGCTGACGACCGACGGGATGATGATGACCACGACGATCAATGTGGCGCAGACGGACCTCAACGGTGGGCCGGTATTGGCGCCGCGAGTGATCGCTGTTCCCGAATCTCTTCCGACTGTCTCGGAAGACGGCAAGGTTGCCGTGGCCTGGGACGGCAGCGAGTATCTCGTGGCCTGGATCGCGCCGCGGCATGAGGCCCTCGGCAGGATCCAGGGACTCCGTCTTCGCGCCGACGGAACGGCCATCGATCCGCAGCCGTTCGATCTCTCGCTTGATTCCGTGGCCGCGGATATCGCGCTCATCGCCGTCCCGGAAGGCTTCGCCATTGTCTACAGCCGTTCTGACGACGCGAACAGCGGAATGCTCCGGGCTTTCGTCCGAACACTCGACCGGCTGCCGCTGCCGAGGCGGCACGCGGCTGGCCGGTGAGCGCGCGTGAGGTCTACTTCAGCGTGCGGAGATGAGCGATCACCGCGGCGATGTCGTCTGACGACAGCGTCTTGCCGAACGGGGGCATCTTTCCTTTGCCGCCCGAGATGATCTTGGTCAGCTCGAGATCCGTCTGCTTCTGCACCTCAGCGGAGCGAAGATCGCGCAGCTTCATGCTTTTTCCGACCGCCGTCTGGCCGGAGCCGTCGGCGCCATGACACGCGACGCATTTCGCCTTGTAGAGCGCCCCGCCGTCCGATGCCGCAAAGACAGGGATGGCCAGTACCAGGCAGAGTAGGGCAACAATTCCCGTTAGACGTGTCTTCATCAGGTGATTCTCCTTCTGCGACGTGAGTGCAATCGCCTCACCACTTATACCAAACGGCTCGCTTTTGGTCAGTGACGGGGCATGCGATTCGATGGGATGACCAGACGAGGAGTCTGCATGCCAAGGGTCACGTTCCTCGCGGGAAAGGCCAGAACAATGACGTGCCTTGGCGTACCAGATTCTTCGCCAGACCGCGATCGAAGGTCGCGACGGCGTCGAACGAACCTTGGCTGGCGACTGCAGCGAGAATCGCGTCTCCCAGCGCCGGTATTGGGCGGGGCCAGAGATTCAGAACCTGACTCCAGGCCACGTCATCAGTTGAGACGACACCCTTCATGGCCAGGAGATCAGCTACGTCTTCAGCCACGCCCTTCGGGTCCTCGTGATAGAGCTGTGTAAGCACATAGATCATTTCCACGATCGTCATGCTGTGAAGCACCAGGGTGTGCTCCAGCGCAGCAGCTCCACGCATGAGCGCGGCCGCTTTTTCGCGTTGGTGTGCGTTCCGATCGGTCAGAAAGGAGATGAGCACGTTCGCATCGACGAGAACCTGTTTCACCGCCCCTTGAGACCCATGAGCTTTCTGGCCTTGCGAACGTCTTCAACGGCATCACCGGGGCCCACCTTGATCCTACCTTCACGGCCGAGGAACGCGGGGCTGGCAGCACTGACCAGGACGCGGTTGCCAACCACCTCCCATTGCAGGACGTCGCTGGGCCCTACCGCGAGTTTCTCCCGAATCTCCCTCGGCACGGTGGTCTGATTCTTCACGGTGATCGTCGACTTCGTCACGGGAATGCTCCTTACAAAAATAGTAGGATCGGTAAGGAATCGAGTCAAGTGCTCAATCCAGAAACCGAAGAGCACCTTCTCCAGGCCCTACACCCCGAACTGCTGCAGATGGTGATCGATGTGTTTGTACATCAGCTCACCCCACTCCTTGCCGCTCAGTTTTCCGAAGAAAGCGTGGGTCTGTTTCGAGGCAGCGTCGGGGCCGTTGGCGACCAGACGGTCGATGAGATCGAGGAGCTTCTGCCGTTCGACGTCGAGTTCGCGCTCGTCGGCGACGACGAACGACGGATCGGTTGGAGAGTTCCTGCCGAACGGCTTCTCGCCGAGGATCGACGAACGGATGAAGGGCGTGATCAGCTTGCCGAGGAAGGCCTGCTTCATCGGGCGGTCGCCGGTGCCGGTCTCGAGGGCGCGGGCGCAGTGCGTGACCATCTGCGCGGCATTCATCTTCCCCCACTGACGGGCGCTGCCGGCGTGGAGCACGCCGAGGCGTTGGCGGATCGAGTCGCGGTCGGTCTGATCGAAGAGAGTCTTCATCGGATCTCCGGGGACAATGTGATGGTTGACTGTAACACCGGAGTCGCGCGTCACAGATGACGGAAGACGACATCCTGTACTCTGTTTCCTATGCCCTGCACGAAATCCATCCTTGCGACCGCCATCATCTCCCTCCTGACAGGAGCACGGTTGATCGCTGACTGTTCACCATCCGTGACCGTGCAGGTGCCCTTGACCGCGTGCAAGTCCGGTACGGCGACGGCAGCCGTCACCGGCGTGGCCGGTGCGACCTACTCCTGGACGGTCGACGGCGGAACGATCGCCGGCGATGCCGCGGGGGATCGGGTCAACATCTCCCTCGGCACGAACGCGGCGGCGACTGTGTCGGTCACCGTGACGGCGGCCGGTTGTGTATCGCATGGCAGCGGCGTCATCGCGTTGCATGATCCATTCAACGTCCGCATCGCAGCCATCCCGGCCGCACGTGCAGGCGAGCCGCTGACGATTTCCTGGGCATACGACAACGGCGCGCCGGCACATCAGACGATCTCCGGAGCGGACTTCGGAAATGTCTCGCTGGAACCTTCCATCCGCAGCTACACCTACACCCCGCAGACGAGCGGCGACAGGCAGGTGGTGATCGACGCCGCGCTGCCGGCGCAGGCCGGGTCCGCCCCTCCGTCGTCGAGACAACGCGCCGTGGCCAAGAGTCCCGTCTCCGCATCAACGTGTGCCACCGTGCATGGCGCGACGTCTTACACGGTCGGTCTCTGCGCAGAACCGGCAGTCATCGTCGACGGTCCTCTCTCCGTCGTCAGCGGCTCGAGCTTCCAGCTCAGCGTCCGTCCGCAACCGGGGGCAGTGGCCACCTGGGCCATTACCAACGGCTCGCCGGCCACAGCCACGGGTGACAGTGTAATGATCACGGCGGGACCGAGCGGCACGGTCGGCGTCAGCGTGCGGCTCGCGCGCGGAGCTTGTGTCGGTCAGCTCGACCGCGGCATCGACATCACCGCGCAGGCGGTCTGCAACAATCCCAAGGTCGTCGTCAGCGCCGGCCCGGTCGGTTGCGGCTCGGCGATCGTCAATGCCGCATTCACCGGCACGCCGCCGTTCAAGGGGATGTGGTCGGACGGCGCACAATTCGATACCAGCGCCACGACGCTGACCCGAATGGTCACCATGCCCGGCAACTACAGCATCGTCAGTTTCGAGGACGCCGCCTGTGCCGGATCTTCATCAGGAATGGCGGTGATCTCGGCGGTCGGTCCGACGGCGACGATCGTCGGGAAGGCCAACAATTGCATCGGCACCGACAAGCTCACCGTGCAGTTCACCGGCAAGCCGCCCTTCTCCGGAGCCTGGCTCGACGGCACCGGCTTCCTGACCAGTGAAATGCAGATCGAGAAGCCGGTTACGGCCACCGGCCCGAACGGGGTCGCCTACGGCTACGACGGCACCGATTGCCGCCTGGGGATCGTGGGAAGCGTTCAGGGCAACCAGCCGGTGACGTTGCACGCGGAACGATTCTGCCTTTCGCCCGACTTCGACAATGTCGTACTCGTCTACGCCACCGTTGATAAGAACTTCACCAATCCACTGACCGTCACCTGGTCCGACGGCGTGACCACGTCGGCGGACGGTTATCCGGCGTATCGCGTTGGTGTAAAGCCGGATCAGACGACGACGTACACAATCGTCAGCGGGCACGACGCCAATTGTCCGGCCATCATCGGCACGCCGGCCTCCGTCACCGTCTACGCCAGCCCCATCCCCGACTTCGAGCTCGGCGTCGGCGACATTTGCACAGGCATTACGAAGACAGCGTCGCTGGTGACCCCACCGCCGGCCGACGCGATGGTGAATTGGTTCATCGACAACGGCAGCATCGTTTCCGGTCAGGGAACGAGCTCGGTGCAATACCAGACCGGCGTCCCCGGGACGATGGTCCTCGGCTGTACGTTCACCTATCCCGACAGCCGCTGCCCCACTTCGCACCGAGGGACGGCACGGATCGACGCCGATCCGGTCGGGACGCTCTCGCTGGCCAAACCGCAGATTTCATCAGGCCAGACGGTTCTCATCACCTTCACCGTCGACACCGCCACCTGGACCTGGAATCTCCACGACTCGGCGAATCAAAACATCCCCTTCATTGGCCTTTGCGGCGCGCACATCACCTGCCAGGCGCAATATTCGAGCACGCAGGTCGGCACGACGAACATCACCCTGGATATGGAGGGATTCTGTTCGAACAAGAAATCCGTGTCGGTGCCGTTGACGATTGTGCCGTGATGCGGGGTTGCGAGGTCTCGGGGTTGCGGAGTTGCCAGGTTGCTAAGTTGCTAAGTTGCCAGGTTGCTAAGTTGCTAAGTTGCCAGGTTGCTAAGTTGCTAAGTTGCTGGCCTTCACGTTTTTAGCAACCCGGCAACCCAGCAACCCAGCAACCGAGCAACCCAGCAACCCCCAATTCAGTTACCCTATACACATGCCCGGCAGAAAATCGTTCGCGATGGCTGTCGCTTTGTCTCTGGCCGCGGTGCGTCTGATCGCTGACTGTCCGTCGACTGTCACCGTGCAGGTGCCGGCGACGGCCTGCAAATCGGGCACGGCGACCGCGTCCGTTCTCGGCATTCTGGGCGCTTCCTATGCCTGGACGGTCGACGGCGGCACGATCGCCGGCGATACCACCGGCGACCACATCGCCATCACCCTCGGCACGGGCGCGAAGGCGGTGGTGTCGGTCACGATGACGACGGCTGGCTGCGTCTCGCACGGCGCCGGCCTCATTACGCTGCGCGCTCCTTTCGACGTCCACGTGGCCGCCATCCCCGCATCACGCGCCAGTGAGCCGCTGACGGTCTCGTGGTCGTACGACAACGGCACGCCGGCGCAGCAGACCATCTCCGGCGATTTCGGGACCGTCTCTTTGCCGCCCGCGGCACGCAGCTATTCGTATACGCCGCAGACGAGCGGCAACAAGCAGTTCGTCGTCGACGCAACGCTCGCCGGGACCGCCGTCGTCACGGCTCCGGCGACGAGACAACGCGCCGTCTCGAAGAGTCCCGTCACCGCTTCGACCTGCTCGGCGGCACACACCTCGGTGGCCTATGTGGTCGACGCATGCACCGAACCGCCTGTGATCGTCGACGGCCCCTCTTCCGTCGTCGTCGGGACGAGCTTCCAACTCACCGTCCGTTCGCAACCGGGGGCGGTAGCCACCTGGACGATCGCCAACGGCTCGCCCTCCACGGCGACGGGCGACAGCGTGACCATCACGCCGGCATCGGTCGGCAGCGTCGACGTCACCGTCGAATTGACGCGCGGCGCCTGCCTCGGCCGCCTGGCCCGCAGCGTCGCCGTCACGCCGAAGCTCGACTGCGACAGCCCGAAGGTCTCCGTCAGCACCGGCGCGATCTCCTGCGGCTCGGCCATCGTGAACGCCACGTTCACCGGCGCGCCGCCGTTCCACGGAAAGTGGTCGGACGGTCTTCTGTTCAACACCGACACGATGACACTGGCCCGCGAGGTCGCCATCCCCGGCAACTACAGCATCTCCGAATTCCAGGACGCTGCCTGCTCCGGCCCGGCCTCGAACATCGCCATCGTGCCGCAACTCATTTCTACGGCGACGGTCTATGGATACAGTGCTTGCGCGGGTCTCGACTCAGCCTACGTTCAGTTCACGGGCAAGCCGCCCTTCTCGGGGTGCTGGAGCGATGAGACCTGCTTCCAGACAAACCAGACCAGTATCTCGAAATTGATCACGACGGAGGGAACGAACACGCTTGTGTCCGGAAAGGACGGCAACGGCTGCAGTCTGGCGATCACCGGCTCTGTGCAAGGCATCCCTAGGCCGAGGGTCGTTCTCAAGCACGAATGCTCCACGCTGTCTGGCCCCCCTGAGGCTACGCTATGGGTCACAACGACCGGCTCGTCTCCCAAGGGTTTGGAGTCGACGTGGTCCGACGGCGTAAAGGTGAATTTCGCACGCGGGGTCTCACCGTCGGCGACCACGACCTACACGGTTACGAGTGTCACCAGTCCCAACGGCTGTCCGGTAGTCTTCGATTCACCGCAGTCGTACACGTTCTACCCGACCCCCGTCCCCGACATAACCGTACCAGTCAGCAGCACCTGCCCCGGGGCAACGGGGACGGTGTCGGTCACCCCGCCGCCGCCCGGCACGCAGATCCAATGGTCGGTCTCCAGCGGCCCACTTTTCGGCCAGCAAACGAGCTCGGTGCTTGTTTCCGGCCAGGGAACGAGCACGGTGCAATACCTTGTGGGCGCCAATTACAGCCCCGACAACTACGGAAGCGTTTACTTCAGTTGCACATTCACCTTTGCCGACCCGGACCGCTGCCCGCTGACGAGCGGCCAGGGCCTGACGGTAAATCCGGTCAATCCTGCCCCCGGCTCGGTCAATGTGAGCCCGCCGTATTTCTCCGCCGGGAAAACAGGCGACGTCTCGTTCTCCTTTGGCAAGGACACGGCCAGTTGGTCGATCAGCAATTATCCTTTTAACGATCCCATCACGATGAGCCCCTGCGTCGTCGACCCCGTCTCCGGAACCACGACCTGCCACGGGGTTTACACGAGCACACACGGCCCAGGCAATTCGCAGGTCACGCTGCACCAGACCGGTCGTTGCGGCGGCACGAAAGACATTTCGACGATCGTGCAGCTTCTGAACTGAGACGAATGAGGAGCGGACGAGGCGTCCGCTCCCAGCGGCATCCGGATCGTTTCCCCGAGGACTTCAGATTTCAGCTCACCGCCGAGGAGACCGGCTCTTTGAGGTCACAAACTGTGACCTCAAAGGAGGGGCGGGGCGGCCGGCGCTATTTGCCCTGGGCCTTCACGGAGCACGGCGCACTCATGGCGGCCGCGGTGTTGAACAACCCTCGCGCCGTCGAGATGAGCGTTTTCGTGGTCCGAGCCTTCGTCCGTTTGCGGGAGTTCGCGCGCGGTCACACCGAGATTGCAATCCGACTCGAAGCACTCGAACAGAAGGTGACCGGACATGACGAAGATCTTCGCGAGATGTTCAACGCGCTCCGGGCGCTTCTGACCCCCTCGCCACGAACCGGGCGCGAGATCGGGTTCGTGAAGAAGGGCGGCGGATAAACGCGACGACTCATCGCGCTACAATGCTCCCAGCGTTTGGGACGCATCCAGTCCGCGGAAAGGGCCGTGCCCACCCACTGATCATCATCGAAGGTACGAACCTTCTTTCAGCCTGACCGTGCGGACTCCAGGCATGCCATGAAAGGAGTTTCGTATGTCGGACGCCCTTCCTCTCCCGCCCCATCCCCACCTCGGCTACTACAGGAAACTGGCCAAGGATCTCCTCAAGGCCTGCGCCTCGGACGCCCATCCCACGGCGTTGCGCGCGTGGGTGAAGCAATTCGTCAGCGCCGAACAGATCGAGCGGGTGGAATCGCGCCTGCGATCGTCGACGATCGGCAAGCTCACCGAAGCGCAGTACTTCATCGCCCGCGCGCACGGCTTTGCGAGCTGGCCGAAGTTCGCGCGGCATGTCGACGATCTGCAGCACGCCGGCTCGCCTGACGCGATCTTCGAGCAGGCCGCCGATGCCATCGTCTCCGGCGACATCGCCACGCTGCGCCGGCTGCTCGACGAGAGTCCGGAGCTGATCCGGCAGCGATCGAGCCGCGATCATCGCTCGACGCTCCTGCACTACGTCTCGGCGAACGGCATCGAAGACTTTCGTCAGCGGACGCCGCCGAACATCGTCGACATCGCGCGGCTGCTGCTCGATGACGGCGCCGAGGTGAATGCGGAGTCCGACGCCTACGGCGGCCACTCGATGACGCTCGGTCTCACCGCCACCAGCGTGCATCCCGAGGCCGCCGGAGTGCAGATCGCGCTGATGGAGCTGCTGCTCGACCGCCGCGCGATGATCGAGCGCGCGCCGGGCGAGGCGGTGTGCGGATGCCTGGCGAATGGCCGGCCGTTGGCCGCCCGATTCCTTGCCGAACATGGCGCGTATCTCGACTTCGAAAATGCAGCCGGCGTCGATCGCCTCGATCGCGTGAAGGAGCTCTTGGAAGCGACGCCTGAAGAAGAGCGGGGGAAGGGATTCGTCTGGGCGTGCGCCTACGGCCATAACGACGTCGTCGCCTTCCTGCTCGACTACGGTGTCGATCCAGCCGCCGGCGCCGATGTCGATATGACCGGACTGCACCTCGCGGCGCACGAAGGCCATCTCGACACGGTCAAGCTGCTCCTGGCCCACAACGCTCCGCTCGAGGCGAAGAACGTCTACGGCGGAACGGTCCTCGGCCAGACGTTGTGGTCGGTGATCCACCATCCCATGCCCGCGCACCGTGAGATCGTCGCGACGCTCGTCGCCGCCGGCGCCAAGGTGGGCGACGACTGGTTCACCGGCCATCGTGACATCGACGAGCTCCTTCTCCGCGCGCGTCCGAGCGAGCCGGAGGATGCCGATCCGATCCACGACCTGCTGCGGCGCGGAAGACGAGCGCGGTTCGAAACCCCCGACCAATCGCGCGACCTGTTCGCCGAGGCAGCGGCGACGGCGCGCCGGAGCGGCGCGCGGCGCGAGCTGGTGGAAGCGCTCAAGGGCATCGCGCAGATCGACCGCGACCTCGGCCGCCGCGCGGAGGCGCTGCCGTTCTACGAGGAGGCGGTGGCCGTCTGCCGCGAGATCGGCGATCCTCTCCTCCTCGCACACACCCTCCGCCACCTCGGCGATCTCCATCACGACGACAGCCGCGACGACCTCGCCGAACCGCTATCCGCCGAGGCGCTGGCGCTGGTTCGAACGTCGGATGCGCCGCCGCTGGATCTTGCCAACGCCGTTCGCAGCCTCGCCGTCATCAAGGACAGCGCCGAGCTGTGGGAAGAAGCCTTCCATCTCTACGTGGCCACGAATGTCCCCCCCGGCGTCGCCGAATCGGCCCTGCGTTTGGCGAAGGTGGCGCAGGGCGACCGCGACCGCGCCCAAGAGTGGCTACGCATCGCCACCGCCGCAGCAGAGGCGTCAGGCGACGACAACGTCAGGCGGCGGGTGCGGGCGGTCGGGGAGGAGATGGGACGGTAGCATCGCAAGTCCCGTCTGCCGTCCAGCCATGCATGTCCCCGCAAGCCGGAGAGCTATGTGGCACAGACACTCTTGTCTGTGCCCCCGCCGAAGCCACACGCCCATGAGGGCTTGCATCTCAAAGTCGTCGCGAAACCGGCACAGACAAGAGTGTCTGTGCCACATCGGTCTCCCTATTGGCTCATCGACTACTCGTAGCAAGGGTTTCGGGGGCGTTACTTCTTCGGCTTCTTCTTTCGCGGTCCCTTGCGGCCGAGGTCGCGCTTGAGACGGGCGACGAGCCTGGCCATCGTCAGATCATCGCGCGCCAGCCCCTTGGCAATGGCATACGAGTCCATGGCCTTCTCGGCGACCGGGGCCATGCGCAGTTCGATGGTGTAGCTCAGGCTGGCCAGCAGGTTCGCGATCTGATCGCGGACCGAACGGAAGGCCGCTTCGAACTGCAGCGCCGCCTCCGCCTCGGCGGAGTCGAACCGTACCGTGTCGCGCAGCCCGGCGTGGCTATCGACGGCCGCCATCATCGAGCGGATGAACTTCTTCGGTACGGTTCGACGCCCGCTGATGCGCTTCCTGGTCGCCGCATGAGGTGCTTTCAGCCCCGGAATACGGATCGCGGCGGCCTTGAGAGCCCTTTTCACCGCCGCCGCACGTTGTTCGGACCGTGTAATCGTCGGAATCGCTCTTCCAGCCATGCTTCCCTCCATTCATGTCGACGGATCCGTTCCTCAGGTCTGATTTTCAGAGCTTCTTCGTACCTTTCGGAATTCTAAGCTCTGAAAATCAGACCTTGAAGAGGCTTTTTGCGACCCGAAGCTCTGAAAATCAGACCTTCGTGAGGCTTTCTGCGCCTCGAAGGTCTGAAAAACAGACCTTCAGGAGGTTTTTCGACCGTCGAAGGTCTGAAAAACAGAGCTTGAGAGGTGAATCGATGGATGAGAAGGTGAAATCCGTTACCGAGGAGGCAAATCGACGGATGAGGAGGTGAAATCGGTTATCGAAGAGGCAAAGCGATCGATGAGCGAGATGCCGGACTTCTTCGCATCGAGAAAATACCTATCATCCTGAGCCGCCGACACTCCAGAGGGGTCGAGGACGGTCGAAGGACCCCCAGCTGCAACCGGACAGCGAGGGTGGTGCCAGGAGTAGCAATCACGCGAGGGAGCGAAGCCGCGAAGGTCCACTTACGACCAAGCCAGCAACGAGTGTGCTGGCGCCACATCTTCGGGCACGCGTCAACACCGCATCGACTGACGTCCCCTCCTGCCGCGCCATCGATCTCCACCGATGGTAGAACATCTTGACTGGTGAAATGGCCGAGGGAGAATCGGGCCATGCGATCCGGTTGGACGTCATACGGAAAACGGCGCTTCTACTTCACCTACATCCTGTCAAACAACTCGATGACACTCTACGTCGGCATGACGAACAACATCGCTCGTCGTGTTTCGGAGCACAAGCGCGGAGAAGGTTCCGTGTTCACATCGCAATATCACTTCGATCGTCTCGTCTACTTTGAGCAGTCGACCGACGTGCGCGATGCCATCGCGCGCGAGAAGCAGATCAAAGGCTGGAAGCGAAACCGAAAGATCGAGCTGATCAAGACGATGAACCCGAAGTGGATCGACTTGAGCGCCGAGTGGACGGAATGACCAAGGGAGGCAACGCGAACGACGAACGGATATCACGCGCATTTCCCAATCGATTGTCATCCTGAGGCTGCCCCTTCGGCTTCGCTCAGGGCAGGCTCCGCCGCCGAGCGAGCGTAGCGAGCGAGATGCGGCGGAGGACGGCGAAGGATCTCCAGGTGCGCTGCTTGTGGCAGAAGCGAAACTGCGATTTTCGTAACGAAGGTGATCCAGGCAAGCGATAGAGCGCTTCTGCCCCAGTCTGCGAATATTGAGATCCTTCGCCGTCCTCCGCGCATTTCGCTCGCTACGCTCGCTCAGCGGCGGAGCCTGCCCTGAGCGAAGCCGAAGGGGCAGCCTCAGGATGACAAATGGGGGAGAGACGCGCGGCGCGGAACAGCTACGGCCACGCCAGTGCCGCCTTCATGGACTGAGTATATGTAAGTTGCGTATAGCCGTTCCGGCCACCCGCTTCGCTACACTCTCCCCATGAAACGACTGCTCCTCCTCACCTTCCTCATCGCCACCACCACCCTCACCGCCCAACCCCTCGTCATCCGGGCCGCGCGCGTGATCGACGGACGCGGCCATGTCACCGAGGATGCGGCGGTGCTCGTCGAAGGATCGAAGATCGTGAGAATTGTCCCCAACGCCAAGACGCTGAAAAACGTCACTATCGACCTCGGAGATCGAACCATCATGCCGGGCGGGATCGATACCCACGTCCACATCGGCTGGCACTTCGATGCCAAAGACGGCCGGTCGCATGACGATGAGACCGATCGGAACGAGACGCCGCAGGAGTCCGTCCTCTATGCGGCCGAGAATGCCGTGCGCACGCTGGAGGGCGGCATCACCACCGTGCAGTCCCTCGGCGCGCCGGTCGACAAGCCGCTGCGCGATGCCATCGCGCGGGAGACGTTGCCGGGGCCGCGCATTCTCACCGCCATCGAGCCGATTTTCGACGACAAGCTGTCGCCGGAGGCGATGCGGTCGGCGGTCAACAAGCTGGCGGGCGAAGGGGCGGACGTGGTCAAAGTCTTCGCCTCGCAGAGCATCCGCAACGGCGGGGCGCCGACGATGTCGCAGGAGCAGATGGATGCGATCTGCGGTCAGGCGAAGAAGCAGCATCTTCGCGTGGCCGTCCATGCGCATGGGCCGGAGAGCGTGCGGCGGGCGGTGCTCGCCGGATGCACCTCGATCGAGCATGGCGCGTTGATCGGACAGCCGGAGCTCGATCTGATGGCGGAGCATGGGACCTATTTCGATCCGAACATCGACCTCGTCTTCCGCAACTATTTCGAGAACAAGTCTCACTACCTCGGCATCGGCAGCTACACCGAGGAGGGATTCGCACAGATGAAGCTGGCGGTGCCGAAGGCGCTGCATGTGTTCCAGCTCGCACTGGCCACGCCGCGGCTGAAAGTCGTCTTCGGCACGGACGCGGTGGCGGGATCGCATGGCAGAAACTTCCAGGAGCTCGAGTACCGCGTCACCACCGGCGGCCAGAAGCCGATGGACGCGATCACATCGGCAACCTCACTGGCCGCCGAGTCGCTCGGCCTCGGCGACCGCGTCGGAACGATTGCCGCCGGCTACGAGGCCGATCTGATCGCGGTGGACGGCGATCCGTTGCGCGACATCAATGCGCTGTCGCATGTGTCGTTCGTGATGAACGGCGGGAGAGTCGTGATCCGTAGATGACGCAGATGTTCGCGGATCGGATTTCCGTCAGGATGCTCGTTGCAGCTTCATCGCTGCCGCGACGATTGGTTTTGCCCACTCCGGAGTTTCCCGTATGACTCCAGCGCTTGGAGCGACGATTCGATTACGGCGCCAGTGCAGGAGTAGCCGCGGCTCCGGGATTGTGCCGATCGCCGGATTGGCCTCTTCGCTGTTGTCGAAGACTTTGAGCTCGGTCAGATGGGGCATTAGCGCGATGACGTTGCGCCTGGACGAATCCCATCGTGTGCGGATCATTTCATCTGGTATGTCGTGTCCGCCGGAAGCGACGCGGGCGCGCACGCGCGCAATGTGTTGCTCGGGGCTGGACAGACCGACAAACCACACGGCTACTTCGATGCCTGACGCGGCCGCATAGGCGAGCAGCGCGGGAATGGTGTGCGCGCCGAGTGTCGTCTCGAAGGCGTAGCCGAAAAGGCCGCGTATAGCCGCCTCCAGTCGATGCTTTCCTTCTTCCCAGGCGAGCGAATTCGCCTCATGCGGCGTGCAATCGATCGTGTCCCGAATACGCCTCGCTGCTTCGTCCGGGTTGAAGTACGGGAGCCCGAGGCTGCGAATGAGCGTGCCGCCGAGCGAGCTCTTGCCAGCGCCGTTGACGCCCGCCACCGCGAAGATGACCGGCGCGCCGGACGTTGCCTCGGGCATCAGCGTTTGCGCCGGTTTGGAGAGTTGGCGGCTCTTGCGATCTCGGCTGGCGTCGACGCAAACGCCTTTCGCAAGTTGCCCGAAGTCTTTTTCTGGCGAAGGATGACCATCTCGCGGTCGAACTCCGCGCGAAGAGCAACGAGCGGATCGCGAGCGGCCGCATCGTTAGTGAGCTTCGCGTAGCGCTCCATCGATACGACGACCACAGCGGGGCGGTTGTAGTTCGTCACGACCACTTCTCCGTTGGCGTTCACTTCGTCAACGATGTCGCGCCAGCGGCCCTTGACATCCGAGGCCGGACGCCTGATCGGTTCCTGCTTGGCTCGCGATTGCACGACGAGGCATTCTTGCACCATGTTGGCCATGTTGTCCAACATTCCGGGTTGACAGTTTGCCAGTTCCACAAAAATACCAGAGCACCATTTGAATCCGCAGATGAGACGCAGACGGAGGCCCCTGCCATTTTCCCGGGCCAGCATGCGAGACGCCAGCGCTCCGTCGTGCACGCTGTGCCATATTCATGCGATGAATCTTGCCGCGCTGGATCTGAACCTGCTGGTCGTCTTCGAAGCATTGCTTCTCGAGCGTGGCGTCGGGAGAGCCGGAAAGCGGATCGGGCTCAGTCAGCCGGCCGTCAGTAACGCCCTTGGCCGTCTTCGCGCCGCGCTCGGCGATGCGCTCTTCGTTCGGAACGGCGCCAGCATGGTGCCGACCGCTCGGGCCATGCAGCTATCCGCGCCGATCCTGGATGCCCTCAACCGCATTCGGTCCGCCATCGGGAGCCGCACCGAATTCGAGCCGTCGACGGCCGAGATCCGCTTCCGCATCCAGACCTCCGACTATGGCGAGACGCTCATCCTGGCCCCTCTGCTGGGGCGAATCGAAGCGTTGGCTCCAAAGGTGACCTTTCAGATCCGAAGAGCGACCGGCCTCTTCCTTCCCCCGATCGAGGAGCTGAGCGCGGACGTGATCGACTGTTCGATCGGGTTCTTTCCGGACGTTCTTCCGCCCGGCTCGGGAGTGATGAGCGAAGTTCTGATGCAGGATCGCGTGGCGGTGCTTTCCTCGCCGAAGCGGCGGCGGAGACTGACCCTCGACGACTTCGTGCAAGCGCCGCAGATCCGTGTGAACGTCGGCCGGGAAAGCTCCGGCCTGATCGATGACGCGCTGGCGCGCCGAGGGCTCAGCCGGAGGATCGCGCTCACGCTGCCCGACTTTTCGACGATCCCGTGGGTGGTGGCCCAGACGGATCTGATCGGCGTGATTCCGGAGAGGCTGGGCAGGCTCTTCGCGCGGCAGTTCGGGCTCCGCGTGCATCCGCTCCCTCTCGACGTTCCGCCACTCAATGTTCATGCGGCATGGCATCAACGAAATCACGGCCATCCCGCGCACGTGTGGTTGCGCAAGGAGCTTCTGCGGGTGACCGCGGCGCAACGAAGCCGCGGACGCCGCCCGACGTCATTCACATCCTGAATCAGCGGCCATCATCGGAATCCATTGGACGGATGACCGGCATCAGCCTAGTTTGTGACGATGAATGCCGCCGTCCTGCTCCTGGCCATGATGCTTTCCGCACGCTCTCAGGCAGAATCGCCCTGCGTGTCAACGCTCAAGGGAAACCCGGAGACGTGGTATCCGGTCGAGATCGTCAGCAACAAACCGCTGGTCCAGGTTCGCATCAACGGTTCGAAGCCGCACCAGTTCATGCTCGACACGGGGTCGGGTGCCGCTCTGATCGATCCTCCGCTGGCACGGTCTCTCGGATTCAAGTCCGCCTCGGAGAGCAAGGGATTCTTCGGCGTCGGCAATGCGAAATCGTCGCTGGTGCTCCTCAAACCGACGGCCTGTCAGGAGGTGGCCGGTACCAGGGTGGCCGATGTGCACTTCCTGGGATTCGATCTGTCGTTGATCTCCTCGGTCGAAGGCGTTCCCATTCGCGGGACGGTCGGAAGCGAGTTCCTGGAGAAGTCTGTCGTCGTCATCGACTACGCCAATGCCCGGATCCGCGTGCTCGATCCTTCCTCATTCGAGTATCACGGAGATGGCATCGTGCTGCCGGTCGAGATCGACAGGCAGATCTTCACCACCGTTCGAATCCACAAACGCTCCGGTGAGGTCGTGGAGGGGAAGTTTTATCTCGATACCGGCACGCGGACGGCGATCTCGCTCAACTCTCCCTTCGTCCGCGACAACCACCTCCTCGACGGTGAGACGGCCATTTCGCTGGCCACCCTCGGCGTCGGCATGGGCGGCGAGAGTCTGGCCAGCGTCTACCGCATCCAGGAGATCGAGCTCGGCCCTCTGCGATTGCACGACGTCGTGGCCACCGCGTCACACGATGAGAAAGGGGTCTTCGCAGATCCGAAGGTGGCCGGCATCATCGGCGGCGAGCTGCTTCGCAAGTTCACGGTCATCCTCGACTACTCCCATCAACGCGTGATCCTCGAAAAGACGCCGCAATCGGACGCGCCGTTTGGCTACGATGCCAGCGGCCTCTTCCTCCTCGCCGCGGGTGCGAAGCTCGATCGAATCACGATTCTGCGGGTCATCTCCGGATCTCCCGCGGAGGCGGCGGGACTGAAGAAGGACGACGTCATCGTCTCGGTCGATGGCAAACCGGCACATAAGCTCGAGACGGTGCGCCAGCTCTTTCGGCGCGAAGGGCAGACGTATGCACTCCGAATCCGGCGCGCGGGAAAAACAGTGAGCGCATCGATCCAGACCGAGGACCTCCTCGCCAGGGCGGGCGACACACGCAGGATGTGATCGAGCGCGGCGTTGTAAACGGCCATTGGCCTGCGGCGTCCAAGACACATGCGAACCACGCGCGTTGTCATTGCGGCAATTGCGATGCTGTTACCAGCCGCCGCATCACCCAGGGAAGCCTGCCCCGCGGGCGGACTGCAGGCGCTCTCGCCGCGAGCCCAGCAGCAGAACGTCTGGCACCAGCTCTCCGTCACTGCTGAGCTGCTCTCACCGAGCACGGCGGCTACCGGCTCCTCCGCACGACGCCGGTCAGTTCTCCCGCCTGCGGCGCAGAGCTTCATCGACGCCGATGTCTTCGGGAAGATGACGCAGGATGGGATCGTACCGACGAGCCGGTCGACGGACGCCGAGTTTCTTCGCCGCGTCACGCTCGACCTCACCGGTCAGATTCCCACCGCGGCGGCTGTCCAATCGTTCCTTGCCGATCCCTCATCCAACAAACGGGCAGCGATGATCGAGCAGCTTCTGGCCTCCGACGCCTTCAACGACCGCTGGACCATGTGGTTCGGTGACCTCGTTCAGAACGTGCAGTCGGCGACGAACATCAGGGAGTTCTACGAGGGCCGCAACATCTATTACAGCTGGATCAAGCAGTCGTTCCACGACGCCAAACCGTATGACGAGATGGTCCGGGAGCTGATCACCGGAGCCGGCGACAGCTTCGCCTCCGGCACTCCGGACTACGTCGTCCGGCAGATCCAGCCGAACGGTCCGGCTCAAGACACGCTCGACAACCTGGCAGCGCATTCCGGTGACAAGTTCCTCGGCCAGTCGCTGCTCTGCCTTTCCTGTCACGGCGGTCTCGGCCACCTGGAGCTCGTCAATCAATATCTGGTGCACAAGACCCGAAACGATTTCTGGGGAATGGCCGCATTCTTCGCGCGGACGACCTCGAAAAAGATGACCGGCGCCGACCCGAACAACGCCAATGCCTTCAAGTTCGAGGTTGCGGACAATACGACCGGCCAGTACCTGCTGAACACCGTCTCCGGCAACAAGACGCCACGATGTGCGCCCACTCCGGCCGGCGTCTGCCCGCCCGGTCCTCCGGCCGCCGTCACGCCTGTCTATCTGTTCACCGGAGAAACGCCCCGTCCCGGCGAGGCCTACCGGCAGGCGTATGCCCGCATTCTCACGGCCGACCGTCAATTCGCGCGTGCCGCGGTGAACTATCTCTGGAAAGAGATGTTCGGGATGGGTCTGGTGGAGCCGGTGAATGCGTTTGATCTCAATCGGCTCGATCCCAACAATCTTCCGGCTGGGCAGACCGTCCAACCGGTGAATCCGCAGCTCCTCGAGGACCTGACCACCGCCTTCATCAACAGCGGATACAACGTGCGCGCGATCCTGCGCACCATGGCCAACTCGAATACGTACCAGCTCTCATCGCAATACACATCCGGCACCTGGGACGAGGCCTGGACGCCGTACTTCGCGCGCCACTACCCGCACAGGCTGCAGGCGGAAATGCTGCTGGACGCCATCGCCCGCGCCACCAGCGTTCCCGTTACCTACAACGTCAGCGGCATCGGCACGGTATCACTGGCCATGCAGCTCCCGGATACGACGGAATCGAGAAACAACGCCTATGGACGGTTCCTCGATGAGCTGGGACGCGGCGACCGGGATCAGACCGCGCGCTCCAGCGATTCCTCGATCGCGCAGGCACTGTCGCTGATGAACGACCAGACCATCGTCGTCAACCGCATTCACAAAGCGAATGCCGCTTCGACCGTGTCAAAGCTGCTTGCGTCGACCAGCGACCCCGGAACGATCGCCGATCAGCTCTATCTCAACACCCTTTCGCGTTATCCCGACGCCACCGAGCGCCAGACCGCGATCAGCTATCTGCAGAGCGGAACGCTGCAGCAGAAGACGGAAAGTCTTCAGTGGATTCTCATCAACCATCTCGAGTTCATCTTCGACTGAGCCAAGCGAGCGACACCATGCCGAGACCGAAGCTTCCTCGTAGCACCATCGAATGTCCCACCTGCAGCAAGGCCAGCGGTTTTCCTCTGCAGGGTGAGGGGTTCTCGCGCCGCCGTTTCCTGAAAATCGCGGGGACCGGCATCGTGGCATCGTATTTTCTCGACGTCCTCGATCCGCGGGTTCTGCGTGCCCAGGCCGCGCCGGGCGTCACCCTTCGCAATACGGCCAAGAACTGCATCTTCATTTTTCTACCCGGCGCACCCAGCAACATCGACACCTGGGATTTGAAGGAAGGCTCGTGGACGCCGTCGGATTTCACACCGGCGTCGTATGACGGCGGAAACGTCCGCTTTCCTCAAGGTCTCATGCCGGCCACGGCGGCCCAGATCGGCAAGCTGGCATTCATCCGTTGCGGACTGGCATGGGCGGCCGTCCACCCGCTCGGCCAGGCGTGGGCCCAACTTGCGCGGAACCCGGGCGGCGCCACCGGCGCCATCGCGCCTCACATCGGCTCGGTGGTCTCCCTCGAGTCGCAGGCGAAGCGTGCCGTGACCGACGTGCTCCCCGGATTCATCGCCTTGAATTCGGCGGGGATTCCGTCGTCCGGCTACTTTCCGGCCACGTACGCGCCGTTCCAGGTCACTCCGGCTGCGACGGGACTGCCGACGATTACACCGCCGGATGGAGCGACGACATTTCTGGACCGGTGGAACGAGCTGCACGTTCTCGACACCAAACGCACCACCGGCGCACTGGCCAAGAAGTCTCTGGACATGAATGACTTCTACAACCAGTCCAAGACACTGATGGACGCGCCAAACATCAACGCCGTCTTCAGCTTCTCCGCCGATGAGCACACGAAGTACGGCAGCTCGGGTTTCGGCGATTCGCTGGTCGTGGCGCGCAATCTCGTCGCGGCCGGCAAGGGAACCCGTTTCGTCCAGGCCACCTTCGGCAACTGGGATCACCATAGCGGGATTTACGACAAGCCGGTCAGCGGCGGCAACGTCAATTCGCTCTACACGCAGGCTGCGGAGTTCGATCCGGCATTCGGCGCGCTGATGACCGATCTGGCGGCGATGCCCGGCTCGGTCTCCGGCAAGACGCTGCTGGACGAAACCCTCGTGGTCATCCTCGCGGAGTTTGGCAGAACGGTCGGTGCCCTGAATGACCAGCAGGGACGCGATCACAATCTGAGGATGTCCAGTGTCTGGGCAGGCGCGGGGATTCGCGGCGGACAGGTCATCGGGAAGACCGATTCCACCGGAAACAACGTGACCGATTACCAGTGGAGCGGTAACCGCGACGTGCGGCCCGAAGACATCGTCTGCACGATCTATTCAGCCCTCGGCATCGACTACACGACCGAGCGCACCGACGACCCACTGCACCGAGGCTTCGAGTACGTCCCCTTCGCCAAGGACGGCACGTATAAACCGGTCGACGAGCTTTGGTGATTGCCGCCAACAAGGCGAGGATGACGAGCGTAAAATAGAACACGATGCCAGTCACAATCGACATGCCCGAGGACATTTCGGCCGCGCTCGAAGTGCGATGATCGTCGTCGCCGATAGCGGGCCGAATTTCTGACACTCTCGTTGGAATCGTCGGCACCCTCTTACCCGTCGAGGGCCTTCTCCCACCGCGGTTTTTTGCGGGGGGAGAAGGTGCCGACAGGCGGATGAGGGGGGCGCAGACGCGATATGCGCGATTTACCGACGCTTGTCGGATACCGCTTTGAAGGGCCCTCGCATGTAGTTATACAGCTCGCGCGCGCGAATGACGTACGCGTAAAACGCCCCCTCATCCGCCTGTCGGCACCTTCTCCCCCGCCAGAAACCGCGGGGGAGAAGGCCCTCGACGGGTAGCAGGGTTCCGACGATTTAAGTGAGAGTGCGAGAAATTTGGGAGGGGTTACCAGCGAATGTTGGCGCTTCGACCGCCTACTTCCCCCCCATCACCCCCAACCGCCTCTGCGTCAGCTCCCACGTACTCGTTCCGGTCAGCACGCCCTTCTCCACGCGCTTGTAGGCGGCCAGGGCGGCGTCGCGGACGCCGTAGTTCTCGGCGATGCGGCCTAGGACGAACCAGTCCTCGCTGCCGGGTTCGTCGGTCGCTTTTCTGTCCATGGCCGTGAGGAGTGTCTGGCGGGCTTCGACGCTCTTTCCGCTCGCCGCGTAGAGCGCGGCCAGGGTGTGCAGGTTGCCGTAGCTGGCTCGGGCCTCGTCCGCGGTGGCGCGGCGGGCGTCGGCGATGCCGCGGTCGAGCTCCTTTTCGGCAAAGAGCGCCATCCAGGCCGCCTCGTTGTAGTCGTTCGTGGTCGGATTCACTTCGTCGACCGTGCGCCGCGCCCAGGTGACGGCAGTATCGTAGTCGCCCTTGCTGGCGGCGATGCGTGCCATGGCCCGCATCGCGTACTCATCTTTCGGCAGCCGTGCCAGCCGCTCCTTCGCGATCGTCAGCGCCTCATCCTGCCTCCCTGCCTGCACGAGAGCACTGGTCCATGTGGAGAAGGCCGATCCGGAATCGGGATGTGCTTTGGCCAGACGCTCGGCGAAGGGAATGGTCTTGTTCCAATCGCCGAGGACGATGTACGCGCCGGTGATTGCGACGTCGACGGCGGTCCGGGCGTCGTCCGTCGGCGCCCCGTCGCGCAGTGCCAGGAGTACCGGAACGCCGTCCTTCGCATGCGTCTTGGAGGACATCAGCGACGCCGCCGCGAGACGGATCTCGTCCAGCGAGGTCGTGGGCTTCTCCTTTTGCCAGAGCTTTGCGAACGGCGGCCCGGACAGCGGGTCGTCGCCGCCGCCCGCGGCGATCGACTCACGCGCCCAGTTCAGCCATGTCCGCGCGGCCTCGGTCTTGCCGTCATTGGCCAGCTTCAGCGCGGCGGCGCCGATCATGTCCGGTGAGGTGCTCAACGCCGCCAGGAGGTAGCGGCCATCGCGCCGCTGCACGTAGTAGGCAACACTCGGAGCGGCACTGAGTCCTGACGTCGAGCGAATGCGCAGGCGGTATCCGATCTCATCGCTCCCGTCCTGCTGCACTTCCACGCCGGCGTTGAAGAGGTCGATCACCATGCTGGGGCCGATGGTGGTGTTGCCGCGCCCTTTCTCGAACACGACGTGCTTGCGTCCGTTCTGCTCGGTCGTGACCGGCTCGAAGCCCGACTTGTTCACGATGCGTGGGGCGATGGAAGGATCGGCGTCGAGCACGAGGCGTTGCCGCTCGAAGGGGACGTTTCCGCCGAAGAGGAACAGGCCGTACTTGCCGCCGCCCGCGATCGGGCTGCGCCCTTCCAGCGTGATGACTCTCTCGACGATCGCTCCCGCGGCCACGCCCGGCAGCGGTGCACGCAGCACGCGCTGGTCGCTGAACATGTCCTGCTCTTCCTCGGCGGTGGACTCGGTGATCGCTTTCGGATCGAGCGTGTGCACGGTGCCGTCTTTGGTGATCACGCGCGCGGTGATGACCGGCTTGTCGTCGTACCACGGCGCCCACGCCGCGCTGGCGGTGCCGGCGGATTCGACACCGTCCTCGGTGACGATGTACTCGATGGCGCGGAAGACCGACTTCGCGCGGCCGTCCGGTTCAAACGAGATCGTCTCTTCGTCGAGCAGATAGACGACGTTGAGGTCTTTGGCGTCGACCTTCTGCGCCGCGGCCAGCAGCGCTTTCGGATCGGCGCTGAAGGGCGGATCATCGAACGCGGTCTGGGCGAACAGGGGAGCCGTACAGGTGAGGACGGTTGCAAAGAACGCGGCGCGGATGAGCGCCCGCCGGAGGGATGCGGTCATGAGAGTTCCTATCGGACAGGGATGGACGTGCGAGAGGGGATGATAGCAGCGGTTGCCGGATTGCTCGCCAGGGCTTCGATCTGCCACCGCGCAAGAACCGACCGGTTCTTGCGCTTGCAGTAACATCCGCCCACTCGAACGTCCAGGCCGAGGGGAGCGCACTATGAAACGGTATCTCTCATTCATCGTCATCGCCGTATTGGCCGTCGGCGCGTATGCCGATGACCTCGGCGACATCCGTCGCGAGATCACGAAACGCCACGATGAGGCGGTCAAGCGGTTGCAGGATTGGATCGCCCTGCCGTCGATCGCCGCGGAGAATCGCAACTATCCCGCCGGCGCGGAGTACATGGCCAAGCTGGCGCGCGACGCCGGCTTCCAGCAGGCCGACCGTCATCAACACCGACGGCAAGCCCGGCGTCTTCGCGACGCTCGATGCCGGCGCGACGAAGACCGTCGGGCTCTACTTCATGTACGACGTGAAGCAGTTCGATCCGGCCGAGTGGACGTCGCCGCCGCTGGAGGCGCAGCTCGTCGACAAGCCGGGCCTCGGCAAGGTCGATCGTCGGCCGCGGCGCGGTCAATCAGAAGGGGCCGGAGGCGGCGTTTCTGGCGGCGCTGCACGCGATTCGCGGCGCGGGCAAGAAGATGCCGGTGAATCTCGTGCTGGTCGCCGAGGGCGAGGAGGAGATCGGCTCGCCGCACATCGGCCAGCTCGTTCATCGGCCCGAGGTCGAGGCGGCGTTTCGAGAAGACGGTCGGCGTGTTCATGCCGGCGGCGTCGCAGGATCTCGACGGCGTCGTCACCGTCAGCCTCGGCGCCAAGGGCGTCGTCGAGCTCGAGCTGGTTTCGAGCGGCGAGAAGTGGGGACGCGGTCCGGCCAAGGACATCCATTCGTCGCTCAAGGCGATGGTCGACAGCCCGGCGTGGCACCTGGTCAAGGCGCTCGACACGCTGGTGTCGGCCGACGGCAATACGATCACCATCGACGGCTACCCGAAGCCGCGCCCGATGAACGCCGACGAGAAAGCGATGATCGCCGAGGCCTCGAAGCGGCGCAGCGAAGCGCAGTCGAAGAAGCGCTCGGCGTGCAGCACTGGATCGACGACCTGCCGTGGGAGCAGGCGAACGAGCGCCTCGAGTCGCAGCCGACGGTGAACATCGAAGGACTGGTCGGCGGCTACACCGGACCGGGCGGCAAGACCATCCTGCCGCACCGCGCGGTCGCCAAGATCGACATGCGCCTCGTGCCCGACATGAAGATGGACGACGCCGTCGCCGCGCTCAAGGCGCACCTCGCCAAGCACGGCTTCGGCGACATCGAGGTGAACGTGACCGGCGGCTACGATCCGACCAGCACCTCGGCCGAGCGCGCCGCTGATCCAGTCGCAGATCGCGGTGCTGAAACGCGCGGGCATCGATCCGGTGCTCTGGCCGCGCAACGCCGGCTCGTACCCCGGCTACGTCTTCACCGACGCCCCGCTCAGCCTCGCCGCCGGCCACTTCGGCCTCGGTCACGGCAGCGGCGCGCACGCCCCGGACGAGTACTACGTGATCGAGTCGTCGAACCCGAACGTGCAGGGCTTCGACGGGGCGGTGATGTCGTTCGTGGAGTATCTGTACGAGCTGGGGAGGTAGGGGGATAGGAGAGCGATCTCGTTCGTTGGGCGGTCGGTTGCCGGTTATCGGTTGTCAGTTGTTAGTAGAAAACACCTTCCGATAACCGATAACCGATAACCGCCTTCCCCGCGCTAATCGCGAACGGAGATCAGGCAGGAAATGATGATTCTTCGGCCGCGGCTGATCGTTCTCCTGCTGATCGCGTTTGCCTTGATTCGGGTGGCGATGACGTTCCGCGTCTTCTCCGCCACCAACGACGAAGCGACGCATATCGGCGCGGGACTGGAGTTGATTCAGTTTCATCGGTATCAGGTACAGCCCGAGAACCCGCCGTTGGCGCGGATCATCCTCTCTGCCGCGCCATGGCTTGGCGGGATGTCCTACAACCCGGAGGGAGGATTCATCGCCGGGCTGCACAGCGTTTTCTATGGGCACGGAAGATATGAGCACAACCTGGTGCTCGCGCGCTCCGGCAATCTCTTCTTTCTCGCTCTCGCCGCGTGGACAGTCTGGATCCTGGCGCGAGGAGCGCTTGGTGACGTTGGCGCACTGATCGCGCTCTTTCTCTTTACGACGGAACCAATCGTCCTCGGATATTCGGGACTTGCCACAACCGATGCTGCCGGTGTCGCCGGCACCGGCGTCGCGCTGATCGCATTTCTTCGCTGGCTGCGCGCGCCGGATTTGCGGCGTGCGCTGTTGTTCGGCGCCGCCTTCGGTTTCAGCATCCTTTGCAAATTCAGTTGTATCGTCGACGTTCCCGTGGCGTGCCTCGCCATTGCGACGCTGCGGATCATTCAAGACCGCGAGCTGCGCCGGCAGATCGCACGCGCCACTCTGGCGATGGTTCCCGCGGCGGTGGTCACGCTCTTCGTCGTCTTTGCCGGCTACGGATTCACGCTGCGTCCGGTCGGTGATCTCGCGCCGTGGCGGGAGGCGTTCGGCCCGAGGATCAGCTCGATGGTGGCGCGACTCGATCCCGCCACGCCCATTCCCGCGCCCGACTTCTTCATCGGAATCGCGAATTTGAGAATGATCGACGCCGGGGGAATGAACACCTATCTGTGGGGCCATGCGGGCAAGAGCGGCTGGCGGTGGTACTTCCCGTTTGCGCTGCTGTTGAAAATCTCGCTCGCTTCACTGGCATTGTTCATCGCGGGACTCTGGCTCACGCGCCGTGAGCGCGACCTGCGTGGACCCTGCCTGGAGTTCTCCGCGGCGGCGCTGTCGATCGTGGCCATTGCCATGACCAGCAAGCTCGATATCGGCGTGCGCTACCTGCTGCCGTTCTTCGTACCGTTTGCGGTTGCGTCGGCGGCCGGCGTGCTGGCCATGAGCCGGCACGGAAGGGCCGGGAAAGGGATCGTGATTGCCCTGCTTGTTCTTCACGCCGGCGTTTCGCTGGCTGCGCATCCCGACTATTTCCCGTATTTCAATGTGCTGGCCGGGCCCGAACCGTCGCGCTACCTGATCGACAGTAATCTCGATTGGGGACAGGACGCACTGCGCCTGCGCACGGTCATCCGCAAGCTCGGGATCACACGCATCGGATTGTCGTTGATCGGGCCGGCGGACTACGCCGCGCTCGGATATCCCGAGGTCTATTCGGCCAACCCGGCGCTGCCGATGCATGGCTGGCTTGCCATCAGCGATCACGAGCGGCGCATGAGCGAAATCGACGGTGGCTGGAGCTGGCTTCCGGAGAAACCTCTGCAACGCGTGGGGAAGTCGATCTCGCTGTATCAACTGCCGTAGGGGGTGTGGTGGGTGGCAAGGTCATTCGTGATTCGGTTATCGGTCCTTTCCGTTGTAACGAATGCCGACGTCGACGGCTCCCTCGGCATGCGGCGGCGCGGCATCGACGAGAAACTCATCGGGGCTGTAGTGTGCGGTGAACGGCTGACCGTCGGTCGTGACGATTCCCGTCTCGGGCCATCCGGAGGCCTGCAGACAGAGGCCGAGGCGCGCGCGGACGTGCAGTTGTGTTCCACCCGCGACGGGGGCCACCCATGGGCGGACTTCGACGTCCGGAACCTCTTCGTGAATGACCAGCCGTTGCTCACCGAGAATCGTTTCGCTCCCACCCTTCTGCAGGCGCACGGTGATGTGATAGCAAGAAGAACGTCATGCGGTTGTGCATGAACAATTGTACGAGGGTTGAATGTGCAATGTCGGGATCTCTTATCTACCACCGGTAGAGGCGTGCGCGAAAACCCTGCTGATTCGCAAATTCACTATTGGCAGTCGTTGCACTTACGTGAACCTTGTCCCAAGATTCGCTGCTCTCCCATCGAGGGCCTTCTCCCCCAGCGCTTTTCAGCTGGGGGAAGAAGGCCCTCGATGGGAGGCCGCTGCCCAGAACGAAAGCTGCAAGAACCTTGGAATGCGTGTTTCTTGCGATACGAGCTGAACTCACCTAACCCGTCCTCCTCCGAAGAAGCGGATCGACTTGTAGTGAATCTCGAAGTAATTGGCGGCGGCGCGAATGGCGCCGGCGACGACCCACTCCTCGCGCGTGGCGATCTCCTGCAGGGGTAGCCGCATGTGCGCCGGCAGTTTGAAACGGCAACGCCGGCAGAGCGCCGTCCCCTCGGTTTTTTCGAGACTGCATCGCGGACAACTCCTCCGTTTGGCCAACCTGGCGATCTGTTTCGCGGAAATCATCACAACCCCTCCCTCCCGTTTCACGCAAAGACAAAAAGGCCGGGGAGCACCCGGCCTTTCGTACTGCACATGTTGCTGTGCGAGGGATAGTAGCGGGGTCAGCCTTGGAAATCAACCAGCAATGACATCGTCGTCGTTCGCGTGGTGCAGCGTCACGTCGATGTAGACGTCCGCCACGAACGGGGACGCTTCCCGAAGGGCGTGATCGAGGTTATCCAATGCCCGGCCGAGGTCTTCGGTGGTCATCGCGGACGATGGACGGACCTTGGCGGCGACGATGACTTCCTCCGGTCCGATGTAGACGGCTTGCAGGTAGAGCGTCTCCTCGACCGCCTGATCGGCGTCGATGACGGCGCGGATCTGATCGAGGAACTCCGGCGCCAGCGATCTGCCGACCAGGAAGTCGGCCAGCGGACGTGCCAGGCCGAAGGCGGTGGCGGCCATGAGCAGTCCGATGAGCAGGGATGCGATCGCGTCCGGACGGCCGCTTTGCAACTGATGGCTGAGCAGCAGTCCCACCGCGGCGATCACGACGCCGATCAACCCCGCGCTGTCTTCGACCACCACGGCGCGCACGGTCGGATCGCTGGAGCGCAGCAGGTGAAGCCACACCTTGCGTCCGCGTTCTTTGGCATCGTTCCTCGCCTGCCGCAGACTCTGCGCGAACGAGATGCCGTCGCCGACAAAGGCCACGCCCAGCACGATCCAGGCGGCGGTCAGGTGTCCCGTCATCTCGGCGTGGGCCAGTTGGCGGATGGCGATGGCGATGGAGAAGCAGCCGCCGATCAGGAACGAGGCGATCGCCGCCATGAATGCCCAGAGGAATCGCTCCCTCCCATGGCCCAGCGGATGAAGGTCGTCCGGGGGAGCCGTAGATCGACGAAGCGAAATGCCGAGGAGCACCTCGTTCGTGGCATCGGCGAGCGAGTGCGCCGATTCCGCGAGGAGCGCGGTCGACCCCGACATCAGTCCGGCGATCAGCTTGGCAGCCGCGATCACGACATTCGCCGCCAAGGCGATCAGAATCGTCCGCCCGCTCTCGCTGCGGTCGATGGTCTGTTGCGCCGCGCGCGAACGCCGATGCGGGGGCCTGAGCATCGGCGTCCATTGTGCGCAACTCGTGCCCTTTTCGCCAGCCGGTGTAGGCTGATGGCCGATGGCGTACCAGTTTCTCCCCGGCGAGCCGATCCCTGACGCGGTCGGGAGAATCCTCGGCGAACAGCTCGATCGGATCGGCGCGCATCTCGCCGCGGCCGAGGTGCACGAGGCCCGCAAGCGCATCAAGGAGACACGCGCCCTCCTGCGCCTCGTTCGTAAGTCCCTCGGCGACGACTACGTCGTCGAGAACACCTGGCTGCGCGACGCCGCGCATTCGCTGACCGGCGCCCGTGATGCCGAGGCCATGATCGAGACGCTGGAGAGACTGAGGAAGAAGACCGAGGATCGCGCGCTCCGTCTGGACATCGGACGAGCCAAACGCTCCATCCGCGCCCGGAGCCGGCGCCTCGGGTCGCAATCGACGATTGCCGTTGAATCGCTGTCAGCCGCGCGAACCCGTCTGCCGCTGCGATCCGAAATCCCCGACCGTTTCGCCACGATCGGAAGGGGCTTGTCGCGAACGTATGGCGCGGGCCGCCGCGCCTTCCGCCGGGCCGTCGTCAGCCATTCCCCCACCGACATCCACACCTTCCGCCGCCGTGTCAAGGATCACTGGTATCAGGTGCGCCTGCTCACCACCGCCGCCCCCGACCTTCTCGACCCCTACGCCGATACCATCAAGGACCTCTCCGACTTCCTCGGCGAGCATCACGACCTGATCCTGTTACGCGATTCCCTCGACAGGGACCGGTTCGCCAATCTCCTCGACCTGGCGGAACAGCGGCGTAACGAATTGGAGGGGAAGGCCCTCGCGCTGGCCACGCTCGTGTACGCCGAGGAGGCGCAGGCGTGGCGCGATCGGATGCGGTCGTATTGGAGGGTGAGGACGGTTGAGGGGCCGGTTGCCTGACACGAACCGCAGGATACTTAGCGATCCGTCGTCCGGCTTAAGCGATGCATCAACCGGCTGGGGCGTTGCGTCGTCCGGCTCGGGTGGTGCGTCAACCGGCTGGGGCGTTGCGTCGTCCGGCTCGGGCGGTGCCCCGTCCGGCTCGGGCGTTGTGTCGTCTGGCTGGGGCGTTTTGTCGTCTGGCTCGGGCGGTGTGTCGTCTGGCTCAGGCGTTGCGTCGTTTGGCTCGGGCGGTGCGCCGGCCGGCTTAAGCGATGCACCAACCGGCTCGGGCGTTGCGTCGTCCGGCTTGGGAGGTGAGTCACCCGACGTATATGGAGAGTCATCCGGCGTAAGCGCTGAGTCATTCGTCGTACCCGCTGAGTCATCGAGCGTACGCGCTGAGTCATCGAGCGTACGCGCTGAGTCATCGAGCGTACGCGCTGAGTCATCCGGCGTACGTGCTAAGTCATCCGATGTACGCGCCGAGTCGTCCAGCGTGCGCGCCGAGTCATCCAGCGTACGCGCTGAGTCACCCGGCGTACGTACCGAGTCATCCGTTGTACTCGCCAAGTCATCCAGCGTATGCGTTGAGTCATCGAGTTCACGCGGCGAGCTGGCCGCATGCTCGCTGAGTTGAGTCGTTCCCAGGTGCACGCTGGTGGATTTCAGCTCGAGCTGGACGCGAAGCCGAGGCGAGAGAGGTCATCGTCGGACACTCGGCGGTCGACCGGCTGCTCCTCGTTGTGTTCGTGGAGTATTCTGATCACGTTCGAATCATCAGCGCGCGAAAAACAACTTCATTCGAACGAGCAGACTATGAAGAAAGCCTCTCCTAAAAGAACGTCATATGGAATGCGGACCGAGTACCGCTTCGACTACTCGAAGTCAAAGCCGAACCGATTTGCGTCTCAGATCAAAGAAGGTTCCGTTGCGATCGTGCTGGAGCCGGACGTCGCTTCGGTTTTCGACAACTCGGAGTCAGTGAATCAGTTGCTTCGGTCGGTGATCGCGGCCTTCCCTGAAACGCCGCAGCCAAGGAAGAAGCGGCCAGTCGCGAAGCACGAATAGCGACATTCGCCAGCGAGACCCTGGCCATCTGCCTTTAAATCGCCAGTGAGCCGCTGGCGGTCGAGTCGCCGAGCCGGCCACGCTACGTCGTTACCGTTGCAACCCGATGTTGGCAGGCAAGCGCCAGATGACGCGCTCACGAACTCCCGGAAGCATTAACACGATTCCCCCCTTCGGCACCCGGACGCCGCTGATCTTCACGATCACACGCCCTCCCTCGCGTTGCGCCGAGAAGTCGAGCGAACCGTAGATCGTTCGCAGTCCGTGCACGTGGACGCCCTTGTCCAGCCACGACGATGGAATCCCGGCGCCGAGGACGAGGGCGTCGTCCTCTTCGCGTTCGTAGGCGATCATGTCGATGAAGGAGCGGACGAAGTCGGAGCCGACCCAGAGGTGGGGGATGTCGCCGAGGTAGGTCGGGCTTCGGTAATCCTGGGCGACGACCTCGGCCCATTGGTTCCAGCCGGACGGGCGGCGGTCGTCGAGGAAGAAGGCCAGGAGGCGTTGTGCGCGATCGCGCCATCCGAGATGGATGAATGTGCCGACCTGTCGGAGCTCGTATGGGGTGTAATCCTTCCACGGACGACGTCCCTCCATCCGTGCCAGCGACTCGTCCCAGGCACGGGTGAACTCGTCGATGACGGCATCGTGCGGCAGGTTGGCCAGATCGCCGCCGGGCTCGATGCCGATGGTCGTCGACGTCGGGTCGAAATCGCCGAGGTCCGCGCAGCCGGGGATGTAGTCGATATGTTTCAAATCGATCTCCCGGCGGATCGAGGCGTGGAAGTCATGGGAGAACTCGTCGCGGCTCTTTGCGAACCGCGTGGCCGAATCCCGTTCGCCGAGTTGATCCGCCAGCCACGTCGCATCTTTGAGGCCGCGCAGCGCGAAGAAGTCATCCCAGTACGAATGCATCGGCTTGGCGGAGTAGCCTTCGTGGCTGATTGACGGTGGGAGGAGGCCGGTGAACTCGCCGGTCGTTTGATGTCGCAGCAGGTCGATGTACTCCGCCGCCTTCTCGACGTGCGGCCAGATCTCGCGCGCGAGAGAGCGATCGCCGGTCAATCGCGCGTATTCAGCGACGAGGTAGATGAACTCGCCGTGGCTGTCGTGTTCATCGACCGGATCGGCGCCGCGGGTGTCGACGCAGCACGGGATCTTGCCGCTGGCGAACTGGTACGGCGCGAACCAGCGGATGTAGTCGCGGACGTCGTCGTCGAGGCCGAAGCGGAGCAGCATCGTCGAGGCCAGCGAGCCGTCGCGGATCCAGCTTCGCCGGTAGTTGCGCGCGCCGCCGCGGATGGCCGGACCGTCGCGGCCGAGGAGGTTGTAGGCGACGGTGGCGCGGGCGGTGTCGACGAGATCGCGCGCGGCAGGGATGTCGATCCGGACGTGATCGACGATCTTGCGCCAGTACGCGATGGTAGCCGCGCGCTGGCGGGCGACGTCGCGCGGGATCGCCTGCGGATCATGAGCGTGCAGCGGCGTGGCGATATCGATCAGGCGTTCTTCGCCGGGTGCGAGCGAGAGATCCCAAGTCATGAGGGCGGAGGCGTGGCGTTGATTATCCGGGTTATCGGTTGTCGGTTGTCGGTTGTCGTCAAACATCTCGCTTGCGTCGCCGCCGTCGAATGTGGACGCCGCGATCGACGACGGTTTCGTCAGCGGAACGATGCGCGTGTCGTCGACGGCGAATTCGCTTCCCGTCCACTTGATCGAGCGAATCGGTGCCGTGAGCTCGGCGATATTCAATTCGAACCACGGCGGCGTCACCCGCAGCGGACGGATGGCGACATAGAACTGCAGGTGCTCCGTGTGCGCGCTCGTGTTGCGCAGGCGATAGCGCGCGTAGCCGATCGGCGCGGCAGCGGTTCCGGCGCCGAAGGGGGCAATCTCCAGTGTGAACTTCGGATGACGCCAGGTCGTCGACGGCAGAGGCAACGAATGCTGTTCCAGCGACTGCGACGTCGTCACATCGGCCCAGGTCATGAGCCGGCCGTCGATGCGCACGAACGGCTCGAGCGTGAAGCCGGCGGGAGTCTCGATGGCGCCGTCTTCAGACAGCAGCGGTTTGGCTCCTTCGTCGCGGTCGACTCCGAAGATCGTCCAGTAGGCGAGCTCGCCGATGAGACCGCGGGGATAGCGGCCGCGCGGCGCATCGTGCGCCATTCGCTCGTAGACGTCGATCATCCGGTCGCCGAAGCGAGGAGGCTCCACGGTGATCTCGCTGATGGCGTAGCCGCCGGCGCCGTGGATCAGGTTCAGACGGACGTATCGCGCGGCCGCGTGCGGCGTCTGCAGATAATCGCGCCCGCCATTGCCGCCGCGAACGCTCCGTGCGGTGCTCCACTCCTTCCCATCGGCCGATGTGGCGACGTCGTAGTCGGCGGCGAAGTCGCTGCCGTTCCACTGCACGGTCAGCCCGCCGAATTCACGCATCGTTCGAAAGTCGATCGTCAGCGACTGCGCGCCGCCCTCGGACGAATGCCACGCTGTGTCGGCGCGTCCGTCCATGGCCCGATCGGCGGTCTGCCCCGACCGAGCACTGGTCGCGGTTAGCAACGGCATCGAGACATCGGCGGGCAGTTCATCGAAAGTAATGCGGTCGAGCCAGACGCTCCCCTTGCCGCCCGTGGCCGCGGTCACGGTCACCTCGATGGCGCCGATCTTCGTCAGGACATGGTTGGCCGACGGTCCCCAGGCAAACTCGATGTTCCGCTTGTCGGCGACGACGTCCGTCCAATCGCGCGGGAACTCCCACGCCACCCGCCGCACCCACCAGACGTTCTCTCCCGAGGGATCGATGAACTTGATCTCCAGCGTGTTCGGCGGCGTCTCTCCGCGCAGCCGAAAGGAGAAGCGATAATTGTCCGGCAGGTCGATGCTGACCTTCCGCCGCGCGGCAGCCCATCCGCCGTGCCCGCGAAAATCGAAGTCCATCCGCATCGCGCCGCGATCCGGGGTCAACGCCAGCGACACGCCATCCGAGGGAGCGGCAGTCCACTTCGAGACCTCGTCGAGGTCGTCGATGACGGACGCGGATGCGGTCGCGGCGAGAAAGAGAAGGATCGGGATGATTGGCCGCGGACGCATGAGCGCTTTAGTCTAAGGTAGACGATCAAGGCCCGCCGAGCTCCTCCGGCGCGGGACATCTGCGCTCAGCGATTCTCGCCATGCGCGCCCCCCTTCCTTTGCATACACTACGCGCCATGCTCGCCGAGCTCCTCCTGAAATGGCCGCTCATCCGACAGTTGAAGACAGGCGCAGACGGTACCGGCGTCGAATCGATGTCGGACGCCACGCACGCGTTGCGGCCGAAGAGCGACGGCGCGGACGTCACGCGTTCCATCTGCCCCTACTGCGGCGTCGGATGTGGCCAGCTTGTTTACCATCGCGACGGCAGGATCGTGTCGATCGAAGGCGATCCCGAGTCGCCGATCTCGCGCGGGCACCTCTGCCCGAAAGGGGCTGCCTCGTATCAGCTCGTCACACATGACGGGCGCGCCACCAAAGTGAAGTACCGGGCGCCGCACGCGCGCGAGTGGACGGAGATTCCGCTCGACCGGGCCATGCGCATGGTGGCGCGGCGGATGTGGGAGACGCGCGAGCGCTCCTTCACCGAGTCTCTGGACGGCAAGCCGGTCATGCAGTGCACCGGCATGGCCCACCTCGGCGGCGCAACCCTCGACAACGAAGAGAACTACCTCATCAAGAAACTCTTCACCGCGGGTCTGGGCATGGTTTGCATCAGCAATCAGGCCCGGATATGACACAGCTCCACGGTCCCCGGTCTGGGGACCTCGTTCGGAAGAGGCGGCGCGACGACGGCGCCGCATGATCTCGCCAACTCCGACGCCATTCTGATCATGGGCTCGTCGATGGCGGAGAACCATCCGGTCGGCTTCCAGTGGGTGATCGAGGCGCGTGAGAAGAACGGAGCGAAGGTCATCCACGTCGATCCGCGCTTCAACCGCACGTCGGCGATGTCCGACTACTGGCTGCCGTTGCGCGCGGGGAGCGATATCGTCTTTCTCGGTGCGCTGATCAACTACACGCTCAGTAACGATCGTTACTTTCGCGACTACGTCGTCCACTACACGAACGCTCCCACGATCCTGCGCGAGGACTTTCAGGACACCGAGGACCTCGGCGGATTGTTCAGCGGCTGGGATCCGGAAAAGAAACTGTACGACCTGACGACGTGGCTCTACGAGGGAGCGGAGCCGCATCAGGATCGGACGCTCCAGCATTCGCGCTGCGTGTTCCAACTGCTCAAGCGTCACTTCGCGCGCTATACGCCGGAGATGGTCGAGCAGAACTGCGGCATCGCGAAAGAGCGCTTCCTCGAGGTGGCCGACATCTTCACCAGCGCTTCCGGACGCGACAAGACCGGTGCCATCTGCTACGCCGTCGGCTGGACGCAGCATTCCTCCGGCGTGCAGATCATCCGCGCCGCCGCCATCCTGCAACTGCTCCTCGGCAATATCGGGCGGCCGGGCGGCGGGATCATGGCTCTGCGCGGCCACGCGTCGATCCAGGGATCGACCGACATCCCGACGCTCTACGACATCCTCCCCGGCTACCTGCCGATGCCGGCGCACAACGCGGAGGACGACAGCTCGCTCGCGGCCTGGATCAAGCGGCATCAGTCGCCGAAGGGGTGGTGGTTCAACATCGACAAGTACATCGTCTCGTTGCTCAAGGCCTACTACGGCGACGCGGCCACGAACGAGAACGACTTCGGATTCGAATGGCTGCCGCGCCTGACGGGCGATCATTCGCATTTCGGCTACTGGCTGGACATGGCCGACGGCAAGCTGGAAGGGCTACTGGTCATGGGACAGAACCCCGCCGTCGGCGCGCCGAACGCGCGGCTGGAGCGGAAGGCGCTGTCGAAGCTGAAGTGGCTGGTCGTCCGCGACCTGGTCGAGATCGAGACGGCCACCTTCTGGCTCGACTCTCCGGAGATCGCCAGCGGCGAGTTGCGCACCGACGAGATCGGGACCGAGGTCTTTCTCTTTCCGGCGGCGTCGCACGTGGAGAAGGCCGGGACCTTCACCAACACCCAGCGCCTCCTGCAATGGCGCGAGCAGGCCGTCGAGCCCCCCGGCGATGCGCGCAGCGAGCTGCACTTCGTCTATCACCTCGGCCGGCTGCTGAAGGAAAAAGCGACCGACGCTCCGCGCGATGCCGGCCTCCGTGCGCTGACGTGGGACTACCCGTGTCACGGCGCGATCGAGGAGCCCGATCCTGAGGCGGTCCTGCGGGAGATCCATGGACGCTCCGACGATGGCCCCATCAAGAACTTCAGTGAACTGAAGGCCGACGGCACCACCTCCTGCGGCTGCTGGATTTACTCCGGCGTTTACGACGGTGAGAACAAAGCAAACGGCCGCGCGGCGCGTGGACGATACGGACACGGATGGGGGTTCGCCTGGCCGCTCGATCGCCGTATCCTCTACAACCGAGCCTCGGCGGCGCCGGACGGAACGCCCTGGAGCGAACGAAAGAAGCTGGTCTGGTGGGATGACTCAAAGGGCGAATGGGGCGGTGACGACGTCGCGGACTTTACAAAGACGAAGCATCCCGATGCGAAGGGCGATCCCGGCAAAGGGGGCGATGCAGCGCTCCCCGGCGACGCGCCATTCATCATGCATCCCGACGGCGTCGGCTGGCTCTTCGTGCCGTCGGGACTGAAGGATGGTCCGCTCCCGGCCCACTACGAGCCGCTGGAGTCGAACCTCGGCAATGCCCTCTATCCCGATCAGCTCACCAATCCTGCCGCCGATAAGAAGGAGCGCCCCGACAACGCATATGCCTCATCGCCGGATACGCGTTTTCCGCACATCCTCACGACCTATCGCCTCACCGAGCACCACACCTCGGGAGCGATGTCGCGCACGCTGGCTCATCTCGCCGAGCTGCAGCCGGAATTGTTCGCCGAAATCTCGCTGGAGCTGGCCGCGGAGATCGGCGCCGCGAACGGCGACCATGTGATCGTATCCACCGCGCGCGGCGAGATCGAAGCGCGCGCTCTCGTCACCGCCCGCATGCCCTCGCTCGACGTGCAGGGACGCCGCGTCCACCAGGTCGGCCTCCCGTATCACTGGGGCGGCCGCGGACTGGTGAAGGGCGACGTCGTCAACGACCTCCTGGCCATCTCCGAGGAGCCGAACGTGCGCATCATGGAATCGAAAGCGCTGACCTGCAGCGTGCGCAGGAGCGAGCCGCTCGTGACCGCGCTGGAGTAACCTCACACCATGGCCGTCACGGGATTCCTGACCGACTCCACGCTGTGCATCGGCTGCAAGGCATGTGAAGTGGCCTGCAAGGAGTGGAACGACGTTCCTGACGACGGCTTCGTCTGGAGCGGACTCTCCTACGACAACACGCTGGCCCTCGGCCACTCCACCTACCGTCACGTCAAGTTCGTCGAGCGCGAGCCGAAGTCCGGCTGTGGCGGCAATGCCGGCGAGCAACTGACGTGGGAGTTTTCGTCCGACGTCTGCAAGCATTGCGAGAACGCCGGCTGTCTGGAAGCATGTCCGACCGGCTCGATCGTCCGTACCGAATTCGGCAGCGTCTTCGTCCAGCCCGACATCTGCAACGGCTGCGGCTACTGCGTCGTCTCCTGTCCCTTCGGTGTCATCGACCGGCGTCCTGATGACGGGCGCGCCTTCAAGTGCACCTTCTGCTACGACCGGCAGAAAGCGGGCGCCGAGCCGGCGTGCGCGAAGGCTTGTCCCACCGGCTCGATTCTCTTCGGCAGGCTCGACGACCTCGAGCGCGCCGCTGACCGCCGCATCGCTCAGCTACACGCCTCCGGCATGACCGACGCCACGATCTGGAATCCGAAAGAGACGAGCGTGGGCGGCACGCACGCCTTCTTTCTCGTCCGCGGTGATGTTCGGGCCTACAACCTCCCGCCGAAGCCCGAGGTACCGACGACGTTGCTGAAGCAATCGTGGAGCGCGGCGGCGGTAGCGGCTGGTGCGATGGTCGGCTTGTCGCTGGCGGCGTTTCTTTACTCTTCCAGCAGCCGCCGAGGTGCGAGATGAAACCGCACATCCCTGAGACCCGGCTCGACGAAATACGAAACCAGGCCGCCCTCGGCCAGCTCGATGCCAAAGGCGTCCGCCCGCCCGGTTCTCCGTTTCCCGATACGAACAGTTACTACGGACTTCCCATCGTCAAGCCGCCCGTCTGGACATGGGAGATCCCCCTCTACTTCTTTACCGGCGGCGCGGCGGGGGCGTCGAGCGTGATTGCGCTCGCCGCGCAGATGGCCGGCGCCGGAAAGCCGCTCGTCCGCGACGCGCGCTGGATCGCCGCGATCGGCGCCGCCGTCTCCGGGCCGCTGCTCATCCTCGACCTCGGCCGTCCCGAGCGCTTCCTCAACATGCTCCGGGTATTCAAGCCGCAGTCGGCGATGTCGGTCGGTGCCTGGACGTTGACCGCCTTCGGTACGGCCAGCGCCGGTGCGGTGATCGCCGAACTGTTGCGCATGAAACGCGCCGGCGACGCCGCCGCCTTCATCGCCGCGCTCTCCGGTCTGGTCATGGCCACCTACACCGGCGTCCTCATCGGCGCCACGGCCATTCCCGTCTGGTCGAGACATGCCCGGTCGCTTCCGATCCATTTCGGAGCGTCGGCTCTCGCGTCCGCAACCGCGCTGCTTGTGCTGCGCGGACACGACGAGCCGGCCCTCAACGTCCTGGGCCTGGCCGCGGCCGCATTCGAAACGTACATGGGCATCGAGATCGAGTCGGGCCATGACGTCGAATCCGAGCCGCTGCGGAAGGGCGCCACCGGTCTGACCACCCGCATCGGCGGCTTCTTCTCCGGCCCTCTCCCGCTGGCCCTCCGCCTTCTCGGCGTCCGCTCCAAACGCGCCCGCCGCGTGGCCGCCGCCTCCGCTCTTCTCGGTTCGCTACTGACGCGCGTGGCCTGGATCGAAGCGGGGAAGGCCAGCGCCGCCGACCCGCGGCCGCATTTGCAGTAGATGGAACTTTTTCGGGTCATCCGTCTATAATTGCCGTAATCACCCCGACAACGCTGCTCGATCTGAGGAGGACCTATGTCCAAGCTTCCGCTCGAAGTGCACGAAGTGCTCGAAGAGGAGTACGTCTCGATGTATGGGCGCCTCGACATACCGCCGTCGGACTACACGAAGGACGACATCATCGACGAGCGGTGGGCTGGGGCGGTCCTGGAAGGGTGCAGGATCGACGTCAGCGCCGGCGTGCTCGATACGTTGAATGCTCTGGTGGCGAAGGGTGCGCTGGAGAGCCTCAAGGCGTCGCCTGCGATCACCGATTGCGGCATCGATCTGATCACGAACTACAACGACTACACCGACGGCGTTTCCGACTCGCGGCGACGTGAGATCAACCGCCGGATCGTCGACGATGCCCTTCACGGTGCCGTCAAGCCGTTGCGCGACGTCCGCCTGGCGGCGCTCTACGGCAAGCTCCACGCGCGCAGCGATGCCGAGGCGCGCACGGCGCTCTCGATATCCGGCGGCGGAATCCGTACGGCCACGTTTGCCCTCGGCGTGATCCAGGGGCTTTCCTCGGCGCGTATCCTCGACAGGTTCGACTACCTCTCCACCGTCTCCGGCGGAGGCTACATCGGGAGCTGGCTCTCATCGTGGGCCCGCCGCCATCCCAGCGGTATCTCCGGCGTACAGGAGGATCTCATCCGCGCCGACAACGCCGTGGAAGGGACCAAGCCCGACGTATGCAAGACCGATCTGCCGCAATCGAAGATCGATCCCGAGCCGCGGCCGATCCGCCATCTCCGCGAGTACAGCAACTATCTCAGTCCGGAGCTGGGCTTCACCTCGGGTGACACGTGGACGATGGCGTCGCTGTACGTGCGGAACCTCACCCTCAACCTGCTCGTCCTCGTGCCGCTGCTCGCCGCGGTGTTGGCCATTCCCAGGCTCTTCTCACTGCTCCTGCGCCACGATGTTGCGTACCGGCAGACAGTTTTGCTGACGGTCATGGTCTCGGCTCTGGCTGTCGGATTCGGATTCCTGGGCCTGACGCGGCCGACCGTTCACGGCCGATACGCCAAAACGAAGTTCTTCCGATGGATGTCGACGAACGGAGGTTTCCTCGTCTGCGTCTTCGCGCTCGTGGTGGCCGGAGCGGCATTGAGCCTTTACTGGGCGCAGGCGGCGACCGAACCATGGTCAACCATCGAGGCCGATTGGCCATGGGCTCTGGGCGCGCTCGGTGCGATGACGCTGCTGCCCTTCCTCCTCTACTACGGCCGCTATTGGCAGACCACGGCGGTCGAACGTCACGAGCGGGTGCGGGGACAGAACATCGGGAAGAAGCTCTTCGTCGAGTTTTGCGGCACCGTCGTCGGCGTCGCCACCGCCGCGCTGTTGTTTTACCTCCTTGCGCACAAGGTCTTCGACGATCCGCGGCTGGCCGTTCCGGACCTCACGAGCGTCCCGCCCTTTCTGCGCGGTCTGATGTCCGACGTGCCGATGTCGGAGCTGTATGTCTGTTTCAGCGTGCCGTTGGTCCTCCTCGTCTTTTTCGCGCAGGCGACGGCATTCGTCGGCGTCTCCAGCAAGTACAACGAAGACTACGACCGCGAGTGGTGGGGCCGTGCCGGCGCGTGGCTGCTCATGGCCGCGGTTCTCCTGGCACTGGGAAGCGCCATCTCGGTTTTCGGACCGGTGTTTCTCTACCGGGCGCCGATTCTGCTCAGCTCGATCGGCGGCGTATCCGGCGTCATCGCGGCTCTGGTCGGTTTCAGCGCCAAGACGCCGGCCAACGAGAACGAGAAGGGGAAGGAGAGCAAGAGCGCGGCCATCGGCAGCGTGGCTTCGGCGTTCGCCGTACCTCTCTTCGTCATCGTACTGCTGGCCTCCATCTCGCTCGGGACGACAGTGCTCATCCGCCTGATCCGCGGTGACGAGGTGTCGGTCGCGACGAAATGGGCGGAACAGTTCCAGGCGAACGCCACCTTCACCCAGACCGCGGAAACCGCCGCCGGATCGAAGCTCGTAACCAAATACGAGACCGACAAGACGCCGTACCTCTCGATCGCAACGGTCAACGGTACCGAACATCTCAAGAACATCCACGACACCGATTGGACGATCCTCGGCTGCATCGCGCTCGTCGCGCTGGGGGCATTCGTTCTCTCCTTCTTCATCGGCGTGAACCGCTTCTCGATGCATTCGTTGTATCGGAATCGAATCATCCGCGCCTACCTCGGTGCGTCGCGCTATCACCGCGAGCCCGATACCTTCACCGGCTTCGATCCGCACGACAACCTTCAGATGTACGAGTTGCATCCAGACCTGATCTGGCCGACGAGTTTCACCGACGCGGCGTTATTCGTAAAACAACTGAAGGAGAACGTTACGAAGGCCGATTCCGTCGAGCTGACCATCTGGAATGCGCTCGACAAACAGACCCGCATATGGATCGAGGAGGGGCACGCCGTCGATGTGAACCTGACCAACTCCCTGATTCAGGACCTGAACCGGATCCTCGTCGAGGAGAAGTTCGCGGAGATCGAGGGGATCGATTCACGGGCGGCGCGCATGCGCGCAAACCGCGCGGTGATGACCGCCACCTTTGATTCTCTGAAACCGCGCCAGCGCGCACCCTTGCACGTCATCAACGCCGCCCTCAACCTCACCGCCGGTGAAAAGCTGGCCTGGCAGCAGAGGAAGGCGGAGTCATTCACGGTCTCGCCGCTGCATTCGGGCAGCTTCTTCGTCGGGTACCGTGATTCGCGCGAGTACGGCGGCAGGGACGGCATCTCCATCGGCACCGCCGTCACGATCTCCGGCGCCGCGGCCAGTCCGAACCAGGGCTATCACTCCTCGCCGGCCATGGCCTTCCTGCTGACGCTTCTCAACGTCCGGCTCGGATCGTGGCTCGGCAATCCCGGCATCGCAGGAGAAGACTCGTACCGCAAAGCCAATCCGTCGTCAAACCTTCATCCGCTGGCCCTCGAGCTGACGGGCACGTCGAACGATCAATCGAGGCTCGTTTACCTCTCCGACGGCGGCCATTTCGAGAACCTCGCGCTCTACGAGATGGTTCTCCGCCGCTGCCGCTACATCGTCGTCAGCGACGGTGGCTGCGATCCTACGTTCAACTTCGAAGATCTCGGCAACGCCATCCGAAAGATCCGGACGGACCTCGGCGTGCCCATCGACATCCGTCACATGTACATGTTTCCCCGCAAGGCAGGGGAAGCCTTCCCGGAGGGCCGCTACGTCGCCATCGCGCGCATCCGCTACAGCGCCATCGACAAGAAACCAGACGGTGTCACGAACATCGACGGGACTCTCGTCTACGTCAAGCCGTCTCTCTATTCGGAGAACTACTTTCCGAAAGACGTCTACAACTACGCGCTCTCTTCGCCGGACTTCCCTCATGAAACGACGGCGGACCAGTTCTTCAGCGAATCGCAGTTCGAGAGCTATCGGGCGCTTGGCCGGCATGTGATCAACGAAATCTGCAGCAACTACGATGAGAAAGCGGAGAACCCCGGGCCTCCGATGGCCACGACTTTCAACACCGTTGCGGAGTTTGCCGCCGCGGTGGAGGATAAGTCGAAACGCGATGAGACGTTCGATATCAGGATCGACAAAGAGACGGCAGCCACACTGCAGCCGTCGATCTCGGTGCATGCGACGCCAAACGCGCGACTGGTCTTCCGCGACTAACTGATCGAACCCACGTCCCCATCCGGCCCGGCAGCTCTGCCGGGCCGGCTGGTACCATTGCCCGGTGAACATCCTCGCCTCGCTCCTGTTGACTACGCTGTTTGCCGTCGGTCCCAAACAGCACCTCCAGACTCCCATCGAGTCGATCGCCCGGGAGATGCTGAGGAACTTCGTCACGGGCCGTTTCGATCAGGCCACCCAGGACTTCAACGATACGTTGCGGCCGGTGGTCACGCCGCAGCTTCTGTCGGATGTCAAAGCGCAGCTCGACCGGGATTTAGGCCAGTTCTACCTGGTCAAGGAAGCCCATCCCGGCATGAAGGGCGAATTCCGCACCATCGAGCTGGTGGCACGGTTTGAAAAGGGCACCGTAAATGTCGACGTGATTTTCGACGCCTTCGACCACATCGAAACGGTCTACTTCAATCCCGTTCTCCCTCCGCCCGTCGATCCGACTCTCGAGGCGATCGCGCGACAGGTGCTCACCAACTTCACCGCCGGGCGCTACGACGATGCCGTCAAGCCCTTCAACGCCGAAATGGCCGCGCAACTGACCCCTGCCAGCATGGCCGGACTCGCCGACAACGTCGGACGGATCTTCGGTAAGTTCCAATCCGTTACGCAAGTGCAGCAGAGGGTCGACAAACGCTATGCGGTCCTCGATCTGACCCTGTCGTACACGAACGGTCCCGTTGCCTTTCGTGTGGCCTTCGACGCGCAGAACCGCATCGCGGCCTTGACGATCGCGCCCTTCAAGAAGGAATAGATCCCGGCGTCAGACCGCGCGGCGCCGTCGCGCGCGCACATCGAAGATCGCCCCTCCGATCGTCTTTCCCCACAAAGCTCGCGTGCCGGCGAAGTAGTAGAAAGCGATGATGATGAGAAAGCCGGCCAGAGAGGCGATGGAGACCGCGCTCATCGACGCCGGCAGGAGAGGGGAGAGCGCCAGGCCGAGGGCGGCGAAGAGGGAGAGATCGACGAGAAGCGCGGCCAGCCGCCGGAAGAACGACGAGGGAGCGGATGGCGGTGGAGCGGCAGAATCAACATCGAACGTCGCCGGTTGCAGCTCGACTTCATCGAATCGCATCACACCCTCCCATCGCGGTAGCGAGACCTCGCAACCGCAACCGCGAGACCTACGTCTTCCTCAACGGCAGGTATTTTACGTAAATCTTGTACAACAGGTCTTTCGGCTGACCGGAATAGCGGTCGGCCAGCGTCCTGCTCCTCTTGGCCAGCTCGTCATTCGGATCGGCCTTCAGCACCACGTCGAACTCGCGGATGGCATCGGGGAGCCGTTCTTCCTGAAGAGCGATCGCGCCGAGGTTGAAGTGAGCGCTGGTGAGCATCCGGCGGATCGATTGATTCTGCGGATCGGCCTGCAGCAGCGGATCGAGATTGGCGATGGCATCCTGATACTTCTGCTCACTGAACAGCGCCTTCGCCACCTCGAGCTTGGCCACCTGTTGCGAAGCTGCCGCGTACATCGTCGAGACGTCCGCCGGGAGCGGTTTGATGCGCGCGGCGGTGTCGAAGGCAGTCTTGGCCGCATCGTAGTCGTGTCCTTCGAAGGCCGTGCGGCCGGCGGCGATGCTCTCCTCATACACGATCGCGGACGGCCGCCCGTTCAACGTCTCCGCCGCCTGCGACTTCTTGTGCTGCAGGTCGGCGATCATCTCCAGCGCCTTGTCGTGCTGCGGGTCGGCCGGTTTCACATCGCGCAGCATGGCGATGGCCTGATCGAAGCGGTTGCGCTTCGCCAGAGCATCGGCCTGGCGGAAGATCGCCTGCGTGGCGCTCGGATCGTACGCCGGCTTGGCCATGTACTTCGTCCATATGAACCAGCCCGCCACGGCCACGATCACCACCGCGGCGATGGTGACGAGCACGCCCATGCGCGAGCCGCTCTTTGCCGGGGTGGGAGCCGCGGCCGGCGCTTTCGCCTTTGCGGCTGCTTTCGGGGTGGGCAGTTCGGGTGGCTTGAGCGAATCGTAGGAGCCGCTCAACTGATCGTCGTCGAAGATGTCCCCGTGCGAAGGCGGGGGGATGGCGAATGGGGCCTCGAATGCCGGCGCGCTTTGTACGCCGGCGGGATTCGACATCCGCTCGAGATAGTCGTGGGCGGTGAGGTTGCCGGGATCGAGACGCAGCGCCTCATTGAACTTTGCGCGCGCCGATTCGTTGTCGCGGGCGTTGTAGGCCTGCTCGCCGGCGCTGATGATCGCTTCGACCTTGCTCTCGATCTCGCGGCGCTTTGCCTTGGCACTCTCGATCCGGTGCGACGCCTCATCGTTCGTCACGTCGATCAGGAAGATGCGTGACCAGAGATCGATGGCCTGCTGGTAATCGCCGGCACCGGCTGCGCGGTCACCGTCCGCAAGGTACTGTTGAATCTTCCGCTGATCGTCGCCCGCCGGCGGTGTCGCGGCGGGGCCGAAGCCGAATTCGCCGCTGGCCGGCGCGGCGGGCGCATCAAACGAGAATCCCCCGCCGCCAAATGGCGATGTTGACGACGTCGCCGCCGGCGGCGCTGCCGGTGAATCGAACGAAAAGCCGCCGGTGGGAGGAGGCGGCGGAACAGCAGGCGCCGGGGCGCCAAAGGAGAAACCGCCGAAAGGCGACTCCGGCTCGGCCGGCTTCTCCTCTTCGAACGTGAACCCGAAGTCGGCCGCCTGCGCGGCGCTGCGGGTCGTGGGGGCGGGCGGCGGCGCTTCGACGACGAACGACGGGCTGCCGCCGGAGCTGAACGACGGCGCGGCCGGCTCGGGGGCCTGCATCGATTCGGCGATGCGGCGGATGCCAGGATGACCGTCGTCCAGCGCCCGTGCCTTCTCCAGCTCCGCCCGCGCCGCGCTGGTGTTGCCCTGCCTGGCGAACATCTCCGACTTGCGGATGAACTGTTCGACGAACGGAGCTGCCTCGATGCGCTCGCGCGCCGTATCGTTGACCAGCCGCGCTTCTTCGTTGGTGAAGTCGTCGCGAAGCACCTCGGAGGTGAGCTCCGCGGCCCTCTGGAAGTCACGGGCCGCCAGCGCCGCGCGCGCTTCGTTCAGGACATCAGCTCCAGGCGATTCCGGCAGGAGCGAATCGACATCGATGGGCGCGTTCGGATTGCGCGTTTTCTCGAGCAGCTTTCGGGCCGGATCGAACGTCGGATCCATGCGCAGGATCAACGTGCAGCCCTCGACCACCTCGGCCGAGCGGCCCTGTTTGTAGAGCGTCACGGTCTGCTGGAACGTCGAGAGAACGCGGTCCTTTACGGCTTGAGAGAGCGATGCATTGCCGGAGTACGTTGCCATGCGTCGTATGAGCTCCGAGAAAAAGTCCCGCGATTATACTGTCACGCTCAAATCCTGAAGGAGCAAGCATGGAGATCATCGCAACCGACAAGGCGCCAAAGGCAATCGGACCCTACTCGCAGGCAATCCGGTCCGGCAACATTCTGTACACCTCGGGACAGATCGCTCTCGATCCCGCCACCGGCAACCTCGTCGACGGCGACTTCGCCGCCCAGGTGCGGCGCGTCTTCGAGAATCTGAAGGCGGTGCTCGCCGCCGGCGGAACCGACTTCAGCCGTGTCGTCAAGGCCACCGTCCACCTCACCGACCTCGCCAACTTCGCCACCCTCAACGAGATCTACGCCTCGAACTTCGGCGACACGAAGCCAGCCCGAACGACTGTGGGAGTCTCGCAACTGCCGAAAGGCGCACTGGTCGAGATCGATCTGATCGCGATGGTGTGACGGGGTCGCGCGCGGTCCGGGGTCTCGGGGTTGCTGGGTTGCCAGGTTTCTTAGTTGCAGGGCACACTGACCTGGCAACCCAGCAACCCAGCAACCCAGCAACCCAGTAACCCAGTAACCAAGCAACCCAGCAACCCAAAATAGTTATTGCAATGGCACCTCGGTTGCAGTTCACTGGCTCAACCATGCCACGTCTCCGAAACCTTTTCCTCATCGGAACCATCGCCATCATCGCCGCGGTACCGGCATTCGGAGCTGCCCGGCTGACCTACTTCAACAACGGCGTCCTGATTCCCGTGGCCTGGCCAGATGGCTCCTTTCCGATCCGCTACGCCATCGACAGCCGCGTTGTGCAGGCGATCCCCCAGGTCGCAACGTTGCTCGACCGGGCCGGGAAAGATTGGGCGGCCGTTCCTGACGCCAATCTCTCCTTCCAATCCCTCGGCATCGTCGATGGCGCATCCGCCGGCAAAGACGGACGCAACACGATCTCGATGGCCGACGATCTCTTCGCCGATCAGAAGTTCATCGCCCTGACCACTAACTGGTACGACGACAGCGGCCACATCCTCGAGGCCGATATGCAGATCGATCCGACGGCTGTCTCGGGCGGCTACAACCTCCAGCAGCTCGTCGAGCACGAGATGGGTCACGTCCTCGGGCTCGACCATTCCGCGGTGCTGTCCTCCGTCATGTATCCCTACATCGGCACCGGCACCACGGTCGGGCTGGACAGCGACGATCGCGTGGCCATCGCCACCGCCTACGCCAAAACGAAACCGGCGTCGGGCGCAACGCTCGAGGGCCGGGTCTACGGCGACGACGGTGGCATTTACGCCGCGCAGGTCGTGGCCGAGAACGACCAGGGCGAGCCGGTGGCGACGGCTCTTTCGGACAAGAACGGCAACTTCTCCCTGCAAGGTGTTCCCGCGGGGACCTACCGCATCTACGCCGAGCCGCTCGATGGCCCGTTCAACCTCCAGAATCTCTCCGGCGCCTGGCAGAGCGCGAAGGTGACGTCGTTCCCGACACAGTTCGCCGGCGGCGGCGCGCTTCGCGTCGAAGACGGGCGACTCTACGGCAATCTCAACGTCAACGGCTCCGGATCGGTGAGCCTGAATCCGAAGTGGATCGGCGCCTGGGCGGCCGGATCAGACAGCGTTACCCTTCAGGCCATGCCGACCACGTTGCACGCCGGTTCGACGATGAACCTCGGCATCGGCGGCGACGGTTTCACGAGCGGCATGACCACCTTCGATGTCCCGAATCCCGGCTTCCACCGCATCTCCGATTTCAAGTGGGCGGGAAACTACGTCAGTGCCACATTCCAGATCGATGCATCGACGCCGGCCGGTTCCGTGGTGGTGATGGTCAAGAGCGGCAACGAGTCCGCCGCGCTCACCGGGGCACTCCGAATCGAGTCGTCCACCCGTTCGCGCGGCGTGAAAAAGAGCTGACGTATACTCCTCCGAAAACCAACGGAGGATACTGATGAAGCTTCGCAATCTTGCGCTTTTCGCGGTCGTCTCGACGCTCGCTCTTCCTCTCTTCGCCGGCCACCTGGCCAAGCCGGGCCGCTGGCAGACGACCATGCAGATGGAAATGACCGGTATGCCGGGGAAGATGCCGGCCAGGACCGTCGTCACCTGCGTCACCAAGGAGCAGGCCGAGAAACCCGAGACTCTGATCCCCAAAGCCGGCGATAAACGCGGCGGCTGTACCTACACCGACGTGAAGGTCGACGGCAGCTCGATCTCCTGGAAGATGAGCTGCGAGAACGGTATGACCGGCGACGGCAAAATCACCTACGGCGGCGACTCCTACGACGGTTCCATGCACATGAAGATGCAGGACCGCGACATCTCCGCCACTTACACCGGCAAGTTCATGGGCGAGTGCGACGGGACCGAGACGAAGTAGACACTTCGAGGAACGGGCGCCTTTCTGTTGAACTGTCAAGGATTCCTTGACGGTTGCCATCTGTAAAATACTTCTGATCCGTTTAGTGAGTCTTGATTTCGTCGTGTAGTTCTTTGCGTCAGTGGGCAGTTGTTAAGGATTCCTTAACAACTGAATTGGGCCGCTCCGCTGCGCGCTGGAGATTGGACGTTCCGACGCCGCGATAGCGGCTCAAGAAGGTAGCCAGGGGTGCGAGCGCTTTTTGCGAGCACCCCTGGTCTGTGTGTCTCCTGAAGCGTGCCGCGTCAGCGGCACTTGAGGGAGTCCGGGTTACTCCAGTGCCGCTGACGCGGCACCACACCATGACATCTTTTTACCAGGGGTGCTCGCAAAAAACGCTCGCACCCCTGGCTACCGTCTTGTTGCCGCTAGCGCGGCCAGCAGTTGTCAAGGATTCCTTGACTACTGAATCCTCGGCCAACTCCCGTCCACGATTGGCCTCCGGCGTTACGCCTCGCCCTCTCTCTTCCCTGCGTACCAGAGCTGCCCCACCAGCAGCAGCATCCCGAGGTCGCGGAAGACGTCGACTTTCATATCGAAGATTCGCTGCTCGTGTGTCTTGCCGCGGTCGGCGACGTTGAAGCAGCCGCAGTCGATGGCGTTGTCGCGGGAGAGGTTGATCGAGATGGCCACGATGAAGACCGCCAGCATGATGCCCACCACCGTTCGCGCTGCTGCTTTCCAGACGCCGAGGATCAGCGCCAGGCCGGCCAGCAACTCCACCCACGGCATCACCAGTGCGCTGATGTTGATCAGCGGCGACGGAACGAGGCGGTAGTTGTAGATCATGTGTGCGAACGACGGCGGGTCGGCGATCTTCGGCAGCGCCGCGATGATGAAAATCGCGCCGAGGGCGATCTGGACGCGGATGGTGAGCCAGGGATGAGCCAGGAGACGCTTCACGGATTCGCTCCGGTGTGAATCGGCGCGCCGTGCTGTTGCCAGTCGGGGAAGCCGTCTTTGTACACGTAGATGTTGTTGAACTGGATGCCCCACAGCTTCTGCGCCAGCATGTGGGAATCCTCGCAGTCGCCGCCGCTGCAGTAGATGACGATCGGCAGCGCCTGTGCGCTCGGATCGCTGCGCTCGTCGAACAGTTTCCGCACCTTGTCCTCGATGTCCGATTCCCACACCGAGTACGGCCGTGCGCCGGCGATGTGGCCCTGCTCGTAGACCGACGTCCGGCGCGCATCGAGAAAGAGGACATTCTTCGCGTGCAGCGAGCTCACGTCGGCGAAGGTGATCTCGACGTACGGTTTGTCGGGATGGGGGAGGAAGCGGTCTGCTGATGGGGGAGTGGGAGGTGGCGGGTGGGGGACGGGAGCGGCCGTCGCGGTCGTCGTCGTCGCGGCCGGAGTCTTAGCCGCCGGGTTGAGGCCGACGGTGGTGATGGCCGCCGTCGCTGTCGGCTGCGTTTCTGTAGTCGCTGCGACTGGCGCGGTCGTTGTCGTCGGGACGACGGGTACCGGCGCAACAGGCGTGGGAGCAATCGGAGCAACTGGGGTGGTCTCCCGCGCCGGCACCTTCAACGCATTCGGATACGAGCCAGCCATCGCCAGCTTCCGCTCGCGCGGCGCGAAAGCGTTGGCGAGGAGTGCGAGGACGACGCCTGCGGCGATGAGCGCCGCGGTCTGGAGGACGGTTCTTCTTGTCATATTGATCGTGAGACGGAGTGGGATCGCCTTACGTTTCGCGAAGCCTAGCAGAGTGCGTGGGTCGGGCGTCGGGGGTCGAAGAAAAGGCTGGTTTTGCCCTACATCTGCTCCCGACTCCCGACCCCCGACTCCCGGGAAGCCAGCACCATCATCGAGTGCGCCTCCACCGCCACCTCCTCGCCGGCGTGCAGCGCATCGTGTTCGCGCAGGTCGGGGATCGGTTTGTTCGTATCGATCACCGGCTCCCATCGCTTGCCCCAGGGGCCGGTCGGGAGCTTGAACGGCATCGCTTCGAAATGGGCGTTGAAGAGCAGGAGGAAACTGTCGTCGACGACCTCCTCGCCGCGCGGCCCGGGCGGGATCCCGTGACCGCTGAAGAAGACGCCGATGCTGCGGGCGAAATGGCCTTGCCAGTCGTCGTCCGTCATCTCTTCGCCGTCGGGCTTGAACCAGCCGATGTCGCTCACCCGCGCGCCGCGAAGCGGACGGCCGTAGAACCAGCGGCGCCGCTGGAAGGTGGGATGCGAGCGGCGGAACTCGATCAGGCGAGCAGCGAACGCGAACAGCTCGTCGTCGATATTCGCCCAATCGAACCACGAGACGTCGTTGTCCTGGCAGTAGGCGTTGTTGTTTCCTTGTTGCGTCCGCCCGATCTCATCGCCGCCGCAGATCATCGGTACGCCGACCGAGAGGATCAGAGTGGCCAGAAAGTTCCGCTGTTGCCGCGCCCGCAAGTTGTTGATCGCATCATCCTCTGACGGCCCTTCCTGGCCGCAGTTCCACGACCGGTTGTCGTTGGCTCCGTCGGCGTTGTTCTCGCCGTTGGCCTCGTTGTGCTTGTCGTTGTACGAAACGAGGTCGCGGAGCGAGAACCCGTCGTGCGCGGTGATGAAGTTGATCGATGCATACGGCCGCCGTCCGGTTTCGGCGTACAGGTCCGAGCTGCCCGTCAGGCGGTTGGCGAACTCGCCGAGGGTCTGGTCGGTGCCGCGCCAGTAATCGCGGACCGAGTCGCGGTACTTGCCGTTCCACTCCGACCAGAGCGGCGGAAAGTTGCCGACCTGATAGCCCCCCTCGCCGACATCCCAAGGCTCGGCGATCAGCTTGACCTGCGACAGCACGGGATCCTGCTGGATGATGTCGAAGAACGCGCTGAGACGATCGACGTCGTGCAGCTCGCGGGCGAGCGTCGAGGCCAGGTCGAACCGGAAGCCGTCAACGTGCATCTCCAGGTGCCAGTAGCGCAGCGAGTCCATGACCAACTGCAGCACGTGGGGATGGCGCATGTTCAGGCTGTTGCCGGTGCCGGTGTAGTCCATGTAGTAACGCGGGTCGTCCGGCATCAGGCGGTAGTAGGCGGCGTTGTCGATCCCTTTCATCGAAAGCATCGGCCCGAGGTGATTGCCCTCGGCGGTGTGGTTGTAGACGACGTCGAGGATGACTTCGATCCCTTCCTCGTGCAGTGTCTTCACCATCTGCTTGAACTCGTGCACCTGCTGTCCTGTCTGTCCGGCCGAGGAGTACTCGTTGTGCGCGGCCAGATAGCTGATCGAGTTGTAGCCCCAGTAGTTGCGCAGACCGCGCTGGAGGAGAAGCGAATCGTGGATGAACTGATGGACGGGGAGGAGCTCCACCGCGGTGATTCCCAGCGTTTTCAGGTGACGGATTGCGGAAGGGTGAGCCAGTCCCGCGTATGTGCCGCGCAGATGCTCCGGCACATCGGGATGGCGTTGCGTGAAACCCCTGACGTGCACCTCATAGATGATCGTCTCGTGCCACGGCCGGCGCGGATAGCGGTCGGCTCCCCAGTCGAAGTAGGGGCTGGTAATGACCGACTTCGGCATGAAGGCCGCCGAATCGGCGTCATTCTTCCCCTCGGGATTGTCGAAGAAGTGCCCGAAGACGGCCTCGTTCCACTGCACCTTGCCATCGACCGCTTTGCCGTACGGATCGAGCAGCAGTTTGGCGGAATTGCACCGGTCCCCGGCCTGCGGCTCCCACGGTCCGTGCACGCGGAATCCGTAGCGCTGTCCCGGCCCGATGTCGGGAACGTAGCCGTGCCAGATGAAGCCGGTCATCTCCGGCAGATCGACGCAGGTCTGCTTTCCTCCGTCATCGAAGAAGCAAAGCTCGACGCGCCTGGCCACTTCCGAGAAGAGCGAGAAGTTGGTGCCCGCGCCGTTGTAGGTTGCGCCGAGTGGGTAGGCAGTCCCCGGCCACACTTTCGTCACCGACCGGCTGCGTTGTCCGCGGGGCATCACTGGTGAGCTCGGCAAGGTGTGTGCCATGAGAGCGGCTTCGCCGCGTTGTCGGTTGTCGGTTATCGGTTAAATCGCACCCAACAGACAACCGACAACCGACAACGCGGCAAAGCCGCATTTCTGGCACACACCTCGCTTTTCTCAACGCCCATGAGACACCGTAATCCCCGCGATTGCCGCTGCAGCTACCTGGTCGTGATCGAGCGCGATCGGGAGGCGGACGGCGATCTCCGCGGCCTTGCCGCGTATCTGTCAACGATCAGTCTGGCCGGGTGCGAAGTCATCGTCGTCGACAGCTCCCCGGCGCCGGTTTTCGAGAAGAATCGCCGCGTCCTTCGGTGGGTCAGCCGGCATATCGCGGCCCGGCCGCGGCATCGCAGCTTCTCGGGCGCCATCGATGTCATCAGGACAGCCATCGACGTCAGCAACTGCGACAAGGTCATCGTGGCCGATGAAAACGTCCGCTACGACATCACGGCGGTGGAAAATGTCTGCGATCTGCTCGATCTCCACGAGGTCGTCGAGCCGCAGGATTACTTCGATCCACTCCCGTGGTGGATCGGAATCGAGGCCGGGCGGATGCTCGTGCATCGCGGCGTGGAGCCGTTACCCGATCATGGCGCCACGTTCGGAATGCGCAGGTCTTCTGTGCGCAGTCTGCGCGGCGTCGATGTGGCCTGGTCGAATGGTGATGATCCGGTCCGCTACCTGACCTCGCAAGGGGCCAGGGTCCTTTCCGCGTGCGATGTCTTCGTGCGCCGGCTGCCGCTTCCTTTGAACGATTGGCTGCGCGACCGCCCGAGACAGGCCGGGGACGATTTCGACATGCCGGTGAAGACAGCCTTCTTTTTCGCTCTGCTTCCGGTGGCCATCGTGCTGGCGATCGTCGGAGGCGTGCGGCTGGCTGGTGGGTACGCGGGAGCGATCGCCTGTGCCTCGTTCGTGCTCGCGGTCCGCGGACGGGGAAGCGCCTCGGCGTTCTTCCCGCTGCGGGCCTGCCTCAGCGCGCCGCTGTGGGTGTTCGAGAGATCGGTCAGCGTTTACTGGGCGCTGCTGCAGAAGCTGCGCGGCTCTTCGACGGAAGCGGCGCACGCATCATTCGCGGATCGGGCAGCGGGAGCAAGGGTAGCCAGCGGGGAACGGTAGGTGATGCAGGCCGCGCGCACGGCGGTAATGAATCGATCCATGACTCTCCTTTTTCTCCGGAGAGTCTAATCTATTGATTGCCTTCTGTAAATCAAAACCTCCAGGAGTCCTCGCGGTTGAGACCACGAAGATGGCGGCCGAGCGTTGGGCAACCGACGTTGCCGGCCGTGCCGGCCTAGGCGTCGAAGGCCTTGATGGCCTCGGCCTCGGTGTCGTAGACGCTGAACATCGGCAGGAGGTTGGTCAGCTTGAGCGTTTTCTTCACGCGGTCCTGCGGTTTGAGAAGGCGCAGCGACGCACCGTGGCGACCGGAGACTTTGAGGCTCTGCACCAGCTCGCCGAGGCCGTTGCTGTCGATGTAGTCCATGTCGGAAAGGTTGAGGAGGATCTTGCGGTTGCCCTCGTCGAGGAGCTGTTCGATCAGGCGCGGCAGGAGATCGTCGCCGACGCCTACGGCCAGGCGTCCCTGAAAATCGACGATCACGACGTCACCTTTTTTGCGGGTCTCGATGTTCATGCCGGCGCATCATACATCGGCGCGAATGACATCGACGGTGAGCCGGGCCGGCTGCGATCCGAGCTGCGCGAACCACGACACACCGGCGGACACGCAGTCGATTTCGAGCAGATATCTCCCGGCAGGCTGCGCCGGAAGCGACATGCGGACGCTCACCGTTTCCCCCGGCGCGATCTCACGCGGCGGATCGGTCAGCCGCTCCCAGTGAAGGTCGAAGGTGATCAATTTGCCGGCCGCGTCGTGAAGATGCGCGCCGATGGCGACTCCGCCAAATGCCGCGTCCGACGGCAGCCAGATCGCCGTGCCGCGGTTCGTCACCGTCGCCTCGACGATGATCGTCTCTCCCTCGATCGCCGGTGAGGTGATGATGGCCGCGGTCACCTCGGAAGCCAGACCTTCGGCGCTGCGGCTGTCTAAACGCTCCGAACCTTCCTTGAAGAGAAAGAAGCTGCGCACGGCGCGGAGGAACCCGCGCGTGGCAGACACCCATTGCCAGGCGGTCAGGCCGCCGGCGAGCAGATCTTCGTAGTCGTCGAGCGAAACATGAAACGGCGGCGTGTGAAAGACGGCTAGTTTCAGTTCGCGGAAGCCGCACGTGCGGGCGGTGCGCCAGATGGCATGGATGTCGATGTCGTTCTCGATGACTCCATAGGTGCGCATCTCGAATTGTGAGAGCGGCGTGCGCGAGTGGCGGGGTCCCGGTTCGGCGAACGCCGCGATCCCACCAGGCTTCAGCACACGGCCGAATTCGCGCAACACGTCGTCCGGGTTCGGAGCGTGGTGAAAGGCGTCGAAGCAGATGATCCGCTCGACGCTGGCATCGGCAAGGTCGATGCGGCGCCCGTCGAACGGGAGGAACTCGGGCGCTGGCCGCTCGCCGATTGGGGGCTGCCGTTCATAGAGCTCACGGGCGATTCGTAGCGCCGTTGCAGAAACGTCGAGGAGTATGACGCGGCACCCGAGCTGCGTCAGAAACCGCGACAACCAACCCGTGCCAGCCCCGAATTCGAGCACAGTCATGCCGGGGGTAAGACGCAGCCCCTGTAGCATCGTGGCGACGTTGATCAGAATCGGCGGCGCCTCATCGGGCTTGGCGAACGGTTTGGCGAGGTGGTGCTCCCATTCCCTTAACGAGGAGAAGTACTCCTCGGCCGTCCTGTTCAGGTCCTCGATCGAGGTGCGGGCGATCAGGTCGCGCACGTCGATCATCGCGCCCGGGGCCGGTTCGGACGCGGACTGGCGTTCGATTTCGTCAGACGTCGCATACGAGAGCGGTGCCTGAACGAAAACGATGGCGCTGCTGATCTCTTCGTGATGCTCGAAGGTGATGTGACTCATCGCGAAACGGCTCTCGACGAGGATACGGAAGACGTCGTCGAGATCGTAGGTGTGGCTTGGGATGAATGGCTCATCGAACGCTTTGCCGCGAAGGCGATTGACGATGCCGTTGACTACGCCGACACGCTCACGAGCGGCACGGGTCATGGCAACAAGCGGCGAGGCCTTGCTCCGATAGAGAAACTGAAACGCGCCGACGCCGCCGGAGCCGATACAGCCGAGCAGCCGGCGAAAGAGGGCCAGTCCCTCCGCTGGACGCAGGCGTTGAAAGAGGAGGTAACAGTTGACCAGATCGAACCTCCGCTGCGATGCAGCGAAGTCAGAAGTTGTCTTGAAGTGGATGTTGGTCATGCCACGCTGCGCCGCTTCGCGCCGGGCCGCTGTAAGCATCGCCGGCGATCGATCGACCGCGGTGACGGAGCCGGCTTTCTGCGCGAAGGGAATGACCAGGCGGCCGGGACCACAGCCATATTCGAGGATGGACTCGGGTGCGAATTCGTAGTTCAACCGCCGCTTGATCGTGTGAAAAATCGAATCGACGAGCAGCTCGCCGCTGTCGAAGAATTCGCGCTCGTTGTTCGCCGTCCGGTTCGCGCTCAGAAACTTCGGATCGGTGAAGACGGCGAAGTACGGCTCGCGCTCCGCGAACGATTCCCATCTCCGATCCGGCTGCACGTTCATGCGGAGGGGATTATCGTTGTAACGCCGTGAACCTGATCCTTCTCTTCGACGACGACTTCATCGACGGCTCGCGCGTCCGGCTGACCGGCCGCCGCCTGCGGCATGTGACGGACGTTCATCGCGCCGCGGTGGGGGAGGAGCTCGCGGCCGGCGTCGCTGATGGCCGCATCGGACGCGGAACGATCACGAGGCTCGACGCCGAGGCGCTGGAGATGGACGTCGTTCTCGACCGCGATCCCCCTCCGCCGTTGCCGTTGACGCTCGTCCTGGCTCTGCCGCGACCGAAAGTCCTGAACCGCGTCATCGCCGGCGCTGCGTCCCTCGGCATCAAGCGCATCGTGCTGCTCAACGCCTGGCGCGTGGAGAAGAGTTACTGGAGCTCGCCGCGTCTCTCCCCCGACAACCTCCGCGCCCAATCGATCCTCGGCCTGGAGCAAGCCCGCGACACAGTCCTCCCCTCCATCGAGACCCGCCGCCTATTCCGCCCGTTCGTCGAGGACGAGCTCCCCGCCCTCGCCCACGGCACACGCGCCCTCGTCGCCCACCCCCGCGCCTCCGAGGCCTGCCCGCGCGACGTCACCGACCCGGTCACCCTCGTCATCGGCCCGGAGGGAGGATTCATCGACGCCGAGATCGCCTCGCTGGAACGGGCGGGGTTCACGGCCGTGTCGATCGGCGAACGGATCCTGAGGGTGGAGACGGCGGTGCCGTATCTGGCGGCGCGGTTGTATTGATTGCGCGAATTGGACTACCGCATCTGACTCGGGCTGTTCTGAGTAGCCCTCTTGTCGAACGTCATCCGTGCCGGTCGTCGCAAGCCAGGGATAAATGTGGCACAGACACTCTTGTCTGTGCCCCGGCCGGAGCCGCTGCCCATGAGGGCTTGCGATCTTGATTCGTGGCGAGACCCGGCACAGACAAGAGTGTCTGTGCCACATTTATCTCCCTATTGCTCGTCTACTTCCTGCAGCAAGAGTTTCGTGTTGACCGCTTCGGACGTCCAGACGACTTCCTTTACGACCAAGGGAACCTCACGGAGGAAGGCAGCCCAGTCCTGGGCTGCGGGCGCGCTGACTGGAAACGATACTTCGGCTTCTGCTGACACTTTGCCATACGTCACGACCGCAAACGGTCCGCTTTCGAGTTGAACCAGACCACCGATCGACGGTTCAGCAGCTGCAAAAGGATCGACTTCCGACAATTCGACCGGGAACAATTCTTCTAACCGGTCTTTCGATAGCCGAAGAAGCGCCACGAGTTTGGCGTCTTCTTTCAGATCCTCAGGGCGGGCTCGTCGCACTCGTCAACTCGCTTCACGATTCTAAGGCATAGAGGCGACGACGATCGGGACGGTGTCATCTGCGTACCATCTGCTTCATCTGCGGATCAATCACCCACTCCACTCATCGATCAAACTCGCCACCAGCGCCGTCCATCCGGTCTGGTGTGACGCCCCCAACCCTTCTCCTGTATCCCCGTTGAAATACTCGAAGAACCAGATCAGATCCTTCCAATTCGGGTCGTGAGCGAAGAGCTCCGCCTTGCGGCTGCCGCGGGGGCCGTGGGCGGGGCGGTAGCCGTCGGCGTCGGGGATGAAGATACTGGTCATGCGCCGGGCCAGGTCGGCGGCCAGGCCGGTCAGCGTCGTCGTGTTCTCCGGGGGTGGGACGGGCACGCCCGGCAGCGTCATGCCGCGGCGGCGGGCGGTTCCGGCGCCGACGCCTTCGTCGGCGCGGGTATCGGCGAACGTCGATTCCGGGTCGTTGCGCGGCGGAACATCGTGGCCGTTGCGAAGGGCCACGCGTACGTTGCCGCTGTAAGCCTTCTCCAGCTTGCGCAGCGTCTCGATCATCAGGAACGTCGTCGGGAACCACACCGGACCGCGCCAGTTGCTGTTGCCCCCTTTCAGCTTCGTCGCCGCCTCGGCCGGCTCGTACGTCACCGAGGCATTGCCGAAGACGAAAGGCTGCTGCTGATGCGCCTTGCTCAGGCTGCGCAGGCCGAACGTCGAAAGGAACTCCTCCGGATCGGCCACGCGCGACAGAAGATGCTGGAGCTGATTCTGATCGACGACGGCGAGCACGTGCGTGGTCTCGCCGTCGTGGTGGACCGTCGTGACACAGTGCTCGACGATGTCGGCGCGATGCTTCATGAACCAGTCGAAGTTCTCGCGGAACACCGCGAACGGCTCGATCCACTTCCGCTCCAACCGCTCGATGGCGTATAGCGGAATCAGACCGACCAGCGAGCGGACGCGGAAGGGGACGTTCCTGCCGTCGGGCAGACGCAGCAGGTCGTAGAAAAAGCCGTCGGCCTCGTCCCACAGCGTCCGGTCGCCGCGCATCATCTTCATGGCCGCGCCGATGTAGACGTAGTGTTCGAAGAATTTCGTGGCCAGCCCTTCGTACGCCTTGTTCTCCTCGGCCAGCTCGAGGGCTATGCGCATCATGACCAGGCAGAACATCCCCATCCAGCCGGTGGCGTCGCTCTGATCGATCGAGGCGCCGCCGGGCAGCGTCTCGCTGCGGTCGATGACGGTGATGTTGTCCAGGCCGAGGAACCCTCCCTCGAAAACGTTGTTCCCTTCGCGGTCGACCTTGTTCACCCACCAGGTGAAATTCAGCATCAACTTGTGAAAGCACTTCTCGAGGAACGGCCTGTCGGCGCCGTTGCGGATGCGGTCCATGTTGTAGACGCGCCATACCGCCCACGCGTGCACCGGCGGATTGAGATCGGAGAACTCCCACTCGTACGCCGGGATCTGGCCGTTCGGATGCTGGAACTGCTCGAACAGCATCAGCCAGAGCTGCTCCTTGGCGAAATGGGCGTCGAGAAGGGCCATGACCACGGTGTGGAAGGCCAGGTCCCACGCCGCGAACCACGGGTACTCCCACTTGTCCGGCATCGACAGGATGCGCATCGAGTTGAGATGGCGCCAGCGCGCGTTGCGGCCGTGCTGCCGCTCCGCCGGCGGCGGCAGGTTGGGATCATCGCCGTCGAGCCAGATGTCGACGTCGAGCAGGTAACTCTGTTTCGACCAGAGCAATCCCGCGAAGGCCTGCCGCTGCACGTGACGCTCCTCGGCGGACGCGCGGGGAGGGTGGATGGCGGCGTAGAACTCGTCGGCTTCGGCACGGCGAAGGTCGATGATCGACTCCGGCGGTGTGGAAGACTGCGCCCCGCTGGGCCCCAGCCGCATGGTCATGCTGTACGACGCTCCCGGGTCGATCTCCACCCGCATCCAGCCGCAGGCTTTCGTTCCGCTCTGTGCCGGGTTCACCGCCTCGTGCTCGCCGTTGACGATGCGGCGATGAAAGGCATCCTTCACGTAGCGGCTGCGTGACTGCGACCCCCAGACCCGCGGCCCGTTGGTCTCGTTATCGGTGAAGAGCAGCTCCGTCCCGGCCGGAAACTCCAGCACGTGCGGGCCGAGGTGGGCGTTGTGAAGCAGGCCGGCCAGCGCGGGGGTGTTCGCGTCGTCCGCGAGCACGGCGGGGCGGCCATCGACCTCGATCGCCGTGATCGACGGTGCCGGTACAGACTCACCGTTCCAGCTCCATGTATTGCGGAACCAGAGCTGCGGGATGAGATGCAGCGGAGCGCGTTCGGGTCCGCGGTTGTGCGCGGTGATCCGGAAGAGCAGCGAGTCGGTGTTCTCTTTCGCCACCTCGACGACCACGTCGAAGTAGCGGCCATCGTCGAAGATCCCGGTATCGATCAGCTCGAACTCGGGATCGTGCGCGCCGCGGCGGCGGTTCTCGTCGATCAATTGTGTGTACGGAAAGGCCCGCTGCGGATACTTGTAGAGCAGCCGCTGGTAGGCATGGCTCGGCACCGCGTCGAGATGGAAGTAGCACTCCTTGACGTCCTCGCCGTGGTTCGCCTCGCCCGGCACCAGGCCGAAGTAACGCTCCTTGAGGATGGCATCCTGCTCGTTCCAGAGCGCCAGCGACCAGCAGAGGATCTGGTAGCGGTCGCAGAAGCCGGCGATGCCGTCCTCGCCCCACCGGAAGGCCTTCGAGCGCGCCAGATCGTGCGGGAAGTACGACCAGGCATCGCCGTTCGCGCTGTAGTCCTCGCGCACCGTCCCCCAGGCCCGGTCGGCGAGGTACGGTCCCCACTTGCGCCAGCAGGCGACGTCGTGCGGAGCGCCGGACATGCGGGCGCGTTCGGCGGTCATGAGCTCACCACCGGTGATACGCCGGATGCCCTTCCTTCACCGCCACGAAGGTCCCCCGGCATGTATCGGTGACCTTTCCGTTCGACTCGATCGACGCCTCCACCACGGCCCGGTCGCCGGTCACCTCGACCACGCGGGCGCGGACGCGCAGCGGCGCCATCGGCGTGGGGCGTTTCAGGACGACATGGAAATCGGAGGTGACGGTGCAGGGTGGTGCCGCGCTGCCGTTGCGCTCCATCAGCACCATCGTCGCCGCCCAGTTGCTGTGGCAGTCCAGCAGCGCGCCGATGATGCCGCCGTTCAGCACATTGTCGAACGCCGCGTGATGCGGCTCCGGCGTCCAGTCGCAGACGAACTCGTCGCCCTCGCGAAAGCTGCGGATGCGCAGACCCTTGTCGTTCGCCGGCCCACACCCGAAGCAGCGGTTCTGAGGAGCCCACGTTTCCTGGATGCTTTTTTCGGTCACGTGGGGGATTGTAATCGCGGGAGTCGGGAGTCGGGAGTCGGAGATCGAAAACTCGTAGTAGGCAACTGACGAAGTGCCTACTCCGACCCCCGACTCCCGACCCCCGACTCCCGCGTCATCGAAATCACCTCCGAAAAAAACTCCCGGAACAGCCGCTCCAGCTCCGCGCGTGTCCCCGCATCCTCCAGAAAATGCACCGACGGCGCGAAATGCGGACGCCGCGACAGCCGGTGCGAGATTCCTCCCAACGCCATGCGAATCCCGTAGATGGATTGGTACGACGCCAGCCATCCCTCGTCGCGCATGCGCGGATAGACGATGCGCAGATTGCCCGGCAATCGGTCGGCGTGTGGATCGATGGTGGCGTAGACGCGGGTGAGGAATGCCTCCAGCGGCTCGGACGCATAGCGCCGGAAATCGACAGCGAGAAAGTGGTCGAAGAAAACGTCGGCGATCACGCGTGCGTAGTGGCCGTACTCGGGGCTCAGCACGCGGCTGAACGCCGCCACGGCCGGATGCGAATCGGTGAAGGCGTCGACGCGGCGATGCTGGCGAATCCCCGCGGCGATGCCCGGAGGGACGTCGTCGCCGATCCGTCCCTTGACGAAGTCGCCCGCCAGATTGCCGATCAGCGAGTCGGCGTCCGTCCCGGCCAGGAAGAGGTGCGCCAGATAGTTCACCCGGTCTACGATACCGGTATGCGTCGATCGATCATGCTTCTCCTCGTCTCTCTTTCCGCCGGCTACGTCCTCGCACAGGCGAGCCCGAAGCCTTCCATCGACGCCTCCGAGTATGCGGCGCGGCGCGCGCGCCTGGCCAAAGAGATCGGGCCCAACGCCATGATCGTTCTCTTCTCCTCCAAGCTGCAGATCCGGAGCGGCGACCAGGAGTGGCCCTTCCGCCAGAGCAACGACCTGCTCTATCTCACCGGAATCGCCGAGGAAGAGACCACTCTGGTGATGGTTCCGGGCGATCCCGATTTCGCCGAGGTCCTCTTCGTCCGCGACCGCAACCCGCTGCAGGAAGGGTGGACCGGGCGAATCCCGCCGCACGAAGAGATCACCAAGATCAGCGGGGTCAAACGCGTCGAGTCGGCGGGGCGATGGCGTGCTCTGATCACCTCGGCGATGTTCGGCAGTCAGTGGCCGTCGCCGGATTTGACCGAGCGCATCCTGCCGCGGGCCATGCCGAACTTTTACAGCGCTGTCCTGGCCGGAAGCGCCGAGCTATGGACCGTAAACGAACAGATCCCGTTAGGGGCCAATCCGCCGCTCACGGAGGAACAACTGTTCGTCAAGGATCTCCGCGACCGCTATCCGGCACTTCGCTTTCGCGATGCCCATCCGCTGCTGATCCACATGCGTGAGGTCAAGAGCCCCGCCGAGATCGCCGTGATCCAGCACGCCATCGACATCACCGAGATCGCCCAGAAAGCGGCCATGAAACGGGTGCTGACCGCCACCAGCGAGAACCAGGTCGATGCCGTGATCGACTTCACCTACAAGGATCAGGGGACTTGCTGCTGGGCCTTCCCGTCGATCGCGGCCTCGGGGACGAACACCACCACGCTGCACTACATGGCCAACAACGCCCCGGTAGACCGCAAGGCTCTCTTCCTCACCGACCTCGGCGCGGAGTATCTCGGCTACTCGGCCGACGTGACGCGCACCTATCCGGCCAGCGGAAAATTCACCGCCGACCAGCGCGCCATCCACGACGCCGTCTTCGCCGCGCAGGAAGCGGCCATCGCCGCGCTCAAACCCGGCGGCCATTTCCGCGACGCCGATCATGCCGCCATCGCCGTGATCGGACGCGAGCTCCTACGCCTCGGCCTGATCTCGAAAGACGATCCCCGCCAGGTCTACCTCTACTTCCGCCACGCCCCCGGCCATCACATCGGCCTCGACACCCACGACGCCACCGACCGCGACCGCAGGATCGAGCCGAACATGGTCTTCGCCGTCGAGCCCGGGATCTACGTCCGCAAGAACGACGTCCTGGCCAGCCCCGTCTACGCCAAGCTGCCGAAAGAGGAACAAGCCTCCATCGCCAAAGCCCTCGACCGCTACGACGGCATCGGCGTTCGCATCGAGGACAACGTCGTGATCACCGAGACAGGTGCGCGGATTCTCTCAACGGGCTCCCCAAGAAAATCCGACGACATCGAGAAGTTCATGGGTAGATGAGTTCATCCGCAGATGACACAGATGAAACGCAGATAAGACCGTCCCTATCTGCGTCTTATCTGCGTCATCTGCGGATTGGTTTTTTCGAGCCTACACCGTCCGCATCACCAGACGGAACGGGCTCGGGCCGAAGGTATTGTCCGGACGCATGGTCAGGACGCGCACCGTGTTCGGCTTGTTGCCGGCGTCGTCGCCGGGGGTGGCGGCGATGAAGCCGGAGGCTCCTTCGACGTCCGCGGTCATGCCGAATTCGCGCGCGGTGACCGTCGGCAGGGTGACGAGGTATTCGCCGGGCGTGATGGTCTCCACCTCGGCCGGTGTGCTCGAACGCATCAGCCGGGCCCGGCCTGATTGATCAACGGTGAAGTTCCACTGCATTTGGGCGAACATATCCATCACCTCTCTTTCGGATAGTGACTACGGATGACCAAACGTTACAGATTGGTCCGCCGATGATCGGGATATCCTTCGCCTTCGCATGAACGCCATCGAAACGCGCTCCCTGCGCAAGGTTTACCCAGCGCCGGCTGTCAAGAAGAAGAAAGGAGTACCGCCTCCTCCCGCCCCGCCGTCCGGTGGGATCGTGGCCATCGACTCCCTCGATCTCGCCGTCGCCGAAGGTGAATTCTTCGGCGTGCTCGGCCCGAACGGGGCGGGCAAGACCACCCTGATCGGCATCCTCACCACCCGCGTCCGCATCACCGCGGGCGAAGCGGTCGTCGCCGGCGTCAACGTCACCACCCAGCCCGCCGACGTCCGCCAGCGCATCGGCGTCGTTCCGCAGCGGCCGAATCCCGACCGCAGTCTCAGCGTCATCGAGAACCTCGTCTTCCACGCCACCTACTTCGGCATCTCTCGCGCCGACGCCCTTCGCCGCGGCCAGGAACTTCTCGAGCGGCTCGGCATCGCCGACAAGATGAACGCCAAGGTCGACCAGCTCTCCGGCGGCCAGCAGCAGCGACTCATGATCGCCCGCGCGCTCTCGCACGACCCGCGCGTGGTCTTCCTCGACGAGCCGACCGTCGGCCTCGATCCCCAGGCCCGGCTCTCGTTGTGGGAGATCCTGCGCGAATTGCACGGGCAGGGGAGAACGATCGTGATGTCGACCCACTACATGGAAGAAGCCGATCAGCTCTGCGGACGGCTGGCCATCATCGATCAGGGAAAGCTCCTGGCGCTCGACACCCCCGCCGCGCTGAAACGGAAGGCGCCCGGCGACACGCTCGTCGAAGTCACCTTCGACGGCGACGCCACCGTAGCCGCCGACGCGGCGCGCGTGATGGAGGGGGTCTCGAACGCCGAGGCGCGCGGGCCGCTGCTGCGCGTCTTCAGCAAGCGGGGAGGGGCGATCATCCCCGCCCTCATCGACGCGGGCGAGGCGCATGGCAGGATCGTCCGCGACATCCATCTCTCGCGGCCCAGCCTGGAGACGCTCTTCATCTCCCTCACCGGAAGGAAACTGGCATGACCGCGGAACCGCTCTCCCGCGTCGCCCCCTCGCGCGTCTTTACGGCCATCCTGCTCCGCGACATCACCGTGGCCCGCCGCGAGCTGCCGTACTTTCTCGTCCGCACCGCCCTGCAGCCGATCCTCCTCGTGGTCGTCTTCGGCTTTCTTCTGCCGAAGATGGGGATGATTCCGCACGGCTACTCGACGATCATGCTGCCGGGCGTGGTGGCGCTGAGCCTGACGCTTTCGGCCATCCAGTCGGTGGCGCTTCCGATGATGCAGGACTTCGGCTTCACCAAGGAGATCGAAGACCGCCTGCTCTCGCCGGTGCCGATTCAACTGGTGGCGGTGGAGAAAGTCGTCTCCGGCGTTCTGCAGGGGATCGTGGCTGCGCTCTTCGTCCTGCCGGTGGCGCGGCTGATCATGGGGCCGATCCCCGGTCTCAGTTTCGCCAGCGCTCCGCTGCTCCTCGCCGTCACCATCCTCGGCGGGGCGGCATTCTCGGCGATGGGGCTCTACTTAGGTACCGGCATCGCCCCGCCGCAGATCGGCCTCATGTTCAGCGTGATCGTGGCGCCGATGATCATGTTCGGCTGCACGTACTACCCTTGGGCCGGGCTCGCCCATATCCCGATGATGAAGTGGCTGGTGCTGATCAACCCCCTGGTCTACGTCTCCGAGGGGATGCGCGCCGCGCTCACGCCGGGAGTGCCGCACATGCCGGTCGCCGCCATCCTGGCCGCCCTGGTGGTGCTGACCGGTTTCTTCATGTGGATCGGCCTCAAGGCGTTCGACAAGCGTGCGATGAGCTGAGGGGCGGGGTTGCGCGGTCTCGGGGTTGCGCGTTATCGGTTGTCGGTTGTCGGTTGTCGGTTGTCGGTTATCGGTTATCGGTTGTCGGTTGTCGGTTGTCGGTTGTCGGTTGTCGGTTATCGGTTGTCGGTTGTCGGTTGGCCGTGCGGTCCTTCCTCTGATAACCGATAACCGATAACCGATAACGCGAGATCCTGCAACCCCGCAATCCCCCTTGTCCCCGCTCCGCCTTGCGCGTAAGATTTCCAGGCGACTCCCCATCGCGCCAGCCACGTCCGCAGATAGAGGTTCTGTCCTTAAATACTGATGGACGCGGGCGCACGAACAGAATACACTGTGCATGGTTTGTCCATCCAAAATCGTGAAGTATGAGAGGAGAACGTGTGACACCAGCAACGAAAGGCAACCGCGGTAGACCCATTGTTCACACCGAGCCCTGGGCGAAGATTACAGTCGTCCTGTTGGATCGGCATGTCGCGTACCTCGATCGTCTCGCCATCGACATTCGTCTGAAGCATGGCAAGGCAATCAGTCGCGCGGAAATCATCCGAGGCTTGATCGAAGCTGCTTTCCAGAGCAACGTCGATCTTTCGCAGGCGGATTCGATCGGGACGCTTGTCGAGCTTCTGACCGGATCGCCGATGAAGAATCGGAAAACCCGCTAGTCAGCGGGATGCAGTTCGCCTCCGGCCTTTCGCGCGCAGTTCGCCTGCCGCGAGTTGAGCGATCTCGTACTCACTGCTCGCAACAGTGAGATCGATGTTGCTCTCCTCGATGCGGTCGAGAATCGTGCGGATCGCATGGGGCCACCCGAATGCCTTTGGCATCGCGGGGTTGATCTCGTCCGACATCTTTGCCAGAAACGAGGCATGCCGGTGCGAGAGGAATATGGTCTCTGTCGCCGGGTCATGCCCGGCGACAGTTTTATTGGTCGATGCTAGTTTCATAACCCGGTCCAATAGTAGGAGTGTCTGGGGACCGGAAATCCCTACCCACCACGCCAAAAAGTTTTTTTGGCTCAGGGGCAACCAGCGCTGCCGGCCTGTGGCAGGTTAGGAACGTGCCGGCTGGCTGGCGGGCACAAGCATGACAGGCGTCTCCACCTGCCGGATGATGTCCTGCTTCAAGGTGCTGATCTCGTGCGCCGCCGCGTTGAGGAAGAGGGCATCGGCATCCGCCCCGCGGATGTAACGCACCAGCTCGGCGTCGATGTTCTTTCCCTTCAATACGATCGGCTTGGTTTCGATGCCGGCGAACAGCTCGTTCGTCATCTCCGTCACCAGCGCTTCCGCCGCCGGCTGCTCGGGATCTTCACAGACGATGAGGAGGTGGACCTCCGACGACTCCCGCCGGGCGATCGAGGCCGCCAGCGCCGCCGCCGACGTCGAGCCCTGCTTCAGGTGTACCGGCACCAGGAGCCGCTGCAGACCGAGCCGGGCGTGGATGCCGTAACGGATGGCCAGGACCGGCACCGGGGCCCCGGAGAGGACGTTGAGGGTCGTCGAGCCGATGATCAGATGCGCGACATGGTGGCGGGCGTGCGTGGAGATGACGATGAGATCGGCCCCCTCCTCCTCCGCCGTCCGGCAGATGGCCGCCCCCGGATCGGGAGCGCGCTGGATGACCAGCCTCGTCGGCACCGTGGCATTGGCCCGCCGGGCGTGGTCCCGCAGCTTCTCCAGCTCGTGCTGCTCGGCGTACTCGTAGAGCGAATCATCCGCCGGGAAGCGCAGCTCTTCCGGATTCGAAGCCCGCGTGGCCCGAACGTGAAGAATGACCAGCTCCGCCCCCGTCGATCCCGCCATCCGCACAGCCGAATCGAACGACCACTCCGCGGCCGTCGAGAAATCTGTCGGAACTACGATGCGGCGCCAGGGGTACATGATTTTGCGCGAAGCGCGTTGTCGGTTGTCGGGGGTCGCTTGGGTTGTCGGTTATCGGTTATCGGTTATCGGTTTGGTTGCTGGTCAACTCTACGATTGATCCACCGATCTGCTGACCCCACAGATCACTAATCCACTAATCCACCGACAACCGACAACCGATAACCGACAACCGATAACCCGCTTCGCGCAGACCTCGCGCTTCGCGCTACTCCCTATCCAGCGCATTCGGAGCAGCCACCGCCGCCTTCGGGGTCTGCACTTCGCTGGCCGCGATCGGCTGCTGGGTGATGACGTAGCGGATGACCGTCTTCGGCTCGGCCTCGGTCTCGGCCACCTGCAGCGTCACCTGTCTGGTGCCCGGCTTCATCGTGTCGCCGGGGATGAACGAATCCTGCATGGCCTGATTGAGCTGCACTTCCAGCGTGCGCCACGTCTGCGGAGCGGGATACGGCGACTGCGCCGGGAAGGCCCGGAACTGCGCCAGGTAGGTGGTGTAGTAGTGGTAGACCTGCGGGAAGGAGTCGTCTGTCGCCAGCGTGTAGACCTCGGCGGTCGGGCCGTACTGGTTCTTGATCATCACCGAGTCGCGGCGGGTCAGGTCTTCCCGGTATTTCGCGCCGGCGTAGATCGGGATCACCGCGCTGATCGATTTGAGGGCCGCCCGGGCGTCGACCTGCGGCTGCGCGGGGGGAGCGGTCGTCACCACCGGGATGCCGTTTTTCTTCGGCGTCTGCTCCTCGGCGGCGTGGCTTTCCTGTCCGCCGGTGCAGCCGGCCAAAAGGCCCGCGCAGAGCAGAATCGCCGCCGCTGCCGTGCCCAAAGAGTTGGTCATATCGCCATCAAACAGCAAGCGGTATGCCGTTCGTTTCAATTACTGTCCGCCTTTCGCGCGGCGAGCTGGACGGGCGGCCGGGCCTCCCCGCTGCGCAGACGGTCGATGGCGGTCTCGCCGCCATACTTCGAGACCAGTTTCTCGTCGTATTCGTCCGAGATATTGGCCACCACGTCGAGCGAGGCGATGAGCTGCTCCGGACGCAGGCGGCGTCCGAGGAATGAGTGTGAGAAGAAAAGGTCCTCGCCGGCCATGCTGAACGCGCCGAGGGGAACCTCGGCATTCACGCGAAGGAGCTCCTGCATCAGCTCGAAGGAGGGCTCGACCCCCTGAACGCAAAAGGCCAGCACCTCGATGACGGCGTCGTCTTCCTGATACGGCTCGATGGAGATCTCCAGCACCGTGGAGCCGTACTTCAGATAGAAGTCGCAATGCTCGGCATCGTCGAAATGCTCGTCGACGAGCTCATCGAGATACGACTTGACCTGCCGGTAGACCTCTTCCTGGCAGGCGGTATTGAACGATTTTTCCCGTTTGGCAACCATCACCGTTGATTGTAAAGCAAAGGAGTCTCCCGTGCCGCGAAAGCGGCGGATATCGTGAAGGAATTATCGCGCCATGACTTCGTCTCGACCTTCCTCTCGATCTCGCGATCGGCCGCGCTGAGTCAGTCTTGAGCGAGGCCGAATGCGCGGCGGACTCCCCGAGTCCACTAGTGAGCTCGTGGAGTTCACTAGTGGACTCGCGGAGTCGACTAGTGGACTCGTGGAGTCGACCAGTGGACTCGTGGAGTCGACCAGTGGACTCGTGGAGTCGACTAGTGGACCCGTGGAGTCGACTAGTGGACTCGTGGAGTCGACCAGTGGACTCGTGGAGTCGACCAGTGGACTCCTGGAGTCGACTAGTGGACCCGTGGAGTCCACCCAGTGAGCTCGTGGAGTCGACTAGTGGACTCGCGGAGTCGACTAGTGGACTCGTGGAGCCCACTCATGGACTCACCGGGTCTTTGGACTTCCCTTTCTGGTGGGTTGTTCATATCAGGACCCTCGCGTCTGGAACCTTCAGCACCCTATAGATGTCTAAGTAAAGATGGGGGTAGGGATGGACCCCTTTCGCGACACTCCTATTTGAAGGGAGACCTCTGCGCATGGAAGGACCGCCGACCCCGCTGCGGAAGTTCATCGAGGATCTCGGGCTCAGGACGCTGGACATCATCCGCGAAGCCGAGCGGATCGCTTCGGAAGAAGGCCGTGAAGCGATCACCAGAAGGCAATTCCAAAGGTTGAAATACGGTCGTGCATCTGCCACAGCCGAAACGATTTACATCATCGTCGCCGCCGTCCGATCCGTGACCGGCAGGCTCGTCAAGGCCACCGACCTCTTCGTCCTCCAGCCGGCCACACCTCGGCCCGGCGGGCTTTCGTGGGAGCTTTCCTGGCCCCGGCCAGAGCCTGTTCCGGTATCCTCTCGCCGAGGGACCTCCGGTAGCCTCCGGGGTGCGGTGAGAAGCGTGACCGATCCATCCCATCCGACCAACGCCAGCGAATTCGAGACGCTCTACATCGAGTACGGCGTGCTCCTGCGCGCCATCGCCATCCGCCGTTACAACATCCCCCCCGACGACGCCGAGGCCCTGGTCCACGACATCTTTACCGCCTACCTCCAGCGCCGCCAGTACGTGCGCGAGCTCAAGGGATGGCTGATCGGCGCCATCGGCAACGCCTCGAAGGACTATCTGCGCCGCCGGAAGCGGGAGGAACCGCTGCTGCCCGAGCACGACCAGCAGCCCGACCAGGCTGCCGAGGAGAAGACTGAGCGCTGGATGATGAACCTGACCGTGGCCGCCGTGGTGGCCCGCCTCGGCGAGAAGTGCCGGGAGACCATCCGCCGCTACTACTTCCACGAGGAGTCGAAGGAATCGATCGCCGAGCAACTGGCAACCTCTCCCGGCTACGTGCTCCAGCTCCTGGTCTCCTGCCGCCGCCGCGTACGCGAGCTCTATGACGCCATGAGGTCTTCCAAATGAACGTTCATTATGGGGATGAAGAACTGTCGGTCTATGCCCTGGCCCCTTCGCTGAGCGGGGACGCCGAGGCCATCGGGCAGCACCTGGCCCATTGCCACGAGTGCCGCGGGCGGCTTCAAACGATCGAGGAGCTGGACGACGCCTTCCGCGACCCGGAGATGTGGGCGGCCGCCGATGGGTTCCTGACCCGCCCGCAGCGTTTCCAGGCGGCGATGGCGGAATACCAGCGGATCGAGAACGAGGAAGCCGATGCCGAGGCCCTGCTGGCGCCGCTGCTGCAGTCGCCGATCCGCTTCCACGACGTCGACGTCGATGCCGACGCCCGTTTCCATACGGCCGGCGTGGTGCGGAAGCTCTGCCGCGCCGCGCACGCCCGCCACGAGGAGCAGCCGCAATTCAGCCTCCGGATCGCGGAGGCCGCCTGCCACATTGCCCTCGGCCTTCGGAAGAGCAGCAACGACCGCCGGTCGGTGCTGGCCCTCTCCGTACGCGAGCGCGCCAACGCCTTCCGCTACCTCGGCCGCTTCGCCGAGGGGCTGAAAGCCCTCGACGACGCCGAGAGGCTCTTCGACAGGTCACCAGCGACGGATCCCTTCGATCTGGCGGTGGTTTGGTACATCAGGGCGACGATCTATTTCGAGACGGAGCGGCCTGCCGAAGGAGTGAGTCTGGCTCGCGCTGCCGCTGCAATGTTTCATGACTACGGAGATGTGGCGCGTGAGCTCAGCGCAGTGATGGCTGAAGCGTGCTGTATTCATTTCATCGGTAAACCCGGCGAGGCTGCCGAGGCTTTTGAGCGAGTAGCCGCAATCGCTCGACGCGCTGACGATGCGAGCATGCTTGCGCGCGCTCTGCAGAATGCGGGGACATCGTACCTGTCAGCTCAGAACCATGTGAAGGCGGGACAGCGACTGCTCGAAGCAGTATCGATCTTCGATCGGCTTGGGCTCAGTACGGAACGTGCCCGCGGCATGTGGAAACTAGCCAACGTAAGTGTTGCAGAGGGGCACCTGAGCGAGGGCGCGACGCAACTCGCCGAAGCGCGGTTGGAATTGACCAGGCTGGGGTTGATGAACGATGCTGCGTTGGCGACTCTCGAGTGGGCCGAAGTTCGCCTGGCGATTGATGTACCCGAAGGAGTAGCCGATGCATGCCAGGCCATCCTGGTTGAGTTTGAGTCCGAGGGAATGACGCGGAATGCTCAGGTCGCACTCGCCTACCTCCATGAAGCACTCCGGTCAGGAGCCGCTACACCGAAGGTCGTACGACAAGTCAGGTCATACCTTGAAGGTCTCCCCAGCAGGCCCAGCTTGCCATTCGTTCCCGTCGCCTGAAGAATTCTCAGCGACGAGTGTCATAACTCACCTGCGTCGAAACACTCCTATATAGAGGGCGCGCCCCGAACAGGTCCGGCCATGTTCGGCGGAAGGAGAGTTCATGCAAAGCATCCGAAAGTATGCCCTTGGTGTCTTCATCGCAGCGGCGTTGGTTCTCGCGCTGCCGACATACGCGTCGCCGCGGGTTGGCAATACAGACGGCGACTCTCTGCTCGGCAGACTCAAGGCATTCGTCGTTAGAGTTCTCGAGGGCAGCGGCATGTCCCTGCCCCCCGGCTGACCAACGCGCGCCGCGCCCATCCACCTGTCATCCTGAGCCGCCGGAGCTGCTTCGTCGCGGTAGCGACGGAGCAGCGTAGGACGGTCGAAGAACCCCCAAGTTGAAACCCGGGCAGGGAGGGGGCTGTCGACCATTGCGCCGCCCCAACCGGGATGCAACTTGGGGGTCCTTCGGCGCGCTCTGCCCCTCTGGGGCTGCCGCCGCCTCAGGATGACAGTAAGGATGACCGTCTGAGGCCCCTGCACCTGTGCAAAACTTTTTTTTGACCCCGACCCTCGCTCCGACTGCGCGAAAAAGGAACATTTTCGGCACATCGCGACGCCTTCGTAGAGAGCGAAACATCCTAAAAGGGACTTATAAGTCCCACTTTTTTTCCGGGTAGGGATCTTCCCTCCTGACGCCTCTCCTCCTGCGTGACGGACGAAACCAGCCTCAGACGCCCATCGCCGCAGAACGGCTTCGAGCCCGTGCGGCTCCTTTGTGGAACGCGTCTCCGCAGGCTGAATAACGCCCCCTCACACCCGATCGGCACGCGTACGAGTGCCGCACGCCTGGAGGCTCCTGATCAGAGCCGTCCGGGTAACCAGGCCGCGCCTCCGCGCGTGTGGCGCCAAACGCGGCCATCAACAGGAGGAGAGATGTCCAAAACCAAAGCAGCGGGAGATGTGCCGCAGGTACCGGCCGATCCGGTGCCGCCTGCACAGACCCCAACCGTCACCCATTACCAGCAGATCGCCGAGAACCTTGCCAAGGCCATCGACGACATGCTGGCGCTCATCCCCAGTTTCGTGGAGGCCCACCCCGACACGATAGCGTTTGTCCGCACGCATCAGAACGTGCCCCTTACGTTCATCGCCACGGCCGTGGCAGCGGTCGAGGCCAACCCCGAGTTGAAGGGGGGGACCTTCGATGCCACCGAGGCTCGCGACACACTGCAGTTCATCGACGCCTTCCGCCCGATGGCGGACCGTCTCAGCGCGGCGGCAAAAAACCTCACCTTCAGCATCAACTCCCGGAAGGCAAACGCCGGCAGTGGAGCGTTGGAGGTCTATGCCATCGCCAAGCGTGTGGCCCTCAATCCGCTGAGCACGACCGTCTCTTCGCATGTCGGAAACCTCAAGCGCGACCTCGGAAAACGCGGCCCCAAGAAGGCGACCAAGCCGGCGCCTGGCACTCCCGTTCCGGTACCGGTTCCGGGAACTCCCGTTCCGGCACCAACACCGGGCACGCCCGCGCCGCTCCCCATTTCCACAATCCCCATGGAGTCAGTCATCGGAGGGCTCACCGCAGACGAGCAGGCATGACCGCGTGGCCCGCGGTCATGCCCTGACACTCACCCCATCCTGAGAGAAAGGAGTTCCATGTCAATAACGAAAGTACAACATCCGGCATGCTCTGTCATCCCGTTGCACATGCAGCGGCACCTGGCCGAGCATGGGGACGACGACGTCCGCGAGCGCATCGCCTCGACGCTGTATCACAGCCGGCTCATCACCGCCGGCCGTGCCAACGCGCTGATGGCCCCCGCCGCTCCGGCGCCGCCTCTCCGCGGGAAGGACCGGCGCGTCTATGACGCCGCCCATTCGCGGCACCTCCCCGGCAAGCTGGTCATGGCGGACCACCAGGCCGTCAGCAGCGACATCGAGGCCATCGAAGCCTTCGACGGCTCCGGCGCCACCTACGATTTCTTCGCCCGCGTCTTCCTTCGCAACTCGATCGACGGCAAGGGCATGCCCATCATCTCCACCATCCACTACGGCACGAAGTTCGACAACGCCATGTGGGACGGAAAGCAGATGATCTACGGAGACGGCGACGGGGTGCTCTTCAACCGCTTCACCACCGACCGCTCCGTCATCGGGCACGAGCTGACGCACGGGGTCACGCAGTACACCGCCGCTCTCGAGTATCACGACCAGAGCGGTGCTCTCAACGAGCACATCTCCGATGCATTCGGCATCATGGTCAAGCAGTACGCCCTCGGCCAGACGGCGTTGCAATCCGACTGGCTGATCGGCGCCGGCCTCCTCGGCCGCAACGTGCGGGGTATCGCCATCCGCTCGATGAAGGCCCCGGGCACCGCCTACGACGATCCGTTGCTCGGGAAAGATCCGCAGCCGGCCCATATGCGCGGCTACGTGACCGGTTCCGACGACGACGGCGGGGTGCACATCAACTCCGGGATCCCGAACCACGCCTTCTACCTCGCGGCGGTGGCGCTGGGCGGCTTCCCCTGGGTTGTCGTGGGACGCATCTGGTACCGCGTGCTGACGGCCAAGCTGTTCCCGTCCGCGCAGTTCGCGGACTTCGCCCTGGCCACAGTGGCCACGGCCGGCGAGCTGTACGGCGCCGGCGGACAGGTGCAGACGACGATCGCCGACGCGTGGTCGGCCGTCGGCCTCCCTGTTCCGCCGAGGCTGAGCAAACGGACCGCGGTCAAACCGCCTCGGCCCGCCAACCGGCCGGTGCGCCGGCTCCGCGGCCAATGGCGCAAGGCTGCCTGATGTAGCACAGACCACAGCTGTCCAAATTAGGTTGAGAAACGGCCGGTTCTGCTGAGCGTACGAGTCATTTTTGACGGGAAGTGAGATCGACCCCCTCAGATGCTGTCCAAATTGAGGGAGAGTTGAGCGGGTGGAGGGAGAGGCGGTGGAGTGAACGGGTCGTTGAGCCAGGACCACAGATCGCGGTAAGCGAACAGGTTGAACCGCAAGATGGCGAGCAGATTCGACAGAGCCCATCCGAACGTGGAGCGTAGCTTGAGGTACCGAAGCGTGAGGATGGCGATCAGAGCCGTCCAGACCTGGATGTGAAGAGCATTCGCGGAGGTCCCCACGAAGGTCTTGATGCGCAGGTTCTGCTTGATGGCTTTAAAAAACGACTCGATCTGCCATCGCTGTTCATAGATGGCAGCGATGGTGGTTGGTCCGAAGCTCAGATGGTTGGTGAGAAACTCATAGGTCCGGCCGTCCTGAGCGCGATACTCGACCAAGCGAAGAAGTGGAGAGGAACCGCCTCTGAGTTGCCGGCTGGTCAGCTGGATGGTGGCATCGCGAAGAACGCCGCCCTTCTGAGGAATGGGGTTCTCTTTGACCACAGAATAGGTCGTCCGTCGTTTGAGTCGCGTGACGAAGAAGATGCCGCGTTGGTCGAGTGAGCGAAACCAGCGGAAGTCGATGTATCCACGATCGAAAGCGATGATCGTACCGGCTGGGAAATCCCAGTCCCGAGCCACTGTCACGTCGTACTTTCGGGCTTCGGTGATGAGGCAGAAGCTCGGTAGCAGCCCGTTGTGATCGAGAATCATGTGAAGCTTCACCGCTCCCTTGGTCTGCTTGTAGTGAGCCCAGTCAAACAGGCTCGCGCAAAGCTCGATCACGGTTGCGTCGATCGACAGCAACGGGTTCTTGAACCGCAGCTTATGCTTCGGTGCAATCTGACGGCAGCGCTGATACATCTGCTCGAAAACGAGCTGGTACAACTCCCACGGCCGGTGGGCGTTTGCGTAGGAAAGGGTGGACTTGTTCGGCGCCTCCTCGATACCGAGGTGATTGAGCTTCCCTTCCACCGAGGCCAGTCCCTGGCATATCTCACGAAGCGATTGGGCCTTGCCCAACTGGCAAAACAGCATCGCCACGAACTGCTGCCAACAGGTGAACCCTCGAGCGTGCCTCTCGGCCTTGGCCTCTCGAACCAACTGCTCGAACTCTGCCCGGGGAAACAACTTGAGAATCTGTCCGAATACGCTAGAAAATGCACTCAACGCTGGGCCTCCTGTTGATCGGTCGTTCTTGGTCGAACTGCCTAATCCTACAGAGCCCGGCGTTTCCGTCGAGGGCCAAATTCTCCTAACCTAATTTGGACAACTGTGAGCACAGACACTCTTGTCTGTGCTGGAAGGAAACCTGTCAACCGACGCGCGGGCGTTCCGATCACGCCCGCGCAATGTTCCGAAAAGAAAGGAAAACGATGACCACTGGACAGCAACACGAATCCAAAACCAACGATCTCTCCTTCGAGAGCATCGACGACCAGATCACCGACTACGTGAACGACTTCATCGACGAGTTCGAGTCGGAGGGAGCCGTGTCCGCACCGCAGACGGCGGCCGACCGCGCCCAGCGTCTGATGACGACGTACGCCGGCGTCCGCCCGATCCTGGTGGCACTGGCAGCGGTGCCGCTGGTCCCCGAGACCTGGCGCGCCGCGATCACGGTCTTCGTCGCCTCGCTGGATGGCGTCACCGCCACCTTCAAGGCCGGCAAGGACCTCGCCGTCGGCAACGGCGGATCCACAGTCGAGATGGAGCCCAAGCTCCCGACCGACTGATGCAGTAGTGCCGGGGCCCGCGCTCGCGGGCCCCGGCATTTACCACTACGAAAACGAAAGGAACCATCATGAGAACGATCGACAACGAGGAAGTCACCTTCGAGAGCATCGACGACCACTTCTACAAATTCGACGGGGCAGAGGTGAAACTGAACCCGGAGCTGGAGTTCGTCAGCCGCACCGAGCTTCTCACCACCGCCTTCACCCTCGCCCGCCCGATCCTGATTGCAATGATCGCCACCCCGCTGATACCCGAGCGCTGGCAGGAGGCCGTCGACACGCTGGTGTCGGCGCTGGACGGCGTAGCCGCGGATGCCAAGGATTCAGCGGGGGAGTGGGAGGGGGAGTTGCCGGTCTGCTGAGGTGGGAAGAAAGTAGCGGCTGCGGAGTTGGTAATCACAGAGAAGAGCCGGAGTCCCCGCGCAGCGGGCTCCGGCTCCTTCCGCCATCGTCAATCTTCTGGCTTTGCGGACCGATAGGCGGATCCCGGTGTTGCCACGGTGAGGGCACGAATGTTAGAGCCGCTCTAATCGGAGGTTGCCGGGCCGAGGAACTTGGCGCCGTTGAAGTGGATCATGTGGTCAGGGTTCTCGACGATCCAGACTTCCGTCTCCCAGGCGATATTGTCGATGTGTCGTCGGAACTCTTTGAGGTCGGGGAACGCGGAGACGTAGATACGTTCGGCCGTGCACGACGTGAGTGCACGCTCCATTTCGAGCTTGCGCTTAGGCGAGACCGGTCCGTGCGAGGTCACGGCTTCGATCAGGAAGAGCCAGTTCCGGGTGCCGTCGTAGAGCAGGACGTCGGGGAGTTTGTCGTGCTCCGTGATTGGGACGCAGAGCTTGCGGAGCAGATCCTCTTCGATGATCAGCGTCTTCTTCGCCGTGTCGCCGAGGTAGAGGATCGCCGCGCCGGGTGCGAACCGCGCTGCGAAGTCGCGCACAATCGCCGCCTGCACTTGGTTGTGCTTGCCCGGTGAGAGCGTGAACTCCCTTCCGTCTGCGAGCTTCACGGGCACGAGGTGCATGCGCTTGCTTGCGGTGTAGACGGCCAGCAGGCTGCCGTGGCTCTCCCGGAACGCCTCGGCCTCCGTAGCGAACTTCTTCGTGCCGAAACTGCGAATCACCGCAATCGCGCTGCTCGACAATGTGTACTGCGTGTTCGGGCTGTTTGTTGCGAGATCGTCTGAGTCCACGTTGCGATCGACGACACGCGCTTGCTCGAACTGGTGGATGGCTTGACGCCGGAAGGTTTCGCGCGTGTTCTCCTTGTACGGCTCGATGCCCGCGGGCACGCGGTACTCAGCATTCGTGAAGACAATCAGGTCGTGAATACGTAAGGGCTGTCGTTTGGCTATCGACCACTTTGTCGTGCGCCGAATGTCGCCGAGGGCGAGCAGCGTGTAGGCCGCGACATCGTTCTGCTGCTTCGGTGGAAGCCCGAGCGCTTTCAGGATTTGTTTCGCTTCGTCAAGTCTTGCCATGCGCCGTCCCCGTCAGCTCTTCGGTGAGATCAGCCGGGACATCTAGCGCGTCGGCGACCGCGCGGTCAAGTTGCTCGATGCCTTCTTGCTCGATCACCCGTGCGATGGCGCTCATCTTCTCCGCCGAAGGGAGAGGCAGGTTGCGCAGCTCTACAGCGCTCACTTGGGTGTTGCCGTTGGAGATGCGAAAGAATCGGTCCACTAGCGCGCTGTTCAGTAGCGCCGCCAGGCCCAACGCCTCGTCGCGGGCGAGTTTTCCCTTTGGCCGATGGATGTAGTTCAGGTGATTCTCGAGTCCGATCATGCTTCCGGGGAGTTGCCCCTCGAAAAGAGGTGCGGCGACGATGCGGCGATGCTCTTCCTTCGCGCTGAATCGTCGCATAACAACGTACGTGGCATTCTGGAGCAGCAGGTATTGGGACTCCGCGCAGTTGGCAATGTACTGCCGCTTGTTCGAGCCGTCGACCGGCCACCGGATGTCCATACTCCGCACGTGCTGCAGCCAGAGGAGGGGAACTTCGTGTGCGCAGTTGTGCTCGTGGAGGAATTCCAGCGCGCGAAAAGCGACGACCGGACCGGTGGAGACGCTCAGGCCGAGCGTGTGGAGTGTTTCCGGCCACGATCGGATGAAGGAGAGGACTCGGTCATCAACGTCGTTCGTTGGGATGTGCACCGCGCGATCGCGGGAGCGTAGGTCGACGACATCACCAAGTGGAACGCTCCTGCTGCTGCGCCCGTCGAGGTCGCGAACGCCGGCGCTTGTCGTGATCGTGACGGTTGCCTCGACTCGTGTCCTGCGGGCTCGCATGATGACGTTTTCCTGGAGGATCTCGTCTTTTTGGAAGGCATCGGTTCGCGATCCGAAGAGGTGGATCGCCTCGGGAAGCACGCTCGCGAAGAGCACTTCGCGGAAGCGGCGGAAGTATTCGCCCGTGGTGAAGCTCCGCGGCGTGATCGTGACCATGACGCCGTTGTTGCAGAGCAGGCTGGCCATGATCGCCATGAAGATTGCGTAGATGTTCGGCTGGCCATGCACGATGTGCGACGCTGCTCTCGCCCGAGGGTCGTCCTTGAGCAGCTTGAAGTAGGGCGGATTCGCGATTGCGATGTCGTACCGCTCGCGGTGCTCGTTAAAGAGGGATGGAGTCAGGTACGACGCGGCCTCGATGACGAAATCGCTTCGACGCACAGCGAAGGTGCAGCCGACGTCGTGGTCAGCGAGCCATTCCGCAGTGTGCGTGAGGACCTGCTCGCATAGCATTGCGAGTTTGGGGTGGATTTCGTACGCGTCGACGTGAATGGTCTTCGCTCGACCGACAAGGCGTTCGCAGACCGACGCGGTGAGGATTGCCGTTCCGGCGCCCGGTTCAAGAATTCTGACGTCCCGTCCATCCGGTACCGCGAGCTCGGCCATGAAGGCTGCGACCTCGGGAGGCGTGAAGAATTGTCCGAGTTCACGGCGCTCGTCCATCGATGCCGCGGCGCAGTACTCGGCGAAGGCCCGGGCAGCGAATGCAGAGGGCGCTTCCCGCGCGGTTACGTCCTGATACGGTTGTGTTGCAGTCCTTCGTGTCACGAACCGCCTCCTGCATCCGATGGTACCTCGGCACCTCTCGAAGATCGAGAACATCCGTTTCGGCTGGACCACCGCCTACCATCCGTCCTCACCGGCTCACGCCATAACCTTGTGGAAATGGCTGTGGAAAACCTGCGGAACTCCACCATCTGTAGAATGGTTTCAAAGACTTAGTCAAACCTTTTATTATCAGAAACTTAGCCTCACAGATCATGTAGGTGTTGCGAAGGCCGCCGATGAGTGTTATTCTCACCAGCCTTCAGCACACCTGCGATGGAATTACAGGCCAGTACGTCCCTGCGCGCTTACCTTGAGACCGAGCTCGTCACGGCCGCGCGACGCGTCATGTTGTTTGACGCACGCATGCGCCTGAGTACGCAGACGCAACTCGTAAAGTATGCCGCGCTCGACAAACTCATCGAACGCGTTCTGCATCTACACCCAGAAGGACTCAATAGCCTCGGCGTCAGCGCAGCCGCTCGAACCCTCGGCAGCCCAGCACTCACTCACAGCGATTTGAAAGCTGCAATCGACCGACTCTCTAACGACGGGCGCATCACTACGGACCAAACAAGAACCCACCACCTCACGACCGCAGCAGCAAGCGAATTGCAACGGGAACAGACGACTGCCGACAACCGCTACGACCGTGTCATCGCCCGTCTCTTTGGCGACAAGACATACGCGACTCCATTCCTCGAATTCCTCTCCACGATCTTCAGCCGCCTCGGCGAAGGATATGTCCGCCTGATCCAAAACGACCCCACTGCCGAGCAGGCGCTGCGCCCAAACATTGCGCGCGCCCTGGCTCGAACGAAAAAACGGTACCCACGACTAGACCACGAGCGGTTCGCCCATGCTGCGCAGCGCTTCTTCAGCGAACGCGACGCCGATGGTGATCTTGTCAAATGGAACCTCGGCCAGAACTACTACATTGCCAAGGCCCTCGGTTTGGATGCCACCGGCCACATGCTCTCACGCGAACTCTTCGGCGGCGGGACGTTCTACCTGGATACGAATGTAATCATCCCCGCACTCGAACCGCTGAGCCCAAGCCATGACGCCGTGATCACGCTCAGCAAGGCCTGTAAGCAGCTCGGTATCACACTCGCCGTCACGCAAGCTTCGGTTAACGAACTGCGTCGTGTCGTTCACGCGCAAACAACAATGATCACCGAAGTCGCGGGGCAGATTCCTGAGGCAACAAAAGCTAAGGTGCGTGGTCTTTTCTACCAACTGCATCGCGACAACCCGACGACGCCGCTCGATGAGCTTTTCGCGCACTTCACCGACGCGACACGGGTACTCAAAGCCAAGTATGACGTGGATCTCGTTGATGACATCTGGTTTACATCGGCAGAAGCAGACGAAGCAACTCTCAAATTCGCGGAAGAGATCCGGGACGCTTACTCATTGCGCGGCAAGAAAAAGAGCAAAGCGGGCAGCCTGCACGATGCGACGATCTTGCGCTGGCTCTCCAAAGAACGCGAAACAAACGCGCGTCAGTGGATCATAACCCTGGACCAGCGGCTTCCCAGCCTCACAATTGGCACGACGAACTTGGCACTCACCCTTGACGCAATTCTCCAGTGGGTCACTCCGATCATCGACGTCGATCATGAAGAACACCTGGCGCAGCTCTTCGCCGAGGCAGTGCAGTACCGCATTCTCCCGCCGGAAAACTTCTTCGACCTAAAGGATTTCCTCGTGTTCGCGCAACTCGAATGCGAGTGCAAAGAGCTGCCTGCTGAAGACGTCGAAGAGTGCATTAGGCACGTCAAGCGATATGCGAGCAATCTCGACCCAACGAATCCCACCGACCGCGAAGTGATCGCGCGAGAAATCAGTCGCCATTTCGCAGGACCGGGCCTCCAGTATAAATCAGAACTTGAACGACTCCGTACCGACAACACGCAAATTGCCGAAACCGCCACCCTAGAGATCGGCGTCCGCGACGACCGTATTGCACTCCTCGAAACTAGCGTGCACCAACTTCGCGCGGACTTTGACAGGGAACTCCTGAGGTTAAACGAGCAGCACCGCGCGGCCGCAACAGCCTTTGAGGGCGAGAAGAAGGCGCTTGTCTCTGAGCACGAGGCAAAACTTCTACACGCTTCAGCCGTTACGCGCCGAAATGTCGGAATCATCATTACAGGCGGCCTTGTGCTTGCAGGCATCGTTCTCGGTGCCATCTATGGCAGCGGCGCGAACGTCCTGCAGAGGATCGCGAACCTGTGGCTCCTACCAACAACGTGTTTGGGAGTCGGCGCACTCACCATGTACCTGCTGCTCGGTCGCGAACGACTTGCGACGCTCGATCCGCACTGGAAGCGCCTGTTAAAGGCCGAGTAATCTTCGGTCCAGTTCTTCCTCGTTGCCACGAGTAACGGAAACAAAGGGTCGGACATTCGTTTTCGTCATGTGCCGCTGTCTATTGCGGCCACCGAAGCGCGGCGGTGAAGCCCGGTATCGCGTTGGCCAGGTACTCCGAGTGGGCGGAGACGACATCCAGCAGCTCGCGGGCGAGGATGGCGTCGACCGACTTTCCGTCGCGGTCGGCGAGGCGTTCCAGGGCCAGGATCTCGAGGCGGGGGATGCGCACTTCCAGGCCGGCCAGGCGGAGGAGCTCGGGGATGGCGTCGGCGAGGCCGGCGCCGAGGGCGGCAGCGATCGCTTTCGTAAGCGCTTCCTGCGGCCAGAAGTCCATGCCGAAGGAGGCCAGCTCTCCCCACGACAGCATCAGACCGTGACGCGTGTCCACCCCTTCCAGCTCACCGACTTTCATCCATCCGAGGACGTCCGGCAGCGGCATGCAGAGAATCTCCGCGGCGTCGCGGGCGGAGTAGCTCTCCTTCGGCTCCAGAAAGAGGCGGCGGATGTGGCGAAGGTTGAATGTCTGGCTGATGGCTCGCGGGGCTGAGATTTTCGGCGCTGCGCTGCTTCGACTGACCGGTGCGCGTGAGCTCTCGGGCCCGTCGTCAACGAGAAGCAACGTGGCGCATGCTGGGTTCCGGTGCGTTCGGCGGAAGAGTCACGACGCCTTTGGAATCGTGCTTCTCGCGCTCTCTGAGGTACTCGAAGAATGCGTGAATGCTTTCACCTGTCTGCTCGACAAGTTCCGCGCGAGCGGCACGAGTCTCTTCAACAATTGGGTCTTCCCACATCTCAGGCTCCCATGAGTTCTTCAGGCGTGCAGATTACCGGTGGCTCGTAACCATGTTCGCGGCATGTTCTAACGACGCCACGCAAAACTTGCGCGTTCGCGATGTGCTTACAATTCCACGTGAGCAGGAATTGCATACCATGGACTGTTGCCAAGGCGATGTGAGACATATCGGCAAGAGCTTTCATCGGTAGACCTGTCGCACGAAGCAAAATCGGGACCTCGAGGTGGGGGACGCGCACTTCCAGATCGGCCAGGCGGAGGAGCTCGGGGATGGCGTCGGCGAGGTCGGCGCCGAGGGCGGCAGCGATCGTTTCCGGCGGCAGAAATCCATGCCAAAGGATGCCAGCTCTCCCACGACAGCACCACGTCCTTTGGTGCGTGAGTCACGGCTTGCGCCATGCCAGGCTGCCTGCTACAGGTTCGACCAACGAGCGTGTTGATTTCTGGTTGCGGGAGATGGAGAGAGGGATGGCAGTCGTTCAGTCAGCGAATCAGCTAGAATGTCATCTTCCCCGAGTTTCGAGAGGTAGACATGACAGACGACGTCAATTTGGCGAGAGAAGTCGCGCGCACGAATCTCAAGGCAACTGTGGTCTCAGCGCTGCTCGGCTGCGCAGGAGTGGTGCTGGCAGCATGGATCGGGACAACCGTTGGACGTAACCGGGCTCAGGACGCGGCGAAAACCACGGAGGCGCGGCAAGATACGCAGCTTGCCGACAAGGACAAGTTGATTGCTCAACTTCGTTCGGAGAACCAAGGCCTGCGCCAGCAGTTAGCGTCCTCGTCCGGCGGAGTTGTGGGTGGTGGGCCGGTTCCCGCTAACGCCACGAGCCCCGCGCAGAATACGCAACGCAACGAGGAGTTCGAATTTACTTTGCAACGCTGCATCCATCAGCGAGATTCGGTGAACTGCACCTTTACTGTGGTCGCCGAGCACCGCGATAACCGCGTCATTCTCTGGGGAAGCTCGCGACTGATCGACGACGCTGGCAAGGAATGGCTTGCATCGGCGATTTCGCTGGCGGGTCGCGATCATCGTGTTGAACGATATACAGCCGTTGACAACGACTTGGTCCGAGGGGTCGTCATCAGCGGCACCATCACGTTTGAAGGACCGTCAGCCACGTTGAAGGCCACGCCCCTGATTGAGTTTGTCGCGGTTGGCGGCAACGTCCAGTTCCGAAGCGTTCCCATCACGTGATTGACCTGTTCCCGCCGGTGCAGTGCAGAGTTAACCGGCTGTGAGCTCAGGCGACCGGGTGCTGATTTGCCGCGAAGATCTCGGCCAGTGTCTCAGGGGTGATACCGTCGCGTTGATGGATGGACAGTGGATGATCGCTGGGTTCGAGCTCAACCCAGGGCCGGCTCGGAAAGGGACGAAGATGTACGTTGGTTTTTAATAGGAACGTGTCCGGATACCAGGGAAACGTGTTGCTCAGCCAACCGAAGTAGGAAGGCTCGCCAGCCACCGCGGTTGATTCGAAGAGGTCCACGAACCGTCGGAAGTTCTTCTCGCTCAGAGAGACCCAGACGCCAAAGTTGAACTCTTCACTCGATCCAAGAATGCGCAAAGGGAGTGTTGCTCGAACAAAGAAGTCGCTGTTGATGACGCAGAGATCCGCGGTTTTTCGGGCGAGTAACTGTTCGCCAGGTGTCATCTGCTCGTAGGGCAATGGCGCGTCGAATGCGAGATCGGGAAGGCCTTCGTGCCACTCGCCGCAGGTTCTGCATTGAAACCGGTACGATTCGTTCATTCAAGCGGGCTGACGTACCAGGCTCACCGGCATGGCCCGCGCGCGACACTGTAACACTCAGCGACCTAGCGAGTTGCAGGCCCATGCGTCACATCTGTGATGCAGCTCACGCTGCGAGAGCGGGTGGGCCTGTGGTGTGCATTCCGCCAAGCCGACTAATCCAAGCCGCGAGTTTGAATACTGCGCGGACAACTTGTTTCTGATTTCGCGCCAGGAGGAAATCATGCGCCGTCTTCCCATCATCATCGCTCTCACCATCATCTCTCTGACAACGTCCGTCGCCTTCGGACAAACCCTCGGGGCTGTTCTTACCGCCTCCCAGGAGACCCCGCCGACGACCACTTCCGGTTTCGGCAACGCCACGGTGACGTTCGATTCGACGCGGACGAACATCACCGTGACGATCACGGTGGCCAACCTCGGCAGTCCCATCAACAACTTCCACATTCATGAAGGGGCGGCGGGGGTGGCCGGGCCGGTGATCATCAATCTGATCGGGCTCGGAGGCGTGTTCACCAACGGCACGATGACGGTGACGGTTCCGATCCCGTCCGACGTGGCGCAGCGGATGCTGCAGAACCCCGCCAACTTCTACGTGAACGTGCACACGGTGGCATTTCCAGCAGGGGCCATTCGCGGCCAGCTCGCCTTCGCGAGCGGCGGAACGGTGAACTATTCCGCCGAGCTGCGCGGGGCGAACGAGGTTCCTCCGACCGGCAGCACAGCGTTCGGCGGCTCGTTCCTTACGTTGGACACGACCAACAGCCTCCTGACCTGGGAAGTGAACACGAGCGGGATCGGCACCGCCACGCTCTCGCACATTCACCGGGGCCCGGCCGGTGTCAGCGGACCGGTTCTCATCAACTTCGCGACATCTCCAGCGCAAATCCCGAATGGCCGAACAAACGGAAGCATCGACATCAGCAGCCTGGATCCCTCGGACAAGACGGCGCTGGCAAGTGTCTCGACCGCGAGCGGCTACTACGTCAACGTCCACTCCACCTCCTTCCCGGCCGGCGAGATCCGCGGCCAGCTCGCGGCCGCGAATGAATACGACATCCCGGTTGCCGGCCGCGTCACGAACGGACTGGGGCAGACGTTTGTCACCGACGTCCGGATCTTCAATCCGTCCTACACGGCGAGCGCCGTGGCGCTGGTCGAGTTCCTGACCGGCGGTGCGACGGCAGTATCGTCGCTGGTGGTGAACCTGGCGCCGAGGGGAACGGCCGCTCTCGACGACATCGGCGGGTCTGCCGGACTCAACGTATCCGGGACGATCGGCGGGCTCCGGATAACGAGTGTTTCCCAACTGGTGGCGACCTCGCGTATCTATGCCGACCTTCGTTCGTCCGGCAAGGGAACGCTCGGGCAATTCGTTCCGGCGCAGCCGCGGGGCAATGGACTGCGCCGCGGAGTGCTGACGCAGTTGTCGAACCACACGGACCTGAGCAGCGGGTTGCGCACGAATATCGGATTCTTCAATCCCAACACCTCCGCGGTGACGGTGCGGCTCGAGCTGCACGACGGCACGGGGGCGATCGTCGGGCAGAACGTGATCGCGCTTGCAGCGTTGTCGCAGCAGCAGAACGGGATCGCGGTCTACTTCCCCGGAGTCGATTTCACGAACGCCGCGAACCTGACGATGAGCTTCGACGCCGCCGCGCCGATCTTCGCCTATGGTGCGGTGAACGACAACGTCTCCGCGGACTCGAGCTTCGTGGCGGCGATCGCCGACGTGGGGGTTGCGGCGAATCAGTAGCGGAAATCCTTTCACCACAGGCACGCCGGCGGCGTGCCTGTGGTGAAATACCGGCGTGATCAATCTTCGATGCTTCGCGCTTCGACGCTTCGCGCAAACTCTCGCCCTGCTGGCCGTTCTTTCGGTCTCTGCCTTTGCGCAGGAAGCCGCGCCACCGGTTCAGGGCGCGCGGCATGTCTTCACCATCGACCGCTTTACGTTTGAGAGCGGCGCGAACGTGCCGAACGTGCAGTTGGTTTACGGTACGTACGGCACGCTGAACGCGAACCGCGACAACGTCATCCTCCTGCCGTCGCACTACATGGCGGACTTTCACGGGTATGAGCCGTGGATCGGGCCGGGCAAGGCGCTCGATCCGTCGAAATCGTTCCTGGTGGCCACGGAGCTCTTCGGCAATGGTCACTCGTCGTCGCCGAGCAACACGCCCGAGCCGTTCCATGGACCGCGGTTTCCGGTAGCCACGGTCAGGGACAATGTGGAGGCGGTTCACCGGCTCCTGCTCACTCTTGGGATCACGCATCTCCGGGCGGTGGCCGGCTTTTCGATGGGAGCGGAGCAGGCCTTCCAGTGGGCGGTCAGCTATCCTGATTTCATGGACCGGATCGTGGCCACGTCCGGTACGGCCAAGTGCTGGCCTCATGGCGTGGTCCGGCTCGAGGCTCAGATCGCCGCGATCGCGCTCGATCCTGCTTTCAAGGGGGGCGACTACACCCTTCAGCCAAAACAGGGGGTCGAGCTTTTCGGGCTGGTCTGGACCGGCTGGCTCTTCTCGCAGGAGTGGTGGCGGAAGGAGCTCTGGCGGCAGATGGCGCCGCCGGGAGCGACCTTCGAGACCTTCCTCTCTTCGATGCGCACCGGCTTCATTCCCGGCGCCGACGCCAACGACCTGATCCTGCAGGCCCGCACCTGGGAGCGGCACGACGTCGGTGCCACGAAGGGATTCGACGGCAACGTCGAGAAGGCGCTTGCGTCGATCAAGGTCCCGGTGCTCTACATGCCGTCCGAGACCGATCTCTACTTCCCGCTCACCGACGCCCGCTACGAGGCGCGCTTCATCCCGCACGTGACTCTGACGCCGGTTCCCTCTCTCTGGGGCCATCCGGCCGGAATCGGGATCTCGCCGGAGGACAGGAAGTTCGTGAACGAGAAGATCGCGGCGTTTCTTACGGGACAGTAGGGACCGACAAATCCATCCTTATGAATGCCGCGTAGATCTGGCAAATCGAAACATAAGGAGGGCTGTCATGCCAGCAACATCACTGACCACGATTCCCGCACCGGTGCTCTATCCATTGCTCAAGGCGCTGAACCCCGAGCGCGCGTCCAAAGGCCGTTTCAAGGCTCCGAAGGGGATGAAGGTCAACAGCGCCGCGAAGCGTTCGCTCCTGGCCACCCTCACGGCCGCGGGCGAGGCCAAGTCGCCGCAGCAGTTTGCCAGTCTGCTGAAGGGTGAAACGATCGCCACCAGGGCAGATGCCGGATCGTGGGGAGCCATTACCGAGTTGACGGTCCAGTACACGAAGGAGGGCTACACGATCATCACGGTGCGCTACGAGAAGGGCAACATGCCGCTGATCGTCGTGTACCCGACGACGTAGGGTTCGCGCGCGAAAAACGTCCGCGTGAAGCCGCCCCCTCATCCGCCTGTCGGCACCTTCTCCCCCAGCTGGAAAGCGCTGGGGGAGAAGGCCCTCGACGGGTAACTGAGTGCCGGCGACTCACGTGAGGGTGTGAGAAATACGGGTTAACACTGCGTTTACCGGGTTAACACAGTATTAATGACTCCATGATGTGCCTTCGATCATCGTTAGCATCGATGTCGCGCCCTTAACGAACCGACAACCGATAACCGATAACGCGGCGAAGCCGCACGCACTACACCTCCAGCTTGTCCTTCGGTCTGGCCACGATCGCGTAGAGCGCCGGCATCAGGAAGACGCTGATCAGGAGCCGGGAGAAGAGTCCGCCGACGATGACCAGGGCGAACGGTTTCTGGGTGTCGGAGCCGATGCCGGTCGAGAGGGCGGCGGGGAGGAGACCGACGGCGGCGACCAGCGCGGTCATCATGATGGGACGCAGTCGCAGGATGGCCGCCTCGCGGTTGGCCTCGGCGATTCCTTTTCCGTCGCGGCGCAGCTCGTTCGCGTAGGAGATGAAGATGACGGCCGTCTGCACCGACACGCCGAACAGGGCGATGAAGCCGATGCCGGACGATACGGAGAACGGCGTGCCGGTGAGCTTCAGCGCCAGCAGGCCGCCGACCGGCGCGGAGAGCAGCACCGCCAGCGACGGTGATCATCGGGAACTTGAAGTTCGAATAGAGCATGAACAGCAGCATGAAGATCAGCAGGATCGTCACCGGGACGATGACCTGAAGCTGCTTGCGCGAGGCGGTGTAGTTCTCGTACTCGCCGCCCCACACCATCTGATAGCCCGTCGGAATCGAGACCGCTTTGGCCACCTGGCGCTGCGCGTCTTCGACCGCGCCGGCCAGATCGCGGTTCTTGATCGAGTACTGCACGCCGATGTAGCGCTGAGTTGTCCTCGCGATAGATGAACGACGCGCCGCTGGCCTCGCGGATGTCGGCGAGCTCCTTGAGCGGAATCTGCTGGCCGCCGGGCGTGGCCACGAGGATGTTGCCGATCGCCTCCGGCGTCTCGCGGAAGCGCGGCTCGAGCCGCACCACGAGATCGAAGAGCCGCTCTCCCTGCACCACCTGCGTGGCGGCGGCGCCGCCCACCGCCGCTTCGATGAGGCCGTTGATGTCGGCGACGTTGAGGCCGTAGCGGGCGATCTTCTCGCGGTCGGGCGTGACGGTCAGACTGGGCTGCCCGAGCTCGCGCACGACCGAGATCTCGTCGATGCCCGGCACCTTCTGCAGGACGGCCTTGATCGCGTTGGCCCGTTGTCTCGAGGACGTTGAGATCGGGACCGAAGATCTTGACGGCGAGCGAGCTCTTGAGACCGGTCTCCGCCTCGTCGACGGCGTCCTCGGCCGGCTGCGTGTAGTTGAAGACGATGCCCGGGAAGGCCTCCAGCTTCTTGTCCGATCGCTTCGATCAGTTGCGCTTTTGTCCGGATCGGGCCGGTCCATTGATCGTACGGTTTCAGCCCGACGAAGAACTCGTCGTTGAAGAAGCCGGTCGGATCGGTGCCGTCGTCCGGCCGTCCGAGCTCCGAGGTCACGACGGTGACCTGCGGGGAACGAGCGGAGGATGGCGCGAATCTGCGGCGAGATCTTCGACGCTTCCTCGAACGAGATGGTCGAGGGCATGGTGGCCCGTACCCAGAGCGAGCCTTCGTCGAGATGGGGCATGAACTCGGCGCCGATCGACGGGATCAGAAGCAGCGAGGCGGCGAAGATGACCACGGAGGCGGCGGTGGTGGCCCACGGGTGTTTCAGCGCGGCGTCGAGGCCGACGGTGTAGATCTGGCGGATCTTGTCGAAGATGATGTTGCGCCGCTCGCGTACGCCGCGACGCAGTACCCAGGCGCAGAGCACGGGGAGAAGCGTCAGGGCGATCAGCAGGGAGCCGACGAGGGCGAAGATCGTCGTGTCCGCCATCGGCTTGAACAGCTCGCCCGAGGGACCGGAGAGCGCGTAGATCGGAAGGAAGCCGGCGACGATCACCGCCACCGCGTAGAAGATCGGCCGGTCGACTTCCGCCGCGGCCGATACGATCACCTTCGTCACGCTCTGCGGTTCTTTGCTCTCGCCGTTCAAGCGCCAGCCGCCGGAAGATGTTCTCGACCATGACCACCGCGCCGTCGACGAGGATCCCGAAGTCGATGGCGCCGATCGACAGCAGATTCGCCGGCACGTGCTTGAGATCGAGGCAGACGAAGGCGAAGAGGAGCGACAGGGGGATGGTCACGGCGACGATCAGGCCGGAGCGGACGTCGTAGAGGAAGAAGATCAGGATGACGATCACCAGCAGCATGCCGCGAAGGAGGTTGTCTTCGACGGTGCGGGTGGTGAGCGCGATCAGGTCGCGGCGATCGTAGAACGGGCGGATCTTCACGTCCGGCGGCAGGACGGAGCGATTGAGCTCCGCCGGTCTTCTTCTCCAGCCGGTCGAGGACGACCTGGGCCTGCTCGCCTTTGCGCAGCAGGATCACGCCCTTCGACGGCTTCGTCGCGCTCGTTGAAGCCGAACTGCCCGAGACGAGGCGCCGAGCCGATGACGACGCTGCCGACGTCTTTGACCAGCACCGGCGTGCCGTTGTGCACGGCCACGACGACGTTGCCGATGTCCTCCGGTGTCTGCAGGCGTCCCAGTCCGCGCACGTAGTAGAACTGCCCGCCCTGCGAATAGAAGCCGCCGCCGGCGTTGCTGTTGTTGGCGCTGAGGGAGTTGACGATCAACGGGACCGAAAGGCCGACCGAAGCGACCTTGGCCGGATCGAGCAGCACCTGGTACTGCATCGTCGGACCGCCGAGCCCGGAGTCGTCGGCCACGCCGGGGACGGACTTGTACTGCCGCTCGACGACCCAGTCCTCGAGTCGTCTTCAGCTCCATCGGCGAGCGGTCGGGACTCTCCAGCACGTAGCGGTAGATCAGCCCCGATGGTGAGAAGAGAGGGGCCACGCTGGGCGTGACTCCGTCCGGCAGCGTCACGTCGCGAAGGCGCTCGAAGACCTGCTGGCGCGCGAAGTAGCTGTCGGTGCCGGTATCGAACGTGAGCCGTACGTCGGAGAGGCCGTAGAGCGAGATGGAGCGGACGACGGTCATGTTCGGGAATGCCGTTCATCTCCACTTCCATCGGCACGGTGATGAGGCGCTCGACCTCTTCGGCGGCGTGCCCTTCCCACTGCGTGACGATCTCGACCTGGGGCGGCGAGAGGTCGGGGTAGGCGTCGACCGGCAGCCGGCGGAACGAGTAGATCCCGCCGAAGATCAGGAGGACGGCGAAGAAGAGGATGAGGAAACGCTGGCGCAGCGAGCCGGCCACGACGCTGTTGATGATCGAGGTGGCCGTCCGCTCGCGCGTGTCGGCGCCGTTGCCGTTGCCGTTCCCGTCGAGGGTCTCCGGTGGCTGAGGGTTGCTCATGAGTGTTCCTCGTTCTGGAGGAACAGCCCCCCTTCGACGACGACCGATTCGCCGGCGGTGAGGCCGGAGCGGATCTCCTGCCGGTCGCCGATGCGCGATGCGAGATCGACGCGGCGGCGTTCGAAGGTTCCGTCAGGCTTGGTGACGAAGACGAAGGGAAGGTTCTCGTCGTCGCGCAGTACCGCGGACACCGGAACGAGGATGCCGTTGGCCGGTACCTGCGAGTGGATTTCCACGCGGACGTAGAGATCGCGCTTCAGCACCTCGCCGGGATTGGGGACGTCGAGACGAACGGAGACGGCGCGGGTGTTGGGATCGACGAGCGCGGCGATGTAGTCGACGCGCCCCTGCAAGGTCTGGCCGGAGCCGGTGATGACGTCGGCGGTGTCGCCGATGCGAACGAAGGGAAGGTCGACCTCGAAGACGTTGGCCATGACCCAGACGCTGGAGAGCTCGGCGACGGTGAAGGCCGGTGTGGCGGGCTGCAGCAATTGACCCGGCGAGATCAGCCGCTCCACGACGGTGCCGTTGATCGGCGATCGAATCACGCCGCCGAGGTTCGCCACCGGCTTGTTCTGCTCGATCTCGTCGATGGTCTTGTCGTCGACGCCGAGGGCGCGCAGCTGCTGCACGGCTGCCTCGCGGTCCGATTCGGCGTTGATGGCGTCGGTCTGCGCCTGTTCCAGATCGCGGCGCGCGATCGCATCGTTCTTGAACAGTTGTTCGTCGAGCGTAGCGATTCTCCTGGCGTTCTTCGCCGTGGCCTCGGCCTTCCGCAGGGCGCTGATGTCCGCCGCGAAGTCCGGCGATGCAACGAGTGCCAGCGCCTCTCCGCGGCTGACGCGGCTGCCGACGTTGGCCAGGATGCGCGACACGGGGCCGGAGATCGGCGAGAGCACCTGGGTCGACTTGTTCTGGTTGAAGGCCACCGTGCCGGTGGCGGCGATCGTCTTGCGGAACGATTGCAGCGTCACCGTCTCGGTGCGCACGTTCTTCATCGCCGCCGTGCGCGTGGCGGTCGTTTCGGTCTTTTCGTCCTTCTCGGCAGCGGTTTTCCCGCAACCGGCTGTCGCCAGGACGAGCAGCATGGCCGCGCAGGTGTTGAGCATTCTCATGGGTGTTGTTCTCCGGCAGGTGGCTGTGGGAGCGGGGCGCCGATGGCAAGTTCGAGGGCGGCGAGGGCGTCGTTCGCCGCGCCGAGCGCGTCGACGTATTGACTCTCGGCGGCGAGCAGCGTCCGCTTGGCGTCGAGAAGGTCGAGCGCGGAAGAGCCGCCCAGCCCGTAGCTGACCGACGCGATGCGGTAGACCTCCTGGGCCTGGGGAAGGAGGTGATCGCGGATGAAGGCGGCTTGCCGTAATGAGGTTGAGGCGTTGGTGTAGGCGGTCTGTACGTCGAGGCTCACCTGCGCGCGGATGTCGGCCAGGTTCGCGGCGAGCTCCTCTTCGCGATGCTTCGCCGCCGCCACTTCGCCGCGCTGATGCTGCCAGAAAAAGAGCGGGACGCTGAAGCCGGCGGCGGTGGTGAAAGTGGTCGGCGTGCCGTCCGCGGCATTGCGGGTGACGCTGAGGTTGACGTCCGGCAGCCAGAACTCGCCCGCCAGCTTCGTCGCGGTTTTCGCCCCCTGCTGCTGGGCCAGGAGCGTGGAAATTTCCGGGCGCGACGCTTCGGCGACTTTTTCCAGCGATTCGATCGCGGCGATCGGTCCGGGCACTTCGAGGGTGGTGGTGGTCTCGAGCGGCGCGCCGCCGGCTCTGCCGAGAATTCGATTCAGAGATGCGCGCGCCGTGGCGATGGCTCGATCGTTGGCGAAGAGGTCATTCTCGGACTGCGCCAGATCGGTCTCCGCCTTGACCACGTCGACGCGCGCGACCGTGCCGCCGAGGAAGCGCGCCTGCGTCTTCTTCACGAAATCGGACGCAAGCTCCCTGCTCTGCTGCAGATCTTCGCGGTGCCGCAGGGCCACCAGGATCGCGTCGTAGGACTGCGCGGCCTGCGAGGCCACCTGCTCGCGCAACTGGGTGAGATTGAATTCCGCGGCGTGCAGGTCGGCCGTGGACACGTCGCGCCGCAATCCCCGCTTGCCGGGAAACGGAATGGTGATCCCGAATCCCTGGTCGCTGCCAGTGCCGGAAGAGGGATTGAGAATGTGGCTCTGTCCCGCCACGTCAGCGACGAAGGTGGGGTCGGCGAACGCCGCCGCGGTGACTACGTTCGCGCGCGCCTCTTCCACTTGCGCGTGCGCCGCGGCCAGGGCCGGGTTGCGCGCCAGGGCCTCGTCGATGGCCCCCTGGCGTGAGAGCCGCAGCGGCTCGAGTGTCTGTGCCGAGGCGGCTGCAGCAACGAGCAACAACGTCACGGACCAGATCCTGGACCGATTCAAGAATGGGGTTCCACCACGATGTGGTGTCATGAAACTCCTCGCGAGTCGTCTTCGGTGAAAAGAGAGACGGCGCTACGCGGCAGGAGGAGCGCGCGAGGGGAGGGAGCGGAAGGCGCCGAGGGAGAGGTGATGCGGCGCGGCGGCCACGAAGAGATCGGTGACGACGACAGGGGCGACGATGTTGATCCGGACGACGGTGATCTGCTGGGCCGCCACCGCGCACATCGCGCAGACGGCCGGGCTGGCGATGCCGGCGCCATCACTCCCGTTTCCGGTGAGCGGATGCGTGTGGATCACCGGCTCCGCGACGATGATCGTCGCCAGAAGCAGGAGAATCGCCAACCGCATGAATCGCATAGCGCTCAGAACACACGCCAATTCGGCCGGGTCTGATGAAATTCCAGTCGCAGGCAGGAATCGACCACTCGTAGCAAAAAAGCGACAGGTCGCCTCGAATCGCATCATCTAATCTACTGATCCACTAATCTACCGATCCATGGCCTGGCGCATTGACAAGCAAGCAGACGGCAGGTTCGCCATCTACTCCAGCCGGATCGACGACTACATCGTCATCGATGCCGATGAGGCCGAGATCGAGCGGATCTATGCCGAGAAAGGCGTCAAGGTCTACCTCGCCAGCGCCAGGGCTCAGATGACGACCCGGGTCACGCCGGTGGCTGAAGCAGGTGAAGAGAAGATCGCGGCAAGCAGACGCCGGGGTTCGACGCCGAAGGAAGGGACGGTGCCGATTGGGGTGACTGGGTTCACAATGGACGATGAGTCTTAATGTTGAATGTTGAATGCTCAATGTTGAATGACTCGGCGATCGCAACTCATTCGACCATTCAACATTCGACATTCAACATTGAACATTCAACATTGAACATTCAACATTGCCTTTGACTCTTTGACCCCCATGCCGCCGCCCACCGTCGATTTCTCCCCGGTCGCCGTCACCTTCCAGGCGATCGGCACCCTTCTGCTTGCCCTGGTCCTCGGCCAGATCGCGCGGACCTTCGGCTGGCGCTACGTCCGCCGCTGGGCCTGGGCGTGGGGTGCGATGTTCGTGGCCATCGTGTCGGTGCGGATCTACATCACCACGGCCAGTCCGTGGCCGTGGTGGCTGGTCTATCTGCTGGCGCAGTGGCTGTTCCTTTTCCTCCTCTTCGCCGGCTGCCGCGATCTTGTCGACGATCCGCTGCGGGTCAAGGTCCTCGGCTACCTCGTGCCGATCGCGGTGGCCTTGGCCATCCTCATCGTCATCGCCGCTCCCGACTTCGGCGCGCTCTTCATCGCCGAGGCGGCCATCGTGGGCGTGGTCATCTTCATCTGTTACCTGGTTCTCGGCCGCATCGAGCAGCACTCGGTTGCCTGGCACATGCTGCGCGTTCCGCTGGCGCTGCTCGGCCTGCTGTATTTCGCCTACGTGCCGTTGTACGCGCTCCAGCGGCGCGGGATCGTGATTCCCTATCTCGACTCCTCGTCGCTTGCCGATCTGCTGGCGGCGATTCTTCTCGGATACGGCATGGTGCTCATCGCCGCCGAGGCCGCGCATCGCGAGCTGACGGACGCGGTGGCCTCGCTGCAGATCGCGCGCGACCAGCTTGCCATCAAAGCGAATACCGACCCGCTGACCGCCGCGCTGTCGCGCCACGCCTTCCACGCCATACCGCGCGAAATGAGCGGCGTGGTGATGATGGTCGACGTCGACCGGCTCAAGCAGATCAACGACGCCGAGGGGCACGAGGCGGGCGACCAGGCAATCCGCACCGTCGCCAACGCCATCCGTACACGCATCCGCGCCGACGATCTTCTCTTCCGCTGGGGCGGCGACGAATTCCTGGTGGTCATGCCGCAGTCGCCGCTCGACCTGGTCATGCAGAGATTCGCAACGCTCGACAGCGGCATTACCACCCCACGCGGAACGGCGCTGACCGTGTCATGGGGCGCAGCGGCGTTCCCGCACGCCGATCAGATCGACGACGCGATCCGCGAAGCGGATCGGGCGATGTATGAACGGAAGGCGGGGGCGCGGGCGAGCTGACTTCGGCGTCGCCGCGTTGTCAGTTGTCTGCGCCCTGCGGTGTCATCCGTCCCGCGGTTAAGCCGCCGCTGGTTTCCAGGGATTTTCCTCGAGCCAACCCACGATGAGCGTGACGTCGTCGCCGAACGTCAGACGCCTTGAATTGAGCTGCAGTTTCTCGCAACCACCCGGCAAGGCGATGCGAAACTGCTTGTACCTTCCAGCGATGACTGAGCCACTCGGTATGACCGTCCCTTGGGCCGGGGGAGTTGTCGACAGCCAGTTGCGGACGATCTCGATTGCAGTCGCAACCTTTCCGGCATGTGCGCGAATGTCCTGACCTGCGATGTCGGAGCAGAAGCTTTGATATCTGAATTGGTCGTCATCGAGGACGACGCAGCGCTTCCGTTGATTGGTGGCATCGCCGAACGCCCTCGCACCCAGGAACAGGCCCAACTCCAAAGGCATGTTGAAGCGTGGAAGGCTCGTTTTGGAGTCGAGCTCCACGCGGGAAATGTCGTGGACCGCGTAGGGAGATTCACCGATGATTCGAATGATCTTCTGCACGCGAACTTCGCCGGAATCTTCAACTTCCAACGCTGAGCGTGCGATGAATCCACAATCATGAACAGCGAAGACAAGTCCACGTGAAAGCGGGCGATACCTGGCGTCGAACGGACAGTTAATGAAAACGTCCTTGTCGTGCGTCATCGCGCTTTTGGAGTCGATTTCGCCTTCGAACCGACGCGTTGCCTGCCAGCCCCGGTCACGAACTCTCCCTTTTTCAGAGAATACCGAGTCGAGTCACGGCTGAGCTCGCGGAATGCGTAGCGGGCCTCGGCGAGCGTGACGTGCTTTCCTTCCTGGTAAGGTTTTGCGATCGAGCGGACTCTTGCCACGCAAATAGATTACCACGCCGGAATTAGAGTCAGTCCAGCTACGCTTCAACTCGGGACTACACCCTTCTCCGCGTCTTCGCCGCCGCTTTCTCCGTCTCCACCCACGGCTCGATTCCGGGCGCCGTACAGCGCGCGATCTTCTCGCCGAGGATCTCTTCGATCTGGCGAACCATAGGGACGTCCTGCCAGGAGACGATGGTCGAGACGATGCCCAGCGCGGCGCCGCGGGCGGTGCGGCCGGCGCGGTGGACGTAGTCGTCGACGTTCTCGGGGATGTCGAAGTTGATGACGTGCTCGATGCCGGGGACGTCGATGCCGCGGCCGGCGATGTCGGTGGCCACGAGGATGCGGTGTTGGCCCTGGCGGAATCCGGCCAGCGCTTCGACGCGGCGTCCCTGCGAACGGTCGGCATGGATGCGCGAGACCGGATGTCCGCGGCGCTGGAGGATGTGGTACAGCCACTCGGCGTCGATCTTCCGCCGCACGAACACGAGCGTGCTTCCCAGCTCTTCGGTGAGGAGGGTGATCAGGCAGTTGCGCTTGTCTTCTTCCTTGACGAGGTACAGCCGGTGGGTGATGCCCTCCGCGGCGCCCCCCTCAGGGGTGATGTCGATACGCACGGGGTCGTGCATGAACTCCTTGGCGATCATCTCGATGGAGTCGGGCATCGTGGCCGAGAACATCATCGTGCGGCGCTGGCGCGACAGCAGGCGCAGGATGTCGCGCATCTGCGGTAGGAAGCCGAGGTCGAGCATGTGGTCGGCTTCATCGAGGACCAGCTCTTCGATGGCGTCGAGCTTCACGTGGCGCTGCCGGACGTGATCGAGCAGACGCCCCGGTGTGGCCACGATGATGTCGGGCTCACCGCGCAGGGCGTCGGTCTGCGGCTGCATCTTCACGCCGCCGATGACGCAGGCGGTGTTCAGCTCGTGCTTGACGCCGAAGACGTCGAGAAACGCTTTCGTCTGCAGCGCGATCTCACGCGTCGGCGAGAGGATCAGGCCGCGCACGCCGCGGCCGTGTGTGAGGCGTTCCGCCAGCGGCAGGCAGAACGCGGCCGTTTTGCCGGAGCCGGTCTGGGCAAGGCCGATGACGTCGCGCCCTTCGAGGGCGAGCGGGATGACGGCGGCCTGGATGGGAGTCGGATTCTGAAAGCCGATCTTCGTCACGATGTCGAGGATCGGCGCGCTCAGGCCGAGGGAGGAGAAAGGCTTGTCGGTCGTGGAGACCGGGTGTTGCGGGATCGCTCCAGAGAACATTCAGTGAAACACTTTCCTATAAACCGCGACGTTGACCGCGATGACGAACACGGCGATGGCGAATTCCATCCCGCGGGTGAGGCCTTGAGGGTAAATCAACCGGAAGATGTGATGGGCGATGAAGCCGCCATCATACCCAGCAGCGCCCGCTCTGCGCAGCATGGCATTTTCGAGGATCGTAAGCGGGCAGATCCAGCCCCCGATCTCGATCAGCGCTCCCCAGAGCGCCGCCGGCAGATGAATCCATTTGAGCGCCGGCCACCGGAGCACCAGAAAGCCGCCGGCGATGACGAAGAGGATGAATGCGAAGTGGATGACGGCGACGATCGTTGCCGCCGACTGATAGAACATTGCAGGTTGAACCCTATACTTCCGCGCCATGAAACGGCTTTTCCCCCTCGTTCTCTTCCTTATCGCCTATGCCGCCTTCGCGGCGGACCCGCAACCGGTTCACGTTTTCGTGGTCGGGACGACCGATCTGCATGGATCGTATGACACTCATCAGGCGTCGAAGAATGCGCCAGCATACGGCGGTCTGCCGCTGATCGCCGGATATCTCGAAATACTGCGAGCCAATCATGGACGCGTCATCGTCGTCGACTCCGGCGATCTCTTCCAGGGAACGCTGGAATCGAACTTCTTCGAAGGGGAACCGGTCGTCAAAGGGTACAACGCCCTCGGATACGACGCCGCGGCGGTCGGGAATCACGAGTTCGACTACGGTCCTGCCGGTCCCGATTCCGTGGCCCGTCTGCCTGGCCAGGACCCGCTCGGCGCGCTGAAGAAGAACGCGAAGGAGGCGAAGTTCCCGTTTCTCTCGGCGAACCTGACGGAGAAGGCGACGGGCAAGACGCCATCGTGGGCGAAGCGCTACACGATCGTCGACGCCAACGGTGTGAAAGTAGGCATCATCGGCCTCTCCACTCCGGAGACGCCGGCCGTCACGAACTCGGCGAACGTGGTCACGCTCGCGTTCGGCGATCCGGTCGCGGCGACGGTGAGCGCGGCGAAGGAGCTTCGCGCCGCCGGAGCGGAAGCGATCATCGTCATCGCGCACATGGGCGGCCGCTGCCGGAACATCGAGTTGAATCCCGAGGACTCATCGAGCTGCGAGAAGGATCAGGAGGCGATGCGTTTTCTTCAGGCGCTTCCCAAAGGGACGATCGACGCCTACTTTGCCGGCCACACGCATTCGCAAATGCGTCACTACATCAACGGTGTTCCGGCGCTGCAGCCGTCACCGAATGGCCGAGAGATCGCTATCCTCGACATGACCATCGATCCGTCGCAACACAAGGTGACGAAGACGGAGATGGAGCCTCTGACGATGGTCTGCGCGCAGGTTTACGAGAAGACGGAGACGTGCGATCCGAAGAAGGCACCTGCCGGCGCATCGCTGGTGCCGCGGATGTTCGAGGGGAAGGCCGTCGCCGAATCGCCGAAGGTGGCCGCCATCTTCAAGCCGTATCTCGAGCAGGTGGCGGCGAAGAAGAATCAGGATCTCGGCATCCGCACCTCGGACCGCTTCCGGCGCGCCTACTACCGCGAGTCGCCGCTCGGCGATCTGCTGACCGACGCGATGCGCGTGTACATGAAGGCCGACGTGGCCTTCCTCAACTCGGGCGGCATCCGCACCGATCTGCCCGGCGGGAGCGCTCCTCTACGCGAATCTGTTCGACGTCTCACCGTTCGACAACTTCCCGGCGGTCGTAACGATGACCGGCGCGCAGTTGCGGCGGATGCTGGAGATCACATCGATCGGCGGCGGGCGCGGGATCCTGCAGACCAGCGGAGTGCGGTACACGTTCGACGAAGGGCGCGATGCCGATAAGCCGGCGGCGCAGCGGAATCGCCTGACCGAGGTCACGCTGGCGAATGGTCAGCCGCTCGATCCGGCCGCGCTCTACAAGGTGGCTACGATCGACTTCCTCGTCACCGGCGAGGGGCTGGAAACATTGATGAAGCAGATTCCGGCGGAGCGGATCAGGATCGATTACTCCCGCCCGATCCGCGAACTGTTGATCGATGCGTTGAAGGCGATGCCGCAGCCGCTGGCGCCGAAGGTGGATGGAAGGATCACCGTTCTCAATCCGGTGGGGAGTGGGGATTAGAGATCACGGGGCGCGCGCATGACAGTGATTGTTCTCTTCGGTGGGCGCAGCGATGAGCGGCACGTCTCGGTGGCATCGGCACAGAACATCGTCGGGGCGCTCGACGCGCCGCTGGCGTGGTTCTGGGCTCCGAACGGATCCGTCTACGACGTGAATTGCGACGACCTGCTCGCGCATCCGCGGCCGTTCACCGACGACTTCCATCCGTCGCGGCCGGCGATCTGGCCCGATCTGGAGATGGCGCTCGATACCTTGCCGGTCGACGATCCGGTTTTCCTGTTGGCGCTTCACGGAGGGGAAGGAGAGGACGGGACGGTGCAACGGTTGATGGAGGAGCGCGGCATTCCGTTCACCGCATCAGGATCGGAGTCGAGCGCCGCGGCCTTCGACAAGGCACGCGCGAAGGAGATTGTGAAGGAGCGTGTCCGGGTCGCGGAGTCGCGGCTGGTTGCGGACGATCGCACCATCGTGGAGATGCTGGAGCGTCACGAAAAGGTGGTCCTCAAACCGCTCGCCGGCGGCTCGTCGCGCGGGTTGTTTTTCGTTGATCGGGGAAGTGAGATACCGGTCACCGATGACATCCCCTACATGGTCGAGCAGTTCATCGCGGGCCGCGAGCTGACGGTGGCTGTTGTCGATGGCCCTCTCGCCCTACCGGTCATCGAGATCGAAACCGACGCAGGCTTCTCCTTCGACTACGAAGGCAAATACCTCGGCAAGGGGACGCGCGAGATCTGTCCCGCGAAGATCCCGGATGCACTGCGCGATGAGGCACAGGCGATCGCGCTCGCCGCACACAGGGCGCTCGGTTGCGAAGGCTATTCGCGGACGGACCTGATCGCCGCCGAGAATGGCCTCTACTTTCTCGAACTGAACACGCTGCCCGGCCTCACTGCAACCTCACTCGTGCCGCAGCAGTTGCGCGAAGCGGGGATTGATTTTCGTGAGTTTCTGGAACAACAGATCGCGATTGCCCGGAAGCCGTTCCCCTGACGTTTCAATCAGTTTATCGCGAGCTCCAGCCTCCTTTTGCTACGATCTCGCCCCGGTTCATGAACCGAAAGGAGTTTCAATGCGCAAGTTCATTGCGATTTGTCTATTTCTCGTCCCGGCGGCGCTGCCGATGGCGGCGCAGCAGAACGCGCCGGCGCTCAAGCTGCCGCGCGCGTCGCAGCATGAGGTCCTGACGCAGACCGTCGGCCTGACCGACATCACCATCGACTACAGCCGTCCCGTGGCCAAGGGCCGCACGATCTGGGGCGGGCTCGTGCCGTACGACCAGGTCTGGCGTACCGGTGCGAACGAGGCCACGCAGTTCACGGTCAGCGACGACGTCACCATCAACGGACAGCCGCTGCCGAAGGGGGCGTATTCGCTTCACACGATTCCCGGGAAAGACTCCTGGACGCTGATCTTCAACAAGACCGCCAAGCAGTGGGGCTCCTTCAACTATGACGCGGCGCAGGACGCGCTGCGCATCACGGCCAAGCCGCAGAAGGCGCCGTTCGCCGAGGTGTTTACGATCGGCTTTCCTGACGTGACGGCCGACAACGCCACGGTCATCCTGCACTGGGCCGATCTGGCGGTGCCGTTCACGGTCGGCACGAACACGACGGCCGCGGTGATGGCATCCGCAACGGCCTCCGTTGCCGGCGCCGTACCCACCGATTTCCAGACACCGGCGCGCGCCGCCGGTTTTGCCTTCGACGCGGGCAACAACGACCAGGCCATGAAGTGGGTCAATCAATCGTTGAAGGTCAAGGAGACGATGAACGGCCTCTACCTGAAGGCCCGAATCCAGGCCAAGGGCGGCGACCGCGCGGGCGCCATCGCTACCGCGCAGTCGGCGCTCAAGCTTGCCACGCCGAAGGACGACGCGCTGTCCGCCGAGATCAAGCAGTCGATCGACGAGTGGAAGAAGTAAGTAAACCCTGTCATCCTGAGTCGCCGGAGCTGCTTCGTCGCGTAGCGACGGAGCAGCGTAGGACGGTCGAAGGACCCCGAAGTTGTATCCCGGTTGGGCGGCGGAATGGTCGACAATCCGCCGCCGCCCTGTCCGGGTCGCGACTTGGGGGTCCTTCGTCGCGCTCTGCCCCTACCGGGGCGGCCGCCGCCTCAGGATGACAGTGATTTTGTTGTCTTCTGCTCAGCAACGAACCTCTGCACCACCAGCGCCGCCACCACCCCAACTACACACCCGATCACATTCCACCAGAGCCAGGCCATGTCGGTGGCGATCGCGCACCAGACCACGGCCGCTTCTCCGATCAATGCACCGAAGAAGGCGGCGGTGCCGCTGACTCGCTTCGTGTAGAAAGCGAGGAGGAAGATGGCCAGGATCGTCCCGTAAAAGAGCGATCCGAGCTTGTTCACCGCCTCGATGAGCGAGCCGAGACGGTTGGCGAATTCGGCGAAGCCGATGGCGAAAACGCCCCAGGCGATCGTCATCAGCTTCGAGAGCCGGACGCATTCCGCGTCGGTCGCGTGCGGCTTGCCGAGGCGGCGGAAGATGTCCACCACGGTCGTCGAGGCGAGCGAGTTGAGGCCGGACGACGTCGCCGACATCGCCGCGCAGAAGATCGCCGCCAGCACCAGGCCGACCACGCCGGCCGGCAGAAAGTCCATCACGAAGGTCAGGAAGATGTAATTCGTATCGCTGTTGTCGGCCCCCGGCTGCGTGCGTCCGATGAGCGTCGCCGCAGCCGCGCGCGTGGCCGTCTCGCGCGCCTGTACATGGCGCAGCGCCGTGGTGGCGGTATCGATGCCGGCGCTGTCGTGTGCGCGCATGGCGGCCAGCAGCGTCTGCACATCGGCGCGCTTCTCGACGAATTGCTGTCTGTGCCGCGCTTCGAGCGCCAGGTAGTCGGCGGCGTACGGACTGGCCGCCACCTTGGCCCGCTGGACGGTGTTGAAGAACAGCGGCGGGGCGATGAACTGATAGAAGACGAAGACCATCGCTCCGACGAAGAGGATGAAGAACTGCATCGGCACCTTGACCATGCCGTTGATCAGCAGGCCGAGGCGGCTCTCGGCGACAGAGGCGCCAGTCAGATAACGCTGCACCTGCGACTGGTCGGTGCCGAAGTACGAGAGCGCCAGGAACGCGCCGCCGATGAGCCCCGACCAGAAGTTGTACGGAGTCTTCAGATCGAACTTGAAGTCGATGGCGTTGAGACGTCCCATGCGCCCGGCCACGCGAAAGGCTTCCACTAGCGTCACGTCGTGCGGGAGCGAATGGATGGCGATGATCAGCGCCACGGCCATGCCGCCGAGGGCGATGAGGAGCTGATGAACCTGCGTCCGGCTGACCGCCCTGGTTCCGCCGGTGGCGGTGTAGAGCACGACCGTCAGGCCGACGACGACGTTGGTGAGATGAATGTTCCAGCCGAGGATCACCGAGACGATGAGGGCGGGAGCGTAGAGGGTGATACCGGTGGAGAGACCGCGCTGGATCAGGAAGAGGATCGAGGTCAGCGTCCGCGTGCCGACGCCGAAACGGGTCTCGAGGTATTCGTATGCGGTGAAGATCTGCAAGCGGTGATAGATCGGCACGGCCGTGATGGAGAGGATCACCATGGCGATCGGCAGGCCGAGGTAGAACTGCACGAAGCGCATCCCGTCGGCGTAGGCCTGCCCGGGCGTCGAGAGAAACGTGATCGCGCTGGCCTGCGTGGCCATGATCGACAGGGCGATGGTCGGCCACTTGAGCTGGCGCCCGGCCAGCAGATAGCCGTCGAGATTCTTTCTGTGCCGCCCCTTCCAGACACCGTACGCGACGATGGTCACCAGCGTCCCGATGAGGACGATCCAGTCGATCGGCCTCATGCGAACGCTTTCGTGAATGCGTAGAAGACGACGATGAGGATGGCCAGCTCACCGATTACGGCGGCGTAGAGAAGAGGCCAGTTGACGTTGTCGGGGGTCGGGAGTCGGTTGTCGGGTTCCTGACCACCTGTTGGTGGCTCCGACTCCCGACCCCCGACTCCCGGTTCCCTCGTCTTCCTCATTTCGCCGAGACGAGATTCACGAACATCTTGTACGCGCCCGGCACACCGGCCGGAAGCTGGCGGAACCAGGCGTAGCTCGTGTAGATAAACGTTCCCTTGCCGTAGTGCGCGTACAGCTCGCCGCCTTCTTTGTCCGGTTCGCCGGGATCGTGCGAGGCCAGGACGGTCTGGTATTGCGGGTCCCAATCCTTGACGAAGTACAGCCCGCGCTCCTGCACCCAGCCGTTGAAATCGGCGTCGGTGATCTTGTTTGGCGTGTTGAGGAGCGGCGAGTCGGGATGGACGAGGCGGACCGGTGCTTCTTCGACGGTGACGCGTTCCGAGGTGACCTTGAAGGGATACGGGCCGGGGACGTCGACCAGGAGCGGCTGCGGACTGGTGCTGTTGTACTGGACGACCAACGTCCCGCCGTTCTTGACGTACTCCATCAGCTTCGGGTGCGCCAGGCGCATGCGCGGGCGGGAGTTATAGGCGCGGACGCCGGTGACGATGGCGTCGTACTTGGCGAAATCGCCGCGATCGAGGTCGTCGTCGGTGAGGAGGGTGACGTCGTAGCCGACCTGCCGCAGCGCGGAGGGGACGTCGTCGCCGGCCCCCATGATGTAGCCGACGCGCGTGCCACGCTTCTTGATGTCGGCGCGGACGAGTTTGGCGAAGGCGTCGCCGAAGACGCGCTGCGGCGGGATGTGGCTGTAGTCGATGTTGTTGATCCCGTAGTCGAGCTTCTTTCCATCCGCCAGCTCGACCTGCGCCCCGAAGACCTCGGCGTACTCGCCTTTCTTCGGCGGCGTCACCTGAAAGGTCGTCCGCGCCTCGTCTCCCTTTTGAGCGAACGTGACCACGGTCGATACCGGATCGGAGGTCCATCCCCCCGGAAGGCGCAGCCGGACGCTGACCGGGCCTTTCACGCTGAAGTTGCGCAGCCACACCGTGACCGGCTTCGGCTGGAGGTCGGGGAAGACGTAGACGTTTGCGCCGAGGTTGGCCGTGACTTCCGGAACGACATCGACGTTGCGGACGCGCTCTCCCTGCACGGCGTCGGTCCAGCGATAGACGGCCGGGACCTCGAAGATGATCGTATGCATGGCGTTGTCGGTCAGCGTCACGATCATCGGGATGGCCGTGCGGTTCTCGGGGAGGCCGATGAGCTGCTGATCGTCGACGACGTACGACCCTTTGAGCGGCGGCTTCAGCAGCCAGTACGGCTGCGAGATTGGGAAGTCGGGCGGCAGCTTGACGCTGAGGTCCGTCTTGACCGGGACGTTGTTCGTCAGCGCCGCGTTCACAGCCTTGCTCGGATCGGCAAAACGCGAGGCCACCATGGCCAGCGTGAACGGGTAGTCCGAGCGATTGATGACCGTGACACTGACCGGGATGGCGCTGCCCGCGGTGACGGATGAGTCGCCGGCGGCGACGTCGATGGAGATCCCGGCGCAGGCGCGGATGGCGGCCTGCAGGTCGCGCATCTTCACGGCTGCCCACGGATGGCTCGACCATGCGGCATTGGCGCTGAGCCGGTCGATTAGATCGTAGGCCTGCAGAAGAAGGGGAATGCTCTTCGACGGATTCTTCGGATCGAAGGAGTCGGAGGCCTCCTGCAACACCTTGCCCACCGCCTCGCCCCCGGGATAGCGCGACCAGGAGGTGTCGATGCCATCGAACATGTCGGTGGCGGCGGGATCGCCGGCGAGTTGATCGAAGTAGTTGAGGGAGCTGCCACGCCGTTCCGCCGCTCCGAAGCCCTGGCTCTTGTGCATGCTTCGGCTCTCGGCCGCGATCTCCGTGTAGGAGCGGCCGAGGAGGGGATTGAAGGCGCCGATGTCGAGGCGAAGAGACTTGGCGACCGCGGGGTCGTCCGGCTTGATCGGCTGAAACGTGAATCGATTCCAGAAAAGCCGCTTCGTCTGCCACGGGCTGACGTACTTGAGCTGCTCGGGGAACTTCGTCGGATCGGCGGCGGCGGTAAAGGCTTCGACGGCCAGAATGGCGGAGGCGGTGTGATGCCCATGCCCCCCTTCACCGGTGGTCGGGAAGCGGGTGATCATCACGTCCGGCTGGTAGCGGCGGATGTTCCAGACCACGTCCGCCAGGATCAGGTCGTGGTTCCAGATGGCCAGCGTCTCCTGAGGATTCTTGGAGAAGCCGAAGTCGAGCGCGCGTGTGAAGAACTGTTCGCTGCCGTCTGTGCGCCGCGCGGCCAGGAGCTCCTGGGTGCGGATGACCCCGAGCAGCTCTCCTTTCTCATCGCCGAGCAGGTTCTGGCCGCCGTCCCCGCGGGTCATCGAGAGGTAACCGGTGCGGTAGAGCCGCTCGTGGCCGAGGTAGGCGATGAGGGCGGTGTTCTCGTCGTCGGGATGGGCAGCCACGTAAAGGGCGCTTCCGACGACCGTCAGCTTCTTGAGTGCCAGCTGGATCTGCGCGGCATCGAGCGGTTTCTGCGCGAAGAGGCCGGCCGGAAGGATGAGTAGAGTGATGATGAGCGCGAGCGTTCTGCGAAGCATGGCGGCGAATGGTACCGGGTTCGAAGGAGGAAACGTGTTTCGGTGATGTTGCGGTTGCGTTGTTGCCGGGTCTTGGGGCCAATCCAGACATCGGGAGGCCGTGATGGCAGCAACCGCTTACAATCATGTTGTGATGCCGAAAAAAGTCTCTGCTTCACGAGCCACGTTGCCTCGCCGGTGGCGCAACGAGCTGGACGAGATATTCGCGTCGATCTCGCCCGAAGCCGCGGCATTCGTGGCGCGCAATCCGGCGTTGCGGGCGAAGCTGGCCCGGGCGGCGGAAAGGCTGGGGGAGGCGTTCCCGAGGCATCCCCTGCACTTGGTGCTGGCGTTCGATCATGAGTCGGGGGATCGGGATCTGTTTGTCGACATCGAGCGACCGGCGAGCTCTAACGCAAGTGCTGACGACCTGATGATGTTCGACGAACACTGGATTCGGGACCGCGAGGATCCCGAGCTGCAGGTCAATTTCAATTTTCATCATTGAATGAGTTTCGATTGGTCTGAGCTTCTTGCCGTTGCGGAGGCACTTTCACGTCCTGACCTTGGTGTCGGACGCGAAGCATGCCTTCGCTCTGCCGTTGGCCGCGCGTACTACGCTGCTTTTGGTACCGCACGTAGCCGTGCACGGGAGCGCCGCGTGCGAACGCGACAAAGTGCCGCGGAACACGGAGAGATTTCATTGGTCTTCGCTCAGAAGTACGGTGACGCCGGTATGGAAGTCGCGAAGCTGCTGGGCCGTCTTCGAACCAACCGTAACATCGCCGACTACGAAGATCACTGCGAAGATCCCGAAAAGCTTACTGAAGAATCGCTCGTCTACGCGCGCCGAGTCTTGACCCTCCTTGCCACGCTCTGACCACTACGACCTCGCCGTCATCGGCGCCGGCGCCGCCGGCCTGATGGCGGCCATCGCCGCAGGCCGTGCCTCGGGTGCGCGCATCGCCGCCATCGACGGCGCCAAACGGATCGGGGCGAAGATCGTGATCTCCGGCGGCGGGCGGTGCAACGTCACCAATGAGGCCGTTCGGGCGGCCGATTTCAACGGAAGCCGCAACGCCATCGCCAAGGTGCTGCGGACGTTCGGCGTGGCTGACACCGTCGCCTTTTTCGAAGACCTAGGCGTGCCGCTCAAGATCGAGGAAACAGGCAAACTCTTCCCGGCCAGCAACCGCGCCCGCGACATCGTCGATGCGCTGTTGACCGCGGCGGAGGACGCCGGCGTCGAGATCATCACCGGCATGCACGTGGAGTCGCTCGATCCCGGCTTCGTCATCAACAGCGCCATCCGCGCCGATCGCGTCATCCTCGCCGCCGGCGGGCGCTCGGTGCCGAAGACAGGCAGCGACGGCTCGGGATACGACCTCGCCCGCGCCCTCGGCCACACGGTCACGAAGACTTTCCCCGCGCTCGTGCCGCTGATCGTGACGAAAGGACACTGGATCACAGAGATCAGCGGGACGAGTGTCGAGGCGGAGCTGGTCGTGAAGTCGCCCACCGGCCGCGTCGTGCAGCGTCACCGCGGATCGATGCTCTTCACGCACTTCGGCCTCAGCGGGCCCGTGGTCCTCGACATCAGTCGCCACTGGATCGCCAGCCATCCGGCCACGCTCGCGGCCAACTTTCTGCCGGGAGAGACGTTCGAATCGGTCGATGCCGCGCTCGTCGATGCAGCCCAACGCAATCCGCGCGCGACGGTCGCCAGCGTCCTGCGACACCGCCTTCCCGACCGCCTCATCGCCCACCTGGCCTCGGATACGCCCCTGGGACGTATGCCGAAGGACGAGCGCCGGCGCGTCGTTCACGACGTCGTCGATTTCACATTGCCCGTGATTCGCGACCGCGGCTTCGACTACGCCGAGGTCACGGCGGGCGGAGTGCCGCTGGAAGAGATCGACCTGAACACGATGGAATCGCGGCTCTGCAAAGGCCTCTACCTCTGCGGCGAGATCCTCGACGTCGACGGCCGCATCGGCGGATTCAATTTCCAGTGGGCTTGGGCCAGCGGGCGGGCGGCGGGGTTGGGGGCGGGTTCTTCCTTTCCGTCCACGGGCTCCGAAAGCTTGTGAATGAGTCTCCACGAGCTTCTTCATTGGCAAAAAATTTGTCAACGAATGGCTTCTTGCTGGCAGGAGAGATGTTTGATCTGCCCTGACGTCACGATGTACGTTGTGGTGTCCAGGCCGAAGACGACCGCGCACGCATGGAATCGCATCTCGTCTTCAGCCGGTTACCCTACGAAGCGGGTACGGACGAATATGGACCGTTTCATCGCCTCCAATGTGCTCATGTCAACGAGAAGATGTGTGCCAGCGAACGCATCGGAGGCGACCGCAGTTACGGCGTTGGTTTCAGACGAGTTCACGCGTACGTCGGTCCGCTTCCTGATGGGGAGGAGGGCATCGAGTTCTGGACGAGAGTGCCGCCAGATCGTGGTGCGCCGCCACAATTTGCGTATTGGAGCGACGGTTCGGATGGAGTAGTCTTTGGATCTCGGTGACCGCGAGATCGTCGCGATCGTGGCGACGATCGTGAAACGGGTGGATGGTTATGCCTATTGCCGCTGCAAAGCCTGACACGACTCCGCGCCTCGAGACCGTCCTGACTCTTCGGGCCTCACGCGACGACATTCGTGAGCTGTGGCCGCAAATGAAGCCCGTCGGCGAGCTTGCGTCGCCAGGACCGGCGTTGGTCGCTACAGTGGAGTTGTCAAGCGGGCAGCATGCGTCAGTCGTGTTTCATGAACGCAAGCAGCTTCTGGAAATCCTGGCACCACTGGAAGCGGGAGTCGAAGCTGGACTCGCCAGCTTACTGATCGAACTAAGCATCCCGCCTGAAGCAGTCACTTGGACGCACTCCCGGATCGATCGGAGAGCGTTGTTTGAGGCAACCGTTGCAACCGCGCCGACGCCTTTGCGGTAGTGTCCGCTCGGCGATGGGCGACCGAGTTGCTCCTATAGATAACGTGCGGTTCCCCGTCCGCCTCCTCCATACATGGCGGGCGCATTTTGCATGATCCGCCGTCTCGCCTTCCTCTCGCTGCTGTTCGCATCGACGATTTACGCCCAGGCGCCGCATGAGCCATGGCGGACGATCGTCACGCCGCACTTCCGCGTTCACTATCCGGTCCAGTACGAGGCGTGGGCCACGCGGGTCGCGCAGCGGATCGAATCGGTGCGGGCGGCGGTGGTCGCAGAGGTCGGGTTCGCCCCGGAGACAGTCACCGACGTGATCGTCGAGAATCCGGACGCGGAGGCGAACGGCGTCACCATCTCCCTCCTCGATACGCCGCGCATCCTTCTCTTCGCCGAGCCGCCCGAGCCGGAGGATCAGATCGGCGAGTACTCGACCTGGATCGACCTGCTGACCGTCCACGAGACCGCCCACCTCGTCCATCTGCTTCGCCCGTCGCGCAATCCGTTCGAGCGCGCGCTGGCGCACGTCGTTCCGCTCAATCCGATCACGCGCCACGCGCCACGCTGGGTGCTGGAGGGTTACGCGACGCTGATCGAAGGCCGTATCACCGGCAGCGGCAGGCCGTCCGGTGCCATGCGCGCGGCCATCCTCCGTACGTGGGCGATGAACGGCCAACTCCCGACGTACGGGCAACTCGACTCCGACCACCGTTTCCTCGGTTTGTCGATGGCCTATCTCGCTGGTTCCGCGTTCCTCGAATGGCTGGTCGAGAAGAACGGCCCCGATTCGTTGCGTCACCTCTGGGCGCGCATGACCGCCCGCCAGCGCCGAAGCTTCGATAACGCCTTCGCCGGTGTCTTCGGCGATACGCCGCGGCGGCTCTACGGCCGCTTCACCGCCGAGCTGACGGAGAACGCCATGACGGTGACGCACGCGGGTCATTGGACGGACGGTGAGTTGTGGCAGGAGACGTCCCGCGGCAGCGGCGATCCGGCTGTCTCGCCGGATGGCAAACAGTTGGCGATGGTGCTGCGCACCGAAAAAGGGGAGTCGAAACTCGTCGTCTACGCGACCGGTCCGGACGAAGAGGATGCCAAGCGGGAAACGCGGATCGCCGAAATGCTGCGACGCGATCCGGAGGATGTTGCGCCGATTCGCACGAAACCGTCGCCGCGCAAGCCGCTGCACTCGTTTCGACCGCCCGATGGCGGCGATATGGAAAACCCGCGCTGGACGGGCGACGGCGCTGCCGTCGTCTACACGCACAGGCAACCCGACCGTAACGGCTTCCTCCACCACGATCTCTTCCGCTGGACGCCGTCGACCGGGCGCAACGAACGGATCACGCATCTCGCCGATGTGAAGGACGCCGATCCGATCGACGCCACGCACGCGATCGCCGTCCGCAACCGCTTCGGCGCGTCGCAGATCGTCATCGTCGATCTCGCCACCGGCGAGGTCACGCCGCGAACGCCGCCGTCGCTGGACGTCGTCTACTCGCATCCCCGCGTCGCTGCCGGCGGCCGTATCGCCTGGGCCGAGCATACGAGCGGGGAGTGGCATGTGGCGGTCGACGGGAAGCCGCTTCCCACAATCGGTGCGTTTGCTCCGGAGTGGGGTCCGAACGGCACGCTGTTCGCTGCGGTTGCCGGCCGCGGCTTCATCGACATCGCAAGGCTCGATGGAGAAGCCCCGTCGTTCATCACGCGCAGCGCCGGCATGGCGCTCGATCCGGCGCCGTCGCTTGACGGCTCTCTCTACTTCATGTCGCTCGATCCCGACGGCTACCATGTGCGACGTCTGACCGATACCTCGGCGGTCTCTCCGCAAACGATGGCCTTCGACCGTTCCCTCGTCCCGGCCCTCCCTCCCGCCCCCGCTACACCGGTCGTGCTGCGCGACGAGCCGGTTACGCCGGGCCCCTACGGACTTGGCAGACAGGAATGGGGCACGATCTTCGGAGGACAGTACACGCCGCTCGGCAGCACCACCGAATTCGGTCTCCGTCTCGGCGACGTCGTCGGCCGTCTCGACACCATCATCCTCGGCGCGATCGGCAGCAATCGGATGCCGCGCGGAGGCGCCATCGCCTCGGCCTGGCGCGGCCTTCCGATCACGCTCGGCGCTCATCTCTTCGACTCGCGCGATACACGCGGCCTGGAGCTGCGCGCCACGCGCGACGCCGTCTTCCCCCTGGCCCGGCTCTCCATCAGCGGCGGCGGTCTCTTCGAACAACACCGCAATCGCGCCTTCCTCGACGCCCATGCGATCACGAGGCAGCGGCGGATCGCCTCCGAGCGCATCGACATCGCCACCGACTCCGCGAATCACGTTCAGGGAACGGCCAGCGCCGAGCTCCGATCGGGGGGCCTGACCTTCGGTGCGTCACTCGCCGAAGGTCGCCACCTCACCCTCGGCGGCACCGCCTCGACCATCGAGCCCGACTCGCTCCTCATCGACCGCATCCTCGACCCCGCGCTCGAACGCGGCTCGCTTACCGCCGCAACCTATCGCGGGGAACGCCTCTCGATCGCCGCATCCGGTCTCACCGCTTTCTGGCAGCGCCACCACCTCGCCAGCGACGTTGACCTCATCGGTGTCGAGAGCAACATCTCAGTGCCACCGATGCCCTTGGTCAAAACGCCGGCGCTCCAGCTCACCGCTGGCGTCGCGCAGGTGCGCCTCACGCGCAAAACGCGAGGGTGGGTGGGGGTGCGGTGGAAGCCGTAGGTTTCAGTACGAATGCAGCAATCTCTCAGTGAAGACGTCATCAGGGGTCGCTATCGACGCTGGCAATGTCAGCAGCAGTCACCGCCGAAATGCTGACAGGCACACTACGGTAGCCAAGGCCATCGAGCGTCTTCCTTATTGCTTGTGCATCCGCTTCGGAGCCAGCGATCACCTCGGCGATGGGCATTCGCAGGTTTCCAGATCCGGCACTCCGTACAGGAACGTCCACGTACGGACGTCCATCGGATCGAGCGTTTACGCGTTTCTTTCGCTCCTCCGGATCGTTGCGTAGGAGTGGAAATACCGTTCGCCACTCATGCTCGACATTCCAATTCTCACTCTTAAGTGAAATCGAATGATGATTTAAGTGACTACAAAGTTTTTGGAAGCAAACATCTGAATAGCAGCGTCGCATACGTCATACCCGAATCGAGCAATATAACTAGACAATACCTTCTTTGCCGCGAATAGCAGTGGCGAGAGGAGGTCGATCTGTTGTGAAGGCGTGTAGGTGACACGCGCGACGAAAAAGGAAGAAGGATCTGAAGGCTCGCCCTCCATCCTGCCTGTTTCGAATCCGATCGCCACGCCCTTACCTTTGCTGCCATATCGAGACCAGAGCTTGACGGAATCGCGAAGAGAGCTGAAGGATGACACAAAGTACTGGATTGCGCTGTCATCTATCTCGTTGAAGAAGAAACGGCAGTAATCGAAGAATTCAGAGGTCGCGTCACGACGATTCATCTCACTCCTAAAGAGATCGTTAACAGCCGCCCGACCGTGCCTCATTTCTGTCGAATCGTTCAAATGTCGGAAGTGCGACATCCGGAACTTTCCGGAAGTCAGAATTGCCTGGTATGCCTGAAGAGACGTGTAATGGAAGATTCGGGGCGACGGTAACAAGTACATGCGAAACAGAGGCCCTCGCAAAAGGGTCTCAAGTTCTTGTGTCAACGCCGGAATGGAAGAGATTGCCTGAGGTCTTGCGAACAGCACACTTCAATTTAGCATGTCAAAGCCCCAGGGCGTAGCGTTGATCGACATTTCCCCATCAACCCGCGCTATCATCCGCCCCCATGATTCACTTCCACAACGGTGACGTCGCTGCATCGCTGGCGCGGCGGGCCGGCGTTCCGGGGCGGCACGTTCCCTTTCGCGAATCGCTCGTCGGCGGGCCGGTGCGGCCGAACCTTCCGATGCATGAATGGGTCGAAGAGCGCGCGCTCTTCCTCTCCGAGCATTACGGCGAGAAGCTGCTGCGCATCCGCAACGAGCTGCTCGAGCAGGAGCTCAATCTCGACAAGGCACGCGAGGAAGAGGAAATCGTCCTCTGGTTCGAGCACGATCTCTTCTGCCTCATTCACCTGCTGTATCTGTTCTCGCGATTGTCCAAGGCACGGCGGATCACGCTGATCTGGTCGCCGCAGCCGCTGGGGACGCAGTCGGAGGAGGATCTCTTCAACCTCTTCCAGTCACGCTCCGCCGTCGTCCCGGCCATGGCCAGCGCGGCGGCGCTGGCGTGGCGCGCGTTCGCCTCCGACGATCCTACGTCGCTGAACCGTTTCCTCGGCGCGGACGTCGCCGACTTCCCCTTCCTTCGCGACGGTTTTCTCCTGCATGCTTCGCGCTTCCCGTCGACGTACAACGGCCTCGGCGAAGTCGAGCGCCGCGCGGTCGAGGCCATCGATGCCGGCTCCTCTGACTTCATCTCGCTCTTCACCCGCTTCGACTCCAGACCGCCCCGTTTCGGATTCGGCGATGGCGAGTTCCTGCGCCATCTGAAACATCTCTCCAGCGCCGCGGTGCCGGTGATCACGATCATCGGCGAAGAAAAGGCCAATCCGCCCAAAGCACTCTTCACCATCACCCCCGCGGGCCGGAACGTGATCGATGGCACCGTCGACTTCATCGAGGTCAACCTCGGCAACGGAAGCCAGGCCGGCTTCTGGCTCGGCGGCGCGCACCTGACGCGTGAGAGGATGTGGCGATGGGACGCCGCCCTACGGCAGATCGTGCCGAGCCAGCCTGCCGCCTCTTAAGGTTCGAAGCGGCCGGCGGCGTGGCGCTGGCAGGCTTGCTGTATGAGCCCGATCGCGCGTCGAAGCGCGCCGTGATCTGGCTGCACGGCATGGGCGCCTCGGTGTTCGAATCGCGGCGCACGAATCTTCTGGCCGAGGTGTTCGTGGGGAGAGGGATGGCATTCTTCCCGTTCAACAATCGCGGTTCCGGCATCGTTCGCCGAGCGGGCGACGGCCTCGGCGGGGCCGCCTTCGAGCGCATCCGCGATTGCGTCGCCGACATCGACGGCGCCATCCGCGAGCTCTGGCGCCGCGGCTACCGCGACATCACCCTGGCAGGCCACTCCACCGGCGCCAACAAGATCGCCGTCTACGATCACTACAAGCCGCGCAACCGCGCCAGACGCTACGTCCTCATCGCCGGCGGCGACGACACCGGACTAATGTACAAGCAACTCGGCGCACGCCGTTTCCGCGCCCTGCTGACGAAGGCAATAGCGATGCGGCGCGGCGACGCGCTCGCGCCGCCTATCGCCGGCTCGATGATGAGCTGGCGCGCACTCTACGACGTCGCCAACCCGAACGGCGACTACAACGTCTTCCCCTTCCACGAGGTCATGAACGGGACAAGGCTCTCACGCCGTCCCTTCCGATACGTCCACGCCATCCGCAAACCGTCGCTCTACATCTACGGCGACCGCGACGAATTCTGTTTCGGCGACGTTCCGGGCTGCGTGGCCATCCTCTCGCGATACATCAGCGATCGGGCGGAGATCGTCGTGATGAATGATGCGGATCACGCTTTCAGCGGCAGGGAGGGGGAGCTGGGTGGGGTGATTGCGGAATGGATCAGATAAGGCCGGGATATGGGAGAGCTGATGTCAGCCCTCCCGGTTTTGCTCGGGGTTCAACGGCCAGCCTGCTGCGTGCTGGCGACGTTGCTTGCTCCCGGCACACTCGGATTGTTCACCGGCGTGCGGAGTGAGGATGCCGCTCCCGAACTGCCTGCTGGCGGGGTATACGGCCCGGGCATGGGGTTGGCTGGCTTGCTGTAACCGCCGCCCGACCCGCACCCGATCAAGCCGAGGGAGAGTGCGCCGCAGGCTACCAACGTGAGGAACAGACTGCTTCGTTTGCGATCCATGATTTCCTCCGAACTTCATAGAGGAGCGTGTTGTACGCTCCTGTGAGTTAATTATTCAAAGTTTGTACCTGCTTTATTTGTACTAACGCGCTTACGATGAGGTTGCTCCGATACACGATGACTGATGTGGCAGGCTGATCGGGACGGGCATCGTCTTGCTCGATGCGAACTAAACAGTTATTGTGCGTGAACGTGACCCGAAAGATCGTTCCCTTTCTACTCGTCCTCTTCGCTCTTCCCGCCGCCGCTTCCGTCGATTACATCCTGTCGGTTACCAGCGTCATCTCGCCGGTCGATCCGGGTGTTCGTGCACGCGTCAGTGCCTTCGTGTCGCCGGTCTGCTGCCGCACGGATGACCCTACCGACGCGACAGTCACCATTCCGCTGCCGCCGGGATCGACGAACATCAGTGCGCCGGGTGAGTTCGGCGGCTGGGCATGCGGCATCGCCGGGACGACCGTCACCTGCACAACCCATCTGGCCGCCATGCCGCCATTTCCCGGAATCATCGTCGACTTCAATGTGCCGTCGTCGCCGGACGGGCTCAGCTTCCTCGGCAAGGCCACGCTCACCACGACGGTCACCGACGATCACCCCGAGAGCAACGTCGCAGACGTCTTCGTAAACGTCTATCGCATGCTGGTGGTGACGACCGCGGACGATTTCGGCGCAGGCTCGTTGCGCGACAACATCACGCGGGCGAACACGCTGTGCGACACGAACGCCTGCAAGATGACATTTGCCGGGCCGGTGACGATCGAGCCGAAGTCGCCGCTCCCGGCGATCACCGTCGGCATGTTGATCGACGGCGGCGTCGCGCTCCGCACGTCGCTCGACGTCGAGCGTCCCGTGGAGATCAGCGGCGCCAAAGCCGGTTTCGCCAACGGCCTCGAGATCCGCACGTTTCGCGGTGTCACGCTGCGCGGCATCACCATCAACGGCTTCGTTGCAAACGGCCTCGTGCTCGCGGAACCGAAGGCGCCACCGACGAGCGGGCAGGCGCAGATCACGGTTGAAGGCTGCTTCATCGGCACCAACACCACCGCCACGGAAGCGCGGCCGAACGGCATGCGCGGCATCGCCATCGAGACGCCGTTCACGAACGCCTTTGTCGACAACTGCACGATCAGCGGCAACCGGTACAGCGGCATTGCCGTCTGGGACGCTGCGGGTGTGTACATCTCTTCCTGCCGCATTGGGGCTGGCCGCAACGGCATGCCCCTCGGCAACGGAGCCAGCGGCGTCTTCGTCGATGGCGGAGCCGTTGCCGTGGGCGGCAACGCCGGAGCTGTCGCCTACAATCACGACTTCGGCGTCGGCGTCGGTTTGCATGCGCTGCACGTTACAGCCATGCCCGAGATCATTTTCGCGAACGGGGTTCAGGACTTTGACTGGGGCCTCGATGGCCCGACGCGCATCGATCCGTCCGGCCGGATGCCCCCGGCTCCGGTGTTCCTCGACGCCGCGTACGACCCGGCGCGGAACGTCACCACGGTACGAGGCGTCATACCCCACGAAAGTCTCACGCCGGTTCGGTTTGCCTACCTCGAGGTCATTGTTTATGAAGAAGCTGGCCACCAAAGTCGCGCCAACACTCTCGTCACCGCCCGATCGAGCGACGGGGACTTTCCGTTTGCGGTTACGATCCAGGGTGATATGCGCGGCCACACCCTGGTTGGACAATCCAACAGCTACCTTTATCTCGATGCACTTCCGATGGATTCATCCGAGCTGAGCGTGCCGATCGAGGTGCACCCGTGACGCCAAAGATCCTTCTCGCCGTTTTCGTTCTCTTCCTCTTTGCCGCCTTCCCGGCCGCCGCAACGGTCAGCATCTTTCTGGCGGCCCAGGGCTCGCAGAATCCGCCGGTGCGGTCCGGTAGCCGCGTGGCGTGGAACCTGTTCGCTGATCGATCGGTTGACGACACCAATACCGAGGCGGTAGACGTGGTCATCACCATGACGGTGCCTTCCGTCATCGCGAACTTCACCGCCAGCGGAGATCAGTGGAGTTGCTCGACCTCGTCGACGACGACCGTTTGCGGCACATCGCTGGCCGCGCCGACGGCTTTCTCGAAGCCGCTGCAGGTCGCATTCGACGCGCCGACAACGACCGACGGCGGACGGTTCGTCATTCCGGCGACGCTGGCCACGTCGTTGCCGAATACCCATCCGAGCATCTCGGCGGAGCTGGTGGTCAACGTCTACCGCTCCTTTGCCGTGACGACGGCGGACGACTTCGGCGCCGGTTCCTTCCGTGAGGTAATCGCGCGCGCCAACGAGCGCTGTGACTTCACGGTCGCCTGCCTGGTTACCTTTGCCGGGCCGATGACGATCGAGCCGCAATCGCCGCTGCCGGCGGTGACGGCGTGCAACCTCACCATCGACGGCGGCATCGCGCCGGACGCCTCTCAGGACATCCGCCGGCCCGTGGAGATCAGCGGCGCGAAAGCGGGCTTTGCGAACGGACTGGAAATTCTCTCCTCGTGCGGCGTTACGGTTCTGGGTCTGACCGTCAACAACTTCGCCGAGAACGGGATCCTGCTGGCGGAGACTCACGCGAACGATTACCGCGTGCAGCGGACACTGACGGTCGAAAGTTGCTTCATCGGCACCGACACGAATGCCAGCGAGGCACGGCCGAATGGGTTGCGCGGGATCTCCGTCGAGTCGCCATTCGCCATCGCCGCGATCTCGAACAGCACCATCAGCGGCAATCAACGCAGCGGTGTGGCCGTCTGGTCCGCGTTGCTCACCGGGATCGGTTCGTGCCGCATGGGTGTCGGACGTGATGGACGTGCGCTCGGCAACGGCGCCAGCGGCGTCCTCATCAACGGTGGCAACGCGACGATTGGAGGCACCATCGCCTACAACCGCGATTTCGGCGTCGCCGTCGGGCCGGATGCGCTGCACGTCAATGCCGGGATCGATGGGATCTTCGCGAACGGCCTTTTCGACTACGACTGGGGACTGAACGGACCGACGCGCACCGATCCCTCCGGGCGCATGCCGCCGGCGCCGGTGCTGATCGACGCGGTGTATGACCCGGTCCACAAGATGACCACCGTTCGCGGCGTGTTGCCGGCCGAGGGAAGGCACACCGGATTTCATCAATATTCGATCCGGATCTTCAAGAGCAGCGGGGGCGGCTATATCGCCCAGGATCCCCAGACGAACTTATCGGCCACGGTGACCGGCGACATTTCGTTCACGATGAATGTCCCCGGCGATCTGCGGAACCAGGTACTCGTCGGCCAGACGATCTTCACCGAGGATATCGAGGAGGGCGAGGGGACCGACTCCTCGGAGATCAGCGCGCCTATCGTTGCGCATTAGAATCCGCGCGCTTGTCCTGGCCCATCGAACAGACCGGCATCGGCCGCATCGTCGTTCCGCCGTCGCTGCCGGCCGGCTTCGCCCTTTTCTACACGACCATCGATTTCGATGGACGCCTTGACCAGGACGCCGCCGCTCGGCTGATGCGTATCGTGCACGATCGCTTCGGCATCGATGCCACCCTCTCCACCTGCGTCCAGGTGCACGGTAAAAGCGTGGTGCGGGCAACCAGCGGAACGGGATGGCGCGAGTGCGACTCGTGCGACGCGCTCTTCTCGTCCGACTCCGGTACCGCCCTCGGCATCAAGGTTGCGGACTGTCTTCCGATCACCATCGCCGACATGGACCGCGGCATCATCGCCAACATCCATTCCGGATGGCGCGGAGCCGTGCAGAAGATCGCGGCAGAAGCGATCGAGGTCCTCAGCACCGTAAGCGCCAGTGCCCAGGCGTGGCTCGGGCCATCCATCCGCGTCTGCTGCTTCGAAGTAGGGGAGGAAGTCGTCGATGAGTTTCGTAAGTCGTACGCCGAGGCGGAGTCGTTTATCGATCGAAGCGGCGTCAGACCGCACATCGACCTGCCCGGCCTGACAACCGCTCTGCTCATCGAACGCGGCTTCGCGCCGGAGCACATTCACGACTCCCGCCTCTGCACGCGATGCGACGGTTCGATCTTCCACTCTTACCGCCGCGAGCGAGGTGGACGCAACCTTGCAATTGCCGCTCGGTAGCAAGTGACTGCATTCAACGCACGCCTTCCCAGCCGCCGCACCGTTTTTCAGGCGATCTCCATCTCTGTGGCGGTCATCCTTGTAGCGACGGCGCTCCTGGCGCTCTACGTCTACAAACAGTCGGTCGGCAAGTTCGAGATCCGGCGCCTCTCGCTGCCGACGCGCATCTTCACCGACTTCACGCCGCTTCACGGCGGTGTCGTCCTCGGTCCTGACGATCTCGTCGAGAAGCTCAATCGGCTCGGCTATCGTCAGGTCGCCGCTCTCGCGCAGAGCGGCGATTACGTTCCCGGCCGCGGTCAGATCGATCTCTACACGCGGGCCTTCACCCACCCGAGCGGGCAATATCCGGCCCAGCCGGTGCGCGTAGTCTTCCAGAACGGCGGCATCGCCTCGGTTGTCTCCCTGCGTCAGGCCGCGCCGATCGACAACGCCGCGCTCGAGCCCGAGCTGCTCGCCTCGATCCTCAGCGATCAGCTCGAGAACCGGCGTCCCGTCACGCTCGATCAGGTGCCGCAGGTGCTGCAGGACGCGGTGGTCGCCACCGAGGACGTGCGCTTCTGGCACCACCCCGGCGTCGATCCGATCGGACTCATGCGCGCGCTCTTCCGGAACGTTCGCGCCGGTGGCGTCACCGAGGGCGGCTCCACGCTGACGCAACAGCTCGTGAAGAACTACTACCTCACCAACGAGCGGACCTTCAAACGAAAAGCGACCGAAGCCTTCATGGCGGTGATCCTCGACGCCAAGTTCTCCAAGCGCGAGATCCTCGAGGCCTACCTGAACGACATCTACCTCGGGCGGAACCGTTCCATCTCCATCCTCGGGGTCGGCGAGGCCGCCCGTTTCTATTTTGGCAAGCCTGTATCCGAGCTCAACCTCGCCGAGGCCGCTCTGCTGGCCGGCATGATACGCAGCCCGAACAACTACTCCCCCTTCACCCGTCCCGACCTCGCGCTCCAGCGCCGGAGCACGGTCCTCGGACTTATGCTCAATCAGAAGAAGATAACGCAACAGGAGTACGACGCGGCCATGGCCGCGAAGCTGCCTCCACAGCCGTTCCGCCAGCGCAGCGGTCTGGCGTCGATTCCCTACTACGTCGACCGCGTGCTTCAGGAGATGTCCAGCGACTACGGCATCAAAGACGTCAAGGGACGCGGCCTGCAGATCTATACCGCCATCGACCTCAACGCCCAGGACACCGCCTCGCGGACGATCGAAGCGGGGCTGTCCGCGCTGGAGAAGGGGAGCCGCCGGCTGCGGCGTCCCGGTCAGCCGTTGCAGGGGGCGATCATCAACGTCGACGTCCCGACCGGCGAGATCCGCGCGCTGATCGGCGGGCGTAACTACGACATCAATCAGTTCAACCGCGCCCTCAATGCCAGGCGGCAGATCGGCTCCCTCGTCAAGCCGTTCGTCTACGCCACCGCATTCGAGCCCAGTCTCTCCAATCAGAACATCACCCCGGCCACGCTGGTCAGCGACACGCGCTTCATCCTCAAGCGACGGTTCTCCGAGGACTGGTCGCCGCGGAACTACGAAGACGTCTATCACCAGACCGTCACCGTGGCCGAGGCGCTCGAGCAGTCGCTCAACTCGGCCTCGGTGCGCATCGGTCTGGCTTGCGGTCTCGATCCGATCGCCCGCACCGCGCACACCCTCGGTGTCGTCTCCGACATCGACTCGAAGAATCCGGCCATGCTCCTCGGCGCGGTCGATCTTTCACCGATCGAGATGGCCGATGCCTACGCCACCGTCGCCCGCGTCGGCTCGCGCGTGCCGCTCCATGCCGTCAAGTTCGTTACCGATGACCGCAACCGCATCCTCTCTGCCGGCGACGAGATCAAACCGGTGCAGGTCTTTCCTGCGCGCGACATGTACATCCTCCTCACCGTGATGAAGGGCGTGGTCGACCGCGGAACGGCCGGCGGCGCGCGGGCCATGGGCTTCCGGTTGACCGCCGCCGGCAAGACCGGTACCACGAACGACAAGCGCGATGCCTGGTTCATCGGATTCACTCCGAAGGCGCTGACGCTGACGTGGATCGGGTTCGACGACAACGCCCCGACCGGACTCTCCGGCGGGACCGGCGCCGTACCGATCTGGACGCGCTACATGCAGGCCGTCACCGCAGGCCAGCCGAACGTCGACTTCGCGTCGCCGGATGGCATCGTCACGGCCCAGATCGACGAGACCAGCGGGGGGCTCGGTGTGCCGGCCTGCCCGCCGAACGTCGTCGTTACCGAGGCCTTCAAGGCCGGGACGCAGCCGATGAATCCCTGTCCGCTGCACAGCCCGCAGGCGCCTCCGGAGCCGGCGCTCGATCAGTTCGGCAATCCGATCGCCCTCGACACGGCCGGCATGCCTGTCGCCCCCGAGTCGGTGACCGGCACACAGGGGCTCCCCCCGATCACTCCTGAACCCGCCCCGCCCACGCTGACCGGCGGCTTCTCCAGGACCGATACCGGGACTCCGCCGCCGGCCACGACGACGACCGCACCTCCGCCGCCCACCACGACCACTTCTCCGCCGCCGGGGTAAGGGCGCGCACGCGCGACGTGCGCTTAGAATCGTGACCCAATGACACCGCGGCGCGCATGGATCGCGCATCGGCAAGTCGATTCGCCTCTACCACCTCGATTAGAGGCGCCGCGCGAAGCAAAAGAGACCCAAAAGCCACCTAAAAGTGCCCTTTCGTCACTTTTTTTGCATCGGAGGGTAGGGACTGCCGCCTTTCCGTCACTCCTCTGGTAGGAGATGTTGATTGGTGATGGGTAACCCTGCCGCAAACCGTGCTGTTGAGGGTGTCCGGAGCGTTGGATGGAAACCGGTCGCCGGCACGGCATCGGGCGGGAATCGCCGTGGCCGTGGGGCTGCGGCGTGGCCGCAGGTAGTTTATTTTTCTGGAAGATCCGCAGCACGTGCGTACTTGTGGTGGGCGAATGTGACGCCGAATGTGACGCCGAATGTGACGCCGAATGTGACAGACGACCAGTCCGAGGTTCCGACCGCACATCCCCTCGAAGTGCTCTATCGGGAGCACGAGGGATTGCTCCGCTCGATCGCGCAGCACCGGTACCGCATCCCTTCCTGTGATGCCGAGGCGCTCGTCCACGACATCTTCGCCTCCTTCCTCGAGCGGCAGCCCGAGGCCTACGACATGAAGGCCTTCCTCATCGGCTCGATCAACAACGCCTGCAAGCACTACTGGCGGAAGCGCCAGAACGAAGAGCCGCTGCTGGCTCACCATGAGCTGACGCCCAACGATGACGAAGCGGCCAAGCTGGAGCGCTGGGCGCTCCGCCTCAGCCTCGGCGCCACCCTGGCCCGGCTCGGCGGCAAGTGCAGCGAGACCCTGCGCCGCTATTACCTTCGTGACGAGAGCGCCGAATCGATCGCCCAGGAGCTTGACACGTCTCCTGCATACGTTTGGCAACTGTTGTCGTCGTGCCGAAAGCGCGCACGGCAGATCTACACCGCAATCACCAGATCAGGATCATGAGCCACTATACCGAAGACGAACTATCCGCCTACGCATTGCGTCCCGAGGCAACCGACGACCGGCAATCGGTCGAGCAGCATGTATCCGGCTGCGGCGACTGCCGGGACGCCCTCGACATCATTGAGGCATTCGACAACGCCCTGCACGACCCCTTGCCGTGGCAAGTGGCCGAGTCGATGCCGGCCCGCCGCAACGCGCCCCCCGCGCTTCTCGACCAGGCCCGGGCCATCGCCTCCGCCGACGCCCACGCCCGCGATCTGGTGATGCCGCTCGTCGACTCCGCCATCCGTTTCCGCCAGGCGCGCATCGACGACGACCCGCGCTTCTTCACCCTGGCCGTCATCCGGCTGCTCTGCAAAGTCGCCAACGGCATGCACGAGCGCCAGCCACAGTTCGGCCTCGTCCTCGCCGACACGGCCCTCAGCATCGCCAGGAAACTCCCGGAACCGTTGAAGGCGAGATCGGCCTGGTACGCCGGAACGGCCTGGAAAGAGCGCGCCAACGCCCTTCGTTATCTCGGCCGCTTCAAGGAGGCCGAGGAGGCGCTCGACCGCGCCGAGGAAGCGTTCGAGGGGGATGACCACGTCGAGCCGTTCGATCTGGCCATCGTCGCGTACGTCCGGGCCACGGTCTATAGCAGGATGGAGCGTTTCGATGACGCGATCGTCTGCGCGCGTTCCGCTGCTGCCACCTTCCATGTCTATGGGGATACGCGCAGATACCTCTCCGCTCTGCTGGCGGAGGCTGTCGGCTATTACAATGCCGATCGCGACAGGGAAGCAGTAGTGATCCTGGAGCGCGTGGCAACGTCCGCGCGCGCCGCGCACGAGCCCGAAACGCTCGCTCGTGCTCTGGCCAACGCGGCAAACTCCTACACCCGTCTTCACGAATACACGAAGGCGGCCGCCTACTACACCGACGCCATCGCGGTCATCGACGATCTCGACATGCCGACCGAGAGTGCCCGTCTGCACTGGGCCAGGGCCGCACTGCTGCTCGATCGGGGAGATTTCGACGAGGGTCTGGCCGGTCTGGAGCGCTCTCGCGTCCAGCTCAGCCAGCTCGGAATGGCAAACGACTCCGCACTGGCCACGCTCGACCTGGTGGCCGGGCTGCTGGCCGCCGATCAACCCGAGCGCGTCGCCGGCCTCTGCCGTGGCATTACCTTGACATTCTCGTCGGAGGGAATGACCCGGAGTGCCAAAAAAGCGCTGGCCTATCTCGCGGAAGCTGTTGCCGGTGGAGAGGTTACGCCCGAAGAAGTCCGCCACGTCCGCGGATTTCTGGAGCGTCTCCCCGACCGCCCGCACGAAGAATTTCAGCAGATCCAATAAAAAACACTCAGGATTCCGCTGCTGGCGTCACTTCATGGGTAGGGCGCCCTTCTTGATCCGGTTAAGAACCGAAAAGGGGAGGGTTTATGCGGAATCACGTTCGGAAGTCTGTTTTGGGTGTTTTATTGGTCGCGGTCCTGTCGACGACGGTCCCGGCGATGGCAGCGCCACATGGTGGCAGCGTGTCTCACGACCTCTTTTCCCGCATCAGACAAATCATTGCCCACGTTCTCGATGTTGTCGTCCCCACCGATCCTCCGCCGCCTGAATGCAAGGGCAGCACTCCGCCGGGGTGATCGGGCGGTAACGAAGACGTCCGGGCGGTTGCCCCTCTTTCAGAATTCGCGGCAATTGAATCAGCGCGTTGTCCAATCGAGCGATGCGATCGGCTCGATGTTTCCCAACGGTCTGGTGAATCGGGAGCTTTGTCCGTGGTCGGCTAAGATGCGCTCCCGCGCATGAAGCCGAAAGCAGAGCACCTCGATCGAATTCAGGCTGCCGCGACGATCGCCATCGCCGCGACCGCGTGTAAAACTGACGATTCGGCAGCGGATCCAGCCGCTGCCGCGTCTCCGTTTGATGCCATCTGCGATATGTATGCGCCCCTCATGCGCCGGATCGCCGTCGCGAAATTCGGCATTTCCGCTGCGATTGGGGGCTAGCGTTAGTCGCCCGGGATCTTGGACATCATCGGGAAGCCATTGCGCAGCTCCTGGCCGTGAGCGAGGTCTTCGAAGAGCAAATGGTCGTCGCGGATGGCGCCGTGGCGATGGTCGAAGCTTTCGAGATCATGCTCGCCCTCGGCGAGGCGGACGACATCGAGCGCCTGGCTACCGGTTTAGTCGAGACGCTGACCGAGGCCGCTCGGACGGAGAGCGCGCTCACAGCGCTCGCCTACATCAAGGAAGCTGCCGCTAGAAAATCGATCACCCCCGAGATCCTGCGCGCGGCGCGCACCTTCCTCCGGCGTGTCGAGCATCATCGCGACCTCGTTTTCGTCCCCCCTTTCTTGAGGCGCTGGTGTAACGACGGTTCCCTCCGCGGCACTCCTCCAGCGGTATCCCGATTCAGAGAGGGTCGTGGCCACAAAGCCTTGTCCGTTGCGCGTTTCGCCCGGCCGTAACGTTTCGCTAAGAGACTCGTCACAGTCATGTTCCCCGTAAGGAGAGAGTCCATGTTTTCCATCCGGCGCATCGTCACGGTCTGCTGCATGACGTTTCTTTCCCTCTGCGCAACGTCGCTTTCAGCGGCAACAGCTACCGAGATCATTCCATCGTCCGCGCCGCATGGTGGGCGCGCGCTGATCGTCGGAACAGGCCTCGATGCCGGCAGTGCCGGCGTGGTCTTCTCCACGTCGGGCGGCACGGTCGCCGCGTCCATCGTTAGCCATACCGCCTCGTCTCTGGAAGTCATCGTTCCCCTCTCCGCAACCACTGGAAACGTGCAGATCACCGTCGGCGGGGCTCCGCTGGCAACCTTCTCGTTCACGCTAGCCCCCGACCCCTCCTGGTTGAGGGTGAACACGCTCGCGGCGTCGGACAAGGGCCACGACGTGCTCAAGCAGCCGTCCGGCGTCACCGTCTCGTCCGCCGGCATGGTCTACGTCGCGGACACGATGCATCACCAGATCGTGGCCATTCAGCCGAACGGTCAGACAGCAGTGATCGCGGGGAGCGGCAAGCCAGGGTTGACCGACGGCGCCGCGGCGCAGGCAAAGTTCAAAGAGCCCGGTGCTGTCGCGTTCGATCCGGTTCGGCAGTGCCTTTACGTCGCCGATACCGCAAACAACGTGATTCGCAGGCTCACCTCGGACGGCACCGTCAGCACCTTCGCCGGCTCCGGCCGCGCCGAGTCGCGCGACGGCACCGGAACGCAGGCGGGATTCAAGTCTCCCGCGGGGCTTGCTCTCGATGCGGCTGGCAATCTGTATGTCTCCGACAGCGGCAATGATCAGATCCGGATGGTTACCCCGGCCGGCGTCGTCACCACGATCGCCGGCGGCGCCCACGGCGGCTTCGCCGACGGAACCGCCTTGCAGGCGCTCCTCAAGACCCCCGCTGGCGTGGCGGTGACGGCATCGGGTGCCGTCATCATCGCTGACAGTGGCAACAACCGCATCCGGCAACTCGCCGCCGGCGTCGTCACGACGCTCGCGGGCACAGGCCACAACGGTTTCGTGAACGGCGCTGTTGCAGTTGCCGAGTTCAGCAATCCATCAGCCGTGACAGTCGATGACGCTGGCAACATCTACGTAGCCGATACGGGCAACAGCGCCATTCGCAAGATCGCCGCCGGGCTTGTCTCGACTCTGGCGGGCAGCAGCAAAGCCGGCTACGTGGACGGCGCGTTGTCCACCGCCCAATTCAACCAGCCGGCCGGCCTTGCCTTCGCCGGGGCGCTCTTCGTGGCTGACGCGAAGAACGACGCGATTCGCCAGATCCTGCCGCAGCTCACGGCCACGGATCGCTATCCGCGCAGCGGCGATCCCGCGGGCGGTACATCCGTCCGAATCTTCGGAAGCGGCTTCATCGCCGGCGCGACTCAAGTGATGTTTGGCAGCAACACGGCGGCCGCGGTGACCTTCATCTCGTCGACCGAGCTTCTGGCGACGACGCCTCCCGGAGCGATCGGCAGCGTCGATGTGACGGTGACGACCCCCGCCGGCTCGGTCACCCTTGCCGGCGGTTACCGCTACGAGCCTCCCTTCGTTTCGCTCGCGATCGCGCCGGCCGGTGCCACTCTCGATCCCGCGCAGGAGCAGCAGTTCGCCGCGCTCGGCGTCGCCTCCGACAGCACCACCACCGACGTGACCGCACAAGTGTCGTGGAGCAGCAGTGTCCCCGCCATCGCCACGATATCGGCGGGTGGGCTGGCGCACGCGCTGAGCCCGGGATCGACGACGATCACCGCCACGCTCGGCAATCTCTCGAACGCGGTGACGCTCACGGTCCGCAACCCCGAGCCGCTGCCACCCGATCCGGCCACGGTTGCGCCGCGGCTCGATCGCACCATCGTCGCCCCGCTGGCCGACGAGATCCGTTTCCTCTACAGCGGGGCGAACGCCATTCAGACCGGTGTCGCGGCGAACGCGATCAGCGACGATCGCGCCGCCGTTGTGCGCGGCCGGCTGATTACGCTGGCCGGCCAGCCCTTCGGCGGCGTCAGGGTGACGGCGGTCAACCATCCGGAATTCGGCCAGACGCTCACACGCGCCGACGGCCGTTTCGACTTCGTCATCAACGGCGGCGGAGCGCTGACGCTTCAGTTCTCGCGAAGCGGCTATATCACCGTGCAACGGCTCGTGGCCACGAGCTGGGGAGACCGGCCGACGCTCAGCGACGTGGCGCTTGTCGCCTACGATGCGCAGGTCACCGCCATCAGCTTCGGTTCGACGACGAACCTGGTTGCCCGAGGGGGCGCGGTCACCGATCAGGACGGCAGCCGCCGCGCAACGGTCATCATTCCGGCCGGCACGACCGCGCAACTGGTCATGCCCGATGGCTCGCTGCAGCCGGCTCCGGCGCTGCACCTCCGCGCCACCGAACTGACCGTCGGCCCGAACGGGCCGAAGGCGATGCCGGCTCCGCTCCCGCCGTCCGTCGCCTACACGTACTGCGTCGACCTCGCTGCCGACGAAGCGATCAACGCCGGCGCATCGTCCGTCGTCTTCTCCAGGCCCGTCCCGTTCTATGTCGACAATTTCGCCTCCTTGCCGGTAGGCACCGCCGTGCCGTCGGGGTCGTACGATCCGGCCAACGCGAAGTGGGTGGCCTCCGACAACGGCATCGTGTTGAAGATCGTCTCGATCACCAGTGGCGCGGCTGACCTCGACCTCAACGGCGACGGAGTCGCGGACGACGCCAGCACCATCGGCGTCGATGCCGCGGAGCGCCAGACGCTGGCCACTCTGTACGCGGCCGGCAAGACCCTCTGGCGCATTCCCCTGCGGCACTTTACGGCCTGGGACTTCAACTTCTCCTTCCTCCTACCCGCCGATGCCACCTCGCCTGGCCAGCAGCAGCCGGACTGGATACCGGCCCCTTCGCAGAACGATTCCTGCGGCGAACAGAACGGCCACTCCATCGTCAACTGCTTTACATCCACGCTCCGCGAGTCGATTCCGATCGTCGGCACACCGTTCGCGCTCGAGTATGCAAGCTCACGCAACGCCCGCACGCAGTACTCGACGACGATTCAACTGACCGGTGCAACGGTGCCATCGTCTCTACAGCGGGTCGATCTGGCGATCAGCATCGCCGGTCAGTTCACCAGCATTTCGCTCCCGCCCCAGATCAACCAGTCGTACACCTACACCTGGGACGGCAAGGACGCCTACGGCCGAACGCTGGCCGGCGCTCGCGAGGCCGCGATCACGATCAGTTACGTCTACCAGCAGGTCTACGGGACGACGTCGGCAATCGTCCTCGGACCGCGCTGGGGCGTCATTCCCGATGTGCCGGCCGGTCCGGCACGCTCGGGATCGCAGGCGGCTCTCTCGCAGACCTTCCGCCTGATGCTCGGCCACCTCGACGCCGGCGATTCGGCTCTCTTCGGCGGCTGGAACTTCAGCCCGCAACGCATCTATGACGGGAACGGGCAGACGATCTACGACGGCGCCGGACAGCAACGGAGCGGTGACGCCGATCAGACGCATCGTGCGCTGGCGCTGACACGCGTTGCCGGCAACGGCGGCTGCTGCTTCAGCGGCGACGGCGGCAACGCCACCGACGCCAGGCTCGACTTCCCCTTCACGATCGCTCTCGCTCCCGACGGAACGATCTACCTCGGCGAGCCGAACCGGATCAGGAAGGTGGCTCCTGACGGGACGATCTCCACAGTGACCACCAGCGTCAATCCGCAGTGGCTCGCCGTCGGACCCGACGGAACGCTTTATGTCGCATCGTTCAGCGCCCGTACGGTCTACCGGCTCGACGGAGGCGGACTCACGCCGGTTGCCGGAGGAGGCCAGACCAACGTCGCGCGACCGAACGGCGTTCGGGCCACCGATCTTTCGATTTCGCCAAGTGCCATCGCCGTGGGCCAGGACAGTTCGCTCTACATCGCCGACAGCAATCGCGTCTTGCGCGTCGCGCCGGACGGAACCGCCACGACCATCTTCGGCGCCTCCACGACGCAAAGCATCCTCCCGCTTGCCGTCGCCGTCGCTCCCGACGGCACGGTTTACGCCTCGGATGAGCGCGTCGTTCACCGCATCGGCCCCGACGGAACGCACACCATCTTCGCCGGCTCGAACAACGCCACGGGCACGCTCCTCGACGGCGCTCCCGCCAGCAGCGGCTCGCTTCCGGGTATCCCCACCGGGCTCGACGTCGCCCCCGACGGCACGGTGGTGATCGCGCTCGACGACGGCATCGTCTACGGCGTCGCACCCGGCGGGATCGCCACGCGTCTTGCGGGGGCGAACAGCTCGTCGAGCACGCTGCAACTGAACGCGCCGCTGGCTCGCGCGGCGGCCATCGCGCCGTACGACGTCCGGGTGGGACCGGACGGCAGCATCCTCTTCCCCGATCAGGAGGACGACGTCATCTACAAGGCGGCCAACGTCTTCCCGCCGCCGAAAGGGCTGGCACCGCTTCCGTCGCCCGACGGCTCTGTCGCCTACGTCTTCGGCGCCGGCCACCACACCCGGACGGTGGAAACGCTCACCGGCACCACGGTTCTTTCGCTCGGATATGACGCCAACGGCGGCCTGACCTCGGTCTTCGACGCCGACTCCAATACGACGCTCATCGAGCGCGATGCGGCGGGAACGCCGCTGGCGATCGTCGCCCCCGGCGGCCAGCGAACGAATCTGACCATCGTCTCCGGCCGCCTGACCGCTGTGACCAACCCCGCCGGCGAAGCGATCAATCTCGACTACGACAACCAGGGCCTGCTCGCGCATTTCATCGACGCCCGCGGCGGCATCCACACGTTCACCTACGACACGAACGGCCTGCTCGCGAAAGATCAGGGACCGGCCGGCGGGTTCATCGCCTTCGTCCGCAGCGGCAACCCCCGCGCCTATACCGTCACCACCACCACGGCCGAGGGACGCGCCGAGCAGTTCGGCGTTCAACTTCTCGGCGATACGACGGCACGCCGCGATCACATCGCCGCTGACGGTACGCAGACACACATGCTGTTCATCGATGCCAGCTCGACTTCGACCTCAACAGACGGTACGACGACCAGCGACACCACCGCCGCCGACGCGCGCTTCGGCATGCGCGCACCGATCTCCGGTGCCAGCACCGTCACCGCCGGCGGTCACACGATGCATCTCACGCACAGCCAGACCCTCACTCCGGCCGTCAATCCACTGGTGGTTGCATCATTGACCGATACGCTCTCGATCAATAACCGGACCTGGACGACGGCGTACGACGGAACCAGCCACACCGCGGTGCTCACGTCTCCGGAAGGGCGGATACAGAGTTCGACGACGGACGAGCGCGGTCGCCTTGTCTCGGTTGCGCAGCCGGGCATTGCCACCGCCTCCTTCGGCTACAACTCCTTCGGCTTCGTCGGCAGCATTGCCCAGGGAAACCGCACCAGCTCGTTTGGCTATGACAACCGGCGCCAGCTCACCAGCGTTACCGATCCGATCGGCCGCACCACAAGCTTCGCCTACGATGACGCCGGGCGCGTAACCGACCAGATGCGCCCCGACGGCCGCGTGATTCACTTCACCTACGACGCCAACGGCAACGTCACCTCGGTGAGTCCGCCGTCGCGCCCGCAGCATGGATTCGCGTTTACCCCGGAGAACCTGACCAGCAGCTACACCCCGCCTCCCGTTCCCAGCGGCGGCGCGACGCAGTACGCCTACAACCTCGACCGCCAGCCAATCTCGATTCTTCGTCCTGACGGAAAGACAATCTCCCTCGGCTACGACCCCGGCGCGCGGCTGTCGACGCTCTCGATCAGCCGAGGAATGTACAAGTACGACTATAACGCCGCCGGCCAGCTCGGCCAGATCACCGCCCCCGACGGCGGCAAGATCGCCCTCGGCTACAGCGGCGCGCTGCTGACCAGCGCCACCTGGAGCGGCGCCGTGCAGGCCTCGATCGCCTTCGATTACGACGACGACTTCCGGCTCACCAGCGAGACCGCCGCGGGCGTCCCGGTGACGTTCGGCTACGACGGCGACGGCCTCCTCACTTCGGTCGGAGCGCTCACCCTGCAGCGCGACCCGCTGAACGGCCTTCTGACCGGCTCGACGCTGGCCTCGATCACCGATCAATGGAGCTACGACGCCTTCGGCTCGCCATCCAGCTCCATCGCCTCCACCGGCGCCACGCCGCTGTTCAGCGAGCAGTTGACCCGGAACGACGCCGGCCAGATCACCCAGAAATCAGAGTCGGTGGCCGGTGCGGCGCATACCGTTACGTACGGCTACGACAACGTCGGCCGCCTCACCAGCGCCGCCCCCGACACCGGCGATCCGGTGACGTACGGCTACGACGACAACGGCAACCGCACCTCACGAAGCACGAGCACATCCTCCGAGACCGGCAGCTACGACGCTCAGGACCGCTTGCTGGTCTACGGTGCGGCCACCTTCACCTACACACCCAACGGCGAGCTGGGCACGAAGAGCGACGCCTCCGGAACGACGGCTTACAATATCGACGAGATGGGGAACCTTCTTTCAGTCACCCTCCCCGCCGGAACGGAGATCGACTACCTCATCGACGGCCAGAACCGCCGCATCGCCAAGACGGTAGCCGGCACGATGACCCGCCAGTGGATCTGGTCCGGCCCCCTCCGCATCGCGGCAGAGCTGGATGGCACCGGAGCCCTCGTCAGCCGCTTTGTCTACGCCACGCACACCAACGTGCCCGATTTCATGATCCGGGGAGGAATCACCTACCGGCTTATCACCGACCACATCGGGTCGGTCCGCCTCGTCGCGGACACATCAACCGGCACCATCGCTCAACGGCTCGATTACGACGAGTTTGGGCGGGTGGTTGGCGACTCCAATCCCGGCTTCCAACCGTTCGGATTCGCGGGTGGGGTATATGACACCGAAACGGGTCTAGTCCGCTTCGGCGCGAGGGATTATGACGCGCAAACGGGGCGGTGGGCGGGAAAGGACGCAATTGGGTTCAGTGGTGGGAGCACAAACCTGTATGGCTACGCGATCAACGACCCGGTCAATTACCTCGATCGTGATGGACGCGCCACTCGTGGACAGTTCGTCACGGTCGGAACGCCCGATGACCTGTTCCAGCACTCTGCAATTCGCATATACGACGACTCTGATCCGAACAATGACACTACGTACAGCCACGGGGGGATGGCAGCGGGAGCTCAGCCAACGACTGACTTTATCTGGCGGTATGACCAAGTACACGAACCGATCGAGGCGTATCCACTGAACATGACGGAGGCAGAGCTTCTGCGAATGCAAGGGCTGCTTAACGAGCAGTATCCTGGTGGTATTGACGCTTCCGAATACAACGGTCTGTTCAACAACTGCGCGGAGAAAGCCGGCTGGGCGATTAGTTTGTCTCGAACACGACCACGTGCCCCGGGCTTCTTCGTCACCACGCAAGATCTGCTGCACTTGCTGGAGAGTGAAGGTCTAATCAACCGGAGTCAGCCGCACGTGTTGTCGATGGGAGAATAAAAAATTGTGCTGAAGAAAACGGTTACCCGATCGGCGATAGCGCTTCTGTTGGTCGCGTCTGCAGCCGGGGTTGCAGCAGTGCCATGGCTCCGGCGTCAACGCGAGCGTTATCGAATGAAGGTAACGGTCACACACATCGTGCAAGTCGGCCGGATGTCTGCCGTGACCAAGACACGGACAAATAACTGCAGTAAAATCGTCAGCATGGCCGGCGTCGGTCTCGGCGCCGATACTTGTCTTGACGGTTGGGGAAACCCCATCGTCATCCATGTGACGAACGACAAAACTGGCGTTCCCCACTACTTGCTGACGGCTTATGGTCCGAGACCTGGCGTAACACCAGCGTTCGTGTGGTCGGATGGCGAATGGCGGAAGATGATGCCAGGTACGCCGCCCTAAGAGTGCAGAACGCGTTCATGCGCCTCGGGAAGGGCGGGTTACAATAGCGAGAGATGGGGAATCTTCTTTCAGTCACCGTTCTGCTGAATGGAAATCGACTTTCTCATCGACTGCCAGAACCGCCGCATCGCGACAACGTCGCGGGCACGATGCGTGGCCTAGACGAAGCTGCTGACGACAACGCCGTCAATTGACGAGCGCAAACAGAGCACGCATCATGGATGACCATACGCGCAACCGATCCGCCGGCATTCGCATCGTCAGCGCGATTCTCGTTCTCGTCGGGCTGGCATTCGCCGTATATGGCAGCCTTCTCTTTGTTGGATGGCTGACGTATCGTCAGGAAGACCCCAATCATGGCGCTACGGTGAAACTTTTCTTCGGTGTCGTCTCGTGGACAATCGCTGTTGTCATCGTAGGATTGGGCATCGCGATGAAGCCGTGGAGAAGAGAGGGGAAGTCCGGCAAGCAACGGCCATGACCATCCTCATCGGGGCCGGTCATTTCTAGAAAGCGACTTGTCGACTCGCCGCTACAAACGACAGAAGCGCGCCGCCCCCGACACCGGCGATCCGGTGACGTACGGCTACGACGACAACGGCAACCGCACTTCACGAAGCACGAGCGTCTCCTCCGAAACCGGCAGCTACGACGATCAGGACCGCCTGCTGGCCTACGGCGCGGCCACATTCACCTACACGCCCAACGGCGAGCTGGCCACAAAGAACGATGCCTCCGGAACGACGGCTTACAATATCGACGAGATGGGGAACCTTCTTTCAGTCACCCTCCCCGCCGGAACGGAAATCGACTACCTCATCGACGGCCAGAACCGCCGCATCGCCAAGACGGTAGCCGGCACGATGACCCGCCAGTGGATCTGGTCCGGCCCCCTCCGCATCGCGGCAGAGCTGGATGGCACCGGCGCGCCGATCAGCCGCTTCGTTTACGCCACGCACACGAACGTGCCCGATTTCATGGTCCGCGGCGGCATCACCTACCGCATCATCACCGACCACCTCGGCTCGGTCCGCCTGGTCGTCGATGTTTCGACCGGCATGATCGCTGAGCGCATTGATTACGATGAGTTTGGTCGCGTTCTCGGCGACTCGAACGCCGGCTTCCAGCCTTTTTGGGTTCGCCGGTGGGCTCTACGATCCGGACACTGGCCTCGTGCGGTTCGGCGCGCGGGATTACGACCCACAGACTAGTCGGTGGACAGCAAAAGATCCGACGCTCTTCAGCGCTGGGAGTGCGAATCTCTATCAATACTGCGATGCCGATCCGATCAACTGGTTTGATCCGGATGGAACGGATAACCGGAAGCCGGGCAGAACGCCGCCGTCGAGCTGGCCGCAGCCGCCTGAAAACGTAGTAGGAAAGAAACCGCGATGGAACCCGAAAGGGTTTTGGGAGGGCAAGGGTGGTCGCGAGTGCACCTGGGACAACCGTTCTCACGGGGCAGCGGTTGATCGGGGACAAGGCGCGCAGGGCGGTCACTGGGATGACGAAAACAGCGATAACCGGTGGGATGAAGACGGCAATCTTCTGCCGGGTAGCCCAGACCTCAACAAGGCGCAACGAAACATGAATTTGGGACTCGTGATCGGAGGAGGAGCGATCATCGTCGCGACGATCGTCGAAGACTTCCTCACTGGAGGTGTCAGCATACTCGACGATGCTGCAACGGTGCCGGCTGGTGCCGGCCTGATCGCTGTGGGCCTCGGGCTGAGACAACCTCCGCCGGCGAGTAGCTCAAGTTGTGGGTGCAAGTATTGAGGCCACGATGAACGTTCCGTTGAAAACTAGCGAACTCACTGAGATAAAACCTCAGGACATCGAGGCGCCGGATTACGCGTGGCTGACATATGCCGTGTGTGCAATGAAGGCAGACGCTTGTGGCTGGGCTGGGTGGATCATTGAAGCCGCGTTCAAGAGAACCGGCGAACACCACGCCACGGGTACAGGCGATAAACTCTTGCCGGCGGCCGACTACGAACAATGCTGCCCACGATGCGAAGGGACACTCTTTCGCACAGGTGCGTCGCTGCGCATGACTCCGTCAGTGGATCAGATGCCGGTTCACGGCCAGCCCGGCGTCGATTATGAAGTTTCTAGCGACGAGAAGCACGACTGAAATCCACTGTCATGCAAGACTAGGTGGATATCAACCTACTGCCGCACGTTTCGCACACATTGATGACGCCGCTGAGGCGCCTGCGTAAGGTAATCGATCGGTATCGCAAGTCTGGATGGTCATATAATGAGCCGTGCTCAGGCTTCGCGCACGACGCGTGGCAGGCGGCAACCGGAGAGGATATTCACCAGTCGTACAACGGCCAAAGCAATCCCACAAGCCTCAGTGAGGGGATCAAGAAAGCGAATAATGGGAAGCCGTTCTGAATCAAAGCGCGTTAGTCTCATATTCTTTGCTGTTTTTCTCATGAGTTGCATGCGGCATTCCGCGCTTTTGAAATATGCATCGGCACGGCGCGTGACTGTAAAAGAGCGACGCCCAGGGGTCTTATTGATCTCCGGCGGTACGATTCACAGCGGCTCGTGCATCGAAAGCGTTACTCAGCAACGTAACGGTTCGGAGGTTACGCTCGTTGTAAAGTTGGTGCCGGCTAACGGTCACTGTTCCGGTGAATTCTTCGCCTTGGTCTCGAGTCACGGTACTAAGACAATCAAACTGGGTATCCCCAGCAGCTCAGACCCTCAGGAACTTGACGCAATCTGGAACAGCAAGTGACGTTACAACGCCGTTGGTTCGAAAACCAGGACTGGTGGGATGCCCCGGATTCTAGTAATTGCGGCTGTCACTAGCCCGGGCGAAACCTGGTGCGCATTGCCCATGGAGCGGCCTAATCATGCTGGCTGGCCGGGTGGGGACGCTTGTTCGCTAACCTCGCTACGGTCCTGCGCTTGCCGCGGCGTGCTGGAGATTCCAGACGCACGTGCTGACCATTCGGCAACGAATGCTGTGGCGTTACTCGCCGCTCCTGGAGTGGGAAGGGTCGAATCTCATCGTTCATTTCTTGCCCCGTTAGCCAAGTGAGATATCGGATGAGGACGCCGAATTTGTCCGTGTCGATCCGAACACTAGACGGCGGTCATTCGCAGGGGGGAGGTGTCCGATTATCATTCCCGCCAACCTATGCGCACCATCATCATCACCGTAGCCCTGCTCATCGCCTCGAACGTCTTCATGACCTTCGCCTGGTACGCCCATCTTCGGAACCTGGCATACCGGCCGTGGTACGTGGCGGCATTCGTCAGTTGGGGCATTGCCCTCTTCGAATACATGCTGCAGGTGCCGGCCAACCGGGTCGGGTTTCATCAGCTCTCGCTGGCCCAGCTCAAGATCCTTCAGGAAGTCATCACCCTGGCCGTCTTCGTCCCGTTCGCCCTCTTCTACATGCACCAGCCGCTGAAGATGAACTTCCTCTGGGCGGGGCTTTGCATGGTCGGCGCGGTATTCTTCATGTTCCGATGAGCGATGCGGCGGCGAAATCGTGGGCGGTCCTCTTTGCCCGGCTGGTGCTCGGCCTGATCTTCTTCATGGCCGGCCTCTGGAAGGTTTTCGTCCTCGGACCTGCCGGACATGTGCAGCGCTACTTCCTGCCGTTCCAGCACACCTTCCTGCCGGTGTGGTCGCTGTGGGCCGTCGGATACACCATCCCCTTCATCGAGCTCATTGCCGGCGCCATGGTCATCGTCGGACTGAAGACGCGCTACGCGCTGCTTGGACTCGGCGCCGTCCTGGTCACCGTCACCTTCGGCCATCTCCTCGATCAGCCTCTCTACGCCTTGCACGAGCACGTCATCCCGCGCCTGGCGCTGCTGCTGTTCGTGATGCTCATCCCGAGGGATCTCGACCGGTTCTCGATCGACGGCCTCCTGCGGCGCCGGGCGTGACCGGACGTCGATGCGCCTCTGGTCGATCCATCCCCGCTATCTCGACGCGAAGGGTCTGGTCGCGCTCTGGCGCGAAGGGCTGCTGGCCCAGGCCGTCCTGGCCGGTCTCACGCGCGGCTACCGGAACCATCCGCAGCTCGCGCGCTTCCGCGCGCATCGTGATCCCGCCGCCGCCATCGCCGTCTACCTTCGTCATGTCGCCGGCGAGGCAGCGGAGCGCGGCTATCACTTCGATCGATCGAAACTTCCGTCGAAGAGCACATCGTCGAAGATCGCCGTCTCCGAGGGACAGATTCAGTTCGAATGGCGGCACCTGATGGCCAAGCTTCGCGAACGCGATCCGGCCCGCCACGATCGTCTGACCGAAATCGTCGCCCCCGATCCCCATCCGAGCTTCCGCCTCGTTCCCGGCCCGATCGCGGATTGGGAGAGGGTGGACGTCTCAACGTAGGTCGGACTCTTAGTCCGAACGGCGCTTGGGAGATCGGTAATTGATAACCTGTTTCTCGTCGACGGCCGCGCAAGCACTGGTCGGACTAAGAGTCCAACCTACGTGGTCTAGAATTCCAACCCATGCACATCATCGCGGACGTAGCCCTCGTCGTCGTGGCCGTGCTCCATCTCGCCTTTCTGGTCTTGGAGATGTTTCTCTGGACCAAGCCCTTCGGCATGCGCACCTTCCGGCTCACGCCCGAGATCGCCCAGGCCTCGGCGGGGTTGGCCGCCAATCAAGGGCTCTACAACGGCTTCCTCGCCGCGGGCCTGCTCTGGGGCGTCATCGGCGGCGACGGCGCCTACGCCATCCGGCTCTTCTTTCTCGGATGCGTGATCGTCGCCGGAATCTTCGGCGGCCTCACCGCCAAGCGCTCCATCATTTTCATGCAGGCCCTCCCCGGACTCCTGGCTCTTCTGGCCGTCATGCTCGCCCACAAAGGGTGACGCGCTTGCCCTAGAATCATCGCCGTCCATGGAGCTCCTCCTCTGGAGATGGAGTACCACCGCGCAGATCACCTCGGCGCTGATGATCGCGGTATTTTTCGTCGTGCTCGGGCGGTCGGTGCGCCGCGTGGAGATGCGCCCCTGGATGTATGCCTGGCTTGCCAATCTGGCGGCGCTGCTGGTGACGTGCATCTTCTGGTTCGCGCAGCCCAGCTCCCCATTCGCCTTCGTCGTTCTGCGGGGAAGCTACTTCTTCTGGAAGACGATGTTCGTCGTGCTCCTGGTGGCCGGTGCATGGAGCTTCGTGCGACGGCGGCCGGGCCGCATCGTCAGCCGTACGGTCATCGCCTGCATCCTCGTCTATGCCGTCGTTGCGGCGATTACGGTCGATGCGGCGATTACGGTCGATGCCATCGACAAGATCGGCGTCGTTCAGTCGGTGGTCATGGCGCTGATCCTCGGCACGTGTGCGGCGGCGCTACTGGTCAGGCGTCCTCCCGGCGCCGGGTGGCTGACCGCCGGTCTCACCATTCGCGCGCTCCTGGCTGCCGTCGAAGCGGTCGCGCACTTCGCGCGAATCGTTCCCATGCGCCGTTTGCCGGAATCGGTGGTCGGACTCTTTGTCGCCTCCTATTCATCGTTCGACACCGGCGCGGAATGGGTCATCGCCCTCGGCTGCGTGCTGATTCTCTATCGCACCATCCAGCAGGAGCTGACCAAGTCGAACCTCGATCTGACCGCTGCCCAGGGGGTGCTGCAGCAGCTCGTCGACCGCGATCCGCTGACCGGACTGGCCAACCGGCGGGCGCTCCCCGAGATCTTTCGGAACGTCTTCGAGAGCGGGGCCACGATTCTCTTTTTCGACCTCAACGACTTCAAAGGAATCAACGACGCATACGGCCACCAGACCGGCGACGAATGCTTACGGCGTTTCGCGCGCGCGTTGCAGGCCAGCTTCCGGCCGGACGATCACGTCATCCGCTACGCCGGCGATGAGTTCGTGGTCGTGGCGCCGTCCGCCGATCCCTCGGCGGTGCTCGAGCACGTGGAGAGGATGCGGGAACGCCTGAAATTCGAGCGCGTCGACGGACCGCCGATCCGCTTCGCCGCCGGCCATGCCTTCCTCGTTCCGAGGGGCGACGCCGAGGGAGCGTTGCGGGAGGCGGATGAAGCGATGTATCGGGAGAAAAGCGTCGGCGGCGGGCGGCTGCGCTCCGTCTGATGGTATCGTCCCGCCATCACCCATCCGGAGGCAAACATGACCGATGTGATCGAACTTCTCGACCGCGAAGTGAACGGCCGCCACATGCTCAACCATCCCTTTTACCAGCGCTGGAGCGCCGGTGAGCTGACGCGCGGCGAGCTCGAAGAGTACTCGCGGCAGTACTACCCCTACACCGCGGCCTTCCCCACATTCGTCAGCGCCATGCACGCGCACACGGACGACGTCGCCATCCGGCAGTACCTGCTGGAGAATCTGATCGAGGAGGAGCGCGGCCCCGAGAACCATCCCGAGCTCTGGCTGCGATTCTGCGACGCCCTCGGCGTCGATCGCGATGACGTCACCGCCACAGCTCCCAATCAAGCCACCGCCGCCCTCATCGCCTCCATGCGCACCCTCGCCCGCAGCGAGAAGCTGCACGAAGGGCTGGCCGCCCTCTACGCCTACGAATCGCAGATCCCCGCCGTGGCCAAAGCCAAGATCGACGGTCTGGCCGCCTGGTACGGCATCACCGCCCCCCGCGACATCGCCTTCTTCTCCGTCCACATGACCGCCGACGTCCAGCACTCGCAGACCGCCCGCGAGCTCCTGGAAACGCTCTGCGACACGCCGGAGAAGGCCGAAGAAGCGCGCCAGGCCGCAGAGCAGACGGTCAACGCGCTGTACCGCTTCCTCGACGCCGTGAATTAGCTCGACGAGCCGGGGACGAAGACGAGCAGTCGTCGCAACATGCCGGTATCATCTGTCTCGGATGCCCGAGCTGCCCATCTACATGGACCATCACGCCACCACGCCGGTCGATCCGCGCGTGGTCGAGGCCATGCTGCCGTTCTTCAGCGAGAACTTCGGCAATCCGGCTTCACTGACGCATGAGCATGGACGCCGTGCCTCGAACGCGGTCGAGGATGCCCGCTTCGGCATCGCCCGTTTCTTCGGCGTCGAGCTGAACGAGGTCTACTTCACCGCCGGGGCGACGGAGTCGAACAACATCGCCGTCAATCTCCTCGCGCCCGGCGATCACCTCATCACATCGGCGATGGAGCACAAGTCGATCGTCGTTCCGGCCAGGCGGCTGGAGAAGCACGGCGTAGAGGTCACGCTGCTGACTCCCGATAGCGAAGGATTCATCGATCCGGACGAACTACGCAGTGCGCTGCGGCCGAACACAAGGCTCGTTTCGATCGAGGCGGCGAACGGCGAGATCGGGACGCTGCAGGACATCGACCCCCTCGGCGCAATCTGCCGCGAGCGCGGCGTGCTTTTTCACAGCGACGTCACGCAGGCCGCCGGCAAGATTCCGCTGGACATGACGAACGTCGATCTGGCGGCCTTCTCCGCGCACAAGCTGTACGGGCCGAAGGGGATCGGCGGGATGATCGTCCGGCGCGGCATTCGCATCGAGCCGGTCATGCTCGGCGGAGGCCAGGAAAAAGGAGCGCGCAGCGGTACGGTGAATGTGCCGGGCGTAGTGGGAATGGTCACGGCCTTCCGTATCCGCGGCGAGGAGATGGCCGGGGAAGCGGAGTGGTTGACCGGACTGCGCAACCTCCTGTGGGATCGCGTGCTCGAGGAAGTGCCCGGTGCGTCGGTCAACGGACCGAGGGAGCGGAGGCTGCCCGGCAATCTCAACGTGAGCTTCGAGAGGGTGGAATCCGACTCCGTGATGATGGCCATGCGCCACTTCTCGCTCTCCTCCGGCTCGGCGTGCAGCTCCGGGGAGCGGAGCGCGTCGCCGGTGCTGACGGCCATCGGGGTCCCGGAGGCGCTGGCGTACGGCTCGATCCGTTTCGGACTCGGCAAGTCCAACACGAAGGAACACGTGGCGCTGCTCGTCGACGATCTCAAGCGCAACATCGGCCGGCTGCGGGAGATCTCCGCGGCGTGAGCAAGTCCGACGCCGTCCGCATTCTTCTGGTCGACCATTCGCGCGGCTCTCTGCTTTTTCAGGAATCGATCCTCCGGCGCCGCGAGGCCTCGATCGTCACGGCGCTCACCGGGACGGCCGGAATCGAGATCGCGCGCAACGATCAGCCCCAACTGATCATGTTCGCCTTCGATCTCTTCGACATGACCGCGCCGGAGTTCTGCCGGGAAGTCCGCTCGGACGCTTCGACGCGGGCCATGTCGCTGCTGCTGGTCTGCGAGCGTGAGTCGCCCGAGCACGCCGAGCTCTGCCTCTCCGCCGGCTGCAACGACGTCATCTACCGGCCGCTGCAGCGGCACGAGCTCGATTCCAAGATCGCCAGGCTGACCACGATCCCCTCGCGGCGGGAGCTGCGTACGCTCACGCGCATCGAGGTCTCGGTCGAGAAGAATGGCCGCTTCATCATCGGGCGCAGCATGAACATCTCCGCCAGCGGCATGCTTCTGGAAGTCGATCGCGTGCTGCCGGGAGAGGGAAAGCTGCGGCTGCATTTTTATCTGCCGGGCGATCCGAAACCGCTGCAGATGGAGTGCGAGGTCCTGCGCGCGGAGTTCACGGGCGGGACGGCCAAGTACGGTGTCAGCTTCAGCGCAGCCAACGACGAAGAGCGCGAGCGCATCGAGCGCTTCGTTCGCCGGCTCCGCTCGCGGGAGTTGCTCTGATGAGCGTGATTCTCCAACGGATCGACGAAGCGGTCGCGCTCACGAAGAACGAGGAGTACCTCCGCGCGCTCACGATCTTTCTCGAGGTCTACGGCGGCGAGGATCCGCCGTCGCCGATGCTTTCGTCAAAGACGGCCTCGGGGTTGTCGTACTTCGGGCTCTGTCTGGCCCTCGTCGAGAAACGGATCAAGCCGGCCATCGACCTCTGCAAGCGAGCCATCGAGCTGCAGTTCTACAACGTCGATCACTACGCCAACCTGGCCCGCGTCTACACCGCCGCGGGGAACCGGAAGAAGGCGCTCGAGATCCTGGATCAGGGATCGAAGTCCCATCCGGATGATGCGACTCTGCTGGCGGTGCGGCGCGAGCTCGGCATCCGCTCGCGCCCGCCGGTCCCGTTCCTGGAACGGTCGAACCCGATCAACATCTCTCTCGGCCAGGCCAGGCACGCTAAGAAGGTGGCGGAGCGCGAGCGGAAGAAGAAGTGAGGACCGCACAGACAAGAGTGTCTGTGCCACATTTGCAGCCTGTATGTGGCACAGACATTCCTCTATGTGGCACAGACACTCTTGTCTGTGCGGCGGGTCTGTCAGGACCATGTCAGTAACCGTCATTATCCCGACTCTCAACGAAGAGGATTGGATCGCCGGTGCGGTGGCCTCTGCATTCGCGGCGGGAGCGGCCGAGGTGATCGTGGCTGATGGCGGAAGTGTCGACCGCACGCCGCGCCTGGCCACGAGCGCCGGCGCGCGCATCCTGCTGTCCGAGCCGATGCGCGCGCGGCAGCTCAACCTCGGCGCGGATGCCGCATCGCACGAGACGCTGGTTTTTCTTCACGCCGACTCCCGTCTGCCGGCGGGCGCCGCGGCCGTAGTCGAGGAGGCGCTGATGAACGGCGCGGACTTTGGCGGATTCCGGATCGCGTTCGTCGAGCCGTCGCGCAGACTTCGTGTCGCGGCCGCCATGATCAATCTGCGCACGAGCGTCACGCGCTGTCCGTGGGGCGATCAGGCGCAGTTCATCCGTCGTGACACGTTTCTGCAGGCCGGCGGATTTCTGGAAATGCCGTTGATGGAAGACTATGAGCTGGCCATGCGGATGAAGCGCAGCGGCCGATCCGTTCTCCTGCCGATGACCGTCACGACCTCGGGGCGCCGCTTTCTGCGCAAGGGCCTGCTCCGCACCGCCGCCCACAACTGGCGGACCGTCATCCGCTATCGCATGGGAGCGGACATCGACGCACTGGCGCGGGGATATCGAAAGTGAACTGCTACATCCTCATCGGCGGGCAATCGCGAAGGATGGGACGTCCCAAGGCGGAGCTGTTTCTCGATCGGGTTGCGTCCGTGGCAGCCGAGGTCTTCGAAGAAGTGATCGCGGTGCAACGGTACGGTGGAACGGCGGCATCGATTCCGACGATTTACGAAAGTCCGCACGACGATCAGGCGCCGGTCTTCGGCGTCGCCTGCGCGCTTGCCCACGCGCGCGGGCGATGTTTCATCCTCGCCGTCGACTATCCCCTCATCACCGCGGCGCTTCTGCGTCATCTCCGCGAGCGCTTCGAGCGATCGCGTGCGCTGCTCGTCGCCCCGGTCTGGAGCGGCAAGACGCAGATGCTCTGCGGCGGCTATGCGCCCGAGCTGCTGGCGCGGATCGAGCAGCGCCTCGCCGCGACGCGTTACGATCTGCGCGGTCTGGCCGGCGGCGACGAAGCGGACATCATCCCGGAAGAGGAATTGCGGGCGGCATTCGCGGGCGAGCCGTTGATGAATGTGAACACGCCGGAGGAATTGGACCCCGACCTCCTATGCTGACGTGGAGCGCAGCGACACTGTCAGGATCTCCGGTGCGACCGGCCGGTAGTCGACCATAGTCAGGGCCTGCGCGGCCGAACCAGAGATCCTGACAGCGTCGCTGCGCTTCGCGTCAGGATTGGGACTTTATCCACTACCCTACTCACATGACAAACTTCTCTCACCTCGACGACACCGGCGGCATCTCCATGGTCGACGTCGGCGCGAAGCGCAGCAGCATGCGCGAGGCGGTGGCGCTGGCGACGGTGCGGATGTCTCCGGAGACACTTCAAAAACTGATCGCCCAGGCGCTGCCGAAGGGCGACGTCCTGACGACAGCCAAGGTTGCCGGAGTCCTGGCCGCCAAGCAGACGCCGAATCTGATCCCGCTCGCCCATCCGCTGGCCATCACCTCGGTCGACATCACGTTCGACATCGATCAGCAGGCGGGGACGATCGAAGTCCGTTCCATCGTCCGCTGCGACGGGAAGACCGGCGTGGAGATGGAAGCGATGACCGCCTGCGCCGTGGCCGCGTTGACGATTTACGACATGTGCAAGAGTGCCGAGAAAGGGATCAGCATCGAATCGCTCCAGCTCGTCCGCAAATCGGGCGGCAAAAGCGGGACGTGGGAGCGAAGCTGATCGTCCACTACGCGTGACGATCTGTCCCGCACGCGTGACGGAAGTGTTGCCTTACCCGCTCCCACGTGAGAGAGCAGATGTGGCACACTCCCGGCAGGCAGCAGAGCGGGTTCCAGGTTGCAACGATTCGAGGAGGATTTACATCGATGCGTTTCTCCCGCGTGCTCCTTCCCGCAGTTCTCATCCTCGCCGCCACACCCATCGCCTACGCGGTTCCCCAGCATCGTGAGACCACCACCGTCGAGGTCGTGCAGATCCCCGTTTACGTCACCTCCTCGGGCGCCTCGGTGCGCGGGCTGACGCGTGACGACTTCAAGTTGCGTGTCAACGGGCGAACGCAGAAGATCGATTACTTCGACGTCGTCGATTTCAGCTCCCTCTCCTCGGAACAGATGAGCGACCCGCGGCAGCGCCGCCTCTATGTGCTGACCTTCGATCTGGCCAACATGTCGATGTTCGCCATCGCTCGCGCCCAACGTGCGGCAGAGGAGTATCTCCTCGCCGCGCAGCCGAGTGACTCGTTCGCCGTGGCCCTGCTCGATCACGACGACCAGATCAAGTTCATCGTCCCGTTCACGCGCGACCGGGCCACCCTGCGGCGTGCGGTGGCCAGCTTCCGCGTGGCCTCGCCCGGCGATCCGCTCCGGCTGACGCTGGCGACGGGTGAGCGAACGGCGCTGATGAACAACGACGCCTCAGAGCTCATGGACCTGCGGCGGATGGGAGCGGGTGTAACCGCGGAGCTCGCGGCCGATTTCGCCCGCCGACACATCGACGATCAATTCGATGCCCTCGGCGATCTGGCCAAGCGGCTGGCACCGCTGGAGGGCTACAAACATGTCGTCTTCCTCTCGAGGGGATTCGATAGCGGGCTGCTCTGGACCGGCACTTCCAACGTGACGCGCCCCTTGCCCATCGGGGGACCCCTCGCCGGAGGAGGGCCGCAGCAGGCCAACGCCATCCACGCGCAGCAGGCTAGCCAGTGGCAGGGCTCTTCGAGGTCGGGCTTTGCATATGCTTCGTGGGAATCAAAGCGCCGGCTGCAGAAGGATTTCGCCACCGCCGGTGTCTTCCTCGACGCCATCGACATCGAAGGAGTGCGCCCCATCGGTATGGAGGCCAACGATTCGTTGCACTTCCTCGTCGCCGACACCGGAGGCCAGGTAGTCGAGCATCGCAACGATCTCAAGGCCGCAATCCAGCGGCTCACCGATTCGCAGCAGGTGGTCTACGTCCTCGGCTTCCACGCCGCGGATACGGGACGGAAGCAGAACGACATCTCCGTCCATGTCGACGGCGCGCCGCGCGGCTCCTACGTCTCCTACCGCGAGTCCTACACGACGATTGCGGACAAGCCGTCGACGCTCGATGGAATCCGCCTCGCCGACATCGTGACCAACGACATCCCGCAGAACGGAATCACGATGACGGCCACGGTAACCACCGCCCCGAAGACGGCCGCGGTGAGCGTTACGTTGCCTGGCCAGGAGTTGCTAGCGATCGCGGGCAATGAAGGGAACGTGAAGGGCGAGGCTCTGCTTTACATCTTCCAGGGACAGACCTCGGTTTCGTTCGCGCGGAAAGGGATCGACGTCGATGTGACGCGCGCACGAACGAGTGCTCTCGACGGAAAGAATGTCGAGATCGCGCAGTCCTTCGATCTGCCGCCGGGAACGTATGCGCTGAAAGTCCTGGTACGCCTCGAGGGTCACGATACGCTGGCGTTTGCACGAAAAGACTTCACGGTAGGGGAGTAGCCGGCATTGAAAAGAGTGGGAATGGCCCTTCTGGTTGCCTGCGCGTTCTCGGCGCAGGCACAAGTCCGCGAGAGCATGACCGTCGAGGTCGTGCAGGTTCCGGTGTACGTCACCACGAGCGACGGCAAGCCGATCACCGGGTTGAAGAAGGATGCCTTCCAGCTCTCCGTCGACGGGCATCCGCAAGCCATCGACTACTTCGACAGCTTTGATTTCGCGGCGGCGACCTCCGATCCGCAGGCGCTCGAGCGCCCGCGCCGCGAGCGGCGGCTTTATCTTCTGCTGTTCGATCTCACCTTTGCGACGCCGCCGACGATCGCGCGCGCGCAGCATGCGGCGGAACAGGCCGTTACGCATTCCAATCCCGCTACCGACCTTTTCGCGGTGGCCACCTACTCCTCGAACCGGGGCGTCTTTTTTCTCTCTCCGTTCCTCTCCGACCGTGTTGCGGTGGCGCGGGCGATCTACACGCTCAAGGCCAGTTCTGCATTGGATCCCCTCGGACTGGCGCTCGCCAGCGCGGAGCGGGCGAAGTTCGTCACGGCGATGGAACAGGGGGGCGCGGCCGCGGGCTCGGACGGGGATCTTTCTCCCTTTCTCGGGACCGAGGTGGCCGATATGCTCAAGGGCGGGCAGGCCAATCAGGACATGCAGGCCATGCCGGGAAAGCGGCTGATCGAGTATCAGCTCCAGGGCCTCGGCGAGGCCGCCGCGCGCTTCGGTTTGCTCGAGGGACAGAAGCATCTTCTCGTCTTCACCGAGGGTTTTGACTCATCGCATCTCACTGACATCAGGACCGAAGTCAAGACCTCGGCGCGGCCGCCGAACCTCGACGCGCATCTTCTCGACCTCGTGAAGGAGATGCACGAAACGTTCGTCTCCGCCGGCGTGACGCTCGACAGCGTTGACATCAAAGGGGTCCGTCACACCTTTGACAGCCTCGAAAACAACGCCCTTTACATGCTCTCGCGCGGCACCGGCGGACGGGTCATCGTCAATCGCAACGACATCGTCGCCGCGGTCGACACCCTGGTCCAGGCCCAGCGGGTGGTGTACGTGCTCGGATTCCGCCAGGGAGAGCGCAAACAAGGCCGCATCTCGGTCCACGTGAACGGCCTGCCGCGCGGCGCGGAGGTGTCGTTCCGCGAAGGTTTCGGATATACGCCGCAGAAGACCACCGACCTCGATGCCCTGCAGCTTGCCGACATCCTTCTCAACGACGTGCCGCAGGCCGGCGTATCGCTGACCGGCGGAGTGAGGATATCCGAGGGCCAGGCGGAAGTGGCCGTGAGCTTTGGCCGCGCCGAGGTCGTGCCCCAGCTCGTCGATCCATCGCCCAGCGTCGAGCTCCTCTTCTACATTTTCGACGAGCACGGCGCCGCGGTGGGATTCAAAGCCAAGCGCATCAATCTAAGCGGCAAAGCGCGCGTGAACACCGGCTACCTGACGCTGAACGAACCGTTCGCCCTGCCGAAAGGAAAGTACACCTCGAAAGTGCTCCTGCGGATCTCCGGCACCCGCTCGATGGGTTTCGTCCGGCGCGACTTCACCGTTGATTGAATCCAGGTGGGATAACGTGGTCGCGGGGTCTCGCGGTTACGCGGTCTCGGGGTGTCCGGTTCCACACGCCGCCGTTGCAAGCGAACCCCGCGAGACCGCGTAACCGCGAGACTCCGCAACCGCTCTATCGCCTCCTCATCCACGGCGCCGTCGACGTGTTCTTGTCATTCCCGTTCTCGGTTTTCTGATCCGCGGTGACCAATTGCTTGCGGATCGTGCCGAGGATGCGCTGGTCAGCGGCGGTGGAGAGGTCGAGGAGATGCTGGCGTTCGTGGAAGCCGTTGAAGGCCACGATGAAGCGGTCGATGCGGAAGGCCACCACGCGCCCTAGGAATTGGTCCTCGGCGGTGAAGTTGTCCTCGCCGAGGTTCGGGATCGGATCGAGCAGCTTGCCGTTGTGCAGGTAGAGACCCTTGTACTGATCGAGGATGTTCTCCGCGGCCTGCTTGTTGGCCGCGGGGATGACGATCCCTTCCACGACGTCGTTGTCGACGTTGAACGTGGCCTGAAACGAATTGCCGAGGAACGACTGGCCGAAGGCCGAGTCGGCCGAATAGCGCTCGCTGCCGGTCACGCGATGGCCGTCCGGCAGAAAGGCGAAGACCGCCGGCTTGCTCGGTGCCGGCGGCATGCGGTCGGAAACGAATCGGGCCAGGCGCAGAACGGCGTCGCCTTCTCCCGCGCCGGTGATCCGGACGTAGAACGGGCCGCGCCAGACGTGAACCGAGTGCGCTTTCGCGAACGATTCGTTGGGGATGTCGAGAAAATGGACGTTGCCGCTTTTCTGCTGCGAGTAGGCGCCGAACGCTTTCACGAAGTCGGGGAAGCGGAAGATCTCGACAGTGGCGAAGCCGGCGCCGGCCGGCGTGCTGTATTTGCCGATCGTCAGATCGAGGGTCTCGTATCGGGCGAACCGCGGCGCCTCGATCGTGCCGAGGTATGTGTTCAGGTGATCGCCGGGGATGACGATGGGGTCTTCGTCGAGACGCCAGATCTTCGCTTCTTGCCGCCTCGGCAGGAACTGGAGGCTCGGCGAATCGATGGTGGCGAAGTTGACCTCATTGCGTGGCGGCGGCGCGATCCGCACCTGCGCCGGCCGGCGTGCTTCGCAGGAGGCCAGGAGGCCGGCGATCAGGAGCGCGAGAGCGATTCCAGGAAGGCGATCGTAACGCGCACCCCGGCGCCGGTGGCCCCGCGCGCCTCGCGCGCTGTTTCGTGCTCCGCGTATGCCGTGCCGGCGATGTCGAGATGCGCCCACGATGGACAATTGACGAACTCCTTCAGAAACACTGCCGCGGTCGTTGCCCCGCCCCACCGGCCACCCGAGTTTTTCATGTCCGCCCACTCGCTGCGGATCAATTCCTTGTAATCGTCCCACTCGGGCAGTCTCCAGAGGCGCTCACCGACGCGCTCCCCACACGCAATCAACTTCTGAGCCAGCTCGTCATTGTTCGAGAAAAGACCGGTGGCCTCGCTGGCCAGCGCCACCACGCAGGCGCCGGTGAGCGTGGCGTAGTCGAGGATGTGGTCCGGCTTCAATTCCGATGCGTAGTGCAAGGCGTCGCTGAGGATCATGCGCCCCTCGGCGTCGGTATTGACGATCTCGACGGTCTTGCCGCTCATGGTGGTGATGATGTCGCCCGGTTTGTAGGCGCTGCCGCTGGGAAGGTTGTCGGTCGAGGCGATGATGCCGGTCACCCGCACCGGAAGGGCCAGCATGGCCGCCGCCTGGACCGTGCCGATGACCGCGGCGGCTCCGCACATGTCGAACTTCATCTCCTCCATCTTCTCGGATGGCTTGATGGAGATGCCGCCGGAGTCGAAGGTGATGCCCTTGCCGACCAGGGCCACGTGCGTCTTCGCCTTGCGCGGGGAGTATTCGAGGACGATGAAGCGCGGCTCTTCGGCGGAGCCGCGGTTGACGGCCAGGAGGCCGCCCATCTTCATCTTCTCGATCTCGCGCCGGCCGTAGACGGTGCACTTGATGCCGGTCTGCCTGGCCACCTCTTCGGCGCGCTGGCCGATGAACGTCGGAGTGGCCAGGTTGCCCGGGGCGTTGCCGAGGTCGCGCACCGTGCGGATGCCGGCAGCGATGGCCTTCGCTTCGTCGTCGAGCTGTTTGACGTGTTTGGCGTCGATGCCGGGAGGAGGGACGAGCGAGGCGCTGATCGGCAGCGACTTGTCCTCCTTCTTCGTGATGTAGATGTCGTACTTGTAGTCGGATGCGGCCAGGGCGTCGGCGGCCACGCGCGCGGTCTCTCCGGCGCCGAGCTTCGGCAGGGCGTAGGGGAGAACGACGATGATGTTGCGGTCGCGCTGCTTCTTCGCCATTTTGGCGATGCAGTAGATCGCCGTGCGCAGGCAGCGGATCGTCAGCGCCTCTTCCTTGCCGATACCGACGAGGGTGATCTTCTTCGGCTCGCCGGCCACTGTGGTCAGCGTCTCTTCCGCGCGCCCGGTGAAGCCCGCCGCGGTGATAGCCTGCATCGCCTTCCCCGCCAACTCGACATCCGGCTTGCTACCCTCGGCGATGAGTACAAAAAGGTGGTCCGCTTTCGCGACCTTCGGTTCACGAGTAATAGTGACGTCCATATTGGAGGGGATTGTACTTGAGGATCACGCGGACAAACGTGGGTCGGACTCTCTAGTCCGACCGGTGCTTGCGCGTCATGTGATGAGCCACAGATCTCCAAGCGCCGGTCGGACTAGAGAGTCCGACCTACGTTTTGGCTTCACGAGCCGCTCCCCCGAGGATACCGGCGTGCGTCCCCCATACAATTGGCCGCACTCATGCACAAGCGAGGTAACTGAATGGCGTTTCGAATTCTGGTCATCGACGACGAAACCGCTATCCGGGAAGCGATCCGGATGACGCTGGAGTACGAGGGATACCGCATCGACGAGGCGCGGTCCGGACAGGATGGGATCGAAAAAGCGACCCGGACAGCAGCTCCGTACGACGCCATCCTCCTCGACATCAAGATGCCGGTGCTGGACGGGATCGAGGTCCTCGAAAATTTAAAGGAACAGCGTGTGCCCTCGCCGGTGATCATGGTGTCCGGTCATGGCGACATCTCCACGGCCGTGGAGTGCACCAAGCGCGGCGCCTTCGACTTCCTGGAGAAGCCGCTCAACCGCGACAAGCTCCTCCTCTCGGTCCGCAACGCCGTCCGGCAGCAGAAGCTGGAGGAAGAGGTCGGGGAGCTGCGCGAGCGTGAGGCCCGCGACTACCAGCTCGTCGGCGACGCCCCGGCCATGAAGGAGTTGAAGACGCAGATGGAGCTGGCCGCGCCGACGAAGGCGACGGTGCTGATCACGGGAGAGTCGGGCACGGGGAAGGAGCTTGTGGCGCGCGAGATCCACCGCCGCTCGTCACGCGCGGCCATGCCGTTCATTCAGGTCAATTGCGCCGCCATCCCCGAGGAGCTCATCGAATCGGAACTGTTCGGGCATGAGAAGGGATCGTTCACCGGAGCAGTCAGAAAACAAACCGGCAAGTTCGTCGCCGCCGACGGAGGGACCATCTTTCTCGACGAGATCGGCGACATGTCGCTGCGCACGCAGGCCAAGGTTCTGCGCGTGCTGCAGGAGGGGGAAGTCGAGCCGGTCGGCTCGGCCACGGTCATCAAGGTCGACGTGCGCGTCATCGCCGCGACGAACAAGGAGCTGACCGAAGAGATCCGCACCGGCCGTTTTCGCGAGGATCTGTTCTATCGCCTGAACGTCATCCCGGTGCGCACGCCGCCGCTGCGCGAACGGAAGGACGACATCCCACTCCTGGCGCAGCACTTCGCCACGATGTTCTCCGAGCAGTACAACCGGCATGCGAAGACGTTCACACAATCGGCGGTGCGAGCGATGCAGGACGCCTCGTGGCGCGGCAACGTGCGCGAGCTGCGCAACATGATCGAGCGGCTCGTGATCATGGTGCCGGCCGATTCGATCGACATCTCCGACCTTCCGGCGGAGTTCTTTCGCGCCGCCGCCGACATCATCTCCTCGGCCATGCGCCTGTCGACGCTGCAGGACTTCAAGGACGAAGCCGAGAAGGCCTTCATCCTGGCCAAGCTGCGCGAGAACGGATGGAACGTCTCCAAGACCGCCGAGGCCATCGATACGCCGCGCTCGAACCTGTACAAGAAGATCGAGCAATACAACATCAAGCGCGAGGGCGGCGGCGCCATGATCGCCGCCGAAGGCGCGGATGGAGCGTGACCCGGCGCCCATCGGCGTCTTCGATTCGGGCGTCGGCGGACTGACGGTCTTTCGCGAGATCGCCCGCGCCCTTCCCCATCACTCCCTGATCTACCTCGGCGATTCCGCCCGCGTGCCGTACGGGACCAAGTCGGCCGAGACGGTGACGCGCTACTCGCTGCAGGCGGCCGCGCATCTTCTCGACCGCGGCATCGGCATGCTGGTCGTGGCCTGCAACACCGCCACGGCGGCGGCGCTCCCGTCTCTAAAGGAGCTGCTGCCGATCCCGGTCATCGGCGTCGTCGAACCGGGGGCGCGGGCGGCGGTGGCGCGGACGCGCGGACGCGTCGGCGTCATCGCCACCGAAGGGACGGTCCGTTCCAAGGCATACACACGCGCGATCCACACGCTGGATGCGAAGATCGAAGTGATCGAATCCGCCGCGCCGCTCTTCGTCTCACTGGCCGAGGAGGGATGGGCCAATACGCACGTCGCCCGCGAGGTGGCCGAGATCTACCTCGAGCCGCTGCTCGACGCCGGCATCGACACGCTCGTCCTCGGATGCACGCACTACCCGATCCTGCGCGGCACGATCGAGCAGGTGGTGGGGGAGGGGGTCTCGATCGTCGACAGCGCCGAGACCACCGCGGCGTATGTACTGGCCTCGGTGGGGGCAAGGTCGACCGGCGCTGCGAAGCACACGTTTCTCGTCACCGACGCCGAGGAGCGGTTCCGCCGGATCGCCGGCGAGTTTCTGGAGAGAGAGATCGAGCACCTGGAGCTGGTGAGCCTGTGAAGGTTGCGCGGCGGAGGTGGTTTGATCTGTTCGCAGATGAGTGCCGCGTCGCTCGCAAGACAAAGGCCTGCCGCGTGCCGGAGGACCGCCCCTTTTCCGCGTATCATTCAGGAGATCGGCGTGGAAGCAGCGGATGTCGCGGAAATCATCGTTAGGGCGCATTTCTCACACTCTCACGTAAATCGTCGGCACTCTGTTACCCCGTCGAGGGCCTTCTCCCCCGCGGTTTCTTGCGGGGGAGAAGGTGCCGACAGGCGGATGAGGGGGCGCTCGCGCGTGCGTTATTCGCGGGCGACTCGTGCTTTCAAGCGGCCCTTGGGGACAACGATGCAAGATCATTTCTGACGCGTATGCGCCTCCCTCATCCGCCTGTCGGCACCTTCTCCCCCCGCAAAAAACCGCGGGGGGAGAAGGCCCTCGGCGAAGGGGCGTGGCAAGAAACGAAGCAGTGCTGTGAGAAATGCAGGTTAGAGCGCATGAACCCGACCAATCCCTCACGACGCCCGCTATTCGAGGCCGAGGTGTACGAAGCTGTAGAGCTGGCCGAAGAAGATCTGCCGGCCCTTCAGGCCTTCTTCGACGGCAACCCCGAGTACTTCCTGGCGGTGACGGGAGCGCCGCCTCGGCCCGATGAGGCAAAGCAGGAGCTCGAGTGCCGGCCGCCTCCCGGCTTGCCATACGAGAAGGTGTACGTCCTCGGCTTTCTCGACTCCGGCGATCAGATGGTGGCCATGGCCTCCGTGATGACCGATCTTCTGGCACCCGGCGTGTGGCACATCAGCCTTTTCCTCGTTGCCTCGGCGCTTCACGGCACAGGCCTGGCCGCGCTGTTGTACGGGCGTCTCGAGACGTGGGCGAAGGACGAAGGGGCGTCCTGGCTTCGCCTGGGTGTCGTGGCCGGCAACCGGAAGGCCGAACGCTTCTGGGAGAAGGCCGGCTACAGGGATGTCAGACGCCTCGAGGAGCAGCTCGGCAGCATGACCCGCACAATGCGTCTGATGGTCAAATCACTCGGAGGCTCGGATATCGAGGAGTACTTGCGCGAAGTTCCCCGCGATCGGCCGAAGTCCTAGTGTCGCTTCAATATTGAAACGGACGTCAAAGAGCCTTTCAATTCACTGTCATCCTGAGGCGGCGGCAGCCCCGGAGGGGCAGAGCGCGCCGAAGGACCCCCAGCCTGAAACCCGGACAGGGCGTGGGAACGTCGACTACTCCGCCTCCCAACCGGGATACAACTTGGGGGTCCTTCGACCGTCCTGCGCCGCGTAATCGCTCCGCGATTACGCGGCTCCGGCGGCTCAGGATGACAGTGAATTGAGAGGCGCCTAACCTCCGATTTCAATCTTGACGAAACACTAGGTCATACGCGTTGCCGCCGAGGTCATGGAATGTTCGATGCCGCGTCCGGCCGCCCTTTTCGTTTGGATCGCCCCTGCTCGTCATGGAGGAGCCGGTGCAGCCGGCGGACAGATGCCGACAGCGCGGTCGTTGTGTCGCGGGCTTCGGGCAGGTCGTTCCACGCCCGGAACGCCGCCAGGGCGTGCTCCCTCAAGTCGGCGGATACCGATTCCATCTCCGAAGAGAGGAGGTCGTGCATGTAGGCAACCTGCGCCAGGATCTGTCTCGCCAGCAGCCGGCAGGCCAGCTCCTTTTCCAGGTCGTCGGCCAGTGTACCGGCCTCGACGGACGGGTCGCGTGGCTGGAGCACTCCGGAACGCAGACGGGCGATGTCACGCCGGAGCCTGGCGTCCGGCAGGTGCCGCACGCCCAGCGACAGCTCGGCGGGAGGTCTGGAGGTGTTCGTGAGCGCCTCCGTCACCGCTTCGAGCCGGCGCATGAAGTCGCCGGCCATCTCGCCGGCACGTTCCTCGAGTGTTTTGATGCTCATCTCGGCCTCCTATTCTCTCCGATGACTCCCGAAGTGGGAAAACGACCGGGCGCGCATACGGCGCGCCCGGTCCACTACCAAACAGTTACTGCCTGACTGCTATCGGGGTCTCCGTTGCTTCCGGCGCGGAAAGCGCCGGTGCAGTGGGAACCGGCGCCGGTATGGTCGCGCCGCGCTTCTTCCGGCGGGTAATGCTCCTCAACCGCTTTACCTCCTCGAGATGCGGTACGAGCGAGGCGTGTTCCGGACCGCGAGCCAACTGCTTGCCGATCAGAAACGCCCGCACCGCCACAAGAGCGATCTGCTGCCGGCGGATGAGGTTCGTACCGGCCACGCCGTTCAGCGTTGCACGCAACTCCCCCTCCACCGTATTCCAGCGGTTGGCCTCGTCGATCATCGACTGCACCTCTTCCACCGGCTGACCGACCGCCTGCGTGATGATGTCCGCGGCTCCGAGGACGTTGAGCGACGCCTGGACGACCTGCTCGGACATCCTTGACTGCTGCTTGAGAGTCTTGCGTTGCTCCGTCGTCAACGGAGTGATCTCACCGATCTGCGCCTGCAGCGCCCGCAACTGCGTCACGACCTGCTCCGGCGTCAGTGCCGGGCTGGGCGTGGGTGCTTCCACTGCCTGGGGATTCGAATTGTTTGTGGACATGATTGTTCTCCTTTCCACGGTTGCCAAGGCCGGAGGAGCGACGAGCACCCGTGCACGAGTGCAGGCGGCCACCGGCTGGAAGGACGCGGTTCTTGACGCCGAGACCTTCCGGTTAATGGATTCCCCGAAGTGCGCACTCCGGGAGCCGACGGCAGGAGGAGTACAACTCGACTCCCGCATTGACGAGCACCCGGCACTATCCAGCGCTCCGGCTCGTCAGTTGGCCGCTCTCAGAGAGTTTAGCCATCCCTTTTCCGGATGTCAATAGGTACACCGAGGTTTTTCGCCCCAAACCAGCGGATGAACACGACACACCGGCGGAGGGACACGATACATCGGCGGCGTAACAGGACACACGGGCGGAGGAACACGACACACGGGCGGGTTAACACGACACACCGTGGGGAGGAACACGACACGCGGGCGGATTAACCCGACACACAGGCGGAGGAACACGACACACGGGCGGAGGGACGCGACACGCGGGCGGATTAACACGACACATCGGGGAGAGGAACACGACACGCGAGCGGATTAACACGACACACAGGCCGATTAACACGACACACGGGCGGATTAACACGACACACGGGCGGTGAAACGCGACACACGGGCGGTGAAACGCGACACACGGGCGGTGGGACACGACACACGGGCGGTGGGACACGACACACGGGCGGTGGGACACGACACACGGGCGGTGAAACACGAAAGGCTGCCGGAGTAACAGCCGACGGGGCATCCTTCCCGTCAAGGCAGGTCGTTCGGTGAGCCGGAGTTGGTTTTATCTGCGTACATCTGCGCCATCTGCGGATTGGACTTTATCCGCAGATGGCTGAATTTAGGCGGTTTACGGCCGGAGCGCTGGCGTCTCGCCGGCTGGCCCGGCGCGCGTCCCGCCGCCGCGGTTACCGCGAGTGTTGGGAGTCTTGCCGGTTCGGGGGGCAGACGCCGTTCATCCGCAGATGACGCAGATGTCCGCAGATGAGTTCCTGGAACGTTACCGAGGCATCGACCACCCGATCGATCAGCGACGCCCGAGGTCCCGGGCCTCGAGAGCTTCGGCGGTCGAGATGGGGGTGCGGCGCTCGGCCCTGCGGAGCAATCTGGAAAATGCCCTGCGGCCGGCAGGGTCGTCCAGGGGACTGTGCTCACGGTGTGCTTCCGCAAGGGCGGCTCGACGAACGAACGCGCTACGCGTTTCGCCGGCCTTGCGTGCAGCAGCGTCGATGATCCGGAGATCGGTCTCGGGTAGTGAAACGAGAACCTTGCGCATCCCAATAGTCTATCTAACGGATATCCGCAGAGGTTGGTTCTTCCCGAATGCAGAGCCGGGCGAGGAGGGCATCGATCGTGCCGACATGGAGACCGCGACGACGACAGTCGTTGCGAAGATCTGCCGCGGCGGTGTGATCTTCGCGTTGGGGCACGATCAGCGGCAAAGGAGCGAATCGATCAAGAATCTGCGTTCGCGCTTTCGGGCCGCTGAATCCTTGCAGGATCTCCTGAAGAATCAAGCCTGTGGCGAAGATCGATCCTTCGTGCCGAAGAGCGTCGGCCAGGAAGTCCACGCTGGGATGCCCCTCGCTACGCGTCGCGGCGCATGGCAAGCGACCAGACACTGGTGTCAACGAGGAGTTTCAATCACGTGACCGTGCCGTCTTGTAGTCGTATTTCGGATCCCACTCGAGGGTGCCGAAAAGATCGACGATCTTGCTTTGGAGTCGTCGGGCAATGAACTCCTCCAGCGCCCGCTTAACGGCTGCCGTCTTCGTGCGTTCTCCGCTGACCGCGACGGCCCGATCAAGGAGGTCCGGATCGATCGCCAGGTTGGTTGCCATGCGAAGCATCGCACAAGATCTCGCACAGTGGCAACCCATTGGAAATCCGAAGCAGATCTGAGGCGGGTCGTGCAGTGGAGAAGAGGGCGAATGACTGGCAGCCCGATCACTCGCGCGAGGCCTGTGCGCGGCGAGCGACGCGGAGATCCGCCCCGAGATTCGTCTCCGGCCACGACAGGACATCCGCCAGCTCCGGCATCTCAACAACCAGCTCCCCGGCATACGCCGAGGCGACTCCTTCCAGCTCCCGCGTCAGCACCGCATCGACCGATGTCCCCTCCCGACGCGCCAGAGCCCGCAGCACGTCCCGCTGATACCGCGGGACTCGCGCCCGCAGCTCCACCAGCCGGATCGCCTCCGGCAGCACCGACGGGGCATCCTTCCCGAGAGCAGCTTCGATGACGGACTGCTGCCACTTCTGCATCGCCACCGCCACCAACTCCTCGCGCGTCATCCGCTCCCCGAGCGCCGTCCAAACCGCTACAATCGCCCCATCCTCGATCTCCCGTTTCAGCTCCTTGAGGGTGAACCCGAGCAGATCCGCCGCCGTCATCAGGGCGAAGTTGGGACGGGGAGAGAGGAAGATGTGACGGATGCGGGAGCGAGTGGTTTCGTCCATGAAGATCTCCTCGACGTGTGCATATAAGCTAAGTCGATGCGTCTGATTTGTCAATGGGGTTGTCGTGACTGAAGCGACGCGCGAAGAAGGCGCGATCTTCGGCCCGCACCTCCGTGAGCTACGCATCGCGCGAGGTCTAACTCAGGCGGAGCTCGCCGAACGATCGCGCTCAAACGTGATCTTCATCAGCCGACTTGAACGCGGAGTTAGCACGCCCACGCTGGGGATGCTTCTCCGGCTCTCCGAGGCACTCGACTGTCGGCTGTACGAACTCATCGAGGTGTTCGACCGCGGTCCGCGGGTTTCGCCGAAGTCGCGGAAGGACTGACCGGCATACGCGCCGAGCCAGTTGATTCCCCCGCAGAATGTTGAGCCACGAGTTCTAACCGTTGGAAGTCGCACCGTTGAAATCGGGCCGGCTGGTAGAATTGCAGAATCATGCTGAGTGAAGCTTTGGACGCTTTGCTGGCTTGTCGTTCAGAATCCTTCGACCTCGATTTCAAAGCGACGTTCGATCCAGGTCAATCCGGAGATTGGCTCGAGATTATAAAAGACATCGTTGCGATGGCGAACTCCGGAGGCGGGGCGATCCTGATCGGCGTCAGCGACGACAGCGAACCTTCCGACGCAGATGTGTCGCGGGCAGTGGCAGTCGATCCGGCCGATGTCACGAACAAGATCTTCAAATACACCGGCACAAACTTCCACGATTTCGAAATTATTGGCTGTGAACGAGATGGTCGTGACGTGTGCGTCGTACGCGTGGGGGGCGCTCGATTTCCGATCGTCTTCACAAAGGTCGGAACATATGAGTCCGTACCTGGAAAGCAGAAGAATGCCTTCACAATGGGGGCGGTGTACTTCCGCCATGGGACCAAGAGTGAGCCAGCAACCACGGACGATCTACGAGCGTTTGTCGAGCGTGAGGTCGAAGCGATTCGACGATCGTGGCTCGAAGGCATAGCAAAGGTTGTCGAGGCTCCGGCCGGCGCGCGCATCGTGGTCCAGCCGCCAGACGTACCGATGACGATGGAAGGACGAGGCGACGACGCACCACTTCGCCTGGTGAACGATCCAACCGCGCCCGCGTACTTCGCGGTCCCCATCGACACAACGCATCCATTCCGCGCAAAAGAGGTCGTGCGTGAGGTGAACGCTAGGCTGGTTGGTCGCCGGCGCATTTCACCTCACGATGTGCTGTGCGTTAGGCGCGTATACGATCTGGAGAAGGAGACGACCTATTGCTTCACGCAGAAGTTTGCTTCACCGCGCTACAGCCAAGCATTCGTCGATTGGCTCGTCATGAAGTTCGAGGAAGACGTGCTGTTTTTTGAATCGACCAAGATCGAACATGACAGCCGCGCTCGTGGTCGATCGAAGTAAACACCTCTGTATTCCGACAGTCAACCAGGTAGGAGACGCCGAAGCGCGCTCGGGAACGTCGTCCTCGCGAAGGTTGCTGGTGCAACCGTCCAGTCCATTCGCGCGAGCGGCATAGTTTGGGTTTTCGTCCTCCTGAGATGATGGCACGAGGTCGCTCGTGACCTGGGCTCGATCGTCGCCTCCGCGCGCCTCCGAGCGAAGGTCGTGTCTCTGAATCTGCGCGAACGCCGTCAGCGCAAGCCCTTCTACAGACAGTAGAGTCAGCTTGTTGCCACGGGCCGATTTGATCGCCGTGGGTGTGACAAGCACCTCGAAGGGCGCCACCGAGGTATGATGTCCGCAGTTCGTCGCACCGGAGGCACTCACGATGCTTACTTTCGTACGCGGGAACCTCTTTGAGTCACCGGCTAAGGTGCTTGTCAACACCGTCAACACTGTAGGCGTGATGGGAAAGGGGATCGCATTAACCTTCAAACAGGTGTATCCAGAGATGTTTCGCCGATACCAAACCCTTTGCGAGCGCGGAGAGCTGGAAATTGGTAATCTCTGGTTGTACAAAACGGAACATAAGTGGATCTTGAATTTCCCCACCAAGCGTCACTGGCGTAATCCGTCAAGACTTGAATTTATCGAGGCGGGTCTGGCGAAGTTTGTAGAAACCTACGCTGATCAAGGAATTACGAGTATCGCCTTCCCGGAACTCGGCTGCGGCAATGGCGAACTCCAATGGGCAGACGTTCGACCTCTCATGTTACGTTATCTCAGAAAACTCCCGATCAACGTCTACATAAACCTATACGATCGCGATGGCTCAACTACCGTTGAACACCGCGATGTCGCTGGAACGCGGCAGTGGCTGCGACGCGAACCGCGCAGTTTACCCTTCACCGAATTCTGGGGTGATGTCAAGGGGACTGTCGGTGATGGCCTGAAGCTCTACACATCCGGCTCCTCCGGAACCCAGTTCGCCGTGAACGTCGTCGAATACGAACGCCAAGGACTGATGATCTACCTCGGGTCTCGCACAAGGTTTCAACATTTCCGAGATACGATTCGACACGTCCTGAACGAGGTAACGCACAAGTGGCGCTTCATTTCAGATCGGAGTGTTTACATCCCAGATGACTCCTTCCTTGATCTGTGGCAAGCCATCAGGTTCTACGGCTTCTGCTTCGGAAAAATGATGCCTGACGGACTCGATCGCTTTTCTGAATTTCTTATCCCGTTACTGGATCGTCTCGTGTACTTCAAACCTGTCCAGCTGAGTGACCCGCAGGACCCAATTGTTCAGGACGCGTTACAGCTGTATGTAAAAGACACGTCCCTCGAGCCATCAGAGCGGCAGCTACAACTCATTAGCGCATGACTGCAAAGCCTGACGCCGAACACATCGCATCATTCCTGCGCGGTCTTGGTGAGTCTCTATCGCTACGCGGTCAACGAGTTTCATGGCCACTGCATCTCTTTCGAGTCGATGACGTTCGCGCGGCAGCCTCCGTGTTAAATGGTGGCATGTTATATCCGAGAGCTCGCGCCGAGCAGATGGGCTTGCTCAAACATGACAGTGCGAGTCCCGGAGTTATTGACCACACACCCGACTGGTGTAAAGAATGCGTGCGGCTTTATTTCAGGCCTCGAACACCCACGGAGTATAGAAGTGAAGGGTTTCGCCCCAAGCGGCAGATAGAGATGGGGGCGCACCGACCAATGCCGATTGTTCTTGTCTTTGACAGCATCGCGATTATGACCGATCAAGGAACGCTATTCACCGAAGGCAATGCTTCGACAAAAAGTTGCCGTCGAGGCGGCGACATCGCCTTTCTCAAGAACATTCCGTTCGCTAAAGTGTATCATGACAGCTGGATTTCTGATGATGAGCGAGATGTTGTGTTCCGGCGGTGTGCCGAAGTCTTGGTGCCGAATGGATTGCCACTTAAGAATCTGAAGCATGTTTTCTGCCGAAGTCAAGCCGAATACGAGACTCTTTACTCGCTCTTGGACGAGGGTGCGCGCAGTGCTTTCAGGGGCCGCATTGGCGTGTCCGCGGCTCTCCATTTCAAGAAATGGACCTACGTGGAATCTGCGGAACTGACACCCAACAGGGTGATCTTTAGGTTCAGCCCCTCTACGAAGACTCCCGGTCCTTTCCACATCGCCTTTAAGGTTATTGATCAGCGCGGCGTTACTGTGGGTAAATGGAGTGCCGACGACTACGAAGCGAACGATCAACTCGTAGTGAAGCTTCATCGTGAGTTTGAGTCATACGGTGCAGAACTAACGTTGGATGATGAACTCGCTTACCGAAACACGTTCATGTCTCAAGAAGCACTGATGTGATGGGACCACAAACTTGCGGCGTGAACTGGTCGGTGATTCTCAGTGGACCAGCCGTCCTCCTTCCCAGCCAAAACGACGCCTCCCCCCACCGCCCCTCCCCCTCGTAGCACGCGTGGCGCATGCGCGCGTAGGCGCGCCAGGTGGTGTCGACGAAGACCTGGTAGTCGGGGAGTGACGTCTCGCCGGCGGCCAGACCGGTGGAGAGCGCGGTGAGCAGACCATGTGAGGAGATCGGGTCGAATGACATGGCGGCGTCGCCGATGGCCAGCCAGCCGTCGCCGCAGGCGCGGTCGAGGCGGGCGCTTCCGGCGTCGACGCGGCGCGGCGGCGTAGTCAGGGAATAGCCGCCGGAGTCGATGCGGGAACGCGTCAGCGGGGAAGGAGTAAACGGACGGACCGTGTCGGAGACCAGCATCACGGCGAGCCGAGAATCCGGCAGCGGAGCGCTGTACCACCAGCCATCCTCGGCGGCCTCGATGAGGGTGGTGTTGTCGCAGTGGCCGCCGTCGAGGAAGGCTACGGTCGCGATGAGGCGGTCGTGGATCAGGCGGCGGGCGCCGAGGAGGCGGGCGAGCCAGGAGGCGCGGCCGGTGGCGTCGATGAGGAAGGCGCAGTCGATCGTTGAGGCGTCGTCGAGCTGCAGACGCCAGTTGCGGTTGTCGCGGGTGACCGAGGTGACGCGGGTGTTGGTGCGGCGGGTTGTGCCGGCGGCGACGGCGCGGGCGATGAGGGCACGCTCGAAGCGGCGGCGGTCGAGGTGCCAGCCATTGCCGTACGGCGAGAAGAGGAAGGGCATGTCGTCGACGGAGTCGCTCCCCCAGGAGGAGCGGTTGCCGGTGGAGGGGAGATGATCGTCGGGGGAGATGCCGAGGGATTCGAGCAGCGGCCGCGCCGAGGGGGGGAGCGACTCGCCGGGCTTCTCGCCTTGGTCGTCGCCGCGCTCGATGATCGTCGAGGCGATGCCGCGCCGGGCCAGCGACAGCGCTGCCGCCGACGCGGCCGGCCCCCCTCCGACGATGGCCACCGGCGTCCGCATCAGCGGTACTTCCTCGGGTTTGGCAGGTTGCGCGGCCGCACGCCGCCGTCGACCGGACGCTCGGTGACGCGCGACTCGTCCGCGGCCGCCATCGCCACCGCCGTCTTCTGCTTCCGCTTCTTCTCGATGGTCACGCCTCGCTCGACGTGCATCACCGGCGGGAAGTCTTTGTTGTACGGATCCTTCGGATTGGTGGTGCCGGGCATCTGCGTGACCACGCCGACGCCGTTCCACTCCTTCACGAATTCGTTGATCACCGACTTGTAGTCTTCGCGCGGCGCCAGGAAGCGCAGCCAGTACTCGCGGTTGTCGAACTGGAAGGCGTCGAAGCGCTCCGAATACGTCTTCTTCACGTCGATCACCGTTTCGTACTGCTCCTCGGTGAAGACACTGTTTGGCACGCGCACCGGCCAGAACGTGGGGAGGAAAACGCCCTCCTGCCAGCCGATGTAGGCGAAGAGGCAGCTCGAGGTGTCGGTCTGCCACGGCACGGCCATCCAGCGGCTGACGTCGCCGGGCCCGCTGCCATCGAGCGGCCCGCCGGGCGCCAGCGCCACCGCGGAGTCGAGCGACGCGCCGTAGTCTTTGGCCGGACCCTTTCTCAATTTGAGGCGGAAGGGCTGCTCGTACATGATCGGCTGCCGCATCGGCCAGGTCATCTCGCAGCCGGGGTGGAACGGTCCGCCGATGGTGTTGTCGAGCGCGGCGACGTCGAGCGCGTGCGGCTGTTCTTGTAGAGGGATGTCTTCGAACTTCGCCGGCGGCGTGGCCTTCGCGTTGTAGTCGGCGATGAAGTCGCCCTCCGCCCATTGCCGCAGCATGTCGTACTGCAAGCTGGTGATGGCGTACCACTCGCGCGGATCGAGGGCGGGAAGGTTCACGCTGTCGCCGTACACTGGGGGGATGAGGCCGGGCTCGATGCTGTTGAAGGCGGGATTGCGGAATCGCTCGAAGTAGCTGCGGCGGAGCGGCTTCGCGTACTCGGCGGTCTCGGCGAGCGTGGCGATGACCGTGCGGAGGTCGTCGACGCTGTTGTAACCCCAGATCTTTCCGAAGCCGGCGTTGACCCACTGGTTCTGCATGAGCCGTTGGAAGATCGGCCCGATGTCGTTGGTGAACGACGGCTTCTCGGGGCGAATGGACCGATCGAGCTGCCAGCCGGCGTCGCGGATGACGTCGTACATCGTGGTCAGGGCGATGACGCCCGGCGCATAGTCGGGCGGCGCGACGACGACCCAGGCGTGGCCGGCATCCATCGTCTTCCCATTGACCTTGACCGTGGCCGTCACGGGACCGTCGCTGACGTCGTCGTGCCAGCCGTCGTTGTTTGCGAAGGTGATCGCCGGCGCGCCGTCTTTGGATGCCGAGACCCCTCGGCCGCCGAAGACGAGCAGGCGTCCGTCGTCGTCGGTGCGCGCTTCGCCGAGGGAGACCGGCTTGCCGAAGAACTTGCCGCCGTCGAAGAGGTACTTCTTGCCTTTGGTGTTACGGCCGCTGATGGTGCGCGGGCCAGGATCGATGACCAGCTTCTCGCGCGCGGCGCCGGTGACGTCGGGGTTGCGACGCTTGCTGTTCAGGGGCGGCGTCCCTCCGCTGCCGTCGAAGTTGGGGATGTCCATCGACTCGTCAAACTGGTACCACGCCGCCTTATGGTTGGCCACATGGACCTGCCACGCCACCTCGGCGTTCCCAGCGTTCAGCTCCCCGACGACGTTCCCCGCGGCGTCGTAGCCATAGACCCGGAAGCGCGCCACCTGCCGCAGCAGCTCTCCGTGCTTGTCCTTGAATCCATACTTCGGATCGGGCGGCACCCGCTGCTCCCCCGGAATCTCCGGGCCGATGAAGTACCCCTCCGCGCTGCCACCGACACGCGCAATACCGATGGCCGGATGAATCCGGCACGAGCGAACCTTCGAGATGTCCATCTGATTCTCCCTCTGTTAGTAGGGGGGATTCTGCCGCGAATTTCCCTACCCGTGGGTCGGATATTTCATCGAGGCAGGCTCACGCGAAGACGCGAAGGCGCGAAGGTTGGGAAGAATGATCAAACTTCTTCGATCCCTTGTCCTGATGGCGGAGCAGTGACGAAGAGCTTCGCTTTGATTGCTCGATTCAGGTAGACGAGGATGGCGATGCCGATCACGGTTCCGATGGGAAAGTTGAGCAGTTCGAGGATGCCGAGGGCGATTCCAACCCACTTCGCCCAGGGACGCTGATTCTCGATCCCTTTGGCTGTCGCGTAGGCGATCGCGCCAAACACGAGATAGAACACGAGCTGGAGTGGCCTCAGGCCGTTACCGGTGACCGCGAGGAGAAGGAGAATCGCCGTGACGATGACCGAGAGCGCGGCGATGACGTAAAAGATCCGTGCGGCTCGCCTGAGGCCCTCGGCCCCTGGATCGGGAGTCACGGATTCAAACATGGCTGGCGAGCTTAGCACCGGAGGGGTGTCGGGCATTGCGAACGACGCGCGGCTGCGCCGCTGGGCACAGACAAGAGTGTCTATGCCACATTTGACCTCGGTAATGGCAGAAGCGTGGAGTCTTGCGGGGCAGAATGTGGCACAGACCACAGTTGTCCAAATTAGGTTAGGAGAATTTGGCCCTCGACGGAAACGCCGGGCTCTGTAGGATTAGGCAGTTCGACCAAGAACGACCGATCAACAGGAGGCCCAGCGTTGAGTGCATTTTCTAGCGTATTCGGACAGATTCTCAAGTTGTTTCCCCGGGCAGAGTTCGAGCAGTTGGTTCGAGAGGCCAAGGCCGAGAGGCACGCTCGAGGGTTCACCTGTTGGCAGCAGTTCGTGGCGATGCTGTTTTGCCAGTTGGGCAAGGCCCAATCGCTTCGTGAGATATGCCAGGGACTGGCCTCGGTGGAAGGGAAGCTCAATCACCTCGGTATCGAGGAGGCGCCGAACAAGTCCACCCTTTCCTACGCAAACGCCCACCGGCCGTGGGAGTTGTACCAGCTCGTTTTCGAGCAGATGTATCAGCGCTGCCGTCAGATTGCACCGAAGCATAAGCTGCGGTTCAAGAACCCGTTGCTGTCGATCGACGCAACCGTGATCGAGCTTTGCGCGAGCCTGTTTGACTGGGCTCACTACAAGCAGACCAAGGGAGCGGTGAAGCTTCACATGATTCTCGATCACAACGGGCTGCTACCGAGCTTCTGCCTCATCACCGAAGCCCGAAAGTACGACGTGACAGTGGCTCGGGACTGGGATTTCCCAGCCGGTACGATCATCGCTTTCGATCGTGGATACATCGACTTCCGCTGGTTTCGCTCACTCGACCAACGCGGCATCTTCTTCGTCACGCGACTCAAACGACGGACGACCTATTCTGTGGTCAAAGAGAACCCCATTCCTCAGAAGGGCGGCGTTCTTCGCGATGCCACCATCCAGCTGACCAGCCGGCAACTCAGAGGCGGTTCCTCTCCACTTCTTCGCTTGGTCGAGTATCGCGCTCAGGACGGCCGGACCTATGAGTTTCTCACCAACCATCTGAGCTTCGGACCAACCACCATCGCTGCCATCTATGAACAGCGATGGCAGATCGAGTCGTTTTTTAAAGCCATCAAGCAGAACCTGCGCATCAAGACCTTCGTGGGGACCTCCGCGAATGCTCTTCACATCCAGGTCTGGACGGCTCTGATCGCCATCCTCACGCTTCGGTACCTCAAGCTACGCTCCACGTTCGGATGGGCTCTGTCGAATCTGCTCGCCATCTTGCGGTTCAACCTGTTCGCTTACCGCGATCTGTGGTCCTGGCTCAACGACCCGTTCACTCCACCGCCTCTCCCTCCACCCGCTCAACTCTCCCTCAATTTGGACAGCATCTGAGGGGGTCGATCTCACTTCCCGTCAAAAATGACTCGTACGCTCAGCAGAACCGGCCGTTTCTCAACCTAATTTGGACAGCTGTGGGCACAGACACTCTTGTCTGTGCCCGGCCGGAGCCGGCACCGCTGCGAGCTTGAGGGACTTGATTTCAGACGTGGCTGCGCCGTAAGAAAGGACACGATCATGGCGACGATCAAGCGTCAATACACGCAACACTGCCGGTGCCGGCATGGCTGCCCGACGTATGCGGAGATCAGGGAGTGGAGTTGCGGGTGCGTCGAAGTCGACATCCGTCGCGATCGGACTGCCGGGTCGGACTGCACGGACTTCAGCGGCATGCGCCGCCGGTGCGGCAAACCGGGGCGGCCTGGCGATTAGACCCCCCTGGGAGCGCGGGCGTCTCGACCGCGCTTTCTGTCGCGTTAGCGGCAACGGACGGTAGACAAGATGGAGTGGGTCACTCCATCTTGTCTACCTTCTTGAGCCGCTATCGCGGCGTCGTAATGTCCAATCTCCAGAGCGCTGGCGTCTCGACCGCGCTTGCACGCAGCAGGATGGCGGGCCTTAAGCGCGCGCGGGACGCACGCGGTCCCAGGGGGGCGCCCGTTTTACAGCCTGCTCCGACGATGCGCCACAGTCGCCACGAAGGCAAACATCACCGCGATGATGCGGAGGATCTGCTCTACGCCGGTGGCGGTGTGAGGCGCGAGGCCCATCATCCCCTTTGTGCCGACACAGACGTCGTAGAGGAGCCAGAAGACTTCGCTGGCGGCAAGGGCCAGCCAGGTGTGCATCAGGAGGCCGCCGCGCATGGCAAGGGCGGGCATGACCAGGGGGACGATCAGGGCGATGCCGATCATGTCGCCGGCGGTGGAGACCAAAAGGACGGTATCGGTTCCGGCGGTCTGGAATCCCTGGATCAGAGGATAGCCGCCGACGACGATGGCCACGGCGATGCCGAGGAAGATCCAGGTGAGCTGGACGCGGCGCGACACGGGGGCGGCCAGGCCGCTGGTCTGCCAGGCGCGGACGAACCACCAGAGGGCCAGGGCCACCAGGACGTTCTGCAGCACAAGCAGCGTGTCGAGAACGGCGCCGTTGGTGATGCCGCCGCCGAGGAGCAGCGTCCATAAGCGCATGGAATGACGGATGGCGGCCAGCGCGTAGCCGATGCCGAGGGCGGACCAGGCGGCGAAGAGTTTCTGGCCTTTGTCGAAGGCGGCCGAGGTCATGAGCGCGCTGACCGCCGTGAGAACGGCCGCGGTGACGAGGGCGCCGCGATAGAAGAGATTGGCGGTGGCCTCGGGCATGAGCATGCCGCAGGCGACGACGGCGCCGGAGACGAAGGGAATCACTAGCAGCAAGCGGATGATGGGCCGCTGTTTGCGTGCCCGGACGTTGATGGTTGAGTCGAAATCGTCCGCCGTCATCATTGCCACCTCTCGATTCCTGTTGTCAAAGACCCAGCTCCAGCCGGATCTGGCCGGCCAGCTTCTCGGCCGACGCTTTTCCGAGCAGGGTGCGCAGGGAGGGGCCGAGCCCTTCGAGCAGAGCCGGGATCTGTTCCAGCGTCACAGCCTCGGGCTCCCTGGAGAGCGTCTGCCTCGACACGATCTGAACGGCGTGTTTGGAGGTGAATGGTCCCATGTATTGACCGAGCAATTCCTGGACGACCAGCGCCGGCTGCTTACCATTTGCCATAGTTTGGTTGGATCTCGGACCGGAAATCCGGGGGGAGTATACGTGGAAAGGCAGAAGGCAGAAGGCAGAAGGCAGAAGGCAGAAGGCAGAAGGCAAAGGGCAGAGGACGCTGTTTGATTCACTTCTGCCTTCTGCCCTCTGCCTTTGAAGTAACGAATACCGGCCTTCCGTCACTACCTGACGAGGGATGCTTCATGGCCGATACACTCGCGGGACTGGCCCCGCGCCAATCGCTCTTCGACCGTCTTCGGGCGCCGATGGCGTTTCTTCTCATCGCCGCCGGCACGGTCGGCGCGAGCTACTACTTCTTTCTTCAGCGGAAGATCGACTACTACACGAATCGCGATGCCCGTCTGATCGCGCGCTCGGGCCAGCAGATCCTGCGCTCCGTAAGAGTGGCCGACGGCATCGTGAAGAACGCCGCGAAAGTGAGGGACGCCGCGGCGCTGAAGGACGCCGCGGTATTCAAGGCGGCCGAGGACGATCTGACCGTGCTCTACAAGATCGACGGCAAGCCGTCCGAAGAGCAGCGCGTGCCGTCGAAAATCTTCAAGGAGATCTCGATCAAGCCGCCGGAAGGGAAGCCGTCCGATGAACTGCTGAAGAGCGAGACGGACCCGCTCGAGCATCGATATGCCACGCGGAACAACGACAACCTGCTGCTGAACTTCGAGGTCATGACCAAGGACCAGCAACAGTACGCCTCGGGGAAGATCGAGCTGCGGCAGTTGCTCAAGCCGCTGCAGCAAAGCATCGCCGGCGTCTTCGACTCCTTTTTCATCATCGATTCGACGGGAGAGGTGATCTATCAGGCGCAAAAGGCGCCCGGCGACGACACCGGCTCGAATGTGAAGATCGTCCGGCTGAACGAGCTGGCGGTGCCAAAGACATTCGAGAAAGCACAGACGCTCAAAGTGGCCGACCTGATGACGGTGTCGCGGCAGATGGCCATCCAGCTCGGTGACAACAACTACCAGCTCTTTTCCGTCCCGATCCGCTCGAGCGTCCACATCGAAGAGGGTGCCCACGCGAAAGGCGGCGAGGAAAAGCACGATGAGACCTGGGTGGTGTGCGGGCTGGTCTCGCAGGACGACTTCCGGTCGCGCAGCCTGCAGATCTCGGTGACGGTGCTCTCCTGTCTGGCCGCGGCCGTTCTGCTGGTGATCTTCAGTTGGCCGTTCGTGAAGATGGCCATGACCGGGCCGCAGAACAAGACCACCCTGTTCGACGTGATCCTCCTCGGCATCTGCGGGATCCTGGCCACGGCGACCGTCTCCGTGGTGGCCGTGGACTGGCTGACGTACGACAAGCTCGATCAGGGCGCCGATCAGCAACTCGACCGGCTGGCGCAAAGCATCGAGGAAAAGTTCAACGCCGATATCGCCACGGCGGTCGATCAACTCGATGGCGTGCAACGGTGGGCGGGGATGCCGCCAGGTACACCGGACGCACCACTGCCGGCGGACGGGAGCGACGTCCGTATGGGCAAACTGCCGGCCGCCAGGTTCGGCGCGCCGTTCTTTCAATCGGTCTCATTGATCGACGAGAAGGGCATGCAGAGGGCGAAATGGTCGGTGGACCGGGTGGCTCCGCCGTTAGTCCCGGTCGGGCCTCGAACGTATTTCGCGTCACCGTTCAACAATGGCCGCGACTACATCTCGGTGCTCGGAAAACATGGGGAGAAGCGGCGGTTGACGATCGACTCCGTGCGGTCGACCACGACCGGCCAGACCGAGGTCGTCTTCGGGCGGACCATCGACGAGATGGCGGGAGAGCGGTCGCCGCTGCATGGGCGTTTCGCCGTCATCGCCATGTCGGTCAGCTCGCCGATGTCGGTGTTGAACCCCATCGTTCCGGAGGACTTCGGGTTTGCCATCATCGATCCGGCCGGCACGGTGCTCTTCCACTCGCAGAGCGAGCGGAACATGAGCGAGAACTTCTTTCTGGAGACCGATCAGGATCCGAAGGTGCGGGCCGCGGTTGCCGCGCGCCAGACCGAAACGACGGACGTCCGCTACTGGGGCGACGACTACCGCGTGCACATTCATCCGCTGAAACGGCTGCCGTGGACGCTGGTGACGTTCCGTGAGAAGAGCGGCGTGCGCGAGATCAATGCAGAGGCGCTGCTGACGACGATGGTGTTTCTGCTGGTCCTGCATGTCGGCGGCCTGCTGCTCTTCATCGTGACCGTGCTGCTGCTGCGGCCGGGGTATCGCGCGGCGTGGCTGTGGCCCGATCCGAATCGCCTTCGTGACTACAGCGACCTGGCCATCACCTACATCGCGCTGTTCGTCGTCGGGGTATGTCTGATCGGCGCGATGGAAGACGGCGCGCTGGTGGCGTTTCCATTCGCCTTCGTCCCGTTCGTGCTGACGGTCACCTACGTCTACCTCCGCGGTACAGGGCTGCTGCGTGCCAAACTCTTTCTGGTATTGGCGATCGCCGCCGCGCTGGTCCTGGCCGTGGCGGAGTGGTGGTCGACCGACTGGGACAACGGCGCTGCCGTGGCCGCGAAGATGGTGGCCTCGGTGCTGCTACTGGTCATCCTGGCGCGCGCGGTCTTTCGTTCGCATGCCCCGTCGATCGTTGATGGAGCGAGGGAGCGTCAGATGACGCTTCCTCTGGCCTACGTCTCCGTGGCGGCGCTCCTGCTGTTCCTCGTGAGCGTCGTTCCCGCGATCGCTTTTTTCAAAGCGGCGTACGAGATTCAGGTCACGAGCAACGTGAAGTTCATGCAGATCCAGCTCGCGCGGAATCTGCAGAACCGGTGGTGGCGTCTGGCCGGCGACGTCAAGGACGAGAGCGGGAAGCCGAGGAAGGATTCTCTCGACGCTGGGTGGAACAATCGCCAGGACATCCATTCCGACGCGCCGAAGACGGTGCTCGATCTGGATGCCGCGGCGCCGGTGCCAGCCGCGGCGGCGGTGCGCCTCCCCTGGTTCGAGAAGATTCTTCCTCACTATTCCGACGATTCCGTGAATACGCGCGAGCTGCTTCACGACCGCCCGGCGGACGATCGGTGGGAGTGGACGCGCGAAGGATCGATGCTCCATCTGACGATGCGCGACGGCGATCCCGTTCCGAGCTTCACGATCACGTCCGTGCTGCCGTCGCCGCTTCCGGCATTCGGAGGGGGTTCGTACCGCACCGCGGCAGCGGTCGTGTCGCTGGTGCTGATCCTCTCGCTGGCACTGGCCATCGCCCAGTTCATCGCCCGCCGTGTCTTTCTCGTCGACGTCGTTCATCCGCTCTGGCTCTCGCGCGGCTTTCTCGGCCTGCGCCATGTGATCTGTTACCCGTGCGACCAGGAGTCGTCCGGCCGCCTCTTCCGCAATTTCACGAAGATCGATCTCACGGATCTGGGCGATCTGGAGCTTTCGCGAACCGCGCCGCAATCGTTCCCCAACTTTGCCCCGACGGTTTTCATCGATAACCTCGGATACGAATGCGCGTCCGGTGGGAACGCGGAAATCGTTCGGGGATTGCTCGACCGGCTGACGCGCAACCCGGACCGCACCGTGGTGATCCGTCCGCAGGCGATGGGAGCGATCGCGTACGGGATTCTGCAGGGACCGGAGCGCGAGGCGTGGTCGCGCATCCTGTCGACCTTCGTCTGGGTCAACGGCTCGCAGATCAACACCGACGCCGGCGTGCGGGGAGTGACGGTGAGCGGTTCGATGCGCACGTTCGAGGATTCCACACCTGTGCCGGCCGGCCGGAAGCGCTGGCTGAAACCTCTGCTCCAGCGCGTTTATCGCGCCACCGGCTTCGGCAATTACTTCGAGCAGATGGCGGACTCGCGGATCGTGGACCGCACCATCGCCGCGGAGATCCAGGGCGATCCGTACCTGGAGACGATCATCACCGGTCTGGGGTTGGTGGCCAGCGGACGCGATCAGGTGCTCGATGAGATCGGCGAGCGTGCCGAGGAGTACTACGCGGCGCTGTGGAACCCGTGCAGCGCGAGCGAGAAGCTCGTGCTCATGCAGATCGCGCAGACCGGCCTGGTGAACGGGAAGGCGCGCAAGGAAGTGCGGCGCCTCCTGGCGCGCGGCCTCGTGCGGCGCGACCCGCAGTTACGCCTGATGAACGAGACGTTCCGCCGCTTCGTCTCCGTGCAGGCGTCGACCTCCTCGCTGGCGCGCCAGCTCGAAGAAGATCTCGGCAAGGACGCCTGGAGCCGCTTCCGCGTCCCGTTCTTCGCCGCGGTCATGGTGGTGCTGCTCTTCTTCTTCGGCACCCAGCGGGAGCTGTTCGACTCTACCTTCGCCGTCGTCGGCGGCCTGACCGCGACCATCCCCGCCATCCTGAAGATGCTGTCGTCGTTCGGGGAACGGGGGGCGGCGAAGGCGGCTTGAACTGCGGCTTCGCCGCGTTGTCGGTTATCGGTTATCGGTTTCGCGTGCGCCCGGCTTCGCCGAACCGACAACCGACAACGCGTTGCTCCGAGTAAGATGTTTGCGACGAGGCCAGAGTGCCCTTGGTATCTCCGGTGCCGACCCGAGCCTGCGAACTACATTCATGTCGCCGTCGCGCAGGGCGAGCGACCCGGGCCCTCGTCATCGCTCTGCTTCTGACACTGCTCTCCAGCCGGTCTTTGCTCGCGCAACGTCTGAATATCCACAGCTATACGCCGGAGGAGGGACTGGCCGGCGCGCCGGTATGGCGGATCTTTCAGGACGAGCGCGGCGTGATGTGGTTCGCCACCGAGGGAGGAGTCAGCGCATACGACGGTGTGAGCTTTCAGAGCATCACGGTTGAGAACGGCCTGCCGAGCGCCAGCGTGGAGTTGATCGCGCGGGCGCGCGATGGAAGTTTGTGGTTTGGCACGCGCACCGGACTCGTTCGCTACGACGGCACTTCCCTAAGGCAGATCTCACGCGACGAAGGCCGATGGGCCGGATCGCTCGATGCGCTGGGAAACGCATGGTCCGGAGACATCAGAGGCATCTTCGTGTTCGACGGACGATCGACGAAGCTGTTCGATGCATCCGCTGGACTGGCCGGCGAAGAAGTCTATTCCGTGACGCCGATCGATGGCTCCGTCTGGATCGGCAGACGGACTAGTGGCGTCGTGGAGATGCTCGTCCACGGAACACAGCTCGATGGTGTCCGGCGCTACGGCCCTTCCGAGGGACTTGCCCATCCTACCGTCCGCGCTCTCGTGCGGGACCGCGACGGCCGGATGTATTTCGGAACGCGAGGCGGTGGTATCTCGCGGTTCGATGGAAAGTCCTTCGTAACGTTCGACAAGCGAAACGGTCTGCCGAGCAATGATGTCTACGCGATGCTCATTACTCGCCGCGGTGAGCTCGTCGTAGGAACGATCGACAATGGTCTGGCGATCTGCGATCTGCCCGACTTTCACCGATGTCGCGCCATCAGTGTCGGGAATGGCCTCCATTCCCGCTCCGTATTCAGCCTCTTCGAAGATCGCGAAGGAAACCTCTGGATCGGACTCGTCAACGGCGTGAGCAAATTGATGTCTCTGCACGCCGAAAGCTTCACGGAACAGGAGGGGCTGCCCTCCGACAATGTCTACGCCATCCTGCCGGAGGCAAACGGCGAGGTGTGGGTGGGAACCCTCGGCGGACTGGCGCACCGGAAAGACGGCGGGCCATGGGAGGTCTACGGATTGGCGAACGGCTTGCCGAGTCCGGAGGTGCACGACATCCTTCGCGACCGCGCGGGGAGGCTGTGGATCGGAACGGCGGGTGGTCTCTGCGTGACCGAAGATCCCTCCAAAGGGTTTCGATGTTTCACGCATGCCGATGGTCTGCTCGGTGACTACGTCCTCGACCTTGCGCTGAGCCGGACGGGTGAGTTGCTGGTTGGTGCCAGCGGTGCGGGTTACTCGAGAGTCTCGTACTCGCCGGGAAAGCCGTTGCGCATCGGAGGGCGTCTTGTAGGAGCATCCATCAACAGCATCGCCGAGGATGAGGCCGGCCGGGTCTGGCTTGGAACCGCTGGCTCAGGTGTCTACCGTATCGAGAGAGATTCGTTCCGTCAGTTCCTCAAGGCCGACGGGCTCGGCGACAATGACGTGCTGGCACTGTACTTCGACAAGCATGGCGGGCTGTGGGCCGGTCTTCATGGTGGTGGGCTCTCGTACCTGCCGCCAGGCGCAAACCGGTTTCGCACGTTTGGCAGCGCAAGAGGCATTCAAGCGACTTCGGTTGCCGCCATCACGGCCGACGACGATGGGCGCCTGTGGCTCGGTACGAATCGCGGCCTCTATCAGATCGACCCTATGGCTGCGGACTCTCCGTCGAAGCCTTTTGTTCTTCAATCGCTCGATGAACGCGACGGCTTGATCAGCCGTGAGGTGATCAGTACCAACGCGCTCGTCATCGACAACGACAAGACGTTGTGGGCCGGCTTCCTCCGAGGTCTCACGCACTACGATGCGCGCCTCCGCGAGCTCAATCCCATCGCGCCGCCGGTGAGAATCGTCGGCGCCTCGATCAATGGCCTGGCCATGCATGCCCCGTTTACAACCGTTGCAGACGGCAAAGAGAAATTCCCCTGGCCGGTTTCCGAATCACTGAACCTCGATCACCGGCAGAACAACATTCGCTTCGAGTTTCGCGGTCTCTCGTTTCGCGACGAGCGCGACGTACGCTTCCGCTACAAGCTCGAGGGATTCGATCGCGACTGGTCGCCCATCACCGATCTGGCATTCAAGGAGTACACGAATCTCGACCCGGGACAGTATCGCTTCCGCGTGATTGCCGCGAACGCCGATGGCGTTTGGAGCCGCGCGCCGGCGACATTCGCCTTCGACATTCGCCCGCCCCTGTGGAAGACGACATGGTTTCGCCTCCTGGCACTGGCGCTCCTGCTTGCTCTTGCCGCGGCGGCACACAACCTGCGTGTGTGGCAGATGGAGCGTCGCACGCGCGACCTGGAGGCTACCGTGGCCACGCGCACCGATGAGTTGCGCCAGCACTCCGTCGAGCTCGAAGAGCGCGTGCAAAGGCGAACCGCCGAGCTGGCGCACCAGGCGCTGCACGACGTTCTGACGGGACTTCCAAACCGGAACTTGCTGATGGACCGTCTCGAGCAGGCCATCGCGCGCGGAAAGCGCCGCACCGAGCTCTTCGCCGTCGTCTTCCTGGATCTCGATCGCTTCAAAGTGATCAACGACAGCCTCGGCCACTTCGCTGGAGATCAGCTCCTCATCGGCACAGCACGCAGGTTGGAAGCGGCGATCCGGCCGGGCGATACCGCCTCGAGACTGGGTGGCGATGAGTTCGTGATTTTTCTCGACCAGATCGTAAGCCACGACGACGCGCTGAGTATCGTGAAACGAATTCAGAGCCGGCTGGCCGAGCCGTTCCTCGTTGGTGGCCACGAGATCTACATCACGGCGAGCATCGGCGTGACCATGAGCACGGTCGGGTACGAGCGCGCCGAGGCCATCCTTCGCGATGCCGACATCGCCATGTATCGGGCCAAGGTGCAGGGTCGGGCCCGTTATGAGACCTTCGATGAATGGATGAGATCCGACGCTCGTGCGCTCATGGAGCTGGAAACGGATCTGCGCCGAGCGGTCGAACGCAACGAGTTCTCCGTGCTGTATCAGCCGGTCGTCGCGCTCGATCGCGGCAATCTCACCGGATTCGAAGCGCTCGTGCGATGGGAGCATCCGACGCGCGGCCGCACGCGACCTGCCGAATTTCTCCCCCTGGCCGAGGAGACGGGAATGATCGTGGCCATCGATCGTCTCGTACTATCCGAAGCATGCGATCAGTTGCATCGCTGGCGCGAGCAATTCCCGTCACGGCCGCTGCACGTGAGCGTGAATCTGTCGAGCCATCAGTTCCGGCGTGACGATCTCGTCGATGCGGTGAGCGAGAACCTCGATCGCGCCGGGATTCGCGAGAGCGACCTGGGGCTCGAGATCACCGAGGGAACAATCATGGAGAATGCCGACCGGGCTGTCGAGATCCTCTCGGCGCTCCGCAAACGAGGAGTGCAATGGTCGATCGACGACTTCGGAACCGGATACTCATCGCTCAGCTATCTGCACCGGTTTCCGGTGGACATCCTCAAGATCGATCAGTCGTTCGTCCGCCGGCTGGGCCCCGGCAGCGAAAACACCGAAATCATTCGCACGATCATGTCGCTGGCCAACTCTCTCGGAATGCGCGTCGTGGCCGAAGGCATCGAGACTGCCGAGCAGCTTGCCCATCTGCGCGCCCGCGGTTGTGAATTCGGACAGGGTTACTACTTCTCGCACCCTCTCGATGCCGACAACGCAACGAAGCTGATCCTCAGCGACCCGAGCTGGGGCGCTCCGCCGGTCATGTGAGGGACTACGGAGGCCTGTACAGGACGGCTGCGCGTTGTCGGTTGTCGGTTGTCGGCTTCGCGTATGGCCGGGCTTCCCCGAACCGAAAACCGACAACCGACAACGCGGCGAAGCCGCCGCACGACATCGCGTGACCATTTCGCCGCTCCGCCAGTCCCATTCGCTGCAAAGCGGGTGACGTACGGCGAGGAGAGGCCCATCTTCATCATCGAAGGAGAAACTCGATGAAAACAAGACTGTTGCTGATCCTTACCTTTCTGATCGCCTGCGCCGTACAGGCCAGCCCGCGCCAGGCGCTCGTGGTCGATGACGCATGGCTCAAGGCGCACCTCAATGATCCCGATCTCGTCCTCCTTCATGTCGGCGACAAGGACGGGTACGCGGCGGGGCACATCCCCGGGGCGCGGCTGGTGTCGCTGAACGACATCTCCGTCTCCGATCACAGCGGGCATGGGCTGATGCTGGAGATGCCGCCGTCGGACGATTTGCGTCATCGGCTGGAGGCCCTTGGGATCTCCGACAAGTCGCGGGTGATCGTCTACTTCGCCACGGACCGGGTGTCACCGGCGACGCGCGTCGTCTTCACGCTCGACTACGCCGGACTCGGCGCTCGCACGTCGCTGCTCGACGGCGGGCAGGATACGTGGGTCCGCAACGGGGGTTCAATAACCAATGCTGTTCCGGCGGCGAAGACAGGCACACTTTCACCGCTGAAACTGCGGCCGATCATCGTCGATGCTGAGACCGTGCACGCGCGAATCGGGACGCCGGGCGTCTCGGTCGTCGACGGCCGCGACGCCGTGTACTACGACGGTGTCGAGACCGGCGGCGCGCATGGCGAGATGCATCGCACGGGACACATCCACGGCGCGCTGAGCATTCCCTTCACATCGATCGTGGACGACCATCTGATACTCAAGTCCGACGCCGAGCTGGCGGCGCTCTTCACCAAGGCCGGCGTGAAGCCGGGCGATACGGTGATCGGCTATTGCCACATCGGCCAGCAGACGACGGCGATGCTGTTCGCCGCGCGGACCCTCGGCCATCCGGTCCTCCTGTACGACGGATCGTTCGAGGATTGGTCGCGGCACAAGGAGTACGCGGTCGACAATCCGTCGGAGAAGGCGGGGAAATGAGGGGGTTTCGCGGTCGCGCGGTTGCGGGGTCTCGCGGGGAAGGCACCTCACAGCTTCGCGGCGAAAACACCGCGCAACCGCGTAACCGCGAGACTGCGCGACCACGCCCCTATGCCGATCCCTACATCGCCGGCACCGGCCTCGGCCTGGTGCTGCTGGCGGCGTTCGTGATCGCCGGCCGAGGGCTCGGCGCGTCGGGGGCGTTCACCAGCGGCGCGGCCGGTGTGGTGGCGGCTGCGTCGCCGGCGCGCGCGGCGGCCAGTCCCTACTTTTCACGGTATCTGGCGGGAGACGGTCCGTGGCACGAGTGGCTGCTGCTCGAGATCGCCGGTGTCGTGATCGGCGGGTTCCTCTCCGCGCTGGCGGCGGGACGCCTGCGCGCCGTGGTCGAGCGGGGAGCACACATCGGCCGCGGATCGAGGCTGGCCAACGCGTTCGCCGGAGGATCGGCCATGGGAGTCGGCGCCGTGCTGGCGCGCGGCTGCACCAGCGGTCTGGCGCTGACCGGCGGCGCTCTCCTCAGCGCGGGGAGCTGGCTGTTCATGATGGCGGCGTTCGCCGGCGCGTATCTCTTCGCGCCGCTCGTGAAGAGGGCCTGGCGATGACCGACTCTCTCGCCGTGGCACTGGTCATCGGTGTCGCCTTCGGCTGGACGCTGGAGCGCGCCGGACTGGGAAGCGCTCCCAAACTGGCCGGGCAGTTTTATCTGACCGACTTCACGGTGTTCAAGGTGATGTTCAGCGCCATCGTCACGGCGATGCTAGGCGCCTTCTGGCTGGCGCGCCTCGGCGTACTCGATCTTTCGCGCGTGTATATGCCGGAGACGTATCTCGCTCCGCAGCTCGCGGGCGGCCTGCTCTTCGGCGCCGGCTTCGTCGTCGCCGGCCTCTGCCCGGGAACGTCGTGCGTGGCCGCGGCGACGGGACGCGGTGACGGCGCGCTGGTCATGCTGGGCATGTTCTGCGGCGTGCTGGTTACCGGTCTGGCTTTCGCGCCGCTGCGCCACTTCTACGAGAGCACGGCGCGCGGATCGCTCACGCTGCCGGATCTGCTGCATCTTCCGTATGGCGTCGTCGTCGCCGCGGTGGTGGCGATGGCCTTGACCGCATTTCAGTTCGCCGGACGATTGGAGCGACGGGCATGATCCGCCGCCTGCTTGCCTGCGCCGCCGCGCTCCTCGGCATCGCGGCGTTGTTCGCTGGTAGTCCGTATCGCCCACGGCATGCGGTCGCCGAGGTGAGTCCGGTGGAGTTGGCGGAATGGATTCGCGACCGCAAGCCGGAGCTGCGCGTCATCGATACGCGTTCCGAGGCGGAGTTCGATGAGTACCACCTGCCGCGCGCGGAGCATGTCGACATCGAGTCGGTTGCATTCAAACCGGCGGAGACGATCGTCCTCGTGGCCGGCGACGGGCAGGGGATCGATCATCAGGTTTACGTTCTTCGCGGCGGCGTGCGCGGATGGATCGATGAGGTGATGAATCCGACGATCACGGAGAACGCGTCGCCCGCGGAGCGCGCGGCCTATCAGCGGGCCAGCATCGTCAGCCGCTACTTCGGCGGTGTCCCGCGCGTGGTCGACAAGCCCCGGGCGAAGAGCAGCGACACCGCGGCGGCGGTGAGGGCGGTGCGGAGGCGGGGATGTTGAGCGCGGCGTTAATAGAAGTAGTGACGTTTTTCGACGAGTTGCGCGGCCGTGAATTCAGCCGGCTCGACGCCCAGCATCACGCCTACCTCGACTACACCGGCAGCGCGCTGTACGGCGACTCGCAGCTTCGCGCGCATCACGCGCTGCTGCGGGATGGGCTGTTCGGCAATCCGCACTCCGACTCGGCGACGTCACGCGCCAGCACCGCGGTCATCGAGTCGGCCCGGAGGATGGTGCTGCGTTTCTTCGACGTCGACGAGTCGACGCACGACGTCTGCTTCGTCGCCAACACCAGCGCGGCCATCAAGCTCGTGGCGGAGTCGTATCCGTTTTCGCCGGAGTCGAACTTCATCCTCTCGACCGACAATCACAACTCCGTGAACGGCATCCGCGAATACGCGCGGCGTGCCGGCGCGCGCGTCCGCTATCTCCCGCTCGACGATGAGCTTCGGATGCCCGATGCGGAGCTGTTTCTGTGCGAAGAGTCGCTGCGGGGCGGCGGCCTGGTGGCCTTCCCGGCGCAATCGAACTTCTCCGGCGTGCAGCATCCGCTCGATCTGGTGATGAAGGCGCGCGCCCTCGGCTTCGACGTTCTGCTCGACGTGGCCGCCTTCGTCCCCAGCCACGCCTTCAGCCTTCGCCGGTGCCCGGCCGACTTCGTGGCGCTGTCGTTCTACAAGCTCTTCGGCTACCCGACCGGCATCGGCGCCCTGGTGGCGCGGCGCGATGCGCTGGCGCGTCTCCGCCGCCCCTGGTTCGCTGGCGGGACGGTGTTGTACGCGTCGGTGGCCGCCGATGAGCATCGCCTCCTCCCTCGCCACGAGGCCTTCGAAGACGGGACTCCGAACTTCCTTGGCATCTCCGCTCTCGAGGCCGGTTTTGAGCTGCTGGCCGAGGTGGGGATGAACCGTCTGACCGCGCACGTCGCGGAGCTCACGGACGCACTTCTCGATGATCTCCGCGCTCTCCGCCACGGCAACGGTACCGCGCTCGTCCGCATCTACGGTCCGCGCGATATCACGGACCGAGGGGGCGCCGTCGCCTTCAACGTCTGCGGCCGCGATGGAAGGCCGATCCCGTACTCGCTCGTCGAAGCGTGCGCCCGCCGTGCCGGCGTCTCCCTCCGCGGCGGCTGTTTCTGCAACCCCGGTGCGTCCGAGGCGGCCTTCGCCCTCGACTCGGCGCGCATCGCCTCCTGCTTCGACTCCCTCGGCGCCGGCTTCACGCCGGAGCGCTTCGCCGAATGCAGCAACACTGCCGTCGGCGCCGTACGTGCGTCGATCGGCCTGGCGAACAATGCCGAGGACATTCGCCGGGCGGTAGGGGTGGTGGCGTCGTTTCGGGAGTGAGTCCGAGGTACACTTTCGTCGGCAACCATGGCGCAGATTCGATTTCGCTTCGCTCCTGAGAAGTTGGTTCAGGCTCTCGTTTTCTTCGCGCAGCATGGCGTTCGGGACCTGGACAAGATGAAGGCGGCGAAGCTTCTGTTTCACGCCGACAAATACCATCTGCTGCAATACGGCCGCCCGGTCATCGGCGATCAGTACGCGTGCATGGAGTACGGCCCGGTTCCTTCCGCGTCGCTCAACGTGATGAATGATGTCGTCGCTCACGACAAACACTTCAAACCGTTGGCGAAAGAACTCTTCGACGAGTATCTAGCCGTCGAAAAATCGATGTTCAGGAAGTATCCGGTCTTCCGGGCCAGGAAAGATCCGGATCTGGATGTCTTCTCCGAGTCCGACATTGAGGCGCTCGAGTACGCGCAGAAGAATTTCGGATCGACCCCGGCCTGGAAGCTGAGCGAACAGTCGCACGACGAGCCCTCCTGGAGACTTGCCAACGAACAGCGCGCCCCGGGAAGCAGTGTGATCATGGACTACCGGCTCTTTTTCGAAGGGCATCCGGAAGCCGCGGACATGCTTCGCTTTGTCGAAGCGCAGCAGGAAGACCGCGATGCTGCCGAGGAGCTTGCGATGGGCAGGACGGTTCAGCCGGAGCGGCACGTTGCGGGTGCAGGCCGCTAACCGTAGCCGGCCAGAATCAGCTTCTTCATCTTCCGAACGATCACCGTCGATGCGCGTACCGCATCATCGATTGCCTTGACGTGTTCCGATCGAAGTTGCACCACAAACTTGAAGGAAGGAGCGCTCACGATCGCCGCGAGTTGCTCAAGCTCGGGTCGGGTCAGGTCGATGACCGTTGGCGATGTAACGAAGGGGTAATCTCCTGGGTTCAGCCGCACCACGGGCTGTAGCCGCACCCGTTCTGCCGTGAAGTGGTCAACGTTCGTGGTCGTGAACGCGTAGACGACCAGCCCATCATCGGGCGGCCAGAGGTGGTTGAGGACGACGAGGAATTTCGTCTTCCCCGCGCGCATGGAAAGGTGATGAAACACCGCTCCGCGAGCGCGGCCTTCGGCGTCGGCGAGATCGTCGTCAAACGACACCCGATTATTTTCCCATGAAGACGATCGAGTCTTGCCCCTACGGCAACCTCACAGACTGCTCGTGATTGAAAATGTTGTTCGGATCCCACCGCGCCTTCACCTTTTGCAGGGCCGGGTAGTTGTCGAGGTAGTAGAGGTACTCCCAATTCTTCAGGTCGGAGTCGGGATAGTTGACGTAGCAACCGTCCATGGTGTCGTCGGGGAGAGGGCCGGATTTGCCGTACATGTCGGTGTAGAAATCGCTCATCCAGCGCAGGTTCTCCGCTGTCTCTTCTTCGGTCGTCCAATACGTCTGGTATTGCAGCTTCATGATCGACGAACGTTGCGGGACGGCGGTGGCGTCGGGGGCGACGGCGTTGATCCGGCATCCGTAGGAGTCGACCTGCAGCAGGGCCTGGGGATTGGTGAAGCCGTCTGTGAGGTATTTCCAGATCGTGGCGATCTGCGCGTCGGGGAACGGCTTGGTCATGTATGCCGACTTGTATTTGCCGCGCTGGTTCGCGCCGGAGCCGTCGAAGTTCTGCGTGGCGTAGAGCCACGGCATCCGCTGGACTTCATTCGTACGTTGCGGGAAATAGTGGCGGCCGATGGCGTGGGTCTGCGGCACGATGGTCCCGACCCGGGCGTCGCCGTTGATGAAGTGAATGAACTCATCGATACGCCGAGGTTCGTCGCCGACGTACTGGACCGTCAGCACGAGCTGTGATGCCGTCTGATGGGTGAGATGCAGGAGTCCGAAGAGCCCGTCGAAGGGGCTTCCCGGAGCGCTGTTCGCTTGCAGGAACTCTCCGTAACGCTGGACGAGCGTCGTGAACTGTTCCTGCGTCATCGCGCTCCAGTCCCAGGCCAGGTTGGCGATGTACGCCTCCGGCGGTGCCGGGGGAAGCTCCCGGAAGAAGAATCGCGTGACGATCCCGAAGTTCCCGCCGCCTCCGCCCTGATTCGCCCAGAGCAAGGCCTGCTCGTCCGGATCGGCCGAGTCCTTTCGCACAATCACGGCGGAAGCCTTCCGCTGGGCATCGACGACGACGATTTCGACGGCGTAGAGCCAGTCGACCGTCAGACCGTGCTTCCGCGACAGCAGTCCATAGCCGCCGCCGGTGATGTGTCCGCCGGCGCCCACCGAGTAACACGATCCGCCCGGGATCACCACGCCGTATTCCTTGTAGAGGTTCCAGTAGACGTTCCAGAGCGTGCATCCCGCTTCGATGCAGAACACCTTCATCTCCTCGTCGAAGTAGACGCGGTTCATCGGAGCCATGTCGACGATGACGCCACCATCGTTTCCGACGGAGAAATTCTCGTAGCAATGACCGCCGCTGCGGACGGTGATACGCCGGTTGGCGCTGACCGCCTCCTGGACCGTGTTCACTACCTGATCTGTATCGCCGCATACCTGGATGTAGCTCGGTTTGCCGACCCAGCGGAGGTTGAACCCGCGGATGAGCGTCTGATAGCGGGGGTCGGAATGGTCGACGCGTCCGCCGGGGTAGATCGGGCAATTCTCGTCATTGCTCATGGAACTCTCCTGACCCTGAAGAGGAGAGGCTTCGCGGCGTGATTTCCCTACCCGAATCACTTCGTCAGTTTCATCGAGGGATCGCCGAACAGGATCCACGAGCGGCGGACGTTGATGTCGGGGGTGGCCTGTTTGGCAGCGCGGATCGCTTCTCCGATCGTCAGTCCGTTCGGGCCGAAGAGTTGACGCAGAAGCTCCTTGTTCATCTGGAATTGCGGATAAGGCTCCGTGAGCGTCGACGATGCCCAGACGGCGACGGCGCCGCCGTTGGGAGAGCGCAGCAGCGCGGAGGCGAGGCTGTCGGTATAGACGTCGTTGAACAAGCCGTTGAGGCAGGTCATGGCCAGCACGAAAGGCTGGCTCGTTCCGTTGGACAAGGACGCGGCGTCATTGGAGTCGAAGAGGTCGAAGCTCCAGAGCTCGACCGATCCGTGTCCGATGTAGTTGACCAGGAGCGATCCGCCGTTGAATGCGCTCACGATGGCGCTGTGGGCGTTCGGAATGGCGGCCACGTTGATGGTCTGCACGGCGATGTTCGCCGGCAGGAGCGTTCGGGCAACGGCCCCCTCGGTCTCGAAGTCGAATGTCTCCGGTGAGTCGGCGATGATCACCGCCTTTTGCGACGATGTGGCGAAGGGGGTGACGCGCGATGCGATCTTCCCGATGACGATGGCCGCTTCCTCGGCGGTCTTGACCGGAATGCGTCCGACCGGCAGGTCACCGATACCGTCGTTGTTGAAATCGGTGAACCAGTCGTCGGATGGGGTCTTGAGGTAGATCGTCGGCAGGAGCATGGTCGGGACGAAGTCGAACGACCCGACGCCGAGGTAGTTGCGCGGGTCGATGCTGGCATTGCCGAGGAGAAGGACGTACTTCGGTGCGCGCGGCCATGCCGTCGTCGACTGCAGGAACGTCCGGATCGACTGCGGATTCTTGATCCCGAAGTTGTACTCGTCGTAAATGTCCTCGACGTCGACGATCGTCGTCAGAATCCCGCCGGCATCGCGCGCCGACTTGAGCGTGGCGGCTGCGCTGCTGAAGGCAGAGTTGGTCAGGATCAGCAGGTCGGCCTGGCGCCCGTACGGCTTGGACCAGCTCGAAGGGGTGTTGAGCGAGAGGGATGTCTGCGCGGGCGTCATGACCCTGTCGCTGGAGAAGACAACAACTGTCCTGGGGCTCGCCGACGGCAGCGTGGTGAACGTCGCCTTGAATCCGCTTCCGGAGGGGGCCACGGAAACCTCGAGCCCGTGAGGTGCGAAGGGATCGGTGACATCGACAGCCCGGATGGCGTTGACGGTGAATCCGTCGACGGCGATCTGTTGCGAGCCGGGTACTTTCACCTCGAGCAGGCTGTTGTCGGCCTTGAGCAGATGTTGATAGGTCAGCGTGACCGACGCCACCACGCTGACGTCGTTGTCGCCGTTGAGCGCGGTGAGAGTCAGTGCATTGGCGCCATTGGTGAGGGAGCTCTGCGGGAACTGGTAGGTGTAGGTCTGCTGCTCCTGATTGTTGAGCAGGGCGATGCCGAGCAACTGCGAACCCATCTCCACCTTGATCTGGTGCTGCATGTCGCCGGTGCCGCCTTGAATCACGAGCTGCAGCGTGGCATTGCCTCCCGCGGGGTCGAGGTTCGCAACCGCGAGGTCCTCGGATACCGGGTCGGTGGTGATCAGCGGGCCGAAGAAAATCTCGGAGCCTTCCGGCGTGCCGACCTGTTCGGCGGCGACCACGGTCCGGTCCATGCGCTTGAATGTGAAGGGGACGCCGCTGGTGAGCGCTGCCCCGCCGCTGTTCCTGAAGGTGCTGAGCGGCGTGCCCGAATGTTTGTCGGCGCTGAGCCAGTACACGCGCTCGCCGGTCGACGGTGTGTCGAGTGACAGAGCGTAGAACTCGATCGAGTCATTCGGTCCGAAGTCCTTGCCGGTCATATTGAGAACGAACGGCAGGCTCACGCCTTCGCAGTACAGAACGAATTTCTTCGGATCCGACGGCGGGGTGAAGCCGGCGGCGATCATGGCCGCGGCGGTGAGGCGGTACCACCCTTCGCTGGCGATACTGATCTTGAGCGCGGGTCCTGCGGCGATCTCCTGCTGCTGGGCGAACTGCGCCGCGGTCGGCGCGGGGAGGGTGGCCGGTTGCAGCGCGCCGATGCCGGACGCCGGCACCAGCACGGGATCCGATGGGGTGAGCTGCGACAACCGCGGCGAGTCCGGGCCGGCTGACGTCAGATCGCCGGGCACGATCCTGGTGGAGTACGGCCCGTTCATCGTCGATCGGCCGTGGGTGTCGATGTCTTCGAGCCAGTATTGGGCGAAGCTGTTCGGGGTGGGCAGCGTGTCGTGCAGGCGGTAGGAGAAGCCCGCCACCGGCCGCGCCTTGGTGAGGAAGGCCGAGCCGCCGATGAGATGGGCGTTGACCTTCTCCCTGGTGCCGTCGATGGTGCGGTAGATGTTGAAGCCGAGGTTGCCGGACTCGAAGCTGGTCTGCCAGGAGAGCAGGACTTCGTTCCCGTTCTGCTGGGCGTCGAACAGGCGCAGTTTGATGAACGTGGGGATCGAGGAGAGGAGCGCGTATCCGAAATCGATCGGCGCCGAGCTGACCGAAAGGCCGCTCAGCGTGGAGGGAGAATTTGTCGTCAGCGTAAGGTGGGTATTGTCGGTAACGCTGGCAACGATGAACTGCACGCCGTTGATCAGGATCGGATCGTTGGCGCGATAGCTGGTGAAAGTCGTCCCGGTTCCGACGATGGCAGGCGACGCGGCGGTCGTGGCAGCGGTTCCCGGGCTGGCCGAGAGATCCATCACTTCCATGGCGTTGCCCGGATTGGGCCCTGAGAGCAATCCCTCGGTTTTTTCCCACGTTCCGCCGAAGCCGACCAGGTTGCCGAACGTATCGGTGACCTTGACCACGTACGAGGCGTTTGCTAGGCCGGTGAAGGAGTAGAAGCCGTTGGCGTCGGTGGTGGCGGTCTGGATGGCCGACGATCCGCGCTGGTAGGTGAGACCGCCCGCCGTCGCCCCGCCGTATTGGGTGGTCAGCGTGAGATGCGTGTCGTCGGTGATGCCGGCGATCGTGTACGGCGCGCCGGCGATCACGATCGGATCGCCGGCGGAGTACTGCAGGAATGTCGTGCCGGTACCGACGACGGCGGTCGAGACGTTCGTGGCCGCGACGGTGCCCGGGCCGGCGGTGACCGCGGTGAGGCTCAGCGTGACACCGGACACGCCTGTCTCACTGCCGCCGATGAGGCCGTTCTTGTCGGCATCGTTCCAGATCTTTCCTGTGAACGCGCGCTGGGAAGCGACGGGCACCTGGAAGGCGAAATCGCGATCGAGGACGCTGGCGGAGGCGGTAACGGTTGCGCCGAGCTGGGCGCCGGGGGCGGTGCCGTCGCTGTCCGGACGGCCGTATGCTTTGCCCGCGGCGGTGGCCTGTCCGAACGTGGTGGTGAGGGTCAGGTGTGTATCGTCGGTGATGCTCAGAATCGAGTAGGTCGCCGCGACGCCGGCGGTGGTGATGGTGATCGTTTCGCCGACGTTGAACTTCGTGAAGAGCGTGGCTGTCCCGACCACGGCCGCGTTGCCGTTGGTGGCCTGGACGGTTCCGACGTCGACGCCGATGTAGTTGTAGCTCACGGGGTTCTGCACGCTGACGATGTAACTGCCGTTGGCGAGGCCCGAGAAGAGGTACTTGCCGCTGGCATCCGTGGTGACGCTTCCGAAGAACGACGGTGCCCGGTAGGCGAGTGCCGCCGCGGTGGCGGCGGCGTTCGTCGTGACCGTCATACTGGTGTTGCTGGCGATGCTCTGAACGGTGTAGTCCGTGCCGTTGATGTCGATGGTGTCGTTGACCTTGAAGTCGGTCAGGAATGTGGTGGTTGTGCCGGTTATCGTGTTCGATCCGGCAGTTGTGGCGACGGTTCCGGCGAGAGCCGGGTTGGCGGTGAATGCCTTGCCGCCGCCTGTGGCTCCTGTGTAGTTCGCGGCCAGAGTGAGGCTGGTGTTGCTGGCAATGCTCTGGATGATGTAGCCGACGCCGGCGATGGCGATCGGCTCTCCCGCGTGATAGTTGAGGAACGTCGTTCCCGCGCCGGTCACCGCCGTCGAATTGAGCGTGGCCGTGACCGTTCCCGCGCCCGCGGTCAGATCGATGATGCCGTTTGCGTTGGCGTCCTTGGCAATGCGCACGACCACGCCGGCGATCCCCGGCTCGCCCGCGTCCTGGAAGCCGTTTCCGTTCAGGTCGTTGAAGACCGTGTCGCCGATGGAACGGGTAGCGGTGAATCCGAAGCTCGGTGTCGCCGAGCGGTCGATGCTGGCCACGATGTTGGAGTCGGAGCGCTTGCCGGCGATGGCGTAGCTGCTCGTGCCGATGTCGTTCGTCAGGACGCCGGTGGTGTCGGTGATCCGGATCGTGTAGTCGGCGCCGCTCCCGGCCAGACCGCTGAAGGTGAACGTACCGTCCGAGGCGGTGGTGGTCGTGCCGATGACGTTCAGGCTGCTGTCGAGGATCTCCACGGTAACGCCCGAAATACCGGCTTCCGTGTTGTCGAAGGTCCCGAATGACTTGTACGACTTACCCGCTCCGGTGGCCTGCGCGTAGTTGGCGGTCAGAGTCAGATGGGTGTCGTCGGTGATGCTTGCGATCGTGTACCCGACGCCGGCGATCTGGAAGGCGTCGCCGGGATTGAGGTTCTTGAAGATCGTCCCCGTGCCGACGACCAGGGGCGAGCCGAGCGTTGCCGAGACGGTTCCGGGGCCGGTGGACAAGACCGTGTCCGCGAAGATCCGATCCTTGATCGAGAACGTCGTCCCGGCGGTCGGTTGATACCCGTAATCCGCGGAGAGGAACGAGGCACCGCTGAACACGGAGCCGTACCTGTACGTCGTGTTCGGGCTTCCCGGAGGTGTGGTGAGGGTATAGCCGGCCGGTGTTCTGGCAACGACGAAGTAGACCTCGGAGCCGGTTGCGGGGGTGATCCCTGAGAAGAGATAGCTGCCGTCAGGCGCTGTTCTCGTGGGGACCTTGTAAGAAAGTCCGGCGGCCGTCGTCCCCGCATAGTTGGCGGTCAGGTTGAGGTGCGTGTTGTCGGTGACGGTATTCACCGTGTAGGTGACGCCGGCAATGGAGATCGCGTCGACGTTCTGAAGGTTGGTGAAGGTCGTGCCGGTGCCGACGACGGCGGTCGTGCCATTCGTCGCGGCGACGGTGCCTGCGCCGGCTACGAGCGTATCGACGAGGGCATCGGTGCCGACGGTGAGTATGCCGTCGCCGTTCGTATCGCGATACAGCTTGACGGTGACGCCGCCGAGTCCGACCTCGCCAGGGTCGCGCAGTCCGTTCCCGTTGGCATCGACCCAGGCCTGATCGCCGAACGTGGCGGTGCCGGTGGTGGCCGTGTAGCCGAGGTCGGCCTGATTGTAATTCTGTCCCGCGGTCAGATTGAAGACGGTGGTGCGGTTGTTCGTGTTTCCGATCGGCGCCGACTGGGTAAGGCCGGACGGTAACCCGCTGGGGTTCCCGGAAGATGTTGCTTCGACGTAATAGCCGTTCCCTGGAGAGACGCCGGAGAAGAAGAAGCGTCCGTTGGAGTCGGTGGTCGCGGTCGCCACCGGCGTCCCGAACTGATCTTTGAGGGTGACGATGACGTTGTCGATGCCTGGCTCACCGATGTCCTGAACGGCGTTGCCATTGGAGTCGAGCCACAGCCGGCCGGCCACCGTGGCCGCCAGCACGGTGGGAGTGGCGATGATGTTCGTGACCGGGTTGCTGGCGAGCTGGATGGGAAGCTGGACCGATGACGTGAACGACGTGTTCGTCACCGAGGTCTGTCCGGTGGGGAATGGGTTGTTCACCTGGACGTTGAATGTTGCGGTAAGGGCCTGCCCGCCGACGAGCGCGTAGAGCGAGCTGGCGGAGAGCAGGCTCGGAGGGTTCCCTCCGGTCACGGGGACGTCGTAAGTGATGGAGACGTCGTCGATGTAGATGAACTCCGTCGCCAAGGTGTAGCTGCCGGCCGGGAAGGTGAAACGGATGGCCGTGTTCGCGTTGATCGAGCCCGAAATGTCGAAGCTGGCCGTGCCGGAGGTCGCGCCGGTGATGCCGGTGATCGTGCCGAGGGCGCCGAATGCTCCTCCGACGCCGGCCGTGCCTACCTGGATCGTGAAGACATCGGCCGGGTCGACGCCGGTGTCGGTGCGGTAGCGGAACGTGAGACGCGCGGCGGTGGCCCCGGTCAGGTTGACCGCGCGGGAGATGGTCGGCTGGGTGTTGTTGGCGTTGTCCATCCGCAACTCGGTGCCGACGATCTGGATGTCGCCCTGAACCGCGGAGCCGTTGGTGGCGCCGCCGCCTGTATCGCCGGCCTCCGTCCAGTTCCCACCCCAGTTCCGCGTTCCGACGTTGAGCGTGTAGGCCTGTGTGTTGAAGCTGTCGCCAACCGTCGAACGGTTGAGGGTGGTGGTGCCTGTGACGCCTGTCAGTCCGGTGGGGAGCGCGTCGTACAGCGAGACTCCGGTCAGGGGATTCGTCCCCGCGGACGCCGGGTTGATGACGGTCGTGGTGTAGGTGAAGATGTCTCCCGGAAAGAGCGGGGTGGATGACGGAACGCTCGAGCTCTTCGTGATCGAAACGCTTCCTGAGGCGACGTAAGTGAAGTCGCTGGCGTTGAAGGTCTGCGTGACCGGCGGGCTGGAGCCGACGGTCCGCGTCCCGCTGGCGACGACGTTGTTCTGGCTCAGCGTTCCCGCGGCGAACACGGAGGTCGTTGCGGCCCTGAACTTGATGGTGATCTGCTGGTTGGCCGCCATGTTCCCGCCGGTCTTGGCGGACGACCATGTCAGGACGTAAGGACTGCCGACGGTTCCGGCGCCCGTGACCACCGGCTCGTTGCCACTGCCCGAGGTGAAATACGTCTGACCGGCCCCCGCCGGCGCGGTGGTGGCCAGCGTGAGATGCGTGTTGTCGGTGATGCTCTGGATCGTGTATCCGACGCCGGCGATGGTGATCGGCGTGCCGGCGGTGAGGGCTGTGAACGTGGTGCCGGTGCCGACCACGGCGGTGGTGCCGTTGGTGGTGACGGTTCCCGCGCCGGCGGTGCTGCTGGTCACGGTCAGGTCAGGCTTGGTGATGGTCGTGAATCCCGGCACGAACTGCCAGTTGGGAGGCATGGTGTCGATGACGCTGACGCCGTCGATCGAATACAACTGGCTGTTCACCAGGATGGTGAAGTCGGTCGTCGAGCCGGCTGCCGTCGGTACCACCTGCGGATTGGCGCTCTTGCTCGTGGTCAGAACGAGCGAGACGAAGTCGGTGCCGGGGAGGGCGACGTATCCGAGGTCGAGATTCGGGGTGGGGGTGGTGGCCGTGTCGGCGTTCTCGCCGTAGGCCATGGAGAAGAGGCCGGTGGCCCAGAAGCGGGAGCCATCGAGAGCGCCGCTCGCGCCGGGAGGGATGAACTGACTCTGCAGGCGATTGAGTGTGTAGGTCTGGTCGGCCACGCCGTCGTTGTTGTAGTCGACGAAGACCCGCGTGTTGTCCTGGCCCACGGTGAGGAAGACGCCGTTGCCGTTCGTCGGAGCGGTGGTCAGCGGCAACGATCCCGGCGACCAGCCGAGGAAGTGTTCTTTGTAGAGAAAGGTCGTTGGCAACAGGCTGTAACCCCATTCAAAAGCCTGCCCGGTGGGAGTCCCGGCACTGGTCGAGTCGCCGAAGCCGACCCCCCAGAACGGTCTGCTCGCGCTCAGGTAAAGGCCTGAGCCGACGGGGACGGAGGGATTGGCTCCGACGGCCCGGTTGTAGGACTGCGAACTGTTGGCCGGAATCGAGAACGATCCGGAGGTGCTTTGGCCCTGCCAGTTGACCGTCAGCGGCGTGGAGTCCGGATTGAAGAGGTAGTAGTCGGTGACTCCGTTGTTGGCGTTTACCGCCTGCCCGAACGGCGCGTAGTAGTCACTGGTCCAGAATCCTCGGGGGAAGGCGCTCAGTCCGCGCGCCGCATAGGTCTGGGCGATGCGTCCGGCCACATACTTCACCTGCAGGGTCTTGTTGCCCTGAATGATTGCGCCGGAGTTCAACGGTCCGCCGCCGGGAAAGGTCGTACAGGTCGTGTGCAGCGTACAGGCGGATACGCGGTCGAGAAGGAACGTCTGCCCTTTTTGCAGCGTCACGGTCGTGCCATCGCCGGCGTTGTTCCAGGTTGCATCGCGGTTCAGGTTGAGGACGTCGGGGATGCCGTCGTGGTTGACGTCGACGGTAAAGGTCGTGTTGTCATCCGTGGCCTGGATGAGCGCATACACCCGCTCGAACCCGGTGAAGAAGAGGTTGTCGGTGGCGAAGTTGTCCTCGCCGAACGGCAGCACGTAAGTAGTCAACTGCGGCTTGACGGGATAGATCTCCCAGGCGTCGCCCTGATTGCCGGCGCCGCGGGCCTCCATCCAGACCGCGCGGGTCACAGTCACCGGTCCGCCGGCGACGTAGATGCGGTCACCGCCGTCGTAGCATCGATTCCCGGGGTTGGTCTGTCCGGCACAGGTGCTGGCCGTGTTGCGGATGTTGGGGACGTTGGAGGACTCGAAGAGCTTGATGGAGCCGGGGGTTGCCAGGACGTAGGTTTCGTCGGCGGTTGCCGCCGGATTGTTCGGATCGAAGTTGTAGCCGTTTTCCCAATGGTCGTAGTAGACGGTGGTGTTCGCCGACCAGGCCACGACCGAGATGACCGAGTGCATGCCGGTGGCGCCGCCGTTGACGTCGAGGTCGTTGAAGATGAAGTACATGTTCTGCTCGTCGCCGGGCAGGTAGTACTCGGAGTAGCCGGCGGTGGCCTGTCCGAACGCGGCGGCGGCGCACAGGAGGAGCAGGCAGGCGACGAAGACGTTTCTCAACGTCCTGAACTTCTTGGCTTCGTTCATTGGGCTCTTTTCTTCTGATGACGCAGCATGACTGGGCCGCGCGGTATGGGCGCGGTGATTGCCACGCGAACGTCTTTTTGGGGGAGAGAGGACGACCCGGCGATTATGGGTCAATCCCGCGGCGGGATCGGTGCTCAGATGAGGTGTCGCCGTCTGTTGCCGAATTTTTTATTGAGGACTGACGGTGTGATTGCGTTTTTTGGGGGGGGCCCGGCAGGCAGAGTAGCTGTTGTTGCAGAGAACGTTTGGCAGTCGGAGTGCCTTTTCACGCGGAGACGCGGAGGCGCGGAGAAGATTCGGCCCTTTTCTTCTCCGCGCCTCGGCGTCTCCGCGTGAGTCCAGTCTTCGTCAGGATTGCCCACACCGCCTGCGGCGATGCCTCGATGATCGCTGTGCTGGTGTATTCCTTCATGTCGCGATTCTCTCCAACTCCTGAATGCAGTCATCAAGGTGCACGAGCGCAGGGTCGGTGCCAAATTCCGACGGCTGGGACTCGAAGATGCCGCGGAGTCGATCGATGGTTGCCCGCGTTGGCAAGTCAGGGGCATGCGAAGCCAGGTCTGTGAGCGCCGCCGCCAGCTCCTTCAGAAATCCCGCTCGCTGCCGGTCTTCGCGTTCCGCGAGTTGTTCATCGATTACGTATTCGGCCAGAAGACCCAGCATTTCCTCGGGATCTGACCAATCGATGAACGACATCAGAACGATCTCAGTCGCAGTGAAAATAGAAACGGTTTCCGTCCGGGTCTTCAACGGTGAACTGCCTCAAACCCCAGGGCTTTTTCTCCAGTGGCTCCACGATCTTCGAGCCTGACGATCGGAGCTCCTCGTACGTGGCGTCGATGTCTTCCGCGAATATCCAATGAACCGCCGGTTCAAACGCTCCTTGTCGTCTTCGGAAAAAGATGACCGCGGTTCCACGGGAGACAGCGCCGATCCCTTTCCCTGGTTCCAGCCATCCGATTTCAAAGCCGAGCACATCACGGTAGTACCGCTGTGCCTCTTCTACGTCTGCTACCGGCAGCTCCGGTACAGGCCGGCCAATTGTCGTCAACGGCTCTTTTTGATTCACGACTTACTCCTGAGCGCCACTGCCGCGATAATTTTTCTTTGAGTTGTGCGCAAGAACGCCTGCGAGAACCATGGCCAGGGTACCAAAAGTCAGATCCAGCCAGACCGCCAGGCCGCGGGGCCGGAGAGTGATCGCCGCGACGGTCATCAGGCCGATGCTGACAATGGCACACGTGCCACTTACCAGTGCCGTGGCCGGATCGTTGTCGCTCTCTCTGGGCACAAGAAACAACGACCCGCTGAATGCGAACAGGAGCGCGGTAAGGATTTGCCCGCTCACACGAAGTGCAGGATAGTGCGGCTGACTGAGAAGATTGTTTGCCAGGAATGCCTCCCACGCAAGATTCACGGCGTTGGGGCCGACCCTGAGCTCCTCGTATTGCCGCGACCAACCTCCGAGAGTGACCAGAAAGCTCTGGTTTGCCATGGTTCGGAGGTCGACGATCGCGGCAGCGATGACCGCCGCCCATACGATCAATGCCGCGAACGCGGTTCGTTCGATGCGTCCCTCGCCGCGGCCGAAGACGCCCTGCAGGAGCGCATAAAGAATCCCTCCCACAAGTACGAACTTCAAAGAGAAAAGAAGATGTTCGTGCTCGATGCGGCGGCGTATCTCTTCGACGACGTTATCGTGCTCTTTGTCGAGAAACTGTCTGGCGTTGACGTCGAGGCTGTTCCATTCCGCGACCGTGACTGCCGGCAGGTGTTCTTCCGATACTTTCTTGTCTCCCGCGCCGAGCAGGCCCAGGAAATCGACGGACAGCATCACGACGAGGATGGCCAGAGCGCCAAAAGCGGCCATCCGGGCGGTAAACCAGTGATGGGAAAGGGCTTGCATACGAGAGTATTGCCGCCCTCCCTCGGATGGGTCAAGTCATGAGCGTTTTGGCTGGGTCAGGATGCGCGCCACCGTGCGCGCTTGGTGATCGCGACAACGGCCTTTCCGGACGGGCTTTTCGCCCACTTCAGCAGGCTCCAGGGCTCTCCAGGCAGGCTCTCCGCCCACCTCAACAGGCTCCCAGTCTCTACGGGTAGGCTCCACGCCCACCCCAGGAGGTTTCAAGCCTCTCCGGGCAGGCTCTGCGCCCGACCCGAGAGGTCTGAGGCCTGCACCGGCAGGCGTCGGGCTCACCAGGAGAGCTTACGAGCCTGCCGTGGGTGGCTCCAACGACGCCTTTACCGTCAAAAAAGCTTACGTAAGGATAGGCGTGGCTGTAACCGTTGGTTTTCCCGCGCGTAACACGTGCTGCGATTGCGCAGGACCTACGATGGGACCATCGTCGATCACAGAGGCATGTGCGCACCGTGCCGAATGCTCGCGATGCAAGGGCCCTTTGCATCGCGGTGCCACCACCCGCCGTAAGCGCGCGTCGCGCTCACGATCGGTAACGCTATAAGGAGAACAAACCATGCTTGCAATGATTGCCAGTGGTGTGCCCGACGAGTCCGCAACCGATTCGCCGGCAACGCCGACAGTGACCCATTATCAGGAAGTGGCGACGCAGTTCATCGCGTTGATAAATGCCGCGATTGCCCTGATCCCGGCGTTCGAGCCATACCATGTCTCGACCGAGGAGTTCGTTCGCGCGCACCAGAGCTTTCCCAACGACTTCATCGCCACGGTTCTGGCCGCGGTCGAATTGGATCCCGAACTGCGGAGCGTCAATAAATTCGACACCGTCGAAGCGCGGGACACGCTTCAGTTCCTGGATGCCTTCCGCCCGGTCATCGACCAGCTCACTACGCTCCTGAGGAATCTGAAGTTCACCTGTGGTGCGCGGAAAGCGAGGGTCGTTGCCGAGGGACTGCTGATGTACGGGGTCGCCAAAGCGTTTGGCCGCGACCCCGCCAGCGCTGCCGTGGCCGCGCACGCCAGAAACATGAAGCGCGACTTGAAACGCTCGGGAGCGCGACAACCGAGGGCGGCCGGCGGAGTCGCTTGAAGGAGTTTGGTTCACGCGGAGGCGCGGAGCCGGGAGTGTCGCTTTCTTCTCCGTGTCCTCCGCGCCTATTCGGCCGACGGTCACTCTACTCGACGTCGAACGCAGCGCGTGCCCGCGTTACGACCTCGGGTTTCATCCGCAGCCACGCGGCGGTTGGCTCGTCGCCCGTGTAGAGATCGGACAGGTGGAGCTGATCGTTTCCCTCCATGTAGAAAATGATCATTTCGCTCTTCCGATCCGTTGCGCCGAGGGTGACGAAACGGGCAGCGAGCCAAAGGTCCGGATTGCGAAATCCGCGGGAGATGAGAAAGTTGTTGGTCATCTCCCCTTCGTCTTTCGGTTGAGCCGCGATTGTCCGCGAACCGAGGAACGCAAAGCTGTTCTGCAGGAAGGGCAGCGAACCGATGCGCTCCGCGTTTTCGAAACTGTATCGGTAGACTTCCGAGGAAGAGCTCCTCACCCGTTCAAATTGCACGATGAGAAGCCGCCGGAGCAATTGCCCTTCGGCGTCGGCGAAAACGTATCGCTCTCCTTCGAAATCGCTTCCCAACGCGAACGAAAACCGGCCGAGATAGCGGAAGGATTGCTGTACATGGATGGTCACGGCGGGGAGAGCCCGGGAGCGGAGCTGCGACCCCCGAACGGTCCGTCCGGTGCCGGCACATCCGAAAAGGATGACGACGCCGGTCATCAATACGGCGTGCACTCGTCGACTCATCCGAGCATTCTACGATAGTCTTCGTATACTGTCTCGGCGTACGTTCAACCGAGCAGGTACATCACCAGCGTCTCGAGCTTCGTCGGGTCGTCGTTCCAATCACCATAGATCTCCCACGACGTGCGGGCCAGCGCACGGCCGCTCTCCCTTGACCATGCGTGAATGGCGCTGTGCGCCTCGGCCAACCCGTCATAGGAGCCGAGATGTCTGACGACCGCGGCCTCGCCGCCCGGAGTTCTCACGGGTCTGACCTCGCCGGATCCGGCGAACTCTCGTGTGACCTCAACGCCGAAGTCGGCCTTCATAGGATCCCCGTCCTTGGCTGGATGGTGATACACGAAGATGTTGTGTCCGTCGGTCCGCAGGCCGGGCTGCGAGCGCAGGAATGCCCAGACCTGATCGAGGGCAGGCCGCCAGACCTCCCGAACCTGGCCGGCGGCAACCTCTCGCCCGACGGCCGCCAGCAGCCTTGGCGAAACCACTTCGACCTGGACGGGAGGACGCATAGTCAGAAGTGTGGCAGCGGCCGCCGGTCCAGGGCCGCGCGGATGAGCGTCACGGCGTAGGCGTGGTCGATGCTGGCCGGCGTGGTGAAGTCGATGCCACCACGCCAGCTCTCCGGCGCCTCGGCATGGACCCCGGAGAGGATGATCCATCCCTCTCCCGATTGCCCTTGCACCACGGCGGGCGTGCCATCGGGGTACCTGCCGACAACGGTACCCCAGCCGGTGAGCTGAGGACCATCCTCCCAATACTGGTCGAGCGTGGGCGTTCCCGCCCCGGAGATCGGCACGGCCGCCTTGCGGATCCCCCGCCCCTCGGCGGAGTAGAAGCCGAACTGCACGCCGGAGGTCAGGTTCAGACCGTTGTAGGGCGTGCGGCCGGCAAAGAACGCTCCGGCGCAGATGCCGAGGTAGTTCACACCGTGCTGCACCGCGTCGCGGAGCTTCGCTGTCGTCTCCTTCCTGAGACCGATCCCGATGCGAGTGAAGTCTCCGCCGGGGACGATGATGAGGTGATAGCTACGCAGCCGCGCCGCGCTCACCGTGTCCAGTTGCGCCGAGCTCGCGGTCGAGTATGAGATCCGGCTCTTCTCCAGGAGGGTCTCGATGGCAGCGACGTCGTTGGGGGAGGTGCCTGTTCCATTGAACAGGAGGACGCCCGGCACACGGCCGGATGTCAGTGGGACAGCGGAAGCGCCCGGCCGATCACAGCCCGACAGGTTGAGCACGAAGAGTGCGAGGCAGACGAGGCGGCGCTGATCCTTCATGGTCGCTACGAGAGCGGCTATTGCCGGTGGAGGAACACTACAACGAACCAGACGGCGCCCGCGCACGCGGTCAAGGCCGCCTCGATGGCGGTTGCGGCGAGAAAGGTGAGCCGAGGGGAGCGGTACGGTGTAAGGAGTGCGCAGACGAGAAAGGCGAGCGCGAGCAGCGGCGCGACCAGGATCCTTAGCACGGAGAGGCCGGCCCACATCGCCAGGGGAGAAGGCGGCATCGCATGCCTGCCGACGGCGTACAGAATTGCCGCCGTCAGACCCGTGACCGCCAGTGCGAGACACAATAGCGAGAGCACCAACCAGAATCGCCGATACGGTCTGAGGAAATACAGCGCAGCGCCCGTTGGTAGAAGAGCGAGCACACCGAAGACGGCGACGAAGACAACGGAGTCGCCAAAAGCGAACATGCCGCCAGCCGCCTGCGGGTCGCCGCTGGTGGTGGCCATGCGGATGGCAACCACGGCGGATGCCGCGAGAAAAGCCGCCACATAGCCGCCGGCGACCACCGTGACCTTGAGGGACGATTTCATGGCATCGGTGTCGGAAGGCCGCGGTCATCGGCTTGGCCCAGCACGCCCCGAAGTATAGCGCGTGAAAGGCAGGCAGGTTGGGGGGGGCCAGGTCCGGTTTGCCGTGCGTGAGAAACGCCGCTCTGAAAGAGCAGCGGGTTAGGGTCAGAGCTTCGACATTCGGCGCAACGAACGTAGGCGACGATCGTTCACAGCGGGGAGTGTCCTTTTCCGGTGACACCCACGGCGTTTTCTCTACGAACGTGGAGATTTTTCAGAGCCGGAGCAGGATTTTCTGTAGCTGATTGACGATTTCCTCTACCAACGCACTGGGAGGGATGCTGTGGTGTCAGGCCTTCGATTTTCGGTTTCTGAACTCGAGCGGTTGCGACCGGCAGCAGGCGTTCGCCTGCGCTTTACGGTACTTTTGCGACTGCCAATAACTGATGAACGATCGCGGAGCCTCGCACGAGCCAGCGTAAGTCCCTGTGGCTCAAGAGGTTGTGGGCGACAAAAAACGAAGGTGTGACCCCCAGTGATCTGCCTTTCTCTTGAATGACACGTTGGCTAATCGCCATGAATTAGGCGTGTAAATGGGCTGCCATCTTCGGGATTCTTAAACTCGCAAAACAGATTGTGCGAACCCGTTGCACGGTCGATAATGGGACCGAGATGTGGGGCCGAGATGTGGGGCCACGCCTTCGATTTTCGGTTTCTGAAGTCGAGCGGTTGCGACCTTGGCCGGCGTTCGTCTTCGCTCGGCGGTGCCCCTTTGCGAATGCCAATAACTGATGAATGATCGCGGAGCCTCGCGCGAGCCGACGTAAGTCACTGTGGCTCAAAGGGTTGTGAACGGCAAAAGAACGAAGGTGTGACCCCAGTGACCTGGCCTTCAAATGCCGAACACGGCACCCGAAGCCGTACCACCTGCTGCAGAAAGAACTCTGGGAACGGTCGAACGGTGTGACCGGCACCGATCTCAATCAGCGCGCATGGTATAGAAGACATATCCGTACGAAGCTGAATATCTTCGGAACAAATCGACCTCGAAAGCCTCCGACGCGAGCTGGTCGATGGCTTCGGCATTGCCCTGATACTTCAGGCGAAGGTGGCCAATCCGCTGTTCCAGCGGATTGTAGTAGTGATCCCACCAGCTAGAGGCTGGCAAAACGAAATGTCCCATCTCTCGATAACCGGCTGTTCGAATGACCTCAAGATTCTCGCCGATCCCACGCATCGCCGGATACTCGGCCTTCCAAAAGCGAGCCGCCTCGGTCGGTGGATTCTGTTCCAGCCATGTCAGCTCAGTGACCGCTATGTACCCCGCAGGCCTCAATAGGGCTCGCCACTCGCGTAAGCCTTGCTCGAAACCCATGATATAGATTGCGCCCTCAGACCAAATCAGATCGAAAGACCCGTCCGCAAAAGGCAGTCGCGACATCGATCCTTGAACTGCGCTAAGTCGAGCGGAGCAATCTACCGCCAGAGCCAGGTTTTTGATATTGGCGAGAAACCCGGGATGGACATCCATCGCGACGATGCGCCCACCTTCCACTCCTAGGAGAACACGGGTTTGTGCACCGGGGCCGCACCCGATATCGAGGATTCGCGGGCGCGATGCCAGTTCCGACAGGAACGACAAGGCTCTCAGCGTTGAGTGTTCGTCGCCCGGACCTTCGCGTGGCAACCCCGAGTGAATTTCAGCAAAGATGTTCAAAGGGCTGCCTTCTTTTCGTGTGCCTAACGGCCCCGCGCTTCAGCCGCGCAGTGCCGCGCGCGCAAGAGTAGCGCACTCTGGACGTGCGAGCGAGCGGCACTGCGTCGGCTGCAAGCGCTTGTTGGGCGACAGGATGAGGATCGAACAAATTGCTCTCGTGAGTGCGGCACACGGGTGAGCTCAGGACGCCGAATGTTGGGGTTCAGCCGCTGCGCTCACCGAACCGACCGAGCCCGGACAGCGTTGCACGAGCAAGATGTGCGCAAGCGAGGCGACGAACCCCTCCGCGAGCAAGGCGCCAAGCTTATGTAGATGCTGTGGTGCCATGCCTTCGATTTCCGGCTTTCTGACGTCGAGCGGTTGCGACCGGGGGCAGCCATTCGCCTGCGTTTGCTCCTTTGCGAATGCCAATAACTGATGACGATCGCGGACCTTGCGTGATGCGACGTAAGCCCCTATGGTTCAAAGGGTTGTGAAGGACAAAAGAACGAAGGTGTGACCCCAGTGACCTGCCCCCGGAAGGAAATCCCCAACGGACCAAGCTCACTGTCCGTGGGGCCGCACAACGATATTGTATCACTCAGCTATCCAGCCATGCTGCAGTCCCCGTGCAGTGCAGAGTTTCGCGGATGGTCATGCTTTGCGGCACAGAAGCCAAAGGGCCACCCCCGACAGAATCGCGCTGGCCAACGGCAGAAAGTAGAAGGGAGAGGCCCACACCACGATCATCGCCGGCCCAGCTCGAACTATAGGAAGAGCCAGGTGCGCGGCGGTGGTGATCATGGCTCCGATGAAGACGGCGATCTGCAATGGGCGATATGGGAGAATCGCGGCGGCCGCGAAACCAGCGAGTAGCACAATACCTGCGGTCCGGACGACAACGTTACCGACGGTGCTAATCAAGGCCCGTCGCATGTCCATGTGGTAGGACTCGGTGCCGGGCGTATTCATTCCTTCGCGATAGTGAGCGATTGAGCTCGGGGCTAGGAAGAGCGTTAGAGCACCCAACAGTACCGGAAAGAAGCATAGCCAGAAGCACACATGCGCGAGAATGCGCGCCGTGGCAGAGGACGACTCCGGTCGCTGTGACGATGAGGTTGACATCCTGACACGAGCACGCCCATCGGTGATGGGAGATGAATGGCGGTTATGGCGCGAGTCGCAGTACGAAGCCGCCCAACGTACGAGTTGAGCGGCGAGCCACTCGCACGAACCGAGACGCGCTGAAGTATAGCGCCGCGATGCAGCAACGCGGCGGTTCGTGTCGGGATGTTGTGGTGCCACGCCTTCGATTTTCGTTTTCTGAAGTCGTGCGGTTGCGACCGGGGGCAGGAGTTCGCCTGCGCTTGAATTACCCTTGCGAATGCCAATAGCTGATGAACGGTCGCGCAGCCTCACGCGAGACAACGTAAGTCCCTGTGGCTCAAAGGGTTGTGAATGACAAAAAAGGACGAAGGTGTGTGACCCCAGTGTTCTGGCCCTCGATTTGGGTGTCGGTGGAACCGGAAGTTAGACGGTGCTACCTCAGTCCTGGAAAGAGCTGCTTCTTCTTCTTTTCGATCGCACCAGCCTCTTCGAGGCATTCACGGTAACGTTCAATAAAAAGCTCGCGTTCCATGGGGTCGCTGTTGTGCCACGTCGGCCAGTGAACAGGAGAGACGTCGTAACTTCGACCCTGCCGACGATGACAGGCAAGGATTCCGAGGCCATTTGAAATGACGTAATCGAAGAGCTGCGGATCTTTATCGCGTAGCTCGCGTGCAGCCTGTGACGAATCGCTGCTTACAGGAACGGCTATCCACACGCGGTTGGAGAAGCGCAGGTAGTTCAAAGCCTGTTGAACCACCTGTGGGACGAAGTCGAGCTTCACCTCGACCGTGACAATATCGACGATCGTTGGGGAGCGCCAATGAACTGCAAGCACATCAACATTCTCGAACGCTGACCCGGGGCGCTCACTGTGAACGTCGAATACGCACGCCACGGGCTCCTCTGAAATACGGTCGTTTGCGTACAGGTCGTCTAACGCACTTTTCACGTAGGCTGTAAGACGCGCCTCCTCCTGCCTGTGGACACGTGGAGGTGGGGGCTCCACCACTGGCTCGACGGACCGGCTCGCGTCCTCGGCTTCGCGTTCTGTCTCTGCTTCAACGTGGGCGAGTTCCTCCCGATAACGCTCTTCTGTGTAAAAGCTCCTGCCGAGATGATGAAACCTAAAAGACGGCACTTCAAGGCCGCGCGCAAGAAGATCCTCGCGGTCCACGTATGTGAGCCCCACGATCAGTGAACGAGCATCGAGAATCTGGTGATGCCGTTTCAGCTCGCGCGCGACAGCCATGCTGCTTGCGCTGCCTTTAGGTTGGAGCAAGGCCTCCAGGACGCGCAGGGCGATTGACCACTCCTCCGGCGTGTACGCTGCGGAGGTGCCGAGAGGTCCCTCGGCCTCGAATGTGTCGGACATAGGCGTGGAAGATAGCACTGCGCGACGTGCGCCGTCCAACGTCGTATGAGTTCAGCAATACCGGGCAAACGCCCGGTTATTGTCCGCTGCAACGAGGGGTAAGGCGTCACTCAAGTAAAGCGCCAGTTGTGTGGTCTTGGGTCGCGTCAGCGCGTGCGCACAAACCGCAGGCATAGCACCACGGCGGGGATCCCAAGAGCAGCGCCCATAAGCAATAGCGACGCATCCCTGCTTGCGTAGGGAATTGGGAGCGCGGAGGCGGAGATCAGGGACAGCGGCACCGTTTCACGCGGAGGCGCGGCGACGCGGAGGAGGAAGTTGACGCCTTTTTCTCCGCGTTCTCCGCGCCTCCGCGTGAGTCCGTCCTCCATTCATGAAAACGCAATCACCGGCCACATCGGCTTGCCCTTACCACGAACACTCCTCACTCCCGCTCTCATCTGACTCGCAAGGGCAGCGAGATCGATTCCCCGATCATCCTGATTCGACGCGACCAACAGCAGCCCCTCCTCAATCCGTTCCACCGCCGGACGCCATTGACCCATCTGCGCGTGGTGAATCCCGACGCTGAACTGGAGGAAGATGCGGATGAAGTCGGGTTCGTCGAGGTTGCCTTCGAAGAAAAGCTCCTCGAAGCAATCGCTTGCTTCGAGGTATTCGCCCTCGTTGAAGAGTGCGATGCCGCGGATGAATCGTGGATCGTCGATCAGTTCCAAGTGAGGGACCGGAGTTGATCGAGGTTTACGTTGCCACCTGACAATACGACCGCTACGCGCGAACCGGGCGGCAACTTCACCAGCCCGTGAAGCAGCGCGGCAACCGGCGCCGCGGCGGCGCCTTCGACGACCAGCTTGCAGCGTTCCATGATCCAGATCATGGCGTCGAAGATCTCGCGGTCGGGGAGGGCGACGATCTCGTCGACGAAGCGTTGGACGACGGAGAAGTTGATCTCGCCGGCGCGGCGGACGCGCAGGCCGTCGATGATGGTCTTGCAGTCGATCGTCTCGAGGTGGCCGGCTTCGACGCTCGTCTTCATGGCCGGGCCGTCGGACGATTCGACGCCGATCACTCGGATCTTGGGGTTGTGGCTCTTGACCGCCATCGAGACGCCGGAGATCAAGCCGCCGCCGCCGATCGGGACGATCACCGCATCGACCTCGGGCCAGTCCTGGATGATCTCCAGGCCGAGCGTTCCCTGGCCGGCGATGAGCTGTTCATCATCGAAGGGGTGAACGTAGGTGAGCCCCTCCGTCGCGCACCAGCTCCTTCGCCTTCTCATTCGCTTCGTCCCAGATCATCCCGTGCAGCACGACCTCGGCGCCGTAGCCGCGGGTGGCGGCGATCTTGGCCGGTGTGGCGTTTTCGGCCATGCAGACGACGGCGCGGATGCCGTGAATCTTCGCCGCCAGCGCCACGCCCTGTGCGTGGTTGCCAGCCGAGGAGCAGACCACGCCGCGCGCCTTCTGCTCCTCGGGCATCAAGGCGAATTTGTTGAGCGGTCCGCGGATCTTGTACGAGCCGACGCGCTGAAACATCTCGGCCTTCATGCGCACGTCCAGACCCGTGCGCTCGCTCAACTGCCGCGATGTGAGCAGCGGCGTGTGTTTGATGTGCGGCGCGATCCGCGCACGCACGGCGATGAAGTCGTCGAGTGTCAGCGTGAACATTATTGAGGCCTCCTTCCGCCGCCACCGCCGCCGGCGGGGATGGAGATATAGGGTACGTTCGCATCGCGCATCATCTTGTTGAGCGCTTCCAGGTCGGTCTTCGTAATCGTCTGGACCGCGGCCGCCGATTCGGTGAGCAACCCGCGCAGCACGTTGATCTGGTCGAGCTGGTACGCGGTCGGCGCGGCGGCGTAATTCTCGATTCCGCCGAGGAGCTGCGTGATGCGCTGCGTGACCGGGGGAGGCGTATAGACGACCGTCGGTCCGGCCGACCCGAGGGGCCCGCTCTGGCCGCACTGCACAGTGGTGGCGACCTTGAGGCAGGTGTCGTCGACCTTCTTCGTCAGATCGTCGAGCGCCTTCTGGACGTTGTCAGGCAACTTGGTCTTCTTGTAATCCTTGAGGGCGGTGTGCAGGCCGGTGATCGACCGCCGGATGGCCGCTCCCTGCTGCGCCATCTGCGCGATCTGGTTCAGCGCCTTGCGCCGCGCTGCGCGATCCTCGGGTGAGATCTCGATGCGCGGGTCTTCGTCGACGACCACCTTCGTCGTCTTCTCATTCTTCCCGGCGACGACCTTTACGGTGTACTCGCCCGGCTCGACGCGCGGGCTGCCCTGGAACCCGCCGAAGCCGCCGCCACCACCACCCTCACCACCCTGTTCGCCCGCCGGTTCGGCGGCGCCGCCCTCGGCGTCGCGCGGTGCTTCGTTCACCGACCGCACGCGCAGGTCCCACGTCACGCGATTGACGCCGGCGTCGCCAGTGCCGTCGATGTCGCGAATGACCTTGCCGTCCTTGTCGGTGACGGTGATCTTGACCTTCTCCTTCTCGGCCTGCTTCGACTTCAGGTAGTAGGTGATGAGCGCGCCGTTCGGTGGGTTCGATCCGAAGAAGGCCTTGTGACCGGTAAAGCCGCTGCGGTTGGCGACGCGCCACTCCGTCGCCGTGCGCGCGTCGAACAGATGCAGATCCTCGGAGGGGATGGCGTCGGTCATCTGCTCGATCGGACCGAGGTCGTCGAGGATCCAGATCGAGCGCCCGTGTGTGGCCAGCACCAGATCGTTCTCGCGCGGATGGATGGCGATGTCGTCGACCGGCACGGTGGGGAGGTTCAGTTTCAGGCGCGTCCAGTGCGAACCTTGATCATAGGAAACAAACAGACCGCGCTCCGTGCCGAGGAACAGCAGCTTCGGATTGCGGAAATGCTCGCGGATGACGTGGACGGTGCCAGCCTCCTCGCTGATCCCAGTATGGATCGGCTTCCAGGTGTCGCCGTAGTCGCTGGTCATGAACACGTAGACGCCGAAATCGTTGCTGCGATGGCCGTCGAGCGTGGCGTAGGCGGTCCCCTCGTTGAAGCGCGAGGCGATCACGCGGCTGACGTAGATCCCCTTCTTCGGCGAGACGTTCTTCCAGGTCTTGCCGCCGTCGCGGGTGACCTGCAGGTAGCCGTCGTCGGTGCCGACGTAGAGAATGTCGCGGTTCAGCGTCGACTCGCTGATGGTGGTGATGGCGGGCCAGGACTGCACGCCGTCGTGACGTGACATGGTCAGCTTGTCGGGGACGCGGCCCATGATCGGGAGCTTGTCGCGGTCCTGGTTGCTGGTCAGATCGCCGCCCAGCCGCGTCCAGGTGTCGCCACGGTCATTAGATCTAAAAAGATAATTGCCGCCGTAGTAGATGGTCTTGTTGTCGAATGAGGAGACGACCAGCGGCGAGTTCCACTCGAAACGGAGTCGTTCCCCCTCGGCCGCGGGCGGACGGATCGAGCGCGACTCATGCGTCTTCAGATTGCGGCGCAGCAGATTGCCGTCCTGCGATTCGGCATAGACGGTGTTCGGATCGGTGGGATCGATCTGCGCGTAGAAGCCGTCGCCGCCGCCGACCGTGAACCAGTCGGAGTTGGCGATGCCGCGGGTGTCGAACGTGGCCGACGGGCCGCACCAGACGTTGTTGTCCTGCAGGCCGCCGCAGATGTGATACGGCCTCTGCATGTCCAGGCCGATCTCGTAGAACTGGCCGATGGCGATGTTGTTGAGGTAGTCCCACGTGCGGCCGCGGTCGTGGCTGGCGTAGATGCCGCCGTCGGAACCGGTGATCATGTGATTGGAGTCGCGCGGATCGATCCACATGGCGTGGTAGTCGCCGTGAATCTTCTGCACGACGTTGGTCTTGAACGTCTTCCCGCCATCCTCGGAAAAGTACATGTTCGCGCCATGCACCCAGAGGCGCTGATCGTTGTTCGGATCGATGACCACCTGGCTGTAGTAGATGCCGCGCGGGTCGGTCTCGGAGACGCGCGTCCACGTCTCGCCGGCGTCGTCGCTGCGGAAGATCCCGCCGCTGGCGTGCTCGATGAGGGCGTAGACGATGTTGGAGTTGCGCCGGTAGAAGTTGACGCCGATCCGTCCGATCTCTTTGACCGCCTCGGGATCAGGTTCCTTGGCATCCTTATCCGTCGTCGCCGGCTTCTTCGCGTCCGGATCCCACGGCAGGCCCTTCTCCAGCTTCTTCCAGGTCGCGCCGCCGTCGGTGGTTTTGTACATCCCGGAGCCGGGTCCGCTGCCGTTGTAACCGAAGACGGTTCTGCGGCGCTGGTACATCGCCGCGATCAGCGTGCCGGGCGAGTCGGGGTCCATAGCGATGTCGGTGGCGCCGGTGTCGTCGTTGACGAAGAGGACATTGCTCCATGTCTTCCCGCCGTCGCTGCTCTTGTAGACGCCGCGCTCTTTCGACGGTCCCCACAGGTTGCCGCCGGCGGCGACGTAGACGGTGTTCGGATCGGCAGGGGAGATGACGATGCGCCCGATGTGCATCGAGGCGTCGAGCCCCATGTGCTTCCAGCTCTTGCCGGCGTCGGTCGACTTGTAGACGCCGTTGCCCCACGAGGAGCTCTGCCGGTTGTTGGCCTCGCCGCTGCCGACCCAGACGATGGAGGGATCGGAGGGGGCGACGGTGACGTCGCCGATGGTGGAGTTTGGCTGATCGTCGAAGACCGGCTCCCAGGTCGTGCCGGCATTGGTGGTCTTGAAGACGCCCCCCGAGGCCGTGCCGACGTAGATGATGTCCGGGTTGCTCTCGACGACGGCGAAGTCGTCGATGCGCCCACCCATCACCGCCGGCCCGATCTCCCGGAACTTGAGACCTTTGAAGACGTCGTTGTAGTCAGTGGGAGGGGCAACAGGCTTGGGAGCGGCGGGTTTCTCCGCAGCGAAGACCGCCACCGAGACGAACAACGAGAGCAGGACAGATTTCACACGTGCCTCCATCGGACGATTTGCGGGGGGAACAGTACTCGGAGGGGGGCAGGGAGGCAATCGGAATCCGGAGCGCTGGCGTCCGCGGCGGCGAGGGAACTAGGATGCGGGCTCAGAACCAGTCAAGCCCACACACATGTTCGACAGCCTTGCAGGCGGTTTCCTGCCAACGAGTATTCTCGCCGCACTCGCAGGCGTCGCGCTCACGCTATTACGGCGCGAGGTTGTGGCCATCATTCTTGCCGCCTTCGCTGCAGTCGCAATTTCGTATCTGTGGTTTCATCTGCCGGAGGTTCTTTGGCCCGCCGAGCACACTGACCCGCAAGGGGGTTGGGATCTTGTCTGTACTTTCTTCTGGTCAATCGTTGCGATGCCATCAGCAATCATGACTCAGCTGGTCACGCGCCACTCGCATGCGATCCGAGAACGCTTCTAACCGCGGAGTCAAACAACTTCGGCAGCGTAGGCCATGCAAGCCTCGATGGCCTCGTGAGAAAGACGGGGATAGCTCTTGAGAATCTCAGACTGGGAGACGCCCGCCGCGAGATTGTCGAGCACAACGGAGACAGGTATCCGAGTGGACGCGACACAAGCCTGTCCATGACAAACGTCTGGGTCGACGGTGATGCGCCGATGCCACTCCATATTCATTCTCTTCGCGAATTCTACGCGAACATCTCAGCCAGCGTTGGGGTAGACCACAAAGCGCCTCGCTACCACTCGCACTCCGCGTCGTCGAAGGACGTGCTCGTTGGCTGATCGAGCAGTTGATCGTCGGCGCGTTGGGCCATGCGGCTGAACAGCGCTTCCCAGTCTGCTCGCGGCGCAGGTGCCGAACGAATGACGATCTCACCGGCCTGCGCTTCGATATGCACGTCATCGGTCAGGTGAGTCTGTTCGAGGAGTACCTTCGGGATGCGGACTCCTCGGGAGTTTCCGATCCGGATGATGCGAGCCTTCATACGTACGATGTAATTACACGCAAACCGGCTGAATTTCACACGTTGCCAGCTCGACCGCGCCAAACTTCATGCGCGCCAGAAGGTTCGGCCAGCGTAGGACGCCAGGAGGTTTCGATTTGCGGTCGCGCAAGTACCGGTCGGACAAGAGAGTCCGACCTACGTTTTACGGCGCGGAGCAAAGTGGGAACGTGGGTCGGACTCTCAAGTCCGACCGGTACTTGCGCGGTCTGCTGATGCCAGCGTGATCACTGTCCGCAGATGCTTCGTGCCCTGATCGAGGTCGTCCAGCACCTCGTTGATCGCGCTCGCTTCCAGGGACACACGACGCGTGATCACGCGTGAGACGTCAATCGCGCCTCGGCTGGCGAGGTCGAGCAGCTCGACTAACTCCTCCCGCGTGTGATCGGAGACGCCGATGATGTGGCGTTCGGCGGCCAGCACGTCGCGATAGGGGTCGATGGCCAGCTCGCGCAGGTTGATGGCCACGATCATGATCCGGCCGCCGCGGGCCAGCGAACGAAGGGCTTGCAGGGTCGTGGCGGGGTGGCCGGCGAAATCGAGGACGACGTCGATGTCGCGGAGCTCGTCCACCGCGGCCGGAATGGCGCCGAACGATTTGGCAACGTCCAGCTTTTCCGCCACGCGGTCGACCGCGAAGACGCGGCTCGCGCCCATGAACTGCGCGAGTTGCACGGCGGAGGCGCCGAGTCCGCCGAAGCCGAGGATGGCCACCGATTCTCCTGGGCGGAGGGCGGCAAGACGGAGGGCGTGATACGCCGTCGCCGTCGAGCACATCATCACCGCCGCGGTCTCGAATGAGACGGCGTCAGGGATCGGGACCGCGTTGGCGGCGGGAACTGCGATGCGCTCGGCGTAGCCGCCATCGACTTCCTTCCCCAGCATCCGGCCGTCGCCGTGCAGGTAATGCAAGGCCACGCGCTGGCCGGTGCCAGCGACGACGCCGGCGATCTCATGTCCCAGCGTCAGCGGCAGCGTCACCGATCCGCCGCCGGCGCGGTAATGCGCGTCGCTGTGGCAGATGCCCGCGGCGCGGATGTCGACGAGCAGCTCGCCGCTCCCGGCCGCCGGCTCGGGGATGTCGTCGTCGATGAGGGGTGTGGCGAGGTGGGTCAGGCGAACGGCGTGCATTGCGGGAGTTTAAGGGGAAGAGGGATGAAGTGCTTCTTGATGAGTGAGTTATGTCGACCAGCGGGGCGTCGGCGCTCCGTCATGTGTCCGGAATTGCGACGCATGAACGCGGAACCCGTTTGATATTCATACGTCATCCGGTCGCGTGAAGACCTCCACGTTAGACTTGCATATCAAACGGTTTGATATTGAAGGTGTCCATGGATCACCTTGCATATCAAACGGCTTGATATTGAAGGTGTCGGCGTTAGGCCTTGCATATCAAACGGTTTGATATTGAAGGTGACCGGGTTAGACCTTGCATATCAGACGGTTTGATATTGAAGGTGTCGGCGTTAGACCTTGCATATCAAACGGTTTGATATTGAAGATGACCGGGTTAGACCTTGCATATTAAACGGTTTGATATTGAAGGTGTCCGCGTCAGACCTTGCAGATCAACGGTTTGATATCGAAGGCGTCCGCGTCAGACCTTGCAGATCAAACGGTTTGCCATCGAAGGTGTCAGCGCGTCTTCCTCATCCTGCGCCGCAAGCCGGACGCGAAGGCGGTTCGCGCGGGGGATGTCGCTAACGCCGGTTTCAGGCTGATGGTGACTGCCGATCTGGCGACGCGGCTCCCGTGCTAGCATGGCTGTCTCCCGCCTGATCGACACAATCAGGCCCCATCGCCGGTAACCCGGCTTAGGCGAATCAACTCGCCCGAACCCCAACGACCGCGACGCTGCAAGGCGTCGCTGGTTTCAACCGATTTTCGAAAGGCTATCGATGAAATCGCTATTTCGCCCGGGCTTTGCCGTCGCTCTCGTGTTTCCGCTCGTTGTTCTGAGCGGCTGCAAGGAAACCGCGCAACCGGCGGCGACGACAACGAAGGCAGTCGCGAGCACGAGCGCGCCGGCCGGCACCAAAGCGGTCGCGACAGCCCCCTCCACATCCTCGACCGGCATCGGCGAGGCGCACGACGATCTCTCTCCGATGGGGATCCCGCTCTATCCAACCGTTGTCGAAAGCGGCTGGACGGATACCGAGGCCATGCGCGTACTGGTCGGGAAAGAAAAACTCGACACGCCGCGGATGCGGAATGGAGAGATGAGCACGAAAGACTCGTTCGACGATGTGTACGGGTGGTATCGCAAGCAGATGCCCAGCGGCTCCGAACCGGCTGCCGCCGCCGCATCGACTCACACGACTGACGACGGAGACCGCATGGCCCTGTTCGAGGTCGGCACCAATGGCGATCCGGCGTACCAGCGGGTGATGATCCTGCGCGGCAAGAACGACGCCTACACCCTCGTGAATCTCAGCGGCCGCGTCAGCAGATGAGGTGGCCGACCACCTGCGTTTCGATCAGTGAACCTTCAATCAAGGAGAACCTCGTGAAGTTGAAAATGACCATGGCAGTCCTGATGCTGGCCTGCTGCAGCGCTCTTTGGGCCGGCGACATGACCATCACCTCGAAGACCTCGGGGTCGACATCCGCTCTCTCGACCACCTACATCACCAGCACCGCCACCCGCTCGAACACTCCCTCCCTCGGGTTCGATGTCGTGACCGATTTTTCGAAGGGGATTACCTACACGATCAACCACAAGGCGAAGACGATCAAATTCACGAAGCTGGCCGACCTCCCCGCCTTCGCCACGTTCGTGGCCGCTCACACTCCCAAAAGCAAAGGGATGGATGAGATGAATGCCAGGATGAATGACATTTATGGCGATCCGTCGATCTTCAAAGTGGAGAGCAGCGGAACCGAGACGGTGATGGGGCGCTTGTGCAAGAAAACCAGGATTACCAGCGGCAGTCTGGTTTGGGAGTACAGCATGGACACGAGCATTCACTCGCCGATCGATTCCGCGACGATGCTCAAGATGACGCAAGCCAGCTACGCCGGCATTGCATCGCATCCGAAGATGGCGAAGATCATGAAGAACCTGATGGAGGCGGCATCGAAGCTCAACGGCGTCGCTCTGAAGACGCGGATGTCGGGATACAACGGCGAGACTGACAACGAAGTGACGGCTCTCAGCCAGAGCCCGATTCCGGCGTCAACCTTCGCCCTGCCGGCCGGCTACACGATGACGGATCAGATCGCCGAAACCGAAAAGGCGATGATGGCCCGCCAGCACTGAAGGAACCTCATGGGCAGGATGCTGCCGAGAACCGCGCGCGGGACGCGCGCGGTCCCAGGGGAGCGAGCGCGAAGGTAGAATGCCCTCTCCGGAACACCCCGATGCCCCGCGCGATTCGCCGAACGATCCTACTGCTCGCGCTGGTGAGCGCGGCGGCGGGGCATGCGCAGTCGATCGTCACGGTGGCGGGTGGGGGGACGGACGACGGACTGCCGGCGACAAAGATCGGGCTCTATGGCGTCAGCGGACTGGCGTTCGATCGCGCGGGGAATCTCTATTTCGCCGAGACGGATGCCAATCTCGTCCGCCGGGTGAATGTCGACGGCACCATTCTCACGCTGGCGGGAACCGGCGGCGCGGGGTATGCCGGCGACGGATCGCTGGCCACGCGGGCGACGCTCAAGTCGCCGACCGCGGTGGCGGTCGACGCGGCGGGCAACGTCTACATCGCCGATCGCGAGAACAATCTGGTGAGGAAGATCGATGCCGCCACCGGCATCATCACCCGCTTTGCGGGCGGCGGCAGCGATCGCGCCGACCACACCATCGATGGCCCGGCGGATGGCGCGATCATCAATGCTCCGTTCGGGCTATGGATCGACGGCAACAACCTCTACCTGACCGAGATCGCCTACAACGGCAACCGCATCCGGCGCATCGATCTGGCGGTGAAGACCATCACCACCGTTGCCGGCGCGCTTGACGGGACGGCCGGTTACACCGGCGACGGCGGCCCGGCCACCGCGGCACTTCTCAATTCGCCGACCGCGATCGCCGTCGACGCCGCCGGCAATATCTACGTGGCCGACAACGGCAACAACGTCGTTCGGCGCGTCGACGCGGCGACGAAGAAGATCGAGACCTACGCGGGCGGCGGGACGCTGCAGGCCGGCGACGGCGACGGCGGCCCGGCCACGCTGGTGCAGTTCGCGTACCTCGGCGCGCTGGCGTTCGATGCCGATGGCAATCTCCTCATCACGCAGCAGGATCGGGTGCGGCGTGTCGACAAAACGACCCGGACCATCAGCACCATCGGCCTCGGCATCTCCATCAGCTACGGCATGGCGCTGGCGAAGGACGGCACGATCGTGGTGGCGAGCGATGACGGCACGATCAAGCGTTTCGTGGCCGGCTCGACCGATCCGATCGTCATCGCCGGCGGAGGCAATTACCTCGGCGACGGACTCCTGGCCACCGCGGCCGTGCTGCGTGACCCGAGGGGGCTGGCGGTGGCTCCCGATGGGACGCTCTACATCGCCGACTCCGTGAATACCGTCGTCCGGCGCGTCGATCCGAACGGCATCATCTCGACGTACGCGGGAATCACCGGGCGTTTCTACCAGGATGGAGACGACCCGGCGCCGGCCACCGACGTGGCGATCGGGGGCATTGCAGACATCGCTCTCGATGCCGCCGGAAACCTCTACATCGCCGATCCGCATAACCTCCGCATCCGGAAGGTCGATGCGAAGACGCAGATCATCACCACGGTTGCCGGCGGCGGCAATCCGCCCGGAGGGATCAACGAAGGTCTTCCGGCGAAATCGGCACGCTTTCAGGGGCTGACCGGCATCTTCGTCGATCCCGCGAACAATCTGTACATCGCCGACAGCGACGCCAATCGCATCTGGAAGGTCGACGCGGCGACGCAGACCATCCACACCTTCGCCGGCAACGGCAGCGCCGGATTCGGAGGCGACGGCGGCGCCGCGACCGCGGCCTCTCTCTCGGCGCCGGTGCGCGTGGTGACCGATCTCTCCGGCAACGTCATCATCGCCGACTCCGGCAACGCGGCGCTTCGCAAGGTCACGCCGGACGGCATGATCTCCACGATCCTCCGGGGGATCAGCGTGACTGATCCGAACCTCGGCGACGGCGGGCTGGCGTCCGACGCCTACGCCGAGCCGGCGCACATCGCAATCGATTCGCGCAACGGCGACATCTACATCGCCGACCGGGGATCGCAGCGGGTGCGGCGCATCGATGCCGCAACCGGAAAGATCTCGACGATCGCCGGGACGGGCACGTCGTACGTCGACGCCGGCTTCTCCGGCGACGACGGCAAGGCCACCGATGCGAAGTTGAACTTCCCGTTCGGACTGGGTGGCGTGGCTGTCGACCGGTCGGGCAACATCTTCGTCGCCGATTCGGTCAACAACCGCGTCCGCGCTGTCTTCGCCTGCACTGCAGTGGCCGCCCCCGCGCTGAGTGCGCCGGCCGAGGGAGTGCAGACATCGACCGCGCCATCGTTCTCATGGGGCTCGGTGCCGGGAGCGTTCCGCTACGACGTACGCCTCGACACCTCATCGCAACCATCGCGCGTGGTCGCCGCTGACGTGAGCGAGACGTCGTTCACGCCATCGAACCTCGCGCCGGGCACGAGGTACTTCTGGCAGGTGGTGGCGAAGGGCGATCCGTTCTGTCCCTCTCTCGCGACCGCGGTCTCGCCGATCCGTTCGTTCACGACGGCAGCGGGATGCGGCGTCGGATCGTTCGACACGATCTCGCCAGCGGACAACGCCCAGAGCGCGGGTGATGCGACCGGCGTCGTGCTGACGTGGCAGGCCGCCGATGGCGCCGCGAGCTACGACGTCTACGTTGGCAACACGAATCCGCCAACGTTTGCGGCCTCGCTCACGGCGACGAGCTACAAGACAGCCGTCGCGGGACGGACGTACTGGTTCGTCGTCGCGCACGCCTCGTGCGACCCGACCAAAACGTCGTCGACGGGCGTCCGATCCTATGCGGCGAGCGTCACCGGTGTCTCCGGCTGCGACCCGCCGGCCGTCACTCCCGGCGCGCCGGCCGCGGGGGCGACGAAGGTTTCGACGACGGTCGATCTGACCTGGACGACGAACGCCGGCTTCGACGGCACGTTCGATGTCTACTTCGGTACGGTCCAGCAACCGCCGCTCCTGCGCGACCAGCTCTCCGTCGGCACGCGCGCGATCACCCTGCCGGCGCTTGCGAACGGCACGACGTACTTCTGGCGCGTCGTGGCCAAGAGCAGTTGCGTTCAGGGAGGGGAGGCGACGACTCCTGTCGTGTCGTTCACGACCCGAACGGCTTGCGTCGCTCCCGGCGCGCCGTCATTCCTGTTCGTTCCAACGTCGGTTGCATCCGGGTCGACGTACGCCATCGTCTGGTCGCCGGCGGCAGGGCTCGACGCCGATGGCGGCTATCTTGTCGAGCGATCGACCTCTTCGACATTCAGCGCCAACGTGGAGACGCAGGTCACGACCTCGGCGGCCGCGGCGTTCGTCGCCGGAAGCGCGGGGACGTTCTACCACCGCGTCCGCGCGCTGCCGTCGTGCGATCCGAATCTGGCCGGGCTGCCGTCGGAGGTGAGAGCCGTCAACGTCATCGAAACGGCGCCGAACGTGATCTTTACGCTGCAACCGCGCGCGGTGGTGACGGCGCTCGGGGAACCGCTCGAGGATCATCCGACGACGTTCGCGCTGGAGAACCTCTCGTCGTCGAACGTTCAGGTCTTCATCGGCCAGCAGGAGCTCGGCAACTCGCCGCCGTTCTTCCGCATCGTCGAGGAGACGGCGTTCGTCACGCTGGAACCGAGGAAACCGAAGACGTTCACGATCCGCTTCGGCGGGCCGCCGAACAACGTGCAGGCGTCGTATCAGGCCGTGATCTTCGTCGCCTCGACCGGTACCGGTCTGGCGCTCACGCCGTACACGTTCGTCAATCTGAAGGTCGGCGGTGGCACGGCCGCGACGCCGCAATTCGAAGTCGATGGGGTGCCGGGCGACTATGCCGCGTTCAAAGGATTCAGCGGAGACGACGCCACGCGCCCGGCCCTCCAGGTCACGATCCGGAACCCCGGCTCGTCGACGATGGACCTTGCCGCGGAGATCGGTCCCGAGGCCTGGCTGATTCCGGAGAGTGGCTGGAACGCGCCGCTTGCGCCGAACAGCGCGCGAACGGTGAACCTCCGCACGCGCCGCACGCTGGCTCCGAACGGCTCGGCACTCCCGCGCTACACCTACTTCACCGTGCGGACGAAAGAGGGCGCCTCGGCGCGCCTTCTGGTCCAGGACAACGACGGCATTGCCGTGAGCGCCGGACGCACGACGAACATCGATGTGAGCGGACGCTCGTTCATCGTTCCGGAAGTGGTCAGCACGACGTCGGCCGGCGGTCACCGCGTGTTCACCCGCATGCGTCTTACGAACCTTGGCGGCGACTCCGTTCAGGCGGAAGTGCTCTACACGCCGGAGGGCTCCGACGGCTTTGATGTCAGCGCGGTGCAGCGGGCGGTCGTGGTCGTACCGGCGAACGACGTCGTCACCATCACCAATCCGGCGGAGCAGTTGTTCGGGAGGACGGCGCCGCAATCGGGCCAGATCGAAGTCCGCCTGCCGAAGGAACGCGTCGGACTGGTGAGCGTGCGGTCGTCGATCGTCGTTCCCGGCGGAAGCGGCGGATTCGAGACGCCCGTCTTCGGACGCGGTGACGGCGCGCGTGCCGGTGCTCCGCACGTCCTCTATCTATTGCCGCAATCGAACGCAGCGTTGGTTCTGGCGGAGACGAGCGGAAGCGATGCTGCCAGTGTCCGCTTGATGCTTTACGACGCGCAGGGCAACGTGACGTCGTCGCAGTCGCTGCAGCTTCCCCGCTACGGAATGCAGAAACTCACCAATCTGACGGCGACGCGGATCGACATCAATGTCGAGTCGGGCGGCGGCTCGGTGTCCGGTATGGCCACCGTCGCCGCCGCGAATGGGGAGTCGGGGGCCACCCTGCTCAGCCGGGCGGTGGACGAGCATGTGGCCGGCGCCGCGGTGTCGCAGGCGATGTGGAAGACGGCGTTCGATACGACACCGTCAATCACAACTGTTGTGCCGGTGCTGACGACGCCCGCCTCGGCCGGCGCGGCGCCGTCATATGCGACGGCCCTCGGATTCATCGCATCGTCGTCGGCCGCGGCCACGTTCAGCGCTTCGTTCCACAACAGCACGGGCATAGGACCAGTGCCGAGGGTCGACATCCTGCTCCCCGCGGGCGGTAGCCGGGTATTTACCGACGCCGCGAAGGAGATGTTCGGAAACGCCACCGCGCAAGGCAGCATCTTCGTCAGCGCGCCTCCGGGAGCGAAGGTCTACGCGATCCTCCAGGGCGTCAACGGCGCGACGATCACGCCGATCGCGGCGCTGCCGCTGCAGACGACACTTTCGGACGCAATCAGCGGCGCCGCGTCGTCCGCGCAGAAGCCGCTGCAGTTCGACGGTCTGGAACAATCGCTCGATCCGACGCGCGGCAGCCGCTGGCTCCTGATCCTCAATGAGGTCGGAGGCGGCGTGGGTGTGGTCCGGGTGCGCCTCTACGAAGCGGGCAACCGCAATGTGGCCATCGCCGAGAAGGATGTGACGATCGGCGCGTATCAGCAGCTCCGCCTCGACACCGTCTTCAGCGAGCTTGGCCTCGATGCCCCCGACCGCAGCAAGGATCGGACGAACGTACAGGTGGTCGTCACGGCAACGTCAGGCAGCGCGCGCGTGACGGCCTCGGCGATGTCGATCGATAACGTCAGCGGCGACACGCACGTATTCTCGCTCCTGCCGGTCGTCGGAACGGGAACGCCGAATGTGGTGGCGGTCGCGCCGGTGGTCACCCCGCCGGCACCGACGTCGCCGCCGCGTCACCGCAGCGCGAGACATTAATTCATTAGCCGCTATGCTGTAGATGAGCCAATAGGGAGACCAATGTGGCACAGACCACAGTTGTCCAAATTAGGTTAGGAGAATTTGGCCCTCGACGGAAACGCCGGGCTCTGTAGGATTAGGCAGTTCGACCAAGAACGACCGATCAACAGGAGGCCCAGCGTTGAGTGCATTTTCTAGCGTATTCGGACAGATTCTCAAGTTGTTTCCCCGGGCAGAGTTCGAGCAGTTGGTTCGAGAGGCCAAGGCCGAGAGGCACGCTCGAGGGTTCACCTGTTGGCAGCAGTTCGTGGCGATGCTGTTTTGCCAGTTGGGCAAGGCCCAATCGCTTCGTGAGATATGCCAGGGACTGGCCTCGGTGGAAGGGAAGCTCAATCACCTCGGTATCGAGGAGGCGCCGAACAAGTCCACCCTTTCCTACGCAAACGCCCACCGGCCGTGGGAGTTGTACCAGCTCGTTTTCGAGCAGATGTATCAGCGCTGCCGTCAGATTGCACCGAAGCATAAGCTGCGGTTCAAGAACCCGTTGCTGTCGATCGACGCAACCGTGATCGAGCTTTGCGCGAGCCTGTTTGACTGGGCTCACTACAAGCAGACCAAGGGAGCGGTGAAGCTTCACATGATTCTCGATCACAACGGGCTGCTACCGAGCTTCTGCCTCATCACCGAAGCCCGAAAGTACGACGTGACAGTGGCTCGGGACTGGGATTTCCCAGCCGGTACGATCATCGCTTTCGATCGTGGATACATCGACTTCCGCTGGTTTCGCTCACTCGACCAACGCGGCATCTTCTTCGTCACGCGACTCAAACGACGGACGACCTATTCTGTGGTCAAAGAGAACCCCATTCCTCAGAAGGGCGGCGTTCTTCGCGATGCCACCATCCAGCTGACCAGCCGGCAACTCAGAGGCGGTTCCTCTCCACTTCTTCGCTTGGTCGAGTATCGCGCTCAGGACGGCCGGACCTATGAGTTTCTCACCAACCATCTGAGCTTCGGACCAACCACCATCGCTGCCATCTATGAACAGCGATGGCAGATCGAGTCGTTTTTTAAAGCCATCAAGCAGAACCTGCGCATCAAGACCTTCGTGGGGACCTCCGCGAATGCTCTTCACATCCAGGTCTGGACGGCTCTGATCGCCATCCTCACGCTTCGGTACCTCAAGCTACGCTCCACGTTCGGATGGGCTCTGTCGAATCTGCTCGCCATCTTGCGGTTCAACCTGTTCGCTTACCGCGATCTGTGGTCCTGGCTCAACGACCCGTTCACTCCACCGCCTCTCCCTCCACCCGCTCAACTCTCCCTCAATTTGGACAGCATCTGAGGGGGTCGATCTCACTTCCCGTCAAAAATGACTCGTACGCTCAGCAGAACCGGCCGTTTCTCAACCTAATTTGGACAGCTGTGGCACAGACACTCTTGTCTGTGCCGGATCTCGCCATGACTCAGAACGCAAGCCCTCAGCGGCGGTCGGCTCCGGCCGGGGGCACAGACAAGAGTGTCTGTGCCACATTGGTCGCTGGTTTGCGGCCGGAGTCGCAGAGTTCGAGCACAGCGCGTTCGCTGGACGTCATCGCGGGTTCTTCCGCACCGGTCGCGCCGGCGCCAGCAGTCCGTTGACCGCACTATCGACGACTTGGGCGATCACGGTCTTCTTGTCGGCCCAGGGAAAGTCGGGGCGGGAGATCAGCAGCGATGTGATGCCGTGAACAGCGGTCCAGACGGACTGGCTTGCGGCGTCGACGCTGATGCGCCGGAATCGTTTTTCGTCGATGCACTGCTGCACGACGGAGCGCATGTACTCGTAAGCAGGATGCGGTTTTTCCGGATGCGACGCGCGCGGGCGGCGGAGGACGAAGGCAAACTCGTAGGCGCCCGGGTTGTTCAGCCCGAACTCGACGTAGGCGCGGCCTGCTTTCCTCAGAAACTTCACCGAGTCGATGGTTTTCCCGGGAGGCCTCAAGGCCAACAGGGCCTCGTCGAGTTGCGCGAAGCTCTCCTCGACCAGACAGTCGAAGAGCTCATCCTTGTCTTTGAAGTGCAGGTAGATGCTGCCGTGCGAACAGCCGATTCGCCCGGCAAGAGCGCGCATGGAGAGACTCTCGTAGCCGTCCAGCAGGAAGGCCTCGCGGGCCGACTCGAGGATGGTCCGGCGGAGCTCCTGGCGGTATCGCTGCCGCAGCGATTGCTTTTTCATGACCGCAGGTTAAGATAATGACCACTGGTCAGTCAAACCGTTAACCAATGCCCTGCCGGCTCCGTTCATACAGGCAAAGGAGACTTCCTCATGGCATCGCGAACGATCCCCACGGTATTCACACTGGTCATCGCCTTCGTCCTCACCACCTCCTGCCTGGCTGCCTCGAAGCCGCTGGTCGAACAGGAGCGGATCATCGCCGGCAGCCCCGCTGATTCCATGGAGGTCCGTTACCTGACGCTGAAGGGAACGAACGAGGCCATCGGCCGGAGGCTGGCCGAGATCGCTCGCGATCGTTACCAGGCCAAACTCACGCCAAGCACCGATCCGGTTCGGACACGCGCGCAACGCCTCTATATCGAGAAGAATGACCCGATCCTCTATGAGCGGATGCGCGGTCTGGCCTCGTTGTTCGGCCACGCGATCGATGACGACCATTGGGACTTCTCCGCCGTCGGATTCACCGAACTGCACGCGGCCTGCTCGATCGCCCAGATCCCGCCCAGCCTGACCACGACGGGTACCAGCGTCGTCTCCCGCGACTATGACTACTCCACCGGCTCGCTGACCTTCGGGTTTCTGCCACCGGGAATGCTGCATCCGACGGCGCGGCCGTACCTGATCGAGCTTCATCCCGATCATGGCTATGCCTCGGTGGCCATGGTGGCGTATGACCTCCTCAGCGGCGTGCTCGACGGCATGAACTCCGAGGGGCTCACCGTCACCATGGCCATGGATGATGAGGCCTTCGAAAAGCATCCCATCGAGCCGGTCGGCGGCTCGGCAGCAGGGCTGGGAGAGCTGCAGACTCTCCGCTTACTGCTCGACACCTGTGCCACCGTCGACGAGGCCAAGCAGGCACTCCTGCAGACGAAGCAGTATTACGGATTCATCCCCGTTCACTACCTGATCGCCGATCGCTACGGAAAGTCGTTCGTATGGGAGTACTCCTTTGCCCATAACAAGGAGTACATCATCGAGAACCCCGGAAAGCCGCTGGTGATGACGAACTTCTCGATCAACCAGCATCTCAACGATAACAAGCCGCCTTCCGCGGACGAAGCGAGGAAGGTGTGCAAGCGTTACGCACTGCTGACCGAAAACCTCAACACGTCCTCGGGACTCCTCTCCGAGGAGCTCATCTCCCGGACGCATAAGAGGGTCGATGCGGTTTGGTCCCAGGCCGCTGATCCGTCACGGCCGCCAGTCCGCACCTTCTGGCACGCGCTCTATTATCCCGAAGAGCGCCGGGTGAAGTACAGCTTCTACCTGCACGACGAGGCGATCGCCGCGGACCCTGACAATGTGCGCATCGTCCGCACGCCGTACATCGAGTTCCGGCTGGATGCCACGGAAGGTGGCAGCGCCTCAAATGCTGTCGTCCCCAGGAGAGCGGAGCCTCCGGCTGCGGAAACCAGGCCGGAGATCAAGAGCAGCGGCGATCCGACGGGTGTGATCGCCCGTCTCAAGAGCGGCGGCGCGGCCGTCGTCGTCGAGAATGGTCAGGTTGTGAGACTGGGTCTCGAAAAAAAGGTCGAGGATCTGGCGGCACTCCTTCCACTTCTGCGAGAACTTCCTGAGCTGGCTCTCTTGAACATCCAGAACGAGAAGATGAACGACGCCTCGATGGCGCAGCTCAAAGGCCTCCCGAAGCTGGCCACCCTCGGCTTGTCGAGCGCCGCCATCGGAGATGAGGGTCTGAAGGTATTGACGACTCTCCCCGCGCTTCGAGCTCTGTCGATCGGCGGGACGTCCGCAACCGACGCAGGACTGGTAACCATCGCCGGTCTGACCCGGCTCGAGTCCCTCGGGTTGCGCGGCACGGGAATCACCGATAGCGGCCTCGCTCAATTGAAAACGTTGACGAGCCTGACCTCACTCGGCCTGACAGCAACCAACGTGACCGATGCCGGCCTCGCCCAACTGGAAAACATGACGAACCTGACGGAGCTCGGTCTGGCAGAGACCAGGGTGACGGATGCCGGCCTTTCCCATCTCACGAAGATGACCAGGCTGGAAGTCCTCAACCTCAGAGGCGATGCCATCACCGACGCCGGCCTGGCGCAGATCGGGAATCTCAAGACCGTCGCCGGCCTCAACCTAACCGGAACCTCAGTCACGGATGCGGGTCTTGCCAGCCTGAAGCCGCTGTCGCGACTGACGAAACTGAACCTGACGAAGACGGCGGTGACCGACGAGGGCGCGGCGCAGGCGAAGAAGTTCCTGCCGTTCTGGGCGACGATTACGCGGGACAAACAGTGACCCTCGAAGGTAAGCGGGCGCAATGTCCTGACGCGCGCGCGCGTTCCTCGCCGCGAAGGAAGACTTATCGACATGCCATTTTCAAAATTCGGACTCCACGCCGATCTGCTGCGCGGAGTCAAAGAGCTCGGCTTCAAACGGCCGACACCCATTCAGACCGACGCCATGCCGCCGGCAATCGCCGGGAAAGATGTACTGGCCTGTGCCATGACCGGCAGTGGCAAGAGCGCGGCGTTTCTGCTTCCGATCCTCAACCGCCTCATCGGCAAGAAGCGCGGCACGACGCGTGCGCTCATTCTCACCCCGACGCGCGAGTTGGCCGCGCAGATCGACGAGCATCTGCGCGAGCTGGCCGTCCACACGCCGCTTTCGGGCGCCGCGATCTACGGCGGCGTCGGCATGGGGCCGCAGGAGCACGCCTTCCGCACGGGCGTCGACGTGCTGGTTGCCACGCCGGGGCGTCTGCTCGATCATTTCCAGTACGGCTACGCAAAGCTGGCGGGGCTGGAAGTGCTCGTGCTCGACGAAGCCGACCGGATGCTGGACATGGGCTTTCTCCCCGACATCCGCCGCGTGCTCAAACATCTGCCGCCGAAACTGCAGACGCTGTTCTTCTCGGCCACGCTGCCGCAGCCGATCGTCGAGCTGTCGAAGGAGATGCTCAGGAACCCGGCCACGATCTCGATCGAGCGGAAGTCGGCGCCGGCGACCGGCATCACGCAGTCGGTCTTCCCGGTGTCGCAGGATCTGAAGCTGCCGCTCCTGGAGACGCTTCTGAAGCGCGGCGAGATTCAGAACGCCATCGTTTTCACACGCACCAAGCACCGTGCCAACCGCGTGTTCGAACAGCTCGAGCGCCACAAGGTGCGCGTGGCCAGGATCCACGGCAATCGCAGCCAGGCCCAGCGCACCGACGCGCTGGCCGGTTTCAAGAACGGCCGCTACCAGATCCTGGTGGCCACCGACATCGCCGCGCGCGGCATCGACGTCGAGGCCCTCTCGCACGTGGTGAATTTCGACGTGCCGGGGATGCCGGAGGACTACATCCACCGCGTCGGCCGCACCGCGCGCGCGGAGCTGACCGGCGATGCCATCACCTTCGTCGCGCCGGAGGAGGAGAATGATCTCTGGGCCATCGAGCGCGCCATCAGCAAGCGCCTGCCGCGGATCACCGTCCCCGACTTCGATTACTCGCAGAAGCCCGCCGAGAAACTTGAGATCCCGATCCAGGAACGGATCGCCGCCATCCGCGCACGAAAAGCCGACGATCGCGCGCGCGCCAAGGTGAACGCGGCGCGGCGTGGTGCGGCGCCGGCTCCTGCCGGCCGGAAACCGGCTCCGCGGCCACCTGCAGGCCGTCGTCGTCGCTGAATCAAAGTCAAAAGACCATCCGCAGATGGCGCAGATTAGACGCAGATGAAAACAGTCTTATCTGTGTTCATCTGCGCCATCTGCGGATTGGTTCTCTAGTGCTTCTCGATGAACGCCACGATGTCTTTCGACAGCGCCTCGAGTGACGGGCGGTGCAGGTACATCATGTGGCCGCCGGGGTAGTCCTTGATGGTCAGGCGGTTGGCGTCGATGCCGCTGTGCTCGAGCATGTAGCGCATGGCGAAGTACGACGTGGTCAGGTCGTTGTAGCCGGCGGCGGCGAAGACGCGCAGCGCCTCGTTGTCCTTCGTTCCCTGCGCCAGCGCGCCGGTGACGTCGACGTAGCCGGCGAAGGCGCCACGCCCGTTCGCGGGACGCTTCCACTTCTGATTGGCCTCACCGTTCTGCGGCGCGTAGCGTTTCACCAGGTCGACGCCGAGCTCGTTGCGGAGATAGTTCTGGAAAAGGGAGATGTAGATCGGTCCGGTCTTGGCGTTGAAGGCGTCATTGTCCGGAAACTCCGCCACGCGGTCGATCTCGGTCTGCACGTAGCGCCCGTCGAGGATGCCCACCGACTTCCCTTCGTCGCGCAACAGCTCCTTGGTGAAGCGCGGCGCGTAGATCCGCAGATCGGCGCGGAGGATGTACTCCTTCGAGATTCCGGTGTAGCGGTGCACCCGTTCCGCGATCCGTTCCTTCTCCGCTTTCGGCAGCTCGTCGCCCTGGAAGAGCGCGGTGAGGTATTCGGTCCCCGCGAACTTCTCCACTTCCCGCAACAACGTATCGAGGTCCTTCCACTGATCGGGAAGCTTATGGTGGTAGTACGCCGTCGCGGACAGCGCCGGAAGCGACGTGGCGTAGGTCAGGTCGTTTCCGTTGACGATGAACGGCAGCGTCCCCATGTTGAGGGCAGGCGAGAGGAGGATGACGCCGTTGAGGCCGACGCCGAAGTTCCCCTGCAGGCGCGGGACGAGAAGGGCCGAACGGATGCCGCCGTAGCTCTCGCCGAGGATGTACTTCGGGGAGTTCCAGCGGTTGTGCTGCGTGATGAAGGTACGGATGAACTCCGCTACCGAGTCGGCGTCTTCATCGTAGCCCCAGAAATCCTCGTTCTTCTTGTCGCCCATGGCGTGGCTGTAGCCGGTGCCGACGGGATCGATGAAGACCAGATCGGTGGCGCGGAAGATGGTGTCGTCGTTGTCGCGCAGTTTGTAGGGAGGGCTGCCGGGATCGGCGGCGTCGCTGGGGATGTCGATGATCCGCGGGCCGACCAGTCCGAAGTGCAGCCAGAGCGAGGCCGAACCGGGTCCGCCGTTGTAGACGAAGGTGATCGGCCGCTCCTCCTGCCGCGCTACGCCGTCCTTCGTGTAGGCGATGGTGAAGAAGCTGGCCGTGTTCTTCCCGTCGTTATCCTTGAGGAAGATCTCTTCGGCGGTGGTGGTGTAGGCGACCTCCGCGCCGCCGAGCTTCGTCTTGTGCTGCCGGACGAACTTCACCGGCTCGGGAGGCTTTTCCGACCCCTTGTCCGCAGCCTTGTCCGCGGCTGGTTTTTCCTGCGGCTTGGGATCGTCCGCGCGAAGCGGTGCGATGAAGAGGAAGAGAGCAACCAGGGACGCCATCAACGGCGCGGTCGTTTTACGCATTACGAAGTACCTCGTTTGCTGCCAGAATTAGACGTCGGGTCTGCTATACGGGTTAGTCCGTCAAGAGTTCTCGAAAGGATTGTCAATGATCGCGAAACGAATCACTCCGATCCTGAACGTTTCCAACATTCAAGAGAGCTTCGCCTGGTTCGAGCGCCTCGGCTGGAAGAAAGGGTGGGACTGGGGCGACCCGCCGACGTTCGGCGGCGTCTGCTCGGGCCACTGCGAGATCTTTCTCTGCGAGGACGGGCAGGGCGGCCGGGGAAAGAGCCCGCTCCCGACGACCTTCGGAGAAGCGGCCGCGGACGACAAAGGCGTGTGGATGTCGATCTGGGTCGAGAATGTCGACGAAATCCACAAGCATTGTGTCGAGCAGGGGCTCGAGATCACCTGGCCGCCGACCGATGAGCCGTGGGGCGTCCGCGAGATGCACGTCCGCCATCCGGACGGACATGTCTTCCGCATCGGCCAGGAGCTAGAGGAGGAGTAGCCACGGGCACCCTGCATTCGCTGCTTGCCGATTCACGGCCGTTCAGTGCGAGCTATGCCAACGGCATGGCCAATCATCTGTCGATGGCGCTCGTCGCGCTGGACCGCCTCGGCGCGAGCGACGAGCGGCTTGGCGAGTTCGCGGCGTTCTACGAGCGGCGGCTGCGATCGAAGCCGGAGAGCGAGATCGCGCGCTCGACGAAGTTCGCCGCCGAGCTGAAGGAGAAGGGGAGAGAGACCTTTCTTCGCGATGCCGTCTCGCCGTTGACTCCCGGCCTCGCCAGCGAAGCCTTTCACGGCCTGATCCGGACGGCCTACGCCGTCGACAGCGGAGACGACGTCGATCTTCCGGACGCCCTCACCGCGTGGGACATCGGTTACGTGGAGCTGAAACGCCGTGACGAGGCGCGATGGGAATCGGCGATCGAGGCGTTTCTGGCGATGAACCGTGATGACCGTTTCCCGAAAAAGTTCGGAACGCGCAGCATCAGCGGCGCCATCCTGAAGGTGGTGGCCATTCCCGCCTTCGACGATTACCGGTTCGGGATCAGGAACCTGGTGTTGGGCGATCTGGCGAAGATCGCGGCGTTGCTCTTTCTGGCGACCGGCGATTTCACGGTTCTCCATCTCGTCACGGCCTGCCACGCCACGCGGGTACTGCAGCCGTATCTAGCCGTCGATGTGGTCGACCACCTGGCCGTGGCCATGCTGGCCGCGTACGCATCTATCGGCCGGCCGGACTTCGACGCAGCACCGCGGCTGGCCGACGATCTTCCCGATTGGGCGTCGCTCGCCGCTCGCGTGATCCCGAGCGATGATGAGCACGACCTCAAGCTCGTCTACAGTTGTCAGCAGGAAGAGAAGCAATACGGCTGGCATCTCCATCAGATGGCCGCGGCGCTTCGACTGGCAAAGGCATGATCGTTCACCTCATCGACGGGACGTATGAGCTGTTCCGCCATTTCTTCGGCATCCGCCGTTTCAAGAAGAGCGACCCTCCCTTCGGCGCGGTGGCCGGCGTTCTCGGCACGGTCGTGCAGATGCTGGAAGGGGGCGCCACGCACATCGGCGTGGCCACCGATCACATCATCGAATCGTTCCGCAACGATCTCTGGCCCGGCTACAAGACCGGCGCGGGGATCGAGCGCGCGCTGTGGGCGCAGTTCCATCCGTTGGAAGCCACGCTCGTGGCGATGTGGGTGGCCACCTGGCCGATGGTCGAGCTCGAGGCTGACGATGCCCTTGCCTCGGCCGCGTACCTCGCGGGCCGCGATCCGCGCGTCGAGAAAGTGTGCATCTGGACGCCGGACAAGGATCTGGCGCAGTGCGTCGTGGGGGAGCGCATCGTCCAGGTCGACCGGAAGAGCGGCCTGATTCGCGACGATGCCGGCGTCCGCACCAAGTTCGGCGTGCCCCCCGCGCTGATCCCCGACTACCTGGCGCTTTCCGGCGACGCCGCGGACGGCTATCCGGGCATTCCGCGCATCGGCACGAAGACCGCCGCCCGCCTGGTCGCGCAGTACGGACCGATTGAAGAGTTTCCGGATCAGGTCCTCAATGGTCCCAACCGCGAGCTGGCACTCCTCTTCAAGACGCTGGCAACGTTGCGAACCGATGCGCCTCTCTTTGACGACGTCGATGAGCTCCGCTGGCGCGGAGCGTCGCCGTCATTCGCCGAGGTCGCGGAAACGATCGGCGATCCAAGGCTGGCGGCGAGGGTGAAAGCGCTGGTCACGCGAAGCCGCGAAGCCGCGAAGAAGTAGCGTTACCCTGGACGCATGCTTAGCCGCGAAGACTTTCGAGGTCGCTTCGGCCGCAACGCCATCATCGGCATGGTGCATGTCGGTGCGCTTCCCGGTGCTCCTCGGTACGCCGGTTCGATGCAGGCCGTGATCGATGCGGCATTACGCGACGCGCTGGCGTTGCGCGAGGGCGGTTGCGATGCCATGGCGTTCGAGAATTTCGGCGACCGGCCATTCTTCAAGGATCGCGTGCCGGCCGAGACGGTGGCGGCGTTGACGCGCGTGATCGTCGCCGTGACGGCCGAGGTGGCGCTGCCGTTTGGCGTGAACGTGCTACGGAACGATGCGGCGTCGGCCATCGCCATCGCCGCGGCGGCGGGAGCAGCGTTCATCCGCGTCAACATCCACACCGGGGCGATGTTGACCGATCAGGGGATCATCGAAGGACGTGCGGCGGAGACTCTGCGCAAACGGGCGGCCATCGCGCCGGAGGTCCTGCTCTTCGCCGACCACATGGTCAAACACGCCGTGCCGGTCGTTGCGTTGGATGAGATTCAGGCGGCGAAAGACCTGCGGCATCGCGGATTTGCGGACGGCATCATCGTCAGCGGGGCTGAGACGGGAGCCGAGCCCGATCGGGCCGGTTTCGCCGCATTGCGCCAGGCACTTGCCGACGTCCCGATTCTCATCGGTAGCGGATTGACGGAATCGAATGCGGGAGCGTTCGCGGACGCCGACGGCGCCATCGTCGGAACGTCGATCAAGATCGACGGACGCGTGGAAGCGCCCGTCGACCCCGATCGCGTCGCGCGGCTCGTTGCCGCGTTCAAGCGTGCAGTCTGATCAGACGACGCGCCGGCCTGTGATGAGCTGAATGACCAGCACAATCACGGCGATCACGAGCAGGAGGTGAATGAGTCCACCGCCGATGTGCATCGCAAAGCCGCCAAGCCACAGAATGACAAGGATCACAATGATGAGCCAAAGTAAGTTTCCCATGCGGCTCAGATAGCGACTCGCGTGCCAGTCTCAGTCGCTGTCGAAGGTAATGCTGCTGTCCGCAGCGCGCCTCGCCGTCGGCGCGTAGGCGCCGAGCGATTCGCGCCGCCACCATGCACCGGTGCGTGCCCGTTCCTCGCTCGTCGTAAACCAGTACTGCCAGCCGACGGCGCGGACGGCGATGGGCGGCTTGTCGGCGAACGGATTGCTTGCGAATAGTTCCAGTACTGGCGGTGAGTTTTCGAGCAGCCGTCCCTCGGTGTTCAGCACCCAGCGGTTCTCATCCCATGATCCGAGCGACGCAAACCAGAGGTTCCACTCGAAGCGCGGCTGGTAGGGAGCGTAGAGGCCCGGCCGTTTGCGGACATCCTGCGGCTTGTAGCGGAAGGGATAGCCGACCCATGTCACGCCGTCGCGCGTTCCCTGGAACTCGATCTCGTACCGGTTGCGCGTCATGACCGCGAAGAGGCCGTAGCGGTTGGCGATGCGGAACGGCTCGAGCAGCGTGGCGGTCGGGAACGCCGGCATCAGGAAGCTGGCGAAGGAGGTGAGGAAGATCGTCGTCAGGACGACCGCGGCGACGATCGACGGCTTGCTCTTCGCCGGTACGGCCGCCGGTCCCCGCAGGATCGAGTCATCGAGCAGGAGCACTCCCAGGAAGAGCACCAGATAGTTCAGGAACGCATAGTTCGCCGTCAGGATGATGCCGATCTGCAGCGGCGTCACGATGAGGAAGGCGATCAGCCGGCAGAGCGAGTTCTTGCGCGGGGCAAAGAGAAGCCAGACCACGAACAGCTCGACGGCGAGCGTCAGTCCGGCGGAGAAGGCGTGGAACGAATGCGGCCACTGCTGCACGTACCAGCCGAGCCACGACGGCAGCGGGCCGTTCTCGTAGTACTTGTCCATCGCGGTGAGATTGCGCCACTGCTCATCGCCGCTGAGGATCTTGACCAGGCCCGACTCGAAGTAGATGCGGAACCACTCCCACTGCAGCATGAAGACGGCCGCGCGCGACGGCGGCTGTTGCATTGCCATCCGCGGCCGGATGCCGCGCGGAGCGAGGAAGATCGAGAGGAAGGCCGCCTCCAGCAGCATCCCGTCCGACTGATAGCCGGCGAACTCCTGTGCCGCGCCGATGAATGAGAGGAAACAGATGCCTGCGATTGCGATGGAGAGCCGCGGCCAGAGATTGAGGATGATCGCCGCCGAGGAGGCGAAGCCGATCCAGACGATGACGCTCAGCATCCGGTCGCCGCTGTTGAACCAGAGCAGCGTCGGCGCGAACCAGTAGCCTTTCAAGCCGAGCGCGCGGTGAACGGCATCGAGGTATTCGAACGCCGGAAGGATGCCGTGCGGGCCGATCAGGCCGTGGATCTGAAAGTAGAGCGAGTAAAAGGCGGAGAAGAAAATCGCTCCGAGGCAGCGAAGCCAGATCCAGCGCGCGCGCAGGAACGAGGGGGCGACCGACGGCGCGAACAGCCGCTCCAGAATGGGCGGCCGCCGGGCCTCCGCTGTGTATTCTTCGAACATCATCGTTGATAGATTCGCAGTTGCGGATCACTCCAGATCATACGGAACATTCTCGGCTGTTCCCCTCGCCACACGTGCCACCACCACGTCGATTCCTGTGCGCGCTCCGTGCCGAGGATGGCATTCGCGGAGGCGATGCCGAAACGGGGCTGTTCGAGGATGAGGTAACGAACGCCGGCCGCATCGCAGTAGCGCGCCAGCGCTGTTTCGTCGTGCGCGAGAAACGCTTCCTGGGCGCGCTCGAACGTGGTCGTGTCAGGCATCGTCCCGAAGTTGTCGATGACGACGGGATGGTGTCCTTCGACGTCGATGGCATGCCCCATCGACCACGGGCCGAGGACGCGTCCGGGCGGGAGCGTGCGGATGAAGGATACGGCGTTGAGCCACTGCTGCTGGTTCGCCGGTACCGGCGTGATCGGCGTCATCAGCCAGCCGGCGAGTTGTAGTGGTGGCGGGAGAGCGATCATCAACGCGGCGAGAATCGCCAGCCGTTTGCGGGCGATGCGCGGGATGTAAAGCGCGCCGGCGAGAGCGAGCAGCGGAATGGCCACGATCCAGAAGCGGCGGCTGGTGATCGTCAGCCCGAGGTAGGCGATGGCGAAGAGGGCGACCGCGAGACGGGCATGGTCACGGGTTCGGATGGCGCGCACCAGAAGAAACCAGACCAGGATCGCACCACCGGAAAAGCCGGCCAGGGCGGAGAGGAGATCGTCACCATGCGAACGCCAGAGGGGCTGGAACTCCTGGATCGTTTTCAGCCATCGGTCCCCTCCGAAAAAATGAGCGCCGCTGAGAAGGGACGCCGGGACGGTGGGGGAGGCCAGGACGACGGCGACGCCCGCGAGCAGAGCGGCGACGCGCCATCGTGGACGAACGACGACGATCGCGCTCGCGGCCGCCGCGGCGGCGAAGAGCGATGCATGCGTCCAGCCGAGGAACCACTGGTTGTCGGGAAAGCCAGGCGCGCGCGTGAGGCGGTAAAGCGCGACAGCGACGGCGGCGATCCCGAAGCCGCACGTAGCCGCCACGCCATCGCTCCAGAGAAAAAGGACGGCGAAGGCGAGCGCCGCGGCGATGAGAAGCGCCGTCTGCACGAACATCGCAACGGTGATGGCGATGCCGAGGAGGATGCCGGCGCGGATTCGTTGTCGCCGGGTATCCGTGCATATTCCGAGGCAGGCCGCCCCGAGAATGGCAAACGTGAGCACCGGTTCGAGGAAGTGATGATCGATGCTCCCGATCCACGAGGTGGTGACGAGGAATGGTGAGGTTGCCAGTGCGATGCCGGTGATTGTGGCGACGACGATGCCGCAGGTCCTTGCCAGGATGAAGACGGTGATCCCGACGAAGAGGGCGAAGAGAAACGGTGGGAACCAGACGATTCGTTCGAGAACTTCGTCCGCACAGACAAGAGTGTCTGTGCCACATTGATCCCGGCCTCGGCCGGAGAGGGTGAATGTGGCCCAGACACTCTTGTCTGTGACTTTGCCAGCTCCCAGCAGACGAGCCACGCCTCCTGAAGCGACATCGTAAAGCGGCGGCCACGGACAGACCGCGCCGCCGATTCCCCGGTCGCGATCGAATTCAAGCACGTGAGGAAAGTGGGCGGCCGAGTAGGCAATCCGTTTCCAGTGGTAGAGCTCGTCGACAGGGGTGATCCGAGGCTTGCCTTCCTCGAAGACATAGGGCGCGTTGAGAAGGCGGACGCCGAGCGTGACCGCGAAGAAGACGAGAGCCAGGAAGCGGGGGCCGGGGGTCGGGGGTCGGAGTGGCACCGGCGTGGGCGACTGCTCCGACTCCCGACCCCCTACCCCCGGCTCCCGGTTCACAATAATTTTCCTTGCCATTTCTCTCGCTTTGCCCGAATCTTAGTGCTCGTCGTCCAAGGCGTCCGAAAATTCAGGTGATTCTGCTGCGAAGAACGTTCGCTGCTGTTCTGTTTGCGCTAGCCGTCTATCCAACGGCTGCCGGAGCGCAGGAGCTTGTTTCGACGCGCTGCCACGAGTCCGAGGTCGTGCTCGACGCCAATCACAACGCGGCCAAGCTCGACGGATGCGGCGATCCCTCTGCCACCAATCTCCTCTGGCACCTCGACCGGATCGATCAGAGCGACGGCATTCTCGACGGTCAATACCGCCGCCGCGCCCTCGGCGCCGGCGTGGTCGTCTACGTCATGGATACCGGCGTCATGGCGGCGCACACCGAGTTCGCCACGCCTGCCGGCAGCCGTGTGATCGCCGGCTTCGACGCCACGCATTCGGTCGTGGTCGGTGTCTCGAACTGCACAAGTACGAACAAGGCTCTGATTCCCTGCTTTTCGAACACGATGGAGCTGGTCGGCGCGCAGCACGGCACGAGCGTGGCGTCGCTCGTGGCGGGAAAAAACGTCGGCGTGGCCCCCGAGGCGCTGGTCGTCAGCATCCGGGTGATGAACGAGTCGGCGCTTGCAACCACGCGCACGTACCTGGAAGGACTGAACGACATCATCCGCCACGCCTGGGATCCGGCGACGCCGCAGTTTCATACCGCGGTCGTCAACATCAGCGGCTGGGTGCTGGAGAAGCTGGAAGCGAATCCTGACGACGCTCCGGTGACGTTCGCGGCGGTGGAGCGGAAGATTCGCGACATGATCGGGGGCGTCAATGCTCTCGGCAATCCCGATCCGAATGGCAAGCGCTTTCTCTTCGTCGTGGCCGGAAACAACGTGGACACCGGCTGCGGACGCTCCGGCGTCGTCGACCGGTTCCCGGCCACGCTCGGCAAGGATCTCGATGGTCTCATCACCGTCGGCGGCATGACCGCCGACAACAGTTGGTGGCCGGGTGCGTGCCACGGCGGCCTGGAGATCCTGGCGCCGTCGCAGGGGATCTTCAGTGCCTCGATCACCGCGCCTGATCACTATCGCGGCACGAAGCCGAACCTTCGCTCGGGGACGTCGTTCGCCGCGCCGATCATCTCCGGCATCGCCGCGCGCCTTCTGTCCGAGCGTCCGAACCTGACGCCGCAGGAGCTGGAGTCGATCATCACCTCGACACCTTCCCGCATCGTGAATCCGGACGCCAGCCGCGCCGATGGAAAGGTCGCGTTCGTGCAGGACGCGCCGGCGGTGCTGACGGCGGGGTCGGTGGTCTCACGCGGAGGCGCGGAGGCGCGGAGATAGGAATTCCATCGCGGCTGCCTCATCTTTGTGCGGCTCTTTCTCGCATCCCGCTTGCAACAAACGTGAGCGGAGGTACAGTCATCATGAGAGCCAGAATTGCAGCAGCAGCGGTTCTTTTGATCGCGCTCAGCGGTTACGCGTGGGGCGCGAGCGATTCGCCGAAGCTCAACATCACCATGCAGCAGTTGACCTCCTCCGGCGACATGTTCTATTTCCGAGGTCCAATCAACATCCAGTATCAGCTCGCGATCGAAAATCCGACCAATCAGCCGCTTACCTTGAAGCGTCTCGAGCTCAGCAGCCTGGGACCGGGGTCCTATTCCATTCACACCGGCTCGACGCCGATTTCGCGGACGATCTCGCCTCACGGTACGACCACGCTCAACCTTTCCGCCTGGGGACGGTCGACCGGGGGGTACCTGCGTTCCGAGGAGCCGGTGACCCTGCGTGGAGTGGCATACTTCTCGGACCCCACCGGTCATTCGTTCGTGAGGCAGTTCATCGAGAACTTCAGACCGTAGCGTGAACGGGCAGTAGACGGCCCGCGCGACGATGCTAAACTCGGAGCCTCTTCAAAAAGGGAGGGTTTTGCATGCGTCAGGTCGCCGGGGCGTTCGTTGCCGTTCTTCTACTCCTTCTCGTGGCTCTTCCTGCCGTCGCAGTCGATCTCGGCCGAGCCGAGGGAACGTTGACTGTCGACGGCACGAAGATCCCTCTCAACTATGCATACGCAATCGGAAGGCAGAAGAACCTGCTGACTGACCGGAAGGAAATGACGCGCGTCATCCTCACGGATAAAGAGCTCCCGGCGGACGCGAAACTGGCCGATCTGGATGACAGCATTCCCGGCGATCTGAACGGCGTCATCATCTCGATCGACAAGCAGGGACGCGTTGGCCATGTAGCCATTCAACACCCCACCGGGAACTACGACGGCGGCTACTTTGAAGGGGTGGCGGACTACGAGTTCAAGCCGCACAAGGGTGACTCGGGGACGTTTGGCGGGACCGTGTCGTCGTTGCGCGTGAAGACGAATACGATGACGTTCTCGTACGACGCGACATTCGTTGCCACGCTGCGATAAGACGGTAGACTCTCGCCGTCAATGGCCCTTTTCTCCTCTGACGTCAGCGACGCGGTGAAGCGGCTGGCGGCGAAGACGTACGCCACGCAGGAAGAGCGCGACGATCTCCTCGGCCGGGTCGAATCGGCGGAGGGCGTTCGCGCGCGCGACGTCGTCTGGATGCTGTTCCGTCCCGATCGGGCGCTGCGCGAGGCAGCCGTGCGCGTGCTGACCCGCCTCCGTGACGCGGAGACCCTGGACATCTTCCTCGCCGAGTCGAAGGGCAAGCCGGAGCAGGCCCTCCGCGCCGCCGCGGCCGGCCTCTTCACGCTCGGACTGCAGGGGATGGATGCGCGCTTCGCGCAGTTGCTCACGCCGCCCGCGAAAGAGACGAAAGAGACGCGCGAGCTGCAGGAAGCGACGCGGCGCCTGCTGGCCGAGGCACCTCTCAGCAGGCAATTCGAACCGATCCTATGGCAGCTGGCCTTGACCGGCAGCACCGAAGAACGGACGCCGTTCCTCGGCAAACTCTCGGGGATCGAGCTCGAAGAGAACGGCGTGAAGCGGTGGCGACGCATGGCCGCCGAACCTGATCCGGTCATTCGCGACAAAGCGATCGAGGTTCTGGCCACGCGCGCGCCGCAGCATTCGCTCGACCTGCTGATCGAGGCCCTGCCGCACGCCGGCTACGCCCTGCAGCAGATCATCGTCGAGGCAATGACGCGGACGGCCGCGGGGCAGGGGGTGGCATTCGCGGAGCGGCTTCTTCCGGCGCTAGCGTCGGGCGATGCCGCGACGCGCACCTCGGTCCTCAAGGTTCTCCTCGGCATCGGCGATCCGGCCGGCGTAATCAAACGCTACATCCGCTTTTCGGCGATGCTGGCCGGCTTCGTGCGCGACCGTTCACTGGAGTCGCTGCGCGAATTCGGCGCCGCGCTCGTCGATCCTGTCATCGAGCTTCTGCAGGACCCCGATCCCGATATCCGTTCCGGCGCCATCGCCGTGGCCGCCGGCTTCGATGATGTCCGGATCGTGCCGGCCACGATTCAGTTGCTGCGCGACCCCGACTGGTGGATCCGCATCTCCGCCGCCGACACCCTCGGACGGATGAAAGATCCGCGCGCCGTCGAGCCGCTGGTGGCCACGCTGGCCGACGCCGAGATCAAGCGGGCCGCGATTGAGGCGCTCGGGCGCATCGGCGATCCGCGCGCCCTCCCGGCCCTCGGCCGGATGCTTGCCGATCCTTCCCCCGACGTGCGCATCGAGGTGATGCTGGCACTGAAGCACTTCAAGCATCCGCAGGTTCTCAACGCCCTCACCAGCGTGGCCCAAAGCGATCAGGATCGCGGCGTGCGCACGCAGGCGATCGAGATTCTCGATGAGCTGGCCAAGGCCGACCGCAATTCACAGGCTCAGGTGGATGCCATCCGCAAGGCGGCGATGGCCGTTTCGGGCACGCAGGGGGAGGCGCGGCTCAACACGCTTCTGATCGCCACGCGCAATCAGGGGGCCTCGGATTTTCATCTCTCCGTCGGCCAGCCGCCGATCGTCCGCCTGGCCGCCGACCTGCTGCGCGCGCAGGGCGATCCCTTCACGGCCGCGCAGACCGAGGCCATGCTGAAGGAAGTGCTGACGGAGCCGCAGTGGAACACGCTGGAGAAGACGCATCAGATCGATTTCTGCTACGTCATCCCGCAGGCCGGCCGCTATCGCGCGAACGTCTTCTACGATCACCGCGGCTACAACGGTGTCTTCCGCGTCATCCCCGAGAAGCCGCCGACGATCGTCGAGCTCGGGCTGCCCGCGCATCTGGCCGAAATCGCCGACTATCACCAGGGCCTGGTGCTGGTCTGCGGTCCGTCCGGATCGGGCAAGTCGACGACGCTGGCCGCGCTGGTAAATCTCTTCAACGAGACGCGCAACGATCACATCCTGACGATGGAGGATCCGGTCGAGTTCGTCCATCCGTTCAAGAACTGCCTGGTCAACCAGCGCGAGGTGGGATCGCACACCGAATCGTTCGCGCGGGCGTTGCGAGCCGCGCTACGCGAGGATCCGGACGTGATCGTCATCGGTGAGCTGCGCGACAACGAGTCAGTCTCGCTCGCCCTCACCGCCGCGGAGACCGGCCACATCGTCCTCGGCACGTTGAATTCGACCAGCGCGCCGAAGGCGATCGACCGCATTCTCTCGAGCTTCCCAGCCGACGAGCAGCCGCAGATCCGCGCCTCACTCTCCGAGTCGCTCAAGTACTGCATCGCCCAACGGCTCCTGCCCGCCAAAGAAGGGCGCCGCCAGGTTGCGGCCTTCGAGGTGCTGAAGGGGACCAGCAACATCGGCACGATGATCCGCGACGAGAAGACCTACCAGATCTATTCGGCGATGCAGATCGGCCGTTCGATGGGGATGCAGACGTTCGACGAGGCGCTCAAGGACCTTCTCCGCCGCGATCAGATCAGCCCGGAGACGGCGTATCTGGCCGCGCTGAAAAAGAGGACTTCGAGTCGATGGTCAGCGCCGAGTTCATCGAGCGAGGGAAGATGTAATGGCCAAGATCGACCGCTTCCTCAAGTTGATGAACGACCGCGGCGCGTCGGATTTTCACCTCACCGTAGGCCGCCCTCCGATGCTGCGCGCATCGGGGCTGATGGAATCGATCCGTTACCGCACGATTTCCGAGATCGACTTCGGCGAGATGCTCAAGCCGGTCACCCCGGAAAGGCTGTGGACCGAATACCTTCAGTCAAACGACATCGACTTCTCGTACGAGATCCCCGGCGTGGCCCGATACCGCGTCAATCTCTTCCGTCAGCAACGCGGCGGTGGCGCGGTCTTCCGCGTCATCCCGACCAGGATCATGACCATCGAGCAGCTCGGGCTGCCCGATCAGGTCCGCCGCATCGCCTCGATCCGCAGCGGTCTCGTGCTCGTCACCGGCCCGACGGGCTCGGGAAAGTCGACCACGCTGGCCGCCATCATCGATCTGATCAACGAGACGCGCAGCCTGCACATCATCACCATCGAAGATCCGATCGAGTTCGTTCATCCGAACAAGAAGTGCCTGCTGCATCAGCGCGAGATCGGATCGCACGCGAAGTCGTTTGCCGAGGCGCTCAAGGCCGCCGGCCGCGAAGACCCGGACGTGATCCTGGTGGGCGAGATGCGCGATCTGGAGACGATCGCCATGGCCCTTTCCGCCGCCGAGCGCGGCACGCTCGTCTTCGGTACGTTGCACACGAACAACGCCGCCAAGACCATGGACCGCATCATCAGCGTCTTCCCCGCCTCGGAGCAGGAAGGGGTCCGCAATGTTCTTGGCGAAACGATCCGCGGTGTGGTGGCGCAGCAGCTCATGCCCAAGATCGGCGGCGGCCGCGTGGCCGCCCTGGAGATCCTCTTCGCCTCTCCCGCCATCGGCAACATGATCCGGGAGGGGAAGACCTCGCAGGTCACGAGCGCCATCCAGACCGGCGTCACTCAGGGGATGATCGACATGGACACCTCCATCCGCCGCCTCTACGAGGCCGGTACCGTCAGCGCCCGCGCCGCGTACGACAAGGCCATCGATAAGGAGCAGTTCAAAGATCTGCTGGAGAGGCCGGCGTAGGCCGGCACGGCCGGTTGCCCAAGGCTCGGCCATCATCTTCGCTCTATCGTTCAGCCGTGCACGCTCCTAGAGGTTCGCTCAGTCGGTCTTCGGGAGCAGCGGCGCCAGCCGCGACATCAGAGCCGGGTCGAGCGTCTTGAGTTTCGCGTGTACGCGCCGAAGCATACGCGGCCGGCGCGCAAGAACTTTGTACGACGCGGTGATGTCGTCCGGCCGATCGTCGATCAGTACGTCGAGGATCTGCGCGGCCTGACGGAGATCTTTCCTCGATTTGGCGGCTTCGGATGGCGAACGCTCGGCAGCGACCCACAGTTTGTGTAGCGCAAAGCGGCCGGGAGACGGAACATTGACGCGGATTCCGCTGCCTCCGATGACAGCGGCGTCGACCGCCTCATCGATCAGAAAGTCGAGTCCGTACAGCGGTTGTGCGGCGATCCCGAGATGAACGAGAAGGACAGGCTTTGTGTTCTTGCCGCGGCTCCGGTCCGGAGTGAGAAAGTCGACGCTGAGATCGCGCCCGCGCACTTTGAAGGAGGTGCTGGCCTCGCGTGGGTCAAGACCGGGTACAGCAAAGAACCGTTGGTCTGCCGAGCGTAGCCGCAGCAGCAGGTCACTCTCGAGTGGCCGTTCACTGAGTCCGACATTGATGATGGTGTCATGTGCGATGTCGATGTCGGCTGTGCGAAGGCTTTCCTTGTCGAACGACACCCCGAGCATGTTGGCGATGCAGGTGAATGCCTGGGTGCCGACCAGGACACCCCCGGCGCGGAAGACGCTCGCATGGGCGAGCACCCGGAGAACCGTCGCCGTCGCTGCCGAGTCGCGGAACATGCCACCCGTCGCCAGCATGGCTACGAGCTCGCGGCGGCGGCTTTCATCGAGTGCAATGCTCGAACGATGCTTCGCGGATGTGCTGATTCGCTCGAGCAATTCAGCTGTTTCGGCTCCCAGGTAGATCTGCCGCTTGCTCGCCCCTTCGCTCTTCTGAAGGTACCAATAGGTTCTTCCCCGGATCACTTTCGACACGTAGGAGCCGCTGGTCCCTCCCAATACCTCTTCGCGATCGGCCGCGCGCACCTGATCGAGCAACTCCGCATAGAGCGTCTGCACGGATTCAGGAAGGCGGATGTAGCCCATCTACGAATTATACGCAGAGTTCACCAACTCTGCGTATAACGAAGCCGGCGACGTGCATGATGGGAAAGTGTAGCGCGGTCGATGGGCGAATGTAAGGCGCTGAATCACGCCCCGCGGCGCGGTTCTCGCGCGTGCTAATCTTCGCCGCATGTGGCAATACACGCCTCGCGTCGCCGTCGTTCGCGGGCTCCGCACGCCCTTTGCAAAATCGGGCACGCACTACGCGCATCTCTCCGCGCTCGACCTGGGCAAGCTCGTCGTCGCGGAGCTCGTGCAGCGTTCGGGCATCGATCCCGACACCATCCAGGAAGTCGTCTTCGGCAATGTGATCCCGTCCGTCAAAGCGCCGAACATCGCCCGTGAGATCGTCCTCGGCACCGGCCTGCCGCGCAAGGTGCCCGGCTATACGGTGAGCAAGGCCTGTGCGTCGTCGAACCAGGCCATCACCTCGGCCGCCGACATGATCTTCCGCGGTTATGCCGACGTCGTCGTCGCCGGCGGCAGCGAGTCGCTATCCGACATCCCCATCCTCTTCTCGAAGAACTTCGCCGATGCGCTGGTCAGCTCCAGCAAGCAGAAGAGTGTCGGCGGGAAGCTGGGATCGTTCCGCAAGATCCGGCCGAAGGACCTTGCGCCCGACGCTCCCGCCATCGCCGAGTCGACGACCGGTCTGACGATGGGGGAGTCGGCCGAGAAGATGGCCAAGGAGAACGGCATCACCCGCGAGGCGCAGGACAAATTTGCGCTGCAAAGCCATCATCGCGCCGCCGAGGCCACCGCCAGCGGGCGGTTCAAAGATGAGGTGATGACGGTGCTCGTCCCGCCGGGATATGACGACGTCGTCGAGACAGACAATCTCATCCGCGGCGATTCGACGCTCGAGGCAATGGCCAAGCTGCGGCCGGTCTTCGACCGCAAGTACGGAACGATCACCGCGGCCAACGCCTCGCCGCTGACCGACGGCGCCGCGGCCGTGATCCTGATGTCGGAGGACAAAGCGAAAGCCCTCGGCATCAAACCGATCGGCTTCATCAAAAGCTACGCCTACGCCGCCACCGATCCCTTCGATCAATTGCTGCAAGGTCCCGTCTTCGCGCTTCCCGTGGCGCTCGATCGCGCCAAGATCGCGCTCAAGGACATCGGCGTGATCGAGATGCACGAGGCATTCGCCGCGCAGGTGTTGTCGAACATCCAGTGGATCGGGTCGAAGAAGATCGCCCAGGAACGACTGGGACGCAGCGAGCCGGTCGGCGATATCGATCCCGAGAAGATCAACCTCACCGGCGGGTCGATCGCCTTGGGACACCCCTTCGGCGCCACCGGCTCACGGATCGTGACGACGGTCTGCAACGAGCTGCAGCGCACCGGTCAGCAATACGGCCTCCTCACCGTCTGCGCGGCGGGAGGCATTGGCGTGGCGATGGTGCTGGAGCGGGAGTAGATCGATGGCCGGCGAACACGACCTGCGCCCTCCCGTCTGGATCGGTCACGTCGTCCTCGAAACGGATCGCCTGGCGGAAACAGAGCAATTCATGCGGACCATCGGGATGCGCTCCGTGGTCCAACGCCCCGAGGTGGCCGTGCTCGAGCTTCGCGGCGGCACGCATCTGGTTCTCACGTCCGGGAAGGGAGCACCGGGCGACGTTCCCTTCGACCTGATGGTCGAGGATCTCGACGCAACGCACCAGCGTTTCATCGAGCTCGGCCTGAACCCCACGCCGATCGGAACCGCCTCCGCGAACCACCGGACGTTCTCCGTTCGAGAGCCGGCAGGAAATGTGATCACGTTCATCTCGAATCACGTTTCCGGTCAGCCGGTGTGAGTCAACAGACTCTTCATCGCTTCCAGATACTCTTCGGCATCTTCACGTGCACTCCCATGTTCGGCTTGTCGACGAGCTGCGTGACGACGACGTGTCCGGCCATGCTGACGAGCTGATAGGCCTGATGCTTGGTGAGGTTTTTCGTCGCGGCGAGAAAATCGACCATCTCCTGAATCGCGGTCTTGGTGGCCACCATCAGATCGGGGTCGGTGGCCATGCTGATGTAATCGGTCGGCGTCTCGGCGCGCGGCCAGGTGAGCTTCATGTCCTTGCGCACGGTGAGCTGCAGCCGGCCGCGCAACGACGTTTCGATCGCGGTCTGATCCACCTCTCCGTCACCCTGCGCACCGTGTCCGTCGCCGACTTCAAACAGGGCGCCGGGCGCAAAGACGGGAATGAACAGCGTCGTGCCGGCCACGAGCTCGCGGTTGTCCATGTTCCCCGCGTGCCTGCCGGGAGGATTGCTGCTGACTCGCCCCAGCTCCGGCGCCGGCGCCACGCCCATGCTGCCGTAGAACGGCTTGAGCGGAATGACGATCCCCGGAGCGTACTGCGAGGTCATCGTCTTCTTGTCGATGGGGAGGATCTTCAAGCCGGCGCTGCGGTCGCAATTCTCCGGCACGATCCCGCTGCAGCCGTTGTAGCCGTAGTCGATGGCGAAATCGATCGACAGGATCCTGACTTCGAGAACGTCCCCCGGCTCCGCCCCTTCGACATAGACCGGCCCGGTCAGGATGTGACCGCCGGGACCTTTGCGATCCCCGGTGACCTCTGCCACGATCGTCTTCAGCGACTGCTGGATCTGGGCGTCCGGCACGCCCGCCTTCGCCAGACCAGCAGGCGTATTCGTCAACAGCGTGTCGACATCGATGATGTCCCCAGAGGCAATACGAAGCGCCGGCTTCGCCTCCGACCAGTAGTAGCCGTAGGCCACCGTGTCGGGCGTTGCCAGCAGGCGATGGGTGTGGACCTGCGCGGTGAGCGCGGATGTGACGGTACAGGCGAGGGTCAGTACGAGGAGGGAAAACGATCTCTTCATATTCGGATGTTAAGTCAAATCCCGCCACCGATCCTCCGCAGATGCCGCCTTACTTCTTCGCAACATCCGCAGAAGGCCGGTCACGGCGTGGCCGAGGCGCCAGCTTCGTGATGCGAAGACCTCGGCGAGGAGTTGGTCGAGGATCGTGACCCGCTGCCGCGTCGACCGCAACCCCTTTTCCAGTCTCTCCATCTCGCCGAGGATCGCCAGCACTTCCAAGGTTCGGGGTGACGTGGGCGCCACGGTTTCATGGAGCACCGCGCCGGAGCGCAAGGCGTTCAGGAGGGCACGCTGCTCCGGATCGAGCAGAGTGTCGTCAGCGTCACGCTTCCCGCTGCGGTTGAAATCGGGATTGACGATCTGGCGGATGTGCTGCTCCGAGGGAAGCGTCAGACCTTCGACGCCGAGGCGTGACAGCGAGTCGTGAAGGTCCCGCAGCACGCGGATCGGGTCGGCCATCAGCTCTTCGTACGACACAAGCAGGCGCGGGAATCCCTCGGTGTCGCGAAGGATCGTGCGGTTGTAGTGTTCCCACAACGCGATGGATCCGAGCAGCGGGAGCCGGTCGCGATGGGCCACCGAACGGGCGACGGTCATCGGTTCCCGCCACGGGATTATGATGATCGCGTCCGGCAGCGCGTCGCGCCAGACCGGAAACAGGAGCGAGATGCGCGGATCCTTGAGCAGGAACGGCCCACGCCCCTGCAGTGATTGCGCGAAGGCTTGCGCGCGAGAGAGGTAGTCGTTCGACAACTTCGACAGCGCAATCGGCGTGACGTTCTTCCAGCTCGCTCCGAGTGTGGCCATGGCCTCGCGGTTGATCTCCGCCGCCACGCGATGCTCCCAGTAGCCGGTGGGATTGAAGATGTCCGGCGGCGCCAGATCGGCCGGCCCGCCGGCATAGATTCCCATGGCATTGAGAAGCTCCGCTACCAGCGACGTGCCGGAGCGATGCATCCCCGCTACGACGACAGGACGCGACGCCCGCCCCCGCGGCGCGTTCGATTCCGGCGCGAATCCCTCGGCGCGCATGCGGTCGTGAAAGGCCTCGATGCGTGCCTGCGCGGGGGGGTAGATGCACGGCAGCAGGAATCCGTCCTCCGAGGCCAGTTGGTGATAGTGAATGATGATCGGATCGATCTCGGCGAACCCGGGAGGCTGCACGAGGTGCTGCGTATTGATCTGATAATTCATCGCCTCGGGCAATTCCACGTACGGTATGCCCGTCTCGGCAAGCGCCAGTGCGAGGCTGGCCTGATGCATGTGCCGCTGGCACGGCGCGGCGAGTTGCGGCTGCTCGGCCAGGGCAAGGTTGTACCTGCGCCAGACCGGGGCAACGATTCGCGCCATTGAGGTCGGAATGGCGATGACGCCGGAGTTGAAGTAGGGAACCGTCGGCGTGCCGCTCAACCCGGTGATGCAGGAGCGAGGCGGCTTTGTCAGTGCGAAGTGCGCGAACAGGCGCTCGAATACTTCATCGCTGACGGTCGGCGTCGGAGCGATCTTAGCCTGAAACGTTTCATCATTCAGATACGGCAGCGGATCGCGGACGATGATGGTGTCGCAGTCGAGGACGAAGAGAAGCTTCTGCGGGGCGTCCAGCAACTCCGCGAAGAGCTGATTGCGGTTGCCGGTCGGATTGGCCGGATGAAACCGCGTGACGGCGCGGACCTCGGCGCCGAGCGCTTCCAGCGTTGCGCGCGCGCTCGATTCCATTGGTCCGATGCCGCAAGCGACTACACGTGCGTGGGCGAGCTCGCCGCCGAACCAGCGGATGGAGCGGAGGAGGCGGATGGCCTGGGTGAGCATCCGGGGGGAGTTTTCCGTGAGGAAGCCGACGACGACGTCGGCGGCGCGGATTGGGGCGGGCATGCGGTCAGCAGCATAGCGAAGATGGGGCTGCGCGCGCTGACGACGAGTGACGTCTTGACGCAGTCTCCACCCACAGTAGAAAACTTGCATTTCTCCGAACACCGAGGGAGCCTCGGTGGCAGGAGAAGCGTTATGGAAAAGGAGAATTCGAGACTGATTGAGGTGCTGGCGCGGCACTGGGGTTTCGCGACCCTGCGGCCGCTCCAGCGCGAAGCGATGGACGCGGCCCTCGCGGGACGCGACACGCTGGTGGTCATGCCCACCGGCGGCGGAAAATCGCTCTGCTACCAGGTTCCGGCAATCGTCCGCGGCTCGCTGACGGTTGTCGTCTCCCCGCTCATCTCATTGATGAAAGACCAGGTCGACGGTCTGGTCGCATGCGGGGTTCCCGCCGCGCAGCTCAACAGCTCGCAATCGGGAGCGAAACAGCGAGAGGTGGAACGATCGCTCACCGGTGGTGCGCTGCGGCTGCTCTTCGTCTCCCCGGAGCGCCTGGCACTTTCGAGCTTCCGGCAACTTCTCGGGCGTGCCGGAGTCACCTCCTTCGCCATCGACGAGGCCCATTGCATCAGCCAATGGGGGCACGACTTTCGTCCTGAATACCGCCAGCTTCGCGAATTGCGTCACCTCTTCCCAAAGGCCTCGCTGCACGCCTACACGGCCACGGCCACCGAGCGCGTGCGCCGCGACATCGTCCAGCAACTCGCCCTACGCGATCCGGTCGAGCTGGTCGGGAACTTCGACCGGCCCAATCTCACCTACCGCATCGTTCCCAAGCGCGACGAAGTGGTCCAGGTCGAGGACCTGATTCGGCGGCATCACGGAGAAGCGGGGATCATCTACTGCATCCGGCGGCGCGACGTTGACGGCCTGGCGGCGATCCTTCGAGGGCGCGGTTACCGCGTCGCGCCTTACCACGCCGGGCTCGCTCCCGAGCTTCGTCACGCCGCGCAGGAGGCCTTCTCGAAAGAGACGTGCGACATCATCGTGGCCACGGTCGCCTTCGGGATGGGCATCGACCGCTCCAACGTCCGCTTCGTCCTCCATACAGGAATGCCGAAGTCGATCGAACACTACCAGCAGGAGAGTGGGCGCGCCGGACGCGACGGGCTCGAAGCCGAGTGCACGATGCTGTACGCGCCGAGCGACGCCGCCTCGTGGACTGCCATTCTTTCCGGCGGCGCGGAGGATCCCGACGCCGAACATCTGCGCGCGGCGTTGGAGAACGTCGAGCGGATGCAGCAATACGCCGAGGCGCTCGTCTGCCGGCACAAGGCGCTGGTCGAATACTTCGGGCAGACGTACGACAACGGCAGTTGCGGCGCCTGCGACGTCTGTCTCGATCATCACCAGTCGGTGCCGGACTCGCTGGTGATCGCGCAGAAGATCGTCTCCTGCGTAGTGCGGGCCGGAGAATCGTTCGGCGTCGTGCATATCGTCTCGATCCTGCGCGGCGCGAGCAGCGGGAAGATCCTCGAGCGCCGGCACGACAAGCTCTCGACCTTCGGAATCCTCGGCAGCTATTCGAAGGAGGAGCTGAGCGACTGGATCTCCCAACTGGTGTCGCAACGGTTTCTCGAACGGACGGGCGGCCTGTACCCCGTTCTCCGGCTCACACCCAACTCGCGATCATTGCTGCGCGGCCTGTGCACGGTGAGTCTCATGCGCTCCGCCGCTCACGAAGACTCCCGGGACGATCGCGCATGGATCGGCGTCGATCGCGCTCTCTTCGAGGAGCTTCGCGAGTGGCGGCGTCGTGAAGCTGAGCCTAGGGGTGTCCCCCCGTTCGTCATCCTCGGCGATATCACTCTCCGCCAACTCGCGGCGGTGCGGCCATCCTCGCTCGATCGTATGCGCCTGATCTCCGGCATCGGCGACAGCCGGCTTTCGACGCTCGGCCCCGCGCTGCTTGCCGTGATCCTCGACTACTGCACGAGATCGGGCGTCACTTTCGACGCTCCGCCGCCACCGCCCGCACCGGCCAGACAACCGAAAATCGTGACCGCCAGCCGCAGCCAGGCATACGCCGCCTTTCGCCGCGGCGCGTTGATCGACGACGTCGTCAATCTCACCGGCCGCGCCCGAAGCACCATCGCCGGCTACCTCGCCGACTTCATCGTCACCGAGCGTCCCCGCACGGTCGACCGATGGGTGGACCGCGAGCACTACGACGCCATCACCCCGGTTGCCGCCCGCCTCGGCACGGACCGCCTCAAGCCGATCTACGACGAATTCGAAGGCCGCCTCTCTTACGACACGATCAAGGTGGTGGTGGCCCACGTCGTGGCCTCACAATCGCCGTGAACGAACGACTGGCGGCGACTCGCTCGCCGCCAGTCGTTGTGCATCTTCCCGCTACCCATTCGGATCGACGCCCAATCCCTTGTCGCCACTGATCGCCGATGCCTTCACCGGCGACCCGATCGGATCGACGATGGCCCTCCCGTGTGCAACAGCGATGAACGAGGAGAAGAGTGCAAGAACGACGATGAGTCTCAAGTGCAGCATGGCTTCCTCCTTATATGGAGGCTTACGTGTCCGCGGATCGCAGGTTAGGCCCGTTTCCGTTCCGCCACGCGAACGGCACGGTTGAGTCTCACACCAAGATGCTTTGGCATCTCACTCGGCGATGGTTCCGAAGGGTTTCAGTTGTTCCTCAATCGCTTTCTTGTCGCCTGCTACGACGATGGCCAGCTTCGCCGGATCGATGTACTTCTGCATCATGCGCAGAACGTCGGCAGGGGTGACGGCGTAGATGCTCCGGACGTAGTTGCGCAGGTAGTCCTCGCCGACACCGTAGGTATCGATCGACGCGAGCTGACCGGCGACTTCGCCGCGCGACGAGCTGACCAGCTCGAATTGCCCGGCCAGGAAGTTCTGAATGCCGCGCAGCTCCGCCTCGGACGGCGCCTGGGCTCGGAGGCGCTCGATCTCGCCGATGATCTCCCTGATCGACGCTCCGGTTACGTTCGTGGTCACGTCGGCACCTTCGACCCAATAGGCACCGCGAGGCCTCACCGCGACGTTGCTGAGCGGTGAATAGGCGTAACCGTTCTTCTCGCGGAGGTTCCAGGTGATGCGCGACATGAAGGTGCCGCCGAGGACAGCGTTGGTGACCATAAGCGGACGGTAGTCAGAAGTGTTCGGACCGACGCCGGCGACTGGAAGGCCGATGAGGAGCGTCGACTGCACGGCCCGGGGGCGGTCGATGAGGTAGACGCCGGGCCGGCTGACGGCGTTCACGACCGGCGCGGCCGGCTGCACTCCGGCCTTCCAGCCGGCGAAGTCGTTGCGGATGGCGCGCTCGATGGCTGCCTGGTCGAAGTGGCCGACGACGTAGATCCGCGAGCGTGCCGCGCCGAAGTTGCCGTCGTAGAACCCGCGGACCTGGTCCAGGGTGTACCCCTGCAGCATCTCCGGCGTCGGAAAGGTGCGCCCATACGGCTGATTCGGATAGAAAAGCCGCGTGATCGTTTCCTCCGTGACCGACATCGGGTCGCCGCGCTCTATGGGAAGCTTCCGGAGGAAGTCGTTCCTGACCCGCACAAACTCAGTCTCGGGGAATCGCGGATTGCGCGCGACGTCGGCGATGAGGGCCACCGCCGATGCGGCGGACTCGGTGAAGACGTCCGTGCCGATCGTGGTCTGGTTCATTCCGACGTCGACGTTGAGCGCTCCCCCCATCAGCGCCAGTTGCATGGCGATCTCCTCGGCGGAGTGGGTGCTAGTCCCCTGCTGCATCATTTCGCCGGTGACGTTAGCCAGCCAGACGTGATCCGCATCCTCGTCGATGTTGCCGGTCTGCGTGACCAGCCGGATCGCCACCTTCGGGATGTTGCCGTACTGCATCAGGCGAACCTGCATTCCGTTCGGGAGTTCGAACCGCCGGATCTCGGGCAGCGAGAAATTCTTCGGTGTCCCGGGCGCCGGCGGTGTTTCTTTCGAGGGGGCCTGAGCCAGCGCCGCGGCGGCTCCGAGAAGCGCGCCGGCAAGAGAGACGATCATCGCAATTCGTCGCATCACTTCGCCTCCGGGGTCTTGGGCACGACGGTAAAGATCGTGCGATTGTCGGGCCGCAGGTACTCCTCCGCGGTTTTCCGGATCAGCTCCGGCGTAACCGCCGCGAAGCGCGGCTCGACGCGGTTGATACGTGCCGGATCGTCATAGAACAGGGCGAAGCCGGCCAGCAGATCTACGCGTCCGAAACCGAATTCTCGCTCGAGGTCGTTGTAGAACGCCGCCCGCATCTTCACGCGGGCCCGCGCGAGCGTCGCCTCGTCGACCGTCTGCGTCCGGAGGCGGTCGATGCTCTCGTCGATCGCTTTGACGATCTCGTCGGTCGATTTGTCGGGATCGTGGAAAAGGTCGATTGTGTAGAGCGACGGCCCGTTGTTGTAGAACATCGAGCCATAGAAGTACATCGTCCCTTCGATCTCGCCGGTCAGGCCGCGTTTCCGGACGATGTCGTCGTAGAGCCAACTGTCATTTCCTGCCGCGAGGATCTGGTTGATGAGCGCCATCGCGTAGTACGCATCCGTCTCGGCCTGCGGCGCGTGATAGGCGATCGCCATCGCCGGCCTTGTCACCCTGTCGTCCGTCCTCGATCCGCGCTTCTCCTGCTCCTGGCGCGGCTCGGAGATGTCGGCCTTCGCCGGCTGCGGACGTGAGGGGATCGCGCCGAAATAGTCGTTCACCCAAGCCATGGCTTGCGCCGGATCGAAGTCTCCGACGATGGCCAGCGAGGCGTTGTTCGGCGCATAGTAGGTCTTGAAGAAGTCGTGCGCGTCCTCGAGCGTCGCTGCATCGATGTCGGCGAGGTCGCCGTAGGAGTTGTGAGCGTTGTACCAGTTGACGTTCGCCACCTGCGGCACATCGAGCCATGGGAAGCCGCCGTAGGCCCGGTTGAGGACATTGACCCGGACTTCGTTGCTGACCACTCCCTTCTGGACAGTCAGGTTGGCCTCGGTGAGGTCGAGCCCCTTCATCCGGTCGGCTTCGGCCCAGAGGATGGTGCGGAGCACGTTCGACGGAACCATGTCGCCGTAGGTCGTGAAATCGGCCTGCGTCGACATGTTCACGAAGCCGCCGTTGGACTGCACGAGCTTGATGTGCTCCATCTTGCCGAGGTTCTGCGATCCCTGTGACATCAGGTGCTCGAAGAGGTGCGCGAATCCGGTGCGGTTCTCAGGCTCGACGCGATAGCCGATTCCGTAATAGAGCACGATGGTGACGCTGGGCGCCGTGTGGTCCGGCCAGAGGACGACGCGCAGGCCGTTCGAGAGCGTGTGGTACTCGAGCGGAATGGTGGTCACGGTCGGTGCGGGGTTAGGCGCGGTCATCGCGCACGCGACGCAGATGACTGCGGCGATTGTCGAGACAATCGTACGTTTCAATGCGGCCTCCTTCCGGAAGAGCTCACGCGGAGGCGCGGAGCACGCGGAGAAAAGGTCCTCGCCTTAACCTCCGGGCGTTCGCCAAAGCCGCCTCGTAGACATCATCGTCGATAGTCACGGTCGTACGCATGTTGTGGTTATACGGTGAGGTAGCGACATCAGGAACCTCCATGCACGCGATAGACCTACGGCTCAACCTCCCATGGCTTCTCCCACGGCCGCAGCTCGACGCCTCGCGACCGTGAGATCTCGTAGGAGATCTTCTGAAGCTCGAGCACTTGCCGCACCTTCTCGGGCAGTGGCAGCGCTCTCTGCGCCGCGTGCAGCTCGCGCTTGCCCTCGTAGAGACGGTCAAGTAGTTCTTCGCTGGGTCTGGCAGGGGTGTCGGTCATTTCTCAGAATGTCAGTTTAAATCGAATCATCAGATCATTGAGCAGATCACTGCGCTATCCTTTTCCCACCAAGATCGGAGAATCCTGACATGACCGTGCAGGCCTCACCATCGTCGATCGAGCGGGAGCTCGAGTATCGGAAGAAGCTCACCGGGATCACCAATCAGATCAACGCCGCCGAGTCCATCCCGCACATCCTGATGACGCTCAAGGACAAGATCCTCGAGCTGCTCGATGCCGAGCGGCTCACCATCTATGCCGTCGATACCAAGAACCAGGAGTTGTATTCGCTGACCAAAGTTGGCGACGTGCCGAAAGAGATCCGGGTGCCGAAGTCGTTCTCCTCCATCGCTGGATTTACTGCTTTAGCGCGGAAGACCATCAACATCAAGGATGCCTACGACGCCGCCGAGCTGGCGAGGTTCCACGCCAACCTTCGCTTCGACCAGCGGTGGGACAAGCAGACCGGTTTCCGCACCAAGGCCGTCCTGGCCGTGCCGATCCTCTTCGAGAAGTACCTCCTCGGCGTGGTGCAGCTCATCAACAAACGGCACGGCGTCGCCTTCACCGCGCAGGACGAGGATGCCGCCGAGGAGATCGGCAGGATTCTCGGGATCGCCTTCTACAACCAGCACCGCGCCACGCGGCAGACCAAGCCCTCACGCCTCGGCGCGCTCGTCGACAAAGGCATCGTCTCGGAGAAAGACATCGAGGCCGCTGTCTCCAGTGCGCGCGTCAACAACTCAACGATTGAAAAGGTCCTCCTCGAGGACTACAACGTCCCGAAGGACGAGTTGGGGAAATCGCTGGCCGCGTTCTACAGCACCAGCTTCTTCAGCTACGACGGCACGCAGACCATCCAGAAAGAGTTCCGCGACCGTGTGCCGTCCGACATGTGGAAGAAGTACGTTTGCGCACCGATCGAGCGGCGGCCGGGGATGCTGGTCATCGCCGTCGACGACCCGCACGACCTTACCCGCCTCGACGCCATCCGGGCCATGAACCTCGCGCCGCGCTACGACTTCTGGGCCGGCATGAAGCACGAGATCCTCTCTTACATCGCCGCCTCGTATGGCGAGGCTGAGGAGTCGGCGGTCGACAGCGCCGACCTTACCAAGATCCTCGATCTCCTCGGCGAGGGAGAGCTGACCGCGGACGAGGAAGAAAGAGACAAAGACGAGATCGACGAGACCGACTCCGGCATCGTCAAGCTTGCCAATCAGCTCATCGTGGAAGCGGCGCAGCGGGGCGCGTCGGACATTCACGTCGAGCCTGACGGCGCCAAGAATCCCTGCCTCATCCGCCTGCGCATCGATGGCGACTGCGCCAAGTTCATGGAGATCCCCGGCCCGCACCGCAACGCCCTGGTGCAGCGCCTCAAGATCATGGCCAAGCTCGACATCTCCGAGCGGCGCAAGCCGCAGGACGGCAAGATCCGCTTCAAGTCGTCGAAGGGGGTGATCGAGCTGCGCGTGGCCACCATCCCCACCACCAACGGCAACGAGGACGTGGTCATGCGCATCCTGGCCGCGTCGAAGCCGATGCCGCTCGACAAGATGGGCTTCAGCGAGCGCAACCTGAAGAACTTCAAGGAGATCCTGGCCAAGCCGTACGGGATCTGTCTCGTCGTCGGTCCGACCGGCTCGGGCAAGACCACCACGCTGCACTCGGCGCTCGGCTCGATCAACACCGAGGACATGAAGATCTGGACGGCCGAGGACCCGGTCGAGATCACGCAGAAGGGCCTGCGCCAGGTGCAGGTGCAGCCGAAGATCGACTTCACCTTCGCGGCGGCGATGCGCGCCTTCCTGCGCGCCGATCCCGACGTGATCATGGTCGGCGAGATGCGCGACCACGAGACGGCCGCCATCGGCATCGAGGCGTCGCTGACCGGCCACCTGGTGTTCTCGACGCTGCACACCAACTCCGCGCCGGAGACGATCTCGCGTCTGCTCGACATGGGCATCGATCCCTTCAACTTCGCCGACGCGCTGCTCGGCATCCTGGCCCAGCGTCTCATCCGCACGCTCTGCCCGAAGTGCAAGGAACCGCATCATCCGTCGGAGGAGGACTTCGACGAGCTGATGGAGATCTACGGGCGCGACTACTTCCCGCAGCTCGGCATCAAGTATTCGCCCGAGTTCGTCCTCTACGAGCCGAAGGGTTGCGCGAACTGCAACAACACCGGCTACAAAGGACGCATGGGCGTGCACGAGCTGCTCACCGGCACGGACGAGGTGAAACGCGCCGTCCAACGACGCGCCCCGATCGACGAGCTGCGCACTCTGGCCATGCAGCAGGGGATGCGCACGTTGCTGCAGGACGCGCTGGAGAAGGCGATGCGCGGGATCACGGACGTGAAGCAGGCAAGGTCGGTCGCGGTGAAGTGAGGGTTTGCTGCGAAGTCCACCATGGTAGGCACGAATCGATGATGTCGGTGTGAGATCCCCCATGATCGACGTGAATTCGGGCTGAGCAGGCGTAAAGCCGGGCATGGATGAGTCATATTAATTGAAATAACTATACTGGCGCGCGCGTTCCTCGCTATGGCTGCAGACAACGGGTCAGTTCGCGACAAACTTCAGCCTTGGGAGGCTGTAATGTTTTGTCCAAGACCAGCCGTGCTGATATCGGTCGCATTTATTTCCTCGTCGCTTTTGGGCAGTCCCGTTCCGCCGATCGCCAAGATGCCACCGGCAGTACGGCCCGTGCATGCATTGACTCCATTTCCTCACCTCGTAGCGGTAGTCGACCCGGGTGGCCCATTGACGCTTGCACGACTGGAAACGATGCATGTCAGCGGCCCGATATACAACGCGCTCCTGAGGCTCATCGCGCCGGTTGTTCCGACTTCGTTGGCGATCCCGGCACTGACTCCAGATAACGGGTCGGATTCCACAGCCGAGAGTACTTCGTCACGCGAGCTGAGACCAACTCCGCTCCTGACGGCAAGCCCCGAGGTGAATGCGCGACATTCGAAAGCCCCGTGGTTGTGTCGTATGACAACTTACAAGCTCCCGCGCTCGCAGTCGACTCGAACACCGGCACAATTTACGCAGTGTGGGTGAATTTCACGTACGGAGACATTCGCGTTGCGCAATCCAGCGGGAGCCGTACGTCGCCTTTGAGCTTCGGCCCGCATTCAGTGGTGAGCTCAGGAATCATCACCGGAGGTTTAAACGGCATCCGGCGGGCGGAAACTATTCCAGCCGCACGGTACAACTTCATTACCAACAGAGTGATGGTGGTTTGGCACGCCAGAGGTGCAAACAATGACGCCGATGTCTTCTACGCCTTTGCTCCCTGCACGACAGATTGCAACTCTTGGGGTTGGCAGAACCGCACAGTGGTTAGCACGGACACTACCAACGATCAGTTCATGCCGGCGCTCGACTATAACCGGTACGGCGACGTCCTGATGTCGTTTTACGACAGACGCGCTGACGGAACGCGCAACCTGTTGTACACCGAGCACGTGTCTGAGTTTCACTCGGACGGTTCGGGGCTTCAGGATCAACAGGTCAGCACGATTGCGTCTGACCCGACAGCGCAATCTGCAAACACAGTTGATTCTCACTTCATAGGCGACTATCAAGATGCTTGGGTGTGGGCCTATTCAGACGGCGACCGGCTCGTTAGTGCCTGGACTGGTGTGCCTGCAGGCAATATCGGAGAGATCTACATCAACCGGACAACGCCGTGAGGAGAAAAACGGATGCGCTTAGCAATTCTAGTACTTTGTGGTCTTCTTTTCACGGCCCGAGCGTGGGCCGCTGACGTTTACGTTTTTCAGGGACTTGCATCTGGCCCGAATTTGAATTCGGAATTTGCCGTCTTGTGGACGACGGACGCGTTCTTTTACAACACCGGCGATACACCGGCGACGATTACGCTGGTTCACGCCACCCCGAGCAGCACGGCCTCGCGGGTGCCCGTCGGTGACACGTTCACTCTGCCGCCACACCGAGGCGCGTCTTTGGTCAAGGCCAAGCCCTCCTGGGCCGGGGTCGATGGGCTGGCGGTGCTCCATCTTGAGAGTCCTCCAGAAGTGGTCGTTGATGATGCGCTCTTCATTGGAGAGACGCCTCTTCACGTCAGCGGGATCCCCTCTCCGTTCACATTCGGGAAAGCCCGTCTGCCCGTGTTCCGATCGTTGACGCCACCGGGCGTTCAGCAGATCCATCTCGCTACGTCGCTCGGTCCCGCTGGCGACGTTTCACCAACCATCGCCGTCCTTCCGAATCGCATCAATGTGACGATCTACAATGATGCGCAAGTCTCTGCGAATGCGACCATTGAGATACGCCAGCATTGCGACGATCGAGTTCTTTCGAGCCGCTCGGTCACGATCGTCGCTGATTCGATCGTGCAGATCGGTCCCTTCGATACGGCAACCGTGAACTGTCAAGACAGCTCTGGTTTGGGCGATTCGGAGCGGATGGTCTACACAGTTGTCACGGTGGATCAGCCGAGCTTCTCCTTCGTTTCGAATCTTTCCAACGCCGCGACGCCAACCACATCGATCAGCATCACCGGGACCCCCTGATAGCTCTGACTTGCGGCTGGACTGACGTTGGCTGCGTGGTGGCCGGCCGGCACGGCGGTCTTCGTGGATCGCTGCCAAACCGCCGGCCGGCGGCGCGCTACGTAAGCTAGAATCCCCACACGGTCGCGCGCGGGCGAGTGAGTGATGCGCGGAGCGGGACGAAAAACGAATGTTGGATGTTGAATGAAGGGATTCAACGTCATCGGCGAACGCTCTCTCATTCAACATTCAACATTCAACATTCGACATTGAACATTCAACATTCCGGTTCTCATCATGACCACCTCCTACGACAGCTCTGCCATTGAAGTACTCACGGGACTCGAGCCGGTGCGCAAGCGTCCCGGCATGTACACCACCACGGAGCGGCCTAACCACCTCGCGCAGGAGGTCATCGACAACTCTGCCGACGAGGCCATCGCCGGGCACTGCAAGGAGATCGTCGTCACGCTGCACGACGACGGCTCCCTCTCGGTCGCCGACGACGGCCGCGGCATGCCGGTCGACCGTCATGCCAAGGAAGGGGTGACCGGGGTCGAGGTTATCCTCACGCGCCTCCATGCCGGGGCGAAGTTCTCCGACAAGAGCTACCGCTTCTCCGGCGGACTGCACGGCGTCGGCGTCTCCGTCGTCAACGCCCTCTCCAAGCGGCTCGAGGTACGCGTGCGACGCGACGGCAACGAGTACTTCATGGACTTCGCCGACGGCAAGAAGAAGCACGAGCTGAAGATCGTCGGCCAGGTCGGCAGGCGCAACACCGGCACGACGCTCCGCTTCTGGCCCGACGAAAAGTTCTTCGATACGCCGAAGATCAACGTGCCGCGCCTCAAGCACGTCATGCGCGCCAAGGCCGTCCTCGCTCCCGGACTGCGGCTGCGCTTCATCAGCGAGGGGGATGTTAGTGAGAGCGAAGAGTGGTACTACGAGAACGGTCTGCCGGCCTATCTGATGTCGGAGCTGGCCGGGTTGACCACGATTCCGGAGATGCCGTACGTCGGCACGTTCAAGGGATCGAACGAAGAGGTCGACTGGGCGGTGGTCTGGCTGCCGGAAGCGGATCCCAGCGATCTCGTCACGGAGTCGTACGTGAACCTCATTCCGACGGCGCAGGGGGGCACGCACGTCAACGGCTTCCGCACCGGGCTCACCGAGGCCATCCGCGAATTCTGCGAGCTGCGGAACCTCCTGCCGCGCGGCGTCAAGCTCGCCCCCGAGGATGTCTGGTCGCGCTGCAGCTACATCCTTTCGCTGCGGATGACCGAGCCACAGTTCACGGGACAGACCAAGGACCGTCTGTCGTCGCGCGAAGCGTCGGCCTTCGTCTCCGGTGTGGCGCAGGACTCCTTCTCGATCTGGCTGAACAACAACGTCGCCGACGCCGAGCGCATCGCGCAGGTGGCCATCGCCTCGGCCATGACACGCCTGCGCCAGGGGAAGAAGGTCGAGCGGAAGAAGCTGACCAGCGGCCCCGCGCTGCCGGGCAAGCTGGCCGACTGCACATCGACCGATCTGAGCCTCACGGAGCTCTTCCTCGTCGAAGGCGACTCCGCCGGCGGCTCGGCCAAGCAGGCCCGCGACCGCGAGTACCAGGCCATCATGCCGTTGCGCGGCAAGATCCTGAACACATGGGAAGTCGACCCGAACGAGGTGCTCTCGTCTCAGGAAGTCCACGACATCGCCGTGGCCCTCGGCGTCGATCCCGGCAGCGACGATGTGCGGGGACTGCGCTACGGCAAGGTCTGCATCCTCGCAGATGCCGACTCGGACGGCGCGCACATCGCAACGCTCCTTACGGCTCTCTTCGTCCGCCATTTTCGCAAGCTCGTCACCGACGGCCGTATCCACGTGGCCATGCCGCCGCTGTATCGCATCGACGTCGGCAAGAACGTCTTCTATGCGCTCGATGATCAGGAGCGCAACGGCATCCTGCAGCGCATCGAAGCCGAGGGGATCCGAGGCAAGGTCAACATCCAGCGTTTCAAAGGCCTCGGCGAGATGAATCCGCTGCAGCTCCGCGAGACCACCATGAACCGCGACACCCGCCGCCTCGTGCAACTCGTTCTCGTGGCCGAGGATGGCGCGGACGCCACCATCGACATGCTGCTGGCGAAGAACCGCGCCGGAGATCGGAAGATCTGGCTCACCGAGGAAGGGGACAAGGCGGAGATACTGGAGTAGTTCGTCTGGTAAGGATTCGAGTTAGAATTCCGATGTGGAGTAAGGAATGCCTACCGCGACCGTTACCAGCAAAGGACAAGTGACGATTCCGAAAGCGGTTCGGGATCTCATGCACATCGATGCCGGCGATCAGATTGATTTCGTCGTCACCGACCACGGCGACGTCTTTCTCCGGAGTGTCAGTCTCGACATCCGCGCGCTGCGTGGCCTGCTTCGGCGCCCTCGGCGGACGAACGTGAGTGTCGAGGAGATGAACACAGCCATCCTGCGTCAGCATGCGAGAAAGCGTTGATCGGGGTTGATACAAACGTCCTGGTCCGCTATCTGACCCAGGATGACGTGATTCAGGCAAGGAAAGTGGACATCTTTCTGGACGCGGTCGTGGAGGAGGGATCGCGGCTCCGCGTGGACGACATCGTTCTCTGTGAGGTCGTTTGGGTGCTTCGGGCGGCTTACCGGCTCGGCAAGCCTATGATCGTTGCAGCGCTGGACAGAGTGCTTGGCACCGCGATTTTCTCCTTCGATGATCGAGAGCTTCTGAGGGGCGCGTTAGCCGACTATCTCGGCGGGCCGGGCGATTTCTCCGACTACGTGATCGGTCGTCGCAATGCTCGGGCCGGATGCGAACATACCGCGACGTTCGACCGCCAGTTGAGCAGCGCGTCCTCCTTCATCGTGCTTTGAGCATTTCACCTCTTATGACAATCGCTTCGGTTGCCGACATCCGCGAGCACTTCCCCGCGCTGACTCGCCTCCACAACGGCAACCCCGTCGTCTACTTCGATGCTCCCGGTGGGACGCAGGTGCCGCGTGTCGTGGCCGGGGTGATGACGGAGTATCTGTTTCACCACAACGCCAACACGTACTGGCTCTATCCGACCAGCGAGGAGACAGACGCCATCATCGATCGTTCGCGTGAGGCGGTGGCGGATCTGATCAACGCCACGCCGCAGGAGATCGCCTTCGGCGCGAATATGACCACGCTCACCTTCCACCTCGGCCGCGCGCTGGGGCGGACGTGGCAGGCGGGGGATGAGGTGATCGTCACCGAGCTCGATCATCATGGGAACGTTGCTCCGTGGCGGGCGCTGGAGAGCGATCGCGGCATCGTCGTCCGGACCGCGCGCATGATTCCGGAGACGGCGCAGATCGATTACGACCATCTGGTCTCGCTCGTCTCGCCGCGCACGAAGCTGATCGCCGTCGGCGGAGCATCGAACGCCACCGGGACGATCAACGACCTTGGCCGCGTTGCCGCGATCGCGCGCGAGGCCGGCGCGCTCTTCTTCGTCGACGCGGTCCATCTCGCGCCGCACGAGTTGATCGATGTGCGCGCCCTCGGCTGCGACTTCCTGGCCTGCTCGTCCTACAAGTTCTACGGTCCGCATGCCGGGATACTCTTCACACGTCGTTCGCTGCTCGATGTGCTGCCGTTCCCGAAGCTCGATCCCGCACCGGATTGGTCGCCGGAACGGGCGGAGACCGGGACCCAGAATCATGAAGCGATCGCCGGCATCGGCGCGACGATCGACTTCCTGGCGTCGCTGGCCGGCGACGGCGGTACACGGCGCGAGCGCCTGGCGCGGACGTACGAGACGCTGCACATCCGAGGCGAGGTTCAGGCGCGCATGCTGTGGGACGGGCTCAAGTCTCTGACAACGGTTCACGTCTACGGCCCGCCGCCCTCGGAGCCGCGGACGCCGACGGTCTCGTTCACGATCGACGGCGTCCATCCCGATGACATCGCCCGCCGCCTCGCCTCGGCCGGCCTGTTCTGCAGCAACGGCGACTTCTACGCTGCCACCTGCATCGAACGCCTCGGCTGTCCGGATGGGATCGTGCGGGTGGGGTGTGCCTGCTATACGACAGACGATGAGGTGGCGCGGCTGGTAGAGGAGGTCGGGATGATCGCAGGACACTCCTGACAAAGAACGTGTCTCAAATCTGGATACTTTCGCCGGTCAATCGACTCAAACGACTGAAATTTAGACGCCACTTACCCGATCGTTGCCATGACTGATGGCATCGTTGCCAGGATCCAATGTCGTCGATGCCACGTATGATGTCATCGTCGCCAGGATTCATCGCATCGTTGACTTGTCTCATTGCATTGATGCAATGACTGATGTCATCGTTGCTATGATTAGTGGCATCGATGCCATGGTCGTAGGCAACGTTTGTCATGACTGATGTCATCGTTGCCATTTCTGATGGCACGCGTGCAATAATTGGCGGCATCGCTGCCATGAATGATGTCATCGGTGCCATTAATCATGTCACAGGTGCCACAGTTTATGGCATCGTTGCCACCGCCGGTGCCATCGATGCCACCGCTGGAGCGAACCGCCCCGCGTAACCAGGCGTGTCAGCTGTAGAAGACGGGTCTCGCCTCAGACGATGCGCACCACGACGATCGTCACATCGTCCTCCTGCGCCCCGGCCCCGCGAAACTGCTCGACATCGCGAAGGACCGTGTCGCGGATCTCCTCGGCGGTGCCATCGCAGGCAGCGACGATACGGCCGAGGCGCTCGAGGCTGTACTCCTCACCGGCGGCGTTTGTCGTCTCGTAGATGCCGTCGCTGTGCAGGACGAAGACGTCGCCGGCCGTGAAGGGTACGACGGTCTGCGGAACAGAGTCGCCGAGGCGTGCGCCGAGGGGAGGGGCGAAGAGCTCGATCAACTCGGGGGTTCGGGTGGAGGCGTGGACGTGAAGCAGCGGTGGATGGCCCGCGGAGGCGATGGTGGCGCGTTGCGTCCCGGGATCGAGCAGCAGCACCGAGATCGTTACCATCATCCGGCGTCGGCTGCTGTGCGCCACCACCTCCTGCAGCCGGTCGAGCACGTGCGCCGGATCGAGCAACTCTTCGCGCAACAGCGTGAAGCCGCTCCGGAGGGCGGAGAGGGTGATGCCGCTGGCCAGGCCATGGCCGGCCACGTCGCCGCAGATGATGGCCAGCCGTCCGTCGACGATGAAGTAGTCGTAGTAGTCGCCGCCGACTTCGGTTGCGGGAAGCGAGACACCGGCTACGTCCGCCCACGGCAGTTGCGGCGGCGCCTCGGGGAGCATGCTGATCTGAACCTCGCGCGCGAAGCGCAGTTCGTCGCGAATCCGCAACTGCTCGCGCGCCTCGGTGCGGCGCTGGACGCCTTCTTCGATCGCGGTTCGCTTCAGGCCGCGGCTCGTCAGCGCGCCGACCGTGAAGCAAAAGGCCTGGACGGCCGCCAGCGCGATGAAGAGGCCAGCGATACGCGTCTGCTTGCGCGAAATCGGAGCGATCAACGCGGCGGCGATCACGATGGCCACGATCAGCGCCTGAAGCACGAGACGTTGCCGCAGCAGGAGGCGCAGCGCCATCGTCGCCGTCGGAAAGATCACCGCCCACACGATCCAGGCACCGTTGTCGGCCAGCGCGAAGTAGGTCAGCGTGGCGAACTTGACGGCGAAGAGGGTGATCAGCCATGCCGATAGATTCCGCCCGACCAGGCGAGCATAGGAGCGCGGCTTCCGGCCGTCGCGGCGGCGCGCTTTCCGCAACTCGCTCATCGAGGCGATGAGGAAGAGCGTGAGTGCCGCATCGACGATGCCCGCGGCGATGTGCCCGCTTTGCCGCTTCGTCGTCGCCAATGAAGCGGCGACCATGACGAACGAGGTGATGGCGAAGAACCAGGAGATCACATACGCCCAGACGAGGTTCTGCTCATCGAAGCGCCGCCGCACCATCTGCGGCTCGGTGATCTGCGCCAGTTGATCGAGGGAAGGACGATCCATCGGCTGCATTGTCGCCGATGAGTACGGTTCGTGCCCGTCACGGTTGCAATCAGCGAGTCGAAAGGCTTAAACCACAGAGGCACAGCCGCAACCAAACGTGGCTAGCGGCAAGGGCATGGCAAGCACCGCCCCCTCATCCGCCTGTCGGCACCTTCTCCCCCAGCTGAAAAGCGCTGGGGGAGAAGGGCTCTCGATATTAGGAAGGCGCGAGTTCCTTTGGCGCGACGGCACGTTTTGCGAAATCTTCGCGTCACGCGCAGAAACCAAGGGTTAGCGGTTTTCTGCGCGCGACAAGGAGATTTAACATCGAGAGCCTTCTCCCCCAGCGCTTTTCAGCTGGGGGAGAAGGTGGCGAAGCCGGATGAGGGGGCGGTGCTTGCCGCGCCCTCGCCGGCATCCATGTTTACCTTTCTGCGTTAATCAATCCTGCGACATCGGTACAGTCACCACGACCGTCTTTGTGGCGGTGTGTCCGCCGCCGTCGGTGCAGGTGATGGTGATGGTGTAGATGCGGCCGGTGCCGGTTCCGGAGCGTTCGGCGCGCAGGGTGACGTGATGGGGGTCGACGATCTGCCAGTCGGGGGCGGCGTCGCCGTCGCCGAGGCCGTTGACCGGTTCATTGCTGGTGACGGAGGTGATGGTGCAGACGTTGGTTCCGCATCCGCCGCTGATGCTGTAGTTGACGGTGACCGATGACATCTTGTGATTGGGCGGCCAGAGAACGGAAGGCTTGGCCGTTCCGCCGCCGATCACGAGCGGCGGCGCGGTGACGGTGATGCTCTGTATGGCGCTGGCGCTGTCGCTGCCGGCCGTGGCGGTCCAGGTGATGGTGGTCGTGCCGAGCGGGAACGGTGCGCTCAGCGGCTGGCTGTCGCTGCGCGCGCTGGTCACGGTCACGCCGGAGCAGGGGCCGGAGGTGGTGGGCGTGCCGGGATCGACCGTGACGCTGCAACTGGCGCCGGCGGTGACGGTGATGTCGGGGGGAGCGGTGATCGTTACCGGGTTGCTGTCGGTGACTGTCACATGCTGCGTGGCGGCGGCGCTGTTGCCGTGGCCGTCGCTGGCGGTGTAGGTGACCGTGGTCGTTCCAATCGGGAAGACGTTCCCGGCCGGAACGCCGGTGCGGACGATGACGACGCAGTCGCTGCAGTTGTCGGTCGCCGTGGCGTGGCCGAGCTGCGCGTCCGTGACGACGGCGGTGCAGGAGGGCCCGGCGGTGACGGTGACGGCGGCCGGCGCGGTCACGACGGGCGGGGTGGTATCGGCGGCACCGGCGGTGAGGAGAATGCTGGTGAAGGCCGTGTTGTAGTTGGCGACGATCAGGTCGGCCGCGCCGTCGCAGTTGAGATCGACCGCGGCGATGGCGTTCGGTTGCCAGTGCGAGTCGATGCAGGTCGGACCGTAGCCGACGCTGATCGGGACGATGGGGCCGAACGTCCCGTCGCCGTTGCCGGGACGCGCGCTCAGGTTGCTGCCGTCCGGAGTACAGCCGAACTGATTGGCGGTGACGATGTCGATGTTGCCGTCGCCGTCGAGGTCGGCCAGCGCCACGAAGATCGGATCGGTGACCACGGAGTTGATCTGGAAGCGGCTGCGGGTGAAGGTGGCGTCGCCGTTGTTGCGGAAGACGGTCACGCCGCCGGGGAAGTTGCCGGAGGTGGTGACCAGATCGATGTCGCCATCGTGATCGATGTCGGCCGCGGCGATATGCACGGCGCCGTCGCCGTTGAGCGTATCGGTGTACGGGAGGTAGGTCGGTGCGCCGAAGGTCCCGTTGCCGTTGCCAAGGAAGATGCCGGTGCTGTCGCCCATGGTCACGGCCAGATCGAGGTGATGGTCGCCATTCAGATCGACGGCGACCAGGGCGTTGGGGGTGTGCGTGTCCGTTGAGATGACCACCGGCGCGGCGAAGTGGCCGGTGCCGTCGCCGGCATAGAAGCGGATCCCATTAGGAGACGAATTCGCGTCGATGGCCAGCAGATCCATGTTGCCGTCTTCGTTCAGGTCGACGGCCACGAGGCGCGTGATGAAGCCGTTGGTGGCCGGGCTGTTGGCCGGCGGCAGGGCCGTGAAGGTGCCGGTGCTGTTGTTGTTGTTGAGCAGGATGGAGATCGTGTGACCGACCGGGTCGGCGCTGAATCCGGCGTTGTTCCCGACGGCGAGATCGGGCGCGCCGTCGTTGTTGAAGTCGGCCGAGACGATGACCATCGGAGTCACAAAGCCCGTGATGGTCGCCGACGTCGGGAACGATCCTCCGCCGGCTCCGAAGCGGACCGTGACGCTGTTCGCGAACTGGTCGGCGGTGGCGAAATCAATGGCGCAGTCATTGTTGAAGTCTCCGACGGCCACCGACGACGGTCCGAGACCACCGGTCAGAATCGTCGGAGGGGGATAGGAGATCGCGGCGGCGAGAGGCACGCCCGTCATGAGCAAGAGAACACATAGGAAACGCAGCGGGACCATCGGACGATGCATGGTTGCTCCTTCTTTGGTTAACCGCTCCTGCCGAATCGGAGCGGAGGTGTCGAGTGAGAGAGAGAATCGGAATGTAGGTTCCGGGAGGGGGCGGGGATGTGATGTGCCGCACGTTTCGCGCGACGGCGTCGCACCGGAGCGCTGGCGTCTCGCCGCTGAGGAGGTTCACGCAACTGTATGGAGTCTTGCCAGAGCGGGGGCGCGGTGGGTTTTGAGAAACGAAATGTTGAATGTTCAATGTTGAATGTTCAATGTCGGTGGATGTCGCCGCGTTCATTCAACATTGAACATTGAACATTGAACATTCAACATTGCTTTTCTCTTACGGCCAATCGATCACGACGTCCGGCAGCCGCGTCCGCGCGCCCTTCCCGTCGATGATCTCCGCCTGCACATCGGTCCATCGCGGTAAGCCGCGTGGGTGCTTCGGAAAGGTGATGGTGAAGCCGGCGTTGTGGACGCGGGGGTACCAGGGGAATCTGGTCTGCACGTCGATCCGGCTGATGGGGGTGGTGTGAAAGCGATACATGCCGTTGTGCAGCAGGACGTCGACGCTGGCGACGCCGTTCGGAGAGAGCGCCCAGCCGCTGACGGTGAGAGGGCCGTTGATGACTTCCCCGCCGTGGGGCGTATCGACGACGCCGAAGGAGCGGCCCATGTACGTCGCGGCGCCGCGGAGAGCGCGCTGCAACTCCTCGTCGTCGGTGAAGCGGGCTCCGTCGCGCTTGTCCGGTGTCCGCAGATCGCGCCAGCCGGGAACGTTCTGCGTCACGGCGAAGAGATAGTCGCCGCCGCCGCGATGATCGAAACGGCGGATGAAGCCGAGGCGGTTGGCGGCCATCTCGCGGGTCAGCCATTCGTGCGTCGGCACGGTGGCGCCCCGCAGCCAGTCGTCGTGGACGAGGATGAAGTGACAGTCGTTGCTCGCCAGTAGAGGGGCGAATCCGTCGGGGATGTTCTTCTGCTGCGTCATCTCCCTGATCTGTACGTGCAGCGGCGGCTCGAAGCCGGACGTTCCGTTCATCAGCGGCTTGTGATGAATGGTTGCTCCCAATTGATAGAGAAACTGCGCGATCCCTTCGGATGCCGGCAGCTCCAGCGTGCCGCCGGTGAACTTCGTGTCGCGCATCCAGGCGTAGGCCGGATCGGTCACCTCCAGTGCATGCTCCCAGCGGATGACCGGCACGACGTCGTGAATGGAAACGGCGATCAACAGGACGGCCACGGCCCAGCGGCCGATCTTCGTCCGGCGCGTCTCGATCCATGCCGCCGCCCCGCACGCGCTGGCGCCGGCCAGGCCGACGTAGGCGTCCGTGGCCCATCGCGCCGGGACGCGCATGCTGCGGAACATCAGGACGCGCTCATAGAGAAAGGTGTGAAGGCAGGCGTGAAGGCCGAGCGAGCCGAGCACGCCGAGAACGATCCAGAGGAGCATTACCCAGAGCTCGATCGGCACGCGGGAGCGGGCCGCCGCCGTGCGAAGCGACTGCAGCGTCTCGCCGGAGAGCCCCTTCGGCAACTGCAGCGACAGGCGGAGGGCGATGGCCACGACCAGAAAGACCGCCGGAAGGTCGGAGGTGTGGATGCTGACGATGGTCCGGCCGAAGAGCCCCCATTGATAGCGAAGCGACACCGTTCCCAGGTACGTGCCGACGGCCAGCAAGACGATGAGGACGTCGAGCAGGTGGAGCAGCCATCGCGGGACAGGGCGGGCGTCGAGGGCCACCGGGAGCTTGCGGCGATCGATGAGCAGCGCGCTGGCGGTGAGGAAGAGCATCATCAGGCCGGGAAAGAGGGACTTTTCCATCTGCACGCTCTTCGGATCGGCGATCTCGCCGTAGGCGCGGCTCCTTCGGGTGGCGGAGAGCCAGTCGGTCCAGGTGGCCGAGCCCCACAGCGCCGCGCCGGGGTCGCGGACCATTCCGTACAGCGCGGAGACCTCCTTGTACGGCATGAGCACCGGCACCATCAGCGCGGCCGCGACGATCGTCGCCACCGATGCGCCGATGAGCGTCCGCCATTTGAAGCGGGTGGCCAGCATCGCCAGCAGGGCGATCGAGAGAACGAGCGCCGTCGTCCCGAAGAGAAACTGATGAATGTTCGTCAGGCCGTTCATCAACACGCAGAGGCCGTAGAGGATGGCGTTGCGGATGGTCGGCCGGCGCCAGTAGTGCTGCAGCGCCGCCAGCATCAGCGGCATCCACCCGCCCCAGACGAATTGCAGATGAGCGAGATGGTCGACGCGGAAGCTGACAAACGAGTAGAGGATGCCGGCCACGAGACCGGCGGGCGTCGATCGTGTCAACGTCCGACCGAGCACGAATGCACCGTAGCCGGAGAAGGCGAAGCCGAGGAGGAGGGCGATGTTGTAGACCGCAAGCGGCGTGAAGCCGAGCAGATAGAACGGCAGTGCCACGATGGCGATGCCGAAGAGGTTCTCGCTGTACGCGAGCGGGTACTTGCTCGGATAGAAGATGCCTGCGTCGTAGATGTGCGACGGCGTGTTGGTAACGCTGTAGAGGTCCCAGTCGAGGATCCAGGTGTTGAGCAGCGGTTCACCGAGGTCGGGGACGGCCGTGTTGAGACGGACGGCCAGCGGCCAGGTGAGGATGATGGTGAAGATCAGAAAAAAAGCGAAGACGCCCGCTTCCCGGAGCACGCGTAGGCCAATCGGATGCGCCTCGTCCGCGCGATACCCGAATGGCTCGGTCGTCATCGCCGGCGAGAGTAGCAGAGGGAGATGGTTGCGGGGTCCCGGGGTGGGTTGCAGGGTTGCTGAGTTGCTGGGTTGCGCGGACTCGGGGTTTCGCGGTCGCGCGGTTTGGGTCTCACGTGACGAAATCCTAAGATTACGAAGAGGTAACACCGCGAGACCCCGCAACCGCGAGACCCTGCAACCAGCAACTCAGCAACTCAGCAACTCAGTAACCAAGCAACCCCGCCGCCGCCTTTTGATATCTTCCCCTCCATGATCAACAAAGTCGTCGCATCGGCTGACGAGGCGGTCCGCGATGTCGCTGATGGGGCGACGCTGGTCGTGGGTGGCTTCGGGCTCTGTGGCATTCCCGAGAATCTGATCCATGCGCTGGTCAAACGCGGCGTGAAGGGATTGACCTGCGTCTCCAACAACGCCGGCGTCGATGACTGGGGCCTCGGATTACTGCTGCAGACGAAGCAGATCCGGAAGATGGTCTCGTCCTATGTCGGCGAGAACGCCGAATTCGAGCGCCAGTACCTGGCGGGCGAGCTGGAAGTGGAGTTCGTCCCGCAGGGGACGCTGGCCGAGCGGATGCGCGCCGGCGGCGCCGGCATCCCGGCGTTCTTCACCCCCGCCGGTTACGGCACGATCGTGGCCGAGGGGAAAGAGACGCGCGACTTCGGCGGACGGATGTACGTGATGGAGCGTGGCATCGTCGGCGACTTTTCGTTCGTCGCGGCACAGAAAGCCGACCGGTTCGGCAACCTGCAATATCGCAAGACCGCGCGAAACTTCAATCCGATGGCAGCGACGGCGGGGAAGATCTGCGTCGCGGAGGTTGAAGAGTTGGTCGAGCCCGGAGATCTCGATCCCGACTGTGTCCACACGCCCGGCATCTTCGTGCATCGGATTGTTGTGGCAAAGCGTGAGAAGCGGATCGAGCAGAGGACCGTGAGGAAGTAGTGGATTCGTGGATTCGTGGATTAGTCAGATGTTAAGAGCCGCTCAACTCACTGTCATCCTGAGCCGCCGGAGCCGCGTAATCGCGGAGCGATTGCGCGGCGCAGGACGGTCGAAGGACCCCCAAGTTGCATCCCGGTTGGGCGGCGGAATCGTCCACGTTCCCCCGCCCTGTCCGGGTTTCAGGCTGGGGGTCCTTCGGCGCGCTCGGCCCCTCCGGGGCTGCCGCCGCCTCAGGATGACAGTGAAGTGGGAGCCGAGGGCGAGCACCCGCTCGCAAACCCTTCGAACCGACCACCAATCTAGTGATCTACTAATCTACTAATCCACTAACCACTAACGGAGTCCCATGCCACTCACTCGCGACCAGATCGTCCAACGCGCCGCCAGCGAACTTCGCGACGGTTACTACGTCAACCTCGGTATCGGGATGCCGACGCTCGTGGCGAACAACATCCCTCCCGGAATGGAAGTCGTCCTGCAATCGGAAAACGGCATCCTGGGACTCGGGCCGTTTCCCGCGGACGAAGATGTCGACGCTGACCTCATCAACGCCGGCAAGCAGACCGTCACCGTCCTTCCCGGCGCCTCGTTTTTCTCGAGCGCTGATTCGTTCGGGATGATCCGCGGCGGGAAGGTCGATCTCTCGATCCTAGGGGCCATGCAGGTGTCGGCGCAGGGGGACATCGCCAACTGGATGGTGCCTGGCTCGATGGTGAAGGGGATGGGCGGGGCGATGGACCTCGTGGCCAGCGCCAAGCGGCTCATCGTGACGATGGAGCACGTCACCAGGAAGGGCGGAAGGAAGATTCTCAATGCCTGCAACCTGCCGCTGACCGGGGTGAAGTGTGTGAACCGCATCATCACGGAGTACTGCGTGCTCGACGTCACGGAGCAGGGCTTGCGGCTGATCGAAGTGGCGCCGGGAGTCAGCGTCGATGACATCCAGGCGCTTACGGAGCCGCGGTTGATCGTTGCTGATGATGTGAAGGAGATCGCGGTCTGATCCGTCCGCTTGCGCTCGCAGCCGCTGTCGCCATCGCGGCCGGAGCGTTCGAGCCGTTCTACTTCCGTATCTTCGTCCTCGACCGCGCGCGCGTTTCCGCGAACGAGGTGGCGCTGCCGTATAGCAAAATGCCCGGGGCGCGCCAGCTCCTCCTCGAGGTCCGGGCCCGGACGAAGCCGGGCGACGTCATCGGCATCGCCGTTCCCTTCACGAAATGGGATCAGGGCTATTCGTACCTTTACACGCGCGCGCTCTATCCACTGACGGGCCGCGTGGTTGTTCCTCTGCTCGATGAGCATGACCGTCCGCGCGCCGACAACCTGACGCGAGCAAACGTCGTGGCCGCCTATCGCTGCGAGCCGCACATAGCCGGCTTCGCCGTGGTCTGGCGCGGACGTGACGGAATGCTGCTGCGGAGAACACCGTGATCGCCGAATCGTGCACGATCGCACTCGCGCTCGCCGTGGGCATTCCGCTGGCGCGGCTGGTCACCTCCCTCCGCGCCTCCGCGTCTCCGCGTGACAACACTTCCCTGCTGATCGGTGAGGGACTGCTCCTCGGAATCGGCATCTGCGCGGCGATGCCGGCCATGCTGCCGTGGTCACGATGGTTCATCGTCCCCGCGCTGCTGGTCATTGCCTGCCTCTCCGCCTGGCGTAGCGCCGGCAGCTCGCCGCCCGGACCGCCAGCGCCTGCCCTGAGCGGAGTCGAAGGGGCTCCCTCGCGGTGGGCGCTCCTGTTCTACGCTCTGGCCCTCATCGCCCTCATCGGCTATGCCCTCTACGCCACCGTCGCCCCTCCCCCCGAATACGACTACCTGACCAACTGGGGCTTCAAAGCAAAGGCCTTCTTCGAGGTGCATTCCATCGACTGGCAATTCCTCCGGCAGGCGACGTACTTCAATGTGCACCCCGACTATCCGCTCCTCCTTCCGCTGACGTACGATTTCATCGCCATCCTCCGCAACGGCTGGAGCGATGCATCCCTCGGCGTCGTCCATGTCGCCTTCGCGACGGCGTTGTTGCTGGTCATCCATGGCGCGGCGCTGGAGGAGACGAGGTCACGCCTCGCCGCTGCCTTCATCACCGCCGCCCTGGTGCCGTTCGCGGCGACGCCGTGGATCGGGTTGGCCGAGGGGCCGTTCGTCGCCTTCGCCACCGCGGCTCTGCTGCTGATCCGGCGCGGCAACATGGCCCTCGGTGCGATCCTGCTCGGTCTGGCGGCGTCGACGAAAAACGAAGGTCTGGCCCTCATCGTGGCCGCTGCCATCGGCCTGGTCTGCGCGCGCCGCGCGCGCGACGTCATGCGCCTCTGGCCGGCCGTGGCCATCCCGCTGCCGTGGCTCATCGTCCGTTCGCTTCACTCGCTTGTGACGGATATCGCTGCCGGCGGTGTGATCGCGCGCATCGCCGGCCATCTGCGCAATCCGATGCCGCTTGTCGCCGCGATCGCCTCGGTGTCGCTGGGCAAGCCGCTGCTCTGGATCGCGCTGGCAATCGGGATCGTGATCGTCTCGCGCACGCTGGCCACCACAGAGCGCTTCATCATGGTCACGCTCGCCGTGCAGTTCGCCTGCTACATCGGCGCGTACCTGGCCACCCCGTTCGATCTGTCGTGGCATGTGACGTGGTCGTGGGAGCGTCTGGTGACGCATCTGACGCCGGCGTTGACCTACGTCGTCCTGACGTCGCTCACCGGGAAGGCAGAAGGCAGAAGGATGAAGGCAGAAGTGGATTAGTGGATTAGATAGATAGCCCTGATCCACTAATCCACTTCTGCCTTCTGCCCTCTGCCTTCTGCCTTCTACGGCGCGGATACATCGCTCTCGTTGGAGATGTCGATGCTCTCGAATTGCGCGCCGAGCGCTCTCACCCCGATCCAGACCTCGGCCACGAGCACCCCGACCGCCGGCATCGTGGCCACGGCCACGAATGCGGGATTGCCGGCGAAGAACTTGTGGGCGATGAAGATGGACGGCAGGAAGACGACGGCCGCTGGGATGAGGGCGACCGCGAGGACGAGCAGGTTGCCGGCCAGAACCACCAGCCGCTGGCCGGTCATCACGAATCCGCGCGGCTCGTCCTTGCCGCGCCCCGCCCACGCCGGAAAGAGAACGGGGACGGCGTTGCGGATCAGGAGCTGAACCGCGATTACCGGCAGCGTGAGGATGAGCACGGCCACGATGAACTGTGGTGTGGCCACGAAGCGCAAGAGTTGTTTGGTCGTGTCCGACAGGCCGATCAGCACCGCGGCCGAGGTGACGAACAGCATCTCCAGAATCGAGATCACCACCAGCGGCGCGGCGATCTCCGCGGCGATCAGACGATCGCCCGCGATCGGGTAGCTCTTCAGCACTTCCAGCCGCGGCATGTCCAGGCGGAGATCGTTCGCGAAGACGTTCGGCGCCAGGAGCGGGAACATGCATGCCATGATGAGCAAACTCGTTCCGATCCCCAGGTATCCGCCGGTAGTGTGCGACCAGAGCGCCAGGCCGACCAGGAAGGCCATGGTTAGAGCGAAGACCGCTACCCAGGCGATGGAGTTGCGCACGAGGGCGATCAGATTCTTCCAGACGATGGCCACTTCGACCGGGCCGGTCTCCTGCAGACGGAAGGGCGCCGGCGCGCGGCGGAACATCACCAGCGAGCCGGCGCGCTGGCCGCGCCCCCTGTCCTTCCGCGCGGCACGCTTCTGCGAGGTGGCCAGGGATGCCTCTTCGAAGGAGACGTTGAGGGCGGCGGCAATGAAGAAGAAGGCCACGCCGAGGGCGACGACGGCGAGCACGGAGACGGCCAGCGTCGACAGAGACGAGGGCAAGGCCGCCGAGGCAAAGAGGCGAGGGATGAAGAGAATCGCCCGGATCAGCGGCTTCTGAAACGGTGCATTCAGCGCTTTGAAGACAACCGGGGCTGTGAGGTCCTTGAAGCGATTGATGTGGGTGAAATCGACCCTTCGGAGCTCGGACAGGGCCAGCCAGTAGAGACCGGCCACGATCGCGGCCACGCCGAACAGGCGGGCCACAAAGCCGACGTGCATGAGCCGCAGCCGGGCCCGACCGAGGGAGACGAGCATGAAATAGATCGAGAGGACGGAGATGACGGCCCACATCCCGACGAAGAGCCCGTTCCGCCACCAGCCGAGCGCCGTCATGATCACCGCGGTGAAAATCGCCTGCGGCTGTGCACGGAGAATCTTGTAGAGCAGGATGTCGCGCCGCCGCAGCGGGGCGGGAAAGAGGAAGGCGATCTCCGTCTCGCTGAAGTCGAGTCCGCCGGAGTCGGCCGGCAGTGCCCACGCCAGGATCATCAACAGGAGGAGAACGATACTGGCGAAGTCGACGACCAGCGGCGTGATCGACATCGATTTCAGTATCAGCAGCTTGCCGTTGCCGGCCCCCGCCGCACGCCGGAAGATCATGAACCAGAAGTAGATGCCCCCGGCGATCGCTCCGATGAGGTAACGCGGCTGGCGCAGACGCCGGAGCCACTGCATGATCCGGTTCTTCAGCGTCAGGAAGGCAACCGTTAAGAAGGTTCCGATCACGCCGACGGCGTCTCCTCGGCGGTGATCTTCAGGAAGGCGTCCTCGAGCGAGAGGTCGTTGCGCCCGCTGGTGATCTTCCACTTCAGGTTGTCGATGGTGTCGTAGGCGATGCGGGTGCCGTGCTGGATGACGGCCACCGTGTCGCAGAGCTCTTCGACGAGATGAAGCAGATGCGAGCTGAGGACGACCGAGGCGCCGGCCTGGGAGCGTCGGACGATCGACTCTTTCATCCGGCGGATGCCGAGGGGATCGAGGCCGGTCAGCGGCTCGTCGAAGATCAGGACGTCGGGATCGTGAATGAAGCCGCAGGCGATCATCAGCTTCTGCTTCATGCCGCGCGACAGCTCGGAGGGGAGCGCTTTGCGCTTGTCGGACAGCTCGAATTCGTGAAGGAGCGGCCCGATCTTCTCCTTTACGCCGGTGACCTGGTAGAGCCGGGCCACGAACTGCAGATGTTCTTCGACGGTGAGGTAATCGAAGAGACGCGGCTCATCGGGCATGAAGGCCAGGTGCCGTTTAGCATCGACGGCATCGTTGCGAAGGTCGAAGCCGCAGATGCGAATGGTGCCGTCGGTGGGCGGGTGGATTCCGGCCAGAGCGCGCAGCGTGGTGGTCTTCCCCGCGCCGTTGGGTCCGACCAGTCCCAGAACCTCGCCGCGCTTCACGGCGAAGGAGAAGTCTTTCACCGCGACGAAGGAGTCGTAGTTTTTCGTGAGGCCGTTGACCTCGATCCCATAGTCCATGTGTGGGGGATGATACGGCGTGGGAGGGTGCTTGTTGCTTTTACCGGAGCGCTGGCGTCTCGCCGGCTGGCCCGGATGGCTGGCCCGGAGGCGTCTCGCCTCCGGTCTGGCAAGACTCCATACAGTTTCTCGTAGCCCCCCTCAGCGGCGAGACGCCGCTGAGCCAGATGAGACGCCAGCGCTCCGGCTGGGCACCTTTCGTGAACAGCTCGTCCATTCGTATGCAAGTGCCGTGGAAGCCGGTTGCTGTTGTCACGTCGATTACGACTGTCCTTTTGTCCCTTCTGCTCCTGCCTGCCTGCTGTTGCGTGAAGGGGCCGCTGGCGCCGGCGATCGGGCCGGCGAAGACGGAGATCCCGCCGATCGGGACCGAGCCGATTCCGACGCCATCCGAGGCGGCGGCGAAGGCGCCGACGCAGGCGTTTATGCGCAACGTATGGTTCCACATCGATCAGGATGCCTATCTCGACATTCACGCCCTGCGCGGCGAAATGGTGTCGAAGACGCCGGGAGCACCGCTGAACTTCGACAACAAGACGTCGTTCGTGTTGAAGGTCGATACGGGTGAGATCGGGATGCGTAGCGCCAGCCTCGATGTGCTGATGAATCGCTACATCTTCGGCTACCCGAATCCGCCGCTGCGCAATCTGCACGTCGAGCCTTCCGGCAAGCAGCTCAAACAGAGCGGCATCATCCACAAGATCGTCGACATCCCCTTCACGATGTGGGCGGACGTCTCGGCCTCGAACGGAATGATCCGCATCCATCCGACGAAGATCGACATCTGCGGCATCAACGGTATCGGCCTGCTCAAAGCGGTGGGCATGACCATGGAGAAGATGCTGAAGCTGCCGAAGGAGCGCGGGATCTCCGCGCAGGGGAACGACCTGTTGCTCGATCCCAATCACGCCCTGCCGCCGCCGCAGGTCGAGCTGCATCTGGTCGACGTCCGCATCGAAGGCGACGAGCTGGTGCAGATCTTCGACGCCGGCCGCCATCTTCCGGAGCTGGTGCTCCCGCATCCGGAGGAGAAGAACACGATGTACTACCGCGGCGGCACGCTGCGGATGGGGAAACTGCTGATGGTCGACGCCGACATGCAGGTCGTCGACACCGATCCGAGCGACCCCTTCGATTTCATGATCGACCGTTACAACGATCAACTCGTAGCCGGTTTCGACCGCAATCAGTCCAACTACGGGCTGTTCGTCTTCATGCGCGATTTCGATGACGTCGGGAAGCCGCTGCGGCCGGGGGAGAGGGGGGTGCCGTGAGGGTGGTTGCTGGGTTACTGGGTTACTGAGTTACTGAGTTGCTGGGTTGCTTGGTCTCGCGGTCTCGGGGTTGCTTGGTCTCGCGGTGTGTAGTCGGACGGCCTCGTAGGTTGGTATCCCACCGCGAGACCGCGAGACCGCGCAACCGCGAGACCCAGTAACCAAGCAACCAAGCAACGAAGCAACCATGCAACCCAGCAACCCAGCAACCAAGCAACCCACACACGAAAAGGGCGGCTCGCGCCGCCCTTTCGTTCACTGCCTCTGTCTGTACGTTTACTGGGGAATCGTGACGTTCGCCGCCTGGAGTCCTTTCGGACCCTGCACGAGGTCGAACTCGACCTGGGAACCTTCGGCCAGTGAGCGGAAACCTTTCGACTGAATGGCCGAGAAGTGAACGAACACGTCCTCGCCGCCCTCGGTGGTGATGAAGCCGAAGCCCTTCGCATCGTTGAACCACTTGACTGTTCCGGTGCTACGCATTCTTGAGAATCTCCTTTGATTTGTTACCGATATTTCGTGAGGCTGCCTGGAGATCCGTAGAGGCGACCAACGTCACTCAACGGCTCGCGTACAGACTAATCACGCCAGACTCGGACAAACATTAAGAGGGGGGAGGCCTATTTCCACGGCTTTTTCCGGCGGAAGGCGATCGTCGTGGCGAGACCGGCCATCAGCACCACGGCCGCGGTCCCGGCGGCCACGGGAGCGACGGTGCTATGCGCAGGCTCGACCGTAACGTCGAGGCTGTCACGCATTTCGTTGAGGGCGGCCAGATGGTCCGGCACAGCAGCCACCGATACGGCATCCTTTGTGGTCCGGAGCATCGTGGTGATGACCAGATCGCGTCCAGGTGCGATGTGCTGCTCGTAGTGAAGCGCCGGACCGTCGAGGACGTTGTCGTTCTCTTCGGCGTGGACCCTGGCGCCTCCGCGGATGATGAGCCGCTCGGTCACGTCGAGCGGATAGTCGATGGCCAGCGGCATGGAGCGGACCAGCGTTTCGGGACGCGTCAGGTGCTGCTCGACGGCGCGCGGGTAATAGGTCCAGGAGCCGCCCCTCCAGAGGTCGTGGATGGTGTAGCGCTCGTGGATGACCAGGACATCGCGGAGGCGGTCATCGGCGATCGACGGCTGGCCGAGCGCCTCGATGCGCGGATGGTCGGCGGCGTAGCGGTTCAGGTGCGCTTTGGCCACGTCGGCGAGCGACTCGGTGGCCAGCCGGGATCGGATGTCATCCGCGTCATGCCCGGAGTAGGTCGAGGTGACCTCGAGGGTCATCCGCTGGTTGTCGGTGCGGATGATTTCTTCTACGGAGACCTTGCCGCGATTGTGGACGACGATCGGTGCCAGCGCCTTCGTCTCCGGACGGACGATCAACGTCCGCTCATCGTTCGGCGTCTCGATCGTCGCCAGCGTTCCCCCCTGATCGGAGAGCGTGCCGTCGATCCAGTAGGTCCTGCCGCCGTCGAGGACCTGCGTGATCACGTGGTCGAACAGGAAGGGCGACGGCAGGTAGCCGTCGAGGTGTGCCCGCAGCTTGGTGTTGACCAGCGCCGGGTAGGCCTCGATGCCGAGCTCGCGGAGGAGCGAGGCCAGCAGCAGTGCTTTGTCTTTGCAATCGCCGTAGCGCTGGGTCACGACGGCTGACGGCTGCCGGGGCTCGTGCGAGCCGCGGCCCATCTCGATGCCGAGGTAGCGGATGTCGTCCTGTACGAACCGGATGGCGGCGACGAGCTGCGCGTCGCGCCCTTGATTCGCCCCCCGGATCTCGTTGGCCAGCCTGGTGACCGCGGCGTGGGACGCGTCATCAACATGGAAAAGTGCGTCGGCCCACCGTGCCACGTCGTTCCATGAGGCGTATTCGGTGACCTGCACGGTCTCCCACGGCTCGTACCAGTCGGGGGTCGAATCCTCGGCGTCGGTCGATCCGACGTCGCGCCTCTCCCAGGTGTACACGTCTTCCGCGCCGCGATGTTCGATCCTGGCGGGCCTGCTGATGTGGATCGGGCGATTTGCCGGCCAGAGCAGGCGGTGGCGCATCAGGCGTGTGGGCACGTGCGCGCTGAAATCGAATTCGTCGGCGTAGCGGCCGCCGAGGAGCGGGTTCGAGCCTTCCAGGGTCCAGGAGTAATCGATCACATCGCCGGGCCGGACGTCCTTGAGAAACAGCAGAGCCGTGAGCTGGCCGTCGTAGATGCTGTCCTTGGAGTCGGATTCCTTCTCGATGATTCGCACTTCGTCGCGCGCCATCTCCTCGATTCTTTTACCGTCGCGGATGATGGCCACGGCGTGGAGGACCAGCCGCTGATAGGAGGGATCGAAGTCGATGCTGAGCTGCGAGGCGTTCTGCACGCCGGCCGAGGTCACCACGCGCTGCACCCGCCGGTAATACTCGTCGACGGTCGCGCCGGTGACGCGAACCTGATGATCTTCGAGCAGTCCGTCGATCCCGGAGCGGGCGCTGCCGTTTGCGGTGCGCGTGTCGGCGGTAGTCGTATCGATCCAGTCAGGCGCATGGCGGACTTCGAACTGGGCGGCGGCGTCCGCGTGGACAGCGGCTTTGGCCGAGGCGGCGAAGAGGAGAATGATGAAGAGTCTGTTGAGCATGCGCTTCGCGCGTTGTTGTCGGTTGTCGGTTGATTTGACGTTATGCACGGGTGGTCAGGAGAACACCCGGCGCGACGAGACTTATTTTCTCGAGCTCGTTCCCCTCGGCGAAGCAACCGACAACCGAGAACCGACAACGCGCCGCAGGCGCTGTGTGGAAGCCCATGAACAGATCGGACAAGCTTCGAAATCGTGATTGCGGGCGGGACAGTACTCGCGGCCGAAGTAGATGATCTGCAGGTGGCGTTTGGCCCAATCCCGGCGAGGGAAGAGCTTCTTCAGATCGCGCTCGGTCTGCTCGACGTTCTTTCCTGATGACAGTCCCCATCGGTGCGCGAGACGGTGGATGTGGGTGTCGACGGCGAAGGCCGGCTCGCCGAATGCCTGCGACATGACCACGCTGGCGGTCTTGTGGCCGACGCCGGGGAGTCTCTCGAGCGCCTCGATGTCCTTCGGGACTTTCCCGCCGTGCTCATCGACGATCGTTTGTGCCAGCTTGCGGATGTTGCGCGCTTTCCCCGGAGCGAGGCCGCAGCTCCGGATGAACGCCAGGATCTCCCCCTCGCTGAGCACGGCGAGTTTCTCCGGCGTCGATGCGCGTTTGAACAGCGCCGGCGTCACCTTGTTGACCTGCACGTCGGTCGTCTGCGCCGAGAGCACGACGGCGACCAGAAGAGTGAAGGGGTCGGCGTGCTCGAGGGGGATGGGAGGGGAGGGGTAGAGGTCGTCGAGGATTTCGCCGATGCGGGTTGCTTTGTCCTGCTTCTTCATCCGTGCTCGATGATGTCACGCCATGCCGCGATCGCCTCCGGCATCGGGGGCGACGCCAGATCCGGCTTCCCGGCCAGTTCGAGCAACTGGCGGGGTGTGACGTTCGCACCCTTCCCGCGCATGAGTGCGCGCACGTAGGCCTGCGCCGCCACCTCGCTGCGCCGTTCCAGAATATGCTCGAAGTAGAGCCACTTCTCGTCCCAGCAGACGACGCGCGAGCGGACGGTGAATCGCTCGAAGGGGAGGAGCGACTTGCGGTAGCGGATGAATGTCGCCCCGACGATCGGCCGCCATCCCAGCTTCAGAACCGGCCGCAGCAATCGCGTGCGCGCCAGGATCTCGACGCGGCCGATGTCCATCATGCTGATGTACCGGCCGCTGTTCATGTGCATGTTGAGATCGAGATCGTTCGGCCACACGCGCATGGCGATGATGCATTCGTCGAGAATTCCGAGTGGCCGCCGGAACCGGCTCTTGAAGATCGCGAAGAGGAAGCGGAAGAGGACGACCATGTGGGGAGGATACCTCTGGGAGGTTACCTGTCATCCTGAGAGGCTGTGCAGGAATCGGGTGATCCGGATTTTACGATCAGGTTGAGTCACGTTGCGTGGATGGCGAGGCTGTGGAGTGAAACTAGCTGCGTAGAAAGCTGATCGGATCTGGTGACGCGAGGGTCAGAACTTGCGTGGGATCAAGCCGTTTCCGCTGTCCGAGCGCCTAACTCAGTCGGTCGGTACTCAGTCGGTACTCAAGTCAGAGCCCACGAGCGGCGCATGTTGTGGGTGATGGCCAGGAGTAACACGACCGAGCGTGCTTTCTGGATGCCGCGAACGAGGAACTGGTGCAACCCGTGGTTGCGCGCGTGTGCGTTAACCAGTTCGGCGGTGGCACCTCGTTGTTTGTAAATAACTTTCGCTTCCTCGGTATCCATTCGCTTCCGCCACGCAGCCACCGCTGCCGAGTCGGTCGCTCGCACCTCGGTGGCCTTCTTTCCACTGCTACGCGGCTCGCGAATGGGTGCGATCACATCGATGCCGCGTTCGGCAAACTTGTTGATCCCATCGAGGGTTACGCATCCACCATCTTCCAACCACTGGGATGGATTCTTTCCGTGACGCTCGTGAACTTGCTCGGCCAGGGGGACGGCCATTCGGAGATCGGTGCCGTGGTTGTTGACCTCGACCGCGGCGATCACCTTCGTCTTCGTATCGCTGACCAGATGCACGTTCAACGCAGGCCGGAAGCCGCCGTCGGCCATCTTCATGACTCGGGCAGATGGATCCGTGGTTGAGCTACGCGCTTCGGTCTTCTTCTTTCCGTTGTTCGACTTCTTCCGCTGTTTGATCTCAGGTAACTCTGCCAATGCCTCTCGGATGCGCTGCGCCTGAATCCTCGGCAGCTCGCGCGCGTGCTGCTTCTCGCCGCCGGTTTCCGGCCGATCCGTCCTGCTCCACCTCTTCTTTGAGATAACGAACTTGCTCCTCTGCGATCGTGCGCAGTTCCTCCAGCCGGTTGCCACTCCGGAACGATCCGGTCCCTGCCGACGCGCGAACTTTCATGCCGTCCTGAGCCACGCGTTCCAAATCGACAAGGCCTTTGTGCATCAACACGGCAACCGTATCCGTGAGCAACTCGTCGAACTTCTGTTCGGAGTTGCTCCGAAAGTCCGACAGCCGGTGGTATCCAGGAGTCACCCCTCCACAGATCCACTGATACCTCGCGTGCATCTCGCACAGACGGGCGATCTCTCGCGCCGAACCGATTCCATCCAGCGTCGCCTGAATCCACAGGGCCATGAGGATCTTCGGATCGATCGGCGGCCTTCCTGGCTCACCCTTCACCGCTTTGACCTGTTCGTAAAACGCGTCCAGATCCAAACCCTCTACGAATCTCCAGACAGCACGAACCTGGTCATTCTCCGGCACCAACCGATCCGGATCCACCACCATCACGCGCACCTGGGAACGATCGGCCTCGGCCAGTCTCACCTTCTGACGCTTAACGCTCATAAGTCATTATAGATCTATGTTTGCAATCGTGCACCTGATTTCTGCACAGACTCTGAGGCGGCGGCCGCCCCGGAGGGGCAGAGCGCGCCGAAGGACCCCCAGCCTGATAACCCTGAGAGGGAGGGGGAACGCCGACGATTCCGCCGCCCAACCGGGATACAACTTGGGGGTCCTTCGACCGTCCTTCGCCGCGCAATCGCTCCGCGATTACGCGGCTCCGGCGGCTCAGGATGACGGTGCTTTGTTGCGCTCCCAGGGTCCTCGCAGGGTCCAGGAGCGTGCGCGTCAGAACGTTCTTGCTGCACTGCTGGCGGAGCCTTGGGCAACCAACGCTGCCGGCCGTGCCGGCTCAATTCAAATCAAACAACAACGCCTCCCCATCCCCCGCGATCGTCACCTTCGTCTCGTTCTCGATCGCCGCCCCATCGCCCGCGATGAGCGGCTGTCCGTTGAGCGAAACAGCTCCGCGCGCTACCTGCAGCCAGCCGTAGCGGTTCGGACGGATGTCGAGGGCGACGCTGGCGCCGTCGCGCAGGGTCGTGGTGTAGAGATCGACGTCCTGGTGAATCGTCAGCGAGCCGTCGCGGCCGTCGCGCGAGGCCACCAGGCGGAGCCTGCCATCGCGCTCGGAGGCGGGAAACTCTTTCTGTTCGTACTCCGGACGAAGCCCGTGGCGCTCCGGCAGGATCCAGATCTGGAGAAGGTGCACCGGCTCGTCCGAGGCGTTCTTCTCGCTGTGCATCACGCCGGTGCCGGCGCTCATGCGCTGCACTTCACCGGGCCGGATCACGGAACCGGTGCCCATCGAATCGGCGTGACTCAACGCTCCTTCGAGCACATACGTAACGATCTCCATGTCGCGATGGCCATGCGTGCCAAAGCCCTGCCCGGGCGTCACGTAGTCCTCGTTGATCACGCGCAACGCGCGGAAACCCATGAAGTCGGGGTCGTGATAATCGGCGAATGAGAAGGTGTGGAAGGTGTTGAGCCACCCGTGGTTGAAATGCCCTCGCTCCCCGGCTTTGCGCACTCGGATCATGGAACTCCTCCTGCCCTCGAAAACAGAATCGTATTCCGTGCTACAACAACCGTACCGATGCTCGATGATTCTCCGAGGCGCAACGTGAACGAACGAACGGGAAAGCATCTCTGCGTCCGCTGTCTCGCTGAGGTCGAATCCGAGGAGTACTTTCGGAACGATCACCTGTGCGACCGCTGCGCCGAGGAAGGCGACTACCCGCTGGCGTCGACGCCGGCGCCGAAGCGGAAGAAGAACGATCCGCGATGAAGGAACATCCCTCCTTCGGCCGCGTGGCCGTCATCCACGACTGGCTGACCGGAATGCGTGGCGGGGAGCACGTGCTGGAAGCCATCCTCGATCTCGTGCCGGGCGCGGAGCTCTTCACGCTCTTTCACTTTCCCGGCAGCGTTTCGCCGGCCATCGAGTCGCACACCATTCACACCTCGGCGTTGCAGCCGCTGGCGACGCGGGTCTCAAACTACCGCACGCTGCTGCCGCTCTTCCCGCGCGCCGTGAAGCGGTGGGACCTCCGCCGTTTCGATCTCATCGTCAGCTCGAGCCATGCGGTGGCGAAAGGAGTCGACAGCCGCGGCAAACCACACGTCTGTTACTGCCACACGCCGATGCGCTACATCTGGGACCGGTTCGATGACTACTTCCCGCGCGGCGTGAAGCGCGCGCTGGCGCGGCCGCTGGCGGCGCGGCTCCGGCGATGGGACGTGGCCACGTCAAAGGGCGTGACCCGCTTCGTCGCCAACTCGGACTTCGTGCGCGAGCGTATTCGGGGCTACTACGGCCGTGAGGCCTCCGTGGTCCCTCCCTTCGCCGACGATGTCTTTCTGGCCGCGCCGCTGCCCGATCGACGCGACGAGTTTCACGTCGTCGTCTCGGCGCTCGTCCCCTACAAGCATGTCGAGCTGGCCGTCGACGCCGTGAACGACACCAAACGGCAGCTCATCGTCATCGGCGGCGGGCCGCTTCTGAACGCTCTTCGTAAGCGCAGCGGCCCCAACGTTCGGTTCCTCGGGCACGTATCGAGAGATGTGATCATCGATCACCTCGGCCGCGCACAGAGCCTGATCCTTCCCGGCGTCGAAGACTTCGGCATCACGCCGCTGGAGGCGATGTCGCTCGGAACGCCGGTCGTGGCCCTCGGCACCGGCGGCGTGCGCGACACAGTAGTGGAGGACACGACCGGAATTTTCTTCGGGACGGCGGCGGTACACTCGCTTCGCCAGGCTCTCGACGAGGCGGAGCGGCACCCGTGGGATCGCGCGGCCATCCGCGCCCGCGCGGCGATGTTTTCGCGTGCGCGGTTTCAACGGGAGATGCTCGTCGAGCTGCAAAAGGTCATCGCGTGATCGAGAAACGACATCGGACGTTATCATCCATCTACCTGATCAACGATGCCGTGGCGTCGAATCTGGCGATGCTCTGCGCCTGGTTTCTCCGCTTCAGCGTGAAGGTCATCCCGGTCACGAAAGGGCAGCAGGAGGTGGAGACCTATCTCCAGCTTCTGCCGATCGTGACCATCGTCTTCCCGCTCGCCTTCGCTGTGCAGGGGCTCTATCGCATCCGGCCGACGCGGTCGAGAGCGGAGGAGTGGCTGTCGGTGGCCATCGGCTCGATCGTGGCCACGGTGGTCTTCTCCGGCGTGCTGCTCTGGGTGCGGCCCGGGCGCCCGGACATTCTCTACTCGCGGGCGACGCTGCTGATCTTCCTGGTCTGCGCGATCTTCTTCGTGATCCTCGGCCGGGCCATCGTGCGGGCGATCGTGGAGCGGGGACACCGGGAAGGGAAGCGGCTCGACCGCGTGCTCATCGCCGGCAGCGGCGAGCTGGCCAGCGCGGTGGTGGACCGTGTGAACGGACATCGCGAGCTCGGATTCCGCGTGGTCGGCTATCTCCGAAACGGTGAGGAGTCGAAGCTCGATGCGCTGGAATGCCTCGGAACGATCGACGACGCCGAGCGCGTGATCGACGAACAGAAGATCGACCACGTCTTCGTGGCCCTGCCGCATGCCTCGTCGGAAGCGATGATGGTGCTCCTCGACCGCCTCGTGCGCAGCGTCGTAGCCATCCACGTCGTCCCCGACCTGCTGCAGTTCATGGTGCTGCGCTCCCGGGTGGAGGACCTCGACGGCCTGCCGACCATCAACCTCTCCGAGACGCCGTTGGAAGGGTGGAGCCGCTTCCTCAAGCGCGGCTTCGATCTCGTCGTGGCCACCATGGCCCTGATCGTCTTCTCGCCGGTGATGCTGCTCGTTGCCGTCGCCATCAAGCTCGGCGACCGCGGGCCGGTGTTTTATCGCCAGGAGCGGATGGGGCTGGACGGCAAGCCGTTCGACATTTTCAAGTTCCGCTCGATGGGCGTCGGCGCGGAGAAAGACACCGGCGCCAAGTGGGCCGAGAAGGATGACCCGCGCCGGACGCGCGTCGGCGTCTTTATCCGGAAGACCTCCCTCGACGAGCTGCCGCAGCTTTTCAACGTCCTCCTCGGCGACATGAGCGTGGTCGGTCCGCGTCCCGAGCGGCCGCAGTTCGTCGAACAGTTCCGCGCCGAGTTCCCGCACTACATGCTCCGCCACAAGGTCCGGGCCGGCATGACCGGATGGGCACAGGTCCACGGCTGGCGCGGCAATACCTCGATCCGCATCCGCATCGAGCACGACCTCTACTACATCGAGAACTGGTCGCTCCTGCTCGATCTGAAGATCCTCTTCATGACCGTGATTCACGGGCTGAAGCACGAGAACGCGTACTAACACGAAAACGCGCTCCGACGTCCCCCATATAATCCGCCCCCTACATGGGTAAAAACTCCGAAACTCTCTTCCAACGTGCGCAGGAGATCATTCCCGGCGGCGTCAACTCACCGGTACGCGCCTTTCGAGGCGTCGGCGGTACGCCGCTGTTCATCGATCAGGCCCTCGGCTCGCGCATCTTCGACGCCGACAACGTCCAGTACATCGACTGCGTCGGCTCGTGGGGGCCGATGATCCTCGGCCATGGTCATCGTTACGTCGTCGAGGCGGTGAAGAAGGCGGCCACGCGCGGCTTCTCCTTCGGCGCGCCGACGCTCGGCGAGATCGAGCTGGCCGAGATGATCGTGCAGGCCATCCCGTCGATCGAGATGGTGCGGCTGGTCAACTCCGGCACCGAGGCCACCATGAGCGCGCTCCGGCTGGCGCGCGCGGCCACGGGGCGGAAAAAGATCATCAAGTTCGACGGCGGATATCACGGCCACGTCGACTCGCTGCTGGTGAAGGCCGGGAGCGGCGGCGCGACGTTCAACGTTCCCGACTCCGCCGGCGTGCCGAAAGAGGTGACCGAGCTGACGGTAAGCGTCGCGTACAACGACCTCGATGCGGTACGCAAGGCGATGGATGATGAGGTGGCGGCGATCATCGTCGAGCCGGTGGCTGGAAACATGGGATGCATCCCGCCGGCGGAAGGCTTTCTGAAAGGGCTGCGCGATCTCTGCACCGCGCGCGGCGCGCTGCTCATTCTCGACGAGGTGATGACCGGTTTCCGCGTGGCGTACGGCGGCGCGCAGTCGGTGTACGGCGTGACGCCCGACATCACCACGCTCGGCAAGATCATCGGCGGCGGCATGCCCATCGGCGCGTATGGCGGACGCCGCGAGCTGATGCAGCTCGTCTCGCCGCTCGGTCCGATGTACCAGGCCGGAACGCTGTCGGGCAATCCGGTGGCGGTGGCGGCAGGGAAGGCCACGCTCGGCGTGTTGAAGAACTCGTCGATCTACGCCGACCTCGAAGAGCGCACGAACGAGTTCGAGACCGGTGTTCGCAAGGCGGCCGACAAGCACGGCGTGCCGCTGACGATCAACCGCGCCGGCTCGATGTGGACGATCTTCTTCACCGCGGGGCCGGTCACCGACTACGAGAGCGCAAACCGATCGAACCGCGACAAGTTCGCCCGCTTCTTCCACCTGATGCTGGCCGAGGGCGTTTACCTGCCGCCGTCACAGCTCGAGGCGGCGTTCTTCTCCGCCGCGCACGCGAAGAAAGACATCCTGCAGCTCATCGAGCGCGCCGACCGGACGTTGAAGAAGCTGGCGTGGGAGTTTGAGAAGTAATCCCCCCGCTGTCATCCTGAACCGCCGATGCCCCGGTAGGGGCTGAGGACGGTGAAGGACCCCAAGCCTGCAACCCGGGCGGGCGGCGGAATCTCGACTATTGCGCCGCCCAACCGGGATACAACTTGGGGGTCCTTCGACCGTCCTCCGCCGCGCAATCGCTATCGCGATTACGCGGCTCCGGCGGCTCAGGATGACGGGTTAACCTTTGGTACCAGCCAGCTCCGCCCGCCCATCGCCACCGCCTCGGCGTCAAAGCCGAAGAGCTCCCGCACCACGTCCGGCTGCATGACCTCGGCTGGTGTGGCATCGCGGGCGAGGGAGCCGCGCTGCATGACCAGCATGCGATCGCTGTAGGCGGCGGCCCAGTTCAGGTCGTGCGTGGCGTAGACGACGGTGACCCCGGTGCGGTCGACGATGTCGCGGAGGAGCGCCGAGAACTGCTGCACGTGCGAGATATCGAGCGACGCCAGCGGCTCGTCGAGCAGGATGAGCCGCGGCCGCGCGGCCAGGACACGGGCCAGGAAGATGCGCTTTCTCTCTCCGCCGCTCATCTCGTCGAGATAGCGTCCGCCGAGGTGCGTGGCGTCGCAGAGTGAAAGAGCGTGCTCCGCTTCGTCGTAGTCGGAGTCTGACTCCCAGGCGAAACGGCCGAGGAACGGAGCGCGTCCGGAGACGACGACATCGATGGCCCGCATCGAGAACGTCGGATCGGGATCCTGCGGAAGGTAGGCCACCTGTTTGGCGTACTCCTTCGCCGGCCAATCGCGCAGGCGCCTGCCGTCGAAAGCGATCTCCCCGGCGCGCGGCGCCAGGACGTTGGCGACGAGCTTGAGCAGCGTCGACTTTCCCGAGCCGTTCGGACCGATGAGGGCGATGAGCTGCGTGCGGTCGAACGAGGCCGTGATTCCGTCGACCGCCTGCACCCCTTCGTAGGCGAACGAAACGCCTCGAAGTTCCAGCATCAGCGGTTCCTCCGCAACAGCGAGAGGAAGAACGGTACGCCGAGGACGGCGGTGAATGCCCCGATCGGCAGCTCGGATGAGGTGACCACGATGCGCGACAGAAGGTCGGCCAGGACGACGAGCACGCCGCCGCCCAGCGCGCAGAGCGGCAGGAGGAAGCGGAAGTCGCGCCGCCAGATCATGCGGATGAGATGCGGCACCAGCAGGCCGACGAAGCCGATGATGCCGCTGACCGACACCGCCGCGCCGGTGACGATCGAGGCGGTGATGAAGCCGATCAGCTTCACCCGCTCCACCTGCACGCCGCGCGACTTGGCGTCGTCTTCGCCGAAGGCCAGCATGCGCAGATCGTTTCCGATCGTGGCCAGCGTGACCATGGCGATGAGGAGCAGCACCGTCAGCAGCACGACGTCGCTCCAGGTGGCGCCGAAGAGCGTCCCCATCATCCAGCGCAGCGCCGCCGTCAGATCGCTCTGCCGCGAGACGCCGAAGGAGATGAGGATCACCGCGGAAAAGAAAGCATTCAACACCAGGCCGGAGAGCAGGAGGCGGGTCGGGTCGGTGTATTCACGGCGCCGCGCCAGCAGGAACACCGCCGCGGTCGCGCCGCACGCGCCGGCGAAGGCGATGGCCGGAACCACGCCGGGAAGGCGGGCCAGCCCGGCCGCCGTGGCGATCGAGGCGCCGCACGCCGCGCCGCCGGAAACGCCGAGGATGAATGGATCGGCCAGTGGGTTTCGCAGCAGCGTCTGGAACGTGACGCCGGCCACCGCCAGCGTCGCGCCAACCAGCGCCGCCAGCAGCGCGCGCGGCAACCGGATTCCGATGAGGATGGCCCGCGCGGTGTCATCCCCCGACAGCGCCGCGCGCCAGGAGACATCCGTCGCCCCAACCGATGAGGCGACGATCAGCGCCATGGCGAGCAGCAGCGCCAGGAGCGCGACGGCGCCGATGAGGCGGGACTGGGGGTGCGCGGATGACACGCTGCGCAGTGTAGCGTCAGGCTTCCTTCGCTACATCGTTCTCGTTGCCGGTTGATTGCGTCTATCCTTTGCGTATGCAACTGGCCAAAGACTCCTGTGCCTGCGGGCATCCTCTCGAGCAACACGACGGTGGCCGCGGCGGTCCCTGCAACTACTGCGCATGCGCCGCCGGCGAGCCCCCCTCGGCCTTCGAGGTCGGCGTCATCCATTCGATCCACGAGATGACGATGGTCCTGGTGCGCCTGGTGAAAGAGATCCAGGCGAAGCAGCCGTAGCGCTTCGCGCGTTGTCGGTTGTCGGTTATCGGTTGTCTAACACGCGAAGCGCAACCGATAACCGACAACGCGCGAAGCGCAATTACCGACGCCGGCCGCCGAACAACCGCAAGATGAACAGGAACAGATTGATGAAATCGAGGTAGAGCATCAGCGCGCCGATGACGGCGAAGCTCTCCTGCTGCGGCCCGGTGGCGGTGGCCATGACCTTCAGCTTCTGGTTGTCCCAGGCCGTCAGGCCGAGGAAGACGAAGACGCCGACGAGCGAGATCACGAACGACAGGCCGTCCGACTTGAGGAACAGATTGACCACGCTGCAGATGACGATGCCGATCAGTCCCATGAAGAAGAACGAGCCCACCGACGTCAGATCGCGTTTCGTCACCAGTCCGTAGATCGACATCGCGCCGAACATTGCCGACGCGGTGACGAAGGCCATGGCGATCGAGCTCTGGGTGTAGGCCAGGAAAATCACGCTCAACGTCAGCCCATTGAGCAGCGAGTAAACGAGGAACGCCGCGGCGGCCGTGCTCGGCGCCATCGTGCGGATCTTGAACGACAGCCAGAAGACGATGCCGAGCTCGGCGATCATCAGCCCGAACCGGACCATCGGCGTGCCGAGGACGATCTGCTGGAGTGCCGGCGACATCACCACCCAGAGCGCCGCGAACGCCGTAAGCAAGAGCCCGCCGAACATCCATCCATAGACCGCACGGACGAACGTCCTGGTCCGCTGTTCCATCTCCGCCGTGCTCGCCGAGATCCACGCCGGTTGTTGTTGAGAAAAATTGGGAAGCATCGATAACCCTCCGTTCGGACGGCGATCATAACGCGAGGGGAGGTACGGGCATTGCGTGCACCGGGTCTCGCGGTCTCGCGGTTGGGGGCTGGAAGGTTATCGGTTATCGGTTATCGGTTGGAAAGGCTACCGGACAACCGATAACCGACAACCGTAACCGACAACCGATAACCAACAACCCCGAGCCCCCCAACCCCGAGACCGCGCCCAGGAATATCACTGCGATGCACTCAGGTTTCAGATGGCACAGAATCTGATGACATCGCGCTAAGGTCGCGGTAAGTGTCAGTAGGAGAAAAACATATGTCTAAAATCATCGGCATCGACCTCGGTACGACGAACTCCGTCGTGGCGGTCATGGAGGGCAATGAGCCCAAAGTCATCGTCAACGCCGAAGGAAGCCGCATCACCCCCTCGGTGGTCGGTTTCGCCCGCAACGGTGAGCGTCTGGTCGGTCAGGTCGCCAAGCGCCAGGCCGTTACCAACCCTGAGAACACGGTCTTCTCGATCAAGCGCTTCATGGGCCGTAAGTACGAAGAAGTCAGCGAAGAGATGAAGATGGTCCCCTACAAGGTGACCCGCGCCTCCAACGGCGACGCGCGCGTGGAAATCGACGGGAAGCTCTACTCGCCCCCGGAGATCTCCGCGATGATCCTGCAGAAGCTGAAGCAGGCCGCCGAAGACTACCTCGGCGAAAAAGTCGACCGCGCGGTCATCACCGTGCCGGCCTATTTCAACGACTCCCAGCGCCAGGCCACCAAAGACGCGGGCGAGATCGCCGGCCTCAAGGTCGAGCGCCTCGTCAACGAGCCGACCGCCGCCGCGCTTGCCTACGGCCTCGACAAGAAGAAGAACGAGACCATCGCCGTCTATGACTTCGGCGGCGGTACGTTCGACATCTCCGTGCTCGAGGTCGGCGACGGCGTGGTGGAAGTGAAGTCGACCAACGGCGACACGCACCTCGGCGGCGACAACATCGACCATCGCCTCATCGACTGGATCATCGAAGAGTTCCGCAAGGACCAGGGCATCGATCTCTCGAAGGACAAGATGGCTCTGCAGCGCCTCAAAGAAGCGGCCGAGAAGGCGAAGATCGAGCTGTCGTCGACCATGTCCACCGACCTCAACCTGCCGTTCATCACCGCCGATCAGTCAGGACCGAAGCATCTCAACATGTCGCTCACCCGCGCCAAGTTCGAGCAGCTGATCGGCGACATCGTGCAGAAAACGATGGGACCGCTCAAGCAGGCCCTCAGCGACGCCGGCGTCGATCCGAAGAAGATCGATGAAGTCGTCCTCGTCGGTGGCTCGACCCGCATCCCCATGGTCCAGAAGATGGTGCAGGACTTCTTCGGCAAAGAGCCCCACAAAGGCGTCAACCCGGACGAAGTCGTGGCCGTCGGCGCGGCCGTGCAGGGCGGCGTCCTCTCCGGCGACGCCGGTCTGAAGGACGTCGTTCTTCTCGACGTCACCCCGCTCTCCCTCGGCATCGAGACGCTGGGCGGCGTGGCCACGAAGCTGATCGAGCGCAACACCACCATCCCGACGCGCAAGATGGAGACGTTCTCCACCGCCGCGGACAATCAGACCTCGGTCGAGATCAAGGTCCTCCAGGGCGAGCGCGATTTCGCCAAGGACAACAAGCTCCTCGGCGTCTTCCACCTGATCGGCCTTCCGCCCGCGCCGCGCGGCATGCCCCAGATCGAGGTCACGTTCGACATCGACGCCAACGGCATCATGACCGTCTCCGCGAAAGACACCGGTACCGGCAAGGAGCAGAAGATCACCATCACCAGCACCTCCGGCCTGTCGAAGGACGAGGTCGAGAAGCTGGTCCACGACGCCGAGTCGCATGCCGCGGAAGACAAGCAGCGGCGTGAGGAGATCGAGGCCAAGAACCAGCTCGACTCGCTCGTCTACCAGGTCGAGAAGATGCTCAACGAGAACCGGGACAAGATCTCGGGCTCGGATGTGAGCAACCTCGAGAACGCCATCTCCGAAGCGCGCAAAGCGATGGAGACCGGCGGAATCGACAACATCAAGAAGGCCACGGAATCGCTGACGAGCGCCTCGCATAAGCTCGCCGAGGTGATGTACCAGAACGCCTCCGCAAACGCCGCCGGTGGGGCGGGATCGGCACCCGGAGCAGGCGAGCCGGCCGGTTCGGCAACCGCTGATACGAAGGATGATGTGATCGACGCCGAAGTCGTCGACGAACACAAGTAAACGGTTGCTGAGTAAAACGGTTGCTCAGTTGCTGAGTTGCTGGGTTGCTAAAGGCACCCAGCAACTCAAGCAACCCGAGTAACCCAGCAACCCAGTAACCAAGCAACCCAGCAACCCAGCAACTCAGTAACCCCAGAACCCAACACCATGTCCCGCCGACGCGCAGATGGATACGTAATGATCTCGGTGATCGCCGAGAGGTACAACATCCATCCGCAGACGCTTCGTCTTTACGAGCGGGAAGGGTTGATCAAGCCGGCCCGCACGCAGGGCAACACGCGGCTCTACGGCGAGAGCGAGATCCGCAAGCTGGAGATGATCCTGGCCCTGACCCGCGACCTCGGCGTCAACCTGGCCGGCGTCGAAGTGATCCTGAACATGCAGCGGGCCATCGAAGACGCCCGCGTAGCGATCGACCGCGTCGAAGATCAGTTCGACCAGATGATGCGCGTCATCCGCCAGTCGGTCCTCGACAAACGCCACGGCATCGAGCGCGAGAACGCGCTGGTGAGGGTGGGGACGCGGGTGTTGACCAGGGTCAAATGATGCTGACAGCACGGCGACGATGAACGTCTTCGACACGATCGATCTCGACGAAGACGGTACGGACGAGGTCATCGCCAGGACCGAATACTACGAGAGTCACGATTACGTGATCCTGAAACGTAGTCCGAACGGCAAGTGGAAGATCGTCTACCAGGGCGGCGCCGCCGGCTGCTGACGCGTCCACCACAAACCGGCCGGCTCTGACGTGACTAACCCGCATTCTCACACTCTCACGTGAATCGCCGGCACTCTGTCACCCGTCGAGGGCCTTCTCCCCCGCGGTTTCTGGCGGGGGAGAAGGTGCCGACAGGCGGATGAGGGGGCGTTTCACGCGTTTGTCAGTTGCGCGCGAGCAGAGGGAAACCATGCACGCGTCTCTCTCAATCCGCCTCGGAACTGAAAGTCGGTACCACACACATATCGCGTATACGCCCCCCTCATCCGCCTGTCGGCACCTTCTCCCCCCGCAAAAACCCGCGTGGGGAGAAGGCCCTCGACGGGTAACAGAGTGCCGGCGATTCAAGTGAGTCTGTGAGAAATGCGGGCTAACTCGCGGAGCGCGCCTTCGCGCGCATCCGGGAGAGGGCTGTGTCCCTGTGGTGAATGCCTTCGACTCCCCTACACCATCCGCTCCCCAATTGGTAGTCTTGTTTTGTGACGTATGCTGTACCATGAGGGAAGGGCATTATTCGTTCCTCTGAAGGTACAATGACTCGCATGCGTGACGATCGAGCGGCCGGTAACGAAGCGATTGCGGAGCGGCCGCTGCCTTGCGCTCAAATCCCCGTCATGTCCGCGGCCCAGGAACCGTTCGCCGAGGTTTACCACCAGCACGCCCGCCTGCTCCGGATGATCGCCGTCCGCGACTTCCGGGTCCCCTTCGGCGACGCCGAGTCGATCGTCCACGACATCTTCACGCGCTACTTCACCAACCCGGGCATCGTGCGGGGAGAGCTCAAGCCGTACTTCCGAGGGGCGGTCAGGAACGAATGCCTCGAGTACTGGAGGAAGCGCGAGCGCGAGCGCAGCGTCTTCGGCGACGTCGAATCGGACGACGTCGGCGACGAAGCCTCGCTCGCCGACACCATCGCCATGCGCCTGGCCGTCGCCGAGACCCTCTCCCGGTTGCGGCCGCGCTGTCAGGACGCCCTGAAACGCTTCCACCTGGAGGGCAAATCGATGCAGGACGTCGCCGTGGAGCTCGACGTAGCTCCCCTTTACGTGCGCCAGCTACTCCATCACTGCCGGAAGGCCGCGCGTCTCATCTTCGAATCGATCACGAGGGTTCCATCATGAGTCATCTGGACGAAGACCATCTCGCCGAGTACGCCCTGCTTCCCGACGGACCCCGGAAGGATCCGGAGACGGCCGCGCACCTCGCCGAATGCGCGGAGTGCACCGTCCGGCTGAACGGGATCCGTGCCTTCCTCGATGCCCTGGCCTCGCCGGCGTCGTGGGAGATGGCCGGCGTCCTCGACGCCGGGCACGGCAGCGACGACGATCTCTTCACCTTCGCCGCCCAGTCGCAGCAGGAGTACGTCGACGCCGCCGAGGCGTTCGCGCCCCTTCTCAGGAACCCGGTCGCCTTCGTACGGGAGCGCGTCGATCGTAAGAAGGAGTACCGGACCCTCGGCGCGGTGCGCGTGCTGGCGGAAGCCGCCAACGCCGCCTGTGAGCGCGAGCCGATCCACGCCCGGAACCTGGCCGATTCGGCCGTGACCATCGCCGATGCCCTCTCCGCCGATGACTATCCCCTCGATTCGATCCGTGCCCTGCGCGGCCTGGCGTGGAAAGAGCGCGCCAACGCCCTGCGCTACCTCGCCGAATACGACCTCGCGCTCGAGGCTCTCGACCATGCCGCCGAGGAGCTCGCGCATTTCGGCTCGCGCACCTTCGAGTCCGCCAATCTCTCCTACATCCGTTCGGTGATCCTGACCTACACCGACCGCCTCGGCGACGCCGCCGAGCAGGCCGCGCTGAGCGCCGCCATCTTCACCGAGTACGGCGACACCGACCGGGCCATGCGCGCCCGCAGCGTCCACGCCGGCGTGCTCTATTACCGCCGCGACTACCCCGGTGCCGTAGCAATTTTCGAGGAGCTGCTTGCTTACGCGGAAGGGAAGGGGGACCGGGTGGAGACGGCACGGCAGGCATACAACGCCGGCGCGTGCTGGATCGAGCTGGGGGAGGGTGCGCGGGCGGAGGCCTTTCTAGTTCGCGCGCGTGAGGTTTACTCGGCGCTTCGATTGCGCACGGAAATTGCGCGGTCCGATTGGAAGCTCGCAGTTACACCGAGACTTGCAGGCGACCTGAAACAATCGGTAGCCAGGTTGCGCGCGGCGAAGGCCGCATGCGATCAATTGGGCATGGCAGACGAGGCGGCAAACGCTTCGCTCGATCTCATGGAGTCGCTACTTCTTGTGGGCCAGACCTCTGAGATCGCCAATCTCTGCTCCGAGGTCATGCGCTACTACAAACGCGCTGGAAAGGTGCACCAGGCACTCACCGCTGCGGCGTTCCTCAAGGAGGCCGCAATTGCGGGGACGATCAGAACGGATACGGTGAAACATGTGCGCCGATTCGTCGAGCAGCTCGATCGGTGGCCGGACCTGGTCTTCGTACCGCTGATCTTCCTGTAGCGCGTCGATTAGTTCCATCCCAAACGTTTCGGGGCTCTCACCCTCTACGTCTAGAGGGCGCCCTCCATAATCGCCGGCAACGCCGGCAAGCGGAGGGCTTATGAAACATGTATCGAAAGGCGTGGCGAAGCTGTGTGCAGTGTGCGCGGTGGTCCTGCTTCTTGGTGCGCAGCCGGCACTCGCCGCTCCGCAGGGATCAGCCGGAGATCGTGCATCCCACAGCTTCCTGCGCACGATCCTCAAGCGGATCCTCGACCTGACCGATATCAGCTTCCCTCCTGGCTGAGCCCCTTCCTCTTTCGCGGCTTCGCGTCTTCGCGTGAGATCGTTGTCACGCGAAGTCGCGACCCTTGCTGGTAACATCCTGACGGGTGGATGTGTCTAAGGAGGGGGAGGAACACGATGCACCTGCACGGAAACGCGCTCGACGACGAACGTAACTGGTACCACCGCGGCGTGGAAACCTATCTCGACGCCAGCTACCGCACCGGTACGCGGGCCACGGCTTCCGAATTCGCCAGACTGTTCGGAACAAACAGGGTCAGGCTCAGCCAGGACTTCCGTCGCCTGTTCGGGACGACACCGCTGCAGTACATCCGCTTCCAGCAACTTCTCTATGCCGCGAAGCTGCTGCGGCGTTCCCCGCTCACGGTGGAACAGATCTCGGTGACCGCGGGACTGGGCACACGCTCGACTCTCTTCCGCCTCTTCTCAGCGCATTTCGGGATGACGCCCGACCAGTACCGGCGCAATCCTCCCCGGCCTGGGTCCACCGGTCACCCGTGTTGACCCTTACAAAATAGGACTGTTTTTCCGGCGCGGGTGCGCGTACGTTTATCGCAGCCCGAAATATGTCCGCCCCTGCCGATCGACCGAAGCCGGATATGGCCATCTCTCTGGACCGCCTGGCCGGCGCCTCCCTCCGGGAAACGCTCGTCGAAACCCTCGCCCAGATCCTCCTGGAAACGGACGAAGCGCTGTCGATGCTCAGCGGGCCGGAGGCCAACGGCGTCCGCTGGATCGAGCCCCATCTCAAAATCGTCTTTGACGAAGTGAACGCCGTCCTGTTGCGATTGACCGACTGAGACCGAATCGAACGAGGAGCCAATGCCCATGGCCGATCAGACGACCCGAACGACGAGGAAAGCCAGGGAGGGGCTGGCGGCCTTTCCGGACAGCTCCTGCCAGAACATCCGACTGACCCTGCTCGGCGGCGAGCTCGCCCTCATCGACAGGCTGGCCGCCGACATCCGCCTGATCCATGGAGCCTGGATCACACGTTCCGGGATTCTGGCGGCACTGATCGAGGCGGCCATGCGTGCCGACGGGGCGGCGTGAACGCGAATTTGGGGCTGTTGATATGACGAAAGCCTTCTTGTGGCGAGATTCACGAGGGACAAGTGGCTTTAAACCTGCCCAGGTAGTCTCTGAGCCTACCCGAATAGGCTTTAAGCCTACCCGAATAGGCTTTAAGCCTACCCAAGTAGTCTCTGAGCCTACCCCGGTAGGCTTTAAGCCTACCCCGGTAGTCCCTGAGTCTACCCCAGTAGGCTTTAAGCCTACCCGGGTAGGCTTAAAGCCTATTCCGGTTGTCATTCGACCAACCCAGAGAGAGGAATTGCATGTTGATAATGGGAAAAGGGCAGAAGTAATGATACGCGTGGCTGTAGCAGCTGCGTTACGGGTCGGTAACATTGAAAGTGCGGCGTGTGTCCTTAGGCGAACGTAGACTGAGGCATCGATTCGATCACAAGGCGCGTGCGCACCGTGCCGAATGCCCGCGACGTCAGGCCAGGCGTCGAGGTGCCATAAACCGCCGTAAGCGCGCGTCGCGCTTGCGAACGGGTAACACGTCCATAAGGAGGACAACATCATGTCTGACATCAATGCCAGCGGTGTGTCTGTGCAGGCGGCGGCCGATACGCCGCCCTCGCCGACCACCACCCACTATCAGGAGGTGGCGGCCGCGCTCAGCGCGACCCTCACCACCGCACTCTCGCAGATCCCCTCGTTCGAGGTGTCGCATCCGGCGACGGTGAAGTTCGTTCGTGCCCACCAGGGGTTTCCGAATGACTTCATCGCCTCGGTGCTCGCCGCGGTCGAGGCGGATCCCGAGTTGCAGAACGTCAAGAAGTTCGACGCCGTCGAAGCGCGCGACACGCTTCAGTTCCTGGAAGCCTTCCGCCCCGTCATCCAACAGGCCGAGGCGTTTCTGGCGACTCTGAAGTTCACCGCCGCTTCCCGCAAGGCGCGCGTCGTCGCCGACGGGCTGCAGCTCTACGTGATCGCCAAAGGGATCGGACGCGATCCGGGCAGCGCCGCCGTGGCGTCGTATGCCGACAACATGAAGCGCGATCTGAAGCGCCCCGGCCGCAAGGCCAAACCGGCCAATCCGCCGGCGCCCCAGACCGCCACGCAGTAGCAGCACCCGTGCAGTAGAAACCCGCACGGCCGCGTTGACGCGCGGCCGTGCGCAACAACGGACCCCCTAACCGACTAAGAAAGGAGTTTCGTGTCATGCGAAACATACATCACCCAATCTGTACCGTCATCCCGCCGCACATTCTGCGGCACGTGGCGGAGCATGGGGACGACGATGCGCGGAAGAAGGCGGAGGCCACAATGCGCCATACCGCCCGCTTCGCGCGGGAGCGCTCCCAGGCATCCAACGACACGCCGAACGGCCCGACGGCTCTCACGCCCAAACGCCGCGAGGTGTACGACGCGCAACACAAGCGCAACCTCCCCGGAAAGCTGGTCATGTCCGACCACGGCGGCCTCACCAGCCGCGACATCGAGGCGGTGGAAGCGTTCGAGGGCGCTGGCGCAACGTCTGATTTCTACGCCAAGGTCCTCTTCCGCAACTCCATCGACGGCAAGGGCATGCCCATCATCTCGACCGTCCACTATGGCCAGAAGTTCGACAACGCCATGTGGGATGGCAAGCAGATGATCTTTGGCGACGGCGACGGGAAGTTTTTCAACCGCTTCACCATCGACGTCGCCGTCACGGCTCACGAGCTGACGCACGGGATGACGCAGCACACCGCGGCGCTGGAGTATCACGATCAGTCAGGTGCTCTCAATGAGCATCTCTCCGACGCCGTGGGAAGCATGGTCAAGCAGTGGATTCTCGGCCAGACGGCGTCGCAGGCCGACTGGCTGATCGGCCAGGGCCTGCCCGGTCCGAACGTCCGAGGAATAGCCATCCGCTCGATGAAAGCGCCTGGCACCGCCTACGACGATCCGGTCCTCGGCCGCGACCCGCAGCCGGCGCACATGCGCGATTACGTCGTCACAACCGACGACAACGGAGGCGTGCACATCAACTCGGGAATCCTGAATCACGCCTTCTTTCTCTTTTCCACGGGCGTCGGCGGACATTCGTGGGACGTGCCCTGCAGCATCTGGTACCCCGTGCAGAAAACGCAGCTGTTTCCGCACGCCGGTTTCCAGGATTTCGCCGCGGCCACGGTCAGTACCGCCGGTCAGCTCTACGGCACAGGCAGCGCGGTGCAAAGCACCCTCATCGATGCCTGGTCGGAGGTTGGCCTGCCGGTCACGCTGGCGCCGAAAAAGGCGCTGCCATCCAACCGCACCAAATGGCGCAGCCGCCCGCTGGCCCGCGGAAAAGCATAAGTCGTTTCTCGTCCACCCAACACCAACCCGCGCAGGCGTGGCCACACGCCCGCGCATTAACCGAATGAAAGGAAAACATCATGAGCACTGGACAACAAAACCACAATGAGAAGTTCGACCTCTCCTTCGAGGGCATCGACGATCACATCAATCAGTTCGACCTGTTGGACCTGGCAGGGGAGAGCGTGCTGCCGCAGCAGACGCTGGCCGAGCGCGGCCGGCAGCTGGCGGCGACGTACGCCGTTGCCCGTCCGATCCTGGTCGCGCTGATCGCAATCGCACTGGTCCCGGAGACGTGGCGTACAGCACTGAGCATCTTCGTCGGCACTCTCGACGGAGTCACCGCCAGCTTCAAGGCGGGGAAGGACCTCGCCGTCGGCGATGGCGCATCAACGGTGGAAATGGAACCGAAGCTCCCGACGGACTGAGGTCAACCATGAGCCAGTTGAGGATCAGAGTCGCCCGGGACATAAACACCGGCCGCCTGGTCACGCTGGAGTACGCCAGCCGTCACCAGACGACGACGGTCGTGAAACGGCCGCGAGTCCGCAGACGCCACCGGCGCCGGCGGCGGCGGAGGTAAGCCATAAGCAGTAACGCCGGGGCTCGCGCAAACGGGCCCCGGCAATTGGGGGTGTATCCTGTCGACTGCAGAACGATACGTCGTGCGACTCAGCCAAAAGGCACCGAAGCGAGGATCTAGAAGGCGTTGAAGAATGGCATACGACTCTATTATCCAAGCTCTGCTAGCGCCAACTCGCAAATTGTTCGTAAGCTATCACCATGGCGGCGACAGATCATATTATGACGAATTCAGTCGCATCTTCCACGACACGTATGAGGCATGCCAGGACAATTCCGTCGACAGACTCATCGACAGCTCCAACTCCGAGTACGTGATTCGGAGAATACGCGAGGAGTACATCGTCGGCACTTCCTGCACGATCGTACTTTGCGGCGCCGAGACCAGATGGCGTAAATTTGTAGATTGGGAGATCAAGGCGACGCTTGACAAGTGTCACGCATTGATTGGCGTACACCTTCCATCCAATCCTCGTGACATATTGGGGAATGTCCACGTCCCTGATCGTCTCAAAGATAATATCGATTCAAGGTATGCGCTCTGGGTAGGATGGGAGTCTCTGATTGCCAACGTGCCAGCCGAGCTGAAGTTCTGGATAGAGCGTGCCAAATTGCAACCTTCGGTTCTCATTCGGAACGCGAGACCGCTACGCGAAAGGAATGGATGGCAGTCATGAGGAGGCGAGATTGTCGACCCTCATGAGATTCGAGGTGGATTGATTCTATCGCCTGTAGACATCGGTGAACCTCGCCAGAGTCGCGAGCTATTCGGATCCTCTGAGAGAATGATGCACGAGGTTCGGGAGCCATCGGCAGAACAGATCTTGCCTCCTACAGGCTCTGTCTTACTGCTCGGGCGATTGGCTTGATGATTGGCATCTCATCCCACGTCCGGCCTTCGAGCATGCGGCCAGCTTTCTTCTTGTTCTTTCCGCCCCACTGCTTGAAGAAGAAGGCCACCCCCGATCGGCGACACTGATCGCGGATCTCCGTGACCCACTCGGCTCGCATCTCGCGGGCGCCGGGACCTGATTCGCCTCCGACGATTACCCACTCGATACCCTGAAGGTTGAGGTTCGGAAGAGGCCCCAGGAGCGGCTCCAACGACAGAAACTTGATTCGCGCGCAAGTGGTTCTCAGATCTTCGATTCGGTGGACAAAGTCGCTGTTCTCGACGCTTACTCCCATCCAAACGTTCGCGGGCCAATCCAGACAGTGGTCGAGTTGAGACAGACGGTCACCCCGCTTCGTCAGGATCTGGAAGCGATGCCAGTACGCACGACGCATTACGTCGAAGACGCGTTGAATGTACGCCAGGGGTACGTCGCGATGGAAAAGATCGCTCATCGAGTTTACGAAGATCGTTTGTGGCTTCTTCCATTGCAGAGGAAGCTCGAGCGCCTGCGGCTGTAGGGTGAGATCGAATCCATTCCGATAGTTCGGCTGGCCCATCGCCAGGAGGCGTTCGGCCATCCGTTCCGCGTAACAGTGCTTGCAGCCGGGGCTGATCTTGTTGCAGCCGGTGATGGGATTCCAGGTGGACTCAGTCCACTCGATGCCAGAACCTAGCGCCATGCCTCCACCCCCTTCAGGAGATTGTCTGCGATCCTGATCGCGATTGGTGCGCCTCTCTCGTTCCCAGCGGCGAAACAGAGCAGGTACAGCGGGCAGTTCCTCGAATTACGCAGCACAGCAGGTTTCTCCGAAACGCCGGCGAAGACCGACTTCAACCTCTCGGTGAAGTAACGACCGATCGTCTCGGTCGCAGCCTTGGTGACCCGCTGCTCATCGGTGCCGAAGAGTGTCGGAGTCGATTCGACGGTGTAGAACTCATCGTACCAGTCCGCGGTGCCGAGTAGAGTATCGAGGCGAGTGCGCCACGAGTCAGGGATCTCGCCAGACTTCGTCAAGAGGCGGTTCACTCCGATTCCGAGCGGAAACAGGAGCCACATGTCGATGGCTTTCGTCGCTGCTACGTCAGCGATCGTCTGCCATTCAACCTGCATTCCGTAGGGGTCGAGAAACAGAACGGCTCGACGGGACTTCCAGTTCATCGCGCAAAGCTTCTGGATCTCCCCGTTGGCCTCGGCTGTTCGAATCGAGATGTCAGGCCCGAGATCGGGAAACTCGTTCTTGAGAGTTTCCAACTGTGCGCAGCGATCAGCGTTGCTGTCGATGAAGATGTACCGATCGAACAGTGGGATCACCTGGAGAGCCATCCGCGCTGAACCGTCGAGGAGCGACTGTGGATCTGGCTCTGCAAGATCAGGGAAGAGTGGTCCCGCTGAGGATCGTTCGTCCCGGCGCGTTCGATAGCCTGTGCCCGCAAACGCGTCGATATACGCTTTACGAAAGGGCTGATCCTTGAGGGCCGTAGTGTAGGCGGTCAGATACTTCGTAAGGATGTCGAGCTTTCGCGAAGTCCAGTCGCCCCCGAATGCGTGTGCCTTCCCGCCACCTGTTCCCGACTTCTTCGCGCCCACTGGTTCACCCCTCGATCGTTTTAGGCCTTGAAGTTCTGCGATCCACCTCTTAAGGAGTGTCCCAGGAGTTCTTTTTCCTACCCCGACAGGCTGAGGTTCTTCGCTTCTCGTGCCCGGCGAGACCTATTGCGGCCATCGAAGCGCCGCGGTGAAGCCGGGGATCGCGGTGGCCAGGTAGTCGGAGTGGGCGGAGACGACGTCGAGCAGCTCGCGGGCGAGGACGGCGTCGACGGACTTGCCGTCGCGCTCTGCGAGACTCTCCAGGGCCAGGATCTCGAGGTGGGGGAGGCGGACTTCGAGATCGGCGAGGCGGAGGAGCTCGGGGATGGCGTCGGCGAGGTCGGCGCCGAGGGCTTCTTCGACGGTTTGCTGAGTCCAGAAGCCCATGCCGAAGTCGGCCAGCTCTCCCCAGGAGAGCTTGACGCCTTCGGTCGTGTCGACTCCTTCCAGCTCGCCGACTTCCATCCAGCCGCGGACGTCATCGAGCGGCATCGCCAGGATCTCGGCGGCTTCGGGGACGGTAGGTATCCTCCGGCTCCATGTTTTCACTTCGTCCCGGTAACGCCAGCGTCGAACGAACTTAGCTGGAGCATGCTGTACGACGGACAGGCAACAACTCTGAACCGCACGATCCTGCCGGCAACGCTGTACGAACACGATGCGTCGGATTCCTTCAGTCGCTCTTGAAGGTGGAGGTGGCCAGGGCCGCGATAGGGCTCGTACGGATACACGCCGTCGCTTGCGGGTGGCTCGGAGCCGGTGAATTTCCCCACCGGTTCGTTTTCGTACTCGAATTCGATACTACGAGCATTCATTTCAGACACCTAACGGTTGTGTGATTCACAGGCACGAACCGCGACGCGCCGAAGTATAGCCCCGCGAATCGAAGGTCCCACGCCGAGGGCTTTTCGATCGCTTAAGGTGGCAAAGTCCGCGAGGACGGTCCGCGACCCCTGCCGGGGTCGGATCTTGATGGCGATCGGGTTCCGGTGGCCGCGCGCCTACGGCGCTTGCCACCGGCTACTGTCCGTCACGCCTCCGGCGTGGGCTTCGCGTCAGAATTGAGCGCTAAGTTGCTCTCGCACTTCACGTCGGCATCGATGATGAAGCTGTGGTTCAATCCTCTTACAAGAGAATCCGTTGCGAATCGTCACTGCCATTCTGTCTCTTCTCGTCGTCGTTGCCGCTCAGGCCCAACGATCCGACAGGGAGATCGTTGCCAACGCATTCTCGGACAGTCTGGCCAACGGCGGCACGCACTTTTCGCGTTTCGTCGCCGTGGACCTCAATCGCAACGGGCAGCCCCTGCTGGTTGCCGTCTACACGAATCGTGTTGCTGGTGCGATCCGTGTCTTGAGCCGTGCGGGTCAGGTCGTCGCCGCTCCGGACTTGCCTGGGATGCGCGGTTTTGGTGCCAGCGTCCAGGCGATGGATCTCGACGGGGATGGCGTCCCCGAGGTGATCGCTGAGTTTACCACCGGGCATAGTCCGGACAATCCGGATACGTGGGTGTTTCGTTGGGTGGGGAATGGCTTGCAGCTCATCTCTCCGACATGCCCTGTCGGGGAGTTGACGCTTAGCTGCCTGGGATATGTGTCAGCGATTGATGTCGACGGCAGCGGCCGGTTTTCGCTGCTGGCGTGGCCTGGGCAGACGATCAACAATGGCGTGCCGGTGACGATCGGAAATTGGTCGCTGTACACATTTAAGGACGGAATATTTCAGGAGACAGCGCAGACGTTTTCATTTGCCCGGGAGTTCCGGCGGGGAAACGGTAAGCCGTTTACCTCGGCACGGAAGTTCTCCGCCAGTCCGGGCGCTGCCACGTTACGCGTCATCAACGGCTCAGGAGCTGACGCGTCTACAAGCGGCCAGGTGACGTTGAACGGCGAGGATTTGCTCGGCCCGGCCGACTTCAAGCGAAATCAGCACGTCTACGATGTCCAGGTTACCCTCATGGCCGACAACAACCTGACCGTACGGCTCGACGGCAAGCCCGGCTCAAAGGTTACGGTCGTGATTCAAAATCCGGGTGCCCCGTAGGCACATACGCAAGACGACCAGTTCACCAGGCAGCCTTGAGCAGAGACAACAGCTGATCTGCGTCCTCGAAGAGCCCGGAAAGGGTAACGAAGACCAATAGGGCGGCAAGGGGAGCCGTGAGCGCTGAGAGACCGACCAGAGCGCGTTTGATGGCGAGCCTTCCGCCGCGCGCGTCGCCGAGCTGCCTCCTGAGTACAAACAGCCCGATCGGGCCGGCAAAGACGAACATCACGAACAGACAGTCGGCGACCGTGAAGAGTGGCGACACGTCAGCAAGGTTCATATCCATGGTCGTCTAACGGACCCTATCGCACAGGCTTGGATCCACCAGCGGAATGGTACCGCAGGGATCGGCAAGTTGCAGCTCCAAGTCCGTGCCGTTCCGCCTTCGCGACCCCTGGCGGGGTCGGATGGGGGATGGTGATCGGCTGATATCCGTCACGCCTCCGGCGTAGGATTTGCGTCAGGATTGAGTCGGTGGTGGATGTCCTCGCTCTCTTCCACGAAGACAGGGCTCTTTTGTTCTCACAGACGCTTCTTACCGGGCACCGTTAGTCGAGAAACGAACAAAGTCGCCTCGAAAATGAGGTAGACGGGTCCGAAGATTGCTAGCGCGATCCACCCTGACGACATGTTCGGGCCACACGGCGGCTTGGTGAGGCACTTCAGGACCCGGCTGATGGCAAACCACCACAAGGTGACGGCGTAACTGGCAGCCGCGAACACGACCAATCCCGTCACACGGCCGACCGTGCCGCCGTTCCAAAGTCGGACAAAACCTCCGCGTGCGGTGAGTTGCCAAATGCGGAACCAGATTGTCGTGAGCCCAGCGAGGCCGACGAACCCGAGAGCGTACAAAGTTCCGATGAACGCGAGTTCTTGCATAGGCGGCTTAAGGTATCCGTAACGCGTTGTTGAGCGGCTCCCTCACTTTGCTCAGCCCTCTCCCCCTGGCGCGCTGGGGCGTTTCCGTGAACGTTCGTACTCCCAGTTGTCGAGCCGCTTCTGTGCATAGGCAGCGACCTCGTGGTCGGGATTCTCGGAGAGGCGCTCGAGGTGCTCGCGGGCAGTTGGTGTTCCGATGTCCGCAAGAGCCCATATGCACTTGCGAGCAAGCGCGTGGCTGTCATCGTAGGCGAGATACTCGTGCTTGATGACGGCTGCTCCGGCCAACGCATCGGCTGTGGCCGGCTCTCGCAGCTCTTGCAGGATCTTGGCGATATCCTCATGCTTCTCATGCCAGGGTTCGAGAAGAAGCACCGCGAGCAGGGAGGCCATGTCAGGCGTCACCAGCTCGAAGCGGAACGCGAGCAGGAGTGCACACTCAATGGTGCCCGCGTCTCGCGCCGCCAATCCCTCGCGAAGCTCGCGCTCCGCAACGCGCGGCTGCTGGACGGGATCGATCCCCGTCCGACGCACGAGGTCCTCGTAGGAGAGCCGCCCAACCATGTAGTCGACAAGGGCCGCCTGATGCTCTGCATTCATGGACGCGGTGACCTTTCAATAGGCACTAAGGCCTGCAAGACATCTACGCGAGTCAGGTGCCGCGCTCTATCGACCACACTACGAGAACAACGATGAGGAGACCAACGCCGAGGCCTGTCGCGAAATCTGTGACGCCGCGCGAGATTGCGAGCGAAGGTACGAATCGAAGGCAGCCTGCCGCAAACGCGATTACGGAGAACAAGAGCAGCACGCGTACCTTCACGCTCATCTGGTGATCCTCCCGCCGGCCGTCAGGCGGCGCGGCTCGTACCAACGAGATGGTTTGATGGACCCGCCAACCGCGCAGCAGGCAAGTTGATGGCAACACCAATGGCTGCCAAAAGACTAAGGCGCCAAGCATGGCCGAGCAAAGGCAGATGCGCGCTTGCGGCAGATGCGGAGACGGCGATGTAGAGCGCGAGCGACGCGATCGCGAATGAACCGAAGCCTACGGCGAAGCGATCGCGAAACGCGGCGATATGCTCGACTCGAACGACGACGGTTGTAGCGATGACGACCAGCGAATAGGGGATGAGCAAGTATTTTCCAGGCGTGAAGAACATGAAACTGAGTACGAGGAGCGTGCCACCGAAGACCCCGAGTGCGGCCGCCAGCGAAGCGTTCTGAATGTATCGCGAAGTGGTCATGAATGCCTCCTTGTTGAGCCGCCTGACGGACCCAGGCTCACCAGCGCGGACCCGCAGGCGACATGCTAACCGGCATTTTTCACTCTCTCAAGTGAGTCGGTGAGAAATGCAGTAGCGCAGAGGACACAGAGAAAACCTCTGCGTCCCTGCGCCTCCGCGTGAAACGTACTCAGGGCTGCTGGTTGTAAACCTCGAAGGTCGTCTCCTGCGGCGGGGTGGGGAAGCCGCCATGGACGCCTTCTTTCAGACGGGGCATCAGGGTGTTGTCGCGGAACTGTTCCCAGCTCTCTTTGGAGTCGTGGAGCACCATGATGTTCCAGCCGCCAGCCGACGGACCGGCCGCGTGGAAGATCTGGCCCTTCGGCAGGGTCGATCGGTCCGGATGCACCGCCGCGAGTGACGCTTCGTACTGCTCCCTGGTACCGCCGGGGAAATGGTGGATGACTGCGTAGGCCATGTTGTTCTCCTCTCAGCGTCCGAGCATATGGCAAACCGGCGCACCCGTCGATGGTTGGACCGGCGCATGTCAGACCGCGGGGAAACGAGTCTCGAAGGTCGCGCCGCCTGTTGCATTGTTCGACGGCGTGATCGAGCCGCCGTAGCCGTCGACGATCGCCTTCACGATGGCCAGGCCGAGGCCGGTGTGCGAGGCGCGCGGGCGGGTGGCTGCGGGGCGGTGGGTGAAGAAGCGGTCGAAGACGCGGGGGATGTCGGACTCCGGGATTCCGCGGCCCTGATCGGCGATGGTGGTGACGATGGTGGCGGCATCGCGTGAGAGCGTGATCGTGACGACGCCGCCGGGCGGGGAGAAGCTGATGGCGTTTTCGAGGACGTTGACGAAGACCTGGATGAGGCGATCCTCGGAGGCGCTCACTTCGAACGGCTCCTGCGGCGCGTCGAGGGCGATGGAGACGTTGGCGCGCTCGCGAAGGCGGAAGCCGTCGACGATCCGTTCCAGCAGGGTGCGGACGTCCACGCGGGTGCGTTGCTCGGTGGTGAGCTGGGCGTCGATGAGGGTGATCTCGCGGACGCCGGAGAGGAGCGATTCCATCCGGGCGATCTCCAGCTCGACCATGCGCAGAAAGCGCTTGCGCTGGTCGGGCTCGTCGACTTCGGCGAGCATTTCCGTGGCGGTGCGGATCGATGCCAGCGGGTTCTTGAATTCGTGCGAGACGTCGGCGGCGAACGATTCGATGAAGCGGACGTGCTCGTCCAGCCGGCGCGTGAGGCGCTCCAGGGCGCGGGAGAGGTCGCCGATCTCATCGTGCTTGAGCGAGCCCCGGAAGCGTCCGCGCAGCCGCCCGCGTCGGTCGAGGATGGAGGCGGCTTCGAGGCGCAGTTGGCGCAGGGGACGGACGATGGTGGTGGCCACGAGCAGGCTGATGATGATGGCCACGATCACCGAGATGATGAAGATGCGCAGGATGCCGAGACGAACGGTGTAGAGATCCTGCAGGATCGGGAAGGTGCTCTGCGATGCCAGCGTGGCGCCGATGACGTTGTCGCCGACGCGGATCGGCTCAGCGACGTAGACGGTGACCGAGCGCCGGTCGGGCGAGATGCGCTCGACGGCGCCCGATTCGCCCTGCAATGCGCTTCGAACCTCGGCTCCAAACAGGCGTTTCGAGCTCTCGTAATAATCGCCCTCGGCGAGCGGCTGTTCGGTGGTCCGCGAGAGGTGCAGCGGGCGAAGCAGGGCCGCCCCGGCGCGATAGAGGATGTTGCGCTTGGCGCGGTTGGTGCGTTGCGGCGGCGGCGGACCGCTGAAGGCATGGGAGTCGGCGATGATGGTGCCGACCGGCGAGATCACCCGCAGCCGGATCGGATCGGGCGTATTGCCGCGCAGGCGGTGGCGGGCGAGCAGGATCTCCTGCGCGCTCCGCCCGGGCACTTGCGCCGAGGCCACGGCGGCGGCGAGCAGGCGCGCTTCTTCCTGCAGGGCGCGGCGCTGCGATCCGAGCAGACGCTGTTCGTACGAGCCGAGGTAGAGGATGCCGGCCACCGGCAGGAAGACCAGCAGGAGATTGAACGCCATCAGGCGGAAGGCGATGCGGGAGAGGAAGCGGCGGAGGCGTTTGGTGATCCGGGTGCTCACGCCAGCCATCGGTAACCCACTCCGTACACCGTCTCGATGGCGGCGAATGTTGGATCGGCGTCCTCGAATTTGCGGCGAAGCCGTTTGATGTGCGTGTCGATAGTGCGGTCGCTGACGTAGGTGTCGTTCGGGTAGCCTTCCTTGGTGAGCTGCTTGCGCGATTTCACGTGGCCGGGATGGCGGACGAGGGCGTGCAGCATCATGAACTCGGTGACGGTGAGATCGACGCGCGTGTCGTTCCACATGGCCATGTAGCGCTGCAGGTCGAGGGAAAGAGGACCGCAGCGCAGCGGCGCTTCCTGCTGCTGCGCGGTTGGGTTCTCGATGAAGGAGAGGCGGCGGAAGAGGACCTTCACCCGCGCGGCCAGCTCGCGCATCGAGAACGGCTTGCAGAGATAGTCGTCCGCGCCGAGCTCCAGGCCGAGGACGCGGTCGAGCTCCTCGTCGCGCGAGGTAAGGAAGATGATGGGGAGGGTGTCGCTGCGCGCCCGCAGGCGGCGGCAGAGCTCGAGGCCATCCATGCGCGGCATGGTGATGTCGAGGATAGCCAGCGACGGCAGCCGGTCTTTGACGACGTCCCACGCCGCGGCGCCGTCCGGGAAGGTGATGACGTCATAGCCGTCGCGACGCAGAGCGAAGGCGACGGTCTCGCGGATCGTCTCTTCGTCGTCGACGAGTGCGATGGTCTGTCGCATTTGCCCGGCATTGTACGGCGCGCCTACGCCGCGCCCGCCCTCGCCACAATCCCGCCACATTCCTGCCGCCGCTTCTCCTCCTTTGGACACCGGTCACGTCACATCGCGGACTTCTATTGATCCCATCGAACGATCAAGGAGACGACGATGGAGACCAACGACATCACAGATACCGAATACAAGCCCCGCGACTACACCCTGGAGCGATGGATGGTCCTGCTGCTCTCGCTGCTGTTCCTGCTGCCGTTTGTTGCTCAGGGACAGGAGACGACGACGCTCGCCAAAAACGACCGCGCCGACCTGCTGTTGAAGACGTCGACGCCGGGCGTCTACATCGTCAGCCCGGCCGTGAAGTCGGAAGTGAGCATGACGGTCTCAGGCCCGATCGTCCGGACCTCGGTCACGCAGACCTTTCACAACGTCACCGGCCATTGCGTGGAAGGGATGTACGTCTACCCGCTGCCGGAGATGAGCGCGGTGGATACGCTGAAGATGACCATCGGATCGCGCGTCATCGTCGGTGAGATCCACGAGCGTGAACAGGCGCGCCAGGAGTTCGAAAAGGCGAAGAGCGAAGGACGCAAGGCGGCCCTGGTCGAGCAGCAGCGGCCGAACGTCTTCACGACGTCGGTCTCCGGCGTGATGCCGGATGAGGACGTGGTGATCGAGATCGCCTATCAGGAAATGGCGGCTTTCGAGAACGGCCAGTATCGCCTTCGTTTCCCGATGGTGGTGGCGCCGCGCTATTCGCCGCTGGGCACGTTTGCCACCTCGGTGGCCGCAAAGCTGCCGGGCACGCCGTCGAGCGCGAGCAATGCCGGCGGAACGGTTTCGCTGTCGGTCGACCTCCAGCCCGGCTACTCGGTGCGCAACATCCAGAGCATGCAGAAGGTGAGGTCGGAGACGATTGGCAACCGGCACTACCGCATCACCGCCGACGCGTCGACGCTCGACGCCGATCACGATTTCGAGTTGACCTGGCAGCCGGACCTCGGCACGGACCCCGAGGCCACCGTGCTGACGGAGAAACTCGGCGACGACACCTACGCGCTGGTGATGGTCATCCCTCCGGCCCGCTCGCCGGTGCGCCTGCCGCGCGAGACGATCTTCATCATCGACAGCTCCGGCTCGATGGAGGGAGCGTCGATGAATCAGGCCAAGGCGGCGCTGCTGCTGGCGCTCGACGAGCTTCAGCCCGGCGACAAGTTCAACGTGATCGACTTCGACTCCGAAGCACGACAGTTGTTCAGCGACAGCAGCTATGCCTGGCCGCCGGAAATCGCCCAAGCCAAACAATTCGTCGATACGATCAAGGCCGACGGCGGCACGGAGATGTTGAAAGCGCTGAACCTGGCCCTTCCGGAGCATGCCACCACGCCGTCCGGCACCGTGCGGCAGGTGATCTTCATGACCGATGGCCAGGTCGAGAATGAGCAGGAGCTCTTCTCCTTCATCCACGCCCGCCTGGGCGAGAGCCGCCTCTTCACGGTTGGCATCGGCGCCGCGCCGAACTCGCACTTCATGCGCAACGCGGCGCGCTTCGGCCGCGGTACGTTTACCTACATCGGCGACGTGCAGCAGGTGCAGGAGCGGATGTCGGAGCTCTTCGCGAAGCTCGATGCGCCGGTGATGACGTCGATCGATGTGCGCAGCAGCGATGCCGCCGCCGAGTCGTGGCCGGAGCGCGTGCCCGATCTCTATCGCGGCGAGCCGCTGGTCGTGGCGATGCGCGTGCACGATACGAACGCCAAAGTCGTGCTTCACGGCAGCATCGGCAACGAGCCGTGGACGAAAGAGCTGGCGCTGCCGGCGCCGGGCACGAGCGAGAGCATCGCCAGGTTGTGGGGACGCGAGAAGATCGAATCGCTGATGGATCACCTCAGCGACGGCAGCGATCCGAAAGGGGTCGAAGCCGCGGTGATCAGCGTGGCCCTGCAACATCATCTCGTCTCGCAGTACACCAGCCTCGTGGCCATCGACCAGACGCCGCAGGGACTGAATCCGACATGCAAGTCCGAGCTGCTGCCGGCCGGCAACTCCGCCGGCGGCGACCAGCCGGGCACGCTGCCGCAGACGGCGACGCCGGCGGGGCTGTTGCTGATGATCGGCGGAGCGATGGCTGCTGTGGCGCTGACCGGGATGAAGTGGATGAGGTGGTAGGGAGTCGGGAGCCGGGTGTCGGAGAAGAGACATCCGGCCCGGCCCTCTGACAACCGACAACCGATAACCGACAACACGAGCACCCCATGTCAACCCGAATCCGCAATCTCAGCCGCACCCTCCTGGCCGCCCTCCTCCTCGCCGGTCTCGCCACCGGCGGGGAGGGGTTGTGGATGTACGCGAAGGCGAAGCTGGCGCAGATCCTTCTGGAGATGTCGTGGCGCAGCGCGCTGGCGGGCGAGCGCGTCAAGCCGTGGCCGTGGGCCGACACGCGCGCCATCGCCAGGCTGACCATCGACCGCGGCGGGGCGGCCATCATCGTCCTGGCCGGCGCGAGCGGGCGGACGATGGCCTTCGGTCCCGGCCACCTCGACGGCACGGCCATGCCGGGCGACGCCGGCAACTGCGTGATCACCGCCCATCGCGACACGCACTTCGCGCCGCTGCGCTACGTAGGCCCGGGCGACATCCTCACCCTCCAGCGCCCCGACGGCCGCAAGGTCCGCTATCGCGTGCAGGCCACGCGCGTGGTGAGAAAGAGCGACACCTCCGTCCTCCGCCAGGACGGGCGCACGCGCCTCACGCTGATCACCTGCTACCCGTTCGACGCCGTCCGTCCCGGAACGCCGCTGCGGTGGGTGGTGGTGGCGCAGAAGGTTTAGAATTCTTAGCTGGAGTAGGGATATGCCAACCGTGACGAGCAAAGGACGCGTGACGATTCCGAAAGCTATTCGCGATCATCTGCAGGTCGACGCCGGCGATCAGATTGACTTCGTGATCACGGAACGGGGTGATGTCGTTGTCGGTAGCGCAGAGGAGATGAACGAGGCCATCGTTCGTCAGCCGGGACGGATGCGCGGGCGTGTTCGCATTGCTAGCTGCTTCGATGCTCCACTTCCGGGATTCTGAAGTTCGTGTCCAGTTGACGCTGGAACGAACGATTTGGACTCTCGCGGAGGCGCGGAGACGCGGAGGAGATGACGAGAACTTCTTCTCCGCGCACTCCGCGCCTCCGCGTGAGTCCTTCAGCCCAGAAGCACACGCCACTGTATGGGTCCTTGCGACGTCCGAGAGTCCACAGCCGTAAGTGATGGGAGCATCGTCATCTCGAACTGCTTTGGGAAGGATTGGGATCGAACATGCTCATCGAAATCGGAGAGGTAGAGGCGCTCTTCCGGTATCCCGTGAAGTCGATGGGCGGCGAACGGCTCGAGGCCGCCGAGCTGGGCTGGCACGGAATCGAGGGGGACAGACGCCTGGCATTCCGAAAGGTTGATGACCGCGGAGGGTTCCCGTGGCTGACGGCAGGCAAGCTGCCCGACCTGCTCCTGTTTGCTCCGCACCGCCGCGAAGAGGGAGACCTTCCTACGCATATTCGCATGCCGGACGGCCAGGAGATACCTCTTTTCGGAGAGGAGCTGGCAGCGGAGGTCGGACGCCGGCATGGGGCTCCCGTCGAGATGATGCAGTTCAAGCACGGCATCTTCGATGAAGCGACGATCTCCGTGATTGCCTTCGATACTGTGCGCGAGATCGCACGGCTGGCAGGGCACGCCCCGGACGTGCGGCGATTTCGCCCGAATGTCCTGGTCCGTTTGCTGCGGCCTGCTCCCTTCCAGGAGGACGAGTGGGTGGGCGGTGTGCTCTCCTTCGGCGAGGGGGACGACGCCCCCGCCGTCGCCGTCACGATGCGCGACCTTCGCTGCTCGATGGTGAACTACGATCCTGATTCGGCTGCTTCTTCGCCGGAAGTGATGAAGTCAGTCGTCCGCGCGAACCAGAACACCGCCGGAATCTACGGCACGGTCACCCGCATCGGGAGGGTGGCGGTGGGACAGAGGATTTTCTTGCGTACTGCGGATGCTTCGGACGAAAAGACAATCCGCAGATAGCGCAGATCGACGGGTCGGGCGGTGGTGGTTTTCGGAGCGCTGGCGTCTCGCCGGCTGGCCCGGCGTGCGTCCCGCCGCCGGGCTTACCGCAAATGTCTTGCGTCTTGCCGGGCGGGGGCGCGGTGGTTTCCGTAGCGCCGGCGTTTCTCCGGCTGGCCCGTGGTCTTGCCAGGAGTCTCGCCCCCGAACCGGCAAGACTCCCGACATTCGTTGGTACCCCGGCGGCGGGACGCACGCCGGGCCAGCCGGCGAGACGCCAGCGCTCCGGAAACCGCCTCTTCAACAGCACGTTCACGTTGTTTGCGAGAGCTATACTCGCCGCCGGTTCGCCATTAGGAGGCTCGTGATGAAGAAACTCGTACTCGTGATCGGGTTGCTGGCGCTTTCGTCCCACGCGTTCGCTCAGGATCCACTCGTCGTCAACGCGAAGACCTTGCGCCTCAAGTTCGAGAACGCGCGGGTGCGCGTGCTGGAGGCGACGCTGAAACCGGGAGAGAAGGAGAAGATGCATTCGCATCCGAGCTATGTCTTCTACGTCATCGACGGCGGCAAGGTCCGCAATCACTCCGTAGACGGCAAGGTCAGCGAAGCGGAGTACAAAGCCGGCGAGGTGATCTACCGCGACCCGCTCACGCACTGGTCGGAGAATATCGGTACCACGACCATCCACCTCATCCTGGTCGAACTGAAGGAGAAGTGACCGTCGAAAGACTATCCGCAGATTGTGCGGATGGACACCGATAACCAGGATGCAGTTGGGCAAGCACCGGCACAGACAAGAGTGTCTGTGCCCACAGCTGTCCAAATTAGGTTGAGAAACGGCCGGTTCTGCTGAGCGTACGAGTCATTTTTGACGGGAAGTGAGATCGACCCCCTCAGATGCTGTCCAAATTGAGGGAGAGTTGAGCGGGTGGAGGGAGAGGCGGTGGAGTGAACGGGTCGTTGAGCCAGGACCACAGATCGCGGTAAGCGAACAGGTTGAACCGCAAGATGGCGAGCAGATTCGACAGAGCCCATCCGAACGTGGAGCGTAGCTTGAGGTACCGAAGCGTGAGGATGGCGATCAGAGCCGTCCAGACCTGGATGTGAAGAGCATTCGCGGAGGTCCCCACGAAGGTCTTGATGCGCAGGTTCTGCTTGATGGCTTTAAAAAACGACTCGATCTGCCATCGCTGTTCATAGATGGCAGCGATGGTGGTTGGTCCGAAGCTCAGATGGTTGGTGAGAAACTCATAGGTCCGGCCGTCCTGAGCGCGATACTCGACCAAGCGAAGAAGTGGAGAGGAACCGCCTCTGAGTTGCCGGCTGGTCAGCTGGATGGTGGCATCGCGAAGAACGCCGCCCTTCTGAGGAATGGGGTTCTCTTTGACCACAGAATAGGTCGTCCGTCGTTTGAGTCGCGTGACGAAGAAGATGCCGCGTTGGTCGAGTGAGCGAAACCAGCGGAAGTCGATGTATCCACGATCGAAAGCGATGATCGTACCGGCTGGGAAATCCCAGTCCCGAGCCACTGTCACGTCGTACTTTCGGGCTTCGGTGATGAGGCAGAAGCTCGGTAGCAGCCCGTTGTGATCGAGAATCATGTGAAGCTTCACCGCTCCCTTGGTCTGCTTGTAGTGAGCCCAGTCAAACAGGCTCGCGCAAAGCTCGATCACGGTTGCGTCGATCGACAGCAACGGGTTCTTGAACCGCAGCTTATGCTTCGGTGCAATCTGACGGCAGCGCTGATACATCTGCTCGAAAACGAGCTGGTACAACTCCCACGGCCGGTGGGCGTTTGCGTAGGAAAGGGTGGACTTGTTCGGCGCCTCCTCGATACCGAGGTGATTGAGCTTCCCTTCCACCGAGGCCAGTCCCTGGCATATCTCACGAAGCGATTGGGCCTTGCCCAACTGGCAAAACAGCATCGCCACGAACTGCTGCCAACAGGTGAACCCTCGAGCGTGCCTCTCGGCCTTGGCCTCTCGAACCAACTGCTCGAACTCTGCCCGGGGAAACAACTTGAGAATCTGTCCGAATACGCTAGAAAATGCACTCAACGCTGGGCCTCCTGTTGATCGGTCGTTCTTGGTCGAACTGCCTAATCCTACAGAGCCCGGCGTTTCCGTCGAGGGCCAAATTCTCCTAACCTAATTTGGACAACTGTGGTCTGTGCCACATGATCCTGCTACTGCCACATTGCTCCTGCCTGGCTTGCAGAGATCTTTGGATGCTGCACCGAAGTCCGATGTGGCACAGACACTCTTGTCTGTGCCCTGTTGCCTCCGCGCATCTCTCACCTCCGGGCGACGCAGAGCAGGTGCGGGTGGGGGTAGCCGAAATCGATCCGTCGAGTGCGCACGTCGGTGAACCCAAGCCGTTCCAGCCGGGCCTTGAAGAGAGCGGGCGACTCGTAGCTGAACGATTCGCCGAGGGTCAGGTGGAGGGCGGTCGCGACGCGCTCCTGGGCCGCGTTCCAGCCATTCTTGAACCGCGCTGTCGGGTCCTGTTCTTTGATGATGAGCACCCCGCCCGGGCGCAGGCGTGCAAGACAACGGGTGAGCAGCGCGTCCCATTCATCGATCGGGATCTTGTAGAGGACGTCGATGATCGAGATGGCATCGAACGTTCCGGAGATGACGTCGTCGAAGCCGATCACGAATTCGATGCCGGCGATCGGGCGCACCTTGCGAAGGTCGGGCTCGACGGCCACGACGCGCCCGCGCGTCTGCGCGAGGGCGGCGAAGAGGCCGTGGCCGGCGCCGATGTCGAGAAGAGACGCGCCGGTGGGCAGCGCGGAGAGGACGCGGAGCATCGGGGAGGTCAGGAAGCGGAGCAGGATGTGGACGCGGTCGCGCATGCGCCGGTTGCGGTAAACGGCGTGCAGTACGATTAACGCGCGGATGAATTCCACACGCGCGATTGTACGGGGCTGGTGGCGCGAGGCGCTCGGCGCGGTCATCGTGCTTGCCTCGCGCATCCTCACCGCGCCGCGTACGCCGTGGGAGAACGACGAGTTTCTCTTCGCCGAGGCGGTGCGCAAGTTCGATCCGTCGCGGTACCACCCGCATCCGCCGGGTTTCCCGCTGCTGGTCATCATCGGGAAGGTCTTCAACGCCTTCGTCCACGATCCGTGGCGTGCGCTGGTCGTCTTCGGCATCGTGGCCGCGCCGGTCGGATTCGTGGCCATCGCCCGTGCCTTCCGGAACTGGATGGACGATCCCGATCTCGCCGTTTGCGGCGCGCTGCTTTACTACTTCTCCGCCTCGATGCTGGTGCACGGCACCCTGGCCCTCTCCGACGGGCCGGCGATGATGTTCCTCGGCCTGGCGCTTTTCGCCATCAGCAGTCCGCACGACGAGACGCACGAGCGGAACGCGATCTTCATCGGCATCTGGACGTCTGCCGTCGTCGGAACGCGCCCGCAACTGTTCGTGCCGATCGCGCCGATGCTGATCGTGGCGCTGCTTCAGATGCGCACTATGCGGCAGCGCGCGGCGTGCGTGATCGCGTTCGGTCTGGTGTCGGCCATGTGGTTCCTGCCGCTGGCCGATGCCGCCGGCGGTTTCGAGGCCCTGCGCCTGTACGAGACCAAGCAGATGCAGTACGTCGCCGCGCACGACGCCTCGGTTTCGCGTGGTGGGATGTCGATGGCACAGCTTGCCGTCCGTTTCGTGCTGCATCCGTGGGGATCGAAGTACGTGACGCTGCCGCTGTTCGCCTGCGTCATCTTCGGCGTGGCCGCATTCGTGCGACTCCTGCGCCGCGACCGATGGCGCTCGACGATCCTGCCGCTGGTTGTTTTCTCTTGCATCCAGTTCATTTTCGAGATCGGTTGGATGGATCCGGCCGACGGCGCGCGCTACAGCCTGCCGGTGATGATCCTGGTCGCGCTCGTGGCCGCGCTCGGCTTCGGCGTCCTTCGTCAAAGCCTGAAGTTCGCCGCGACGCCGTGGGTGGCGACGGCGATCCTGGCAGCGGCCACGCTGGCCTACGTCTGGCCGCTGGTCGGCGCACGGACGACGGTGCCGTCGCCTCCTGCTGCCGCCGCGGCGTACGCGAATGCGAATCTGCCGCAGAACAGCGTCATCGGCTACGACATCGCCCTGAAGCCGCACGCCGAGTATCTGTTGACGCGCTTCCGGCTGCTGCCGATCGAAAAGGCCATCGCCGAGACGTACGATCATCCCGAGGTTCCGCTGGTCCTCTATGCCAACGGCGCGTCGAACGGCAGTGGCGCGCATGTCTTCACCTGGCCGGCGAGCGACGCGTACGAGAAGCTGACACGCCAGTTCTACCGCCAGGTGATGGTGGCGCCGCGGGCGCCGCGGGAGCGCTACCTGCCGGTGCGCGGCGTGTATGCGCTGGAATGGACGACGGGCGGGGATGAGTGGCGGTGGTTGGGACCCGACGCGACCATCCGGCTGCCGCGCGGGCATGGCAGCGAGGCGGATCTGACGCTTCGGTTCTCGACCGACGTGCCGTACGCGACAAATTCTGTGACGATTTCGATCAACGGGCGCGACGCCGGCGTGTTCAACGTCGGGAGGGATCCCGTGGTGGCCCGTCTGGCGCTCCCAGCCGAGGGGCTGGTCGACGTCCGGCTGCGATCGTCGCGATCGTTTTCACCGGGAGCGCTGCTCCACAATCAGGACCCGCGCACGCTGGCTGTTCAGTTGACGGGCGTCCTCACGCATTAGGAGTCTGCGCGGCAGAACGTTCTTGCGGCACTGCTGGCGGAGCCTTGGGCAACCAACGCTGCCGGCCGTGCCGGCCTAGCCGTTTTCCGCGTATGATTGCGGCCAGTGCGTAATCGGTCCGTCGCGCTCGTCATCCCGATGTTCAACGAGGAGTTGAACATCGAACACGCAATGGATGCGGCGGTCGAGGCCTGCACGAAGTACTCCGACGACTACGAGATCATCATCGTCGACGACGCCTCCACCGACCGCTCGCCGTTCCTCGTGGCCTGCCGTGCCGTGGAGAATCCGCGCATCCGGATGATCCGCCACGAGCGCAACCGGAAGCTGGGCGGATCGCTCAAGACCGGGTTCGCCGCGGCGACGAAGGATCTTGTCCTCTACATGGACGCTGATCTCCCCTTCGACCCCGACGCCCTCGGCCGAGCGATGCGCGCCATCGAGGTCACCGGCGCCGACATGATCGCCGGCTACCGCCTCGACCGGACGCTGGAGGGGCCGAAGCGGACGCTTTACTCGTATCTCTACAACGGCCTGATCGGCATTTTGTTCGGCTGGCCGCACCGCGACATCAACTTCTCGTTCAAGCTGATGAAGCGCGAGCTGCTGGAGGCGGTGGAGCTGAAGTCGGAAGGCTCGCTGATCGATGCGGAGCTGATCGTGAAGGCGAAGAATCGCGGCTTCACCATCCAGCAGATCGGCCTCGACTACTTCCCGCGCATTCGCGGCGAGTCGCACCTCTCCTCGCCGCGGGTGATCCTGAAGATCTTCGTCGAGCTGGTGAAGCTCTATCCCGAGATGCGCGAGCGCGTCTCGCATGAGGAGGTGGAGCGGGTCGTGCGCGAGAAGCGTGAGGCGGCCGGCGGCGCCACCGTGCTTTCGGACATCGACGAGCAGCCGCACACCGCGTGAGCGCGCCGGTGGTGAAGCGTCTCATCGTAACCGCGGATGATGCCGGCCTTCATCGCGGGATGACCGAGGGAGCGATTCGCGCGCATCGCGAGGGGATCGTTACCGCTTGCAGCGTTGTCGCGAATGGGGCCGCGTTCGACGATGCGGTGGCGCGCCTGCGCGAGGTGCCGTCGCTCGAAGTGGGCGTCCATCTGACCCTCGTCGAGGAGCGCTCGCTCACCGGGATGCGTTTCCCGAAGTCGTATGCCGGCTTCGTGCTGGGGCGAAAGGATTTCGCGGCGATCGAGCGGGAGTTGCGCGCACAGATCGAGCGCGTCCTCGCAACGGGCCTGCGTGTGACGCACCTCAACGGACATCAGCACCTGCACATGTGGCCGGGGGTATTCGGCATCGCCACCCGCCTGGCGAACGACTACGGCATCGGCTACGTGCGGCGCGTGCGCGATCGGGGCGGAAAGGGAGGGATCGTCAGACGGCTGTCGATCTCTGCCCTGAATGCATTCGGTTCCGTCGGGTCGACGATCGGCGTGATGGAGGCGGGCCATCTCACCGCCGATCGCATCATCGACCTGCTGTCCTTTGTCCATGGCACGACAGAGCTGGTCACGCATCCAGGCGTCGCGGTGGAAGGCTATTCACACTGGCGATACGCGTGGGATGTCGAGACGGCGGCTCTCTGCGATCCGCGCGTGCGCCGGGCCATTGTCGATGCGCGTATCGAGTTGTGCAGGCCTAGCGAACCTCCAACCAGCGACTGAACTCCGACGTTTGTGTCAGGAGTCCCTCGGAGATTCCTTCCGGTTTCATCAATCCAACCGGCGGTTTGGCGAAGCCGACGTAGTTGATCCGCGTCGCGGTGGCGCTGATGAACTGGCCGGTCAGATCGCCCGCGGCCTCGAAGTGGAAGTGCGGCGGCGTCAACACCTGGATTGAACCGAGCGACCGCTGCCCTTCGCCGTAGCCCGACGGGTCGCCGGTATCGTTCGCGTAGAAATGGATGGCCGCGTTGAAGAGGCCGGTGACACTCTTGGGCAGGTCGCCCTCGATGACCGTTTTGCCGGAGACGGGGTCGTAATGCGCGAGCGTCAGCACCGGCACGGCAATCGTACCGTTCCCTCCATCCGGGGTGGGTCCGTCGAGTCCGACGTCGATGCCCAGCAGCTTGTTGCCCCAGATCCGGTTATCGCGGATGGCGACGTCGGCGACGCCGCCGGCGACGGAGACGCCGCTCTCGCCATTGAACGCGATCACGTTCGCCCCGGAGGCCGGATTTTCTCCTGCGATCGTGTAGCCCCCGGCGCCGATGTCGGAGCCGTAGCCGCCCGCTCCGACGAGGATGCCGCTGGCGCCGTTCGGCAGCGGGTCGTCGGAGTGCGCTTTGACGCCGATGCGGTTGTTGGAGGCGTTGAGGCGGCCGGAGAGGCCGAAGATTCCGCTGTGCGTGTTTCCGGAGATGACGGAGCTGTAAATGGTGGTCGCGCCGAGCGCCGAATTGAAGTTGGTTCCATTCGGTACCGAAATGCCGATGCCGCGCGCGTTCGGGCGCGCCTGCGATCCGGTGGGGTCGGTGCCGATGAATAGATCGTGCAGGGTGCTGCCGCTGTATTTCGGGCAGGCTGGCGTTTCCGGCGTGGCGATCACGGAGAGGCCGTTGCGCTGGAAGCTGTTGATGGCCATGTTGGCGATCTCGGCGTTGCAACTGGTGATGAGCAGGCCGTCCCCATCGACCGTACCACCGCCGCTGATCTCGATCTCCGGACCGTTGACGTTGGTGTCGCCAAAGAAGGCGGTCTGCGTTGCGCCGTCGACGCGAACGCCCGGCGCTGTGAGAATCGGTAGCGGCGAAGTAACCCGGATCGTTTTCCAGGCCGTCGCCGATCCCTCGGCAATGCGGAAGGCGATCGCGCAGAGCGTCGTGCTATCGCAGTGCGCGTTGGCGTCGAGGATGGCCTGGCGGAGCGAGCCGGCACCGTCATCGGCGGTGGTGGTGACGTATTCGGTGTCGTAGAGCTGCACCGTGATCGTCCTCGTGTTCGACGCCGCATCGAAGTCGTGCTCGCGCTCCGTCGCGGTGGCGGTAAAGACGATCGATCCGCTGCCGTACATGGCCGGAGCGACGAGCGTTACCTTGAACGCAGGCTGCGGAATCGAGAAGGGCAGCGTATCGAGATGACAGACGATGCGGCCTGCCGTCGTGCTGCTGCAGGCCGCCGGCAGCGACTGCACGACGGCATCAGGACGGAAGTCGATGGTTAGGTCGACGTCGTGCGCATCGACGGTGTCGATGTTGTTGAGAAAAATCGAGAGGACGAACGGGAGTCCGAGGTCCTGTTGCGCCGGTCCGGACAGATTCACGGTGACGTCGGGATCAGGCGAGACCGTCAGCGTCTGTGAGGCGCTGTTGTCGGAGGGATTGGGATCGGATGCGTCGCTGGCCACTGAGGCGTTGATGGTGATGGGACCGGGGGTGTCGGGTGCCGGAAACTGCACGGTGAACGTTCGCGTCTGGCCGGCGGGGATGTTGCCCAGCGTGCAATTGCACGTGACGTCGACGGACGACGTAGGCGTGACCACGACGTTCGACGCCACGTCAGGACCGGCGTTGTGCACCGCGAACCCGGTGAACCACCTGACTCCGGCGCGTATGACTGTGGACGAGGGGGGAGGCGAGGTCAGCGTGAGGTCGGCGTTTGATGCAAAGAGAGGCGCCGCCGCAAAGAGAAGCACCGCGATTGTCTTCATTCGAATGAGCATGTTGTTCTCGGGGGGTTAGCGGACTTCCACCCAACGGCTGAACTCCGACGTCTGTGTCAGAAATCCCTGGTCGATCCCTTCCGGCCTTGCGAAGCCGACGTAGTACACATTCGTCGCCGTGGCTGTGATGAATTGTCCTGTCAGGTCGCCGTCAGCCTCGAACCGGAAATGCGTCGGCGAGGTGAAGTTGGCGTTCCTCGTCGTCCCGATGGGCCGCTGTCCCTGGCCAAACCCCGATGGCTCGGCGGCGTCATTCGCATACAGGTCGATCGGGTAGAGCTCTGGCTCTAACTGCTGCGGATGCTGGACCGATGTCTCGCCTTCGATGATCGTCTTCTTCGACACCGGGTCGTAATGCGCGAGAGTCAGCGTCGGTGCTGCGACCACGATGCCATTCTCCGACTTCGTCGACAGCGTCGGCCCGTCGAGGCCGATGTCGATCCCCAGTCCGCCATTGCTCCAGATCCTATTGCCGCGGACCGAGACGGTTTGTACACCGGTGGCGATGGCCACGCCCATCTCGCCATTGAAGGCGATCACGTTTCCGGGCACGCTGGTGATGACGTCGGATCCGATGGCCGATCCATAGCCACCCGTGCCGACGAAGATGCCGCTGGCGCCGTTCGGGAGCGGCTCATCGCCGTGCGCTTTGACCCCGATGCGATTGCCCCAGATAGTCACAAATCCCGACAGATCGAAAATGCCGCTATGGATGTTGCCCGAGATCACGCAGTCGTGAATGAGCGCGCCGCCGCCGAGCTTGAAGAAGCCGTCTCCGTTCGGGATGGAAATCCCGATGCCGCGCCCATTCGACCGCGCTTCGGAACCGGTGGGATCGGTGCCGATGAAGAGGTGATGAAGCTCCGGAAACGGGAAGCAGTTTGCATTGTGCGCATCGACGACAGAGATACCGTTGCCCCGGAAGCCGCCGATGGCGAGATTGGCGACCTCGGTTCTGCATCCTTCGATGGTCAGCCCGTCACCGTCGACGTTTCCACCGCCGCTGATCTCAATGTCCGGACCGCCGGCATTCGTGTCTCCGAAGGCGCTGCTCTGGGTGGCACCGTCGATCTGGATATCCGAGGCCGTCACCGCCGGAAGCGGCGAGGTGATGCGGATCGTCTTCCATCCGTTCGCCGAGGGCGTCTCGATGCGGAAGGAGATCCGGAGCGGACCGCTGGCGGCATTGGCGTCGAGGATGGCCTGTCGCAGCGAACCGGTGCCATCGTCCTCGGTCGAGGTGACGATGAAGGGGCGGACGAGCGGCGCGAGGGCCGTGGCTGTGTTCGAGGCCGGATCGAAGTCGTGCTCGTGCTCCGCCGCGGAAACGGCGAACGAGATCCCTCCGTCGCCATACGTTGGCGGCGCGACCAGCGTGACCAGGAAGAGAGGCTGTGCACTGATCAGCGAGCTATGCGCGAGGGTATCGACGTGGCAGACGATGTGGCCGGCCACGGCGCTGCTGCAGCCGGTTGGAAGCGACTTGATGCCCGTGTCCGAACGGAAGTCGACGGTCACGTCGACGTCGTGCGCGGCGATCGAAGACGGGTTGAGCACGTAGATCTCCAACAGAAAGGGAAGCGCGAGGTCCGATTTCGCAGGCACAGCGAGGTAGGTCACAACGTCCGGATCCGGCGAGACGGTGAATATCGTCGACGCGCTGTTGTTGCCAGGGTTCGGATCGGGAGTGCTGCTCGTCACGGAGGCGGTGATGGTCACGTCGCCAGGGGTATCAGGGAAGAGCAGGCCGAAGAAGATCTGGTGATCGCCGGCGCCCACGCGGCCATCCATGACGATGCAGCCCTTTTCGCAATGGGTAGACACGCCGCCTGTGGCGGTGATGGTCACGAATACATTCGCGGCGATGTCGGGACCGCTGTTGTGCAGAGTAAAAAACAGCGATTCCCCCACAGAGCCGGTCAGGACGGTTCTGGGAGGCATGGCCGTGAGGCTCAGATCGGCGTCGGCGAAGACGGCGGTCGAGCAAATGGCGAGCACGGCGGCGAGTGCCAGAGTCTTCATGTGAATAAGAATAGACCAATGCAGATCAACTCGTTTGTGACGCTTCGCGATGGGTTGAGTCCTACCGGACTTCCCCGCCTATAATCCGCGCCCCTATGACCACGCGCAGAATCGCAGTCATCCCCGGCGACGGAATCGGCCCCGAAGTCATCGAGGCCGGTCTTGGCGTCCTCAACCGCGTCAACGACGCCCGCAAGCTCGGCCTCGAGCTCGTCCACTTCGGCTGGAACGCCGACGAGTACCTCCGCACCGGCGTCTCCATCCCGCCCGGCGGGATGGACGACATCCGCAACAATTACGCGGCCGTCTACCTCGGCGCGTTCGGCGATCCCCGCATCCCCGACATGAAGCATGCCGCTGACATCCTCCTCGGCATGCGCTTCCAGCTCGATCTCTACGTCAACTACCGTCCCGTGAAGCTGCTCAACGAGCGTCTCTGCCCGTTGAAAGGGAAGGGACGGGAGGACATCGACTTCGTCATCTTCCGCGAGAACACCGAAGGCGCCTATGTCGGCATGGGCGGCAACTTCAAGAAGGGGACGAGCGAGGAGATCGCCATCCAGGAAGATGTCTCCACGCGCAAAGGGGTGGAGCGGATCATCCGCTACGCCTTCCAGTTCGCGAAGGAGACCGGCCGCAAGTCGGTCTGCATGTCGGACAAGAACAACGTCATGCGCTTCGGCGGCGATCTCTGGATGCGCACCTTCGAAGAGGTGGCGAAGGAGTATCACGGCATCGAGCACTTCCACATGTTCGTCGACGCGCTGACGATGCAGATGGTGCGCGCGCCGGAGATGTTCGAGGTGATCGTGACGAACAACATGTTCGGCGACATCGTCACCGACCTCGGCGCCGCCCTGCAGGGCGGCCTGGGGATGGCCGCGTCAGGCAACATCCACCCCGGCAAGGTGTCGCTCTTCGAGCCGATCCACGGGTCGGCGCCGAAATACGCCGGGAAGGACGTCGCCAACCCGATCGGCGCCATCCTCACCGCCGCGATGATGCTCGAATACCTCGGTCACCCCGCCGAAGCCGGCGTCATCGAACGGGCGGTGGTCGCCGCGATCGATGCGAATGAGACGACGCACGACCTCGGCGGCACGCTGGGGACACGGGCGGCGGGGGCGGCGGTGGTGGGGCGGTTGGAGTTGTAGGACTGTAGGAGTCACGCGGAGGCGCGGAGTCCGCGGAGAGAGAACGTCCTCATTACATCCTCCGCGTCTCCGCGCCTCCGCGTGATCACAGACTGGGAATTGGCGGCGGATATATGCTGTCCAAAGTTAAGTTGGCAGATGCCCGAGAGGGCGTCGCGGTTCAATAAGTTCGATCCCCAAACAAACCTGAAGGAGAACGTGTGAAGAAACTCTTGATTGGAATCCTCAGCCTGGCCGCGGTGTCGGCTTTCGGCTCTGAAGGGATGTGGATGCCGCAGCAGATTCCGTCGCTGGCGGCGGAGCTGAAGAAGGCAGGACTGAAGATCGATGCGAACCGTTTCGCCGATCTCACCGGCGATCCGATGGGCGCCGTGATTTCGCTCGGCGGCTGCAGCGCGTCGTTCGTCTCGCCCGACGGGCTGGTGGTGACGAACCATCACTGCGGCTTCGGTGCGCTTCAGTTCAATTCCACACCGCAGCGCGACCTCATCACCAACGGCTTCCTCGCCAGGACGCGCGAGGAGGAGCTGCCGGCCGGTCCCGGCTCGCGCATCTTCGTCACCACGAACATCGAAGACGTCACGGCGCGCGTCACCGGCAGTGTTGCGGCCTCGCTCTCGAACATCGACCGCGAGAAAGCGATCGACCGCAACGTCAAGCAGCTCGTCGACGAGTGCGAGAAGCCGGGCGGTGTCCGCTGCCGCGTGGCCTCGTTCTTCGAAGGCGCCCAGTATCTGCGCACCACGCAGATGGAGATCAAAGACGTCCGCCTCGTCTACGCCCCGGCGCTCGGCATCGGCGACTTCGGCGGCGAGACCGACAACTGGATGTGGCCGCGCCACACCGGCGACTGGTCCTACCTTCGCGCCTATGTCGGCAAGGACGGCAAGCCGGCCGATTACGCGAAAGACAACGTCCCCTATCACCCGGCCCACATCCTCAAGGTCTCGACCGAGAGCGTGAACCCGGGCGACTTCGTCCTCGTGGCCGGCTACCCCGGCCGCACTTTCCGCTACCGAACGGCGTCGGAAGTGGCCAACATGCAGAGCTACAGCTATCCGTCGACGATCCGCTACGCCACGGACCTGAACAACATCCTCCGCGACCTGGGGAAGGCCGACAAGAATGTCGAGATCGCCAACGCCAGCCGCATCAAGGGCAACGACAACGTGCTGAAGAACTACACCGGCACGCTGACCGGCTTCAACAACTTCCACATCGTGGCGCAGCGCCAGAAGCGGGAGGCCGCTCTGGCCGCGTACATCGCCGCGCATCCGGAATCGGCGAAGTACAAAGACGTGATGAATCAGATGAATGCTCTCGAGCAGCAGGCCACGGCGCACGAGCAGCGCAATACGGTCCTCGGCTGGATCGTCCGCAGCTCGCCGATGCTGGCGCAATCGTCGACGATCTATCGTCTCTCGCTGGAGAAAGCGAAGCCCGCCGACATCGACCGTGAGTCCGGCTTCCAGCAGCGCGACTGGCCGCGGATCACCGAAGGGGTGAACCGGGCCCAGAAGGGCATCGAACCGAACAGCGACCGCGCCGGATTGCGCTACTTCCTAAACGAATCGCAGAAGCTCCCCGCCGGGCAGCGCATCGCCCCGATCGACGAAGCCATTGCCAAGGCCGGCGGCGTCGAGCCGTTCCTCGATCAGCTCTACGCGAACACCAAGATCGGCGATCTGGCACAGCGCAAGGCCATGCAGGACGAAACGACTGCCCAGCTCACGGCGCGCAACGACGCCATGATCAACCTCGCCGCCGCCATCTCGCCGCTCTCGCTGGAGAACGAGCGCCAGCAGAAAGAGCTCGGCGGTGCCATGTCGCGCATCCGTCCGATGTACATGGAAGCGCTGCGCACCTCGAGCGGTGGCCGCCTCTATCCCGACGCCAACGGCACGCTGCGCATCACCTTCGGCCAGGTGCAGGGCTACACCCCGCGCGACGGCGTCGTCTACACGCCGCAAACGACCCTCAGCGGCATCGTGGCCAAGAACACCGCCTCGGGCGAGTTCGACGCGCCGAAAGCCGAGCTCGACGCCATCCTTTCCAACAAGACTGCCGGCTACGTCGATGCGCGCCTCGGCGCCGTCCCGGTCGACTTCCTCTCGACGGTCGACACCACCGGCGGCAACTCCGGGTCGCCGACTCTGAACGCCAGGGGCGAGCTGTGCGGCCTGCTGTTCGACGGCACGTACGAGTCGCTCGGCTCCGACTTCGTCGTCGACCCCGACATCACCCGCTCCATTCACGTCGATGCGGTCTACATGCTCTGGGTCATGGACGCGGTCGACGGCGCGCATAACCTCCTGCGCGAGATGAACGTCCCGGTCCACTTCGGCAACGGCTCCACGCCGTCGACCGGGCGCTAGATTTCGAAGACTTCCACGATCCCGCCACGCATCCGCAGACGAACGGTCCGATCCCGTTCGTCACGGATCCAGATGCGGTTTCCGGGATCGGTGGAGTCGATCGTGTCGACGGCCTCCAGCAACTCGTCGGCGGACGCGATTTCCTGCACTTCCCCGTCATCGAAGATGATGCGGATCGGGAACTCGGGTGAATCCATCAACCAGAGCTTATTCGTTCGGCTATAATCCCGGCCTCAACTTTTCGGGGCGCGTGGCGTAAGCCCGTCCCGCCTCAACCAAGAAGGAGCAGCCCGATGTCCGGCCACAGCAAATGGAGCACCATCAAGCACAAGAAAGGTGCGGCCGACGCCAAGCGCGGAAAGATTTTCACCCGCATCATCAAGGAAATGACCGTCGCCGCGCGGATGGGCGGGGGAGACGTTGACGGCAATCCGCGCCTGCGTGCTGCCGTCGCCGAGGCCAAGGCCAGCAACATGCCCAAAGACAACATCGACCGTGCCATCAAGCGCGGGACCGGTGAGCTCGAAGGGGTGAACTATGAGGAGCTGACGTACGAAGGCTACGGCCCCGGTGGCGTGGCCCTCATGGTCGAGACGATGACCGACAACACCAACCGGACCACGCCCGAGATCCGCCACGCCTTCGAAAAGTGCGGCGGCAACATGGGCACGCCCGGCTCGGTCCGTTTCCAATTCGAGCGCAAAGGCTACTTCGCCGTCGAGAAGAGCGCGGCCAGCGAAGACCGGCTGATGGAGATCGCCCTGGAAGCGGGGGCCGACGACCTGCAGACCGAGGATGCCGACGTCTTCGAGATCTACACCACTCCCGAAGCGTTCGAGCAGGTGCGGCAGGTTTTGGAGAAGAACAAGATCCCGACCGTCGAGGCCAAGCTGGGCATGATCCCGGCCAACTACATCAAGCTCGACGAGCAGAAGTCGAAGCAGATGATGCGCCTGATGGAGATGCTCGACGATCAGGACGACGTGCAGAACGTCTACACGAACTTCGACATCCCGGACGAGTTACTGGACGAGGAGTAGGGCTGCGCTTCGCGCGTTGTTTGCATCGCGCGCGTTGCCTGCATGCTTGCGCCTGCGTGCCTGCGCGTGCAGGCACCTCGCGCTCGCGGCGCCGAGTCCTCGAGCACGGCCTCTCCGCCGCCGTCAACAGCCAAATCAACGCCTATACGCTGCCGCAACTGCGCGAGCTGATGGACGTGATCATCGAGGCCGGCGCGGCCAATTGGCGGCTCGCCATCACTACCGCTATGGGCAATGCCCGCCGATCACCCCGACATGCTGCTGCAGCCCTGGCAGATGCTGGAAGTGATGCCGCTCCTCGCCGCGCTCGCGGTCGAGGGCCGCGAGCGCGGCCTCTTCCTCCAGCCGGCGAGCAACGTCGGCTACTACGGCCCCTATGAATCGGTCATCCGCAACGTGCTCGACCCGGAAATCTATTTTTACGGCTGCAAACACCGGCGACACGGTGATGCGGGTCGAAGCGGACGGCACGATCAAGTCTTGCCCCGGCCCCGGCAGAGCCTATGCCGGCGGCAACGTCCGCGAGACGCAGCAGCGCGAGATCTGGGAGAAGTCCGAGGCGATCGCCTTCAACCGCCGCAGCCTGTAGAGACGCCTCGGACCCTGCCGTAATCGCTCTCCAGCGACTTGTAGGCGGGATCGGAGCTGATGCACTGAGCGAGGAGCTGCAGTCCGCCCTCCGCGAGACCGAGCCGATGCTCCGACTCGCGCATTAGCTGCTCTGCGGCTGCCTTGGCCTTGCATTCCTGAGATGCGTGCTCGACAACAGTGATCAGCGCATACGCCGAACGGATTCCGAGCGCGCGCAAGTCACCGATCCGCCCGTTCGTGTGCACCGCGAGAATCGACTGATCGATCCAGTCTAGCACGCGATTACGCGGATACAGCGACCGGCCGCAGACCTCGGCAGTATGCATGGTTGCGAGATGCTGCACGGATGTGATCCCAAGCTCGTCGAGCACGTCGGCCGCGTCATCGTCGACGCCTTCCAGCAGCCGCACAGAAAGGTCCGCGGGGCCGACCGGCTGGGTCACTCCGAACATGGACATCGCCGCCCGTTTCAAGGCCGTCAGGGCGAATGTATGAAACAGCCCGATGAAAAAGCAGGCGCTCGGCATCGCGGCGCCTGATTTGAAGATGTCGTTCTCCGAGGCCACGTACCCGATCAGCATCGCGATCGACGCCTTCAGCGCGCTGTTCATGAGAAAGCGCGGAGTGAGCGCGCTCGCGTTGAGCCGTACGAGCATCAGCCAGAGTACGCTGATGTACGCGCCGTACCCGGCATAAGCCAACCCCTTCTTGCTGGCGTCGCTGTTCGTCGCGGTCAACGCCACGATGCAGAACACCGCAGTGATCAACAGCGCCGCCGCAACGGCCTCGACGTCTGTGGGACGGTGCTGTGCCTGGGCGTCAGACAGGCGGATCTTCGTGGTGTCACGCTCCTCGGCTTCGCGGTGCCGAGACGTGACGATGTAATTCGCCACGCCGATGCAGCCGGGCAACGGTACGAAGACCCAGAAGAGTGTCCACCCTTTCCACGCGATGACGAATGCCAGGGCGAGGAATCCCAAAGCGGTGACGATCAGCGCCGCCGGATGGAGCCAGTCGTCGTTCGGCGTCATCTTCCTTGATGCTTGCTCGTTTTCCACCGTATCTCCTCCAACCATTCATTGTTAGGAGGGACATGAGCGCGGCGCTTCCCTACCCGGGTCATGTCTTCGTTTTTCGGGGCCAGTCCAAGGGCCTTCGCTTGTCGGTCAGCGAAAGCTGCCCCAGCCATAACTTACGATTTAGGAACAGCGCGCCGCAAACGCGTGCTGCGCGCCGTGGAAAGCGCGAACGACGCTCACCCGGAGGTGTACACGGCCCCCTGCGCGCGGCGCGATGGCCTTTTCGATGGTGGTGACGGCGCGAGCGGCCGGCGTGGTCAGGCGCCCTTAGGGACTAGCGGCGTCGCCACGCCGACGAAGATCACGATGCCGTTGCCGCCGGGGTTGCCGCCCTCGTAATCGTCCGTGAAGTTCGGCTTCCAGTTGTTGCATGTCCAGACATTGCCGGCGGCGTCGACCTGCACTCCGGTCGTTCGCATCATCGGGATGAAGCATGGGCCGGCGCCACTGCCGTAGAGCGGGTCGCCGGTCGGGAGCGTCACCGGATTCCCGGCGGTCGGCAGCGTATAGCCGGTGGACGGTGTCAGCGGCTGGCCGGGATTTGACGACGTCGTGGAGGCGAGTTTCGTCAGCCGCCCTTCGAACACGTTTCCGGGCAGCATCGAGCCGAAGTTGCCGACCCAAAGGTTGTCGTCGCCGTCGAGCGTGATGCCCCATGGGCCGTGCATGCCGCCGCCTGGAACGTCTCGCGTGTGTGGACGCGATTGGATGGGGCGCAACCTTGCTGCCCACGGCTCGGCATCTCGCCAAGCCATTTTCGATGTAACCGCCGGCGTCCTTCAGCGCGGTTCGGCTCGATCGTTTTTTTGCTCGCTCCACGTCTGCCGCGGTCCATCCAGCACGAGAGCCAGAGCATTGAGAATGTTGCGGCCGAGGATGCCGACTTGTTCGTCGGTCACGAGAAACTGACCGCGAAATGTGCGGCCGAGCATCAGCAGTTCAGCGCGGACCGATCCAACGGCGCTCGATCTGCCGTCGAACGCCAGCAACTCGTACGAGGCGCCGGTCTGCTCGATCCCTGCCGCGTTCACCGCACCGAGCGGAAGCAGCGTCACGTCGGCGCCCGTGTCGATCAGGAGCAAGACATCCGGAATGATCGCGCCGTTTTGCGGATTGCGGAGGCGTGCGTTCAAAACCGCCGCTGGCGGCGCAAAGAGCCGATCATCGTACGGTGGCATTCTCTCCTTCCACGATCTCCATTGCGAAATCGGATACCTGTTCGGACCGCAGGAGCCGAGGAGTTTGAACCCTGGAGGCCGGCAGATCTTCGTCGCCGGGAACGACGACGAATACCTTAGCGTGCTCCGGAAGTGTCACGGTTTCCGGCAGCTTGACTTCGCCACGCTCGACGATTGCCTCGTAGGTGAGAACCTTCATGGAATCCAGCTTATCACCGGCTCGGCCGGAGTCGCGCCAGTCATCAATCAGCGGCGGTCGTTGCGCACAGATCGAGGGCGTGCCTGCTGCCTTGGACCTCCTACTGTCAAGCCGGAGGTCGCGGGTCGAACCCGTCCGCCTTAACTCGGGCCTGGTGTCGCGCCGGCAGGATTGTGGGCGCCGCACGGAGACTCAGCCATTCATCCTCCGCACAATCGCCGTCACCAGCCGCCGTGGCGACATGCGCACCGACTGCGTCAGGAGTTTGTTCTTCATCCCGGGAACGACGACGCGAGCTCCGCGTTTCATCGCCTCGTAGCCGGCCCTTGCGACGTCGCTCGAGCGCGCGGGGCGGGTCATTTTGAAGAGGCGCGAGGCTTCCATGTTCGCGGCGGATGCGAAGCCGGTCCCGGTCGGACCGGGACAGAGGGCGGTGACGGTGACGCCGGTGTCGCGCAGCTCGTCGGCGATGGCCTCGGAGAAGTAGAGGACGTACGCCTTCGTGGCGTAGTACACGGCCATCAAGGGCCCCGGCTGGAAGGATGCCGTCGATGCGACGTTGAGGATCGCGCCGCGCTTTCGCTCCACCATCGGCGGGAGAACGAGCTTGGTCAGGTGCGTGAGCGCGGTGACGTTCACCTGGATCATCTCCAGCTCGGCGGTGAGGTCGGTCTTCGCAAACTCACCCGCCAATCCGAAGCCGGCGTTGTTCACCAGCGCGTCGATGGCGATACCGCGGTCGGTCAGCGTCGTCATGATCTCCGTCGGTGCTCCCGCTCTCGCGAGATCGGCGACGACGACATGAGCAGTGATCCCGTGTTCCTGCTCGAGCTTCGCGGCGATCTCGCGCAGCTTGGGCTCGGTTCGCGCGATCAGCGCGACATCCCACTTGTCGGCGGCGAAGAGACGCGCGAGCTCGAGGCCGATGCCGCTCGACGCGCCGGTGATGAGGGCTGTACGTTGCATCCGAAGATGATCGCATGAAGCCGAGGTGATGTCTCATTCGCGCGCTCAGGGAGCGCAGTTGCTGGCTCAGAACTCGCAGTTGCGCGCTCAGCAATCGCAGAAGCGTGTTCAGAGAAGATAGTTATGCGCCTGGACGGTGTGGCTCATAGCTCAGAGAGTGCTGATACTCGCTCAGAGAGCGCAAATGCGCGCGCTGAATGTTTAGTAGAGCATTCAGATCTCGCAATAGCGCGTATAGGATATCAAGTTGCGCGTATGGTAAGCCTAGATACGCGCGTTGAGTTAGGCGTTCCGGGCTCGGACAGCGCGAGTAGGCGCTCTGGGAGTACCATTGCGCGCACCGAGAGTTGGAGGAGGCAGATGCATGGCCGCAGCAACACAGAAACCAACGCCTGAGGATGTGATCGAGCGGTTGCGGGAGATCCGGTCGGAGTTCGACGAGATCAAGGAGCTGTCCTTCGCCGAGCGAAGGGACCTTCGCAACAAGATAAAAACGTCCGATGCCGCCCTCGAGTCGTCGGTGAGCATCATTGGCGCGTCCGACAACGTAGCGCACGCGATCGGCCGGTCGGCCGAAGACGTTATCCAGATCTTTTCCGATCGCCGGCGGTGGTACGCGGTCGAGAGTGAGCTGCGCTCCCTCCTGAACGGTGTCTCCAGCGCCAATCTCGTCCGCCGCTACCAGCTCGAATTGATCGCAGGGCACGCGTACACGATCGCCTCGCGGCTGGCACGCGATCCGGCGAACGCAACCCTGATTCCGTTCGTGGAGGAGATGCAGCGGCTCAGGAAGCTGGAACGGCGCAGGAAACCGGCCAGCCGCACGAAATCCGAGGCGCCGCCGGAGCCGCAGGAAGAGACGTAAGCGGACGTTCTGTAGGGCTGCGCTTCGCGCGTTGTCTGCGCGCCAGCGCAGACAACGCGGCCAAGCCGCCGCCCCCCAAACCTTCTACGGAGAATTTCGTCTTACCATGCCGATAGCCCGATGAAGATCCGCGCGCAATTGGTCCTGGCCTGTTTTCTCCTCTCGGTTCTGCCGTTGAGCGTGATCGTCATCTACTCGTACCGGTCGTCGCGCAGCGCGCTGGAGTCGGCGTACAGGAAGGAGGCGGATGCGCAGACGCGGCAGATGGACCGGCGGCTGGCCACGATCCGCGGCGATCTGCAGCAGCGGCTGGCCGAGGTGTCGGCGCTGCCGGGCGGTGGCGAGGATCGCACGCCGGACGTGGGCAACATCCTGATGACGATGGGCGACGCGGCGTCGCTTGTCGATTCGCTCGAGATTCATCCGATGCGTGTGGCCGTCCCCGCGATGCGGACGATCGTGCGTGAGGTCATCGCGAACACGCCCCATCCGAGCCGCAACGCGCCGCCGGGTGTCGAGGAGCCGGCGCCTCCTACACCTCCAGCGCAGGCCACCGGCGACGATGCCGACTCCGACGTAGAGCCTGCCGATGCGCCGGACCCGGTCGTCATCGGAATGCCTCCGCCGCCGAAGCTTCCGAAGTTCACCATGTCGCCCGAGCAGCGCGCGACCATCAACGAGATCGCCACGCTCGGTACGAAGCTCGGGAGCTGGCAGAGCATGTCTGCCGAGGACCGGACAGCGACCCAGGCGAAACTGCAGCAACTGCAGAAGGATCTCAGCGCCTCGATGAAGGCCTCGCAGTCGCAGTGGACCGCACATTTCGAGACCGTGCAGAGGGAGCGGCAGCAATACTTCGATGCGCGGCACCAGCAGCGTGACGCCGCGCGCCATGCACGCGAGTCGCAACGGATGGCCGCTCCATCAGCACCGGCCGCCGCGTCCGCTCCCGCGGCGGTTCCCGACGGCGTCACCATCAAACGGGAACTCACCGATGCCGAGAAACAGAAGCTGAAGGACGCGGAGCGGCCTGCATCGCTTCTCTTCGGCCAGAAGTTCAACGTCCCGCTGCGGAAGCAGGGGACCATCGTCGGCCACATCTCCGCGCAGGTGAGCACGCAGGAGGTCGTCCGCCGCGTCCTCGGCGTGCACGGCGACGACAGCGACGAGATCACCTTCGCCGTCGATCGCGACAACAACGTCTACACGCGCACCCCCGATGACCGCCAGACCCTCGACCGCCTCGGCATCACCGATCGCGTCCTGAAAAACAAGCCGGTCAACGATGTGAAAGACTGGATCGTCGGCCTCTCGCGCGACGAGCAAAGCGGCCTGCGCGTCGGCGTGGCCCGGCCGGTAGGCGACAACCTCGAGGAGCTGCGCAAGACGGCGGCGAAGAATTTCGGCTACGGCATCGGCCTCATTTTCATTGCCCTCATCGGCATCGTTCCGATCGCCAACCACATGACGCGCGACGTGAACCTGGTCACGCGCGGAGCGGAACGGATCGCCCATGGCGATCTGATGACGCGGCTGCCGGTGAAATCGAACAACGAGATCGGACAGCTCGCCGCGGCGTTCAACCGCATGGCCCAGGATCTGAGCCTGCAGCAGCAGACCATCGTGGCGCAGGAGCGGACGCGCAAGGAGCAGGAGATCCAGCAGCGCATCCTGGCGGTCGAGTACGAGCGGAAGTCGGCCGACCTCGAGGAGGCGCGCCGCTTCCAGCTTTCGATGCTTCCGAAGTCGGTGCCGGCGCACGACCGGTACGACGTGGCCGTTTTCACGCTGACGGCGGCCGAGGTCGGCGGCGACTATTACGATTTTCACGTCGCGAGTGACGGCGTCCTCTCCGTGACCATCGGCGACGCCACCGGCCATGGGGCGAAGGCGGGAACGATGGTCACCGTCATCAAGGCGCTCTTCGCCGGCTATACGCCCGAGGTGATGCCGGCGCAGTTCCTGCGCGACGCTGCCGAGAAAGTGAAGCGGATGGACCTCGGGCGGATGGCTATGGCACTGCTGCTGGCCCGTTTTGAGAACGACCGGCTGACGGTTGCATCGGCCGGCATGCTGCCCGGCTACGTGCACCGGCAGGACGGGACGATCGAGGAAGTGGCACGCGGCGCAACGCCGCTCGGCACGCTCGGGGCCGATTATCACGACGTCTCGATCGATCTCACTGCCGGCGACACCGTGCTCTTCATGACCGACGGCTTCCCCGAGCTGCAGAACGAGTCCGGCCAGCAGCTCGGCTATGCGGCGGCAATCGATGAATTCGCGCAGGCCGCGAAAGGGACCACCGCCGATGACGTGATCGCATCGCTTTCCGCCGCGGCGAAACGCTGGAACGGCGAGCGCCCTCCGAACGACGACGTCACGTTCGTCGTGGTCCGTGCAAAATCGGCGTGACACAATCGCGTGATGCCGCCGCGCGTCTCGGTGATCATCGCCACCTACAACTGGAGCAGCGTCCTTCCGTACTCGATCGGCAGCGTGCTTCGGCAGACCTTTGCGGATTTCGAGCTGCTCGTCGTCGGCGACGGCTGTACGGACGATTCGGAACAGGTCGTTGCGTCGATCGACGATCCGCGCGTCCGCTGGATCAACCTGCTGAAGAACTCCGGCCATCAAAGTGCTCCGAACAACGAAGGGCTGCGGCAGGCACGCGGTGATCTGATCGCCTATCTCGGCCACGACGATTTGTGGCTGCCGCACCATCTCGAGGCGCATGTAGCCGCGATCGATGAATCCGCCGCGGCGATGGCGTATTCGCTGCTGCTCTGGCTCGATCCTGATGACGGTCAGCTCTGGCCGGCACCTCCTCGTCCGCAATCCGGCTGGTGGAGCCCTCCGACGGCGACCGTTCACCGCCGGAATGTCACGGAGGCCCTGGGCGGATGGCGCGACTATCGCGAGATCGACGACCCGCCGGAAATCGATCTCTGGCGGAGAGCGCGCCACGCAGGCTTCCCGTTCGCGTTCGTGCCGCGATTGACAGCGATCAAGTTTCCGGCCTCGATGCGGCGCGGGGTCTATCACCGCCGGCCATCTCACGAACAGGCAGAGTGGAGTGACCGCATCCGCTCGGAGGCCGATCTGGAAGCGACGCTGCTGGTCCGTATGATCGCCGAGGGTCGCGCCGCCAAAAGCATGTCGTATCGCGATCTCCTCCGGCAGGTCATCCGGGAAACGATGATTCGCGCGCGCCGGCGTTTGGCGTTGGGCACCACAGTCTGGCCGCGGAAGGACGCGGCCATCGATCGTGTTCGGCGATTCAAGGGTTTGTAATTCGAGGAGATCCGATGTTGCCTGGGGCGCGCAAAGACTCGCAGTTAGTGACCAAGGATTGGCAGAAGATCGAGGAACAGATCGACGGTGTCGTCGTTCGCGAGGTGCTCCACGTTCCGCGTGACCACGGCGTCATCACCGAGATGTTTCGCCCGGAATGGGATCCCACCGGTCTGCCGATCGTCCACATTTACCAATCGCGTCTCTTTCCGGGAGCGATCGGCGCATGGAGCTGCCACGCCACCACCATCGACCGGCTATTCGTCAATCAGGGACATCTGAAGATCGTCCTGTACGACGGCCGTGAAACCAGCAGGTCATTCGGCCGCGTGGTCGAGTTGTACGCCGGCGATGCGCGCCCCTGTTTCGCCGTGATCCCCAGCGGCGTCTGGCACGGTCTTCAGAACCTCGGCGCCTCGGATGCGTTGATCGTCAACTGTCCCACGACGGCCTACGACTACGAGGATCCCGATCACTATCGCCTTCCGTACGACTCGCCCGAGATTCCGTACACATGGGCGATGAGCGGCGCATCGCGGTTGCGCTCGGACGCGCGCTGAAATCGCGTTGTTGCGATAGAGTTCTCCGCCATGCCGACACCTTACGAAAGTGCCAAACTGATTCTGCAGATCTTCGAGATGCGCCGCGAGACGGTTCTCCGTGAAGCCCGGCTCTGGTTCGTGCGCGACTTCAATCCCGAGACCATCGACGATGTGAAGGCCGCTCTGTCCGGCCCGCACAATCCGCATGCCCGAATGGTCGTCGGTTACTGGGACATGGCCTGCTCGCTGGTGGTCCATGAGGCCATCGATCGTGAGATGTTCCTCGACGCCAACGGCGAGATCTTCGCCACGTTTGCCAAGATTCAGCACCTGCTCCCGCAAGTCCGCGAGATCTCCGGTCCGAACTTCGCCAAGCATCTGGAGAAGGTGGTGATGTCCGTGCCCGGGGTCGAAGAGCGCCTGGAGATGCTGCGTCAGCGCTTCCGTGCGATGGCCGCGGCCGCGGCGGGAAACTGAGGATAGGGTCTCGGGGTCTCGGGACTAGGTTTCTAAGTTGCTAAGTTGCTAAGTTGCTAAGTTGCTCGGTTGCAGCGGTAGCTTGGCAACTCGACCAGCAACGAAGCAACCCATCAACTCAGCAACTCAGCAACCCAGCAACCGCGAGACCGCGTAACCTCGCTACCGCGCGACCTCGTTCTCCGGACGAAACTCTGCCAGCGGGCCGGCCGACTTGCGCATCAGGAATTCCGAGTGGCCGCGCACGAGGTAGTCGTCAAGCTCGCCGACCAGCGTGTAGCCGAGCCGTTCGTACAGTTGCCGTGCGCGCGGGTTGATCGACGAGACGCATAGGAACACGTTGGGGAACTGGCGAAAGATGCGCTCCTCGGCGAAGCGGACCAGCCGCGACCCCAGCCCGCCGCCGCGGGAATCCGCGGCGACGCAGACGACCTGGATGTAACCGACGAACGCTCCTTGCAGGACGAGAATGATGAATCCCCGGGCGATGCCATCCTCGCGCGCAACCCACACTTCCCCACCCGGATTGGTGACCCGGGCCAGGCATTGTTCGAACGTGCGTCCGAAGAAAACCCATGGATCGCTCGACGACATCATCTCCGCGCAGGCCCGCGCCTCGGCGTCGCCGTCGAGCGTTCCTATCTCGAGATCTAGCATTTTCATCGAAGTCTACGCGATGATGTGCGAATGAAAAACGCAGGACGTCCCCAGCCCGGTGAATACGGCAGCGCTTACCAGCGATACATCGATCTGGCATCCGAGGAGGATGTCGTGGCCGCGCTCGAGGCGCAGGGGCAGGAGACGGCGGCGCTCCTCGGCGGGTTGTCCGACGAGCAGGCATCGCAGCGCTACGCGCCGGACAAGTGGAGCATCAAGCAACTCGTCGGACACGTTACCGACGGCGAGCGCATCTTTGCCTACCGCGCCCTTTCGATCGCCCGGGGCGAGACGCAGCCTCTGCCGGGGTTCGATCAGGATCCGTACGTGGCCAACAGCGGCGCGGATGAGCGATCGATCGCGGATCTGGCTGCCGAACTGGCCGCCGTGCGGCGTGCCAACGTGATGATGTTTCGGGGGTTGTCCGAAGAGGCGTGGCTCCGCATCGGCACCGCCAGCGACAATCCGATCAGCGTCCGCGCCATCGCCTTCGGCATCCTCGGACACGAACGCCATCACGTCCACATCCTCCGCGAGCGGTACCTTGCCTCTACACCGCGTAGCGCATGAGAGCGACGTAGTGGCAGGCGCTGCCGCCGATCACGCAGAGATGCCACACGCCGTGCATATGCGCCACCCGCTTTGAAAGCGCGAAGAAGATGAGGCCCGCCATGTAGACGACGCCGCCGGCGGCGATCCATGCGATTCCGTTCGGCGGCATGGCCAGCTTGAGCGGCTTGATGGCCACGATGACCAGCCATCCCATCAGGATGTAGAGCACCACCGAGATCGGGCGATAGCGGCCGTGCAGCAACGTGTCTTTCAAGACGCCGGCGATGGCCAGCGTCCAGACGATGCCGAACAACCACCATCCCCACGCTCCGCGCAAGGTGATCAGTGTGAGCGGCGTGTACGTTCCGGCGATGAGGAGATAGATCGCGCAGTGATCGAAGACGTGGAAGACCCTCTTGGCCTTGCCGCGCAACGAGTGATAGAGCGTCGAGCTGAGATAGAGCACGATCAGCATCGCGCCGTAGATCGTCACCGCGGTGACCGACGTCGCATCGCGCCCCCGCGCGATAGCCGCGTGGATGGCGAAGACCGATGCGATGACGGCCAGCACGCTGCCCACGATGTGCGTGATGCTGTTGAATCGCTCGCCGGCGTACATGATCGGAATGTAGCACCCGGCAAGATGAGACAGGTGGGCCGGAATTCAGTCAGCGATGCTAAACGGAGCGCCGGCCAGAGACGCCAGCGCTCCGTCGCAACAACTGATAACCGACAACCGATAACCGACTTAAAAGGGAACTTCGTCGTCGTCGTCCATGGTCGGCCCGGCCGGCGCGCCGGAGCTGGCCGGTTTGCGGTAACCGCCGCCACCGCCGCTGTAGCCGCCGCCGTCGTCATCGCCCTTCTTCTCGAGCATCTGCATGTCTTTGGCGATGATCTCGGTGCGGTACTTCTTCACGCCGGTTTCCTTGTCGTCCCAACTGTCGGTCCGGATGGAGCCTTCGATGAAGACGAGCTTGCCCTTGCGCAGATACTGGCCGCAGATCTCTGCCAGCTTGCCCCAGGCCACGACGTTGTGCCACTCGGTCCGGTCCTGCTTTTCGCCGTTCTTGTCGGTGAAGCGCTCATCGGTGGCGAGCGAGAACTTCGCCACGCTGGTGCCGCTCGGAATCGATCGGATCTCGGGATCTTTGCCGAGGCGTCCGATGAGGATGACTCTGTTGACTGTTCCTGCCATGTGATTCTCCTGTTCGAGTAAGTCTTCGCCTGCGAGAGACGAGGCTCTCGGGTCTTCGTGAGGGTTCGTCTATTTTATGCGACCGGCGCGCCGCTGTGCGTTTTTCTACCGCTAGTAGAATCCGCCGCCAGATCACCGCGCCGCGTGCCGTCGAACGGGCGTTGCCGGCTTGAGGGTGAACGCTGGCGAGGCGCCCCCACCCGGCGCAGCGTTGCGCACCAGGAAGGTTCCTCCGTACGCGGCCTGGCTCGCTTCCGCCGGCGGGAGGCTAAGCTCGAACGGGGAGAGGTAGATCGTCGTTTGATCAATGTCATTCCACCGAATCACCGAGTCGGGAACGAAGCCAAGCCCGACAACTTTCAACGACGGTGCGTTGGTGGCCGGATCGAAGGTTCGGTCGATTGCGGTGATCAAAGGCGCTGGATTGACCAGATTGACGCGCGCGATTGCCAGAGGTGTGGGATCCGGAGTCGGGCAGAACCCCACACTCTCGCAGATCAAGGGAACCGGCGCGAGCGTTACCCAGACATTGCCGTCGGGTCCGGCCGTCATCGCGAGGAATCCGTACGCAATCTCGGCAGGGACCGTGATGGTGGTGTTGATCGTGCCATCGGATGACACGTTGCCTATGACGCTTCCCTTAAGGCCCAACTCGGTTCCGAACCACATCCGCCCGTCCGGTCCGGAGGTGATTGCCAACGGAGCTGGCACGCTGCCATTGCCCATCTCGTAGATCTGCATGATCGTGCCCGCGGTGGATAGCCGCGCCAATCTTCGCTGGCCATTGAAGGAGAGCCACAACCCGGCGTCAGGTCCTGAGGCTATCCGTACCGGACCACAGCAGACAGAGGGATAGGTCGCAAATCCCGAGATCGCGCCACCACTTGTGATGCGTCCCACCTGATTGAAAGGATATTCGATGAACCAGATGTTCCCGTCAGGTCCTTCCGCCAGGGACAAGACATCGGGTGCTCGGTCATTCTGTTTCTGAATCGGGAAGAGCGTGAACGCACCTGTTGCGCTCAAAACCCCAACGCCGCCTGAGTAGCCGAACCATAGCTGGTTGTCCGAACCGATCGCCAGGCTGAAGGGCTGCCCGGAAGGAAGGTTGAACGTCAGGACTGACGAGGTCTCCATATCCATCCGGCTAACCCCTCCAGCCACCGCGAACCACAGGTCGTGGTTCGGCCCAGCCGTGATCGCGGATGCACCCGATGGAATGGGATACGTCGTCAACTCGCCCCGGGGAGTGAGAAAACCGATTCCTTCGCTGGAAGTAAACCAGATGTTACCGCCCGCCAAAGCGATTCCGTTTACTCCTCCACCCACGCGAAAGTAACTGACGGTCTGTGCAGGCGCGATGGTCGCTGCAAGCGATAGAACAACCACCAACGCGCACATAAAGCCCTTCATCAACCTGATCATAGGCACACAGGTTTGCCGTGTCTATGATGCGGCTCACTATGAAATGTGTGATCCAGCGCGTGCGCCGCGCCTCCGTCTCCGTCGGCGACGAGATGGTCTCGGAGATCGGAACAGGCCTGCTGGTCCTGGCAGCGGTCGAGAAGGGCGATGGCGAGCAGACCATGCGCGATGCGGCGAAGAAGATCCGCGAGCTGCGCGTCTTCAGCGATGACGCCGGGAAGATGAACCGCGATGTTACGGAAGCCGGCGGGGCGATCCTGGCCGTTTCCCAATTCACGCTGGCCGGATCCATCGCTCGTGGACGCCGCCCCAGCTTCGACAACGCCGAAGAACCGGAACGGGCGCGGTTGCTGTTCGATGCGTTCGTCCGCGAGCTGGGGTCGACCGGCATCAAGGTGAAGACCGGACGTTTCCGCGAAATGATGATCGTGTCGCTCGAGAATGACGGGCCGGTCACGTTCGTATGGCCGTGACCTGCGGCAGCGGTTACGGTGTCCCTACTAGTTCGCGTGGAGCTGCCAGCTTCTTCTTCGACTTGATGACAGCGTGTCCTTGGCACCAGATGTAAGAAACGCCCTCCACCATCGACTACCTCATTCGGAGGGACAATCAGCAGATGTCGCAGGATGTGCTGTACCAGGAGGCGGCGGGCGTGTATGGCGCTGCGCTGGAACGGCTGGCCGGCTCCTACGAGGCGGATCGCGACAAGCGTCTCGATCTGCTCCAGGACATTCATCTCGCCATCTGGCGCAGCTTCGAAGTGTTCGCCGGCCACTGCTCATTGCGAACGTGGGTCTATCGCGTCGCGCACAACGTGGCCGCCTCTCATGTCATCCGGCACCGGCGCTTCAGTTCGCGGCCACTGGTGAGCCTCGACGAAGTCGACGACTTGCCGGCCGGTGGTGATTCCGAGGGCGCGTTCGACCTTCAGCAGTCGCTGGGACGCCTCCGCGAATTCATCCAGCAACTGAATCCGCTCGAGCGACAGGTAATCCTCCTCTATCTCGAAGGAACCGACGCCGCAGGAATCGCCGAGATCACCGGCATCTCGCCGGGCAACGTGGCCACGAAGATCCATCGCATCAAGAAGATTCTCGCCGGCCGCTTCAACACTCTGTTCAAGGGAGAACGCCATGGACAATGACAGCCAGCCCGATGACGTCGTCACACTCTGGCAGGCGCAGGGCACCGACGGATTTTGCATGAGCACGGAAGACATCCACAGGAAGATCGAAACGATGAACCGCGTGCTGCGCAGACAGGCCTTCGACATCTACCTGGTGTGCGCCATGATGATCGTCATTGCTATCAGCTCCATACTCCTGGGGTTGAACACACTGGAAGCGGTTGGAGCCGTCCTCGGGATCATCGGGTACAGCTATCTCGCCTGGCAGATCCGCCAGAATCGGTTTCGTGGAGCTGCTACCGGTGATGCCGGCGACACGGCCTCACTCGATCACCTCCGGACAGAGCTGACGCGGTGGCGCGATTTTCATCGCGGCGCGCGTCTCTGGTGGCGCTTGCTTCTCGTCCTGCCCGGGCCGTTCGTTTTCTTCGCCGGCTTCGCGCGGGCACACCCGGAAAACGGCATGATCCGTCTCCAAATCATCTTATGGGTTGTCGCCGCCATCGCGACCATTCCGGGCAACCTTTGGTGGGCTCGCCGCTATCAGCGACAGATCGACCAGCTCGCTCGTCTTCAGGAGGAACATTGAAAACATCGCTCAAGCGCATCGCAGTCGTCGTCAGCCTCGTTTTTCTCGCCAACGAAGGCACCGCGCGGCTGCGCCGCTGAGCACAGACAAGAGTGTCTGTGCCACATTGGTCCTCGGTATTGGGAGAAGAGTGGAGTCTTGCGGGACAGAAAGTGGCACAGACACTCTTGTCTGTGCCCAGCGGCGCAGCCGCGCGTCAGGAGAAGGTCTCTCGACGAAACGGAGTGGCGAAAAACAACACCAGAGGGCACGGTTAGCTTCGCAGTAGACGCCGTTCCTCCGCCTGCGTGCACGGTTCCTTACCCGCCGCGCCGCAGTTGCAGCGCGCAGACGATCACCATCGCGCTGAGCAGCGTACCGATCGGCAGAAACCAGAGCGTGAGGAAACCGGCAATGATCGCCATGATGAGACCTTGGCGGCGGCGCGCAACAACCAACTCCAGGACGGCCAGCCATAGGAGCCCGAACGCGACGAACGTAACCTTCATGGCCGTCGATCGCGGATCGATCCCGGCCCGCGATACGACAACGGCCCATGGGCCGAGGCGCGAGCCGAAATAGGCGCCGGATCGGAGGGCATGGATGCCGTCGATGAGCATCCATCCGCCCTGCAACGTGGCTGCGAAGATGACGAGAAGGCGCATCGTGTTCCGCATGGCCTCGTTATACTCCCGCCCCTATGCCTTACGAACCCAAACTGATCGAAGAGAAATGGCAGCGAGCCTGGGCCGATGCCAAGGTCGCCGAGGTCGATGTCGCCGCACCGGGTGACAAGTTCTACATGCTGAACATGTTCCCGTATCCGTCGGGCGACCTCCATGTCGGCCACGGCCGGAACTACATCCTCGGCGACGCTCTTTACCGCTACTTCCGCATGCAGGGGCGGACCGCGCTCAACCCGATGGGATGGGATGCCTTCGGTCTTCCGGCCGAGAACGCCGCCATCAAGCGCGGCATCCATCCGCGGCAGTGGACGCTCTCGAACATCGAGCGCGAGAAGAAGCAGTTTCTCCGCTGGGGCATCCTCTACGACTGGTCGAAGGAGCTGGCCTCGTGCGAGCCGGGGTACTACCGCTGGAACCAGTGGCTCTTCCTGAAGTTGTATGAACTGGGCCTGGCCTATCGCGCCAAGGCACCGGTGAACTGGTGTCCCTCCGATCAGACCGTGCTGGCCAACGAGCAGGTCATCGACGGGCGCTGCGAACGATGCAGCACCATCGTCGTGCAGCGCGATCTGGAGCAGTGGTTCCTGAAGATCACCGACTACGCCGACCGGCTCGATGACGGTCTCGATACCCTGGAGCACTGGCCGGAAAAAGTGAAGCTGATGCAGCGCAACTGGATCGGCCGCTCCGTCGGAGCCGACGTCGAGTTCGCCGTGCCGTCGCTTGCCAGGTCAATCCGCATCTTCACCACCCGGCCCGACACGATCTACGGCGCCACCTTCATGGTCCTGGCGCCGGAGCATCCCGACGTCGCGGCGTTGATTGCCGACAACCCCGATCGTGCCGCCATCGAGCAGTGGATCGCCGGCGTCCGCAATCAGTCCAACCTCGAGCGGCAGGAGGCAGGGAAGGAGGGGCGCTACACAGGGAAGACGGCCACGAATCCGTTCACGAATGAAGAGATCCCCATCTGGCTCGGCAACTTCGTCCTGATGCAGTACGGCACCGGGGCGATCATGGCCGTGCCGGGGCACGACCAGCGCGACTTCGAGTTTGCCAGGCAGTACGGTCTGCCGGTCCGCATCGTCGTCCGCCCGTCGAGCGGTGACGTGCCGGATGCCGCCGATCTGACCGAAGCGTTTTCGGTCAAGGACGATTCAGCAATTGCCGTCAACTCCGGGATCATTTCCGGCCTCACCACCCCCAAAGCGATCGAGCGGATCATCGAAGAGATCGAGCGGATGGCCATCGGAAAGAAGATGGTCCGCTACCGGCTGCGCGACTGGCTGATCTCCCGGCAGCGCTACTGGGGGACGCCGATCCCGATGATCTACTGTGATCGCGACGGCATCGTTCCCGTCCCCGAGGAGCAACTGCCGGTGGAGTTGCCGCTCGATGTGCCGTTTACGGGGCGCGAAGGGAACCCGCTGGCGAAGGACGAGCGCTTCGTCAACACCACCTGTCCCAAGTGCGGAGGTCCGGCGCGGCGCGAGACCGATACCATGGACACCTTCGTCGACTCCTCGTGGTACTACGCGCGCTTCATCTCCGCGAACGACGGCACGAAGATCTTCGACTCCGCGTTGGCGAATCGCTGGCTGCCGGTCGATCAGTACATCGGCGGCATCGAGCACGCCATCCTCCACCTGCTCTACGCGCGCTTCATCTGCCGCACCCTGCATGACATGGGTCTATTGGATTACGAAGAGCCGTTCACGCGCCTCTTCAACCAGGGGATGATCACCAAAGAGGGCTACCGCGACGCCGAGCACGGGACGTGGGTGGCCATCGCCGATGTCGAGCGGGTCGATGGGAAGCCGGTCCACAAAACGACCGGCAAGGCGCTGATCGCAGAGACCAGCAAGATGTCGAAGTCGCACTTCAACGTCGTGCCGCCCGACGAGCTGATCGACCGCTATGGCGCCGACACGGAGCGTGTCTACACGCTCTTCATCGCGCCGCCGGATAAGGAAGCGGAGTGGTCGGACGAAGCCGTCAACGGCGCCCACCGGTTTCTCAATCGCGTCTGGCACATGGGAGAGCAGATCCAGGTCAGAAGTCAGAAGGCAGAAGGCGGAAGTGGGGCGCTGGTCCGGAAGACCCATCAGACAATCGATGCCGTCACCCGCCGTTTCGACCGATTCGAGTTCAACACCGCCATCTCCGGTCTGATGGAGCTGTCGAACGCCATTGGGGATGCGCTCAATGCGGGCGATGCCGGCTCCGGCGCGCTCCGCGACTCGTACACGACACTGCTCCAGCTCCTCCATCCCTTCGCCCCGCACATCACCGAGGAGCTATGGGCGATGTTCGGCAACGAGCCATTCATCCTGACCTCGTCCTGGCCGAAGGCCGATCCTGCACTGATGATCGAAGACGTCGTCACCATCGTCGTGCAGGTCAACGGCAAACTGCGCGGTCAGGTCGAAGTCCCGAACCCGCCGGAGAAGGAGGTCGTGCTTGCCGCCATTCGCCAGAACCGCAAAGTTCAGCAGTGGATCGAGGGGAAAGAGGTCGTGAAAGAGGTCTACGTTCCCGGAAAACTGGTGAATATTGTGGTCAAGGGCTGATGTAACGCTTGCGGTCCATCAGCTCGAGGACATACGTGCTCAGGACGGCGGCGTGCGGGTAATCCTCCGCCGCCGCCCGCGCAAGTTTGAAGCTATTCCCGCGTGAATGTGTCCGATCCTGCAACGATCGAGTTCCATTGGGGCACCCCTGCCTGCGAAAGGAACCAGAGGGATTGAATCTGCATCCCCGATCCGGTGAATAGCATCCCGTTCCACGCAGTGATCGATCTGCACTCGGCAAAGTTCGCGGTGAACGATACGGCGTAGCCGTTGTAGGTCCCGGAGATCGGTCGAGGAATGCCTTGACCGCACCCTACTCTTGTCGTGAAGGTGCCAGTCAGCGCACTCGTGCCAGACGTAGTCAGCACGAGGGTCGAGCCCCGTTGATTCTTCCAGCGGGTCGTCCCTGGAGGAAACTGCCCAAATACGGAAGGTACGACAAGCAGAATCAAGACGGTGAGAGACAGAAACCTCAGGTAGCGTGACATAAAGCCTCCTTTGTAGATAAGAGTGACGTATTGAGCAAAAATCCCTCCCCGGCACCATGAAAAGTGAGCGGGCGCTGCTACGTGTTACCTTTCCCCGCATGAAACGCCTCGTCCTCCTGCTCCTGCCGCTGCTCACCGCCTGCGGCTACGCGCTCGTCGGCAGTGCCAACAACCTGCTGGCGCCGACCGTCCATACGATCGAGGTGCCGGCCTTCGTCAACCGCACCACGCGCGTCGAGCTCGAACAGCGGGTGACGCAGTCGGTGGCGGCGGAGTTCGTCTCCCGCGGCCGCCTGAAACTGGTCAACTCGCCTGCCGCAGCCGACGTCATCCTGCGCGGATCGATCGACTCGTTCGGCATCTTCCCCGTGGCCTTCAACGCCCAGGGACTGGCCACCCAGTACCAGATCTCCATCACCGCCAAGATCGAGCTCCTCGACCACCGCGCCGACGACAAAGTGCTCTGGAAGAACGACCAGTACCGCTTCTCCGAGAACTATCAGGTCAACTCCCAGTCGACCGACGCCTTCGACCAGGAGACGCGCGCCATCGACGAGATCGCCCTCCGTTTCGCCGAGTCGCTGGTGACGAATCTGCTGGAAGGGTTCTAACGGCGGCTTCGCCGCGTTGTCGGTTATCGGTTATCGATTGGTTGCGCGAGCAATCGCAGACGATGCGTCGTCCGAACCGACAACCGATAACCGATAACGCCGAAGGCCGCCGTTAACCGACAACGCCGAAGGCCGCCTCACCGCACCTTCGCCTTCTCCTCATCCTTTCGATCGCGAACCAGGGTCGAGATGATCAGGTAGATGCCGGCGATGGCGGCCAGGAGGTATCCGGTCATGGCCAGGGCCGGATAGCCGAAGAGCTGGGTGTGCGCCGGAACGCGCATCATCAGCGATGAGGCGATCAGCAGCGCCGCGATGATCACGCCGACGGTGATGCGGTTGGCGATCTTGTGGATTCCGGCCAGGAACTGCTCCGCCTGCGTCAGCTTCAGGCTGAGCGACAGCCGCCCCGCCGCGGTCTGGTCGATGATCTCGCGGGTCCGGTGCGGCAGATCGTGCATGAGCTGGTTGAGATCGAGCAGGGCAGGGTAGAAGTTGCGCGGCGCGAACTTCTGGGCCAGCTTCTGAAGCATCAGCCGCTCCGCGTAGTCGCTGATGACGGTGTTCGGGTCGAACTCCGGGTCGAGCCGGCGCGTGATGCCGTCCAGGTGCAGCAGCGTCTTGGCCAGCATCGCCAACTCCGCCGGCGCCTTCAGCTCGTTGTTGTTGGCCAGAGTGATGACGTTGAAGATCAGTTGGCCGATGTTGATATGCCGCACGTCGAGGTCGTGGAAGGCCGACACCAGCGCTGAGATCTCGTGCACGAAGCGGATCGGGTCAAACCCTTCCTGCACTTCCGAGACGCGGACGCAGGCATCGGCAACCTCGGCGCCGCGATTCGCCGAGATGGCCATCAGCAGCTTGATGACCTCGTCCTGGAACTCACGGCTGATCCTGCTGACCATCCCGAAGTCGAGCAGCACTACCTCGGCCTGGTTTTCTTCGAGGTCGCGCACGAAGACGTTGCCCGGATGCGGATCGGAATGCCAGAACCCGTCGACGCAGACCTGTTTCAGGTACGCCTTCGTCAGCGCCGCCGCCAGATCGGCGTAGTCGTGATCGATGATCTGCAGCGGCGTCAGCTTCGACACCTTCCGGCCGCGAACATGCTCCGTCGTCAGCACGTGCGCGGTGGTCATGTCGTGAACGACGCTGGGGATGTAGATCTGGGGGAACTCGGACAGGTTCCGGCGCAGGGTCTCCATGTTCTGCGCCTCCAGCTCGTAATTCAGCTCGTTCATCAGCGTGAGGCGCGCCTGCTCGAGGGTGCCCACCAGGTTCATCTTCCGGCCGATGTCGCTATGCAGCTCGATCGTGGCGGCGATGTCGGCGAAGACCTCCAGATCGTGCTTCACCTGTTCCCGCACACTGGGACGCTGGACCTTGACCACCACCTCGCGGCCGTCGCGCAGCACCGCGCGATGCACCTGGCCGAGGGAAGCCGCGGCCAGCGGCGTCGACTCGAATGAGTCGAAGGCCTTCGAGATCCGGACCTTCAGCTCCTCTTCGACGATGCGCTCGACGTCGGCGAAGGAGAACGGCTCGACGTCATCCTGCAGCGATTCCAGCGCGGCGATGTACTCCGGCGGCACGATGTCGGGACGCGTGGAAAGGATCTGGCCGAACTTGACGTACGTCGGCCCCATTCCCTTGAGCGCCCTGGCGAAGGCCTCGGCGCGCCGGGCGACGTCCGGCTCCATCTCGGAAGAGGCCTCGTCGTCGACGACGATGTCTTCCGGGGAGAGCGAAAGGTGGAAGTCTTTGCGCCCATATTTTGTAAAGAGGACGAGCAGATCACGATAAGCACCAATATCGCGTGGCTTCAGCATTTCGGTGATGAGATTGCACGCCGCTTGCCTGATTGCGGCTTCGCCGCGTTGTCGGTTATCGGTTATCGGTTGATTGCGTCTCGCGCGTCAGTCCAGCGCGGGTTCGCCTCACCGATAACCGATAACCGACAACTGACAACCCGGCTAAGCAGCATGTTAGGATTACCCCATTCCACTCAGGAGCATTCAACGATGTCTATTCTCAGAACGCTATTCACCTCGGAGTCGGTCACCGAGGGTCACCCGGACAAGATCGCGGACCAGATCTCGGACGCCATTCTCGACGCCGTCCTCGCCGAGGACCCCAAGGGGCGTGTGGCCTGCGAAACGCTCGTCACCACCGGCCTGGCCATGATCTCCGGCGAGATCACCACCGGCACGTACGTCGACTTCCCGTCGATCGTGCGCAGCACCATCAAGGAGATCGGCTACACGCGTGCCAAGTACGGTTTCGACAGTGAGACCTGTGCCGTCGTTTCCTCCATCGATCCGCAGTCTCCCGACATCGCCCAGGGCGTTGATACCGGCGGCGCGGGCGATCAGGGTCTGATGTTCGGCTTCGCCTGCCGCGAGACGCCGGAGCTCATGCCGCTGCCGATCATGCTCGCGCACAAGCTGGCCCGCCGGCTCGCCGAAGCGCGCAAGAACAATGAGCTCGACTTCCTCCGCCCCGACGGCAAATCGCAGGTCACCATCGAATACGAGGGAAAGCGCCCCGTGCGCGCCGCGGCCATCGTCATCTCCACCCAGCACTCGCCGAGCATCAGCCACGGTGACCTGAGCGACGCCATCATCGAGACCATCATCAAGCCGGTTGTTCCGCCCGAGCTGCTCGACGACCGGACCAAGTTCCATATCAATCCCACCGGCCGCTTCGTCACCGGCGGACCGCAGGGCGATACCGGCCTGACCGGACGCAAGATCATCGTCGACACCTACGGCGGCCGCGGACGTCACGGCGGCGGGGCATTTTCCGGAAAAGATCCTACGAAGGTCGACCGCTCGGCCTGCTACATGGCCCGCTACATCGCTAAGAACATCGTCGCCTCCGGGCTGGCGGACGAAGTGGAAGTCCAGCTCGCGTATGCCATCGGTGTGGCCGATCCGGTCTCGGTTTACGTCGACACCTTCGGCACCGAGCGCATCGCGCCGGAGCGGATCATCGACCTGGTGCGCGAGAACTTCCTGATGACGCCGCGCGGCATCATCGAGTCGCTCAAGCTTCGCCGGCCGATCTTCAAGAAGACCGCCGCCTACGGTCACTTCGGCCGCACCGAGCCGGAGTTCACCTGGGAAGCAACCGACAAAGCCGAGACGCTGCGCAACGCCGCGGGCGTGGGGGCGGAGGCGGTTACCGCGTAGGCGGCGCTTCGCGCGTTATCGGTTGTCGGTTATCGGTTGGATGTGGCGTTCGCGTCGCGTGGCCGAGACGGTTCGGTCTCGCGGGGATAGCTGGCACGGTTTGCGCTAACGCAGGAATCGGCCCGACTCGATCGGGAACGCTGGCGAAAATGGAAGCGCGCCGATAATCCCTGAGGGGGTCGGCGCGTTTCGTGTTTTCTGACCGCGGCAACCGACAACCGATAACGGACAACGCGCGAAGCGCAGCATCACCGCACGATGTACTGGTACGCCACCTCGAGCTCGTGCACCACTTCCACCGGCTTGCCGCTGATCATCATTGGGCGATAGCGCCAGCCGCGGACGGTGTTGAGCGTCTCCTCATCGAAGATCGGGAAGGCGGCGTGGTCGAGGATGGCAATGTCGATGACTTTTCCGTTCTTGCCGATCGTGTAGCGGATGATGCAGGTTCCCTCGAGGTGCATCTTCTTCGCGGCATCGGGATAGTGCGGGTAATCGTGATCGACCTCTTTCAGGGGCAGATTGACGTCGCGGTCGACATAGACTCGGCCGTCGTCGCCGAGGTTGATGCCCTTGGCGATGCCGATGGCGTGACCGGTGCCGCCGGCCTGACCGCCCGGGACACCCTTGGGAGCGCTGTCGGCCGCGGCCGGGATGGCCGCCACCGGAGCGGGAGCGACCGGTTCCGGGTTTGCCTGCGGCGGCGGGACGACCGGGATGATGTCCGGGATGACGGTCGGGGCGACGATCTGCGTCGGCGGCGCCGGAGGAGGCGCCAGTTGCGCCAGCGGCAGCACCGGCTTCGGCGGCTCGGCTTTCGGCGGCGGGGGAGGGGGCGGCGGAGGATCGGGAATCTGGGTCAGGTTGTACGCCACGATCATTCTTGGGTAATGCGCGGGGAACTCCACGCTCCAGAACATCGCGGCGAAGACACCGATGACAAAGAGCACATGCACCGCGATGGAGATCGGGAGCGTCTCGTAGAAAACGCGGCGGCTGCGCGTCTGGAACGCCTTCGGGCTGACGGTCTCAAACATACGTAATGGGCGATTGGGACGGCAGAGAATAACACCAATTTTCGTGGCTTTGTAACCGCTGGCCCTCTTCGGTGAGGGGGATCACTGGCGACCGAGCCCGCTCCGTGCAATTATCCACATCTCTATTGCACACGGGAGAGAGATGGCGCGCTACATCCAGCGAATCACGCTGCTCGGCAGGCAGCGGTGGATCGGCTGGGAGATCGACGGCGTCGGGACCGAGATCCCGGGCCTCATTCTCGCGGACGATCTGCCGGAGGAAGACTTGCGCTTCCGCGGCGTGAAAGAGTTCAAGCCGCTTCCTTTCGAGACCTTCCTGGAGATGAACCCGGCCTCGGACACCCCATCCGAAGACGCTCTGCTCGATGAGGATGTCGAGTTCCGCCTCGACGCGCTGCAGGTCGGCATCGAGCGTCTCCGCTGCCGCGGCGACGACGCCGTCCCCCGTGCCTTGCTGATGCACATGTTCGGCAGCGTCCTCCATCTCAACCACCCCCGCGTCATCGAACGTCTGCGCATCTGGGAGGAACGCGGCGCCGTCGAGTTCGTAGGACGGGAGGAGTGCTATCTGCGGATACTGGGACCGTTGTGAGGTTGCTGAGTTGCAAGGTTGCTGAGTTGCAGGGTACTTAATTGCCTATCATCTCCAGCAACCAAGCAACCAAGCAACCCAGCAACCCAACCCGATGCCCAAACACACACCCGCGGCTCTTCTCCGAAAGGTCTTCCCGCCGATGCTGGCTACGCTCACCGAGGCGCCGCCGGGCGATGGGAAGAGCTGGGCGTATGAGCTCAAGTACGATGGCTTCCGCGCCGTCGTGGCGATCGCCGACGGAGACATCGCCATGTGGAGCCGGAACGAGCTCGATCTCGCGCCGCGCTTCCCCAGCGTCGCCGCCGCACTGTCGAAACTCAAACTCCCCGAGGTCGTGCTGGATGGGGAGGTCGTCGTGCTCGATGAGCATGGCGCGCCGCGCTTCCAGCTCCTGCAGCAGGGCGACCGCCGCGAGCTCCTCGTCGTCTTCGACATCCTCTGGCTCGATGGCCACGACCTCCGCAAGCTGACCTATGACCAGCGCCGCGCCCTGCTCGAGAAAACGCTGAAGCGCACGCCGGCAGCGATCAAAGTCGCGGAGACGCTCGATTCGACAGGGGACGCGGCGCTGGAGCGGGCCAAGAAGTCGGGCTGGGAAGGCATCATCGCCAAGCGCCGCTCTTCGGTATACGAGCCGCGGCGCTCCAAGGAGTGGCTGAAGATCAAGGCCATCAACGAGCAGGAGCTCATCGTCGTCGGCTGGAATCCCTCCACGCACTCCGCGCGCGAGATCGGCTCGCTTCACCTCGCCGTCATGGGCGACGACGGCGCCCTCCACTACGCCGGCAAAGTCGGCACCGGTTTTTCTTACAAACAGCGCGTCTGGTGGAAAGACGAGCTGTCGAAGGATGTCATCCCGGCGACGATGGTCAAGGACGCCCCGCGCGAGCGCGTAGCCACCTGGGTCCGCCCCCGTTTCGTCGTGCAGGTAGCCTTCACCGAATGGACCTCGGACAATCGACTCCGCCACCCGTCGTTCCTGGGTCTGCGGGAGGATAAGGAGGTGGGCGAAGTGGTCAGAGAAAGGGTGTCGGGTGTCGGGAGTCGGGGGTCGGAGAAGGGAGTCGCGCCATCTCCGGCGAAGAAAGCATCGCCGAAGAAACCTTCAACGCCGAAACCACCAACCGACAACCGACAACCGATAACCGACAACCGCAAGACCGTCACGATTACCCATCCGGAGAGAATCCTCTACCCCCGCGACGGCATCACCAAACAGGACGTCGCCGATTACTACGCCGCCGTCTCCGAGCCGATGGTCCGCGCGCTGCGCGACCGGCCGCTGGCGCTCGAGCATTGGAACGACGGGATCGACAAGCCGTCGTGGTTTCATCAGGACGTCGGACGTGGCGCGCCGCCGTGGGTGACCAGCATCGACACGCCGACGCGGACGACAGCGCACAAGAGCGTCCGCCACCTCGTCGCCGACAGCCCGGAGACGCTGCGGTGGCTGGCGCAGATGTCGGTGCTGACCGTCCACATGTGGGCCTCGCGCGGTGCCAGCCTCGATGAGCCCGACTGGCTGGTCTTCGATCTCGATCCCGCCAAAGGGAAAGGGATCGAGCAGGCCATCGACGCCGCCATCATCGTCCGCCGCCTCCTCGACAATCTTCGCCTCCCCTCCCTCCCGAAAACCTCGGGGAAGCGCGGCATTCACGTCCTCGTCCCGCTGGCCGGCGGCTACACGCACGAGGAGGCCAACCAGTTCGCCTGTTCTATCGGTGCGGCGATCACGGCGAAGGTGCCAGAGTTCACCATGGAGCGGGCCCTGACCGCGCGGCGGGGGAGGCTCTACCTCGACTGCATGCAGAACGCCTACGGCAAAACGATCGTCGCGCCGTATTCACTGCGCGCCATCGACGGCGCCCCGGTCTCGGCGCCGCTGAAGTGGGACGAGGTGACGAAGAAGCTCGATCCGAAGAAGTTCAACCTGCGCACGATGCCCGGCCGCCTGGCCAAAGTCGGCGATCTCTTCGCGCGCGTGTTCGAGGAACGGGTAAAGCTGCCGGAGCTGAAGTGATCACGCAATGGATGGAACGCCAGCTTCTCCCGCCGCGCGGTGGCGTGACGGTCGCCGACGTCGTCGGCCGCGGAGGCTGGATCCCAAGCGCGGGCGGAACAGGACCGTATCTGGCGATCCGCGCGCGCATCCCCTCGATAACCCGGCAGGAGGTCGACGACGCCGTGTTCGACAGGATGGAGGTGCTGGAGCTGCCCTCAGTCCGCGACACCGCCTGCCTCGTGCCACGCGCGGATGCCGGCCTAGCCCTCGCCGCCGGCCGCCGGTCACTCGCCGAGCGTCTGCGCAAGCTCCCTGTCGATCGCCGCGACATCGAATCCCTCGGCGCAAGGATTCTGAAGGTGATCGGCGACGGCGTCTTCACCACCGACCAACTCCGCCGCGCTCTCCCCCCCGGCTCGATCGCCGACCTCGGCGACGCCGGCAAACGCCTCGGCATCACCTCGACGCTCCCCGCCGCCCTCAAGATCCTGCAATCCGAGGGTCGCGTTTTAAGAACGAATGCTGAGCAAAGGCTAGACGGCAAGACCCATCTCTACCGCCGCTGGCCAGCCGAGATCGACACCACCCCACCTCCCGACCTCGACCGCGCACTGGCCGTCCGTTTCCTGGCCTGGTCCGCCCCGGGAGAGATCGACGACTTCGCCTGGTGGGCCGGCATCGGCAAACGCGTCGCAAAGGAAGCCATGGGCCCTTTGCGCGTCGACGACGTCTCCCTCCCTCCCCGCCGCCGCGACGACGCCATCCTCCTCCTCCCATTCCGCGACAACCTCTTCGGCCTGCATCGCGGCCTGGAGCCGTTCGTCGAAGACGAGGATGCCGAGGTGATGGACACCGGCGGTCGTGCAATCCCGGCATCCGAGGCGGAGATGCTGCACCACAACGCCATCGTCGTGGGCGGCGTTCTACGCGGGATTTGGGAGTTTGACGGCGAGAAGATCGTCTCGAAGACCTTCGGGAAAGCGCCGCGTGGGCTCGACGCGGCACTGGCGGAGATGGAGACGTTTATCCGCGAACAGCTTGGGGATCACAAGTACTACGCATTCGATAGCGGGGCTACGCGCGCGAAGCGGGTGGAGTTCGTTGGTCGCCACATTGGCAAGTGACCACCCTTGGCTCTCAGTGCCTCGAAGAGTTTGATCGCTACTTCGTCGGTTGATATTCGAATATCAGTGCAGTTCGAGTCTGTTGAGCGCCGCGACGATGTTGTCATAGTCGCGAAGCCCGATCATCCAAAGGTAAGCCTTGACCTCGTCCCTTGCGGGTTGCGTGAAGAAGCTTGTCGTCGCAAGCACCCCATAGGGCGCTTGATAGCGATCCATAGAGCCTCGCAGGGATCGGAGTGGTTCTGCCGATATCGACTTTCCCGAACATTTACACTGAATAGCACAGCGAAAAGTCATTCCTCCTATCTCGCGCCGCACGGCGATTATGTCGACCCCTCCGTCTGGTTGATTGAATCGTCCGATGATCTCGGTTTCGTATCCTTCGCTTTTGAAAATCTCTGCGACGAGCTCTTCGAACACCCCTGAATGAAGTTGGGAAAGCTCTTTAGGGTTTCTCCGCAGGCGCCTCAGCAGGTCGTTGGTGAGGGTTCTTACGGACGCGATTGGTGAGGTATCGACCGGGGCCGGGGCTTGAGTCGCAAAGGAATTGACGACTAACAGCTCTTGATCGAATCGGGGCTCACCGTTGCGCCGGACACTGACGGCTCTGCGTCCTACACGTGGATGCTCCTCATAGTCGAACGAGAGCACGTCGCCAACACGGAGCTCCTCGAATGTAACACCGGTTAGCGAGTCTTCATGAAAAAAAACGTCCTTTGCGTTGCCGTCGCCTGGCGCGATGAAGCCAAACCCTTGCTCTTTAATTGTTTTGACGATTCCCCACATATTTCCTCATAACGCGTCTACCAGAATACGGAAGTCGTGTCCAGTTTACGCAGGACCGAATGACTTGAGCTCACGCGGAGACGCGGAGACGCGGAGGAGAGGACGAGCAAGTTCTTTCTCCGCGTACTCCGCGCCTCCGCGTGAGTTCTGTTGTCAAGAGTCATCGCGCGGCCGGCTCGTTCAACTCGACGACCAGAGGCCGATGGTCGCTGGATGCCGACCAGTCGGCGTAGCTCCCGACGGATACGGAGCGGATATCCGCTGTCCATGCCTCGGGGATGAAACAATAGTCGATGGAACGGCCGATTCTCCTTCGCGTCTTCGCGTGAGATCGATGTCACGCGAAGCCGCGAAAACGCGAAGATGTCACTTCTCAGTTGCCGGTGTTGTCTCGCTGAGTCTCTTGATGTGTCGCAGCACGCGCATGTGGATGCGATGGATGATGGCGTCCGACCAGAGCTCCCAATAGCCGGCCGGCCAGAGGTGATGCTGGTACCACGTCGTACCGGTCAGGCGGGTTTGGCCGCCGGGGAGAGGCTCGATCAGGAATTGGCCGTGTTGGGAAACGAGGAACCCGTGGAGGTGAGGGGCATCGACGACGCCGTACGGCGAGAGCTCGCGCATCGGTGGGGGATTGGCGGTCACGCCGAAGCGAAGCAGATGCGGCTCGTTCCACACCTCGATCGGCTCGATGAAGTTGCCCGTGGTGAACTCGCACGTGCGCGTCGCGCCCGCGCCGCTGCCTGTGATGTGCGCGCGAAGGGGGTAGGCGATTCCCGCGCGGAAGTACCACTCCGGCCTTTCGGTGATCTCGGAAAAGGTGACCACATTCTTCCAAACAGCTTCGGCCGGCGCGTCGATGATGATCTCGCTGTCGACACGGTAGAGCGGTGCAACGCGGTGCGCCGCCGCTTCCGCCATCAGGATGAGCGGGAGGATGGCGACCGTGACGTACGCGGGAGCGCCGCGTTTCCTGTCCGGCCGGCGCGCGGAACGATTCCCGCACCAGGCGCCGATCATCGCCACGACGATCGCCAGCGGAGCGGCCATGAGAAGACAGATGACCCCCTCCCACGCCAGAGCCATCAGGAACCCGCCTAACAGGAGCGTGGAGAGGAGAGCCACGACGTAGGCCTGCGCCGAGGAATCGGCATAGCGGCGGCCGTGGAGGAAGGCACTGAGATAGCCGACACAGAAGGGGACCGCCACGAACAATCCGATGCCGTAGGTTGCCAGTCCGCGCGTGGTCAGTCCGATGGCCACCGTCGTCAACGCGGCCGTGGCCACGACGGCAAAGAGCGCGCTTTCCACGACGCCGCTGAGATCGCGCCGTCTTCTGGGTACGTCACGATGGGGAACGAGGCACAGGATGAGGAACAGCAGAACGTTGAGGCCCGGAACAAAGAAGAGAGCCGCCCACCCGGCGCTCGCCCCCGCATCGCGCAGCCGGAGGAGGGTCATGGCCATCCCGAACCAGAGAAACGGGAGCGACGCGGTCAGGAGCGCCAGGAACATCCACAGCGTCGCTTGCTCCGATGCCGATCGCTGCGAATCGATCACGTGCCAGTAACTGATCGGCGTCCATCGGTGATGAAACAGCGTGCAGGCGATCGACCAATCGATGAAGTACTTCAGCGCGCAGCCGATGACGCCACCCAGCGCATAGGTGGAACGGTTGACGGTCCCTTCGAGATACGAGAGACGGCGGAGCAGCGAACCCATGCGTGCAGTGTCGCACGAGCGTGGCGAGATCGATGTCACGCGAAGCCGCGAAGACGCGAAGGGGGCACCTCAATCGAAGGTCAGTCGATCCATCCGCGCAGGTCGTGGCTCCATTTTCGTTTCAGAGGCCGGGAGACTGCCTCGAAGAAACCGGCGGCGGCTACGAGCACCGCGCTGGCGGCCGCGAAGAGTCGCGGCGTCGACCAGGCGATGAAATAGAGCTCGCGACTCGTCGACCCGGGGGAAGAGGGAGCCGTCAGAACGAGCAAAAACGTCATCAGGCCAAGCACTCCCAACGAAACCTCCGCGATGCGAAGGACCGCAAACAGGCGGCGATGGCGACGCACGACTGGATCGATATGCTCCTGGTGTCGAATCACGATTTCCGTTCAGGCGCTGGCGAAAAGAGTAACGCACGCGAGGGTCAAACCTTCGTTTCTCCGTTTCCCGGCGATCGCGAAATGCGAAATAACTACGCTGACTGGTCGCGGCCTTGATTTGGATGCGTCCAAGTCATGCGAGGTCAGTGGTTTAGCGGCCTGCAAAATTCGAAGGTGTGACCCCCCGCGGTTTTGTCCACACCGGCGGTGCTCGCCCGCACACCGGAGGAGTAACGCGACACACCGGCGGAGTAACGCGACACACCGGCGGAGTAACGCAACACACCGGCGGAGTAACACGGCACACTGGCAAAGTAACGCGGCACACCGGCAAAGTAATGCGACACACCGCCGGATGTAACATGACACACCGGCAGAGTAACGCGACACACCGGCAGAGTAATGCGACACGCGAGACGAAGTAACACGACACACAAACGGTGGAACACGACACGCAGGCGGAGTAACACGACACGCAGCTGGAGTAACCGCGATACACCGGCGGTGGAACACGATAAGCAGCCGGTGTAGCGCGATACTCAGGCGGAGTAACACGATAAACAGGCGGTGAAACACGATAAACAGGCGGTGAAACACGGTAAACAGGCGGTGAAACACGGTAGACAGGCGGTGAAACACGGTAAACAGGCGGAGTAACGCGACACGCAGGCGGTGTAGCACAACACGCAGGCGGAGTAACGCGACACGCAGGCGGAGTAGCACGTCCTATCCGGCGCGGTTCCAGCGTCAGGTCAGTTATTTGACGGTCGTCGCGTAGCGCACCAGGAGCTCCTTCAGCGCGGTCCCCACCGTCTTTTGCGCCGATTCGCCCGCGGCATTGGTCGAGACGGCCACCGCGACATCCTGCTTTGCGGCGATGGCGATCACGGTGAAGAAGGTGTCGGCGCTGCCGCTGTAGGTGGCCACTTCGTCGAAGCCGGCCACGGTGGCGCTGCCGAAGCCGAGGGCGCTGCGGAGGCGTTTGGTGTGCATGGCGGCGGCAGTGGCGGGGGAGATGATCGTTTTCTCGCCACGCATGGCGCGGAGGTGGGCCCGCAGGAAGGCGCAGAGGTCGTCTGTCGACATGTGCAGGTCGCCGGCCGGCGCCAGGAAATCCTGCAGTTGATATTTCCCCTTCGGATCGACCGGCGTCAGCTTCCCATCGGCGGCGCTCTCGTGTCCGTAGACGCGCGAGGGCCATCCGAATCCGGCGCTGTGCATGTGAAGGGGGTTGAAGATGCGGTTTTGTATCCACCACTCCCACGATTTGCCGGAGACCTTTTCGATGATGGCCGCGACGACGACGAACCCTGCGTTCGAGTACTTGTAGCCGGACCGGGGAGGAATGGCCGGCGGGCGGGTCAGGATGTAATGGGCGAAGGCGCGCCGCCGCTCCATCACGCTCCCCGGCAGAGGCGGCACAGGTACGAAATCTTTGTCGTCGTCGTACGGCGGGAGACCGCTCTCGTGGCTGAGAAGATCGGCGACCGTCACTGGCGCGTACACGGCATCCGTGGTCGTTTTCCACTCCGGAAAGACGTCGAGGATGCGCGTGTCCCACCGGAGCTTCTTCTCCTCGACCAGCATGGCCACGATCGTCGCAGTGAACGGCTTGGAGCACGACCCGATGTGGAACGCGTCGTCGTCCGTGACCGCGTCCGTGCGTCCCAGTTCGACGATCCCCGCGGCGCCATGCGCGACGATGCCGCCGCTCCGGGTCACGGTCGCCTGGATGGCCGGCAGGTGGGCCGCCTGCGCCGCCGCGTTTAGCTGAGTCGAGAGATCGATCGTGGTCGAGAAGAGCAGGGCGGCGGCGATTATCAAGCGACGATTCTACGGCGTGAAACCTTCCCGCACGGCACAGACAAGAGTGTCTGTTCTGTGCCACATTGCCGGCCGGTATTGCTCGGGGTGGAGTTTTCGCCGGATCGAATGTGGCACAGACACTCTTGTCTGTGCCCGGCGGGCGAAGCCGCGCATTCGCCGGCCGAGGCCACGGGCTACGGTTCCAACGGATGAAGTCTGCCGGGTAACGTCCACGATACACTCCACCCATGAGAGCGATCATCACCGGGGCGTCGAGCGGTATCGGCGCGGCGCTGGCGCATGAGCTGGCGCGGCGCGGGTGGACGCTCGGACTCCTGGCGCGCCGTGCCGACCTGCTCGACGCGCTCGTCCGCGAGCTGCCGGTGACCTCGGTTGCGTTGCCGTGCGACGTCACCGATGCCGCGGCGGTCCGCGAGGCCGTCAAGCGCGGCGAAGAAGCGCTCGGCGGTCCGTTCGATCTCGCCGTCGCCAACGCCGGGGTCGGGGTTCCGTCGCATGCGGCGAAGTTCGACCTTGCCGACGCCGAGTTGATGACCCGCGTCAACATCCTGGGCATGTTCTATCTCTTCGACGCCGTGATCCCGTCGATGATCGAGCGCGGATCCGGACGCTTCGCCGGGATCGCCTCGATCGCCGGACTGCGCGGGCTGCCGACCTCCTCGGTCTATTCAGCGACAAAGGCGGCCATGCACGCCTTCCTCGAAGCGAGCCGCGTCGAGCTGAGGCCGTACGGCGTCGGAGTCACGATCGTCAACCCCGGCTTCATCATCACGCCGATGACGGCGAAGAACCGGTTCAAGATGCCGTTCCTGATGACAGCCGAGGAGGCCGCGCGGATCATTGCCGACGGTCTGGAGCGGGGAGCGCGCGTCGTCGAATTTCCGCGTCCGATGTCGTTTCTGATGCGCGCGGCGCGCTTGCTTCCCGATGCGGTGTGGGATCGCGCCACCGGCGGCTACTCGAAGCGGAAAGTCGATTCCGAAAAGGCCAGGCGATGAGCCGCGACTGGAAAGCGACCGCCGGGGTCCGCCTCTGGGCGCTTCGCAACGTGTTCCTCCTCTACTTCACCAAGCCCTCGGTGCTGGAAGTGAACGAACGCCGTTGCGAGGTGCGCATCCCGCTGAACTGGCGGACGAAGAACCATCTCAAGTCGATGTATTTCGGCGCGCTCTGCATCGGCGCCGACGTCGCCGGCGGCTTGATCTGCTTCCATCTCATGGGGGTGATGAAGGTCCGCCTCTCGTTCGTTTTCAAGGCGGTGCGCGCGGAGTTCCTGAAACGCCCCGAGGATGATGTGCACTTCCTCTGTGAAGACGGCGAAGCGATCCAGGCGCTCGTCCGCCGCGCCGTCGAAAGCGGGGAGCGCGAAGAAACGACGGTTCACGTCACCGCTCGCGTGCCGAAGAAACTCGGCGACGAGCCGGTGGCGCAGTTCGAGATGATGTTGTCGGTGAAGAGAACGTAGGTCGGACTCTCCAGTCCGACCGGTACTTGCGCTGCCGTCGATTGAATCCCTTCTCGACGAACGCGGTTTCAATCCACATCCCCCCAAGTACCGGTCGGACTGGAGAGTCCGACCTACGTTTCGAGCGGTGATGCAACCCCGCCGCGAGACCGCGAAACCGCGAGACCCCGCAACCCCACCGTCCTGAGCGTGTAGACTCGTCACCAACTATGTCGCCTCCCATCGGCGTTTACGGCGGACGCGAGCTCGTTGCGCTCCTTCGGGAGCGCTGTCCGGGCTATGCCTTCGTCGAAGGGGGCGAGCGGGAGCGGTGCCGGGTCGCGATCGTTGACGTCGACAGCCACCAGGTGCTCGAGGCGCCGGCTCGCAAGAGCCTCGTCCGTATCGTGCTCTACGACGAGGTGCCGACGGGCGATCGCCGCGATGGCGACATCCGTGTGCCGCGTGCGAACTTTCTCACCCATCCGGACGACACGCTCGCCATCGCATCCGACCTCGTGAGAACGGTCATTCACGCCGCCAGTCTGGAGACCGAGGTCGCGTATCTGGCGCAGATTCACGAGCTGATGACCATCGCCGACGCGAATACCGTTTCCGAGCGGATCACGCGCACGGTTCTCGACTTCCTCGGCCTGACGCGGGCTGTCCTCTTTCTCCACGACCCGCGCGTGGAGCGTTATGTCATCAGCTACAGCTCGGACCCGGCCGCACGCGAGACCGGCGAGTTCCTGCCGGGCATCCCGCCGGGCCTGCTGCAGCGTGCGCTCTCCTCGGGGCAGTCGTTCGCGGCCGACCGGGATGAGGGGATGATCGTGATGCCGATGCAGGCGCAGCACGATCTCATCGGCGTGATCCGGGTGGCACTCGGCCCGCACGATCCGCTCGATGACGAGGCGGTGGCCAACGTCTCGCGCTACCTTCGTTCCGTCGCCTCGGTGATGAGCAACATCTACCAGCTCACCCGCAGCCGCGATCTGGCCATGCGCGACGATCTGACCAAGGCCTTCAACCGGCGCTTTTTCGAGTCGTATCTGGACGAGGAGATCGAGCGCGCCCGCCGCTACGGCGCCACGTGCAGCATCATCTTTCTCGATCTCGACGATCTCAAGACCGTCAACAACGCCCACGGCCACCTTGCCGGTTCGCGGACGCTGCAGGAGGTGGCAAAACGGATCATGGCCGCCGTCCGCGGCATCGACAAAGTGGTCCGCTTCGGCGGCGACGAGTTCTGCATCATCCTCCCGCAAACCGATCAGGAGCAGGCCATCGCCGTGGCCCATCGCGTCCGCAAGGCCATGACCTCCGCGGTCTTTCACCTCGGCGACAGCATCGACATCTCCATCAGCGCCAGCTTCGGCATCGCCACATTCCCCACGCACGGCCTGACCAAGGACGATCTCATCCGCCAGGCCGACGCCGCGATGTACCGCGTCAAGTCGACGACGAAGAACGCGGTAGGCGTGGCGGCGGTAGGGGATGGGCAGGTGTCGTCGTTGGCGTGAGTAGGCGGGGTTTCGAAGAAAGCCCGAATGTTGAATGTTGAATGTTGAATGTTCAATGTTGAATGAGACCCCGAGGCATTCCATTCAACATTGAACATTGAACATTGAACATTCAACATTCAACATTGCTTTACGGAGCGGTACCGACTCCCTCCCGCTATCATCCCCTCCCGAACGATGACACTGGATGCGCTGATCAACTGGGTGGACGAGGCGATGCTGCGGCTGCGGGGCGGCGGCAAGATTCGCGAGCGGGTACAGCATGCCCGGCGGCTCTACAAGATGCTCGATGTTCTCGGGTGTAACTGGGAGCTTCGCGATGATTGGTACCGGCTGGCGGTGAAGGTAGCGAAGCTGCTGAAGGAGCCGGCGCCGGACTCGCCTTCGAAGCCATCGGGCAGTCCGCGGACGCGGATACCACCGAGGCGGCGCTCATCCGCGCCATCCACGCCGTCAAAGGGATCGCCGTGGCCGGCACCATCGAAGCGCAAGCTGGCGAAGAAGCCGATCCGGCATCCGATCGAGATCAATGCGCAGTTGCAGGCGGCGTTTGATGCCGTCGGCGCCGGACGGCCAATCGTCTTCGTGACCGGGGGGGCGGGGACGGGGAAGTCGACGTTCATTCGCGAGCTGCGGGAGCGTTTTCCCGAGAAGCAGTCGATCGTCCTGGCGCCGACCGGCGTTGCGGCGCTCAATGCGGGCGGACAGACCATCCACTCGTTCTGCCATCTGCCGCTGCGTGCGGTGATGCCGGAGGACGTCCGCAAGGAGAAAGACGAGGAGCTCGCCAAGGTCATCGAGGCGCTGCAACTGCTCATCATCGATGAGGTCTCGATGGTGCGCGCCGACATTCTCGACGGGGTCGATGCCTTTCTGCGCATCAACCGCAAGTCGGCGCTGCCGTTCGGCGGCGTGCAGATGGTTTTGGTCGGCGATCTCTTTCAGTTGCCGCCGGTGGTCACGCCCAGCGACGCGGAGTTGATTCATCAGCGATACGAGTCGCCGCATTTCTTCTCCGCGCACTGCCTCAGGGGTCTGAAGTTCTTTCCCATCGAGCTGGAGATCGTCTATCGCCAGCGGGACGCCTCCTTCGCCGCGCTGCTGGCCAGCATTCGCGACGGCGCGGGCATGGCCGAAGCGGTGGGACGGTTGAACGAATCGTGCGTCGGGCGTTCGCTCACCGGTCGGCACCTGATCCTGGTGCCGACGCGCAAGGCTGCCGCCGAGGAGAACGACGCCCGGCTGGCCTCGCTCTCCGATAAACCGCGCACCTACGAGGCGGCCTGCGAAGGGACGTTCGTCAAGGCGGCCGAGGATCGTCTTCCGGCACCAAAGCAGTTGGTCCTCAAGCGCGACGCGCAGGTGATGTTCGTCCGCAACGACTACCCGGAACGCCGCTGGGTGAACGGGACGATCGGCGTGCTGACGTCGCTCCACGACGGCCGCATCAGCGTCCGGCTCGATGATGGGACGACGCACGACGTCGAGCCGATCGAATGGCAGGACATCCGCTACGCGCTGGACGAGAAGACGAAGACGATCGTCGAGGAGGTGGCCGGCACCTTCATCCAGTTCCCGATCATGCCCGCCTGGGCGGTGACGATCCACAAAGCGCAGGGCCTGACGCTGGCGCGCGTGCTGGTCGATCTCGCCCGCGGCGCCTTCGCCGAGGGACAGGTGTACGTGGCGCTGAGCCGCTGCCAGACCATGGAAGGGCTCTCGCTCCGTCGTGCCGTCCGCGCGAGCGAGGTGCGGTGCAGCGAGGCGGCGAGAGGGTTCTACGAGAAGATAAGAGCGCGGGCGCGAAGGTAGGAGCGCCGAAGGCGTCTCAACGGAGCGCTGGCGTCTCGCCGGCTGGCCCGGACGGCTGGCCCGGAGGCGTCTCGCCTCCGGTCGTGCAAGATTCGATACTTTCACTGGTAACCTCCGCAGCGGCGAGACGCCGCTGGGCCAGCCGGCGAGACGCCAGCGCTCCGTATCGCCAGCGCTCCGTCTGCTAGAGTCCGCGCAGCATGTCCACCCTTTTCGAGGAACTGAGCCGCGTTCAGACGTACGAGTACACGGAGGAGGACGTCCGCGAGTTTGAGCTGCTGCATGAGGAGATCCGGGCGCTGAAGAAGGAGCGCAACGCGGTCATCGTGGCGCACAACTATTACCGGCCGGAGATCCTGAAGGTCGCCGATTTCATCGGCGACTCGCTGGAGCTGGCGCTGATGGCGTCGAAGGTGACCGATGCCGACGTCATCGATTTTTGCGGCGTGCACTTCATGGCGGAGACGGCGAAGATCGTCAATCCGTCGCGCACGGTGCTGTTGCCGAACCTGGCCGCGGGATGCCAGCTCGCCGACTCCGCGCCAGCCGAGGATCTGCGCAGGCGGATCGATGAGTTGAAGGTTCAGTACGACGATCTCGCCGTCGTCAGCTACGTCAATACCACCGCGGCGGTGAAGGCGCTCTCTGACATCATCGTCACCTCTGGCAATGCCGCGAAGGTGGTGCGCACGCTGCCGAACAAGAACATCCTCTTCGTGCCTGACCGTAATCTGGCGCGGCATGTCGGCGAGCAGGTGCCGGAGAAGAACATCATCCCGTGGGAAGGGTTCTGTTACGTGCACCAGCAGATCACACCGCATGAGGTGGCGCGCATCCGCGCCGCCGATCCTGAGATCAAGATTCTGGTCCATCCCGAGTGCCGTCAGGACGTTGCCATGCTCGCCGACGCGGTGCTCTCGACCTCGGGGATGGTGAAGTACGCGAAGGAGCGGCCGGAGAAACGGTTCCTCGTCGTCACCGAGTGTGGCCTCTCCGATCGCCTGGCGATGGAAGTGCCGGACAAGACCTTCGTCAAGGGCTGCAAGCTCTGCACGTTCATGAAGGTGACGTCGCTCGAAGACGTGCGCGACTCGCTGAAGTACATGCGCTACGAGATCATCGTGCCGGAGGATATCCGCGTTCCGGCGGAACGGGCGTTGCGGCGGATGTTCGATGCCAGTCAGTGACACATGAGCTGATAAACGCCGAGGACATCTCCGGAGACATCGTCGAGGTCGGCTTTCATCTTGCCGAGGACGGTCTGGAACTCGGGATCGGTCTGGAGGGACTGGGTCCAGGGATGTTTGACCCAGGCGAACCAACTGTGATTTCCGAGCTCGGCGCTGCGATTGACCCAATGCATGGCGGCGTCGCGGTCGCCGAGCTTGGCGTAGCAGAGGGCCTGGCGCATGGCGGCCCAGTGAAGGTGATCGGCGTCGGGCTCGAATGACTTCAACGCGGCCTCTGCGGCAGGGCGGTCGCCTTTGGCCGCGGCGATCATGGCCCGCAGGCTCTTGCCGAGGTAGTGCTGGGGGACGAGCTTGGTGATGCGTTGCGTCTCGGCTTCCGCGCTGGCGAGATCTCCGTTGAGGATGAAGGCGTTCGCGCGGATGTCACGGCCGGCCAGCTCGGTATCGCGTGCTGCCAGCGCGGCGGCGGCATTGGCGAGCGCCCCTTCCGGATCGACGGCGTTCACATACCAATAGCCGCGGGTCTTTGCTTCGTTCGAATTCGGATCGAGGCTGATCAACCGGTCGCCGACGCAGCGCACGCGCTCCGTGTCGCCGACCGAGACGTAGAAATTGGCGACGTTGTTGAGCGAGGTAATGTCGTTCGGGTTCAGACGCAGGGCGGCCAGGTTCTCGCGCACGGCCTCGCGGAAGCGTTCGGGGAACTTCACGAACACGCGTCCCATGGCCAGGTGGGAGGCGGGGAGATTCGGATCGAGCCGCACGGCCTGCCGCGCGTACCACTCGGCACGGGCGGGGGCGTCGGGGGCATTGTCCAGGCCGCGGGACTGTCCGAGCGAGATGGCGATGGCCAGATCGGCGTAGGCGGCGGCGAAGTTCGGATCGAGGGCGACGGCTCGCCGCAAAGCGGTCTCCGCGGCCTGATGCTCGGCGGGGACGAGGCTTCCGCTGAGCGCACGGGCGCGGAGGTACTCCTCGTAGGCGTGCGGATTCGACGACCGCGGTTCCGAGGCATTGCCCGCTTTCTGTACGCCGAGCTTCTGGTTCAGCGCGGTCACGGTGCGCGACGAGACGTCATCGATGAGCTTGATGAGATCGGCGCGTTTTCCGTCGATGGCATCGGCCCAGACGGTGTAGCCGGTGCGCGCGTCGGTGAGCTGCAGGTTCACGCGCACCAGATCACCTGCGGCGAGGAAATGCCCTTCCAGCACGCTGTCGACGTGGAGCTGGTCGGAAGCGGTCTTCGTGTCGGTTTTCCTGTTGTGGTATCCGACGATCGCGGACGTCGGCCGCACCTGCAGCGAGGGGATCTGCTGCAGCTTCGTTACAAGCGCATCGGCGAGGCCGACGGAGAGAAAGTCGTCCTTCGTATTGTTCGAGATGTTGTCGAGCGGCAGAACGGCTATCGAATGGATCGGCGGCGGAGCGGCGGGGGACGGCGGCAAGGCATCAGGCTTCGTGTGGCGATTGAAGTAGACGATCGCCGCGCCGCCGATCACGAATGCGGCGATGGTCAGGACCAGCCGTGTCCAGCGCGGCCGTGAGCGCGTCCTGCCGAGCGAGGAGTGCGAGCGCGTCAGCGTGGGGAATCGCGCCGTCGGCGTGTCGAGATCCTCGAGATCGGCCAGGAGATCGCGCGCGCTCTGATAGCGGTCGGCCGGATCCTTCCTCAGCAGGCGGCCGATGATCTTTGTCGCCGCGGCCGGGAAGGCGGGGTCGCGGGCCACGAACGGCTCCGGCTCGTCGTCGCGGATTTTCTCGAGCACCATCAGCGGCGCGTCGGCGTTGAACGGCAACTGACCGGTCGCCATCTGAAAGAAGATGACGCCGACCGAGAAGAGGTCGGACCGCTCGTCCGCCTGCAGTCCGCGCACCTGTTCGGGCGAGAGATAGTGAAGCGTGCCGAAAATGCGCCGGCTCGACGAGTCCGAAGGACGTGCAAATTGGGTGGGGAGCGACTTGGCCAGACCGAAGTCGAGGATCTTCACCTGTCCGGTCGGCTCGATCATGATGTTCGACGCCTTCAGATCGCGATGGACGATGCCGCCCTCATGCGCCGCCGCGGCGCCGGCGGCGATCTGCCGGGCGATGGTCAGGAATTCGCCGGCCTCGATGGGGCGGCGGCGCATCCGCTGGGAGAGAGTCTCCCCATCGCAGTACTCCATGACGATGAAGGGGACCCCGTCGCCTGTCTCGCCGACCTCGTAGATCGTGGCCACGTTCGGGTGCCGGATGGCCGCGGCGGTCCTGGCCTCGCGCATGAACCGAGCCCGGCGTTCTTCGGCCGCCAGATCTTCCGTGTGTAGAACCTTGACCGCCACCAGCCGGTCGAGGCGCTGGTCGCGGGCCAGGTAGACCGTCCCCATCCCGCCTTTGCCGAGGATGCGGACAACGTCGAATCGATCAACGCTCTGCGGAAGGTCGGACACGGATGGGGGGCATTGTACCGGAGCGCTGGCGTCCTGCCGGCCTTTGGCGTTGTCTGCCTTCGGCGTTGTCTGCGGCGTGCGCGCCGCGTGGTCAGAAGATTTTTAAACGCGTGAAAAATATCGAAACCAACTAACCACGCGCGATAGCGCAGCCAACGCCAAAGGCAGACAACGCCAAGGGCCGGCGAGACGCCAGCGCTCCTTTAGACCCCGGGGTCAACTTTTTGCCCACCTTTTGGAACGGAGGGTTATATTTGCACCCGTTCACAGAAACGTATCAGAGACCATGACGACAATCGCCGAGACGGCGTTAGCTCCCGCGTTGCAACTTCCCCCTCGCTACCAGACTCGCGCGATTTTGAAAGAAACCGCTGCGACCTGCGTCTATCGAGTCTTCGATATTGCCGATGGATGTGACGAGGCCATCAAGATCCTCCGGCACGAACTGTCGGAGCCGCAGCAGCTTCTGCGGTTCAAGACCGAGTTCTCCACGCTGGCCTCGCTCGAGCACGAGAGCATCGTCAAGGTTCGCGAGTACGGGCTGCTCAACGAGCGCTTCCCCTACTTCACGATGGAGTTCTTCGCCGGGAAGAAGATCTCGGAGTACTTCGATGGTCACAGCTGGGTGGCACTCTATGACGTGATCCTGCAGATCGCCTCGGCGCTGCACCATATCCACCACCTGGGCATCATCCACCTCGATCTGAAGCCGTCGAACATCCTCGTCGACGAGCGCGGCCGGGCCAAGATCATGGATTTCGGCGTCGCCGTCGAGAGCCGGCAGGTGCTCGACCGGCAGATCCGGGGGTCGCTGCATTACATGCCCCCCGAGGTTCTGAAGCAGGATCGCGTCGATTCGCGCGCCGACCTCTACTCCCTCGGCATGACGCTCTACGAGACGGTCACCGGCGCCCTGCCCGGCTATGGAAAGCCGTTGATCGAGGTCATCCGCATGCACCTCGACGAGGAGATCCGTCCGTCCATCGTCGATCAATCCGAGCGTGCCGCCGGAGCTCGAGTTGATCATCATGAGATTGCTGGAGAAGGACCCGCGGCATCGCTACCCATCGGCGGCGGCACTGCTGCACGCGGTGGCCGTCGCGGCGGGAAAGAAAGCGGATGCCGGCGAGATGCTGGTCGGCCGCGGAGAGCTGTTTGCCGCGCCACTGATCGGACGTAAGGCCGAGGTCGCTCAACTCGCCGCAATGATCGATGAAGCGCGCGAGGGGAGTGGCAACGGCGTCATCGTCGTCGGTGCTGAGGGGATGGGGAAGAGCCGCATCGTCCGCGACGCCACGCTTCGGGCGCAACTCGAGGGGGCACGGGTGTTCTCCGGGCGTTGTCCGATCAACCGCAAGACCATCTATGCCCCCTTCGTCGAGATCTTTCAGCAGATGGTGATGGCTGTGAATCCGGACGCCGACGTCTCGGGCGAGATCCGCCGTCTGATGCGGCCGGTTGTTCTGGCGGCGCAGGGCGAAGAGGCGACGCCGGAGACCGGCCAGAAGTACCGCCTTTTCAATCGCATCGTCCAGGCGATGCAGGACATGTACGGATTCCTCAGCGCCAGTGTTCCGGGCGGGGAGTCGAGCGCGTCGCCGCTGATCCTGGTGGTTGACGATATTCAGTGGGCCGATCCATCGACAGCCGAGCTCTTCTCCTTCCTGATCGGGGAAGCGAAGCAGAACCGGCTGGTGGTGATCGGGACACTGACGATCGATCCCTCAGGGGAGGCGGCCACCGAGCCGGGCGCGCATCTCGCGGCGTGGGAGCGGCGCGCGCGCGAAGGAACTTTTCCGATCATCCGGGTCGAAGCCCTTAGCGAGCCGCTCGTTCGCGAGCACCTGCAATCGCTGCTCGGTGAGGAGAACATCTCGGAGGATCTGGTCCGCTGGACGCTGTGGGAGTCAGCCGGATCGCCGTTGATCATCCGCCGCGTCGTTGACTATCTCATCGCCCACGGGTACCTGCACTGGGAGGCGGATGGGTGGGTCGCCGAGATGGATCGGATCCAGGGACTGCGCATCCCTGGCGGCGCGGCGTCGATCCTGATGGAGAAAGTCGAGGCCCTCGAGCCTCAGCATCGCGAGCTGCTCGAAGCCGCGGCGGTCTTTGGCGAGTCGTCGGGTGTCGATCTTCTGACAAGCGTTGCCTCGGCGCCGCAGGAGGACGCGTACCGCACGCTGCGCGAAGTCGTGGCCCTCGGCCTGCTCGACGAGTCGAACGACGGCAAGATCATCGTTTTCCCGCAGATCCATCTGCGCGAGGCGGTCTACAACGCCATGACCGAGCGCCGCCGCACGGAGATGCATCAGCGAGTGGCCGAAGCGCTGGAACCGGCGCTCAACGCGGGCTCGACGCAGCTTCTTGGGCAGGTGGCATTTCACTACGCGCGTGCCGGCGACGAGTCCAAGGGTGTCCGATACGCGGTCGAGGCCGGCGACATGGCCATGCGCACCATTGCGCACCAGGGGGCTACCGATTTCTATCGCAGCGCCCTGGAGCTGATGGACCTGGCCGGCGCCGAAGAGGTAAGAAAATCCGAGGTGCGGGAGAAGCTGGCCGATGCCTACCACCGCAGCGGCGACTATCGCAGCTCGGTCCAGGCGTATCAGTTCCTCCTGAAGAGCATTCAGGCGCGCAGCAAAGACGACGCGCCGAGCGCCGATCTCGCGCGAGTCATGAAGAAACTGGGCAAGGTGCTTGGGAAGCGCGGCGATCAGGAAGCGGCGATGTCGTACTTCCAGAACTCCATCGAACAGTTCGAGAAGCTCGGGATGACGCTGGAGGTCGCCGAGCTGCTGAACCGGATCGCGTGGCTGCACCGCGAGAAGGACGACTACGCGGCCGCCCGTGTCTCGTCGGAGCGGGCGTTGCAACTCCTCGACCCGAGCGAGCCGAACATCGTCTTCGGCTATGTGATGAATATGCTCGGCGTCATCGAGTACGCGCTCGGCAATTGGCAGAAGTCTCACGAGTTGCTCATCGAGTCGCTGAAAGTCGGCGAGAAGGTCGGTTCCGAGCGGCTCTGCAAGGTGGCGTCGACGAACCTCGGCAACACGCTCTGGAAGCTCGGGGACTGGATCAACGCCCTTCAGTACTACAAGATGAACCTGGCGCTCTCGGAGTCGGAGGGCGATCTGTGGGATCTGATCACCGCCTACAACAACATCGGAATCATCGAGTTCAGCCGGGGCGCCTTCCAGGTGGCGGCCGAGTACTTCGAGAAAAGCGTCCGCATCGATGAGAAAGTCGGTGCCGTCGAGTACGAGGCGCTGGCGCGGGAGAACCTCGCCGAGGCCTTCGAGATGCTGGGCCGCTGGGGCGACGCGCTCGCGCAATACAACCGCTGCCTGGCGCTGCAGGGATTTGACGACGCACGGGCCTCGCGCTCTTCGGTCTACATCCCGCTGGCGCGGCTGATGAACAAGAAGGGCGACATCGCCAGGGCCATGTCGTATGCGCAGAAGGCGCTTTCGGCCGCCGAGCGGGCCCGCGACGAAGACCAAATCGCCGAGGCCTCGTACGTCATGGCCAATATCGAGGACGAGCGGGAGAACTACACCGAGGCCGAGCGATACCTGGCTCGATGCATGTCCATCTTCGAGTCGCACCAGACCACCCAGGGTCTGGCGCGCGCCCACACTGCCGCGGCCAGCATCGCCTTCACTCAGCAGCGGATCGACGAGGCCACGATGCACGCGGAGGCAGGAGCGAGGTTCGCCGGCCAGCTCGACGACCGTTTCACGATGGCCAAGAACGACTGGGTCTGGGGAAAGATCCTTTCCTCGCAGGGCAACCGGGAGGAAGCAAACGCGAAGTTCGATTCCGCGAAGGCCACGTTCGAGGAGTTGCAGACGCCCTACGAGCTGGCGCGGCTGATGTTCGACGTCGGACTGCTCAAGGATGAGCCGGAAGAAGCGACGCAGACGATCCGCGGCGCAATCCGGATTTTCGAGCGCCTGGAGGCGACGCACGATCTCGAGCGCGCCCGCGGCGCGCTCTTCCGCATCAAGCCGGCGGGCAAGGCTCCGGACAGTGGGGTGGTCGGCCTCTACGAGGTGGTGAAGATCATCAACTCGACGCTGAACCTCGAGGAAGTCCTCACCCGCGTGCTCGACCTGGCTATCCGGCGCGTCCGCGCCGAGCGGGGGATGATCATCCTTCTCGATCCGATCACGAGCGCACTCCGCACGCGGATCGTCCGCAACATCAAAGACACCGAAGGTGGCTCCCGACGTTCGCCCCAGTCGATCGTCAAGGAGGTCATCCAGTCCGGCCAGTCGGTGATCTCCGCTGACGCACGCGCCGATGCCCGTTTCGTCGAGTCGGAATCGGTGATCGCCGAGAACATCATGTCGATCCTCTGCGTCCCGCTGGTGATCCGGGAGCGGATCGCCGGCGCCATCTACGTCGACCATCGCGAGGCCCGCCACCTCTTCTCGCAGAGGGACCTGACATTCATCGAGGCCTTTGCCGATCAGGCGGCCATCGCCATCGAGAACGCCCGGTTGTACGAGGAGCTGGAAGAGGCCAGGGCCCGTCTCTCGCTCGAGAACGAGTCGCTGCGCCGTGAGGTGCTGGTGGAGAAGCACCTGGACTCGGTCGTCGGCGGCTCCGAGGCAGTGGCCAAGATCCAGTTCTCCATCCGCAAGGCCTCCAGCGGTCATTCCACCGTGCTGCTGCGCGGCGAGTCGGGGACCGGGAAGGGGCTCATCGCCCGCATCATCCACAACGTCTCCCCGCGGCGGAACGGCCCGTTCATCATGTTCAACTGTGCCGCGTTGCCCGAGACTCTGGCGGAGTCGGAGCTGTTCGGGCACGAGAAGGGTGCCTTCACCGGGGCCGACCGCCGCAAGCTGGGTCGATTCGAGCTGGCCAACGGGGGGACGATCTTTCTCGACGAGATCGGCAAGGTCAGCCTGGCCATCCAGGCCAAGCTGCTGCGCGTCGTCGAAGACAAGGAGTTCGAGCGCGTCGGCGGGACGAGCACGATCAAGACCGACGTCAAGATCATCGCCGCCACAAACCTCGACATCGAGAAGGCCATCGAGCAGCAGACATTCCGCGAGGATCTCTACTATCGCCTGAACATCATCCCGCTCCTTCTCCCGCCGCTGCGCGAGAGGAAGGACGACATCCCGCTCCTCGCCGAGCATTTCATCAAGAAGATCTGCAAGGACCTCGGCGTGGAGACGAAGCGCCTGGAACCGGGTGTGCTCGACCTCTTCACCCGCTACAACTGGCCGGGCAACATCCGCGAGCTGGAGGCGACGATTCACCGCGCCATCGTGATGTCGAACGGCGAGACCATCACCCGAAACGACTTCTACAGCCTCGTTGCCGATGCCGGCGTCGCCGCCGGCGTGGCCGGACCGCTGCCGATGCCCGGATCGCTGCTCAGTCCGATGATGAGCAAGATGGAGATCACCAGCGATGTCTACGAAGAGGTGATGTCGTCCGTCGACCGCCAGCTCATCGAGCGCGCCCTGGCAACGTCGGAGGGACGCATCCGCGAAGCGGCGCGACGCCTCGGCATGGCCCGCAATACGCTGAAGGCAAAGATCCAGAAGTACAACATCAGCGCGCGGGATTGAGAGGCAGTGGATTCGTAGATTAGTGGATCAGTAGATCAGTAGATTGGAGGCCCAGTTCCTGATCTACTAATCTACTCATCCACTGATCCACTACTCTCAGGAGACGAATGACCGAGACCTATTCACGCCCCGTGGAGTTCACCGAAGACGGCATCCCGAGGGAAGGGATCGAGGAGACGATCTCCGACCTCGTCGATCTTTTCGGGGGAGAGATGATGGGATCCCGCGAGAACGAGCGCCGATTCACGTTGCCGCTGCGGCGCGGTATCGCCGCGGCCGGCGGCATCGAATGCACCGTTTCGTGGACAGCGGCGGAGGACGGGCAGGCGGTGGTCACGTTGAATTGCAACCGCGACGTCGATGCCCCGAAAGCGCAGCGGGTGGTGTTTCTCGTCGCCGGCGTCATCGGATCGTTCCTCTTCATGATCTGGCCCTTCTTCATCCACTCCCGGGAGTTGGGCACGCTTGCCTGGATCGGCGGCCTGGTGGCACTGGCGGTGTATCTCCTGACGCTGCGCAAGACCAGTGGCGGGATCGCCTACGACTTCCTGCAGCGATTGGCGCGCAACCAGCGGGGACGCGAGGCGGCCGCCGAGTCGTGATCTGGATCATGATTCCGCTGCTCGCGCTGGTGGTATTTGGACTCTACGTCCGGCGCGAAGCCGAACGGATCCGCGCCGAGGATCTCCGGCCGCGAGTGATGGTGAAACTGAAGCTGGCCGGCGAGGGCATGGCCACGCCCGGGGAGGTGCACCTGCGGCGAACGATCGAGGATGAGATCGAGGCGGGCGGCATCGGCGCGATCGCGGATACCGGGTCGGGGGAGGGGTGGGCGACCATCCAGGTCGGCGTAACCGATCAGGAGGCCGCCATCGAGCAGATCACCAATCTGCTTCGTGAACGGGGTCTATTGGAAGGCGCGGTCGTCGGAAGAGTCGAACCGCCTACAACCGCCCTGTAATGATCGACTTGGCGATCGTGGCCAACTGCATGTTCGACGTCCCTTCGTAGATCTGGCCGACCTTGGAGTCGCGCCAGAACTTCTCCACGGGATACTCCTTGGTGTAGCCGTTGCCGCCGAAGAGCTGCACGGCCAGCGATGTGACCTTCTCGGCCACCTGCGACGAGAAAAGCTTGGCCATGGCCGCCTCGCGGAGGAACGGCCGCTTCGCATCCTTGAGCCGCGCGGCGTTGTAGACCATGAGGCGCGCCGCCTCGAGCTGCGTGGCGGCCTCGGCGATCTGGAACTGAACGCCCTGGAACTCCGCGATCGGCGTACCGAACTGCTTCCGTTCCTTCGTGTAGGCGATGGCGTATTCGAGCGCCCCGCGGGCCACGCCGATCATCTGCGCGCCGATTCCGATGCGTCCTTCGTTCAGCGTCTCGATGGCGATCTTGTAGCCCTTGCCAGGCTCGCCGACCACGTTCTCCTTCGGCACACGGCAGTCCTCGAGGATCAGCTCACAGGTGGACGACGCGCGGATGCCGAGCTTGTCCTCCTTCTTGCCGACCTTGAACCCGGGGAAGTCGCGCTCGATGAGAAAGGCGGTGATGCCTTTGTAGCCGGCGTTGGGGTTGGCGTTGGCGAAGACGATGAAGACGCCGGCCTCGAAGGCATTGGTAATCCAGAGTTTCTGGCCGTTGAGGACCCAGTGATCACCCTTGTCTTCGGCCTTGAGGGCGAGCGCAAAGGCGTCCGATCCGCTGCCTGCCTCGGAGAGGGCATATGCGCCGACCGTGTCGCGGGCCAGCATCGGCAGGTACTTCGATTTCTGGTCCTCGTTCCCCCAGCGGATGATGGCGTTGTTCACCAGGGTGTTCTGGACGTCGACCAGAACGCCGCAGGAGGCGTCAACGTGGGACAACTCCTCGACGACGAGCACGGCGTTAAAGAATGACGAGCCGGCGCCGCCCCACTGGTCGGGAACCTCGATGCCCATGATGCCCAGCTCGAAGAAGCTGCTGATCAGATCCTTCGACATGACGGCGTCGTGATCCATCTGGTGGACGAGCGGCCGGATCTTCTCGATGGCGAAGTCGCGGACGCTCTGTTGGAACATCTGCTCTTCTTCGGAGAGGACGGTGAGGGGGGTGCCGGTGGGGATTTCGAGCGTTTCGGCGGCGGTCATACCTGCATCATATCGAAACGGTGGTGCCCCGGGCCGGACTCGAACCGGCACGCCGATTTCGCGGCAGCGGATTTTAAGTCCGCAGCGTCTACCAATTCCGCCACTGGGGCAAACATCGCTCAGAATATCTCAACATCACAGAATCAAGCGTTTACGAACGTTTCGCCGCGTCGCGAATTTTCGTGCAGTTGCGTTTACGTCAGTCTGGAACAGGGACAAAAGAGGGACAATTACGTCGGACAATCGGACAAGCGGAATGGCTCTGGTTCCAGCACGGTCTGAAACGCGCCTCGGCGCCCGCTGACGGCCTCGCACGCCGGGGTAAGCAGCGACGGCCGGCGCGGCAGTGAAGCCCCGCCTGGCCCGCTGCACGGTCTGCCTGCACCTGCAGCTCGCCGACGTCGAAGCGACGGGCACCGCCGGGGACGATGCTGCGCGAGGTTGGGGGAGTGTTTCAGCAAGACGACGATCACCCCCCGTGCGGCGCTCGATCGGGGCGACGGATGCGCGTGAGGTATTGGCTGGAGCGGCGGTCATCGGCGAACTGCGCGACCTGAAGAAAGCGATCGTCCTCATCGACCTGCCGCACCTGCCGATCGTCAGTGCGGGCAAGGACGGCACAGTTGGTCTGGGTGCTCAAGCGGAGTGCCTCTCCGGCGACGTGGCCACGTTTCCGCAGGGATTGGAGACGGTCATCGGCGAGCGCGGCATCACCCTCTCCGGGGGGCAGAAGCAGCGCACGGCCATATGCTCTTTCCCAAGCGGCCGAACGTTTTCGGATCAAAGATTGCGTGCAGCCTCGCACACGCCTCGTTGATCAGGTCGCCCGAGCGGATTGGCCAGACCGCTACTGTCCCATCATCACCCGCGGTGACGAGCCATCGCGGTGCGAGCGTGGGAACGAAGCGGACAGTTTTGATCGGATCGCCCTGATCGAAGTCAGCGATCTTTCGGCCCGACGCAACGTCGCTCAGCGTTTGCCACGGATACCGAAACGTGGACCTTCCATACGCCGTCGGGGCTCACCTGCTCGTCGTATTCGTCCAGCTCCAGGGCCAGCCACGAGAACATCGCCGCCCGGACCGATGCCGTGTCGCCCCCGGCGAGCGCCCGCTGTTTGCGCGGCCTCGTCTTCCATGTATTTCTTCGAGATGTTGCTGCCGCCGCCGGACGTGTACTTCCATCCCGTTTCGCTTCCGCTCTCCAGATTGAAGACCCGCGTCAGATGCGCACCGCTGTCGTGACCCCTGTCGCCCATCGAATTGTGTGGCGAGTTGCCGTCCGGTGGAACGCGGGCTGCCATGCCGGGTTGTTGTCGGACGCGACGTTGTTGGTCAAACGACGCGGCTGGTCGTCCTGCCGTTGGAGTCGCACGGCTACGCGGCGCGGCAGTCGGTCGATCACACGCTCTATGAAACGGTGACTTGGTTCGACAAGTACGTGAAGAATGCGCCACCGCCAGCGGCCGAACACTAATTCGCGCCGCAACTGCCCTCGGCGTGCGCGTCGGCGATGAGCTTCGCCAGAGCTTTCTGATCGAAGATTCCTCGCAGCCTCCCACACGCCTCATGGACGAGGTCGGCCGTCCGGATCGGCCAGACCGCCAGCGTGCCGTCCTCACCCGCGGTGACGAGCCAACGCGGCGCGCGGGAGGGGACGAAGCGGACGCTGGTGATCTCACCGCCGTGATCGAAGTCACCGATGACGCGGTTCGGCGCCGCCGTGTCGTGCAGCCTCGCCACGGATCCCGATGGGGCGCCGGGCCCCTCCACGTCGGGGCCCGGCTCAGGAATGACGGGCAGCCTCGACACGGATTCCGAAAGCTCGACGCTCCACCCGCCGTCGGCGCTCACCGGCTCGCCGGGCTCCTCGATCTCCAGGGCCGGCCATGAAGACACCGCTTCCCGCACCGACGCCATGTCGCCCCCGACCAACGCCCTCTGTCTGCGCGCGGCCTCGTCTCGCATGAATTGCTGTGAGGAGATGCCGATGCCGGTTGTGTACTCCCATCCGGATTCGTTTTCGCTCGCGAGATCGAAGACCCGCGTCAGGTACACATCGCCGTCATCCGTTGTCCAATGGGTGGTGGTGGCGAGCCGGCGTCCCTCTGGACTGACGCTCACGGCCCCGATCTCCCCAGTGTGCTCCAGTCGTCGCCGCTCGTGCCAGCCGCCGGGCTGCCACACAACGACGGTGGTGCCGGTAACGGCAACCAGCCATCGATCTCCGGCGTCGAAGGCTATCCCCGCGACATCCTTGCCGTATGTGCTAGACGCGACCTCGCGCCAGTTGCCGGCGTCGAAGACGTGCAGCGACGCGCCCTGTGCGATAGCGAGCCACTGCCCGTCCGAGCTCACGATGACCTTGTCTACCGGCGCCGCAGGAAGGCGCAGCCGCCTGCGCTCCTTTAGGGGATCGACGCCGACGATCGCGACCTGACCGTTGTCCATCCCTGCCGCGAGCCAGCCGCGCTGTTCGGCGATGGCCATGGACCGGACGGGCGCGCCGAGGCGGATGCGGTGGACATCGGGTCCGGCGTCCAGCGGCCAGGCCGCGAGCGTGTTTTCGCGTTGTTCGTTGAAGAGCCAGTGCGCGTCGGGGCTGATGGCCATAGCGGCCGATGTCACCGGGACGCGCAGGACCTCGTCGAGCGACGTGCCACAGAGCAGATGAACGGCATCAGATGCGGCAGCCGCGAAACACCTTAGGCCATGCCAGGAGATCGGCAGAACCGTGTGCGCTTCGATCGGCATCGACGCATCGGCCTCGAGCCGAGTCGTGCTTCCTTCGCCCGGCACGATACGCCACGCTTGCAGTCTCTGGCTTGCGGTGATGAGACCAAGGCCGTCCGGCTGAAATGCGATCGACCGGACGAGGCCGATGGAGCTCACGCGCGCGGCGGGCGCGTCGTAGTGCCCGACGCGCAAGAGCTGTACACCGCCGCCGTCTCCGGTCGCGAGCCACTCTCCCTGCGGGCTGAAGGCCACGGAGAACACACTGTCCGCTCCACGGTCAGCACCGGGTAATCTTGGGCCGGAAGTCTGAGGAGACGAAATTTCGCGGTACACGCCACGGATCGTCGCCTTCGTCTGCCAAGTGGCGACATCGTACACGAGGACGTCGCGGGACCCGTAGCTGGACGTCGCAAGGAGCTTTCCGTCCGGTGAGAAAGATGCGGACCAGACCAGGTCGCCGTGCCTGGCCTTAGCGTCCGGCAGGCGGGCCAGCAACTGTCCGCTCGCGGTGTCGAGGACACACGCCTGGGGTCCGCAGCCGTGTACGAGGAACGCACCGTCCGGGCTGAACGCGAGCACGGTCCGGATAACGCTGTACTGCGGGATGTCGAACGATCGCAGGGGCTGTCCCGTACGTGCATCGAGGAGTTGCACGGGACCGCCGCTGGCCACGGCAACCCGCGCACCGTCCGGGCTGACGGCCAGCGCTACATCGCGGCCAGTGCCGCCCATGGTGTCGACGGATCGCCGCCAGAGGGGTGCCTTGGGAAGCAACCCGAGGAAGCGCGTTAGCGAGATCTGGCCATCGACCGTCCTCGTGTGACGCATGGATGCGACAGACAGCAGCGTCGCCTTGACGAGCTCAGCCCCCGCATCCCTCGAATCGCCGAAGACGAGCCGCGCTTCCGTCTCCAGCCGTCGCGCCTCAGAGTGGCCCCGAGCGACCAGCTCTTTCGCGGCGCTTTCCTTGGCCAGTTTCGCTTGTGTTTGTGCGTCCGATTCAGCGGTTCTTGCTTTGGTTTCCGCTGTTTGGGCATTGTCCCTTTCCCGCAAGGCAGTTACCTGTGCTTTGATCGCTACGTTCGTCGCCTCCACACCGAGCGTTCGCTGCCGGTTGGCTTCGCGCTCGTTCGTAACCGCTCTGGCCTCGTTCTGCCGCGCAATGCCGGCTTGCCGCACGGCTTGCGATCGTTGCGTGAGCGCGACGATCGACAACACCAACAACGAGAGCATGACGGCCAGCGCGACCCCGATGGCAATCCTCGTCGCCCGGCCGCGGGCGCGCTGTCCTGCGAGAATGAACTCGACTTCCAGCGGCGTCGGCTGCGGCAGCTTCTCCGGCTGGACGCTCGTCTTGACGAGCCAGCTCTCCGCCTCTTTCAGTCCGTCTTTTCTGAACAGATAGCTCCTGTTGCGGCCGTTGTTCTTCCAGCTCTCCGCGGCCAGCAGAAGACGCCCGTGCGTCTCCATTAGCGCGAAGTCCGTATTGATCCCGGTGACCAGCTCCTTGACGCCGTCCTCGAAATCATCGCCGTCGCGAAGGAAGATCCACTGCGGCGCCCGCAAAGCGGAATCGAGGACGCTGTCCTCGCCATGATCGCGGCGTGAAACCGGCAGGATTTGCTTCTTGCATTCCACGGCGAAGGCGAGCTCGTTGCGGCAGGCCTCCGACTTGATGGAATCCGGACTGATCGCGAAGATGAGCGCGTGAGACTTCATGCCCATCTCCTTCAGTCTCATCTCGTAGTTTTCGCCGGGGGTCAGGTGCCAGTCGCCAACAGACTCGACTCCGTGCTCCTTGAGGCCAGCGATCAAGGCGAAGACGAACTCCCGATCTTCCCGGGCATAGGAGATGAAGACGATGGCCTTTTCTCTCGGTTCAGCATTCGTGGTCATGCCGCAGACCCTTGGCTAAGACATCACAACCGCGCGTCAGCCGCGCGTTCGTCAACCGCTATTCAACGGAGTTGCAACATGAATTGTAGCGCGCGGTCGGTGGCTTCGACGTGAAGTTCGAGGCCAAGTGGCAGATGCTTTACGAGTACTGGATCGATCAGCGGGAAGCTCACGAAGCCTATTACCTGGCTCGACGGGGTGCGGGATGACGATCGCGTCAAGCAAGATTCGAAGGCGGACCCCTGGGGCACGCCTTCGGGCATCCGAAGGGAATGCGCGTCTCGGTCGTGATCGTCAGGTCCGAGGTAACGACGAACGAGCCGTCGCTTCGTTTGCGAAGGGATCGGACACGAACAGGGACAAACAGGGACAGTCGGACAGTGACGGTGCTTTGTTTTCAGCGGCTTACCCACGGAAGAGCAAGGATTTTAAGTCCGCAGCGTCTACCGATTTCGCCACCAAGGCTGAAGATAAGGTAACACGTTGACGCGGCGCATCACGTGCGCTTCGCGCGTTAGCTCCGCTCCGCCGACCGACAACGCCAAAGGCAGACAACGCCAAGGCAGACAACGCCAAGGCAGACGACGCCGAAGGCAGACAACGCCAAAGGCAGACAACGCGCTCCGCGCAAAAGAAAAAGGGCGCCGTTTTACGGGCGCCCTTCCGGGGTGGAGACCAGCCCTTACGAGCTAACCCCCTCAGGTTTACTTGGACAATCCATCGAAATTAGTACCTCCTCCCCCATGAATTTCCGGCGGACCCGCAACAAGCGCCGCTGCCATGGTTCAGCAGCCCACCTCGCCAGCGTCGCGGACCGGATCGACCGCTCCTACTCGCCCCGTGGTGGAAGGGAGGAGCGGGAACTTGATGTCTCGTCTTTCGAGCTTCTTCAAAGAACGATGCAGCCAGCAGCTACATCCAAAACGTATACTCGCAAGTAAACGCGTGGCGAGGCTGTTTCTTCCAGCTCACCCTCCCGTAACCTTACGAGCATGCAGAAGATGATACATTTTTCGACTGTAATAGCAACACTCAATTTTCCGCCTTTGTCCGCGCGAGTCCGCCGGGCTGCCGCCCAACGCCGTGTGCTACCATGCCCGCTTTCCGGAGCCAATTGAGATGAAACGACTTCCGGCTTTTTTTGCGGTGTTCTTCGCCATCGCCGCGCTTCCGCTGGCCGCTGCCAATATCACCGGAAAAATCGCGTTCGTGACCAAACGCGGTCAGAACCCCGTCGCCGCGGAAACGCTGGTGTGGGTTGAGCCCGTGAACGGCAGGGCGCCGCGCGTCACGCCGTCGATGTTCCAGATCGTCACGCGCAACAAGACGCTCGTTCCTCATGTGCTGGCCATTCCTGCCGGATCGACGGTGACCTTCCCGAACGACGATCCGATCTCGCACAATCTCTTCTCCCTCTCCTCCAACAACGCCTTCGACCTCGGCCTGTACCGCAAGGGCGCCGGGAAGTCGCAGAAGTTCGAGACGCCGGGGATCGTCAACGTCTACTGCAACGTCCATCCGAACATGTCGGCGGTCATCCAGGTGATGGCTACGCCGTACTTCGCCTTCGCGGATGGAAACGGGAACTTCACAGTTACAAATGTGCCGGCCGGCAAATACCGGCTGGTGGCGTGGAATGAGCAGGGAGGGCAAGCCGAGGTTCCCCTGGAGGTCAGCGGCGCCTCGCCGCCCGCGATCGCCTTGACCCTCGACAGCCGTAACTACCGGGCAACACAACACATGGACAAAGCCGGCAAGCCATACAAGGCACCGAGCTCGAGGGAATACTGAGTGACGGTAGAAGTGATCACGAATCCGCCGCGGACGATGAGCGGGGAGATGCCGATTCCGCGGAAAGCGCCCGTGGTGGAGAAGGCGAAGTTCCCTCTGGTCTGGAAGCTCTTCGGCCTGACCGCGCTGCTCATCGCCATCGTCGTCGCTGTCGCGGTCGCCATCACCATCGAGCGAGCCAACGCCATCGCCAAGACGACCGTGAACAACTCCATCGCCGGCGCGGCGAAGTTGTTCAAGGAGTTCGAACGGCAACGCCTGGGAAGGCTGGCGCTGCCGGCCGAGCTGCTGGGGACAGATCCGAACTTCGCTGCCTATATTCAGAAGTCACTGATGGGGGAGGCGGGAGCACCGGCACCTGCGGTTTCCGCCACTCCGACCGCGGCGCCGGTACCAGCCGCTCCTCCGTCACTCGATCTGCCGAGCATCGCCGATCAGCTCGAACAACGGCGGCAGGCGTTCGGGAGCGATCTCTTCATCCTTCTCGACGACCAGGGACGGGTGGTGGCCCGTACCGATCAGCCGGCGGTCACGGCACCGACCTATGAGGATCTCTACAAGGAGACGCCGCTCGTCAAGAACATCGTTGAGGACGCCTCGCTGGAGAGCTCTACCGGCGTCATGTCGCTGGGCGGCAAGCTGTATCACGCCGCGGTCGCGCCGGTCGGCGCGGGACAGCCGCGGGTGCGCGTCGGCTACCTCGTAAACGCGTACGCCATCGACGACACCTTCGCCAACCGCATCGCGCAGTCGACCAACGCCGGCGTCATGTTCGGGAGCGCGGCCTCCCCCTCGATCGTTCGCTCCACCAATGCGCCGCAGTTCGGTATGCAGCAGATGACGGGCGTGGAGCAGATCTTCAAAACGGGCAAGACGATGCCTCCCTCCACCGCCGACGTTGAGGGCAGCAAGTACGTGATGACCGGCGAGCCGCTGCAGTCAGCGAACCAGACGGTCGGCGCGGCGGTCTTTCTGCGCTCGCTCGATCGCGAGCTGGCCCCGTTCAAACAAATCGAAAACTCACTCCTCGCCGGCGGCGGCGCCGCGCTGCTGCTGGCCTTCATCTTCTCGTGGCTGATCGCGAAACGGGTGACGCATCCGATCGAAGAGCTGGCAATGATCGCGCAGTCCGTGACGGGAGGCGATTACACCGTCCATCCGCCGATCGACCGCAGCGACGAAGTCGGAATCCTCGGACGTTCCTTCGCCAAGATGATCACCGCCCTCCGCGACAAGGCCGAGATCGAGGAGCTGTACGAGCAGATGGCGGCCAAATCGCAGGAGCGCGAGGCGATCGGCGGACCGCGCCAGAACGAGGCTGCCAAACTCGACGAAGGAACGGTGCTGGTCACCGACCTCCGCGACCTTCCGGCCACCGTCGGCGCCGGCGACGCCGGAAACGTGATCGCCGCCGTAACCAAGGCAATGAAGCTGCAGGAAGCGGAGGTGGAGCGGCAGGACGGCTTCGTCCGTGAAATCCTCGGGCATCATCTGGTCAGCGTGTTCCGCGGAGACCGCGGAATCCTGCACGCTATCCGTGCCGCCCGGGCCATCAACGAAGAGCTGGCCACGATGGGCGAGGGGCACATGACCATCGGCGCCGGCATCGCCACCGGCGAGTTCGTCACGGGGTCGGTCGACCTGCAGGGCGATAACGGCATCGCCATCGTCGGCAACGCTCCTTTGCTGGCGATGCTCTTCGCCTGGCACGCCCCGACCGGCTATGCCTACATTTCGTACGAAACCGCGCAGGCGGCGGGCGGCGAGATCGTCTCGACGTCGTCGCGTGAGCAGGTGCAGCTCAAGTGGCTTCCGCAGCCGTTGCCGGTGGCATCGCTGCCGCTGGTGAGCCTGAGCACGAACATGATGCGCGCGATCGGGCAGACCTCGGGCTCGATGGCCACGATGCGCATCGACGAGACGATCCCGGGGCAGACCGCGCCCGGCGCGATCGCCGCGCAGGAACTGGTGCCGGGAGCGGTCTTCGCGAACCGCTACCGCATCGATTCGATCATCGGCCGCGGCGGCATGGGGGTCGTCTATAAAGCGGTCGACGCGCAGCTCGACGAGACGGTGGCTATCAAGACCCTGCCCGGCGATGTGATGTCGCGCTCCCCGGAGGATCTGGAGCGGTTCAAGCGCGAGATCCGTCTGGCCCGCAAGATCACGCATCGCAACGTCCTCCGTACGTACGACTACGGCGAAGCCGAGGGGGTCTACTTCATCTCGATGGAATTCGTGCGCGGCTACACGCTGGCGGAGCTCCTCGAAGAAGCGCCCTCGCACCAGATGGTGCCGCGCGTGGGGATGGGCATCGCCCGCCAGATCTGCCGCGGGCTGGAAGCAGCGCACGAGCAGGGCATCATTCATCGCGACATCAAGCCGCAAAACGTGCTCATCGACCACAAGGGCGAAGTAAAGCTGATGGACTTCGGCATCGCGCGCATGGCCGAGGCGCATGAGGGGATGACGCAGGCGGGACTCATCGTCGGAACGCCGCACTACATGAGTCCCGAGCAGGTACAGGGCAAACAACTCGACCCGCGCAGCGACGTCTACTCGATGGGCGTGATGCTGTACGAGATGCTGGCGGGACAGAAGCCATTCGTCTCCTCGTCGCTGACCGGCGTCCTGACCGCGCACATCACCGAGAACGCTCGGCCGCCGATCGAGCTGCGTCCGGAGATCGGCCGCGAGGTCAACGCCATCGTCATGCGCTGCCTGGCGAAGGATCCGAAGGCGCGCTACGGCAACGCCGGCGAGCTGCTGCACGACCTCGATACGGTGCAGATGCAGAAGCAGAAGCAGTCCGCGGCGGCGTAGAGGCTGGGGGCGTTGGTTTGAGGGCTCAGCGCGGAAGGAGCGCGCAGACTCTTAGCCGGCTCGCTTCGTAAGGTCTGGCGGCGCGCCATGCTCGGACAGGTACTCCCGGAGCGCCTGGTTTACCGCTGCAGAGTCGCGAAAGACTAACGCCATATCAGGCTCCAGTAAGACTACATTGGTACTTCTCATGTACCGCTCGTAGTACTTGCCGCGAACACCCCCAGTAAGTTCCATCTCCGGAATGTCATTGTCGTCGCGCTGATCAGTTGTGTTGTTCATAGAATCGCCGCTCTTTCGGCAGTGCTTGATGATTCTACGCGCGGGTTCCAGGCGGATTGGCTCTGTCGGGTGTTGCTACACGTCGATCCTGCCCGGAGCCGCCTCTACCGGCTCCGCCCCCCGACGGAAGATTCGCGCCGTCTTTTCGCCTAGGAGTGTCGTCGTGCCGTTCTCGATGCGGAGGATCGATCCTTCGCGGAGGCCTACCACCGGCGTCTCGTTCTCTTCGAGGAACTCGCGGATACGTTCTTCGCGCGTTTCACCTTTGTGCGTCGATTGCGGATCGGGATCGAGGTAGTGCGGGTTGATCTGGAAGGGCACCAGAGCGAGCGCGTTGAATGATGGCGGCTCGACGATGGGCATGTCGTTGGTCGTCCTCATCGTCGGCGCGGCGATGACCGTGCCGGCGCTGGAGCCGAGGTAGGGGAGGCCGTCGCGGACGCGCTCTCGGATCGGCGCGAGCAGATCGCGGTCGTACAGAGTCTTGAGCAGGCGGAAGGTGTTTCCGCCGCCGACGAAGATGGCGTCGGCGCGGTCAAGATCAGCATCTAGATCATCTATCGGGACCACATCGAGATCCATCCGCCCGAGGCGTTCCCGAACCTTTGCGGTGTAGGCGGCGTGATCGCGGAGTGCGAACGGCACGAACGCCACGCGTTGGCCGGCGCCGAGGAACTCTCGCATGGCCGGCTCGGGATGATCGAGGTAACCGTAGCCGTGAACGTTGGAGGAAGAGATCAGAAGAAGGCGCATGTTCTGCCAAGTCTAATGATGCTCGCACTCTTTTTCGCTGCCGCCGTCGCCATGAAGCCTGCTCCCGCTCCGCCGTCCGATCTCACGGCGCCTCCTGCCGACGCGCAGAAGAGCTCCGATGGGCTGGTCTCGAAGCAGCTCGAGGCCGGAACTTCGGCCGATCATCCGGGTGCGGGTGACTTCGTCCATATCCGCTATGCGGTGTGGAAAGCGTCCGATGGATCCGTTGTCGACTACACGCGCACCGAGGGGACGTCGTTTGTCGAAGCGTCCAAGCTGCTGCCGGGCATGCGGGAGATGTTCGAGCAGATGACGCCGGGCGAGCGGCGCCGTGCCTGGATTCCACCATCGCTCGGCGGCGGCAAGATCGCGGCGGGCGAAACGTTCGTCGTCGACGGACAGCTCGTCGACATCGTCCATCCGCCGGACGCTCCCTCGGATGTCGCCACGCCACCCGCCGATGCGACGAAGACTTCCTCCGGTCTCGCCTACAAGGTTCTCGTGCCCGGATCCGGAACCGTGCATCCCAAGGGCCGCAGTACGGTGGTTGTCCATTACAGTGGCTGGACCACCGATGGGAAGATGTTCGACACCTCCGTGCTTCGCGGCGAGCCGGCGGAGCTGTCGCTCGACAAAGTGATTCCCGGCTGGACCGAGGGGATCCAGCTCATGACCGAGGGAGAGAAGGTCCGGTTCTGGATTCCGCAGAAGATCGCCTACAGAGGCCAGCCGGGGATGCCGGCAGGGATGTTGGTGTTCGACGTGGAGCTGATCAAGATCCGGTAGCGCCCCTCCTTGTAACGCTTCGCCCTTTCGCGTCACTACCTCCAAAAGCGAGGTAGTCCATGTTGGAAAAGCTGCTGATTTACGCGATTCTCGTATTGGTCCCGCTCATCCCGGCGGTGGTGTTGTTTGTGACGCTGAAGTCGACGGCTACGATCAAGGGAACGATCGCCGGCATTCCGATGGAGCTCGGTGGCGCGATCGCCGGCTATTTCGCCGTGGCGGCCTTTTTCGCCTTTCAGGTGGGGCCGCATATGTACCCGCAGACGGTACGGGTCGTTCACGTGCGCGGTTCGATGAAATTCGCCCCGGGAGCTGCGCCGAACGCGGCCGACATCAGGGCCGAGGTGCATCCGCCCGATCTTGACGTCCGCGACGGGAGGAACTTCGACTGGCCGGTGACGGTCGTCGAGGGAGAGTCGGCGATGATCGTGCTGCAGCCTGTCGGCTATGAAGGGCAGACGCTCTACCTCAGCGGCGAAGCGCCGATGGGGTCGCCGCACTACAAGCGCCACACCGACAAGGACGGAAACATCATCTACGAAGAGCCGATCACATTCGAAAAGGTGCCGTCCTCGGTGGTCGAGGCCGGCGGAACACCATCGACAGGAGGTTAGTCATGACTCGACGCATCGCATCGACAGTCGCAGTTCTATTGCTCGCCGCGGTTGCCGCTCAGGCGACCGTACGCGGCGTGGTCACTCGCGCGGACACGCATCAGCCGTATCCCGGCGTCGTCGTGATTCTGAAAGCGGGCAAGGTCACCTCGGTGCCCGCATACACGGACGCGAACGGCAAGTTCTATCTGCAGAACGTCCCCGCGGGCAGTTACACGATGGAAGTCCGCTCGAAACGGAAGACCGTCACGCTGCCGGTGCGTGTGACGGCGGAGCCGTACACGGACGTTCCGCAGGTGACGGTGGAGTAAGAACCCAGGGGCTCACTCGCTTCCGATCACCCACTTCTCGTACGAATCGCCGGGCAGCTCGCGGATGAAGCGCGACGGCTCCATGAGCACGTCCAGGCCGCCGCGGTCGCGGGCCATGACCGGAAAGACGAGGTAGAGCTCCTGCTTGGCGCGGGTGACGGCGACGTAGAAGAGGCGGCGCTCTTCCTCTTCGCCCGGGATAACGATCTCGTGCTCGGACGACGCGGCATCGCCGACGATCTCGGCCGGCATTTCCTCGATGGCCAACTCGGTGGTTCCGCGGACCAGCGCGTCCGTGAGCTCGAAAGCCGCGTGCAGCTCCTTCGGCTTGACGCGCACGATGCCGCCCGGAACGCGAAGGGCTCGTTGCGACGGGAACCGGCCGTCGGCGAGCCAGATGACGAAGACGATGCGCCACTCCAGCCCTTTGGCCTGGTGCACGGACGACAGCACGATCTTCTCGTCCTCGGGGCCGACCACGGCGACGTCTTCGCCGGCGATCGGATTGGCCAACGCCACTTCGTCGAGAAAGGCGTTGGTGTCGTCGTAGCGCAGCGCGTATTGGGAGAGTTGCTCCAGATCGTCGAGCCGCGCCTGGGCGTTGGCGAACTTCGAGCGCGCGTAGTCGGCGTAGCCGCGCTCGACGACGAGCCGGATCGATTCCGACGGGTTGTGCTGCATCGACTCGCTGCCGATGATGCCGAGGACGTCGCGAAGACCTTTCAGGACCGGCGTGCGTGACCGTCCGCCGGACACGGAGGCCACTGTCCCGGCGCTGTTCAGGAACGCCTGCAACGGATCCTGCGCCGTCCCGATCCTTCCCCAGACCTCGGCCGCCGTTTTCTCGCCCACCTTTGGGTAGAGCTTCATCACCCGCTTCCATGACAGCTCGTCGCGCGAATTGGTGACGATCTTCAGATAAGCGATCACATCTTTGATGTGTGCCTGCTCGAAGAAACGGACGCCTGAGCGGATCTCGTAGGGGATCAGGCGGCGGGAGAGCTCCATCTGCAGCTCCAGCGACTGGTAGTGCGAGCGATAGAGCACGGCGATCTCGCCGAGGCTCTCGCCCTCGTCGCGCAGCTCCAGGATGCGCTGGGCGATGAACGAGGCCTGCTCAAACACGTCGTCGACGCCGACGACCGCCGGGTCGGGCCCGTCGCCGCGTACCGCCTGCAGCTCCTTGCGGAACTGGAAGCGGTTCTGCGCGATCGAGGCGTTGGCCAGGCTGAGGATCTGGCGCGTGGAACGGTAGTTAGTCTCCAGCTTGTAGATCTTTGCCTCGGGGAATCGGAGTGGAAAGGTGATGATGTTTTCGAACGACGCGCCGCGAAAGGAGTAGATCGATTGGGCGTCGTCGCCGACGACCATGAGGTTGCGCCGGACCGCGGCCATGGCGTCGACGAGCTCGGCCTGCAGCTTGTTCGTGTCCTGGTATTCGTCGACGAGGATGTATCGATAGCGCCGCTGCAGCGCCGCGCCGGCCTCCGGATGGTCGTCCAGCAGCAGCTTCCAGTTCACCAGCAGATCGTCGAAATCCATCGCGTTCGCTTCGCGCTTCCGCTCTTTGTAACGGCGGAAGACGTTGATCATCTCGTCGCGATAGATGCCGAAGTGCGGATAGTTGTTCTCGAGGTGCAGCTCCAGCGGCGTACGCGTGTTGATCAGGTACGAGTAGATGTCGATGAGGACGTCGCCTTTCGGGAAACGCTTCTCCAGAGTATTGATTCCGAGAGAGGAGATGGCCGATTCCATCATCTCCTTGGCGTCTTCGGCGTCGAGGATGGTGAAGCTCGAGCGGTAGCCGATCGTGGCCGCATGCTGGCGCAGAAGACGGTTGCCGATGGAGTGGAACGTGCCGCCCCAGATGCGCCGCGTGTCGATGGTCACGAGTTGCTCGACGCGGCTGAGCATCTCGCGCGCCGCCTTGTTGGTGAACGTGAGGAGGAGGATCTCCGAGGGGTCGACGCCGTCTTCGATGAGGCGCGAGACGCGATAGGTCAACGCGCGCGTCTTGCCGCTCCCCGCGCCGGCGATGACCAGCATCGGCCCCTCGCCGGCCATGACCACGTCGAGCTGTTCCTGATTCAGCTCGTCTTCGTAGCGGACACGATACTGTTTCTGCGCCTTCGCGGGTTGTTTGAGCGTGTAACGGCGAATCTTCTCGGGCACGGGGAAAGGGTAGCAGGTGGGTGTGTTTGGCGGTCGGTGATCGGTTGTCGGTTGTCGGTTATCGGTTGTCGGGCGGATGGCGACGAACGCGATCACCCACCCACTTGATAACCGATAACCGACAACTCCCCCATGACACTTGTCACCTCCTTCTCCTGACGTTCCGCAGTGTTGCTTCCTCCGCCGCCAACCGATACTGGCCGGAAGGTACGTGCCTGACACAGACAAGAGTGTCTGTGCCACATAAACTATCTCTATGACCCCTGAACGCGATTACGTCGGCTGGACGAAGTACATCTGGCTGGTCTACATCATCCCGTTCGCCGGCTATCCGGTTCTGGAGAAGGCGAGCGCGGGGCGGATTGCGCTTACCTGGTTCGCAACGGCGGTCTTCACCGTCATCTATCTGGCCGGTTATCGGGTCAGCAGGAACCGCCTGCTCCTGCTCATCGGGGCGATCACGCTGCTTGGAGTCGCCTTCATGCCTTCGAACCTCGGCGCGGGGGCTTTCTTTATCTTCGCGGCGTCGTTTGCCGGGTCGGCGGGCGGGGTGCGGCGCGCCGTCACGATCATCGGCATCATTCTTCTGGTGTTGCTCATCGACGTGCTGATCATCGGGCTCAGTCCGATGTACTGGTGGTGGGCGGCGTTCTTCACCGTCGTCATCGGTGCCGTGAACGCGCATTTCGCGCAGGTGGGGCGCGCCAACAGGCGCTTGCGGATGGCCCAGGATGAGATCGAGCACCTGGCCAAGGTGGCGGAGCGGGAGAGGATCGCGCGCGATCTTCACGACGTTCTCGGCCACACGTTGTCGCTGATCATTCTGAAGTCCGAGCTGGCCTCGAAGCTGTCCGATCGTGATCCGCGGCGGGCGCGTGAGGAGATCCGCGATGTGGAGCGCATCTCGCGGGAGGCGTTGTCCGAGGTGCGGCAGGCAGTGCGCGGTTATCGCGCCGGACTGCAGCACGAGCTCGATGGGGCCACGGAGATGTTGCGCGCTGCCTCGATCGTATTGACCACGCAACTGGAGCCGGTTCCGATGGCACCGGCGCAGGAGGCCATTCTCGCGCTGGCGCTGCGCGAGGCGGTGACGAACGTCGTCCGGCACGCCGAGGCGAAGCGCTGCACGATCGCCCTAGGGCGCGGCGATGACGAAATACGCCTGGTCGTTTCGGACGATGGCCGCGGCGGCACGCGGGAAGACGGGGCCGGCATCAGCGGGATGCGCGAACGGATCGCGGCGCTGGGCGGGTGTGTGACTCGCGACGGTTCGCAAGGTACGACGCTGACTGTGACGCTGCCGCTGGCCAGCGGTCCGCAGTCGATCAGCGCCATCGAGCGCTCGGCATGATCCGCGTCGTCATCGCCGAGGATCAGGCCATGGTGCTCGGCGCATTGTCGGCACTGCTGGAGATCGAATCCGACATCGAGGTCGTGGCCCGCGCCCGGAACGGCGACGAGGCCATCGCTCTCGTCCGGACGCATCGGCCCGACGTTCTTCTGACGGATATCGAGATGCCGTCGAAGACCGGGTTGGAGGTCGCGGCGATGGTGCGGCAGGAAGGGTTGCCGACGCGGGTGGTGATCCTGACGACGTTCGCGCGCGCCGGCTATCTGCGCCGTGCGCTCGAAGCGGGGGCGTCGGGATATCTGTTGAAGGACTCGCCGGCCGAGCAGCTTGCCAACGCCATCCGGCGCGTGCACGCCGGCGGCCGGGCTGTCGATCCCGAGCTGGCCGCCGAGGCCTGGAGCGAGCCCGATCCGCTGACCGACCGCGAGCGGCAGGTGCTGCGGCTGGCCGGAGAGGGTCAGGCAACGGGCGACATCGCCGAGTCGTTGCACCTTTCCGAGGGGACGGTGCGCAACTATCTATCCGAGGCCATCAGCAAGCTCGGCGCGCAAAATCGCGTCGAAGCGGCGCGGATCGCCAGGGAAAAAGGGTGGTTGTAGGCTTCCGGACTAAAGGACTCACGCGGAGGCGCGGAGTGCGCGGAGAAAGAAGTTCCTCGTCGTCTCCTCCGCGTCTCCGCGTCTCCGCGTGAGCTCAGTCGTTCGCCCAACGTCAACAGACTGCAACGAAGGTCCTTCTACGGCCCCTTCCGATTCAATCGGAGAATGACCGCTTCTGATTTAGCATTCAACGGAGATGATCCATGTTGTAACGGAGGCTGCATGAAACGACTCGTTGTCACCATTGGTCTGCTCGCCGCGGTTGGCTGTGCATCGTCGGCGCATCAGCAGAAGACTCCCCCGGCTCCGGCGCAGGCGTCGTATATCCCGTCGTACGGCTTCGAAATGGGCAGCTCGCCGGTCGGCGTGATCCCGTCGGCGATTCTTCACGACGGGGCGCGTAACAAGAACCTCGAGGTCTCGATCGAATACCCGACCCGAGGGGCGGGACCGTTTCCCATCATCATCTTCTCGCCCGGATACGGCGGATCGAGCCACGGGTACGAAGGATTGATCTCGTACTGGACGAGCTACGGCTATGTCTGCATCCGGCCGTCGCACGCCGACGCCGGCGCGTTGAAGGATGCCATGGCCGATCTGCTGGCCATGCGGAAAGACGACAAAGTGAGCAACGACCGCCGGCGCGAACGCCGGCCGGCCAATGCCGAGCAGGGAAAGCCGCGTCCGACTCCGGCGGAGATGATCTGGGAGAAGGAGCGTGAGCCGCAGTGGCGCGACCGCGCGCGCGACGTCGTCCTCATCCTCGACTCGCTCAACGATCTGGAGAAGGACTATCCCGAGCTGGCCGGAAAGATGGACCACGCCCGCATCGGCGTCGGTGGCCATTCGTACGGCGCGTTCACGGCGATGCTGGTCGGCGGGGCGAAGACCTTCAGCACGCCGCCGCTGGCGATCGGCGATCCGCGCGTCAAGGCGATCATCGCCATGTCGCCGCAGGGGGTGGCCGAGAACCGCGGACTGACCGCCGACTCCTGGCATGGCGTCAAGCTGCCGGCGATGTTCATGACCGGTACGCGCGACTACGGTGCCACGGAAGCGGAGACTCCCGAGTGGCGCCGTACGGCGTACGACAACTCGCCGGCCGGAGACAAGTACTTCGTCCTGATCAAGAACGCCGGCCACATGACCTTTACCGGCGTGGCCCCGCTTGGCGACCAATACATGACCACGCGCGAACCGCCGATCACCGATCCCCGCACCGGACAGGTTCTGAACCGCAGCTCGCTGGATGACCCGCGTGCTTCGCAGATCAGCGACCGGGGAACGTTCGCGTCGATCCGTTCGATCTCCCTGATGTTCTGGGACTCGTATCTGAAGGACAAGAAAGACGCGAAGGCGCTGCTCGATCCGACGAAATATGCCGGGAGCGTGGAGTTCGTGAGGAAGTAACGTACTGCGTCCCTCCGGCTGACCGTCACGAGCTGGTCACATTCGCTGGTAACCTCAGCGGCGAGTCGTCAGCGCTGCGGCTGCTAGAATGCCGCTACCTTACTTATGTCCGAAGATGTCACCACATCCCTGCGAACCTCGTGGACAACGACGTCGATCGAAGAATCGGCGTTGCTGCGGAAGCTGACGGAGCAGCGCTTCGAGAGCGAACAGCTTCGCGTGCTCGGCAGCGCGGTGCGCGTGGCGGGGGAGGGGATCGCCATCCTGACGCCTGCGGTCGAAGCGCTCGGGCCGAGGATTGCTTTCGTCAACGACGGCTTCTGCGCCATCTACAACCGTCCGCGCGAGGAGATCATCGGCGAGACGCCGGTGGCGTTCGGCATCGTCGACCGCCATCGCGCCATCTTTGATTCGATGCTGCATCACGTCTTCGCGCGGAAGGCGTTCGCCGCCGAGGCCACCGCGGCCAGGAAGGATGGGCGGGAGTTCGAGCTCGATCTGCAACTCGTTCCGGTCGAAGACGGCGGCGACATTACCCACTGGGTGGCCTTTCTGCGCGACGTGACCGACAGCCGAAACGAGATCGTGGCCCTGCGCCATCAGGCCATGCATGACGGGCTGACCGATCTGCCCAACCGGATGATGCTGTTCGACCGGTTGGCCGAGGCGCTGGAGGCGGGGCGTAACGAGAACAGGCTCATCGCCCTTCTGCTCATGGACCTCGACCGCTTCAAGGACGTGAACGATACGTTCGGTCACCACTTCGGCGATGTGCTCCTCAAGCAGGTGGCCTTTCGCCTCCGTAACCAGCTTCACTTCGACGACACCGTTGCCCGCCTCGGCGGAGACGAGTTCGCCATCGTGCTGACGTCCGCCCTCGACGCCAACGCCGTGGCCATGACCGCGCGGCGCATCCTGAATACGCTGCAGCAGCCGTTCGTCGTCGAAGGGCAGGTGCTGGAAGTGGGGGCGTCGATCGGCATCGCTCTCTCCCCGCAGCACGGCAGTGACGCCCGCACGCTGATGCGCCGCGCGGACGTGGCTATGTACGCCACGAAACAGTCGAACACCGGCTACACCTTTCACGAGCGCGACGACCGGGCCTCGCGCGATCCCGATCAGCTCTCGCTCGTCGTGGAGATGCGCGGCGGCATCGAGCGCGAGGAGTTCGAGCTGTACTACCAGCCGAAACGGCATCTGCGCAGCGGCCTGATGACGCGCGCCGAGGTGCTGCTGCGATGGAACCACCCGTTGCGCGGCCTGCTGCTTCCGGCCAGCTTCATCCCGATCGCGGAGCGGACGGGACTCATCAAGGTGATGACGGACTGGATTCTCGACCGCGCGCTGCGGCAGTGCCGCGCCTGGCAGGACGAGGGCGCGCCGGTGCACATCGCCGTCAACGTTTCGGCGAAGAGTCTGCTGGAGGAGACGCTGCCGTCAAAGGTGCAGGCGGCGCTCGACAAGTGGAGCGTCGATCCGCGCTTTCTCAAGATCGAGATCACCGAGAGCAGCATCATGGCCGACCCGGCCCATGCGCTGGCCATCATGTCGATGCTGCAGTCGATGGGCGTGCGGCTGTCAGTCGACGATTTCGGCACCGGCTACTCGTCGCTCACGCACCTCCGCGAGCTGCCGATCGATGAGATCAAGATCGACAAGTCGTTCGTGATGGGGATGATGACCAGCGATGCCGACGCCGCCATCGTCCGTACGGTGATCGACCTCGCCCACAACCTCGGCAAGCAGGTCTGCGCCGAGGGTGTCGAAGATGCCGTCACGCTAAAGTGCCTCGAGGAGATGGGTTGCGACCTCGCCCAGGGCTACTTCATCAGCCGTCCGGTGCCTGCGGACACGCTCATGACGTGGCTCACGGATAACTTCTGGGGACTGAAGAAGTAGGTGAGCGAATCTCGAATCGACATGATTCGATCGAAATTGACGTTATCAACCTTAGAAGTTAGGTAGACAACGTCACTTTAAGCTAGAAAATCTTAATGATCATGTTATCAACCTAAAAATAAGGTTGTTTACCATTATTGTTACATATTCTAACTTAAAAAGACGCTATCAACCTTAACATTAGATCGCTGAACTCTATTTTTAGGTTATGAACCTTAAATTAACTTCATCTACCTTAATGTTATGGTAAAAATTCTCAACTTTACTCAAAGAGTGCCGAATCTGCGTCACTCTATTCGGCGACGCTGATCTTGGCCTGCTTTTCGAGCTGCAGGACGCGCTTCAGCTCGCGCTTCGCCCCGGGCGTGAGGGAAACCTCGTCGGGCATGAACGGCATCGAGCGGGCGATGGGGGTGTTCGTCAGAGCGAAGGCGTTCGGGACCGTGGCAACGTCGACAAGCCTTGTTCCGATGAGCGGGGCGAGGAAGGGAAGGTAGTTGAAGACGCCGTGAAGGCCGTACTTGTAGACGTTGATCGAGCCGACGTTGCCGAGATCGAAGTCACCGACGGTGTGATGCGGACGAAGGACAAAGTCGTGCGCGAAGCGGAAGATGGCGTCTTGCGAATAGTCCGGCTTCGGTACGTCGGCCGCGGAGAGCGGCGCGGCGAAACCGAGGATGATGAGCAGCAGGGCAGAGCGGTTCATCGGCATGCCTATTGTGACGCCGCTCTGCCGGAAAGGGTTACGAAATTTTCGTCAACGAATGTCCACCCTGGCCCGTGTGTTCTTGCGCGGCCTCTGCGGTATCGCCGTTCCCGTCAATGTCAGCGCGTTCGGCATCTCGATCGACGGGCGGAAGGCGGTTCCTTGCAGCGGCGCGAGCAGCGGCAGATAAGCGAAGGTGTAGCGCCCACTGTGGGTGGTCAGACGGACCGCGCCGACCTCGACGTCGAGCCGGTTGGCGGATGCGTTATCCGGGACGATCTGGAATTCCGGCCGCGGCGGGATCTGGCTCGGCGTAACCGCTGCTTTTTCCTGAGCATACGCGGCAGTGCTGATGAGTGCGGTGACTGCGAGGAGTGCGATTCCTAGTGTTCTCATGATCGAGTACTAACGCATACGGCGTGCCGGAACAGCCGCGGAGGGCGTGACGGCGCAGACAAAAGTGTCTATGCCACATCAATCCTGCCAAGTTCCAGCACAGACAAGAGTGTCTGTCTGTGCCAGATTGGTCTCCTGATGTGCTAGCAACTGCCGATGGTGGAAGCACTTAGGTCCGACGAGAATGGTTACTGAGAAGCCGGGGCCGCATGTGGCACAGACACTCTTGTCTGTGCCGCGCGGTCGCAGACCGCGGCCTCACGGAACGGTAACTTTTGCCCTCGCGAACCCGGCGCTGTTGTTGGCCTGATCGACGACGGCAACCGAGAGGATGTTCTCCCCCGACGTCATCGTGATCGAGGCCTTGTAGGTGATCTGTTTCTCGCGGAAGTCGTCTTCGGCCTCGGTGGGGACCTTCACCGCGTGCACGTTCCGGATCACTTTCGACGTCGACTCGCCGCTGCCGACGACGACGTAGACGGCGAAGTTGCCGACGAGGTTCTCGCCGTCAGGCTTGAGCGTGATCGTCGGCGCCAGCGTGACCTCGAACGGTACGCGGTATTCGCTTCCCTGTTTTTCGGGCGTCCCCGGTTTGAGATGGATCTCCCATTCGTTGCGGGCATCGGCCGCGTAGAGATTGGCGGTGACGCGGGCGCTCATTTCGTCCTGCGGCGGCGCCGGCGCCTTTGCGGCGTACGTCTCCCTGGCCCGGAACCGGTACTCGGGGTTCTTCATCTTGACGACGATCCTGCCCAGCCCGTCCGTCGCGGTACCTGAGGGTTTGAAGCCGAGGGAGTAGTAGGAGTTGAGATCGGCGGCGAGAGTCTGGAAGGCGGAATCGAAGTTGTCGGAGTTGGTGAGCGCCAGGCCGCCGCTGATGCGGGCCAGCGTCTGGTAGGCCATGGCCGTGTTGGTGAAGGCGGTGAACTGCTCGATCTTGTCGACCTGCGTATTGCTTTCGGCGCTGACCGCATCGCGTGAATCGGCACCGTCGATGAGGTAGAGCGTGACGTTGTTCGCACTGGCCTGTTTGGCGGCTTGTTCGATCGAGTAGTGCTGCATCGAACCGGTCTTGCCGCTGATCGTTTCCGATCCCATGGTGAGATTGCCCATGAAGGGCGAAAAGGCGGTGTAGAGCCATTGATACAGCTCCGCCCCGGGATGCTCGGGGAGATGAGCGCCGGCAAAGATGACCACGTTCTTCCCTTCCAGGCCCGCGAGCGCGGCGGTGGTCGCTCCGAGCCCGGCCAGCGTGTTCCTGGCGCTGAAGATGTCTTCCTCGACGAGCGTGTCCACCAATCCGAGCGACTGGCTGTAGACATCCTTCCAGGGAAACCGTCCCTCTTTGCCGGCGTCGATGAGCTCATTGACCTGACGTTTGACCCGTTCGAGAGAGGAGGTCCGGTTGGAACTGGCGCTGACGATCTTCTTGAGCGACTCGACCCCATCCTCGATGGCCTTTCTGTCGTTCGTGAACGGCGTGATCACTTTCACCTGCTGCGTGCAGAGGACGAGCATCACCCGGTCCTGCGGCTGCAACTGTCCGTCGATGAACTTACGGAGCGATTGGAGGATCTTGTCCCGACGAAACGGCTGGAGAGAGTAGTTGTCGACGAACATGACGATGTTGCGCGGACGGATCTCGACCGCCGCCCCCTCGGCGGGAGCCGGAGCGGCATTCGGCACCGTCGTCTTCGCCGATGGCGCCGCGGGAGCGGTTGCCCCACGCACTTCATAGATGTTCGTGATCTCCCGCTTCTGGCCGTTCTCGTAGATCTCGAAGTCGGCTTTGGTCAGTCCGGTGACCGGCTTTCCGGCGTGGTCGCGCACGATGACATCGACGTTGACGACGCGAACTTCGATCGATTCCGCCGGGGTCTGGGCAAACAAGACAGAGGCGCTGAGGACGATGGCCGCGGCGATGACAAGTCGTTTCATGGTTTTCATCCTCATCACTGTTTGAGTGCCTGGTGACTCGCCACCGGCGTCAGCCCGCAGCGTTCCGCTCCGTCGGCTTTGAGCGCCGTGAGCGGATCGGCGGCGACCCAGACGATGCGTTGCCGCGCGATTGCGTCGTTGAGCCGCCCGACGGCGGCTTGAAGTCCGGCGGGAGTGGAGATGTCGTCGATCGTGCCCCAGGCGGCGGCCAGATCGGGCCGCGGTCCATCGGCGGACCAGACGAAGAGCGGCACGCCCACCGCTTCGAGATAACGACGCACGACCGGGGGAGAGTAGAGGCTGCGGTCGGGCGCTTTGATCACGACGAGGATGACCGCGCGACGCCCCCCTCGTTCCAGGGAGCTCATTGCCGCGACGGCGACGGCGTCGGTGAACTGCCGCGGCTCGGTGACGGAAGGGGTGGGCGAGAGTCGCTGGCTCAACAGCCACGATGCCGACGCCACTTTGGCGTGATTGACGGACTGCGGGAAGGCGATCGCGGTCGGCTCGCCGGGCGCGTTGATCGGGCGCGACACGGGCCAGAGGATTCGCGACGCCGACCCCGGATCGAGTCGCAGCTCGGCGGACGGGGGATGCGTGGCCGGATCCTTCACCATGACCACGAAAGCGTCGCCGTTTTCGATGGCCGTCGCGCGCAAGGGGGAGCCGCCAGCCGAGAAACAGCCGTCGAGCGAGTCGGGTTGCTTCTTCCCGTTCGTCATGACCAGCATCGGCGCCAGCTCCAATCCCGTGGAGCCCGAGAATCCCGCCTCGATGGCGACGTCGCGCTTGGCGATCTCGCCATCTTCAAACTCCATCTCGGCCGACACGATATGCGGATGAGACCAGTCGACTTTCGGCAGGCGCGCCCGGAAGTCGCGGCCCACGCGAACGGCGATGTCGTCGAGGAGTAGTTTCGCGCTCTTCGGCTCCTTGTGCAGCCGATGCCGTCCGACCAACTCTGCCTCGACCGGTTGCTGCCCTTCGCTTCGGATGATGATCTCCATCTCGGCGGGTGGGCGCGAAAGGTTGATCAATTGCGAGGTACGGCCGACTTCGAGCCCTTCGCCATCGAACGCGACCGCCGTCAAGTCGCGCGGCGTCAGCTCGCTCCCGAAGTCGACCTTCGCCGACCACGGCGCCTTGTCGAGCCGGGCGACTTCGCGCCCTCCAAGTTCGATGCGCACCGACTTGACCGCGGCATCGACCTGCAACGCGACAGACTGCGTTCCCGTGATCAAGCCAAGGAACAGCGAGAGGAAGATCACCTGCGGCACGGCGGCATTCTATCGGGGTCAGCGCGACGGGCTCTCGATCACATATAGATCGCTCAGCAGCCGCGTGTAGCTGTACACCGTCGTCGCCCCGTCCGGTGTGACGAAGATCGGGCCGACATTGATGAGGCCGGAGGGATCGGCCGGCATCGCTTCGCGCGAGACGGTACGGGTGCCTGTCGTAAGGTCGACCTTGTAAAGGATGGCCGGAACTTTTCCGAACGAGGCCACAAAAAGCGCGTGGCCGTCCGGGGTGAAGCGCGTTGGGACGTCGCCGAACTTCAGGGCGGGGACGGGAAGGCGCGCGCCGCCGCTGACGGGATAGAGATAGAACTTACGGTCGCTGTCGCGGACGAGGACGTAGCGGCCGTCCGGCGTGATCTGTGTTCCGGAAACATTCTCGGGAGTGATGGCGCGCGGCGCGCTGCCGTCGAGGGCCTGCATCCACAGCCGCGGCGGATGTCCGTCTTCATCCCCCTGAAAAAGGATGTGTGCGCCGCCGGGGAACCAGCGGGCGTTGCGGTGGTTGATGCGGTCGTGCGTTATCTGGCGCGGCTGGCCGGTGCCTGTGGGCAGCATGACGATCGGAGCCGGCTTGTGGTTGCGGGGGATCGATAGGACCCACTGTCCGTCCGGCGAGAGTGCCTCCGAAGTGCCATCGCCCAGGCGGATGGCGGGGGATCCGTCGATTCCGCGGAGATAGACGCCGAAGATGGCGCCGCCGGCTTCGCCCGACTCGGAGAAGATGATCGTCTTTCCGTCGGCGGAGAGGTCGCGCACGACGGAGTAGTCGAACCAGGAGAGATCGCGCGGCGGCTCATTTCCCCGGATGGCGACGATTCCGGCGCGGACGATCTCGCGCGAGACGAGCATACGGCCGTCGGGGGCGACGTCGTGAAGCCAAAGCGGTCCCGCGCTCGCGGCGACGATCCGCTGTTTGCCGCCAATGGTGACGGCGGTGATGGCACGCGGCGTGTTGCCATCCTCGGCGGAGAAGATGATCTCCCTGCCATCCGGCGACCAGGCCAGCCCTTCGACGCTCTGCGATTCCTTCGTCAATGCGCGATGCGATTTTCCTGCGAGCGCGACCAGAACGACCGAGCCGCGGTCGTCATTGAGAAAGGGATGATCGAGCAACGCGATCGACTTGCCGTCAGGGCCGAAGCGCGGATGGCCAATCCAGCCGGTGGTGTCGTAGACGACGTTGCCGATCGGGAACTCCAGCCGGCAACGTCCGCCTACGGTCCGGACGACGGCCAGACGCCCATCCGGCGACCAGTCGGCGAATTCGACGTCGTCGAGAATCGATCGTGGAGCACCGCCAGCAATCGGCACCTGGGCCAGCGTTCCACTCTCGCGCAGGTAGCCGATGACGTGGCGCCGTAACGAGATGGCGAGTTGTCCGTCGCGGGAGACTGCGAGGAGGTCGGTGCCTTCGCCGATCTGAAGGTCGCGCGATTCGGGGGAGTCGGCGCGAACGGAGAAGATCGACATCGGTTTGCCGCCCCACCGCGCGCCGTAGAAGACGGTCTCGCCGTCGGGCGAGAAGCGGGCGTTGAAGATCGTGCCGCTGCGGAAGGTGAGGCGCTTGTACTCCGGCGGCGGCCGCGTTCCGCGGCGCTGTCCGATCAGATAGGCGATCGCGGCCACGGCAAGAATGGCCAGGACGATCGCGGCCGGTTTCAGGAGGTCGCGCTTTCGGAAGTGCCAGTTGCGGCGGAAGGAGATGGCCTGACTGGTGAGGCCGGAGAGCGAGCCGAGGTCGAAGGCCAGATCGCGCGCCGACTGGAAGCGCTCGTCGGGATTCTTCTCGAGGCAATGACGGACCACGCGATCGAGCGCACCCGGCACACGCACGTTGAGCTCGAAGAAGTCGGGAGGATCGTCTTTCAGGATGGAGTTGAGCGTCTCGATGGGAGATTCGCCGCGGAAGGCCGGGACGCCGGCCAGCATCTCGTAGAGAATCACACCGAAGGCGAAGATGTCGGAGCGGTTGTCGCCGCTGCCGCCGCGCACCTGCTCCGGCGCCATGTAGCCGACGGTCCCCATCAGCCGGCCAGGCTCGGTGGGAGTGGTGGGAAGGGTCAGCTCGTTTTCATCTCCCGGCGTCGCGTTCGGCAGCCGCGGACCGGCGAGCTTGGCCAGGCCGAAGTCGAGGATCTTGACGTGCCCGTCGCGCGTGATGAAGAGGTTCTCAGGCTTGAGGTCGCGATGGACGATGTTGCGCTCGTGTGCTGCGGCGAGCCCGCGGGCGATCTGCGCGGCGTAGTCGAGCGCTTTACGAGGCGGAATGGGGCTCAGCCGGATGCGGGCGCGCAGCGATTCCCCTTCCAGAAGCTCGGAGACGATGTAGCGGAGCCCGCCTTCGTCACCGATGTCGTAGATGGCCAGGATGTTGGGATGATTGAGCATCCCGGCCGCCCGCGCTTCCTGCTCGAAACGTCGCAAGGCGTCGGCATCGTTGGAGAGGTTGCGCGTCAGCACTTTCACGGCGACGTCGCGGCCCAGGCGCGTATCCTGCGCTCGGTACACCTCGCCCATGCCGCCCGCACCGATGGCCGTGAGGATCTTGTACGGACCGAGCATCCTGCCCGGAGCAAGCATGGGCAGGAATCATGTCATGGGATGGCAACGATTCGGCAGCGCGTTGAATAGAATCTGATGAGGGAGTCGGAAGTCGGGGGTCGGGGGTCGGAGAAAAAGTGGCCGTCAGTCCCGGCCGATTCTTCTCCGACCCCCGACTCCCGACCCCCGGCTCCCGAAAAGGACATCATGAAACCAGAACCCGTCATCCACCTCACCCCCGGCAAGCGCGTCCTGTTTCTGACGAAGGACCCGGAGCTGATCCGCCGTCAGTTGCGCGGCGAGATCGATCTGCAGATGAAGGATCTGACGATCGATGACCTGCTGGACGACATCAACACCGACGCCATGACGCCGGCCTGGGTCTGCTTCAGCCACAAGCCGGAAGACATCGCCCGCGACGCCTACGCCGGTCTCATCGTCGACGGCAAGCGCCTCTTCGAGCACGACGCCCTGATCAACGGCAATTTCGAGGTCATCGTCAGCGGCTACCGCAAAGGGGTCGGCAGCTCGCGCGAGACCGCCACGCAATGCGAAGTCTGGGGCGGCATCCGCATTGCCGTCGCGGCATCCTTCGCACCGATTCACGCCGGCAACAACATCAATCAGGGTCTGCTGATGGCCGGCCACGCCATGCTGGAGCGCCTCCAGGCAGGCGAGGGGATTGCCATCGAGGAGTTCTGCAAGGGCTACGACGCCATCACGCAGCTCATCATCCGTCAGGGAGGCCTTTTCCCATTCGCGAAGGCGGTCGCGCGCGGCGAGATCGACGTCCCGGTGCCGAATACGCCGAAGCGGCCGATGACGATGGGAGAGAAGATCCTGGCGCGGCACGTTCTCTCCTCCGGCAACCGACAACCGGCAACCGACAACCGGGTATACGTCAAACCCGGCGACGCCGTCGTCGTCGAAGTCGATGGGGGCTACACGCACGAGTTCACCACCGCGCAGGTGCATTACTTCCTCGAGCAGGAGTACGGACCGGAGTACACGATCAAGAATCCGCAGAAGTTCGCGGTATTCGAGGATCACCTCATCTACGCGGACGATGTGGCGCGGATGCGGCCGTTCATGGCCAAGATCCAGACGCTGCGCGATCTGCAGCGCGCGTTCCAGCAGCACACCGGCTGCCGCGATTTTTCGGCCGCCGAAAACATCTCTCCCGGCATCTGCCACGAGGTGGCGCGCGAGCTCATCATCGATCCCGGCGACTTCATTCAGGCCACGGACAGCCATACCTGCATGGGCGGCGTGAACAATGCCCTGGCCTGGGGCGTCGGCGCCACCGAGTACGCCAATCTCGTGCACTCGGGGTTCACGCAGGTGGAAGTGTCGGAGTCGATCCGCTTCGAACTGAGCGGCACGCTACGCGAGAACGTGACCGCCAAGGACGTTATGCTTTTCATCCTGCTGCAATACGCCAAGCCGCAGATGACGCTCGACCGGATCATGGAGTTCACCGGCCCCGGATTGCGGTCGACTGTCGATGGACGAGCGGGCCACGCTGGCCAACATGGCCACGGAATGCTCGGCCCGGACGGCGATCATCGAGGCGGATGAGAAGACGTTCGCCTGGATCGCGGCCATGCGGCCCGGCGTCGATGTCGACGCGCTGCGTGCGCGCGCGGTCTCTCCCGATCCCGGTGCCGAGTATGCCGGCGGCGTTCACACCATCGACCTGAGCACGATCCGTCCGATGGTGGCGCATCCCGGCGATCCCGATCACGGCATCCCCTCCGATCCGACGAACGGGGCGTTCGTCGACGGACGTCGCGATACGAAGATCGACATCGCCTACGCCGGCTCCTGTACGGCCGGCAAGATCGACGATTTCCTCTTCTACCACCAGGTGGCCAAGGAAGCGGTCGACGCCGGCTTGAAGGTGGCGGAAGGGGTGAAGTTCTACATCCAGTTCGGCTCGCAGGCGGTGGAGACCTTCGCGCGGGAGAATGGTCTGCTCGATACGTTCGCGCGCGCCGGCGCGGTCGTCCTCAATCCCGGCTGCGGCGCCTGCATCGGCTGCGGGCCGGGGGTGTCGGAAGATTCCGACCAGGTGACCATCAGCGCCATCAACCGCAATTACAAAGGCCGCTCCGGTCCCGGCAAGCTCTGGCTGGCTTCCCCGCTGACGGTCGCGGCGTCGGCGTTTACCGGACACGTGACGGCGTATACGCCGGGGATGTTCGCGAAGGAGCTGGTGGGGGCGTAGCTACCAGATCGTTTCGACCACGCTGCTTTTGCGGATACGGTCGTCTTTTGTGACGAGCGGTACGTTATGAGTGAGGGCGGTGGCGGCGATGATGCAATCGACGGGATCGCGAAGGATGTCGTGAAGTTCCGCAGCGAGGACGCCGATCTCGATCGTGATGGGCAGAATACGAAGCCCTCTCGTTGCTGTGAGATCGCTTAGCCAGGGCAGAACGTCGCGGTCGATTTCAATCCGTCTTCGGTGACGGAGGATGGCGGTCTCCCAAGCCGTGATCGCCGACGCAGCGACGAAATCCGCGTTTGCAATCGCGTCTTCCGCCGCTGATGAGAGCAAAGGATTCGCATTCGCCCACCAGAGGAGGGCGTGCGTGTCGACGACGATCACTTCAATGCATCCCACTCGATATCATCGATCGGGGAAACGATATCGCCGAGGATCTTCACGGACCCGTGGAGGTGTTCGATTGAACGCTCGCGCTCCGCCGCGGCGGGGATCATCCATCGACCCTTGTAGAGCACCTTGCCATCTGCGCGAGGTTGATCAGCGGTTGGCAAGTCTGGAACACTGTCAACGCGTATCATTTTCGCGACCGTTTTGCCGTGGCGCGTGATGCGGATCTCGCCGCCGTTTTCGGCGAGGTCCTCAATCAGAGCTTCTCCCTTTGGTCCGAACTCGGCAACTTCGACATCGATCGTCATGGCGTCATCCTAGAACCACTTCGACACGTCTTCAACTTCCTCACGCTCCCGCCGCCCGCCGTTTCGCGGGTCGCAGAGCCTCGGATAGATCGTCCGCGAATGACGCCGCCTCGCCAGCATCAAGCGAAGCGATGGTGACGCGGATTGCGGGAGGAGTTCTGATCCGGTAGCGCTCTCCCGCCGCGACCGCCCATCCGCGCTGGAAGAGCGCCTGGACGACGGCGCTCTCTTCCGCGAGTGGGATCCAGACGTTCAGGCCGGAAGTGCCGTGAGCCTCGATTCCTCGAACGTGCAGCGCATCGATGAGGGCCTGGCGTCGCCGCTCGTATGTGCGCTCGGCGCGGGCGAGCAGCTTCTGCACGCCTTTGTCCCGCCAGAGCATGACGACGAGCCGCTGCAGGATGTGGCTCACCCAGCGGATGCCGAGCGTCTGCCGCCCTTCGACGCGGGCAATGGTCCGGGCGTCGCCGGCAAGGAGAGCCAGCCGGAGATCGGGTCCGAGCGACTTCGAGACCGAACGGACCACCGCCCATCGCTCGCGGGACGCTTCGACCAGCGTGACGTACGGTGTACCGGCCACGGGACCGGCGTGATCGTCCTCGATGAGCAGGAGCTCGGGCCGCTGACGAAGGAGCGCGCGCAGTTGCCGGCCGCGCTTCTCGGTGACGGCGGCGCCGGTCGGGTTCTGCGCCCGCGGCGTGACGATCATGGCCTCGGCGGCTCCCGCTCGCTGCATGGCCGCGGGAAGCAAGCCTTCGTCATCAACAACGACCGGCACCGGTACGAGCGAGAGCGCGTGGAGAAGATCGACGACGCCGGTGAAGCAGGGATCTTCGACCAGCACGCGGTCGCCCGGCCGCATCCGCTCGCGCAGCACGCGCTCGATGCCGTCCAGTGCGCCGCTGACGACGGCGACCGAATCGGCGGGAACGCCGTCGGCGGCGAACTGCGTGCGCGCCATCGCCACCAGGTCGGGGTCATTGAGGTCATCGCGATACAGCCGCGGCTGTCCGTCGAGCTTGCGAAAGAAAGGCGCCAGATCGGGCAGCATGTCCGGCGCGGGATTGCCAGTGGCCAGATCGCGAACATGCGCAGGCAACAGCACGGGCGCGGGCGGGGCGGCGGGGGAGGCGTGGCGGACGATCGTTCCGCGGCGGCCGTCGGCGAGGGCGATGCCGCGCTCCTGCAGAATGCGGTAGGCGGCGGCCACCGTGGCGGGGCTGACGCCGAGCTGCCGCGCCAGCGCGCGCACGGGCGGGAGGCGCTCGCCGCCGGCGAGCTTCCCGCCGGCCGCCGCCGACTCGGCGCTGGCGGCGATCTTGACGGCGGTCGCGCCATTGAGGTAGCGTTGTACTGCCATATGAGTGACACTGTACTAGAACAAAGTGCTTCATTGCAATCGCCGCGTACGACCGTGAAGCGGCTGGCCACGCGCGGGGAGTACGGCCGCGAGACCATCAACGCCATCATCGACGAGGCGCTGATCTGCCACGTCGGTTTCGTCGCCGGCGGCTCGCCAGTGGTCCTTCCCACCATCCATACGCGGATCGGCGAGACGCTCTACTTTCACGGCTCGGCCGCCAGCCGGATGCTCCGCTCGTTACGAGAGGGTATCGATGTCTGCGTGACGGTCACCCTTCTCGATGGTCTGGTGATGGCCCGCTCCGCTTTCCATCACTCGATGAACTATCGCTCGGTCGTCGTCATGGGGAAGGGCCGCGAGGTCGTCGACCGCGAGGAAAAACTGCAGGTGCTCGATGCGCTCGTCGAGCATGTCTGCGCGGGGCGGGCTCGAGACGCCCGTCCCCCCAACGAGACCGAGCTCCGCCAGACCCTAGTCATCGCCATGCCTCTCGCCGAGGCCTCGGCCAAGATCCGTAGCGGTCCGGCTGCGGACGATGAAGAGGACTATGCGCTGCCGATCTGGGCAGGCGTCATCCCGCTCGCACTTACCCCTTCGGCGCCGATCGACGACGAGCGGCTCGTAGCCGGCGTGGTGGCCCCGGGATACGCGGCGCGCTATCAGCGCTGACTACTCGGTGCTCCAGGGCGGAACGACGCCGTTCATGCGCGCGTAGGCGACGGACTGGCCGAGGTGCTCGTGCAGGTGGTTCAGCGCCATCATGAAGGCCGCCCGTTCGGTGCTGTCGTTCCCAAACATGCGAATCGGCTTGTCGAGATCGGCGTCGCTCGTGTTCAGGATCGCACTGCGCAGGAAATCGAACGAGCGGCGTAGCTCCTCGACGACGCCCGGTTTCTCCGTGATGCGTTCGAACGACCGCGTGTCCAACACCGGCTTGTCGCCGACGAAGCTGACCAGTGTGTAGTTGCCGCCGGCCATGTGCATGTAGACCTCGCTGACCGAGCGGACGCCGCGAACCGGCCGCCAGGAATACCGGTCGGCCGGCATTGCCAGGGCCAGCGACACGATTTTCTTCTGCAGGTCATCGAGGTCGTGCAGCAGTTCCGCGCGCACGCCGCTCTTCGGCACGGAGGGAGAGGCCGTCTGCCGGACCTCGCGCGGGTGCGCGGGGACGGCGGCTGAAAGCGGAGCAGCGGCGATGATCGCAATCGCAATGATGGGGCTAAGACGCATTCTGGGTCTCCCTGGGGACGCGGATTCGCAACAGAGTAACCCGGGCTCAATCCGCGAGCAATGAACGCTCGGTGAAAACTGTCAGGCGCTTGGGGACTCCTGTTCCAGCACGACCGCCGTCCCATAGCAGAGCACCTCGGTAACGCCCTGCATGACCTCAGTGGCGTCGTAGCGCACGCCGATCACGCCGTTCGCGCCAAGTTGCCGCGCGTGCGAGAGCATCAGGTCGAAGGCTTCGTTTCGCGTCTTCTCGCACAGCTCTGTGAAGAGGGTGATGTTGCCGCCGACCAGCGTCTGCAGACTGGCGCCGAAGGTGCCGAATAGGGATCGTGAACGAACAACGATTCCGCGAACGACACCGAGGTGTTTCTTGATGCGAAAGCCCTCGATGGTGAAGGTCGTCGACGTCATGCTGTGAGTCATGGACGCGATTCTACACGGACGGCTTGACTGTAACGCTAGTTACATGAAACACTTGTTTCATGTCAGCCCGGCGGGATGAACTGCTCGAAGCGTCCGTCCGCTATCTGCTCGAGAACGGAGTGGCCGAGCTTTCCCTTCGCCCGCTGGCTGCCGCCATCGGCTCGAAGGCACGCCTGCTGGTCTATCACTTCGGTTCGAAGGAGCAGTTGCTGGTCGATGCCATGGGTCTGATTCGAAGCCGCGCGAAGGATGCGCTGGAAACGATGATGGCGGCGCAGACCGGCAGCACGGACCTCGGCGTACTCGTACGCGCTCTCTGGAAATGGTCAACGTCCACGCAGAACCGTCCTTATCTGCGACTCTTCTTCGAGATGCACGGATTGGCCCTTCAGTACCCGAGGCAGTACGCGTCGTATCTGCAAGGATCGATCGGTAGCTGGATCGATCTGCTGACCTCAACGCTGGCGCGGGCGCTTGGCAAGGGGCGGGCTGCGGCCCTGGCAACGCTGATCGTCGGTGTCATCGACGGGCTATTGCTGGACGCCCTGGCCACGGGCGACTGGAAACGTACCGGCAGAGCGGTCAACGAGTTCGCGGCACAACTGCCGCGGAAAAGGAGATCCGGGCGATGAAACGTCTGATCATGGTTGGATTCGCGATCTGGTTGGTGGCAACGATTGCGTTGCGTATTGCCGGTCAGCGGGTGCTGAATCCCGACAGGCCCTGGTCAATCATCGCCCTGCTCGCGATCTCGGCGATCCTGATGTTCCGCCTTCCGCGTTTTCTATTCTCGCGTCTGGCGATTCCGCGAGAGCAGTGCGCCCTCGGCGGCATCGCCCTGGTAGCGCCGGGCATGTTTCTCGACACGGTGAGTGTCGTCTGCTTTTCGAGCGTCTTTCCAAACATCCGCCCCGATGCGGCGGCCCTGTTCGGCGGCTGGTTGCTCTTCTGCAACGTGGTGGCGTTGGTGAGCGCCGCTACGACAGGCTACGGAATGTCTGGCGGAGCCGCGACGACGGACCAGTGAGCATTGCGGAATCGCCATCCGGCGGGTCCGGACTCGGCTACTCCCGTGAAGTATCCGTCTTCCACAATCTTCTTGCCTGCAGTGTCGACGCGCACTTCGTTGTACGGCACGGCTACCATGGCCACGCCGGGTGCGAGCGGTTGAACGATGAGGTCTGTTCCCCAGCGAAGCTGGATGCTGGTGATGACTTGGCTCAGGCCCTGGATGCCCTCGCGCGCGGCAGCACCAGAGGCGAAGACCAGCTTTCCCTCGGAAGCCATGAAGAAATTCGGGGAGTCGTCGAAGAAGTCGCGCCACCCGGCCGGACCTCTGGCCGTGATGTCTGTCGCGACGCGAGCGACGAACTGGCGCACCGCGTCAGTGTCGGATGTTGACGGCGCGGGTGCGTTGGTCGATACACAGGCACCGATCGCGATGGCAAGGAGGAGAACGGTGATCGGTGGGATTCGCATGGTTCACCTCAGTTCGCTGTGCGAGATGGTATCGCGGTTTAACGGCATAGCCGTTGCTCTGCATCCATTCGGAGGCCATCAAATGGCAGACGAAAAGAGAATCACCGAGACTGAGACCAAGACGAAGCACGACATGCTCGGCAATCCGAAAGAGCAGAAGACCACCATCAAAGAGACGGACGTCGACTCTTCGGGCAACAAGTCGGAAACCAAGACGGAGTACAAAGAGAAGCAGTAGCCGGAACGTCTCACGCGGAGGCGCGGAGAGTTTTCTGCTCCGCGTGCTCCCCGCGCGTCCAGGCGAAATGGGAGGCCCGTCGATCTGAGCCCGAGTGCAAGCTACGGCTCCGCATCCTCGGCTTCCCCGCGTTCTTTTGACTCCGCCGCGGCAATCTCCAACCGGTTCTCCTTGATCTCCAGGCGCAACCGGCCGAAGAAGCTCATGTAGACGTTGGCCAGCCACACCAGCGAGAAGCCCGCGATGAGATAGCCTCGCCAGTCATCGAACAGCAGCTTGTAACGGGTGATGAACAGGAAGAAGGCGGTGACGTAGTGGCTGAAGCAATACTCGCACGTGAAGAGGTAGAAGAACTTGCGCGCGAATAGCCGCCGGCACGATTTGCTCTTCGCGGCGCACCAGTCGCGAGGCTCCCGAAAGACTTCTTCATGCGTCACCGTCCAGGCGATGGACGCGATCGGAATCGGGAGGACGAAGAGCAAGGCCAGCTCGCGGTAGAGGGTCATTTGGTTACCGCATCGCGCTACTGGTAGGGGAGAGACGTTGGTGCGAAAGGGGGGAATCGAACCCCCATGGTCTAATGACCACAGGCTTCTGAGACCTGCGCGTCTACCAATTCCGCCACTTTCGCATGTCGAGCGGGGACCGAGATTCTCGGTTGCTCGCTCTGGAATGTCAATCCGCCGTCTCGTATTCCGCCAGCCGTTGCCAGCCCGGCAACCTCACGGCCGGCCTTCCCACGGTCCTTTAAAGGGACTATTCTCCTGACGGATATCTGCCGAGAACCCATGTTGCCGACCGAAGCCGTCTCTACGATGACGGAGCGCGCGAAACCTACCGTCGTTCCCCCGCCGGAAAACGTCACGACCGAGATCTGGAATCTCCCGAACTCGCTGACGCTCTTCCGCATCTTCCTCGTGCCGTTCATGGTGGTTGTGCTTCTGACGAAGTATTCGAACTACCTCGGCCTGGCCATCTTCTTCGTGGCCGCGATCACCGACTACTTCGACGGCTACTTCGCACGCAAGTACAACAAGATGACCCGCCTCGGGGCGCTGCTCGATCCGATCGCGGACAAGCTCCTGATGTCGGCGGCCTTCATCTCGCTCATCGAGCTGGGACTGGCCCGAGCCTGGATGATCGTCATCATCATCGGCCGGGAGTTCGCCGTCTCCGGCCTGCGCTCGATCGCGGCCCAGCACGGCGTGACCATCGCTGCTTCACCGCTCGGCAAGACGAAGACGGTCGCGCAGGTGGTGGCCATCGCGCTGCTGATCGTCGGCTACGAGCTCGGCGAGTTCCGATTCATCGGTGAGCTGGCGCTCTGGGTGGTGATGCTGTTCGCGCTGGTCTCCGGCGTCGATTACTTCATCAAGTTCTCGAAGGCGGTGTTGAAGCCGTAGTGCTGCGCCTTCGGTGCGTTGTCAGTTTTCTGCGCCTGCGGGCGCGTGGCCGGTTGGCGACCTGCCAAACGCAGCAACTACTCCGCGCCCTCTTCGAGCGCTTCCAGATTGCCGAGAATCGATTCGATGCGATCGCGGATCTCAGAGCGTTCGCGCTTGAAACGATCGTTGTCTTCTTCAAGAGTCGCGGCCCGCTCCGCGGCGTCTCCCTGCTCCTGCAGGCGCGCTGTGGCCTCGTCGAGCTGGCGGCGGAGGGTGTCGCGCTCGCGGCGCAACTCCTGAATCGTGGCGATCGCTTTTTCCACGCGGTCGTTGAGGCGTCCGAGGATTTCTCCCTCCTCGGTGCCGGCAAGGCTTAGCTGGTCGTTGTCGCGGTTCTTCTTCACGTTTGTCTTTTCCCAATCAGAGTAATTTGACCGGCAACGCTGCGGCGAGCCGGGAGGCGAGGTTCTGCTGGAATCCGGCGATCTCTTCCTGCGTCAGCGAGCGGTCGAAGGCCTGATACCACATGCCGAGCGTGGTCTTGATGATGTCATCGGTCCCTTCCGGCACGAAGCGGTCACGCAGACCGATCTCGTGCAGGTAGGACACTTCGAACGAGCGAATGGTGTCGATGATGCGCTGATACTCGATGTCGCGCGCGTGCGTGAGCGCGAGGATCATCGGTACGCCGGGGAAGCGCGCCACGGGAGCCATCGTCCACGCGCTGTTCGCGGAGGCGACGATGGCCTCGACGTCGATCTCGGCAACAGCGATATCGCCCTTGATCCCGAAGGTCTGCAGCACGTCGCCCGAGAGAAATCCGAGGGTGGCAATCTCGCGGTCGCCGTGCCAGGCAGTGGCCCGCTTGCCGCTGCGCAGCCAGCGTTGATCGGAAACAGCGAAGGTGACGTCGACATGCATCTTCGCCGCGATCTGCTCGACGATCCCTTTGACGTCGAAGAAATCGACCGGTCTCTTCGCGTCGCCCCAGAATGTTCCGATCGAGCCGTAGAGGACGATGGCGATGCGATGGTGTTCGTGGACGAGGGTGTCGGGTTCGGGGTGTCGGGTGTCGGAGCTTTCGTGATGGTACGTCCTGCCGACTTCGAAAAGCGCGCCGTCGCGCGTGCCGTAGGAGCGATTGAACGCGACGGTTTCGAGCAGACCGGGAAGCAGCGACAGGCGCATCGCCTCGATGGCCTCGGAGAGCGCATTCGTGATCGCGATCGGCGCTTCATCGGAGACAAGCGCGTTCCACTCCGGGCGGATGAAGGAGTAGTTGATGGCCTCGGACAGGCCGCAGCCGACCAGGACGTCGCGAATCGTGTCTTCGGCAACATCCGCGGCTTCGCGGCGTACGTCGCCCGTGGTCATGCGCGGCAGCTCGGCCGGAACGTTGTTGAGGCCGAAGAAGCGAAGCACTTCCTCGATCAGATCCGCCTCTTCGTGAATGTCACCGCGATACGTCGGGACGGTGACGCGCAGCCCGTCGTGAACCGGTTCCGCGGCGAAGCCGAGCCGGCGGAAGAGCTCGAGTCCGTATCCGATGCCGACGCTGCCTGCCGAAGCTTCATGCAGCCTCGTCGAACGGAGGCGGATCGTCTTTGGCGTCACTTCTCGTGCGACGGCGTCGACCGGCCACTCGGCGATGCCACCGCCGCTGTCGACGATCATCCTCGCTGCTTCGGCGATCACGGCCAGAGTGTCGTTGGGATCGACACGCCGCTCGAACCGGTACGAGGCGTCCGTCTTCATGCCGAGCCGCCGTGCCGTGCGCCGGATCGTCGATGGATCGAACCATGCACACTCGAGCATCACGTCGCGCGTCGACGCCGTGATTTCCGACTCGAAGCCGCCCATGATCCCGCCGAGTCCGACGGCGCGCTGCGCGTCGGCGATGACGACAGTATCGGCATCGATCTTGCGCATCTCGCCGTCGAGAGTCTTCATCGTCTCGCCTGGTTTTCCCCGGCGAACAATGATGGTCTGCCCGCTGACGCGATCGAGGTCGAAGGCGTGAAGGGGGTGGCCGAGGGCGATCATCACGTAGTTGGTGATGTCGACGATGTTGTTGATCGGGCGGAGGCCGACCGCTTCGAGGCGCCTTGTCACCAGTGGAGAGGAGGGCTTCACGGCGATGTTCCGGATGACCAGGGCGGTATAACGCGCGCACAGTTCGGGGGCGTCGATGCGGATCGTTGGCGGCGAGGACGCCACCGTGCCAGAAGGCGGCGGCGCCGACCAGGTTGTCGATCGTCCCAGCGCGGCGGCCAGCTCGCGAGCCATGCCGAGGTGCGACATGGCGTCGACGCGGTTGGTGGTGATCTCGAGATCGAAGACGGTGTCGTCGCCATGACTCTCGGTCGATTCCACGGCGTGGCCGATCTCGGTCAGGCGGACGCCGAGCTGGTCATCGCTGAGATCGGAGAGATCGACGTAATCGTTGAGCCACTGGCGGGAGAACTTCATCGGGGCGGGGATTGTAGCTCAGCGCTCGGGTGGGTCGCCGTCGGTATCGCGCTCGTCCTCGCGCGTCGACTGCATTGCCTCGACGGTGTCGCGCTTCCCTTCATGAAACATCGACTCGATATTGATCATCGCGGCGCTCAGCGTTCCGGAGGTGCCTTGTTTGCCCTGGCTTCTCTTCATGGACGCGATTGCGAGCGCTACGATCGCGACGATCAGGATGCCGGCGCCGGCGATTGCGAGACAACCCAGAACAATGGTCATTCGAACGATGCGCGTGCCAGGAGTGCTTCGGCCGCATCGTGCGGATTGTTGCGCTTGTGCAGAACGTCGTCGAGGATGGCGTTGAAGTCCGGCGTTGCCGCCAGCAGCCGGCTCATGAATTTCTCTTTCAACATCGTCTCGATGCGGATGCGTACCCGCTCGCGGTTGCGTCGATCGAGCTCGCCCGACGTCTCAATATGTTCGAAGTGCTTGATGATTGCCGCGTCGAGCTCCTCGGTTCCCTGATTGGTCGACGCCACCGTCTTTACGATCGGCGGAATCCAGTCGCCGTGCTCTTCCACCAGCGACATCATCATCGTGACCTCGGTGACCGTGCGATCCGCGCCCGGGCGATCCGCTTTGTTGACGACGAAGACGTCGCCGATCTCCATGATGCCGGCTTTGATCGCCTGAATGTCGTCGCCCATGCCGGGAACGAGCACGACGACGTTCGTCTGCACGGTGCGGATGATCTCCACTTCGTCCTGGCCGACGCCGACCGTTTCGACGAGCACGATGTCGAAGCCGGCAGCATCGAGCAGATCGACGACGTCGTTCGTCGCTTTGGCCAGCCCGCCCAGAAACCCGCGCGTGGCCATCGAGCGGATGAAGACGCCGCGGTCGGTGTAGAGATCGGCCATGCGTATGCGGTCGCCGAGGATTGCACCCCCGGTGAAGGGAGACGTCGGATCGACGGCGATGATGCCGACCTTCTTATCCTGCCTCCGGTAGTACTTGGCGAGCGACGCCACCAGCGTCGACTTGCCGGCGCCGGGTGAGCCGGTGATGCCGACGATTCGCGCGCGTCCGGTGGCCGGATAAATGTCCGCCAGCAAACGCTCCGCGCGGCCGTCGTCGCGCTCGACCAGCGATACAGCCTGAGCCAGCGCGCGGTACTTGCCGCTGCGGAGTGCTTCGGCGAGATCGGTGACGAGGGTGTCGGTAGCCGGGGGTCGGAGGTCGGAGCGATCCGCCATGCTGATCTCCTACTCCGACAACCGACGACCGACAACCGGCATCTGATTCACTGATTCACTCCGGCCAGCAGGTTCCTCGCGATCACCATCCGCTGGATCTCGCTCGTCCCTTCGCCGATGGTGCAGAGCTTCACATCGCGGTAGTACTTTTCGGCGGGGAACTCTTTGATGAAACCGTAGCCGCCGAAGATCTGCACGCCTTTCTCCGTCGCGCGTACGGCGACCTCGGAGGCGTAGAGCTTCGCCATCGCCGAGGCCTGCGTTACTTTCTGGCCGGCATCCTTGATCGTGGCGGCGCGATAGCAGAGGAGCCGCGCCGCATCGATCTCCGTGGCCATGTCCGCGAGCATGAACTGGATGGCCTGGAAGTCTGAGATCGATTTGCCGAAGGCCTGGCGCTGCTTGGCATAGTCGCGGGCCGCTTCGTACGCGCCGCGGGCGATGCCGACAGAAAGCGCGCCGATGGAGATGCGGCCGCCGTCGAGCACTTTCATGGCGTCGATGAAGCCGTAGCCGATCTTGCCGAGGATGTTCGACGACGGTACGCGGCAATCCTCCATCACCAGTTCGGCGGTGTCGGAGACGCGCATGCCGAGCTTGTTCTCCTTCTTGCCGGGCCGGATGCCGGGGCGATCCATCTCGATGGCGAAGGCGGTGATGCCGTGCTTCTGATCCGACTTGTCGGTCACGGTCAGAACGACCGAGATATCGGCGTAGGTGGCGTTGGTGATGAAGTTCTTCGTCCCGTTCAGCACCCACTCATCGCCGTCTTTGACCGCCGTGGTGCGCATGCCGGAAGCGTCGCTGCCCGAGCCGGGCTCGGTGAGGCCCCACGCGCCGATCCATTCGCCGGAGGTCAGCTTCGGAAGCCACTTCTTTTTCTGCTCGTCGTTCCCGGCAAGGTAGATATGTCCCGTGCCGAGCGAGTTGTGGGCGGCGACGCTCAGGGCGAAGCCGCTGTCGATGACGGCCAGCTCTTCGATGACGTGGATGTAGTCGACGTAGGAGAGTCCCGCGCCGCCATACTCCTCGGGGATGGTGACGCCGAGCATGCCCAGCCCGCCGGCGCGCTTGAAAACATCGGTGGGGAAGTGCTGCGCCTCATCCCACTCCATGAGGTGGGGTTTGATCTCGCTGAGCGCGAAGTCGCGCACCATCTGTTGAATCTGTGTCTGCTCGTCGGAAAGACGGAAATCCATTCACGCTCCTCGGGATCTCATTGTCCAGGGGCGCGCAGGCCAGCGCGCCACGCAGGCGGAAAGGGGATGATAGCTCGCGCCGGGCAATGGTGCCAGCGCTACCGTCATTCGATACAATTATGTCGATGCTGAATGCTCGCGCGAAGTTCACCGATGAAGAGTTGCACCGTATGCAGGCGGAAACTGGTGTCGAGGTTTACGCGCTCCTCGATCTTCTCGAATGCACACCGGCGGAGCGCCTGCGCATCGCGATGGAGAACGCACGCAATCTGGTGCGGCTGCGCGCTGCCACGCGCCGGATGGCGAAATGACTGCGACAAGAGCGTTGGACGCCCTTTCGATTCTCGGTGCGCTGCATCGACGAGAAGTCCGATTCGTTGTGATCGGCGGTGTCGCCGGTTACCTTCTGGGTTCGAATCTGCTCAGTGCGAATCTTGATATCTGCTTCGCATCGGACTCCTTAAATGAGCGTCAACTGGCCGCCGCACTGAACGATATTCACGCGCAATTGCGCGGTTCTTTGGACGATCCTGTTGACGAGCAGACTCTACGGCGTGTGGAGATTCTCTCCTTCAAGACCGACCATGGCGTTTTGCACTGTCTTGCGACTCCCGTTGGAACGGAAGGCTACGACGACTTGATGGCTCACGCCGAGTGCATGGAAGTAGACGGCGTCACGACCTACGTCGCGAGTCTCCAGGACTTGATTCGAATGAAGGAAGCAGCCGACCGGCCCAAAGATCGTGTGGCGCTTGTAACGCTTCGCGCGATGCAGAGACTTCGCAAGAAACGGTCATAGCAGCATTCGATACACATCGTTTTTCCTCATCCCGAACTTCTCCGCGACCGCCTTCACCGCATCGTTCCGTCGCATCCCGCCCGCGCGGAGCCTCTCGAACTCCGCCGCGATCTCCTCGGGCGAGGCCGCAGTGATTTCGGCGCGCGCGGCCGCGAAAACCAGCGTGATCTCGCCGTAAATCGATTGCCGCGGGCGCAGTTCGGCGAGCACCTCGCTGATCGTGCCGCTGAGGAACTCCTCATGTAGCTTGGTCATCTCGCGGCCGACGGTCAGCTCGACGTCGCCGAGGACGGCCAGCGCATCCTCCAGCGAATCGACGACGCGCTCCGGCGACTCGTAGACGATGGCGGTGTGGCCCAGCTCGGCCATCGTGCGATAGAAGTCCGTTCGTTCGCCGCGGCGATGCGGCGTGAAGCCGAGGAAGGTGAAGGGGAGCGGGGCGATGCCGCTGGCAACGAGAGCGACGACGCCGGCAAATGGGCCGGGAATAGGCTCGATCACCAGTCCCAACTCGCGCGCGACGCGCACCAGCCGGAATCCCGGATCGCTGATGACCGGCATGCCGGCGTCGGAGACGAGAGCGATGGTCTCGCCGGCGGCGATGCGGTCGGCGAACGCACGGGCTTTCGCCTCCTCGGTATGCTCATCGAAGCGTTCGGTGGGCTGGGCGATGCCGAAGTGCGTCAGGAGCTTGCGCGTATGGCGCGTGTCCTCGCAGAGGATGAGATCCGCTGACTTCAGCGCTTCGACCGCCCGCGGCGGGAAATCGCCGAGGTTGCCGAGCGGTGTGCCGACGATGAGAAGCTTCCCGGTCATCGTAGAGCGTAACTCCGTGCCAGCAGGATTGCCGCCGCCGAGGCGACGTTCAGCGACTCCATGCCACGCGACATGCGGATGGCGATTGTTCTCGCGGCGTTCGCGATCGCCGGCGAGAGCCCGGAACCTTCGCTGCCAAACGCCAGGATCGCCTGGCGGGAAGGGGGATCGGCAATTTCCCCGCGCATGTCCGCCGCGACGATGGGCCAGCCGGATGCGAGCAATTCCTCGGCGGTGCAACTCACGGCCGGCACCGTCAGGATTGCGCCGGCGGAGGCGCGGATCGCCTTCGGTCCGAAGGCGTCGGCGCAGCCGGGCAGCAGGGCAATCCCATTCGCGTCGAAAGCGGCGGCCAGCCGCACGATCGTGCCGACGTTCCCGGGGTCCTGAACGCCGTCGAGCGCGATGACGATCGACGTTTCGCGCGCGAAGAGCGCACCGATCGAAACGCCCGGCCGCTCGAAAAGACCGATGACGTTCTGCGGCGACTTCGTTTCGGCGAGGGCGTCGAAGATCTCCAAGGAGAAGTCGACGTCGCGCGTCACCACCTTGATCGGCGTCCACCCCGCCGCGAGGGCATCGCTGACCGCTTTCGGCCCTTCGATCACGATCTCGCCGGCATGCTCGCGGATCGCCTCGCGGATGCGTTTGAACCAGGGGTTCTGCCGGCTGCTGATCTTCATCAATTAGAATGCGCGCTCCTGGCGGGGCGATGATACTGAAACTCATCAAAGCGACGAGCGCAGCCTCCGCCGCGGCGTGGTCTGCAATCTGGACCTTCCCCAGCATCCTCCTCTCAGCCTTCGTCATCGCCTGGGCTGCCGAGGCTGCGCAGTTCCTCATGTCGCAGGGCTTGGCGCTGGCGATTCTGGCATGGCTGCAGACGCTTCCCGAGTTCGCCGTCGAAGCGGTCATCGCATGGCAGGCGGGGAAGGATCCGACGCAGACGCACCTTGCCATCGCCAATTTCACCGGGAGCCTGCGTCTGCTGGTCGGGCTGGGATGGCCGATGATCTACTTCGTGGCCGCCGCGTTCGGCTGGCGGCGCGAGCGGCGCTTCATCAGCGTGACGTTGGACGCGGAACACTCCGTCGAAGTCTTCGGCCTCTTTCTCCCGATCGCCTACTTCACCTTCATCTGGTGGAAAGGAACGTTGTCGCTGTGGGATTCGCTACCGCTCACCGCGTCGTATGTGCTCTACCTCTGGATCCTCTGGAAGATCCCGCCGCGCGACGATGAAGGAGAAGCGCTGGAAGACCTCGGCATCGTGCCGCGCACCGTTCTGAAAATGCCGCCGAAGCGGCGCAATGCCGCGATCTGGATCCTGTTTCTCGCCGGCGGGGCGATTCTCTACTTTGCCGCGCATCCGTTCCTCAATTCGATGCTGGCCATCGCAACAACGCTCGGCGTGTCGAACTTCGTCTTCGTGCAGTGGGTGGCTCCCTTCCTCTCCGAGTTCCCGGAGAAGCTGAGCGCGTTCTACTGGGCACGCAAGGTCAGGACGGCCAACGTGGCGCTGATGAACATGGTGTCGTCGAACATCAATCAGTGGAGCATCCTCTCGGCGATGATCCCGATCATTTTCGTCGTTAGCGCGGGGGAGATCCGGCCGCTGGTCTTCGACGCGCACCAGCGTGCCGAGATCCTGCTGACCATTCTGCAGAGCTTTCTCGGCTTTCTCCTTTTGCTGAACCTGGAGCTCAAGCTGCACGAGGCGCTGATCCTCTTCGTTTTCTGGCTGGTGCAGTTCGCGGTGCCGTCATGGCGCGGACCGATGATTTATGTGTATCTTGCGTGGTGCATCGTCGAGCTGGTGCGGCTGGTGATGAGCCGGCAGGCACCGGCGGCCTGGCGCGCATTGCGCACGACGCTCGGAGAACGTTTCGCCTGATGGGAATGGACGTGGTCACGAAGCCCCGCATCCGCTTGACGCGCCGCGTGAGCGAGATGCAGATCTCGCCGACGCTGGCGGTGATGAACCGCGCCATGGAGCTGGCCGCGCAGGGTGTCGACGTCGTCGACCTCGGGCCGGGCGAGCCCGATTTTCCGACCCCCACCTCCGTCTGCGCGGCGGGCAAGCGGGCCATCGATCAGGGACTCACGAAGTACACGAGCGGCAACGGCACGAAGGCATTGCGCGACGCGCTGGCTGCCCGTTACAACCGCCGCTACGGCACATCGCTGGCCGCGGAGAATGTCATCGCCGGCACCGGCGGCAAGCAGGAGCTTTTCAACGTGACCCTGGCGCTTGTCGACAAAGGGGACGAGGTCATCATCCCTTCGCCGTACTGGGTCAGTTTTCCCGATCAGGTGCAGTTCGCTGGCGGCACGCCGGTCTTCGCGCGCACCGATCCGAAAAACGACTTTCGGCCGGCGTTTGCCGACATCGAGGCGGTGGCTACCGAGCGTACGCGCGGCGTCATCATCAACTCGCCCTGTAATCCAACCGGTGCTGTGATCGCGGAGAAGGAGCTTCACCGCATCATCGAGTGGTGCGCCTCGCGCGAGGCCTTTCTCATGTTCGACGAGACGTATGAGTTCTTCGTCTACGACGGCGCGAAACACGTCTCGGCGGTGCGCTGGTTCAACGACTATCCGGAGACGATCGTCGGCGTGAACTCGATGTCGAAGACGTTTGCCATGACCGGCTGGCGCCTCGGCTATGCAGTCGCGCATCGCGACGTGATCACCGCGGCCGGCAAGATCCAGAGCCATTCGACGTCGAATCCCAGCTCGATCTCACAGGCCGCGGCTCTCGAAGCGCTCGGCGGCGGTGAGGAGGAAGTGCGCCGCATGTGGGAGGCCTATCGCGAGCGCCGCGAGTGGCTGATCCCGGCCATCAACGCCATCGACGGTCTGCGTTGTCCGTACCCCGATGGCGCGTTCTACATCTTCCCCGAGGTCAAGGCCTACTTCGGCAGAGGCGGCGTGCGCGATTCGCAGACGCTTGCCAATTACCTGCTCGACGAGGCGCACGTAGCCGTCGTCCCGGGCGGAGCATTCGGCAGCGACGACCACATCCGCATCAGCTACGCCACGTCGATGGAGCGCCTGAAGGAAGGCGTGCTGCGGATCGGGTCGGCGCTGGCGAAACTGCGCTGAGTTCGCTGGAATCAAGACTTACCACCCCCCGTTACGAATCGCTGTCCAATAACGGCACGCCCAACGTACAAGGAGATTTTGTGAAGAAAACATTGATTGTCATGGCTCTTGCGCTTGCCGCTCCGGTGATGTTCGCGCAAGGCACGCCGGCCCCGCCCGCGGCCACGCCGAAACCGGCCACCGCAACGGCAGGCGATCCCGATCCGGTCGTGATCTCGGCCGGCACCGTCAACGTCCGGAAGTCGGAATTCGAGGCCGCGCTGAAGACCCTTCCCGCCGAGTATCAGAGCTTCGCGCAGGGTCCCGGCCGCAAGCAGTTCGCTGACGACTACCTTCGCATGCGCCTGCTGGCCAACGAGGGAACGAAGGCCGGTCTGCAGAACGATCCCGAGGTCGTCAACCAGCTCAACCTGATGCGCGAGAACCTCGTGGCGACGGCCGAGCTCAAGAAGATCGACAGCGGCATCAACGTCACCGACGCCGAGGTTCAGAAGGCGTACGCCGACGGCGCCAAAACGTATGAGCAGGTCAAGGCCCGTCACATCCTCATCGCGCCCAAAGGAAGCGCCGCCGCGCAGCCTGGCAAGAAGGAGCTGACGGACGACGAGGCCAAAGCGAAAGCCGAGGACCTGCGCAAGCAGATCGTCGGCGGGGCCAGCTTCGACGAGCTGGCGAAGAAAGAGTCGGACGACGTCGGCTCCGGCGCCCGTGGCGGCGACCTCGGCTCCTTCAGCCGCGGCCAGATGGTGCCCGAGTTCGAACAGGCGGCCTTCAGTGCCAAAGTGGGGGATGTCACCCCGGTCGTGAAGACCCAGTTCGGCTATCACATCATCAAAGTCGAAGCGCATGATTCCGCTCCTCTCGAGCAGGTCCGCCCGGCGATCGAGAAGGAGCTCAAGCAGACCAAGCTGCACGCCGCGCTCGACGCCATGAAGGACAGCGCGCATCCGACGTACGACGAGACCTACTTCGCCCCTCCGCCGGCTCCTGCCGCCGCTGCGGCTCCGGAATCAACGCCCGCCGCTCCGAAGAGCGACGCGAAGAAGACCGACACGAAGAAGACCGTTCCCTCCACGAAGAAACAGTAAGCCTGCAACTTCAATTGTCAGCGACGGGACGGCGATGAGCCGTCCCGTTTTGTTTGGATGGCCTGCCGCTCACCGCTCCACTTCGAAGTCCGCCGCAATCGACGGCAGCGCGTCGTTGAAGATGATGGCCGTCTCCGCGATCGGCAGGAGGACGGTGTGATTCCTTCCCTGGGAGGCCATCACGATCTCGTAGAAGCCGGCGTCGTTGATCGCCACGAGCGTCGCGGGGTGGTTTTTCAGCTCGAGTGCGCGGCTGAAGATCAGGACCTTCGATGGGATTTCCATGGCCCGTTAGGTTACTACGTGTCGTACTTCTTGCCGAAGAGGTACGCCACGCCGACGCCGAGGAAGTAAAGGGCGATCATCGGTACGGCCAGAAACGTCTGGTTCACCATGTCCGGCGACGGGGTCAGGATGGCGGCGATGATGAACGACAGCACGATCGCCCACTTGGACTTCTGAAGCAGAAACGCCGGCGTCACGATGCCGAGCCGCGCCAGGAAGAAGATCAGGATCGGAGTCTCGAACACCACGCCCGAGGCAAGCATGATCGTGCTGGCGAACGAGAAGTACTCGTCGATCTTGATCATCTGCTTGAACTTCAGACCGGTTTGGACGAAGAAGGCGCAGGCGCCCGGAAGGATTACTCGGTATCCGAAGTAGCCCCCGAGGAGAAAGAAAAGGGTGGCCACGATGATGAAGGGGGCGGCGTAGCGGCGTTCACGCTTGTACAGACCCGGAGAGATGAAACGCCACACCTGCCACATCACGATCGGCGAAGCCGCGAAGATGGCCGCGAAAAACGCCACCTTCATGTAGACCATGAACGGCTCGGTCAGGTGGGTATAGGCAAGCTTCTGATCTCCCGGCGGTAGAAACTTCGTCAGCGGTGCCTGAACCCAGGCGTAAATTTTGTCCGCGTAATTCCAGCAGGCCAGGAAGGCGACGCCGATGGCGATGATGATGACGATCAGCCGCTTGCGCAGCTCCTCGAGGTGGTCGAGGAACGACATCTTCGGCAGCTCCGTTTCCGGAACGTCGGGCACCTCATTCGCGGTCGAGGCGGTATCGGCGTTTTCGGTCATCAGATGGCTGTGCGGTGCGGATTGACGACTTCGGGATTGGCGTGTTCCGGGTTGACGGCCTCGGGAGTGAGGTCGGCGATCTGGGCAGGAGGCTCGGCCGGTTCGCCGGTAGCGGTAGGGGCCGGAACCGGCTCAGGAGTCGTCACTGGCTCGCTCCTTGATATGGCCTCATGGACGGGGACCGTCGTCGATGCCAGTTGCTTCAACTCATCGACCTGCACCTCGCGCTCGATCGTGTTCTTGAAATCATCCGTCGCCTTCTTGAACTCACTCATGGCTTTGCCGAGAGTGCGGCCGATCTCGGGAAGGCGTTTCGGGCCGAAGACGATCAGCGCAACGATGAAAATGAGGATCAATTCTGGGATGCCGAGCGAACCGAACATGAAGGAAGTCTCCTCTGACTGATACGGCCGCGTGAACATCGCCGGGCTGTCGAATACTCCGCGCCTATAATGAGTTCTTCGTGTGAAATCAGGCGATCATAAAGCTATGGCAAAGATACTGAAGACGAAGCAGTGGACCTTTTCGTTGACACTGGCGGTCGCGATCATCGGTGCGACGCTGTTCGGTGGATTCTACGGCAACCGGCTCTTCGGCGCCCCCTTGCAGAGCGAGGTGTCGAAGCGGTTCAAAGAGTACACGGATCTGCTCAACGCTGTCACGGCGTGGGCGCCGGATGACGTCGGCGCGGACAAGTTCGTCTACTCGTCGATCGACGGGATGCTCCGGACGCTCGATCCGCACACCTCCTTCCTCGAGCCGAAGGAGTACGCCGACATGCAGGACCGCCAGAAAGGCTCGTTCTACGGCCTGGGCATCCTGGTGACGAAGCGGAACGATCAGGTCACGGTCATCACGCCGCTCGAGGGCACGCCCGCGGCGCGCCTCGGCATCCGGGCGGGCGATGTCATCTCCGAGGTCGAAGGCGTCTCCACCGACGACCTGCCCCTCGACGACGTCGTCAAACGGCTCAAGGGCCCGAAGGGGACCACCGTTCACATCAAGATCATCCGCATCGGGATGAAGGAGCCGATCCCTCTTTCGATCGTGCGTGCCGCCATCCCGACCAATTCCATCTCGAACGTGCTGATGCTGAAGCCGGGCGTCGGCTACATCCGGATCAAGGACTTCACCGCGACGACGGTCCGCGAGCTCGATGAGGCCATCGACAAGCTCAGGGGGGAGGGGATGCAGAAGCTCGTCCTCGACCTTCGCCAGAATCCGGGCGGTCTGCTCGACGCCGCCGTCGGTGTCTCCGATCACTTCCTCGACAAAGGACAGATGATCGTCTACACGAAGGGCCGCACTCCCGATTCCGAGCAGAATTACCTGGCGCCGGGCAAGCATCAGAAGCTCGACATGCCGATGGTGGTCGTGGTCAACCGCGGCAGCGCCTCGGCCTCGGAGATCGTGGCGGGCGCGCTTCAGGATCACGACCGCGCCATCATCGTCGGCGAGACAAGCTGGGGTAAGGGCCTCGTGCAGAGCGTCTACACCCTGCAGTACGGCGCCGGCCTGGCGTTGACGACGTCGAAGTACTACACCCCGTCCGGCCGCAACATCCAGCGCGACTATAGCTCGTTCTACGACTACTACGTCGCCGACGACAGCGAAGACGGCAACGCCGCGGAGATGCCGCTCAAGGACCGCAAGAAATTCACGACCGACACGGGCCGCCTCGTCTACGGTGGCGGCGGGATCACGCCGGACATCTTCGTCAAACCGGCCCCGCTGTCGCGCACGACGCAACTGCTCGAAGTACGCAGCGCCCTCTTCAACTACGGCGTCGATTACGTCGCCAAACATCCCGACGTCACCGAAGAGGTCACGGTCACGCCGGCGGTCATGGAGGATTTCGTCCACTTCGCGGCGGACAAAGACATCGCGCCGGTTGCCGACATCCGCGAGGCGCTGGACAAGCCGAACGACCGCGGCTTCATCGAGCGGGCCGTCAAGGCCGAGATCATCGCCGCAAAGTTCGGTTTCGATGCGTCGTATCCCTATCGTCTGCAGGGCGACAATCAGATCGCCAAGGCCATGGAGGTATTGCCGGATTCCCAGAAACTGGCCGAGAAAGCGGCCGCGCTTCATGCAGCACCGGGTGCGAATTCGTCCGATGCCGGCACGCGTGCGGCGCAGGCGCTGCCGCACGGGAAGTAGAACGCTGTACGAAAAAAACCACTCCGCGAGGTTGCGGGGTCACGCAGTCGCGAAGCCGCGCGGCAGGAATGCCGCGGGGCCTCGCAACCGCGAGACCTCGCAACCTTTTTTCATTCACGCCGCTACTTGCTACACATGAGTGGCGGTGCTAACGTGTCGCCGCTTTTGCGCTGGGAGATTCTCTAGTTATGCCTGATCTCGGAAAGAAGTACACCTGTTATAGCTGTCATACGAAGTTTTACGACCTCGGCAAGCCTGTTCCGACGTGCCCGAAGTGCGGCGCGGACCAGCGTGATGCCGATGAGGCCCCTTCCGTACCGACCTCGCGCAGCCGCGCCCGCGCGGCCGCTGTGGTGCCGATCGTCGAGGAAGCGGCCGACGAAGAGTTTGGCTCCGAGGCGGAGGTTGCTCCCGCGGCCGGCGATGAGGATGAAGACATCATCCCCGAGGCCGATCGTGAAGAGGAGCCCGCCGACGAAGAAGAAGACGAAGACTATTGAGTTGCCAGAAAGAAGGATTTGATGGGTAGAGTCGGTCTGCTGCTTGGTTGCCTCGGAGTGGTCGTTCTCATCCTGCTGATCGGCGGCGGCTGGTTCATCGGCGTGCGCAATCACATGGTGGAGCTGGATCAGCAGGTGCAGGCGCAGTGGGCGCAGGTCGAGAACGACTATCAGCGCCGTTTCGATCTGATCCCGAACCTCGTCCGCACCGTGCAGGGCGCCGCGAATTTCGAGAAGTCGACTCTGGAAGCGGTCATCAGCGCCCGCTCGCGCGTTGGCCAGGTGCAGGCGCCTTCCGGCGGTGCGCCGGGAACGGCGTCGAGCCTGCCGAATGATGCGAATGCGATGGCGCAATTCGCCGGTGCGCAGGAGAACCTGACCGGCGCGCTATCCCGGTTGCTCGTGGTCGTGGAGCGCTATCCCGATCTGAAGTCGAATCAGAACTTCCTCGAATTGCAGTCGCAGCTCGAAGGGACGGAAAACCGCATCGCCGTCGAGCGTAAGCGCTACAACGATGTGTCGCAGACGTACAACACCGCCATCAAGATGTTCCCCGCCAACCTGGTCGCCAACATGAGCGGGTTCAAAGAGAAGGCGTACTTCAAGGGTGCAGCCGGCTCGCAGAACGCTCCCGAGGTCAATTTCAACTTCGGCAGCGCCCCATCGACACCGGCCCCCGCCACGGGAACGCGATGAACATCCGCCGCAGCGCGATCGCGTTCGCCGCGATCGCGCTTCTCGCCTCGGCAGCACTGGCGCTCGACATCCCGCCCAAGCCGACGCAGTGGGTGAACGACTACGGCACGAGCACGCTCACCGCTTCGGACGTCCAGCAGCTCAACGAGAAGCTGGAAGGTCTCTACAAGAAGACCGGCGTCCAGTTCCTGGTCATGATCTTCCCTTCGCTGGAAGGCGAAGACGTCCTCGGCTACACGAACAAGGTCGCCAACGTCTGGAAGGTCAAAGACGACAAGGCGCTGATCTTTTTCGTCTTCATCAAGGAACACAAGACATGGATTCAGGTCGGCTACAGCATGGAGCCGGTCATCACCGATGCGTTTTCGTCCGATGTTCTCCACCAGACGGTTCCACCGTACTTCCGCGCCGGCGACTACGCCGGCGGACTGAACGCCGCCATCGATCAGATCGCCGGAAAGATCGATCCCACCGCCGTCGGCGCGACGTCGTCGCCGAGGCAGCCCGTGACGCGATCACGGTCACGACCCGGCGTCGACAGAATCTTCGGCCTCCTCTTTTTCTTTTTCATCTTCTTCGTACTGGTTCCGCTGTTGTCTCGCGGGCGGCGGCGCGGCGGGTGCGGCGGCTGCTTCTGGCCGATGTTCTTCCTCGGCGGCGGAGGGGGAGGTACGACCTTCGGCGGCGGCGGAAGTAGCGGGGGAGGCTGGGGCACCGGCGGTTCATGGGGCGGCGGTGGCAGTTCCTTCGGTGGCGGCGGCGCGGGAGGTGGATGGTGAACCAGAAAGAGTTCCTGGCTGTGCTCGATCAGCCACGCATCGTCGCGGCGATCGGCGCCGCGGAAGGCGAGACATCCGGAGAGATCCGCATTCACATCCAGCGGAAAGTGGGAGGCGGCGACATCCGCTTCGTCGCGGAGCGGACGTTCGAGCGCCTCGGGATGACCAAGACCGCGCTTCGCAACGGCGTGCTCCTCTTCATCGCCTCCGAGGAGCGAAGCTTCGTGATCCTCGGCGACAAGGGGATCGACGAAAAGGTTCCGGCAGGATTCTGGGATGAGATCGCGGCGAAGCTGACCATCCGTTTCCGGAACGGCGAGTTCACCGAGGGCATCGTCGAAGCGATCACCGCGGCCGGCCACCAGCTCAAAACGTACTTCCCGCGAGCCGAGGGTGACGTCAACGAGCTGTCGGACGACATCGACGTCAGCGAGGAGTGACGTGCCGTCGTCGGTGCTGATCGCCCTGGGCTCGAACCTCGGCGACCGCGCTCTCGCACTCCGGCGCGCCATCGAGGAGCTGCGGCACGTCATTCGCGTCGTCCGCGTCAGCTCCTTCATCGAGACCGATCCGGTCGATGCGCCGCCGCCGAAGTATCTGAACGCCGTCGTCGCCGGTTACACCGATCTCCAGCCACTGCGTCTGCTCGAGACGTTGCAGGCAATCGAGACCCGCCTCGGCCGCCGGCGCAGCACCCGCAACGCGCCGCGCCTCATCGACCTCGATCTCATCCTTCACAGCGCGAATCTGGTTCGATCGAGAACCCTCGCTCTGCCCCACCCGCGCTACCTCGGACGGGAGTTCGTCCGAGCACCGATGCGGGAGCTCAGACTTCGGTGGCAGGATCCGGCAACGGGGGTTGCCCTGTGACCGCCAGCCCGCCCTCCCGATGATCGTTAGACTACCTATCAGTAGTCGTTAAACTATCTTTTGGTGGTCTTTAAACTACCTCTGGAAGACAGTTAACTACCTCTGGGACTCCAATAACGGCCTCCGGGAGTCCGTTAACGGCCTCTGGGAGGCAGCTACTTGTCTTGGCGAAGGTGGAAGCGCTTCCTGCGTTACCATTTCTCGATGACTTCGCATGAGAGGTCGGTCCAGGTGGCCGTGGTCCAGGCCGGGTCGGTTCCGTTTGATGCGGATGCCTGCGTCGACAAGGCTGTCTGGCTGATCGCCGACGCGGCCGCCGCCGGCGCGAAGGTGATCGTCTTTCCGGAGGCGTTCGTCGTCGGGTATCCCAAGGGATTGGGCTACGGTCTGGTCGTCGGCGCGCGCGATGCGGCCGGGCGCGAGGAATTTCGGATCTATCTCGAGGCGGCCATCGAGGTACCGGGTCCGCTCACGCAGCGTCTCGGAGAGGCGGCCGCGGCGCATGGGTGCCACGTCGTCATCGGCGTCATCGAGCGCGACGCCGGCACGTGCTACTGCACGGTCCTTTTCTTCGGTCCGGACGGCCTCTTGCTCGGAAAGCACCGCAAGCTCATGCCGACCGCGCTGGAGCGGATGATCTGGGGCTTCGGCGACGGTTCGACCCTGACGGCGGTGGAGAGTCCGTACGGGCGCATCGGCGCGGTGATCTGCTGGGAGAACTACATGCCGATGCTGCGCATGGCCATGTATTCGAAGAACGTCGCCCTCTACTGCGCACCCACGGCCGACGACAGGGACACCTGGCTCTCGTCGATGCAGCACGTTGCCCTCGAAGGGCGCTGCTTTGTCCTGACCGCATGCCAGTTCATCCGGAAGAAGGACTTTCCCGACACCGTGCGAGTCTCCCTCGGCGATTCCCCCGACTCCGTGCTGATGCGCGGCGGCAGCGCCATCATCAGCCCCCTGGGCAAGGTGCTGGCCGGCCCCCATTTCGGATCGGAGACCATCCTCACCGCGAACCTCGACCTCGGCGAGATCAGCCGCGGAAAGTTCGACTTCGACGTCGTCGGCCACTACAGCCGGCCGGACGTCTTTCAACTGCGCGTCAACGAAGAGCCGATGCGCGCGGTCGTGTCGAAGAGAGGGGAGTAATCTAAGCGAAGTACGCTTCGTTGGCAGCGATGAATTGCTGCTTGTCCGCGGGGACTTCGTCGAGCACGAAGATCGCATCCGAGGTGCAGGCGGGGATGCATGCGCCGCAGTCGATGCATTCGGCGGGGTTGATGTAGACCTGCGTGGCCGCTTCGAAACTGGTCTCGTCGGTTCTCGGATGGATGCAATCGACAGGGCAGGCGTCGGCGCAAAGTCCGTCCTTGATGCAGTTGTCGGTGATTACGTAGGCCATGGTCGTCTCCTGATCGTTGAATTCCGGCGGATGCTAACGGGCGGCCGTGGAGAGAGCACGGAACGCGATCACACGTCGGCATGACGGGCGTCACACACGCGAAGACGCGAAGACACGAAGGGCAGACCGGAATGGTCTGCCCTTCGTTTGAATCAGAATGCTGTGAACCGGATCAGTTGCCGGCGACGAAAAGGTGGCCGGCGTTCTGCGAGTAGATCCTGCCGTCGCTGCCGATCGAGGTCGGCGTGTAGGCCGCGCCGAGGGCGAGCTGCTGGAAGATCTCCTGCTTCAGCGTGCCGCCCTGGTTGAGGGCGAAGAGGTTTCCGTCTTCGCTGTTCGCATAGACGACGCCGTTGCCGTCGATGACGAAGGCATTGACGCACCATTCGAAGCCGTGCGGGTGATCGCTGACGCAGGTGATGTTGCCGAACTGGTCGCGCGTGCAACTCAGGGTGTTGGTGTTCTGATAACTCCACTCGATGTTGAAGTTGTGATTGAGCTGCGAGACGAAGTACTGCTCGGGGTAGCCCGGATCCGAGGCGTTGCGGTCAGGCGGGCAGAACGTATCGTCGTTGCAGTACGAGCCGACGTCGCCGTAGTGGTTGTCCTTTGTCACGATGGAGTAGGTGCCGCCGTGGGCATAGATCCCCGGCGTGCAATCCCATCCGAATTTGTACGAATGGAGAAAGTCGCCGTTGGCCGAAAAGTGCAGGTAATGTCCCTGCGCGTAGTTGTAGCGGGTGTAGGCGCCGAAGATGATGGAGCCGTCGGGAGCGACCACCGGCGTGGCCGAGGAGTCATCGAGGATGCGAGCGCCGCCGGAGGTATTCGTGGCCGGATCGACGCCGTAGTTCGCGCCGGCGCGGCAGCCGCCCGGAGCGCCGTTGGCAGGAAGCTGGCCGCCGGCCGAGTGAGGCACACCGCAGCCGTCGTTGAAGCGGTTGCGCATCGAGCGGATCCACTTCTGTGTGAGGTTGGGATTGATGGCCAGAAGCCACGTCTCGCGGCTGAGCAGGTGCGCGCGCGTGGCCACGTAGATCGTGCCGTCCGGGGCCAGGGCCGGCGCGATGTTCAGGCCGGGGCGCTGCGTGCCGCAGGTCACCGTCGGCGCGACGGCCGTCGGCGAGGGCGGCCACGGGAGGGGCTCGACCGAGAAGGCGTTCGCGCATTGGGCGTTGCCCGCCGGTGTGCCGGCGGTCAGCGTCGAATAGCTGACCTTCTCGATGGTTCCGCTGGGCGAGACGCGGATGATGAAGGAGTCGACGACGTCATCGGCGTAAAAGTCCTTCGTCCCGCTCTTGAGCTGAACCACGTTGTAGAGGATGTTGTTGTTCGCGTCGACCGTCAGCGGGCTGGCGGTGTAACGGCTGGAGCTGACGTTGTTGAACGGGTTGATGCGCGTGCCGACGCCGCTCGCGTTCACCTTCCAGATCGAGCCGCCGGCGCCCGGGACGTAGAGGGAACCGTTTGCCAGTGCCGGATGGAAGACCGGCTCCCAGAAGTCATTCTCGCTGCCGGGCGCTTTCCAGTCGGTGGTGAATTGCCACGCCGCCACGAGCGCGGTCCCGCTCCACGTGAACTTGGTCTCCCCCCAGGTCTGGGTCGAGTAGTCGTTCGGGTCGAACGTGCCCGACTTGAACATCATGTAGACGTTGCTGCCGTCGACGAGCGGCGCCTGGTAGTGCGCGAGCAGATCGCCGGCGCCGGCGTTGGGTCCCATCTCCTGAGGGACGAGAGGGTCATAGACGATATTGACGAGGTTCTGGTTCAGGTTTTGACCGACGATCGAGGTTTGACCCGTGTGCTGAGGATTGAGTGCCCACTGCGGCCATTCCTGGGCGAACAGAGAGAGCGAACAGAGCAGAACGAGGGTGGAGAGAAGAGCAATACGTAGTTTCATGAGACCTCCGAGTGTTGAGATAGAGAGAGAGGAAACAAGGAGCCGCGGCCGACGCGACCGCAACCCCGCTTGGGGCCGGAGACAGACGACTCTTCATTCGCAGGAAACCGCATCGTCATAAACGGCAGCTAAATGCTTATTGCCCTCCGGAACCGGAACTCTTCGAGGGCGGTTGGAATGACCTGTCGCTAGAAGGAGTGGTGTAGGGGACGAAATCCCTACCATCAAAAACGGAAAACGTTTGCGTCTGGCGCAATTTGCAGATTCCGAGTTGCGGAAGTGGGGGTCGCGGTTGGGTTGCGCGGTCTCGCGGTTATGCGGTCTCGGAGTGGGTGTGAGCCGAGGGGACGCATAAACCCTCGATCAGAACGGCCGCGTCTGCCCTACCATCACTCATGGCGTCCGAGTCAGGAGCCGAGGATTGATCGATGCGTTTCCATGTCTTGTTCATCGCGTTACCATGGAGTTGGTGCGGCTGGAGTAAGCGATGAATGTGATCGATCACCTGGAACAGACCCCGACCCGTGTCCGCGCTCTCGTCGACGGACGAAGCGAAGAGGATCTCTCTTTCAAGCCCTCGCCGAACGAGTTCTCGTTACGGGAGAACGTCCTGCATCTGCGCGACATCGACGTCGAAGGTTACGAGGTTCGCATCAGCCGGATCCTGACCGAAGGCAGTGCCTCGTTCCCCGATCTCGACGGTGCCCGCCTGGCGCGGGAGAGGAACTACAACGTCCAGCCGGTGGGTCCGGCGCTGGAGGACTTCGCCGCCTCGCGGGCCCGCTCGATCGAGCGCCTCCGCGCAGCCTCCCCCGCGGATTTCCAGCGCATCGGAGAGCTGGAAGGGGTCCGCCATTTCACGCTGCAGGGGCTGCTCGAACACTGGATACGGCATGACAGGGAACATCTCGCGGAAATGACCCATCTCCGCAACCTCCTTGCATCCGCGTGAGCCGGGTTTTCACGCGGAGACGCGGAGACGCGGAGGGGAGGGTAGGGGGAGGGGAGTTCTTACAATACGAGTAAGACGTAGTACCCTTTTACTCGTGAAGAAGGAGCACCCCGTGGACCGCCTGTTCGGTGTTCTGAATCTCGGCAAGCCGGTAGACGAGATCCTTGACGAGATGCGAGGTCCCCGACCTGTGCCGCCGGAGAAGAAGCGTGCTGTAAAGCGCCGAAGGTAACGGTTGGCGCGTCGAGGGGTGTCCCGTTTTCAGCGAATCTCCTCCGCGACTCCGCGTCTCCGCGTGAAACATTGCTCTTGACGCATCAGCGGCGTATCGCTAACAACCCTCCCTCCGCTGCCCCCGCCAGGAACTGGTCGACGGCGTCCTGCGGGACTGGGCCGTAAATCGCCGCGAGTGCGTCGCGGATCTCGCTGGTGGTTCGCTTGCCGTTGGCGAGGTTCAGCGCTTCGTAGGCGTATTCGCCGCCCTCGCCGCGGGAGCCTTCGAAATTGAGAAGGACGAGTTTGGCGACGCGGTCGTGGCCGAGGTGGGCTTCGAGATAGTCGTAGCCGAAGGCATCGAGGGAACCGCGGATCGCGGGATTGCGGCGGTAGATCGGGCCGGATGCGGGTGGCGTGGGCGGGATGGGGAGAAGCGAAGCGAGTTTGGTCAGGAAACGATCGGATTCGGATCGGGCGGCGGTTGGGGGCGTGAAGAAGCGGTCCATCGAATCAAACATCTGCGCTTCGTACACGAGTTGGAAGCGCAGCCGGTTGGCTGCCTCCATCGGCGCAAGGTCACGGCTCTGCGCCCTGGCCTCAGCGGCGCGGTGCAGCGCGGCTTCCTCCATCACGCTCACGATCTCCGGCGCATCGGCGGCGGTTGCGTTGGCCAGAACCAGGCCGGTGGCGGCGGCGATGAATCCGGCGCGTTTCAGTTTTGTCGGATCGATCTTCGACGGCGTATCGGCGTTGGTGTGGATGAAGCGGTCGGGCCAGTCGTTGAGATAAACGGCCGGGATGCCCCACGAACTGGAGCTATAGACTTCGTGATCGCTGCCGAGGGTCAGCGGGACCATGGCGGCGCGGAGAGCGTCGCGCCCGCCTTCCGGCGCCACGAGCGGCCATTTCGCGGTTCCGGTCATCGCGTATTGCGACGACTGGGCATCGACGAAGCTGCCGATGGCCGCGGCCACGTCGTACACGAACGACGGCAGGCTGGCCGGGCCGCGCGTGACGTGAAAGATCGTCTTCGTCTCCGGACCGCCGCCCACCATGTCGAGATGGATGGCCGCCTTGATGCGCGCGGCAAGCTCCGGCTTAGCGTTGAGCAGCGCCATCGTCCCTTCGATCTCGGGAGGCCAGACGAAACGAATCGTTCGGCGCGGCGGCGGGATGCGTTTCTCAGCAATCAGTTTATGAAGAGTTCGCGCCACTTCCAGGATCGTGGCGCAGCCGCTGGCGTTGTCATTCGCGCCAGGGCGGGGGTGATCGAGATGGCAGCTGTAGACGATCTCCTCATCGCGAAGTTGCGGATCGGATCCGGGAATGGTGGCGGTGGCGATGTCGTAGGAGCCGGGGTGCTGTCCGGCGTTGACGATCGCATGCAGCCGGATGTGTTCACCCCTGGCCAGCCGCGCCTGCAAGCCGCGTGCGTCGCCTAGGGAGATCATGAAGGCGAAGGTAGGGGAGGAGGAGAACGTTTCGAGGTGACCCCAGCGGACCAGCGTCTCGTCCTGTTTCCACCAGGCGGTGCGCTGGTTGGCGGCGTAGCTGACGATGCCGGCTGCGCCGAGTTTCGCCACGGCCATGCGTTGCACGGCGTCAGCCTGCGATGCCGCCAGGACGATCCTCCCCTTCACATCCTTGCCCGCGTAGTCGCTCTCGTGCGATCCATCGCCCACGTCGATGAGATCCGCGGTCACGTCGGCGCTGGCGCTGTCTTCGGCGAGCGTGATCGGCGCGGCGTCCCAATTGGCCATGCGCGTGATCGGATTGCCGCTGCCGTCCAGCTCCCACAGCTCCGCGAAGTCGGCTTCCCACGCCGGACGGGAGCGCTGCGTGCCGTAGAAGATCTTTCCATCGGCCGGGAACTGGTCGATATGCGCGTCGGCGTAGCCATACTTTGCTAACTCCGCGATGACCTGTTCCGCGGCGCGATGAAAGTCGCGCGAGCCGCGCATGCGATGCAGCCGCGAGAAGCCTTCCAGATTTCGTTTGGCTGACTCGCCGGAGATCTCGCTTGCAAGCGCCGAGACCTGGGGATCGGGGAGCAGGGGAAGGTCGCCCCCGAACAGGCGGGCGGCGAGAGAGAGGCCCAGCAGCGTGATCGCAAGTCGCATGGCGCGAGTGTAGCTCGCGGATGGGGTTCGTCACTCCCACGACAGCATCTCCCTGATCTGCTGTCCCAGCGTGAGCGGGTCGAACGGTTTGCTGATGATGCCTCGGACGCCGAGCTGCATGAACTTGTGTCGGTCGGCGGCCTGCACTTTCGCCGTCAGAAAGATGACCGGGATCGTCTTCGTGCCGCCCTGCTGCTGAAGGAGGAGAAGGGTGCTTGGGCCGTCCATGTCCGGCATCATCACGTCGAGGAGGATGGCATCGGGCTCGGCCGACAGAGCGAGTGCTGTTCCGGCGGCGCCGCCGTTGGCGGTCCATACCGTCCAGCCCTCCGTCAACTGAAGAGTGAGCTTGGCCACCTCGCGGATGTCGCTCTCGTCGTCGATCACGAGAATCTGCTTAGGCGGCATGCTGTCCCTCCTTGGCGGCCGGGATCGTGAATTGAAAGCGGCTGCCCACCGGATCGTTCTTTTCCACCCAGATGCGGCCGCCGTGGGCGGCGACGATGCTCTGGCAGATGGCCAGCCCGAGCCCGGAGCCCCCTTTGTCGCGTGAATCGGAGGTATCAACCTGGCTGAAACGCTCGAAGATCGTCTCGAGTTTTTCGGCCGGCACGCCGCGTCCCTCGTCGGCGACGCAGAAGACGAAATCGTCCTCCTCGGCACGGCCACTCACGGTCACCGTCGTCTGGCGCGGTGAGAACTTGATGGCATTGCCGAGGAGGTTCGTCAGCGTCTGAATAATCCGGTCGCTGTCGCCCCAGAGCGTTCCGGTTGCCGGCCTGACAACGATGCGCACGTCTGCCTTCTCGGCGATCGACTGCAGTCCTTCCGCGGCCTGCACCAGGACGGTTTGCACATCGACAGTGCCTCGGGTCAGCTCGACCCTTCCTGACTCGATTCGCTCCAGATCGAGGATGTCGTTGATGAGACGGACCAGGCGATCGGTATTGGTCACCGCGATCTCCAGCATCCGATGTCCCTTCTCGGCGATCGGACCGAGCATTCCGCTGCTTAGCAGGCCGAGCGCTCCGCGGATGGAGGTCAACGGCGTGCGCAGCTCATGACTGACCGTGGAGACGAACTCGCTCTTCAATTGCTCGACGGCACGCCGTTCAGTCACATCACGAAACGTGACCACCACGCCATGGTTTTCGCCATGGTCGCCGACGATCGCGCCGGCCGCGTACTCGACGGGGAAGGTGCGTCCGCTCCGCCGCCGGAAATTAGCGGTCCTGTTGACTAATGTTGTCCCCTGGACGCCGCCGCAGACTTCGCAGGATGCGCGAGAGCCGGTGGAATCCGCATGGATTAGGAGATGGAGATTCTTTCCCGCCAGCTCCTCCACCGGCCATTCCAGCATGCGGGCCGCGGAAGGGTTCACGAACGTCGTGATGCCGTCCGCGTCCAAACCGAAAATGCCCTCTCCGGCCGAATTGAGAATCAACTGCTTGCTCCGGCTGAGCTTTTCGTTGACTGTCGCGGCATGTTCGGCGCTCTCCTTGGCCGCCTGGAGCTCCGCCGTCTGTTCACCGACGCGTTTCACGAGCTGCCGCTCGCTGTCGTTGAGGAGGCGCAATCGCATTTTGAAACCGGCCCGGATGATGATGAGCAGAACCACGGCGCATGCGATCCGGAACCACCACGTTTGATAGAACGCCGCCTGAAACCGCAGGCGAAGCGGATTCCTGGCCAGGCTCCAGACGCCGTCGTTATTGCTTCCCGCTACTTCGAAAAGATAGTCCCCGGGAGGCAGATTCGTGTAGAAGGCCACCCGCCGGTCACCGGCATCGATCCATTCGTCGCTGAATCCCCGCAGGCGATAGCGGAAGGCCACTTTGTTCGGCGCGATGAAACTGAGTGCCGTGTAGTGGATCTCCAGGCTGCGGCGTCCCGGACCGGCCGTGAGCACGTCCGCGGTCAGCGGCATCCGCTTTCCATCGAGCAGGACCTCCTCGGTCCGGACGTGCGGAGAGACCAGGTTGAGCCACACGCTTGCCGGATGGATGGCCGCCACCCCCATCCCTGTCGGAAAGTAGAGCCGCCCGTCCTTTCCCTTCCATCCCGAGGGAAAGCCGCCGTTACACTCGGCCCTTTTCATCCCGTCGGCAACGCCATACGAGATCGAGTGAACGCGCGGGATCCTGTGGTCCGCGAAGTCGTTGAGCTCCCTGGTGCTGACGCGGAAGATGCCGCGATTGCACGTCATCCAGAGATATCCCCGTCCGTCGTCGAGGATCGAGAAGACTACGTCGTCGAACAGACCGTCTTTGGATGTGATCGAGGTGATGCGGCCGTCCTTGATGCGATTGAGCCCGCCGCCGTACGTTCCCACCCAATGTGCGCCGTTGTGGTCGTGATAGGTCACGCGGGCGGTATCGTTGGACAAGCCATCCCTCGTCGTGTAGTTCTTGAAGCCGCCGTTTCTCAACACACTGACGCCGCCATTCGTGGCGATCCAGAGAGCGCCGTCGGAATCTTCATCGATCGAGGCCACCACGTCATTCACCAGTCCGTTCTTCGTATTGAATACGGTGAAGACGCCGTTGCGAAAGCGATTGAGGCCCCCTCCCCGGGTGCCGATCCAGATGTCCCCTTCGCGGTCCTGCGCCAGCGAGCGGACCAGGTCGTTGGACAGTCCTGAGGACGACGCTCGATACACGGTCAGCTTCCCGTGGTCGTAGCGATCCAGACCATCGGCAGTTCCGAGCCAGAGGACGCCGGACCGATCTTCGAGCACCGTCCGAACCACGTTCGAGGAAAGGCCGCCGGGAGCGGAAAGGTTGTGCATTGCTCCGTCTTTCCAGCGCGAGAAACCGTCGTTCGTCCCGATCAGGAGCGAGCCGTCCGCGGCTTCCCGGACGCACCATGCCCCGTTCCCGGACAGCCCTTCGGACCTGCTGATGGTGACGAATTTTCCCGGCCGCAGTTGATCGACACCGCCGGCCGAAGTGCCGACCCAGAGGCTTCCCTCGAGATCCTCATACAGCGACATCACCGAGTTGTCCGACAACCCCTGCTGTGTGCTGAACGACGTGAATTTGCCGCCGGTGTACCGGTTGAGACCCCCACCGTCCGTTCCGATCCAGAGGTTGCCGTCGCGGTCTTCCCTGATCGCTTTCACGGAATTGTTCGTCAGGCCGTCGGCGGTGGTGAACCTGGTAAATCTTCCGTCGTGCAGCCGGTTCAGGCCATCGTTCGTACCGATCCAGACCACACCGGCGCGGTCCTGATAAACGGTCCAGACGATGTTGTTTGCCAGCCCGTTCCGGGTCGTGTAGTTCGTGAATGTTCCCTTGGAGAAATGGCTCAGGCCTCCGCCGTTTGTTCCAATCCACAGGGTGCCGTCGGGTGCCGCGTACGTGCTCCAGATCGAGTCTGAGAGGAGACCATTGCCGACCTTGTAGGCCGTAAATTTGCCGTCATGAAAGCGCCACACTCCACTTGAATAGGTCGCCATCCAGATGCTGCCGTCCGGCCCCTCGGCCAATGACCAGACGAAACTGTCGTTCAAGCCGTCGCGTTGCGAATAGGTCGTGAACTGCCCGTCCTTGTATCGGATGAGGCCACCGTTTCTACCGATCCAGAGAGAGCCGTCGCGGGTTACCAGCAGAGCGGTGATGTGCTGCATGTCCAGCGCGGGCGTGTTCCGCTTGTCGAAGATCGTGAAGCGTGCGCCGTCGAAGCGGGCCAGGCCCTCCTGCGTCCCGAACCAGAGATAGCCGTCTTTCGTCTGCGCGATGGCATTCACGGAGCTCTGCGGCAGCCCTTGATCCGTCGTCCATACGCTCAGTCCGAATTGGGTGATGGCCCTGGCGGGATCGAGTGCCAGCAGCGGTGAGGCGACGAAGATCGCCACGAGAAAAAGGCGGACGATCGATGCCGCCGGATGGACCTGTCGCTCATGCCGCATTCTGTGAGTCCTTTGCGTTCGTTGCGTTGGTGAGCTGACGGGCGACATGAGCTTCGAAATCGCCGAGACTGCCCCGGCTCTTCGTGAGGAACTCCGTCGGTCCGAGGCGCAGGCGGGACCGGTCGGTGCTTCCGACGTCGATTGCCGAATAGACCAGAAGAGCGAGGTGCCGGAGAGTCTCGCTTTCCCGTAGGGAGCGGACCACTTCGAAGCCGTCGACGTCTGTGAGGCCGAGGTCGAGGACGACGAGGCTCGGCTCATGCTGCCTGCACAACCGGACCGCCTCGCGGCCGCTGGTGGTGTGAAGCGTCCGCAGGCCGTGACGCTGCAGAGCGGTGATCATCACCCGCGCCAGATCGGAATCGTCTTCGACGATGAGCACTAACGGACCTCCTTCGTCATGCACGACCGCGCTGATCGTTTGCGGCGATTCGATCGCCGCCAGGGAAACCGGAGAGCTCACAGCCAGGGGAATCGTGAATTGAAACCGGGTGCCCACGGGATCGTTCTTCTCCGCCCAGATCCGGCCGCCGTGTGCGTTTACGATGCTCTGGCAGATGGCCAGACCGAGTCCGGAGCCGCCGTTGTGGCGCGAATCGGATGCGTCGACCTGGCTGAAACGCTCGAAGATCGCGTCGAGTTTGTCGTCGGGCACGCCGCGCCCCTGATCGGTAATGTGGAAGGTGAAGTCTTTCGCGCTCGCGGTTCCGCCGAGCGTCACGATTGTCCCGGCCGGCGAGAATTTGATGGCGTTGCCGATGAGGTTTGTCAGCGTCTGGATGATGCGGTCGCTGTCGCCCCAAAGCGATCCCGCGGCCGGTTCCGTCACGATCCGGATATCTGCCTGATCGGCGATCGACTGGAGGCCTTCCCGGGCCTGGTCCATGACCACTTGGGCGTCGACCGTGCCGCGCGTCAGTTCGACCTTGCCGGACTCGATGCGCTCCAGGTCGAGGATGTCGTTGATCAATCGCACCAGGCGGTCGGTATTGCTCACGGCGATCTCCAGCATCCGCTGTCCCTTTTCGGCGATCGGACCGAGCAATCCGCTGCTCAGAAGACCGAGCGCTCCGCGAATGGAGGTCAGGGGAGTACGCAGCTCGTGGCTGACTGTCGATACGAACTCCCCCTTCAACCGCTCGATGGCCCGCCTTTCGGTGACGTCGCGGAACACGATGACGGCGCCGAGCTGATCGCCGTCCTCATCGAACATCGGTGTCGAGGAGTACTCGACCGGAAAACTCGTACCGTCGGGCCGCCAGAAGGTATCGTCCCGAATCCCGACCGGATCGCCGTGGCGCACGGCTACGGTGTTCGCGCACTCTTCCTCCGGCCACGGTGTGCCGTCGGGGTGTGAGTGATGGACGGCTTCGTGGATCGTTTTTCCTTCGATCTCGCTCAGTGACATACCCAGGATTCGAACGCCTGCCGGATTGAGGAACGTAGGCCGGTTGTCGAGTCCCACGCCGAGGATCCCGTCCGTGGCGTTGTTGAGAATGAGCGCGCTTTCGCGGGCCAGTTGGGTACTGATCGCAGCGGCTTTCTCCGCGGCGTTCTTCGCCAGCAGCAGTTCTTCATTCGCCACCGTCAGCTCGGCCGTGCGGCAGTCCACCATCGCCTTGAGTTGTGTTTGATGCAGCAGCAACTTGTGGTCGCGCTGCTCGAGCTCCGCCAGCATGCTGTTGAATCCGGTCATCAGATCGCCGATCTCATCGCCGTCATCCATGCTGCGATGGTTGATCCGCATGCTGAAGGCCTTGTCCCGGGAGATGACAGCGGCTACACCGGCAAGCGCGACGATCGGCCCGGAGATACCGCGTTGCAACCGAGCCGCAAGAATGAATGCGATGAACAACGAAAAGAAAATGATGACCGCCGCGATCTGGCCGTATTGCTTGAGACGGACATCCCGGTCCCGAGTATCCGAGGCGATGTAAAGAGTGCCGAGGCGTTGATGATCGAGCTGGATCGGGTAAAACAACTCGATGCGATCGCTGCGGTCGTGGAAGCCATCCTCCAAGAGGGTACGAGGAATGGGAATCGAGGCGCTCGGTTCGTACCGAGCGAACAGTTCCCCATGGTCCGTGTAGATGCCGGCGGCAATGATGGACGGCTTTCCCCGAAGTGCATTCAGGACGTCAGTGGCCGCCTGACGGTCTCCAAAAGTCAGCGCGGCGGTACTGTTGGCACTGACGACATGTGCGGTCGTCGTGAGGTCAGCGACGAGCCGGTTGTGCCAGTTGAGGAGACCCGAGGCCGTAAAACCGAGGCAGGTCAGCAGCACGGCGGTCGTGCTGGTCAGCATGATCATTCCCGTCAGCTTTCGCCGAATGGAGTGCTTCCGTCTGGCGGTCATCGTGTTTCCCCCTCATGGACCGCTCGCGCCACGCTGAGCAGCTTTGAGCTGATCGTGAGCCTTGCCGCGATGGCAGGGCTTCTGCTGATATCGAAGCGCACCCGATTGCCGACCATGGAAAACTCGATGACACCCCCTCGGAGAGAAAAGCGATCGATGTCGCTGACGGTCAGCACGCTTTCACTTCCGATGAGCCGGAGGATTTCCTTGAGGTGCGGTTCCTCGGAGGTGCTGATGAAAATGATCTGGTATGGCGTCAGCGTGTCGTTCCATCGCACATACTTGAGATGGATGGCGTGACCGTTTACGGAACGCCCCCGGAGAGCCTGTTCCAACGAGCCATTGAACGGATCGTTACCCACCAGGGCAATGGTGATCGGCGAAGAAGCCGGAAGGCTTTCCGGGGGCCATTCGACGAACCGGGCGAAGTTCAGGATGTACGCTGCCTTCACCTGATATTCGTCAGCGACGGATTGCGCAAGGGCGCTTCTCGACGACAGGCCCGCGGCCACTACCGCGAATAGAACGAGCGGAGAAGGAATGCCCCGAATCATGCCGGCCCTCGCCGTCCGTTTCAGAAACGCCATGTAACCTTCCCATTCACGGTTCGTTGGGCCGGCGCCGTCGATTCGCTCTGTCCATTGACTGGGGCAAATTCCGCGTGACCCGCCTGCAGGAGGTTCTGGCCCGAGATACTCAGCTCCCATCGCCTCGCCGGCCGCCACGAAAGCTGCGCATCGATCCGCAAATAGGACGGCACATCGTTGGCGATCCGGCCGACGTAGTACGCCGACGTGTCCAGCTCGAGTTGCGGCGAAAGCTGCAGGAACGATCGCAGTTGCAACTGATGCTCGGGATCCATCGCGCCGTTCTCCGTGGTCGACCGCACACCTTCATCATCGATCGTGGTCTGTTCGAAAAAGGAGTAACCGAAGGCGACTTTCCAGTTGGGAGTGAGCGAATCCGTGAGGAGCAACTCTCCGCCATGCGCGTGGCCGCGAATGCCATTCTCGATGTCGATTGGAATGATCGTTCGTCCGGATGAATCGACCGACGGCGCCCCCGTGTCTGTTGCCATGAGGTTCCACATACGGTTTCGAAATGCCGTCGCGTCGACGTCGATGGTTGGGGACACCTGCCAGCGGTAGCCGGCTTCATACGATTCGACACGTTCCGGATCCAGCCCGGGATTGCCATTCACGACGATGAGACCGGCGTTGCCGGAGGCATCCGGAAACGCGCCCACGTTGAGCCTGCCGTAAAGCTCGCTCTCGGCAGGTGTTCGAACCGCACTGGTGACCGCCGCCCAGACAGTCTGGCGGTCGCTGACCTTGAACAGAGCGCGGATCGTCGGCTGGAACTGCAGGTTCGACACCTGGTCGAACTGAACCTTCGTGCCAATGGTCACATGGAGCCGGCGAGCCACCTCGATTTCGTCCTGTACGAACGCGCTGGCGATGTCTGCAACCGTGGAATCGCGAACGAGCGTGAACCCGGGACCGGCGGCGGAATCGTCGGAAGTGCGGTACGAGGCACCCCAAACCGTGTCATTCCGGCCGAGCCTCAGGTGGTGCTGAAAATCGACGTCGAACGTGCGCCGCCTGAGCGCCAGGCCGGTGTCTGTTCGAGCGGCGTAGTCATAGAAGGCCTGCACTGTCGTATCCGACCGGCTGGACTGAATGGCCGTCCAACGGAATTGAAGGTCCTCTCCCGTCAGGTCAGTGTCGATTGCCCGGTCGGCGAACGGTCTGGCCGGATCGATCAGGACGCCCAATGCCGCCTCCGATCCTCGATAGATGTCGCCCTGGGCGGTGAAGTTGTCCCCTCGCCGCGAGGCCCAGTCGGCGCGGAAGCCGGCCCGTCCCATTGACCACGCGTCGTGAGTCGGATCGATGCCTCCGACCGAGGCCGGACGGTCGAATGACTTCCCGTAGGCACGGTAGTACCCGTTGTGGCCGAACGATCCACCGAAGCGTCCCGCCACCGCGGTTCCTTCCGCCCCACCTGCGCCGGCAGTCACAAGCGCTCCCTGCGTCTCGATGGCATGCCTGGTAATGATGTTGATGATGCCGTTGACGGCATTCGCTCCCCAGAGAGTGCCGCCGGGGCCTCGGATCACCTCGATGCGATCGATGTCTTCGAGCAATGTGTCCTGAACGTCCCAGAAAACCCCGTTGAAGAGCGGTGAGTAAACGGTCCGGCCGTCGATCATGACCAGCAGCTTGTTGGCGAATTGGCCGTTGGAGCCTCGCGCGGAAATGGCCCAGCTGTTTCCGTTGATGCGAGCCACGTTCAGCCCCGGCACGATGCGAAGGATCTCCGGAATGCTCGTGGCCCCTGACCGGCGGATGTCTTCCTGGGTGACTACGAACACGGCCGCGGGCGTGTCGGACAGCTTCTGTTCTTTTCGGGCAACGGACGTCACTTCGACATTCATCAGATCGTCGACCGTCAGAGTGGACAGATCGCGGGTCTCCTGGCCGTGAAGCGCACCGCCGATCAGCGGCAGCGACAGGGAGATGAAGAGAAGGCGGGCTAATAGTCTTCGCGGCGGTATCACGATCAGGTCCTCTGTCTTTCCGCCAATGAGCAGCGGTCAGACAGGAAGTGCGCCGAACGGCCCGAAAAAATACAACGTGACCATTGACGACACGTTCACCGTACCGATGCTGCGGCCTGTATTTTTTGGAGGCCGCGGAGTCACTCCTACACAGCGCCGCTGAAAATCAGCTCGCGCAATCCGATCGAGGGAGTACATCCGTGCGATTTGCAGCAACGACCATGGTGGACAATCAGTTGAGTGAGATGCATGTCCCCTTCGAGGGCGCGGGGTATCGCCCCGAGTTGAGGGAATCATCCCGGATCGCCGCTGACTCCGGCGACATGGTCTGCACGCACGACGTCGAGGGGCGCATCCTCTCCGCCAACGTCGCTGCCTGCCAGGCGCTGGGGTTCTCGGCGGATGAGCTCTGCAGGATGTCGATCCGCGATCTGATGCCCGTCGATGACGGTGCCGGCTTCGACGACTACATGCATACGCTGATGCGCGATGGCGCTGCCGTCGGCCTGATGAAAATCGTCACGCCCCGCGGCCGATGCCGCATCTGGGAGTATCACAACACGTTGGAGACAAATGATGAATCGACCCCCTTCGTCCGCGGCGTGGCACGTGATGTGACGGACCGCGAGGAGACCTTTCAGGAGGTGCGCCGCAGCGAGGACTACTTCCGTTCCATCATCGAAAATGCCTCCGACATCATCGCCATCGTCGGACGGGATGGTCACATCCGCTACGGGAGTCCTTCCGTCGAGCGGGTGCTCGGGTACTCGCGGAAGGCCCTGGCCGGCATTGACAGCCTGGATCTCATCCATCCCGATGATGCCGCCGTCACGGTAGCGTTTCTTGCCTGCCAGCTCGCCGATCCCGCCGCGGTCCAGACCATCGAGCTGCGTGCCCGTCATCAGGACGGCACCTGGCGGTCCTTTGAGGTGGTGGCCACGAATCTGGTGGAGCGAGGCCGGGCCAGGGCCATCGTGATCAATGCCCGCGACATCACGGAGCGAAAACTACTCGAGGCGCAACTGATACAAGCCAACCGGCTGGGTGGTCTCGGCCGCCTGGCGGCAACGGTGGCTCACGAGTTCAACAACGTTCTCATGGGCATGCAACCGTTCGCGGAGCTGATGCAACGTCCCGACGCCACGCCGGAAATCATTTCCAAAGGTGCCTGGCACATCAGCAACTCCATTCAGCGCGGCCGGCGCATCGTGCTGGACATCCTTCGCTTCTCACAACCTCATGTGCCGGTCACCATCGCTGTGAATCTTGGCGAATGGTGGGAGAACTTTGCTCCCGAGGCGGAGGCCGTGCTCGGAAACATGATCGACGTGGTCTCGGCGATCCCCAGGCTTGGTCTGTATGCCGCCGCCGACAGGAGCCAGCTCTCGCAGGTTTTCTCCAACCTCGTGGCCAATGCCCGCGACGCCATGCCCGGTGGCGGAACCTTGACCATCGCCGCTAACGAGCTCGACGCCGATGCCAGATTCTCCTTCGGTGTCGTTCCCAAGCCGGATCGTTTCGTCCACGTCTCCATTCGCGACACCGGCCACGGAATGCCACGTGAGGTCATGGATCGCATCTTCGAGCCGTTGTACACGACCAGACAGAGAGGCGGCACCGGCCTAGGTCTGGCCGTTGCTCACCAGATTCTGACGCAGCACGCCGGCTACATCTTTGTGGAGAGTCAGGTCGGCCGCGGAAGCACGTTCCATCTCTTCCTCCCGAAAGCCGCGCCGCCGGAAACAGAAAGCGCACCCTCGTCCGCTCCGGCCCGGAAACCGGCCGCGGGAAAACTGCTGATCATCGACGACGAGAAGCCGATCGCCGATGGCATCGCCGCGCTGCTTGCGCAGGACGGAATCGAGGTCGAAGCGATTACCACGGGGCTCCTGGCCGCCGAGGCCATCGCCCGCTTTCAGCCCGATGTCGTGCTCCTCGATTTCGGCCTTCCGGATATGGACGGCAGCGAGGTCTATGCGCGCATTCGCGAGCTGAACCCCAACCTTTCCGTCATCTTTGCTACAGGACACGGCGACCGGCGGATCCTCCACGATCGTCTCGATGATCCCCATACACGATTCCTGCAGAAGCCGTTCGAGATCTCCAGCCTGTTGGCAATGATGGTGGAGCTCGAGGCGGGAAGTGGGACATGAAGCGCGCATTGGTCGTTGATGACGACAACCACATCCGCGAGTTGCTCGAGGCACTCCTCGAAACCGCCGGGTTCGAAGTGGATCTGATGCGCGACGGCATCGACGCCGTCGAGTTGAAGAAGGACTACCAGATCATCCTGCTGGACATGAAGATGCCGATCTTCGACGGAGAGCGTCTCACCGACTACTGGAAGCTGACCAATCCGGAGGTTCTGCGCCGCGTCATTCTTCTCAGCGGCTATTCGCGCCTGTCGTCCGACCGTGACTTCGGTACGTTTGCGATCATCGCGAAACCGTTCGAATACCGGGAGTTGCTGGCCACGGTGGAGGCATGCCTTCGGGCGCAGACGGACTGTCCGGATTCCAGACATCTTCCAGATTCCGGATCGTGTCCCGAATGCAGTGATTTGACCTAAACACTTGATCGTCAATGCCTTACTGCAATTGACGCGGTCGGCACGTCCACTGCTCTTACTCCAGCCGGGAGAACGAGATGGCCCGACGAGTATTGGTAGTTGACGACGAAGAATCGATTGTGGATGGCCTCATGAGTTTGCTCGATTGCGAGGCCATCGAAAGCTCCGGAGCCTTCGACCGGCTCAGCGCCGAGGCGATGATGACGGGTACCTTCTACTCCGTCATCGTGGCCGACCTCCGGCTGCACACCGAGGAGGAAGGGCTGGAGCTGCTCGACGGCATCCGCCGTATCAGTCCGCTCTCACGGGTTCTCACGCTCACCGGCTTCGCCACCCCGGAGATGGAAGACGAAGCTCTGCGGCGCGGCTCGACGATGGTGATGCGGAAACCGGCGCTTGGGGAAGAGATTATCGCGGCCATCGCCGACCTGCTGGCCGAGGTCGAGAAGATGGCAGCGGCCCAGGAGACGCTCGACCTCGAGGGGTTGCACCTCGGCCTGCGCAAACTCCTCCACTCCATCCCCCGCAAACGCTATGGTCTCACCGCCGATGAAGCCGAGGACGTGGTGCAACAGGCCTGGCTCCTCTTCCTCGAAAAGCGCGATCTGATTCGAATGGCCCGGCCCTGGCTGATCGGAACCGTCGCCAACCTCTGCAAGCGCCAGATCGGTGCGGCCAAACGACAGCGCGAGACCTTCGTCATCGACGACTCCATCGCCGATATGCCCGACACGCGCATCGAACCGTCGGACGACAAGATCGCCCTGCGGCAGGCATTGTCGGTATTGAGCCAGCAGGCGCGCGATCTCTGCATCCTCATCGGCATCAAAGGCTACGCCTACGATGAAGTGAGCGCGATCACCGGCCTGCCCCTCGGCTCGATCGGCCCGATGTACATCCGCGCCAAATCGAAAATGCGCCTGTGCATGGAGATGTAGGGAAAGCGCGATGACAAACGTAGGTCGGACTCTCCAGTCCGACCGGTACTTGGAAGGATGTGGCTTGAAACCGCGTCAGTCGAGAAGGGATTCAATCCACCGCCGCGCAAGTACCGGTCGGACTGGAGAGTCCGACCTACGTTTCTTTCCGCGCGTGGCTGAGGGAGCCGCCTTTCGGTTCGCCCCGAAGTAAGCTTCGCCAAATGACGCGATCTCGCGCCCTCACGCTCACCGGCCTGGCCGAGCTCCTCGGCATGTCGCTCTGGTTCACCGCATCCGCCGTCGCGCCGCGCATTGCCACCGAGTGGCACCTCAGCGCCGGCACGACGTCGTGGCTCACCCTGGCTGTTCAGGTCGGCTTCGTGGCCGGTACGCTCATCAGCGCCATCGCCAACCTGCCGGACGTCGTCAGCGTGCGGCGTCTCTTCGCCGCCTCGGCTCTGGCGGGAGCGGTCACTAACGCGCTCTTCGCCTGGCTGGCGCACGACGCCACCACCGGCATCGTCCTCCGCTTCGCCACGGGCGTCTTCCTGGCCGGCGTCTATCCGCCGGGGATGAAGATCATCGCCACCTGGTTTCGTGAAGGCCGCGGCCTGGCCCTCGGCGTTCTCGTCGGTGCGCTCACGCTCGGGAAGGCCTCTCCGTATCTCATCAATGCCGTCGGCTCGCAGAACTGGCGCATCAACGTTGCCTTCGCCTCGATCCTTGCGGCCATCGGCGGCCTGATCGTGGTCGCCTTCGTCGACGACGGCCCGTACGCCCTGCCGAACCAGCCCTTCGATCTGAACCAGGCCGCCGACATCGTCCGCAATCGCGCTGTCCGCCTCGCCAACTTCGGCTACTTCGGACACATGTGGGAGCTCTACGCGATGTGGACGTGGATCCCGGTGATGCTGCGCGCCAGCATGGCCCCGAGGTTTGCCGAGGCCGGATCGTTCGTGGTCATCGGCAGCGGCGCCGTCGGCTGCGTCGTGGCCGGACGCTACGCCGACCGCCTCGGCCGCACGGTCGTCGCCTCAGCGGCCATGATCGCCAGCGCCACCTGTTCGATCGTCATCGGCCTGCTCTTCGGCGGCCCCCCCGCCGCGCTGCTCGCCGTGGCGGCGATCTGGGGTGCCACGGTCGTCGCCGATTCCGCGCAGTTCTCCGCCTGCGTCACCGAGCTCTCCGACCCGCGCTACATCGGCACCGCGCTGACGCTGCAGACGTGTATCGGCTTCCTGATCACCACCGCCTCGATCAGCCTCATGCCGATGATCGAGCACGCCGTCGGCTGGCGCTGGGCCTTCGCCGTCCTCGCCCCCGGCCCCATCCTCGGCACCATCGCCATGCTGCGCCTGCGGACGCTCCCCGAGGCCCGAAGGATTGCGCAGGGGAGGGGGTGAGGTACGAAGAAGGACTCGAATATCGACAGTGATGGGAGGCGGCCTAATCGGTTGACGGAAACAAGTAGCTTTGTCCGTCTTGATAAATGAGATGAGGATTCGGCCAAATAGATGGTGTCGTCCTTCGATGGCGTTTCCTCGTGACCCGGCCAAAGGAGCGTCGATGACCCGCCGAAAGAAATGGACCGCAACCTTCCTCATGACCTATCTTCTGGTCCCATCGAGTTTTGCGTCATGGCGTGTGAATGTGAATCCCTGGCGCGAGCGACGTCAGGACGACGTCGCCTCCGTTCAGGTGGCTGTGCAGTCGGTTGCCCCTTTCGACGACTACGTCGAATCGCTGCAGCCGCACTACGCGATGGACGAGAAGACGGCATTGAGCGAGGCCGTTCCCTTGACACGCACCCAGGGAACGGCAGAGTTCAGTGCTCTTCTAGCATCGCTGACGGCGCGGGGTCAGGACGTCACGTCTAGCATGTCGCGAGAAACTGACACTGACAAAACCGGCACGACGACAACTGAGAAGCGCACCGATTCGAGGCAACCAGGCAGTCTTGCAGATGTTGCTGCCGCTCCTGCTCATGTGGAAAGAACGCTGACGGCTCCGCTGCCCGCAGGTGACACCGAAGTCGATCCCTCTATGAAGTACGCAGCCGCGACAGCTCTTATGCAGCGAGTCTCGCTGATGAGCAACTACGTTCGCGATGCCGCCGTACAAATGCACACCAAACCATACCTGGTCAGACTCCTTGTGACCGTATCCCCGACCGCTGCCACGCGAGGCTACGACGCCTATACAACGGTGTCATTTTTCAGTACTGCCAAGGGGCCTGATGGACAGAATCTTCCCGGTTCGCTGCACGTGAGCGCTACACGGTTCGCCAGAGAGTCTCGGGACCGAGCCGAAAGAGCTAAAGCGGCGTTTCAGGTCTGTGAAAAAGGCTCGTGCGCTGATGCCGCACTAAGATCTGCCGAGGAGCAACAAAACGTGGCCGTTCTGGACGCGGCCGCAGTTAACCGTTGCGATGAAACGCCCCTGGAGACCATTCCGCTTCTCGTCACCGACACCGTATCAGCGTCGCTCCATTCTGATTCCTACGAGCGGATGCGCGAGTTAGCGCTTGCTCTTCAAGGTATGACGTCTAATGCGCGTGTTGGCGGCGGACTGCGGTCCCAGAACGATCGGCTTAGCAATACACTCACTCGGGACTTCAACGGCGTAATGACCGTCTCCAGGGCCGCTGAGAATAGTATCGAGGTTCGTCTCGGCGCGATGTTTGGAAACCGCGAGGACGCCCTCGTCCCCAGAACCTACGACGTGACCGCTTTGGTTCTATTCCCCCTAGCCGACCCTCAAGAGAAGGATTCAGTTCACGACCTGATTTCGAATGAGGTCGTTCCTTGTTCCATGGCGTTTTATACCGCGCAGACGACGTTTCGAAACTCACAGAACGGAAAAGTAGCAAGACCAGCCAGATACGATTCGCTTCAAGGTAAGGTAAGAGAAATTGTGGCGAATGCAGGCATCCAGGAGGACATCGCTGGGAGCTTGATTAGCGACGCTCAGGAAGGGAACTACAAGAAGTTTGTTGAAGCGCTCCCGGAAAAACTGCGAGCAACGGCCACGCCGTCGTTGTTGTGGCCACGTGTCGTAGGCGTGGTCGCACGCGACAGCTTCAGTCGTGGGATGTTCCAGGCACCCGTCCGAGAGGTCGATTTCTTCACCGACCAGACGAACGGAACCGTGTTTGATGATGGCAAACAGTCCACGTTGACCCTCGCCGGCTCCAGGAATATTCTCGCTGACCGTGTAATCGGACTGCTCAAAGTGACGACGGTTGAAGTGCCGCCGAAAGCGCCGGAAGAGCCGCAGGCAGAGAAGAAGAAATCAAAGAAGGTAGTGCCGAAGGTTGTGCCCGCCGTTATGGCGAAGGTGATACCGAAAGACGGGCCGACGTTCTATCTTTCGGCGAACACTGTCACGGTGGGTACCGACGGGCGTTTCGCCAAATTGACATTCGATTCGGTCAGTAAGGGCCTGAAGAAAGGATGTGAGGTGAAGAAAGTCTATGCGACCGTGTCGTACGCGAAGGGCGCACGAGATTGGGAGCGCGAGATCTATACGAGCCGATGGCCTGTGAGTAATAACAATGGAGACATGGCTGAGATTACGTACGTTTCTCCCGGCGACCCTGAAAAAGAATCGAAGCCTTCACGGTTCACCATCAGCACTGGCGCCCGAGCTATTCTGGCAAGGAACGGATCGGGATCAATCGTGATTTCGATGAAACGGGGAGAGGTCAAAAAGGGAGACGAGGCGAATGCAACGGTTCCGATGCTATTCTCTGTAACTGGTGCAGATATCGTTTCAGCCGCGAATCTCACGCCGATCGGATCGGACTGGGGGTCGACGAAGGATGGCGTCTGGAAAGTTACTCTGGCAAACCTGATCGCGGGGACTCCGGTGACTATTCATGCATGGAGCGGGAACGGAAAGACGCTTATCGCGGAGCCTGATATCTCTCCACTTCAGGTTCAGGAGCTTGAGATAGGGAGTAGACACAATGGCGAATGATCCGATTAACGAGGCCCGCGGGCTCGACTTCACCGAACGGCAGCAACGGCTGAGCGCTCTGACTGCTGACTTTGCGAGCTTGTTGAACAAGCACGGGCTCATGGCGGAAGATTGCCAGCGTATCTGCGAAGACCAGATCGTAATCGGGCCGGACGGCCAGCCTCGTCACGAACTCGTTTGCAGGATGATCTGCTCCTGAGTGGCACGGTCCCACCGACCACTGTCTCCCCACCTAGCGGAGCGTATTCGACGAATTGGGGCCAGTGACTCGGCGCGATACATCGACGTAGATCCATTCGATGGGACTAGGGCGTTATGGCGCTTGATGTAGTCCGTCAGTGTTCGGCGAGGGTCGGTGACTAGAGTGAAGACGCCGCGGGCGACGACATCATGCTCGACCTTTTTAGAACCAGATCTGGACTTGGTTGAGACACGACGAATAAGTAGGTGTGAAGTGAAAGGTGAGAGTTCGGCTTCCTGATCACCACCGCCTCTATCAGCCTCATGCCGATGATCGAGCACGCCGTCGGCTGGCGTTGGGCCTTCGCCGTCCTCGCCCCCGGCCCCATCCTCGGCACCATCGCCATGCTGCGCCTGCGGACGTTGCCGGAAGCCCGGAGGATCGCGCAGGGGAGGGGATAGTCTTTTCTTCGCGGCTTCGCGGCTTCGCGTGAGATCGATGTCACGCGAAGCCGCGAAGCCGCGAAGGAGAAGTATTCTTGGGATACGCATGCATCGTTTTCTCATTGTCATCGAAGATGCCGGGACGAACTACTCCGCCTACTCGCCTGACCTTCCCGGCTGTGTAGCGACCGGCGTCACGCGCGTCCAAGTAAGGAAGAACATGCACGAGGCGATTCAAGTTCACGTCGAGGGTCTTCACGAAGACGGCCTTCCCATTCCGACATCCACGTCGATCGCCGAATACGTTGTCGTCGGTGCCTGACCGCGCGGACCACCCACCGCGAGACCCCGCAACCCCCGAGACCCCGCAACCGGGTTATCATGTCCCCATCCATGAAAGTCTCATTCCTCAAAGCCCCGATCGGCGGCATCATCGGTCTGGAGATGATCACCTTCGTCGAACCGCTGGGGATGGAGTGCGTCGCCGGCGGTCTCGAGCTGGAAGGGCATACCTGCCAGATCGTCGACATGCGCCTCGACGGCGTCGAGCCCGGGCTGGCCAAGATGCGCGCCTTCGGGCCGGACATCGTCGGCCTTCAGTGCAACTTCACCACCGAGCGTTTTCGCGCGCTGCGTCTGGCGCGCCGCGTCCGTGAAGAGATGCCGGGCGTGCTCATCGTCGTCGGCGGACATGACGCCTCGCGCGATCCGCAATGGTTCCTCAAGCCGGCCATCGACGTCATCGTCGTCGGCGACGGGGAAGAGGTCATGCCTCCGCTGGTCGAAGCCTGGGGGAAGAAGCACGATCTGAAGAGCGTCCCGGGGCTGCTGATCAACGACCGTAACGGTCCCATCGACACCGGCCACGCCCCCGCCCGCGGCAACATCGACAACCTCCCGATGCCGGCGCGCCATCTCATCAAGGAGTACGCCTCCGAGTACTACATCAACTTCCGGCGCCCGCTGGCCCTGCTGGAAACGGCGCGCGGTTGTCCCTTCAAGTGCAACTTCTGCTCGGTCTGGAAGTTTCACGAGAGCACGTTCCGGGAGAAGTCGCCCGACCGCGTGGTCAAAGAGCTCCAGCAGATCGATGCCCCGAACGTCTTCATCACCGACGACATCTTCTGGATGAACGTCAAACGCGGCCGCGAGCTGGGCAAAGCGATCGCCAAATCCGGCATCCGCAAGCACTTCACCATCCAGACCCGCAGCGACATCATCTGCAAGTTTCCCGACGTGGTCGAGCAGTGGAAGGAGTGCGGCCGCATGACCGTGTTCCTCGGACTGGAGAAGATCGACGATGCCGGTCTGAAGTCGGTCAACAAGCGGAACACCGCCGACCACAACAATCAGGCCATCCGCATCCTCCAGGACCTCGGCATCGGCTACACGCCGAACTTCATCATCGACCCGACCTGGGATCGTTCCGATTTCGAGAAGCTGAAGCATTGGGTCGACGAGACCGGCGCCTACAACTCCGGCTTCTCCGTCCTCACGCCGCTCCCCGGCACCGATCTATGGGATGAGACGGTCGATTCCGTGGTCACGCGCGACTGGGAGCTTTTCGACATCGCCCACACCGTGCTGCCGACCAAGCTTCCTCTCGAGGAGTTCTACCGCGAGTACGCCGGTCTCTGGAAGCACGCCATGGACGTCCGTTACGAGCGGGAAGGGAAGCTGCGAACCCACCTCGGCCTGCTCGCCGCCATCGCCACCCGCAAAGTCACGCTGACCGCCATCCGCAAAGGAATGCGCATGGGCAGCGTCCTCAGCGACCCCGCCAGCTTCCTCCGCGCCCACGGCGAGAGCGAAGCAAGGCTGGCGGAAGCAGACTCGCTGGCGATGTAGCAGGGCGCCGCGGGGCTGCGTCACGTTGCGCGGATGGTGTAACGAAGCACACGAAGCGTGCAATCGAGCACTCGAGCTATGTAATTGGTTACGCTAGCTATGTGACAAGACACATGAGTTACGTATCTTAATACATTAGCTATGCTGCTTGACACATCGTCTATGTAATTGACTACATGAGCTATGTATCATAGCACATGAGCAAGATCATATGACACATGCCTCATGTCATATCGCGCATGAGGCATGTTACATCGAACATGAAGCATGTTACATCACGCATGCATCATGTTTCTATATACATGAATCATGTTATATTGCACATTAGACAGGTTACTCAGTGTATTGGTCATGTTGTGATCAACATGAGCTATGTCGCTACCTACACGAGCTGTCTAACCATGTACAACGGGCGTGTGCATGAACCAGCGTTCCGAACGTGCCGCCTCAAATCCACGGCTCATCGGCCGTCGGCCCGTAGATCGACGGCACCTTCCCGTCCGCCATGCGCAGGTAGACCGAGAACTGGCCGCGGTGATGGATCTGGTCGTGCAGCAGAAACTGGATCCACTCTTTGCGTGAGATCGGCGCCATCGTCTTTGGCGCGCTCATGAAGTGCACGTTCTCGTGTAGCTCCTCATCGGTCGCGGAACTGATGAGATCGCGGAAGTCTTTGGATGCCTTTTTCAGGGTGGCCAGAAGCTCATCCCAATCCTCCGGCGGTGTGGGCATTCCCGATCCGCCGGCCGGTGGACCTTGCGCGTACTCGTCGTGCCAGACCTTCGTGCCGAGGGCGCACTCGAGGATGAAAACGAACGCGAGCTCATGGGCCGTCTTCGCCTTCGGGTGAGGGCGGAGATCGAGTTTCTCTCGTGGATACGCCCGCAGCACACGCATCGTTTTCGCGTGCTCTTCATCGTAGGTAGTGAGGAACTCCTGCTTCCCTTCGGACATCGTCTGCCTCCTGCTTGTCGCGGTCGCGCGGTGGGGTTGCAGGTTACAGGGTTGGCAAGTGGCAAGCCAGCAACGTGGCATGGCATACCAACCCCGAGACCCCGCAACCTCGAGACCCCGCAAACCCCGAACCGCGCATCACCGAGCCCCCACAACCCCTTTGATATAGTCCCGCAAAATGCCTCACAACACCTTCAATACTCTCGATTCCTTCGACCTCGGCGACGGGCGCCGCGGACAGTTCTACTCACTTCCAAAACTTGAGGCGGCCGGCGTCGGCAACGTCTCGAAACTGCCGGTCTCGATCCGCATCGTCCTGGAGTCGGTCCTGCGCAATTGCGACGGCAAGAAGGTCGCCGAGAACGACGTCCGGACGCTCGCGAACTGGAAAGCCAAGCGCCGAGCGCAGCGAGGAGATCCCGTTCGTCGTCGCGCGCATCGTGCTGCAGGACTTCACCGGCGTGCCGCTGCTGGTCGATCTCGCCGCGATGCGCTCCGCCGCCACGCGCCTGGGCGCAGATCCGAAGATCATCGAGCCGCTCGTGCCGGTCGATCTCGTCGTCGATCACTCCGTGCAGGTGGATTTCTCCGACCGTCCCGACGCCTTGCAGCTCAACCTGGACATCGAATTCAAGCGCAACCGCGAGCGCTACCAGTTCCTGAAGTGGGGCATGCAGGCCTTCGAACGCTTCAAGCGTCGTGCCGCCCGGCATCGGCATCGTCCACCAGGTCAATCTCGAATATCTCGCCAAGGGCGTGCTGGAGAAGGACGGCGTCTACTATCCCGACACGCTCGTCGGCACCGATTCGCACACCACGATGATCAACGGCCTCGGCATCGTCGGCTGGGGCGTCGGCGGCATCGAGGCCGAGGCGGGCATGCTCGGCCAGCCGGTTTATTTCCTCACGCCGGACGTCGTCGGCGTGCATCTGACCGGCGCGCTGCGCGAAGGCGTCACCGCCACCGACCTCGCGCTGACCGTCACGCAGATGCTGCGCAAGGCGAAGGTCGTCGGCAAATTCGTCGAGTTCTTCGGCCCCGGCGCGGCCTCGCTGCCGCTGGCCGACCGCGCCACCATCGCCAACATGGCGCCCGAATACGGCGCGACGATGGGCTTCTTCCCGATCGACGAAGAGACCTGCCGGTACCTGCGCGCGACCGGCCGCAGCGACGAGCAGGTCGACGCCCTACGCGAACTACTTCAAGGCGCAGGGCCTCTTCGGCATTCCGAAAGACGGCGACATCGACTACACCACCGACCTCGAACTCGACCTCGCCACCGTCCGCGCCAGCGTCGCCGGACCGAAGCGTCCGCAGGACCGCATCGAGCTCGACGACCTGAAGCGCGAGTTCCAGGAGCTGCTTCGCGAAGCCGGTCACCGAAACGGCTTCGGCAAGACAGCGAGTCGCCCGCAAAGCGAAGATGCTCCTCGGCGTGACGTCGACCGGTCCCGAGCACACCATCAGCGGCGGCGGCGATCAGGGACCGGCGCCCAACGCGCTCACCTCCAGGACGAAGAACACCAGTGTCGCCACCGAAGCGCGAGATGGTCAACAACCGCCCGACGCCCGACCGCGTCTTCGCCGATTCGCTGGCGGACGAGTTCCCGATGGCCGTGGCCGAGCTGCATGCCACGGCACCGTGCTCATCGCCGCCATCACCAGCTGCACGAACACGTCGCAATCCCTCGCGTGATGCTCGCCGCCGGCCTGCTCGCGAAAAAGGCCGTCGAGACGCGGGCTGCAGCGTGAACCGCGCGTCGTCAAGACCTCGCTCGCGCCCGGCTCGCGCGTCGTCACCGATTACTCTCAACAAGACCGGCCTGCAGCCGTATCTCGACCAGCTCGGCTTCAAGACCGTCGGCTACGGCTGCACCACCTGCATCGGCAATTCCGGCCCGCTCGATCCGCGCATCGAGGAAGCGATCACGAAGAACGATCTCGTCGCGCGCCAGCGTGCTCTCCGGCAACCGCAATTTCGAGGCGCGCGTGCACCAGAACATCAAGGCGAACTTCCTCATGTCGCCGCCGCTCGTCGTCGCCTTCGCGCTCGCGGGCCGCGTCGACATCGACCTGACCAACGAGCCGCTCGGCACGCGGGACGCACGGCGAGGACGTCTTCCTGAAGGACATCTGGCCGACCTCGCTGGAGGAGGTGCGCGACGTGCATGGCCGACGCGCTCAAGCCGCGAAGTCTTCCGGACGCTGTACACCGACTTCGCCGCGCAGAATCCGCAAGTGGAACGAAATCCCGTCGACCGCCGGCAATGTCTACGCGTGGGACACCAAATCGCACCTACATCCAGGAGCCGCCGTTCTTCGACGAACTTCTCGCATGGAGCCCGGCAACATCGCCGAGATCAACGGCGCGCGCGCCGCTCGGCATCTTCGGCGACTCCGTGACGACCGACCACATTTCGCCCGCCGGCGCGATCAAGAAGCAACTCGCCCGCCGGCAAATACCTCATCGAGAACGGCGTCGCCGGTCGAGGACTTCAACAGCTACGGCTCGCGCCGCGGCAACGACCGCGTGATGACGCGCGGCACCTTCGCCAACGTGCGCATCAAGAACCTGATGGTCCCCGGCGTCGAAGGCGGCGTGACGAAGCACCAGCCCGCCGGCGACGCAGATGTCGCATCTACGACGCCGCGATGAAATATCAGAAGGACAGGCACGCCGCTGATCATCATCGCCGGCCAGGAATACGGCACCGGCAGCTCGCCGCGACTGGGCCGCGAAAGGCACGAAGCTGCTCGGCGTGAAAGCCGTCGTCGCGCAGAGCTTCGAGCGCATCCACCGCTCGCAACCTCGTCGGCATGGGCGTGCTGCCGCTGCAATTCAAGGAAGGCACCACCGCCGCAGACGCTCGAAGCTCGACGGCACCGAGACCTTCGACATCATCGGCCTCACCGGCGAGCTCCGCCCCCGCCAGAAGGCGACGCTGGTCGTTCACCGCGCAAACGGTGTCACCGAGAATGTGCCGGTCATCGTGCGCATCGATACGCCGATCGAGGTCGATTACTACGAGAGCGGCGGGATTCTGCCGTTTGTGTTGCGACAGTTGGTTGGGGTGACAGCGGCGTAGAAAAAGGCCGTCCGCAGATGGCGCAGATGATCGCAGATAAAACCGCTCTATATCTGCGGATCGACTTGTTCATGCGCATCGCCGATTGGCGGTTGTGTTCGCGAAAGGACGCCGGAGGCGTCACGTATGGTAGCCGGTGGTGCGAGCGCCAGCGAGCGACCACCGGTATCTGTCGGCAGTCAGAATTCGACCCGGATGGGGTCGCGTTCTCGGCGCATAAGATGCCATCTCATTGCTCACCGGTCGGTGACTAACGATGCAGGCGCAAGGTACCTTGGAGCGGCGGCACGCGCGAAACACGATCATGGCCGCGCCTTTTCGTACAATTCCTTCGGGGTCGGTTGACCGGACGGCGCACCTCGGTAAGTTGCTACACCCGTTCCGTCGTCGAAAAGGAAGACGACTTCACGATCCGGATCATACGCAAGGAACTCCTTCACGGCGTCTGCTGGTATGTTCACTTTTCCCGAAGTGATGTCCTGCTCCGTCACATACCGGCCGTCCACGTCCACGATCCCCTGACCACCTGCTCTCAGTTTGACCGCAGCGACCGGAATCAGTACACCTCCGCGGCCGCGAGCCAAGAAACGGCCATATGCAAGCGGCGCGATGATTGGCCAGACCGTCTTGATCAACTCGGTTGCCTTCAGAATACCTACCTTGGCTTGCTCCTTCGCGTCGTCCGCCATTTCCGAATAATATAACCCGAGCCGCTGAGGTCGAGTCGCGGCCGAAGCAAAGTCAACCGTTGATCCAAACCTCATCGCGCGAACGGTTGGGCCATGAAGCGAAGACGACGCCTCCCCTCGTTCGAGAGCGCGGCGTTCGGGATGGCGGCCACCTAGAGCAGCGACCGCGTTCATTGTCATCACCGCGCTACGGCAGGGCCGCTCGCTGCTCATCAAGCTGTATCAGTACTGAGTGCTTTGAGGGGTCATACGTGAGCTTGTGCGGCGTCGTGTATGTGCGGCCTTCGAAGTCCGTGTACGTGACCTCGAATGTGGTGGTGTGAGCACGACGAACATCGTCATGTATGGCATTCTCGTCGGCACCCTCCTCGCGCAGCTCCTCAGTCCGCTTCACGACGTATGTCCACTTCATGAGATTTCTGAAATCACCGTTGTACTTCCCCCTGAACAGATGATTACCGGCGAAAAAAGTATCCGGAGAGTCCTCGATACTGTTCAGGCTTTCTAACTGGGTAACGGGGCCAAATTGAAGCTTTACCTTCGTGTCATGAACGTTGATCTCAGCCAGCACATTGAAGGCGGCCGTTTCACCAACGTTGTGAAACAGGAGAGCGCCAAAGGCCTCGTCGGTCGGCGGGATGTACTGCAACGTAACGCGGGGGCGACCGGCATGGCCTTCCTTCTTCCAATGTTCGTTGATGTATGTGTGAACCTTGCTTCCTGGAAGCTTTGACGTGGCCGGACCGGTGCGGGTGAAGAAAGCATCGTTCTCATCGGCGAATGTCAGGAACACTGGCTTCGCGCTCTTCATACACTCGACGCGACAGATCGTGTTGCCGTTGACCGAAAGCGTTATTGCGTCGACAAAAGACGCAACGTCCTCGCCGACCGACGCTTTGACGAAGTTGAACAGCGCAACCACGAATTGATCGTTGTTCTTGTATCCATCGGCCGCTATCCCAGTGATAGTGCCATCATCGGCGACGCCTATCAGCACGACACCGCCTGAGGTGTTCAGGAACCCAGCGATGGATCGCATCACGGCCAACGTGATCGCCTGATCATTCTTCTTCGCGTGGACGTTCCACCGCAGAGTCGACTTGAACTCGCGGGCTGAACTTTCTCCGTCTTTTATCTCAGCAAGGACCGACTCTTCGTTCATGGTAGAAAGCGGCGCTCCCCTCGCCGGTCGTTTATGGGGTCAGGTCTAGAGTCGAAAGTAGAAGCGACTGTAGTTTCGATTCTAGACCTGACGCCAAGCCGAGCCCCCTACGCTGCCGTCTTCACCTTCACCGCAACGCCGGCTTTGGAACAGAGTCCGACGAGGTAATCGAGCGACAGCTTGTCCACTTTATTTCGCGAGATTTCGGAGATGCGCGGTTGCGCCACGCCCAGACGCTCGGCAGCCTGGGCTTGTGTGATCCCTTCTCGATCGATCCATTTGCGCAGAGCCTCCGCCAGTTCGCATCGCAGAAGCATGACGGCCGCCTCGTGAGGCTGAAAGCCGAGATCGATGAAGATGTTGCCGCTGCTTTCCGTGTAGGACTTACGTGTCGTCTTCTTCATGACTTGACTCCGATCAACCTGTATCGCCGCCTGGCCACTTCGATGTCGAGGCGGGACGTCTTTGCCGTCTTCTTCTGGAAGGCGTGCAGGACATAGACCGCCTCGTCGAATCTGGCCACGTAGATCACCCGAAATGCTCCTGCCCGGTCGCGTACACGAATCTCGTGCACGCCCGAACCCACGTCCGGCAGCGGCTTGAAATCCGATGGTTCTCGTCCAACCTGCACCATGAACAACTCGTAACCGGCAGTCCGCCGAGCCGGCTCTGGAAAAGCAGCGAGATCTCCTCGAGCACTCCCGGCGAAACGCACGGGCTTCATCGCGTGATTATACGACTATTCGTATTGGCAACGAGTTTTGTTCCTTCAGGCGGGTGCAAGCCAGGATCGCTGCGGTCGGCATCGGCTGGCCGTTCTCTCTGCGTTCATCTGCGTCATCTGCGGATGGCCTTTGACTTTCGTGGCGTGATCGAACGGATCAGTTGGGGGATGTGTACAATCCCTGCAGAACCTTGACCCCGATGCCTCTGGTCCCGCGGAAGGCCATGTCGTTGCTGGCCTTCCTGATTCTCCTCGTCGCTCTGCCGGCGCTTGCCGGGCCGGGATCATTCGGTGTGGCCGCCTATCCGGTCTGTCATGCCGGTGTGCATCTGTCGTGGTCGGCCTCCTCCGGTGCCTCGTCGTACAGGGTCTTTCGGGCCGGGCAAGCCATCGGCAGCGTACTGCCGTCATCGACACTGGCGTTTGACGACAGCACCGCCGGCAGCTCCTACACCGTCGTCGCCACCGACAGTCACGGCTTCACCTTCACCTCCAACAGCGTCACGCCTCCTGCGCCGAATGCGTCGTTCTGTCTCAGCGGCGATCTTCAGGCAGGCGAATCCGCCTATTGCGCGGCGAGCGGACCGGCCGTTCATCTGGCCTGGACCGCAGGGTCCGCCTCCGGCTATTTCATTACCGACTCCTCGGATAATTTCGTAGCCGAAGTCGATGAAACGGTCAGCAGCTTCGACGTCACCGGGCTCAACGCCGGCAGTTCCTACCGCTTCTCGGTCAACGACACCCAGGCCAACAACGGTCAATTCCTTACGACGCCTTCGTGTCCCGGCGTGCCGGGAAGCCTGACACTCTTCGCGATCACCTCGTGTTCGAACGGCTCCGTGAGCGTCCTATTGAGCTGGACGGCCTCCGCGGGAGCGGCGCAGTACGTCGTCGTTCGTGACGGCGTAACGATCGGCACCACCACAACAACGCGCACATTTGCGGATGACGCCGTCACCGCGGGGCACGCGTACAACTACATCATTTCCGCACGGAACGGCTCCGGATCGACCGAGTCGAACACGTTGCCGGTCACAACGGCGGCCTGTGTTTCTCCTCCCGGCGCGTTTGCCGTATCCGCCAGCGCATTCTGTACGAACGGCGCAGCGCCATCGCCGGCGGTCCATGTCACCTGGACAGCTTCCTCGAACGCGTCAACGTACGTCGTCAATCGCAATGGTGCCGCCTACAGCGGGACGCTTGCCTCGACGAAGCTGGCCTTTGACGACCTCAGCGTCGCCGTGGGACAGACGTACACCTATACGGTAACGGCCACGAACAGCAGCGGCAGCACCTTGTCGAGCGGACAGTCGGTCACCATCGCCGGCTCCTGCCAGGTCAATCCCCCTTCGTCGCCGGTGCTTTCTGAGAACACGTTCTGCAATGACACCAGCCCGGTCAACCGTCTGTCGTGGACCGCGGCCGCTGACGCCGCCAATTACACGGTGTTTCGCGACCTGGCACCCTTGTCGGCAGCCCTCCCGGCGACGACGCTGGCCTACGACGACGCCTTGGTCGCTGCGGGTCAGACGCACTCGTATTTCGTTCGCGCTTCGAACAGCGGCGGCAGCTCCGATTCGAATTCGATCAACCTCGCGCTCCCAACGACCCTCTGTCAGCCGGTGCCGGGTGCATTCAGCCTGACCGCCAATGCCTTCTGCGACATCTCTTCGTCGCCCTCAGCCGAGGTCAAACTCACCTGGACGGCATCGGCGAATGTGACCGGCTACGACGTCTTCCGAGACGACATGCAGATCGGCAGCGCGACCGGTACCACCTTCACCGACAACGCGGCCCTCGCCGGGCAGAGCTACACCTACGTGATTCGCGCGTCCGGCCCTGGTGGCACCACCGATTCGAACAGCGTCGTGGTAAACGTCGATCCGCTCATCTGCACTGGCCCGTGCAGCCTCTCCTGTGCCGCGAACGTCGCCGCCTCGGCTCCTGCGACGACCGCCGTTCTCTTCCGCCTCCAGCAGCCATCATCCTGCGATACGGCCGACGTTACCTGGACCTTCGGGGACGGCGCCGTGTCGAACGACGAGTCAACCTTCCACCTCTACGAAAGCGCCGGAACGTTCCGCTGGACGGTCACGGTCGGCAACGCCACGGCGGGCGCCTGTCAGAACAGTGGAACGATCATCATCACCGCACCGCCCGCGCCGGCGAGGCGCCGCGCCGTCCATCCTTGATTTTCGTAAGATTGTCATGTCGTAGAGCACCGATATCCTTAAGGAAACCGTGTACCCTGTCTGCGTGTCCGTTCCCAGGTGTGCAGTCTTCGCTGCATTTGTGCTCATCAGCATCGCCGTCGCCATTCCCGCAGCCGCGGCTCCGGGTGCGTTCCAACTGACCGGCACGGCCGTGTGCACTTCGAACGCTCCGGCGGTCTCTCTCCAATGGACGCCTTCCAGGGGGGCGACCTCCTACGACGTCATTCGCGACGACGGCCAGCACCCCTTTGTCCTCAACGGATATGCGTACGATACGAACGTCGTCACCGGTGGCCCCGCGCATACCTACTTCGTCCGCGCCAGCGACGGCGGGCCCGTGACGACTGACTCGAATAGCGTGAGCGTTGCCCCGTTCCCGACCCCCTGTTCACCGGCGCCGGTACCGTTCACCATCACGGGCTTTGCGTATTGCGACCCTGGTGATCCACAACACTCCATGAGCCCGGCCGTGCAGGTTGAATGGCACTCTGTTTTATACGCGGCCAGTTTCGACCTCTATTTCAACGGCGTGTTTTTCTCCACGTTAGCGTCGCACGGTTCGTCTCTCTTCACGTACGTTGGACGTGGTGACTGGCTCGCCGGCCAGACGATTACGTTCTATGTCGTTGCCAGGAACCCCGTGGGCACCTCGACCTCGAATACCATCGAATTGACCGTCGCCGCCGATATCTGCTCGGCCGCGCCGCCTGTCCCGGTTTTGTCAGGGAGCGCCGTCTGCGACAACAACGCGCACGTGCCGGCCGTGCAGCTCGATTGGACGGACGTGCCCGGTGCCAGCGGCTATCAGCTCTTCAGGAACGGTGTTCCGTATGTGATTCCCGGCAACTTCGGATACACGGATAAAAACGTCGTGCCGGGCCAAACCTACACCTACAACGTGGCTACCACCGGCCTCGCGGCACCGCTTTCGAATACGGTCACGGTTACGGTTAGTGACGACGCATGTCCGCCCCTAGGTTTTACGGCATCCGCGTTTGCAATCTGCCCGCATGCGGCACCGGCCGTCCGTCTGACATGGTCCCCAAGCGTGCATGCCACGTCGTATACCGTCTCACGCGACGGGAACGTAGTCAGCGGGACGCTTCCGGCCACGGCGGGGGAGTACATTGACGAATCCGCTACTCAGGGATTTCACGCCTACTCGGTCTTGTCATCGAATGCCTCCGGTCGGCAAATGGCGAGTACGAACGTCTCCATCTCGAGGGCGGACTGCGGGTTGGCTCCAGGTGCCTTTATCGCATCGGCGACCGGCGACTGCAACCACGGAGCACCGGCGGTGATCATTTCGTGGTCCCTGGCTGACGGAGCAACCTCCTATCTCGTCGTCCGGGACGGCGTCACGATAACCGGATCTGGAAGTCTCGCCTATGTCGACACGAACGTCGTGGCCAACCAGAGCTATACCTATACGATTCTTGCCTCGAATGCCTACGGCAACGCCAGCGCGGCGGTGGGGCCGATCACACCTTCTCTGGGCTATTGCCCGCCAACCACCTTCACGTTGAATGTAGCGACAGGATGCGATCCGCCGGTTGCCCTTGACTGGACGGCGGCCACGAACAATGTGCTGAACTACTCGATCTTCCGCGAACAGCAGATGATTGCCTCCGTCGGCTCGAACATGCTGACGTACGCCGACTACGGCGCGCAGGCAAACACCTCATACGAATATTTCGTCCGCGCGACCGGCAGCGGAGGCTCGAGCGATTCGAACGTCGTCATCGCGCACGTCGATCAAGCCTGTGAAGGCCCGTTCCCCGATCTGACCGCGCTGGCCATCAAGCCTTCCGCGATGAGCGGACGGGTGGGTGACACGATTGCCGTGAACGTCGAGCTGGCGAACCTCGGCAACGGCACGGCGACGGCGGCGACGGCGCGCCTTCGCCTCGGCCGGGGACCGGTGATGTCGGCCGCCGATCTGGTGCTGGGCACGATCCCGTTGCCGGTAATGGGCTCGGGTGAGGACATCACCCGAACGATAAATGTGAAACTGCCGCCCGTCGCCACGGGGACGTATTACCTCTTCCTCTCGCTGGACGAGGAGCACCTTTCCGGCGAGGTGCATTTCGACGACGACGTGAAGGCCAGCGACGCATTCAGCCTCACCGACATGATTCCTCCGAAGCGGCGCGCGGCAACCCACTGAATCGTGGGGTCGGATCCAAGCCGAAAGCCGTAGGGTACTGACATCCTTAAGGAGACCGTGTACCCTAGCTGAGTGTCCTTTCCCAGGTGCGTGGTCCGAGCCGCGCTTGCACTCAGCCTCATCGTTGTCGCCATTCCCGCCGCCGCGGCTCCGGGTGCATTCCAACTGACAGGCACGGCCTGGTGCGTTTCGAACGCGCCGGCGGTCGTTCTTGAATGGACGCCTTCCAGCGGCGCCACATCCTATGAGCTCATTCGGGACGATGGGCAGAACACAACGTTTAGCTACCCAACAATCGCGTACTACGATTTTAACGTCGTCAAAGGTGGACCCGCGCACACCTACTTCGTCCGCGCCAGCGACGGCGGACCGGTTACGACCGACTCGAACAGCGTGACCGTTGCCCCCCTCGCCACTCCCTGCGGGCCGCCTCCGCCGTCACCGGTCATCACCGGTTTTGCGTATTGCGACCCGGGCAATCCGCAAAGTGCGATGCACCCGGCCGTCAAGGTTGAGTGGGAGTGGGACCCTCTTTTTTTGGCCAGCTATGACGTCTATCGCGATGGCCGGTTCCTCATCACAGTCAATCGGGGCGCGTTGGTAATGATCGATGACTCGTTCGCCGGCCAGACGATGACGTTCTATGTCGTGGCAAAGAACGCCGGGGGCACTTCGACCTCGAATACCATCGAACTGACCGTCCCCGCCGACATCTGCTCGGCCGCTCCGCCGGTCCCGGTTTTGTCCGGGAGCGCCGGTTGTGACGACAACACGGGAGTTCCGATCGTGCAGCTCCATTGGACGGCCGTGACCGGCGCCGCCGGCTATCAGCTCTTCAGGAACGGTGTCCCATACGTCGTGCTCGAAGCTTCGGTCTTCGCTCCGCTCTACGCTCTGGCATACACGGATAACAACGTCGTGCCAGGCCAAACCTACAGGTACAACGTGGCCACCACCGGCCTTTCGGCGCCGCTCTCGAATACGATCACAGCTACCGTCCCGGAGGGGTCCTGTACTCCTGGGCCTCTCGTCGTCACGGCGCTTCTTGTCTGTAAAGACGACAAAGCCGAAGTGGCGCTTACATGGACGACGTCGGTGAACGCCACGTCGTATACGGTCATGCGTGACTCGGCGGTGAGGGCCTCCGGCATCACCGCGAACCAGGTTTTCGACAGCTTCGTGGTCCCCGGTGCCACGTACGCCTATCGTGTACTCGGTGTGCACGGCACGTTATCGACCCCTTCGGCGCCGGTCACGGTTACGGTTACGGACATATGTCCGCCGTCGGTTTTCACTGTATCGGCGGACGCATTCTGCGATGAGGCGCCGTCCGTCGATCTGTCATGGGACCCAAGTGCGTATGCCACGTCGTATACCGTCTCACGCGATGGGACCGTGGTCAGCGGGATACTTCCGCCCACGGCGCATTACTACCAGGATTCTCCTGCTCTGGGGTCGCACCACTATTCGGTCGTGGCCTCGAACGCCTACGGTCAGCAAACCGCGAGCACGAACGTATCCATAACGAGGGAGGACTGCGGGTTGGTTCCGGGTCCCTTTACCGCAACGGCGACCGGCTACTGCAACGAGGGAGCACCGGCGGTGAGCGTTACCTGGTCCCCGGCTGACGGCGCTGGCCTCTATGACATCGTCCGAAACGGCGTCGGGCTCGGATCAGCCTATGTTGCCTATAACGACACGAACGTCGTGGCCAATCAGAGCTACACCTATACGATCGTTGCCCTGGATTACTGGGGAAGCTCTTCCGCGCAGGCGGAGCCGATTACACCTTCGCTGGGGTACTGCCCGCCCACCTCCTTCCCATTGACGGCGGCGACAGGATGCAATCCGCCGGTCACTCTTGTCTGGGAGGCGCCCACGGCAAATATCCTGAGCTACTCGATCATCCGCGATCACTTCCCGATTGCCTCTGTCGACTCGAACATGCTCACGTACGCCGACCACAGCGCGCAGGCAAACGCCTCATACGAATATTTCGTCCGCGCGAACGTCGCCGGAGGCTTGATCGATTCGAACGTCGTCACTCCGCACGCCGGTCAAACCTGTGAAGGTCCGTCCCCCGATCTGGCCGCGCTCGTCATCAAGCCTTCCGCGATGAGCGGGCGCGTGGGGGACACGATTGCGGTGAACGTTGAGCTGGCGAACCTCGGCAACGGTGCGGCGAGGGCAACGACGGCGCGCGTTCGCTTCGGCCGGCTACCGTCGATGTCGTCCGGGGATCCGTTGCTGGGCACGATTTCGCTGCCGGCATTGGGCTCGGGTGAGGACGTCACCCGCACGATGAACGTGAAGCTGCCGGACGACTATGCGGGGACGTATTACCTCTTCCTCTCGCTGGACGAGGAGCATGTTTCCGGCGAAGTGCATCGGGATGACGACGTGAAGGCCAGCGGCGCATTCAGCCTCCTCATGATTCCTCCCAAGCGGCGTGCGGCAACGCACTGAATTCCTGGCTGCCGCGCGATTGGTCGTCCGCTGCTAGAATGGCAGTTCGGTCCGTCCCGTGACTTTCCTTCGATCTGCGGTAATCCGTGTCGCGCTCGCCTCTGCGCTCGTCACCCTTCCCGCCGCCGCGGCTCCGGGTGCATTCACGCTCACCGGTACACCCAGCTGTTCCGTGTTGACGCCGGCGATTGTTTTCCAGTGGACGCCGTCATTCGGCGCGACGTCGTACGAGCTCATTCCCCTCTCCGCGCCGCTCTCCAATACGGTCACGGTCACTGTCCCCGACACGGTTTGCGAAGGGCCGGTTCCCGATCTGACCGCGATCGACATTGAGCCTGTTGCGATTAGCGGGCGCGTGGGTGACACGATTCCCGTGTACGTTGAGCTGGCGAACCTTGGGATCGGTACCTCGCTGGCGGCGACGGCGCGCGTTCGTTTCGGCCGAGGGCTATCGATGTCGCTCGCGGACCCGGTGCTGGGCACAATCTCGCTGCCGGCCTTGACCTCGGGGGCCGTCATCACCCAAACGATGAACGTGAAGCTGCCGCCCTTGGCCGCGGGGACGTATCACCTCTTCCTCTCGCTGGACGAGGAGCACGTTTCCGGCGAACAGCATCTCGGTGACGATGTGAAGACCAGCGGCGCATTCACCCTCGCCGACATGCCGAGGCGGCGTGCGGCAACGCACTGAAGCAGCGCTCGGCGATGATCGCAATAGCCCGCATTTTTCACAGCATTGCTTCGTTTCTCGCCACGCCCTTTCGCCGAGGGCCTTCTCCCCCCGCGGTTTTTTTGCGGTGGGAGAAGGTGCCGTCGATGGGGTACAGAGTGCCGAGGATTTACGTGAGAGGCGTCTCGTCCACGACCCGGCGAGGCAGCCACGGATTGATGCGGCTGCCTCGCGTTCGGTGTAAAGGCTACTGCGACGGGACGTACGTCGGATCCGTGGTTCGGTTGTCGATGACCGACCCGTACGCGGCGACGCGGCCGGTGCCGCCGACGACGCGGGCGCTGATGCGGCCGTTGTAGACGTTGCTGAAGCCGAGCGACTTGAAGATCTGGCCCTGCTGCAGGTACTGGCCTCCGGCGAGTGGGATGGTCGCTTTCGCGGCGATCTTCGAGTCTGGGGTGAAGGCTTGCAGCTCGACCGTGGCACTGTTGCCGGTTACTTCGACCAGGCCGAGGTTCGTGCGGAAGGCGGGCGACTCCTCGAGCTGCACGATCTGCAGCGTCCGGTCGCCGTTGCCGACGGCGTCTGCGGCGGTGACGCCGGGGATGAATTGTCCGAAGGTGCCGCCGTTGACCTTGTCGCGGCTGAAGGTGCGGGCGGTGACGACGAGCTGGGAATCGGCCGCGGTCGTGGCCACGACGGAGCCGCCGCCGGTGATGTTCCAGAGCGTCGGCAGGACGTTGTCGATGGCCAGCGTCTGCCCGGCGCCGACGGTCTTGACCTGGTTCGGAACGGTCGCGCCGGTGAAGGCCAGCGTGACGTCGACGGCCGCGCTGCCCCCGTTGTAGATGCGCATGTCGGTGTGGAAGTTCGAGAACGAGCTGTCGAACTCGGCCACGCCGGGGACGACGAAGCGGCTCGACAGGATCTTGGACGGATCGACCGGGAAGACCAGGAGGGGATCGGTGGTGGTGTTGTCGAGCACCGAGGCGTAGGCGGTAACGCGGCCGGTGTCGCTGGTCACCTTCACCTCGACGCGTCCGTCCGCTAGGTTTGGCAGGGTGATGCCGGTGGCGTTGAAGAAGTTGTCGAGCTTGATTTGTTGCGACTCATACGGCTGGAGGCTGTAGGCGCGCTCGGCGATCTTGGCGCCGGCATCGTCGAAGAGCGTGGCCACGAAATTGACCGGCTGACCCGATCCCTCCACGAAGCCGAGGTTCGTACGGAAACCTCCGGCGGCGCTGCTCTGGGAGACCTGCTGCAGCGAGATCTTCGAGAGGTCGCTCTTGCCGAGGAAGTTCGCCAGCGGCAGCGCCGGGATGAATTGCCCGAAGGTGCCCAGCGAGGTCACGCTGTAGGTCCGGCTGGCGGCCACGCTGACGAAGCTGACGCTGACCGTGTCTTTCCCCGCGGTGTTGAGCGGGCGGATCTCCAGCGAGCCGAGGCCGGGCTCGCCCTGCGTGCCCGAGCCGTACCAGTCCTTGACGATGTCGTTGAGCGCCTTGGTGTCGCCGGCCGAGACGGTGATGTTGGCCTGCTTGCCGCTCTGCGTGCCGTCTGTGTTCGACGGCGTGAAGGTGAGCTGATAGTTGATCGGCCCCGCGGAGGTGTTGGTGAGGCGGACGTCGGAAACGAAGCGGGTGCCGATGCCGTCCGCGTGCGCGATGGCGGGGATGAGCAGGGTGTTGAGCGGCGCGTTGGGGCTCTTCGGCGTCGGTGACACCGGCGCGACAACGCTGACCGAGACCGGCACGGTGATCGGAGCCGGCGGATCGCCGAATGTACCGACTTTGGCCGCCGCCGGAAGCCTGTTGAGGGTGACGCTGCCCTGCGTCGAGCCGATATCCAACTGCGATGTGTCGATGCTGACCGTCACGTTCGCCCCCTCGGCCGGAAGCGGTCCGCTCGCCGGTGAGACGGTCATGAACGGTTTGTCCGATGCGGCGCTGAAGGTGTCGCCGGTGGTGAGGGTCCCCGTCTTGCCGGCCGTGACGATTCCCGGGATGAAGATCTGCTGCGTGATGGTGCAGTTCTGGATGCACGGCGCGTGAGCCAGGTTGTAGTTTGGCAGGTTCGCCGGCTGCGGCGCGGTGACGAGCATGCTCTGGCTCGTCGAGTAGGTCCCGAAGTCTCCGCCGCAGAGCGGGGCGGCGTGCGCGCGGTAGTAGTAGCGCGTATCCGCGGTCACGGTGTGGGTGAAGGTGTGCGAAGGAGCGCCCGAGACGGAGACCGTCAGCGCGTCGCTGAAATCGGCCTTGGTCGCTTCCTGCACCTCATACCGGGTGTCGAACTGGGCGTCGCCATTCCACGTAACCGTGTAGGCCGAGGCCGAGGGGGCGGTCGGCGGGACGCTGATCGTCAGCACGCGCGGACCGCAGTTCACGCTGACGTTCACCGTGTTGCTGTTCGCGCTGCTGCACGGGCTCGATACTTTGACCCAGTACTGGGTGACTCCGGTCGCCGCGCCGGTGAGGACCAGCACCGGGCCGGTGCCGCCGGGCACCGGGTTCGACGGATCGCCCGATTGGGCGCGGTACCACTGATAGGTAAGGGGGCCAGGTCCGGAGGCCAGCACGCTCACCCTCGTCGTTCCGCCGGTGGTGACGACGGCGTCCTGCGGCTGCGTGAGGATGGACGTTTCACACTGCGGGATGGTGAGGACAGCGGTGGCGCTATCGGTCGAGCCGCAGGTGTTGGTGGCGCGGACCCAGTAGCTTGTCGTGATCGTAATCGGGTCGGTGATGAGGACGGTGCCGAAGTTGAAGTACTCGTCTGCGCCAACGATGAGGGCGATGACCTGCTCATCCGTGCTGCCGCCGCTGATGGCGCTGACGAACGCGGTGGTCTCGCTCGCCGTTGCGGAGCGGCGGAGGAAGCGCGGGTAGTACTGCTGCACCCGGCGCGTGATCGCTTCATTCGAGTTCAGGATGGCCAGTCCTACGGTCGTCCGCGAAGATGTGCCGAGGAGAGCGGCAAAGGCGCTCGACTCCGCGGCCGAGGGGGACCGTCCGAGGACGTCGTTGTAGATGCGGGTGATCCAGCCGGCGTTCGTGCCGCCGGCGAGGGCGAAGTATTCGGGCGATGCGGTGATCTGCGTTTCGATCTGTTCGTCGGTCAGGCTTGCGGCGAACGCGGGAAGCCAGAAGCTGACCTCCGCGGCCGAGGGGGCGCGACGGAGGAAGGTCGCGAAGAAGCCGGTCAGGAGCCGCGTGCGATATTCGGTCGAGGTCAGCACGCTGCCGGCGACGGTACTGCGCGGCGTGCCGCCGGTAAGGAGACCGCCGAAGGTCGCCAGCGCCGCGGCGTCGGCCGGACGGCCGAGAAGGTCGATGTAGATCTGATTGATCCAGCGGTCGTTCGATGGACCGCTGCCTGCCAGCGGCGTGGAGGTGTCGCCGGCGGTTCCCTTGTACCACTGGTAGGAGGTGGCGCCGGTGGCGAAGGCGATGAGGAAGGTCTGCGAGCCGGTGACCGGAATGCTGCTCGACGGCTGGATGGAGAACGCCGGCTTGTTGCAGGCGCCGGCGATGGAGATGGTGGCCACGTTGCTGCTGACGTTGCCGCAGGCGTTAGCGATCTGCACCCAGAACCCGGTCGATTGCGTCAGCGCGGATGTGGTGAATGTCGGGCTGTTCGTGCCGACGGGATGGGTCGTGTCTGTGTTGTTCGTGGCCTGGTACCACTGATAGGTGAGTGGCGGCGAGCCCCCCGCGCTGACGGTGAGCGTCGTGGTTCCGCCGGAGTTGATGGTCTGCGACGCCGGCTGGGTGGCGATACCCGGGGGCGTGCAGGTGGTCTGTTGCGGGAAGACCGTCGTCCCGGCGTTGACGTTGCCGCAGCTGTTCGAGACGTTGACCCAATAGTTCCTTGTCGTGGTGATGGCGGGCGTGGTGAACATCGGGCTGTTGCTTCCGACCGGCTGCGATGTATCCGGCGAGAAGCCTTCGAACCATGCGTAGGTGAAGGTGCCGTTGCCGCCCGTGACGTTGGCCATCAAATTGGCGGTGCCGCCGGGCGGGACGCTGCCGCCGCCACTGATGGAAACAGAGGAAGGGGGCTGGCACACGGGGCCGTTGCCGTAGACGGTGTCGAGCGCATCGAGGTCCCACTGTTGCAAGCTCGTTTGCGAGACGTTTGAGAACATCACGGCTGCCGAACTGGAAGGCGTTCCCTGATCCGAGTGGCGAAGGCCGATCGCATGACCCATTTCGTGGGTGATGAATGCCTGAAACTGACTCGCGCTCACGATGGGCCGAATGAGAATGTCGGCTTCGGAGATCGAAATGAACTCCGGACCGCTAGGGCTCGGATAGTGATGAGTGGTATTGCCTAAACCGACCGTGCATGCGAACGCACCATCGCAAAAACCGTCGTCGGGCTCAGTGGTGCCAATATAAAAAACGTTCTCACCATCTTCGGTGTGAGTCGTGTTCGTGGCCGCGGCGGATGAGTAGCTCAAAACAATGCCCGAGTTCGGATCGTTCGTCCACGTCGCGGCAGCCGCGGTGATTGCGCCGGCAACATCGACTCCCGCGATCGCGCTGGTGATGTGCGACTGAAAGGTCAATCCTCCGCCGGACTCGCCTCCGGCAATCCGAACGGGAAAGCAGCCCGGAGTGCCACAGCCGGTCAGTACGTAGTCTGAAGCTGTCGCAGTCGACCGGGGCCGTAGCTGCAGAGGCGCAATCGTGGTCGTGTTGACGTGCGTGGCGTGACCGCTCACAAATGCCGCGAACCCATCCGCGAGCCGCGCCGGGTCGTCGCGCAGCTCGGAGACCTCGCGCCTCACCACCGCTTCCCCGCGGGCATCGCGCGTGAACGAGAACTTGCCCATCGCCATCGACGTCGTGAAGTACGTTCCGTCGGTGCGCTTTCTCAGGAACACCATCACCCGCTCGCCGGGCGTGTAGGTGGCTGCGTCGGCGATGAATGTGAAGCGCCCTCCCGTCCCACCGCCGATCTCACTGAGGGTGATCGTGCCGGTGGCGGTCCCTTTGAGTGTCTGCTCGATGTCGAGCCGGTAGTCGGTGACGACGTAGCCGTCCGCCCGCACCCGCGACGCCGCCTCTCTCACCGTGGCCACGACGACGGCCTCGGATCGGTCGGTGAGCTGGCGGTCGCTGGTGGGCTGGAAGATGGTGGCCGAGGCGGCTGAGGCAAGAAGAAACGCGACGGCGGTAACGAGTCGAATCTGCTTCACGGGGTGGGACCTCGCTTTGCTGGTTACGGGGAGCGGACGGCTCGCCGGGTTGGATTTGTTCCGCTACTTATTTGAACAAGCGTGACATTGTAGCGAAGAGCAATCTCATTCGGAAACTCGCCTGGCGCTGTGATGCCAGTTACAACTTATTAGTGCCGTTGGCGGAGAATCTGTTTCATGTCCCGTTTCCTTTTCTGCTTCCTCGCCTCGGCAGTCCTGGTTTCGGGCGCGGCAGCGCAGGCCCCCCAACCCGGCGGCGCGCTTCCCCAGCCGCTCCCGCTTTTTCCTCTGACCAACTGGTGGAACACCGACATCAGCGCCGCCCCTGTCGATCCGAAGAGCGCGGCGTACATCACCGATATCGGCACGAGCAAGGGGATGCATCCCGATTTCGGCGGCGATAGCGGCGACCCGTCGGCGCCGATCTACGGGATGCCGTTCATCGTCGTCTCCGGCGCACAGCCGCTTCTTCCGGTGACGTTCGATTACGCGGACGAGAGCGATGGGTCCGCGCCGGGCCGGCCGCCCGGATATCCGATCCCCGAGGAGGCGAAGACGCAGCAGAAATGGATCGAGGGAGGCCTGGCCGGCGGCGATCCGAACGCCGACGGCGACCGGCACATGCTGCTGGTCGATCGCGACAACCGCATGCTCTACGAGCTGTACGCGCTGCACTGGACCGGCTCGCAATGGACCGCCGGCTCCGGCGCCACGTTCCCGCTCGACGCGAACGCGCGCCGCCCGGAGGGTTGGACGAGCGCCGACGCCGCCGGCCTGGCCATCCTTCCCGGCCTGGTGCGCTACGACGAGGTGTACGGCAGCGACCCGATCCACCACGCCTTCCGCGTGACGGTGCGCCACTCCAACGGCTACGTCTATCCCGCCTCGCATCGCGCCGGCTCGACGAGCGGCGCCCTGCCGATGGGCGCCCGCCTGCGTCTGAAGGCGTCGAAGGACATCTCCGGCTTCCCCGAGCCGCTCCGCCGCATTTTCCAGGCCATGAAGACCTACGGCCTGATCGTCGCCGACAACGGCACGGACCTCTACGTGACCGGAACCTACGACACCCGCTGGGACAACGACATCCTCAACCCGGCGTTCGGAGCGATCAAAGGGAGCGACTTCGAGGTGGTGCAGTTGGGGTGGCAGCCGGCGGCGAGGGGGCGTGGTCGCGCGGTTCGGCATTGAAAACGGGTTGTCGGTTCTCGGTTGTCGGTGGCACTCGCGCGGAGAGCAGGCATCCTGCGCGCTCTCCGCCCACAAGTGCGTCAGCCCACAATCAACCGATAACCGATAACCGACAACGCGCGAAAGCGCAGTTACTTCGTCTTCCTCACAAACTCCGCGTCGATCCCGTGGATCCTCATCGACACGAGCTTCTCAACGGGGATGCCTGCGTAGCCCGCGCTCTTCAAATCGCGGATGTAGCTTGCCGAGACGCCGTGGATGCGCATCTGTACCAGCTGGTCGGAGGTGAGGTTGGGGTAGCCGAGGTCGCGAAGCTCGCGGACGTAGTCGACGGAGGCGCCGTGGATGCGGAGGAGGACCAGGTTGTCGGATTCGAGGTCGCGCACGCCGAGCTCTTTCATCCCCTTGATGAACTCCGGGGAGACGCCGTGGATGCGGAAGCGGACCAGTTCCTCGGCGTCGGGCTGGTAACCGAGAGCGCGGATGTCGCGGATGAACTCCGTCGTCGCGCCGTGGATGCGGAAGCGGACCAGCGCCTCGCCGTCGGGTTTGTATCCGAGGGCGTTGAGCTCGCGCACGAACTGCGGCGTGGCGCCGTGAATGCGGAAGGCGATGTACCGGTCGAGATCCTCGTGATAGCCGAGCGATTGCATCTCTCGTATGAATGCCGCTGAGACGTCGTGAATGGCGAGGGAGAAGAGGCGCTCATCATCGAGCTCGCTCGCCGCGACGCCGAGTCCGCGCAGCGTCGCCGCGTAGGAGGCGTTCGGCTCGAAGGTGAAGCGGCCGACGCCGTCACCATGGAGGAACGTGCCGGTGAAGTGAATCGTGCCGGCATCGCGCACCAGCCGGAAGTCGACCGGCGTGTCGGTGCCGGCATCGATCTGCGCCGCGGTGAGACCGGTGAAGGCCGTCCGCTCGATCGGATGGCTGTTCTGATTGTGATCGCTGATGAGATCGATCTGCATCTTCCCGTCGTCGCGTTGCGAGAGATGCCACGCGCCGTGTTGCGCGGCGCGCGCGGTGAAGGCGGCGAGGAAGAGGAAGAGAGCGAGGGCCAGGGCACGGCGCATGGTGGTTCTCCTTCGGTAGGTAGGACGCCCGGAACGGGCGATCGTTAGAAGAGGAGTGAAGAAGGCCGGACTGGAGTGACCGGTAGATCAGTGGATCAGTGATTAGTGGATCAGTGATTAGTGATTAGTGGAGTCGGCCCGCTGCCTGATCCACTAATCCACTGATCCACTAATCGACTAATCCACTGTCCGGCCTTCTTCGACGACATCACTTCACTTTGTATTTCGCCAGATCCCGAATGAAATCGGCATTCACGCCCATCGCCGCCATCCGGAGCAGGTCCTTGACGGAGAGGTTCGCGTAGCCGGCGTCGCTGAGCGATTTGATGAACTCGGGGTTGATGCCCTGTGAGCGGAGCTCGACGATCTCGTTGGGTGTCAGGTTCCTGTATCCGGCGTCGGAAAGTTGCTTGACGTATGCCGGCGAGACACTCATGGCCCGGAGGTTCTCGAGCTGCCTGGTGGTGAGGTTGGCGAATCCGGCCGCGCGCATCTGGGCGGCGTACTCCGCTGTGACGCCGATGGCGCGCAGCTCGGTGACGTTGCGGGCGCTGTCGAATTTGATCCCGGCATCGCGAAGGGCGCGGATGTATTCGGGAGTCACACCGACGGCTTTCATCTCCGCGATCTCGTCGAGCGAGAGCTCGCCGAGTCCGGTGCCGCGCATCGAGTCGATGTAGGCCGGCGTTACGCCCGCGGCGCGCAGCTCGATCAGATCGTCGACCGTGAGCTTGCCCCCTTCGCCGATGTGCCGGCGTTTGCGATGGCCGTCCGGCGGCGGGGTGGGGACACCTTCGATGCCGGCGAAATCGAGGTTGGCGAGGGCGCGCATGGCCGCCCGAGGCGCGGCGATCGCGACCATCGGTGCGGTTACCGCTACTCGCGGCATGGCGATCATGACCCTCGGCGCGGCTACAGCGGCCATGGGCCGAACCCTCGGCGTTGCGGGTGCGGCAGGGGCGACGTTGGCGAAGACGCCGTCGGTCACTCCGTCGATGATCCCATCAACCACTCCATAAGTGACGCCATCGGCGACTCCACCGGCGACGCCGCCGGCAATGCCACCGGAGATGCCGCCCGGAATACCGGAGCGGGGAGCGCGCGGAGCGATGGCCGGAGTGGGTGGCTCCGGCGGTTCCGGAACGCCTTCCGCCTCGGGCGCCTCGGCATCCGTATCGTCATCCGCCTCCGCGGTCTCGGCTTTCACTTCGACCGTGGTCTGCGACACTTTCGGCTTCGGAGTTGGTGTGTCGGCTTTCTGCTGCTGCCCACGAAGGGGGAGCGACGGCGCGATCAGGAGCGCCAGGAGGACGGTGAGGAGCGCGGCACCGGCGACGAACCGCGAGGGGGCGTTCGGCGATTCGATGCGCGTACCGGCCAGCCGGCGGATGCGGCCGATGAGCGAGCCGCCGTTGGCCGCCACGAATGCCTGGGCGTCTTCGACGCGCAGCTCTTCGAGGCGGGTCAGGGCGCGGGCGTAGACCAGCGGTTTGCCGGAGACCGAGACGGCGACGTCGTCGCAGCAGTGCTCGCGCTCGACGCGGATGCGGTGCGAGATCCACCACACGGCCGGATGGTAGAAGAGGAGCGTTTCGACGACGGCCTGCATCAGGTTGACGAAGAAGTCGTTGCGGCGAACGTGGGCCAGCTCGTGCGCCAGGATCATCTCCATCTGTTCGGTGGAGAGCCCGGTCAGCGTGGCCGCGGGCAGAAGGACCACGGGACGCAGCCATCCGATGACGGTCGGCACTTCCACCGCCGCCGACTCCAGGAGCTGTACGGCGCGCCGCAGTTTGAGCGCATGCGCCAGCCGGCCGGCCGTGCGCTGCCACTCCGGAGCGGCGCCGGTGGCGTTCCGTTTGGCGATCGCATGCGCCCGCAGCCACCCGAAGAGCAGACGGATGGAGAGGAACAGGACGCCGGTCAGCCAGACCAGGACGATCTGGGGAAGATGGGATTTGGCGAAGGTGGTGAGGGTGGTGAGGCGGTTGTCGGTTATCGGTTGTCGGTTGTCGGAATCGATCGGTTGGAGAGTTGCGTCCTGAGCTGCTGAGGCGCTCAAGGCGACGTCGCTCCGACCCCCGACCCCCGACTCCCGACCCCCATCATAGAAACGATATGCCGTCGCCGCTCCGAGCACGACCAGCAGCGCCAGGGCGCCGCAGGAGGCGAGGTAGCGGGCGTTGGCGCTCTGGCGTGAGAGGAGCGCCAGGGTCGCGGCCAGGATGGCGGCGACCAGCACTCCCTGCCAGAGGAGGTGGAGGAGGGCCCAGCCGATGGCCTGACCGATGGGGGCGCCGAGGAGTGTGCCGAATCCGTTCATCGCGATTCTCCTTCAAGAGTGTCGAGCAGCTCGCGGATGGCGTTCAGCTCGGCGGCGTTTGCTTTTCTTCCCGATAGCGCCTGCATGACCAGCTTGGTCGCCGAACCGCCGAAGGCGCGCTCGGCCAGATCGGCGAGCAACTGCCGCTGCGTCTTCTGTTCGCCGTAACGCGATTGGTAGACGTGCGCGCGCTCGCTCTCGTCGCGGACGACGAGCCCTTTCTCGGTCATGATCTGCAGGAGTTTGAGGATGGTGGTGTAGCCGGTGGCGCCATCCCTGTTGAGCTGCTCGTGGACGTCGCGGACGGTGCTCGGTCCGCGCTCCCACAGCACACCCAGGATGGCCAGCTCGGCGTCCGTCGGTCGTGGTGGTTGTCGGTCGGTCATGGTCATTTCCTCTTGTACGCAAGCAATCATACGAAGTTTTTCGTTGATGTCAACGAAGAGTTTCGTAATGGGAGGGGAGCGGGGTCTCGATGGGAGCGCCGTCCGCGTCAAGAGGAGCGCCGCCCGTCTCGGCGGCTGGCCCGGCTATTACCCGTCGATGGCCTTCTCCCCCCGCGGGTTTTTGCGGGGGGAGAAGGTGCCGACAGGCGGATGAGGGGGGCGTATAGACGCGTCAGAAACGATCTTGCGTTGATGGCGCAAGGGCCGCTTGAAAGCACGAGTCGCGCGCGAATGACGTACGCTTGAGCGCCCCCTCATCCGCCTGTCGGCACCTTCTCCCCCGCAAGAAACCGCGGGGGAGAAGGCCCTCGACGGGTAACAGTGTGCCGACGATTTAATTGAGCGTGTGAGAAATGTGGGCTACCTGCTCGGCATCACAAACGTCCGCCGCGCCAGCTCCGAATCGAGCGTGGCGCGGTCGTAGTAGCGGTCGAGGATCGATGGCTTCCATGCGACGAGGTCCGCGTTCTCCTCGGCGAAGGCCTCGAAGTCGCTCGCCGCGGTGCGCTGCATCCGTTCGTGGATCAGGAGGAGGTAGGCCCAGGTGATGGTCTCGTGGTAGAGCCCGGGGTTGCCCTTCGCGGCGGCGAAGCGTTTGAGGGATGCCGTGAAGCGGGCCAGGGCATCGAGCGCCGGTTGATCGCGAAGATAGATCCAGGCCAGGCGGACGTGGTCGCGGTGGTGGAAGCTCTCGTTCGGAAGCGAGCAGCGCTCGAAGGCGTCAGTGAATTCGTGATCGGTCATGACGCCCTTTTCGCCGGCTTCCGCTTCGCCGGCTCTTCGATGAGCTTGTGCGAGTCGGCGGCGGTGAGGGTGAGGCCGTAGATCTTCTCCAGCTCGGCGATTTTCTTCAGCGACTCCCGCCCGAACGGCGCCTTCCCTTCGAAGGCGTGCAGCACGATTCCTTCGATGAGATCGCCCAGCGACATGTCATGCACCTCGGCCACGGCCTTGAGTACTTTGAGGATTCGCTTCTCGATGCGCATGCCGGTCTGGGCACGTTCGATTGTTTGTACCATGGTACCAGTGTACCGTGGTAGGTTGCGGAGTTGCAAGGTTGCTGGGTTGCTTGGTCTCGCGGTGTTAGTTTGCTGCAACTCAGCAACCCAGCAACCCAGCAACTCAGGAACCCGTCAACAACCCATCCAACACCGCATCCTTCTCCCGCCACATCCCGTCCATCCAGACCTTCAGCTCCTCGCGCTCGGGGCCGGGGTGGGTGACGGCGGGGTCGAAGAAGTGCGGGGGCGGGTCGACGCGGCGGGCGTGAATGATGATCTTGGGGATGCGGCCGCTGACGAACTGGCCCATGGTCACATCGTTGTCGGGAGGGTAGGCCAGGGTGACGTCATAGATGGCATCGAGCTGATCGCCGAGGGCGGCCAGGACGAAGGCGATCCCTCCGATGCGGGGGCGGAGGAGGTGGCGATAGGGCGACTGCTGTTCCTCATGCTTGGCCCGGGTGAAACGCGTCCCTTCCAGGAAGTTCAGCACGGCCACGGGGAAGTTGCGGTAGCGCTGGCAGGCCTTGCGCGTCGTCATCAGGTCGGTGCCGCGCTTTTCGGGATGCTTCTCCAGGTACTCCGGCGTGTAGCGCCTCATGAACGGAAACTCCAGCGCCCAGCACGCCTGTCCCACGATCGGCGTCCAGAAAAGCTGACGTTTGAGGAAGAAGCGGATGAAAGCGGCCCGGCCGTGGAAGGCGCGGAAGAGGGCGAAGATGTCGACCCAGGAGAGGTGATTGGCGACGATGAGGTAGCGCCCGTCGGGTGTCACATCGTCGCCGATGCCGTCGATCTCCCATTTCGTCGGCAGCATCAGGTCGAAGATCCGGTCGTTGCCGGCCACCCAGCGCGTGGCCAGCCAGGCCAGCATCAGGATCACGCGCGTGCGTGCCCGGCTGCGCGGCGCGGTGATGTGGATGGCGAACTTCACCACACCGAGGAGGACGATGGTCGTCCCCCAGAACGCGGCGTTGAGGGTGAGGAGAAGGATGGTGATCGCGGCGCGGATCATGGTTTTCGGGCGGGGGTCGGGGGGCGGGAGTCGGGGGTCGGAGTACGCAGGATTCTCATCAGCCGCACGGCGCCGATCATCGCGGTACAGCCGAGGGTCACGAAGAGGGCGGCCCGCCAGTCGGGCTCTTTCCATCCGCCGAAGTCGAGGGCCGTGGCCAGGAGGCCCATCGCCAGGGCGCTGATCAGTGCCGTGCACAAATCGCCGATCCAGCCTGCCGGGCGTCCGTAGGGGACGCGCCGGACGACGAAGAAAACCACCAGCGCGCAGCCCGACCAGAGGGCGATTCCCATCGGCGGCTGAGGTTAGCACGCCTTTCGCATCAGGCGGACTCGAGGAACCCGTGCATGATGACTGAAGCGACGACGCAAACGAACGCTGCGAACCACAAGATCCTCGCCATCGAAGACGATCCTGACGTTCTCGCTCTCTACAAGTCCTACCTTCAGAAGCGCGGCTACGAGGTCCTCTCCGCTACCGGCGCCACCGAAGGGATCTCCCTCCTGCTCCGCAATCCCGACACGCGTCTCATCCTGCTCGACCTCAACCTCCCCGGCGGCATGAGCGGCGAGGAGTGGATCGCCTGGTACGTCGCTCAGGGGAAGAAGACGCCGGTGGTCGTGGCCTCAGGAAAGGGCGACATCCTGACCATCACCAAGGGGAACAACCGCACCGCCGCCCTCACCAAACCGTTTCACATGGAAGAGCTGCAGGAGCTGATCGAGGTCCTGCTGGCCGACGACTGGCACGAACAGGTGAGTGAAGACAAGAAGATGCATTGATGCGGTTGCGCGGCCTCGGGGTTGCGCGGTCTCGCGGTGGTGGTTGCAACGTTGCTGGGTTACAGGGTTGCTCGGTTTGCAGCGTCACAACCAAGCAACGCAGCAACCTTGCAACCCAAACACCGCGAGACCGCGCAACCTCGCGACCGCGCAACCCCGTCTCTAACCATCGTTCCCGATCGCCTCGACCGGACAGTTATCCAGCGCATCCTTCGACAATGTCTCCTCTTCCGGCGTTTCCGGCTGTTTGTAGATGTAGGAGAAGCCTTCCTCGTCGTTTCGCTGGAAGTTGGCGGGGGCGGTCTCACGGCAGAGATCGCAGTCGATACATTGCGTGTCGACGTAGTATCGCCCTGGTGCCTGTCCCGGCACGCGATCGTTTGGATCAGCCATTCGTTTGTTTGTCTCCCGTGAGCGCCGCGAGCCGCGACGCATCGCAGGCACGGGGGGCGCATTGTAACGCGCGCTATCGGTGAGTCAAAGCAGGAGGTTGCATGAAAAGATTTCTGATCACTGCCATCGCCCTTGCCGTTTCCGCTGGTGCGCTCGCGCAACCGGCACCGCCGGCTCCCGACACCGTGAGCGTTACCGGCACCGGCCGCGTTCGCGTCGCGCCCGACCGTTTCTCGTTCAACGTCTCGGTGCAGACCACCTCGCCGACGGTCGAGGAAGCGGTGAATGAGAACAACACGAAAGTAGCCGCGGTCATCGCGGCGCTGAAGAGCGCCGGAGCGAAAGCCGAGGAGATCCAGACCTCGAACTTCTCCATCTACCCGCAGCAGGACTACAGCCAGCAGCAGCAGGGAAAGCTGCCGCGCGTGGTCGGCTATCAGGTCTCGAACAGCATCACCGTCACGAAGAAAGAGGTGGCCGATGCCGGCCGGCTCTTGCAGGCAGCCATCGCCGCCGGTGTGAACCAGACCTCAGGTCTTTCGTTCTCCGTTTCCGATTCCGCGCGCGGACGCGACGAAGGGCTGCGGGCCGCCTTCGCCGAGGCCCGTGCCAAGGCCTCCCTCCTGGCCCAGGCCGCCGGCCGCACCCTCGGCCCTGCCCTGACCATCAACGAGCTCGGATCGATGACCCCCCAGCCGCCCCGGCCGATGGGCGTCCGTGCCATGGCCGCCGTCGTCGCCGAGCCGGTGCCCGTCGAGAGCGGAACGGAGGAGCTGATGTTTACGGTGTCGGTGGTGTTTGGGATGCGGTAGGGGGGACCTTTAAAGACAAATGTTGAATGTTCAATGTTGAATGTTGAGTGTTGAATGTTGAGTGTTGAATGATGAGCCGGCAGTCGACGCTCCCATTCAACATTGAACATTCAACACTCAACATTCAACATTGCTTTTTCCCCTCAATCGCCGGAGATGATGTTCCCCGGCACATCCCCGCGAAACCGCCCAAGCGCTTCGATTCGTCGCGGTGTCTGCCGGTGCCGGCGGCGGCCATCAGGGGCGGAGGGGGTCAGGAGACACGATGCGAAGTCATCCTGTGCGATCATCGTTGCTCCCGTCAGCGAGGAGAATTGATGGAAGGCATTCAGTTCGTTACCAACGACAAAGGCGAGAAGGTTGCGGTGCTCATCGATCTCGCCCGTCACGGTGAGATGTGGGAAGACATGTACGACCAGCTTCTTGCCGAGGAGCGCGCCGACGACAAGCGCCTGCCCTACGAGACCGTGAGAAGACGGCTCGTACGAAGCGGAAAGCTGCGTGCGTAGCTATAAACTCACCATGAGCTGGGGAGCGGGGTCAGGTCTAAAGTCTAGAGTCGATGACCCTCAGCTCCCCAGAGTCAGTCGGTATCCCCGGGAACCTCCGCAATCGAAACACCCAAGCGAAGATCTGCCCCCATTCCACCTTACGATCTACCCGGCCTTCCGCTGAAAACGGTCGACGATATTGCCGAGCTGTCGTACGACCGCGGCGTCTGTGGGGAGTGCCTTGCTGGTTTCCAGCGCCGCGTTCAAGGCGTTGATTGCATTTCGGCCAAGCTCCGGGGCCATCTGTTCATGCGCCATGAGCAACTCGAACCAGAAAACGATCACGTGGACACAGTAGTGCCAACCTGAATTGTACAACGTAACACAATAATCGTGACACCCGCAACAAACGTCGATAATTGCAAAGTGACTCGCGAAATTTGACTGGAAAATGACCTCTCCGCCCGGTATCAGCTTCGTGACTGGGAATGGATTGACCATCCCAAAAAGGAGGTAGCGGCCGGGTGGCACGTCCGGAATTTCGACGTATCCATGATTCACCGGAAACGGCCCGTATTCTTTGCCAGCCCTGACTACAGGATTGCCTTGGCAATCTGCCAGAAAGACATACCAGCCGGGATTCGGGAAATGACCGGCCGGCGTTGGATCCTGTTCACATGCGTTACCAACTTCAGACAGATTGACCTTCAGTGTAGCCACTTGATCCTCCGATCTGCGCCCATGGCGCGTTAGTTCTGTGCCACGCAATGACCTCGGGCCTTCGGCCGTCTAGCTGTCTTTACGCGGAGGAGCTCTTGCTTACACCCGACCGCATTGCGAAAGCAGGTCGCGCGTGGCTGAGTACTCCCGAAGAGTAGTGTCCGAAGGCTGGAGATCGTTTCAGTAGCCAGTGTCGGCTGAAGGCTTTCACGCAGTCGGGGGGGGGGCGGGGTCAGGTCTAAAGTCTAAAGTAAGAGAGAGATGACGATTGCACTACGGTGTATCACACTCATGGGTTCTTCCTTTCTCGCTCTCGCGAGCCGATCTGTTACCCGTGACTTCTGAATAAGCTCGTGAGAAAACCCGCAAACGTGAAAGCCAGGAAGACAATGATCAATAGAGCCGGAATCGATGCGAGCGCCCACTTGACCATGAAGCCAACCAATGACGCAAACGGCATTTCAAGATCGACAACCACGACAGGGGTCACTTGCATCTGCCTGCCACGAACATTGAAGTTCATGGTGGTCGTGCCTTGCGGTGTCGATACGTCGGCGATCTCCAAGTCGGGCACCTCGCGTGCAGGATGCCATGCCTGTGCAATCGGACTCCAGACCTCGTCGTCGTAACGAACGTTCCCGATTCGAGCCCAATCCTGAAGCATGTCAAACCCAGTCATACGCCATTCTTGGTTACCTCGCTTCAGGAGCCATCGATCGGACTTCATGAGATCCCTTTCGGATAGGTGACCGCGCGGCTGTTGCTGCTTGATTCCCAGACAGGTAACTAGTGAGGATGCATAGCGACAGGTTGAAAGACACGGTTCCGATCCACAAGTGGCGTAGCAAGGAGCCGCCGCCGCCAAGTGCGCTCGTCCTGCCCGGCGGGGGGGCGGACGCGCAGGTTCACGGTGCGCCTGCCGCGGTTCATCGTCGCGGCGTTGCAGTGTCTAGCCGATGAGAATGGGAGAGCGCCGGCGCGCTGCTGACGCGCGAGTTGCACGGGCTGGCGTACGCGCACCGCGAGCGCCTCGGCGCGTCGATCGCGGGGTTCGCCGAGGCCGTGAACTGGCCGTTTCCGGAAGAGACGGCGCAGGGCTAGCCGGGCCCGGGTGCGCTTCCCGAACGGCCAACAGGCTGCAGGAGGGAACGAGAACGGGCAAAACTGGAATGTCGGCGGACTCCGCGAGTCCATGATTTGACTCCACGAGTCAAAGATTAGACTCCACGAGTCAAAGATTAGACTCCACGAGTCAAAGATTAGACTCCACGAGTCAAAGATTAGACTCCACGAGTCAAAGATTAGACTCCACGAGTCAAAGATTAGACTCCACGAGTCAAAGATTAGACTCCACGAGTCAAAGATTAGACTCCACGAGTCAAAGATTAGACTCCACGAGTCAAAGATTAGACTCCACGAGTCAAAGATTAGACTCCACGAGTCAAAGATTAGACTCCACGAGTCAAAGATTAGACTCCGCGAGTCAAAGAATTAGACTCCACGAGTCAAAGATTAGACTCCACGAGTCAAAGATTAGACTCCGCGAGTCAAAGATTAGACTCTACGAGTCAAAGATTAGACTCCGCGAGTCAAAGATTAGACTCCTGGGGTCAAAGTAGACTCCGGGGGTGCGCCGCATCTGCCGGAATTGGTGGTTACCACCGGCGGCGAGGCCCTTCGGCTCAGCTCAAGGCAGGCTACCGCCGATCCAGCGAGGACGCCAGCGCTCCGGCCGCGAACGCCACCAGAACGGGCGATTAGCGGAAGCCCTTCGTTTCTCTGAGGGCCTGGTGGCCAGGCTTTCGGTCCTCACAGCCACTGCTTAATTTGCGGCAAACTCGCTTTTCTTCAGCTACTTACGCGGGTTGCGATGTGACAGGTCCAGACGGGTTATCAGCAAATGTCTGCAGTCTTGCCGGGTCGGGGGCGAGACGCCCCCGGGGCCAGCCGGCGAGACGCCAGCGCTCCGGAAAACCGCCGATGCGCTCCGTCCCTTACATCCCCAGATACTGCACGTGGACGTATCCGCCGGTGTGTACGTTGTAGAGCAGATACCAGCCGGCGTGATCGGGATCCTCGTAAACGACGAAGTCATCTTCACAGTCCCAGCACCAGTCGACGGCCAGCGGCCAATCCCAGGCAGCCACTTCAAAACCGAAGCCGCCCGGAAGCCAGAACCGGTGAAGGTTGCGGTCGACGCGAACGGCCTGGTAGCGGAACGCCGGCCCGAAATGAGCAAAGCGGCCGTGCGGAAACGGACGATCGGTGCGGAACCGCTGGTCATTCGCCGGTTCATGGCCGAACCACTGATCGTGGTTGACGTGTGGCGTGTCGTTCACATGGCCGGTGGGCAGGCGCTCCGGCTGGCGTGGCTGGCCGCGATTGCTTCTCACCGGCGGAGCTGGTGGCAGACGTCCCTGGTTCGCGCGCGGTGTGTTGTGGGCCGCCGGATGTGACGCTCGATTGCGCTGCTCGTCGCTTTGCCGGGCCAGCAGGAAAGAGGTGGATAGAATCAGAACCGAAGCAAACAGGAGAACCGCTCTCGTTTTCATGAATCGCCCTTTCATCGGTAGAGCGGCTGCAAAGAGCGCTCCCGTTTCTATGAAGGCAGAAGGCAGAAGGCAGAAAGCAGAGGTGCTCCGTTCATCGTCACTTCTGCTTTCTGCCTTCTGACCTCTGCCTTCAGTGGTTGGATGGTTTTTCTTCCTGATCACCCCCTCCCGTGATCCCGCGCCCGCACGAACAGCTGTGATTTTTAGTACATGGGAGCGGTGACCGGCTGGACATCTTTCTATTCGCTCCGGACGCAAAGTGATCGCAGGAGAAAGCGTCATGGAGAAACAGAAACCATCCGAAAGGGGGGTGGCAGCCGTTCGCTGCCACCCCCCTTTTTTTGTGCTCGCGCGAAGCGCTCCGGCAAACCGCCGCCGCCTTCCCTGCAAGACGCCGGCGCTTCCGCAAACGCCGCCCGCGACAGATATCCCCAGAACCGACCCACCCCAAGATCAAAACCGGAGCAGTTGATATCAGGGTCGAACCCACCAATATCCGAACAGTGGGGGTCGATATCAGGATCGACCGACCTCAATATCAGGATCGACCAACCTCGAAATCAGGATCGACCAACCTCAATATCAGGATCGACCAACCTCGATACCAGATCCGATGGGGTTCAAGATTAGATTGACTCGCCGCAAGGCCCTCACGAGTCGCCTGAGGACAAACGCGAGTTATCTTCAACCCCCTCGCGAATCGCGTGAGACAAGCGCGCGTGATCTTCAACCCCCTCGTGAGTCGCCTGAGACAAGCGCGCGTGATCTTCAACCCCCTCGCCAGTCGCGTGAGACAAAACGCTGGTGATCTTGAACCCCGTCGCCGGTCGCGTGAAGGTCAAGCTCGTCCTGAATCCGAGTACCCCAGCGCACCCAGCACCTCTCCGAGCGTCCGGCACGCCACCGCGATCCGTCGTTCGCTCGTACCGCCGAAGCCGAGCACCAGCCCGCTCTTCGTCCGTGAACCGGCGTAGCAGCTCGACAGCGCGATGGCGTCGATGCCGCGCTGGGCTGCTTCCTTCACGACCATCCGGTCGTCCATCCCCTCGGGAAGGAATGCCGCGATGTGCAGGCCGGCGTCGATGTTGTGCGGGACGAGGCCGCCGGCGTGCTCGCGAAGACCGCGTACGAGGGCGTCGCGGCGTTTCTCGTAGAGGGCGCGCATGCGACGGACGTGCCGGCCGAAATGGCCCTCGGTCAGGAACTCGGTGACCACGAGCTGCTCGAGCAGGGGAGAGAAGAGATCGATCGACTCGCGATGGCGGACGAAGGAGTCCATCAGATCGCGCGGCACGACGACGTATCCGAGGCGAAGGGCGGGGAAGAGGACGCGGCTGAAGGTGCCGATGTAGATGACGCGCGAGGCGGTGTCCATCCCCTGCAGTGCGCCGAGGGGGCGGCTGGCGTAGCGGTACTCGCTGTCGTAATCGTCCTCGATGATCCAGGCGCCGCTGCGCCGCGCCCATTCCAGGAGGGCCAGGCGCCGTGAGGCCGACATCGACATCCCCAGCGGGTACTGATGGGACGGGGTGACGTAGACGGCCCGGACCTTGCGGCCGATCTGGTCGACGATGATCCCTTCGTCGTCGACGGGGATGGGGACGATGCGCGCGCCGGTGCCGCTCAACGCCTCGCGCGCGCCGGGATAGCCCGGCTCTTCGATACAGACCGTGCCGCCGCGGCCGAGGAGCGCGCGCGCGCAGATCTGGAGCGCCATCTGCGAGCCGGAGACGATCAGCACCTCGCCGGCGTCGCAATGCACGGCTCGCGACGTGCGCAGGTAATCGGCGACGGCGCGCCGCAGCGGCGCGTGTCCGGCCGCGTCGCCGTAGGCCATCTGTTCGATCGTCAATTGTCTGGCGTGCTTCGAGACCAGCCGCGACCAGAGCCGCAGCGGAAAGCGGTCGAGCGCCGGGAGGCTGACCCGAAACGGTCCCAGACGCGGCGGCGCCGGGCGTAGCGGCGCCGCTGTCTTTAGCGGCAGCGTCGCCACCGGACGTGCCAGCTCGTCAGGGATGGAATCCTTAACATACGTCCCCGATCCCGCCCGCCCTTCGATGTACCCCTCGTGCAGCAGTTGTTCGAAGGCGTTCACCACCGGCAGCCGCGAAATGTTCAGCTCCGCGGCCAGGGTGCGCGTCGAGGGGAGCCGTTCGCCGGGACGCAGGTGCCCGGAGAGGATGGCGGCGCGGTAGCCGTCGTAGATCTGCCTGTAGAACGGGATGCCCGAACGGTTGTCGAAGGTCACCAGAGTGGTCATAGCGAAAATCCGTGGAATGGTCATCGTGAAAATACCACTGGATCTCTACGATGTCCGCATGAGCAATCACGATTTCGATTTCATCTTCGGCAGTTGGAAGATCCACAACCGGCGCCTCAAAGAGCCGCTGGCGGGGAGCAGCGAGTGGCTGGAGTTCGACTCCACCTACTTCGCGCGGCCGGTCTGGGGCGGCCTGGCCAACATCGACGAATACGAGGCGCTGGAGAGCCCGTGGGGCGAGATCCACGGCATGACACTGCGCCTCTACGACCCGAAGTCGGAGCAGTGGACCATCTACTGGGCCAACCGCAACAACGGCAAGCTCGATCCTCCGATGACCGGCGCCTGGAAGAACGGTGTGGGCGAGTTCTACGATCAGGAGCTATTCCGCGGCCGCATGATCTACGTCCGCTTTCTCTGGATGCATGAGTCGGAGAACACGGCGCGCTGGGAGCAGGCCTTTTCCGACGACGGCGGAAAGACGTGGGAGACGAACTGGATCATGGAGAAGGAGCGGGTCCTGTGAGCGAGGTCTTCGAGCTCCGCCAGTACACGCTCCACCCCGGCCAGCGCGACGTTCTCATCCATCTGTTCGAGCGCGCCTTCATCGACACCCAGGAAGCCGTCGGCATGCGCGTCCTCGGCTCGTTTCGCGATCTCGACGATCCCGACCGCTTCGTCTGGTTCCGAAGCTTCCCCGACATGGTGCAGCGCAAGGAAGCGTTGACCCGCTTCTACGGCGGCCCGGTCTGGAAAGCGCATCGCGACGAAGCCAATGCCACGATGATCGACTCGGACAACGCCCTGCTCCTCCGCCTGGCCGATCCGCGCTTCCCGTTTCCGTCACGCCTCGATGCGCCGCTGCTCGAGCTAACGGTTTACGAGGCTGGATCGATCGAAAACGTTTCGATGCCTCTGTTGCGTACGGAGACCGCGGAAAACACCTATCCCGCGCTCCCGGTGCGCGCCGGCGAGAACGTGATCGTGTCGTTCTCCTCCGAGCCGCTGCCGTTGCCGGTGCAGCAGAAGCTCCGTCTTCAGCCGACGACGAAGTCGCGGCTTCGGTAACCCGCATTTCAACACACTCTCACGTAAATCGTCGGCACTCTGTTACCCGTCGAGGGCCTTCTCCCCCGCGGTTTCTGGCGGGGGAGGGCCCGCCGGCCTTCGGCCGACCGCCGTGGACGAAGTTGCAGGCGGGACCAGCCGGACCGACCTTTTGCGGTGTCTAAGACGCGAAGAGGTCGAAACCTTAACTGAGGCTACAGAGCCCCGTGGGGGAGGCTGATCCCGCGCCGGCATAGGTACCACCGTTTGATGACGTTCGGAAGTCCGAACAAGCACGCAGAGCAGATTCTGAGTTCGAATGGCGGCGTACGCGTTCTTGGACACCTCATGAAAGGAGGGTGTCATGGAAGTAGTCGTTGTAGTGGGAGCAGGTCTGGACGTGCACAAAAAGAAAATCGTGGCGTGTTGTATCGATGGGCGGAGCAGCCCGCCGACGGTGGTCACGTGCACATTCGGAACGTTTCGCGATGAGATCGAGCGCATGCGTGATTGGTTGATCCAAAGGCAGTGCACGCATGTGGCGATGGAAAGCACCGGCGTGTATTGGATGCCGGTATACCAAGTGCTGGAGGGAGTACTGGAAATCATCCTCGGGAACCCCCGCCACATGGCGAATGTACCCGGACGAAAGACGGATGTTTCCGATGCGCAGTGGATCGCCAAGCTTCTGCGACATGGCCTGATTCAACCGAACTTCGTTCCACCGCGGCCGATCCGTGATCTGAGACAGGCCTCGCGTTACCGGCGCAAGCTGATGCAGACGCGCACGGCATGTCTGCTGCGCGTGGAGAAGCTTCTGCAGTGCGCGACCATCAAGCTGTCTTCGGTTGCCTCAGATATTTTCGGGGTCTCTGGACGTCTGATGCTGGCCGGATTGGCTGGCGGAGTGACGGATCCTCGGGAGTTGTCGGAGTTGGCCAAAGGGAGGCTGCGTGGGAAGCGAGGGGCGCTGATGCGTGCCTTTCGAGGATCATTCAGCAAGGAAGACGCGAGCCTGCTGCGAGTGGAATTGAAGGTCATCGCCGATCTGGAAGCTCAGATCGAGCAATTAGAAAAGCTCATTCAGAAGAAAGTCGGCCCCTTCGAAGACGTGATCGCCTTGCTCGACACCATTCCCGGCGTGAACCGGATATTGGCAATCGATCTGATCGCTGAGATCGGAACGGACATGACGGCCTGGAAGACTGATCGTCAGTTCGCAGCCTGGTCGGGAACCTGTCCCGGCAATCGCGAAAGTGCCGGCGTTCGCAAAAAGGCAAAGGCTCGCGAAGGGAACCCCTACGTGAAAACCATCCTCATTCAGGCCGCAGTGGGTGCCTCACAGACCATCGGTTCGCACCTCGCGCACCGCTTCCACCGCCTTGCTGCGCGCCGCGGACCTCGACGTGCCTTCGTGGCTGTCGCTCGCGAAATCGCTGTCGCGCTCTACCACATGATCTCCAAGAAGGTCCCGTACACCCCACCCCGGAATGCTGATCCCGAGGTCACCCGACAACAACGCTCGCGCCATCTCATGCGTGAGCTCACCAAGCTCGGTTATGAGGTGAACTGTAAGCCACTGAACACCTAACCTGCTCTCGCGGGCCGCGCCCACGGCCGACAAAACAACCTCCCCTCGAACGGCCTTTCGAGCCGCCCAGTACCTTTCTGTCTCCCCACCCACCCAAACTTCAGAGCAGAAGGTGCCGTGTACAGACCTGATACATAGGTAACAGATCGGCCCGGGGACATGGGTAACAGTCGGGAGCCGGTTCAGGGGCGTCGAGGAAGACCGACGATGCCCTGGAAGGCGACGAGTGTGACCGATCAAAGAGCGAAGTTCATGCTTGACTACAACGAACGGGTGCGAACGGGGCAGACCACGATGTTTGCGCTGTGTGCCGAGCACGGAGTGAGTCGAAAGACTGGGTACAAGATTGTTTTGCGATACCAGCAGAGTGGCTGGCAAGGTCTGGCGGATCACTCGCGCGCGCCGCTCGGCGGCAAGCACTGGATCAGTCCGGAGACGATCAGCGCCGTGCTCGATGTCCGTCTCGATTTTCCGCAGTGGGGCTCGAGAAAGATCGTGGCCTATCTGCACGACATCGAGCCCAACCAGCAATGGCCTGTGGCCAGCGTGGTTCACGAGTGGATCAAGCAGGCCGGAATGGTGATCAATCACCCTGGCCCTCGACAACGTTTCCCGCATCCAGGCCGGCCGCTGTCGGCGCCGATCGAAAGTCCCAACCAACAATGGAGCACCGACTTCAAGGGTCACTTCCGAACCAAAGATCGGCGTTACTGCTACCCCTTGACCGTGGCCGACTCGTTCAGCCGCTACATCATCGGTTGTCAGGCTCTGAGTGCGCCCACGCTCGAACTGGCCTGGCCCGTGTTCGTGAGGCTCTTCCGTGAGCACGGGTTACCTGATGCCATCCTTTCCGACAACGGCACCCCATTTTCATCCAACTCGGTCAAGAGGCTCTCGAAGTTGTCGGTGCGCTGGATACGCCTGGGAATTGAGCCTCGTCTGATCCAGCCCGGTAAGCCCCAGCAGAACGGCCGCCTTGAACGCATGCATCGAACCATGAAGGCTGAAGCGTGTGCCCAGCCTGCTGCCGACTGTCGCCGCCAGCAGCCTGTGTTCGACAGGTTCCTCGATCACTACAACTTCATTCGTCCGCATGAAGCCCTTGGCCAGACACCACCTGCGCGCAGCTATGTCCGGTCTTCGCGCGAGTACCCCAAGCAGCTACCGGAGATCGCGTATCCCTCCAGCTACCAACTCCGTCGCGTTCGGAGCAGCGGCGAGATCAAGTGGAAAGGTCAGTGGTTCTTTCTGAGCGAGTCACTCGTGGGCGAGATGATCGCCTTCGAAGACATTGACGATGGTTGCTCGATCATTCGATTCGGCCCCCTGGAACTCGGTTACCACTCCGAGCGAGAGCACAAGCTTTACCTCGACCGATCCAGGCCTGCGCAGCAGGCAACTGCGTCCAGCCAACAACCCGACAAGGAGTAGCCCTCAGGTCATGTTCGCGCCGAAGACCCGCCCTGCCGTCTGTCCCGATCTTTGAAGGTCGACACCCCCTCCTCGATCCTCCCCCTCAAGGGGGAGGAGGAAAAGCATCGCCTCATGCTGAAGGCAACGCAACTCCGAAACATCAACCTCCCGCCCCCCTCAGTGTTACCTATGTTCCCGGTCTAAAGTGTTACCTATGTTCCAGGTTGCACACCGACAGGCGGATGAGGGGGCGCTCGCGCGTGCGTTATTCGCGCGCGACTCGTACTTTCAAGCTGCCGTTCGGACAACGATGCAAGATCGTTTCTGACGCGTTTTCGCCTCCCTCATCCGCCTGTCGGCACCTTCTGCTCTGAAGTTTGGGTGGGTGGGGAGACAGAAAGGTACTGGGCGGCTCGAAAGGCCGTTCGAGGGGAGGTTGTTTTGTCGGCCGTGGGCGCGGCCCGCGAGAGCAGGTTAGGTGTTCAGTGGCTTACAGTTCACCTCATAACCGAGCTTGGTGAGCTCACGCATGAGATGGCGCGAGCGTTGTTGTCGGGTGACCTCGGGATCAGCATTCCGGGGTGGGGTGTACGGGACCTTCTTGGAGATCATGTGGTAGAGCGCGACAGCGATTTCGCGAGCGACAGCCACGAAGGCACGTCGAGGTCCGCGGCGCGCAGCAAGGCGGTGGAAGCGGTGCGCGAGGTGCGAACCGATGGTCTGTGAGGCACCCACTGCGGCCTGAATGAGGATGGTTTTCACGTAGGGGTTCCCTTCGCGAGCCTTTGCCTTTTTGCGAACGCCGGCACTTTCGCGATTGCCGGGACAGGTTCCCGACCAGGCTGCGAACTGACGATCAGTCTTCCAGGCCGTCATGTCCGTTCCGATCTCAGCGATCAGATCGATTGCCAATATCCGGTTCACGCCGGGAATGGTGTCGAGCAAGGCGATCACGTCTTCGAAGGGGCCGACTTTCTTCTGAATGAGCTTTTCTAATTGCTCGATCTGAGCTTCCAGATCGGCGATGACCTTCAATTCCACTCGCAGCAGGCTCGCGTCTTCCTTGCTGAATGATCCTCGAAAGGCACGCATCAGCGCCCCTCGCTTCCCACGCAGCCTCCCTTTGGCCAACTCCGACAACTCCCGAGGATCCGTCACTCCGCCAGCCAATCCGGCCAGCATCAGACGTCCAGAGACCCCGAAAATATCTGAGGCAACCGAAGACAGCTTGATGGTCGCGCACTGCAGAAGCTTCTCCACGCGCAGCAGACATGCCGTGCGCGTCTGCATCAGCTTGCGCCGGTAACGCGAGGCCTGTCTCAGATCACGGATCGGCCGCGGTGGAACGAAGTTCGGTTGAATCAGGCCATGTCGCAGAAGCTTGGCGATCCACTGCGCATCGGAAACATCCGTCTTTCGTCCGGGTACATTCGCCATGTGGCGGGGGTTCCCGAGGATGATTTCCAGTACTCCCTCCAGCACTTGGTATACCGGCATCCAATACACGCCGGTGCTTTCCATCGCCACATGCGTGCACTGCCTTTGGATCAACCAATCACGCATGCGCTCGATCTCATCGCGAAACGTTCCGAATGTGCACGTGACCACCGTCGGCGGGCTGCTCCGCCCATCGATACAACACGCCACGATTTTCTTTTTGTGCACGTCCAGACCTGCTCCCACTACAACGACTACTTCCATGACACCCTCCTTTCATGAGGTGTCCAAGAACGCGTACGCCGCCATTCGAACTCAGAATCTGCTCTGCGTGCTTGTTCGGACTTCCGAACGTCATCAAACGGTGGTACCTATGCCGGCGCGGGATCAGCCTCCCCCACGGGGCTCTGTAGCCTCAGTTAAGGTTTCGACCTCTTCGCGTCTTAGACACCGCAAAAGGTCGGTCCGGCTGGTCCCGCCTGCAACTTCGTCCACGGCGGTCGGCCGAAGGCCGGCGGGCCCTCCCCCCGCAAAAACCCGCGGGGGGAGAAGGCCCTCGGCGAAAGGGCGTGGCAAGAAACGAAGCAATGCTGTGAGAAATGCGGGCTAAGGAGACGCCAGCGCTCCGGTCACGCCCTCCTATAATCCACCACATGCGCAAAGAGATCGCTGCCTGCTGTCTTGCCGTCTTCGTCATCGTCGCGTGTGGGAAGAAAGAATCCGCACCACCACCACCCGCGTCGAGCACGGTAGCTTCGACAGTTAGCTCGACGTCGACGAGCAGTGCGGCGGCTACAGAGGTTCCGGCAGCAGACCAGCCCAGTCTCATTTCCTTCTCGGCCGGTGCCCTCATCGTGCAGAAGCCGCAGCAGTATTCGGACTCCTGGTCGGCCTTCTGGCTTCTCGACGAAAAGGCATCGAGCGGGTGGGCGACGCCGGAGAATGTCATCACGCCACAGACGATCGTGATTGCGCTGCCCGAGCGGACGCAGCTCGACCGCCTTTCCTTCGACACCAGCCATATCGACGGCGACGGTCGGGGAGCCAAAGACATCCGTGTCGAGATGTCCGATACCAGCGAAACCTCCGGCTTTCAGCCGATTGCCTCGGTGTCGCTGCAGGACAAGGCCGATAACCAGAGCTTCCCAGTCTCAGCGCAGGTGCCCGGCCGCTGGCTGCGCGTCGTCGTCAACAACAATCACGGTTCGCCTAAGTACACCGAGCTGTTCGAGATCCGTGGCTACGGCAAGCAGCTCACGCAGACGCCGTTCCCCGACGCCAGCGGCACGTACGAGACCAGCTACGGCAAGTTCCACCTCAAGCAGGAGGGGACGTCGGTGACCGGTTGCTACGAACATGACGGAGGACTTCTGAACGGCGGCATCGAGGGACGGGTGATGAAGTTCACCTGGAGTGAAGGGCCGGAGAAGAAAGGGCCGGCCATCATGGTCTTCAGTCCCGACCAGAAGCAGATGTTCGGCCTCTGGTGGTACGACGGTCAGACGGAAGGTACGGGCAGCATCTGGAACGGCACGAAGATCTCGAACGAGGTCGGCTCCTGTCCGCATTGGGCAGGCACCGGCGCGGAAGCGCGGATGACGAAGGACCTCGAGGACTTCGGCCGGACGCGCATCTACGGCATCAACTTCGATACCGACTCGGATGTGATCAAGCCGGAGTCGAAGCCGACGCTCGACAAGATCGCGTCCTTGATGAAGGCGAAGGGTGACTGGAAGCTGCGCGTGGAAGGGCACACCGACGCCAGCGGCGGCGATGCGCACAACAACGAGCTGTCCCGCAAGCGGGCCGATTCGGTGAAGGCCTACCTCGTGACGGCCGGCATCGATGCTTCGCGCCTGACCACAGCCGGCCTCGGCTCGACGAAACCGGTCGCGGGCAATGACACAGCATCAGGCCGCGCGCAGAACCGGCGCGTGGAGCTGGCGAAGGAGTAGTACAACGGAGCGCTGGCGAGCCAGCGCTCCTGGGTGACGCCCCTTACTATTCGAACACCACCGCGGCCGTACCGGGAGCGAGGCGCTTGCGCGGCGCGTTAACGAACCGCTGGAGCAGAATCGCGTCCGTCATGCCGCGTTCTGCCATCAGGCCGACAGTCGGACCGAGGATCACATCGATCGGTCCGGTCTCGGCCAGATCGCGAATGAGCAGGGGAGCGCCGGAGATCGTCGCTATCGAGCTTCGCAGAGACTGGTGCAGCCGCAGCGCGGGCATCGGCACGTTCACGCCTCCGATGACGAGCCCGATGTACGTGACGATCCGTGGATTGGCTCCGCGAACGGAGACCTCCAGCGAACGGGCAGGGCCGTCAGGAAAGCGGACTTCGAATGGCTTGCCGCGCGTGCCCGAGCTCGTATCGGGAGACCGAACCACCCACAGCGGGTGGGAGAGCGACACCACGGCCATCGTCTCATTCGGCCCGTGCGCGCTGGCGAAGATGAACGTTCCGTCCTCACCGACGTCGGCGTGATCGCTCTCCGCCCCCGAGGAGTTGAACCAGAAGATCATGGCGTTCTCGAAGGGGCGTTGCGAGACCAGCTTTCCCTCGTTGCCGCGGAGCGGTACGAGCTGCACGTCGACGTTCTTCTTCTCGTCCTTCACCATGGAGAATGGATCGACCGCGTAGTCCTGATACCCGGCGTGCTTCACATAGAGCCGGATCTCGCGCTCCGGAACCGATCGGATCTCGATGGTCCCCGCGTCTTCGCCGTCACCCTTCGTCATCAGGAGGCGGGTGGCGATCGGCCGGCGGGGGAGGCGGAGGGAATGGATGACATAACGCACCGACGCGCCGGCGATGGGTCTGCGCGTGAAGGTGTCGGTGACCGTCACCGTGAGGACGTTATCGGGGATGTTGATGTCGTAGCGGGAGTTTCGACGCGACGGCTGATCGGCGAAAACAATGGCTTTGGGACCTTCTCCACAGGCGGCGACGTTAATCTGTGAATCGACGTCGATCGGCATCAGCAACGCCGCGCGATACTCCCCCGTCTCGCGCGAGGCGAATCCGATTCCGCCGCCGCGGAACTGAAGCAGGGCGTCCTTACCGAGCGGCTGATCTCCGAAGGTGAGACTGCCGTAAAGCGTGAGGTAGGCGGCGTGAAGCGGAACGGTCACCTGCTTCATCGGTAGCGCCGTGACCATCGCGCTGACCGGCGGAAGCTTTCCGAAGCGCAGTTCGGCGCGGTAGGTCCCGGACGGGATGTCGTCAAGCGTGACCGATCCAAAGTCGGGATTGGGCGTGAACGTCTGCTTGCGGATGGTCTGGCAACCAGCCGGATCGACCGGCTCTCGCGGGTTCTTCGGGGTCGGGCAGGACGAGAGCGAGACCTCGAATAGCGGCGATAGATCGACCTTCTTCTCGCACGAGCCGATCGAGCCCTCGAGCGCCGGCAGGCCGGCTTCCGCGCTCCAGTTCACGATGACCGTGCACGCCGGCCTTACGTGGAGCGGCTCCTCGGCGACGGAGACCGCCTGCGCGATCTTCACCGTTCGCCGGTCCGGAAGCCACCCTCGCCCTCCGACATCCAGCTTCGCCTCTCCCGCCGATTCCGCGTGCACGAGGACGAAGGCGCCGTGCAGAAGCGCCAGCGGCGGCAACGGATACGAGTCGCGCGATGGCCCTCCCGACGTCAGGCGGACGTGGGGCGGCGAGGCGTTCCCGCCGTTCAAAACCTCGCGGTCGGACTCCGGGACATACAGCCAGCCGATGACGACTGATCCCCCGCCGCTCTGCGCGCTGACCGCTCTCTCGGTTCCGGCATCGAGCGCCGCCACCGGGATGACCGCAATCGGCAGCGACTTCTTCACCACCAGGAGCCACAGCTCCTCTCCCGCAGGAACGGAGACGCGCCCCATACCCGCGGCGACCGGAAAGGCGCTGCCGAGCCGCGGCGCATAGACGACACCGCCGAGCCCTTCCGGCAGGAGCGGCGTCAGCGTCGCGGCGGGAACGAGCGGGAGCGAAAGCGTCTCCGGCGCCGAGGCGCCGTCGATCACCAGAGGCGCGGCCGATATCGCCGTGCCCGCAAGCCTCCCGAAGACGTTCCACTTCCCCGTGGGAAACGTCATCGAGCCCGCGGCGGAGCAGGTCAGCTCCTGCGAGGCCAGCCACCGCTTGAACGGATTCTCCCGATCTCCCGCCGGAAAGCGGCACACCTCGCCGCCGGAGACGGGCGCCCCGTCGCGCAGCAACGTGACGTTGGTGCTGGCGGCACCGGCCGCGGGAAGGGCGAGAAGCAGAAGGATGGCCGCGCGCATACCTGCAACCGTTCGACGCAGAACGCTGATCAATTGTTACTGGGTCGCCGTTTCACCGACATCGACAAATCACCGCATCCGAGCCTACTCTTGCGTGTTACCAAACAGAAGGAGCCATCCATGCGTCGTTTGATCCTGTTCGCGGCGGCCCTCGCCATCGCCCTCCCGCTCTCTGCCACGGAGCCGAATCCCTCGGCGCACCAGAGGGAGCTCATTGAAAAGCTTTTCCAGGCCACGAACCTCGATCAGATGAGCAACACGATCGTGGACTCAATGGAGGCGGGAATCGAGAAGCAGTTCCTGCAGGAGGCCGAGGCGAAGGGGAATGACCCCGGCGATATCGCCGAGGCGAAGGAGATGTTCACGCTCTTCCGGGAACACTGCCGAAACCTCAACATCGGAGGGCTGCTTCATGAGTCGTATCTCAGGATCTACGCGAAGTACTTCACCGAACAGGAGATCGAGGATCTCGTTGCCTTTTATGCGAGTCCGACAGGAAAAAAGACGCTCGAGGTAATGCCCCAACTGATGTCGGAAGGGATGAAGGCCGGCGTCGACAACCTGACCCCGAAGATCCAGGAAATCATCGCTCAGGTCACCGAGGAGCAGGAGCACAGGCGTCCGTGGCGCCGCACGACGGCAGATATGCGCGCCCTTTCCACCGCCATCGAGGCCTACCAGACCGACCAGACGGATGAGACCTTTCCCGCGGCATCCGATATGGCCGGTTTGAAGGAACAGCTCAAGGGAATCACCATGTCGCAGAAGTTCCCCGAGAAGGATATGTGGGGGCATCCGTACGAATACGTCGTCTCCCCCGATCGTCATCACTACCGCATCATCAGCGCCGGCGCCGACGGAATCGTAGACTGGGACAGCCGCAAGTTCGAGAACGTGAAGGAAGGCTTCGCCACCCGCTACCGCGACCGGCTCGAGGACGATCTCATCTTCGAGGATGGGATCTTCGTCCAGCTGCCGGTACAGACGAAGCCGAAGGCGAAGAAGCAAGAGTAGGGCTGTCACAGAGGACAGATAGAAATCTCTGGTGGATGCCTTCCTAAACGCGCTTCGCAACCTCGGTCCAAAAGCCTCGTACACCGCTGCGATGCGATCGCGTTACTGGGTGATTCTCGACTGCAGCATGCTGCTGGCCTTCGTCGTTCTTCAGTCGTGGCGTCTGACCGGTGTGGTGGTGCACGAATGGCTGTCGGTAGCGCTGATCGCCGGCCTCGTCGCACATCTGCTCTTGCACTGGTCCTGGGTGGCGACGCGCAGCAAACGGATCCTGACCCCGCGCAGCACACGCACGCGCGTGAACTACACCCTCAATCTCGTACTCTTCATTGCCGCAACCGTGGCCATGGTGTCGGGGTTCATGATCTCCAAGGTGGTGCTGCCGCTGCACCCGACGCCGGTGAACTACCTGAAGTGGCACCAGCTTCACGACATCTCCGCCACGACATCCCTGATCTGCCTCGGCCTGCACCTCGCCCTGAACTGGACCCTGATGGTGGCCGCCCTCCGCAACTTCCTCCACCGTCGCCCCGCCCGAACGTGGCCCCTCCGCCTGAAGCCGCTGCTTGCCCCCCTCGCGATCATCACCGCCTCGGTGGTTATCCTCAGCGCCGCACTCATGGCCATCGAACGGATCATGCCCGCGGGCGAGGTAACCATCATCCAACGCGACGGCCGTCGAATCGAGCACGCCTCTCCGCCCCGCGAAATCGCCCGGCTCCGCCCCGAACAAGTCTCCCCATCGACCCGCGGCATCCCCAAGTTCATCCTGATGAGCGCCATGGTGGCGGTATCGACGATCGTCGGACGCAAAGTGCTTCGCATGAGGCTCGACTGAGTGCTCAAAAAAGGCTGTCACCACAGAGGCACTGAGAACACAGAGGTAGTTCTCTGTACGACGACTAACTCATAGAGTCTTCTCTTGGCGCGAAGATTTTTCCACACCCGTTGCGGTGCCGGAGCAGCCACATCGACAACATTTGCGCGCGGAGGCGCGCACGCACAAGTCAGCCCCGTGCTCGGCGCAGCGAGAGCACGGGGTCTCGGTAGGGATGTGAAGTGCGGCCGCGGAGGCGGCCGCCACAGGAGCTGTGCGGATCGCGCTTCTGTTGCAAATTGGGCGGCGCTGTTCCGGCCGCCTCCGCGGCCGGCAAATTGGCACCCCTCTCCCCGCGCTCGCGCTACGCCGAGCGCGGGGCTGGATTTTGTAGCGCGCCTTCGCGCGCATTCGAGCGAGGGCTGGCGTCCAATCGTGTTGGGTTGGGGGGAGCCCGCGCTGTGTCCTCAGTATCTCTGGTAAAGCTAAGCTCTTCCCATCCCTTCGGTACAATCCCTCCACTCGATACGGAACAGGAGCCGCTCATGCCTTCGATACGAATCTCACGCTTTCCACTTTTGCTGCCCCTTCTCCTCGCGCTGCCGCTGGCGGCGCAAGCACCAAAGTACCTGCTTCCCCCTCCCGAGGTCGTCGCCGCCTTCGACGCCGCGCCGTTGCCCGAGGCGTTGCTCAGTCCTTCGAAGAAGGTGATGGCGCTCGCGTATCGGAAGGCGCAGCCGTCGATAGCGATGCTGTCGCGGCCGGTGTTGCGGATCGCGGGGGAGAGGGTGAATCCGCGGACGAATGGGCCGCATCGGACGGCGCTCATCTATGCCATCCATCTGCAGAAGGTGGCGGGTGGGGGAGAGACCAAGGTGACCGTTCCGGCGAATGCGAACCTCTCCAATCTGAAGTTTTCGCCGGATGGGGCGAAGCTGGCCTTTCTGAATACGCGCGATGACGGCATCGAGCTGTGGGTGGCCAGCGCATCGAGCGGCGAGGCGAAGAAGGTCAGCGGGACGGCGCGGCTGAATGCGGCGGCGGGCGATCCGTGCGATTGGCTCAGCGACAACAAGACGCTGGTGTGCAAGGTCGTCCCGATGGGACGCGGGCCGGCGCCAGCGGATACGAATGTACCGGGCGGGCCGAATGTGCAGGAGAACGACGGGAAAGCCGCACAGGCCGCGACGTACGAGGACATGATCAAGACCGCGCACGATGAGGATCTTTTTGCGTACTACTTCACCAGCCAGCTCGCGGCGATCGACACCTCCTCCGGAACGATCGTCAACATCGGCAAGCCCGCCATTCTCGGCGACGTCTCGCCGTCGCCGAACGATCGCTTTCTCCTGGTGACGAAGATCAGGCGGCCGTTCTCGCATCTCATCCCGATGAACGGATTCCCCGAGGACGTCGAAGTGTGGGATCGGAAGGGGGCGACGGTAAAGAAACTCGCCGACCGCCCGAGCCGTGAAGGAGTTCCGATCGCGGGGGTCGAGGCCGGACCGCGCGGGCATCATTGGCGCGAGGATCAGCCGGCGACGGTGATCTGGACGGAGGCGCTCGACGGCGGCGATCCGAAGGCCAAGGTTCCGTTCCGCGACCACGTGATGAGCCTTGCAGCGCCGTTTTCAGCGGATCCGTCGGAGATCGCCAGGACCGAGTGGCGATTCACCAACCTCTCGTACACGGAGAAAGGCATCGCCCTGCTCACCGAATCGGATCGCGTGTCGCGGAAGACGCGCACCTGGATTCTGGAAGCGGGGGCGGCGCCGAAGAAGCTGTGGGACCGGAAGCAGGATGCGGCGTATGACAATCCCGGCATACCGCTGACGCGCGACAGCGGGTCGCGCAGTTTCGCCGGCTTCGGCGGACGCGGCTCCTCCAGTCCCATCATCCAGATCGGCGATTCGATCTATCTGACCGGACAGGGAGCGTCGAAGGAAGGCGACCGGCCGTTCCTCGATCGTCTGAATTTAAAGACTCTCGAGAGCGAGCGGCTGTTCCGCAGTTCGTCCGACGTTTACGAGACCGTCGTGGCGCCTCTGAGCGCCGACATGAAGACCATCCTGACGCGCTGCGAGACGCCGAAGGATCCGCCGAACTACTTCGTTCGCACGCTCGGGGTCGATGAGCGCCGCGCCGTCACCGCCTTCAACGATCCGCAGCCGCAGCTTCGCGGCGTGGAGCATCAATACGTCACCTATCAACGCAAGGACGGCGTCAAACTGTCGGCCACGCTCTATCTGCCGCCGGGCTACAAGAAAGGCGAGCACGTCCCGGTGATCATGTGGGCCTATCCGCGCGAGTTCGGCGACGCCGATTCGGCCAGCCAGGTCACCGGCTCACCGAACCGCTTCACCATCGTCAACGGATACTCGCATCTCTTCCTGCTCCTCTCCGGCTACGCCATCTTCGACAATCCGACCATGCCGATCGTTGGTCCTGGGGAGACGGCCAACGACCATTACGTCGACCAGCTCGTCGCCAGCGCCGAGGCGGCGATCGATAAGGTGGTTGAGATGGGGGTCGCCGACCGCGATCACATCGGCGTCGGCGGTCACAGCTACGGCGCCTTCATGACCGCCAACCTGCTGGCGCACTCGCGGCTGTTCCGGGCCGGCTTCGCCGAGAGCGGCGCCTACAACCGCACGCTCACCCCGTTCGGCTTCCAGAGCGAGCGGCGGACGTTCTGGGAGGTTCCTGACCTTTACGCGAAGATGTCGCCGTTCTGGTATGCCGACAAGGTAAAGGATCCGATCCTCCTGATGCACGGCGAGGCCGACGACAACTCCGGCACGTTCCCGATCCAGTCGGAGCGTTTCTACATGGCGCTGAAAGGCTACGGCGCGACGGTCCGCTACGTGACGCTGCCGAACGAGGCCCACGGCTACGCCGCCCGCGAGACGTTGCTCGACGTGCTGGCGGAGCGGATCAATTGGTTCGACAAGTACGTGAAGAACGCGCCGGTGCGGGAGGCGGATGCGGGGAGGTAGCCGGGGGAGGTTGCTGGGTTACTGAGTCGCTGAGTAGGTAGGGGCAAAATGGCAGGACCAATGTGGCACAGACACTTCTGTCTGTGCTGTTTATCCCGCGCTGTTGGTAACTGGATTTCAGGGTCGGGCGATGTTTTACAGGGAGCACAGACAAGAGTGTCTGTGCCACATTGCTCCTGCTGTTTGTTCGGTGAATGACTGTTGTCGCCTCAGTCCTTCCCCACCGCCAGATACACCGCCACCGGCGCTAACGCCAGCCATGCGGCCAGCGCGATCAGGAGCGGGATGCCCCATTGCGCGACGAGGGTCCGGGAGAGGTCGGATGGGGTTACTGAGAAGGCCCGGCTGGTTGCCGTGATGATCCCGATCGCCACCGCAACGCCGGCGGCGACGGCGATGGCCTGGACGATGGTGATCACGCGCGAGGCGGTGCGGACCGCTTCCTGACGGTTGCGGCGCTGCATGCGCCACCAGATCAGGCCGGAGTTGGGGATGCGGGCGGTGCGGAGGGTGGCCTGGTAATCGTTCGACACGAGCACGGCCACGCGGACGACGTCGCCGCAGACGGTGCAGGACTCGATGTGCGCGCGGCTCGCTTCGTCGCAGCCGTGCGGCCAGCGGCCGGAGTGAACCATCGCCAGCGTTTCCTGCTCGGACGGACACTCGACGCGGCTCATGACGGCCTCCCGAGGAGTGCGGCCAGCTTGCGGCGGGCCCGGAAGAGGAGGATTTTCACGCTGCCGCTCTTGACGCCGACGATCTCCGCGATCTCGGCGTGGGTCGATCCCAGGGCGTAGGCAAGCCAGAGCATCTCGCGCTGCACCGGTTTGAGCTGGGCCATGGCCCGCCAGAGATCGGTGCTCTCCTCGAAGCGCTCGGCGATGCGCGTATCGATGGCCACCGTCTCCTCATCCGCCTCGTTGACCTCGAGAGGCTCGACGGGATGGCGGGCGTTGCGGCGGTGCGTGTCGCGGGCGATGTTCGTGGCGATGCAGAAGAGCGAATTGCGGCGATGCCCTTCGTCGTGATGCGCGGCGCCCGCCTTGTAGAAACGGTAATACGTCTCCTGCAGCAGGTCGTCGGCCAGGTGACGGTCGCCGGTGACGCGCGCCAGGTAGACCCACACGGCGCGCGACGTTCGATCGTAGAAGGCCCGGAACGTCTCCTCGTCCATCAGCGCCCCGGCCTCGGATTTCGACCGGGCGCCGGCGACGGCGAGCAAGGCATCGTTCATCACGCCGGTGAAGTCCATTTCGCTAATGATCCCATGTTCCGCGTCTTACTCAGGCGCGGAGGTCGATTGTGCGGGCGACGGAGCCGGCTCCCAGAGGCCGAGCTTGCGCGACAGGATGTAGGACACGATGGCCGACAGGACGAAGCCGGCGCCGATCGAGATCCCGAGGACACCCATGGCGAAGAGCGGCTGGGCGACCGTCTTCTCGATGCTGCGGCTGACGTATTGCAGCCCGAAGCCGGCCGCGGCCAGGACCAGGCCTACCTGAACGGACCAGAGGATGCGGCCGATCGGTGCGCTGACCGCGCGCGGTCCGGCGTCGAGAGAGACCGGCGCCGATTCGAGGAATCGCTTTCCGGCCGGCGTCTGGATGTAGGCCAGCAGATCTTCGTTCGCCGTGAAGCGATCCATCAGTTTGTTATGAACCTCGGCCTGCACCGTCGAGACGCGGTTCCAGCGCCGGTGATCGATGACCGTTCGCACGAGCCAGATCAGAACTCCGGCGACGAGGCCGAAAACGGCGAAGATCGTCAATCCTTCCATCGTCGCGCGCCATGCGCGCTCGCTGCCGTTCTCCCGCACGCCGTCCTCGGGAATCGAAATGTCGCCGAGATAAAAGGCTGGGCTGTGCGCGACTTCAGGGTGCTGCGACAGAAACGAGCCCAGCGCCGGATAGTTGGCGAGGTAGCTCTGGTTGGTCATGAGGGAAGAGTCGAGCTTGAGAACCCGGCTCACTTCCGAGGGATAGCGGCGAAGCACGGAGTTGAAGGCCTCGCGCGTCTCGTGACTATCGGCGTCGGTGACGACGGTTGTCGTGGTGGCCGGGGGGATGGATGTGGCGGTGGCCGGAGCCTGCGCCGCCGCACTCACGGCAACGGCGGCAGCAAAAAGGAAGGCGATCAGTTTTCTGGGCATGCTGTTGGTCCTCTGCCGGGGGATACGTCGGTCGCGCCTGGCGGTTAACACGCGTTGACTGGCGCTGTCGCGCGTCGTCGGTTATCGGTTGAAAAGCGCTATCGCGCGTTGTCGGTTGTCGGTTATCAGTTTGTTCTTCGTGGCGCCTCGTTCTCAATCTGACACGCGGCGCGAACGCCCAAACAACCGACAACCGATAACCGACAACGCGCGACAGCGCCAGCCCTCGCAACTGTTACGCTATGCGCACAGATGTCCACCATCGCGCCGCAGCCCCCCGCCCGCCTCATGGCGCTCGACGTGTTTCGCGGGATCACCATCGCCGGGATGTTGCTGGTCAACAATCCGGGGAGCTGGAACGCGATCTATCCGCCGCTGGAACATGCGCCGTGGAACGGGTGGACGCCGACCGATCTCATCTTTCCCTTCTTCCTCTTCATCGTCGGCGTGACGACGCATCTGTCGCTCAGCAAGCGCGACCCCAACACCGTCACCGGGAAGATCATCCGGCGCGGACTGCTCATCGTGCTCGCCGGGGTGTTGCTGAACGCCTTCCCTTTCTTCTGGTGGGGGAAGATGGCCGGGATCCCTGACCCGACGTTCCTTCAGCGCGTGCTCTGGCGCGCGCAGCACCTCCGCTACATGGGCGTCCTGCAGAGGATCGGATTCGCCTACATCGGCGCGGCGCTGCTGACGCTGCGCACTTCCGTCAAACAGCAGATTGCCATCATCGTGGCCATTCTCCTCGGCTACTGGATCGTGATGACGCTCGTCCCGGTCCCCGGCACCGGCACCATCGGCTACTTCCTCCTCGATCAGCCGGAGAAGACTCTGGCCGCCTGGAGCGACCGCCTGATCCTCGGCACGAATCACATCTGGGTATCGACGAAGACGTGGGATCCGGAAGGACCGCTCTCGACGCTGCCGGCCATCGCCACGGCCATGCTCGGGGTCTTCGCCGGCCGCTGGCTGACGGACAAACAGCGCTCGCTGCTGGAACGGATCGCCGGCCTCTTCGGCGCCGGATGTCTTGGGATGGTCGCCGGCGAGCTTTGGAGCTGGGTCTTTCCGATCAACAAGAATCTCTGGACATCGAGCTACGTCGTCTTCTGCGCCGGATTTGCCTGCGTGGCCCTGGCCACCTGTCTCTGGATCCTCGACGTGCACCAGGTGCGGGGATGGGCTCGGCCGTTCGTCATCTACGGCGTCAACCCACTGGTCGCTTTCGTCGGCTCGGGCATCATGGCCCGCTGCATCGACTCACTCTTCAAGATAACCATCGACGGGAAGAAGGTCTCCCTCCATCAGGCCAGCTTCGATCTCTTCTCCAACCCGTACTTCCCCGACAAGTTCGCCTCTCTGCTGTGGGGCCTGGCCTTCGTCGGCTTCTGGTTGGCCATTCTCTGGGTGCTCTACCGGCGTGACATCGTTGTGAAGTTGTAAACAGAAGGCGGGGTCGCCGGTCGAATACTTGTATTCTTCAAGCGTTTGCTTGAGAAACTAATTTTCCGGGGAGAAGACGTAATGCCGAGAGCGATTCTCACAGCCGTGGCCCTTCTGTTCGTGGCCATCGGCGCGGTTGCACAGGAACACGATCATTCGATGGCGATGACGCCGATCGCGCAGGAGGAGCACCTTGCTCATCTGCGGGAGCTCGTGGCCAGCATGTCCTCACATGGACCGGTCATCCCGCAGCCCGACAGCGTCAGCGGTGCCGCGGTCAAGAATTTCACTGTAACTGCCAGGAGCTTCTCGTTCACAGTCTCGCCGTCGCCGTTTACGGTCAACCAAGGGGACGCCGTCACCATAACGCTCACGGTGCCGTCGAGCGATCCATCGACGGTCGGGCACGGAATCCTGATGGAGGGTTACATCGAAAACGGTGTCGACTGTCCGAAGGGGCAGAGCAAGCAGATCCAGTTCACCGCCACGACCGCCGGCACCTTCGGCTTCGTGTGCGATATCCCTGATTGCGGATCGGGTCATTCCCTCATGTCCGGAAACTTCACCGTGGTGAAGGTGGCCAATCCTGCCCCGACCGTGAGCAGCATCGCGCCAACCTCCGGCAGCCAGGCCGGCGGAACGGCCGTGACCATCACCGGCACCGGTTTTCTCTCGGGGGCCACGGTCAAGTTTGGCGGAACTCCGGCAACGAACGTCACCGTGGTGAGTGCAACATCGATCACGGCCACCGCTCCCGCGCACGCAGCGGGGAAGGTCGACGTGGTCGTGACCAATAGCGACAGCCAGTCGGCGACGCTGGCGCAGTCCTTCACCTATGCCCTTCCCGCCCCGACGATCAGCGGCGTTTCGCCGGCCACCGGCCCGACGAGCGGCCTGACACCGGTGACGATCACCGGCACCAACTTCCAGAGCGGCGCGACGGTCACGTTCGGCACACGCCCGGCCACCGACGTGACCGTGGTGAGCGCAACGTCGATCACGGCACGGACGCCGCTCGGCCCCGCCGGCGCGCAACTGGCGGTGAATGTCGTCGTGACGAACCCCGATGCGACGACGGCGACGGCGAACAACGCATTCACCTACACCGTCCCGGCGTTGACTGTGGTGAGCGTGACGCCAAATATTGCCGTGCCCAACGCACCAATCACCATCACCATCTTCGGAGCCGGTTTCACCTCGGCGGTCTCTTCATCCGTGACGGTGGCAGGTGTCGTCGCGACGAATGTGCAGGTCATCGACCCCGTCACGATCCACGCGACGTTGCCGTCACACCCCGCCGGCACAGGCGACGTGGTCGTCACGAGCGGTGGTACGAGCGCGACGCTGACGAGCGGGTTCTCCTGGCAGCCCCCCCCGCCGAAGCGGAGGGCGGTGAAGCATTAGGGGAGTGGCTAATACAACAAGTACTTCACCCGCCGCGCTTCAAACGCCGCTTCGTCCGCGCGCCACAGGGCCACGATTTCGGACAGCGGTCTGTCCGCGCCGATGGCCTCGAGCGTGGCGGGGTCTTTCAACAGCGGGCCGACCTTATCGAGGGCGAAGTCGGATGGATACAGCCGGTGCAACACCAGCGCGATGGCCACGCCGGTCATCACCGGCCGCAGGGCGTTGCGGTCGGTGATGGTGAGTCGCACGCCGCCGCAACGCTTTCCGGCGAAGTTGCTCGATGACGGCGTGAACTCCGTCGCCTCGAAGCGGATGCCGGGGAGCGACATCGCCGTCAGCTCTCGCGCGAGCGTTGCGCCGTCGACGTACGGCGCGCCCACGAGCTCGAACGGCGTCTCCGTCCCGCGGCCGACTGACACCGCCGTCTCGATGATGCCGATCCCCGGATAGAGCGTGGCCTCGGTGAGGCTGCGCATGTTCGGTGAGGTGTTGATCCACGGCAGGCCGGCCTGGTCCATCCACAGCTCGCGGCGCCAGCGCTGCAACGGGATCACGGTGAGGTCGGCGCCGATGTGCCGTTCGTCGTTGAACATCCGGGCCAGCTCACCCACGGTCATCCCGTGGCGGATCGGCAGCGCATGCCAGGCGATGAAGCTCTCCTCGCCGTGCAGCAGCGGCCCTTCGACCCGCACGCCGCCGATCGGATTGATCCGGTCGAGGACGATGAACCTGATGTGCGCCGCCGCTGCCGCTTCCATCGCCAGCCCCATCGTGGCGATGTAAGTGTAGAAGCGCGTGCCGACGTCCTGAATGTCGAAGACCAGCGCATCGAGTCCGGCCAACTGCTCCGGCTTCGGCTTGCGGGTGTCGGCGTAGAGGCTGTAGACGGGAAGGCCGCTCACGGGGTCAATCGAATCGCTGACCTTCGCATCGACCGTTCCCCGGATGCCGTGCTCCGGCGAGAAGAGGGCCACGAGCGTGACGCCCGGTGCGCTGCGCAGCGAATCGATGGTGGGGTTCCAATTGCGGTCGATCCCGGTGTGATTTGTGATCAGGCCGACGCGCAGCCCGCGCAGCGAGGCATATCGCTCCGCGTCGAGATGATCGATGCCGTTGTTCGTATCGGCGCCGCCGAAGGTGACATGAACCTGTCCGCCGGCCCTTACCGGCAACGTTCCCGCCGGCGTTCCCTTCGGCACGCGCGCGGCCTCGGCGGCGAGTGTGCCGAGGGCCATCTGGAGGCGAAGGACGTCGCCGGTGCCGTTGGGGTGCACGCGGTTCGAGAGGAAGACGAAGAACGTCTTCGAGAAAGGATCGATCCACAGCATGCCGCCGGTGAAGCCTGTGTGGCCGAACGAGCCGAGCGGAAAGATCTCGCCGCGCGGGCGGCTGAAGGAGGAGTCGAGATCGAAGCCGCCCGCCCGCCGCACCGCGACGTCCGGCGGCGAGACGACCGTGATCATCCTGTTGACGGTATCCGTTTTGAGGATCGGCGAGCCGCCGCGCAGGAGCATGCGCGCGTAGAGCGAAAGGTCGTGGACCGTGGTGAACATCCCCGCGTGCCCCGCCACGCCGCCCATTCGCCGCGCAGTGGGATCGTGTACAACACCGCGGAGCATGCCTTCGGGGGTTTGTTCCGTTGGGGCGATGCGGGGTTCGGGGGCCGGGAGCCGGGGGTCGGGGGTCGGAGAGGAATCTCGCGGGTCTTTCTCCGACTCCCGGCCCCCTGCTCCCGACCGCCGAAACCCGGTGTCGCTCATTCCGAGTGGTGCAAATACCTCCCGCTTCGCGAACACATCGAGGTCGACGCCCGACACGCGCCGCACGATCTCGCCGAGCAGCTCGAAATTGATGTCGCTGTACCGGAACGTGTACCCCGGCCTTTGCCGCGGCTCCTCGGCGATGGCCATGCGGATGGCGGTGTCGTAGCCACTCCATGGCGGCGAAAGATCGAGATCGGGCCGCAGCCCCGAGGTGTGGGTGAGGAGATGGCGGATGGTGATCTCGTGGCGCCAGCCGCCGCGAAACTCGGGGATGTAGCGGCTCACCGGCGCGTCCAGCTCGATCGTTCCCCGTTCGATCAGCAGCCAGATCGACGGTGTCGTGGCCACGACTTTCGTGAGCGAGGCCGCATCGAAGATCGTATCGGCGGTCATCGGCTCGACCGCGGGAACGAGCGCGCGGTTGCCGTAGCTCTTCTCGTACACCGCGCCGCCGCGCTCGAGATGGAAGACGCCGCCGGGAAGCTTGTGCTCGGCGATGGCCGTATCGATGGTCCGGTCGATCTCATGCAGACGGCCGGCGTCGAAGGCGCCCGACGTTTGCGTCGTCCGGCAACCGGCGAGGAGAACGAGTAAGGCGACGCTAAGCGGGCGCATGTTCTTTTTCCGGGATGAGCGCGCCAACGGCGAATGTCGTCAGCGAGCCGATGACGGTGTACCACGGCCACGCCACCACCGTGGCAAAACGGACAGCGATCACGACGGCCAGACCGGCACTCATGCCGATGAAGGCCGCCCGCGGACCGCCGCGTCTGGCCGTGCCGAGGAGGAACACGCCGAGGATGGGACCATTGATGAAAGAGGCAACCGAGAGCGCCGTATCGACCGCGGAACGGGTCTGCCCCCGCAGCGAAAGCGCGACGCCGATCTGCGCGATGCCCGCGCCGACGGTCAGCAGACGCGAGACGCGAAGGTAATGTTGATCGCTCCGTCCGCGGACCAACGGCTGATAGAGATCGGAGAGAGCCGTGGCCGCGATCGAATTCACCGACGGCGATGTTGCCGCTGCCAGCACTGCCGCAACGAGCAGTCCCGCAATGCCGATCGGCATGTGATGAATGATGAAGTCGGGGAAGACTTCATCGGGGGAGTGAAACGGCGCGGCGGCGGCCCCCACCGCGTACGTGGCCAGTTTCGATGGTTGATAGTAGGCGAAAAGCAGTACCCCGATGAAAAGGAATCCGATGAACTGCACCAGGATGACCAGGCCGGAGACGAGCAGCGCGGTTTGCGCTTTGCGGGCGCTGGTGGTGCACAGATAGCGCTGCACCATGTACTGGTCTGTTCCGTGCGTGGACATGTTGAGAAATGCGCCGCCGATCAGGCCCGCCCAGAAGGCGTACGGCCGCGAGAGGTCGAGCGCGAAGTCGAACACCCGGAACTTGCAGGCCTCCCGTCCGGCCGCGATCGCCCCCGCCAGCCCGCCGTGGATCGAGCCGATGAGAATGACGCCCGCGGCGACCGCTCCGATGATGTAGACCCCGACGTGCAGGATCTCGGTCCAGACCACCGCTTCCATTCCGCCCACGGCGGTAAAGAGGAGCATGACCCCGCCGATGCAGACCACCGAGACCGCCGCTGCCGTGGCCCGGTCAGTGTTCGGCAGAAAGGCCTGCCAGACGGAGGACATCACCACCGCGGTCAGCAACAGCCGCACGCTGTCGGCCACCGTGCGCATGACGATGAAGAGCGAGGCCGCAAGACTCCGAACCCCGTCGCCGAAGCGGTTGCGCAGCAGCTCGTAAATCGTCAGTAGGTTCCTTTGAAAGTAGGCCGGAATGAAGAGCACGCAGATGGCGATGCGGCCGATCAGATATCCGAGGACGAGCTCGAGGAATGTGAAGTTTCCGCCGCGCGAATAGGCCAGTCCGGGGATGGAGACAAAGGTGATCGCGGAGGTTTCCGTCGCCACGATGGACCCGGAGATCGCCCACCACGGCAACTGGCGCCCTGCCAGGAAATAGTGCCGCGTCGTCTTCTGCCGCTTGCGGCACCAGAACCCGATGGCAACGACCGCCGCCAGGTACGCGATGATGATGACGAGATCGATGACGGACAAGTGGGGGCGCATTGTAACGGCGCTTGCCCCCCTGGGAGCGCGGGCGTCTCGCCCGCGCTTCTTCTCAACATCCTGCCCGACGCGCGCGCGAGACGCACGCGGTCCCAGGGTGCCAGCCGGCGATTCGCGCTTCGCGTTACTCCTTCATCAGCGGCTCGACCTTCCCCGTGATCAGCCGCGCGCCCCGTTGGAACGTCACGTATGCCCAGGCCCATTGCAGGATCACCAGGAGACGGTTGCGGAAACCGATGAGGAAGAAGATGTGCACGCTGAGCCAGGCGGCCCAGGCCAGGAAGCCGGTGAGTTTGAGGCGGCCGAAGTCGGCGACGCCGGCGGCGCGGCCGATGGTGGCCAGCGATCCTTTGTCGTGATAGCGGAAGGGGAGGGTGGGCTGGCCGGCCATCATCCGTTCGATGTTCTTCGCGGTGTGCGTCCCTTCCTGGATCGCGGCGGGGGCGACGCCGGGGACGTCCGGCACAGAGGCGAGGTCGCCGATGACGAAGACGTCGGGATGGCCGGGGATGCTCAGGTCCGGCTCGACGAGAACGCGTCCGGCGCGGTCGAGTGGGGCGCCGAGGGTGCGGGCGAGCGGCGCGGCCTGGACGCCGGCGGCCCAGAGGACGGTGCGGGTGGGGATGGTCGTTTCGCCGACGCGGACGTCGTGATCGCTGACGTTGGTGACGAGTGCGTTGGTCATCACCTCAACGCCGAGGCCGCGCAATTGCGCCGCCGCTTTCTCCGACAGGGCGGGCGGGTAGGGAGGGAGGACGCGGCCTACTCCTTCGATCAGGATCACGCGCGCGCTCGACGGATTGATGCGCCGGAAGTCGCGGATCATCGTCTGCCGGGCGATCTCCGACAGCGCGCCGGCCAGCTCGACGCCGGTCGGACCGCCGCCGACGACGACGAAGTTGAGCCAGGCCCGTTGTCGCGCAGGATCGGTCTCCCGCTCGGCCGCCTCGAAGGCGCGCAGCACGCGGCGGCGGATCTCCAGCGCATCATCGATCGTCTTCAGGCCGGGCGCGTTCTGCTCCCACTCCGGATGGCCGAAGTACGAATGCGTGGCGCCGGTGGCGATGATGAGGATGTCATAGGCAAGCTCGCCGTCGGCGAGGCGGATGACTTTGCGATCGGGATCGATGCCGGTGGCGTCTCCCATGATCACGCTGGCGTTCTTCTGTTTCCGCAGCACCGCGCGGATCGGCGCGGCGATGTCGCTCGGGTTGAGCGCCGCTGTGGCCACTTGATAGAGCAGCGGCTGGAAGAGGTGATAGTTGTGCCGGTCAATGAGCGTGATGCGGACAGGCGACTTCTTTAACGCTTTCGCGGCGTAGAGGCCGCCGAAGCCGCCGCCGATGATGACGACGCGTTTGTCTTCGCTCATCGCCGATCGAACTCCTCCCCGAACAGCGTGAGACCGGCGATCGTGCCGTCCGATGAGAGTCGAAACTGCACCGGCTCATCGATGTCTTCGACGGTGTCGATGGCGCTGAAGGTGTCGTAATTCTCATGGACCAGCGGCAGCGTGATCCGTTCCCAGTGCAGGACGAGGGCATCGCCGGCGGCGGAGATCGTGGCGTCGCCGAAGCCGGCGTTGTGGAAGGTGCCGGCGTACGCGGCGAGGTCGTGTGACGGTTTGGGAGCGGTGGCGCGCCTGGCCACGCGCTCGGCCTGCCTGGCCTCGGCTTTTGCTCCGTCGACTTTCTCGTCGTCGAGAAGCTCGCCGTTCCAGTCGCGCGCCGGCGCGCCGAGGAATTGATCGATGATCGTGTTCCGCAGCGCCGCCAGCGCCGTTCCGCGGCCGACGTTCTCCAGGATGGCGATGCCGAGGTTGCGCTTCGGCAGGAGCGTGACATTCGACCGGAAGCCGTTCAGCGCGCCGCCGTGCGCCACCAGCAGCTCGCCGTGGTAGTCGGAAGCGTTCCAGCCGAGTGCGTACGTGAGGAAATTCATGTCGGGATAGAGCTGGCGCGTGGCCGGACCGATGGGAATGATCGTTTGTGGCGTGTGTGTCTCTTCGAGCGCTTCCTGCGACAACAGCCGCTTGCCGTCGATGACGCCTCCGGCGAGCTGGAAGCGGAGCCACTGGGCCATGTCGTGCGCGGACGACTTGATCGTGCCGGCGGGGGCCAGGGCGTCGTAGTTGCGCATCGGCTGGATGACGGAGCGCTCGCTTTTCGAATCCCAGCGATGGCCGGTGGCGTGATCGGACTTCGGCCAGTCGGCGAAGGCGATCCGCGATTCGGTCATTCCCAGCGGCGCGAAGATGCGGGTGCGGACCAGTTGCTCCCACGGCATCTTCGCCGCCGACGCCGCGGCCTCGCCGGCGGTGACGAACATCAGGTTGTTGTACTGGTATCCGGCGCGGATCGGCCGCCAGATTTTCATCATGCCGATGCGGTGGATCAGCTCATCGCGGCTGAAGTCGCTGTCGTCCCACAGCTCGTCGTGCCGCGCCACGCCGCTGCGGTGCGAGGCGATGTCGCGCAGGGTGATGAGCGAGTCGGTGCAGGCGTCGGAGATGTGAAAGCCGGGGAGGTAGTTGCGGACCGGATCGTCCCACGACAGTTTCTTCTCGTCCGCCAGCATGGCCATGGCCGTGGCGGTGAATGCCTTCGTCGTCGAGCCGAGCTCGAAAAGGGTGTCGGCGGTGACCGCGTCCGTCTTGCCGGTCTCCTTGATCCCGTAGCCTTTGACGAAGATAACGCGATCGTTCTGGACGACGGCGATGGCCAGCCCCGGCAGGTGCCACGCCTCGATCGTGTCGCGGACGTCTTTGTCGATGATGGCCTCGCTGAGCTGCGCGGAGGCGGCGAAGGCTATGAGTGAAATGCTGATTGCGATGACGAAGCGGCGCATGCGTGGCATTCTATCGGCCATGCGTACCGCGGCCGCGTTTCTCCTTCTGCTGACGCTCTCATGCGCCGGCGTGGCCATCTACGAGCAGCAGCAGATGGATACGCTCTACTTCGGGACGCAGAAGCCGGACGGCTCGGCCCCCGTCACCGACGCCGAGTGGCAGACGTTTCTCGCCGACGAGATCACCTCGCGGTTCCCCTCCGGTCTGACCACGTGGGAAGCCTCCGGTCAATGGCGCGACGAGCACAACGTGATCGAGCGCGAGCGGACGCACATCGTGCAGGTAGTACATCCGGTCAGCGGTGACGTCGAGAGGCGGATCACCGCCATCATCGCGCTGTACAGGAAGAGGTTCGCGCAGGAGTCGGTGTTTCGTGTGCGGTCGGATGTTTTTGTCCGCAGATGACGCAGATGAAACGCAGATGAGAACCTATCTGTGTGTATCTGCGACATCTGCGGATGAATGCCTCTTTTCCAGCCAACCGCGCACGACATAAAACAACGTCCCCGCCGCGATCACGTACAGCCCGCCCACGCGAAGACCCTTCTGCGGCGAGATGACGATGTAGCTCCACAGGCCGAGGGCGATGATCGCGGGCAGCGGGTAGAGCCACATGCGGAAGGGACGCGGGCGCTCCGGCTCGCGTGTCCGCAGGATCACCGCGCCGATGATCTGGGCCATGAACGGGATCACCGCCCGGATCGAGAGGATGGCCTGCAGGACATTCTTGAGCGAGAGCGAACAGAAGGCGGCGGCCACGCATCCGAGGAAGAGGATCGACACATACGGATAGGCCTCGGTGGCGTGCAGTCTGGCGAAGAGGCCGAAGAAGTTGCCGTCGCGCGCAGCGGCATAGAGGATGCGCGAGTAGCCGAGCATCAGCGAGAAGATCGAGGCGAAGGCGGTCCATAGGATCAGGATCGAGATCCATTGCGCAGCGCGCTGGCCGAGGAGCGCGGCCAGATAGTCGGCGACGACCGAGGGGGAATTCATGGCCACCTTCATCGGCAGGACCGAGATCAGGCAGGCGTTCATCACCAGGTAGATCGCACCGATGGTCAGGATGGAGATCACGATCACGCGGGGGATGGTCCGCGTCGGTTCGCGCACTTCGTCGCCGATGTAGCAGATGTTGTAGTAGCCGAGGTAGTCGTAGACCGCGTAGATCAGCGCCGCGCCGAGGCCGGCGAAGCCGATGCCGCCGTCGAGCCGCGGCGCGCGCCAGAACTCGAACGCGGCGAGCTTGAGATGAGGCAGACCGGCGCCGATGACGATGGCCAGCGTGGCCAGCACGCCGGCCCAGAGCAGGATGGAGAACTTGCCGATCGATTCGATGCGGCGCAGGAGCAGCAGCATGGTCACGATGCAGACCACCGTGGCACTCAGTCCGATGTGATTGCCCGCGGCGGGGATGACCACCTTCAGATAGCTGGCGAAACCGATGCAGCCCGAGGCCATCGACAGCGGCGCGGAGATCAGGATCTGGAAGAGGAAGAGGAAGGAGATGAGCCGGCCGGCTTTCCCGTAGGCGTGGCGCAGAAAGACGTACGAGCCGCCGGAGCCGGGGATCTCGGCCGAGAGCTCGGCGGTGACGAGGCCGTCGCTGATGGCCAGAAGCCCGCCCAGAATCCAGGCCAGCATGCCGCGACCGCCGCCCATGGCCGACAGGATCAAAGGGATCGTGATGAACGGCCCGATCCCGACCATGTCGATCATGTTCAGGGCGATGCCGCGCCAGAGGCCGATGTCACGACGCAGCTCAGACACTGCGGGGAGTGTACTTTTCCGGCCCCGCACTTGCACGGGTTGCATTTCGAAGGAAGGATTTCCCGATGCGCACATATCTCCCTGTTGCTTTGTTGGTTGCCCTCGTCGTTCCCGTTCTCGCCGCGCAGCAGACTCCCCTGGTCTTTCACGCGGCGCTCACCGGCAGCAACGTCGTGGGCGGAGGGGCCTCGGCGAACGGTTTCGCCACCGCCACGCTGACGATCAATGGCGCTCTGGGGACGCTCGACGTCACCACGCTCGGCCTGACCGACATCACCGGCGTGACCTTGTTCGTGGGCGCGCCCGGCACCGACGGCGCGGCCATCAAGACCTTCAGCGACGTGAATAACGGGTTCGTGAACGGCCACTTCAACGGGACGGCCACGCTCGACCCGGGTGTGATCAATCAGCTCCTGGCCAATCCACAGAACTTCTATCTGGTCATCACGGCATCCGGATTCCCGGCGGGCGCCGTGCGCGGCACGATCATCGGCGCGAATACCGTCTATCTTGCCGGGAGGATCTCCGGCACGAGCGGGTTGTGCAACGGAGGCAATGGCTCGTCCAGCGGCGCCGGCACGTTCGTTCTGGCGTTGACTCCCGACACCGGCGGCGTGACGTATACGCTTCGCTACGATCTGATCACCAACGGTCTCGGCAACACGCTTGTCGCGCTGGAGATCGGCGACAACCTCGGCGGAAACGGTCCGATCACCGTCGGGACGAATCTGACGACCGGAGCAACCGGCCGTTTTGCCGGCACGACCCAGATCGCGGCGTCACGTGCCCAGGCGTTGGAGTCTCTGCCGGCCGGCGTTCGCGTGATCGCCAGGACCCCTGACTCGGGCGCCGCCTGCGCGGCTGCCGGCGCGCCGCAACCGGCTCACGAGATCTTCATTCCGGTTGCCGGCTCGGTGCACGGCGCCGGCAATACGAACTTTATGACCGATCTGAATATCTACAACAACGCCCCTCAGGGCGCGGCCGTCAACGCCGACGTCATGATTCAGTTTTTCCCGGCTGGTTTGGGGAGCGCTTCCGCGCTGTTCGAGGCCTGGGCGACGCTCCTTCCCCGCGGGATGGCTGCCTATCGCGACGTCGCCAGCAGCGCATTCGGCGTGCCGATCGACGGCATCGGCGCGCTGCGGCTGGTCACCGCCAACAACATCTTTGCGAATGCCCGCATCTACAACAACCAGGCCGCGGCCGGCGCCGGGACGTTCGGCCAGTACGCGGCGGGCTTGCCGCGAACGGCGGCGCTGACGGAAGGAACGCTGGTCGGACTCTCGAACATCGTCAGCGTGCCGCCGGTCGGTACGCCGACGTCGCGTACGAACATCGGATTCTTCAACCCCAGCGACAGCACCTCGACGGCGGCGTTCGAACTGCTCGACGGCAACGGCACCGTCATCGGCACGCGCGTTCTGTCGCTCAATCCGTGGCAGCAACTGCAGCTCCCGCTGATCGGCGGGCTGATCACCGGAATCAACGGCGACGTGGTCACGTCCACGCTTCATTTCCTCAGCAGCAATCCGATCTTCGTCTACGCATCCATCGTCGATAACGTGAGCGGCGACGGCAGCTACGTTACCCCGGGAATCAGCTCGAGCGGAGGGACGAACGCGAACTGAGCGCGGTACGTAGGTCGGACTCGCCAGTCCGACCGGTGCTTGCGCAACTGCCGATTGCAACCGCCGTATCGAGAGCGAATGGGCTTCGACTTACATCCGCGCAAGTACCGGTCGGACAAGAGAGTCCGACCTACGTTTTCGGTTTCAGGGTCACCAGGCCGATCTTCTCTCCGTTCGCGGAGTCGTGGATCAGCGTGGCCAGCCGGCGGGCGCGCGTCTCTTCTTTTTTCGCGCTCGTGACCCAGTAGATGCAGACGCGCCGATACCACGGCGCCTGGGCGTTGAAGAACTGCCAGGCCTTCCGGTTCGCGCGGAACGTCTTCTCGTCGGCCGGGTCGAGCGTCCGTACCGCGTTCTCGTAGGCGTAGATGGCCGACTTGTCTTCGCGGCGCTGTTCGAAGGCGCGCAGACCGGCGGGGCGCATCAGGCCGAGCTTCGTCAGCTCCTCCACGCGGGCGATGTTGATCGCGCTCCAGTTGCTGGTCGGCTTTCGCGGCGTGAAGCGGATGCTGTAGCTGACGTCGTCGATCCGCCGGCGCACGCCGTCGATCCAGCCGAAGCAGAGCGCCTGATCGACCGATTCCGGCCAGGTGATCGACGCCTTGCCGGAGTCTTTTTTATAGAACCCGACCAGAAGCTCCGTCGCCGAGGCATGATTCGTTTCCAGCCACTTGCGAAAGGCGGCAGGGGTGGGGAAATACGCCGGCTTCATCGCCGTCGAGGATAGCAGCCAAAAAAAGTTCGATCAGCCTGTCGATTTCGGGGGCGGCCGTTCGACTATGGAGCAAGGAGAAAGAAACCATGGAATACCTGCTGCTGATTTACGAAGGTGAGAAGCGTTTTGAAGGGCTGAACAAGGGAGAGCTCGACAAGGAAATGGGCGAGTACGGCGCGTTCGGCCAGGAGTTCGCGGGGACGATCAAAGGCGGCAACGCCTTGCAGCCGACCAGCACCGCCACCACGGTGCGCGTGCGCGACGGCAAGCGGCTGACGACCGACGGACCGTTTGCGGAGACGAAGGAACAGCTCGGCGGCTACTACCTGATCGACGCGCCCGATCTCGACGCGGCCATCGCCGTCGCTTCGAAGATTCCGGGAGCACGCTCCGGCTCCATCGAAGTACGGCCCATCATGACGTTCTCGTAACTATGATGTCGGTCTCTTGACCGCTATCGAGGAGATCTTCCGCGCCGAATGGGGACGGCTTCTGGCCGCCCTCATTCACCTCCTCGGCGATTTCGACGTCGCCGAGGAGGCCTTGCAGGAGGCCTTCGCCATCGCCGTGACCGAGTGGTCCGGCGAGGTCCCGCGCAATCCACGGGCGTGGCTTTACGGTACCGCGCGGCACAAGGCCTTCGATCGTCTGCGGCGGCAGGCGCGCTTCGCGGACAAACAGGCCGAACTGGCGGCGCTCACGCCGGCGTTCGTCGATGGCGGCGTTGAGAGCGATGAGGAGTCCGGTGTGCCTGACGAACGGCTTCGGCTGATCTTCACCTGCTGCCATCCGGCCCTGGCCGAGGAAGCGCAGGTGGCGCTGACGCTACGGACGCTGTGCGGCCTGACCACCGAGGAGATCGCACGGGCGTTTCTCGTTCCGGTGGCGACCATGGCGCAGCGGCTGGTGCGCGCCAAGTCGAAGATCCGTGGCGCGGCCATTCCGTACCGCGTGCCGCCGGCTTCCGAGCTTCGCGAGCGGCTCTCCGCGGTCATGGCGGTCGTCTATCTCGTCTTCAACGAAGGCTACGCCGCCGCCGGCGGTGTGGCGCTGGTCCGGCACGATCTCTGCGCCGAGGCCATCCGATTGGCGAGGATGCTGCGAACGCTGATGCCCAATCCCGAGCTCGAGGCGCTTCTGGCGTTGATGCTGCTTCACGACGCGCGCAGAAACGCCCGTGTCGACGACGCCGGCGAGATCGTGCTGCTCGCCGATCAGGATCGTTCGCGATGGGACCGCGAGGAGATCGAGGAAGGACGGTCGATTCTTCGATCGTCGCTGCGCCAGTGGCGTCCCGGAACGTACGCGCTGGAGGCGGCGATCGCGGCGATCCATGCGGATGCGCCGTCTGCCGAGGCGACCGACTGGCGACAGATCATGGCCATCTACGAGCGTTTGTACGCACTGCATCCTGCGCCGGTCGTCGCGCTCAACCAGGCGGTCGCTGTCTCAATGGCCGACGGCCCGGCCGCCGCGCTGCCCCTCGTCGATGCCCTTTCGGATTCTCTCGACGACTACCACCTCTGGCACGCCACGCGCGCCGATCTTCTTCGCCGCCTCGACCGCGTTGACGACGCCGTCGCGAGCTACCGACGCGCGCTCGCGCTGGCTGGCAACGAAGCGGAGCGAAGATTTCTGGCGAGGAGGATTGAGGATCTGGCTGGGGATCCGCGTTTGATCAGCCATTGAGGAGACCGGCTCAGCCCCATCGCGTGACATATGATGCCGGCCTCTTGCTCCACGAAACCCCATGAAAAACCGCCATACGGTTGTCCTGATCGCCGTCGTCTTTACGACCCTCTATTGCCATTCAGCCTTCGCGCAGTTTTCGCAACAAGGGCCGAAGTTACTAGCCGCCGACGCCATGGTTCAGCCTTTCGAAGGCAACTCCGTATCCATCTCCGCTGACGGCAACACGGCCATCATCGGAGGACTCTTCGATAACGTAGCAGTCGGAGCCGCGTGGGTCTGGCGGAGGACCGGAGGAGTCTGGGCGCAGGAGGGAACCAAGTTGGTGGGCTCCGGCGCAGTAGGGGGAGCCGAGCAAGGCAGTTCAGTGGCGCTTTCTGCGGATGGAAATACCGCGATTGTCGGCGGGTACCGAGACAACAGTGACACTGGAGCAGCGTGGGTCTGGACGAGGAGCGGGAGTGTCTGGACTCAGCAGGGCCCGAAACTCGTAGGTTCGGGTACTTCAGGAATAGCTCTGCAAGGTAACTCTGTGTCGCTTTCGGCCGATGGCAATACAGCAATCGTTGGAGGGGGACGCGACAACAATGACGCCGGAGCAGCATGGGTTTGGACGAGGAGCGGTGGCGTCTGGACGCAGCAGGGAGTCAAGCTGGTCGGATCGAACGGCTCAGCGGACGCGCGACAAGGCGTCTCTGTTTCTCTTTCCGCCGACGGGAACACGGCTATCGTAGGAGGCAACATCGACCAAAGTGGCCACGGGGCCGCGTGGGTCTGGACGAGAGGAAATGGAGTCTGGACACAACAAGGCAGCAAGTTGGTCGGCTCGGGCGCCGTAGGGAGTGCTCATGGTGGTCAGGGCTGCTCGGTTTCTCTTTCCGCTGACGGCGATACGGCTGTCGTTGGTGGGGACACCGACAATGAGTTCGCTGGTGCTGCCTGGGTGTGGACCAGGAGCGGAGGCGTCTGGACCCAGCAAGGACCCAAGCTGGTCGGCTCGGGTGCTGTCGGGGACGCCAACCAAGGTGTCTCGGTGTCGCTCTCCGCCGACGGCAACACGACCATTGTCGGAGGGTTCGCGGATAACAGTAGCGCCGGAGCTGCATGGGTATGGACCAGGAGCGGAGGTGTCTGGACCCAGCAAGGACCCAAGCTGATTGGCTCGGGCGCTGTGGGGAACGCTGGACAAGGGATCGCCGTGTCCATCTCCGGCGACAGCAACACGGCCATCCTCGGAGGGCCGACCGACCACAACCTGGTGGGAGCCGCGTGGGTCTTCGCAATGGCCCAGGCTGATGTAAGCGTTACAAAGTCAGTAGCCGGAGGCCCGCCCTTCCCCGCTGGCGGAAACCTCAATTACACAATCAGTATCGCTAATAGCGGTCCCGGCGCAGCAAGCAGCGTGGTCTTGAGTGACGTCCTTCCTGCGGGGGCCACGCTGGTCTCTGCATTATCGTCACAAGGATCGTGCGGCGGAACGACCACAGTGACCTGCTCAATCGGTACATTGTCGAACGGCGGCAGCGCTACGGTTAGCATCCAGTTGAGTAGCCCACTACAACCCGGCACCGTTTCCAACACAGCAACAGTTTCCGCGACGCAAGTCGACCCGAATTCCACGAACAACTCCTCCACTGCAATCATCACCTCGATCGATCCGACATTGCTCCCGGCCGCATCGGGCTGGGCTCTCATTGCACTCGCCAGTATGCTGGCGTTGCTTGGAACGACGAAGATACGCTAATCGCTCGCACCACCGGCTGCCGTCCGCGTCCTGCCGGCGAATGATCCCGCTGACGGTTTCGGCGTCGGCGGAATCAACGTCAGCGTCCCATCAATCCTTGTGGCGCCAGGGAATGACGGGCACTTTCCAGCCCGGGCCCAGCTGGCGCGCACCGCATCCATCCGCGACAAGAAAATTTTCAGTCAACGATGCCTGCGATCATGCGAATACGCTCCTGTGTTTCCTCGGAAAAGGAGCTCAACTCGCTCGCGGACATGATTCCGCGAGTCACCGCTGCGGCGATCTGAAGGATGGCGTTGGACCTGCGGCGGTTATCGAAAACGACGGCGATGTCCCGGTTGGATTCGCCGAGGTATTCATAGAGAGCCAGGAACTTTTCATGGCCTGATTCCCCGGTCGAGAAGCCGGAAGCTTTGGAGACGACAGAGTCGCAGAAGCGGTTCAGGAGTGTCGGCGCCAAGTGTTGCCAGCGCTTCCAGTCGTGTTCTGGCAATTGTTCAGGCATGTCGTGAGCTGCAGGCGAAATAGTAACGTACCTGCGATGCCGGTCAGGCCCGTGGCTGCAGCAACGAGTGTTCGCGGATAAAGGCGATCGCGTCGTCCATACCGGGAGTCAGGCCCGCGAACGAGAGGGCCCAATGGCCCCAGCCAAGCCGTTGGTTGGCGGACGCCCATTTTCGTTTCGCTGCCGAAACGCGCGCAAGGATCCGGTCAGGATCGTGGAACGTGAAGGCAAGGAAGTGATTGCCTCGTACGGTCACGACCGCGTAGCTTTTGATCTCGGTCCAGGGAAGCAGACCGAAGCTGCCGCTGGGAAATGCGATGCCGGAGAGATCGAAAACGAAAGGAACGCCGCCGGTAAGCAGGCGCGTGACCCCGATGACGATGCAGAGAGAAAAGAATCCGACTCCAAGCCAGCCGACCGTGCGATAGACGACATCCGGATGCGTCGCGGCGGTAAACCATGAAGCAGCAACAAGCGCGCAGCCTATGGCGATGAGACCGAGCTGTCCCCGCGGTGAGTAGCGAAACTCGAGTCGCTCAGACATCAGTGTAGTTGACCATTCTCCTCGGAGCTGGCGTACGAAGGCGATAAGCCTCAAAGAGTCGCGCCGAACAAAGCGCCAACTCCGGCGGTGATTGCCATCGCCACAGCTCCCCAAAAGGTCACGCGTGCGACGGATTTCCACACAGGTGAGCCTCCGGCTCGGGCTGCCAGGGAACCCAACAGCGCCAGAAAGAATAGCGAGCTGCCCGAGACGGTCCAGACCAGGGCGGAGACGGGCACAAACAGGACGAGCAGCATTGGCATGGCCGCACCGGCCGCGAATGAGGCAGCCGAAGCCAATCCCGCCTGAATCGGCCGCGCTGTGAGTCTGTCGGAGATGCCCAACTCGTCGCGGGCGTGAGCCCCCAGTGCATCCTTGGCCATCAGTTGAGTGGCGACCTGCCTGGCGAGCTCGGCGTCGAGTCCCCGCGAAACATAGATGGCGGCCAGTTCGGCGTGTTCGCGTTCGCCGTCAGTCGCCAGCTCTTCACGCTCCCGATCCAGATCGGCGCGTTCCGTGTCGGATTGTGAGCTGACGGACACATACTCGCCCGCGGCCATCGACATCGCCCCCGCCACCAGACCGGCAACGCCGGTGAGCAGAATGCTGCTGCGGTTGACGTGGGCCGCGGCCACGCCCACGATCAAACTGGCGGTGGAGACGATCCCGTCGTTCGCCCCGAGGACGGCGGCACGGAGCCATCCAATCCGGTTTGTTCGGTGCTTTTCAGGATGTCTCATCGACAATCGGAATCGTAAAAGACCAGACGAAAGGCAGAAGCGGCTGCCATGGAACCAGTATCTCCCGTTCGATGCCACCAGGCAACGGTCGTTGCCGCATGGCTACGAGGTGCGCCGCTCAAACACGAACTGGTCCGCCGCAACCAATCGCTCAAACGCTTCCGGCGACCGCCGAAGGCGGAACTGCATCACCTGCATGACCACAACCTTCGTGAGCGCACCCAGAAGAAAGACGACCACGACAAGGGTTCCGCCTACGAGGTGCAGCTTGCCGCCGGAGCGCGCCAGTAGAGATGCGATGCCGAGACAGACGGCACGCGAAATCACGTCGAGGAAGCCGAAGTTCGGCCGGGCCAGGTACCAGGAGATTGCCGACAACACCGACCAGACGACGAGCGCCGGGCGGCCTTGCTGAACCGCAATCCATGCGAAAACGAGCGGCGCCAGCAGAATGATCCCGGCGATGCTCGTGACGGACGCGGTTCCGATCCTTCCAAAGACGACGCGCACGGCTTGATAGAAGTCCCGGACACCCCAGACCCATTGCCGGTCAGAGGACATATCGACGAAGTCTGCGTGGGAAGGCATTCTGTCTAATTCAAGTATTGCCCATCCTGACGGCGGGCGCGGCGAGCCTGTAAGGATGGGGGTTCACCCCCTCACCCGCTCCGTTTCACTACCACGATCGTCGTGTCATCCGCCGGCGCTTCGTTGCCGGTGTGGGCGCGCCAGTCGTCGAGGATAGCGGACAGGATTGCAGGGGCGGGGCGGCGGGCGATTTTGCCGAGGAGCTGGCGGAGGCGGTCGAAGCCGTAGGGGTGGCCAAGGGCGTCGCCGGCTTCGAACAGGCCGTCGGAGAAGAGGACGACGGTGGTCCCGATCCGCATCGACAGTTCGGTGTCTGCGTAATGCCGTTCCGGTCCCAGTCCCAGTGGCAGCGAAGGGAGATCCATCTCGCGCACCTCGTTGCTCTGCGTGATCCAGGGATAAGGATGGCCGGCATTGCTGACCAGCACATCGCCCGTTGCCGGATCGAGACGCAGCAGCACCAGCGACGTGAACGTGCGCGGAGAGCCGATCGTGCGCAGCACCAGGTCGAGCCGCTGCAGAACCATCGCCGGAGTCCTATCCGCTTCCACGAGACTGGCCAGTCCGGCCTTCGTCATCGCCTGCGCGATCGCGCACGAGTATCCGTGACCCGACACGTCTCCCGCCGCGATCCAGAGCCGCCCCTCCTCGTCGCGCACGAAGTCGTACAGATCTCCGCCGGCCTCGGTGGCGAGGATCGAGCGGGCCGCGATCTCGTATCCCTCGATGGCTGGCATCTCCCGCGGCAGGAGGCCGAGCTGCATCCGCGCCAGCAGGTCCATCTCGTACTTCAGCCGGTTCTCCTCCTCCAGCCGCCGTGCGAAACCGGGGAGGGGAAGCGGACCTTCTTCCGCCTCATCGCTGCGCCGGACGCCGAGGAGGCCCAGAGGGATGGGGACGACGGCCAGGGTGAGGAGAAGCAGCGCCGACGCCGGCATCCATGAGAAATGAAGCAGTGAAAAGAGCGCGGCCGGAAGGACGGTCGACATCAATGCCGCGGTCAGGAGGGCGGTCAGACCGAACCTCGCGTACCCGATGACCAGCACAGCGGTCAGGACCAGGCCCACGGCGAAAGCGATGCCGAACGACGACAGCGGAATCCGCGTGGCCAGCACCAGCGCGCCGAGGACGGTTGCGGCGCCGCGAATGCGCCGGACCAGCGGGAATTGCAGCGCCGCGCAGATGACGAGCATGATCAGACCGGTCCGGAACGCGCCGTCATCGATTGGCGAGAAGGTGATGCCGAAGAGCGGCAGCCGGATGCTCCCGTCGGTCGGCGCTACTCCCGGAATCATTGTCCCGAACGACATCGCCATCAGCCACAGCCCGGCCACGCACGCACCGATCGACCATCCCGCCAGCAATGCCCTCCCTCCTTTCGGCCCGAGGCGTCCGGCGCGGAGCGTGTCGAGGGAGGTGCGGAAGCCCGGTACCGTCGAGCGAAGCCACGATTCGGCGGCCGACCAGAGGATGAACAGGAACAGACCTTTGCCGATTACGCCGGCGGCCGACTCGATGACATGAACCCAGGTCGTCGAGCTCCACAACGGTCCTGGCAGCGAGAAGGCGATCGAGAAGGCCGCGAGAACCAGGCCTTTCTTCAACTCGATCCGGCGTTGTATCAGCAGGACGAAGAAGAGGATCACAACGCCGAGCAGGAACGCCGCGCGAACGGTCACTTCCATCAGGCGCGCCGACAGAAACGATCCGATCGTCAGGCTCTCCAGCCGGTTACGCCACCAGCCAAGCGGACCGACGACGCGTTGGACCATCGGAGCGGCTGGCCCGTTGACGGCCAATCGGATCAGCGACTCCGGTGGCGAGGTTCCCGGCACGCTGGAGAGGTGGATCGGCTGGGCCATCACGTGCAACTCGATATCCTGTTCCGGCCTGGCCGGGGGAGAAACAGCCTGTCCAGCTCGAGAGGTAGCGGCCCGGTGGCCGTTACCGGAACGTGAAACAGGTCGTCCGGAATCCAGACCGCCGCAATGGGGACTCTCCGGAGGGAAAAGATGACGCGAAGCTGTCCGTCTTCGTTCCAGTTTCGCCAACGGCTTCGCGCGGTGACCTCGACGAACGGGCCGCGTCCCTCCCGCGCCAGCCAGTCGGCGGCTGGCGTCCCAAGGATGTCGTAGGCCGTCTCGGGCTGTGGGAAGGAGCTATCGTCAAAGATGATGGCTTTCGATCGCAACTGCGCGTGGGGAGAGGACTCGATCCGGAGACCGGCAGGTGCGGCGAGTTGCTGCAGTCTCGATGCGAAGAAACTCTCCGCGGGGAGCCGGTCGTTCCGCCACTCGGGAAGCCAGAGAGAGGCGATGACCACGCCGAGGATGAACACGGCCACGCCGGCTGCACCGAGCATCAGGAGCGACCGCCGTTCAGACACGACCATTCACCTCAGGATATACAGGGAATAGGCGGAAATGTTCAAACGCGCGCGCTCCGAAACATCCGTTCTCCCCTTCGCGCCTTCGCGTCTTCGCGTGAGATCGATGTCACGCGAAGCCGCGAAGCCGCGAAGAAAGCACTACTCCTTCACCGCATCCTTCGGCCACCCACCCCCGAGGAACGTCTCGATAGCCGGAAAGACGATTGCCGGCTGCTCGGCGTGCGGAAAGTGTCCCGTGTGCGGCAGGCGAAGGATGCGCGCGTTCGGCAGCGCGGTCACCCACTTGGACACCATCGCCATCGGGATGGAGTCTTCCTCGCCGTGGATGATGAGCACCGGCGCCTTGACGCGGGCCAGCTCGGACGTCCAGTTCCAATCGCCGAGGGAGCCGAAGGTGGCGGGATTGGTCTTGGTCATCCCGTAGCGGATCGCCTCCGGCGGCGCGGCGCAGAGGTCCGACTTCACCACCGTCACGCTCGTCGACCTCGCCAGGCGAGGCGGCGTCATGATCGACCAATACTCGCGGCAGGCCGCGGTGACATCCGGCGATGTCTCGAACGCCTTCTGCAGTTCCTCTGCGCGCTTGCGTTGGTCATCGGTCAGACGCTTCGTGAGCGAGGCGCCGTACTCCTTGAAGAATTTCCCTTTCACCGGCGGGATGGGGGAGAGGAAGATCATCCTCTCCACATTCTCCGGGTAGCGGATGGCGTAGCGGGCGGCGATGGCGGGACCGAACGAGTGCGCCAGCAGCGTGACCTTCTTCAGGCCGAGGTGAATGCGGAGCGCTTCGAGATCGGCGACGTGATGATCGATCGTCAGAAGAGCGGTATCGGAAGGGAGCGTGGAACGGCCGCCGCCGCGCTGGTCGTATTCGATGACGCGGTGATGTAGCCGCAGCGGCGCCAGGTCGGCGGCCAGCGAATCGTGATCCATCCCCGGCCCGCCGTGGATCACGATCACCGGCGATCCCGTTCCACTGTCGGCGTACCAGAGGCGGACGCCGTCGCCGGCGTCGGCGAAGTGTTGCGCGTTCAGAGACGTGGCCATCAGCAGAGAAAGACCGATCAGAAGTCGCCGCATCGGGGAAGTATGCGCGAATGGGGATCGCGAAAGAAATCTTCCGCTGGCTGCTGGCGGCTCTCTTCGTTTTCGCGGGGAGTGAGCCATTTTCTCCGGCCAGGATTCTACGAAAAGAGGGTGCCGCCGCCAGGTATCAGAGTTTCACGAACGGCCCCGAGGCCACGTAGTGGACCTTGTGACCCTCGAGTTGATCCGGGAGGTCTTTCCGTACCGATTCATCGGCAAGATGGACGACAAGCTTGTAATCGCTTCCGTCATCCTTCTCGATTCCGACGCCGGCAACACCCTGGTTGCTCATGAGCTCTTGACTGTAGAGGTCTTTGATGCGTCGGATTTCGTCGTGCGAGGCCATCGTCACTCTTATGCTGCATGCGTCACGCCAGCGTCACCCCGAGTGCCGCCAGCACATCCTCAATGTGGTTGGCAATCGTATGCGAAGTGGACCCGGCAAACAGCAGCGCAACGGCGTGGTTGGTATTACGTTCCAGGATGAGCGATCCGGAGTCGCCTGCCGCGCTGAATGCCTGGCTGTTACGGCCGACGATCAGTATCTGATTGGTAAACAGAAGGTTCCCCATTTCATACCCGATGGTGACGTCGGTCTCGATGCTCGTAACCTGGCCGACACGGTAGCCTGTCGTTCTTCCGAACTTGTGCACCTGCATATCGATGGCCGCGGCGGCTGTTCCTTTGGGTGGGCCGATGAAGAGAATGTCCTTTGAAACGATGCTCGCGCTGGCGGCTTCGGCAATGGCGCAGTCCACCTTGTTCGGGGCCGGCGCTGTCAGAGGGATGAACTTGGTGAGAGCAGCGATTCGATCGCTGGACGGATTACCGCCGTCGAGCAGTCCCGGCTGAAAGATCGGGGAACCGATGGGCAGTTTGTTCTCATCCGCCAGTACGTGGTTATTGCTCAGCACGAAGAGCTTGCTGCCTTTCTTGACGACCGCTCCAAAGGTCCCCGCCATCGTAAAGCTGTTCAGAGGATCCTGGAATCCGATCGACGAGCCAGGGCGTGCCGGACGAAAGCGTCCTCGCGGATTGGGCATCGATGACGGAGATGCCGGAGACGTAGCAAATCGCCGGAATGTACCGACCTGCTCGATATCCGTCGGCAATCCATCGATCTCCTTCGGCAACCGATCGGCATCGGGAATGGCGTCGTCGGGGTATTTCACCCGGACGAAAAGCTTGACCGACAGAACTCCGGTTGCGATGCCGTTCGAGATCTTCTCTCCGATGCCGACTCCGACGACGTTCTGCGCTGGTTTTGGGCTGGCGGCGGGGTTCATCGCGGCAAGCGCCGAGACCTCCACGCCTGCCTGGAGATAGCGAGCCGATGTCTCCTTCTTCACCGCCCGGAAATGGCGAAAGTCACTCGCCGACGCTTCAAAAACAGTGGCCGGCCTGGCGTTGCGTTTCGCGCCCATAACAATCTCCTTGCAGAAAGACGGATACTACTTGCATCGTTTTCGATCTCCAACTCCAGGTGAGCTGAGCAACGCGGGGGACCTGACCCACGAATCATCACACGTAGCCGTCGTCCCCTCTTGCCTCCACCCGTCTCCATCCCGTACTCTGACGGAACCCCATATTCGGCAATCAGGCGAGGAGGCTCCATGAGCGGCAAGTGGACTCGCAGGCGGTTTCTCGAGACGGTCGGACGCGTCGGCGGCGCGGCGGCGGTCTATGAATCGATGGTGGCACTGGGCATGGTGCGCGTGCCCGAATCCGCGTACGCCGCTCCGCCGCAACTGCCGGAAGGATCGGGCAGCGGCAAGACCATCGTCATCCTCGGCGCCGGCGTGGCCGGACTCACCGCCGCGTACGAGCTGAAGAAACGCAACCTCGGCTTCACCGTCATCATCCTCGAAGCGCAGCACCGCTCCGGCGGACGCAGCTACACCGTCCGCACTGGCGACAAGATCGTCGAGAAGCACGGCAACGACCTGTGGGAGCAGACGTGCCGTTTCGACAAGGACCAGTACCTGAACGCCGGCCCCGGCCGCATTCCGTATCACCACACCATGGCCCTCGGGTACTGCAAAGAGCTGAAGGTCGCCGTCGAGCCGTATGTGATGTCGTCGCGCGCGAACCTCTATCAGACGCCTGACTCGTTCCACAACAAGGCCGTGCCGAACCGCCGCATCCTCAACGACACCCGCGGCTGGATCTCCGAGCTGTTGACGAAGTCGATCGACAAAGGGTCGCTCGACGATGATCTCTCCCCGGCGCAACGCAAGCAGATGCTCGACCTGCTCAACACGTTCGGGCCGTTGCAGAACAAGAAGTACGCCGGCTCGCAGCGCTCCGGCTACGTCACCGAGCCGGGCGTGACCACGCCGGGCGACATCGAGCCGCCGATCAAGCTCATCGATCTCCTCGGCTCGGAGTTCTGGCTCGACCGCATGTATCAGCCGGAGGACTACGAATGGCAGCCGACGCTCTTCCAGCCGGTGGGCGGTATGGACAAGCTGGCCCACGGTTTCCTTCCGCACGTCGAATCGATGATCCAGTACAAGCGCGAGGTGACCTCGGTGCGCAACATCGAAGGCAATAAGGTGCGCATCCGCCATCGCGCGGCCGGCGTTCCTGCATCCGCCGAAGAGACGATCGATGCCGACTGGTGCATCAGCACGATCCCGGTGTGGATCCTCGGCAATAGCATCGACAACAATTTCTCGCATCCGTTCAGCAATGCCCTGAAGGCGGCCAAGCGCGGCGAGACCTGTAAGGTGGGCTGGCAGGCCGACCGCCGCTTCTGGGAGCTCGACAACCAGATCTACGGCGGCATCTCCTACATCAATCACAACATCACGCAGATGTGGTACCCGTCGAACGGCTATCTCTTCGAGGAGAAAGGTGTCCTGACCGGCGCCTACAACTACACCAGGCGCGCGGAGTTCCTCGGCAATCAGCATCTTCCGGAGCGTCTGAAGATCGCAGCGGCCGGCGCGCATCGCCTGCATGGCGACGCGTTCACGAAGGCGGTTCCGATCGACCTCGGCTTGTCGATCGCCTGGCACCACGTGCCGTACCAGCTCGCCGGCTGGGCGGATTGGGATGGCGTCGCTCCCGTCCACTACGAGACCCTGCTCGAGCCGGACGGACGGGTCATCGTCGCCGGCGATCAGGTGTCCTACCTGCCGGGATGGCAGGAAGGGGCGATGCTCTCCGCGCACCACGTTCTTCGCCAGATCACCCGCGAACGCCGTGTGATGGCGAAGGCCGCACCGTCAGGCAAGCGCCGCGCACCGAGCACACGCGCGATGACGGAAGGGTCGGGGAGGACGAGGGAGTAGGACTTTGCACCGCGTTACCCGTCATCCTGAGCCGCCGGAGCTGCTTCGTCGCGGAGCGACGGAGCAGCGAAGGACGGTCGAAGGACCCCCAAGTTGTATCCCGGTTGGGCGGTGGAATAGTCAACACTCCCCCGCCCTGTCCGGGTTTCAATTTGGGGGTCCTTCGACCGTCCTTCGCCGCGCAATCGCTCCGCGATTACGCGGCTCCGGCGGCTCAGGATGACAGTGTGTTGTTCGCTGTTGCTCCCTACTTCGCGGCCTTCTTCCGCGCCCGGATCACGATCGACAATTCGTCATTGCGGACGTTCGTGAAGCGCAGGCGGATCCGTCCCTCGGCGTCGAGGGAGATGACGGCGGGGGTATTCACCAAGGTCAGCATCCAGCCGGCGGGAAGAGTTACGTAGTTCAGCGGCCGGCCAAGCGTTCGTTTCCAGACCAGCTCACTGCCTTCCATCACATAGCCGACCGGATCGGTATACGTCTCCCGCACCCGGATGCGCGTCGACCGCCCCTCGGCGATGGGATGAGCGAGGTCGCCCTGGACGGCGACGGAGTCGGGCTCGACTTTGTCCGGGTAGTAACCAAGCGCGTTGACGTCTTTGCCGGAGACGGCATGCGTCACGAGGTCCTTGCCGGTGTCGAGGTCGGTCATCTTCGCGTCGGGTGCGACGACGCTTCCTTTGCGCACGAAACTGTGGACCGATGTCTGTCCGGCCCGCGTGACGGTGAAGTCGTGGGAGATGCGAAACTGATGCGTGGCCGGATCGAGAAGCCAGTAACTGATCTCGCGATCCTGTTCCGCGCGATGCGGTGAGTCCTGCGCGAGGAGTGAAGCGGGCAGCAAGAACAGCATGGCGAGCACGGCACAGACAAGAGTGTCTGTGCCACAGTAGAACCGCTTGTGCTTCCGGATCATGGCAGCCTCCGGGCCACGATCTTCACGGGCAACTGATCGTCGCGGTCGTTGAGAAAACTGATGCGGACGCGGCCGTCGGCATCGGTGGAGACGATGGCGGGCGATCCGCATCCGATCAGTTCCCACGATTTCGGCAGAAGGACGACGTTGCGCTTGATGCCGAGCGGACGATCGAAGACGAGATTGCCGTCTTTCAGGGAGTACGACGGCGCGTCGGTGTAGGTCTTGATGATGCGGATGCGCGTCTGGCCGCCTTTCGGGACGGGAGCGGGAAGGTGGACCCGGATGAATTGCGCGTCGTCGGCGGTCTTGTCGGATACCAGCCCGCTGGCCTTGGCCTCTTTGCCGCTGACGACCTCGAATTGCAGATCCTTGCCGTCCGCACGCGCGATCACCCGCTCTTTCGTCGCAATCGAGCCGGGCCGGATGGGATTGAAAAAGAACTCCGCCCCTTCGCGGTCCTGCGTGACGTCGTAAGTGATGGCGAATTGATGCGTCTCCGGCGGGAGAAGCTCGTAGAGCGTGAATTCATCGGCGGCAAAGGCGGGGAGGGAGAGCAGAAGAAGGAGGAGTGCGGCTTTCTTCATCCGCTCATGCTCGCATGATTTGCGGCTAGTTGAATCCCACCTCCACGCCCACCCCCCGTTCCACCGCCCGCGACAAGGCCACGGAGGCGGCGACGACATCCTGGAGCGCGGTGCCGGTGGAGTCGAAGATGAAGACTTCGTCGTCGTTCCGGCGGCCTGGGACGCGGGCGCAGATCACATCGGCGAGCTCGCCGTGGATGTCGCCGCGGGTGAGGATGCCGGCGGCGAGGGCGTGGTGGAGGTCGCCCATCTTGGCGGCTTGGTCGAATATGTCGGGGACGACCAGACTCTTCGCCAGGAGCGCCGGCGCGATCTCGTTCTTTTCGGGATTGTCGGCGCCGACGGCGGCGATGAAGAGGCCGGGGTGGTGGTGGCGGGATTCGAGAATAGGCGCGCGGGAGGGGGTACAGGTGACGACGATGTCGGATGCGGCGACGGCATCGTCAAGGGAGAGCGTTTGCCGGACTTCGATGCCAAGGCTTCGCTGCATGTCGCGCGCAAAGCGTTCGGAGAGTTCGGCGTCGACATCGAACGCATAGACGCTCGCGATCGGGCGGACGCGCAGGAGCGCTTCGATGTGGGCCTGACCCTGGATCCCGCAGCCGATGACGGTCATGGTCCGGGCGTCCGCGCGCGCGAGATGTTTCGCGGCGACGGCGCTGGCAGCGGCGGTTCGCAACGTCGTAATCAATGAGGAATCGAGGATGCCGAGGGGCGTGCCGCGCTCGATGTCCATCACGACGATCAGTCCCTGGATCGTCGGCAGTCCGTGGCTCCGCGGGTTCCGCGGGAAGTTGGCGTTGATCTTGGCGGCGAAGACATCGGCGGCCGCGGCTTTGACGTGAAACGTTCCGTTCGGAGCGTGGATGCCGAGGGATTGCGGCGGGGCGATGCGTCCTTCGCCGTAGTCGCGGAAGACCGACTCCACCGCGGCGATGCAGTCGTCGATGGTGAGGAGGGCGGCGACGTCGGACTGGGTGAGGATGCGGGTCATGTGGTTACTCGACAGACTGCCAAGCTCCGGCACAGACAAGAGTGTCTGTGCCACATCGGTCCTGCCTTATTCGCGAGCAGGGCAAATGTGGCACAGACCACAGTTGTCCAAATTAGGTTAGGAGAATTTGGCCCTCGACGGAAACGCCGGGCTCTGTAGGATTAGGCAGTTCGACCAAGAACGACCGATCAACAGGAGGCCCAGCGTTGAGTGCATTTTCTAGCGTATTCGGACAGATTCTCAAGTTGTTTCCCCGGGCAGAGTTCGAGCAGTTGGTTCGAGAGGCCAAGGCCGAGAGGCACGCTCGAGGGTTCACCTGTTGGCAGCAGTTCGTGGCGATGCTGTTTTGCCAGTTGGGCAAGGCCCAATCGCTTCGTGAGATATGCCAGGGACTGGCCTCGGTGGAAGGGAAGCTCAATCACCTCGGTATCGAGGAGGCGCCGAACAAGTCCACCCTTTCCTACGCAAACGCCCACCGGCCGTGGGAGTTGTACCAGCTCGTTTTCGAGCAGATGTATCAGCGCTGCCGTCAGATTGCACCGAAGCATAAGCTGCGGTTCAAGAACCCGTTGCTGTCGATCGACGCAACCGTGATCGAGCTTTGCGCGAGCCTGTTTGACTGGGCTCACTACAAGCAGACCAAGGGAGCGGTGAAGCTTCACATGATTCTCGATCACAACGGGCTGCTACCGAGCTTCTGCCTCATCACCGAAGCCCGAAAGTACGACGTGACAGTGGCTCGGGACTGGGATTTCCCAGCCGGTACGATCATCGCTTTCGATCGTGGATACATCGACTTCCGCTGGTTTCGCTCACTCGACCAACGCGGCATCTTCTTCGTCACGCGACTCAAACGACGGACGACCTATTCTGTGGTCAAAGAGAACCCCATTCCTCAGAAGGGCGGCGTTCTTCGCGATGCCACCATCCAGCTGACCAGCCGGCAACTCAGAGGCGGTTCCTCTCCACTTCTTCGCTTGGTCGAGTATCGCGCTCAGGACGGCCGGACCTATGAGTTTCTCACCAACCATCTGAGCTTCGGACCAACCACCATCGCTGCCATCTATGAACAGCGATGGCAGATCGAGTCGTTTTTTAAAGCCATCAAGCAGAACCTGCGCATCAAGACCTTCGTGGGGACCTCCGCGAATGCTCTTCACATCCAGGTCTGGACGGCTCTGATCGCCATCCTCACGCTTCGGTACCTCAAGCTACGCTCCACGTTCGGATGGGCTCTGTCGAATCTGCTCGCCATCTTGCGGTTCAACCTGTTCGCTTACCGCGATCTGTGGTCCTGGCTCAACGACCCGTTCACTCCACCGCCTCTCCCTCCACCCGCTCAACTCTCCCTCAATTTGGACAGCATCTGAGGGGGTCGATCTCACTTCCCGTCAAAAATGACTCGTACGCTCAGCAGAACCGGCCGTTTCTCAACCTAATTTGGACAGCTGTGGGCACAGACACTCTTGTCTGTGCCGGCATTACGCTGAAGTGAGTTTCTCATCAGGCAACTGCTAGATTGTCGGACAACCCTCATGTCACTTCTTCACATGCATCCGATCGAGTGCCGACCGCAGCGTGGTTGCCAGTTTGGCCGCGTCATCATTGGCCCAGAAATGCATGAAGAAGAGGCGCGGCGTTTCATCGAGCATGTGGCTGTGCAGCGCGGTCACGCGGATCCCTCCCATCCGCAGTGCGCGGATGACAGGATTCACTTCGTCGGCGGTCATCACGAAGTCGCCGCTGATCGCCGCGCGCCCACCTCCCGTCGGCTGGAAGTTGAGGGCCGTGGCCGTACCCATCGCCGGCGGCACTTCGTCGCCGTGCGCGGTGATCGTCTCCGCGCGGGGGATGCTGAATTGGTCGACGCCGCCGTTCGCCTTGCCGGCATAGCGGAGGATGCGGTCGAGGTCGGCGGTGGCGAGGTCGAGCGCCGGCGCCGGCGATGCCGGTGCCGCGGCGGGGCCCATCGGCGTTTTCGTGACGGCGAGGGCGGCGTGAAGCGTGGCCGCGAGCTTCGCCGCGTTACCGTGGCCGCTGAAGTGGACGTACATCACGTGCGGCGTCTCGCCGATCAGGTGATTGTGCACCGCGCTCTGCTGGATGCTGCCTCCTTGCAGAATGTCGATCACGGGATTGACCTCGGACTCGAGCAGTACCAGATCGCCCATGGCCATGGCATGACCCTTCGACTGCCGGAACGCGATCCACGACCCGAGGGCCAGGGCGGGTTTGACGGTGACGCCGTCGGCGACGACGGAGAGGTCGCTGCGTGGGAAGCTCACCTTGTAGACGTCACCCGGGAGTGCCGCGCCGGAACGTCCCAGCGCCTGCTCGACGTCTTTCCAATCTGTCCGGTGCGGGACGGGATCAGCGGCGACGAGAAGAATGAGGACGAGTGCGGACAACAGCAGCGAGATCCTGAACGTCATGGCGGCTCTCCTTCGGGCCTCTTCTACCATTGAGTTGTTAAACGGGCGGAAAACATGAGCTCTCCGACCTTCCTCCAACTCGTCCTCTACTTCCTGCGCCTCGGCGCGCTCGGCTTCGGCGGCCCTGTGGCACTTGCAAATGCCATGCGCCGCGATCTGGTCGAGGATCGCGGATGGTTGACCGGCGAGGAGTATGAGAACGGGCTGGCGCTGGCGGCGGCGTGTCCCGGTCCGCTCGCGTATCAGCTCGGCATCTATTGCGGCTACATCCGCTTCGGCATCGTTGGCGGCCTGGCGGTGGCGGTCGCCTTCGGTCTGGCGCCGTTCGTCATCGTGACCTTCGCAGCCTACCTGTACGTCCGTTTCGCAGGCGACTGGCATGTGCGGGCGCTTTTCTACGGGATCGCCCCGGCGGTCGTTGCCTTGATCGTGAAGGCCTGCTGGAACCTCGGCAAACGGACGCTGCGCGCGGACCGCCTGGCCTGGCTGTTCGCGGTGATCGCCTGCGCGGTCACGGTCATCCTCCAGCGGGAGCTGGCGCTGATGTTCGTCGCCGCCGGGTTGATCGGCGCGTTTGCCTTCGCCCCCCGAGGAACACCGACACCGCGTGCGGCGAACGCCTTGATGCTGTTCGTTCCCGGGTCCAGCGCGAAGTTGTTTGCCTTTTTCTTCAAGACAGGCCTGCTCGTCTTCGGCAGCGGCCTGGTGATCGTGCCGTTTCTGAAGACGCAGGTGGTGGATCAATACCATTGGCTCGGCAACCGCCAGTTTCTCGACTCGGTCGCCATCGGCATGATCTCGCCCGGCCCGGTGGTGATCACGGCCACGTTCGTCGGCTATCTACTCAACGGCTTCTCCGGCGCCGTCGCCGCCACCCTCGGCATCTTCTCCCCGCCGGTGCTCTTCACCGTCATCGCCACGCCGATCCTGCTGCGTTACCACAAGCACCCACGCCTGGCCGGCTTCATCCGTGGCGTCGGCGTGACGGTGGTGGGGGTGCTGGTGGGGACGTCGTATCTCGTCGGGAAGGAAGCGATCGGCGATTGGGTGACAGCGATGATCGCTGTCATCAGTCTCGTCGTGATCACCATCTGGAAGAAGTTTCCCGAGCCGGCGGTGATCGGGGCGGCGGGGGTGGTGGGGTTGGTTGCGTATCGGTTGCTGGGTTACTGAGTTGCTGAGTGGCGGGGTTGCGGGGTCTCGCGGTCTCGCGGTCTCGGGGTGTTGCAGCCATCGGTAAGTACAAATAGTAACTACCCTTTCACCCAACAACCGCGAGACCGCGAAACCGCGAGACCAGCAACTCAGCAACTCAGCAACCCAGCAACCAAGCAACCATCTCACCGCCTCCACGACACCATTCGCTGCATTCCTTCGCCTTTTCACCCACTGCTGCGGCAGACTACGGCCATGACTCCTCGGGGAGTGGCCTGGCGATTTGCCATCCTGTTCTGGACCGTGTTCGGTGTGCTCACCGGTTTTCAGGTCTGGATCAGCATGATCACGCATGGCCACTCGGTGCCGCGGCTGATCTTCTATTACGTCGTCGTGTGGGAGGCGTGGGTTGGGGCCACCGCGGCCATCGTCTGGCTTTTGCATCGCTTTCCGGTCGTGCCGGCGCGGCGGCTTCCCATCCTCATTCACTTCCTGGCCGCGTGCTGTATCGCCATCGTTCACAGCTTCTACTGGGTCGGGCTGATGATCCTGATCAGGCCATACGATCGGATGACGGCCGAGCCGTCGCAACTCGATGTCGCCGAGATCCTCTTCTACCGGCTTCCTCTGGAATGGCTGCTCTACTGTCTCGTTCTCGGTGCGGCGCTGGCGTTCGAGTTCTATGAGCGTTACCGCGAGCGGGCCCTCCAGGCGTCGCAGCTCGAAACGTCGCTGGCCGAGGCGAGGCTGCATGCGCTGGAGCTGCAGATCCAGCCGCACTTTCTCTTCAACACGTTGAACGCCATCAGCGGTCTTGTGCGGAGCAAGCGCAACGACGAGGCGGTGACCATGATGGCCGGCCTGAGCGAGCTTTTGCGCTACACGCTCGACCATGCCGGCGATCAGCACGTCACGCTGGATGAGGAGCTGAGCGTTCTGCGCCGCTATCTCGAGATCCAGCGCGCGCGTTTCCCTGACCGGATGTCGTTCACGATCGAAGCGTCGACGGAGGCGGGGCGGGGATCGGTGCCGGCGCTGCTGCTCCAGCCGCTGGCGGAGAACGCCGTCCGGCACGGCATCGCCCTCAGTGCCTTGCCGGGGGTCGTGAACGTGCGCGCCTTCCGCAACAACGGCCAGCTGACGATCGAAGTGTTCAACAGCGGCGCGCTCGGAGTCCGCTCGGACAGCGGGATCGGACTGCGCAACACCACCGATCGCCTGCGCCACCTCTACGGCGACGAGGGGCGATTCGATCTCGCCGGCACGGACGTCGGCGTGACGGCCACGGTCACCATTCCGTGGGCGGAGGCATCGTGACCGACCCGTTGCGCATCCTTATCGTCGACGACGAGCCGCTGGCGCGCGACTCCATCCGTTCCCTGCTTGCCGATGATGCCGAGGTGCAGGTGGTGGGGGAGGGGACCGGCAGCGATGCCGAAGCGCTCATCGCCAGGGGGCGGCCGGACATCATGTTCCTCGACATCCAGATGCCCGAGGTCGATGGCTTCGGGGTGCTGGACCGGGTCGGGGCTGATACGGTGCCGGTGGTCATCTTCGTCACCGCCTACGACCAGTACGCCGTGCGCGCCTTCGAAGTGCACGCGCTCGACTATCTCCTCAAACCGTTCGACGACAAACGTTTCGCCGGCGCGCTGGCTCGGGCGAAGGAGCGGGTCGGCGCCCGGCGCCGTGGCGAGGTCGACAACCGTATCGCCGAGCTGTTGAAGGAACGCGATCTCTCCCGTACGCGGTTCCTGATCCCTGTTCGCGACAAGACCGTCGTCGTCGACGCCGCGCAGATCGATTGGATCGAGGCATCGGACTACTACGTCACCCTGCACGCCGGCGCCGCCGCGCACCTGCTCCGCCAGACCATGGACGAGATCGAAAAGCAGCTCGACCGCCGCCAGTTCTTCCGCGTACACCGCTCGGCGATCGTGAATGTCGACCGCGTCCGCGAGATCCATCCACTGTTCCGCGGCGACTGCGCGCTGGTGCTCGCGGACGGGCGGCGGATCAAGTTGAGCCGGAGTCGAAGGAAGGAGTTCGAAGCGCTGTTTAAATGATGGCGCGTAGCGCGCTGATAAACGTAGGTCGGACTCTCCAGTCCGACCCGAGCTTGGGAGATCGTGTCTCGTCACCAGCCGCGCGAGAACCGGTCGGACTAAGAGTCCGACCTACGTTCAAAGCGTCTCCTTCAGCCGTTTCGGCGCTACGAGCTGCCAGGCCATCTGGATGATGTCGGCGGCTTCCTGTTTCGAGGCGGTGGAGAGGCGCATCAGCACGGCCGGGTAGCCGAGGTAATGGTCGGTGATGTAGAAAACGTCCGGCTTCGTCTGCAGCAGCAGGTCGCGATCATCGAAGCCGACGCGGAAGACGACCGATTGGCCGTCCTCTTTCAGTCGCGCCAGGAACTTTCCCTTCACCCGGAGCGCGGCGGTGCCGTACGACGTACCATCCTCGACGCCGGGAAGCTTCATCGCCAGCTCGCGGATGAGCTCGAAGGTGACCGGCTGTCGCTTGGTTGGCATCGAAGAATAGTAACGCCGGGAAAGGTCTCGCGGTCTCGCGGTTGCGGGGTCTCGCGGTGTTGAGTGGCTTTGGCAGACCCCGAGACCCCGAGACCCGGATTTCCATCTACTGCAACCCCCTCCGCGATATATTTTGAAAAACCGAAAACCACCGGGTAGGGAAACTGGTGTCGGGAGTCTCTCCTTAGGTGGGCGATCCTCATCCGAGTCAATCTGTGTGGACCTGCGTCGGGTTCAGGAGGGAGAGATTAATGATTCCGAGGAAGTATCTGGAGAAGCTGCGGCAGGAGATGGCCGGGAGGGTGCTCGAGGCGGGAGATCCGGGGTATGACCAATCGCTGGTCATCGACAACGGCCGCATCGATCTGCGGCCGGGTGTGGTGGCGATGTGCGTCAATCCGCACGACGTTGCCACCGCCTACAAGTTCGCCATCGAGCACGAAATGCCGTTCACGGTACGGGGCGGCGGGCACAGCGCCGCCGGTTATTGCCTCAACCAGGGGGGGATGGTCATCGACCTCACCAGCATGACCGCCAAGCGCCTCGACCTCGATCGGCAGGTGGTCTGGTGCGAGACCGGAAACCGCTGGCGCGACCTCTACCTCTTCCTGCAGGCGACCAACACCGGCCTCATTCCGATCGGCGGCGGCTGTCCGACCGTCGGCATCCCCGGTTTCATGCTCGGTGGCGGCATCAGCTTTGTCTCCCGTTCGTACGGACTCAGCGTCGACAACCTTCTCTCGATCGACCTGGTCACACCCGACGGCAAGCTGCGGACAATCTCGGCGGAGTCGAAGTCGAAAGAGGACAAGGACCTCTGGTGGGCCTGCCGCGGCGGTGGTGGCGGCAACTTCGGGATCGCCGTCGCCTTCGAGCTGCGCGTTCATCAGCCGAATACGCCGACGATGCTCTGCGGCCAGATCCGCTATCCGATCGAGTACGCGCAGGAGGTCCTCGGCTTCTACAACGAGTGGATCGAGAAGGCGCCCGACTCGCTGGCCGTCTACGGCTACATGGGCAAAGTGGCGCTGCCGGCCCATCCGGACACGCTGGTCAACACCGTCGGCCTGACCCCGATTTTCAACGGCGACAGCCGCGAGGGGATGGATCTCATCGCCCCGATCCTCAAGTTCCCGAACATCTTCATCAACCTCTATGACATGACCCTGCCGGACTTCGAGATCTTCAACGGTCTATTGACCGTGGTGGCCGGCAACAGCGCCTACATCCGCTCCGGCTTCATGGCGCCGAAGTCGTTTACCCCGTCGTGCATCGACGTGCTGACGTCGTCGATGACCACCGCCCCGTCGTCGAGCAGCCTGCTGGTCTGGACGCACATGGGCGGCAAGGTCACCGAGGTTTCGAAGACCGACACCTCCTTCTGGCATCGCGACGCCCGCTTCCTGTGGGAAGTGAAAGCGATCTGGCCGCACGCCAATCCCGACCAGAGCGTGGAGAACGTCAACTGGGGCTACCGGCTCGGCGAAGGGATGGCGCCGCACTCCATCGGCGCGTACTGCAACTACATCGACCCGTTGCTGCACGACTGGCCGCAGGAGTTTTACGGCGACAACTACGCCGAGCTTTGCCGCATCAAGGAGTCGGTCGATCCCGACCATCACTTCCGCTTCCAGCAGGCCATCGGATCCCCGTTCAACCCCGACGGCGCTTATCCGCCCAACCAGGCGCCGTTGTATCGCACGTTCCTCGTTTGACTCGATAAGGAGGAGAGATGAAGAGACTCGCAACGATCACACTGCTCGTACTTGCCGTCGCCTGTACGAAAACGGAGACGACCGCCACGGATACGACAGCGTCGACAGATACGATGTCGACGTCCGCTACGACCGCAACGACCACGACCACGGCCACCACGACGTCGACCGCGCCACCGCCCCCCGCCATCGTCCTGAGCGCCAACATCCCGGGCGACGTGCAGGAGGGATCGATCCCTCCGGGCTCGGACAGAAACCAGAAGTTTGCCGTTGCCCAGGGCGACTTCGACATCTACTCATGGAACACGTTCATCGCTCTCAACTGGCCTCCCGGGCCGGATGGCAAGGGCGATCCGAAGAAGACCATCGGTCAGAACGGCGACAACGACACGGTCTGGGAGCATTACCGCGACGTGGCCGACGTCTTCCTCCCCGGCGGCGCCGTGCCGACGTGGAACGGTCCCGAGCCCAACGTGCCGCCGGAATGCAAGGCGGACTACACGCCGGGCGAGCGCATCATCACCCAGGTCGGCAAGACCCCCAACGTGCTGACGGTGTCGGAGTTCAGCCAGCCCTTCAACACCGGTCCGCTCATCGATCAGAACGGCGTCTACACCCGCTACGAGATTCTGGTGAACAAGCCGATGTTCGACTACATCCTGTCGAACACGCTCTACTCGAAGGCGGGGCAGAAGGTGTTCAGCGGCGCGGTGAAGTTCCCCTGCGGCGTTCTCAACGGCGCCGAGGGAGCCATCATGGTGAAGTCATCGTGGATGGTCATCGACCCGTCGGAGAAATCGCGCTTCCACACCGCCAACGTCCTGGTCTACACGCCGGCATCGACGAACCCGAAGTACGCGGCGTCGTGCAGCAAGAAGATGGTCGGCCTGGTAGGTCTGCACGTCGGCCACAAGACCAACCTCGCCCCGCAATGGCTCTGGTCCACCTTCGAGCATGTCGACAACGTCCCCGACCGAGGAAGAGGTCGCGTCCGGAAAACTCAAGACGAAGTACAACTACTACAACCCGAAATGCACCAGTACCGACTGCCCGCCGAACAAGGTGCCGCCGCGGCCATGGAACCCGACCCAGGTGGCCTCCTTCCATAGCCAGATCGTGCGGATGAACATGTTCAAGGGGGCAAGCGAGTTCGCCTTCACCAGCGCGGCCAAGCACAACGCCGAGGCGCTCACGCTGCTCTCGGGAGTCAGCGCCAATTCGGTCTGGAAGAACTATGAGCTGGTCAGCACGATGTGGCCGACGAATCCCGGCAACGGCCTTTGCACGGCTGCTCCCAGTGCTCCCCTCGGCGAGCCCGCTCCGAGCTATCTCGCCAACACCACGCTCGAGACCTACATCCAGGGACCGCCGCTGGCTCCCAACGTCTCGTCGAACTGTATCGAGTGCCACAACAACGCAACGATGACCACGCCGGTGCACTCCGACTTCACCTACGTCCTGCAACGCGCGAAATAGAGAAAGGGAGACGACTATGACCACCACACCATCCACCGGCGGTCCCGCGGATTCCGTCATCCAGGACTTCGCGAACATGTCCGCGGCACTGACAGGATTTCAGTCCAGCTTCCTCCGGCCATTCCTCGACCCCACCAACCTCTCCGAGGTCTTTTACAACTTCGCCGTGGCCCAGGTCGGGCAGACGGCGATGGACAAGCTGCTGGCCACGTTCCGGAGCCTCAAGAGCCAGACGCCCCCTCTGACGTCACAACAGATCGCCGACTCGCTGCTCGAGGTCACCACTCCCACCGGCAAGGAATCGAGTCAGGCGCAGCTGGCCCAGGCCATCATCCTGATGTGGTACCTCGGCTCCTGGTACACCCCTGCCTATCAGACTGCCAATAAAAAGCCGGGCCAGGTGCTCCAGGTCATCTCCTCGCAGGCCTACACCAAGAGTCTGGTCTGGAACGTCGCACAGTCGCATCCGATGGGCTTCAGCGCATTCGTATTCGGCTACTGGAGTCAGCCGCCGGCCGGCCTCGATGCCTTCGGCGTCAACACCGGAGGTGGACAGTGAGCAACGGCAACGGCAGCGGTAACCCGCAATACGACGTCGTCATCGTCGGCGCCGGCGTCTCCGGCAATCTCATCGCCAAGGAATTAGGCCTGGCCGGCAAGAAGGTGCTGATCCTCGAAGCCGGTCCTGCCGTTCCGGACAGCCGCGAGGAGTACATGGAGAACTTCTACCTTGCTCTGGCGAAGACGCCGGAGTCGCCGTACCCGAGTCTGGCCGGGCGTATCGGTCCGGGTGTGGGCACGCTCCCGAATCCTTCCGAGATCCCCACGCCGCGGGCCACGGTGCTGTCGATCGGCGCGCCACCCGACGTCAGTCATCTGATCCAGTCCGAGACCGCACGGCGTTTCCGGCACCACGCCGGATAACCAGCCCGAGGTGCGGCAACTGCAGTTCTCGAGCACGTACGACCGCATCGGCGGCGGCACGTCCTGGCACTGGCTCGGCAGCGTGCCGCGCCTGGTGCCGCACGATCTGACGATGAAGACCACGTACGGCGTCTTCTACGACTGGCCGATCTCGTACTCCGAGATGCAGACGCTGTGGGGACTGGCCGAGAGCGAGATCGGCGTCGCCGCCAGCGTGACCCAGCAGGTGCCGTTGCAGGTCGCCATCGGCATGGTCTACCCGCCGGGTTACGAATACCCGATGGGTCCCATCCCGTCGAGCGTGGTCGATCAGACCGTCAGCAACGGCGTGAGCGGCATGAGCGTCCCGGGCGAGGGGAGCGAGGGAGGGAAGGAGTACTCCGTCTTCGTCACCAACACACCCGCCGGCCGCAACTCCGAGCCGTATCAGGATCGCCGCGTCTGCGCCGGCAATACCAACTGCATCCCCATCTGTCCGATTCAGGCCAAGTGGGATCCGACCGTGACCCTCGGCGATGCCCTCAACACCGGCAACGTCACCGTCAGCTACCAGTCGGTGGCGGTCAACATCGCCGTCGACGGCGACAACGTCACGCAGATCGACTACCTGCAGTGGTCATACGACGCCAACGGCAACCTGCAGTCGACGCCGGCCAGCGTGACCGGAAAGGTCTACGTCTCCGCCTGCCACGCCATCGAAAACGCCAAGCTGCTCCTGCTTTCGAACGATCAGAAGGGGATCGCCAACAAGAGCGATCAGGTCGGCCGCAATCTGATGGATCACGTTCTCTATCTGGCGTGGGCGCTGGCGCCTTCGCAGGTATGGGGCTATCGCGGTCCGCTGGCTACCGGCGGCATCGAGTCGCTGCGCGACGGCGAGTTCCGCACCAACCGCGCCGCCTTCCGCATGGAGATCGGCAACGAGGGGTGGAACTTCGCCTGCGGCGATCCTTACACCACCACGCTCGATTTCATCACCGGCACGAACGGCTCGCAGCTCAATCCTGGCGCCACGCGCCTCGGAGGCGCGGCTCTGGTCAATACTCTCAACGACCGTTTGACGCGCCAGTTCCGCTTCGGCCTCCTGCTCGAGCAGGCGCCGCAGGCGGAGAACCGCGTCACCATCGACCAGAACAACACCGACGGCCTGAAGATCCCGCGGCCCCACGTCGACTACGGTTTCGACAAGTACACGCTGGAAGGGTTCCGCGTGGCCGCCGATACCTGCAGCGCCATTTTCCAGCAGATGGGAGCGCAGGAGTTCACGCAGCCGACCGTCAATCCCTACCCGAAGGACAAGTATCCGGATGGGAAAACGATGGGCCCCGGAGACTTCAACTACGAGGGAAAGATGTACCACATGTACGGCGCGGGCCACATCATGGGCACGCACCGCATGGGGACCGATCCATGCACGTCGGTCGTCGATGCCACGCAGAAGTCGCATGACGTCCAGAACCTCTGGATCGTCGGCAGCGGCAGCTTCCCCACCGTGGCCACGGCAAATCCCACGCTTACTATCATGGCTCTGGCGTTCAAGTCGGCGACCGCCATCAAAGCAGCTCTCGGCGCGTAGCAGGAAAGGAATCTCATGTATATCAACGATGCCTTCTTATCGATCGTCCCCGGCAATGAAGCAAAGGCCTATGCCGCCCTAGGTGCACTAGCCGCGGCCGTGGAGGCGACGCAGCCCGATACGTGGATGTATTTGATTCACACCCCCAACCTCGATCCCGGTACGAACATCTATCCGCCGGTCACCGCCACGCAGGTGGCCTTCGTCGAAGGCTACAAGGACTTCGCTGCCTACGAGGCGCATCACAGCTCGCAGGTGATGAAGGATTTCGTCGCCAACAGCGGCCAGTACTTCCTGAACATGTACGGACCGACCGTGCCGTTCTTCCTCATGCAGGGGCTGGAGATGATCGACGGCTTCATCCGCCCCGGCGCCGACGTCATGGACGCCTGGCAGGTCGAGGCGCGCTGGGTGATGAAGCCCGGCTGCCGCGAGGAGGTGAAGGAGGCCTTGAGGCCGTACGTTCAGGCCGTGCACGACGACGAACCGACGACGCTGATGTACACGGTCAGCGTGGCCGACGTCTCGCCGCAGTCGTTCTCGCTCCCGCCGTCGCAGGTCGACGCGCTGGTCTACAACTCGTCATGGACCGACAAGAAGACCTTCTTCGATCACGGCAACGGTCCGGTCTATCAGGGATTCCTGAAAGAGCACGGCCATCTCTTCGTGCAGGCCGGGCCGGGATCGACGACGCATCCCTACATGACCACGTCGGTGCTGAAGCGCTTCGCCGGCTTCTTCCGCAAAGAGGCCTTCGGCGTATGAGCACCCTCTCGACCGACCAGATCGCCGAGATTGAATCCGCATGTCAGGCCGCCGGGGGGTATCTCCCGGCGGCTGTCGTCGACCGGATCGTGGCCGCGGGGATGCCGCTTCAGCAGCTCATGCTCAATCTGATTCCCCGGGCGCAGAAGTTTGCCATCCCACCGATCTCCAACTTTTTCGTCGGCACGGTCTCGCACGGCCTGAGCGGCAACCTCTACTTCGGCGCGAACTTCGAGTTCCCCGGCCAGGCGCTGAGCTTCACCGTCCACGGCGAGCAGGCCGCCACCGCGCACGCCATCTCGTTCGGCGAGAGCGGCATCGACATGCTGGCCATCTCCGCCGCCCCGTGCGGCTACTGCCGGCAGTTTCTCAATGAGCTGACCACGGCGTCGAAGCTCCTGATCATCCTGCCGAATACACCGACCACGCTGCTGAGCGCTCTCCTCCCCGACGCCTTCGGCCCCGCCGACCTCGGCGTGACCGCCGCGCTGATGTCGACGCAGTCGCACGGCATGACGCTCTCCTTTCCGACTGATGACTATGTGACCAAAGCCGCTCTGCAAGCCGCCAACACGTCCTACGCCCCCTACAGCCTCAGCTACGCCGGCGTGGCCCTGAAAACCAGCGACGGCGCCGTCTACACCGGCTCGGTCGCCGAGAACGCCGCCTTCAACCCCAGCATGTCCCCCCTCGAAGCCGCCGTGGTCACCCTGACCATCAACGGCGGCAAGAAATACAGCGACATCACCGACGCGGTGCTCGTCGAAGCGGCGAATTCAAAAGCCAGCCAGATCGGGGCGACACGCGACGTGCTCGGCACGATGACGAAGGTGCCGCTGCGGGTGTACGAGGCGGTAGTGCCGAAGACGTAAAACGGTGTCTCAGCGCCGCCATCAACACTGTCATCCTGAGCCGCCGGAGCCGCGTAATCGCGGAGCGATTGCGCGGCGCAGGACGGTCGAAGGACCCCAAGGTTGTATCCCGGTTGGGCGGCGGGATAGGCGACTTTCCCCCACCCTGTCCTGGTTTCAGGCTGGGGGTCCTTCGACCGTCCTGCGCCGCTCCGCGCTTCGCGCTACACGGCTCCGGCGGCTCAGGATGACGTAGTAGGCAGGTTCTCTTTTCCAACAAACCCGCGTCTAATCCTGGCATGTTGAACCTTCTCGCGCTGCTTCTCTCCGTTCTCTCGTTATTTCCGGTCACCTCGGACTACGACACGCAGAAGCGGCAGGCGGAGGTGGCGTTCGCGGAGGGGTCGTATGCGCGGGCGCATGAGATCTACGCAGGCGTGAAGCGGGACGCCCTGCCGCCGGATGAGCAGCGGTGGGTGCGGTTTCGTGTGGCGGACACGATGTGGCGGGCGGAAGCGGCCGATCCGAAGCGCGATGACACCGAGGTCATCAAAGCACGCGAGGAGCTGCTGGCGTTGCTGCGCGAGAGCGGTGACGATCACGACAGGCTCTGGGCGGAGATCAACGAGTCGCTCGGCGATATGGCGGCCTCGCCGCTCGGCGCGGGCGGCTTGCAGGCCACATCCCAGTATTACGAAGCGGCGCTCGACTGGTGGGCCGGCAGCGGCGAGGTCGAGAGGGCGCGGACGCATTACCTCAGCATCGTCCGCAGGATCACAGCCGGCGACGGCGCATATCTCAACGGACTCTCCCAGCAGATCTCGATCGACGCCCTCGAAAACGCCGCGAAAATCGCCACCACCCCCGCCGACCGGCAGACCTTCCGCTACGTCCTGGCGGTGCGGCTCGGTGCGGTTGGAGAACAGGATCGCGTCGGCGAGGAGCTCAAGGCGGCCATCCGCGAGGGGAAGGTCAGCAATCGCTATGACAATGCCCTGTTCACCTATGCGGCGTGGCTGGAGCAGCAGGGGCGCGTGGTCATCCGCGAGGACGGACAGGCGCAAAGGCGGCCGGATTACATTGCGGCTCTGGCCATGTATCGCCGCATCCTTTCCGAGTTTACGGAAGGCGAGTCGCGATTCTGGCAGCAGGCGAAGGACGCCGTCGATCGAATCACGAAGCCGTCGGTGTCGGTCGTGGTCTCGAACGTCTTTCTTCCCGACTCCGAGGTCGAGTTCGCGCTGCAGTGGAGGAACGTGAAGTCGATCGACCTCACCCTTTCGGCGATCGACCTCACCAGTGACGCGCGCCTCAACACGGCAGGGGACTGGCTGGACACGATAATCGCGCCGTCCGGCGTTCTGCGCACCTGGAAGAAGGAGACCGAGGACAACGGCGATCACGAGCCCGGCTCCGCGCGCATCCGCATCGATCCCAAACTGCCGCCGGGCGCCTATCTCCTGCAGGCCAATGGTCCAGGCAACAAAGAACGTGCGCTGGTGCTCGTCACCGACGCCACGGTCGTCGTCCGCAACGAAGCATCGAAGACCGTCGTCTACGCGTGCAGTGCGCTGACCGGTGCGCCGCTGGCGAATGCGCGCGTGAGGCTCTGGGAGCGGCACGATCAGAACGGTCACTCCGTCTCTCATTCGTTCGACGCCATTACAAACGCCGATGGTCTGGCCGAGGTGGGGCTGGACCGGACCAAGTACATGAACCTGTTCATCGCCGTCGCGCAGGGGAGCGGACGGCAGGCATTCGTGGAGATGTGGAAGGGGGCGACGTACGGCTCCCCCCGTGGTCAGTGGAAGATCTACGCGTACACCGATCGCCCCGCCTACCGTCCCGAGGAAACCGTGCAGTGGAAGTTCACCGCGCGGCGTTTCGAAGGAGAGACGCCGTCCAACCCCGCCGGCGCCACGGTTCAGTACACCATCACCGATCCCCGGGGGACAAAGGTATCGGACGGGACTGCGAAACTGAACGGCTTCGGCAGCGCCTGGGGCTCGCTCCCGCTCACCACGGCCATGCCCCTCGGCGTCTACATCATCGACTTCCTCGACGGCAGCGAGACCATCGGAGGGGCGGAGCTCTTCCGCCTCGAGGAGTACAAGCTCCCCGAATTCAAGGTCGACGTTCACACCCCCGAGGAGAACGGAAAGAAGAAGCTCTTCCGCCTCGGCGACACCATCGAAGCGACGGTCGACGCCAGCTACTACTACGGCGGCCCGGTCGCCAACGCCAAAGTCGAGGCGGTCGTCTACTCGCGCCCGTACACGCACTGGTGGTGGAGACCGCGCGACTACAGTTGGTACTACCTCGACGCCATCGAGCCGAATTACTACGGCGACGGCCAGATCATCAAACGGGAAACGCTGACGACCGACGCCAGCGGGCACGCAGTCATTCACCTGCCGACGCAGCGCGACGGCAACGAAGTGCAGTACCGGATCGAGGCGCGCGTCACCGACGCCTCACGGCGCGAGATCACCGGCAGCGGAACGATCCGCGTAACGAAGCAGCGCTACTCCGTCTACGCCGAGCCGCAGCACTACGTCTACCGGCCGAACCAGAAGGCGACCATTTCTTTCAAAGCCATCGATGCCAACGACACCCCCGTGCACGCGAACGGTACGGTGACCATCACCCGCGACTGGTGGGACGAGTCGTGGATCGATCCGCAGGGTCGCGAGGTGCGAGGGGCCGAGCTCGATCGGCTGCGCGCCGGCATGCGCATCTTCCCGCCGAAGCCGCGCGACCCCTGCGGCTGGCAGTTGAAGTCGCGCGGATACAAGCACGAAGAGGTGACGACCACGAAGGTCGAGACGGATGCTGATGGGGACGCCGAGGTCACCTTCACACCGAATCGGGACGGCTATTACCGGGTGAGCTGGACCAGCCCCGACCGCGATCCGTCGCAGCCCGATGCACCGCTGGCGCAACGCGACGTCGTGACGGCGGAGACGACGATCTGGGCCGTGTCGCATGATGTTCAGGACATCGGCTACAGACACGACGGCGTCGAGATCATCGTCGACAAGTCGGCCTTCCGCGTCGGCCAGACCGCGCCGGTCATGATCGTCACTCCCTCCAGCAACCGCTGGGTGTTGTTCAGCGTCGATGCCGACTCGATCCTCGACTACCGCCTCGTGCACGTCGAGGGAACGGTGAAGCTGATCGAGATCCCGATCGAAGAGAAACATGTGCCGAACGTCTTCCTCAATGCCGCCAGCGTCGCCGACCTGCAGCTCTCGGTCGATCAGAAGGAGATTATCGTTCCGCCGTTGAAAAATGCCGTCGACGTCGCGGTCAAATCCGACCGCGAGCAATACCAGCCGCGCGAGGAGGGGACGCTTACCGTCACCACGCGCGACGCGGACGGCAAGCCGGTGTCCGCCGAGGTCGGGCTGGGGCTGGTCGATGACGCCGTCTTCGCCATTCAGAGCGACTTCGCCGGCGATCCGCGGCAGTTCTTCTTCGGGACGAAACGCTACGCGAACATCCAGACGGTGGCCAGCGTGCAGGAACGGCCGTACGCGAAGTTCGTCATCGAGGATGGGAAGGTCGTCGACGAGCGAGCGCTGGGACAGCCCGCGGAGGAGCGAAAGAAAGACGAGATCGATCGCTTCGGCCAGGGATGGGCCGGGGGTGTTGAAGGCGGCGCGCTGAGCAGGAGCATGGCCGATCGTCCCGTCCCGGTTGCCGAGATGATCACGGTAACGGCGGCATCCGCGCCGGCCATGATGAAATCGGCCCCGCCACCGCCACAAGCTCCCAAGCCGATCGCAGGCGGTGCTGCCGTAGAAGCGCCCGTCCAGGTGCGAAGCGACTTCCGCTCCACGATCTTCTGGCAACCCGATGTGAAGACGGATGCGAACGGGTTGGCCACGATCAAGGTCACCTATCCCGACTCGCTGACCACCTGGCGGGCTACGGCCCGCGCGGCGACGGCGGCGAACCAGTTCGGCATGGCCACCTCGACGACGCGAACGAAGAAGCCGCTCATCGTCCGCCTGGAAGGACCGCGCTTCTTCGTCGTCGGCGACCGCGTCGTCATCTCCGCCGTCATCGACAACAACACCGATGCCGTGATGCACGTCCGCCCGTCGCTGACCGCCGGCGGGCTGGAGCTCGAGGAGCCGTCGAAAGAAACGCCGGTCGATGTGCCAGCCAACGGTGAGACACGCGTCGACTGGCGGGTCGTGGTTGCGCACGCCGGTACCGCGAAGCTCAACGTCACCGGCCGCGGCGATCAGTACGCCGACGCCATGGAGAAGAGTTTTCCGATCTACGAGCACGGCATCGACAAGCTGATCGCGAAGTCAGGACGGATGCGCGGAGAGGAAGCAACGATCAAGCTCGACCTCCCCGCCGAGCGCCGCGCCGGCTCGACGGACTTTACGATTCAGGTCACGCCCAGCTTGGCCGTGACCATGCTCGATGCCCTGCCGTACCTGATCGACTATCCCTATGGCTGCACCGAGCAGACCATGAGCCGCTTCCTCCCGGCGGCAATCGTGGCCCGCACGCTTCGAAGCATCGGCGCCGATCCGTCCGACATCGCAGGCCGCATGTTCGGCGGCATCGAATCCTCCACCGCCGACGCCACCCACCCTCACGGCAAGCACGACCTCGGCGAGCTCGATGGCATCACCGCCGCCGGCATGAAGCGCCTCTACGACTTCCAGCATGGGGACGGCGGCTGGGGCTGGTGGAAGCAAGGCGACAGCGATCCCTACATGACCGCCTACGTCATCTGGGGTTTCGCCGTCGCCCGCGACGGCGGTCTCCCCATCCACACGCAGGCCGTCGACCGCGCCGCCGACTGGCTCGACGTCAAGCTGGTCAACTACGAGGAGAATCACGAAGAGCAGGCCTGGATGCTCCACGCCCTGGCCGCGTGGCGGCGCACGCCGAAAGCCGCCGCAGCTCCGAACGCGCTCGAGACAAAAGCGCTCGACAACGTCTGGACGCATCGCGACAAACTGACTGCCTACGGCCGGGCCCTCCTGGCACTGGCCGCGCACGACTTCGGAAACGCCGAACGTGCCGAGGTGCTGGTGCGCAACCTCGAGAACGGCGTCCGCGTCGACCGCGCTCCCGATACCTCCGTCATTATCCACGGCGCCAACGGCCGCACCGCCGGCAGCGCCGAGACGATGTCCACCGCCCACTGGGGCCAGGACGCCTCCTGGTGGCGCTGGTCCGACGGCCCGGTGGAGTCGACGGCCTTCGCCTTGATGGCGCTGACGGAGATCGACCCCAAAAACGCCCTCATCGAGCCGGCCACGAACTGGCTGATCAAGAACCGCCGCGGCGCCCAATGGAACAACACCCGCGACACCGCCATCACCATCCTGGCGCTGGACGAGTACCTCCACGCCAGCGGCGAGTTGTCGAGTGCCGCCACTTACGAGATCTCCGCCAACGGCGCCCCCATCGCTACGCAGACGGTGACGCCGTCTGCCATCCTCCGCGCCCCCAGCCGCTGGACCATCCCCGCGAGCGCCGTCCGCGACGGTATCAACGAGATCCGCATCCACCGCACCTCGGGCACCGGCTCCCTCTACTTCGCCGCCGAGGCCCGTTTCTTCTCCCTCGAAGAGCCGATCAAAGCCGCCGGCAACGAGCTCTTCGTCCGCCGCGAGTACTACCACCTGGTCGGCCATCCGACGCTCCTCAAAGGCCAGATCTACGACCGCGTTCCCTTGCGCGACGGCGAGACGCTCGTCAGCGGCGAGCGGGTGGAAGTGGTGGTCACAGTCGAGACGAAGAACGATTACGAGTACCTCCTCTTCGAGGACCTCAAACCCGCCGGCCTCGAAGCGGTCGAGATCCGCAGCGGCGAAGGCCTCTTCGCACGCGAGCTCAAATCAGGCGCCGTCACCCGGAAGTTCGTCGAATCGAAATCGACTCCCCCCTCGGTCCAGCGCAACGCGTCCGTCGATTCCACCGGCCGCACGGAATGGCTCTACCAGGAGCTCCGCGACCGCAAAGTAGCCATGTTCGCTTCGCGACTGCCGCAGGGAGTCTGGGAGATCCGCTACACCCTCCGCGCCGAGGTCCCCGGCTCCTTCCACGCCCTGCCGCTGATGGGGCAGGCGATGTACGTGCCGGAGATTCGGGCGAATAGTGATGAGGCGAGGATTGAGGTGAAGTGATTCTCCTTCGCGTTCTTCGCGGCTTCGCGTGAGACCGATGTCACGCGAAGACGCGAAGTTCGAATGGCGATGAGCAAAACACAGGTCCCGCCTCAACTCACGGCAAGGCCGTCATCGTCTCTAGAATCGTGTGCGCTTTGTATACCGCGCCGAGGTTTGGCGGACGCAGAGGTTCTCCGTCCGCGCTGATCACCGCGCGCCCGCGAGGCGGAAACACCTCACTGAATACCCCGAGCAGCACGACTTTCCCCGTTCCTTCATACATGTACTTTCCCACTTTGTGTTCCTCTTCTACGTAGGCAACGGGCCCTCCGCTGCCACCACGATTTGCAGCCGTGTCCACTACAAACACTGGTCGTCCCTCGTGATCCAGCCAAAGCGGAGTTGCAATGTATCCGCGTCGCAGGATTGGTAAGCTTGTTGGAATGTCGCGGTAGTCCTGCGGATAACCCACGATCAGCACTTCGTCCAGCGGAAGCGGATGCCAGAACTTGTCGGTGAAGCTGCCCACGCCTGGCTGTGGCTGTTGGTAAAAGTCACTGGTCTTCGTAGCTCCGACGATGATTTTTTGCCCGTCCTTGGCGAACAAATCAAGAACGGGCTCAAACCGTCCGACTGCTACATCCACCGAGGGGTCTGGATGGAACGTCCAGAAGTCATCCTTGGCGTGTATCTCGTAGGTTAGCGGCGAGCCGATCGTGTGAACACTATCGCCTGTGTACAGGTGAAGTGTTGTTCGCGTAACGGCCTCGACCACGTGTCGTGCCGTCACGAGAAATCGCGTACCGGCTTGGTCGGCAATGACAAACCCAGTAGCTGCTTCGGGCTCCTCGGCACCGGCACGTTCGCTGAGCAGGCGTATCGCGCTCAAGTAAAGCATCTCAGCGTGCGATGTGACGCGCACTCCGGAAGGCTCTTCGTCGGTCTCAGGCGTATCGGTCATGATCACAGTTTACGCGGGTTGCACAACTCTGAGCCCTACCGGGCTTGGATCCGCAACTCGCCGCGGCGCAAGTGCGCTACTATTTCGAATGCCGTTCGGAGGTGGTGAGGTTGGGTCCGTTAGGCGGCGCTGAGGACATATGCAGTGGGACGAAGTCATAGCTATCGCGGCCCAGCTCTCCGATGAATTTCGGAGTGACGGGTCGACGGCGTGGTTTCGTGGACACCGTGACCAGTCTTGGCTACTGGAATCGTCGCTTCACCGTTACATCAAGCGGTTCACGTCAAAGTTCAGCAAGCCCATTCCTTCTGCCGATATGCGTGAACTACTGCGGAGCGAGTACAAGACGCTCTACCGTCAATTCAAGATCGACACGTGGTCGCTTCTCAATCCGCAAGAGCGGATCGATTGGGGTGTTGTCTTCGCCATGCAGCATTTCGGCTTGCCAACTCGTTTGTTGGACTGGACTGAAAGCTTCGCTTGTGCCGTATTCTTCGCCCAATATCAGCGTAAGCCTTCCGACGACGCAGCGATCTGGGTGCTCGACCCGCAATGCTTGAACCGAGCAAGCATCGGGGTCTACGGGCTCGTCGCGCTGGATGAAGATCCGAGCTCGCCAAACGTCTTTCAGAGCCAAGAGTGGCATCCTAAATGGAAGGCATCGAAGCGGGATCTGCGTACGATCGCCGTTTCGCCGCTCCACACAAACCCACGAATGGTAGCCCAACGATCGACTTTTACCGTAGCCGGAGATGCGTTCGTTCCGCTCGACAAGCAATTTCGAGGAGTTTTGGTAAAGAGGAAGCGTCTCGTCAAACTCACACTCTCCACTTCAACCTATCAAGCAGCCGAGGATTATCTCGATCGTGCGGGTCTGGACGCATTCAACTTCTATCCGGATCTTCAGGGCATTGCTATGAAGCACGAAGCGCGTTCTGAGCGAAGGATCAGAGACGCAAGGAAGTGGTATCCACAATTCTACAAGCCCTGAGGGATCAACGCCGCTGAACGGGGGTTTGAGCGTGGGGTCAGACCTTTGCTCTTTTCGTTGACTGTAAGTAATTGATAAACCGAGACTTGCGGCGATTCATTTGAACGGTTGCGAGCATTCATCAGTTATTCGCAGCCATTCGCGAATCTTCGAGGTTGCCAAGCGGTCGCGTCCGACTCGCGGAAGTGCACTGGTACGAGCTCACGGCATCGGGAAGAGAGATTTCAAGATCAAGCCGTTACCTGGACTAGTTATGGCAGAATCCATCCACTTTGCAGTCTGCGTGCGAAACACGGGGAACGAGGCCCCCCTCGAGCTTCGAAAGCTCTACCAGGTTCTGCCGACCCCGACGCGAACAAGGACGGCATGCTCCGGGTCATCGACGAGTCCGGTGAGGATTACCTGTTTCCTTCAAGTTTCTTCGTACTCGCTCCGCTGCCCGCCGCTGTCGAAGAAGCAGTCCAGCATGCGGTGACCACGGCGGGCTGACTTGCCAGCCACTTCCATCCATTCTGCGATCGCTCGAAGCGTCAAGCCGGTAGAGTCGACCGAAAAGGTACGAAAAGGCGCGCGGCGAGGTTGCCCGGCTCACGCCCCTTGAACCCGTGGCCAGTTACTGTTCTTGCGGCATCTTTGTCGTGGCGATGGTCACCGCGCCTGCGCGAGCCAGGTCGACGATCCATTTGCCCTTCTCGCGGCACCCGATGCCGACTACCTCGTCCAACGCGTCGTGTTGCCTGGACTGTTGAACCTGTTCGAAGAACCGCCGGACCTCTTCGAAGTTGGAGATCGCACCGAAACGGATGCTCACGGTTGGAGGGCCGTCACGATTCGATGCGGGATGAAGTTGGATCTCGAGGGTGACTTCCCGTTGACGGCCGACGTTGCAAGCCATCAACCGGCCGTCGTGACAGTTGTAGGTGAGTTTTCTGAACGTCATCACGGGACGCTTCCCAGCCGAACGTCCAAATCAAGGGTAACAGAGTGGATCACGCGGAGGCGCGGAGTGCGCGGAGGAAGTCCTCGTCGTCTCCTCCGCGTCTCCGCGTTCGGACTGCGACTCCGTCCTACGTTGCGGCGCACCCCCTGAGTCCACTAGTGGACTCGGGGAGTCCACTAGTGAGGTCTTGGAGTCCACTAGTGGACTCATGGAGTCAACTGGTGAGGTCTTGGAGTCCACTAGTGGACTCGTGGAGTCAACTGGTGAGGTCGTGGAGTCCACTAGTGGACTCCCGGAGTCCACCTAGTGAGGTCGTGGAGTCCACTAGTGGACTCCTGGAGTCCACCTAGTGAGGTCGTGGAGTCCACTAATGGACTCGTGGAGTCGACAAGTGGACTCGCGGAGTCGACTAGTGGACTCATGGAGTCTACTCATGGACTCTATGAGTGTGTGAGCTCACGGCCGGCGTCCCGCCGGGCGCGGCGCTCGACGAGGGGGTCGGTGGTTGTCTCATTCCGCGACGGCCACGATCTCCATCACCGCCGGGGTGATCAGCAGCGTATGCGCCGCGGCGGAGCGAGTGGCGAAGTCGTCCCGCACCTGCTTGGCCTGATCCGAAGTGAGCCGTCCGAGGTCGACCAGGCGGACCAGACTGGCCTCCACGAAGGTCTTCGGCCATTCCCAGATGAAGCTTGACGGCGTGATGACTTCGACGATCGGACGGAGGCTCGTCACGCGCAGCCCGAGCTCGTTCATCCAGCGAGGGAGGTCCAGGCCGACATCGGGCTCGCCGCCGTCGGCGCGCCAGGTGGCCATGACCGTCTGTACGAACTGTTCGAACACCTCCGAGCGCGGAGCCAGGCGCCAGGTCGAGTAGTCGAAGTACTCGTGAACCACGATCCGCCCGCCCGGCTTGAGCAGGCGGACGATCCTGGCCAGCAGCTCCCGCGGCTGTCTCACGAACGCAAATACCCAGCGTACCCAGACGCCGTCGGCCGCGAGGGCGGGCAACCCGTCGCCATCCAGCTCCGCATTGACGATCTCGATGTTGGACAGGCACCTGCGTGCGGCAGTGGCCCGCAACGCGTCGAGAAAACGCTGCGACCGGTCGATGGCCACCACCCGGCCGGATGGTCCCGCGATCTCCGCCAGATCGATCGTTGCATAGCCTGGCCCGCACCCTACGTCGACCAGCGTCTGTCCCGTCGTGAATCCCGCCCGCAGCCAGGCATCGAGAGCCCTCGGTCTCCACACGCGGTGCTGCAGACCCAACCGCGCAATCTCCTCGTCATGAGTTCCAAGCACATACTCCCGTTCGTCGGCCAATGGCCACCTCACCGCCTGGAACACGGCATCAGGCTCCGACGTTCGTAGTGCCGCCTAAGGAACTGTGGGATAACGCTCCTGTTCAGAATTGAGCGGCGTTGTCCCGGCCGCCTCCGCGGCCGGAAATTGGCGACACTTTCGTACCCCGCGCTCGCGCTGCGCCGAGCGCGGGGCGGGTTTGTGAAGCGCGCCTTCGCGCGCATCCGGGCAGGGCTGCCGTTCGATTGCGTTGGGTTGCGGGCGAAGCCCGCGCGGTGCCTCTGTGGTGTCTACCGCGTCGCCACCGAGCCGCCGCTCAGCGTCGTGTGGACTTTGGCGTGGAGCGTCGGCGCGGCGTGGGTCAGGAGGGGGTAGGGGTTCACCATCTCGTCGTTCTCGTTGATGCCGAAGTGGAGGTGCGACGGGGTGTACTTGGCGTTGCCGGTGTTGCCGACGTAGCCGATCAGATCGCCGGCCTGCACGTCCATCCCTTCGTACAGCCCGGCCGCCCAGCGGTCGAGATGCGCGTAATAGAACGATGCGCCGTTTTCGGTGGTCAGCCAGATGCAATGGCCGCCGAGCTTCTGATCGCCGATGAAGCTGATCACGCCGTCGACGACGGCCACAACCTCGGTGCCTTTGGGAGCGAAGATGTCGATTCCCTTGTGAACGCGGGCGCCGCCATCGCGTGGCGCGTGCCAACTGTCGTCGAGATTGGAGGAGCGGATACCGACCACCGGCAGACGCAACGGCATCCGCGCCAGGGGAGCGAACAGCGCCTGGGCGCGCTGGTTGAACTCACGATCGCGCGACTGGGCGCTGACTGCCGCGGACGGGGGCGTTGCGATGGACGTGCGAGTGATCTCGCGGCTGTTGTAGCGGTTGAGATCGATGCGCATCTGCGCCTTGAGCTGGCTCCAGTCATCATCCTCGGAAGGGAGGCTGGCCGCGCTGACGGAAGGGGCCGCCTGCGCGGTCTGGTCGGAGGGGAGCGAGGCGCAACCGGTGAGGGCGAAGAGCATGAGGCTGCTCAGCACGCCGATCGCGCCGACCCACACACAGCGAGCTCGAAGAGGATTCATCAGGTCCGATGGAACGGGCTGGAGTGTAAATAATTTTGGCTAAACTGTAAAGAAACTATTGCTTACGGAAGAGTACGTCAGCGAATTCATCGACGCGGCGGACGCCGGCGACTTCGACATCGGCGCGGATCTCGGCGGCGTTCGACTGCGGCAGGATGACCCGCCGGAATCCGAGCGCCGCCGCCTCGCGCGCGCGCAGGTCGGCTTGCGAGACGCTGCGGATCTCGCCGAGGAGGCCGACCTCGCCGAAGACGACCACATCGTGCGCGATCGGTACATTGCGCTGGGAGGAGATCAGCGCCGCCACCACGCCGAGGTCGATGGCCGGCTCGTCGATCTGCAGACCGCCGGCGAGGTTTGCGTAGACGTCGCTCAGCAGGAAATTGCCGCCGTTCTTCTTCTCCAGCACGGCCAGAAGCAGCGACACGCGGTTGGCGTCCATGCCGATGGCCATGCGCTTCGGAGAGGGAAAGTGGGTGGCCGAGACGAGCGCCTGAACCTCGATGAGTAGCGGTCTCGTTCCTTCCAGCGCCGCCACGATCGCCGATCCGGCGGCGGTGCTTCGCTGTGAGATCAGAGCCGCCGAGGGATTCGGGACCTCCTGGAGGCCATCGTCGTGCATCTCGAAGATGGCCACCTCATTGGCAGGGCCGAAACGGTTCTTGTAGGCGCGGACGACGCGATAGTTTTGAAACTTCTCCCCCTCGAAGTAGAGGACGGTATCGACGATGTGCTCCAGCGACTTCGGCCCGGCGATCGTTCCCTCCTTCGTGATGTGGCCGATGAGGAAGATGGGGATGTTGAGGCGCTTGGCAGCCGTCATCAGCAGGCCGGCGGAATCGCGCACCTGGCCGACGGAGCCCGGCGTGGAGGCGCTGGTGGAGGTGTGGACGGTCTGGATGGAGTCGACGATCACCGCTACCGGCTTCATCGACTCCGTCACGGCGATGATCCGCTCCACCGAGGTCTCGGCGAAGAGACGGATGTTCTCGTTGGTCGTCCCCAGCCGCCGTGCCCGGATGGCGATCTGGCGCGGCGACTCTTCGCCCGAGACGTAGAGGACGATCCCGTCGCGGGCCAGCCGCTCGGCGGCCTGCAGGAGCAACGTCGACTTGCCGATACCTGGTTCGCCGCCGACCAGCGTGACCCCGCCGAAGACGAGACCGCCGCCGAGAACGCGGTCGAGCCCTGCGATGTCGGTGGCGATCCGCGGCGCGGTATCGCCGTCGATGGCACCGATCGACACCGGCACCGCGCCGGACGCCGTCAGGACCGGCGCAAGCTGCTCCTCGCCGTACGAGTTCCAGGCATTGCAATCCGGACAGCGCCCCAGCCACTTGGGCGACTGGCTGCCGCACTCACTGCACGAGAAGACCGCTGCTTTCCTGGCCACGTACAGCGATTGTAACGAAGGAGCGCTCCATGGACCGCGCGCGAACTGCCGCCACTCTCAGCGGTGGTTCGTCACGATCTACGAAGCGTAGATGTGATCCGCCTTTTCGGTTCGCGCTACTTCTTCACCGCCGCGCTTCCGCCGGCGCGGAATTCGTCTTCGCTCAACTGCAGGTCATCGCGACGAGGGCCGTCGCCCATCACCCCGGCGTAGACCTCGCGCGCCGTCTCGCGCGTCAGATGCGAGTAGACCACCCCGTCGACGATCATGTTCGGGCCGTGGTCGCAGAGGTCGAGGCACGACACGGTGCAGACGCGCACCAGCGGCTTGCGACCCATCTTCTTGTTGTGCCCCTTGAGCTCGGCGTGGATGAACTCTCCGCGCTCGATGCCGCGGTCCGGATTGCCGCAGCGGCCGCCGACGCAGACGAGGAATTGCTTTTCGAAGGGGTAGTTCATGGGGTTGTCGGTTATCGGTTGTCGGTTGTCAGGAGGCGGGCGTGGGGTGCCGGTATCTCGAACATTCCTTCGGCTCGCGATAACCGACAACCGATAACCGACAACCTCGCTTCCTCACGACAACGCCCACTTCTTCCCCGCATCCAGCACCAGTTTCAGATCCTTCGGACTGCATGCCTCGGCGTAAATCCGTGCCACCGGCTCCGTCCCTGAGAGGCGGAAGAGCAGCCAGGTGCTGTCGTCGAAGATCAGCTTCACCCCGTCGGTCTTGTTGACCTCGCGCACGGCGAAGTGGTCGATCGAGACCGGTGGATTGGCCAGCTTGGCGGCCAGCGAGTCTTTGAGCTGCGGTGTCAGCTTCATGTCGATCCGCTTCGAATAGAAGGAGCCGAACTCCTGGTACATCTCCTCGATGAGCTGGTTCAGTTTCTTGCCGGTGTGGGCCACCATCTCGGCGACCAGGAGGCAGGCCAGGATGCCGTCCTTCTCCGGGAGATGCCGGTACATCGACATGCCGGCGCTCTCCTCGCCTCCCATGGCGATCTTGTCGTCGAGAATCAGCTCGCCGATGTATTTGAAGCCGACCGGCGTTTCGAACAGCTCGACATCGAGCTTGCGGGCGATGGAGTCCATGAGATGCGTCGTGGCCACGGAGCGCGCCAGACCGCCGGGGATCTTGCGCTCGCGCTTCAGGTAGATGGCCAGAAGCGACAGGATGACGTTGGGGGAGACGAAGCGGTTGCGGTCGTCGATGATGCCGAAGCGGTCGGCGTCGCCGTCCGTGGCCAGGCCGAGGTCGAAGCCTTCGTCGGTGACGACCTTGCGCAGCTCGATGAGATTCTTCTCGTTGCACTCTGGGGAGAAGCCGCCGAAGTAGGGGTCGCGGTAGTTGTGGATGATCTTCACCTCGACGCCCGATTCCAGGAGGAAGTAGTCGAGGTAATCGCGCGAGGTGCCGAAGAGCGAATCGATGGCGATGCGCAGGCCGCTCTTGCGGATGGTATCGACGTCGACCTTCGTCTTCAGCTCGTTGAGATAGCGGTCCTTCGGATCGATCTCCTCGATCAGCTCGGCCTTCTCGTAGACGTCGACCCGCTCGCCGGTGGCGGCCACGATGTTGATCTCCTCCTCGATCTGCCTGGTGATCTCCGGCAGGGCCGGCGCGCCGTTCGCGGTCGAGAACTTCAGGCCGTTGTACTCGGGCGGATTGTGGGATGCGGTGAAGTTGATCGCCCCCATGGCCTTGCGCCGGACCGTTTCGAACGACGCGCAGGGGGTGGGGACGTCGCGGGTGCAGAGGTAGGCCTGGATGTCGTTGAAGGCCAGGATGCGCGCCGCTTCAAGGGCGAACTTTTCGGAGAGGAAGCGCGTGTCGTAGGCGATCACGACGCCGCGTCCCTTCTGATTCGCTTTTTTCAGATAGTTGGCAATGCCCTGGCTGGCGATCCGGACGTTGTCAAAGGTGAAATCCTCTCCGATGATGCCGCGCCAGCCCGAGGTCCCGAATTTGATCATGATTCTCCTGATGAACTGCGGCGTGGGAACTTAGCACATGCGGTCGCGCGGTTGCGCGGTTTCGGGGTCTCGCGGTGTTGGGTTGCAAGGTTGCTGGGTTGCTGGGTGGAGACCTCCCGCTCAGCAACCTTGCAACCCAGGAACCCAGCAACCACCCACCGCGAGACCGCGCAACCGCGAGACCGCGCAACCGCATGGCCTGATTCACGCAATATCATTGCCCAACGATGTCTGAGCGGCCGGTCCTGCTGATTGCTGACGATGACGAAGACGTGCAACGTCTGCTGACCTTGTACGTTCGTCCGCTCGATTGCGAGGTGCTGACGGCGCGCGATGGCGAGGATGCGCTGGCCATCGCGCTGTCGCGCCTGCCTGACGTCGTGCTGCTCGACGTCATGATGCCGAAGCGGAGCGGGTGGGAGGTCTGCCAGGCACTCAAGGCGGTGCAGCGGACCTCGCAGATCGCGGTCGTGCTCGTCACCGGCCGCGGCGACGTCAAGGACCGGTTGACCGGCCTGCAGCTTGGCGCGGATGACTATCTCGTCAAGCCCTTCAATCGCGACGAAGTGGTCAAGCGCATCGACGCGCTGCTCCATCGAAAGCATCGCCAGCCGCATGGTGGAGAGGAGGGGCCGCGGTCGTCGGAGAGCATGCTCTTCGACCGCGCCAGCGGTCTGCCCACCGTGCCGATGGTGCTGAGCCGGCTCAAGGAGATGCTGATTGAACAGAGCGAGATCGGCATCGTCTACGTCGACATCGAGCAGTTCGAGTCGATCGAGGCGGAGTATGGCTGGGCCTTTTTCGACGAGTTCCTGCGTTGCGCCGGCGAAGCGGTAGCCGCCGAGGCCCGGGCGCGCTTTCCGAAGGCGCTGATCGCGGCCAACCTCGTGGGCGGGTCGAGCTTCTACATCTTCTTCGAATCGCGCGGCAGCGATCTGCGGCAGGAGGCGGCCTTCGACCTGATGGCCAACGACGTCCGCGAGCGGCTCATCGCGGCCATGCGCGAGCGCTTTCCCAACATGCAGCAGGGGCAGATCGGATTCTTCGTCGGCGCCGCCCGCATCGATTACCGCCCGCAGATCCGTCTGGAGCGGCAGGTCTATCAGGGGATGCAGACCGCCGGCGACGCCGTGCGCGACGCCGAGCAGCAGCGCAAGAAGCAACTGACGCGCGAGCTGCGCGACATCATCCGGCGCAAGAAGGTGACCACGCTCTTTCAGCCCATCGTCTGGGCGCAGGAGGGGAAGGTCTTCGGCTACGAAGTGCTGACGCGCGGCGCGCCGAATTCGTCATTCCGCAACTCGGACATGCTCTTCGCCTTCGCCCGCGAGGCCAATCTGGCCTGGGCGCTGGAGACGGTCGCTCTGGAACAGGCGCTGAAACGCCTTCGCTCGTTCGCCCTTGACGGGCGGAAGTTCCTGCTCAATCTCGAGGCGGAGATGTTCGAGGAGTCGGAGTTCCGCATCCACGAGATGGTGACGTTCTTCTCCGAGCATCGCGGGAACTTCGTCTTCGAGCTGACCGAGCGCGCCGCCATTGAGGACTACGCGGTCTTTCGCAGACTGCTCGACGAGTTCCGCGACAAGGGGATCGAGGTGGCCATCGACGATGCCGGCTCCGGCTACGCCTCGCTGGAAGCGATCGCCGCCCTCTCGCCCGACTACCTCAAGATCACCAAGGGCCTGGTCTCGACTCTCGCCGACGAGCCGATCAAGCAGGATCTGGTGAAGATGCTGGTGGAGCTGGCCGGCAAGATCGGCGCGAAAACCCTGGCCGAGGGCATTGAGACCGTCGAAGAATACGAATGGTGCCGCGACCTCGGCGTCGATCTCCTGCAAGGCTATTACCTCGCCCATCCCCAGGACCAGCCCCACGAAGGCGACGCCGAAGTACGAGCCTCGCTCGACGCCGACGCGCAACGGCGTCTGCTGTTGCGCTGAGATCAAACCCTTTATCCGCAGATGACGCAGATGAAAAAGAGGTTTTATCCGCGTACATCTGCGTCATCTGCGGATCGCAGTTCGATCACCGTAATCTCGGGCGAGATCCCGATCCCGAAGCGCCACGGCAGCAGCCAGTAGCCTGTCCCGGTATTGACGTAGAGCTGCGACGCCCCGCGCCGATACAACCCCATGTGGTAGGGGAGGAAGAGGCCCGACAGCGACCAGCCGAGCGGCCGGATGGCGCATTGCCCTCCATGCGAATGCCCGCACAACGTCAACGGCAGGTTGCGCTTCATCCCCTCGGCGAATGCCTTCGGCTGATGCGAAAGGAGGATCGGGAACGCGCCGGGCGGCCGCCCGCGCAGCGCCGCGTCGACATCCGGCGCGAGCTTCGGCGTCCGTGCCGCGTAGTCGGAGATGCCGGCGATCCAGACGTTCTTCACCGCCGCCCCTTGATTGACCAGCAGCCGGATCCGGCTGCCGCGCAGCCTGTCGATCACTGCGAGCGGCTGGCCATACATCTCGTGATTGCCGAGCACCGCGATCAGCGGCACGCGCGCATCGAGCACGCGCGTGGCGGCGAGCAGCTTCGTGGTGAAGACCGGATCGTCGTCGATGTTGTCCCCGGCCAGGAGGATGACGTCCGGCTTCTGCGCAGCCGCCGTAGCGAAGATCGTCTCCAGCCGCGAGGTGCGCGAATAGAGCCCGGTATGCAGGTCGGAGATCAGCGCGATACGAAAGCCGTCCAGCTCCCTCGGGAGCGCGTCCAGCGTCACCGGAACGCGCTCGATGCGCAGCGGGACGAGCGCGTTCCAGACTCCGATGACCAGCGCGAACAGCGTCGCCCACAGAAAGAGCCGCGACGGCCAGCGCGCAAACCGCGCGAACGTGACCCGTCTGCGCAACGCCAGCCACGGGATCGCCAGCAGCAGCGCAAACGCCGAGTAAAGGATGGCGAAGCAGGTCCAGGCGAACCACGGCGGCCCGAGCGTCGCGCGGATGACGCGGGAGAAATCGGTCCGCGCATTTTGAATAGGGAAGAAGAGCCACATGGCGTTGCCGATCACGATCAGCGCGATGACGATGGCCCGCCTGCGCGGGTGGACGCGGACGAGGATGCGAAATGCGGCGACGTTCGCAGGAAGGATGGCCGCCAGGACGATTGTGATGATCCACGTGAACACAGGCGGGGGATTGTAGCCGCGTGAACTAGAATTACCGTCTCATGCCCTTTGTCCCCGAGGCATTACGGTTTGCACAGAATCCGGCCACGAGCGCCGACCAGCTTCGCCGCGCCTGCGAGCTCCTCACGCTCGACTCCTCGGGCACGCCGGACGAGGTTCGTGCCCGCCTGCTGGCACACCTGAACACGCTCGATTCCGAAACGCCGGTCGTCTGCCTGAATCCGAACGTTCAAGCGCCCGGAGAGTGAACTCTCACTCCGACTTCGGACGCATGGCCATGCGCGGCAACTTCCTAATGTCGCGGCTGCGAATCGGCCGGATGCCGCTGGATAATCAGGCGTACGCTGCATTCCATGAAGATCTGCTTCGTCGTGCTGCTCGCCCTCACGCTTTCTTCGCCGGCCGTCTCCGCGGCAGATCCGGGAACGGTCACCGGCAAGATGGTCGTCAACGGCAAGATCATCAAACTGACGCACGTCTACGCCACCGCGATGCCGGGCCGGTCCGACAAGAAGAAGATCGAGATTCGGGTCATCCTTTCAGACGTGCCGATCAGCGCCGAGGATCTCGCCGGTGCCCAAAACCGCGAGGCCCTGGCCACGGACGGGAAGCTCCATGCCATGGAGTTACTGCTCGGCGATGATCCGATGGGCCACCCGGGAAAGGTCGCCCTCTACAACGAGATCTACGACGCCGCCTTCAACGGCTCCCAACAGCCGATGCGGCTCACCGGCGACGACCGGTTCGAGACGAAGACCGACGATGGCAAGACCATCGCCGGCCGCCACTCGATGCCCACGCCGCACAATTTCCGCGACATGGGCAACGGGGTCATCTTTCAGGACGACGTCACCTTCAGCGCGCCGGTGGCGCAGTAGGCTCACGCTCTTGCCAGTGGTAGCAACTTGCTGGCGATCGGCGAATGCAGCCGGAGCACGTTGCGCGGATCGTCATCGGCCTCGAACCGGATGGCTACCACTTGTCCGTCGTCGTCCTCTTCGATCAGCACGCTCTTTGGATGAGGGATGCGGTGGAGCAGGTGTTCACCGTCATGCGTCTGAAAATCCATCTGGATTCCGCTGGTGTCGACGCTGATGCCACGAAGCGGTGTCTCCTCGATTTCGAATTGCGCACCGAGGTCAGGGTCGAGGATCTCGAGCGTCGCGCTCGATCCCTGGTAGACACGGCTGAGCGAGTCAAGAACAGGTCGCCATTGCGGGGGAGAAATCGTTCGGGTTTGCATTGCACACCTCCAAGCCTTGCTGTGATGCATGAGGCGATCCATCCCGAAGGCTCATCTGCGGATAGGCTTGCCACGTTCCACCCCTCGTAGCGCCATTTTCCATTCCGAGGAGTTTTCAAGCCGGTTCTCTCTACTCGCGGTGGATTGCTCGGGCATCGCATGCGATCCGAGGGATGCTCACGCGGAGGCGCGGAGGACGCGGAGAGAGGCAAGCATGCATGAATTGGACGACATTACGGGATTGATCGTGGACTCAGCGGTGAGGATTCACCGGGAGCTTGGGCCGGGATTGCTGGAATCGGTATATGAGCTCGTTATGGAACGTGCGCTCGTGGCTCGCGGGCTTTCTGTCGAACGACAAAAAACGATTTGCTTTTCCTACGACGGGCTCGTTTTCGAGAACGCTTTCCGCGTCGACTTGCTGGTAGACGAACGTGTCGTCGTAGAGATCAAATCTGTGGATAGGCTAGCTCCTGTCCACGGCAAGCAGCTCCTGACCTACCTTCGTCTGATGAACGTGCCCGTCGGCTTGCTCATCAATTTCGGCGGCATCACGCTTAAGGAAGGCCTCCGTAGAATCGTCAACGGCCTTTCTCCCTCCGCGTCTCCGCGCCTCCGCGTGAACCAATCTGTTCGTTGACCGTATCTACGAACTTCCTGCCGCCGTCTTCTTCTGCGCCACCACTCGCATCGAGTGATCGAGGATCCGTTTGCGGATGCGGATTGACTCCGGAGTCACTTCCACCAGCTCGTCGTCCTCGATCCATTCCAGGCATTGCTCGAGGGTCATGAGCTTGGGCGGTGTGAGCTGCACGGCCATGTCGGAGCCGGAGGCGCGCATGTTGGTGAGGTGTTTTTTGCGGCAGACCTGGACCACCATGTCGGCGTCGCGGGAGTTTTCGCCGACGATCTGGCCGCCGTAGACCTTGAGGCCGGGGGAGACGAAGAGAACGGTGCGCTCCTGGAGCGGCTCGATGGCGTAGGCCGTGGTGTCGCCGCCTTCCTTCGAGATCAACGCTCCTCGATTGCGGCCGGCGATCTCGCCGCGGTAGGGGCCGTATTCGAGGAACGTGTGGTACAGCAGGCCCGTGCCGCGCGTTTCGGTGAGGAACTCGGTGCGGATGCCAAAGAGGCCGCGGGTGGGGATCTTGAACTCGATGCGCACGCGGCCGGAGCCGGGGTTGACCATGTCGGTCATCTCGCCGCGGCGGGTCTGGAGTTTCTCCATCACGGCGCCGACGTGTGCTTCGTCGATGTCGACGACGAGCGCTTCGTACGGCTCGCTCTTGCGGCCGTCGATCTCTTTGAGGATGACCGTGGGGCGCGAGAGGGCGAACTCGAAGCCTTCGCGGCGCATGTTCTCGGCCAGGATGGAGAGATGCAGCTCGCCGCGACCGCTGACTTCGAAGCGGTCGGGGAGGTCGGTCTCTTTGACGCGCAACGCCACGTCTTTGCGCAGCTCGCGGTCGAGGCGCTCTTTGATGTTGCGGGAGGTGACGTACTTTCCTTCGGTTCCGGCGAACGGGGAGTCGTTAACCAGCCAGAACATGGAGACGGTCGGCTCGTCGATGGCGATCGGTTCGAGCGCCTCGGGGTTGGCAGCCGAGGAGAACGTCTCGCCGATCTCGACGTCGGCGAAGCCGGCGATGGCCACGATCTCGCCGGCGGATGCTTCTTCGATCTCCTCGCGCTTCAGTCCTTCGAAGGCGGTTAGTTTCGTGACCCGTCCCTTCTTATGCGTTCCGTCGCGGAGGATGAGGATGACGTCCTCGGACTGCCGGATCTTGCCGCGCTGGATGCGGCCGATGCCGAGGCGGCCGACGTAGTCGTTGTAATCGATGGCGGAGACGAGAAGCTGCAGCGGCGCGTCGGCGTAGCCGGGCGGCGGCGGTATGCGCTTCAGGATGGCGTCGAACAGCGGCCGGCAATCCTCGGTCTTATCTTCGAGGTTGGTGCGGACGATGCCCTGGCGGCCGATGGCGTAGAGGATGGGGAAGTCGAGCTGCTCGTCCGAGGCACCGAGCTCGATCATCAGGTCGAACACTTCGTTGACCACTTCGACCGGCCGCGCGTCGTGGCGATCGATCTTGTTGATGACCACGATCGGCAGCAGTCCCAGTCCGAGCGCTTTGCGCATCACGAACCGAGTCTGCGGCATCGGCCCCTCGGCGGCGTCGACGAGGAGGATGACGCCGTCGACCATCGACAGGACGCGCTCCACTTCGCCGCCGAAGTCGGCGTGTCCGGGGGTGTCGACGATGTTGATCTTCACTTCGTTCGGATGGATGAAGGCGGCCGGGAGGTCGTGGCCGGATGCGGTGTGCGTGGCCTCGTGATGGACCAGGTGGCCGAGGGCGTCGGGCTCATCGACTAAATAGCGGATGGACGTGTTCTTGGCGAGGATGGTGATCCCGCGCTCTTTCTCGAGGTCATTCGAGTCCATGACGCGCTCGTCCATCTGCTGGTTGGCGCGTACGGCGCCGGCTTGACGGAGAAGTGCGTCGACGAGCGTGGTTTTCCCGTGGTCGACGTGGGCGATGATGGCAACGTTGCGGATGTCGTATCGAAACTGCGGCATGTTTGGGGGGTAACGTGTGACGTTTGATTGAATTCCAGTTGCAGGGTTGCTGAGTTCCTGGGTTGCTTGGTTGCGCAGTCTCGTGGTTGCGGGGTCTCGCGGTGTTGGTCCGTCCGGCCAAGCGCCGGCACAGACAAGAGTGTCTGTGCCACATTGGCCCTCGTGATGCGAAAGTGCCTGTGGCAATCACCGCGGCTGATGTGGCACAGACACTCTTGTCTGTGCCCTCGTGCAACCGCCCGACCCTGCGACAGCAACCGTTAAACTATCCGCATGCCTTGTGACCACGTCGGACCCACGGAGTTGATCGAGATGGCTGAGACGCATCTTCGCGAGCGCGACCTTCCGCCGGCGAACGGCATGCGTTTCCGGTGGAGCGAGAATCCGAGCGATGGGATGTGGGCGTCGGTGGTGACGGAGATCGAGCGGCGCGGGGAACAGTGGGTGGTGACGCGGCTCGACCGCAACCGCGAGGCCGTTCCGGACGGCGAGACAGGATTCCGCGCGCTGTGATCGGGAGCGTCTGTGTTTTCTGCGGATCGAATGCGGGGAACGATCCGCGCTTTGCGGCGGCGGCGCGCGAATTCGGAGCGCTGCTGGCGAAGAACGGAATCGCGCTCGTCTACGGCGGAGGCCACGTCGGACTGATGGGTGTCGTCGCCGATGCGGTTCTGGCGAACGGCGGCAAGGCCATCGGAGTGATCCCGCGGGCGTTGTGGGATCGCGAGGTCGGGCATCGCAATCTGACGGAGATCCACATCGTGGAGACGATGCACGAGCGCAAGGCGAAGATGGCCTCGCTGGCGGATGCTTTCGTCGCCCTTCCCGGCGGCCTCGGCACGCTGGAGGAGATCTTCGAAGTGTGGACGTGGGCGCAGCTCGGCATCCACCACAAGCCGGTCGGCTTTCTCGACGTCGAGGGTTTCTACAGCCTGCTCCTGGAGTTCCTCGACCGCGCCGTCGACGCCGGCTTCGTCCGCCCACAGTTTCGAGCCATCGCCATCGTCAATACCGATCCTGCCGCGCTGTTGCGAAGCCTAAGTGACTACGAGCCGCCGCAGGTGCAGAAGTGGATCAAGGCCAGCGAGACGTGATCCGCAGATGACGCAGTGAGGTCGCGGTGTCTCGCGGCGCTACGCCTTGACTTACAAACGCGAACCTGGCAAACGAACACCTCGAGACCGCGCAACCCCGCAACCGCTACCTCAGTACTCCACCCGATGCTCGTACACGAAGGCCTCACGCCGGCCGTGGCGTACAACCGGGGAGAACGTCGCGCACCGCAGCTCGGTGATGTTGCGCTGTTCGAGTGAGACCGAGCCGGTGGTGTTGCGGATGGTGCGGACGTTGGTTACCACGCCGTCGGTGTTGACGTCGGCTTCGAGGTCGATCTCGCCATGCACGCCGGGCTGGGTGACCGGCTCGGGCGCGCGGATGAAGTGAGGCTTGGTGTTGTCGGCTTCCTTGGTTGCCTCGGCGGCGCCGGCCAGCTCTTCGCCATGCACCCATCCGCTTCCCGCCGCAATGCGCACCTCGGCCCAGGCACCGCGCCGCGACAGGACCGACACCGACTCGCCGTGTTGATACGTCGAGACTACCGGCGCGGCATCGTCCGGCTTCGTATGGATCTTCAGCGTGGCATCGCGAACGTATTCGACGGAGAGCGGTATCCGCGTGTCGGTCGTTTCCGTCGTTGTCGGTACCTCGCTGCTGCACGCGGCAAGGAGAACGATCGCGATCATCAGCCGGCGCATCACCCGAACACATCCCTTCGCGTAAACACCACATACGAAATCGTCGTGGCGACGATTGCCCACGCCCCGAGCAAGCCGATACAAAACAACATCGACATTCCATCGTAGGGAGGGGGCTCGCCGGTGTAGTAGTCCGCAAGCGGCAGCGCGCTGACGAAGAGGTATTTGCCGGCGGTCCAGTCGGGGCTGATGCGGGTCAGGATCGTGCCGCCGATCAGCGAGGCCAGCATCGTCCCGATGGCGGCGGCGCTCGATTTGAAGAGAACCGACAGCAGCAGGGCGATGCAGGCCACCGTCAACAGCGCGAACCACTCCAGGCCGTAGGCGATCAGCGTGTCTTTCCACAGCGGAAGCTGGCGAACGGCATCGATCTGAAAGGCCCCTGTGCCGATGGAGAAGCCGGTGAACGTCGGCGCCGTCCATCCGCCGCGCGGCAGAAACGGCGCGGAGACGGAGTAGGCGAGCACCGCGCCGGTGAAGAGCGTCAGCGTGGCGAAGGTCCAGAGCGTGACCAGTTTCGCCGTCAGCACTTTCCACCGCCGAACAGGCCTCGTCAGCAGCAGCTTGTCCGTCCCCTCGGCGTTCTCGGCCGAGACGATGTCGCTGCCGAGGATGCCGACCAGCAGGGGGAGCAGCAGAAAGCCGGCCACGTTGGCGAACGTGCGCACGAAGATCGGCGCCGTCGGCTTGTTCGGCTCGATGTCGTGATCGAGATAGAACTGCAGGCGGTTGATCTCCGCCCGCATCGACCGCGCCCAGGTCTCATTGATCCGTCCGCGCCGGATCGTGTTCTGCATCGAGGCCACCCTCTGCTGGATCTCGGCGCGCCAGTTCTGATTCCGCTGCTCGCGCAGCCTCCGGTACTGCGAGTAGGTGACCAGCGCGATGATGGCGAAGAGGATGGCCGCCACCACCGCGAACCGCTTGCGTCGCAGGATCTTCAGCGTTTCGTTCTGGACGAGAGGGATGAGCACGAGCGCATCGTATCTGATGCGTCGTTGCTAATTAAATGGATGAGAGCTGAATTGCAAGGCGCGGAACTGGCTGGCGCGAAGCATGACAGTGAGTGGGAACGTCACCAGGAGGCCGACGCCGAGGAAGGCGGCGCCTCCGAGGTTGAGCGCCACGGAAACCGAAAGGGCGCGGAATATCTGCCACCGATGCGACGCCGAGAGCAAGGCTGCTTCGCGAAGGGACGAGAGGCCATTCTGCGAATGCTCGACGAGAAGAAACCGGAACGGGGCGAACCTGGCCGCCACCATCAAGCCAGGAATGACGGCAAGGACAAGGCCGCCGATCACCGCGGTCCAGTAGAGAAGCGACGTGAAGAGATAGGCGTTGCCCCGGTCGAAGCAGCTGACCGCGGTCGCGAATGTTGGGATACCACCGTCGACGGCTTGCAGGGCCATACGGTGAATGTCCGCCATGATCCCGCAGAAGATCCAGAAGAACGCAAGGTGCAGGCACGACCAGAGCGGCCAGTAGGCGACCGCCGGAATGCCCGACCGGCGGGCGGTAACGACCGCGATTTCGAGAGCGGCCCAGGCCGCTACGATCGTGAGTTGCGCGAGAAAGAAAGCTACCCAATGATGCTTGAGAAGCTCCCAAGCCGTTCGAAAGTGGCTCCTGGATACCTCTGTCATGGTTCACTTTTTTTCCATATCGGTGAGCTGGTGACGAAGTGACGACAGGGGAACCTGTTGTTCGCCGGCGAGATTCATCGCTGGCGGAACGATGACCTGCTGCTGCTGAACGCGGAAGACCGAATCGCTGGACGTGACGATGTACGACGGCTGCCCGGTGTCGCGGCTGCCGGCGACGAGAAATGTGTCCCCCGGATGCGGAATGGGAATGTGCGCCTCGCTGCACAAAGCGCGGCCGGCGACGACGATGCGGCCGCCATCGATCTCGAATGTCACTTGCTCGCCGTTTGACCCGCCGCGAAGCGCATCCGTCACGCGCAGAGAAACGAGCGTCGCCGGCCGGTGTGCGCTTGTGTCCCAGCCCGAGACGATCGTCTCCACGCGTCCGGCAACGATCGTCTCCGACGGCCTGAGATAGCGGGCGAGCGCAGGGAATTGTTTCATGCCGGCCGATTCCGCGTCGATGTCCGTTTCCATCGGCGGCAGACAACCGTTGCGCGAGTCCCACTGAATTGCGGCGATCTGCCTGAGCGCGCCCGCTGACGCGGGCGTGGCAGGGGCGTTCAATACCCCTTCCGTGACGAAGTGAACTGCGAGCAAAAGAGCGAGGATCATGGTGGTGGCTCTTAGTCCACGCTCTCGCCGCCGGTCGCTTCGAGGAACATATCCTCCAGCGACTGGGTCCGGCGCTGGGCGTGGAAGACGTTGACTCCGGATTGCACCAGTGCGGCGATGAAGGGCGGTGCGTCCGGCTCCTCCATGGCGATCCAGATGCGGTCAGTGTCGGTGCGGAAGGGGAGGTTGTGTTCCGTGGCGATGGCGCCGGCGCGGGAGACGTCGTCGACGCGCAGTTCCATCTCGCGGCGGCTGGAGATCAGCTCGCGGACCGTTCCTTCACGGAGGATCCGGCCTTTGTGAATGATGGCCACGCGGTCGCAGGTCAGTTCGATCTCGGCGAGCAGGTGGGATGAGATGAAGATGCTCATCTGCCGTTCGCCGGCCAGCCGGCGGAGCAACTCCCGGATCTCGCGGATGCCGGCGGGGTCGAGGCCGTTGGCCGGCTCGTCGAGGATGAGCAGCTTCGGATCGCCGAGGAGCGCCTGGGCGATGCCGAGGCGCTGTCGCATGCCGAGAGAATAGGTTCCGACGCGCTGGTCGAGGCGGTGCGCCAGCGACACCAGCTCGGCCACGCGCTCGATCTCACTGCCGGAAACGCGCAGCATCCGCGCGAAGTGCTCCAGGTTCTCGCGCCCGGTCATGAAGCGATAGAGGTCGGGATTCTCGACGATGCAGCCGACGCAGCGCATGGCGTCCTCGAACTGCCGGCGCTGATCGAACCCGCAGATGGTCACTCTGCCGGCTGTCGGACGGATGAGGCCCACCAGCATCCGGATCGTGGTGGTCTTCCCGGCGCCGTTGGGTCCGAGGAACCCGAAGATCTCGCCGCGCTGCAGCTCGAACGAGACGTTATCGACGATGGTCTTATCGCCGATGATCTTGGTCAGGTTCGTGGCGGTGAGGGTGGGTTGGGTCATGCCCCCCGCTTCCTGTTATCGTTCATCAGATGCGCCGTTTCCTCGTCTGGTACCTGCCGATCACCGCCGCGCTGGTGGCGGCAATTTTCTTCGGCGCTGGATTCTACTCATTCCTGAGCGGCGACACCGGTAGTTCTGTTTCGGTCCAGCCCGGCCAGCGCGTCACGGCATCGGCGCCGCAAACGCAGATTGCGCCGATCATCCTCGGCGATTCCCTCGGCCGCGGTACCGGCGACCAGGCAGGACTCGGCATCGGCGGACGCCTGGTCGATGAGCTCAGGCGGCGGCATGTCGACACGAAGAACATCGTCAACATCGCCGTCGACGGAGCGCGGACGCGCGATCTCGAACAGCAGCTCACCAGTCTCAACGTGCAGACGCTCGTGGCGCAATCGAACGTGGTCATCGTCTCCATCGGCGGGAACGACCTGTGGGGCGATGCCAACTGGCGCAACGCCCCGCCCCGCGATCCGGAGCGCGTCATGAAGGAAGTTCTCGATCGCCTCCAGGCGAGCGTGCGGACCATCCGCGGTGTGAATCCATCCGCGCGGATCTTCGTCATCGGGCTCTACAACCCGTTCGTTACCACGCCGTTCGGGAAGATGCTGGCGCCTTTCGTCAACAACTGGAACGCCTTGCTGGTGGAGCGCTTCGCCACCGACCCGCGGATCGTGGTCGTGCAGACGTCGGACATCTTTGCCTACCGGGACCGCCTGTCATTCGACCGCTTCCATCCCAGCGACGAAGGCTACTCGCTGATCGCGCGGCGCATCGCCGACTCCATTTGAGCGCCTTCGGCGGCCTTGAAGGTTGTCTGCACCGATGCCTTGACGCACATTAGGTGCGCACTTATCTTGCGTGTGTGAATGTGATGCTCTCTATCGACGAGGAGACGCTGACTCGGGCGCATGAACTCGCCGCGCGGCGGGGGACCTCGCTCAATCAGATGATTCGTGACTATCTCGAAGAGGTGGCATCGGACCTTTCTTCCGAGGAGATCCTGACGGAACTGAAAACCCTATGGGAGGAAAACCCTGGAGATTCAGGCGGCCGCCGGTGGACGCGAGAGGAGCTTCATGAGCGCTCCCGCGTTTCTTGATACGAACGTTCTGCTATACGCAGACGACCGCGCTGAATCGCGACCCCAACTCCGCGCGCGTCGACGAACTGTCTGCGGCGCTGCTGGGGTTCGCGGAGGCGATGGCGTGGCCTTGCTGACGAAAGACTTATCTGCAGATGAACGCAGTTGAGCTTTTAGTTGGCTATGCGGCGGTACCCGACCAGGGCTTGATTCGATCGAGCGCATCCGCGAGCGAATCTTCAGCAACTTCCGTGTCGTGGGCCGCCTGAGCTCGCAGCCAGTAACCCTTGGATAGGCCGAAGAATCGGCACAGGCGGAGGTCCGTATCGGCCGTGACGGCCCGTTTGCCTGCCACGATCTCGCTGATTCGCTGGGCCGGTACGCCGATCTCCTTGGCAAGACGGTACTGGGAGAGGGCCATCGGAATGAGAAACTCTTCGCGGAGCAACTCGCCAGGTGTCACGGGTTTGAGTCTCTTCATGGTCGGCTCGCTTAGTGGTAGTCGGTAATCTCGACGTCTTCGGCACCGGCACTTGTCCAGCGGAAGCAGACGCGAAACTGGTCGTTTACCCGGATGCTGTGCTGTCCGGCGCGGTTGCCTTTTAGCATTTCAAGACGATTGCCTGGCGGTACACGGAGGTCGTCCAACCGGTTAGCGATCTGCAACTGCCGAATCTTGCGTCGAGCGACCGACTCGATACTCTCGAAACGCTTGACTCGTTGACCGTTCGCAAGAGCCTCAGTTTCGCGGCTCCTGAACGATAGGATCACGACCCAATAGTAACGTGGCGCGTGATTACCGTCAACGATCGAACGAGTCCGATCCCTTCGGTCCGGTAAACACACCTCCCCCTCTTCCGTCCAACGGTCATGAAACACGCCCCCAAGCTCCTTGCCGGACTCATCGCCGTCGCCCTCCTCACCGGTATCAACATCTCGGACAGCAAACTCAACGACCGGCAGCGGGCGCTCCATGCGCTCAACCGGCTGGCGTTCGGGCCGCGGCCGGGGGAGGTCGATGCGGTGATGAAGGATGGGGTCGATACCTGGATCGAGCAGCAGCTCCATCCCGAGGCCATTCCGGACCGCGCGGTCGAGGCGCGCATCGCCGCTTTGCCGACGATGACGCTGTCGAATGCGCAGATCGTCAAGACATATTACGAACCGGTGCTGGCAGCGCGGAAGGAGGCCAATGCCGAGGCCAGGAACGGCGACGTCGATAAGAAGGACGTGCGGCGCGAGCTCATGCGCGATGTTCCGGCGAACCAGCGGCCGCAGGTGGTGATGAACGATCTCGTCGCGCAGCGCATCCTTCGCGCGGCGGAGTCCGATCGGCAGCTCAACGAGGTGATGGTCGACTTCTGGATGAATCACTTCAACGTCTTTTCCGGAAAGGGCATCGACCGCTTTCTGCTGACCAGTTACGAGCGCGACGTCATCCGGCCGCATATATGGGGGCGCTTCGAAGATCTTCTGATGGCCACGGCGAAATCGCCGGCGATGCTGTTCTACCTCGACAACGCCCGCTCCATGGCTGCACCCGAGAACCGTCCTGTGATGCAGCAGCAGCAGCGCGGATTCGGCGGCCGGTTCGGCTTCGGCCGCCGCGCGATGATGGTGCGCCCCCAGCAGCAGGGGAAGGAGGGGGGGCTCAATGAGAACTACGCGCGCGAGATCATGGAGCTCCACACGCTCGGCGTCGATGGCGGTTACACGCAGAAGGACGTGACCGAGCTGGCGCGCGTGCTGACCGGCTGGTCGATCAGCCGGGAACGCGAGGGCGGCGAAGGCGCAACCTTCGTCTTCCGGCCGCAGATGCACGACGTTGGTACCAAGACCGTCCTCGGCATCCGCTTCGCGCGCGGCGGCGGGATCGAGGAAGGGGAGCGGATGATCCACGTCCTCGCCCATCATCCGGCCACCGCCCATCGCATTGCTCTCAAACTCTGCCAGCGTCTCGTCGCCGATGATCCGCCGCCGGCGCTGGTCGATCGGGTGGCGAAGAAGTTCCTGTCGACGGACGGCGATCTCCGCCAGACGGTCAGGGCGGTGATCGAGAGTCCCGAGTTCTGGGATCCGGCGTCGTATCGGTCGAAGGTGAAGTCGCCGTTCGAGTACACCATCTCGGCGGTGCGCGCGGTGAACGCGCAGATCACCGATCCGGCGCCGATTGCGCGCGCGCTGCAGCAGATCGGCGAGCCGCTCTACGGCGCGCAGCCGCCGACCGGCTACAGCGACAGGGCCGACGTCTGGATCAACACCGGCGCGCTGATGAATCGGCTCAACTTTGCGCTGTCGCTGGCCTCCAACAAACTGCCGGGGGTGCACGGTGACGTCGTCGCGCTCATCCCGGCGGGGCAGGCCGCAGACGCCTCGCATTCCGTCGAAGCGCTGGCGCTGGCCCTGACGGGCGGCAACCTGACGGAGGAGACGCGCAGCACCATCAAATCGCGGATCGTCGAGCGGAAAGCACCGTCCGAGGATCCGTGGGACAACACACAACTGCCGACGGTGGCCGGGCTGATTCTTGGCTCGCCGGAGTTTCAGAGGCAGTAACGAAGGGTTGCTGAGAAGGGTTGCTGAGGTTTCTGGGTTGCTCGGTTGCTCGGTTGCATGAGGCCCAGCAACTCAGCAACCTAGCAACTCAGCAACCTAGCAACCCCCAAAGGAGACCCCATGATCGACAGACGAATCTTCCTCAAATCCTCCGGCCTTGCTCTCGTCGGCGGCAGCCTGCTTCCGAACGTGTTCGTGAAGATGGCCAATGCCGCGACGACGAAAGGGAGCAAGACGCTGGTGGCGATTTTTCAGCGCGGGGCAGTTGACGGATTGAACGTCATCGTTCCGTACGGCGAGAAGGCGTATTACGACTCCCGGCCGACCATCGCGGTGCCGCGTCCCGGTGTCGATGGCGGTGCCATCGATCTCGACGGTTTCTTCGGACTGCATCCGTCGCTGGCGTCGCTGACTTCGTACTTCAAGGATCACAGCGCGGCGTTCGTCCATGCCGTCGGATCGCCGGACACGACGCGGTCGCACTTCGACGCCCAGGACTTCATGGAGTCGGGAACGCCCGGCGTGAAATCGACCGAGGATGGCTTTCTCTCCCGCGCGGTCGGTATGAAGAAAGAGACGCCGGTCTCGCCGCTGCGGGCCGTGGCGCTCTCCCCGGCGTTGCCGCGCATCCTGGCCGGCTCCGCCGGTGCGGTGGCGATGACGAACCTCGGCCAGTTCGGGATCCGCGGCGGCGCGAACGTCAGCGGCGGCTTCGAATCGATGTACGCCGAGGCGGTGGCGGGAACGCTGGGGGGGACGGCGAAGGAATCGTTCGAGGCGGCGCGGATACTCAAGAGCGCCGATCCGCAGAAGCTGCAGCCGGAGAATGGCGCCGTCTATCCGAATGGCCCGCTCGGCAACTCGCTCCGGCAGATCGCGCAGCTCATCAAATCGAGCGTTGGCCTCGAGGTGGCCTTCGCCGACGTCAGCGGCTGGGACACGCACGCCGGCGAAGGGGGCGCTCAGGGGCAGCTTGCGAACAATCTCCGCAATTTCGCCGATGCCATCGCCGCGTTCACGCGCGACCTCGGCTCGCGCATGGGCGACGTGGTGCTGGTGACGATGTCGGAGTTCGGCCGCACCGTCCGCGAGAACGGCAACCGCGGAACGGATCATGGTCACGCCAACGTGATGCTGGTCCTCGGCGGCGGCGTCAAAGGCGGCAAGGTGTACGGCAAGTGGCCGGGTCTGTCGTCGCAGCAGCTGTACGAGAATCGCGATCTGGCCATCACCACCGACTTCCGCGATGTCTTCTCCGAGCTGCTGACGAAACAGCTCGCCGTGCCGTCGTTGAAGAGCGTGTTTCCGGGGTACGACACGTCCCCGTCGAAGTGGAAGGGGATTCTGGCGTAGGCCGCAGACGGACCATCGTGTGGACCCGCAGCGCCGCACGTGCGCCGCGTCCGCGCCGCAACGTGTCCCCAGGGTGACGCACGGTGCGTCGCCCTCGTGTCGCGACGTGTCCAATGTCCTGAACGTAAGCGCTCCCGGAAACCGCCGCAGCCTCACTGCGTCACGGCGAATAACTGTGGACGCCAGTCCAATAGAGCGTTATAACCATCACGGTCCATCAACCTTTTGAGTCGCGCGGACGCTTCGGTCCAGCTCCGCGCGTAAGGAGAACTCGTGCGCCGTAGGTCATACGCTCTTGCCGCAGGCATCGTTCTGTCTCTCATCGCCCTCCCTTCGTCCGCGATCACGCGGACGTGGACAGGTGCGCTGAGCGGGAGCTGGTCGGCCGCGGGAAACTGGTCGCCTTCGGCCATTCCTGCCCCCGGAGATTCGCTGATCTTTCCCCCGGGCGTGCCGAACCTGTGGATGACGAATGATCTCCCTTCGGGAACCGTGGGGCCGATGACGTTCAACGCCTCGGCGTACACCATCGACGGCAATCCCCTGACGCTTACGGGCGACGTTGTGAACACGGCAGGGGCGGTTCTCTTTCTCGTCCCGCTGAAGATCGGCGCCCCGGTCCAGTTGACCGGCTCCTACGCCACCGACAAGGTCGACGTGAACGGGCAGACGCTCACGATCAACGGCATTACGAATGTGAATTCACTGAATGGCAGTGGCACGGTCAATGTCGTCCAGATCTTCCCTCCTCTCACACTCATCGGCGACGGCACGTTCAACGGCACGATCAACGGTCCGATTCGTGTGGGCGGGTCGATGCCGAGTGCCAACGTGATCCTTGGCGGTGGACAGTCGGCGGGAGGGCAGGAAGAGGAGATCATCGGCGCGGGGACGTTGGGCAATGTGACCCTGAACGGCGGCTCGCTTCAGCCTCTCGATTTCGGGATCGGGCCGGGTGTCATTCACACCAAATCGCTTGCGATCAACGACGGTTCCTTTGACGTTCAACTGGCGACGAGCGGCTCTAGCGCGGTGCAGGTCACCGGAACCGTGTTTCTGAACGCCTCGATCGGCGTTATCGTGACCGGATCTCCGGTGCTCGGGCAGACCTTCACGATCATCGACAACGACGGCACCGATCCGGTCGTGGGCATCTTTCACGGAGCGCCGGAAGGGGCGATCATTCCCAGCAGTTACCTTCTCAAGATCAGCTATGCCGGCGGAGACGGGAATGACGTCGTGCTGACGACGGTGGGAGGAACGGCCACGACGTCGACTCAGAGCTCGGCGACGACGTCGTTCGGCGATCCGGTCACGGTCACGGCAACGGTGACTTCGGATGCGGGCACGCCTCCGGGCGGCCTGGTGATTTTCTACGAGGGCTCTGCGACTGTCGCGATCGTCACGGCCCACAACGGTACAGCCACATGGACGCCCTCAGACCTGGGGGCGGGGACGCACAACATCACCGCGGTCTACCAGCCATCCCATCTCTATTTCGGCAGCACGTCGGCCGTGATGACCCACCTGGTGCAACAACGCGTGACGACCACGGCCCTCGGCACCTCCAGCGCCGCGCCGCGCTACGGCGATACCGTGACCTTCACAGCAACGATCGGGCCGGCTGGGTTCACGGCGGCGGCGACCGGCACGGTCTCATTCGAAGCCGACGGCGCGGTCCTCGGCGTTGTCCCCGTCACGAATGGGGGCGCCACTCTCGTGACCTCGACTCTCGCCCCGGGCGTGCATTCCGTCGTGGCGAAGTACAGCGGCGATTCGAACTTCACCCCCACCGCAAGCGGCGTACTTGGGCAGACCGTGGCAAAGGCGCGCACAGAGGTGAGCGCCGATCTGTTCCCGAATACCCCCGTCGTCGGACAACTGGTGGTGAAAGTCGCCGTCACGGTTACGGACCATCCCTCGCTCACAGCGCCGGGGAAAGTGACCGTGTCGGATAACGGAGTCACCGTCGCTGAAGAGTCTCTCATCAGCGGTAATGCCATCGTGAATATGCCGGGCTTGGCGCCCGGCCATCATCAGCTCGTCGTCTCTTACTCCGGTGATTCGAATTTCGAGGCGGGCTCGGTATCGGTCGATCAAGCCGTCATGGTGCCGCAACTCTCGGTATCGAGTATCGCCATGACCGAGGGAAACTCGGGAACACAGGTCATCCTGCTGCTCGTCCAGCTTTCGGAACCATCGTCGAATACCGTCCGGGTGGCGTACACCACAGTCGATGGAAGCGCCAGGGCTGGCCTCGACTACGAGATGTCGCGCGGCGTCCTGGAGTTTCCGCCGGGCGAAGTGGCGCGGAGCATCGAGCTGCACGTGTTCGGCGACACCCTTCCGGAGCCCGATCAAACGTTTGCCGTTGTGCTGTCAGACCCGGTGAACGCGGACATCGCCAACGGCATCGGAACGGTCACGATTCTGAACGACGACGGACCGATGACCGGCCCACCGCGTGGGCGGCCAACGAGGCACTGAGCCGGCACGGCCGGCTGCGCTGATTGCCTAAGGCTCCGCCAGCAGGAGCGTTAGAACGTTTCTACCGCGCAGTCTCCTGGGTCACTTCACCATCTTGACGTCCCCGAATGGCGCGATCTGATCCTTGATCTGCTTGTAGTCGCCGACGATGACGATGGCGCTGCGGTAGGTGTCGAAATACGTTGCCGCGGAGCGTTGCACTTCGGCCGGCGTCAGGGCGGCTACCTTGTCGCGGAAGGTCTGCAGGAAGTCGCGCGGCAGCTCGTCGATGTAGATCGTGCTGATGCGGGTGGCCAGGCTGGCCTGTGACTCGAGCTCCAGCTCCATGCCGCCGATGCTGTAGGTCTTCGCCGACGCCAGCTCCTCCGCGGTGACCGGCTCGACGCGCATGCGGTCGAGCTCGTAGAGCATCTCCAGGATCGTCGGTCCGGTGACCTCGTTGCGCACCGATGCGCCGGCGGTGAAGGCGCCGGCGACGCGGCGAAGGTCGGCGGAACTGAATGGCGAGTAGGTGTAGCCCTTCGATTCGCGGATGTTGCGCGTGAGGCGCGAATAGAAGGCCCCTCCATAGATCATGTTCGTGGTGCGGAGCGGGATGTAGTCGGGTGAGCGCCGCGGCGGCGCTGGAGCGCCGATGAGGATCGTCGACTGCACCGAGCCGGGACGGTCGATGACATAGATCTGCCGCTTTTCGCGCGCCGGCAGGATGAGTTTCGGCGCCGGCGGGAGCGGGACGCGCTTCCACGATCCGAACGTCCTTTCCACCTCGGCGTGCATCTTCGGCACGTCAAAGTCGCCGACGATGACGAGCGTGGCGTTGTTCGGGACGTACCAGGTCGCGGCAAAGGTCCTTAGCGCTTCGCGGGTGACGTTCTTGATGGCCGCCGGCGCGGGGACGGTGAAGCCGTACGGATGGGCACCGAAGAGCGCTTTGTCGAGCTCCTCCTGCGCCAGGAAGTCGGGCGTGGAGCGCTCCTCCTCAATCTCCTGCGCGAAGTTCGTCTTCGCCAACGCAACCTCGGATTGGGGATACGCAGGATGCCGGGCCACGTCGCTGACGAGGTCGAGCAGCTTCGGCGCGAACTCGGACAGCGACGACGCGGACATCGTGGTGGCGTCGTTGTCGACCCCGATCGAGAGAGCGCCGCCGATGGAGCGCAGCTCTTCCTTGATCTGCAGGCTGGTGTGCGTGACGGTTCCTTCGTTCATCACGCGCGCCGCGAGCTGCGCCACGCCGGGCTGCGTCCTGTACCCCGCGCCGCGTCCCGCCAGCAGCGACAGCTCGGCGCTGATCTTCGGCACGTTGTGAAGCGGGACGAGCACGACCGTCAACCCGTTGCCGAGCTTCGATTCGCTGATTGCCGGCCAGTTGATCGGCCGCGGCGGCGCGGGCGCGGGAGGGGTGGCCTGGGCGAACGTGAGTGACGCGAAGGCGATGAGTGCCGCGCCTAACAGCGCTGCGCGCGTTGTCCGTTGTCGGTTATCGGTGTGGCACATGCGACGCGCGATCATTTCCCCTCCTTGGCCGGGACGCGGTCGATCGAGGTCCTGTTGGACGGGACGAGATACTTCCGGGCGACCGACTGGACCTGCGCGGCGGTGACCGCGTCGTAGACAGGCAGGATCTTGTTGATCAGCGACGGATCGTCGCGGAAGAGGGCGAAGGAGGCCAGGAGGTTGGCCTTGCCGCCTGTCGTCTCGAGTGCGTCATAGAAATTCGATCGGAAACGGACCTTGGCGTCGGCGATCTCGCGGGCCGTCGGACCGTGCTGCTGGATGTCGGCGACGACGGAGTCGACCTCGTGAAGGATCTCATCTGCTGAATGGCCGGGCTTGTACGTCGTGCGCGAGACCAGGAGCATCGGACCGTCGTAGTCGAACTCGTTGCCGAGCTCGAAGTTGATTCCGCCGCTCCAGTCGATCGAAATCTCCTTCTCCTTCACGAGCCGCTGGTAGAAGCGCGCGCTGTCATCGCCCTGGAGGATGAGGTTGAGCAGAACGGCCGGCGCGTATTCAGGCGATTGCTGATCGGGGAGATGCCAGCCAATAGCCAGTGCCGGCAGGTTGGCGAGTTTGTCCGTCTGGTTGACCCGCTTCTCTTTCGTCTGGGGCGGCTCGCTGACATCGGGCCGTTTCGGGACCTGCTGCTGCGGAATCGAGGCGAAGTACTTGTCGACGAGCTTGCGCACCGCCGCGGCATCGACGTCGCCGACGATGGTCAGGACGGCATTGTTCGGCGCGTAGTAGGTCTTGAAGAACTGCCGCACGTCGTCGATCCTGGCCGCCTCGATGTCGTGCAGGTCGCCGTAGAAGTTGTGCGCGTTGAGCCAGTTCTGATTGGCGTTCTGCCACATATCGAGCCATTCAAAGGCGCCATACGGCTGGTTCAGCACGTTGGCCCGCACTTCCTCGGAAACGACGTTCTGCTGGTTCTTGAGGTTCTCCGCGCTGACGTCGAGCGAGCGCATGCGGTCGGACTCCAGCCAGAGTGCCGTCTCCACCCCCTCCGCCGGCAGCGTTTCGAAGTAGTTCGTGTAGTCGAGCCGCGTCGAGCCGTTGAGGTTCCCGCCGTTGGCTTCGACGATCTTGGCGTGCTCGAATTTCTTCACATGCTCCGAGCCCTGAAACATCATGTGCTCGAAGAGGTGAGCGAATCCGGTCTGCCCCTTCGGCTCGACGCGGAAACCGATGCCGTAGTAGACGGCGACGGTGACCGTGGGCGCTGCATGGGCCTCGGAGATGACCACTTTGAGTCCGTTCGGGAGCTTGTCGTAGACGACCGGCACCTCGATCGGCTTCGCGTATGCGCCGGCGCACGCCAGGAGCGAGGCCGCCAGCAACAGTCGGACGTTCTTCATGGGCCAATCGTACACGGTAGAGTGCATGCCGCATGGGAACGAAACGGTTGCGGCGCCGAGTCCGCCATATGCTGGAGTGGGTCGCGGCGGCGCACATCGACCTCCGTCTGTGGCTGACCAGGAAAGCCGATCCGGAACTGCCTCCGCTGCGGCTCCGGTTCGTCGGCGCCGGCGATTTCCGGGCTGTCGGTGACGAGCTGAAGGAGTTGCTGGTCCGCTTTGGATTGAAGCCGGACCACCGCGTGCTCGACATCGGCTCCGGCATCGGCCGTGTGGCCATTCCGCTGACGCGCTACCTTGATGCGGACGGCACATACGACGGCTTCGACATCGTCCGGCGCGGTGTGGCGTGGTGCCGGACCCACATCACGCGGTGTTACCCGAACTTCCGCTTCCATCACGTGAATGTGCGCAGCTCGGAGTACCGCGAACGCGGAACCTCCGCGTCCGGCTTCCGCTTTCCCTTCGACGATGCCTCATTCGACTACGCCTTCGCCACGTCGCTCTTCACGCATCTCGTGCTCGCGGAGACGCGCCAGTACTTGCGCGAGTCGGCGCGGGTTCTGGCGCCGGGTGGATGTCTCTTTGCAACCTTCTTTCTGCTCGATGATCACGCCCGCGGAGCGCTGCCGCGGATCAGTGCGCCCTACCATTTCCCGGTCGATCAGCCGCCGCTCCGCCTCGCCGACGCCGCGAATCCTGCCGTCGGTGTCGCCATCGACGAGGCCGTTCTCGCCGACCTGATTCGCGAGGCCGGCTTTGCCAGTTATGAGATCCGGCACGGCCAGTGGTCCGACCGGCCGGATGGGGTGACCTTTCAGGATCTCGTGCTCTGCCGGCGTTGAACCATCATGAGCGCCCCACCGATGACTCCAAGCGCGCCGCAGGCGGCCCAGACGGCGGACGGATTGTGTTCGAACACGAGCGTCCCTGCCGGCGGGCCGATGACCATGCCGAGGGACCACATCATCATTAATAGACCGAGGTAGCGGCCGCGATACTGCTCGGGGGCGAGCTGCACAGCGTAGGCACCGGCCACCGGTGAGCTGATCATTTCGCCGAGCGTCCAGACGACGACGGTTGCGGCGAGCGCGGGGACCGTTCTTGCGATGCCGGTCAGGGCGAAGCCGGCGCCGGCGAGGAAATAGCCGAGGGCGATCATCGGACGCGGATGGAAGCGGCGCGTCCACTGCGTGACGGCCAGCTCGAACAACACGATCAGCAGGCCGTTCGTCGAGATCAGCAAGCCGAACATACGCGAGGGAAAGCCGAGCGACTTCACATGCAGCGCGAAGGTCGAGCCCATCTGAAAATCGACGATGGTGATGCACAGCGTAGCAAGCAGAAAGATCAGATACGGCCGGTCGCGTGCCGCCAGGCGCAGCGCTTCGCCGGTGCGCTCGCTCTTCACGTAGCTCCGCAGACCCTGCGGCAGCGCGAAGAGGGCGATGAGGCCGTAGACGATCGAGGTGGCGGCGTCGCCGATGAACAGCAGCGTGAACGAGTGGTCCGCCAGAAAGCCGGCCGTGGCCGGGCCGGCGGCGAATCCGAGATTCACCGCAAATCGATAGAGCCCGAAGGCGGTGACGCGATGCTCCTCGCCGACCAGATCGCCGACCAGCGCGTAGCTGGCCGGGCGGTAGAGCTCGGACAGCGATCCGGTGATGCACGTCAGAACGACGATGGCGGCGTAGCCGCGCGCCTGTGACAGCGCCAGCATCGCCGCGGCCGAGCCGAACATCGACAGGACGATCGTGTTGCGCCGTCCGATGCGGTCAGCGAGATGCCCTCCAACCGAAGAGGCGATGAGATGGCCGATGCCATATGCACCGACGGCAAGTCCCGCCCGCGCGCTCGAATAGCCGATCCTCGTCAGATAGAGGATGAGGAACGGGATGACGAACGTCCCGAACCTGTTGATGAACGTGCCGCCGAAGAGAACCCACGCCGCGGGCGGAAGCGCTCGAAGGTTGTCGCGAAAGGAGAGCATCGAAGGGATGAAAAAGTATACGGGGTCGTGAGCTGCATCACATCGGTGGGTAAGCGATTTACCGGTGTTGGGAGTCTCATGTCGTGAAAGGAGACATCATGAAAAAGACCATCGCAACGATCGTTTCCACGGCACTTCTCGTGTCCGTTCCGATGTTCGCCGCGCGCGTCGACAGACGGCAGAAAGAGCAGCAGGAGCGCATCGCTCAGGGCGTCAGTAGCGGTGAGCTCACCGCGCATGAGACCGTCCGGCTTGAGCGCGAGCAAGCCGGGCTGCAGGCCGAGAAGCACGACATGCGCGAGGACAACGGCGGCAAGCTCACAAACGGTGAGAAGGTGAGATTGAACAACCAGCAGAACCGCCTCTCACGCCAGATCTATCATCAGAAACACGACGGGCAGCACCAGTAACGCCGAGTCCCCATCCTGACGGCGAGCGAAGCGAGCCAGTCAGGATGGGGCCGCTACGCGAACTCGAACCGTACTCGTTCCCGCAAATGGCCAAGGATCGCGCCGAGCAGCGCGCCGGTGGTGTTCCAGATGATGTCGTTGATGTCGGCTACGCGGTCGGGGAGAAAGTACTGCCATCCCTCGATCGCGCAGGTGAACGTGAGGCCGAGCAGAACCGTCAGCACGTACGTTTGCAACGTAGGCCGGTTGACGGTGTAGAGGGCGATGAACATCAGAAAGCCCCACGGCACGAACAACAGCACGTTGGCGATGATCGGCACGATGATCACCGCCAGGATGTGCGTCGAGACCGGATGTCTGGCGATGCGGTTGGAGAGATGGCGGATGTCTTCGAACGGCAGCGGATCGACCTTCGCGTAGCTCTTTCCCGACATCCAGATGGTCATCATGATGATGAGGGTCGTGACGGCCAGCAGCAGGAGAATCGTGACCGGGCGGCGGATGGTGATGGTGGTCTGCATCGTGTGGTGATTCGTAGATTAGTAGATCAGTGGATTAGTAGATCAGTAGATTAGTAGATTTGGACCTAGGCTTTCCTAATCCACTAACCCACTGATCCACTAATCACTGATCCACTGCTCCATCACACGTTCACGAACTTCCTGAACCCCACATTCAGAATCAACCCGATGGCCATGAAGAACATCATCGTGGCCGAGCCGCCGTAGGAGATGAGCGGCAACGGGATGCCGGTCACGGGCAGGAGCCCGATCTGCATCGAGACGTTGATCAGGATGTGGAAGATGAAGAAGCAGATCAGCGAGAGAACGAGAAAAGTCCCTCCCCGGTCGCGCGATGCTTTGGCCACCCCGAGCGACTCGATGATGAGGAACAGATACAGCGTGAGCACGACGCTGACGCCGACGAAGCCCCATTCCTCGCCGAGGACGGAGAAGATGAAGTCGGTGTGCCGGGCCGGGAGGTACTCGAGGTTGACCTGCGTCCCGTGCAGAAAGCCTTTGCCGGTGATACCGCCCGAGCCGGTGGCGATCTTGGCCTGCATCACCTGATACCCGGAGCCGAGCGGATCACGGGCCGGATCCATGAAGATCATGATCCGCTCTTTCTGGAACGGCTTGAGGAAATGCCAGCCGATCGGCAGGGCCACCACGAAACAGAGGAGGGCGATCATCCACAGTTTCGGCTTGATGCCGCCGAAGAACATGGCCACGCCGAACAGGGGAAAAAAGCTGGCCGCCGAGCCGAAGGCCGGCTGCGCCGCGATGAGCAGGACCGGGAAGCCGATCATGGCCATGACCGTGACGAAGCTGCGCAGGTTCAGATAGGCCCGGTCGTTCGAGTCGAAGTACTTCGCGATGAGCAGCGCCGTGAAGATCTTCATGAACTCCGACGGCTGAAACTGAAAGTTGCCGATGTGGATCCACGACTTGACGTTGCGGGTCAGGCGGTCGGATGCGAGCAGGTACATCAGCAGAACGATTCCGACCCCGTACAGAAACGGCGAGATCTCCATCAGCACGTGGTAGTCGATGGCGATGAAGATGATCATCAGGATGATGCCGATGAGCGACCAGATGACCTGCTTGCGGAAAAGAGGGGCGTCAGGGCCGAAGTAGGTGGCGCTGTAGACGAGCAGGCAACCGATCGCTGCGATCAGCAGCGCGGTCGTCAGAAGATTGAGATCGAGACGGGATAGCGTACGTTCGACGGACATGCAGAGTGGATCGGTAGATTAGTGGATTCGTAGATCAGAAGCATCATTAGCACGTTCTGGTCCACCGGGTTCTCCTCGACTAATCGATTGATCGACTGATCCCAGGTAGGAGCCTGCGCGGTAGAACGTTCCTGCGTCACTGCTGGCGGAGCCTTGGGCAAGCAACGCTGCCGTGCCGTGCCGGCCTACCTCTTCGGCAGTTCCTGGTTGTAGTAGAACATCGCCGTGACGCGCTCGGTCTCGTTGGGGAAATCCCTCGGCAGGGGACTGAGCGGCGAGGAGAGCTCGATCCCTTTCTTTGCGGCGAAGTCGTACGGCGGGATGCCGGAGCTCTGCAGGATGGTGACGTCGGTGATGGTGCCGTCGCGATGGATGGTGAAGCGGATGGTAACCACGCCTTTGAGCCCGGTCTGGATGAGGTGCGGCATGTTCGAGTACCAGTTGACCCGAATGCGGCTGACCATCCCCTCGGCATAGTCGCCCCAGTTGAACCAGTCGCTCTCGAACGAAAGAGGTCCGTCCTGGGCGAAGCCTTTTTCGCCGCCGGCGGCGCCGTTGAGGTCATAGCCCTGCTGTCCGCCGCCGAGGGACGCCACCTTGCCGACCTCCTTGATGGCGCTGCGCCAGTTCACCGGCCCGGTGGCGGGGTTGGCCTGGGCCTGCGTTCGATAGGCGAGTGTCGAGGGGGCCTGGTTGATGCTGGATGGGGCAGGCGAGGGAGCAGCCTGTTGCTGCTGCTGTTGCGCGGCGTTCGCGGCCTGCTGGGACGGACTCTGCGGCTGGGGTTGCGGGGATTGCTTCGGCGTGAAGATATGGCTGCCGTCTCCGGGCCTCTGCGTCGGTTGCTCGCCGGTGGGGTGAGGCGTGGAAGCCTTCCGGTTGGCGTTCGATAAGGCGGCGTCGGGTGAGGGAGGGTGGTCGATCTTCGCTCCGGGCGACTCCACGAACTGCTTGTCCTGCGGATTCTGACGGATCAGCTCGACATAGCGCGCGATCGGCGGCGCGGGGGTGTCTTTCGAAACGGGGTTATAGGTGGCGATGAAGTAGGCAAAGATGACCGCGTGAAGGACGATCGAGACGACGACAGCGATGCTGACCCCGCCGCCTCGTGATTCGCTTTCGCTGCCGAGGAGGTCGATGGTCTCTTCGGGTTCGTTCAATTCGTAGTCCAAATAAGAAGTCCTGCGCGTAGAAGTTGCCCCGCCTCGGATTTCTTCCCCCGAGGCGGTGCTAAACTCGATTCAAATGTCAGACGTTTTCCATCCCGCGCCGCCGCCCCCGCCGCCACCTCCGCCCCCCGCGCGGCCCTCGGCCCCGGGGTTCGACTTTGCGCGGCCGTTTACGTTTACGTTCGAAGACCCCCGTTGGGTACAGAAAGTTCTTCTTGGCGGGCTCTTCACTCTGGCGTGTTACCTCATCGTCGGTGTGTTCTTCCTCAGCGGCTATCTGGCCCGCCTTGCTCGCAATGTGATTGCCGGCGTCGCCTATCCTCTCCCGGAGTGGGACGACCTGGGTGAGTACTTCAGCGAAGGTCTGCGACTTTTCTGTGTCGTTTTGATCTATACGCTGCCGCTGATCTGCCTGTCGATGGTTTTCGTCATCCCTTTGGTCATCGCGCAGTCGGCGGACAATGACGTGCTGCGCAATCTCGGCGGCGGAATGGTGGCTTGCGTCTGGTGTGTGATCTTTCCGCTCAGCCTGGCGATGGCCGTCTGGGTGCCGGGCGCGCTGCTGTTTGCGGTGGTAGAGCGGAGGTTCGGCGCGGCATTCGAGTTCGCGCAGATTTTTGCGTTCATCAAGGCGAACATCGGGAACTACCTTCTGGCGTTCGTGGTCTCGCTCGTTGTCCGGTTGATCGTTCCCTTCGGCTTCATTCTTCTCTGCGTGGGCGTCTTCTTCACTCTTTTCTGGTCGCTGGTCGTTTCGTGCTACGCGTTCGCCGAGTCCTGGCGTCTCGCTCCTGTCCGCAAGTGAAGCGCGATACGAAAATCGTCGCGGCCACGCTGGTGGCCATTTCCGGGGCCATTCTCTCCGCCTCGCTGGCATGCACGGCCGCCATCGCCGGCGGCGCATCGATGCGGTGGCGGTTCCTCTTCCGCCTTTTCTGTCACGGCATCCCGGAACGTTGCCTCTACATCTGGGGGGTTCCGATGCCGATCTGTGCGCGCTGCACGGCCATCTATGCCGGTCTCATCCTGTCCCTTCTGGCGTTCCTGATCCTTCCGCGGATGAAGGAGTCGATCGCCAGGATCGTGCTTTACGCAGCCCTCGTTCCGATGGCGATCGACGGGTTCACGCAACTGGCGGGACTGCGTCTGAGCACGAATCCTCTTCGGATGGAGACGGGGCTGCTGGCCGGCGTGGCGTTCGGCGTCTGGGCGTTGAGCACGATCGAGAATCACGAAATTGTCACGATTCCTTGACCTCACTCCAGCCGTGGGTTACGCTTCAAAGCCGCGTATCGGCAATACCGACAACAACTAAAATGGCCTTCCAGGGATCGCTGAAAGAGCTTCCGCTGCCCGACATCATCCAGTTGGTCAGCGTATCCGGCAAGACGGGCAAGTTCACGCTCTCCCGCGACCACGATCGCGGCTACATCTATCTGAAGAACGGTCAGATGGTGCACGCTACGGTCGGAGATCTGGTCGGGGAGGAAGCGATCTACGCGCTCGCCATCTGGAATCAGGGAGAGTTTCAATTCGGCCCCGGCGAGGAGCCGGACCGCCAGACCATCACGAAATCGAATACGAATCTCTTGATGGAAGCAGCCCGGCGTCTCGACGAGTGGCGCGTGCTGTCGAAGAAGGTGCCGTCGGTCGATTACATCCCCGAGCTGCAGGTGCGCGAGTCCCGCCACGAACAGATCACCCTCAACCCGCAGGAGTGGCTGCTCATCACCAGGATCGACGGCAACCGCTCCATCGCGGAGATCGGCAGGGTGCTGAATATCTCCTCGTTCGAAGTGGCCAAGATCCTGTACGGGATGATCACCGGGGAGCTGGTGGCCTTAAAAAAAAAGCCTGAATTCGTTCGAGACGAGGAGAGCGGCGAGCTAGTGGACCTGGCCGCGCGCATCCGTTCCATCGCCGAGGAGTACATCGGCAACTCCGCCCACAAGACCATCGAGAAGCATTTCCTGCGCGCTCTCGACGGCATCATGAGCGGCGATGGTGAGAATGCCGTCGATGCCATGGTGACCGAGTTCGAGAAGACCGCATCGCTCCTCCGCGGTCTGGCCGTGACCGAGCAGTTGCGGACGCGGATTACGGAGTTGCGTCAGGCTGTGTGAGGCGGTGAAGCGGTTGTCGGTTATCGGTTTTCGGTTCTCAGAGGCAGAAGCTGGTTCACGCGATGCGTTTGTCTCGTGATAACCGACAACCGACAACCACTTCACCCTAAAACGCCTGGCCGCTCGAAAATGCCACCAGCCACCCCTTTCGTCCCAGCGGATCCCGATTCAATGCATAGGCGAGATCGACGCGCAGAAGGTTCTTCGGTGTGCGGGGAAGGCCGAGGCGGAGGCCGACGCCGACGTCGCTCTTCAGTTGGAACAGGCTGGTGAAGCCCTGGTTGGTGGCGTTGCCGGCGTCAGCGAAGACGACGATGCCGGGAGAGGCCAGCTGCAGAATCTCGCGTCCGAGGTAGAGCCTCTCCTCAACGTTGATCACCACGGCCCGGCTTCCGGCGAAGGCGTGGGCGCGGTAGCCGCGCAGGCCGGTGAGGCCGTCGGCGAAGAATTGCTGCTCGCCATCCATGCGCCAGCCGCTATTCACGGCAAGGCGCGTGAAAAACGCGGTCGGATACGATTCGTTTCCGCCGCGGCGTACGAAGAGCAGCGACGAGGCGGCGACGGCGTTCTGCAGTCCGCTGTCGAGCCGCGACGACAGCGAAAAGGCGGGCATGATGAAGCCGTCACCCAGCCACTTGCCGTCGCCGGCCGACGCGCGGACGTAGGACGTGTTGCGGTCCGCGCCGAGGCTGCGTGGTGAGACTCCTGCCTCGATCGAATACTGCCTGCCGAGGTTGAAGTCCTCGTAGCGCACATCCTTGTTGATGAAGTTCAGCTTCACGAAATCGTTCTCGGCGCTGTCGTAGCGGACGAAGAGATAGCGGAACTCGCGATCCGTGGGGAGTTGTTGCTGGACGTCCTTTGTCATCAGAAAGAAGGAGTCGTCAACCACATCGATGCCGGCGGTGATGCGATGTGCGCGGGTGTCGTTGGGCGCGAGCGCCAAGCCGAAGCTGCTTTCGATCTCGCGATGTTTCTGGCGGAATCGTTCGGTCTCGACGCCGCCTCCGTAGAGATGATCGAACTGCCGGAATCCTGTGAACGAGAAGTCGGTGGCCCACGGTGTGGCAAACGAATAGAACGGCCGCGAAACCTGAAAACGATGATCGTAGCCATCGGAGTTCACCCCATAGCCGAAGTTCGCTTTCCAGTAGGGCGCGAAGAAGGCAGGGTCGGTGTAGGCGGCGCCGATGCGCGACCGGTCGACGCCGTGCTGCCATCCGAGCTCGAGATCTTTTCCGAGACCGAGAAGATTGGTTTCGGACAACGTCGCCCCCACGGTACTCTTGCCCCCCTTGCTGCCGGCCTGCGTTTCGGGCGCGATCGACCACGAATCCTGGGTGGTGACGACGACGTCGACCACGCCATCGTGCGGCGCCGAGGGCACCACGGACGCCGATTTCAGGAACTGCATCGCCCGCAGATTCCGCTCCGTCTCCCCAAGCCGCTCCGGACTGTAGATGTCGCCTTCGCGGAAGAGGAGGAACTTCTGGATGACTGACTTCCGTGTCTCGATGTGGAGTCTGTCGGCAAGCTGGTACAGCCTTCCATGGCTGGCTTCGTCGCTCGAGTAGACGTCGAGCGGGCGGATGGTGATGGTGCCGATCCGAAGAGGCGCCGGCGTTTGCGCGACCAGCACGGCGGAGGTGACAAGCGAGAGGAAGGCGGGGAGGAATCGTTTCACCGGATGCTTTTGAGGGTAGCAGAACATCTGCGCGATCGCGCGTTGTCGGTTATCGGTTGTCGGTTCGTTTCGTCTCCGGGATCGTTTCTCACCATCCGATTACGCGGCGCGAACGCCCAGAACAACCGATAACCGACAACCGACCACCCCTTTTGCTATCCTGCACTTCACACCAATTTCCCGGAGGAATCCTTGGACAGTTATCGTGGCGGCTGGATCGAGATCATCGCCGGAGGCATGTTCTCCGGCAAGTCGGAAGAGTTGATCAGGCGTCTGCGCCGTTCGGTGATCGCGCGGCAGCGGGTGCAGGTTTTCAAACCGTTGATCGACGACCGCTTCAGCACCGAGGACATCGTTTCGCGCGACGACCGCCGGCTCAAGGCCCTCTCCGTCGCCACGAGCGCCGAGTTGCTGGCGCGGGTGGAGATCGGAATGCAGGTCGTCGGAATTGACGAGATCCAGTTCTTCGACGCCGGTGTCGTCGACGTCTGCATGCAACTCGCCGACGCCGGCATCCGCGTCATCGCCGCCGGACTCGATCAGGATTACATGCGGCGGCCGTTCGGCCCGATGCCGGCGCTGCTCGCCGTCGCCGAAGATGTCTCGAAGATGCACGCCGTCTGTGTCCGCTGCCGGGGTGCGGCGCACTACTCGCAGCGCGTCTCGGGCGGGAATGCCCAGGTCGAAGTCGGCGACTCGGCATATGAGGCTCGATGCCGTGCCTGCTACGAGCTCTATAAGTCCGCGCCGGCCGAGGAACCGGCTATCCAGCTCACGATGCCGGCGTCGGCATAGACGCCGCAGCCTGACATTTCTTGTCAGTGGTGGATCAACAGAATGGCCTTCTGGCCGGTCGGAAGATTTGGTCGGACGACGCAACTATCTGCAACGCAAGTGGATAGCTGCAGAGCGGCTTCTGGTATCACCCTTGCCGTATACTCTCGAAGTTCCCCCCTTAGAAGAGAGGTCGGCGTGACACGGAGAGAGAATGGCTTCACCCTTATCGAGTTGCTTGTGGTGGTGGCCATCATCGGCATCATCGCGGCCATTGCCATCCCCAACCTGCTCACGGCGATCCAGCGCGCGAAACAGCGCCGGACCATGGTGGACATGCGCAATCTGGCCAGCGCCTGGGAAGCTCGTAACACCGAGTCGGGCCGCTACAACGCCGCGGGGCAGTTAGGCGGTGTCGAAGGCGCCGATAAGCTCGTTACCTTCGATGATCTCAATCTGATGCTCTCTCCGACCTACGTCAAGGTTGTGCCGCGCGTCGATGCATGGGGCACGGCGTATCAGACCTATACCGATCAGACCTTCGGCGGAGGGAGCCCTGCGAAGGTATACGCCATCATCTCGGGTGGCAAGGATGGCGTGATCAACACGGACGCCACCCTTGGTCCGTTTTCGAACTTCGACTGCGACATTGTCTACTCGAATGGAGTCTTTCTCTCCTACCCGGACGGGTTGACGTTCAACAAGTAGTCAGGCGCCCGAAGCTATACTCCGCCGACGCATGCTCTCCATCCGGCGGCTCGCCCTACTGCCGCTTCTCCTTTGCCTCGTCGGATCGGTCCAATGCCGCCGTGCCGCGGCGGGAAGCGGCGATCCTGTCGAGCATGAGGCGGAGGCAGCGCTGGTCTCTTATCTGCGCATCGATACCTCCAACCCCCCCGGCAACGAGACTGCCGGCGCGCGTTTTCTGCAGCAGTTGCTGGCCAAAGAGGGGATCGAGGCCACGCTGGTCGGATCGGATCCAAACCGCCAGTCGGTGTACGCGCGTCTCGTCTCCGGCTCGAACGAAAAGGCGCTCATCCTCCTGCACCACATCGACGTGGTGCCGGCCAATACCGCGGAATGGACGAAGCCGCCGTTCGCCGGTCTTCGTTCCGGCGGCTACATCTGGGGGCGCGGTGCGCTCGATATCAAGTCCCTCGGCATCGCCGAGTTGATGGCCTTCATCGAGCTGAAGCGCCGCCACGTGCCTCTACGCCGCGACGTGATCTACCTCGCGGTCGCCGACGAGGAGCGCGGCGGCGTCAACGGCTGCGGCGCGCTCCTCGAGCAGCATCCGGAGCTCTTCGCGAACGCCGGATTCGTGTTGAACGAGGGCGGCTACAACGACACCATCGTCGATTACGTTTCGTTCTGGGGCATCGAGGTCCAGGCCAAGGTGCCCCTCTGGCTGCGCATCACCATGAAGGGGAGCGCCGGCCACGCCGCTTCGCCACCGGACGACGGCGGTACTCTGGCGAAGCTCGTCCGCTCCCTCGACGCAATTCAGCGGATCCCGACGCCGTACCGGCTCACGCCGGCGGTGGCGCGTGCCTTTCACCAGGCCGGCAAGGCGCGGCCGGACGAGCGCGGCGAAGTGCTGCGCGGGATCGCCGACCCGCTCGACGTCGCCCGCATCGACCGCGTCCTCTCGCCCGGCTATCGCTCGATGCTGCATGACACCATCGCCATCACCCGCATCAGCGGTGGTAACGCGATCAACGTCCTGCCGACCACGGCATCGGCTGACGTCGACATCCGCCTACTTCCCGACGAGACAGCCGCACCGATGGTGGCCAGGGTGAAGGAAACACTTCCAGCGGGCGGCGATCTGCAGGTTCTGCTGGCCGGTCAGCCGGTTCCTGAAAGCCCGAGGGATACGGAGCTCTTTCGCGTGCTCGCCGCGGCGATGACGAAGGCGGAGTCCGGCTCGATCGTTGCCCCTGTGGTCGGCGCGGGGACGTCGGACAGCCGCTATTTCCGCGCCCGGGGAATCGTCGCGTACGGCATCGCGCCGTTCAAAGTGAACTACTACGACGCCGACACGGTGCACGCGAACGACGAGCGCATTCGTGCGCGCTTCTTCTCTGAAGGCGTCAGGCTGATGCGAAAGATCGTGGCGGACTTCTGCGCGAAGCGGGCCGGGAGCCGGGAGTCGGGGGCCGGAGACCGAGGCACCACGCGGCACTCCTCCGACCCCCGACTCCCGACCCCCGACCCCCGCGGTTCCAAACCATGACCCGCCGCATCGCGTTTGCCGTCATCGTTCTGCTGACGCTGATCGTCTTCGCACGGCCGCTTCTCCGCAACGAGGTCTTCTCCTTCCGAGACCACGGCGACTATTTCCAGCCGCTTCGCTGGTTCACGGCGATGGAGTTGCAGCATGGCCGCCTACCGCTCTGGAACGTCTATAGCGCCTCGGGAGAGCCGTGGCTGGCGAATCCGCAGACGGGCGTTTTCTATCCGCCGGCATGGCTCTTCCTCATCCTTCCGTTCACGGCGGCCTATACGCTTTATCTGTTCTTCCATGTCGTGCTCCTCGGATGCGGCGCGTATCTGTTGTTCGCGCGGCTGACGAAGCCCGGCGGCGCGGCCCTGGCCGCGGCGGTGGCGCTCACCTTCTCCGGCCCGGCCATGTCGCTGCTCGATGTGTCGAACAATCTGGCCACCTTTGCCTGGATCCCGTTGATCGTCTGGTGCGCGATCACCGGCGTCTCCGCGCGGGCGAGTTCGGCTGCGATCGCGCTGTCGTTTCTCGCGGGCGAGCCGTTCTTCGCTGCGGTAGGGGCGTTGCTCTTCGCCGTGGCCCGGCGGAAAGGAGCACGCGATCTCATCGACGTTGCCGTGACGTCGTTCGCGCTGTCGTCGATTCAGCTCCTGCCGTTTCTGTCGGTGGTGATGAGCAGCGACCGCGCCAACGGCGGTCTGAGCCGTGACCAACTTCTCCATGACTCCATGCCGTTTGGGGACTGGCTGCGCATCGCCATTCCACCGAATCTGGGTTCGAGCGCGTTCGATCCGCATCTCGGCCAGCATTTCATCCCGATCGTCTACATCGGAGCACTGACCGTTCTCTTCGCGCTGATCGGCATGATCGTCGCCCGGCGCCGCGGCTTCGGATGGCTGGCGCTGATCGCGGTCTGCATCGTGATCGGCGCCGGCAGTCATTTCCCTCCAGTGGCTGCGCTCCTGATGCGGTTGCCGGTGACGCTGTTCCGTTATCCCGCGCGCGTCGTTCCGCTGGCGGCGATGGCCGTATGCGCACTGGCCGCGATCGGATGCGACCGGGTGATCCGCGCGACGAGTTGGCAGGTGGTGATCGCGCTGTTGATCTTCGCCGACGTGCTGCTGCAGGTTCAGCCGCTGCTGGTGACGGCGAAGTTCGATCGGCACCGCGTTCCTTACTCGCCGGCCATCGGCCGCGACGCCAAGATTGTACGGATCGACATGACACGCGACTTCGACCGCGACGCCTGGATCTCGGGCTACCTGAACCTGTACGACCGAAGATTCGATGCCTGGACCGCCGCGCCGATCGCCTCCCACCGCTACGTGACCCTGTATCAGTCAGCCATCACCAATCACGACGTCGCCGCGCTCGATGCGATCTCGGCGGGCTACGTCATCGCGCCTGGTGGCCTTGCGGCATTCGCGCCCGTGGCGCGGTTTCGCGGCGCCTTCGTGCACCGCAATATCGGCGCGTATCCGATGGCGTATGTGCGGGACGACGCAACGCACCGTTTGTCGCCCGTGATCAGTCTGGCCTTCACGCCGTCGTCGGTGTTCATCGATGTCAATGCTCCGGCGGCGGGCGAGGTCGTGGTCACGCAGCAGGCGGCGCCGGGGTGGTCGGTTGCAGTTGATGGAATGCCGTCCAACCCGCATGAAACCTCGGTTTTTCGCGCCGTCCACGTCACGCCCGGACATCACGGTATCCAGTGGATCTATCGTCCCCGTGCGCTCATCGCCGGCGCGATTCTCACCGTTGCCGCGCTCGGGTACTTGCTCCTTTCACGCCGTTTGTCAAGCGCGCGGATCGCGTAAATTTTCTTTGCGTGTCCCTCAAAATTGCGTAGCAACTTTCGTGAAGGAGGGGTGTAGAATCGCGCTCCTCCAAAAGCAAGGCAGGTGCAAACTCGATGGTAAGTATCGATGATCGTTTGAACCAGATCATTCGCGAATTGATTGGCAACGGAATCACTCTCGAACAGGCTGTGGAAGCCTTCGAAGGGAAGTACATCGTGGCGGCCATGTCGGCCAGCCGCGGCAACGTCACGCAAGCGTCAAAGGCGCTGGGCGTGCACCGCAACACACTTCACAATAAGCTTCGCTCTCAGACCATGCTCAACGGCTTCGCCGATTCCATCCGTCCCGTGCGCCGCCGCCTTTCCGCAAACCGCATCACCGCGCCGAAGTCGTCGAACGGCAAATCGACGCGCTCGCGCTGACGCGAGGAGTCCTTTGCCTCAATCCCTTTCTCGCCCCGGTTCCGCCGGCCTCAGACAATCGATCACCGACCTTCTCCGCCAACGCGGTAACCGGCTGCTTCCGGTCAAAGACATCTGGGAGCGCCTGGCTGACTCCGAGCTGTCGCGCGAGCAGGTCGAGCGCGTGGTCGACGAGCTGGAGCAGGACGGAATCATCATCGCCGTTCGCGGCAAGCGCTATTCGCTCCTCGAGTTCACGCCGTACCACGCCGGACAGATCCGCGTGCATCCGGATGGCTACGGCACAATCTTCGGCGGAGGAGGCGCGGACCCCGACGTCTTCATCGACCGGCGCTCCATGAAAGGAGCGATGAACGGCGATCTGGTGGTCGTTCGCGTCGACAAGCACAATCCGAAGTACCACACCATCCGGCAGCGCAAGCTCATCATCGGCGAAGTCTCGAAGGTGCTGCGCCGCGCACACCGAACCGTCGTCGGACGCTTCCACGCCGATCCCGATCAGCCGTTCGTGACACCGTTCGACTCGCGGCTCGATCACGACGTCGTCATCGATCGCGACGGGACCATGGACGCCCGCGATCAGGAGATGGTGAACGTCGAGATCGATCGCTACCCCGACCGGACCAGCCACATCGCCCGCGGCCGGGTCGTCGAAGTCCTGGGCATGATCGGGGAACCGGGCGTCGACATCGAGCTGGTCATCCGCAAGTTCCACATCCCGCACAAGTTTCCCGATGAAGTTCTCGCGGCGGCCGATGCCGTGCCCGACGAGGTCAAACCCGAGGAGATCGCCAGGCGCGTCGATCTGCGCGAGCACAACATCGTCACGATCGACGGCGAGACGGCCAAGGATTTCGACGATGCCGTAGAAGTCCAACTGCTTCCGAACGGCAACTATCTCCTCGGCGTGCACATCGCGGACGTCTCGCATTACGTCACCGAGGGGAGCGCGCTCGATGAGGAAGCCTTCGAGCGCGGAACGTCCGTCTACTTCCCCGGCCGGGCGGTCCCGATGCTGCCGGAACGGCTTTCGAACGGTATCTGCTCGCTGAATCCCCGCGTGGAGCGGCTGACGTTCTCCGTCGACATCGAGATCGACCGGAAAGGCCGCTTCGTCGACCGCAAGGTCTATCGCTCGGTCATCCGGACGAAGGAGCGGATGACGTACACGCTGGTCAACGCCTTCCTCGTGAACGAGGGAGTGGCTGAGCCGAGCGGGCCGCCGCCGCACGGCGTCGTCGTTCCCGAAGCCGGGGAGTTGCGGGCCCGATACGGTTACCTCCTGGCCGACTTCACGCGGATGCATGCGCTGTACGACATCCTGCGCAAGCGCCGAGAAGCGCGCGGCTCCATCGACTTTGATCTGCCCGAGGCCGAGGTCATCCTCGACGCTGCCGGCGTCATCGACGCCATCAAGCCGACGGAGCGCAATGTCGCCCATCGCATCATCGAAGAGTTCATGCTCGCTGCGAACGAGGTGGTGGCCTCGGAGCTGGTCTTCGCCAATCAGCCCGGAATCTTCCGCATCCACCAGCAACCTGACCCGCAAAAGCTGGAAGACCTGCGCGAGATCCTCAAGGAATTCAAGCTGCTTCTGCGAGGCGACCTCGAGGCCATGCGCCCCGGCGAGCTGCAGCGCGTGATGAAGTCGGTCGAGGGGACGCCGGAGGAACGGTTCCTGACGAACGTTGTCCTCCGCTCGATGAAGCGCGCTTCCTACTCCGAGGAGAACATCGGGCACTTCGCGCTGGCGCTGGCGAACTACGGCCATTTCACCTCGCCCATCCGCCGCTATCCCGATCTCATCGTCCATCGCCGCCTCGGCGAACTGATCGAGCACGGTCCGATGTACGGGGAGCGTCTGGCGGAGATCGAGCGCGCCCACCCGCTGTACGCCGCGCAGTCCAGCGACCGCGAGCGTCGCGCCGACGAGGCGTCGCGCGAGGTGCTGGAGTGGAAAAAGGTCATCTTCATGCGTGACAAGGTCGGCGAATCGTTCACCGGCACCGTCACCGGCGTGGCCGCGTTCGGACTCTTTGTCGAGCTCGACGAGATCTTCGTGCAGGGAATGGTGCCGGTAGCGACCATCGGCGGTGACTTCTGGGTCTTCCGCGAGCGCGAGCACCGCCTTCGCGGCGAGTCGAGCGGCCGCGAGTTGCGCCTCGGCGATCATGTCACCATCATGGTGAAGTCGATCGACGAGGATCGGCACCAGATCGAGTTCCGCCTGCTCCAGATCGGTGGATCGCCGATTGCACTGCGCGAACGGTAAGAACCATGGCCGACCGAAACGACCTCACCGCCCAGATCACCACTCTCGTCAATCAGCGCGTCGCACTCGAGACCAGACTGCAGAATGAGCCGGGTGAGCTCACCGAGACGCTGGCCCGCCAGTACGGCGACGAATACAGCGCGCTGCAGCGCAGACTTGCCGGTCTCTTCAAGAGCACCACCGACGAGGCCCAACGCATCACGCTCATGCTCGAGTTGATGCGCATCCTCGAGAATCGCCTCGTCTATCTGCACAACTTCATCGTCGATCCGACTGCGGACAGCCGCATCCTGGCGCAACTGGTTACACAGTTCATCGAGGAGCTCACCTCGCGGGGGAGCAGGGTCCTGACGACGCTGGAGGCGACGTACTATCGGGCCGTGGCCACGCTCTATCGCCGGCGACCTGGCCGGCGCGCACGACGGTTTCTCGCAAGCGTGCGCCTCCGAGGAGTCCGACGAGGCGAATGACATCAAGTACAAGTCGTACGTCATCCTCGGCCACCTCTCACACGAGGACCACGATTACGCGAAGGCGAGGGAGCTGCACGACCAGTCGATGCGCTACTCACAGAACAATAATGTAACGGCGCAGGCCCTCGCCCTTAAGGCCCTCAACTCCTACGCCCTCGGCGACCGCGACGAGGCGCTGCGCCTGTTCACCGAGTCGCTGCAGCTCTTCGACCCCGGGCAGCCGTTCTTCAACTCGTACTTCTTCCGCAACGCCCTGCTTTTCTGCGGCTCCATCCTCTTTGATATCCGCGACTACGACGGCGCCGCGCAGTACTACCAGCGCGTGATCGAGAACGTCGAACAGAGCTCCTACGACTACTTCGACGCCCTCACGCACCTCGGCCGAATCGCCTACGCGCAACAGAAGTACGAAGACGCCGCCGCCGCGTTCGAAAAAGCGGTGCATTCCCAAAAGCTGAACGAGAACGAGTACGTCATCGACACCTGGTTCTGGATCGCCCGCACCCACCTCAAACGCAACGACAGCCAGCGCGCCAAACCCTACCTCGAAAAGATCGCCGCGACGGATGTGAAGTACGAAAAGAAGGCGCAAGCAGCGGAGCTGCTTCGCAAGATCGCGTAAGCGATCGGTGCAAGATCGCGTAAGCGATCGGTGCCAGGCCTTCGTTTTTCCCCGAAAAACGAAGGCCTGGCACCCACATATCCGACACGACGACGTTGAAATGTCGGGTACGACGGTTGAAAAGGCTGTGGAGTGAGCCGCGGACTGCGAGTTTCATCTGGTAGCGGACACACGGGCTCCTCGCGATGCGCGTCGCGCGATGTGAGGATCTATTTGGAGAGATCGGGTTTGCGCTTCAGGCGCGAATTGTCACAAGCGCGGCGTCGAGATAGCCGAGTAGAGTCTCGCTCAGTCCGAACTCGCGGTCGCATCTTCGGATCAAGTTCGAGATGTGTCCCTCGCTTCGCAGCCGGAGGCCGGCGGCGATTGATCGCAAGGTGATGAACCCTTCATGCCAGGCGATCCACGCGGTAAGTCGTCGGAGCACGCTTCCCCGCGTGTCGCGAATCGATACGGCGCTCGTGCCGGCGGCCTTTGCCACGGCATCGACAATCGCGTGCATCTTCGGGCGCCCTACGGCGCGCTGCGCTCTCGGATGGTCCGTCGAGCGAGGCTTTGCCTCGACGATCTTCCGCATTTCCTTGGTCCATGTCTCCGTTCCGAGAAAGATACGGTTCGTCAGCTTGTCCCAGAGGCAATCCTCGGCGTCAATCTTCGCGCAGACAAACTGGCGATAGTCCGCTTCAGCGCTCTCTCGCTCCTGATGAAAGAGGGGAAGCACGGAGGCGAGATCGAGCCAGTCGGGAGCAGCGTCGAGTCCGGCCGTCGCGCGATAGCTTGACCACTTGTAGTTCTCCGGTCTCTCGACCATATGCGCCCTCACTGGATTGAGAACGACGTACCGCAGCACCTCCGCGAAGTACGCTTCCTTCTCGATCAGGAATGCTTTGAACCGTCCCTGGTAAAGATGGCCGGAGCGCTTATGGACGCGGTTGAACCATCCGACATAAGCGCTGTTGAACCAGTGCATGCCCTTTGAGAGATTCGGCTCGGGTGTCTGGATGACGAGGTGAAAATGATTGGTCATCAGCACCCATGCGGTGACAGACCATCCGAACCGCCGCACCGCCTCGGCGAGGAACCCGAGAAAGGCTTTGCGGTCCCGATCGGAGCGAAAGATCGCTCGCTGTTCATTGCCGCGACAGGTGACGTGGTAGAGAGCGTCCGGAAACTCGATTCGTAACGATCGTGCCATAGCACCGCCGAGGATCCCTCGGAGGAACGAAACAGCCGAGGATTCTGCGATACGTGGAGTAAATGGGTCTCCGAACTCCTCGGAATGGAAAGTATCGCCAACATATCGCTACGGATCGTAGAGAGCTGATGGTGCATCTTGATGGGTGCCGGCCTTCGATTTTGAGTGAAAACCGAAGGTCCGGCTCCATGCACGGTCCGGCTCGCTGTACTCAGTTCGAAACGGCGCGCACTTCCGGGTGATGAATTCGACCGCCGAGGAGCGCGGTGCGGGCGGCGACGGTAAGGCTGAGCAGGATGGCGATCGCGATCGCCACCTCCAGCCAGCGGGGGCGCGCTCCGCGGCGGTGGCCGATAAACAGCGCGATGATGGCGAGGACGCCGGTGACACACGAGACGGTGACGAACCAACCGGCGGCATCATCGTGCGGCCCGATCAATTTCGTATCGACACCCGCAATCGGAGGGTTGGCTTTCGTCACGAAATCGGCCGCCTTGTCGCCTGTCAGGTCGGCGACGATGCCGCAGAGCGCAGCGATGATGGCGACGATTAGCGCCGCCGTGACGAATTCACGCCTCGCTTTCCACAGTCCGAAGACGATCAGGCAGAGCGCGAAGATCTCCGCGTACAGCGGCGAGTGGTTGATGGCCAGATGAATGTGAACGGCGCTGAAGTCCATGGTCGCGCAATCATGCCAGAACCTTGCCCGGACGCGGAGCTGCCATCGAGTGCTTCTTGGAGGGTGCCAGGCCTTTGTTTTTTGGAGAAAGTGAGTGCTTCTTGGAGGGTGCCAGGCCTTTGTTTTTTGGAGAAAGCAAAGGCCTGGCACCCACCGTACAGAAAAACGAAGGCCTGGCACCCCGTCTTGACAGTGACTCCGTACCGGTCTACTGTATTAATGCATGCGTACACTGTCTGCGATCGCTGCCATCCTCATCGCGGCTTCCGCCAACGCCGCCATCCTTGTGACCGTGAACGGAGAACCGGCCTCGGGGGCGGAAGTCTGCGCCTTCCGCGCGGCGTCGGCGGCGACGCCGTTCCGGCAGTTACTGGCCTCGAATGAGATCGTCTGTGGTGTGCCGTCGCTAACGCCGGGAATCTGGAACGTTTTCGCCCGGCGAGGTAGTTCGCAGATCAGCGGACGGACGGTGCTCGTCGACACGCGCGAGCCGCTGCCCGACATCGAGCTTCGCCTCGAGCCGGCGGCGAGCGTTTCGTTCGCGGTGCTGCCAAAGGAAGCGCATGACGTCGTCTATGTGACAGACAGCGTCAGCGCTTTTCCGGCAGGGAAGGACGGCATCGCGCTCGTTCCGGCGGACCGCGATCTCCTCCCGCTGGCGGCCCATGATGGCGCGCCGGTTGCGGTTGGCGAGCCGCTGCGGCTTACCGCCGGCGCGCGGCAGACGGCTGTCTTCGGTCCGAATGCGTCGCGCGCGGTGGCGACGTGGGTATCGATCACGCCGGCCGACCTTGCAGCGATTCGCACGGCGCGGCGCAAGCAACCGCCGCAGGTCGCCGCGAGGAACGCACGTGGCCCGGTAGCGGCGATCAATCCGTTGCACGGGACGATCGTTTTCGACCGCGCCATGCAATTCGTCCGCGTTCCGGCCGGCGTAGCGACGCTCGAAGTGAGCGGGACGCCGTGGAAGCGGCAAAGCCTGGCCGTCGATGTGCCGCCCTCCGGCGTTTTCGTCACGCAAGCGCCGCTGCTGCTTTTCCCGACTTCCAGCGCCGTCGTGAAATGGGCAGCGCATCGCGATCTCACAGTGCTGGCCGGAAGCCGCACGCCGCCCTGTCCCGGACCGAAGGAGCCGAAGAGCGCGCCGCCGAAGCCGGTAGTCTCGCTCCTCACTTGTCATGGTTATCAGCCGGCGCGGGCGCTGCAGCTCCTCGACCGCGACAAGTGCACGGTCACCGGTACCCGCGAATGGCCTGCGCCGGAGCGCAACGGTGAAGTGGCTTTCGAGAACCTCGATGCTGGCCGCTACATCGTCGAGTTCACCTTCGCCAACCTGCCGCCGATCCGGGAGCCGCTACGTCTCAGCCGCTTCGACCAGGAGAACGTCAACCTCGACGTCGACTACAACACCGTCTATGGCCGCGTCACCGTCGCCGGCGAGAAGGTGCCGTCGCCGGTGCGTGTCTCCTTCGACTTCGTGCAAGCGGTCTATACGAATGACGACGGCAACTACACGGTTGTTCTCAACAAGCCGGTGGCCGCGGACCGCGTGATCTCGCTGCGCAGTTGCGACGGCAGCGTCGACGGCGAGCAGATCGTCGAGCATGACGTCCTTCCCAACTCCCGCTACGACATCGATCTGCCGGCGAACCGCGTAACGGTCGAGGCGGCGGATGCCGAGAGCAACGCCCCGATCGCCGGAGCGTTCGTTCGATATGGTGCATTTCGCAACGAGGAGATGTCGTCCACCTACTACTTCCGCCTCGCCTACAACCCCCCGACACCAGCGGAACCGACATGCCGCTGCGCACCGATGCCGATGGCCGTTACCTCATTCGTAATCTGCCGCCTAAGAAAACGCTCCGCGTCTGCCTCGAGCATGAGGACTACGAACGGACATGCGCCGAGCCGATGACGCTGACGTCGAGCGAGGCGAAGACGCTCCGCATCGCCATGAAGCCGAAGAAGGGTTTCGGCGGGAGCATCGCCGGCGCGCACGACGTCGTCGCCGGACAACTCTATTGGTACGCTGCCGACGGCCGCGAGACGGAACGGACAGTCGTGAAGCCGGACGGCACGTTCCGCTTCAATCTCCGTCACGATCCCGGGGAGGCGGTGGTCTTCGTCTCCGCGAATCTTCCGCTCTTCGCCTTTCCGCAGCCGTTCCTCGGCGAGCACGATCCGATGAACGTAACGATGCCACCGGCGCCGTCGCGCACTTTCGCAGTCTCGATCGACGAAGATCGGCGGCAGGAGAGCGCCGTCGTTACCATCGACATCGGCGGTCTCAGCGTGCCCTATCCTCCGTTCGCGCAGCACCTGGCGTTGCACGGCTCGCAGCTCGATCTTCGCAACCGCGGTCCGCTGCTTGTTCCCGACATCCTGCAGACCGGAGCGATCTCGGTGATCCTCGGACCGCCCGTCGATCAGGTGACACTGGCGATGCGCGTGATCGATCTCTTCCGGCTCCCGCAATTCCGCGGGTTGCCGCGCAAGCCGCTAGACGGGGAGGGGAGCGTCGTCTTCGCAAAGCCGAGGCTGTTGGCGGTTTCTTGAATAACGAGAGTCGACGGAGTCGATGGGTGCCACGACGGAGTCAATGGGTGCCACGACGGAGTCAATGGGTGCCACACGACGGAGTCAATGGGTGCCAGGCCTTCGATTTTCTAGCGAAAAACGAAGGCCTGGCACCACTCCGCATCAAAACGAAGGCCTGGCACCACTGGGAGGGGACCCATCCGATTGGCGCCTCTTGCGCGTAGGTAGCAAGAGATGACGAACTCGATGTCACCCCGAAAACTCGCCGTCGCGATTCTCCTCGCTCTCCTCGCCACCACCGCCTCGGCGCATGATTTCTGGATCGAGCCTTCCACGTTCCGTCCTGCCGTGGGCGAGCGGGTGACGGCGGCGCTGCGAGTCGGCCAGAAGCTCAGCGGCGATCCGTTGCCGAGGATTCCGACGCTCATCGATCGTTTCCTCATCAAAGGCGAGAGTGGGGTGGAGGGGCCCATGATCGGACGCATGGGATCCGATCCGGCCGGCATCGCCCTCATCTCCGAACCAGGTCTTCACTGGATCGGCTATCAGAGCACCCCCTATCCGGTGGCGCTCGAGGCGCAGAAGTTCGAGGACTATCTCAGGGATGAAGGGCTCGAGAGGATCATCGACCAGCGGAAGAAAAATGGCCAGTCGGCGGCTCCGGGCCGCGAGCGTTTCTATCGTTGCGCCAAAGCACTGCTCGACACTCCGGGAGCCGCGAGCGCAACCTCGCATCTCCTCGATTCCCCCCTCGGCTTCACGCTCGAGCTCGTGCCGCGCAAGAACCCGTACGCGATCCATCCCGGCGGCGAGTTGCCGCTGTCGCTCTCCTTCCGGGGAAAGCCGATGGCGAATGTCCTCGTGGTGGCCATTAGCAAGGATGATCCGGAGAAGGCCGTTCGAGCGCGGACCGATGCCAAAGGCCGCGTTACACTGCCGCTTGCGCATGCGGGCTTCTGGTTGATCAAGGCCGTTCATATGGAGGCCGCTCCGGCCGATGCCGGCGTCGATTGGGAGAGTTGGTGGGCGTCCATCACCTTCGACCTGAAGTGATGGCGCGCCGGTTTGTGGCGGCCCTTCTGCTTGCGGCAAGCCTCGGCCTCCCGTTGCTGGCGCACGAGCTCGGCCTGGTCCAGGTCGAGGCGACATTCAAGAAGGATGGAACGTACGACGTCGACCTCCTGGTCGACCGCGAGCATCTTCCGCTGCAGGTCTCGGGAGCGGCGGTGCCGCCGGATGTCTTCCTGCGCGGGATCGAATCCTCGGCGATTCTTTCGTTCGACGGAAAGCCGGCCGGACATGGAACCCCCGAGGTAATGACCGTCGAGGGGAAGTCCAAGGTGACCAGGCTGCGGATGACGGGACGCACCCCTCCCGCCGTCTCGCGGTTCACCTTCGCCGACAGCGCCATCCTCGGCTTCTTCGTGATCAAGCTTCACAGCGAGGGGAGGGAAGGGACGGTTACCCAGTGGGTCGACGGCGGGAAATCGAGTCCCCCGTATCCGCTCGATCGGGCCGTGGTGCCGCTCACCCGGTGGGAGATCGTGAAGCTCTACCTCCGGCTCGGTTATACGCACATTCTGCCCCGAGGGCTGGATCACGTACTCTTCGTGCTCGGGATCTTTCTGCTCGCGGTCGATCTCAAGCCGGTGCTCTGGCAGGTATCGGCCTTCACGCTGGCCCACACCATCACGCTGGCGCTCACCGTCTACGGCGTCGTTTCCCTTTCTCCCCGTATCGTTGAGCCGCTGATCGCGCTCTCGATCGTCTATGTGGCCGTCGAGAACGTTTTTACGTCGAAGTTGCACGCGTGGAGACCGGTGGTCGTCTTCTGTTTCGGTCTTCTGCATGGGATGGGATTCGCGGGCGTGCTGACCGAGATCGGCCTTCCGCGCTCTGAATTCATCCCCGCGCTGCTGTCGTTCAATCTGGGAGTGGAGTGCGGCCAGCTCACCGTCATTCTGGCGGCGTTTCTGGCATTCGGGCTGCCTTTCCGCAAGAAGCCCTGGTACCGGCAGCGTATTGTCGTGCCGGGCTCGCTCATGATCGCCGCCGTCGGCCTCTACTGGTCGATTCAGCGTGTGTTTTTTACGGCCTGAATACGACCGTTCTTATCGCTCCGCCGTACATCGTACTGTACTGAACAACGCAGTCTTTACGCTGTACGACAAAGGAGAAACGATGAGACTCTCTCCCATGATTCGTCTGGCCGGCGCCCTCCTGGTGGTGCTTGTCATTCTTCATCCGCAGGCTCAGGCCTCCAGTCACCGGGAAGCGCTGGCGATTCTCAATGAGCCCTGCGCTGATAACACCGACACCTTTGCATGGGTGTCGAACGGCGCGCACGACAAACTCTACCTGATCATGGACTACAACCCGCTCCACGAGCCGGGGCAGGGGAATCAGGGTTTTCGTGCCTGTAATGGTTACCGTTACGAGTTCCACATCGGCAAGGGAACGAGCCTCAAGGACGAGGCCGTGTATCGCGTCGAGTTCAAGAACACGCTGACTCCCGCTCCGGCCCCCGGCCCGACGGACGCACTTGGCGGCGGCAATGAGCTGCTCTGGCAGCTCACCGGCGGCACCGAGACGATGACGGTCACCCGGATCATGGCGCCGGGGAGCCCGAATCCGGTGGTGCTCGGCGAAAACCTGAAGGTTCTGCCGAACAACAACGGCCCGCAGACCGACCGGCTGGTCTACGGCCTGGGTTCCTTCAAAGGCTACGACTCCGGCGATCCGACCAGCCGCCAAAACGGCCTCTTCGACCAGACTTTCATCGATAGCTTCATCCAGACCCTCGCCGGCGGCGCGCGCATTATCGCCGGCGATTTTGATGACCCCTACCAACTCGACGAGAAGGGGATTTTCGATCTCGTAAACCTCGGCCGCGGCGATCTTGGCGGAATCCTGGGCGCGCGCACTACGCCGATCGAGGACGTGTTCGCCGGCTTCAATGTCTCTGCGATCGCGCTCGAGCTCCCGGCCACCGATCTTTTCCCGAACGGCATCCCACACAATGGCGTGCTCAATGCCACGTCCACGGACAGCCTGTTGCGGGTCTGGGTCAGCATCAGCAGGCAGGCCACGCAGACGGTCGATACCAGTAATATCGTTACGGGTCTTCGCGGCTCCGGTAATTACGTTCAGGTCGGCCGCAATGCACTGCCGCTCTTCAATGCCGGTCTTGTGGGCACGCAGCGCCAGACGCTCTATCTGCATACCGATCCGATGAAGGACGTGACCCGCTTTGGGAACGACATCCTCTTTCCGGTGCTGGTTCGCGACGCGGAAGCGCTCGGCATCTACAAGGCTCTTGGAGTTCCGGCATCGGCTGTGACCACGCTCAAGGGCCCGCGCCTCGACATCATCAATGCCATCAACCTCGGACGTCCGATCCCGATCACGGACGGCTCCACAGGCGACGTCATTACGCTCGACGCCGCGATCGATTCGCAATTCCCCAATGGCCGGCGCCTCGGCGGCGGCACGACGCCCAATCGTCATCAGGTGAACGTGAACACCGTCCTGATCAGCCTGATCGTCGCCGGTGATCCGGGCGCCGGCCTGGCCAAGGGCGTTGAAACGAACGACAAGGATTTCCTGCCGAGGTTCCCCTTCATTGCGCCACCGCATCAGGGATTGCTGCAAGGGCACGGTGGTACCAATACCGTTCCCACGCCGGTGATCCCCGACCCGAACCTTCCCCAGCCCTGACCTGCACAAACGTGCAAACAACCGATAGGAGATTGACAGCATGAGAAAACAGATTTCTCTCATGGTCCTTACACTGGCCACCGTCATTACGACGTCCGCCTTTGCTCAGCCCGTGCAGCATGCCCGGAATCTGAGTTTTGCTTCCGACAGCCAGACGGTTCCCGTCGTGGCCAACGTTCCCGGGCAGGGCGGCACGTTCCAATCGTATTTGGCGATCTTCAACCCGACGTCGTCCGCCTACTCCGTGACAGTGACGCTCTTTGATGGCGCCGGTACGAAGCACACAGCGCAGATTCCGCTTGCCGCGGGAGAGCTGAAGACGTACACGAATTTTCTCGACTCCGTCTTCAATGGTTTCGCCGGCGGCGGTGCGGTGACGTTCGTCAGCCCCGACTCGACGGGTGGAACGCGCAACAATCGCTTCATCGTCAGCACCGAGGTCCGGACCGCCGGCGCACGTTACGGCACGACCATCCCCGTGCTGGAGTTCGCCGGCACGAGCTCCCGCTCGTTCGCTCCCGGAGTCAACGTCGATTCGAACACGCGCACGAACGTCGGCTGCTTCGACCAGTCAGGCGCCGCCAACAGCGTAAAGGCGACGATTCTCGACAACACAGGGACGCAGACGCTCGGTTCGGTCACGTTGAACCTCGCCGCAAACGGCTGGGGTCAAACAGCGGTGACGACGATCGTGAGCGGCGGATATGTGCAGTTCGATCCCACCGACTCCGCCGTCTGCTACGCGGTCGTCGTCGATAACGCGACGAACGACGGGCGGTTCATCTCGGCAGCGGAATACAAGCCGTAAGGTCATCCTGCAGGGCGGCGGCGCTGGCCGCCGCTCTGCGATTGTGAGTCTGCCAAGTGCCGGCACAGACAAGAGTGTCTGTGCCACATTGATCTTGCCAGTACTCGCAGGCCTGAGTCTTAAACGGGCCTATGTGGCACAGACAGACACTCTTGTCTGTGCCGGAGCTTGGCAGAATCTACTTCGCCGTCTCCGCTTCCCGCCGCGCCGTCGCTTCGCGCTCGTCCTTCGCCGACATCGGCGGGTTGTAGGCAGGGATCCCGGTTACCGCTTCGCCGATGATGAGGTTGTGGATGTCGTGGGTTCCCTCGTACGTCTTCACCGACTCGAGATTCAGCATGTGGCGGATGATCGGATATTCGTCGCTGATGCCGTTTGCGCCGAGGATGTCGCGGGCCGAACGGGCGCACTCGAGGGCGATGTTCACATTGTTCATCTTCCCCATCGACACATGATGCGGCTTCAGTTTGCCCTGATCCTTGAGACGCCCCATCTGCAACGCCAGTAGCTGCCCCTTCGTGATCTCGGTGATCATCCAGGCCAGCTTGTTCTGCACGAGCTGATGCGACGCGATCGGCTGACCGCCGAACTGGATACGCGACTTCGCGTAGGTCCGCGCCGTCTCATAAACCGACATGGCCGCGCCGAGACCACCCCAGGCGATGCCATAGCGCGCCTGCGTCAGGCAGCCGAGCGGGTACTTGATCCCGTTCGTCTCCGGCAGCACGTTCTCCAGAGGGATACGGCAGTCGGCGAAGAAGAGCTGCGACGTTACCGACGCCCGCAGCGAGAACTTGCCCATGTGATAGGCGGTGGAAAAGCCGGGCGTGTCTTTCTCGACCAGAAATCCGCGGATGATGCCATCGTGCTTCGCCCAGACCACGGCGACGTCGGCGATCGAACCGTTGGTGATCCAGGCCTTGGCGCCGTTCAGCACCCACGAATCGCCGTCTTTGCGGGCGTAGGTGCGCATGCCGCCCGGGTTCGAGCCGAAGTCGGGCTCGGTGAGGCCGAAACAGCCGATCTTCTCGCCGGCCGCCAGCTTCGGGATCCAGTAGTCGCGCTGTTCCTTGGAACCGTACGTATAGATCGGGTACATCACCAGCCCCGATTGCACCGAGGCGAAGGAGCGAAGGCCGGAATCGCCGCGCTCCAGCTCCTGCATGATCAGGCCGTAAGCGACATGGTTTAAGCCGGGGAGGTCGTACTCCTTGATGGTTGCGCCGAAAAGGCCCATCGCGGCCATCTTCGGGACGAGATGCATCGGCATCTTCTCTTCGCGGTTGGCTTCTTCGATGATGGGGATCACCTCATCGTCGACGAAGTCGCGGACGGTCTGACGCACCATCAGCTCTTCCTCGGAGAAGAGCGAATCGATATCCATGTAGTCAACGCCGGGAAAGGTGGGCAAGGTGGCACTCCTGCTGTGAAATTCTGAGGTCGATCATATCAAGTCGTCTCCGTCACAACTGTGACGTGGCCGCGCACTATAAAATCAGCCGATGTCCGACGATGACCTGAGCATCCAGGGAACGCTCGCGGAGACGACCGTTCCCGATCTTTTCCGATCGCTCGTTCGCAGCGGTGAGACCGGAATCGTCTCCCTCGAAGCGATCGGCCGCAACGACGTCATCTACTTCAACGAGGGAAAGATCATTTTTGCGTCGAGCTCCGATCCGGACATGGGACTCGGCGAGGTGCTTCTGCGCGGCGGCGAGCTGACCCTTCATCAGTACAACCACGCCATGGACCGCCTGGTCGTGGCCCGGCGCATCGGCGCATTGCTCTGCGAGCTGGGCTATCTGCAGCCGGACGAGTTGCTTCGCGCCGTCGAGCGACAGGCCAGCGCCATCGTCCTCAACGCCATGCGCTACCGCACCGGCAGCTACACTATCGAGTTCACCAGCGAGTTTCCGCAGGAGATCATCGCTCTGCCGCTGAATACGGAGCGCCTGATCCTCGACGGCGTGCAGAGCATCGAGTTCTGGTCGCTGATCATGCGCGGGCTGGCGCGGCCGGACCGGCTGCTGCAGCAGGTAAGCGGCGCCGATATGCGCACGTACGCGCTGGAGCTGACCGACGAGGAGAGTCATGTGCTCAGTCTCCTCACCGAGCCCGGCACGATCGAGGACGTCTGTTCGCGCAGCTACCTCTCGAACTTCATCACCTGCCGGACCGTGTGGGCGCTTTTCAGCGTGAACCTGATCGCCGAGGCGGAGGGCGACACCGTCAGCGAGCAGCGCGCCGCCGCCGAGGCCGAGTACGAGCTGGAAGGGGTGGTGGAGCGCTACAACCGCATGTACGAGGCCATCTTCGGCATCGTCTTCCAGCGCATCGGCGATCACATCTACGACTTCATGGACCGCGTCGTGGTCCACCTCTCCGCCGAGATGATGCCCTACCTCTCCGGTATGAACCTGGTGAACGACGCCCGCCTCGATTTCGACCAGCTCCTCAACAACGTCATCGCCTCCGGCTCCAGCGATCACCCCGCCGTCATCCACAAGATCCTCAACGAGCTCCTCCACAGTTGGATCTACGAGATCAAGTCGGAGTTCGGGCCGGAGATGGAGGCGGAGGTGCTGAAGTTGACGCGGTAGCTGCGCTTCGCGCGTTGTCGGTTATCCGTTATCGGTTCGTTGAGTGCATCTGTTACATCCCGAGAACTGACAACCGACAACGCGAAGCCGCAGTCATGTAAAATAACCACCTGCATGCCTCGCCTTTTCCTCATCGTCCTCACAACCCTCATCGCGGCCGCTGCCCTCGCTGCCGGTCCGCCGTCGCAGCCGAATGACAAGGAGTGGGGGCTCATCAGCGCGGACTATGCGTGGATCGAGACCTTGCGGAAGGCCCAGCCGCTGCCGGCGGCGAATGCGTCGCGGAAGCAGATGCTGGAGACCGTGCTCGACAATCAGAAAAAGCTGGAGCCGGCGTACGTCCCCTTCGTCGACAAGGTCAAGGAGTACTTCGACCGCACCCACGATCCGCGAGCCGGGCAGGTTCTGGCGCGCGAGAAGATCATCATGGGCGACGAGTACATGCAGTACCTCTCGCGCTACGACAAGGCGCTGGAGCTCTATCGCGCGGCCGTCGAGCTCGATCCGTCCAGCGCCGAGGCCAGGAAGCGCGTCGAGGTTGCGCAGCAACGGCGATTCGCCTCCATGACCGGCTTCGCGGCGGTGAAAAGCGGTATGAAAGAGGATGCCGTCCGCGCTCTGGTCGGTCTCCCGCGCGAGGACTGGATCAAGCAGGTCGTGCAGAACAATCGCGTCTATTCCGTATGGATTTACCCGAAGGAAGACGGAGGCGCCTCGGCCATCTACTTTGACAACGGCGTCGTTTATCACACAAACTGGAACGCTGCGGCGCCCCCTGCGCCGCAAACTCAGACCAGGTAACGGGAGGGTGTGCAATGGTGTCTGAAGAAGTTCTCACCGACGATCAATCCCACTACGAAGTCTCGCTGACCGCCGGACAGGCCTTCGTCGCCTTCGTTCTGCTGCTGCTCTCGCTCGCGGCGTCGTTCGCCTTCGGACTGATGATCGGCAAGGGTCAGGCCGACGAGCGCCTCGTCGTCCGCAAAGAGCCCGCGGTCATCAACGAGGGAAACGTCATCGCCAAGAAGAATGACAGCAAGCTCGTCGACCTCGGTGTCGGCAACGACGATTTCAAAGCCCCGCCGGCGACGACCAGTTCCGTGATGACGGAGACCGCGCCGCCCGCGGCGACGATCACCGAAGGGACGGTGACGCCGCTGACCAACTCCGCCGCGGTCACGACGACGGCCCCCGCCGACGTGGTGCCGAAGCCGGTGACGAAACCGGCATCCCCGCCGGCGGTCGTTCCCGCGCCGAAGCCTGTCCCGGCCGCCGGGCCCGCCTACGCACAGCTCCTGGTTACCAGCGATCAGAAGACCGCCGACGCGCTGGCGGCGAAGGCGATCGACCACGGCTTCATGTCCACTTTCGTCGAACGGTCCGGGGCGACATTCAAAGTGCGCGTGAAGTTCTCCTCGGAAGCTGAGGCGCGCGCCAGCGAGGCGAAGCTAAAAGAGCTTTCGAAGGATGTCTGGATCGTCAAGTAGTGAACGATCCGTCCGAAAACTTTTTAACCACAGAGACACAGAGATCACGGAGGTTTTCTCTGTGTCCTCTGTGCCTCTGTGATGAAGGTTTTGGTTTTCCGCGCGCTTTTGTCCACACCGGCGGTGTTCACCAACACACCGGCGGAGTAACGCGACACACCAGCGGAGTAACGCGACACACCAGCAGAGTAACGTGCCACACCAGCAGAGTAACGCAACACACCGGCGAAGTAACGCGACACCACAGGCGGAGTAACGCGACACACCGCCGAAGTAACGCGGCTCACCGGGGAAGTAACGAGACACCGCAGGCGGAGTAACGCGACACACAGGCGGAGTAACGCGACACGCAGGCGGAGGGAACGCGAAAAGCTGGCGGAGAAACGCGAAAAGCAGGCGAAGTAACGCGAAAAGCTGGCGAAGAAACGCGAAAACCTGGCGAAGTAACGCGAAAAGCTGGCGAAGTAACGCGACACACAGGCGGAGGAACACGACACACAGGCGGTGTAACGCGACGCGTAAGCGGAGTAGAACGACACGCAGGCAAGGCAGGGGGTCGCACCTTCGGTTCTCTGCGGAGTCGATAGCGAAATAACTAATTGCCCTGTCGCGGAGTGAATCTCGATGCCAGCAAGTCATACCAGGTCAGAGGTTTATCCGGCGCCGAAAATCGAAGGCCTGGCCCTATCCACTTGAGGCGTCTGATTCGCATAGCATCATCCACCAACATGGCCACCAAACCACGCACGAAGACCACCAACCAGCAGACCACCACCCCTCAGCTCGAAGCGCTGCGGAAGGGGCAGGCGAGGAAGCGGTCGAGCGTCGATCCCTCGCACATTCTCGACAAGGCCATCTATCAGCTGTGGGAGACCATCAACGATCTTGATCAGATTCAGCCCGAGAGGGTCGAGCATTACCGCGTCTCGGTCTTCGGCAGCTCGCGCATCCAGCGCGGCGATCCCATCTACGATCAGGCCAAGAAGCTCTGCTTCGAGCTGTCCAGGCTCGGAGCGGACATCGTCACCGGAGGTGGTCCCGGACTGATGGAGGCGGCCAACTCCGGGGCCATGGAAGGGCAGACCGAGAGTCATTCGCGCTCATTCGGGCTGGCCATTCATCTGCCCACCGAGTCGGATGCCAATCCGTTCGTGAACAAAGTCTTCCGGCACCGGACCTTCTTTTCGCGCCTCCATCACTTCATCCGTCTCTCCTCGGCGTTCATCGTGCTGCCGGGTGGCATCGGAACGGCGCTGGAGCTGTTCATGGTGTGGCAGCTCATTCAGGTCAAGCACGTCACCGAGCATCCGCTCATCCTGGTCGGTACAATGTGGACCGGTCTGATCGACTGGATCAACGAGGTCATGATCACGCGCGGGCTGGCCAGCCCGCAGGATATGAATGCGGTCTCGGTGGTCAGCTCGTACGAAGAGGCCATTCCGATCATCCGCGCCTCGTACGAACGCTTCATTCAGGAGAAAAAGAATGCCCACTAAGGAACAGATTCTCGACGCGCTCAAAGGCGTCAAATTTCCGGGACTCTCGCGCGACATCGTGTCGTTCGGGTTCGTCCACGACGTCAGCGTGGAGGGAGGGATCGTCTCCTTCACCGTGCGCTTCCAGACCGAGAACCAGAACGCCGCCGCGCAGATCAGCCGCGACGCCGAGGCCGCCGTCCGCGCGGTCCCGGGGGTCGAGAACGTCCGTATGACCGTCGACGTCGGATCGCGGCAGGCCGCCGGACCGCAGGGAGGACATGCAGCCGAGCAGGTCCTCTCCGGCGTCAAGTACAAGATCGCCGTCGCTTCCGGCAAAGGGGGCGTCGGCAAGTCGACCGTCTCCACGAACCTGGCCCTGGCGCTGCGCGGACTCGGCTACACCGTGGGGATGCTCGATGCCGACATCTACGGCCCGTCGCAGCAGATGATGCTCGGAATCCACGGCCGGCCGCAGATCGATGAGAGCGACGAGAAGATCATTCCGATGGAGAACCACGGCGTGAAGACGATGTCGCTCGGCCTCATCACCGATCCCGATACGCCGGTGATCTGGCGCGGGCCGATGGTGATGAAGGCGCTCGACCAGTTCCTCAGCGATGTGAAGTGGGGCCAGCTCGACTTCATGATCATCGATCTTCCCCCGGCACCGGCGACGCCCAGCTTACGCTGACGCAGAAGGTGCCGCTCTCGGGCGCCGTGGTGGTGACGACGCCTCAGGATGTGGCGCTGATCGATGCGCGCAAAGGGCTGGCCATGTTTCGCAAGGTGAACGTGCCGGTGCTCGGCATCATCGAGAACATGAGCTATTTCATCTGCCGTCACTGCGGCGAGCGTGAGGAGATCTTCGGCCACGGCGGTGGCCGCCGCACCGCCGAGCTTCTCGGCGTCCCGTTCCTCGGCGAGATCCCGATCGATCCGAAAGTCGTCGTCGGCGGCGACAGCGGCGAGCCGATCGTCATCCTCGATCCGACCTCCGCCGCGGCGGAGGCCTTCCGGCAGTTGGCCCTTACGGTGTCGCAGCAGGTGGAGTCGGGCACGGCGGGACATACGCACGCGGTGGGTGAGCCGGCACACGCGCATTAACTGCGCTTCGCGCGTTGTCAGTTGTCGGTTATCGGTTGGTGTAGCGCTTTGAGACGCGTTTTAAAACAACCGACAACTGATAACCGACAACGCGAAGCATCAAAACAGCGATCGTCCCGCTGCCTGCTCCTCGGCCAGCATGTCGAGAAACTGCGCGCGCTTGATCTCGCGTGCCCCGAGGGCTTCCATGTGAGGCGTCATCACCTGGCAGTCGAGCCAGGTCGCGCCGCGCGTGCGGAGATGCTCGATGAGGAAAAGGAGAGCGAGTTTTGAGGCGTCCGCGGCGAGGTGAAACATCGACTCGCCGGTGAAAAGGCCGCCGGCATCGACGCCGTACAGGCCGCCTGCCAGCGCGTTGTCGCGCCAGACCTCCACGCTATGGGCGTCGCCGGCGCGATGAAGGTCGGTATACGCGGCGATGATCTCCGGACCGATCCAGGTGCCGGTCTCATCGCCGCGCGGCGTGCCGGCGCAAGAGGCGATGACGTCGTCGAACGCGCGATCGATCGTGTAGGTGAAGCCGCTCTTCCGCTCCGCTTTTCGCAGTGAGCGGCCGACGTGCAGATCGTCGAAGACGATCACCGTCCGGCGTCGCGGCGAAAACCACGGCATCGGCAGATTCTCATGCGGCCACGGAAAGATCCCGTGCCTGTACGCGTCGCGCAGCGTCTCCACGCGCAGATCGTCGCCGATGGCGACGACATCGCCGCGCGCGTAACGAGGATCAGGAAAGCGGGACATGCGGTGATACCGGTCCCGTCATGGCGAGCTTCGACAGCACAGACAAGAGTGTCTGTGCCACATCGGCTGCCGATACTTGCGGAAGCCGGGAATCAGGCCGAAGCGAATGTGGCACAGACACTCTTGCCTGTGCCCTCATGAATGCGCCACGTTCGTGCATCGTAGCCGCGGCCAGGCAACCTCAGTACTTCAACGCCAGCCCGTCGCCCTCGGCATCGACGACGACGTTTCCTCCGTCCTGCAGCTTGCCGAAAAGGACGGCGTCGACCAGCGGCTCCTTGATCTTTGAGTGAATCAGCCGCGACATCGGCCGGGCGCCGAACGATGGGTCGTAGCCGTTCTTTGCCAGCCAGGCGCGGGCGGGCTCGGTCAGATCGAGCGTCACGTTCTTGGCGCGCAATTGCACGCGGAGCTCGTCAATGAACTTGTCGACCACGCGCTCGGTGGTCTCGAAGGACAACGGCTCGAAGGCGATCCAGGCGTCCATTCGGTTGCGGAACTCGGGGGTGAACGTCCGCTCGATCGCCCCTCGGCCTTTCCCCTTCGCGCCGCTGGTGTTGCCGAAGCCCATCGACGAATCGCTCATCTCGCGCGCGCCGGCGTTGGTGGTCATGATCAGGATGACGTTGCGGAAGTCGGCCTTCTTGCCGTTGTTGTCCGTCAGCGTGGCGTGATCCATGACTTGCAGGAGTATGGAGAAGAGATTCGGATGCGCCTTCTCGATCTCGTCGAGCACCAGGACCGCGTAGGGTGTCTTGGTGATGGCGTCCGTGAGCAGCCCTCCCTGATCGAAGCCGACGTACCCCGGCGGCGCGCCGATGAGGCGCGAGACGGTGTGCGGCTCCATGTACTCCGACATATCGAAGCGGATGAACTCGACGCCGAGGGAGAGGGCGAGCTGGCGGGCAAGCTCTGTCTTGCCGACGCCCGTTGGGCCGGAGAAGAGGAACGAGCCGACCGGCTTCTCGGGATGACCCAGGCCGGAGCGCGAGATCTTGATGGCGTTGACGACCTGATCGACGGCGTGATCCTGGCCGTAGATGACGCGCTTCAGATCGGCGTCGAGGGCCTGCAGACGTTGTTTCTCCGATACAGCCACCGTCCGCGGCGGAATCTTGGCCATACGGGCCACGACGTATTCGATATCTTCGATGCCGATAGGCACGGGGCTCGAGGCTTCGACTGCAGTACCTGCCGCAATGATCCGCGCGCGTGATCCCGCCTCATCGAGCACGTCGATGGCCTTGTCAGGGAGATGGCGATCGTGCATGTATTTCGCCGAGAGCTCGGCGGCGAGCTTGAGGGCGTCGTCGCTGAAGGCGACGTTGTGGTGTTTCTCGTAGTACGACTTCAGCCCTTTGAGGATCTCGATGGTCTCATCGACGGACGGCTCGCCGATCTCGATCTTCTGGAAGCGGCGGGCCAGGGCGCGGTCGCGCTCGAAGGATGATTTGTACTCGGCGTACGTGGTCGAGCCGATGCAACGCAGCTTCCCGGACGCGATGGCCGGTTTGAGAATGTTCGACGCGTCCATCGTCCCGCCGCTCACGGCGCCGGCGCCGACGATGGTGTGGATTTCGTCGATGAAAAGGATGGCATCCGGCTTGGCCAACAGCGCGGTGACGACTGCCTTGAGGCGCTGTTCGAACTCGCCGCGATACTTCGTCCCGGCCAGTACCGCGCCCATGTCCAGCGACCAGACCACGGCGTTTTTCAGCACCGCCGGCGCTTCGTGTTTCACGATCTTGAGTGCCAGCCCCTCGGCGATGGCGGTTTTGCCGACCCCCGGCTCGCCGACGAAGAGCGGGTTGTTCTTCCGGCGGCGGCAGAGGATCTGGACGGTCCGCTCCAGCTCCGGACCGCGGCCGATGAGCGGATCGATCTCTCCCTTTTCGGCGCGCTCGTTGAGATTGACGGCGAACAGCTTCAGCGGATCGCCGGTCTGCTCGGCCGCTCCTTCCTCATCGCCGACGAAGGCCGGCTTCGGCGCGGGGGTATCTTTGCTGATGCCGTGAGACAGGTATTGCAGCACGTCGAGTTTGTTCACTCCCTGACTGCGCAGGAGGTAGACGGCCTGGGAACGCTCGGCCTGATAAATCGCGGCCAGCATCTGGCCGGTATCGACTTCCTTCTGTCCCGATGATTGGGCGTGGAGCTGCGCGTACTGCACGATGCGCTGCAGCATCGCCGTCAGCACCGGCTGGACCTCGGCGTCGTCCGGCAACTGTTCGAGGGTCCGGTTCATGAAGTCGTCGAGTTGCTTGCGGAGGACGTCGACGTCGCCTCCGCAGGCCCGGATGACGTCGAGGACGTCGCGGTCGTGCAGCAGGGCATAGAGAAGATGTTCGAGCGTCACGTATTCATGCCGGCGCTTCAACGCCTCATGGAGAGCGAATTCAAACGATTTCTGTAGTTGACGGGCGATCATGAGTTTTGGCGCGGTCTCGCGGTTGCGGGGTCTGGCAGTCTCGCAGTCTCGGGGTTCTCAGTCAAAGACTTCGCCAAAACCGAGACTTCGAAACCGCGAGACCGCGTTCGGCGAACAGAACCACGACCCGAGCGTCAGGATTTCTGCGTCCGGTGGACGTCATCGCTGTTCGCTCACTACAGATAACTCGTTTCTCATGGCCGCTTTCAAGTATCATGCTCGGGACGCATCACGTGGGAAGCACAACGAAAGAAGCGGCTTGGGGGTATCCCGTGATGCTTGACTACCTCGAACTGGAGACGCAGATTTGACGATGCGATTCGCTCGCATGGCGCTGTTTGGTGTCGTATCCCTCGGCATCGGAGTGGCGGCGGAAGCCGTGGCGTCAGCTCCGGCGGATCTCGTCCTTCCGGCGCCTCATCCCCGTCCGGCGACGGTTGCTGCCGCGGTGCGGCAGCCGGTTCCGTTGCTGGAAGGGTGCGGCTCGACCCCGGTCTCGTGCAATACCGACGTCCGCGGACAACTGGCCGGCGGCGATTGCCTGGCGGCAAATCTCACGCTCTACGACGAATTCGTCTTTCAGAGCAACGCCCCGGAACTGGTGACGGCGACGGTCCGTCCGCTCGACCCCAACTTCGGCAACGCCTGGATCGGCTTCGTCCCTCCGCCGTCGGACACAGCGCTCTCGCCGCTGATCTCGGGCGGCGTTGCGGCCACCGTCCGCTACTTCCTGCCCGTACAGGGAACGTGGAGGATTCAGGCGGGGACGAACGACCGTTTCGGCGCCGGTCAGTATATTTTCGAGATGAACTGCGACACCTCGCCGCCTCCTTCGACCCAGCTCGCCTGCGTCGAACAGGATCTCCTCTGCGGGCAGCAGGCCACCTGGGATCTGTCGGCGCAGAGCTGCGTCGCCGCTTCCGACCCGACGCGCTTCTACGCGATGTACCGCGTCTGGGGAGTGATCGGCGATACGCTGAACATACGGCTCACCTCGAGCGACTTCGATCCGCAGTTTGCGGTCTTCGAGTTTTCGCAAACATCGGTGGCGCTGGCACAGTCATCGGCCTTGAACGCCACGACCGATACGATGTCCTTCTCGGTGCCACGCAACGATTTCTACGACATCGTGGTGACCTCGGGGAACGCTCACGGGACCGGACAGTACACAGTCGCTCTCGACTGCAGCCGCTCCGGCTGCCTGATCCCGATCATCACGAAACAGCCCGAGGACGTCGTCGTTCCGCGCAACACCAACGCGACGCTGACCGTGGAATCGACGGCCCTCGGCGACGTCGACTACGAATGGTTCAACGCCGACGGCGCGCAGAACAACGTCGGAAGCGGTCCGAAGTATGCGACGGTGCCGATCACGACGCCGCACAACTACTTCGTCACCGCCACGACGCCGTGCGGTACGGCGACGTCGCGCATCGTCCAGGTGCTTCCCACTGCCGAACCGCCACCACCGCCGCCACCCTCGCGCCATCACGCTGCGCGGCATTGAGGAACGCAGCGGCGAGACGCCAGCGCTCTCGCGTTATCGCACGATCACGCCGGCTCCATCGTGGCCAGGAGCGGGAACTCCTGCTCGCGGGCCAGGGCGATGGTTTTTTCTACTTTCATCTCCGCCACCTCAAAGGTGTATAAGCCGGCCACGCCAACGCCCTGGATGTGGACGTTGAGCATGACCTGGACGGCCTGTTCTTCCGGCATGTTGAAAACCGACTCCAGGATCCAGACGACGAACTCCATCGTGGTGTAGTCGTCGTTGTGGAGCAGGACCTTGAACAGCGATGGTTCCTCGGATTTTTTCTCGGCCTCCGCAACCGGTGCGTCGTCGAGCTCTGCGAGGGGGAGCATGGGGGTACTTTACCGTAGTGGATCAGTGTGTTTGTGGATTAGTGGGTTGGCCGTTTCGTGACTCACCAATCCACTAATCCACTGCTTCTCCATGCCACTACCCCACGCCGTATCGCTCCCGCAGCACGTTCAGGTGGCGCTTCACGTGGCCAGCGGCGATGTAGGCGATCGCGCGCACGGTCAGGCGCTTGCCGGTAACCGTCCCCTCGCGCGTCCATGCCTCGGCGGGCAGGCTCGAAAGGAGAGCGATCGTGGCGTCGCGCACGAGCAGCTCTTCTTCGACGAGACTCCTGATGCTGCGCGCGTTGAAACCGGCCGCGGCAGCATAGGCGTCGGGCCCCCACCTCGGAAGCTCGATGGCGTCGCCGCGGGCAAACGTCAGCGCGCGAAAGGTGTGAATGCGTTCCGCGTCGGCCATATGACCGATGACCTCGCGGATGGTCCATTTCCGTTCCGCGTATCGAAAACCGCCGCGTTCCTCCGGGACCTGGTCGATGAGTTGCCGGACGCTCTCCCGGCCGGCGGCCAGCTCGTCAAGGATCGGCCCTTCGATGAGCGAGATGTACTGCTCGTGATGCGGTGAGTATTCGTCGGGTTGCGGTCGCGTGTCCGGCATAGGTGCGAAGTGTAACCACACTCGCCCTACGTGGTAGCATCCCGATGGGTCTGGCAATGAACATTTTGAAGTCGCTCATCAGCGAATTGTCGCTCACAGCGACGATGCTGCTCGCCTTCGCGGGTGTGCTCCTGATCATCCTCATCGTCTCGTTTCGCTCCCGCGCCGTCGTCTTCTGCCAGTACCTCCAGGCGATGACCGGCATCAAGCTGAAGCCGTACCAGGTGGCGCGCGTCTTCCGCCAGCGAGGCAAGGACGGCGTCCGCGAGTTCTTCCTCGATCTCATCATCAAGGAAGACCTCAAGCAGGGGCCGTTGGTGATTCCACCGGAGAAGTGAGGTTGCAGGGTTGCTCGGTTGCTGAGTTGCTAATGTAGAGGCCACTTACAACAGCAACCCAGCAACCTTGTAACCCTGAAACCAAAAGGGCGGCCGAGGCCGCCCTTTCGGTTAGAACGTCGAGTCCAGGAATGGACGCAGCTTCTTCGAGCGCGACGGGTGACGAAGCTTGCGGAGCGCTTTCGATTCGATCTGGCGGATGCGCTCGCGGGTGACGTTGAACGAGCGGCCGACTTCCTCGAGCGTGTGCTCGGAGCCGTCGCCGACGCCGAAGCGCATCTTGAGGACCTGCTCCTCGCGCGGCGTGAGCGTGCGGAGGACCTTGTTGGTCTGCTCTTTCAGGTTGGCGACGATGACGTGATCGATCGGGGAGATCACGCCGCGGTCCTCGATGAAATCGCCGAGATGCGAATCTTCCTCTTCGCCGATGGGAGTCTCGAGGGAGATCGGCTCCTGGGCGATCTTCATGATCTTGCGCACCTTGGCCACCGGCATGTCCATCCGGTCGGCGATCTCCTCGGCCTGCGGTTCGCGGCCGAGCTCCTGCACGAGGGCGCGGGAGGTGCGCGTCAGCTTGTTGATGGTCTCGATCATGTGGACCGGAATGCGGATCGTGCGCGCCTGATCGGCGATGGCGCGGGTGATGGCCTGCCGGATCCACCACGTGGCGTACGTGGAGAACTTGTAGCCGCGGCGGTACTCGAACTTCTCTACCGCCTTCATGAGGCCGATGTTGCCTTCCTGGATGAGGTCGAGGAACTGCAGGCCGCGGTTCGTGTACTTCTTGGCGATGGAGACCACCAGGCGGAGATTGGCCACGATCAGCTCCTGCTTGGCCTGATCGGCTTCCTCCTCACCGGCGCGGATCTCGCGGATGGTGCGGCGGAGCTCGTCATGGGGCGTTCCGTAGAACGTCTCCAGTTCGCGCAGCTTTTCGACGTACTTCTGCAGACGGCGGCGATAGAAGTCGCGGCGGGTCTTGTCCTTCTCGCGCTTGAGGGCCGCATCGTCCTTGCGGACCATCGACGCCGTCTGTGCCAGCTCGTTGTCGATGTCTTTCAGCTTGTTGATCATGCGGTTGCGCGTCTGCGGTGTGAAATCCACCTGGCGCAGCTCAGTCGCCAGCTCGAGGGTGAGCCGCTCGACCACGCGGTGCGTCTGCTTCAGCGTCCGCTCCGAGAGCTTCTTCGGATCGGCCAGCTTGGTCTTGGCGTCTTTGATTCTCTTGTCGTGCTTGGCCACCTTCTCGAAGATGGCCATGATGTCGGCGATCTTGTTGACCGCCGCCAGGGGCAGCTTCGGCTCGCCGTTCTCGTCGGTGGCCACGTTGATGCTTTCATCCTCCGGCATGGCCAGATCGATCATCTCTTTGATGACCCGGGGATCTTTCTTGGCGCTCTCGTAGATCTTCAGGATCTCTTCGAGGATGATCCGGTTCTGGGAAAGGGCTTTGTAGACCTTCCGCTCGCCCTTCTCGATGCGCTTGGCGATGTCGACTTCACCCTGGCGGTCGAGGAGCTTGACCGTTCCCATCTCGCGCAGATACATGCGGACGGGGTCGTTGGTCTTGTCGACGATACCGCTGGAGGCGGCGATGATGTCCTGCTGGACCTCTTCGCGCTGGTCCATCTCCTTCTCTTCGATGGTGCCGTCGATGGTGACGATGGCCTTGGAAGAGGTGGGGAGGGGCTTTTCGGAATCCTCGACGACGTCGATGCCGAGGTCTGCGAAACGGATGTAGATCTCATCGAGCTCTTCAGGAAGAGAGGTGATCTCCTCGGGAAGGGTCTCGTAAATCTCGTCGTACAGCAGGAAGCCTTTTTCCTTGCCCACAATGATGAGCTGTTTTACTTCCGCGTACTTTTCTTCGACACTCAACTCGCCGACCCCCTCGTCAAAATTGGCTTCCTGTTCGAGATTCGAGCTCCGCAGGCGTGTTGTCATGTCGTTCTTTCGCTCCTCAGAACCATCGTCCGCAGAGGACACCTGCGTAATCGGTAGGGGCCGATAATTATTTCGCTTCGTTCAACATACGGGAGATGGCCATCTTCTCCGCGTAGAGCTGTCCCGTCCGTTCGCTGTCGCCCTGACGCTCGGCTTCCACAATTTCTCGTTGGATTTCCAGATTCCGACGTTCCAGCCAGGCCCGTTCCATCGGTCGAAGGTTTTCGTCGATGCGCTGGAGGGTCTGATCGTCGATGTCCTCGCTCAGAGAGAGCTCCGAGAGGAGATTGAGCTCGGCCTCGCCCTTAAGATGGGTCGCAACTTGCTGAAAATCAATAGGAGAACCGGACATCAGGTCACCTTTCATGATAGAAAAGAGAGTTTTGCCCGGTTCCTCAAAATATTCCTCCCGAAGGCGTGCCAACTGCGCTGCCGCCAGTTTTCCCTGAATCGCCGCGATGAGGATGGTCTTTTCGGCACTGGCTGACGGGCCGAACGGCTGCCGCTCGCGGCCGGGAGCGGCGGTGGATGCCTTCCCGCGGACGCGGGACCAGACGGTCTGGAACTCGAGCCGGAAGGCATCGGCAATCCGTTGCGCGGCGTCGTTGCGGACGACCGGATCGGAGACGGCGGAGAGCAGCGGCACGAACTGTTCGACGCGTTCCGACTTCTCGCGCCCGGTGAGTTTGGCAACGTCGCCTGCCCACTCGCCGAGGCCGAATTCGAAGATGTCGGTGGCATTGCCGAGCAGTTCCAGAAAACGGTCGGCTCCCTGCTTCTGGACGACGGAGTCGGGATCCTTCTCGCCCTGCAGATCGAGCGCGGAGACGTTCAGGCCGGCGGCGAGCAGGACCGGTGCGGCGCGCAGCGTGGCGTTGCGGCCGGCGTTGTCGCCGTCGTAGGCGATGACCACGTGGGAGGTGAACCGCCGCAGTAGCGAGGCCTGCCCGGTCGTCAGCGATGTTCCCATCGAGGCCACGACTCCCGGCACGCCGGCGTGATCGATGGCGATGGCGTCGAAGTAGCCTTCGACGAGGATGGCGCGATCCATCCGCCGCATGGCGTCCTTCGACCGATGCAGGTTATACAGCAGGCGCGACTTGTTGAAGACCTCGGACTCCGGCGAGTTGAGGTATTTCGGATCGCTGCCGTCGAGCGAGCGCCCTCCGAAGCCGACAACCGTGCCGCTCTCGTTGTGGATCGGGATCATCAGCCGGTTGCGGAAGCGGTCGTAGTAGCCGTTGCCGGTCTTGCGCGGCATGGCCAGTCCGGCCGTCTCGAGCTTCTTCTCGCCATGCTTGCGCGCCAGCCGCGTGAGGATGTAGTCCCACGAGTCGGGCGCGTAGCCGAAGCCATACTTCGTGACGATGTCCTCACCGACCTTGCGCTCGAGGAGATAGCGCCGGGCGGCGTTGTCGCCCCATCCGAGCGCCTGATGAAACGCCTCCGAGGCCTCGTCGATGACTTCCAGCAGATCGTCTTTGTCGCTCTCCTTCGGCGTCCGCTTTTTCTTCGGCAGCTCGATGCCGACCCGCGAGGCTACGTGCTCCACCGCCTCGGGGAATGTAAACCGCTCGGTGAGGGTGAGGAACTTGAAGACGTCGCCGCCCGTGCCGCAGCCGAAGCAGTAGAAGAGTCCCTTGCCGCGGTCGACCGTGAAGGAGGGCGTCTTCTCGCGATGAAACGGGCAGAGGCCCTTGTAGCTCTTCCCCGCCAGCTTGAGCGGCGTGACCTGGGCGATGAAGTCGACGATGTCCGCGGCCTGGCGGACCTGGGCGATGACGGAGTCGTTGAGATCGGAGAAGGCCATGGTTTTGGTTAGGCCTTCGGCGTTGTCGGTTGTCGGTTGTCGGTTGTCAGGGCCATCCCGCACGTAACCGACAACCGATAACCGATAACCGATAACCGATTCCTGATCCACATAGTGAACTGCATCATCATCATTCCAGCACCGCAATCGTCGCCCCATCTCCCCCTTCATTCTCGCCGCCGGGCCGCCACGATTTCACGGCCGGGTGTTTGCGGAGGTGGTCGCGCAGAGCCTTGCGCAGCGTGCCCGTGCCGAAGCCGTGGATGATGCGCACGGCCTGCTTGCCTTCCAGCAATGCACGATCGAGGAAGCGGTCGGATTCGTCGATGGCCTCGTCGACGCGCTGGCCGATGAGGTTGAGCTCGGCCGAGACGACTGCTTCGAGGGAGTCGGGAGCCGGGAGCCGGGTCTGTTTCTTCGACTCCCGGCCCCCGGTCGCCGACTCCCGAGGAACGAGATCCTTCACGTCGACGGTCATCTTCCTGCCGTTCACAATCAACACGGCCTTGTTGCCGTCGATCGATGCGACGGTGCCGGTGACCTTGAACTTCCGGTGCTCCGCCTTCTCACCGACGTGGACGTCGCGCTGTTCGGCGGGGAGAAAGTCGATGGCCTTGTCGACTGGCTTCGTCAACGTTCTGACGATCTCAGCGGCGTTAATGCTGGCGCGGGTGTTTCGGTCCGATTCGCGCAGGTTCTTGATCTCCGCGGCCACCTGCCGCTGCACGTCGTCGCGAAGGCGGTCCAGCTCTTCGCGGAACGAGCTGCCGACGCGGCCGCGCTCTTTTTCTAGTTTCGTACGCTCGGCGGAAAGAGCGTCGCGCTCCGATTCGAGCTGGCCGCGCAACGTTGCTGCTTCGTCGCGCGCGGCCAGGACTTCGGACATCTTCTTCTGCAGCTCGGCGATCAGCGTATCGGTTTCGCCGTAGCGATCGCCGAGGTGCAGGCGGGCCCGGTCGATGATCGAAGAGGGGAGACCGATCATCTGCGCGACGTCGATGGCGCGGCTCCGGCCGGGGATGCCGGCGATCATGCGATAGGTCGGCTGTGCGGTGGCGGCATCGAACTCCATCGATGCGTTGACGATGCGCGGATCGTTGACGGCGAAGCTCTTCAACGCGGAGAGATGCGTCGTCACGATCATCAGTGCGCCGGTGTCGAGGAGATGCTCGATGACGGCGGTGGCGATGGCCGACCCTTCTTCCGGATCGGTGCCCGACCCCAGCTCGTCGAGCAGCACGAGCGAGCGGTCGGTGGCGCGCTCGAGCACGCGGCGGAGGCGGACCAGGTAGGCGGAGAACGTCGAGAGATGTTCGAGCACGCTCTGGTCGTCGCCAATGAGGACGTGGAAGTCGTCGACGATCGGGATGACCGTGCCGTCGGCAGCGGCAACCGGCAGGCCGCTCATGGCCATGGCCACGAGCAATCCGGTCGTCTTCAAGGCCACCGTTTTGCCGCCTGCGTTCGGTCCGCTGATGACGAGGGCGGTGCTTTTGCTGTCGAGTCTGACCGAGATTGGTACTACCCTTCGGTCAGACGGCTCTTCGCCAAAGGCTTCCGCGCGCGCGTCTGCAAGCCGCTCGTCGAGGAGGGGATGGCGTCCGTCGATCACCTCGAGGAGATGGTCGTTGTTGAACATCGGCCGCGATGCGCCGACGAGAGAATGAAACTGTGCGCAGGCCTGCAGGGCGTCGAGCTCGCCGCCGGCGCGCGCGGCGTCGCGGATCGGATCGGCCTCGTCGGCGATGGCGGCGGAGATGAAGCGGGTGATGCGCGCGATCTCCTCACGCTCCTGGATCAGCAGATCGGCCAGGTCGTTGTTCAGCTCGATGGCCTGCATCGGCTCGATGAAGAACGAGGCCCCCGATCCGGAGCGCTCGTGGAGGATGCCGGTGACGGCGTTGCGATGATCGGCGCGGACGGGGATGCAATAGCGGTCCCCGCGCATGACCACGAGCGGCTCCTGGATGGCGTCAGCACTGCGGCTCATCACGTCGTTGAGGACGCGCTGGATGGCTGAGCGCTTCCCCTGCATCCGCTGCCGGATGGCGCGCAGCTCGGCCGACGCCTCCTCGCGCAGCTTGCCGTCATTGGTGAAGTACTTGTTGAGCTTACCGATCAATGTTCCGAGGTCGGGGATCTCGTGCGCGTGGACGGCGAGGCGCGGAAAGGTGTCGGTGCGCAGGAAGGTCTCGCGGATGGCTTGCGTGGCGCGCACGCAGCGCAACACGATCCACGATTCATCGATGTCGAGGATGGAGTCGCGATCGAGCAGCGGAGCGATATCGGTCAGTCCGGCCAGCGGAAGCAGACCCTCGGTGAGGACAAACCGCACCATCTCGGCCAGATCGGCCTGCGCGGCTTCGCACTCTTCGAGCGTCCGCAACGGACGCCGGCGGCCGATGCTCGCTTTGCCGAGAGAGCTCTTCGCCTCCATGGCGATGAGAGTCAGGACGCGGTCGAGCTCGAGTTGCTGGAGGGGGATGGGGTTCATGGTTTTGCGCTAGCGCGCGTTGTCGGTTGTCGGTTGTCGGTTGTCGGGTGGTTTGCGTTCGGGGTGTTGCCGGGGTTGGATTCTGAAAACGCATCGCGCGCAATCAACCGATAACCGACAACCGACAACGCGCGCTAGCGCAGAGTAAAACGGCCCGCTTTCGCGGGCCGTTTTGGTCAATATCCTGTACGACGTTCTTCGGCGAGTTTCCGCAACACTTTCTTCCGCGCCGCGATCGCTTTTCTCTTACGCTTCATGCTCGGCTTTTCGTAATGCTGCCGCTTTTTCAACTCGGAGAGGATTCCCGACTTCTCGCATTTCCGTTTGAACCGGCGAAGCGCGTTTTCAAAGCTCTCGTCCTCTTTGACGTGCACCAGAGGCAATCCCAATCCCCCCCTTCTGTGTAGCGGTTCCGTGGGTGTGATTCCCAGGAGCGCCGTGGTTGGGATCGGACCCAGCTACGGCAGCACACTCAAACGGGCCGGGAGCGGCACTCCATTCCGGCATTCGGTGAATTTTGTAACCTGCTGAAGGACCGCTGGTTGCGGCCTGCTTCATCGCAAATAACTACACCAGGAGATGCTCCACCCGCGAAATGATGGCGTCCAGCGCCACCTGGTTCTCGCCCCCCTCGGGGATGATGAGGTCGGCGTAGCGCTTCGACGGCTCGACGAATTCCTCGTGCATCGGACGCACGGTGTTGAGGTATTGGTCGATGACCGACTTCAGGCTCCTGCCGCGCGATTCGATGTCGCGCGTGAGCCGTCTGAGGAAGCGAATATCGGGCGGCGTGTCGACGAACAGCTTGATGTCGATCCGCTTGCGCAGCTCCGGTTCAGCCAGCACCAGGATCCCTTCGACGATGATGACCTTGCGCGGCTCGACGCGCTGCGTCTTCTCCGGATTGCGCGAGTGCGTGGCGAATTCGTAGACCGGCACTTCGACCGACGATCCTTTCGCCAGCACGTCGAGGTGCCGGACCAGCAATTCCGTCTCGAGCGAGTCGGGATGGTCGAAGTTGATCTGGTGGCGCTGCTCCGGCGAATAGCCGTCGAAGTTGCGGTAGTACGAATCGTGGGAGATCCACTCGATCCGGTCCTTGCCGACGCGGTCATAGATGGCGCGGGCCACGGTGGTCTTGCCCGACCCCGTGCCTCCGGCAATGCCGATGATGACCGGTGTTTTCATCCGCCCTGCTCTTCCATCTCCGACTCGGTCACGAAGTCGGAGACGTCGTCAGCGCCGCATGTGTTGCAGACAGCCGAGGCGAGTTTGCCGTTGTTGTATTCGAACTGATAGGTCGGCGTTTCGCACTGCAGACAGATGAGGTATTCAGGCTCGTCCATGAGGGCGAAGAATACTGCAACGCTGGCGCTCCTCGCGCTACCGGCTCAACGCCTCCTGTTGCGACGGGGCGCTGATCGAGGGCTGGATGAAGTGGGTTTGGTTGGTCTCGTTGTCGATGACAGAGGCGTAGATGTAGGTGTCGGAGGAACTCGTTTCGACGAGCACCGTGAAGTCTTCGCCTTTGGTGATCAGCGGAAAGAGCGACTGCACGGAGGTGTGGACGAGCGTGTTCGACGGGACGTTGAACCGCGTCACGGCGACGTTGCGTCCGGGGACGCGCTGCAGCGCCAGGGTGAACGTTGCTTCGTGATCGCCGAGGTTGGCCAGGCCGACGTTCGTGCGGAACTCGTCGCTGAACGAGAGGCCGTTCAGGGCGCGCAGCGGAAAGTAGGTCGCGCCGTAGGTCACCGCGATCGGTTCGGGCGTGGAGACGTCGGCATCGTGTACGCCGTAGACGCTTGCCATCACGCGCACGGAGCGGGCGCTGTCGATGGTGGTGATCTTTAGCGGGGAGAGCGTCGCATCCATTCCGAATGTCGAGGCCACGATGTCGGAGAAGTGCTGGCCCGACCCGGGGGCGAGCGACACAAGGACGAACGGCTGATCGGGGGCTGTCGGCAGCGACAGCATCACATTTGCCTCCGCGCGCCCGTCGTTGAAGAGATCGATGTCGGTCATCCAACGGACGTTGTTGATGCCGACGACGCTGCCGACGATCGGCACAAGCACGCTCACACTCTGCGGCTGCGGGTCGGCGGCGTAGGAGCCCGCCGACGCGAGGAGTAGTAGAACCGGTATCAGGGAGCGCGCCATGTCGTTTATACGACGAAGCCTGATCGTCGCACGTTTCAAGCGAAGTGAGGACGGATGAGTCTCCGTGCCACGACGACGATCTTCTGAACACGGCTGAGGGACAGGCGCTTCCGGAGCACCACCAGCGGGTCGCGCCGCAGTTTTGTTAAGACAGTTGCATAGACGCCTCCCATTAGCAGCGTCGGGAAGCGGGCGTCGAACGACAGCTCCCTGATGAGCGGCTCGGCGGCGCGGAAGTAGCCTCCCGCCCGATCGATCTGGAACTCGATCAGCCGGCGCATGGCGTCGCTGTCCCTGCGGTCGAACAGGTCACGCTCGGTCACCCCGAACTGCCGCAACTCCTGTTGCGGGAGGTAGATGCGATCGCGGTCGAGATCGTCGGCCACGTCGCGGGTGACGTTCGTCAGTTGCAGCGCCGTGGCCAGATTACGGCCGTAGTCGATCGCCGCGGGGGTTCGGTAGCCGTAGATGGCCAGCGAGATATCGGAGATCGACGACGCCACCAGCTCGCAGTATTGCAGCAGCTCATCGAACGTCTCGTAGCGGGTCTTGACCATGTCCTGCCGGCAGCCGTCCACAAGCGCCACGAAGGCGCTCTTCGGAATAGCGAAGTGTTGCAAGGCATCGGCGAGAGCCAGCGTGATCGGATGCGACGGCCGGCCTGCATAGGCGGCGTCGAGCTCGCTCTGCCAAGCGGCGAGTCGATCGAGCACGGACGCGGGGGAGTCGCTCGGTTCGTCCGCGATGTCGTCCGCCCAGCGGCACCAGGCGTAGGCGGCATAGACGGCGCGCCGCTTCACCGGCGGCAGAAAGCGGAAGCCGACCGAGAAGTTGGATCCGTATCGATGGGCGATGGCGCGGCAGAAGGCGTAGGCCTCATCGACGGTCGGCGAGACCGGCAGCGGCAGCGCTTCGGAAGTCATTGCGCCCCGCCCGATCCAGCGCTCGGCCCGAGCGGCGGAACCTTCATCTCCGTGTCGCGGGCGCGGCACCAGTGCGGGCCCGGCTTGTGGAGACAGCGTCCATCATGCTTCCAGACCCGGCGGATGACCGGAGCGAGGAGCGACTTCCACCAACTGTTGCGGTGCCATCCGCTGAGATAGCGATGAAAGTCTTTGGCGTGCGCCGCCTGCCGCACGAACATCGACAGTCCGAAGTTCCCGCCGGTCTCATAGAGGAAACGATTGACGAGACTCGTCTTCTGTTTCGCCTCCAGTTCGCTCTTCCACAGCTCGTCGTAATCGCGCTGCTCGAGAATGCTGCGCGCGGCCAGCGAGCCGCTGGTGAGCGCGTAGCGGATGCCGAGGCCGAAGAGATAGTCCTGAAATCCCGCCGCCTCGCCGACGAAGCGCGCGCCGTTCGCCGTCGCCGCGCGCTTGAGATGGAAGTTCATGTACGAGTAGCCGGTGCGCGCATCAGCCGGTACCTCGAAACCGTGGAGCCGCCGTGCCGCCGCGAGCGAGTGATCGAAGTACGAGTCGATCTGTTTGAAGTCCGCCACGATGGCGCAGCCGAAAGTGGCCACGCCGTCGAGGATGAAGAGATACGAGTAGCCCCCGGGGGCGAGCTTGTGATTGAAGTAGACGTCAATGAGCTCGCGGGGGGCCGGGGGTCGGGAGTCGGAGCTTGCGTGGTTGTCGGTTGTCGGTTGTCGGTTGTCGGAGCTTGACTGAGCCGGGCCACCACTCCGACCCCCGACTCCCGACTCCGGACCGCCGATGCGCCACGTCATCTCCTTTGCCAGCCCGTCCGGCGATGCTGGACCGGTGGCCACGATATCGGCCTGGTCTGGCGCCAGACGGCTGTTGAAGACGACCTTCGCTCCGGCGCGTTGTGCCTGCGCCAGGAGGCCGCGGTCGAGCGTTCCCTCCTCGGCGCCGCGGTGGATGAAGTAGCCGTAGGGCTCGCTGCTGCGGATTACGCGTCCTACGCCTCGATGGTCGTAGAACGTCGCCCAGTCGGTGGGGCGGAAGTAGAAGTTGCGCTCGATGCCGAGGCGGTCGAGAAAGTCGGGGACAAGCTCGGTTTCCGAGGCCCCTTCGATGATCTGCAGATCGCCGATGAAGCGCGTGCCGACGTCGCCTTTGGCCTCGTGAACCTCGACGGCGCGGCCGGCGCGCGCGAGGATGATTGCGGCGGAGAGACCTGACGGTCCGGCCCCCGCGATCCGGATCGGATCATGATCAGGCATCAGTCGCGGTATGGTACCGCGCCGATCCGGCGCGAATTCCGCAGTACGCTTCGCGTTCCTGGCAATGACCGACGACCCAATACCCGAACCTCCCAACAAAGCGAAGCCGCGCGTGGCGGGCTTTGCCGTCCTCGTCGCCGCCGGGATTCTCCTCAGCCGGATCGCCGGCCTGATCCGAACGCGTGTCTTCGCGCACTACCTCGGCAACTCCGCGGCGGCCGGCGCGTACAACGCCGGCCTCAAGATCCCGAACTTCCTGCAGAACCTCTTCGGCGAGGGCGTCCTCTCCGCGTCGTTCATCCCGGTCTATGCGCGCCTCATCGCCGAAGATGATGACGAGATGGCCGGCCGCGTGGCCGGCGTGATCCTCTCGCTCCTCGGCGTGATCGTCATGGTCATCGTGACGGTCTGCGTCTTCATCACGCCGTGGATCATCGACCTCATTGCCCCCGGGTTCGAGGGTGACGTGCGGCTGCTGACGATCCGCATCGTTCAGATTCTGTTTCCCGCCACCGGACTCCTGGTCTTCTCGGCGTGGTGCCTCGGTGTGTTGAACAGTCACCACAAATTCTTCGTCTCCTACGTCGCGCCTGTCGTCTGGAACGCGTCCATGATCGCCACGCTCGTGTTCTTTGGGACGCGCACATCGCAGAGCGGTCTGGTCATCGCGCTCTCGTGGGGCACCGTTGTCGGTTGCGCGCTGCAGGTTGGCATTCAGGTGCCGTTCGTTCTCAAGTACGCGCCGCGGATCAAGCTTTCGCTGCAGACAGCGTTGCCGCATGTGCGCACCGTGATCAGCAGCTTCTTTCCGGTCGTGATCAGCCGGGGCGTGGTGCAATTGAGCGGGTACATCGATCAGGTCATCGCCAGCCTCCTCGGCCCCGCCGCCGTGGCCGGGCTCTCGTACGCGCAGACCATCTACTTTCTTCCGATCAGCCTCTTCGGGATGTCGGTGGCTGCGGCGGAGTTGCCGCAGATGTCCGGTGCGACCGGCACGGATGACGAGATCAACGCCACGCTGCGGAAACGGCTCGAACGCGGTTTGCGGCAGATTTCATTCTTCGTCGTCCCGACCGTGACCGCATTCATCTTCATCGGACGCGTGCTCGTGGCCGCGCTGTTCCAGTCAGGCGAGTTTCGCAGCGACGACACGCTCTACGTCTGGTACATCCTGGTCGGCTCGACCTTCGGTCTTCTGGCGGTGACGCTGGGCCGGCTCTACTCATCGGCCTTCTACGCGTTGCGCGATCCCAAGACGCCTCTCCGGTTCGCCATGATCCGCGTGTCGCTCACCGCCGTCCTCGGACTGCTGTTCGCCTTTCCGTTGCGGCCCTACATCATCGATCTGATCGTGCTGCTGCACATGCCGGTGCCGAACCTCCCCGAGGGAACGAAGCTGCTGGGCGTGATCGGACTGACGGCGTCGGCGGGGATGGCCGGCTGGATCGAGTTCGCATTGCTCCGGCGCGCGCTTGCGCGCCGCATCGGCAGAGTCAAGCTGATGCCATCATTCCTCGGCAGGTTGTGGATCTCAGGATTGGTCGCCGCGGTGTCCGGTGTCGCCTGCCATCGGTATCTCGCGCCGCACGTCGTGCCGCATCTCCCGATGCGCCACATCAGCGAGGCGATCCTCGTGGCCGGCGCCTTCGGTGTCGCCTATTTCGGCGCCGCGATCATCCTCGGCGTGGGGGAGGCGCGGGCGACGTTGCAGAGGTTCGTGAAGAAGTAGCCGTCCCTATCGCGCCGCACCACAACCTCTGTCATCCTGAACCGCCGATGCCCTGGATGGGGCTGAGGACGGTGAAGGACCCCCAGCCTGAAACCCGGACAGGGCGGTGGAGGGTCGACTATTCCGCCGCCCAACCGGGATACAACTTGGGGGTCCTTCGACCGTCCTACGCTGCTCCGTCGCTCCGCGACCAAGCAGCTCCGGCGGCTTCTAATGAACCTCCTGAATCGGAGTGAGGTTGAAGCCGAACTCGGCGGCCTTTTTCTTCAAGGAGTTGACGAGACGTTCGCGATAGCGAGCCTCGTAGTAGTCGACACCCGCTTCGCGGTATTGGGTTTTGTTCTTGAGCATGGAGTAGAAGATGAGGGCGAGCTTGTGAGCGGTTGCTTTGATGGCGCCTGAGCGGCCCAGCCGGGATCTGACCCGGCGGAAGAATGCTCCGAGAGCACACTGAGCCCGTTCGAGAGTTTGAGCGGCTATTCGAAAGGCCTGAGCAGCGCGGTTTGGTCGGATCACGGGCATGTTTTTGAAGATTCGTTTGCCGCCGGTGATGCGATTGTTCGGGCTGAGGTTGAGCCAAGCTGCGAAGTGTTTGCCGTTGTACCAGGCAGACATGTCCGTCCCAGTTTCGGAGATGATGGTCAGGATCGTGGAGGCTTCCAGCGAGGGAACCGACGTGAGATCAATGCCGGTGATTTCGAACAGGAGGGTCCGTCCGTCGAAGTGAGGCTGGTTCTTGCGACGCCGTTTTGCAGGCTTGGGTGCCAGACTGGCCGTGGCCGGCGTTTTGTCGAACTTCGAGAGCGCAGCCTCTATCTGCGCATCGCACTCTTTGATCTTGTTCTGGTAGGTGGTGAACAGATCCACCGCTTGTTTGAGCGCGAACAGATGCTCAGCGCGGTAGTTGCCTGTCAACGCCTTCACGAAGGTTTCCTCGGAGCTTTTGCAACTCGGCTCGCGTAATGCGGCCAGCTCCATCGGATCACGTTTTCCGGAAAGGATCGCGTGAATGATCCGCAGTCCGGTGACGCCAACCGTGTCGGAAACGGCCAGGTGAAGCTTCACATTCATCAGATCGAGAGCTTTCTGAATGTGCCGGATATGGTCAGCGGCGTACCTGATCAGCATGTCTCGCTGACGCATCAACGCCCGGAGCGGAAGCATGTCTGCACCTGGCCGGAACGCTCCGTTGAGCAGACCATACGTGTGCAGTTGCCGGAGCCACTGGCAGTCGACCACGTCTGACTTCTTTTTTCGTGAGCCGATGCTTCGCGAGTCGACCAGTTTCGGGTTCAGACCGCGCTCCTCCAAAATCTCGAATAGCGGAATCCAATACACCCCCGTCGCTTCGATGGCCACCGTGGTGATCCGGCATTCCACCAGCCAGTCGGCCAGTGCATGTAGATCGGCCGTGAATGTTCCGAACGAGCGAACCGGCTGATCGCTGCGATCTTCGGGAACCGACACCCAGTGCTCTTCCGACCCGGCGTCGATTCCTGCTGCATCCGGGTTGACTACGACCAGATCACCGATAATCTTGCGTTTGGACCGGAGGACCCGAGGTCGCTTTGCCATGACAACACCTCCGCAAAATGAAATTTTGCGGACCCGCAGCGGAAGACCTAGCTCAAATGACTCTTCTAAACGGGATCGCGAACACGACTCCTAATCGTGCCGCGTCACCAAGGCGACTTCGGCCTTCCGGGACCACTCTCAGGAACGGGCTCGTACCGAGCACCACTGCTTTGACGGCCTCGTCTGCGGGACCGCACGTGCAGGATACCGGTTCATTCCCTCATCAACGGCGCTCGCCCCGTTGGACCGCTCAGGATGACGGTGGTGGGGAGCGGAGAATCGCCGTTCTTGACTACTTCGAGCTATTCGACGACAACGATCGAGCCATCCTTCGGAATGATCTTCATCAAGCGCTCGATATCGACAAACTTCGATGCGTCGTAGTAAATCTCGATCCCCATCGGCCGACCGGATTTGTCGAAGTCGATGACGAGTCCGTCATAGATTTCTTCCGACTCGTGGTATTCGGCGTCGCGGAAGTCGATGGCCAGCGCGTCGAACTCCTTGTCGTAGGTGATTCTCATGTCGTGTCCACCCCCGAGGATACCTCGGCCCTCTGACACCATTCTTGCTACGATCCACGCCGCGTGAGCGACCTTCCGACCATGACGAGTGGGCAACCGATGCAACCGCTGGGGTTACCCGGCGCGGCGGTCGCCGGTATCGACGCCGCTCCCGACGACGCCATCCTCGAAGTCAGGAACCTCCGCACCTCTTTTCCTACAGCCGGTGGACTCGTTCATGCCGTCGACAACGTCTCGTTCAACGTGCGGAAAGGGGAAGCGTTGGCGCTGGTCGGCGAATCGGGGTGCGGGAAGAGCGTCACGGCGATGTCGATCATGCGGCTCGTCGCTCCTCCGGGGCGCATCACCGCCGGGCAGGTGCGATTCAAGGGACGGAACCTGGCCGACCTTTCCGAACGGGAGATGCGCACCGTCCGCGGCAACGACATCGCCATGGTGTTTCAGGAGCCGATGACGTCGCTCAATCCGGTCTTCAAGATCGGCGCGCAGGTGGCCGAGGCCGTGCGCATCCATCAGAAGGTATCGAAGAAGGAGGCGTGGAAGCGGGCGGGGGAGATGCTCGAGCTGGTCTCGATCCCCGATCCCGTCAAACGCCTCGATGACTATCCACATCAGCTCTCGGGAGGAATGCGGCAGCGGGTCATGATCGCCATGGCGCTCTCCTGCGACCCGGAGCTGCTGATCGCCGATGAGCCGACCACCGCACTCGACGTCACCATCCAGGCGCAGATCATGGAGCTCCTGGCCTCCCTCCAGCAGCGTCTCGGGCTGGCCATTCTCCTCATCACGCACGATCTCGGCATCGTCGCCGAATTCTGCGAGCGGGTCATCGTCATGTACACCGGGCGCATCGTCGAAGAAGCGCCAGTGCGCGATCTCTTCGCAAATCCTGCTCATCCGTATACTCGAGGACTGCTGCATTCGCTGCCGAGCGTCAGCGGCGGCGATCCCGCGGCGCCGCGCCGGCTGCCGACCATCAAAGGAATGGTGCCGTCGATCAACAGCCTTCCGCGCGGATGCAAGTTCAATCCGCGCTGTCCCGACGTCATGGACATCTGTCTGGGCAACGAGCCGGCGCGGATGGTGGTGTCTCCGGGACATGATGCGCGCTGTTATCTGCATGGAGATGAGGCTGATCCGGAGAGGATTGGGGAGAACTGAAATGTTGAATGTTGAATGTTCAATGTTCAATGTTGAATGGGGGAGCCACGCAGCCGGCGCCGGCGCGGCGGAGCCTTCATTCAACATTCAACATTCAACATTCAACATTGAACATTCGGTTTCTGCGGAGCGACCATGACCGTCGCCCCCCTCACGAGCCCGCCCCCCGCCCTCCCGCTCGGCATCGGCGAGCCGCTGCTCGTCGTCCGCGATCTCACCAAGTACTTCCCGGTGAAGCGCGGTGTGCTCGCGCACGTCGTCGCGCAGGTCAAAGCGGTCGACGGCGTCAGCTTCGGCGTCGGCCGCGGGGAGACCCTCGGCCTCGTCGGCGAGTCGGGATCGGGGAAGACGACGATCGGACGATGCATCCTCCGCCTCATCGAGCCGACGTCGGGAAGCGTCGAGTTCGAGGGGGAGGACGTCCTGGCCCTCGGCAATGGCGACATGCGCCGCATGCGGCGGCACATGCAGATCGTCTTTCAGGACCCATACGCGTCGCTCAATCCGAGGATGAACGTCGGGACGATCGTCGCCGAGCCGCTAATCATCCATGGCGGCATGTCGTCCAGCGACCGCGACGCGCGCGTGGCCCAGCTCCTGGAGATCGTCGGCCTCAGCCCCGACTATCGCAAGCGCTATCCGCACGAGTTCTCCGGCGGGCAGCGGCAGCGCATCGGCGTGGCGCGTGCCCTGGCCACCAACCCGAAGTTCCTGGTGCTCGACGAACCGGTCTCCGCGCTCGACGTCTCCGTGCAGGCCCAGGTCGTCAACCTGCTTCAGGACCTCCAGGAACAACTCGGACTGACCTATCTCTTCATCGCCCACGACCTCTCCGTCGTCGAGCACATCTCCCGCCGCGTGGCGGTGATGTACCTCGGCAAGATCATGGAGCTGGCCGGCCGCCGCGAGCTGTACGCCGATCCGCTGCATCCGTACACGAAGGCCCTGCTCTCCGCCGTTCCGATCCCCGATCCCACCCGGCACAAGAGCCGGATCATCCTCAGCGGAGACATCCCCACGCCGCTGAATCCGCCGGGCGGCTGCGTTTTCCACACCCGTTGTCCGATCGCGCGGTTCCCGATCTGCCGCGACGTCGTGCCGCCGCTGATCGAGCACAAACCGGGTCAGTTTGCCGCCTGCCACTTCGCCGGCGAGCCGATCGCGCCGGCCGCCGCGACCCCGTCGTAGGCGACATTCGACGTTTCCCGGAGTCAAACGTACTGGCTGCGGACTACAATGCGCGCGCCGTTATCGGTCCGCTTTGCCGTCTTGCTGTTCGAGGCGCACGCGCGAAACAATCCATAAACCGATGCGTAGAAGAGGCGTGTCCAGGAGGATTTACATGAATACCGCTGTTCGACGGTTGCTGATCATTGCCTGCGTAGTGAGTGCCGTGCCGCTCATGGCGCAGACGGCCAAAAAGAAGACGGCTTCTGAGCCGCAGCCGGCCAGTACCATGACCACCGATCCGGCGCAGTCGAGTACCGACGTGCCGAAGTCCGACCAGGCTGCGACCCCACCGGTCACCGCCGATACCGACAAAGACGCCTCCGACCCGAAGGCGATGCGTCTGACGCTCGACGACGCGGTTCACACAACGATCGAACGCAACATCGGCGTTCAGCTCCAGCGCTACGATCTCGGCATGGCAGGCGCGGAAGTCCTCGGCGCCTATTCGATCTTCGATCCGCAGGCCAGCGCCACGCTCAATCGTTCGAAGAGCCAGAGTCCGGTCACCAGCGCCTTCCAGTCGAACGGAGGCACGTCGACCGATGCGAACGTCTCGCTGCGCGACACCATCCCGACCGGTGGCAACTTCCTGATCTCGAGCACCAACCACCGCGGCACCTCGACCGGCAACGGAACGATCTTCAACCCGGTCTACGATGCCGGTCTCGGCCTCTCGTTCACCCAGCCTCTGGCCCGCAACTTCGGGGTCGACGTCACCCGGCGCGGAATCACCATCGCCCGGAACACACTCGGCATCAATCAGGAGGCCTTCAAGGTCGTCCTCCTCGACACCACCTCCGCCGTCGAACAGGCCTACTACGACCTGATCTACACGCGACGCTTCGTCGACGTCGTTAAGGAAGCGCTCTTCCTGGCGCGCGACCAGGCTCGCATTACCCAGATCCGCATCGACGTCGGCGCGTCCGCCCCGCTCGACATCCTCCAGCCGCGCGTGCAGATTGCCACCAGTGAAGAGAATCTGATCAACGCCGTTGCCGCCGTCCGCGCCGCCGAGGATCACCTGCGCGCCCTGCTCAACGTCCCTGCCGACGAATGGGATCGCCCGATCATCCCGACCGACGCCATCGACTACACGCCGATGACCGTCAACGTCGATGAGGCCGTGGCGCGCGCGTACCAGCTTCGCCCGGAGATCAAGGAGCAGGTGCTGACCACGAATATCCGCAAGGTGACGTATGAATACGCGCGGAATCAGGTCCTGCCGCAGGTCGATCTGAACGTCGGCTACAACCTTTCGGGCGTGGCGGGCACGCCTGTGTCGACCACGTTCGGCAACGCCACCAGCTATTCGACGGCGGTGCAGCAGATCCTCCGCAACGACTTCCCCGGCTGGAACATAGGCCTGACGATCGGCGTGCCGATCTTCAACTTCAGCGCGCGTGCCGAGAGGACGCGGGCCCGCCTGGACATGGAGCTCTCGCAGGCCACCGAGGCGCAGTCGCGGCAGAACATCGACGTCGACGTCCGCACCGCCGCCCGCGCCATCGACACCGCCGCCAAGAACATCTTCGCCGCGAAGACCGCGCGCGAGGCCGCCGAGGAGAACGTCAACGCCGAGCGCAAGCGCTACGAGAACGGCATGAGCACCAACTTCCAGGTGCTGCAGATCCAGCAGCAGCTCTCGGATGCGCGCGGCGCCGAGCTGAACGCCCTTGTCGGCTACAACAAGGCCATCGCCCTCTACCATCGCGCCGTCGGCGACCTGCTCGATACACGCAACATCAGCGTCAACGAACCGCCAGTGGAGGAACCATCGATTTTCTCCCACTTCAACCGCTACAATTGGCTCAACTTCTCAGCACACGACAACGCACCAGAGGAGAAATGAGCCATGACGACTGGTCAGGATAACGCTCCAGCTACGCCCGCGCCCGACCCCGGCCCGAAACCGAATCCGGTTCAACGGATCATCGGCGTGATCTTCTCGCCCGATGCCACGATGGCTTCGATCGCCAAACGGCCGGACTGGGTGCTGCCGCTGGTGCTTCTCCTGATCACGTCGCTCGCCGCGGGCCTCATCATCGCTCCGCGTGTCGACTTCGCCTCCGCCGCGCGCGAGTCGATGGAGCAGAACAAGAATGCGACGCCGGAGCAGATCGACAAGGCGGTCAGGATCACCAACACCATGGGGAAGGCGTTCTCCTACCTCTCTCCTGTCCTCAGCCTCATCGGCCTGCTGGTCATCGCCGGCGTGCTGTTGCTGGCCTTCCGCCTCTTCGGGGGTGAAGGCGATTTCAAGCAGGCATTCTCGGTGACCTGCTACGCCTCTGTTCCGAGCATCATCAAGAGCGTGGTTACGATGATCATCCTCGTGGCCCGCGGCGGGATCATCCCGGTCTCGGAGCTGGCCACCATGGTCCGGTCCAACCTCGGCTTCCTCGCCGACATGAAGACGAACCCGATGGCGTTTGCCATCTACTCGTCCTTCGACATCTTCTCGGTCTGGTTCCTGTTTCTGCTCATCATCGGCTTCGCCTACCTGTCGCGCCTGTCGAAGGCGAAATCGGCCGGGATCATCATCAGCCTCTGGTTCGTCGTCTTCCTGCTCAAACTGATCGGGCCGGCACTGCAGTCCCTGCGTGCCAGTAAATGAAGAAAACCATCATCATCATCGGGGCCCTCGTCCTCGTCGCCGTCATCATCTTTGCCAGCGTCAAGGGCGGCGGGTCGAAAGGGGAGAAGGTCTACGTCGAGCCGGTGACGGCACGCAACATCCAGGCGATCGTCACGGCACCCGGCGAAGTCGACCCCAAGGTCAAGGTCAACATCAGCGCGTACATCATCGGCAAGATAGAGAAGCTCTACTTCAAGGAAGGCGACGACGTCCGCAAGGGACAGAAGCTCGTCGACCTCGAGAGGACGGCATACCAGGCCGCCTTCCTGCGCGCGCAGTCCGCCGTTTACGCCGCCAGAATCGAAGTCGTGCGCTCAAAGACAGCCATGTCCACCACGGAGGCCGCCTACAAACGCGCCGTCAATCTCGGGAAGCAGGGCATCCAGGCGCAGGAGCTGTTCGATCAGGCGCGGCAGGCGAACGACAACGCCGTCGCCGGATACGACTCCGCCAGACAAGGCGTATCCCAGGCGGAAGCGATCCTGCAGTCAGCCCAGACCGATCTCGACCACACCACCATCCTCTCGCCGATGAATGGCAAGGTCGTACAGCTCAACGCTCATGAAGGCGAGGTGGTCATCCCCGGTACGATGAACAATCCCGGCTCGGTCATCGCCGTCATCGCCGACCTTTCCGAGATCCTGGTCGAGGCCACGGTCGGGGAAACCGAGATCACCGGTATTCGGATCAACCAGCCGGCCAAAATCCACGTCGACGCCATTCCGGACAAGGAGTACAACGGCCACGTTGCCGAGATCGGGAGCTCCGCCGCGCTCAAGCAAGGGACGGGCGCGGGCATGCGCTACTTCACCGTCAAGGTTCTGATCGACAACACCGACGACCGTCTCCGTCCCGGCATGACCGCGCAGGTCTCGATCATCACCATTACGGCCGGCAGCGCGCTGTCGGTGCCGATCCAGAGCGTCGTCGAGCGCGTCCCGCCGTCGCTGGCGAAGTCGAAGAGCGGCACGGACGACGAGGATGAAAACGCGCCGAAGTCCAAGTTCGTCTTCGTGGTCAAGGACGGCAAGGTGAAGTTGACCGAGGTGAAGACAGGCATCAGCGACGCCACGCATGTGGCGCTCCTCTCCGGCGTTACCGCCAAGGACCAGGTGGTCACCGGACCATTCCGCACATTGAAGAAACTGATCGACGGCGATTCCGTAGAAGTGTCGAAGGAAGAGTCGAAGACTCCTCAAAGCGGGACGGCGTCAAAGTGAGTCAAAACGGAAATCACCTGATCGAAATGCGCGCCCTGACGCGCACCTATCAACTCGGCCCTCAAGACATCTTCGCACTGCGCGGCGTCGATCTCGTCATCGACCACGGCGAATATGTGGCCATCATGGGGCCGTCGGGCTCGGGCAAGTCGACGCTGATGAACATCGTCGGCTGCCTCGACCGCCCATCCTCGGGGCACTACATCCTCGACGGCACGCCGGTCGAGGATATGAACGACGACGAGCTGGCCTCGGTGCGCAACAAGAAGATCGGATTCGTCTTCCAGACCTTCAACCTTCTCTCCCGCACCACGGCGCTGCAGAACGTCGAGCTGCCGCTCGTCTACGCCAAGATCGGCCGCGCCGAGCGGCGCGAGATGGCCGAAGAGGCGCTGACGGCGGTCGGCCTAGGCGACCGGATGAACCACCAGCCGAACGAGCTGTCGGGCGGCCAACGCCAGCGCGTGGCCATCGCCCGGGCACTGGTGAACAAACCGTCGCTGCTGCTGGCCGACGAGCCGACCGGAAACCTCGACTCCCAGACCGGCCGTGAGATTCTCGACCTCTTCCGCGAGCTCTCCTCCCGCGGCAACTCCATCATCATGGTTACGCACGAGGACGACGTCGCCCAGGAGGCGCAGCGCGTCATTCATCTCCGCGACGGCAAGATCGTCCCGTAAACTGGCGCGCGATGTTCTTCGAAAACGTCAAGATCGCCCTGCGCGCCATCGGCGCCAACAAGATGCGCTCGATCCTCACGGTCCTCGGCGTGATGATCGGCGTGGCCGCGGTCATCGCCGTCGTCTCGCTCGTGCAGGGGATGCAGTACCAGATCTCGAGCCAGCTCGAGAACGTTGGCGCGACCTACGTCAGCGTCGCCCCGGATTTCTCCGCCGCGCGCGGCAATCCGTTCCTGCCGGTACCTGAGCTCACGTATGACGATGCCGTCGCAGTGCGGCACGGCGCCACGGCGGTCCGCGAGTTCACGCCGCTGTTCATTGCCAACGCCTCGTTGAAGTACGGCGACACCAACCACGACACAACGCTCAGAGCCGTCAACCAGAGCTTTCCCGACGTCGTAAGGCAGTTCGTCGATCACGGCCGCTTCTTCGGTACGCTCGATGAGGAGGCCAAGAAGCGCGTCTGCGTCCTCGGCTCCGAGGCCGCCAGGCAGCTCGGACTGACCGACGCCGTCGGCAAAGACATCCGGATGGATGGCAACAACTTTACAGTCATCGGCGTGATGGAGAAACGCGGATCGTCGGTCGGCTCCGATCCCGACGACGTCATCTACATTCCGTTCGCCACCGCGCAGATTCTCTACGGGCCCGATCGGATGACGCACATCCCGATCGCGCTGCAGGTGCGTACCCGCGACGACATCGACCTGGCCAAGGAGCAGGTGACCGACATCCTGCGGGCCCGGCATCATCTGAAAAAAGGGCAGCCCAACGACTTCCAGATCACCTCGCAGGAAGAGTTGATGAAGACGATCTCCACGATCCTGAACACGACCACCGGCATCATGGGGGCCGTGGTCGGTATCGCGCTCCTTGTCGGCGGCATCGGCATCATGAACATCATGCTGGTGTCGGTGACGGAGCGGACCCGCGAAATCGGCATCCGCAAGGCCATCGGCGCCCGCCGCTACGACGTCCTGATCCAGTTCCTGATCGAGGCGGTGACGCTCTCCGGCTTCGGCGGCGCCATCGGTACCGCCGGCGGCTACCTCGGCGCGGCGCTGGTCCGCCTGCTGCTGAAACGCTGGCTCGAGCTCGAGCTCCCCCCGGTCCACACCCCGATGTGGGCCATCGTCCTCGCCTTCGGTTTCTGCGCCATCCTCGGCATCATCTTCGGCATCTACCCCGCCGCGAAGGCGTCGAAGCTCGACCCGATCGAAGCGCTGCGGTACGAGTAGGGCCACCCTTCGCGACACCGCGTCTTCGCATGCGATCGATGGTCACGCGAAGACGCGAAGACGCGCCAACGCTGCATACCCCCAGCCCCAACGGACACGCCCCTTGTCCCAACGGTAGGCGCCTCTTGTCCAAACCGTAGGCGCCCCTTGTTCCAACGGTCACGCCCTTTGCTCCAACCGTAGGCGCCCCTTGTTCCAACGGTCACGCCCCTTGTCCCAACCGTAGGCGTCCCTTGTTCCAACGGTCACGCCCCTTGTCCCAACCGTAGGCTCCCCTTGTCCCAAGGGTCACGCCCCTTGTCCCAATCGTAGGCGCCCCTTGTTCCAAGGGTCACGCCCCTTGTCCCAACCGTAGGCGCCCCTTGTTCCAACGGTCACGCTCCTTGCCCCAACGGTAGGCGCCCCGTGTCCCAACGGCACAACCCCCGATCCCAACGGTACACGCCCCGTTGTCCAAACGGCACATCCCCGTGCTCCAAGGTGTCACGCCCCGTGTCCAAACGGCACATCCTCGTGCTCCAAGGTGTCACGCCCCGTGTCCAAACGGCACATCCTCGTGCTCCAAGGTGTCACGCCCCGTGTCCCAACGGTACACGCCCCGTGTCCCAACGGTACGCGCCCCGTGTCCCAACGGTACAACGCCCGATCCCAACGGTACACGCCCCGTTGTCCAAACGGCACATCCCCCGTGCTCCAAGGACACGCCCCGTGTCCCAACGTTACATCCGCCGTGACCCACGTGACATCCGCCGTGCCCAACTGCACATCCCCCGTGCCCCAATGCTGCATGAACCGTCTTTATCTGCGTTCATCTGCGTCATCTGCGGATGAGCCTTCAGTCATCGGATAGGTTGCTGGGTTACCGCCTTGCCGGGTTCGGCGCGGCGTTGCCAGTCATCCCGCTGAGGAAGCAGTGGAAGGCGTTGAATGCGCGGAAACGAGACGTCGCGTGGTTCGCGGTAGGCCGGAACGCCGATCGTGATCGTTTCGTCGGGGACATCGAGACGCAGCGTTCCGTGCAGCGGGTCCCAGATCGAGAGGAAATTCGACCAGTTGCTGTTGGTCTCTTCCCGCCGGTCCGAGTGGTGGATGGCATGCATCCGAGGGGTCACGAAAATGCGCACGAGCATGCGCTCGAACCGCCGCGGCAGCCGGAGATTGCCGTGGTGAAAGAGGATCGACGCGAAGAGGATCGTCTGCCAGAGCCATACCGTGAACGGTGTGGCACCAATGGCAACGATCTGCGCCGCCCGATAGGCGATCGACAGCGTCAGCTCACCGAAATGAAACCGTAGAGCGGTCGAGGAGTCGAGATCGAGATCGACGTGGTGGACCAGGTGAAAACGCCAGAGCAGCGGCACGGCATGGTTCGCCCAGTGCCACCACCAGAGCGTGTAGTCGAGCAGGATGATGACCACGATCGCGTTCCACGGCGCCGGAAGACGGAGCCACCGCACGATGCCCACGTCATGGTGCTTCGCCCACGCCGCGACCGGGACGAGCAGGGGAGCCTGCAGAAGTGTCATCACCGCCAGGGAGACCCCGCCGGTTGCTAGGTTACGGATCGTGTGTCGCAGCTTCGGTTCCACCCGGGCCCGCAGCGGACGCAGCGCCTCGGCGAGCAGCATGGCCGCGAAGACGCCGGCGATGACGGCGGGCGTGATCCAGAATGGCACATCTGCTTTCACGCGAGGATCATACGGGTCTTCGAGGCGAGGCATTCGCTCGAAACCTCAGCGGCGAGACGCCAGCGCTCCACTGCATCGCCCGCGCTACACTCCCGCGCATGAAACGCATTGCATTGGTCATGACACTACTCGTTGCAGGCGCCTCCTTCGCCGCGCCGAAAAAAGCAACGCCGCCGATGAAACCGCTCACGCCTGCCGAGCTTCACGCGCTCGCTCATGAATACTACGAATGGCAGAAGAAGACCTACCCGGTCAGCGCGAGCGATCAGGGATTTCATGCCGCCGACGACAAGCTCGGCGACTTCTCACCCGCCGCGATCGCGCGCGATGCCGCGCACGTCCGGGCGCTGCTCGATCGCGTCCGCGGCGCGGACGTCACCGGCTGGCCTAAGGACGACGTCATCGACTGGCTGCTCTTTCGCTCGCAGCTCGAAGGGGCCGACTTTCCGGAGCGGGTGCAGAAGCCCGAGGAGACCGATCCGCAGGTCTACGTCGGCGAAGCCAGCAACGCCATTTTTTCGCTGCTGAAGAAGGACTACGCCCCCGCGCGCACGCGGGCGCTGGCGGCGACGGCGCGGATGAAGGCCATGCCGGCTCTGATCGAACAGGCCGAGCACAATCTGAAGAATCCGGTGCGTCTCTACGCGCAACTGGCCATCGATTCGGCGCGATCCATCGATCCGCTCTTCTCCTCGAGCCTGATGACCATCGCCGGCGACCTCTCGCCCGAGGAGCGCAATTCGCTCGATGCCGCGCGCGAGGAAGCGGTGGCCTCGCTGCACGGCTTCGCCGACTGGCTGGAGAAAGACCTCCCGAAGATGACGGCCTGGAAACCGATGGGGGAGGCGAACTACAACTACATGCTCCGCCACATCCTCCTCCTGCCGATGGATTCGCGCGACGTGGCGCACCTCGGCGAGGTGGAGCTGGCACGCTATCGCGCCCTCGAGGCCATGCTCCCCGATCCGTCGATGGCCGATCCCAATCCGGCACGGGTGAAGAACATCCCCCCAGATCAGCAGGCCTTCCTGGCCGCCTACGAGAGCCGCGAGAAGGAGATGATCGACTTCCTCAAGGAGAAAAAGCTGGTCACGCTGCCGCCGTATCTCGGTTCGTTCCAGATCCGCCAGCTCCCCGAGGCATTCAAGCCGACCAGCCCCGGGGGATTCATGAACCCGCCCGGCATCTACGACGCCGATGATGGCGGCTTCTACTTCATCCCGACCTACAACCCGCAGAGTCAAAACTTCTACATCCGCGCCGCCATCGAGGACCCCCGTCCGATCCTGGGGCACGAAGGCATCCCCGGCCACTTCCTGCAGATCTCGATCGCCAATCACCTCGAGAACGAGATCCGGCGGCATCACGGCGAGAGCGTCTTCATCGAGGGATGGGCGCTCTACGGGGAGGAGATGCTCGTCCGCGAAGGCCTCTACGCGCCGGAGTCGGCAGGCGCGGCGCAGGTGCTGCGGCTCTCTCGCTATCGCGCCGCGCGCATCGGCGTCGACGTGAACCTGCACACCGGGCGGTGGTCGTTCGAACAAGGCGTGAACTACTTCATGGACGGCGGCGGACTCGATAAGGAAGCGGCGGAAGGGGAGGCCGCTGGTGCCGCGTCGTCTCCGACGCAGAAGATCAGCTACATCACCGGCAAGTGGCAGATCATGCGCCTCCTCGGGCGCTACCGCGATGCCAAGGGGGCTGACTTCCGCCTCGGCCAGTTTCACGACGACCTGATCGCGCACGGTTCGCTGCCCGTATCGATCCTGACATGGATATTGCTCGACGATCCGAGCGAGATCGAACGCGCGACCGGAATGAAGTTCGGCGCGAAGTAGAATCCGCTTTTTGGAGGTGCGCGATGCCTGTAGTCGAAAAATACGAGCCCGGGATGTTTTGCTGGATCGAGCTGGCCACGAACGACGCTGCCGCTTCGAAGAGCTTCTATACGTCGCTCTTCGGCTGGGAGACCAGCGACAATCCGATGCCTGACGGAAGCGTGTACACGATGCTTCAGAAGGACGGTCACGACCTCGGTGCGCTGTACCAGAACAAAGACGTGCCGCCGAACTGGGCATCGTACATTGCCGTTGCCAGTGCCGACGATTCGGCGAAGAAGGCTCAGGACCTCGGCGCGAACCTCATCGCGCCGCCGTTCGATGTCATGGATTTCGGACGCATGGCCGTCGTGGCCGACCCGATGGGGGCGACGTTCTGCCTGTGGCAGGCGAAGAAGCACATCGGCGCCACCATCCGCGGCGAGACGGGAACGTTGTGCTGGAACGAGCTGATGACGCCGGACACCGCCGCGGCGGGCGCCTTCTACTCCAAGCTCTTCGGCTGGAGCCTGAAGCCGAGCCCCGGATACACCGAGATCAGCGTCGGATCGACCGGAATCGGCGGGATGTTGCAGCTCACCCCCGACATGCAGGGAATGCCTGCGGCCTGGTCTCCCTACATCATGGTCGACGACTGCGATGCCACCGCCGACAAGGCCAAGACCCTCGGCGCGCAGATCTACGTGAAGCCGACCGACATCCCCAACGTCGGCCGCTACGCCGTCATCGGCGATCCCCAGGGGGCGATGATCGACATCATCAAGGTGTCGATGTAACGACCTGACGACCGCTCGCGATCGACATCCTGCCGCTGATGACAACCCCCTCATCCGCCTGTCGGCACCTTCTCCCCCCAGCTGAAAAGCGCTGGGGGGAGAAGGCCCTCGATTGGAGGGTCTGGCGAGGACTCTGAGGTGAAGAATCAACGCCGTTCTACACTGAACCAATACCCACACTCTCCAATCGAGCGCCCTTCTCCCCCAGCGCTTTTCAGCTGGGGGAGAAGGTGCCGACAGGCGGATGAGGGGGCGGTTCTCGGCAAAAACTACTTCTTCCGCGTGTAGGCGATGTCCATCATCTTGTACATTTTCCCGTCGGGGCCCGCGCCCCACATCTCGAGGGTGTGGTGATCGTCGTCGATGACGGTCACCTTCTCTTTGACGGGGGAGGACTTGCCGGTCATCGGGTCGTCCATCGTCGAATTGAACGTGATGGAGTTGCCGGAGGCGTCGCCGGTCGAGACCATCATCGCCGTGGTCATGTTGTCCATCCAGGTGCCGACGTACTTCTTCTTGATGTTGTCGTAACCGGTGTAGCCGATGCCGTGGAAGGGCATGTTCATGAACGTGCCGGAGAACTGCTGTTCGACCCAGCGGCCGTCGAGAGCCCAGGAGTTCTCGGAGACGCCACCTCCGACCGCGGGAGGGGCGCCCGGCTGCATGTACATCTTCACGTCGGCGTTGAAGGTGCCCACCATCGCCCCGAGCTTCTTGTGCGCGTCGCCGGGCGTGGCGGCCTTCATCATTGCGTCCATCTGCGCCTTTTGATCGGCGGCAGCTTGGGCCTTCGGATCATCCGCGAAGGCGAGGGTGGCGGTGACAGCGATCAGGACAGTGGCGGCCAGGATTCTGTAGCGCATGAATCTTCTCCTCTTTCGAATCAATTGTTGAGAACGAGGAGACGATTGTAGTCCGCTGGCCGCGCACTCTACTTGCTGTAGACCGTTACCTCCGCTGATGAACCGACGGCGACCTGATCGGCCGGAGGACCACTCCACGAAATGCGCACCGGAACGCGCTGCACCACCTTCACGAAGTTGCCGGAGGCGTTGTCGGGCGGGAGGAGCGAGAATGATGCTCCGGTACCGCCGGAGAGGCTTTCCACATGCCCCTCGAAGTCGCGCCGGCCGAGGGCGTCGACGCGGACCGTGGCCCGCTGACCGGGCCGCATGTCGGCCATCTGCGTCTCCTTGAAGTTGGCCAGAACGTACGTCGTCCGCGGCACGAGCTGCACCACCGGCATACCGGCGGTGACATACGACCCGGCGTGCACGGCGAGCTTGGAGGCGATGCCGTCGCGTGGTGCGACGATCTTGGTGTACGAGAGGTTGAGCTGTGCCGCTTTGACCGCGGCCTCCGCGGTGGCGACGCGGGCGTGGGCGAGCGTTGCCTGCGCCTGCGCGCCGGTGATCTGCGCCTGCACGGGCGCGCTTTGCTGCACCCGTCCTTGTGCAGTCTGAACATTGGCCTGTGCTGCCTGTCGGGCGTTCTCGTTTTCGACGAGCTTAGCCCTGGCCTGCGAGAGATCGGCGTCGGCGGATTCGTGTGCGGCGCGGGCGGCATCGACCTGTGCTTTGGAGATGTCGCCTTTTCCTCCGAGCTCCTCGGCGCGCTGGAAGTCGAGCAGCGCCTTCAATGCGTTCGCGCTGGCGCGGGTGACGGAGGCACGCGCCTCGTTGATCGACGCCGCCGAGCTGTCGACATTCTCCTTGGAGCTTTGCAGCGCTCCCTCTGCCGAGGTGAGAGCGCCGCGCGCGGTCGCAGAGGTGACGGCGGTGCGGGCATCGGCATCGGCCGCCTGGGCCTGCGCGGTCGCCAGATCGCCCTCGGCCTGGGCCAGTTTGACCTGCGCGTCCGAGGGATCGAGATCGGCGATCGCCTGGCCGGCGTGGACCGGCTGATTTTCCGATATGTAGACAGCGGTCACCTGTCCGGCAACGCGCGACGCCACCGGCACGATGTCGGCGGAGATCTGCGCATCGTCCGTCACTTCCTTCCCGGCGGAGAGGAAGGCGTAGATGCCGTAGCCGATCAGCAGCACGAGCACGACGCCGCCGAGGATGAGATAGAGGCGTTTCGCCTTCGAGGGAGCGATGGCCGGCTCGTGCTCGGCGATCTCCGGCATGCTGCCGGCTGTGGTTTCCGTAGTCGTCATTTACATCTCCGCATGTATATCGATTTTCTCTCCGGCCTTAGGCGCCTTCAGGAAGAAGACGAGCGGAAGGACGCAGAGAAACAGGATTCCTGAGAGGTAGAAGAGCTTCTCGAACGAGATCATCATGGACTGCTGGCGAAGTTGGCCATCGATCATCCGGGCGGCGGTCTGCCGCGCGGCGAAGGCGTCGAGACCGCGGGACTGAAGCATCCGCTGGATGGCGGCCAGACGCGATGCCATGGCCGGCGATGAGATCGAGAAGTGCGGCAGCATGTCGCCGCGGGCTTTGATGCTGAACTGCGTCAGCATCGTTGCGAACACGGCCAGCCCGACGGAACCGCCGGTCTGGCGGAGCAGCGCGTTGAGTCCGGTGGCGTCGGATAATCGGTGACGCGGGATTGTGCTGAGGGCCATCGTCGTCAGCGGGATGAAGAGGCAACTGAAGGCGACACCCTGGATGATCAGAACCTGGACCACGTCCCTGCTCGACGTCGCCAGCGTGTAGTGGCCCATCTGCCAGGCCGTGTACGCGAAGAGGACGATGCCGAAGGCGACCACGAGACGCGGCGAGACTTTGTTGTACATCCGTCCGACGATCGGCATCACTACGAGCATGCTGAGACTGCGCGGCATCATGGCCAGACCGGCTTGGGTTGCGGAATAGCCGAGCTGAATCTGCATGAAAAGAGGGATCAGAAAGGTCACGGCCATCAGCATGGCGAACATGACCGCGCCGATCAGTGTGCCGGATGTGAAGACGACGTCTTTGAAGAGCGAGAAGTCGACCGCCGGAACCCGCGCGCTCAACTCGCGGATGACCAGCGCGACGAGCGACACGATGGCCACAAGCGTGATGATCTTGATCTCGCCCGACTGAAACCAGTCGTTCCGGTTCCCCTCTTCGAGCACGTATTGCATCGTGCCCAGTCCGAGAAAGAGAAGAGCGATGCCGCTCCAGTCCATGTTCTTCCGCTGGCGTACGGCCATCGTGTGCATCGCGGCGCGGACGTCCTCGGGCTCCTGCACGAAACGGGAGACCATCAGCAGCGAGATGATCCCGATGGGGACGTTGATGTAGAAGATCCACGGCCAGGAGTAGTTGTCGACGATGTAGCCGCCGAGGGTCGGGCCGAAAGCGGGGCCGAGCACGACGGCCATACCGAAGAGCGCCATGGCCATCCCCTGCTCCTTCGGCGGAAAGGTCTGGCGGAGGATGGCCTGCTCGGTCGGCTGCAGCGCGCCGGCGCCGAGGCCCTGGAGGATGCGGAAGAGGACCAGCAGCGGCAGCGTCCGCACCATCCCGCAGAGCGCGGAGCCGATGATGAAGAGCGCCAGGCAGACCATATAGACCCGCTTCTGTCCGAACAGCCGCGCCAGGAAGCCGGTAAGCGGCATGACCATGACCGTGGCGATCACGAAGCCGGTAGTGACCCAGGTGATCTGCTCGATGGTCACGCCGAGCGAGCCGGTGAGATGCGGGACGGCCACGTTGACGATGGAGGCGTCGATGGCGCCCATCAGCGTGCCGAAGGTGATCGACACGGTGACGAGCCATTTGTTGACCGGCTTGCGCTCCGGGCGAGTCATGGCGCCACCGGCCGCGTCGAACGTCGCTGCTGCCGAGGTCACGGATGGTCTCCCGTCATGTATCGCCGGATCCCGCCGGTGGCGTGCTCGTAATCGAATTGCGCGGCGGCGGCATCGGCCTGCGCGGCGATGGCGTCTTCATGCGCCTGGCGATAGCTGTCCTGGGCCCGGTCGACTTCCACCGGCGAGCCGTATCCTGCGGCGCGGCGGTCCCGCGCGACGGTGAGCGCCTCCTCGGCGACCTGCACGCTTTCATCCGCCACCGCCACCCGTGCCTCGGCGTTCTGCAGCGTCATCAGCGAGCGGCGAACGTCCTGCTCGACGTCGCGCTCGATCTGCGTGCGCCGGGTTTGCGCGTCGTGCAATTGCACCTTGGCTCGCGCGATGTTGGCGTTGATGTCAGCGTGAAACAGCGGAACGCCGAGGTTTGCGGCAATGCGCCGGGTCCAGAGAAGATCGGTCGACCGGTTGCCGCTCAGGTCCCCTTCGAAATCGACGGAGACGCTCGGCAGCAGGCGAGCCTTTGCCGCCTCGACGGTGAGCCGGGCCGCGTTCTCCTGCTCCTCCGCCTCGCGCAGCTCCGGGCGCTGCTTGCGGGCGGTATCGAGCGAGGGATCGACAGTGGGGACGGTGGTCGGGGCGGCGGCGGTATCGGCGATGACGATCTCGCGCGACTCATCGGCGCCGATGGCGTTCAGCAACGCCAGCGAGGCATTCTGCTTGTCGTTCTGCGCGGCCAGCAGCGCCTGCCGCGCGCGGTCGAGTTGCACATTGGCCTGCGCGACGTCGAGACGGGTTCCGGTGCCGGCTTTGAACTCGTCCTGTGACGTCTGCAGAAGGCGGGTGAAGAGGGCGATGTCCGCCTCACGCGAGCCGATCTGCGACTGCGCCCGCTGCACGATCAGGTACAGGCGCGCCACTGATGCTGCAACGTCGTTCTCCGCCTGCTCGTTCTGGTAGTGGCTGGCGTTCGCGCTGCTCTTTAGCGACTGATAGTGCCTCAGGGCGGCGAGGTTGAATACTTGTACCGCCGCCGCGAGCTGGGCATCCGTCACGTTGAAAGGCCCGACGACCGGCGGAAGTCCGGGGAGCGAAAAGCCGAAGGTCTGGAGGTTGAGCGACTGGTTGTAGCGGATGAACTTGGCGTCGGCTTGCGGCAGGAGCGAGCTGAACGCCTCGGACCGGGCGATGCGCGCGAGCTGCTCGTTGGAGCGAGCCAGATCGGCCTGCGTCCCAGTGCCCAGTGCCATGCGGATGGCCTCGCCGACAGTCAGATGGAGCGGCTCCGTCTGTGCGCGCGCACTGACAGCGATTGCGAGAAGGAGGAAGGGAAGTCGTTTCAAACGCATGCAGTTGAGTTCGCCCCGGCGTGAGGCTGCAAGAGGGCCGCCACCGAACGACCGTTCGGTTAGTTGGGAGGTAAAGGGTTTTTTGGGATGGGGCATTCCTGGGGGCGCAGCCGCGAGGCCCCGCAACGGCGTGCTACTTCGTCGCCGTCTTTTCCTCGACCGCCACATGCGCGTCCACGAACTCCGCATCCCACGGTTTGCTGATGACGCAGGAGTTGATGCCGCCGACGCCCATGCTCAGCTTGCCGCTGTAGCCGGTCTCGACGAGGCAGCCATCGCCGGAGACGAATTTGGCATCCTGGATCTTCACGTCGTCATGCAGATCGTCCTCGTCGAGGGCCGTGGGGTAGATGCGTCCCTTGGACATGCCGAGGTGCTGCGCGGTCAGCTCCCAGGCGCCGCCGACGGACATGCCGTGTCCGAAGGTGCCCTTGCGCGCGGTGAAGAGGACTTCCGCGTGCAGCATCTCCAGCGAATTGGCGATCTCGCTGGCGTCGCCGGGCGTGGCCGTGGCGTGCATGTCCCAGGTGGTGACGTCCGAGGCCTGGACGTCTTCCATCGCCTTCTTCATCGCCAACTGCGGACCGCCTTTCGACGGCGTGATGATGTGATGCGCGTCCGACGACGTACCGATGCCGACGATCTCCATGCCGACGGGGCGGAAGCCGTGCGCCATCAGCTCGATGGCATCGCCGACGATCCAGACGCACGAGCCGCCGGCGATGTGCGTTCCCTTGAACGCGGTGAGGGGGTGGGAGACGTCGGCGTCGGCGGAGAGGACGTTGGCTTTGTAGAAGGCGGAGATGACCAGCGGGTGCGGCGGGGGATCGGTCATGCCGACGACGACCGCCTTCGCCTCGCCGAGGTTGATGGAATCGGCCGCCATCTTGAGTGCCACGCCGAACGAGGCGCAGGCGGCCACCGGCGCGAAGGCCGGCCCGACGATGCGGCCGATCATCGATACCTGCGAGGCCGGGATGTTGGCGATATTCCAGAGCAGGTTCGGCGAGACCGCGGCCCACGGCTCGTCGGGGCATCCCCACTTCTTGTTCAGAACTTTGATCTTGTTCAGCTTCTGGCGGATCGTGCTCAGAGCTCTCGCCGATCCGGTCGAGGCGGGCACGGGCTCGGACTGAATGTCGGCCGCTTCCGCGAGATAACGAATGAGATCGTCACTCTTCGGCGCCCAGAAGGCTTCCCAGACGTGTTTTGCATCGATCCAGTCCTCGGAGCCGACCGGGAAGTCTTTCGGGTCTTGCGGTGCATCCGGATCGGGCTGCCCGCCGAGGTGGGCGCGCAATGCCGCGCAGCGCGCGGGGGCGGCCCAGAACTCGTTCCACTTGCGGAAGGCGCGGTCGTAGGCCAGCGTCTCGGCCGCGATCACCGTCAGCTCGCCGAGTCCGGTGCCGATGTAGACGTGCGCCTGCGTGCCGAGGGACTGGAGATACTCCTCGATACCGGGGTTCTGCGACAGCGACTGGATGAAGGCACCGATGCACGACTGCACCATCGGTCCCATCTTGTCTTTGAGCTGGCTGAATTTGGCCGGCGGGAAGCGCTGGTCGAACCAGTCGTGGTAGGTTTCGAAATCAAATTCAGGATAGCCGACGAGGAAATTCGAGGGTCCGAACCCTCTGAATGGGGTGAGCCAGCTCTTGGGGCGTTCCAGATTTCGCTCGAAGGTGTCGATGTCCGGAGACTTCGGTGCCACCACGCCCCATCCGAAAACACCGATTCGTTTCCGTGCGTCCATGGGGGGCGCATTGTAAGCGAATCCTGTCAGGGAATTTGCATGGTGGCGTGAATCCGGCTTTGATCACTCCGTCGATGAGGTGTCCGTGAGAAAAACAGCGAGGCTGTCGCTTCTGATCCTGATGCCGCTGGCGCTGCTCGCCCCCGGCTGCCGGGGGAAATCGTCGTCGGCAACCACGACCGCACCGACGACGCAGACGATCGCGCCCGCCGCCGCGCAGCCCTCCACGAACGGCGGCGATGCCGTGACGCAGACGGTCGACATCGAAGACGGACGCTCTGACGACGGCGGCGTGTTGACCAATCCGCAGAAGGCGAAGACGCCGGCGAAGGCGCCGGCGAAGGCGCCGGTCAAGAAGAAGAAGTAACAGCGACCTCACGAGGTCGATAGCGCCATCGATCTTCTGGCGAGGAATCGTTGTAGGCTCGGTAGCTGATCCGCCAATCCACTGCTTCTGCTACTCTCCGCCGCAACGTGAGCCGCTCGCGCCTGCTTCCATTGACCGGGATTTTCGTCGCTCTGGCGGCGTGGCAGATCGCCGTTTCGATGAGGCCGTCGCTCATCCCCGGGCCGATCGTGGTGGGACGGGCCATCGGTGAGCTGGCGATACGCGGGCTTCTCGTCAAGTACGTCGTGGCCTCGCTGTTTCGCGTCACGTGGGGCTATCTGGCGGCGCTGGTCATCGCCATCCCGCTCGGTCTGACCCTGGGGATGATCAGCCTCGGCGAGATGGCCATCAATCCAATCCTGCAGGTGCTGCGGCCGATCTCGCCTCTGGCCTGGATTCCGATCGCCATCCTCTGGTTCGGCGTCGGCGACGTCTCGGCGATCTTCCTCATCTTTCTGGCCTCGTTCCTGCCGCTCACCGTGGCCACGATGAATGCGGTGCACAACATCGATCCTGTTCATCTCGCCGCGGCGCGCAACTTCGGCGTCCCGCTCCGCGCGCGCATGGCGGACGTGCTCGTACCGGCCATCCTGCCGCAGCTCATCGTGGCCATGCGCATCGCGCTCGGTGTGGCCTGGCTGGTGGTCGTGGCCGCGGAGATGATCGCCGTCAACTCCGGCCTCGGCTTTCTCATCGTCGACGCACGTAACGCAGGCAACCGCTACGATCTCGTCATCGCCGGCATGGTGCTCATCGGCGCCATCGGCGTCGTTCTCGATCTGCTCATGCGCCGCCTGGAGCGGCTCGACTCTGTTCGCTGGGGTTACGCCGCCGAGTGAAAGTCCAGTTCAGCGATGTGTCGATGCGCTTCGGCGCGATGGAGGTCCTCCAGCACGTCACGATCGGCGTGGAGGAGGGGGAGTTCCTCTGCATCGTCGGCCCCTCCGGATGCGGCAAGTCGACGCTGCTCAACATCGCTGGCGGTTTCCTCGCGCCCGCGGCTGGCTCGGTGACGATCGACGGCGAGCCGGTCACGGCGCCCGACCGGCGGCGCATCTTCGTCTTCCAGGAGCGCGGCGTCTTTCCGTGGCTCACGGTCGAAGGGAACATCGGCTTCGGTCTGTTCGATATGCCGGAAGAGGCGCGGCGGCAGCGTGTTGCGCAGTACATCCAGCTCGTCGGTCTGGACGGCTTCGAGAAAGCGTACCCGCGGGAGCTCTCCGGAGGGATGAAGCAGCGCGTCGAAGTGGCACGCGCGCTGGCGGTGAATCCCGACGTGCTCTTTCTCGATGAGCCTTTCGGCGCGCTCGACTCGATCACCCGCCTGCAGATGCGCAGCGAGCTCCTTCGCATCTGGCGTGCCGAGCGGAAGACGGTGCTCTTCGTGACGCACGACATCGAGGAGTCGGTGCAGCTCGCCGACCGCGTCGTGGTCATGAGCGCGCGCCCGGGACGGATCCGGCGGGTAGTGGACATCGATATCGCGCATCCACGTGACCTTTCGTCGCAGAGATACATTGAGCTTCGCGATCTGATCTTTGGCGAGATCGGGCTGGCACATCAGGTATAGGCAAATGGTGAATGTTGAATGTTCAATGTTGAATGTTGAATGGGGGTGCAGATGAAACCCTCCATTCAACATTCAACATTCAACATTGAACATTCAACATTTCGCTTTGTCCTGCCAGTGATCACGACGACGATCATTCTCGCCATCTGGGCGATCGCGGTAAAACTCTCCGGCACGAAGATCTTTCCATCGCCGCTAGCGGTGGCTAAGGCGATCGCTACCCTCTCCGAAAAAAGCCTCCTCTGGCGCTACATCGGAGACTCGCTGACCCGCGTCTTCGCCGGCTACCTGGCGGCGATCGTCGCCGGCATCCCGATCGGATTCCTCATGGGATGGCATGCGCCGCTGGCGCGCGCGATCAATCCGTTGATCCAGATGCTGCGGCCGATCTCGCCGCTGGCCTGGATGCCGCTGGCCGTGATCTGGTTCGGCGTCAGCAATGCCGCGCCGATCTTCCTCATCTTCCTGGCCTCGCTCTTTCCGATCATCGTGGCGGCAATGAACGGCGTCCGTAACGTTCCGCCGATGTACCTCCAGGCCGGCCGCAACTTCGGCCTTTCCACGCGGCAGCTCATGATCCGCGTGGTCGCCCCGGCCGTCCTGCCGCGCATCATCGTCGGACTGCGCCTGGCCTTCGGTATCGCCTGGGTCGTCCTGGTGGCCGCCGAGATGATCGCCGTCGATTCCGGGCTCGGATACCTCATCATCGACGCCCGCAACGCCGGCAAGCGCTACGACCTCGTCGTGGCCGGGATGTTGATGATCGGCGTGATTGGATTGCTGCTCGATACGGGGATTCGGAGGGTGGAGGAGTGGATCAGTGAGTAGGTTGCAGGGTTGCTTGGTTGTAAGGTTGCTGGGTAGCCGGGTCGCGAGGTTTCGGGGTCTCGCGGTCTCGCGGCATTCAACTCGTCACGCCGTCCTGGCATCATCCGCACCGCGAGACCCCGCAACCGCGAGACCGCGCAACCAAGCAACTCAGCAACCCAAGCAACCCAAAAGGAGGTGATCGGACCATGCGAAAACTCATCCTCGCCATCGGCGCCTGGATCGTTGCCATCACGGCTGCGCACCTGGTGCTCAACGTGAACTGGCAGGTGCTGATGAACGACCGGCTGCCGGAAGCAAGCCGGAAGCTGAATGTCGCGTACATCCCGGTGACGTGACATCTCGCTTGCCCGGTCACCGACTACATCTCCGCCTACTCGCAGTCCGGACAGATCTTCATTCCGCGCTTGTTTCAGGGGTTCCCTGAAATCAAGGAAGCGCTGATGTCCAACAAGATGCAGGCGGCGTTCATGGTCGCGCCGATGGCAATCGCCCTGCGGGCTCAGGGCGTTCCGGTGAAGATTGTCTACCTCGGACACCGCTACGGTTCCGCCGTGGTCGTGCGCAGCGAAGGGCCTGTGCACAGCGTGTCCGATCTGCGCGGACGGATCATCGCCGTCCCCAGCCGTTTTTCTGACGAGCGCCTCATCGTCTTCCGAGCCCTCGCCGCGAACGGCATGAATGCGAAGAAAGACGTGCGGATGGTGGAGATGGCCCCTCCCGATGTTGCCGGCGCGCTCGCCGCGAAGGCGATCGACGCCTTTTCCATGGGCGAGCCGTATCCGTCGCAGGCCGAGATCGGCGGTTTCGGCCGCGTGCTCTTCCATGCCCGTGAGTACTGGCCCGACTACATCTCCTGCGTGCTGGTGGTGCGGCAGGACGTGATCGACCGGCGCCCCGAGGCGGTGCAGACGCTCGTCGACGGCATCGCCCGATCGGGTCTCTGGCTCGAGGAGAAGGATCTCGCAAGAAAGCATCGTCTGCACGCCGCCGATTTCGTCGGCCGCTTCTACTACCACCAGGACCCGAAGATGCTGCGCTGGGCGCTGACGAACCCGATCGACCGCGTCAAATACGAGCCGCTATCGCCGCGCCGCGGCGATTTCGAGACCATCGTCAAGCTGATGGTCGCCACCGGCGTCCTCGATCACGCCATCCCGTTCGAAGAGTTCGTCGACACGCGCTTCGCCGAAGGCGCGCATGGGATGACGGCGTGGAAGTACGAGGCGGGAGACGATCGGGCGAAGTAGGCTGCACCTTCGGTGCACTCACTCCCAGAGGTCTACACCGAACTGCGTCGCGGCGTTTCTAAGGGGCCCGTCGTTACAGCTCAGCATGAGTTTTCGTCGATGCGCAAGCTCCAGATAGGCCGCGTCATAGACTGACAGATGATGGGTGGTGGCCAACTCTGACAACAGCGAGAAGGCCAGCGACGACATCTCATGATCGACGCGCAACGGAAGAGCGCGAAGCCATCCGAGGGCGGTCTGACGCTCGTTCTCAGTCAGTTTCCGCCGGCGAACGAGCACTGTGAGCGCGTTGGCTACTTCCAACGGCCACAACGCTGGCACTTCGAGTATGGCCCCCTCGGCAATGGCATCCAACATTGCTTCTGTCTCGGCCGTAGCCTGCGCCGGATGGACCCATCCGACAGCGACCGAAGCATCCGCGACAAAGGCCCGCATTACAACCTACCCTCGTCGATGGCGGATCGAACCTCGCGGTTGGACAGCTTTGTTTTGGATCTCCGTCGGATGCGTTGCTGCAACTCCCGAAGTCCCATCACGGCGCGGCGGACATCGTCAAACCGCTGAGCGCCTTCCGGCACCAGGCGCGCTACAGGTTTGTCATGCCGGGTAATGACGACCTCCTCGCCTTGCGATACGCGGTTAAGCAACTCCCCAAACCGAGTCTTTGCCTCGAAAGCGCTAACCTTTGCCATGGCTCGTCTCCCACCAATTCAACCAGTCGTTAACCAGTTTAGCGCAACGGAGGCCTCTTTTGCCGCGGAATACCCGGCCCGCCAGTCATGCAGCTCTTCCTCTGCTACTCTGGAGGAAGTGACCGCAGAGACTGACGAGCGGACGGACTCATTCGTCGACGCGCCGCTCATCTCCGTGCTGCTGCCGACCACCCACCCCTGGCCGGCGGTCTCTTCGGCACTGGCGGCGCTTCTGTCCCAGACCGGTGCGCCCTCCTTCGAGGCCCTTGTCCTCGACGGCCACGGCGCGGCCCTTTCCGCGACACATCCCGATCCGGCGGTGCGCTGGCTCCGGCTTCCGGGAAAGGACTCGTTTGCGTTGCGAGCAGCCGGAATTGCTGCCGCGCGTGGAGCCATCATCGTGGTGAGCGAGGATCACTGCCTCGCGCCGAGTGACTGGTTGGCGTCGATCGCCGCCGCCCACGATGCCGACGCGAGATCTGCTCTCGTGGGCGTAACGGTGAACCACCCGGCCTCGAGGTCTTCGGCCATGGACCGCGCCAATTTCGTCATTACATTCGCCGGTCAGAACCAGAGCCGGCTCGACATCGGGTGGGACCGATTGCCGGTGCCGACGAATTTGTCGTTCAAACGCGCCGCGTTGCCGCCGGCGAGCCTGGGAGCCGGGGAATTCGAGTATGCCTGGCTCGCGCAGCTACGGGCGACGCGCGCGCTCGGCGTTTGTCCATCGGTCGTTCTGCACCATAAACAAAGCTGGGGATGGCGCGTCCTGGGCGTTCATCTGGCCAGTGGCCAGGCGTACGGCGCCATCGTGCGCGAGTGGTCATGGAAAGAGCGATGGCGCTGGTGGCTCGCGCTTCCCTTGCTGCCGCTGCGACTGGCCAGGCTCTCCATCCCCGATCTGCTCGATGGGGCCGCGGGCTCCGAGCCCTACTTCGGAGACCTGTTCTGCCTGGCCACGCTGATCCTCGCCAACCTCACCGGCCAGATACTGGGCGCCACCAGCGGTGCCGGTACAAGCCGGGAGCGCCTTTGAACGCTGTGCTTACGGTGCAGTTGCCGCCAACGCACTTCGGAGCCTTGCGAAGTCTTCGATCGACAGCCGCTCCGCCCGCACACCCTCGTCGATACCGGCCCGCGCCATCGCCGCCACCAGCTCTTCGCGCGTGCCAAATTCGGTCAAGTTGTTGACCAGCTTCTTCCGGCGCATCCGGAAGGAGGCGCTGATCAGATCGATGAGCTCCTCCGATACGAACGATTTGCGGTCAGGGTCGAGCACGACCACGGCGCTGCGGACCTTCGGCGGCGGATAGAACGACTTCGGCTCGAGGGTCATGAGGATGCGCGCCGAGGCGTAGAGGCGGACGAACAGGGTCAGGTAGCCGTAGGCCTCGTCGCCCGGCTTGGCCACGAGGCGGTCGGCTACTTCCTTCTGCAGCATGAAAACGGCGCGGCGGCAGTTCGGATCGGAGACGACGCGGCGCAGGATAGGCGTTCCGGCGTTATACGGGAGATTGCCGACGGCGCGGTAGGAGCGGAGGGGGAGCGGGGCCTCCATCGCGTCTTCATTCACGAGCGTGATGCGGTCGCCGAACTGTGCGCGAAGCCGGTCCGAAAGCTCCGGATCGATCTCGACGGCCATCAGCTCGTTCGGGAGCTCCGCAAGCTTCTCCGTCAGAACGCCTTCGCCCGGTCCGATCTCGACGACGACGTCGTCCGTCGCCGGCTCGACGGCCTCGACGATCCGCATCACCGCTCCGCGGTTGCGAAGGAAGTGCTGCCCCCATTTTTTCTTTGGATGGCTCATCGAGAACGAAAGGCAATGTTGAATGTTGAGTGTTGAATATTCAATGTTGAATGGACGGGGAGAGACCGGTTCATTCAACATTCAACATTTACCATTGAACATTCAACATTTCGCCTCTTCTCGTCCGACCACCCCACGATAAACTCCTCCCATGGACCAGGCCACCATCAATACCGATATCGCCGCCGCGCACGAGGTCATCGCCCGGTTGCGGAGCGAGGTGGGGCGGGCGGTGATCGGGCAGGGAGCGATCGTCGACCGGCTCGTCATCGCCTTGCTGATTCGCGGACATGTGCTCATCGAGGGAGTGCCGGGGCTCGCCAAGACACTGCTGGTCAAGACGCTGGCCGGCGCCATCGATGCCTCGTTTCATCGCATCCAGTTCACGCCCGATCTCCTGCCGGCCGACATCACCGGGACGCTGATCTTCAACCCGGCCGACCGCGTATTCACGCCGCGGCACGGGCCGATCTTCGCCAACCTGGTGCTGGCCGACGAGATCAACCGCGCGCCGGCGAAGGTGCAGTCGGCGCTGCTGGAGGCGATGCAGGAACGGCAGGTCACCATCGGCGATACGTCGTACCGCCTTCCGGAGCCGTTCGTCGTCATCGCCACGCAGAATCCGATCGAGCATGAGGGGACGTATGCACTCCCCGAGGCGCAGGTCGACCGTTTCGTGATGAAGCTACGCGTCGACTATCCGACGCAGGACGAAGAGATGCGGATGCTCGGCATCTATCTGGACCCGACCGCGCAGCAGGTTGCCCCCCGCCGCATTCTTACCATCGCCGAGATCGAACGGATCGCGCGGTTGGCGGCGGGCGTACATGTCGACGAGCGGATCGGGCGCTACATCATCCAGCTCGTGGCGGCCACGCGCACGCCGGCCGAGTTCCGGCTGCCGTCGCTGGTGCCCTACATCGCCTTTGGCGCTTCGCCGCGCGCGACGCTGGCGCTGGCCCATGTAGCCAAGGGCTACGCCTTCATTCAGGGCCGGCCGTATGTCGTCCCCGAGGATGTCAAAGCAATCGCGCCGGACGTTTTGCGGCACCGCCTGGTCCTCAGCTACGAGGCCGCCGCCGAGCAGATGACCGCCGACTCGATCGTGCAGCAGGTGCTGGGGGCGGTGACGGTACCGTGATGCGGTCCTCGTAACCATGTTCTTCCGCCGCCGCAAGCCGCAATACCGCGTCCCCCTCGCGCGCCGGGTGCGCGACCTCGAGATCCTCTCGGCGCGTCTGATCCGTGCCGGATTCGCGGGCGACTATCACTCGGCGTTTCATGGACGGGGGATCGAGTTCTCACAGGTGCGGGAGTACCAGCCGGGCGACGATGTGCGCACGATCGACTGGAACGTCACAGCCCGCAGCGGAGTGCCGCATGTGAAGGAATTCGTCGAAGAGCGCGACCTGACCGTGCTCGTGGTCATCGACGTCTCGGGCTCGATGGCCTTCGGATCGGTCGACTGGCGCAAGTGCGACATCGCCGCGGAGCTGGCCGCGGTCTTCGCCTTTTCCGCTGTTCAGAATTCCGACCGGATCGGCCTGCTTCTCTTCTCGCACAATATTGGCGGCTACATCCCGCCACGGCGGGGGCAGATGCACGCGCAGGTCATCGTCCGCGCGGCCGTCGACGCCGCCATGCGCGGCCCAGAGGGGGTGGCCGACCTCGATGCGGCCGCGCGCTATCTCGAGCAGGTCAGTACCCGCCGCGCCGTGGTGATCATCATCAGCGATTTCCTCGATCAGAACTTCGAGCGGACCATGCGGCGTCTGGATCGAAGACACGACGTCGTAGCGATTACGGTCAGCGATCCGCGCGAAGAGAGGTTCCCCGAGGGGGGATTGGCGCAAGTGGTCGACGCCGAGAGCGGGGTGGCGCGGTTCGTCGATCTGCGCCACGCCGACGTGGCAAGGCGTGCCGCGGCGCGCGATCAACTGAACGAGCGGCGGTTTCGCGCCGCCGGGATCGATCATCTCAACGTCTCGACGGCAATTCCGTACGATCGGGAGTTGCTGCGGTTCTTCCGGGAGCGGGCGGTGAGAAGGCGATAGCGATGACAGGTCTCCTTCTGGTACTGGTCACCATGTTCCACCCCGCGCGCGCGACGGTCGGCGATCCGGTTACGATCGAGTTCGCGGCGCCGACGGTGGTCGATCCGTCGCCCGATTACGAAGTGGTCTCGCGCGCCGGCAACTCCGTCGTGATCAGGACCTTCGTGCCGCACACGATCACGGTGACAGGTCATTCCGCGGAAGGTCCGGTCAGCGTGGTGATTCCGATTTACCCGGTGCTGAAGCCGGACGACAAGCTGGAGCCTGCACCGCTGAAGCCTCCGAAGCCGGAGCCGTGGCCGCGCCTGCCGTTCGTCGCCATCGGCATCGCCGCTCTGGCTGCGATCGCGGCGTGGACGGCGGTGGTAATCCTGGCGGAGCGGCGCGTGGCCAAACCGCGGATCGTCATCGTGCCGGCCGATGCGTTTCGCGCGCGTGTGATGGCGTTGCGAACTATCGATCGGCTGCGCTGGGCGAATCTGGCCGACGCCGTTCGCGCCTATCTTGCCGCGGTCCGCGCCGACCTCGGCGCGGAGCTGACGACGTCGGAGCTGCTGGCGCGCGTCGAGGATGTATCCGTAGCGCAGATCCTTCGTCAGGGCGATCTCGAGAAGTTCTCGCCATGGGGAGCCGCGCCGGCGAATTTCGATGATGCGCTCGAGCGCGCGCTCGTGATCCCGTCGTGGGCGGAGCCGCCGGCAGCGGAAGAGGCAGTAGAAGAGGCGGCGGCATGATCCGTTTCGCCAATCCGCTCTGGCTGCTACTGATCCTCGCTCTCATCGGCCGGATCGCCCTGCTCATCCGCGATCGCCGTCATCGCTACGGGGCGTTTGCGATCTCATCGATGTCCCTGGTCACGCCGAGGAGTAGCGTGCGCGCGCAATTTGCCGGACTCCCGTTCCTGCTCGAATCGATCGCCGCCGTGGCGATGATCGTGGCGCTGGCGAGACCGCAGCGGGTGACGCGGATGGCCACGAACGACCGCTTCGGCATCGACATCGTCGTGGCGCTCGACGCGTCGGGGAGCATGGCCGCGGAGGACTTCAAGCCGCGCAATCGGTTCGGCGTGGCCAAGGAGTTGATCGGCGACTTCATCGCGCGCCGGCAGGACGACCGCATCGGCATCGTCACCTTCGGCGTGCGCGCCGCCACGCGCGTGCCGATCACGTACGACCGCGACATTGCCGCTGCCATTCTGGAGCGCGCGCAGGTCGGCGAGAACGGCGATGGCACCGCCATCGGTCACGCCATCGCCACGGCCGTCAACCGGCTGCGGACGTCGAAGACGCGCAGCCGGATCATCATCCTGGTCACAGACGGGGTGAACAACGCCGGCTCGATCGATCCGTTGGCCGCGGCGCAGCTGGCCGCGCGCTACGGCATCAAGATCTACACGATCGGGGTTGGCAGCCGCGGGCCGGTACCGATCCCGATGAAACGCCAGGATCCCTTCACCGGGGAGATCGTGACGACCTATCAGCTGGTGCGCGCCGACCTCGATGAAGAGGCGCTGGCCGCGATCGCCAAGGCCACGAACGGCGAGTACTTCCGCGCCACCGACGCGCGGACGATGGGGGAGGTGCTCGACCGCATCGATCATCTCGAAAAGACGCGCCTGACCGCGCCGAAGAGCGAGCGCATCGAGGAGCTGTACGGCCTGCCGCTCGCCGCCGGCGTGGCCATGTTCGCGCTGGCGCTGTTGTCGGGAGAGACGGTGTGGCAGAAGGTGGCGGCGTAATGGCCTTCCGCGCTCCGCAGCTTCTGTGGTTTGCGCTGCTCATCCCGCTTGGGCTCATCTTTTTCGTTGCGCGCGAGCGGCGGCGCGTGCGCATCGCCCGTCGCTTCGTTTCGGAGCGCCTGCGTGGAGTGGCTAATCCATTGCGCGCCATCCGCCCCTGGTTGGTGGCTCTCGCTCTCCTCGGCTGCGTGGTGGCGTTGGCGGGGCCGGAGGCGGGGTTCCGGGTCGTTCCGATCGAGCAGCGGGAGTCGAACCGCGTCATCGTCGTCGATGTGTCGCTGAGCATGGATGCGCGTGACGTCGGTACTTCGCGGCTGGAGGCGGCCAAGGCCATCGCCAAACGGATCATCGAGGCGCAGTCGGGGCGCGTGGGGCTGGTCATCTTCGAGTCGGCGGCCGAGGTGGTTTCGCCGCTGACGAGCGACGGCGATGCGGTGGAAGCGCTTCTCGATTCCATTCAGGCAGGGGAGGTATCGAACCCCGGTTCCGATCTTTCGGCGGCTCTGAACGCCGCGTTGCGTCTCGCCGGCGGCGACGCCGCGCAGCGAGGCGACGTCGTGCTCATCAGCGACGGCGAGGACCAGAGCTCGCGGCTCGACGACACGATCGAGAAATTGGTACAGCACGGGGTTCCCGTGTCGACGATCCTCGTCGGTACGGCTGGCGGGAGCACGATCCCACGCGCCGAGGGGGGAGGCGTGTTGCTCGACGACAACGGCCAGGTGGTGACGACCTATGCGCATCCCGAGGCGTTGCAGAAGATCGCGCGGGCAACCGGGGGGACGTTCTATGCGAATCCGTTCGGCGAGCATGCCCTCGACTCGCTGGCGGCAACGGGGGGGACGTTGAAACAGAAGAACGTGCGGGTTCCGATCGAGCGGTATCAATGGCCGTTGGCGTTTGCGTGTGTAGCGTTATTTCTCGGATCGTTGGCGAATCGAGGTGCGGAGTGAGTGCGGGAGTCTGCCAAGCTCCGGCACAGACAAGAGTGTCTGTGCCACACTGGCACTGCTCCTGGCTGAGGCGGGAGCAATGTGGCACAGACACTCTTGTCTGTGCGGAGTCGCGCAGATGAAAGTCTTCGCCATTCTTCTCATCGCCGGCCTGCCGTTTATGGCGAACCTCACGCGCGAGACCAACTCGCATGCGGCCACGGCGCACGGCGTGAAGCAGTTCGCTGAAAAAAAGTACGCCGAGGCGCAGACGTCGTTCGCCAAATCATCCTCGATCGCTTCAACGCCGGCGCGCTCGTTCAACCTCGGAACAGCGCAGATAGCGGCGGGTAATCGTGAGGCGGGATCAGCGACCATCGCAAAGGCGCTGGCCGATCCCTCCCTTCGTGCGGATGCCCTTTTCAACCGAGGCAACAGCGCCCTGGCGGCCAATGCGTTCGATTACGCCATCCGCGACTACAGCCAGACCCTGCGGCTGCGTCCCACGGATGCCGGGGCGAAACGCAATCTCGAGATTGCCCTCAGACGCAAAGAGGCCATGCACAAACAGCAGGGCGGCGGAAACGGCTCGCAGCAGAACAGCGGTCCGCAGCCGCAGCAGAAACCGCAGCCTTCACCGCAGCAGGGTGGTCAGCAGCAACCGAAGAGCGATCCGAATGTCGAGGGATTGCTGCGGTCGGTGCAGCAGCAGGAACAGGAAGAGCTGCAGCGGATGCATAAACCGTCGCGAGAGAAACTGCATGTGGGGTGGTGAAGGCGTTCGAAAGGCTTCAAGGGCAATGTTGAATGTTGAATGTTCAATGTTGAATGTCGAATGGGAAAGGCGCGAGCGGCGCACACCCCCTCATTCAACATTGAACATTGAACATTCAACATTCAACATTCTGCTTTTGCTTCTCTTCTTCGCCCTGCCGCTCTCTGCAAGCGATCTCCAGGTCGACAAGCGCACTCTCTCCATCGATGACACGCTAACCATTATCATCACTCTCACCGATCCCTTCGCCTCGATCGACAATCTCCAACTTCCTATGCAGAACCTGATCGTCGACGGCTCGCCGTCGGTCTCGTCGGAGTTCTCCTGGACCAACGGCAACTCGTCGCGACGGAAGATCCTTCGCTACAACGCGCATCCGGCGGGGCCGGGGCCGGCGCTGATCGGACCGGTCACATTGCACGGCAGCGGAGGACAGGTGGAGACGCTGGCGCCGGTCTCGATTCAGGTGCTGCCCGATCTTGCCGCCGGCAGCAACGACCCGGTGCGTATCCTTCACGAGTTGCTGGCCACCAATCGCGATCCGATCTTCCTCGTGGCCGAGGCGGACAGGACGAGTGTCTTCGCCGGCGAACAGATCATCGTCACATGGACGCTCTACACCGCCGCCAACGTGCAGGAGGAAGGCATCGGAGAGCTGCCGAAGCTGGCGGAGTTCTGGGTGGAGGAGCTCGACGTGCGCGGGATGGTGGCGCAGCAGGTCTTCGTCGGCGGCGTGGCCATGCAGAAGCTCATCGTTCGGCGCGCGGCTCTCTTTCCGCTGCATAGCGGCACGCTGACGGTCGAGCCGATGTCGGTGGAAGCACAGATCATGAAGCGTCTCGATACCGGCAGTCCTTTCGGCCTCTTCGAGGGGACGGTCGTCGACCTCCGCCGCCGCTCGTCCGCCATTGCCATCGAGGCGCGGCCGATCCCGGCCGGACCTCCGGTGGCCGCTGTCGGCGACGTCTCGCTGCAGTGTCAGACGCCGGTGCAGAAGAACGGAGGACCGGTGTCGATCGATGTGGCCATGACCGGTGCCGCGAATCTTCGCGCCGCCCCTCCGCCGGCATTCGCGGTTCCCCTCGAAGGAAGCATGCAGATCAATGAGGGGGGCGTCACTGTCGACCGGCATCAGGAAGCGGTGATGACCCGCCGCTGGCGCTATCTCATCTTTCCCGCGAATGCGGGGATGTTCGTCATCCCGCCGCTGGCGACGGCTGTCCTTACGCCCGCGGGCATGCGGCGCGAGCTGCGTTGCGAGCAGCGCGCACTGATCGTCGAGGCGGCCGATGCCACCACGGCGCAGCCGCATGTTCTCCCGACAGCATCCGACGCCCGATTCGATACCATCCGCCGGATGCTGCCGGTGATCGGCATCGCCGCAGGTCTGCTCGTCGTGCTGGCCCTGGTCTGGCCGCGGTTCGCGCGTGCCTCCCTCATCCGCCGTGACACGCGCGCCCTGGTGCGGGAGACTCCTGCCGCGACGCGCGCTGCCGTAGATGAGTGGCTGTCTGCGCGGGGTGCCAATCCTGCCACCCTTCTGCGCGAGACCTCGGAGCGCGGCGATGCCTATCGCGCACTTCGCTCTCTCCTCGATGCCGCCGAGCGCGACCGTTTGGTGGCTGAAAGGGATGAGATCCGCGGCAGAGTTCGCGACCTAGTAAGGAGCCTGTGACGCAACCCCTCGGCAGCGCGGACGTATGTCACAATCGCCAAAACGTCGAAACAGAATCAGGAGGATTCATGTCCAGGAAAACATTGCTGTCGCTTTGCGCCGTTGCCTTTCTCACGGTGTCCGCCTTCGGCCAGACCGCCGACGAGATCCTCGAGAAGAACCTCAAGGCCATGGGCGGTAAGGAGAAGATCACTGCGCTGCAGTCGATGCGCCTTACCGGCACGATGAAGATGGGCCCGATGGAGGCGCCGGTCACGATCACCAAGATGCGCCCATCCAACTCGCGCATGGATTTCACGATCCAGGGCATGACCGGAACGCAGGCCTTCGACGGCACGACCGGATGGTCGCTGATGCCGTTCACGGGCAACAAAGACCCGCAGAAAATGGCCGAGGTGGAGGTCAAGGATCTTCGCGCCGACGCGGATTTCGATGGGCCGACATTCGACTACAAGGCCAAGGGGAACAAGGTCGAGTTCGTCGGCAAGGAAGATGTCGAGGGGACGCCGGCCTACAAGCTGCACGTCACCACCAAGGACGGCAAGGAGTCGAATGACTACTTCGATGCCGAGACCTACCTCATGATCCGTTCCGACGGGGTCCGGAACATCCAGGGACAGGACCTGGAGGTCGTGACGACGTACAGCGACTACAAGACCGTCGAGGGCATCACCATCGCCCACTCCATGGAGAACCACGTCAAGGGCAAGGAGAGCATGGGCGGACAGGTCCTCAACATCACCAAGATCGATCTGAACCCGAAGATCGATAAGGCGATCTTCGCCATGCCCGCTGCCGCGCCGAAGCCGGAAGAGAAGAAGGCGCAGTAGCTTTTCGGAGGGAGTCGGGGGTCGGGAGTCGAGATAAAAGCCCGCGTGCTCCGACCCCCGACTCCCGACTCCCATGCCACGTCCCACACTCACGACGGATCGGCTGACCCTGCGCCCGTTCGCGGTAGGCGATGCTCCTGCCGTGCAGCGCCTTGCCTCGGAACGTGAGATCGCGCGCAACACGCTGCTCATCCCGCATCCGTATCCGGAGGGGGCGGCGGAGGAGTGGATCCTCGGTCACGACGACCAATCGAACAATCACATCTTCGCCATCGCCCCGCGCGACGGCGGCGACGTCATGGGAGCGATCGGATTGCACGTCGAGCTCTTTCACCAGCGCGCCGAGATCGGGTACTGGCTGGGCGTTCCCTATTGGGGCCAGGGCTACGTTCCCGAAGCGGCGAAAGCCGTGGTCGGGTATGCATTCGGTGAGCTCGGCATGAACCGCGTCTTCGCCTTCCACTTCACCCGTAATCCAGCCTCGGGACGCGTATTGCAGAAGATCGGAATGCATCGTGAAGGGACGATGCGGCAGCATCTCGTGAAGTGGGGCGAGCATGTCGACGTCGACTACTATGGAATCATGCGCGAGGAGTGGATGAACCTTTCACGATGATCACAGCAATTGAAGCTCTGGACCGTCTTCGCGAGGGAAACCGGAGGTTCGTGTCCAACCAGTCCGAGGCCGGAACGCTCGGAAATCACGGCCACCGTGCGGCGCTGGCCGCGGGACCGGAGCCGCTGGCGATAGTTCTAGGCTGTTCGGACGCGCGCGTCCCGGCGGAGCTCGTCTTCGACCAGGGCTTCGGAGATCTGTTCGTGATCCGGGTGGCCGGCAATGTCGTTTCACCGTCGCAGATCGGCAGCATCGAGTTTGCGGCGGGACGTTACGGGACCAGGCTGGTGGTAGTCATGGGCCACTCGCAGTGCGGCGCCGTGATCGCCACATTCGAGGAGCTGACGGGCCGGGCATCGAGCCACTCGCGAAATCTGCTCTCCATCGTCAACCGCGTAAGGCCGTCGATGGAAACCGTGCTGGCCGCCGCCGCTGGTGGTGACCTGGATCCCGAGGCGGTGATCGCCGACTCGGTGCGCGCCAACGTCCGCGCATCAGCGAATCATCTGCGGCACGGCTCCGAGGTGCTGGAGCGGCTGATCCAGGAAGGGACGCTCATGGTCGTCGGCGCCGAGTACTCGCTGGAGACGGGAGTGGTGAGCTTCTTCGATGGGGTGCCGGGAGGAGCGTAGTCCCTACCCGATCGCTTCGAACTCCTCTTTCGTCAACTCGATCCCGGCGCCGCCGATGTTCTCCTCGAGATGCTTGACCCGCGAGGTTCCGGGGATCGGCAGCATGACCTTCGACCGTTTCAGCAGCCAGGCCAGAGCGATCTGGGCGGGGGTGGCGTGGTGGCGTTTGGCGACCGTCGTGATCGGCCCGCCGTCGCCGGCGAGCTTGCCTGTCTGCAGCGGGAACCAGGGGATGAAGCCGATGTTCTCGCGGCCGCAGTAGTCGAGAACCTCTTCCCATTCGCGGTCGGCGAGGTTGTATCGGTTCTGGACCGAGACGACGTCGAAGAATTTGCGGGCTCGCTCGATCTGCTCGACGGTCACCTCGGACAGGCCGGCGTGAAGAATTTTCCCTTCGCGCTGAAACTCGCGGATGGTCCCGAACTGGTCGTCCTCGGGGACGTCCGGATCGATCCGATGCAGTTGCCAGAGATCGATGCGCTCCAGCCGCAGCCGGCGCAGGCTTCCTTCGAGCTCCTCCCGCAGCCGCTCCGGACGGCCGTCGACCGGCCACTGATTCGGACCGGTGCGCTCGAGGCCGCCTTTCGTGGCGATGATCAGCCCCTTCGGATATGGATGGAGCGCTTCGGCGATCAGCTCTTCGCTGACGTGCGGGCCGTAGGACTCCGCGGTGTCGATGAGATTGACGCCTAGCTCGACGGCGCGCCGGAGGACGGCCAGCGATTCCTGATGATCCTTCGGTGGACCCCAGACTCCGTTGCCGGTGATGCGCATGGCGCCGAATCCGAGGCGGTGGATGGGAAGGTCGCCGCCGAGGAGAAACGTGCCGCTCTTGGCCGCGTTAAGAGTTTCTGTCGTCATGGTTGCTCCTGAGTTACGCCTTCGCTCTCAAGTACTGCTCCGGCCACGGCACGTCGACGCCGAGGGCTCTCGCGGCGTGAAGAGGCCAATAGGGATCACGCAGCAGTTCCCGCGCCAGCAGGACGGCGTCGGCGGCACCGCTGCTGATGATTTCGTCCGCCTGCTTCGGTTCCGTGATCAGCCCTACCGCGCCGGTGGCAATCCCTGCCTCGGCGCGGATAGCCCGCGCGAACGACACCTGATAGCCGGGCCCGAGCTCGACTTTCGCTCCCAGCACGGCGCCACCGCTGGAGCAGTCGATGAGGTCGGCGCCGAGTGTGCCGAGCCGCTTTGCGAATTCGATCGATTGCGGCAGGTCCCATCCGCCGTCGGCCCAATCGGAGGCGGAAATGCGCACGAAGAGGGCAAGATCATCGGGCCATGCCTGCCGCACGCGCTCCGCGATCCGGAGCGGAAAGCGCATCCGGTTCTCCAACGGGCCGCCATAGTCGTCCGTACGCTCGTTGCTGAGCGGCGAGAGGAATTCGTGCAGCAGATAGCCGTGTGCCATATGCAGCTCGACGACGCGGAATCCGGCGCTGTGAGCGAGCCGCGTCGATCGGACGAATTGCTCGACGATGCCGTCGATCTCCTCAACCGACAACTCGTGCGGAATGAGATCGCCCTCGCGAAACGGAAGCGGGCTGGGCGCGACGGGCGTCCATGAGCTTGGGCCGTCGCGGATGACCTTTCCGCCGCGCCATGGGACGTCGGTCGATGCCTTGCGTCCGGCATGGGCGAGCTGAATGCCGCAGACCGCGCCGTGCGCCTCGACGAACCCGGCAATCCGGCGGAAGGCGGCCGCATGCTCTTCGGACCAGAAACCGCTGTCCCAGGCAGTGATGCGGCCGGCAGGGGAGACACCGCTGGCCTCGACCATGACCAGGCCGGCACCGCCCACCGCGCGGCTGCCGAGATGGACAAAATGCCAGTCGTTCGGCATCCCGTCGTCGCTCGAGTACTGGCACATCGGCGAGACGAAGATACGGTTGCGGAATGTGACGCCGCGGATCGAGTATTTATCGAAGAGGTGCATGGGATGCGGCTTCGCCGCGTTATCGGTTATCGGTCGTCGGTTATCGGCACTCCGAAGTCCAGACGCGAGAACAGCGCCAACAGCCGAGTCCGCTCGTTGACCACCGAGAACCGAAAACCGACAACCGATAACGCGACGAGGCCGCAGTATATGAGACGTTTTGCAGTGCCCATTCGTATACCGTTCGGCTACCATGCCGGAAGCCGCGAGCTCGCGGTGCGATCAAACAAAGGAGATCTGTTCATGACTCATGTTTCCCGCTTTACCGGCAGCACCTGCGTGCTCGCGATCGGCGTACTGATCGCTTCCTCGGCCTGCGCGGCCCAAACCTCGCAAAGCCGCAAGCGCGCGGTGGCTCCCCCTGTGACCGGCCCGTCGGTTGTGGTCACCGGTGTCGTGAAGGATGCCTCCAACGGGGTGCCTGTCCAACTGGCCACGGCGTCCTACGGCGATCAGACGGCGCACACGAACGCGAATGGCGAATTCACCCTGAGCCTTCCCACCGGTTCGCCGGTTACGGTGAGCATCCAGCATCCCGCGTTCCTTCCCTTCCAGAAGGCTGTGACGGCGCAGAGCACCACCAAGGTCAACTTCGCACTGACCGAGCAGCCGTCCGTCACGATCAAGACCACGGCCGGCACGACCTACATCGTCGATATCGGCACCGCGCAGTTCGCCTACGCCATGCCCTTCAGCAGCTACGTGCCCACCGACAATGCAAACTTCTGCATGCCGGATGGCTCCGCGTTCACCCCGAGCAAGACCGAGTTCCGGAAGATCGTCGGCCCGGCAACGCCGACGACACTGGCTTCCTGCTGCGAAGGTTCGCTGCTCACGGCCAACGTGGAGATGAAGTCGGGCACGGCCACGCCGGTTTTCTTCAAGGATAGCTGCCACGAGACCGAGGTCGATTTCTACGGACGCGAAAAATCGACAGGAACGTACCGGTTCCTGAAGTTCACCGACATCACCGAGATCGACTTTCCGTAGGCCGGCTGCGCTGGTTGCCCAAGGCTCGGCCAACATATCTATCGTTTGCCGCGCGGACTCCTAAGAGCCTGCGCGGTAGAACGTTCTCTCGCACTGTTGGCCGAGCCTTGGGCAACCAACGCTGCCGGCCGTGCCGGCCGGAGCAATCGGATAGACTGCGGTTCGTGGTGAGCATCGATCCGCGCTTTGCTCTGGCGTCCGCCTCGGAAGAGATCGAGCGCATCTACGCCAGGCAGCGGGAGAATCGCGACGCCGTAGCCGCGAGCTCGGCAGACCAGCGGATCGATAAGCTTCGCCGGCTTCACGCCGCGATGTTCGCCCATCGCGCCGACCTTCAGGCCGCGCTTCTCGCCGATTACGAGAAGCCGGCCCCGGAAGTCGACATGTCGGAGATCTATCCGGTGGTCACCGAGGCCAGGCACGCCATCCGCCATCTGCGCCGGTGGATGCGGCCGCGCAGAGTGGCCACGCCTCTGGCGCTGCTCGGGTCACGGTCGCGCATCGTCTACGAGGCAAAAGGGGTCGTTCTCATCATCTCGCCGTGGAACTTCCCGGTGAACCTCACCCTCGGGCCGCTCGTTTCCGCGATTGCCGCGGGCAACTGCGTGACCATCAAGCCGTCGGAGATGACGCCGCACACGAGCGCGTGCATGAAGCAGATTCTCGGCGAGCTGTTCGATGAGAACGAAGTCGCCGTCGTCGAAGGCGATGCCGTCGTGGCCGAGACGCTGCTGAGGAAAAAGTGGGACCATATCTTTTTCACCGGCAGTCCGGCGGTGGGCCGGGTGGTCATGAAGGCCGCCGCGGAGCATCTGACGCCGGTGACGCTCGAGCTCGGCGGAAAGTCGCCTGTCATCGTCGACCGCACCGCCAATCTCGATGAAGCGGCCAAGAAGATCGCCTGGGGCAAGTTTCTCAACTCCGGCCAGATCTGCATCGCTCCCGATTACCTGCTCGTCGACGAAGTCATTCGCGATCGGTTCGTCGAAAAGCTCCTCGCCGCGATCGCTCCCGAGACCGGGGTGATCGTCAATGACCGTCATGCCGCGCGCGTCAAGCGTCTTTTCGACGATGCCGTTGCCGGCGGTGCCGAGGTCATCGCCGGCGGCGGATTCGACCAGCGCGCCATCGCACCGGCGGTCCTCGCGAACGTGAATCCTGAGTCTCCCATCATGCAGCAGGAGATCTTCGGGCCGCTGCTGCCGATGATGACGTACAAGACGCTCGAGGATGCGTTCCGCGTGATCGCCGCGCGCGAGAAGCCTCTGGTGCTCTACCTCTTCAGCCGCAGCCGCAAGGTCATCGACGAAGTCATCCGCCGGACCACGGCGGGCGGCACGGCCATCAACGACACGCTCGTCCAGTTCTACCAGTTGAATCTCCCGTTCGGCGGAGTAGGGGAGAGCGGCGTCGGCAAAGCCCATGGCGTTTTCGGATTCGAAGCCTTCTCGAACGCCCGCGGCGTGCTCGAGCAGCCGACGCGATTCAGCGCCATCCAGCTTCTGTATCCGCCGTATACGAACTTCAAGAAGAAACTGATCGAGTTGACGCTGAAGTACTTCTGAGGGTCGCGTGGTCTATTGTTTGCGGTAGCCTCTAACCGCGAGATCGCCGACTCCAAGCTCCGACGCCATTCGCGCAATTCATTCCATATCATGCGCCGTTTTCCTCTCTTTCTTCTGATCCTTGCCGGTGCCGCGTGCGGCATCGTGGCGGTCGGGTTTCACAAACTGGTGGACACCATGCGCTGGGTGCTCATCGCAGCGGCGCTTCATCAGCACACGCCGCTGCGTTACGCGCTCGTGATCGCGGTGCCGGCGGTAGCGTCCTTCCTGATCGCCCTCGTCATCAGCCGCGTGGCGCCGTTCGCATCGGGAGCGAATCTGGCCCGGGTCCGCCGCGCCTACGAGGAGGATGTAGCCGTCCTCGACGACCGCAGCATCCTGGCTACGCTGGTGCTGACGCCGGTCTCCCTCGGCGCAGGCGCGCCTCTGGGGCCGGAGGGGCCGACCGTTGTGATCGCGAGCGGCGCGGCGATGTGGATCGCGCGCGCCGCCCGCGCGCCGAAGAACATCGTACGAAGCATGATTCCCGTCGGTACCGCGGCCGGAATCGCTGCGATCTTCAACACACCGATCACCGGAGTGGTCTTCGCGCTGGAAGAAGTCATGGGTACCGCCAGCCGCGATCTACTCGGCGGCACGATCGTCGCCGCGGTGGCCGCGGCGGTGGTGGAGCGGTTGATGCTGGGCGGCAAGCCGATCCTGCCGGTCTCGCCCGCTTCGTGGAGCGATCTGCGCGAACTGATCGGCTTCGCCGCGGCAGGCGTGGTCGCGGGCATCGCTGGCGGCGTGGCCATCCTGGCTATCTGGAAGCTGCGGCGCGTGATGGCGGGCGCCGTGCCGCACCTTGCCATCCGCGCGGCGCTCGGCGGTGTCATCGTCGGTGCCATCGGCGTCTTTGTTCCGCGCATCCTCAGCGTCGGTTACGAGACGACGTCGCTCTTCCTCCATGGCGGCGCAACCTTGCGCGAGACAACGATCGCGTTCGGCGGCAAGATCGCCGCTTTCGTCGCCGCGCTGTCATGTGGGGTGATCGGCGGAACCTTCGCTCCCTCGCTCTTCATCGGCGCCGCACTTGGCGGGAGCATCGGCCACCTCGCCGCGATCGCTCTCCCGCACGCCCATGTCGACCCAGGCGCCTACGCCCTCATCGGCATGGGCGCGTTCTTCGCGGCATTCCTGCGTTGCCCGGTGTCCGCGGTGCTCATCGTCTTCGAGACCACCGGCGACTACGGTCTGGTGCTGCCTGTGATGCTCGCCGTCGCCATCGCTACCAGTCTCTCGCGCCGCATCACGCCGCACAGCCTGACCGAGCTGCAGATGCATGAGGAAGGTTTCCGCGAGCCGGTCGAGGCGAACGATCCGCTGGCCGGCCTGACCGCCGCCGACGTCATGAGCTCCGCGATCATCACCGTGCGCGCAGACCTCTCGATGCTCGATGCCGCCCGCCGCATCTCCGGTTCGCGTCACCGCGCCTATCCGGTCGTCAACGAAGACGGCAAACTCCTCGGTTTTCTGCCATCGACCGCTATCGACGTCGCCGCGCGCGAGGGAACGACGGAGGAACCGATCGCCGCGCACGTGCAGCCGAACGTGATCGTCGCAAACGCCGGCGATGAGGTGCTCGACCTCATCCGCCGCATGGCTCACGCTGGAATCGACCGTTGCCCCGTGGTCGACGACGAAGGGCGGGTGGCGGGGTTCATCAGCCCCGCGGACGTCATGCGCAGGCGGTTCTCCGTCGCCCGGAATGACGGCGATCACGGGGTTTAGGTTTCGCGACCACGACACACACAAGTCTCTCCGCTATTCGGCCGCTGGTGATGGCAATATTTCAGCTGGAACCTGCGACGGTCTCGCGCTCTTGTCACGCCCTGAAACCTTCCGCCTCCTCGAACGTTAATGCTGGCAGCAACGAGTTCGAGGAGTGTTCTATGAGCGGCAAGCGGAAGAAGAAAGTTGCGGTCTGGTCGGTCATCGTCCTGGTTGTGGCCATCATCGTCACCCTGGTAGCGATGAAGGCGGCCGGGAAGAAGCAGGAAGTGAAGCTGCCGGTCAAGGTGGGGAAGGTCGAAATCGCTGACGTCCAGGTCAAGGTCACCGAGGTCGGCAATGTGCAGCCCGAGGTCAAAGTCGACGTCAAGAGCGTCGTCTCCGGAAAGGTCATCGAGATCTTTCATCGTGACGGCGACCAGGTGAAGCGTGGCGAGACGCTGGCGCGCATCGAGCCCGACCTCGATCAGGCCCAGTCGATCGCTGACGTCAAGAACGCGCTGACCGCGACCAAGATCCGTTACGAGCAGGCCAAGAAGAACTACGAGTCCGATCACAGCCTTTTCGAGTCCGGCCTCCTCGCCGGCAAGCAGAATCGCGACTCCGAGGCCGAGTACCTCGCGGCCAAGCAGGAGTACCACAAGACGGAAGAGAAGTACGCCATCGTCGAGCGCAGCGGCATCCCCATCGCCCAGGCCGCCAACAAGTTCCAGGGATCGAACGTCATCTCGCCGATGGATGGCTTGCTGCTCACCAAGAACGTCGAGATCGGCGACACCATCACCAGCGGCGTCTCGTCGTTCAATGCCGGGACGGTGCTCTTCAGCGTGGCCGACGTCTCGAAGATGATCGTCAAAGCCGGGGTGAACGAGGTCGACATCGGCAAGATCCGCGTCGGCATGCCGGTCAAGGTCACGCTCGATGCCTACTCCAAGATCGCCTTCGCCGGACGCATCGACCGCATCGCCCCGGCCGTGCGGATCGACGACAAAGTGCGCGTGTTCGACGTCGAGATCCGTCTCGACGCGCAGGGCCGCGAGCTGCGCTCCGGCATGACCGCCAACATCGAAGTGAACGGCGAACGGAAGGGCAAGGTGCTCACCGTTCCTGTCGAGTCGGTCTTCCAGCGCGATGGTGTGGAACTGGTCTTCGTCAAGAAGAACATCGATCCCAACACCGTCCCGACGAAGGCGGTGAAGAAAGAGGGTGTGGCGCCGGACAAGGACGGCTGGAAGCAATTCTTCGAAAAACGGACGATCGTCACCGGACTCTCCGACAACGCCCGCGTCGAAGTGGTGAAGGGTCTCAAGACCGGGGAAGAAGTGGCCCTCGAAGATCCGACGCTGCCGGCGGACAAGAAGAAGGACGAAAACGACGATTAACGGCGCCTGCGGTGCGTTGTCGGTTGTCGGTTGATTGGGTTGCTCGGTTGCTGAGTTGCATGGTTGCAGAGTAAGGAAGCAACCCACAACTCAACAACCCTGCAACCCAGCAACCCAACCGATAACCGACAACCGATAACGCGAGCGAAGCGAGCCAACATGAGCGCACTACTTCAATACGAGCAACCCGAGCAGGCCACAAAGGCTCTCATCCAGCTCGACGACATCTCCAAGACCTACGACTCAGGCGAGAACGCGGTGCAGGCGTTGCGCGGGGTGGACGTGGCCATCGAGAAGGGCGAGTTCGTGGCCATCATCGGGCCGTCCGGCTCCGGCAAGTCGACGCTGATGCACATCCTCGGATGCCTCGACACGCCCACCACCGGCAAGTACTGGCTCGATGGCGAAGACGTCGCCGAGATGTCGGCGCGCGCTCTGGCCCGCGTCCGCAATCAGAAAATCGGATTCGTCTTCCAGACTTTCAACCTGTTGCCGCGCGCATCGATCCTCAAGAATGTCGAGCTGCCGCTGCTGTACGCCGGCGTCGGGCGCGAAGAGCGGCGCGAGAGCGCGTTCAAAGCGCTCCAGCGCGTCGGCCTGGAGAAGCGTGCCAAGCATCGGCCCAACGAGCTCTCCGGCGGGCAGCGCCAGCGTGTTGCTATCGCTCGGGCCCTGGTCAACACCCCATCCCTCATCCTGGCTGACGAGCCGACGGGCAATCTGGACCAGAAGACCGGCTCCGACATCATCAACATCTTCGAGGAGCTGGCCGCACACGACGAGACCATCGTCCTGGTCACACACGACCCTGCCATCGCCGCCCGCACGCAGCGAAGGATCACCCTGGTCGATGGGGAGATCGTGAACGAATAGCGGCTTTGCCGCGTTGTCGGTTCTCGGTTGATTGCGCTGCGCGCGTTGTCAAAGCCGAACCGACCAACCGACAACCGACAACCGATAACCGAGCACAGCGAGCAATGATCCTCTTCGAATCCATCATCGACGGCATCCGCGACATCAAGGACCACTTCGGTCGCACGATGCTGCAGCTCGTCGGTATCATCCTCGGCGCCGGGTCGATCGTGGCCACCTTCTCGCTCTCCGTGGCCGGCAAGGCGGCGTCGATGGAGTACTACCGCGTCTCCGGCGGCATCCAGAAAATCTACGTCTCCGACAAGCCGACCGGGAAGGTGACGCTCGACGCGAAGGCACTGGCCTCGAAAGGCCTCACCTATCACGATGCCCTCATTCTCAAGCGGGACGCGAAAGAGATCGATCTCGTTTCGCCCGTCGCCAACGAAGACATGACCCTTCGGTACCGCGACATTGAGAAGCCGCGCAGCATCATGGGCGTCACGCCGGCCTACTCGCCGATGAACGATTTCCGCACGGGCGCCGGCCGCTTCATCACCGACAACGATCTGACCACCGCCGCGCGCGTGGTCGTCCTCGGCACCGAGCGCGCCCAGGAGTTCTTCGGCAGCGACGACCCTCTCGGGAAGACGCTGACCATCAACGGCACCGGCTACCTCGTCGTCGGCATTATGGAGGAGAAGTACTTCAGCTTCGATCACAAGCGGAACGTGATGCGCTGGATGAACCGCCAGATCTACATCCCGTTCACCACCTTCGTCACGCGCAAGGGCGACACGCTGGAGCGGGGAAAGGTCTCCTTCATGCACGTCCGCATGAAGAACGTGAAGCGGAATCAGGACGCGGTCGATGAGATCAAGGGCATTCTCCTCCGCGAGCACGGGACGAAGGACTTCGACGTCTACTCACGCGTGGCCAACCTCAAGCGCAACGAACAGAACAACCAGATGTACGACATGACCTTCATGATCTGCGGGATCATCTCGCTCCTCGTCGGAGGCATCGTGGTGATGAACATCCAGCTGGCCTCGTTCAACGAGCGGGTGCGTGAGGTGGGAACGCGCAAGGCTGTCGGCGCCTCGCCTGCGCAGATCTTCTTCCAGTTCCTTTCCGAGACCGTTCTGGTCTCGGTCGTCGGCGGGTTTCTCGGCATCGCCGTCGGCAAGTTCTTCAGCGACGGCATCGCCGCACTGACGCGTGACCCGGCACCGGTCACGTTCGGCACCGCGGTATGGGCCATCGTCTTCGCCGCCGGTACCGGCCTGGTCTTTGGCATGTACCCGGCTATCCGGGCCTCCCGCTTGAATCCCATCGAAGCGCTGAGGGCGGAGTAAGCGATGCAACTGCTCGAATCCGTCCGCACCAGCCTCGAGGAAGTGAAAGGACATCCGCTCCGTTCGTTCTTCACGCTGATCGGTGTCATCCTCGGAACGCTGGCCATCGTCGTGGTGATGTCGGTGCTCGACGGTGTCGAGATCGGCGTTTGGCAGGGTGTCGAGGACCTCGGCATGGACGGTGTTCTCGTCCTCTCGCAGCGTAAGCCGGCCGATCCCATGGAGCGCGCCAAGGCGTATCTATCGCATGGACTCCGCGTCGAGGATCAGAGGTATTTCGAAGCGAGCAATCTGATCAGCTCCGTCGGCCCCGTCGGCGAGACGCGCGCCGTCGTCACCGCCGGCAGCGTCACGCGCCGCATCGACATCTATGGCATCACTCCCTCGTTTGTGGCCATCAAAGGCCGCAAGACCATCGCCGGCCGCTTTCTCGGCGAGAGCGACGTCGAGGCCAAGAAACCGGTCTGCGTGCTCGGTTTCAAGTTGAAAGAGCAGCTCTTCGGAGGCGACAACGCCATCGGCCAGCAGGTCAGCATCGGCGGACGGCGTCTCACCGTCATCGGCGTCGGCACGAAGTTCAACATGGAGTTCGTGAACGACGATGACATGCGCAAAGAGACGGGTGGCGCGTACATCCCGTTCACGGTCTATCAGGACATGTTCGGCCGCGAGATCTCCTACATGCTGGCCAAGACCGACGATCCGGAGAAGAGTATCGATGCCGAGGATGAGGCGGCGGGGATCGTGGCGCACGCGCACAACAACATTCACGACGTGCACGTCGAGAACGTCGGCAAAGAGATCCTCAAGGAGCGCGGGAACATCGTCCGGATCCTGCGCAACTGGCGCATCGTCTTCTTCTCCATCGCCGGCATTTCGCTCCTGATCGGCGGGGTGGGCATCTTCTCGGTGCTGAAGATCTCCATCTCCGAGCGCCTCTTCGAGATCGGCCTGCGCAAGGCCATCGGCGCCGGCGACGGCGAGATCTTCATGCAGTTCCTGATCGAATCGGTCACGCTCTCAGTCGTGGGTGCCACTGTCGGCGTAGCCCTCGGCATCGGCGTCGTGAAACTCATCGCCGGCTTCTTCCCGGGCGGCCTGCCTGTATCGCTCTTCGGCCTCTCCGTCGCCAGCGGTTTCGCCGTCTCGATGGGATTGCTGGCCGGTCTCTACCCGTCGATCAGCGCGTCGAGGATGCAGCCGGTCGAAGCGCTGCGGGCATAATGCCCGGATGTCATCCGACCAGCCTTACATCTGCCTGATCCGCGGCGTCAACGTCGGCGGCAACAAACTTCTGAAGATGGACGCGCTCCGATCGCTCTGCGACGCGATCGGCGTAAAGGGTGCGAAGACGTACCTCCAGAGTGGGAATGTCGTCTTTCGCAGCAGCCTCGATCGCGGCGTGCTCGCCAAGCGGATCGAGGATGGCATCCGCAAAGCGACCGGGTTCGAGGCGAAAGTGATCCTGCGAACCGCGAGCGAGATGCAGGAGGTCATCGCCGCGAATCCGTTCACGGCCGGGCCGCAACGGGATCCACGAGCCTTCCTGGTGGCGTTCCTCGGCGGCGAGATCGGGAAAGAGGCAAGGACACTTCTGTCGAAGCTGAAAATCGATTCGGAGGAGCTTCACTTCGGCGAGCTTGAGCTGTACCTCTATCTCCCCGACGGCATCGCCGGCTCGAAACTCTCCAACGCCCTGACCGAGAAGAAGATCGGCGTGAATGTGACGGCGCGGAACTGGAACACGGTCAAGGCGCTGCTTCAACTCTCAGAAGGATGAGTCTTTTGCCTACGCCGTCAGCTTTTCCCAATCCTCATCAGGCGCATCCAGCGCCAGCGCGAGCCCGCCGTCAGAGCCGACGAAGACGGGGTCCTGCATGTGCGTTACCTTGCCGCCACCGACCTGTTTGAGGGCATCTTCCAGCGCCTGAGCCAGATTGCGAATGAGGCCGCCGCCGCCTGAGAGGATGATGTTGGCGCGGACGCGTTCCTGAAACTCCGGCTCGACGCGCGAAAGGAGATCGAGCATCGTCTCGACCGTCGGCGGGAGCAGCGTCTCGCAGGCCGCCTTCATCTCGTTCGTGATGTCGAGCTCCGTCGGCACGCCCTTCACCGGTGCCGTGACCAGCACGCGTTTCGGCGGGTCGCCGACGAAGCTGTGCTTCTCCTTCCACTCCCGCACCATGAAGATCGTCACGTTCGCCTGCGGATAGCGCTCCTCGATCAGCTTCAGAAGTTGCGTATCGAGCGAGTCGCCGGCGATGGTCAGCGTCCGCTGGTCCTCTTCGCCGGGATAGCGGCCCTTCATCACGCAGAAGTCGGTGGTGCCGGCGCCGATGTCGATGATCATCGTGTGCAGGAGCGCGTTCAGGCCGTAGGCGACCGCGAACGGCTCGCTCACGATCATCAGACTGTCGACGATCCCCTTCATCGAGTTGCGGAGATACTGCTTGTTCGTGCGCAGCGCCGCGGCGGGGACCCCGACCACCGCCCGCACATTGGAGCTCTCGATCTTTCCATTGGAGCTGACGCCGACGAGGCGAAGCAGATGCTTGAGCAGCTCGCGAACCGCTTCGACGTCCTTGTCCGAACCTTCCTTCAGCAGGCCGCGCTCGAGGGGGCGATGCAGGTCGAGCATGGTCCGGTTGGCGACGGCCTCGTGGCCGATGAGGACATCGCGCTTGAGGACTTTCCTGGCCACCATGTCGGCCGGCCAGCCGACGAAGCTGTCGACGACGAAACGCTCGCCGTTCGACGCGGAGATCGCGCTGCGAGAAGTGCCGAGGTCGATCCCAACATGGAGGATTTCAGGGAGGATCTCGGGTTCAGTAGACATTAGGTTCCTTTCTTCTGCGGAGCGTCGTTGGCGCTTGCGTATGCGTGGATGCCGTGGAAAAGCGCCTGGGCAATCTGTTCGCGGTATGCACCGCTGCGCAGCATCTCCGCCTCGCGTTCATTCGACAGACAGCCAACCTCGGCGAGGATGGCCGGCATCTCCGTGGCCACCAGCACGATGAACGGCGCGCGCCTGACCCCCCAGTTTTCGAGGCCTGGATCGACGCCGCGCAGTCCGCTGAACATCTGGAGCTGGACGGCATTGGCCAGACGCTGGGACTCGTCGCGGCGGACGTCCGCGTAGACGCGGTCGAGCAGCTTGCGAAGGTCGGCCAGCGCGTAGCCGGAGGTACGGTTCTCCGCCGCGGCCAGTTGCGTGAGCGTCGGATCGTTGGTCGGGCCGAGGTAGTACGTCTGCACTCCGTGATTGCTCGGATGCGGGATCGAGTTCACATGAATCGATACGAAGATGTCCGATGAAGAGCCGTTAGCAAGCCGGGCGCGCTCGCGCAACGGGATCAGCCGGTCATCGTCCCGGGTGGCTACGACCTCGAAGCCGTTCTTGCGCAGGAGCGCGCCGAGCCGCTTCTCGATGTCGAGCGTAATCTCTTTCTCGCTGACGTTCGAGATCGACGACGCTCCCGGATCGGTGCCGCCATGGCCGGCATCGAGGACCACGCGGTGGACGGAGAGCGGAAAGGCAGACGCGCTGACCGGCTCCAGCGTGTCTGTAATCAACATCGGCGTCATCGACGCCTGCGTCACGCCGATCCGCGGCGACCTTGTCGGCGCCGGCGCGGTTACCGACTTTGCCGGCCGCGTCACTCCGGTGCTGCTGATGAAGGCGAAACCGGCCAGGATGAGCGGGATGATGACCAGCGGTGCCCGGCGCAGGAAAAGGCGAGCGAGGCGCCTTCCCGGTCGCAGGCCGCGTGGAGGCAGTCCTCGAATGGTATCGAGGTTGTCCGCCACCGCCTGCCGCAGCAGTTGGCGCTTCACCCGATTGATCTCACCGCCCCTCATTCCGCTCATTCTACGGGTTTGCGGGTGGGGAGTGGGGAGTAGGGGTTCGTGAGGGCGGGAGATCCACCGTGTCGACTCCTGTTTTCGATCTCCCACACCCACCCCCTACTCCCCGAAAAAAACTCTACTTTGGTGCTTCCGGAGGCGCCGCGAAGATCTTCTCGTCCACGGGCGCGCCCAACTCGATCGATGTGTACTTGCGGGTTCCGCTCTGGCCGCCGTTGACGGTGGAGACCCGGACCGTGAACGGAACCTTGACTCCGGCCACGTCGCGATAATCCTCGTAGTCCGTTTGCGTCGGAATGCGGCCGACGGGACTGTCCATCGTGATGACGCGCCGAAGCACGAGGCCTGTGGTGGCGTCGAAATAGAGGCGCTGCCGGGTGTGCTCGTCGATCGCGGCGCCGACCACCCACGTCTCATGTCCGTCGATTGTCTGTTTGTCCACCACCCGAGCCTTGTCGGAAAGCGATCCGGTGAACGGATCGTAGGCGCGCGACAGCGTCAGTCCCATCGCGGCGTCCGCGGCGTTCAGCGTGTGGACACCCTGACGGCTGGTCATCCAGCCGCCTTCCGGCCCGAACATCTGCACCGTTGCCGGACCTTCCGCCGGCGTACCGCGCGTCATCACCTTGCCGCCTGAGCGGTAGACATCCAACGGCATCGACTGGCCGTTGCCGCCGATGCGCGTGGCCTTGGCGGTCATCGGGGAGGTGGCCAGTTTCTTCGCCGCCTCCTCGCCACCGATGGCGGTGATGTATTTCGCCACGACGTCCTTCGCCGCGGGATAGGCCTTGTGTTCCGCCTCCTCGGCGGCTTCCGACTTCGTCGGAGGAATCGGCGGCACCGGCAAGGCAACCGCGAGCGACGGACTCTCCTTGCCGAGGTGGCAGGTGTAGCAGCCGACGACGGTGTGGCCGTGGAAGTTCTTCTCGTTGACGTCGAGGACCAGGCGGATCATCTCCCGCGCGGTCTTCTTCTCCTGCTTGGCGTCGCTGGGGAAGTCCCACGCCTTGGTCTGCTCGTTGCGAACATGGCAGAAGTCGCAATGGACGCCGAGCGAGGCCGTGAAATTGTCCATGACTCCGCCGAGCTGAAAGTCGGAGAGATTGGTCAGTAAAAGGACGTTCTTCTGTTCCGCACGCGCCGAGACGGCGGCGACGATGGCAAGCACAAAGACAAATTTCCGCATCAAGTCTCCTTCGTTTGTGCGACGGAGGATAGCGCAGAGCCGATGGGTTATGTAACAGGGGGAGGGGGGTAGAGGGTTATCGGTTATCGGTTGTCTGTGCCAGATCGGCCAACTGATAACCGACAACCGATAACCGTCAACGCCCTCACTCCGGCAACCGCCGCGTATCCCCCGGCTCGAACGCCTTCTTGATGTCCTGGGTGGTCATGTAGTGCAGGCGGGCGTTCTCCTGGTAGCGGGCGCTGTCGGCGACGATACGGTTCAGGACCTTCATGTAGCGGCGCTCGTGCATGAAGCGCTTGATGTCGGGATAGAGGAATCCGGCCGCGGTCAGGGCGAAGGCGAACATGTCTTCGTAGATGGGGATGAACGGAAGCTTGATGATGATGCCGCCGATGACGAGACCGGCCAGGGCGAAGGCGAAACGCGCGCCGATGTCGCCACCGCGCCAGATGCCGAAACTGTTTCGCTCCTGCTCGGTGATCGCGCCCGCCGCCTCGATGTACTGCGGCAGCACCACTTCGTCCACCTCTTTTTCGAGCGCTTCCCAGTAAACAGCAGAACCGCCGGACTCGTCGTAGACCGCTTTGATCTCGGCCAGCTTCTCCGCCGCGCAGGCGCGGACCTCGGCGTCGAACGACTCCTCCTCGAAGCTGCGGCGGCGATGCTCGCACTCCTGAAGCACAACATAGACAACCTGCGCGTAGTCGTACTCGGCACCGGCGATGTTCAGCATCATTGCTCCGGCGGCGCCTTCTGCTGCTGATACTGAATCACGCCGAGCTGCTCGAGCAGCTTGTTGCCGTCGATGATGACGTTGCCGTTCGGCAGCTTCGGAATCTGGCGGATCTCCTTCTTCTGCAGGGCGTCGATCAACTGGAGCGAAACATAGGCGTCGCCCGCGCTTCCGTTGAGCGCGGCACGCTCTTTCTTGATCCCCTGGGCCACGGCGCTCTTCTCCGACAGCGTCGCTTGCGCATCCTGCTGCTTGCGCACGACGTAGGCGTCCGCGGCGCGCTTGGCCTGTTCGAAATCGCCCTGCGCGCGCGTGAGCTGCTCGGTCAGCTCGGCCACCTTCTGCTGGACGTTCGCCTTGTTCGACTCCAGTGTGGCCAGGATCTGCGACTCCAGCTTCTCTGCCTGCTTCTCCGCTTCCTTCCTCTTGTTGATGAGGTTCTGGTAGTCGGGCTTGAAGGCGAAATCGCCGAGGATGACCTGCTCCACGATGACGCCGTACGGCTTCAGTTGGGTGGCCATGACTTTAGTAGCGTCGCTCGCCGCCGCGAATCGCAGGTCAGGGTTGTAGTACTCCTCGGAATCGAGCCGGTTGAGAACGTCGCGCACGTACGCGCGCGCCAGGGGACGCACAACGCGCTCCTTGAGCGAGACCGTGTCCGGTGCGACGGTGCGCCAGATGTAGGCCGCCTTGTTCGGATCGATCCGCCAGCGGATGGTGACATCCGTCTCGATGTCGTTGCCGTCCCGCGTCTTGAACCGCAGGTCGTCTTTCTCCTTGCGGTCGCCCTCGGCCGCTTTGGCCGACATCACCAGGTTCTGCGTCGACGTGTCGTAGGTGGTCCAGTCGTTGATGATCGGTGCGAAGAAGTACGTCGCACCAGGATCGGAGGTCTCCGTTGCCCCGGTGATCTTGTTGAACCGGACGCCGACCTGGGTGGCCTGCGTCGTATGCGGCGTGCAGGCCGCGAGGAAGGGGAGCGTAGCGAGCAATGCGAGCAGTCGTTTCATCATTCGCCTCAGTGCTTCCCTGACCCGGTGATCTTCCCGATGTCGGTCGGGTCTTCGCTGATGTAGATCGGACCTTTGATGCCGTTGAGGATGGCCAATCCCTTGCGCAACCGCAGCAGCTTGTCGGAGCCTGCTCCTTCCATGGCCCGGTTGATCTCTTCCGTTCCCTGCGCCTCGGCGCTCTTGACGAGGAGATCGGCTTCCGCGTGTTTGGAGCGCTCGTAATTGTCCTTCTGTGCGTTCAGCCCCGTGATCTGGGCCTGAAACTCCGCGCTGCGGACGTTGATCGAGTTCTGACCCTCGGCCGCGGTCTGTTTGAGACGCGTATCGACCTCGGCCTGCTTGGTCAGCGCGCGGTTCGTCAGCACCGACTGGTCCTGAATCTTCTTCTGCTCGGTGAGCTGCTGGAAGGTGTCGGGGTAGTCGTACTGCCGGATCAGCACGTCCGCCAGTTCCAGGCCGTTCTGGTGAAATTTGTCGGCCAGCTCCTTCTTGAGGTCATGCACTTTGGCGATTCGCTGGTCGCGGTAGAACTCTTCCGCGCGAAGCTCGCCGAGGTGCTGCTTGATGGCAGGATCGGTAAAGCGGAGCACCACGTTGTCCTCGTAGCCGCGGCCGAAGCCGAATTTCGAGACCACCAGGAAGGGATCGGCGATGCGATAGAGGACAGTGACGTCGACCGCAACCGGGTACCCATCGACCGTGGGGACGTTGATGGCGGCGACGGTGCGATGGTCGGCGCCACGCTCGGCTTCATCGTTGGTGAACTCCACCGCCTGGACGTTGCGCGGAAAGGTGCGGATGGTCTCGTATCCACTGATGGCCCGCCGGTACCCGGGCTGCACGAGCTCTTTCTGCAAGCCCTTGTTCATCCCGAACGACACCTGCCGCAGCCCGATCTGATCGAGCGGCACGTACGTGATGAGGCAGGCCCGCATCAGAATCAGCGGCACGACCAGCACGCCGACGCGGAGGAGGAAGCGAACGAGCCCTCCCCGTAGCGGCGGCAGTTTGATGGGAAACGAAGGTCTGAAGCGGGGCGTGGATGTAGCGGACTCGAACATGGATTTACCTGCTCTTCCCAAGGCGGACGATTTGGGAAGATTGTACGCGCAACGCGTGAAGCGCCGGCGGCGACGTACTCGCGATCATAAAGACCGCCAGCGGGCACTGGCGGTCCGGCCGTCAGCGCGACGGCGCTACACGCGAGCTGCGAATTAACGTCCGCGGGCGTACTCGATCCCCGCGTCGACTTCGCCGATGGCGCTGTCGACCAGGCCGATGGCTCGCTCGCGATGACCGCCTTTGTCGGCCAGAGCATCCCGGAGCTCCTGCCGTGCGGAACGAAGGTGACCGCGGGCCGAGACCATGTGCGACTGCGCGGCGTGTGCCCGGCCGGCGACGATGCCGCCGATGAGCGTCAGACAGAGAAAGAGGGCGCCAAAAACCGATTGTTTCTTCATCACATTCTCCTCGATGTCAGTGGCTGCGGGCGAATTCGATTCCTGCCTGGACCTCGCCGATGGCCTCGTCGACGAGACCGATGGCCTTGGCCCGATGGCCCCCCTTGTCGCTGTTGGCGGCCTCCAGCTCCGACCGCGCCGCGCGGAGCTCATCGAGGGCCGCATTCATATGCGGCTGCCCTCCTCCCGTTGCGCACCCGACCAGGTAGCCTCCAGTGAGAGTGATGATGACGAGTAGAACGAACACAAAGACACGACTACGCATAAATCCTCCTCCTCCAGATTTGGGGTCCCCAATAGACTACCCGGGATCGTCGGCGTTTACACGGGTTTCGGGGGACGGGGTTGCGGGGTCTCGGGGTTGCGCGGTCTCGGGGTTGCCCGGTGCTGAGTTGCTGAGTTGCTAGGTCGCTACGTTGCTGAGTTGCAGGTTTCTGAACACCTGGTGCCAAATGATCAGCACCCAGGAACCCAGCAACCCAGCAACCAAACACCGCGAGACCGCGCAACCCCGAGACCGCGCAACCCCGAGACCACGCAACCCCGAGACCGCGCACCCCCTCCTACTTCACCCCTAAATTCTCCTCGATGAACTTCCACATCGCCGCGCGCATGTGCGCCACGAGCGCGGGATCGACGACGCCGTGCCGCGACTTCGGATAGACCTGAAGCTGATACGGCTTATTCGCCTTCTCCAGCTCGTAGATGAACTGAATCGTGTTCTGCATGTGCACGTTGTCGTCGATCGTGCCGTGCATCAGAAGGATGTTGCCGTGGAGGTTCTTGGCCGCCCAGCGCGGCGCGGTCTCCTTGTAACCTTCAGGGTTGTTCTGCGGCATGAGCATGACCCGCTCGGTGTAGATCGAGTCATAGTCGCGCCAGTCCGAGACCGTTCCGCCCGAAAGGCCGGCGCTCCACATGGTGCTGTGCGTCAGGGCGAACGACGTCATGAAGCCGCCGTAGCTCCAGCCGCTCAGCGCCACGCGCGATCCGTCGACGTACGACTGTGACGTCAGCCACTTCAGACCGTCTTCGAGGTCGCGCAGCTCCCCTTCGCCCATCCGTTTGTACGACGTCCAGGCCGACTCCGCCCCCTTGCCGCTGGCGCTGCGGTTGTCGCAGATCCACACGATCACGCCGTGCTGCGCCAGGAACTGGTGCCAGAGATAGGTCTGACCGCTCCAGGCATTACGCACCTGCTGCGCGTGCGGACCCGAGTAGGTGTGCTCGTAGACCGGGTACTTCTTCGCCGGATCGAAGTCGGGCGGCTTGATCATCATCGCTTCCATGACGAAGCCGTCGCGCGTCTTCACCTGCACGAACTCCGGCTTGGAGATGTGCAGGTCGCGCATCATCGGCGCCTCGTTGGCGTCGACGACGCGCACGCGCGTTCCGTCGCCGCGGTGGAGCGACGTCGACGGCGGCGTGGAAACGTCCGAGAACGTATCGAGGTACGACGTGAACGAGGGATTGAAGTTGGCGTTGTGCTGGCCGGGCGCCTCGGAAAGCCGCTTCAGACCGCTGCCGTCGAGGTGAACGCGGTAGATGTCCGTGCCCAGGACCGAGCGCTCGGTGCCCGAGAAATAGATCCATTCGTTGGCGGGATCGATGCCGTGCACCGTGCGCACTTCCCACGGCCCGCTCGTGATCTGGCGGATGAGCTTTCCGTCCGCGGAGTATTGATAGAGGTGTTTGAACCCGCTCCGCTCGCTGAGCCAGAGGAACGATCCGTCCTTCAGCCAGACCGGGTTGCCGGTGATGTCCACCCACGCCTTCGTCGTCTCGTGGAAGAGGGTCTTCGGAGCGCCGCCGCCATGCACGTCCGCGGCGTCGAGGTCGAGCCAGGTCTGTTCGCGGTTCTGGATCTGGTAGACGACTTTGGAACTGTCCGGCGACCAGTCGACCAGGACGATGAGAAAGTCGGCGCCGCTGTAGCTCTCCGTGCTCACTTCCTTCGGCGCCGTGCCGGTGATGCTGACGGTGAAGAGCTTGGCGATCGGATTCGGCGCCCCCGCTTTGGGATAGAGCTCGGACTCGACGTTCTGCTGGTAGGGGATGTGATCGACCACGGCGAAGTGCCTGACCGGCCGCTCGTCGAGCTGCAGGTAGGCGATGCGCGTGGAGTCGGGGCTCCACCAGTAGGCGCGGAAGTTGCCGCGCCCGTAGACCTCTTCCTGATAGACCCAGTCGAGGATGCCGTTCTGCAGGTTGGCGTTGCCGTCGGTGGTGAGCTGCCGTTCCCGCTGGGTGGCCACGTCGACGGCGTAGATGTTGTTCTCGCGCACGAACGAGACGAAGCGCCCGTCGGGGCTGAACACCACTTCCTCTTTCTCGCCTGGGGAGGAGGTCAGCCGCGTCATGGAGTCGGCGTCGAGCGTGTAGAGATAGACGTCGTTGCCGATGGTGAGCACGACGCTCTTCTTGTTGGGGCTGAAGTTCCAGCTCCGCTGTCTGGCGAACCCGCTGGCCTCTTCCGACGACACGCCGGCGATCTTCTTCGCAGCCGCTTCGAGTTTCGCGGCGCTGAAGAGGACGCGCCGGTTGCCGCTCTCGGTCTCGATCACTGCCTGCTCGACCACCTTCCCATCCTCGGTTCTCGGCCAGGCGAAGGTCTTGTCATCCAGCCAGTGGAACCCCCCCTGCGGCGCTCCGGCAAACGACACTTTTGCTTTCGGATCGAAGACATTCTCGAGCGTCAGCTCCCGGATCGTCGGTTTCGGCTGCGGGGTGGTCTTCACGTCCTGCGCGAGGACGGAGGTGGCGATGAGGAGGAGCGCGGCGAAGCTGTTCTTCAACATGGCCGCGCTTTATATCCCGAGACGCCGGAGCGGGGAAGGACGATATCGCTCCGTTGCAGTGCCTCCTCGGAATGAGAGAATGGATTCGAATGACACGAACCTGGATCGCAGCGGTTGTCACAGTCACCCTTTGCTTCCCGGCGATCGCCGCGACTTCCCGGCGTGCCATCCTCAATGCCAGCGCCCACGGCCCGGCAAGGTACATCGTCGCGCTCAACGACGACGTGGACGATGTCAGCTCCGCGGCGGATGAATTGGCGAGGAAGCATCAGGGCCGGTTGAGCCATCGATTCAGCCGGGCGATCCATGGGTTTGTCATCGAGATCTCTGAGGCCGGAGCGCGGGAGCTATTAAACGAGGACAAGGTCAAATACATCGAACAGGATTCGATCGCCTCCGGCGGGTCGACGTTACACCCTTCGCCGCTCGGCACGCAGACCGCTCCGCCGGCCTGGGGACTGGACCGGATCGATCAACGCGACCTGCCGCTCGATCAGACCTACGTTTATACGGCGACGGGTCGAGGAGTGACCGCTTATATCCTCGACAGCGGCATCAACCCGACGCATGTCGATTTCGGCGGCCGCGTGAGGAGTGGTTTCAACTTCAGTACAACCTTGCCGCCGGCCGATTGCAACGGCCACGGCACGCATGTCGCCGGAATCGTCGGCGGGTCGGTGCACGGAGTGGCAAAGGACGTCTCCCTCGTCTCGGTGCGCGTTCTCGACTGCCAGAATCGAGGCTTTGTCACCGACATGGTGGCAGGAATCGACTGGGCTATGGGCGACCACCCGAACGGTCAGGCCGCTGTTATGAACATCTCCATCTACACCGATACCCCCTCGGCCAGTTTCGATGCCGCAATCAATGCTGCCATTGCCGACGGCATCACCGTCTGTGTACTCGCCGGCAACGGCACGGCGAACAACGGTACGCCAACAGATGCCTGCACGATTTCCCCCGCCCGGGTGACCAATGCCATCACCGTGAGCGCGACGACCATCGCCGACGCGAAGCCTCAGTTCGCAAATTACGGGAGCTGTGTCGACCTTTTCGCGCCGGGAGTGCAGATCGAGTCGGATTGGTACAGCAGCGATACCGCAGTAGCGATCGATAGCGGCACGTCCATGGCCACCCCGCACGTGACCGGCGCGGCCGCGCTCTATCTGCAGGACCATCCGTCCGCAAGTCCCGCAACCGTCGCCCTGGCATTGATCTCGAGCGCCTCGGGGAACAAGGTAAGCAACGCCGGTGCGGGCTCCCCGAACCGGCTACTCTTCACCGGAGACATCGCGCCGCCGCTCCGTCACCGCGCCGTACGGCAGCCGTGAGGGCCGTGCGGGCGGTGACATCCGCCCAGCTCATGCCGCTATCCGGCCGGCGCATTTGGTGAACCGGCTGGTTTTCGCGCTGCGCCGATTGGCTCGGGCAATGCGCAGGTTGGCTCGGACGGTGCGCCTTCCGGCTGGGGCGGTACGTCGGTTGGCTGGGACGGTGCGCCGTCCGGCTGGGGCGTTGCGCTGTCCGGCTCGTGCGGTGCGTCAATCGGAGTACGCGGTGAGTCATCGGGCGTACGCGCCAAGCCACCGGGAGTACGCGATGAGTCATCGGGCGTACTCGGCAAGTCATCGGGCGTACGCGGCAAGTCATCGGGAGTACTCGGCAAGTCATCGGGAGTACTTGGCAAGTCATCGGGAGTACGCGATGAGTCATCGGGCGTACGCGGCAAGTCATCGGGAGTACGCGATGAGTCATCGGGAGTACTCGGCAAGTCATCGGGAGTACGCGATGAGTCGTCGGGAGTACGCGGCAAGTCATCGGGAGTACGCGATGAGTCATCGGGCGTACGCGGGAAGTCATCGGGCGTACTCGGTGAGTCATCGGGCGTACGCGGGAAGTCATCGGGCGTACTCGGTGAGTCATCGGGCGTACGCGGTGAATCGTCGGACGCCCTCAGCGGGACGTCCGGTGCACAACCTGATCCGCCCCAGGAACAATCGCCTCATCGCGGGAGCGACTTGAGGTAGCGCGTCAATTGCAGTCGGCGCTCTTCCGGGAGCCGTGACCACGACGGCATCCCTTTCCGGAGATCGCCGTCGGTCAGGAATTGAACGAGAGCATCGTCACTCCGCGTCTGCACCGAGGGGGTGTGAAGGCTCGGGGCGCGCGACGTCCCCTGTGCCTCGTCTCCGTGGCAGGCGGCGCAGTGCTGCGAAAACAGCTTTCGGCCGGCCTGGACGTCATTGGTGACCTGTTCTCCTGTGACTGGTGCGGCGGTGTTGCCCGGACCGGCGGCGCAACCGGCGAAGCCGATCAGCAAGGCAAGGGTCATCAACATCTGTTTATTGGAATTCATGGCTATTTCATCCTTGAAGCGATCACGGGGAGCTCGTAGGCCACCCCGAACCGTATGAGGGCGCGGTTGCTGTTTCCGTTCATTCCGAACGACGGGCTGAGCCGGAAGGTCACCCCATTGGGAAGGTTCCAGGCCACCGACGGCGCAAGATAGTGCGATGTTCCGGAGAGCGTGACCTGATGTTGTTCGCCGAGGCCGCCGTAAAGCTCGACACCCAACGTGAAGTTTTCCGGACATAGGGAGCAGGGGAGGGGAGAGGCGGCCATTGCAAGGGGTCGGCTTACCGCGGCGGCATAGCCGAATTCGATCGGGTCGCCGTTCAGATTCTTTTCGGCGATCAGGTTTCCGGCCAGATTCCATCCACGCCTGTTGCTGGAAAGGATCAGCTTGGCCTCGACCTCGCGCTTCTTCTCGTGCCGCAGCTCGTCGGCTGGCTCCAATAGATCCCGAAAGGAGTCAAAGCCGACCACTTCCTTGAGAATCTTGTCCGCACCGGTGATGTCCTCATACTCGACATAAAGGACAGGATTGACGGCGTGCTCCTTCATCAGCAGCCGGAAACGGTTCTCCAACCGATAGCCGGTGAACAGCGTGCTCTCCCTGCTCGTCTTCTGACTGTCGAGATACAACTCCGAGGTCCACCACCCATTGACCCCATACTCGAGCTCGAGGGACGACGCCACAAACTGCCTCGCCCCTCCCTTCGGCACGCCAACGACCGGATTGAGCTCGACCTCCAGACTGCCCGGCTCCTCCATGTGGTGTGTGTAGGTGATGAAATAGGGGTTTTCCTGGGCAACCGCCGGCGTCGCCGCAATCAGGGCGAGCGCGGGAATCGAGAGCGTGGTGAGTATCCGGCGTAGCGTCATGTCATCCCTGCATGTTGAGATTGAGTCTCAGTTGCGAAGATGAGTCTACCGATCTCCGACGGCCGGCGTCAACCGGACTCCGTCACACCTCGATGTGACGGTCGTCATGGGTGGTGGAGGAGGACTCGTTCGGTGTATAAAGATTTCATCCTTCTCTCCGCACATGGCTGAGCTCCAGACCAATCCCTCCGAACGAAGCGGACGGATCACGGACACGATCGATCCGCTCGACGTGGTGCCTTCGGCGTTCGAGCTGCTGCCAGCCGGCACCGTCGTCGCCGGGCGTTACGAGATCGTCAGCCTCCTCGGGCGAGGCGGCTATTCCTCCGTCTATCGCGCCACCGATCGCGAGTTGAAGCGCGACATTGCCCTGAAAATCATCCGGCCGGAGCGCGTTTCCGCCGCCACCGAATCCCGCCTCCGCCGCGAGGTGAATGTCGCCCGTGCCGCGCAAAGCCGGCACCTCGTCCGCGTATTCGATCTCGGCAGCGACGCCGGGATGGTGTTTCTGACGATGGAGCTCGTCGACGGTGAGTCGCTCCGCGAGAAGATCCGGCGCGAGACCCGCCTCGGCGTCACCGAAGCGGTGGCGATCGCGACGCAGATGCTGCGAGGACTCACGGCCCTGCACGAGCTGAAAACGATTCATCGCGATATCAAGCCGGAGAATGTCCTGATCGCGTCCGATGGGACGGTGAAACTCGCCGATTTCGGTCTGGCCCGCGTCCTAGACGATGACCAGACGCGTGCCACTGTGGCCGGCAGTGTGATCGGTACGGCCGACTACCTCTCGCCCGAGCAGGCCCTCGGCCAGCAACTCGACGAGCGCACCGATATCTACTCCCTCGGTGTGGTTCTGTTCGAGATGCTGACCGGCCAGTTGCCGTTCGTCCGCGAGTCATCCCTCGGGTCGATGATCGCGCGCATCGGCAAACCCGCGCGTCCGGTCCGGTCGATTCAACGCGACGTGCCGTACTGGCTGGCCACGGTCGTCAGCCGGTTGCTCGCCCCGGTTCCCGGGCGGCGGTATCCGTCTGCAGCCGATGCCGAGGCGGCCCTGGAGCGACGGCATATCGACATCCGGACGCTGGCGCCGCGCGCGCGAACGTGGATCGGACTATTTCTCGTGATTGGTGCCGCCGCCGGTATCTATCTTTTTCTGCCGATTCGAGAGCAGCATCAATTTGCGCGGCTGGCCGCGAACGGCGATCGCGGCGTCGTGGCGATTGGCAGGCATGGCGAAACTCTCTGGCGACGCGATGGAGTCGAGCCCGAGATTGCCAACCGGTATGCACTCGTGCATCTGCAGCGAAACGCACGGCCGGTGCTCGCAACGGTGATCGCGCCGCGGGGTGAATTTGCGCTGTCGAAAGTGGCGCTGCTCAGCTTTCTCGATCCGGATAGCGGCAAACTGGTCCGGCAGGTCCGCCTTCCAGACGCCACCGACAGTTTCCCGCGCGACGCGAAGCGCTATTGGATCGCATCGATTTCAAGCGTCGATGTCGATGGAGACGGCATCGATGAAGTGTTCATCGGTTTCGCGCACGTCCCTGAGGCGCCCTACTTTACGGTCTTATACGAACCGTCGATCGACCGGAGCCGCGTTCTTTTTGAGGCTGTCGGTCATCATCACTTCGCCGGCCTGCATGACGTCGATGGGGACGGGCGGCCCGAGGCGCTTTTCATTGGAATCAACAACGCCTTCGACTGGATCTATACGCTGAGTGCTGTTCGGATTTCCCCGTGGATCGGGGATATCGCTTCCGAGCCTTCTCCTACCTCATCGCCCGATATGGTCGTATCGTCAGACGAGGAGAAGAATCTGGTCTGGTACACACTTCTGCCGCGATCCGGCTTCCCGTCGAAGGCCACGGAGGCACTTTCGTACGACGACAAACGCCGGAGGATCACGGTGGCCATGTCGGGACGGACGATCGATGTAACGATGGATGGCTTTCTCGCGAACGAGCCTTCCGCACGCGACCCGCGGGAACGTCAGCCGCATCGGAACGCTGCCTACAATGCATATCGCGAGAGCAAGCGCCTCTTCGCGGTTGGTGTATTTGATGAGGCACTCGTCCAGATGTCGAAGGCGGTCGACGAAGCGTCGCGCGCTGACGAGGCGATCCTGGTCGAGGTGATGCAGCGCGCGCAGGCGGCACTGCTGATTCGGACCGGGCATCTCAACGAAGGCGAGACTCTGTTCCAGAGGATCTGGAGAACCTCGGAGAACGCCTCCGAAATCGCCTATGACGCCGGCGTCGCCTATCACCTCCACGGCGATCTCGATCGGGCCATATCCTGGTACGAGCGCGGTATGGGTAAAGGAGCGTCGACGGAAGCCGGGAAAAGCAAACATGAATTCGTGCAGGCGATCGTCCTCGCGCTCGGCGAGTTGCGCCGTTGGAACGAGGCTTCCGACGCCGTGGAGCGATACCGGGCCGCGTACGTGAGCAGTATTGCCGAGGCGGCAATCTATGACGAGTACATTCGATGGCGCCGCGGCGAAGCGCCTCGCGTCGACAATGTTCACGTGAATTGGTATGCGACCGACGTCAACCGCTATTGGCTGATCGAGTTTCGCCTGGCGCTTGGTGAGAAGCCGGCCGACCTCCTCCCGATCGTCGAAGGAGAGGTCAATATCGGCTCACAGCCGCAGTGCATCTGGCGGTCGCTCCGCGCCGAGCTGATGTGGCGTCTCGGCCGGAAGGCAGATGCCGAGGCCGAAGCATCGCGGGCTATCGACGCGTTGAAGGTCGAGCGTACGATGGCCATCATCGCGCGCGCACACGCGGACGTCGTCGAGGAGCGCTTTGCGCGCATTGCGGGAGGAAAGAACTGATGATTCGTCTGGTGGTGTCATTCGGGGACGGCCAGCAGCGCTTCAACGTCCCCATAAATGCCAAGCGGACTCTCGGCTCCGCGGGCGACAACGATTTCGTCGTGGCATGGCCAGGGATCTCGAAACATCACGCAACGGTTGAGCGCGTTGGCGAATGGATCCTCATTAATGACAGCGGCTCGAAGAACGGCATCGTGATGGCCGGCGAACGCCGGGACCGCGTCCACCTCCGGCCGGGGGACACCGCCCGGATCGGCCGTGCATCGCTCCATGTGGAGGAGATCTCGACGTCGGATGCCGATGTCGCTGTCGCCTTTGATCACCAGTCGAGCTCGCAAGGCCCTGAGGAAGGAGGTACCGACACCGAAGGCGACGTCGAGCGTGGCGTGACCGCGGCGTTGCGATGGGTGCGGGAGGCGGCGGCTGCTCAGGCGCCGACCCCGGATCAGCGTCGCGCCTTGCTGGAGTCGGCTGCCGCCATCGTAGGAGCTGACGCTCTACTGATCTGCCCCGCTAACGGTGAGCTGTCGTTCGGTGAGCTTATTGGCGGTCTGCCACCAGAAGGTGAAATCGACGCACTCGTTTCCCGAACCACTCGCGAGGATAGTCGCTGGTTCTTTGTTCCCGTCACTGATGGGATGGTGCTTGCCGCGCACGCACTTACTCCGCGCTTCTCTGCCTGGCAGCGCGAGTTTCTGGAACACGTTGGCTCGACGCTCTTCACGCAAGAAGAGGTCCGTGCCCGCTCTTTGCCGAGTACTTCGGCGGGTGAGGTCCTCTATCCCAATTCCATGGTCGTCGGAAGCTCGGCGGCCATGCGCGATGTCCGTGACCGCGTGCGGATGGCTGTACAGAGCGGTCTTAATGTGCTCCTCCGAGGAGAAAGCGGAACCGGGAAAGAGCTGATTGCGCGTACGATTCACGATTCGAGCAGGGTAAGCGGGCCCTTCCGTCCGATCAATTGCGCGGCCATTCCCAATGAATTGTTCGAGGCGGAGATGTTTGGTATTCGCTCCGGAGTGGCTACCGGCGTGGAAAGGCGATCCGGTCATTTCATCGAGGCCGAAGGTGGGACGCTGTTTCTTGACGAGATCGGCGATCTTTCACCAGCCGTGCAGGCAAAGCTGCTTAGAGTGCTGCAGGAACGCGAAGTACTGCCGCTCGGCGCGCCAAAGGCTGTGAGAGTCAATGTGCGCATAGTGGCGTCGACCAACCGCGACCTCGAAGCGCTCGTCCGCGCAAACACATACCGACTCGATCTCTATTACCGGCTTCGGGGAATCGAAATCGTTGTGCCGCCGTTGCGCAATCGGGTGGAAGATATTCCGGCCCTCGCCGTGGCCTTTGCGTCGCGCTCGGCGCGGAGAGCGTCGAAACGGATTCGTGGCATCAGCCGCAAGGCCTTATCGACACTCACCGCTCAACGTTGGCCTGGTAATATTCGCGAGCTCGAACACGTCATTGAGCAGGCAATTGTGCGATGCCACGATGGCGGCACGATCGAAACGTCCCATCTTGATCTTGTCAGGGAATTGGACCAAACGCCGGACACTCTGCAATCGCGCAGAGAGTATGTGGAACACTCCACGATCAACGAGGCGTTGAAGCGCGCCAACGGGAACAAAACCGAAGCCGCGAGCATCCTCGGCATCAGCCGTCAGGCATTGCACAAGAAGCTGAGGAGAGATCCGGGCCGGAAGTGACAACGAGCGTTGTCACGACCGTCAACCGCGGTTGACGGCTGAACGGCCACGTCGGGGCGCTTCCCTCCTACGTAGCAATGGCATCAGGCTTGCGAACTGCTGCTCCAATCCCGCAAATCAGCCGTTGCCTTGATCATCAATAGGAGGAATGAATGGATCACGTGTCTGCCCGAGCCATGAGTGTAGTCAAGCGTTATCGCGACGCCTATCGGGTCGCGAATGTCATCGTCGGAGTGTCCAAAGCGTTTAAAGGAATCGGTCTGGCGCTGATGGCAGTCGTTGTCTTGATTTGTCTTATTCTGGCGTTGAAAGGCTCATCCAGCGAAGGAGGGCAGGGTGCCGGCACCATCGTAGCCATTCTAGGCAGCCTCGTAGCCGGTGCCATTGTGTGGCTGGTGTTCTGGATGGTCGGCGTCCTTGTCGGTGCGCAAGGCCAGATTCTATTGGCATCGCTCGATGGTGCCGTCAATCAATCACCGTTCCTGCAGGACGAGCAGCGTGCCGAGGCGATGTCACTGCCGGGAACGGTCGGCTTCGCTGAAACGCAGCCAGTTACGGCTGCAGGCCCGGTTGGTCTCGGGATTTAGAAGGGAGACGATGATGAAGACGAGATTGCTATTCGTTGTCCTGTTGATCGCAGCCGGAACGAGCGTTTTCGCTGTGGAGAAGGCATTGACCAATCAGGAGGTGGTGAAGCTGGTTAAACTCGGGATCGGCGACGAGGCCGTGATTGCTAAAATTCATCAGGCGCCGGCCGTGAGCTTCGAGCTGGAAACAGATAATTTAGGCAGCCTTAAAGCGGCCGGCGTGAGCGGCAAAGTCATTGCGGCGATGCTGGATCGTTCGTCAGGTACAGCGGCGGCGCCGCCCTCGTCGAGTGAACATCGTGAACAGACACCGATCGAGCGGGCCTCGACAGTCAGGGTCGTGACGAATAAGGAAACGATCGGTCTGACGAGCCTGATTGGTTCGTCGAGCTCGACATGGATCTACGTGAGCTATCTGTTTTGGTTTAATTTTCCCGGCCTCCACGCGACGCACCATGTCGCCGATCACAACCCGTCGTTTCTGATTGCGACCGATCACGATCCGCGCAGCCGATACTACATCGTGCGTCTAGACGTCAACGACAAGAGCGGCGATCGATCGCTCAAGATGGGCAAAAGCCGCGCGTTCTCATTCACGGCCTCGAACACGCCCGATTCGGAATGGACGTTCCCATACGAAGCCTCCGAACAGAAGGCGGGGGTTTGGAAGTTCGCTCTCCGGTCGCCGCTGCCTCCTGGCGAATATGGCATCTTCGTAGTTCAGGGCGGAGAGTTGTACGACTTTGGGATCGACTGATTACCATGTGCGAAGGACACGACCGTCCAGGAACCTTCTCGACCGTTCCTGCCACAGATTCGCCAAGCGGGGCATCTCTCTGTATAAAGGTAGCGTTCTTGATGGCGCTTCTATTGACATCGATGAATGGGAGTGCGTTGGCTGAGAGCCGCTCCGAGCGAGTGGTCCGGCTTAGCCGGGAGTATGAGTTGCGAGCTCATCTCGATCGCGAATTCCAAGTGGCATCGGCGAGCGAATATATCCGGATGACGGATTATTACGAGTCGCGTTATGGTGCGGAGCAGGCGACGAACGAATTCAATCTACCCGGCGGCGCGCTCGTGCAGTGCCACGCCGTGGCAGCGGAGTCCCGCGCGGTGAGCCCGCCGCCGACGCCGGACGTATCACACTCAGGCCGGGATCTGGCGGCCGGTTTTGGGCTCGATGGATCTCGCGATGTCCTTGGCCGGATTCGACGCTGCGAGCAAGGCACCTATCCCGTCCTTGTGCCAGACCGAGAGAGCTGGTTCCGGTTTCCTTCGCTCAACGCGCGGTTTGCAAAGACGGGACATGCAAGTAGTCTCGGCGACCACTTCAGTGATACCGCTCGACCGAGCTACTGTCAGGCCAAGCACGAATACGCTGTGACCAGGCAGACGGTCGCAGCTTCAGGCGCATATGGCGACTTGAACCTTTGGTCGCCGTACGTTCAGGGAACGTACGAGTGTGATCCGGTTGGAGGCTTTTCTCTCTCTCAGGTGTGGCTGGTGAATTTGTGCGGCGGAGTGGACGAACGCGAGACACTCGAGGCTGGTTGGCAGGTTTTTCCATATCTCTACGGTGACAGTCGGCCTCACCTCTTCATCTATCATACGACGCGGGGCTACCAGGACGGTTCCGGTTGCTACAATCTTGAGTGCGATGCCTTTGTTCAGACGGATAATTCGGTTCTTCTCGGCGGCGAGCTGGCGCCCGTGAGCGAGGCAGGCGCGCCGATCCAATATTATTTTGGAGTGCAGTACCAGCTGAATGACGACCGGAGCGGCTGGTGGCTTGGTCTAAAGCTGAAGTTCAACGGGACCGACGACGAGTTTCGGTGGGTTGGCTACTTCCGATCGGACATCTTTGATCGCGACTGCCTGCGCAGCGGCACCACGTGGATCGATTTCGGTGGAGAGATCATCAACGATCATGAAAAGGCGGTGAATACCACCACAGACATGGGAAGCGGAGCCCAGGCCTCGGCGGGGTGGAGTCGCGCCGCGTACATCAAGAAGATGGAATTCGTCGACGCCAGTGACACCTGGCACTCGTTCGATTCCGATATTCAAGCCTTTCTGGGAGGCTACGTTGATGATCCGGGACGATACGCGCTGGATGACAATACCGGCCTCTTCAGCCGGTCGGCGGACCCTGATTGGGGCTCGTACATCTACTTCGGAGGAGCGGGCAACAGTAACTGTCCGAACGTGCCTGAGCCGGACGTCAGGGTGAGTCAGCAGCCGATTGCGGCCGGCAAGCCACCAAACTCGATTCCGATACGCCTGGACTGGTCAGAGGTGCCATCGACGACGTCTTACGACGTCGAGGAGATCAGTGAAAGGTCCGATGGAACGTGGTCCGAGGTGCCTTCCGGTTCGTGGTCCGTAACCGGAACGAGTCTGTCGGTTGAGCGAATTGCCCAAAGCAGCGCTCCCCAGACGTATCTGTACCATGTTCGCCCTCGCAATGTCGTCACGCAATGCGCCGACGGGCTAAGCCTTCCTGGAGGGTGGCGGCCTGCGAGACCCTTTGCGTTGTGCGCTGCGGCGCCCGCGCCGGTCATCGACAGCGCCGTTCTGTCAGGGTCAAGCGCGACGTTGTCATGGAGACCGGTGGTTGGCGCGGAGACGTACGAGATTCAATATTCGACGGATCCAGCGTTCCCAAACTCTCCCTCGGCCTACGCAAAAGCAACACAGGTCAATATGTCGATCTCAGCCGGCGCTCTTTTCTACTTCCGGGTCCGAGCATTGACAAGTTGCGGCCAACAGCCCTGGCGGGGTGTGTGGTCGTTGACGCGGAGCGCAGCAGCAGGTACTTCAACGCGACGGCGGCCATCTCGCCACTAGATGGCGGACGGTCTGCTCATGCTCCCAGATCAAGGTCCGTCCGCTGGACGTCGAATGGTCAGCGGGCTGGCCTTCCGGACGAAGAACAAAACTCTCTGTCGCGCCGCCTGATGCAGACTTCTCCCTTTCGTGGGGCCTCTTCCAGAGGAGTTGCGAGGTTTTGACGGGCTTCCGAATAGGTGTAGATCTTCATGGCGTCATAGACGTAGACGGTCGAAGAACCATCCGCAGATGACGCGTATGAACGCAGATCCAGGACGGTCTTATCCGCGTATATCTGCGTCATCTGCGGACGGCCCTTCGACGTATCAACCGATGCGATACAATCCCCTTCCCACCGTGGCCGGCCTTCACGTCGAGCCTCGCTAATTCGAAGGAGCAAAACACTGGCATGACCGCTACACTCGAAGTTACGCATTCATTTGATGCTGCCCGCGCCGCGGGCCGCGAGCCGTTCAAAGTTAAAGATCTGAGCCTGGCCACGCTTGGGCGGGCCGAGATGCGGCTGGCTGAGCATGAGATGCCTGGGCTGATGGCTTGCCGGGAGAAGTATGGGAAGTCGAAGCCTCTGACCGGGGCGCGGGTCATGGGGTCGTTGCACATGACCGTTCAGACCGGCGTTCTCATCGAGACGCTGGCCATCCTCGGCGCCGATGTTCGCTGGGTGAGCTGCAACATCTTCTCGACGCAGGATCCTGCCGCGGCGGCCGTCGTGGTCGGGCGTCCGGAGACGGGCGGCACGGTGGACGATCCGAAGGGCATCCCGGTTTTCGCATGGAAAGGGGAGACGCTCGAGGAGTATTGGTGGTGTACCTCCGAGGCGCTGCAATGGCCGGACGGGGCGGGGCCGAACCTCATCGTTGATGATGGCGGCGATGCCACGCTGCTCGTGCACAAAGGCGTCGAGTTCGAAGGAAAGGGACACGTTCCCGCTTTTGATGACAACGCCGAGCCGGAAGAGTGGGGCGTCATCCTCGACCTTCTCCGTGCCGAATTGAAGCGCGATCCGAAGCGCTGGACGCGCGTCTCCGCCGATCTCAAAGGCGTCTCCGAGGAGACCACCACCGGCGTTCACAGGCTGTATCAGATGATGGAAGCGGGGGAGCTGCTCTTCCCGGCCATCAACGTCAATGACTCGGTGACGAAGTCGAAATTCGACAACATCTACGGATGCCGCCACTCCGTCGTCGACGGCCTCAATCGGGCCACGGACGTCATGATCGCCGGCAAGCTGGCGCTGGTCTGCGGCTTCGGCGAAGTCGGCAAAGGTTGCGCGCAGGCGCTGCGCGGGCAGGGAGCGCGCGTCGTCGTCACCGAAATCGATCCCATCTGTGCGCTGCAGGCGGCTATGGAGGGATTCGAGGTGCGGACTCTCGATTCCGTCGTCGAGCGCGCCGACATCTTCGTCACCGCCACCGGCAACCGGAACGTCATCACCGCCGATCACATGGCCCGGATGAAGAACAAGGCCATCGTCAGCAACATCGGCCATTTCGACAATGAGATCGACATGGCCGGCCTCAAGAAGTACGCCGGAGTGAAGCGGGTCAACATTAAACCCCAGTACGACGAATGGGTCTTTCCCGACGGGCACAGCGTGCTGATCCTCGCCGAGGGGAGACTGATGAATCTCGGGTGCGCAACGGGGCATCCGTCGTTCGTGATGTCGGCGTCGTTTACCAATCAGGTCCTGGCGCAGCTCGCCCTCTGGCAGAACAAAGGCGAGTATCAGAAACAGGTCTACGTGCTTCCCAAAAGGCTGGACGAGGAAGTGGCCCGCCTGCATCTCGCGCACCTCGGCGTGGAGCTGACGAAGTTGACGGCGGACCAGTCCAAGTACCTCGGAACGCCGGTCGAGGGACCTTACAAATCCGATCACTATCGCTACTAGGCCGGCACGGCCACTCTCACTTGAATCGCCGGCACTCCGTTACTCGTCGAGGGCCTTCTCCCCCAGCGCTTTTCGGCTGGGGGAGAAGGTGCCGACAGGCGGATGAGGGGGCGTTTCACGCGGACGTCATTCGAACGCGTGGGCTGAATGGCAACATGCTTGCGGCGCCTTCAAGTAGTCTCCCGGACCAGCGTCGGTAAGTCGCGCATTCACGTGTACGCCCCCCTCATCCGCCTGTCGGCACCTTCTCCCCCCGCAAAAAACCGCGGGAGGAGAAGGCCCTCGACGGGTAACAGGCTGCCGTCGATTTACGTGAGTCTGTGAGAAATGCAGGCTGGCGGGCAGAACCGGGAACGATTAAATCCGGCTGTTATCGATGTCTTATTGCGCCGCAGCGGTGAATTTCTGGTAGCATGCACAGATCGATGTGCAGAACGCACAAGAAGGAGTGAATAACGTGCCAAGACCCAGACTGAATGTCCCTGCTCCTCAGTTGTCCGCTGGACAGGCATCCTACGTGTTGGATTGCCTGATCGCCGATCGTAGGATTTCCGCCAGTGAAGTGAGCCGTTACGTCAGCGACATGCATCGGGAGATCAGCGATCTCGAGTCCCGTTTGCAGACGCTGCGTGCCCATGCGGGTGCCGCCGCGCCGGCCGCCGCCACAAGCGGCACCACAACCGGCAAGCGCCGCGGACGTCCGCCTGGACGCCCACCGGGAAGCGGCAAGCGTCGTGGACGCCCGCCCGGAAGCGGTAAGAAAGCGGCAGCGCCTGCGCCGCCACCAATGGCGGCTTCGCCTGTCGCCGCAGCGGCTCCGGTCAAGCGCCGCCGCCGCGCCCGCATTACGCCGGAGCAGTTGGCGTCGCGCCAGCTTCAGGGCCGCTACCTCGGCCTGATCCGGCAGATCCCGGCCAGCCGCCGCGGGCAGTATCAGAAGATCGCCAAGGACTCAGGACGCGAAGCGGCCATCAACGCCATGAAGTCCGCTGTCGGCCGGTGATTCAATCGTCGTCTGTCTGTGACAAAGGGCGCTCCTCGTGGCGCCCTTTGTTTTTCCCGCTGCTTTTCGTCTGCGTGGCTGCTCACGCCCGGACGACGCGCGTAACACTCCTCCACTTCTCCGACTATCACTCGCACGCATTACCGTCCTATTCCGAGGGACGGGAATCGCAGGGAGGGATCGCCAGGGCTGTTGGTTATCTGCGCGAGGAGAAACAGCGCGGGGCGCTGGTGTTCTCCGGCGGCGATATGATCAACAAAGGCTCGCCGGCGTGGTCGGACAAATACCGTTGTGCGGAGTGGCCGTGGTTCAACGGCATCGTCGATGCCGTTGCATTCGGTAATCACGATCCCGACTACGGCATTCACGAGATGCAAACGTGCCTCGCCGCGATCCGTTATCCTGTCCTGAGCGCCAATACGAACGGCTTTCTTCCGTCGCGCGTCTTTGTCGTCAACGGGATTCGGGTCGGCGTGTTTGCGGTCGCAGGCAGCGACTTCAAGACGCTCGTCAAGGAGCCGACGCTGCATTTCGATGATCCCGTCCCCGCGGCGCGAAACGCCGTGCGGGACCTGCGCGAGAAACAGCATGCCGACGTCGTGGTCATGATCGGACACGAACATCTCGACGACGACTTCGCGCTGGCACGCTCGGTTCCGGGGATCGACCTGATCTTCGGTACGCATAGTCACTTGAAACGCGACCTGATGCGCATCGACGGAACGCCGACCTGGTTCATTTCGCCGTTCCAGTACCTGACGTATATCAGCCGCGTCGTGCTGACATTCGAAGATCACAAGCTCGTCGGTGTCCGAGGCGGGCTCGTTCCTGTCGACTCCCACATGCCGCAAGACGCGGCGATCGCCCGCCGGGTGGCGGCGATGGAGCACGACCTCGAGCACGATCCGCAATACGCGCCGCTGTTCGTCACCATCGGAACGTTGCATGCACCATTGCCGGTCGAGGCATTCGCAAAGAAGTCCGTCGAGATCATGCGCGATGCGGTTCACGCCGACGTGGCGCTGTCGACTGCCAGCAGTTTCCGGCAGGCCCTTCCGCGCGGGCGTGTCACGCTCGAAGCCTTGCGGGCGGCGATGCCGTACGACAACGAGATCGTCGTTTATTCACTGCGCGGTGACGCGGTGCAGAAGCTTCTGGCGTACGGAGACTCGCGGAAGGGGAGCGATTCGTTCGCCATCGTTGCCGGACCGGCGGTCATCGATCCTGCGCGTACCTACCGTGTGGCCACGACCGATTATCTGGCCCGGACGGCGGCGGGATATCTGGATTTCTTCGAAGGGCAGACCGCGGAGACGCCGGGGTTACGGGTGCGGGACGAAGTGCGGAAGTGGATCGCACGCAGCCGGTTGTGACGGCCATCCTTGACCGGCGACCCATCATCGATATGATGCAGCCATGACTGCTGCAGCTCCCGCGACAACGAACGCTCGCGCTTCCTGGCTCCTCGGCTTCTGGCACTCGGCCATCGGCAAGAAAGCGGTCATGGCCGTGACCGGATTCTTCCTCTTCGGCTGGATCTTCCTGCATATGGCCGGCAACCTGAAGGTCTACACGGGGCCGGAGCACTACAACGCCTACGCGGCATTTCTGATCACCATGGGCGCGCCGCTGCTGCCGGCCAAAGGGGCGCTCTACGCCGTCCGTGCGCTGCTGCTCATCGCCGTCTGGCTGCACATTCAGGCGGCCACGCAGCTCACGCTCATGAACCGGCGGGCCCGGCCGGTCGGCTATGCGGAGCGCGATTACGTCTCCGCCGGCTATGCGGCTCGGACGATGCGCTGGGGCGGCGTGATCATCGCCCTCTTCGTCATCTACCACCTGCTGCACCTGACGTTCGGCACGCTGCATCCGGACTTTATCGAGCACGACGTCTACCACAACTTCGTGACCGGTTTTCAGGTCTGGTGGGTGAGCGCGATCTACATCGTGGCCAACCTCGCGCTGGGGATGCACCTCTACCACGGCCTCTGGAGCATGTTCAATTCGGTCGGGCTCAGTCACGACCGATTCAATTCATGGAAGCGAGGGTTCGCCACGGTCTTTGCCGTGGTGGTCACGCTCGCGAACATCTCCTTTCCGATCGCCGTTCTCACAGGCGTTCTGCGCTGATTCCGGCTGCACGCCTTTCCGCATCACATAGGCAGGTGAAGACTCGATGGCTCTAGACAGCAAGATCCCGCCCGGACCGATCGACAGGAAGTGGGAGTACGCCAAGGCCCACTGCAAGCTCGTCAATCCGGCCAACAAACGGAAGTACGACGTCATCGTCGTCGGTGCCGGTCTTGCCGGCGCGGCGGCGGCGGCCTCGATGGCGGAGCTCGGCTACAACGTGCAGTGCTTCGTCTATCACGACTCCCCGCGCCGCGCGCACTCGATCGCCGCGCAGGGGGGCATCAACGCCGCCAAGAACTACCAGAACGACGGCGACAGCATCTACCGGCTCTTCTACGACACCGTCAAAGGCGGCGATTACCGCTCGCGCGAGGCCAACGTCTACCGCCTGGCCGAGCTGAGCGTCGACATCATCGATCAGGCCGTTGCGCAAGGCGTTCCCTTCGCACGTGAATACGGCGGCGTCCTCGAGAACCGCTCGTTCGGCGGGGTGCAGGTCTCGCGAACCTTCTACGCCCGCGGCCAGACAGGACAGCAACTCCTCCTCGGCGCGTTCCAGGCCCTCGAGCGACAGATCGGACTCGGGCGCGTGACGATGTTCCCCCGGCACGAGATGCTCGACGTCGTTCTCGTCGACGGTCAGGCCAAAGGGATCGTCACCCGCAACCTCGTCACCGGCACGATCATGTCCTACGCCGCGGATGCCGTCGTGCTGGCCACCGGCGGCTACGCCAATGTCTTTTATCTCTCGACGAACGCCAAGGCATCAAACGCCACGGCCATCTGGCGCGCCTACCGCCGCGGTGCCTACTTCGCCAATCCCTGCTACACGCAGATTCATCCAACCTGCATTCCGCAGAGCGGCGACTTCCAATCGAAGCTGACGCTGATGTCGGAATCGCTGCGCAACGACGGACGCATCTGGGTGCCCAAAAAAGCGGGCGACACGCGGCGCCCCGATCAGATTCCGGAAGACGAGCGCGACTACTACCTCGAGCGCAAGTATCCGAGCTACGGCAATCTCGCCCCGCGCGACATCGCCTCGCGCGGCGCGAAGGAAGTGTGCGATGAGGGGAAGGGCGTCGGTCCGGGAGGGCGCGGCGTCTATCTCGACTTCGCCGATGCCATCAAACGTCTCGGGCGCAAGGTCATCGAAGAGCGCTACGGCAATCTCTTCGAGATGTACCAGGACATCACCGCCGAGGATCCGTACGTCGTGCCGATGAGGATCTATCCGGCGCCGCACTACACGATGGGCGGGCTATGGGTCGACTACAACCTGATGTCGACCATCCCCGGCCTTTACGTCGGCGGCGAGGCGAATTTCTCCGACCATGGCGCGAACCGCCTCGGCGCCAGCGCCCTGATGCAGGGTCTTGCCGACGGCTACTTCGTGCTGCCGGTGACGGTCGGCGACTACCTGGCCGGCCAGCTCGGCAAGAAAGTCTCGGCCGATCGTCCGGAGTTCAAGCAAACGCAGGCCGAGGTCGAGCAGCGCATCAACAAGCTCGTGTCGGCGAAAGGAACGCGCAGCGTCGACTCCTTCCACCGCGAGCTCGGCAACATCATGTGGGAGTACTGCGGCATGGCCCGCACCGCGGAGGGGTTGAAGAAGGCGATCGGCGACATCCGCACGCTTCGCGACCAGTACTGGCGCGACGTGCGGGTCCTGGGCACGAACGACGAGCCGAACCAGGCTCTCGAGCGCGCCGGACGCGTGGCCGACTTCTTCGACCTCGGCGAGTTGATGTGCATCGACGCGCTGCACCGCGAGGAATCAGCCGGCGGCCATTTCCGCGTCGAGTATCAGGAGCAAGGCGAAGCAAAACGCAACGACGACGACTTTCTTTACGTCGGCGCCTGGGAGTTCACCGGCGACAACAGCGCGCCGAGCCTGCACAAAGAGCCGCTGGTCTACGAGGAAGCGAAGCTCGCTACGAGGAGCTACAAATAGATGGACCTCACACTACAAGTCTGGCGGCAAGCCTCGCGAACGGCCGAAGGGAAGTTCGTCACCTACGAGGCCAAGGACATCAGCCCCGAGGCATCGTTTCTGGAGATGCTCGACGTCGTCAACGAGCGGCTCACCGAGCGTGGCGAGCAGCCGATCCACTTCGAGCACGACTGCCGCGAAGGGATCTGTGGCTCGTGCGGGATGACGATCAACGGCATCGCCCACGGTCCGGCCGGCGGCACGGCCACCTGCCAGCTCCACATGCGGCACTTCAAGCACGGTGACGAGATTCGCGTCGAGCCATGGCGCGCACGGGCCTTTCCCATCATCAAGGACCTCATCGTCGACCGCAGCCCGCTCGACATGATCATCCAGGCCGGCGGCTTCATCTCCGTGAATACCGGCAGCGCCGTCGAAGCGAATACGATGCTGATCCCGAAAGCGGTGCAGGATCGGTCGATGGACGCCGCCGCATGCATCCAGTGCGGCGCGTGCGTCGCGCAGTGTCCGAACGGCGCCGCGCAACTCTTCACCTCCGCCAAGGTCGCCCACCTCGGCCTGCTCCCGCAGGGTCAGCCCGAGCGCTACGAGCGCGTCGTGCGCATGGTGGAGATCATGGAGGAGCATTTCGGAAGCTGCACGATGTTCGGCGAGTGCGAAGCCGTCTGTCCGAAGGAGATCTCCATCGACTTCATTGCCCGGATGAACCGCGACTTCATCGCCGCGAAGTTCAAGAACAGGAAGAGCGAGGCGAACGGGTAACGAATTGAGCTCACGCGGAGGAGAGGACGAGAACTTCCTTCTCCGCGTACTCCGCGTACTCCGCGCCTCCGCGTGAGTCCTTCAGGTCAGAAGCACACGCAACCTGTTTGGGTTTGGCGTTGGACATTGAATTTTTGGAGACCTGTACTTAGTACGGCTTCCCCGAAACGAGTGTCCAGTCCGGGGCTACGGTCTGCGCCAGCGAAGCTGGCTTAAGGTCCGTAGCCCCCGGCTTCTAGCCGGGGGAGAACGAGCATCCACAAGTTGGCTCGGAACAATGATGCCCGCGTTTCCCCCGACTGAAGCCTTGACTGAAGCCTGGGGCTACGACCTTAAGCCAGCTTCGCCGGCTCAAATCGGTCATCCGTTCACCCCCACCTTCTCGACGGTTTGGTGTCGTAAGAGGAAAGGGGAAAAACATGACACGAACGCTGTTTGCGATTGCTGTGCTGTCGATCTGTACGCGTTGCGCCACTGTCGCGCACGGCCGCTACCAGGAAGTACCGGTGAACTCCATACCTGCCGGGGCATCCGTGGCAGTCGACTGCGGCAATGGCGTCCAGAACGCCGGAGTCACGCCGGTTACGGTGAAACTCAAGAGGAATGCTGACAAGTGCGGATTGACTCTGTCCCACGACGGCTACGAGGACGCATCGGCGACATTTGCCAAGGCGATTTCAGGCTGGATCTGGGGTAATCTCGCCATCGGTGGCATCCCCGGATGGATCATCGACGCCGCCGATGGAGCGATGTACAACCGAGTTCCGGAGAGCGTGCAGATCAACATGACAAAAAGGTGATGTGGTTCTCGTTTCGCAGTCGAGGACGACTTCTTCAAAGAAGATGATGAGATCGAAGATCGTAAACATCGCTGTGTACAGTTTCCCGGATGTTCGTGTTCAATTGACGCTGGAGCGAACGACTTGAACTCACGCGGAGACGCGGAGGAGATGACGAGAACTTCTCTCTCCGCGCACTCGGCGCCTTCGCGTGAGTCCTTCAGCCCAGAAAGCATCCGCCACTGTATGGGTTCAGCCTTGGAATACTGAATTCCGGCGACCTGTGCTTCGCGAAGTGAGGTCGAATATGAAAGTACTCGGGATCGTCGCTATCCTTCTCCTGCTGGTGGTCGCCGTCGCGAATGTCTGGAGTGTCTTGCGGCCTACTCCGCAGCCTTCAGGTATCACAGCGTGGGAGTACATGGTTGTTGATCTTCCAGACGAAGATCTGGCGAAGGCCCTCGACAAGATAGGCCGGGATGGATGGGAAGCCGCCTCAGCGCGGAGGGCGATCTCGAAGGCCGGAGCGAGTTCCGAAACGACGGGAATCTACGAGATCATCTTCAAGCGGCCGCGCAAAGAAAACTACCTCATTCAAAGGTGATGCAGTTGAGCTACTCGTTGATCCCCATCTGCTTCAGGATAAAGGCCTGGTCGGCGGCGTTTTCGCGTAATGCGTCGTAGCGGCCCGAGGAGCCGCCGTGGCCGGCGCCCATGTTGACCTTGAGGAGCAGCGGGTTCGTGTCGGTCTTCATCTCGCGGAGCTTGGCCACGAACTTCGTCCCCTCCCAGTACGGCACCTGGCTATCGTTGAGCGATACTTTCACCAGCATGGCCGGATACGGCTTCGCGGCGATGTTGTCGTAGGGGGAGTAGGTCTTGATGTAGTCGTACTCCTTCTTGATGTTCGGGTTGCCCCACTCGAGGTATTCGCTCGTCGTCAGCGGCAGGCTGGCATCGAGCATGGTGTTGATGACGTCGACGAAGGGAACCTGGGCCACGACCGCCTTGAAAAGGTCGGGGCGCATGTTGACCACGGCGCCCATGAGCAGGCCGCCCGCGCTGCCGCCCTGGATCACCAGCCGGTTGCTGGTGGTGTACTTCTCTTTGACCACGCTGTCGGCCGCGTCGATGAAATCGGTGAACGTGTTGCGCTTGGCCATCATCCGGCCGGCTTCGCGCCACGGTTCGCCCAGCTCGCCACCCCCTCGTATGTGCGCGATGGCGTAGATCACGCCGCGATCGAGCAGGGTCAGCCGGTTCGAATTGAACGTCGGCCAGGTCGGTGAGCCGTAGGAGCCGTACGCGTAGAGCAGCATCGGACGCTTACCGTCGCGGACGAGGGGCTTCTTGTAGACGATGGAAATCGGGATCTTCGTCCCGTCGGTCGCCGTAGCGTAGATGCGCTCCGAGGCCAGTTGCGAGGCGTCGTAATGCGGCACCTCGAAGCGCTTCTGCAGCGTGCTGGCGTGCTTCTCCATGTCGTAGTCGAAGACCGAGCTCGGCGTGGTCAGCGATTGATAGCGATAGCGTAGCGTCGTGGTCTCGTATTCGGGATTCGTATCGAGAAACACGGAGTACACCGGCTCCGGGAAGACGATCGGCGCCGACTTGCCGGTCGCGAAATCGACGACGCGGATGGTCTGGGAGCCGCCCTTCAGCTCGGCCACAGCCATGTGGTCCTTGAAGAGATCGACACCATCGAGTTTGACCTCGGCGCGCGCGGGGATGATCTCCTTCCAGTTCTTCATCTCCGGAGCGGAGTCGGGCGCCGTCACGAGCCGGTAGTTCCTGGCCTGATCATTCGTGCGGATGTAGAAGCGGTCGCCGCGATGATCGACGAAATAGCGATGGTCGTTCCTGCGCGGCACGACCACGCGCAGCGCCTCGTCCGGCTTGTTGGCGGGAAGATAGCGCGCCTCGGTGGTGGTCTTGCTTCCGGACTCGACGACGATGAACGCTTTGTCGCGCGTACGGAAGGCGCCGATGTCATAGAGCTCGTCGGGCTCATGGAACACGAGGTCGTACGCCGGCGTGCCGAGGACGTGGCGGTAGAAACTGTCGGACCGTTTGGTGACGTTGTCTTCGGTGACGTAGAAGATGGTCTTGTTGTCGGTGGCCCACATGACCGTATCGACGCGCTCGACCTTCTCGGGGAGCAGTGCGCCTGTCCGCAGGTCCTTGATGAAGAGCGTGTACTGGCGATAGCCGGTGCTGTCGGTGGAGTAGGCCAGCAGGTTGCCGTCATCGCTGATGCGATAGCTGCCGAGCGCAAGGAACTTGAGCCCTTTGGCCAGCTCATTGAGATCGAGGGTGATCTCTTCGGCCGCGTCGAGGCTTCCTTTCTTGCGCGCGTAGATCGGGTATTGCTTTCCCTCCTCGGTGCGCGAGTAGTAGTAGTACTGGCCGAGCCGGTAGGGAACGTTGACGTCGGTCTGTTTCACGTGCCCGAGCATCTCGTCGTAGAGCTTCTGCTGCAGCGCCTCGGTGCCGGTCATCATCGCCGCGGTGTAGGCGTTCTCCGCCTCCAGGTGCGCGATGACATCAGGATTCGATTTCTCCCGCAGCCAGAAGTAATTGTCGACCAGCGTGTCGCCGTGAATCTTCGTGACGTGCGGTTTCTTCTCCGTCGCCGGCGGTTTTGGCTGTGCAGTGAGAATGTTCGGTAGTGCAGACATTACGATGACGGCAAGGCTGACACGGATTCGGCCAATCGTGCGCATGGAATCTCCTGTTCGTTGGAGAGTATCGGGAAGGAGAGGCGTTGGGAAGGGGAGTGCGGCGGGCTGGCCGCCGCACTCCGGAGGTCTTATTTCAATCGTAACGCGACGAAGCCCGCCATGGCCAGCGCAATGGCCAGCAACAACAAGACGCGCGGAGATGTGGCGGGGATGTTGGCCGCGGGGACTGTGGTGATGGTCGAAGTAGCGGTGTTGTTGGCCGGGTTCTGATCGGAGCTCGATGTGGTCACGGTGGCCGTGTTCGACACCGAGCCCGCGGTGGACGGCGACGTGACCGTAAGACTGATCGTTGCCGAGCCGGCGTTGGCGATCGTGCCGAGGTTGCAGGTGACGGTGGTCGTACCGCTGCAGCTTCCCTGGGTGGGCGTGGCGGAGGTGAACGTCGTGCCTGCGGGGAGGATGTCGGTGACGACGACATTCGCGGCCGCCCCGGGACCGGCGTTGGAGACGACGATCGTGTAGGTCAGCGGGCTGCTGGTTCCGTACGGGCCGGGCTGCGGCGTCTTCGTGATCGAGAGATCCGCGGTCGTGGTGACGTTCGTGTTGGCGGTCGAAGTGTTATTGCCGGGCGTCCCATCGGTCGACGAAGACGATACAGTGGCGGTGTTGCTGACCGTCGCCGCTCCGGCGGGGCCGTTCACGTTGAGTGTGAACACCGCGGAGCCGACGGCCATCGATCCCAGCGTGCAGGTGACCGTGCCGGTGCCGTTCACCGCGGGCGTCACGCAGCTCCAGCCGCCGGGGGCGACGACCGAGGCGAAGGTCGTTCCGGCAGGGATGGTGTCGGACAGCGCGGCGTTGATGGCCGCATTCGGGCCGTTGTTTGTGACGGTGATTGTGTAGCTGATGACGGTGCTTGCGTTCGCGCTTGCTGGTCCGGTCTTGAGAACGGCCAGGTCGGCGGGGGAGGCGATGAGGTTGATGTTGTCGAAGGTCGTGCCGACCCCGGTTGCCGTTCCCATGAAGCCGTCGAGCGTGCCGGGTCCGGTCGGCGTGACGCTGTGAGCGGGGATGGCGGTGTTGTCGAGCGAATCGACGCCGAGGTTGCCGTCGAGCTTCTGGGCAATGCTGCCGGCCGCGCCGAAGACGAAGGAGTCCGCGGCGGTGCCGCCGAGCAGCGATTCGACATTCTGGAACCCACTCGTGGCGCCGGGGATGTTGCCGCTGTTCGCGCCGGTGATGTTCCAGGTCTGGGCGACGTTCGTACCGATCAGCGTGTCATTGCCGGCGCCGCCGTCGAGGGTGGTCGGTATGCCGGTCTGGCCGAGGGTGAAGATGTCGTCGCTCCCCCCGAGCTGGATGTCGACCTTGAGAAGCTCCGCCAGAGGAACGAAGCCGGTATCGCCGTCCATGGTCAACGTCACCGGGCTCGTGGCGAGCATGGATCCGGTATCGGCTGCCGCGGTACCGGCGAACGTGGTCAGATTTGCGACGGTGGTGGTTGTCGCGTAGACGAACGGCTGGAAGCCGATGCTGGCGCTGACGTCCGTTCCGCTGGCGAGCCATGGATCGAAGTTGGGGGTGCCGCTCACTTCGGCGGCAACGGAAGCGGCGAGATTGCTTCCCCAGTAGTTGTTCACGGCGGTTATCGATCCCGCGCTCAGGTTGTTCAGACCGAAACCGGTGTTGTTGCTCAAGTCGTTGTAGAGAAGCGGCGCGATCGCACCCGCGGTGGCGTCGATCAACACTCCATCCGCCGACCCGCCGGTAACGAAGCTATGGTCGATCCCGTTCGGGTTGGTCCCGAAGGCTGCCAGCGTTCCGGTGGCGACATGTACGCCGCCGCCCGCGCCGCTGCCCGTGATGACGTTGGTCTCGAGGTGGGCGAGACCATTCGATTGTACGAGCACGCCCGTATCGCAGTTGGTGATGGTGTTGCTGATCAGCCGCACGGGCAGGTTTCCGGAAAAGTCCGACCCTGCAATCCACTGGTACCCGATATTGGCGCCAGATGCCGTGTTACCGCTGTAGGTGACGGTGCTGCTGGCGCCGGAATGCGAGGTCACGCGGAAGGCGCGTTCGATATTCAGCGACGGACTGTTCCCTGCGGCATCGTTGAGGAAGCTGTTGTTGGCGATGGTGATGTTGCTGGTGTGAGCGTGGCCGTTCTCCCAGATACCGAGCGTCACCTGAGGGTTTGCCGACTGGGCGTTGAGAGTATGGATGACGTTATTGGAGATGTTCAAGCCATCGTAGACGCTGCCGCCGCTGGTGTTCGACTGCATGACCACACTGGTGGAAAAGTTCCCTGCGCCGGAGTCGCTGACGCCGTCGCCGGGGATCTGAAAACTGTTACCGGTGATTGATTGGTTTGTCCCGAAGCTGAAGTTAATGCCGATGTTCTGGAGCGTGTCGGCCGGAGCGACTGTGGCATTGAGGTCCGTAGGGATACGGATGAAGTTGTTCGTGATCGTCGTGTTGTTGTAGTCGCTCGAACTGCCGGCAAACATGCCGATGGAGAGGTCGAAATCAAGGATGCGCAGATTCGAGATCGTCCATCCCTGGCTGCCTCCCGGAAAGTCGGAGGAGTCGAAAACGAGAAAGCCCTCGAGGTTCACAGCAGCGAGGTCGCCCGGTCCCTGAATGGTAGCGCTGCCGAGCGACGTGGCCGTGAGCGTGACGTTGTTGACTCCCGACGGAACCAGGACCTCGTAGTCATCGGCGGTATTGGCCGTGTTGTCATTGCCGAGCGCCCAGGCGGCGGCAGCGAACGGCTGCGTGAAATCGAAGGTGCCGCTGAGGATGATGGTGTCGCCGGCCGCTGCTGCGTTCAGAGCGTTCTGGATACGGCGGTAATCGTTGTTCGCGGCGTCGATATCAGGTCCCGCGTTCACGGTGACGATCGAGCTGGCGATGGGATGGAGGCTGGTGCTCTTGATCACGCGCCGCGCTGTTTTGAGGACTACCGAGGAGCCGACGCTGACCTCGCGTCCGCTGAGGTCGGTGATTCGTTTCTGCGCGATAGCCTGGCCGGATAGAAACGTCAATAGAGCAAACACAAGCGTAGCTCTGCGGATATCCATAGGAACAACCTCCACTTCGTTGCCGTGCGATTTGTGGACGGTACAGCATCGTCAAACAATTTGCGAGCCCAAGTAACACACATTCGGATGACGTCCATCACGCGCGCGTGACGCATTCCGCTCTACAGCATCGGAATCACGTCGCGGAAGTCGTTCCTATGGCCGGCAACGATGGGTCGACAATCAGGCCGGTCTGCCACTCCAATTGGGGGCGTACCGCACCGACCCATTTTCCGAACCAGACCGACCGTTCCTCGACGGCGTCGAGAACGTCGAAGACCAGGATGTCGTCCATGTGGAAGATGAGATCCCGCTCATTCCTGCGTATGTCCAGTTGCACGCGGTGAACGCCGTCATTGAGCAGGTCGGCGGGAATCTCGAAAGAGCTTCGAAACAGTCCGGCCGGAAACGGCTTCCCGTGCCACTCCGGTTCGCGGAACGACGCCGTGCTGAAGATCGCCGACCCCTCTTCGGTCCGGACGACGACGGTCAGGTTCAATTGTGCGCCCGGCAGGAGGTTCCAATATTCGAATTCGACGCGGAGCGGCGTGCGCACGGTGACGTGATCCTGCAGCGCGCCGTTCGCGGGGAGGACCGCGGCCCGGTGCAGGCGCACGCGGTCGTTGCCGGGCGCCGTCGACGGATCGCTCCAGTTCTGCTGGCTCATCGTCGTCAGCGTGGTCCTCAGATAATCGTTGATGACCCGGCCCGGATCGCCTTCCTGGACGATCCGGCCGCCGGCGAGCCAGGCCACGCGGCTGCAGAGGTTCTGTACGGCGGCCATGTTGTGCGAGACGAAGATCACGGTGCGACCGTCGCGCGAGACCTCGCTCATCTTGCCGAGGCATTTCTTCTGAAATGCCGCGTCGCCGACTGCCAGAACTTCGTCGACGATCAGAATCTCGGGCTGCAGATGCGCGGCCACGGCGAAGGCCAGCCGCATATACATGCCGGTCGAGAAGCGTTTGACGGGAGTGTCGAGAAAACGGCCGATCTCGGCGAAGGCGACGATCTCCTCGAAATTGCGCTCGATCTCGGCGTGCTTCATGCCGAGGATGGCGCCGTTGAGGTAGATGTTCTCGCGGCCGGTCAGCTCCCCATGAAAGCCGGTTCCCACCTCGAGCAGACTCCCCACGCGGCCATAAAGACGGGTACGCCCTTCGGTAGGCTCGGTGATCCGGGAGAGGATTTTCAGCAGAGTCGATTTTCCCGCGCCATTGCAGCCGATGATTCCGAGGCGGTCGCCGGGGTAAAGGTCGAGGTTGATTCCCCGCAGCGCCCAGAACGTCTCCTCCCCGCTCACCTCGGCGCGGCCGGTCATACGTTTCACTGATGTATCGAAGGCGCCGACCAGTGCTTCGCGCAGGGTGGCGTACGCCGCGCGTTTCTTCGACGCGACGCGGTACTGCTTGCCGACGTTCTCGATGTTGATGATGGGACGCATGGTCTTGCCGTAGCCGCGCTCAGATGAAGTCGGCGAAACTCCTCTCGGTCTTCTTGAACACGTGCGCCGCGACTACGAATGCCGCGGAGGTAATGGCCGTGGCCAGGGCCAGTGCCTTCCAGTGAAACGGTGTAGAGAACAGCGCGGAACGGCATCCCTCGATGATCGGCGACATCGGATTGAGGTAGAGCAGCCAGCGAAGGTGCGGAGGGACGACGGTCGACGGTACGACGACCGACGAGCCGAACAACCAGAGCTGAATCATGAACGGCAATGCGAACCGGACGTCGCGGTACTTGACGTTTAGCGCGGACATCCACATTCCCGTGCTGATCGCGCAGAGCGTGGTCAATCCGAAGAGAACCGGAAGCATCAGGATATGAGGCGTCAGCCGGACGCCGTAATAGAGCATCATCCCGCCGAGAAGGAGCGTGGAGAGGCCAAGATCGACCATGCCCGCGAGAACGGCCGCCGCCGGCATGAGCAGGCGCGGGAAGTAGACCTTGGTGACCAGTTGCACGTTGTTGACCAGGCTGTTGCCGCTGTTGGCGACGGCGTTGGCGAAAAATGTCCAGGGCACCAGTCCCGCCAGCGCGAAGAGCGGGTAGGGGATGCCTCCGCTGACTCCCGCCAGCCGGCCGAAGACGAGCGTGAAGATGAGCATCATGAAGGCGGGCTGGAGCAGCGCCCACGCCGCGCCGAGCAGCGTCTGTTTGTAACGGACCTTGATGTCGCGCCAGATCAGGAAGTAGAGCAGCTCGCGATTCCGCCATAACTCCGGGACGTCGATGTTGATCCAGGAGTTCCGCTGCTCGATAACCACGAGCGGATCTTCCGGCAGGGCGGAGTCATCGAATGGCGCGGGCAGGTCTTCAACGGTTGGCGGCAACCCGCGCACGCTTTCCCCGGGGGTGGAATTCATGGATGGAACGGCCGGCGACTGCGGCGTGGACGATTATGCCACGTGGGAGTTGATGAAGAAGCATCACGACCTGCCGATGGATCTGGCCGACGCGGCTCTGGTCCGGGTCGCGGAGCGGGAAAACGTCCGGCGCATCTTCACGATCGACCGGAGCGACTTCGGCGTCTACAGACCGCTCGGCGGCGGCCGCTTCAATATCCTTCCTGCTCTTCGCCGGTGACCGGTTAGAATCTCCGCGTCCGTTTCATCTCCCCATGACATCTCCCATAGTCCGCGAGCCGGCGGTCCGTGACCGGACCTTGCCCGACGTCGTTTGCTACGTCTTGCTCACCATTCTGGTGTGGGGCGTTTCCGCGTTCCGGCGCGGGATGTGGCAGGACGACGTCCAGGCGCTCGGGCTGGCCTTCGTGCGTTCGCATCGCTCGTTCTGGAAGCTCTTCGACGGCGATTCGAGCCCGCTGCGCCGTCTGACGCTCCTTCCGTCGGCGCTCGCAAACGTGACCCCCTATCCGATCGAGACCTTGCAGCTCATGTCGGCAGCGACGTGGCTGGCCATGGGTCTGTTGGCAGGATGGATCGTCAGCCTCCTTCTTCCGAACCAGCGGTTGACGCGATTCCTCGTCATCTGCCTGACGCTCACGGCCACGAGTGACTACCAGACCGCGAGCATTGTCCCGCTGGCGTACAACGTCGCCGCATCGTGCTTTCTGGCGGCCTTCGGATGCGCGTTGCTCTGGCTGCGCGATGGGAAGAGTTGGACGCTGGTGGTATCCGCGCTCCTGCTGACGAGCTCCCTCTGGAACATGGACGTAGGACTGCCAGCCGTCCCATTCGCGGTGTTTCTTCTTGTCTGGATCAGCGGCTGGCGGCCGGAGAAGAAGCTGCTCGTCCTCCTTGCCGTATGGGCGATCGTTCTCATCCCGGTTGCGATTGTCGAGTGGTCGTTTCTTCATGACCCGAAGGGCTATGCCGCGCTGGCGATCGTGCCGATGCCGGCCGGCGCGGTCATACGACGGGCCATCAAACTGTGGATCGAGAACTTCGCGCCGTGGCGCTGGGCCTTCGCGCGGCCGGAGTGGTATCCGCGTCCGCCGGCGGCGATATCGAAGGCGTGGATGGCGGTTGCGTCGTTCGTCGCCGCTGCCGTCTTTCTACTGCGCGCGAGGACGAAGATAAACGGTGCCGCCGCCACGCGCGAACCCGCTCTTGTCCTGCTGTTCGGGTTGATGGCGCTCGTGGCGAATGCGGCCTATGCATCGATCCAGTTCTCGGAGCTTCACTACCGCACGCACATCCTCTCCCGCGTATGGGCCTCGGCGGCAATCGGAATAGTCATCGGATGGGCGTTCGAACGCCTGCCGCGCGCGCGTTCGCTGGCGTGGGCCATTGCCGTCGCGTTCGTTTTCTTCGGGACGTGGGGGGGCATGGAGCGACAGGACCTCTACCTCGCGACGTGGCGGCAACACCAGCGCGAGCTGTCGTCGATCTTGACCGCGGCGCCGTCCGTGCGTCCCGGCACCGCCATCATCCTGCGCAGCGGTGACGTTCCCGGACGCTATCTCGCCACCGAGGCCGACTACCTGACCGGGTTGTGGCTGCGGCTGTTGTATGACCAACCGACGATGCGCGCATTGCGCTTGACGCCGGACCGTGGGTCAACCTGCAGCGCCACCGCGGGCGGTCTCGAGTGTCACCCCGAATGCCCGGCCAATCGAACGTGTCCGCCCGTGCGTTATCCGTACGAAGAGCTGGTGATCATGGATTACGACCGAGACTCCGGCACCTACCATCTCGTATCGTCCCTGCGCGGAGATCCGATCGCCGAGGGACATGAGGCCGATGTTGTTCGCTACCGACCGGAGGAGCGCATCGAACGCAAGCCGTGGACGTTGCGGCAGAGGCGGTTGCTGCTGCAATGAGCGGCTTCGCCGCGTTATCGGTTATCGGTTGTCGGTTGTCTGGGAGCGCCATCAACCGACAACCGATAACCGACAACGCGCGAAGCGCCGCCGTCACACCCAGCGGAAGCGTTTCACCGCCAGTACGAACGACAGAATCGCCCACATACCGATGATGGCCAGACCGGTGCCGTGGCCGGCGAGCGTGGCGCCGTCGTTGAAGACCGCGCGCAGCACCCGCAGGAAAGGCGACAGCGGCAGGATGAAGACCGCCGCTTGCAACCATTTCGGCGCGTTATCGATGCGGAAGTAGACGCCGGAGAGCAGCATCATCGGGAAGAAGGCCAGATTCGAGATGGCGCCGTAGGTCTCGACCGTGGAGGCGAAGCTCGACAAGGCGAACCCCATCGCCAGGAACGCGGCCGTCCCGAAGATCACCAGCGCCGCAAAAATGAGGTAGGAGCCCTGATTGGCGATGTGGAAGCCGACTCTCGCGGCCACCAGCAGCAACGACGTCTGCACCACCACTACCGTGACGCGTTGCAGGATCTGGCCGAGAAGGAAGACCCACTTCGGAAGCGGCGTCACCGCCAGGCGTCGAAACTTTCCCTTCTCCCGATAGGACACCGTCACCATTCCGACGGTGAAGAGACCCATGCTGAGCAGGTTCAGTCCGATCAACCCCGGCACCAGGAACGCCGCGTAATTGTCGGAGTGCGCATGGCCGGGACTCTCCAGCACAACCGGAATCCGCTCCGGCTCCGGCAGTCCCTGCAGCCGCGCCTGGGCCACCATGAACGCCTGGCTCGCGGCCTGCGCCACGACCTGACCCTGGGTCAACAGGTAGCTGTTGAGCCGCAGACGGTATCCGTCGCCCCTGCTCTCGAGTTGGGCGGTCGTCTCGCCTTTCGCCCATCGCTGCTCCGCGTCGGCGGCGTTGAGCGTCAATACCTTCAGCCGCGAATCCTCCAGCGCTTTGACGAATGCACGATCGCGCGCGGTTTCCTGGGGCGGTGCGATGCGCACCAGCGTCAACGCCGGCGGGCCGCCTGAGCGGAAGATCAGGCCGAAGCCGAAGAGCATCAGAAGCGGGAAGAAGAAGGTCCAGAACACCGCCCCGCGGTCGCGCAGGTAGAGCCTCCACTCGCTCCGGAACTGGAGCCAGAGGAGTTTGAACGGATTGGGCAGATTCATCGATTCGTCTCTCCGTTCATTCGCGCAGCCTGCGTCCGGTGAGCTGGAGGAAGACGTCCTCGAGCGTGGCCCTGCGCACGTGGACCTGGTTGTATTCGAGATGCGTGCTTTCGATCACGGAGAGGAGCCTTGGCAGCAGCGTCTTCGGATCGGGCGTCAGGATTTCCCAGATGTCGCCGCGGGCCTCGACGGCGGTGCCGAGCCTCGCCGCGAAGTCCGCCGGATCGGGAGCCGCGCCGTCGAAGGTTAGCTCGATGACGCTGGGGATGCCGAGGCCGGCGATCAGCTCCGCCGGTGTGCCCGAACGGAGGATCTTGCCGTGATCGAGGATGGCCAGCCGGTCGCACAGCGCTTCCGCCTCGTCCATGTAGTGCGTCGTCAGCACGACCGTCCGCCCCTCGGCTTTCATGGTCCGGACAACTTCCCACAACGACCGCCGCCCCTGCGGATCGAGTCCCGCGGTCGGCTCGTCGAGGAACACCACGTCGGGATCGTTGACCAGAGCCAGCGCCAGCGCCAGCCTCTGCGCCTGACCGCCGGAGAGGGTGATGTGATACGCATCGGCCTTGTCGCGCAGCTGCACCAGATCGAGCAGCTCCTCGGTCCCGCGCCGCTTCGGGTAATAGCCGCCGAAAAGGTTCAGCGCTTCGCGCGGCGTGATCTTGTTGTAGAGACTCGTGGCCTGAAGCTGAACGCCGATCCTGGCCCGGATCTCCTGCGCGTTCCGCTCCCACGTCAGACCGCTGATTACGATCTCGCCGGCGTCGGGGCTGGTCAGCCCTTCGATCATCTCCAGCGTGGTGGTCTTGCCGGCGCCGTTCGGTCCGAGCAGGCCGAAAACCTCACCGGAAGCGACACTCAGGTCGATCCCGGCCACGGCCAGGACTTTCGGAAACTCCTTGCGCAGACCTCGAACCGCAATCTGTTCCGTCATCGGACGCGGGAGAGTATCGCGAAATTCGCACCCGAGGATAAAGACGCTTACTATTCCGGAAACACGAGTGAGGATTTATGAAAAGAACGACAGGCGCCCTGGTCCTGGTTCTGTGTGCTGTCTTTGCCGTGCGATCCGTTCCCGCATCCGCCAGCGAGAGCTTTACCCTCGATATCCCGACCCGAGGGAACCCCCAGCAGGAAACGGGCGAGGTACGCATCACGCTGACGCTGAACGCGGCACCAGCCGGCTCGCAGCTCGTGGTGAACGGCAATATCACCTTGAACCTCGGCGATACGAAGCCGAACGGCACGGACTCCGTGACCTACGAGACCGCCGGCGGCAATGACGTGCGAATCACCTACAGGCCGCTCTCGAACTTCGGTGCCGATTTCTGCAGCGCCACCTTCGCAGTCGAGAAACAGATCCCCATGCGTTTCGTCGGCGCGCAGGACGTCACCGAGTATCGCATCACGAGCTACATCGTCGCCTCGCCGACGGTCGAATGCTCCGCGGTCTCCAAACACACCGGAGATACGCCGGCGAACATCATCCTCGTCGATGACGGTGTCGCTCCGGTGCTGACGGCGACGAACAAGGGGCGGCATCCGTTCGACGTCGGGATCGTGCTCGACAAGTCAGGGAGCATGAACGACCTGCCGCCGGGCGCGGCGTCCGGCGCGACGAAGGTGCAGATCCTCAAGTCGGCCATCACGAACTTCGTGGCCCAGTGGCAGCAGGTAGACCAGCCCACCCTTGACGGCGCAGAGTGGTCGCACGATCGCCTCGGAGACGTTTTCTTCGACAGCACGGCAACGGCGCAGACGCTGGCGGGCGCCGATCCTCCGACGAACGTCTGGCTGCAGCGCGGCAACAGCGCGCCATGGGACGCCATCTCCAACAACGTCAACACGCTGACTCCCGGCGGATCGACGTCGATCGGCGGCGGAATCAATGAAGCGATGAAACAGTGGAAGCTCGATCCCGCCCACGATCTCTCGCTGATCGTGGTGACGGACGGCATCCAGAACACCGCGCCGCTCATCGAACCGACAGCCAGCGGATTCCTCGGTCTCCTTCCCGTCAGCGGTTTTCCGCAGGAGTTGAGAAAGCGATTCATTCCCATCCAGACCATCGGGTTCGGCACGCCAGCCGCCGTCGATCAGGCACTGCTGACGAACGTTTCGTTCGAGACGTCAGGCGTCTCGTTCATCAGCGCCAACGCCACGACGATGTTCGATGCCCTCGGAATGACGCTCATCGCCCTCCTCAAGGGCAACACCGCCTCGATGGGCCTGGTCTTCCACGACACCATGACCGGCAAGGGTCCTAGCGCCCCGCAGACGGTGGTCATCGACCAGTCGGCGCAACGGATCGTCTTCAGCGTACAGTGGGCACCGCCGACGCGCCTGGCACTCGACCTCGATGTCTTCCGCCCCGATGGGACGCCGGCCATCCCTGACACGTTCAAGAAGACGCCGCAGGGCACGTTCCAGATGTTCAACATCAAGCCGTCCGACCTCGGCACGTGGAAGGTCCGCGTGAAGCGCGGATTGAATCAGACCACTGATCCCGTTCCGTACTCGCTCAGCGCCCTCATCCTGGAGCGCCACCTCGACTACACCCTGGCGGTCGATCCGGGCCGCGCCTCGACGGGCGACACGCTGACCGTCCGCGCAATCGTCGACTGGGACGGCAAGCGCCTCCCGGGACTTCCCCCCGGCTCGATTCGCGTTCGCATCCAACGCCCGCCCGCCAGCCTCGGCACGATCCTTCACGATCAACGCGTCCCCGACAAATCGACGGGGATCACCACCACGCCCTCCGGCGACAAGCTGACACCGTTCGACCGCAAGCTTGCGGCCGTGACGAATGAAGGCCTGCTCAAACGCGTCACACCACAGGACGTCGTGACGATCGATCTGAAAGACCAGGGCCACGGCATCTACGCCGGCACGTTCGATCAGACCACAGTGGCCGGCTCCTACGGATTCGAAGCCGTCCTCGATTGGGAGATGGAGCGCACCGGCCACGTGCACCGCGTCGAGCGCCTCGAAGCATTCGTGAAAGTGAAGCCGGACCGCGCCAACACCGAGGTTAAGCTGACCCGTCCCGCCGCCGGGACAGTCCAGATCACCGTCACCCCACGCGACAAGTCCGGCAACTACCTCGGACCGGGTTACGCCTCGCTCGTCAAGGCCCAACTCAACAGCACCGGCCGAATCTCCGGCCCGACGGACCCCGACCAGATCGGAACGTATGTCTTCACTATCGTGGATGTGCCCTCGGGCGAAACGCCGGACGCCGATATCACGGTGGATGGAGTGTTGGTGTTCGGGAATCCAAGGAGGGGGTAACGCACGCTTCACCTTCGCGCCTTCGCGACTTCGCGTGAGATTTATGTCACGCGAAGCCGCGAAGTCGTGGTGATTTTTTCACGTACCCAAGCAGATCCCACGGCTAGTGCTGACAGGTCCTAGACTGTGCGGGCAAGCCATCGCTCCGTTTCCGAGGCTCCGGGGTGTTCGATCCGGCGGCGCACTTCGAGTGCGCGGGTGAAGGCGCGTTGCGCGAGGGCGAGCTCGCCGTTGGCGAAGAACGCCTCGCCCCAGGCCTGAGCCGCGTCAGCTTCGCCCCAGGCATAGCCGCAGTCGGGATGGGCGGCGAGGTCGAGCGCCTCCCGCGCCGCCTGGATCGCCTTGGGCGGATCGGGCCAGGCCAGCCGGATGCGAGACAGCACGACCAGCAGCTCGATTCGCAGAAGGCCATAGCTGCCGCGACCGCGTGAAGCAGGCCCATCTCCGACTCGCCGAGGGCGGCTTCGGTGTCGCCGAGGGCGAGGAGATGTCGCGCCGCGAGGAGGTGTGCTTCGATGATGTACACCATGTCGCCGGTCCGCGAGGTCCAGGCACGCATCTCGTCTAAGTGAGGCGTCTGGTCTCAGCCCTCGGCGAGGGCGATCCGGGCCAGTAATGCGTCGAACCACGCTGGACCGACTGCATCAGACGAAGCCGCAGCAGTTGGTCCTGCAGACGTGCGTACTGCAGACCGCCGCTCCTGACGACACCTCGTTGGCCAACGCTGCGTAGGCATCGAGTGGTCGGACTGCAACCTGGCCCGCTCGGGCCAGCCACGCCGGATCGAACCGCGGCGGGTCGGACGGCGTGACGCCGTCAGCCTCTGGCGGTATCGCCCGTGGCAGGCCTCGCCATCGGATCTCGCGATGACGTTCCAACTTTCCACCACGGAGACACAGAGGACACAGAGTTTTTTCTCTGTGATCTCTGTTTCTCATTGGTGAAGCGTTTGACTTCTGCGGCCTACCCCGAACGTGCCGCGAGATTGGCATGTTTATACTTCGCAGAGCCTCGCTGGAACGGGCTCGGAGCGGACATGGGAAGCGTTGCATGACGGTCGGTTCAATTCTCTGGCGACGGCTCGACAGTCCGGGGCACGACGCGTGTCGGTTCGAGCAGCACGGCTCCGGCTGGCAGGTTGACGGTACAGCCGTGTTCCGGCTTGGCGGACGTCCAGCTCGTCTGACGTACGCCGCAACGTGCGATGTTTCGTGGCGCGCGCAGAGTGGTCACGTTCGTGGTTGGATCGGGGATCGGACCATCGAGCTCTCCATCGAGAGAACAGCGGCGGGAGCCTGGACGTTCAACGGCGAAGACGTGCCTGCTCTTCGCGACTGCGTAGATCTCGATTTTGGCTTCACTCCCTCGACAAACCTCCTGCAACTCCGCCGGCTGGCTCTGGATCGTGGTCAGGCCGCCGACGCGCCAGCCGCCTGGCTTGACGTGTCGACAGGTACTCTCGACGTTCTCGTCCAACGCTATGAACGGCGGTCGGAGACCACATACTGGTACGAGGCCCCACGCTTCACCTACTCGGAGTTTCTCGAAGTCGATCACATTGGGTTCGTCCGGAGATATCCCGGCCTCTGGGAAGCGGAACCGCTTGAAACGCCGCCTCACCGTGTTGTTGACCACGATTGAACCCGGGCGCGTTGCATCGCGGTCGTGAGGCACGCCTGTAGTCAGCTTGCGGCGTTGCGTTGCGGTCGTGACGCACGTTGGTCACCAGCTTGCGGCGTTGCGTTGCGGTCGTGACGCACGTTGGTCACCAACTTGCGGCGTTGCGTTGCAGTCGTGAGGCAATGCGTCAAACGAGCGCTGCGTTGCCTCGAGGACGAGACCGATATGCGTCAACGAGCGCTACGTTGCCTCGACGAGACCGATATGCGTCAAACGAGCGCTGCGTTTCCTCGAGGACGAGACCGATATGCGTCAAACGAGCGCTGCGTTGCCTCGAGGACGAGACCGATATGCGTCAAACGAGCGCTGCGCTGCCTTGAGGACAGGACCGATATGCATCAAGAGCGCGCTGCGTTGCCTCGCGGGTTTGACCGATGTGCGTCGACCACGGGCAGCGTTGCGAGACGCCCGCGGTCCCAGGGAGTCTCGGCGAAACGGCGGCACTAAAACATTCAAGACGTGGTGCGCGCGCCGAACTTTGGAGCCGCGGGAACAACCGACAACCGACAACGCGGCGAAGCCGCCATTCAATGCGCCGGCGCTGCCCCCCACAACTTCTCCAGCCGCTGATCCCGCCCGCAGTTGAAACGGTAGAACTTGTAGCGGAGCGGATTCTTCTTGTAGTAATCCTGGTGGTACTCCTCGGCCGGATAGAAGCGGCTGGCGAGGAGGATGTCGGTGTAGACGTCGTGATGAAACTTCACGCCAACGGCCTGCTTCGATGCTTCGGCCAGGCGTTTTTGCTCCGCATCGTGGACGAAGATGGCCGTGCGGTACTGCCCTCCGTTGTCGCAGAACTGGCCGGCGTTGTTCAGCGGATCGACGTTGTGCCAGTAGACGTCGAGGAGCTGCCGATAGCTGATCACCCGCGGGTCGTAGACCACTTCGACCGACTCGCGATGTCCGGTGTAGCCGGCGGACACCTCCTCGTACGTCGGCTTGTCGACACGCCCGCCCGTGTAGCCCGCCGTCACTGTGATGATCCCCTTCAACCGCTCGAACGGCGGTTCCATGCACCAGAAGCAACCCCCCGCGAAGGTTGCCACCGCGCGCGGCGGAGCAGGAGCGGCGCCGAGGAGGAGTGCGAGGGTGGCGATGGTGAAGAGGATTCGGGTCATCTGGTCTCCAAGTGTGGCCCCTGGCTCCAATCAGTTACCTTACGATACGTAGAGTAGGCCAGCCAACCGACAACTGACAACGGCGAAGCCGCCATGAACTACGACGCATTCATCGAACGCGACCTCGACGCCATCCCTGCCGTGATCGCCGCGTTTCGCGCGGATCACTCGGCCGAGGAGTCGTGGACGGCGGTCACGCGGTTTGCCGTGCTGGCCTTTGCGCCGTCGCAGCATTCGAAGCACGCCCTCCTTTCCTGCCTTTCCGCATGGGACCTGCGCGCCATCCTCGGCGAACGATTCGATCAGGCGATCGTCGAATGTGCGATCTACGCGGCCGCCAGCAGACAACCGTGGAGCGAGCCTCCGATGCTCGATCCTCCTAGGCTCGCGTCCGATCAACGCGGCGATCTCGAGGAGTTGCGCTCCGCCATCGCCGCATCCGATCGCCTTCGCGCCGAGCGGTGGCTGGCAATGCGGTACACCGATCCCGATCTCGCGCACGATTACTTCACTGCCGCCTCCGACGATTTCGAAGACCTCGGCCACAAGCTGATCATCACCACCGCCGCCTGGCGCCTCGCCGATCTTCTCGGCGAAAAGGGGAGGTACGCCATGTTGCGCGTAGGGGTGTGGGAGATGGAGGCGTATGGGGGTCGGGAACTGGGGGTCGGGCGTCGGAGTGGTACTCGCGATCTGAATTCTCTCTGCGTGGCCCTTGTGGCGAAGGTGATCGCGAACGGGGGGGATATCGTCAGTGCCCACGAGTTGTTTCTCTTCGATGCCGCGTTTCAAACGAGCGATGACACCATCATCCGCCGCGTGTGCGACCACCTCGGCGATATCGACCCCGCTCCGGCCCCCGGCCCCCGACCCCCTACTCCCGAAATCCACATCTATCGCCTCGCCCGCGATTACGGCGCCTGCCTGAAGGCGCACGCCGTCGCCAATCGACTGCGTTCGCGGTTCCCTGACGCGGACTTTGATGGCATGCTCGCGGCCGTGCATCACAATCTCGATACGGCGCCGTCATTCGAGGGGATGGCGTTTGCGTAGAGCGCTGCCGCTGGTAGCGCTGCTCGTTGCTTCGTACGCCGGTGCGCAGACCCTGCCACCGCTCGCGCAGCGGATCGATGCGATCACGTCGCAGCCGCCGCTCGACGCGGCGATCTGGGGCATTTACGTTTCCGACGATGCGGGGAACACGGTCTACGCCCGCAACGGGCTGACGCTCATGACACCGGCCTCGAACCGCAAGCTGTTCGCGGCGGCAACGGCCGCATCCTGCAATCCCCTCGACCGGCAACTGACGACGGAGCTCTGGCGCGACGGAAGCGACGTCATCCTCCGCGGCGGCGGCGATCCGACGCTGGGCGGACGGTGGGCATTCGACCGCGATTCTGTCTTCGCGCCGTTCATCGCCGCGCTTCGCTCCCGCGGGATCGCCGAGGTGAGGGATGTGATCGCCGACACCTCGCTCTTCGACCGGGTCACCATTCCCCCGAGCTGGAAGGTCGGCAACCTCGGCAGCGACTACGCGGTTCCGACCGATGCGCTGGCCTACAACGAGAACGTGGTGGGCGTCGTCGCCATCGGCTGCGCGCATCCGATCGTTACCACCGACCCGCCGTTCCTTGCGGAGACGGCGGCGGTTGCGTGCGGAGCGGGGGAGATGACCGTTCTCTCCGATTCCGGCAACACCATCGCCCTCTCCGGCAACATGCCGGAGCACTTCCAGTCGCTGGCCGGCATCGGCGATCCCGCGCTCTACGCGGCCCAGGCGCTGCGCGATGCCGTGCGCCGCGCCGGAATCGTGGTGACCGGCAAGGCGGCCGTCAACGTCGCCCCGCGTGTATGGCGCGAACGGCTGGCCGTCATCGAATCGCCGCCGCTCTGGCAGATCCTTTCGGTCGTCCTCAAGCCGAGCCAGAATCTCTACGCCGAGATGCTCTTCAAAGGGCTGTCGGCCGGCGGTGCGCAGCCGGCGTCCTACGCGGCCTCCGAGGAGATCGAGCGGCGTTTTCTGACCACCGAGGCCGGCATCCCGGATGGCGAGTTCCGCTTCGTCGACGGCTGCGGCCTGTCGCCGGATGATCTGGTCACGCCACACGCGATCGTGACCCTGCTCCGCTGGATGAACGAACCGGCGCGGCGCGGCGTCTGGTCGCTGATGCTGGCGCAGCCCGGCGAGGAGGGGACGCTACGCTGCCGTCTGCTTCCGCTGGCCGGCCGTCTGCACGGAAAGACCGGCAGCATCAACGGCGTGAACGCCCTGAGCGGAATCCTCGAAAATGCGGACGGTACGCATCGTTACTTCTCGATCATCATCAACCACCACACCTCCGATTCGAGCGAAGTGCTGCATGCCATCGACGCGGTGGTGGGGGAGATTGCGAGGTAACTCTGCGGCGTTGCCGCGTTATCGGTTGTCAGTTATCGGTTGTTGATGGCGACGTGTCGCGGCTGTCGGCGGATCCAACCGACAACCGATAACCGACAACGCGGCGAAGCCGCTCACACCAGCATCGAGAAGTCACGGACGGCCTGCCGCAGCCGGTCGAGATGACGGGCATCCTCGGTGATCCGGCGCTTGAGCTCCTCGGCGAAGGGCAGGTCGTTCCGGCGCTCTTCGGCCGTGCCGTGTGATTCGAGGAAGTCGATCCACTTGTCGGGATCGCCGTCGAACAACGAGAAAAGCATGTGGATGCGCGCGAAGTTTGCGACCAGCACCGACAAATTCGCGGTTTCTACCCAGTCGTAGGTCTCGACAGCCATTGCCTGCACGGAGAACCCCCTGAACTAGGAGTGACGGAAAGGCGTCCGTCCCTACCCCCTGAGGCGAAAATAAAATTTATTTATTCTATCGCCGCGAGCTCAGCCGTTTGGCCGTTCCACGTTCCGTACGACAGGCATCGCACGCAGGTGAAGCTGTACTCGGCCAGACCGGTGGTGGGATTCTCCGACGACTCGACTTCGAGCTCCGACTGGCAGCGATAGCAGAGGTTGGCATCGCCGCGCTCGATATTCTCCAGAAAGCCCTCCACCTGCTGCCGGTGGAACTCCATCTGCCGAGGCCGCTGCGGAATGGTGATCGACTCCCTGCCGCGCGGGCAGGTCAGGACGATGTGGTCGGCGAAGGTGGTCTGGACGAAGCTGCCGGCCATGATCACGCCCGGATGTTTCGGACACACTACGGGTTGCCTGGACCAGTACGCGCGCGCCAGATCGCGAAGTTGTTGTACGTCGTTAGCCATGATGCGAAGTTTATCCTGACGCGCCGCGAAGCGGAGCGTCGATCGGAGCGCTGGCGTCTCGCCGGCTGGCCCTGCGCGCGTCTCGCCGCCGGGTTATTCGCGTGCAGGGAGTCTTGCCTGATGACGGCATGGGAAAACGGGTTTGGATCATTTCGAACCTCCCGATGACGACGCTTGACCTCAGGCCTGCCACAGGCAGGAATTGAAGATCAACGCGCATGCCTCCAGGCCACCACACGGGGCTGATTAGCAGGCGCGTATAGCCCGCAGGGCCTCACCCGGGGGGGTCGATATCAGAACTGAATGAGCTCAAGCCATCACGGGTAGGGGTGAATATCAGACGTGCATGGCCTCAAGCGCCCGCGAGGGGGGGGTCGATATCAGACGCGTATGACTTCAATACCATCGCCAGTCGCGTGAAGCAAACGCGATTGATCTTGACCCCCCTCGCCGGTGGCGTGAGATCAATCGCGGATGATCTTGACCCCCATCGGCGATCGCGTGAGACAGTCGCAGGTGATCTTGACCCCCGTCGCGCGTGATATTGAACCCCATCGCCAGTGCCGTGAGACGATCGCAAGTGATCTTGACCTCCATCGCCAGTGGCGTGACGTCAGTCGCGAGTGACCTCGAGGCCGTCGCCAGTCCCGTAAATGCCAGGCGCGTATGACCTTCGAGCCGTCGAGACGTCAGCGCTTCGCCGTCTCGATCTCTCCAAAGACCCTGAGGAAGTTCCCGCCGAGGACTTTCGTCACATCCCGCTCGGACAGCCCGCGTTCGAGCAGGCGGGCGGTCAGGAGCGGTAAGCCGGCCGCTGTCTGGAGGCCGGTCGGCAGCGCGGGGACGCCGTCAAAATCGCTGCCGATGCCGACATGGTCGATTCCGGCCACCTCGGCGGCGTGCAGGATGTGGTCCGCGGCGTCGTCCAGCGTCGCCTGCGGGCTGCCGAGGGCGTTGAACCATTCCAGGTATCGATCCCAGTCGGTGGCATCGTTCGGCATTTCCTCGGTGCCGGCAGCGGAGTCGCTTTTCACCTTCTTCTGCGAATTCATGATCACCTGTGCCACAGAATCGTTCAGGAAGGCGGAGAAGAAGTTGATCATGCAGATGCCGCCGTTTTTCGCCAGATCGCGAAGCATGTCGTCGGTCATGTTGCGGGGATGCCGGCAGATGGCACGGCACGACGAATGCGTGGCCACGACCGGCACGCGCGTCGTCTCCAGCACCGCGTAGAAGGCCGGATCGGAGACGTGTGAGATGTCGACGATCATGCCGAGGTCGTTCATCGTGCGCACGACGTCGCGTCCGAAATCGGTCAGACCGTTGTGGCGTCCGGCATCGCCCGAGGAGTCGCACCAGTTGTTCGTGTTGACGTGCGTGAGCGTCAGATAGCGGGCGCCGAGGGAGTAGAAATCGCGCAGGATCGACAGCGAATCCTCGATGGCATGCCCTCCTTCGATGCCGATCATGATGGCGGTCTTCCCGTCGGTCTTGGCCTGACGAATGCCCGCGGCATCGGTGCAGAAGGTCAGCACGTCCGGCTGCCGTTTCACCTCGGCATGAATGAGATCGATGGTGCGATAGGCAAACCGCGCCGCTCCCCGTCCGGCATAAAACGGTGGCACATACGCGGCGAAGAACGATGCGGTGATGCCGCCCTCCCGTATCGTCTTCAGATCGAGTTGGGCCTCGGGGTCATGCTCGTCCAGGTGCAGGTTGTGGCGAAGGAGCCGATAGGGCGTATCGCAATGCCCGTCGACGATGATGGCGCGGTTGTGGATGGCGGAATTGGTCATCGGGCGGGATCGTACTTCACCGGAAGGCTTATCCGCAGATTGCGCAGACAGACGCAGATGGAAGACGGTTTTATCTGCGTTCCTCCCTCTGCGTCATCTGCGGATGGTCTTTGTCGAAAGTACACTACGTGCCGCAATGAACCTCTCCAGGCAAATCGCGTGGCGGTACCTGCGGCGGCCTACGGACCGGCTGGTGTCGGCGGTCGGCTTTGTCTCCGTGCTCGGGCTGGTCATCGGGGTGATGGCGCTGGTGATCTCGATGGCGTTGATGACCGGGTATCGCGGCGATCTCCAGAAAAAGTTACTCGGGGGGAACGCGGAGATCTTCGTTTACTCCGTCGGCGGACCGATCGCCGACACGGACCGGCTGGTGTCGCTGGTTCGGGGGGCGCCGGGAGTGGCCGAGGCGGCGCCGGTGCTGTTCAAGAACGCCCTGGTGACGACCGAGCGGATCTCGACCGGCACCGAGGTGATGCTGAAAGGGATCGAGCCGACCCGGGGGAAAGGGTCGCCGATGATCGCGAAGATCATCGGATCGCGAAATGCCTTCAACACGGATGAAGGGGAGCGCGGTGTGGCTATCGGACGCTACCTGGCCAAGAAGCTGGGGGTGGCGAAAGGGCAGTCGATCAGCATCACGGTGCCGGTCGAAGACAGCGGCAGCTTCCTGCCGCGCAGCGCTTCGTTCGTGGTGACGAACGTCTTCGACACCGGTTTCTACGAGTTCGACGCGCGCTGGCTCTTCATCGACCTGCACGAAGCCGAGGCGCTGCTCAACGCTCCCGGTGCTGCGAACCTGTTGGAGGTGAAGCTCGTCCCCGGCGCGGACCTCGACCTGGTCGCGCGCGCCATCGATGCGCGCACCGAGCATCGTTACGCCATCAGCGACTGGCGGGACATGAACCGGCAGCTCTTCTCGATGCTGAAGATCCAGCAACTGGTGCTCTTCATCGTCATCGGCCTGATCGTTTTCGTCTCGACGTTCAACATCGTCTCCACGCTGATCATGACGGTTCACGAGAAACGAAAAGAGATCGGCATCCTCTCGTCGATGGGGGCGGAGTCGGGGATGGTGAGCCGCATCTTCGTCTGGTACGGGACGATGGTCGGCCTGATGGGCACGGCCACCGGCATGGTCCTGGGCGTGGTGATCTGTTGGGTGATCACGCGGTACAACCTGGTGTCGTTCCCTCCCGAGATCGCCCAGGTCTATTTCGTTTCGTCGATCCCGTTCGTGACCAGGCCGATCGATCTGGGGATCATCGCCGCGTTCTCACTGATCGTTTCGTTCGGCGCCACGATCCTGCCGTCGTTGCGGGCGGCACGGTTGAATCCGGTTGAGGCGTTGAGGCATGAATAGTGGCGCTATCGCGCGTTGTCGGTTATCGGTTGTCAGTTGCTGCGTGGTAAGAGATCTCCAAGAACAGACAACCGATAACCGATAACCGACAACGCACGAAGCGCAGCGATAGCTATAATCCCGTCCGATGCCCACCCGACTCATTCTCGAAGATGGAACTGTGTACGACGGAGAGCCGTTTGGCTCCACGGCCGATGCCATCGGCGAAGTCGTTTTCAATACGTCGCTGACCGGATACCAGGAGATCGCCACCGATCCGTCGTACCGCTTCCAGATCGTGGTGATGACCTATCCGCACATCGGAAACTACGGCATCGAGGCCGCGGTGGCGCAGAACGAGAAGCCGCAGGTGGCCGGCTTCGTGGTCCGCGACGCCATCGCCGAGCCGTCGAATGCGCATTCGGAGATGTCGCTGGCCGACTACTTCGCGCGCAACGGAATCTCGGCCATTCAAGGCGTCGATACGCGCGCGCTGACGCGCAGGATCCGCAACGAGGGGGCGATGCGCGGCATGATCACCAGCGACAGCGCCCGCGGCGTCGACAGCGTGGTCGAAGAGCTCCTCCGCGCGCCGTCCATGAGCGGACTCGATCTCGTGCAGCGCGTGACCGCTCTCCGTCCCTACACGTTCGACGAGCCACCGGCGCATGCGACGAAGCGGATCGCGCTCTACGATTTCGGCGTCAAGCGCGACATCCTCCGCCATCTGTCGCGGGAGGGCTGCGACGTGACCGTCTATCCGGCCACGACGCACGCGGATGAGATCCTGGCGCAGCGCTTCGACGGGGTGATGCTGTCGAACGGCCCGGGCGATCCCGAGCCGGTGACGTACGCGCAGGAGAACATCCGTCACCTCATCGGCAAGGTTCCCATCTTCGGCATCTGCCTCGGCCATCAACTTCTCGGGCTCGCCCTCGGCGGACGAACGTACAAACTGAAGTTCGGTCACCGAGGGGGGAACCATCCGGTCAAGGACCTGCGCAACGGAAGGGTCGAGATCACCGCACAGAATCACGGCTTCTCCGTCGATCCCGATTCGTTACCCGACGCCGACGTCGAGCCGACGCACATCAATCTCAACGATCAGACTCTGGAAGGGTTTCGCCATCGCCGCGAGCCGGTGGTGGCCGTGCAGTACCACCCGGAGGCGGCCCCCGGTCCGCACGATTCCTTTCACCTCTTCGGCGAGTTCATGACGATGATCGACGAGTGGAAGGGTCTCACCCCGCGCTGAGCTTGAGCGTATCGACGTTCTGCGCCAGCCGGGCACGCTGACGAACGCCAGCCACCCAGTTCATCACGTCGGTGACATCGGAGTTTTCGTGACGAAGGTCGTCCTTATCGCGGTCCAGCTCGGTGGTGGTCCGCTCCAGCAGATCGTTCAGGTTCAGGAGATCACCCATCAATAACAATCGACAGCACACCGTGTGCCATCAATCCAGGGCGATGATTCCGTCTTTCCAGAGCTTGTAGAAGATCAGCATGGCGTCCGGCTCCCGGATCGGGGAGATCTTGATCAGCGAGCCGAGGTCCCACTGGCCGTTGATGCGGGAGAGCATGAAGCCCTCGTTTGGCGTGAAGTTCATCTGCGTGATCTCTTCGAGCTCCTTGGCTACGCGCGGCACTTTGGAGTCGTGCAGCCCCTGGCTGCGCAGGTCGGAGAGGATGGCCGATTCCGCCCCCTTGATGGCGTTGCGCACGCGCTGATGGCTCGGATCGAGATTCTCCGCCGCTTTCAGGAAACGCTGCGCCTTCTCGTAGTCACGCCCGCGTAACGACTGCTGAGCCCGGGCGATGAGGGAGAGGATCTCGTCGTCTTCCATGGAGGAGTCATCGAAGGGGGCCTCCTCGACGTTCGTCTCCTCACGGATGGTTGGATCGGCAAGCTTTACGTAGCCTTCGCGGGCCAGGTGGTAAACGGTCGAGGCGACGTTGAAGGAGGAGGAGCGGCTTTCGAGGACGAGCTCGGCCAGGGAGCGGCGGCCGTCGATGGCGCTCACGACGGTTCGCTGCGCGTCATCCTCCAGCTCGTCCGGCGGAATCTCGCCAACGACCGTCGGAACGATGGCCTCATGCGAGATCAGGGTATGGATGCGCGTCCACTCATCGACGCGCCGTGTGCCCTCCATGATCAGGCCGGTGACGTCGACCTGCAGCGGGATCATCTCCATCTGCGGCAGCTCATCGTCGATGAACTCGAACTCCCCCTCGTTCCAGAGAAAGATGTCGTAGATCTCTTCCTCGGCTTTGCGCCGCATGAGGCGCTGGAGATCCTCCTCGTTGATGACGTCGATCATCACCAGGATCTTGCCGAGCAGGATCCGCGACTGCGCCTGGACCTCCATCGCCTTCATCAGCTCCGGCTCGGTGATGTAGCCGTGGCTCATCAGGAACTGGCCGAGGTACTCGCGGGGATCGTTGGAGGCGGAAGAGATCACGCGGCCGTTTCGGAAGAAGATCTTCTTCTCGACGGCCTTGTTCCTGACGCGGAGAGTGCCGGTTTTCTGCCCGAGGCTCAGCCACTGGAGCAGATCGCCAGGAAGCATCGTTTTCAGATTGCCGCTTACGCCCATGATCGAGTGGTGAGCAAAAAGGGGTGAATTATACCGAGCGGGCCGGGTACGCCCCGCTATCATTACCCGCGCCATGACCGGGGAGAAATTCTTTTTCGATTCCGACGATCTGGCCGAGCGCCACTTCGAGGCCTCGGCCGACCTCGGCGAGCCGGGTCGCTTCCCTTACACGCGCGGTCCGCAGGCCTCGATGTATCGCGGCAAGCTCTGGACGATGCGGCAATACGCCGGCTTCTCGACCGCCGCCGAGTCGAACAAGCGCTATCGCTACCTGCTCGAGCGGGGAACGACCGGACTCTCGGTGGCCTTCGATCTCCCGACGCAGATCGGCATGGATTCCGATGATCCCCGCGCGCGCGGCGAGGTCGGGAATGTCGGTGTGGCCATCGATTCGATCGACGACATGGAGCTGCTCTTCGACAGCATCCCGCTCGACCGGGTCTCGATCTCCATGACCATCAACGCCCCGGCCTCGATCCTGCTGGCGTTGCTGCTGGTCGTGGCCGAGCGGCGCGGCATCGCCTGGTCGAAGCTGTCGGGCACGATTCAGAACGACATCCTCAAGGAGTACGCGGCGCGGGGGACGTACATCTTTCCGCCGGCGCCGTCGCTCCGCATCGTCACCGACATCTTCGAATTCTGCGGGAAAGAGGTGCCGCGCTGGAACACGATCTCGGTCTCCGGGTACCACATCCGCGAGGCGGGATCGACGGCGGTGCAGGAGGTGGCGTTCACCATCGCCAACGGCCTGCAGTACGTTCAGGCGGCGGTGGAGCGCGGTCTGGATATCGATTCGTTCGCGCCGCGCATCTCGTTTTTCTTCAACGCGCACAACGATTTTCTGGAAGAGGTGGCCAAGTTCCGCGCCGCGCGCAAGCTGTGGGCGGAGCTGATCCGCGAGCGCTACGCGCCGAAGGATCCGAAGTCGCTGGCGCTGCGCTTCCATGCCCAGACCGCCGGCTCGACGCTGACCGCGCAGCAGCCGGAGAACAACGTCGTGCGCGTGGCCTATCAGGCCATGGCGGCGGTGCTGGGTGGCTGCCAGTCGTTGCACACGAATTCGCGCGATGAAGCGCTGGCGCTGCCGACGGAGGAGTCGGCAAAGATCGCCCTGCGTACGCAGCAGGTGCTGGCGTATGAGACCGGTGTGACGCAGTACGCCGATCCGCTGGCCGGGTCGTACGAGATCGAGTCGCGCACGCTCGACATCGCCCGCGAAGCACGGGCCTTGATCGAGCGCATCGATGCCATGGGCGGCGCCCGCGAGGCCATCGAGTCCGGCTTCGTCCAGCACGAGATCGGCGAGTCGGCGTATCAGGCCCAGCGCGCGCTCGAGGAAAAGCGGGCCATCGTCGTCGGTGTGAACGAGTTCGCCGACGACGGCTCAGCGGCCCTGCCAATCATGGAGATCGACGAATCGGTCGAGAAGGATCAAGTGGAGCGGCTGCATGCCTTCCGCGCAAACCGAAAGGGCGACGTTTCGGCCGCGTTATCAGCGCTCGATGCCGCCGCCCGCGACGATCGCAACCTCATGCCGTTCATCGTCGACTGCGTCCGCCAGAATTGCACGGTGGGGGAGATCGTCAGCAAGCTCAAGGAAACGTTCGGCGAGCATCGGGATCAGGGGTTTTGATTCTTCGCCAGGCGCGTTGTCCGCGTGCTGTGGCGCGCAGACAACCGACAACGCGGTGAAGCCGCAGATAACGCGCGCGCATGTATCATCCCCGCCTCATGCGCATCTCCTTCCTCGCGGCGGTCGCCGCGAACGGCGTCATCGGGCGGGACAACAAGCTGCCGTGGCATCTCTCGAACGATCTGAAGCGGCTCAAGACGTTGACAATGGGGCATCACGTGATCATGGGGCGCAAGACGTTCGACGAGATCGGCGGCAAGCCGTTGCCGGGACGTCCGCATGTGATCGTCAGCCGTTCTCCGATCGCGCCGCAGGAGAACGTCGTCGCCGTCTCGTCCATGGAACAGGCACTGGCCGCCATTCCGGCATCCGAGGATGAGGTGTTCATCCTCGGTGGGGGAGAGATCTTCCGGCAGACGCTGCACCGCGCGGATCGGATGTACATCACGCAGATCCACGCCGACGTCGCCGGCGACACGTACTTCCCCGAGTTCGACGACGTCAACGAGTGGCGGCTCACCGACCGCGAAGACTTCGAAGCCGACGCGAAGAACGACTATCCGTACTCGTTCCTGACCTACGACCGCGCCGGCCCCGAGGAGCACGTGATCGCCGAGGAGGGTTAGCATGCGCGCCGCATGTACGTGCGGCTCCTCAGGAACAATCGCGACTTCCGGCTGCTCTACGCCGGATCGCTGATCTCGCTCGGCGGCGACTGGTTCCTTACCGTCGCGCTGCTCGATCTCGTCCTGCAGCTCACCGGCTCGGCGACGCTGGCGTCGCTCATGCTGCTCTGCCAGACGCTGCCGATCTTCCTCGTTACGCCGATCGCAGGCCGCGCCGTCGACCGCCTCGACAGGCGCAAGCTGATGATCGTCGTCGATCTGCTGCGCGCCATCGCCTGCCTGCTGCCCCTCTTCGCGCACACGCCGGCGCTGCTGCCCTTCGCCTACATCGGCGTGATCGCCATCTCCATCGGCTCGGCCTATTTCGAGCCGGCGTCGCAGGCGGCGCTTCCGAACATCGTCGCGCCCGAAGAGCTGAACGCGGCGAACGTGCTGATGGGATCGACGTGGGGGACGATGCTGGCTGTCGGCGCGGCCATCGGCGGCGCGGTGACGATGCGTTTCGGCCGCGACGTCTCCTTCGTCGTCGATGCCATCAGCTTCCTGGCCTCGGCGGCGATTCTCTGGCGCATGCGCGCGCAATTCGCCGAGGAGCGGCCGGCCGGTCATGAACATCCGCCGCTCCTCGAATCGATGCGCGAGACGCTGCGCTACGCCCGCGCCCATCCGCGCGTGCTGGCGCTGCTGACATCGAAGGGCGGTTACGGCCTCGGCGCGGGCGTCATCGCCATGCTCAGCATCTTCGGCAAGGAGATCTTCCGCGCCGGAGCGTTCGGCATCGGCCTGCTCTTCGCCGCGCGCGGACTCGGCGCGCTTCTGGGGCCATTCCTCATTCGCGCGGTGGCGCGCCGCGACGAGCTTCAGTACCGCCTGATCGCTTTCAGCATCCTCATCTTCGGTGCCGGCTACATGTGTCTCGGCTTGTCGCGGTCGCTGCTGACCGGGGCCATCGCCGTCTTCGCCGCGCACCTCGGCGGCGGCGCGCAATGGCAGACGTCGACTTACGGCCTGCAGCGCGAGACGCCGGACTGGATCCGCGGCCGAGTCTTCGGCGCCGACTATGGCTTCGTCACGCTGACGATGAGCATTTCCAGCCTCGGTGCCGGCATCGTCTCGGATCGTTTCGGTCCGACTGTCGCCACCGTTGGCGTGGCTTCGATCGCCATCCTGTGGGGGGTGGCTTGGGGTGCAACCACGTGGCGGCTCTGGAAGTGACTATGCTGATTCGGCCGCAAGCATCTCCGCTTCGCGTTTGCTCCGTTTGATCCCCATCGTCCACGGCACGATCGTCTTAGGGATTGCGATGAGGAAGTAGACCGTGCCGGCCAATCCTTCCCATCGAGTGTGTGCAAGGATGATGGAGATCACGCCGAAGAGCCCCATGAAGAAATTGTCGTAAACGCGCTCCAGAGTGTCGATCTCTTCGACCGCGTTGAGCTGAAGATCCGCACGGTGACGCCAGGCATTGCCGTACATCGCCGCCAGGAGCCAGAAGACCGAGGTCACCCCGATTCCATAGATTGTGAAGAGGACCGTCCCGCCGCCCGCCGGAATATCGACCCGCTGCCCCATGAGGATCTGCGTGTCCAGCGTAAACATGTACTTGAGCGGGTAGACATAAAAAAGGATGACGAAGAGCAGGAACGTATTCAGTGCCATCGTGGTCTTGTCCTGCATCGCGTAGCGCTTGTAGAAGTGGTGATGCTCAAACCAGATGTCGATGAAGATCCAGAAACAGATGGTGAACGGCAGGAAGCCGCGCAGCATCTCCATCATCTGGGCGTAGGTCTTCGGAGCCTCGAGCGACACGACCAGCAGCGAGATGGCGAACCCGAAGATGACGTCGCTGAAGGCCTCGACCCGCGTCACTTCATGCGCGCGGTTGCGGAACGGGATGGCCTCCGGCATGGCGATATTCTAGCGTGCTAAAGTCGCGCGCCATGATTTCCCGCTCCTACGACGGCCGCTCGCCGCGCATCGGTCAGCGCGTGTTCATCGCCGAGAACGCCACGCTCATCGGCGACGTCTCCCTCGGCGACGACTGTTCGATCTGGTACGGCGCGGTGCTGCGCGGCGACGTGCATTCGATCCGCATCGGCCCGCGAACCAACATCCAGGACAACTGTGTGCTGCACGTCACGAATGACACGCATCCGATCGACATCGCCGAGGAGGTCACGATCGGGCATGGAGTCATCGCTCACGGCTGTACCATCGGACGCGGCGCGCTGATCGGAATGGGCTCGCGCGTGCTCGACGGCGCGCGGGTCGGCGAGTTGGCTCTCATCGGAGCCGGTGCGCTGGTGGGCGAGGGGATGGAGATCCCGCCGCGTACGCTCGCCGTCGGCGTTCCGGCGAACGTGAAGCGCGATCTGCGGATGGACGAGATCGCCCGGCTGGAGCAGTCGTGGCGGCACTACATCGAATACAAGGGGAAGTATCTGAGTGATTAGTGGATCAGTAGATTAGTCGATCAGGACCGTTGAGCTGACCCCACCGATCTACTAATCCACTAATCTACTAATCTACTGATCGACTAGCCATGACCAGAACCTACGCAGGAACCTTCGACAAATCGCATTCCTCCACCACCGTCACGATCGCCGGCTGGGTGCAGAAACAGCGTGACTTCGGAGAGCTCGTCTTCATCGACATGCGCGACCGGAGCGGCATCGTGCAGGTGGTCGTCGATCGCTCGAAGGGCGCCAGCGAAGCACTGCTGGCCGCCGCCAAAGAGCTTCGCTCCGAATATGTCGTCCGGATCGAGGGAGAGGTCCGCGAGCGTTCCGAGCAGACAAAGAATCCGAAGATGCCGACAGGGGAGGTGGAAATCGTCGCCACCAGCATCGAGCTCCTGAGCCGCTCCGAGACGCCGCCGTTTCCGATCGATGACGAGGTCGACGCCTCCGAGGACCTTCGTCTCAAGTATCGCTACCTCGACCTGCGCCGGCCGGCGTTGACGCGCAACATCGTCCTGCGCGACCGCGTCGCGCATGGCGTACGGGACTACATGCACAGGCAGGGATTCCTCGAGATCGAGACCCCGATCCTCACCAAGTCGACCCCGGAAGGGGCGCGCGATTACCTGGTGCCGAGCCGCGTGCACAAGGGAACGTTCTACGCGCTCCCGCAATCGCCGCAGATCTTCAAGCAACTTTTGATGGTCAGCGGGCTCGATCGCTACTACCAGATCGCCCGCTGCTTCCGCGACGAAGACCTGCGCCGCGACCGCCAGCCGGAGTTCACCCAGGTCGATATCGAGGCGTCATTCATCGACGAGGAGTTCGTCTTCGCGCTCATCGAGGGGATGTTCGAGGAGGTCTTTCCGCTGGCCAACATCCCGATCACGACGCCGTTTCCGCGCATGCGCTGGCAGGAGGCGATGGAGCGGTTCGGCATCGACCGTCCGGACACGCGCTTCGGCATGGAGCTGATCGACATGACCACCGCGGCCAAGGCGATCGACTTCGCCGCGTTCCGCGAGGCCGAGACCGTGCGCGCTATCGTCGTTCCCGGCGGTGCGTCATTGTCGCGCAAACGGATCGACGAGCTGACTGAAGAAGCGAAGAAGCTCGGCGCATCGGGCTTGGTCTGGATCAAGTTCGACGCGCAGCGCGGCTCCTCGATCAAGAAGTTCCTCGACGACGCCGGATTCGATTCGATCCGCAACGCACTGCATGCAAACGAAGGGGAGATGGCCCTCATCGTCGCCGGCAAGACCACCAAGGTCTGGGACGTTCTCGGGTCCCTTCGTCTTCGGGTCGCCAAAGAGCAGGGGATGATTCCCACCGACCGCTGGGACTTTCTCTGGGTGGTCGACTTTCCGCTGTTCGAGTGGGATGAGGAGACTGGCCGCTTCTTCGCGCGCCACCATCCGTTCACCTCGCCTCGGCTGGCCGACGTCGACAAGATCGAGAGCGATCCCGGGGCCACACTTGCGCGGGCTTACGACGTTGTGCTGAACGGTCTCGAGCTCGGCGGCGGATCCATCCGCATCAACACGCCCGAGCTGCAGTCGCGCATGTTCCGCGCCCTCGGCATCAGCGACGAGGACGCCGGCGGCCGCTTCGGCTTCCTCCTCGACGCCTTCCGCTACGGTGCCCCCCCTCACGGCGGCGTGGCCCTCGGCTTCGACCGCATGGTCATGCTCATGGCCCGCGCCGAATCGCTGCGCGAAGTCATCGCCTTCCCGAAGACCGCACGCGCACAGGACTTGCTGAGCGAAGCGCCGTCGGCGGTAGACGAGAAGCAGTTGGCGGAGCTGGGGATAGCGCTAGCGACGCCAAAGGTGTAGCAGCGTGAAGCACGTCCCCAAAGCCGCGGAGCGGCGATATCTACGTAGCCCCACCGCGTAAGCGTGGGGTTTCAGGTGATGAGGATTCTTGAGCCGCGGAGCGGCGATATCTCAAGTTCGAAATGTCGCCGCTCCGCGGCTCATCTATACGAGGCGTCCCGAGTCCCAGCGCTTACGCACTGGGCTATATAGATATCGCCGCTCCGCGGCTGAGCGGCTCGCAAGGCTCATCGGCGGCGCCACTCAATTCGCCGCGTCAAGTTCAGCGAGGAGCAGCTCGCCATCAACAAACTCACCGCGATCAGCCTGCGCGATCGATTCGAGCAGTTGTCGTTTTTCGGCAGGTGAGACTTTGAATGTCTCGTTGCCGTCGTCGCCGGAAGGGATGATTTTCATGATGCGATTCTACGCGCTGCTCTCTACCGGCCGACTCCAGATAGACTCCTCTCCGAATGCAGCCCTTCCTCACCATCCGCCAAGCTTCCGCGACCTATCCCGTCTACGTCGGCCGCAATCTCCTCGACGATCTTCGCTCGCTCATCGATAACCGCGGCCGCATTTTCGTCATCACCTCGAGCGCGTTGCGCGATCGCTTCGGCGAACAGATCGCGGCCTCGCTCGATGCGGACGTCATTGCCATCGAAGAAGGGGAGGCCTTCAAGACGCTCGACACGGCCAGCGGCGTGGTCACGCAACTCCTCGACCGAGGCGCGAAGCGTGACTCCATGGCGGTCGTCGTCGGCGGTGGGATGGTAGGGGACACCGCCGGTTTCGCCGCGTCGATCTTTCTTCGCGGGATCGACCTCGTTCACATCCCTACGACACTCCTGGCGCAGGTCGACAGCTCCCTCGGCGGCAAGCTGGCGGTCAACCACGCCAAAGGGAAGAACCTCATCGGCAGTTTCTATCCGCCGCGCGCGGTGATCTCCGACCTGGCCACGCTCGACTCGTTGCCTCGCCGGGAAGTGCTGAGCGGGCTCTTCGAGGCGCTGAAGGGCGGCGTGATCGGCGATGCGTCGCTCTTCGAGCTGCTCGAGTCGCCGCCGGACTTCGACGTCGACGAAGTCGTGCGCAAAGCGATTCGGGTGAAGGCGGAGATTGTCTCCGCGGACGAAAAGGAAGCCGATCTGCGGCGCCTGCTCAACTACGGCCACACCATCGCTCACGGCATCGAGGCAGCGCTCGATTATCGCGATCTTACGCATGGCGAAGCGGTGGCGTGGGGAATGATTGGCGCGAATGCCATCGCCATACGTCGCGGGCTGCTCGACCGCGAGGTGGCCACGAGAATCGAGCGCGCCATCCGCGCTTGGAATCCGACGGCCCTCCCCGCGGGGATCGACCGCGAGGCAATCCTTGCCGCTACGGAACATGACAAGAAGAACACCGGCAGCCAGCGGGTAATGGTCTTCCCCCGCGGCATCGGAAGTTGCGAGGTCTTCGTTGATGTCACTGAGGATGAGATCGCGTACGGGGTGGATACGCTGCTACCGTCGTCACACTAGACGATCCAGCACCTCAGCAGGAACGCGAGCCCGAAGATGCGGGTACGCCTCAATCAGCCGCCCGATGTCGGCGAGATCCTTCTGGCGTTTCGTTCCGCGCCGCGTTTCGTCGAGAAATGCCCAGAGCTTTCCTTGAAGAACATCCTCGACTGCGGCGACTTGCAGCGTGACGCCAAGAACGTCGCGGGGCGTGGCACGGGGCACGAACGCGAAGTAACGTGGATCCATCTGAATTTGAACGCGAAGCTGGGAGTCGGTGGCGCTCACATTGAGACTGTGCGCGAAACGTTCGACGCGGAAACGGGAGGTCAGGAGCCGCTCGACGAGAACAAGATCCTCCGCAGCAACGGCGACATCGAGGTCGAGGCTGACCAGGGGCTCGGCATAGGCATTCACTCCCTGGCCGCCGATCACGCAGTAGTGAATGCTGTTCTCGGTGAGGACGGCGAGAAACTCGTCGAGAAAATCAGCGCGATCCTGGGTCACGGCCTTCCAGTATGCCAGCGCCTGCATTTGCTCATCTTACGCCGCTCGCGTCACCGGCAGCTTGAGCACCATGCTCGTGCCCACTCCCTCGATCGAGGCCACCGTCACTTCGCCGCCGTGGGCTTCGACGACCTGTTTGACGATGTAGAGGCCGAGGCCGGTGCCGCCGCCGCCGCGGAGCGATTTGTTGCCGCTCTGCTTGTACTTGTCCCAGATGTGTTGCAGCTCGGCGGACTTGATGCCCATCCCGCTGTCGGTCACGGTGATGACGATGGCCTCGGGGACCTCGCCGTTGCGGACGATCTGCGCGCCGACCGAGATCAGTCCCTTCTTCGGCGTGAACTTCAGTGAATTCGAGATCAGATTGATCACCGCCTGCGTCAGCTTCTCCACGCTGCCGATGATCTGCGGGATGTCGCGGCCATGCGCGGAGAGGAGAAAGACCTCGTCGCGCGAGGCCACGCTCTGCAGACTGCGCACGGCGCGCTTCAGCAGGCCGGCGATGCGCACAGGCTCCTGCTCGACGGCGAAGCTGCCGGACTGGATCTTGGAGAAATCCATGATCTCGTTGATGAGGCTCATCATCCGTTCCGACTCGCGCTGGGCCTCGGTGAGGAGATCGGCGTTCAAGGCGTCGAGCTTCGAGCCGTCCTGCGAAAGAACGAACTCCAGCGTTCCCTGGATGCCGGAAAGCGGCCCGCGCAGGTCGTGGACGATCTGGGCGGTGAAGTCGGACTTGGCCTGTTCCGCCTCGCGCTGCCGGGTGACGTCTTCGAACCAGAGGGCCACGGTGGGGGTGGCGTAATCCTCGACCTGCATGATCTTGTCGACGCGATAGGTCCGGCCTTCGATGTCGACGTCGAGCGATCGGTGGGCGTCTGCGTCGAGAAAGAAACCCTGCAGCCATCCGCTCTCGCCGGCCACGGCGCGCGCCGCCTGTGTCAGCCAATCCTTCGCGTCGACGCCGAAGGTGGCCTCGAAAGCGTCATTGCGCCACTCCACCCCGCCGTGCTCGTTGACCACGGCAATCGGAGTCTTGAGGTGCTTGGCGATGTCGTACTTGTCGTCGTTCAGGTTCATTTCGGCACCGTGATGGCGCGTTCGTGCTGGAGCTTGGCCAGGTTGAAGAGCGTCGTGAATGGATCGAATGGACTGAGGATGAGAAGCTTCTGCAGGTCGAGACGGCCGTCGATCAGCGAGATGAGGTACCCCTCCTGGGCGGTGAGATTGAACCGGTCGAAATTCGACAGAAACTCCGCCGTCAGTTTGGGGACCGCCTGCATCGCCTTCGGATGAGCGAGGAAGTCGCGGACGATCGTGGTGCGGAGGATCTCCGTGTAGCCGCGCAGCGAGAGATCGTCCGGATAGGCCCCTCGCGCTTCGATGAGCTTGAGATAGGTGTACCAGGCACCGTTCTGCGTGAGCGAGTCAGCCACCAGACGGCTCCAATCCGGCACGGGCGTAGCCTTCGGGAGCGAGGACATCGTTGCGCATTCTAGTCTGGAGCAGGACGGACACTCGTATCTGTGCCCCGTTTGTTACACTCACGTCCGTGTCCGATGCTGTTGTCGATATCACCACCCGAAAGCGCCGCAGGACGCGGCTGATCATTCTCCTCATCGCCATCGTCCTCGGAATCCCCGGCGGCTTCCTTCTCGCGCACGCGATCCGGGTGCCGCTGGTCAAGTCGCTCGAGAATTACCAGCCGGCGATCATCACGCGGATCTACGACCGGAACGGCATCGGCTTCGCCGAGTACTCGATCCAGAAGCGGATCGTCGTTGCCAAGCGCGACATGGCGCCGGCGCTGGTACAGGCCATCGTGGCCACCGAGGATGCCGACTTCTACCATCACGGCGGCATCAACCCGAAAGCGATCTTCCGCGCCGCGCTCAAGGACATCATCGCCCGCAAGAAAGTGGAAGGCGCTTCGACGCTGACGCAGCAGCTCGCCAAGCAGGTGTTCCTCACGCCGGCCAAGGATTTCCGCCGCAAGATCAATGAGGCTTTCCTGGCCGTCGACATCGAGAAGAACTTCACCAAGGATCAGATCTTCGAGCTCTACGCGAACCAGGTGTACCTGGGCCATGGCGCATACGGCGTGGAGGCGGCCTCGCGGCTCTACTTCGGCAAGCATGCCAGGGACTTGACGTTTTCCGAGGCGGCAATGATCGCGGGATTGATCCGCGCGCCGATGTATTACAGCCCGATCACCCATCTCGATCACGCCACGGCGCGGCGCAATCACGTCCTGCGGCGGATGTACGAGGAGCACTACATCAACAAGCAGCAGTTCCAGCAGGCGGTGAATGCGCCGATCGTGCTCGGGACATACAAGGAAGAGGCACCGCGGATCGGAGCCTATTTCTCGGAAGAGATCCGCCAGTACATCGAGAAGAGCGACAAGTTCGGCGCCGAGAACCTTTACCAGAAGGGTCTGAAGGTCTACTCGACGCTCGACCTGCGCATGCAGCAGGCGGCCGAGACGGCCCTGCAGCGCGGATTGCGGCGATGGGACCGCCGCCGTGGATTCCGCAAACCGGCGCGGAATCTCGTGGCCGAGGGGATCGATCCGGCCGCGTACAAAGACCCGAGCTGGTCGAGCGATCCGTATGTGACGGACAAGCTCTATCCGGCCGTCGTCATGAGCATCGAAAAGAACGGCGTCACCACGCGCGTCGGCAAGGACTCGATGGTGCTGCCGGCCACCTCGTTTGCATGGACGCAGCACAAGACCATGGAAGGCGTCCTCAAGAGCGGCGACATCATTTACATCCGGCTCGACGAAGATGCCAAAACGCACGCGCGGAAGTGGATGCTCGACCAGTTGCCCCAAGTGCAGGGAGCGGTGGTCATCGTCGACGTCAAGAGCGGCGAGGTGCGTGCGCTCGTCGGCGGTTACGACTTCCAGATGTCGAAGTTCAACCGCGCCATCCAGTCGCGGCGCCAGACCGGCTCGTCGTTCAAGCCGTTCGTCTATGGTGCCGCGTTCGAGAAGGGGCTGACGCCGGCCGATACGATCTTCGATGAGCCGGTGGCCATTCCGGTGGGCAATCAGATCTACTCCCCGAAGAATTACTACGGCATGTACGCCGGCATCGTGACGATCCAGCGCGCGCTGGAGCTGTCCATCAACGTGCCGGCGGTGAAGACCTGGATGATGGTCGGCCCGGATCGCGTCGTCGATTTCGCCAAGCGCTGCGGGATCACCTCCGACATTCCGCGCTATCCGTCGACCGCGCTCGGTGCGGCGGGGGTGTCGCCCATCGAGATGGTCGGCGCGTACAACGTCTTCGCCAATCAGGGCGTCTACGTGAAGCCGCGGCTGGTCCGCAAGATCGCCGATCAGACCGACCGGGTGCTGGAGGAGCAACTACCCGAGCTGTCGGAGGCGACGCAAGCGCAGGTGGCCTTCGAGCTGGCCCATGTGATGCGCGGAACGATCGACCGCGGCACCGGCTTCGAGGCTCATACGCTTCCACCGCCGCTGGCCGGCAAGACCGGGACGACGAACTCCTATACGGACGCCTGGTTCCTCGGATTTTCCCCCGAGTACACGATCGGCGTCTGGGTCGGCTACGACGATCCGAGCCGCTCGCTCGGTGGGGGAGCGACCGGCGCCGAGGTGGCGCTGCCGATCTGGATCGACATCGTCAAACAGATCGACGTCCTCAAGCTGCGCGTGTCGCGTCCGGAATTCGACATCCCGCCCGGCATCGTCATGGCGCCGATGGATCTGAAGACCGGCCGCCGTGGTGTCGGTCCGTGCGAGCGGGTGGTGATGGAAGCGTTCATCGCCGGCCAGGAGCCGGACAAGGACTGCAGCGGCGCAACCGTGGCGGTGAGCAAACTGCCGTATTACCTGCAGAAGCCGTTCTATCAGCCGAAGGAGCTCGAGCCGACTCAGGCCGCGCAGGACGCGTCTGCACGGTCAGGCGAGGGGGCGGAATCGCCCGCGCCGAGTATGGATCAGGGGTCGAAAACGGCGGTGCCGCCGACGGCAACGACGACGACAACGACGACAATGCCTGCCACGAAGCCGCCGGGGTAACCTGGGGTTACCTTGGTTAACCTGCATTTCTCACAGCATTGCTTCGTTTCTTGCCACGCCCTTTCGCCGAGGGCCTTCTCCCCCCGCGGTTTTTTTGCGGGGGGAGAAGGTGCCGACAGGCGGATGAGGGAGGCGCATACGCGTCAGAACCGATCTTGCATCGTTGTCCCAAAGGCTGCTTGAAAGCCCGAGTCGCACGCGAATAACGCACGCGCGAGCGCCCCCTCATCCGCCTGTCGGTGTGCCGAGCATTTACGTGAGAGTGTGAGAAATGCGGTTAAAACGACGGAGCGCTCCGTTTACTCCAGCGTCCTGTCCAGCGCCCCAATCCCCGTCAACGACCAACGCCCGCCGACGCTGGCCAACTCTGCCTTCGCTTCGTGGCGCTTCGGCGAGGGGATCAGTTCGGCGCCGACGGTGTTGGGTTTCCAGGTCCAGGCGATTGCGGCGTGCGCGTTTGTGCCGTCGCTGTCGATCGAGGTTACGGCGTCGAACTGGCGGATGGCGATGGGGAAGGTCCACGACGATCCGTCGTCGACCAGTCCGTCGAGGTGCAGCATCCCATCGCGGGTCAGCGTCAGCGTGCCGTCGTTGCCGCCCTCGGCGTAGCCGAGTTTCTGGAGGACGGTGACGATCTGCTGCTGCTCGACGAAGGCCGCGCCGAGTGCCCCCGATGCCTTGTTGATGTGAGCGGTGAGGGGCGCCGAGAAGGTGGGGTCGATCTCCACCAGGTAGCGGACGCGCTCGGGATCGAGCCCGGCCGGATAGACCACCGGCTTCTGCGATGACTCGATGTGCAGGCCGCCGGCGGCGCGCGCCGCCGCTTCCTTGCGTGCCTTCGACACCAGGACCACCTTCGCGCACATCTTCGGCATGACGAACAGGAGAATCACGGCGATGACGATCGGAATGCCGACCGTGCGAAGGATCCGTGTCTCGTCGCTCATTTCACGTAGCGATTGATCATGTCGACCATCTTGTCGCGCGTGAGCGGCTTGCGCATCCAGGCATTGGCTCCCGAGCTGGGGAACATCTCCTCGAGCGACTTCTCCGGCAGGTCGGAGATCAGCACGATGGGGATGTCTTTCTTGCTCGATTGCGACTTCAGCACTTCGCTGAGGCGGTTGCCTTTGATGCTGGGCAGGTTCACGTCGAGGAAGATGATGTCGGGGGAGTTGCCGGCCAGGACATGGTTGAACTCGATCCAGCTCGAAGCGATCAGGACCGTGCAGCCTTCACGCTCGAGCAAGGCTCTCCCGAGCTTCAGGACGAGCGGGTTGTCGTCAAGAATCAACACCGCTACTTTCGACAACGACGCGGGCATACAGTCATTCCTTCCTGCACTGACTTCACCGGGGACGATTACGCCGCATGATACATTTTCCTGCCGCGATAACGACATGGACGATTTCACGCCGATCGAACTGCCGCCTCCCGCCCCGCCGCCGATGCCGGCAGCGGACACTCTTCCGTTCCGCCGTCCCGCCGACTACTACGCGGCGCCGGGCAGCGACCGGCGTCCGCTCGTACCACGCGGCGTTCCCATCGGCTGCGGATGGGCATCTGTGGTCTTCGTGATCCTGCTGTTCGCAGCCGGAGCATTCGCGCCTCGCTCCGGTGCGCTCCTCGACAAGCTCTTCGGCAGTATCGGGGACGACATCGCGAAGCACTTCACCAGCGACGTGACTCCGGTCCAGAAGGCTGCCTTCGCTGCCGAAATGAAGACGCTGCGCGCCGCCGCCAGCGACGGAAAGTTGAAGCTCGACAAAACCCAGTCGTTCCTCAAGCTGGCCACGGACGTCGATGCGGACGATAAGGTCGATCACGCCGAGGCCGACAAGCTGATCGCGGCCCTGCGGGATGTGAATCGAAGCGTGAAATGAGGTTGCTGGGTTGCTGAGTTGCTGGGTTGCTAACGAGAGACCCAGCAACTCAGCAACCCTGCAACCCAGCAACCCCCACCCATGAACTTCAAACTCATCTCCCCCTTCACCCCGCAAGGCGATCAACCCGAAGCCATCCGGCAACTCACCGAGAGCGTCAAGGCCGGAACGCGCGATCAGGTTCTCCTCGGCGTCACCGGTTCGGGCAAGACCTTCTCCGTCGCCAAGGTGATCGAGGCGGTCAACCGGCCGACGCTCGTCCTCAGCCACAACAAGACCCTGGCCGCGCAGCTCTATCAGGAGTTCAAGAACTTCTTCCCCGAGAACAAGGTCGAGTACTTCGTCTCCTACTACGACTACTACCAGCCCGAGGCCTACATCCCGCAGAACGACCTCTACATCGAAAAGGAGATGACCAAAAACGACGAGATCGACAAGCTGCGACTGGCGGCGACGAAGGCGCTGTTCGAGCGCCGCGACGTCATCATCGTCTCCTCCGTGTCGTGCATCTACGGCATCGGCGATCCCGATCTGTATCACTCCATGCTGGTCTTCTTTGAGCGCGGCGTCGACAAGCCGATGACCCAGTACCTCCGCCGGTTGACGGAGATGCAGTACGAGCGGACGCCCTACGACCTGGCCCGCGGCACGTTCCGCGTGCGCGGCGACGTGCTCGAGCTCTGGCCGGCGTACGAGGACGATGCGGTGCGCATCGAGTTCTTCGGCGACGAGATCGACAAGATGACCCGCATTGATCCGATCACCGGCCGCACCTCGGGGCGCGAATACGACCGGCTGGCGGTCTATCCGCGCACGCACTACGTCACCCCGCGCGACCGCCTGATGGTGGCCATGGAGAACATCCGCGTCGAGCTCGATGAGCGCGTGGCCGAGCTGCGCGCCAATGACCGCCTGCTGGAAGCGCAGCGCCTGTCGCAGCGGACGATGTTCGATCTGGAGATGATCGCGGAGCTCGGCTACTGCAACGGTATCGAGAACTATTCACGGCATCTCTCCGGACGTCAGCCGGGAGAGCCGCCGCCGACGCTGATCGATTACTTCCCGAAGGACCTGCTCCTCGTCGTCGACGAGTCGCACCAGACCATTCCTCAGGTGCGGGCGATGTGGGGAGGCGACCGGGCCCGGAAGGAGACATTGGTCGAGTATGGCTTCCGTCTGCCGAGCGCGATCGACAACCGTCCGCTGTCGTTCACGGAGTTCGAGGGCAAGCTGAACCAGATCGTCTACGTCTCCGCCACGCCCGGTCCGTTTGAATTGGAAAAGACCGGCGGCCTCTTCGCGGAACAGGTCATCCGTCCCACCGGCCTGCTCGATCCGAAGATCATCATCCGGCCGGTCAAAGGGCAGGTCGACGATCTGATCGGCGTGATCAAGGAGCGGATCTCCAAGAGTGAGCGGGTGATGGTCACGACGCTGACCAAGCGGATGGCCGAGGATCTGACCCGGTATCTGCTGGAGCTGGGGATCAAGGTCAACTACCTGCACTCGGACGTGGAGACGCTCGAGCGCATCTCCATCATCCGCGACTTCCGCATCGGGACGTACGACGTCCTGGTCGGCATCAACCTGCTGCGTGAAGGGCTCGACATCCCGGAGTGTTCCTGCGTGGCCATCCTCGATGCCGACAAGGAAGGGTTCCTTCGCTCGCAGACCTCGCTGATCCAGACCATCGGCCGCGTGGCCCGCAACCTGAACGGCGAGGCCATCCTCTACGCCGACAAGATGACCGACTCGATCAAGTTCGCCATCGCCGAGACCAACCGCCGCCGCGCCATCCAGCAGACGTACAACGAGGAGAACAACATCGAGCCGGCCTCGATCATCAAAGCGATCGACAGCGATCTGATGAAGATGGCCAACCTCGACTACTTCGAGGTCCCCGGCGGCCCGACGTCCAAGGCCCGCCTCGGCCTGGGGGAAGGGGAGGACCTGGACAAGGCCATCGCCCGCCTGACTCGCGAAATGAAGGAAGCGGCGAAGAACCTCGAATTCGAGAAGGCGACGGAGATTCGGGATAAGTTGAAGGAGTTGAAGGAGATCCGGATCTTCGTCTGACTTCGGAGTGGGGTTAATTTGATTGACGTCGATCAAGAGTTGATTGACGTCGATCAAGAGTTGATCGATGCCGATCGAAAGTTGATTGACGTCGATCAAAAGTTGATCGATGTCGATCGAATGTTGATTGACGTCGATCAAAACTTGATTGACATCGATCGAAAGTTGATTGATGTCGATCGAAAGTTGATTGACGTCGATCGAAAGTCGATCGATGGGGATCAAGAATCGATCCCTTTCAATCAAAGTTCGATCGATGGGGATCAAAAGTTGATCCCTTTCAATCAAAGATCGATCGAGGTCGACTCACCAGGAGTGGTGTGTTTCTGGCTTTTCCTCACGCGAAGGCGCGAAGATCGCGAAGGATATGAATTCTCTTCTCCGCGGGGCCAACCGGGGATGATCAGTAATAGATCAGACGGCGACGTGAGCCTTCTCGTACAGGAACTCCGGCGCAAAGTCGGCGCGATTCGGCCATTCGATGGTGCCGGTGTCAGGATTGACGCGAACGCGGCTGAAGTAGGCCTGATCCTTCAGCGGCTCGAAGACCGGTCCATCGAGCTCGGAGGAAAGGTCAACTTCTCCCTCCGTTCCATCCTCGAACCGCAACCAGATTGTGTACGCACTGACGTAACGAGCTTCGATGATGTCTTCCATGGCTAAAACGTCCACCGCAGCCCCAACCGTGCCGAGGTTGCCGGGGTGCGCACGATCGGCTTGAGGTAGTTCGGGTTGGAAGGCGTCGCCAGGGTGTTGTCGCTCTCCTGGAAGTCGTAGCGCTGGTCGAGGAGGACGGCTCGTTGGGTGTTCAGGAGGTTGAAGACGTCGAGCAGGATGTTGAGGTGCGAGCCGCCGAAGGCGATGGGGTAGCCGAGGTGGACGTCGGCGTCGTAGTTGCTCGGGGTGCGGCCCTCGGCGCCGCGGGAGGTGAGGAAGAATTCGTAGCGGCGGTAGGCGGACGAATAGCCGTAACGGGTGACCGGAGTGCCGCTGCGCCAGTAGGTGGAGATGCCGATCGACAGCTTCCACGGCGTGTTGTAGATGCCCGAGGCCTTGAACTGGTGACGGCGGTCGTTCGATAGCGGGCCGTTGTTCGTGATCTTGGTCAGGTCCGTGCCGTTGGTGAAGAACTCGTAGTAGTCATACGCCGCGGAGATGTTCGGATCGGCCCCGACGTTCGTGAAGGGGGCGTATTCGCCGTCGTAGTTCCCCTCGAGCCGGGAGTAGACATACGACGCCATCGCCTGCCAGTTGTTGCTGAAGGCCTTGGTTGCGTCGAGCTGGATGCCTTTGTACGTCCGCTTCGGCTTCGGTGCATCGAACTGGCGGGTGTAGTCGAGCGAGAAGATCTTCTTCATGATCCCCTCGCCGGGATTGCCGATGCAGTAGGTTCCGTCGTCGATGCAGAGGAAGTCCTCGATGACCCGTCCGTAACTCCGGTATATCCCTTTGACGCCGACCGAGATGTTCGGCATGACCTCGCGCTCGCCGCCGACGATGTACTCGGTCAGGTACTGGTTCTTGAGGTTGGGATCGGCCGGCTCGGTGAAGCCGCCGAGGATGGCCGACTTCGTATCGGCATCGGCCTCGGCATTCGGATCGGGCACGGTGCTGGTCGGGCTGTAGTTGATGATGCGGGGCTGCCGCTCGTAGGAAAACGAACGGATGACCAGATCCATCGGGATCTCTTCGTAGTAGCGTCCGTAGGAGCCGAAGACCTTGCTGTGGTTCGCGCCGCTCGGATCCCACACGAACCCGAGGCGGGGGGCGTAGTCCTTCTTCAGATCGATCTGCGTGACACCGGCGGCATCGATGATGCGCTGGCGGTCCCACCGGACGCCGGCATTGATCGTCAAGTCCTTCATCGTCCAGCGGTCCTGAAGGTAGGCGGTCGTGTTCTTGTGCTCCGGCGACGCATTCAGCGCGGAGATCGGGGCGTTGGCCACGGTGGCGTCGGGCGTGGTCCAGTAGACGTGGCTGTAGATCGGCTTGGCCGGGTTGTTGGGGTTGTCGAAGATATCGACCTGCTGGCCGCCCGACATCCGCTTGATGACGTCCGCGGTCTGGTCCTCGATCTCGAAGCCGCCTTTGATCTGGTGACTGCCCGCGTAACGCGTGGCCGAGCCGCCATAGAACTTGCGGTCGAAGGCCTTCTGCTGAATGAGACCGAAGCCGCCGGTCTGGAAGAAGTTGTTGCGCGCGTCGATGTACTCGATGGCGTCCCCGGCGGCGGTGGCTGGTCCGACGGAGTTGTTCTCCTTGTGCCTCGCGCCCTGCGCGGAGAAGATCCACTTCGTGCCGACGATTCCGTCGTAGCGGAGCGCGTCATCGCGTCCGCCGAAATCCTGCCGGCCGAGGTAGGTGGCAGGCTCGCCGACGAGCGTGTGGTTGGCGTCGTTGATGGCGCCGGTGTCAACGCGGGGATCCTGCAGGAAGGTGCCGATGAGGGTGTTGCTGGGGGTGAGGCTGTAGGTCACCTTGGCCGAGCCGAGGTTGCGGTGGCTCGGCGACGATGCCGACTTGCCGGCATCAGGCCCGTCCGAAAGTATGTTGCTCCGCGTGTTGCGAACCTGATCGTAAGCGCCGAAGAACCACAGCCTGTCTTTGAGGATAAAGCCGCCGATGTCCGCGCCGTAGTCCTTAATGGTGAATCCCGCCGAGGTTCCTCCCACGACCGTTTTCGAACTCGTCTGGAGCGAGTCGCTGGTGTCGTAGCCGAAGACGTCCCCGTGGAAGTCGTTGCTGCCCGACTTGGTGATGACGTTGATGATGCCTCCGGTGGAGCGGCCGTATTCGGCCTCGTATCCGCCGGTCTTCATCTCGAAGGCGTCGATGAACTCGAAGTTCAGTTGCTTGCCCTGAACGCCGTACTCCATGTTTGTGGTGTTGACGCCGTCGATGTAGAAGGCGTTCTCCGCGCCCGAGGAGCCGTAGACAGAGATCGTCGGCGTCTGCTTGTCGTCGGACTGAATGGCGTCCGTGGAGACGCCCGGCGTCACCTGGGCGACGGAGGCGTAGTCACGTTGCGTCGGCAGCGTCTCGATCTGGGTGGCGTTGAAGTTCGTGCCGAGGGTGTTCGACGTCGTGTCGATCGGCGGCGCGAAACTGCCGACGGTGATGCTCTCGGTCATCGACGGCGACAGCACGGTTTCGACCGTCGTCTCTTTTCCGAGCGAGACCGGAACGGAGGCGTTCTTCTTCGGAGCGAAACCGCTCAGCGTGAAGGCGACGGTGTAGCTGCCTGGCGGAAGCAGCGGCAGGCGATAGAGTCCGGTAGCGTCGCTGATGCCGACGCGCATCCCCTGAAGTGCGGGACTGGTCGCTTCGACGGTGACGCCGGGGAGCGGTGCGCCGCTGGAGTCGTTGACGCGGCCGCCGATCGAGCCGGTCGTCTGCGCAGCGAGCGGGAGCGTAACGAAAAGGAAGAGGGGCAGGAGCCGCCGGAGAGGGGACATTGATGCCTCCTTGATTGAATGAATGAGAGTTTACGCGAAGCGGGCCAGCACGTTGCGCACGCGGGCCAGGCCGGCCTCGATCTGGCTCGGCGAGACCGCGCCGGCGCTGAGCCGGAACCATCCCGTCTCCTGCGGCAGGCCGAAGGCCTGGAAGGGGACGACGGCGAATCCGGCGTCATCGAGGAGAAGCCGGCGGATCTGTTCGTTCGTGGCGATGGCTCCCCGGCCAATGAGGTCGAACTGGACGGAGAGGTAGATCGCTCCCTGCGGCGCGATGGCGCGGACCGGCAGCCCTTCGCGGCGCATGCTCTCGATGCCGTCATGGAGAAGGTCGAGCCGGAGCTGCAGCTCGCGGATCATCGTCTCGTGAAATTCGTCGATCTCCGCGCGCATGCCCAGGAACTTCGCCACTGCGATCTGCTCCGGCCGCGGCGCCCAGGCACCGATGTGGCCGAGGATGTCGCGCATCTTCGCGGTGATCGGCGGCGGTGCCACCACCCAGCCGACGCGCAGGCCGGTGGCGGCGAATCCCTTCGAAATGCCGTCGACGAAGATCGTGTACGGCGTGACCTCGGGAACGAGTTGCGGCGGCGTGTAGTGATGGAAGCCGCCGAACGTCAGCATCCAGTAGACCTGATCCCACAGCAGCAGCAGCGCTCGCTCGCCGGCCGCGGTCCGGCGCTCGTTCTCCTCGACGACCAGCCGGGCGATGCGCTCCACTTCATCGCGCGCCATTACCGTACCGGTCGGATTGAGCGGCGTGCAGATGCAGATGAGGCGGGCGTCGCGGATGTGCGGCCGCAGCAGATCGGCCGTCGGAAGGAAGTTCGTCTCCGGTCCGACGGCGATCTCGACGGGGACGCCGCGCATCAGGTAGGTGTAGTGCGTGTTGTTCCAGGAAGGGATCGGGTAGATCACTTTGTCGCCCGGATCGACGACCGCCGCGTACGCCGCGTAGATGATCGGCCGGGCACCGCCGGCGATGATCGTCGACTCGATCGAGTACTTCAGGCCGAGGACCTCGTCGTAATAGCGAATGACCGCCTGGCGCAGCTCTTTCGTTCCGTCCGACGGGGGATAGTTGGTCTCGCCGGCGATGAAGGCCTCGGCGATGAGGTCTTCGAGCACTTTCGGAATGCGAAACTCTTTCGGCGAGAAGTCGCCGACGGTGAGGTTGCAAATATCCCGGCCAGCTTCGGAGAGTGTGCGGATCTCGCCGGAGATCTTCAGAATCTCGGAACCGGTCAGGCCAAGGGCTAGCTTCGAGAGGCTGCGGTCATCGCAGACGGGAAGGGTGGTGGTCATCGGGAGGGGATTGTAGAACACGCACTGGGATGGCTGATCCGCGAATTGCGAACTGTCATCCTGAGACGCCGGAGCCGCGAGCCGAAGGCGAAGACGGCGAAGGACCGTCGAAGGACCCCCAGCCTGCTAACCCGGACGGGGCGGCGGAATGTCGACTTTCCGCCGCCCAACTGGGATACAACTGGGGGATCCTTCGGCGCGCTCTGCCCCTCCGGGGCTGCCGCCGCCTCAGGATGACAGGGTGCGCCTGTACGCCCGCCGGATCTTCCACAGATCATGCAGCGCGCGGAGAAAGTCGTGCGACTTCACCTTCGAGCCTGTGACGTCGTGCCAGCGCACGACCGGCAACTCGTAGATCGCGCCGGCCGCGGCGTCGCGGCCGAGGAGTTGGACGTAGCGGGCGATGATCTCGACGTCGAAGATCCAGCGCGAGAGGAACGGACGGGCGAAGACTTTACGCAGCGTCTCGTTCGTGCGGAAGAGTTTCGCGCCGCACTGCGTGTCGTAGACGGCCAGCCCGAGGCTCGATGAGATGAGCGTGGCCCCGACGCGGCCGACGTAATGGCGCGACGGACGGCGGCTGATCTCCCGGCCGAGGAGACGGACGCGGGCACCCATCACGATCTGAATCGCCGGGCGCGTGGCCAGAATCTGCAGAAAGCCGGGAAGCTCGGACAGGGGAGTGGCCAGGTCGGCATCCCAGAAGCCGATGTAGCCGGCCGGCTGCTCCATGGCGGCTACGAAGCCGCGGCGCACCGCCTCGGCCTTGCCGCTGTTTTGCTCGAGGTTCAGGACGGCGAATCGTTTCGGATCGGCGTCGCGGAGTGATTCGAGAATGGCCAGGGTGCCGTCGCGGCTGCCGTCGTTGACGAAGAGGAAATCGACGTCATATCCGTCGACGGAAAGGCCGCGGAAGGCCTCGACGTCGAGCCGGCGCTCTTCGTTGTAGCAGGGGACGACCAGGGTCAGGCGAGGCACGGGGGCGCATTGTAGCGGGAGGGCGGGGGCGGGAGGCGGGGCGTTTCGTGGAGAGCGGGACGGGACCAGACGAGAGGCAATGTTGAATGTTGAATGGTGAATGTTCAATGGCTTCGTACCCGCCTCACTCGTTCTCTCATTCAACATTCAACACTGAACATTCAACATTTCGCCTTTCATAGCTAGGATGGATGCATGTCTGAACTTGACCTCCGCACCATTCCCACAACCGTCCACGGCCGCTACCTCGTCCGGCAGGGTCCGCCCGAACGGCTTCTGGTCGGCTTTCATGGCTATGGCGAGACTGCCGATGTTCACATGGGCCAGTTGCAGCAGATCCCCGGGATCGAGCGATGGACCGCGGTTGCCGTGCAGGCGCTTCATCCGTTCTACCTGAACCGCACCGGCGCCATCGTGGCGTCGTGGATGACCAGCCTCGATCGTGAGCTGGCCATTGAGGACAACCGGGCCTACGTCCGGTCCATCGTCGAACAGTTCCCCGCGCCGAGGCAGCTCGTCTTCGTCGGATTCTCGCAGGGCGTGGCCATGGCCTATCGCGCTGCGGCCGGGGCGTCCGCGGCTGGCATCATCGCCCTCGGCGGCGACGTTCCGCCGGAGCTGTTCGAACGAACGCTCTCGCTCCCTCCGGTCCTGATCGGGCGAGGGGTGCGCGAGGATTGGTACACGGCAGAAAAGCTCGAGAAAGACTTTAAGTTGCTGTCAGCCGTGACCACGGTCAGCACATGTGTCTTTGACGGCGGCCATGAATGGACCGATGAGTTTCGCGGTGCGGCGGGGGAGTTCCTGGCCCGGCTTGCTGACTCGTCAACAAGTTGACCAGTCAGCGTATTGACCATTCTCCGGAGGGATGACAAACCAGCCGTAAGTTGTTCTGGCTGCTCCTGATGTCCGACCGTTTCGAACGTCTCAAAGCGCGGCTCAAAGAGCTGCCCGACCGACCCGGCGTCTACATGCACAAGAACGCCGAGGGGGAGGTCATCTACGTCGGGAAGGCGCGGAACCTCAAGAGCCGGGTCGGCTCCTACCTCGTCGGGCGCGGCGCGCGCGACAGCAAGACCATGTCGCTGATCAACGAGATCGAGACCATCGATTTCGTGACCACGAACAACGAGCTCGAGGCCATCCTCCTCGAGAACAACCTCATCAAGTCGAACCAGCCGCGCTACAACATCCTGCTCCGCGACGACAAGAGCTACCCCTACATCAAGGTGACGATGTCTGAGGACTACCCGCGGGTCGTCTTCACCCGCCGGCTCGACCGGAAGAAGGGCGATCTCTTCTACGGTCCATTCTTCGCCGGCACGGCGCGCCGGCTGCTGAAGCTCGTCGCCGATCAGTTCAAGCTGCGCAGCTGCGATCTGGACATCGTGGCCGGGAAAAATGCGCTTCCGCGCCCCTGCCTCTACTACGACATGCACCAGTGCCTCGGCCCCTGCGTGGTCGGGCTGACGACGCAGGAGCTGTACCGCGACATGGTCGACGACGTGGTGCTCTTTCTCGGCGGGAAGACGAACGAGCTGCAAAGCCGGCTGACCCAGAGGATGTACAGCGCCGCAGCGGCGGAGAACTTCGAGATGGCGACGTATTATCGCGATCTCGTCCGTACCGTGGAGCGTGTTCAGGCCGAGCAGCAGGTGGCCTCGGCGGAAGACGAGGATGCCGACGTCTGGGGGCTGCATGAGGATGGGAGCGACGTCGCCGTGCAACTCTTCGTCATCCGTGACGGCAACGTGGTCGACCGCCGGGAGCTGTTCTGGGAGAAGGTCGACATCTACCAGCCGAGTTACTTCCTCGGCGAGGTTCTGCAGCGGTACTACCAGGACAATCTCTTCATCCCCCGCGAGGTGCTCATTCCGTTCGAGGTCGAGGAGTGCGACCTCTTGACCGCCTGGCTGACCGAACAGGCCGGGCGGAAGGTGGCGCTGCGCGTGCCACAGCGCGGCAGGGGAGTCGACCGCATCGAGCTGGTGAACCGGAACGCGCGCCTGTCACACGAGTCGCGCTTCCGCAAGTCGACACAGGACCGGCTGCAGATCGCTGCACAGAAACTTGGGCAGATTCTCGGCTTTGACAGAGAGATGAGCCGCATCGAGTCGTTCGACATCTCGAACATCCAGGGGACCGACTCCGTGGCCGGGATGGTCGTCCTCGACCGCGGCAAGTTCGACAAGAAACAGTACCGCGTCTTCAACATCAAGACGGTCGAAGGGGCGGATGACTTTCGCTCGATGGCCGAGGCGGTCGACCGGCGGTACCGGCGGCTCCTCGACGAGGGGAAGACGCTGCCGGACATGATCCTCATCGACGGTGGCCGCGGGCAGCTCAATGCCGCACTGGCGGCCCTCAACAAGCTCGGCATCGAGGAGATCCCCATCGCCGGCCTGGCCAAGCGCGAAGAGGAGATCTATGTCCCCGACCGCGAGGAGCCGATCCGCCTCGAGCGTCGTGACCCCGCGCTGCAGCTACTGCAGATGGTCCGCGATGAGACGCATCGTTTCTCGGTCTCCTCGCACCGTCGCCGGCGCTCAAGACGCACTCTTCACAGCGCCCTGGACGACATGCCCGGCATCGGAGAGAAGCGCAGGCGCTTGCTCTTCGAGCGTTTCGGCAGCGTCTCCGGCGTGAAGCAGGCCTCGGCGCAGGATCTGATGAATGTGCTGGGGCGTAAGGTGGGGCAGACGCTGTATGACGAGTTGCATGATTCATGAGCTCTTGGCTGTTAGCTCTTAGCTGTTAGGGGAACGAGATACGTTCGGTTGGAAAACGTGCATGCGATAATGCTCGGCGGTCCATGAGCTAACAGCTAACAGCTAAGAGCTAAAAGGGCGGGGGAAACAATGAGCTTCGAAGGCGAAATCGGCGAGATCGATCTGATTGAGAGGCTCGTCGAGCTCGGGGGCGAGCACTTCACCGGCGCGATCCGTTTCGAGAGCGACGGCATCATCAAGATCGTCTACTTCAAAGAGGGCGACGTCCTCTCCGCGTCGACGAACGACCGCACCGATGCCATCGACGAGATCCTCCAGCGCGCGAACAAGGTCACCCGCGAGCACGTGAAGCAGGCGCTGGCGAAGCGCAAGGAGAGCGAGACCCTCGGCGACGCCCTGCTCGGACTCGGCTTCATCACTCGCAAGGAGCTGACGTGGGCCCGCCGCGTCCAGGTCATCGGCATCCTGCGCTCGATCATCGGCTGGAAGACCGGTTCCTACACCATCGTCGCCGACTATCTGCCGAAGCGGGAGGAGGGGACGCTCTTTTCGCTCTCCCAGATCATCGTCGAGCTGGTGGTCACCGACAGCGACCGCTCGAAGTCCGAACAGGCCATGGAGAGCGGGAACGCGGTGTTCGAGAAGGCCGCCAACTTCGACGACGCCTTCCGGCGCCTCGGTCTGAACGAGGATGCCGAGCAGATCGCCGCGCAGATCGACGGCGTCAGTAGCGCCGCCGAGGTCGCTGGTAGATCGGGGAAGGAAGTGTTCAATGTCTACAAACTGCTGGAGGCGTTGCGTCTTCTGCGGCTGGTGAACCGGGTCGGCAAACCTACAGCAGAACATGAGGTTTATGCGCCATCGCCGGCGACCGCCGAATTGGACGTCGAGAATCCCGACTTCACGCTGGATGACGTAGCGCCGGCGGCGGCAGCTACCCTCCCGGAGTGGGCTCCGGCGGGAAGCGCAACGATGGAGATCCCGGCCGTGCATGCGCCTGCCTCATGGACGCCCCCGGGTCCGGCTCCGAAGCCGCCGTCGAGCTCGGTCTGGGACGAGCCTGACGATTCCTTCGGCGGGACGGAGATCGCCCCGCCTCCGCTCGCGCCGGCAGCCGAGCCGCAATGGGGCTTTGACGACGCACAGATCGAAGCGGCCCGCCGGGCGGCGGTGCCGGTACACGGAAAGGAGGAAGTTCCGACATCGATCGACCCACCGGCGATGAAGCCGGCCAAACCCCGCAGCCGCATCGGCATCCTCCTGACCACGCTGGTGATCCTGATTCTTGCCGGTGCCGCGTACCCTGCCTGGCTCTGGTGGCAGAGCCGAAGTGAGCCGGAGCCGGTCGTCGTTGTTCGCCATCACCCTCCCAAGCTCCATCCTGCGGGTAGCCAGATGACATCCACGTCGGCGACCTCGACCACGACGACCGTTGCGGCTGGTACCGCGACTGTGCCTCCGCCCGTCGTACAGACCACTACAGCCTCGACGCACACTACGACCACCGCCGCTCCGCCGGTCGTGGTCCACACCACCGCCGCTCCGCCTCTCATGGTCCATACCACCACTGCTCCGCCGCTCGTTGTCCACACCACTACCACCCCGCCGCCCGCGATCCACACCACCACTGCCGCTCCGAAGCCGCCGGTCCACATTGCCGGTGGGCGTGCGCCCATCGTGGCGCCGCCCGTCACGGCGACGCAGCCCACCCATCTCCAGCGCACATCAGCGGGGGCGACCATCACCAACGCCCCACCGTCCGGCAGCGATTCATCGCCGGCCCCCGGCTCCGATGCCGCCCGCGCGAAATACGACGGGATGGCCCGCGATTTTGCGTCACAGAAGAGCGGCAGCTACACCGTTCAATTCGAGCTGGTCTGCGAGACGTCCTCGATCACCCGCGCACTCGCCGAGGTGGGGGACAAGGTCTGGTTTGTGCCGATCAGCTATCACAGCAGGCCGTGTTACCGCGTCTTCTGGGGACGGTTCAACAGCAGCGCGGAGGCGAACGCCGCCGCCAAGCCGGCCGCCCTGGGGAAAGCTCCGGTGGTGGTCAAGATCCCACGCTGATGATCGCCTCGCTTCTCACGTCGGTCGGACTGGGCCTCGGCGCCGGCATCAATGCCTATGCCACGCTCCTGGTCTTCGGCCTCGTGGCGCGCTGGCAGCCGGCCCTGTTTCACGACGACCTGGCGCGTTTCTTCTCGACGACACCGGTCCTGATCGTGGTGGGCATCCTCTACTTGATCGAGTTCGCTGCGGACAAAGTACCGGCCGTCGATCATGCCTGGGACGTCATCCACACCCTGATCCGTCCGGCGGCCGGTGCCGTGGTGGCCTGGGCTGCCGTCTCCGACCGGATCCCGCACGGCGCGGTGATCCTGGCCTCGGTTCTCGCTGGAGGGGCGGCGCTCGGATCGCACGCCACGAAGGCCACCGTGCGCGCGGTGAGCACGCTGGCGACCGGGGGGCTCGGCAATCCGGTGCTCTCGCTCCTCGAAGATGTCTTCGCCTTCATCAACGCCGCCATCGCCATCTTTCTCCCATGGCTGGTGATCGTGACGATGATCGCCATCGTCATGCTGTTCCTAACCGTTCACCGGCGCATGCGTGGCCAGCGCCCAGCCGCAAGGGCATGAGCTGGGTCATCGACGGGAACAACCTCCTCGGCCGTGCCGGCGCCTCGCGCGATGCCGCCGATTCCAAACGCCAGCTTCTCCGCGCACTGGCAAACTTTGCGCGCGCCCGCCGGACGAAGGTTGCCTGCTATTTCGACGGTTCAGAACCGGAGAACTTCGGCCGGCACCTCGGCAGCGTGAGCGCGATCTTCAGCGGCTCCCGATCCGCCGACGATCTGATCGTCAGGAAGGTCGCCACCGGCAGCGGCTGGAAAGTCGTGACGGCCGATCGGGCCCTCGCCGCGCGCATCAAGCGGAGGGAGGTCGACGTCATCGATCCAGGCGGTTTCCTGGCCGAGCTGGAGAGCTTGCCGAAGGGTGAGGAGCGCGTCGCCGGCGAGGAGTGGCTGGAGTGGTTTTCCGACCCGAAAAACCGGAACGTATTTTGATGTCGGCGCGCCGACATTCATTGTAAGCGACTGAAACAGCAACAATTTAACGTCTGTCATTCACGGCAAACAGGAGCGCTGGCGTCTCGCCGGCTGGGCCTTGGGCGTCTCGCCGGAGTCCACTAGTGGACTCGTGGAGTCCACCTAGTGATGTTTTAGAGTCGACTAGTGGACTCGTGGAGTCCACCTGGTGATGTTTTAGAGTCGACTAGTGGACTCGTGGAGTCCACCTGGTGATGTTTTAGAGTCGACTAGTGGACTTGTGGAGTCCACCGGGTGATGTTTTAGAGTCCATTAGTGGACTCGCGGAGGCCACCTGTGAGGTCGTGGTGTCGACTAGTTGACTCCTTTGGAATCACCTCATGGACTCACAAAGCCCCACCCGACCCGGCAAGACTCCACACATTCGCTCGAACCCCAGGCGGAGAGACGGCAGCGCTCCGTTGCCCCGCCCGCACGGAATGACCACGCCTCATTCCTGTTACCCCTGCCGTGTGGAGTGGACTGGAGGATCGCGGCGCTGTGAGGCGTCGAGGAAAGTCCGAACTCTCACGGGCAGCAGGCTGGCTAACGGCCAGGCGCGGCGACGCGACGGAAAGTGCAACAGAGAATAGACCGCCGATCGCCTCGAGCCGCAAGGCGAGAGGAGGAGGCAAGGGTGAAACGGTGCGGTAAGAGCGCACCGCGCCCCACGCAAGTGTGGGCGGCACGGCAAACCCCCTGCGGAGCAAGACCAAATAGGGAAGTCATGGAGCCGCCCGTCTCCGTTATGAGCTTCCGGGTAGGTTGCTTGACCACCGCGGCAACGCGCGTGGCAGACGAATGATCTTCACCCCTCGCTTCGGCGCGGGGAACAGAATTCGGCTTACAGGTCCACTCCACACTTCGCGGTTGCGTAGTCTCGCGGTTACGCGGTCTCGCAGTGTCCGTAAGATCGGACGCCGCGACACTCCGCAACCGCGAGACCGCGCGACCCAGTCCTTTTTGACACTTTCTGCCATTGGCGCAGACAACGAGCGGCGCTTCCTCCCACCCTTCCTCTCGCGGACAGCTCAGCATCGTCCTTGCTATCTTGCAGGCGATGCTCATTCGTCCTCGCGCGCTGCCGCGCAACGGCCGCGTCGTCGTTCTCGCGATCTCGTCCCCATCCGAGATGCCTCGCATCGAAGCCGCCGTGCGTACCCTCGAAGAGCGCGGACTCCGCGTCACCATGGCTGGCAACATCGATCATCGCCATCGCCGCTACCTGGCCGGCGATGATGACGAGCGTCTCGAACAGTTGAACCATTACTTGAGGTCTGACGATGTCGACGCCTTCTTCTTCGCCCGAGGGGGGTATGGGGCCATGCGCATTCTGGATCGCGTCGACTACGACGCCGTCACCGCCAATCCCCGCCCGATCATCGGATTCAGCGACATCACCGCTCTCCACCAGGCGGTGGCTGCCCGATGCGGCGTCGCCTCCTTTCACGGACCGATGGTCAACCTCGACTGGTTCAACGGCCTCTCCCCCGACATCGAACAGTGGTTCTGGGCCATGCTCGCCGGCGAGGCGCCGCTGACCTATCACTTCAACAGGGACCAGGTCGTCTTCGACGGCGAGGCGGAGGGGGTCCTCTTCGGCGGTTGTCTGTCGCTGACGACCGCGCTGACCGGGACGCCGTACGACTTCTGGATCGAGGACGGCATCTGGTTTTTCGAAGACACCGACGAGCCTGTGTACCGCATCGATCGAATGTTGACCCACTTAAGGCTGTCCGGTAGACTGAAAAAAATCCGAGCTGTGGTCATCGGGAAGTTGAACGAGTGCGGGAGCGAGGCGGAAATCGCGGCGCTGCTGCACGAATTCTTCGCCTTCAGCAACATTCCGGTCATACGCGATCTGCCGTTCGGCCATCAGGGGAACAACCTCCTGATGCCGGTCGGCGGCCTCGTCCGCGTCAGCACCCGGGATCGCACGCTCACTCTTGTACAACCGGCGGTGCAGTCATGAAAACCGTTTTCAAGGCGACCGGCGGAAAGGATCCGGTGAAGGACTCGTCGAGTATCTATGCCGCCGGCGACGTGATCTTCCGACAGGGAGACCTCGGCACCGAGATGTTCATCATCCAGGAGGGTGAGGTGAACATCGTCAAGCACATCAACGGCGAATCGCATGAGCTCTCCCATCTCGAAAAAGGCGACTTCTTCGGGGAGATGGCCGTGCTGGAGAGCGTCCCCCGCACCGCCGACGCCGTCGCCGCCACCGACGTCCGGGCCCTGGTCATCAACGGAGCCCGCTTCGACGAGATGTTGCGCAAGAACCCGGAAGTGGCGGTGCGCATCATCCGCAAATACTCGAAACGTCTGCGCGAGGCGAATACGCTGCTGGAACGGCTGGTCGGACGCGAGGTCGACAGCGAGCACGGCTCCCTCGATGCCACGCGAAGCGCGCCTGGCGAGATTCATCACCGGCATCGCCTGGTCGATGTCACCACCGGAGCGGAGTTCTTCTTCAGCAAAGGTGACGAAACGACTATCGGCCGCGCCGATCCTGTCACCGGCATCCTTCCCGATGTCGATCTAACCACGGTAGACGCGAACCGCTCCGTCTCGCGCCGCCACGCCAAGATCATCCGCAGCGGCCACGATTACTGCGTCCTCGAAGAAGTGGGAACCGTCAACGGGACATACGTCAACGAGCAGCGCATCCCCACCGGCATGCCGGTGACGATCCACAACGGAGACTCCATCAAGATCGGTCTCATCGCGATGAAGGCGATGTTCGATTAGGGCGGCACGGCCGGCTGCGCTGGTTGCCCCAAGGCTCGGCGACCATGTTCGCTCTATCGTTCAGGAAATGGTCTGGCACATCACCGCGCTGACCGAGTTCACCAATTCCATCGGCTCAATCGGCTTTGTCAAATATCGCTGAAAACCGCCGGAGAGCAAGCGTGTGGAATCCTCCTCGCGGATGTAGGCAGTCAGTGCAATGGCAGGCGTAAGGCCGCCGTCCTTCTCGGGCAAGGCTCGGATTCGGGTTACGAAACTCAGGCCGTCTTCGTCGGGCATTCCGATGTCAGTAACCACGATGTCCGGACGGAGCTTGCGGAGCAGATCGAACGCCTCGGCCGTGCTGCTCGCCGGATAGACTCGCGCTCCCGATTTTCGCAGCACGAACTCGAGAATGCGCAGTGTCGCGGCATGATCATCGACGATGAGGACTGACAGATTGGTCAGGGCATCGCTGGCAGGAAGGGCGATCGGTTCGCTGTTCAAGTCATCGGCGACTGGTAGCGCTGGATGGATCGGCATCTCACCGTGCACGATGGGCATGATTGGCAGCGATACGCGAAAGGTGCTCCCTTGTCCTTCCCCGGCACTCCAGACCGAAATGGTTCCACCATGTGCTTCGATCAAGTACTTCGCGATCGACAGGCCGAGGCCGAGACCTTGCTGTACCCGGGCGCGCGAAGAGTCCGATTGCCGGAAGGTCTCGAAGACATGCGGCAGAAACGACTCCTCGATTCCTTCACCCGAGTCGCGCACTTCGATGGTCGCGTGTGACCGGTCACGGCGGACGCTTACCTCGATGGTTCCGCCGCGCGGTGTGAACTTCACAGCGTTCGTCATCAGGTTCCAGATCACCTGTTGCAGCCGGTCGGGATCGCCGGAGATGCGGATCCCGCGCTCGAGAGTCGTGGCGATCGTGATCGATTTTGCGTCCGCGGCGGGCCGCATCGAAGCGATCGCTCCGTCGGCCACGTCGAAAAGATCGAGTGTCCGTGTTGATAGAAGCAGCTTTCCCGTCTGGACGCGTGACATATCGAGCAGATCTTCGATCAATCGCTTTTGAACGGATGCGGAACGCTGAATCGTGGTCAGTCCCTCGTTGATCAGCTCGGAGTCCACATCCTCCGCGATCAGCACTGCCGACCAGCCCAGGATCGACGTGAGGGGCGTGCGGAGCTCGTGCGACACGGCTGCGATGAACCGGTCTTTGACGCGATTCGCGGTCTCGGAGTCCTCCCGAGCCGTTGTTTCCGCTTTCCATGCCGATTCCGCTCTGTCGCGTGCAGCCCGCTCCGCGCGCGCCGCGATCGCAAATTGCAGGAAGCTGAGCAGAAGAAGGACAAAGGCGACCGTCGTCGACACGATCACCACCTTGAAGGCGTGACTGCCGCTGGCATCGGCCTTCATCCGTGATTCGATGCGCTGGCGTTCCTCTTCCGCGGTCATTGCACCAATCGTCGTGCGGATCGAGTCCATCAACCGGCTTCCGGGCCCGCCGCTGGCCATCGCCAGGGCTGCCCGGGCGCCGCTCTTGTCGTATGTGTCGAGGATTCGCTGCATCTCGGTCAGCCTTTGGGAGACCAGAGGACGCAGCGCACGGAGCCGTGCCTGTTGACCGGGCTCTGTTCGGGTGAGCTCGTCGATGTGCTGCAGGTCGATCGGGATCTGATGAACCGCGGTGTGATACGGAGCGAGGGAGTGCTGATTGCCGGTGATGAGGAATCCAAACTGGCCCGTCTCCGCGTTCAGAAGATCGTTGAGAACGCTATCGAGATCGATCCGGGTGTTGCCATCCCTTCGTGCTTCTTCAAAGTTGTTCACGACCACTCGGATGTCGCGATAGCCGACCACGCCATTGAGCGCGACGACGAAAGACATCGTCGCCGCCGCGACGATGACGCCCTTTCGCGAAATCCACGATTGCTTACGGCCGTTCATCGCTTGCTCATAAGATCGCTGCCTGGGGCACGGCGCCGCAGATCCGGCGACTCAGAACCACAAGCGTTACGTCGTCGTTGTACGGCATCCTGCCGCCGAAATGATTCAGTCTCGTGAAGACCTCGGTGCAAACGTCATCCGCGGAACGCGCCGTCTCCTCGCCGAGCACCTCCCGCAGGCGTCCCTCGCCAAACTGCTCTCCCGCCGCGTTTTCATGCTCGGTGACGCCATCGCTGTAAATCACCAGCATGTCGCCTGGCCGGATGTGAACCTTCTTCTCAGTGTAGTGAGCGCCCTGGATGACTCCCGCGACCGGGCCCGTGGACGCGAGTTGCGATATCGCCCCTTCATGAGTGTGAAGCAGAGGCGGATTTTGCCCCGCGTTGACATAGGTCAGATCGCCGTTCGCCGTGTCGATGACGCAGTAAAACAGGGTCACGAAGGAACCGCGCCGGACGCGCTCAAACAGAACTCTGTTCAGGTTTGCCACAAGGTTCCGCGGTGACATTCCTTCCGCGGTCAATGCCCGCACGGTCGCCTGGACGTTCGACATGATGAGGGCGGCAGGCATCCCTTTCCCGGAGAGGATCAGCAGGATCGCCGCGATCGACGCGATCGCGAACTGCGGTCGGGGCAGGGCTTCGAGCCGATGGGCCGACTTCGCCAGGTTGAATGTCATGCGATCGATCTCATCTCGATCTGACGAAGACCGTCCAACGCCCCGCCATCCCGGAGCGTCTGTTCGGACGGGCTCCAAGCAGACTTACGATCAACGCGGTCGCATGTTGAGACGGCGCTCGTCATGCCGGCAGGGCATGAGGCCGCATGGATTCGCTGAGCAGGGAGCCTGCGCGGCGCGGACACAGCATACGAATCTCGCTTATCATATGCAGCCAGGTGCAGACATATGAGAACAACACTCAACCTTGACGATGAGGCAATCAAAGCGGCGATGAGAGTTTCCAAGGGCCGGACGAAGACCGAAGTGGTGAACGAGGCGCTCCGCAGATTCGCCCAGGCTCGAAGCCGCCGTCAACTTCTCGATCTCCGCGGCAAAGTCGAATGGATCGGAGACCTCGACGCTCTCAGAAAACGCGGATGAGAATCCTGGTCGACACCTCTGTCTGGGTCGACTTCTTCAATGGAAATCCAAGCCCCCAGGCTGAAACCCTGGCGCGCCTGATCCGCGAAGACGCTGATTTGGTCACATGCGGTCTCATCGTGTCGGAAGTCTTGCAGGGTTTGCGTCAGGCCAAGAGCCTTTTGAATATCGAGCGCCACTTCCGGCAGATGGACTGGTTATCGCCGAAAGAGCCCGACACCTATCTGGAGGCTGCCGATCTGTTCCGCCGGCTGCGTGAACGCGGAATCACCATCCGCTCAACCATCGATTGCGTAATCGCGAGCCTGGCTGCGCATCATGATGCGCTGATTCTGTCGAAGGACCGCGATTTGACCCTCATCGTCGAATCGAGCCTTCTGGCTCTTCGATCGATGCCGGTCCTGTAGCTCTTTCTTGGTGCGCCCAGTAGGATTCGAACCTACGACCTTCAGCTCCGGAGGCTGACGCTCTATCCAGCTGAGCTATGGGCGCGCACGGAAGGGAACCGATTGTACTACGCGGCGTCGGTGAGGTTGATGTGCAGGTGGCGTTTCAGGGCTACGCGGAGCGGACGGGTCGAGTCGCGGAGCCAATCGTACGTACGGCGTAAACGGTCGCCGCTGACCAGATCTTTCACTTTCGGGTGATCGTAGAGATAAACGTCGGCGCGGCGCTTGATCTGCTTCGGGGTGCCCAGCCAGCGCACCTCTTTCTTGCGCACCTTCTCCAGCTTGGCATCGAGCTCGGCGTAGAACTCCTCGTCCACCCGGAAGTACATGTTCTTCAGCCAGCAGAGATTGGGCTTCACGCAGACCTCTTTCAGGATCGTGAAGCGTTTCGGGTCGTAATCGATCTTCCCGCCGCGTAGGAGGACCTCGCGCATCTCGTCGCGCATCTTCTGGAACGCCGGGCCGCGCCAGTGCTCGGACATCGGCTTCTCGTGCACATTGCCGAGGGGAGGGACGTCGGGGTTCAGCAGCAGACAGCAGGGACGGATGTCGCCGTTGCCGGTGACGGCGGCTGTGTACCAGGCGAAGAAGCAGCCGTCGTTGCGGTCGCGGAACGACGGCGCGGTCGGGTACATGTTCGTCGACACGGTGCCGGCGCGTGCGCGGACGCGATCCATCATCGTGTTCCAGCCGTAGACTGCGAAGTCGATCTGGAGGAGGCCCGCACCGGCGTCCTTGCGCAACACTTCCTCGACATACGGCTCGGCGAGATCGGCATCCGCGGGGCGGAGGAGCAGCTCGCGGTCGATGCGCTCGCGGGGGATCTCGAGCACCGCGTTCATGGCGATGCGGTCAACGCCGAGGGAGCGGCCGAGGTCGTACATCTCGACGATGCGGGTGATGTTCGCGCGGTCGAGGAGAAACTGAAGGACGATCGACGGATAGATCGAATCGCCGCGAACTTCGACCAGGGTCTTGATCGCCGTGATGACCTTGTCGAAGAGCGCCGGCTTCACCTTCATCATCCGAGCGTAGTCGGCGGCGTCGACGGCGTTGAGGGAGAAGATCACCTCGCGGGCCTTGTTGTTCACCAGATAGCCGGCGATCTCGTGGTTCAGCGCCACGCCGTTCGTGGTCAGGTTATCGACCACGACGCCGCGTTTGGCGAGATGAGCCAGGACGTCATTGATCTCGCGGTGAAACAGCGGGTCGCCGCCGCCGGAGAGGCGCACGGAACGGAGGCCGGTCGAGGCCAGCTCATCGATCAGCTCCGTCGTCTTCTGGATCGGGATCTGTTCCTTGGTGCGCAGATCCTGCTGGTTGCAGAAGTAGCAGGCCACGTTGCAGCGGTCGGTGAGGTCGAGCTCGGCGTGCACTGGCCCGGTCGTCGGCGTATTGGCGACGATGGCGTCGATGATCTCGCGCTTGCGTTCGCGCGATACTTCTGCCCACCCGTGTGTTCCTCTCATGGCTTGTGTGCCCTAACGGGAGGATCTAATGGAGCATTCCGAAGTTCGGGTTCGAATCGTCAGTCGATCGGGCACTTGGAAGGTGCAACCCTCTACGCCTTTCGCGGCAACTCCTTGAAGGGATTGAAAACCCTCAGACCTGGCCGGCGGAAGTCCTTATCGTTGCCCGTCGCGATGGTCAGCCCGTGCTTGCGGGCGGTGGCGGCAATGTAGCTATCCTCGATCGGCATCTGTTGTCCACTCTTTCTCAGCAGATGCTCTTGATCCGCCCACACATGGGCTACGCCAACGTTAAACCCGTGAATTCGCCCCTGCATGGCCTCGATCAGGCGCGTCAGCCACAACTGCAACTCCGTTCGCTGCCGGCCCTGCTTGCTTCGCACCCAAAACGCCATTTGAGCGATGACGACTGCGCTGGTGTAGCAATGATCCTTCTCTTGCCGGAGCCAGCCGATCACATACGGATCGCCATTGCGCTTGGCAGGCTGCGATAGAACGTCCGTATCCAGCAGCCAACTCAAAGCCGGCGCTTCCTGGGCAGTTCGCGGCGACGCGGAGGGACGTCATCCATCGGCACGGGGCAGTCAGCCAGCACGTCCAACCAGTCTTCCCTTTCCGGCAGGCGGCGAAAAGTCACAGCATCCTCATCCGCATCGAACCGCGCCTCAAAGGACTGGCCGGGCTGCGCCGGCATCAGGGCAGTGGGAAGGGTGAGGCGGCGTTTGGAATCCAACGTCACGATCATGGTGGGATTGTCCCACCGCGCGTGGCCGGGGTCAATGCTCATGGAGTCTGGCTGCGGCCTGCACGCGCGATCGCGTCCGGTGTCTACCGGGTCTATCGCTGATCGACGGTTCCACGCCGAACCTACGTATAATCGCGCCGCCTTGTACGGTCCTCTCAAAGTTTTCACCGGCCGATCCCATCCGGCGCTGGCGCAGGAGATCTGCGACATCCTGGGGATCGCGCTCGGGCGCGTGTCGCTCTACAGCTTCTCCGACGGTGAGAACTACGTGCAGATCGACGAGAACGTCCGCGGTGCGGACGTCTTCGTGATCCAGCCCACCGGGCCGCCGGTGAACGACAATCTGATGGAGCTCTTGATCATGCTCGATGCATTCAAGCGCTCCTCGGCCAGCCGGATGACGGCGGTGCTGCCGTACTATGGCTACGCGCGGCAGGACCGGAAAGACAAGCCGCGCGTGCCGATCACCTCGAAGCTGGTGGCCGATCTGATCACGGCCGCCGGCGCCGACCGCGTGCTGACGCTCGATCTGCACGCGTCGCAGATTCAGGGCTTCTTCAACATCCCCGTCGATCACCTCTTCGCCGCCCCGGTCATCGTCCGTCATCTCCGCGACCTCGGCCTTCCCGATCTGACGATCGTCTCGCCGGATGCCGGTGGCGTGGAGCGGGCACGTTCGTATGCGAAGAGGCTCGGGGCGACCCTGGCCATCATCGACAAACGCCGCACCGGGGCCAATCAGACCGAAGTCATGAACATCATCGGCGACGTGAAGGAACGGAACGTCTTCGTCGTCGATGACATCGTCGACACCGGCGGCACGCTGATCCACTCCGTCGATGCCCTCCTGGCCAAAGGAGCCCGGTCGATCTCCGCCTCGTTTACGCACGCGGTGCTCTCGGGGAAGGCCATTCAGCGCATCAACAGTTCCGAGCTCGTCCACGTCATCGCCACGAACAGCATGGCCATGGCCGACAAACAGGCCGAGTGTCCGAAGCTGACCACACTGTCTGTCGGCGACCTCCTGGCCCAGGCCATCAAGCGGATTCACGACGAGGATTCGGTGAGCTCGCTGTTTGAGATGTGAGTGGATGAAGCGGTTATCGGTTATCGGTTATCAGTTGTCCGGGATAACCGACAACCGATAACCGATAACCACCTCCCGCGCAGGGAATACACTGCCCCATCAACGACTTAACATCGTTTCGCTGTCCACACCGGAAGAAGGAGTTTCTGCATCATGGCTGAGGTCACCTTGGAAGTTACCCGTCGCGAACGCTCGGGGAAAGAGTACGCGAAGAAATTGCGCCAGGACAACAAGATCCCGGCGGTCGTTTACGGCGGTCACAAAGAGCCGGTGGCCATCATCGTGGAGCGCAAGGCGGTCTCGGATCTGATCCAGAAGAGCGAGCACGGCATCCGCTCGATCTTCCTGCTCAAGATGGCCGGCACCGATCAGCAGCGCCACGCAATGATCAAAGACATGCAGATGGACCCCATCTCGCGCCGCATGACGCACATCGATTTCGTGCGCGTGGTGATGGATGAGGTGATCCGTGTGACCATTCCGGTGCATCTCACCGGAAGCTCCATCGGCGTCAAAGAGGGCGGCATCCTCGACTGGCAGATGCGTGATCTCCACGTCGAGTGTCTCCCGAGCGCCATCCCCGACAAGATCGACGTCGACATCACCGACCTCGGTGCGCACCAGCAGGTCCGTATCTCCGACCTGAAGCTGCCCGAGGGAGTGAAGATCGAGGAAGATCCACACCGTGTCATCGTCGGCGTCACCACGGCACGTGCCGAGGTCGTGGCCGAAGTCGCGGTGGTCGAGGCTGCAGCCGTGCCGGAGCCGGAAGTCATCAAAAAGGGCAAGACCGAGACCGAAGAGTAACGTTCAGACAGCATCAATTCGCTTACGATTGCGCCCCGCGGAAACGCGGGGCGTTTGTGTCTGGAGGAAGCGATGGCCCGCCTCAGCAAGCTCACGAAAGAAGAGGTCACGGACGAGATCCGGCAGAAGTTTCAGGAGATCGGCGCGCAGCGCGGCAATGTGCCGAACATGTTTCGGGTCTACGCGCACAGGCCCGAGATCCTGAAGACGATGATGGCCCATATGAACGCCGTCACGAACACAGGGACGGTTTCGGTGCGCACCAAGGAGCTCGTGGCAACGCTGGTGTCGCGTCTCAACACCTGCGAGTACTGAAACCGCTCGCATACCGCGCAGTCTGCGCGGCACGGGGCAACGGACGACCAGATGAACGCACTGCTCGACTTCGAGAACGGTCCGTTCGATGAAAAGGAAAAGGCCGCGTTGGCGTACGCGAAGCAGCTCACGCTCGACGCGCACGGCATCGACGACGCGCTGTTCGCGCGGTTACGGCAGCACTATGACGAGGGGGAGATCGTCGAGATCTCGGCGATGGCGGGAATGTTCAACTACTTCAACAGGGTGAATGACGCCTTGCAGATGGAACCGACCAAACCGGGTGAGGGACTGTGAACGGCTGAACGTCGGCGCGCTTCTGTTGTTCACGATCAAAACTGAAAAACGGTGACTAAGACTATGAAATCGACCCTGGCAACCCTCTGCACGCTTCTCCTTGTCGTTGCGTGCGCGAAGCAAGAGACCAAGACTTCCAAACCAACGCAACCGCAGAAGACGCTTGCATACAATGGCGCTCCGGCCTCGAAGACCGCGAAGGAAGAACCGGCGGATCTCTCCTCCGCGCGAACGGACGTCGGCGACCCGATGCCGGCGTATTCGGCCAAGTATCTCGACGGCAAGCCGCTGACCCTGGCAGGCGAGAAGGGGAGCGTGGTCTTCCTCAACGTCTGGGCCACGTGGTGCGGGCCATGCCGCTTCGAGACCCCGGAGCTGCAGTCGCTGCAGACGCAGTACGCGGCGAAGGGTCTGAAGGTGATCGGCATCAGCGTCGACGAGGGCGATACCGATGCCGTGAAGACGTTCGTGGCCGAGCAGAAGATCACCTATCCGATCGCCGTCGACCCCGAGGGACGCATCGCCAATCTCGTGCAGACGACTGTCCTGCCGACGTCGCTTCTCATCGACCGGACCGGAAAGATCGTCTGGCGCCAGATCGGCGCCATCATGCCGAACGACGCCAAGCTGAAGGCGGCGGTGGAGAAGGCGGTAGGGGAGCGGTAACTGCGGCTATCGCCGCGTTGTCGGTTGTCGGTTATCGGTTGGGTGAAGACGCATCTGCCAAGTACCGGCATAGACAAGAATTGTCTGTGCCACATTGCATCCTGTCTGGAGCACGGTCCTCCTACCGCCGCACAGAGATCCCGCTGAAACCGATGTCCGATGTGGCACAGACTGGCACAGACACTTTTGTCTGTGCGGTGGATCAGACCGCCGCCGGAACCAGTCAACTCCGAGCAGTGGAACCGATGACCGACAACCGATAACGCGCGTAGCGCAGTTACACCTTCCGCCGATCTCCCGTAGCGCGGTGCACGGTGCGGCGCTCGCGCTGGCGCTCGATGAATTCGCGGACGTTGCGGGCGATGTGGGCGAGCAGAAGGCTCAAGGGGACGTAGGCCAGACCGATGGCGAGGACTACCGCCAGGGCGGCGATGATGAGGATGACGATCGTGGACATGCTTCTACTTGAGCAAAGTCTGCGCCGTCGTCTTGAATTTTTACGAGGGCCGTAGAGGTTGGCAGGAGCACCGATGGCCGACGTCCTCGAACCGCTGCCAATCCCCGCGGCGTTGCAGTCTCCTCTGCGTGCGCTGCTGCGTGGCGAGCCGGCATCGTGGCCCGCGGAGGCGGGGAACGATGACGCCGAGCGATTCGTCGAGTCGCTTGCGCAACATGGTGCCGGTCCCCTCGTCTATGCGCGCCTCTCCGGCGATTCCTGGCCGGTTCATGCCGCGCTGCGCGATGCCGCCATCCGCGCCGCCGCGATGGAATCGCTGCGGCTGGCTGATCTGCGTTCGCTGCTGGCCGCGTTCGCGGGCCGCGGCATTCGCGTGGTCATCATCAAAGGAACGGGATTGGCGTACGACCTCTACGAATCGCCGGAGCTGCGGCCGCGTGGCGATACGGATCTGCTGATCGCTGAGTCGGACATCGATGCCGTGCGACGGCTCATCACCGGCCTCGGCTACGAGTGCCGGCTCACCAGCGGCGACACCCTGGCCGTCCGGCAGCAGTCGTTCGTCCGCGGCGGGCATGTCTATGACGTTCACTGGGACGTGTCCAACTCCGCGGTGGTCCGCGATGCGCTTCCGTTCGAGGAGCTCATCAGCCGCGCCATCGCCGTACCGCGCATCGCAGCAGGTGCGCTGGCGCCGTCGCACGCCGACGCGCTTCTCCTGGCCTGCATTCACCGCGTTGCCCATCATCACGACAATGAGCGCCTGATCTGGCTGTATGACATCCATCTGCTGCGCGAGTCGATGACCGCTGACGAGCACGCGCGCTTCTGGCGACTGGCCGCGGAGCGCCGCGTGGTGACGATCTGCGAGCGCTCGATCGACCTCGCGGACGCATGGTTCGCAACGTCGCCGCACGATCGCGCCGCCGACTGGCTTACCGATGACGAACGGACGCGCGCCGAGCCCTCGGCGGCGTTTCTCGATCGCAACCGCCGTCGCGCCTCCGTCCTCCGCGGCGATCTCGAGGCACTCGGCTGGCGATCGCGCCTGCGCCGGTTACGCGAGCTGGCTCTCCCGCCGGTTGCCTTCATGCGACAGAGTTTTCCATCCGCTCCCGCAGTAGCCTTGCCGGCGCTCTATGTCTGGCGCGGAGCGCGGGGAGTCGTTCGGCTATTGAGACGAGTGAGGGAGTAGTGCTTTGGGTTGCGCGGTCTCGCGGTAGCCAGGTTGTCCCTTTGCCGAGCCGCCAGCCCAGGCCGCGCTTCCGTTGACTGACTGGTGGCCGCGGCCGGTTGACCGATTGCACTGACCAGAATAGTGGACACTCGGATCAGTTGGGTGATTGAGCCGATCAGTTGGGTGATCGCTCGGATCAGTTGGGTGATCGAGCCGATCAGTTGGGTGATCGAGCCAATCACTTGGGTGATTGAGCGGATCAGTTGGGTGATCGATCGGATCAGTTGGGTGATTGAGCCGATCAGTTGGGTGATCGAGCCGATCAGTTAAGTGATTGAGCCGATCAGTTGGGTGATGGCGCGGATCACTCGACTGATTGAACGGATCAGTCAGACTTGAGCGCCAGACACTCACTTCCGGGGGCGGGCATCCATCGAGACCGTGAGACGCCGCAACCGCGAGACCCCGCGACCGCTCACTGAAACCACGACCCCCCATTAATATCGATCGTCACGCCGTTGAGGTAATCCGCCATCGGCGAGGCCAGGAAGAGGATGACGCCGGCGACGTCGCCGACGCTCCCGACCCGCCGCAGAGGGATCTGGCCGAGGATCTCCTCACGATGCGCTTCCAGCTCCGGTTTGGCCATCTCCGTCTCGATGAAGCCGGGGGCGACGCAACTGGCGACGATGTTGTCCTTGGCGCAGCCGCGGGCGATCGAGCGGGTCAAGTTGACCAGGGCCGCCTTCGACGCGCCGTAGTCGGCGAACTCGGTCTCGCCGCGCCAGGCCGCACGCGAGGCGACGTTGATGATCTTCCCACCGCCGCTCTGGCGCATGGCACGCATGGCCAGCCAGGCGGCGTTCGCGGAGGCGAAGACGTTCAGATCGAACGTGCGCCGCCAGCCGGCCTGCCACGCTTCGTAATCATCGCCGTCGAAGGGGTTGTACTCGAAGATGGCGGCGTTGTTGACGAGCACGTCGATCGATCCGAAACGCGACACCACCATTTCGATCAGCCGTTTCACCGCCGCCGGATCGGACACGTCAGCGCGGATGGCGATGGCCTGCGCTCCGATTTCAGACACCACCGCATTCGCCGCCGCCTCGCTGCCGTGGTAGTTGACCACGACCCGTGCGCCGGCCGCCGCCATCCGCCGCGCCGTTTCCGCGCCGATGCCGCGCGAGCCGCCGGTGATGACGACTATCTTCCCCTCGAGATCGAGCGTGGCGTTTGTTTTCACGTCCATCAGGTATCCTCGGCGGCGGAGTTTATGCGATGACTCATGAAGTCACTTTCTACACCCGCCACGATTGCCCGCTCTGCGACGCCGCGGAAGCCGCCGTGCGCGCGGCGGTGGTTCTGCATCAGTTGCCGCTCTCGATCACCCTGGTCGATATCGACGAGGATCCGGCACTGCGAGCGAAGTTCACGGACGACGTGCCGGTCATCTATGTCGACGGGAAGGAAGCGTTCCGCCACCGCGTCACCGCCGACGAGCTGGCGGCCTGGATCCGCAAGCGCGAGCCGCAACGCGCGCTTGCCGACGAGAAATGCATCCCCTGCAGCGGAGGCATTCCGGCCATGAAAGGGAAGGAGCTCGCCGAGCTGGCGCGGACCCTCGGCGGCGACTGGCGCGTCGTCGACGAACATCATCTCGAGAAAGAGTTCACCTTCCCCGACTTCGCCCAGGCCCTCGCCTTCACCAACCGCATTGGCGCCATCGCCGAAGAGGAAGGGCACCATCCCGACATCTACCTGGCCTGGGGAAAAGTGGGCGTGAAGATCTGGACCCACAAAGTGGATGGGCTGACGAGGGCCGATTTTGTGCTCGCGGCGAAGATGGATCGGTAAGGGGTCTCGCGGTTGCGGGGTTACGCGGTCTCGCGGCCGGGTTACCGGGTTGCTAGGTTGCAAGGTTGCTGAGCAGTACCTTGTTTCAGGCAGCTAACTCTGCAACCCAGCAACCTTGCAACTCCGAGACCGCGCAACCGCGAGACCCCGCAACCCCATCATTCACTCTTTGTCTTCCACTCCTCTTTCTCCACCTTCCATGCGCCGCCTTCCTTGACCATCGTGATCGTCCCGTTGGAGACCTGGCTGTCGTCCTTTCCGGTTGCGAGAAGGGTTGCGTTGTTGCCGTCGATGGCGCCGCCGGTGACTTTGATGCCCTTCGGCTGCATCGCCTGAAGGAGTGGGAAGAGCTTCTTGAAGTCGGGATCGGATGACGCTTCTTTTGCGCGGGCCGCCGTCACGCCGCCGAGGAAGGCCTTCATGTCGCCGCCGGCCAGGAGCTTGAGGTAGGCCATGTACGCCTTGCCGGGCTCGCCGCCGCCGGCGGGAAGGGGAGTGCCCTTGAGCGCGGGAGGCGGCGGTGGACCGGCGGACTTGCCGATGGGAAGATCGAAGGTGGCGTTGTACTGATACTTCTCATCGAAGAAGTCATCCGGCTTGGCCATCGCGATCGAGCCGGCGATGCGGGTGCCGGTCATCGCCGTCAGGTTGGCTTTCTGCATTCCGACGCCGGAGAACTGCTTCATCTTCTTGAAGGCGGGACTGAAGACGGTGGCGCTGATGACGGCCTTGTCGGCGTCGATCGTGGCCGTGAAGCCGCTCAGTTGCTGTTTGTCCTGCGCCTTCATCAGCTCGAACTCGTCGGAGACAGCGGCAGGGGAGAGCTCCTGATCGGTGACGATCACCTCGGTCACCATCTTCTTCTTGTCGAACGGATCTTTTTTCGTCTGCGCATACGCATGTTTGAGCGCGACCGTCTTGCCGTTCGCGGTGAGCGAGCCGTCGACCTTGCCGTCGGCGGCGAGTGCGGGTAGTGAGAAACCGATGAGAACGAGAGCCAGGAACGAGCGGAATCGATGCATGCTCAAAAACCTCCGGATGCGGTTGTGTGAGAGAAAGAAGTAGGGGCAAGATACGGCGTCGCGCGGTATCCGGCTGTGACGTAGGTCATCAGGGCGGTCACCTGCCTCTCTGTGTATGATTTGGTCATGCGACGTCTTCTGCTGGCAGCGTCCCTTCTTCTCGCCGCGGCGTCGGCTTTCGGTCAGGCGAAGGCTGAGTACACCGGCGTCTTCTACCTCAGCGGCACGTTGCGCATCGAGGGGTATCTCTACAAGCCCGAGGGCGTCGGTCCGTTTCCGGTCGTCATCTACAACCATGGATCGCGGGACGGGCGCGAGCGAATGTCGGTGCCCTTTCAATATGTCGGTTCGATGCTGACAAAGGCCGGATATGTCGTGCTGGTGCCGGAGCGGCGTGGCTACGGCAAGTCGGACGGGGTGACATGGCGGGCGGAGACACGAGACGATCCGTCACGCCTCGTGCCGCGGCTGCAGGCGGAGACGGATGACGTGCTCGCCTCCATTGACTATCTGCGAACGCTGCCCTTCGCCGACACGAAGCGGATGGGGATCATGGGGTGGTCATTCGGCGGAATCGTCACGATGTTTGCTTCGAGCCGCGGCAATGCGTTTCTGGCGGCGGTCGATCAGGCTGGCGGGTCGCTCTCGTGGGACTTCAATCCTCCCGTGCGCGCCGCGCTGACGGCCGCCGCGTCAAAGTCGACGACACCTACCTTGCTCATGGTGGCGAAGAACGACAGGACCACCGCTTCCATCACTACGTTGTCCGGGATCTTCGAGAAACGCGGCGTGGTGCATCGGATGATGATCTACGAGCCCTTCACGCCGAGCACCGGGGGCGAGGCAGCGGCTCCCGGACATCTCATCTTCTCCTCGCAGGGGGCGAGCATCTGGGAGAACGACGTCGTCCAGTTCCTGGACCGGTATCTGAAGAAGACGGAGCCGAAATAACGTTGCGCGCGGCGATATCACTTGCGGCGATTCTTCTGACTGCCGCTTGCCGTGATGCGCCGCATACCTTTCAAGAGCCGCGCACGGGACTGCGTTTCGTTCTCATCCCGGCCGGGCGATTTAAGATGGGATCGCCGGCGACTGAAAAGGGACATCGAGGCGATGAGACGCTCCATTACGTCACGCTGACGAAGCCGTTTTACATGTCGTCGACCGAGGTGACACAGGAGCAGTGGTTGGCGATCATGGGATCGAATCCGAGCCATTTTCACGGACGCAATCTTCCCGTTGAGAGCGTCACCTGGTTCGACGTGGAGGAGTTTCTTCGGCGGATCAATGCATCGAATGAAGGGCACTTCCGGCTGCCGACCGAGGCCGAGTGGGAGTATGCGTGCCGCGCCGGGTCAACCGGCTCGTACAGTTTCGGTGAGCAACTGTCGGCCAGCGTGGCGAACTTCGACGGACGTGCGACGAAACCGGTGGCGTCGTTTCCCGCGAATGCGTGGGGGCTGTACGACATGCACGGGAACGTGTGGGAGTGGTGCGCGGACGAGTATTGTCCGTATCCGTCGTCCGCGGTGTCCGATCCGGTGGAAGCGTGCGGCAGTCCGTACGAAGTGATCCGCGGCGGGAGCTGGTATTTCGGAGCGGACAGCGCGCGTAGCGCGTTGCGATACACGCATGAGCCTCGGCTGCGAGGATTCAGCATCGGATTCCGCGTCGTTCGGGAGAGTCGGTAAAAAAAGACTATCCGCAGATGGCGCAGATGTACGCAGATAAGAACCGTCTCAAATCTGCGTTCATCTGCGTCATCTGCGGATGAGCCTTTGACCTGAATAATCGCTACACCAACCCGCGCTCGCGCAGCTCGCGTTTGACGAACGCGTACGCGATCGGGGCCATGACCACGCCGCTGATGCCGAATGCGGTCTCGCCGATCAGGATGGCCATGAGGATCTCCCAGGCCTGGGAGTCGGTCTGGCTGCCGACGATCCGCGAGTTGGTGAGGTATTCGAGCTTGTGGATGATGATGAGGAAGAGGAGCGAGGCCACGGCAGTCCCGGGCGAGATGCCGAGGGAGAGGATCACGATCACGGTGTTGGAGATCAGGTTGCCGAGGACCGGGATCAGTCCGCAGACGAACGTTACGAAGACGATCGTGGTGGCGAAGGGGATGTGCTGGCCGAAGAGCGGCAGTACGACCAGCAGATAGAGCGCCGTCAGCGCCGTGTTCAGCACCGAGATCTTTACCTGCGCACTGGCGATCTGGGCGAAGGCGCGCGTGAAGTGCTCCACCTTCTCTTCCAGCGCTTCGCTGAGAGTGCCGGGAAGGCGGTCGGGGTGATGCGTGGCGTGCCGGAAGAAGACCAGCACGGCCAGGAGCATGCCCATGAACATGTGCACGATGCCGTAACTGAACGAACTGCCGGCCAGCTTGAGCGTCTCCGCGTGTTCCTTGAGCCAGACCGCCAGCGCGGCCTTGATCGTGTCCGCGTCGGTCATGACCTCGGGGATGAGCTGCTCACCGTAGTCGCCGAGCCAGGCGCGCGTCGACTGAAGGATGTCGGCCATCTTGGTCATGATGGCCGGGATGTTGCCGGCGTGGTGCCGGGCAAAGGAGATGAGCAGAGCGATGACGCCGACGAGCAGTCCGCCGCCGACGAGCGTGACGAGGATGAGGGCCAGCGGCCGCGCCGTCGTGCCCGGCATCCGCTTCGAGAATGTCCGCGAGAGGCGGTCGAGGAGGAGATAGAGCACCAGGCCTGCGACCACGCCGGAGACAAGGTGCCGCATCAGGATGTAAAGAAGCAGTCCGCCGAAGATCACCCACGCCGCGATCTCTTCGTTCGACGGACGTCCTCGGGGCGCAATCGGGGAAGCGTCGCCGGCCTCGGCGGGCGGCAGCGGCTCAACGGGGAACGGATTCGTGCTCATCTGTTTCGAATTGTAGACTCCGGGTCAAATAATATGCATCATGGGCGGATACGGGCCAAACGCTCCGGAGTTGCCGCACGCGCAAGCGCATGTGACAATGACCAGCGGGACCGGACGGGCGACAATCGATGACGGACAGACGGGTGTTTGCACACCGCGGTGAGTTTGCGCTGCGGCAGGTAGGCAGTGAGAGCATCCTCGTGCCGATTCGCAATCACGTCGGCGATCTCGATTCGGTCTTCGTCTTCACCCCCGTGGCCGCCCGAATCTGGACTCTTCTCGACGGGAACCGCGACGTCGATGCCATCGTCGCCGAGATCTGCAGCGAGTACGATGCCGATGACGGCGTCGTCCGTGCCGATCTCCACGAGCTTCTCGGGACGATGGAAGCAGCGGATCTGATCGGCGCGGCGGTCGAGGCAAAATCATGAGCGCAATGGAAACCGGCACCTATACCGACTTCAGCCTCGTCGTCCACGGCAGGGCCGAGCCGCTGCGCGTGCCGGTCAATGGCACGATCGAGGTCACCAACCGCTGCCCGCTGGAGTGCAAGCACTGCTACAACAACCTTCCCATGGGCGATTTCGTCGCCCGTGCCCGCGAGATGACACTCGAAGAGCACAAGAGGCTGCTCGATGAGCTGGCCGAGCTTGGCTGTCTGTGGCTGCTCTTCTCCGGCGGGGAGATTTTCGCGCGGCGCGACTTCCTCGATATTTACGCATACGCGAAACGCAAGGGTTTCCTGGTCACGCTCTTCACGAACGGCACTCTGATCACGGAGAAGATCGCCGACTTTCTGGCCGATCTGCGGCCGTTCACGATCGAGATCACCCTCTACGGCGGGACAAAGGAGACGTACGAGAAGCTGACCGGAATCCCGGGATCGTACGACCGCTGCCTGCACGGAATCGACCTGCTGCTGGAACGGAAGCTGCCGCTGAAACTGAAGACGGTGGCGCTTTCGATCAATAAGCACGAGATTCCGCTCATGAGGCAGATGGCCACGGACCGGGGCGTCGAGTTCACCTTCGACGCCATGATCAACCCGCGCATCGACTGCTCAGCCAGTCCGCTGGCGGTGCGGCTGAAGCCCTCGGAGATCGTGCAGCTCGATCTCGAGAATCTCGAGCGCGTTTCCGAATGGCGCCGGCTGGCGCGCGATCATGGGTCGCCTGTTTCCGTCGAAGGGGAATCGCGTCAGATCTACGAGTGCGGCGGCGGACTCAACTCCTTCGCCGTCGACCCGTATGGCGACCTTTCGATCTGCGTGCTCTCGCACGTCGATCGTTACAACGTCCGCGAGGGCAACTTCCGCGAAGGATGGGAGAAATACCTCCTGGCCGTGCGCACGCGGAAGACCACGCGGCCGACGAAATGCAACGGCTGCGGTCTCAAGTCGATGTGCGGGATGTGCGCTGCCAACGGCGAGCTCGAGAACGGAGACGCGGAGTCTCCCGTCGACTTCCTCTGCCAGGTGGCGCATCTCCGTGCCGAGACTCTCGACATCCCCGTGCGGCCCCACGGTGATTGCGAGTATTGCCAGGGTGGGACCGGATACGAGCTGGTACGCTCGGCGGCCGAGGCCTTGAAGTCCGGAGAAGCGGAACGGATTGCGGCCATACCGTATGAGCCGGCAGCCCGTCCCGCCGCGGGCGGATGCGGCACGGGAAGTTGTGGTAGCTGTTCCATCACGAGCGCTGTGGCTCTTTAGTCAGAAGGGGATGACCATGCAACAGCAGACAGGCAACGAGAAAAAGAAGTACGAGAAGCCCGAGGCGAAACGCTTTCCGCTCCGTCCCGACGAAGCGGTTCTCGGGTTCTGCAAGACCAATGCGTCGAGCGGTCCCTTTACCCTCGGTTGCCGCGGCTCCTCGGCTTGCAGCGTTCCCGGATCGTAGGTCGGCGGTAACGTTCCGAGAATGAGCTCCGCGAGTGAAGTTCTTTGCATCGCCGGCATTTCCATCCGCATCGGTTATGCCGATGAGTCGCTTCGCTGCCCGCTGTCCGAGACGACCAGCCGCTTCGCCATCACCTCGTCCGCCGTCGCGGACGTCACGGTCACGATCGATGCGATGCCTGATGCTCTCCCGCCGCCCGGCCGCCTTTTGTTCGATTCCGGCGGGGTCTGGTGCGCCTACGACGATCAGGGCGGCCTGCGTATCGATTGTTCCAGCGACCTCGGCGGCGACGTTCCGTACAAAGCGGCCTTCTTTGATCACGACCTTCGCGATGGACGCATTCTCATGCGGCGGGATGTCATCACCGATGAGATGCACGCGCTCGACTATCCGCTGGACGAAGTGATGATCGCGCACCTCCTCGGCCGGGGCCGGGGAGTGGAACTGCACGGCTGCGGCATCATCGACCGCGACGGCCGCGGGCAGCTCTTCGTCGGACAGTCGGGCGCGGGAAAGACGACCACCGCGCAGGTGTGGTTGTCCGAGGGCGATTACGAAATCGTCAGCGACGACCGGGTCATCGTCCGCTTCATCGACGGCGAGTGGCGGATGTTCGGTACGCCGTGGCACGGCGAGGCCAGGCTTTCCTCGCCGGTCTCCGCACCGCTCGGCGCGATCCATCTCCTCGTGCAGGCGCCGCGCACGGAGCTGGTCTCTCTTCCTCCGGCGCAGGCGGCGGCAACGCTCTTCGGCTGCACCTTTCCGCCGTTCTACGATGCCGGCGCGGTTGCCTTCACGCTGGAGTGCCTCGATCGAATCGTTCGCGATCTCCCCGTGCGTGCGCTCCGCTTTCTGCCGGACCGGAGCGTGATCGACTGCATCCGGAGCGCGGCATGAGCGAATTCGAGCTGACCCTGCGCGAGCTTCTTTCGGCAGGGCATACTGCCCGCTTCCTCGCTTCCGGCGACAGCATGTATCCGGCCATCCGCGGTGGCGACTATCTCCACATCGTCCCGTGCCAGGCCTCGGAACTGCGTCGCGGGGACGTCGTTCTGGCGGCGATGGATCGGGGATTGACGGCGCACCGAATCGTGCGCATCAGCGAGCGCGACGGCACTCTGCTGATCATCACGCGCGGCGATAATTCGCTTCGAAGCGACCGCCCGGTGGGGCCGGCGGACGTGCTCGGGCGGGTCGCCCGGGTCGATGGGTCGACAAATGTTCGCAAAACGAGCCCGAAATCAGCGACAATAATACGTTTCGCAGAGGTGCTCGTCCGCCGGCTGCGAGCTCGGTTTCAGCAATAAGCTTCGGTTCTACAGGCAATTCGAATGAGGACAGCGCTCCGCCCGGCCGCGCCGGCGGTTTTGGCTGTGACGAAATTTTTGCGCGGGTCGGTACGTGTTAATGCCGGTACCACTAATAACCTGTTTGCGCTGAAGTCGGTCCAGAGGGGAAACAAACGAATGTGCAGGACGCCGTCAGCCGAGTCCGCGAGAAGCGTCCGCGCACGCAGTCCCCGATATCGCCGTCTCCCGCGGTACCACAGCAGAGGAGTCATGGTATGAGGCAGTCGATTCGTTTCGTCCGGTCCTTCGTCCTTCCGGTTGCGTTTGTGCTCTCGTGCGCGGCCCCGGCCATGGCTCAGGTGGTCTTCGACTCCGCTTCGAATGCCGCGACGGCCACGGCCTCGACCGGCACTCCGATCACGGTTTCATGGAATCACACGGTAGGCCTTTCCAAGAAAGCCTACATCGTGGTCAGCGTCGCCATCAAAAGGAACGGCGGTAATTCTCAAGTAGTTACCGGCGTGAGCTACGGTACGGAAGCGGGCGGGGCGAATCTGGCCATGACAGCGCTCGGCTCCGCGACGAGCGCAACGAACACGATTGAGCGTTCGGAATTGTGGGGTCTGGCCGCCCCGACTGCCGGGACGCATCAGATCACTGTCACGGTCTCCAATGCCGGAGGGCAGAACACGGTCGTCGTGGCTGGAGCGAAGTCGTTCACAAACGTCTTCCAAACCTCGGCGGCCGGTACGGCGGTGGCAGCCACCGCCACTTCAACGACTCCTTCCGTTACGGTTGCCAGCTCCCCCTTCGACTACGTCGTGGACGCGGTCGCCTTCAACGGCAATTCAGCGTTAACGGCCAGCGCAGGGCAAACCAACGCGTTCAACGTTACGTCGGCCGCCCCGGTCTTCTCGGGTGCCGGAAGCATCAAGCCCGGCCTTGCCGCCACCACCACGGTGTCGTGGACGGCTGGCGCGTCGCAAACGTGGACGGCGGTGGCGGTTCCTCTGCACGCGTCGAATCCGCAGATCCTTTTCGACGCCGCGAGCAGCGTTGCCGCCGCGACGAATTCCAACGCCAATCCCGTCAACGTCTCGTGGAGTCACAAAACCACGAACGCCGCGAACCGCTATGTGATCGTCGAAGTGACGATGCAATGCGGCAATACGGCGGGCAAGACGGTGGCGAGCGTGACCTACGGCACGGAGGGCGGCGGACCGAACCTGGCCATGGCCAGGATCGGGGCCGGCCAGACCAGCGCCAATAATCACGTCCGCGTGGAGATGTGGGGAGTGATCGCTCCTCAAAGCGGAACGCACACCATCACCGCCTCGGTCACCAACGCCGGCGGCACGACCATCACGGTCGTCGCCGGCGCGCAGACCTTCAGCAATGTCGATCAGAACACCCCGCTGGGAACGACCGTCGTGGCCACGAACACCAGTGCCACTCCGGGCGTGGCGGTGACCAACTCCGCGTATGACTACGTGGTCGACGCCGTAGCGTTCGATATCAATACCGGGTTGACTCCCGGCTTGACGCAGGACCAGCGGTTTCAAATCACGAATGCAACGACGAACAATTTCACCGGTGCGGCCAGCGGATCGCGAGGCTACACGAATACCACGATGCAGTGGGCCGGGTTGAGCTCGGTGCGATGGGCCATGCAGGCCGTCCCGCTCAAACAGGTTGCCGTTGCGGTGACCAAGACCGCTTCCTCGGACGTCGTCAAACTTGGTGACACCGTCACCTATACGCTCAGCGCGACGAACTACAGCGCGGCCAGCGTGGCCGGCGTGACCATTACAGACGCCATCCCCGCGGGAAGTACGTTCGTCTCGCAGACGGGCTGCGCCGGAACGGGTCCGGTGACCTGTACGGTCGGTACGCTGGCCGCCGGCGCGACCTCTTCCTCGTTCACGGTGACGGTCGTGCCGACGGCGGCTGGCACGGTATCGAACGTGGCCACGGTTTCCTTCACCGGCTCGACAAAGACGACCTCCTCGGAAACGGTAACGACGCTCGCGGAAGCAAAGATCTGCGCCAACCCCGGCAAGGACGGAGCCGGCGGAACGTTGACCGGCATCAAGAACGACTACTGGCCGGGCACGCTCACTCCGGCAGCGGGTGCCACCACGATGACCGTCGGTGCGAGGGCCGCGGGCGGCGCGGGTACTACGACCATTACCGCCGGCGATCTGCTCATCGTCATGCAGATGCAGGATGCTGCCTTCGACACGACCAATGACGAGACGTACGGAGAAGGCACCGGGTCGACGCGGGCCACCGGCACCGGCAGCGGCGCCGCCACGACCCTGAACAACGCCGGCCGGTGGGAGTACGTCGTTGCCTCCAACTCCGTCTCCGCCGCGGGCGGCACGCTGAACTTCAGCGGCGGCGGCACCGGCGGTGGACTGCTCTATAACTACACCAGTCAGACATTCGCCACGACGACGACGGAGGGACAGCGGACCTTCCAGGTGATCCGCGTTCCGCAGTACACGACGGCGACGCTCGGCTCGACGCTCACGGCAATGGCCTGGAATGGCGCGACTGGCGGCGTTCTGGCCGTCGATATCAGCGGTACGCTGACGCTCGGTAGCGCGACGGTTTCCGTGAACGGTCTCGGCTTCCGTGGCGGTGGGGGCGTCAAGCTGACGTCCAATGTGCCGTCGACCGCGGCAGACGTCTTCACCGACTTCCGAACGCTTGCGCCTGATTCGGCCACGGCACCGACGATCAATCTGGCGAACGGTTCGAAGGGCGAAGGCATCGCCGGCACGCCTCGCTACGTCTACCAAGACGGGGCTACGATCGGTGCCCCGGGCGCCACATCGGCACTCGACACCGCCGTCGAGGGGTACCTCAACGGCAGCTATGGAAGAGGTGCGCCGGGTAACGCCGGCGGAGGGTCGACGGACGGAAATCCGTCAGTCGACAACGGGGACAACAGCGGCGGCGGCGGCGGCGCCAACGGCGGCGATGGCGGACCGGGCGGCAATAGCTGGAACAGCAATCATCCTTCCGGAGGACAGGGAGGCGGCGGCATCTCGCCCAAACTGACCCGCATTTCCCTCGGCGGCGGCGGTGGTGCCGGCACGACCAACAACGGTACGGCGGCCGACGCCACCGGAAACGTCCTGGTTGACAACACCCCGACCGCGAACGGTTACTACAGCAGCGGTGCGAATGGCGGCGGAATCATCATCATCCGGGCTCTCCAGGCAACCGGTACCGCCACACTCACCGCCAACGGCTTTACCGCGCCCAACACCGGCCGCGACGGCTCCGGTGGCGGTGGCGCCGGCGGATCGGTTCTCCTCACCACGCAGGTTGGAACGTTGTCCGGAGTCACGGTGCAGGCCAAGGGCGGCAACGGCGGCAACGCCTGGATTCTCAACGCACCCGCCGGCGATCCCGGTGAACGGCATGGCCCCGGCGGCGGTGGCGGCGGTGGATACATTCTCCTTTCGACCGCGGCTGCCTCCACCGATGTGTCGGGCGGACAGAACGGCGTGACGACAACAGCTCTCGATGATTACGGCGCCCAACCGGGAGCGGTCGGCGTCGTTGAATTGATCTCCGGCAATAACGTCCTCCCCGGCGGTGACGGGGCCTCGTGCGCGATCGCCGATCTGGCGGTCACGAATATCGCTCCGGCCGTGGTGCAGGCGGGAAACAACCTTACCTACACGCAAACTGTGACCAATAACGGTCCCAGCCCGGCCGACGGCGTGGTCTACATGGCTCCCATTCCGGCCGGCTCGACGTTCGTCTCCATGTCGGTCCCAGCCGGCTGGACGTGTATCACTCCGGCAGTCGGCGGCACGGGCGTGGTCATCTGTACTACGCCCACTCTTGCCAATGCCGCTACGGCGAACTTCTCGCTGGTCGTCAACACCTCCGGCGGCGCTCCCGCCGGCTATGTGATGTCGGAGACGAACTCCGTTTCCAGCAACACGCCCGACTCGAACCCGGCAAACAACAAGGCCACCGCTACGACGATCATGGAGGCTGCTTTCGATGCCGACAAATTCGCCGATATGGCGGTGACTATCGCCGAGAGCACAAGTGTGCCGGTGGCCGGCGCCAACATCAACTACACGCAGACAATCTCGAACCTCGGCAGCTTCACGGCGAACGTGCCGACCTACACCATTACGACGCCGCCGAACACGACCTTCCAGTCGATCACGCCCCCTGCTGGATGGACGTGCATCACCCCAGCGATCGGTGGTACCGGTGTCATCAGTTGCAGCGGCTCGACCCTGGCCTCGGGTGCGTCGGTGAACATGCCGATGACGTTCAATGTGAATCCCGGGACCACGGTCGGTACGGTCATCACGGCATCGCCGACGGTCTCGAGCAGTTCCCGCGACCCCTATCTGCCGAACAACACGGCCAGCGTCTCGGCCACGGTCGTTGCCGCCGGCTCCGGCGATGTCCAGGTCACGATCTCCAACAGTCCGAATCCGGTCAGCCCCGCCGAGAATTACACCTACACGGTGGTGGCCACAAACAATGGTCCGGCGGCGGCTACGACCGATTCCGTCTCGATTCCTCTGCCGGCGGGGACGACCTTCCAGTCGCTCACCCCCCCGGCAGGATGGTCCTGTGCCACGCCGGCCGTCGGCTCCAACGGAACCATCACCTGCACCATCGCCTCGTTCGCCGCGAACACCAGCGCGACCTTCTCGCCGGTCGTTCAGGTGAGTCCGGGCACGGCAACCGGGACGACACTGACCTGCAATGCCTCGATCACGACTGCCTCGACCGACAGCATCCCAGCGAACAACAATGCTTCGACGACGAACCTCGTGGTCTCCCGCACGAGCGCGGACGTCGGCATCGTCAAGACCGACTCGCCTGATCCGGTCGGTGTTGGCCAGTTCATCACCTATCGCCTGACGGTCACCAACAACGGTCCGGCCGTCGCTACCAACGTAACCGTCAATGATCCCTTGCCGGCAAGCGTCGGTCTCATTTCCGCAAACCCGAGCATCGGTTCCTGTTCCGGCACGACGACGATCATCTGCACGCTCGGGACGCTTGCGGTCGGCAACTCGCAGTTCGTCGACGTCATCGTGCAGGCAAACGCCACTGGTACGGTTACGAATACCGCCACGGTCACGCGGACGGAGGTCGACTCCGTACCGTCCAATGACTCATCCACCGCCACGACGACGGTTCTGGCCGTGACGCTTGTCCATCTGCGAGACTTCACGGTTACGCAGGACAAGAAGAACGTCCAGATCGCGTGGCAGACGAGTTACGAGTTCGACAACCTCGGCTTCAATCTCTACCGCAACGTGGGCGGGCAGCAGACGAAGATCAACAAGAATCTCATCGCTGGCACCGCCCTGCGGTCGAAGAAGCATGACACCGAGGCCGGTCACGTTTACCGTTTCAACGACAAGCTCGACCCGGGGACGTTTGCGCAGTACTGGCTCGAGGATGTCGATACCGCCGGCCATCACACCATGCATGGTCCGGTCTCGCCGATCGCGGGAACGGTTTCCAACCCGCCGAATACTTCGCCGCTCTCGGGCCTGGGCGCGGGCGGTTATGTCTTCACGCCTCCCGATGGTTTCGGCGCCGCCCATCCCACGGCGCAGGAGCCGGCCACTCCGGATCAGTACAAACAGCAGCTCGTATTGGCCGCCGACAACGGATTGAAGATCTATGTCGCCCAGGAAGGGTGGTATCGCCTTACGCGGGCGGCGATGACGGCGGCCGGCTTCGACCCGGGGACCGATCCGCGCGCGATCTCGCTGTCGATGCTCGGCACCGAACAGTCCATCACGGTCGACGACGGCGGCGACGGCAAGTTCGATCCGAACGATGCCGTCGAGTTCTACGGTTACCCGCTCGATTCGGTCTCCACCGGCGCGCGCACGTACTGGCTGCGCTCATCGAAGGGCAGCAGCGGCAGCCGTGTCACGGTCTCCAAGGTCAAGGGCGGAGATCCCATCACCGGCAGCGTCCCCTTCACCTTCGAACGAATCGAGCGGAGCATCTTCGATCCCGTCTCGACCGGCGACGACGTTTTCTTCGGCACGCTCATCACCAGTGATTCCGGTACGGAGCCGGTGACGGTCAGCAACAACTACGATGCGTCGTATGGCGGCAACGCCACGCTGGATCTGGTGATTCTCGGCGCGACCGACATGGCCCACGTGATCGATGTGGCCATCAACGGCCACAGCGCCGGTACCGCCGCGCTGCCGCGGCTGACGCAGCAGTCGTTCACGTTCACCGTTCCGCAGGCCTGGCTGACCACCGGCACGAACAGCGTTGTACTGACATCTCTGAACGGCGAAGAGGACGTCAGCATCGTGGTCAAGTCCCGTCTGACCTATCAGCATCTCCTACGCGCCGACAATGGCGCGCTCGACGTCAATCTGGCCGGAGGCCGCGCCGTAACCATCGGCGGGTTCCCCTCGAACGCGGTGCGCGCGTTCGATGTGACTGATGCACAGCACCCAGCCGAGCTCCAGACGACCGTCGCCTCCGATCCGCAGGGAGGCTACGCCGCGACCTTCACGACTCTTCCCGGCACGGCGCGCACCGTGATGGCCGTCGACGCTTCGCGCCTCCTGGCGCCCGGCGAGGTGGCCACGAACACGCCGTCGTCGTGGAGCGATACCAACGGCAACAGCAACGGCGCGAAGGGGCCCTCCGCCTTCTACATCGTCAGCAACAAGTTGTTCATCCCCGCCGCCGGGACGTTGAAATCGGTTCGCGACGGCGAAGGAACGGCCACGTCGATCGTCGACGTCGATGACCTCTACGACGAGTTCAACTTCGGCATCCGCTCGCCGCAGGCGATCCGCTCGTTCTTCCAGCTCGCCGCGAGCTGGAAGCATGCACCGGGCGCCTTCCTTCTTCTCGGCGATGCCAGCTTCGATCCCCGCGATTATCTGGACCAGGGAGCGTTCGACTTTGTCCCGACCAAGCAGGTCGACACCACCCTTCTGAAGACGGCCTCCGACGACTGGTTCACCGACTTCAACAACGATGGCATCGCCGATATCCCGGTCGGCCGCATTCCCGTGCGGACCGCCGACGAGGCGGCGCTCGTCATCGGCAAGATCGCCTCACGCGGCACGCCGAGCGGCGCGTGGGCCGGGAAAGCTCTCTTCGTCGCCGACCATGCCGACGACTTCGACTTCGGCTCGGTGGCGGTATCGCTCGCCAAGCTGTTGCCGTCGACGCTCACGAGCCAGACCATCGACTTCGCGACGACCTCCTCGGCGCACAACGACATCATGACCGCGATGAACAACGGCTCGCTGCTCACCACATACGTCGGCCATGCCTCGGTCGAGATCTGGGCGGACAGCGTGTTCTCGTCGTCGGACGCGGCGACGCTGACCAACGGCAGCAAGCTGCCGGTGGTCATTGCGCTGGACTGCCTGAACGGTCTCTTCCACGATGTCTTCTCCGAGAGTCTGGCCGAGGCGTTGTTGAAAGCGCCGAACGGCGGCGCGGTGGCCGTGTGGGCGTCGTCGGCGCTGACACAACCCGATCAACAGGCCCAGATGGGACGTGAGCTCTTCCGCCAGCTCTTCGGTACGGAGAAGCTCACGCTCGGTCAGGCCGTGGCACGCGCGAAAGTCGTAGCAACCGATCAGGACGTTCGCAAGTCGTGGATCTTCTTCGGCGATCCGACGATGAAGCTTCGCTAACCAAAGGCTGACGGTACCCTGTCACGTCGAGGGCCTTCTCCCCCGCGGTTTCTTGCGGGGGAGAAGGTGCCGACAGGCGGATGAGGGGGCATTTCAGGCGGACGTCATTGGCACACGAGCAGAATGGCAACTATGCATGGGGCGCTTTCAATTGCTCTCGGGGCAGCGTCGGTAGATCGCACATATCGCGTGCGCGCCCTCCTCATCCGCCTGTCGGCACCTTCTCCCCCCGCAAAAAAACCGCGGGGGGAGAAGGACTCTCGACGAAACGGAGTGCTCTCGACGAGCGGAGTGGCGAGAGGTTCAAGCAGCGCGGGGAGAGGGAGCTCGCGGCGGCGGGGGTCGATCCATTGCCTCTGACGGAGCGATTCGCCGTAGTCATCCCGGCGCTCAACGCGGCAGCGAGCGTGGGAGCCGTGGTCCGTGGGTGTCTGGCGCAGTTGCCGGACGTCGTCGTGGTCGATGACGGTTCGATCGATGCCACCTCCGCGATGGCCGCGGATGCGGGGGCCATCGTGCTTCGCCATCCCCGACGGCGAGGCAAGGGTGGCGCGATGAAGAGCGGTTTCGAGTGGGCGCTCACGCGCGGGTTCGACGGCGTCATCGGCGTCGATGCGGACGGCCAGCATCTTCCGAGCGAGATCCCGAAGCTCCTCCGCCGCCGCGCCGAGAGCGGCGCGGAGATGGTCATCGGCGGCCGCTCCCATCTCTTTGAACAAATGCTTCCCCGCCGGCGGCGCGCCAACCGTTTCTCCACCTGGGCCATCGCCATGCTGTCGGGAACCGCCATCACCGATTCGCAGTGCGGCTTCCGGCTGTATTCGGCGCGTCTGCTTCGGAGCGTTCCTCTTCGCGCGGAAGGCTTCGACATGGACAGTGAAGTCATCGTTCGCGCCGGGCGCGCAGGACTGAAGGTAGCGATGACGCCGATCGAGATGGGGTTCGTCGACGGCATCACCACGAGTCACTATCGGGCGGTGAAGGACACTCTGCGCATCGCGGCGACCGTGCTGCGCATTCGTTTCTTCGGATAACTTGCAAATTACTGACGGTTGGGCTAGCCTCACGGCGGTCCGTTTTTCAGCAAGTCCCCTTTGACTCATTCACCTGGCCGAGGAGGCTGTCTCCGCGATGAGAGAGATCGCGTGGCCAGCGGTCAGGGGTTCAGTCTCTCACCAACAATGTAAGGAGAGTCCGATGCAGAACCTCAGAAATGTGCGGCTAACAATGATGATGGCTGTTGTTGCTCTCATCGCGATCGGAGCAAGTGCAGCCGCTCCGGCCGGAACGGTGGGCCCTGTCGGCAACACAACCCGAGTCAAGACGGTCGTTGCCCTCGACGGTCCGGCCGCGCCCACCGGCCCGGCCAGTTCTTCGCAGTGTTTCCACTGGAAGCTGGGTGACGACAACCAGTCGGGTAAGACCTGGGTCAGCGCCAGCAACGCGTATCTTTATACCGGCGCCGGCATTCAGTTCACGCCGAACAAGTTCACCGCCCCGGAAGACTTCACTCCCGGACCGGACCTCGCCGGCGTCATCGGCGTTGGAATCGCGAACCCGAACTTCATCCCGCGCAGCATCGACGTCTTCTACTCGTTCCTGCCTGTGTCGACCGCCTCTTCATCGACGCTGCAGCCACCTCCTGCGACGGTCGGCCTGACGTGGTTCAACAGTTATGACGCGGGCAATCGCTTCCAGCCGTCTGAAAACACGGTCACGTCGTATCCGGTCTTCGGCCAGCTCAACTACTCCCTGTTTTTCCCGCCGCTGAATCCAAATACGCGTTATCTCGTCTTCCTGAACACCGGCGATAACGGCAACGGCGCCGCAGGCAAAGACCGCGGCTTTGCCGCCGCGGGCGTGATCTGCTTCAACCGGTAACCGGCTCTCATTTCCGACGCGATGCGCGCGTCCCGACCATTCCTCGTTGCGGCGGCCCTTGCGGCCGCCGCAATCGTTTTTGTCTACAGCAATTCTCTTCATAATGCATTTCACTTCGATGACCGGCACGTCATCGTCAACAACGTCTTCATCCGCAGTCTCCGCCACGTACCGCTCTTCTTCCGAGACGCGCACACCTTCAGCACGCGTGCCGACCACGCCACCTACCGTCCGCTGGTAACGCTGACCTACGCCATCGATTTCGCAATTACGCGCTCCCTCGATCCCGTGCCGTTTCACGTCACGCAGATCGCCCTGCTTCTGGTGATCTGGGCGATGCTGGCCGTCTTCTTTCTGAAAGCGCTCGACGTGGCAGGCCCATCGCCGCGCAATGGATGGATCGCGCTGGCGGCGGCCACCGTGGCATCGATCCATACCGTGAACACGGAGACGATGAACCTGATCTCGGCGCGGTCGGAAGAGCTCTCCGCGCTGGCCACGCTGGCCGCGTTTCTGCTCATTCAATTCTCGCCGCGGTCGCGGCGATGGCATCTCTACCTGATCCCCATCGCCATCGGCGCGCTGGCCAAGGCGCAGATCGTCATCTTCGCGCCGCTGCTGCTCGTCTACCTGATCCTCATCGAAGGCTGGAGCGTCAGGAAAAAAGAGACCTGGGCCGCGGTGGCACCCTCCTTTCTTACTGGTGCCGCTCTCCTCTTCGTGCTGAACCGGATGAACGCGCCGGAGTGGGTCCCCGGCGGCAGTTCGAAGTGGCACTACTTCCTGACGCAGGGCTTCGCCTGGATGCACTACACACGGCTCTTCTTCCTGCCGATCGGGCTGACCGCCGATACCGATTGGACCGCGTTCGAGAATTGGTACGACCCGCGCGCCCTGGCCGGTTTCGCCTTCGTCGTCCTACTCTTCGTTCTCATCCGCTTCCTGTCGCGGCGCGAAGGCATGCGGCCCGCCGCGTTCGGGCTGTCGTGGTACGCCATCGCTCTCGTTCCGACGTCAAGCATCTATCCGCTCGCGGAGGTGGTGAACGAGCATCGTGTCTTCCTGCCGTACATGGGACTGGCGCTGACGGCCGTCTTCTTGCTCGACGTGATTCTGGCTGGTCACCGGCGCGTTTTCGCTTGCACCGCGCTGGCGTCCATCGTTGCGCTGGGCGCCGGAACGACGGTGCGGAACAGAGCGTGGGCGACGGAGGAGACACTGTGGAAGGACACCATCGAGAAGAGTCCTGGAAATGGCCGGGCCTTGTTCAGCTACGGACTGTCGCAAATGGTGAAGGGGAACTACGCCGTGGCGAAGAGTTACTACGAACGGGCGGAGAAGATGAACCCGGAGTATCCGCCGCTCGAGATCAACCTGGGGATTGTGGAAGGGGCATTGTCAAATGAAGCCGCCGCGGAGAAGCACTTCAAGCGCGCGCAGGCATTGAGCAATGACGTCGACTCTCATTATTACTACGGCCGCTGGCTGATCGGCGCCGGCCGCACGCCGGAGGCGATGGCCGAGCTGACGGCGGCGTCACGGATCGACGCTGCGCGGCCCGAGCCGCGCACTCTCCTGATGAAGGTCTACGTGGCCGCCGGCAACACATCGGAGGCGGAGCGGCTGGCCCACGTGGCGTTGTCGTACGATCGTGACCTCAACGCAGTTACCGTTCTCGCCGGAGCGGCTCCGGGGATCATCCCTTGCCGCGGTTACCAGGAGTGCTTCGACGAGGGATTGGCGGAGATCGGCGGCAAACAGTTCCTCGATGCCGCGCTGGCGAATCGTGAAGCGATCCGCTACGACCCCACCGCGGCCGATGCCTGGACGAACCTCGGCTGGTCTCTAGGGCAGATCGGACTCGATGACGAGGCCGAGAAGGCCTTCCGGCGCGTGATTGAACTGCGTGATGACGAACGTGGCCGAAACAATCTCCAGTGGCTGCTGGACCGGAGAGCGCATCGCGGTCAATGAAAGTCGTGGCTGACGACGTCGCCGAGTCCATCCAGCGTCCAGAACTTATCCGCGCGGACGGAGCACTGCCCATCCTCGTTCTGCAGGATTCCCTCGACGATCAATCCCGGCGAGCCGACGATCAGCGCGCGATGATCGCGGAAGAGATCGGGTTTCACGATGGCCTGTGAGATGCCCGTTTCATCCTCGAGCGTCAGGAAGACAAATCCCTTGGCGGTCCCCGGCCGCTGGCGCACGATGACCGCGCCGGCGGTGGCCACCCGTTTTCCGTTCGGCAGTTTCTTCAACTGTTTCGCCGAGTAGACGCCGTCGCGCATCAGTTGCGGCCGGAAATGAGTGAGCAGATGAGGGCCCGCGGTCAGGTCGGTGGCCGCGTAGTCGGCGAGGGTTTCCTCGCCTGATGACATTTCATCAAGAGGAGAAATCCCGGCTGGCGAGTTGTTTTCGAACAGCTCGCCAGCCGGTTTCGCCGCCTGTGCGGCCTGCCAGAGCGACGCCCGCCGGCGCAGGCCGAGGGATGCCAGCGCGCCGGCGTAGGCGAGCTTGGTGAGCTGATCGCCGCGCAGGTTTGCGCGGATGGCCAGATCGTCGGCATCGCGGAATGGCGTGGCCGCTTCGATCGAGGCCGCCGCCGACGCGCGCAGTCCTTTCACGAACTTCATGCCCAGCCGTACGCAACCGTTTTCCCAGCGGCAATGCCAGCCGGAGTGATTGACGTCGATGGGAAGCACCGTGACGCCGTGCCGTTCCGCATCCTTGATCAGCGTGGCCGGATGATAGAAGCCCATCGGCCAGGCGTTCATCAGGGCGATGTAGAACGCCGCCGGATGGTGCGCCTTCAGATAGGCGCTGGCATATGCGATGAGCGCGAAGCTGGCCGCGTGTGACTCGGGGAATCCGTACAGCGCGAACGATGTGATCGACTTGACGATCTGATCCTGCGCCAGTCCATCGATGCCGTTCCTGGTCATCCCGGAGCGCAGCCGCATTTCGATCTCGGCCATCCGCTCCATCGACCGCTTGAACCCCATGGCACGCCGCAGCTCCTCCGCTTCGCCGCCGGTGAAGTCGGCCGCCACCATGGCCATGCGCAGCAGTTGCTCCTGAAAAAGAGGCACACCGAGCGTGCGGCGGAGGATCGGCTCGAGACAGGGATGCGGGTATTCGAGCGGCGCCTTTCCCTGGCGGCGGTCGAAGAACGGTTTCACCATGCCGCCGACGATGGGGCCGGGGCGGATGATGGCCACCTGCACGACGATGTCGTAGAACTTCGCCGGCGCGTTGCGCGGCAACGACGCCATTTGCGCGCGGCTCTCGATCTGGAACATGCCCACCGTGTCGGCCTCATTGAGCATTTTGTAGACGCGCTTGTCGTCCTGCGGCAGATGGGCGAGGTCGACGTCGATGCCCTCGTTCGTGCGGATCAGCGGGATCATCTCCTCGATCGCTGCCAGCATGCCCAGACCAAGAAGATCGACCTTGATGATGCCGAGGTCCGCGCAGTCTTCCTTGTCCCACTGGATGACCACGCGGCCCGGCATCGCTGCCGGTTCGAGCGGAACGACTTCATCGAGCCGTCCTTTGGCCATGACCATTCCACCCGAGTGCTGCCCGAGGTGGCGCGGCAGATTCTGGATCTGCATCTGCAGGCGCATGAAGTGCTGCACGCGCAAGTCGGTGGGATCGAAGCCCGATGCTTCCAGCTCCCGCGGCATCGTTTCGGCGCGCTCGCGGATCTCGCCGAAGTTCCAGGTGCCGAGGGTCTTGGAGAGCTTGTCGGCCTGCTCCAGCGAGAAGCCGAGCGCCTTGCCGACCTCGCGCGCCGCCGAACGGTCGCGATAGGTGATGACGTTCGCGGTCATGGCCGAACCGTGCACGCCGTAGGTCTGATAGACGTGCTGGATGACGCGCTCGCGTTGATCGCCCGAGGGGAGGTCGAGGTCGATGTCCGGCCACTCGCCACGCTCCTCGGAGAGAAATCGCTCGAACAGCAGCTCCATCGAAACGGGATCGACCGCGGTGATGCCGAGCGCGTAACAGACCGCGCTGTTGGCCGCCGAGCCCCGTCCCTGCACGAGGATCTTCTCGCGCTGGCAGAACTGAACGATGTCCCAGACGATGAGGAAGTAGCCGGCCAGATCGAGCTTCTCGATCGTGGTCAGCTCTTTCTCGATCTGCGCCTGCGCTTTGGCAGTGAGAGGCCGAAAGCGCATCGTGGCGCCATTCCAGGCGATCTTGCGGAGGAACGAATTCGCCGATTCGCCCGGTGGCAGCGGGTAGTCGGGAAAACGATAGCCGAGGTTCGCCAGCGTGAAGTCGAGCGTATTGGCGAGCTCCCAGGCGCCGTCGAGCGCCTCGGGGAGGTCGGTGAAGAGCGCCGCCATCTCGCCGGCATCTTTAATGTGCCGCTCGCGGTTGACGCCGAGCAGCCGGCCGGCGGTGTCGACGTTGCGTCCTTCGCGGATGCAGGTGACGACGTCGTGCAGCTCTTTGTCCTCGGCACGCGCATAGCGGACGCCATTCGTGGCGATGAGCGGCAGACGGAAGCGGCGCGCCAGCTCTACGAGGGTGATGTTGCGATGCTCTTCGTCGCGGCGATGATGCCGTTGCAGCTCGACATGCGTGCGCCCGCTGAAGATGCCGCTGATCTTGTGCAACGCCGTCTCCGCCTCGGCGATGCCGGCTTTGAGCAGTGCATGCGCAAGCGGCCCTTCGTCGCCGCCGGTGATGCAGTGCAGTCCCCCGGCGTGCTGTGCGATGAGGTCCCAGGTGAACCGCGCTTCCCCTTTCGGCCGGCCGAGCGCGCCGGCCGTGAGGAGCTTGCAGAGATTGCGATAGCCGTCATGACTTTCGACGAGGAGCGTAAGCCGCATCTCCCGCGCGTTCGACCGCGCCGCATCCATCCTCGTGAGCGTCAACCCTTTCACCGCCGTGTCGTTGTCGACGACGACCTCGGCGCCGACGATGGCCCTCACGCCCGTCTTCTTCGCCGCCCCATAAAACCGCGGCGCACCGTAGACGCCATTGGTATCGATCAACGCCATCGCCGGAATGTCTTTCTGCGCGGCGGTGTGAATGAGGTCCTCGGGGAGGCTCGCGCCGTCGAGGAAGGAAAAGGCGGACGCGGCCCGCATCTCGGCGTAGGGGCGTTGTTTGGCCTTGACGATGTGCCAGGGACGGTTACGGGCACGCTCCTTTCGCGCGCCGGACGGAAGGCGAAAATGTTGAATGTTCAATGTTCGTACTCCTTTGATCGAAGCAGGGCTGCGACTTGCGATTAGTCAGCATTTGTCACAGGCTGAGTGGAATCGTCGGCACCCTGTACCCGTCGAGGGCCTTCTCCCCCGCGGTTTCTTGCGGGGGAGAAGGTGCCGACAGGCGGATGAGGGGGCGTTTCACGCGGATGTCATTCGCACGTGCCAGTTGAGTAGCACCATGCCTGCGACACCTTCACGCGGTCTCGGACCAGCGTCGGTAGATCGCGCAAATCGCGTATACGCCCCCCTCATCCGCCTGTCGGCACCTTCTCCCCCCGCAAAAAACCGCGGGGGGAGAAGGGCTCTCGACGGGTAACAGTGTGCAAAGAGGTTCAAAAATCCGTGAGAAATTCGGGTCAGTCATTTCGGCAGATTCGCGTTTCTGATGATTGCCGACAGCGACGCCACGATCTCCCGCGCCTCTTTTGTCAGCGGAGCAAGCCGCGGGGATTTGATCGTTTTCGTGGCATCGAGGAGCCGCAGCCAGTAGAGCGTCTTGCGGGCTTCGCGGAGGGAGACGCGGCAGCGGGCGATGAAATCCGCTTTGTCGTGAATGGACTCCGCCTCCTCGAGAATCGATCCGATCGAGAGGCCGAAACGCAGCAACTCGCTCAACAGCGGCGCCGCCACTTTGCTTGTCGTCGTCATACGATGAAGCCGCACCAGGCTGCACGCAAAATCGAACGCACGTCCATGGATGTCTTTCATTCGCTCACCTACATTTCGTATCGGGCATCGACGAACCACTCCGAAGCGGCGCCGCGGAAGACGCGATAAACGCCGCCGCGCTCGAGCTCAATGTCCCAGTACTCCCGGATATCGGGCCGGTCACTCCACCACCCTTCCTCCACCCGCCACGGACCGGAGCAGATGCGGACCGTACCGGCGATCTCGATCTTGCCACCGGCTTCGACGCGGGGACGGGCGTCGGGAGCCGGGGGGCGGGTGTCGGAGAGGACATCCGCAAGACTTCGGATCGTGGCGATCTGCACGTCATCGCCTTCCGCCTCGCGCGTGGTCACCTCGATCGGGATCGGCGGACGGAACGTCCGGACGGCCAGGAGGCCGCGGGCGCGCGCCGGCGTACGCCGCACGTCGGGCGGCGGGGGAGGGGAAAAGACATTGATCGCGTAGCGTTCGGGGAGATGGCCGTCGACGGTCGTCGGCATTCCGACGCGGCCGTCGCCGAGGATCGAGATCAGCTTTGCTATCGTTGAGGCCAGCTTTTCCGGCGAGACGGCGCTCGGGCCGAAGAGCGAGAGCTGCGCGCGCCGCGGGCGGTCGGGATGGGCGACGAAGGAGAAGCCGGATACCGGCGCGCCGGGCGGCGTCTTCTCCATGTCGAGGCGCATCAGCGTCAGCATCGTTTTCACGTCGCGCGTCGGCGCGGGGAGATCGATGCCGCGGGCGTCGTACCCGTCGGGATCGAGAGTCAGCGTGAACTCCAGACGCTTGCAGGCGAAGCCCTGAATCTCCATCCGTTTCGAGAGGCGGTCCAACGCGGCGTTGGCGATGAAAAGGAACGGCTCGAGGGCGACCAGCGGCCACTCCAGCTCCATCCCTTCGCGGAACTCCGGCGGCAGCGGGCGAGGCATGAGCGGGCGGGGATCGATGCCGCGCGCGGCCCAGTGCAAATCACGTCCGACCTCGCCGAGACGGCTGGCGATCTCGCTTTCGGGAAGCCTGGCCAGATCGCCGATCGACGAAAGGCCGAAGCGATGCAGCATCGCCGCCGCTTCGAGCTCGGGCGAAAGGCGCGTCAGCGGCAGCGGCGCCAGGAATGCCGCCTCCTCACCCGGCGTCACGACGGTCGGCGACTTCGGCAGCTCCGCGGCCACACGCGCGGCCAGCTTGCTGCCAGCAATACCGACGCGGGCGGGGAGGGAGATGGCATCGCAGGCGCGGAGCGCGGCTCGGGCCAGACGGAGCTCGGGGGACAGGTTGTCGGTTGTCGGTTGTCGGTTGTCGGATTCATCGTCGTCTGCAAAGTGCCTCTCCATCCCCGTCACGTCGAGAAAGACCAGTCCTTCGCCGGCGTCTTCGACGCGTGGCGAAAAGGTCTCGGCCACTTCGAGCAGCGCTTCCTGCGCCGTGCGCTCGCATTCGGAGTCGCGGCCTCGGGCGATGAGTTTCGGCAGGAGCGAGCGCGCTTGCGCGAGCGACAGACCGGGCTGGATTCCTTTCTTCCGCGCCCGCCGCGTCGCCGCGACGATATGCGCGTTGTTGCCGTTCCCTTCGACGATGCCGACTGCTTCGTTAAGCAGATCGGGCTCGCTGCGCAGCCGCGCCGCGAGCACGAACATCGGGACGTAGAAACAGGCCAGGCGGGTCATGATGCTTTCCGGGTGTCGCTTGCCGGGAGTCGGGTGTCGGAGAGCATGTTCTCCACGATGCGACTCCCGACCCCCGACTCCCGACCCCCGATTCCAGGTACCGTCTCTTCACACCGAAAAAACACTGTCGCACTCTGTCCCGGCCGCAACCGGCGATGTTTTTCCAGCTTCAGCCGGGTCTCGATGCCGGCCAGCACGCGTGGTGAGTTTCCGCGGCCCAGCCAACTTGCGCGTGGTGCATGTGCCAGCACCATCGCCTCCGAGGTCGTGCCGGTCAGGGCGTAGGGAGCGGAGACGAGGATGGTCGCCCCATGTGATTCGGCGACGCGGGCCAGGCGGACCCACGTGGCGTCGGGAACGCGCCGTCCGGGCGGGCGGCGGGACCCTATATCAATGATGACCAGTTGAAAGCCGGTGGCGCCGATCATCTCCGCCGCGGTCACTGTCTGTTTCATCGTCCGCGGCCGTACCCACAGGAGTCTCTGCAGATCGACCCCCGCGGCCTCGGCGAGCTGCGGGTCGAAGGAGTCGCCGGCGTCGATGAGCGCCGCTGCTTCACCGATGCTCGTCGCGGCGGCCAGCGTGGCCATGACGATCGAGAAGCGTGTGCCGCGGCCGGCCAGCTCGGTCATCTTGCCGCGCGCCAGCCCTCCGCCGAGGAGCGCATCGAGCTGTTCGATCGTTGTCGGCAGGATCTCCTCGCGGCGTTGGCGGGCTACGGCGCGGACGAGCTCGGAACCGCTGGTCAGTTTCGCCGCGATCGACGCCTCGAGGCTCGCCCGCAGGTTACGGAGAGCTTCGCACTGGCCGGACTCCACCACCTGTGGAGAAATGAGCGGTTTGAGGATCTGGGGGGCTTCGAGGAGCTGGAACTGCGTGTCGGGACGGCGAGCGTGTACGGCCATGGGGAAGTCGCACACTCAACTTAGGCGGTAATGGAGCGTAAGTCAATCTGGTTTTTTCATGCAATCGACAGGAGTGCAGGATGGGTAACGGAGTTAACTGCTTCCGGGGAACCAGTTACCAAGGTGTCCACTCCAGGAGACATTTTCCGACCCGAATAGGCTCTGAGCCTACCTCAGTAGGCTTTAAGCCTACCCCGGTAGTCTCTGAGCCTACCGCAGTAGGCTTTAAGCCTACCCCGGTAGTCTCTGAGCCTACCGCAGTAGGCTTTAAGCCTACCCCGGTAGTCTCTGGGCCTACCCCAGTAGGCTTTGAGCCTACCCCGGGAGGCTTAAAGTTAATTTGACGCCGGACACCAGCACATCGTCTTCGGGGATAACCAGTTCAATTTCCCACCCCTCACTCCCCGCACTCGACTCCCGCATCACCTGCTATAATCTCCCCGTTCTTGGTAAATTTTTCCGATGGACGGTGAATACGACTCGACGACTACGGTCGAGATCTTTGGTCAGACGTATAACGTTCGTGGAGAGGGAGCCCCGAACTATTTAACGGAGCTTGCGCGGTTCGTCGATTCCAGGATGCGCGAGGTCGCGGCGCAGGTCGCCACGGTCGACCCAATGAAAATCGCCATCCTGGCGGCTCTCAATATCGCCGATGAGTTTTCCCGCTACAGAAAAGAGCGCATGAACGCGGTCGGAATCTGGATCGAGAAAACAGAGGAAATGTCGGAGCGGCTCGGGAAGATCATCACCTGAGCCATATGTTTTTCAGACAGGCAGTTTCGGAGTCCCTGCAGAGTTCGTGATGAACGATCTAACTCTTGAACCGATGCTTTTCTTACTTCGGGTGCTCGCGTCTTCGCGCCGCGTGCAGACCGTCGTCCCGAGCGGCTTGTCCGTGCGGGATATGGAGACGGTAGCCTAAACGGCACGGGTAGAGCGCCCACCTGTTTCGGCAGGTTCAAGTAAGAATCCTACACACGGCTCAGGCGGGGTCCTCCGAATTTCCTCGCGACTGTTGCAAGCCTCCCGACTGGGGAGGTGCAGTTTTGAGTATCAACTTTAGTTATGTGATTGCAGTGCTCATCGGTGTGGTGGGGGCAATCGTCCTGGCCGCTCTCTGGGCAGCCGTTTCCCGTAAACGTGGCGCCGCGCTGCTCGACGAGGCACGCCGCAGCGCCGACCGGATCCTCGAGGACGCCCGCAAGTCCGCCGAGTCGAAGAGCAAGGAATCCGATCTCGAGGTCAAGGAAAAACTTCTGCAGATGCGGTCGGACTTCGACCGCAAGAGTCAGCAGCGCAATGACGAGCTGAAAACCAGCGAGCGCCGCCTGCAGCAGAAGGAAGAGAACCTCGACAAGAAAACGCAGCAGCTCGACTCCCGCATGGCCGAGGTCGAGAAACGCGACCGCGCCATCGGCGAGAGGGAGAAAACGCTCGAACAGCGCGAAGGCGAGCTCGGTGATCTCATCGAAGCGCAGCGCCACAAGCTCGAACAGGTGGCCGGCCTCACGGCCGACGAGGCCAAGCGCGAGCTCATCCGCGGCATCGAGAACGACGCCAAGATCGAGGCGGCCCAGATCATCAAACGCATCGAGACCGAGGCAAACGAGCAGGGTCATCTCAAAGCGCGGAAGATCCTGGGCATGGCCATCCAGCGGATGGCATCGGACTACGTCGCCGAGAACACCGTCTCGGTCGTCGATCTCCCGAGCGAGGACATGAAAGGCCGCATCATCGGCCGCGAAGGACGCAACATCCGCGCGCTGGAGCTGGCCACCGGCGTCGATCTGATTGTCGACGACACGCCGGAAGCGGTCATCCTCTCCGGTTTCGACCCCATCCGCCGCGAGATCGCACGCATTTCGCTCGAACGGCTCATGCAGGACGGCCGCATCCATCCCGCCCGCATCGAAGAGCTGGTCGAGAAGGTTCGCCAGGAGCTCGATCAGAAGCTGTTCGAGGAAGGGGAGGCCGCGGCCTTCTCGCTCGGCATCACCGATATCCATCCCGAGGTCCTGAGGCTGCTGGGCAGACTTCGCTACCGCACTTCGTACGGCCAGAATGTTCTGATGCACTCGCTGGAGGTGGCGCAGCTGGCGGCGCTCATGGCCATCGAGCTCGGCGTCAACGACACCATCGCCAAGCGTGGCGGATTGCTGCACGACATCGGCAAGGCCATCGACCGCGAGATGGAAGGGACGCACCTCGAGCTCGGCCGGCAGGTGCTCGAGAAATATGACGAGAAGCGCGAGATCATCCACGCCATGGAGTGCCATCACGGCGATTACGACCCGACCACGGTCGAAGCCGTGCTGGTCAACGCCGCCGACGCGCTCTCCGCGGCACGCCCCGGCGCGCGGCGCGAGATCCTCGAGAACTACGTGCATCGCCTCGAGCGGCTCGAAGGAATCGCCAACTCGATGGAGGGCGTCTCGAAGAGCTTCGCCATCCAGGCCGGGCGCGAGCTTCGCATTATCGTCAACGCGGAAAAGATCACCGACGAGCAGTCGATCTGGCTGTCGAAAGACGTGGCCCGCAAGATTGAAGCGGAGCTGCAGTATCCGGGTCAGATCAAGGTGACGGTGATCCGGGAGATGAGGGCGGTCGACTACGCGAAGTAGTTCCTGGGCTCTTAGCTCTTAGCTCTTAGCTCTCAGCTCTCAGCTCTTAGCGGGGCGACGAGCTGGGAGCCGATTCTCCTAACAGCTAAGAGCGAACAGCTAAGAGCCAGAAACCATGATCAACATCCTCTACATTGGTGACGTCGTGGGCCAGCCGGGCCGGAAGGCGCTCCATCAGAAACTGAATCACGTCGTCGATCGGGAAAAGATCGACTTCACCATCGTCAATATCGAGAACGCCGCCGGCGGATTCGGCGTCACCGAGGCCATCATGGAGGAGCTGTCCGAGCTCCCCATCAACGCCTACACCTCGGGTAATCACATCTGGGACAAGAAGGACTTCGTCGACAACTACGACCACTACGATCATGTGATCCGCCCGGCGAACTATCCCCAGGCCAATGCCGGCAAGGGGCGCGTGATCCGGCAGACGGCGGCCGGCGTGAACGTGGCCGTCGTGCAGGTCATGGGCAACGTGTTCATGCCGCCGTGCGACAACCCGTTCTACGTGATGGAGCGCGAGCTGAAGGAGATCGGCGACGCGGCAAAGGTGATCATCGTCGACATCCATTGCGAGGCCACCTCGGAGAAGCAGGCCATGGGCCGGCATCTTGACGGACGCGTCTCCGCTGTCGTCGGGACGCATACGCACGTGCCGACGGCCGATGAGCGGATCCTGCCGATGGGGACCGCATTCCAGACCGATGTCGGGATGACCGGCGCCTACGACTCCATCATCGGATTCCGTCCCGATGAGGTGCTCTACCGCTTTCTGATGAATACGCCGAAGAAGCTGGAAGTGGCCAAACGCGATATCCGCCTCACCGGTGCCATGATCGAGATCGATGAGACGACCGGGCGGGCCTCGCGGATCGTCCGGATTCAAGAGAGAGTCGAGGAGTAGTGCGGCTCGGGGTGATCACGCTCGGGCATGTTCATGCCGAGGAGCTCACCGCGCTGACGCCGCACCTCCAGCATCTCGAACAACTCGTTCTCGACGTCCCGTTTGATGATCCGCTGTCGAAGCATCGCGCGGAATTGAATCGCGCCGTCGACGCGGCATCGGACGACTGGCTGCTCATCGTCCGCGAGCGCGAGATCGTCGATGACGCCATCGCGCGCGAGATCACGGAGGCGATGCGCACGCAGAACGCCTGGGGTTTCCGGATCCGCTCCGTGCCGATGTACGCCGGCAAGCCGCTGCGCATCGGTGTGAATGAGGGCGAGCTGCGGCTCTTTCATCGCCGGCATCTGCTTCGGCGCGGCGAGCTGGGTGTGCAGGGCACTGTCATCCGGCTGAACAACGTGCTTCGGTCGATGAGTTTCGACTCCTCGGACGCGCATCGTGAATACCTGTCCAAGAACGGCGTGCCGCATTCGCTTTTGCGGCGGCTGCTGCTGTTCGCCCATCACGTGGCCGTCACCCGCGCGCACGACGCGAACACGTTACGGTATCTGTGGATCGAGGCGGGCTACGACCACGGAGCTCAGGCCAAAAGCGCAAGCGCGTGATCCGTATCGACGCATCGAAGCGCCGCACCCGCCGAGTTCTGGAAGACGTTGTCCAGACGAATCAACTCCGCGTCGGTGGTGATGAGAAGCTCCGCGCCCTCGGCGAGAGCTGTCGTGACGTGGAGTGAATCAGCGGCGCGGATGCCGCGCTGTTGAAGTTCGACATTGCTGCTCTGCGCGGCAACGACCAGGCGTGTAAGGTCGATCAACTGAATCGTAAAAAAGTCGATCGCTCCGATTGTCTGCCTCACGAGAAGTCGCGCTCCTGGGACGAATAATCGTCTCGCGTTGAAGCGGGATTCCGGAGACTGCCGAACGAGCTCTCCATACATTGCTTCTTCAACTTCCCAACAAGTCACAGTGGACGTTACGCCGGTGTGACGGTCGTGAATAGCCGTCAGGCACTCTTCGACGTCCATCCGAAGGCGCTCAGGATTCCGGCCGCGCCTTTTTGTCGAACGAAGGTTCGCTCCGGGATGATCTTCGCCGATGAGGTAATCGAGGAAAACCCCAGCGTCAAGATATGCCTTCACGCGGCCGCGCCAAGTTCAACGAGGAACTCTTCTGGCGTTTCGGAGCGAAGGACAGCGCTCGCTGCCTGAAGCAGTTCGCGGTCGTAAGTCAGCAGAACATCGAATGTTCGCGCCGTCGCGAGAATGAGAATGTCGTTCACGTGCAGCGAGCGATTTCGCTCGTCGCGCAACATCGGCTGCCACTCTGGGGACGACGGGCCAAAGTCTAAGTCCACGATCTCAACGTGGTCCATTACCGCGAGGTCCGAATCCGTGACTCGAGACAGCAGTAACTCCTGCGCAACGATCCCGTTGATCGCGAATGCCGCCCGCTCGCGCACTTCTTCCGAGAAGAGATGCTGCAGCTCAGCCTTGCCCGCGAAGTACTCGAGCAGGACGTTCGTATCGAGAAACGCGCGAATCTTCCGCGAGGTCATCGTCGGACCATGGTACCAAAGCTCACGCCATCTGCACCTGTAGCAACGGTTTCCCTGTCGAGATCGCCCGCAAGGTTCCATTGGCGCGGAATTGGCGCGGCGACATGCCGAAGCGTTCCCGGAACTGCTGGCGGAAGTAGTTCTCCGAGTCGAAGCCGCAGCGGCGGGCGATCTGGGAGATGCGCATGTTGCCGCTCTTGAGCAGGCGGGCGGCCTTTTCCAGGCGCTTCTCTTTCAGGAAGTGGCTGAGCAACCGGCCGGTGATCCGGTGAAAGCGCCCGGAGACGTACTGTCGCGTGTAGCCGAGCTCTTTGGTCACGGCTTCGACCGTCAATTCTTCGTCCGCGCGCATGCGACGGCGTACCGTCTTGATGAGAGCGCGTAAGAGGCCATCCATAGCGGTCCTCCTCATGGAAGCGCCAGGCCTGCCGCTGTACTCTTCGGGTTCAGCGTGCGCACCCGGCCATTAATCGATTTAAGTGTGGCGACATCATAGTCCAAAAGCGGCAAGAGAGGGGAGATTGGAAGGTTCGGGCTTTCTAAAGAGTCGCCTTGTCGAATTCGACGCCGACCAGGGCCGACTGACGCGGCTACACTGCCGTCATGAGCTTCGCGCCGATCCAGAAGGAAGTCGACGACTACATCTCCCAGTTCAAGGAAGGCTACTTTCCGCCGCTGTCGATGCTGGCGCGGTTGACCGAGGAGCTGGGCGAGCTGGCCCGCACGTTGAGCCATGACGCCGGCTTCAAGAAACCGAAGAACGGGGAGGCGAAAGGCGATGTGGCCGAAGAGTTGTCGGATCTGATCTTCGTCGCCGTCTGCCTCGCCAACTCCCTCGGCATCGATCTGGACGACGCCTTCGGTGCCGCGATGACGAAGTACCGCGTCCGGGATGCCGATCGCTGGACGAGGAAGTAGCGGTTGCGCGGGCCTCGGGGTTGCGAGGTCGCGCCGTGGATTGCTCGCATGCCGGCCTGACAATTTGGGTTTCCTCTGAACAAGAGAGGGACGCGCGAGCGATTTTCCCCGCGCGAGGCCCGGCAACCCGGAATGACAGATCCCCCGGCGTGTTACGATTTATCCCAATGCGGCCCGTTTCCATTTTCCTGGCGCTGGCGCTCTTCGGCGCCTCTCTGCAGGCGCAGGTGCACCTGATCGTCAAGCGCGACGGCAGGAAGGTCATCTCGAACTTCGGCGCGTCGTCGTCGGCGCATGGGAGCGATTGGAGCTGGTGGGCAAAACAGCGCGACCGGCGGTCCGGTTACGACAGCTTCATCGACCGCTATGCGGCCCAGTATCGCGTTGACCCGGTGTTCGTCCGAGCGGTCATCCAGGTCGAGTCCGACTTCAATCCCCGCTGCGTCTCGAATAAAGGCGCCCGAGGGCTGATGCAGCTCATGCCTGAGACCGCGCGGCAATACGGTGTGCGCAACGTGTTCGATCCCGAGGACAACATTCGTGGCGGCGTGCACAACCTCGCCGACCTGCTGGCGCGTCATCGCGGTGATCTCCGCCGCGTGCTGGCCGCGTACAACGCCGGAGACGGCGCCGTGGCCAGGTATCGCGGGATCCCTCCCTACGAGGAGACGATGACGTACGTGAAGCGGGCGCTGACCGTCTATTACGGTTCTCCCTACCAGTCCAGCCAGGTGGCCAGCTTCGCCGCCGAATACCGCGGCCGAAAGCTGACCGGTGGATTCGGAGCAAGCGTGCAGCCGATCGTGGCCATGCTTCCCGGCATGCGTTACCTCGGCACCCGTTGAGCGGTAGGAGCCACTGATACAATCCGCCGCGGTATGCCCGACCGTGATCCTCTCGTAGCGCCGCCGTTCGACCAAGGCGTCTTCCTCCTCCACTACAACCGCGGCCGTGAAGCGTTTCAGGAGGCGCGGTATGCCGAGGCCAGGCGGGAGCTGGAAAATGCGCAGCGGCTTCGTCCTGACGATGCCGACGTGCTCAACCTGCTCGGTCTGGTCTACTTCAAAACGAACGCCTTCCCCGAGGCCGAGGTCATCTATCGAAGGCTGGCGCAGGAGAATCCGAACGTTTTCATTCTCCACTCCAACCTGGGACTGATCCTCTTCAAGCAGGGGAAGCTCGATGAGTCGGAGCAATACCTGCTTCGCGCCATCGAGCTGCGTCCGAACTACGCCAAGTCGCATCTCTATCTCGGCCTGCTCTATCGCCAGCGCCGGAAATTCAGCGCCGCGATCGAGCACCTACGCTTCGCCGGAGCGGAAAAGATCGTCCGCGAGGTGGAAGCCGAGATGCGGCCGCAAGGCTCTGCCCCAGCCGCCAGTCCCATCCAGCCGATCCGCCGTGATACCAAAGTCACCACGCAGAAGATCGTTCCGCTATACGCCGCAAAAACGGGCGAGGTGAAGCCGCTGATGACGCAGCCCGGCAGAGTGCCGATGCCGGCCGCGGCGCCGATCACGATGCCCGACACCGCCCTCACCGCGGCGCGTAAGCTGCAGGACGCCGTCGACGAGACCCAGCTCGCCGAGGAGAAACGGCTCGATCTGGCCCACAAGATCGAAGGAGCGTCGAAAACCTTCACGCTCCACGAGAATGGATTCCTGGAGATCAACTTCGGCCGCAGCGTTCACGTCAAGCGCGGCACGGTCTCCAGCTACTCCGGCAATCTCAAGTTCGTCGCGGAGTCGGGGCTCCTTGGCACGACCGCGCAGACGTTGGTCAAAGCGGTCGGGCAGGGGAAGATTTTCGTCTACGAGAAGGGGCGCAAGACCTTCCTGCTCGATCTCAACGAGGAATTCATTTACGTCGAGGGGAGCAACCTCCTGGCGCTCGAAGACACGCTCACATACCGCGTCGAGCCGATCTACGACAGCACCTACCAGCGCAAGATCGATACGGTGAAGATCTTCGGCAAGGGCTCGCTGGCCATCTCCACGCACATCGAGCCGCTTACACTCCGAGTCACGCGCGAGTACCCGCTGTCGATCTCGTCGAATGCGCTCGTGGCCTGGACCGGCAATGTGATCCCCGCGGTGATGGACGACAAGTCGCTCGAGAACGTCATGATCGAGAACGCCGATGAGGCCGGATTCAAGATCCGCTTCGAGGGCGAGGGCGTCGTCGTCAGCGAACAGTGACGCAAGTAACGAAAGTTACTGTTGGGGCAGTACAATCCAGACCCATGGCGAAAAGCGACAAACCACGTCTCCCGGTTACACAGCCTGACTCCTGGGCCAAGATCACGGTCGTACTTCTGGACAGGCATGTGGCCTACCTCGATCGGATTGCGGTCGATATCCGTCTCGAGCACGGCTTTGCGATCTCCCGCGCCGAGCTCATTCGATCGCTGATCGAGGCCGCGAGCCAGAGTGGACTGGTTCTCTCCGATGCCGCCAACATGAAGCAGATGATCGAGATGCTTCGCGGCGTCTGGAGCGGCAGCAAGCCGCGCCGTAAGCGGTAGCGGTATCGTAGACTTCGTCGATCCATGCCGGAGTTGCCGGAGGTCGAGCTGTACTGCCGCTACGTTGCGCGTCATGCGCTGCAGCAGCGCATGACGTCGGTACGCGTGCTCGACGAGCGCATCCTCGGTGTCCGGAAGCCGGTGCTGCTGCGAGCCCTTACAGGGCAGCAGCTCACGCGCGTGCGGCGGCATGGAAAGCATCTGTTCGCCGACGCCGGCTCAGCGTGGCTGCACATCCACTTTGGAATGAGCGGCGACCTGTACTGGTACCAGGGCGAAGCCGGCCAGCCGCGGTTCGCACGCGTCATTTTCGATTTTGAGAACGGTGCCCGGCTGGCGTACGACGACATGCGCCTCTTTGGAGTCGTCGACGTCACGCCCGATCCCGACACCTTCATCGCCGAGCATCGCCTCGGGCCCGACCCGCTCGATTCCGCCTTCCGGCTGCCGCTCTTCCGGCGCATCGTGGCCGGGCGGCGCGGGGCCGTGAAGTCGCTGCTGCTGTCGCAGGACATCATCGCCGGAATGGGAAATCTCTACGCCGATGAGGCGCTGTACCGCGCCTCGGTCCATCCACGCCGGGCGGTGGATACCCTCTCGGCGGCCGAGGTCAAAGCGATCTTCCAGTGCATGCGTGCGATTCTGAAGGAGGCCATCGCCTTCAAATCCCGGGGAGGCGATTACCCGGGACGCTACCTGGTGCAGCACCGCGAGGAGGGCGATCGTTGCCCGCTCTGCGGCGGCACGATCCAGCGCACGGTGGTGTTCGGCAGAACGACGTATTTCTGCGGGAAGCACCAGAAGTAACAAGGGTCGCGCGGTGGAAGCAAGGAAAACCGCGAGACCGCGAAACCTCGCAACTGCGAGACCGGGTCAAGTCAAATGATGAACGGGATGAAGCGTTTTCTCGTCCGCATGAACGCCGCATACGGTTCACCGATCGTTTCGAGGAGCGCCCGCTCTTCGACGGCGACGCGGTAGGAGTAGACCGCGACGGAGACGAAGATCAGGATGGCCACGCTCGCCCAGTTTGCGAGCGCGATTCCGATGCCTGTGAACATCAGGATCCCTCCGGTGTAGGACGGATGCCGCACCCACCGGTACGCGCCGCGATCGATGACGGGCTGATCGGCGCGCGCCTTTACATCGCCGGTGAAGTATTCGCCGAGGATGCGCCAGCAGTGACGGCGGAGAAGACTGCCGGCGATCAGCAGAACCGTTCCGGCGCAGAAACCGGCCAGATTCAGCGCCGGCGGAAAGCGAAACACGTTCACGAACGCCATCGGAAAGGAGACGAAGAGACCCATCCACATCCCGAGCAGGATCAACCGCAAGGAGCCTGAATCCTTCGAGCTGCTCTCCGATGCAGCACCGGCCGAGCGGAAGATGATCACCGACTCAGGCGCAAACGCCCAGAGGTAGACGATCCAGAAAACGAGGGCATAAGGCCACACGAAGACGAGTGGTCGCACGGTGGGGAGTATGTCAGGATTACATCGGCATGCGTATTCGGGTCGGCACCAGCGGCTACAGCTATAAAGAGTGGAAGGGGACCTTCTATCCGGAGGATCTTCCGGCGGCGAAGATGTTGCCGTACTACGGCGAGCGCTTCGATTCCGTCGAGATCAACAACACCTTCTACCGGATGCCGGATGTGAAGATGGTGAGCAAGTGGGGCGAGCAGGTGCCGGAGGCGTTCACGTTCGTGCTCAAGGCGCCGCAGCGGATCACCCATCAGAAGAAGCTGGCCGGTACGGAGGACGACGTCCGTTTCCTCTTCGATGTCGCCGAGACGCTGGGGCCGAAGCTCGGTCCGGTTCTGTTTCAGCTTCCACCGTATTCGCGGAAGGATCCGGAGCGTCTTCGGGAGTTCGTCTCCTCGTTGCCGGCCGCGCGCCAGATCGCTTTCGAGTTCCGCCACGACTCGTGGTTCGACGACGAAATCTACGACATCCTCCGCGGGCGGGACATCGCTCTCTGCGCGGCGGATACCGACGAAGTGACCGATGTCGGGAAGCTCCTCGTGCCGACGGCATCGTGGGGATACATGCGTCTGCGCAGGGCGGAGTACACCGGAGAGGAGCTGGAGGCGTGGGCGGAACGGGTGCAGCGGCAGGGATGGAGCGAAGCGTATGTATTCTTCAAACATGAGGACGAGGGGAAGGGGCCGCGCTTCGCGGTCGACTTCCGCGCGCGGCTTCGTTGACGGCGCGGCGCGCCCTCGCTAACCTTCGCCAGGTGTCACTGCTGCGGAGCCTGATGGTGTTCTCGATGTTGCTCACGCTGAAGTACGTGAGCAAGATCTTCTATCGCTACGACGTCGACTGGGTCGGCGACGTGTTGCCGAAGCCATGGCATCAGATCCGGCTGGTGGCCTTCCTCAATCACACCAGCCTCTTCGAGCCGGTGTTCCTCGGCGGCGTTCCCAACAACTTTGTCTGGCGCCTGGCCGCGCACGGCGTCGTCCCGGCGGCGGACAAGACCACCGGCCGTCCGCTCGTCGGCATGATCTTCAAGTTCGTCGCCCATCACGTCGTGGCCATCACGCGCGAGCGCGACCACACATGGTTCCAGTTGCTGAACCGAATCGATCCGCAATCGATGGTCATCATCCTCCCCGAGGGGCGGATGAAACGCGCCAACGGTCTCGACCTGCATGGCAATCCGATGAGCGTCCGCGGCGGCATCGCCGATATCCTCCTGGCCATGAAAGAGGGGAGGATGCTGATCGCGTACAGCGGCGGATTGCATCACGTCCAGCACCCGGGCGGCCTGCCGCGCATCTTCAAGACTGTCCGTCTGCGCCTGGAGATCCTCGACATCGCCGGCTACATCGAAGAGATGATGCGCAACGGCGGCGCCGATCAGTTCAAGAAGAACGTGATGCGCGACCTCGACCGCCGACGCGATTTCCATTGCCCCGAAGAGGAGCTGCGGAAGACGGCGTAACCGCTACGACCCCCTTATCTGCGGCGCAGCACCTGCCATGTGGCGATGGCGATACCCACGAGGGCCAGCGCGACCAGCAGCTTGTTTCGGGCCAGCGCCGACCAGGCTGATTCCTGGGGCCTGGCCTTGGAGGGCTGCATCGCGCTCATCCGCATTCTCTCTGCGCTGGTGCGCATCGACTCAGATACGGCGCTCTTGAACACAGCAAGCGTCTTCGGCTCGTCCGCGGGAGCGACAGCCATGCCGCGCTGCGTGTCGATGTGGACGACGTTCGACTGCATCGGCACGATCACCTTCTCGCCGTGATCGCCGGCGGCGACGTTATACGTTCCCTGGTCGAAGTAGAGCGGGGTCAGTCCCAGGCGCGTGTTGCGGAGGAAGACCACATGCTCGTCGCCGACGTTGAACGCCGGGACGCCGATGGTCTCCTGGTGGATACCATTCACGCTGCCGCCGGGGGTGACGATGGTGACCTGGCTGGCGGCGTCTCCCTTCATCGACTGCTCGACGGCAAAGGTCGCGTAGGTCACGATCCAGCGCCCGGTGGGATCGTAGCGAGCCTCCGTCTTGACGCATTTGCCGAGGATGATGGAGGCGGCGTGGTCGACCTTCTCGTCGAAGCTCGCCGCCTGCGCGATGGCGGCCTGAGCGGGTGGCGCGGCAATGCCGATCGCGACCAGCGCCATGAGAGGGAGTAGACGGTTATTTGTGATCATCCTGAAGTCATAATAAGCAAGTGGTACGCCACATTATTGCGTGGTTGTCGGTTATCGGTTATCGGTTGCAATGAGCGATTGGCAATCGAGCACTGACAACCGATAACCGATAACCTGTCCCTACCGCGCAATCCCGCATCACGCCGCGCGAGGCCTCCGCCGCCTGTCCGCAATCGTCTCGCGCAGAAACTTCAGCAGCGCCCGCTCCTCGATCGACAACCCCACCCGAACCACCGGCGAGCCTTTGTGCTGCTTGCGCAGCATCTCGAACGGTTTTCCTTCCACGTACTCCTCGAGCAGGCGCGGACAGATGTACGACGAGCGGCAGACGGCGGGGGTGTTTCCGAGTTGTTCGGCGGTGGCGGCGACGGCCATCTTGATCCTGCGTTTGCGCTCCGTCTTGCTCGATCCCTGGCCGGCCATGCCGAGGGCGATGGAGCAGAGGAGAGTGCCGGCCCAGGTCCGGAAATCCTTGGCCGTGAAGTTTTTGCTGATGATCGACTGGATGTAGTCGTTCACATGGCGATCCTTCACATTGCGGACCCTGCCGTTATCGATGAACGCGAAGAGCTCCGGCAGACGAAGCGCCTTCAGCCGTTGCACGATCGCGGCGACCTCCGCGTCGTCGATGGCCCGGGTCTGTGCCTTGCGCCACTTGCCGATGTAATCGAACTGCAGCACAGATCCCTCGACCTTCACATGTTTGCCGAGGATGGTGGTCAGCCCGTACGTCGCCTCCGACTGCGCGCTCTTCTCATTGCCGACGCGGAAGAATCCCTGATCGATGAGCCGCACGATGGCGGCGAGCACATGCTCGCGCTCGAGGTCCGACCGCTTCAGATCGGCGCGGACGCGGCGCCGAAGAGCGGGGAGTGACTCGCCGAACTCGACCACCCGCTGGAACTTCTCTTCCTCTCGCTGCGCCCGGAATCGCCAGTGGTAGAGATACTGCGTGCGTCCCTTACTGTCGACGCCGACGGCCTGGAGCGGCGCCGCGTCGCCGCGGGCGATCCGGACGTCCTGCCAGGCTGGCGGGATGCGCAGCTTGCGGATGCGCGCCAGCGTCTTGTCGTTGTCGACCGGTGAGCCGAGGGCGCTGCGATAGGTGAAGCCCGATTCTTTGGTTCCCTGGCGGCGGATACCGTGAAGATCGAGGTACCACCGTCGTCGGACCCCCTTTATCGGCATGTTGCGCGCGAATTTTGCGAGAATGGTGCCGCTTGACGGACGCTGTCAGCCAGCAGGATGCAATCAACGGCGGCGCGGTCGAGCCGCTGACCTCGCGCCAGCGGATGATGGTCATCGTCCTGGCGCTCGTCATCGCACTGACGCGGCTGCTGGCGGTCTCCCATTCGATGTGGGATTGGGACGAGGCGCTTTTCGTCGCCGCCCTGCATCACTACGACGTCGCGCAGCATCATCCGCACCCTCCCGGGTTCCCGCTGTTTTTCGGGTTGGCGAAGATTGCGCGCGCCGTGGTGCATGACGACTTTCATGCATTGCGCGGGATCAGCATCCTCTCCTCGTTCTTCCTCTTCCCGGCGCTCTTCGCACTGGCCAGGTCGCTGCGATACCGGTTCCGGACGTGCGTGGTCGCCGCATTGCTCTTCTGTTTCCTGCCCAACGTCTGGTATTGGGGAGGGACCGCTTTCACCGACGAGCTCGCGCTCGTGACCGCGCTGGCGGGAGCGGCGCTGCTGCTGCGCGATGACCGGCGGCGTGGCACGTACATCGTTGGCTGCATCTTCTTCGCGGCGACGATGCTGGTGCGGGCCCAGAACGTGTTGATGGTCTGGCCGTGGATCGTCGCTTCATGGCGGCGGTTGCGGGCGCGGCGCGGCGGCGAGGTGATCGCCGGAACGGCACTGATCATCGTCCTCGTCGTCACCGGCTACGGCATCGCCGCGAAGCTGACCGGGATCGACGAATACATCGCCGCCACGAAGTGGCATCAGCACTATGTCGCCACCGTCGACGGCGCGCTGAATCCGGGGCGCACGCCGATGAGGTTCCTGCTCCAGGATTTTCTCTTCGATCCGTTCGAGTCGCGCGCGGCGTCGACGCTGATGTTCTTCTTCACGCTGCTGGCCTTCCTTCGTCCGCGGCGCTCGCAGCTCGATATCGTCCTGACCTTCGAGCCGAGTTTTCTGCTGGCGTGGTTTCTATTGAGTCCGACCGGAATCAGCCGCCTGTCACTCGCGTACATCGCCGCGAATGTTCTGCTCGCGGCGGACGGGTTGGACGTCGCGGCAACGTTCATCGCCGCCCGCGTGCGGGCGCTCCCTCGTGAGCGCCTCGCGGCGGCGTTGCAGGCGGTCCTTGCCGCCATCATCATCGGCCGCTACGTCGTCTGGGTCTGGCCCGGTCTGCGCGCCGTGCGAAAGACCGACTCGCCGCCGGTGGAGGCGATTCGCTGGATCCAGCAGAACGTTCCTCGGGGGGGACGGTCTACACGGCCGGAGGCCTGCAGCCGTTCGTCGCCTACTTCCTCACCGATTACAAGATCGTCACCGCCGCAGATGGCTTCGATCCCTCAAAGGCACCGGCCGAAAGGAACGCCGTGTACGTGGCCGACTACGCCAGCACCTTCGCGCAGGCGATCAATTTCCGCCGCCGGCGCGATCACCTCTGGGCGGTTTTCAATCGCCGCTATTTCGAGGCCTCGGTGGTCCCGATCGCCCGCTGGATCAAGTTCGGCGCCGGCTGGTATGGCGACGAGGGGGGAGACGATGGTGATCACTGGCGATGGATGGCGGGCGAAAGCCACATGCTCCTGGCACCGCTCGGCCATCGCGCGCAGCTCGGCCTGACTATTCAATTCCCTCTCGATGCCGAGCCTCCGCCGACCGTGACGGTCACACTCGACGGCATCGTCGTCGACCGTTTCGTTCCGAAGAAGGCCGATGTGGAACGAAAGTATGTTGTCGTGTCGCGAAGTGGAGTGCCGGACGACCTGATGCTCTCGGTCGACCACGCCGTCAATTTCTCACGCCTCCATCGCAGCACCGACCCCCGCGACCTGGGGCTGGCGTTGCATCGGATTCTCTGGAAGGAGACGCCGTGAGGCGGTGGATCAGTGGTTAGTAGATAAGTGGATCAGTAGATTAGTGGATTGGTGATTAGTGAATTCGCATCAGAACTCCTAATCCACTGATCTACTAATCCACTACCCCCCGCCCCTCACCGCTTGAACGTAATCGATTGCGGGCGCCACGTTTTGACGCGCTTGCCGTCCTTGATCCCCGGCGTGAAGCGCACCGCTTTCATCGCACGCGTTGCGGCATCGTTGAAGCCGAAGCGGCTATCGCCGCGGAGAATCTTCACGTCGATGACGTCGCCGTTCTCCGAGATCAGGGCCGAGAGGATCACGTTCGCCTCCGCCCGCTGCTGCGCGGCAAGAGGCGGATAGTACGGGCGGATCTCCGAGAGAGGCTGGGGAAGCTTATCCAGCTCGGTCACGTCGACGACATCCCCCTCGTGGATCGTGACCACGGCGGGCTGCGTAAGCGCCGGTGCAGAGACGGCAGGTTGCGGCTGTGGCGGGACGACCGCCGCCTGCGGGGCGACGGTCTGCGTCGGCGGCTGGCTCTCCTGCCGCGAGTTCACGCGCTTCTGGTCGAGCGCTGCGGCGGCACCGCCGCGATCATCGAGTTGCTGCTGCGGCTGCGGCGGCGTGACCAGGCTGGCTGTCTGCACGGGAGCATTCTTCGATTGCTCCTGCTTGAGCTTCTTGTTCATGTCCGCCTGCAGCTTCATCATCTCTTCCTGCATCTTCTGCTCGACCGCCGCCTCGAAGGCCTTCTTCTGCGCGGCGGGGTCGGGCGGGGCCGTGCTGGTTTGCGGCGCGGCGGCGATGACCGGCTGGGAGATGACGACGTTCGGCTTCGGCGGGGGAGTGGCGGCATGCAGCACCGGCGCGGCCGGCTTCGGCTTCAGCATGAAGAACGCGCCGGCGGCGACCGCGAGCACGACCACGGCGGCCGCGGCATACAGCGGCGCGCGGCTCTTCGCCGGAGCCTCGTCCGATGGCGGCGCCGCTTCGATCGCGTCGGCCGGGGCCACGGGCGCGTACGCGGCCACGTTGACCTTCGACTCCCTCTCGCGGTCCAGCGGTTCCCCCTCCATCTCTTTCTTCAGAAGGTTGCTGAGGTAGAAGGCGAGATTGAACGTCGACGCCGAGTAGTTCCCTCCGTGCACGAGCGACGAGAGTACCTGCTTCATCTCGCCGATCGACGCATAGCGAGTGTTGGGATCGATGGCCAGCGACTTCTCGAGAATGGCGCGAATGTCATCCGGGATCGGTTGCCCGGCGAATGTCTTCGCCGCGCGGATCGTCTGCACGAAGGCGCTGCCGGTCACCGCGTCCGGCGGCTCGTTGCCGGTGACGAGCAGGTAGAGAACCGCGCCGAGCGAATAAACATCGGTCGTCTTCGAGACCTCGGCGGAGGCGCGGTACTCGGCCGCGAAATATCTCCCCAGCTCCGCGGCCACTTTCGAATCGGACATCGAAGCGATGAGACCCTTTCCGATCTGCTGGCCGGCCACGCGGATCTCGCCTTCATCCGTAATCCAGACGAACTGCGGGATCAGCGCGCCATGCGCGAGCCGATTGCCGAGGTAACGGAGATCGGCCGTGGTCGAGAGCGAGAGGGCGATCTTTTCGGCGATGACGATGGCCTGATCGATCGGTACCGGATTCGCGGTGACGCCCGCGCCGCCGCGGGCGCGGTCGACGATATGCCGCAGCGAGCGCCCGCCAGAATACTCATGCGCGATGTAGGGGACGCCGTTGACGACGTCGATGGTCTGATCTTTCGCGAAGGTCGTTCCGCTCAACAGCGGTGCCAGCTGACCGGCCTCGGCGGCGCTTTGAACGAGAGCGGCGCGGTTGCCGCCCGACAGCCGGCGGACCGCCATGATCGGACCGAGCTGCCCGCCGTCGACGCGCCCCGCGCGCCAGAGATCACCGAGACCATCGGTTTCGAGTTTCTTGAAAAGGATGAACGGACCGAACTGCTCGTACGGACGGTTTTTCGCAGACATACTCTCTCGGAACCCCCAGGTTTTGTATGCGGTGCGGGGGAGGATAACACGAGTGGTTATTGGCAGTAAGCGTTTGAGCGGGACGCTCGACGGGCTCAGCAAAAGCCGAAATGTTGAATGTTGAATGTTGAATGTTCAATGTTGAATGAGGACACGCACGGTCGCATCGCTCGCGGGTTCACTCATTCAACACTCAACATTCAACATTGAACATTCAACATTCGCTTTTGAAGCACCTCTCCTCACGGCCGCGCCTGCTGCGCCGCCGCCCGCTGATCCCGGTACCACTGAACCTGCCAGATCTGCACGTTCCGGTCGTGGTCGGCGATGTTCGTGGCGAAGGCGTGCGTCCCGTCGTGTTTGGCGACGAAGTAGAGGAAGTCGCTCTTCGACGGTGCCGCCGCTGCCTGTAGCGAAGCCAGGCCGGGATTGGCGATCGGACCGGGCGGCAGGCCGTGGAAGCGATAGGTATTGTAGGGGGAGTCGATCTGCAGGTCGGCTTTGTGGATGTTGCCGTCCCAGCGGCCGGCCAGTTTCAGCGCGTAGATCACCGTCGGGTCGGCGCCGAGGAGCATCTTGCGGTTGATGCGATTCAGGTAGACCGACGCCACAAGCGGCCGCTCCTGCGGCATGCGCGCCTCGGTCTCGACGATCGAGGCCAGCGTCACGGTCTCATGGAGATTGAGGCCGGTGGTGATGTAGTTCATCTCACCGCCGAAATGCTTGCGAAAGTTCGCCACCATCGCCTGGATGATGGCCCGCGGCGGTGTGCCGGGATTGAATTTGTAGGTGTCGGGGAAGAGATACCCCTCGAGCGTCTTCGCCTCGGGGGCGATATCGCGGATCAATTCCGGACTGGCGGTCAGCTTGTCCCACTCCGCGTCGCGTCCGAATCCTTCCTGCACAAAGATGTGTGCGGCGGCGAAGCGGTCAAGCCCCTCGCGGATGGTGATGCTCTTGGCGGTCACGTCTCCCCGGATCAATTTGTCGAGCACTTCCTCCGCCGTCATCGGTTTGGAGAACTCGTAGATGCCAGCCTTGATCTTGTCGTTGTAACGGAAGACTTTCATGTAGATCAGCGGAAAGTACTCATCCCGGATGATCCCCTCGGCTTCGAGGTGCTTGAGGATGGCGGAGGTGCGAAGGCCGTGGCGGACTTCGACGTCTTTGAACGGTTGCGTGTAGTTCTTGTACGGCGAGCGCATGGCCCGCAGGAAGAACCAGCCGCCGCCGACGCCGAGGATGACTGCGAAGATCCCGATCGTCATCAGCGAATGCAGCAGCTTGCGGCATCCGCCGCGGGCGCCGCGGCCGCTCGCGCGCCGGGCTATGACGTCCTCCTGGCGAGGTCGTCGAGGTAGGACTGCAGGATGACGGCGGCGGCGTGCATGTCGATCTCGCGCTGGGCGTCCCTTCGCTTCGTTCCGCTCTCGCGCAATTGGCGGGAAGCCTCGGTGGTGCTGAGGGCCTCGTCCCAGAGGACCACCGGTTTGCACGTCTTCTGCCGCAGCTGCTCCGCGAAATCGCGGAACTTCCGCTCGCCGGTGTCGCTATGCACGCGCCGGGGAACGCCGACCACGATCGTTTCCGCGTCGAGCTCACGGGCGATGCCGGCCAGCTTGTCGACGATCTCCCCCTCGTTCTTCACCACCGAATGCGGCGTGGCAATAGTTCCCGACGCGCTCACCGCCACCCCGATGCGCCGGCCGCCGTAATCGATGGCGATGATGGACATGGGGGGATTGTACTTGGTGACTGGTTGTCGATTGCATGCGCTATCGCGCGTTGTCGGTTGTCGGTTATCGGTTGTCGAGTTGACTCGTGTCGTGTTGCGTACAATGGGGGATACCGGTCCGCAACGAGTAACCCGACAACTGATAACCGACAACCGATAACCGGCATACCCCAACATCGCTAGTAACCGACAACACCCCCAAGCGCCACCATGAAAAACTTCAATCTCGACGCCATCCTCGAGGCGATGCTGAAAACGTCGGAACGAGTCTCCGACCTCAATTTCTCCGTCGGACGGCCCCCGCAGGTGGAAGTCGACGGGCAGCTCGTTCCGGTCAACTTCCCCGGCCTGCCGCGTTTGACTCCCTACCAGACCGAGATGATCGCCATGCACATGCTGCGCGGCGACCGCGAGCTGACGCGGGCCTTGCTGAGCAGCGGCTCGGTCGACCTGTCGTACTCCATTCCGCAGAAAACGCGATTCCGCGTGAACATCTTCTCGCAGCGCGGCACCTACGCCATCGTCCTGCGCGTCATCCCCGAGGGCGTTCCGACGCTGGAGTCGCTGAACCTGCCGCCGGAGCTGGCGAACATCTGCCGGCTCAAGAACGGCATCGTGCTCGTCACCGGGCCGACCGGTTCGGGCAAGTCGACCACGCTCGCCGCGCTGATCAACAAGATCAACCACGACTATGCCTACCACATCATCACCATCGAAGATCCGGTCGAGTACATGCACAAACACATCAAAGCGACCGTGAACCAGCGCGAGCTCGGATCGGACACGAAGACCTTCGCCCATGCGCTGCGCGCGGCGTTGCGGCAGGCGCCGAAGGTGATCCTGATCGGCGAGATGCGCGACGTCGAGACCATCGAGATCGCCATGGAGGCGGCGGAGACGGGACACCTGGTTCTCTCCACGCTGCATACCATCGATGCCGCCAAAACCATCGACCGCATCGTCGGCGTCTTCCCGAAGGATATGGAGTCGCAGGTGCGCACGCGTTTCGCGCAGTCGTTCCGATACGTCCTGTCGCAGCGGCTGCTGCCGAAGATTGGCGGTGGACGGATCGCGGCGCTGGAGATCCTGAAGTCGACGATGCGCACGCGCGACTACGTGCTCAAAGGGGAGACCGAGGGACGGTCGCTGATCGACGCCATGCACGACGGATCGGTCGACGGGATGCAGACCTTCGACGACGAGCTCGAGAAACTGTGGACGCGGCGCGTGATCGCGCGCGAGATCGCGCTGACATACGCGACGAATCCGACCAACTTGGCCCTTCGCCTCGGCGAAGGTGCCGAGGCTGAGAACGTGGCCTCAGGCGACGAATCGATGTTGTCGATGCTGGAGTAAGGCGATGAAGATCACCTGTACCTCCTGCCAGAAAACGCTCTCCCTCGACGAGACCAAGCTTCCGATGAAGCCGGTTCTCGTTCCCTGTCCCGTCTGCGGTACGAAGCTGCCGGTTGACCGCAGCAAGCTGGAGATGGCCGGCGCCGCCGCGGCCGTCTCGGATACCCACCTGCCCGTGCAGGAAGAGGATGACGGTTTCGGCGCAAAAGCGATGATCGTCGGCAACGATTCTCCCGCCTTGCGTCAGGCGGCCAAGCTGATCGGCTTCATGCCGGTCGTCATCGCCAATCCGCCACAGGCCCGCGACTACTTCATGCAGGAGTTCCCGCCGGTGGTGATGCTCAACCCGGCCCAGATCACCCCGCCGCCTCTGGCCGATTTCGCCCCGATCATCTCTCTCACTCCCACCGACCGGCGAAAGGCGTTCTTCATCCTCTTCTCCGAAAACCTCCGCACTCTCGACGGCAACGCCGCATTCCTCTACGGCGTGAACCTCGTCGTCTCCCCCAAAGACCTCGGCGCCTTCCAGCAGATCTACAAGGAAGCGTTCGCCTACCACGAGCGCCTCTACGCGCCGCTGACCGCGGCGGTGAGGGCGTTGGCAGGGTAGCGGGCCTCCGCACAACCTGACTTAACGTCGAATCCCTCTCCCCGCGCGACACGGGAAGAGGGATTCTCGATAGGGTTAATGCCGTAGGCGACGAACGATCACCGCCCTCCCGACAGGAGCACTCCGTCGACGATGACATCGACGAGCGGCGTCACGCCGGGAGATCCGGAGATGGTGAAGGTGTACGTGCCGAGTTGATCCTGATCGGCGGGAATTGTGCTGCGCAGTCTCCCTCCGCTGCGGACGCGCGCCTGCACCAGCGGCGCGTAGCCCGGTCCGAAGTAGTTGCCGAAGCGGTCGCGCGGCGTGACCGTGAGCGTCCAGACGCCAAAGGCGTCGCCGGTCAGGGTGACGGCGGTGGCGGCCGAATCGGCGCGCGGCTTCACGTCCTCCTCGAGGCGCTCTTCCCGCACCACGTGGCCGGTGAGCATCGTGTCCCAGTCGAGCGAAGCCTCGAAGACATAGGTGCCGGGAATGAAGGTGTCGGGGAACGTCGCGCCATAGATCCCCTGTCCCTGGTCGGTAAGCGTAATGACGGCGACGTCTTTCGGGGTGGTGCTGTCGATCAGCGGCTGTCCGAGCGCGGCGATCTTGTAGTCGTACGGCGTCAGGATGTCGCCGGTGGAGGTGATGGTGTTGCCGCTCGGCGTTTTGATGTGCGAGGCGTGAAGAACGTTGCCCATCCCGTCGGGCTGCCGTTGCATACGGACCTTGATGGAGCCGGCCGGCAGGCCGGCCAGCGGCTTGCCGTCCCAGTCGACCAGCACGTGGATGCCGAGCGGGTCGCCGGTGACGGCGTGGAGGTTGTCGAGCGAGAACTGGTAATCGAGATGCTTCTCCAGAAACATCACGTTGAGCAGGTACGGCACGTCGTCGGCGCTCTTGAGGTCGCGCTTCACGCGCACGCTCCACGCGCCTGATTTGAATCCCTGGCTCATGTCAAAGGCCTGGATGGAGGCCTGCGGCGTCTTCTTCGACGACGTCGGAATCGCCGGCACGCTGGCGCCCGGCGGATAGACGTCGAGGTCGAGCATCTGCCGCGCCGGCGGCGCCCACTGCACGGTGAAGACGACGCGTTGCGGCGAGCGATCGACGGTCACCGGAACGGCGGCGCTCGGACCGGTGCCGGTCAGCGTGTCCAGCACACGCGTCGCCATCGACGCCGTGTTGCCCTTGAGGATGGCCACCAGCGTCATTCCGAACACGTCGAACATCGTCGATGAGGTGACAGCCTGATACGACGCGCCGGAAGTCTCGAACGAGATGTTGCGGAGCAGCGTGTCGTCGACCTGTGCCGGCGTTCCGAAGGCGATGGTCTGAATGGGGACGAAGCGCTTGCGCAGCTCCTGCGGCAGGCCGGCCACCGGCGTCAGGCCGAGGAAGCCCGTGCCGGTCGGCGTGATGAGCGGCGCCGTGTTTTGAATCCCGTCGGTGATGAGGACGACGTTGAGATCATTCTTTGGGTCGGCCTTCCACTGGCTCATTCCCTGGTTGATGCCGTCGCCGATCGAGGTCGAGCTGCCCGGAACGAGGGCATTGACCTTGGTGATGATGGCGTCCCACGCGCTGGCTGCGCCGCGCTGCAGGAAGAAGTTTGCCGGCGGATCGGCGCCGATGAGCGTCTGCGGCTGCGCGGTGGAGTCGAAAAAGACCAGCCCCATACGGTCGCCCGACCACTCCGGTCCGCCTCCCGGCGGCGCGTCGAGCAGTTCCCACTGGCCGACGAAGTTCTGTACCGCCGACTTGAGGATGTCGATTTTCTTCGGACCGCTCAGGGCGCCGGGGGGAAGGTCGTTCATGCTGCCCGACTTGTCGAGGACAAGGGCGACGTCGAAGTTGTTGCGGCCCTTGTACGTGGCCGTGAGAGCCGGCGCCACGCCGTCATCGTTCGGAATCAGGCTGGCCGGTGTGTCGCCGGTGTGCTTCGACACCTGCGAGCACTCGGCCATCGGCGCGGCCACGACGTACGTCGACATCCGGTAGGCGGTGATGTCCTGCGCGCCGACGAAGCGCATGTTGATCTGCTTCTCGACGGCGAACGTGCCCGCGCAGAAGTCGGCGCCGAAGTTCGACTTCGGCACGTAGGTGATGCGGACGTTATTGCCCGTCAGCGCCTCGTAAGTCACCGAGTCGCCGGCTACGGTGAGGGTGTCGCCGAGGTTGAGGGTAGTGCTGCCGACTACGAGCTGCGAGCCGGCCGGAGCGGCGCTCAGCTCGAGTGTGACCCGCACCATTCCCGACTCCTGGTTCGGAATGCCGCGGGTCGGAATGTCGAGGATCCATGCCTCGCTCGCCGCGGCCGTGGACGGCAGCAGGATGGAGGCAAACGCAACTAGTACAGCGAGAGCGACAAAGGCTCGTTTCATGGGATTTCCTTCCTTCAAGAGAGATTGAGAGTAGGCGCTGCCGGAAGCGCCGATTGACTGTGAACGAGCCCCACAATCGGTCGCGGACCGTCAGCCTGCCGTGTTCCAGATCACAAGCGGCCCGATTCGGCGGCGCTCCACACATATGCAAAGTGGTCGGCTGTAGACATCGACACCAAATTGACAGTGAATTTGGTGTCGATGGTTCCACGTTCGAGGTCTTCCCGGGCATCTACTCAGGGAGCACGCGATGAATCCACCGTTGGTAGAGTGGGTCGACGCCAGAGCATCGTGACCGTTCCGACGAAACCTTGGTGAACTCGCTGCGTTGACTGCGAACGAGGGAGGATTCGCATGATCAGGTGGCAACGTTGGTCGAGCTTTGGCGTGGTAACCGTGTTGGCGGCCGGTGGTCTGTTCGCCCAGACGCCGTCCCGCCCGCAGACGTTCCCTCTACACGATGCGGCCGGCCTCGCCGCGCCGAAGGTGAAAGCGGAGGCGGTCACGTATCTGGGGCGCAAGTGCGTCCGGCTCACCGTGGAAGGGGAAGATCACGAAGGACTGGTACTGCTGCCCGGAACTGACTTCCAGGACGGAGTGATCGAGGCAGACTTCGCTCTCAAGCCTATGACGCCGCCGGGTGTTCGTTTTCCCGGATTCGTCGGGATCGCCTTCCGCGTCCGCCCGGACGCATCCCGCTACGAGTTGTTCTATCTGCGGCCGGGAAATGCCGATGCCCCCGACCAGTTGCAGCGGAACCACTCTGTCCAATACGTCTCCGAGCCGGGCTTCGGGTGGTACCGCCTGCGCCGTGAATGGCCGGCGCTCTATGAGTCGCATGCGGATCTGGCGATGGAGCGCTGGACAACGCTGCGGATCGAGGTGGCCGGCCGTTCCGCAAAGCTTTATCTGAACGGGTCATCGAAACCGAGCCTCGTCGTGGATGCCTTGAAAGGGGAGGATTTGCACGGCGCCATCGGCCTCTGGGGCTACACCGACGAGGAGGCCTGTTTTTCCAATGTGCGGATTACACCGGCCGTCCCGCCGGATCTGAAGAACAGCTCTGACGCCGCGGGATCGTGGGAGATGCGCTACGCCAGTGACGCCGGCGGCATGACCGCGACGATGGAGTTGCACCGCGACCAGAACAAGCTCACCGGAACCTGGTCCGGCCCGCTCGGCGTGGACCGCCCGATCACCGGCACCTGGCGAAACGGCTACGTCGAGCTCTCCTTCTCCGGCGACTGGCCAAAGGGAAGCCGCCAGGGAGTCCCCGGTCCTGTCAACATCTTCCTCGCAGGCTGGATCGACGGCGATTCCGGCAAGGGAAGGATGCGCGTGGAGGGACGCTCCGACGGGACGTGGGTGGCGGCGCGGAAGAAGTAGGGCGACGTTCGAATGATCAATGGCCCGTCCTGTCGGGTCGGCCGTGGAGCCTGCCGGCAAAGGCGTGGTGCCTGTTGAAGTGGGCGTGAAGCCACCTATTAGAGGCTTGGAGTCTGTTGGAGTGGGCGTGGAGCCTACCCGTAGAGGCTGTCAGCCTGTTGAGGTGGGCGGACGGCCTGTTGGGAGACACCTGGAGCCCGTTGAGGTGGGCGGAGGATGAAGGATGATCATGATCGACCCCCCTAGGTTCTGATATTGAAGTGGGTCGATCCTGATATCGACCCCTCTCGGTTCTGATATTGAGGTGGGTCGATCCTGATATCGACCCCCCACCGCCGGCCCGCACGAGGGGCACGCCTCGGCGTGGCAGTCCACTCACGCGGATAAGGAGGGTACGGTTTGATAACGACCCCTCACACCCCCGCATTCGGCTCCTGCGAAACCTCCCGTCCCCACCGTCCGTGCATCCCGCCGCAGAACTTCTCACGTTCCTCGGGGGTCATACGCTCCCAGCGTTCGGCCATGCGGCGGCGGAACATCGAGCGGTTCATGCCGCCGCCGCGCATGCCGAAGCCGCCGAAGAGGATCCGGCAGAGGACCAGGAGGCCGAGGGCAGGCCAGAAGGTGAGCTGCTTGAATCCGAACAGGTCAGGAAGCAGCCAGTTCCAGAGGCGCATCACCACTTCACCACCGATGAAGGCGAAAAGCACCATCCCGGCAATTGCGGCGGGGGCGATCCATAACATCCGTTTCCTTCTCATATCGTTGCTCCTTACTCGTTCCTGAATTCGTCGTAGATGCTCTGCAGGCGTTCGCGCAGGTGAAGCACCGCATAGCGCTTGCGGGAGAGCAGGGTGTTGACGTTCACCCCGGTTTCCGCGGACAACTCCTTGAAACTGCGTCCTTCCAGTTCGTGGGCGATGAAGACTTCGCGCTGCTCGTCGGGAAGCTCGCTGAGCGCCAGCTCCACCTCCTCGATCAGCACATGGCGGACGTAAAGGGCGTCCGGGCCGGCATCGGGCGACGGCAGCAGATCCTCGATCTGCAGCATCTCGCCGTCGTCACCCTCCACCGCCTCGTCCGAGAAGCTCTCCGGCTCGTTCTTCCGGAAAAGATCGGTGATGCGGTTGCGGGCCACACGAAACAGCCATCCGGCCACGTGCTCGATCGGCGTCAGCAGGCGGTTGGCTTCGACCAGCCTGTAGAAGACCTCCTGCAGGATGTCTTCGACGTCCGAGGTGTCGGGGACGCGCCGGCGGATAAACGCGCGCAGCCGGGATCCCTCCGCCGCGACGATTTCGGAGATTCGCCTATCGTTCTCGGTCATCGCGGTGACGCTCGCCAGATCAACCATCCATTGGTGTAGACGAATGGGAAAGGCGGATATTGTAGGGAGGTCTGTGATGCGGTTGCTGAGTTGCTGGGTTGCTGGGTTGCGAGGTGGGGCTACCCAGACACCCCGTAACCCAGCAACCTAGCAACCCAGCAACGCAGCAACCCCGCCACTAGAATGACGAACGCATGACTATCGTCAACATCGCCGACCTCCGTGCCGCGGCTAAGAAACGACTTCCGCGCGTCGTCTTCGACTACATCGACGGCGGCGCGGATGCGGAATGGACCATGCGCGAGAACGCGCGCATCTTCGACGACGTGATCCTCCGGCCGCGCTCGGCCGTGGCCACGGCCAGCGTCGACCTTCGGACCACCGTCCTCGGCCAGCACCTCGAGCTTCCGTTTCTGCTGGCGCCGGTCGGCAGCTCCCGCCTTTTCTATCCGCGCGGCGAAGAGAAGGCCGCGCACGCGGCGGGGGAGGCCGGCACGATCTATACGCTCTCGACGCTCGCAGGCTGCGCGGTTGCTGACGTCAAGGCGGCCACCCGCGGGCCGGTGTGGTACCAGCTTTATCTCCTCGGCGGGCGCCACGTGGCCTTGGGCGGAATCGAGCGCGCGAAGAACGCCGGTTGCTCCGCGTTGGTGGTCACCGTCGATACGCCCGTCGCCGGAAACCGGGAGCGGGATGTGCGCAACGGCACGAAGGAGCTGGTGTCCGGTGCGCCATTCACGAAGTTCCCCTACCTCTTCCAATTCCTGGCCCGCCCGCGCTGGCTTGCCGCGTTCCTCGGCGACGGCGGCTTGATGAAGTTTCCGAACGTCATGCTGGCCGATGGCCCGATGCCGTACGCCGACGTCGGCGCTGCACTCGAGCAGTCGATGGTGTCGTGGGACGACTTCCGGTGGATCCGTGAGGCGTGGCAGGGGCCTATCGTCGTCAAGGGGGTCCACACGGCGGATGATGCCCGCCGCGCCATCGATCAGGGAGCGGCGGCGATGGTTGTGTCGAATCACGGTGGCCGGCAACTCGACGGCGTGGCCCCTACGCTTCGCGTGCTGCCGGAAGTGCTCGCCGCGGTCAACGGCCAGGCGGAGGTTCTACTGGACGGCGGCATTCGCCGCGGCAGCGATGTGGTGAAAGCCCTTTGCCTCGGCGCGAAGGCGGTTCTCATCGGACGCGCCTACGCCTATGGCCTCGGCGCGGCAGGGGGAGCCGGTGTGTCGCGGACCATCGACATTCTCCGCTCCGGCATCACCCGCACGATGAAGCTGCTCGGCTCTTCCTCGGTGCGTGATCTCGATCGATCGTTTGTGAAGGTGCCGGGCGATTGGTAACTGCTGCGTAGCGCGAGTTATCGGTTGTCGGTTATCGGTTATCGGGTATCTGCCAAGTACCGGCACAGACAAGAGTGTCTGTGCCACATTGGACCTGCCGAGAACCATGCGAGCGGGTACGGCCGATGCGTGTATGGCAACCCGGGAATCCATCAAGAAAAAGCATGCCTGATGTGGCACAGACACTCTTGTCTGTGCCGGCGCTTGGCATAAGCCAACCGACAACCGACAACCGACAACCGACAACGCGCGGAGCGCCGTTTACTCCAGTTCCGTCGAATACGCCCAGGTCAGAATCGTTTCCGCCTGCACCGGCACTCCTTCGGACATGAACTGCCGGAACCTCCAGCGCATCACTTGTTCCCGGGCTGAATCGGCGACGTCGGGATGGTCGTTGTTGAGATCGTGTATCTCGCGGACTCTTCCGTCACGGTCGATGCACACATAGATGCTCGCCAGACCGACGGCCTGACCTTCGTGGATCTTCGGCCAGACCATGGGAGACGAGTCGAGAATGTGAGCCCGGGCATCCTGCTCGGTGACGAAGACGGTTTTCAACAGCGGATGTGCCTCGGTGATGGCAAAAAGAGACTCGTCCGGCGCCTTCAGGACGTTCAGCTCGACGATGCGCGCCTCCGCATAAAGCCCGCTGCCGAGGTACGCTTGAACTCTGCGTGACACCTGCTTCCCCGAGAACGGGGCGTAGTCCTTGTATCAACACAATACCCCGGAATATTGACACCATCGATGAGGCCATTCAGGAAGCAGTACGTCGAAAACACATCATTCGAGACCGGAGCGATCCCAACCGCCGTCCCAAAACGGCGGCAAACCTCTTTGGTATTGCGCACCGGATTGTCGTCGGACTGCGTCAGGTCAACTCCCTGCAGGGGAGCGCCGGGATCGAACAGGCCATTGACCAGAGTCCGCAGCCAGTTCGGATAGTAGTCGCCGGTGATCTCCTCGTGGACCCTCCCTCCGTTCACGATGAGCAGTTGCGAGAAGTCGGGAGTGGTCACCTTGCGCCGCCATTTCTGCGGCGATACCCAGAGCTCCTCGATGCGGGCGGTGTGCGCCTGATCCGATGGATCCTTCGCATTGAGGACCGTCGCCGTGAGATGAAAGGGGACGGATCCCGGCAGCGTCAGTTGCGATTTCTGTATCGCAAGCTTCGGCAATTCACGGAGGCCCGAGGTGGAGCCGGTCAGGATGATCAGCAACGCGATGGCGGCGACCAGACGTAGACTCCGGCGATCTCTGTGTCGGTGTGGTTGCATGGATTTTGTCATCACTCCCCCGGGTGGTACCGCCGCTCGATGTGGCCTTTGAGCTGGTCGCGGTAGTAGTAGATCTCGCGCAGGTTGCCAGTCGCATAGCGGGCGGCTTCGTCGTTGAAGTGGGGGGATGAGGGGTTACCGCTCTCGCCGCCGGCGGTGACGGCACGGGCGCGGACGCGCTTGCCGAACTCGACGACGGCGACGAAGCTGTTGCCCTTCGTGCCGTACCACTTCTTCGTCCCCGGCCAGGCGCGGGCGTCGAAAGAGGCCAGCGATCCCCAGCGCGACGAGGCGAAGCCGACCGGGATGCTCGGCCCGGCATCGTCGAAGTGCGGCGGCTCGATGTCGTCGTTGATCCGCTGGAAGCGGTTGATATCGCCCCACGGCGTCTTCCAGCTCCCGAAATCGGCAGTGAGCTTGTCACAGGCCGCGGCCAGCGATTGAAGGCGCTCGGCGGCGCTTGCCTTCGTGGCGGAGTAGTCGTCCGCCGTCATCCTCGCCTCGCGCGCCGCGGCCGCGACCTTCTTGCCGAGGTCCTCGGCCCAGAAGATGGCCAGCGACGTCGGTACCGAGGTCACCGACCAGCGGTGATCCCAACTTCTCAGAAGGGCAACCGGTTCGGCGAGCTTCTCGTGGAGCGGGTCGGCCGAGGGGAGCTCGTCGTAGGCTTTCAGCAGAGGGGGCAGCAGTGTGTCGAAGGCCGGCAGGTCGCTGTCGTACGCGGCGGCGATCAACGAGTCGATGGTGAAGTCCTTCTTCCCCGGCAGGACCTTCAGCGCGTGGTAGCCGCGCGGGGTCTCTTCGGTACCGCGCTCGACGTAGACGGGATAGTCCGACCGCTTCGGACTGTACGGGCCGGCCGCCGACCACGGCCAGTTGTTGCTGTTGTACAGCCAGCCGTTGGGTGGATTCAGAAGGTTTGGCGTCTCGTCGATGGAGAGGACGCCGTGCCATTCGGTGGCCGGATTGCTGCCGTCGACCGGCTTGGTAAAGTCGAAGCGGCTGTCGCGCCGCGGGATGAAGTTGGAGTGGAAGTAGGCGATGTTCCCGCGTGTATCGGCGAAGAGGGTGTTGTTCGACGAATCGGTGTGCAGCGCCATCGACTTCCGGAAGGAGTGGTAGTCGGTGGCCTTGGTCCGGATGTACGACTGGATGAGCGCGTGCATCGGATCCTGCATCAGCCGGACGCTGATCCATTTGCCGCCAGCCTCGCGGACGACCGGCCCGTGCGGCGTGCGGTAGACGGTGAACGTCTTCGTGGCCATCCCGGCGCTCGTCTTGTAGGGGATGGTGATCGTGCTCGTCTTCAGGGACTTTTCGTCGTTCCCGTACTTGTAGACGAAGGCTTTGTCCTTCTTCGTCACTTTCTCGGCATACTCGTCGATGTTGTCGACACCGCTCGACGTATGCATCCAGCCGGCGTGGGCGTTGAATCCCTGATAGATGAAGAACTGGCCCCAGGTCACGGCGCCGTAGGCGTCGAGCCCCTCTTCGCTGACCATCTGCAACTCGGAGCGGAAGAAGAACGAGGTGTGCGGATTGATCAGCAGCAAGGCATGGTGGGAGGCGGTGTTCGAGGGGGAGATGGCCACGCCGTTCGATCCCGTCGGCTCCACGAATTCGCGGAGATCGGCGGCGATGGGAATGCTCGGGCTCTTCTCGTAAAAGGCCTGGAGCTCCTTGAGATTGACCTGCTCGATGTCCCCGCCGATGCTCCCCTCGCTGAACGTGATCGCCATCCACGGCTCGAAGTGCGCGATCACCTTCGGTTTCACCTGGGGATGGGTTGCCAGGTAGTAATTCAGACCGCCGGCCCAGGCATTCATCAGCGCTTTCAGCCAGGCGGGACTCTGCCGGTACTTAGCCTTCATGTCGGCGGGGTCGATGAAAAGCTTCATCCGCAGATCGCGATAAATCTCGCCTTCTCCCTCCGCTTCGGCCAGCCGTCCCATCGATAGCAGGTAGTTCCTCTCGATGCGGCCGAAGTCGTCTTCGGCCTGTGCGTAGATCATCCCGAAGACGGCGTCGGCGTCGGTCTTGCCGTAGACGTGGGCGATGCCCCAGTCATCCCGGATGATCTCGACGTTCTTCGCATGCCGCTCCCATTCGGCGGGGGCCGCGTGCGCGGAGACGGGGAGGATCGCTGCGATGAGAAGGATGAGAAGGATGTTTTTCACGGTGCAATAGTAACGGTCTGGCGTCTCGGAGTGGGCGTGGCCGCGAGATGCCAGCGATCCGCAACAAAAAGGGCGCCCGAGGGCGCCCTTTTGAGGAATCTCGAACGGAAGCGACTACTGCTGCTGGACGCCCTCCGGGTACTGCGAGAAGCCACCGGCCTGGTAGATGATGTCGCAGTCGAAGTTCGTGGTCGCCAGTCCGGGCCTCGAGTCGATCTTGCCGTCGCGGCCGAACGAGAGGACCGAGTAATCCTGCGCGGCGATGCCACCAAAATCGACGTCGGCGTTGTACACAAAGTTATTGCCCCAGCCATCCTTCGGCGGGAGTGACTTGATGTACGTCGGCGAGAGGATGGTGGTCATCGTGTCGTGGTTGAGCGTGACCGCGGGGAGGACGATGGCGCCAGCCGCGTTGTACTTGTTGACGTCGGTCGCGCGCGCTTCCCACGCGGTGGCGATCGTGCGGATGTCGGCCATGGTCCGTTTCTGCTTGGCGCGCTGCATGGCGGTCAGCAGGTTGGGAATGGCGATTGCCGCGAGAATGCCGATGATCGCCACGACGATCAGCAGCTCGATGAGTGTGAAGCCCTTCTGGTTCCTCTTGTTCATATAGTCCTCTTTCTCCTTGGGTCAGTATGTCGCAAGCGGGATGCCGATCGGAGAAAATAGTTAACGCCTTGAAACGATGACGGTTAGGTAGATGGGTCAGAGCTGTATCCACCGATTATTGACGGAATCAAGGGGTCGCTTTGACAAATAGTGTCAAGGGAACGCGGGCGTCTCATCGCTGAGGTTAACCAGGCGTTTGCCCGGCGTCTTGTCGACCGGGGAGAGGGCTGCTGACAACAAAAAGGGCGCCCGAGGGCGCCCTTTGAGGAATCTCGAACGGAAGCGACTACTGCTGCTGGACGCCTTCCGGGTACTGCGAGAAGCCGCCGGCCTGGTAGATGATGTCGCAGTCGAAGTTCGTCGTCGCCAGTCCGGGCCTGGAGTCGATCACGCCGTCGCGGCCGAACGAGAGGACCGAGTAATCCTGCGCCGCGATGCCACCAAAATCGACATCGGCGTTGTACACGAAGTTATTGCCCCAGCCATCCTTCGGCGGGAGTGACTTGATGTACGTCGGCGAGAGGATGGTGGTCATCGTGTCGTGGTTCAGCGTGACCGCGGGGAGGACGATGGCGCCAGCCGCGTTGTACTTGTTGACGTCGGTCGCGCGCGCTTCCCACGCGGTGGCGATCGTGCGGATGTCGGCCATGGTCCGTTTCTGTTTGGCGCGCTGCATGGCGGTCAGCAGGTTGGGAATGGCGATTGCCGCCAGAATGCCGATGATCGCGACGACGATCAGCAGCTCGATGAGTGTGAAGCCCTTCTGGTTCTTTTTAATCATATGAACCCTCCTGAGGGGTGCGCTATCGCAAGCCGGATGCCGATCGGAGGCGATACCTAAGTCATTGAAGCAACGCCTGTTAGGGCTCTGAATCACAAATCTATTACCAATTGTTGACGCTTTTCGGTTGGTCGCTCTGACAAATTGTGTCAACGGCGTGGCTGCGCACCCGGTTCGAACGCGAACCTGCTGGTGATGCGCTGCAGGAGCGTGACGCCGTCGTTGAACCAGTCGACGCGAACCCGTTCATCGATGGCGTGGATCCCCTGGGTCTGATACCAGTCGGTGGGGAAGGGCATCAGTCCATACGCGGAGATGCCGCGTGCGCGGAGGTAGCGCGAGTCGTTGTACGAGGCGGCAAGCACCTCACTGCCGGTCCGCGTCCCTGGATATTGCCGTGCGGCTTCGGCGGCGATGATGGCGAACATCGGCGTGTGGCGCGAGCTGATCGGCGCCGGTCCGCTGATCTCGAGCACGCTCTCGATGGTCACCCCGTACCGGCCAGCGAGGCCGCGCAGCCAGGCGATGCGCGTCTCCGGGTTCTCGTCGGGGAGGTTGTAGAGATTGACGTGCATCACGACGCCCCCGGCGTCGGACTCGATGCTGGAGGGCCAGACCACGTTCTGCGTCAATTCGCGATAGCCGCTCGCGAGGAGCCAGAACTTGCCTGCGGCGATGGTGCGGGTAATGTCGTCGAGAAGTTGTCCCTGCTCGATGCGCAGCGGCGCGAGATCGTGCAGAAACTCCCGCACTTCCGGCAGGACGCGTACGGGGTCGACCGGTGTGACGAACGGCTCGAGCGCGATGCGCAGCGCCCGCATCGACTCGAGGTCGTGCCCGCGAAGCAGCAGCTTGACGGTCATCTTCGTGCCGGTCTCGATGCCGAAGTAAGCCACGTGCTCCTTTGTGGTCTCGGTGATGCCGCCTTCGTTGAGGGCGTATCGGATTCCTTCGAAGATGTCCGGGCGATGTTCGAGCAGCCAGGCAACGCCTTTCCCTCCGCCCTCTTCCTCATCGGCCGAGGCCAGAAAGACGACGTCGTGCTCCGGCGTGCGGTGCATCCGCGCCAGGCCGGTAAAGGCCAGCAGCTCGCAGACCCCGATCCCTTTCATGTCGAGCGCGCCCCGCCCGTAGAGCTGATTCAGAAAGACCTCGGCCGCGAACGGCGGGCGCGTCCAGCCGGCCTTGGGGGCAGGAACGACGTCGATATGATTGAGGAGAAGGAGACCGCCGTCGTGCTGTTTACCGGCGATGCGCGCGTAGACGCTGGCGCGACCGGGTGCTGACTCGATGATCTCCGCGCGGATGCCGTCCTTCGCCAGGAAGGCGGCAAGAAACCGCGCGCCGGGAAGCTCGTTGCCCGGAGGGTTGGAGGTATCGATGCGGACGTACTGCTGCAGCGTCACGACCGCGGGAGTGATCGCGGCCGGCTTCGGAATCCAGAGTTGTGAGTCGATCTCCTGCTTGGTGCGCGCGCTGTACCAGCGCAACACCGCGATGAACGTGGCGCCTGCGAGGACCAACGCGAGCGGAAGAGACCAGCGTCGCATCAGTGCGAGGGGATGTCCCCACCCGGTGGTTGGTTCTCGCCAGTCGTTGGCGGTACGGCGGCCTCGAGGTGCGTTCCGCTTGCGTCGGCCACTACATGGACCTGCTCTTCATAGGCAGGCACCGTGGCCGAGGAGAGTTTTGGCCGGTAGACGAGCAGGATTCCGAGCAGCACCGCACCGGTGATGAGCGTGATCAGCATCCCGACGCGCACCAGCTCATTGCGATACTCCATCTCGATGTGATGCTTTCCCGGCGTCACGATGATGCCCTGATAAGCGATGTTTGTCACGACGGCCGGCACCTTCATGCCGTCGACGATGATGGTCCAGTACTTGTGCGGTGTGACACTCATGACCAGGAATCCCTGGCCAAAGCTCTCCACGTCGAGCGTGGCGGTATTCGCCGTCTCGGCAAGGCGTTTGATCACGCCCCTGGCCGGAACGAACGACGGCTGCTGTACGAAGGCGACGCCGCTGGTGAAGCTCGAGGTGCTCAACTGTTTGACGAAGTCTTCGCGGTCGCGAATGGTGACGACCTGGTCGGCGAAGTAGTAGCGAGGGTAGTGCGGCCCTTCTTCGAAGGTGACCGGAAGGGAGTCCATGAAGTTGCCGTGGTTGCGCTTCTTCTCGAGGTCGAAGTCGCGGTAGACGGCCCGGTACCACGCGTTCGACATGGCCATGAACGGCTTCCACCAGTCGGCGCGGCCGGAGCGTTTGACGTCCCAGACGGAGTCGGTCAGATCGACGGTGGTAAGGAGCGCGGTCTTGTCGTAATCGCGCTCGAGGACCGTGCGCAAGCCCGCGCCGGCCGGCGTCATCGGAAAGAGGCCGTCACGGACCACCCAGTAGACAGCCGGGCCGGTGGAAAAGTACTGCTGCGCCGGCTTCTCGGTTCCATACCAGTCGGCTTCATGAAAGATGCGGAAGTCCTGGTGATTGCGCGGAATGGTTCGCGCCACCGGCGGTGGATCGAAGAACCTTCGCGGCTCCCTCGGGTTGAGCTCCCACGTCACGTAGACGAGGTCGATGGTCACGAATGCCGCCGCGGCCGCAAGCCAGACGCGGTTGTAGCGCTTGCGCACGGTGAAGAGGAGAGCGATCAGGATCCCGCTGCGCACCGCGGCGATGATCCAGTCCGTTCGCGAAAGGACCACCGCCGCCGTGGCCGCCGAACCGGCGGTCATACTCCATGCCTTGCGGATCGAGGCGATATCCGTCGCTTTGCTGAGAAGGTTGAAGAGCCTCGGATAGAGAGGGGTGAAGCCGGCGACGGCGAGGACCGCGGCGACGAGCATCGAGGCCGCGGCAAATCCGAGGGCGCCGCTGCGAACGTCTTCGTCGCCCGCAAGCAGCCGGTCGAGCATCTGCGAGGCGAAGAGAATCATGGCGAAGACGCCCATCAGGATGAACTTCTCCGGATAGCGGATCGACGTGGCGATGCCGGCGTCGTAGAGCCAGCGAAGCAGCGGCGTGTGGCTGCCCAGGGCCATGATCGATGAGAAGGCGAAGACGATGAGAACGAAGCGCCCGCCGCGCGGCCGGGTGAAGGCGCCGCCGATCGCCAGCGCGGTGACGGCGATGCCGGCGTAGATGCTAAAGAGAAACGGCGATCCCATCCCCGGATAGAGACCGCCGCCCCAGTAGTGCATGACGTTGCCGATGGAGATGTGCCCGAGGACGTTGGGGTAGATCAGCTCCGCGAACTTCGCCCACGGCATGCTCCAGGCGCTGACGAGGTCGAAATCGAAGGGCCTCGAACGGGCCGAGTCGCGAACGTGATCGATCGCCGGCAGGATCTGCGCCGCCCCTATGAGGAGACCGATCGCCGAGATCACGGCGATCCAGAGGACGCGCGTGATCATCTTCGACACGCGCGGCCGGCTGTACCACCCGCGGTACAGCGCATACATGCCGATCAGCACCCCGGTCTGCGCCACGGTGGTCGGTTCGGCCACCAGAAACTGCAGGCCGAGAAACAATCCCGCGGCGGCGAAATCGCGAAGGGTGTGCCGCAAGAGAAATCGCCGGACGAAGAGACACGTCAACGGCAGCCAGGCCGCGCAGAACAGGATCGGCAGAAGGTTGACGTAGGAGAGATAGAGCCCGCCCAGTCCGAATGACAGGGCACCGAACCATGCCGCGGGGGGACGCAGCCCCATCGACCGCAACAGGGCATACATCCCCAGAAGACCGATATAGATGTGGATGAGGATGTGAAGGCGATAGCCGAGGTCGTAGCTCGGCAGGAGAATCAGCCAGGTAAGAGGATAGAAGACCTCGTGCTCGGGGTTGGCGGCGATCGGCTGGCCGGCGGAGAAGTAACGGTTCCAATAGGGAAACTCGCCGTGCTGGACGATCTCGCGAAGAACCTGCTTGGTCGGGTAGTAGTAGCGCGTCAGATCGCGCATGTAGAGCTGATTGACGCCAAAGAGGATGTCGGCGAACGAGATCGTGGCGATGAGAAAGAGCAGGCCGAGCGCGAGCAGATCGCTGCGCCGGCTGACCGGCGGAAGTGTGACGTCATTCACGGCGGGCGATTGTAGTCGACTCGGATGGAGGGCCATTTACGCTGTGTTATTCTCGCCCGCCCATGCCGCACCACGAGAAGAAAGTCGTCGCCGTACTGCCCGCGTACAACGCCGAAAAGACGTTGCGGGCCACGTTCGACGATATCCCGCAGGAGTGGGTCGACGAGATCCTGCTCGTCGATGACCGCTCGCGTGACCGGACCGTCGAGCTGGCCCGCCAGCTTCCGATGCGCGTGGTCGTCCATGCACAGAACCGCGGTTACGGCGGCAACCAGAAGACCTGCTACCGGACGGCCATGGACGAAATGGGCGGCGAGATCATGGTCATGGTCCATCCCGACCATCAGTACGATCCGAAGATCATCCCGCAGCTCGTGCAGCCGCTGCTGCGCGGCGAGTGCGAGGCGGTCTTCGGATCGCGCATGCTCGGCGGCCGTCCCATGGAGGGAGGCATGCCGAAGTGGAAGTACCTGGCCAACCTCTTCCTGACCATGGTGGAAAACGCCACGTTCTATATCTTCCTCTCCGAGTATCACTCCGGCTTCCGGGCGTATTCGAAGCGCTATCTCGATGCCGTCAACTTCGAGGCGAATTCAGACGACTTCGTCTTCGACACGGAGATCATCGCCCAGGGCGTTGCCAGGGGGATGCGCATCCGCGAGGTGCCGATCTCGACGCGGTACTTCGACGAGGCTTCGCAGATCGGTTTCTGGCGCTCGGTGCGGTATGGCCTGGAGATCCTGAAGACGATGGCGCTCTACAAGCTGCACAAGAAGAAGATCTGGTCGCACCGCATCTTCCGCGACCCGGTGCCGCGCGCCGCCATCAGAACGGCCACGACGTAGGCAGCAGCGCCGCATCGATTCTTGAAGAGGCTCACGCCGGCTGCGCGGAGCAGAAAGGCTGCTCCGCAGAGCGGGAGGTTTGATCCGCGGAACAATAGGTTTCATCCGACAGATCAACACGTTTGATCCACAGAACAAGTGGTTTGATCCGACAGACGAACTGGTTTGATCCGCAGAACAACCGGTTTGATCCGACAGAACAACAGGTTTGATGCGCAGAACAAGTGGTTTGATCCGCAGAACAACTCGCTTGATCCGACATATCAACCGGTTTGTTCCGCGGAACAACAGGTTTGATCCGTCAGATCAACTGGCTTGATCCGACAGATCAAGTGGTGTGATCCGCGGGATCAACAGTTTGATCCGACAGATCAAGTGGTGTGATCCGCCGGATCAGAAGTTTGATCCGTCAGATCAAGTGGTGTGATCCGCGGGATCAAAAGTTTGATCCGACAGATCAAGTGATGTGATCCGCGGAATCAAAAGTTTGATCCGACAGATCAAGTGGTGTGATCCGCGGGATCAAAAGTTTGATCCGTCAGATCAAGTGGTGTGATCAGCGGGATCAAAAGTTTGATCCGTCAGATCAACCGGTTTGATCCGCGGGATCAAGCGTTTCGATCCCCAAGACAGACGTTTTGATACGTAGAATCAGGAAGTTAGCTCGCACCGCCATCAGAACGGCCACGACGTAGGCGGTAACGCCGCTTCGCTGCGCGCACGCGCGATCGCGCGCGGCGGTAGCGGCAGGCCGCCGACAGCCCGCGACATTGCGCCGGGCTGCTCGAAGTACACCTCTTCGATGTAGCCGATGCGCAAACGCGTTGTGAGCGTCGGTGCCGGTGCCAGTGCCCCGATGGCGAACATCAGGATCACGCCGAGCGCGACGAACAGCGTGTTGCGTTTCGCCGCCAGCACGATCGCGGCGACGACGATCGCGAACGGCACCGCAATCGCCAGCGGCCTGGCTACCAGATGGAGCAGGTTTGGTGCGACGAGGCCATCGCGCAACAGAGGCAGCGCCAGCGTCGACCAGGGCGCGGCGAAACCGCGGTCGGGGAAGGGGAACGTCAGAGCGAGCGGTAAGACGGCGGCGATGGAGGCGCCGAGGGCGATCCACTCGATGAAGGAGGAGACCGCGAAAGCAAGCGGAAAGAGGAGGAAGGGGATGGCCGGAACGAGATAGCGAGGCCCGACGCTCCAGCCGCCGTGCCAGTTTGGATACCCCGAATAGAAAACGAGCAGCGCAATCGGGACGAGGACCAGCGCGAGAAAGGCCTCGGCGGAAAGCACACGGCGCGCCCGCGGCATGGCCACGATCGCGACAAGGAGAATCGGCGCGAAGACGAAGAGCCCCCGCGATGGATCGAACAGCAGGTGCAGCAGCGTCACTGGATCCGGCAGTCCGATGCCGAAGAGTCCCTCCCGCGCCATCGACCGGAATTGCGCGTTGCGCTCGTAGGCGGAGGAGAGCGCAAAGACGCTGCCGAAGAGAAGCTTGTTGTAGACCGCCAGCGCGCTTGCGAACGGGAGCCCCCCGGCGATAATGCGCGGCGCGCGACGCCATGCGCATGCCACCAGCACCACCCCGACGATGGCACACGGATACTCGGAGATCGTCGCCAGCCCGATCAGCGCGCCGGCGGCGTAGTCGTTCCGGTGGACGAACAGCAGCGTCCACGCTCCGAAGAGCGCCGCCGCAGTCAGCACATGTGAGAAGTTGAGGAGGCCGTACGCGAAGAGCGGCGTGGCGAAGAGGAGCGCCAGCACCATGACGCCAATCCGTTCCGGACTCGCTCCGAGCCGTGCCGCGGACTTCCTCATCGCCCACGCCAGGAAGAGCAGCGGGACGGTCGCGGCAAGGAGGCGCATCGCGTTCGCCGTCATCCGCATCGTTGTCGCAGAGGGGGGGCCGGCGATCAGGCGCGCCAGCGCGTATGCCGGCAGTCCGAGCAGCGCCGCCCCCGGCGCCTTGTTCGAGTAGACGCGGCCATCGACCTCCGACGCATCCTCGAATGCATTTCCGCCGAGGAGCGGGAGGAGGGGAGTGATCTCGAATGTGTGGTGCTCCACGAGCGACGCCGCCGTCGCCCACCGCGTCATCTCATTCGGCGAGACGAAGTGGGGAAAGATAGGGATGACGAGGATGGCCAGGAGGGCGTAGAGATAAGGCGTCGACCGCACGGAGGCATTGTGCACTGGTAGTGCGGTGCGAGCGAAGGAGGTAGGGATTTCTCCCCCGCAAGACCCTCTCTATACTGGATAACCATGGAAACCAACGAAGTCTCCGCATCGCGGCCTCACGCGAAAACACCGGTCGCTCCGCCGGCTATGGGGTCAAGTGCCAATTCGGCCGCGAGCGACTTTGACGCGATTTACGACGATCACGCGCCGTTGCTCCGGGCCATCGCCAGGCGCAAGTTCAACATTCCCGATGCGGAGATCGATGGCCTCGTGCACGATGTTTTTACATCGTTTCTCATCAGCGTCTCCCGTGTGCGGGATCCTCGTCCCTACCTCGTAGGCAGCATCTGCAACGCCTGCCGGAACTACTGGCGCCGTAGGGAGCGCGACGACTCGCTTTTTGTGGAGATCGACGAGAACGCGGCATGCGATGAGGACGTTCAACGGGACGTGAGCCGCACCTTGACGCTGAATGCGGCTCTCTCGCGAGTCGGTGATCGGTGCCGCAATGTGCTGGAGCGGTACTACCTCGAAAGCGAGTCGACGGCCACGATCGCCGAGGCAATCGGTACGACCCCCGGGAACGTCCTGTACATCCTCCATACGTGCAGAAAGCGGGCTCGCGCGTTCCTCGGCGAGATGGACCCTAAGCGATGACTCACTACTCCGACGACGAACTGGCCTGGCACGCCTTGAAACCGCGCCGCGACATCGCGGCACATCTCGACGAGTGTGATGCCTGTGCGGCCCATTACGTGGATGTTCAGCGATTTGATGACGCCCTCTCCTCGGTGGATACGTGGACACAGCCTCGCAATCTCAGAGGCACCGAGGACGCCACGCGCGGTCATCTCCGCGAAATCGCCTGGCGGCTGGCGAAGGAGACGGAGGAAGCGGAACGCAGCCTCGGGCAACTCGTGGCGAACCCGCTCCCGTTCATTTGGAAGGACGTCTCCAGGAAACGCGGTTTCCGAACGGCCGGCGCCGTGCGCGTCCTCTGCCTCGCGGCGAACAGCGCCTCCGAACGCGACCCGATGCATGCGCTGAACCTCGCCGACGCCGCGGTTGCCATCGCCATGAGTTTCAACGACGCGGAGCACTACCTCGGCATCAACGTGAATCAGCTCCTGGGGCATGCGTGGAAGGAGCGAGCCAACGCTCTCCGCTATCTCGGCCGGTTCCCTGGCGCGCTTGATGCGCTCGATCAGGCCAAGCGGGCCTACGAGCGGGCAGATGCCAACCCGTTCGATCTGGCGGTGTTGCTTTACACCAGAGGAGTTGTCTTCTCTCGATCATCGCGTCCGGTAGAAGCGGAGAAATGCGCCGACGAGGCAGCCCAAATCTTTGCGGCGACGGGTGATCGCGTGAGGTACCTGCACGCGCGAATGCTTCGCGCGACCGTTCGATACTCGCAGCTGGATTTCGTCGGCGCGCGCGATGACTATCGCACCCTTCTGAGCGAAGCGCGGGGTGAAGGTGACGATCTACTTAGCGCTCGGCTGTCCGCCGCCGCAGCCAGATGCGATATCGAGATCGGCGATGCCAGAGCTGCGGAACCGGCTCTCCTTCAGGCCTTGTGTGTATTCGAGAGCAATGGCATGGAGACGGAAGTCGCGCGCATCCGGTGGGCTCTCGCGCGTGTTGCCCTCGTCGAAGGCCGTTTCGAGATTGCGATCTCGAAGCTCCGCGCCGCCCGGCTGGAAGCCGACCGTCTTGGGCTCCCTAATGTCGTTGCCTACATCACACTTGATCTTGTCGAAGCGCTCGTCGCCACTGGCGTGAAACTGTCAGAAGTTCAGAAGCTCTGCCGCGAGCTTTTCGCCACGTTCAAAGCCTCGGGAATGCTTAACGAGGCACTCGCGGCACTTGGGTATCTCCGCGAAGCAACACGCGCTCGCACGATAACGCCCGAAAAAGTGCGCCACGTCAGCCGATTCCTGCTGCGTCTTGAGGACCAACCTATGCTTCGCTTCGATCGACCCGAAGGTCAGAGTTGACTTTTTCGGTTCACCTTTTGTTAGTGTCACCAAAGAATTTCACGTCCTTCGGTACACCTTAACCGAGGGCGCCCTCCTCATCTCACCGGCACCAGCCGGCTCTTGGAGGGCTCATGCGACGTGTCACGTTTTTCGCGATCCTTGTGATCGCCTTGGCAACGCCAACTTTCGCGAACACAGGGACATACGAGAACAATCGAACGCCGGTTCGGTCGTTCCTGAGACTGCTCCTGAAGGCTTTAGATCTCGAGCATATTTCTCTGCCGCCTGGATAACCCCGAAGGCCTCTACGGCTGAAAGTTGACCGTAGGGGTTCATCAGGCGCTCCGATCCAGGGGTAGGGAACCCGTCCGCGCGATCACACCTTGACCGAGGACATCTTTCGGCTTAGCGCGGCGAAGCCCTGCTGCCGAAGGCCGGTCGTTCATGAATCGTCAGATTCTCTTCGCGGACAAACAACGCTTCGAACGTGCGCTGGAAAGCTACCTCCACGGGTGCTTCGCCCGCCGTTCGGCCGCACGCGTCTCCGAGTTTGCCGATTCCCTCGGCATCAGCCGCTCCTATCTCGCTCGCGTCTTCCCCGCTGTCCTGGGGCAAACGGTACGTGAGGCGTTGCGCGCGCGCCAGTTAGAGGAGGCGGAAAGGCTCTTGCGGACGACCGCTCGCTCGACACGCGACGTCGCGCTCGCCGCGGGTTTCGGAACCCAGATGACATTCTTTCGGGTGTTCTCTACTTCCCGAGGCATGACCCCCGAGCAGTATCGCGAAAAGTGGACGAAATGATAGTGGACGCGTGCCGTATGTGCGGCCTACCGTGCGACGAAGGACCCATTGCGTGTCGCTCGGAAGAAATCGTATGCGTTGCCCCGTCCCGTTGCCCTTGCAGTACCGTCGGCTTCTGGCGCGAGTCGCCGCGGCACGACGTGTGCGCCGCGCAGCGGCGGAACCGGCTGACCTTTCGCCTAAACAACAAGCGTCGATCGATGCCGATGCGCTGAGTTTCTTCGCAAATCTTCCGCTGCGCCCACGGCTTGCGAACCTGTTTACCGACGCCATGCTTGCCATGGAAGAAGCGCTCGGCATGTGCGAGCTGGAGCGGGACCAGAGCCGGGACACAACGTGGATCGAGCCGCAGATTCGGTCGACCTACGAGCAGGTGAACACGCTCATGAAAGCGGTGAGCGATTGAGTGCAATCCTTGATGAAAAAACAGGTGTCCGCATGCTGCAATTGAGCGTGCCCGTCCGAGGAGAAAGTCAATGCGAGTGAAACCCTATTTGATGTTTCTGGTAGCGGCGCTGCTGCTTGCCTCAAGTGCGAAGGCCGGGGTGATCGTCTTTCCGCCGACGTCCAGCAACAACACGCAATGCGCTACGGACGAGGTCATAAACAACTGTGGGAACGTCTTTTTCACTGGCGGACATTTCGTCACGAACAACGGTACGACGACGTACTCCGGCGGCCTTAACTTTGACTCCTGTGTTTCGGGCGCGGTGGGCTGGACATTCGTCGGAGGTCCGGCCACGGACCTCAGCGTCGTAATCGAAAACGATGCCTTCAAGTCTGATCAATCTCTCAAGGTTGAAACGGAAGATACGATTGACGGAGTCTCGACCACGACCACGCAAATGGTGCCGTTTCCCGGGCGCGATCCGCATGTATCCGGCGCTCCGGCACCTTCGACCTCCGTGCAAACCAGCGGCAGATCGATATCGGCGGTGCGCATCACGATCGTGAATTCCGTCGGGATAGCGAACTACGATGAAGCTGCCTGGCAAGTGCTTTCGATGACGGTCACCCAGCCTGTGCCGCCGACGGTCGGACTCTCCATCGCCAGGAACGGAGACGGCACATTCGCCGCGACGATTCAATACACTCTTCCGACGCAGAGCACTTCGTCGAGCAGATCGCTATCGCTGGAGCTGCTGCCCGAGGGAGATCAACCGGGAATCACATACTTTACGCAGACGGACCTCCCCGCATCTGGCGTCGTAGTGGTGCAGCTCGGCACGTTCGACACCGACCGAATGATCCGCGCCTACGCGACCGCCTGCGACGGGAGCGACGAAGCCGAGGCCTCTGTCACAGGCTGCGGTGAATGCAAGGGGCCGGCAAAGGCAGTCGGAGGTCCCGTCCGGCTTTTCGACGGCGTCATGACCTACGGCGACACGGACCCGCTTCCTGCAACGATCGGAACCGAATTCCGCCGCCAGTACGCGAGCAGCAATGTGACCGACGGAAAGTTTGGCACCGGCTGGACGTCGCTGTTCGACGCTTCCGCCCTGCCACTCGGCGCGGATGGAGCGAGCGTGCGCGTGGTCACGGAAGACCGCACCGCGGTGGTCTTTCGCCACATCAGCACCGGCGAGTGGCTGCAGAAGTGGCCGATGGGCGGCGTTGCCGGCACGCTCACCGGATCGGAGCAGGACGGCTACACATTCCGCGAGGCCAGCGGATCGGTCGTCCGCACCTTCGCGAATCACCGCCTGATTCGCCTACAGGATCTTAGGCGCAATCGCGCGGTAACCGTTGCCTACGACGGGAGCGGCAACCCGACACAAATTGCCGACGAGAGAGGCAATTGGTCCTGTGATGTCACGACCTCGGGCGGACACGTTACCGCCATCAGCGTGACCGGCAGCCCGGATCTCGTTTGGAGTTACAGCTATTCGGGATCGTTGCTGACGGGCGTGAGCGCCGGTGCGGCTGGTAGTCCGTGGCGAACGTACGAGTATGCAAGCGGCCAGTTGAGCGTCATCCGCGACGCGGCCGGATCGATCATTGAGCGTCACGACTACGACGCCGCGGGACGCGCGACGTCGTCCTTCGGCGATACCGGCGACATCAGCGCCATCCAGTATCCGGCAAGTGACGCCAACAACATTGCCACGACAACCGTCCAGCGAGCGGACGGCAGTCAGGCAACCTACGAGCAGCAGTTTTCGGCCGGCGAAGTCGTCACACGACGCGCCGACGGCGGCTGCTCGGCCTGCGGCTCCAACGATGCCACGGCCGCGTATGACGCGCAAGGCAACCTCGTCCGGCTGCAGAACGGACGAGGATACGTAACCGAATCCGCCTTCGACGTCATCGGCAGGCACCTCATCCGATCAACGACCGCCATGACGCCGTCGGGCTGTGACCCGGAGACAGACCCCGCGCACTGCCGTCTCTCGTCGGACGCTCTCGCTGTGGCATCACTCGACCAGACCGCCGCGTCGGTAACCACGAACTATGTCTACGCGGACCCGAACTGGCCTGCCAACCCGACCCGCATCGATCGCCCGAGCGTGATCCAGCAGGGAGGCACGGCGACCGAAACGTTCACCTATGACGCCGCCACCGGTGTGACTTTGACTCACACAGTGACCGGCGCCGTAGACACCTCCGGAACCCAGGAGACGCACATCACGACGACGGCGCTGTACGGCAGCAATGATCCCGCGGCATTCGACCCCGGAGGAGCATTTCAATCGGCGTGGCTGCCGCTGGCTCAGCCTTCGGGCCAGAAGAAACTCGTCGACGGCCCGCGCACCGACGTTTCCGACGTCGACACCTTCGTTTACTACCCTCTCGATGCGGCTGTTCCAGGTGCATGGCGGGGGCGGATCGCTGCGGCACGGAACTCCGCCGGGCATGTCCTGCGCTTTCAGGATTACGACCCGTTCGGACATGCGACCACGGTCATTGATTCGAACGGCGTAACAACGCGGACCACGTTCGACGCACTCGGCCGGATGCTTACGTCGACCGTCGCCGGCGTTCCCGGCTGCGACACCGCCGTGGACCCGCTCTGCGCCACGGATCTGACGACGACGCGCGTGTATGCGTCACTGGCCGGCCTGCTCAGTTCCGAACAGCGTCCGGCTGACAATCGCACCACATACCTGTATGACGATCGCGGGCGCCTGCAGACGATGACTCGTGGAACTGCCAGCGTCCCGCTCGAAAAGATCGACTACACCTACGATCCGACTACCGGCAAGAAAGCCACTGAAGTCGTGAGCGCGTTCCAGAACAACGCCTGGGTCACGACGAAGAGCGAGACCTACGCCTACACGAGCGACGGCAATCTCCAGAGCGTGACGCACAGCGATGGATCGAGCACTGTCAACTCCTACCTGCCGGACGGCACGTTGAGCAGCGTTCAGGATGAGAAGCATACAAGCCCGAACACGAGCTACAGCTACGACGGCGCGAACCGGATTGTCTCGGTGACGCAGACCCTCGCTTCCGCCCCGGGCGGGCAGATCGTGACGCAGTACGCCTACGACCTTGCCGGGAACCTCGCCTCGGTCACTGATCCGAACGGAAACCTGACGACCTACCTGTTCGATGACTTCGGACGGATGCAGCGGCAGAACAGCCCGGTCTCCGGAACGACCAGCTATGCCTACGATCCAGCCGGCAATCTTCTGTCGACGACCGATGCGAACAGCGCCACGACGACGCGCGTCTATGATTCCCTGAATCGAGTCACCTCAGCGGTGACCTCGCGCGCCAGCGCATCGGAGAGCGTGACATCGACCTACGACGATTCCACGCCGGGCAACTTCGGCCTGGGCCGCCTGGCCACGATGAGCGATCCGACCGGCTCGACGTCCTACCAGTACGAGCACCGCGGCCTGCTGCGTAACGAGGCGAAAACGATCGCCGGAGCGACGTACACGACAACGTTCGGATTCGACGCGAACGGAAACCGCGGCACCATCGGCTATCCATCAGGGCTTGTGGCACAGACAAGCTTCGACTTTGCCGACCGGCCATACGCCCTCTCTGCCGGAGCGGCGAGCATCGTCACGTCGGCAACGTACCTTCCATTCGGCCCGCTGACGAGCGTGGTCTTCGGAAACGGCACGACGCGCACCGTTCAGTACGACCAGCGCTATCGCCCGCTCGAGAACAAACTCACCGGTCCCTCGGGCACAATCGCGGATTACACCTACGGTGAAGATACGGTCGGCAACATCACATCGATACATGACGCGGTGAATCCTGCCTACAACCGCGATCTCGGATACGACGATCTGAATCGGCTGACGACCGCGAACAGCGGTGCGTCGCTTTGGGGAGCAGGAACCTACGCCTACGACGCGATGGGGAACATGACGTCGTCGGCGCTCGGCACGTGGAAGTCGACCACTGCCTCGCTCGTCGGAACGACGCCCAAACTCAGCAGTGTCGTGGAGAACGGCGTGTCGCGCGCGCTGAGCTACGACGCCTCGGGCAACGAGACATTCGTCGGGACGTCCGCGTTCGCGTACTCACCGCGCAACCAGCTCGCCTCTGCAGACGCGGCCTCCTATCTGTACGACGGAAGGGGCGTGCTCACCATCACAACAGCGTCAGTCCTCGCGGCGAGCGCGTCGCCGGCTGCGGTAACCGGCGGCAGCATTGCTACAGGCACGGTCACCCTCAGCGCACCGGCCGCAAGCGATACGACCGTACATCTTTCTTCGAGCAATCCCGGAGCAGCGACCGTGCCGTCGACCATCGTCGTCCTTTCCGGCGCAACCACCGCTTCGTTTACGATCACTACGACTGCCGTCGAAAACACAACCGGAGTCACGATCACCACGACCTTTAATCAGTACTCGGCCACGACGCCATTCTCCGTATTGCCGGCGCAGTTGTCCGCGATTGGTATCTCGCCCTCGTCAGTGCTCGGCGGAAATCCAGCAACCGGAACCGTTACGCTGAACGGCACCGCCGCGGCGAGTCTGGTGGTTTCGCTGTCGTCAAACGACACCGCCGTCACCGTGCCTGCTTCCGTGACCGTCCCTGCCGGCAGCACCACCGCGACGTTCTCGATCACAACGACCGCAGGTGTGGCAAACAGGACCGCCACGATAACCGCAACACTGGCAGGAATCACCCGCACGGCGACCCTGACCCTTGCCGATGCGGAGATCGCCTCGCTTTCGATCTCGCCGTCGTCGGTTCTCAACAACATCACCAGCGGAGCGGCGACGGGCACGGTAACGCTGAACGCAGCTGCTGGATCGAACATCGTCGTCTCGCTATCGAGCTCTGCGCCTGACGCCTATCCGGGCTCCACGCAGCTCACCATCCCTCAGGGCGCGACGAGCGGCACCTTCACCATTTACACGAGCTTGCGCAGCGTCACGCCGGCGACTGTCACGATTACGGCGACGCACGGTGCGGTCACGCGCCAGGCGGCGATCACCGTGACACCGCCGTGGATCACGACGTTGTCGCTCTCGCCGTTTGCTCCTGTCGGCGGCGACCCTGCCACGGCGACCGCGACTCTGAACGGCCCTGCGCCCCTCAATGCCGGGTACTCTGTGATGTTCACGTCGAGCAATACGGGTCTGGTTTCGACTCCGCAACCGATTGCATACTCCAATTCGACGACCGGCCAGACGACCATCCTGACCAATCCAGTGACCACGTCCACACCCGTGACTCTGACGGCCAGAGATTCAACCGGCATCAGCACCTCGCAGACGATCACCTTGCAGCCGGCACCGATGACGCTCAGCTCCCTCACTCTCAGCGTCTCGTCCATCGTCGGATCGGGCAAACTCACCGGGACCGTGACGATGACGAATGTCGCCCCCTCGGGCGGCATCCTCGTCAACCTCAAGACGACGAACGCTTCCCTCGCGTACCCGGGATTGCTTGTCCTTGTACCGGCGGGAAGCCGCACGGCAACCTTCAACGTTGCGACATTTGTGACCGCAACCAACGCCACTGCGACGATCTCGGCGGTACACTCGGCCACGACGAAGAGCGTTGCGTTGAGCGTGCTAAAACCGACGTCGGCAAACTACGTCGTCGTGCTCGGTCTTGCGAGCCAGCAGGTAGCGGGCGGCACACCTACCACCGGCACGGTCACGCTCAACGCCAACGCCGCCAAGAACACGTCGGTCAGTCTGGCCAGCAGCAACACGGCGGCGGCCACCGTACCGAGTTCCGTGACAGTTTCGAAGGGCTCCTCACAGGCGACGTTCACGGTGAACACGTTTAGCGTAGCGTCGCCGGCCGACGTGACCATCACGGCGAGTGCCGGAGGTACCGTCGCAACCCAGAGACTGATCGTGAGGCCGGCCAACGGCGTCACCCTCGCTTCCATCTCTCTTGCGAACAACTTCCTCGATTTCACACAATACCGAGCCATCAACAGCTCGTCGACAGTGACTCCGGTCAATGGCTTCGGGAACGTCACGCTCACCGGGCCGGCACCGGTCGGTGGAGCGACGGTGACGATGACCGGTTCCCGAACAAACGCCATCATGATCACCGATATATTCGGTACTCCGGCGACAAGCGTGGTCGTACCCGCGGGTCAGACATCGGCCTCTTTTTTTGGCCAGATCTATCCGTTCACGGGAAGTGACCGCGGCACCACGTTCGCGGCCACGTATGCCGGTATCACGCGTTCGGTCGACGTTCTCGTGTTCGCGCAGCAGCAGGCCAGCCTCGAACGCCACGACGCGATCCTCTGTGCATCCCTCGCACTCGCCCCCTGCCTGAGCGACACGGGCCTGAGCGATGAGGAGCTCCGCCCCACACCGCTGGCGGTGGGAGATTCGAGCGGGTATTCTCTCTACACACCGGAGCTGCACTTGCTCGCCGAAACAGAAGTTTCCACCGCATCCGCAAAGTCGATCGCCTATTCCTATCTCTGGTTCGGCGACATCCCGGTCGCGTCTGTCGAGACGGCCACGAATACCACCCGTTGGTACGCGACTGACCACCTCGGCACGCCGATCCTCTTGACCGATGCAGCGGGAGCCATCGCGTGGCGGGCTGAGTACACCCCCTACGGCGACGTCTACACTCTTCGCGCCGGCGCATCGCTCCATCAACCGCTCCGCCTCCCTGGGCAAGTCGCGCAGGATGGCAATAGCCTGAACTACAACGTCTTCAGATGGTATCGGAGCGGGTGGGGGCGGTACACGCAGGCTGATCCATTGGGTGTCGCGTCCTCTGACGTTAACGACTTCAGATACGTGGGCGGAAATCCACTCCTTTACCTCGACCCATCGGGATTAGTAACCACCAAGCAGACATACACCAAACGCGGCACGCTGACGATTCCAGGCGATGGTTTCTACAGTCTCAGGTTTGGTAAGGCGTTCGCTACAGGCGAATGTTCAGGGTGCGGCAGCCATTGGCATTTCAAGCTAACGCTTAATTTCGACCATGGTTATTACTGCACGACTGCGAACTCATGCCGGATCGAACTCTTGCACGCCAACATTGCGTCTGCTTTTATTGCGTCGGCGGCACAATACTGGAACCAATATGAGAAGGTTGAGTACACCAACAAAGTCTCGTGCAAGGCGGCGGCGGACTATTATGCGAGTGACCTAGCAACAAACATCACGAACTCAAACAATTGGCCTGACAAACTTGTCAAGGATTACAATCAGGCACAGAACGACTATGAAGAGACGCATCATGGTTGGGCATGCAGTTTCTTTAGCGGTTCGTGCGGAGCCTACTGATGCGACGCCGTCTGCGTGTTGGATCGTTTGTTTTTCTATCTATAATCGTAATAGTGTTGGCTATAGTCTTTCTTGACGCGAGGGCGCGCGACAATCGTCGTGCCCGCGCGTCTTCGTTACAGCTGGTTGCGCGATCACTAAAAGGGAAGCCGCTCACTGAAGTCATCGCAACTTTGGGGTCGCCATCACGCATTGAGGTCACAAGGCCGTCGAGTACCGCCAAAGAAAATGGTCTCGCTGAACAACATGGTGCAGACGACTCGACGCTTAAGCTACTGTACGAATATGACGTTGGATTACCCCTACGCCCGGAGAAAGTATTTGTAACGGTTGTGGTGCGCCCCACGACGCTAACTGTCGGTGGCGCGTGGGTTGATCAGGCATTCCGTTAACATGCCGCGAATGATAATGACACTCGCGCGTCGGCTCAGAGCAATAGGCGAGGAGCTAATAATTTCATACGGAGGGATGTTTGCAACCCCTGAATATCCGTAGGAGTGCGCTCCATATTTTGGTAGTAGCCTCGGCGCTTCCCGCGATCTGGTGTAGTCCGCTGGCTCGTTCAGCGACAGCGAGTCGCGAGATGGAACAGCGGCTTAACTCCAGGCTCACTCTGTCGGCAAGGCAGCTATCGGCTAATGGTGGCCTCGTACGGCTGTCCTTAACGAACACCGGTACGAAGAGCATAGAGCTGCAACGTTCTGATCTTCCTATGTACCAACGTACGTTGTTGGCGGTTGCGATCGATGCCTCAACGGACAAATGTCTCACCAGAAGTTTTTTGCTGGAGACGGCGCCGCCAGGTCGCATACAAATTCCAGCCGGCGCGGCGATTACCGAGGATCTCGATCTTAGCAATTGGTTTCCGAATCTTGGTGCTGTCCTTCGCGCCAATGATGTAATCGTCTTATGGCGATACAAGCTGATCTCCACGGATCATCCTGGCGAAGGGGTACTCATCTACGGCGGGATCACGCTCCGCCATGAACGAGTATCGGACCGTTGAGGCGGGCGGGCGGCTGCCTAAATATGCACCGCATTAAGAAACTGGTAACACTTACCTTCTTGATAGCCGGCTTGCTTGGCTTTTGCAGACGGAATCTCGATCCACCGCGGCACCACGTAAGTGATGACAAGCTCGAATCCATCAAAGGCGGGATGTCTATGAAGGATGTAAGGCAGACGTTAGGGGAGCCATCGTTCATTTGGCCGTCACGCGTCTTTGAGCCTCAACACTACCCCAGCAGCCGGGCCTGTGCCGCGACTCGTCCGACGCAAATGTGGATCTACGACGAGCCACACTTGTCATCAGCCACTGTATTCTTTAATTCCGCTGGTCAGGTCGTCTGCCATGAGCGCGCATTGATGGTGATCGCATACTAGTGAGGTCCGTCAAATTGAGAAGCGTGTCTGATCAGTTCGGAGAAAAGTGATGCAGCCAAGCCGTCTCCTTATGATCTCGCTTTCCGTGCTACTGATACTTGGTGCGTGTAGTCCATCGAGCGCGATGGCTATTGCTGAAACACATCGCTCTGATCTGCAAGTTGCGACGTCCAGGCCTGCGGCGGACCGAGATACCGCAGAGTTGACGTTCGAACAAGTGCTGCAAGTAGCGCGCGGCAAGACGATTGACGCGAAGAAGAGGATCGAGAAAGTTCGCGACAAAGCGCGCGATGAGCAGTTACAGGTGCTTGCGCGCCGAATCTTAGGCCGATGGGACGATGAAGCAAACACGTACTACTCGAAAACGCCGCAGGCATTGGAGAGCACGTGTATCGACACAGGTGAGCTGAAGCGACTACTGCAGCGCGAAGTGGACGCCATGAGAGTCTACGTCGAAGTGCGAGTTGACGCGGATGGTAGGCCGGTCCGTGCATCGGTGTCCCGTGGTGCCGAAGACAAACAGTTAAACGACGCCATCGTTCATTCATTGATGCAGAAAAGGTACGTTCCTGCGAAAGAGAACGATAACTACGTGGATGCGACGCTTACCGTCGAGTGTCGCCTCGAAGTGAGATGAACCCATTTCTTAAGACGACGTATGTTTTCGGCACTATCGATGAGTCGGACCGCGAAGGCATCCGGCGGCCGGTGGAGCGACGGTGACGATGACCGGTTCCCGAACAAACGCGATCATGATCACCGATATATTCGGTACTCCGGCGACAAGCGTGGTCGTACCCGCGGGTCAGACATCGGCCTCTTTTTTTGGCCAGATCTATCCGTTTACGGGAAGCGATCGCGGTACCACGTTCGCGGCCACGTACGCCGGCATCACGCGTTCGGTCGACGTTCTCGTGTTCGCGCAGCAGCAGGCCAGCCTCGAACGCCACGACGCCATCCTCTGCGCGTCCCTGGCGCTCGCCAACTGTCTGAGCGACACGGATCTCAGCGATGCCGAGCTCCGCCCCACACCGCTGGCGGTGGGAGATTCGAGCGGGTATTCTCTCTACACACCGGAGCTGCACTTGCTCGCCGAGACCGAAGTTTCCACCGCGTCCACAAAGACCATCGCTTACTCCTATCTCTGGTTCGGCGACATCCCGGTTGCGTCCGTCGAGACCGCGACGAACACCACCCGCTGGTACGCGACCGACCACCTGGGTACACCACTGATCCTCACAGACGCAAGCGGTGCCGTCGCGTGGCGCGCTGAATACACCCCGTACGGCGACGTCTACACCCTTCGCGCCGGAGCCTCGCTTCACCAGCCGCTCCGCTTCCCTGGACAGATCGCGCAAGATGGAAGCAGCCTGAATTACAACGTCTTCAGATGGTATCGGAGCGGGTGGGGGCGGTTTACGCAGGCCGATCCGCTGAGTCTTGCAGCCGGCATGAATCTTTATCGCTACGCAGGCGACAACCCCGTCGATTATACCGATGCGCTCGGTCTTGTGTCGTGGTCGAAAGTAGCGCCCGTCTTCCACGGAGCTGATCACGACACCGTTTTCAGGAACTGTAAAGACTGGGCCGCTCACGGCTGCACGGATTTCAATCTGCATTCAAAGTGTGACTGTCAGTGTAGTGGTGGCTCTTATGGTGCGATTATAACTCTGTCGATGGATGTCACTGTGTGGGCGCGCAACGATGACAGGGAGGCTCCGCTCACGCAAATACTCTATGAGGAAACGAAGCACGTGTGGTATCTCGAGACATCGTTTAGATGGGCTGTAAGCCGCGGCGAAAGGCTCGAGGCAAAGAAATTTCCGACCAAGAGCGCTTGCAAAGGAGCGTGCAAAGATTTCTATTCAGCCACTCGCGACGATTTTTCGCAGTTCGAAAGTTGGGTACATGAAAACAATCCACACCCCTTCTAGTGGTTGGCGAACACTTGCACCTGCTCTCATTTTGGTGCTGCTGAATCTACTTCCCTGCATCGCGTTTCTGGCACTACGACCGGCGAACATCCCGTTCATTGAAGAACGAGAGAGGGCGCGGCAAACTCCGGGCGATGTATTCGGGACCTCTGGCGACGCGTTGATGTTCATTGCTGGCCGCCCACTTCGGCAATGGGACAGGTGGCATGGAGGCGAAGTACTTTGGATCAAGATCACAGAAATCATCAATCTCCCTTCACTGCGGTCAACGAAATATTTTGGTGACGCGTGGTCGAGCTACGCGGCGGCGCACGGACTTGGGTCATTCACAGGCGACACATGGATCCGGGCCTACATCTACCTGTTCATTTCGTCGGTGCAATGGTTTTTATTAGGTGTCGTCATTTCGACACTAATTAGACGTCGTGCTGGAATGGCTGCATTGTCCCCGAATACGCTCACATGATGATACAAAAGTGCCCGACGGCTAACCGGTGGCGGGGATGCGGGAGACGGACATCACATTAGGAAAGGCAAAGTGAAGCACTTGAATGGGTTGCTCGTTGTTGGGCTGTTTGTTGACAGCTGGGATCGACAGGTTTTGCAGGTGAGATGGAAATCGATCTCGATAAACCTTCGACGCCGCAACCGATTGCATACTCGAATTCGACGACCGGCCAGACGACCATCCTGACCAATCCTGTGACCACGTCGACACCGGTGACCGTGACCGCCAGAGATTCAACCGGCATCAGCACCTCGCAGACGATCACTTTACAGCCGGCACCCATTACGCTCAGCTCCCTCACGCTCAGTGTCTCGTCCATCGTCGGATCGAACAAACTCACCGGGACCGTGACGATGACGAATGTCGCCCCCTCGGGCGGCATCCTCGTCAACCTCAAGACGACGAACGCGTCCCTCGCGTACCCGGGATTGGTTGTCCTTGTACCGGCGGGAAGCCGCACGGCAACTTTCAACGTTGCGACATTTGTGACGACAGCCAACGCGACTGCCACGATCTCCGCGGTGCATTCGGCCACGACGAAGAGCGTCGCGTTGAGCATCCTGAAGTCGACGTCGGCCAACTACGTCGTCGTGCTCGGTCTTGCCAGCCAGCAGGTAGCGGGCGGCACACCTACCACCGGCACGGTCACGCTCAACGCCAACGCCGCCAAGAACACGTCGGTCAGTCTGGCCAGCAGCAACACGGCGGCGGCCACCGTACCGAGTTCCGTGACAGTTTCGAAGGGCTCCTCACAGGCGACGTTCACGGTGAACACGTTTAGCGTAGCGTCGCCTGCCGACGTAACCATCACGGCGAGTGCCGGAGGTACCGTCGCAACCCAGAGACTGATCGTGAGGCCGGCCAACGGCGTCACCCTCGCTTCAATCTCTCTTGCGAACAACTTCCTCGATTTCACGCAATACCGAGCGATCAACAGCTCGTCGACAGTGACTCCGGTCAATGGCTTCGGGAACGTCACGCTCACCGGGCCGGCACCGGCCGGTGGAGCGACGGTGACGATGACCGGTTCCCGAACAAACGCGATCATGATCACCGATATATTCGGTGCTCCGGCGACAAGCGTGGTCGTACCCGCGGGTCAGACATCGGCCTCTTTTTTTGGCCAGATCTATCCGTTTACGGGAAGCGATCGAGGTACCACGTTCGCGGCCACGTACGCCGGCATCACCCGTTCCGTCGATGTTCTCGTGATCGCGCTGCAACAGGCGAGCCTCGAACGCCACGACGCGATCCTCTGCGCGTCCCTGGCGCTCGCCCCCTGCCTGAGCGACACACATGATCTGAGCGATGCGGAGCTCCGCCCCGCACCGCTAGCTGTGGGAGATTCGAGCGGCTATTCTCTCTACACGCCGGAGTTGCACCTGCTCGCTGAGACCGAAGTCTCCACCGCGTCCACAAAGTCGATCGCCTACTCCTATCTCTGGTTCGGCGAATTGCCCGTTGCTTCCGTCGAGACCGCGACGAATACCACCCGTTGGTACGCAACGGACCACCTTGGAACGCCACAGATCCTCACCGACTCTACAGGTGCCGTCGCTTGGCGTGCTGAGTACACGCCGTACGGCGACGTCTACGCCTTCCGCGCCGGGGCCTCTCTCCATCAGCCGCTCCGCTTACCTGGACAGATCGCGCAGGACGGTAGCGCCCTCAATTACAACGTGTTTCGGTGGTATCGAAGTGGGTGGGGGCCGGTATACGCAGGCGGACCCAATCGGCTTCCGGGGTGGCTTGAACCTCTATGAGTATGTATGGGGAGGCAACCCGATCCGCTGGCGGGACGTATTGGGTCTTCGAAAGGTTTGCTGCACCGAAGGTAGGTTGCGCCTTCTTCAGGATGCCGTCAAGGCGTTGCGCAGGGCGAATGACTATTTAACAACGGGCGGCACAACTGTACAACCCGGCGGCGGGCCATCAGCCACAACATTCTGCGGATCATCTTTTCCAGGAATGCCTGGTCAACCAGCGACACTCTTTGACCCCGAACGCAGACGACGAGCGGGGCCATGTGAATTCCAATGTGTTCGCGTGCACGAGGCCTCACATGGGGACTTATGTCGCCGAGTTGGGTCTGCTACAACTGATCAGGACAATGGGCGTGATGAAGCCCTCGCATATGTCACTGAGGCTCGCTGTCTATACCTCGCTTCTGACAAAGGATGGGTCGATGTCGACAAAGAATTTTCCGATTTGGCTCCGCTGCCTTAACGCAGCTCTCTTATTGCCTTTGTTTTGTTGCACCGACAGGAGGCCCCCGGCTCGCACCACCAACAGCAACCCAAATCTTGCGCGTTCTGCAGCCACGCGCGATACCGGCGATACCCTCAGGCAATTGGAAGCGGTCGAAATTCGATTGCGCACCGAAGCTGAACGCCAAGCAAAACACAATGGGCCGTCCGCACCGGAAGAAGGTGAACTCCTTGCATACGATACGGCCGGCCTTAGAGTCGTTTGGCACTGCTGTAACAGCAGCGCAAATCGGCTCGTTACATACTCCGTGCTCGTGGATTCTTCCGGACATGCAACGAGGGCTGACATCATTCATAGCTCAGGCATAGCGTCTTGCGACGATGCAATCAAGGCTGCAGCGATCAAGAGTGCGTGGCACTGCAGGCGTATCGGCGTCAATTGTAGGATAGAAAGTGCGCTGTCTCTTGGATCACCCGAACATCGTCGCGTGATCAAGCCCGCGCGAAAGAAATGAGGGTGCGCCGACTACCGGGCTGCTGTAGGAATTAAATTACCGACTTCATACGGAGGGATGATTGCAAATCCAGAACATCCGTAGGAGTACGCTCCATGTCTTAGTGGTAGTCTCGGTGCTTCCAGCCATCTGGTGTAGTCCGCAGGCTCGTTCAGCCGCAGCGGTTCGTAAGATTGAAGAGAGCTCTAATTCAACGCTCACTCTGTCGGCGCATCAACTATCGGCTAATGGCAGCCTAGTGCGGTTCTCCCTAACGAATACCGGCACGCAGAGCATTGAGTTGCAACGTTCTGCTCTGCCGATATACCAACGTACGGTGCTCGCAGTGGCAGTCGATGCCTCAACGGGCAATCCCCTTACTAGATCGTTTTTGTTGGAGACAGCGCCGCCTGGTCGCATACAACTCCCCGCCGGGGGTACGATTACCGAGGATCTCGATCTCAGCAATTGGTTCCCGAATCTCAGCGCTGTCCTTCGCTCCAATGATGTAGTCGTTTTATGGCGATACAAGGTTTTGTCCAGGCATCATCCTAGCGAAGGGGTACTCATCTACGGCGGGCTCACGCTCCGCCACGAATGAATCCAGGGGGCTGCCGATATTGCATCAACTTTCACGAATTCACCCACTTCACGGACACGAGACAGTGGGACATGAACTGGAGCGGTACCCAGGTCGTTCAGCTCCGAGAATTCCCCGCCTATGTTGGCGAAGGTGCGTGTCTAATGCAGTTCGGAGGCAATAAGTGATACAACCAAGCCGTCGCCTCATGATCTTGCTTTCTGTGTTACTGATACTTGGTGCGTGTCGTCCATCGAGCGCGATGGCTATTGCTGAAACACATCGCTCTGATCTGCAAGTTGCGACGTCCAGGCCTGCGGCGGTCCGAGATACCGCAGAGTTGACGTTCGAACAAGTGTTGCAAGTAGCGCGCGGCAAGACGATTGACGCGAAGAAGAGGATCGAGAAAGTTCGCGACAAAGCGCGCGATGAGCAGTTACAGGTGCTTGCGCGCCGAATCTTAGGCCGATGGGACGATGAAGCAAACACGTACTACTCGAAAACGCCGCAGGCATTGGAGAGCACGTGTATCGACACAGGTGAGCTGAAGCGACTACTGCAGCGCGAAGTGGACGCCACGAGAGTCTACGTCGAAGTGCGAGTTGACGCGGATGGTAGGCCGGTCCGTGCATCGGTGTCCCGTGGTGCCGAAGACAAACAGTTAAACGACGCCATCGTTCATTCATTGATGCAGAAAAGGTACGTTCCTGCGAAAGAGAACGATAACTACGTGGATGCGACGCTTACCGTCGAGTGTCGCCTCGAAGTGAGATGATCCCATTTCTTACTACTATACGCCATAAGACAAAACTCGCAATCCTACTTTTCTTGACGGCCGGCCTGCTTGGCTATTGCCGAAGGAACCTCGAGCCACCGCGGCACCACGTCAGCGATAAACAGCTCGAGTCGATCAGGATCGGCGCGTCTATGCAAGATGTTAGGCGGATGTTAGGAGAGCCATCGTTTATTTCGCCTTCACGCGTCTTTGAATCTGAACACTATCCCACAAACCCGACTTGTGCCGAGACTCGTCCGACGCAGATGTGGGTGTACTACGAGCGCTACGCAGAATCAGCCGCGGTGTTCTTCAACTCCAAGGGCGAGGTTGTTTGCCATGAGCGTGCATTAATGATCATCGCGTACTAGAGTGGCGGCAGGGGATAACGCCGCGGTACGTCTGCTTGAAACATAATTATCGTCTGAAACGAAATTGTTGCGAAACCCAGATTAAGCAGCGAATGGCGTCGAGGAGTTAATACTTTCATACGGAGGGATGATTGCCAATCCTGAATTTCCGCAGGAGTGCGTTTCATATCTTAGTAGTAGCCTCGGCGCTTCCCGCCGTCTGGTGTAGCCCGCTGGCTCGTTCAGACACAGCGGGTCGCGGGATGGAACAGCGCCGTAACTCCAAGCTCACTCTGTCGGCAAAGCAGCTATCGGCTAATGGTGGCCTGATACGGCTATCCTTAACGAACACCGGGACGAAGAGCAGTGAGCTGCAACGTTCTGATCTTCCGATATACCAGCGTTCGTTGTTGGCGGTTGCAATCGATGCCTCAACGGACAAATGTCTCACTAGAAGTTTCTTGCTGGAGACAGCGCCGCAAGGTCGCATACAAATTCCCGCCGGCGCAGCGATTACCGAGGATCTCGATTTTAGCAATTGGTTTCCGAATCTCAGCGCTGTCCTTCGCGCCAATGATGCAATCGTCTTATGGAGATACAAGCTTATGTCCACGGATCATCCTGGCGACGGGGTACTCATCTACGGCGGAATCACGCTCCGCCACGAACGAGTATCGGATCGTTGAGGCGCCGGTTACGCCGCCTACCATTCGGGCGGCGCCAATCTGATATCGGGATGCGGGCAGACGGACATCACATTGGGAGAGGCAAACGGAAGCACCGAAATGGGTTGCTGGTGGTGGGCTGGTTTGTGGTCAGCCGGGATCGACAGTTTTGCCGGTGACATGAAAATCTACCTCGATACACCAAAGTGCTGCAAATGATAAAGACTCTCGCACGTCGACTCTCGTTCATTCCCGCGCTCTACGTAGTGATTGCCGCCGTCGCGCTTGCAGTTTGTCGCCGGGCGATTCTCGACGCCGAATCTGGGACCGGGCTCCTCTGGTACTCCCTGATAACGATTCATGCGGCTGCAGCCCTGCTGGCGTTGGCGCTGGTCATAGCGCTCTCGATTGATGCGTGGCAAATCTCTACATTACGACTTTGGCAAAAGATTTTGTGGATCTTGTCGTTCTGGGCCGTTGGCGCAGTGACCATGCCCGTATACGTTCTGGTCACTAGGCGAGGTAATCATTCGGGCAAATAATCGGTGGGGCGTGGCGTTCGAGCGAACGATCGCCTCTCTTGCTCAGACACAGGGTGATGACTCTCTGGGCAGGTCTGAGTTGAGTCGGTAATGTGAGCGGAAAGATGGCGACGCGTCGAAGATCCTTCGCGAAGCGTCGACGATTCTTCGCTACACATCGAAGATCGTTCGATGCGCAGCCACGCACCCTTCGATGTGCAGCCAACGACCGTTCGATGTACATCAACGATGAGTGGCTGCGCATCATCGATACGTGACTCGGTCCCCCGAGGGCGGCGTAGGCGATCGCAGTCGCGTCGGACGCTGCGCGCCGCCAGCGCTACGCCGCTTCGCTTACTCGCCCAACCTTTCCCGCAGCTCCTCGCTCACCTCCACCCCCTCGGCCTCGCAGGCGCGGGAGACGGCTTCGAAGGCTTCGCGGCGGCGTCCTTCGCGCAGCAGGTCGAGGAGGCCGGCGGCGATGATGCCGTCGAAGAAGCGCTTACGGTCGATGTCGGTCGGGAGCACCTTCTTGGCCGACTTGCGCAGCGTGCCGAGGAGGTCGTTGACCTCGGCGTACTCCGGCCCGATCGTGCGCTGCAAATCTTCCTTCAGCGTCCGGGCCAGAGCGGGCGATTTGCCGCCGGTGGAGATGGCGATCTGGATCGAGCCCTTCTCGATGATGGCCGGGACGATGAACTCGCACAGGTGCGTGACGTCGACGACGTTCACCGGAATGCGGCGCCGCCGGCAGTCGCGCGCGACGCGGGCGTTCACGCAGGGATCATCCGTCGAGGCGATGACGATCGAGGCGCCTTCGAGATCCGACTCCATGTACATCTTGCGATGGACCGCCAGCACGCCGGACTGCTCCCACGCCGCGATCTCCTCGGTGATCTCGGGACTGACGATCGTCACCCGCGCGCCGTAGCGCATCATCGTCTCCGCCTTGCGCGCGCACACGGCTCCGCCGCCGACGATCAATACCGCGCGATCCTCGATGTCGATGTAGATGGGGTAGTAGGGATAGTGTTTTTTCATGGGTTGCTGAGTGGCCGGTTACTGAGTTGCCAGGTTGCTAGGTTGCTGGGTTGTCGGGCCGTTGCAATGGAACAACTCAGCAACCTAGGAACTCAGCAACCCAGCAACTCAGTAAATCGGGAACCGGTCGCACAGCTCCTTCACATCCTTCTTGACTTGTGCGATGACGCCGGCATCACCGCGGGCGTCGAGAACGCGGGCGATCAGGCCGGCGATCGTGTTCATCTCCGGTTCGCGCAGTCCTCGGGTGGTCACGGCTGGCGTGCCGATGCGGATCCCCGAGGCTACCATCGGCTTCTGCGTGTCAAAGGGGATCGTGTTCTTGTTGACGGTGATGTTCGCCGCCTCCAGGAAGTTCTGGCCATCCTTGCCGGTGATCCCTTTCGAGAAGACGTCGGTCATGAAGAGATGGTTGTCCGTGCCGCCGCTGACGATGCGGAAGCCGGCATCACCCACTGCCTTCGCCATCGCACGGGCGTTGCGGATGATCTGAGCCTGGTACTCCTTGAACTCCGGCTGCAGCGCCTCATGAAAGGCGACGGCCTTGGCGGCGATGATGTGCACGAGCGGTCCGCCCTGGATACCGGGGAAGAGTGAGCGGTCGAGGTCTTTGGCGTGCTCCGCCTTGCAGAGCACCAAGCCGGCGCGCGGTCCGCGCAGCGTTTTGTGCGTGGTGGTGGTGACGAAGTCGGCGTGGGGGACGGGGGAGGGATGCAGTCCGGCGGCGACGAGACCGGCGATGTGGGCGATGTCGGCCATCATCAGCGAACCGCTTTTGTCGCAGATCTCGCGGATCCGTTGAAAGTCGATGACGCGCGAGTACGCCGATGCCCCGCAGATGATGAGCCGCGGTTTGTGCTCCTCGGCCAGGCGCTCCATCTCATCGTAGTCGATCAGCTCGTCTTCTTTTCTCACGTGATACGCGACGACGTTGAAGTCGCGGCCGGAGTACGAGAGCGGATGGCCGTGGGTGAGATGGCCGCCGTGCGAGAGGTCCATCCCCATGATGGTGTCGCCGGGCTTGAGGACGCTGAAGTAGACGGCCATGTTGGCCTGCGAGCCGGAGTGCGGCTGGACGTTGGCGTGCTCGGCTCCGAAGAGTTGTTTGGCGCGCTCGATGGCGATGGTCTCGACGATGTCGGTGGGGCCACAGCCGCCGTAGTACCTCTTGCCCGGATATCCCTCGGCGTACTTATTCGTGAAGACCGAGCCCATGGCCGTGAGGACGGCGCGCGAGACGTGATTTTCGGAGGCGATCAGTTCGAGGGTGTCGTTCTGCCGGTCGGTCTCGAGACGGATGGCGCCGGCGATCTGAGGATCGACGTCGTCGAGCGCCCGCTGAAGGAACTCGTGGCCGGTGGCGGCGCTCTGCCGCTCGTGAATCGTCGTAGTCATGCGGCGATCTTACCTGATAATCGCGGTGCGATGACTGTGCGTCCGCGGCTCTTTTTCCTGCTCCTGCTCGCTGTTTTCTGCGTGCTCGCGGCGACGTTCGGCTTCTTCTTTTTCCGCGACAACTTCTCTACCCACTATCCGATCAAAGTCCTCTCAACGACGGCGTTGCGCGGGGGAGAGATCCCTTGGTGGAACTTCGCCGACGGCGGCGGACAGCCGCTGGCCGGCAACCCGAACACACTGACGTTCTATCCCGACAATTTTCTCTACCTCGTGCTGCCGCCGCACGTGGCGTTCAACCTCCACTTCCTGCTTCATCTCATCCTCGGCTGGCTGGCGATGCGGGCGTTGACCCGCTCGCGGTTCGCGGCATGGTTATGGGTGCTGTCGGGCGTGGCCGTCTCGGCGCTGTCGTTCTACAACCTCGTTACGGCGATTGCGCTCGTACCGTTCGCGTTTCTCGGCGCGGAGCGTCGGAACGCCTTGCAACTCGGTCTTGCGTTCGGACTGCTCGCGCTGGCGGGAGAGCCGGTGATCATCGCCGCCACCGCGATCGCCGTTCTGATTCTTTTCACACGAAGACATGGAGAGGGGGAGCTCGGGTTTACTCCCTCCGCGTCGCCGCGTCTCCGCGTGATCATCGTCTCCCTTCTCATCGCCATCGTCGTCGCCGCCCCGCAGTTGATCGCGTACAGCGAGATTGCATCGGAGGTCGAGCGCGCACGCGGCTACTCGGCACAGACGGTGCTCAACGCATCGTTCGATCCGCGGCGGCTGCTGGAGCTCGTGGCTGGTCCGTTCATTCGTATCGACGCGCCGCACCTCTTTCCGACGTTGATGCTCGGGCTGATCATCATCCCGGCGCTCTTCCGGCGGTCGCGTTACACCGTCATCGCGGTGCTGATGCTCTTCTTCGCGCTCGGATCGTTCAATCCTCTCGTGCGTGCCGCGATCGAATCGATCCGTCTGCTTCGCGCCGGCAGGTTCCCGGAGAAATTCGCGCTGGTGATGTGCGCGGCTCTGGTGGTGCTTGCGTCGGAGTACCTCCGGCAATCGAAGACACCGCGTATCTGGACGATCGTCACCTTCGTGCCGTTGCTCTTCTGGATGGTCTGGACCATTCCGATCGACTGGTTCGACCCTTACCGGGTGGTGCCGCAATCGGCGCGGCGTGTATGGGCATTGCCGATACCCGGGGGGCAGGCCATCGATCGCGATAATTACCGGGAACGCGCCCGCCGTCTGGAGCCGCTCTTCGGCGCGACCGCGGGACTCGAATACGTTCTGAACCGTTCCGGCGACGGGATGCACTCGCTCCTCAGCCGCGTCGCCGCCGAACGTTTCGCCACAACCGGAAATCGCGCGTGGCTGCGCCTGGCCACGGAGCCGACTGCGGTGATCCCCGAGGCCATGGCGGCGCCGACGATCACGGATGCGGTGAATCTGATCGAGTCGGGCGCGACCGCCGTAGCACCGCACGCGTTCCGGTCCGCGCCGGGCGCGCGCGTAACCCGTGCCGCTCGCGACGGACAGACGATCACGATCGACGTTGCTTCCTCCGGTCCCGCGCTCATCGCCATTGATCAGTCGTTCTTCCGGGCCTGGTCCGCGCGCATGGACGACCGCGAGCTCGCGACCGCTCCGGTCAATCTCGACCGCCTCGGCGTCCTGGTCCCGGGCAGCGGAACGGTGACGCTTCGTTTCGGACGACTTCGCACCGCGGTCGTGTTGGCGTGGGTCTTCTCGTCAATTCTTGTTATTGCTCTGCTCTTCGCGCTTCGCATCGAAAAACTCGATCGCAGCGCCGGCGAGGTAGAGCGATCCGGCGATGACGATCGAATGATTGCGTGATGCCAGCGCACGGGCGATTGCACGCCGCGGCTCCGGTTCAGCGAGGGCTTCGATCGACATGCCGCGCGCGATTTCGACAAGCTGTGCCGCCGGCGCCGAACGGGGCGGGTACGGCTCCGTGGCGATGATCGTGTCGAACATCGGAAAAAGCGCGGCCGTCACATCATCGATGTCTTTGTCGCTCATGATGCCGAAGACGAGCAGACGGGGAGAAGCGACCCGTCCGGCGAGGAACGGCGCGATGGCGGCGATGGCGTGCGCGTTATGGCCTCCATCGATCCAGATCTCCTTGCCGCCGTGCTCGATTCTTTCCAGCCGTCCCCGCCATCGCGTTGCGGCGACGCCGCGCTCGATCGATTCCGGCGTGATTCTGGTCAGTATGGGCCGCAACGCCTCGGCGGCACGCACGGCCAGCGCGGCGTTGCGCTCCTGAAATGCCCCAGCCAGTGGCGTGGCATGGCGCTCCGTCACGACGTGAAAGGGGTTGCCGAACTTCGCGGCGCGTTTGTCGAGAACCGCGAGAACGCTCGGCTCGTCATTCGACGTCAGTACGATCGTCGCTCGGTGGATGACGCCGGCCTTTTCCGCGGCAATCTTCCGGATCGTGGTGCCGAGGAACTCCATGTGATCGAACCCGACCGGAGTGATGAGCGCGGCCAGGGGGCGGACGACATTCGTCGCGTCGAGGCGCCCTCCCATCCCTACCTCCAGCACGGCCACATCGCATTGCGCCTGTGCGAAGGCGATGAAGGCGATGAGGGTCAGCGCTTCGAAGTATGTCGGGACGATGCCCGCGCGGTCAGCTGCAAGACGAAGCCGGTCGATTGCGTCTGACAGAGCGTCGTCGTCGATCATCGCCCCACCGATCGTCCATCGCTCGCGCAACTCGACGAGATGCGGCGATGTGTAGAGTCCGGTGCGGTATCCCGAGGCGTTGAGAATCGAGGCGAGCGTAGACGAGGTCGATCCTTTGCCGTTCGTGCCGGAAACGATGATCGACGGACAGGCGCGCTCGGGACGGCCGAGGTGGCGCAGGAGGGCGCGCATGCGGCCGAGGCCGGGGCGAATTCCGGAGCCCTGGAGCGAATCGAGCCAGAGCAGAGCAGCGGTGGTCACGGGATCAGGAAGCCGCTTCGCGGCGCTTTCCCGTGAACATGTGCAGGAACCGCGACAGCGCCGGCTTCATCTCCGCGCGCGGTGTGATGAGGTCGACCATGCCGTGCTCGACGAGGAACTCGGCGCGCTGAAAGCCTTCGGGGAGGGTCTGCCGGATGGTCTGTTCGATCACGCGCGGGCCGGCGAAGGCGATCAGCGCCTTCGGCTCGGCGACGTTGAGATCGCCCAGCATCGCGTATGACGCCGTGACGCCGCCGGTGGTCGGATCGGTGAGGATGGAGACGAACGGCAGCCGTGCGTCGGCGAGACGTGCCAGCGCGGCGGAGATCTTTGCCATCTGCATCAGGGAGAGAATCCCTTCCTGCATGCGCGCGCCGCCGGAGGTCGAGACGATCAGCAACGGCTCCTTCTTCTCCAGCGCGCGCTCCGCGGCGAGGGTGATCTTCTCGCCGACGACCGATCCCATCGATCCGCCCATGAAGGCGTACTCCATGGCGCAGATGACGACGCTGAGACCGTCCAGCTTCCCCTCCGCGCACAGTACGGCGTCGCCTTTTCCGACGCGGGCCTCGTAGACTTTCAGCCGGTCGCGGTAACGTTTCGTGTCGCGAAACTCGAGCGGGTCGGCCGAGCGTATGTCGCCGGCGAACTCTTTGTACTTGCCGTCATCGAAGAGGATCGCGAAACGTTCGCGGGCGCTGAGGCGGAAGTGGTAGCCGCACTTCGGACAGACGTTGAGGTTCTGCTCGACTTCCTTGCGGTAGACAATCTCTTTGCAGTCGTCGCACTTGACCCAGAGACCTTCCGGGATCGCTACCTTCTCGACCGCTTCCTTCGGCTTCTTCTCTTTGCGGAACCACGCCATGGCCCGGACTCTAACGCAAATCGACGGCGAAGCGCCACGCCGCCGTGCCGGCTCATATCTCCCGGAAGATGTAGGGACGCAGCACGTCGAGATTCTCTTCGAGCTTCGTCACATCGAGGAATCGAAGGGTGGCGGCGATCGACGACAGCAGCGAGTTTCCGTCCTGCGGCGTGTAGCAGAAACCGACCACTTTCCTCGAGCTCGGAACGGTCAGCGTCGACATCGGCATGACGGTCTGCGAAAGGATGCGGCCGAAGTAGCCGTGGTCGCGGCCGAAGGAGAAGATCTGGTTCACCGACCGCTTGTTGGTGCAGGCAACGCGGGGATTGGAGCGCAGCAGCGACTTGACCTCTTCGAGCGTGGTGTCGTGACGGAGGTCGAGGTCGAACCAGAGCGTGTGCATGTACTGCGTGTTGATCTTGATGGCGGAGGAGAAGAGGTTGAGCTTCTCGCCGACGGTCTGGAAGAGATGGTAGGCGTCGCGTGCGTGATGCGTCCCGAACTCCGGATCATCGTGCTTGCCGGCCTCGGGTGCAGCGACAAAGCCCTTGGCGTCGGAGACGTCATTCGCCCGGCGCATGCAGACGAAACGGCCGGCGGCAAGGTTCACCTTGCCTTCGCGGGAGGCGATGGTCTTCAGGAGGACGGAGATGTTGTGCGTGTTGCAGGAGACGATCTGAACGAAGCGCTCGTCGGGCGACTGCACTTCCTCATTGATGCCGCGGGCGTAGGGTCTGCCGAATCCGAACTCCGACCCCTGCGCGAGAAACCCCTTCGGGCCGCTGCAGCGGTTGTAGTACTTCGCTTTGTTGTCGTTGCCTGCCGGCGTGCAGTCGACGACGACCGTGGCACGATCGAGTGCTTCCTCGGTGGTAAACGAGACGCGGTGTCCGAGGCGGGTGAACTCGTCACGGGCATCCTCGTCGACGACCAGCTTCCCGCCATGGTTGATGAGATGTTCGACCATGGCTCGGTCGTCGGACTTCGGCGTGCGCTTGTGGAAGGTGACCTCGTCGATGCCCCATTTTTCCTTGAAGTCGGTGAACAACCCGATGAGCGGCTCCCCGATCGTGCCGGTCCCGACGACGTGAACGATGTTCTTTTTCGACATTGCTGAGCTCCTCGGAAAAAAGCGCGCGGATTGTAACAGGGGTGGTTATGCGAGTTGACAGCGACAAGAAGTAGACGCATTCTCCACGGCATGGCACGCTTAGCAATCGAGGTTCCGGACGAGCTACACGAGCGGTTGGAGCAAAGGGCGTCTGCCGCTGGAATGACGGTGCCCGAATATTTGGCCGACCTCGCAAAAAAAATGGCTGTATTGCCAACGCGGGAAGAAATGATCGAGCGTCTGGCCAACCTCACGCGCGCAGATATCGCCGCAAGTGCGGACGCCGTTCGGAAGGGCCGCGAGGAGCGTGACGACCAACTTGACAGGGCAGTCAGCGGCAAATAATGGTGGTCGTCGACGCGTCTGCGCTTGTTGATCTCTTGCTGGCGCGGCGTGCTTCCGACGCGTTGGCCGATCTCGTCTTCGGTGTCGGTGAGGTGATCGCGGCGCCGCACCTGATTGACCCTGAAGTGTTGCAGACGCTACGCCGCCTCCTCCGCTTCGGAGAGATCGATGCCGGGCAAGCGGATGCCGCGCTCGATCTTTTCTCGTACATCGTTATCGAGCGCCATCCTCATGACGCATTTCGTCAGCGCATCTGGTTTCTCCGCAACAACCTGACGGCGTATGACGCCACATACGTGGCGCTCGCCGAAGCTCTCGATGTACCGCTCATCACCAGTGACGCCCGCCTGGCCCGCTCCTCTGGCCACTCCGCCCGCATCGAATTCATCGAATAGAATCTGCGGCCCATGGCCACCAAGCCCGATGCTGGCGAGAAGTTGATCGCTTCGAACAAGAAAGCCTTTCACGACTACTTCGTCCTGCAGAAGGCCGAGGCGGGTGTGTCGCTGACCGGCACCGAGGTCAAGTCGCTTCGTGACGGCAAGGCCAACATCAAAGACTCGTACGTCATCTTCAAAGGGGGCGAGGCCTTTCTCTTCAACGCTCACATCTCGCCGTATTCGCACGGCAATCTCCAGAACCATGAGCCGGAGCGGAACCGCAAGCTCTTGCTGCACAGGCGCGAAATCGAGAAACTGCGCGAGCAGGTCGTCGAGAAGGGCCTGACCGTCGTTCCCCTCCGCCTCTATTTCAAAGGCGGCAAGGTGAAAGTGGAGATCGCCGTCGTGCGCGGAAAGAAGCTGTACGACAAGCGTGAGACCGAAAAACTGCGTGAGCTCGACCGCGAAGCAGCCGTGGCGATGAAGCAGCGCTGAGCCGGCACGGCCGGCGGCGCTGGTTGCCCAAGGCTCGGCCAACATCTCCGCTCGATCGTTCACCCTCAGACTCTTCCTGGAACGTCAGTGTGGTCGAAGAGCCACAATCGTGACTCCGCAGAACCACAGAATCGAAACGTCTCGTGTGTCGCTCGAAACGCGTAAGTCGCTTTCAGCAAAGATGTTAATGCACTTTGTACGTTACCCGCTGTGCGTGGCACCTCGCCTGCTCTTAACCGGTTTGGACATGTACCTAAAGCGCAAGACGATCAACACGAAAGTCAGCATCTCCGGCATCGGCCTCCATTCCGGCATCTACACGAAAGTCGAGCTTCATCCGGCACACGCCGGCAGCGGTATCACCTTCGTCCGCGCGGACCTCGGCCTGCGCATTCCCGCTCTGCAGGCGTCGACGACGGCCCTCGATCACGCCACCACGGTAGGCCGTGACGACGTGTCGGTAGGCACGGTGGAACATCTCCTCTCGGCGCTGATGGCGTACGGCATCACCGACCTCGACATCCACATCAACGGCCCCGAGGTTCCGATCATCGACGGAAGCGCATTGCCGTTCATGCACCTCATCGATGCCGCCGGCGTCCGTGAGCTGGCCGCCGACATCCGCGTTCTGCGCATCACGGAGCCGATCGAAGTCGTCGACGGCAACAAGAGCATCCGCATGACCCCGTCGAGCCGGCTCGTCGTCAAATACAAGATCGATTTCCCCCATCCGACGATCGGCAAACAGGCCTTGCAGTTCGATTTTCACCACGACAATTTCCTGAAGAAGATCGCCCCGGCCCGGACCTTCGGGTTCAAGCACGAAGTCGACAAACTCCGCGCTGCCGGTCTGGCGCGCGGCGGCTCGGTCGAGAACTGCATCGTCCTGGACGACGGCGGCGTGATGAACGGCCCGCTCCGCTTTCGCGACGAATTCGTGCGCCACAAGATCCTCGATCTGGTCGGTGATCTGGCACTCATCGGACGGCCAGTGGTCGGCGAGATCACGGCGTACAAGGCCGGTCACGCACTTCACTCGCGCTTCGTCGAGAAGATTCTTCGCGCCGCTGAAGCCGAGGACGGAGCGCCCGCGGTCGCCGCAAGAGGGGTTGAAAGCTTCGCCTGAGCCCGGGGAATCATCGAGAGATCGATCGTCGTGTGGTAAAACAACCACACTGTGCGTTCGTTAGTCCTTGCATCCGTCTTCTTACTGCTTGCGGGAGCCGCGCTTGCGGCCGATCCGACGATTGAGTCTCTCTCCGCGAAGGCGCTGAATCGGCAGGTCAGCGTCCGGTTCACGATGGCGCATGCGTTTGATCGTGAGCAGACCATTCAGGGCTTGCAGAGCGGCGTCCCGACGACCCTCACGTACATCGTCGAGATCTTCCGCGACCGCCCGCACTGGTTCGATGAGGGGATCGCTCGGGCGCGGATCGAGGTGATCGCCACATTCAACTCGCTGACCCGCGAGTACCTTCTGAACTACCGGCGCGACCACAAGCTGGTGCGCTCGGAGACGTTCAACGACCTGGCGTCCCTGCAGCGGGCCATGACCACCATCGAAGAGCCGAATCTCTTCGACATCGCCAAGCGCCCGGCCTACAAGCTCAAAGTGCGCGTCAAGGCGGATCTGATGCGAGGATGGTTGCTCTACTTCATCCCGTGGGAGTTCTCGACGCGCTGGAACACGGTGCGCGTGACCGCGCCGCCGGAGCTGGCGCGATGACGTTGCGGGATCTCCTTCTTCGTTATCGCAAGGATCCCCGCGTCATCGTCACGGTCCCGCTGCTGATCCTGACCGCGACGAGCCTGATTTACTACGCCGTCCAGAAGGCGAAAGAGCTCTCGCCTGAGGCGCTCAGCAGCCAGGTGCTGCTCTTCGTTCTCTGGAACATCAACATCCTCCTGATCTTCGGCATCCTCTTCGTGCTTCTGCGCGGTGTGGTGAAGCTGGTTCTGGAGCGGCAGCGGGGGATCATCGGATCGCGCTTCCGCACGAAGCTGGCCGTGGCATGGGTAGCCACCTCACTCATTCCGGTCCTGATTCTTTTCTTCTTCGCCACGGACCTTCTGCGAACGTCGATCGACCGCTGGTTCAACGCTCCGGTGAGCCGCATCCTTACGAATGGCGAAGCGATCGCCAGGATGGCGGAGGATCAGTCGGCCACCATGGCTGCCGCCGCGGCGCGTGAGATCGCTGCCAGTAGCGTGTCGGGCGATCCGGCGCAGCTCGATTCGGTGCTGAACCACGTCCAGCAGTTTCATAGCGTCGATATGGTTGGCCTGTATCGCAACGGAACGCTCGTCCGCGTGGTGGCCGATCCGCGTGCGCCGATCCATGAGGTCTCGGAGCCGCCGAAAAAGTTCTTCGATGATGTGGCCGCGTCCGGCCGGGCCACGAAGATCGATGTCGGCGCGAGCGGAAAGTGGATCCGCGCCGCGACCAGGGTCGGTACTACGCCGTATGTTGCCGTGGCCGGCGTCTTCATCCCATCGTCGATGAGCCGTCTCATCGACGAGTCGATCGTGCAGCACAAGAATTTCGAGCAGCTCAACGCACAGCGGCCGACGCTGAAGGCCTCACAGACCTCGCTCTTCCTCGCCGTGACGCTGGCGATCCTTTTCGGGACGCTGTGGACGTCGATCTACGCCTCGCGGCGGATCACCATTCCGATCAAAGCGCTCGCGGAGGCGACCGGGCGGCTGGCCGAGGGGGGCTATGGGCATCGCGTGGCGGTCGCGGCCACCGACGAGGTAGGACGACTTATCGAATCGTTCAACGACATGTCCACGCAGCTCGACGAGCAGCGGCAGGCGCTGACGCAGGCGAATCGCTATCTGTCGACGGTGCTGGACAGCGTCTCCGCCGGCATCCTGGCCTTCACCGACTCGTTCGAGCTGCTCAGCATCAATCACGCCGCGCTGCAAATGATGCAGATCGAGGAACCGTCCGCCAGCGCGAATCTGGGCGATGTGCTGACGGGCGATCTCACGCCGCTCTTCGACACGCTGCGTGAGCTCACCGCCCGCGGCGGCCGTGCGCGCGAAGTAACGCTCATCCGCGGCGGCGAGCTGCGATATCTCGAGGTGTCGGTGGCGCGCCTTTCCGGCGGCGGAGACGAAGGGTGGGTCGTGGCCATCGAAGACTCGACCTCGCTCGTGCAGGCCCAGAAGCTCGCCGCCTGGAACGAGGCCGCCAGGCGCATCGCCCACGAGATCAAGAATCCGCTGACGCCGATTCAGCTCTCCGCCGAGCGGATCGCCCGCAAGTTCCGCAACGACGATCCCGACATGGCCCGTACGATCGACGAGGGGACGAAGACCATCGTCTCCGAGGTCGCTCATCTCAAGCGCATGGTCGACGAGTTCGCCCGATTCGCACGGATGCCGGCGGTGCACCTGCGTCATGCGCAGCTCTCCGAGATCCTCCAGCAGGCGGCAGGACTGTATCGCGACGTGAAGCCTGGGGTAACCGTCAGCGTCGCCGTCGAGAACGACATCGAGCTGCTGGTCGATCCGGAGCAGATCCGCCGCGCGGTCGGCAATCTGCTGAAGAACGCCGTGGAGGCCACCGAGTGTGGCGAGATTTGCGTGTCGGCCAGGCGAGCGCCGCATCGTGTCGTCATCGAAGTGGCCGATCCCGGCCGCGGCGTGCCGGACGCAGACAAGGAGAAACTCTTTCTCCCATACTTTTCCACGAAAGGCCGTGGCACCGGCCTTGGGCTGGCCATCGTCCACCGCATCGTAAACGACCACGACGGCCGCATCTCCGTCCACGACAACCACCCCCGAGGAACCCGTTTTGAGATCGAGCTGCCGGCGTAATCCCAGGTAGGCAATGGCCAAAATACTGATCATCGACGACGAAGCTTCCATTCGCGAGACGCTGGCGAACATCCTGGAGGATGAAGGGCATCAGCCGACCCTCTGCGACTCCGGCGAGGCGGCGATCGCGCAGTTCGCGCGCGAGGAGTACGACCTCGTGTTTCTCGACCTCTGGCTGCCGGGTATCGACGGCATGGCGGTGCTGGAGCGGCTGAAGACGGTCGGCGCGCCGCCGGTGATCGTGATCTCCGGCCACGGCAACATCGATTCCGCCGTCCGTGCCACACGCCTCGGCGCATACGACTTTCTCGAGAAGCCGCTCTCCCTCGAGCGCGTGCTGCTGACCGTGAACCACGCCCTCGCCGACCGCAAGCTGCGCGATCAGGTGCGCGACCTTCGCCAGCACTTCACGCTGGAAGAGTTGCTGATCGGCGAGAGCGACGTCATGAAGAAGCTCGACGAGCAGATCCGCTCCGCCGCGCCCTCGAACAGCCGAGTCCTCATCACCGGCGAGAACGGCAGCGGGAAAGAGATCGTGGCCAGGACGCTGCACCGTCTTTCGCAACGCGCCGAGTTGCCGTTCATCGACGTCAACTGCGCGGCCATCCCCGAGGAGCTCATCGAGTCGGAGCTCTTCGGACATCGCAAGGGGGCATTCACCGGCGCGATCGACGACCGCAAGGGCAAGTTCGAGCTGGCCGATGGCGGAACGCTCTTCCTTGACGAGATCGGCGACATGAGCCTGAAGACGCAGGCCAAGGTGCTGCGCGTGTTGCAGGAGCAGACGTTCCAGAAAGTCGGCGGACAGCAGACCATCAGTGTTGATGTGCGCGTCATCGCGGCGACGAACAAGAGCCTGGAGACGGAGATTGCCGCCGGCAGCTTCCGCAGCGATCTCTACTACCGTTTGAACGTCGTGCCGATCGAGGTGCCTCCGCTGCGCGCGCGCGGCAACGACGTAACCCTTCTGGCCGAGCATTTCCTGCGCCGTTTCGCCGCGGAGACCGGCACGCCGAAGAAACGCCTGTCGTCGGGAGCGGCCTCGAAGCTTCGCGCCTATCACTGGCCGGGCAACGTGCGCGAGCTTCGCAACGTCATCGAGCGGATGGCCATCCTGATGAAAGGGGAGGTCATCGAGCCGGAGGACGTACAACTCGGCGCTCCGGCCGCGCTTCCGGCTCAGATCGATGCGCGGATGACGCTGCGCGAGGCGCGCGACGAGTTCGAGAAGCAGTACATCCTCTCCCGTCTTCGCGAGTTCGCCGGCAACGTCAGCCGTACCGCCGACGCCCTCGGCGTGGAACGCTCGAATCTCTACCGGAAGCTGAACGCCTACGGCATCCGCGTGGAGCGGCCGTGAGGAATAGGGATGAGGTTCATCCCGTTAGCGCGCGAGACAACGGCGAGCGCTTGACAGCATCCGAAACGCTGACTACTCTTCGCCGTCGTTCGCGGGCATAACTCAGTTGGTAGAGTGCGACCTTGCCAAGGTCGATGTCGCCGGTTCGAGTCCGGTTGCCCGCTCCAAAGGAACTTTGAATGAAGGGCCGCGGTGACGCGGCCCTTTCTGTTTTCGACAGATTCGGGCCGACTACACATGATCTCCGCCATCGTCCTGGCCGCGGGCCAGGCCACGCGTTTCGGGCAGTGCAAGCAGGTGCTCCGCCTCGGCGGCAAGACGATCCTCGATCATGCGCTCGACAACCTGCGCGGATCGAAGATCGACGACATCGTCATCGTGCTGGGAGCGCATGCGGACGAGATCCGGGAAAAGGTTCGCTTGCTTGAGAGCAGTGTCGAGCGCATCGTGACGAATCCCGATTTTGCGAGCGGTATGAGCACGTCCATCCAGGCCGGCCTGCGTGCTCTTCCCGAGGCGGCCGAGGCGGCGATGATCGTCCTCGGCGATCAGCCGTTCGTCGCGCCGCGTACGATCGATCTGCTCATCGATGAGTATCGCCGCAGCTGCGCCAGCGTGGTCGTCCCGACCTACAACGGCGTTCGTGGAAACCCCGTAATCGTCGACCGGTCGCTCTTCGGCGAGATGCTGGGCATCCGCGGCGACGTCGGCTGCAGGGCCATTTTCGGCGAGCACGTGCAATCGACCGCCAAGGTGCCGGTGGACGACCGGGGCGTGCTCGTTGACATCGACACCAGGGAAGACTTCGACACGTTCGTGGGAGAGAGTCCGATGGGGGAGGCTTTATAACCATACTCCACGGCCACGTCGTCGCGGAGGTGTGACCCCATGGACTTTCTCCGCCGACCGAGATCGCGTCCGCGAATGGCTGCGCGGAGGAGATGGGGTAACCATCGATTGTGGAAGCGGTTAAGGCGTCCATCGTGCTGCTTCTGGCATAAGTCATTTGTTTCAATGAAGATAGAGTCGCTATCGACGGTCAGTTAGCCTGTGCTCGCCTGCCAAAGAACTCGTTCCGAGAACGAGAAAGCTCGTTCCGGGAACGTAAAAACTCGTTCCGGGAACGAGAAAGCTCGTTCCGGGAACGCAAGAACTCGTTCGGGGAACGAGAAAGCTCGTTCCCAGGAACGTAAAAACTCGTTCCGGGAACGAGAAAGCTCGTTCCCAGGAACGTAAAAACTCGTTCCGAGAACGAGAAAGCTCGTTCCGGGAACGCAAGAACTGTTCAGCGAACGAGAAAGCTCGTTTCCAAAGACGCGAAAACTCGTTCTGGGAACGAGAAACCTCGTTCCCGGGGACGTAAAAACTCGCTCCGGGAATGAGAAACCAGTCTCCACTAAGCCGAACCCCTCCGCGGGACATCGATTAAGCTTGTGAGCTTGCCAGAAGAGACGATCGGGACGGAGACGACGACGCTCGTCGGAAGCGTGCTGGCCGGTCGGGAACCGGGTCTCGCTGAACTTCCGATCGCGTCCTTCGGTGTGAAGGACGAGCCTTAGGCCGGTCATGCGGATGCTGCGTCCTCGAATCTTCATCAGCTACGCGCGCGAGGACAGTTCGCTCGCTAGCGAGATCCGCACGATGCTCGTCAGGCGCGGTTTCACTGTCTTTCTCGATACCGAGGAAATGATTGGTGGTGAGGACTTCGTCCGCCGCCTCACCGATGAAGTCAGCCGTGCCGACGCCGTCGTCACGCTGCTCACTCCCTCCTCGGCGAAGAGCGAATGGTGTCAGGCGGAGTGGTACTTCGCGCACGCCCGAGGGCTCGAGGTCATCCCGATTCGCATGGGCGACGTCGAGGCTTTACTCCCGACGCCGATCCGTCTGCTCGAGCACCGCATCCATTTCCTCACCGCCACAGACGCTGAACAACAGAAGGTGAGTGCCGAGCTCGCGGAGCAGTTGGCGTGCGTGCAACGTAGACGCCGCCGGGCCGCGCTGCTGAAGCTCTCGGCGGTCGTGGTCATCCTCGCCGCAGGCATCGCCGGAATGGCATGGCTGGTCAGCCGTGCCGCGTGGTTGACACACCTTCGCGACCGCAACGCCATGGTGGCGCGACTCTCATCAGCAGCGCAGCCGCTGCCCGGCGACGATCTGGCGCGCGCAGCCGGTCCGTTTCATGGTGACGACGTCATGCTTGGCACGGCGTTGCGAATGACCGTGAATCCAGAGGCGAGCGATGCGGCGCGCCTCAATGCCGTCATGTTGTCGAGCGAGTTGCTTCGCCGGGAGAAGCCTGAGGCTCGCTGGGCACTGCGGAACGTGAAGTGGCGGAACGGTGTCATCGACGGCGGCGCACTGGTCAATACGACGTTCGGGTCGGGCAATGTCGAACGCCTGGACGTGCGTCGAGCCACGCTTGCCAGTGTCGTGTGGGCAAGGGAGCTAACCCTCAGCAATGCGACGTTCACGAATGTTTCCTTCGAGGCGGGCGGTTTCTATGGCACGAATGCCATTCGTCTCGACTTTGTCGACTGCCTCTTTCATGGCGTCGAGTTGGATCTGACGAATTTCGGGCTCGCGAAGTTCCGGAGCACTCCCACGGATGACGCGCACCCTAACGTCATCACGGCAGGGACCGTCTGCGCGTTCGAGAATTCGGTGATCACGAACCGTGGCACCGCGCCGGCGGCCGCTGTCATGGACCTCTCCACGCCCGCTGATGAAGTGCAGTTCAACGGCGTCGTCTTTACGGGGGTCCGCTTCCGCGGCTATATGCGGCCGGAGTGGTTCAAGGACTGTTCGTTCGATCGCTGCACGCTGCCTCCCTCGTTCAAGATCGAGGCGCTAGAGCAGCGAGGCAATCACGTCTCCGGCTCCATGTACGCGGATGAGTCGCTGGACTGAGGTCGCGGCAGGACGGACAGCACTCGCCATTCACACGATCGCGTGATTGCGCCGGGCTCTCTGCGTGACGAGTGACACAACTGCAACGTGTAATCGTTCCTCGCAATAGGGACGGGACCAGGTCATAAGTGATGTGGAGGTAAGGTCATGCTAATCAAAGATGCAATGACAAGCTCGCCAACGTGCTGCAAGCCGGGCGACAAACTCGATCGTGTGGCGAAGCTGATGCTGGATCACGATTGCGGTGTCATTCCCGTTTGCGAAGGGACGAAGGTAGTAGGGGTGATTACTGATCGTGACATCACGTGCCGCGCGGTGGCCATGGGGAAAGCTTCCACAGAGGTTCCCGTGAGCGAAGTGATGACGAAGACAGTTTACACGGTCGGTCAGGACGAGGACATCCAGGCGGCCATCGATCTGATGGAGCGGGAGCAGGTGCGGCGGCTGCCGGTCGTCGACGGCGACGGCCACATCGCCGGGATCATTGCGCCATCCGATCTCGCACCGTCGTTCGCTTCGAACAACGTCTCGGATTTTCTGCTTGCGGTCTCCTACTGGAACCGTAAGCCGGACGCTCATCCCGTCGCGGGTTAGGGCGATGAAGAAGCACTCACGCGGAGACGCGGAGACGCTGAGACGCGGAGGAGGCGATGAGACGATGAGGGTCTTCTTTCTCCGCGCACTCCACGCCTCCGCGTGAGCTCAAGCCGTTCGTTCCAGTCAGTCGCGGGGGGGACCGGGGAGATTTTCCGGGGTGCTGCTACTCCTTTAGGGAATGCACCAACTCCACACCGTCCTGCTCTCGAATCTCATCGTCCTCAAGATGTCGGGCATCGTCGACAATGTCCGGGGGCTGGCCCGGATCATCGAGGAGGAGCCCGACCTGACGGAGCATGAGCGCGAGGCGCTCCTGCGCGCCACCGGTCGGATGCTGGCCGAAGCGGATGTCGTTCTCTCCTGGATCAGCCGGGTGCCGAGCGATCTGCGGAACTGATCAGTCGCTGCCGTCCGAGCACTGAGACATCGGAGGGCAACTGCTGTGCTGCGCCCGAGGATCGCGGTTCTTCTTGAAGCAGAAGTCATCGACGAAGCTCTTCGAGTACTTCGTGATCACGTCATCCGGAATGTCGCTCAGGGTCAATTCGTGAAACTTGAATGCGATCGAGCCGTTCGGACTCACCGTGCCCAGAAGATAGCCGTAGACGCCAGTCTTCGTATTCGGTCCCGGTGTGACGCCGTCGGGCAACTCGTAGCGAACTGCCCCCGAGGTTCCGACGATCCACCCGGTCAGCACGCCGCCGTTCGCGCGCCAGTAGGCGGAGTCGTAGACGTTGTCCATCACGAAATGGGAGTGGCTGGCCAGGAGGTAAACCTGTTTCTGGTATTTGTCCCGCACTTCGAGCAGGAGGTGGTAGACCCTGCGGCCGGTGTCACGCTGGTGGGGGTAGTTGCTCATGCTGTGGCCGCAGGAGCGGCTGTCGGGGAGGGCTTCGTGCATGCCGACGACGACCGTCTTGATCGCCGCGTCGGCCGCGTCGCGGTCCAGCAGCGCGGTCAGCCAGCTCATTTGCTGCCCGTCGAACATGTCGCACGAGCCGTTGTCGAGCGTGATGAAATCGATCCCGTGATCGACGACGTGATAATAGGTCTCGACCGGCGGTTGAAAGGTATAGGCATCGTCCTTCGCGCGCTGGGCGCGGATGGCCGGCAGGTCGAGGTAGCCGCGAAACGCGGTCATGAACGCCTTCCGCGTCATCGGCCAGATCGTTTCGTGGTTGCCCATACCCACGTAAACGGTAACTCCCGCCTTTTCAAACGGCTTCAGTTGATTGTCGATGGCGTCCTGAAACGCGGTCAACAGATAGTTCTGCAACTGCAGCGACTTTTTGGCCATGGCCGCTGCCTGCACCATGTCCTCATCGAACGTGTAGATGGCGCGCCAATCGCCGAGATGCCAGTAGAACTTCGCGCCGTCCTTGCTCGCGGCCGCCGCGATGGCAGGCATGACGATATCTCCGCAGTTGCGCGAATCGCCGGCGACGACAAACTGCCACGGCGCTTCGGGTGGCGGCGCACTCTGCGCGGAAGCGATGACCGGAAACAGTACGAGAAAAGCGAGTGCGACACTCTTTTTCATGTGCGGATCATAAAAGCAAAACGCCCGGAACCGGTCCGGGCGTTTGCATTGCGTCGATGACGTTGTGATCAGCGGCGCCCGGTCCACCTCGCCGCTGGCGGGACCGTGATCGTGGCAGTTTGGCTATCGACGCTGCCGCAGGGATTCGTTACGCGGACCCAATAGGACGTCGTGTCGTTGATCGCGGAGGTCGTGAAATTCGCAGTTGTCCCGCCGGCCAGCGGGAAATTCACCAGGCCGCTCGAACCGGTGAACCACTGGTAGGTGAACGGACCGCTGCCCGACGCTTTCACGGAGAGCAGAGTCGTTCTGCCGGGGGAGAGGGTCGAGCCCTTCGGTTGATCGAGACCGAGGATGAAGGGGGGATCGCAGGAGACGGTGACGTGAATCGACGCTGATGACGACACGGTGCCGTCGTCCGCTGTGAGTGTGACGATGTGCTCGCCGGCGCGTGTGGTGGCCGTGGTCTGGATGGTCACGGTTGCGTTGCCGGTATCGCCTGATTTGATCACCGAGGGTGTGATGGTGGCGAGGAGATCGTCGGCATCGGTTGTCGCTGTCAGTGTGACGTCGGACGTGGTCGTCGTCGGGACGAAGGTCGAGAAGGAGACGCTCGTCGAGTCAGAGTTGACCATCGAAATGGACGATGTCATCGCAGTGTCGGGGAGAACGATCGTGGGCGCGGTGGGGGTTGGGCCACCGCCGGAGCCGCTCCCTGGTGTTCCGGAACCGCTACCTGGTGTTCCGGAACCAGTAGTGCCGCCGGGGCACGTGCCGAAGTCGCTTTGCGCGCCCGCAGCGACGGGGTCGTAAGGGACAGCGCCGGCGATTGGCGCTGATTTAAAAATGAGGTGCCCGACGACCTGTCCCTTTGCCGTCGTGCACTGAACCGTGAACTGTACGTCGAGGCTAGAGAGATGAAAAATCGGTTTGTTGGTGGTAGGGTCTTGCGTTGTCGTGACCGCGATCGTGGTGATGGTGAACTTACCATGATACGACCCACAAGTACCGGGGATGGTGAAGTTGGAAACAGCAAAGCTGATACCCGGAACGTCCGTTGAAGGGGATAAGTTAGTGCAAACGTAGATACCTTTGAAGAACGCCGTTGGATCGACACCGATTCCTGACTGTGCGGGTATGTTTGGCGTAAAAAAATTCACGATAACATCTTCAAACGAGCCGCTCGGAGCGCCGACAAAAATACTGATAGAGTTCGGAACTGCTTCTCCAGACGAAGCAAGCTCACTTCCTACGAATGCTGAGATAGCTGGAGTGCTCCATGTGTAAGTTCTGCCGTCTCCCGGTCCTATCGTGTCACCACGTTGACTGATCATCTGGAGTGAAGCTTGTGACGCGACATCGGGTTGTTGGGCGGCAAACGAAGATGGGGTAATACCTGCTACCAGCAGGGTCGAGGCGAGAACTAACCGTACGAAGGATGAGCAGTTTTGCCGGGCTGACATGGACAGATTCCTTTCCGTGGAGAACTCGAAGTGTACCATTCGTGATCTCCATGGATGCGAATCCCGCCCACACCCACGCTTGGGGAAGCCAGCCCGAGATGTTCGGCCCACGTCACGAGTACCGCCTCGGCATCATTACCCGTGAGGTTGAGAGACTCCCGGACGGTGCGCGCATTCTCGACGCCGCCGTCGGCCTCGGCCAGCTCGCCGGCCGCATGCAGAAGCGCGGCTACGACGTCATCGGCATCGACTATTCGCTCGATGCGGCCCTCCACGTCAAAGCGAACCTCGGCATCCCGGTGGTCATCGGCGATCTGACGCGCCTCCCGTTTCGCACAGACGCGTTCGACGGCGTGACCACCGGCGAGACTCTCGAGCACCTCGACGACGATGCCTCGGCCGTCCGCGAGATCTCCAGGGTTCTGGCCCCGGGCGGTACATGTATCGCCACCGTGCCGGCGCTGCAATCCCTCTGGACCGCCAGCGACGACTACTACGAACATCGCCGCCGCTATACCCGTACACAGCTGACAACTCTCTTCCGCACCGCATCGATGACGATCGCGAAGGCGGCCTTCTGGGGTTTTCCGATCGTCCTCGTCTACGACACCCTGGTGATCCTGCCGATGAATAAGCGCCGCGCGCGCCGCGCAGTTCAGGACGATGCCGCCCTTCGCTCCGTGGCCCGGGCGGGCCGCTCGCGGCTGCTGGTGAACACCGTCCGCGCGATTTTCTCGCTCGATCGGCTCTTCTCGTTCATCCCCTTCGGACCGGGACTTTTGCTTGTCGCCCGGAAGGATTGAAGTGACCGCGCGCAATGTTTATGATGGCGGTATGGCGAAGGCTAGCCCAGTAATTGACGAGCCAGAGGTGAGAGTTCAGCCGACCGGTACGCGGCCGCCGACCGTCCTCCAGGAGTTTGATCGTCAAAATCAGAAGAGAGTGGCTGCGTGGTTTAAGAAATGGCGCGGGAAGATCCATCTGGATATTGACGTGGATGAGCTTCGTGGTCGCCGTCGCTGACACCTCGGTTCTCATCGATCATGTACATGGTCTCGGCGTTCATGCCCTGGATCTGGCATTGGCCGAGGATCTTCTCATCGTCCCACCACTTGTCATCTCCGAGCTTGTGAGCGGGGCGACGCAGGCGAAAGAGGCTGCCGCAATTGCAGAGCTCATTCCTAGCCTGAAAATCCATCGGACTGATCTCCGTCATTGGATCGCGGTCGGCGATCTTCGCCGCGATCTGGCGTCACATGGGTTGAATCTAACGATACCGGACGCCCACGTCGCGCAGTGCGCGATCGATCTCGATGCAACTCTGATCACGCGCGACAAGGTCTTCGATCTCGTTAGCCATTACATCCCACTCCGGCTCATATGACAAAATGGACCTGATATGAGCCGAAACGAAATCGACATTCCGCAGCCCGTAGTGGTCCCTCCCGTTCCGAACGCGGACGATGGCCAGCTTCCGCTCTTCTCCGCCGAGGCCATGGGAGGTATCGGCAGGGAAGCGGCGGAATGGAAGAACGCATCCTCGAAGAGGGCGTCCTGGAAGAAGGACTTCACCACCGTCAGCGCCATGGAAGTCAACCCGCTGGCGACGCCGGCCGACGTGGCCGCTCTCGACTTCGATCGCGACCTCGCCTTTCCCGGCCAGTTCCCTTACACGCGCGGAATCCATCCCGGCGGCTACCGCGGAAGGCTCTGGACCATGCGCCAGTTCGCCGGCTTCGGAAGCGCCACGCACACGAACGAGCGCTTCAAGTACCTGCTCTCGCAGGGGCAAACCGGTCTTTCCACCGCCTTCCACCTGCCGACCCTCTACGGCTACGACTCCGATCATCACTTCAGCGCCGGCGAGGTCGGCAAATGCGGCGTGGCCATCGACACGCTGGCCGACATGGAAACGCTCTTCGACGGCATCGACCTCGAGGATGTGACCGTCTCCATGACCATCAACTCCACCGGCCCGATCGCTTTGGCCATGTACCTGGTCGTGGCGCAGAAGCAGGGAGCCGACTGGAAGAAGATCTCCGGCACGCTGCAGAACGACATCCTCAAGGAGTACATCGCCCAGAAGGAGTACATCTTCCCGCCGCGTCCCTCGATGCGGCTGATCACCGACACCTTCCGCTTCTGCGCGGAAAATGTTCCGAAGTACAACCCCATCTCCATCAGCGGCTATCACATCCGCGAGGCCGGTTCGACGGCGCTGCAGGAACTGGCCTTCACGCTCCGCGATGGGATGGAGTACGTCGAGTATGGCGTCCGCGCCGGTCTCGACATCGACGACTTCGCCCCGCGCCTCTCGTTCTTCTTCAACTCCCACAACGATCTGTTCGAAGAGGTGGCCAAGTTCCGCGCCGCCCGCCGCGTCTGGGCCAAGGTCATGCGCGACCGCTACGGCGCGAAGGATCCTCGGTCGTGGCAGCTTCGCTTCCACACGCAGACGGCCGGCTGTTCGCTCACCGCGCAGCAGCCCTACAACAACATCGTTCGCGTCACCATCCAGGCGCTGGCGGCGGTATTCGGCGGCACGCAGTCGCTGCACACGAACTCGCTCGATGAGACGCTGGCCCTGCCAACGGAAGCGGCCGCGCGCATCGCCCTGCGCACGCAGCAGATCATCGCCCACGAGTCGGGCGTCATCAACACGGTCGATCCGTTCGGCGGATCGTTCTTCATCGAAGAGCTCACGAACCGGATGGAAGAGGGCTGCTTCGACTACATCGCAAAGATCGACGCCTTCGGCGGCATGGTCGAAGCGATCGAAGCCGGTTTCCCCCAGCGCGAAATCTGGGACGCCTCCTACCAGTTCCAGCGCTCCGTCGACTCCGGCGAGAAAATCGTCGTCGGTCTGAACGCTTTCCAACAGGAGACCGAAGATCCCTACGAGATTCTCTACATCGATGAATCAGTGGCCGGCGAACAGATCGAGCGCCTGAACCGCATCCGGGCCGAGCGGGATGCCACAAAAGTCCATGATGCGCTCCAGGCTCTTCGCAACGCCGCCGCCGACCCGAACACCAACACGATGCCGTTCCTCATCGACGCGGTGACGGTCTACGCCAGCGTCGGGGAGATCAGCGACGCGCTTCGCGACGTCTTCGGGACGTATCAGGAGCCGGCGGCGTTCTGACCGGCACGTTCGTCCATGGTTCGTGCTTAGAGACATTTCGTGATGTAGGGCCGTATACGTTCCACTCCGGCCTATCATCGCGTGCATGAGGAACGGAGTAATCCTGGGGAGGTTCGAGGTCGCGCGGTACGTCCTCGACTGCATGCGGCGGGAGGACAGGCCCCGCGCTTCGGAACTGGCGATGCACTTAGGCGTCACGGCGTCGCACCTGAGCCGCATCTTCCATGCGCAGTACGGGATCACTCTGTCGGACTACATCAAGCTCCTGCAGGTGCGGCGGGCGCAAAGACTGCTCCGTACCACGGGGCTGGATACGAACCGCATCGCCTATGCCTGCGGGTTCGGTACGCGGCGCACGTTCTTTCGCGCGTACCGGCGAGTGACCGGGGATTCGCCGATCACATATCGGCGTACGCGGGCGTGAAGCCCTCTGATGTTCTTTCAGACGATCAATTGTCGAAGCCGCGCAGCCGGTCGAGAATGTAGAGAACCCGCATGCGCTCCTCGCCGTACGGCATCCGTTTCGAAGTTTCGGCCACGCTTTCGCGGATTGTCTGGCGCTCGTCCGCGCCCGCGTGACGGAACTTGGTGGTGACGACGTAGGTGATGATCTCGGCCTTCGCTTCCGAAAGCCCAACGAGATCGGGAAGATCGTGGAGCAATCGTTCGGTGGGACGGCTCTCCAGATCTTTGACGAACGACTGCAATTCGGTGAACGTCTTCGCGTCGATCGCCTTCATCACGATCGAAGACGTCGGCACTCTATCTTCTCTTTCACTCGGCATGAGCACGTTCTCTCCCTGCTGGTTTGTTAGGAGTGGCTGAAGCAACTCCGGAGTTGCAAATGTCAGGCCTCACACTACCATCGCGGACGGAAGGGTGGCAGTCCCCGACAGTTACAGAGCGGTTCCGCTTTCGAGAGACAATAGCATCGTCTTGAGATCCATCGTCATCACCGGAGCGAGTGCAGGGATCGGCGCGGCCATCGCCCGGCGCCTGGGGCGCGACGGAAACAAGATCGCGCTGGCGGCGCGCAGAGCGCAGTTGCTTGCCGAAGTCGCCGCGGCGTGCGGCCCTGACGCCATTGCCGTCACTGCTGACGTCACCCGCCGGGACGACGTCGAGCGCTTGCGTGATGAGGCCATCCGCGCCTTTGGCGGCGTCGACGTCTGGATCAACAACGCCGGCCGTGGCATCAGCCGCCCCGTCCTCGAACTGACCGATGAGGATCTCGACGAGATGATGCTCGTCAACGTGAAGTCGGCGCTCTACGGGATGCAGGCCATCGTCCCGTACTTCATCGAGTGCGGCCACGGACATCTGATCAACATCTCGTCCTTCCTCGGCCGCGTACCGATCGCCGCACACCGCTCGGCCTACAACGCGGCCAAGTCGGCGCTCAACGCGCTGACGGCGAACCTGCGCGCCGACGTCGCCTCCAAAGGGGTCGAGGTATCGCTGGTGATGCCCGGCCTGGTCTCGACCGAATTCGCGCGCAACGTGATCGGCACGCCGAGCGCGGTGCCGCCGTCGTGGACCCCCGGCACGGCGATGAAGCCGCAGACGGCTGAAGAGGTCGCGGAGGCCGTCGCCGATGTGATCGCGCATCCGCGCGCCGAGGTCTACACCAATCCGGCAAGCGCGGAGATGGCGAGGCGGTACTTCGAAGGCCTTGGCGCGATCGGATAGCCTGCGGGTTGCTGGGTTGCGGAGTTTCAGGGTTGCTAACCTCCAACGCCACCGAGCAACTCAGTAACTCAGTACCTTCAAGCGCGTCACACATGCGCGATCCTCCCTCGCGATATGATCCCGGCCCGCAGTTGCAGGAGCCGCGATTCATGACCATGTCCCCTGAGCAGCGCAAGGCCGATCTTGTCGACCGGCTTGCCACAGAAGTGCACAAGCGCGTCGCCGACGCGCAGGCAGACAGCGCAGAAGCCTTCATCCGGCGCTATTTCGCTCTCGTCGCCCCCGACGACATCATCTACACCGCATTCGAGACCCTCCTCGGCGGGGCGCTTTCGCTCTGGCAGTTCGGCGAGCAGCGCAACATCGGCAGTCCGAAGGTGCGGCTCTTCAATCCGGCCGTCGAAGGGAACGGCTGGGGCCTCGAGCACACCGTGATCGAGATCGTCAATGACGACATGCCCTTCCTCGTCGACTCCGTCAGCGCCGAGGTCATGAGGGTTGGGCGCAAGATCCACCTCCTGCTCCATCCCGTGGTGAAGGTTCGCCGCGATGAGGGAGGGCGGCGAATCGAGCTTACGGCGACGCAGGAAGTGAAGATCGACGCCATCGTCGAGTCGTACATGCACGTCGAGATCGACCAGGAGACGGATGCCGCCGAGCTCGAGGCGATCCGTGTGGCGATTGAAGTGGTGCTGCATGACGTGCGGGCCGCGGTGACGGATTGGCAGGCCATGCGCGGTCAGCTCAGAGCCAGCGTCGCCGAGCTCGAGCATGCCAAACTGCCGATGCCGCAGGAGGAGGTTGCCGAAGCGCGCGCCTTCCTCGACTGGCTCGACCACGGCAACTACATCCTCCTCGGGTACCGGCGCTACGGTTTCGAGACACACGACGGCAAGGACTATCTGCCGCCGATTCCTACGACCGGCCTTGGCATCCTTCGCGAGGTCCGCGCCGAATCCTCCGCGCGCGGGGCCGCCCCGCTCACGCCGCAGTTCAGCGAATACGCCCGCACAAAGGACCTGCTGATCATCACCAAGGCCAACAGCCGGAGCACCGTCCATCGCCCGGTACCGCTCGACCGCATCGGCATCAAGCGCTACGACGATGCCGGCAATCTCACTGGCGAGGATCGCTTTCTCGGGCTCTTCACCTCCGCCGCGTACAGCCGCAGCGTTCGGGAGATCCCGATGCTGCGTCTCAAGGCCAAGCGAACCATCGAACGGGCCGGCCTCGATCCGCACAGTCATAACGGCAAGGCGCTGGTCGATATCCTCGAGACCTTCCCGCGCGATGAGTTTTTCCAGATCACCGACGGGCAGCTCTACGACATCGCCCGCGGCATCCTTTTGCTGCAGGAGCGGCACCGCGTGGCGCTTTTTACGCGCAAGGACGTCTTCGAGCGATTCATCTCCTGCTACGTCTTCGTGCCGCGCGATCAGAATACGGTCGAGTTCCGCGAGAAGGCCAGGCAGATTCTTGAGGAGCAGTTCGCCGGCCGCGACACGGCGGTCTCCGAGCACGTCACCGACGCACCGCTGGCGCGCATCCTCTTCGTCGTCAAGACCACGCCGGGCCAGATCCCCGATGTCGATGAGAAGCGGATCGAGGCCATCCTCGCCGACGCCGCGCGTACGTGGGGCGACCGTCTCCTCGATACGCTCTGCCACCGCTACGGAGAAGAGGCCGGGATCGAGCTGCAGCGGCGTTACAAGAGGGCCTTCTCCGCCGCGTACATGGAGCGTTTCCATGCCGAGGCGGCCATGTACGACATCGAGCATGTCGAGGAAGTCCTGGTTACCGGCAAGCTCGTGGTCGATCTCTATCGGCATCGCGGTGAAGAGCGTCAGTTCCACTGCAAGATCATCCACTCCGGCCCGCCGGTGCCGCTCTCCGAGATCATGCCGCGGCTCGAGAACATGGGCCTCAAGGTCCTGGCCGAGGAGCCGTACGAGGTTCATCCGCTCGCTCCGGCAGCCGTCGTGCGTATCCGCGACTTCAGCCTCGATGCCGAGGGGATGCAGGACGATCTCACGCCCATCAAGCAGAAGTTCCAGGAGACATTCGTCCGGGTCTGGAACCGCGAAGCGGAGAACGACGGCTTCAATCGCCTGGTCCTGGCCGCGGAGCTGGAGTGGAACCAGGTGGTTGTACTGCGCGCCTACAGCAAGTACATCCGCCAGATCGGAATCAACGTCAGCGAGCCGTTGATCCAGCAGACGCTGGCGGCGCACGCCGATGTTGCGCGCCTTCTCATCCAGCTTTTCGAGACGCACTTCGATCCCGCCCTCGGCGCGGCCACGCTCCGCGGCGCGAGCATGGCCTCATCGGGCGTGACCGGCCGTCATCTCGCGGCCGGCGGCATCCGCGCGCAGGTAGAGGATGCGCTCGAGCGCGTGAAGAGCCCGGATGAGGACCGCATCCTGCGCCTCTACCTCACGCTCATCGAGGCCACGTTGCGGACGAACTATTACCAGCGCGACGGGAGCGGCAACCGCAAACCGTACCTCTCCTTCAAGCTCGATTCGCAGGCGATCCGTGAGCTGCCGCTGCCGCGGCCGATGTTCGAGATCTCGGTCTACTCGCCATCGATGGAGGGCATTCATCTTCGCGCCGGCAAGGTCGCGCGCGGCGGCATTCGCTGGTCGGACCGCCGCGAGGATTTCCGCACAGAGATCCTCGGACTGATGAAAGCGCAGAACGTCAAGAACGTCGTCATCGTGCCGATGGGCTCGAAGGGTGGATTCGTCGTCAAGAATCCCTCCAGCGAGCGCGCTCTCTTTCAAAACGAAGGGGTGGCGGCATACCAGACACTGCTGCGGGGCATGCTCGACATCACCGACAACTTCCGCGGCGCCGACGTCATCCCGCCGCGCGACGTCGTCCGCCGCGATGCCGACGATCCTTACCTCGTCGTTGCGGCCGACAAGGGGACGGCCACGTTCTCCGACATCGCCAACGGCATCTCCGCCGAATACGGTTTCTGGCTGGGCGATGCCTTCGCGTCCGGCGGCAGCGCCGGCTACGACCACAAAGTGATGGGAATCACCGCGCGGGGCGGATGGGAGGCGGTCAAGCGCCACTTCCGCGAGCTCGGCACCAACATTCAGCGTGAAGACTTCACGGTCGTCGGCGTCGGCGACATGTCCGGCGACGTCTTCGGCAACGCCATGCTGCTTTCGCCGCATACGAAACTGCTGGCGGCGTTCAACCACTCGCACATCTTTGTCGATCCCAATCCCGATCCTGCCGTGAGTCTGGCCGAGCGGCGGCGGCTCTTCGATCAGCGCCTCAACTGGAACGGCTACAACACCGCGCTGCTGTCCGCGGGGGGGGCGGTTCTGGAGCGGAGCGCCAAGACGGTCACGGTGTCGGAGGAAGTGGCCCGCTGTTTCGAGCTCGAGAAGAAGACGCTCCCTCCGGCCGAACTGATGAAGGCCATCCTCCGCGCCCAAGCCGACCTGCTCTGGATGGGCGGTATCGGAACCTACGTCAAATCCAGCGATGAGGATCACGCCGCGGCGCGCGACCGCGCCAACGACGCCATTCGCGTCGATGCCGGCGAGCTGCGCGTGCGGGTGGTAGGGGAGGGGGCCAACCTCGGTTTCACGCAGCAGGCGCGCATCGAATACGCCCTCCGCGGAGGCGCGATCAACACCGACGCCATCGACAACTCCGCGGGCGTCGATACCTCCGACCACGAGGTCAACATCAAGATTCTGTTGTACGACGCCATCGAGCGCGGCGAGCTCGCCGGACTCGATGAGCGCAACACCCTTCTCGCGGCGATGACGGACGAGGTCGGCCAGCTCGTGCTCTGCGACAACTATGAGCAGACCCAGGCCATCTCGCTCACCCAGGCCCTCGGCGAGTCCGTGCTGGATGAGCAGGCCCGCTTCATGCGCGCCCTCGAGCGCGCCGGACGTCTCGACCGCGCACTGGAAGGTCTCCCCGATGACGAGACCATCGCCCAGCGGCACACCGCCCACATCGGCCTGATGCGTTCCGAGCTGGCCGTGCTTCTGGCCTACAGCAAGATCGTGCTCTACGCCGACCTGCTGGCCAGCGATCTGCCCGACGATCCGCTCCTCGTCGAAGATCTCGTCCTCTACTTCCCGAAACCGTTGCGCGAGACGTACCGCTCCACCATCGAGCGGCATCGTCTGCGGCGCGAGATCATCGGCACCTACGTCACCAACAACATCATCAACCGCATCCGCCCGACGTATGTCTGGCAGATGACCGAGGAGACCGGCAAGTCGGTCGCCGACGTCGCCCGTGCCTTCACCATCATCCGCGAATCATTCGACCTTCGCTCGCTCTGGTCGGAGATCGAGGCGCAGGACAACGTCCTCCCGGCGCGCGTGCAGATCGAGATGCTGATCGACGTCGGGCGCCTGTTGGAGCGTGCCATGAACTGGCTGCTCATCAGCGGCTACGAGTCCCTCGAAACCGCCCGGTACGTCGGCGAGTTCCGCCCCGCCATCGCCGGGATCTCCGACAAGCTGAATGACATTCTTCCTGCTTCGCTCCTCGGGTCGCTCAAAGCGCGGCAGGGCGAGCTGGAGATGGACGGCGTTCCCGAGCGCGTCGCCTATCGCATCGCCAGCCTCGGCGTGATGGGTGCGGCCCTCGACATCGTCCGCCTCTCGCGCATGGGCCGTCCTGTCGAGGATGTGGCCCGGGTCTACTTCAGCGTCGGAGCCCGCTTCGGCCTCGACCGTCTCCGCAGCGCCGGCGCCTCCATCGCCGCCGAAACGCCGTGGCAGAAAGCCGCCGTCGCCGCCGCAGTCGACGATCTCTTCAACTACCAGAGCACCCTCGCCTCGCGCGTCCTCTCCGAGGGTGACGGCGCGAAAGATCCCGTCGACCGCTGGCTGGCCGGCCGTCCCCGCGAAGTCGAGCGCATCGACCAGATGATGACCGACTTCCGTGCCGCGCAAACGGTCGACCTGGCCATGCTGACCGTAGCCAGCAGGCAGTTGCGGACGCTGGTGGAGAGCTGAGTGTCATTCGCGGGTACGGTTCGTTTCTTGCTGAAGTCGTTTCAAGGAGGACGCATGCTCAAGGTTGGTGACGAAGCCCCTGATTTCGAAGTGTTGGATCATCACGGCAGCAACGTCGCGCTGCACGATCTGCGGGGCCGCAAGGTCGTGCTGTGGTTCTATCCGAAGGCCGACACACCTGGCTGAACGGCCGAGGGTTCCGGGTTCCGGGACCTCATCGACCAGTACGAAGCGAAGAACACCACTATCCTCGGCGCCAGTTTCGACGACGTCGACGCCAACGCCCGCTTCGCCGAGAAATTCAGCTTCCCCTTCCCGCTGCTATGTGACACCGACCGCAAGATCGGTATCGCTTACGGCGCCGCCGATACGCCGAAAGACGAATACGCGAAGCGGATCGCCTACGTCATCGATGAGAACGGCCGAATCGCCGAGGCGCATCCGAAGGTGGACGCGCGAAACTATCCGAAGGAGCAGTTGGCGAGGCTGTGATTCCTCGTCGGGGAGATGCGCGTTCTCGTCGCAGATGACGCGCCGGCCGTCCGTTCGTCGTGGCGCGCGTTTCTGGCGCGCCACGGCCATGATTCTTCGTCAAGTCTGACGGTGCCGACGCGTGCAACTCGACGCCAACGCCTTCGATCTCCTGGTGCTAGACCTGAATGATGCCCCGCATCGACGGCATGGGCGTCATCAGCCACGTCGCCGCGCGGGCGAACCCGACGTCGATTATGCCGTCGCTTCGTCTTGGTGACTCCACGCCGAAACCTTACGGGTTGTCTGCAAAGACATTCCGTTGCCTCTTCCAAATACTCCACCTGATAGTGGGATCCTGAGGAAATCGCTTTAATACACGCTTCTCTCCGTTGAGCCTTAATTGAGAGTTCGTCCTCCAGGCCTTGCCGCCACCGATTCTAATCGCCTCATAAATAGCGGTAGCTGTGGTCTCGGCAACGTCAAAATCCTTCATTGCAAGCAACAGGATTCCGTCCGCCTCTTCCCGGGAACGGGTCTGCGTCCAGTAAAGATAGTCGTGAATCACGGCCGCATATGCATATTCTCCATCCGGTCGCAGCAGTGACCAGAAAAGCCTCGGGATACTTGCGAAATCAGTCACAAACCCGGCCGGAACTTCTACTCCTTGATATTTGTCGCCCTGACGTAAGCTCGGACTCCAATCGATCGGTCCCAGCAGAAAATAGATCGGCTCTGCGAATCGACCTATATGAAGTGGCCGGGACACCACATTCCGGGCCCTCATCCAGGCGCCCATCCATGCCGCGATGGAAACCTCCTGCACGTCGGCGTACAAGGATGGTCCTTCCCGTGTACTCGCACTTGTCAGGAGCAGGCCGGCACCCAAAAGCTTTAGTATTTCGCGACGATTCGGCTGGGTCATCCATTCCCCTTTCTCAAACCAGACGCATGCTACGGAGTATGCACGAGCTCCTTACGAATCTCGCGCACTTTGCAGTAGGGCGTGTCGAGGATCCGCGTGACAAGTTCCGCCGCGATCTCGTCACCCAGGATCATTCTTAAATCTCCCGCCATTGTTTGGTAGGCATGGACAACAGACTGCGAGTACTCATCTGTCGTGATATCACCCTTCATATACGCCAGATACGCTGCGCCGTCCGATCGAAGCAGGTTGGTCACGGAGCGCTCAATCGGCCGTAGCAGCGTCGGGACCTGCACCATCGATCTGACGATCTTCAGGATCACATCCTTTGGCGGAGAGGACTGGAAATCGCGGAGGGAAACGCCTCCGACCGATGGGCCCGTCTCCCATCGAAACGCCGAATCGCGAAATACTATGGAGTTTCCAGTATGCGGTTCGCCGGTGGAAACAACCGTCATCGTTACAGTGCGATGCGATGAAACGTCATGCGGGCTGGCGATAACGACATGGGTAAGGAAGGTGTCGCTGCGCGAGTATAAGTTCATCTGCCCGTTCTCGAGGGACACGGCCACGGGGTCTAGAAGGGGATCTTCGGCACTGAGGTGAAATTCGCTTGAAGCCTCCCAGATCGCGTCGAAGCCTAAATTCGCCCAGGTGATCGGGTCATCAGGAATGATGTAATGAAAGGAAGAAATTCTGTATGGCGACAGACCCGTTCCGGCCAATCGTTCATCCTTCACAAACTTGTCCGCCCCGAAAGCGACCCACGCGCTTCTGGGCGGAGGGTGCTGTTCCATATAAGCGGTCAGTGTACGAAGCCGAGTGGCCCAGCTTGGGTGATCGCTCTTGGCCTCCTCGGGTTCCTGATGGTGCTTAATTAACAAGGGTTCCAGCCGGGCCTGGAGCTCGAAGAAAGCCTTGAGGTTCGTAAGACTAAGACCGAGAGCATTTGACAGACTGAACGCTGAAACATCGGCTTCGAGCTCGAGCTTGCGGCTCGCTGATAGCGAAAGAGTCCCGGCATCGATTGCCGTGTGGCCCAGAATATGATGAGAGATCTCATGTAAAACGGCCCAGGCAATGATGTCGTGCCTGAGAGCCTCGGCAATAGTACTGATGCCGTCGTCGGGAATGTACCTGCGCCTAGTACTGTAAATGACCCAGGGCAGCCCCACTGCTCTGGTTGACCGTTGCCGGAGATACCACTCATATTCGACGACGGTTTGTTTGTAAGCAGTCTCTGCCTCCGGATGATGTGTCTCGAAAGCCGTGCTGAGCTCGGCGAAGACGAGAAAAGCGAGAAGCAGATTATAGTTGATGCTGACGATACTGGAGCGGCCCCAGCGATAGGCGGAGGCGTTTACGTCAGAGCCAGCTGCCCTAGGAACGATCAACTGAACCGAATCCAGTAGCGGGACGAGGTCGGGTCTGCGGCTCGTCGCATACTGGCGAAGGACGTTGATGACGCGAAGGACTTCTTTCTGCTTGAGCTTTGCGAATAAATTGGCATCGGGGTCTTGAGCCTCCTGGCTGCGCCCCTGCGGAGCCGCGGATAGCGACGGAGCGCCAGGCCCCGGAAGAATCGACAAATACAACACGGCGGCGAATCGCATCATCAGAGTCTGCCACCGAGATGTAATCGGTATCCGAAACCGCATATCTATAAGGATTCGCGCCAGTCGCCGGCGGCGGGTGGAAATCTAGTGAACGCGTCGTAGGAAACGCCGGCGTGAACGATCAGAACGTTGTCGGCGACTAGAATCAACGCCATCGAAGTCATGAGGCTGCAAAGGCTTGACGACAAGTCATAACCCTCCGGGGTCGCTCCAGCCGCGTTATCTGGATGGAAGTAAGTTATGTCGGATTTCGAGCAGAGTCAAGCCTGACGGCGATTGATAGAATCACCGTCATCGCCGTTTCGCCGCAGGGCTTCTGCTCGCTCGATCGTCCGATACGCCTGCTTGATGAGGGCGGAGATGGTGCCCTTGGCGAGCTTCGTGTCGAGGCGGATTCCTACCCAGCTGCCCACCCCGACGTAGCGCGGGATGAAGAAGTGCTTCGGGTCGGCGCCGATGAGATCCTGTTGCGCGCCCGGCGGGGCGGCAGCCCAGATGGCGATGCGGCCGTCGACGACGTCGACGCCAACGCCCGCTTCGCCGAGAAATTCAGCTTCCCCTTCCCGCTGCTATGTGACACCGACCGCAAGATCGGTATCGCTTACGGCGCCGCCGATACGCCGAAAGACGAATACGCGAAGCGGATCGCCTACGTCATCGATGAGAACGGCCGAATCGCCGAGGCGCATCCGAAGGTGGACGCGCGAAACTATCCGAAGGAGCAGTTGGCGAGGCTGTAAGCGGCCCAGTGTCCTGATTTCGATACACTTTTGATCGATGTCGATCGATTCCTGATCGATGTCGATCGACTTTTGATTGACGTCAATCAATTCTCGATCGATGTGGATCAACTTTTGATCTCCGTCGATCAAATCTTGATTGACGTCGATCGACTTTTGATTGACGTCAATCAATTCTTGATCGATGTCGATCGACTTTTGATCGATGTCAATCAAATCTTGATCGACGTCAATCGACTTTCGATCGATGTCAATCAAATCTTGATCGACGTCGATCGACTTTCGATCGATGCAGGGTCAATCATTGACCCGCTCGTCACCTCATCGGACTCCGGCTTTCTTCGCATGTCGAGGAAGAGGAGGGCGATGCCGATGCAGATGGCGGAGTCGGCGACGTTGAAGGCGGGCCAGTGGTGCGATTTCACGAAGACGTCGACGAAATCGACGACGTAGCCGACGCGGAAGCGGTCGATGAGGTTCCCGATGGCGCCGCCGAGGATGAGGTGAAGCCCCGTTTGCAGAACGCGGTCGGTGACCGCGGCGCGGAAGGCGTAGGCGACCACGACGAAGAAGACGCCGACGGCGCCGAGGTTCAGCAGGTACGGAACGATGCGCGAGTCGGCGTTGGCGCCAATTCCGAATGCCGCGCCGGTGTTGCGGACGTGGACCAGTTGAAGGAAATCAGGGATCAGAGGAATCGACTCGTGTAGATCGATCCGCGTCGACACGAGCCATTTGGTCCAGGCATCGCAGATGATGATGACGAGCGAGAGAACGAGGTAGGGGATTCGTCTCAAACGGCGACGCCTCGCTTCTCATCGATCAGTTTGTCGAGCTCCATGCGCAGCCTGCCGAGGATCTCATCGTACGTGTAGTGGCCGAGCGACTCCGGGCCGCGCTTGAGGTTCACGTAGGTTGGCGCGCACCACATGCCGAGGTCCGCGTCGTCCGTCTCGCCGGGCCCGTTCACGCGGCAGCCCATCACGGCGATGGTGATGTCGTGCTCTTTCGCGTACATGGTCATCTCGCGGACGTTCTGCGCCAGGTCGATGAAGGCCTCGTTCTCGACGCGCGAGCAGGACGGGCAGCTGATGATGTTCATCCCCTTCTGCTCGAAACGGGCCACGGAGCGGAAGCGGCCGTTGGCGATGTCGCTCAGGATCTGGCGTCCCACGGTGATCTCGTCGCCCTTGTTCTCGAATGGCAGCGTGAGCGAGACGCGCAGCGTGTCGCCGATGCCGCGGGTGATGAGCTGCTCGAAGGCCACACGCGTCTTGATGACCCCGTCGGGCGGCATGCCGGCCTCGGTGACGCCGAGGTGCAGCGGCACATCGGGACGGGCCTCGGCGAAGCGGATGTTCGCGTCGATGACCTTGTTCGGATCGGAGTCTTTCAGCGAGACGACATACTGATCGAAGCCGAGCTCGTCCAGCATCGCGCAGTGCTCCAGCGCGGAATCGATCATCGGCGAGATCGAGTCTTCCTTCGGATACTTGTCGAGCTTCTCCGGATCGACTGATCCGGCGTTGACACCGATGCGGATGGCGCAGCCGTGCGTGCGGGCGACGTCGACGAGGTAGGCCACCTTGGCGCTGATCGGTTTGTCGCGCTCGATGTGGTAGAGGTGGCCGGGGTTGTAGCGGAGCTTCTGCACGAATGGGGCGACCCGTTCGGCCAGCCGGTAGTTCTCCTGCAGGTCGATGACCAGGTTGGCGTGCGGCCGGGCCGCGCGCACTTCGGCGAGGGCGGTGACGTCCTTCGGTGTATCGATGGCGATGCGGATCACGTCCGCGCCGGCCTCTTCGAGCAACTCCACCTGCCGGATCGTGGCGGCGACGTCCTGCGTCCTGGTGGCCGTCATCGACTGGACGGCGATGGGGTTGTCACCGCCGATGGTGACGTTGCCGATACGGACTTCTCGCGTGTGTCTGGCTTTCATCCGTTGGCGTAACGATATGTACTTCGAAAGATTTCCGGGAAATCCATTACCACGGAGGCACAGAGGATAGCGCGGCTCTCTCTCTCCGAACCGAACATCCGTTCTGAAAAAAGATATTGCTCCGTCCGTCAGGATCGGATACGTTCTGTCATTCCTACCCGGTCAGCAATTTTCAAGATAAGACTTTGAATATCCCGAGTCACTCGACGTGACTCCTCGGAGGCTCCTTGCGCCGTTTCGCGCCCGCTGTAATTCTGTTCATTGCTTTTGTTCTGCCTGGCATCGCCCAGGCACAGACGTGTCCGCCTCCCGTGATCGTGCAGGTCGGCGGTACGAACCCCGCCTGCGCGGGACAGCCGGTCACACTCGACGCCGGAGCCGGCTGGGTGACCTATCAGTGGTCGCCGGGGAGCGCGACGACGCGGATGATCTCCTACAGTCCGAACGAGACCATGGCGTACACGGTGACGACGACCGACGCGAACGGCTGCTCGGTGACCTCGCAGCCGCTGACGGTGGTCGTCAACGCCACTCCCGCGCCGCCGGTGATTCAGTTGCGCGAGAGCACGATCTGCGCCGGCGCCCAGGGAGAGGCCAGCATCACCGGAACATGGTCTTCGTATGCATGGAGCGTTACCAATGGCACGATCGGCGGCGGTCCGGGCGGCGCCAACGCGAGCGGACCGACGGTCGACTACACCGCCGGCGGAACCGGTACCGTCACCCTCTCGGTGACGGTGACCGACAGCAACGGCTGCGCGGTCACGGCGAATGCGGATGTGCCGCAGCGCACGATCGCCAAGCCGGTGATCCAGACGTTCGTCAGCTCGCTCTGCCCCGGCTCACCGGGATACGCATCAGTCAATGCGCCGGCTGAAGGGGGCTCCTGGTCGAGCTATCACTGGACCGTCCTCAACGGGACGATTACGCAGTGGTCCAGCGACTCCGGTTCCAATATCAGCTTCTACACCAGCCCGGGCGGTCAGCCAGTGACGGTTCAGGTCACCGCTACCGACGGCCTGGGATGCTCGGCGACGAGTGATCCGCTCACCATCCCGGTGCGGACAATTGCCAAGCCGGTGATCCAGACGTTCGTCGACGCGCTCTGCCCGGGCGCGCCGGGATATGCATCGGTCAATGCGCCGGCCGAAGGAGGCTCCTGGTCGAGCTATCACTGGACCGTCCTCAACGGAACGATTACGCAGTGGTCGAGCGACTCCGGTTCCAACGTCAGTTTCTACGCCAGCCCGGGTGGTGACCCGGTGACGGTTCAGGTCACCGCTACCGACGGCTTAGGATGCTCGGCGACGAGCGACCCGGTCACCATCCCGGTGCGCACGATCGCCAAGCCGGTGATCCAGACGTTCGTCGGAGCGCTCTGCCCCGGGTCACCGGGGTATGCATCGGTCAATCCCCCCGCCGAAGGGGGCTATTGGTCGAGCTATCACTGGACCGTCACCAACGGGACGATTACGCAGTGGTCCAGCGACTCCGGTTCCAACATCAGTTTCTACGCCAGTCCGGGTGCAGACCCGGTGACGGTTCAGGTCACCGCTACCGACGCCTTGGGATGCTCGGCGACGAGCGATCCGGTCACCATACCCGTGCGAACGATCGCCAAGCCGGTGATCCAGACGTTCGTAAGCGCGATCTGCCCCGGTTCACCGGGATATGCGTCGGTCAATCCGCCGGCCGAAGGGGGCTATTGGTCGAGCTATCACTGGACCGTGGTCAGCGGGACGATCACGCAGTGGTCCGGCGACTCCGGGCCCAACGTCAGTTTCTACACCAGCCCGGCCGGTCAACCGGTGACGGTTCAGGTCACTGCCACCGACGGCTTGGGATGCTCGGCGACGAGCGATCCGGTGACCATTCCGGTGCGCGTTCTCGATCCTCCGCCGATCACGGTCGCCTCTCCTTCGGTTTGCACAGGCGCCTACATCGACGCCCACATCGATTCTCCCGCCTATCCGAACAGCCCGTGGCAGAGCGTGACGTGGAGTGCGACCAATGCCGTCACAACGGGCGGTGGGATGTTTCCAAACGACACGGCGTTCTTCGCGACGGCCACCGGCGGTCCGGTGACCTTGACGGTGACTGTCTCCGACATGAACGGCTGCACGGCAACATCGACGCGCGAGATCCCGGTCGCCGCGAACCCTCCGACCGCGGTCATGACCATTCCGGACAACGTTTGCGCCGGCAGTGTCTTCACGGTCACCGCGCACGATCCCGACAACGTCGTGCAGTGGTTCGCGTTCAACGGGACGAACGCGACGTTCCGTAGCAACGACGGCGGAGGCACGGCGACGTTCACAGCCAATGGACCCGGTCCGGTGGATATCTACGCCACCTCGGGGAGCCCGAACGCCGCGTGCGCCGTCTACGGCCACGCCTCAACCGTCGCCGTCAATCCTCCGGCCGCGACGATCAGCGCCTCGGGCCCCACGGCGTTCTGCCCCGGTGGCAGTGTGACGCTTACCGCGCCGAACGGAATGCTGTCGTATGACTGGTCCAACGGCGCGACGACGCAGGCGATCACGGTTACGGATCCCGGCTCATACACGGTGACGATCGCCAATGCGCCGGGTTGCTCGACCACCAGCGCTCCGGCCGTTGTCACCGTGAATACGCCGGCGATCCCAACGATCACGCCCGGCGGATCGACGACCATTTGTTCCGGCGGGAGCGTGACGCTCACCGGGAGCAGCGGTGCGTCGTATCTCTGGTCCACCGGTGCCACGACCCGGTCGATCAACGTGACAACCGCCGGCACGTATACGGTCAGTGTCACTGATGCGAATGGCTGCGCCGCGACGTCGTCGCCCGCCATCGTCAGTGTCGACACGCCTGCGGCGAGCATCGCCGCGGGCGGCCCGACCACCTTCTGCCCCGGCGGCAGCGTGACGCTGACCGCAAATGCCGGCAGCGCGTATGCGTGGTCCAACGGCGCGGTCACCCGGGCCATCAGCGTTGCATCGTCGGGAAGCTATTCGGTCAGCGTGACCGATGCCGCCGGATGCAGCGCGACATCGCAGGCGGTCACTGTGACCGTCAATGCTGGTCCCGCCCTCCCGGTCATCACGGCAGATGGCCCGACGACGTTCTGCGATACGACCTCTGTCGGACTCACCGCGCCGCTGGCCGGTTCGTATCTCTGGTCCAACGGCGCGACGACGCGTACCACCCGCATCTACGCCAGCGCTGACGTCACCGTCACCGTCACAGACGCGAATGGTTGCAGCGCCACGTCGGCGCCGATGACCATCACGGCGCTCCCGCGGCCTGTGCCGACGGTCACGATCCCCGCACAGTTCTGCGCCGGGACCACGGCCCACGCCTCCGTCGCGGAAACGTTTGCTTCCTACAGCTGGTCGGCAAGCAACGCCACCATCATCGGTCCGACGAACGGTCCCGCAGTCGATTTCACCGCCAGCACGAGCGGCTCTTGCAGCCTCTTCCTTCTTGTGACCAACGCCAATGGCTGCCAGTGGGGATACAACTACTATCTCAATGCGCAGCCGGGAGTGGCGCCGTCGATCAACACGGCGTCGCAGATTTGTACGACCGATACCGGCAACGCCAATGTTTCTGCCACGGCCGGCTCGACGTGGGATTGGTCGGCGACGAACGCTACGATCACCGGGACCTTCAATAGTCAGAGCCAACCCGATCCGCACGGATCGCAGATCCTGTATGTACCCCTCGGCCCCGGCACCGTGACGCTCACCGTCGTCGAGCACGCTTCCACCGGCTGTTCAGGCACGGCCACACGGAACGTGACGATACAGGCTCCGGCACCGACGGACTTCACCGTCAATGCCACCTGCCCCGGCGGAGTCGGATCAGCATCCGCGGTGTTGAATAGCTACACCTTCTACACCTGGAGTATTACCAACGGGTCATTCATAGGAAACACGGCGAATCAGCGGACCGTCAGCTTCCATATGTCGGCGGATCGGGCCAATCCCAGTGTGATCACCCTGACCGCCGGCAATGGGCCGGGGAGTTGCGTCACACCAGCGACGCACACTGTTCCGGTGGCGACGCTGGCAGCACCCAGCATAGTGCTCTTCCCCGACTCAGGCATCTGCACGGGCAACGGCGTGACGGCCTATACCGCCTCCTCGGGATACGACACCTATCACTGGACCATCAGCAACGGCACGATCTACAGCGGAGCCTCCAGCTATCTCATCAACTACTCCGCGAATGCCGGCGGTCCGACGACGCTCTTCCTGACCGTGACAAAGAATGGCTGCTCGTCATCGTCATCGACGGTCATCCCCATCGCCGACACGACGCCACCGCCAATTACGTCGCCTGATTCGATCTGTGACAACAGCCAGTTCACGGCGTCCGTGCCTGCCGGGTACATAAACTACAGTTGGAGCTATGCGCACGCGAGTTGGGTCGGATATAGCAGCAGCGGCAACGCCATCACGCTGCAGCCCGACGGCACAGGTCAGACCATCCAGCTTTCCGTCACCATGCAGACCACCGGGTGGTGCAACGTCGCCGCCTCGAGCAAGACCATTCCAATCGTCGCCACACCGATACCTCAGATCACGCTCGATGCTCCGGCCGGTTTCTGCGGTGGGATGACGGCAAATGCGTCCGTGGCCAACGGTCCCTACACAACCTATTCATGGAGCATCACGGGCGGCATTCTCAACGGGCTTACCAATGGCCCGTCCGTTTCGTTCACTCCGGATTCTTCCGGCAGTACCATCGTTTCCGTGGCGGTCACCGACGGCCGCGGGACCTGCTCCTCTACGGGATCGTTCGTTATCCCGTTCGTCAATCCGAGGCCGCTGATCGACGGGAACAACTTGATCTGTGCCGGTGGAAACACGACGCTGTCGACCCGGGTCCCTGCCGACAGCTATCTCTGGTCCAACGGCCAGACCACCCCGTCGATCACAGTGACGGCTGCCGGCGATTACACCGTGACCACGACGACGGGCGCCTGCAGCTTTACATCTCTGCCGCTCCACATCTCCCTGGCCACACCGTCGGTCACGGTCAGCGCGGATCGCCTCTCCCATTGCCCGGGGAGCTATTCGACTTTGACCGCGATCTCCAATGGATTCAGTAGTTACCCGTTGACGTACACATGGTATGCGACCGATCAGCAGTCGCCGGTCAACAGCGGCTACTACCAACTCTTTGCGAATTCGACCATCACGCGCACGTTTTATTGCATCGTCGGTGACAATCGAGGATGTTCGGCACGCTCGAACGACATCACCATCACGGTCTTCAATCCGACGGCCGTGATCACCCCCTCCGGCCCCACGACGTTCTGCGCGGGGGCGAGCGTGACCCTGACGGCCAACGCCGGATCGAGCTATTCGTGGTCCACGGGCGCCACGACGCAATCGATCACGGTGGCCTCTTCGGGCAGCTATAACGTCTATGTCGTCGACACGAACGGCTGCGGCAAGACCAGCGCGTCGACGAACGTCACCGTCAACCCGCTTCCGGCAACTCCAACGATCACCGCGGGCGGCCCGACGACATTCTGCGCGGGCGGCAGCGTTACGCTGACCGGATCGAGCGGTGCGTCGTATCTCTGGTCCAACGGCGCCGTAACGCAGGCCATCACCGTCAACACCAGCGGCAACTACAGCGTCACCGTCAGGAATGGGAGCGGCTGCAGCGCGACGTCGTCTGCGACGGCCGTTGCGGTCAGCGCCCTTCCCGCGGCCAGCATCACGGCTGACGGTCCCGTCACGTTCTGCGCGGGCGGCAGCGTTACGCTGACCGCGTCAAGCGGGTCGTCGTATCTCTGGTCGACGGGCGCGACGACGCAATCGATCGCCGCGAACACCACCGGCAGCTACAGCGTCACCGTTACCGGCGCGAACGGCTGTACGGCAACATCGTCTCCGACCGTCGTCAGCGCGTCGAATCCGGCGGCCAACGTCACCGCCGGCGGACCGACGACGTTCTGCGGCGGCGGCAGTGTGACCCTGACCGCATCGAACGGTGCGTCGTATCTCTGGTCGACGGGCGCGACGACACGGTCGATCACCGTGAGCACCGCCGGTAGCTACAGCGTCACGGTTGCCGACGCCAATGGTTGCAACACGACGTCGGCTCCGACATCCGTTGTGGTCAACGCCAATCCCCTCGCCACCATCACCGCCGGGGGACCGACGACGTTCTGTGCCGGCGGCAGTGTCACGCTGACGGCATCGAGCGGGTCGTCGTATCTCTGGTCGAACGGTGCCACGACCTCGACGATCACCGCGAACACCAGCGGCAATTACAGCGTGACGATTACGAACGCCAGTGGCTGCATCGCGATCTCGTCTCCGACGGTCGTTACCGCGAATGCCAATCCCCCCGCCACGCTCACCGCCGGCGGCCCGACCACCTTCTGCGCGGGCGGCAGCGTCACGCTGACCGCATCGAGCGGTGCCTCGTACCTCTGGTCGACTGGCGCGACGACGCAGGCCATCACAGCGAGCGCCAGCGGCAGCTACGGCGTGACGGTTACGAACGCCAGCGGCTGTGGCGCGACCTCGTCTCCGACGGCCGTTACGGTCAACGCCAACCCTGCGGCAACCATCGCCGCCGGCGGACCGACCACCTTCTGCGCGGGGGGCAGCGTGACGCTGACGGCATCGAGCGGCGCGTCGTATCTCTGGTCGACAGGTGCGACCACGCAGTCCATCAACGTCAATACCAGCGGCAACTACAGCGCCACGGTCACCGGCACGAACGGCTGCAGCGCGACCTCGTCACCGACGACGGTTACGGTCAACGCCAACCCGGCAGCGGCCATCACCGCCGACGGTCCGACCACCTTCTGCACTGGTGGCAGCGTGACGCTGACGGCATCGAGCGGCGCGTCGTATCTCTGGTCGACGGGCGCGACAACGCAGTCGATCTCCGCCAGCACCAGCGGCAACTACAGCGTAACCGTGACCAATGCAAACGGCTGCAACGCCACCTCGTCACCGACTGCAATCACGGTCAACACATTGCCCACCGCCACCATCGCCGCAGACGGCCCGACGACATTCTGCATCGGCGGCAGTGTGACGCTCACCGCGTCGCCAGCCGCCTCGTACCGCTGGTCGGACGGCGAGACAACATCGTCGATCATCGTCAGTAACATCGCCGCCTACAGCGGCAGCTATACCGTGACGGTCACCAACGCCAGCGGCTGCAGCGCGACATCATCTCCAGTGACGGTCACCACAACGGCCAGTCCCAGTGCCGGCCTCTCCACCTACGGTCCGACAACCTTCTGCGCGGGCGGCAGCGTGACCTTCGCCCTCACCCTGCCGGTCGGCACCTCTGTTGTCTGGTCGACGGGTGCCACGACCTCATCCATCACGGTCAGTTCCAGTGGCAGCTACAGCGCCATCATCACAGACGCGAACGGCTGCAGCGCCACCATCACAACGGACCCGGTTACCGTCAAGGCCAACCCGACGCCGGCCATTACCGCCGGCGGTCCGACGACGTTCTGCGCGGGCGGCAGCGTGACGCTGACCGCATCGAGCGGGACGTCGTATCTCTGGTCGACCGGCGCGACGACTCCGTCGATCGTGGCCGGCGCCGGCGGCAACTACAGAGTGACGGTTACCAATGCGAACGGCTGCAGCGCGACGTCATCGCCGACGGCCGTTACGGTCAACGCACCCCCCACCGCCACGATCACAGCCGGCGGCCCCACCACATTCTGCACGGGCGGAAGCGTGACGCTGACGGCGTCGAGCGGCTCGTCGTATCTCTGGTCGACCGGCGCGACGACGCAGTCGATCAGCGCGAATACCGGCGGCAACTACAGCGTGACGGTTACGAACGCCAGTGGCTGTAGCGCGACATCATCACCGACGACGGTTACGGTCAACGCCAACCCGGCTGCCAGTATCACCGCCGGCGGCCCGACGACATTCTGCATTGGCGGCAGCGTGACGCTCACTGCGTCGCCCGCGGCCTCGTACCGCTGGTCGACAGGCGCGACGACATCCTCGATCATCATCAGCGACAACTTCGTCTACAGCGGCAGCTATACCGTGACGGTCACCAACGCCAGCGGCTGCAGCGCGACATCATCTCCAATGACGGTCACCACAACTGCCGGTCCCGCTGCCAGCATCTCCTCCTACGGTCCGACCACCTTCTGCGCCGGCGGCAGTGTGATGCTCAGCGCATCAGGCGGAACCTCGTACCTCTGGTCGACGGGTGCCACGACCTCATCGATCACGGTCAGTACCAGCGGCAGCTACAGCGCGACCGTCACCGACGCGAACGGCTGCAGCGCCACCACTGCAACGGTACCGGTTACCGTCGAGGCCAACCCGACAGCTACCATCACCGCCGGCGGCCCGACGACGTTCTGCGCGGGCGGCAGCGTGACGCTGACCGCATCGAGCGGGTCGTCGTATCTCTGGTCGACGGGTGCGACGACGTCGTCGATCGCCGTCAGTGCCGGCGGCAGTTACAGCGTGACGGTCACCAACGCCAGCGGATGCAGCGCCACGTCGGCACCGACGGCAGTCACGGTCAACGCCAACCCGGCGGCCAGCATCACCGCCGGCGGCCCGACGACGTTCTGCGCGGGCGGCAGCGTGACGGTGACGGCATCCAGTGGGTCGTCGTATCTCTGGTCGAACGGAGCGACGACATCGTCGATCACCGTCAGCACAGGCGGCAGTTACAGCGTGACGGTCACAAATGCCAGTGGATGCAGCGCCACATCGGCACCGACGGCGGTCACGGTCAACGCCAACCCGGCGGCCAGCATCACCGCCGGCGGCCCGACGACGTTCTGCGCGGGCGGCAGCGTGACGCTGACGGCATCGAGCGGATCGTCGTATCTCTGGTCGACAGGGGCGACGACATCGTCGATCACGGTCAACGCCGGTGGCAGCTACACGGTGCGTGTCACCAACGCCGCAGGCTGCAATACGACCTCCGCCGCGACGGCCGTGACCGTCAACGCCAATCCCACCGCCACGATCACCGCCGGTGGGCCGACGGCGATCTGTCCCGGCGACAGCGTAACGCTGACGGCATCGAGCGGTACGTCGTACCTCTGGTCGAACGGCGCCACCACGCCGTCGATCAGCGCCACCGCGGCCGGGAGCTACAGCGTGACGGTGACCAACGCCAGTGGTTGCAGCGCGACGTCGGCACCCGTGGCCGTCACCGTGAAAACGCTTCCGACCGCCACCGTCAGCGGCGGCGGAGCGATCTGCCCCGGCGGCTCGGCCACGATCACCGCGACGCTGACCGGCACCGCCCCGTGGAGCGTAATCTGGTCGGATAACGTGACGCAGCCGGTCTCCTCCGGCACGACGGCGACGCGCAGCGTGAGCCCGTCGTCGACGACGAGCTACACGGTCACCTCGATCAGCGATGCGGCGAGCTGTCCGCGCGCCGGAAGCGGGACCGCCACGGTGACGGTCAACGCCCCGGCGTCGATCACGACGCAGCCGGTGAACAAGACCACCACGCGCAACACCAGCGTGACCCTCACCGTCGTGGCCGCGGGCACGTCGCCGATCTCCTACCAATGGTTCAAGGGCAACGGAACCTCAATCTCCGGAGCGACGTCCAGCTCCTATACGACCTCGTTCACGGCCAAGGGAACGAACACGTTCTACGTCGAGGTCTGGAACGCCTGCAACACGACACACGTGAAGAGCACGACGGTGACGGTGACGGTGAATTAGTTTTCGTGACGGGGGTCGGGAGTCGGGAGCCGGAGCAGTTGGCTCCCGACAGCCCGCTCCAACTCCCGACACCCGACATCCGACCCCCGCGGAACCAATGTACGCTTCGCTCCATGACCGATCTTCTCGACCTCGCCCGTGACCGGGCGAACAGTTTTCTCAACGAACTGCCCGATCGCCATGTCGGCGCACGGGCGACTCGCGATGAGCTCGTTGCCGCGCTCAAGGTTCCGCTGACCGATGACGGCGAGGACCCGGCCGCCGTCATCGACGCCCTGGTGCAGGGCGCTGACCGTGGACTGATCGCCTGCGCCGGGCCGCGCTATTTCGGCTTCGTCATCGGCGGGAGCCTGCCGGTGGCCCTTGCGGCAGACTGGCTGACCAGCGCCTGGGACCAGAACGCCGGAATCTACGTCACCTCTCCGGCGGCGTCGGTCGTCGAAGACGTCGCGCGAGAATGGCTGCTCGAGCTCTTCGATCTGCCGCGCAACGCCAGCGTCGGCTTCGTGACCGGCGGGCAGATGGCGAACTTCACCGCGCTGGCCGCGGCGCGCCACGGCGTCCTGCGCCGCGCCGGGTGGAACGTGGAGGAGAACGGACTGACCGGGGCTCCTCCGGTGAACCTTGTCGTCAGCGCGGCCTCGCACATCACCATCCACTCCTCGATGCGCATGCTCGGATTCGGAACGCGCGCGCTGCGCAAAGTCGACGCCGACGAGCAGGGGAGGATGCGCGCCGATTCTCTCCGCGAACTGCTGCGCACTCTGGATGGGCCGGTCATCGTCTGCGCGCAGGCCGGCAACGTGAACAGCGGCGCGGTCGATCCGCTGCGCGCGCTGGCGGAGATTGCTCACGAACACGATGCCTGGCTGCACGTCGACGGCGCCTTCGGCCTGTGGGGCCGGGCCACGGCATCGAAGCGGGCGCTGCTCGACGGCTGCGAGCTGGCTGATTCGTGGGCCAACGACGCCCACAAGTGGCTGAACGTCCCGTACGACAGCGGCATCGTCATCGTCCGCGACTCGGCGTCGCACCGCGCCTCGATGACGGTCACCGCTGAATATCTCGAACAGACCACCGGTGTGGAGCGCGACAACTTCGAATGGGCTCCGGAGTTCTCCCGCCGCGCCCGTGGCTTCCCCATTTACGCGGCGCTGCGCGCGCTCGGACGCAACGGCGTGGCCGCGCTCATCGACGGCTGCTGCGATCGCGCCCGCCAGTTCGCGGAGATCCTCGGCCGCGACAAGCGCGTCTCGATCCTCAACGACGTCGTGCTCAATCAGGTCCTGGTCCGTTTCAGCGACAGCGATGAGCTGACGCGCGAGGTCATCACCCGCGTGCAGCGCGAAGGCACCTGCTGGCTGGCCGGCACCACCTGGCAGTCCAAGGCAGCCATGCGCATCTCCGTTTCGAACTGGTCGACGACCGCCGAGGATGTGGAGAAGTCGGCGGCGGCCATCCTGCGGATGTTGGAGGGATGATGCGCGTTGCTGTCGCAATCGTCGGGTTCCTCCTTCTCGGATCCGCGCCGGTCAACGACACCATTGCTTCGGCGGCGGCGGCGCAGGTCGGCGTGACGACGATCTACGATCCCTCCTACGTCCAACTGCGCTATCCGGGAGGGGATCTCCCGAACCAGCGCGGCGTCTGCGCCGACGTGGTCGTCCGCGCCTTCCGCGCCGCGGGCATCGATCTGCAGCGCGAGGTTCATGAAGACATGCGCCGCAACTTCGCCGTCTACCCGCGCAACTGGGGCCTGCGGACTCCCGATGCCAACATCGATCACCGCCGCGTCCCGAACCTGATGACCTTCTTCACCCGCCGCGGCAAGATCGTGAGCGGCGCATTCGACACCGGCGACGTCGTCGCCTGGCGTCTGCAGGGCGGGCTGTATCACATCGGGATCGTGGCCGCGGACGTCGTGCCGGGAACGACCCGGCACTACATGGTCCACAACATCGGCAACGGTGCGCAGAAAGAGGACGTGCTGAACGCGTTCGCGATCATTGGGCACTACCGGTGGTGAGGGAGTGGATTCGTAGATCAGTGGATTCGTGGATTCGTAGAGCGAGGCCTCTGGGGCAATAGGGGCTGGCTGACCACCAATTCCGGCAGGAGCGGCGCACCCCTGGAGTCAATTAATGGACTCGTGGAGTCCATTCATGGACTCGTGGAGTCCATTCATGGACTCCTGGAGTCGATTCATGGACTCGCGGAGTCGATTCATGGACTCGTGGAGTCCATTCATGGACTCGCGGAGTCGATTCATGGACTCCTGGAGTCAATTCATGGACTCGTGGAGTCAATTGATGGACTCGTGGAGTCCATTCATGGCCTCGTGGAGTCAATTGATGGACTCGTGGAGTCAATTGATGGACTCCTGGAGTCAATTGATGGACTCGTGGAGTCAATTCATGGACTCCTGGAGTCAATTGATGGACTCGTGGAGTCCATTCATGGCCTCGTGGAGTCCATCCATGGCCTCATGGAGCCCATTCATGGCCTCGTGGAGGCCAATCGTGGCCTCGTGGAGTCCACTACTGGACTCGCCGGGGCCGCCGACTCACCAGTTTTGGCCGTTCGCCGTCCTTCGTTCCCCGGCGTTGGTGACTCTCAATCCGCGTCCTTCATCACCTTTGCCACCCGCGCCAGCAGCACGCTGTTCTTCACCGGCTTGCGGATGAAATCGGCGGCGCCGACTTCGAAGGCGCGTACTTCGACGTCGTCGCCGGGGAGGCCGGAGATGAAGATGGCCGGGACGGAGACGCCGTTTTCGTGCATGGCCTGCAGGAGGGAATGGCCGTCGATATAGGGGAGATCGACGTCGATCACCAGCAGATCGACCGTTTCCCGCCCCACCAGCATCAGTGCCTCGGCGCCGTCCTTGGCCAGGACGACGGAGTAGCCTGCGGACTTCAGCACGGCGTTCATCAGCTCGCGGCTGAGCACATTGTCCTCGACGACGAGAATGGTCCTTCGCCCTTCGGCCTTTTTTGCCTCCTCGCCGCGCTGGGCGCGGATCTGCAGGATCTCGCGCTGCAGCGATTTCGTATCCGGGTCCGGCTCGATGCGCAGCTCGCGGCGGAGGACTTTGGCGCAGGTCTCGTATTGCTGCAGTGCTTCGACGACGTCGCCGCTCTCCAGATAGAGCCGCATCAGCATGCGGTGCATCGGCTCCTGCAGGATGTCCAACCGCAGCGACTTCTGTGCCGTGCCGATGGCTTCGTCGAGCGCGCCACGCCGCGCCTGAAGCTCGACGAGCTGTGCGTGCGCGCGTACGGCCAGGCGATGCAGCCGGTCGCGCTCGCCGACGACGAACTGATCGAAACGCTCTTCGTTGATGGTAAAGCCTTCGAGGAAATCGCCACGATAGAGCTCGATGGCCTGATTCAGCGATGCTTCCGTGTTGATGTTGATCAGCGATTCCAGCTCGGGCACGTCGCACGACACCGACCGGTCGAGGGAGAGTAAGTCGCCTTCCTCGATCAGCGTCTTCTGCTTCGGCGCGATCTGCGACAACTCCTTGCGGATCGTCGATAGCGTCTGGCGAAGACTCTGGCGGGCCTGGTCGGGTCCGGTGCTCGACCAGAGCAGTCCTGCCAGCTTCTCACGCGAAACATGCTGGGCCGGCTTCATCGCCAGATAGGCCAGCAACGCCTGCGATTTCTTCGCACCGATCGTGACGAGCGCACCGTCACCCGAACGGATCAATAAGTCACCCAGCAGCTCCAAACGCATCGAAGTCATCGTCATTCAACCGTGATTATCTCGTGATTATCTCAATATGCGGCCCGATCGTGCGTCGACTTTCATACACACATCCCGTACCCTCCCGAAACGGGGGGCATGAGGATGATCGAAGCGGCATCGGTAGGTGACGAGCTGCGCGAGTTGATTCGGCAGCAGAACTGGAACCAGTTACGCGACCGCCTGACCGATCTGCATCCGTCGGACGTGGCCGACCTCATCATCGCCCTGCCGCGTGAGGAGGAAGGGTTCGTCTTCCGCGTCCTCCCGCGGGACGAGGCCGGCGAGGTCTTCTCCTACCTGCCGCCCGACCACCAGGAAGGGCTCATCGAATCGCTCAGCAACGAGCAGGTCCGCAACGTGCTCGCGGAGATGAACCCGGACGACCGGACGCGGCTGCTCGAAGAAATGCCGGCCGAGGTCACGCGCCGGCTGTTGACGGCACTCTCGCCCGAGGATCTGAAGAACGCGCGCTGGCTGCTCGGCTATCCCGAGGATACGGCCGGCCGGTATATGACGCCGCGCTACGTCACCATCCAGCCGGAGATGACCGCCGCCGAGGCCCTCGAGCACATTCGCAGGACAGGTCCCGGCAAGGAAACGGTCAACGTCCTCTACATCGTCGACCAGCGCGGGCGTCTGGTGGAAGATGTTCGCCTCAGCTCTCTCGTCCTGGCCGAGCCGTCGACGAGAGTGATGGACATCGACGATCCGCCGCTGGTGAGTATGAACGCCACGGACGATCGGGAGGAAGTGCTCAAGGCATTCGAGAAGTACGATCGCCTGGCGCTGCCGGTCACCGACGCCGACGGTCACATGCTCGGCATCATCACCGTCGATGACGTCCTGGACGTCGCCGAGCAGGAAGCGACGGAAGACATCCAGAAACTCGGCGGTATGGAAGCGCTCGATGCTCCGTACCTGCAGGTGAGCGTTCTGGCGATGATCAAGAAGCGGGCGGGATGGCTGTCCGCGCTGTTTCTCGGCGAGATGCTGACGGCGACGGCGATGACCCATTTCGAGAATGAGATTGCCCGCGCCGTGGTCCTGGCGCTTTTCGTACCGCTGATCATCTCCAGCGGCGGCAACTCCGGCTCGCAGGCCACCTCGCTGATCATTCGATCGCTGGCGCTGCGCGAATTACGCCTTCGCGACTGGTTCCGCGTTTTTCGGCGCGAGATCGTTTCCGGCCTGGCCCTCGGGTCGCTCCTCGGCTTCATCGGCTTCGTCCGCATCGTGCTTTGGGAGAAGCTCGGGATCACCGACTACGGTTCTCACTACATGCTTGTAGCCCTCACCGTCTGGACGGCGCTGGTCGGCGTAGTGCTGTTCGGCACGCTGGCCGGCTCGATGCTGCCCTTCATCCTCCGCAGGCTCGGCTTCGATCCTGCCACCGCCTCCGCCCCCTTCGTAGCCACGCTGGTCGACGTAACGGGGCTGTGCATCTACTTCACCGTGGCATTGATGATCTTGAGGGGGACGTTGCTGTAGGGACGGGATTAGTGGATTACGTAGGTCGGACTCTCCAGTCCGACCAGTACTTGCGCGGCGGTAGATTGAATCCCTTCGCGGCGGACGCGGTTTGAACCCACATCCTGCCATGTACCGGTCGGACTGAGAGTCCGACCTACGTTTTACTTACTTCTTCGGTGGTTGCCACAACTCGAAGCGGTTCCCTTCCGGGTCGGTAGCCCAGCCGAAGCGGCCGAAGTCGGAGTCGTCGGTCTTCGCGTCGACCGCGGCACCTGCTTGCCGGAGTTGCTCGAGCATGGCGTCGAGATCGTCGACGCGGTAATTGATCATGAACGGAGCGCGCGTCGGATCGAAGTACGTCGTCGTCGAGGGGAATGTCGACCAGACGGTCGTACCGATGACGTCCTGCTTGTCGCGCTCGCGCCATTCGAATGACGCGGCGCCGTACGATTCGTCGATGGGGACGCCGAGGTGATCGCGATACCACTCGCGCAGTGACTTGGCGTCCGCTGCTTTGAAGAAGATCCCGCCGATTCCGGTTACTTTTTCCATGACTTCTCTCCTATTTCAAGGTGAATACGATCAAGCCACCGCTTGTCGAGACGTTTGAGGCGTAACGATCGAGTGTCTGCGCCAGAACGCGCTGCGCGCCTGTTGTGAGTGCCGTGTCGCGTTCGGCGAGTTTCTGCGGAACGGCCGTGGTTGCCGTCGCCGGCGGAGCGACTGCCACGTGCGTGATGCCGTCGTTTTTCAATCGCGCGTACAGCGCCTCGGCGGTCGGCAGTTCGAGGTAACGCGAAACCCGTGGTCCGTCGAAGTTGCCGCCGCCTCGGACACGATGCTCGAACCAGAACGTCTCGTTCAGTCCGATGACGAGAACGCGCGCATCGGCGGGAAGGAGCGCATCGATCGATTGCGCCGTCGTGAACGATGGGCGCTGCTTCGTCAGATACTCCTTATCCGAGGCAGTGCCGCCGAGAATTGAGAACGCGCCACCGCGATCGACGAAGTAGCCGATGAGGAAGAGCTGCACGACGATGGCCAGACCGAGCAGTACGCGGATCAAGCGCGTCGGTGGGTACGAGCGCGCCACAGGGATGGCCAGAAACGGAAGAAGGATGCGCGACGACGGTCCGAGCAGAAAGAGCAGCACAGCCACGAGGACGAGAATCCACGACAGCATCCCCGCCGATAGCGCGCATGCGGCGATGAGCGACGCGCCAAGGCTCTCGTCGAGGAAGTGTCCATCGAAAACATAGTCGGAGAGGAATGGAGCGCGATACGCGGCGACGTGCGGTGCCGCGGCGGAGAGGAACGGCGCAATCGGGTTCGCGGTGAGGATGAGATTGCGGATGAAGAAGACGGACCCAAGAGCCACCGCGATGAGGAGGGAGTAGCGAATCGGGAGCGGGCTCTGGGAGTCAGGTTCGGAGGGGGCATCGGCGCGGCGTGATCTCCAGCGGCTCACGCCCCACGCCGCGAACGCGACGATTGCAAAGGGCACAAACGTGTACTTCGTCAGGAGCCCGGCAGCGAGCGCCATAAAGATCGTGGCGGCGTCGCCATCATCGAGCGCGAGAACGAGCAGGGCGCAGATCCCGAGCAGCGGCCAGTCGACGAGAGACCAGCCGGCGATGATCGCCAGTGCGGGCGTCGTCACGATCGCCGCGACCGCCATGTTGTTGCCTCGGGCCATGCGCATGAGCATCGCCGTCGTCGCGATCGCCGCGCCGAGGTGAAGAAAATGCGAGGCGATCCCGCCGCCGATCTGACCGAGGATTGCCAACAGCGGCAGATCGGCCGACTCGATCCCGAGCGGGAAGTACGAATGCGAGATCAGCGGCAGATCGATGGCACGATGCTCCGTCACCCATGTCCAGGGCACGGCCAGGTGATAGGCCAGCTCATCGAGCGACGACGGCGGCGCCTGCGCGGCGATCAGGGCGCAGAGGAGAACGACGGCGAGAGCGATCAGCACGAGCGCTTCCGGGATTCGCGGAACGACCGGCGGCCGCGTTTCGAATCGCCGCACGACGAGGTAGATGCCTCCGACACCGCAGCCGACGAGAAGGATTCCCATCGACCATGACGAGACGTTGATCGTGCCGACCAGAAAGCAGAGCGCGCCGAAGATGGGATAGCCGAGGAGGAAGTCGCGCGGGAGGTCCGCTTCCGCGGCGTCCCACCTTCGTGCAAAGAGGCCGCGAACGGCGAAGCCGGTACCGGCCATGGCGAAGGCTTCGAGGAGTGCCAGCAGCACGGAGACGCCGATGCGGCGTACGAGCAGCTCGACCAGGACGAAACCGTCCAGCAGCACGAGCAGCAGATAGAGCGCGACGATGATCGCTACGATGCGCTGAAGCTTCGACATGCGTGCGCTCCTCAGAGCGGCGGTAATGCCGCCCGCATCGCCAGAATGTCGCTGATGATCTCGCGCGCGGTCTCGGGACGGATCTGCGTTGTCCGGTCGCTGAGCGCGGCGGGAGGGTTGTCGTGAACCTCCATGAAGAATCCGTCCGCTCCCGCGGCAGCGGCGGCGCGGGCCAGCGGCCGCGCGAACTGCGGCGTCCCTCCGGTCTGCTTTCCGTCGCCGCCCGGCTTCTGCATCGAGTGGGTGATGTCGTAAACCACCGGCGCGCCGAACGCGCGCAGGATGGGAAAGGCGCGCATGTCGACGACGAGATTCTGATAGCCGAATGACGAGCCGCGCTCGGTGATGAAGATCCGCTCGTTCCCAACCTCATGCCCTTTGTCGAGAATGTTCTTCGCCTCTTCCGGCGAGAGGAACTGTCCCTTCTTGACGCCGACCGCTTTGCCGGTCCTCGCCGCCGCGGCCACAAGATCCGTCTGTCTGCAGAGAAAGGCCGGGATCTGCAGGATGTCGAGCACCTCGGCGGCGCGCTCGGCCTGTTGCCACTCGTGAATATCGGACAGGAGCGGCAGGCCTGTCTCCGCTTTCACCGCGCGAAGAATCTCCAGCCCTTGCTCGATGCCCGGGCCGCGAAATGACTCGATGGAGGTGCGGTTCGCTTTGTCGAATGACGACTTGAATACGAGGTTGATCTTCATCTCATCGCGGAGAGCCAGAAGGATCCGCGCCATGCGCAAGGCATGCTCGCGCGACTCGATCACGCACGGTCCGGCGATGAAGAGGGGAGGGTGGGTGCCACCGAAGGAGATGTCGTCGGTGACGGCGATGGGACGGGTGGTCATGCGCGGGGCATTGTACTTTCTGACTTCAGATCACGATGGTCTCGTGAATGGGCTTGTTCTCCCAGAAGCGCCGGATCGACAGCGGTGTGCAGTCGAGGGTGCGGTATTGGCCGTAATGCAGCAGCTCCGACAGCGCCAGGCCCGCGGCGGGGGACTCCATGGCGCCGTGGCCGGAGAAGCCGGTGGCGAAGATCAGATTCTGCACGTGCGGGTGCTCGCCGAAGACGGCGTTGTGATCGACCGCGTTCGTATCGTAGAGGCCGCCCCACATCGACATCAGCCGGCAGCGCTCCATCCCGGGGATGCGCTCCTGCATGTAGTAGTTGATCTGCTCTTCGTAGTACTTCGCGTCCGGCGTGGTGTCAAAGCCGGCGGGCGTGTCGGGATCGGCGCGGCCGATCATCAGGTTCGGTCCCTCGGGACGAAAATAGATGCCGTTGTCGATGATCGTCATCGGAATCGTCTCGAAGCCTTCGATCGGCGGCATGTTCGTGATGAACAGCATCCGGTTGAGCGGGATGACCGGCGGCAGATCGTCGCCGGCCAGACCTGACGCTTCGAGCAGCTTGTTCGTCCATGCGCCGGCGGCGACGACGATCTTTTCGCTGTCGATGAACGATCCGCCGGGCATCTCCACACCGCGATACGCGCCGTCGATGATGCGGATCTTCTCCACGGTGGCATTGAGCCGCAGCTCGGCGCGGCCGGCGAACCCTTCCAGTCCGCGCTCGAAGTAGCCCTGCGCCGCGGCCGACGGATCGAAGCTGCCGCACTCCGGTCCGAAGACACCGCCGGCGATCGGTTTCATCTGCAGGATCTCGTTGACCTCGGGGTCGATGTGGTCGACGCCGGCACGCAGGCCGGGAACTTTTGCTTCGACCTCCCTGGCATCGAGAAACTCGATGGCCACGCCGTTCTTCGCCCATACTTCGCCGTAGGCTTTCGCGCTCTCGAAATTCTCCTCGTACTGGCAGAAGAGATAGCCGCGCTGATCGAAGCCGATCGGGAAGCGCAGCTCGTCCTGAAAGGCTTTCAACTTTTTGATCGAGTAGCTGGTCAGGCGCATGTTGATCGGCGTCGTCCAGATGTTGCGGAAGCCGCCGGCGGAGAGAGCGGTGGAGCCTTTTGACAAGGCATCCTCGCGCTCGAGCACGAGCACCCGGCCGGGATAGCCGAGCTGGGCGAGGTGGTAAAGCACGCTCCCGCCGATGATTCCTCCGCCGATGATGATCAGGTCGTAATCGGGCATTGATATCTACTCCATCCTGCTGCGAAGCGCGCAGGATCTCTGGTTATACCGCGCTGACTTAGCCTTCATGCGCAAAACTTTCGGCCGCGCGGGCCACCGGAGATCCTGCGCGCTTCGCCGCAGGATGGGGCTCTTTCTCTCCACTCATTCCGTTTTCGCCACCACCGCCGCAGCCACCCGTTCCGCTCCGGCGCGAACCAGCTCGCCGGCGCAGGCGCGGATGGTCGCACCGGTGGTGCAGACGTCGTCGACGAGCAGGATCCGCCCCGAGGCTACACGCGGCGATGCCAGAAATGCACCTTGTACGTTCGCGGCACGGGCGCTACGCGCCAGCTTCGACTGCGGTTCGAGATCGCGGGACTTGATCAGCAGCCGCGGCTGGCAGGGGATGCCGATTCGTTTCGCCAGGGCGCGCGCGAGGAGCTCGGCCTGGTTGTAGCCGCGCCGTCGCACCTTGGCGCGGTGCATCGGCACCGGGACGACGGCATCGAAGGCCAGGTCGCCGCGGCGGCGGAGCACCCCCTCCAACAACTCCGCCAGCGGGGCGGCGAAGAAATCGTGCCGGTTGAATTTGAACGCGTGCAGCACCCTCTCCAGCGGCCCCTGATAGCAGCCCCACGCCTCGGTCCAGTCTACGGGAAGGGGATCGGTCAGACACGGACCGCAGATGAAACCGGGATCGTCGCCGCTCCACGGCCGCGCGCAAAAGCGGCACTTCGTCGCCGGAATCGCCGGCAGCGCCGCCCAGCATGCCGCGCAGCACGACGCCGTCCGCGCCCGCCATGGCAACTCGCCGCCGCAGGCCACACAGGCCGCATGCAGAACGATTCGCGCCGTCTCCCGTCCAATAGACGAAAGTATTTCCAACACGGAGTGGATTGTATGGGAGTCGGTGGCTATTCGTTGCTTCTCCGGCCCCCGACTCCCGCCCCCCGATTTCGATATAGTGAGGCTCGTATGAAAAAGACCTTGATTCTCCTCAGCTTTCTGTCCCTTGCTGCTTTCCCGGCCTTCGCGCAGAACAGCGAGGTCGGTTTCCTGGTCGGCGGCGCGAAGGCGTTGAAGACCGCGGCCGGCGGCAAATCCGACTTCCAGCACGGTTTCGAAGAGATCTCCTACGGCCTGCTGATCGATCAGAGCACGATCGTCAAGATCAAGGTCGGCCGGATGGATGCCAAGACCGCGTTCGTGTCGAAAGACGCCTCCGGCAATCAGGCCGTCGATCTCGTCGACTCGAAAGGGCAGGTCGAGTACGCCGACGTCGCCGTCGAGTACCGCTTCTCCGAGCCGTTCGGGACCACCGGCCTCTTCGCCGGCACCGGTCTCTATCGCCAGAGCGCCGGCACTCGCCAGGAGAGCGACTACGGATTCGTCGGCGGCGTGAACGGCATCTTCCCGATTACCCGCAGCGTCGGCATCATCGCGGAAGGGTCCTACCACTGGGTCCACTTCTACAGTCCCAAGCCGCGCTACGGGGCGGTGAGCGTCGGTTTGCGCTTCGCGTTCTAAGGATTGGGGGTTGGGGGTTCATCCTGACGGCGAGCGCAGCGAGCCTGTCAGGATCTCCGGTGAGACCGCGCGGAAGTAGGGTTCCAGCAAAGCCCTCGCGATTCCACCGGAGATCCTGACAAGGCTCGTTGCGCTCGCCGTCAGGATTGGACCCACTAACCGCAACCCAGCAACCGCAAACCACGCTACTCTTCCGCGATGCAGAAACGCATCGCATTCGCTGTCCTCGCCTTCATCCTCGTCGCTCCACTCTACGCCGCGCGTCCGGCGAAGGTGACTCCGAAACCGGCGCCGCCCCTTTCCATCACCGTCGACACGCACGCCGATACGCCGACCGAGTACCTCGATCATCCCTTCGACCTCGGCGTGCTGAACACCCGCGGCCACTTCGACTATCCCCGCATGAAAGCCGGCGGTCTCGATGCCGAGTTCTTCGCCGCGTACGTTCCGGCCAAGTACGCCAACAAAGGGGCGGCCGCCTTCTGCATGAAGATCATGGAGACCATCCATGAGATGGCCGACATGTATCCGGCCTGGGTCCGCTTCGCTACTTCGACCGCCGGCATCCGCGCCGCGGTGGCCGACCACAAGCGGGCCATCCTCATCGGTATCGAAGGGGGTCACGCCATCGAGGATTCGCTCGATCTGCTGCGCGCCTTCTACCGCTTCGGCGCGCGCTACATGACGCTGACGCACACCAACACCAACAACTGGGCCGATTCCTCGGGCGATGCGCCCCAGCACAACGGCCTCTCTCCCTTCGGCAAGCAGGTCGTTCTGGAGATGAACCGCCTGGGCATGCTCGTCGACATCTCGCACGTCAGCGACAAGACCTTCTACGATGCCGTCGAGGTCTCGAAGGCTCCCGTCATCGCATCGCACTCATCGTCGCGCGCGCTGGCCGGCGCGCCGCGCAACATGACCGACGACATGCTCCGCGCCCTGGCAAAGAACGGCGGCGTGGCCATGGTGAACTTCTATCCGGTTTTCCTCTCCGACGAAGTCGCCAAGGCATCGAAGGCGCGCGACGAGAAGCTGAAGCCCGAGATCGCCGAGCTCAAGGCAAAGGATCCCTCCGAGGGGCCGGAGTATCAGGAAGGAGTCCGCAAGCTGATGGCCGCCAATCCGCTGCCGAAAGTCTCCTGGACCGTGATCGTCGATCACATCGACCACATGGTGAAAGTGGCCGGCATCGACCACGTCGGCATCGGTTCCGACTTCGACGGCATCGGAGAGGTTCCGGAGGGGATGGAGGACATCAGCAAGCTGCCGAAGATCCCCGAGGAACTGAAACGCCGCGGCTACAGCGACGGCGACATCAGGAAAATCATGGGCGACAACTTCCTGCGCGTGTTTGGGGATGTGGAAAGGGTGGCCAAGGAGATGCAGGCCGCGAAGTAGTGGGGTTTGCGCGGTCTCGCAGTTGCTTGGTGACCTACCGACGGCGTCCCTTGTCGACACGGCGCAGGCTCTCCGACACGCGGACATGCACTGCGAGATCGTTGCGGCGATCTTCTTCCGTCGGCCAGTTGGGGTGGAGGGATTTCACGTGGTTCCGCAGATCGTCACCGACTCGCAGCGCCTCGTCCGGCGTCATCGACGCTTTCTGCGCGGCCAAACGTTGCCGCTTCGACGCTTCGATAGCTCCCCAATCACGGCGAGCAAAGGCCACAATGTCCTCTCTTTTCATGAAGAGCAGAATAGCAAAGAGTTGTTCGCCCGGCTCGCGAGCCGGAGAAGGGAGAAAAGACTATGTTCGAACTGATCATCGATCTCTTGCTTGGCAGTCGCATTTCGGTCCCTGACGGCTAGTAAGAATCGCGCAGTGGTCAGGGATCGGCGATCATGCCCGGTCCCTGGCAATGTCGCAGGTCGCCCGAACTTCAGCAACTCAGCAACTCAGCAACCGAGCAACCACCAACCGCGAGACCCCCGGAACGCGCGACCGCGCGACCCCGTATACAATCTCCTCGGAGGCTGCGACATGTCCGTGATCGCTCCCGCGATCGATGCAAATCCTCTTCGTGAAGGGTTGGAGCAGGAGCGCGTTCCGGACGCTTCCTGCCTGGTCATCTTCGGTGCGTCAGGCGATCTGACCCAGCGCAAGCTCATCCCCGCCCTCTACTCGCTGGCGCATGACGGGCTTCTTCCGGCCGGCCAGACCATCATCGGCTACGCCCGCCCTGACTACACCGACGACGCCTTCCGCATGGCCATGCGCGAGGCCTGCGACAAGTTCGCGCGCGTCCGTCCCGTCGATGAGGCAGTGTGGGAGAACTTCGCCAAAGGACTCTTCTTCGTCCGCGGCGAGTTCGGCGAGCATCAGGGAATTCTTCGCCTCAAAGAGAAACTGGAAGAGTGCGACCGTACCCGCGGCACCGGCGGACGTCGCATCTATTATCTGGCCGTTCCGCCAGACTTTTTCCCGGTCATCTCCGAGTTCCTCGGCAGGGAAAAGATGGTCAATGACCCCGAGCAGGGCGGGCCCTTCACGAGGGTCATCATCGAGAAGCCGTTCGGCCACGATCTCGCCTCGGCGAAGGAACTGAACCGGGTGGCGGTATCGACGTTCCGCGAGCGCCAGGTCTTCCGCATCGATCACTACCTCGGCAAGGAGACGGTGCAGAACCTGCTGGTCCTCCGCTTCGCAAACGGAATCTTCGAACCGTTCTGGAACCGTCAATACATTGACCATGTGCAGGTCACCGTGGCCGAGTCCATCGGCGTGGAGAAGCGAGGACCGTACTTCGAGACCGCGGGCATCTCGCGCGACATCATCCAGAACCACATGCTGCAGCTCGTCTCCCTGATCGGGATGGAGCCGCCGGTGGCGTTTGAAGCCGACGCCGTGCGCGACGAAAAGGTGAAAGTGCTCCGCGCGCTCCGCGAGTTCCCGCGGGGCCGGGAGACCGAGGTGGCCGTGCGGGGGCAGTACACCGACGGCTCCGTGCTCGGCGAAAAGGCCATCGCCTATCGCAAAGAGGTCAAGGTCGATCCGAATTCGAACGTCGACACCTACGCCGCGCTGAAGATCTTCATCGACAACTGGCGCTGGGCGGACGTGCCGTTCTACATCCGCGCCGGCAAGCGGCTGCCGAAGCGCGTGACCGACATCTCCATCCACTTCCGCCCGGCGCCCTATCCACTGTTCAACAAGCTGACGAACGTCAAGATGCAACCGAACGTCCTGGCCATCCGCATCCAGCCGGACGAAGGGATCTCGCTGAGGTTCGATTCGAAGGTTCCCGGACCAACGGTGCGCACCGCGCCGGTCACCATGGAGTTCCGCTACGCCACATCGTTCGGCGCCGAGCCCCCCGAGGCGTATGAACGGCTGCTGCTGGAAACGATGCTCGGCGACTCGACACTCTTCGCCCGCCGCGATGAGGTCGAGACGGCGTGGGCCTGGCTCGATCCGCTACTGAAGGCTTGGGCGGCCGACCCGGCCGGACCGGAGTTGCATTCCGCCGGAACGTGGGGCCCCGAGGCCGCGGATACGCTGATCGAGAGAGATGGGCGCAAGTGGAGAAGGCCGTGAGGCACGCGGTTGCGCGGTCTCGCGGTGTTGTACTTCTCCAGCTCTGCTTATCCGCTTAAACAACCGCGAGACCGCGTAACCTCGAGACCGCGAGACCCCGTTAACGAGACTGCACACCGAGACCGACACCGAAACGGCATGAACGACATTCATATCGACGTCAACGCCATCGAGAAGAGCCTCTCCGAGCTCTGGCGCGGACAGCAGGACGGCGACAACGCCGTGACGCGCGCGGCGCTCTGGAACGTCGTCGCGCATACGTCGACCAGTGATCTGCACGCCTCGGCCAACGAGACGCTAGGCCGCGCCAGCGCCATGATTCCGCAGCGGACGATCGTCATCCGTTCCAATCCCGCCGACGAGGCGGAGCTGACATCGTGGATCAGCGCCAACTGCCACATGATCGGCGGCGGCAAACAGGTCTGCTCCGAGGAGATCAACATCGTCGCCGGGGGGGACCGGATTCATCGCGTTCCGCCGGTCGTGAACGCCTTGCTCATCCCCGACATGCCGGTGGCCTTCTGGTGGCTCGGCGATCTGCCGAACGAGCACGAGGCGTATGTCGAGCTGCTGCTCGAGCAGGCGGACCGGCTGATCGTCGACTCGGTTCATTTCGATTCCCCCGCCGACCTGGCCCTGGTCGCGCGCATCGCCGAGAAGACCTCGACGTCGCCGGCCGATCTGAACTGGGGACGGCTCGAAGAGTGGCGCGCCGCGACCGCCTCCATCTTCGATCCGCCGGAGATGCGCAGCCGTCTCGACAGCATCCGCCGCGTGCGGGTGATCGCGGGCAGCTCGAACCACGAATTCTTCGGTGAGTCGATCGAATCGCTTCTCTACGCATCGTGGTTGAGCGCCCAGGTCGGCCACAACGTCGATGCCAGCGGCTCGGTGGAAGGCTCGGCCGGCGCGATCGACTACGCCTTCGAGCGCCGTTACCAATCGACCGACGTCGGTGGCATCGCCCTGGTCGAGATCTCATTCGAAGACGGCACCTGCGCCGGCATCACCCGCGACCGCGACCGCGGCGTCCTCGTCGCCAACGTCGACGGCAGCGTAACGGTGCAATCGGTGACGCGTACACTCAACCAGCGACTCGACGAATTGATCGTGCGCCAACTCAAGCGTTCGGAAGGCGATCGGGTGCTGCGGCGGGTGCTCCCGATCGCGTTGAAGCTGGCGAAGCGTTTGTAGCGTTGTGGCACAGACACTCTTGTCTGAGCCGGCTTTCAAGAGATTTCGATTGAATCCCACAGCGATATGATTTAACCGCCCCGCCATGAACCTACGTATCTTCGACAACACCGACGATCTTCTCGCGGCTGCGGCGAGGACGCTCGTTCAGCGCGTGCAGGACGGTGCGCGAACGATTGCCCTCTCCGGCGGCTCGACACCGAAACCGCTGTACGCGATGCTGGGTGCATCACCGCTGCGCGAGCAACTGGCCGAGTTCCCGATCACCTGGATCGTCGTCGACGAGCGCTACGTCCCGATCGATCATCCCGATTCCAACGCCGCCATGATGGAGAAGACGCTCTTCGCTAACGGCATCTCCCCGTCGCATCGTTTCCTCCCTTTCCGCACGGAGCTGAGCGATCCCACCGCCACCGCCCGCGCCTTCGAAGACGAATGGCTCTCCCTCGGCATCACCCAACTCGACGTCGTCCTCCTCGGCATGGGCGACGACGGCCACACCGCCTCGCTCTTCCCCGGCACACCCGTGCTCGACGTCGAAGACCGCATCGCCGCCGAGGTCTTCGTCCCGCGCCTCGACATGTGGCGTGTAACGTTGACGAAGCCGGTCCTGCGCGCCGCGACGTTGCGATTGGTGCTGGCTGCCGGCGCGAAGAAGAAACCGATCATCGAGGGTGTACGCGATGGTGCGGACTATCCGATTGCGCAGGTCACGAGGGACGTCGACACCTGGTGGCTGCTCGATCGAGAGGCGGCGCCGGAAATTTTATCATGAGCGACCGCGCGCACGGTAGTTTCAACGACGAGCTAGCGAATGGTCCCGGCTCTGCAGCACACACTAGATGGCGCCGTGTGTGCGTTCAATCTGCTGTGTTGCCTTCCGCACTTCTGCAGCAAACCCTTCCACCAACGCAGGGTCAATCGTAATGGTCAGTCGAACGTGTCCCTTGGTCTTGCCGGACGCAATCACCTCCGACACGGCATCGCGAAGGCGGCCGGGGAACTCGGAAATCCCTAGTACAACAGCGTCCGAGAAGCGCGCGAGGATCGCAATGGCATCCCTGATTTCCTCTGGAACATGAGCGCTGCGAAGGCGGTTGGCCCAATCCAACGACTCTCGATATGCACTAATGGCTCGTCGAGAACCGTAGACGATCGCCCGAATGTCACCCTTCTCGCAGGCGGGGTTCAATGTCTCATTCAGCGTGTAAGTAAGTTCCCGAATGATCCGCCGGACATGCTCAAAATTGTTTCTACCCCAATCGCCCATACGTTCCTGCGACACGATCTCGCCTGACCCGCTCGTGAGGCCACAGTCGTAGTCGCGTCTCATGTCAAGGAGATCATCGAGTTGTTGTTCAAGCAGTTCCGCGAGTAGTAGTAGGGGCCACCCCTTCGGTCGGTCAAGGCTCAATCGGAGCGCTTTGCCCTCCAGCTCTCGGAACTCTGCAGGCTCATTCTGCAAGCGTCGGCACATCGCAAGGCCAGTGCTCATTTGGTAGGCAAACTGCGTACGAAGTGCTTGAACGATGTCGCTTGCCACGTCGAACCCAAACGACCACACGCGGTCTGATGCCCTGACCTCCGAAACGAAACGAAACAGCTCGCTTGTGTCTACGACTCTACTGAAATCGGTGGCGGGGTTGGCTTCCCACACCGGCAAGACCGCGAGAACGTCACGATGCACAAAGACGTAGATCGGAACTCCCTTGGCGCGCGCGGTGAGGTATTCGATATTAGTCACCGAACGGCTCTCACCCTCGGGAACGGAACCATAACGGTTGCCAACAACGAGAACGAAAAGGTCGGCGTCGTCTTCGATGCGTCGCCTGCAGTTCTCTATCGTGTCAATAGAAGGTTCAACCGGAAAAGAAGGGTGATCCGACGCAAGAAGGCGGTATCCCATCTGGTCCTCAACAAATTCGGCCAAGTCAGCACGGACCTGCCTTAGATCGAAGAACGTGGAACTCAAGAACACCGCTGGCAAAGTTGTCACATCTCTATTATGCATTCACCGAGGATGACTCGTAACCGATTTCCCGTTTTTCTAAAGGCTGAGAGTCAGAGGGTCGGGCCTTTGTTTTCGTTCGCCAAAAGCGTGAGGCAGCCAGCTACCTATCGTGAAATCGGCTAAGCACCATGGCCCCGAGGCAGAATTGCGGACCGTCCGCGTTTGACGAAAGCAACGAGACCCCCCAAACTTACCTGCGTGACCACGACTCTCGATCTACCGGAGGATCTCGTCGAAGACATCCATCTCCGCGCGGAGCTGGAGGGTCGAGGACTCGATGAGACAGTCGCTGAGTTGCTGCGTGCTGGCTTGGCGGCATCTTCCACGCGGACTACCACCGCGGTCCATGCAACCGCTTCGATGCTGGAAGAGCGGAAGCGAATCGCGGAAAAGTTCCTGACAGGTGAGTGGGGAGCGGATCTTTCCGGCTTTGAGGAAGGACGAGCGGCCGATCGCGATGCTGCCGAAGCTCGAGATCGAGCTTGGAGACGTTGATGGCGCGGGACTCGCGGCAAGTCTCTTACTTCCGCTCGTCATAAATATCGAGCGCCACGCGCGTGTGATCTCCCGGGTCGAACATGACCGCGAGCTCGGTGCCGGGCTGGATCCGCGGGACGTCCAGACGCCCGATCAGCGCCTTCGTTTCCGCTTCGAACGGGTCGATTCCATCGGCGCGCACCTTGAGGCGAAAACCGACGACAGGGTTGCCGTTGACGGTCATGCCCGTGTCCCAGATCTTCAGAACGCGTGCTGTCCCTGGCCTACCGTTCTTGCGGATCTCGTTGGCCCGATCTTCGCCCGTCATGCGGTCGACGAGATGCATCATGCAGCCGCACAGAAGGAGGCACGGAAGGAGGCACGGAAGAAGGAAGACGACGGAGCGTGACTTCATCTTCATAGTATTGCGCCGATTGCCCAGGAGGGCGCGTGACTGCGGTCACGCGCGCTGGAGTTGGGACGTTCTGCCGGCGAAGCCGGCTAGTGCGCGTGACTACTGCCGCTCGCGTGTAACGTCGCTGTTCCGTGACCAGATACGACCTGCCTCAGGTTATCGTTTACCGATGCGACGTCCGCTCATGGTCGCAGCCGTCCTTCTTTGCCTCCCGCTCCTGGCGAGCGCGGCCGACCTCAGTGTCAAGCTGACCCTCAGCCAGTTTCCTGTCACGCCGGTCGCGGTTGGTGACAGTCTGTTCTGGGATACCGACGTCCGGAATGTCTTTGGCCCGGCCGCGCAGAATGTGACGGTGACGTTCCGCCCCACGCCCGAGCTTCAGCTCGACCCGATCAACTTCTTTCCCACGTGCAGTGGGAATCCCGTCATTCGCTGCACCTTTGCCACGCTGAGTCCTGGTCAGTCGGTGTCGTTGCGCATCAGCGGGAAAGCGGTGGCTGCCGGATTCGGAGAGTTGATCGTCATCGCCGAAGAGGACGGCCTGAACGATCCCACACCATCGGATAATTTTGCCAGCTCCAGCATCGAGATCAAGAGCGATCATCGCTTGTCGGTCGCGTGCCGCTCGCCGCAATTCGTTGTCGAACCGAACATCGAGGCAGTGGCCACTTGTGATTTTGTCAACACCGGTCTGAACGACGGGCACGACGTCACGGTCACGATCGAGTTGACCGGTGACGCGACATTGGCCGGTCCTCCCGCCGGCCATCAGACGAACTGCGTGGTGGACCCTGACGGTAACCGTATTGTGTGTGTCACGCCTCTTCTGCTGCGCGGCGGGTGTTGCGGCTCGAGTGTGGACCTCCGCGTTCGCGCGCCTGACAAAACAAGTGGTCAGTTCGGGGTCCATGCCGTCCTGACCTCGAGCGACGCGCCGTTCAGTGACGCGGTCCTGCAATCGATCCAGACATGGAGCCTTCCGCTCAGCTTCGTCGTCACCAATACGGACGACGATGGCGGTGGATCGCTGCGTCAGGCCATCCGCGACGCTAATGCCGCATGCAACTCCAAGCCTCTGCCCGATGAGTGTCTGGTCTCGTTCCACATCCCGTCATCGCTAGCCTCCGGCGGCGTCTTCACGATCCGCCCGCGCACGCCCCTGCCGCCTCTGACCGGGGAGAGAATCGTCGTGGGAGGCGACAGCCAGCGGTTGTTCGCCGGCGACAGCAACCCGAAGGGGCCGGAGATCGAGATCAACGGCTCCCGCCTCGACTCCGGTGACGGATTCGATATCAGCTCAGAGCACACGCTTCGCGAGCTCACCATCAACGGTTTTCCAGGGCCCGGAATAGCGATCACCGGCGGGCCCATCTGTTGTGGTGGCGTGGTCATCAGCAATTGCTACATCGGCACCGATGCAAGCGGAATGCGGGCCGTCCCCAACCAGCGCGGCATCGTCGGGAATCTGCATGCCCTGATCAATGACTCCAGCATCGAGAACAACGTCATCAGCGGGAATCGCTTCAGCGGGATCTTCATCGGCAGCCCCACTCAGTTCATCTCCATCATGGGAAACATCATCGGGGCAGGTGCCGACGGAGTGACGCCGCTTGGCAATGGCGCCAGCGGGATCTACACCGCTGACTTTGTGGGAAGCCCAGGCCAGGGGGAGATCGACGACAACCTAATCGCGTATAACAAGCAGTGGGGAATCGCCATCGCAAACGGCAGCTCGGCAAACATGCACCGCAACCGCTTCGTCGCCAACGGCTATCCCGGGATCGATCATGGCTTTGATCTTTCCATCGCCACCAGCGGAGCAGACGCGGGTCGCTATCCGAACGCGCCTCTTCTCGTTGCCGCCCACTACGATCCGGTTTCCGGCAACACCATCATCACCGGACACCTCGAGGCCCAAGCCGAGGCAGGCTTGGTAGGGGAGAACTACAGCCTCGAGCTCTTCGCCAGCGACAGCGCCGGCGACTCTCCCCAGGCGGAGCGATTCCTCCGTGTGATTTTCGTCAACCCAGGCGACTTTACGGTCAGCGTTCCCGGTGACCTGACGGGTCAGGGGCTCACCGGAACGATCTCCCGGACCCGCTTCACCGCCTTCACCGACCCGGAAGGATTCCCGGCTGTCGCCAGTCACGAAGAGACCTCCGACCTCGGACCACCCCTCAAAGTCAGCCCGTGACTGCGGCGTCCACGGCGCGGACTACGCGGTAGACGATGCTGGAACGGGCAGTTCTATGTGTGCACCACCGCTCGTGTGCGGGCGAAGTGGAACGCCCATACGCCACCGCCTGAACCGCCGGCGTAGATCGTCTTGCCGCTCGGAGCGATGACGAAGACGTTGCCGTGCGTCATTCCCAGGCCGGTCTGCATCGGGAACCAGCTCTTGCCGCCGTCGGAGCTGCGGTCGACGGCGTCGAAGCTGCTGTTGTAGACCACTCCCGGAACGGCCGGGTCGAAGGCCAGGAGGATGGCCTGCCTGCCGGTGGCGATGGCGAAGGGAGCCCAGTTCGCACCGCCGTCGGTCGATTCGTACGCCGATGAATTCGCCCAGGTGAGCAGATGCCGGGAGTCGAACGGATCGACCGTGAGACCGCCGGGGCTCACTCCGGCGAGTCCGCCGGCGGCCGCGCTCCAGTTCGCACCTCCGTCGATGCTTTTGAAGAGCCCGAACGACCCGCCGGTGTAGAGGATTGATGAGTTGTTCCGGTCGATGGCCAGGAAGGCCGGGAAGCCGGTGGGCAAGCCGGTGCTGCTCTTCACCCATGGATCGCTGCCGGTCCTCTTGTACACGGCGTTGCCGAGGATGGTGTAGAGCGTTCCCTGAATCTGGGGATCGGTGAGGAGGAACGACTCCGAGCCGGCGGGGAGTCCCGTGGTGAACGTCTGCCAGACGTTGCCGCCGTCAGTGCTTCGCTGGAGAGTCCCCACGGTGATGGCGTAGAGCGTCTGGGAATTGAATGGATCGACCGCAACGGCCTGACTGAACGTTCCGATTGACACCCAGCTCACTCCGCGATCCGTGCTCTTGAAGATCCCCTCCGGTCCCGACGCATAGACGATCGCTTCGTTGCGGGGATCCACGGAAATCGACTGCGTGTAGAAAGCCGTCAGTCCGGTGCTCGACGCCGTGTAGTTCAAGCCGCTGTTCGCACTTCGGAGAATGTTGAACGACGAGACGGCAAGGACGATCGTCGGATCGACCGGGTTGATGGCGATGATGGTGGCCGAAAACGGCAGCGTCGGGCCGGTCCAGCTCGCGCCGCTATTCGTCGATTTGAAGATACCCTCGTCGGACGCGGCCAGGACCGTCGTTGGCGATGTCCTGTTGACGGAGATGGCGCGGTAGAACGTCGTGCTCAGGCCGTTCGTCAGCTCTGTCCACGACGAACCGGCGTCGGTGGTCTTGAAGATCCTGCCGGGACCGGGACCGGTATACAGCGTGGCGCTGTTCGACGGGTCGATGGCGAGGGAGTAATACCCGGTTGCCGTCAAGCCGGTATTGGCCGCCGTCCAGTGCGCGCCGCCGTCGACCGATTTGTACACACCGGCGGTGGAGAGGAGTGAGGCGTAGACGGTGTCGGAATTCTGGGGGTCCACCACTAAGGCCGTGACAGAGGTCGCGGCAGGGAACCCGCTACCGGCACTGCCGAAGGATGCGCCGCCATCCGAGGAGCGGATCGGACCGCCGGTGGAGATGCTGTAGACGACGCTGCCGTCCGCGCTGACGGCCAGTTTGAAGGATCCGAAGGGATGGACGAGGCTCCAGGTCACCCCGCGGTCGCTGCTCTTGTAGAGTCCGAAGACCGACCCGGCAAAGACCTTCGTTGGATCGCTGCTCGCCACCGCCAGGTCGCCGCACGGCGTGCCGAGCGCCGCCGCCGCGGTCCAATGCTGGCCTCCATCGGTGCTGCGGAAGACGCCGTTGTCGGTCGCGGCGTAGGCGATCGACGAATCAAGAGGATCGAACGCGATCCTGTTCACCGATCCGCCGTTCGGGCCGTTGATGGTCCAGCGGTTCTCTCCGGCGAGAGCGGGGAGGGCTGCGAGGGTGAGGAGAACGAAGAGGTAGCGGAGGGATCGGGGGAGGGGCATTCGTCGCAGTCTACTGCGGGTCCGTCCGAGCCGAGGACTTCGTTATCCATGTATGGACCGTGCGCCTTTTCATCAGTCTCCCGACACCCAAAGCACTTTGCGTTACCATGTCTTGATGTCCGAGGCTCCTCTGCCGATGCGCGAACATGCGCTCGACAACATCCGCTTCATCCGCGACGCCATGGAGCGTGCGGGATCGTTTACCTCGATTCCGGGGTGGGGCGGGGTGGGTGTGGGATTGACGGCGATCGTGACCACCATCGTCGCGCAACAGTTCCTGGGGCGCTCGCTACGTATGTGGCTGGCGACGTGGCTGGCCGAGGCGGTCGTCGCCGCGGTCATCGGCTTCGGGACGATGGCCGTTAAAGCGCGCCGCTCGGAGGCGGCGTTCATGTCCGGCGCCGCGAAGAGGTTCTTCGTCAGCTACTTCGCGCCGCTCGTGGCCGGCGCTGTGCTGACGCTCGCCCTCGTACGGGCGGAAGCGTATTCGGCGATTCCCTCGACGTGGCTGCTGCTGTACGGGACGGCTTTCGTCAGCAGCGGCGCGTTCTCGATCCGGGTGATCCCGATGATGGGCGTCGCCTTCATGCTTCTCGGCGCGCTCGCTGCGCTCGTCCCCCTCGGCGCGTCGAACATCCTTCTCGGCGCCGGCTTCGGCGGCCTTCACATCCTCTTCGGATTCATCATCGCAAGGAGTTACGGTGGCTAAATCGGCAACAGCGACAAAGAAACACGGCGAACCGGCAAAGGTCAGCCACGTCATCGAGACCAAGATCCCCGACTTTGACCGCGTCATTCACGAGAAGACCCGCCTGGCCATGGTCAGCGCCCTGGCCGTCAATCCCACCCTCACCTTCAACGAGTTGAAGGCCATTCTGAAGACGTCCGACGGCAACGTGAGCGTTCACGCCCGCAAGCTGGAGGAAGCGAGTTACATCTCCTGCAGGAAGTCATTCGCCGGCCGGGTGCCAAGGACGGAGTATTCGCTCACCGCGGCGGGACGACGGGCGCTGGAGCGCTATCTGAATCATATGGAGGCGTTGATCAAGGCGGCCCGGGGGACGTAGGCGTCTTCACGGCACCTTCTTTCCCCCGCAAAAAAGCCGCGGGGGGAAGAAGGACGCTCGACGAAGCTGTTGGGTCAGGCCGCGAGACCTCGCAACCCCGAGACCCGCAACCCCGTTTACCGCGAGCAGGTCGAGATCAGCACCCTGCAGCGCCGGCCGCCTTCGTTGCGGCATGCGCGGATGGCCCTGTCTTCCGCTTCATGGAGATTGGGCTCGTGAGCCCAGCCGACGATCTGGCCGCCTTCGCCGGTGGCGAGAGCGCCGCAGCTGTTGCGGAACCAGACTTCGATCTTGCAATCGCGGCCTTTGCACGCCTCCATCGCACGCCTTTCGGCGCCCGCCTGCGAGTCCGCGCCCTTCCAGTACCCGTAATGTCCGGTGTGGCGCGAATAGGCGATCGCACCAAAGCGATAGTCATCACGGGCGATGGCAGCGGTGACGAGGAGCAGAGTGACTACACAGAGCAACGCAATTCGCTTCGACATGGTGATCCTCCGTTTTTCTTGATCAGGAATGAGAATCCGTCTTGCCTGAGATTTCGACATACTTCCTCTGGCTGAAACGGAGGATGCAGATGGCGATGGTCATGGCCACCACCGTTGCGGCGAGCAGGCCAAGCTCGATGAGGGTGTTGTGAAAGATGGCCGGGTTGGCCTCGGTCTCGGTCGAGGTGGCCGTGATGACCAGCATGCGCCGGATGGCGGCGATGGAGCCGATGATGAGAAACGGCTCCGCGTTGAGCGTATGCGATTTGAGCGAGATCGCCACCGTGTAGACGATCTCCATGGTCATCATGACCAGGAGGACCGTGTTCAGGATCTCGATCGACTTGTGCTCGATGCTCTTCGGGCCGCCGGCGGTGGCCTCCCAGAGGTCGTGCATGCTCGAGTAGAGCAGCAGTCCGGCCACCAGAACCAGGGCGATGCCGATCAGAACGAGTACCGAGCTCTCGGCCGTGCCGAGGTAGACCGATGCTTTGGTGGTCCAGGACGTCTCTTCGTGATTGTCACTCATTGGCGGGGGAGTATAGGCGATCTCGACAGTTGGACATCCGGGAATTGTTCGTCAAACCGGATCGCCCTTTGACGAACTATTTCTGTCGTCCCGCATACACCGCCGCCGAGTCCGTCAGCGACGGCGTGGTAGTCTGCCCCGCCCGGCAGAGTCGGGTTTCAGGGAGAAACAAATGCTATTGGAACGAAAAACATACGTCGTGAAAGAGCGCGTTGCGTTCGCCAAACTGACGGCTACGTACGATCTTCTCGACGCGGAAAACGCTGCCCCGATCGGAGTTGCCAAAGAGGAGCCGCCAGGCTGGGCAAAGTGGCTGCGCCTCGTCGCCAACAAACACATGCTGCCGACGGCCGTAAACGTCTACGAGGGTGCCGGCACCACGCCGATCCTGTCAATCCAGCGTGGCTTCACCTTCCTTCGGGCCAAGGTGGCGGTGGTGATGGGAGATCGGACCATCGGTCATCTCGAAGCCAAATTGATGTCGGTCGGCCCGTCGTTCCGGATCCTCGACGCCCAGGGCGGGGAGATCGGATCGGTCAAAGGCGACTGGAAGGGCTGGAACTTCCACATTCTGGCCGCCTCCGGCGAAGAGCTGGGATCGGTCACCAAGAAATGGGCCGGTCTCGGGAAAGAGCTTTTCACGAACGCCGATACCTACGTGATCGCCCTCTCCGACAGCGCCGCCGGGCGTCCCGACGTAGCTGGTCTCCTCCTTGCCGCGGGGCTTGCCGTCGACACGATTTACAAGGAAAAGAAGTAGACTCCAGGTAGTCAGTCCAACCCCAACCGCAATCAGTTCGCCCGGCGTTGCTCCTTCGGGAGCCGCGATGAGCGTGTGGTGTTTTTCACGAACGTGTTTTGAACGAAGCAGAATAAGGAGAGACCGAATGCGAATCATCAAACGTAGTCTGGTACCGATGCTGGGGGCTCTGTTGCTGGCGAGCGCCTGCAACGTCAGCACCGCGCACATCAGCAGCCTGAAAGTCGGCAAGGACAAGGCCGTGACGACGGAGTCAGCCACGTTCGCGCCGACGGACACGATTTACGCCGTCGCCGAGATCGGAAACGCGGGCAAGACGAAGGACAAGGGGCAGTTGGCCGTCGTCGATGTTGCCGGTCAGCAGCCCGGACCGATTCCTGGTCTCGAGGCCACCATCGATCTGGAGAGCAGCGGCTCCGCGAACTTCAACTTCTCGCCTCCGACTGCCGGTTGGCCCGCGGGCAAGTACAAGCTCGACGTGACGATGATGGATGAAAGCGGCGCCACGAAGGGCACGCAGAGCAAAGAGTTCACCGTCCAGTAGTCCGTAACGCATGAGCGCGGCGTTTTCGCCGCGCTTGCAGCAACGCGATCGCCAGCATGGCCGCCGTGGCCGTGCTGGCGATCGCACCATTCGTCACCGCTCTGGGCCGGTACGACAACTCGATGTCGTGCTCACCCGCCGGGACATACATCCCGAGGAAGGCGCGGTCGGCGAAGTGGAGCTTGATCGGAGTCCGCCCGATCGCCGCACGCCATCCCTTCCACGCGGTCTCCGACACCACGATCCAGCCGGCCGACCGCATCGACGTGTGCAGCGTCAACTTCGAGCCTGATGCGCGGACGGTTACTTCGCCCGCGCCGTTGGCGGCATTCATCGGGGCATCATCCGTTTCGATCCAGGCCTCGGCGCCGAAATCGCGGCAGGCACGCATGCCGGCCATCACGTCGCTCGCTCCGAGGTGAACCGCGCGCGGCACGAAGGCGCGCGGAAGGACATTGCCGTTCTCCAGCAACTGATAGCCGGGATAGCGCCCGATCAGCCGCCAGCCCGGCGGCACGGCGGAGCCGGCGATCCCGAGGGCGAAGCGGACGTTCATTAGCGACAGCATCGGCGCGGTGAGATCGTCGACGCGGTTCGACCAGACCGGCTGCGGGATCGACCAGAGCGAAAACGTCTCCGCCAGGCGCGAGAACGTCATGGCCTGGTAGCCGCGGACGTCTTCGAGCCCGTAATGCGCGGCGATGTTCGGCGCGAAGAGCGAGCCCTGTCCGACGATGCGATACGGCGCGCCGGGCAGGTGGAAAGTTCTCGAATCCCGCAATCTGCGGCGCGAACGCGCGCCGGTCGATGGCGGGGATGAAGCCGCCGATCTCGGTAACGCGTTGCAAGAGGAGAATCCCGAGGATCCCGGCCACCGCGCTACGCCGTACAGGCGCCCGCAGCAGCGCGAAGGCGAGAAGGAGCGGAATGATTTCATGGGCGGCGTTGACGCGAAAGAAATCAGGCGTGAGCGTGCTGTGTCTGGCGATCATCGCCAGGAGCACCGTTATCGCCCCGGCCACGCCGAGGTAAATCCAGGCCAGCCGCTCACGCTCGACGGCCGAAACCTGCAGTCCGATCGCCGCCAGAACGCAGATGCCGAAGGCGGCGAAAGAGATCATCCGGGCATTGATGGCCAGGCTGAAGAGCGGAAGGCGCGCCAGCAGATCGCTGAGCCCCGGAGCCTCCGCTCCGGCCAGCAATCCGAAAAGCACCACGCCTGCGAAGAACCACGTCTCGCGTGTCCGCGCCCGCAGCAGCGCCAGGAGCGCCGGCGCGAAGAGCATCGCGCCGGCGTACGCGATCCCCATCGATCGATGCAGCGGTTCCTCCTCATGCCGAGGCTCTTCCTCGCCGGCCATCCCCTCGGCGAACGGGACGATGTCGTTGCGGAGCAGATGCGCGACGACCCTCAACGATGAAGAACCGGCGTGGTTGCCCGACTGCCGGTGAAGGTATTCGCGCGTCTGCGGGATGGCGTCGATCAACGGCAGGAGGAAGAACGCCGTGAGCAGCAGCGCGATCACGCCGGCCCCGAGCGCGCTGGCGGCGACAATGCCGAGGCGCGCGCGCGCCGAGACGATCACGTAGACGGCGGCCAGCGCCACGACGTGCAGCGTCGTCTCCGGATGTCCGCACAGCGTGAGCAGAATGAGCGACGCGGCCAGCAGCGCCGTCGCCCGCACGCCCGGATGCAGCGCCACCATGCGCGCGCCGAGCATCACCAGCGGCAGGAGAGCGATGGCGTTGCCGTGCGCGGTATGAGTGAAGGCCACCACATACGTTGAGAGCGCCCACCCGGCCGCGCCGAAGAGCGACGGCAACGAGCGGAGCTCGAGGTTCCGGAGAAAGAGAAACATCCCCAGCGCCGCCAGGAAATACGTCATCGACGCGGTAAAGCCGGGAGCGTCCGCCGGCGGGAGCAGCAGGCCGAGAAGCGTCACCGGATGGAACGGCGCTGCCTGCGCCGCCGCGGCCAGCACATTGCCGGACAGCTCGAACGGATTCCAGAGCGGCAACTGCCGATGCGCGATCGACCACCGTAGCGCCGCATTCCATGGCAGGAACTGCACCGCCACGTCGGCTGGCAATGGATTGGCGATCCGGTCGATACCGACCCGCGTCGCCATCGAGGCCAGCGGATCGAAGTGGTAGTTGAGATCGATCGGCGCGTAGACCCGGCCCGTGAAAAGCGCGCGGCCGGTGAGGCAGAGAGGCAGCAGGATCAGTACCGCCCGGACCGGACGCGAGATCGGCACGAATCGACGGACGAGGACGAGCGTGCCGATAGCGGAAAGGAGGTAGAGGAGTGCGCCCAATGGGTTGGAGCGGCGGACCGGGTCGCTCGATTGACGATTGTACGCGCCGTCGCGGCATACTGCGCGAATGCGACGCTTCACCCTCCCGCTCCTGCTCCTCGCGGCGGCCCAGACCGCCCTCGGGGCGTACGCGGACCGCGATCTGATCATCCCCGTCGTCGGCCGCGCATCCAGCGGTGGGGGCCGCCTCTTCCTGACCGCGCTCTGGATCACGAATACCGGCGACATTCCGGCCGCCTTGACGCTGTCCTATCTCGAAAGCGGCCACGCCAATCCATCGCCGAGAAAGACCGCGGTTACGCTCGCGCCGCATGAAACGCACGTGTTCGATCCTCTTGGACCCCCGATTCTTCCGGCCATCAACAGCATTGGCGCGCTACGCATCGAGTCGAATGCCGACGTGACCGCCTCGGCGCGGATCTACGGCTATTTCACCGCGCAGGGGCCGGGCTCCGCGGTCTCGATGGCGCTGACCGCCATCCCTACGCGCCTCGGCATCGGAAACGGACAGTCGGCGGTGATCCAGGGCGACGGCACGCGCGACGCGGTTTACAAGCTCTACATGGTGGAGACCGCCGGCGCGGCGCTGTCCGTGGCCGTCTCTATCGAAGACCTGCGCGGCCAGACGCTTGGAGAAACGCGTCTCTTTCTCGACCGTTTCGAGCATATCGCCACTGATGCCCGCCAGCTCTTTCCGGCGGTGAATCTCGATCACGCCATGATTCGCATCCGCGGTGTGAACGGCAACGGACGCGTCATGGCCGCCGGCACGCAGACCGTTCCCGGCTCGCAGGACGCCTGCACGTACGAGATGAGTTTCGTCTCCGAGCCGCGCACGCGCATCCGCTGGCCCGAGGCCGCGGTCTACATCGTCGCCGGAATCGTGGTGGCGCTGGCGATCGTGCGGCGGAGACAATAGCGCCCGATGTCGTCCGGACTCTCTGAATTCGCCGAGGTGGCCATCCCCGTGGCGGTCCACGGCACCTTCACCTACGCCATCCCGCCGGAGCTGCGCGATGCTGTGCGCCTCGGCTCGCGCGTCGAGGTCCCCTTCGGCGCGAAACGGAACACCGGCTTCGTCGTCGCCCTCTCCGATCACGCCCCCGAGGGGAGCAGGATCAAACCGATTCGTGCGGTTCTCGACGACGACGAGCCGGCTCTGCTCCCGGAGATCATCGATCTCTGCCGCTGGGCCGCCGAGTACTACATCGCCCCCCTCGGCGAGATGCTGCGCGTGGCGCTGCCGGCCAACATGTCGGCGCGCGGACGGCGCGAGCTGGTGCTGGTCGGTGATGAGGCGATGATCGCCGCCGCCATCGGCGCGGAGCAGATCATCGAGACCGATCTTCCGCTGATCGACGAGCTGCGCCGGCGCCCGTTGCCGTTCGCCGCCGCGCTCGAAGCGAGCTCGCGGGCGTCGATCGCCCGGGTGCGCGATGCGGGGCTGATCACCATCGGCGATCGCGTGCAGGATGCAAAAGGGGTCCGCTACGACCGTTTCGTCGTCCTCGATACGGCGCCGGCCGGGTTGACGCCGAAGCAGCAGACGGCGGTCGAGCTCCTTTCGGCGCGGGGCGGCGAGATGTCGGTGCGGGCCATGGAGATCGCCGGCGTCAGCGCGGCGGTACTGGCGGCGTTGGCGAAGAAGAGCATCGTCCGCATCGAGCGCCGCGCCCGGCGGCACACGCTCGACGCCTTCCTGGCCGGCCTCGATCCCGCCAGCGTCGGCGAGATCCGCCATTCGGTCGAACAGTCCGCCGCCATCGACACGGTACGCGCCACGCTGGGAACCTTCGCGCCGTTCTTACTGGAAGGGGTCACCGGAAGCGGCAAGACCGAGGTCTACATTGAATTGATGCGGGACGCGGTGCGGAGGGGGGAGCAGGCGCTGCTGCTCGTTCCCGAGATCTCGCTCACGCCGGTCTTCGCCTCGCGCTTGAAGGAACGCTTCGGCGAACGGATCGCCATCCTGCACAGCAGTTTGTCGGCGAGCGAACGCTTCGACCAATGGTGGCGCGCGCGGCGGGGCGAGGTCGACGTAGCCATCGGTCCCCGCTCCGCTCTCTTCACGCCGTTCCAACGCCTCGGCCTGCTCGTCGTCGACGAGGAAGGGGACGCCGCCTACAAGCAGGACGAGACGCCGCGCTACAACGCCCGCGACCTGGCCGTGGTCCGCGCCCAGTTCCGAGGTATCCCCATCGTCCTCGGCTCGGCCACGCCGTCGCTGGAATCGCGCGAGAACGCCGAGCGCGGCAAGTACCGGCTGCTGCGGATGATGTCGCGCGTCGAGGAGAGGCCGCTGCCGGTGGCCGAGGTCATCGATCTGCGGAAGGAGAAAGCGGAGAAGGAAGACAAGGGGCTGGTCATGTTCAGCCGGCCATTGAAGGAACGTCTCGCGCAGACGTTCGCGGCAGGGGAGCAGGCCATCATCCTGATCAATCGCCGCGGCTACGCGCCGTATCTGTTGTGTAGAGAATGCGGCCACGAGTTCCGCTGCCGCGATTGCAGCGTGACCATGACCGTGCACCGCCGCGACGGGCAACTGATCTGCCACTACTGCGGCCTGCGCAAACCGATTCCCCAGCGCTGCCCGCTCTGCAATGGAGAGGTGCTGCAGCCGATCGGCTTCGGGACCGAAAAGGTGGAGGAGCGCTTCCGCCGCGATTTCCCCAACGTCGTCGTCGACGTCCTCGACCGCGATTCGACGCGCAAGAAAGGGGAGCTGGTGCGCATCCTCGACCGCTTCCGCACCCACCAGACCCAGGCCCTGATCGGCACGCAGATGCTGAGCAAAGGCCACCATTTCCCCAGTGTGACCCTGACCGCCGTCCTGAACGCCGACTCGATCCTCGGCTACCCCGATTTCCGCGCCGCCGAAAAGACGTTCTACCTCCTGACCCAGGTCGCCGGCCGCTCCGGCCGCGGCGAGCTCCGCGGGACAGTGCTGATCCAAAGCGCCTTCCCCGACCACTACGCCATCCAACACGCCCTCCGCCATGATTACGAAGCGTTCTACAAGTCCGAGATCGAGTTCCGGAGAACGTTCCACTACCCGCCGGTGACGTCGATGATCGCGATCGTTTTCCGCGGCGAACACCTGGCCGACGTCGACCGCGCTGCGCTCGAATGCGGCAAACGTCTGGAAGAGGCTCTCAAGCCTCTCCCCGGCACCCGCATCCAGGGTCCCGCTCCCGCCCCGATGTCTCGCATCAAAGGTGTCTATCGGTACCAGATCCTGCTTCGTTCCCCGCACCGTAGCGCGTTGCGCAAGGCTGTCGAGGGGGTAATGGTTGGGCGGAAGTGGAGGGGGGTGGAGGTGGCGGTGGATGTGGATCCGATCAATATTTTGTGAGGGGGAGTTGAACTTGGATGAGGCGCAACGTTCGAACCGTCCCACTCAATGGAGCTTGTAGAGACGAGGGCTACAACATCGATTATTACATTAGAGTTACAAGGTTGGATTTGCAATGAGGTCTGCGAAGACCTCGGCGATAGCTTGCGCCGACGTCCTATATTCTGCGCGACTGCACTGTAGGTATGTTGCCGCTGTATCTTCATGAATGAGTCGTCGTTGCTCGGCAGCGACCACGCACGCTGCAAACGTTCCTCGACGCATGGACGACGTCGTGGCGAAAGGAAACCAATCATCGGTGAAGGATTCGACCGCACGCCATTCGGCCGTGTCAGCCCGCTCGGGAGTGCTTAGTTTGCTTAGAGGAATCTCGCTTCCGGAAGCATTCTTGATGTGATAGCGAGCGGCTGTAAAGCTTATGCCGAAATGTTCCATAACGTCTCGTACGCCGGCATCACTTGTTTCCGCTGTCCTGTACCGTAAGTCAACCTCCGCACGAGGCGCAAGCAATTCAACCGCGAAAGCGTTCGCTCTGGCTTCGATGTAAGAGTCAGCGGCGGAATAGTGGCCGATGACAGAATAGTCATCCACGTGCACGGGTGTTAGCTTGTGGTCGGGATCCCAAAGGAGATGACCGAGTTCGTGGGCGATGGTGGAGCGCCGTACCCAGACGTTTCGATTGCTTCCCCTAGTATTGACGATGATCCCGCGAACACCACCGGAGGCGAGCGTCGCCCCGGCAACTCGCTTCGGTAGTTCGGCCTGAACCAGCGGGATACCTAATCGGAACGTCCAAGCTCGAAGGGGCTGAAGTGGCAAAGACCTCGATACCCCCAGAATGGACCGCGTTCTTTCCGCAAGAAGATAACCATGACTCCAAGCGCGGAACGCTGCTGTACCGTAGAAACTATCCCGTTCAAAAGCGGCCAATACACCCGTCGTCCAGTTGAGCAGACCACGAAGGCGGGTTTCCGTCCGGATCACCCAAGCTGCTTCAGCAAATGTTGCGACGAGCAGCGGAGAAAATGTTGTATCTCCCCGCCCTAGCTGTTTCAGACGAGTCCCCAGTTCCGTGTCCAGTGAGGCCGTCGGCGAAAACCCGACTAGCCGTTCGTCGAGGCCGAGCACCACCGCGATCTTTTGTAGCTCGCGGATTGGCACGCGCCGTCGTGGGTTCTCCGCGTCACGTATCAGTTCCGCGCTTACGCCGGCGCGATTAGCGACCGCTTGTTGCGTCAGTCCCAACGCAGCACGTGCGCCACGTAGAGTAGCTGAAGGTTCGTCTCGTGCAGGCGGCAGGACCGCTGTTCCGTATTCAACGGCCTCCATTAACTTCTCAAAACCATAGGCATCCAACGCTTCAACGGCTGTCATCTGTCTGCCTGTTGAACCCGTTGCTTCAAGGGCGAGCTGGTCGTAACTGCGAACGAATACGCGATCTGACTTTAGGGCGCGCTCGCGCGGGGCTAGACCGTCCGTGCCACTGCCGAACACCGCATCAAGCAAATCGTTTTCTGCTATAGCCACGGCTCATCTCTACGGAAGAACCGTTGCGGGCGATTCTGCTCGGTATCCCATCCGGCAGAACAGACGCTATAGCCAGCCACTCGCGTGGCATCGGCCACGGACTCTAGTTCCTCTGGGCTACGTGGCTGGTATCGCCCTGAACCACCATTCAGCCACACCGAACCCGCGTCTCGGAACCAGAGCTCTCCTCCGGTATGTGCCGGCTTACCGCCCGACAGATTCGTATGAGCAAGCCGACCTCGTGACAGTGAACGTCCGGTCGAACCGCTTTCCAAGCCGACCAGCACCTCGTCCCTACTTACCAGCCACAAGTATTTCGCATTTTCATGTGAACCTGCTGTCATGTCTCCAATCTCAACGCGGTCGTCTGGTGATTCAATCATGTGGAGAACATCCTTGCCGATCGAACTCTTCACCACCTCATCAGCAAATTGCTGAGTTTCGAGGTTGGGCTCCCGCGCTGGGTAGTCGGCACGGTGCGTCTCGAAATGCGGCGAAGCTAGTGCCAAATTCGCATCCAACGGTCAAACTGTACCACTGAATGTTAACGGCGACGCTGCTAGAAAGCAGTGACGGTAAGAAACAGAAGCGAAACGCAGGAGTTTCAGCCCTTTGTTTGTCGCCTGCACGCAACCTGTTGAAACACCTGCTAGTTGCGAGCGCTAAACCTGACACATCGCTACAATTCATGGGTTATTTGGTGTGCTATGGATGCGTGTAAACGTGCTTCCGGGAACGCCGTGCGTGCGTCGGACGTTAACGAAAGAATGATCGAGGATCCCATCGTCGAGGAAGTAAATCGGACCCGGGAGCGTCTTCTCGCGGACTACGGTGGCATGGAGGGCCTGCTCCGAGAGTTCCGCGCGATCGAAGATGAGATGAGAGACAGAGTCGTTCGCCTGGAGCCACGCCCGCCGATCCGGAGGGCGTGAGGGTAGGGCGGTGGGAGGAGAGCGGGCGTCCCGCCTGCTCCCGACGTGGCGTCTCGCCCGGCGGTGGTTTCTGAACGCGAAGAGGACGCGAACCTCGAAACACGGGATCGCCGGGGTCAGCGTTTCTGCTCGACAGTCGCGTGTCGATCTCGTCCCCACCGCCGGGCGAGACGCCCGTCGGGAGCAGGCGCGACGCCCGCTCTCCGAGGGCGCGTTTGAGGGTGGTCGTTCAGACCGCCACTACCACTGTGGACATGATGCGTACCCCACTGGGGGACGGTGTGTACCACTGGGAGACGGTGCGTACCCCACTGGGGGACGGTGTGTACCCCACTGGGAGACGGTGCGTACCCCACTGGGAGACGGTGCGTACCCCACTGGGGGACGGTGCGTACCCCACTGGGAGACGGTGTGTACCCCACTGGGGGACGGTGTGTACCCCACTGGGGGACGGTGTGTACCCCACTGGGGGACTGTGCAAACGGTGCAAACGCGGGGGGCCAGACCTTCGTTTTTCTCCTCCGCGTAACTTACTGACCAAACGTCCACTTGCGGGCGCTCACCCGACGCGTCGCGACCAGTGATTCGTTATTGGTCACTCTTGTGTGATGTTTCGAACTCCTCCTGGTAAGCCCGCACATCATGACGCAGGCCTGGGGCTTCCTAGGTCGGGCGCAGAGCCTGCCGGTAGAGGCTTGAAACCCGCCGAGGTGGGCGTGGAGCCCACCCGTAGAGGTTGTGAGCCTGTTGAGGTGGGCGGAGAGCCTGCCCGGAGAGGCCGGGAGCCTGTTGAAGTGGACTAAGGGCCTGGCCGGCGAGTCCTGAAGCCCGGGCACTCAAATCCCGCCTCGCGCCATCAGCTGGGTGATCCGCGGCATCAACGCGAGAGTCAGAACGCGCGGAGCTCGCGGAGAAAGAAGTTCCTCGTCATCTCCTCCGCGTCTCCGCGTGAGCTCAAGTCGTTCGTTCCGGCGCCAACGGCAAGACCGACATAGACTCCCCACCATGAAGACCATCGGATTTCTTGGTGCGGGGAACATGGCGGAGGCGCTCATTCGCGGGCTTCTGCGCGGGCATTTCGAGGCGGGGCAGATCACGGCCTCCGGGCCTCGGCAGGAGCGGGTGGCCGAGCTGCACGAGCGCTTCGGCATCAACGCCACAACCGACAATCGCCAGCCGGCCGCGGCGGACATCGTCGTCCTGTCGGTGAAGCCGCAGATTCTTCGCCGCGTGCTCGATGAGGTGGGAGGGCTGATCCGGGCCGATTCGCTGGTCATCTCCATCGCCGCGGGCGTTCCCATTGCCGCCATTCAATCGCGACTGGCCGCAGGCGTGGCCGTCGTTCGGGCTATGCCGAACACACCGGCGCTCGTCGACGTGGCGGCGACCGCGATCGCGTCGGGGGAGCACGCGCAGCCAGCCGACCTGGAGGAGGCGAAGAGGATCTTCGATGCCATCGGCATCACCGTGATCCTCGAGGAATCGCAGCTCGATGCGGTGACCGGCCTTTCCGGTTCCGGACCGGCGTATGTCTTTCTGATCCTGGAGGCGCTCAGCGATGCCGGGGTCAAAGTGGGACTCTCCCGCCGCACGGCCCAGCTATTGGCCGCCCAAACCCTCCTCGGCTCGGCGAAGATGCTCCTCGAGACCAACGAGCATCCGGGACGACTCAAGGACATGGTCACATCGCCCGGCGGCACCGCCATCACCGGTCTGCACACGCTGGAGGAAGGCGGAATCCGCACGACGCTGATGAACGCCGTCGAAGCGGCGACGAAACGGTCGCGGGAGCTGGGGGAGGAGTTGCTGCGAGGTTCGTAGTCCGATGACGTGATGAGACAAGCCACGGTGCTATCCTTACCACCGGCTGCCGGTAAGGAGGACACATGGATGTTCCAGCGACTTTGAGTTCGAAAGGTCAGATCACACTTCCGAAGTCCGTGCGCGACGCGCTCGAACTCAAGGAGGGGGATCGCGTTCTCTTCCGCGTTCTCGAAGGGCGGGCGGTTCTGGCAAAGGTAGAAGACTTCCTCGATCTCGCCGGCAGCGTGAGTGTTGCGCCGGGAAAGCGAGGCGCAACATGGCCGGAAATCAAGGCCAGTACCTGGCGTAGCCGTGCGACGTCTCGCAAATGAGAGCGCTGCTCGATACGAACATCATCATCCGCCATCTGACAGGGGATCCGCCTTCGCAGGCGAAACGCTCCACCGCATTCCTTCGAGGGTCGCATGAGCTCATCCTCACGGATCTCGTGCTCGCGGAAATGGTGTACGTCCTGGAGTCTTTTTATGAGGTTCAAAGGACGGAGATCGCGGCGATGGCGCGTTCGCTGCTCGCCCTTCCCTCCATCGTGACGGGCGATCATGACTTGCTGCTGCGCACGGTGGAGATCTATGAAGTCATCCGACTTGATTTCGCCGAGGCCTATCTGGTTGCTCTAGCTGAGCTCTCCGATGTGAAGCGGGTGGCGTCCTTCGATCGCCAGATCGATCGCGTGAAGAGCATTCAGCGCGTCGAACCGTAAAGCAAACCGCGTGAGCATGTCATCAAACGTTCACTTGACATCGTCCGGCCTCGCCCGCAAGATACCGATTCGACATGATCTGCAATCCTCGCCTGATGTGTTGTCCTTGTTGCGCGACGAACGTCGCTGCATCCGGCGAGTGTGTGCACAGGTAGAGCTACTCCAACTTCACAATGCACAGCCCACCCCGGATGCAACCGGCGGTGGGCTTTTTCGTTTTTGACCGTACCTTGGATGACATGAACGTGATGATGACCACAACCGCTTTCCGGATGACGAGCTGTCCTTGTCCACGCAGCCGATGGACATCGTCCGGCAATGGGAGCGGTTAGCGGTAGTCACACACATCCACCCCCCACACAACTTAGCCAGAAAGGATGCCCATCGCCGGAAACGGGGATGGGCATTTTGTTTATGAGCACAACGACAGAAACGAAAGCACAACGGGCCGAGCGGTTGAAGCGGGAGAAGAACCCTTGGGAAGCGCTGGCCGAGCTGCGGACATTTGCCGCCAAAGGCTTCGACGCCATCCCGCCGGAGTGGCTTGGGACGTACCTGCGCTGGTGGGGCGTCTACACGCAGGGCGACGGGGCGGGGGTGTTGGGCGGGAAGAACGGGGAGGGGAAGTCGGCGCCGTATCTGATGGTGCGCATCCGGGTCACCAATGGCCTGCTGCTCGCCCATCAGGTGTGCACGATCGCTGCGGTGGCGGAGAAGTACGCACGCGGCGGGGCGGACATCACCGTCCGGCAGAACGTGCAACTGCACTGGGTGACCATCGAGGATCTGCCGGAAATCCTCGAGTCTCTCTGGAGAGTGGGACTGACCACCACCGGCTCCTGCGGCGACGACACCCGCAACATCACCGGCTGCCCGCTGGCCGGCATCGATGCCTCGGAACTGATCGATGCGTCACCTCTGGCGGCACAAGCCACGCGCATGCTGGTGGGCGACGCGCGCTTCTACAACCTGCCGCGGAAGTTCAAGGTCACCATCACCGGCTGCCGGGACTGGTGCTCCTATCCGGAGATCAACGACGTCGGCCTCACGGCGACGCGGCGCGGCGACGAGATCGGCTTCTCCATGCGCGTCGGCGGCGGGCTGTCGGCCGATCCGCATCTGGCGGTGCGTCTCAATGCCTTCATCCGCTGGAACCAGGTGCTCCCGGTTCTGCGCGCGGCCGCGGAGATCTTCCGCGACGCCGATGCGTTGCGCGAGCACCGCGACCGTGCCCGCCTCAAGCACCTCTTTCTGCGACACGGCTGGACCGCCGATCACTTCCTCGGCGAGTTGCAGCGCCGGGTTCCGTTCAGGATCGACGAAGCGGCTCCTGAAGTTCCGCCCGCGGATGTCTTCCGCGATCACGCCGGCATCCATGCGCAGAAGCAGGAGGGTTACTCCTACGTCGGCGCCTCGGTGCTTCGCGGGCGGATCACAGCGGCGCAGTTGGTCGTGGCCGCGAATCTCGCCGAGGCCTTTGGAAGCGGCGAGCTGCGGACGACGATCTCGCAGAACCTGCTCATCGCCAACGTTCCGACGCGCAACGCCGACGTTGTGGCCAGGGAGCTCGCGGACGCCGGTTTGCCGACCAAAGGATCGCCGTTTGCGCGCGGCACCGTGGCCTGCACCGGTTCGCAGTATTGCAAGCTCGGGATCACCGAGACCAAATCGTTCGCGCAGTGGCTGGTCGGCGAGCTCGATACGCGCCTGCCGGGTTTCGACGAGCAGTTGAAGATCAACATCACCGGCTGCCCGAACAGTTGCGGCCAGCACTGGATCGCCGACCTCGGCATCGAGGGAAAGAAGCTCAACGCCGGCGGCAAGCTGGTCGACGCCTACTATTTCTGCGTCGGCGGCGGGGTCGGACTGCATGCCTCGCTGGCGCGTCCCATCGGCTACCGCTGCGCGGCCGGCGAGGTGCCGGACGCCATCGAGCGCCTGCTGCGGAGCTGGGGCGAGGAGCGCACCGGCGACGAACCGCTGCGCCTCTTTCTCAGCCGGCATTCGGACGACGAGCTGCGATCGATTCTGGCCGGTACGGCGGTGGAAGTCGCGCTGCGCGATCCCTCGCCGGGCCGGCCGCCACATTCACTCGATTTGTAAAAGGAAAAGGGCGCAATGACTACGCAAAGCATCGACATCGACTCCCGCAACCTCAGCGACCTCTGGCTGCTCACGAACGGAGGGTTCGACCCTTTCCGCGGCTTTCACAATTTCGACGACGCGCGCTCGATCGTGGAGAACGTCGAGACCGTCGACGGCACGCTATGGCCGATCCCGATCCTCCTGCAGCTCGACCCGTCGCGGGCGGCGGAGCTGGAGATCGGCACGCTGGCGACGCTGCGCTACAACGGGCGCGCCGCCGGCACGATGCGCGTCGACGACCGCTATCGCATTCCGCTCCGCGAGTGGGCGCGGAAGATCTACAAGACTGACGATCCCGCACATCCCGGAGTCGAGGCCTTCTACCGCGGCGGCGAAGTGGCCATCGCCGGCCCGGTGGAGTGGCTGGAGGAGGTACCGGCAGACGAGCTGGGGCTGACCGGTCTCACGCCGGCGCAGACGCGCGATGGCATCGCGCTGCGCGGATGGAAGTCGGTGGTGGCCTTTCAGACGCGTAATCCGATTCATCGCGCACATGAGTACATCCTCCGCACGGCCCTGGAGATCATCGACGGGCTGCTGCTCCACCCTCTGGTCGGCGACACGCGCGGCGAAGACGTTCCGGCGGCGGTGCGGCTGCGCTGCTACGACGCGCTGCTCGATCACTACCTCCCGCGTGCGCGCGTTCTCTTCACCACCTTCCACGGATGGATGCGTTACGGCGGTCCGCGCGAGGCGGTGCTACATGCGCTGGTGCGCCGCAACTTCGGGGCGACGCACTTTCTGGTCGGACGCGATCATGCCGGCGCCGGCAATTACTACGGCCCGTACGACGCGCAGGAGCTGTTGCGGTCGATCGGCGTGGAGCGGCTGGGCATCACGCCGCTCTACTTCGACGACATCTTCCACTGCACGCGCTGCGGCTCGATGGCGTCGTCGCGCACCTGTTCGCACGAGCCCGGCCAGCGGCTGACGTTGAGCGGGACCGAGGTGCGGCGGCGCCTGCGCGACGGCGAGCCGCTGCCCGCGGAGATCACCCGCCCCGAAGTGGCGGCGGTGCTGCGCGAGGCCTACGCCTCGCCGGGGAGGCTTCATGCTTGAAATTCTCATCGGCATCGCCGGAGGCGTGCTGATCGGCGCGACAGGGGCGGGGACGGGATCGCTCCTCACTCCTTTATTGATCCTTGCCGGATACCGGCCGGCGCTCGCCATCGGCACGGGGATGGGGAGCTTGTTCGTCTCGAAGCTGGTCGGCTCGGTGGCCCACCGGCGGCTTGGACACTGGCCGGGAAAGATCGGCTGGTTCGTAATCGCCGGTGGTTTCGTAGGCGTGGCATTGGCGTCCGCTGCCGTCGCGGAATGGGGACAGCCGGGAGGTGAGATGGCCATGCGGCGGCTGGTGGGAGGGACGCTGCTGGCCGCCAGTGCCGCGGCGACGTTCGTGAGCCGGCGGCGGAAGGGTGTCGTCGATGAAGACGTTGAAAACGCCCCTCTTCCCTCGAACGATCAATCCATGCCGCGGCCATGGATTCTTCTCGCCGTCGGCATCGCTGTCGCCGCGATCGTCTCGCTTACTTCCGCGGGCTCGGGCAGCCTGTTGGTGACTCTCCTGCTGGTGGCGACGAGCTGGCGCGTGCCGCAACTCGCCGCCACGAGCAATGTCTTCGGCTCCGTCGTCGGCGCCATGTCGCTGGGGCTGCATTGGAAGCTTCACGACTTCGATCCCCATCTGTTTGGCCTGGTGATGGCCGGCGTGATCCCGGGAGTGCTCATCGGCGTGCTCCTCTCGCGGTGGATCTCCCGTCAATGGCTGGTGTGGGGCGTCTACATCCTCGGCATCTATCTCGGCGTGGCCTTGCTCGCCTGAAACGAAAGGAAATGAACAATGACTGAGCTTGCAATCAACGGCAGCATCGACAACGAAGACCTTCCCGAGGCCGAGAGCTGGACGGCGACGGAGGTGATCGAATGGGGCCTCACGGAATTCGGGGGAGAGATCGCCATCGCCTCCAGCTTTGGCGCGGAGGACGTCGTGCTCATCGACATGGCGGCGAGACTGGCTCCGAGCTTCCGCGTCTTCACGCTCGATACCGACTTTCTCTTTCCGGAGACCTATGCGCTCATCGACCGCATCGAGCAGCGCCACGGAATCACCGTGGAGAGAACGCGCTCGGAGTTCTCGCCGATAGAGCAGGCGCGGACGCTGGGGGAGGCGTTGTGGACGCGGCAGCCCGACGTCTGCTGCAACCTGCGGAAGGTCGAGCCGCTGACGAGGAAGCTGGCCGAGCTGAAGGGATGGATCACCGGCATCCGCCGCGATCAGTCGCCGGTGCGCGCCAACGCCCGGAAGATCGAATGGGACGCCCGTTTCGGCCTGGTCAAGCTCAACCCTCTGGCCGGCTGGAACTGGAGCGACCTGTGGCAGTACATCAAGGCGAACGGAGTCGACTACAACCCGCTGCACGACCGGAACTATCCGAGCATCGGCTGCACGCATTGCACGCGTCCCGTGCTTCCAGGCGAGGATCCGCGCGCCGGCCGCTGGTCGGGGACGGCAAAGACCGAGTGCGGATTGCACGTCCAGAATTGAAACCGGGAGTCATCACGCGCATAATGCCGCCCCACGTGAACACGACGTCCTGCTTCGCCGCCCGATTTACCGGTTGCTTTAAAAGGAGCAGCGGCGGTGACGTCTTAGCGTAGCAATCTCAATCTGAGGCATCTCACCCGACCCGCTCCTCATGCCGAGGAGCGGGTTTTTTGTTTTCCGGAGGAAATCGATGAGCGCGAACCAGTTGACCGTGGCCTTTCAGGGAGAGCGTGGAGCATTCAGCGAAAACGCCGTGCGGAGAATCCTCGGCTCCGAGGTGACACTTCGTCCGTGCGAAACATTCGACGACATGTTCGCCGCGGTGCGGTCTTCCGACGCCGATTGCTGCGTGGCGCCGATCGAGAACAGTCTGGCCGGCTCGATCCATCGCAATTACGACTTGATGGTCGAATCGGGCTTCCGCATCTTCGGTGAGACGAACGTCAAGATCGTCCACAACGTGATTGCGGCGCCGCCGGTGACGCTGGCCAATGTCCGGCGGATCTACTCGCATCCGGTGGCGCTTGCGCAATGCCTGCGCTTCTTCCGCGCCAATCCGGACATCGAGGCCATTCCCACGCACGACACGGCAGGAGCGGTGCGCGAGGTGCTGCAACGGCAACAGCCCGACGAAGCGGCCATCGCCTCGGCGCATGCGGCGGAGATCTATGGCGGAACGATCCTGGCCAGCTCCGTCGAGGATCACCAGCAGAACTTCACGCGCTTCCTGCTGCTGGCGGCCGGCAGCTCGGACATTCAGCCGGTCGAGACGGCTCGTCGCTGGAAGACGTCGCTGATGCTGCGCCTTCCCGACAAGCCCGGCGCTCTCTTCCGCGCCCTCGGCGCGTTCGCGCTGTTGGACATCGATCTCTCGAAAATCGAGTCGCGCCCGATCGAAGGGAGACCGTGGGAGTACGCCTTCTACATCGACGTCATCGGTAACCGCACCGAGGCCCCGCTGGAACGGGCCATCGGCAACCTCGAGCAGATGGCGGAGGAGCTGCACGTTCTCGGCTCGTATCCGACGCGATGGTGAGGAGTGCTTGACAACACCACGCATCCTGCGCGATGTTTTCCGGGCCCGGTGAGGAGGAGTGATGTGGACGACCTGGACTTCGCAGCCGGGCAGAAGGGGTCTGGTCGTGCTCGGCGCGATCGTCTTCCTGGCTTGCGCCGCTGTTCCCGCGCAGGCCGCTGACCTTCGCGGGATTTACGTCTACAGCGGCGACGTCGCGCAGATCTCGAAGGGCTCTGCGAACAACGTCACCGCCTCGCTGAGCGTGCCCGGCGTCGACGGAATCGTCCTGGTCATCGCCTGGAGCGCGATCGAGCCGTCGATGGGGCAATATCAGTGGACCACGCTCGATTTGTGGACGCATCGCGCGGTGACGCTGGGGAAGAAGATCGATCTGACGATCACCGCCGGGAGCGATACGCCGTCATGGCTCTTTCAGCCTGCGCCGTCGGGTGCCGGCGCCACTCCGCTGTCGTTTACCATCTCCCCGCACGGTGGCGCGACGGGTGTCTGTGATTCGGAGACACTGGCCCCTCCTTGGGATGCCGCCTTCCTCAACCGTTGGGATTTGTTGCTGGCGGCCCTGGCCGCTCATCTCAGGAGCGACGGTACGTACAGCGCGGTGACGCTGCTGCGCATCACGGGAGTCAACCGCACCACCGACGAGTTGCGGCTTCCCGCCGAGACTTCGCAAAGCACCGGCCTCGCGTGCGTGAGTGATGCTATCTCCACGTGGCAGCAGGCCGGTTTCCGTCCCTCTCTGCTGCTCCAGGCGTGGGATCAGATCACCAACTCGTTTCTGAAGAGCTTCCCCGACAAGTCATTCAGCGTGGCCATCATTCCGCAGAACGCCTTTCCGCCGATCGGCGAGGATGGATCGGTGATCAAGGGGACCCCTCCGGATCAGAATCAGCCGCTGCTGTCGCTGGCCAGTCACAAGCTGCCGGCGCGTTTGATCGTCCAGTTCAACTTCCTCATGCCGGGTGAAGCGGCATCCACCACCGTGACGCAGGCCGCGCAGTCGTTGGGGACCATGGCCGCCTTTCAAACCAACAACTACTTCGGCTCGACAGGGCAGGGGGCGGCGTGCTCCGAGCCTGTGACCAATCCGACGCCGTGTACCGATCTGACCTTTCTCGCGCTGCTGCAGACAGGAATCTATCCGCTGGGACAGGCCAACGCGCTGCGGGCGCAGTACATCGAAGTCTTTCCGGCGAATGCGAACGCCTTCCCCGGCGATATCGTTCAGGCGCACGACGAGCTGACGGTCGTGCCGCGCCGCCGCGCGGCGCACCACTGATGGGAAAACGGAACTCTCAACGGCTGAGCACGTATTCAAGGATGTGCTCTCCATGCTGCTTGCTCTGACGATTGCTGCCGCTCCCGTGCAGGCGGACAGGGTACTGATCGAGAAGTCAGCCAGGCACCTGACGCTGCTCCGAAACGGCAAGGCGCTTCGCACCTATCACGTCAGCCTGGGCTCCGAACCCTCTGGCGCCAAGGATCGGGAGGGCGACGGACGAACCCCCGAGGGGCTCTACCGAATCGACAGCCGCAACGAGTACAGCAAGTACCACCGGTCGCTGCACGTCTCCTATCCCAACGCCGCGGACCGTCTTCGCGCCCGCCGCCTGCACGTCTCCCCCGGCGGCGAGATCATGATTCACGGCACGCCGAATCGTTGGCGAGGACTGCGCTTCGTTTTTGCTCATACCGACTGGACCAAGGGATGTATCGCGGTGTCGGATGACGAGATCGAAGAGATCTGGAAGCTGGTGCCGAATGGGACTGTGGTGGAGATCCGGCGGTGAGGTAGGCTGGGGACGTCATGCAAAGCAAAGCAACAACCGTCTCCGCCTACCTCGCTTCTCTGCCGGACGACCGGCGGAAGGCCATCGAGACCGTGCGTTCCGTGATCCTGGCGAACCTCGACAAAGACTTCGAAGAGGGGATGCAGTACGGGATGATCGGCTACTACATCCCGCACCGCATCTATCCGGCCGGTTACCACGCGGATCCGAAACAGGGGCTTCCGTTTGCCGCGCTGGCATCGCAGAAGAATTACATGTCGATCTACGTGATGGGGCTGTACACCGGCTCCGACAACGCGCGGGTGCGTTGGTTTCACGACGCGTGGGCGAAGTCGGGAAAGAAGAAGCTGGAAATGGGGAAGTCATGCATCCGCTTCAAGAAGGTCGATGACCTGGCCCTCGACGTCCTCGGCGAGGCGATCCGGCGCATGCCGGCGAAGACGTATATCAAAGCTTACGAGAAGGCGCGGAATCGTTAAGGAGCTGCCAAGTTCCGGCACAGACAAGAGTGTCTGTGCCACATTGGTCCTTGGCTTTCGCCGCAGCCCCCGGTGGCACCAGACGGGAGTGCACTACGCCGTAGTCTGTGCTACAGGCCGTAGACGAAGAAAAATAGAGGACCAATGTGGCACAGACACTCTTGTCTGTGCCGGTCTACGGGCTGTAGCACATTGCATCCCTCCGTAAACCACCGAGGGAAACTGCTGCGATGGAAAGCCCACTCGCCCTCCGAGGCTTTTACCGCCGAAACCTGCCTCACTTCATAACGTCCTTGCGGCCGATCTTTGTGACCTTCGATACGCGCAATCATCGGATCCTCCCTCCTTGCGCTCGAAACATTGCTTTGCGCCATGCACTACACGATCACGGGCGGAAGATCTTCATGCATGTCGCCGTCGTTATGCCTGATCACGTCCACCTGATCTTCACGCTTCTGCAAGGCGAAGACGAACTTCCCTGCTCACTCGCCGAGGTGATGAAAGGAATCAAAGGAGTATCGGCGCGGAGGATCAATCAATTACTTGGTCGCAGAGGCCTGTTATGGCAGGACGAGTCATTCGATCACGTCGTCAGGGACAGCGAATGGTCGCTGGCGAAGTTCGCGTACGTGTGCAACAACCCGGTTCGGGCCGGCCTGGTACGTTGTGCCGACGAATACCCGTGGCTTTGGAGGTCATGGGTTGAAGGAAGCCCCTTCGCTGACAGGCAGTGAGGTGAAGCGGCACAGACAAGAGTGTCTGTGCCCACAGCTGTCCAAATTAGGTTGAGAAACGGCCGGTTCTGCTGAGCGTACGAGTCATTTTTGACGGGAAGTGAGATCGACCCCCTCAGATGCTGTCCAAATTGAGGGAGAGTTGAGCGGGTGGAGGGAGAGGCGGTGGAGTGAACGGGTCGTTGAGCCAGGACCACAGATCGCGGTAAGCGAACAGGTTGAACCGCAAGATGGCGAGCAGATTCGACAGAGCCCATCCGAACGTGGAGCGTAGCTTGAGGTACCGAAGCGTGAGGATGGCGATCAGAGCCGTCCAGACCTGGATGTGAAGAGCATTCGCGGAGGTCCCCACGAAGGTCTTGATGCGCAGGTTCTGCTTGATGGCTTTAAAAAACGACTCGATCTGCCATCGCTGTTCATAGATGGCAGCGATGGTGGTTGGTCCGAAGCTCAGATGGTTGGTGAGAAACTCATAGGTCCGGCCGTCCTGAGCGCGATACTCGACCAAGCGAAGAAGTGGAGAGGAACCGCCTCTGAGTTGCCGGCTGGTCAGCTGGATGGTGGCATCGCGAAGAACGCCGCCCTTCTGAGGAATGGGGTTCTCTTTGACCACAGAATAGGTCGTCCGTCGTTTGAGTCGCGTGACGAAGAAGATGCCGCGTTGGTCGAGTGAGCGAAACCAGCGGAAGTCGATGTATCCACGATCGAAAGCGATGATCGTACCGGCTGGGAAATCCCAGTCCCGAGCCACTGTCACGTCGTACTTTCGGGCTTCGGTGATGAGGCAGAAGCTCGGTAGCAGCCCGTTGTGATCGAGAATCATGTGAAGCTTCACCGCTCCCTTGGTCTGCTTGTAGTGAGCCCAGTCAAACAGGCTCGCGCAAAGCTCGATCACGGTTGCGTCGATCGACAGCAACGGGTTCTTGAACCGCAGCTTATGCTTCGGTGCAATCTGACGGCAGCGCTGATACATCTGCTCGAAAACGAGCTGGTACAACTCCCACGGCCGGTGGGCGTTTGCGTAGGAAAGGGTGGACTTGTTCGGCGCCTCCTCGATACCGAGGTGATTGAGCTTCCCTTCCACCGAGGCCAGTCCCTGGCATATCTCACGAAGCGATTGGGCCTTGCCCAACTGGCAAAACAGCATCGCCACGAACTGCTGCCAACAGGTGAACCCTCGAGCGTGCCTCTCGGCCTTGGCCTCTCGAACCAACTGCTCGAACTCTGCCCGGGGAAACAACTTGAGAATCTGTCCGAATACGCTAGAAAATGCACTCAACGCTGGGCCTCCTGTTGATCGGTCGTTCTTGGTCGAACTGCCTAATCCTACAGAGCCCGGCGTTTCCGTCGAGGGCCAAATTCTCCTAACCTAATTTGGACAACTGTGGTCTGTGCCACATTGCTCACACCGCCTCCGGCATCTTATCCGGTATCAGCACCGACCGTCCTTCTCGTCGCCAGATCATGGCGCTGATTAACCAGCGGCCGTCGCGCTCGAAGAGCTGGATACTGTTGACGCCGCGGTTGAGAGGCGCGCCGGCGCGGGTCTGGCGGGTCTCGTAGGCGCTCAGAACCTGCGCGACTTCACCGAAGAGATGGGTCTCGCGCCAGATCTCGCCTTCCCAGAAACTCGGGAGAATGCCCGAGTCGATCATCGACTCGAAATTCTCGCGGAACGAATCGATGCCGAATTCGAAGACGCCCTCGTCGTTGACGCGCACTAGGCGCGCCCCCGCGGCGAAGATCTCCAACTGGCGGCTCCAGTCGGGCCGTGTGCCGGGCTCGAAGGAGACCATCTCGTACATCTCTGCAATCACGCTGTCGATGCTCATGGCTCTAGATTCTCGCAGTATTCGCGCTTCGGGCAAGAAATCGCATCAGAACATTTTCCAACGAAAGCGGATGCGCAAGTAGACTTGGCCGATGTCCGCACAGATCGTGTTCATCACGCTGTACCTCGGGCTGATCTCCGGGCGGCAGCCGGTCGAGCTGCATGCCGGCCCGGAAGTGAAATCAATCCGGATACTCGTCGACGGACGCGAGTCGGCGCTGCTGAAAGCTCCCCCCTGGCGGGCCATCGTCGATCTGGGCCGCGCGTTTGAGCCGCGCCGGCTGACGGCGGTCGGTTACGACCGCGATGGCGACGAGATCGGCCGCACCTCGCAAACCATCAATATGCCCCGCCCCTCGGCAGAGCTGACGCTCGGACTGCAGAGCGATGAGAAGGGAGTCCCCGTCTCCGTGACACTTCGCTGGGAGCATGTGTTCGCCGCGAAACCGTCGCGCGCGACGGCCAGCATCGATGGACAGAAGTTACGTGTCGACGAGCAGTTTCACGCACGTCTTCCGACGCTCGACCCCGCGCGTCCTCACGTGATCGAGGCGGAGTTGCGCTTCGACGACGGTGTCGTGGCGCGGCGCGAACTGGTGATCGCCGGCGGGCAGGCCGGCGACTCGATCAGCACCGAGCTGACGCCGGTGGCGTTCACGGGAAAGCTTCCCGGAAAACAACAGACGCTCGAGGGATGCCTGTCGTTGAACGGTAATCCGGTGCAGACCAGGGCCGTCGAGACCCCGGACGCGCTGGTGCTCGTGGTGCGCGAGCCGAATGCCGCGGAGACGCTGGCGGCGCTCGATCCGGGTCATTCCACCAGCCGTAGCTGGCGCGAAACGCATGGAGTGAACCACCGGAATGCCCTCGATCCCGGGACGATGATGAGCTACACCTGGCCGATCGCCAAGCACCTCGAGGTGGCGGGGCATGTGCCCGCGACTATCTTCCTGACGTCAGAGACAGTCTCCTCGCGTGACGCCGGAATGCTCGGGTTTCTGATGCTCGACTACACCGAGGCCAGCGATCAGAAGGAGGTGGTCGGCCCGAACAGCCGCCGGCGCTTCGCCGACGCCGTGGCGGTGGCCGGCCTCAACGCCAGCACCGGCTCGCATCGCCGCGCCGTGGTCCTGGTACTGAGCCGCTCCGCGGACCAGAGCACGATCGAGCCGGCGCAGGTACGGCACTATCTCGAGGCGATCGGTGTGCCGCTGTTCGTCTGGTCGCTGACCGGTCCGCGTCCCGATCTGGCCGGGTCGTGGGGAGAGGTCGACGACATCTCCAACCCGAGGCAATTTCGGGCGGCCGTGGACCGGCTGCGTGGGTCACTGGCATCGCAGCACATCGTCTGGGTGGCCAGCGATTCGATCAGCGCGCTGCACGTCGAAGCGGATCCGCGATGCGGGATTACGCCGCTGGCGAAGAGGTAACGGAGCGCCGTCCGTCTCGGCGCCTGGCCCGGAGGCGTCTCGCCTCCGATCACGCGAAATACCAGACATTCGCTGGTAGCCGCAACCTCAGCGGCGAGACGCCGCTGAGCCAGCCGGCGAGACGCCAGCGCTCCGCTTGCCCAGCGCTCCAGTTACCACTTCGCTGCTGGTTTTCCGGCCCATACCCAGGCGATGAAATCGACCAGGGGTGGGGTGGCGCCGAGCTCGCGGAGGCGGGTGTTGACCTGTCCGCGGTGGTAGGTCGAGTGCGAGGGGAGTTGCAGAAGCGTCTCGCCGAGGGTGGAGGGGTGGGGCTCGAAACCGGCGCGTTTGGCGAAAAAGGAGGACCAGGGGAGGAGCATCTCCCTCTCGACAGACTCGGGAGCAATCGAGGCGACGTATGCCGGCGCGACGGCGTAGAAATCGAGCGCGTATTGGCGGACGGCGTCGAGGCCGGGGTAGTGATCCGGACCGGTGAACACGAACTCCTCGCCCCGCCACGCCTGCAGAAAGGCATGCTGCGTGGCGTGAATGTGGTGCAGCCGGTCGTGCAGAACCTTGTCGTCCTCCGCGCCGGCGCACGCGCCGGAGGCGCGCCAGACCGTGGCGTCAGCCCACTCCATGTGATCGAACAGCGGCCGGATGGCGTCGAGCATCGCTATGCGATCGGCTGCGTGCGAAGCGGCGATTCGAGTTTGACTAGACCGTCGAGCAGGTGCTCGTCGATACCGGGATCGACGGCGCGGACCAGCGTCAGGACACGGCCGACGTGCTGGATGACCACAAGCAGCGCTCCGTAGAGCGGCTCGGCCTTCGAGCGCTCGCCGGTCTGAAACGGAAAGCGGCGGCCGATGAGGTGCGGATCGAGCGAGTTGAGGCTGCCGACCGCCTGGTTCACCGCCCAGACCAGGCGGTCGCCGAGCTCGTGCGGCGGATGGATGTTGCGGGAGTGGCGCGCCGCGTCGGAGAGACGATCGATGGCGCGGCAGAGCGCCCGAAGCTCATTCTCCAGCGGGGCGCGGCGCGCGTCGTCCGATGAGAGATTAGCGTAAGGGCCGTAGAGAAGCTCGATCCGCCGCCGCAGATCGTGATCCACTTTCCACGACATCCACTCCGCGGAGGGGACGTGCCGCATCGGTTCGTTGCGGCCCCATGTTTCGAGCAGCGACCGCCCGGCGGCGGCCTCCTCGGCGTCAGTTGCGAGCATGTCATTCATCTGTTAGGGTCGCGCACCTATGAATCCTGACCCGACGCAGTTCGAGGAGCCCATCCTGCAGCTCCGGCGGCGGATCGAGGAGACCGCCGCGGCTGAAGGAGATCCCGATCAGCTGGCGGCGTTGCAGGCCGAGCTTACCAAAGTCGCCGACGAAATCTACGCCAACCTCACCCCCTGGCAGAAAACGCTGGTTGCCCGGCACCCGCAGCGACCCTACACCCTCGACTTCATCGGCTATCTTTTCGAGGAGTGGACGGAGGTCCACGGCGACCGCAAGTTCGCCGACGATCCAGCCATCGTTGCCGGTTTTGCCCGCTTCCGCGGCACGCCGTGCGCCATCATCGGCCACCAGAAGGGGCGGAACACCAAAGAGAAGATCTACCGCAACTTCGGCCAGCCGCGGCCCGAGGGGTTCCGCAAGGCGCTGCGGGTGATGAAGCTGGCCGAGAAGTTCAACCTCCCGATCTTCACCTTCGTCGACACCCCTGGCGCCTATCCTGGCCTGGGAGCGGAGGAGCGCGGCCAGGCCGAGGCGATCGCTGTCAATCTGCGCGAGATGTCGACGCTCACCGTGCCGGTGATCGTCATCGTCATCGGCGAAGGGGGCAGCGGCGGGGCGCTGGCGCTGGGAGTGGGCGACCGGGTCTTCATGCTCGAGCATTCCGTTTACTCGGTGATCTCGCCCGAGGGATGCGCGGCCATCCTCTGGAAAAACCCGTCGGCGGCCGCCGAGGCGGCCGCGGCGATGCGCATAACGGCATCCGATCTGAAGCGGCTGGCTATCATCGATGAGATCGTCCCCGAGCCGAACGGCGGCGCCCACGCCGACCCCGGCAAGGCCGCCGAGCTGTTAGCGCCGTATATCGAGAAGGCGCTGAAAGAACTGCAGAAACTCAAGCCCGCCGCCCTTCCGGAGGAGAGGTATAAGAAGTTCCGGAAGATGGGGGTCGTGGAGAAGTAGCAGAAACCAGAAACCAGAAACTAGAAACCAGAAATGGCGGCGGAGCGCAGCATTCTGGTTTCTGGTTTCTGGTTTTTCTCTGTGGTTAAGGCTTTTTCTTCACCATTCGCTTCATCGCACTGGTGGCGACGGTTCCGTAGCGGAGACGACCAGCGGCAATTCGACAAAGCTCGCCTGCTCGGGCGTGTGGTAGATCCGCTGTGTCGCCTTCCGGTAGTCCTCGGGTTTGGCCCAGAAGATGTTGGGGACGAAGGTCTGCGGATTGCGGTCGTACAGCGGGAACCAGCTCGACTGGATCTGGACCATGAGCCGGTGTCCCGGCAGGAAAACATGATTGGCGGTGGGGAGAGCGAAGCGATAGAGAAGCGGCGTGTCGGGCGCGATCGCTTTCGGCGTTTCCAGGCTCTGGCGATAGCGTCCGCGGAAGATGTCGGCCGCGATCATCAATTGATAGCCGCCCATTTCCGGCTGACCGGTCACCTCGTCCGGATAGACATCGATCAGCTTCACCACCCAGTCGGAGTCACTGCCGCTCGTCGAGGCGACCAGATTCGCGATCGGCCGCCCGCTGATCTTTACCGGCGCGGTCAGAACGTCCGACACGAACACCAGCACGTCCGGACGGCCTGAGGCCTCGCGCTGATCGTCGACGAGCCAGCGGGCCCAGCCCGCGCCCTCTTCGACGATCGGACGGGCGCGAAACGGCACTGGCTTGGCCGGATCGGAGACGTATTCATCGTAGGCAGTCTGCGTTGGGCTTGGGGGGCGTAAAGCCGAGCGCCAGACGGGCGCCGAGGTAGAGCGGCGTCGCCTTGACCGAACAGCCGGTGGCGCAGCCGGCCGGCCACGAGGGGAGACGGCGCCAGGTGTTCGTGCCGGTCTCGAACGCCGTGACCGGCGCGACGTCGGCCTTCGGTGCGTCGTCCTTGAGGTAGTGATCGAGGAAGGGGAGAAGGATCTCGCGGCGGAAGGTGAGCGCGGTATCGCTTCCGAAGTGCAACGGGCCGAGCGTGCTCCCCTCGCGGATCTCCTGACCGTGATGCCACGGACCCATGACCAGGAACACCTTGTCGTTGTCGCGGTCTTTCGGTTTGATGGCCCTGTAGACGGCCATGGCGCCGTAGATGTCTTCCTGATCCCAGAGGCTGTGGACGAGCAACACCGGCACGCTCAGCGCCTGCGCGGCCAGCACGCGATCGACAGCCTGGTCGCGCCAGAAGGCGTCATACGACGGATGCTCGAGCAGCTTTCTCCAGAAACCGACCTGCTCCAGGCCGCGGCGGCGCCCGAGCTCACCGGCCGATCCGGCCTGCATGAACATGTCGTAGTCGTCGAACTGGCTGGTGAACCACTTGGCGTCCCCTTTCCGGGTCCCCTCCTGTTCGTAGATGTAGGACATGCCCTGCTCGCGGAACGCGCCGTTGTGGAACCAGTCGTCGCCCATCCAGCCGTCGACCATCGGGTTCATCGGCACCGATACTTTCAGCGCGGGATGGGGATTGACGAGCGCCATCAGCGGCAGGAATCCGTCGTAAGAGATGCCGAGGATCCCGACCTTCCCGTTGCTCTCCGGGACGTTCTTTACCAGCCAGTCGATGGTGTCGTAGGTGTCGGTGGCGTGATCGACCGGAGTCGGATTCTGCGGGCCATGCAGCGGCCGGTTCATCACGTAGTCGCCCTCGGAACCGTGCTTCCCGCGCACGTCCTGGACCACGCGGATGTAGCCCCCCTCGACGATGATGTCGGTGGCGTTGTCGTAGCCGAAGAGATTCGGCCCGAGGTGCGCGCTGTGGGCGTGGCTGGTGAGGTCGTCGGCGTCGTACGGCGTTCGCGTCAGAAGGATGGGGGCGCGCCTGGCGCCGCGCGGAATGAGGATGACCGTGTGCAGCCTGACCCCGTCGCGCATCGGGATCATGACCTCTCGCCGGACATGATCGAAGCTGTCATTGGAAGGGACGAGCTTCTCCGGCGTCTCGCTCGGGAGCGCCGGATACTTGGCCGGCGGCGGCGTCTGCGCGATCAGACCCGGTATGGCCATGAGGATCAAGAGGAGCGAGAGCGAGAGCTGCAGACGAAAGCGGGCGATCAGCCTCATATCAATGGTGTTCCTTTGGGGCGCATTCTATTCGTGTCGCACGGTTGCCACGGTCATCTTGTCTCCCACAACGCACGAATCGGAACGGCGAAAAACCGGTCGCCGAAGCTTGCGGTGATCTCACCGTCGTAGAGCACCACTCCGGCGATGAAGTGTTTTCCGCCCGCTTCCCGAAGCCTGCTCATGCCGCGGAAGTCCTTCATCGTCACGGTGGCCGAAGCCTTGACCTCCACTCCTGCCACCTCGCTCGCACCGCGTTCCATCACGATGTCCACCTCGGCGCGATCTTTGTCGCGAAAGTGGAAGAACCCGATCTGCTCGTCGCGCCAGCTTGCCTGCCGGCGCAACTCCTGAAAGACGAAGGTCTCCAGAAGCTGTCCGAGCAAGGACCGATCGGCTGTCAACGACGAAGCATCCGCTCCCAGTAGCGCGCACGCCAGCCCGCTGTCTCCGAGATGCAGTTTGGGCGTCTTCACGAGGCGGCTGAGCCGGTTGCTGTGCCATGGAGGGAGTGTCTCCAGAAGGAAAACGCGCTCCAGCAATGTGACGTAATCGCGAATGGTCTGCCGGCTGAGTTGGAACGGAGCCGCGAGATCCGCGACGTTCAGCAGCCGGGCGGTCTGTGCGGCCGCGAGTGAGAGCAGCCGTGGCAGTGCATCCAAAGCGCTGATGCGTGCGAGATCCCTCACGTCGCGCTGAACGATGGCTTCGATGTAGTCGCGATACCACGTTGCGCGGCGCCGGTCCGTTGGCCGCGCCAGCGCCGCCGGGTATCCCCCCGCGGCGATCCGCTCGGCGAGCTGCCTGCCCAAGCGCTCTGTCTGGCGGGTTTTGAATCCGCCTCCGAACAAGACGTCGAGAAAGGTTGGCGGACGCCGCGCAAGCTCGCACTGCGCCAGGGGATGAAGCCGCAGGATCTGCATCCGGCCCGCCAGCGAGTCTGCGAGCTTCGGCAGAAGAAGCACGTTGGCCGAGCCGGTCAAGATGAAACGGCCAGCCAGACGCTTGCGGTCGACAGCCGTTTTCAAGGCACCGAAAAGGGCCGGCACGTGCTGGACCTCATCGAGGATCGTGTGCTCCGGGAGATCGGCCACGAAGCCCGCGGGGTCGGCCAGCGCGGCACCGCGCGCCACATCATCGTCGAACGTAATGTAGACGTAGCCCATCCGGTCGCCCACCTCGCGCGCAAGCGTGGTCTTGCCGCACTGTCGCGGACCATGGATCAGCACGACCGGCGAATCCTCGAGCGCCTCGGTAAGGCGCAGTTCGGCGTAGCGCGGATAAAGGCCGGTTTCCGTCATCGGCTGATCGTAACCTTTGGGTTCGGCTGACCGCAAGGTTATGGTTCGGCTGATCGTAAGGTTATGGTTCGGCTGATCGTAAGGCTAGGCGTCTCCGATGCGAGGTGAAACCCGGCCGTGTCGCGCCGGGGGTCCCGTTGAGGGATACTGCGACGCACGGCAACGGCCGGCAGGTTCGGGAGGAGAAGACCTCATGCAGCTCGGCATCGTCGGACTCCCTTTTTCAGGAAAGACCACCCTCTTCCAGGCGGTCACGAAGACGCATCTCGATCCCGCACTGAGCGGGAAAGCGGATGCACACCTCGGCATCGCCAAGGTTCCCGACGCGCGCCTGGACCGATGTTCCGCTCTCTTCCATCCAAAGAGCACCGTCAACGCCACCATCGAATTCGTCGATGTGGCCGGACTGAAAAAGGGGGCCAGCGGCACCACGCAGTTCACCACCACCTTCCTGTCAGCGGTGAAGAGCAACGACGCCCTGATCCAGGTGGTCCGCCTCTTCGCCAACGATGCCGTGCCACACCCGGACGGCAGCATCGATCCGCTGCGCGACGTGGCCACCTTCGAGACAGAGTTCATCCTCGCCGACATGACCGTGCTGGAAGCGCGCATCGAGAAGATCCACAAGCAGATCGGCCGTCCGAACGACGAGCCGCTGAAGAAAGAGCTGCCGGTGCTGGAGAAGTGCCTGGCGCTCCTCCAGGCGGAGAAGCCGCTACGGAACGAGCCGCTCTCGCCAGAAGAGCAGCAGATTCTCAAGACCTACCAACTGCTCTCGATCAAGCCGATGCTGATCGCGCTTTCTCTCGACGAGTCGCAGCAGCCGGTCATGGAGGAGGAGGTCGGGCGCATCGCCGCGGCGAAGGCGGGGCTTGGCACGCGTGTGTCGGCCTTCTTCGGCAAGATCGACATGGAGATGTCCGAGCTTTCCGGCGACGATGCCCGCGTCTTCATGGCCGAGTACGGGATTCTGGAGTCGGCGCTCGACACGCTGATCCGCGAGGCGTATGCACTACTGGGGCTGCAATCGTTCCTGACGGTGGGGGAGGACGAGTGCCGCGCCTGGACCATCCGCACCGGCATGACCGCGCAGGAAGCGGCCGGAGTCATCCACACCGACTTCATCAAGAACTTCATCCGCGCCGAGGTCGTGCACTACGACGACTTCATCGCCGCGGGCGGATCGTTCGCAAAGGCGAAAGAGGCGGGGCATTGGCGGCTGGAGGGGAAGGGGTACATTGTGAAGGATGGGGACATCCTGAATATACGGCACAGCTAGACTCCGCCCTCGACACGCTGATCCGAGAGGCCTGCGCGCTGCTTGGACTGCTGTCGTTCCTGACCGTAGGGGAGGACGAGATGCCGAGCTTCGCCCACAATCATCCCACCACGACCTCGACTCGGCTTCTGCCCGCACCTTCTGGAGTGACTGCGACACGCACACCGATCCGCTCCTGCAGAACGTCGATGTGGCTGATGATCCCAATCTGTCGGCCACCGGCCTGAAGTTGTTCTAGGACGGCCAACGCCATATTCAAACTGTTGGAGTCGAGCGCGCCGAAACCCTCGTCGATGAACAGACTCTCGACCTTCACTCCTTGAGCGGACGACATGCTCGCCAATCCCAGCGCGAGCGCGAGACTCACGAGAAAACGTTCGCCACCGGACAGACTGTGAACGCCACGGACTTCGTCTGCCATGTCGTGGTCGATAACCTGCAGCGCCAACTCGTTCCCGCGTGTCCGTGCCAGTTCGTAGCGCGGATAGAGATGTCGGAGTTGGCTGTTCGCGAGATCGACGAGCCGTTCAAACGTCAACGATTGAGCGAAGTCGCGGAACTTTCGACCATCTGCTGACCCGATCAGAGTTGACAATCGCTGAGAGAGTGTGGAGCGCGCACTGGCGATGGTCAGCCCTGCGCGGAGCGAAGCAACGCGTTCCCTACACTCATCGTCGAGCCGGAGTTTGTCGCTGAGCAGAGTGAACTTCGTTTCGGCCGTCTTGCTCTCCGTGCTGACTGCAGCGTTCGCTGGCGCGATGGCCTCTTTCGCGATCGATGGATGATCGGCTGCATGGTGACGGTCGAACATCTCCCGCCGTTCCTCGAGAATTGCTCTCGCGTTGCCTGCTACCTGTTGAAGGAGATTGAGTTCAGCTTCCTTCGTCTCGGCCCATGCTTCCCCGCGCTGAATTGCGTCGCGAGCAAATTTCAGATCTAGTTGAAGTGCGTCCAGCTTCGTCCCGAGCTCCTTGGTCGCGAAGTGCAGCGCGTGCGTGCAACGCTCGCTCTCCTTGTTCGCATTCTCGAGGTCTGCGCCTCGCGCTGTCGCGGCGTCCTTTGCAGTCGACCGTTGAGCATCGGCAACATGCCAACGCTTTTTCGCTCCTTCAGCGCGAACGCGGTACTCGGTTCGAACTTCCCCCGGTGCTCGCCCTCCTAAGACACCGGCTCGCTCTCCGCGTAACACTGCGAGGTCATGCTCTTTGTCATTGTATTCGGAGTGGCTGACCTGCCGAGACCCTTCGGCGGCATCTGACTCCGCACGCTTCGCAGTGACGTCAAGCGCAATCTCCGCGGCTCGGTTACTGAGGCTGGCAAACTCCGCGCTAGACTCGTTCCAGGCAGTGGTGATGCGGCGGATCTTCTCGATCACACGCTCGATCTGCTCGATCGTGCGCCATCCAGGCAATACATTAGCAAGAACGCGATCGATTTGATCAGACACTCCATCACGACGTGTCTTGGCCGTCCGAAACTGCACTTCCTTGGTCTGCAAAATGCTGTTGTCAGAATCCGTTTTCTGCCGCAGCGCATTCAGCTCCCGATCGAAGAGTGCAATCTCAGATCGGATCGTCTCGCGCTGCGCTGCCAGCTCGCGCTGGCTCTTCTCCCACCCTTCGAGTGTCTCGAGTTGTTTCTTCGCGTCTTGAGCAAGGCCGTCAATGCCCTCGATGGACACTCCGAGGAGATCGAGCAAGTTCGATACCTCAGCAGAGAGTGCGTCTCGCTGGCGGGCTGCTCTTTGTCTGGACGTCTTCAGCCAAGTCGTGTTCACGGCGAAGACGCTCTATGTCTTTCGCGATTGCGTTGCTCTGAGATCCAGCCAGCGCCTTCGTTGTCATCGTCGCGTTCACGAGCCGCTCGAGCTGCAAGACACGCTCACGATCGCCGACGACACGCGCGCGCAAAATATCATTCACGATCTCGAAGTGATGTTCAGTCGCACCACAGACCGGGCACGGTTCACCTTCGACTAATTGCAGCCGCACCCGCTCGACGGTTTCGTCAGCGGCCGCGGTGGAAATGTCGGATGCCCGTCGTGCCTCGCTTAGCGAGGCCTGGTGCGCGGGTAGTTCCCGCTCCGCGTTTGCGGCATCTTCCCTGGCCACTTCGAGCGCACGCACCTGTTCAGTCTCTTCGTCGTCAAGTTGCCGAATGGTAGCCGCCGTTTTGCCGAGATCTTCGGACCAGTGTCGCTCCTCGGCAGCTTGGGCCTTCGCTCGAACTGCCGACTCGCGCGTCGCGTTAAGGTTCCCGCGATTGATGCCGCCCAGCGCCGCGTCAATTGAAGCAATCTCCTCCGCAGCAAGTCGCTCACGCTCAAGTGCACTATTCTTTTCGGATGATTTCCTTTCAATTGTGTCGGCTATTTCGCGACTCTGCTGGTCTATCTCGCTGATCGCATCTGCTACACGAGCCATCTCGTCCGAAGCCACCCTCCACTCGCGAAGGTCCTTAACGATCTCTTCGACACGCGATGCCGGTACAGCCGCGGGCTTGTGCTCGTCGAGCCAGGTCCGGAGGGCTGCGATCTGTCTTTCGTTACTTGCCTGCCCGTCTTCTGCCTCTTTCAAGGCACGTATAGCCACTTCCGTCCGCGTCACTGCGCTTGAACAGATCTGCTCGCGTCGCTTGAGTTCCTTCATGGCCTCGTCAATGCGCGCGTCGAGCTCCGTAGCCTTTGTCAGCTCCGGTCCGATCTCGTCATATTCCCTTTGTGTTGTGACCATGGCCTCTTGTGCGCTTGAGACCGACGAGGCTGCGCGTTCCAATATCGCTGCCGCCTCGGCGTTCGCGCGCCCCGAGAGCACACTCTGCTCCACAGCTCGATCAAAACTGCGTTGCGCCCCATCGGCCGCGTCAACCTCGGAGCGTGCGGAGAATGCGCGACGCGAACGCACGAGTTCTTCGCGTTCTGTGTCGGCCAGACGATCCGCCCTCTCCGCGCTGGCCAGATCCTTTTCCCCTGTAGCAACGCGTGCTCCGAGATCCTCGTCCTTCTCATACCACTCCTTCGCTTGTTCGAGCTCCCTTCGGCGCGCCGCAAGGCGATCAATCGTTGCGCGCAGAGTCGGAATCTGCTGTTCGACCGCCTGTCGGGCATCTTCATCGAGCTGGTTGAGCGTCACCAGTTGCTCCTCGATCCGCTCGACAGCGCCACGATCGCGCTTGGCCCGATCGAATGCCTCGCGCGAGATCCGCGAATAGACTTCCGTTCCAGTGATCCTTTCAAGAAGCGATGATCGTGTGTTGGAATCGGAGCGGATGAACATGTCGAACTCGTTCTGCGCCAGCATCGCGGCTCGGCGGAACTGATCGAAGTCGAGACCGACCCGTCTCCGGATCTCAGAGAGCGTTTCCGACTTTCCTTGACCGATCGTCTCGCCGGTGACGAGATCGGTCAGCGCTATCGTCTGCGCTTGGAGCGCACCGCCCGGCCTGCCGCGGCTGCGATGGACCGACCAACGCGCCCGACATTTTCGGCCGCTCTGATCGATGAAATCGACCTCGGCGAATGCATCGCCGCATCCATGGCGGAGAATGTTCCGCACGTCCGCCGACGAAACATCGCGCGACGCGTCGCCCTCTCCTCGCGAGATCTTCGCCCCCTTTTCTGCATCCACGAGTCGAGGCAGGCGATCGAAAAACGCAAGGCAAATTGCATCGAGGATCGTCGACTTACCTGCCCCGGTCGGTCCTGTGATCGCGAAGATGCCAGCACTGCGGATCGGATCGGCCTCGAAATCAAGATCGAAATGCGGGAGGCTTGCCAGGTTCGCACCGCGAATCGCAACGATTCTCACGCGAGTTCCTCCTCAGCTGCGGGTTCAAGCGCGGCTGCGACTACCTCGTCGAAGAGCATTTGCAACTCCTCATCAGGATCCGTCCGGTACTGCTGCTGATGCAACCGCCGGAAGACGTCGGCTGGCTTAAAATCCAAGAGGTCGCTTTTCGATGCAACGACGTCGGCAAGCAGCCCATTCTCGCCGAGCCTCTGCCGCTCGACGCGTAGGAGGCGGACCGGTTTCATCGTGAGCGCCTCATCAATGCGCCGTTTCAGATCGGGTTCCGTCCTGAAGAGCTGAACCGACACTTCGAGAAACGGCCGTCGATCGACGGCGCAATCGTCGATGTTCAGCGTGCGCAGCTGATCCTCAACTGCTTCGAGTGTCGATGAGCCCTCCTCCGGCACGCGGAGGAACGCGACGTGCCTCGGAATGGGTACGAGGTCGATCGTCGCTGCCCCACCGTCATCGATTTCGACCACGGCGACACTATGTTCGTACGTCCGTTCAACGACTGACATCGGGAATGGCGAGCCCGCGTATCGAATCGCGGTCGGCCCGGCAACCCGCTGCGGTTTGTGGAGATGCCCAAGGGCGACGTAACTGATGTCGCTATCGAACAGCTCCGAAGACAGCGCCGCCTCGCCGCCAACATAGATGCGACGCTCGCTCAGCTCCGAGATCTCGCCGCCGCGAAGATGCATATGACCGGTCGCGATGATTGGCAGCCGCGCATCGCGTGCGTGCTCGACCGCCTCGGCGTACAACGCGCGAACACCTGCTGCTCCCAAGCCGGGCGGAAGATCTGCGGCACGGAGAAAGGGCATCGCCACACATGACACCGACGCATAACCGCTTCTATCGCGCAGCGTAATGACCGTGCGGCGACTGTCCGGTCGCCCGCCAACGCGTGGCAATGCTCCGACAACATGCATGCGACCTTCGGTGAGGAGGTCACGCGGCAACTCCAGCCGTCCGGGAGAATCATGATTGCCGCCGATAACGACGATCTGCAGCGAATCGTTTAGCGCCAGAGCACCGCTCAGAAATCGATACAGCCGGCTCTGTGCAGGAACGGACGGATTCCCCGAGTCGTAGATATCCCCCGTGACTACCAACACATCGGCTTCGGCCTGTCGCACGAGCGACAAAAGCCACGCGAGAAACGCATCGTGTTCCGGCCCTCGATCGAAGCCGTGCAACTCCTGACCGAGATGCCAGTCGGACGTGTGGATTATGCGCATGATGGACCCGCGATAGAGACACTAATTGTCTCGAAAGGTGGGGGATCTTTACGATCGGGAGGCGCGCGTGCAACCAATCTGACCCAAGCCTGGGTCGATTACGTGCTTTCTTCTCTATGAAGTACAAGAAAGACAACACAGGAAAGAGAACGAAGACCGGACAATACGCACGCGAGCGCGTTCACAAAGGTTTTGGGCCGTAGACAGAGTTCGAGTAAAAGTCTAGAGTTAGCTCAATCGCCTCGGGTCGTACATTGCCATGCGCATCATCAACATGCACGAAGCCAGGACTAAGCTCTCACGGCTGGTTGATCAGGCCGCTAAGGGAGAAGCCTTCGTGATCGCAAAGGCAGGCAAATCGCTCGTGAAGGTGGCGGCACTGGACGGCCCTTCGGAGCCGCAGCGGCTTGGGTTCCTTGTAGGCGAGATCGAAGTGCCTGATGACTTTGACTATATGGGGGAGAGCGAGATCGCGGCCCTGTTCGGAACCGAGGGGTGAAGCTTTAGCTCGGCATTAGTGGAGAGCGTGTGACCCCAGTTGACTCCGACTCTCCCTTTTTTCAACCTCGTCCGAGATACGATCCGCCCATGCGCCAGATCGCTCTCTTCCTCTTCCTCCTCACCTCCGCGACAACGCTGAACGCCCAGATCAACGACTCCGAGGTCTGGGTCGGCTCGCTCGACATGTCCGGTGGCCGCTTCGCGGTCTCGAATCTCGTGAACATCTCCAAGCACCCGGGGTACGACAACCAGCCGGCGTTTTTTCCGGATGGGAGAGTGGTGTTCACCTCGCAGATCGCGGTGCTTGATGAGACGGGGCATGCGGTGCAGGCGGTGATTCACGATTTCGCGAGCGGCACGTCGATGCCGGTTCCTGGAGCGCTCGGGTTCAGTCCTACCCCGGCGGCGGACGGATCGCTGATGCTGCTGCGCGAGGGGAAGGTGTGGCTTCACGAGGTCTCGGGGAAGGAGCGGGCGTTGACCGAGACGAGCGACGCCGGGTATTTCAGCCGCTTCGACGACCGGACGTGGGTGCTCTTCATGAACGACAAGCAGCGACGCATCGTCATCTATGACGGCACGACGAAGGCGCTCGATACGATGGCCATCGGTGCGGGGTCGGCGCCGACCCGCATTCCGGGCAAGCGGGCGGTGACCTTCGTCGCCGTGGAACCGTTTCCGGCTCCGGAAGGGGAGGCGGCGAAGAGTGCACCATCACGCAAGTTGTTTCTGCGGCAGCTCGACCTCAGCAACCGCCTCGTGACGACGCTGACTGCTATTCCTTTCCCCACGTCGGGGAGCCACGTCTGGACGTCGCGCGGCACGCTGCTCATGGCCTCCGCCTACACGATCTACGAGTGGAATCCGGCCCATCCTGATGAATGGCGACCGATGGCGCAGTTCGATGATCCGGAGCTGCAGGGCCTAACGCGCATCGCGCTCAGCCCGCGCGGCGATCGGATCGCGCTGGTCTCGACGCCGAGGGATGAGACGATCATCCGCGACTCGCGGGCGGCGTCGAACGAGGCGCTGGCGGCCCACAATGCGGCGGCATTCGCACAGGTCCTGAAGGACGACGTCATCGTCACCACGGCCAGCGGGAAGGTGATTCAAGGACGCGATGCGACCCGGCAGGAGATCGAGACGCGCTGGAAAGCGCAGCCGGACCTCGTGTTCGTCCGGACGCCGGCGGCGATCGAGATCAGCCGCAGCGATCCCTCGGCATCGGAACGGGGAACCTGGACGGGGCATGCGACGACAACCGCCGGTCCGGCCGACTGGCGCGGCGATTACATGGCGGTCTGGCGCAAGACGGTGAGCAGCGCCGGTTTGCCGTCGTGGACGATCGCGTCGGAAGTGTTCGTGGCGCTTGATTGCAGCGGTTCCGGTTGCGTGGGGCGTTACTAAGCGTGGGCTAAGCGCGATCACACGCCGGCTGAGCGCGATCACACGCCGGCTAAGCACGATCACACGCCGGCTAAGTGAGATCACACGCCGGCTAAGGGCGACCACACGCCGGCTAAGCACGACCACACGCCGGCTAAGCGAGATCACACGCCGGCTAAGCATGATCACATGCCGGCTAAGCACGATCACACGGCGGCTAAGCACGATCACACGGCGGCTGAGCGCGATCACACGCCGGCTAAGCGTGCCAATCCAGAGGTCTGCCCAACTCAGTGACGCCGCGCACACAGGGTTGCGCCGGGATCCTTGCTGTGGCGCAGCGATTAGCCCGCATTTCTCACACTCTCACTTAAATCGTGGCCACTCTGTTACTCGTCGAGAGCCTTCTCCCCCAGCGCTTTTCAGCTGGGGGAGAAGGGCTCTCGACGGGGTACAGGGTGCCGGCGATTCCGGTAAGACTGTGAGAAATGCGGGCTAGTAAACAGCCTTTCGGAGGCCGTTTGACGTTGTCGGTGCCGTAGTTAATTTAGGGCACGGGCGCAGGACTTGCGTTCCTATAGCGCCAGTCATGCATCGACCGATCTATATCCTCGCCCTTCTTCTGCTCGCCCAGGCCGCGTACGCCGCCGACGTTCCCGACTCGTCGCTCAAAGCCGGCGACGCATCGATCACTGTCCGGTTCTCCGAGGAGGTTCCGCAAGCCTTTCGAACGCTCGTGGAGAACTGGGTTCACGATGCGGCGGATGCGGCGATGACGGTCTATGGCCGCTATCCCGTCAGGCAGGTGCTGATCAAGGTGGAGGTCGGACGCGGTGGGCGTGGTGGTGTGAACAGCGGCAGAACGTTCGACGGGCGGCTGATCAGGGTACGCGTAGCGTCGGATGTGACGCGGGAAATCCTCCGCTCCGACTGGATCCTGACCCACGAGATGTTTCACCTCGGCTTTCCCGACACCGAGGCCAACTGGATCGGGGAGGGCTTGTCGACCTACCTGGAACCGCTGGCCCGCGCGCGAGCGGGGCAACTCGGTGCCGACGCAGTCTGGGGCAGCATGATGGACGGCTTCCCGAAAGGGCTTCCCGCCGCCGGTGACATGGGCCTCGACAAAACGCCGACCTGGGGCCGCACCTACTGGGGAGGAGCGCTGTTCTGGCTGCTGGCCGACATCGAGATCCGCCAGAAGAGCGACCACCGCAAGTCACTCGATGACGTGCTCCGCGCCATCAATGCCGAAGGAGGAACGGGATCGGCGAACTGGCCGGAGGAGAAGATCTTCCGCCGTGGCGATGCCGCCATCGGAATGCCGATTCTCGAAAAACTACATGAACGACTGGGCGCTCATCCGGAGACGACCGATCTCGCCGCGCTCTGGGCGCAACTCGGCGTCAGCCGGAAAGGGCGCACCGTCGTGTTCAACGATGAGGCGCCGTTGGCAGCGATCCGGCGTGAACTGACGAGTGGCAAAGCCGGTCACTGACGGAGCGATGGGGTCTCGCCGCTGAGGTGTCCAGGCAAATGTAGGGAGTCTTGCCGGGTCGGGGGCGAGACGCCCCCGGGCCAGCCGGCGAGACGCCAGCGCTCCGGAAAAGCGCCGCCGCCCGACCGGGCGAGACGCCAGCTAGGTGCGATAAGTTACGAGAGTGCTGAAGACCGTTCTCATCCCTGCGCAATCCTTCCTCATGGGATCGGACGACGGCCGCGCGGACGAGAGTCCCGTCCATCGGGTCTGGGTCGATGCGTTCGAGATCGGTATCACGCAAGTGACCAACGACGAATACGCGGCGTTTGCGAAGGCGACCGGCCATCCGCTCCCGCGGACGCCGTTCGTCGATCCTGAGCAGCCGGTCGTGGCCGTATCGTGGTTCGATGCGATGGCGTACTGCGAATGGGCGGGAGGCCGTCTGCCGGCCGAGGCGGAGTGGGAGTGCGCGGCACGGGGAGGGGTTGAAGGGATGCGCTATCCGTGGGGGAATGAGTTGCCGCCGCGCGACGACATGGATGGGCCGCGTCCGGTCGGCCGAGGCGCACCGAATGGCTATGGGCTGTACGACGTCTGCGAGAACGTTCACGAATGGTGCAGCGACTGGTATGCGGTGGATTTCTATCGTTCCTCGCCGGATCGGAATCCGAGCGGTCCTGAGACGGGTACCCGCCGCGCGTCGCGGGGAGGTTCCTGGCGGCATCAGATCCAGGTCAGCCGCTGCGCGGCGCGATCGAGCCTTCCGCCGGAGTCTCCATACGCGGACTACGGATTCCGGTTTGCGCGCTCGCGGAAAGGCAGTTAACAGCCTTCCAGAGGCAGTTAACAGCCTTCCAGAGGCAGTTAATAGCCTTCCAGAGGCAGTTAATAGCCTCCCAGAGGCAGTTAATAGCCTCCCGGAGGCAGTTAATAGCCTTCCAGAGGCAGTTAATAGCCTCCCAGAGGCAGTTAATAGCCTTCCAGAGGCAGTTAACAGCCTTCCAGAGGCAGTTAACAGCCTTCCGGAAGCAGTCAACAGCCTTCCGGAGACAGGAACACCCGGATGCCGTAAACCCCGATGAGACAAGACGTTCCGTCGCGGATCGATGCGGTGCTCCCCAGTCTGGGCTTGACTCCCCTGTCGTTGACTTGAACCGGATCTGCGGTCGAGATGGGACCCGGTTACCCCGCAACTTGTGCAAGTATCCTGTTTTGCATGGCGGCAATTGCTGATTCCTTCGCTCTCGTCCTGACCGGTGGCGGCGCACGCGCGGCGTATCAGGTCGGTGTTTTGCGCTGCCTGGCGCGGCATCTTCCGGAGGACAGCTTCGACGTCATCACCGGTGTCTCCGCCGGGGCGATCAACGCGGTCTTCCTGGCTTCACGCAGTGCGGCGTTGTCGGTGGTCGTCGATGAATTGTCCGAGGTCTGGCGGTCGCTCCTGTTGAAAGACGTGATCCGGATCGACTCCGGGTCGCTGGCGAGGAACGTCTTCGGCTGGGGGACGAAGCTCATCTCGGGTGGAACGCAGGCGACGCCGCGCGTCCAGGGGCTGGTCGATACCACGCCCCTTCGGGACGTGCTGGTGCGGCTCTTTCCTTCGAACGAGAATGGCGAGATCGCCGGGATCGCCGAGAACATCGCCCGCTGTCAGCCGAGGGCGGTATCGGTGACCGCGCTCGACTACACCACTGGTCAGACGGTGACCTGGGCCGACGGGTGTGACATCGAGTCATGGAAACGGCCGTTGCGGCGTGGCGTGCGCGAGTCGCTCACGGTCGATCACATCATGGCCTCGGCATCATTACCGATGGTGTTTCCCGCCATCCGGCTGGGGAAGCATTGGTTCGGCGATGGTGGCATCCGGCTCTCCGCGCCGCTCTCGCCGGCCCTGCACCTCGGAGCGACGCGCATGCTGGCGATCTCCACGCACTATTCGAAATCGGACACCGAGGCGGACGAGCCACAGATCGCCGGGTACCCCCCTCCGGCCCAGATCCTCGGCCAGCTCATGGACGCCATCTTTCTCGACGTCATGGACGAGGACACCGTACGCCTCCAGCGTTCCAACGATTTCCTGCGGGAACTGCCGCCCGAGTTGCGCCATGGTTACCGCCCGGTCGACTTCGCGGTCATCCGGCCCTCCCAGGACATCGGAAAGCTCGCCGCCGAATACGAGCCGCAGCTTCCGCGGACATTCCGTTTCCTGACCCGCAGCCTGGGAACGCGCGAGACGTCGAACGCCGATTTCATGAGCCTCTTCATGTTTGTCCCCGAGTACCTGGAACGGCTCATGGAGATCGGGGAGAACGACGCCGAGGCGAGGATCGACGAGATCAAGCGCGTGGCGACGCCCGCAGGCAGGGAGTTGGTGAGTTGATCAGTAGATTAGTGGATGGACTGGTGAAGGACCTGTTGGCTGGCTGCGCCTTCCTAATCCACTGATCTACTAATCCACTGATCACCAGCTCATTCTACGAACCGTAGAGTCCCCACCCCTCACGTACACTGCATCGAAATGCTTCACGACTCCTGGCACCTTGCCGAGCCGCTGCCGGACGTTCCGCTGCTGCCGATCCCGAACGAGAAGCTGCGGGGCATCATCTTCCGGCGGGGGATCAGCACCGAGGATGAGTACAGACGGTACGTGGCGCCGTGTATCGGCGATCTGCACGATCCGGGGACGATTCACGGAATCGGCGAGGCGTGCGAACGGATCGAGCGGGCGGTGCGCGACCGCGAGACCATCCTCATCTACGGCGATTACGACGTCGATGGGGTGACGTCGATCGTGCTGCTGCAGACGGTGCTGCGCGCGCTGGGGGCCGACGCCGCGCACGTCGTCCCGCACCGGCTCGTCGACGGCTACGGTCTCAAGACCTCAGTGATCGACCGGGTCCTTACCGACCGCGACGTCCGGCTGATCATCACCGTCGACTGCGGCATCACCAGCGTCGATCCGGTGCGGCAGGCCATCGAGCGGGGGATCGACGTGATCGTCACCGACCACCACCTCCCGCCCGAATTGCTCCCCGCCGCGGCGGCGGTGCTGAACCCGAAGCAGCCGGGATGCGCCTATCCGTTCAAGGAGCTGGCCGGTGTGGGCGTGGCGTTCAAGCTCTGCTGCGAGCTGTTGCGGCGCAGCGGCAAGAAGATGGCCATCGCCTCGCTGCTGAAGATCGCCGCGATCGGCACGGTCGCCGACGTCGCGCCGCTCATCGGCGAGAACCGGACCATCGCCTGGCTCGGCCTGGCCGGTCTGGCCGACCCGCGCAATCCCGGTCTGCGCGCTCTGATCCGGCGTCTGGGGATGTTGGGGCGGCCTCTACGAGCGGTAGATGTCGGCTTCAAGATCGGACCGCGCATCAACGCCGCCGGCCGGCTCTCCTCCGCAGAAACCGCCATCGACCTCTTCGCCGCGACCTCGGAGGAGTCGGCCTGGACGCTCTGCGCCGAGCTCGATCGGCTCAATGCCGAGCGGCAGGAGATCGAGAGGGGAGTGCGGGAGGAGGCGGAGGGGATGGTTGCTGAGTTGCAGGGTTGCTCGGTTGCTGGGTCGATTTCGCCAAGCAACCCTGCAGCGGAGATTGTTGCTGAGTTGCGTGGTTGCTCAGTTGCCGGGTCAGATCCGTCAAGCAACCCAGCAACCGAGCAACCCAGCAACCATCGACACCCGCCAAGCAACCCAGCAACCGAGCAACCTAGCAACCAACGACCCCGCGTCTTCGTCCTCGCCGGCCACAACTGGCACAAAGGCGTTCTTGGTCTGACCGCGGGGCGCATTGCACAGCGTTATCACCGGCCGACGCTGGCGATCGGGATCGAGGGGGAGCTGGCGGTCGGGTCGGGACGCAGCATTCCGACGATCAATCTTCACGAGCAGCTCGAATCGGTGGCGGAGTTGTTCACGCACTTCGGCGGGCACGAGTTCGCCTGCGGCTTCGCCTTGCCGGCCGGCAACGTCGACGAGTTGCGGCGCCGGCTGGAGGAACGGTTTGCCGCCTTCGGCGACGCGCTCTTTCGCCGCGAGGCGAAGATCGACGCCGAGGTGACACTTGCCGAGGTTGATCGGGAGTTCGTGGCGGCACACGAGCTGATGCAGCCGTTCGGAGCGGGCAACCTGCAGCCGCTCTTTCTCGTCCGTAACGCCAACGTGCTGGCCACGCGGGAGTTCGCGCCGGAGTGCTGCGAGCTGACCGTCGATGACGGAACGGGGAAGGCGCTGGCAGTGCTCTGGCCGTCGTCGCGGGTGCTGGCTCCGGAGCTGGGGCGCGGCGCGACGGTCGATCTGCTGTTTCAGATCGAGCCGGATGGGTACGCTCCGAGCGGGGCGAAGCTGGCGGTAGTCGACGCAAGAGAATCAATCCGCAGATGACGCAGATGGAACGCAGATGTGAGCATCCACCCTCCTTTATCCGCGTTCATCTGCGTCATCTGCGGATGAGCATTCAACGGAATAGCACTCAACCATAACAAGTTACCCGCCCCGTGCAGCGCACGATCCGCATCCTTCGCGTGGCACTTCCCATCGTCTTCATCGGTTTCGTGGTGGTCATCGGGCTCAACTGGCGCCGCGGCAAGCCCCACAAGGACAAGGCCAGCGCGGCCCCGGTGACGTCGACCACGCGTCCCACCGACAAGCCATCCATTCTGTCGACGACGTTCGAAGACACGCAGACGGTCAACGGGCGGGTGGCCTCGGTCATCCGCGCGCAGCGCGTGGTGGCCTTTCAGTCGGGTTGGAACACGCTCGAGAACGTGCAGATGACGATCTACCGCCCGACCGGCCTGACCTATGACCTGGTCTGCCCGCTGGCGCAGTTCAACAGCAACACCAAGGAATCCGATGCCAAAGGCGGCGTGCGCGTCACGTCGAGCGACGGCGTCGAGATCACCACCGCGGAGATCCACTTCGACGGCATTCACCTGACGAACCACGTCGCCGTCAACTTCAAACTCGACCACTGGATCGGCAGCGGCGGCGCGCTGGACATGGATGTCCCGGGCGAGGTGGTCCGCCTCTACGACAAGGTCGACGCCACCACGGTGCCGGAGACGCCGGCCGAGTCACCGCTCAACATCAAGTCGCAGGAAGGGGTCTTCCGCCGCAAGGAAGGCTTCGCCGACTTCACCAAAGACGTCGTGGCCACGCGGGACGCGGACCGCTTCAATGTCGATCACATGGCCGGCCGCTTCGGCGCCGACCGCAAAACGCTCATCTCCCTGGAAGGGCAGGGGCACCTCTCGATCGTCATGAGCGGCGACGCGGCGACGGGCGGGAAGGCGGCCGACTCGGCCGGACGCAAGACCATCACCGCCGACCGCTTCTGGAGCGAGATCGGCGCGGACGGGCAGATCAGCGCCCTGGACTTCATCGGCGACACGGCGCCGGCCCACGCCATCATCGAGGGCCCGCCGAACCGCGACCTCGTGGCGCACACCTTCCGCGTCGGCCTGGCCAACAAGCAGGTCACCGACATGAAGGCGGACGACAATGTGGTGATGAAGGAGACGTCGCCGATCAAGCGTGAGATGACCTCCGCCCATCTCACGGTCTACTTCGACGCCGCAACACACCGGGCCGCGAGCGCTAACCTCGATGGCAACGTCCACTACAAGGATCCGAAGAACGACGCCCGCTCCGTACGGGCGAATTACGACATCGCCAACGATCAGGTTTTCCTCACCGGCGAGCCCGGTTTCTTTCCCTCGGTGATCGCGGATGGGCAGACGCTGAAGGCGAAGCTCATCGAATTCTCGCCGCGCGCCGGAACGGCCCGGGCCACCGGCGAGGTGATCGCTCAACTCGTTTCCAAGCAGGTGACCGGCGCACCGACCACCGTCAGCGCCGACTCCACCAACGTCTTTCCCGCCAGCAAGCCGGTCTTCGTGAACTCCGATACCGTGACGATGCGCCAGGCCACGAAGATCGCCGTCTTCAGCGGCAACGTCCGGGCGTGGCAGGACACCAACACCGTCTTCGCGCAGGAGATGCAGGTCCAGGGGGCCGGCGACCAGGTCACGGCGCGCGGCAACGTCCGGACGCTGCTCTACAACGTCAGCACGAACGCCACCGCGGAAGCGCGCAAGGTGCCGATGCAGTCGAAGAGCGACGTTCTCATCGCCCGGAAACTCGACCGCCGCATCGACCTGACCGGGAGCGTCCAGATCGATGACGGCGAGGGGCGGCATCTCAGCTCGGAGCACGCCTCGTTCTTCTTCGACGCCAACAAGAAGATGGATCACATCGAGACGCAGGAGAAAGTCGTCCTGGTCGAGAAGTCGACCGGCCGCCGGGGAACGGGCGACCGCGCCACGTATAACGTCGCACAGCGGATGGTCTACCTGCTCGGCGCGCCGGCCAAGGTCACCCAGCCGAACGGGAGCGACATCAGCGGCGAGACGATCGCCATGGATCTCGAGCACAACAAAGTCAATGTCATCAGCCCGAAGATACCGGGTCAGGGAACGTACAAGCCGCAGCCGTGAGCCGCAGCTCGAACACGCATTTCTCACACTGTCACTGGAGTCGTCGCCACCCTGTTACTCGTCGAGAGCCTTCTCCCCCAGCGCTTTTCAACTGGGGGAGAAGGTGCCGACAGGCGGATGAGGGGGCGTTGGGTCTTGCCGAGCAGTGGACTATTTTCATGGAGGGCGTGGGAAACTCATGAAAACACGCAACTTCAGCGCGAGCACCGCCCCCTCATCCGCCTTCGGCACCTTCTCCCCCCGCAAAAAACCGCGGGGGGAGAAGGACTCTCGATTAAGGGAGTCGCAAGTTCATCCAGACTGTGAAACCCGCGCGGGCGGGCAGCCGTGAACTGCCGAGGTGCACTGGTAGCGTCGTTGTTCGCCGCGCTGGCGGTCGCGCGCGTCATGGCCACCTATCCGCTGTTCTGCCAGACGTACGATGAGCCGGTTCATGTGGCCATGGGGCTGGAATGGCTGGACCGCGGAACGTACACGCTGGAACTGCAGCATCCGCCGCTGGCGAGAATCTTCGATGCGATCGCCCTGCGGATTGGCGGAGAACACTATCCGCCCGGTCCGATCGTGCTCACCGATCCGGCGGCGCCGATTCGGAAGGGGAACGCCATCTTGGGCGGTCCCGACGACTATCAGCGCAACCTGACGCTGGCGCGCATCGGCGTGCTGCCGTGGCTGCTGCTGGCGGCATTCGTGGTGTTTCACTGGACGCGGGCCATCGCGAACACGGAATCGGCCATTGCCGCGGTGGCGCTCTTCACATTCGTCCCGGCTATCCTCGGACACGCCGGCCTGGCCACGACCGACATGGCGCTGGCGGCGACGCTTCCGGCGGCGATCTACGCACTGGTTCGATGTATCGAACGGCCGTCCGCTGGACGGATGACGCTGTTCGCGTGCGCGCTCGCGGCGACTGTGCTTTCGAAGTTCTCGGCGATCCCGTTCATGGCGGTCATCGGGGGCGTAGTTTTATTGCTGAAGTTTCGCGAGAACGGGCCGGACAAGAGAGTCCGGCCTACGTTGGTCCGGCCTGCGTTCGTGGCGCTCGCCATCGCGGTTCCGATCGCGGCGCTCATCATCTGGGCGGCGTACCGCTTCTCGATCTGGCCGGCGCCGATGTATGGATTCCCGCCGAACGAGTTGCTGGCGATGCTCGCGGAGGCGAAGGCGCCGCCGGATCGCGCGCTCTTTTTCCTCCTCAGCCATTTCCGCCTGCCGGCTCCCGAGCTCTTCGCCGGTCTGGCTCACCTCGGCGAGCACACTCTGTTCGGGCATCCGTCGTACTTTCTCGGGCAGATCCGGCAGCATGGCGTCTGGTATTTCTTCCCGGTGATCATCGCCGTGAAGACGCCGATCGCGTTCCTGATTCTGGCCGTGGTCGGCGCGCGACGGGCAACCATTCCAGTCCTCTCGGCCGCGACGATCGTAGTGATTGCAATGGTGTCCCGGATCAACCTCGGCGTGCGGCATGTGTTGCCGATCTATCCACTCCTGGCCATCGCCGGCGGCATCGCGCTGGTCGAGATGTGGCAACGCGGGAACATTGCCCGGACCACGGCCATCGTCCTCGGCGCGTGGATGGCCATCAGCAGCCTGCTCGCGCATCCCGACTACATCGCGTACTTCAACGAGCTCGCCGGCCGGCATCCGGAGCGAATCGTCGTCGACAGCGATCTCGATTGGGGGCAGGACCTGCCGCGCCTGCGCCAGGCCGTCGCCGATCGCCGCATCGACCGGCTCTGGATCGCCTACTTCGGATCGACGGATCTCTACCGATATCCGCTGGCACCGGCGCTCCGAAAGCTCCCGCCGCGGACCAGGGTGAAGGGATGGATCGCGATCAGCAAGACGTCGCTGAAAGGCGCGTACGGGCAGCCCGATGACTATGCATGGCTCGAACAACAGACGCCGGTGCAGGAGATCGGACGGTCGATCCTGCTGTATCACGCCGAGTGACGCGCGTAATTCAGTTAACATCCACACCCTGTATGACCGATCGCCCAACCGTCGTTCCGTTCACGCCAGCCGAGCGGGAACGTCCGTCCGATGCACCGCTGCGTCTGGCGGCCGACCACCTCGTCAAGGTGTACAAGAGGCGCAAGGTGGTGCTCGACGTCTCGGTCGAGATCAAGCAGGGCGAGATCGTCGGCCTCCTCGGGCCGAACGGGGCCGGAAAGACGACCACCTTCTACATGATCGTCGGCCTGGTGCGCCCTGACGGCGGCCGTGTCACCCTCGGCGATGACGACATCACCACGCTGCCGATGTATCTGCGCGCGCAGCGCGGCATCAGCTATCTGCCGCAGGAGCCATCGGTCTTCCGCAAGCTCACCGTCGAAGAGAATCTGTTGGCGGTCTTCGAAACGATGGATCTGCCGCTGGCGGAGCGGAAGCGGCGGACGCGGTCGCTGCTCGAGGAGTTCGGCATCACGCACATCGCGCGGAACCGGGCCTTTTCACTTTCGGGGGGGAACGGCGGCGTGTGGAGATCGCCAGAAGCCTGGCCATCAACCCGGCATTCATCTTGCTAGATGAGCCATTTGCAGGAATCGATCCAATTGCCGTATTCGAGATCCAAAGAATCGTTTCGCAGCTCCGCTCGCGCGGGATCGGGATACTCATCACCGATCACAACGTACGCGAAACATTGAAGATCACCGACCGCGCCTACATCATTAAAGAGGGTGAGATTTTCCGGCAGGGAGCACCTGAGAGTCTTTCGACAGATCCCGAGGTTCGAAGAATTTACCTGGGTGAATCCTTCAATCTGTATTGACGAAAGACGAGAGTGAAGACGTAGTAACCTGCTGGCCCGGACCATGGCACTAGAACAGAAACTCCACCTCAAACTCTCGCAGAAACTGATCATGACGCCTTCGCTGCAGCAGGCGATCAAGCTGCTGCAGTTGTCGAAACTCGAGCTCCAGGAAGTCCTCAACCAGGAACTGCTCGAGAATCCGCTCCTCGAAGAGTCGGCCGAAGAAGCGAAACAGGAAGACGCCGAAGCCGAAGCGCAGGAAAAGACGCAGACAGAGGAAGAAGCAAAGGCGGCCGAGCCGGCGCCGGAGAAGGAGAAGGACTCCTTCGACGAGATCGACTACGACGCCTACTTCCAGGACTACATCGAGTACGGCTACAACCCGCGGATGGGGGAGGAGCACGAGGAGTTCCCGATCGAGAACACCCTCACGCGCCCGCCGAACCTGACCGACCATCTGGCCTGGCAGCTCGGGATGAGCGACGCCTCGCCGGCAATCAAGGAGATCGCCGCGTTCATCATCGGCAACATCGACGAAGACGGCTACCTCCGCGCCACCAGTGAGGAGATCGCCGCCGCCGGTCCGTACGATCCGGCCAACGTCGAGAAAGCCATCGCCTCCATCCAGTCGCTCGACCCCATCGGCGTCGGCGCGCGCGACCTGCGCGAGTGCCTGCTGCTGCAGCTCGAGTTCCTGGAAATCGACAATCCGCTGGTGGAGACCATCGTCCGCGATCACTGGGACCTGTTTATGCAGCGGCATTTCCTGCAGATCTCGAAGGCCATCGGCGTCGACATGAAGACGCTCGAAGGGGTGGTGGAGATCATCAAGCATCTCGATCCCAAACCGGGCCGCAAGTATTCGAACGAGCGCGCCATCTACGTCGAGCCGGACGTCTACATCCAGAAGGTCGGCGACGAGTACATCATCGTCCTCAACGAAGACGGCATGCCCAAGCTGCGCATCAACGGCAGCTACCGCAACATGCTCAACTCCATGGACTCGAAATCCGACGGCGAGACGGTCAACTACATCAAGGACAAGATCCGCTCCGCGGTATGGCTCATCAAGTCGCTCGACCAGCGCCAGCGGACGATCTACAAGGTGGCCGAGTCGATCGTGAAACACCAGCGCGAGTTCCTGGAGAAGGGAATCGACTATTTGCGTCCTCTCGTCCTCCGCGACGTCGCCGACGACATCCAGATGCACGAGTCGACGGTCTCACGCGTGGTGTCGAACAAGTACATGCACACGCCGCGAGGCCTGTTCCTGATGAAGTACTTCTTCCACAGCGGCATCGACTCCGACACCGGCGAGGACATCTCCAGCCTTACGGTCAAGAAGAAGATTCAGGGCTTTATCGACGCCGAGGATCCACGGAAACCGCTGTCGGATTCCAAGATCATGAAGATCCTGAACGATGAGGGCATCAATATTGCCCGGCGTACCGTTGCCAAGTACCGCGACGAGTTGAACATCCCCTCATCGACCGACCGCAAACAGATTTTCTGATCCCGCAACTTCAGGGGAAGCGATAGCGATATGGCCACGACAATCACGGGACGCAAATACGAAGTCACGAACGACATCCGCGCGCTCATCACCAAGAAACTCGACAAGATCGTCGACAAGCTTTTCGACGATGTGATCGAGGTTCGCGTCGTGCTGCAGGTCCAGAAGTACCGGAACCTCTGCGAGATCCTCATCACCGGCAAAGAGCACGACGTCAAGGCGGCGCAGGAGTCCGGCGAATCGATGCAGGACGCCATCAATCTGGCTGTCGACCACGTCAAACGCCAGGCACAGAAGAACCGGAGCACGATCCGCGATCACCACCGCAAGGCCGGCAGCCTGAACAAGGCCGCGGCCGGCCTGGTGACGGAATGGTCGGTTCAGGTGCTCGAGCCCGGCAAGCTCCGCCAGTCCGGCCCCAAGCGGCTCCCGCGCATCATCAAGACCAACAGCCTGGCCATTCTGCCGATGACGATCGAAGATGCCGCCGAGTCGCTCGACGGGTCGAAGAACGAGTTCATCGTCTTCCGCGACCTCGATACGGACCGCATCTCGGTGATGTACAAGCGCCGCGACAACAACCTCGGCCTGATCGCGCCCGAGGTGTGACGGCCAGGATCCGGGCAGTCGGAAGTATCATTTGCGGATTGCCGAACGCGCAATAGGGCGCCGGACGAGCCGGTTGATCGGTCCAATGATGTCTGACGACATCTCTACAGGAGGCCTCGAGTGAGAACAACACGTCAGCTATTTGTCGCAGTTCTTCTGCTTTGCGCCGCGTCTGCCTTCGCTGGCGACGGATTGGTGAAGTTCAAGGGTTGGGACGCAACACCGCAGGGATATTTCATGACCAAGGCGGAGCATCAGGAATGGTCCGCCGTCCGGAACGACGAAGAAGCGCAACGCTTCGTCGATGCCTATCTCGCGCGCCGCGGTCCCGCGTTTGCGGCCCAGTTGGCCTCACGCGTTGAGCAGGCCGATAAGCACCTGACCATCGGGAAGACACCAGGCTCGATGACACTCCGCGGGAAAGTAATCATTCTCCTCGGTGTTCCTTCAGCCTATGAGGTCACCAGTCTCTCGGATAGCAGCTCGGCTCATCACGACAATGGTGTGATGGCGGCCGCGCTGAGCGGAGGGTCGGCAAGCACGCCAGGCGATTCTGAAATGAATGAAGGCAGCCGGGTGATGGGAACCGCCTCGCTGACACACATTTATCACTTCAATTACTCGTCGACACCGGCTGGGCCGCTCGACGTGAACATCGCAGCCGACCCGAATACCGGCAAGGATCATCCGAGGGGACGCGACGATGCCAAGCGTCTCGATACCGCATTCGAAGCCGCTGCCCAGGCGTCGATCAAGACCAAGTGAGCAATCAGTCCGCCGAGGACTTCATCGAGACGACGGTACGCTCGCTCCTCAGCGACGAGCTGGATGAGCTTGCGCTCAAGATCGTCACGGGCGATGACGGCCTCGATCGGACCATCCTCCGGCCGCGAGTCCAGAAACCTGGACTCGCGTTCGCTGGCTACTACGAGTACATCAAGCCCTGGCGCGTCCAGATCATCGGCGAGTCGGAGACGAAGTACCTGCAGAGTCTTCCGGCCCGCCTGCGCGAAAAGCGCGTCCGTGACGTAGCAGCCCTGGACGCCTCCTGCTTCATCGTCACGAAGGGGATCACGCCGCTCGAGGAGCTGAAGCACGAGTGCGAGAAGCGCTCGGTACCGCTCTTTTCGACGCCGGCGATGTCCTCGACGTCGATCACGCGCACGACGTACTTTCTCGAAGAGACGATGGCGCCGAAGCTGACGATGCATTCGGGGCTTCTCGACGTCTACGGCATCGGCGTTCTCCTCCTTGGCGACAGCGGCATCGGCAAGAGCGAGTGCGCTCTCGATCTGATCTACCGCGGGCATCGCCTCATCGCCGACGACATGGTGATCATCAAGCGCCATCCGAACGATGTGCTCCTCGGCTATTCGAACGATCTGCTGCGCCATCACATGGAGCTGCGCGGGATCGGCATCATCGACATCAAGGATCTCTTCGGCGTGGCCTCGACGCGCGATGTGAAGCCGATCGATCTCGTGGTCCGCCTGGAGAAGTGGGTCGAGGGAACGGAGTATGACCGCCTGGGCATCACCGGCGAGACTTTCGAGCTCCTCGGCGTGTCCAAGCCGTACGTCCGCCTGCCGGTGGCCTCGGGACGAAACCTGGCGCTGCTCGTCGAGATCGCCGCGCGCAACCACTTGATGAAACTGCAGGGCTACGATTCCGCCCGCGCCTTCCTGCAGCGCATCGATGCCCAGATAGCCAAGTCAGGAGACGGCGCATCCGATCTGCTCCCGCACTCGAACCCGGAAGAGATGACCAGCTCGAAAATGCGGAGCATGAACACGAGGCTGCGTTTCCAGCCGGACGTGCTGGATCGGACGCGGCGACAGAGGTAGGGAATCGCCGACGGAGTCGCGGCTTACTTCCGAGCGCGGCCGCAAAGGTGTATGTTTGACGGTCAGCAACCAAGGGGGCTTCTATGAAATCGATGCGTTCGGTAGTACTGCTGCTGAGCATTGCCATCGTCGGATCCGCATTCGCGGCCAGTCCCGACTTCAAGGATTGGGAGCGTTCGCCCCAGGGCTACTTCATGACGAGGGCGGAGCACCAGGAGTGGACGTCGGTCCGGACAGAGGAAGACGCGCAGCGTTTCGTCGCGCAGTTTCTCGCAAAGAGGGGCCCGAATTTCGCGGCCGACGTGGCTGCACGCGCCGAAAAGGCGGATAAACTCCTGACCATCGGCAAGTCCGCGGGATCGAAGACTCTGCGCGGAAAGACCGTCATCCTCTTTGGTCCTCCGGCCAACATCGACATCAGCGATTATCAGGACATGGACACCGTCCACCGTACGAGCCCGGTGGTGGCAAATGCCTATAGCGGTGGCTCGCTGGCTGGTGGCGGCAATGACGACTCGCACGAAGGCTCGTCGACGATGGGCATGGCCAACATCATCCGCAACTATCACTTCACCTATGTGACCACCCCGGCAGGGCCGCTCGACGTGACGATCTCAGCGGATCCGAGCTCGGGAAAGGACCGTGCTCGGGGTCGTGACGATGCCAAGCGCCTCGAAGCCGCATTCGAAGCAGCGGCCCAGGCATCGATCAAAGGCAAGTGAGCAATCAGTCCGATCGGGAGATCGCGATCTTCTCCGGCGAGATCGCGATCTATCAGAGATAGGTCACGATCTACCAAACATAGATCGCGATCTACCAAACATAGATCACGATCTACCGAACATAGATCACGATCTACCGAACATAGATCGCGATCTACCAAACTTAGATCGCTATCTACCAAACTTAGATCGCGATCTACCGAGCATAGATCGCGATCTACCAAACTTAGATCGCTATCTACCAAACTTAGATCGCGATCTACCCGCGATAGGTCACGATCTAACAATCAGAGATCGTGACCTCGCCTCGGGATAAACTGATGGCGATGCCTCGCCCGGAATACCTGGTCATCATCACCGGCCTCTCCGGCTCGGGGAAGAGCTACGTGCAGTCGACGCTCGAAGACGTCGGGTTCTACTGCTGTGACAACCTGCCGATCGAGTTGATCGAGCCGTTCCTCGAGGAGGTCGGCGCGCATGAGAACGCCGATCGTGTAGGCATCGTGGTCGATGTGCGGACGCATGACTTCGCCACGATCTTTCCGGCGTTTTATCGGGAGCGGATCGAGAAGCTGGTCGGGCACGTCGTCCTGATCTTTCTCGAGGCGAGCGACGAGGTGCTGGCGCGGCGGTACTCGGAAACGCGCCGGCCGCATCCGCTGGCGAAAGATCAGCCGCTCATCGAGGCCATCGCCGCGGAACGGGCCGCGCTCACCGAGGTCAAGTCGCTGGCCAACATGGTGCTAGACACCTCGCAATTCTCCGTGCACGAGCTCAAGGCCGAGGTCATGCGGCGCTTCGAGCTGAAGGACGAAAAAGTGACCATGCTCGTCACGATCGTCACCTTCGGCTTCAAGTACGCCATGCCGTACAACGTCGATCTTCTCTTCGACGTCCGCTTCCTGCCGAATCCTCATTTCGTCGAATCGCTGCGGCCGAAGACGGGATTGGACCCGGAGGTGGTTGCGTATCTGAAGGCACAGCCGGGCTACGACGTCTTCTACAACAAGCTTCTCGATTTCGTGACCTACCTGCTGCCCGAGTACCAGAAGGAGATGAAGAGCTACCTCACCATCGGGATCGGCTGCACGGGAGGCAAGCACCGCTCGGTCGCGGTCGGGCAGCGCTTAGCCGAGGATCTGGCGGAGCAGGGGTACGCCATCGAGATCGTGCATCGGGACTGCAAGCGGTGAGGGTCGGTGAAGGTTGCTGAGTTGCTGGGTTGCAGGGTCTCGCGGTCTCGGGGTTGCGCGGTCTCGCGGCGGACATCACGAGACTCCGCGACCGCGAGACCCCGCAACAATGCAACCCAGCAACTCAGCAATCTGGCTCACCCTAGGAGTCCGCGCTGGCTGAACGATAGAGCGAAGATGGTGGTCGAGCCTTGGGCAACCAGCGCCGCCGGCCGTGCCGGCCCGTTTGCTCCGCGCTCCCTACCCACCTATCATGCGCCCGCTGCACGAGGAGATTGGATTGATCGGTGCTTTGATCGTGACTCACGGGACGTTGGCGAATGAACTGCTGCACGCGGCCCGGCAAATTGAATCGACGACCGTCGGGGTGATCGAGGCCGTTCCGCTCGAATGGACGGATTCCGTTGACGAGGCGCGCGAGAAGATTCGCATGGCCCTGCAGCGCATCGGCGAGAGCATGGGCGAGAACAATGGCGTCATCATCTTCACCGACATGTTCGGCGGCACGCCGAGCAACATCAGCCTGTCATTCCTGGAGAAGAATCGCGTCGAGATCATCACAGGCGTCAACCTGCCGATGGTGGTGAAGTTCGCCATGCTGCAGCAGGACGGGAAGGACCTGACCGCGCTGGCGCACGTCATCAGCGAACGGGGCGCGAAGTCGATTCGCGTCGCCTCCGACCTTCTTACCGCGGAGCGCCGCGCGGGAGAGGCATCGTGATGATCGAGCACGAGATCGAGATCAAGAACAAGCTTGGCCTGCATGCCCGCGCCGCGGCCAAGCTCGTGCACACGGCGGCGCGTTTTCGCTCGGACATCAAGATCCGCAAAGGGGATGAAGAGGTCGACGGCAAGTCGATCCTCGGCATCCTGCTGCTCGCCGCCGGACGCGGCACGGTGATCACCATCAAAGCGAACGGCGAGGACGAAGCCGAGGCGGTCGAAGCGATCGAGAAGCTGATCGACGCGAAATTCGATGAAGTAGAATGATGCCGATCAGCTCTTGGCTCTTAGCTGTTGGCTCTTAGGCGCTCCTGCCCGTTGGCTTTGAGCAGCGGCTTGGTCGGGTGGGCCTGAGAGCTAAGAGCTGACAGCTAAGAGCTAAATGCTTACCGAACCCGCAGCCAGACTGGCCACCGCCTCCCGCAGCGCCATCCGCACGTACAAGGGGATCGGCGTCTCGCCGGGCATTGCCATCGGCCGTGCGGTCATCATCGAGCGCCGCGAGGCGGCGGTCTACCGCGTCCCCATCCGTGACGAAGAGGTCCCCTCCGAGGTCAATCGGTTCCTGGAGGCGCTGGAGAAGACACAAAGCCAGCTGCACGACCTGAAAGTGAAGGTCAGCCGTTCGATGGGGGATGAGTACGCATCGATCTTCGAAGCGCACGCCATGATGGTCAGCGACCCGTCCTTCGCCGATAAGGTCATCCAGAAGATCGAGGCCGAGCAGGTCAACGCCGAATGGGCGCTGGCCGAGGTACAGGAAGAGCTGCAGGCGCGCTTCCTCAGCTTCGACGACATCTACCTTCGCGAGCGCGTCGCCGACGTGAAAGACGTCGCCGACCGCGTGCTTAAGAATCTGCAGGGCATCAGTCATCACGACGTCTCGGAGATCACGCACGACGTCATCATCCTGGCCGACGACCTGACGCCGTCCGACACCATCCATTTCAACCGCCGCCCGATCGTCGGATTCGCCACCGAGGCGGGCGGGCGGACGTCGCATACGTCGATCATCGCCAAGTCGCTCTTCATGCCCGCGGTCATCGGCGTGCCACGCCTGACAAAAGTCGTCGACAACGACGAGATGGTGATCCTCGACGGCTACGAGGGAACGGTCCTGGTCAATCCGACGCAGGCGATGATCGCCGAGTACCAGACGCGCGTGATCCGCCACGACGAGGCGGAGCGGCGCCTGCTCGAGAATCGCGATCTCGAGGCTGTGACCAAGGACGAACGCCGCATCACGCTGCAGGCGAACATCGAGCTGGTCGAAGAGTTGAAGGATGCCATCCGTTTCGGCGCGGAGGGGATCGGCCTGTATCGCTCCGAGTTCCTCTACATCTCGAAGAGTCCGTTGCTGCCGAACGAGGAAGAGCATTTCCAGCTCTACAAAGCACTGGCCGAGGCCACGGCGCCTCGCTGGTGCGTGATCCGGACCTTCGACCTCGGCGGACGCAAGCTGGCCAAGGAAGTCATCGGCAGCAAGGAGAACAATCCCGTTCTCGGGCTGCGCGGCCTGCGACTCTGTATGAAACATCGCGAGATGTTCCGGACGCAGCTTCGGGCCCTGCTCCGGGCCTCGGCCTTCGGCAGGATCAAGATCATGTTTCCCGTCGTGACCAGCGTGCAGGAGCTGCGGCAGGTGAAGACGCTCGTCCGCGAGCTGCGGGCCGATCTCGACGCCGAGGGGATCGCTCACAATCCCGACCTTCCGATCGGAATCATGATCGAGGTGCCGTCGGCCGCGATCATCGCCGACATCCTGGCCACCGAATCCGACTTCTTCGCCATCGGGACGAACGACCTCATTCAATACTCGCTGGCCATCGATCGTTCGAACGAGAACGTCAGCTATCTCTACGAGCCGCTCCATCCGGCATTGCTGCGGCTTCTGAAGTTCATCATCGACGCGGGGCACAAGGCCGGGATCCCGGTGTCGCTCTGCGGCGAGATGGCCGCCGATCCGTTGTTCGCGATCGTGCTGCTCGGGCTTGGGCTGGAGATCTTCTCGATGAATCCGTCGTCCGTTCCGGTCATCAAGAACATCATTCGTTCGGTACGTTACAAAGACTGCCGCCGCATCGCGGAGGTAGCGCTGACGAAAAAGACGGCGCAGGAGATCGAGGAGTTCATCATCGAGAGCGTGGCCATGCGCTTCCCCGAGGGACTGGTCAACAAGCCACAATGAGCGACGATCGACTCTTCGCATCACTTCCGATCAAACGCGTGCCGAAGCCGTGGGGCTTCGAGTTGATCTTCGCCAGGACGGACCGATACGTCGGCAAGATCCTGCATATCAATCGAGGCGAGAGCCTCAGCCTGCAGTACCACGAAATCAAAGAAGAGACGCTCTTTGTTGTGGCCGGGGAACTGAAGCTGACAATCGAGGTCGACGGCGACCGCAGGGAGTTGATCCTGCGGGCGGGCGAGGCCTTTCACATCGCGCCGCGGATGATTCACCGGATGGAAGCGATCGAAGATACGGACGTTGCCGAGGTTTCGACGCCGGAACTGGACGATGTGGTCCGTCTCGATGATCGATACGGACGCACCGGTACGAGTGCCCCATGAAACCGTTCATCGCCATCGCAGTCCTTCTTGTTGCCACCGCCGGCCTCGCCGATGACTCGCCTCTCGTAAAGGCGGCCAAAGCGAACGGCGGACCGAAAAAGAAGACCACGAAGAAGGTCATCACCAACGCTGACCTGTCGAAAGCACCGGGCGGTAAGGCGACGCCGGCGCCCGCGGCGAAACCGGCAGCACCTCCCGCGGCCGCACCGGCCGGATCGATCGCCGATCAGGACAAAATGTTCCACGATCGCGCCGCCGCGAAGATACGCAGCGAGGCGGCGCAGGCAAAGGTGAACGATCTCGAGAAGGAGCTCGATCGCATCGAGCAGGCCTATTACGCGGAGAACGATCCGAACTATCGGGACAAGAACATCGCCGAGCGCTTCGAACAGACGAAGAAGCAGCTCGAAACGGCGCGCAAAGAGCTGGCAGACGCCAGAGATGCCCAGGAGAAATTGAAGCCGGCAGCGACACCATGACCAGGACCTTCTTCATCGAAACGTGGGGCTGCCAGATGAACGATCTCGACAGCCAGCGCCTCTCCGGCAGCCTGAAGCTCCGTGGGTACCGGCGTGTCGAGAGCGAAGGGGAGGCGGACCTCATTCTTCTGAACACCTGCTCGATCCGCGACAAGTCGGAGCAGAAGGTGTTTTCGCACCTCGGCCGGTTGCGTGAATTGAAGGGTGAGCGGCAAGAGCTGAAAATCGGTGTCTGCGGCTGTGTGGCGCAGCAGGAAGGGGAGGCCATCCTTCACCGCGCGCCGTGGGTGGACTTCGTGATGGGGCCGGGCAACGTCGGCCATCTCGATCAGATTCTTTCGGGCGGCCGCAACGTGGCCATCGATTTCCCCGATGACCGCAACTATGACTACCTCACCGTTGACCGCCCCTCGGTTACGAAGGCGCAGGTGACGATCATCGAAGGCTGCAACAAGAACTGCACCTTCTGCATCGTGCCGACGACGCGCGGCCGCGAGGTTTCGCGGCCGTTTGCTGACGTGTTGCGCGAGGTGCAGGCCGCCGTCGACTCCGGCCGCGTGGAGATCGAGCTCCTGGGACAGACGGTGAATGCGTATCGCTGTCCGGTCACCGGCCGCGACTTCGGAGCGCTGCTCTCGGCGGTCGCGGAGATCGGCAAGGTGGCCCGGCTTCGCTTCATGACCTCGCATCCCGCCGAGGTCAATGACTCGATGATCGCGGCCATGCGCGAGCACGAAAACATCTCGCGCTATCTCCACCTGCCTGTGCAGTCGGGCTCGTCGAAGATCCTCCGGCGGATGAAGCGCCTCTACACGCGTGAGCACTACCTCGAGACGATCGGACGCATTCGCGAAGGCATCCCGGAGATCCATTTCTCGACCGATGTCATCGTCGGTTTTCCTGGTGAAACAGATGAGGACTTCGAGCAGACGTTGTCGCTGATCGCCGAGGTCCGCTACGGCTCGATGTTCGCGTTCAAGTACTCGCCGCGTCCGGGTACTCCCGCTCTGAAGATCGGCGCACCGGTCGACGACGTGATCGCATCCGAGCGCCTGAATCGCGTTTTTGAGCTGCACGAGCGGATCAAACGCGAGACGCTGGCGTCGTATCGCGGCCGTGTTCTGGAGGTTCTCGTCGAAGGGCCGAGCAAACATGATGCAACGATGCTCACCGGCCGTACCGACGACAATGTGGTGGTCAACTTCAGTGCTGACTCATCGCCCCTGCCGGGGAGTATGCTGGGCGTGCGCATCGAGCAGGCGCAGCATCACACGCTGCGCGGGGAGGCTGTCGCATGAACGAGCTCGTACCGATGTCGATCAAGGGTCTGATGCTCGACCCCGTTTCCAATTCGCCCATCGTCGTACTGAAGGATGAGGACGAGAAATTCTTTCTCCCGATCTGGGTGGGCATCTTCGAGGCGAACGCGATCGCCCTGCAGCTCGAGAACGTGGCCACGCCGCGCCCGATGACGCATGACCTTCTCAAGAGCGCCATCGCCCAACTCGATGCCCGTGTAACGCGCATCGTCATCAACGACCTGCGTGACTCGACGTTCTTCGCCCAGATTCGCGTGATGGTTACCCGCGCCGGCGCCGACACGATGCTCGAGCTCGACGCGCGCCCCAGCGATGCCATCGCCCTGGCCCTCCGCACTGAAGCACCGATCTACGTAGCCCAATCGGTTCTCGATCAGGCCCAGACCATCACCCCGGACTCCGACTCGGACTCCGACGACCCCGACGAGAAGTCGAAGAAGTGGTTCGAGAATCTCGATACCGAGGATCTGGGTAAGTACAAGATGTGACTGGCGTTGGTTGCTGGGGTTGCCAGGTTGCAGAGTTGCTTGGTGGCGACGAAGTAACCCAGCAACTTAGTAACCAAGCAACCCAGCAACCCATTACAATCGCCCGGTCCACATGATCATCACCGTCGCCAACCAAAAAGGCGGGGTCGGCAAGACCACCACCACCATCAACCTTGCCGCCGCCGTCGCAAACAAGGGCCACAAGACTCTGCTGATCGACCTCGACCCGCAGGCGAACAGCACGATGAGTTACATCGATCCGCGATCGATCTCGCGGTCGATGTTCGACGTGCTGGTGAGCGAGGAGCTGGGCCTGAACGACGTCATCGTGCCGACGCCGCTGCCGAATCTTTTCCTGGCACCGTCGAAGATCGCACTGGCCAAGCTGGAGTCGAAGCTGATCGGCGAGCTCGATGGCCCGTTCCGGCTCAAGGACAAGATGAAGGATGCGCCGAGTGAGTACGACTACATCTTCATCGATACGCCGCCGACGCTCGGGATGATCACCGTCAACGCCATGGTGGCATCGACACATGTCCTCGTGCCGATCCAGTCATCGTACTTTGCGCTGGAGGGGACGGACGATCTGCTCGAGACGATCGAAAAGATCAAGGCCCGCCCGAACCCGAATCTGCAGCTCCTCGGCGTTGTGATCACGATGCACGACAAGCGCACCACCCTGGCGCGCGATATCCACGAGCAGATCGGCCAGGTCTTCGGCGAGCGGCTCTTCAATACCGTCATCACCAAGTCGATCCGGCTCGAAGAGAGCCCGGCGTACAAGGAATCGATCTTTACGTTCGCTCCGAGATCCAGCGGCGCGATGGAGTACTACTCGCTGAGCGAGGAAATCCTGTCCCGAGTCTGAGGAAACCCTGATGAGCATGAAACGCGGACTACCCGAGCGCGCCTCCATGCGGCATGACGCGCACTTCGTCGAAGAGCTGACGCGCCGTTCGGGACGGCACATCGGATCGATGATCCCGATCGAGTTCATCGAGCCGAATGCCGAGCAACCGCGCACGAACCTCGGCAATATCGAAGAGCTGGCGTCATCGATCCGCGAAAAGGGCGTTCTCGAACCGATTCTGGTCCGCGTCGCCGGTCCGAACCGCTACCAGATCATCTCCGGCGAGCGCCGCTATCGCGCCGCCACCCTGGCCGGCCTCGACGAGATCCCGGCCATCGAGCTCGACGTCGACGACAAGGAACAGCTCGAGATCGCGCTCATCGAGAACATCCAACGCAAGGACCTGACGCCGTTCGAAGAAGCCGAGGGCTTCTTCGTCCTGCAGCAGAAGTTCGGCTACACCCACGAAAAGATCTCGCACGTCATCGGCAAGTCGCGCACCACGATCACGGAGACGCTGTCGATCAACGAAATCCCCGACCGCATCCGGGCCATGTGCCGCGAGGCCGGCATCTCTAACAAATCGATCCTGGTCCAGATCGCCAGGGCAGGGGACGAACAGGCCATGGAAGATGTCGTCCGCCGCTTCGCCGCCGGCGAGCTGACGCGCGATGACGTGCGCAAGCAGACGGCGAAGCCGGAAGCGAAAAAGGCCGGCCGCCCGAAGAACTTCACCTGGCAGGTGAAAGACAAGACGCTGCCCTTTACGGTGAACCTCAGTTTCCGCAAGGCGAACGTGGAGAAGACCGAGATTGCGGAGGCGCTGCGAGAGTTGCTGCGGCGGGTCGAGAGCGAGTAGTCAATTCACGGAGCACAGACAAGCGCGGGGAATAACATACCTGACTGACAGCATCGTTGCGGGTCATGGCAGGTCAATGCCGGTCCCGCAAAAGCGGTCCAAAAAACGGATCGGCTGGCCGTTTGACGCTAACCGCGTCCGAACACAAAATCACCGGCATCGTCGGACGCGGACGTATCATCGCCGACCGGCGCGCAAGAGACATCAGCCCACGAGGATCGCCAGCGGTGTCGGACGCGCGGTCATCCTTGACAAATTATCCGCAACCATGGTTAAATAATTATTCCCCAAACGTTGAGTGAAGGAGAACCAATGCGAATCATGCGCTTCACGATTCTGTCACTTCTCACACTTCTCATGCTGGCTATCGGCATTCCCGCCGCAGCAACCACTTGCAGCATATGCATATTAGACGTTACAGTTCGGGAGGACGGCACTACCCGGACCACCGATGCTCTGTGCCAGCCCGACGTAAACGGCAATATCCCTGATTGTCGAGCCGTCCGCTTGGGTGGTGGCAACGCAGAATGTGATTCCGTGAGTTTTATAGCCGCGTGCGGTGAAGGAGGCGGCAACGGCGGCAACGGCGGCCCCACCTGCCCGCCGTGGGGCTGCATACAGTATGTAAAAGCCCCGAGGGTGCACTCCATGAGGCCTCGCCACCACTCTACAGTGTGAATTTCAGGATTGTCATGCTGGTAAGCCTACTCGTTTTGCTTGCTAAGCTGAACACGTCCACGCCCCCACCGGCGTCCCTGATTGAGACCAAGCATAGCGGGAATGTGTGTTCTGCCGGAGCGCCCGATTTCCGCGAGTCTCAGCGTTGTAGACCGACCGACCAGGCAGAATTCGCTGCAGGCCCCCAAAGCTATTTTCTATGGCGAAGTGACAAGGGTGCCGTCGTCTGGCTCGGAAGGGCTGAACAGGACTCTCGATTGGCATTCGACGCGTCAGAGGCGGCACTGATCTCGTTACGCGTCCGCCAACCCTCTCAGGATCCAACCAAGCAACAAACAACCTTGACACTGAAGAGCCTCTCTGGCGCCGTGTGGACTGTGCCGTTCACGTCGGAGAAACTCGAACAGCTGCGGCTCTTGGCGTTACCGCCCGGCCAATTTGAATTGATCATCAGGACGCCTGGCTACCCGACCACCGTCAGGCGAGGTCTCGACGCACGGCGAGGAAAAGTGCTCGAGGTTCCGCCAATTGACATAGAGCATCTACCGACAATCACCGGCGTGGTCCACGACTATCATACCGGCGAGCCCATTCCCGGCGCCGAGATTCGCAGCGGCGATAGCACTACATTCAGCGACTCCGGAGGCAGGTTTTCGTTGAACACGTCCAGCACGACACAAGAGATATCCCTGGTAGCAAGTGCCACAAACTATGCCAGTCAGGAAATCATCGTCCACTCCGGCCGAAAAGCAGTTGCGCCTCAGCAGTTTCTACTTACGCGCGGTGGTAGCTTGCGGTTCATCGTGCAGCACGAATGTGTGGATGATTGCGCGGCGACCGCACGCCTTTTCATCAGGCGCGAAATGGCAACGTTCTCGGATCCCTGGAGACTGGTGACGCAAAAGAGTGGCGCCGGCAAGAACATCGACTACCGCTTCGACGCTCTGGTCGAAGGAAAATATGCGGTCGTCGTGGAAGGGCAGAGTCCGCTGCAAAGAAGCGTTTCCTACCTCACGCTTGGTCTGGACGAGAAGAAGGAGCAGGCAATCAGGTTGAACGACATCCGTCTGAAGGGCGTCGTTACTCTGGGGGACCAGCCCCTCGCCAAGGCCAACCTCACATTGTCGACAGACGAGGAATTATGGTCGGGCGACGTTCACACAGATGCCAATGGCGAATACTCAGTCAAGTTGTGGCAGGCGGGTGTGTGGGTGCTGACAATTGACGTCCCGACAGAACGAAAGCCATTCTTCTCCATCAGGAACCTGAACGACGATGCCGACCACTCCTGGGATATCGCGATCCCGACGAGAGCAATTACCGGTCGCGTGTTCGATAGGCGAACGAACGAGGCGATTGTGGGTGCGGAAGTTGTAGACCACGTGGTGCCGCGCACACCTGGAAGTATCCTCAGCACTACAGATCAAGATGGTCGATTCCGCTTGCCAATGCTACCGGCCGGGACTCACACGATTAGCGTTCAGTCAGAGGGATTCAGTAGCGAGCCCATAAACGTGCAGCTGACTGAAGCTGACACTCAGCGCGAAGTGCCGATCGCACTGGACCGGGCGATGAAAGTCTTCTTCAGGGTCGTCAATGCGGCAGATGAGCCGGCACCCAATATCATGGTCTATGATTGGGTTGGCGCTCTGGGTCTTGAGAACCGTGCTCCTTACTGGTCGGATGCGTGGGGGCTCGTCTCCGTACCTCTTCATCAAGGAGAGCAGAAGCCGATCTACGTGATGGACCAGTCTGGTTCATTCAGCGTCGCCCTCGCCGACTCTGCTACGAAGACTTCGGCTGAAACGCCCATCAAGATCACGCTTCCACCGCCCGTGGCAGCGCTCACGCTTCTTGCCACGGCGAAATCAGGACCCGAGGCAGGAGTACGCTTTCTGGTACGTTTCGATGGGCGATTTCTGCCGCCCAGGATCTGGGATCTTGTAACCGGTTCGCTATCGCGTGTGGCGCTGACCGGCCAGGACGGCCGGTTGACGATTCCGTCATTGCCGGTTGGTACGTATGAGTTCTGGCCATATCATACCGTGGACGAACTGCAGTACTTGTTTACATCGGTCTATACGAGACCACCCACCAGAGTCGTCCTTAGTCCGGGACCAAACGCGATCAAAATCGACGTGGACGGAGCGCATTGAGTGTGCTGCAGCAAGAGGTCGCGTGATGCAGCCTCGGCTTTTCCGAGGCTGCGTTCGTCGGATAGTCAAAATCCATATTGGTGATTCCATAGCCGGAGTTGTGCAGCGCGATCGCGGTATCCGATAGCGTCGTTCGGGTTAGCCACGGAGGCGACCGACGTTGGTTGACATCGTCGCAGCGACCCTCTATCCTCCCGCCCCAGCATGTCACGCCACGCCATGATGTCGATGCGCCGAATGGCGATGCGCCGCCCGGGCGCGGACGCGTAGACTGACTGCCTCCCCGACCCGGGTCCCTCCTTAAAGCTTTTCTCCCCTTAATGTCAGCAGCATGAGAGTCCGCCGCCATCAGCGCGGCAGGAGGGGAACATGTACCGTTTCGACACACTTGCGATCCACGCCGGGCAGCCCAACGACGCAGCCACCGGCGCCGTCACCGTTCCGATCTATCAGACATCGACCTTCGGCCAGATCGAGCCGGGCGTCCATCGCGGCTTCGGCTACGCGCGAACAGAACATCCGACGCGCCTTGCATTGGAAGAGTGTCTGGCCTCGCTCGAGGGCGCGCGATACGGGCTCGCGTTTGCCAGCGGCATGGCTGCAATTCACAACGTCCTTTCGCTCCTTCGCCAAGGGGACCACGTCGTCTCGACGCAGGATCTCTACGGCGGCGCATGGCGCATCTTCACGAAGTACTTCTCGAAGTTCGGCGTCGACTTCACCTTCATCGATAGCAGCGACCCCGCCGCCGTCGAGCGGGCCATTCGCCCGGAGACGAGGCTGCTCTGGCTGGAGACACCGTCGAATCCGTTGTTGAAAACGACCGACATCGCCGCCTGCAGCGCCATCGCGCGTCGTGCCGGCGTTCGCACCGTCGTCGACAACACCTTTGCCACGCCGGTGCTCCAGCAGCCGATCGCGCTTGGCGCGGATATCGTGGTGCACTCGACGACGAAATATATCAACGGGCATAGCGACACCCTCGGCGGCGCGGTCCTGACCGACGACGAGTCGCTCTTCGCGGACCTCAAGTTCTTCCAGAACGCCATCGGCGCCGTGCCCGGACCGCAGGATTGTTTCCTCATCCTGCGCGGAATCAAGACGCTGCCGCTGCGCATGGCCCGGCATTGCGAGAACGCCAGGGGAGTGGTGGAGTATCTCCGCGGGCACGACCGCATCGCCCGTGTTCACTATCCCGAATTCGGCGCCATCGTCTCGTTCGAGCTCGACGCATCGGTCGACGAAACGATCGCCTTCTCGAAGCGCCTTCGGCTCTGGACGCTGGCGGAGAGCCTGGGCAGCGTGAAGAGTCTCTTCTGCCATCCGCCGACGATGACGCATGCCTCGGTCGAGCCGGAAGTGCGCCGACGCGTCGGAATCGCGGACGGTCTGATCCGGCTGTCGGTCGGTCTCGAAGACGTGCGCGACCTGATCGACGATCTCGATCAGGGGCTGGCGGAAGTGGCGTCGCCGAGGAGGGTTGCATGCGCCGGATAAACATCGGTCTTCTCGGGTGCGGCACTGTCGGCCGCGGCTTCGTCGACCTCCTGGCGCGCGAGCGGGAGCGCATCCGAGGGCGGGACGGCGTCGATATTGCCGTCCGGCGCATCCTGGTGCGCGACGCCGGCAAGCCACGGCCGGGCATCGATCCGGCGCTTTTCAGCACCTCGGCGATCGACATCATCGACGACGGTTGCGACATCATCGTGGAGCTGGTCGGAGGCATTCATTCGGCCGGCGCCTTCGTCCGGCGTGCACTGAGCAACGGCCGCCACGTCGTGACCGCAAATAAAGCGCTGCTGGCCGACGCCGGGCGGGAATTGTTCGCCACGGCCGAGCGCAATAAGGTGCGCATTGGATTCGAGGCCAGCGTCTGTGGCGGGATTCCGATCATCCGCGCGCTGCGGCACGGACTGGCCGGTGACAGGATCGAATCGATCAGCGGCATTCTCAACGGCACCTGCAACTACATCCTGACGCGGATGGAGCAGGACGATCTGGAGTTCGACGACGCGCTACGGCTGGCGCAGGAGCGCGGGTTCGCGGAGGCGGACCCGTCGCTCGACGTCGGCGGCGGCGACGCGGCGCAGAAGCTCCGTATTCTTGGCGAGCTGGCGTTCGGGCCTCAGGTCGTTCGGATGCGCGTCCACGGGATCACCGACGTCTCACGCGCCGAGGTCGAGCAGGCCCGCGCAAGGAGGTGCGTGGTGCGGCACGTGGCCACCGCCAGGCGAGCCGCTGGCGGAGTCGAGATGCGGGTCGAGCGGCGTGAATTGCCGGAGTTTCATCCGTTGGCGGCCGTCCGGGACGAGAACAACGCCGTCATGGTCCGCGGGCGGGCGGTTGGAGAGATGATGTTTCAGGGGAAAGGAGCAGGATCGCTTCCGACAGCAGCGGCCGTGCTGTCGGACGTCATCGAGATTGCAAGTAAGGAGAACTATAGCCGCGCGTTAACATAATCTGTCTTAGTAGACGCTGTGGAAACGTTTCAACCGACTCCAGATCCCAGCGACTGGCCAGCACGTACAATCCATTCGACCGATGAAGATCCTCACGCGCTACATCTTCAAGGAGATGCTCGGGCCGACCGCCCTCGGCTTCGCCTTCTATACGTTCATCATCCTGATGAAGAACCTCTTCGACTTCGCCGGGATGATCATCAAGCGCTCCCTCCCGGCGTCGACCGTCGGACGGCTGCTGTACCTTTCCCTGCCGCATATCGTCGTCCTGACGGTGCCGATGTCGCTGCTGTTCGGCATCCTGATCGCTGTCGGCCGCCTTTCGTCCGACTCCGAGATCATCGCCATGCGGGCCCTCGGCATCTCCACGCGCACCATCTACCGGCCGGTCTTCCTTTTCAGCTTCCTGGTTTTCTGCATCAACCTCTATCTGATGAACTTCGTCCTGCCGCACGGCAACGCGGAGTTTGCGGCGCTGCGGTCCGAGATCTTCACCTCGCAGATCGAGAAAGAGCTCAAACCGCGCGTCTTCTACGACGAGTTCGAAAACCTCACGATCTACGTGAACGATGTCGATCCGAAGACGCTGCAATGGAAAGGCGTCTTCGTGGCCGACAGCCGGACGGCCGACGAGGCGCGCACCGGAACCAGCGGCGGACCGGTGACGATCGCCCAGCAACTCCAGAGTGCGCGCCAGGAGGCCGCGCAGCCGCCGTCGATCCTGCCGCAGCGCTCCAGCAACAAGATCATCGTCGCGGAAAGCGGCAATCTGTCGATCCTCAAGCCCAGCAACCAGGTCTGGCTTAACCTCAAGACCGCGGAGACGCATCTCTGGGATCCGAAGAAGCCCGATCGCTACGATTTGAACAGCAACGCCGTGCAACGGATGCGTCTGCCGGACAAGGGAGCCGACAGCAACGGCGTTTACCAGCGGTCTCTCCGCGAGATGACTTTCCGTGAGCTCATGGAACAGGCGCGCTGGTCGCAGTACTCGCACGATCCTGACGCTCGCGAGACCTACTGGGCGGCCAAGGTCGAGATGAACAAGATGTTCGCGATTCCGTTCGCGTGCATCGTCTTCGGCATTCTCGGCCTGCCGCTCGGTATCACCAACCGCCGTGGCGGCAAAAGCTCAGGTTTCTCTTTAAGTATCGCGATCATCCTCATCTATTACGTGATGATCAACAACGGAGAGCATCTGGCTGACACCGGCAAGATCGGTCCGGCAGTGGCCATGTGGTCGCCGAACGCCGTCCTCCTCGCCATCGGCATCTACCTGCTGTTTCGCGCCAACAGGGACACCGGCGCGCAGCGTTCCGAGGGCGGCATCGTCCGCAAGATCATCCAGGCCATCAAAGCGAGACGGAGCGGAACGCCGGGAGCGGTCGTCGCCGACGAGCCGGCCATCCTCAGCCGGTTTGACATCACCTTCCCGAACACCCTCGACCGCTACATCCTGCGGGAGTTCCTCAAGATTCTGATGCTCGTGCTGGTGTCGACCGCGGCGCTCTTCGTCATCGTCGACTACACGGACCTCAGCGGCGACATCCGCACGAACCATATCGCCTTCCACACCGTGGCGTCGTACTACCGGTTTCTGATCTTCCAGATCCTCAACTACACGCTTCCGATCTCGGTGCTGGTGGCGACGCTGGTCACGTTCGGCATTTTCTCGAAGAACAACGAGGTCACGGCCTTCAAGTCGGGCGGGATGTCGCTCTACCGCGCGGCGCTGCCGATCGTCGGAATCGCACTGGCCATCAGCGCGCTGGCGTATCTGCAGCTCGACTACGTGCTGCCGTACTCGAATCAGCGAGTCGAAGAGCTGCGGAACAGGATCAAGGCCAAGAAAACGGTTCGCGCGACGCCGTCACCGAACCAGCAGAAGCTCTGGTTCATCGGCAAGGGCCGCTACCTGATCAACTTCCTCGCCTACGACCGCGACGAGAAGGAGCTGACGCAGGTTCAGGTCTTTGAGTTTCATCCGACCAAGTTCCGCCTGACGCGGCGCGTCTACGCCGACCATGCCAAGTGGGATGGCGTCGGCTGGGCGTTCTCGAACGGGTGGATGCGATCCTTCGGCGACGACGGCAGCTCGACGTACGCGCCGATCACACGCCCGCTGCGCCTTTACTACAGCGAGCGGCCGGAGGATTTCGCCACCGAGGCTCGGGCACCGGATCAGATGACCTTCGCGCAGTTGCGGCGGTACATCGAGACGATCCGCAAATCGGGCTATGCCGCTGAAGAGCTGACGGTGAAGCTCTACACGAAGACGTCATGGCCCTTCATCAGCCTGGTCATGGCACTGATCGCGCTGCCGTTCGCCTTCCGCATCGGCAAGCGCGGCGCCCTCTACGGCGTCGGCATCGGTCTGATCCTCGGCATCCTCTACTGGATGGTCTTCGCGGTCTTCACAAAGTTCGGCGAGGTGGGAAATCTCCCCGCGGTGCTGTCGGCCTGGAGCGCCAACATCCTGTTCGCCATCGCGGCGATCTACATGTTCCTGAATGTGGAAACGTGAACCGCCGTCATCCTGAGAGGCTGTGCAGGAATCGGGTGATCCGGATTTTACGATCAGGTTGAGTCACGTTGCGTGGATGGCGAGGCTGTGGAGTGAAACTAGCTGCGTAGAAAGCTGATCGGATCTGGTGACGCGAGGGTCAGAACTTGCGTGGGATCAAGCCGTTTCCGCTGTCCGAGCGCCTAACTCAGTCGGTCGGTACTCAGTCGGTACTCAAGTCAGAGCCCACGAGCGGCGCATGTTGTGGGTGATGGCCAGGAGTAACACGACCGAGCGTGCTTTCTGGATGCCGCGAACGAGGAACTGGTGCAACCCGTGGTTGCGCGCGTGTGCGTTAACCAGTTCGGCGGTGGCACCTCGTTGTTTGTAAATAACTTTCGCTTCCTCGGTATCCATTCGCTTCCGCCACGCAGCCACCGCTGCCGAGTCGGTCGCTCGCACCTCGGTGGCCTTCTTTCCACTGCTACGCGGCTCGCGAATGGGTGCGATCACATCGATGCCGCGTTCGGCAAACTTGTTGATCCCATCGAGGGTTACGCATCCACCATCTTCCAACCACTGGGATGGATTCTTTCCGTGACGCTCGTGAACTTGCTCGGCCAGGGGGACGGCCATTCGGAGATCGGTGCCGTGGTTGTTGACCTCGACCGCGGCGATCACCTTCGTCTTCGTATCGCTGACCAGATGCACGTTCAACGCAGGCCGGAAGCCGCCGTCGGCCATCTTCATGACTCGGGCAGATGGATCCGTGGTTGAGCTACGCGCTTCGGTCTTCTTCTTTCCGTTGTTCGACTTCTTCCGCTGTTTGATCTCAGGTAACTCTGCCAATGCCTCTCGGATGCGCTGCGCCTGATCCTCGGCAGCTCGCGCGCGTGCTGCTTCTCGCCGCCGGTTTCCGGCCGATCCGTCCTGCTCCACCTCTTCTTTGAGATAACGAACTTGCTCCTCTGCGATCGTGCGCAGTTCCTCCAGCCGGTTGCCACTCCGGAACGATCCGGTCCCTGCCGACGCGCGAACTTTCATGCCGTCCTGAGCCACGCGTTCCAAATCGACAAGGCCTTTGTGCATCAACACGGCAACCGTATCCGTGAGCAACTCGTCGAACTTCTGTTCGGAGTTGCTCCGAAAGTCCGACAGCCGGTGGTATCCAGGAGTCACCCCTCCACAGATCCACTGATACCTCGCGTGCATCTCGCACAGACGGGCGATCTCTCGCGCCGAACCGATTCCATCCAGCGTCGCCTGAATCCACAGGGCCATGAGGATCTTCGGATCGATCGGCGGCCTTCCTGGCTCACCCTTCACCGCTTTGACCTGTTCGTAAAACGCGTCCAGATCCAAACCCTCTACGAATCTCCAGACAGCACGAACCTGGTCATTCTCCGGCACCAACCGATCCGGATCCACCACCATCACGCGCACCTGGGAACGATCGGCCTCGGCCAGTCTCACCTTCTGACGCTTAACGCTCATAAGTCATTATAGATCTATGTTTGCAATCGTGCACCTGATTTCTGCACAGACTCTGACGGTGTCGCTACGCTCCACGTCAGGATGACAAATCAGAACCACTCGCTCCTGCGCTGCGCGCTCGCTTCCAGATGCGGCGAGGCCACGACGCTGGTGAGGACGAAGCCGGCCGTCTGCAGCAGGCCGTCCGCGGCGCCGACCGAGATCGTGTTCCGGCCGCGTTCGAGCACGAGCTGGACGCTGCAGGGCGAGGCCAGGCAGTCGGCGTGTTTCACTTCCGAAAGTTCCCCTCTCGAATTCGCCACGGCGATGGCCAGGCGCATCGGCGGCAACGCCTCGGGAAGTCTGACTGCCAGCGCTACCGTGCAGGTCCCGCCGTTGCAGGAGACGTCGCCGGCGCGCACCTCGAAATCGAAATCGCTGGGCGACTGAAGCGCCAGCAGCGACGCCAGAACCCGCGAGTCGAAGTCGGAAACCGTTCGCCGGCCATGCGGAGCGCGCACGCGTAACTGTTTGCCCATGGGCGGCTTCTGCGCAACCGCGGACGCGTCAGCGGCAGGAATCGACAGGACAGCCGAGGAGGTATCGGCGCGCGACGGCGCCGCAAGGCTACTGACCAGGATCATTGCCGGAACCAGCGCTCCGAATCGCATCCCATGTCCTCCACTGTGTCGAAACAGTGGATAGAGTAAGGCTGGATTGCAGATTTGTCGAGTTCAGCGGTTGTCTGCACCTGCGGCGCGTTGTCAGTTGTCGGTTATCAGGGGGCTCGCCGGTGCGAGGACGGCCCCCTGACCGTGATGCGGTTCGCCGAGGTTCTCGACTCGATGAGGTTCGCGCGCCACTTGGCGAAAAACCTTCCGCCCAACCTACGGCTAGTAGTTGACTACGTAGGGTATCCCAGCCTCCGTGACGGCGTTGGTGTCCCACCGCGTGTTGTAGATGCTGAGCGTGATCGTGTCGCCGGTCGTGGCGCTGAACGACACATTCTGGTTGCTGCAGTACTGGCTCCCCGAGGTGTTCCCGTAGAGGTAGAACCAGTTGTAGGTCGTCAGGGTGCCATTGTGCGTGACGGACACATAGCCTCTAATGCCGTCGTAGGTACTCGAGGTCGGAGAGGAGAAGGTCACCATCGTGCTGGCGCTCCAGTTCGCCTGTATCGCATAGCCGTTACCATCCGCCGGCACGGTGAACGACCACGTGGTGTAGTTGTCGAAACCCATCGCGTACGAGTAGCCCGACACGTACATGGGGTAGCACCACGACACGGAAGTCGACGAAGCCCCATAGCTGGAAAGGCAGGTCGAGTCGACGTCGAACTGATAATAGGTGGGCATGCCACAGCAAGAGTGGGGAGTGATCGTGGGACAACTGGCATGCGCTGCGGTGCCTGCCAGGATGAAGAGGGCGACAAACGAAACGGCCATAACTGCCTTGCGAGTCTTTTGCATGGCTTCCTCCTAGAGGTCAACTTATACGCCGTCCAGGACGCGGCCTCTAGAGACATTGTTTGACCGGTCTCCGGGGTTCGAAAGCCTTCGCCGCTGCGAGTCCCTTAGTCAGCAAAGCCGGGTATAGGTTGTCATCGCCGGATCAACTAACACTCATCAACCGACAACCGACAACGACCGCAGGTCCAGCCCCTCAGATCGCGTTCACGATCTCGTCGCTCAGCCCCTTCCAACGGCGCAGGTAGGCACGGCGGTCGGTGTTGTACTTCTCGACGAGCTGCTGGTACTCATCGCTCCTCCCCTGCCGCTCGTACATCTTTTTCGGCTGCAGGTAGTCGGCATCGTCGATCTCCGGAACCTCCGTCGCCACCAGATAGCCGAAGTCGGGATCCTTCTCCCACTTGATCGTTCCCTCGGCGATCGCCTTCACCACCGCGGACGAATGCTGGATCTTCACCTTCTTCGAGCGCTCATCCTTCTCGTCGCCGCCGATCCGCCCGGTATTCATCAGATAGACGTCCATCGGACTTTCCTTCATCAGCTCCAGCATCCGATTGCCCTGAAATGCGTGGAGCAGCGGAAAGAAGGGATTCGTTCCCGGTACGCGCAGCGACTTGCCCGCCTCCGCCGCCCCGCCGGCGCTCGTTCCCTTCGTCTCGCCCAGCATGAAGTAGGCGGCGGCGAGCGGACCCTCCAGCTTGGCCACGGCCGGAATGATGTTCTCGTTGCGATTCAGGATTAGGAGGAAGTCGACGTTATTGACCTCGCGGGCATCGAACGCCCCCGCCACGTCGTCCATCCGGATCACGGCCCGGCCATTCGGTGTGTACGACGTATCGAAGTAATCGATCCTGCCGCCCTCGTCCTGCGACACATTCTCGAGGTAGGCGTGCGGCGAGGCGCAGGCGTGATAGATCGTCGGCTCGTCCTTCGGATTGAGTCCGAAGGTCTTGGCGAAGCAACCGTTCTCGGTCGCGTACACCTTGCCGCCCGGCATCAGCGCGCAGAAGTCATCCTGTACCGGCTGTGAATTGTTCTGCTTCGTGAACGTCGTGGTGGTCTTGCCCGTGCCGGACAATCCCACGATGAGACCCACTTTGTTGCGCCCATCGACCGGGATCACCTTGCAGCCCGCGTGCAACGCCAGACCGCCGCGCTCGTAGACGATCTTGTTCCACATCCGCAGTCCGCCCTTCTTCGATTCGCCGAAGTAGTCGGAGTGGAAGACGCGGGTGATGTAACTGTCGAGATCGACGGCGATGAGGCGTTCCTCCGGATACCCCTCGGCCTTCAGATTAGGCGTGTAGATGACAGTGACGGTCGGCTCGAAGTTCTCCAACTCCGCCGGCGAGGCCGGATAGTAGAGGTGCTGCTGCATCCCGGCGATGTTCGCATTTGCCTTCTCGATGATCAGACGCGCCGGAATGCGGAAATGCGGGTCGTTGCCGATGAAGCCGTCGACGACGAGCATGTCCCGCGTCCGGATGTAATCGTTTTGCAGTCGGGACACGCGATCGAATTCCGCGCGGCTGATCGTCTGATCGGAATGATTCTCCGGCGTGTCGGTGGCAACGTACGTCGAGCCCTTCGAACGGGAGACCACCCTGGTGGCGACATTGACATTGTCGAACTCGGTCTTCTTGCAGTTCGGCATTTCCTCGGTGAAACGCCGGAGTTGCTCGGGTGACGGGTTCCAGACCACCGACTTCGGCTCGACGGGCAGCGTCAGGATTTCGGTCATGCGTTCGTCCTCTCCACGGATCAGATTTGGTGTGCGCTGGATGTGGCTCAACGAGCAGCAAGGGTTTGCGCCGGAACGGCCGCGAAGGTGCGCGATTTTACACGAAACCATAGAATGCGCTTGGGACATGAGAATTGCGGTTATCGGTGCCGGCGGCGTGGGCGGCTACTTCGGTGGCAAGCTCGCAAATGGCGGGCTTGACGTCGTCTTCCTCGTCCGCGGCGCCACTCTGGAAGCGCTGCGCACGCGCGGCCTTCGCGTCAACAGCATCAAGGGTGATTTCGCCATCGAGCGGCCCAATGCCACTGACGACCCGGCCACTGTCGGGAAGGTCGACGCGGTGTTCGTGACCGTCAAGGCCTGGCAGATCGAAGAAGCGGCCGCATTGATCAAGCCGATGATCGGCGACGACACCATGGTCATCCCGCTCGAAAACGGGATCGACGCCCCCGATCAACTCGCGGCCATTCTCGGCCGCGAGCACGTCCTCGGCGGTCTGTGCGGCATCGTCAGCTTCATCGCCGCCCCCGGGCACATCCGCCACATCGGCGCCGATCCGTTCGTCATGTTCGGCGAGCTCGATAACCGCCGCACGGCGCGCGTGGAGCAGCTTCGCGACGAGTGCCTGCGCGCCGGCGTGCAGGTCGACATACCGTCCGACATTCACCACGCCCTCTGGTCGAAGTTCGTCTTCATCGCGCCGATGAGCGGCATCGGTGCCGCCACACGCATGCCGATCGGCGTCTGGCGCTCGATGCCGGATACCCGCGATCTGGCCACGCGTGCCATTCGCGAGATCATCGCTCTTGCCCTCGCCCGCGGCGTCGACCTCGGCGGCGACGCGGCCGTCGAACGGACGCTGGCCCGTTTCGACGCTCTCAACGCCGACGCCACCTCCTCGCTGCAGCGCGACATCATCGACGGCAAGCCCTCCGAGCTCGACGCCCAGCTCGGAGCGGCCGTCCGTCTGGGCCGCGAGGCCGGCGTGCCCGTGCCTGTGTGTGAGACGCTCCTGGCGCTTCTCCTGCCGCAGGAGCAGAACGCTCGGAAACATTGAGAACACATCCCGCGTCGCATACCATCAGCCGCCGGATGTCCAAATCCCGAAAAACTGCCGTCATTCGTGACGCGAAGGTTCACCCCGCCATCGCCGAGGCGCGGCGCGTGCTGGAGGTCGAATCGGCGGCCATTCTCGGCATCATCGAACATCTCGACGGCACCTTCGTCGACGTCGTCGAGCTGATCGTCGAGCTGACAAATGGCTCGGCCGGCCGCGTGGTGACGATGGGCCTCGGCAAGTCGGGCATCATCTGCAAGAAAGTCAGCGCCACGCTGGCATCGACCGGCACGCCGTCGTTCTTCCTGCATCCCGCCGAGGCCATCCACGGCGACCTCGGCATGATCGTTCGCGGCGACATCGTCCTGGCCATCTCCAACTCCGGCGAGACCGAGGAGTTGCTGCGTCTTCTGCCGAGCATCAAGAGGATCGGCGCCGAAATCGTGGCCATCACCGGCAACCCTCTGTCGTCGCTGGCAAAAGGGGCCGACTACCACCTCTCCGCGGCGATCTCGAAGGAAGCCTGTCCGCTCGGCCTGGCGCCGACCGCCTCCACCACCGCTACGCTCGCTCTCGGCGACGCCCTGGCCATGGCCCTTCTGATGCGCAAGGGCTTCAAGGAGGAAGACTTCGCCTTTCTCCATCCCGGCGGAAAGCTCGGAAAACGGTTCCTGCGCGTGCGCGATCTGATGCACGGCGGCGCGCAGACTCCCATCGTTCCGCTGTCGACGCCGATGCACGACGTGATCTATGAGATGTCGGCCAAAGGCTTCGGCATCACCGCCGTCGTCGATGACGACGGAGTCCTCGCTGGAGCCATCTCCGACGGTGATCTGCGCCGTCTGCTCCAGCGCGATACGGAGATTCTCAAGAAAACCGCGGCCGACTGCATGAAGCCGGACCCGGTCACGATCGATGGCAACGAGCTCGCCTCGGCGGCCCTGGAGAGAATGGAACAGCGCAAAATCACCTCGATCTTCATCGCCGGTACATCGGGCCATGTCGAAGGTATCATTCACCTCCACGATCTCTGGGGGCTGGAACTCTTCTGATGGATTCGACAACGACAGTCGTACTGCGCTATCGCGACGGGCGGACGGAGCGGGCCACGCTCATCGACACCGACGTCGATCAGCAGATCGTCCGCGTCAAGCGCGACGACGGAGCGAACGATGATCTGCCCTTCTCCGAGCTGAAGGCGCTCTTCTTCCCGCGTTCCGGAGCCGATGACGCGCTCGAGCCTGCCTCCGGCAGCACGATTGCAGTGGAGTTTGCCGATGGCGAAGTCATCCGCGGCGTGGCGCACTACAACCCCGAGCGCAACGGCTTCTTCCTCTTTCCGCTCGATCGGAGCAAGAACGACCGCATCTTCGTCGTCAATTCAGCGATCGTCTCGATCGAAGTCGAAAGGCTGTAGCGGGTTGCAGGGTCGCTTGGTTGCTGAGTTGCAAGGTGCGATCTAACACACAGCAACCAAGCAACGCCGCAACCCAGCAACTCTAAACTATGAAAATCGCCACTCTCCTTCTCACTCTCACGCTCGCCAGCGCCGCATCCGCGGCGGAGATCGACCTTGCCGCTGCCGCGCTGGCCGGCACCGAGGCGCAGTTCACGCAGCGCTTCACACCGAAGGGATTCAAGACCAGTCAGGTCGACAGCGGCAGCGTCGTCTTCGGAACGTTGCCGATGATGCGCTGGAGCTACGCCAAACCCGAGCAGAAGGTCTTCGTCTTCGACGGCAACCGATCCTGGTTCTATCTGCCTGCTGAAAAGCAGGTGACGGTGACCACGATCGACGAGCAACGCCGCGGCGAGCTTCCCTTTCTCGTCATCGGTGATCCGGCGGCGCGCGATCGGCATTTCATCGTCCGCGAGACCACGCGCGGCGATACGGTGACCACCACGCTCCAGCCACGCCAGTCCTCGGCGATGATCCGCAGCATCACCATCACCATCGCCGCGGCCACGCACGCCATCCAGCGCGTCTCCTATTCGGATCGCGACGGCAACGAGACCACCTTCGACTTTGCCGGCTTCACCAGGCGTGCGGTCGCGCCCGATTTCTTTCACTTCACACCGCCGGCCGGCGTGGAAGTCGTTCAGCAGTAGACGGAGGCAGACATGGCCCAGGATTTCTCCTTCGACATCGTGTCGAAAACCGAGATGCAGGAAGTCTCCAACGCCGTGCAGCAGGCCCAGAAGGAGCTGGCCCAGCGCTTCGATTTCAAAGAGAGCAAGAGCTCCATCGAGCTCACTGCCGAGGAGATCGTCCTGGTGAGCGATGACGAGGGAAAACTGCGCAGCGTCAAGGACATCCTGGAGACGAAGCTCGTCAAACGCGGCGTGTCGCTCAAGGCCCTGGAGTACGCGGCCCTGGAACAGGCCGCCGGCGGGACGGTGCGGCAGAAGGCGAAGATCGTTCAGGGCATCGAGATCGAGAAAGCCAAGGCCATCGTCAGGGCCATCAAAGAAGCCAAGCTGAAGGTGCAAGCCTCGATTCAGAGCGAACAGGTGCGCGTCACCGGCCGCGCCAAAGACGATCTGCAGAAGGCCATGACCGTCGTTAAGGCCAACGACTACGGAATTCCCCTCCAGTTCACGAACTATCGCGGTTGAGGGTTCCGGACCAATTCGATTATTCTGTTCGCCGTGACGTCCCCCGTACCCAGCAGCGCGCCGATCGAACAGCTCACGCGCGCGGAGCGCCTGCTCGATCTCGTGGCGCCCAAGCTCCAGCTCGTCGAAAAGGAGCTCGCCCGCAATTTCGAGTCGAAGATCAAAACCATCCAGGATGTCGGCGATCACATTCTCGCCGGCGGCGGCAAGCGGCTCCGGCCTGCCCTACTCCTCCTTGTCTCGAAAATGCTGCGCTACGAAGGACATCGCGACGTCACTTACGGTGCGGTGGTCGAGTTCATCCACAACGCCACGCTGGTGCATGACGACATCATCGACGAGGCCGAGGTCCGCCGCGGCCGGACCTCGATCAACTATCGCTGGGGAAACAACCTCACCGTTCTGGTCGGCGACTACATCTTCATGCACTCCATGTCCATGGCCCTGGCCGAGGGCAACCTCGACGTACTGCGGCTCCTCTCGACCACCACCATCCGGATGATCGAGGGAGAGATCCTCGCCCTCGAGCAGAACGGGCGCGCCGATCTCTCGGTCGACGATTACTTCACCATCGTCGAGCGAAAGACGGCCTTGCTCTTCGGCGCCTGCTGCCAGATTCCCGCCTATCTGGTCGATCGGCCGGCCGAGCTCGGCCAGTCGTTGTTCGATTACGGCCGGAACCTCGGCATCTGCTTCCAGCTCATCGACGACATCCTCGACTTCACCTCCAGCACCGAGGTCCTCGGCAAGCCGGCGCTCTCGGATCTGAAGGAAGGAAAGCTGACGCTGCCGCTGATCCTGGCCATGCCGCGCGCCACGCCGGCCGAGCGCGAGAAGATTGCCCTCATCGCCGCCATGAAGTCGTTCGACGGGATCGATCCCGCCGAGATGCTGGCACTGGTCCGCAAATACGAGACGCTCGACGAGACCCGCGCCATCGCCCGTGACTACGCCAACCGGGCCCGCGCCGCCCTCGAGCCGTTCGCCGATTCGCCCGCCAAGGAAGCGCTGGAGCTGGCGCTCGACTTCGTTCTGGAACGGGACCGGTAAGGGTTCGATAGCGTTCATCCGGCTTGACCTGGCTCGTACTTTGTACTACAAAGTACTCATGAACGCAATCAAACGCACCATCGCCTCCACCGAATGGCTGCTCATTCTCCCCGGCTCGCTGTTCATGGCCGCGCTCTTCATCCGCAGCGCACAGCCGCGGCAATACGAGCCGTCGCACACCGCCCAGCGTCTGGTGGACTGGTTCAGCGTCCGCCCCTTCCTGGCCCTCGACGTCTTTCTCATCATGATGCCGCTGGCCGCGTTCGTCATCGGCTGCGCCACGCTGCTGCGCAGCTGGAAGAGCGACGGCCACCTGCGACAGACGCTGATCGCCATCCGCGCGCATCTGGCGACGCTCTTCATCGCCGGGGCCACGTTGGCGGCCGGAGGAATCCTGGCCGTAGTCGCCGTTCACATGGCCACCGACTGAGCGTTAAGAGAGCAATTCCATGATCTCGGCCATCCCGGCGCGGGCGCGCAGGTGAATGGCCTCGCTCGCTTTATCGCCGGTGATCCGGAGCACCTTGTTGTACTGCTCGACAGCCCGCGAGTAGTCCTGCAGGCAGCGGTGGTAGATCTCCCCCTTGCACAATTTGGCCTCGGCGTTGAGAGGGTCGAGCTCCAAAATTTTGTTTAGGAAGATCAGCGCGGCGTCGTACTTCTGCTCTTCGAGCGCCATCCGGTAACGAAGGCGGTAGAGCGTGATCAGCTCGTTGTTCTTCGGCGCGATCCAGGCACCAGGCAGGTAGTTCCGGATCGTGGAGAGGAGCCGGCTGTTGGTCATCGAATCCGAGCGCTTGATCTCCAGTCGCTGTCGCATCACTCACACCCTCCCGCTTCTGTTGTCACTCGAATCGTCTCTATCTTAGGTTCGGATGGGCTGATCGTCAAGACGTTGACCATTGAAATCGCAACTCCCGTTTTCAGCTACCATCCCCGTTCGATGCGCACAGCCATCTATCCCGGCTCCTTCGATCCGTTGACGAACGGGCATCTCGACATCATCCATCGCGGCGCGCGGCTCTTCGATCGATTCCTCGTAGCGGTGCTGGAGAATGAAGGGAAGGCTCCCCTTTTCAGCGTCGGCGAGCGGATGGATCTGATCGCCCGCTGCACCGCCGGCGTTCCCAACGTCGAGGTCCATTCGTTCTCGGGCCTCTTGGTCGACTTCATGCGCCGCGTCGACGCAAACGTCGTCGTGCGCGGCATCCGCGCCGTGTCGGACTACGAGTACGAGTTGCAGATGGCGCTGATGAACCGCGAGCTCCATCCCCAGATCGAGACCATCTTCATGCTTCCCGCCGTCGAGTACACCTACGTCTCCTCGCGCCTCGTCAAAGAGGTCTTCCGCCTCGGCGGCGATGTGGGGAGGCTCGTGCCGCCCACCGTGCTGGAGTCGTTGAAGGCCCGGCTACCCGTGACCGTGGGCTAGTCGCTACGCGGGTCCAGCGCGTCGCGAAAACGGTCGCCGATGATGTTGAAGGCAGCCACTGTCAGAAAGATCGCCACCCCCGGGAAGACCACCAGCCACCAGGCGTACTCGATGAACTCCTTCGCCGAGGCCAGGATGCTTCCCCAAGTCGCCGTCGGCAGCGGAACGCCGAGGCCGAGGAATGAGAGCGCCGACTCCGTGAGGATGGCGTAGGCCACGCCGAAGCTGGCCGAGACCAGCACCGGTGCCAGCGCGTTCGGCAGGAGATGGCGGAAGATGATGCGGGCGTCGCGGGCCCCGCTGGCGCGCGCCGCGTAGGCGAACTCCATCTCCCGGATGCGCAAAAACTCGCCGCGGACGTAGCGCGCCTCGCTTGTCCACGTCGTCAGGCCGAGGGCGATCATGATCGTCCAGACCGAGGGGCCGAAAAAGGCCACGATTGCCAGCGCCAGGAACAGCAGCGGGAAACAGAGCACGACCTCGATCAGGCGCGAGACCAGCCAGTCCACCGCGCCGCCGTAATAGCCGGCCATCGCGCCGAGAAACGAGCCGACGATGAGCGCCATTGCCGTCGCCAGCACCCCCACGGTCAGCGACACGCGTGCGCCGTGGATCATCCGCGCCAGAACGTCCCTCCCCAATTCGTCCGTGCCGAAACGATGCTGTGCGTCGGGAGGATGAAGCCGGTTGGCGGCATCGACGTCGTTCGGCCCGAAGGGAATCAGCGATTTCGACGAGTTGGCGATCATCGGCGCGGCAAGGGCCAGAAGCGCCACGAAGACGACGTAGACCAGTGCGATGACGGCCAGCCTGCTCCGCCGGAAGCGGCGCCAGGTAATCGTCCACATCCCACTGGTTTTCGTCATCGCGTCTCCAACCGGATGCGCGGATCCGCCGCGGCGTAGAGAAGATCAGCCACAAGGCTTGCGATCAGCGTGGCCACCGCCGTTGCCACCGAAAGGCCGAGGACGGTCGGATAGTCGCGCGTCAAGATCGAGTCGAAGTAGAGCCGCCCGATCCCGTCCCACTGAAAGATCTGCTCCACGATCACGCTCCCCGAGATGAGATACGGCAACGTGAGGCCCAGAAGCGTGATCAGCGGAATCAGCGCATTACGGAAGGCGTGGTGCCACAGCACGGCACCCGAGGTGGCTCCCTTCGCACGGGCGGTGACGATGTAGTCCTGGCGGATCACCTCCGTCAGCGCCGACTTCGAAAAGCGCGCGTAGATGGCCAGTTGCGCATACGCCAGCGTCACCACCGGAAGGACGAGGTGCTTGGCCCGGTCGACCAGTTTCATCGCCGCGTTGAGGTCGAGATAGTCATCCGAGGTCATTCCAAAGAGCGGCAGAAGGTTCAGCCGGACGGAAAAGAACTGCATCAGCAGCAACGCCACCCAGAAGCTCGGCAGTGAGTAGAGAAGAAACGTGGTCACCGCGGAGGCTCGCTCGATCGGCCGTCCCGACCGCGCCGCGCTCCAGAACCCGAGCGGCACGCCGAGGAGCGCGGCCACGAGGAAGGCGATGCCGTTGAGGATGATCGTATTCGGCATCTTCTCCGCGATCCGTTCCGTGACCAGCCGGTGATCGATGAAGGAGTTCCCGAAGTCGAGCGTCACGACCCCGCGCAGCCACCAGACGTACTGCCGGAAGAGCGATTCGTCGAGGTGATGCTCATGCCGGATCTCGTCGAGCACCGCCCTGGAAAGCGACTGCGCGCCATGCGAGCCCACATAAAAGGCGATCGGATCGCCCGGCACGCTGTGCACGAGGACGAAGATGGCGATGGTGATCCCGAAGAACGTCAGAACGCCATACAGCAGGCGGCGAACGACGTAGGTGAGCATGCCGAGAGTCTATCGTAGCGCCGGCAGAGCCACGGCTCGCGGAAAGCCGGCGCATTCCGGCTCACTCGTACGAGCGCCTTCCGCTCCACTCCGTTTTACGCGCGCCGCGGCGTGCGCAGCGCGCGCCGCACGCGCGAGAGAAGCGTCAGCGCGTGAGTGAGGGAGTCCTTCGCCAGCGTCGCCTCGAGCTCCGCGTGCGCTTCCCGCCATAGTTGAAGGGCGCGGCGGATGCCGCGCCGGCCTGCCGGCGTGAGGTTGATCTCTCCGGGCTTCGGGCCTGACGAGGGGCCGATCGACAACAGGCCGCGCTCCGACAGGCTGGCCAGGTTTCGCGACAACGTCGACCGCTCCAGCCCCAGCTCCTCGGCGAGCTGCCGGAAGCTCGGCTCCTCGAGCGCCACGATGGCGGCCAGGATCGGCAACTGGACGGCGGTGATGCCGGCCGGCGCCAGGTGCTCGTCGTAGTGGCGCGTGACCAGACGCTCGGTCTTCCTCAGGTTGGCGCTGAGACAGAGGCGGCGCATGGCCAGGCAGTCGTCGCGCGCGACATCATTCGACGGCTTCTTCATCCGCGGACGGGAAGTATACCGCATATGTGTATCTGCATGGCAAGCGTGCTCTGAATCCTCTCTTTCTTGCCGTTTCACGCCCTACACCGATCTCGTATTCGTGTGCCTCAGGTGACGATCGACGAAAGGTTTCCGCGGGTGTATGGGATGGTGATCGTGAACGACTTGGACGGCAGGCACGAGCCGGCGATTCCGTAGAGGCGCAGATCGCCGCGCAATGAAAGGTCGCGAGGCCAGGTAGGGATTCTCCCTTCCCGCGACACTCCTTGTTGGGCAAGCTTCAGTGACTCTCTACAAGGATGGTGGCGATGCCGCGATGCTTTCGTGCTGTTCGCCTTTTCGTCGTCTGTGCGTGGAGCGTCGCTGCAGCGGCGCTCGCGGGAACGCTTCCTCCCCCGGGTGCTGACGGCCGCGTCACCTGTCCGTACTGCGATCTGCGGGGCGCAAGCCTCGCGGGGCGCGATCTTCGCTACGCCAACTTCGCCGGCGCCGACCTGGCGGGCGCGAACCTCACAGGGGCCAACCTCGGCGGCGCGGCGCTCGTGGCCGCGAACCTCACCGGCGCGGACTTGCGCAACGCGGTCTTCACCGCCGCGAGCGACCTGACCGCGGCCAATCTCACGAACGCCCGTCTGAACGGCGCAACGCTCGGCGCCGCTGTCTTCGAATTCGCCGATCTCTCCGGGGCCGACCTCTCCGGCACCGACTCCTCAGCGGCCATCTTTGGGCCGAAGCGCGGAACCACGGCGTCCGCGCGGTATTACTGCGGTGCCAAAGACACGACCGGGCTACCCAACGTACGGTACGTCGCATCCTCCGGCAGCGACAGTGCCACCTGCGGCGCGTCGCTCCAGTCGCCGTGCGCCACGGTCCAGCGCGGCATCACCAACTGTACCGGCGAGCAGTGCGCCGTCCTGGTGGCCTACGACGAGTACAAGCTCTCCGGCACGCTGTTGCTGACCGGGGCCGTGTCGGTTTACGGCGGTTGCGCGATGTTAGACGATCCGCAGCCCGAGCTCCGCTCGATCCTTCGCGGCCCGGACGGAGCGCCGGCCGTGATGGCGTCGCGGATCGTCGCCCCGACGGTCTTTCAGGGCTTCTCCGTATTCGCGGCCGCGGGTCGGGCCACTGCCGGCGGAACGGCCATCGCATTCGTCTCGATCCTGAGCAGCGGTGTCTCGCTGGAGTCCGTCTCGCTCACGGCGGGAGTCGGCGGGCGTCCGCCGGACGCCGGCGACGGCAGGCGTCCGCCGAAAGCGGATAACGGCAGGGAGCAAAGTGGCGGCCGAAGCCCGGCAAACGCCGGCGGCGGGGGCGGGGGCTCCTTCTCGAGGGGCGGGAATCCCGGCGAACCGGGCGACACGGGTTTTCGCGCTCCCAACGGCAACGGCGGCTTGATCCGAGGGAGCAGCGGCGACGCGGGACGGGACGGTCCCTGCCGCGGGCCCGGGACCTCTACGCCGGATCTCCTCGGCGCCATCAACTCCTCCTCCTCATTCTGGATGCCGAGTGTCGGAGGTTCTGGCCAGAAAGGGGGATTCGGCGGTGGTGGCGGTGGCGGCGGGGGCGCGGCGGCCCGTGTAGGAGGAGGTGGAGGCGCCGGCGGTGAAGGAGGCGGTGGAGGCGAGGGAGGGACGCAGGGAGGCGCCTCGATCGGTCTGCTCATCGTCGGGGGCCGCCTGACCTATACGGGCGGCGCCGTCCGCGGGGGTGCCGGCGGAAACGGCGGACGGGGAGGCAATGGAGCACCGAGGGGCCTTCCGGGAAACGGGGATAAGGATCGAGGAGTCGGGGGCGATGGCGGCGACGGCGGCTTGGGCGGACCCGGGGCGGGCGGCGCGGGCGGTAATGGAGGTCCCGCGTTCGCCGTCGCCACCGCGGGGACTTCCGATGACGACGGGACGTTCATCGGAAAATCGGTCGAGCTTTATGTCGGGAAGGGCGGCGACGTTCCGGGGCAGGGTGGGGCCGGTTCATCGCCCTGTCCCAACGGAAATGAAGGGCTCAGGGGCATCACCGCCCCGAATCAGCGCCTGGAGATCAAAAAATGAGTGTTGCCGAACCGCGCCCGACCATCTCTTACGTCTATCAAGTGGACCTCTCCGACGCGTTGCCGGGCTTCGATTACACGCTCTGCGCGTACACCGGCGAGTATCCGCTCACTCTGCACACCGCCGAGACGCGCGCCGCGGCCAGGGCCACCGATCCGGACCTGCGGAGTGTCCCCGACGAGCAGCTCACGCACTTCTCGCCGGCGGTCGAAGTTCCCTTCGACGCCGCGTGCCGCGTGCACATCGCCGGCGTGCCGTCCGACCGGTCGCGGCCCGCCTACGCCCATCTGGCGGCGATCACCATTCCACCGCCGGAACGTCCGGGCGCCGCCGTCGTTCAGACCATCGACTACGTCACCACGGCCCGGACCTTCCTGTTCCACCATCCCGATCTGATGAGCGAAGTCCGCGACCTCGCGGCGATCGTGATGGAACACATGACGCTGGACGTGCAGGCGGCCGCCGCCATCGCGGATCTCGCTCTCGTCATGAAGCGCCAGGGACCGCCGACCGAGGACAAGGACGAGGGGTGGGCGCAACTGGTCCGGTTCCAGGACACGGACGGAGAGACGCAGTTCCTCGAACAGCCTTCCGCGATGACGGTCAAGGGCGCCCGGCAGGCGATGGGCCGCATCCAGCTCACCACGAAGAACGACCTCCGGCTGAAAGACAGGAAGTGGACGCAGGAACAGGGATTCAGCGTCGTCACAGACGACGAGACGCCGGAGCCGGTGCCGGTGGCATCCATCGCCTCCGCCGGCGGCGAAGTCACGGTCAGGCCGGACAACGCCATGCGGCTCCACGGCGTGAGAACGTTCATCACACCGCCGTCGACTCCGGGAAAGGGCGTCCGCGCCCATCTCCGGATGGAGAATTACTTTCTGCGCTTTCTGGGCGCCTACATCCAATTCCTCGACTTCGAAGGCAAGGCGTTGAGCACGCCGGATTGGAAGCCCGATCACACCGGCAATGCTCCGTCCTACATCGACCAGCAGGATGATCTGCGCTGGCTGGATGGTCTGGGCTCGACCGACACCATCTTCGGCGCCCCCAACCCGCTCCTTCCCGGATCCATCGACCGCGACATCACGTTCCCCGAGGACGCCGTGGCGGCCCGGCTCTACGGCCTCGGCCTCGGGACGGGCCGCAATCCGTATCGGGTTCCGACTCTCCATGGCGCAATCCGCACGGCCGTGGTCAATCTGGCCATCCCGGCGTTGCTGCTGCCCTTCGGCGTGGCCGTCACGGCGTACAAGCCGCTCAAGGATTTCTTCGATGATCCCGACATCGCAAAGCTCACGCAGGGAATCGGAATCACGTACGCCGCCTATATCGGGATCGGCTCCGTAGTCGACGGCAAGGTCGATTGGAGCGGCCTCTCGACCATCGGACAGACGCTCTTCAAGGAAAAAGTGCTGGAGCCGGTCGTGACCTATATCGCCCGGGAGATCGGGAAGTCGGTGCTCAAGCGCAGCATCCCGTTCGCCGGCTGGATCATGGCGGCCATCGACGTGGCCATCGGCATCGCGCAGATCACGCAGACCATCGTCGCGGTGGCGACCTCGCCCTGGGCCATCGAGAATCGCCTGGCCACGTCGATCCGGTCGAGCGTCACCGTGAAGCCCGATCCGGTGCGCGGCGTGTTCCCCGACGCACCCGTGGGCGTGCAGCGTTTTCTGAACGTGCGGCTCATCCACCAGAGCGATCAGCCGACTATGTCGGCGACGGTGCCGGTCGCTCCCGGTTCGGTCGAGAAGGAGATCAAGGTCCAGCTCCCCAACAACCTCGGCGGCCGGGTGAAGTTTCAATGCGAGTTCCTGGTCGGGAACGAGGTCGCGGCGTCGGCGTCGACCACGTTGCTTGAGAACACCCGTGGCAACACCGCCGAGGTAACGCTGCTGCTCTTCCAGAAACGGGTCCAGCTGACGAAGGACACGGAATATAAGCACGCCGCGCTGCTCACGTTTCAGGACGGCGCGTACAAGTGGATGCCGACCAACGTCGCGCCGGTGACGACGCGCACCAACATCGACTTCGGCAACAAGGGCAACGCCATCTCCAGGCTCGTCGGGGTCTCGCTCAGCCAGCGCCACCATCAGCTCGGCTACGCCTGGAGGGCCTTCGGCCTCGGAATCGGCAATTGCGCCGGCGGGACCCAGGAGACGCATCTCTATGCCCTGCAGAGTGTCGACATTCCCGGACGGCCGATGGACGACGCGCGCTTCTCCGGGTGCGGCTATTCGTCGTTGTCCAACATCGTCTACGACTCCTTCCCGCCGCGCTTCAAGTTGACACCGGACGGGCAGTACGAGGTCGACCGTGAGGGACGCCCGATCCCCGATCCGGAGTCCAGCGATCTCGGCCTCTATTACGTCGATCCGTCGGCCGGCAACCGGCCCGCGGAGGAGGGGGGCGGATATCACCTCCGGATGATTCCGGAGGGGGGAACCGCGCCGATCAACAGGGACGGCCCTCCGCCGAAGAGCTACGGCCGCTTTCCGCTCGCGGTCAACTCGCTGGTCATTCACCCGAGCGGCCGCGTGCTGGCAATCAACAACGAGCTCAGCGAGCTCCTGATCACGACGCTGGAGACCGAAGGCCGCCGCGACGACGACTTGCCGTTCGCGCGCCGCGTCGCCGGCCCGGCCATGGACTACCAGCCGCCGGGCGGCCTGGCCAGCCTCCGCCGGCGCGCCGGGCTGCTGGCCAATCCGATCGACGTCGCCTCGACCTACGACGGTACCGTCATCGTGCTCGAGAGCATCCAACAGCTTCCCCAGGTCAGCCGGCTGCAGGCCTTCGACGGCAACGGCAATCCGGTCAATGCCTTTCGCGACGGGTTGGGAGCGGTCGGGCCCTTCCTCGACCTGCCCACCGGCAGGCACTACCTCGGCCTGGCGGTGGCCGGCAACGACGATCTCACCGACATCTTCATCCTCTATTACCAGGGGAACGGCGAGGTGCCAGGGGATTACCACGTCGACGTTTACCAGGCCGGACGCAAAGTGCCGGGCGAGAGCAGGTTGCTTCTGACGACTCCCCGGGTCTCGGCGGCGGGGCTGGCCGTCGATCTGTTCCGGACGCTGTACACGCTCAACTGGAGCATGACCACCGACGGCAAGGGCAACCTGGCCGGTCCGCGCACCGGCCCGACCGGTCCGGCCGGCCGCACGGTGCCTTCACTCTCGCAGTGGCTGCCGGTGGGTGCGCCATGAAGGCGCTCGCGGCGGCGGCCGTGCTGTTCATGGTGGCGGCGGGGATGGAGGCGCAGTCGGGGTGCCCGACGCCCGATCCGAAGCGGCCCGACTTCAGCGGGAAGAATCTGACGGACTACAATTTCGCGGGGCAGAACCAGGACCTGCGCGGCGCGAACTTCACGGGCGCGGTGCTCGACGGCGCGCAGTTCAACGACGTCAACCTGACCGGAGCCATCTTTCAGGGAGCGTCGCTCAAGCGGACGGCCAGGGGGAGTACCGACTTCAGCGGCGCCATTCTTATCCGGGCCTGTTTTCAAGGCGCGATCTTCGAGCAGCCGAACCTGCAACTGGCAAAGCTGGCCTGCGCCGATTTCTCGCGCACCGATGTCACCCAGGTCGATTTCACGCCGCGGCCGCGGTTCGACCCCGAGAATTTGGGATGCGGGAGGGTGAAGTTCGTCGAAGCGACGATGCGGGTGCGGCAGATTTCGTTCAGCCTGTGGCGCTTCACCGACTTTACCAGGACGCGCTTCCTCGATCTCGCCTCGGATCCCGCGCGGTTCCGGGGGGCCGACATCAGCGCCGCCATGCTACCCGGGGCGAAGCTTGCGCACTTCGATTTCAGCGGCGCCACGCTGACGGATGTCGATCTCCGCGATTCCGACCTGAACCACGCCATCTTCAGCGGAGCCAAGGCGCACGGTATCAAGCTCGACGGCGCCGACTTGCGGCTCGCCGTTGCCAGGGGAGCGAATACCGATTTCAGGGCCGCGTCGCTGCGCCGGGCCAAGGCCAAGGACGCCGACTTCTCAGGCGCCGTTCTCGAATCGGCGGTGTTGCGCGGTTCCAATTTCGCCGCCGCGGATCTGCGCGGCACCGAGCTTCAGGGGGCCACGCTCGAGGCCGGCGAGGAACTTCCACCGGCCGATCTCTCAGGCGCGAATCTCAGCGGCGCCAAGCTGGACGAAGCCCATCTCAACTTCGTCAGCTTCCCCAATACCCGGCTGATCGGCACGCGCTTCAACGGCGCCATCCTCGAGGACACCGACTTTTCGGAGGCCGTCCTGCCGGACGCGAACTTCTCCGGCGCCAGCCTCTCGGGAGTGTCGTTCCACGGTTCCTCCCTGGAGAACGCCCGATTCGCCGGGGCGTCGTTTCACCGCTCGAAGACGTCGGGCCGCGGCGTCGATCTCGCCTGCACACAGCTCGGCGGCGCATACCTGGACGGGATTCATGCGCCGGGCGAAGACGCGGTGACGTTCCTCGGCGCGGTTCTGCCGCCGGCAGACGAATGCCGCCCAGCCGGCAACGAGTTCTTTTGCGGCACCGAGCCAGCCAGCCGGAAGACGTACGGCCCGACCCGCCTTCCTGTCCTCACCCATCCCGCCTTCTGCCCGAACGGTGATTTCGTGATCTGCAGCGGAAAAACATGGCTGCTGGAGAATTGGAAAACGAATGTATGCGGCCCTCCCGAAACGCGATGGGTCCCTCCACCGCGCGATCCGCCGCCGCCCGGTCCGACCGTCAACATACCGGATGCGAATTTCCGCCGCTGCCTGAGCAAGCAATTCTTCGGCGACGACGACCGTCCCATCCCGACCGACTTTGCCGCCACGGTTCTGGAGATCGACTGCGTTTCGCGCGACATCGCCGACGCCACCGGGCTGGAAGCCTTCACCGCCCTGGAGAAGCTCACGCTCACCGGCAACGCGCTCACAGACGGGGAGATCTTCCGGAAGCTGAAGGCTCTGGTGGTCCTGCGGGTCAGCGGGAACAAGCTGACCACGCTCGACGTGGGCGTCGCGACCCTGAAGTCCGTCGAGGCCGCGAAGAATCGCATCGAGCACGTGAGCGGTCTGGAAACGGCCGATCTCGACTTCCTCGACCTCTCCGGCAACCTGCTCACGGCCTTCGCGCTCGATAGCCAGCGCACGCTCACGTATGCCGATCTCTCCCACAACGCCCTGACCGATGTCGGACGGCTGAACCGCGGCTTCGGCGCTCTTCAGTATCTCTACCTGCAGAACAACGATCTGACGATGATCGGCACACTCGCCGATGCCACGAATCTCGTCTACCTCGGCCTCGGCAGCAACCCGAAGTTCCAGTGCGACACGCTGAAGGTGAGCAAGGAGATCCTCGATGCCAGCAACTGCGGGAAGCCGTGAGCGATTCAGCGCAACGTCTGTTCCCGCGAATCAAGGTCGCCGTAACGCGCCAAACTGATCTTCGGCCTCTCCCTCACCTCTTCTGCTGGCTCTTCGGAATCCACCAATCGAGCTCGCCGGGGTACCAGAGGTACAAACCCCAGCCTTTGCTCTCTTTCACGTTCTTCACCCGCTTCGTGATGGCCCACTTCGTCGAGACCTGGACCGTCCAGGTGTAGGGCTGATCGTCGGCCAGGACGGCGTGGAGCTGGCGATAGATGACCACGCGCTTGGAGTGATCGAGCTCGTGGCGGCCCTGGTCGATGAGGGCGTCGGCGACCGGGTTCTTGTAGAAGACGTAGTTCTGGCCGGCCGGCGGGAACTGCGAGGAGTGGAACAGAGCGCGCGGATCGGGATCGGGATCGAGATCCCAGGCGATATAGGAGCTCTGGAACTTGCCGGCCAGCAGGCCCTGGAAGTAGGCGCTCGGATCGACGGTGGTGATCTTGAGGTCGACGCCGATGTTCTTCAGCCACGATTGGTAGAGCTGTGCCTGCAGCATCGAGGTGCTGTTGCCTGCACCGATGAACATTTCCAGCGTGAACGGCTTGCCGTTCTTGTCGAGAATGCCATCGCCGTCGGTATCGGTCCAGCCGAGGGAATTGAGGATTCGCTTCGCCTCGTCAGGGTCGTAGCGGATCACAGGAACCTCGGGGTTGTACGACCATTGATCGGGTGTGAAGGGGCCGTTCATGGCCCGGGCCGTGCCGTGGTAGATGTTGTTGATGATCGACTGCAGGTCGACGCACATCGCCAGCGCCCGGCGAATGCGCTTGTCGGACAGAATCGGATCGCGGGTGTTCCAGGGGATGTAGTTGTAGCTGAGCATGTAGAAACGGCGGAAGTCCATCGCCCTCATCAGATCGGGACGGCGGCTCTCCATCGACCAGACGTCGGAGCTGATCATGGTCTCGTCGACGTCGCCGCGTTTGATGGCCTGCCAGGCGGTGTTGTCGTCGCTGATGACCTTGAAGAGGATGGTCTGGATGTGGGGACGGACTCCCCAGAAATCGGCGCGGCGCTCGAGGACGATCTCTTTTCCCGGAACGCGACGGACGAGCTTGTACGGACCGGACCCGACGGCGGTCATGTTGTAGGCGGTCTTGAAGTCACCCTGCGAATAGACGTGCTGCGGGATCGGACGCACGGCCACCGCGAACGCCACGAGCTGCGGCGCCAGCACTTCCTTGAATGCCACCACGACGGTGTTGTGCGCGTCGTCGGCGTGCGAGTTCGGCTGATCCAGCAGCTCGAACTCCCCCGCGAACTGCGCCGACTCCGATTTGGGATCGACGATCTTGAAGAGGGTGAAGAGGACGTCGCTGGCCCGCACCGGCGTCCCGTCCGAGAAGGTCGCCTTCGGGTTCAGGTGGAACGTGTACAACTTCCCGTCCGGGGAGATCTCGTACTTGTCGGTCAGCGAGCCGGCCGTGGTCGGCAGGAGATTGGCATCGAGCTGCAGCAGCGGCGTGAAGAGGTACGAGGCCACATAGTGCTCATACCGGCTGTTGATGAGAAGGGGGTTGAGTGTGTTGATGTCGCTCGACAGCCGCCGGATGAGCGTGCCGCCGTCCTGCGGCGTGGTTTCATCCTCGGCGACCGGCTGAGGCTGGACCGCTTTCTCCTTCGAACAGGCGCCGAGGAGAAGCAGGCTGAGTGCGAAGGCAATGCGGATTCGGTTCACGCCGCTGATTATAGTCACGCGAAGCCGCGAAGACCGAGAAGTGGTCACGCGAAGCCGCGAAGACGCGAAGTGAAAGACATCCGCCTTCGCGTCTTCGCGTCTTCGCGTGACATCGAAACAATCACGGCAGCGTTATCGACTCCGTGGCCACGTTGTAGAACGCGTCGACGGCGCGGACGATGACGAACTTGCCGGACAGCGCGCTGCGCTTCAGGCGATACGTTTCGCTCGGCGAGTCGCTGATGCCGTCGACCGGGGTGATGCGGATCCACTTCTGCGCGTCGGCGGAGTATTCGACCTTGCCGATCGGCGAGAGCTTGTCGGTGACCCGGATGACCACGTCCTCACCCTCGGCGGAAGATGTGATCACCGGCGGCGTGTTGTCGACCGTGAAATCGATCCCTTCCTTGGTATCGGTCAGCGGTGCGTCGGGATTGTCCTGGCCGTCCGTTACGGAGAGCCGCAGCTCGTAGGCGCCGTCGGGGAGCTGCGAGGTATCGAAGTTCATCGAGTTCTCGTCGAGGTTCTCGCGCAGCCGCAGCCACTTGCCGCTTCCTTTGAGACGAAACGACAGCGTGTAACGCAGCGAGTCGCCGTTGTCGTCGTGGGCGCGCCAGGTCACGGTGCGGAAACCCTTGCGGTAGACCTTCTTGCCGTTCTCGTTCTTGTCGCGCGGGGTCTCGAGGCTGGTGAAGATCCCGTATTCGTCGGGATTCGTCGCCTCCACGATCTGCGGCGATTGCGGGTAACTGCCGGTGATGTAGACGACGGCAGGCTCCTGGACCACCACGTTGTCGATCGACGGCGCCACGTTGCGGTTGATGAAGGCCACCGTCACGGCGTCGACGGAGATGTTCGCCGCCGGCTTCGGCATGGTCAGCTTCCACTGGATGTACTTTCCGGGAGGGGCATCGACCTGGCCGCTGGGCGCGGTCGAGGCGCCGCTCCACGAACTCCACGTGGCGTCGGGAGTGCGGGTGTTGCCCGAGCGGAAGGCGATGGCCAGATGACCGTCGCCGACGTTCGCCCCATCGATGCGGTAGTTTCCGAAGCGGGAGAATCGCTCCACATCCTTCGCGGCGGAGCGGAACTCCGCCTTGGCGGACGGCCCGGACTCCATGCGATAGACGGCACCGCTGTTCGTGGTCGTGACCAGCGTTTCATTACCGACGGTCGAGATGGAGACGACCTGCTTCTCCGACACGCTGGCGACCAGTGCCACCTCGCCGTCCTTCAGCTCGTAGATGCGCCCCTGCGGCCCGGTGGCCAGAAGGATCGAGCCGTTCGGCCCTCCGGTGATGCTGTAGGCCATCTCGTGCTCGAACTTGCGGACCACTTCGACGAAGCCGTCGGGATTGATCCGGTAGATCTCGCCGCTGCCGCCGCCCGTCACGCTCGACGCGGCGCCGGTGCTGTCGTCGAAGGAGATGCTGACCTCCACGTTGCCGGCCGATTCGTCCTTCTTCTGCTCGCCGGACGAGGCGCTGGCAGAGGTCGAGGCGGTTCCGCCCTGTCCGGCCGGTTTCGGCTGTGTCGTCTTCGTTGGCGCGGTCGACGGCAGGACGTTGCTCGCCGCCGAGGCCCAGCCGATTCCGTTGGCATCGACGTAGATGGAGGAGATTTCGGAGAGCGAGGAGTCGTAGAGCGCGTGCGCGGCGCCGTCGGGGCGGATCTCGTAGATGCGGCCCTTGGCGGAGCCGCCGGCCAGGATCGTTCCGTCTTTCTTCACTGCCAGACAGCGGAGATGCGTCTCCGGCGAGTCGAAGAGAACCTTCCCCTCCCCTTTCGGCGTGACCCGGAAGAGCTTTCCGTCGACGCCGGTGGCGATGGCCAGGTCGCCGTTCGGGAGGAACTCCATGGCCCATATGTAGGCCTGCTTCGGGTCGTAGAAGACTGTGGCCTTCCCGTCATTCGGATCGATGCGGTAGACCTTGCCGTTCGGAGAGCTGCCGGCGTAGAGCACGCCGTCGTGATAGGCAACGGCGTAGATCTCCGGCTCGGAGGCGGTGTAGATCGCTTTCAGCTCGGTGCCGTGCAGGCGGTAGACCTTCCCCTGGTTTCCGGTGCCGAAGAAGTGGTCGCCGTTCGGCGCCGCCACCTGGGCCAGCACGAACGGCTCGGTGAACGTGCCGATCTTTTTCAGCGAGGGACCGGGCCGCAGCTCGCCGCGCGAGGTGACCGCGAAGCCGTCGACGTCACCGGAGAGAAAGTCTTCGGCGTTCCGTACGCGCCAGAACTGCGGCGCGACGGCGTAGGCACTGGTTGCCAGAAAAACGGTTACTGCGAGAACAAGGCCTCGGCGCATTGTGCTGGTAATCCTTTCGTTTTCGGGAGTGCGCCGATCAACTGGCCGGCTTGACGTCGAGATCGATCTTCACGACGCCGTCGACGATATAGCCGAGCGGGTGCGCGATGTGTTGCGAGGCATGGTAGCGGACCGGCGCCTGCGGTCCGTTGGAGGTGTCGCTGCTGACGATGGCGCGCATCGTCGGTGGAAGGTTCGGCAGATAGACGCCGGCGGTGACCGCGCCGTCGGTCGGCTCGTACAGGCCGAGCGTCAGCTCGGTCGACGGGCGGAGCCGCTTGAGGACGGCGATGACCTGATCGAGGCTGCGCGGATCGGGCGGAACGAGCAGGAAGTCGACCTGATTGAGCACCGAGCCGCTGCCCACCAGGAGGTAGGCGGTGCCGGCGGGCTGATCGTCGGGGATAGTCACGTCGAACGTATCGACGAAGGCCTCGCCGCGGTACGGTTTCAGAACCGCGCGGACCTTCACCACGTCTCCGGCATGAACGCGGCCGTTGTCCGGCATCTCCAGCGACGCCTCGACGACCTTGGCGATCTTCAGGTCGTCGGTATGCTGGAAGTGGATCTTGACCGACTCGATGTCGGCGGCGTGGAACTCATTCGACATCACGTAGCCGGCCACCACGGCGATATACGACGGGATGGCCTGACGCGCCTGCGCCCCGGCCCATCCCTCGCGAAGGATGATGGGATCTTTGTAACCCTTCAGCTTGATCTCCGACTCCAGCATCACCGTCCGCTCGCCTGCGGCACGCTGGGCGTTGGCCACGACCGTGTCGGCGGCCATGGCCAGGATCAGCGGCGTGAGCTGCGAATGGCGCAGGACGTCGACGTGATACTTCTGCGCCGGCCCGGAGCCTTCCACTTCGAGGTCGACCGGGATCATGTCAGCCTTCTCCCCCATCACTCCCATGATGCCGACCGCGCGGTCCTGCCGGAATGCCCCGACCACCGCGCCGGTGTTGGCGAACTTGAAGGAGCTGGCCAGGCTGGGGAGAACGCCGACGATCTCCGACTTCGCCATCGGGAACGCCACCTGCCCCATGTCGAGGAAGGGATGCCCGAACGCGTAGACATGGTCGCCGTCGATGTACGTCACCGTGCCGGTGGCGGCCACGTTGAAGTCGCCGCGCAGCAGTACGGCGCCGATGGCGTCGCCCGCCGCGAATTCTTTCGATGAAGGGGTGCTGTTGGTGGCCGAGGTCGACGATGCACCGGCCGGAACGGGCATGAAGCCGAGCGGATCGAGGTACTTGCCGAAGCGTCCCAGGGTGTCGGGCGAGAAGCTCGACATCGAGAGCGGCACGGCGATCGGTTTGGCGCCGGCGATGGTCGATGCCGGCGAGGCGCCGGTCAGGCTGCTCATCATCGACTCGAATTTCTCGGCTGTCTTGTGCTGGATCATCGCCTGCAGGAACTCGGTGCCGCTCATGCGCGGCGTGGCCGCCACCAGCGCGCCGGCCGGTCCGCCGTCGACCTGGGCGATCTTCAGCATTTCATCGATCGGGGTGATCCCGGCGATCGCCTCTTTGGCAAATTGCCATGAATAGGCAAGCGCACCGATGACCTTGCCGTCGATGTAGATCGGCGAGCCGCTCATCCCGGCGATGACGCCGGCCCGGTCGACCACCGGTCCGGACACTTTGGCCAGGATCAGATCCTGCCCCGGCCCGATGTTCTCCAGGACGCCGGTGATCTCGACGTCGAAGCGCTCCAGCTTCGTGCCATCGAACACCGTCTCCCCATACCCGTGCATCCCTTTATGGACCTGCGAGAACGGCATGGTCGAGGTGGAAGCGGAGGCAGCCGTGGACAACCCGGCAACGATGGCGAGGGAGAGGGCAAGGATGGTTCGCTGCACGCGGGAAGTAACAGCGCCGGTTATCACGTATTTCTGCGCGGAGCGCGTTGTCGGTTGTCGGTTGTCGGTTCTCTGTGCCGACGGCATGTTGTTTCCGATTCGTTGGCGTTGACCGGCGCTACGCGGGTTGTTGGTCGTCAGGTTTCGCGTTCCCAACGTAGGTCGGACTCTCTAGTCCGACCGGTACTTGGCAGGAGGTAGGTTGAAACCGCGCTACAGCCGCGCAAGTACCGGTCGGACTAGAGAGTCCGACCCACGTTGGGGTACGCTCCGTCAATCCGGTATCCAGCACGTAACCACCATCCCTCCCCCCTCCCTCCGCGCCAGACGAACATTTCCTCCGTGTGCGTCGATGATCTCGCCGGCCAGGGCCAGGCCGAGGCCGGTGCCGCCGGGTTTGGTGGAGTAGAACGGGAGGAGGGCGTGGCGCAGCGTCTCGTCGTCCATCCCCTGGCCGCGGTCTTCGACGATCAGCGCGCCGCCGCCGTCGCGCCGGACGACGCGCACGGCGATCTCCCCCTCGGCGCTCCCCGCTTCGCCGGCGTTCTTCACCAGGTTGATGAGCACCTGCTCGATCTGGGCGCGGTCGATCAGCGCCTCGTGCGTCGGCGGAGTGTCGATGACGAACGGTACGATGCGCTGGACGGCGGCCAGCAGGTCGCTCCAGGCCACGCTCTCGCGGCGCGGTTTCGGCAGGCGCGCCAGATGGGCGTAGCCGTCGATGAACTGCTGCAGCGACGCCAGGCGCTCCTCGATCGCGGCATTGATCTCCGCCAGCCGCCCGTCGTCGTCCATGCGCGCCCGGACCACGCCGGCGGAGTGAAAGAGCGAGTGGATCGGCGCCAGCGAATTGTTCAGCTCGTGATTGACCACGCGGATGGCTCGCTTCCAGATGTCGAGCTCCTGCCGCCGCAGATCCTGCGTCAGCCGGGCGATGAGAAGGAGAACATGCTCGCGCGTGTTGAGATAGAACGTCCGCCGCGTCAGTTGAAACGTCTCGCCCCCGGCGGTGAAGATCGCGCTCTCGCCCGCTCGGAGCGTCTCCGCCAATTCCGGCACCTCTTCCGCGATCTCGTCGAACCGCCGCCCTTCGATCCGCTCCCCTCCGCCGAAGAGATCGCGCGCGGCCCGATTGACGAAGACGATCCGCCCGCGGTCGCTGGTCAGAATCGTCGCCAGCGGCGACGCCTGCAGCACCGTTTCGAAGAGCAGCTCCCGCTGCACCGACTCGTTCCGCTGATCGCGCAGAACGTCGCCGATGTCGTTGTAGACAGCCACCAGATCAGTGATCTCATCGCTACCGGTGACGTGGAGACGGAGGCTGAAATCGTCGTCGGCAAAGCCGCGCACGCCATCGACCAGCGCGCCGAGGTTACGGCGGATGCGGCGGAGGGGCGATCGCATCGTGATGGACATCGTGATTACGCCCGTCAGAAACAACGCGGCGCCGAAGAGGGATGCGTTACGCGGCGAGGCGAGGAAGAAGACGCGAACACCGAACCCCGCGGCGATCGCGATGATGGCGATGGTGGCCGTGAGGTGAAGGGCGATGGTTCGCGTGAGGTGGCGTCTGGTCATAGCAGCACAGCAGCAGCACTGTCATCCTGAGCGGTCCAACGGGGCGAGCGCCGTTGATGAGGGAATGAACCGGTATCCTGCACGTGCGGTCCCGCAGACGAGGCCGTCAAAGCAGTGGTGCTCGGTACGAGCCCGTTCCTGAGAGTGGTCCCGGAAGGCCGAAGTCGCCTTGGTGACGCGGCACGATTAGGAGTCGTGTTCGCGATCCCGTTTAGAAGAGTCATTTGAGCTAGGTCTTCCGCTGCGGGTCCGCAAAATTTCATTTTGCGGAGGTGTTGTCATGGCAAAGCGACCTCGGGTCCTCCGGTCCAAACGCAAGATTATCGGTGATCTGGTCGTAGTCAACCCGGATGCAGCAGGAATCGACGCCGGGTCGGAAGAGCACTGGGTGTCGGTTCCCGAAGATCGCAGCGATCAGCCGGTTCGCTCGTTCGGAACATTCACGGCCGATCTACATGCACTGGCCGACTGGCTGGTGGAATGCCGGATCACCACGGTGGCCATCGAAGCGACGGGGGTGTATTGGATTCCGCTATTCGAGATTTTGGAGGAGCGCGGTCTGAACCCGAAACTGGTCGACTCGCGAAGCATCGGCTCACGAAAAAAGAAGTCAGACGTGGTCGACTGCCAGTGGCTCCGGCAACTGCACACGTATGGTCTGCTCAACGGAGCGTTCCGGCCAGGTGCAGACATGCTTCCGCTCCGGGCGTTGATGCGTCAGCGAGACATGCTGATCAGGTACGCCGCTGACCATATCCGGCACATTCAGAAAGCTCTCGATCTGATGAATGTGAAGCTTCACCTAGCCGTTTCCGACACGGTTGGCGTCACCGGACTGCGGATCATTCACGCGATCCTTTCCGGAAAACGTGATCCGATGGAACTGGCCGCATTACGCGAGCCGAGCTGCAAGAGCTCCGAGGAAACCTTCGTGAAGGCGTTGACAGGCAACTACCGCGCTGAGCATCTGTTTGCGCTCAAACAAGCGGTGGATCTGTTCACCACCTACCAGAACAAGATCAAAGAGTGCGATGCGCAGATAGAGGCTGCGCTCTCGAAGTTCGACAAAACGCCGGCCACGGCCAGTCTGACACCCAAGCCTGCAAAACGGCGTCGCAAGAACCAGCCTCACTTCGACGGACGGACCCTCCTGTTCGAAATCACCGGCATTGATCTCACGTCGGTTCCCTCGCTGGAAGCCTCCACGATCCTGACCATCATCTCCGAAACTGGGACGGACATGTCTGCCTGGTACAACGGCAAACACTTCGCAGCTTGGCTCAACCTCAGCCCGAACAATCGCATCACCGGCGGCAAACGAATCTTCAAAAACATGCCCGTGATCCGACCAAACCGCGCTGCTCAGGCCTTTCGAATAGCCGCTCAAACTCTCGAACGGGCTCAGTGTGCTCTCGGAGCATTCTTCCGCCGGGTCAGATCCCGGCTGGGCCGCTCAGGCGCCATCAAAGCAACCGCTCACAAGCTCGCCCTCATCTTCTACTCCATGCTCAAGAACAAAACCCAATACCGCGAAGCGGGTGTCGACTACTACGAGGCTCGCTATCGCGAACGTCTCGTCAACTCCTTGAAGAAAAAGGCCGCCGAGTTCGGCTTCAACCTCACTCCGATTCAGGAGGTTCATTAGAAGCCTGCCGCAGCCGCTGAGCAAGCGTAGCGAGCGAAGTGCGGCGGAGGACGGCGAAGGATCTCCAGTGGCAGCGCCTGGGGCAACAGAGAAACTGTGGTTCTGGTGAGGAAGATCAACGACAAACCCCATCTGCGAGCTGCTCCACGCCGGTGAGCTAGAATTCCGTCAGGTCGCGCCGGTCAACCCCAGCGCTTTCTGCCCTATCTTCGAGTCGTCGTTTGTCGTTGGCACCGTTCAATGTCTCCGCCCTCCTGGCGGAAAAAGGAGAAGCCATGAACTTCGCGCGTTTGGGACCAGTCAGAATGATCGCCGTTGTTGCCGCCCTGGGCTTGGCAGGGACACTGGCCGTGCATGCCCAGCAACCGCCAGCCGTCAAGCGCACCATCGTACTGAAACAGGACATGAGCATTCCAGAACGGGAAGGTGTCATGGCTTTGGTGGAATTGCCACCCGGCGCTGCGGAGGGGAGGCACACGCACCCGGCCGAGGTGTTTGCCTTCGTCCTCGAGGGCTCGATTTCCCTCGAGAATGAGGGCAGCCCCACGGTAACTCTGAAAGCCGGCGACGTCTTTCACATCATGCCGGGTAAGGTTCATCAGGCCACGAACAACGGTGCCGTAACGGCCAAGCTGGCCGTGGTCTTCGTTGCCGAGAAGGGCAAACCGCTGACAACGCCGGTCAAATAGAGCCTCAGGGCTTGATTGGTACGACGGCGTCTGGTCTTTCGCAAGTCCGACAAGGAGTTCCGCATCCGCAGATGACGCAGATGAACACAGATTCGTTGGTTTTATCTGCGTTCCATCTGCGTTATCCGCGGATGGGTTCTTTCCTCACCCGCCTCCAGCGTATCGAAAGCCGCAGGAGGCGGATCAGGCCCGAAGCAGGATTTGCACGCCGGCGCAGGATCAGGCCGAAGCCGGATTTGTACGCGTAGATCCCCTGCTTGACAGCGCTCGACAGCCTACGCGTTTACGCCGTCGGACTGCCATCCGTTCCGGACCCTTCCGGCTCCGGTTGTTCCACCGCCGGCGACCCGGATGCCTGCGGCTTCTTCCGCCGGCTGAATCTCTTCAACCGCTTGATCTCCTGCACGTGCGGCACGAGGATGGCGTTGGCGGGATCGCGCGCCAATTGCGAACCGATGGTGTAGGCCTGCGCGGCGATGAGGTCGACGCGCAGGCGGCGGATGAGGTTGGCGCCGGTGACGCCGTTCAGCATCTTCCGCAGTTCATCCTCCACCGCCGTCCAGCGGTTGGCCTCGTCATCCAACGCACGCACTCCCTCGGCCGGCTGGCCGACGGCCTGCGAGACGTTGTCGAGAGCGCCGATGACGTTGATCGAGGCCTGCAGGATTGGATTGGGGGTGCGTATGCGTCCACGCAGCGCTTTTCGCTGCGCGGCCGTCAGCGGCGTCACTTCCCCCATCCGCATGCTTATGGCACGCAGCTGATCAACGATCGCCTCGGGGGGAAGGATGTCCGCGGGGGCAGCCGGATTCGTGGTCTTGTCATTCGTGCTCATGTCGTTTCTCCTTGGACTGGAGTGGTTTCGCCAGCCTCTCGAGAGTGGGAGCCGGGCGCCGGGAGCTGCGGGTTTGATATCAGAGGGGTGCCGCCGATGTCAAGAGAGTGCCGGCTGCATGCCGGAGCACGCCGGCTTGATATCGGAGGATTCCGGCTAACTGTCGGAGTACGCCGGCCCTATCCACGTTAGCTCCGGCTTAGTGCCGGAGACCGCCGGCCTGCTAACCCAATCTACCGGCTCAGTTCCGGTTTAGTCCGGCTTAAGACCGGAATACGCCGGTTAATTATCGCAGGAATCCGGCTAAATACCGGCTAACACCGGCTAAGTACCGGAATAAGCCGGCTGAAAACCGGATATCTCCGGCATAAGGCCGGAGATATCCGACTTAACAACGGCGGCTTTCGGCTTAAGGCCGGGTGACGCCGGCTTACGGCCGGACAGCGGGCGCTCGATGCCGGCCATGTGAGTCGCTGGCTGGCCAGCGCTACTCCGTTGAATACGCCTCTGGTGACGGGGTCGCCTCGTGCGGGCGTTCCGGTCGCGCACGACCGCCCACCCGCGGATGGATCGCGTGAGCGGACGTACGGCGGGTTCCATGCTGGGGGTTCTTCGCGTCGCTCAGAATGACATCCGCGTCATCTGCGGATGATGCCTCTCATCGCGGCCGCCGCTCCAGCACGATCCCCAGCCTCTGCATCTTCCGATACAGCGCCTGGCGCGAGACACCCAGCGCCTTCGCCGCGTCCGACACGTTCCCCCCGCCGGTGCGCAGGAGCGATTCGATCTGCTCCTTCTCCCCGTGAACGGGAACCGCGGCGCGGACGCCGTCGGTGGCCAGGCCGAGGTCGGCGGCGGATAAAACGTCGCTCGATGCCGTCACCGTCGCGCGCTGGATACGGTTCTGCAGCTCGCGGATGTTGCCCGGCCAGTCGTAAACGACCAGCGCGTCGCGCGCGTCGTCGCTGAGGCGCCAGGCGCGGCCGGAGCGCTTGCGCGCGGCGGCGAGGAACGACTCGGCGATCGGCAGCACGTCGTCGCGGCGGTCGCGAAGCGGCGGGATGTGGATCTCGATGACGTTCAGGCGGAAGAAGAGATCCTGGCGGAACCGACCGTCGCGGACGGCCTGGCCGAGGTCGGCGTTCGTGGCGCATAAGAGGCGGACGTCGACGTGGCGCGTATCGCTGCTGCCGAGGCGCTCGAACTCGCCGTTCTGCAGGACGCGCAGCAGCTTCGTCTGGCCGGCGGATGACAGGTTCCCGATCTCGTCGAGAAAGAGCGTGCCGCCGTTGGCGGTCTCGAACCTGCCGATCCTCAGCCGTTTCGCCCCCGTGAATGCCCCCGCCTCGGCGCCAAAGAGCTCGCTCTCGAGCAGCTCGTCGGGAAGAGCGGCGGCGTTCACTTTGACGAACGGCATCTTCTTTCGCATCGAATTCGACTGAATCAGCTCGGCGACCTTCTCTTTGCCCGCTCCGTTCGCGCCGGTGATCAGCACCGGCACGTCGGCCGCGGCCACTTGCAACGCCAGCGTAATGACGCGATGCATGGCCGCGCTCTCATAGACGATGCCGCGCAGATCGAAGCTCGACGCCAGCGCGGAGCGGGCCCGGCGCACCTCGCGCTCCCCGCGGCGGTCGCTCAGCGAATTGGCAACGATCGCCAGCAGCTTGGCGTCGTTCCACGGTTTGGCGAGGTAGTCGACCGCCCCTTCCTTCACCATCTGAACTGCTGTTTCGAGTGACGTCCAGGCCGTGAGGAGGACGATCGGCATCCCCGGATCGATCTTGCGGACGGCTCGAAACAGCGCCAGCCCCTGCTCTCCGCCGGTCGCGCCCGGCGTGAAGTTCATGTCCTGCACGACCAGGTCCGCGTCGCCGCGCCGGATGACATCCTCGGCATCCGCCGGGGTGGAGACGGCGATGGCGTCGATGCCGTGGATGTCGAACAGCAGCAACAGCGCCCTGGCCACCGCCGGCTGATCCTCGACGATCAGGACCGTGCCGTCGATCCGGTCGTGTCCCTGCGTCGAAGTCATGTTCAGCGCCTGCGGTTGCTCCGTTCCGATCAATTATGCTCCGCGCGTGGCGATGACCGGCGAGAAGCGCGTGGCGCGCATGGCCGGAATCAGCGTTGCGATGATCCCCTGCAGCCAGAGCAGCACGATGGCCACGGCGAGGTAGCGCCAATCGAGCTTCGCGCCGCTCGTCTTCGTCACCAGCAGGATGTTCAATCCATACGCGGCGGCGACGCCGAGAATCAGGCCGGCATTCGTCACGATCCAGTTTTCCAGGAGGAAGTAACGGAGAACGGCCCCTTTGGTTGCACCGAGGGCCCGGCGGGTGCCGATCTGCTTGCGCCGTTCGGTCACGGAGAAGGCCGTCACGCCGACGATGCCGAGGCCGGTGACGAGCACGATCAGGGCGATGACCATCGACATCGCGCCGCGCACGATCCTCCCCTGGGTGAAGTAGGTGTCCTTGATCTCGTCGATGGTCTTCATCTGGATGTTGCGGCCGTTATTGGCCTGCAGCATCCGTTTCTCCATCAGCGGAACGACCTGCGCCATCGTCCCCGGTTTGACCCGGACGAGATACGTCGACCCTCTGCTGGATACGTGGCCGGCGTACATCACCGCATACTCGTGGATCGGCCATCCGTACGGGTTGTAGAAGGGATCGAACACACCGACGACGTTGACGACTGTGTTGTCTGAGTCGATGAGCTGCCTGCCGACGGCGCTCTGTCCTTTGAACACCAGTTTCTCGAGATCGCGCGAAATGACGGCGGGGTTCGGCGCCTTCGAATTCGGATCGTCGTCGATATCGGTGTCGCGCAGCGGACGGCCCGACACGAGATGGACGCCGAGCGCATCGAGGATGCCGGGGGTGTTGTAGTACATCTGCGTGCGGAACTTGCTGCCATCACCGCCGCCGGCCGACACCTCGCCGGAGCTTCCGCCTCCCTGCCACGGCAGGAAGTTCGTGTTGGCCACGGCCACGACGCCAGGGATGGCCTGGATCGCCCGCAGGTCGGAGTTGACGACGGAGATCCGGTACGGCAGCTCCTTGAACGCCGGCGCGAACGGCTTGGTGCGCACCCAGACGATGTTGTCATCGTCGAAGCCGGAGCGTTTCAGCATCTTCTCCCCTTCGTCGCGGATCATGGTGATGGCGTTCGTCACCACGGCCAGGGTGATGGCGATCTGCACGACGATGAGCAGAAAGCGGACTTTGTTGCGCTTCAGGGCACGGATGATCGGTCCAAATTCCATGGTCGTCTCCTCGTCAGATCTTGAGTTGCACGGCCGGCTGCACGGAACAGATCCGCCATGCCGGATAGAGGCCGGCCAGCAGGCCGGCACCGAGAGAGAGGAACAGCGCCGCCACGATCATCTCGCCGTCCAGGGCGATGTTCGAGGTCGCCGAGATCAGCTTGCCGATCAGCCGCATGGCGCCGATCGACAGCAGCATGCCGATCAAGCCGCCGGCCAGTCCCACCAGCTCGCATTCGGTGATGTGCTGCAGGAAGACGTCGATGCGCGTCGCCCCGAGCGCCCGCCGTACCGACACCTCCGGCGCGCGCGCCAGGAACTTGCCCAGCAGCAGGCCGGTGAGGTTCAGCGCGCAGATGCCCAGGAAGAGAATCGAGATCGCTGCCATGGCATTGACCTGCGGCGTGATCACGCCGAACTCGTTCATCAGGTCGTAGAGGGAGGTGACGCGATTGGCCAGCGGCCGCTCGAAACGGCCATGTTTCTTCTCCTCCAGGACGTAGCCGTCGACGAAGCGGTGGTACTGCGCCGCATCCGCCGGCGAGCGCAGCTCCACCCATAACTGCACCCAGTCGACGTCGGAGTTGAGAAAGTCCTCGAAGGTGTTGCCGGCCGACTTCCAGCCGTCGCTGTTGCCGTTGGTGCGGATCTTCATCGCCGGTGTCAGCGAGAACGGCAGATAGAACGGTTCCGGTTCACTGATGAAGTTTCCAGTCAGGTCGTACATCCGGATGAAGGGACGCCACGGCTTCAGCACGCCGACCACCGTGAACTCGCGGTCTTCGATGCGCACGCGCTTCCCGACGGAGTTGGCCCCGCCGAAGAGCTTCTGATTCATGGCGTCGTCGATGACGACGACCTGTTCGGCCTTCGCGTCCGCCCGCTTGTCCCACGGTCCGCCGTACGCGAAGGGAACATCGAACATCGGGAAGAAATCGGTGAAGCAGAGCCGGATCATTTCGGTCGACGGGCGGCCGACCCTGGGGTCCGGATAGACGGTCATCTGCGCTCGGAATGCCGCGGTCTGATGCACCGGCGCATTCGAGCGCATGAGGGCCATGGCATCGCGGTAGCTGATCTGCGGCGGGATGGTCGCCCCCGAGTTGCCCTGGGCGGCCGGATACGGCGAGTGCGGATCCCAGTTGTCCATGCGCACGTAGAACAGCTTGTCGCTCTTTCCGGGAAGAGGATCGCGCGCGAACATGTGCCGGACGGTGGTGAAGGTCGTCGAGGCGCAGATGCCGAGGGCGATGCCGCCGATGATGACCGCCGTCAGGACCGGATTGCGGCGGAGACTCTTGATGGCGATGCGAACGTTATAGAGCAGCATCGTCGTCCTCACTTCGCCGACTTCAGCGCGCCGCCGAAAAGCGCCGGCGGACGGTCGACGTCGATCACCCGTCCGTCGAACAGATGGATCTCGCGCGATGCCCGGGCCGCGCATTCGGGGCTGTGCGTGACCATGACGATAGTCGTGCCGCGCTGGTTGATCTCATCGAGCAGATCCATGATCTCGCGCGCCATCAGCGAGTCGAGGTTCCCGGTCGGCTCGTCGGCCAGGATCAGCTTCGGATCGGCCGCCAGCACGCGGGCGATGGCCACCCGCTGCTGCTGCCCGCCCGACATCTGCGACGGCAGGTGATGCAGCCGCGAGGAGAGGCCGACCATCTCCGCCGCCTTTTCGATACGCGCCTTCCGCTCCCCAGCCGGCAAGCCGCGGTAGCGCAGCGGGACGTCGACGTTGTCGAAGAGGTCGAGATCGGGGATCAGGTTGAAGCTCTGAAAGATGAAGCCGATCTTTTGATTGCGGATGTGCGACATCTCGCGGTCGGAGAGCCGGCTGACGTCTTTGTCGTCGAGCTCGTAGACGCCGCCGTCGAAGACGTCCAGCAGTCCGGCCACGTTGAGAAACGTCGTCTTGCCAGATCCCGAGGGACCCATGATGGCCACGAACTCGCCTGCTCCGACCTCGAGCGAGAAATCCTCCAGGGCGTGTGTCTCCACGAGCTCGGTCCGGTAAATCTTCCGTATGTTCTTCATGCAAAGCATCGATCTGTCTCCTGTCACCGCAGAATGAGTGAGTTGACGTTGCCGAACGGCGAGGTGTCCGAGAGGATCACGCGATCCCCCTCGCGCAACCCGCTGACGATTTCCACTTCGGAAGCTCCGACGGATCCGAGGGTGATGGCCCGCCGGGTGGCCATGCCGCCGTCGACGACGTAGGCGCTTCTCCCTCCGCTGGCCTCCACGAACGCTCCGCGGGGGAGCTTGAGCACGTTCTTCTTCGATTCGAAGACCAGCCGCGCGCTGACACGCTGGTTCTGCCGCAGCCCCTCCGGCCACTGCTGGTCCGGCACCGCCCGCGCCGTGATCTGGTTGCCGACGATCTCCGGCGAGACCGCGGTGATGTGCGCCGCATGCTCGCCGTTTCCGTATCCGATCATCAGCGGCGTCCCGATCTTCACATCCGACGCGTACTCCTCGGGGATGGTGATCTCGAGCTCGAGTGAGGAGAGGTTGATGACGGTGAGGATGGCCTGGTTCGCGGCGACGGGATCGTGCTCGTTGACGGTGATGGCCGCCACCATCCCGTCAAACGGCGCGCGGATGGTGAGGTCCTCGAACCGTTTCTGCGTCTCGTCCGTGGCTGTCTGCTGCCGGTCGACCTGCAGCTTCCGGCTGCGCACGTCGAAGTCGACCGTGTCGTGGTTCAGCCCGATCTCCCGCTGCGCCTGCGCCAGTTCCAGCTCGGCGACATGAACGTCGTCCTGCGCCCGCTCGTAATCGGGTCCACTGAGCAGACCATCCTGCCGCAGCAGCTCCGCGCGATGCAGCCCGCGTTTCGCCGCATCCAGCCGAACCTGCGCCAAAGCAGCCGCCTGGCGAAGCCGCGCATCCGATTGCGCCCCGACGATCCTGCCGCGGTCGAAGTCGGTCCGGAACGACAGGAGTTGCGCTTTCGACTGCTCCAGCGCGCTCCGCAATTCCGGACTGTCGACGATGGCCAGGACATCATCCTTGCGCACCACGCTCCCCGCCTTGGTCCGCAATGTGACGACACCCTGCGCCGGACTGATGAGCGTCGGATGCAACGCCGCCACGACCCGCCCCTGCACGGAGATGTCCCGCACCAGATCGCCGCGCACGACGACGCCGAAGGCGAGCGTCGACGCATCCACGGCCCGATCCCCCCGCGCCCACCGCCGCATCGCCGGAAACGTAAACGCCAACGCCACGAGGACCGCCAGGATCACGCCCCCCGCGATCATCCTGGCCCGCGTAAACCCCGACCCGGGCGCGACCACGCGGTCCATGGAGGATGTGTTTTCAATCATTCTGAGCGCTGTAGCGCAACCGAGGTGCCATGAGGCATGTGATTGATTCTTCGACAGTTCGGCGGATTTCATGTTGTCCGCGCAGTGTCCGATGGGACAGTTGTCCGCGGACAAGTGTCCGGCATCCAGCCAAGCAAAACGTAGGTCGGACTCTTAGTCCGACCGGTACTTGGGAGGAGGTGGTTTGAAACCGCGTCAGTCGAGAAAGGGATTCAACCTACCGCCGCGCAGTACCGGTCGGACTAGAGAGTCCGACCTACGTTTGGCCTTGCGCAATCCTCGATTCAAGCGCGCAGCGCCGAGCGCTGCAACGGTAGAATCTCAGCGCCGGACATGATCGTCACCCGCACCGCCTCCGCCGCCTTCACCGCCGAGTTCGAGAGTGAGGAGGAACTGCGCGAGGAACAGCGCACGAACCTGTCGATGGGAGGCCTTCGTCTCACGACCTCCGAGACCGTCGCACTCAACGCCACCCTCCTGGTGACGCTGCGCGGTCCCTGGGGCGGCGAATCATTCGCCCGCTCCACGGTCGTAGCCATTCTCCCGGAAGGGATCGCCCTCTCCATCGACGGAAACCCGGACGAACACTTCGCCCGCCTGATGGCCCGTCCTGCCGACGATTCGGCGGAGGAGAGCATCGAGAAGAAGCAGAACATCTGGGACCGCGTCCGCGCCCTCTCGCAGATGGAGAAGATCCTCCTGGCGGTGAAAGCCGACCGCACCGAGCGCGCCCTGCTGCTCCAGGACAACGACCCCCGCGTCCTCCTCTCGATCCTCCGCAATCCCCGCCTCACCGTCGACGAGGTGGCCCGCCTGGCCAAATCATCCTTCCTCAATTTCCAGATCGCCGACGTGATCATCAAGACCACCCAATGGATGTCCAGCCTCGACGTCCGCCTCGGCCTGATCCACAACGCCAAGACCCCTCCCGCCTACGCCCTCCGCATCCTGCCGACGCTGCCGGAGTCGGAGGTCCGTTCGATTGCACGGGCGGGATCGAACATGCAGCTCAAGACGGCGGCGCTGCGGCAGTTGCAGGGACGTTAGGTTCGGCCTAAGACCCGATCAATGCCGGCGAATATGAGCTCGACCTTCGCCCGCGGGAGCTTGGAAACACGTTCGACCAACAACGTCTTGTCGAACGTAAAAACCTGTGAAGCGTTTGCCACCGATTCTTTCGGAAGTCCCGTGGTGCGTGCGGTCAACAGAACGTTGCCCGGCGCGTTCGCCCATCGCAAACTGCCCGTCAGCGGAACGCACATCACCGTTGCGATCTGGCTTCGATTGAACTCGTCGCTTTGCACAACGACTACGGGCCTTAAGAAGCCTGGCTCCGATCCGGTCGGTTCCGGTAGATCAGCCCACCAGATCTCTCCTTGCGAGATTACCACTCGACCTTCTTTAGCAGTCGCCGTGCGGCGGCGTTCAAAAACTTAATGTCTTCCGTCTGATCCACTTCGGCGCAGACTCGATTGATGGCTTCCGTCACTTCATCGGGAGAATGCCGCGCAACATACTCACGCAGCGCCGCTGTGAACACCTCGCTCCTTGACCTGCGGCCGCGCTTGGCGAGCCGCTCCGCCTTTTCAAAAACATCATCCGGAATCGACACGGCTGTTTTCATACCCGCAGTATAACCGATCACCACCCCCGCACCGGCCGCCACTCATCGACGATCGCATCGCTATCAATGACGTGATAGCGGTCATACATCGCGGCCGTGAGACAGGAGTGATTGGGAAGGATGCGTACATGCGTCCCGACCGGCGGTGGTGCGCTCATCTTCAACTTCCCATGCTCCTGCGACAGCGATACGAGCCGCGCGGAAAGCGGGCGTAGCGCAACGTCGCAGACGATGCCAAATCCGAAGTCAGGATCGAGATGCTCGGGACTCACGTCCTTCGATAACGCCAACGCCCCCGCGTCGATGATCGCCTCTCCCCGCTCGGGGTACGAACCGACCACCGTGGACAGAACGGAAACCGCGACGTCGTTCATCGAACACGACCCCAGCGTCGCCTGGAAGGCATCGAAGAAGACGTAGTTCCCGGGACGCACTTCGTCTGTATCGGTGAACGAATCGACGACCGACGTCGTCGGCGTCGATCCGATGCTGCGGGTTATCTCATCCAGCCCGATCAGCGCGCGGAATCTGCTCAGCGACGAGGTCTCCTCGGCGGCGATGCGCCGGATCTCCTCGACGTCATGCGCGTTGTACGAATGACCGGCGTGGGTAAGCAGTCCCTGGAAGTGGACCGCGGGCGAACGGGAGAGGGCGATGGCCAGCGTCGCGCTGTCGGGATCGTTCGGATCGACGCCGGCGCGGTGGTAGCCGCAGTCGACCTTGAGGAAGACGTCGAAAACAGTTCCCTGCGCGGCGTGAAACGCTTCTACCGCGCGTAGAGCGGCGTGGCTGTCGAGCAGGATATTCAGCCGCTCCATCCGTGCCGCCAACGCCGCCGCGCGGTCCAGTTTTTCGGGCGCGATCGGCACCGCGTAGGTGATGTCGCGGAAGCCGGCATCAGCGAAGAACTCCGCCTCGGCCATGGTGGAAACGGTGATCGGACCCGGCGCGCCTCCATGCTGTATCCGCCCGACCTCGATGGTCTTGTGCGTCTTCACATGCGGGCGGAAAGCTACCCCCGAGGAGCGGGCCTTCGCGCGCATGCGAGCACAGTTTTGCTCGACAATGGTGCGGTCGACGAGGAACGCGGGGGTGGGGAGAGTCAGAAGCGGAATGTTCAATGTTGAATGGTGAATGTTCACTGTTGAATGAAGCAAGGCAGGCGCACGGTCCCCATCATTCAACATTCAACACTGAACATTCAACATTCAACATTCGCTTTTCCATGAAAAGCCCTCCATGAGAAAGATCATCCACATCGACATGGATGCCTTCTACGCCTCCGTCGAGCAGCGCGACCGGCCGGAGTTGCGGGGGACGCCGGTCATCGTCGGCTGGCCGGGCGAGCGTAGCGTCGTCTGCGCGGCGTCGTACGAGGCGCGGAAGTTCGGCGTCCACTCGGCCATGCCGGCCACGCGCGCCAAACGGCTCTGTCCCGACGGCACCTTCATCCATCCCAACTTCGACAAATATCGGGAAGTGTCGCGCCAGATCCGCGAGATCTTCCATCGCCATACGCCGCTCGTCGAGCCGCTCTCGCTCGATGAGGCCTATCTCGACGTCACCGAGGAGCTGACCGGCATTCCGACGGCGACGGAGACCGCGGAGACCATCCGGCGCGAGATCAAGGCCGACACCCACCTCACCGCCTCGGCGGGCGTAGCGCCGAACAAGTTCCTGGCCAAGATCGCCAGCGACTGGAAAAAGCCTGACGGCTGCTTCGTCATCCGCCCGCACCAGGTCGAGCGCTTCCTCATGCCGCTCAATGTCCGCAAGATCCCCGGCGTCGGCAAAGCCACCGAGAAAATCCTCACCGATATGGGTATCGCCACCGTCGGCGACCTCCACTCCTTCACCGCCGACCAGCTCGTGGCCCGCTTCGGCAAATGGGGGACGCGCCTCTGGGAGCTGGCCCGCGGCATCGACGAATCGCCTGTGGTGCCGTCGCAGAAGCGGAAGTCGTGGTCGAGCGAGAACACCTTCGCTCGCGACATCACGATGGACGAGGTCGCGGAGTACATCCGCGAAGAAGCGCAGAAACTCTGGACTGCGTTGAGCGAAAAGAAAATGTCCGGCCGCACGGTGACGGTGAAACTCCGCACCGGCGACTTCAAGACCGCCACGCGCCGCCTGACGCCGGAATCGATCCCGTCGAGCGGCGACGATCTGGCGCGCATCGGTCTGGAGCTCTTGACGCGCTTCGAATTCGCCCCTGCCAGCCGTTACCGCCTCGCCGGGATCGGCGTGTCGAACTTTGTCGATGAGGATGATGAGGTGGAGGAAGCGCCGCAGCCGGAGCTGTTTGTCGAGTAGTGGATTAGTAGATCAGTGGATCAGTCACGACGCTTCTCCCGACTAATCCACTACTCTACTGATCCACTAATCTACTCACCCACTAATCCACTCTTCGACTAACCCACTCCATCCACTACAATCCCGCCACTTTTGCTCACGAGGTGCTCATGAATCCTGTTCAACCCATCACCGTAGCGCAGTACGGCATCGGTCCCATCGGCGCGGAGATCGCGCGGCTGCTGCTCACCAAACCGTGGCTGCGCGTCGTCGCCGCGGTCGACGTCGACCCCAACAAGATCGGCAAAGACCTCGGCGAAGTCATCGGACTCGACCGCGAGGTCGGCGTCAAAGTCACGCGCGAGCTGGAAGGGAAGGCCGACGTCGTCTGCCACTCCACCGGCTCCCGTCTGCGCGACGTCTCCGGCCAGCTCAAGGATCTGCTCGAGCGCGGCTGCCACGTCGTCTCGACGTGCGAAGAATTATCCTTCCCGCTCGATCAGCAGATCCGCGAAGAGCTCCAGCAGACCGCCCGCTCGAAGAACGTCACCCTCCTCGGCACCGGCGTCAATCCCGGCTTCGTGATGGACAAGCTCCCGCTGACCGTCACCTCCGTCTGCCAGCACATCGACTCGGTCGAGATCATCCGCATCCAGAACGCATCGACGCGACGCGAACCGTTGCAGCGCAAAGTCGGCGCGGGCATGACCCCCGACGAATTCCGCGCCGCCGTCGATGCCGGCAAGATCAAGCACATGGGTCTCCGCGAGTCGCTGATGATGGTCGGCAAAGGCCTCGGCGCCGAGTTCGAGTCGGTCAGCGACGAGAAGATCGAGCCGATCATCGCCGAGCGCGAAGTGAAGACGCAGTACCTCACCTGCGCCGCCGGCCAGGTCGCCGGCGTCCATCAGACCATCTACGGCCGCGGCAAGATCAACGTCAGCCTGGAGCTGCGGATGTACGTCGGCGCCGAAGACGTCGCCGCCGACCGCGTGATCGTGCACGGCGTGCCGGACGTCGAGATGGTCATCAAAGGCGGCGTCCACGGCGACCGCGCCACGGCAGCGATGGTCGTCAACGCCATCCCGCGCGTGGTCAGCGCAAAGCCTGGGGTGCTGACGATGGACGATATTCCGATCAGTTTTCGGTGAGGGGCGGCTACGTTCCATCTCACTGTCATCCTGAGCCGCCGGAGCTGCTTCGCCGCGGAGCGACGGAGCAGCGTAGGACGGTCGAAGGACCCCCAGCCTGAAACCCGGACAGGGCGGCGGCTGTCGACGTACCCACCGCCCTTTCCGGGATACAACTTTGGGGTCCTTCGACCGTCCTGCGCCGCGCAATCGCTTCGCGATTACGCGGCTCCGGCGGCTCAGGATGACAGTGATGTGAGTGAGCGCGATCGACCCTACTACGACGAGTGGTCGTACACGATCCGCCACCCCTCCGGTCGGTGGTGGAAGATCAGCGTAAATCGTCCGTGCGGAGAATCGGCTTCGCGTTTCAGAAGCCAGGCGCCGGTGACGACAACGTCGTTCTCGCCGAGGGGGCGGAGAGCGAGATCGGAGAAGGTGAGCGTTCCCATCTTCGTGCGGGAGTCGTACTTCGCCTTGTAGCGGTCGCGCACCTTCGTCCAGCCGCGGGTGACGTCGGCGCCGACGAACATGGTGTCGTCGCTCTGGGCATAGCCGGACATGTAGGCATCGATGTCGCCGCGGTTCCACGCCGCCACCTGAGTGTCGAGCACGGCGCGGATGGCGGAGAGATCCTTCGCCGTCACCCGCGCCGCGGCCATCGCCGCGAGCGGCAGCAGTGCCGCGATCATGACGATGGTTGCCCGCTTCATTTTTGTAGGGCCGCCACGCGCGAGGCCAAGTACTGGCCGGTCGTCCGCATCGACGTCATCTGCAGATTCATCCACGACACATCGGGATCGAGCGCGCCAACGACCACCGGCCGCTGCTCCAGCACGTTGCCGGCATCGTCGCTGATCGTGTACGTCCCGACCACGACCTCCCTCCGCCAATGGAGATTCGAGCGCAACTGCGCAGCGACGCTGTTGCCATACTCCACGATCAACCCGTCGTCCCACGGAGTGGCCGAGAGAGCCGTGATGGAAAGCGGACTGACTCGCGCGGGAGCACCGCGGTGCGTGGCGTCGGGCTGAATGTCCGGTCGTTCCACGAAGCCGGCGGAGTTGAAGAACACTGTCAGAGTCAGCGGTGTCGCTCCCCTGTTGGCATGAGCGACCTGCTCCTCGGTCATCCTCTGGAGCTTCGCCGTATCGACGCGTCCCACCGCGCCATCCGAGGCATTGATGATTACCGTGACGGGGGAGCTCTGAGGAGCGTGGGCACAGGCAACTACTGCGAGAAACAAAATACCGAGGAGCATCGAGCGTTTCATATTCTTCTCCTGCGGTACCGGCGCGGTGAGTATAGCGCTACGCGCGTTGTCGGTTATCGGTTATCGGTTGTCTGGGCGCTGCTGCGGCGTCGAATAACCAACCGACAACCGATAACCGACAACGCGCTAGCGCCGTTACTCGATCGCCGTCACGTTCTGAAACCCGCGCGGAAGCTTCAACCCGCGTTGGGCGCGCTTGCCGATGTACGGCTCGAGGTCGGAACCCTTCAGATTCGTATAGCGCTTGCCGGCATGCACCACCAGCGTCCCGTCCGCGGCCACGACGGCGATGCCAGCCACCTTCTCCGGAAAGAGCTCCGTCTTGTGCAACTTGATCGTCTGCACCCCCTTGCCCCGCGCCAGCAGCGGCAGCTCCACCGCCTCGAACAGCAGCAGCTTCCCGCTGGTCGTCGCCGCGGCCACGCGGTCGGTCTCCATGACGCCAACGCGTTGCGGCCGCAGCACCGTCGCTCCGTCGTTCACGTTCACCACCGCCTTGCCGGCCTTGCGGTCGGTGATCAGATCCTCCAGCCGGGCCACGAAGCCGTATCCGTCGTCCGACGCCAGCAGCCAGAGGTCCTCGGGATCGCCCATCAGCACCGCCACGAAGGTCGCGCCGGGCGCTGGCGAGGTGAACGCCGTCAACGGCTCGCCGTGTCCCTTCGCCGACGGCAGCTCATGCGCCGGGAGCGAGTACGTCCTCCCCATCGAGTCGATGAAGACGGCGAGCTGATTGCTGCGCCCGCGCGCCGCGTGCAGGAAGGCATCGCCCGATTTGTACTGCAACGTCGCCGGATCGAGCTCGTGCCCCTTGCCGGCGCGGATCCATCCCCGCTCCGACAGCACCACCGTCACCGGCTCCGAAGGAATCAGCGCCGTGGCATCGAGCGCCTTGGCCGCCTCGCGCTCCACGATCGGCGATCGGCGGCGGTCGCCGAACTCGGCGCCATCTTTTTCCAGCTCGTCGCGCACCTGCTTGCGGAGGCGCGCCTTCGAGCCGAGGACCTTCTCCAGCTCGGCGCGCTCGGTCTGGAGCTTGGCCTGCTCGCCGCGGATCTCCATCTCCTGGAGCTTGTTGAGGTACCGCAATTTCAATTCGAGAATGGCCTCGGCCTGCAGATCCGACAGCTTGAAGCGCGACATCAGCACCGGCTTCGGCTCGTCCTCGCGCCGGATGATGCGGATCACCTCGTCGACGTTGAGATAGGCGATGAGATAGCCGTCGAGGATGTGGATGCGGGCGTTGACGTGGTCGTACCGGTGCTGCAACCGCCGCCGCACCGTCTCGATGCGGAACTCCAGCCACTCGCTCAGCAGATCCTTCAGCGGGTAGAGCCTCGGCCGGCCGTTCAGGCCGATCATGTTCATGTTCACGCGGTACGTCCGCTCCAGATCGGTCGTGGCGAAGAGATGCGCCATCACCTCATCGGAGATCGACGCGGTTCGAGCGCGGCACGAGCACGATGCGGGTCGGGTCCTCGTGATCCGACTCATCGCGCATGTCCTCGACCATCGGCAGCTTCTTGGCGTTCATCTGCGCCGCGATCTGCTGCTGCACCTTGGCGCCGGAGACCATGAACGGCAGCGCGGTGATGACGATGTCGCCGTTCTCGACCTCCCACTTCGCGCGCTGCCGGATCGATCCGTTGCCGGTCTTGTACATCTCGCGGATCTCCGCGAGCGGCGTGATGATCTCGGCCTCGGTCGGAAAATCGGGCCCTTTGATGTGCTTGGTGAGCTGGGCGATGGTGGCGTCGGGATTGTCGAGCAGCTCGATGCAGGCGCCGACCACCTCGCGCACGTTGTGCGACGGGATGTCGGTGGCCATGCCGACGGCGATGCCCGAGGCGCCGTTGAGGAGCACGTGCGGCAGCCGCGACGGCAGCAGCTTCGGCTCGCGCAGCGTTCCGTCGAAGTTCTGCCGCCAGTCGACCGTCCCCTGTTCCAGCTCGGACAAAAGCGACTGCGCGAACTTCGAGAGCTTGGCCTCGGTGTAGCGCATGGCCGCGAACTCTTTCGGATCGTCCGGCGAGCCGAAGTTCCCCTGTCCCTCCACCAGCGGATAGCGCATCGAGAACGGCTGCGCCATCAGCACCATGGCGTCGTAGCAGGCCGTGTCGCCGTGCGGATGAAACTTGCCGATGACATCGCCGACCGTGCGCGCCGACTTCTTCGGCTTCGCGTTCGGCCCCAGCCCCAGCTCCGACATCGCATAGATGATGCGGCGCTGCACCGGCTTCAATCCGTCGGCGACATGCGGCAGCGCGCGGTCGAGGATGACGTACATCGAATAGTCGAGGTACGCCTTCCGCGCAAAGTCGGCCACAGCCTGATGCTCGACCTCGGGGATGATGGGCGGCGGGGGTGTGAAGGAAGTCTGATCTTTCGATTTTCGGGTAGCCATGGGATGAGCGCGCGAAGGGTAAACCATCGCGCGCCCGATGGCGACCGATGAATCAGTTTACGCAGCGGCAGTTTGCGTTGGCGGTACTCGTCGCGTTCGTGCAGCAGGCGTAGCCATAGCTGCAGGTAACGGAGCAGGAGCCGTGCGAGTTTGAGGTCGAGCAGGATGACGAGTTCGGGCCGCCGGAGTCACACGATCCGCCGCCGCCGCCTCCGACGCCGTAATCGGTGTTCAAAATGCAACTGTCGAAATCGTCGCAGGAGTCGAGCGCAACGATGTGCCGGCCATTGCCGGCGGTCTTCGCTGCGACGGGTCGAATCTCGTGATTCAGTCCGTACCCGACGTAGCGTGCTCCGCTGAACCCGACCGGCTGCCGAGGCGCGTGGTGGTCGGCGGCGTTGGTCACCAGTGCATAAAACCACTCCTGGTCCGCCGCCATGACCACCAGCTCGTCACCACGGAACTCGATGCTGGCGCTCTGGCTCGATGCCCGGAACGTCTTGAGCGGTGCCTCCGTCCAGAGCCGGAACAGATGGCGATACGGTCCGCCGTCGTCGACGAGGACGCCGATCATGTGCACATCGATCGTCCCGATGGTGACCTTTCCCGCAAGCACGGTGTAGTCGTCGGCGGAAGGCATCGGTCCATCAGTCACCGGCTTGGCGGCATACAACGACGTCGAAAGAAGGATCAGGACCAGGGCCAGAACTGTCTTGCGCATCGTTTCCTCCTTACTGCGGTGTGTGGTATTTCAGTGTGCCATTACGAAGAAGACGTCGTAGAAGGACCGCACAGCCTTGCCTTCATGCAGGCGACCCTCGAAACCAAAGTGGTTACCATATTGATCGCGTCGGCCCGACCAGTGATGGTCAATATCGATGGCGGTGATGGACGACAAGGTAATGTGCTGCAATTCGCCAGGATCGCAGCGGCCGTTATGGTTCGCGTTGATCCACAGCAGGAGATCGGTCCAGATGGGGTCCGAGGCGTCGATGACGCCGTCGCCGTTCAGATCGTATTGGGCGAGAGCGGTGAAGCCATTCGAAGCGCGACCGCCGCCACGCAACGCGGTTGCGTTCCCGAAGAGCTCCGTGCCATCGTCGATTCTGCCGTTCCCGTTTAGGTCCAGGGCGAGAAAGGCGACGTCCGCCTCGGGCGCGGTCCAGCCGATCTGCTGAGGATGGCCGACCGCGTTCATATCGAAAGAGACTGGATCGTCGATCCCCGAGAGTTTGTACGGTCCGCTTAGACTGATGACAAGGGGATCGTTGCCGGCACTGGAGGAGTTGAATGTGCCGTCGGTGCCGCCGCCGCAGTTGTCAATACAGCCTCCCGGCCCTGGGTCTGGAGCCGGTGGCGGCGGTGGTGGAGCGGCGATGCAAGCTGACGAACTCTGCCAGGGACCGCCACTTCCGAGCGGGACAGAGGGCGCCCACGCGTCGGGGGGCTGACCGGTCATCGATGCGTTACTTGTCGCGAAATAGCATGAACCGGGAGCACCTGCCGCATTGAGCGTGTTTCGATATTGAGTACCGTAGACACCCCATTGGTTTTGTCTTACAACTCCACCGCCATTCGACTCTAGGATCTTGTGGTCTCCGATCAACTGGTAGGTACAGTTTGTACAGGTAATGATATCGAACGTGTAGACCACGTTAGTCGTCGACGTCAGACCACCAAAGTTGTCTGCCGATAGCGTGACGTAACCGTCAAAACTGCCAAATGCTCTTGGGAGAATTCCAAGGAATACCAAAACGAACAGACTCGCCCTGCATTTCATTGGCATCCCTCCGACTTGCTGCGAAGTTCGGTTTCGGTTTCGCGCACATCGAGCTGCTTGAACACACCCGGAGCAATCGCCGTATAGAGAAACTGATCAAATCTGACGCCATATATCGATCGAAGACGTTTGATCGCCTGTGCCCTGAGAGGGCACATTCTGGTTTCAAAAGCTTTCTGTCTTGCGGCAGCCTCGCCAATAGTCGTAGGTCCGCGGCTCGCGTAGCGACTTTCGAGGTCGTCGTAGTCTCGCTCGACCCGAATGAGTTCCATCGATTCCTGTTCCAACGTGGCCATGAAATCCATTGGTAGGCCAAGCGCATGCGCTTTGAGCTCAGCGTCGCGGCGAACTCTTTGGGCGACATCGTCCTCTTTTCCGTATGCTGCTCGGACAAATATGCCGAAGATTTCGAAAGGCATGAGAAGCTCGGGATTGGCACTCCCCAAGATCACATCGATTGGTCTTGCGGCGACTTGTTGCACCGAGGCCGACCGTATTCGTACTGCAGAAGACGCAGCCTCACGACTTGTCATGAAGGCGTCAACTCGAGATGTCTGTCCCGCGGCATCTATCCTTGCGGTGACCCGTTCGCCGTCGGTCCAGAGCCACGGCGCCTTCGAGTGAACCTTACCTGTCGGCGAGGAGCCAGCAAACAAGAGACCCGACAGAAGGCAGGAAGCAATCAAGATAGAATGCCGCATCGCGTTCCTCCATTTTTCGCAGCCAACTCCAAATGGCCCGACCCATCCAACGGAATGCATGATGGAAACAGGTGCGATCATGATGGGCGGCAGGATATGGCCGGCGAGTCAAGTTGTCTAGGGGCAATTTATGACGGCCTGCCGGAGGAGCACTGGCGAGCATCCGAACTGGCGACGGATCGCCCGATAGAAAGTACGCCGGTCGCCGAAGCCTGCCATCATCCCAATCTCATCGATAGAGATCCTGCCAGCGCGAAGGAGCCGTTCCGCAAACGACAGTTGGTGTGACCGCAGGACAGCTTTGGGCGGTGAGCCGAGAAGACGATTGCAAAGGCGGAAAAGGTTTTGGTAACCGAGCTTCAGGAATGTTGCCAGCTCGGAGGCTCGTGCCGCCGTCTTTTCGCCGTGGCAGAACGCCAGGTACTCGGCGATTCCATCCTCCAGCTCCTCTTTCGTTCGGTACCCCATAGTCTCAATGAGTTCAGTTCTGTTGCCCCACCATCGATGAGAGGGACATCTGGTTGCGATTTCCCGACTTCCTGCCAAATTGCTCACGTTGCCGTTCTCTACAAATAGGAGAGAGACCCCGGGGACCCAACGCCACGATCTCCTGATCTGTGGCCGTGAAATGGTAGAAGAAGGCTCCGCCGCTATACGTATGCCTAGACCCGAGGGAGCCTCGGTCGATGGCTGGACGTTTGAACCGGGGAACGACAGTGAAGTACGTTCCATTCGTGAGTTGGCGCGAGAGGTTGCGTGCCGCGGTCGACGCGAGCGGGCGAACGCAAACCGCAATCGCGGCGGCGGCGGGAGTGAACCAGGAAACACTCAGCCGCGTGCTCAGCGGCATCCACGTGCAGCCCGGGTTCGACACCGTTGTCCGTATCACGCACGCGCTCGGCGAGAACGTCGGGACGCTGCTCGACGAGCCGGCCTTCCTCCTCGACGCCGAGCAGAGAGCCGAAATTCGCCGCGTCATCGACTATCTCCAGGCCGCCGTCCGCATGTCGCCGGCCCTCGACGCGCTCGCGGCTCCGAATGCCGTGCTTCAACCCACTGCGGAGGTACCGCGGTCGTACTACCTCCGGGGCGCGCGAATGGTCTTTCAGGCCGCCGGCGACTCGATGACCGAGGCAGGAATCCTCGATGGCGATCTCCTCTTCGTTGCGCCGACGCACGCTATTCGTGACGCGTCGAAGCGCATCGTCGCCTGTCGCCTCGCGGGCACAATCCTCGTGAAGAAGCTCGAGCTCCGCGTCGGCCGTATCCGGTTGATCAGTTGCAATACACGCTACGCTCCGATCGAGGTCGATGAAGAGGACGACTTCCAGCTCACCGGAATCGCGATCGGACGTCAGGGCAGTGTCGGGCAGTGAAGCAACGGCGCGCCGCCAGCGCTCCACATATAATCCGCGCTCCTGATGAAGCCCACACGCGCTCAGCTGGAGGACGTGCTCGCCTCCCTGAAAGATCCCGCTCTGCGCTATGCCGACGTCCGATGGACGGCGACGCATCAGCAGCATGTGCGGGTGCGCAACGGGGAGGTGGAGACTTTGTCCTCAACGATCGACCGCGCTATCGGCGTCCGGGTGCTGGTCGGTGACGGGTGGGGTTTCGCGGCGAACAGCGATACCTCCGAGGAGTCGCTGAGGAAGACGGCGCGGCGGGCGGTGGAGGTGGCGGCGGCCAGCAACATCGCCTCGACCCAGCGGGTCGTGCTCAGCGACGTCGCGCCGCATGTGGCCACGTGGTCGTCGACGTATGAGATCGATCCGTGGTCGATCCCCATCGAAAAGAAGATCGAGCATCTGCTGGCCTCGACCGAGCCGATGCGCGGCGACGGCCGCATCCATCAGGTCGTCGGCGACATCTCCTGCTACCGGCAGGAGAAGATCTTCGCCTCGACCGTGGGCAGCTACATCGAGCAGACCACAACCGAGATGGGCGGCGGTATCGAGGCGGCGGCGATCGAAGGGAACGAGTTCCAGCGGCGCACCTACCCCAATCCCTTCGGCGGCGACTTTCAGGCCGCGGGATGGGAGTTCATCGAGCGGCTCGATCTTCCAAAGAAAGCGCTCGACATCCGCGACGAAGCGCTGGCGCTGCTGGCGGCGCCGAAAGCGCCCGCGGGGCGCTTCGATCTCATCATCGGATCGGCGCAACTGGCCCTGCAGGTCCACGAATCGTGCGGCCATCCCACCGAGCTCGATCGGGCCCTGGGACTGGAGATCTCGCTGGCCGGCGGGTCGTTCCTGAAACCATCGATGCTCGGCAACTTCCGCTACGGCTCCGAGCACGTCAACATCGTCGGCGACGCCACAATCCCCGGCTCTATCGGCTCCTTCGGCTTCGATGACGACGGCGTTCCCGCACAGCGCTTCCATCTCATCGAAAAGGGGATGTTCACCGGCTACCTGACCGGCCGCGACACCGCCCCCGTCATCGGCCGCACCTCGAACGGCACCGTTCGGGCCGAGACCGCCGCGCGCATCCCAATCATCCGCATGACCAACATCAACCTCGAGCCGGGCAGCACGCCGCTGGCCGACATCATCGCCGATACGAAGCACGGCATCTTCGTGGAGACGAACAAGTCGTGGTCGATCGACGACCTTCGCCTCAACTTCCAATTCGGCTGCGAGGTGGCCTACGAGATCGAGAACGGCCGCCTCGGCCGCCTGCTCCGCAATCCCCTCTACACCGGCACCACCCCCGACTTCTGGCGCTCCTGCGACGCCGTCGCCGATCGTGCAAGCTGGCAGATCTGGGGTCTCCCCAACTGCGGCAAAGGCGATCCGATGCAGACCATGCGCGTCGCTCACGGCGCACCGGCGGCCCGGTTTCGTAATGTGGAAATGGGGTAGTGGGATGATCGAAAACCGAATGTTGAATGTTGAGTGTTCAATGTTGAATGGATGGCCAGCTCCGCGCAGCCACATTCAACATTGAACATTCAACATTCATCATTGAACATTCCGCTTCTCTGAGAACGCAAAAATGCGCTCCGAAAACCACTCCTTCGCAATCCTCGACGCCGCGCTCGACGCCGCGCGCGCCACCGGTGCGGCCGAGGCCGATGCGGTGTTCGAATCGACGGACCAGAACATCAGTCGATTTGCCAACTCCAACCTGCACCAGAACATGTCGGAGATCAGCGCGGAGCTGACGCTGCGGGTGATCGTCGACGACGCCATGGGGGTGGCGTCGACCACCGTGTTCGACGCCGATGAGATCGCGCGGACCGCCGCCCTGGCGCGCGAGGCGGCCCGGCACTCCGATCCGCTGCAGAACTTCAGCGGGCTCTATCGCGGTCACGAGCCGCTGCCCGATGTGCACACCTTCGATGAAGCCACCGCCGGCATCGCCCCGGCCGACAAGGCCCGCGCGCTGCGGGCCATGTTCGATCGCGGGAGAGCATCCAAGGTCGAATTTGCCGGGGCGTACGGAACGGGCGCGTCATCCATCGCTGTCGCCAACACACACGGTATTCGCCGCTACTGCACGCTCACCTCGTCGGACGCCACCGTAATCGCCATCGGCGCGGATGGCTCCGGATACGCCACGGACGTCGATCGCAGAAACCTCGACATCGTCGCCCTCGGCGACGAGGCCACATTCAAGGCCACGCTCTGCGCCGGTACGAACGAAGACATCGAGCCCGGCCCCTACGACGTCATCCTCGAGCCGCCGGCGACCGCCGAGGTGGCCGACTGGATGAATCTCATCACGCTGAGCGGATCGGCGTACGACGACGGCTCATCGTTCTTTGTCGATAATGTTGGCAAGCAGATCCTCGGCACGAACTTCACGCTAGCCGACGACGCCCTCGACCCCGCCTTCCTCCCCTTCCCCTTCGACATGGAAGGGCTGCCGAAACGGCGCGTGGCGCTCATCGAGCGCGGCGTGGTCCGCTCGCCCGCGGTCGACAAGAGTTACGCCGACCGCCTCGGCTTCGCTCCCACCGCCACCTGCTGGACTCTCGGCGGGACCGAGCACGGCTCGGCATTTCATCTCGCCATCGACGGCGGCGAGGCCACGCGCGAGGAGCTCATCCGCTCGACCAAGCGGGGCATCTGGGTCACCCGCTTCAACTACGTCAACGGCCTTCTCGAGCCGAAGACGGCGCTCATGACCGGCACTACCCGCGACGGCACCTTCCTCATTCGCGACGGCGAGGTGGTGGCCCGCCTGCCGAACCTCCGCTGGACGCAGTCGATCGTCGAAGCCTACTCCCGCATCGAAGGACTCACCCGCGAACGGCGCCGCGTCGCCACCTGGTACAACCACGTCGGCGGTACCATCGCCCCGGTGATGAAGATCGGAGGATGGAACTTCGCGGGGAAGCAGACGGGGATGGGGTAAGTCAAAAACGAAATGTTGAATGTTCAATGGTGAATGTTCAATGTGAAATGGCTGGTGGCGGAGCGAAGCCCATTTAACATTCAACACTCAACATTCAACATTTCTCCTTTGACTCTCCCTCCGTGGCACAAACCTAGCTCCTACCAAACCGGAAATGTCACAGTACATCCTTCGCCGCTTCCTCCAGATGATCCCGATCACCTTCGGGATCCTGACGCTCGTCTTCTCGCTGATCCACATGATCCCGGGCGATCCGGCGGTGCAGATCGCGGGCGAGGGGGCGCGGGCGGAGGACGTCATCGCCGTGCGCAAGGCGCTCGGGCTCGACCAGCCGCTCTGGACGCAATATGTCCACTACGTCACGCACGTCCTTCGTGGCGACCTCGGCACCTCCTTTCAGACCAACACCAGCGTCTCGGAGCAGATCCGGCAACGCTATCCAGCCACAATCGAGCTGGCCATGGGCTCGATGCTGGTAGCCCTGCTGGTGGCCTTCCCGCTCGGCGTGATCTCGGCCATCTATCGAAATTCCTGGATCGACAACGTGGCGCGCTTCTTCGCCCTCATCGGCGTCTCCATGCCCAGCTTCCTCTTCGGACCGCTGCTCATCATCATCTTCGCCATCGACCGACAGTGGTTCCCGGTGTCGGGACGTGACGACGGTCTGCGCTCGCTGGTGCTGCCGTCGCTGACGATGGGGCTGGCCCTTTCGGCGATCCTGACGCGCATGATCCGCATCTCGCTCGCCGACGAGCTGACGCAGCTCTACGTCACCACGGCGGTGGCCAAAGGGGTCACCCGCGGCCGCGCCATCTTCCGTCACGCCCTCAAGAACGCCATGATCCCCGTGATCACCGTGCTGGCGTTGCAGTTCGGATCGCTTCTCACCGGCGCCATCATCACCGAACAGATCTTCTCCTGGCCCGGCCTCGGCCGCCTGCTCCTGACCTCGATCTCGACCCGCGACTACCCGCAGGTGCAGGCCTCGATTCTCGTCATCGCCTTGACCTACATCCTCGTGAACTTCGCGAGTGATCTACTGTACGGCGTCGTCGACCCGAGGATCAAGCTGGAATGAGGCTGACTGCCGCCGACTCAAACAGATGACCCGTCTCCTCAAGAACTTCGCCTTCACCACCGGTCTCCTGCTGACCGTAGCCCTGGTCATCGTCGCCATTGCCGCGCCTCTCCTCTCCCCTTTCGATCCCGATGCCCAGGACACCGCGCGCCGGCTGGAAGCCCCATCGCATGGTCACCTGCTCGGTCTCGACGACCTCGGGCGCGACGTTCTCTCGCGCATCATCTGGGGGGCGCGCGTATCGCTGCGCGTCGGCTTCAGCGTGGTCATCCTGGCCTCCATCATCGGCATCACCCTCGGATCGATGGCCGGCTACTTCGGCGGATGGATGGACACGGTCATCATGCGCGTCACCGACATCCTCCTGGCCTTCCCCGGCATCCTCCTGGCCATCGCCATGGTGGCCGTGCTCGGCCCGAGCCTCAACAATGTCGTCCTGGCGTTAGTCGTGATCGGCTGGGTCGGCTACGCCCGTCTTGTGCGCGGCCAGGTGTTGAAAGTGCGCGAGATGGAGTACGTCATCGCCGCCAAGGCCATGGGCGCCCGCTCGCCGCGAGTCATCATGCGGCACGTGCTGCCGAACGTGATGAACCCGATGATCGTGATGGCCACACTCGGCCTGGCCGGGACGATTCTCTCCGAGGCCGCGCTGTCGTTTCTGGGACTGGGAGTGCAGCCGCCGACGCCGTCATGGGGTGCCATGCTCACCTCCGGCCGCCGCTACCTCGGACTGGCCAACCATCTCGCCATCTGGCCCGGCATCGCCATCATGCTGGCCGTCATGGGCCTCAACTTCCTCGGCGACGGACTTATCGACGCGCTCGATCCGAAGTACCGGAAGGATTTTTAGGGCGCAGGAACACCACCACCGCCCGCGCGGAGCCGTCGCGGAACGTCTGCACGGGCGCATAGCCATTCGCGATTAACGCAGCGGCGCGTGAGGGCACGTCGAGATCGGTCTCGTACATCGCCACGGCGTCGGCGCGCACCTCTTCGAGGTGCTCCGGCGGCGTGCCGACGTCCGACATCGCCATCCGGTCGCCGAGGTACAGCTTGTCGCCGAAGGCCCAGAGCTGGGAGGCGGCCACCGAGTGGATCGACGGGGTCGACGCCAGCCACTGCGCAGCCATCACCGCCGGCTGGGACTTGTGCGCGAAGTAGCGGATCCCATACAGATCCCACAGCATCGACGCCGCCAGCAGCGCCATGGCGATCCGGCGGTTGCGCATCGATGCGAACCCGATCGCGGCGGCCACGCAGAGGAACGGAATCATCACCTGCAGATAGCGCAGCTCCTTGTGCCTGATCGCGGAGAAGGCGACGAGCGGGATGACGACGAACCAGATGGCCCGGCTGCGGCGCGCGAACCAGAGCAGCGGAAGCAGCGCCGGCGAACACCACCGCACCAGGTTCGCGACATACCACCACGGCGCCTGATACTTCACCCGCGACGCGAAGTCGGGCGCGACCACCGTGAGGTGCGCGAACTTGATGATGCTGGAGAAAGGCGTGCCCCAGGTCAGCCAGTCGTAGACGCCGACGGTGAGGAAGATGGAGATGGCGGTGCCGAGGAGGAGCCTCCAAGTTCCGGCAGGCACAGACAAGAGTGTCTGTGCCACATTGGCCCTGCTTGTTTGCGGAGTCTGCGCCTCATACCGGGGATCAATGTCTTGTCTGTGCCGCAGGGCGATCAGCACCGGAGCCAGAAACACGATCTCACTGAACCGGTCCGCGAACGCCACCCCCACCAACGCCCCCGCCGCAAACGGCCACTTCTCCACGATCAACGCGGCCGCGACAACGCACGCCGCCGCCAGCGTCCGCGGATAGATCGTGCTCCCGAATCCGAACGGTATCCAGTGCGTGGCGAAGAGCAACACAGCGACGAACGCCGCCTGCTGATTGCACCACCGCAACGCCAGCCGGTACACCAGCCAGATCGTCAGCCCCGACAGCGCGATGAACGGCAGCGAGGTGAGGAAGATCGCCATCCGCGTCGACGCCCCGCGCGCCAGCCACACCACCGGTGCGACCACGACGTCCGGCACGAAGAGATTGCGGACGTCCCACGGCACATACGCCAGTCCCCGCGCCCGCCGGAACGCCTCGGACAGCACTTCGACGTCGTCGCCGGTCAGGAATCCGTAGTAGCGATACGCAAGCCAGAGCTGCGCCGCGGCGACGGCGGCGATGATCGGGGCGAGCCTACGCATCACCGATCATCGCCAGGAACTCGTCCTCCGTCACGATCGGCACGTTCAGCGACCAGGCCTTCTCGAGTTTCGAGCCGGCTGCCTCGCCGGCCACGAGGTACGACGTCTTCGCCGACACCGACCCCGAGGGCTTGCCTCCCTCGCGCTCGATCAGCTTGTGGATCTCGTCGCGGGAGTAACGGGCCAGCGTTCCGGTGACCACCAGCGTCTTCCCCGCCAGCCGGTCGCCCCGCACCGCGGCCACATGGGTCGGCGCCACGCCGAGCCGCCGCATCTTGGCCATTCGCTCGCGGTTCGCGGGGACCGAGAAGTAGAAGGTGATCGACTCCGCCACCTTCGGCCCGATCTCGTCCACCTCCACCAGCTCCTCCGCCGAGGCGTTCATCAGCGCATCGATGGAACCGAAGCGGTTGGCCAGCAGCTTCGCCGCGCGCTCTCCGACCATGCGAATGCCGATGGCGAAGATGACTCGCGACAACTCCGCCGTCTTCGACTTCTCGATCCCCTCGCTCAGCTTGCGCGCCGACAGCTCCCCTTTCCCCGGCAGACTGGCTACTTCCGCCTCGGGGAGCTCGTACAGCGACGCGTAGTCGGTTATCAGTCCCGCCTCGAGCAGTTGGGTGATGGTCTGGTAGCCGAGCCCCTCAATGTCCATCGCCTTGCGCGCGCCGAAATGAAACAGCGACTCGCGCACGATGGCCGGGCATCCCTGGTTGATGCAGCGGATGGCCACCTCCCCTTCGAAGCGATGCAGCGGCTCGCCGCAGGTAGGGCAATGCGTCGGGAGCACAACCGGCTTCGTCCCCTCGGGGCGCTTGGCGGTCAAAACGTCGACCACTTTCGGGATGATGTCGCCGCCCTTCTCGACCACGATGTGATCCCCGACGCGTACATCCTTGCGCGCCACCTCGTCGAAGTTGTGCAGCGTGGCGTTGACGACCGTCGTCCCTCCGAGGTGAACCGGGTCGAACTCGGCCGCGGGCGTCACCGCGCCGGTACGCCCGACGGACAGATTGATGGCCCGCACCACCGTCTCCGCCGCCTCGGGGGGATATTTGAAAGCGATGGCCCAACGCGGGGCTTTCGATGTAGCACCAAGCTCCTGCTGCTGCGCGCGCCGATTGACTTTGATGACGATGCCGTCGATGTCGAAGGTCAGGCTGTGGCGCTGCTCGCGGATCGTTTCGATGAACGCCTCGACCGCGGCCATTCCCGCAAAGAGGTCCCGCTTCGGATTGAGCGGAAAGCCCATCGACTCCAGCATCTCGTACGCTTGCGACTGCGACGCCACGCGAATATCGTCGGTGGCGACGAGGTGATAGACGAATGCGCTCAGCCGCCGCTGGGCGACTAACTTGGGATCCTTCTGCCGCAGCGAGCCGGCGGCGGCGTTGCGCGGATTGGCCAGCACCGGCTGGCCTGCTTCTTCGAGCTGGTCGTTGAGGATCTTGAAATCGCCGGCGGAGATGTAGATCTCGCCGCGCACCTCCACCCGTTTCCACGTCGTGGTGATCTTCAACGGCAGCGCGCGCACGGTGCGGACATTCACCGTCACGTCATCGCCGCGCACGCCGTCGCCGCGCGTGGCCGCGCGCGTCAGGGCGCCGTTTTCGTAGAGCAGATCGATCGAAACCCCGTCGATCTTCAGCTCCGCCTCGTACTCGACCTCATCGACGCCCAGCCCCTTCTTCACCCGCGCGTCCCACTCGTGGAGCTCTTCCAGCGTGTAGGCGTTCTCGATCGACAGCATCGGCGGATCGTGAATCACCGTGACGAAGTCGCCGCTCATCGGCGCACCGCCGACGCGTTGCGAGGGGGAGTTCGGATCGGCGAATTCGGGATGGGCCGCCTCGAGCTCCTGCAGGCGCTTCAACTGCTGATCGAACTCGAAGTCGCTGATCTCCGGCGCCGCCTCGAGGTAATAGAGCCGGTTGTGCCGCTCCAGCTCCGCGCGCAGTTTGTCGATCTCTTTCTTCGGCGTCATTGCGGTCTCGAAAGATATCGCGACCTTTCCACAGTTTTCTCCACGAATCCCATCCCCCGCAGCCTTCCATCCACCTCGGCCAGAAAGTACCGCCGCCCTTTGATCAGGTTCAGGTTCATGGCCACGAAGCGCATGCCGCGCGGGGTGTCGTAGTAGACGATCATCCGGTCGCCGCCGGTCATCTGTTCGGTGCCGCGGATCTCCGTCCAGCGCAGCGTGCGCGAGCGGAACTGATGGAGCGGGCGGAGGGTCAGCGTCTCGTTGCCAATCTCCGCGACCGCGCGCCGCGCGCCGAGCCAGACCTTGAGGCCGCCGATCCAGAGCGTGCCGATGTAGACCCAGATGGCGCGCTCGCCGATCCAGCCGTAGCGCGCGGCCGGGTTTGCAATGAGTGCAATGACCATGGCCGCGGTTACACCCGCCGCAACGAGCACGATCGACGCGCCGGCGCGCCGTACCCACGGCCGGAACGCGTAACTCTCAGAAGCGTCCGTCATTGCCTGTCATCGCCCGATACCGTAAGCTCTTACGGCGCCTAAACTTGAGGCCGGTATGTGTTTCGCATGATGGCCATTCGCGGAGAGCCGAACGTAGTGACGATGACTGAGAAGATCGACGGGAGTGGCCGCAGGATTCTGGTAATCGACGACGATCTCGCCATCCGCGTGCTGCTGCAGGCGGTCCTCAAGCGGATGAAGTTCGAGGTCGAGCTGGCGGAAGACGGCGCGGTCGGACTGGAAAAAGTGCGGCATGACAGGGCGTACGACCTGATTCTCCTCGATCTGATGATGCCGCGCGTCAACGGCTACGAGTTCATCGAGCAGATCGGCCGCGACTACCCCGGCCAGCGTCCCCACATCATCGTCTTCACCGCCGCCGGCAAACGCGGCGTCGAGAAGATCCCGGCCGACGCGGTCTGCAACTCCATCCTCAAGCCGTTCGACCTCGAGAAGTTCATCGAGATGATCGCCGAGTGTCTGCAAGGTCCGCACGGCAGTCAAGGCGTCCCGCCGCCGGCAGTCTGAGCGAGCTTCCACTCGATCTGCCGGAGGATGCCGAGGAGGATGGTGGCCTCGCGGCCGTCGAGATTGGCGCGCGCGGAGATGGTGCGCAGATCGTCGTAGACGCGGTAGGGATTGTCGCCGTGCAGGAATCCGATCTCGACCAGCAGCGACTGCACGCGCTCATGAAGCCGCTCGATCCGCGCCGCCGGAGCCAGCTCCCGCGCTGCCGGCGCACGCGAGGTCGTCGACAGCTCGTAGCAGAAGACGCCCACCGACTGCGCCAGATTCATCGTCGGAAAGAACGGATCGGTCGGGATGACCGCCGTGCGCTGGCACTGGATCACCTCTTCCCACGTCAGCCCGCTGTCCTCGCGGCCGAAGACGAGCGCCAGCGTCTGGGCGTCGTCGAGCGAGGCGGAGAGCTGCGCCACCTCGACCGGATTCAGATCGACCGGCGTCGTCCGCTCGCGTGCCGAGGTCGTGGCCACTGTCACATGTGCATCGGCCAGCGCGTGGTGCAACGCCGGCGCGAAGTGCGCCTTCTCCACGACGTCCTCCGCGCCGCTGGCCCACCATCCCGCCAGCGGATGCAGCTTCGGATGATCGCCGACGATCCAGAGATCGCAGAACCCGAAGTTCTTCATCACCCGCGCCGCCGCCCCGACATTGCCGGCTTCCTTCGGTTCGACGAGGACGATACGGAGTGGCATGTCGGCGATCTTATCCTGCCGCGTAGACGGCAGGATCTCCGGTCATCCCGCGCGACTCCGGCCACAAGTGAGGGACCGATGGCGCACACTCTTCAGTCATGGCGAGTACCGGCACAGACAAGAGTGTCTGTGCCACATTGGCCGTCGGTATTGGCAGAAGAGTGGAGTCTTGCGGGACCGATGTGGCACAGACACTCTTGTCTGTGCCGGGACTTGGCAGATCCCTACCAAGTGCCACCGGAGATCCTGACATCTCGCTGCGCTCGCGTCAGGATGGACTCCTCAGCTTCCTGATTGCCGCAATCATCCGATCCACATCTCCCCGCTCCGTCCGCGGATTGATCATCGTCACCCGCAGCACGCGTTGGCCCTTGAGCACTGTCGACGTGATCCAGGCCTGTCCCGATCGGATCAATTTCTCGCGCAACGCGGCGTTCGTCTCGTCGTCGCTGCGGTGGCGGAAGCAGAAGATGTTGAACCGCGGGACATGCATTGCCTCGAAGTCGTCCGACGCCGCCACCTGCTCGTACACGTAGCGCGTCAAGTCCGTCACATGCTCCATCGCCTCGACGAAGGGACGGGTACCCGACGTCTGCAGCGTCAGCCACAGCTTGACGGCGTCGGCGCGTTTGGAGCACTGAATGGTCATCTCGCCGATGTTGTCGCCCGCGCGCTCGGCGTTGAAGAGATAGGGCGCATCGGCCTCGAAGGCGCGGCGCAGCCAGCGCCCCTCGCGTACCAGGATTACGCCGAGGGAGAGCGACATCCAAAGCATCTTGTGTGGATCCCACGTCAGAGAGTCGGCCAGATCGAGACCGTCGACCAGCGGCCGCAGCCGGTCGCTGAGAACGACCGAGGCGCCGTGCGCGGCATCGACGTGGAGCCAGGTGTCGTACTTGTCGCGCAGCGAGGCGATGGCTCGAAGATCGTCGAAGGCCCCTGTGGCCGTCGACCCCGAGGTAGCCACGATGGCCATGACTTCGCCGGCATCGCGCAGCGCGGTTTCGAGAGCCGCTACATCCAGCCGGTGCTCCGCATCCGTCGGAATCTTGATCACATCGTCCGAGGCGATGCCCATGATCGACGCCGCGCGGGCGATGGAGTAGTGGGCATCCGCGGAGCAAAGGATCTTCGTACGACCGGGAGTGCGCGCCCTCGCCGCCAGCAACGCCGTCAGATTCGCCGCCGAGCCGCCGGAGACCGCGGTGCCGAGGGATGTCGAGGGATAGCCGACGCGATCGGCCAGCCAGCGAACCACCTCCTGCTCGATCACCGTCCCGATCGGGCTCATCTCGAACACCGCCGTCGACTGATTCAGCGTCGAGATCACCAGATCGCCGATCACCGCGCTGGGAAACGGCGGGCAGACCTGATGCCCCATGTACGCCGGATGATGAAGCTGGATGGCGTTCTCCATCAGCAGCCGGATGAGCGCCATCGGCTCCGCGCCACCGCCGTCATCAATCCGAACCTTCGCCCGCAGCTCCTCCGACGTCTGCCAGTCGACCACCCGCCGCCCGGAGACGTTCTCCACATGATCGAACAGCGCATCGACGGTGGCGTGCGCCAGCGCGCGCATGGAGGAATCGAAAAGCATGGGCGCGGATTGTAGTTGACGGCGAAAGCCGTCAACCGGAGCGCTGGCGTCTCGCCGGCTGGCCCAGAGGCGTCTCCCCTCCGCGTATGTCATACCGATAGATTCATTTGTATCCGCAGCCGTCGAGACGCCGGCCTTGACTCCCGGAATCTACCGAGGGACACTCTCGTTCAGAAATTAAAGGATTGGGGATTCCCGGTCGACAAGGGGCCTCGGCGGATGCGCCGGGGCCTTTTGTTTTACGGAAACACTTTGAGCCCCCACCCTTCGATCACGCCAGAAGGGCTTCGGTCCATCTTCTTTTGGATTACTTGAAAAGCACGATTCGGCTGGTCAGGGGCGAGGACATGACGTCCAATCGGTCGAGCGATGAGGTCAGCGATCTGGAGACCCGGAACGTTAGCTGCCTTCGGTACGAAGCGAGGATCCATCGGGAACACCTCGTTCCGATAGTTGCCTCCGGCGCATACTCGCCTGAACTCCAACTCCAGCTCATCATCCTCGCGCTTACCGCGGCATTCGAGAATCACCGTCGTCCGTCCCGATTGCTTTCGCGCAAGCCACTTCGCCACGCGTTCCAGACCGAAACCGAGCGCGATTTCGTATGGGTTATTCGGCTGTGAGTATCGATCCACCAATCGATCTTTTCGGATTGCCGAGGCGATCACAACCATGGCTGACGCGTCGATGATTGTCGTCAGTTCTTCGAGAAATGCTGCTTTGCGGCTCTTCTCGCGGAGAACAGCGAAGTCGCCCAGGTCTTTCCGGATCTCGCGCTCATGGAGAACGACCTGATCGTGACCGAAGTGCTTGAACTTGAACTCCGTCACGGCCGGCAAAAGAGTCCGCGAGTAATCCTGCTTCGCGATGATGCAGAACGCCAGGACGAATACGGGGTACTGCGGATCGATTCTGTCGAGCCCGTGGTCGCCGCTTTCATCCACAAAGACGAGATGATCTCCACAGTCCATCGCACGATCTTCTGCGGTCAGCAATCATAAGAGGACCTGCGCCCTCGGCGGCGGACCAGTTTCCGCTATCCTTCACCAATCGTGCAGACACCACCACCCCACTCCGACGCCCTCGTCTTCTTCGGCGCTACCGGCGATCTCGCCTACAAGATGATCTTCCCCGCCTTGCAGGCGCTGATCAAGCGGGGGAATCTCGACGTTCCCGTGATCGGAGTGGCCAAGGCCGGCTGGTCGCTCGATCAGTTGCGCGAGCGGGCCCGCAACAGCCTCGCCGAGCACGGCGGCGGCGTCGATGAAGCAGCGTTCACCAAACTCGTCTCGCTGCTGCAGTACATCGACGGCGACTACAACGACAACGACACCTTCGACCGCTTGCGCAAGGCCCTCGGCGCCGCCGAACATCCGCTGCACTATCTGGCCATCCCGTCGAGCATGTTTGCAGTCGTCGCGGGACAGCTCGGCCGCTCCGGCTGCGCCAAAGGCGCCCGCGTCGTCATCGAGAAGCCCTTCGGACGCGACCTCGCCTCGGCACTGGAACTCAATGCCGCGCTCCTGGCCGTCTTCGACGAGAAGGCCATCTTCCGCGTCGACCATTATCTCGGCAAGGAGCCGGTGCAGAACCTCCTCTACTTCCGCTTCGCCAACTCCTTCCTCGAGCCGCTCTGGAACCGCAACTTCGTCCGCAGCGTGCAGATCACCATGGCCGAGAACTTCGGCGTGCAGGGACGCGGTGCCATGTACGAGGAGACCGGCGCCATCCGCGACGTCGTGCAGAACCACCTGCTCCAGGTCGTGGCCAGCCTGGCCATGGAAGCGCCGCAGAGCGGAACGCCCGAGCAGGTCCGCGACGCCCGCGCCCGCGTTCTGGAGGCCATCCAGCCGATCGACCCCGCCAACGTCGTGCTCGGACAATTCCGCGGATACCACGCCGAAAAAGGGGTCGCTCCCGAATCGAAGACCGAGACCTTCGCCGCGCTAAGCCTCGAAATCGCCAGTTGGCGATGGGCCGGCGTACCGTTCTACATCCGCGCCGGTAAATCGCTTCCGGTGACCTGCACCGAGGTGCTGGTCGAGCTCGATCCACCGCCGCTGGCCATCTTTCAGGCCGACCACGTCACCCGCGAGAACGCCAACTACGTCCGCTTCCGCCTCGGCCCCGACGTCGCCATCGCCATGGGCGTGCGCTCCAAGGTGCCGGGCGATGGGATGATCGGCCAGAACGTCGAGCTCCTGGCCGTCAGCAACGTCGTCGGACAGATGGGCCCCTACGAGCGCCTCCTCGGCGACGCCATGAAAGGCGACGCCACCCTCTTCGCCCGCGAAGACATGGTCGAAGCCGAATGGCGCGTCGTCGACCCGATCGTCAACCACGACATCCCGGTACACGAGTACGAGCCGGGCACCTGGGGCCCCTCCGAAGCCGCTGCCGTGATCGCTGGCGGTAAATGGCACGACCCCTCGCCAAACGGAGAGAAAGAACCGGGCGCCCCGGCGTAGTCCTGGAAGCGGGGCGTCCCGCCAGCCCGCGCTTGGACCGCCGTCAGGAGACTTCGAGCTGCGTCATCTCGCCGGACCTTCCGGGGGCACGAGACGTTCCAGTTGCTCAATCAACCGGGGAACACCCAATTGGACCGATACCCAGACCTTCGTGAGATCGATATTGCGATAGTCGTGTACCAGGCGATGGCGCAATCCGATTATGTCGGCCCACTCGATCTCGGGATGCTCATCTTTGAATTGCTGTGAGACCTTCGTGGCTGCTTCACCAATTTTCTGAAGCACATGGAGGATCGCATTCTGATGCAGCAGGCTCTCCTCCAGAGCCTCGAAGGTGAGTGCGGCAGAAAGCCCTGACGCTTCCCGGGCAGAGATCAGCATATCCAGAAGGTATCCGTCATCCCGCCACATAGATCGTTCTCTGATGCTCCAGGATGTGGCGCCGCTTAATGTAGTTTCTGCTTCGTTCCACTCCCTTTTTTTCGACGAGGTCAACCTTGCGACCGACAATCAGCTCGAGCTCTTCTTCCATGTCGTGCCAGCGGCCCATCCAGGGTCCCCAGTCAGGCTCTGGTTCGTCGAAGGAGACGAGAAAATCGACATCGCTGTCAGGTCGGAATTCGTCGGTCAGGGCCGAGCCAAAAAGAGCAAGCTCTTTGATTCGCCACTTTTGACAGAATGCCGCGATCGCGGCATGGTCGAGGTCGAGAGCAACGTGCGGTTGAACGCTCATACCAACTCCTCCGCCGCGAGCATCCCGTTGCCTCGGTCATCGATCAGTTTCGCGGCAATCTGTTTGTGCTTGTTCATCTGCTGCGCTTGTGACCCCTTCAGCATCAAGGCAATATCCTACCGGATCAGCCAATATGCCAGCGATCTCGCCATCGTTTTCGATGCCAGCCGCGGCACGATGACTGGAGAGCAGGCGAGGACGCCCGCTCTCCGCTCCAGGGTGGGAATCCGTGTCATCTGCCGTCGGAAAACGTGATCCGCAGATGACGCAGATGGAACGCAGATGCGATCTTCCACGTCGGCGGTCCCATCGTTTCCATGCTCACGAGCTTCGTTTCGATGCTCGCTTTCTCTGTCTTGCAGATCGCTTTCTTCGTTTCGATCCTCGGATGCTTCGTTTTCGAGGATCGCTTGCTTCATTTGGATCTTCGCGAGCTTCATTTCGACCCTCGCGTGGTCAGGGTTTTGACCCTCGCCTGCTCGATTTCGGGGGCGTGTTGCGCCGCAGCTCCTACGCGTCGATCCCCTCTTCGTCCCCGCCGAGCACCTCCTCGAGGGGGACGGCGCGGTGGTAGCGGCGGATCAGGTCGTCCCAGGCGACGATGTAGAGGTCGCGGGGGACGCGGTAGCGACGTAAGAGGGGGCCGGTCGGTGAGTCGCCTTCGAGGATGAAGACGTCGGGGCCGCGGGCGATGATGACGATGCGCCAGGCATCGTCGGCGTCTTCGTACGGCTCCTCTTCGTCGCCGAGGGGGATGTCGTCGTGGGTGAAGTGGCGGAGATCGCGGTCGGCGTGGTCCCAGGCGGGGAAGCCGGCCAGGTGGCCGCGTGAGCGGCTCATCATCCGGATGTGCAGTCCTCCCTCGCTCTCCTCGGCGAGAGTCAGGGAAAAGTCGGCGATGCGCGCTGCGTCGTCGAGGTCGAAATCCAAGTGTGCCTCCCTGGCAGCGGAGATGGTGGCCGAGCCTTGGGCATCCAGCGCCGCCGGCCGTGCCGGTTATTGTAGTGATTCGTAAATACCTATACAGTTGACGACAAGGGAGCGGCGGCAACCCGCGCTCGCTGGATCTTTTGAAGGATGTCGGTGCCCTTTGCTTTCCAGACGTACCTCTTCGGGACGAGGTTTCGCTCGCTGAGGTATTCCGTGATGGCGTCGATCAGGTCCTGCACACTGGCGAAGCTCTCCTCGCGGATGGCGTTTTCGGTGAGGTCGCGGAAGAAGCGCTCGACGAGATTCATCCATGAACTTGAGGTGGGTGTGAAGTGGGTGATGATCCGATCAATGCCCTGGGCACTTCGGTTACGGGCATTCCGCCATTTCAGCCACGATCGAACCTTGGGGTGCTTGTGCGTGGCGTAGTTGTCGACGATCAGGTGAAGTGTGACATCCGAGGGCATGTCCTGGTCGAGTTGCTTGAGGAAGGCGAGCCATTGCACGTTCGTGTGTTGGGGGGCGATGTAGCTGGCTATTTTGCCGTCCAGGTAGTTGAGCGCGGCAAACAGGGTGATCGTGCCGTGCCGGACGTAGTCGTGAGTCCGAGTACGGATGTGCCCAGTGTTCAAGGGCAGCCCTGGCTGGGTACGCTCAAGAGCCTGACACTGGCTCTTCTCATCACAGCAAAGAACTAAAGCCTTGGCAGGCGGATGCAGATAGAGGCCAATCACATCCCAGAACTTCGCCTCGAACTCAGGATCGTTTGAGAGTTTGAAGGTACGAGTCAGATGAGGTTTGATGTCGTTGCTGCTCCACAGACGCTGGACCGTGGCGGGTGAGACACCGGCCTCACGGGCCATGGTTCGCACGCTCCACCGTGCCCTGCGTGCCGGTGGCCGCGTGGCTTCAACGATCACTCGTTCACGCTTATCGGCTGGGATCGACGGCTTGCGTCCCCGTCCGCGTGCATCGGTCAAACCTGCCAGCCCTTCTGCTTGAAAGCGCCTCTCCCACAGCGCCACCACTGGCCGGTTCACGCCAACCCGAGCGGCCGTCTCTTCTTGGCTCAAACCCTCTGCGCGTTCGAGAATGATCCGAGCCCGACGGACCTCGCGCTGCGACGCTGTCGAGCGGTTCAGCAGACGACGAAGCTCAGCTTCTTGTTCGACGGATACGATCAATGGGCGTGCGGATCGAGCCATGCCGCCAGATTAACAGCTCTCGCCTCAGCCGTATAGCCATTTGTGAGACACTACACTAGTGCGGCGAGATGATCGTCACCTGTTGGGATACGTTGCTGGTGATGCTCATCATTCCCCAGATCGGAGGAAGGGCAATCGGCGTCAAGTTCGAGCCGAAGCCCGAGGGGAAGACGGTGATGCTGATAGGAGAGGTCTTGGACTGCAGGATGGTCGACGTGAGATCGACGGAGCCGAACCACATCGACGTCCCGGGGATTCTCGTTGTGTGGAGCGGCAGGGTCGTGTCCGATCCGACGAGCACGAGGTACTCCGGGAAGTCGCCGAGCGACCACATGCGTAGCGTTGTGCGGTACCGGCCGTCAGCCTGGATACCGACGAATCGCAATTGCCCTCGGAAGTCGTGCTCGCGCACGATCGGTACCTCGGTGCCCGAGGTCGCCGACGACACCTTGGAGATGTCGCGAATGCGCGAGGCAAAATCGACCGTGGCGGTGGTGCCGCGCATGGCGTAGAGCAAATGTCCCCACGGATTGTCATCGGTGAAGAGTTGCACGTCGGCGCTGAGCGCCGTCGAGCAGCCCGAGCACGGGAGCGCATCGCGGAAGAAGGCGCTGGTGCTCCCGGCCAGAATGAAGCTCTCCGTCTTCCACTGCGATCCCAATGCGCCGAATCCCTGGAACGACATCGGATAGAGGATCGACTCGAATACCGCGGGATCGGCGGCGGCGGGGTCGTAGTAGATCAGAGCCGCTGTCGAGGTCACCTGTCCGTCGGTGGAGTTGAGGACGACATTCACCGCCCCGGCCGGGTGCGGCGGGGCATTGGCGTGGAGCACCGCGGAGAACGGTGAGTCAACGGGGACATTCACGTCGCCGATGTTGAGGGTGGAGACGGAGGCGTCGGAGGGATTGTCGATGGCGATCGGACCACCGGTGATGGGAACGGCATACGGCGCGATGTGCAGCGTCTCCGTGTCGCGGACGATGAGTGGAGTTCGGGTCATTTCCGACACGTTGTCGCCCGAATCCGCCAGGGCGATGACCGTGTACGTGCCGGCCGGAAGGACCTCGATATGAAAGGTCCGCGCGTATTGCGTCAGCGCCTGGGGGCAGCCCGCGTCGGGGGCAAGCTGGGTATTCAGCCGGAGCAGGATCGTCGATCCGGCCACGGTAACGCCCTTCACCGGCGGAACGCAGCCGTCCGGCCAGGTGCCGCTGACGATGGCGTCGACGGAGTGATGCGCCGTGGCGTTCGGCGGATCGAATCGTATGTTCTCACCGCGGGCGATAGCGGTGACGAGAAGAAGCATTGCCACGGATACGAGCAGACGTTTCATGGACTCTCCCCTGTTGGACGAACGACATTATGAGCCCCGAGTAGAGGATTGGATGTGACGTTGATCGCATCGAGCCTTTCACCACACCTCTGTGGTTAAAGCCCTTTAATGCGGCGTGATGATCGTAACCTGCTGCGTGTCGTTGTTCGTGATGCTCAGCATTCCCCAGACCGGAGGGGAAAGCAGAGGCGATGTGGTCGGAGTCACCATCAGGTTGGTTGGATTCCCGCTCGCCAGCGTCAACAGGGTCGTTACATCGATCGATCCGAACCACATCGTCGTTCCGGGGATTTTCGCCAGGGGTATGCCTAGCAACTGGGCTGGTATCGAATCGACGAGAACGGACACAGGAGAGTTGCCGAAGGACCATAGCCGGAGCGTGACCCGATACCGGCTATCAACCGGGACGTTGAGAAATTGAAGCTGCGTGCGGAAGTCTCGCCCGTAGATGACCGGCACCTCGGTACCCGCCGTCTGCGATTGCCGCGAGGTATCGTGAATACGCGAGGCAAGGCTGAGCGAACCGGTCGTTCCGCGCATCGCGTAGAGCACGTGTCCCCATGGATTGGAATCGTTCGTCAACTGCCTGGTATCGATCTGAATCGAGCTCGAACAGGCATTGCAGGGCAGAGCGTCGCGAAAAAACGCCGCCGGAGTGCTCGCACGCACGAAGCTCTCCGTCGTCCACTGCGAGCCGAACGCGCCCGGTCCCTGGAACGACAGCGGAAAGAGGATCGGTTCGAACACCGCCGGATCGGCGGCGGTGGGATCGTAGTAGATCAGTGCCGCTCTCGCGGTCACCGCTCCCTCGGTGGCGTTGACGGTGACGTCCACGGCACCCGGTGCGTGCGGCGGCGCGTTCGCGATCAGCGTTCCGTCGACCTCCGAGTTCGCGGGGACCGTCACTCCTCCGATCGTGAGCGTGGCGGCCGACAGGAAGAAGGGATTGCCGATGACGATCTGCCCGCCGGACGACGGCACGGCGTAGGGCTGGATGTTCAGGGCCTCAGCGTCGCGCACGGCGAGAGGCGCGCGAGTCAGCTCCGTGGAGGTGTCGCCCTGATCGGCGATGGCGATGACGGTGTAGCTCCCCGCCGGAAGCACGTCGAGGTGAAAGGTCAACGCGTATGGCCTCACCAACAGCGAGCAGAGCACGCCGGGCGGAGGAGTGGCGTTGAGATGAAGCACGATCGTCGAGCCGTCGATCACGACGTTCTTGACCGAGGGGATACAGCCGTTCGGCCAGTCGCCGCTGACGATGGCATCGACCGAGCGGTGCACGGTAACGCCTGGCGGATCGAAACGGATGGTTTCGGCGAACAGAGGCGCGGCGAGAGTGAGCAACAGAACGGCAAGGGCTGTTCGCTTCATGGTGGAAGTATTCAACCACACGCGTGCAATCGCGGTGGAATCGCGCGCATGCACTCCGGAGATTAATCCGTTGATTCGATGCGGTAGTTCGGCGCTTCCTTCGTGATCACGACGTCATGCGCGTGGGATTCGCGCAGGCCGGCGGCGGTGATGCGGACGAACTGCGATTTCGTGCGGAGGTCTTCGATCGTCTTCGAGCCGGTCAGGCCCATGCCCGAGCGGAGGCCGCCGACGAGCTGCGGGATCATGGCGCTGAGCGAGCCCTTGTACGGCACCTTCCCCTCGATCCCCTCGGGGACGAGCTTCGACACCTCATCGGCGTCTTCCTGGAAGTAGCGGTCTTTCGAGCCGGCCTGCATGGCGCCGATCGAGCCCATGCCGCGGTAGGCCTTGAAGGTGCGGCCCTGATAGAGAATGGTCTCGCCCGGCGCCTCGTCGGTGCCGGCGAAGAGCGATCCGATCATCACGCAATGCGCCCCGGCGGCGATGGCCTTGGTGATGTCGCCCGAGAACTTGATGCCGCCGTCGCTGATCAGCGGGATGCCGAACTTCTCCGCCGCCCGCGCGCACTCCATCACCGCGCTGATCTGCGGAACACCGGCGCCGGCCACGACGCGTGTGGTGCAGATCGAGCCGGGGCCAATGCCGACCTTGATGGCGTCGACGCCGAGGGCGATCAGATCGCTGGCGCCCTCGTAGGTGGCCACGTTGCCGGCGATGAGAGGCGTATCGGGGAAGAGCTTCTTGAACTGTTTGATCACTTCCATGACGCCGCCGGAGTGGGCGTGCGCGGAATCGATCACCACGACGTCGGCCTTGGCGTCGATCAGCGCGCGGGCGCGGTCGAGCCCTTCTTTGCCGACGCCGATGGCGGCGCCGACGCGCAGCCGGCCGAGGGAGTCTTTGGCCGCGTTCGGATAGCGGAGCTTCTTCTGGATGTCCTTGACGGTGATGAGGCCCTTGAGGTCGCCGTTGGAATCGACGACGAGGAGCTTCTCGATGCGATGCTGGTGAAGGACCTCGCGGGCCGCTTCGAGCGTCGTGCCGACCGGTGCGGTGACCAGACCGTCCTTGGTCATCCGTTCGGCGATCGGAAGATCGAAGCGGGTCTCGAAGCGGAGGTCGCGGTTGGTCAGGATGCCGACCAGCTTGCCGTTGGCGTCGGTGACCGGAACGCCGGAAATCTTGTATTTGGCCATCACCTCGAGGGCCTCGGTGATGGTCTGCCAGGGGCGCATGGTGACGGGGTCGACGATCATCCCCGCTTCCGACCGCTTCACCTTGTCGACCTCTTCGGCCTGGGCGTCGATGGGCATGTTCTTGTGAATGATTCCCAGCCCCCCCTGCTGGGCCATGGCGATGGCCAGCCTGGCCTCGGTGACGGTATCCATCGCCGAGGAGATGATGGGGATGTTCAGGCGGATGGTGCGCGTGAGCTGCGTGCCGACTTCGACAAAGTTGGGATGGATGTCGGACCTGGCCGGACGCAGAAGGACGTCGTCGAAGGTGAGGCCGACTTCGATGGCCTCGATGAATCGATCGGACGGCAGCGGATCACGCCGCTCGATCTCGTGAAGATCGATGCGACCGATGACGGGGATTTCTGAGAGTACACGTTCGTCGCTCATGTGTGCTCCTTTGGGTGAGTATAGAACAGGGGTGGTGTTCGCAGTTATTGCGGCTGCGCCGCGTTGTCGGTTGTCGGTTGTCGGTTTGGGTGGATGAACGGCGGTCGGGATCGTTTACGATAGCGCGCCGTCAACGGACAACCGATAACCGATAACCGACAACGCGCGAAGTGCCATTCATGAAACGAGAGACCATCATCTTTACCGCGTGCGGCTTTTTGCTGGGCCTGACGATCGGCAGCCTCGTCATCGGTCCGAAGGTGGCGCAGTCGAAGCTGGCGGGAGCGACGGCGGAGCAGGCGGCGGAGAGCGGGGTACCGGCATCAGCGCCGGCCACGGGCGGCAATCCGATGGCGGCGGTGACGCAGCAACTGAGCACGCTGAAGGAAACGATCGCGAAGGATCCGAAGAATTTCGACGCGCTGGTGCAACTGGCCGGCATGTACATGGACGCCGCGAAGTTCCCGCAGGCGGCCGAATATCTGGAGCGCGCCCTGGCCGTGCATGACGACGCCAGCACCCGCATCGACCTCGGCGTCTGCTACCGGCAAACCGCCCAGCCCGACCGCGCCCTGGCGGAGTTCCAGCACGCCGAAAAGATGGCCCCCGATCAATGGCAGCCGCTCTTCAACGAAGCACTGGTGCTGATCGACCTGCACCGTGTCGATGAAGCGCGAGCCCTGGCGAAGAAGCTTCAGCAGATGCGGCCCAACGATCCCGACGTGCAGAAGCTCGTGACGATGGTGAAGTAGCGGCTTCGCCGCGTTGTCGGTTATCGGTTGTCGGTTAATCCAAGGGCGGCGAGGATCACCGACAACTGACAACCGATAACCGACAACGCGGCGCAGCCGCAATCACCCCCGCGTGATGATCTCTTTCAGCATCGTGTCCTGAAGCTGGTACACGGCGTAGACGCCGACGTGGTAGCGGTTGAAGATGAAGGAGAAAGCGTAGATCCGGCCGCTGCCGCCGCGGACGTAGCCGGACAGGCCGACCACGCCGACGATGTAACCCGTCTTCGCGTAGACCTGCCGGGCGTATGGCGCGGTGCGCAGGCGATGGCCGAACTTCGAATCAGGGTCGCCCGAGTACGGCAGCGAGCTGACGAAGTCCTCGCGGTATGGGCTCTTCCACATATAGCGCAGCAGGTGGACGAATGCATTGGCCGAGGCACGGTTGTCACGCGACATCCCCGAGCCGTCGGCCTGGTGATACTCGTTGGATGGCACGCCGAGCTTGCCGGTCAGCCACTCCGTCACGGCGCCGGTCCCGGCCCCCCACGTCCCCTCTTTCTTCGTCTCCGCGCCGATGATCTTCACGAGCTCCTCGGCGTAGTGATTCTGGCTCTTCTTGTTGATGACATCGACGACGATGTTGAGCGGCGTGGTGTGCTGCGATACCGCCTTCCAGTCCGGCCGGTCGTCCCGCGGCGTGACGATGATCTGTCCCTGCACGTTGATCCCGTTGCGGACGAAGGTCTCGTGCGTCACGGTGGCGAAATACTGCACCGGGTTCTCGACGGTGACGAACACCTCGGTGATGCCGGTGCGTGACGGCGTGCCGCCGCGGACGACGATCGTGTTCGAGTTGCGGGAGCGCGAGATGAATGGCAGGCCGTGGCCGGTGATGCACGACGTGTCGAGCTGCAGGTAGGAGGTTGGCGGCTCGAACTGGACCAGGCAGGCCTTCCCCGGGCGCGTCGGCGCCACGCGCACCTGCACGCAGTTCTCCTGCAGCGAGAACGACGACACCGGCGCCTCATACCAGTTGATGAGCTGATTGACCGGCCAGGAGGGGTGGATGTACTCGGTGTCCATGTAGCCGTACTCGAAGATAAGATTGCCGTGGATGGTCTTTACACCGGCGCGCTTGAGGTCCGTCGCCCATTCGTCGATGACCGCCGTGGCATGACCGTCATGAAATCGTCCGCCGATGGTCGGATCGCCGCGCCCGACGACTTTCACGTCGCCGTTCAGCGTGCCGCTGGCGTCGGCGGTTCCACGCATGAAGACGGTGGTGGTGACCTGGAAGTCCGGATGGAGCAGATCGATGGCCGAGGCGGTGGTGAAGAGCTTCATGTTGGAGGCTGGGGCCAGCGGCATGTCCGGATTGCGCTCGGCCACGACGGTGCCGGTATCGACGTCGACGACCTGAAGGGTGACGTCCGAGCTGCGGGCCACCGAGCCGTTCATGAGCGAGCTGATGCGCTCGGAGAGGGTCGTGCCGGTCGCCGCATCCGCCGGCACTGCCGGGGCGGCATTCCGCGAGCGCGATTTCCCGCGGCGACGCTTCGCGGCATCGGCGATGGGAGTGAGAAGAACCAGGATGAGCGCTATCGCCACGAACCGCGTACGTCGAACCGTCATTAATCGGGGGAATCCTTTCTGGACTGCGCTACGCGCGTTGTCGGTTATCGGTTGTCGGTTGTCTGCAAGCGCTCGCGCGTTGGTGATTCGCAAAGGCGACGCCAACCGCCGCAACAACCGATAACCGACAACCGATAACGCGCGAAGCGCCAGATCACCGAGCCGCAGCTTACAGCCTCTGATACGGCTCCGGCAGTGCAAGGCGGATGCGCTCGCGCAGTACGGCTGGACAACGGCGGCGAATCTCATCATGAATCTCGCTTCGAGAATAACGCCTGCTGAAGTGCGTGAGCACAATCGTTTCGTTTTCGAAACGTCCGGCGAAGGCGGCGATGTCGTCGAAGTGGATGTGGCGGTACTTCGCCGCCCGCTCCTGATGCCCCGTGGCGATGAACGAGCACTCGATCATCAGCACCTCGGATTTGAAGAGAGCCTCGTTCTGTTCGAGAATGCCCCGGTCGGTGTCGCCGGTGTAGAAGAGCATCGACCGCCGCCACTCCTCGGTCACGTTCACGCCGGAGAGCCGCAGCTCGGTAATCTGGCGCTCCTCGCGGCCGATGAATTCCTCCCGCAGCCGATGCCGCAGCTCGATGACCTCGTAGGCGTTCGCGGCGACGCGATGCGTGGCCCGATGTGCGCGCACTTCATGCGTCCTGCCGAGCGGTACGACGTCGCCGGCGGCGAGACCGATCACCTCCACTTCCTCGAACGAAGCGCCGGTGATCCGCTCGTAGATGGTCATGATCTCGCGCATCCCCTCGGCGGCGTCAGCCGGCACGTAGACCAGGCCGCCGGTCATCCGGTGCAGTTGCCGCTGTCCCGCATAGAACGGAATGCCGACGGCGTGGTCGAGATGGGCGTGCGTGACGAAGATGTGCGGCGTGGCGATGAGCTGATCGGGACAGCGTCCGATGTCGAACGCCGCATTTAGCTCCCGAACGCGAAACCACGTCTCATGCCCGGCGCGGGAACGCCCCTCGATGTTGAAGTGCGGCGTGTCGATGGTGACGAAGTCTTTGTCGGTCATGAGAGGCAGTAGATTAGTGGATTAGTTGATCAGTGGATTCGCCGGCTCTCGCAATCCACGAATCTACTGATCCACGAATCTGCTCTCCCCGCGTACAATCCGCCGCCGCCCATGTCCACCGAAGTGATCACCAATCCGGAAACTCTTACCGCCCTCGAAGCCGAATGGCTCGATCTCAGCCGGAGAACGCCGGGCGCGACGCCGTTCCAGACGCCGATGTGGCTCCTGCCGTGGTGGCGCGCCTTCGGATCGAACGATCTGGCTGTGATCGCCGCCCGCGGCGAAGGGGGTCTCGAGGCGCTGGCCCCGCTTTACATCATCCGCGACGACGATTCCGACGAGTCGCTCGGCGCCTTCCTCGGCACGGGCGTCAGCGATCATCTCGACGTCCTCGGCGATGCCTCCCTCATCATCGGCGAGATGTCGCGGCTCCCCTGCCAGATGTGGGACCTGCAGCAATTGCCGGCATCGTCGTCGATGCTGCGCGTCTCCCTGCCGGACGGCTGGTCCGACAATGCCGAGGATCAGGAGGCGTGTCCTGTGCTCGCACTCCCGCCCGAGTTCGAGAGCCTCACGTCGACGCACTTTCGAAAAAAGATCCGCTACTACCGTCGCTCGCTGGAGAAGCTCGGCGAGGTCCGCATCGAAATACCAACGCAAGAAACCCTCGACGATCTCCTCACCGCGCTCTTCGACCTCCACGCCGCTCGCTGGGCACGCCGCGATCTCCCCGGACTCCTCGCTGACGACGCCAGCCGGCAGTTCCATCGCGAAGTCGCTCGCGGGATGCTGGACGCCGGGATGCTGCGCATGTACGCCACCCGCTGCAACGATCGCATCGTGGCGGTCTTTTACGGCTACGCCTTCCAGGGGACGGTCTACTACTACCTGAGTGGCTACGACCCGGAGCTGGAGAAGCTCTCCATCGGCACGATCATCGTGGCGCACGCCGTCGAGCAGGCGATCCGCGATGGCGCCACATCCTTCGACTTCCTCCGCGGCGCCGAGGAGTACAAGTACTCCTGGGGAGCAACGGATCGGATGAACCGGAGACGGCAGTTGTTCCCGGGGTGAGAGCGGGGTCTCGCGGTCGCGGGGTTGCGAGGTCTCGGGGTGTTCACTTGCAATCGCGGCGTGTGAGGCCGAACACCGCGAGACCGCGAGACCCCGAGACCCCGCTCGGAATGACAAATCCCCTATTTCGTTTAGGATTCCGCGTCGTTCGTACTGGGGAGTCGCCAAGCGGTAAGGCAGCGGCCTTTGGAGCCGCCATTCGGAGGTTCGAATCCTCCCTCCCCAGCCAGCGCGCCACCATCTCCTGACAAATCAAGATAGCGCGGACGTCGCGGGCGGTGCGATCATGGCCTCATGACTCACATGACGATCGACACCGGCAACACCGGCTTCATGCTCTTGTGCTCCAGCCTGGTCATGCTCATGACGCCGGGGCTGGCTTTCTTCTACGGCGGACTGGTGGGTCGCCGGAATGTGCTGTCGATCATGATGCAGAGCTTCGTTTCCATGGGCTGGACGACGGTGCTCTGGTGGGCGTTCGGCTTCTCGATGTGCTTCAGCGGCAATCTGAAAAGCGGAACCGATCTTGGCGGCGTCATCGGCAACTTCCACTGGGCGTTCCTCTCGGGGATCACGCTGGACATGCCCTCCCCGATCAATGCCACCATCCCGATGATCGTCTTCTGCGCGTACCAGATGATGTTCGCCATCATCACGCCCGCGCTCATCACGGGAGCGTTCGCCAATCGTGTGATGTTCAAGGCCTACATGCTCTTTCTCACCTTCTGGCTGATCTTCGTCTACTTCCCATTCGTGCACATGATCTGGGGCGGCGGAATCCTGGCCAGTTGGGGCGTGCTCGATTTCGCGGGGGGAATCGTGGTGCACAACATCGCCGGCATCGCCGCCCTCGCCTCCGTTCTGTACGTCGGCAAGCGCAAGGTCGAAGACCGCGGGCCGCACTCCATCCCGCTGGTGGCCCTCGGCACCGGCCTCCTATGGTTCGGGTGGTACGGGTTCAATGCCGGAAGCGAGTTCCGTGTCGACTCGGTCACGGCCGTGGCCTTTCTGAACACCGACATCGCCGCTAGTTTCGCGGCCATCGCCTGGCTCTGTCTCGACTGGCGGAAGTTCCGGAAGCCGCGCTTCCTCGGACTTCTGACCGGTGCGGTGGCCGGCCTGGCCACCATCACGCCGGCGGCGGGATACGTCTCCCCGGCCACTGCCTGTCTCATCGGACTCATCGCCGGCGGCGTCTGCTTCTACGCCGTGGAGCTGAAGAACAAGCTGCAGTGGGACGACGCGCTCGACGTCTGGGGTGTCCATGGCGTCGGCGGCTTCCTCGGCATCGTCCTCTGCGGCATCTTCGCCACGACGGTGTTCAACCCCGCCGGCGTCGACGGCCTCCTGCGCGGGAACTCTCATTTCTTCCTCGTGGAGCTGGGCGCCGTAGCCATCTCCTCGGCCTGGGCCTTCCTCTTCACCTACGGAATGCTCTGGCTGATCGACCGGATCACACCGGTGAAGGTCCAGGACGCTCACGAAGCCGACCTCGACCTGTCCCTGCACGGCGAGACGGCGTACCTCGAGGGGATCTGACCCGACGGGCCGGATGATGGCCTGCTGCGCGGGAACCCTCACTTCTTCTCCGCGAAGATGATTGCCCTTGCCATCTCCTCGGCCCGAGCGCTCCTCTTCACCACGGAATTCTGGCTGATCGACCGGATCTCACCGGTAGGGTTCAGAACGACCCTGGGAATGATGTGACCACAGTGCGCCTCGGAAAACGCGGGGTGCGGCCGTCTCTTCCCAGGGTGCCCGGGACGACGTTGGGAAAATCTATGTTCCTGTCACTCCCTAGATTTACACAACCACTTGAATCACGCGAGGTGAAAACCATGGCGACGCACCCGCTGTCGTTCTCTGAAGTTCTGGAGGATGAGTACAAGTACTTCTACGGCAGAGTCCCGTATGAGGCGATTGAGTTCAATCGGAAACAGATTCGCGAGATCGGCGACCTGGCCCGGCGCCTCGATCTCGTTCTGAAGCAGCCCGGAACGTCGCGATGGCATCTTCTAGCACAGCAGGCGTCGAAGTCGCCACGATTCAAGAGCGAGCCCGAGGAGGCAATCCTCGACGGCTTGAAGCTGATGCTCGCGGATGACAACCTTCTGAACACGCTTCTTCGTCACGACGACGCCATCGTCCAGCAGATAGCTAACACCGTCGTCTGGCGTGGCCTTCTTCGGGTTCCGGTGGCCCGGCGGCTACTCCTGATCGAGGACAAGCTTGCTCCAGTGATTGACAGCGACCCCGACTTTGTCGACTGTTTCGCGGGCGGGTCAGCAGCCATCCGCCTTCTTCTCGCTGAGAAAATGGGGCCGGCGTTCAAGAGGTATCCGGCTCTGCTCAGCGCCATCGCTGACGACCCGGAGCTGGAGTACCTATTAGTTACTGACGGTGAGGTGCCGGCCAAAGCTCGCCGAGACCTCCTGCGAGAGTTCTTCGCCAGCGAACCTCGAAAAGGGATATTGGAGTGGATCAGGGCACATGGTCCCCGGCGGTTCCGCCGCAAAGCGTGGGAGGGGCGTTCTGCCGATCTGACCACGACCTCGTACCACAGCAGCGCTCTACTGAAAATCATAGGCGGCTCAGACGGATCTGCGCCGGGTCAGGCGCAGGCGATACCGTCCGAGAACCTATCGCGATTCAACGCAATCCTCATCGAAACCGTGTATGCCAGCTATATCTCCGATGGCCAAACCATGCGCGCCCTCTACGCCGCAATCCACAAGCAAGAAACCGCTGCACTTTGCCTCTCCGGCGGTGGCATCCGCAGTGCGACGTTCAATCTCGGCATCCTCCAAGGTCTGGCCGATCACAGGATGCTCAATCGCCTGCACTACATCTCCACGGTGTCCGGCGGGGGCTACATCGGGAGTTGGTTGTCGTCGTGGATGCGCCGTCATCACGAGGGGGCGATAGGCGTGGCGAAAGATCTCTCGCGACAGCCATCCGATCCTTTGGAACCGGAAGTCAAACCGATCCAATATCTTCGCGAGTACAGCGCATACCTGGCACCTCGTGCGACGGCATTCTCTCTCGACAGCTGGACGCTGGTGGCGACCTACGTCCGCAACCTGCTACTCAATTGGACAATGTTGATCCCGGCGCTCGCTGCCGCGTTGGTTGTCCCGCGGATGTTCGAGGCGTTTATCCGGGCAGGAATGCCTTGGGCTGCGGCATGGGCCGGTTGGGGGGCCGTCGCGCTTGCGGTGTTCGCAGTCATCGTGGTGGGGATGGTGCGGCCGGTGACGAATCTACCTGTGAGCGAAGCGGATCGCGCCTTCCGACAACGCGCCCTTTTCTTCTGGTTCGCGCCACTTGCATCCAGCGGATTTTTGTTCTGCATTTATTGGTCTTGCCCCTACAACGTCTTCTACGGAAACCCTGAGCTCCTCGTGCTTGTTTTCGCAGCCGGCAGCTCCATCGGCGCCGTTGTGTTCGCTTTTCGCCGTTCGCGATCCGAGGTGGGGCCAGTCATGCCGGCCAAGACTAGATGGGCGAAGGTAAAGGCCTTCCTCGCGCCCTTAACCAACCTTCGTGCATTTGGAAAACGAGCCGGCTCGGAACTTGTTTTTGCCTTGGTTGCAGGCGGAATCTCTGGATGGCTACTCCATTTTGCTTTCAGCCGCCTGTTCCCACCCCCCATCCTCAGCAAGGACGCGTGGCTCGAGGTGTACGTCTGCCTGGGCGTACCGCTCTACCTGCTGATTTTCTTCATCGAAGCAACCCTGCTAGTTGGTTTCACGACCCTTTGGTCCAAGGACTACGACCGCGAGTGGTGGGCACGCGGCGCCGCCGCGGTGTTTGTCTACAACAGCATTCATGTGCTAGGGACGTTTGCGGTTGTGATCCTGCCAGTCCTGCTCTTTAACTTCCCCGAATTCATCGCGCCGATCGGCGGAATCTCCGGTGCCGGAGGCTGGCTGCTGTCCAGGATGGAGAGGAACAGCCGCCCATCACCCGACGCCGAGCGGACAGGTTCGCGATGGCTGATGCCGGTGTTGCGCGTGGCCGCAGCGGTTGCCCTGCTCTTCTTTGTAGCGCTCATTTCCATCGCCACCTCGAAAACTCTTGGATGGATGAACAACCGCTCGCTCCCCGGATGGCTCATGCAGCCGCAAACCATTCACAGCCAGACTCTGCCGCTCCGTTACGTGTCCGGACAGCTTCTCGGTTGGCAAAAAGATCTCATCGGTCCGCTCAAGCACTTCGCGGCGCTGTTTGAATACGTACCCGGCCCCGGCCCCAAGATCATGTTCGGGCACATTCATCCGAACCCCTCGTCAAGCGTCTACTTCCAAGCACTTCGCGACACGCGTGTTGCGAGTCTTTTGATGTTTACGTTAATCGCGTCGATCATCGCGATTCTGATGTCGGCTTTGCTGAACGTGAACGTCTACTCGATGCACAGCATGTATCGGAACCGGCTCATTCGCGCTTACCTGGGTGCTTCGCGATGGCAGCGACGCCCCGATCCGTTTACCGGCTTCGACCCGCGTGACAACATCGAAATGTGGAAGCTACGGCCACAGCTTATCTGGCCGACATCATTCATCGATTTCACGGGATTTGCCTTGGACCTTGCTACTGAACAGTGGTGGATCGACCCTCTGATCAGGTGCGCGGCTGTCGTCACGGCGCGGCCGATGCTTGCGACCTACAACGCGGCGAGCGCGCCGGCGCGGCTTGCGATAGAGAACGATACGCGGGTGGCCGTCGCCGACGCTGTCAATGAGCTCATGCGTACGCGCGACCTCAAGCACAACATAGAGGCTCCATCGACGCTTGATCTCCTCGACGTCAACCGCGCCTACCTGGAGTATCGATTCGAGTCGCTGCGAAAACGCGACCAGGTCGAGAGACTTGACACCACACGCGAACCGCTCGCCATACCGCGCGTAAAAGGGATGCCGAAAGGCCTGCGCAATAAGACCCCTACGGATGTTCGATCCGGACCACCTCTGCACGTTCTGAACACTGCGCTCAACCTCGTGGGCGGCGACAACCTCGCCTGGCAGGAACGAAAGGCCGCATCGTTCACGGTGACGCCACTACACGCAGGCAGCCGCATCCTCGCCTACCGCGACAGCGCCGAATACGCCAAGGGAATCTCACTCGGGACGACGATGGCGATTTCGGGAGCCGCGGTCAGCCCGAATCGAGGGATGCTCTCCTCACCGACGTTCACTTTCCTCATGACACTCTTCAACGCGCGATTAGGTTGGTGGCTTGGCAATCCCGCCATGCCGAAGTACGCGGCCGAATCGCCGACTGTGAGCATTCTCAGCCTTCTTCGCGAAGCGCTCGGCCGGACCGACAAGAGTCATCCATACGTGCATCTCTCCGACGGCGGTCATTTCGACAATCTCGGTCTCTATGAAATGGTTTTGAGGCGCTGCAAGTACATCATCGTTTGCGATGCGACCGCCGACAGCGGTTTCGGCTTCAGCGACCTTGCCAACGCAGTGCGAAAGGTGCGCATTGACCTTGGCATATCGATCGAGCCGCTGGTGACAAAGTACGTAGGCCCCCAAAAAGATGAGCGCTTCGCCCGCTATTGCGCTTTCGGCCTCATTCGCTATCAGGATGTCGATGGAGGCGACGCGCTGGGCTATCTTCTCTACATCAAACCTTGTGTTCTGTCTGACTGTCCGGCAGACGTTCGCAATTATGCCAAAGAGCATCAGACCTTCCCGCACGAGACAACAGTCGATCAGTTTTTCTCAGAGTCGCAATTCGAGAGCTATCGCGCGCTCGGTCGCCACATGATCGGCCGCATGTGCGGTGACCAACTGGATCGCAATGCCTGCGTTGCCGCTAATGTCCCTGTCTTCTTCGCAAATGCGTGGGCGTATGTGCACGGTGAGACGCCGCCGAGCGGCGATTCTCCAGTGGGCACGATCAGCGACATCGTGAGGTGGATGCAGTCGAATATGCGCTGAAGGGAACGGTCAATGCTACGCGCAGTCTGGTGGATCGCCCGGGCCGTTGCACGGAGCCACTCGAGGAGGCATCCGCACAGTTCCTTCCGTTCGTTTCCTCTCAACCCACCCCCTCCCCTTCACCTCCGCGAAGGTCATGAGCGAGTTGGCGTAGTAGTCGCGGAGGAGGAGCTCGCGGGGGTTCCATTGCCACGCTTCTTCGATGACCGGGACGCCGCTGCCTTCGAAGAGGTCGGAGCGCCAGCGTTCGGCGGGCTGGATGAGGTGGCGGAGGTCGACGACGTTGCGGGCGGCGCGCCAGATGGCGTCGCCGGTCTTCTCGCGCAATAGCCAGACGCGGTCGTTCCACGTTTCGCGATACCGGTCGATGGCGTCGATGATCTCGGCGTCGGTCAGCGGTTCGCCGGCTTGGTCGGTGAAGATCCGCGCCAGGAGCGTGACCGGTGTGACCGGCAGCGCATTCGAGATCTCCGTCATCACCAGCTCGGCCAGCTCCGTCAGGGCCTCTTTCCGGCCGTCGTAGGAGGGGGAAAGGATGGCCGGATGTTCGTGCACGAAATCGTCGACGGCGATCGGCGTCCCGAACGTGACCACGGCGTAGCCGTAGCGCTTGAAGCGCTTGAGGACGCTGCGCAGGAGGTTGCGGAAGAGGAAGTCGATCGTGGTCTGTAATTTGTCGCCCTTCGTCCGCCGGTCTTCGCGCCCGACCAGCTCCTCGGTAAGGTTGCGGTCTTCCAGCACCCGGTCGTAATTGATCGCCGTCGGGATCAGGAAGAGCGGCGCGCTGAAACCGGGGTCGCGCTTGCCGGCCACGATGTAGTCGAGCATCCCCAGCTTCGGCTTCTGGAAGGCGCCGTCGCGAGTCAGGCCCCCTTCGATGAAGACCCCCTGCGTCACGCCGTTTTTGGTAATCGTGCTGACGAAGGTGGAGAGGATGGCGTGGTACAGCGGCTCGCGGTAGCGGCGGCGGATGAAGTAGCCGCCGAACCATTTGAAGAGATGGTTGAGCGGCCAGACGCGCGCCCACTCCCCGACCGCGTACGAGAGCGATACGAATTTGAAGAGCATGTGCGCGACCAGGACGTAGTCGGCGTTCGAGCGGTGGTTGATGAGGTAGACGACGACGGCATTCTTCGGCGCGGTGGCGTTGAAGTCGCGCAGCGTCTTGTGCTCGACGACCGGCCGGTAGAGGAAGTGCATGATGGCCCGCGCCAGCGGCGCCCCGACGCGGTAATACGCGAGGAGGTTGAACTTCGGAACGATCTCGCGGAGATAGGTCCGCGCCTGATGCGTGGCATCTTCGATCGAGGTGTGGTGCTCTTTGGCGTAGCCGCGAATGGCATCGACGACTTCGCGGCTGCCGAAGACCTCCAGCTCGATGTCGGCGTGCCGGCGCTTGAGCTTGAAACGGTCGATGTGGATTCTCCGACTCCGCTGCAGCCGGCGCGCGTGCCGCTTGCCGAGGACGAGCGCCAGCACCATCGCTGCGAGGAGGATCACCGCGGCGGCCACTTCGATCACCAGTGTCATGAACGGCGGAAGTGTACGCCGGACGCAGCCGGTAATCGGTCGTTGTGGAAATTCCAGCTTCCGCGTCCATCTAACTAGTTGCACAAGTCCCTTCTGGCGGAATTGGGTCCGAATCGGAAGGAGTGTCTATGAGCAAGGAACGGACAACGGTATCGGCCCACGGAGCCCGGACGGCGCTGGCCGTCTTCCTGGTCATCGCTCTCTTCGCATGCCGAAGGCAGGAGTCAGCATCCGACCGGCTGAGGGAACTGGCACCGCGTTCCGGGCGCCCGATCGAGGCGCGGCTGACCGGTTTCGACTGGCAGGCGATGCGGCTGCAGCGGACGACGACGGGAGGGCTGCTGGATTCCGCCCGCCTCGATCTGGCCGGCGCCGCCGGATCCGTGATTCAGTCCCTTCAGAACAATCCCTCGGCACGCGCCCGCCACGATTCCGGCGCGGCCTATCTCCTGATCGAACGCGATGGCGATGCCATCGATGCCCTCGAGTCCGCGGTTCGTCAGTCGCCGCGGGCCGCTGACTACTGGAGCGATCTCGCCGCGGCCCGCTATACGCGCGCGGTGCGCGAGAAGCGTCCTCACGAGTTGCCGCAGGCGCTCGCCGACGCCGACCACGCATTACGCCTGGTCCCCACCCTTCCTGACGCGCTCTTCAACCGTGCCCTGATCGTGGAGGCGCTCGGCATTACGGAAGCTGCCCGCCGGGCGTGGGAGCGCTACGCCGCCGTCGATCCCTCGACGCACTGGACAGGCGAGGCGATGAGCCACCTCGGCCGGCTCCCGGTGGTAAAGACCAGAGACGAGTTTCAGCGTCAATTGAATCTGGCATCGCGCGCACTGCGCGGCGGCGACCGCGGCCCGATCGCAGCGCTGGCCCGCAACCATCCGCAAGAGGCGCGGACCTGGAGCGAAGGGCCACTGCTCGGCTATTGGGCCGACGCCGTTCGCGCGGGAAAGATGAGCGCGGCGGCCGACCTCCTCTCCGAAATCCGCGAGATGGGATCGAGCCTGGGGCAGTTCAATCACGACCAATCGATCTCCGACGCCGTCGCCGCTATCGACCGTGTCGCTGCCGATCCCGCGCGCCTGCACGCGCTGGCCGATGCACAGGCTGTCTATCGCGATGGGCGCCTCCTCTACCGCGACCGCCACATTGCCGAAGCACAGAAGAAGTTAAAGGAGGGCGAAGAGCGGCTGGCGCGCAACGGCAGCCCGATGTCGCTCATGGCGTCTTTCTTCCTTGCCGAATGTCTCTACGACAGCAATCAACCGGTTCAGGCGATAGAAGCGCACGATCATCTTGCCGCTCGGTTTGACCACGACCGTTATCCCGGACTGGTTGCCTGGATCGGCTGGAACCGGTCTCTTTGCCAGGCCGCCGAAGGGCAATGGAGCGCGGCCATTCGCACCGCGGGAGAGTCGCGGAGAATCTACGCCAACCTTGGAGAAATCGAGAACCGGGGCGAGATAGACCTGCTGCTCGCCAGCTATCTGAATCGAGCGGCGCAACCGGCCGCAGCCTGGAAAGCGCGGGTCGCTTCCTTTCAGGTCCTCAGCCGCGCCGGCTCCGACGACCGTATTCGCAATTCGCTCGTCACGGCCATGAATGTGGAAGCGGAGCAGGGCAATATCGATCCGGTGCTGTCGCTGGCGAAGATCGCACTGGACGATCTCCGCCAACTCAAGCAACCGACCGCTGTCTGCCTGGCGGAGGCTGCTCGCGCCGAGGCCCTGGCAAAAGAGGGCGATACGAGCGGAGCGCGCAACGCGGTCAAGCGTGCGCGCGCCGCGGCAACGGAAGTACCGGATGTCGCGATGCGGAGGCGGACCTCTGTATCGCTCGATATCGTGGAAGCGGTCGTTGAACGTAAAACCAATCCGCGGCTGTCGCTTCGGCTTCTCGACGACGCGGTCGCCTTCTTCACAGCCGAGGGTCGGTCCGGAGGCCTTCCCAGGGCGTATCTCGAGCGCGGACGTACGCGTGCCTCCGGCGGCGACGATTCCGCGGCCCTGGCCAACTTCGAGGCTGGGTTCGCGGCGGTCGAAGCGCAACGTTCGTCGATCACCGACCGGAGCCTGCGGGGAACCTTTTATGACACCGAGCCGGCGCTTTTCTCGGAGACGATCGCCTTGCTGCTCCGCCGAGGTGATCCGGCGCGGGCTTTCGAATTTTCGGACCGAGCCCGCGCCCGGAGCATGTACGAGCAATTAAGCCGCACCACGATTCTCGGGATGGCCACCTCCGCAGAGCAACTTCGCGGCGTACTCCCGCCGGGGACTGTCCTCATCGAATACGCGCTCCTGCCGGATGCGATCGTCACCTTCTACTTCACAGCCTCCCGATCGGGCTTTGTACGCATCCCGGCGTCACCAGCCGACGTGCGAACGCTCGTCGAACAGTGCGTAGACCTGGTGCAGCACCGCGGCGACATGGAGGCGGTTCTCCGCTCCGCTGCCGCGCTCCATCGGCTGCTGATCGCGCCGGTGGCCGCGGAGCTGGCCGGCGCGGACCGGTTGATCATCGTTCCCGACCGGCAGCTTCACACCGTGCCATGGGCCGCGCTGTGGAATGCACCGCGAAGGCGCTACCTCATCGATGACGTCGCGCTGTCGGTCGCACCCAGCGCCAGTGCTCTCCTGCTGAAGAGCCAGCCGGCGGTACTGGCGCCGGTGCTGGTCATCGGCGATCCGCATGACGAGGGCGTTGCCTCTCTCCCCGAGGCCGCGCGGGAAGCCGAAGTCATCGCCGCCATGTACGGCTCCTCGACGCTTCTCGAGGGCGAGCAGGCCACCCGGGCCCGCTTCCTCGCCGGTGCGCGAACCTCCGGACTGATCCACTACGCCGGCCATGCGGAAAGCGACGCTACCGATCCATTCGGAGCGCTCCATCTGGCAGCGGACCGTCCTCACGAAACGGGGGATCTGGACACGACCGACATCGCGGCGCTGCGGCTCGAAAAAGCACCTCTGGTGGTCCTCGCCGCCTGCGGGACGATGCGCGGCGAATCGGGTCACGTCGAAGGGATGCCGAGCATTGCCCGGGCCTTCCTGGCCGCGGGAGCCCGAGGAGTGATCGGCACCTTGTGGGAAGTTGACGACGACGCGGCGGCGCCTCTATTCCGCCGTCTCCACCTCGAATTGCGCAACGGCGCAAGTCCTGCCGCCGCCCTGCGTACCGCACAGATCGAGATGGCCCACGGCACCGATCCCCGTCTTAGCCATCCAGCATCGTGGGCCCCGGTCGAGCTCCTCGGCTATTCGACCGAACAGACAACGTCACCAACGAAAGGGAGTCAATGATGTCCGTTACCAGCATTCAGTTCGTCGGTTTGTTCGTGGTCATGATGAATACAGGTGCCGGCCTGCACATTCTCCTGCCCCACTTTCCCGGAACTCCTTACGCCGGTCACATCTCCGTGATCCAGTACAGCCCCGGCGACGTATCGAGCAGCACGTGGACGGGAGTGACCACGTGCGGACCGAGCGGCTCTCTCCGGTGCGCACCCATCAATGTCGAAACGATCACGTTCACAGGCGCTGAGGATCCTTCTCCCAGCGACATCGTCGGCGCCATCCCCCACTTACGCTGCTGCTGCCCGTCGATGACCGACATTCTGGCGAAGTACAAAGATCCAGCCGCCACCGACAAGCTCTCCGCGCACATCTTTGTCCAGCATGGCGTGGCCGAAGCGATCACCAACGGTGACGGAAGGGTCGACGCGTGGGTGACCTTGCACTCGACCGATCCGGACGGGATCACGGTGACGGCAAACGCCGGGACCTCCGGCTCGGTCAATATCGTCTTCAAGCCCGGCGCGCAATTCCAGATCCTGAACACAATGACGAGCACGGAGACGACGCCTCCGCACTTCCTCGCCTACTACCTGATGGGCAATGACAGCAGTGACTGTACCGCGGTTCCGAGCGATGGAGCGCCGTGCGCACCACAGACCTCGGAGTGTGTCTTTTCAAAAAAGACCATCGCGGCTGCCAAGGCTTTGGCCCGTAAGAAGCGCACCGGAAAGGTTCACGCGCACGTGTTCGACGTGACCGTCGACTGCTCCGCATCGCATTTTCCGTAATACCGGCGTGCAATCAGCCGTGGCTCGCCTGACCTTTTGTCTTATCATCCTCACCATCCCGCGATGTCCGAGCAGACGAATGTCCTGGTCGTCGAAGACAACGAGCTCGATCGAGCGTTGCTCGATGCCCATCTGAGCCGCGACGGTTTCGCTATCGAATTCGCGGGCGACGGCGTCGAAGGGTGGTCGATGCTCGACGCGCAGCCGGACCGGTTCGATCTCGTTCTTCTCGACCGGAGCATGCCCCGCATGAACGGTCTCGACCTTCTGCTCCGGATCAAAGGCGACCACCGCTTCCTCATCCTCCCGGTGATCCTACAGAGCGCCCTGGTCAGCCGCGAGGAAGTGATCGAGGGCATTCGCGCCGGTGCTTACTACTACCTGACCAAACCATACGACTCGGAGATGCTTCTCAGCGTCGTCCGCACCGCCGCCAGCGACCGCGCGGCGGCGAAGGATCTGCAGCACCGCGTCCGCAGGGGGATGCAGGTTCTGCAACTGCTCGACGACGCCCATTTCACCTACCGCACGATCGAAGAGGCGCGCGGGCTGGCCGCCGTCCTGGCCAACGCCTGCCCGGATGCCGAGTCGACCGTCATCGGCCTGACGGAGCTCATGGTCAATGCCGTCGAGCATGGAAACCTCGGCATCACCTACGACGAAAAGAGCGTGCTCCTCGAAGAGGGTGAATGGGCGGCGGAAGTGTCGCGCCGGCTCACGCTTCCGGAGAACCGAGGCAAACGCGTCGACGTCCGCTTCGTCCGCGGCGACGATGAGCTGCGCTTCACGATCTGCGACCGCGGCAACGGATTCGAGTGGTCGCGCTACCTCGACATCGACCCGCGCCGCGCCTTCGACCGGCACGGCCGCGGAATCCTGATGGCCCGCCACGTCAGCTTCTCCTCGATCGAATTCCGAGGATGCGGCAACGAGGTCGTGGCAACGGTGCGATGCGTAGCAGCCGCCGGCGGCGGCGCGTGAGCGAGACCCCCACCCTCTCCCGCCGCCTCGGCGCATTCGACGCCACCATGATCGTGATGGGCGGCATCATCGGCTCCGGCATCTTCATCAACCCCTACGTCGTGGCGCAACGGGTCCATACACCGGCGATGATCATCGGCGCCTGGGTGGCCGGCGGCGTCATCGCCCTCCTCGGCGCGTTCGCGTACGCCGAGCTGGCGGCCCTCCGCCCCGAGGTTGGGGGGCAATATGCCTACCTTCGCGACGCCTACCATCCCTCGGTGGCATTCATGTACGGCTGGGCGCTTCTACTCATCGTGCAGAGCGGAGGGATGGCCGCGGTCGCGGCGGCGTTTGCGAAATACACCATCAGCCTGATCGGGATCGCCGTTCCCGAGTGGACGATCGCCGTGATCACGCTGCTCATCCTCACGCTGATCAATTGCCTCGGCGTCCGCAGCGGCAGCAACACGCAGAGCGTGCTCATGCTGCTCAAGCTCGCGGCCATCGCCATGCTGATCATCGCCGGTGCCACGATCTCCGCGCCGCACGCGGCCGCGCGGGCCATGCTCGACGCGCCGGTGTCATCCGATCTCTTCCTCCGTTTCGGCGCGGCCATGACGCCGGTCATGTTCGCCTACGGCGGCTGGCAGACGGCCAGCTTCGTTTCAGGCGAGCTGTCGCGGCCCCGGCGCGACCTTCCCATCGGCCTGCTGGTCGGCATCGCCGGGGTCATCGCCATCTACGTCGGGGTGACGTTCATCTGCGTGCGCGCGCTCGGCGCGGAGGGGCTGGCGAGCACGTCGACGCCCGCCTCGGCCGTGATGCGGTTGGCGCTCGGTGAGCGCGGCGCCCGGCTCATTGCCGCGGGGATCGCCATCTCCACGCTGGGATTCCTGAGCCAGAGCATGCTCACCGCGCCGCGCGTGTACTACGCCATGGCCGCGGACGGCCTCTTCTTCCGCAGCGTCGGCCGCATCAGCGCGAAAACGCACGTGCCGGTCGTGGCCATCGCCCTGCAAGGAGTCGTGGCCGTCGTCATCACGCTCTCGGGCACCTACGATCAGATCCTCAGCTACGTTGTCTCGACCGACTTCGTCTTCTTCGGCCTGACCGGGCTGGCCCTGTTCATCTTCCGCCGGCGGCAGCCACCGGCCGGCTTCCGCACGCCGGGACACCCGGTGACGACGGCGATCTTCACCGCCTCGTGCTGGATCGTTGTCATCGCCACGATCGTGAAGTCGCCGGTCAACAGCCTGATCGGCTTCGGAATCCTGGCCGCGGGATTGCCGGCGTATGCGTGGTGGCGACGCGCGGCGTAGCGCTGCGCGCGTTGTCGGTTGTCGGTTTTTAAGTTTGCTGGGTTGCTTGGTTACTCGGTTGCAAGGTCCGGTGGTTTCGCAACCGTGTAACTCAGCCACCTTGCAACCCAGCAACCTTTAACCGACAACGCGCGTAGCGCCGGTTTACGGTTGCGTCGCCCGCACCGGCATCTTCGGATCCGCCGACGTCTTCCGGAACACGTTCGTGGCCATGGCGATGATCGAGCTGACGTCGCTCAGGTCGGCGGGGATGATCATCGAGGTGCCGCTCTTCGCCAACTGGCCGAACTGCTTGATGTACTCCTCGGCCAGCCGGAGCTGCATGGCCTCGTAGCCGCCGGGGGTCTTGATGGCATCGGCGATCTGCTTGATGCCGCTGGCCGTGGCCGCGGCGACCGACTGGATGGCCGCGGCCTGTCCCTCCGCCTCATTGATGGCCTGCTGTTTCTTCGCTTCCGAGGCCTTGATGACCTGCTGCTTGTCGCCGTCTGCGGCGTTGATGGCGGCGTCGCGCTGCCCTTCGGACTGCAGGATCGTGGCGCGTTTCTCGCGCTCGGCGCGCATCTGCTTCTCCATCGCCGCCAGCACGTCCTGCGGCGGGTTGATGTTCTTGATCTCGTAGCGAAGCACTTTCACGCCCCAGGCCTCGGAGGCCTTGTCGACCTCCGTCACCACCATCATGTTGATATTCGTCCGCTCTTCGAACGTGCGGTCCAGCTCGATCTTGCCGATCTCGCTGCGGAGGTTCGTCTGCGCGAGCTGGGAGATGGCGTAGGTGTAGTCCGAGATGCCGTACGAGGCGCGGGCCGGGTCAAGCACTTTGAAGTAGAGGACGCCGTCGACGGCAACCTGCACGTTATCGCGCGTGATGCAGACCTGCTCCGGGACGTTGAGTGCAACCTCTTTGAGCGAGTGCTTGTAGCGAATGGTGTCGAGGAACGGCACCAGGATGTGAAAACCGGCGTTGAGAGTGTTGGAGTACTTGCCGAGCCGCTCCACCACCCAGGCGTTCTGCTGCGGAACGATCCGCGCGATGCGCCCGATCATGATCATGGCGAAGATGACGACGACGATCGCTACGATGAGAGTGGACATGAGACGTTCCTCCGTTGATGCTGCTCACGCCGCCCGGACATGGATCGTCAGCCCGACGATCTGTTCGACGACGCAGCGTTGACCTTTCAGTAGCGGCGTTTCTCCGACATTGCGCGCCGTCCAGGTGCTTCCCCGCATCTCCGCCTTTCCCTCAGCCAGGACCGGCAGATCGACGAGTACGACGGCTTGTTCGCCGACGAATGTGTCGACGACTTTGGTGATGTTGAATCCGAGTTTTCGAACGACGATCGGCCGCACGAAGATCAGGAGGACGACCGACGAAATCGAGAACGTCAGGAGTTGCCCCCACAGCGGCATGGGGATGCCGGCACCGACGATGATCGCCACCAGAAAGGCACCGACCGCAAAAAAGCCGATGTGCGCCGTCGTGGCGTGAAACTCGAGGATGAGCAACAGAAACGCGGCGAGAACCCAGATCCACCAGGCCATTTTCGTGAGGGATCAGCGTAGCACTACTTCGCCGGCGGCGGAGGCGGGGCAACAGGCTGCAGCTCGCCGAGCACGCTCTTCGCGATGGCCGGTATGAGCTTGACGTCGTCCGCCGTGCCTCGGGTCATGATCACCAGGACCAGCTTCCGCCCGCCCGGCAACTCGAAGTACGCGGCATCGTGCCGGACCTCGGAGGTCCATCCCGCTTTCGACCATTCGCGCGACCCCGCGGGAAGCGACTCGCCGATGAACTCCTTGACCTGGTTCTCGTCCGCGCGCAGCGGATTCAGCGGACGTTCGAGCAGCGCCAGCATGGCGTCGCTGTCGGCGCCGGAGAGAGCGCGCTTCCGCGCGATCCAGAGCAGGACCGAGGCAAATGAATTCGCGCTGGAACGGTTGCGGTTGGGCCGGGCATCGCCGCCGAGGAGCTGTTTCTCGCGCCCGAAAGGCCCGAAGCTCCACGGCTTGGCCATGGCACTGATGTCGTAGCCCATCGAGGCGAACCAGCGGTTCACCACGCGCCGCTTGTCGATGAACTTCGCCAGCGCGCGCCCCTCGAGATTCGGCCCGGGACAGGTGTCGCTGACGAGGTCGAGCAGAAAGGCGGTGGCGTCGTTGTCCGAGAGGCGGATCATCTCGCCCAACGCCCTCGCCACCTCAGGATCGCCCTGGAGCTTCTGATGGAACACCTCGGCCATGATGTAGAGCTTCACCACCGAGGCCGGATAAAACGGCGCGTCGCCATGCCACTCGCCGCGATCGATCGTAGTCGGCTGCGTCACATCGACGATGCTGATGGCCAGGTTGTCGGCCGTCAGTTTCGGGAAATCCTTCAACGTCTGCTCCGCCGCATTCTTCACCGCCAGATCCAACGACGGATTCTTCGGCAGCTCGGTGAACTCGCGGAAGTTGGCGAAGGCGGAGGTGGCGAGGAGCAAGAACAGAGCGACGAATCGAATGCGCATTCGGGGATTGTAGCGGCGCACGACAACCACCTACCGCCACCCCCTCACCTTCTCCGCAACCGCCTCGGGCGTAAAACCGAAGTGCTTTTCGATGTCGGCCAGCGGGGCAGAGGCGCCGAAGCGGTCGATGCCGATGATGAGGGCGTCGTGGTTGACGTACTTGTACCAGCCGGACGAGCGGCCGGCTTCGATGGCGACGATGCGGCTGCGGTCGCCGAGGACTTCGTTCTGGTATTCGACAGGTTCGCGGTCGAAGATGTCGAGCGATGGCGCGGAGACGACGCGCGCGCGGATCCCTTCCTTGCGCAGCAGCTCCGCGGTACGTACGGCAAGCGTCACTTCGGAGCCGGTGGCAATGAATGTGAAATCGCCGTCGGCATAGCCGTCGAGCACGTAGGCGCCCCGCCAGATCTGGTGCGGATCGAAATCGGCGGCGTGCGGGATGATGTCGACCTTCTGCCGCGTGAGCACGATGATCGTCGGCCCTTCGTGCTTGTTCCCGATCGCCCACGCCCAGGCCATCCCGGTCTCGGCGCCGTCGGCGGGACGGAAGAGAGTCATATTCGGAATCAGGCGGAGCGAGAAGAGCTGCTCGACCGACTGATGGGTCGGACCGTCTTCGCCGAGAAAGACCGAATCGTGCGTGTAGACGAAGATCGACGGAATCTTCATCAGCGCGGCCAGCCGGATGGCAGGCCGCATGTAATCGGAGAAGATCAGGAACGTCGAGCCGTGGGCGCGGAATGGGCCATACAGCGTCATGCCGTTGAGCTCTGCCCCCATGGAGTGCTCGCGGATGCCAAAATGGAGGTTCTTTCCCTTGAACAGATCGAACGGGGGCGGGTCATTGACGTCGTCCTTCAACCGTTCGATCGAGCCGCCATTCTTGAAGTTGGTCTTCGTCGATGACGCCAGGTCCGCGGCGCCGCCGACGACGAACGGCGCGATGTCGCCGATCTTCTGGATGACCTGGTTCGACAGTTCGCGCGTGGCGATCGGCTTGTCGGTCTTGCCGGCATCGACGAGCTGCAGTTCGTAGCCTTCCGGCAGCGAATGCGACCAGTAGGCGTCCCAATCCGAGGCAAGCTGCGGGTTGCGCTCGCGCCACGCGGCCATCCCGCTGTCCCACTGCTTGCGCGCCCGCGCGAGCCTCTTGACCTTACGCGCGAACTCGGCACGCACCTCATCGGGAACGTAGAACGCCGGCTCGGCAGGCCATCCGAGGGCCACCTTCGTTGCCGCTGCCTCCTCGGGGCCGAGCGGTTCACCGTGCGCGCGGGAGGTACCGTGGAACTTCGGACTTCCCCAGCCGATGACCGTCTTGGCCATGATCATCGACGGCTTGTCGGTGATCCTCTGCGCTTTGCGGATGGCCCTGCGCACGGCGTCGCGGTCGTGGCCGTCGATCTTCTGCACGTGCCAGTGCGCGGCTTCGAATCGCTTCTTCACATCCTCCGACATCGAAAGGCGCTTGTCGCCGTCGAGAGTGACGTCGTTGTCGTCGTAGAGGTAGATGAGATTGCCCAATCCGAGGTGTCCGGCCAGCGACGCGGCCTCGGAGCTGATTCCTTCCTCCAGATCGCCGTCGGAGCAGATGACGTAGATCCAGTTCTGGACCGGCCGGAACGGATCATCGGTATTGAAGCGCGCCGCCAGCATCTTCGAGGCGATGCCCATGCCGACGCCGTTGGCGAACCCCTGACCCAGCGGGCCGGTGGTGACCTCGATTCCGGGAGCGTCGCCGTATTCCGGATGGCCGGCGGTCTTCGAGCCCCATTGCCGGAAGCTCTGGAGCTGCTCCATGGTCATCTCGGGATAGCCGTTGAGATACAGCAGCGAGTAGAGGAGCATCGAGGCGTGGCCGGCGGAAAGGACGAAGCGGTCGCGGTCCTGCCACGACGGTTGCTTCGGATCGTGACGCATGAAATCGGTCCAGAGGACGAAGGCCATGTCGGCCATCCCCATCGGGGCGCCGGGATGTCCGGACTTCGCTTTCTCGACGCCGTCGATGGCGAGGAAGCGAATGGTGTTGACACAAAGCTCTTCGAGCCTGTCTTTGGTTCCGGCGCTCTCGCTGCTGGCCTCTGCCGCTCCGCCCGTCTGTTCGTCCATGCGTCCTCCGGTGCTCGCCGCTGATCCAGCGAGCCGCCGGATTATACCCAGCGCCTTCCGGGCCAATCATCCGAAAGGCTGCGGCGAAAAGCTCTCGAAGCGGACCCTAACGAACATCCAAGTGCGTTGACGCGAGCTGCGCAATCGCTTGATGCTGCCTCCCCCACTCCGCCCACACGCCCGTGCTCCATTCGCGGACGGCGGCGGCGTGGTCGTCGGAGGTGGCGACGTCGAAGATCGTGCGTGGCCAGACGATGGACGGGGGATCGAAATGCGGCCAGTCGCGGACGCGTGACGCGAGCGTTTGCAGGTACGGGGCGACGGAGGGAGGCGGGATGGCGCGCTCCAGGACGAGGTACAAGCCCGTCAGGTGAATACAGACCGATTTGTCCGGATGACGTCCGCCGGCGTGTTGCACAGCGTACGCGTCGACCGTCAGTTGGTGCACCTGCCCGAAGAGCGCGGCGTTGCTGAACTCGTCGCCGATGACCTCGGTGAAGACGCTCCAGCACTCCTGCGAGGTGTTGAAGTAACCGTCGTAGGTTGGGGCGTCGGTTGTCGGCATCGACAGGCCGCAGCCGGGGCAGAGGGATTCAACGGTGCCAGAGTTGATTCGGCTGTCCTTTCTCCCACGGTTTGTACGCGAGGACGAAATCGATGCGGCGGCCGAGGGATGGGTGGGAGTAGTACCACCATTCGATGAAGCGTGGGGGGCGGGGATCGGCTTTCGAATCCTCGGCAAACTTGACGAAGGAGCTGGCCATCGCCTCATTTTTGTGCGTCAGCTCAAGGCCGAAGACGTCGGCCTGATGCTCGATGTGGCGCGAGTAGCCGGAGTAGACCGGCGAGAGGAGAAACGCCAGTAGGCTGCTGACGGCGAGCAGCCACGGCAGCGCGGCGGGATCGCCGCGTTCTCCGGTACGCCAGCGCACGCCCCATCGCACCAGGCCCCATTCGAAGAGCCGCTGCGCGATGAAAAAACCGAGAAACGTGATGAGGACACTGAAGGCGATCCCCTGCCAGAGATGGTTGAGAACGTAGTGACCCATCTCGTGTCCCATCACGGAGAGGATCTCGTCGCGGTCGAGCTTGGCCAGGATCGTGTCCCACAGGACGATGCGCGCCGACGGGCCGATTCCGGTGACGTAGGCATTCATCTCCTTCGTCTGCTTCGATTTGTCGACTTCGAAGACACGGCTCTGCTCGATCCCGGCGCTCGACGCTTCCGCGAGCAGAGCCTGCCGCAGAGAGGCATCGCGCAGGGGGCGGAAGTCGTTGAAGAGCGGATCGATGACCAGCGGCGTGGCCAGAACGCCGAGGATGATCAGCGGGATGGTCCCTGTCCAGAGGACGATCCACCAGCGGCGGATGCGTCGGATGATGATCAGCGCGATCGCCGCCAGCGGCGTGAAGATGACGATATTCACTCCGAGCCCTTTGCCGAAATCGCCGAGCCAACCGGCCAAGCTCTGATCGGTGAGATCGAACTGGTGCGGCACGACGAAGCCGCCGTAGAAATCGAGCGGGAACGTCAGCGCCGCCGTGACCAGCGAGAGGAGAACGAAGTAGAGCATCGCCGCGACGAAGGGCCATCGCACGCAGCGCTGCGCGAAATCGCGCATCCGGGCCGACCACCCCGTGGCCAGGATGAGCAGAAGGATGGCGATGCCGTAGACGGAGTCGGTGAAGTAGAGCGCTTCATCGATCCGGCTATGACGGATCATTTCGGGGGTGACGTGGACGGTGAAGCGCTTCGCGGTTGTCGGTTGTCGGTTAGCGGTAGTCGGAGTGCTGACTCCCGACACCCGCGTTGGTTGCCCCAACATCGTCAGAGCCACGACGATCACACCGAGCAGCATCAACTTGCGCATGAGGCGATTATCATCGCACGCACGATGGCCTTCACGATTCGCGAAGCAATGGAGTCCGACGTTCCTCTGATCCTGCAATTCATCCGTGATCTGGCCGAGTACGAAAAGCTGGCCCATCTGGTCGTGGCGACGGAAGGAACACTGCGCGAGACGCTCTTCGGCGGCACTCCGTTCGCCGAGGTTCTGATCGCGGAGGAAGAAGGAACGGCGGCCGGATTCGCGCTCTTCTTTCACAACTACTCCACCTTCCTGGCGCAGCCGGGGATCTATCTCGAGGACCTCTTCGTCAAGCCGGAGCTCCGCGGGCGTGGCTACGGCAGGGCATTGCTTACGCGGCTGGCGCAGATCGCGTGCGAACGCAACTGCGGACGCGTCGAATGGGCAGTGCTCGACTGGAATGAGCCGTCGATCGCGTTCTACAAGTCCCTCGGCGCGCGGGTAATGGACGAGTGGCACACGTTCCGGCTGACGGGCGAGGCGCTCGGGAAGCTGGCAGGGAGTTAGTGGATCAGTGGATTAGTGGACTAGTGGATTAGGCGTTCACGAACCGACGAATCACTAATCCACTGATCTACTAACCTGGTCACTGGCCGTTCCCGTCCGCGCGACTTACCTTGATCCCATGCGCCGTCTCGCTCTTGCACTGGCCCTCCTGCTTGCGGCAAGCACTGCCTCGTCGACGAAGCCGGTCGATTTCGAGACGCAGATCGAGCCGATCCTCAAAGGGAAGTGCCAGCCGTGCCATTTCCAAGGCGGGGTGATGTACGCGAAACGTCCGTTCGACAGGGCATCGACGATCGTGGCCCTCGGGGAGAAGCTCTTCACGCGCATCAAGGATGAGAAGGAGCGCGCGCTCATCCGCACCTTCCTCGCCGAACAGAAGAGCCAGCAAAGCAGCCCGGCACGCTGAGCTATCATTCGGGCCTCATGGCCACGATCCCCTGCATCCGTTGCGGAGTCCAGATCGACCGCGAGTTCAAAGCTTGCCCGCACTGCGGCGAGCCGGTGACTGACTTCCTGCGCGAGTACGCGGACAAGCCAATCGACGGCAAGTACAGGATCGTCGAGCGCCTCGGAATCGGCGGCATGGGCGAGGTTTTCAAGGTCGAGCACACCTTCCTCGGCTCGACGCGCGTGGTGAAGATCATCCGCGCTCAGATCTCCGAGAGCAGCGACATCCACGAGCGCTTCCTCCGCGAAGCGCGCATGGCCACGAAGGTCCAGCATCCGAATGTGGCCACGCTCTACGACTTCTCCGCTCTCCCCGATGGCTCGCACTACATGGTCTGGGAGTTCATCGAAGGGGAGAATCTCGCTCAGATTCTGAAGCGCCGCGGAACGCTGGCGCCGCGTCACGCCGTGCGCATCGCCATCCAGGCGCTGGCCGGCCTGGAGGCCATTCACCGCGCAGGCATCGTCCACCGCGACATCAGTCCCGAGAATCTGATGATCACGCACGCCGCGGACGGCTCCGAGTTCGTGAAGATCATCGACCTCGGCGTGGCCAAGGCTGCCGAAGCGGATGTGGCCATGACCCAGACCGGCATGTTCGTCGGCAAGTTCCGATACGCCTCCCCCGACCACCTCGGATTTCTGCACGCCGGCGAACGGATCGACGGCCGCGCCGACATCTACTCGCTGGCTGTGGTGCTGTTCGAGATGCTCACAGGACGTCCGCCGTTCGAGGCGACATCGCCGCACGAGTACATCCTTCACCACTCGCGCGATGAGTATCTGATCTCGCCCGACCTCGACCGCATTACCGGCGACCCGGCGCTGCAGACCGTGCTTGCGAAGGCTCTCGAACGCGACCGCAACAAACGTTTCGCCACCGCACGCGAGTTTTCCGATGCCCTGGCCGCGATCGAGCCGACTCTTCCCGATGAAACGTCGATCACAGCCGCGCCGTTCGACGCCGACGCCACGATGCGCACGGAGCGGACAGGCACAGTGCCCGTCCCACCGGTGTCAACCGCCGCCCCCACCGTCACTCCCGCTCCTCCCCCTGTCCAGCCACCGGCGGCAGCGCATTCGGTGACGCGGCCGGCGACGGTGCCGTCCTCTGCTCCTCCCCCGCCGCCGCAGTTCGAGGCTCCGCCAACTGTCGTCGACCCGATGCCGATGGCGATGCCGGCTGCTCCCCCGCAACCTCAGGCAGCGGCCGCACCCCCGAAACGCGGCAGCGGCCCCATGATCGCAGTCATCATCATCGTCCTGCTCGTCCTCGTTGCGATGGCAGCGGTCGGCGTGATCGTGCTGAGGAAGTACGTGCATTGGCCACTGACGACCACGACAATCACATCCACGACATCGACAACCACGACGACGACCGCCACAGCCTCGGCGGCCCCGTCGCAGACGAGCGTCGACGTCACGCCGCCAGCGCCGGTCATCATCGACAATACGACAACTCCGACGACGACAACAGCGACGCCGACGACGCTATCGGCTCCTATCGTTCCGCCTCCGACGACCACGCACGCCTCGGTCAAACCGAAACCGGTCCCGGTGGAGACGCCCGCACCGGTGGAGGAGACGGCGGAACCAGAACCTGCGCCAGTTCCCGCATCAGCGGCGCCGACGTTCCGGGAACGAGGCGACAGCAGCGGCAATGAGGCCGCGGTTGCCGCGCTGCATCGTGAGATCGGCGGGGTCACGCGGGTTTACCTGACCGGCGGCGACGCGGAAATGATCAAACAGTTGTCCGACGCGTTACGCGGGCGCGGCGTCAGCGTCGGCGAAGGCGCGCCGGTCGAGATCCGCTTCACCGGCTCGGTCGAATCTCATGGCTTCGGCAAGAAGAGCCGGTCGGCAACCGCCACCATCAGAAAGAACGGCCGTCCCATTTTCCAATACGTGATGCCGCGCGAGGATTACCGCGTCGGCGACAGTCCCGCCGAGGCATTCGCCAGGATACTGAGCGACGCGCTGGCCCGGTGAGCCCGGTAGTTTCGTTCGCGCGGCCTTGCGTGTCGAACCTGGCGGGAGGATCGCCATGCACGTCAGCTCGCACACCGCGCTCGAATCGAATATCAACGTCACCCCTCTGGTCGATGTCTGCCTCGTTCTGCTGATCATCTTCATGGTGGTCATGCCTGTGATCGTCAACGGGGTGCCTGTGAAACTGCCGATGGCGAAGGGCGAGCACACCCGCGATGGGCAGCACCAGCTCGCGATCACGGTCAAGGACGACGGCACGGTCTATCTCGGCACGGTTGCCGTCCGCCAGGAGCAGGTCGCGTCGGAACTGCAACGGTTGCACGGCGAATCTCCCGACCGCGAAGTCGCCGTCCGCGGCGATCAGAGCGTGGCGTACGGGGAGGTAGTGAAGGTTCTCGACGCCTGCCGGAGCGCCGGCTACAGCGATGTGCGGCTGATGTCGCAGCCGGTAGCGCATTGATGATGGGAGACCATTTCGCGCGGAGACGCGGAGGAGGGCTCGGTAGCGAGCGCCAGAGCGTCTTTGATCCATCCATGGATGGAGTGAACGCGTCGCGAAGTGAAGTGCAAGATCTCGCCGGTGATCTTGAATACATCCATGGATCGAGTGAACACGACGCGAGGTGAAGTGCAAGATCAGGCTTGTGATCTTGAATAGATCCATGGATCGACTGAACACGACACGAAGTGAAGTGCAAGATCAGGCTGGTGATCTTGAATCGATCCATGGATCGACTGAACACGACGCGAAGTGAAGTACAAGATCAGGCCTGTGATCTTGAATAGATCCATGGATCGAGTGAACAGCTCTTGAAGTGGTGCAAGACCACGCGCCCGCGGCGCAGACAACCGACAACGCGCCCGCAAGGCGCAGACAACGCGCGAAGCGCCGTTACGCCTCGTGACGCAATCCGGTCAGGAGGGCGAAGAAGATGGCGCGGATCTCCTGGTCGGTGTAGGGGCTCGGTTTGCCGGCGCGTTGGGCGACGAGGCGATCGCGGATCATCGCTTCGGTCGCGCCGAGGAGTGCGGAGGCGATGGCCTCGTCGCTAACGTCGGTCCGGAATGTGCCGTCGCGTTTGCCGCGGTGGATGAGCACGCGCAGAAGGTTCTCGAATTCGATGAAGCCCTGGGACAGCAGGATCTCCGAACTGCCGCCACGGATGCGTCTGCCCTCGAACAGCAGCAGGTACGCGAGATCGCTGTCCCTCCCGAAGGCCTCGGTGACGGTCTCCAGCACGGCCGCCAGCGCTTCGCGCGCATCGGTTGCGGCGACGACCACACCCTGAATGTGCGGATTGAGCGACCCCCAGCAGTCGTTGAAGATCGCTTCCAGAAGTCCCGCTTTCCCCCTGTAGTACCGGACGAGCTGTGATTCCGAGGTCGCGGCTTCCCGGGCGATGATCGCGGTCGAGGTCTGCTCGAAGCCGAAGCGGGCGAAGAGCGCCTTCCCGGCTTCGATCAGGCGGCGGCGAGAGGTCTGGGTGCTGTCGGCATCGACCGTCATAGGTCTTGCTATGGTAGTTATGCCGTTCGATTGCGTCAATTGCACAACCGCGAAATGGGTGCAACACGACCAGACTGGCGTTCATGCGTACGCTATCCTTAGATGTGATGACAGCCTCGCTGCCGCCATCGCGTCACGATTACACCTTCGCTGATTACCTGGCGCTCGAGCGCGACAGTACGATCAAGCACGAATTCGATGCGGGCGAGATTCAGGCCATGGCCGGCGGAACGGCCAGACACAGCGCCCTAGCGGTGAATGTCGCCGTTGCGTTGAGCTCTCCGCGGGCCGCCGGCTGTACGGTCTTCCAATCCGACATGCGAGTGCGCGTCGTTGCCACCGGACGCGCCACGTATCCCGACGTCTCCATGGTTTGCGGCCCCATTGAATACGATCCCGAGGACACCGCGCGCACCACGATCACAAACCCCGTACTCGTCGTCGAAGTCCTATCCGTGACGACGGAGAAAGGCGATCGCGGGAACAAGTGGATGCACTATCAGCGCATCCCCTCGCTCCAGGAATACGTCCTGGTCAGCCAGGAGCCCCGCATCGAGATCTACCGCCGCACCACCCCCGACACGTGGGAGTACTTCGAAGTGCGCGAGGGCGCAGCGAGACTCGCCTCCGGCCCGACGCTGGATCTCTCCCTGCTCTACGCCGATCTTCCGGTGTGACGCGAGCACGAGCCACACATTGGAGATCGCCGGGCATTACTCTCCGAGACGTTCAGACCAGTCTGGCGGCCCGTCGAGATTCACCGCCTGAGCAGTCCGGAGAAACGAGCCTGATTTGCTCTCGGCCGCGACCGTTGTTTCGATCGTGACGCGAACACGGGTGTTCGGCGCAAGAGCCACGGGGCCCTCGGGGCGCAGCACCTCGCCATCGTAAATGGCGAAAACGGTTATGGTCATTCCTCGTCCTCCTCGGGAGTGTCTTCATCGGCGTAATGCTTCGTTCTTCGCATGCCAGCTTGCACCGCCGTCGTACCCGTCGAAATCGTCCAAGCCGTCGCGATCGGAGGCGTGGTGTATCGTAGCAACGTTCTTTGCCTACCGTTCTGCGGCCGGCGGTAGAATTACCCATACTGATGCATGAAGCTGCGGTTCTACATCGATCCCGAAACGGGCGAGCCACATATTCTCAATCACGATGAAGCGAACAAAGTTCCCGACGGGATGGGACGAGGAGCGCGTGCGGCAGGTTCTCCGTCATTACGACCAGCAAGGCGAAGTAGAAGCTGTCGCTGAAGACGAGGCGGCTTTCGAGGATCCCACGCAGACGGTCATCGAAGTTCCGCGGGAGCTGGTACCGGCAATCCGCGAGCTCACGAGAATCGAACCGCCTAGTGTTGCGTCAATATTGAAACGGACGTCAAGAGCCTTTCAATTCACTGTCATCCTGAGGCGGCGGCAGCCCCGGAGGGGCAGAGCGCGCCGAAGGACCCCCAGCCTGAAACCCGGACAGGGCGTGGGAACGTCGACTACTCCGCCGCCCAACCGGGATACAACTTGGGGGTCCTTCGACCGTCCTGCGCCGTGCAATCGCTCCGCGATTACGCGGCTCCGGCGGCTCAGGATGACAGTGAATTGAGAGGCGCCTAACCTACGATTTCAATATTGACGCAACACTAGTCGAGTTCTCCTCGGCACGTACAAGCGGTCACCGGAGATCAACGCGGCTGGCTCGCGCCGGAGCTGGATCGTCTCCACATCCTCCAGGAAACCACGATATGCGCTGGAGCCGTTTGGCGAACCGACGACCTGCTGATCCGAATCAGCGCGACAGGATGTAACTCTCGATTCCCGCTCGGCGTAGTCGATTGACGGCGATGGCGGCCATCGTTCGGGAGACGAACGGTCCCGTGCGGACGAGGAGCAGTCCCTCGCCGCGATCGGTGAACGGCGTCTCGCCGAGGCGTTCCAGGCGGGTTGCGAGCTGGCGGGCGTTGGCGGGCTCTCGGAATGCTCCGATTTGCACGACGAAGGCGCCTGCGGCGACGGGAGCAGGAGGCTTCGATTCGGCGCGGGTCACACGGGCGCCGAATGCGACGTCTCGCAGTGTTACCGGCTCGGCGGCCATCGTAAGGTCGTGTGTAACGGTGCGGCCGCCGATGTTGGCGGTCAGCGAGAGACGACCAGCCGGCAGCGAGCGGAAAACGAAGTTGCCGCCGGCATCGACGACGGCACGGCGTCCGAGGGATTCGATCGTCACCTCGTGCGCGCCGGCGATAGTGCCGGCGACGCTGCGGAGCGCGACTACGGCGAACGACGTCGTGCGCGGGACATCGGCGACGAGGGTCACGCTCTGCTCCCCTTCCTCGGCCGCATAACCGGCAGGCAGCGTTTCCGGGACCAGCGCGACGCGATACGTACCGGCGGGAACAGCAAGAGCGAACCGGCCGTCGCTGTCGGTGGTGGCGGTGACGTGGACGTCGTTCGGTGCGACGGCGGCGATGGTGACTCCGGCGATTCCGACGTTGGCATCGCTGGCCACGCGTCCATTCAGGCGTGCCGATGACCAGGTGACGCCGAAGTCGACGCGGGCACGCCCACTGACCTCGACGCGTGACGCGGTCGTGAAATAGGCCGGGCGGGTGGCAGGAAGCTGCGCGACGATGGAGTGCGATCCGGGATCGACGCCGTGGAATGCGTACGCGCCGTGGGCGTCGCTCCGCGTGGTCTGCGTGCCGTCGAGAATGACGATGACGTCTGGAATCGGCGCCGCATTCGCAGCCGAGCCGCGCATCTCCGGATCGAGAAAGACGACCCCTTCGATCGTGCTACGCCGTTGCAGCATCGCCGGCACACCGTCGAAACGCTGCCGGACACCGGCTTCGACCGCCTTCCCATCCTGTTGGAATGCGAGCGCGCCGCCGCGCCACCAGGAGAGCGACCCGAAGATGTCGGTCTGCGCCAGAACGCGCCGGCTGTACGAGAGCGTTCCGATCGTTGCGGTGCGCGTGGTACCGACGCTTTCGTTGCGGTCGGCGACGGCGTGGAAGCGGAGCTGGTCGCGTCCCTCCCCTGGTCCGATCCAACTGGCGTCGAAGCCGGCCAGCAAACGGCGCGGCGTGAGGTTCACGGTCAACCCGTCGATGTAGCCGAGGTTGATCAGTGCCGGGTTGTCGCGCAACGCCCGCGCAACCTCTTCCGGCGAGTGAACGGCAATGCCGAGACGCTGGAAGGCAAGGGCCAGACCGGGCTCCTCGCGGAAGATGAGATCGAGCGTCGGCGCCTGGCGCTGGCGCTCCACCCAGAGGCTGGTGGTGAATCCCTGATGGCTTGCGCGCGCACCGAGGCGGACGACATCCCCGCGGCGGCTGGCGTTGTCGTTGTCGAGCACCTGCGCGGAGAGCGATGCTCCGAAGGACGGCCTGTCGTAGGCCACTCCGGCCGGAATGGCGATCGTGCGGACGGAGAGCGTGGTGGTGCGCAGATCATTCACGGATGCGCCGCTGGTAATCGTCAGACGTGGTGTGGCCGCGTAACGCAACGTGAGCGAGCCGTTCGAGAACGTCTGCCGCAGCGACTGGAAGCGATAGTCGTCGTAGGCTCCGTAGCTCTCCGCGGTCAGCCGTGAGGTGGCACGGCGCGTCCAGGTGAGCTCCCCGTGCGCGCCGGGGACATCGCTGATTCCGAGTGTTGGAAAGTCCCGCGGCTTTAACGTGAGGTGGCCGAGAAGATGATCGCGTCCCGTATCGTACCGAACATCGGCCGCGACAGCCACGGCACGGCTCACGCCGACCTCGGCCCGAAGCCAGAGCGCCTCGGTGCGGCGATACTCGGCGGCCAGCGCGCCTTCGATGCCGCGCCGGGCCGTTGTCTGCTTCGGTTCCGAGAGGAATCCGTAAAGCGACGGTGTCCAGCGGATCCCGCCGCGATCGATGCCGTATCCAATTCCCGCCACCCAGCGGTGGTCGGCGGGGAGGAAGAGATCGTCGTACATCGTGGCCGCCGCGTAGCCGGCATGCAGCTCGAGGGTATGGTCCAGCAGATGGAAGCCGCGCACCTGCGTCCCGTGAACGGTGAGCGGCGACGCGTCGACGTAGTCGTCACCGAACGTAACCTCGCGATGCGGCGTGTTGACGCGGTAGAACATCGATGGAAACGCCGTCGCCGAGCCGCCGAAGTGCTGGCCGAGGTAATGAACGTTCAGGAGATGAAACTGGGACTGGCGCTCGCCGTCGCGCATGAAAATGTCGAACGAGTTCTGCAGCCGCGAGGTGTCGCTGGCGTAACGCGTCTCGAATCGGCCGATGGGCTCGTTCGCGGCCACGGCGTGTGGAATCGAGGCTCCCCGCGCGGAGCCGACGGTGACGAGGAACGCGGTCGTGCCGGAGGCGGTCACGGCGATGAGCTGCGTCGAGCCGGCGCTACGGCCGGTCAGGGCGACGCTTCCGGGGCGCAGAATGACCACATCGACGATGGCCGGATCGATGGAGTAGGCGGCCGTGGCGCCGGCGATGTCGATGGTTACGCTCTCGTGCACGTGGACGGTGACGTTGTCGGCGCGCACGTTGAGCGCGAGCAGAATGGCGGCCGCGGCGAGCAGGTATCTCATCGGACGTCGAATTCCGCGGACGACGTCACGCTGGTCGCGGCGAGCTGGTAAGTCAGGAGAGCGCGGTAGTGGCCGGGAGCGAGATCGCCGGCGTATTCGGCACGAACATCGGTCCGTTCGCCGGGGAGAAGGCGCCGCGCCGGAATGGGCGTTCGTCCAAGGAGAATGCCTTTCCCGCTGACGATGGCCAGCATGCCCGTGGCCACGAACGGCTCAGGGCCGCTGTTGATCAGTTGCTGGGTGACGGCAAGATTAGAGGTGGCGGTGGGGGGATGAACGTCAAGCGGCGTCGACGAGGTGAGCACATCGTCAGACAGCGCAAAGGTCATCAGCATGCCGAGGGAGACGGTCGATCCGATGGAGCCGCGCTGCACTCTGGTCGTGCCGTGGAAGAGCGCCAGGATCGCTCGCGCTGCCGGGTTCCGCGGAATGGTGATGGTCACGTCGACGCGCACGCTCTCGCCCGGTCCGAGGGTGACCGACTTCCGCGAGAAGGCGGCGGTGGCGGCGACGCTTCCGGGGAGCTGGCCCGCCGCGACGAAGACGCGGCGGCCGTCGCGGACGATGATGTCCTGCGCCTGGAGATCGAACGAGAACGGTTGTGAGGCTCCGTTGGTCAGTTTCATCGACTGCGTGGTGCTCTGCCCGGACACACCACGCAGCACGATCACCGCGGGAGAGACGGAGAGCGAGCCTCCGCCGGCGACCGCGGTCATGGAAACCGCCAGGATGAATGTAGCTATCGCCAGGACTCGCATCGTTGAGCTCCTCATTCTTGCACGTTTACTTCCGGCGTTATTGAGTAATTACGTCCCAGGTGATGGCGGCGGCAATCGGTCCGGGGGCGACGGCGTCGCTGATTTCGATCTCGAGGGTGTGAAAGACGATGGCGCCGATCGCGGCATGGGGATCGATGATGACCGTTGCTTCCGTGAGCAGCTTTCCGTCGAGCCGCATCGATGTGCGGCCGTCCGACGATTCGAGGCGCGCCGTGATGGTGGCCATGCCCGAGGCGGTGCCGGCCGTGCGGACGATGCGGATTCCGAAGCGGCGTTGCACGCGCGCGCCGCGGAGATGGCTGCCGGCGTGGCGGGCGACATCCCGGACGTCGAGCCAGGCGTCCCCGCCGGCCGCGGTGAAGTTGCCGTCAGCGGCCGGCGCGTCGACGAAAACGATTGAGAGAGCGTCGTCGACTACGGTCGCCGCGGAGCGTCTCCGCGCGGCGGATACCGGCAGGGCCAGAAAGGCCGCCAGGAGCACGATTGCGAATTGCCGTCTCATGATTTCACCCCGCAACGACAGTGCCGGAGGGCACGATTGCCCTCCGGTACCGTTCACTGCGGCTGGTTTGTCCTAGTTGGATGCCGCCGTAAAGTTGATGGTGTTGTCGATCGCGGCGGCCGCGGCGCTGTCGGCCACGACGATGTCCCACGAGTAGCTGCCGGTCGAGGCATAGGTGCCGGTCGACGTCAGCGTGGTCGCGGCGCTGTCGCTGAGGGTGCTTCCGTTCAGCTTCCAGGCGATGCCGCTGGCCGGAGCGCTTCCGAGTTGCGCGGTGAGGGTGTAGTCGGTGCTGGTGAGATTGGCCTTGACGACCTGAACCCCGACCGTCGACGAGAGCGTCCAGTTGGAGGCTCCTCGGGCAAGCGTGAAGCCGGTCGGCGCGGAGCCGAACTTGCTGATGTTACCGAGATCGGAGCTGGCCGCAGCCGTGCCGGTGCCGCTGGTGGTTCCGCCGGCCGATTCGACCGTCAGGCTGACCGAGCTTTCGACGGTGCCGGTGACTGTGAGTGTGCCCGAGCTGGTTGCAGCGGAGGCGGTGGATGCGACGGCGAGTAAAGCGACGATGAAACAGACTGCAAGGGCGTTCTTCATTTTCTCTCCTCTTTCTTTTGACTTCTGTGTGTGAAGTCGCGGAGAGGGGGAGAAAAAATACAAACGATCCGCGGATGATGCAGATAAAGGCAGATGAGACGCCACACGCTCTCACGTAAATCGTCGGCACTCTGTACCCCGTCGAGGGCCTTCTCCCCCGCGGTTTCTGGCGGGGGAGAAGGTGCCGACAGGCGGATGAGGGGGCGCTGGCGCGTGCGTTGTTCGCGCGCGATTCGTGCTTTCAAGCGGCCCTTTAGACAACAATGCAAGATCGTTGGTGACGCGTATGCGCCTCCCTCATCCGCCTGTCGGCACCTTCTCCCCCCGCAAAAAAACCGCGGGGGGAGAAGGCCCTCGGCGAAAGGGCGTGGCAAGAAACGAAGCAATGCTGTGAAATAGCCAGAGGTGCGAGTTCTTCTTGCGAGCCCCCTCTGTCTATCTTCTTGTTGCCGCCAAAACGCGGCACCTTGTTACTCCTACTTCTTCGCGCTTGGCGCCCGTTTCGGGAACGGCGGACGGACGTCCTTCTGCGGCGGGTTGGCGGCGAGTTGCTTCATCGCCACGTCGATCGCTTTCTCGAGCTGCGGGTCGCGGCCGGCGATGATGTCGGCAGGGGTCTGCTCGACATCGATATCCGGCGGGACGCCTTCGTTCTCGACCACGAAGCCTTCCGAAGTCCAGATGCCGAGGTTCGGCGCGGTGATCACACCGCCATCCATCAGAACGGGAAATCCGAGGATGCCCACCAGGCCACCCCAGGTACGCTTCCCGACCAGTGTGCCGAGCTGCAGTTTGTGAAACATCCACGGCAGGAGGTCGCCGCCCGAGCCGGCGGTCTCGTCGATGATCATCACCTTCGGTCCCTGAATCGACGCTAGCGGTGTCTTCAGGTCGGCGCCGTAGCGCATGGCCCAGTGGCTGATCATCGGACGGCGGAGGATGTCGATGTAGTAGTCGGCCACGCTGCCGCCGCCGTTGTGGCGCTCATCGACGATGACGGCGTCGCGGTCGGCTTGCGGGAAGAAGTAGCGTTTGAAGTAGGTGTAGCCGGCGCCGGCGGTGTTCGGCACATAGACGTAGGCGACCCGCCCGTTGGTGGCCTCGGTGACCTTGCGCAGGTTGCCCTCGACCCAATCGCGGTTGCGAAGGTTCGACTCGTCTTCGACGGGGACGACTTTCACCACGCGCGAGCCGCTGCCGTCGGCGTTCGGTCCGACCGTCAGCTCGACGATGCGCCCCGCCGTCTGCTCGAAACGGCTGTAGAGATCTTCGGGGTACTTGAGGTCTCGGCCGTCGACGGCGAGGAGATACTCCCCTGCCTTCACGTCGACGCCGGGCTCAGTGAGCGGCGAGCGGAGCTCGGGGTTCCAATTGAGACCGCCGTAGACCTTGGCGAAGCGGTAGCGGCCGTTGTCGACTTTGTAGTCGGCGCCTAGCAGGCCTCCGGGGATCGCTTCGACATCGGCCAGCGAATCGCCGCCGCCGAGACGATGATGGCCGACGGAGAGCTCGGACGACATCCACATCATCACGCGATTGAGATCGCCGCGCACGGCCAGGTCTGGTAGGAAGACCGCGTACTTGTCATGCATGCCCTTCCAGTCGGCGCCGTGCATGTCGGGGTCGTAGAAGTAATCGCGGTTGATGCGCCAGGCCTCATCGAAGATCTGCCGCCATTCGGCCCGCGGATCGATCTTGACCTGGATCTTGTCGATGGCGAGCTTGAACTTGGAAGGATCGAGCTTGTCGCCGACGTCGATGAGGGCCAGGCCGTCTTTATCGAGCAGCATCCGCTTGCCGTCCGCGGAGAGCTGGAAGCCGTCGACCTTTTCAAGCAGCGTCTCTTCCTTGCGCTTCTCGAGGTCGAAGCGCTGCAGGCTCGTCTCCGGGCTGCCGAATCGATTGAAGCCTTCCGACTTGAGATAGAAAACCTGGCCGCTCTTGCCGACCTGCAGCGCGTCGTAGCCGGCCGGTTTCGGCGGCAGCGACACGATCCGCTGCGTGAGGCCGTCGAAGTCGACGACGACTTTGACCGCCTTCGAGGCCGCGCTCTTGCTCTTGTCGGCGCTGGCCTTCTCGTCGGCCGGCTTGTCGCTGGCCTTCGTCTCCGGCTTCATGGCCGATTCATCGGCGGACTTCGCGGCCTCTTCATCGCTCTCTTTCGCGATCGGTGAGACCACGCCCTTGGCCAGAACGGCCAGGTAGATCGATTGGGTCGAACGCAGGTCTGCGTTGGACTGCGCGAACCAATCCTCGACCGGACCGGCATCGGTCGATGCCAGGAAGTAGAGGTACTTGCCGTTCGGATCGAACACCGGCTGGCTGGCGTCGGTGTAGGGATCGGTGAGCGGGTACGACTTCTTCTCGCTGACCGAGTAGAGATAGATGCGGTTCATGTACGTCTGCGTATTGCGCGTGTAGGCCAGCCACTGCGAGTCGGGAGACCAGGAGTGGTTGAGCACGCGCACCGGGCCGTAGAGGACGTCGCTCGATACTTTGTCGCCAACGCCGGTGGCGACGTCGACGACGTGGATCGAGCGGGAGTTGTCGGCGAAGCTGAGCTTCTTCGAATCGGGCGACCACTTCGGGTCGTCGTAGAAGCCGGCACCGTCGATCTTGATCTCGCGCGGCGTCCCCTTCCCTTCCTGGTCGCCGATGTAGAGGCGGTACTCGCCGCTGCGGTCGGAGAACCAGGCGATCGACTTGCCGTCCGGCGACCACGCAGGCGAGCGGTCGTTCGCGGCCGGGGTGTTGGTCAGATTGCGGTCGTCGCCTTTCTCGCGCGGCACGGTAAAGATCTCGCCGCGGAACTCCAGCGCGACGCGCGCGCCGGAGGGCGAGATGGAGGCATTGCGGATGTACTTTTTCCCTTTGACGAAGCGCGGCAGCGACTCGACGAGGTCGGCGGCGACGCCGATCTTCAACCGGTTGTCGCCGGCCGTCTTCGGATCGAGCAGATGAATATAGCCACCCTGTTCGTAGATGATTTTGCCGCCGCCGGCCGAGGCGTTGACGACCGGGAAGTCGGTGTGATTCGTCAGGCGCGTGATCTTCTTCGTGCCGGGGTCATAGCTGTAGATGTTGAACTCACCTTCGCGGTCGGAGCGGAAGTAGATCCGGCCGTCGAGCCACATCGGATCGGTGTCGTTGCATCGGCCCGCCGGCTGCGGCACATGCTCGGTGGCGTAGGTGGCGGTATCGAAGATGACCAGGTTCGAGACCTGGCCGCCGCGGTAGTGCTTCCACTCGTTGAAGGCGTCGCCCAGCGGGACGTAGACGATCTTCTTTCCATCCGATGAGAAGACCGCCTTGGCCGCGTGCGGAATGGGAAGCTTGGTGGCCATCCCGCCGCCGACCGGTACCGTGAAGAGCTGGACGTAGCGTCCGGTGTAGACCTCGCGCGGCGAGGTGAAGAGTACGTTTGCGCCATCCGGGGTGAACCCGAGCGCGATGTCATTCCTCGGGTGCCACGTCAGCCTCTTCGGCACTCCCCCCTCGGAGGAAACGACATAGACGTCCGTGTTGCCTTCGTAGCGTCCGGTGAAGGCGATCCACTTCCCGTCGGGCGAGAAGCGCGGTCCCGATTCGATGCCGGGATGCGACGTCAGCCGCCGTACACCCGTACCGTCCAGGTTCGCCACCCAGATGTCGTTGGCGTAGTCGAAGGCGATACGGTCGCCGCTGACCGCGGGCTCGGAGAGCAGCCGGGTGTCGTGGATGTCGACCGCGAGGAGCGGAAGTGCGGTCAGCACGAGGAGGGAGAGCAACAAGGCACGAACGCGCATTTTGGAAAGCTCCTGCAAGGTGGGATGGACTGCCGGGTGACTCTAGCGCGAAAGTGCGACGGATTAAAATGACGAAATGGCAAACGCGCGATCGAAGGGCAATCCGGATGCAGCTCTCGCGCTGACGCGGGACATCTGCCTCGCGCTTCCCGACACCGAGGAGAAGATCGCCTGGGGCGCGCCGACGTTCCGCGTTCACGGGAGGTTGTTCGTGATGTTCACCAACAACCACCACGGCGACGGCCGTATCGCCATCTGGGCCGCCGCGCCGCCCGGTGCGCAGCAGGATCTCGTCGCCGCCGATCCGAAGCACTTCTTCGTCCCGCCGTACGTCGGGGTGGGCGGCTGGGTGGGGATTCGCCTCGATACGAAGCTCGCCAAAGGCGCGATCGCGGCCCTCATCGATCAGGCCTACCGGACGATCGAGCAGAAGCGGGGGCCGGCGAAGAAGCGGAAGCGTTAGGTTGGCACGGTCTGGAACGCTCATCCGCAGATGATGCTGATGAACGCAGGTCGGACCCTTCGGTCCGTGCGGTGCTCGCGCGGGCCAATCGTTTCAGGCCGCGTGCCGACGGCAGTGTCTTCTTGAATCGGTTCCCTGCATTCTTCATGGGCGATCGGACTGGCGAGTGTCCGGCCTACGTTGCGGCGCACCCGTTGAGTCCACTAGTGGACCCGTGGAGTCCACCTAGTGAGGTCGTGGAGTCCACTAGTGGACTTGCGGAGTCGACTAGTGGACTCGCGGAGTCCACTAGTGAGGTCGTGGAGTCCACTAATGGACTCGCGGAGTCGACTAGTAGACTCGTAGAGTCCACTTAGTGAGGTTGTGGAGTCCACTAGTGGACTCGTGGAGTCGACTAGTGGGCTCGTGGAGTCGACTAGTGGACTCGTGGAGTCGACCAGTGGACTCGCGGAGTCGACCAGTGGACTTTGAGAGTCCACTCATGGATTCGATGAATGTGAGCTCACCATTTCTGGTGAGTTAAGTGGGTTCCGGCCAACTCGCGCTGGTTGGCTGGGTTGCTGGGTGTCGCTCACGGCGTACCCAGCAACCCTTCAACAACTACGCCGCCGGCTCCTTCGGTTCCGGCGTCCCTGTCAACTGGCGTTGCGCCATCGCGGCCATGCCCATCAGGCCGCCCATCCCCATCGACTCCACCGCCGTCGACGGGACGATCATCATCGCCCCCTTCTCCTTGAGGCCTTCGTAGAGCATGTTCATGGCCCGGAGATGCAGCGCCGTCGGGTTATCGTGATACGAGACCGACGCGGTCTGGAAGAGCTTGGCGATCTCCACTTCCGCCTCGCCGAGGATGATGCGGGCTGCTTTCTCGCGGGTGGCCTGCGCCTCGCGCGACATGGCGTCCTGCAAGGCGTCGGGGATGATCACATCGCGCATCTCCACCGACTGCACGGTCACGCCCCATGGGTTGCAGCGGGCGTCGATCAACTCCTGCAGTTGCTCTTCGATCTTCTCCCGTCCGCGCAGCAGATCGCTCAGCGACGTCCGGCCGATGATGTCGCGCAGCGCCGTCTGCGCCGCCCAGCTCACCGCGTCCTGATACTGCTGCACTTCCAGCGCCGCCTTCTCGGCGTCGTAGACCATCCAGAAGAGGACGGCGTCGACGTTGACCGGAACCGTGTCCGAGGTCAGCGTCTGCTCGGCGGCGAAGCTGGTGGTGATCACGCGCTGGTCGATCCACGACGACACGCTGTCGATGAACGGCACGATCCAGAAGAGTCCCGGCCCGTGCAGTCCGATGAATTTGCCGAGGCGCAGAACGACCGCCTTCTCCCACTGCTTGGCCACCTTCGGCGACTGCATCAGAACGAGACCGAGAACGACGCCGCTGATGATCCACACCGGATTCTCCGTGACGATGACGCCGGCCAGTCCGATGAGCACCGGAGCGACCAGGACGAAAATCGCCACGATGTTGGGGCGCGGCCCGTTCCCCGGCCGGTTGCGCTCTCTGTTGGGGATAGTGATGGCTAACATGATCAGTTCTCTCCTTCCTTCAGCCGCCGCGTAAGCTCCTTGATGGCCTCGCGCGGCGAGTATCCGAGGGCTGCAGAATCCGTGAGGAAACGGTCGATGTGCGCGGCCAGACGGCGCTCGCGATGCCCGGCGTGTGACGACTTCGGCACCGAGTCGGCGATGAACGTCCCCACTCCGCGCCGGGTGACCAGCACCCCTTCCCGCTCCAGGGTGAGGTAGACCTTGGCCACCGTGTTGGCGTTGACGCGAAGGTCGACCGCGAGCTGGCGGACGGTAGGCAACTGATCGCCCGGCCGCATCCGTCCCGTGGCCACAGCGACGCGAATGCCGCGCTCGAGCTGGGCGTAGATCGGCGTTCTGTCGTTGGCATCGATGGAGATGGGGGCGGTCATCCGACTGTCCTCTTGTACTACTAATTTAGTACATGTTTCGCGGAAGTCAAGGGGGGATGCCTTTGGGCGGTCTCGCGGCAAACTCACCGCGCGACTTCGCAACCGCGCAACATCGAGACCCTGTTGCGAGGAGGCGACGAGGAGCAGAGAAGAGATCGCGTCAGGATTCCCAGGCACGCCGGGCATCAGCGAGCTTCCGATCGGTCGCCCGTTGCAGGGCGCCGCTTATTCGGGCGAGCTCCCGAAGCTCTTCGAGCTTCTGCAGGACGTTCCGCGGGCGTGGCGCGGCGCCAGATCTCGCGATAGAAATCGCGCTGCGCCTCCCATCCCCCGCTCCAATCGCTATCCATCGATCTTCTCCAGCTCCTCGATATCGCGCAGATCCTCGGGACGGCCGGCGATCCGTTTCAGTGCAATCAAATCAGGAATTGAAGCAATTCGCAGGGTGGTGGTATCGAGCGTTACCAACTTCGCCCGCCGATAAAGATCGTCGAAGGGAATGGGCGACTCGGCCAGGATATCGATTACCGTCGGCGGTGTCTGGCCGTCATGAAGTGAAAGAGCCTTCAGGTTCTTCTCCTCGATCCACTGTCGACGGATCTTTTCGTCGGCGAACTGGCGGAGATCGACCGGGATATTCGCGACAAACCCCGCTGCCTGCAAAACCTGGATGGCCTTGCGCGTTTCCGTCGGTTGCAGGTCGAGGATCAGGTCCAGATCGGCTGTGAGACGCGGATAGCCGTGGAGGACCACAGCGATACCGCCGACGACGACGTAACGAACGTCGTGCTCATTGAGGAGCGCAAGAATCCTTTCAAACGAAATCATCGATGATCGTCATGTTTCGAAGGGGCGTTTTTCGGCTTCCAGCATGGACGCTATTCCCCCAGTTTCCCCTTCAGATCCTTCAATTCTTCCCGCAAGGTGCGCATCTCTGCTTCCAGCCGTTCCACCCGCACGGAGAGCGGCTCTCCCGGGGTCGCGCGCGCGTCGTCGGACGCCGGCTCCTCGGCGACGGCGCCGCCGAGGAGGTGTGCCCAGCGCGCCTCCTTCTGGCCGGGACGGCGCGGTTGCTCGCGGACGATGGCGTCGTCGCCGGAGCCGAGACGTTGCAGTGTGGCCTCGACGTCGTCGATGGCCTCGAAGGCGTGGAGCCGGTCGCTGCGGCCGCGCAGTTCGCCGGACGTCTGCGGGCCGCGAAGGAAGAGCAGCGTCAGGATTGCTTTGGCGGGACGGTCGAGGTGCCAGGTGGGGTCGAGGTTGTGGTCCCAGCGCGTGGCCCTTCCGCCGAGCACTTTCCAGACGAGCTTCTCATCCTGCAGCCGGTCGAGCGCGCGCTGCACCTCGTTCTCGCCCACTTCCATCACCGGCTCGCGGTTCGATTTCTGATTGCAGGCGGCGATGAGCGCGTTGATCGTCAGCGGGTAGTACTCCGGCGTGGCCAGTTGCTTCTCCATCAGACAGCCGAGCACGCGGACCTCGATCGGCTCCAGCTCGCGCGCCGGAAGCCGGCGCGGTTTGCGCTCGCCATCGAGAGTGGTGACGGAATAGGACATAGCAGGTGAAGTTTATCTCGATCGCACCCCATGAGAATTCAGCTTGGCATCGCCGCGGCCGTTCTCGTCTTCGCTTCGCATGCGGCCTTCGCGCAATTCGTGCAGCAGGGACCCAAACTGCGGGGGTCTGCCGCGGTTGGGGTGGCCAACCAGGGCAAAGTGGCCATCTCCGCCGACGGAAACACCGCCATCGTCGGTGGATTCGCCGACAACGGAGGCGTGGGAGCCGCGTGGATCTGGAGCAAAAGCGGAGGAGTCTGGACGCAACAGGGAACCAAGCTGATCGGCTCCGATGCTGTCGGCCAATCACAGCAAGGTGCTTCCGTGGCGATCTCCGCGGATGGCAATACCGCCGTTGTCGGCGGGCCGTCTGATAATCCATCCAACGCGAATGGCACTGCCGGTGCCGCGTGGATCTGGACCAGGAGCGGAGGCGTCTGGACACAGCAAGGGCCAAAGCTGGTCGGCTCCGACGCTCTGGGGAACGCGGCGCAGGGCAGATCGGTAGCGATCTCCGCGGACGGCAATACCGTCATCATCGGAGGCCCCGATGACAACTTCCCTAACACTGCGGCCGAGGGCATAGGAGCCGCCTGGGTCTGGACACGTAGTGGAGGAACCTGGACCCAACAGGGGAAAAAGCTTGTCGGTTCCGGCGTTGCCAATCGGTCGCTTCAAGGGGTTTCCGTGGCGCTTTCCTCTGATGGCAACACCGCCATCGTCGGTGGCGAAGATGACAACAATGGCGCCGGCGCGGTCTGGGTCTGGACAAGAACCGGAGATGTCTGGGCGCAGCAGGGATCCAAACTGGTCGGATCGGGAGGTGCGGGCCAGACTTCCCAGGGCTCGTCCGTGGCCCTCTCCGCCGACGGAAACACCGCGATGGTCGGAGCACAGGCCGACCACGGTTTTCTGGGCGCGGCATGGGTTTGGACGAGGAGCGGCGGCGTCTGGACGCAACAGGGCCCGAAGCTGGTTGGCTCAGGCACCTCGAACTCTGAGGCCGCACAAGGCACCTCCATCTCCCTCTCCTCCGACGGGAACACCGCCATCGTCGGAGGGATCTACGACAATAACGGCGCCGGCGCGGCGTGGGTCTGGACAAGAAGCGCAAATGTCTGGAGCCAGCAGGGCACGAAGCTGGTTGCCCCGGTCGCCACGGGCTCCGTGCCGCTGCAAGGCATCTCCGTCTCCCTCTCCGGTGACGGCAACACCGCCATCATTGGAAGCAATCAGGACGACCATGGCAACGGTGCCGCCTGGGTCTGGACGAGGAGCGCATCGGCCTGGAGTCAGGAATCCAAGCTGGTCGGCTCCGGCGCCGAAGGCGGTATCGGACAAGGTTGTTCGGTAGCCCTGTCAGCCGATGGAAACACGGCCATCGTTGGAGGGTCCGCCGACAACGGTGCCCAGGGGGCCGCCTGGGTCTGGACCCGGAATGCAGGGGCTTGGACGCAGCAAGGAAACAAACTAGTTGGCGCGACCGCCGAGGGAGGCGCGGCTCAGGGTGCATCCGTGACGATTTCCAGCGACGGCAATACGGCGATCGTCGGTGGGCCGTGGGACGACGAGAACGCCGGGGCGATCTGGATCTGGACAAGGAGTAACGGCGTCTGGAGCCAGCAAGGAACGAAGCTAGTCGGTTCAGGGGCCGTGGGAAAAGGCCAGCAGGGCTCCGCGGTCGCTCTCTCGGCTGACGGCAACACCGCCATCGTCGGTGGGCCGGGAGCGATCATTCCGATTACGTCATCGCCTGTCGAACCGCCCGACATCAGCAGCGTCGGAGGCGCGTGGATCTGGACACGGAGCGGTGACGTTTGGACCGAGGTGACCAGACTGACCGCGCCGGACGCCTCGATCGTGGCGCGACAGGGGATCGCCGTCGCCATTTCGGCGGATGGCAACACCGCCATCGTCGGAGGGGAAACAGGCGCATGGGTCTGGACCAAAGCCGGAGGATCCTGGAGCCAGCAGGGAAACAACCTGACCGGTGCATACTTCGCCGCCGTGGCGCTCTCAGCCGACGGCAACACAGCCGTATTGGGAGGGTACGCGGCCGCGGCGTGGACCAGGAGCGGAGCTGTCTGGACCAAACGCGCCGATCTGAAGGGCCTTGGCGCTGTCGGCGAGGCCTATCAAGGGTTGTCCGTATCCCTTTCCGCTGACGGTAAGACCGCCGCCGTCGGAGGACCGTACGACCATGCCGTTCCCTTCCGATACTCCTTCCGAAACACCTCGCCTTATTATCGTTACTCCGGTGCTGTGTGGGTGTGGACGAGGACCGGAGACACCTGGACGCAGACCGGCACCAAGGTTGTCGGCTCGGATGGCGACTTTGCCGATCAAGGCTCATCCGTGGCCATCTCCTTCGACGGCCGTACGCTGATCGTCGGAGGGCCTCACGACGGCAGCACCGTTGGTGCGGCGTGGGTTTTCGGCGCCGGCGTGCCCAGTGACGTTCCGGGGCGCCTGCACTCCGTCAGGCACTGATCGCTTGATCAACCGGAGGTGAAGATCGCCGGCCGCGCCGTGCGCGGCTGCCCGAAATAGTTGTCGACGCGCATGGCCGCTTTCTCCGCCAGCGACCGGAACGTCGTCATCTTGCCGCCGAATACGTTCAGCAGGTTTCCGCGTCGCTCGAGGCGGTAGTCGCGGGTGATCGCGCTCGGATTCGTGGCCCTGCCGACCAGGGGACGGACGCCGGCGAAGGTCGAGGCGATGTCGTCGCGTCCGATCGGCTGGCGAACGTAGCGGTTGAATCGGGCAATGAGGTAGTCGATCTCCTCGTCCGTCGCCTGCACATGTTCCAGCGACGTCTGGTGCATCACCTCGGTCGTGCCGACGAGCGTCGTCCCTTTCCAGGGCAGGACGAAGAAGACGCGGCGGTCGCTGATCGATTGCAGCAGCATGCCGGCTTCGGCGATGCGGTGGTTGAGCACGAGATGGGAGCCGCGCACGAGCGAGAGGCGATAGCGCGAGCGGATGCCGTTCTCGGCGAGCAATGCATTCATCCACGGCCCCGCGGCATTGACCACGAAGTCGAATTGTTCCAGCGCGCCGCCGGCGGTGGCCACGATCCACTCCTTTCCGCTGCGGCGAAGAGAGAGGACGGGCGTCTCCTCGCGCACCGTGGCCCCCTCTTCGATGGCGGAGGCGACGACGCGGCGCGCCAGCGCGTAGTCGTCGGTCTGGGCGTCGCGGTAACTGAATCCTCCGCGCAGTCCGGCGCGCACCAGTGGCACGCGGGTTGTCAGCTCGTCGGCAGTCAGCGACTCATGCCGGGCGATCTTCGAACGGCCGGCCAGGAGATCGTAGAGCACAAGCCCGGCCCGGATCACGAGGCGGCTTCGGGGGCTGTCGTCGTAGACAGGCAGGAGAATCTCGACCGGCTTGACGAGGTCGGGCAGATGCTCGAGCAGCCAGGTGCGGTCGCGCAATGACTCGCGCACCAATGCGATGTGAAGATTCTCGAGGTAGCGGAGACCGCCGTGAATCATCTTCGTCGTCGCCGACGAGGTCTGCGCGCCGCAGCGCCCCTTATCGAAGAGGGTGACGTCGTAGTCGCGGCGCGCCAGCTCCCAGGCGATCCCCGCGCCGTTGATCCCCCCGCCGATGACCGCGAGCCGCACGAGGACGATCGTACCCGCTTTTCGCCTCACGCAAAGAAGGTGCTCCCATGTTTTGGCCCGCGGTTTGAAAAGGCGAGCCGCAGATGGCCATCGAGCTCGTCCTTCCGGCTGAAGAGGCTCCTGAGGAACCGCAAGGAGATCTGGCGGTCATGCTCACCGGCGGCGGCGCGCGCGCCGCATACCAGGTCGGTTTGCTCAAAGGTCTGGCGCGGCATTTCCCCCGGCTTCGGATTCCGATCATCACCGGCGTTTCCGCGGGAGCTGTCAACGCCATCTTTCTTGCGGCGAGCGAAGGGACGCTGCGCGAAACGGCGGAACAGTTGGCGGATGTTTGGCGGTCGCTGGAGTGCCGGCATGTCTTCCGCCCCAACTATGCGGCGCTGCTTCCGTTCCGTACGGCGCTGAAAGCCATCCTCCCGCCGAAGCTGACGCGGCGCCCGCACGGCTTGCTGAACGCCGGGCCGATGGCGGAGACACTTCGCAGGATTTATCACTGTCCCCAACGCAATCATCCGATCGACGGCATCCGGCGCAACCTCGCCAGAGGCGATCTGAAAGCGGTGGGGCTGATCGGGCTCGACTACACCACAGGACAAAGCGTTCGCTGGTCGCAGGGCCGGTCCATCGACGTTTTTGAAGGGCCGAATCGCCGCAGTGAGTCGACCGAGATCACCGTCGAGCACGTGCTCGCCTCGGCGGCCGCGCCTTTCGTGTTTCCCGCCGTGAAAATCGACCAGAGCTGGTATGGCGACGGCGGTATCCGTCTGGCCACGCCTCTATCGAGCGCCGTCCATTTGGGGGCGCGGAGGATTCTGACGCTGTCCACCGGCTACCAGCGTTCGCCCGCCGAGGCCGGCAGACCGGAGCTGCGGGGCTATCCGCCGGCGGCCCAGATCATGGGGCAGCTTTTCAACGCCGTCTTCCTCGACGTCATCGACGAAGACGTCGTGCGGATGGAGAGACTGAACGAGATGATCGGCCAGCTCGATCATTCCAAGCGGAACGGTTTCCGGCCGATCGACCTCTGCGTGCTCCGTCCATCGGTCGACCTCGGCACGATCGCACGCGATCACGAGAAGCACCTTCCCCGCAACATGAAGCTGCTCAACCGCGCCGTCGGCACACGCGAGACGGAGTCCAACGACTTCGTCTCCATGCTCATGTTTGAGCCGCACTACACATCGCAACTGATCGAGATCGGCGAGAGCGATGTGGTCTCGCGCCTGGACGAGTTGCGCGGGTTCCTCGGCGAGCCGGCGAGCGCGGCGATCAGCGCGGTGTAGGGCGCTACTTACGCCACCGCTGCCGTCTCCCGGTACTGGATCTCGTACAGCTTCCGATACAGACCCTCGTGCTGCATCAGCTCGTCGTGGGTTCCGCGCTCGCGAATCTCGCCGTGATGGAAGACGAGGATGGTGTCGGCGGACCGGATCGTGGAGAGGCGGTGGGCGATGACGATCGACGTCCGGCCGGCCATCAGCATCTGAATCGCTTCCTGGATCAGCACCTCGGTCTCGGTGTCGATCGATGACGTCGCCTCGTCAAGGACAAGCACCGGCGGGTTGAAGGCAAGTGCACGCGCGAATGACAGCAGTCTGCTTCTCCCCTACCGATAACCCCGCGCCGCGCTCGCGGACCTCAGAGTTGTAGCCTTCGGGGAGACGCTGGATGAAGCGATCCGCCTGCACGCGTCTGGCCGCTTCCTGCACGACCTCGGCGGAGATCTTCGGATCGCCGAGGGAGATGTTCTGCGCGATCGTGCCGGTGAAAAGAAAAAAGTCCTGCTGCACGATTGCAAAGAGGGCGCGGAGGGATGTCACCGTGTAGCGCCGGATATCGATGCCGTTGATCAGAATCTCGCCGCTCTGCGGTTCATAGAAGCGCAGCAGGAGCGCGGTCACGGTCGTCTTCCCCGCGCCGGTATGACCGACAATCGCTATGCGCTCGCCCCGTGTCGCGGTGAAGGAGACATTCTTCAGCACCCACTCCGGCTCGTTGTAGGCGAAGCAGACATTGCGGAACTCGATCGACTCGAAATGATCGATTTCCAACGTTCCCTCGTCGAGGATGTGCGGCGGAGTGTCGAGAGTCTTGAAGATCCGTTCGCTCGCGGCCATGGCCGCCTGAAGGATGTTGTACTTCTCCGAAAGGTCGGAGATCGGCTCGTAGAAACGCTGCGCGTACTGAAAGAACGCGATCAGCGTGCCGATGGAGAGCATTCCCTGGATGACCTGGCCGCCGCCGTACCAGACGATGAGGGCCATCCCGATGGTCTCCACCAACTCCACGACAGGGTAGAAGATCGAGTAGTAGAAGACCGAATCGATGTTGGCGTCGCGGTGCCGTGCATTCAGTCCCTCGAACTTTTCCGCTTCATCAACTTCCCGGTTGAAGAGCTGGACGGTGGCCATTCCGGAGATGTGCTCCTGGAGGAAGGCGTTGATGGAGGCAATGCGGGCGCGCGTCGCGCGGTAGGTCTTGCGCGCGCCGGCGCGGAACCACGCCGAGGCCATGATGATGAGAGGGATGATCGAGAAGAGCACCAGCGCCATCCGCCAGTTCATCCAGAACAGGACGGCGACGATGCCTCCGAGCACGAAGACGTCGCCGAAGATGGAGACGAAGCCGGCCGTGAACATCTCGTTGAGCGCATCGACGTCGGTAGTGACGCGCGTCATCAGGCGGCCGACCGGATTGCGGTCGAAGAACTGGATGTCGAGCCGCTGCAGGTGCTCGAAGATCTGCTTTCGGAGGTCGTACATGATGAACTGCCCCATCAGATTCATCAGAACCAACTGCGTGTAAAGCACGCCAAAGCCGCCCACGAGGACGACGAGGTAAAGACCAGCGGCAAAATTGATCCCGCTCATCCGATCGAGCGCCCATCCGTGCGCGACAAGCCAGGCGCCGATGCGGTGGCTGAAACCTGTGACGCTCGCCCCTCGCAAGGGCGCCACGTAGAGATCGATCGCCACCGCCACGATGGCCGGCCCCGCGATCTCGAGCAACGACGAAAGGATGACCAGCCCGACCGACACCGTGGCCCGAAGCCGGTACGGCCTCAGATAGCGCAGCAGCCGCCGCGCAAGATGCGGGTCGAATGCCTTTGCTCCTTCGTCTTCGTGTCGTTCGAATTCCATGATGGGCTGCGCTATCGCGCGTTGTCGGTTATCGGTTGTCTGTGGTCTTCGCCGGACTCGGCCCTGATAACGCGCGCAGCGCAATCAACCGATAACCGACAACGCGGCGAAGCCGCCGTTAAGCGATTTCCGCGATCTCCTCCTCCAGGGTCTGTGTCCGATAGAGGTTTGCGTAGTAGCCGTCCTGGTCGAGGAGTACGTCGTGCGTCCCTCGCTCGACGATGCGTCCGTCGTCGATGACGATGATGGTGTCGGCGTCTTTCACCGAGGAAACGCGGTGCGAGACGATCAGCGCCGTGCGGTCCTTGCGGATCTCGCGCAGCGCGCGGAGGATCTGTTCTTCCGTATTCGTGTCGACCGCGCTCAGGGAATCGTCGAGGATCAGGATGGCCGGGTCGCGGACGAGCGCGCGTGCGATGGCTGTCCGCTGCTTCTGCCCGCCTGACAGCGTGATGCCGCGCTCGCCGATCAGCGTCTCCAGTCCCTGGGGAAATGACGCCACGTCGCCTGACAGTCCAGCCAGGTTCGCCGACTCCTGAACGTCCTCCGGCGAAGCATCGCGCCGCCCGAAACGGATGTTCTCGGCGATCGATTCGGAGAAGAGGAAGGTCTCCTGCGGAACGGCGCCGATCCACTGGCGGAGTTGCGACGTCGGAAACGACTCGACCGGCCGACGGTCGATCAGGATCGTCCCCGGCGGCGGCTCGAAGGTCCGCGTGATCAGCGCAAGCAGCGTCGACTTCCCGCTGCCGGTCCGGCCGACGATGCCGACCGTTTCTCCGGGGCGGACATGGAGATCGATGTAGCGCAGTGTTGGCCGGGACGATCCGGCATAGGTGAAGGTGAGATGGCGAATCTCGATCTCGCCGCGCACCGGTACGAGCACGCGCTCCCCGGAGCCCGCCTGAACGTCGGGCTGGACAGACCACACCTCGTGCAGGCGCACCATCGAAGCCATGCCGCGCTGGAAGAGGTTCGTCACCCAGCCGAGCGCGATCAGCGGCCAGACCATCCTGCCGAGGTAGAGCTGGAAGGCGATGAAACTCCCGATCGACAGCGCGCCGACGATCATGGCCCGGCTGCCGAGGTAGAAGATCAGACAGAAGAGCAACCCGATCATCGCGTGCAGGCCGGGATAGAACGTCGCCGTCAGCTTGATGACGGTGCGGTTACGCTCGACATACTCCCGGTTCATCGCCGCGAACAACTCGCTCTCCGCGCGCTCCCGTCCGAACGCCCGCACCACGCGCACGCCGGCCAGGTTCTCCTGAACGCGCGCCGAGATGTCGCCGAAGTAATCCTGAACGGCCTTGAACTTCACATGAATCCGCTGGCCGAAGTACCTCACCATCAGGACGATCACCGGTACCGAAATCAGCGAGAGGAGCGCCATCTGCCGGCTGATCCGCATCATCATCACGAAGGCGCCGATCACGACGAACAGCGACGAGATCGAATGCATGACCGCCGGTCCCATCAGCATGCGTACGGAGGCCAGGTCGTTCGTGGCGCGGGAGAGGAGATCGCCGGTGCGTTGCTCCTGGTAGTAGGCCACCGGCAGCGACTGCAGATGACCGTAGAAGTCGTTGCGCATCTCATATTCGATGCGCCGCGACTCGCCGATGATGATGCGGCGCTGCAGAAAGAGAAAGAGTCCCTCGCACATCGACGCGCCGACGAGCAGGAGTGCGTAGCGGATCAGCGCCCCGCGCGTGACCGCCTTGGCCAGTTCGTTGACCGCGTTGCCAACGATGAGCGGCTTGAGCAGCGAGAACCCCGCCGAAGCGATCACGCAGAGCCCACCAAGCGTCAGGGCCGTTTTGTGCCGGGCGAAGTATCCGAAGAGTCGGCGGAGAGGAGAGGGAGTCAGAGGCAATGTTGAATGTCGAATGTTGAATGTTCAGTGTTGAATGAGGGCGTCGGTCTCCCCCATCATTCAACATTCAACATTGAACATTCAACATGGAACATTTCGGCCTGGGCGGGCGATCAGTTCGCCGCCACCGCCTGGTTCCACATTTCTTCCTTAACCCGCCACTTGCCGTCCGTTCCGCGGTGGAGAATGAACAGCATCTTCCCCCATCCGTCGAACGGCGGCTTGCCGTCCGGAAACTGCACGACCTGATGCTCCGTGCACCACTCCGAGCCCCAGTCGCCGGAGACCCGAATGTCGTGGCACTGCATCTCGAACGTCTTCATCCTGGCGCCGGGAAGCTTCGCCACGACGTCGTCGAGGAAGGTGCCGATGGCCTTCTTCCCGACGATCGGCGGCGTCGACGGAAGGAGGCTGACGCCGTCATCTTCCCAGAGGGCAAGGACGGCGGCGTTGTCCATGCTCCGTGTGGCGGCGTCGAGAGTTCTGTTAAAGGATTCGATGCCGGATTGGGGGGTGGCAGCGCTGGCGACGAAAGCGGTGAAAACAAGTGGGAGAAGTACCTTGCTCACAGAACTCATTCAAGACTCCTGTCGTGCGTTTCACCGGATCAGATTGAGGGGGTTTGTCTATCGGCGAACGCAACCGGACGCGGTTATCCTTCCCGCGCGCGAAGATACCGGCGGCGACCGTGAATGCCAGCCCACACGGCCACAGCGGGAAGGAGTGCGAAGCCAACGAAATACGCCTTGGCCCACCACTTTGGTGCCGAGGCGCACATAGCGACGACGCCAGTGACCATGCCCAACATCATGTACGCGATGTACGAACCGGCCAGTGCCGCCGCTGCGCATGTCAACGCTACAAACAGGGATCGCTTCTGGTGATGAGCCACGCGCGATCAGCATAGCAGCAGCGTCATCGAGAACGGAACGAGCGTTTCAAAACCGAACGTACAGCGGCTAGAAGGATCAGGTAGCCTCCCGCTCCTCCCCCACCCTTCCACCTTCATCCTTCAACGGCAGCTTCTTCATCTCCTGCAGCGTGATTCGCAGAACGCTGCCGAGTGTGAAGCCTTGCGGGAAGCAGTGCGGGATGCGGATTCCGGCGCCGCTGAGCTCCAGGAAATCGAGCGGCGGCTTGCGGCGGGCAAGCACGAAGACCAGTTTGCGCGGGAGGTCTTCGCGGTCGTCGGCGTTGAGGTGGAGGGGCTGGAGGTAGTAGCCGAAGTGCATCGTGCGCAGAGCGGGGACGCCGCCGGCGAACTCCGGGAGCGTTACGCTCAGGCCGAGGGCGCCGAAAATCCAGTTCTCCTGGGCGAACTCGCCGCGCCAGAAGTCCTCTTCGTCCGGGGTCAGATGTTCGAGTCGCATCAGCGCACGCGGTCTAGAAATGCCGCGAACTGGTCGCGGCCCGGATAGCCGACAGTCCGGTCTTGAACGCTGCCGTCCCGCGCGGCGACGACGACGGTTGGAAAGGCGTTGACGCCATAGCGGTCCATCAGCCGCTGCACATTGTCGGAATTGCGGCCGTCTTCGCGCTGGCGATCGATGACTTTGACGGCGATGTAGCGGCGGTTGATCTTCGCGGAAAGATCGGGGTCCATGAACACCTCCCTCTCGAGCAGGTGACACGGGCCGCACCATGCGGCGGAGAACTCGTAGAGGATCGGGCGGTGCGATCTCGTCGACACCGCCACCGCCTCATCGATATCGGTCCAGTGAACGAGATCGACGTCCGTCTTGACGGGGACCTTCCACGAAACGATACGCGCCACGATCAGCAACACCACCACGATCGGCAGCCAGATCGGCAGTGCCCGCTGCTTGGTCCGGTCGAAGGTCAGGCTAGTCGGCACCGTACGGGACCTCCCGCCGCGAGAATATGACGCACGCCAGCAGCAGCGCCACCAAGGCGTTGCAGAGAAGCATCACGATCCAGTTGCGGTCGAAGGGGATCATCGGCGTATCGGGAAAAAGGTTGCTGTTGACCGTTGCCAGCGCCTTGAGCAGGCCGGGGTGCGCGCGCAGGAACGCGCCGATCGTTCCCATCTCTCCGCTCACGGCATTCTTCATCATGTTGAGCAGGCCGGAGATCATCGGCAGAAGAATCTGGGCAGCGATGTAAATCCCGATGTTCACGTAGGAGCGCGAGAAGCTGCCGAGGAGCGCCAGCAGCGAGCAGACGAACAATACCTTCAGCGCCGAGACCAGCGCCGCCGCCAACGCGGTGCGCCAGGCGATCGGCGTTCCGGCGATCAAGTGTCCCACGATGTCGCTGCCGAACATAACCATGATGGCCACCCAGATCGCCAGCACCACGCCGACAACGCGTGAGAGCAGGTAGCTGGATCGGTTGATCGGCTTGCTGAGGATGAGCTGCAGCGTGCCCGACGAAAACTCAGGGCCGATGAGCTGGCATCCGGCGATGAGGGCGAAGAGTCCGATCATCTCGTACGGCGCCCCCGGCCCGCCGATCGCGGCCGCCGTGACCACAATGAGGATGAGAAGGAGCAAGGCGATGATGTATCCGAGGTGCGCGAAGTGTCTGCGCAGCGTCTCGGCGATCACGACAGCGCTCATGCGTCACCTCGGAAGATCGACTCGAGGTCTGCCGTGCGGCGCCGGACATCGATGACGCCCGCCCCGCTGCCGACGATACGCGTCACGAGCTGCGCCACATCCGCCTCGGTGGCGACATTCGCCGTGACGACGTCGTCCTTCACCGCCACTCCCGCTGCCGACTCGACGGCCACCGCATCGTAGGAACCGGCCAGGAGCGTGACGGCGATGGTGATCTGCGCGATGTCGCGAAGCGCTTCTTCGCGCGCGATGACACCGCCCCTGAGGAAGAGCACGCGGTCGCAGACTTTTTCGACTTCCGCCAGTTGATGTGAATTGAGCAGCACCGCCGCACCGCGCGCTTTCTCCTCGGCGATGAGATCGCGCACGAGGAAGACGCCGTTCGGATCGAGACCCGAGGTCGGCTCGTCGAGAAACAGGAAGTCGGGATCGAGCATCAGCGCCTGGGCCATTCCGATGCGTTGCAGCATGCCGCGCGAGTATTGCGAGAGGCGCTTGTCTTCCGCGTCCTTCAGTCCGAGACGCGTGAGGAGCTCATCGACGCGATCGCCGGCGCGTGCGCGCGGCACGCCGGCCAGTCGCGCCATGTAACGCAGGAACGCGCCGCCGGTAGCACGGCGGTCGAAGTTCATCCGCTCCGGCACGAAGCCGGTGCGGCGACGCACGTCGAGGTCATCGTTCGAGCGGCCGTCGATCGTGATCGAGCCGGTGTCGGCGTTGAGAAAGCCGACGATGCACGACATCAGCGTGGTCTTGCCCGCTCCGTTCGGGCCGATGAGGCCGACCACTTCGCCAGGGGCGATGGTCAGGTCGACGCCTTTCAGCACGGGGCGCACGACGCCGAATGGGCGGTACGCCTTGGTCAGTGCTTCGACTCGGATTCCGTTCATTGCTGTAGTTTGCGCAGGCCGGCCACGATCTCGTCGATCTTCGTCCTGTGGAATTGATCGATGGTCCGTTGCAACTCACCCTCCGGCGTTTCCGAGAGATCCTCGGTGTATAGCTTCTTCAACGCGCCGGCGAGATAGACCTTCGTTTCGATGCGCCAGTTGGGCCGCGAGAAAAACTCGGTTTGCACGGTGAGTTTCTTCGGGCCGACGTCGAACGCGTCGAGGCGGCCCATTGGTTCATTCTGCAGCTCCGGCATCTGCGCGGATGATAACAGTGGTCACGGAAACAGCCGCGCCGCGTTGTCCCAGAGAATCTTGCGCGTGACTTCTTCGCCGAGGTTGAGGGCGAGAAAGTCGTCGATGTTCTTCCGCGGCGAGACCACCCCTGGCGACGGCCAATCGGTTCCCCACAGCACCTTGTCCGCCAGGTCGGCAACGCGCGGAACATAGCGCAGCAGTGCTTTCGGCGGGATTCCGGAGATGTCGAGCCGCACGTTGTCGTGACGCCGCGCCAGGAAGAAGGCCGTCTCGCCGTGCAGCGGCCGTCCGGAGTGCGCGAGGATGATCGGCAGACGAGGGAAGTCGTTGGCCACGTCGTCGATCGGCATCGGATCGGCGAAGATGTTGCGCGCGCGCGGAAAGACCGAGGTGCCCGTGTGAAACATCACCGGCACTCCCCGATCCTCGCATTCGCGATAGATCTCGGCGAGCTGCCACAACTCGCCGTGGTAGGCATTCGGTGCGAAGAGCTGATGCGGCGGATGGATCTTGATCATGCGGATGCCGAGGTCGAGCACGCGCCGGATCTCGTCGCGCACGTTGATCTCGTGCAGCGGATTCACCGAGCCGACGGGAAGCAGACGGTGGCGATGATCGCGCGTGAAATTGGCGATCCAGTCGTTGGTCTCCCGGGTGAAGCCCATCACATCCGGCGAGACGTAATTGATGCAGCAGACCCGCTCCACCCCTTCCCGATCGAGAAAGCGGACGACGTTGTCCGCCGATGTCAGCACCTCCTTCGCGTTCGCATGCGAGGGGTCGGACAGCATCGACAACACCTCGGGCTTGAGCATCTCCCACGGCTGGATATGGATGTGAACGTCGAAAACGCGCATGAGCAATTATGCGGCTTCGCCGCGTTGTCGGTTATCGGTTGTCGGTTTCACGAACTTCACGGCTGTCTTAACTGAATCGACGATGCATACCGAAGCGCGCCGCCAACCGACAACCGATAACCGACAACGCGGCTTAGCCGCTAGACAAGCATGACCAACCGCATGCACACGGCGCTGTCGGGGCAGGCGCCTCGCAGCTCGGCCGAGCCGAGAAGCTGCGGATGGATCTCGTCGCGGTCGATCGGTTTGAAGCCGCGTTTGGCGAAGTAGGGTTGGGCGGTCGTCGTCAGAAGATAGAACTCGCGGATGCCGCGCGAGGCCAGTCGGTCGAGGAGCTGACGGACGATGCGCCGCCCGATGCCAAGGCTGCGATGCGAGCCGGCAACAGCGACGGAGCGGATGAGCGCCGCGTACTTCTGTGCCTCGGCACCGCCACAGCCGACGATGTCGTCTCCATCGCGCGCGACGATGAATGTCTTCCAATGATCGTCGATGCCATCCGTCGGCAGATCGTTGGCGACGAGGAGTTGTTTGATGACAGGGATGTCGTCGGCGGTTGCGCCGCTGATGATGATCTCTCCGTCGCTCATGGCAGCGAGGATAGCAATGAGCCTCGCCAGTGTCACGGAGGCCGGCACGGCCGGCGGCGCTGGTTGCCCAAGGCTCGGCCTCCATCTTCGTTCTATCGCTCTGCCGCGCAGACTCCCAGGAATGACCGTAACTGCGTGGTGTTCTCTCGCAAGGCATGCGCCGCTTCGCCCTCTCCGCGCTCGTGCTTCTCGCCTCCGTGGCGCATGCCCAATTCGTCCCGCCAGTCCTCAAGGGCGTCAAAGGCGACGGCACGCCTCGTCAGACTAACGGCCCTATCTCCTTCCCCGCCGTCGATGAAACGTGGCTCCGGGCACGCTCGAAACACTTCGTTTTCGTCAGCAGCGCCGATGAGAGACGGACGCGGGCCGTGGCCGCCGAGCTCGAGACGCTGGCTTCCGCGCTGACGCAGGTCGACTCCACCTTCAGCGCGCCGTCAGCCACGCCGACGCTGGTCATTCTTTTCACCCGGCGCCGGGAGAGCCAGCCGTATTTCGACATGCTTTTGAACCGGCGCGACGCCAACGCCAGCGGCGTCTTCGTTTCTATGCGCGATGGCGGCGCGATGTTGATCAACGACGGCTACAGTTGGCGCGGCGGCGACCGCGCGCCGCTGCACGAGCTCATCCACTACCTCATGCAATCGGGCGATGCCAAGGCGCCGCTCTGGCTCGAGGAAGGAATCGCCGAGTACTTCAGCAATGCCACCATCCGTTCGCGATCGATCTCCGCCGGCGAGCCGATGGCGAACCACATCTCCGTCCTCCGGCAGCGCGCGCGCATTCCGCTGGCGCAGCTCTTCGCCACGGTGCGCGAATCCGACATCTACAACGGCTCCAGCGGTCAGGCCACCTTCTACGCCGAGAGCTGGGCCATCGTCGACTGGCTGGTGCGCACGTCGGCCAGCAACGGCGCCGACTTCTACGCCTTCGTTCACGACGTCTCGCACGGCGCAGCCGTCGAAACGGCGCTGCAGGCTCGTTTCCACCGCACACTGCGCGACGTCGACTGGGCCCTTTCCCGCTACTTGGCGCCGCAGCGAGCGGAATGGGCCATCACGCTCAGCGTCCCGGCGAGCGACACCTCGGTCACCGTCGCTCCGATCGATCGCGCCACGACTCTCTACGAGCTCGGTCATTTTCTGTCGGCGTTTGCGGAGCTATCCGCCGATGCCGAGCGGCACTTCCGCGCGGCGCTCGATGCCGATCCGAAACACGCGCGCGCGCTCGCCGGCCTGGGCAGCCTACGCGCTTCCGAAGCGAAGTACGCGGAGGCCATGCCGCTATTCGAACAAGCCGTCGCGGCCGATCCGAACGATGTGCAGGTCGTGCTTGCCTACGCCGAAGCGTTGATGCAGGACCAGATCGGCGCGCTGGCGCAGAGCTCCGATACCACCGACGACGACGTGACCCGTTTCCGCAAAGCGCGCACGCTGGTCGAGGGAGCGTTGAAACATCGAGGCGACACCGGCTTTCCCACCGGCCGCGCGATCGGCGACCTCGGCACGACCTACAGCGTCGAGGACGACGTTGCGCCGGGAATCTCCGCTCTCGAAGAAGCATGCAAGCTTCTCCCCTCCCGCACCGATTTCGCCCTTCACCTGCTGGCCATGTATCGGCGCGCCGGCGACCGCACCAAAGCCGATCCGCTCTTCGCCCGGCTCGACGCGACCGGAAATCCGCAGGTGTCTTTCGCCGCCCGCTCCGTCGTCGTCCGCGCCGAGCTGGCCCGGGCAAACGCCTTCACCCGCGAACAGCATCTTGACGAAGCGGCCGCCATCATTCGCGAGCTGGCCGCGAACACCGCCGATGCCGACGCCCGTCGAACCTTCGACAAACAGGCCGCCGAACTGACTCGCGTCGCCGCGCAGAACCGCCAGATCGCGAGCTACAACAAGATCGTCGCTCAGGTAAACGCCGGCCGCTATCGCGAAGCGATCAAGGCCGTGGCGGAGTTTCTCAACACCGCCACCGACCCCGACATCGTCCGCGACGCGAAGAAGCTGCAGAAAGAGCTCGCGGAATGGAGACCGTAAGCGGAGTTACGCAGTCTCGGAGTTACGCGGTCTCGGAGTTGCGCGGTCTCGCGGTGTTTGGTCGATTGGACACCCCGAGACCGCGAGACCGCGTAACCTCCCGACCACGTCTTCGGGAATGAGTGGCGACCACAACACGTATTCGACGGCAATGCGCCTCTGTGAGCTCCGCAACCTCCACCTCGTCACATACGAGAACGGCATGCGGCTGCAGCAGAAACTCGTGGAGTTGCGGCAGGAAGAAACGATTCCCGATCAGCTCCTCCTTCTCGAGCATCCTCCCGTCATCACCCTCGGACGCGGCGGCGACGTACGCAATCTCCTCGCTCCCACGTCGACGCTTGCATCCGAGCGCGTTCGGTTCTACGAGACTACCCGCGGCGGAGACATCACCTATCACGGACCCGGCCAGCTCGTCGGCTACCCGATCGTCCACCTCGGCGAGGGCAACCGCGACGTCCGCAAGTACGTGACGAAACTCGAGGAAGTGCTGATCCGCACCGTCGCTCACTACGGCATCACCGCGGAGCGGGCCGAGGGGAAACGAGGGATCTGGGTTGGCAACCACAAGATCGCCGCCATCGGCGTCCGCATCGCGCGATGGGTGACTTCGCACGGCTTCGCCTTGAACGTGTCGACGAACCTCGATCACTTCCGCCTCATCACGCCGTGCGGGCTGCATGGCACCGGCGTCACATCGATCGCGCAACTCGCGGGGCGCGACGTCGCCATCGCCGAAGTGCGCACCATCGTCGCCGGAAAGTTCGCGGAAGTCTTCGAGCGTGATGTCGTACCGCGCGCGGAGAGCATGCGCCTGGTCAAAGTCATCGTCCACGACGGCGAACGCGTTCTCATCCTTCATCGCCGTCCTGAGCGTGGCAACTTCTGGCAACCGATCACAGGATCGATCGAAGAGGGAGAGCTGCCCGCTGACACCGCGCGCCGCGAACTGGCCGAAGAAACAGGGCACGACGGGCAGCCCGAGGCGATCGATCTCGTGCAATCGTTCATGATCGAGTCGCACTTCCTGGAAGCGAAATATCCCCCTCCGATCATCGCCCACGAAACCGCCTTCGTCTTCGAGCTCCCTCCCGGCTCGTCGATCCGCATGGACGCCGAAGAACACGACACCTACGGCTGGTTCTCATTCGCCGAGGCATATGAAAAGATCCGCTGGACCGACGACCGCGAGGCGTTGGAGAAGGTGGAGAAAGGGTTACTGGGTTGCAAGGTTGCTGCGTTGCTGGACGAAGACGTCACCGCAGCAACTCAGCAACCCAGCAACCAGGTAACCCCCACATGACCGCCCCCGAAGCAAAACCCGCTCCCATCAACCGCCGCGCCGGCTATCGTCCGGAATGGTTGAAGATCCGCGTGCCCGGCGATCTTTCGCAGCTTCCGGTCTCCAAGCTGATGAACGACCTGGCGCTCAATACCGTCTGCCAGGAAGCGCGCTGCCCGAACATTTTCGAGTGCTGGAGCGCCGGCACCGCCACCTTCATGATCCTCGGCGACATCTGCACGCGCCGCTGCACCTTCTGCGCGGTCGGAAAAGGAAAGCCGCTCACGCCCGATGCCGGCGAGCCTCGGCGAGTGGCCGAGGCGGTGGCGAAGATGGGCGTGCACCACGCCGTCATCACTATGGTCAATCGCGACGACATGCCCGACGGCGGCGCCGAACATCTCGCGCAAACCGTCCGCGCTGTCCGCGGAGAGACCGGGGCCGCGGTCGAGGTGCTGATCTCCGACCTCGAAGGCAACCGCGAAGCACTCCGCGCGGTCATCGCTTCCGCCCCTGAGGTGCTCGGGCACAACGTCGAGACCGTCCCGCGGCTCTACCCGGCCGTACGCCCCGTTGCAAAGTATCAACGTTCGCTCGACGTGCTGCGATGGGCTTCCGAAGAGCGCGGCTCCAGCATGTTGACTAAGTCGTCGCTCATGCTCGGCCTCGGCGAATCGGAGGACGAAGTGCTGGCCGTTGCCGGCGACCTCCGCAATGCCGGTGTCGACATCGTCACTTTCGGCCAATACCTGGCACCGACCGGCAACCACCATCCCGTGCGCCGCTACTACACCCCCGATGAGTTCACGGCGCTCGGCGTAACCGTGAAGGCGATGGGATTCCATCACGTCGAATCGGCGCCGCTGGTGAGGAGCTCGTACATGGCGCACCGTGCCCTGGAGGTTTCGAAGTAGCGCGGTTGCGCGGTCTCGCGGTGTGTGGCTGCAAAGTTGCTGAGTTGCTTGGTTGCTGAGTTGCTTGGCGAGCGCGAAAACTCTTGAGTGACTTCACAACCAAGCAACCCTGTAACCAAGCAACCCTGCAACCTGGTAACCCAGCAACCACACACCGCGAGACCCCGAGACCCCGTATACAATCCCGCCCCGATGCCTCGGGTCATTTTCGTCGATGAAGGAAAGGCGGCGGAGTTTCCCGCGGGATCGACGCTCCTCTCCTGCGCCGGCGAGATGGGTGTGCGGGTCAGCCATGTCTGCGGCGGCGACGGTGCGTGCGGGACGTGCAGAGTGGAAGTCATCGACGGGTGGGACAATCTCACGCAGCCGACACCCGATGAGACGTACAAAGAGCTCGAAGCGCCGTACCGGCTATCCTGCCAGTCGAAGCTGATCGGTGATGTGATTTTGAAAGTGGCGAAGATAGAGTAAAGACAGTTGTCGGTTATCGGTTGTCTGTCGCCGGGATCTCGCCGCCGCCGACAACCGATAACCGACTTCCGATAACGAGGCACGAATGACGACCATCGAGGCAACTCCGGCAATCCTCACCAACCAGCAGCTCAACACCCTCTTTCAGTACACCATCGAGGCATACAAGACCTTCGAGAAGCTGGCGGAGAATCTGCCGAATCCGCTGACCGCGAACATGTTCAAGCAGTTCGCCGCCGACGAGCGCGCGGCTCGCGATCTGATCGAGATGAAGATCGCCGCCACCGGCAGCGCCCGCAGCCGGGTGACGCTGGCCAATGACCTGGCCTTTCAGGACATCCTGGAAGGCGATCTCTCCTTTCGCGAGACGACCGAGTTCCTCATCGCCCGCGAGCGGACCATGGAGCGCAAGATGGCCGAGCTCGGCCGCGGCGCCACCGTGATCGACCGCGGTTTCGTCGTCTATCTGGGCGCAGCAAAACGCTCCCACATCGTCGAGCTGGAGCGCGAGCTGGAATTGACGAAGCTCGACCGCGATTGGTTCAAGCGCGAGGACGCAGAAGCGCGCCTCGTCCGCGGACCAACCACCCCATGAACCTCTCCATCACCCAGACAGCGGCCCAGCACCTCCAGCGCGAGCTCGACGGACGCATCCTCCGGATCGCCTTCACCACCGGCTGCGGCGGCAGCGGCTACCGCCTGGCCTATGCCGCCGAACCCATCGACGGCGACGAGATCATCGACGTCAGCGGCATTCCTGTCGCCCTCGACAACATGTCCGCCTCCCGTCTCGACGGCGCCGTCATCGAATACGACGCGGACGATGAAGGCTACCTGCTCGATCACCCCGACGCGGTCAGCGCCGTCTGGTGCGGGTAACGGTGGTGGCGCAGACAACGCGCAAAGCGCATACTTAGCCCAGTGGAGGCGTTATGAAGATCCGTAAAATTTTATCCGCGGCGTTGGTCGTCACATCGATGGCGTTCGCCATCCCCGCCCAGGCCGGTCACTGTATGAAACAGCAGTTGGCTTGCTGCAAGGACCACAAGGCCTGCAAGACAGACCACATGGACTGCTGCAAGAAGAGCGGCGGCAAGCAGTCCTGCTCGCACAAAGACGACTGCTGCAGCAAGGAATGCGGCACCCACGAGAAGAGCTGACCAACGGCTTCCGCCGTTTTCCAGGTTTCGCGCGAACCGATAACCGACAACGCGCGTCAGCGCTGCGAGGCAAACTCCAGCGCGTGGTACGTGATGATCAGATCGGCCCCCGCACGCTTGATCGACGTCAGGATCTCGTTCATCACCCGCGGACCGTCGATCCAGCCACGCTCGGCCGCGGCCTTGACCATCGAATATTCGCCGCTGACGTTGTACGCCGCCACCGGCAGGTCGAAGTTCTCGCGCGCGGCCCGGATCACGTCCAGGTACGACAGCGCCGGCTTGACCATGATCATGTCGGCCCCTTCTTCCACGTCGAGCTCCATCTCCCGGATGGCCTCCCGGATATTGGCCGGATCCATCTGATAGCTGCGGCGATCACCGAATTGCGGAGCCGATTCCGCGGCCTCACGGAACGGTCCGTAGAAGCCGGACGCGTACTTGGCCGAGTAAGCCATGATCCCCACCTCGGTCAATCCCGCGTCATCAAGCGCGTCGCGGATCGCGCCGACGCGGCCGTCCATCATGTCCGACGGCGCCACGAAATCAGCGCCGGCGGCGGCGAACGAGAGAGCCTGTTTCGCCAGCAGCGGAAGGGTCTCGTCATTGTCGACGTCCGCCACGCCGTTGCGCTCGATGATGACACCGCAATGCCCGTGGTCGGTGTACTCGCAAAGGCATACATCGGCCATCACCGCCAGTTGCGGCACAGCGCGCTTGATAGCCTCGATGCCCGCCTGCACCGGCCCCGCGGGATCCCACGAAGCCGAACCGATGGCATCTTTGTACTCGGGAAGTCCGAAGAGGAGGACGGCGCGGATGCCGAGATCGTAGGCGCGGCGCGCCTCCTCAGCGGCCTCGCGAGCGCGAAGCTGCCAGACGCCGGGCATCGACCCGATCTGCACCTTCGGCCTCGAGTCAGGCACGACGAAGAGCGGATAGATGAGGTCCTCGGGGCGCACGACCGTCTCTCGTACCAGGGAACGGATCGCTTCCGTACGGCGCAGGCGCCGCGGCCGCCGGACCTGAGCGTCAGTGATGGTGTCAGTCGGGTGGATCGACGTCGCTATCGTAGTCATCGCTGTCTCCGTAGAAAAAGGCCCGGGCACACTCGGAGGAGCAGAATCGCCGTCCTGTAGCCCGGTAGACGCAGTCGGCGCAGAAGCGCTTCCCGCACGTGGGGCAATGCTCGAGGATGGCACTCTCCTCGGGGTCGCCACACCGGATGCAGTTCCGCCCTTCGTCGGACATTTCAACGCCCCGCGCCGGCGAAATTTTCCGCGCCGCGCGACGTTGAGTATATCCTCCGACCCCACCCCCCTGGCGGTGTAGCTCAGTTTGGTTAGAGCGGGCGTCTCATAAGCGCTAGGTCACTGGTTCGACTCCAGTCACCGCCACCAAAAACCTTCCTTACACCGCCTGCTTGCCATGGGCAGAGGTAGGGAAATGGTCGCATCGAGACTCTCCTATTAGTAGGCCACCGAGGAGGAATCAACATGCGCACAGGCAGGCAAGTGTTTGTCGCTGCAGTTATCGTCTCGCTCACCCTTTCAGTTTCGACGCAGGCTGCCGCGCCGCGTGCCCGAAAGAACATCGAATGTCTCTCGCCAGACGAAGTTGGCACCTACCGGCACGCCATCGACGTGCTGAAGAAACGCGATCCGGCGAAAGACAACCCCAACGATCCGCTTCACAACAGCTATCAGTGGTATGCCGCTCTCCACAACGGCGACGGCAGCAACTCGAACTGCAATCACACCAACGAGCTGTTTCTGCCGTGGCATCGTGCGCTGTTGCTCGTCTTCGAGCGTGCCCTGCAGGAGTCCGATCCTGACCACGGCACGCGCTCGATCATGCTGCCTTACTGGAACTGGGCCGTCGATCCGACGGGGTTGCGCTATCCGAAGGTCTTCGAGGTGAAGGGAGATCCGCTGTACGCGGTGCGCGTGACCAAGCAGGCGAAGAAGCGGCTATACAGCGAGGCAGAGATCAGCGACGTCATTCAGCGCAACACGAACTGGGGAATGTTCGGCGGTTCACCATGCAGCAGCCCGGACTGCCCCGGTGCGGCTCCCGGCGATCTCGAGCATCCCTATCACAACACCATGCATAACTGGATCGGAGGGGCGATGCTGAGCGACACGACGGCGGCGGTCGATCCGCTCTTCTGGTCATTTCACGACTACATCGATCTCATTTTTGCCCGGTGGCAGTCCGCCCACCCGGGGCAGGCCCTCGGCTGTCCCGACTGCAAGTTGCGCGGGATGCCGGAATGGACTCCGAGCAACGTCACCAGAACGGAGGACCTCGGATACGTCTATGACTTGACCACCTGCCCGGCACCAGCGCTCCAGGCGACGTCCCTCGTGACGCCGAAGGCATCGATGGCGCTGACTAAACCGAAGAAGAGCATGGCCGCGGGCCCGGTAATCGTCGATGTGACGATCCCGCAGCCCGGCTTCACCACGGCCGAGGTGGAGATCCGTGGCGCGGAGGTTCCATCGACGTTCAACTATCACGGCGCGGTCTACCTCTATCCGGCGGAGAGCAAGCTGGCACCACGCGATGCAGATTTCAGCCGGCGATACCGCCTTGGGGATTACAGTGTGTGGGCGCTACATCACGGCAGCCACAAGATGCCGGAGGAGGTGGCGCTGTACGTCGACGCCACGACGGAACTGCGCTATCTCGCCAAGAAGCATGCTGGTGCGGTGTGGAAATTAGCGATCGTTCTCGACGACGTTCAGTTGACCGATCCGGCCGCCACGTCCGTGCCGTTGTCGCTCAGGTCGGAAGTACGCTTTGCCGAGGTGTCATTCGTCTTCGACCGGGGGAAACTATGAAGAAGGTCCGCTGGGAACTGCACATCCTTCCGATGATGCGGTCAATCGACCGCGATCACATGCTGCGGTTGGGCGGCAAACGAAAAATCGACCTGTTCGACTACGACCAGGTGCGTCTTCGCGCCACACCCGACTCGCAGGGGAACAACGTCTTCCTGCACTGGATCGAGGACGGTGCCATGCCCCCGCCGAACGGCGGAGGGCCGTGGCCCGAGGAGTGGATCGCGCTCTTCAAACGCTGGATCAAAGACGAATACGCCCGACTGGATCTGGCCGAGGGCACCTATGCAGCAGTACGAACCGGTGGGACCGTGAAGGTCACGGCAAAAGTCGAGCTGCCGAGCGTCGAAGACGCGGCGTGGCTCGATCGGCCGAATCCCTCGGCATCCGTGCGCGAGTACATCCTGTGGCATGAAGCGAACGGCGATCCCGACGAGCCGTTCCCCGTCATGGCCACCGACTCGTTCGAGGCGGGGCCGGAAGTTACGATGGTGGTCATCAACGACAGGACGGGACGCCACGAGGTGAAGATCACGTAGAGCGAAGATGCGGAGATCGCAAAGAAGAGAGCAAACGAACCTCTGCGCCTCCGCACGTTCCTCTGGTCCCTGCCTGGTTCACGGCTTCCTGCGCCTGGGTAGCTGCTTCGCGAGCGTGGATCACTTCCGCCGCGGTGTGGCCGTGCGTTGCCCAGTGCATCTTGTTCTGCACCGCGGCAAAGAACTGCTGCGTCATCTCAGTGTTGGGGGTGTAGTCGACGCTCGTCGCGTAGATATCCAGCACCTTCTGGTAGAAACGCCGTTCCGATGAGCGGATGTCGCGGATGCGCTCCAGCAACTCGTCGAAGTAGTCGGTGTTGCCCTTGCCCGGCGGGTTCTTGAGCCGCTCGTCGTCCATGGTGAAACCCTTCACCAGGTACTCGTTCAACCGCGCCGTGGCCCACTGCCGGAACTGGGTACCCCGGTGGCTTCGCACGCGGTAGCCGACCGAGAGGATGGCAGGGAGGCTGTAGTGCAACACAGCGCGTGAGATCTGTCGGGCGCCCTCGATTCGAACTATTAAGTAAGACTTAATAGTTGCCGCCGGCGTGAGCTCGCCCTCTGCGTAGATGGCCTTCAGGTGGAGATTGATGTTCGGGACCGAGGTCTGAAACAGCTCCGCGATCTGAACCTGAGTGAGCCAGAGCGTATCCAGATCAAACCGGCACTGGATGCGCGTCCGCCCGTCCTCCGTCTGGTAGAGGATGATGCTGGATTGCGGCGGCTGGCTGTCGGGCATGCGTACTCCGAATCGGCAGGCCGAGTGTACTGGCAGACCATCCAATCTCGCTGTGGTAGAGCAACCACGTCCGCGATGCAGAGAGGAGACGCTGGAATCGACCTCAGTCGACGCTTATTCTGCTACCGCTCGTAGAGCTGCCGGCTAATCCTCCAGCGTCGGCATCGCCAGCAGCACCTCGCTCGCCCTCGGCCGCTCCTTCACTTCCTCGTCCTTCCTGATCTTGCCGTCGCGAAAAACGATGACCCGTTTGGCGAATTGGGCGATGTCGGGCTCGTGGGTGACCAGGACGATCGTCAGGCCCTGCTCGTTCAGGTGCTGGAAGACCTCCATGATCTCCACGGCCGTCCGGCTGTCGAGGTTCCCGGTTGGCTCGTCCGCGAGAAGGATCGAGGGACGATTCACCAGCGCGCGGGCGATGGCGACGCGTTGCTGCTGGCCGCCGGAAAGCTGGGAAGGGAAATGTCGCGAACGTTGGGCGAGGCCGACCAGCGCCAGCGCCTCCGTGGCGCGCTTCGTCCGCTCTGCCTTGTCGATCTTCGTGTAGAGAGTCGGCAACTGCACATTCTCGAGCGCGCTCGTGCGCGGCAGGAGATTGAAGCCCTGGAAGACGAAACCGAGCTTGCTGTTGCGGATGCCGGCAAGCTGCCGCTTATCGAGGCTGGAGACGTCGATTCCTTCGAGCAGGTAACGTCCGGAGGTCGGACGGTCCAGGCATCCGAGGATGTTCATGAAGGTCGACTTTCCGCTGCCGCTCGCTCCCATGATGGCGATGAACGCGCGCGGCTCCACGGAAACGTTGATGCCGCGGAGCGCGTGCAGGCGAGACTCGCCGAGCTGGTAATACTTGTGAACCTCCTCGACTTGGAGGATGGCCACGCTCACCGCCGGACGCCCTGGACGCCGGGAGGGCCGGACTTCGAAGTGATGGCGCTGGTGACCACCTCATCTCCAGGCTTGACGGCTCCCCGAAGCACCTTCTTCACCTCGGTGTAGGCGTGATCGGTGATGCCGAGGGCCACCTCGACCGGCTCGATCGTTCCGTCCGCGCGGAGCTGCCAGACCACCGCCCGCTCGGCACGCCCTTCCCGGCGCCCGCCGGCCGGAGCGCCGGACTCCTTCTCGGACGGTTCCGATTCGATCCCGTGCTTCGCGTACAGAGCGCGCACCTCCTCCGGGGAGAGAGGGGGCTTGAATCGCAGGGCGGCGTTCGGCAGCTTCACTACGTTCTCCGCTGTGTCGACCGGGATCGTCACGTACGCCGTCATCCCCGGAAAGAGCTTGAGGTCCGGGTTGGCAAAGTCGATCACCGCGTCATAGGTGACGACGTTCGAAACGGTCGTGGGGTTCATCCGAAGCTGGCTGACGGTTCCCTTGAACAACTCTTTTGGGAACGCGTCGACCTTGAACGTGACCTCCTGCCCTCTCCGAATCCGTCCCACGTCGGACTCGTCGACCTTCGCGTAGACCTGCATCTTGGCCAGGTCCTGGGCGATGGAAAAGATCGTCGGTGCCTGCAAGGAGGCGGCCACGGTCTGTCCGACGTCGACGTTGCGCGCCACGACCGTTCCATCGATCGGCGAGCGGATGATGGTGTAGTCCAGGTTCGTACGCGCCACGGCCACCGCCGCGTCCTTCTGGCTCACCTGCGCCTCGGCCTGGACCACGCTCGCCGCCGCGGCATCGACCGCCGCCTTTGCCGATTCGTAGTTCGCCTTGGCCAGGTCGAGAGCCGACTGGCTGCCGATGTCCTTCCGCGTCAGCACGATCGCCCGGTCGAATTCCGCCTTCGTCTGCGCGAGCCCCGCTTTCGCTTTGGAAAGGTTGGCCTTCGCCGCCACGACATTGGCCTTTGCGTTCTGGAGGTCTGCGCTGGCCTGCAGCAGTGCTCCCTGGAGCAGCCGCGGGTCGATCTCGGCGATGATCTCGTCCTTATGGACGCGCGAGTTGAAATCGGCATTGAGTTTCGCGATCGTGCCGGATACCTGCGAGCCCACCTGGACGTTGATGACGGCGTTGACCGTGCCGCTGGCCTCGACCGCGTCGCGGATCTCCCCTTCCTGCACCTTGGTGGTCAGGTATTGGGTCGTGTCACCGCGATGGATCAGGGCTGAAGCGGCGAGCGCCGCCAGAATGAGGACGCTCACGATGATGAGCCAATGCTTACGGGTCAGTCGCTTACTCATAGCGCAGCGCCTCGATGGGATCCAGGAGCGAGGCTTTGCGCGCCGGGTAGTAGCCGAAGAAAACGCCGACAGCGATCGAGAAAAGGGCCGCCAGCAACACCGCTTTCAAGGAGATCTCCATCGGCCAATCGAGAGCCCGGCCGACGAAGAACGATCCAACCACTCCGGCTACCATCCCTGCCGCGCCGCCGACGAGGCTGAGGATCACCGATTCGGCCAGAAACTGGATCTGGATGGCCTCCTCGGTTGCCCCGACGGAGACGCGTACGCCGATCTCGCGCGTTCGCTCCGTCACCGAGACCAGCATGACATTCATGATTCCGATCCCGCCGACGATGAGCGAGATCGAGGCGATGGCAACGAGCAGCAGGGTCAGCGTGCGGCTGGCTTCGAGCTGGGCTTTGATGATGTCCTCCGGGTTGCGGATATTGAAGTCGTCATTCTCTTCGGCACGAAGATGGTGCCGGTCGCGGAGCAGCGCCGCCGCCTGCTGCCCGGCCAGCTTGACCACGTCGGGGGAGACGGCCGAACAGAGAATGTCGTCGAGCCAGGTGACGCCCTTCAGTTTCTTCTGCACGGTCGTGTAGGGAAGAAGGATCGTATCGTCCTGATCCTGCCCTGAAATTGCCAGCCCTTTCGGGCTGAGCACGGCCACGACCTTGACGGGAAGGGTGCGCAACCGGATCACCTTCCCGATGGGGTCCTCGGGACCGAAGAGCTGATCGCGCACGGTGCGGCCGATCGCGCAAACGGCAGCCGAGCGGTCGACGTCGTCCTTCGTGAACGCGGCCCCCTGATCGATGCCCCAGCGCTTGATGTCGAAGTACTCCGGCGAAACGCCGCGATACGACGTGAACCAGTTTTGATTGGCGTAGATGACCTGGATCGATCCGTCGACGTTCGGCGAGACGCTCTTGATCATCGGGATCTGATTCTTGATGGCCGCGGCGTCGCCGAGGGTGAGCGTGGGGGTTCCGTGCGTGCCGGTGCGGACGCCGTTGACGGCGCGGCCGCCCGCCTCGATCCAGACGAAGTTGTCGCCGAGGTTGTTGAGCTGCTGCTCCACGCGCGCCTGTCCGGCTTTGCCGATGGCGACGACGCAGATGACCGCGGCGATGCCGATGGTGATCCCGAGAACCGTGAGCAAGCTTCGTAGTTTGTTCCGCAGCAGCGCCCAGACCGACGCCGCGAGGAGGGCGAGATAGTTCATTCGTCGGGCGCACTCTACCGCAGTGGACGCTCTGCCAGGCGCACTCTCTTGTTACGGTGAGACTCGTTTATCCGCGGTTAATTATTTTAGGCCGCATCCGAATATCTGCGCAACGTTGCCGTCCTTGCGACTCGGAGGCAACAAATATGAGATCCATTGCACGTTACTTATTGATTTCCGCGTTACTGATTCCCGCGCTCACGACGGCCCCGGTGTTCGGAGCGTGTTACCGTCAGTCCTGTCCAGGTCCTGGGGGTAGTTGCGTGATCTCGTATGACTTCGGGAGCATGGACCCCTCTTGCTGGGTCTATAGCGGCAACGTTTCGCATACGACGAGCGGCTCGTGTGATCCATCTGCGCTTTTCAGCGGCGGAGGCAGCGGCCTGGTCTACCAGAGCTTCCCCGCTGACTTGCTCGGCAACTATTACTACGTCTCTTATGTGCTCAACCTCAATGATCCGCAGGCGTCGTGGCGAGATGAGATGGACATCGACGTCCTCGATACGAGCGGCTCCGTGCTCGCCCACGTCGCGACGTACACAGGCGGCCCGGGGACGATCAACTGCCAGTCGTACAACATCGCCCTCGGGTATCACCCGTCGTGGTCCGGGCAGACGCTCCGTCTGCAGATCAGCGTCTACGAGTACTACTCGAACGTGACGTACAAAATCGGCGGCGTTCAGGTGTGGCAATCGATCGCCTAGTCTGTTGCGTGAGGGTGGGGCCGACTGAGCGCTCACCCTCACCGCGCGGCGCGCCAAGCCTCGACTTCGCGCAGCAATGCGACCGCCTTCGTCTCTTCAGGGTGTGCGGCGCAGTAGCGGCGGAGATGATCGACTGCCTCTCCCTGCAGGCCATCGCGCGCGGCGAGAACGCCGAGGAAGAGATCATCATTGGCAAAGCGAACGCCGGCAGCTTCAAGCTCGCGATGGCCATCCTCGGAAAGGACCGTGAACAGCGCTGGCGGGTCGGATGGACTTGGCGCGATCATCACGATCCCCTTTATCGTCACTTCAATCTGCCACCGGTAGGTCGCACCGCGCTCGAGGTCGCGTGCGGGTGTCCACTCGTTCCCGTGGAGTGCTGATGTTTGCACGACGGTGCGTTCTCCGGAGAAGATCGAGAGCGTCACGCTTGCGCCGCCGGTGCCGCTCCAACGAAAGTGCGGACGCGGGTCGTCGACCACCACGCCGGCCGGCTCGATGACGCGCGGCTCGTCGTCTGATGTCACGCCGCGCATGGTTTGCCCCGGTTGAACCATCGCTACGAGCGCCGCCGGTTTGGGGATCCCATCCCGAAGCGCCGCCGCTACGATCGCATCACGGCCGGCACGCTGGCGATCCACCGGTGTTGTCGTCGTCAGGGGCACGGCCGGCGTACGGCGAAGGGCGATTGCAGCCGTGATCACGACCGCAAGGACCACCACCGCGGCCGCGAGCATCCGCCACGCTGTTGCGAACGTGCGGGGACGCCGGGTGCTGAATGCCCGAAGATCGGCCACATCGAGGCGGCACGCATCGCAGTACGAGAGATGCTCGGCCGCGCGCGCAGCTTCTTCGCTTGATGCGCTGCCGTCGACATACGCCACGATCTCGTCACCGTGCAGGTGTTCGCCGAATTCCTCGCGCAACGCCGCGGCGGAACGGGTTACCTCGACGCTTCGCGCGGCAGCGCCTGCGCACTCGTGGCATGCTGCCAGATGCAGGCCCAGACGCGCCACCTCTGCCGCCGGCAACTCGCCGCGCCGGAAACGCGCCAGCGCTTCCTCGGTCGGATGTGGCATCGTCGTCATTTGCGTAGAAAGGGCGCCAGCCGCCGGCTAAGACGTTCCCGTGCCGTCTTTCGCAAGTTGATCACCTGCTGGCGCGTCATGTTCAGCCGTTCCGCGATTGTCCGGTCATCGAGCGGGAGAGCATTCCAGATCTCGGCGAGCTCTCCGACGCGCATTTGCAACGCACCGGCGATCTCCTCGAATGTGGCGATGCCGAGGAAGATGAAGAGCGCGGCTGCATTGCCCCCTTCCCGCTCGCGGAGATTGAGAAGCACGGCGGCGCGGTGCAGCGGACCAAGCCCGACCACCTCGCGCCAGAGCGTTTCGAGAAAGCGGCGCGATTCCAGCCGCTCGAACTGATCGGCATCGACCCATCGCTCGTCGTCGGTGACGGCGCGCGGATGCGTTGAGATTCCCCATCGCGATGCAAAAAACGACGTCACTGTATCGAGTGTCACCGGCACGCCTATCGTCTGCAGCAAACGAACGATGGCCTCGGCCGGCGCGTTGGGATCGAACACGATCGAAGCGTCGACAATCGGGACGGCGTCCAACGGAACGTGCGGCGGCGATCCGGCCAACGCGACAGCGGCGCCGGCGCGCGTGGTCTGCAACACCAGACGCACATCGTGCTTGGCCGCGTACCGAAGACGGTTGTTCAACCGTGACCGCTCCGGAAAGCGGCGGCGGAAGATGTCGTGCACCGCGTTGTAGGTGATCGTGGCAACGTAGTCTTCGAGCTCCACGATCGGGTCGTGACGCGATGCCGCGGCGTCGTCAAGGCGGCGGATCAGGCGCAGGTTCGCCGTGGCGACGGCGTCCTCGGCGTCCTGTTCGTCGAAGACCGACTCGGCCCTGCGGAAAGAGCTGACGATGCGCTCCATGAGCGGCCGAACGCCCGCCAGCAATTCCTCGAGTATCCCGGCGCGATCCCCACCGGACGCCAGCACGTACGCCTCAACCCGCGGGTCCGCCCAGGCGACGACGTCCTTAGAGAACTGCTCCCTCACCTTCCGGCCGGAGTCGTTCATTGTCGGATATTATGCTTCAATAGCATGAAAGCACACTTGCACCGCCATCCCACGCCATGAAGGGTACCATCGCGTCCGCCTCGTTGCTCATCGTCCTGGCCGTCTCAGCGTCGGCCGAGGGACAGGATGAGAAAGGGCGTATTGCTGTCGCCGCCGTTGTGACGACGCTGTCGCGATCGATGACCAGCGGACTGAACGGCCGTTACTCCTGCGTCTACGTAACGGACGCTCGCGTCGAACCACCGAACGGCTCCGGGGACGTGCGCGTGGTCATCGACGGCTTTGCGGAACTGACGGGAAGCCACGTGGCCGCTTCGCTTCCGGCGAATTGGGACGTTCGACTCGAGCGCGCCGGAAAGGAATGGCGTGTCGCGCGGGTCGGTATCAGCGAAGCGTCGTTGGCCGACGCCTTGATCGCTGCCCGTACCGTAGCCGGGCGCGATCAGTTGCTGCTTGCACATCCGGACGCGGACCGGACCGAGCTGGCACGGCAGTTGTGCGACAAAGGATTCGCCATCGACACCGCCGGCGAATACGCGCGCGCGGAATCGATCGCCGAGGTGGCGTTGACCGTGGCCCGTGACGGCGGGGGCGACGATGCGCTGGCGCGCGCGATCTGGCTTCGCGGACGGGCGCGCGATGGCCAGGACCGCACAGACGAGGCCATCGCCGACTACGAGGAAGCGCGGCGGCTGGCGGAGCGTAGCGGCGATCGTGAAACGGTCGCGGCATCGCTCGTCGGAATCGGAACATTGGCGATGCTTAAGGGCGACGATGCCGGCGGGGCGGCCACGCTCCATTCCGCACTCATCGAAGCGTTGGCCCTCGGCAACGACCGCATCGCTGCAACCGCACTTCTCATCCTCGGAAACCGGGAGAAGAACGCCGCTGATTTCGTCGCCGCTCTGCGCCTTTACGACGACTCATCCGCTCGCGCCGAGCGTTCGGGCGATCTGGTCATCAACGCTGCCGCGCTGGCGAACAGCGGTCTCGTCTACGACAGGTTGAATGATTCCGACATCGGCTCGCGCTACCTGCGGCGTGCCATCGCGCTGTATCGAAAGGCCGGCAACGTGCCCGGCGTCATTCGCAATCTACGCAATCTCGCGGCGGTCCAGTCCGAAGCCAAAGAGATCGGAGAGGCCCAGGTGACGCTCCACGAAATCGATCAACTCCTTGTCGCTCATTTCGATGCTCGCGTTGCCGCATATTGCGATTTGACGCGCGCGCGAATCGCGCTGTGGCAGAACCGGCCGGCTCATGCGCAGCGTCTGTCCGAGCGGGCTTTGCGCGCCTCGCGCAACATTGACGACGAGCGGCTGACCGGAGGCGCGGCGCAGATGCTTGCGAACTCGTACAGGGCCGGCCATCACTACGTCGAGGCACTTCCTCTGTACGATGAGGCATTGCGGCTCGCGAAATCACTGAACGACGTCGACACATATTGGCGTGCGCGAGGCGATCAGGCCGCAACGCTCCGCAGCCTCGGCCGAACGAAGGAAGCGAAGACAGCGGACCTTGACGCCATCACCGTCGTCGAGGGCATCAGCGCGAACGTGCCCCGCGACTCTCTCGATCAACGATCCTTCTTTGAGGACGCGCGTACGCTCTATCGCGAGATGTTCCGCCTCATCGCGCCGAGCGATCCCTCCGCGGCGCTGGAGTGGGAAGAGAAGGGGCGCGCCCGCATGCTTCTGGCCCTCCTCTCACGCGGACGTTCCGTGCCCGATGCGGAGATGACCGAACGGGAACGCGGCCAGCAGTCGCTGGTCGAGCGACGGCTGCGCGAGGCAAACTTGAAACTGCTCCGCGCCCGTATGCGGCCGGCCATCGATCGTGCACAACTCGCGGAGCTCACCGGCTCGGTCAAGCGCGCCCGCGTGGAGCGCGACGTCGTCATCTCGCGCATGAACCGTGACCGGCCCGAGCTGTCGTTGATGCGCGGCATCCTCGCGAGGCCTTCGGTGGCCGACCTGCAACGCAGCGTCCCGGCCGACAGCGTTATCCTCGAATACACCATCGCCAAAGACCGCATCTGGGTCATCGCCATTACCCGCGAGCACGTGCCACGCATCATTGGCATCCGCGGCGGCGAAGCGACGATCGATCGGAAGGTTGCGCGCTTTGTGGCACTCCTCGGCGGAGCCCAGCCCGGGCTGTCGTCACTCTCGCACGAGTTGTACGACCTCCTCCTGAAGCCGGTGACGCCGGAACTGCAAGCAAAAAGGACGATCTGCATCATCCCCGACGGCCAGCTCTGGAGGCTCCCCTTTCAAGCGCTGCTCGCCGACGATGGCCGGTATCTGATCGAACATCATCCGCTGTTCTACGCACCGTCCGCCGCGGTGCTCACCTGGTACGAGTCGCATGGGCCCGACCCCGCACCGCGGACTCTGCTCGCCATCGGCAATCCGGATCTCGGCGGCAACCGCGCGCTGTCCCGGCTGCCCGATGCGGAACGGGAGGCGCGAGCCATCGCGGCGATGTATGGCGGCTCGTCGCAACTGCTCACCGGCGCGGCCGCGACCGAGGCGCGATTCAAGTCTCTGGCACCGCAATTCCGGATCCTCCACCTGGCCACGCACGGCAGTTTCGACGACTTACAGGCGATGTACTCAAATGTCGTTCTCGCGCCCGGCGCAACTGAGGACGGACTCCTCGAAGCCCGCGAATGGATCGGCCTCGGCATCCGCGCCGAGCTCGTCGTCCTCTCCGGCTGCGAAACCGGCCGCGGACAGCCGGTCGGCGGCGAAGGGGTGGTCGGGATGTCGTGGGCGCTGCTCGCCGCGGGATGCCCGAGGGCGGTCGTTGCGCAGACCAACGTACCGGAAAGCACATCCGAGCTGATGATCGCCTTCCACCGCGAGTTGGCCGGCCGGTTGAAGAGCGACGGTTCATTCGACCCGCGCGCCGCAACCGAGGCGCTGCGTGACGCGCAACTGGCCATGCTGCGTGACAAGCGCTACGCGGAGCCGTTCCACTGGGCCGGCTTCATGCTCATCGGGCGGGGCTGGTGAAACGACCTTGAGCAATCGAGAACCGATTACTGAGGACCTACATCTCAAGCGGTAGCAGTCGGTGAGCTTCCTCGCGGAACGGTGAGCGGTAATCCCGCCGCCACGGGACATTCACCGACGACTACATGCGCTCACAATTCTTGCACGTATTCCCCTTGTTCCGACTACCCAGGGTAGGGAAATCCGTGTTCGCGACACTCCTCTCTCAGAGCGAGTCTGAGGAACCCTGGAATTGCCCAAGCGTGTCATCTACACGACCATGCCGGTCGAGATGAGCATCGTCTCGTACGATCTCACCGATGGCGAAGAAGCGTTTCTTTCCTACACTTGGGCGCGATCACACGGTCCACCGCTTGTTCGCACTGGGATCGGGCCGCCTTCTATGCGGGTCATCGACGGCGGGCCTAAAGTTGCGACCACCCATCCGATCGGACTAAGACTCGGGACTTGGCTCGTGCTGGAGGAGCGTCGCGAAGCGGAACGCGCCGAGATCGAAAAGGCTTTGGCTCTCGTAGGGTATCACTCGCCGGAAGCGGCCGTGCTGCGAAAGGCACGCGACGAGCTCGCCCACCTTCCCGCTCACGATATTGTTTTTAGGGAACTGATGCCCGACTACGCCATCGTCGGGATGCACGGTTGCGGCGATCTCACAATGAACGAATGGAAGGTCGCGTTCATTGACGGCGCGCTAGCTGAGGACGGGAAGGCGACCATCGTAGCGGTCAGCGATGAGCCTCTGGACCTACGGCGATACTCCTGCCTGGTGAAGTGGAAGTCACGCTATGGCGGACAGCCGCGCATGTCGATCGAGGAAATCCAGTTCAAACGTCCCGAGGAAGTCGACCGGTCGACCTCCAATCTGGTTTGGCTGCGCTACAAGGACTCATGGCTCCCTCGTGGCGCGGACATGGAGTTCGCGATATCGAGTCCTCAGGTGATTCGCGATGGAGAGGTGATCTCCGCCATCACGAGCTGCCACCAGTTCGGCGACCTGCGCCATCTTCTTCAGCTTCCTAATCTGAACCCGCCCGGTGAACTCTATTTCAATGAAAAGAATCCGGGGCGGCCAAGGGAGTACTTCGGCAAGAAGCAGACGGCCGACATTTGGCTCGGTGAAAAGACCCTCATCGATGGGAAGCACAATCTTATTCGCGCTGCGCTGAAGGCGCCGATCACGATTCCCACTCCACCCAACTGCACGGAGGAACAGCTTCGCGGTGCGCTCGATCTCGCGCGATACGAAATGGTAGAGAGCCCAACCGCGCCGCTTTCGCGCGGCCAGTGGCGCTATACAGATCTGGTCGACGGCGAGAAGACGGACACGATCGAGATTTTCTTTCGGCGGAATACGTACTCGTGGACGATGCTCGGTCTCAGCAAGGACAATACCCGCGTCTACTGTCTGGCCGCGACGGCCGTCGTCAGCGAGACCGGCTTCCAGCTCGAGAAGGCCGCTGAGCAACTCCGCGACGCCGGAGCGTGGAACGCGCTCGTGATCGATGAGGGCTTCGACGTCTTCCAGCGCATTCTTGAGGACGATCGTTTCGTCGAGCCGGTCAAACTCAAGCGGAACCGGCTTCGGGCCGTTTTCGTCTTCGGGAGGAAGGTGCTAATTTGAATCTTCCCCGCGGCGTTTACTACCGTCCTCTCCAGCGGCAACTGATCGCGCTCGATGCCGAAGCCGTGATCCGCATTGACACGAGGACAGAACCGGAGAATAAGGGTTATGTCATCGAGCCGCGTGATTTCGACGCCTCGTTCGAGCGCGCCTTGAAGGGCGACTGGGATGAGCTCGACCGCCTCTTTCACCTCGAGCGACTGCTCGATACGGCATCGGACAGGAGGGTCACCGTCTACGCGCGGGCGCGCCACAGGAACCTACCCCGCAAGCCCGGAATCTCGGTTGTGCCAAATCTTCGCGCAATGGAGAAAAGCGAAACCGAGCGTCCACTCCACGTGCTCGGCTGCACGCTCGCCCGTCATTACCTGAAACCGGAGAGCGGCTTGATCGTCCGACATGTCTACGAGTTCCTCTCGTACGGGATGATGCTCATCGACGCGGGCCAGGGCGACGTCGATCTATGGGTCGGACGAGCGGGCGACAAGGTCGTTGTGACCAGCGGCTGCAGCATGGCCCTCTATAACCTCGGCGACGTGAGCTCACCCTTGATCATGCTCGACTTCTGCAACGATGAAGGCAGGATCGAGGAAGCGCTGCTTTCTGCAGAAATCGGGCCGATGCTCCTGATCCGGTACGACGACCTCGAAGTCAATTTCGCCATCAATCGGCTCTACGTGAACAACTCGGACGTCAAAGCCGGCGTCCGAGTTGCTCCCAGCGATGTCGAAAAACTCGGCCGGTCGGTCCGTCTTCAGCGCACGTCGCGGGACGACCTCGGCACGTTTCTCTACGAGCAGTTGACGCAGAACGCACCGCTCATCTCGCGCTTCGGACGTCTGGGCGTGCGCATCCGCAATGTGGCAACCGATGTTCTCCTGCGCGCTGCGGCGGATGGCGCCCAGCGATCCCTCTTCTTCTCGCGCGCCCTGGCACATGCGGCGACGCCGGGGACGCGTGTGTACCGCTTCTTTTTCCCGAATACCTCCGAGGCGATGCCCGGCGACGCCCGAGTCGCGGTGCCGGCAGAGTACCAGGTGACCAGACCGATCCAGCCATCAAAGCCGTTGGATCGCGCACTCGTAATCGTCGTCGAGGGCGCGGGCGACTGGGTGGCGAAGGCGTACCGCCAGGCTTTCCGGGACAAGATCGCGGAGCCGAGGAAAGGATACCAACTTAAGGTCTTCTACGCCGACGACACGACATGGAAGCTCGGACGCGACGGCAAACCGACCCGACCGTCGTGGGCCCATCGCGGTCGGGATGGACTCGAGGATTGGGAGGTCTATCTCGACAAGTCCGATCCCGAGGACGGCGCGCGTTACGCGCTGTTGCGCCCGGATGCGGTCTTTGTGGTCACGCCCGACTTCACGCACGCGCAAACAGCCCGCTACTGGCTGAATAAGACGCCGGTCGTGTTCGTGGAGAAACCCTTCGATAGCCAGGTCCGCAACGTCGAAGATCTACAGTTCAGCCTCTTCGGCCGCCCAAGGACCGAGGTCATCGGGCTTGACCATTACCAGTTCTACGCGCAGCCCCTGAAACTCCTGCGGAGTGAGATTGATGAGCGCGTCGGTAGGACATTGACCAAGATCGACTTCGTCCTCGTCGAACGCAACGCCATTGAAAAGGACCGCGACCGTTCCCTGCAACACGGACTCTCCCTCGACCTGTTGCCCCACTTTATCGCTCTGCTCACGTTCTTCGGGGACATCCGCACGATCGATGAGATCTCAATACCAAAAGCGTGGACGTATGAGCCGCTTGAAGTGCGGACGCCGGACGAGACGGAAAAGGAAGACATCAGCAAGAGCTTCAAGAACGAGACGGGCTCGATCGTCGCGTTCACCCTCGAGGACTATTCGGGAAACGGCTACCGCGTCCCGTGCAGGGCCATCGTGGGTAAGGGGTTCACTACGGACGCGAAGTATATGGAAGTGACAGGGTCGAAAGGCGGAACGCTGCGGATCGACCTTCGTCCGCGTCCAAAGAAGGGCGATCTCGACGCAAACACACGCGACTCGGACTACCCATGGGACTCGGTCTTTTTCCTGCCCCGGCCCGGCGATCCGTTCGTCGAGGTTGACGACCCATATCGCGCCGGAAAGAAGCTGCGCGTCCTGACCGTCGCCGATCAGATTTACAAGATGACGCTCGAGCGACGACGGTACAGCTCATTGCTTTCGGATCTGCTCGAGGGCACCGACACAGCAGCGTTCTCCGGTCTCTCGATCGCGCAGGGAGGCCATATCGTGAAGGTGCTGGACCGCATCTGGTGGGCAATCCAGCAGTCCAAGCCGTGGGACACACATGCGCTTCAGGACTTCGACGCCGTCGCGGCCCTGGATGGCTGCCATGAGTGACCGACTCGCGGAGATTGTCCCCGTTCAGTTGCGCGGCATTGGTGCGCGCTCGCTGTCGCCCGAAGAACGCAGAGCGTTTCCCGTTCGGATCCGGACGCGCGGACGACTGGAGCGCTCGCTCAATATACGCGAGCCTCGCGCGCTTGCAGATCTCGTCTCCGGCTTGCGGCGCGACATCGATGGTCTGCCACTCACAGCGATGGTCGTCTGGAGCACTGCCGGCGACGGTCAGCGCGCCTTTGCCGAACAGCTCGCGAAGGCGCTCACCGATCCGCTCGACGCGCTTTGGATCGTCGCCGCGAGGAATGCCGGAGATGCACATGCCGCGGTCGGCGGCGCGGCAGTCGTTCTCGATCTCACCGAGGAGCGCGACCGTGGCATCTACGCTAACCTCGTCCTCGATCTACTGTTCGTTGACGGCGGCGGTGAAGCCGATGCAGCAACGATTGCGCAGTTCGCGCACAGGTCACCGCTCGTGATCGTTCCCGAGAACGTACCCGGCCTTGCAGCTTGCGGCCGCGCCGCGGCGTCTGCAACGATCCCGCTTCTTGCGTGGAATCAGGGAAACCGCAGTTTGACCGCACCGCCACCCAATGTGTTCTGGCCTGTGATGGTTCCCGCCCGCTGGCAAGAGAACGACGTCGATTGGCATACCGCCGTCGCTCAACGCCTAAGTCAGATCGCGGTGCAACTGACTCCGCGGAGCGACCGGCGCATTCGCTTTCGCTCAATCCTGAAGGAGTTTATTACGATGGCGGACGGAGAGGCCCTGGTTACAAGCCTTATCGGTTTTGTTCATGCGACGCGGTGGCCCGGTTGGGCGGTCGAGACACTGCCGAAGCGATTCTTTCCGATCGAGACCGCCGACGGTGTCGTGCGCGCTTTGACGTGGAGCCTCCTCACGCGATGCGTTGCCGCTCCGATCGAACCGCTCGCACAGCTCTGCGGCGGCGTCGTGTTTGAAATCTTTGTCGACGAGGCCACTTCCAGGATTCTGGCGGAACTCGACCGCACGATCGAGAAAAGCGTCCAGCAGGATCGACTGAGTGGTGACGGGATCTTTTACGTCGGAGTGGCCTCCGCACTCGAACTCTATGCTGCTACCATCGACAGTCCCGTGCACGCGGCGAGGATGCGCGAGGTCAGCGGATGGCTGGAGTCACGCCAGGGATGACTTGGATGATCTTAGCTACGACACTGCCGATTTCGTAAGGTTTCTGCAGATAGATCACGTCAGGGAGCCGTTCGGCCAGCTTCCGCACCTGCCCACTCACGTCTTCTTCCGGAACGACGGTGTAGAAGACGATCCTCACATTCCGAGTTTTCTCGTTCGAGGCAAACCTTTCCGCGCAACGGATTCCCGCTGTATACAGATCCGGGACCCCGCCGGGCGGCGTGACGGTGCCTCCCTTGGATGGATGGTCCCAGGCCAGCATCACGTCCAGAACGGCGACATCGGGCGGCTCTGACTCGATCAGATGCCAATATTTTTCGAACTCGCTCTCGCTGTTGATCCAGGAAGTCTGGCCCACATGAACGAGATCGCTGTATATCCTCACGCCGAAGTTCACGTTGTCTTCGATCAGCAGAATCCGCGACCGTTTTTTCATAGTCACTCCACCGGAAACAAAAGCGTGATCTCGGTTTTATGCTTCCCGTCCGTTGGATGAATGTCCAATTCTCCGCCGAGCGCTTTCATGAGCTCGCGCACGATCCACAATCCGATGCCTGATCCGCCTTGGCTGTAGACCTGCGCGTGGTCTGCCTGTACCCCGCGCTCCGTGACAGTCCGCGCATCGTCCTCGGTGAGATCGATGCCTTCGTTGATCACGGAGATTCGGATACGCCGCCGTCTCTCTTCGCCGCCGGCCGGCGGAAGGGACGGCGTTCGCGAGCGCTGCCGCTCCATCATGTCACGTTTGCGAGTGGCCGCCGTGTAACCGCCCTCTACTTCGACCGTGGAACCGACGTATGAGTATTTGAACGCGTTATCGAGTACCTGCGTCAGCACCTGTTCGAGCAGGCGCCGGTCGGTCCGGATCTTCTCGACCTTCTGAAAGCCTTCGCGCTTGACTTCGAAGCGGCCGCGCACCAGCCTGCGGCGCGGCGTGAAGGAGCCATCCCAGAGGCTGCGAATGGGGCGGTTGCCGTAAACGAGGAAGCTGTCCCGCAGCCGCGACGCGTCTTTGCTCGTGTTGATCAGGATGGCGATCAGATCGCCGCCGGTCATGTCTTCGAGCACTACAGGCACATCGCGTCCGCGCTCCAGACGGACGAACGTGTCGAGGTTCGAGCAGACGTGCAGCACGCGGCCGATCGCCCCCCGCACTTCGAGCAGTCGGCTGGTCATGGCCTGATCGCTGGCCGCCGCCTTCAGGCTGTCCTGCACGCGGCCTTTGGCGATCAGGAGCGGGCTCATGAGCTGATGGGCCATGTCTTCGGTCAGGCGGATGTGGACCTGATTGATTTCATTCAGATTGCGGACCGTGGCGCCGAGCTTCTTGTACAGCGCGAGCTGGCTGCTCAGAAGCACGGCGCTGTCGTGGGCGAAGACGGGAAACGGTTGTGCCGAGTTGCTGCAGACGTCGAGGACTCCGTAGAGATCGCGATGGCCAGTACTGTCGCGAAGCTGGATCGGCGCGACGATGATCCGTTTCGCCCCTGGGTAGTGCTTCGCATAGTACGGGTCATTAGCGACGTCGTCGATCTCGCAGACGCTGCCGGTATGCACGACGTATGAGCCGGCGGAGCCTCGAGAACCATCAGCCAACGGATACGAGAATTGAGGAACCGAGACGTCTTCCGCTGCGCCTCGGTCGCTGGTGACGAACTGAAGCTCTGTCCGTTCGTCGTTCAGGAGGCGAATGTCGGTGATGGTCGCACCCGGAATGACCGAGCGGGTAATCCTTACGGCAGCCGTGAGAATCGACCTGTCGTCGACACTAGACTTTGTAATCTCGGTGTCGGCCACTTCATTGAGGTTGACCATGTGTTCTACGAGTTTCTTGAGAGCATTGGTTTCGGTATCGACCTCGCGCCGATCGAGGATGGTTCCCCAAAATGAACCGAGGTGTGAGGCCACCATTTCCAGAATCGAGTGATCGCCGGGCGCGAAATACCATGGTCCCTTGGCAACGCTGCAGCGTATGACACCGATCACGCGACTCCCGCGCAGAATCGGCGCGGCCATAAAGCTGAGGGGCGGCAGCGGCGCTCCCTCCGGAACCATCCGCTTGCCCACGATCTCGGCGATCTGCCACGAGTCCTTCCAATGCATCCCTTTGTAGACCTTCGCGATAACGTCGGCGTTTGCGAGATCAAAAATTCGGACTTTCTCGTCCGGGTGTGCAAGGGTCCAGCCGGTGATGCCATGCTCGTCGCCGGCCTGGTAGATCCTCTTCCTTGCCAGCGAGTCGTCGGTCGTCGCGACGAGCTCGAACTCTCTCTCCGCGCGTATCGGGTCTTCAAAAAACACGCTCACTTCGAGACAGTTGAATGCATTTGCGACCGCTTCGCAAATGTCCGCGATGGATATCTTCGCGTGCTCGTACGGCGTCGAACCCTCCGGCAACTGGGGGTCGAACGAACGTGTGATCTCAGTGACCTTCCGAAGCAGAGCCGAACTGACCCGCGTGCGGATCATCTCGTACAGAAGCGGAACGAGTGGCGCGACTTCACGAGCGACAGCTCTGGTCTCCTGGTCAAACGGCTTGGGCACATTTCGGTAGATGTTCACGGCACCGCGGCGACCGTCTTCAAAGCAAATCGGCGTCGTGCAGAAAGTCTGGATCTTGGCCTCCTCCAGAAACCGGTCGAATGTTTCCGAGTTCGCCATCGTCGTCGGCACCTTCCTGACGACGATTTGCCGTTTCGTCTCAATCGCCCTTCCCGTGCGGGACGAAGCGATGGGCATGTCGTGGTTTGCGCAATGCCGGCCGTCATCCATCCAGTCGGCGAGAACGAAGAGCTGCGGCTCGCCGGAACCACCCTCGGGAGGAATCTCCTGCCACAGGATGCAGCCGTACGCGGTCGTGCGATCACTAATCTGACGGAGGATGTCGAGCAGTACCGACATACTCGGCTGCTGATCCTGGACCGCAGGATTCTGGACCGCTGTGACGAGGAGATCGTGCATCGCTTTCCTACTTAGGGTGCACGACGCCGAGGTTCCTCACCTCGGCGTCGCCACAAAACAAGAACCAGTTAGTTAGGAAACCCTATCCGACGGAGGCTATGTCTTCCATGCTGCGCCGCGTTGTCGCATTCCGCAACTCCATCAGATCGGCGGCTTGCTGGCCGCGGGAGTTGATCGAGGCATCGATGTTCTCCCGGAGGACGCGGTTGTCATCGAGTTGCTGATTCAGATTCGCGATCAGGCTCTCCGCATCGAGGACGGCCGCGCGATTGTCGGAAAGCTGCCTATCGAAGACCTGCTTACGGCGTACGATGAAATCGCTGTCACGCAACGACACGTCGTTGTTCGCATCGATGTCGTAGCTGAACTCTGCCAACTCCTGCTCTTGATGACGGATCTTCGCCTGCAGCGTCGCCAGCCGGGCGCGGGCGTCGGTGCACTGCTGGTCGAGAGCATTCTTGGCGTTCTTTGCACTGTCCAAATCGGCGTGCATTTTCTCCAGATCCGTGGAGATCGTTCCGCCAATCGTCTCGAAGCCTTGATTCTGGGCTTCGACCTTGGCGCGCGTGTGCGCGACCCGATTCTGCAGACGTTCACTCTCTTCGAGATCATGCTGATGATCGAAATACCATCGGACGAAGCGCGGCGGCGTCATCGCGTGCTCGCCGGAGCGTTCCCGCGCGTCGAGGTTCGCATCGTACAAACCGGCCTCGTACTTTTCGTGCGCAGCCTGGAGATCAGCGCTGTAGTAGTGTTTCACCGCGTCCGGCTGGAAGAACTTCAACGTAAGCAGCGCGAGAAACATGAAGGCCAGGAACCATTTGATATTGTTGCGCATGTTGCGGAATGCGGGCGATTTCTCCATCTCCGCGACCACGTGCGCGCGCGTGTCGGGGCCCTCGCGCTTGAAGTCTATCCCGTACCTGTTTGCGAGATCCTCGGGGGCCGCCCGGTCGAAGGCCCCAAGCTCGGCGGCTCTCGCTTTCTCGATGTTTGCGACGTCGTTTTCGAACTGCGTGATGTCACGCCGGATCGTCGAAGCTGTCGGACCGTCGCCGTACCGGCCACTGGACCCAGAGCCCGCGACTTCCTTCTCGAGATCACCCATACGCGCGGCGACCTTCATCCGCGTCGCCGTCAGCATCTGGTCGTAGTTGGCAGCGATCTGTGTCCGCTTGGATGCCTGCGCGCTTTCGTTGTTGCGCACGATCGCTGCGGCGATGTCACGCGAGAAGAAGAATTGCGTAAGGAAAGGCGCTGTGACGGTGAACGAGATCACAACCAGGATGATGCGAAAGAAGATGGCGAAGTGTGCCCGGCGCAGGTGGTTCTGGATCCATCGCACCGTCTTTCCCATCCAGGAGCGAGTGGTAAGCACCGGTGCGGCACGATGTCCGGTCGCGTCATGCATGACGAACGAGGCGTCGACGCTGGCGACCACGAAGAAGACAATCAGTGCCGCGACGGCAGCCGTGGCGTAGCCGGCCGCGCCCGCTGCGGTGACATGAGCCCAGTATGCCCACGCCACCGAATCGCAGAACGCGATCGAAAACATGTTCAGCCGGACGAAAACCAGCCATCCGTCGACGACTCCGTCGACGAGCTTGTCATCGTACGGCTTGAGTTGGAACGGTCGGAGCACAGCGTTCATTGAGATTCCTCCTCGGTGGGCTACCGCTTCCCGGCTGCCCACCATCCTTTTCCGTAGAAGTTTGTGTGCGGCGACATGGCACGCGGAGTGTGGTAAACGCCACGACGCGCGGCGCGGTTTCTTACGTAGATAGGACGAGCTGAGACTCTGCCGAACAGCCACCGCATACCAAATGTGGTGACGAAAAGGACGAGCATGTTCGAGAGACTGTTGACGATCCCGAGCAGATTGTTCGCCAAGGCGGCTTCCTGTGCGCTGGCCTGCTCGACGGGCACGATGATGATCGCAGGGTTGGTTCGGGGCGCCGCGGGGTCATTGCTCGTTTCAGTTGCGGCCTGCTCGGCACGAACCGGCGTGGCTGGTACCGCTACCTCAGCAACGTAACGAGCGCAAACCCAGCCAACGGTCTCTGGATCGTCCACGCTACTGACGTGAAGCCAGGTGCCGTCGGCGCCGACCCCCGTGGCGGAGAGACCAAGCGAAATGCGATCCACGGAGAACAACGCTCCATTCTTCAGATGGAGGACGACGTTATTGTGATCAAGCTGCACCGGCACACCCGACCGGAGATGAACACGCGTGCCGTTGATCTTCACCAGGCGTGTGAGCGGCTCGTGCCCGCCCGCCTGCGCAGCGATCGAGATCGCCACGATGATCGCAACGAGCGAGCTGGCCAACGAATCTCTATGAACGTCCATCATCGGCACCAAGGTTGACTCGGCTTCGATGATGTGTCAACGAATGCATCAGTAGTGCATGATTATGATAGGTTGATGACATGCGAGGACGGAAGAACGAACCGGTCGAAGCGGAGAAACTGACGAAGATCGCTACTGACTACTACATCTATGGCCGGACGCAGGCTGACATCGCCAAGGACTTCGGAAAGAACCAGAGCACCATCGCGCACTGGCTGGCCGAGGCGCGCGAGCGAGGCGTGGTATCGATCGATATTAATCCCGATTTTGCGTTGGCGGGCTTCGATCACCGCGACCTCTCCCGCCGCCTGCGCGATGCGTTCGGTCTCTATGAATGCCTGGTCGTCGATCCGGGAGACAAACGGTTCTACGCGGACGAAAAGAGCGACCTGCTACACACCGTCGTCGCGAACACGTCAGGTGTCAAGCTACGGGAGTGGATCCGCTCTGGCGATCACGTAGCCATCGGAGGAGGGAGGGCACCGATGCGGGCCGCACGTTTCATCAGGCGCACGCCGCCGCCGCGGCGCGAGATTCGAATTACCCCGCTCAGCGGACGGATCTGGATCGGTTCGTGGCAGGAGGACGGGCTGGAGAATTTGGAGCGGCCGCTCGACGCCGACGATACAGCACGCCTGCTGGCGGTCGCCTACGAACGCGAGCCCGGCACGCGCTTCAGCCAGATTGGCCATCCTCTTTATGCGCCGAGCTCACAGGCCGCGGCGCGCATCATCCGCGGAGAGTGCATCTTTCAGCCTGGAGGCTCATGGCGTACCGACCGGGGCTTTCAGCCTCCGTTACGGGCTCTCGTTGGCGTGGGCGTGCTTCATCCCGACAGCGGACATCGCATCAGCGAGTTGCTCAACGACGCCCGCGGCACACGCAGAGTCGCCCATCTTGCATGGGCCGCCGAACGATACAAAGTTGCGATGGACTTCACGCGATCGAAGCACCTGCAATACTTCGGTGACGTCGCGAACCGCCTGTTCCCCGCTCTGCCTCTTCCGGAGGATCTCCGCAAACCTCCGCTCCCCTCTCTTGATCTGTACAAGCAACTCCGAAGGAAGCTCGATGAATTGAACTCGCGTGCCATCGTCATGGAGTGGGAGCATCTACGGAGGACGCCCTCCGTCTGGGCTATCGCTGCCGGCCGCGTGAAACTCCATGTGTTGTGGACGCTGATGATCTGTAAGTACTACGAGCAGGACAAGAATAGAAGCCTGATCAAGGAACTGTCGATCGATCTCGAAACGGCAAAGAGTCTGATGAAAGCATTCACCGACTTTCTCAATGCCCCTGCCGCTGTTAAGGATTGGTACGCCGCGATCTGTCCGAAAATCTTTGCGTAGAGTAACCAGATCACCCAAAACAAAAAACCCGAGGCGCGATGCCTCGGGCTTTTTGTTTGGTACGAGGAAGCTCGTTCAGCCGCGGTTGATCTGCGCGACGTCGAACACTCCACCGCCGATCCATTGACCGCTCATCTGCACGAAGTCGCCGGGGCGCAGGTTGCGGACGCCGCCTCCGGTCATCTCCGCCGTGATCAGGTTACCGCTTGCCTGGTCGCGGACCACGAGCGTGTTGTCGCGGTAGTCGATGCTGGCGATCACGCCGTTCACGTAGCCGTTGCCGTATCCGTATCCCGCCACGGCGCCGGGGTAGCTCACGGCGTCAAAGGCAATCGAACCGCCGCGGAAGACGCCGCCGAGGTTGATGGAGACGCCGGCGCGGAGATCGCGATCGCGGTTCCCGAAGGTCGAGCGGGGCACGTAGTACGACTGGCCGCGATCGAGTTGCACGCGATAACCGTCGCGCTCGCGGCTGAACGAGCTGACCTTTCCGGACATCGTCACGCGCTGATTCTCACGACCGCCGTTGTTCGCCTGCCGATTGTCGCCGCTGCGCGTGACGGCCGTCTGTCTGTTTCGGTCATTGTTGTTGTTGCGGTTTCCGTCCCAGCGCGACTGCGCGAAAGACGGCGTCGCCAAAAGAAGGGCGATCGCGCCCGCTCCTGCTGTTTTCGTTGCCCACTTCGTCACTGTCGTTTTCATGATGTTCTCCTTGTGTTGCACACGGAAAGACAACGCCGGAGAGAGCGTTCTTTCGCTCGAAACACCAACGGCATGCTGGTGTCACGAGGCGCATTTTGCGACGCCGAGCGGCGGGGACCAACGCGCTACGAAGTCGGCGGCTCGTCCCCGACGGCCGCGGCTTTCGTGCTCCTGCCGCGGATGTGGTTCGTCTGTTTCATCATCTCGACGAACGGAATCAGATCGGAGTGTTCCTTCTTTTTGACGAGACCACACAGCGTCGTGTAGATCTGAAGAATGGCCTGCCCGAGGTTGTGGCGTCGCTTGAGGTTCGCCGCTTTCACTCCCGCCAGCATCGCGGTCAGCTCATCCTCGACCCCCGACCAGCGCGCGGCGTCCGCCTTCTGCTGACGGAGATCCTCAGGCGTCATGCCGGTGAGCGATTGCGTTCCAGGATAGGCTCCGGCAGCGCTGAGGCCGGCGCTCACAAACTCAGGATTGAGGTGCGCAACCCGCACCATCGACTGCGCCTGCTGAACGGGCAGTTGACCGTAGTTCGGGACTCGCTCGCGGAGCCGCCGCAGCTCCTGCACAAGCTCTTCCGGTTCGATCGGCACGACTTGCGTGTCCTCGTTCATCTTGATGTCCTCCTTCATTTGATGAACAGCTCCATCAACCTAGCGATTATCGGAGTCTCGTTTGATGAAGGCCTGCATCTCGCTTGATGACTGATCGCATCAACGCTCCTTCACGGCTTACATCGGTTGATGAATGGCTCCATTAGCCTTGATCAACCGCTACATCAACGTAGAGTCTCGACGTTAGGACGTTGATGATACTGCTCAACTTTGTTGATGCGTACTCTCATCAACGAAGAGAGTCTCTGCGGAAACGTTGATGATGCTGGTCATCATCGTTGATGCAAGCGGTCATCAATTGAGAGATAGCGACATACCTCGGTTGATGACTGGCTGCATCAACGACCATCGCAACCGCTCTCCTCGTTCCGATATCATCCCGAAAATCAGGTGATCGTCGAAGCCATCCGCCGCTTTTTCGCGCTGCACGGCATCGGAAGCGGCCCCATCGCCGTCGCTGTCTCCGGCGGCGTCGACTCGACGGCTCTGCTCCTCGCGCTGCTGGAGATGGGAGGCGTCGAGATCATCGCCGCGCACGTCAACCACCACCTTCGCGGCACTGAATCGGATGACGACGAGGCCTACGTCCGCGAGCTCTGCGCGCGGTACGACATCCCGCTGCACGTTGCCGACGGGCAGTTGGATGACGAGGCAATCCGGCATCGCGGCATCGAGGCGGCCGCGCGCGAGGTTCGTCACAGGAAACTGCGCGAGATCGCGGGGACAAACCTCATCGCCACGGCGCATCAGAAGAACGATCAGGCCGAGACCGTGCTGATGCGCCTCATGACTGGCGGCGGGATCGCGGCGCTACGCGGCATTCATCCGCTGCGCGGCGACGGCGTGATCCGGCCGTTGCTCGATGTGACACGTGCGGAGATCGAGCAGTTTCTCGCCGAGCGCAAGGTCACACCTCGGTTCGACCGCTCCAATGCCGATCCGCGTTTTCTGCGCAACCGCGTGCGCGCGCTGCTGCGCGAATTCGACGCCGGCGTGATCGACAACCTGGCCACCGTCGCCGGCCAGGCCCGGCAGCAGTGGCCGGTGCTTGAACGGGCCATCGATGCCGCCGAGGATGTGGAGGTCTCCGACGTGGAGACGCGATTCCTATCGATGCCGGAGGACGACTGGCTTCGTCAGGCCCTTCTGCTACGCCACATCCGCCGCCTCGATCCCGAGGCCCGCGATGTCTCCGCCGCCGATCTGGCTCGTCTCGCCTCCGCCAACAAGCGAACCTCGGTGACGAAGTCGCTTGAACTGCTGCAAGAGGGCGATCAGACCGTTCTCCGACGAAGCGGAAGCGAAGAACCAGCGCCGCGTTTTGAAATCGAGATCGACGCCGGCGATGAGGTCTACATCCCTGAGATCTCAACTACCGTCCGTATCCACCCAGCAACCCGGCAACCGAGCAACCAACTGATCCAACTCCCCCCCGGCGCCCTCCCCCACTTCACCATCCGCAACCGACGCGACGGCGACCGTTTCCGCCCCCTCGGCATGGCACACGACAAAAAGCTGAAGGATCTGCTGATTGATCGTAAAATTGCGGCATCGTCCCGGGACCGCATCCCACTCGTTCTCTGGCAGGGAACGATTGCCTGGGTCGCTGGCGTCGAAGTTTCCGAGCTGTTCAAAGTGACGGGCCAGGCCGCCGATCTTTACGAGGTCGCCATTGAGCAAGATCACGAAAGCGTTCAGCGCCAGGGAGATCGAACAACGCGTGGCCGCGCTGGCCGCTGAGATTCGTGACGATGCCGGCGAGGCCCCTCTCTTCCTCCTCGGCATCCTCAAAGGGGCTTCGTGCTTCACCGCCGACCTGCTGCGCCGCATCCACGGCGAGGCCACCTACGGCTTCATCGACGTCGTGCGCGACATGACCCACACCCACGGAGAGTCGGCCATGGAGATCGATTTCCTCAGTTGGATCGACATCGCCGGACGCAACGTCTACGTCGTCAAAGACGTCGTCACCACCGGGGTCATCGAGACCTACCTCATGGCGCAGCTTCGCCAGAAGAACCCGGCCAGCCTCAAGCTCGTGGCGCTCATCGACCGTCCCGACGCGCGCACCGTCGACCTCACCGTCGACTTCCCCGCCTTCCAGGGCACCGACGACGCCTACGCCGGCTACGGCCTCGAAATCGACGGCCGACATGGAAACCTGCCGTACCTGGTTACCGTTAGATAGGTTTGCTGGGTTGCTGGGTTGCAAAGTTGCTGGGGCCCCGGGGGTAGCTCACCGCTAGACCTCGCAACCCCGAGACCTCGCAACCCGACAACCATGCAACTCAGCAACTTAGCAACCCAGCAACCTAGAATTTCACCACCGTCCGGTCCGTTCTCGGACTAGGTTATGCAAGGCACGACCGAAGCACCCGTGTATTCTCCTGGAGGCATTCATTGAATTCGACGGTTAAAACGGCGCTCCTGTGGGTCGTCATCATCGTTCTGGTGTTCCTGCTGTGGAGCCTTTTCCAGACGACCAAAGGGGCCAGCGAAACGATAGCGTTCAGCCAGTTCATGGACCGCGTCAATCAGGGCGCTGTCGACAGTGTGGTGATCCGCGGCGATGACGTCCGCGGCGAGACGAAAGCGACCATCCCCGGCGGGAAGAAGGAGTTTCACACAACCGCCCCGACGAACTATCCGGCCATGATCGACCTCCTTCGCGCCAAGAGCGTGAAGGTCGAAGTCGAGCACGCCGCCGACACGCCCTTCATCACCGCGCTCATCACCTGGGCGCCGATTCTCTTTCTGGTAGGCCTCTGGATCTTCTTCATGCGCCAGATGCAGGCCGGCGGCAACAAGGCCCTCTCCTTCGGCAAGTCGAAGGCCAAGCTACTCTCCGGCAACGCCAAGAAGGTGACGTTCAAAGACGTCGCCGGCGTCGACGAGGCCAAGATCGAACTGCACGAGATCATCGAGTTCCTCAAGGAGCCGCAGAAGTTCACGAAGCTCGGCGGCAAGATCCCCAAGGGCGTCCTGCTGATGGGCACGCCCGGCACCGGCAAGACGCTTCTGGCGCGCGCCATCGCCGGCGAAGCGAATGCCCCCTTCTTCTCCATCTCCGGCTCCGACTTCGTGGAGATGTTCGTCGGCGTCGGCGCGTCGCGCGTCCGCGACCTGTTCGAACAGGGGAAGAAGAATGCCCCCTGCATCATCTTCATCGATGAGATCGACGCTGTCGGCCGCCATCGCGGCGCCGGCCTCGGCGGCGGACACGATGAGCGCGAGCAGACCCTGAATCAGCTCCTCGTGGAGATGGACGGCTTCGAATCGAACGAAGGGGTGATCCTCGTCGCCGCCACGAACCGTCCCGACGTTCTCGACCCTGCCCTCCTCCGCCCCGGCCGCTTCGATCGCCGCGTCGTCGTCGACCTGCCGGACCTCAAAGGACGCGAAGGCATCCTCCGCGTCCACACGCGCACCATTCCGCTCTCCGAGGATGTCGATCCGGTGGTCATCGCCCGAGGAACGCCGGGATTCAGCGGCGCCGACCTGGCCAACCTCGTCAACGAGGCCGCGCTCAACGCCGCTCGCTACGACAAGAAGAAAGTGCAGATGGTCGACTTCGAGTTCGCCAAGGACAAGGTCCTCATGGGCGTCGAGCGGAAGTCGATGGTGATGAGCGATCGCGAGAAGAAAAACACCGCGTATCACGAGTCGGGACACACGGTCGTCGCCGCCGTGCTGCCCGCGGCCGATCCGCTGCACAAGGTCACGATCATCCCGCGCGGCCGCGCGCTCGGTCTCACGCAACAGCTCCCCACCGAGGACAAGTACTCCTACTCGAAACGCTACCTCGAGGCCACGCTGGCCGTGCTCATGGGCGGACGTCTTGCCGAAGAGATCTTCGTCGGCGAGATCACCACCGGCGCCGGCAACGACATCGAGCGCGCCTCGGCCATGGCCCGCCGGATGGTCTGCGAATGGGGCATGTCCGATCTCGGTCCGGTCACCTTCGGCAAGAAGGAGGAGGCGATCTTCCTCGGCCGCGAGTTCGCGCAGCATCAGGATTTCTCCGAGGCCACGGCTGTCGAGATCGACCGCGAAGTGAAGCGGATCCTCGATAACGCCTATAACGCGGCTAAAGAGATCATCACCGCGCACAAGTCCTCTCTCGACCGTATCGCCCGCAAGCTCCTTGAGCGCGAAACGCTGGAAGGATGGGAAGTCAACGACATCCTCCGCGAGGAGACCGGCACCGATTACCTGAAGATGAAGGAGTACTACCCCGATCAGAGCCCCGGCCAGACCATGACAATCGCTCCGGGATCGGGACCGTCGACCGACGTGACGACGCCGGTCGCGCAACCGCCGGTGCCTACGCCGGATCGGGCGACGTAGATCTGGCAACCGCTCAATTGAAGGGCCGCCGTTCCGGCGGCCCTTTTTTATGAACATCGCACTTTTCGATATCGACGGTACGTTGACGGCCAGCAACGCCATCGACTCGGAATGCCGTGCCGAGGCCTTCCGCGACGTCTTCGGATTCGATCTCAATACGAACTGGAATGCGTACGATCACGTCACCGATCGTGGCATTGCCATCCAGGCGCTGCGGGAGCGAGGCCGCCTGGCTACGGAACACGATCTGTCGCTCGATCGAGCACGCTGCGTCCAACTCCTGACGGAGCGGATGACAAAACTCGACGAGATCCCCGGTGCCGGCGCCTTCCTCGCCGCGCTTCTCGCACGCGACTGGCGCATCGCCCTCTGCACCGGCGCCTGGGGCGATTCCGCGCGCCTGAAGATGTCGCGCGCCGGACTCCCTCTCGATCTGCCCCTGGCATCGTGCGACGACGACATCTCGCGCAAGGCCATCCTGCAACGTGGAATCGCACTCGTCGGTGGCGGCCCTCACGACATCGTCGTCTCGTTTGGCGACGCACCGTGGGACGTGCGTGCGGCGAAGTCCCTTCGTCTGCCATTCATCGGGATTGCCTCGGGCATGCGCGCTGAGGAGCTTCGTCGGAGCGGCGCTGCCGAGGTGTTCGAAGACTACCGTGATGCGGCGGCGGTGTTTTCTGCCATCGATCGTGTAATGCTCTAACCGGCAAGCAGCGCGCTAAACTTGCGCGGTGCTGTTCACGAAATACCTGCGCGACGGCGTGCGCAGTGGTGCGATCACGCGAAGCGTTCGCGTCTGGATGCGCCAGCACGTTCGTGCCGGCGGACGATACCGCTTCGAAGAAGGCGAGATTGAAATCGATTCCTTCGTACCAATCACGCTCGAACAGATCACGCCTCGTCTCGCCCGCGAATGCGGCTTCGCCGGCGTGAGCGATCTCCTCAAGGTCGCAAAGCATGGGCGAGGCGAAAGCGTGTTCCTCGTCGATTTCCACTACATTGCGCGGAAGAGTGGCCGTGGCTAGGTGATCCACCGTCAACGACGGTGCGCTATGGCCGGCTCCAGCAGCCCACCTACCGCTAAGCAGCGGACGTGGCCCAGCCTTGCCACGTCGCGAGTGCGTTACCATCTCGCGGGGCCACGCCGCTGAGGCGCAGGTTCGTCGGACGACTTAAGTCGTCTGGAAAAAATGGACACCTATCACCAAGACGCCATTTCGAACGGCAATCCAAGAGAGCAGGCGTTGATCCGCCGTTGGTGGCATGAGCAACACGGCGCCCGCGGCATTCTTGTCTGGGAGTACTTCCTGAAGGGTTGCTACCTGGACGCAATGTTTTTTCCGATCGGGTCAGTGCCAGGCGTTGAACAGTCCGGGCTCAAGGCTCCAGTCAAGTTTCCGATCAAAGAAAAGAGTGTGATCCTGTGCGAAGCGAAGGTTCGCCTCACTCCTGAATTGGTCGGCCAGGCTCTTGTCTACACGTCTTTCGCGCGTTCTTTGCAGGCTCGCGTACTCGAAACCGTGATCTTCGCGGAGACAGGCTCACAGGAGCTCCGCGTCGCCGCAGAGGATCTCGGACTCAAAGTAATCATGCCCGTTTCGTGAGCCAGTCTCCCGGCTCGGGTGCTGCACCGGTTTGGCCTCGCAACTCGCTGAGTTCCGAGTGCTAGACTTTTCGGTCCGCGGGGACCAAGCCGGTGAGCTTGGGTCCTTTGGCCGGCTAAATAATGGTGCGCGTTGTTTTACTGACGGTCATGTTTTGCGTCGCGCAAGTGAGCGCAGCCGCAGAACCGCGCGGTGCACAGCACCTCGACAAAACAATCCTGAATCGTCTGGCACAGGCAGCTTCAGCGCGCGAGCTTGACCGCCGGTGGTCCGAGCTGTCCACGCCGAGCGCAATCGAGCGGATCGTGTTCGCCTCCCGGCGTACACAATTGGCGCCGGGTCACCGATCAGACCTTCTCCTGATTGGCGCAATACCTGGCGACGCTGAGACCTTCGATCTTCTGTACAGCCTCTGCTACAACAGGTCGGAGGGCTCCTCACCAGAGCTGAAGGAAGTCGCCGGCGGCTCATGGATCAACCCTGCGCTGGAGAGCGTTCTCCGCCAGCACCGGGGTTACGTGAAGATACTCATGCTGGCGTACGCCGGTCGGAACAACGCTGACATCGGCGAGACCCTCCCATGCACGATTTCGGAACTGAAGTCGCGCAACCCGAATGCCTACGTGCGAGCCCTCAGGAGTCTTTCACCTGAGGCGCGCGAGCTCGTGTGCCCTGACTGCTGCTAGCGCCGGATACAGAACTCATGAGGCCTTGGGGCACGGTTCGCCGCAGCCGCATAACTCGGGCACCGAGCACCAACCGGCATCCCGAGTATGCGGTAACCTACCGCGTACGGTTGACATCAGTGAGCTGGAAAACGATCGTTAATTGAGCGCGCACGAATGACGGCCAAATTTCGAATTCAAGGTCACGTCGAAATCACGGCGCGTGGTGCGTTCCTGACGGGAAAGGTGGAAGAAGGCACCGTTCGAATCGGCGCTACGGTCGAAACAAGCCCGCTTCTGACCATCGCTGCCGTCGAATTCGCAGACAAGCGTTCCACGCACGAGTCGTGGGTTTGCCTCCGGTTCGCGGAGTCGCCCTCAAAGTCAGAGTTGGAGCAGCGCTTTCCGGTGGGAACGGCGATTACCGTGGGCACTACCTAACGGTTGCAGCGGACTAGGAGCGGTAATCTGTTACGGCCGCACCAGAAACCCACCCCGCCCCAACGCCGTACTCCCTTGTATGCGACGGCTGATGACGGCCCTGCTCCTCCTGTTCCTGACGGGCGCTTTCGCGTTGCGTCTCGGGATACGAAGGGACGTTGCAACCGAACTGTCGATACATCAAGGAGCCACGCGAGTCGTTGTGCTCGGTGACTCTGTCGCGCGAGGCGCAGGTGATGAGAAAGGTCTCGGCCTCCCGGGCTGGTTGAATCACGATCTTCAATCGGCCTCCACTCTGAACCTCGGCATCAATGGCGGCCGAACGTCCAACGTGGCTCGCCTCCTCCGGCAGCCACAAGCACGAAGCTCGATCGCGCAGGCAGACCTTGTCGTGATGTCGATCGGCGGAAACGACCTGTACGGCGACTCTTTGGCCCGCCTACTCACGACCCTCTGGCCGTGGTATCAGAGAGAACGAACGCTTTCCAGGGTTGCGTCTCTGGTCGCGCAAGTTCGGCAGATCAATCCCGGAGCTCGGATTTACATTCTCGGTCTCTACAACCCGTATCAAGAGAGTCGCGCCGGCCGATGGATCGATGTCCAGGTCAATCTGTGGGACGGCGCCTTGATCCAGCGACTCTCGGAGATGCGAGGAGTCACTGTGATCCGGATCGCGGATGTCCTCGCACGCGCAGACCGGCTCAGTCCGATCGACCATTTCCACCCGGGAACGCTGGGATATGCTGCGATTGCGCGGAGGATCGCCGATACGTTCTGACCGGCGCCGTCCGACTCCGCGCGGCACATCGAGCCGATGCCGTCACTTACGCTCCGTCATCGAAAGATCATCCTGCTGGCAGGCGTCGTCCTTGCCGGTACGATCGCCGTCATCGTCCACGGCCCGATTCCCCAGCCGGAGGGGTATCACCTCTTCGCCGATCACCGCACGATCTTCGGGATTCCCAACTTCTGGAATGTCGTATCGAACCTCCCCTTTCTTGCGGTCGGGTTGGCGGGGTTCTTCGTCATGCGCACCGGGTCCTCTCCCGGTGTTCTTCCGGCGTTGCGCCCCGCATATTTCACGTTCTTTCTGGGCACTGTCCTGGTGGCCTTTGGATCGGGCTACTATCACCTCACGCCGTCCGACGACAGCCTGGTCTGGGATCGGCTGCCGATGACCATCACATTCATGGCCTTCCTGGCCATCCTCATCGGCGAGCACATCGGCCCCGCCGTCGGCGCCCGACTTCTGTTGCCATTCCTGGCAGTGGGCCTTCTCTCGATTGCTTACTGGCGATTTACAGATGATCTACGGCCCTACGTGCTCGTCCAGTTCCTCCCCATGCTTCTTGCGCCACTCCTGCTGCTTCTCTTTCCCTCCGCTCTCACACGCCCGGCGCTTCTCTGGAGCGTGCTCGTCGCCTACGCCGTTGCAAAGGTGTTCGAGGAGCTTGACGACCCCATCTACCGCATCATCCGCGGAATCAGCGGCCACTCGCTCAAGCACATCATCGCCGCCGCCGGTACCTATTTCGTCGTCCTGGCGGTCACGAAGCGCGGCCAACTCACTCGGCATTAAATCTGTGGTGAAGCCTTTGACTTCTTACCGCTGGAACGCGTACGACATCTTGATGAACAACTGTCTGCTCGCCGGCTGCAGTTTGTTATCGGCGACATCGACGTCGCGCTCGTCGCCGAGGCCGACGAAGAGGAGGGTCTGCCAGTTCACCTTGTAGGCGAAGAGGAGCGACGACGTCACATTTCCGCTGTGCTGATCGATCGATTCGAGGAAAAGCCGCTGATTGTTGTTGGTGCGCACGTTCTGCACGATGCCGCGCACGTACATCCGCGAGTTGAAGGTGTACGTGGCCCGGATGCGCTCCACCTGCGCGGTGAAGAGGCGGGCGCGGTCGGACTCGAGCTGGCCGGGCAGCGGGTTGACGTTCAGCCAGCGCAGGCCCTGGTTGTAGCGCAGCTCGAGATGGTCGGTCGGACGGACAATACCGGCGACCGAGATGTCCGCGCCGCGGCCGAGCCGGGTGTTTGAGAAATCGACGTCCTGGCCCGCGGAGCCGTTGATCTGGATGTTCTGGACAATCCGCGACAGCGTGAACTGCGTCGAGTAGAGGAGCTGATGCCGCGTCAGCACCTGGTCGCCGCTGCGGACGCCATTGATCGAAAAGCGCAGCCTCGTGCTGGATGCCATTTTGCCGTCGAAGCCGACGCCCGCCGAGCGGTCGCGGAAGAGGAGATCGCCGTTGGTGGCAGCCTGATAATCGCCGTTGAGGAAAAGGCGGATGCGGTTGGCGAAGCCGGTAGTCGGCCGCATGGTGTAGCCGCCCTCGAAATACTCCTCGCGATAGCCGACCTGCGGAACGAACCCGTTGTCCGCCCGGAAGCCGTCGCTGAAGTCCTTCGCCTCCGTGTACCAATCGATGTGCTTCGTCGAATGGGTCCACCAGACGTCCGCGGCGTGCCCGTTCAGCGTCTGGCCGTTCCATTCCGCGGCCAGGTCGGGACGATCGGGAGTCCTGGTATTGCTGAAGAGGAGCTGGCCGGTCACGGTCTCCTTGTCATTGATCCGCCACTGAAAATCGGGACCGAGCACGCGGTTGTGCGCGCTCCCCTCCGACTCGCGGAGCGTGCCGAGGAAACTGATGTAGGAAAGGCCGAAGTTGTGCCGGATGCGGGCGATGGCCACCGTCGAGCTGAAATCCTGGTCAGCGAAATTAGAGCCGTTCGGACCGGGAAGAATGGTCAGCCCGCCACCACGATCCTGAGCGACGATGGCCGTATAGTCGTTGTCGCCGAACTTCCCGGTCGAGCGCAGGCCGAATCGTGGCGAGGTGATCGTCCGCGTGTAAACCGCCTGGATCGGCATATTGAACAGCTCGATCCCCTCCAGAAAAAACGGCCGTTTCTCCGAGAAGAAAATCGCGAAGCGTTGATTCGACGAGATCGCCGCCACGTCCGACTCCACCTGCGAGAAGTCGGGATTCAGCGTCCCGTCGATGGCCGTATCGGCGTTCGGCGTCCACTTCACATCGAGACCGCCGTCGATCTTCGCCGGCGCATTGACCATCTGGTTGCCGAGCACGCCGCCGCGCGGCGTTCCCTGCTCTTTGACCGTCATATACGGCGCGGCCACGATGTGTCCCCCCTGCGGCAGGCCCGCCAGGCCATTGATCTTGTTCTCGTTGCAGATGAAGCAGTTTCCCCCTTTGGGGAGCTTGTTGGCGAAGAACTGATAGCGCCGGTCGCGCGGGTAGTTGCGGTAGAGCAGTATCCCCCACGTCTGCGGATCGGCCTTCTTGTAGCGAAGCGAGGAAAATGGGATGCGCAGCTCCAGATCCCACCCATCCTTGGTGATCTTCGCCGCCGACTCCCAGAAGAAATCGGGAGAGCTGTCCTCGTTGCCGCTGGTGTCGTCGCTGACCGAGTCGTACTGGATGCCGCGCGCGTTCGACAGAAAGAGAATAGCCGTCTTCCCGTCGTTGCGTGTGTCGAGGATGACGCCGCCGTAGTCGGTCGAGCTGGAGACGTTGTCCCTCTCCGCGTACGGGGCGCGGATCAGGCTCGGATTCGGGTCCTCGAAGTGAAAGGCGGCGTAGAAGAAATGGTCGTCGTACGTCAGCCAGGCCACGTTTTTCATCGGCGGCTCGGTGTTGTCGGTGGCGTTGGTCTCGAACCACTTGTCCACTCGTAAGGCATCCTTCCAGGCGGGATCGGAGAGGTTGCCGTCGATGGTGATCGGACCGGTGGCCCGCTTGATGTCGAAGGTGATGGCCGGCTCGCGCGTCTGCGCATACGCAGTCGTGGGCAGACAGGCAATGGGCAGACAGGCAATGGGCAGACAGACGAATAGCGTGATCCAGGCCACCCGGCCGATTGTCTTCATGGTTCGTTGAGACGCATCGTGCAACCGAAAGTTAGCGCCCCACCCTGCCTGATTCATTTCGTTCACCCCTCCGTTGTACGAAGTTGTTCGTAAGTTCAGCGAAAAGGTTTCAGTAAGTGCTGTGCTACTTTTCCGGAATGAGAACGACGATTGCCGCAGCCCTTCTCCTCGCCGCCTCCCATGCCATCGCGCAGCCGAGCGTGCCCGCCGCGGCACCGAAAACGATCGTGCTCCGCGCCGCGCGGATGTTCGACGGCACCTCGGACAGCATCATTCAGCACGGCGCCGTCGTCGTGCAGGGCAACCGCATCGTCGCCGCAGGCGGGAGCGTGGCCATCCCCGCCGGCGCGGAGGTCATCGACCTCGGCGACGTGACGCTCCTCCCCGGCCTGATCGACGCGCACGTCCATCTCACCGATCAGAGCGGCGAGAACTACTACCTCAATTATTTTCAGGGCCTGATGCGCCAGCCGGCCGAGCAGGCTCTCCTGGCGACGACGTTCGCGCGCAAGACCATCGACGCCGGCTTCACCACCGTGCGCAACGTCGGCGCGAGCGACTACATCGACGTCGGCCTGCGCAACGCCATCAACAACGGATGGGTGGTCGGTCCGCGCATGCTGGTGGCGGTCCACGCCATCAGCGCCACCGGCGGACATGGCGACAGCGACCCCATTCCGCCGTCGAAGGGCATCCCCTCCCTCGGCCCGATCGACGGCGTCTGCAACGGACCGGCGGAATGCCGCGCCGCGGTGCGCTACCAGATCAAGTACGGTGCCGACGTCATCAAGTTCATGCCCTCGGGCGGCGTGCTGTCACTCTCCGATCCGGTCGATGCGCCGGAGCTGTCGCAGGAGGAGATGAACGCCATCGTCGAGGAGGCGCATCACTGGGGCCGCAAGGTTGCCGCGCATTGCCACGGCGACGCCGCGGCGAAGATGGCGGTGATGGCCGGCGTCGACTCGATCGAGCACGGGTCGTTCATCAAACCGGACACGCTGGAGCTGATGCACGAAAAAGGGGTCTATCTCGTCCCGACGCTGATGGCCGGCGACTGGCTGATGGCGCGCCTCGACAAGCTCCCCCCACAAATTGCCGCCAAGGCCAAGGCCGCGATGGCCGCGCGCGACGTGATGTTCCGGGCAGCCCTGAAGATCGGCGTCAAGATCGCCTTCGGCACCGACGCCGCCGTCTACCCCCACGGCCTGAACGGCCACGAGTTCGTCCTGTTGAACGGCCTCGGCATGTCCCCCGCCGCCACCCTCCACTCCGCGACGACGGTCGCCGCCTCCCTCCTCGGCGTCGACGACCGCGCCACCCTCACCGCCGGCAAGCTGGCCGACATCATCGCCGTGCCCGGCAACCCGCTCGATGACATCAAGGTCATGGAGCGGGTGTCGTTCGTGATGAAGGATGGGGTGGTAGTGAAGGGGGCGGTTAGATGATCGTGATGGCGCCCGGCAGCGATGCTTCGTTACCGTCACTCGTCTTCACGATGACATCCCACGTGTCCGCGACTGTTCCCATCGGAATGGTGAAGTGAACAATGGTGTCGCTCGAGGACACGCCGGTCGCGCCAACCTCTTTCTTAGCGCTGTTGCGCAACGTGACGAGCTGCGCCGTTAGCAGTCCGCTACCCTGTGCGGTGACGTCAGCCGGTAGGGCGGTGCTCGCGATCGACGGCTTGTCGACCCCGGCCAACTTTGGCGATGCCGTGGGCACGCTGGGTGTGTCGGTGCCCGTCTTCGAAGCGAAATAAAAACTCGTTATCGATGTGATGAGCGTCCCAAGCATGATCAGTAGTTGTTTGGCAAAGTCTTGTGATGCCAAGAGCTTCGACGCATGCCGGGTGTCTGCCGGCGACGGTGGTGCCAGCACCGGCTTGCCTGCCGAATCCAGCACCGGTTTGCCAACAGAATCCAACAGCGGTTTGGCATCTGGTTCCATAACCATCAGTGGCTTGGCTGGTTCGCTTATCGGTTTGCCAGCCGAATCCAGCACCGGTTTGCCAGCTGTATCCATCAGCGGTTTGGCTGGTTCCATTATCGCTTTGCCACCCGAGTCCACCATCGGCACGGGCTTGCTGTCAACGTCAGAAAGGTCGGAAAAGAGATAGACCGTTACAACGGCAAAGATGAGGATCAGACTCAGAGCAATCACGGCTCGGACGGTGCCTTCCGGCAGACCGAGTGCTTGAGTCTGATTCGCGAGGCCAACCGTCTTGAATGCGATCGCCATCACCGCAAGCAGCGCGATGAGCGAAACAAGGCCGGCGATTACGAGTAGAGGCAGCCTGACAGCATCATCGAGTTGCTGGGATTTGTCCTTCATCACCCATGCACCGGCGAGGAGAAGACCAAAGACGATGACGATCGCTCCGACAACGACGACAGCCGCACGAATCGCTGGTACATCGTCGTCAGCGGCGGGCGGCTGACTCGCGTGCATGGTCTTGAAGACAACGACAAGTGGGGCCGCGACACCGACGAGGGCAAGGATTCCGGCAACCACCAGGAAGATTGTTCGAGTCGGTTCAGCTAAGAAACTTGCCACCCAGACGCTGAGCAGCAGGATGACAAAGACAACGCCAACCGCAGCTCCTATGATCAATGCCGACCGTGAGCGTTCGTTCACACCTTTTTGATCGTTCTGTTCTCCGTTGCTCATGACAACTCCTTGTTTGAGTGGACGGACACCCCGCTATCATTCCCCTCCATGCGCAAGCGCGTCTACATCGCCTACACCGGCGGCACCATCGGCATGAAGCGCACCCGCGCGGGCTACGTCCCTGCCTCGGGGTACCTGCAGCAGCAGATGGACGCCATGCCCGAGCTGAAGCATCCGTCGATGCCGCTCTTCCACGTTCACGAATACGCGCCGCTGCTCGACTCCTCGAACATGACGCCTCGCCAGTGGGTGGCCATCGCGCGCGACATCGGCGATCACTACGACGCCTACGACGGCTTCGTCGTCCTGCACGGCACCGACACGATGGCCTACACGACCTCGGCGCTGCCGTTCATGCTGAACGGGCTCGGCAAGCCGGTCATCGTCAGCGGCTCGCAGATTCCGTTGTGCGAGGTGCGCAACGACGGGCGCGAGAACCTCATCACCTCGCTCCTCATCGCCGCGAACTACGACATCCCCGAGGTCTGTCTCTATTTTGGAGGGCGCCTGCTGCGCGGATGCCGGGCGGTGAAAGTCAGCGCGGACGGATTTGCCGCCTTCGCCTCGCCGAATGTATCGCCGCTGGGGACGGTCGGCATCGACATCGAGATCAACTGGGATCTGGTGCGGAAGCCGCGTCCCCGGCAGAAGATGCGCGTCGAGGAGCTCGCTTCCCCCGTGGTCAGCGCGCTACGCCTCTTTCCCGGCATCTCGCCCGAGCTCATCCGCAACGTGCTCCGTCCGCCGCTGGCAGGGGCTGGTGCTTGAGGCGTACGGCGTCGGCAACGGACCCGATCACGATCAGGCCTTCCTGGCGGCGCTCGCCGAAGCGACGAGCCGAGGTGTGGTCATCGTCGACTGCACGCAGTGTCTGGAGGGAACGGTCGATCTTGCCGAATACGCCGCCGGCTCGGCGCTGGCGCGCGCGGGCGTCATCAGCGGATTCGACATGACCGCCGAGGCGGCGCTGGCGAAGCTCTACTACCTCTTCAGCCGAGGGTACGGGGTGGAGAAGGTCAAACGTGAGATGCAGCACGATCTGCGGGGGGAGATGACGATCACGGATTAGAATGACCGCAACCAAGGAGACCCAAATGAAACACGCCCGTCTTTTCTGCTGCGTTTCCATCCTGCTCGTAACCGGCGCCGCCGTCGCGGCGGATCTCACGCTTCCCGAGCTCTTCAAGCGGGCCAAGGACGAATTCGCCGCCGGCAGCTACCAGCGCTCACTGACCGACTTCGACCAGCTCGATTCCACCAGCGCCAAACCGGGATTCGAGGCCGACCGCGCCAAGCTCCTTCCCGTGGTCACCTTCTACCGCGGCGCGAATCTCGCCGCCCTCGGACGAAAGGACGATGCCAAAGAAGCGTTCATCACCTATCTCGCCTTCGTCCCCACTGCCGCAATCGCCTCCCCTCCATTCCCGAAAGCGACCGTCGATCTCTTCGAGGTGGCTCGCAAGGAAGCGGCCGGGCGGTCCAACACCATCGGCACTGCCTACGCCACCTTTCTGACGCCTCCCGGCTGGAAGCTTGCGGCGGACGATAAGTGGATCGAGACGCCGGTCCGCTACCTTCTGACGCCGGCGCAGAAGAAGGAGTACGCCATGATGACGACGGACGCCGAGCGGGCGGCCTTCATCGAGGCGTTCTGGAAGCAGCTCGATCCGACGCCGGACACCGAGGAGAACGAATTCCGCCGCGAGCTCGAGCGCCGCATCGCCTTCGCCGACGCCACCTGGACCACGCCCAAGCAGCCGGGCCGTCTCTCGGACCGTGCCGCCATCTTCGCCTTCCTCGGCACGCCGACGTATGCCGCTCAGGCGAATATCGGAACGAGCGATGACACCATGGCCGCGCTCCGTGCGGGAGGCAATCAGGACATGTCGAGCTACACCGGCAAGAGCAAGTTCGTTCCCGGTGGCACCGCCCCCCCTCCGACACGCTCTGACACCGACAATCTCGAGCAGGATTACAACCGCGGCAACCGTGAATCGTGGGTCTACCGTAAGGAACGCCTGCCAAAAGGAATCGCCCTCCAGGAAGTGCGCGTCAGTTTCATCACGAAACAGGGCTACGGCACCGGCGTCCTGCAGAAGGATCCCCAGCCGATGCAAGCCCTCGGCTTCGCCGCCGACGCTGCGCGGAGGGATAAGCAGCTCAACTGAGGTGGAGATGTGGCACAGACACTCTTGTCTGTGCAGGCTCTCGCCACGACTGCGATCGCAAGCCCTCGGGGCGGGCGGCTCCAGGCAGGGGCACAGACAAGAGTGTCTGTGCCACATCGGCTCCTGGCTCGAATGATTACCAGGAGAGTGCCACTACCCTCCCGATCGCCACTCCTGCATTGTTCCCTCGCCGAAGCTGACCAGGAGACCAAGAGCGGCGAGGGAATCGAGAACGGATTGAACCTGGGGACGTTTCGCCCCTTTGAAGGCTTTGGCGGTGCGGTCGACGGTCCAGGTTTCGCCTCGATCGCCGGTGACGAGGTCGCGGACGGCGGAGATCTGGGAAGGGAGATCCTTGGGCCAGGTGACGGCCGATTTCGGTTTGGCTTCTGCTTCTTTTTCCTCGATCTCAATGCCGGCCATGATGGTCTGCCGTTCGCTCTTGGCGCCTGCGGGATTCTGAAACTCGGGACGCAGCCAACGGATGATGCCTCGTCGCTCCTCCTCGGCGCGCTCGGCGTTGAGGGCCACGAGGCGTTCGAGTATCTGTTCGTCCGTCAGATCGTGCGGCCATCCGTAGGCATCGAACACCGCCGCGTCGAGGTCGTCGTGGATCTGCTTGAGGACGGAGACGAGTCCCTGCTCGTGGATGACTTTCTCTTTCTCCGTCAGCGCCTCACCGCTGCGCAGCTTTTCGAGGACGTTGTACATGCCTGTGATGGTGAGGTCGGTGTGGAGGGATTGCTGGCGTTTGCGGTGGGCGTCGAGTTGCTCGCCGAGCTCTTCGACTCTGTCGCGAATTTGTTTATCCGGAAATGGAAAAGGGTCAAAACATCTGTTCTGACATATACGAAGTCGTTGCCTACGCCTAGTCGGCCACCCGCCGCCAGAGACCAGATTGTGTGAATCCTCGATGAGAGAACGCCCAGAGCCCACTCCTCTTCGATTGCGATCGCGACGATTTTCCCTTCGGGCACTACCGATGATTCTAGGAATTGGAACACGCGATGCTTCGCGACCTCGGGCGTACCAATGAAACGCGTCAAACCCTTTAGCGCCGGGCGAAATGTCTTCCGCGGCTCGCCAAAGAGCCACCAAAGCCGACGATACGCCTCACGGTTGTTGGTGTCGCGCTCGGGCTTCACACGTTCCAGGAGCCACTGATATGTTTCAGGATACCGAACGCGCAACTCAGACTCCGAAAGGCCGAATGCGTCAATAACGTAGGTCGGCCGCCGAGTGCCGGTGAGATCACGTCCAGTAAGATACGGCTTGATGATCAAGTTCTTACCGCGATCCAGCGCCTGAGCTGTCATCTCATCAATCAAGAACCCTTGACCAAATAGCTTTACGCCAACGCAGCTCAGATCCTTGTTGGACTGTAATGTGATCGCCGTGTTCACGTCGCAGCCAGTCACCAAGGTTGAATTGATCCTCCCTCTCGTTTCGAGGAGTTGAATGATTGGCGTCTCCTCACCACCTGCGGGCGCCTCTTTAACCACAAGTTGGACGATTCCCTCGTATTCGCCTGATTCAGCGACCGTCATTGCGATCCGGACATCCGCGCCTTCTGCACTATCTACCCAAGGATGATTGGGTATCGCAAACACAAGCGATATCGCCGGTCGTCCTGATAGATATCTGTCAACGATCCGTCTATTGAATACCTGGCCGATACTATTTGTAGTAATGAGCCCAAATCGAATCAGGTTGTCCTCTCGCAAGAGCCGAGCGGCGTGGTCCCACCAGTAGAGAACGAAGTCGACGCTCTTCGGCATATCGACGTAAACGCCTCGAATCGCGTCTACGTACCCGGATCCCAGCGTCTCACGCATCGCTTTGTCGCCGATGAACGGCGGATTCCCAACAATGAACTCCGCCTCCGGCCACTCAGCCTTCCGCGGATTCAGATACCGATACACCGGAATCAGCGCCGTATCATCCGGCACATCCTCTCCTGTCACCGGATGCCGCTTCATCGTCTCGCCGTCCCAGCGCGTGACCGGGTTCCCATCGTCATCGAGAAGCGGAACCTTCTCGTCGTACGCCAGCACGGCGTCGCGGCATTCGATGTTGTGGTAGTCGTGGAGGATCGGTTCCTCGGGGTTGTTGGCGAAGCCGCGGGTGCGGAGCTGCCATTGTAAGTAGCCGATCCAGAGGACCAGTTCTGCGATCTCCTTCGCCCAGCGCTTGATCTCGATGCCGAGGAACTGTTTCGGGGAAACCAGCCGTCCGTAGCTGGTGATGCGGCCGCCGCCGAGGTTCGAGAACATGTCCAGAACCTCGTTCTCGATCCGCTTCAGCACGTCGAGCGAGACGTAGAGGAAGTTGCCGGTACCGCAGGCGGGATCGAGGATTCGGACGTGGGCGAGGCGGTCGAGAAATGTCTCCAGCAGCCGGAGCGCCTCTTTTTCACCCGAGGCGTTGTCGGCGACGAGCAGGCGCACGCTGGCGCGGACGGTCTCCCACTCCTTGCGCAACGGCTCCTCGATTGTGGGGCGGACCAGACGCTCCACGTAGGCGCGCGGCGTGTAGTGCGCGCCGAGGCGGTGGCGCTCCTTCGGATCGAGAGCGCGCTCCAGCAGCGTGCCGAAGATCGAGGGATCGACGTGCGCCCAGTTGCTCTCCGCGGCTTCGCGGAGCGCGTGGATCTGGAAGCGGTTCAGGTCGATGGCAACGGGATCATCGAAGAGTCCGCCGTTGAAGCGCCAGATCTTTCCTTTGCCCCATAGCACGCCGCCTTCGTTCATCTTGTGCCAGAGCTCTTCGACGTCGGACTTGAAGCTCTCCGGCTTCTCGCGCCACTCTTCGAACGCGTCGGAGAAGATGCGCCGAGGCAGGAGCCCGACATCCTCGGCGAACATCGTGAAGAGGCAGCGCATCAGGAACTTCGCAACGAGCTCCGGGTTCTGGCCCGCCGATTCGAGCTGCCGGGCGATCGTGGCGATGCGCGCGGCGACTTCGCGGGTGATGTTCGCGGCATGTTTGGAGGGATCGAGGCTGTGCGGATCGGTGAAGATCCGCCGGAGGCTTCTGCCGAACTCGGTGAGGTGGCGTTCCTCCGGCAGGTACTCGGTCGGATCGGGCCGGGCATCGTGTTCCTGCAGGAAGAGATGGCGCAGATAGAAACGAGAGTGGACGGCGTCAGGAAATGCGCGGTAGTTGGCCGTGCCGTCGAATGACGAGTAAAGATCGAAGCAGTGGCCGACGTCGGTCACGATGACGAACGGCGGCGGAGCGTCCATAGCCCGTGCGTATTTGAGGGCCTGCCCGAAGGCGTCCTGCATAGCGATGTGCCACGCCGGTGTGTCCCGTCGCGCCGTACCGAGGCGCGTCGAGCCCTCCTCGGAGCCCTGCTTCGCCTCGAGGATGAAGTGGCCGCGCTTGAAGAGATCGATGAAGCCGATGGATTGCTGGCGCCCTTCGTGCGGAACGGTGACCGGCTTCTCGAAGACGTAGGCGTCGCGCTCCGCGTCCGAGGTGGCCGCGTGCGGCGGGTCGACGTTCAGCACCTGGCAGAGATCGTTGAGGAACGACTGCGCATTCGACCGCTCGGCGGCGCCGGAGTCACTCCACTTTTTCAGGAATTCGGAGGGAGTCAAGACGGACGAGTTTACCGGAAGGGCGCTGTAGGCGGGTTGTCGGTTGTCGGTTGGTTTCGCGTCTTCGCCCGTTAGCTCTCGTCCGCAGTTCGGCCAAAACTGGTAAGTCGGCGGACTGCGCGGGTTCTGGATAGGACAGAGGGCACCCTGGGAAGTCGGGGTCTCAAGGCGGAAGGCACTGGCCAGTCACCAGTTCCGGCAGATGCGGCGACGACGCGGAGGCCGTTAATACACTCCGGGAGCGTATCAAACGTAGGTCGGACTCTCTAGTCCGACCGGTGCTCGCGCGGGCCAATCGTTTCAGGCCGCGGTGTCGACTTGCAGCGTGCGACCTTCGTTACGGCCGAAATGGCTTGATGAGGCTTCAAACCACCATTCCGGGAGGGCTGCCTCACCCCCAGACTGCGTTGGCGGACTCGCAAGTGTCTTATTTTGAATCGGTTCCGTTGCGTAGCCGATCGGACTGGCCAGTCCGGCCTACATTGCGGCGCACCCCCTGAGTCCACGATTTGACTCCCCGAGTCTAATCTTTGACTCGTGGAGTCTAATCTTTGACTCGTGGAGTCTAATCTTTGACTCGTGGAGTCTAATCTTTGACTCGTGGAGTCTAATCTTTGACCCGTAGAGTCTAATCTTTGACTCGTGGAGTCAAATCTTTGACTCGTGGAGTCAAATCTTTGACTCGTGGAGTCAAATCTTTGACTCGTGGAGTCTAATCTTTGACTCGTGGAGTCTAATCTTTGACTCGTGGAGTCAAATCTTTGACTCGTGGAGTCTGATCTTTGACTCGTAGAGTTAAATCATGGACTCTACAAGTGTGTAAGCTCAACATTTCTGGTGAGTTGCGAGGCTCCAAGCGCATCCATGAGGCTCACCGGGAAGTCGGCGACAATTAAGAGTGGCAGCCGCGTTCCCATCGACGCTGGACAGACGCTGAAGAGCGAGCACACACATCCCCAGTGCATTCAGGCTCCGCGGAAAACCGGGTTTCCGTTCCGTGCCGCCCGTAACCGTCAGCACCGTATAGGTTTCCAGGCAAGGCAGCCAACGCGCGACGCGCTGCTACTTCTTCATCCCCTTCCTTGCCCGGAGCACCAGGTGGATGGGACATCCCACCAGTCCCAGCCCGTCGCGGAACTGGTTTTCCAGGAAGCGGCGATACGAGAAGTGGAGCGTCTCGTCGGTGTTGGAGAAGAGGGCGATGGTCGTCGGTTGGGTCTTGAGCTGGGTGGTGTAGTAGAAGCGGCGCGGCTTTCCTTTCACCGAGGGCGGCTGGTGGGCGGCGATGGCGCGCTCGAGGATCTGGTTCAGCTGCGAGGTGGGAAAACGCTTGCGGTAGCCGTCGACGATCTCGTCGATGCGCGGGAAGATTTTCTCGACGCGGCGTCCGGTCTTCGCCGAGATGAACTCTACCGGCGCGTAGGGCAGGAACTTCAGTTTGAATCGGATCTCTTCCTCCACTTTCTTGTAGTCGTCCTGTTCGTGCGCCGAGGCGTCCCATTTGTTGACGAGCAGCATGGCCGCTTTCCCGGCATCCTCGGCGTAGCCGGCCACCGTGGCGTCCTGTCCGGTCACGCCGTCGTTGGCGTCGATCATGACCAGGGCGATCTCGCAGCGTTCGATCGCTTTCCGCGCGGAGATGACGGAGAGCTTCTCGGCCTCGTCGTGCGTCTTCCCCTTCCGACGGATGCCGGCGGTGTCGATGATGAGGTACTTCCGATCGCCGCGCTCGATCTGGGTGTCGATGGCGTCGCGCGTGGTTCCGGAGATCGGCGAGACGACGGCGCGCTCCTCGTCGGCCAGCCGGTTGAGCAGCGATGACTTGCCGACGTTCGGCCGCCCGATAATGGCGATGCGGATCGGGCCGTAGTCGTCCTCCCCTACCTCATCGATCGATTCCGGCGGGACGATCTCGCCGATGATGTCGAACAGCTCGTCGATCCCTTCGCCGTGCTCGGCCGAAAGCGGCAGCATCCGCTCGAATCCGAGCTCGTAGAACTCCGGCACATTGGCCTCGGCGTCGCGCCGGTCGACTTTGTTGACCAGCAGCAGCGTCCGCCCCGAGGCGGGCCGCAGCTCCTGGGCGATGTCGCGGTCCTCGGTCAGGATGCCGGCCGCGCCGTCGACGACGAAAAGGATGAAGTCGGCGGTCTCGAGGGCGCGCCGGGCCTGGTCGCGGATCTCGCCGGCGAAGGCAGACATCGGAGAGTCGCCGTACTCCAGCCCGCCAGTGTCGGTGAGCTCGTAGCGCCGTCCGTCATCGAGGGTGATGACGTCGGAGAGGCGGTCGCGGGTCATACCGGGCATGTCGTGCGTGAGAGCGCGGCGCTTGCCGGCCAACCGGTTGAAGAGCGTCGACTTGCCGACATTCGGCCTTCCGACGATGACGATTTTCTTGAGGTCGCTGGTCATGATTGGTGCAGTGGTTTGGGCAGTTTTTCCTCGCACAGACAGGAGTGTCTGTGCCACACCGGGTAGGCCGGGCGGCACGGTGGATGCTACAATGTCACACATGGCACCGAACGCTGATTCAACCTGCCGGCTCTGTGGCACGCGCGTTTCGGATGCCGACCTGAACCGCCAGCTCTGTCCCGTCTGCGATGAGTACGCGCAGCACGTGGCCCTGCAGAGCAACCAGGGACTCGAGCGCGTCGTCGGCGAGCTCCAGAACGTTCCGGTCTTCCGCGCGGCGTCGCGTAACGGGCACTGACTGCGCTTCGCGCGTTGTCGGTTATCGGTTATCGGTTGTTCGTTGATATCCGGTAGCGGTCGCGTTGTAGAATATCGGTCCCACACGCGGAGCGGTCCTCGCGCTCTCTCCTGTTGCGCCACAGATGAATATGGCGACATTCGAAGATCTAGTTGTGTTCAAGCGTTCCCTCGACCTCATGGTGGCGGTCTACCGTGTCACCAGGGCATTTCCAAACGACGAGCGGTTTGGTCTCACGCAGCAATTACGCCGCGCCGCCGTATCGGTCGTCAGCAACATAGCTGAGGGACAAGGACGCCTCACGTGCGGCGAATGGAGGCAGTTCCTGAGTCAGTCACGAGGCTCTTTGTTCGAGGTACAGGCGCAAGTCATCGCAGCCCAACGACTTGAGTATCTCGACAGCACGCAGTACCGGCTGCTCCGGTCCGGAATCCGCGGCGTGGCCGAACCTCTGCAAGGCTTGATCAACTATGTGACCAGTCGGAAAAAGGCTGCCTTCAACCGACAACCGATAACGCGAGTAGCGCCGACAACCGATAACCGACAACTGCGTAGCATCGACAACCGATAACCGATAACCGACAACGCGCGAAGCGCTAGAAAGCGAACTCGAACATCGGCACCCAGTGCCAGGCCACCCAGAAGAGGAAGGCGCCGAACATGGTGTTGGCGAAGTTGAGGGTGCCGTTGGCGATCGGGGAGCCGTGGAGGCGGTTCCAACTGCCGAGAATCGATTCGAGGTAGGAGCCCAGGAAGGCGCAGGCGGTGATCACGATGATGACGTTCGATTTGTAGATCGACACGCCGCCGATGAAGCCGGGACGGACGTTATGCGCGGCCATTGCGGTGCCGGCGATGGCGACCAGGAAGCCGGCCACGATGCCTGCCAGCGTCCCTTCGATCGAGATGGCTCCCTCTGTACCCCGCTCGACGCGCCGGAACGTGAGCGGAAGAAAGGCCCGCTTGCCGAAGAGCTGCCCGACCTCGGAAGCGGTCGTGTCGGCGGCCGCCGTCGCCAGCGCCGCAATTCCCATGAACAGCGGCACAAGGCCCAGACCGCGCCAGCAAGCCACGGCACAGATCGCTGCGACGCCGACGTTGGCAACCGCGTGCCCCGCTCCGCGCCGCCCCCCCTTCTCCTGCGCCATCCCCTCGCGGGCCTTGCGCGCGTAGCCGAGCTTCGTGGCCAGCGTACCGAGGATGAAGAACGTCAGCAGGGCGACATAGAGAGGCGGACCTCCGCCGAGGATCAGCACGCATCCGAGGATCCACCCGGCCACGGCGCCGGAGATATCTACCCCGCGTAGAGCATAGCCAACGATTGCCAGCACCGTATTGACGATGATCCACGGCCAGGCGATGGGCGGGGCGGAGGTCACGGCCACCAACGGTTTGATGGCCATCGCGGCAAGCACGCCGGCGGCGATGAAGGGCACGGTCACGTTGTCGTCGATGCCGAGCGGCAGCGACTCGGCGATGGCGCTGACGAGCACCGCCGCGGCGATGGCGACATCCTGCGGCGCACCGAAGAGCCGGGCGATGCCGAATGCCGCCGCCCCTCCGAAAAGGATGAACGCCGCGAATCCCCCCCACGACTTGGCGCGGTTCCACGGCAGCGGCGCCAGCGGCAGACGCTGGCCGATTACCGTCGAGAATCCGTCGCCGAATGCCAGCAGCACCCAGGCCACGGCCGCGATCTCGATATGCCAGTTGAAGACGACGATCAGCACCGTGACGGCGAAGGGATAGAGGATGATGCCGAGGTCCCAGCCGCGCTCATGCCGCGATACGCGCCGACCGGCGATGCGGTGGAGCAACAGCCAGTTGCCGATGATCCCGGCCACGCCGATCAGCGCCGCGTAGCGCCACGGAATCCGCAGCAGCAGCAGGGCGCCGAAGCCCATGCCGATGTGCAGGAACTTCCGCAGCATCTCGTTCGTTTGGTGTGGCGGTTTTTCCGCTGACTCGATCATCGTTTTCAACAGCTTACAATACGCGCTCCAAATGCCGGATCTTCCTCCAAAGCCGCCGCTTCTCTCGGTCATCGTCCCCTGCTACAACGAGCGTTCCACCGTGGCCGAGCTGTTGCGCCACGTCAGGGAGGTGCCGATCGACAAGGAGATCATCGTCGTCGACGATAAGTCGACCGACGGCTCCGCCGGCGTCGTTGCCGCCCTGGCCGCGCAGTGGCCGGAGATCCGCCACGTCTTTCAGCCGGTGAACATGGGGAAAGGGGCGGCCATCCGGCGCGGGATCGCCGAGGCCGTCGGGGACATCGTCATCATCCAGGACGCCGACCTCGAGTACGACCCGAACGAATATCCGAAGCTGATCCAGCCGATCGTCGACGGCCACGCCGACGTCGTCTTCGGCTCGCGTTTCGAAGGTTACCCCCGCCGCGTGATGCTCTACTGGCACCGCCTCGGCAACAATCTTCTGACCTTCCTCTCCAACTGCACCACCAACCTCGACCTCACCGACATGGAGACCTGCTACAAGGTCTTCCGCCGCGAGGTCATCCAGTCGATCAATCTCAAGTCGAATCGGTTCGGGATCGAGCCGGAGATCACCGCCAAGGTGGCCCGGCGCGGCTACCGCATCTACGAGGTCCCGATCTCGTACTACGGCCGCGATTACTGGGAGGGAAAGAAGATCAACTGGAAGGACGGCTTCAGCGCCATCTGGACGATCTTCCGCTACGGCCTCTTCGACGATCCTTCCAACGAGCCGGCCACGTACAAGACGCTGCGGCGCCGCGGCTCGCTCAAACGCTACAACCAGTGGATCTGGGAGCGCATCGCGCCCTACGTCGGCCAGCGCGTGCTCGAGGCCGGGGCCGGATCGGGGACGATGACCCGCTTTCTGTACGGGCGCGAGCTGATCGTGGCCACGGACAAGGAAACGCCGTACATCGACCGTCTTCGCAACGCCTTCCGCCGCCGGCCGGGGATGATGGTCGAGCGCCTCGATCTCGATTCTGACGATGCGCTCGATCTGGCCGTCAACAACTTCGACACGATCCTCTGCATCAACGTCCTCGAGCACACGAACGACGACGCGGCAGCGTTGCTCCGCGCCAACAAGCTGCTCGTTCCCGGCGGGCGGATCATCATCTTCGTTCCTGCCGGCAAAGAGCTCTTCGGCGCGCTCGACCGAGGCATCGGTCATCAGCGCCGCTACGATAAAGAGGAGATGGTGGCGAAGCTGCAGGCTGCCGGCTTCGAGGTGGAAGAGGCGGTCTACCAGAACCGCGTTGCCCGGCTGGCCTGGAGGCTGAACTCGAACGTCTTCAAACGGAACGCCCTGCCGGCCGCGCAGTCGAAGATCTTCGACCGGATGGTCCCGCTCCTGAAGGCGCTGGACGGCAAGCGGCCGAAGAGCGGGCTGAGTCTGATCGCCGTAGGCCGGAAGCCGTGAGGACTGCACTCATCCTGGCCGGCGGTTCCGGCACGCGCCTCCGCCCTCTCTCCTCCGACGAAAACCCCAAACAGTTCCTGCGGATCTTCGACGGCGTTTCGTTGATCGAGATGACCTTCGGCCGGGTGTCCCGGCTGATGGAACCGTCGTCGATCTTCGTCTCCACGAACGAGCAGTACGCGCCGAAGTGTGCGGCCTGGCTCCCCACGCTTCCGGAAGCCAACATATTGACCGAGCCCGCGCGGCGGAACACGGCGCCCGCCATCGCGGTCTGCTGCTTCGCCATCGAATCGATCATCGACGACGCCGTCATCGCCGTCCTTTCGTCCGATTCGTACATCGCGGACGAGGATGAATTCATTCGCGTGCTCGCCCGCTCGTACGAGTTCGCCGCCTCCTCCGACTATCTCGTCACGATCGGCATCGAGCCGACAGAGGCGAATACGGGATACGGGTATCTGCAACTGGGGCCGGAGATTGCCTCACCCGGGATTCTCCGCGTCGACGGCTTCCGCGAGAAACCGTCACAGGAGCTTGCCGATGAGTACCTGCGCTCGGGTGGCTACTGCTGGAACGCGGGGATGTTCGTCTGGCGCGCCAGTGTGTTCCGCCGCGCGCTCGAGGCGGCCGCGCCGCAGATCGCCTCGCTCGCCGACCGCATCGTCACCAGCGGCGATCCGGCACGGCGCATCGAGCACTACCAGGCCATGCCGTCGATCTCGATCGATTACGCGTTGATGGAGAACGCGCCCCGCGTCGCCGCCATCCGCGGTAACTTCGGCTGGAGCGACGTCGGCTCCTTCGAATCGCTGGAGCGTGTTGGCGTTCCGGTGGCGGAGCTGTTGAAGAAGGTTTGATCTGCGTTTCATCTGCGTAATCTGCGGAAAAGGCTTTTATCCGCAGATGAACGCAGATGGGAGTGCTACCGCCGCCGCACCGAGCGCCGGCACTTCGCCTCAGCCCGCGACTCGATCTGGCGCACGCGCTCGCGGGAGAGGCCGAGGATCTCGCCGATGTCGCGCAGGGTCAGCTCGTCGTCCTGCAGCACGCCGTAGCGGAGTTTCAGGATGGTCTTCTCCTCGATCGGCAGCGACTCCACCGCTTTCTGCACCGCCCCTTGCTGCTTGAGCGACTCCAGCATCGGCATGCGGGCCTGATCGATCTGCGGGGTCATGCCCGCGCCGAGGTCTGCCAGCTCGTACCAGAAGCGCCACCACGCCTTCGCGTTCGGATTCGTGTAAAGGAGCAATTGCGCGAGCTCGCTCTGGGTGATCGACAGGCGGTCGCAGACCTTGCCCGTCGAGACGCTCAGCACCGACGTCACCTTCTCATGCGGTTGATTGAGAAAGTCGGCCAGCTCATTGATCCGCTTCGGCACGTTGTCCGTCACGCCGTGCCGGAGGCTGAGGACGAGGCGCTCCTTCGGCGAGAGCTCGGACATATGGGCCAGCAGCTCGTCCCGCCTCCCCTGCACCTGCATGGTGTCCTCGGCGGACGGAACGGTGGTCTGCTCGATGACGTCGGCCAGCTCCGTGTGTGAGTCGTCGTCCAGCTCCGCGTTGAGGGAGAAGTTGTCGCTGTTGGCACGCAGCAGCGTCTGCACTTCCTTGACGCTGACGCCGAGCTCCGCGGCCAGCTCGTCCGCGGTCGGGATCTGCTTCCCATCCGTCATCGCCGCGGCGATGGCCCTCTCCAGGCGGTACATCAGGTTGGCGCGCTTCGGCGGCAGACGGAACGCTCCCCCCTGCTCGGACAGCGCGTGCAGGATCGATTGGCGGATCCACCAGACCGCGTACGTGATGAACTTGACGTTCTTGTCCGGATCGAACTTCTTCGCCGCGTGGATCAGGCCGATGTTCCCCTCGTTGATGAGATCGAGGAAGAGCACATGGGAGTTGCGGTACTTCTTCGCGTACGAGACGACGAAGCGGAGATTGGCCTTGACCAGCTCCTCGAGCGCGGCCTTGTCGTTTTCCTGGACACGCTTCCCGAGCTCGCGCTCCCTTTCGGGCGTCAGCCGGGGCACCTGGGCGATCTCATGAAGGTACTGATTCAGGAGATCGTACGAATCGTCTCGCTCTTCATGCCGGGCCATGATTTTGGAGCGGACATTCTACTGCGGAGTGGGGTGTGGTTGAGAAACCCGTTATCGGTTGTCGGTTATCGGTTGTCAGAGAGAAAAAGAGCAGCACCGGCACTACGACAACCGATAACCGATAACCGACAACCCTTACTTGTCACCGCCAAGTACTTGCCATACAGTCCATCCATGTCTCTCTTCGATCTGATCTTCCTGGTCTCATTCGTCGCCGCGGTCATCACCATCGGGCGGATCGCCTGGCTGGCTCTCCGCGGACGATTCCGTGCCGCGAGGACGGCGCTCATCCGACTGCTGGCGTGCATGGCCGCCTACATGCTCGTGCTGATCGGCTTCTCACTGGCGGAGCCGCGGAAAGAGATCCCGATCGGCGAGGCACGATGCTTCGACGACTGGTGCATCACCGTCGAGCAGGCGGCGCGGCAAACGACGATCGGCACAGCGAAAGCGGCCGGCACCTTTTGCGTCGTCACGCTGCGCGTGAGCAGCCGCGCCAAGGGACGTCCGCAACGCGAGACCGACATCGACATCTACCTGATCGACGCCGCCGGCCGGCGTATCGGGATCTCGCCATCAGGCCAGCAGGCGCTCGCCCAGGCCGGCCTCGCCGGTGAGCCGGTCACGTCGTTCGTCGTTCCCGGCGCCTCCTTCCAGAGCCGCCTGGCGTTCGACGTCCCAATCGATGCGCATCACCTCGGCCTTGTCAAAGCGAGCCACGGCTGGTTCCCCGTGCGTTTCATCATCGGCGATCCCGGCAGTTGGCTGCATAGGCCGGCGATGACGCCGTTGGGATAACGACGGAGCGCTGGAGATTGGACGTTACGACGCCGCGATAGCGGCTCAGGAGGGTAGCCAGGGGTGCGAGCGTTTTTTGCGAGCACCCCTGGAACCCGATGCAATCTGAAAATCGTGCCGCGTCAGCGGCACTGGAATCACAGCAGGAATCTCTCGTCAAATTCGATCCCGTGCGCTTTCAGGAACTGGCGATACTCCTCTTCAAAGCTCTTTGTCCGATGATGCTCCGCCTGAGTGGTTATGTACCGCCGGATGTCTTCGATCCCTTTTCGTCCGACAGTAAAGGCTGCGTAGCCATCTTGCCAGCGGAACTTGGCGACTCCCATCTCATCTCTTGCCCAGTCGGACGACGCTTTTTTGATCTTGCAGAGCACGTCGGAGACGCAATGCGTCGGCTTCAGGCCTACCAGAAGGTGCACATGATCGGACACGCCTCCGATTTCTAGTGGAACGCCGCCGATGGTTCGCAAGCATCCGCCGAGGTATGCGTGCGTTCGCTCGAGTAGCGGCGGCACGAGAAATGGCTCCCGGTTCTTTGTTGAAAAGATGATGTGGTATCGCAGGCTGGTGAACGTGTTTGGCATCGTCAGGCTCCTGACGAATGCTCCCTCGGATGAAATGCCGCGCCGAGGAGTTCTACGTGGAGTGGATTGGGAGCGGGCGATGCTGGATTTGTCTCGCAAAGGGCTACGAGTCGTAGATTGCTGGCGACGATCCAGTGCCGCTGACGCGGCACGAATTAGAGGGTATCTCTTTCCAGGGGTGCTCGCAAAAAGCGCTCGCACCCCTGGCTACCGTCCGTTGCCGCTAACGCGGCAAAAGGCTCAGCGGCGTCTCGCCGCTTGTTCTCGTTACATCCCCGGCGGTGCCGGCGGGGGCGCGCCTTCGGGCGCGGCCGTATCCGGAACGGTGTGACCGCGGTGGCAGGTGTTGCACGTGACCATCTGGCCGTGCGGGTCCACCTTGGCCAGGTAATCGAAGTTGACGGCGTGGACCATCCGCAACATGGCGCGGGCGGTGTTTTTCTCCGGCTTCGCATCGGATGCGAAATCCAACTGTTCCTTCGAGCCCGGCGGGTTCGCGACGTGGCAGTGATCGCAGCGGGTGCCGAGTGCTTTGGCGAACCCGCGCATGTTCGCGATCAGCTCATCGTGCGTGATGTTCTGCGGGAAGATCTGCAGGTTGTGGAACTCGCCGGTGTCGGCGGCGCGCGCCGCCTGCGCCTTCTGCTGCGTCACCGCCGCACAGGCAGCGAGAAACAGAGAAAGCGTGATCGCAACGATGGCAGTACGAGAGACCTTCGACATGCAGCGGTTCCTCCGGCGGAGCATTCTGCAAAAGCCGGGCGCGAATGGCAATGAAAGTTTTGGAAAACGGATGGCGGGTGCCTGGTCGTCGGGTGCTTGGTTGTCGGTTATCGGTTGTCGGTTATCAGTCGTTTGTCGTCTCCTTCTCGGCTTCGAGCAGGATGCAGCTTCACCCGACGGCGCGAAGAACAGACAACCGACAACCGATAACCGACAACGCACCGCAGGTGCCACCCTACCACCCGATCCCGTAATCCTCGCCGTGGTTGCTCGAGCCGCCCCAGAACGTGCCGTGGGCACGGTCGATCATGATGGCGTTGATCGGACCCGAGGTCCGGTCCTCGAAGGTCATCGTGTAGCCCATGCGCCGCAGCTCGCCGCGCACCCACGGCGGCTCGGCGGAGTTGAGGAGGATGTTGCCCGGCTTGATGTCGTGCGCGCCAAAGGAGCTGTGCATCTGGAAGCTGTTGATGTTCGGCGCCTCGGTGGCTTCCTGGACCGTCATCCCGAACTCGACGACGTCGAGAAAGAACTGCAGCAGGTTCTGGTCCTGGCTGTCGCCCCCCTGCACCGAGAAGACCAGCCACGGCAGGCCGTCTTTCAGTGCAAGCGTCGGCGTGAGCGTCACGCGCGGATGCTTCCCCGGCGCCACGACGTTATACGGCCCCTCGGATGGATCGAGGACGAAGCTCTGCATCCGCTCGCTCAGACCGACCCCGCTGTTTCCGGCGATGACCGCCGGCAGCCAGCCGCCGCTCGGTGTGACCGATACCGCCCACCCTTCCGCGTCCGCTGCTTCCACCGAGGTCGTACCGGCGTAGAAGGCGAAAAGATAATCGCTCGACAATGACGAAGTGGGATGGAGGAATTCGTTCTGACGCAATGCGCCCGACTCCGGTGTTACGGCCGGTTTCGGGGCAGGCGCTTTCGCTGCATCCCAATTGCGCAGCAGCTCAGGAAACGGATTCACGCCACGCTGATACGGATACGGATCGCCCGGTTTGATTTTCGGATCATTGTGGTCGGGATTGATCAATTTCGCGCGTTCTTTTGCATAATCCTTCGAAAGCAGGCCGAGCACCGGCTCCTCGGGGGGCGCATACGTATCGCCATAGTAAAAATCGCGGTCCGCCCAGGCCAGGCTCATGGCCTGATAGATTGTGTTGATATAGCGCGGGGAATTGAAGCTCATCCCTTTCAGGTCGAAGTTCTCGAGGATGTTGAGCGCCTGCAGCATAGCCGGACCCTGCGTCCAGACGTTCAGTTTGTAGACGTCGATTCCCTTGTACGCCGTCGTGACCGGCTCTTCGATGTGGACCTTCCAGTTCGCCAGGTCCTCCTCGGTGAAAAGGCCGCCCTGCTCGCGCGTCCCGCGGACGATCTCCCTGGCGATGTCGCCTTTGTAAAAGCGGTCGTATGCCGCGTAGATCGCTTCCTTGCGCGACTTCCCTTTCTTCAGAGCCTGCTGTTCGGCCTCGACGAGCTTGCGTAGCGTGGCGGCCAGATCCGGCTGGCGGAAGATCTCCCCGGCCACGGGACCGGGATGTTTGGGATTGTTCTCGTGGATGAGAAAGACCTGTTTTGAATATATCCAGTTCTTCAGCTTGTCCTTGTTGTGGTCGATCGTATTCGCCGACTGCGCTTCGAGCGCGTAGCCATCGGCCATTTCGATGGCGGGAGCGAGAACGTCCTTCAACGACAACCGCCCGTACTCGGCCACCATGGTCATGATCCCTCCCGGCGTACCGGGTGTGACGGCGGCGAGGACCCCTTCGTCCGGCGGATGGGTGAAGCCTTTCCCTTTGTAAAACTCCGGCGTGGCGTCGGTCGGGGCCACGCCGAGGGCGTTGATCCCGGTGACCTTCTTCGTGTGGGGATCGTAGATGAGCGCCTGCGTCTCGCCGCCCCACGACAGCGTGTCCCACATCGTGCAGGTCGCGGCGATCATCGCCGCAGCGGCATCGACGGCGTTGCCCCCCTTCTGGAAGATCATTGCCCCGGCGGTAGCCGCGAGCGGCTTGCCGGTGACGGCCATCCAGTGCGAGCCGTGCAGCGGCGGCTTCTGCGTCCGGATCAGCGTCTGTTGCGCGGAGGCGGTGGCGGCGAGGAGGAGCAGGACGGCGGCCAGTCGTTTCATCGCCGCGTATCGTAGCGCTTCGCGCGTTGTCGGTTATCGGTTGTCGGTTGTCAGGAAGGAACAGCGGACACCGATAACCGATAACCGATAACCGATAACCGATAACGCGGCGAAGCCGCTACGGTACAACCTCCAGCAGCTCGAACGTCCCCGGCACCATCGGCGGACGCGGACGGGGATTCTTCTCCGTCTTCGGGGGCGCCTCGCCGAACTGCGCGGCAGGCAGGTAGATGTGGTGCGTCTTCGCGTCGAGCGCCATCGTCCGCGCGCTCCGCTGCGTGGCCACGTTGTCGACCACCTCGTACTTGTCGGGCGACGTCTCGTGGACCACGGTCAGGGTCGCGCTCTGGCCATTCGAGGCGAAGGCGAGTTGCCTGGCGTCGTCGAACGCCGCGGCGTCGGTCCCCTTTCCGGTCGGAACCGTCGTCACCACGTGGCCGTTTCTGGCGTCGACCACGGCCATGATCTCGTTCTCGCAGACCGTGAACAGGCGATGATGTTTGCGGTCGATGGCCAGGCCGCTGGGAGACTCGCACGGCGCCAGCTTCCAGCGCGCCGAGACGACGTTCTTGTTGGCGTCGATCATCGCCAGCTCGCTGGTGTCTTCGATGTTGACGAAGACATGGCCGTGCCCGTCGCTGGCGCCGAATTCCGGCTTCCCGCCGAGGTCGATCGTGGCCAGCACCTTGCCGCGCGTGTTGAACACGGTAGCGTTCTTGCCGCGGCCGTTGAAGGTGAAGACATGCTTCGTCGCCGGATCGAACAGGATGGCGTCGGGGTTGTCGCCGGTGGTCTTGACGTCGTTGATCCGGGCGTTCGTCTTCAGATTGAAGATGGTCATCATGTTGATCCGGCCGCTGGAGATGAAGCCCCGTCCACCGTCATGATCGATGGCGATGCCGTGCACCCCGAGCGTGTCCGGGATGAGTCCGACCACCTTCCCGGCATCGACGTCGACGACTTCGACACGATCTCCGTGCGACACGTAGGCGCGCCGGGCCACGGCGTCGATGGTGGTGTAGTCCCACCCGCCCGTCCCGCCGATCATGATGTGGCGGCCGAGATGCCAGGCGGCGAAGGCGGAGACGGCGATGGCGAGCGAGACGAGTGCGATGAGCGTACGTTTCATGACCGCGAACGGTATCGCCTAACCGTATGCAGCGCAACGGGTTCGTGGTTTAGGAAACATTTAGGAGAAACGCCGCCCCCCGTGAGCACCAGCGAGGGGCGGCGCAAAGACAATGCAGCAAACCAATGTCAGTCCTGCGCAGCCCTCTCCAACGCCTCGTTGAAGTGATCAGGATATTGACCTTCACCAGCCGGCTCGGCCCGAACCAGGTTCGGAGCGAGGAAACCCTGACCGCCGGACGGCAACGGGGTGGGAGTGGTGGGCGACGGAGCCGGAGCCGGCGTCGATGACTTCTTGCGGCGGTTGAGAACCTTCTTCACCACGTGCGACATCGTGGCGACGTACGGACGGAGTGCGGCAGCATCGGGACGCTTCGAATACGACTTGGCCCACGTGTAGACGTCGAGGGCCTGCGACCCCGCCTCGGCCAGGTCGTTATTGACGGTGAACTGCAATCCATCCCGCAGCGCGGTGAGACGCTGCATCACCGGCCCGAGGGCGTCGTTGGAGCGCATCTTCAACTGGTTGCCCTCGACGTCGAAGAGTTTCCGATCCCCGGCGGGGGGAAAGGACGTGGTGGTGGCGATGGTCGGCACCACCAGGTCGGGAGCGAAACGGGCCACTCCGGCGACTCGGCGAATGTCGTTCTTGTCGTGATGCTGGAAGTTGGGGACCAGCGCCTCGAACTGGTCGAGCAACGCCATCAGCGCGACGGCGCGCTCCTCGGGAGTGATATCGGCCGGTGGTGTGGAAGGATCGGTGGATGCGACGGCGCGCGGGGACGGCTTGCGGCCCCTGACATGAGCCGGGGAGCCATGCTTGCCGGACGTTGAAAGGGAGCTGTTGCTTTGACGGCTACGATTCTTGTCCATATTCGTCTCCATAGACCACGCGCGTGGACACGCGCATCGGTCGGTCTCGTACACTTCCTCCTGCTCGCTGGTACAGACCGTCGGCGACGCGCTGACGGCCGGATACATCGATGCTGCGGTCTCGGGGTTTCGCGACGGACGCTGGCGCCTCGACGGCTTGCCCGGGGGAGGGTCTCGCCCCCGGCCCGGCAAACGCCAACATTCGCTGGTAACCTCAGCGGCGAGACTCCACCGCTCCAACAGTGCCTGCGCATTCAAGCGTTTTGAGTGGCGAGTCAAAATTCGTGAGTCGACACTCAAACCGTCTGCGTCCGTACTCACGTGATTTGAGTCGCTACTCATGTTCCGTGAGTCGGTACTCATCTTCCATGAGTCGGTACTCACATCCTTCGAGTCGCTACTCATGTTCCGTGAGTCCGGACTCACAATGTTTGAGTCGGTACTCACCCGTTTTGAGTCCGGACTCGAGATTTTTGAGTCGCGACTCATATTTTTTGAGTCCGTACTCAAATTCGGTGAGTCGGTACTCATGTTTTTTGAGTACGGACTCAAATTTTTTGAGTCGGTACTCAAATTCTGTGAGTCGAGAGGCGGGGCAGGAAGGTCGGAATCGAGCGATTTTGGAAGAAAACGGGCCGAAATCGGCTGATCGAAGCAGCGGATCGCCTTACTATTCCAAATCCGCGTATTCCAGGGGTCAATTGGGTGTCGGTTCACGGGAAGCGCGCCTCCACGTCGAGCCGGTATTCGCCCGGCGTCATCCCGAAGGCGGCTTTGAAGCAGCGGTGAAACGTCCAGGGCGTGCCGAAGGCGCTGGCGAGGGCGATCTGCTCGATCGTGAGCGGAGTGGTTCGAAGAAGGTGCCGCGCGTAGATTAGTTGCTCCCGTCGAAGGAAATCGCGCAGCGGCATGCCGATCATCTCCGGGACGATGCGGCTGAGATACGGCCGTGCCGTGCGGAGGAACGACGCAAACTCATCCGCGCGTGCCGCGGTCTGCGTGCCGTAGCAGGCATGGAGGTACAGCTCGGCGGCTCGTTCGAACCGTCGCCGGTCGGCGTCCCGCGGACGGGCGCCACGTTTCTTCGGGGCAGGCTTCCGCATCCTGGCAGAGGACGCGGGGGGTCAGTTCGGCGACAAAATTATCGTGCTGAAATCCCCGCGTCTGTCTGAGGAGTGTCGCAGATCGCGAAACCACCCACCCTCATTTCGTAACCTTCGCTCGTGGAGGGCGATTGCCGCCACGCCTCCCGCGGCGACGAATCAATTCTCTAGCCCGGAGGCAAGCCGATCTCCGACAGAATCTTCACCACGACATGCTTCGCCTTCATCAAACTCTCGAAGAATCCTCCTCTGTCAGTTTGCTGCGTAGAGGCAAAAACGCCCTGCGCAAACAAGACCGTGGTCACAGCCAACGCAGTCACAACCAGGCCGGAAGATTTGCACACACCTCGCATACGACACTCCTTCTGCCGGGGGAAGCCGGCGCTCACCTGAGGTCGCCCTCAAGTGTGCAGGAGTGTGCTGACGGGGTGAATCCTTACACTTGCGATTGCGGCGGCGGCGCGAATAGGAGAGCAGGTTGCCGCTCTGCGCGCGCGACGAACTGCCGGACGTACGTGAACATTTCTGGCGTCATGATGCCCGCTACCGATGCCTCCTTCAGGTAAGCCAAGGCAGAGAGGGCGCCGCTCAGCATTCCTGCCGCGACGAAGGTCTGCACCACGCCCGCAAGAAGGCTGGGGATCTCGCGCGTCCGCTCGGTTGCGTAAAGCATTTCGGCGAGATGAACAGCGGCAATTGCCGCATCCGTCAGCATCTCTTCACCCGTCAACTCTTTGACCACGACGCGAAGTTGCCGAATCCCGTCGTCCGGATTACCTTGCAGGAAAGTGAGACGAGCGATCGCCCACCGAGTACGCGTGACTTCAACCGCTGAATGCATTCCGGTACATAGTTGAAGCGAGGCGTAGAGATGGCGGCTGGCCTCGGTCAGATTCATCAATTCGATCTGACAAACGCCGAGGGCACGTGTTTCCCGCGCGATCCACTGTTGGTCGCGAGTCTCCTCTCCATAGCGAAGCACTCTGCTGAAGAGCTCGATCGCGCCAGGAAGGTCGCCGCGCCGAAAGCGGATCTCCCCCTGCAGGTGCAGCGCGCGCATCCAACGGTCGGTGGATCCGAGATGGAGCGCCATCTGTGCCGATTCGTGCGCAAGCTGATCGGCGGTGTCCAACTGCTGCTGCTCGTAAAGGATGCCGGCACGGACGTACGTTACCGCGACCATACCCAGGCCTTCGTGCGCAAGCTGCCTGTACTCGGCTTCCGCGTACGCGAGCGCAGTAAGCGCATCATCGAACCGCCCCAGATAGTAGAGCGCATTCGCCTGCTCTTTCCACGCTTCGCCGCGAAGCTCATGAATAGTCGCCCTCGGGTAGCTCGCGTCGGGCAAATCCGCGCTGATCCGAACGGCGGCTTCCGCAAGCACCAGCGCGTAGAGGGGCTTCCGTGTACACATCGCATTCGCCCGTTTGCAGAGCAGCCTGGCGATACCGCCGGTGCGGTACTCCGGTTTGTTCGGGATGTCGTTCCAGGCAAACCGCGGCGCGGCGTCCGGATCTTCGTATTCGGCGAGCAGCCGCTGTGCCTCGCGATCCTCGCCGGCGCAACGGGAGGCGAATGCGCGCAGTTCCGCGAGCGTCGCTGAATCGTGTCGAGCCGCCGAACGTTCCGGCCAGGCGTCCGCCTCGGCGAGCGCGGCGTCGAAGGACTTGATCTCCCCGAGCGTGGTGCGGCAGTCGTTACAGGACGCAAGATGCGCTTCCACGGCGGTGCGATTCGGCGCGGCCGATGGCTTCAGCGCATACATGCCGAGGACGGCCTCGGTCGGGTGGCGGCCGGTCATGAGCCGACGCTCCCCTGCCGGTAAATCGAGCGTGCCCGATTCCGGCAGTAGTTGAGAAGCCGCCAGATGTATCCCGCCGAGGTCTCGCGGCTCTCGGCGATGGAGACCGCCGTCTCCCCGTTCAGATAGAAGCGCTCCAGAGTGTCGCGGCAGCTCTTGCCGAGCCTGGAGAGCGTCGATGCGATCACCACGTTCCGCACGACGCCGTCGATCAGCGCATCGTCCGGCGTCGCCGCGCACGCGCTGCCGGGACAAAACGGCGACGACTCGCTCCGCCGCCGGTATTGCCGGGAGGCATTGCAGATGGCGCCGATGAGGTACGGATGCAGCTCCCGCACGTTCGACGGATTGGCAAGGTAGGTGGCGAAGACATCCTGCACCAGGTCCTCGGCATCGGAGACCGCGATCCCAAACTTCCGGATGGCGATCTTCCGAAGCAGCGGCCGGTAGGCGGCATACAGCGCGTCGAAGCGAAGCGCCGCGGCATCGCTCTCCGCGTCGCGATGTGCCAGAGCCACGGCCACGCTGCCGGCATCCGCCAATCGATCTGAGGCCAGGGAACCCATCTCTCTCTGTCTTTAGGAGTGACAGAAGTGACAACTTCCCTACCCATGAGGCTAAAAATCTTGCCCGCTCTGGAGGGCTGGGGGATCAGGTTACGAAATGTGGGTAGACGCCAGGAGCACGGTTGGCTAGAAAGGTATCCGCGGTTGGGGATTTTCCTCCTCCTGTCACTCCAATCTTCGTACGGTCCATTCACATTCAAGGAGTCCAAGGAAGACGCTCACGAGGAAGCACCTCTTCGGGGGTCGTTCTCAGCCGCCGTGTGTCAAGACGTTTCACATCTGCAGAGAGAGAACAACGCAGCAAAAGGGAGAAATTATGATTTTGGGAAAACTGCGCTTCCACGGCATTTTCTGCCTGATCTTCATGATCACCACGGTCGCCGCGCATGCGGCGGCGCCGCCGGCGACGCCGGCCGGACCCATCAACCCAGGGAAATGGGAAATCACGTTGCACACTACCGAGCCGATCGACTCACCGCCGGTAGTCATCGTCGACTGCATCGGTCCCGACGCAATTGCCCGGATCGCTCCGCCGGTCAGCAAGGCAAGCGACGAGTGCAAGCTCGTCACTCCGGGCTCGCTGAATCACGGCGTACTGACCTTCATGATGATCTGTCCGCACCTCGGCCGGACCACCACCTCGAAGACGACATACGCCGGCGACACCTTTAGCGGAACCCTGGTCATGGAGCACGCGAACGGGCCGACCATCAAGCAGACGATCGAAGGCAAACGCCTCGGCGATTGCGATGCGTCGCAGTAGCGATTGCGGAGAAGATGATGAAAACACCTGCCTCCTCACTCTCAAAGCATTCGCGCCGCCTGTTGCTGCTCGCCATTCTGATCTCTACGCCGCCGTTGCACGCACAATTCACGACCAGCAGTGGCGTGACGAGTACACCAGACGCTGTCGGAATCGGCGTTAGCGCCCCACTGCAGGCAAAGCTCCACGTATTCAGCGCAGTGGACCCCACTGTGCTGGCTCTCTACAGCCAGAATAGCCTCACAAACGCAGTGAAATTTCAAGATCTGGCGCAATCCGGAAGCATGTACGGTCTCCTCGCCGACTTCCAGGGCAACAGCGTGATTCGTGTAAGCAACATGCAGATCGGACTCGGCACCGTAGCCCACATCATGAGTCTCGGTGGGTCAGCTCTCATGCTCAACTCCGTTGCCGTGCTTGGGTTTACCCCCGGGGATGTCGTCGTGGGGTACAGCGGTCTTCCCAACGGCCTTCGGGTCAACAGCGCCGGAAATTCGTCCTTCGCGGGCAACGTCGGCATCGGTACTTCAGCACCGGTCAGGCCACTCTCCTTCGCAAACGTAACCGGCGAGAAACTTGCCCTCTTTTCAAGCTCCTCAACTCCGCAGGATTATTACGGCTTCGGCATCGCCGGTGCCGAATTGCAGGTTCAAGTGCCAGCCACCGCCCATCATTCCTTTTACGTCGGCACGTCGGAAAAGGTCAGGATCGACGGCGCCGGCAACGTCGGCATCGGAACGTCAGCCCCGACAGCAAAACTCGACGTCAACGGCAATATCAATGTAAGCGGAACTGTCTTCGCGAATTATCGGGATGTCGCGGAGTGGGTGCCCGCTGCCGAATCGATGCCGGCCGGCACGGTCGTCGTCATCAGCGGCGATGCCACCGATACCGTCAAGACGTCGATGCGCGCATACGACACCGGCGTCGCGGGCGTGGTATCGCCCTCTCCCGGTCTTCTGCTCGGCGTGTCCGGTCCGTCGAAGGCCAAAATCGCCACCACTGGCCGCGTCAAAGTCCGCGTCGATGCCACGCGGCAACCGATCGCCATGGGCGACCTGCTCGTCACCAGCGACCGCCCCGGCTTGGCCATGAAGTCCGAGCCCCTCGACCTCGGAGGGGTTAAGATCCACCGACCCGGAACGCTCATCGGCAAGGCTCTCGAGCCGCTGGCTGGCGGACAGGGAGAGATTCTCGTGCTGCTCAGCCTTCAGTGAGGCAGACAACTTCCCCGGACAGCGATCGCCAAGTCAACAAGAACGACGAAACCTGCGAACCCTCCCGCCCAGCGGCGAGGTGAGATTCTGATGCTGCTAGGATACTTGATGCAAAATCACTTTCGACAAGGACGCTGCTAATGACTGGAGAGACGCCGTCACGTTTTCGGCTCCGTATTGTGCTGTTTGCGGCCATGATGTGCGCGGGAGCGTGTCTTTACGCCGCTCCGCCGCCCATGCTCACGATGACCGCGAACCGGTCGACCTTAACCATTTCGGGAGTGACGCCGCACGGGAAGGTGGTTTTCTTCGGCGTGGCCCGGTTCATTGATCGTACGACGGTGACGATCCGACGCATCGACCAGACAGTGACGGACGACGACGGCGATGGAATCGTCACCATCGACATCGGAGCACCCGTACCGTGGAAATCCATCTTTGCAGCGGTCGATTTCGCGACCGGACGCTACGTTCGCGCAACGCCCGATCCGGCCATGTTTCCGCTGATTGAGTTGCAACTCGACACGCCCGCTTTGTCTGCTGAAGGGCAGGGGGTGCTGAAGCATATTGTCGTCAATCATTGCAATTGCGAGATGCTGCACGTCCGGCCGGACGTGGGCGCCTGGAGTCAGATTCTCGCCCGGGGCAACAAGTTCGACGAAAACCACGGGAACGGCGCCGCGAAGGCAAACGTCGCTGCCGGCCAGCCGAACGGCCCGGGGAATCCGGCAGCGCCGGACCGATTCGAAAAAGGCGACGTCATCATCCTCATCGATCGAATGCGGATGCAGAGCTGGGCCACGACGGTGGGAGCGAACTAATCATGACCCGCGCACGCACCGTTATTCTCGCCCTCGTGATCGCGCTGTTCGGATCAGGCGCACTGGCCATCGAGACGCCGAAGAATGCACGCGGCTTCAATCCTGACGGGCTTTATCACTTCGGAAACATCGACAGCGTCAACCTCTTCAACGGCAACGTCATCGTGACGTTGCCGATCGGGCAGCGCTACGACGTGACCAGCCACTTCGGCTACGGGCTTATGCTGAGCTACAACAGCAACATCTGGGATGTCTACAACCAGATGTACGGGACATTCGACTATTGCGAACCCAATAACGGCATTACCACGTTTATCCCGAATCAACGCTCGAACGTCGGCGTCGGGTGGTCGATCGGCTATGGCAGGCTCTTTCCGGCGTGCTTTGTCGCGAACGACGAATTTGCTCCCCTTTACGAGAGCCCGGACGGCGGAGGGCATGCGTTCAGGTCGACGGCTGACGGATCGGGGATTACCCCGGCATACAACGGCCCAGTATTCACGGACGACAACAGCCACATGAGGCTACGAAACTCCAGGCTCGATGCGTCCGGACCCGCCTACCTCGACTTCCCTGACGGTACGACCTATACCTACACGAAACGAAAAGACCTTGGCGGTTGCCAGGAATGGCCATTGGAGTCAATGAGCGACCCGTACGGCAACACCGTGCATGTTTCATGGGACGCGACGTACATGACCGAGACGCTGGTCGATCCGTATGGCCGCCGGACGGTCATCCACTACGCTGTGGCGGACGTGGACGTCAGCAGCATGATCGTGGTGTCGGTCGATGTCCCGGCGTTCAACGCAAACCCCGCGCTAGAAGACTCTACGGTCTCGACGTATCACTTTCACTATGACTACCCGCAGGTCCCCGTCCGGTTCGCACCGGACTCGCCCGAATGCAGCAACGCCTATTTCACGGCCCCCGTGCTCACGAGTATCGACCTCCCTGACCAGAGCACATTTGTCATGACACACATTCCGACGGACGTATCGATGCAGGCATTAACCCTTCCGACGGAAGGGGTCATCTCATGGGCCATGAATAACTGGCAGATTCCCGGTGACGCCTGCAAAGCGCAGATGTTTTTGGAAGGCGTCGTCACACGGAAGTTTCGCGAGCCGTTCACAGGCGTTGAGGAAGTCTGGAACTACGACCAGATCGTCGACCCAGGTCCCTTCGACAGCAACGGCAACTACTGTGATCCCCTTCCCTTTCCCAGTCGCGGCATCCCACAATGGCCCAAAGAACAGATGCGAACCGTCGTAACGTCCCCGAAAGGGGATAAGACTGTACATTACTTCTCGGGATTCACGGGACGGGGTGGCACTGATTCTGGCGATCCATTCATCTCTCCGAATGGGTTCAACATTTTGGAGTTCGGCCTGCCGTTTACACATTTCGAACAGCGAGCGGGGCTGAATCTCTTCCTGTCGACGCGCGAATACGATTGCAAGGGCGTCGCTTGTGACGACAGCCACCCCGATCGCACGACGTACGTGAATTACGAGTTCCACCCAAACCTCTCCTTCAACGGCAAGGCGCAGGACCCTCTGGCAAAGACGATCCGCACCTATTTCGAAGACGACGTGCCGGGCGGTACGGCATACACCGAAACCGCCCAGGACGACTACGACGGTTACGGCCATTACAGAAAGGTCACAACCTCAGGAAACTTCGGCGCAGGCGGCGCGGTACAGAGCCGCGTCGTGACGACAAACTACAACGGCGCCGAAGATGAGGTCGGGACATCCGCCCAGATCAAGCCCGGCTCCGGAACGTGGAGCGCGTCCTCGACCTTCGTGCCGTATCCCGAGTCCGAGCCGTGGATCCTCGACACCTATACATCGATTACACGGCAAGAAGGGACCGCCACCGCCAAACAGCTCTCTTTCTTCAATCGCGCGGACGGCTTTCTCAAGCGCGTCCGCATACGGCGCGGCACCGACAATGGTTCGGGAGTCTTTGTCGATTCCGGAAGCGACACCCACGACCTGATCACCGCCTTCGAGAAGACCTCCGCGACCGTCGATCCCGCCTATTCCGACGGCCGGCTGATTCAGCCGGCGGGCGAAGTGGCTTCGGAGACGCACTACGGCGGAGACGTGACACCCCTCGCCTCCTGCGGATCGAGCTCGTGTACCGGTCTGAATGCGCTGGAGACCTTCCCGCTCACGTCCGGAACGACCATGAACAGGACCTACGCATACGGCACATTGGCGACGGAAAGTTACGCCGGCGCCCCCTTCCCGACCGTGAACGCCACGATCGAACGAAACACCGGCGCCCCTCGCACGTTCACGGATCCCGCGAGCCATGTTCGGACGATGGAGTACGACGGTATGAGCCGCATCAGTAAGGAGGTACTGCCAACCGGTCTCGTAATTCAGTATCTCTACGGGAACGCCGGCCTCTCCAGCCACGCCACCGCTTCCGTCATCGCCGGCGATCTGTCCGCACCTCTGACCCAGACAACGTATCAGTACGACGCCTTCGGGCGGGTCGCCAGCGTTCTGCAGTTGATGCCCGATCCGAATTCGCCGTCGGGAAGCTACACCCACCGGGACACGGTCTGGAATACCCTCGGCCAGAAGCTCTCGGAGACTGAGCCCGCACTGCTCGGTGCCTCTGGGGTCCGGACGACCTATACCTATGATGCGTACGGCCGCGTCACCTCGGTCACTCCTCCCGATGGACCGGCGCACGCCGTATCCAACAGTTATGCCGGTATACGATCCACGACGACGACGGTCGGCGCCGCAGCGCAAGGGGGGACAGGCGGCATTGGCTCGGATCTCGTAGGGGGCAACGTCGTCGAGCACCCGGCGTCAAAGACGGCGGAAAACGACACCTTCGGACGGTTAACAAAGGTCACGGAGTCAAGCCAAAACGGCGGCGTCAGCACGACGGCGTCATACGGCTACGATGCGCTCGATCACCTGGCCGCGGTCACGATGACCGCCGCCGAAGGAGCCCAGAACCGAACGTTTACGTACGACAATCGCGGTTTTCTCGTGAGGGAGTCTCATCCCGAGACGGGGGTGACCACCTACGACACCTACGACGTTTTCGGCCATGCTCTGCACAAGCTCCAGGGCACGGCCGACGGACCATTCGACCTTCGATTCGTCTATGACATCTATCAGCGCCTGGCCGAGGTGAGGCAGGGAGCGAGCGGACAGACTCTCGTCAAACAGATGACATACGATGCTCTGCCTGCGGGCGACCCCGCGGCGCCCTACTCCGAGAACGGTCAGCTGGTCAAGAGCTACAGGCGCAACTTCCACGCCGAGCTTGGAGGCGATGTTGGCGTCAACTCGTACTTTCACTACGACAGCACGGGACGGCTCGATCAAAAGACGACAACCGTCGGCAGTGGCCCCTCGTTCACCCAACACTACTCGTACGACGTCCTGGGCGAGGTGACGTCGCTGCAGTATCCGAGTTGCAGCACCTGCACTCCCATTGCTGGCGGCGCCACGATCCCGGCCAGAACGATCGACTTCCGCTGGTCGCATGGCTACCTCATGGGCGTCGATCAGGGACAGACACACTTCACGAGCAGTTCCACCCCCATCACGTATTGGCCGAACGGTATGATTCAAAACCTCGTCCACGTGGCGGCAGACGGCTCGCATCCTATTACCGACAGTCAATCGCTCGATCAGGGAATGGCCCGGCCTTCTGCGATCACCTTCAGCGGCGCGACTGACTGTCCTGCCCCCGGAGCGACGATCAGCGGGCCCGCCACGATCAACGCCTTGGCCGCGGGCAGTGCGTCGGCACCGTTTACCAGCGGAGCGACCTACGCCTGGACGATCAGCGGAGGAACCTTCACCTCGGCCACAAATGCCACGAGCGTGAGTTTCACTGCAGGCTGCTCGGGCAGTGTCGTGCTCGGAATCACTGTGACGGCATCCTGCGGCACGGCCGCGTCGCAATCATTGCAGATCCCGATCGCGGGCGCTACGCCGCCAACCATTTCTGTTCAACCTTCCGATGCCGCGACCGGGTATGGCCAAAACGTGCAGTTGTCAGTCGTCGCATCAGCAGGCAGCTCGTATCAGTGGTATCAGCTGATCGATTCCACCAACTCCTCTCCCGTGTCAGGACAGACCGCCGCGACGCTGCAAGCCGTGAACCTGACCGCGACGACGCGATTCTGGGTCAGGGTCACAGGGTCGTCGTCGTGCGGAGCGTACGTAGACAGCCGCATTGCTACGGTCACGCTTACTCTCGGCACTCCTCAGGGGCTGCAGGCTACGCGCTTCAGCGACGGCACGAAGATCGTCATCTCCTGGAACGGCGTGCCAGCGAATCACTATCAGATCGAGCGGCGGGCGAACAACATATTCACATACATAGACGTCTTCAGCGGTACGTCCACCTCGGATCTGAGCGTCAGCGCCGGCGTCACTTACGTTTACCACGTCCGAGCCGTCGGCTCGGCTCCGGCAAGCGGGCCCCCGGACGTCTCCTCGTACAGCAATGCCGACCTGGCGACGATGATGACATTCATCAGCGTGGGCACGGGAACACCGATCACCGCGGCCATCACGGAGCAGCTGTTGACCGCATTGAACGCACTGAACGCCGCAAGCGGTCGCCCGATGGTGGCCTGGGCCAACATTCTTCCTGCAGGCATTCCAGCACCCGCTTCGGGAGTACCGATTTATGCCGCACATGTGATGTCGGTCGAGAATGCGATGGGCCCGGCGCTTGACGCCCTCGGGGTACCGAGGCCGCCCGGACCGAATGTCACAACCGGATCGCCGTGTAGCCACACGGACATCCAGCAACTCCAGGGATGGGCACAATGAACAGGCATGTTCGAATCACGATGGCAATCACGGCCGCTCTGCTTCTGGGAGCGCTCCGCTTGCGAGCCGGCGATCCGGCTTCGATGAATCAGCACTATCTTGTCGAGCTCAGCGAGGCCGCCACCGCGGTGGACGATCCGGACGCGGTAGCTACGGAGCTTGCCCAGACGTACGGCGGACATCCTGAGGCCCCCGCGCCTGGCCGCATCCGCGGGTTCGCGATGACGATGAGTGCCCCGGAGGCGCGCCTGCTGGCGGCCGACCCGCGTGTGAAAGCGGTACGTGAAACGACCGCACCATCCGCTCTGAAGCAGGCTCCTCCTCGGCGTATCATCGCCGACGATGTGCTGCCACCGATCACCGTCGGACCGTTCAAATACGATGGCGCAGGCAACATCATTCACATGGGCACTGATCGCTACACCTACGACGAGATGAGCCGCATCACCTCGGGTACGGCCGTGACCGCACAGAATGCGGACACGCAGCAGTTCGGCTACGACGGTTTCGGGAACCTGAAGACGGTGACGGTGCCGAACAAGAGCATCGTCTATATCGACTCGGACCCATCGACGAACCGGTTGCGGAACACATCCGGCTCGGAAACCGGGACGAATGTCCTGCACTTCTGGGGAGGCAGCTATGATGCGGCGGGAAACCAGTTGTGGTCGAGCGGGACGCCCAGCTACATCTACGACAGCATGAACATGCTCGCGGAGATGACCAATCCGCGGCACGAGTTCTATCTCTACGACGGGGACGACGAACGCGTGGCCACGGTGAGCTATACCGACGCGCAGAACGCTGTCTGGCGCTACACGATCCGCGACGAGGACAGCCACGTTCTGCGGACGGTGACCGATACGATCCTCAGCGGCGTGCACTCCTGGCAGCAGACGGAAGACTACGTTTACCGAACTGGAGGCCTCCTTGCGGCGATCACCCCGCAAGGATCAACGGAAGCCAGGAAACACTTCCACCTTGATCACCTCGGCTCGGCCGTATTAATTACCGACGACAGCGGCCAACGCGTGTCGTCGCACAAGTTCTTGCCGTTCGGAGCCGAGGCTCCCGGCGGCGACACGGACGGCGAGAGGATGAAGTTCACGGGCCACGAGCGAGATGTCGGGTCGCTTGGCGCAAACGGCCTCGATTACATGCACGCTAGGTACTACAACCCCTCGGTTGGTAGGTTCCTTTCCGTCGATCCGGTGATTTCAGCGTCGGCGATGCATTCGCCACAACTATGGAACCGGTATGCGTACGTGGGGAACAATCCGTTGCGATACGCAGATCCAACCGGCAAATACATCTGCGGCGGCACGGATACTCAATGCAATGATTTTGAGAAGGCGCGACAGGCTAGTTTGCAAAGCAGAGTTGCGAGCGAAGCAGTGAAGACGGCCGCGAGTTCCTACGGCGATCCCAACAAGGACAACGGCATCACAGTGGGGTTCGGCGATCCGGGGAAGGGCAAAGCGGGTACCGCCCAAATGCACTTGGAAGGGGCGAAGGACGCAAAGGGGAACTTTACGGGCGCCATGCAACTGGTCGGGAATGTCACCATTCGAAGCGGTTTGCATGGAACGCAGCTTCAGGGCGTGGTCGCGCATGAAGGTAGTCACCTTGCCGATGGACAGGCTTTCGCAGCGTCATTCACTAATGGCGGACTGCGCTGGAATCCGGCCTTGAATCTGACCGGACGTCAAACAGAGATGAACGCTTACGCCATTACGGCGCAAATTGCGACGATGACGCACACCACGTTCTCGATGGACGGAGGAACGTTCCAACCTAACATGTTGCCGGCTGCTGTTAGCGCGACGACCGAAAGCATACTGCGACTCACGTACGATCCGGGTAATCTGGCGGCAAGCGCATCCAACTGGGATCTGAAGCCATGATGCGGCGTTCACACGTTGCGATCATCGTGGGTCTGGTGTTGTTCATGGGTACAGATCTCGTGTCGGCATCCCCATTGGTGGAGGAGAAGTTGTGTGACGTGCTCGGAAGTATCGCTGTGGGCGAGCAGAAACGAGTTACGTTGAAAGGCGTTTACGCAGCCTCGTACGAACAACAGGTGTTCTTTGATCCGACAACACCGTCCTGCGCAATCGATGTGCAGCCCGTGACCTGGCTCGAGTTTTCGCCGAGCTTCAAGGCGGATGACCGTTTCGATCAATACATCAGCAACGATCACCGTGTGCAGGGAACATTTACGGGGGTTTTGTGGGGGCCCGGAGAAGTCCAATCGGACGATCCATCTGCTCCGATGATGATCGCGTACGCAAATCGAGTCGCAAATCGTCGTTACGGTCACATGAACGCGTTCAGGACTCGTTTCGTCGTCGAGAGCGTGCAGGATGTGCGCGCTGTTGCGCGCGATCTTCCCAGCTACGGAAGCTGGGCGGCTCGTCGGCCGCGAAGTGACATACCGCGTCTGTTGGGGGGTGAGTTGCCGCGGTATCCGCCCGCGGCGCAGAACGTTGGAATCGCCGGAACTGTTGTTGTCGCTGTAACCGTCACCGATGGCACTGTGCATACGAAAGATGTCAGGTTCGGCGACCGCATACTTGCAGACGCAGTGCTCGCGACACTTTCGACGTGGCGGTTTGAACCGAGTGTGAACGCAAAGTTCACCAGCACATTCATTTTTGAATTGAAAAGTGAGCCGACCGGCGCGGATCCAAATCCGGCGTTCGACGCAAAGCTCCCTACCTTCGCGCGCATCAGTGCTCCGATGAACGGCTGGTGAACCGAGACTCCTGATAAAGGTGCGGTGCAGCTCGCAGAAGGTGGGCGAGCTGGTGCTGGGCTGCACCGCGTTCGGTACGCAACTCCGCACGGTCTGACCGATTAGAAGACGCGGATCTCCAGCGTTCGAGGTGACGAAGGTTCCGACCGGTGACGGAAAGACGTACCGGATCGCGATGCGCGCGTTCTGCGGCAGCTCGGAATGCAACAGGCAACGGATCGTGGAGTTGCGGCTGAACTTCCGGGAGACGCTGATCAAGCCGGTGGGAGCGGACCAGCCACGAACACAGTAACCGGCCCGCCGCGACCGTAAATACGGTGGAAATACGGTGGTGCGTCGATGGACGAGTCGCTGAAAAGTGGCTACGCTCGCGGGCGCTCGCCTGACGCGGGTGTAGCCGAAAAGCCGATGTCACAAAAGATCACAGCTCCAGAAACTCTCAGCAAGACGCAGGAGCGCATCCTCGACTACTTGCGGGAGCATCCGCACGCGAGCCGAGGAGAGGTCGCGCGGGGGCTCGGCCTGTCACGGGAGACGGTGAGCCGGCTGGTGAACGAGGAGCAGTTCCTCGCGCGTGTGGAAACGCTGCACGAGGACATCCTGGGCGATGCGGCCGATATGGCCAGTCTCGCCGCGCTCGCGCACACGGAAGAGCTGGGAAAGCTCCTCCGGGCCGATGATGAGCGCGATCGGGTGCGGGCAGCGGAGATGATCCTCGTCATGGCGGCCGACGCTGCCGAGCGGCAGATGAAAACGCTCCCCGATCGGGAAACTCAGGCGCGGACGCTCTCGGCACTGGAGCGCATGGCCAGCAAGTGGCAGGAGCGGAGCGGAGCATCGCCGATCGAGGACGAGCGGAGAGGTCGTGAGCTGACCGGGACCGAGCGGCGGGTCATCGAGTACAAGTTCGCGCATCCGGAGGCAACACAAGGGGCGATGGCTCGGGCTCTGCGGCTCTCGCGCGAGCACGTGAACCGCATCCTGGGTGACGACGTGGTGAGGAGCAAGCTGCACCGAGCCCCTCGACCTCGGCGGGGTTAAGATCCACCGACCTGGAACACTGATCGGGAAGGCTCTCGAGCCGCTGGCTGGCGGACAGGGAGAGATTCTCGTGCTGCTCAGCCTTCAGTGAGGAGCACACCGTTCGCTTTTGCTTACAGAGGACACCACGATGATTCGATCATTATTCTGCGCAGCAGTGCTACTGGCAACTCTGCCCGCTGTCGCACAACTCCAGGTTCAATACGGCGCCAAGTCTCTGACGGTCTCCGGAGCATCGCCGCGCGGCGACGTGGCCGTACTCGGCGTCATCCAGTCGAATTACCGAGGATTGGAGTCGATCCAGAAACCTGAGTCGATCGAGCGTGCGGATGCGGCTGGCTCAGTCACGGTTCAGGTAGCCCGCCCCTCTTTCCGGTCGGTATGGCTCGTCGTTGACCTCCGAACCGGAGAGTTCTTGGTCTCTTCTCCTCCTGGCTATCCGCTTCGTCAGATGGCAATTCCTCCAGGTGCCATCGACAGAACCGGCCGCTCGCTCGCTAATGCCCGCCCCTCGGTTGACGTCTACGTCGTGCGCCGCGGTCTCGGTGCGTGGCACAGCAGGGCGGCGGACGTTGGCGTCAACTCCAATCCGAGGGACGCGCGCGTCGGCGTGAGCATCGATCATCTGAAGCCGGTCGGAACCACGCCGGCGGCGCCTCCCGTTCTGACCCCTGGCGACATCGTGATGGTGTTCGATGCTCCCTTCATGGAGTTCTGGGCCACGAAATTGACGCCCTCTGACCTGGCGGGGGCAAACTGATGCGCGTCAAGATCTTCGTAATCCTCGCGGTCCTGCTCATCGCTCTCAGGGCGCACGCGGGCGATCCGCTCACCAACCGCGGTGTCGACCTTAGCGGCGTGTATCACGTCGGCGACGTCGATACCGTCAATCTGTTCAACGGCAACCTCATCGTCGACGTCCCGCTGGCCGCGCAATTCCCGCTGAACGGCGGTTTCAGTTATGGCATCCATCTCATTTACACCGGTCAGCCGTGGGATTTCCCTCAGCTTTTAGCGGACGACGGAAGCGGGGAGCAGGTATTCAAGCCGGCGCCCATTCCCAATCGCCGCTCCAATGCCGGCATGGGCTGGCGGGTAACCATGGGGCGGCTCATCCCGCCGGGCGATCCGACGAACACGAACTGCCCGGATGGTGGCTTTGGCGGATGCCCCGACTGGACTTACGAGTCCCCGGACGGGGCGGACCACTTCTTCAAACCACCGGGGAGCGCCGTCCAGTACACGGACGACGGCTCCTATGGTCGCATGGCTACCTCATGGGCGTCGATCAGGGACAGACACACTTCACGAGCAGTTCCACCCCCATCACGTATTGGCCGAACGGTATGATTCAAAACCTCGTCCACGTGGCGGCAGACGGCTCGCATCCTATTACCGACAGTCAATCGCTCGATCAGGGAATGGCCCGGCCTTCTGCGATCACCTTCAGCGGCGCGACTGACTGTCCTGCCCCCGGAGCGACGATCAGCGGGCCCGCCACGATCAACGCCTTGGCCGCGGGCAGTGCGTCGGCACCGTTTACCAGCGGAGCGACCTACGCCTGGACGATCAGCGGAGGAACCTTCACCTCGGCCACAAATGCCACGAGCGTGAGTTTCACTGCAGGCTGCTCGGGCAGTGTCGTGCTCGGAATCACTGTGACGGCATCCTGCGGCACGGCCGCGTCGCAATCATTGCAGATCCCGATCGCGGGCGCTACGCCGCCAACCATTTCTGTTCAACCTTCCGATGCCGCGACCGGGTATGGCCAAAACGTGCAGTTGTCAGTCGTCGCATCAGCAGGCAGCTCGTATCAGTGGTATCAGCTGATCGATTCCACCAACTCCTCTCCCGTGTCAGGACAGACCGCCGCGACGCTGCAAGCCGTGAACCTGACCGCGACGACGCGATTCTGGGTCAGGGTCACAGGGTCGTCGTCGTGCGGAGCGTACGTAGACAGCCGCATTGCTACGGTCACGCTTACTCTCGGCACTCCTCAGGGGCTGCAGGCTACGCGCTTCAGCGACGGCACGAAGATCGTCATCTCCTGGAACGGCGTGCCAGCGAATCACTATCAGATCGAGCGGCGGGCGAACAACATATTCACATACATAGACGTCTTCAGCGGTACGTCCACCTCGGATCTGAGCGTCAGCGCCGGCGTCACTTACGTTTACCACGTCCGAGCCGTCGGCTCGGCTCCGGCAAGCGGGCCCCCGGACGTCTCCTCGTACAGCAATGCCGACCTGGCGACGATGATGACATTCATCAGCGTGGGCACGGGAACACCGATCATCGCGGCCATCACGGAGCAGCTGTTGACCGCATTGAACGCACTGAACGCCGCAAGCGGTCGCCCGATGGTGGCCTGGGCCAACATTCTTCCTGCAGGCATTCCAGCACCCGCTTCGGGAGTACCGATTTATGCCGCACATGTGATGTCGGTCGAGAATGCGATGGGCCCGGCGCTTGACGCCCTCGGGGTACCGAGGCCGCCCGGACCGAATGTCACAACCGGATCGCCGTGTAGCCACACGGACATCCAGCAACTCCAGGGATGGGCACAATGAACAGGCATGTTCGAATCACGATGGCAATCACGGCCGCTCTGCTTCTGGGAGCGCTCCGCTTGCGAGCCGGCGATCCGGCTTCGATGAATCAGCACTATCTTGTCGAGCTCAGCGAGGCCGCCACCGCGGTGGACGATCCGGACGCGGTAGCTACGGAGCTTGCCCAGACGTACGGCGGACATCCTGAGGCCCCCGCGCCTGGCCGCATCCGCGGGTTCGCGATGACGATGAGTGCCCCGGAGGCGCGCCTGCTGGCGGCCGACCCGCGTGTGAAAGCGGTACGTGAAACGACCGCACCATCCGCTCTGAAGCAGGCTCCTCCTCGGCGTATCATCGCCGACGATGTGCTGCCACCGATCACCGTCGGACCGTTCAAATACGATGGCGCAGGCAACATCATTCACATGGGCACTGATCGCTACACCTACGACGAGATGAGCCGCATCACCTCGGGTACGGCCGTGACCGCACAGAATGCGGACACGCAGCAGTTCGGCTACGACGGTTTCGGGAACCTGAAGACGGTGACGGTGCCGAACAAGAGCATCGTCTATATCGACTCGGACCCATCGACGAACCGGTTGCGGAACACATCCGGCTCGGAAACCGGGACGAATGTCCTGCACTTCTGGGGAGGCAGCTATGATGCGGCGGGAAACCAGTTGTGGTCGAGCGGGACGCCCAGCTACATCTACGACAGCATGAACATGCTCGCGGAGATGACCAATCCGCGGCACGAGTTCTATCTCTACGACGGGGACGACGAACGCGTGGCCACGGTGAGCTATACCGACGCGCAGAACGCTGTCTGGCGCTACACGATCCGCGACGAGGACAGCCACGTTCTGCGGACGGTGACCGATACGATCCTCAGCGGCGTGCACTCCTGGCAGCAGACGGAAGACTACGTTTACCGAACTGGAGGCCTCCTTGCGGCGATCACCCCGCAAGGATCAACGGAAGCCAGGAAACACTTCCACCTTGATCACCTCGGCTCGGCCGTATTAATTACCGACGACAGCGGCCAACGCGTGTCGTCGCACAAGTTCTTGCCGTTCGGAGCCGAGGCTCCCGGCGGCGACACGGACGGCGAGAGGATGAAGTTCACGGGCCACGAGCGAGATGTCGGGTCGCTTGGCGCAAACGGCCTCGATTACATGCATGCCAGGTACTACGACTCAAACGTGGGTCGGTTTTTGTCAGTTGATCCTGGTGCCTATCACCTTGAAGAGCCACAGTCTTGGAATCGTTATGCCTATGTAGCGAATAATCCGATCGCATTCAGTGACCCTGACGGTAGAGAACGGCCATACGATCCAAAACGGAATTTCGATTATGCCGGCGGCAACGCACGAGTGAAGGCTACTGGTCACGCGATAACCAGGTTTCTCAATTGGGCCGCGCCGAAGGTCGCGCTTGCAGCAGCAATCGTCGACGGTGTCAAAATGCTCGAAATGGCAGGTCCAGATGTAGCTTTGGAAACATTTGAGGCCGAGTCCGAAGAAGCTGCTGCGGCGGAAACGATTGAAACAGACGAAGCAGCAGCTGTGCCGTTGTCTCCGATGGAGAGAGGCAAGGTGAGCGAAGCGAGAGTACTCAAAGACTTAGGGATGACTAAGAATACAAAAACTGTTTCGACAGACAAAGGCGACTCTATTCCAGATGCCGTGACGTCAACGTCAGTTGTCGAGATCAAGGATACCAAAGTGGTAGCCAATACTACACAGTTGCAGATCCAGCGCGGCGCCGCCCTAGCTACTGGACGCGGGCATACGGTTGTGACTGGAACAAACACGCACGTCACTAAACCAGTACAGACAAACAGCACTGTGGTTCGACGTGACGACTTGGGACCGCAGGATTGAGAAAGACAGAATCAAATGCGCCAAAGGCTATATTGCCGGACGGCCTTGACGAGCAACGCCTACTGCTCGTGAAGTCGTGCTCGACGCTACGGCTTACAGACGAAATACGAATCGCCGCCTGGGTTGCGCGCAACACTCACCGGCAATTCGTGCTCGCCGTGCCAGATCGTTGCTCATTAGAGGCGGAGCTTTTGAGATTCGTCGAATCGGCTCGTATCGAGATCATTAGGACCTCTCTATGAGTCTCTACCTGACGATTTTCGATGGAAGCCAGGAGCTCGTCGGCTGGGTGTTCGGCCATTACAGCGACTTTGGCATGTTTCGAGATATCGTAGCCCGTACGATGGGTGAACGCAATTATCCGGTGTTGCTGTCGCATAGTGATGCTGATGGCGAATGGTCCCCGCTTGAGTTGAAAACCTTGCGCAACGAACTGAATGAGATTGCCCGCGTGTTTCGTCAGTGTTTGCCGGAGCATTTCGATGCTGCTTTCGAGCATTCAATAGGCCGCCGCAAGAACGCCACAAGCCTATACGATTGCTTCCAGAACGTAGATGGCGTTAACATTTTCGAAGCGCTTCTTGACCTGTGTGCTATCGGCGAGGAGCGAGATCTACCAGTGCTTTTTCAATAGGCCGCCTGACACATGACAAGACCTGGCTTAATCAATCACTCATCGCGAGGCCAGAGTATTCTACGGCTGATGGCGATCGGAAAGTCTGTCGATTCGATGGTTTGACCGGACGTCGTGCTGCTGAGTCTGCAGTACGTTACCGTGAGCAGGAATCCAGGAAAGGCCTAAAATGACTCGCTTGCTCCTGAGACCAACAGCGCTGCTATTTCTTTCCTTCGCCTCTGCGGCTAACGCGGCCAGCGGCGGCGAGGATCCTGCGCAAGTTGACCCGGCTGCGACGACTGCGACAGTCAGGACGGCTCCGAGACCGACCGCTGTGCGGCGTATCATCGCCGACGATGTGCCGCCGCTGATCACGGTCGGACCTTTCAAGTACGATGGCGCGGGCAACATCATTCACATGGGCACTGATCGCTACACCTACGACGAGATGAGCCGCATCACCTCGGGTACGGCCGTGACCGCACAGAATGCGGACACTCAGCAGTTCGGCTACGACGGCTTCGGGAACCTGAAGACGGTGACGGTGCCGAACAAGAGCATTCTCTACATCGACTCGGACCCGTCGACGAACCGGTTGCGGAACACACCCGGCTCGGAAACCGGGACGACTGTCCTGCACGTCTGGGGTGGAAGCTACGACTCGGCGGGCAACCAGTGGTGGTCTAGCGGGACGCCCAGCTATGCCTACGACAGCATGAACATGCTCACGGAGATGACCAATCCGAGGCACGAGTTCTATCTATACGACGCGAACGACGAACGCGTGGCCACGGTGAGCTATACCGACACGCAGAACGCGGTCTGGCGCTACACGATCCGCGACGAAGGCGAACACGTCCTGCGAACGGTAACGGACACGATCATCGGCGGAGTCCACTCCTGGCAGCAGACCGAGGACTACGTCTACCGTACGGGAGGCCTCCTGGCGGCGATCACGCCGCAAGGATCAACGGAAACGCGGAAACACTTCCACCTCGACCACCTCGGATCACCTGTCCTCATCACAGACGACAACGGCCAACGGGTGTCCTCGCACAAATACTGGCCCTTCGGCGCAGAAGCTCCTGGTAGTGACATCGACGGCGAGCGTATGAAGTTCACGGGACACGAACGGGATCTCGCGCCGTTCGCTACGAATGGGCTTGATTACATGCACGCGAGGTATTACTCCACCTCGCTGGGCAGGTTCCTTTCCGTCGATCCTGTGTTAAACATCGACCGAGCGCTCCGGCGGACGCAGAACTGGAATCGCTACTCGTATGTCATGAACAATCCGCTGCGGTATACGGATCCTGACGGTCGGGAACACGTTCAGGAGCCGGGCTTCACGAAACCGTTGTCGGAAGCAGGCGGGTGGGCAGATCAGCCGTCAGTCAGTTGGGCTTTCTATGCGCAAGGTGCGCTGTTATCCCTGGCCGCGGACGAGTTCGTGATCGGCCCAGCGGTTGGGGCAGCGTTTCGTGGCGCAGTGGGACTTTATGAAGGTTATCAAGCATCACGAGCTCTGAAAGCGGCGGAAGCGGCCGGTGTGTTCGTGGGCAAGTACGGTTCCGACATGGCTCCGAAAGCAGTTGGGTTCCTCGCGAAGATGTCGGGGAATGGGGCATTGAAAGCAAGAGTCTTTGAAGCAATGGCAAACATTATTTCGAAGCTCAGCCCCGGTTGGGGCGCGAGCAAAGCCGTCGCGATAGACGGTTCACACGTGTTTACTGGGACGGCTGGCGAAACCCTAGTGATCAATGCAAAGGGCCAGATCTTCAGAGGCGGCATTAATGCGATCAAACAGACAAAGAATGGTGTCGAGGTCGTATGGGATGCACTTAAGCAGATCATTCCCAAATGAGCGGCGACCCGAAAGGAGATGTCACTACCTGATGAGTGAAGTTCTGCGAGACGGCGAGGCAAGGACGCTGATCGCCTCAGTTGAGGACCCGATTACACGACACCTTCTGACGAATGCGATGTTCCACTTTTTTAGGCGTTACAACGAGCAGCAGCAGCGGCCTGTGTCGGATTTCGACATGTTGTATTTTGCGTCGCTTCTTCGGGACATCTTCAGCGAGCACGATGTACTACGTCGAATCCTGGCTGGAGAAAGGGTCGGCGCATTCTTTGACAAGGAATAGTCCAATGCCACGGGTTCGCGATCACGATGAGTGCCGAGGAGGCGCGCCCGCTGGCGGCCGACCCGCGTGTGAAAGCGGTACGTGAAACGACCGCGACATCCGATCCGAAGCAGGCTCCTCCTCGGCGTATCATCGCCGACGATGTGCTGCCGCCGATCACGGTCGGACCGTTCAAGTACGATGGCGCGGGCAACATCATTCACATGGGCACTGATCGCTACACCTACGACGAGATGAGCCGCATCACCCAGGGAGCGGCCGTGACCGCCCAGAATGCGGACACCCAGCAGTTCGGCTACGACGGCTTCGGGAACCTGAAGACCGTGACGGTGCCGAACAAGAGCATTCTCTACATCGACTCGGACCCGTCGACGAACCGGTTGCGGAACACACCCGGCTCGGAAACCGGGACGACTGTCCTGCACGTCTGGGGTGGAAGCTACGACTCGGCGGGCAACCAGTGGTGGTCTAGCGGGACGCCCAGCTATGCCTACGACAGCATGAACATGCTCACGGAGATGACCAATCCGAGGCACGAGTTCTATCTATACGACGCGAACGACGAACGCGTGGCCACGGTGAGCTATACCGACGCGCAGAACGCGGTCTGGCGCTACACGATCCGCGACGAAGGCGAACATGGAGATCAGAATTCAAGGCCAACGGCGCTCGGGCGGCACGTGCGACTACGACGCGGATGCCTTCTACTACGGACCAAGTGGAACAGTATCTGGATCGCCTGTCGGCGTGCTGACTAGATACCGTAGCGAATGCAGGCCTCCGATATGAACGACATTTTCATCCGAACCTTCGAGGCTTTGGATCGTGCCATCGATTCGGATCGCTCGCCTGGACGTGCGACTTCCATCTCGCCAACTGGATTCAATGCCTATCGCAGATCCCCGTCGGCGACCTGACCTCAATCGTCAACGATAACGGCACACTGGAGTCCTCGAGCCGCACGCGAAGCCGACCCTGTGGGAGTGACGGCCACGATGTCCCTCCACGGCACCAGCCTGCTCGTAATCGCCACCACGATCAGATCGAGCAATATGTACAGAATCCCCACCCCAGCCGGCGGGTTTGCCGAGTGCAATCGGAGAAACGGTACCTCCGCGGCCCACGTCCAGTTGCCGATGGCCGTCCCAACCCACTCCAGGATGATCGTGTAGACGAAACAGGCCGAAAGCAGCAGGCGGTTCTTCGAGACGAAGATCAGCGCCATTGCGCCGATCCACCAGAGGAAGCCCCAGACGTCGTGCCGCACGGTCAGACTGGCGATGGCGATGATCGTGCCGCTGATCAGCGTCCAGCGGGTGATGGCCGAGGCGCGCAGGCGGACGGCCTGTTGACTCGCGGTCGTAGCGGCCAGCGTGTAGAAAAGGCCGTGTCCCGGCGGCACGTAGAACGGGATGATGGCGTGGCGATAGGAATAGAGACCCCATCCGAGCGAGAGAACGACCTCCCCCACTGTCGCCACGATGATGCAGCAGAGGATCTGGCCCGGACGCACTTCCGACGAGCGCGCGAAGTACCAGAGGAAGAGCGCGGTGGCGATGCCGAGGGCCAGTTGCCGCGGCAGACCGTCGCCGTCGAGGAGCAGCAGCACGGTCATGAAGACCGCGGAGGCGGCCACGAACTTGAGAAAGCGGGATTCCATCAGTGGATGTGTGTCTGGACGCAGTCTACGGTGCCGCGCGTGAAACGGGTTGACCATTTCCGTCACTACCCGGGTATGCCGCCAATCCAGCGACCCTCCGCAATCGTAAGGATTTGTGAGTGACATCACCACCGGCTCCCCTTCGCAGAATTAACTTCCGTTCGTCGTTCTGCGCGCGGGACCGTAGACGTTATTTGAGGTAGCGGGTACAATTCGCGGCTTCTCCATCAGAATCAAGGGAACGCCGTCGACGGGCGCCGTCCGGCGTGCATCAGGTCCATCAACGAAGAGCATCGAATCGGCGGTCCGGCAAGCCGTGTCCGCTGCCGCGTCAGACCACGTATCGGGGAGAGGTCATGTCCAAGCCGTTCCTTCGGATCATCGTCCTGGCCACAGCGCTGTTCGCGGCGCTGCCGGCGGTCCTGTCCGCCGCCAACGTCGATCTGAACGTCGTCAATATCAGCGGCACGCCCGATCCGATCACCCTCAACACAGGCGACGTCACCTTCACGGTCCAGGTGTTCAACGCCAGCGCCACGGCAGGGACGAACACGGTACTGACCAATACCCTCCCCGTGAACTCGACCTATGTTTCCTCCTCGGCCACGGGCGGCGGGAGTTGCTCGCAGTCGGGCGGAACCGTCACCTGCAACTGGAGCTCGATCCCTGCTTCAAACAACTACTTCGCTACCATCGTCGTCACGCCTACCTCCGGCGGAGCGCTGACACTTTCATCCAGCGTCTCGGGCACCGAGCCCGATCCGAACACGGGGAACAACACCAACAGCAAGACCGTCACCGTCAATGCCCAGATCGATTTAAAGATCATCGGCGTCAGCGCGACCCCCGATCCGATCACGCTCAACACCGGCAACATCACCTACACCGTCCAGGTCTTCAACCAGAGCACCTCGCAGGGGACGAACACCGTTCTGACGACGCCTGTCCCGGTCAATGCGACCTACGTTTCCGCCTCGGCCACCAGCGGCGGGACCTGCTCGCAGTCCGGCGGAACGATCACGTGCAACTGGGCATCGATCCCGGCGTCAAACAACTACTTCGCCACCCTTGTCATCACCCCCACCGCGGGCGGCCCGCTCACGCTTTCGCCAACGGTCTCGGGGACAGAGCCCGATCCGAACACCGCCGACAACACCTTCAACAAGACCGTTACCGTCAACGCCCAGATCGATTTAAAAATCGTCGGCGTCAGCGCTACCCCCGATCCGATCACACTCAACACCGGCAACATCACCTACACCGTCCAGGTCTTCAACCAGAGCACGTCGCAGGGGACGAACACCGTTCTGACGACGCCTGTCCCGGTCAATGCGACCTACGTTTCCGCCTCGGCCACCAGCGGCGGGACCTGCTCGCAGTCCGGCGGAACGATCACGTGCAACTGGGCATCGATCCCCGCTTCGAACAACTACTTCGCCACGATCGTCATCACCCCCACCGCGGGCGGCCCGCTCACGCTTTCGCCAACGGTCTCGGGGACGGAGCCCGATCCGAACACCGCCGACAACACCTTCAGCAAGACCGTCACCGTCAACGCCCAGATCGATTTAAAGATCATCGGCGTCAGCGCGACCCCAGATCCGATCACGCTCAACACCGGCAACATCACCTACACCGTCCAGGTCTTCAACCAGAGTACGTCGCAGGGGACGAACACCGTTCTGACGACGCCTCTCCCGGTCAATGCGACCTACGTTTCCGCCTCGGCCACCAGCGGCGGGACCTGCTCGCAGTCCGGCGGAACGATCACGTGCAACTGGGCATCGATCCCGGCGTCAAACAACTACTTCGCCACCCTTGTCATCACCCCCACCGCGGGCGGCCCGCTCACGCTTTCACCAACGGTCTCGGGGACAGAGCCCGATCCGAACACCGCCGACAACACCTTCAACAAGACCGTTACCGTCAACGCCCAGATCGATTTAAAAATCATTGGCGTCAGCGCGACCCCCGATCCGATCACGCTCAACACCGGCAACATCACCTACACCGTCCAGATCTTCAACCAGAGCACGTCGCAGGGGACGAACACCGTTCTGACGACTCCTGTCCCGGTCAATGCGACCTACGTTTCCGCCTCGGCCACCAGCGGCGGGACCTGCTCGCAGTCCGGCGGAACGATCACGTGCAACTGGGCTTCGATCCCCGCTTCGAACAACTACTTCGCCACCCTCGTCATCACCCCCACCGCGGGCGGCCCGCTCACGCTTTCACCAACGGTCTCCGGGACAGAGCCCGATCCAAACACCGCCGACAACACCTTCAGCAAGACCGTCACCGTCAACGCCCAGATCGATCTCCAGGTCTTCAACGTCAGCGGCTCTCCCGATCCGATCACGTTCAACACCGGTAACGTCACCTTCAGCGTACAGGTCTTCAACCAGAGCACCTCGCAGGGAACGAACCCGGTTCTGACAGCCACGCTCCCTTCGAATTCGACCTACGTCTCCTCCACGGCCACGAGCGGCGGGACCTGCACGCAGTCCGGCGGCACGGTCACCTGCAACTGGAGCTCGATCCCGGCATCGAACAACTACTTCGCCACCATCGTCGTGACGCCGACGCTGCCAGGTACGCTGACGCTCTCCGCGACCGTATCGGGGACGGAGCCAGACCCCAACACGTCCAACAACAGCGGTAGCAAGACGACGACCGTGACGCCGACCACCTGCACACCGCTGCCGAGCGGCGAGGTGGCCTGGTATCGCGCCGAGGGGAATGGGGTGGACGCGCTGGGACCGAATAACGCGACCGCCGCCGCTGGCGTCTCCTTTACAACCGGCAAGGTCGGGCAGGCGTTCTCACTCAACGGAACGACCGCCTACCTCAGCGTGCCCGACAACGCCAGCCTTCAACTGTCCACCTTCACCATCGAGGGATGGTTCTTCCTCACCGGTGCCACCGGAACGCGTACGATCGTCTCGAAGGCCGCAGGAACCGGATCGTCCGACTCATTCCTCGTCTACATCGCCGCCGACGGCTCCATCGGTGCCGCGTACGGCGATCTGACCGGCACCACCCCCCTCTCGACGAGCACCATCCCCACCACCAGCGCCTGGCACCACTTCGCCTACACCTACGACGGTGCATCGCAACAGATCTATCTCGACGGCGCCTTGGCCGGATCCGCTGGCGCCGCTCCCTCCATCGCCTACGACACCCATGCCATGCTGATCGGCGCCGATGCCGATAGCGGCAGTCCCACCAGCTTCTTCCCCGGCCTGATCGACGAGTTGACGCTGTACAACCGTGTGCTGACCTCGACGGAGATTCAGGCGGTCTTCGGCGCGGGAACCTTCGGCAAGTGCTACTCCGCGCCGGCGACGCCCAACATCAGCGGATTCGCTCCGAGCTCCGGCACCACCGGATCGAGCGTGGTCATCACCGGCACGAACTTCATCGGCGTCACCTCCGTTCTGTTCAACGGCACCTCGGCGTCGTACACCGTCAACAGCACCTCGCAGATCACGGCCATCGTTCCCGGCGGCGCGACCACCGGCTTCCTCTCCGTCAACAACGGCGGAGGGGTTGGCGTCAGCGGCAGCCAATTCACCATCGTCAGCGCCAACCATTGGACGAACGCGGCCGGCGGCAACTGGAGCACCGGCTCGAACTGGTCGTTGGGAAGCGCACCGACCGCGGCCAACGATGCCATCATCGACGCCTCCGGAACCTACACCGTCAACCTCGACGTCACGCCTGCATTCAATACGCTGACGATCGGCGGAGGGGCCACCGGCACGCAGACCCTGGCCGATACCACCACGCGCGACATCACCTTCACCAACGCCGGGACTGTCATGGCGAACGGCATCCTGACTCTCTCCAGCGGCCGTCTGCTCGGCACCGGCGGGCTGAGCGTAAACGGAACCGTGAACTGGACCGCCGACAGTGAAATCGATACGACGGTGGCGATCGCCGGCGGCGCGTCGATGAACCTCAGCGGCTTCGGCACGCGCTTCCTCAACGGCGGCACCATCAACAACAGCGGCACCATCAACTGGAGCGGCGCACACAACATCTCGGTCTACAACTCCGGCGTGATCAACAACCTCGCCGGCGGCCTGTTCAGCGTCACCAACGATCAGCAGATCTATCAGCACTGCTGTTCGGCCGGCCAGGCCTTCAACAACGCCGGAACGTTCCGCAAGACCGTGGCCACCGGAACGACACAAATCTTGAACAACGGCTTCAACAACAGCGGAACCGTCGACATCCAGAGCGGCACGTTCAACCCGGCCTCGGGCGGCACGAGCAGCGGCATCTTCAACGCCACCGCCACCGGAACCTTCCTTTTCACGAACACCTACGCGCTCGCCGCCGGCGCCACGCTCACCGGCGCCGGCAACTTCCAGATCACCGGCGGACAGCTCAATGTCTCCGCGGCGGGAGTGACGGCCGACCACATCACCATGAGCGGCGGCAACCTGAACATCAACAGCGGCGCCTCGGTGGCCACCTCGGCGACGGGCATCATCGACTGGACCGCCGACGCCACCCTCAGCGGTGCCGGCCCGCTCACGATCAGCAGCGGCGGAACTCTCAACCTTCCCGGCTTCGGCACGCGATTCATCGACGGCGGCACCATCAACAACAACGGCACGATCAACTGGAGCGGCGCGAACAACATCTCCGTCTACGACGGCGGCGTGATCAACAACCTGGCCACGGGCCTGTTCAGCGTCAAGAACGACCAGATGATCTATCAGCACTGTTGCTCGGCCGGCCAGGCCTTCAACAACGCCGGAACGTTCCGCAAGACCGTCGCCACCGGCACGACACAAATCTCGAACAACGGCTTCAACAACAGCGGCACCGTCGACATCCAGAGCGGTACGTTCAATCCGACCTCCGGCGGCACGAGCACGTCGGTCTTCCACACCACCGCCAGCGGAACCTTCCTTTTTTCGAACAACACCTACACGCTCGGCGCCGGAGCCACGCTTACCGGCAGCGGCAACTTCCAGAACAGCGGCGGACTACTGCTGGTCAATGCTACCGGCGTGACGGTCGATCACCTGACGATGACCGGCGGCACGCTGAACATCACCGGCTCCATCGCCACCTCGGCGACCGGTGTCGTCGACTGGAGCGCCGACTCCACGCTTACCGGTGCCGGAGCATTGACCATAGGAACCGGCGGGACGCTCAACATCCCGGGCTTTGGCACTCGGTTCATCGACGGCGGCACACTCAACAACAGCGGCACGGTCAACTGGACCGGCGCCAACAACATCTCCGTCTTCAACTCCGGCGTCATCAACAATCAGAGCGGCGGTCTGTTCAGCGTCAAGAACGATCAGTTGATCTATGAGCACTGCTGTTCGGCGGGCGAGGCCTTCAACAATGCCGGCACCTTCCGCAAGAGCGTCGCCACCGGCACGACCACGATCCAGAACAACGGCTTCACCAATTCGGGAACAGTCGACATCCAGAGCGGCACCTTCAACCCCTCTTCGGGTGGCACGAGCACGGCGATCTTCAACGCCACCTCGGGCGGAACGTTCCTTTTCAACAACAACACCTACACGCTCGGCTCAGGCGCCACGCTCACCGGCAGCGGCAACTTCCAGATCAGCGCCGGACAGTTGCTCGTCAACGCGACCGGCGTGACCGCCGATCACCTGACGATGACCGGCGGTACGCTGAACGTGGCCGGCTCGCTCAGCACCTCCGCGACCGGCGTCGTCGACTGGACCGCCGATGCCACGCTCACCGGCGCCGGATCGCTCACCATCGCCAGCGGCGGAACCCTCAACCTCCCCGGCTTCGGGACCCGGTTCATCGACGGCGGCACGCTCAACAACAACGGCACCGTCAACTGGAGCGGCGCCAACAACATCTCCGTGTTCAACTCCGGCGTGATCAACAACCAGGTAGGCGGAGTCTTCAGCCTCACGAACGATCAGTTGCTCTACCAGCACTGCTGCGCCGCCGGACAGGCATTCAACAACGCCGGCACCTTCCGCAAGACCACCGCCACCGGCACGACCACGATCCAGAGCAACGCTTTCGCCAACAGCGGCACGGTCGAAGCGGACAGCGGCGTGATCGCCTTCAATTCCGCCTTCACTTCCAGCGGCTCGCCTGCCTACGACTTCGGAATTGGAGATGCCACCACCTTCGGACGGCTGTCGTTCGCGAACCCGGTCAGCCTCACCGGCGCGCTCGTCGCCGCACCGACCAACAGCTTCGTGCCGCAAGGCGGCTCGCAGTACACGATCATCACCTTCCCCTCCGGCTCGGCGGTCTTCGCCCCGAAGACATTGACTTACGGCAGCTCTCCGGTCCGCTCGTTCGCCGACACCTATCCCGGCTCGTCGGTCGTTCTCACAGCCAGCGGCCCCACCATCGCCACGGTGGCGCCGAACCACGGCGACACCACCGGCGGCACGCCGGTCACGATCACAGGCAGCGGCTTCGCCAGCGCCGGATCGCTCGGCGTCACCTTCGGAGGTACCCCGGCCACGAGCGTAGCTGTCGTGAATTCCACGACGATCACCTGCACCACCCCCGCGCATGTCGCGGGCCTCGTCGACCTCGTAGTCACGAATGGCGACGGCCAGCCGACGACGGCGGTCAACAGCTACACCTTCGGCACCTTCACCGCCGACGTCAGCATTGCCGGCAGCGCGCCTGCCACCGTCGCCAACGGCGGGTTCTTCACGTACTCCACCCTGGTCACGAACAACGGACCGTCATCGGCATCGAACGTGGTGGCCACCATCACGCTGCCCTCAAACGTAACCCTCAGCGGATCATCGACATCGACGCAGGGATCGTGCAGCGGCACGACGACGATCACCTGCACGATCGGCACACTCGCCGCCAGCAACACCGCCACGCAGACCATCAACCTGACCGCCACCGTTACGGGCAGCGCGGTCCTGCACGCGAGCGTCTCGGCAATCGAGACCGACCCCGTCGCCGGCAACAACTCCTCGGCCACGAGCGTCGGCGTCACCGGCAGCTCGACGATGGTCGTCACTACGAACGCCGACTCCGGCACCGGATCGCTGCGCCAGGCCATCCTCGACGCGAACAATGGCTCGGTCTGCCCCTCTCCCTGCAACATCACCTTCAACCTCCCCGGCGGACAGCAGACCATCAACCCGACCTCCGCCCTCCCCGCCGTCACAACCGCCAACGTGACTATCGACGCCACCACCCAGCCCGGGTATGCAGGCGTACCGCGCGTCACGCTCGACGGCAGCAGCAACCCGTCCGCCGGCAACGGCGTGCAACTGAGCGGCGGGCACGACACGGTCAAGGGACTGAGCATCGTCGCCTTCCAGGGCTCGGCCATCGCCATCGACACTGCCGGTAACGACGTCATCTCCGGCAACTACCTCGGTATTCAAATCGACGGCTCCACGGTGGGACAGAACAGCGGGGATGGCGTCAACATCACTACTGCCAACAACACCGTCGGCGGCAATTCCGGCGCTTCGAGCAACGTCCTCTCCGGCAACCTCGGCAGCGGCGTAGTCCTGAAAGGGACGTCCGCAAGCGGCAATCTCGTCAGCGGCAACATCATCGGTTTGAATGCCGCCGAAACCGCGGCCGTCCCCAACCAGACCGACGGCGTGGAGATCGTGCTCGGCGCCAGCAACAGCACCATCGGCGGAACGACGCCGGGGGCGCGGAACGTCATCTCCGGCAACATCAACGCCGGCATCAAGATCGCCGGAAACATCTCGACGTTCTGCACCGACAATGTCATCACCGGCAACTACATCGGCACGAACGGGACCTCGGTCGTCACGATCGGCAACTCCGCCGCCGGCATCTACCTCGGCCAGTCCGCCGTCGGCAACATCATCGGCGGTCTGACCGCCGCCGAGGGGAACACCATCGATTTCGCCAGCGGCGGCGGAATCCTGCTCGTCGGTTCCGGCAACGGCAATGCCATCCTCGGAAACGCCATCCGGGACGGCGCGCCGGGCATGAGCATCGATCTCGAGAACAACGGCCCCACTCCCAATGACGCCGGCGACGCCGACAGCGGCTCGAACGGCCTGCAGAACTTCCCGCTGTTCCTCGACGCCTCGCTCGCCGGCAGCACGCTGACGACGCATTTCAACGTCGACTCGGCCTCCGTGGCGGGGACACACGGAATCCGCGTCGAGCTCTTCCGGAGCGATCCCGCGGGAGTGCAACGCCTGCTACCGCTCGGCTCACAATGCTTCGCCGGAAATTCGCTCACCGCCGCGGCGATGACCATCGCCAGCGCGCCGATCAACGTCGGCGACAACCTCGTAGGCACCGCCACGAGCTACACCGATACGGCGTGCACGACTCCGAGCGACGGGACCTCCGAGGTTTCGAACGCGATGGCCGTGGCGGCGTGTACGCCGCCGGCGGCGACCATCACTCCCGGCGGCCCGACCTCCTTCTGCACGGGTGGCAGCGTCACCCTCACCGCCTCGGCCGGCGCCACCTACCAATGGCGTAACTTCGGAACGCCGCTCGTCGGTTCCACCGGCCAGCAGCTCGTCGTCACAACCGGCGGCAGCTACAGCGTCACCGTCACGAACGCCGCCGGCTGCTCCGCCACATCGTCGCAGACAGCGGTCACCGTCAACAGCGCCGTCAACGTATCAATCACCGGTCCGACGACGTTCTGCGCTCCGGGCAGCGTCACCCTCACCGCAAACCCGAGCGGCGGCAGCGGAACGTTCCCCTCCTACCAGTGGTCACTCAACGGCACGCCGATCGGCGGCGCAACCTCGTCGACCTATAGCGCCACCGCCGGCGGCAGCTACAGCGTCACGGTCACCGACTCGAACGGCTGCACAGGCACGGCGGCACCGGCAACCGTCACCGCCAACACGCCGCCGCCGGCGACAATCAGCGCCCCGTCGTCGGTCTGCGCGAACAGCGTCGTAAGCGCCAGCATCGCCGGCGGCTCGGTGGCCGGTGCCACCTACACATGGACGGTCGGCAACGGCACGCTGCAGACGGGACAGGGAACAGCGTCGATCACCTTCTCCGTCGGCACCGCCACTCCGTTGTCGCTCAGCGTCGTGGCCACGCGGAATAGTTGCTCCGCGAACGGAAGCGCCAGCATCACCGTCGGCGCGTTCATCCCGACGATCACCTCCTCCGGGCCGACCTCCTTCTGCGCCGGAGGGAGCGTCACTCTGACGTCGTCCGCCGGGGCGTCCTATCAATGGCTTCTCAACGGATCGCCGATCGGCGGCGCCAACGCGCAGTCGTACGTCGCCACGGTGGCCGGCAACTACAGCGTGACCGTCACCACCGGCGCCGGCTGCAACGGAACGTCTGCTACGACCGCGGTCACGAACACCACCGCGCCGTCGCCCACGATCACCCCCTCCGGTCCGACCACCTTCTGCAGCGGCGGCAGCGTCACGCTCACCTCCAGTGCCGCGGCTACCTATCAGTGGTTCCTCAACGGTGTGGCCATCAACAGCGCCACCGGCCAGACGTTCAGCGCAACCGCCTCAGGCTCCTACAGCGTCACCGTTACCAACGGCGGCGGATGCACGGGCACGGCGCCTGCGATCAGCGTCACGGTGACATCTGCGACCACAGCTATCACTGCGCCGTCATCAACAGGCACCGGCTCGACCGGCAACATCGCCTCCGTGCCGACAGCGCCGGCCGGCTCGACCTACAACTGGACCATCACCGGCGGCACGATCACCAGCGGCAACGGCACACCCTCGATCGTCTGGACGGCGGGTAGCGGCAGCAGCGCCACGATCGGTATCACCGTAACCACCGGCTCCTGTACGGCCACCGCAAGCGCCACCGTTTCCCTCGCCAGCGGCAGCACGTCCGATCTGGCGCTAACGATGACGGCCAGCCCGAATCCGGTCAATGCCGCCGGCATCGTCACCTTCACGCTGAACGTCGCGAACAACGGTCCGGACCTTGCGCAGAACGTCCGCGTGGCCAACAACCTCTTCGGCGTCACCGCGCCATCCGCTTCCGGCAACGGCTGGTCGTGCACCGTCAATAACCTGACGGTCGTCTGCACGCTGCCGTCACTGGCAGCCGGTCCGGCAGCGCCGCTGACCATTACCGCGACCGCGGCTGCCGGCAGCAGCGCGGGAGACAGCGCCGCGGTCGCCGCCGCCACCAACGATCCGAACGGCAACAACAACAACGCCGGCGCCACGATCAACGTCAACACCCAGTCGTCGTGCAACAACACCGCGCCTGCCGCGATCTCCCCCGCCGCGGGGGCAACGAACGTGGCCAACCCGGTCAACTTCAGTTGGTCGGCCGCGCCGAACGCGACGAGCTACGACCTCTGGATCGCCAGTTCGGGCAATGCAGCCGTCATCGCCATGACCACGCAGTCGACCTCGGCGGCGATCAACCTGCCCAGCGGTCCGTCGACCTGGTACGTCGTCGCGCACTTCACGGCCGATTGCCCGACGCTCTCCTCCGCGCCGCGCGATTTCACCGTGGCCGCCTCATCGAGCTGCACGCATCCGTCGGCGCAGCTCATCGCCCCATCGCAGAACGCGGTGGTCAGCTCGCCGGTCAACTTCTCCTGGACCCCGGTGGCCCAGGCGATCGGCTATCGCCTCTGGGTGGCCATCGACGGCGGCGCGGCACAGGACGCCGGCACGACCAACGGCGCCACCTCTCTCACCGTCCCGATGACCGGCTCCAGCGTCTCCTGGCACGTCGACGCCCTCTTCGCCGGCTGCGATCCGACGCCTTCGGCTTCCTCGACATTCACTATCTCCTCGACGGATCCGTGCGCGCACGCCACGCCGGCACTGCTCGCTCCGCCGCCGGGCGCAACACTGCCTTCGTCGATCGTCGACTTCCACTGGACCGCCGTCGCCGGCGCGAATGGCTATCGCGTCTGGGCATCGATCGACGGCGCCCCGTTCGCGCCCCTCGGTACGACCTCGGCGACTACCCTGCACGCCACCTTCACCAGTGGTGTGGTGGCGTGGTACGTTGAAGCGCTCTTCAACGGTTGCGCATCGGTCGCGTCCTCACCACAATCCTTCACCATTCCAGCCGCCAGCAATTGCAACAACGCCCCAGCCACGTCGCTGGCCCCGTCGAATGACGTGACGCTGACCAACGGCACCGTCGACTTCGCGTGGTCGCCCGCGGCAAACGCCATCGGCTACGAGCTGTGGCTCTCATTCAACAACGGAAGCCCGGCCATCGCCGGCACCACCAACGCCACGACGCTCCGCCGCTCGATCGGCGCCGGCAACATCGAATGGTTCGTCCGCGCGCTGTTCAACGGCTGCGATCCGGTCGAGTCGGCGCATGCGCGCTTCACCTTCGCGCCGCCGGCCAATTGCCCGCTCGTGCGTCCGATCATCACGGCTCCCGCCGACGGAGCGACCGCCGTCATCGCCCCCTTCGATCTCCGCTGGAGCAACGTCCCCGGCGCGACGCAGTACAAGGTCTGGCTCGCGTCCGGCGACACGCCGCTTGCCGTTATCGGCACGACGGCGGCGACGCATCTCGACAACCAGAGCGCGCCCGAGGGCGTCGTAACGTGGTTCGTCGAAGCGCTCTTCGCCAACTGCCCGTCCCTGCAGTCGACGCCGAGCACCTTCGTCGCGGCCCATCCGCTCCCACCCTGCTCGATGCCGGATGTTCCCCTGCCGCGCGCCGAGAGCACCGCCTCGACCAACGTCGAATACGTCATCCGCTGGACGCCATCGGGGCCGCCCGGCACGACGCAGTACGAATTGCAGGAATCGACGACCGCGTCCTTCTCCGCGCCGCTCTCGGTCACGACCAGCGCCAGCGAGCTTCCGTTCAAGCACAGCAACAGCGGCGACACCCCGGTCATCTACTACTACCGCCTCCGCGCCATCAACACCTGCACCGCCGCACGCACCCTCTTTTCGCCGCCCCTCACCGTCCAGGTGCTGCCGTCGAACGTGACCGACCCGTCATCGGCGAATGGATCGACTCCTGCCGACAACCCGCAGACGACGCATTATCAGATCCACATCGGCGGAGGCAGCGCGAGCAAAGGCACGATCGCCGCCGCGGCCGGTGACACCTTCACGGCCACCACCAACCAGCCGTGGCTCACCGTCTTGCCGTCCGGCGGAACAGTTCCCGCCGAGGGGACGACGCTCACGGTCACAGCCAACCCGGATGGACTACCGGTCGGCACGAGCAGCGGTGCGGTCAACGTCGCCTTCGGAGCCGCGCCGAGCCAGCACGGACTGGTAGCGCTCGACAACAAGCCGCCGTCGACGACGACCGTCTCGATCAACCTCGTACAGCCGGTGGCGCCGACCGCGAAAACGGCTCCGCCGCCCGACGCGCTCATCATCCCCGCCGTCGCCCATGCCGACGGCATCAACTCGAAGTTCCAGTCCGACATCCGGGTGACGAACTCCTCGGCGCAGCCGATGAAGTATCAGCTCACCTTCATGCCCACCGGCGACACAGGCATCACCGAGGGAAAACAGACCACGGTCGACATCGATCCCGGCCGCACCATCGCCCTCGACGACGTTCTGCAATCGTGGTTCGGCTCGACAGGCGCCACCGGCACGCTGGAAATCCGTCCGCTGACGGCTCCGAACACCGCCACCACGGCGGCGCTGCCGGCCGGACTGGCCAACATCCTCACCTTCGCCTCCAGCCGCACGTTCAACACCACCGCCAACGGCACGTTCGGGCAGTACATCCCGGCCATACCGTTCGCCGCCTTCGTCGGCCGCGCCGGCGATCCGACGAAGTCGACGATCCTCAGCCTGCAGCAGATCGCGCAGTCGGCCGCTTTCCGCACCAACCTCGGCATCGTCGAAGGCTCGGGCGATCCGGCCTCCGTGCTCGTGAGCGTCTTCGGCGACAACGGCCAGAAGCTCACCGAGTTCACGCAGGATCTGAAGGGCGGCCAGCACGTCCAGCTCAACTCGATCCTGGCGCAGAAGAACGTGGAGGTCAGCGACGGCCGCATCGAGATCAAGGTCGTCTCGCCGGTCGGGAAGGTCACTGCCTACGCCTCGGTCCTCGACAACCTCACCAACGATCCCCTTCTCGTATCGCCGGTCGCCGTCAACCAGACCGCCGCGCCGCGGTACGTACTTCCCGGCGTGGCCGACTTGAGCAACGGCGTCGCCAACTGGCAGACCGACGTCCGCCTCTTCAATCCGTCCACGAGCATCGTCAAAGCGACGATGACCTTCTTCTCGCAGAACGGCGGCACGCCGCAGTCGAAAGACGTCTCGCTGGCGCCGGGGCAGGTGCAGACTTTCAACGCCGCGCTGCGCCAGTTCTTCGGCATCACCAACGACGGCGGCGCGCTGTCCATCACCACGACGGCCACCACGCCGCTGGTGGCCACGGCGCGCACCTACAACCAGACCTCGAATGGCACCTACGGCCAGTTCATCCCCGCCGTCACCGCCAACGACGCCGCCGCCCTCGGCACCCGCCCGCTGCAGATCCTGCAGATCGAAGAGTCCGACCGCTACCGCACCAACGTCGGCTTCGCCGAGGTCACCGGAAAAGCGGCGAGGATCGAAGTGACCGCCGTACCGTCCGACTCCAAGGTCGCCGCCTCCACCCAGATCGACCTCGGCCCCAACCAGTTCGTGCAATACCCACAGCTACTCAAGTCGCTGGGACTCACCAACATGTACAACGCCCGCGTGTCGGTGAAGGTGATCAGCGGCCAGGGCCGCGTCACGGCGTATGCGTCGGTGATCGACATGTTGACGAACGATCCGACGTTCGTACCGGCGCAGTGATCTCACCACAGAGGCACAAAGGACACAGAGAAAGACTCCTGTTTTCTCTGTGTCCTCGGCGGTTAAAAGCTTTTGATCCCTACGCCGGCGCCGGCACCATTGCCGCCGCGCGTGCGGCCTTCTTCTTCATCCCGACGCTCAGTAGCCAGTAGAAGGCCGCGGCGGCGAGGACGAGCATGGTGATGCCGATGAAGGGGCGGTAGAACACCCAGGCGATGGCGATGGTCAGGAACGACAGAATGGCCGCGCCGAGGAAGGCGAAGAGGCCGATGCCGGCGCCTAACATCGTGCCGAAGAGCGGCACCACATCGGCGAAGACGACGATCGGCCGGAAGAGCATGAAGATGCCGAGGAACATCAGGAAGAACCCGCCGATGCGGATCAGCCAGGTCATGAACGTGTTCGCATCCTGCGCCTTCTTGAACATCTGCGGCGCGGTGAGGTTGCCTTCCTCGACCAGCAGAATGGTCGTGCCCGTGGCGGTCTGATAGGGAGCGAAGGTCTGGCCGGTCTGAACGCCGACCAGGCTGACCGTTGACGGGTTCACGACCTGAAAGGAGATCCGTACGTCGCCGACCTTCGGCGTTGCCGGGTCCTCTCCCTGATAGAACTTTCCGTCCGCGACCTTGAATTTGTCCTTCACCTCCGCGGGAAGCTGTTCGGCCGCCGCCGCATCCACCGGGAGGCTGGTGGCGTTGGTCAACTGTCCGATCTGCGCCGGCGACATGGTGAAGGCGCCGACGGTGACCTGCTTGGCATCGAACGTCTTCGTGGCGAATTGCGGCGCATCCGGGTTCTCATGCCCTTCGGGGTGTTTGAACTGAGAGGAGTCGATCCGGCCGCCGGCCCACTCCTTCTTGTACTCCCACGTCTTCACCGTCTCCGTGCCGCCGCCGATCTTGCTGCGCGACTCGCTCTTCTCGTGCTCTTTCCACTGATACATCTCCACGGTACGGATCAGCTTCACCGCTGTGGCCTGCACGGCCAGCTCGTCGTCCGCGACCGGTGCGTCTGTCTTGACCGGGCCGCTGACGTGAATCAGCTTCCCTTCCTTCCCCGCATCGACGGCATCCGCCGGCACCGATACGACGGCTCCCTGTCCCTCGGTCAGTCCCTTCGACGTGCGGACAGCCCTTCCCTCGTTCCAGAACAGCAGCGGGAACGAGATCACGAAGAGAACGAAACCGAACAGGACGCTCTTGATCGAGCCGAAGAGGTTGGAGCCCCACGATGTGCTGGTGGTGGATGTGAAGGTGTCAGGCATGACTGCGTCTCCTCAATACTTTCAATGGTTTCAATGTCTGATGGACTGGACGTTCGATCAGAGGACGTAAATCAGAAGCAGCGCGATGTAGCCCAGCGGGAACAAGAAGGCCGAGGCCCGATCGAGCACCTTCTGCACATTCTCCTTGCCGGCGTAACCGAGGTTGACAGCCACGATTGTCTGCAATGTCGCGGCGAAAATGAAGCTCGAGCTCAGGATGATCACCCGGTCCGACATGGTGGTGGCGTTGGTGTCGGGGAGCATGGCATTGATGGCAAAGGTCGCCGCCGCCGCCGCGAACACCGAGCCGACACAGAGGCTGATGCGCGGTCCCGTTTCCTTCGGACGTACCCAGAAGGCCAGCCAGGAAATGATGGTGGCCACGAAGATCGTGAAGAAAACCTTGAAGATGCGGCCGACGTGCCCCGGACGTCTGATCTCCACCGCCGACACGAACCTCGAGTACGACGAGGCGTTCCCGGTCGGAACCGACGTATCGCCGTAGTTGGTGGCGTATTCGTGCGTGGTCACCGATGCCGACGTCCCCTTGACGAGCCATCCCGGCACCTCGACGCTGGGGCTGGCGGCGCTGTTCATCGTGTCCGGAACGTAAACGAGCAGGTTCTCCTCGTTCTCGTTGTCCTCGATCTCGATCGTCAACTGATGGTCGTCCAGCGGGTAACGGCGCAGGTCCCAGAACTTTGTGATGGTGGCCAGGATGCGCGCCGAGGCGTAATGGACACCGCCTCCGAGATCCTTCTTCACGATGCCGGTGCGCGAGGTGATTCGTCCGTTGGCGAGGTCGAACGTATCGAATGGCTTGAGGTCGCCTTTCCAGCGAAACCAGATGAAGAAGTCGGCGGTGAACTGGTTGCCCTTCAGGTCGATGGCCAGGATCTGATTGACATAGGTGCCGACTTCGACAGGCACCGGCCCCGTCGCGGCCGGAGCCGCAACGCCGGGCGCCTTCTGCTCTGCGGCCGTCGTCGTCGCCGTGGCCGGCGACGGCTTCTCCCCGGCGGCGGGCTTGTCATCCGCCCAGGCCGAAACAGAGACCAACGTAACCGCGCACACGAGCGCGGCGGCGCATCTGATTTTCATGAACCCCCCCAGGGACCGATGGGCGATGGGCGACACGGTACGCGCCGCCTGATGGCCGCGTCAATCGAAGATTGGGGGGCGGGAGCGGCGTCACGACCAGGCCGGGCGCTTTCCATTATTTGCTTGTGTTCCAATGCAAAGAAAGATAGCGGGTTCAGCATAAAGCGGCTACCATCACAGACGCTTGTGCGTTTCCGCGGGTCCCGGAGCGGCAGGCAAAAATCCAGAAAGAGAAGAGAGTCTATCAATGAAGAAGATGTCTGCCAAAGTTCTGCTGCTCGCACTGACGTTCACCACCTTGACCTTCGTATCCGCCTTCGCGGACGAGCAGTACAAGTTCAAGGTCACCAACAACACGAAGGAAGTGATCAAGAAGATCCTCGTCTCCGAAGACGGAGAGAAGTATGGGTTCTTCGACATCGGCAGCGGGATCAAGCCCGGCCAGACCGTCACGCTGGTTTGGGACAAGTCGACCAACAACGAGGAATGCAAGCAGCACGTCAAGGCCGTCTACGCAGGCGGCCAGGAGTCGGAGCCTGCGATGTTCGACTTCTGTGATTCGGACGTGGCGCTCGAATTCAACGACTAAAGCACTCGTTCCGGTAAGGTGGGGTCCATCGGCCCCACCTTACGTTTCGCTTTCCCCTTCCAGCTCCGCGATCACCTTTTTCATATCGGCCCACACCTCCTTCTTCGCCGACGGCGTGCGGAGCAGGTAGGCGGGGTGATAGGTCGGCATGACTCTCACCCCGTGGTAGTCGAGCCACTGACCGCGCGCCGCGCTGATGCCGTAGGCCTTCCCGGTGAGGCTCTGCAGCGCGAACTTCCCCAGTGTCACGATCACTTTCGGCTGGATGATCTCCACCTGACGCTGGATATAGGGATGACAGGCCTCCAGCTCGTCGGGCTCGGGATTCCGGTTCTCGGGCGGACGGCACTTGATCACGTTGGCGATGTAGACGTCGTCGCGGGTCAGCTTCATCGCCTTGATGATGTCGGTGAGGAGCTGGCCGGCCCGGCCGACGAAGGGCTCCCCCTTCAGATCCTCGTCACGCCCAGGCGCCTCGCCGATGAACATGAGATCGGCATTCGGGCTCCCCACACCGTAGACGACCTGCGTGCGCGACCTGGAGAGCTTGCACTTCTCGCAAACGACGGCGATGGCCTTGAGATCGGCGAGGAAATCTGCGGCTTCGCCGCGTTGTCGGTTGTCTGCGCTTTGCGCGTTGTCGGTTGCCGGTTTGCGGACATCGAGATGGGTGAAGCCGAGGTCGCGGAGGAGAGTCAGCTCGTTGCGGAGGTCGTCGTTGTTCATTCGGGCGATAGTACTGCGCTACTCGGTTATCGGTTATCGGTTATCGGTTGTCCGAGAATGATGGCTAACCGGCAACGCGCAAGGGCCAGTCAACCGATAACCGACAACCGATAACGCGGCGGAGCCGCAGTTACAGCCGCTCGACGACCAGATCCAGTATCCGATTCGCGATCACGATCTTCGCGGCGCGCTCGATCGTCGTCGAGGAGCCGTCGCGGGCGATGACGGTGACGGCGTTCTGATCGGAGTCGAAGCCGATGGAGGGGTCGGCGACGTCGTTGGCGACGATGAGGTCGGCGTTCTTGCGGACGAGCTTCTCGCGGGCGTTCGATTCGACGGCGTCGGTCTCGGCGGCGAAGGCGACGATGAACGGACGCGGCGACGATGCGCCGATGTCGGCCAGGATGTCGGGCGCTTTCTTCAGGGTCAGCGTCGTCTCATCGACGTCTGCCTGCTTCTTGATCTTGTGATCGGCGACGGCAACGGGCGTGAAGTCGGCCACCGCCGCCGCCTTAATGACGATCTGCTGCGAGGGCAATGCTTCCATTACGGCTTTGTGCATCTCCGCAGCCGTGATCACACGCGTAAAGGTGACGCCGGCCGGAGCAGGAATGCCGGTCGGTCCGGAGATGAGCGTGACCTTCGCTCCCCTTCTCCGCGCGGCCTCGGCGATGGCATAGCCCATCTTCCCCGACGAGCGGTTGGAGATGAAGCGCACCGGATCGATCGGTTCACGCGTCGGACCGGCGGTGACGAGGATCGATCGCCCCTCGAGGTCGCGCGTGGCGAACTGCCGTTTGACGAAATCGGCCAGCACCGGCGGATCGGGCATCCGTCCCGAGCCTTCGTCGCCGCAGGCCAGCAGTCCGCTGTCCGGATCGAGGACGATCACGCCCCGCTCGCGCAGGACGACGAGATTCATCTGTACCGCCGGATGCTGGAGCATCGAGGTGTTCATCGCCGGCGCGACGACGATCGGGCCGCGGTGGGCGATGGCATACGTCGAGAGCGCATCGTCGGCCAGACCGACGGCGAGCTTGGCCAGCATGTTTGCGGTAGCCGGCGCCACCAGAAGGAGATCAGCCCAGCGCGCCAGCTTGATGTGATCGACACCTCCGTGTCCCGGGTCGCCCCACTGTTCGATGATCACGCCGTTGCCGGAGACGGCCGCCAGCGAGAGCGGCGATACGAACCGCGCGGCGTTCGGCGTGAGGATGACCCGCACCTCGGCGCCTACATCACGCAGACGCCTGACGACGTCCGGCGCTTTGTAGGCCGCAATCCCGCCGGTGACGCCGAGGACGATGTGCATGGTTGCAGAGTTGCTGGGTTAACTGAGTTGCTGGGTTATCGGTTGTCGGTTGTCAGTTGTCGGAAATAGAGTCTGTCCGTCTGACCGGCTTATGCCGGCGAAGCTGGCTTAAAACCGGTCAGCGGCGGACTCTCACTTCTGACAAACCGACAACCGATAACCCATCAACTCCGCAACCCAGCAACCGCGTTACTCCGTTTCCAGCGCGGTGGTCTCTTCTTCCGGCGGGGTGAGCTGCCACTTCACCTGCTTCTTCTCGATCTCTTCCATGGCCACGCGCGTCGGCTTGGTGTGCTTGCTTCTGCTCTTCGGCATGGCTCCCTGCACGAGCTGCTCGGCGCGCTTGGCCACGAGCAGTACGTAACGGAACTTGCTGTCAATGCCCTCTGGCAAACCTTCCATCTCGCTCCTCCTTCAGACGCTCGGCCATCGCGGTGATCGCCTCGAGCGCTGTCTTGGTCTGTAATTTCTTTGCGATGATCGCCGCCTTCAGACATTCGGCGGCGACCTTCAGCTCATCGTTGATGATGACGTAGTTGTAAAACTCTTTGCCGGCGTCGATCTCGTCGACCGCCTTTTGTAATCTGGTCTGAATCTCGTCTTCGCTGTTCAGGCCGCGGTCACGAAGCCGCTGCTCGAGGTGGTCGAACGACGGCGGAAAGATGAAGATGTTGAGCGACCGCGGTTTCAGCTCGGCATCGGCCGCAATCTGCCTGGCCCCCTGATAGTCGATATCGAGGATGACGTCCTCGCCCCGATCGAGCCGCTTCAGGACTTCGGACTTGGAAGTCCCGTACCGCTGCTCATGAACGAAGGCCCATTCGATAAATTCCCCGCGCGCCACCATGGCCTCGAACTGTTCGGTGGTGACGAAGTGATAACTGCGGCCGTCGATCTCGCCCGTGCGCGGCTTGCGGGTGGTGTGCGAGACCGAGAAGTAGAGGGTGATTCCGATCGGCTCGAGCTGCCGGCGGACGGTGTTGATCAGCGTCGTCTTTCCGGCACCCGACGGGCCCGAGACGATGAACAACGTCCCATCGGGGTGGAAGTTACTCGACATTCTGTACCTGCTCGCGTATCCGCTCGACCTCGGTTTTCAATTCTACAACGAGGGTCCGCAGCGCCGCGGAGCGCGACTTCGAGCCCATGGTGTTGACCTCGCGCAGCATCTCCTGCGAGAGGAAGTCGAGCTTCTTGCCCGCCGCCTCGCCGCCGCTGACGGCCTTCTCGGCCTGCTCGACGTGATGCGCGAGCCGCGTCAGTTCCTCGGCTACATCGCCTTTCTCGACCATGATCACCACTTCCTGGGCGATGCGGTCCTGGTTGACCTCGACGCCGGCGGCTTTGGCGATCTCCTGCACGCGCGACTGGTACGACACCAGCAGCTCCGCGCGGATGTCGTCGCGATGCAGGGCCAGACGCCGCTGCAGCTCGCGGATTGTCTGCAAACGGGCGGTGATGTCGGTGTGGAGCGAGATGCCCTCGCGGACGCGCATGTCACGCATCTGCGCCAGCGCACCGCGGACGATGGTAGCCAGCGCCTCGCGCTCCTCTTCGGTGATCTCCGAGTCGAGCGCTTCGACCTGGAGGAGGTCCGGAATGCGCAGCAGATCGCCGCCGGAGAACGTCGATCCCAGCCCGAGCTCCTCGGCGATGGCGCGCAGTTGCGGAACGACGGTGTTGGCGATCTGCGTGTTGATGCGGACGCTGTAATCGGGCTGCGCCGTTCGCTGCACGCGGATGGAGATGTCGACCTTGCCGCGCGCGAAGGTGTCGGAGGCGAGAGCGCGCACCATGGCCTCGGCTTCCCACAGGTATTCGGGGATGCGCACCGAGGTCTCGAGAAAGCGGTGATTGACGCTCTTGGCGGTTACCGCGACAAAGTAGCGCGCCGAAAGCGCGCCGGCAGCACGGCCGAAGCCGGTCATCGATGTGATCATTCGTTTACCAACCGTTCCGCTTCATCCGCAAGCTCGTTCATGGCGCGCTCGAGGCGTTCCCTCGCTTCCGCCACATCCGCGCCGCGAGCAACGCTGAATGGCGATCCGTAGAGGAAGAGCGCACGCGAGAACGGCATCGGGACGACCATCGAGTCCCACGACCGCAGAAGTTTTTTTTTTGCGCCGCGAAAGCCACAGGGACGATCGGCAATCCGGTCGCCTGTGCCGCGTAGATGACCCCGTCTTTGGCCACGCGCGGTGGCCCCTTCGGACCATCGGGCGTGAATACGATGTTTTTCCCCTCGCGGGCGGCGCGGATCATCTCACGAAGCGCCGGCGTACCGCCGCGCGTCGACGAGCCCCGGGCCGAGTCGACGCCGTAGTGATCGAAGACGCGGGCGATGTACTCGCCATCCTTCGAGCGCGAGATCATCACCACGATCGGCCGCCGATAGGCCGAATGCAGCATCAGCAGAAGATGCGCGTGCCAGAAGGCCAGGATGTACTGCGGCTGCGATTCGAGGTTCTCGGCGTGGACGTGACGCACGCGCAGCGTAGCGTGCAGCACGCGAATGAAGATCGATCCGAGCCAGGCTACAAATTTCATTTACGCGATCGCTCCGGTCGGGAGCGCGTCATCGGCGAATTGCAGATCGTACAGCTTGCGATAGATGCCGCGCCGGGCCAGCAGCTCTTCGTGCGGACCTGTCTCGACGATCGCTCCCCTGTCGAGAACCACGATCTTGTCGGCGCTACGAATCGTAGAGAGCCGGTGGGCGATGACCAGCGTGGTCCGGCCCTGCATCAGACGCTCGAGCGCCCCCTGCACCAGGCGCTCGGACTCGGTGTCGAGCGCCGAGGTGGCCTCGTCAAGGATGAGAATCGGCGGATCCTTGAACAACGCCCGGGCGATGGCCAGCCGCTGGCGCTGGCCGCCGGAGAGGAGCACGCCGCTCTCGCCAATCTCGGTGTCGTACCCATGCGGCATGGCCATGATGAAATCGTGCGCATTGGCCGCCTTGGCCGCTTCGATGACTCGCTTTTCATCAGCATCGCCGAGACCGTAGGCGATGTTGTTCCGGACGGTATCGTTGAAGAGCACGACCTCCTGGGTCACCAGGCCCATCAGGCCGCGCAAGGAAGCGAGCTGCACGTCGCGGATGTCGCGTCCGTCAACGGTGATCCGGCCGCCGTTGACGTCGTAGAAGCGAGGCAGAAGATTGACGAAGGTCGATTTCCCCGAGCCGCTGCCGCCGACGATGGCGACGATCTCCCCCGGCGCCACGTCGAGATCGACGCCGCGCAGGACCGGCTCCTCCTGATACTGGAACGACACGTTCTCGTAGCGGATCCCATTGCCGACGGCGCCGATCGTGGCCGCCTTCGGCTTGTCCTCGACCTCGTTGGGGATGTCCAGCATCCGGAAGACGCGCTCGGCGGCCGAGAGCGCCGTGTTCACCGAGAGATTGACTTTGTTCAGCTTCTTCATCGGCTGATACATGGCCGCCACCGCCGCGATGTAGGCCATGAGTGCGCCAACGGTCAACGTACCGTTGCCGATGCGGCGCTGCGCGTAGAGAAAGAGAGCCATCCCGCCGAGGGCGGTGATGAAGTCCAGGACCGGCGAAGAGAGCGCCTGAATCTTCTGGGCCTTCATGTTCGAAGAGAGATGGCGTTTCGTGGCATCGCGGAAGCGGCCAATCTCGAAGCGCTCCATGGTGAAGGCTTTGACGATCCGCACGCCGCGGATGGTCTCCTCGAGAAGAGTGGCCATGTCCGCCATTCGTTCCTGCGAACGGTGCGTCGTGCCGCGCAGACGCTTGCCGAAGTGGACGACCGGATAGACGATCAGCGGCGCGGCGATAAACGTGATCAGCGCGAGCTCAGGATACGCCCAGAAGACATAGACGAGCAGGAAGAAGAGCGTGAGCGATTCCTGGAAGAGATCGCCCATGCGCGTCGACACCGCCGCCTGGATGGCATCTGCGTCCGACACCACGCGGCTGACCATCTCCCCTGTCGATCGTTCTGAGAAGAAGCGATGACTCTGGTAGATGAGCCGCTCGTACAACTCGTTGCGGAGGTCCCGCACCGTCGACAGCCCGACTTTCTGGAAGGCGTATTCCGAGAAGAAGGAGGCAAACGTCCGCAGAATCATGACGATCAGCATCGCCGCCAGCAGGCGGTGGAATTGGGCTTTTTGACCGGCCGGGTCCCACCAGCGGTGAAACTGACTGCGGGCCTGATCGATGTGATTGACGATCCAGCCGCGCCGCCCTTCCGGAAGGTCGCGCTTGAGGACCGTGTCGATGACTATTTTCTTGAACTGCTCCTCGCGCGAGATTCGCGATGGCTGGGGCGAGGTCAGCGGCGTCTTCCGTGCGGGTGCCACTGCCTTGGGCGGCGTGAAGCCGATATCGAAGATCGGCTGCAGCAGCCCGATCATGGCCGTCGTCGTGACGGAAAAGATGACCATGGAGCCGAACGCCAGCGTCGCCCAGGCCTTGTAATGGCGAAGATAGTGGTAGAGCCTGCGAAGGACCTTCATCGCTTGACGACTTCCATGATGTTTTCGGCGGCGCGTCGGGCCGCGCCGGCATCGCCGAGTTTACTCCGCACCGCCGCAAGCTCAGCGACGACGCGGCCGTAGTTGGCCGGATCGAGCAGCGTGCGCGTCTCCGCGGCGATTCGTTCTCCGTTCACGTGGCCTTGAATCAGTTCCGGGACGATTTGCTTCCCGGCCACGATGTTGATCAGGCCGAAGTGCGGGATGGTGACCACTATCCTGCCGAGCCAGTAGTTGGCCAGCGAGAGCCGGTACATGACGATCACCGGCGTCCCCAGCACCGCGCACTCGAGCGTGGCGGTGCCGGATGAGGAGAGCGCCACGTCGGCGGCGGCGATCGCTTCGCTGTTCTCCTCCGAGACGATGCGGACGTTTCTGCCGGCGGCAAAGCGGTCGATCAGCGCACGTTGAATGGTCGGCGCCTGAACGACGCAGGCGTCGACGGGGCGCTCGCGCGCCAGCACGTCCACCGCGTCGAGCATCGGCGGCAGCAGCGACACGACCTCGGCGCGCCGCGAGCCGGGAAGGAGGGCGATACGGGTGAGGCCCTCCTGTTTCGGCGGACGCTGGATGTGCCCGATCTCTTCGATGAGCGGATGGCCCACGTACGCCGCCTCGATGCCGTGCTCCCGGTAGAAGGTCTCCTCGAACGGAAAGATGACGATCATCCGGTCGACGTACTTCGCCACCTGCCTGACCCTGCCGCGCCGCCACGCCCAGAGCTGCGGCGAGATGTAGTAGACGACGCGCAGACCGAGCTCCTTGCAGCCGCGGGCCAGCCGGAGATTGAATCCGGGATAGTCGACCAGGAGCACCGCGTCGGGCCTCTCGCGCGCAACCTCGGCCAGCAGCTCGTCGTAGATGCGCCGGAACATCCGCAGATGCCGCAGGACGTTGAAGAGGCCGACGATTCCCATCTCCCGGGCGTGGTGGACGAGACGCATCCCCTCGCCGGCCAGCAGATCGCCGCCGATGCCGAAGGTCTCGATGGCCGGATCGAGGCGCTTCAGCTCGCGAAGGACTTCGGCGGCGTGCAGATCGCCGGAGGCTTCACCGGCGACGATGGCAAGTTTCATCGGTATCAATGAAGCGGAAACGGATACATCGCCCACGCCAGCGCGATCCCGCCGAAAAAGAGCGAGAGAAAGATGAGAAGGAAGCTGCGGATCCGTTCGGCACGCGTCTCTTTCCAGAGCAGCGCGAAGAAGAGGCCCGTGGCCACGGCGTAAATGAACATCAGCACGATGTGATTGCGGAGGAGACTCATTCTTTTCGGCCCTGTGCGATGTCGAAGACGTCGAGCATGAGGAGGAGGTTCATCAGTCCGGCGGTGATCGTAAAGGCCGTGCCGTGCTCGAACGTGATCGAGGTGACGTCGCCGTGCACGCCCATGGCGTTGGCGATCCAGTAGATCACGCCGGCGCCGAGCGAGCCGAGAGCGGCCAGCAGTCGCAGGATCGATCCGTTGCTGTGCCCGAGCGTGTAGAGATCGCCGTCGATGGCGATGCCGATGAGAAACATCAGCACGACGATGCAGAAGAAGCTGATGGCCCGCCCACGGCGTCCGAGGAAGAGATGCCCGGCGCCGGGAACGAGATACGCAAGCAGAACGGCGAGGAACGTGCGGCCTTTCATTGGTGGGAGAGTGTGTCCTTTCGGATGTTCGTAAAGTGCGGCAGGAGCTTGTCGTAGGTGACGTCCAGATCCTCCGGCACGATCCGGGTGCGGGCGGTGACGGTCATGAAGTTCGAGTCGCCGCTCCAGCGCGGGACGATGTGCATATGGTAGTGGTCGAGCACCCCGGCACCGGCCACCTGGCCGAAGTTCATCCCGACGTTGAACCCGTCCGGGCGGTAGACGTCGGAGAGTATCCGCTGGGCCTCGGCGGTGAGACGGATCAGCGCGCGCAGCGAGTCATCGCGGCTGTCGAAGAGCAAGGCATCATGTGCCACCGGCGCCACCATCAGATGGCCGTTCGTGTAGGGATAGCGGTTCATCATCACCAGGGCCTGATCGGTAATGAACAGGGTCAGCGTCTCCCGCGATGTCCCCGATTTCACCGCATTGCAGAAGATGCACGAGGGGCTCTCGCTTTTCGGCGAGGTCAAGTAGGGAAACCTCCAGGGGGTGAAGAGAATGTCCAAATGCTTCTCAAGCGCCTCCGCCACCGTCCGGCGGAGTGGCAACAGCGGCGTCCATCACCTTATTGATCAGCTCCTTCAACTCCTTGCCGGGCTTGAAGTAGGGGATCTTCTTCGACGGCACTTCGACTTTCTCGCCGGTCTTGGGGTTACGGCCGGTGCGCGACTTGCGGCTGCGCAGGCGGAAACTGCCGAAGCCGCGAAGCTCGATCTTCTGGCCTGAACGGAGGGAGTCGACGATGGAATCGAAGACGATGTTGACGATCGTCTCGGCCTGTTTCTTCGTGAGCTGGACGACGCGCGCGACCTCGTCCACCAGCTCCGCTTTGGTCATCACGCCCGCTTTGTCCTCGATCTCTTCTTCGGGTTCCAGGTGATCCAAAGGTGCCTCCTCACTCATGACGCTCACCACTGAAAGAGAAACCGCGGACGGCGGGTGAGAATGCGGCCGATGGCGGTTTCCGTATCGGAGTCGTCGCTGGTCAGCGCATCGAACAGACCGCGTGTCCGTTTCTTCGGATAGATGGTTCCGGGCCTGCCCTTGATGCCCCCGAGCTTGGCGGCGACGCGGATGGCGTCGTCGAGATTGCCGAGCTGGTCGACGAGCTTGAGCTCGAGGGCCTGCTCGCCGGTGAAGACGCGGCCGTCGGCGATCCTGCTGACGTCGGCCTCGCTCAATTTGCCTTTGCGCCCTTCCGCCACCGCGCGGACGAACTGCGAGTGCAGTTGCGTGACGATCGACTGGAAATAGGCGCGCTGGGCGTCGGTGAGATCCTCGTATGGCGACCCTGCCGCCTTCATGGCGCCGCTGGTGATGGTCTGCGGCTTCACCTTCGCCCAGGCCAGCAGGTCTTTCGTCTCCATCCACTGCAGGATGACGCCGATGGATCCGGTGATGGAACCGGGATTGGCGACGATGCGGTCGCAGGCAGAGGCGATGTAGTAGCCACCGGAGGCAGCCACGCTGTCGAGCGAGGCGATGATCGGCTTGCCGCTCCGCGCGTGGACGTTACGGATCTCCTCGTAAATCTCCTGCGACGGCGCGATCGCTCCGCCGGGACTGTTGATGCGCACGATGATGGCCTTGACGTTGGAGTTCCGCGCGTAGCGGTGCAGGGCATCGATGGCCTCGCGCGAGCCGAAGATCTCGCCGTCGATCGGGATGATGGCCACCTTGTCGCCGAAGACGTCGCCGCGGGTGGTGGCGTCGTCATTGGCCATGGCCATGATCAGAACGACGAAGAGAAAGACGCCGCCGAATACGACCAGGCAGCCGGAGAACAAGCCGAAGAAGAAGATTCCCGCCCGCGACTTGCGCGGCGGGGCGGCAACGACCGGTATCGCGATGGGCTCGGCGATCGGTTCACCGGGGGCCGTTACGGGATCGAGTTCCGTCATGGGATCAGCCTTGCGGCGTGGTCTCCGGAGTCGGAGTCGCTTCTTCTGATTCGGGTTCCGGCTGATGTTCTTCCGCCGGCGGAGCCGCGGCCGCATGTTCCGCGATCTCGGCCTCGGTCAGCGCTTCGACGTCGCGCGTCGAGAGACCGATCTTCTTGTCGGTCCAGTCGATCTTGATGATGCGCACACGCACCGGCTCGCCGACGGTGAAGCTCTTGTCGAGCTTCGCTTTCGGATCGCGCGAGATCTCCGAAATGTGCGCCAGCCCTTCCACTCCGTCGGCCACGCGGACGAAGAGACCGAAGTCGGTGATCTTGGCCACGTTGCCGATCACTTCATCGCCGACGTTGTGCGTCTTCGCGAAATTGTCCCATTCGTTCGGCAGGAACTCTTTGATCGAGAGCGACAGACGCTGGTTCTCGCCGTCGACGTTGATCACACGCGCCTGCACGGCGTCGCCCTTCTTCAGCACCTCGTTGGGATGCTTGAGGCGGCGGTTCCACGACATGTCGGAAATGTGAATGAGCCCGTCGATGCCGTCTTCGACTTCGACAAATGCGCCGAAATCGGTGAGGTTGCGCACTTTGCCGTTGATCACGGCCCCAATCGGGTAACGCTCGGCGATGGTGTCCCAGGGGTTCTGTTCGAGCGCCTTGAGGGAGAGCGAGATACGGCGGTTCTGGACGTTGACGTCCGTGACGACGGCGTCGACTTCCGTGCCCATCGTCAGCAGCTTGGAAGGGTTGCGGACTTTCTTGGTCCACGACATCTCGGAAACGTGGATGAGTCCTTCCACCCCCTCTTCCAGCTCGATGAAGGCGCCGTAGTCGGTGAGCGAGACCACCCGGCCGTGGACTTTCGAGCCGAGCGGATAGCGCTGCACGACGTCGGTCCACGGATCCTGGCTCTTCTGTTTGTAGCCGAGGGAGACGCGCTCGGCGGCGGGGTCGAATTTCAGGACCACCACTTCGATCTCATCGCCGACGTTGAAGTACTCGGAGGGATGGTTGACGCGGCCCCACGAGACGTCGGTGATGTGGAGCAGGCCGTCGACGCCGCCGAGGTCGACGAAGACGCCGTAATCGGTGATGTTCTTGACGGCGCCGTGCGTGTGCTGCCCTTCCTGAAGCCGGCTGAAGGTATCGGCCTTTGCCGCGGCCTGTTCCACTTCGACGATGGCCCGGCGGGAGAGGACGATGTTGTTCCGTTTCTTGTCGAAGGAGACAATCTTGAACTTGTACTCGTGACCGCGAAGGGTATCGAGGTTCTTGACCGGCTTGGTATCGATGAGCGATCCGGGAAGGAAGGCCTTGACGCCGCCGACGTCGACGGCCAGGCCGCCCTTGACCCGTTCGACGACGCGGCCGGAGATCGGCTCGTCCGCCTTGAACGCGGCCTCGATGCGGTCCCAGACCAGCATCCGTTCCGCTTTCTCGCGGGAGAGAACGATGTAGCCGCTGTTGTTCTCGAGGCGCTCGATGAAGACATCGAGCTCGTCACCGGGCTTGACCGTGATCTGGCCGTCGTAGCCGGTGACTTCGTGGACAGGAAGAACGCCTTCGGACTTGTAACCGATGTCGATCACGACTTCGGTGCCAATGACTTTGAGGACGCGCCCGCGGATGATGTCGCCTTCGGCGAAGTTCGACATCTTCCGGTCGTACATGTCGAGCAACTCGTCCATGCCGAGACCTTCCAGGTCGTTTGAGTTCGTCTCCCCCCCTTTTCGGAGCGGTTGTTTCAGGTTTTTTGGATCGTCACTCGACGGCATGAAACGGGATACCTCCTGGATTTCCGGCGCATCCGCCCGGAAGGCGCATCGTGGCGTAAATTGTTGATACTAGTCGAAATGCGGAGTTTAGTGGCGAGGCTGGAGAGGAGTCAAGGAATTACGGGCGGCGTGACTCAAACACCATCCTGACGGTCCGCGCAGCGGGCACTGGGTTGCTGGGTTGCTGGGTTACGCGGTCTCGGGGCTGCGCGGTCTCGCGGTGTGTGACGACATCGCATCCGCGAGCCCGCAATTGCGTGACCGTGAGACCCAGCAACCCAGTAACCCAGCAACCCGCTGCGCGGACCGTCAGGATGGGGGGCGGTGTGTAGCACCGACAATTCGCTTCACCACCTCTTCGATCATCAAATCCGAGGTGTCGACCACGGTGTAGGTATCGTCGTAGCGGAGGGGCGAATCGCTGCGGTTGGAGTCCTGCTCGTCGCGGGCGACGGTAGCCTGGAGGATCGATTCGTAAGGAACCTCCTCCCCTTTTGCCAGCAACTCGTCGTACCGGCGCCGGGCGCGAATCTCCGGACGGGCGGTGAGGAAGAACTTGTAGGGGGTCTCCGGGAAGACCTTCGTTCCGATGTCGCGCCCTTCCAGGACACCCCCGCTGCGGCGCCCGAGCTCCTGCTGAAGCCGGACCAGGACGCGGCGCACGGCCGGAACGGCGGAGACGTTGCTCGCGGCCATGCTCATCTCCGGCGTACGAATGAGCGCTGTCACATCCTCTCCGTTGAGCAGGACGCGCGGTATTTCGCCGGGGATGAAGTCGATTTGGACGCGCGAGGCCAGCTCCTCCAGCTTCACTTCATCATGCGTATCGATCCCTTCCCGCGTAGCGGCGAGAGCGAGCGCGCGGTACATGGCGCCGGTGTCGATGTGCGGCAGGCCGAGGGCCCGGGCGACGAGACGGCTGGTCGTTGTTTTGCCGACGCCGGACGGGCCATCGATGGCGATGATTTTCGTCGGGGTCATGGTTGCCTAGCCACCGCAAGGAAGGGGCAATGTGGCACAGACACTCTTGTCTGTGCTCCGGCCGGAGCCGATTGCCGCTGAGGGCTTGCGATTTTCAGTCCTGGCGAGAACCGGCACAGACAAGAGTGTCTGTGCCACATTGGTCTCCCGTCTGCAATTTCTCATCGTGCGAGAAATGCGCCCTAGCGGCGTGCGCTGCTTCGCGACGGGCGGGCGCCGGAGCGGCGAACGGGCGATTTCTTGCCGGCGGTGGACTTGCCTGTCGTTCCCTTCGCGCGCGGAGTCGCCGGCCGCGGCGACGGCGTGCGCCGTGTGGAACTGCGCACGGGAGCCGATCGCGCCACGGTGGCTCGCGATTTCGGACCCTTGGCCGCTGAACGTTTGGCAGCCGAACGCTTGGCGGCGGTCGGGCGCTTGGACGCGGCCGGTTTCTTTCGCGAGACCGGACCGGCGGCGACGCGGCGCTTGGCCGGCTTCTTCAGCTCTTTCATCGTCTCCAGCATCTTCACTTCGTGCTTGGTCAGCTCGCGCCAGACGCCGGGAGTCAGCTTCGGATCGGAGATGGGGCCGATGGCGACGCGGCGCAGTTTCGATACCGGATGGCCGACGGCCTGGAACATCTTGCGGATCTGCTGGGTCCGTCCTTCGCGCAGCTTGACCTCGAACCAACTGTTTCCTTCGTCGTCGCGCTTGCCGGTGGTGTGCATCCGCTCGATGTCGCACGGGAGCGTGCGCTTGCCGTCGATGGTGATGCCGCGGCGAAGCTTGTCGACCAGCCGCTCTTCCGGCACCCCGCGCACTTTGACGCTGTAGGTCTTCACCGAGCCGTGCGTCGGATGCGACACCTTGAAGGCCAGCTCGCCGTCGTTGGTCAGCAGCACCAGCCCTTCGGAATGAAAATCGAGACGGCCGACGGGATAGATGCGCTCGCGGATTCCGCGCACGAGGTCGATGACGGTGCGGCGGCCCTGCGGGTCTTCCACCGTGGTCATCACTTCTTTCGGCTTGTAAAGGAGGATGTAGCGATGCGGCTCGGCCTTGGTGATCAGCTTGCCGTCGACCTTGATGTGATCGCGGTCGGGGTCGGCGCGCGTGCCGAGCTCGGTGACGACGCGCCCGTTCAGCGTGACGCGTCCCTCCCGGATCATCGCTTCTGCTTCACGTCGCGACGAGACGCCGGCGTGGGCGATGATCTTCTGCAATCGCTCTTGTTGCATCACTCTGATTGTTCGTCGACGACGCCGGATTGTACCTCGTTCATTGCGGGCTGCGCCTCTTCGGTTGTCGCGTTTTCAATCGCACCGCGTTCATCGCCCGCGCTCAGCTCCGCGTTGACGGCGTCGTCGATCTGCTCTCCCTGCTCCAGCGGAACCTCGACGCCCTCGGCGATCGGAGTCGATTCGATGGCCAGCACAAGGTCGTCGTTGATCTGTTCGCCGATGAGATCTCCGAACTCTTCGAGGCGCGGCATGTCGAGGATGTCGTTCAGTCCGAAGTGAACGAGAAACTCACGCGTGCTGCGGTAGAGGAACGGACTGCCGACGACGTTCTTGCGTCCGGCCACACGGATCATGCGCCGCTCGAGCAGCGTGCGGATGGTCTGGTTGGAGTTGACGCCGCGGATCTCCGAGACTTCCGGCGCGGTGATCGGCTGGCGGTAGGCGACGATGGCCAGCGTCTCCAGCGCGGCGATGGAGAGACGGTTCTCTCCCTTCTTGGCGAAGTACTTCTTGAGGATCGGGTCATGCTCCGCGCGCGTGGCGAAGCGCCAGCCGCCGGCCGTCTGCTCGAGCATGAAGCCGCCCTGGCCGGCGTCGAGAGCGCGCTTGATCTCTTCGAGCTGCGTGATGACCGCTTCCCGTCCATCGTCCGAAAAGGCCTCGGCGAGCTCGTCGAGCTTCACCGGCTCGTTGCTGACGAAGAGGATGGCCTCGAGTGCGGCCCGTAGTTCGTTTGGTTCCATTGGCATCCGTTTTTTACCTGTACCGAAGCTTCGAAGTGGATTGGTCGATTAGTGGATTAGTAGATTAGTGGATCAGAGCCAGCCTGATCACTCATGCGCTGATCCACTGATCCACTAATCTACTGATCCCTCATCCTCAATCTTCACCTACGTGTTGTCGAACACCGCGAACTGCGCCTCGTCGATCGTCTTCTCTGTTTTCCCGATCAGGATCTCACCGAAATTCTTGCTCTGTTTGAGTGAAATGCCGCCGAGTCGCACCAGCTCCAGCGTGCCGAGGAAGATGGCGATCAGCTCGTTGCGGCCGCGCCCTTCCAGAAACCACTGCAGGCGGATCGGCGATTTCTCATGCAGCGTGGCGTAGAGCTCGCGCATCTTGTCGGAGATCTTGTGGACCATCCGCTTCAGCTCGATGGCCTGCGGATGGTTCTGCTTGTAACGGTTCAGCGCGGAGCGGAAGGCGTCGATGAGATCGAAGAGCCCCACTTCGCTCATGTCGATCTCCGAGGCGTCGGTGCCCGGAATCGGCGTCGCCGGCCGCGGCCAGACGCCCATGCGCAGAACGTCGAGCTCCGCGAACGATTCCGCCACCGCCTTGAAGCGCTGGTATTCGAGCAGCCGGTCGACCAGCTCTTTGCGCGGGTCTTCGATCTCCGCTTCTTCGTCGTGCGGCAGGAGCATCTTCGACTTGATGTGGATGAGCAGCGCCGCCATGTAGATGTAGTCGGCGGCGACGTCGAGGCTCAGCTCCTCCATGGCGTCGAGATAGCCGGTGTATTGCTCGGTGATGAGGGCGATGGGGATGTCGTAAATGTCGATCTTGTGGTGCTTGATGAGGTGCAGCAGCAGGTCGAGCGGTCCGTGAAAGGACGGGAGGGTGACCTTGAGCGCGCCGGAGCTTTCGTCCTGCTCGTCGGCGGGACGGTCGTCGGCCGGCTGCGCCGCGACGGAAACCTCTTTCTCTTCGTCCGCCATCGTGGTCATCGCCATTTCAGAGTCCGCGGTAGTTGATCTTGACCGCATCGCGCACGAGCTGCATGGTCTGCTGCGCGCGCTCGCGGGCTTTGCGGTTGCCGTCGCGCAAGGCGTCCCAGACGATCGACGGATCGCGGTCGATCTCTTCGCGCCGCGCCCGGATCGGCCGCAGCGACTCGATCATGATCTCGGCCAGCAGCTTCTTGTCATCGACGCAGCCGATCTCGGCGGCGCGGCATTCCCGGTCGACGCGCGCGATCGTCTCCTCGTTCGAGAAGAGCTTGTGAAACTGAAAGAGGTTGCAGATGCCGGGATTGCCGGGATCCTTCCTGCGGATCCGGTTCGGGTCGGTGAACATCGTCATCACCAGCGCGCGGATCTCGTCGGCGCTGGCGGTGAGGCCGATGGTGTTGTTGTACGACTTGGACATCTTCCGGGCGTCGAGACCGGGGACCTTCGGCGTTTCGGTGAAGAGCGGCTGCGGCTCGGGGAAAACATCGCCGTAGAAGTTGTTGAAACGGCGCACCACCTCGCGCGAAAACTCGAGGTGGGAGGCCTGGTCTTCACCGACCGGAACGAAGTTCGCCCTATAGATAATGATGTCGGCGGTCTGCAGCAGCGGATATCCGAGGAATCCGTAGGTGTTCAGATCCTTGTCTTCGATCTGCGCCTGCTGGTCCTTGAAGGTCGGCACGCGCTCGAGCCACGGCAGCGGCGTGATCATCGAAAGGATGAGATGGAGCTCGGCGTGCTCCTTGACCTCGGACTGGATGAAGATGGTGGCCTTCTGCGGATCGAGGCCGGCGGCCAGCCAGTCGGCCACGGCATCGAAGGTCGACTGGGTGATCTTCGACGTATCGGCGTAGTCCGAGGTCAGGGCGTGCCAGTCAGCGACGAAGTAGTAGCAGTCGAAGAGATCCTGCAGACGGACCCAGTTCCGGACCGCGCCGAAATAGTTGCCGAGGTGGACGCGGCCGGTGGGTCGAAGACCGCTGAGGACGTACTGGGGTACTTGGCTCAATGCTGACTCGTGGCTCGAAATGGGGATTTGGCGCGATTCACACCGCGTCGCAGCACGCGCGCCAGTTCAAAGGACGGCGCAGTGTAGCAGATGTAGTTGGGGTGCAAAGGATACGAATCATCACTAGGCCATCGACTTCAGTACCTTTTCGTATTCGTCGTGCGGACCGATCCAGAACCAGAACACTTCGTCGCTCGCCTCGAGCACACCGACAGCACGATAGCCGCGGCCTATGCGTGCAGCGACGAGACGGTTCGAGCCATGTACGCGTTTGAAATGAAGTCCAGGACGCCGTGGATTCGTTTGAAATTGCCGAAAAGCGGCGCGAGCCTGGGCTCGTACCTCTGGTGGTAGCGCATGAAAGAGTTTTCGAAACTCGGGGAGCGTGTGCGACTTCACAACGTGTCTGGATCGAGTGGAAGGCTCAGGCCGCGCCGGTGATCTTCGAGCGCCTTATCGGCCATACGTTCGACCACGTCGGACGGCTGCGCGAATAGCTCATCCCATCGGCGGTCAGCGTCGATCTCCGCGAGCAACCATGCGCCGATCGCTTGCTGCTCTTGCTCGGACAGCTCCTTGGCCATCGCATAGGCCTCATCGAGAAGGTTGCTCATGGCGAACATTTTAAGACCTTCATATCTGTATTCACCACCGATTTCTGCGCACGAGGCGGAACCATCAGAGCTCGGACAGGGCGTCAAGCCTGCTCCCGCCGCGGCGTCTCGTTCGGCGTCGGATCCCCGGAGCAGCAGGGTTAAGCCTGGAAACGCGGATGGAGACATCTCCTTTGCCTGACATTTACGTCTGCGTTCGTCCCCGCCGTCGGGCGAGACGCCCGACGGGAGCAGGCGCGGACTCCCGCTCTCCGCTCGGTGCCGTAGGCCGCATGGACCCACCACCATCGCCTTCGAGAGCAACCTGTCGAGCTCTTCCTTCAGTGCTGTCCTCCATGAATCAGGACGCGAGCGGGTCAGGATCAGGATCGACGGGGTTCAAGATCAGATCGACCCACTCAAGATCAGAATCGAACCACTCAAATGAGGATCGACCCACCTCAAGATCAAGATCGACCCACTCAACTCAGGATCGACCCTCCTCAAGATCAGAATCGAACTACTCAAATGAGGATCGACCCACCTCGAAATCAGGATCGACCCTCCTCAAGATCAGGATCGAACCACTCAAATGAGAATCGACCCACCTCAAGATCAGAATCGCGTCTGATATCGAACACGGTCGTGATTTTGATGTGGATCAATCCTGATATCGAACCCCATCGATCCTGATATTGAAGTCTTTCAGTCCTGATATCGAACCCCTTCGATCCTGATATGAACTCATTCGACCCTGATCTTGAGCCCCTTCGGCTGTGACCTGAGGTCATGTGCCTCTGACCTTCATGCGAAACGCGATCCCCACGCACGCGGCCGAGGTCACCTCAATACCTGTCCGGTGACCCAGACAGCTCAATCTTTGACCGTAGCCGGGATCGAGGCGCCGAGGAGCTTACGCACCACCTTCTCCGCCTTCTCCAGGCCGCTCTTCTCCAGGATCTCGATAGCCAGGTCGCGCGCCTTCTCCATCAGCTCGTAGTCGCGGACGACGTGGCCGAAGCGGAAGCGCAGGGCGCCGGACTGGCGGGTGCCGAGGAGCTCGCCGGGGCCGCGGAGCTTGAGATCGAGATCGGCGAGATCGAAGCCGTTCAGCGTCTTCGCGAACTGCGTGAGGCGGTCCTTCTCCTTGTCCGAGACCAGCACGCAGTACGACTGGCGCGTTCCCCGGCCGACGCGACCGCGGAGCTGGTGGAGCTGGGAGAGTCCGAAACGGTCGGCGTCGATGATCAGCATCAGGGAGGCGTTGGCGACATCGATGCCGACCTCGATGACTGTGGTCGAGACCAGGATGTCGATCTCGCCGCGCTTGAAGCGTTGCATCGTCTCTTCTTTTTCCGCGGCGGGCATGCGGCCGTGCATCATGGCCACGCGCCTGTTCGGAAAGCGCAGCTTGGTCGCTTCGAAGCCGATGGTGAGCGGCTTGAGGTTCGACTTCGCCGATTCCTCGATGATGGGATAGACGATGTAGGTCTGGGCGCCGGCGGCGATCTCGGTATCGATGAAGTGATAGACGCGCTCGATCTGCTCGGCCGACCGGACCGCGGTCTTGATCTGCTGGCGTCCCGGCGGAAGCTCGTCGATCACGGAGAGCTCGAGGTCGCCGTACATCGCCAGCGCCAGCGAGCGCGGAATGGGCGTGGCGGTCATGACTAGGATGTCGGGCGTATCGCCCTTGGCGAAGAGGCGCTGGCGTTGCTCGACGCCGAAGCGGTGCTGCTCGTCGACGATGGCCAGGCCGAGCGAGTGGAAGACCACCCGGTCTTCGAGCAGCGCGTGTGTACCCACAACGAGCTGAAGAAGGCCGTCGCGGAGCGCCGCCAGAAACGTCCGCCGCTCGCCGGCGGTCATCGAGCCGGTGGCCTTGGCCACGGTGATGGAGTCGTCAACTAGTTGACGGATGCGCTGATAGTGCTGCTCGGCCAGGATCTCGGTCGGCGCCAGCAGCGCCACCTGGTGCCCGTTGCGGATCATGATGACCGCGGCGATGAGGGCCACGATGGTCTTGCCGCTCCCGACGTCCCCTTCCAGCAGGCGGTACATCGGCTTTTCGGATTGCAGGTCGGTGGCGATCTCCTTGACCACCCGTTTCTGCGCCCCGGTCAGGCGGAACGGCAGGATGCGCCGGACCTCGGCGCGCAGCTCGTCGCCGACGGAGATCTTCCGGCTCTTCGTCTTGACCTCTTCGCTGGCGCGGCGGACACGGAGCGCCAACTGCAAGGTGAAAAACTCCTGCAGGATGATGCGGACGTGCGCGCGCGAGCGGCGGCTGAGGAAGGCGGCATCGAGCTGCGGCGGCCGGTGGATCTGCTCGAGCGCCGGAGCGAGGTCGATCACGCCGAGCCGTTTGCGAAGGGGGGGCGGGAGCGGGTCGTCGAGCGATGGAAGCGCCGCCAGCGCGCCGGCGATGATCCGGCGCAGCGCCTTCGGCGGGATGTTGCCGACTTTCGAATAGATCGGCACGATGGCGCCGTCGTCGTCGTCATCGCCTTCGAACGTTTCCCAGTCGGCGCTCTCGATCTGGAGTTGTCCGTAACCCGAGATCTTCGGCGCTCCGAAAACGGACAGCCGGTCGCCCCGCTTGATCTGATCGCCGAGAAAGCCCTGGTTGAACCAGACCAGCTTCACCGCGCCGGTACCGTCCTCGAGGACCACTTCGAACACCTTCATCCGCCGCAAGCGGGTGATGTGCATGTTCGCCGACATCACCTTGCCGCGCAGGAGAATGGGGGTGTCGACGTGCCGCCCGACGTCCGCGATCGGCACCGGATGGCGCCGGTCTTCATACCGGTACGGCAGGTAGTAGAGAAGGTCCCCGGCCGTAGCCAGCCCTGCCTCCTCGAGCTGTTTGGCGCGGCTCGGTCCGGCACCGGGGAGGGCGCGGACGGGCGCATCGACGGTGATGGTCACGCCATGTATTGTGCCGTACGGTTGCGCTTCGCGCGTTGTCGGTTATCGGTTGATTGCGGCTTCGCCGCGTCATGAGAAGGAACAAACCGACAACCGACAACCGATGACCTTCGAAGTTCTACGTTCCGTAGATCGGCAAGCCAGGGTCCAATGTGGCACCGACGGCACAGACACTCTTGTCTGTGCCCCGGCCGGAGCCGAGCGCCGATGAGGGCTTGCGAACTTGGGTATTCGCCAAGTGTCACGAAATCGACGTTGAGCGACGACATACGGAGATGGTACGCGCTTCGCGCGAATGTGAGACCCATCACCTCCCCACCCCACCCCCTCGACTACATTCCATCGAACACACCTCGGTGCTCGCGACTCCTGAGACGGCGTACGCGGCCCGAGGTGTTTTGATTTTGGGGAGAATGCGACGCGAATTCTGAGACTGATGACCATCCTTCTCCTTGCCGCTGCGGCCGAGGGTCAGAACGCGCCGGTCGTCATCAGCGTGGATGCGTCGAAGGACCGGCATCCCATCAGTCCACTGATCTATGGACTGGCCTTCGCCAGCGCGGCCCAGCTCTCCGACCTCAACGTTCCTCTCAACCGTCAGGGCGGGAACGCCACCACGCGCTACGATTGGATGAGCAATTCCAGCAATCGCGCTGCCGACTGGTACTACGAGAGCATCGGGGAGACAAGCGCGACGCCTGGCGAGTTTGCCGACACCTTCATCGCCAACAGCGCCTCGGGCGGCGCGTACGCCATGGTCACCGTGCCAATGATCGGCTGGGTGGCCAGGCTCGGGAACGCGCGATCCAATCTGGCCAGTTTCTCCGTGGCAAGGTACGGCCCGCAGCAGAGCACGGACTACTGGATGCCGGACGCCGGCAATGGCGTTCGCAGCAACGGCACCGCGGTCACGGGCAACGATCCCCACGACGCAAACCAGCCCGCGGACTCGGCGTACCAGCTCGGCTGGTTGCAGCATCTGCTGGCCAGATGGGGCTCCGCCGCGAACGGCCCGTTGCGCTACTACCTGCTCGACAACGAGCCGAGCATCTGGCACTCCACACACCGCGACGTTCACCCGGCCGGTGCGAGCATGGACGAGATTCTGTCCCGGATGATCGATTATGCCGGGAGGGTGAAGTCTGTCGATCCCACCGCCCTCGTCGCCGGCCCCGAGGAGTGGGGCTGGAGCGGCTACTTCTACAGCGGCTACGACCAGCAGTGGGGAGCGGCGCACGGGTGGAACGGACCACTTCCCGACCGTACGGCGCACGGCAATCAGGACTACATCCCCTGGTTGCTCGACCAGATCCGGATGAACGATCAGCGCAACGGGCAACGTCTGCTCGACGTGGTCAGCGCCCACTACTATCCGCAGGGTGGCGAGTTCGGCGACGACGTCTCCTCGGCCATGCAACTGCGGCGCAATCAATCCACTCGTTCACTCTGGGATCCGGCGTACGTCGACCAGACGTGGATCAACGACAAGGTGCAACTGATTCCACGGCTCCATCAATGGGCGGATACCCACTATCCCGGCACAAAGATCGCCATCACTGAGTACAACTGGGGTGCCGAGGGGGCGATCAACGGCGCCACAACACAGGCCGACATCCTCGGCATCTTCGGCCGCGAAGGACTGGACCTGGCCACGCGCTGGACAACACCCGACGCCGCTACGCCGACCTACAAGGCCATCCGGATGTACCGGAACTACGATGGCAACCATTCGGCCTTCGGCGACGCGAGCGTCAGCGCTTCGGGGCCGGACGTAGATCGAGTCGCGCCGTTCGCCGCCGTGCGCTCCTCCGATCATGCGTTGACGATCATGATCGTGACCAAGGCGCTGCTCGGTGACACAGCGGCCACGGTGACACTTGCCGGCTTCGTTCCCGCGGGCACGATCGTTCAGCGCTGGCAGCTCGACTCATCCAACACGATCCGCCGGCTGCCGGACCTGCCAGCCGGATCGTCGATCTCCCTCACTCTGCCGCAGCAGAGCATCACGCTGCTGGTCGTTCCGGGCGTCCCCGAACCGGGCGGCCGGCATCACGCGGCCCGACATTGATCGGCGACGGTTGCCGGTTTTCCCAGCTTGACAATCCCATCGCGCGCGCGCATGTTGCATGGCATCCCCAATCCATCAGTCCGTCAGGATCGAATTGTCTCGTCAGTGGAGGACAAACATGCCCGCACCGCGTAAGGTCTGGATCGACACCGACTTTGGAAGCGATTCCGACGACTCCATCGCCCTTCTGCTCGCGCTCGCCTCTCCTGAGCTGGACGTGCAGGGAATCAGTGTGGTGGGGCGGCAATCGTTCGTCCGCGCTCTGATGGTGCAGGCGTTTCTCAATGCCGCGGGCAGGTCTGACATCCCGGTCTATCCAGGATGGGATGTGCCGACTGTTGCCCCGGCCCCTCTGAACGCGGGCTCTGCGGCGTTCAGCGCATCGCCGCCCGCGCCGGCACCTGTGCTTCTGCAGCAGTGGGCGGCGTATCAGTTCAACTGGTTCGGTAACTCGGGGTGGTACGCGTCCGCGAACCAGCCGGTCGAAGGTGTGGGCGTATGGGCGACTCCGCCAGACAGCACCGCCGCCGGAGTCGCGTTGGCCAGCGCCTACGCGGCCAACAATGACATCGCCCTCATCGCAATCGGCCCGATGACGAACATCTATCAGGCCCTGGCACACTCCACCGCGCCGGTCTTCGGCCTCCCGCCGATCGCCGCGAACGTGCCGGCGATCTACACCATGGGGCTGCACTTCAACCCCGTCCCCTTCAACGGCGGCTTCGTCTCCCCCGCCGTCGACTACAACCTGGCCTCGGATCCGGTCGCCGCGCTCGCGCTCTTCGATATCTTTGCGCCGCTCGGGGTCTCGCAGCCGACAACGGAGATGAACTTCGTCACGGCCGATCTCACGCTCCAGACCTGGCTGACGACCGAGCAGTTGGCGCAGATCAACGCCGCCGGAGCGACGTATCCCGTTCTGGCGATGCTCGGTCAGATGATCGGCGCCTGGAGCCTGAAGCAGTCGCAGCTCTTCCGCTACAGGATCGGTCCGACCGATCCTTCGGCCGGACAGGTCGACAACGCCGGCTTCCTGCACGACCCGCTGACGGTGGCGTCATCGTTCGGCGCCGTGGATCCAACGACGGGCGAGCCGTTCGTACAGTTCGAGACGGCCAATGTGGAGTTGGTCCTCGATACGACGAGTCACGTTCGCGCCATCAGCCATCCCCTCGCGGCAAGCACGGTCACTCGCTCTCTGCAGTGCAGTACTCCGGTCGGACCAAACGTGCCGCCTGGCAACACCAGCTTCGGCGACTTCGTCGTCGGACGGTTGCTCAATCCACCGGTGCCATGGCCCACCACCGCGCCTCCACCCATCCCGCTGGCGTGGCCGCCCAGCTTTACGTGAGTCTCATTCCTTGTGCGAGCGGAAAAGTTTCACGACGGGCGCATAGTCGGCGAAGAAGGCAATCTGGTGGAAGTTCTGCCACCGCTCCGTTCCGCTTCTCGCCGCCAGGGGACTCCAGACGAGGAGGAGGTTCATTAGCGTTTTTGGATTGTGCCAGAACGCTTCGAAGGCGGGATTGACGATGTTAAGGCCGGAAGCGCCTCTGCCGGAGACGCCGCCGACGGTCAGCGTGGCGCGAACAACGATCGGGCCGATCGTCCGCCCTGGGAAACGACTCATATAAACAAGCGCGTTCTGCGCGCGATTGTCTGTCGTCCCGGTTTGCACCGTCCTCGCAATGATCAGCGAGCCCCATACGTCATGATCGCGAAAGCGAAAGTAGGTGTCGGCATCGAGACCGATCGACCGCTCGCTGCCGGAGAGGTGCGATGTCTCTCCCGTGGCGATAGAGGTGACGTCGGTCTTGATCGGCTGCCAGCTCAATGACAATCGATAACGCAGCATGACCGGAGGCTGTGCCGGACCGCCGTCCACAGCGTGATACAACGCAAACTGCGCGGTCTCTTTCACACCCGGAGGCGGTGCGGCTGGTACCGAATCACGCGAAGGCGGCGTCGGGAAATAGATTGGATTGCCAGCGCAGCCGCATACGCTGACCGGATTGTTGCTCCCGCTCGTATCGCTGATCTTGTAATCAAGTTGGATATGCCGCCAGTAAAAGCTGTTCGCAAGACTGACGAAGCCGACGTCTTTATGGAGAGGGCGGTAATCGTAGGCGGGACCGATGGCGCCGCCGAGGACGACGCGGGAGATGAAGAGCGCTCCGTCGTGCAAACGGGGGTCGACAGAATCATCAGGATCGCCGATAGAGCCCTGTGCCATGGCCACCGGGGCGATCAGCAGCACGACCACGGTTAGCGCTGTGTGACGCAACATCGTCTTCTTATTGCTCATACCCAGCCCTAGCCTCCCCTGCGCATCGTCACGAGCCCCGCTGCCACCAACAAGATCGAAAGCACGACCATCCCCCACCCGGAAAGCGTGGGGCCGCCGGTGGCTACGCAGATCGTGTAGGTAATGCTGGTGGAACAGCCGGTGGCGTCGGTCACCGTCACGGTGAATGGGAAACAGCCCAAGGTCGCCGGCGTCCCGGAAATCGTTGCTGTCGTTTGCGTCGTCGTGAAGGCCAGGCCCGGAGGAAGCGTCCCCGTGAATACGAACGCGTACGGCGCCGTGCCGCCGCTGGCCGTGATCACCTCGCTGTATGGGACGCCCGGCCACGCCGCCGGCAAGGTGGAGGGAGTGAGCGTTACGCATGGAGCGGGATTAATGAGCAGCGAGTAGGAGACGCCGATACCGGTACAGCCAATGCCGTCCGTGACCTTGACTGTGATCGGGAAGGAGCCGGACTGCGTCGGCGGGCCGTCGAGAACGCCCGTCGGGTGCAGCGTCAGAACAGCGGGGAGCATGCCGGTGGCGAGCGAGAACGTCGCGCCGTCAATGGCTCCTGATTGCGTGAAGGTCTCGCTGAAGGGTGTACCGACCGTGCCCACCATCGTGATGGGGTTGGTCACACTAATTGTCTGGCAGTTGATGACCAGCGGGTACGTTGGACCATCGCCCGTGCAGCCGCTCGAACTGCTCGCTCGGACGACGATGGGGAAGGATCCGGTCTGGGTCGTTGTACCCTCCAGACAGCCTGTCCCCGAATTCAGCGTTAAACCCGCCGGGAGCGTGCCGCTGCGAATTGAGAAGGTAGTCACGCCAACGCCGCCCGACTGGGTAAACGTAAACGTCTGGCTGAAAGGAACGGCGGCAATACCGGCAGTAACGGCTGGATTCGTGACAGTAATCGTCGGGCAGATGATCTCGAGGTTGTAAGTCGTTCCCGTGCCGGTGCAGCCGTTCGCGTCAGTGAAGGTGACAACGATGGGGAACTTTCCCATCTGCACCGGAATGCCTGCAAGGACACCGGCATCACTCATTGTCAGACCGGCCGGCAACGTGTCAGTCGTCCGAAAGGTGGTCATGCCAGCCCCGCCGGTTTGGGTAAATATCTGACTGAACGATTTACCGGCCAGGCCTGTTGTTACTGGGGGATTGGTCACGGTGATCATCGGGCATATCACGCTGATCGCGTACTCCCGGCTCCCTGTGCAACCGTGGGAATCGGTGGCCATCACCGTAAATGAGAACGTGCCGGTGGATGCAAGTGTCCCGGACAACACGCCGCCGGGAGTGAGAGGCTTCAGTCCCGACGGCGGCGATCCGGAGATGATCGTGAAGGTGTACGGGCCCAGACCTCCGTTGGCGGTGATTGTCTGGTTGTAGGGAGCGCCGGACGTTCCACCCGGAAGGGACAGTGGATTGAGGACGAGAGGATCGCAGCAGAGGGAGACATCGTTCGTATCCAACGTCACGTCGCCCGCGCGCGCCAGGAGCCGGCCGGAAACGCTGGCGCCATTGTTCAGGGTGATGCTGGTCAGGGCGAAAAGGCTTCCCAGAAACGTGCTGTTTGCACCGAGGGAAGCCGAATTGCCGACCTGCCAGAACACCTTTCCTGCCTGGGTACCATTGATCGCAAGAACTCGTGACTCAGGGACAGTCGTGAACGTACTCGCCACCTGGAAAATCCAGACGGCGGCGGGGTTTCCAGCGGCGTCTAGAGTAAGCGTCCCTGTCAACTGCGCGGAGGACGAAAAACAATAGACGCCGGGTCCGAGAGTCTTGCCGCCCAGGTCCTGTCCAGACAAATCAACGCTGCAAACCCGGCCGGCGAGATCGTTGTACGCGGCCGTGGCGTCTCGTTGCGCCTGACGCGCGGTAGAGTCATTGCGAAACGTCGCGCCGACCTTCACGCTCGGCGAACCGGCGATCGTATTGCCCGGACTGACGCCGAGGTTGCCGGTGATGATCGTCGAGCCCGAGCTCGTGACCCTCGATCCGCCGAGAACGGCGAAACTTGCAGCGGCTCCCAGGGAGGGAGCGGACGTCTGGCCGTGGAGCAACGCGGGGATTCCCGCGATCGCCAGAAACCACATGCCGAGGGTGCGCCTCGAATGAAACCACATGACGGATTTCCCGCCTGAACTGGAGGACGACCGTTCCTTGGTTGACCGTTGACGCGTAAGCGCAAGCGCCGGCTAAAGCGGTGAACCCGACCCTTGCGTATGAAGACCCGTCAAATAGTGTATTCCTGCCTGATTTCGTTTCATGCATTCCTTAACATTTCCAGTGTGGACCTCGAGGGCCGCGCGGACCGCCGATTGGACCGCTCCCTCGATCCAGGCCTGCTTGAGCGATGTGTGCTCGCCCGCGAAATGCAGCCGACCCTCCGGCAGCGGCACCGCCGCTGCCGGAGCGTGAACTGGCCAGGCGCGAACACGGAAGCCTCACCGAACGAGTAATCGTCGCGCGACCAGCTCTGCATGTCGTCGTGACCCTTCATAGTCGTCTTCGCCGAGCATGAGCAGCATGCGTGCGCGTGTGAGCGCGGCCTGACGGCGCTCATCGGAGTTCATGATCGCCTCCGATTATCGCGCGGCGAGAAGAGCGGTGAATGCGCTCGTGGAACTTGCCAGCGCATCCGGGAAAGCACTGAGCGCTGCTTGCGCGCCTTTGATCGCCTCGTCCGCGAGATCCTTTGCCGTCGTATCGGACGACGACGCGTTCACGAACTGCAGCATCGCGCCGCCCAACGCCACGTCGATGGTGATGTTCGGATCGAAGAAGGGATTCGGCGCCGGCGGCTCCACACCGGCCGCCGCAAAAGGATTGATGCTATCGAGGCCGGCCTCGCTGAGCAGTATGGCCACGACGTGCGGCTCGAGCTCGTCGAGGCATGCTCGTGTCATTGCGCCGACGCCGGCGGCGTTTCGGACGTCGGAAGGATCGCCGGAGGGGACCAACTCCACCAGCGGGTACCGGTTCAGAGCGGCGCGAAATCCGGCGGTGATGACCTCGCGCTGCTTCGCCTGCGGCAACAGCCAGCGGGCGATATTCAGGAAATAGGTCTCGATCTGTTGCTTGTACTCGGCGATCGGCAGTAACCCGTTCAGGTTTATGTCCATGAAGTGATGCCACGTTGCCTCAGTGACCACCCGGCCCACGCGGCGTCCGGCGGGCAGCCTGCTGCCGTCGTACGCGCAAATGGCACCGAACGAGGCGCGGTACACCTCCGGGTACGTCTGGTTGCCCTCACGCGTCGTATGGCCACCGATCGTGGTTTCATCGGCGAGGATCTCGGGTGACAGGCGGCCCCCAGCGACCATCGGGTAGTCTTCCCCTTTCACGCTTCCGAAGTCGTAGGTCTCCGTCAGCGTCAATGGCTTGACGCAATTGCCCTCGTGCGTGTGGTCCGGGAGAATGTTGATCGTTCTGTTTCCGGAACTTGCGAAGATGGGATGAACCGCGGTGACACCCGCCGCACTGGCGAACAACCGGGGAGTGATCGGCTGGGGGATGTCGTCTCCCTGATTCTCGTGAACGTATGCACCTGTCTTCGACGGCCGGAGCGTATCGTGACGATCGCGTCCCTTACCGCTTGGTGCCATTGGCGGATCGCCCGGCCCCGCAGTTTTTTTCCAGATCCACCTTCTCATGCTGCGGACCCGAGGAACATCGCCGCACATCTGAATTCCCAGATCCTCGTGGTCGCCGGTGGCGAAGACACCTCCGCCTGCATTCATGAACGTCGCGATCGCTGCGAGCTCGACCTTCGCCAGCTCCTCGCCGCGCGGCGCATCGCCGACGCGCGCCACATGGCCGAAGAGCCAGAGCTCGTGAAAGTTGCGGAGGTTTTCGACGGTAAATGGAAGAGACTCGCGGCGGACCATTGTCACCGTGAAGCGCCTCTCCAGGACCTTGATGAAGTGATCGATGGAAAACTCGCCGAAACCGACATTGCCGTCCGCGACAATGAGGATCTTCGGCTGGTTGATGGTGGATTCGGCGTCATTCGAAACATTGCTGGACATGGTTCCTCCCTGATCGATGGATCGCTCCATCGTGTTCGTTGTTGATGGTTCCGACTCTTGTCCTGGGAGGACGTTGCGCGGCCGCGTTTCGTCGTCTGCTTAGGTAGACGACCCTCGCGCCGGATTTATTGGCGCGAGGGGCTCGTCTCAGGGATAGCCGCTGTTTGAGCAGGCGGAGGTCGTCTCGGCGCCTTGTCCGGACAGAGAGGGGAGATCGCACACGACCGGCGTCGCGGAGAGGGTGTAGTAGGCAAGCCAGTGGTTCTCGGCGAGCACAGGGAATTTCTTCTTGTCTTTGAAATGCCCAGCAGCATAGAGATTCGCGATTCTGATCTCCACAGACCCTTCCTTGTGCCGAACGACTGTCATCGTTTCCGTAACAACGCCGCGCCGTACCTCAAAAATAACGGCCGCTTCTGTATTCTCATTCGAGAGAGTACTGGTAACCACGCCATTGTCGTCAGATTGGGCGCTTAGTGTGCCGTTTGTCAGGGTTAGCGTTGTCGCTGTTGGAGGGATTGACAAACTAAACATCCGACAGTACGTCTTGATGCGGGGGATGTTGAATCCGACCTCCTTGTATGGATCGTTCAGCCCAGTGACTTTAACCGTGTCACCCCTCAAGTACAGAACCTTCCACGCGACCTTCTTTTCATCCGTGAGAATTTCGCACCCGCTGCACGTGGTGTTTTCGGCCGGTGCGGCGATGTATGCGATGTGAGGTTCCACGCAAGTCGGTCCGCGTGGCGTCGTCATGCTCACCGGTGCTGTGAGGTCGGGGATGACGACCGTTTGCGTTAGGCCATCGTTTTTCACGAACATGCATAGACCGAGAAACAGAATCTTGAACATAACCTCCTCCTTTCAACGTTTCGCAATCGGCGCAACCCCGCCGAACAGCTCCGCCGCGGCCCACGCGGCCGGGTGGCGTGATCGAGGGTTGCTCCCGTTCAGTAACGAAAGTTGAGCGTCGCGGAGCGCTATTGCGGCGTCGCCGCCGGCGCGGAGGCGCTGGTGGAAGGCGACGAAGAGCGCGGCCGCCTCGGCGTCATCGACCGGCCAGAGCGTCCCGACGACCGTGGGAACGCCGGCGGTCAGGAATGCCTGGACCATTCCATGCGCACCGTCGAAACCGTCGCCGTCGCCTGCCGCGGTTCCGCAGGCGGAAAGAACGACAAGATGGGGGCGGACGAAGTGCGCTCTGGCGATATCGCCGGCGCGCAGCTCGCCACTCTCGCCGAGCAACAGCGCCGGCTCCGGCCCGGAGCGCGCGTGACCGGCGAAGTGAATCACATCCGCGTCCGCCGCGGCGGCTATGAAGCGCTGCGGCGTGGCGTCACCGGCGTCGAGAACGACCCGCTCTCCGTAAGACGCCGCGATCTCGTTCCGCTCCGTTGAGATGTGGTCAAGAGGATCGATATGGACACGCGATGCCGCGGTCAGGAGCAGCAGGCGCGGGTTGGCGGTGTCCTGTCGCGGCGCGCGATTTCTCAGCCAGAGCGACGCGCTCGGCGCGACGGTGACTGCATGCGCTTCGACGGCAAAGGCATGATGCTCCTCGTCGTACAACGCCGCCCACGGCACCGCCTGCAGAAAGCGGTCAGGAACGATGACCAGCGAGGAGGCCGTGCGTGCGCCGGCAATCGGTGCGAAGAGCAAGTGATCCAGCTTCGAGGAACGCGTTTCGACCGCAGGGAGATCGTCGCGCGCGGTGATGCTTGTGCGCAAGGCGCGAATGGCGTCGGCGAGCTCGCGGCGGTCGGCGGTTTGCTGCGCGATCTGAATTCCGTCGCGCGTCACGACGATCGCCGCGATACCGTCAGGAACGAGTGCGTAGGCGATCAGCATCTCTCCGGGAGCGAGCGCCGAGGCGACCTGTCGTGTCGTGGCAGGCGTTGCCGGCGTCTCACCCAATACCTGGGCGTGTGCCCGTTCCGCCGTAGCGAACGCCTCCGGCGCATCGTTCCGCTCGAGCTGCAATGCGATGGTCTCTTCCACTAGCGGTGCCACGGCATCGAATATTGCCGCGCCGGCCGGTGCGACCTGCCTCTGCGCGTCGACCTCGGCGAGAGCAGCGCCGAAATCGTTCAGCGCTTCCGCGGGCCGCGACGCATCGCGGAGCGCGCGGCCGCGCTCGAGAAGCGCATCCGGAAGAGCGATGCGCTCGCCGGCGGCACTGAGGAAGTCGATCGTCGAAGCCAGTAGCGCGATTGCGCGCGGCGCGTCGTGCCGTCGGATCGCCGCCGCTTCGGCGATCTTCGCCTCGGCTGCGATGCGATCGCGAATTCCCGAGGCGCTGGCACGTGCCAGGAACGCACGGCAGCGGACGACATCTTCACGAGCCGCTTCGTCATCGCCAAGATGGGCGTCGACCAAAGCACGACGGCTCCAGACATCCGCGATGCGAAGCGGATCCCCAAGACCAGTGGCCACGTCCGCCTCCACACGGAGCAGCGAACGTGCTTCCTCCCATTGCTCCGCGCGAAGCTCGCTACGCGAGGCCGCGGCCACCGTGGCGATCAGCCGCAGTGCCGACGCGGCATCGCGGCCGTGGTTACGGAAGGCAGCGGCTCGCTGCGTCCACGCCTCATCGCGCGATCCCAGCTCATCGTAAGCGTCGCCGAGGCCTGCTTCCGCGGATGCGGCGTTGCTGCTCTCGTGAAGCCGCTCGAATCGCGCCGCCGCATCGCGGAAGCCATGTACCGCATCCTCCCATCGCCCCTGGTACATCCGGCAGTCGGCCAGGCGCAACGCCACCTGCGCGTGCAGCGCGTCGTAACGCGTGGTTGTGATGCCCTCGAGCAGTGCTGCCGCGTCATCGATCCGGTTGCCATCGAAGTAGACGGAGGCGGCGAAGAGGCGGGCCATATCCCCCATCGGACTCTTCGCTTCATCGAAATCGCGAGCAGCGCCGAGCAGGGTCGCCGACGCCTCGTCGTGATGGTCGCGAAAGGCCAGCCTTCCACGCCGGAACGCCGCGTGTGCGCGCGCAAGCAAGATCCGCCGGCGATCGTCGGCGGCCGCGATCACAGCCGCACTCTCCACCAGCAGCGATTCGCCGGAGAAGCGCTGCAGCGCCGCCCCAGTGACGCTGGCGATCTCCAGCAACCGCGATGCGGCGGCTGTGTCACCGGAAAGCATCGCTTCGCCCCAGCGTCCGAGAACGTCGCTCTCCGTCCAGGCCCGTGCGTCCTGCGGACCCGAACGAACGAGCGCATCGACCGCGGCCTGGTCGTGCATGGCGGCGGCGCGTTCGAGGCGATCCAGCCGCGCCTGCGGGGACGTCGCCGGCGCGCTCTGCAATGTCTCGAGGTGACGCCGCGCCTCGGCCGCCCAATCCGACGACCCATCCCGTTGCAGATACTCCCGCCATGCCGCGGCGGCCTCGGCACGGAGCCCCATCCGTTCGAGAATCAGAGCGCGATTGAAGCGCGCCTCGGAGAGGTCCGACGCCATCGCCAGAGCCTGATCGGCCGCGGCGAGTGCGCGCGGCAGTTCGGCCGCGTGGCCCTCGCGCACCGCGTCTGTGTAGTACGCGGCGGCCAGGTCGTTCCACGTTTCCGCCTTCGGCTCTTTCACCGCCGCATCCCGCAGACGTTCGGCCGCCTCACCCGGCTTCTGCAACAGCAACTCGGCGACGCCCGCCGCGTGAGCGGCCTCGGGGGACGCATCACGTTGTGCGCGCAGAAGCACGTCCGCCGCGGCGCCGCCAAGGCGGAGAGTCTCCGGATCCGTTGTCGTCGACGGCTCTTCGCGAAGGCGCTGCACCGCCGCCCACCGGAAGCCCGCCAGCCGCGGCTCGACCGTGCGATAGCGAACCGGCGCCGCGGCGATCAGCGCGGGAATCCCCGTCTCACGGCGACTCACGCCACGCCAGACAACGAACGCCGCGCCGGCGACAGCGACGGCAATCGCGGCGGCGATGAGCCATTGCCTCCGCCACGGATGAATGGGAATGACGTCGACGACCGGCTCCGCGTTCCGCATCCGGGCGACGAATTCGCTGCCGGCGATACAGCGGTCGCACGTCGCAAGATGCGCGACGACGGCCAGGCGCTCCGCTCCTTCGAGACGTGCATCGAGGAACGCGCCGAGCGTTTCCTCGTCCGGGCATGGATGGCGCTCATCAGGCATGCGGGTTCCCTTCTTCTTCGGTGGACGGTCTCGGGCCGGGATTTGTTGATGGATGGAGGCCGAGGTCGAGATCGGCGCCGGAATCGTCGAGCAGATCGAGCACGCGCGCGCCGTCGATGCCCGCGGCAAGGAGTCGTTCCCGGAATTGCGCGCAGAGGCTGCGGAGGCGGCGGTACAGCGGTTGCTGCGGAACACCGAGGCTGCGGGAGATCTCGGCTACGGGCATTCCGGCGGCGAAATGCAGTTGCAGGAGCACCTGATCATTCGGAGACAGACCGGCTATGGCCGCCCGAATCTCCGAACTGATCGTGCGCGACGCGCTGGCCTGGTCCGGCGCCGCCATCTCCACTCGCGGAAACGATCGATCGGCGTCGACATCGTCGAGCGGCACGCGCACCGGTTGCGGACGCCGCCGCGGCAGTGTTGCGACGGTGCGCTCGGCATCGGCCACGGTGATGTCACTACCACTCCGACGTAGAAGCTCGACCGCTTCCTCGATCCTCATCCCGTCGCGCACGATCAGCGACTCCAGCCGCACCGCCGTCTCACCGATTCGCCGCGCCTCCGCCGAAGCGCGGAATCGGCCCCAGATATGTGCGCGGAAGTCCAGCAACTGGCGTTGAACGACGAGCGCGAGCCACGTCGCCAGCGAACAACGCCCCTGAAATCCCCGAAGCGCTGCATAGTCGTTCTCGACCAGCTTGAGCTTCACCTGGGAGAGAAAATCCTCCACGTCGGCCGCGTTCATGTTCGAGCCGCGGCACGCGGCACGGCCAAGCCGCTCGATCAGCGGAACGTTGGCAACCAGCAACGCTTCGACATCCTCGGCCATTAATGGAAGCTACGGATGTCATTGTACCGCCGGGTTACATATGGCAGGGTTGCTGAAAGAGGATTCGTGTTGTCTGCGCCTGGCGGCGCGTTGTCGATTGTCTGCGCGCTACGCCGAGCGTGGAGGATGACTACCAGTGATGTCGGTCTTGCACCGCACAGACAAGAGTGTCTGTGCCACATTCGATCCTGCATCGCGACGACAGCGTGTGCAAATATCGGCGGCCAATGTGGCACAGACACTTTGTCTGTGCTTGGCGGCGAAGCCGCGCATTCACCGGCAACCGCCGCAACGGACAATATCGACCACGCGCGCCGCAGCACGCAGACAACCGACAACGCGCCGCCAGGCGCAGACTACTGCCCCGCCCCCACCCCCGCGTTGAACGAGGCCTGCTCCGCGTTCTTGAAGGCGATGCAGGTGTCGATCGCCTCCATCGCTCGTTTCAGGGAGCGTTCGCCGCCGCCGGGGGAGTGGGTGGCGAAGAAGGCTTGCACGTCGGCTTTCGATGCCGCGTCGCAGAATGTTGCCGTCGCGCCGGTGATGGAGCCGATGGCGGAGGGGATCTTCTGATTGAGCACGTCCCAGTGCCCTTTGGCGGCGTTCCAGGCGGTCTGTTTGGCGGCGGGGTTGAAGAACAGGCCGCCGGCCATGTTGGGGAGATCCTGGCTGCGGACCTGATCGCTGTAGATGAAGTCGACGGCGCGGGCGATCAGTTTCGGGTCGCGGAAGGAGGGGATGAGATCGCGGTAGCGCTGGGCGATCTCCGGGGTCGGCGCTGTCTTGACGTGCTCGAGCACCTGATCGAAGAAGGCCTCGTCGCCGTTGATGGCGGCGATTCCGAGGGCGCGGTCGGCGATCACGGCGTCGACGGATGACGGATCCGCCATATACCGCTCGGCCACGCGGCGGGCGCCGGCGACGACTTCGGGATCCTGTCCCGCGACGCCGAGCACGCCGAGCACATAGGCACGCATGATGCGCTGCTCGGCGGTCTCGCCTTCCGGTCCATCCCACGTCAGCGGCGCGTAGCCGCGCATGGCCTGGCGCACGTACGCCTGCCATGCCGCGCGATTGGTATCGTCGACCAGGCGGCTGTTGAGGAACTCGATGTTGTTTCCGATGGCGGCGACCAGCGGCCGCTCGGCCGGACGGGGCATGGCGCGCAGCAACGCCAGGTAGTCGGAGACGTCCTCGCGCATCGCTCGCACGAGAAGCCATTCGTTGCCGTGCAGCGAGATCTGTTCGGCGGGCGGCATCTCGCCGACGTGTGCCCGCAGTCCGGAACGCATCGCCGGCGAGTAGTCGGTGACGAAGTAGCCGGCCCCGTTGCGGCTGAGGAAGATCGGAGGATCGCAAGCCGCCGTCACGTACGTATCGATCGGCTTCGAGATCAACCTGCACGGCGACGACGCCGGGGCGCCGGCTTCGTGACCGCAGATGGGGATGGTCCACGATTGCGCGACAGCCGGTGCGCTGCGCGGCAGCAGACGCTCCTGGGTGATGGTCACCGTGCGCTTGCCGTCCTCGCCGCAGGCCTCCATCGCGTGCAGCAGCGGCGCACCGGTCTGGTCGACGAACGATTTCATCACCAGGTCAAACGGCTGTTTCGTGGCCGTGGTCATCGTCCCCCACCAATCCTCGGCGGCGGCATTGCCGTACGAGTACTTCTTGAGATAGGCGCGAATGCCGTCGCGGAACGTCTCCTCCCCGACCCAGTTCTCCTCCATCCGCAGCACCGCGGCGGTCTTGCCATAGGCGATGCCGTCGAAGAGCGCGTTGATCTCGTTGCGGGTCTCGGCCTTCTGGCGGATCGGGCGCGTGGAACGGGTGCTGTCGATGCCGAGGGAACCGTTCGTACCGTTGACCTGATCGAGATCGCTGCGCCACTCCGGATGCCAGGCGATGAGCGGCTTCGGCGCCATGAACGTGGCGAAGCCTTCATTGAGCCAGATGTCGTCCCACCACTTCATCGTGACCAGGTCGCCGAACCACTGGTGCGCGATCTCGTGCGCGATCACGCTGGCCACGCCGCGCTTGGCTTCCACCGAGGCGGTCTTGTCGTCGAGGAGCAGCGCGGTCTCGCGGAACGTGATCGCGCCGGCATTCTCCATCGCCCCTGCTTCGAAGTCGGGGATGCCGATCAGGTCGAGCTTCCCGAACGGATATTTGATCGCGTAGTACTTGTCATAGAACGAGACCGCCGCCTCGGCTGCCGACAGCGCGAACTTGCTGAGGTTCTGCATCCCCGGAACGGAGCAGACGCGGATGGGGATGTCGTCGACGCCGCCGGTGACGCACTGGAAGTCGCCGACCAGCATGGCCACCAGATAAGTGGACATCTTCAGGGTTGTACGGAAATGGATGGCGTGCTTGCCGGGACCCGCTGGCGTATCTGAGGCGATGGCGCCGTTGGAGATGGCGGTGTCGCCGTTGTCGACGATGAGCGTGATGTCGAACGTCGCCTTCATGGCAGGTTCGTCGAAGCACGGAAAGGCCCGCCGCGCGTCGATCGACTCGAATTGCGTGACGGCGTACTTACGCGCCGGAGTCTTGCTCAGGTAAAGGCCGCGGAGCTGCGCGCTGAGGGAGCCGTTGAAGCTGATGCGGATCGAGGCTTTGCCCGGCGGGACGGTCTGCGAGAACTTCAGCGACGCCATCTCATTCGGCGCGTCGAGCGTGACGGTCGGGTTGAGTAGCTTGCTGCCGCTGGCGACGACGACGTCGTGCAAATCGAGATCGACACTGTGAAACGTGATCGTGTCGATCGGTTCCTTGACGTCGACGTCGATCGTCTCCTGTCCGCTGAACTTTTCGGCGGCCAGATCGGGGGTGATGGTGATGGCGTAATGATCGGGGATGACAGTCACCGGCAACCGGGCGGCGGCGAGCGGAAGAGCGGCGAGGAGAAGGGCAGCGGCGGCGAGCAGTCGTCTCATGCCGCTCAGGATACCGTCAGTCGGAGGCGCGGAAGAGGATCACCAGCACGCCGATGCCGACCAGGATCAGAACAATGGCCAGCAGCATGTTCATGTTTCCGTTTTGTTTCTCCGGCTGAGGGGCCGTGGTGGTCGACGAGGTGTCGGTGGAGGCGGTCGACGACGTATCGGTCGACGATGTTGTCGCTGACGAAGTTGCGGTATCGGTTGCCGGCGCGGCCGTCGTCGTCGTGGTGGGCGGCGGAGCCGCGCCGGCGGCTGCAGTGGTCGTGGTCGGAACGGGTGGCGGCGGGGCGGCGGTGGTGGTCGTCACGACCGGAGGTTGCGGCGCGACCGTTGCCGTCGTCGCGGCGATCTTTACAGGCGGTGCCGGCTTCGTTTTGGGAACAGGCGTCGGTTCGACGGGAGGCGTTTTGGGTTTGGGCGTCGTCGCTTTGGCGACCTTCTCCACCGGTTTCTGCTTCGTCTGATGCGGTGTCGGAGTGGCGCTGACCTGAGGCGCTTTCGGTGTTTTAACCGGCGTCTTCGCGTCCACCTTCGTTGGCGTCTTCGGTGCCGGAGGCGTTACCGCCGTGGGCCGATGCGGCCAGGCCTCGGGTTGCGCACCCTGAGCGACGCGCGCCGGAGTCGATACGCCGAGGCGTGCCAGGCGGCGGGATGATTCGTGCGCAAGGAAGCGGCGCGTTTCGCGCGTCGGATAGAGAGTCTTGTCGCCAACCGTCAGCGTGTCGCCGGCGATCGTCTTTCCGTAATCGGGATAGCGCTTCATCGCGCCGAGGAGCGAGCCACCCTGCACCGTTGCGTCAAAGAACGATCCGGCGGGAGAGGTCATCGCATAGTCCCAGACCCGGCCGATGTCGCTGAAAACCTGCAACGCCTCGTTGGCGGCATTGCGCTCGCCGCCCGCTGGATGAGAAGAGATAGCGCGGCGCGCCTCGGCCAATGCCGACTTGAACGCCGCGTAGTCATCCCCCTCGGCGGCGACCTGCAGCCGGCGCATGCTGGCGCGGAGATCGTTCGACGGCGGCACCGCCTTGATGACCTGCTCCGGCGCCGGCTGCGGCTCGGGCTCGATGGCGGGGGCGGTCGCGCTCAAATCGGTCGCGCACTCCGCCGGCACTGGACTCTGCGGACGCGCCAGAACCTTCACCGTCGGATTCAGCGTGGAGGTCTGGGCCGCCGCGGAGAAAGCGGCCGCGGCCACGGCGAGGAGCGCGAGGGCGACCGGCTTCTTCACAAATATCATTTGTTGCTCGTGATTCTAGCCGTAGTTCGGCTTTCCATCGTCCGCACTTCTGGTAGGAAGGTATTTCTTCACGATCTCGAGGAGATCGCCGGCCGCGAGCGGCTTGGGGATGCAGTCGTCGACTTTGAACTGCGACAGCGCCTCATGGCGATAGGTCCGGTCGGCATACCGTCCTGTCATGACGATCGTCTTCGCCCTCGCCAGGGCCGGCTCCTCCTTCAATTGCCGGCAGACCTCGCGCCCGTCGAGATTCGGGGTCCAGGCGTCGGCGAGGATCAGGTCGGGGACGTACTCCCGGACCGCCTCCCCCGCTTCCTCGGCGTTTCCGCTGGCGATGAAACCGTAGCCGAGGCTCGTGACGATCGTCTTCACGAGGAGCTGAATGGCCTCGTCGTTCTCCAACAGAGCGATCAGAGGCCGCGTCACTGCCGAAGGGGGCGGATTGACTAATGAGGCCGTGTCGCGCATGGCCACGATCATCTTGCGCTCGAACAGAACCGCCGGCGCGTCGGCCCAGAAACGCTGGCGATACGCCGGCGCCTCGCAGAAGCAGTGGCCGCAGTGCTCGCAGACGAGCGTGCTGTCCGCATGCGTGCACCACGAAGCTCTGGCGGCGTCGAACATGTCGCCACAGGTGATGCAGGCCACCTCGTACGTTTTTCTGTCAGCCGCGAGGCCGGCGTCGAATTCCTTCCGATGCAGTTCGTAGAGATTCTCCTGTGCCGGTAGATCGAGCACCCCTTCCAGGTGCCGCTGCAGAAGATTGATGAGGTCCGTGATCGACACCGGCTTGGCGAGGTAGTCGTCGATCCCGAAATGCTCGATGGCCTCGCCTCGATAACGAATATCGGTGTAGAGGCCGGTCATCACCACCATCTTCGTATCTGCGAAGGCGGGGTCCTGTTTGAGCAGACGGCACATCTCTCGTCCGTCGAGCTTCGGCAGGAAGGCGTCGGCGAGGATCAGGTTCGGCCGGTAGAGGCGGGCCAGCTCCAGACCGTCCTGGCCGTTGGTGGCGGAGACGGAACCGTAGCGAAGGTTGGCACAGACGCGCTGCATGACCGCCTGGATCTCCTCGTCGTCCTCGACGAGCATCACCAGCGGGCGCTTGACCTCATCCGGGGGAAGATTCGCGGCAATGCCGGCCGACTGGCGCCGCAGCTCCGCGGCCCTGCGCTCGAAGAGACGCGGCGGCGCGTTCATCCAGAAGGTCTCTTTGTACGCCGGAGCTGCCTTGCAGAAGCAGGTCAGGCAGTTCGTGCAGACCACCGTCCGTTCCCGGGTCAGGCAGCCGCACCAATCGGCTTCGACGGCATCGAAGGCGACGCGGCAGTTGGCGCAGACGATGTCGTACCCATCGCGGACGGGCGTCGGCGTATCCGCCTTCTGCGCAGGCGACACAATGATCGGCGGCGCATCGGCCCGCAGCCTGCTCTGCTTCGCCAGCAGCGTCTGCGGATCGTTGAGCGCCGCGTGCGCCAGCTCGACCACTTCGTCGATGTCGTACGGCCTGACGGCGATGTCGGCGCGGCCGACGTCGGGGATGCTCGATGCGTTGCGCGACGTCAGGACGATCGGCAGGTTTTTCGCCAGGCCGGAGATGGTCTTGTACGCCTTGTCGAAATCGTGGATCCCGGCATCGAGGAAGATGACGTCCGGACGGAAGCGGTAGATCTCATCGACGGCGTCGACGAGGCGTTCGACGATGACGATGTCGATGCCGAGCTGGCGAAGCCTGGGTGCGGCGGTGTCAGCGGTGGCGCGGCGCGATTCCAGGAAGAGGATGCGCGCCTTCCGCTCGACGGGAGGCGCAGCCCTGGCCCGGCGCGTGGCGCTGCTCTCCGCAAGTGCCACCGCCGCGGCGCGGCGTGTGGCGGTGCTCTCGCCGCTGACCGTTCCACGATTGAGCTTCAGTTGCGCCGACGGCCCGCGGCGGAAGAAGCTGCTGAAGATTCCCCGCGGCGACGGCGGGGCGGCGGGAGCGGGACGAGGCAGTTGCACCTGCTGCTGCGCCTCCGCGGCTGTGGCCGCCTGCCCCGCCAGCGCGGCGTCGAGATCGGCGCGCAAGGCCGCAATCCGTTCCTCGGCGGCATGGCGTACCTTTTCAATCTCCCTCTGCGAGTCGCGCTCCAGCATCTGCCGCTGCGCGGCCAATTCCGTCTGCACGCTGCTTCGCAACTCGCGCTCGAACTGCTGCTGCAGTTCGGCGCGGAGATGTTCGAGCCGCTGGGCGATCGCTTCCTCGTCGATATGCGTTTCGGTATGCGTCTCGGCAAGCGTATCGACAACGCCCAGCCGGCCGCGCTCCTCCTCGAGCTGCTTCCGCAGCTCGGCGCGCTCGGCCTCGATCTCCTGACGCGCCGCATCGAACTTCGCCTTCAGCGTCACGCGTTCGCGCTCGTAGGCGGCCTGGAGCTCGGCACGGCGCTGCTCGAAGCGCGCGGTCTGCTCGCGCTCCATCTGCTCGCGGGCACGGGTGAACTCGTTCTCGAGCTTCTTCTTCTCGATTGCAAACCGTTCGGCGGCGAACCTCTCCCCTTCCGCGCGAGCGTGCGTCTCGCGCGCGGCGACGTCGTCGTCACTGATGATCGCCGCGGCCGCTGTCTCCTCGACGGAACGCGGCATCGCGATCATCGGCACGTAGGGCGGCAGGTCGGGCTGCGGCTCCACGCTCCACCGGCTCCTCTTCTGTAGACGCGCGCCCCACGCCGCCATCGGAATGGCCACGACGATGCTCGCCGCGGCAAACCAGCCGATCTGCTCCTGCTGCACAGTGGGGCTGAAAAGCACAAACAGCGCAACGGCAGAGAGGACCGTCGCCGCCAGCGCGCCGATCCAGCCCGACTTCCACGCGGAAAGCGCAACCGCCGCGACGTACACGCCGATCAGCGCAAGCGGCAGGATGCGGGGAACGATGAGCCCGATGCCCGTCGCCACGACCACCAGATCGACCGGTATCGCATAGGCGAAGAGCTTCTTCCGGGCCGCGGCGTTCATCGGCAAGGCATTATCTATTCATCACCTGCCGGTTGGGCATCTTCTCGATCTTGTCGCGGTAGCGGGCCACGTCGCTGGTGATCTCGATGTACGGCAGGGCGCAGGCCAGCTCTTTCTTGGCATCGGCATAGCGGCCGGTCTCGAAGAGCGAAACGGCGTTGTAGTAGCGAAGATCCTCCTCGCCGTGCGCAAACGTGCCGAGGTTCCGGAACGCTTCGACGGCGTCGGCATAGTCGGCGAGGCGATAGAGACCCTGCGCCGACGCGGCGATCGTCGCCCGTGACACGTTCGCGGCGTTCAGCAGCGCCAGGTAGACGCGGCGCGCCTGGTCCGGCTGGCCGTTCGCCGACAGAGAGGCTGCCTGTTCCAGCGTCGGGTCGATGACTGGCGGCGGCGGGGGAACGGTTACGACCGGAGCGGGAGCCGGTTCCGGCGCGGGAGGCGTCATGGCCGACACCGGCGCAGGTGCCTGAGGCACCGGCGCGACCGCCGGTGCGGGCTCGATGACCGCCCGATGCCTGGCGCATGCGGACAACAAAAGCACCGTGGAAAGCATAGACATGACCGCGGCAGTTGTTCGCATGGCACCCCTCCCAACTCGTAACGCCCCTACATTGTCCACGAAAACCCGACCTTTATCACGCGGAGACGCGGAGACGCGGAGAGAGACAAAAAGATTCTCCCTCCGCGTCTCCGCGCCTCCGCGTGAACCGTACCCCCGGTCTCAGGCATAACTTCGGCAGACATCGACTCCGCATGACGACTGCTCTCATCGGCTGGACGCGCGGCGAATCGCGCGACCTGCTCCTCTCGCGCGAGTGGCTGATCACTAACTCCCTCGGCGGCTACGCCTCCGGCACCATCGGCGGAGCGAACACCCGGCGCTTTCACGGCTTTCTCATCGCCGCCCTCCCCGCCCCCCTCGGCCGCACGATGATGTTCAACCATCTCGAAGAAGTCCTCGAAGGGCCGGGCGATCTCTGCTGGCGTCTCAGTGGCGACGAGCATGGCGCGAGAGATGTGATCTTCCCCGAGGATGGCATCCTCGAAGAGTTCGCCGCCGAGAACGGCAAACCGGTCTGGCGCTTCTCCATGAACGGCATCCGCATCGAGAAACGCGTCCTGATGCCGCATCTGCAGAACACCGCATACATCGTCTACCGCCTGCTCGAAGGCCCTTCCGGCCTGCGCCTCCGTCTTCGCCCGTCGCTGCACTTCCGCCCGCACGAGGGGCTCGTGGCCGTGCCGGTCTCCGACAAATGGCAGGTTTCGATCAGCGAAAACGGCTGCGGCATCGAGCTGACGGATGGCCCCGACTATCCGACGCTGCGGCTGCTGGCGTTCGGAAGCGAGTCGGCCATTCAGCAGGATCCGCGCGTGTTCGAGCACGTTCTCTACCGCATCGAGAAGAGCCGCGGCTACGAGCACGAGGGGCCGCTCTGGAGTCCCGGCGTCATCGACGTCGCGCTCAACGACGGCGAAGAGTGCGGCATCGTTGCGTCGGTGGAGAGCTGGGAAGTGATCAAGGCCCTCCCCTACGCCGAGGCAGCCGCGGCGGAGAACGAACGTCTGGCACGCCTGTTGTCGATCTCGCATCAGACCGACCCATTCGCCGAACTGCTCGTCGTCGCCGCCGACCAGTTCCTGATTCATCCGCACACACGCGAAGCCGACGAGGCGCGCGTGCGCGCTTCGGGCGACGAGCCGCGCACCGTCATCGCCGGCTATCACTGGTTCACCGACTGGGGACGCGACACGATGATCAGCCTGGAAGGTCTGACGCTGACCACGGGACGCTATCGCGAGGCGGGCAACATCCTGCGAACCTTCGCCTCGTACATCCGCGACGGCCTGATCCCGAATATGTTCCCCGAAGGAGAACATGCCGGGCTGTATCACACCGCCGACGCCACCATGTGGTTCTTCCACGCCATATGGCGCTATCTCGCCGCGACGAACGACCGAGACACGATCCGGGCGCTGATCCCGAAGCTGCTCGACATCATCGACCACCACATCCGCGGCACGCTCTTCAACATCCACGTCGATCCGGCGGACGGCCTCCTCTCGCAGGGCGCCGACGGTTATCAGCTCACCTGGATGGACGCGAAGGTCGGCGATTGGGTCGTCACTCCCCGGCGCGGGAAGGCGGTGGAGATCAACGCCCTCTGGTACAACGCCCTGCGCATCCTCGAGCAACTCCTGCTGCAGGAGGGCGATGAAACCAACGCCCGGCGGATGGATGAATACGCGATCCGCGCCCGGACGTCGTTCAATGAGCGCTTCTGGTACGACGAAGGGCAATATCTTTACGATGTCGTCGACGTCAACGACCCCGCGCTCCGCCCGAACCAGATCTTCGCCCTCTCACTCGACTTCCCGGTGCTCGACGAGAGCCGCTGGCGCCGCATCGTCGACGTGGTGAAGGATGAATTACTGACCCCCGCCGGCCTTCGCTCGCTTTCGCGCTCCAACCCCGACTACAACGCCAAGTACGACGGCAACCTCCGCGCCCGCGACGCCGCCTATCACCAGGGCACGGTCTGGGGCTGGCTGATCGGTCCGTTCGTCGACGCCTGGCTGCGCGTCCATCCCGGCGACTTCGACGGCGCCCGCAAATTTCTCGACAGTTTCCGCACCCAGCTCGGCGCCGCCTGCATCGGCACGATCAGCGAAGTCTTCGACGCGGAGGCGCCGTTCACGCCGAGAGGATGCGTGGCCCAGGCGTGGAGCGTGGCAGAGGTGTTGCGGACGTTCGTAAAGGTCATCCGAGGATGACCTCACTCGAAAGCATCAAGCGCCGCCGCCACCTCCTCGGGAGTCGGCCGCTCCCGGTAATCGCTTTCGATCTTCGACCAGCGGACCTTTCCCTCACGATCGAGAACGAACACTGCCGGACGCGGAACGCCGTCCAGCTTCTGATGTGCGTACTCCGGATCGCGTAATCCGTAGCGGTCGATGGTCCCGGCGCGGGGATCGAAAAGGAGGGGGAAGCCGAGCTCTCCTCTGCCGTCTTTGGCGATCTTCACCGCCAGTTCGTGGCTCTCCGCGGGCCGGTCGAGGCTGATGGCGAAGATGTGGACCGTCGGAAAGGCCCGAGCCAGGGTTCGAAGTCCGACCAACTGCCGGACGCAGTACGGTCACCAGTAGCCGCGATAGAAGACGAGAACAACTTTCCCGCCGCGCGCCGCGGAGAGGCTGACCGCTTTCCCGTTCTGGTCGGCTAGCTTGAAGCCGGGTGCGACCTCTCCGATGGACGGCGGCCGCACGGAAGCCAGGATCAACAGGACGATTGAGGCGAAACGCTTCATGAGCGGAGTATGCCTTGAAAAGCTTTCCGCAGATGACGCAGATGAACACAGATAGAGGACGGTTTTATCTGCGTTTAATCTGCGTCATCTGCGGATGGCTTTTTCGGAACTATGAACGACATAGCCCGCTCCGCCAGCGCCGTGATCGTCAGGGATGGGTTCACGCCCGGGTTCGCGGACATCGCCGCGCCGTCGATCACGTAGAGGCCGTCGTAGCCGAAGACGCGGTGGCGGGCGTCGATCACCCCCTCCTCCGCGGTGGCACCCATGCAGGCGCCGCCGAGAATGTGGGCGGTGGTGGGCGTGCCGAGGATGGTCTCGCTGAGGAGGCTGCCGGCGAAGCCGTCGATCTTCTGCTCCACCCGCCGCGCCAGTTCCGTCGCCTCGGGGATGGCCGCGCTCGGCGCCGGCCCCTCGGCAAGCGCCGTCGTCAGTCCGAATGCGCCGAGCCGCAACCGCAGGTGACCTTCGAGCGTGCGCATGTAGAGCAGGATCATCGTCCGTTTGGCCCAGTCGTCGACGAAGTAGGCCCGCAGGAAGTGGATGGGGTGACGCAGCATCGCCGCGAGAACGCGGATCAGCCGCACCGACGCGCTCTCCCCCGGCACGTGCGGCGACATCAGCAGCCGGAAGAAGCCGGAGCCTTTCCCGTAGCGCACCGGCTCCAGGTGGGAATGCTCGTCGGTGTGGAGCACGCTGGTGATGGCGATCCCTTCGCTCAGGTCGCGGTCGGCCCGCGTGGTCACGCCGATGAGCGACTCGGAATTGGTCCGGACGAAACCGCCCACGCGATCGGACAGCCGAGGCAATCCGTCCGCGCTGGCCTTCAGCTTCAGGAGCAGCGGAACTGTGCCGAGCACACCGCCCGCGAAGATCACGTTGCGCGCGGTAAACGTGCGCCGGCGCTTGCCGAACCAGCCGGTGCCGGTCATGGCGTCGATCCGGTAGCCGCCTCCGTCGTGCTCCCGCACCCAGGTCACCTCGGTGTCCGCCTCGATCCGCAGTCCGCGCTTCTCGGCGATCCAGAGGTAGTTCTTGTCGAGCGTGTTCTTGGCGTCGTGCCGGCAACCGGTCATGCAGGCCCCGCACTGAATGCAACCGGTACGGTCGGGACCTTCACCGCCGAGGTACGGATCGGGTACGGTCTTGCCCGCCTCCCCAAAGTAGACCGCCACGCGCGCCGGGACGATCTGATCCGGCCGGCCGATATCCGAGGCGATGTCGCGCAGAACCTGATCCGAATAGGTGTCGCGCGGATACTGCACCGCCCCCAGCATCCGCAACGCGGTGGCGTAGTGCGGCTCCAGCTCCTTCTGCCAATCGGCCAGGTGCCCCCACGACGGCAAGGTGAAGAACTCAGCTTTCGGTGTCGGCAGTGTATTGGCGTAGACCAGAGAGCCGCCCCCGACTCCGACGCCGGAGAGCACGGTGACGTGTCGCAGGAACGTCATCTTGAAAATGCCGCGAAAGCCGGCCGCCGGCATCCACAACCACCGCCGCAGGTTCCAGTTCGAGCGCGGAAAGTCCTCGGCCCTGAACCGCCGCCCCTTCTCCAGCATCACGACGTGGTATCCCTTCTCCGCCAACCGCAATCCGGCAACGCTCCCGCCGAATCCGGAGCCGATGATGGCGTAGTCGCAGTCCACGAGGAGAGCTTATCCGCAGATTACACAGATGGACGCGGATGGAAGACGGTTTTATCTGCGTACATCTGCGTCATCTGCGTCATCTGCGGATGAGGGTTCCCCCGCGACGGTTACAGGTCGGTAGGCTTGAGGCCAGTGCGCTTTCCGATGACCGACCAGCCGATACGAAGGAGAGCAGCGAGAACGCGATTATCCTGACGCAGGCCAGTTCATTCGATGACGGCGAAAACGCCATGAATCTCAGGAATGTCCTCGCCATGCTCCAGACGGTCAGCGAGAACTCGAAAGGCCAGGGCCTTTGTCTTGGCCACCGCTTCGTCCCGAGTCACTCCGTACGTGAGAACGCCCGGAAGTTCTGTTACTTCTCCGATCCACCGACCGTCCTCTTCCAGCTCGACCTCAACGTTGAACTCGCTCATGACGACGATTCTAATCTCTCTCCCGGATCGAAGTAGCAGGACGGTTCTATCTGCGTACATCTGCGTCATCTGCGGATGAGTTCTTTCGCGTTAACCATTGCTTACGCGTTGCGTATTGGACCGCATGCCACCGCTCCGCAACCGCTCGGCCTGGCCGCTAGTCACCATCCAGGCTGGCGCGGCCCTCTTCATCGCAGCGCTGGCCGCGTCCGTGTTCTTCGAGCCCGCCGTTTGGCTCCTCCACACTCTCCAGGCGCTGATCTACGTCGGTGTGATCCTGCTGGTCCGTCGAAACAGCGATTGGGCCTTCGGCGCGGGCTTCACGATCGCCCTGTTGTGGAACTCCGCCAATCTCTTCGCGACCGGCTTCATCAGAGCCGGAATCGACGTTCTCCTGCAACTGCCTCGCACCGAACACTTCTCGAAACCGGGCCTGCTGCTTGTCCTGGTCGGAGCCGCCGGTCACTTTCTGATGATCGCAGGCTGCGTTGTCTGCTTCCTTCGCCGCAGCCCGAGGCTCCGGCAGTGGGGCGAATTCCTCGGCGGTGGCATCCTCGGTTTTTGCGCCCTCCTGATGATCAGCCCCCTCCGCGCCCACGCCCTCCCGCTTCCACTCGACATCACGTCGAGACAAAACGTGATCAATGCCGAACGCCACGGTGCCTGACCGGGATGCCCAGCAGCTCGTCGAAGGCGGTCAACGTGACGGATGGAAAGGCGTTCACGTTGAGGGCGAACACTTCGAGGTACTGGGCGCGGAGGGCGTTGCTGACGCCCAGAGGGTAAACGCCGGTGTTCAGCATCGCCAGGAAGGTGGCGGCGGTGCAGGGCGTAGGCGCAGGGTCGCCGCGCGATCCGCAGCCGGCACCCTGGGCGGTCACGTCCTCGTTCGTCTGGAAGGCGATCATCGTGCCGAGGGACTGCGCGGACTGGATCGTCTCCGGCTGCGCGGGGGAATCGGGATAGAGCGAGTTGTTCTGAATGACGAGATGGCCCGGAAACTTCTGCGCGGCCAGAGTCAGCAGGGGGAGGCTCGGTTGCGCGATCGCTCCCTTGATGATCGAACCGTCTTCCGCGATCGGGGGAAAAGGATCGGCCGAGGCAATGATGGCCACGCTGAACGACTTATCGGGAAAGTTTTTCTTGAACGCGCCCGTGGTGCCGTCCCACCCCTGGAGCAACAGCGACGGACGGTAGCCGGCCTGCTGCCACGTGGCGATGTTGTCTGACTTGCAGGGAACGGCCGGGTCGGGCGACTCGCTGGGGAGGTGGAGCTCGTCGGAATCCTTGTTGATGCCGGTCAGCCGAAGCAGGACGACGTTGTCGTATCTCCCCGTGCTCTTCAGATGGGCGGAGAGCGCGGCCAGCATGGCATCCCATTGCGCGAGGAAGAAGGGATCCCATGGCGCGGCGATCGACTCCGTCAGACACATCGTATCGGTCGGATGCCGCGTGAAGGAAAAGGTCAGCGGGCTCGCTCCGCCTCCTCCCGGCGGAGGCTGGAACAGCCACGACGGCGTGTGATTCGATCCGACATAACCGGTCGTGATCGACAGCTCGACCTTCTTCCCGGTCGATCCCGCCATCGTCATCCACGGATCGAAGTCCGTCCAGTCGAACTGGCCCATGGCCGGCTCGATCACGTCCCAGCCCATGACCAGAAGCGCGCCACTGACGCCCGGCACGTTGAGCGCCGCCGAGGCGGCGTCGCCGTTCGCTTTGGACGAAGGAGGGACCTTCGCGACGACATAGAGGCCGCGAAGGTCGGCCGCGGATGCGCTCGTGACGAGCGCGCTCGCGAATACCGCGCCAGCCAGGATCAGACGGCATCGTTGCATCGCAAACTCTTCCTACGATTCCGGCCCGCTGTCGTTGATCTTCTCTCCGATCACTTCTCCGTCTGATCCGACGGATCCGTCTCTGTCGTCTCTTCCTCCGGTTTCGCCGCTGGCTTCGCCTTTCCCTTCCGGGTGCGGCCGAGGGCGCGGCGCATGTCTTCGACGTGGGGGAGGAGATCGGCGGTCTCGGGACGCTTGGAGAGCCTTTGGGCCAGGGCATAGGTGGAGAGGGCGTCACTCCCTACCCTGTTCATCGCCGCGGTGACGCTGTGTCGGATGAAATGTGCAAGCGCCTCCAGTTCATCCGCCACCGGATTGTAGGCCGAGGCATAGCGCACCAGATCGCGTCTCTCAACCGGATCCATCGCCCCGCCGCGTTGGAGAGAGGTGTGCGTCGTGACCGCAACCGCTGTCAGTTCGACGAACTCTGGCGGGACGGAAGCCGCTGGGGCGAGCCGCCGGCTGTCACCTTTCGAGGGGATTACGAGTTTGGGTATCCGATCGCGCATGGCCATAATCTCATGGAGCAAAGCCAACGAATCATCAGCGTAGGAAGATGTGGGTTTTGACGATGCCACGGTGCGGTCCTTTTCGGTAATTTAAGGATAGAATCATAAACTATGAGGAGTTGGACGTCAACTTGAGGTCAATTATCTGATCGATTTGAATGGCGATCTTAATTTGTAGTTGAGATCTTAATAAATACGAATAATTACCTCACGATGAGAACGACAAGCTACTTCATTACTTTATTGACGTCAGTTTAAGGTTAGTATCCTCCCTTTCACGTCAAAAACCTCATCAGCAAGGTTATTTATCTCACCTTCTGTTGCAACGACCAGAATCCGTCAAGACCGTGACTTAATCAAGTCGAAGGACCACCACCGTCGCACCCCACCCGCCGCCGCTCCCGTCGGCGTCGTGGAAGGCTTCGACGAAGTCGAGCGAGGCCAGGAGCTTGCGGATGTTCTCGCGCTGCATGCCGATGCCGCGGCCGTGGATCAATCGGACCTGCCGGAAGCCTTTCGCCCGCGCCTCGGCGAGGTAATCGCGGGCCACGTCGCGGATCTCGTTCGGACGGAAGGGGTGAAGGTCGAGCGTATCGGTGATCGGGATCTCGATGGGGTCGTCGTCGTCGGCCATGCGACATTCTACGGGGTACCGAAAGCATCACGCGGAGACGCGGAGGCGCGGAGAAAACAGATTTTCCTCTCCTCCGCGTCTCCGCGTCTCCGCGTGATCAAACTCCGGCTGTGCGATACTTTCGATCCCGAGCTGACTGATGGTCCTGTTCAACCACGCCACACGCGAGATGACCGCCAAGATCGTCTACTACGGTCCCGGTCTCTGCGGGAAGACGACCAACCTCATGGTCATCTTCGACAAGCTCGATCCGGCACAGAAGGGGAAGATGCTGTCGCTGGCCACCAAGACCGACCGCACCCTCTTCTTCGACCTGCTGCCGGTCGACATCGGCAAGGTCGGCCCCTTCAACCTCAAGATCCAGCTCTACACGGTCCCCGGCCAGGTCTTCTACAACGAGACCCGCAAGCTGGTGCTGAAGGGAGCCGATGCCGTCGTCTTCGTCTCCGACTCCCAGCCGTCCATGGTCGAATCGACGCGGGAAAGCTTCGCCAACCTCCTGGAGAACCTCGAGGAAAACAACATCGATCCGAACGACACGCCGATCGTGATCCAGTTCAACAAGCGCGACCTCCCGGGCGTTCTTTCGATCGAGGAGCTGCAGGAAGCGCTCGCCTTCGAAGGCTATCCGTACGTCGAGGCCGCCGCCATCAGGGGCGACGGGGTGATGGAGACCTTCCACCTCGTCTCCAAGATCACGGCCAAACATCTCTACGCCAGGCTGCAGGGGAAACCGGTACCGCTGGAGAAGGAAAAGGCCAGGCCAGCCACGGCCGCGAAGGCCGAAACGAAGCAGGAGCAGGAACCAGAGCCGGAGCCCGCGCCGCAGGTCAATCCCTTCGCCGACTCCGTCCCCTTCCCCGAATCGCAACTCGACAGCAGCTACGAGCGGATGGAAGAGGTCTCGCTCGAACAGCTTCTCTCCGAAGGCCGCGAGCGGCCGGCCACCATCTCGGGCAACGTGGCCGTCCCGCTGATCGATGACGTCGTGGAAGACGTCGAAGAGCTCGACGCCGCCGAGTTGCTGCCGGCCGAAGAGCCGGCGGTTGCCGTGGCGGTGCTGGACGAACCTGAACCGGAGCCGGAACCGGAGCCCTCTGCCGGCGATGGCGATGGCCGGGTGGCGAGTCTCGAACAGCAGGTGTCGTCGCTCGAATCACAGCTCGATTCTCAGCGGGCCGGACATCGTGCGGAGATCGAAGAGATCCTTCTCGTCCTGGAGTCGCTGACGTCAAACCTCCGCCGCAAACGCGACGAGTGACTTGCCAACGCCGGGAGCTGAATTTACAATCGCCCGACATCTTATTTGGAGGAACTTAATGCGCCGGACTCTTTCCGCGGTACTGATGCTGTCCATCACCCTGGCAGGTTGCAGAGCGAAGGAAGCCTACGACAAAGCGAAGATCTCTCAGGACCTCGAGAAGCACGGGACGATGGACCTGATGAAGGACGTCTCCAAGGACAAGTACACCCCTCCGGCGGACGGCAAGCTGACCGACGCCCAGATGCAGATGTATCTCAAGGTCCGCGGCCATGAGAAGGACATCGCCCAGGTTGCCCGGAAGGAGGCGCAGTCCCACGCCGACGCCGCGAAGAAGGCGGGCAACAACTCGATCGCCGGCATGATGGAAGGCTTCAAGACGATGGGATCGGCCGCCGAGATGCTCACCGCCGACATCCGCGCCGCCAAAGACCTCGGCTACAACACGCAGGAGTACATGTGGGTCAAGGGCCAGGTGATGGCCGCCAGCGCCAACGCCATGACCTCGAAGCTGACCGAGGGGATGAATGCATCGTTCGACGCCACGTATACGCAGATGAAGAAGTCGTATGACGAGGCTAAGGACGATCAGTCGAAGGCCATGTACAAGGAGATGCTCGACAACTACGACAAGCAGCGCGCCGAGATGAAGAAGAGCGCCGCGCCGGTGTCGGATGCCATGGCCTACAACCAGCAGCTCATCGCCAAATACGACGGCGCGCTCAACGCCATCGCCAACGAGATGGCGAAGTGGGAAGAAAAGCCCGGCGACGCGCAGAAGGCGATGAACGACCTGCAGAACGGCGTGGACAAGGCGGTGGCGGACTCGAAGAAGTAGCGCGTTGTCGGTTGTCTGCGCACTGCGGCGCGCGTGGACGATATTGTCCGTTGGGGCGGTTGGCGGAGAATGCGCGGCTTCGCCGCCAGGCACAGACAAGAGTGTCTGTGCCCACAGCTGTCCAAATTAGGTTGAGAAACGGCCGGTTCTGCTGAGCGTACGAGTCATTTTTGACGGGAAGTGAGATCGACCCCCTCAGATGCTGTCCAAATTGAGGGAGAGTTGAGCGGGTGGAGGGAGAGGCGGTGGAGTGAACGGGTCGTTGAGCCAGGACCACAGATCGCGGTAAGCGAACAGGTTGAACCGCAAGATGGCGAGCAGATTCGACAGAGCCCATCCGAACGTGGAGCGTAGCTTGAGGTACCGAAGCGTGAGGATGGCGATCAGAGCCGTCCAGACCTGGATGTGAAGAGCATTCGCGGAGGTCCCCACGAAGGTCTTGATGCGCAGGTTCTGCTTGATGGCTTTAAAAAACGACTCGATCTGCCATCGCTGTTCATAGATGGCAGCGATGGTGGTTGGTCCGAAGCTCAGATGGTTGGTGAGAAACTCATAGGTCCGGCCGTCCTGAGCGCGATACTCGACCAAGCGAAGAAGTGGAGAGGAACCGCCTCTGAGTTGCCGGCTGGTCAGCTGGATGGTGGCATCGCGAAGAACGCCGCCCTTCTGAGGAATGGGGTTCTCTTTGACCACAGAATAGGTCGTCCGTCGTTTGAGTCGCGTGACGAAGAAGATGCCGCGTTGGTCGAGTGAGCGAAACCAGCGGAAGTCGATGTATCCACGATCGAAAGCGATGATCGTACCGGCTGGGAAATCCCAGTCCCGAGCCACTGTCACGTCGTACTTTCGGGCTTCGGTGATGAGGCAGAAGCTCGGTAGCAGCCCGTTGTGATCGAGAATCATGTGAAGCTTCACCGCTCCCTTGGTCTGCTTGTAGTGAGCCCAGTCAAACAGGCTCGCGCAAAGCTCGATCACGGTTGCGTCGATCGACAGCAACGGGTTCTTGAACCGCAGCTTATGCTTCGGTGCAATCTGACGGCAGCGCTGATACATCTGCTCGAAAACGAGCTGGTACAACTCCCACGGCCGGTGGGCGTTTGCGTAGGAAAGGGTGGACTTGTTCGGCGCCTCCTCGATACCGAGGTGATTGAGCTTCCCTTCCACCGAGGCCAGTCCCTGGCATATCTCACGAAGCGATTGGGCCTTGCCCAACTGGCAAAACAGCATCGCCACGAACTGCTGCCAACAGGTGAACCCTCGAGCGTGCCTCTCGGCCTTGGCCTCTCGAACCAACTGCTCGAACTCTGCCCGGGGAAACAACTTGAGAATCTGTCCGAATACGCTAGAAAATGCACTCAACGCTGGGCCTCCTGTTGATCGGTCGTTCTTGGTCGAACTGCCTAATCCTACAGAGCCCGGCGTTTCCGTCGAGGGCCAAATTCTCCTAACCTAATTTGGACAACTGTGGGCACAGACACTCTTGTCTGTGCCCTAGCGGCGCAGCCGCGCGTTACGAACTACGGAACTGATACTCTCCGACCGCGAGCCTCGTCGACTCCAACCGATAACTGACAACCGACAACGCGCGAAGCACAACCTATGAACCTTACCTGCTCCCGCTGCTCCGCCACCTTTCCCATCCGCGAGTTGATGAACCTCTGTCCGAACGACAGCGCTCCGCTGCTCGTGCATTACGACCTCACCCCCAACCCTGGACTGCGCGACACCATCCGCGGCCGCGAGGCGACGATGTGGCGGTATCGCGAGGTGCTGCCGATCGATGAGGCGACGGAGATCGTCACGCTCGGGGAAGGCATCACGCCGTTGCTGCGCTCGACGCGGTTCGAGAATGTCTGGATCAAAGACGAGTCGAAGAATCCGACGCGCTCGTTCAAATCGCGCGGGATGGCCGCGGCGGTGACGATGGCCAGACACCTCGGCGCGCGCAGTCTGGCGGCGCCGACGGCGGGGAACGCTGGGGCGGCCCTTTCCGCGTATGGCGCGCGGGCAGGGATGCCGGTCTTCGTGGCCATGCCGCCCGACACTCCGCAATCGATCATCGATGAATGCCGGAGTTTTGGCGCCGAGGTCGAGCTCGTGCCGGGGGTCATCACCGATTCGGGGAGACGAGTCGCACAATACATCGCCAGCAACGGCGGCTTCGACCTCTCGACGCTCAAAGAACCGTATCGCGTCGAGGGAAAGAAGATCATGGGCTACGAACTGCTCGAAGACCTCGGCAGGCTGCCCGACGTCATCCTCTATCCGACCGGCGGCGGCACCGGCCTGATCGGCATGTGGAAGGCCTTCGACGAGATGGAGCGCCTCGGCTGGATCGATTCCCGGCGCCCGCGCATGTTCAGCGTGCAGTCGAGCGGCTGCGCGCCGGTCGTCCGCGCCTTCAACGAAGGTCTCGACACCGCGCCGGAATGGGAGTCGCCGCGGACCAGCGCCTGGGGCCTGCGCGTTCCCCGCGCCATCGGCGACCGCCTGATGCTGCGCGCGCTGCGCGACTCCGGCGGCGGCGCGATCGCCGTCGAGGAAGCGGAGATCGAAAACGCGGCGGCGGAGCTGCGGACGACCGAAGGGATCGACGCCGGTCCCGAGGCCGGGGCGGCGCTGCTGGCGCTGCGTTCGCTCAGGGACGCGGGGACCATCGCATCGGATGAGGTCGTGGTCCTGTTCAGCACGGGTGGCAACAAATACCATTAACCGCGTGAGCGCGGTCACCGTTGCAAACAGCGGCTCGGCGTTACATTCGTGTCAACGTCAGACGAGAACCCTCGTCTAACAGCAATTGAGAGGACCCACCATGCGAGCTCGACTTACCGCGCTGCTGTGCGCCTTCGTGGCGCTCGGCGGAGAAGCCATTGCGCAATGCCCGGCCAACAGCCAACCCCCCGTCGCGCAATCGCCGAGCGGCTCGAACCTGAATGAAAACTCGCCGGTCACCTTCAGTTGGACGCCTACGACCACGAGCGGCGTGACCGGCTATTCGGTTTACGTCTCCACCACCAGCAGCACCGGCAACACCACCATCGCCTGCTCCGCCACCGGGGCAAACGCCAACTCATGCACGGTGAGCAGCCTCCCCGCCAACCAGTACTTCTGGGGCGTGAAGGCCACGAACACCAACGCGAACTGCGAGCTGGTCTCTGCCGGCAAACAGTTCACCGTCGGTTGCCTGACCAGCGCGCCGTCGATTCAGTCGCCTTCGGATAACTCGCAGAATGTCCCGCAGGCGCCGACGATGACCTGGAGTCCGGTCAACGGCGCAACCCAGTACGACGTCTACTTCGGCCCAGTCGGATCGGGCGCCTGCACCGGCTCGCCGGTCTTCACCACCGCGTCGACGACCTACAACCCTCCCGGCCAGCTGGCCGCGAACACCAGCTACGAGTGGCGCGTCGTCGCCAAGAGGACGAACACGACCTGTCCCTTCCCGTCGAGCGGCTGCGCCACATTCACTACCACGGGGGCCGTTTGCAACGCCCCCGGCTCGTTCAATCTGACCGGTCCGGCGAACGGCAGCACCGCCAGCGCCACACCGACGCTGAGCTGGTCGGCCGCGTCGAACGCCGACAAGTACCTCATCCACTTCGGCACGCAAAACCCGCCCGCGCCGACGGTGAATGACACGCGCCTCAGCAGCTCCCAGACCAGCTTCACCTTCTCCCAGCCACTGCAGGCTGGGACGTACTTCTGGTCTGTCGACGCCTTCCCGGCATGCAGCACGGCGGTGAAGACATCGAGCCCGGTCTTCAGCTTCACCGTGGCGCCGACGGTGAGCTGCCCGACGACGCCGACGACGCTCATCGCGCCGGCCAACGGCGCCACCGGCGTCCTCTCCCCCGTCACCTTTCAATGGACGCCGGTGAGTGGGGCGACCGGCTACACGCTGTTTATCGCCGAAGCGGGCGACACGTCCGGCGATCTCTCCGGCACCACGACCGCGACCTCGCTCACGCGTCTCGTCCCCGACGGCGCGGTGACGTGGTGGGTGGCCACCTCCTTCGCCAACTGCCCTGATATCGTCTCCGCCAGATCGAGCTTCACCAGCGGCGCGCAGACGACCTGCGGCATCGCCACGACGCTGACCGCGCCGGCCGACAACGCCACGGTCACCTCGCCGGTCACGTTCTCGTGGAGTGCCGTCGCCGGCGCCAGCAACTACCGGCTCTGGATCTCCTATAACGGCAGCGCGCCGCTCCTGGCCGCACGGACGGGCAGTTCCAACACATCGCAGCAGGTCTCCCTGACGAGCGGCCCCGGCGAGTGGTACGTGGAGACGATCTTCAACAACGGCTGCGACTCCACCTTCTCCGCGCATCGTCACTTCACCGCGGGCACGGCGGCGAACTGCGATACGCACAAGGCGGCCACGCTCTCCGCGCCGGTCGGCGGCGCGCAGGTGACGGCCCCGATCACCTTCTCCTGGAACGGCAACGATTCGACGGCGCTCTTCTACCGCGTATGGGTATCCCTCAACGGCGAGGCCTTCGCCGACATCGGGTTCTCCAAGAATACGCAACTGCAGCACGACTTCAGCGCCACCGGAACAGGCCTCTGGTTCGTGGAGACGTATTTCGAGGGCTGTCCCGCGGTGAAGTCTGCCGTCGACAGTTTCGTCATCCCCACGCCGGGATGCCCGACCGCCAGCTCTCGTCCGCAGATCCTCTTGCCGGCCGACAACGCCACGGTGGCCTCGCCGGTCATGCTCTCCTGGAGCTCCGTTCCGAAGGCGACGGAGTATCGCGTCCACGCCTCGTTCGACGGCGGTGACACGAAGGTCATCGCCAGGACCACCGACACCACCGTCACCGGCATGCTTCCTCCAAGCGCGGTAACCTGGCACGTCGAAGCGGTCTTCGACGGCTGTCCTTCGCTTCGCTCCTCCACCCAGAGCTTCATCGTGGCACGGTCGCAGAACTGCCCGACCGATGGGCCGACGCTCCTCGCTCCCGCCGACGGAGCAAAGAACCTCACCTCGCCGGTCCGTTTCGCCTGGACCGCGGTCAACGGCGCCATCAGCTACGCGGTCTTCCTCCGCAACAACGACGGCGCGGCGACGAAGATCGCCGAGACTCCGCAGACCGAGGTCACCATCGAGGTACCGGACAACAACAATGAATGGTGGGTCGTGGCATTCATCATCAGCTGTACGCCGCTCGAGTCGAAGCACGCCAGTTTCATCGTGCCGTCGAGCGATTGCAGCCCCGAGCGTCCCATCCTCTTCATCCCTGCCGACAATGCAACCGGCCTCACGTCCCCTGTCCGCTTCGAGTGGTCGCGCATTCCCGACGCCACCGGGTACAAAGTGTGGGCAGCGGTCGACGATCAGGGCGAGAGCGTCATCGGTTCAACGGCCAATCACCAGTTGACGGTGGACGTTCCCAGCGGCACGATCCGCTGGCGCGTCGAAGTGCTCTTCAAGGTCTGCCCCTCGCTCTTCTCGGCGATGAGCCAGTTCACGGTTCTCAAGACGCCGCCTCCGTGCGCCACGCCCACCCGCCCGCCGGCCACCGGTCCCGCACAAGTGGCGTCGAACAGCGAATACACCATCCGCTGGGACACGGTGGCGAACGCTTCGAGCTACGAGTTGCAGGAGTCGGCGTCGACCGATTTCGCAAGCGCCACCACGCAGGTCGTCACCGGCCAGTCGGCGAAATTCATCCACACCTCGGCGCTGACCGCCACGAAGTGGTTCTACCGCGTCCGTGCCATCAGCAATTGCAGCGACGACCGCGGCCCCTATTCGAGAGTGGTCATCGTGACGGTCCTGCCCGACACGCCGCAGCGCCAGGTGAGCGTCGAGGTCGGCACAGCCAGCACCATCCGGCAGACCATCTTCATCCCCGGCGTCACCCCCACCGTCAACTTCATCGCCTTTACCGACAAGCCGTGGGCAACCGTGAAGCCGGCGTCCGGCGTGCTCGGCCCCAACGGGGTCATCCTGACGGTCATCTCCGATCCGATCGCGCTGAAACTCGGCACGAACACTGCCACGGTCAGCCTCCTGTTCAACGTAGCGAACAAGGGGAACATCGTCGCCTCCGATACGACGCCGACGCCGCCCAGCGTGCCTGTATCGGTAACGACGGTGACGCCGGTCTCCTCCGGCGGCAAGGACACGCCGCTGCCGAACTCGCTCTTCATCCCCGCCGTCGGTCACGCCACCGGCGCGAATGCCTCACTCTTCGAGTCCGACGTCCGCATCGCCAACACCAGCGCGCAGGCGATGAAGTACCAGCTCAACTTCACCCTGACGCGCACCGACGCCTCGCAGTCCGGCCAGTCGACGACGATCCAGGTCGATCCCGGCGCGACCATGGCGCTCGACGACATCCTGACCAGCTTCTTCGGCACCGGCTCGGACGGATCGAGCGCCCTCGGGGTGCTCGAGATCCGGCCGCTGACGCCGACGTCGAGCAGTTTCTCGTCATCGTCCGCCAGCTCGACGGTCAGCGTTCAGACCGTCGCCTCGAGCCGCACCTACGACTCCACACCGACCGGAACGTTCGGGCAGTTCATCCCGGCCATTCCCTTCTCGAGCTTCATCGGCCAGTCTTCCGATCCGCTGAACAAGACTGTCCTGTCGCTGCAGCAGATCGCCCAGTCCTCCGCCTACCGGACGAACTTCGGGATCGTGGAAGGAGCCGGCGAGCCGGCCAGCGTCCTCGTTCACGTCTTCAACAACGCAGGCGCGGAAGTGGTGGCGCCGATTCCGATCTCGCTCCTGCCCGGCGAGCACCAGCAAAGCAACCTCCTGGCCGACAACGGCATCACCCTGACCGACGGCCGCTTCGAGGTGGAAGTGGTGTCGCCGACCGGCATGGTGACGGCGTACGCGTCGGTCATCGACAACCTCACCAACGATCCGCTGATGGTCTTCCCGGTTCTCAAAGGAGCTGAATCGGCAACGCGCTATGTGATCCCCGGCGTGGCCGACATCAATAACGGCCTCGCAAGCTGGCGCAGCGACATCCGCCTGTTCAATCCGACGTCGTCCCCCGTGACGGCGACCCTGACTTATTTCCCGCAGCCGGGCAACACCGGCGCCAGCGGAACGAAGCAGGTGACGATCCCGGCGAACCAGGTGATGCCGATCGACAATGCGCTGCAGAATCTCTACACGCTCACCAACTCCGGCGGCTCGATACTCGTCACGACATCCGGCAGCTCGAAGCTCATCGTCACCGCGCGCACCTACAACCAGACCGCGAACGGTACGTACGGCCAGTTCATCCCCGCCGTGACGCCGGCCCAGTCGATCGGCCTGTCGGACAATCGCGTCCTGCAACTGCTTCAGCTCGAGTCGTCGGACAAGATGCGGACGAATCTCGGCTTCGTCGAGACCAGCGGCAACCCGGTCACCATCGAAGTCTCCGCCATCCCGTCGGATTCGAAGGTGGCCGCCAAAGTGCAGATCGCGCTCGCCGCCAACCAGTTCCTGCAAGACATCCCTCGCCCAGTTCGGCCTCGGCACCGCCTACAACGCACGCGTGACGGTGAAGGTGCTGAGCGGAACCGGACGGGTGACGGCGTACGGATCGGTGATCGACGCGGCGACGCAGGACCCGACATACGTGCCGGCGCAGTAGGAACTCGGGAGTCGGTGGTCGGGAGTCGGAGCGCTAAAAGCATCCTCTCCCGATTTCCTCGCTCCGACACCCGACCCCCGACTCCCGTGGAGCCGCTGAGCAGCCGAATTACTATTCAACTGACTGGCGTGATTCAATGTCTCTCTTGCCCCGTGTCCTGACGCTGCTCCTGATCGGTATTGTCCTGGCGTCACCGCTCGAAGCAGCGGAGCGTTGCGTTGGATACGGGCTGATCGGCGCCCCACTCAAACCTGCTCCTTTCGGCATCGTGGCCGACGTGAACGGCGATGGGATTCCCGACGTCGTTTCCAGTTACAGCGTCACCTTTGGGGGTCTAAACGCGGTGGTGAAGCTTCCCGTAACGGCGAGTACCGAGCCCGTCGTCGCCGTGGCCCGGGTCTCACGCAAGGGCCCTGTGGCGCTTCTTCGATTTTCCGGACGCTCGCTGGAATCGCTACGCGTCTCACCAGACGGGACAACGGCGGTCAGCTCCACCCCCTTGTCGGGCTACACATCTATCCTGGGCGACGGTGACTTCGACGAGGATGGAATCGACGATGTCGTCCTTAATGAGCAGATTCGCTTCGGTACTGCCAGCGGAACCTTCATGCCTGGGCCTGCGCTGCCGATCTCAATTCCCTTCGGCTCCGGAGTCAACGGCGTCGCTGCAGATCTAGCCGTAGGAGATTTTGACGGCGATCATCACCTGGACCTGGCCATACGTCCGCAAACTTCCAGCGGCCCACCTCCGTGGGTGTATCCGCTCCTCACCATCTACTCCGGGGATGGCAAAGGAAACTTCCATGCCACGCGTCAGGTGCCAAACCGTGAGTTTGAGTCTTGGTTCATGCCGATCTCCGCTGCGGACCTCGATGGAGATGGCATCGACGACATCATTATCCACGGGTCCGTGATCGACGTCGTGCTCAGTCCGGGAACGGAAAGGCAGCCAGTTCTAGAAGAGGGCCAGATTCTTTCAGACACGGTCACGGTCGGCGATTTCAATGGCGACGGCCGGCCCGACCTTGCGGCAGTATCCTGGCTTAATGACGTAAGCGCGTTGCGCGTTTTCCTGAACGATGGTCACGGCGGAATGAGACTGGCCTGGAAAACATCCCTGGATTACGGGTCCACAATGTCCGCGCGTGACGTCGACGGAGACGGCAAGGATGATCTCGTGCTCGGGCCGTACTATCCTCCAGGCGACTTCATTCTTGAAAACGAATCGATGGCAGCTGTACTTCACTCTAACGGTGACGGATCATTTTCCGGACTGCCGGCGATCGATTTGCCGCTGAGTTACAGCGGCGTACAGGGTGATTTCGACGGCAACGGCGCCGATGACGTCATGCTCTCCAGCTACGTCAGAATCTCCAATGTGCAGATCGACTACAAGACCGTTGTTTTCTGGAATGAGGGCAATGGTTCGTTCCACACCACGACCGCCTCGCAACAGCTCTTCGGCAACGAGCTCGCGGCTGACGTGGACGGCGACGGAAGAGCGGAGATTCTCCGGCCCGACGGCAAGAATGGAATTGCGGTCTACAAGGTTGCGCCCGATGGCGTTCTGCACGGGGCCAGTCGAATCGCCGGCGATCCGCAAGCCACGAGGCTTGGTTATACCGTCGGTCACTTCACCAGTGATAACCAGGAGATCGCGCTGGTCGAGACCACTTCGGTCAGCTCACAGCTGAAAGTCGAGATTTTCGATGCCCGATCGCCCCTGGTCCCCCGCCTGTCAGCCACGGTCACGGCCACTCTGCCCCCCAGCCAGGTATTCGACCTGGTGGCTTCCGATCTCAACGGTGACGGCCGCGACGATCTGATCATACTCGGCCAGGGTACACCGGACTGCTTAGACTGTTTTTCGCCCACCGCCGACGGTTACGTGATGGCTCTGCTCTCGAACGGCACCTCATTCTCGACGGACGCCACCATGTTGTACCAGTCGGCGGGAGCGTTATTCAAGCCAATCGCAGGCGACTTCGATCGGGACGGAATCGGAGATTTCGGCTTCACCGAGGGTTACTCCAACGTGAGCTCAGGGGGAGCGAGGGTCCTCTTTGGCGACCGGGCCGGGCATTATCGGCAGACGCTCCTCAGTGACATCTCGCTGCTCGCCGCCACCGATCTCGACGGCGACGGGGCGGACGACATTCTCACCTCCGACGGCAGTACGATTTCGCTGTTGTTCGGAGGTTTGACAACCTTCGCACGCCATGAGTCCTATGCGGCGACCGGTTCCACCACGGGCCTGTTCGCTCTCCGGCCTCATCCCGGCGGCATACCGCAGTTGTTCGTCCCGTCAGACTATCCGGGTGCACTCCTTTTCAACCCTACCTGCGAAAGGAGTCGCTCGGTGCGACCTTGATCGTGCCGACGCCCAGGTGCTCGTCGCCCCGGCCGAGCTTGATGACCACGCTCACGCTCGGATGAGCGAATGCCGAAGCCGCAGCGAAGAGAACGCATCCCGTCCGTGTTCTGATGACCTGCATATAATGCGCGCCGCGTTAGATCACGGGAGGTTTCCTTGGCAGAACAACAGTACGACGTAGTGGTCATCGGCAGCGGTCCGGGCGGGTATGTGGCCGGCATCCGCGCCGGCCAGCTCGGCATGAAGGTGGCCGTCGTCGAAAAAGATCCTTTCCTCGGCGGGACGTGCCTGCACCGCGGCTGCATCCCGACCAAATCGCTCCTCGAGAACGCCGACATCTGGACCAAGATCCAGAAGTCAAAAGAGTTCGGCATCACCGTCGGCGACGTCACCCTCGACTGGGGCGTCGTCCAGACCCGCAAGCAGGGCGTCGTCGACGCCAATGCAAAGGGGATCGAGTTCCTTTTCAAGAAGAACAAAGTCGAGCGCATCACCGGTTTCGGCAAACTGGCCGGCAAGGGAGTCGTCGAGGTAGACGGCCAGAAGCTGAACACGAAGAACGTCATCCTGGCCATGGGCTCGGTCCCGAAAGACCTGCCGCACATCAAGGCCGACGGCAAACGGATTATCAACTCCGATCACATCCTCAAGATCAGCGAAGTCCCGAAGTCGATGCTGGTCATCGGCGCCGGCGCCGTCGGCTGCGAGTTCGCCTCGATCTTCGCCCGCTTCGGCACGAAAGTGACCATCGTCGAAGTGATGCCGCTGCTGCTGCCGATCGAAGATGAAGAGATCTCGAAAGAGTTCACGCGCATCTTCAAGAAGAAAGGCATCGAAGTGCTGACGGACGCGAAGGTCGAGTCCGCCGAGGTTGGCGACAGCGGGGTGAAGGTGGTCGTCAGCTCGAAGGGAAAGCAGCAGACGTTCGACGTCGAGATCGTCCTCTCCGCCACCGGCCGCCGCGCCGTCACCGAGAACTGCGGACTGGAAGGAACGAAAGTGGTCATCGAGCGCGGCATGGTTCAGGTCGATCCATTCATGCGCACGGGCGAGCCGAACATTTACGCCATCGGTGACATCGTCCCCACCCCCGCCCTGGCCCACTGCGCCTCCGCGGAAGGGATCCTGGCGGTCGAGAAGATGAAGGGGCTCGAAGCAAGGCCCATCAACTACGACCACGTCCCGAACGCCACCTACACCGACCCCGAGGTCGCCTCGGTCGGCCTCACCGAAAAGAAAGCGAAAGAGCGCGGATACGACGTCAAGATCGGCAAGTTCCCCTTCAGCGCGAACTCCAAAGCCAAGATCCTCGGCGAGTCCGGCGGCCTGGTGAAGTACGTGTCGGATAAGAAATACGACGAGTTGCTTGGCGTCCATATCGTCGGCCCGAAGGCGACGGAGCTGATCGCCGAGGCCTGCGCGGCGCTGGAGCTCGAAGCGACCAGCGAGTCGATCGCCAGGACCATCCACGCGCATCCGACGCTGTCCGAGGCCATGATGGAAGCGGCGGAGGATGTCGCCGGGCATTCGATACACCAGTGATGCGGTTGCGAGGTCGCGCGGTTTCGGGGTCTGGGGGCGTTCGATCGCCTGGACACCGCGAGACCGCGCAACCCCGAGACCGCGAAACCCCGTGACAAACACACCATGACCCTCGACACCCACGGCCTCTCCCGCGAGAACCTGCTCGAGATCGATTACTTCCTGCGCCTGACGCGCACGCTGGAGGAGCGCATCGTGGCGCTTTTCCGCCAGGCCAAGGTCATCGGCGGTCTCTATCGTTCGCTCGGACAGGAGGGCGAATCGGTGGCGGCGGCGTACGCGCTCGATTACACGCTCGGCGACGTCGTGCAGCCACTGATCCGGAACATGGGATCGATCCTCGTCGCGGGCGCCAGACCGTCAGACATCATCAAGCAATACATGGCCAAGGGCGATTCGCCGACGCGCGGCCGCGAGCTCAACATCCACTTCGGCCACCCGGCGCGGGACGGCTTCATCGGCCAGATCTCGATGCTCGGCGACATGATCCCGGTCATGGCCGGCATCGTCCTGGCCGGCCGGATGCAGAAACGCAACCTGGTCGGCGTGGCCTTCATCGGCGACGGCGCATCGTCGACCGGCGCCTTTTACGAGGGGATGAACTTTGCCACGGTGCAGAAGCTCCCGCTCGTGGTCGTGCTCGAGAACAACGGTTACGCTTACTCGACGCCGACGGCCAAGCAGAGCGCGTTGAAGTCGCTGGCCGACAAAGCGCACGCTTTCGGCTGCGCCAGCGAGACGGTGGACGGCAACGACGTCCTGGCCACGTACGCCGCGGCGAAGCGCGCGGTCGAGCGTGGACGCTCCGGCGAAGGGGTGACCCTCATCGAAGTGAAAACGTTCCGGATGAAAGGCCACGCCGAGCACGACAACCAGTCGTATGTCCCGCCGGAGCTGATCGAGGAGTGGTCGGCCAAAGATCCGGTGGTCCGCTTCGAGCAAACGCTTATCGAGGCCGGTATGGCCACGGCCGCAGACTTCGAATCGATCCAGTCGCGCGCCCGCCGCGACGTCGACGCCGCCACCGACGAAGCCGAGCGCTCGCCGATGCCGCGGCCGGAAGAGGCGGCGATGGGGTTGTATGCAGGGGATGGGTACTGGGAGGAGCAGCGATGAACAATTACTCTGTCATCCTGAGCCGCCGGAGCCGTGTAGCCGCAGGCGGAGCGGCGCAGGACGGTCGAAGGACCCCCTCCCTGATAACCCGGAAGGGCGGGGGCTGTCGACTGATCCGCCGCCCTGCCCTGGTTTCAGCCGGGGGTCCTTCGACCGTCCTCCGCCGCGCCGCGCTCTCGCGCGACGCGGCTCCGGCGGCTCAGGATGACAGTCGGGGTCACGATGCCTGAGACCACCTACCTCGACGCTATCCGCGAAGCGATGATCGAAGAGATGCGGCGTGACCCGCGGGTCTTCCTCATCGGCGAAGACGTCGGCGTCTACGGCGGCGCGTTCAAGACCAGCGCCGGGATGATCGAAGAGTTCGGAGCGGAGCGGGTCATCGACACGCCCATCTCCGAGGTTGCCATCGTCGGCGCGGCGTCGGGGGCGGCGCTCATGGGGATGCGGCCGATCGCCGAGATGCAGTTCATCGACTTCATCACCGTCGCCTACGACATACTCGTCAACTTCACGGCCACCTCGCGCTACCGCGTCGGCAGTCCCTGTCCCATCGTCATCCGCGGGCCGGCCGGCGGCGGCACGCATGGAGGGCCGTTTCACTCGCTCAACCCCGAGGCCATGTTCATGAACCGGCCGGGACTGAAGATCGTCGCGCCGGGGACGGCCTATGACGCCAAGGGACTGCTCAAGGCCGCCATCCGCGACGACGATCCGGTGCTCTTCATCGAGCACAAGTATCTCTACCGCCGGATCAAGGAAGAGCTGCCTGCGGAGGATTACATCGTCCCCATCGGCAAGGCCAACATACGGCGGAGCGGAAGCGACCTCACCATCATCACCTGGGGCTCGATGATCTACGTCGCGGACGATGCGGCGGCGGAGCTGGCAAAGGACGGCGTATCAACCGAGGTCATCGACCTTCGTTCCATCATCCCGTTCGATGAGGAAGCGATTCTCAACTCCGTCGCCAAGACCAGCCGGGTGATCATCCTGCACGAAGCGCCGCTCACCGGAGGAGCGGGGGCCGAATTCGCGGCGCGTATCGCCGAAAAGGCCTTTGACTACCTCGATGCGCCCATCAAACGGGTGGCCGCGCTCGACGTTCCGACCCCTTACTCCCCTCCTCTCGAGGCGTTCTATCTACCGAATCGCGATAAAGTCCTTGCAGCGGCAAGAGAACTGCTTGCGTACTGACCGTGTCTTGATTTAGGAGCAACCCCGCAATGGCCACTGATGTCGTCATGCCCCAGATGGGCGAATCGATCGCTGAAGGAACCGTCGTTCGCTGGTTGAAGAAAGTCGGAGAAACAGTCGAGCGCGATGAGCCGCTCCTGGAGATCTCCACCGACAAAGTCGACGCCGAGATCCCCTCACCGGCGAACGGCACGCTGACCGAGATCATCGCCCAGGAAGGGCAGACCGTCGGCGTCAGCACCGTCGTGGCCCGCATCGCCGCGCAAGGCGAGGCAGCTGGAGCGAGCGCTCCGGCCGCCGCCGCGCCGGCGCCTGCACCTGTCGCGCCTCCTCCACCCGCCGCGCCGCCACCACCTCCCGCCGCGGCGCCGCCACCTCCCGCGCTAAAACCAGCGCCACAACCCGAAGCCGCGGTACCAGCCCAGCAACCCGAGCCCAGCAACCCAGCAACCCAGCAACCCAGCAACACCGAAACCGCGCAACCCCGCGACCCCGACTCTCTCGACGAGCGCCGCCGCACCAAGTCCTCCCCCCTCGTCCGCAAGATCGCCCAGGAGAACAACGTCGACATCACCAAGCTCCAGGGCTCCGGCGTCTCCGGCCGCGTGACCAAGAACGACATCCTCGACTTCATGCAGCGCCCGACACCTCCAGCAACCCAGCAACCCCCGGCAACTCCGGAACCCGCCCCTCGTCCTCCCGCGATGACCTTCGCCGCGGGCGAGAACAACCGCATCGAGCCGCTCTCGGTGATGCGCAAGAAGATCGCCCAGCACATGGTCCTCTCCAAGCAGACCTCGGCGCACGTGACGACGGTTTTCGAGGTCGACTTCACCAACATCGACAAGCTTCGCCGCCAATACAAAGACGCCTACGCCGAGCGCGGCGCCAAGCTGACCTTCCTCCCATTCGTCATCCAGGCCATCGTGGCGGGGCTTCGCGAGTTCCCTGTCATCAACGCATCGATGGACGAGTCATCGGTCATCTATCACCGCGATCTCAACATCGGTATCGCCGTCGCTCTCGATTGGGGCCTCATCGTGCCGGTGGTGAAGAATGCGGACGAGAAGAACATCCTCGGACTCTCGAAGACGATCAGCGACCTGGGCGAGCGCGCTCGGACGAAGAAGCTTTCACCCGACGACGTGCAGGGGGGAACGTTCACCATCACCAACCCCGGCATCTACGGCGGCCTGTTCGGAACCCCGATCATCAATCAGCCGCAGGTGGCCATCCTCGGCGTCGGCGGGGTGAAAAAACGCCCGGTGGTCGTCGAGACGAAGGAGGGCGACGTGATCGCCATCCGGTCGATGTGCATCCTCTCGCTGACGTTCGATCACCGCCTGATCGACGGCGCCATCGCCGACCAGTTCATGGCGCGCGTCCGGGCGATCATCGAAGCGGGACAGTTCACGGTGTAAGACGGCGCTTCGCGCGTTGTCGGTTGTCGGTTGATTGCGCTTCGCGCGTTGATAGGTGAAGGGAAGTTGCGGGCACGACCTGAATCACCCGCGTAACTTACGCATCGCTTTGTGTTCGAAGCCCTTACGGAAACGAACGCGACCGGCGAGATCGAGAAAGTTTTTCTTGGTGCGCGACCTCACGAGTTCCTGAAGTGCAAGATGCACCACTTCGCTCTTCGTACGCGCTCCGGTTGCCACCATCGCTTCCCGTATCAGCTCGTCATCGAGCACGATTCTTGTTCTCACGTTGCTCTTCCGTGACGCCAAAATGCATTTAACCACAGAGGCACAGAGGACACAGAGGCTCTCTCTGCGATCTCTGTGTCTCTGTCGCGAATCGCCTTCCAAACGCGAAAAGGCCGCGCGAATCGCGCGGCCTTTCGATTCCAAAACGTTATTGCCGTTACTGACGGTTGCCGCTGGACGAGCCGCGGCTGTTGGGGTCGTTCAATTTCTCCGACTGGCCGCTGCTCTTGTCGAAGCCGGCGGATGAGTCGACCTTATCCTTTCCGATACGCGAAGACGTGTCGCGGTTGACGTCGCTTCCTGAGGTCGAGCCGGTGTTCTTGTTCATCTTGTCGCGTTCACGGTTATCCATTTGCTATCTCCTTTCGGGCACGCTGGCCCGTATGGTTGGAACTGCAATGGCAATGCCGGAACGCGAATCTAAACTGCTGAGCTGCAAAGGATTAGCTCGCCTCAGAACGAGGCATCGCGCGATTCCTCTTCGTCGAGGAGACGCTGCAGAATCGGCGTTAGAGGGCCGCGCGGCATCGCCCGCCCGTCGATTGCCGACACCGGCATGACGCCCATCGACGTACTGGTGATGAAGGCCTCGTCGACGTCGAACAGCTCACTCTCGCGGATCGGCCGCTCCTCGGCCGGAATGCCAGCGGCACGGACAAGCTGCAGAACGCGGTCGCGCACGATGCCGGGAAGAATGTGCTCATCGGGCGGATGCGTGATCGCTGCTCCGCCCCGAATGACGAAGAAGCTGGCGCTGGCCCCCTCGCGCACGATGCCACCATCGATCAGCAGCACCTCGTCGGCGCCGGCCCGTTGCGCTTTCTTCTTGGCCAGCACGTTTGCGAGAAGGTTGACGGACTTCACATCGCAGTGCTTCCAGCGAAGATCGGCCGTGGTGACCAAGCGAATGCCGCGCTCTTTCTTCGCCGCGTCTTGAAAGGTGACGTCGCGAGTGTAGGCGACGACCGTAGGCCGCAGGTCGTCAGCGTAAAAGTGCGCGCGCTCCGCTTCCCCTCGGGAAACCTGGATATAGACGATACCGGCCTCGAAGGCAGTCCGCGCAATCAGCTCGCGCATGATCGCTGCGAACGCGGCTTCATCCCACGGCGAACGGATTTCGATCTCGCTCAGGCCGCGCTCCATCCGCCGATAGTGATCGGAGAGAAAGACTGGCCGCTTCCCGACGAACTTGAACACTTCGTAGACCGCATCTCCGAATTGAAATCCGCGATCCTCGACGCCGATGACCCGCTCGGCGGTGGTGGTGAAGCGGCCGTTGATGTAGAGGACGTCGTTCATGGTTTGGGTTGCTGGGTTTCTGGGTTGCAAGCTGGGTACGCATCAGTCACCTCTGCAACCCAGCAACTCAGCAACCAAGCAACCTCCTCACGGATTCATCGCCTTCACGATCACCACCGTCCGGTCGTCCTGCTCGCCCGGCCCCCACTCCGTCACCCGTGCCAGCACTTCCCTACCGATCTCCTCGGATGTCCGATGACGGTTGGTGGCCACCAGCTCTTCCAGCCGTTCCAGGGTGAACTCTTCGTCGCCGGCGTTGTGCGCCTCGACGATGCCGTCGGTGTAAAGGCAGAGCAGATCGCCGGCATTGAGTTTGGCGAAACCGCGCATGTAGGTGGCGTCGGGCGTCGGCCCAAGCACCGGCCCTCCGTTCGAAAGGAGCTCGATGGTCACCCCGTCGGCGCGCAGCACGAAGGGAAAGTTGTGGCCGGCGTTGCAGTAGATGAGGATGCCCCCCGTTTCGAGCTCGCCGTAGAAAAGCGAAACGAACTTCGTGGTCAACCGGCCGCGATGGATGATGTGATTCAGCTTCTCCATCGTGCGGATGATCTTGAAATCGCGGTCGGTGGCCATGCGCAATCCCATGTAGATGTCGCGCACGACCAGTGCCGCTGGCAGACCGTGCCCCGAGCCGTCAGCGATGGCCAGGCCGAGGATGTTGTCGGAGATGGGGATGTAGTCGTAGAAGTCGCCGCTCACGACCGCCGCCGGCATGGTCTTGCCCCAGATGTCGAAGCCCGCGTACTGCGGCACCCGCTGCGGCAGGATCGACTGCTGGATGCGCTGCGCCTCGACAATGATCGACTGGTACTTGTCGGCGCGCAGGCGCTGGTTGACGGTGTAGCGGATGAGGTTGAGCGAGAAGAGGATGTCGTCGCGGCTCAGGTTCGGGGCGACATCGAATCCGAGAATATGGGAATGGTTGTCGCCGGCAGCGACGGCGGCGAATCGCTGCGCCCCGAGCTTGCTCTCGAGCACCGGATCGACGCCGGGGTCGGTCGGATCCATGACCACCACACCGTTCTCGAGCACCAGCTCGATCGGCTTGTAATCGCGCGGCACGGAAATGCCGAGTGGCCCCTCGCTCGACTGGCCGAAGCGTCCGACCAACTCGTAGTTGTTCTCATCAGTCAGCTCATAAATGCGTCCGCCGCTGATCCCGAGCTCGACACGAAAGTTGGTGGCGATGGTCTGCCCGATCTGCTCGATGGTGAAGCGGGTCGATTCGGTGTTCTCGATCTGTTCGAGCGTGCGCTCGACCTGGGTTAGTAATCGTTTGTAATCCACGTTTTGGCTCTTGGCTCTTAGCTGTTAGCTCTTAGGGGGCCGGTTGGGAGTTGGCTGACATGATTGGCGAGAAGGACTACTTCAACTCCACCCCATCCAGCTCGTATGGAGCCTTCACGCCGAGCAAACCTAGAACCGTCGGATAGATATCGGCAATGTATGGCGCCCGGTCCGTAGCTACCTTCCGGTTGTAGAAGAAGATTCCCTTCACGATCTCGGGGTCGACGGAGCAGTGGTCGCCGCTCCAGACCTGCTTGTTTGGCTCGATGAGCTGTTTGGGGATGCCGCCGAGGGAGGTTTGCCAGGAGACGCGGTAGCCGTCGTTGTTCGTGACGAAAAGGTCGGGGATCATATTCGGGTCGAACTGGCGATAGACCTCCTCGCGCGCCAGGACGCGGCGGACGGGATGCTCCATCGTCTCGGGGTCGGTCATCGTCACCAGGCGCGCCTTCAGCTCGGCCTTCAGAGCGTCGTACTCCGGACCCGGGTTGACGATCCCCTGCGCCTCGCGGCCCTTGACGTTGATGTACATCTCGCCGAGTCCCATGGCGTAGGCGCGGGTGTGGGACCAGTCGACGTTCTCCCAGAACTGCCCCTGATCGAAGAGCATCTCCACGTTACGGTCCTTGACCTGGACGCCGGTCTTGAGGGTCATGTAGCCGTTCATCACCAGCCAGGTGTTGTAGTTCACCGACTTCCTGAACGACGCGAAGCCGTGGTCGGAGAGGACGATCAGCGAGGCGTGGTTCTTCTCCGCAGCCGTCATGGCATCGCCGACGATGGCGTCCATCAACTGGTAGGCGCGCAGCAGCGCGTCGCCCCACTTGGCGTGCAGCGCCTCGTTGTAGGCGGGATGCTTCGGATCCATCAGCCGCCAGAAGACGTGGCCGACGCGGTCGGGGAACTCGAAGCACTGCACCATCAGCTGATCGTCGCCCGTCAAAAACGCATCGAACATCTTCCGGTCCTGGGCCACCGTGAAGGTCATGTCATCCCAGAACATCTGCTCGTCCGCGAAGCCCTCGGAGATCGCCCAGGTGTCGATCTGCCAGCCGAGCGTTTTGTAGAGGCCGTACTCGCGGGCCAGCTCCGGCGCCCATTTCGGCGGCGTGGTGATGTCGAAGCCGGGGGGGAGGCTGCGCGGGTCGAAATTGATCGGCGAGAGATAGAGCTTGATTTCGGGCTGTGTTGCGATCAGATGAAAGCGGCTGATGCCGTGGATCTTGATCAGCGGGTTGAACGGGAAAACGAACTCCGTCCAACCGCTCCATTCGCCGGGCCGCAACGTGACCTTCTGTCCGCTCTCGTCGATCGTGATCGAGCTCCGATCGTCGGCCACGGTGATCGTCATGGGGATGGAGATGTAAGGCGGCGTGCCGAACAGCTTGTTCGGCGGCCCCTGGATCTTGGCGTTGATGCGTCCCTTGTTGTCCTCCAGCTGAACGACTTCGATGGAGAACTCGTTCGCGCCGGAGCGGTGGAAATCGAGCTCCGAGGTGAAGTAGAACGGCTTGCCGACCCGGCCCGAGACGTCAGGAACGCCGAGTCCCGAGAGCATCTCGCCGAGCGGGAAATCGTGCGCGGGGAAGGTCACGGGAACGTGCACCACGCGCGCTTTGACTCCGGCATTCGCCGCCGCTTCCCAGAAGGGGATGCCCTGGCGGCGGTTGATGACGCCGGGCCGCGTGGCCGGGATGTATTTCCTGGTGGCGATGAACCCACCGGCCGCCAGGACGACGGCGATGGCGAGCATCACCAGCCGCGCGGTCCTGCGGAAGAGGAGCGCCAGGAGCGCGAGCACGACCAGGATCGCCGCCCCGGCGGCGAACGGATTCTTCTCGCCGAGGAGAAAGGGCTCCTTCGTTTCGTCGAAGGCGGCGAAAACGGGGAGGTAGGTCTTCGGATCGCGCCGGAGAAAATCGAAGATACCGGTACGGCCCGGATCGATGCCGGTGGAGAAGGTGGACCAGGAAACGGGTGTCTGCGCCGGCACGGTCGGACGGAGCGGCCGGAACGTCCCCTGCGCGCGCAACCGCGCCAGGTTCGGCAGCTTCCCTTCGTTCATCCACTGCTCGGTGTAGCGGGCGTCGACACCGTCGAATCCGAGGACGATGACCTTCTCTTTGGCCATCATCGGGATCGGACAAAGCACGGCAACCAGGGTGAGAATTCGAAAGAATCGCATCAAAGGGCATCATACTTGTAATCCCATGCTCCGAATTGAGGTGAGCGAATGAAGACGCGTCAACTCTTTGCTTCCATGTCGGTTGTCCTGCTCCTCGCCTGCGGTGGCGGCGAGAAAAAGAGCAGTCGAAGACCCTCGTCATCGCCGTGATGTCGTCACCGACGAATCTCGACGTCCGCGTCGGAGCCGACAACGTCTCCGGCCGGATGTTCGATCTGATCTACAGCGGCCTGATCAAGGTCACGCCGAACTTCGACTACGCCCCCGATGTGGCCACGAAGTGGGAGACGCCCGACGACAAGACCATCGTCTTTCACCTCAATCCGAACGCGAAGTTTCACAATGGGCTGCCGGTCAAGGCTTCCGACGTACGGTGGACCTATGAGTCGATGATGGTTCCGAGTTTCACGACATCGAAACGCTCCGGCTATGCCACGGTGGATCACATCGAGACGCCCGACGAGCAGACCGTGATCTTCAAGCTGAAGGAAGCGAATGCCGGCATCTTCGACAATCTCTCCCTCGGCATCGTTCCGAAGGGAGCCGACACGAACGTTTACCGCACCAAGCCCATCGGCTGTGGGCCGTACAAGGTGGTCGAGTACCGGCCCGATGAGCGGCTGGAGCTCGAGGCATTCGATCAATGGCACGGCGGTGCGCCGAAGATCAAGCACGTCACGGTACGCATCATCCCCGACGCCACCACCCGCATCCTGGAGATGCGTCGCGGCACGGTGAATTTCGAGGTGAACGCCATCCCGTTCGAGAACGTGGCGGAGTTCGAGAAGAGCCCGGACTTTACGGTGGTCAAGAGCCCGGGCTCGGTCTATCAGTACCTCGCCTTCAACATGCACGACCCTGCCCTGGCCAAGCCGTTGGTGCGGCAGGCCATCGCTTACGCCATCGACCGCGACCGGATCATCCGCGACATCCAGCGCGGCTACGCGCAGCCGACCGAGAGCATGCTGGCCGAGGGGCATTGGGCCAGAGCGTCGAACCTGCCCACGCATCCGTACGATCCGGTGAAGGCGAAACAGTTGCTGGCGCAGGCCGGCTATCCGAACGGATTGAGCCTCGTGTTCAAGACGTCGACCGATGCCGAGGCCAACTCGCGCGCGCAGGTGATGCAGGCGATGATGAAGCAGGCCGGCTTCAACGTCACGATCCAGTCGAACGAGATGTCGACCTTCTTCGCCGACATCGGCAAGGGCAATTTCCAGATGTATTCGCTCACGCGAAACGGAATCAGCGACCCCGATTTCTACTACGTCATCTTCTATTCGAAGAACGAGCCCCCCAACGGCCAGAACCGCGGCTATTACGCCAACCCCCGCATCGACCAACTGCTGATCGACGGCCACTCCACCTTCGACCGCGCCAAACGGAAACCGATCTACGAAGAGGTGCAGAAGATCGTGGCCACCGACCTCCCCTACCTCTCGCTCTACATGCAATCGAACGTGGCCATCATGCGGAAGGGGATCGAGGGATACGTGCAATATCCGGCAGGGTTCTATCTGTCGGTGCCGCAGATGACGATGAAGTGATGGATGCTATTCTTTTCGCGATGACAAAAGACGCCACGCGAATTCTCGAAGATGCACTCCGATTGCCCGCCGAAGAGCGCGCAGAAATCGCGGATGAGCTGCTTGCCACACTCTACGACTACCAGGCGGAAGTCGAAGCAGCATGGGCTGCGGAAATCGAACGGCGCGTCGCCCATGCGCAAGCCAATCCCGACGACGGCGTTGAATGGCGCGAGGTGTTAAGCAACGTCGAGCGGGAAGTGCTGGGTCGGTGACGTCGCCGGAGTCTTTTTAACCACAGAGACACAAAGGGCACAGAGGCCTCCGTGTTCTCTGTGTCTCTGTGGTTAAATCGCCTTTAGGGGCCAGTCTGGCCGGCGCGAGCTGACGCGAACTTAGAATACGCTCTGCATGAATCCTGATCGCGATTCGGCTTGGCCCTGCGCCGCCGATGGAATTGCAAGTCCGAATCCCCTCCTGAACTGGACGGTCCGTGCCTCTTCCGCCGTCTTCGGACTCGCCCTCGCCATCAGTTTCGCGCCGCGCCTCGCGCTTCGCGCGCGTCCGGAGGAGATGCTCTCCGCCCTCAAGCTGGCGGGCTACAGCCCGAGGGGGCTGATGCTGCAGTTCATTCTCGCGGTGCTCCTGACCGCGGGGTTCGCCATCATCGGCGATCGGATTGCGCGGCTGCTTGCGGCGTATCGGTGGGCGGCCATCAGCTACAGCGCGGCGTGCCTCATGGCGCCGGTCGCGCTGATGTCGTACGGCAACTTCAAGCATGTGCTGCTGCTGGGGGCCGCCGCCGCGGCGATCGTGATCGTGCGCAAGCGCGATCCGCACTTCTCGCATGGCGACGTCGTGCTGATCCCGACGCTGCTGGCCTGCTACATGGCCTTTCTCGACCTCGACTTCGGGCACACCGCGGTGGCGACGATCATTCGCGCGGCCATCGCCATCTTCGCCATCCGGCTGATCGTCCCGCTCTCCGACGCCTTCGTCGCCGCGCCGCTGGCCATGGCCGCGCTGATCGGCAGGCATGCGCAGGTCGCCGGTGCCGTGATCGCGGTGATCGTGATCTTTGGGACGCCGTTTCTTCTTGCCAGGATGAAGCGGCCGCTCCCGCGCAGGATCGTCTATCCGATCGTCGTCTTTCTCTATCCGCTCGCGGCGATCGGGTTGCCGTCACCGGTCGTCGCCAATTTCTTCGAAGACGGCCATGGCCTGCCGGTGGCGTTGGAGATGCTGCGCGGCGAGAGGCCGTACACCGACATCATCCCGACGCACGGGTTCATCGACGACGGCGCGCTCTACTTCCTGGCCACGAAGGTCGGACTCGGTTCCCTTCCCCACCTGCTGAATACGCGCCTCGTGGTCGGGTTCGTGAGCGGCATTGCCATCTACTGTCTCGTGCTGGCGGTCACAGGGGCGGCGAACATGGCCCTGCTCGGATCGTTCCTGATGTTCTCGCTCTACCCCGGAGGCATGATCTGGATCCGGCCGTCGGCGGCGGTCTTCGCGCTCGCGGCGACCGTCGCCGGCACCCGCCTCCGCTCGCGGCGGTGGTTCCTCGCCGCCGGAGCGCTTGTGGTCGTCGGCTATCTGGTCAGCATCGACTTCGGGCTCTATTCGGCGATCGTGGCGCTCTTCGCGGCGTTCCGCGCCCGCGCCTTGCGTGCCCTCGCCATCGGCGTCGCCGCCGCTGCCGTTCCGATCTTGATCGTCTTCGCCGCCTTCGGATTCGCCCTCGACTTCATCCGCGTCAACGCCACGGAGATCCTCGGCAGTCACTCGGTCTACTTCGTCCATCCGCTGGAGATCCCCGAAACGTTGCGATCATCGGCGCTGATGGGCCATATCGCCAACGGTCTGATGCCGATGACCTGGTTCCTGGCGCTCATCACGACCTGCGCCGCGCTGGCGCGGTCGCCGCTTCGGGCACGGCGAAGCGACGCTCCCTGGCTGATCGGCGTCTGGATGGTGGTGGCCGCGGCGTCGTTCATCGAACGCGGCAACCCGTATTACTTCATGGTTGGCACGCCATTCCTCTTCGTCGCCATCTGGACGCTGCGCCGGCGCGCGCGCATCGTGGCCACGGTGCTCATGGTCGTCCTGGTGCTTCTTGCCGATCCTTTCCGGCATCTGATCGCCGTGATCCCGGAGCTGCGGCACGCGAAGCAGGGCCCGCTGTTCGAGCCCACCGCGGCCACTTCGATTCACGCGGCGCAGCGCTTCGTTGCCACGTTGAAGCCGCAGGACACATTCGTCGATTTTTCGAACTCGGCGCTGCTCTATGCGCTCCTGAACCGCGACTGTCCGTTGCGCCAGGTCGAGGTGGCGAATTATCAGTCGGAGGAAGGGCAGGCCGAGGTCATCGGCCGGATTCAAAAGAACCCTCACGTCCGGGCGGCACTGATCATGTTCCCTGGATCGATTCAGAATGTCGACGGGATTCCGAACGCGGAGCGCGCGCCGAAGGTGTGGGCGTTCCTGCAGAAGAACTTCACGCCGGTCTTCGAGCAGGACGGCGTGGTGTTCTGGACGCGGGTTCGGTGAGTGACGCCACCGTGGATGCGATGTCTCTGGCGACCACCGCTGAGTTCATGATGAACGTGTGAAGAACGGGAACGAGCATCGGGGCGTTTGACGGCGACAGAACGGTCTCGGAAACAGCGAGGACCCCATCGTTCGGCTCATCATGAAACGGCGACAGCCGGCCTGTGTAACCCGCTGTCCCTGCATACACGCGCACCGGACACTCAGGGACCGGCAAACCGTCCATGAAATCGTCGTTGGACAAAAGTCTCGCCGAATCGCCGGTAAGCAATTGACACAGACGATTCCTCCCGAAGAAGCGCGCCGCCCTCGGCACTTTGTTTGGCGGTGCCAGGAAGAAGCATGCGGATGGCCGTACCTTCGTGAGACGCGGCAACGCTGCGCGAATGAGGACACATCCAAGTGAGTGCCCTACCAGGATGAAAGGCTCCTCAAGCGCGAAGGCGCGATTCACCAACCGGTTCAGCGAGAAGGCGAACGGCCGGAAGGTGGAGTAACCAAAGAGCTCTGCCTCGATACCGAACGAGCGAAGCCGCTTCGCCAGCAGGAGCTGCGAAAGAGGCGAACGTCCCATTCCGTGAACGAGGATGGCTTTCATGGTCGTGAGATAGATACGGATTGCAACGCAGCGGGTTGCGGACCCCTATCTCACCTTTGCGGGCAACCTTTTCTTCTCGATCTTCACCATCACCGTGTACTGCGGGTCGACCATTTGCACGATCGGCGCTTTGGCGTTCTGGGAGACGAATTCGTACGCGTCCATTTCGGAGAGACCACTGGTCTCCTGAACCCAGTGCACCATCTCCTTGAAGGCGATACGGGCGGCATCCTCGAGCGGGCGGCCGGCGCCGACGGTCATCATCATTTCGGCGTTCTCGATGCGCGGCCACGGGGTCGGACGCCCTTTGATGAGATCGACGGTAACGTCGACGTTCATCGCCCCTTCGACGGCGGTTCCGATGATCTCGCCCTCGCCCATGACGTAGTGTCCGTCGCCAAAGGACAGCAGCGCGCCGGGCATGTTGACGCCGAGGTAGACGGTGTTGCCGGGGCGGACCTCGGGGCAGTCCATGTTGCCGCCGAACGCATCGGGAACGATGGTTGAGCGGACTTCGCCGCCGGCCGGAGCGACTCCGAGGCAGCCGAGGAACGGCGCCAGCGGAACTTCCCACGACGAGGTGCCGTCGAGCGATTTCGTGCGGGCCACGCCCTTCGCCGGATCGACGTCGTAGAACCAGACCTTCTCCGGAAGATCGGCGCCGAGGATGGCGGTGCGGTCGGTGCCGTTCAGCGCGCCGAAGCCGGGGAAGAACGACGAGATCCCATGATCGCGTGCCGGCGTGAGCCTGTTGATGTGGACGGCCACGGTGTCGCCGGGCTCAGCGCCGTCGATGAAGAACGGCCCGGTCTGCGGATTGTCATGACCGGGCGGGATGACCTTGGTCGGCAACTGGCTCGGCTTGGTCACCGCGCCGTCGTAGCAGTCTTCCGACCACGAAACGATGCGCGTGCCCGGCCTGATGTGGTGCGACGGCGCGGCCCCGCCGAAGGTGTACTTCAGCTCCTCGTGTTTCGGGATGTAGGTGAGCGTCGGCGGGTCCGCGGCTACGGCGAGCAGGACGCCGATCGATACGATCGTTGCAATCATTCGATGTCTCCGATCCGTGAGTCAGGCGTTGGGGTGTCTGCTTTCTACGATACAGCGTTCACTCGTTTCAGCGACCTGATGTTGCGGTACTGCACAAATCCACGTCGCGATAAGAGACCCGCTTCGTGCGCGGGTCGTATGTACCCACCCGGAGCCCGACGAGCACGTCGCCGTGGAATCGCAGATCGACGAGGCTCAGCTCCTTCGACGTTTTCGATTGACTGGCGACGGAGCGCGTCAGCCACGATTGATCCGAATTGCCGTAGCCGCGCTCATGCGCCAGCCGTCTGACCTCGGCGCGTGTCATGCCGCAATGCACCGATTGCACAAGCGATGGCGCTGCTTCCCGGTGGCATGCAGCAGTGAAAAATGGAACGGCCGTCACGACCAACAAACGGAGGAGTTTTCTGCAACCGTTCACAGAACCGAAACTACCACACGCCTGACGATGCGCCAGGTTCATGTAGCTTTCATGAGGAATGACGATGATGGTGCCAGTGAACGACAAGATCTCCCGAAGCCGCTGGTTCCTTTCTCTCATCCTGTTTTCACTCTTGACGGCTCCGGCAGCGTTCGCCGCCGGCAAGCCCGAGCGGGTCATCGCTCCCGACTTCACCCTTCCAACCAGTTCCGGGAAAGCGTCCCTTCACGATTTCCGAGGGAAAGTCGTACTCGTCGATTTCTGGGCTTCGTGGTGCGTCCCCTGCCGGCAATCGTTCCCCTGGATGAGCAGAATGAAGGAGCGATACGCGGCGCAGGGTCTCGTCGTCGTCGCCATCAATCTCGACAAGAAGCGCGAGGCGGCCGACGCCTTTCTCGGAGAGTTTCCGGTCCAGTTCCCGGTGCTGTTCGACCCGATGGGATTGTCAGCGGAAGCCTTCAACGTGGAAGGGATGCCGTCGAGCTTCATCGTCAGCCGCACCGGCGAGATTCTCTATTCGCACATCGGCTTCGAACAGGCAAAGGCACAGAAGGTCGAAGATCAGATCAAGGAGGCCCTGTCCAGATGAAAGTCCAGATGAGAAGAATCTGTCGCGCGGCAGCACGTCCGCTCCTCGCTCTAACGCTGCTGCTCATCGCCGGCTGCGCCACGGTCCAGCCGTGGGACCGCGACCTGCTCGCCGAAAAGAAGATGAGCTTCAATGCCTCGCCCATGCTGCAGTCGATCGACGAGCACATCTACTTCAGCAAGGAAGCCTCCATGGGCGGCATGGACGCGGGAGGCGGCGGATGCGGGTGCAATTAGAGCCCGCGAAGGCTCCCTCCTCGCTTCGCGATGCGTTGCATACGGCAGCGCTGACTCTGCTGATGATCCCGGGCGCCGCCAAGGCGCAAAGCGCTCCCGCCACGGACCACATCGACGTCACCAACCTCCTTTATGGTGAGCAGAGCCGGACCCAGGTGGTCGAGCCGATCGTCCGCTTTACACACCTGATGGCGGACGGGCAGTCGATTTCGGCGCAGGTCGGCCTCGACGTCATCACCGGATCGTCGCCCACCGGTGCGCTTCCTTCCGGGACCGTCCAGACCCGCACCAGCGCCTCCGGTCACCTCATCACCTCTCCGGCGGGCCAGATTCCACTGGCACCGTTTCACGACACCCGCCTCGCTCTCGAGGGCGAGTGGAAGAAGCCGGTGAGCCGGTACGTGATCACTACCGTCGGCGGTCATTTCTCAAGAGAAAAAGATTACCAGTCGCTCGGGGTCAACGGGAAGATCTCCACCGACGTCATGCGGCGACTGGTGACGATCACCGTCGGCGGCGGCGTCAGCCACGACTCGGTATTTCCCGTCGGCGGAACACCGGCTGGATTGTCGGATGGGACGATCATCCACACCGGCGGCAATGCCAAGGACGTCTCGAACGTGCTCCTCGGCGTCTCGCGCATTCTCACGCGCCGATGGATGGTGGCGGTCAACGGCACGCAGACCTATGAGCGCGGCTACCTGACCGAGCCTTACAAGGTGATCAGCATCATGGGGCATGTGAACGGGACGCCCGTAGGCGAACTGACCGACAAGCGCCCCGATACGCGCAACAGGACGTCGCTCCTTTTCAGCTCCGTCTATCACCCGGGGGACGATGTCGCCTACACCTCCTACCGCTACTACCGGGACACGTGGGGCGTCCGCTCCCACACGATCGATCTCAAGTACCGCCACGACCTCGGCGATCAGTCCTTCATCGAGCCGCTCCTGCGCTACTACCAGCAGACGGCGGCCAGTTTCTATACGGTCGGGATCCTCGAGGGGGCGCCCCTCCCCGACTTTGCCACGAGCGATTACCGCCTCGGGCGGCTGAAGACGATCACGGTGGGCGGGACGTACGGATTCCATCCCGACTTCATGGCCGGAGAGCTGACGGTTCGGGGCCAGTACATGCGCCAGTCCGGCGACAGCTCCCCGCCCAACGCCATCGGCATCCAGCGAGGATTCGATCTTGCTCCTCCCGTCAATGTCTTTGCGCTCGTGCTCGGCTATTCGTTCGACTACTGAGGTTGTGGCGTGACGACGCCGATCCGGCTTGCCGCGCTGACCGTGGAGCGCCCTGTACGGGCGCTCCATCGCGTCGAGGACTATTTTTCCGGCAGCTTCCAGGCGATGGCCAACCCGTGCACGGTGCTGGTGGACACGGATGACCAGGCGGAAGCCGAAGAGCTGCTCGGCATCGCGGAAGCGGAGGCGCGCCGCGTCGAGGAGAAATTCAGCCGGTACCTGCGCGGCAACGTCGTCGATCGAATCAATCACTCGGACGGAAACCCGATCGACCTCGACGAGGAGACGGCGCAGCTCATCAACTATGCGGTCACATGCCACGCCATCTCGGACGGCATGTTCGACATCACCTCGGGTGTGCTTCGCCGGGTCTGGACGTTCGACGGCGGCAACCGGGTACCGGCCCGCGAAGCCATACGGAAATGTCTCCAGAACGTCGGATGGCACCGCGTGGGATGGGAAAGCCCGACGCTGACACTCCCCCGCGGGATGGAGATCGACTTCGGGGGAATCGGGAAAGAGTATGCGGTCGACCGCGCCGCGGCGTTGATCGGCTTGCGAACACAAAGCGCGCATGTCGTGAATTTCGGCGGCGATCTGTTCACGTCCGGGATGCGCCGCAGCGATCGGACCTGGGGAATCGGGATCGACGACCCCGACCGGGCGGGAGAAGCAGCGCTCTACCGGCTGGACGTATCCCGCGGCGGCATCGCTACCAGCGGCGACGCCCGCCGCTTTGTGCGATGGCGCGGCAAACGGCTCGGCCACATCCTGAATCCGAAGACCGGCTGGCCGGTGGACGGCGCACCACGATCGGTGACGGTGTTCGGCCGGTCGTGCATGGAAGCCGGGACGCTGTCGACTCTGGCCTATCTGCAGGGAGCAGGCGCCAGGGCGTATCTGGAAGAGCAGGGAGTGCAGTTCTGGATCGTGTGAGGGAGAAGTTCTGTCTGAAAGACACGCGCCCCAGCCTATTCTGGCGATCAACACGTTCATTCAGGCGGCGATGGTCTGACCGTTACATCTTGATGTCTGATTCTTAGATCTTCATCATCTGATGTCCAGATCCTATTGTCTGCCGCTCAGATCTTTATCTCACAATCGGCTGACTTTATGATCTAGCGCTTAGATATTAGTCTCACGAAGTAAGACCTTCATATCTAACAGCCAGAGTTTATGATCTGAAGTGTAGATCTGATGAAGCTTTTTCCTCGAAGAAGACGAACGTCACCGTAACAAACGCGGATCGTGCTGCAGCGAGAATAGTGCGGCAGGGAGGCATGGCGTTACAAGTTTGGAAGGAGGCGAAGCGTACTGTTGACCGGACGGCCAGCGGGCTCGTTGGCGCGGGTCTCTTTAGTAGCGGCCAGCCTTCACGCGGCGGCGGGAACTCGCCTCGAGGTGATGATGTATCCGTAGTTTGCAGGCAGGCCGAATCGCGCCGGCTCGGCCAGTTCGAGGCGGCCATGCTCGACTTCGTACACCTCGGTGATCGCCCGCACGGGATTCTCGGATGCCTCGAGGACGACGATCCGCGCTAATAATGTCATCTCGGCTGGGGCGAGATGGCGTTTGATCGCGTCGGCCAGATAACGAAGAGTGGCCTCGTCCATTTTTGCCCATGAAGCGGCGACTACGAGGTCCCATCGATCCGATAGATCTTCCCGCTCAAGGAGCGCGAACAGGTTGAGCGGACCCTTTTCTCTCGCGATATCCCGCTCGGTGTCGAGAAGTTTTCCGGCCAGTTCGTTCACAAAACGTCCATGTGAGTTGTTGCTGCGTGTAACATGATTATCACCTCAATCAGATCTGTCTTACCTAGCGGTTTGTATCGGACTTCGGGATCCCATTTGGCGATTTCCGACCACGCCCACAGATGATCGGCTTTGATCCTCTGCTCCTGACCCGATAGCCTCAGCAGGACGTCAAGTTTGTGCGTCCTGAAGCTCGCAAGGTTTTCGAACTCTTTTCGGTTCTCGGGAAATCCACTCCAGTTGAGAACGCCGCATATCCGAGCTTTCAACGCCAGCTCGACCGAGTAGCCGCATAAGTATTGCGCGCCCTCGGCGCGGTCACTCTGGGCCAGCAGTTCGGCATCATCCAAGCGGGCCTTTGCTATCGCCCGGAGATCGCTAACCGAGATCACGTGCACATGCTACACGGAACCAATGAGATGTGGCCCGGCCGTCAAACGGCGGCACCCTCGCAGCCCGACGTCGGCCAGGGGGTGCCGACGCGCGAGAGTGCCGCCGCTTCACAGCCGGCCGTCAAAAGGCGACACCCCCGAGCCCGGTGTGCCAGCCCAAGGGGAGCCGACACGCGAGGATGCCGCCGTTTCACGGCCGGATTCGCAGGTGTGTTCGCAAGGGAACATCCGCGGTCAGAGTTGACCACGACTGCGTAAGCCGGCTGATGGGCTAGGCGCGAGGGGGAGAGCGCGGATCGGAGGGGATGGTGACGAGGATCAGCGCCGGCGCGGCCAGTTCATGCTCCACGCGCGCCACGGCCATGAAGGCGGCCACCAGCACCAGAATCGACACGATGATCGCCAGAGCCTCTTCCAGCGAGTTGCTGCTGAGGGCCATGTCGTCGGATACGGAGATGATCGGGAACAGCAGGACCAGGATGCAGGTAAGCGCGAGCGTAGCGCGGTTCGACCGCCGCGGGATCACCGCGAAGGCGCCGGCCACGACGGCCACCCAGACTACGTTGAGCACTAATTCGATCATCGGCATCGCGCGGCAGCCGGCCAATCACACCGGCTGCCGTATTCTATGACGTTATGGGCCGCAAACGGTTTCAATCAACATGGCACAGACCTGATAGGGGTCCATGTTCGCTGCCGGACGGCGGTCCTCGAAGTACCCGCGTCCGTCCTTCGCCGTCGCCATCGGGATGCGCACAGACGCTCCCCGGTCGCTGATGCCGAAGCGGAAGGCGTGGATCGGCGCGGTCTCGTGAAGGCCCGTCAGCCGCTCCTCGTTGTGCGCGCCGTAGACCTTGATGTGATCGTCGTGACGGCGTTCCAGCTTCTTCATCGCTTCCTCGATGACCTTGATGCCGCCCTCGGCGCGCATGGCCTTCGTCGAGAAGTTCGTGTGCGCGCCGGCGCCGTTCCAGTCGCCTTTGACCGGCTTCGGATAGAGCGTGGCGCTGACGCCGAACTCCTCACCGATGCGATACAGAAGCCACCGCGCCAACCATAACTCGTCGGCGATGTCCGGCGCACCGACCGCCCCAACCTGGAACTCCCACTGCCCCGGCATGACCTCGGCGTTCGTTCCGACGATGTGAATTCCGGCGCGCATGCAGGCGTCGGCGTGCGCTTCCACCACGTCACGGCCGAACACCTCGTCCGCGCCGACGCCGCAGTAGTAGCCGCCCTGCGGCGCGGGGAATCCGTGATCCGGCCATCCCAGCGGGCGATTGCCTTCGAAGAAGGTGTACTCCTGCTCGATGCCGAACCAGGCATCCTGATCTTTGTACTTCTCGGCCACCTGCCGAAGAAACGCGCGCGTGTTGGTCGGGTGGACCGTCCCGTCCGGATTCAGCACTTCGCAGAGGACGAGCAGGTCGCCGTCACGGTGCAGTGGATCCGGAATCATTTTCACCGGACGCAAAAGCAGATCGCTGAAGTGCCCTGTTGCCTGCTCGGTGCTCGAGCCGTCGTAACCCCACTCGGGGATGTCCGCAAGCGATTTGGCCGGGTCGATGATCTTCGTCTTCGAACGAAGCTTCGCCGTCGGCTTCTGCCCATCAATCCAAATGTATTCCGCGGTGATCTTTGCCAAGGACGTCAACCTCCTTCGTGTGATGAAACACGATAGCAGAACAGTGGATTCGTAGAGCAGTGGATCAGCAATATTCGTGATGAACCATGGCTAAACAGTGGATTCGTAGATCTGTAGATTCGTGGATCAGGCCGGTGCTCAGGCCGCTTCCTGATCCCCGACCTACTGATCCCTAATCCACGAATCCACTGATCTACTACTTCACCACCGCGCTGGCCACCGTCGCTGTCTGCAAGTCTTCGCCCATCCTGCTGACGACCACGAGATTCTTGCCGAGGGACTTGGCGCGGTACATGGCGGCATCGGCGCGGCGGAGGAGGTCGCTTTTCTCCTGTTCCAGCGACGTGGCGGAGTCGGCAACGGGAACGTGCTGAGCGATCCCGAGCGAGGCCGAAAGGAGGCCGGAGAGGCGCAGAGGAGGCATGCTGAAGCCCCACTCGCGGTCGAGAAACGTCGTCTCCTCGATGGTCCGCCGGATCTCCTCGCTGACGGCGATCCCGTCGTCGAGCCTCGTGTTCGGCAGCAGGATCACGAACTCGTCGCCGCCGTAGCGCGCCACCGTGGCGTCGTTCTGCTGCACGATCCGCTTGAGGAGAAAGCCGACCTCGCGAAGCACCTGGCTGCCGGCCAGATGACCGTGGCCGTCGTTGATCGCTTTGAATCGGTCCAGATCCATGAAGATCAGAACACCCTCGCCTCCGGTTCTCCTGGCCTCGGTCAGCGTCTCCGAGAGGCGGACGTTGAACCAGCGATCATTGAAGAGACCGGTCAGGTCATCTTTCTTCGCCAGCTCATGCGCGCGCTTGGCGTCGAGCGCATTCTGCAACGTGAAGGAGGTGTAGCCGGCGAAGATCTCCAGCAGTGTCTTGTCGCGGTCGGTGAAGATGCTGCCGTCGATGCGGTTGATCAGCTCCAGCACGCCGCAAACGGTCTTGCCGATGTAGATGGGAACGCATACCACCGAGTGGGTCTTGTGTCCGAGCTGTTCATCGAACTCAGGGTAGAAAAAGTCGTCCTCTTTGACGTCGGCAGAAACGTAGGGGGTACCGGTCTGGTAGACCTGCCCGACGATGCCGAACTTCGCCGAGAGGCGCTGACCGATGAGGTGGCGGCTGGCCTGGCCGAAGGTGGCGATGAAGACCAGCTCATTCTCGCGCCGCACGGCCACCTTGCGGAACGGATCGTCGAGCAGGATCGATCCCGATTCCGAGGGGACGAACTCGTTGGCCTTCTGCAGGATCTGGCGGAGGATGAGATCGAGATCGATGTCCGACTTGAGCGAGAGCCCGGCCTTCTGACGCTCCAGAAAGCGTTCCAGTTGCGGGATTTCGAGGGCGTGAAATTGGATCATCAGTTTGTTCGTGAACAGCCGATTATACGGGCGGATCGGCATGCGCGATCGTCGGCGACCTCATTTACAATCCGCGCCATGCGTAACGTAATCATCGTCCTGGCCGCTCTCACCGCCACCTCGCTCTTTGCCCAGCAGGATTTCAGCAAGATCGAGATCAAGGTGACCAAGGTCGCCGGCAACGTCTACATGCTTACCGGCGCCGGGGGCAACATCGGCGTCTCGGCCGGCGACGACGGCATCGTCATCGTCGATGATCAGTTCGCGCCGCTGGCGCCGAAGATCAAAGAGGCGCTGCACGGCATCACCGCCAGGCCGATCAAGTTCATCGTCAACACGCACTACCACGGCGATCACACCGGCGGGAACGAGATCTTCGGCAAGGAAGCGCCGATCATCGCCCACGAGAACGTGCGCAAGCGTCTCGCCTCCGGATCAAAAAATGCCGGCGGCGAGACCCCGCCCGCACCGAAGGACGCTCTGCCGGTCATCACCTTCAACGACCGGGCCTCGCTCCACGTGAACGGCGAAGAGATCCGCGCCGTCCATTTCCCCCATGGCCATACCGACGGCGACAGCGTCATCTACTTCACGCAGTCGAACGTGGTGCACATGGGCGATGACTTCTTCAACGGCATGTTTCCCTTCATCGACGTCGACAACGGCGGCAGCGTCAAGGGGATGCTGGCCGCCGTCGACAACGTGCTGTTGACGATGCCCGACGACGCCAAAGTGATCCCCGGCCATGGCCCCCTGTCCGACAAAGCCGGCCTCCGCGCCTTCGCCGAGGTCCTTCGCGGAACGTCGAACGCCGTGGCGAAGGCGGTTGCGGCCGGAAAGACCCTTGATCAGATGAAGGCGGAGAAGATCCTGGCCCAGTGGGACTCATGGGGCAAGGGGTTCATCAAGACAGATGCGTGGCTGGCAACGCTGGTGGGGGAAGCGAAGAAGTAGGGCGCGACAAGCCAACAACAAGCGACGCAACAAAACAGCGTCGCCTTGAGAGCCGCAACAAATACCCTGTCATCCTGAGCGGGCGAACGGCGCAAGCGCCGGTGAGGAAGGGATGACACGCGTTCAGGTTGAAGGGAAGAGTTATTTGGACGCCGTGTCATTAGAAGCCGCCGGAGGCGCGTAGCCGCAGGCGGAGCGCCGGAGGACGGTCGAAGGACCCCCGGCTATCTAACCCGGACAGGGCGGTGGCTATCTACCATTCCGCCGCCCAACCGGGATACAACTTTGGGGTCCTTCGACCGTCCTGCGCCGCGCAATCGCTCCGCGATTGCGCGGCTCCGGCGGCTCAGGATGACGGTGAAGATGAGGGGGTTGCTACACCGCCAGCCGCATCCTATGCACCACCTCCGCCATCGCGAGCATCCCAATTGCGATCCCCGCATACATCGTCATCACCGCCATCCCAGGCGTGGAGAAGAAGCCGGCGAAGTCGAGCGCTTTGGTCGCCCCTTTGTCGTTGACGACGACGTACCAGAACGTCAGGAAGAGAACGATGAAGGTTTTGGGATTGCCGCTGATCACGCCCAGCGACGTGGCCGCGGCGGCGACGAAGAGGATTCCGATGAGGAGCGGGAGCAGCCGGGAACGTTGCGCGATGGCGGTGTGGACGACCGGTGCGATGAGGAGCAGCAGGGCCACGATCGCGGCCGAAGAGAGCTTCCAGGTCACGAAGCGCTCGCGCAGGCGCGGCGCGGCGTAGATGAGGCCCGTCGTGCCGGCGCGCCGGTCGCGCGAGGCGACGTCGGCGATGAACAGCGCCACGATGGCGAAGGCGATCGGCAGCGAATCCGGACTGGCAAGCGCGGCGATGGTGATGCCGATCAGGGCGAAGGCGGTGAACGGCGTGGAGGCGAAGGTCATCATCGCGTCCTTCAACGCCGCGCCGCGTACCGGGATCGCCGCCAGGGGACGGACGAACGGCCTGGCCAGCGCGTTGATGTTGCGCATCCAGCCGCGCTTCCCCTTTGCGCCGGCAGCGCGGAGCCGAGCCGGATCGAAGCGGTGGAAAAACAGCGGGGCAAGCAGCAGTAGCGGAATCGGTGACAGCGTCGAGACCAGCCGCGTGGCCCACGCGCCGCCGCCGAGGTTGAAGCCGGCGATGACCATCGGCGGTTTGGTGGCGTCGAACCCGCTCGCACCGATCGACATCGAGTCGGTATGGAAGTTCCGGTGCGCCTGCTCCATCAGATAGCCGAAGCCGCTGAAGTCGAAATAGCGCGCCAGCCCCGCGCCGCCGTGCATCATCATGTTGACGACGAAGGCCAGCGAAAGGCTGTAGAGAAAAAAGTAGAGGACGTCGCCGAAACGGCCGGAGAGAAACGGGATCGATTCGAAGACGATGGCCACCACCGAGACCAGCACGATCGTCGATGGCGTAATGATGGCGTACTGCTTCATGAAGAGCAGCGGCTGCAGCGGCGCCTCCCCGCGCACGATCAGCATGGCCATCGACACCAGCATGTAGCCGAAGACGAACGTCGAAAGGAAGACGATGTTGCCGAGGAACTTGCCGACGACGTATTCGCTCGTGCGAACGGTAGTGGAGGCGATGACGTAGCCGCAGCGCGAGTCGATGTCGCGCCGCACGGCGTTCGAGATGACGTAGAAGCCGAAGAGGCCCACGAAGATGGTGGCCAGCATCGACGTCCCCATGCCGATTGCGGCGGAGTTGTAGAGCACGCGCGTCCGGTTGATCACCATCAAGGCCATGCCCGATGAAGGCGCGGGAATCCAGACGTAGGCGAAGCCGCTGAGGAGCAGAAAGACCACCACCGTCGAGAGGCGGCGGAAGCGGATCAGGAAGTCGGCGCGGACGATGGCCCCTATCCGACTGACGGCCCGCTCGATCACGCCGCCGCCTTCATGCTCATGGTGTGAAGGAAGGCATCTTCGAGTGTCGGCTCGGCGGCGCTGGCACCGCCCCGCGGTTCCTCGGGGCTGACGATGCGGACGTGAACGCCGTCCGATTTGCGCACGGCACTGGAGACGCGGGCGGTACGCCGCAGCTCATCGAACCGTTCCGACGGTACCACCAGTTCCCACACGCTCCCCTCGGCGCCACGCATCAGTTCTTCGGGAGTGGCGCAGGCGACGATCGATCCGCCGTTCATGATGGCGATGTGCGTGGCCACTGATTCGACGTCGGAGACGATGTGCGTGGAAAGGATGACCAGCTTGCCGAGGCCGGCGTCAGCGAGGACGTTGCGGAAGCGGACCCGCTCCTCGGGATCGAGACCGGCGGTCGGCTCGTCGACGATGACGAGATCGGGATCGTTGATCAGCGCCTGGGCGATGCCGAGCCGCTGCTTCATCCCGCCGGAAAAGCCGCCGATCGGGCGTTTGGCGACGTTGTGCAGGTTGACCATTTCCAGCATCTCGCCGATGCGGGCACGGCTGTGGATTCCTTTCAATGCGGCGAAGTAACTGAGGAACTCGATGGCGGTGAGGTTGTCGTAGACGCCGAAGTCCTGCGGGAGATAACCGAGCTTGCGCCGGATGGCGTCGGGATCGCGGGCCACATCGATTCCCTGAAAGCGGATCGTCCCCGCGGTCGGCCGCGTGATGGTGGCGATCATCTGCATCAGCGTGGTCTTCCCCGCCCCGTTCGGCCCGAGCAGTCCGATGACGCCGCTGCCGATGGAGAGCGAGACGTCGCGCACCCCGTAGTTGCCTCCGCGAAACTTTTTGCTGACGCCTTCGAGTACGAGCATGCGCACGTATACGAGTGGCGGAGGCGGCGGTTATCAGGGAATGACGTAGAGGAGTAATTCGCCGATCGCTGAGGACTTCACGTTTAGCTCAAACTCGACTGCGGATGTTTCATCCCAGTGGTCGGCAAGGCTATGCGTATCCCAATAGTCACTGAGCTCTTCATACGACCGGCTGCCCGACAACGACGAAATGGCACGCTCCTCGGCGTTCATTTCGTGAATCTTACACTCCAGTCGTTTGGTTGGTTGAATCCCACGCCGCTTCGCCGCGCGGCACAGACAAGAGTGTCTGTGCCACATTGCTCGTCGGTATTTCCTGAAGCGTGGAGTCTCGCCGGATCCAATGTGGCACAGACACTCTTGTCTGTGCCCGGCGGCGAAGCCGCGCATTCGCCGGCTGAAGCCAGGGGCCAACGTTCACATAGGGCTCCGCGAACGATTCCAATGTCGAAGCTCAAGACGCCGTCTTCGCCGGCGCGCATCGCACCCATGTCCGGCCAATGCGGAACAGCACGATCATTGCCGTCGTCGCGAATGTGACCCACCTGCCGATGACAAACGATTGCGGCAGATAGATCAGTCGGATCGTGTGGCGGCCGGCGGGAACGTACACGCCCAGGAAAGCGTGGTTCGCGCGGAAGATCTTCGTGCGCCGGCCGTCGAGATACGCGCGCCAGCCCTTCCAGGCGGCGTCGGAGATCACTACGTAACCGTCGTGCGCCATCGTCACATCGAGACTCCCGGGGTGGATGGCGATCGTTCCCGGGCCGTTGGGCATGTCGCGTGGAGAACCGGGCAGATCGAGCCACGCGGTCTCCGCGAAATCGGTGGCGGCGCTCATGTCCTCGATGTCGTTGGCCACGCCGATCCGGACATTGCGCGGGATGAACGCGCGCGGAAGGACGTGCTCGTTTTCGATGAGCCGCGTGGCGTGGTCGGTGGTGACGTCGCGCCAGCCGGTTGGGATGGCCTCGTCCTTCGGTACGAGCGCGAAGCGGACGTTCAGCATCGACAGCATCGGGCGGGTCAGGTCGTCGATCTGATTGAAGCCGAAGCCGCCGTGGCGGCACCAGAGCGGGAACGTCTCGTCGAACGGCGTCAACGTCATCGCCGTCATCACCCGGGCGTCCTCGAGTCCGTACATCGTGGCCGTGTTCGGGAAGAGAACCGGTCCGATGGCAGCGATACGAAACGGCTCGCGGATCGATTGCAGCGGCTGGAAGATCGCCAGCCGCGGAAACGCGATCGACGGATCGTTTGCCGGGATCAGCGCGCCGTCGGAGATGGTCCGCTGCAGGAGGACGAGCGCGAGAAGCAGCGGAGCGACGACGGCGCGATTCCTGGCGAAGAGGACGATGACGGCGGCGACGGCCAGCGGCGCGAGCTCGGCGATGAAGCGCGGCACGTCGATCGACCCGGACCGCATGGCCGAGGCGCCGGCAGCGAGCAGGATGAGCAGCGCGGCCATGACCGCGCCGGCGCGGTCGGAGAGGCTATCGACCGCGAACGCGGCCAGCATGGCCACGCAAAGCGGAACCGCCGAGGCCAGACGGTCGTTGAGCGCGAGATCGAAGAGCGGGAGGCGATGCAGGAGTTGCGCGACAGGCCAGGCATTGGCGCTGGCGAGAAGAGAGACAAAACCGAGGATGGCGAAGAGCCATCTCTCCCTCGCGCGCGAGCGCCAGAGCGCGAAGATCGCCAGCGCCAGCGCGATGCTCCCCGCCTCCGCGCGGGCCATCAGGAAATTGCGGAACGAGGATCGCGCGAATGGCAGAAGGTCGGCCAGCAGCGCCGCGCGAGGGAGGCCGGCGGCGACACGCAGCGGCGCCCTGGCGAAAAATTCGGTCCGGATGTGATGCTCGACCGTCTGGCTGCTGGCGTCGAGAAACGGCAGAAGAGCGATCGCGCTCAGGAGCAGCGCGGCGACACCCGCCGCAATGGCCCACCCCGCCGCCCGCCCACGCTGCTCCCGTCCTCGGCGCAGCCATTCGCAGGCGCCGTACACCGCGCCGAGCGCGGCGACGTGAAGCAATGTCTCCGGGTGTCCGGCCAGCGCCTCGAGCGTCAGCGCCGCCGTCAGGATGAGAGCGGAACCGATCGACGGCGAGGCGACGACGCGACGCGCCGACATCATCACCAGCGGAAGCAGAGCCCAGCCGAAGCCCAGCGGCCAGAGGATCTGCAATGCGATCGGCGCGGAGAAGGTGAACAGCGCCGCGGCGATCAGCGCCGCCATCTCCCCGCACCCCAGCTCCTTCGCCAGCAGCCAGGTCCCGAGCGCGGCGAGGAAAAAGGCGATCGACGCCGTGAAGCCGAAACTTGCCGCGACGGGCAGAAGCAGCGCCAGCAGCGTGAACGGACTGAATGGAGCCGCCTGCGCCGCGCCCGCCAGTACGTCGCCGCATCCTTCGAAACGATTCCATAGCGGCCATTCACCGCCGGCGATCGATCGCCGCAGCGCCTCACGCCACGGAATCATCTGAAAGGTGATGTCGGAGAGCATCCGGTTCCTCGGCTCCGGCGCGCCGACCTGCACCTGGTATCCATTCAACGGCTCGGTCGTGTAGGCCAGCTCCACCGGCGCGTAGACGCGGCCGGTCAGCAGCGCCCGGCCGGTGAAGAGGAGCGGCAGCAGGAGCAACACGAGCGCCGTCCCGCGCGTAAGGCGCGTGATGCACGCGTGCGCGAGGCCAAGCAGCACCGCGGCGGTGAAGAGGTAGAGGGTCAACGTCATTGTTACGATGTCATTCTGATCGGTCTCCCGGCGCTTCGTTCACAATGACAGGCCGTGATCATCGCCCAACTCCTCCTCCCAGGCGCGTCGGAATACGAGATCAAGTCGCAGCGGATCGATTTCGCTTCGCTCGCGGCGGAACACGACGTCCGCCTCGGCGAGATCGCCAACGCCGACATCGTTCACATCTACGCGCCGCACGACTTCGATCCGAAGGCCGTTCGCGATATCGGGCTTCCCTACGTCAGCAACGCCAGGCCAAAGGCGCGCAGCTTCCGCAAGAGCGTCCAGCCGCATCGCGTGATCACGCCAGTCAAGGAAACGACGGATACCTTCATCCCCGAGGCGGTCGAGGACATCTACTTCAGCAACCGAGAAACACAGCAACCCAGGAACCGGGCCACCGTCGGCAGCTACAGACGGGCAGCGACGGACAACCTCATTCAGCAGACCGCGGCCCGCATTCATCGTTTCCGCGACGACGTCGACTGGCTGCTTTTCGACCGACCCCCGTCACCGGATGATCTACACAGTGTGGATGCCTGGGCCGATCCGTCGGTCGACGAAGACGATTTCGACGGCTTCGTCGCCGAGGCAATTGCGGCGGGAACGGCCGTCATCGCCTCGCGAACCGCCATCAACACGCAACGGCTGGAAAAAGGGCGGACCGGCCTCCTCGTTCCGCCGCGCGATCCGAACGAATGGACTCATGCGATACTAGCCGCCCTGTTTAAGCAGGAGTTCCGTCAAACGAAAGTCGCGGCCGCGCAGCAGACGGCCTCGAAGTTCCGCCCTCGGCACCGCGCCCGGGCGCTGGCGCAACTCTATGAATCCATTCTCCAATGATCCGACTCGAAGACCTCCCGAACCCACAGAAACGCGCCCTCGATCTCGTGAAGGAAGTCGCCGCGGAGAAAGCGCTGCGGCCGTTCCTGGTCGGCGGTCCGGTGCGCGATCTGATGCTGGGACGCCACGACGTCATCGACATCGACCTGACCCTCGAAGACGGCGGCTCCACGCTGGCCAGGGCACTGACGAAACGGATCGGCGGACGACTTCGCTCGTTCCCACAATTCCTGACCTACAAGGTCACCGCCGAGGGGCAGCCGGAGATCGACATCGCCACGGCGCGCAGGGAGCGCTACCGCTCCCCCGGCGCGCTGCCGACCGTGACCGAGGGGCATCTCAAAGACGACCTCCTCCGGCGCGACTTTTCCATCAACGCCATGGCCGTCGACCTGATGACCGGCGAGCTCCACGATCCCGCCGGCGGTGTGCGCGATCTGGCGGCGATGTCGATTCGGGTGCTGCACGATCAAAGCTTCCTCGACGATCCGACGCGGATCTTTCGCGCTGTCCGCCTGGCCACGCGCCTCGGCTTTTCGCTCGAGGCAGACACCGCGCGCCTGCTCGACAACGCCGTCGCATCCGGCGCCCTGGCGACCATCGCCCGCGAGCGCGTCTGGCGTGAGCTCTTCCTCGCCTTCGATGAGGACAACGCCCCGCATGCCGTCGCCGCACTGAGTGCGGCCGGCGTGCTGGAAGTGCTCTTCGGCAGGCGCCCGCCCGATCCCGGCCTCGATGAGCGCCTCGATCGCACGGCTGCAGCGCTGGCGGGCACCGAGCTCGATCGCCAGGTGATGTACACGGCGGCGCTGCTGCACGGCGACGCCTCGCCGGTCGATCTCGAAGGCTCCGGCTTCTCGCAGAAACGGGCTCGCAACGTGGTGCAGCTGGCCAACGAGCTGCCGCGTTACACCGACGCCCTTTCGGAGACGTCGTCCGACCACGAGCGTTTCCGGCTCTTCGACCAGGTCTCGCCGGAGATGCTGAGCATCGTTGCTGCTACCTTCCCCGACGAACGGCCGAACGTAGCCCGGTTCCTGGAGTTCCAGTCGTTCAAGCTTCCTTTGCGCGGCAACGACCTGGAGGTCCCTCCCGGGCCGCATGTCGCCAAAGCACTCGAGCTGACCCGCGAAGCGGTTTTCACCGGCGAGATCCAACCCGAAGAGGCACGGACGTTTGCGCGTGAGATGGCGATCAGGTACCTTGATTCGAGTAGTCAAGAGTAGAACCAGTTATCGGTTATCGGTTGTCAGAGAGACGTGAGAGCAGCGCCCGGACAACCGATAACCGACAACCGATAACCGACAACCGATAACCCGTTACGCACCATGCACCGCCTTCCCATCTTCGCAATCCTCCTCCTCGCCGCGGCCCCTCTCGCGGCGCAGTCGCAGCCTCCGCAGACGCTGCCGGAGGTACGCGGGCTGGAGCCGGCGCCTCCGCCACCGCCGACCCATGACATCACCCAGGTCGACCCGGCCCCTCTTGGCGGCGCCATCGCCATCCCGCTCACCGAGCGCGACCGGAAGAAGCTCAAGAAATACGAGATCCCGGAGCTCGCCGACTGCAGGCAGGCCCTCGGCTCGCAGCGCATCGACGGCCGCCTGCCGAAGCCGCTCGTCGACTACAGCATGAGCACGAGCGCGGTCTATCAGCGGCTCTCGATCTTCGAAGGAGGCCTGGTTGTGGTCGAGTCGCGCGGCGCGGGTGGCCCGATGCGCAAGAAGGTCATCATCCCTCCCGATGCGTTGGCAATCTACCTGCGCAGCATCTCCACCACGGCTCTGGCCGCCGTTCACAGCGACGAACTGCCCAAGCCGCGCGACACGCGCCGTGCCCTGCTCCGCGTCTACGACCCGAAGATGAACTTCGTCGAGCGTCTGTTCGATCCGATGGCCACCATGCCGAAGAAGCTTTCCGATCAGGTGGTCCTCATGCAGGACCTGATGCGCGCCATCTACCTCGACCGCGGCCTGACAAACAGCGTGGCCGGCTACATGCCGAAAGCGGGCGACCAGCTCGTCGGCGACGACAAGAAGATCTACCAGGTGACGCGCGTGGCGAGCGGGAAGATCGTCGAACTGCACTGCCTCAGCAGCCCGACGATCATCTACGTCGACGTGAAAGACCTCTACAACTACTTCATCGGAACCCCGGGAGCGGCCAGCCGCTGAATACGCTCCGCGTCACCACCGGCACGCTGCGGGGGCGCCGCGTCCCCGTCCCTCCCCGCGAGACGCGGCCAACGTCCGAGCGCGCCCGGATGGGCTTCTTCAACATCGCCGGTCCGCGCCTCGAAGGAGCTCGTTTTCTCGACCTCTTCGCCGGAAGCGGCGTCTTCTCGTTTGAGGCGGTCTCGCGCGGGGCGGCCTCGTCGACGGCCATCGAGCAGGACCGGCGGAGCGTGGCCGCGATCTCAAATCTGGCGAAGGAGTGGAACGTGCCGGTCACGGCGATCGCCGCCGATGTCTTCGCGGAAATCCCACGCCTCGCCGGCGGGTTCGATATCGTCTACGCCGATCCGCCATACTCGTTCGGACGCTACGACGACCTGCTGGCCGCCATCGACAGCAGCAGGTTTGTCGGTGATGACGCCATCGTCGCCATCGAGCACCAGCGCCGTACCGAACCGTTTACGATCGAGACAACACGACTGAAAGCCACGCGCCGTGCTGAATACGGCGAAGTCTGGATTACCTTGTTCGAAGTTGCGCGGTCTCGCGGTCTCGAGGTCGCGCGGCCAAACCCCGAGACCGCGTAACCGCGAGACCGCGAGACCAAAGGAACCGATGCCGATCGCAGAAATCAGCCCCACCGAGCTGCAGCAGCTCCTCTCCGGCGAAAACCCGCCGACGCTCATCGACGTCCGCGAAACGATCGAAGCAGCCATCTGCACGATCGAGGGATCGATCCTGATCCCGATGAACACGCTGCCACAGCGCGTGCAGGAGATCCCCCGGGATCGCCCGGTCGCCCTCTACTGCCACCACGGAATGCGCTCGATGATGGCCGGACAATGGCTGGCGCAGAACGGCTTCGATGCGCTGTCGCTGGCCGGCGGGATCGATCGCTGGGCGGCGGAGATCGAGCCGGGGATGGCCAGGTATTGAGAGTCAAAAGCGCAATGTTGAATGTTGAATGTTCAGTGTTGAATGTTGAATGCAACACCAACATCGTCGTCTCCACCTCATTCAACATTGAACATTCAACACGCAACATTCAACATTGGTTTTTGTTAGCGGAAAGGTCCGAATGGAACTAACCCTCGACGACGAAGGCACCCACACCCTCTTTGGAAATCACGACGAGAACCTGCGCATGCTCGAAGACGAGTTCACCGTAAAGATCTCGTCCCGCGGCGGCGAGATCTTCGTCAGCGGAGCACCGGACAACGTGGCGCCGGTGGAGAAGCTGCTGGCGCAGATGCAGGAGCTGATCGAGCAGGGCTACCCGCTCAAGCGCTCCGACATCAACACCGGCATGCGCGTGCTCCGCGACCGCCCCGAGGCCAGTCTGGTCGATTTCTTCACCGACGATGCCGTGACCGCCTCGGTGCGTCGCGTGGTCACGCCGCGCAACGTCGCCCAGAAGATGTACCTGCAGGCCATGCAGGACAACGACATCACGTTCGGCATCGGCCCGGCCGGAACCGGCAAGACCTTCCTGGCGGTCGCCGCCGCGGCCGGCGCGCTCGCCGACAAGAACGTGAAGCGCATCGTCCTCTGCCGCCCCGCGGTCGAAGCAGGCGAGCGCCTCGGCTTTCTTCCCGGCGACATCGCCGAGAAGGTGAACCCCTACCTCCGCCCTCTCTACGACTCGCTCTACGACATCATCGGCTTCGAGAAGGTGGAGAAGCTGATGGAGCGGAGCATCATCGAGATCGCTCCGCTGGCCTTCATGCGCGGCCGCACGCTCAACGACGCCTTCATCATCCTCGACGAGGCGCAGAACACCACGCCCGAGCAGATGAAGATGTTCCTCACCCGCCTCGGCTTCGGCGCCAAGGCGGTCGTCACCGGCGATGTGACCCAGGTCGATCTCCCCACCGGCGCCAAGTCCGGCCTGCGCGTGGTCCGGCAGATCCTCGGCGACATCGACCGCATCCGCTTCTTCGACTTCTCCGACCGCGACGTGGTCCGCCATCCCGTGGTCCAGCGCATCGTCACCGCCTACGAGCGCAACGACCGCGAGCGCGAAGCGCGCGAGAAGCAGGAGAAAGTTTGACGAACGTCGAAGTCAACATTGAAGTCAGCGGGGCGGCCATCCCCCGCTTCAGCCGCCGCGAGATCGCCGAGTTCGTTCGCAAGGTCCTGATCGCCCTTCGGGTCGACGACGACATCAACGAGGTCTCGATCGCCGTCGTTGACGATGATGCCATGCGCACGCTCAACCGTCAGTTCCGCAGGAAGAACAAGACCACCGACGTCCTCACCTTCCCCGCCGATTCGTCCGACGCCGATCCCCAGGCTCACGGCCGCCCCCTCGGCGACATCGTCATCTCCATCGATCAGGCCCGCCGCCAGGCCGCCGATCAGCGCCATTCGCTCCCCACCGAGGTCCGCTACCTGATCCTCCATGGCATCCTCCACGCCCTCGGCTACGACCACGAGACCGACGATGGCGAGATGAACGCGCTGGAGGTGGAGGTGAGGGGGAAGGTCGGGCTGTTGTAACTGCGCTGCGCGTTATCTGCGGCGTCGCGCGTTGTCGCTTGGAACGTTGTCGTGACTCTGCAAGCAGCGACGGCGTATTCTCACACCGCGATCGGCGCCTTGATGCTCGGATGCGGGTCGTAGTTCTCGAGGGTGAAGTCGGAGAACTGGAAGTCGAAGATCGATTTCACGTCGGGATTGAGCTTCATGGCCGGGAGTGGACGGGGATCGCGGGTGAGCTGCTCGCGGGCCTGGTCGAGATGGTTGACGTAGAGGTGGGCGTCGCCGAGCGTGTGGATGAAATCACCGGGTGCGAGGCCGCAGGCCTGCGCCACCATCATCGTTAAGAGTGCGTAGGAAGGGAGGTTGAAGGGGACGCCCAGGAAGACGTCGGCGCTGCGCTGGTACATCTGGCAGGAGAGCCTGCCGTCGGCGACATAGAACTGGAAGAGGGCGTGACACGGCGCGAGCGCCATCCGATCGAGATCGCCGACGTTCCAGGCGCTGACGATGTGGCGGCGCGAATCGGGATTGCGTTTGATCTGCTCGATGACGCTGCTGATCTGATCGATGTGTCGCCCATCGGCTGCCGGCCAGGAGCGCCACTGGTATCCGTACACCGGCCCGAGCTCGCCGTTCGCGTCGGCCCATTCGTCCCAGATCGTGACCTTGTTCTCGTTGAGGAAGCGGATGTTCGTGTCGCCGCGCAGGAACCACAGCAGCTCGTAGATGATCGAGCGCAGGTGCACCTTCTTCGTCGTCAGCAGCGGAAAGCCGGCGCCGAGGTCGAAGCGGAGCTGGTAGCCGAAAACGCTCAGCGTGCCGGTGCCGGTACGGTCCGACTTCGGCGCACCATGGTCGAGAATGTGGTGGACGAGTTGAAGGTATTGCTGCATGGCTCATTTTACCGCGCCTATAATCCGCGCGCTGAATGCTCCACGTCATCGACCACACCCTCCACATCGGCAACGTCTCCACAACTGAGCTCGCCAACACCTACGGCACTCCGCTCTATGTCTACGATGCGGAGATCATCCGGCGGCAGATCGCGCGCGTGCGGCGGGCCTTTGCCGCGCTCCCCTTCCGTCCGTTTTACGCGATGAAGGCCAACAGCGCGCTGGCCATCCTCGATCTTGTGCGCGGCGCCGGCTTCGGCTGCGATGCGGTTTCGCCCGGAGAGATCTACATCGCCCGGCAGGCCGGGTTCACGCCGGAGAACATCTGGTTCACCTGCTCGAACGTCTCCGACGACGATCTGTTGGCCATCGGCGATGAACGGATCGTCATCAACGTCAACTCGATGTCGGAGATCGACCGCATCCTGGCGCTCGACCTGCTGAATCCGATCGCGCTGCGGATCAACACCGACATCGGCGCCGGGCACCATGTCGACGTCGTCACGGCCGGAGGAGGGGTGAAGTTCGGCATCGACCTCGCCGAGGCCGAGTCGGCGCGGATGGTCGTCGAAGACAGCGGGCGGAAAGTGGTGGGACTGCATGCCCACATCGGCTCGGGCATCGACAGCATCGCTCCGCTGATCGAGTCGGCGCGGCGGCTGCTCGATCTCTCGACCTCCTTCCCGAATCTGCAGTGGTTGAACTTCGGCGGCGGGATCTCCGTCCCCTACGAGCCCGGCACGCCGGAGTTCCCGATCGACGACTACGGCGCGGAGCTGACCCGTATCGCCGACCGCCTCCTGCGCGCGCGCGACCTCACCGCCATCCTCGAGCCGGGACGTTATCTCGTGGCGGAGTCAGGCACTCTGCTGTCGCGCGTGACCTCGCGCCGCTTGAGCGGCGGCAGGTTCTGGATCGGCGTCGACACCGGCTTCAATCATCTCGTCCGGCCGTCGAAGTACGGGGCGTATCACCACATCATCAACGCCACGAACGGCTCGCCGGGGTCGCTGCGCCAGACCTTCGATGCCGCGGGGATGACTGACGAAGTCGTCGTGGCCGGCAATCTCTGCGAGTCGGGTGACGTCTTCACCCGCACCGAGGCGGGCCAGGTCATCACAAGGAGGATCGACAGGACGCAGCCCGGCGACCTGCTGGCATTCTGCGATGCCGGCGCCTACGGTTTCTCGATGGCGTCGCTCTACAACGCCCGGCTGCTGCCGCCCGAGGTGATGGTGGACGGCGGCGATATTCGTCTGATCCGGGAACGGCAGACGTATGAGGATCTCGTGAAGGGGATGCGATGAAGGAAATGCGTGGTCGGTTGTCGGTTCTCGGGAGACCGATGTGGCACAGACACTCTTGTCTGTGCCTGGTCGTCGCCGCAGTCGCGCTATTCGCAACGGCCTGTGCCACGCAGCCAAAACCTACCATGCTCGATCTGAGAATCGTCAACGGCAGAATCATCGATGGCACCGGCGCTCCGTGGTATCGCGGCGACGTCGGCGTGCGGGGTGACACGATCGTATCCATCGGCGATCTTTCGAAGGTGTCGGCGGTCACGACGATCGACGCGCACGACAACGTCGTCTCCCCCGGCTTCATCGATCTCCTCGGCCAGTCCCAGGGCGCCGTCTTCGTCGATCCGCATCTCGAGGCCAAAGTGCGGCAGGGGGTGACCACCGAGGTCACCGGCGAGGGAAGCTCGCCCGGGCCGCTCAGCCAGAAGCAGATCGATGCCGCCAATCCCAGGAACCGGCCGAAGTGGCACACGCTCGGCGAATGGTTCACTCTCCTCGAGAAGAACGGCAGCACCATCAACTTCGCCTTCTTCGTCGGCGCCGACAATCCCCGCGAGATGGTGATCGGAGACGTCAATCGCCCGCCGACGGCGGATGAAATGCACGAGATGGAGCAGATCGTCGATCAGGCCATGCGCGAAGGCGCCATCGGCCTGTCGACGTCGCTGATCTACCTGCCGGCGATGTATTCGACGACCGAGGAGATCATCAATCTGGCGAAGGTGGCCGCGAAGTACGGCGGCGTGTACTTCAGTCACATGCGCGACGAAGGCGACCGGATCGACAGCGCCCTCGACGAGGCATTTCGAATCGGCCGCGAGGCGAAGATCCCGGTCAACATCTGGCACCTCAAGACCGGTGGAGCGGCGAACTGGGGGCGGATGCCGTTCGTCGTCGAGCGGATCAACGCCGCCCGCGCCGAGGGGATCGACGTCGCCGCGAACGTCTACCCATACGCGGCGTCGTCGACCTCACTCTCGACCCTCGTTCCCGACTGGGCGCTCGAAGGGGGTTACGCGGAGCTGAAGAAGCGGCTGGCCGATCCGGCCCAGCGCACCAGGATCGCCGAGGTCCTGCAGGCGCAGTTCAAGAAACGGGGGACGAAGGGGATCTACATCACCCGGATCGGGAACGCTGACTTCGCGAAATACGACAAGCATTTCATCGAGGAGATCGCGGCGATGATGAACGTCGCGCCGGACGAGGCGATGATGCAGCTCTTCTCCGGGACCAACAGCTCGCCGAACGTGATCTTCTTCTCGATGAGCGAGATGGACGTGCTGACAGCGCTGAAGCAATCGTTTGTCTCCATCGGCTCCGACTCCGGATCTCCCCCGCCGGCCGCGCGCGCGTTGGGTCAGGCGGTACATCCCCGCGCGTACGGAACGTTCCCGCGCGTGATGGGCCACTACGTTCGCGACGAGCATCTCTTCACCCTGGAGGAAGCAGTGCGCAAAGCAACGTCGCAGGCGGCGGACCGGACCAACCTCTCCGACCGCGGCGTGCTGCGGCCCGGGATGAAGGCGGATGTCCTCGTCTTCGATCCGGAAAAGATCCGCGATGTGTCGACGTATGAGGATCCGCATCACTTCAGTGAAGGCGTGCTCGATGTGATCGTCAATGGGGTGCCGGTGCTGCGCGAGGGAACGATGACGACGGCGCTGCCGGGGCGCGTGCTGCGGGGACCTGGTTGGCGCAAGTAGGGTCGTCCAGCTTCGTTCTTAGGCAGATCTGCTCTACGCCATCGAGCTTCGGCTGTCGCAAATCCGGTCGCCAATAGGGGAGATCACCGAAGTCGCCGTGGTGCTGCGGCTGTTCCGACGGCTTCGCGCTCGGGTCGTCGTTGAATGCAGTGATGTGCACCTGCTTCTGGATTGGGCACGGGATCAGGTGGGCATGCAGGCGGAGGTTGCGCGCGCGGCCAAGCATCATGCCGCCGAATTCGGACGACTTCGGTTGAATGTATTCGTCCAGCCAGACCAGCAGCGAGCCGCGGGGAGCCAGTCCCCACACATGGCTCTCCTCGAACTCACTCTGCTCGTGCAACGCCAGGATGTAGAGGTTGCGATCGCCGGTCTCGGCACTCTGCGCCGCGAGCCAGTTGGTGATCTTGCCGCCGGGCATTACTTCATCGATGGTGCACGCTGGCGCCATGTAGATCAGGTTGTGGATCGGCAGGCGAGGATAGTTGGCGATCAGCCTATTGGCGACGATTGCGCCGGCGCTGTGCGCGACGATGGTGATGTCGTCGTGCGGGCCGACGGCGCCGACAAGCGCGTCGAGGAACATCGGAAAACCACCCGAGCCGGCCACGTTCGGGATGTAGTCGTAGGGGTGGTGCATCTCATCGTTCGTGTAGAACAGACGCTCGGAGGTGTAGATCATCGCTCCCCAGGCATTGCCGCCCACCGCGTCCAGCAGCCCGGAACCCAACAGCGTCGCCGGAAAGAAAATCGCCGATTGGGCTCTGTCACGCGCGACCGAGGGGCGATTGGGGTTGAGCTTTCCTTCGCGAAAATCGAGGGAGGACGAGCACGCCTTCGTCACGCCAGCGAAGGGAGCCACCAGCTCCTTCCGCTCTTCGATGCTGCGATAGCGGTCTTCGTAGTGGAGGTACGCCGCGACGGGCGACTCGATCAGGGTGCGGACGAAGTCGCCGGCTGCCTCGCCGACAGCGAGAGGGAAGGCAGACCATCGCGGTGTCTGGTGTCCCTTGTGCACCCACCACAGGTGGTCCCAATAGCTGGAGTACAGGGAAGTCTGCCAGTTGACGAAGATCGGATAGAGATCGGGCTCATCATGCGCCATCTTTGTGATGTGCTCCGCGGCGCGCTGGATCGCCTCCCGGCGCGAGTTCAAGCCGCCGTGAAAGAAGAAGAGCACTTTGACCGAGCCATGTTCGCGGCGGTGCTTCTCGATCTCCTGCATCATGTTTTGGATGTAGTCCGTCACTTGTTGCTTATCGAGAGTGCGAAAGCCGAGGGCCGGAACGTTCTGCGGTGCTTTATCGTCGGCGATGGGGTCGCGCATCCCGCCGAGCGAGTCGAACATCAGGACGTGAGCGCGGAAGTCTTTCGGTTGCAGGGAGCTCTTCAGACTCGGGTCGAGCTCCGGCACGTAGGTGCTGGCACATCGGGCGGTGGCGAAGAGTAACGCTGCAAAGAGAAGGAATCGCCGGATCAGGTTCATGGCTCGTCTCCGCTAATTAGGACGGACCACGCCGCGAACTTCCGCGCCGCCGTGCCACAATGTGCGACACCGAATGAATAACGCATCCAGCCATCAACTCGTCCGCGCCGTCGGCTTCTGGGGGCTGGTGGCGATGTGCATCAATGCCGTCGTCGGCAGCGGCGTGTTTCTGCTCCCCACGGAGTCGTACAAGCTGCTGGGTCCCTTCTCGCTCTGGGCGCCGCTGATCTTCGCGCTGCCGGTATTCATCCTCGTCCTCTGCTTCGCCGAGGCCGCCAGCCATTTCAGTGAGCCGGGGGGCGCGTACCTATACGCCAAGACCGCCTTCGGCGACTTCGTCGGATTCGAGACGGGATGGATGAACTGGCTGGCGCGCGTGACGTCGCTGGCGGCGCTGTCGAACGGTTTCGTGGTCTCGCTGGCGCGCATCTTCCCGTCCCTCGGCAGTGCCACCGCGCGCATCGCCGTCATCCTCATCTCCATCGCCATCCTCACGGCCATCCACTACGTCGGCGTGAAGTACGGCGCGGCGTCGATCTACGTCTTCACGCTGGGCAAGCTGATTCCGCTGGTCGGCTTCATCGTCGTGGCTCTGATCGCCTGGAAGCACAATCCCATTCCGGCGTCGCTGACGATTCCCGGACCGGGCACCGACTGGAGCGGCGCGGCGCTGTTCATGCTGTTCGCCTACGCCGGCTTCGAGAACATGGGGGTCCCCGCGGGCGAGTTCCGTAATCCGAAGAAGGAGCTGCCGCGCGCGCTGCTGGTGGGCACGCTGGCCATCGCCGCGATCTACGTGCTGGCGCAGCTCGGTGCGATGTCGGCCCTCCCCGATCTCTCGAAGACGGCCACGCCGATCGCCGACGCCGCGGCCGCGCTCATCGGCAGCGCCGGCGCGATCATCGTGACCCTCGGCGCGCTCCTTTCGATGGCCGGCACGAACTCAGGCACCGTCCTCGAAGGCTCCCGCATGCTCTACGCGATCTCCCTCGGCCGCCCGCGCCTGCGCGCCGTCAGCTACGTGCACCCCCGCTTCCGCACCCCGACGGTGGCGATCCTGATCCACGTCCTCTTCGCCGCCGTCCTCGCCTGCGCCGGATCGTTCGCCAAGCTTGCCATGCTCTCCGCCGTAGCCCGCCTGACGACATACCTCTTCACCTGCGCCGCCGTTCCGTTCCTCCGCAAGCTGAACGAAGGCTTCCGGACCCCCGGCCTGATCATCCCGATCCTCGGCACGGCAATCTCGCTGGCGCTGTTCCTCACGCTCAGCAAGTTCAACTTCCTCGCCGCCGGGATCGCGATCGCGGTGGGTGCGGTGCTGTACGCCTTGTCACCGCCAGCAGCCGACATCGCGCCGTCGTAAGCCTCACCTACCGAACGTGCACGTTCGATTCGGCGGCGGCGGAAGACCGTTCACATCGTTGACGAACTGAACGAAGCAGGGATCCTGATGGATGAGGATGTCTGCGGCGTCTTTCAGCCCTTTTAATTGCTCCGGCGTCAGCGCGTTGAAGCTGGTTCCGATGTTGTTGACGACGTCGCGAACGGATTTGTCCTTGTCGGTCAGCAGCGGAAACGCGATCACGACCGGGTAGTACTTCGTCGGCTGCCCGTGCCTGGCAGTAAAGAGATCGGTCAGTTCCTGGATGCTGTCGAACGAATAGTTGTCCATCGGTGTACCAGAGATCCCGCCGATGATCGTCTTCAGGCCCGGATCACTCGACGTAGTATCGATCGATACTGGCCCCGACGCGCCCGCGTTGACGACGATGACGAGCAGCCTGTCGATCTTGTGGAAACCGATGAGGGGCTGAAGCGTGAAACCGGTGAGCTGATTGTCCGCGTCACCTTGCGGTTTCACGAACGTATCGCCCGAGATTAGCGCATGGTATGGGCCGCGCAGGCCGATGTTGTCTGCGAGACCGCCGTCGAGCAGGTGGAGATACGTGCGGGCCGGATCGCGATAGCCTTCCAGCTCGGTAATCTGCCGCGGGCGTTGTGGATTCGTGTAGACGTCGCCGCGTGCGGTGTCCGTCCACAACGTCGGCTTCGCGTAGTTGGATTTGCATTGCGGGTCGTTGGCGTAGTTCTTGAGCACCATGGGAGGGAACGCCACCGGAAATGCCGACGAGGCGGCCGCTGCCCGAGCTACTGGAAGAGAGGTCATATCGCTGCAGATCGGATCGAACTGATCCTGCGTCCATTGAAACTGGGCACCCATCTCCAGCTCGGTCGCGTTCGCGATGATGAACGGACGGTGCGCGCTCTTCTGCACGTCGAGGAGGTTATGGAAGGTGTTGTTCCCGAACAAGACCTGCTGATAAAGCTCGGTGGCCAGATCGATGCGGTTGAAACCGGGAGAGACGAGGCGTATCCAGTTGTAGGGGTTGAAGAAGACAGCATGAATCAGGTCCGACTGCACCGGCTTCGTCAGGAATGCCGATTCGAAATTGTCCGGGCCCGCGTTCAGGATGGCTTCTCCCCGAAGGCCGTAGTCCATGGCCGCGAAGGTGCCGCCGGAGACGGAAGAGATCACTTTCACGTGATTCAGAAGCGACGTTCCGTCGGCGAGCTTGGTGGCGTTGAGCTGCTGCAAGACCTCGTACCCGAGGCCGGCCGCGCGCGTCCCGCCGCCCGAAAACGTCAGGATGACGAAGAGCTTGTTGTCGTCGGTGGGGATCGTCGTCGTGGCCCAGCGGTAACCCTCGCCGAGGTTCTGCGGTTTCACCTGCGGTGGGTTGTATGGGTACTGCGTACAAGCGGCAGTGAGAAGAACGGCGAAAAGCGTCAGTCGTCGCATATCAATTGAACACAATCCTCATCGGGTTGGGGAAGCTCGTGTCGATGACCGTCACGACTCGCGACGCGGGTGTGGTCGAAGCGCCGCTGAGCGTGATCGTGTGAGTGCCGCGCTGCACGCCGATCGTGTCGTTCGTGTTACCGCTGGCCAGACCGTCGACGAGGACGATCCGTTTTTCCGGGAATTCAACGTAGATGTATTCCATACCCTATGGAGAGCCGCGAGAAGCGCATTTCCCTACCCGAGAATTCATGCCGACGAGGCCAAAGTGCATACCGGCTGACGACGATCTTCCTGTTGACCGACACCATCCTCCCTGTCGCTCGACACCATCCTTCCCGTCGCTCGATACCATCGATCCTGTCGCTCGATACCATCGATCCCGTCGCTCGATACCATCGATCCCGTCGCTCGATACCATCGATCCCGTCGCTCGATACCATCGATCCCGTCGCTCGATACCATCGATCCCGTCGCTCGATACCATCGATCCCGTCGCTCGATACCATCGATCCCGTCGCTCGATACCATCGATCCTGTCGGCCGATACCATCCTCCCTGTCGGCCGATACCATCGTCCCTGGCGCCCGATGCCATCCTCCCTGTGGGCGGATACCATCCTCCCTGGCGCCCGATACCATCCTCCCTGTGGGCCGATGCCGTCCTTCCTGTTGCCCGATACCATTCTTGATGTTTCTCAACAACGGCCTTCCTGTACCCCACAGCGGCCTCGACGTCACCCGACAACGACCTTCATGTCGCCAACAACGGCGTTCACGTCGCGCGGCGGGGTTCGTTCTGTCGACTAACAACGCGTTCGTGTCTCTGACAGACGGCGTTCAAAATCGCCTGACAACGGCTTTCTTGTCATCTGACGACGGCCCTCCTGTCTCCCGGCAACGACCGTCTTCTCGCTGAACGACGTACCAGGGCATCCCATAGCCATCGTCTGGTGAGCATCGATCCAACGGAGGAGGCGTGGGCCTCCCTACCGGAACATCCACGTACAGATCGCCGCCGCAACGAATGCCGCCACGATGTCCCCCACCAACGCTGCCGGGATGGCGTGCCTGGTCCGCTTCACGCCGACGGCGCCAAAGTAGACGGCCAGGACGTAGAAGAGCGTCTCGCTGCTGCCGTAGAGGGTGGCGGCCATGCGGGAGAAGAGGGAGTCGGGGCCGTAGCGCTTGATGATGTCGGTGGTCAGGGCCAGCGAGCCGCTGCCGCTCAGCGTGCGCAGCACGGCCAGCGGGAAGAGCTCGGGAGGGAAGATGGTCCGGCTCAGGAGGGGACGGATGGCGTTCGTCAGCATGTCCATCGCCCCCGAGGCGCGGAACATGCCGATGGCCACCAGGATGCCGACCAGGAAGGGGATGATGCGCACCGCCACCTGGAACCCTTCCTTGGCCCCTTCGATGAAGACGTCGTAGACCTTGATCCCGCGAATGAGACCGATCAGCGGAATGCCGACCAGCAGGACCGGGATGGCCCAGAGGGAGATGGCTTGGAGGATGGTGCGGATCACGGAGCCACCTCCGGTGCGATGGGTTGTCGGTTATCGGTTATCGGTTGTCGGGGTGGGAAGAAGCGTTGGAGGAGTTTGGCGGTGGTGACCGCGGCGACGGCGCCGCAAAGGGTGGCGATGAGGGTTGTGGGGATGATCGAGGTCGGCGCCTGGGCGCCGGCGGCGACCAAGACGCCGATGATCGTCGTCGGGATGAACTGCACGCCGGCGGTGTTCAGCACCATGAAGGTCACCATCGGATTCGAGGCGGTCTCCTTGTCGGGATTCAGCTCCTGCAGCTCTTCCATCGCCTTGATTCCGAGCGGTGTGGCGGCGTTGTTGAGGCCGAGCATGTTCGCGGAGACGCTCATGACCATCGCCCCGATCGCCGGATGATCGGGCGGGACCTCGGGGAAAAGAATCCTGCTGATGGGCCGCAGGATGCGGCTGAGCATCGACACCAGCCCTGCCTGTTCGGCCACGCGCATGACGCCGAGCCAGAGGGTCATGATACCGACCAGGCCGAGGGAAATCTCGACTGCCGTTTTCGCCGACTCGACCGATGCCTTGGTCACCGCCGCCGCATTGCCTGTGAAAATAGCCACGATGAGCGCGACCGCCATCAGGCCGAACCAGATGTAATTCAGCATGAGGGCGATTGTAGTCTGCGGTCCCTGGGAGCGCAGGCGTCTCGCCCGCGCTTCTTCTCAGCATCCTGCCTGACGCGCGCGCGAGACGCGCGCGGTCCCAGGAGTTACTTCACCGTGCCGCGCGGCGGCGTGGTACCGAGCCGAAGGCGCGCGTGAAGACGCGCGCGACATTGGCCGCCGACGGTTCGACACGGTCGTAGGCGATGACCACGCCGGTCGGCAGCGCCGCCGCGGAGACCGATCCGTTGGGCGGTTGATCGGCAACGAGGAGCGCCGGTTCGCCTGTCGTCAGAAGCGACTCCGGATCGACACCAACCCCGGATGTCGTGGTCGTGAACGCGCCAATGTAGCTCTCCTGCGTCGTGAGCAGCAGGAGACTGGCGCCTACCGCGACGAGGCGATGCGAGATCGGGTTGAATGACGCCGGCAGGATCTGACGCGACGCGTCGGTGACGCCGGCGGAACTGACGTGCGCGCCGAGGATCGATCCGTTGCGCATCCAGCTCACCGCGTAGCTGTTGCCGATCCAGGCGGCGGAGGGCACCTCCTGCGTCACATTCGGCGTGCCATCGACAACGAGTGGTGTGGCATCGAGCGCATTGCCGTCAGCCGCCAACCGCAGCGCAAGGATGCGCGAGGGATTGAAGGTGTCGCACTGGTAATAGCAGACGCCGTCGTCCCAGGCGATCAGGTAGTCATGGCCATTGCTGGCAATCGAGATCTGGTATGCCGCAACGCTGGCGGGGATGGTCTCGTTCAAACGAAGCGGCGCACCGGAGTCGGTGGCGATGGCTCGGGCGCGCACACAGCGGCCGTCCATCGGACAGGGAATGCTGTAGACCGCCAGTGCTCCATCACCATTCGAGCCGAGGACGAGCTCGTAGGCGGTTGCCAAGGGAACGGGCTCCGCGTCGAGCCACAAGCCGGTCGTTGCCGAGAAACGCCGCAGGACGTAGGTATCCCCGGTGTAGCTGGTTGCGCTGGTCCAGGCAATCACGTACGTATCGCCGGCCGCCGTCACGCTCGCTGCGATGGTGTGGCCGCTGGGATCACTGGCGACCTCGATCGGCGCCGGATCGACGGGCGCGCCGGCCAACGCCTGCGAGAACCGTCGCAGGTAGAGGCGGCTCGATCCATCAGGACCGTACTCGTTCCAGACCACCGCGTATCCGTTCGTCGAGGAGGCCACCTGCGGCACCGCCTGAAGAGTGGCGGTCGAGGAAAGCGCCGGGTGCAATGGGCTACCGGTCATGCTGACGACCGGGTCGATGCTCGTCGATACCCCGGCGCGGAAGGCATCCGTGATCACGAGCAGGCTCGATCCCTCTCTGGCCATGACGACGCCATAACCTGTGCCGGTCCAGCTCAAAAGCGTGCTCGGCGGAAGTGTCGACAGGCCGTTTCCCACCGTCTCAGTGGTCGACCAAGTGTGCGCGCTGCCAGTAGCTTCCGACGTCGTCCAGGCGATCTGATAGACATCTCCGTCGAACACGGCCGCCGGTTTTGCCGCCGGAAAGGGGACACGCAAGGTTTTGTCATTCGGCGCGAAATTGCCGACTGTCTTCTTCACGCCGGTTTTATCGAGATGGGCCAGGAATCCCGACTGGTCGTTCGGGCCTCGGCTGACGAGAAGGTACTCATCAGGCCCACCAGCAAGGGCAAGAGTGCGCCCGGTCCTGGCGAGAGTAAGGCCCGTATCGGCCGTGCCGAGGAAGTTGCCGTTGCCGTCGACGCGGTCGGCGAACAGGGGTCTGTCGGTGCCCGGCATCGTATGGAGGATCAGAAACTCCGAGCCGCTGCTGGCGACCGCGAGCGCCAACTCCGGAAACGGGATCGCCAGATCGACGCCAGCCATGACGATGTTGGCCTGACTGTCGAGCATCGTGGCCGCGCCATCTCCGACGAAGAGGACGCGGGTGTCCGATCCGGTTCCGATCGTCGCCGTCATCTGGTTGACGATCTGTTTTGATTTGCGGTCGGCGATGACGCCATCGGGCGTGACGAACGAGAACGTCGTCTGGAACAGCCCCTGCTGCTCCCCGATCACCACGAAGGCCGTGCCGTTCCAGAAGACGTCTCCGCCTGTCGCTTCGGTGGCGATCACGATTCCGAGCGGGTCGAGCGGTACGCCGCCAGCGTTGAGCCGGGAGCCGTATAGATCCGTTGTGCCGCTGCGCTGATCGAGCCATACGGCGAAGGCGAGCTGTCCGTTAGACGCGACCGCCAGCGCATGCTGGCTCCCGGCCGCCGCGCCGAAGGTATGTGCCGAGGCCGGTTGCTCCGGCGACAACGCCGGAAGAAACGTCGTCGCGGCCGTTGCGGTGTTGGCGGCCAATAGAGCGATGAGGAGAAGGGATCGCACGGGATCCTCCTTATTGTGACTTTCACACTATGACTTATTAGGAGTCTTCCGTCCAACGAGCCGTGTTAGAAGTAGCGGCGATGAATCGGAAACCGCTTGCCGCCATCGCTCTGGTCACCACGGCGCTCATCATCTCCGGGTGTCGCAAGGAGACGACCCTCCCCCCGCCCCGTCCGTCGATCCTCTTCGTCACCCTCGACACCACGCGTGCCGACGCCGCCGGCCCGGAGGCGGTTGGCGTATCGACGCCTTCATTCAATGCACTGGCCGCGCGAGGACGGCGCTATCGCTGGGCGTACGCGACGGTGCCGCAGACGCTGCCGTCGCACACCTCGATGCTGACCGGTCTCTATCCAGCGGGCCACGGAATCCATGAAAACGCGCGGCATCTCGCGGATACCCAGCCGCTGCTGGCGGAGCGCCTCCATGCCGCCGGCTATCGCACCGCCGCCTTCGTCTCCGCGTTCGCCCTGGCGCGCCGTTTCGGCCTGGCGCGCGGATTCGATACCTATGACGACGAGGAGCCGGCCGGGGTGGCGGAACGAACGGCGAAGGAGACCACTGATCGGGTCATCGCGTTTCTGCGGGGGTCGGGAGTCGGGGGTCGGGGGTCGGAGAGCTCGCCGTTGTTTCTCTGGGTCCATTACTACGATCCGCACTATCCGTACACGCCCCCGGAGCCGTTCCGCAGCCGTTACGCGGCGCAGCCGTACTACGGCGAGGTGGCGTACATGGACGAGCAGCTCGGGCGTCTGGCCGCGGCGTTCGAGCAGCAGGTCAAAGGGCCTGTGGCCATCATCCTCGTCGGTGATCACGGCGAGGGGCTAGGCGAGCATGGGGAGCAGCAGCACGGCGACCTTCTTTACCAGGCCACGATGCATGTCCCGCTGGTCCTCATCGGGCCGGGCGTTCGTCCCGGAATCGGCGACACGCCGGTCAGCACGCGGCGCGTCTTCCACACGATCCTCGATTGGGCGGGCATCGATGCAGCCAACAGTCTTCTCCGCGGCGATGCCGAGGTGGTCGTCGGTGAGGCGATGAAACCGTTTCTCGACTTCGGCTGGCAGCCGCAGGTGATGGCGGTGGAGGGGAATCGCAAAGCGATCCTGGCCGGCAAGCTCGAGGTGTACGACGTGGCCGCCGATCCCGCCGAGAAGCACGACCTCGCCGCCGGGGCCAGTCTTTCGCGCTCCGCGCGCAGCGCCCTGCACGACTATCCGATTCCGTCGATGGAGGCGAGGCAGAATGACGCCAATCTCAGCGACGAAGAGCGCCGGAAGCTGGCCGCGCTCGGCTACGTCAGCTCCGTGGCCAGGCCGGTCGTGCGCGCCGACGCTCCCCGTCCCGCCGACATGGCCCCAATGTTCGCATTGCTCGACGAAGCGGCACGTCTCTTCGTTGAGGAGCAATACGCGCGGGCGATTCCGCTTCTGGAACAGATCCTGGTCAAAGATCCGTACAACCTCGACACCGCGCTACGCCTGGCTACTGCGCATTCGGTCCTGGGCCAGGAACAGGCCGCGGTCGATGCGTACCATGCCGCCGAGAAGATCGCCCCTGACTCGCCCGATGTGCGCACGTATCTGGCGCTGCACTACGCGCGAACCGCGGAATGGCCGAAGGCCATTCCGATGCTGGAGCGGATCGTCGCCGAGACGCCGGAGAAGGTGCCGGCGCTCGAGGCGCTGGCGGTGTTGCGGGAGCGCCGGGGACAGATCGACGACGCTGTCCGTCTGAGCCAGAAGGTCTACACACTCCGCTCCCCCACCGCCGCCGAGTTGACGCGCCTCGGGCAGATGCAGATGGCTCTGGGCCAGACGGCGCCGGCCATCGACTCATTCGAACGGGCCCGGGCGCTCGAAGGGACGTCGTTCAAACACGATACGGAGCTCGGCGTGCTCTATCTGGCCTCGCGGCGTTTCGATGATGCCCGCACCGCCCTCGACCGCGTCGCCCCATCCGATCCCAACTACGCGATGGCGCTCTTCAAGCGCGCCCAGGTCAGCGTGCTGCTGCACGAGCCGGACGCTCCCGCGCGCATCGCGGCCGCGCGCGCCAACGCCGATGCCACGACCCGGCAGCTCATCGCCCGCGAACGGCTCTTCCAGTGAAATAGACAAGGCCCGGCGATCTCGCCGGGCCTTCGACGAGAGCAATGCGTATCCAAGGCGCATCTTCAAGACGCGCCTCGGTCAGCGGTCCTCCTCGCCAAGCCTGATGCACGGCATGTCTCGACGCAGCCCACAATGACATCAACGCCCCGACCCGGAAGTTTGATCGCGCACGAACCACGGTTGCCGCGATCAAGACTGGCCAGGTTTTGCATCCTTCTCCGGTTGCCAGCTCAAGACTTCCATCGAGGCAGCTCCCCGTAAGACCAGCGGATGGCGTGCCATGACAGCTCGTGCGGTGGTTGCGTCAACAGCCCGCAGCATGAGAATCTGGTAGCCTCGTTTGTCGTCATTCGAGGAAGCAAGCCCGATATTGCTTACTCGACCTTCGCCCCGAAGGCCCTCCACGAATGCATTTCCCTCGGCCTTGGCTTCCGGTGTGACTGCGATACCTGTACCGCGCAGCAAAACAAGGAATGTCAAATCGCGCACATCCCGAATAGGACGACCGACAATCGACGCGATCTGACTCCTCACCTCATCCGCGGAGTCCGCGACACGAACGGACTTTCCCTCAACGAACACGGAAGGAGTACCTAATACGTTCAACTTTGCCGCGGCACGAACGTCCCGGCGTACCGTGTCGAGACTGGCAACGCTCGACGTGCAGGACTCGAAAGCAGCAGGGTCGAAGCCTGAAAGCGGCGTCAGAAACTCAGTGGTCTTTGCAGCGACATTCTGCGGAGTGATCTGCTTCTGGTTTTCAAAATAGAAATCATGGAGTTTCCAGAAGCGGTCCCCGCCTGCGCAAATCGAAGCTCGCGAAGCATACAAGGCCCACGGATGCATCGCCAGGGGTAGATGCCGAAAAACCAATCGGACGTTCGGATCTCCTTCGACGACGTTTTCAATAATCTTTGCCGCATTCCGACAATAGGGGCACTCGAAATCCGAAAACTCAACGATCGTGATCTTTGCATCCGGCCGGCCCAGAATGGGCGAGTCCGAAGGAACATTGGCAAGCGCAGCTGTTGCAGTTGACGAACCGACCGTCGACCCGCCGCGGAGATCGGTAACATCGTGAGACACGAAATGCCGGTCCGGTGAGAGAAACACTGTGATGTCACGAATCCGGGTCGGTTCGACTGTTTCAACCAGCAGCCGCTCATAGCAACTACCATTGACAGGCTCTCCGTCAACTATCTCCACGGACACACTTGCTGGAACCTTGAGAAATGCACGGATTCCCTCCACGAGTGTCGGATCGGTCGGCACGGGGTTGCAGGTCTCACCAACGACGCTAAACGCAACGATTACCAAGAAAACGACGCACATCCATCTGATTACGCGCATCGGTTCCTCACGGCGTAGAGGTGAATCGCACCGACGCACCATCATCGTTAATGAAACAATCGTCGTTACCGAGGCATGAGTACCTCAACGGGGTCCCGTCCCAATTAACGTCGCAGTCACCAGACGCCTGGTCGACGAGCCTGAAGTAACACGATCGTGATGGGTGATCGATTGTTTCTGCGATATCCGTGACCGTGCTGTAGTCCGGACAGTTCCGTGTCTCGGTCTTTACTTCCTGATAATGGGTGTCGAATTGCTCGTACTTCGTGTATGAGTTGTCACTCAGCCAGCACGTGCATGCCCAGGAAGTACAACCCCAGACACATGAGGCCGTGGCGACCTTGGTCACGACTGGGTACGTCCACGTCGTGTTATTAACAGAGCCATTCATGCAAAAGTCGTAAACCCCAGGACAGACGACGTTTGGACATGTCTGCGCATCGCCGTCTTTCCCTTCGCAGTTGGCCATGCAGTCGTCATACTCCGCCGAGCACGTAGTCGCATCGGAGTTCGGACACAATTGTGCGTATAGCGGTGGACTGAAGATGGTCAAGACGACGAAGGCAGCCGCTACCGCGCTCAAAACGAGTCGATACCCGAACATAAATTTACTCCTGAACAAAGTGGGTTGAACGTCAGATTAAATAATACCGGTTCAGAGCTATTGCGGCGTGCTGTGCGTTTCCGCACCACAGCCGGTTGGCCATAATGGTAATAATAAGTGGCTTGACCGCCATGCTGCCAAGTCCGCTGCATCTCAGGGCGCAAATCGCACCGAGCCACCGTCAGCGTTAATGAAACAATCGGCGCCACCGAGGCAATATGTCACCGGCGCACCGCTGGAATCAAACCCACAATCCAACGGTGCCTCCTGGTCAATTCTGAGATAGCACATTCGTGAAGGGTGATCGATCGTTTGCGCAACGGTCGTGATCGTGCTGTAATCTGGGCAGTTTCGTGTTTCGGTTTCTATTTCCTGATAATGCGTGTCATTCTGTGAATACTTCGTCAGGTTCCCGTCGAAACACAAGCATGCCCATGCCGTGCAGCCCCAAACACATGCCTTTGTTTCCACCTTACTGACGATCGGGTAAGTCCATTGCGTAGAATTGACATGCCCATTCATGCAGAAATCGTAAACTCCAGGGCAGACGATGTTTGGACATGTTTGGGAATCGCCGTCTTTCCCTTCGCAGTTGGCCATGCAATCGTCATACTCTGCCGAACAGACAGTGGGGTCCGAGTTCGGACATAGTTGCGCAGACATCCGCGGGCCGGAAACTACGAATACGGCGAAGAGTAGACCTGCGGCTAGAATGAGGCGGTACCTCGGCATTTGCTTTCCTTCCGACCAATCTCGACGTCAAGCCGCTTTCCCAGTCTTCAGGGCGAAGGCCAGCAGACAACCATACGTTCCGGTCGTATGGACACGTTAACATGCCGGAGATGAATAAGCCAGTCATTCATTCGTTCGGGATGAATGGCTGAGCTTGGAGAGGTATCGACTGCCCCGCGGTTCGAGGCGAAGAGGTGACTAGGCGTCGCCCCTCGGGCAGACTGTACCGTACGGCCGATCGACTCCTTCGAACGAGCCCGGCGCTGAAAGGGACTTCGTTCAAGCACGACACCCAGGTCAGCGTGCTGCTGCACGAGCCGGACGCTCCCGCGCGCATCGCGGCCGCCCGCGCGCACGCCGATGCAACGACTCGTCCGCTCATCGCCCAGGAACGGCTCTTCCAGCAGAATTGAAAAGCCCGGCCTTGCGGCCGGGCTTTTGTAAGTCGATGTGGCGTGGAAATCAGAACTGAACGCGTGCAGCGACCTGATAACGCCGCGGGTTCAGGAAACTGTTCGGAAACGGCGCATTGATGGACGTTGCGCCGGCGATGTTCGTCGAGATGCAGTTCGACGTGTTGCAGGCGCCGAGGACGCTGACCCTGTTCTCGAAGTTGTAGCCCGTCTGGGTATTCGTCACGTTGAACATGTCGAAGAGAATCTGGAGATTCATGCTGCGAATCAGCGCGACGTTCTGCGTATAGTTCAAGTCCAGTTGGTGAATCGACGGACTGCGGCGACTGCCCGCTGGCTCCGCGTATTTCGCCGTGTCGTTCGTACCATCGGGAAGCGGCAGACCCGCATACGGCAGGTTGCTCCAGAGTGCATACGGCTGGCCGGACTGAAAGACGAAGAACGCGCCGACGGAGGATTTCCACGGCAAGGAATAGGAGCCGAGGAGCTTCAAAAGGACGGGGCGGTCGCCGCGGAGAGTGCCATACATGTTGTTCCAGAGCTGATGGCCTGCACCGTCGGCAATGTTCGACGATCCGATGAAGATCGCTCCGTCATTGGACAGCGACGTCGTCGAATTGTCCTGGTCGAAGTTGCCATAGTAGTGGCTCCAGGTATACGACCCCTGGAAGAAGAACTTATCGCCGGTGTACGCGGTCTCGGCGGTTGCTTCGTAATATTTCGTGAAAGCACCATCGAGGTTGGTGATGACGTACGATGAACCGCTGCCGATCGCCTTGATCCGATCGGTGAGATCGGGAATGTACGGTGTGTTGGGGACGCCGGCCGGGGCATTCAACACCACGCGCGCCGTATTATTGGTGTCCTCGACGTAGTGGTCGCCTTTCTTGTAGCGAGCGAAGAGCCGCGTCGAGAAACGCGGGCCGAACTGTTTGGCGGTACCGATCAGATACTCTTTCATCTCCGGCGGCTTGGTGCCCGGAACCCAGAGCTTGCCGCTCGAACCGGCCACCGGGGCGGTGCCCAGCAGCACCCCGTTCTTGTCAAAATTCGCGGTAACCGTTCTCGTGACGAACGAACGGTCCCATGACGCGGCGCGCGCGTCGGAGTTCGCTTCCTGGTTGTAACGGCCGAAGCTCGTGTACACCGTGTCGGTGCCGTTATAGGCCCATGTTGCACCGAGACGCGGCTGAAGCATGTCTTTGAACGGGAACTCGTACATCTTGTATTTGGTCCCGGGTGAAGCGACCAGGCCGGCAAGGTTGTCGGCGGGCTTGAGCCCTTGTCCGTACAGTGAGTCGTTGCTGGCGAGCAGGCCTGCGTTGAACGTCCACTTCGCCATGTGAATCGTGTCATTCAACTCGAAGCTCTGAGAATGAAACTCAGAGTGGAGTTTGCTCGGCACGTTCGGCACCCCGATGGTCTGCGCGTTGAAGACGGCCTGGAAGAACACTGGCTTTACCGTGCCGCAGATCGCGGCGGAGCAGTTGACCGTTCCTCCGGGGATGGTGATTGCGCCCCAGCCATTCGAGATGCGGAACAGATCCTCGGCGTCGTTGTGCCGCAGGTAGCCGGCGTGAAGATCCTGCGTGATATTGGACCCGACGGTAAGGTTGTAGCCAATCTGGCCGCTCTTGCGGAAAAAGCTGTCGTCGTTCTTAACGAGCGAACCGAACCCAACAAAGCCACCGCCAGTAGGCACACCATTGGAGGTGTAGCCATACTTGTTGATAAACGGTTGTACGAAGGCCGCTTGCGCGGGATTCGACAAGAGTGCCGTCGGCACCGTGACCAGGCCCATCTTGTCGAGGTTGTTGATGTCCAGCAGCGTGCCGGGCGTCAACGACGGAGTGATCCCGGTATTGAAGTCAGACCCTCCGAAGCCCGGGTTTTTGAAATCGGTGAATTTGAAGGTCGCAAAGCTTCTGTTGTTGATGATCTTCGACCCTTCGAGCGTGCCGATCTTCAGATTCGCAGTCGATGCGGAGCCGGTCGTAGCCGAGCCCGTGTTTCCGAAGCTCCCCGTTTGCGTGTGATGCGAGCTTCGGTACGTACTATTGAAGAGCCAGGACTCCGTCGGAGTGAAGGTCAGCTTCCCGAATACTTCGTTGCGCGTGTCCAGGTAATCGGGGAGCGCGCCATATACATTCGATTGATTCCCGAGCTTCGAATTCGGACGGTAAAACGAACCGTAGAAGAACAGTCTATCCGAGAGGATCGGGCCGCCGACGTTCGCCGTCGTCCAGCTATTGTCCTGCCGGTATTGAAGAGCCTTGGTGCCCGCCACCTGGGCAGCCACCATGCCGGGCTTGAGCAACTGGTATTCGACTTCACCCATGATCTTGTTCGTCCCGGATTTGCTCACCGAGTCGATCTGGAAGCCACCGGCACGATAGAAGTCGACCGCTTTCGCTCCACCCTTGATGACGTTTACCTCCGCGATGTCGTGGGTGGCCGGTTCCGCGACCAGGATGCCGTAAAGCGGCATCGTGACGTTGGCTCCGTCAAACAGGTAGACGTTATCCTGTCCGCTCGAACCCGCGCTGGGGCCGCGGAACGTGTCCTGCGAATACATGACGCCGGGGATCAGCTTCTGCAGGTCGCCGTAGCTCTGCGCGACCGGAAGCTGCTGGATCTCCTTCTGCGAGAGACCTTCCTGAAGCGCGGTCGACTCTTTGTTGACCAGCGTCGTTTCGGCCGTGACGGTGATGTTCTCGGCCACACCGCTCACGCCCAATTTCACGTCCGCGGCATTGTCCTGGCCGAGGAGCGCTTCCGCTCTCCTGGTCGTGGTCTGCATGCCGGAGAGAGTGAACTGAAGCGTATACGTGCCGGGTTGCAACTGCGGCAGACGGTAGTCGCCATTGCCGTCGGTGACCGTGACGCGCGCCTGCGGCAGCACGTTTGATTTCGCTTCGACGGTGACGCCGGGTAGCGCGGAACCGTCCGTGGCCGTCACCCTTCCGTGGAGTGCTCCCGTTTGTTGGGCAAAAACCGAGGTGGCAGCGAACGCCACCAATAAACAGCAAAACAACCTGCGAAGTTGCATAGGGTTCCCCTCCTGATTTTCCTGAGACCGGCGTGGACTGAAAGTTCACGGATTCTACACCTGCTCTTCAACGGCTGAGTCCGTAGAAATATCAGGAAAGTGGCCAGTCCAGTTCGCCGAGGAAACGCTCATCCTCGCGCCAAGAGCCATGCACGGCGACATGCAGGTCGAGGAAGACCCGGGCGCCGAGAATAGCCTCCAGCTCGACCCTGGCCTCGGTGCCGATCCGCTTGATCATGTCGCCGCGCTTTCCGATGATGATCGGCTTCTGCGTCTCGCGCTCGACGACGATGGTCGCGTAGATCTTGATGAGGTTCCTGTCCTCTTCCTCTTCCCAGCGGTCGACCGCCACCGCCGTGGTGTAGGGCAACTCCTCCGAAGTGTGATGCAGCAGCTTCTCGCGCACGATCTCGGCGGCGAAGAATCGCTCCGGCTGCGTGGTGAAGTCCTCGGCCGGATAGTGGGCCTCCCCCAGTCCGACGCTCTCGAACAACGAGCTCACGAGCTGTTCGACGCCATCTCCGGTGGCGGCGGAGACCGGGACGATCTGACCGAAGAGTCCCGTCTCGTTGTACTGCTGGATCAGGGGCAGGAGCTTGTTCTTCTTCAGGAGGTCGATCTTGTTGAGGATGGCGAAGCGTTTCGATTCCGGCTCGTTCTCCTTCTGCTGGCGCATCATCTCCAGAACGAACTCGTCGCCGTGACCGAAGGGCTGGCTGGCGTCGATCAGCACGGCCACGACGTCGGACTCGGAGAGGCTGGCGCGGACGTGCTCCATCATCCGCACATTCATCTTGTGCAGCGGCCGGTGGATTCCGGGCGTATCGAGGAAGGCGATCTGTCCCCTCGGGTCGTTGAGGATGCCGACGATTCGGTTGCGCGTCGTCTGCGGCTTGGCGGAGACGATCGAGACCTTGTGGCCGAGGATGCGGTTCAGCAGCGTCGACTTGCCGGCATTCGGACGGCCGACCAGTGCAACCACGCCGAAATGAGGCTTGCGGGGGGACTTGGGATCAACCACGGGACTCTCTCTCCTCTTCGTCTTCCCGCGTCCAATCCGGATCTTTCGAAACGCGCACGCGATAAATGCGTCTGCGATCGGCTCGGTCGACGACGAACTGGTATCCATTCTTCTTCACGATGGCGCCGGCCTTCGGAATGCGCCCGGTCAACGTGAAGATCAGCCCGGCCACGGTCTCGTAGTCATCGCCTTCGAGATCGGCATCGAGCAGCTCCTCGAGCGCTTCCACGCGCAGGAGGCCGCTGATCATGTATTCGCCGCCGCCCATGTCGACGATGGTCGCTTCTTCTTCCTCGTGCTCGTCCGCGATCTCGCCGACGATCTCTTCGACGACGTCTTCGATGGTGATGATGCCGGCCGTGCCACCATACTCGTCGACGACGACGGCGACCTGTATGTGCTCGCTCTGAAACTCGCGAAGGAGCTCGGAGACTTTCTTCGTCTCGCTGACGAAATACGGCGCCCGCGCCAGCTCCGCGACGGGCCGCGTCTCCCCTTTCACGATCATTTCGAAGACTTCCTTGATGTGGACGATGCCGGTGATCTTGTCGACGCTCCCTTCGTAGATGGGGATGCGGGAGTATTTCGATTCGCTGAACAGACGCGCCAGCTCGTCGAAGGGGTGCGTGGCGTCGAAGGACTGAACGTCGATGCGCGGCGTCATCAGCTCGCGGGCCACCCGGTCGCCGAAGTCGACCACCGACTGGATCATCTTTCCTTCGCTGGCCTCGAGGATCCCCTCCTCCTCACCGACGTCGATATAGGCCTGCACCTCCTCGTCGGTGACTTCCTCGTCCTCGTGCGCTTCTTCCTCTTCACGGTCGAGGCGGTCGAAGACGCGGCGCAGGGGAAAAAGCACCGGCCAGAAGAGGTAGTAGAAAAAGTGCGAGAACGGGATCAACGTCTTCAGGATCATTTCCCCGATGTCTTCGGGCACGAACGCAAGGACGAACTTCCAGAGAATGACCACGAGCAGCCAGGTCCCGGCTGAGACACCGCATGCGAACGCGGCCGACTCGCCGTCGAGAACGCGAATCGTGGCCACGAACGCGCTGATCAGCGCGATCTGCAACAGGGAGCCGCTGACGAGCTGGAGGTTGCGCGGGTCGAAGTGAAGCCAGCTGCTGCTCCGCTCCTCGGCCTGATCGCCTGACCAGCGCCGCAGGGTGACCGGGCTGACCTGCTGGGCAAAGTAGCGGATGGCGTCGAAGATCAGGAAAAGGATGCCACTGACCGCGCTGAGGACGATCCAGGTGACGTGCGAGAGACTACTTCCCATTGATGTGGCCGGATTCTATCAACTGAAAATGAGTGCGAAGAACGCGGCAACGACAGACGCTTTCATGAGCCCCTCGGCACGCACGTAGAAAAGGTCGTAGATGAGCCGGCGAGGATCATCGGGGGCGGCCTCTGACTCGATGCCGGCACCGAACGCTACCAGTCTCTTCGTTCGAAGGAGGTCGAAGAGCAGAGCCCAGGCCAGCAGAACGATGGCCGCCCAGCGGACGGCCAGCAATGGCGTGAGCGCAAACCGTTCCCAGATCAGGGCCCTGGCCCCCGCGCCGATGAGGATCATCAGGAGCGCCCCAAGCCGCAGGCGGGCAAACCGCCGCAGGATCGGCGTCATGAGGATGATGGCCTGATGCCGCGGAAAGGAGGCGAAGAGCGAGGGAGCGACGATCGCCGACAGGACCACCGCCCCGCCGATCCAGAGCGCAAGGCCCAGATGGTACAGAGCGTTGAAAAAGAGGTAGATCCAGTTCGGCACGGAACGCAGATAGTAACGTTTACAGACCTGACATGGGGATCAGGGCCATAATTTAGCCATGTTCTCTCTGGCCATCCTTCTCCTCACCGCGGCACTTTCGACGGCCCGGCCGATTCCCACGACTACGCTGATCCTCCACAACGGCACGCGCTTCGACGTCGATGGCCCGATCCGGGAGGAGCAGGACCGCGTCATCTTCCGTACCGGCGGCTCGCTCTATTCGATCCCGCTCGGAGACGTCGATCTCGACGCCACGCGTGCCGCCGTGACGAAGATGGTGATCGTGACGAATGACGGCGACAGGAAGTTGAAGGTATCCGCCGCCGAGCGGGACCGCTTGCTGCGCGAGCTGGAACAGAACCACTCCGGCAAGCCGGCGGAGGAATTGAAGCTCGAGAAAGTCGCGGAGCCGCGCGAGGCTCCGGACAAGGGGGACGAGTGGTCGTGGCGTGCCGCGGCACGCGCGCACGAGGAAGCGGTCCGCCGGGCCAGGGAGAATGTCGACCTGCTTCGCGACCGCGCCGAGGCACTGAAGCATCAGATCGAGCAATTCTTCGCCATCGGTTATCGACCCAATCAGTTCACGTATCAGTCGAGCGAGCTGCAGCTCACGCTCGATCAGATCCCGGCCGCCGAGCTGGAGGTCACGCGCGCACAACGCGACTTCGATCAGTTCCGCGAAGACGCCCGCAAGCAGGGCATCATGCCGGGGTGGCTGCGGTAACGGCGCGCTTCGCGCGCGTTGTCTGCGGCTTCGCCGCGTTGCCGGTTGTCTGCGCGCTGCGGCGCGCGTGGACGATATTGTCCGTTGGGGCGGTTGGCGGCGAAATGCGCGGCTTCGCCGCCAGGCACAGACAAGAGTGTCTGTGCCACATTCTGTCCTGCAAGACTCCACTCATTCTGCCAATACCGAGGGCAATGTGGCATGGCACAGACACTTCGGGCAAGACTCCACTCATTCTGCCAATACCGAGGGCCGATGTGGCACAGACACTCTTGTCTGTGCCCAACGGCTCCGCCGCGCGTTACGAAAACCACGGCTCCTGATCCTCTCAGGACCACGCGCGACGCGCAGACAACCGACAACGCGGCGAAGCCGCAGACAACGCGCGCGAAGCGCGCAGTTATACTCGGGCCATGCATCCGCACAACGCCCATGTGACCGAGATCGAGGAGCTGGCGCCGAGCGTGGTGCAGATCACGGTGGCGTTCGACGATGAATCGTTCTCGTTTGAGCCGGGGCAGTGGGTGAACTTCCACTTTCCTGACGGCGTCGCGCGCGCCTACACGATCGCATCGGCGGCGCATCGTCCGGAGGCGGTGCAGCTCTGCGTGCGGGTCGGGCCGGGACGCGGAGGCAAGGCGCTGACCCGCCTGGATGCCGGCGCGCAGGTGACGATCGAAGGTCCGTACGGTGATTTCGTTCTTCCGCCGAACGACGGCCGCAAGATCGTCTTCATGGCCGGAGATACCGGCATCGCCCCGATCCGCAGCATGGTTCTGACCATGCTCGCCAATGGCGACCCGCGAAAGATCTGCGTCCTTTACGAGCCCGATCAACGGAACATCCTCTACGCGAGCGACTTCGACCCGCTGGCGCGCGACGGGGCCATCGTGCACGAGAGCGGCAGAATCGAGGTGCTGATCGCGCGCAACCGCGAGGCCATGAATGCCGCGACATTGATGGCCGCCGGCTTCGATCCCTTCCTCGACCGCGCCGCCGACGCCCTGCACGAAAACGGAATCGATACCAAACGGCTGATCAGCGAGACGTTCGGACCGATGCCGTAGGACCGTTGTCGTTATCGGTTATCGGTTATCGGTTTCGAGATGGCAACAGAACGGCGGGGCGATGAACTCTCAACTCCCGATAACCGATAACCGATAACCGATAACGGTTCTACCCCCACATCCCGCCCCTCACCAGCTTCTGTATCTTCTTCAGAATCCGTTCTTTCTTGAAGCCGCGGAGGTGGTCGACGAAGAGGGTGCCGTTGAGGTGGTCGATCTCGTGACAGAGGGCGCGGGCCATGAGGCCCTCACCGCGGATCTCGCGCTGCTCACCGTTGCGGTCGGTATAGCGGACCTTGACGCGCTCCGGGCGGGTGACCACTTCGACGAAATCAGGGATGGAGAGGCAGCCTTCCTCTTCCGTGATCTCCCCTTCCGCCTCCACCATCTCCGGATTGACGAAGACATGAAGGCCGCCGGGACGCTTGCCGACCGAAAGATCGATCACCGCCAGCCGCTTGGAGACGCCGACCTGATTCGCGGCCAGGCCGACGCCGGGGGCGGCATACATCGTGTCGACCATGTCGTCGATCAATTTCTGCAGCGGCTCGTCGATCTCGGTGACGGGCTTGGTGGCATCGCGTAGAACCGGATCGCCGTATTTGACGATGGGAAGAACGGCCAAGTTGTGCTCCTGTGCGGGATCAGTGGATCACCAATCGACTGATCCACTGATCCACGAATCTACTTTCTCTTCAAACTCTCGATCATCGCCTCGACCGTGTGCTCCGCGCGGCGCTGATAGAACTCGTTCAGCACTTTGCGGATGCCGGGATACCTCGCCAGCGCGTTGTCGAGCTTTTCCTTGTCCAGCCGGAGCAGCTCGGTGCGCTGCGAGGCGGTAATCGTGGCGGTGCGAGGTTTGCCGGTCAACATGCTCACTTCGCCGAAAAAATCCCCTTCGCCGAGCTTGGCCAGGTAGACCGTCGTGCCGCCCGGGCCGTTGGTGAAAACCTTCACTTCACCGTTGGCGATGACGTACATCGATGCACCCGGCTGCCCCTCCCCGATGATGACGCTCCCTTCGTCGTGCGACTCGAGCTCCATCTCCCGGACGAGCGCATCGCGCTCCTCCTCTGTCAGGACTTCGAAGAGCGGCGACTTCGGCACGGGCCTCGTGAAAAGCGGCTCGCTCTTCCCCGCCGTGACCTCCTTCGGTTGCGACGCGGCAAGCTGCTCGCGCAGCTTCTCGCCCTTCTTGGCCACGGCGATGGCCTGCACGGTCAGACCGTTGTCCTCGTAATACCGCGCCGTGTGCTCGTACTGGGCGATGGCCTCCTCGGCCTGACCGGCTCCGGCCAGGGCATCCGCGTACTGAAGGCGGATGCGGGGATTCGACTGGTACTTATCGAGATCGCGTTTCAGGAGAGGGACGGCGCGCGCGTACTCCCTGCGCGCCAGGAGCGATGCTCCACTTTCGGTTTCGTCAGGCATGGAGGGGAGATTGTATCGGGAACCGGTTTCTGAGTTGCTGGGTTGCTGGGTTACGTGCAAACGTAGGTCGGACTCTCCAGTCCGACCGGTGCTTGGAAGGATGTCGACTGAAACCGCGTCCGTCGAGAATGGATTCAATCTACCGCCGCGCAAGTACCGGTCGGACTGGAGAGTCCGACCTACGTTTGCCCAGCAACCCAGCAACCCAGCAACTCAATACCGAACCCTCTTCAACTCCAGCTTCGCCGACGACGCGGCGGTCGAATACGGGTAGCGCTTGATCACCTCTTCGAAGGTCTTCCGGGCCATGCCGAGGTCGCCGGTCTTCGCGAAGGTCAGCCCGATCTTGAACATGGCGTCGGGGGCTTTGTTCTGCTCGGGATACTCCTTCGTTACCCGCTCGTAGAAACGCATGGCGGTGCTGTAATCGGCGCCGGCGTAGTACGTCTCGCCGATCCAGTAGAGAGCGTTGTCGGCCAGCTCGCCGGCCGGGTCGGCATCGAAGACCTGCTGGAGAGCCACGCGCGCATCGGCCATGCGCCCCTTGCCAAAGAGAATCAGCGCGCCGCGGTAGCTGTCGGCGATCGCGGCCGATTGGAGCGGCCCGCTGACCGATGCCGGATGTACCGGTGCAGGCAGCGGGACAATCGCCGGAGGAGGTTCGGCGGGGTGCGGCACCGGTGCCGTCTCGGCCGGACGTACCGGCGCCGGCAGGGCACGCGGCTCGTTCTGCGCCGACGATTCCAGCCTGGCGATCCGGGCGTTGAGCACGTCCATCCGCTCGAGAAGCTCCGTCATCGACGTCTGCAACTCCACCAGCCGCGCCTCCGCGGCTGGGTTCGCCGGAACGGTGACGTCCGCGGGCGGCACGAGCGACGGCGGCTCGTTCTCGCCGGCCTGCTTGGTCGCGCAGGCCGTCAGACTGACAAGGAGAACGATCGCCGCCAGGTACGGTTTCATGCTGTCTTCATGGTCCCCAGTTTCTGCTTGGCCTTGCCGGCATACATGCTTTGCGGAAACTCAGAGAGCACCCGCTCATAGTAAAGGCGGGCCTCGGCGGTCCGTCCGAGCCCCGAGAGCGCGGTTGCCAGATCGAAGAAGACGCCGTCGCGCGAGCTGTAGTTCGGATACGTCTCCACGATTCCGTTCAGCCTTTGCACCGCCGCGTTGAAGCTCTTACGCTTGATGTAGTACTGGGCGATGATGTGATCGTGCCGGGCCAGACGGTCGAGCACATCCTGCATGCGCTTGTCCATGTCCGGCCGGAGAGGACTCTTCGGGTAACTCTTGATGGCATCGTCGATCTTCTCGAGAGCCTCCCGCGTCTTCTGCTGGTCGCGGTCGGGACGCTCCATCTGCTTGAAGGAGCACATGGCGATCTGCACCATGGCGTAATCGGCGCGGTCGCTGCCGGGATAGCGATTGATGAAGTCGCGGTACTTGTACTGCGCCTCGACCAGATTCGTGGCGTCGCCCTGCTCGTAGTACGAATCGGCGACGCGCAGGAGCGCGCGCCGGCCCAGCGGGTCGTTCGGAAAGGTCTCGTAGACGTGCGAGTAGTACTGGCGGGCCTTCTGGTACTTCTTCTTGGCGAACTGCTCTTCGCCGAGCTGGAACACCTTCTCTTTCGGCATTTTCGCCAGCGCCGGATCAAAGCTCGCGCGCAGCGACTTGGTGGCGCTGCTCCCGCCTCCGCCGCCTCGGAACGTGTGCCGGCAGCCGGCGAGCGCGACCGCAAGGATCGCGATGAGGGTCAGTGTCTTTTTCAAATTTCCTCCGATGGAGTCCTTCTGTCGATTGGTGGATCAGTGGATTCGTGGGTGGTTGTCGGTTGTCGGTTATCGGAAGATGTTCTTCTCCTGACAACCGATAACCGACAACCGATAACCGCCAACGAATCCACTGATCCACTCATCTACTAGTCCACTCATGTCCTCACGCTAACGCTGTTTCTAATCGCTTCCATTGCCGCCTTCCGGTCGGGCTGTCCGAAGACGGCCGAACCGGCCACGAGGATGCGCGCGCCGGCATCCACCACCAGCGGCGCCGTCGCCGCATCGATGCCGCCGTCGACCTCGATATCGACCGATACGCCCCGTTCCCGGATCATCTGCGCTATATGACGGATCTTGCCCACCACAGGTTCGATAAAGGTTTGTCCGCCGAAGCCGGGGTTGACCGTCATCACCAGAACAAAGTCGCAGAACTCGATGGCCGTGCTCAGCGATTCCGCCGGTGTGGCGGGGTTGATGGCGATCCCTCCCCTGGCACCGCCATCGCGGATCATCTGCAACGCCCGCTGCAGATGCGGCTCCGCTTCCTGGTGAACGGAGATCATTCCGGCACCGGCCTTCAGGAATGCGTCGATGTAGCGCTGCGGCTCGGCGATCATCAGGTGACAGTCGAATAGCAGCTTCGTCCGGGCACGGCAGGCCTTCACCACCGCCGGCCCGATGGTCAGGTTCGGCACGAAGTGGCCGTCCATGACGTCGAGATGGAGAAGGTCGGCTCCGCCCGCCTCGACATCGTGTAACTCGTCCGCCAGCCGGGAAAAATCGGCAGAAAGGAGCGACGGCGCGATCTGGATACGGGTCATTGTGTGCTGGTCGGTGGGACGGCTGGGACGGCTGGGACCGCTGCCGGCTGCTCGATGATGCCGCCTTCTTCCTGCCGGCTGACCACGACCGTGATCGGATCGCGGCCGCTGACCGCTGCGCCGCGCAACGGGAACTGGCGAATGATAATGCCGTCCGCGATGCCCGGATACGACTCGAACTTCACGTTCGAGACGCTGAGACCGCGGCCCTCCAGGACCCGCCGCACCGTATCCAGCGGGTGGTCGATGAGGTCCGGCATCACGTAGGCCACAGGTGACGCCGGCACACCGACGAGCAGCGACACCGCCGTCTGCGCCGCCACCACCGTTCCCTTCGGCGGCTCCTCGGCCATGATTCCCTGGGGCAGAGTGCTGTCGACATAGGCCAGATTGCCGAGTTTCAGGTTCTGCTGGCCGAGGCGCAGAAGGGCGGTGCGCGGCGACTGGCCGGCCAGATCGGGCACACCCAGCACCAGCGGACCGGCGCTCAGCTCGACGTGGATGTCCGTTCCGCGCTTCACCAGGTTCGTCGTACCGGGCGTGCGGTTCTGCCAGACGACGTTGCCGGCGGCGATCTTGTCGGAGTTCCGGCGATGATCCGTCTCCACGATCAGGCTCACGCCCACCTCCTGGCAGACCATTCTTGCATCGTCCACCGACCTGCCCACCAGATTCGGCGTCGAGACCGAACGCCCGCGGATGAAGAAGTTGAAACAGAGGTAGGTGCTGATACCGAAGGCCAGGACGACGAGCGCGGCGAACAGGAGATTGTCGAGGAAGCCGCCTTTCATCGTTTCTTTCATCGCTGTTCGGGCCGGTCGCTCTTCGGATGCTCGGCTTTGTACTCCGCGTCATCGTACTTGCGGCTGCTTGGACGCGCCACAACCAGCGGGATCAACGTTTCTTTCCAGACGTCCTCGACGCGCGCGGCGAAGATGAAGGTCAGTCCCTGCTTCACTTCGTCAGGCACCTCGGTGAGATCTTTGCGGTTCCCTTCCGGCAACACCACGGTGGCGATATTGGCCCGCTGCGCCGCCATCACCTTCTCCTTGACGCCGCCGACGGAGAGCACTTTACCGCGAAGCGTGATCTCGCCGGTCATGGCCACATCATGCCGCACCGGGCGGTCGCCCATGACCGAGGCGATGCATGTGGCGATGGCCACTCCTGCCGAGGGCCCGTCCTTCGGAATCGCTCCGGCCGGGAAATGGATGTGAATGTCGTTCTCCGTGAACTTCTTGTCGTCGATATCGAGGTCCTTGGCCTTGGAGCGGACGTACGAGTAGGCCGCCGTTACCGACTCGCGCATCACGTCGCCGAGCTGGCCGGTGACCGTGGTCCTTCCGCTGCCGGCCATGCGGGTTGCTTCGATGAACATGATCTCGCCGCCGAACTGCGTCCAGGCCAGACCTGTGGTAACGCCGACTTCCGGATGCCGCTCCGCGAACTCGTGCTCGTACGTCGGCAGGCCGAGGTACGCTTCCATGTCGCCCTTCTCCACCGTGTAGTGCTCCTCGGAGCCGCTGGCCACCTTGCGGGCGATCTTGCGGAGAATGGTCGCCAGTTTGCGCTCCAGGTTGCGAACGCCTGCCTCGCCGGTGTAATCGCGGATGACCTCCAGGATGGCGTCGTCGCTCAGGGTCACCTGGGCGGCGACGAGTCCGTGGTTCTCGAGCAGCTCGGGGACGAGATGCTTCTTGGCGATCCCGAGCTTCTCCATCTCGGTGTAGCCGGAGAGCCGGATCACTTCCATCCGGTCTCGCAGCGGGCTCGGAACGGTGTCGAGCATGTTGGCTGTGCCGATGAAGAGCGTGTGCGAGAGATCGTACGGAATCTCCAGGTAGCGGTCGACGAAGGCATTGTTCTGCTTCGTGTCCAGCACCTCCAGAAGCGCCGAGGCGGGATCGCCCCGGAAATCCTTTCCGATCTTGTCGATCTCGTCGATCATGATCAGGGGGTTGTTGACCCCGACCTGAATGTAGCTCTGGATCAGCTTTCCCGGCATGGCCCCGATGTAGGTCTTGCGGTGGCCGCGGATCTCCGATTCATCGGTCACGCCGCCGACGGCCATGCGCACGAACTTGCGGCCGAGGGCGTCGGCAATGGCGGCACCGAGCGAGGTCTTGCCCACTCCGGGCGGACCGACGAAGCAGAGGATCGGCCCTTTCAGGTCGCCCTTCAGCTTGAGCACCGCCAGAAACTCCAGCACGCGCTCTTTGACCTTCTCCAGTCCGTAATGCCGCTCGTCGAGGATCTCCTCCGCGCGGACGAGATCGAGCCGGTCTTCGGTCTTCTCCGCCCAGGGAACCTGGAAGACGGTATCGAGGTGGCCTTTGATGACGGCGTAATCGCTCGACGACGGCGAAAGCTGCGCCAGCCGGTTCACCTCGCGGCGCAGCGACTGTTTGTAATCCTCGGAAAGCGGCAGGGCCTCCACACGATCGCGGTACGTATCGGCCTCGCGGTCCGAGGCGTTCGTGTCGCCGAGCTCGTCCTGGATGACCCGGAGCTGTTCGCGAAGATACGACTCGCGCTCGCGGCGGTCGATCGAGGTCTGAATCTGCCGCTGCAGCTCCTTGTCGAAGGTGGCTTTGCCGAGATCGCGCTGGATCGAATCGACGAGCAGCTCCAGCCGCTCGATCGGGTTCACGGTCTCGAGCAGGAGTTGCTTTTCCTCGAGCGGGAAGTTGACGAACGAGGAAAGGAGGTCGGCGAAGGTGTCCGGCCCTTCGCTCATGTTCATCCGCAGAATGTTCAGCAACTCGTTGGAGTATTTCGAATCACTCTCCACGAGCTTCTCGAAGAGCGACATGGCCTTGTTCATCAGGTTGTCGGTCTTGGCGTTCTTCGGGATCGGACGCGGCGCCACCTCGCGGAGCATCCCTTCGAAGTACGGCTCGGTCTGGAGCATCTGCACCAGCTCGACCCGCCGTTTCCCCTGCAGAAACACCTGGTAGCGATCCGAGGAGAGCGGCAGCCGCTGGACGATGGCGGCCAGCACGCCGATATGCGACAGGTCCTCGCGCCGGGGATTCTCCTTGTCACCGCTCTTCTGGCAGAACGCGGCGATGAGGTTCTGATCGTCGCCGAGACTCTTCAGCAGGCGGACGTTCCGGTCGATCCCCACCTGCAGCGAGAGCACGCCGTTGGGAAAGAGAACCGAGGAGACCAGCGGGATGATGGGAAGACTCTTCGGAATCTCCCCCTCCGTCCAGTCGGACGCGATCACGTTTGCCGGTACTTTTCGGTTCGTGGCCATTTGCGCTGTGGGCTACACTCTGCTGCCTTCTTCGGCGGCACGCGAATTGTAGGACTGGTTGAGCAATCAATCTGAGACTATTCGAAACTCGATGAACGACTCAACGACTGTGCAGATCCTTGCGGATCCCCAAATCAAGCGGGCCGATCTGCACTGCCATAGCCGCTATTCGGTCTTCAAGTACTTCCGCCGCGCCAATACCCGCGACTGCTACAACGCCCCCGAGGACGTCTACCGCATCGCCAAAGAGCGCGGCATGTCGTACGTCACGCTCACCGATCACGACTCGATCGATGGCGCACTCTACCTCCTCAACAAGTATCCGGACATGACCGATTTCTTCATCGGCGAAGAGGTCGAGACCTACTTTCCGGAGACCAATCAGCGCATCCACGTCGGCGTCTGGGGGCTGACCGAGGCCCAGCACCGCGAGATCCAGCGCCTCCGGCCCGACATCCGCGAGCTCATTCCCTACATGAAGTCGCAGCAGCTCATCTTCGGCGTCAACCATCTGTTCCAGAACTATCGGATGAAAAACGTGGCCGCGACCTACATCGCCGAGCTGCTGGAGATGTTCGACATCTTCGAGGCTCTGAACGGAGCGATGGCCTCGTTCCACAACAAGATGGTCCAGCAGCTCGTGAACAGCGTTCAGAAGCGCGGCCGTCACGCCTCGATGATCGGCGGCTCGGACGCGCACACGCTCAAGCACGTGGCCAAGGTTCACACCGTCTCGAAGGGCGAGACCGCCTCCGAGTTTCTCGAGAACATCCGCAAGGGAGACTGCTTCGCCTGGGGAAGCGAGATGCGCTTCCGTGAGCTGATCGCCGATATCTACCTCCTGACCATCGCCTACAACGGCCAGGCCCGCGCCGACCTGATGTCGCAGGACTACAGCGTGGCCGACAAAACGATGCAGCTGGCCGGCCGCCTGGCCTCGATCCCCGCCGCCATCTCCGGCCTCCCCGCCGCCATCACCTCCCTCAACTACCTCAAACAGATCATCGTCACGAAGGGGATCTCCATGCGCTTCGAGAAGCTGGTCGAGGAGATCCGGCCGGGGTTGAAGTAGGGCGGTTGCTGGGTTGCTGGGTTGCTGGGTCGCTGCTACTGGCGGGGCCGAGCAACTCAGCAACCTAGCAACCTAGCAACCTAGAAACTCAGCAACCCAGCAACTCAGCAACCTAGAAACCCAGCAACCTCAGAAATTCACAGCCAGCCCGCCGATGTACCGCTTGGTGTTGCCGTCGGCGTCGAGGGCATCGAGGAGGATGCGCGAATTCTCGGAGCGGGCCAGCTCGATGCCGAGGAGTACCTTCAGATCGAGCGGGAGATGCAGCGACTGGGCGACGCGAACGTCGACGCGCTGGGTTCGATAGGGATCGGCGCCGCTCGGCTGCGGCTGCTGGATCTGCCGGTAGGAGACCGCCAGCGTCGTCCGGGTCGGAGAGAAGGTCGACTCGACGTCACCTGCCAGATAGAGCTTCTCGCTCCCGCGCGTAACCGCGGCATGCGCCGGTCCGGCCGTGCCGGCCATCGACGAGACGTCCACCAGCAGGCGGCTGCCCAGCTCCTTGCGATAGGCCACACGGACGTCGCGGCGGACGTCGCCGGCGTCGATGTACAGGCCGTCCCAGAAGTGCTCCAGGCCGTCGGTGAAGACGATCCGGAGCGGCGTATCGGCCGCGCTGACGCTGCCGATGACGCTGAAATGTTCGTGAGCGGGATCACCGGAGACGAAACCCGCTGAATACGCGTAGTGTGGCAGGAGCCGCGAATCGTCCGTCCAGACGATGACGCTCGGAAGCGTGTTCTGCTGCGCGGCGTCGACCGCCTTGTACATGCCGGAGACGACGAACATCGTATCCTTGCCGACCTTCAGCTCCGCCCCGCCGCGCGGCGCCCATTCCGTTCCGTAAAGACCGATCCGGCTCGACATCCCGTAGTCGATCGTGAACGCCGGCACGACCACGAACTTGGCGTTGGTGGTCAGATCCGCCGTGCGCAGCGTCGGTGCGGCGACGGTGCCGGGCGTGTTGCGGACGCTCTCCTGCGTCATGCGCAGCGAGACGCTGACGTCGTTGCGAGAGGTCTGGATGACGTTGGTGCCGCCGACGACCTCGATGAGATCGGATCCCGGCGTGGCCACGAAGAGGTTCTGCTGAGCGAGGTAGTGGACCTGCACGCGCGAGTCGCCGTGCTGCCACTCGAAGTTGTGCGAGCGGATGTCCGCCTGATGCTCGTCGTCAGGAACGTCGTCGCGATAGCGCCACCACGACCGCGTGGAGGCGAGCCGGTACGAGTCGGTCGGCGACGAGCGCAATTCGATCTGCGCCGCACTGGCCTCGGCCACAGGCGTGCCGAAGGACTGGTCGCTGGTGGGGTCTTCCACCCGATGGAGGTTGCCGCGGAATCCGATCTGCCAGTTATCGCCAACGCGGCTCTGCAGGCCGAGGGCGGTCTGCGCGAAGGCAGGGCCGGAGGATGCTGTGTTCGTGCCGGCCGTCATCCCGGTCATCGACGTCATCTCGCCCCGGAAGCGTGGGGCCTCGAAGGCGGCCGTTGCCCCCGGCCCGATCGGATCGGGAGGCGGCGTCATGACCATGTCGATCTGGCGAAGGATGTCAGGCGGCAACGAGCCCCGGATCTCCCACATCTGCTGATTGCTGCCGCGCACCTGCTTTTCCGTCTGCAGCCTGAGCTTGAGGCGATGATCTTTCGTCGTCGGGACGATGGTCTCGATGGCCGGCTCGAAGCCGTACTTCATGGCGATGATCTTGTAGACGCCGGAAGGAAGCTGCGGCATCGCGAAGGAGCCGTCGCTTCCGCTGAAGGTCTGGATAGCGTCGAGGCTGTTGAGGTTGAGAGCGATGACCAGGGCGTTGCCGACCGGTCTGGTCGCGCTCGTCACGTTTCCGAGAACCCGGAGGAAGGCCGGAAGAGGGACGACCTCGGTTTGCGCAGGGACAGCAAGGACCACAATGGCGGTCGCGATCGCTATCGCACGAAGTCTGCGCATGGTTCCCCTCCTTAGTGATCCCAGCCAGCGAGTCTAAGGAGTCGCTGGCCGCGAGTCAAATGAGGAAACGTGAGGATTCGGTGAGGATTTCCATGGTGCGACGGGAATCGGGGGTCGGGGCGGAAAAGAACTCGCGCCTCCCTGACCTCGAGAGCCCTTCTCCCCCAGCGTTTTTCAGCTGGGGGAGAAGGTGCCGAAGGCGGATGAGGGGGCGGTGCTTGCCATGCCCTTGCCGCAGTCCATGTTTGGTTGTTCGCCGCGCTATGAGTCATAAAAAGACGCACGGCACTCATACTACGCACCACGACAAGCCAGGGTCCAACCTGTTTTCATGGTCGGCCTTTCGGAGCTCGCGCTGGCTCGGCGTCGTTCGATCATCCCGAAAGGGAGATAGTCTCCGCGCTGCGGAGACAATGGGTATCGGAACCCGGGCGCCGATCAGTGCTTGATCGCGGTCCTCAGGCAGCATAGATCACCCGATACGACAAGAATCGATCGCCGGCGCCACGGGTTCTTGATGGCCACTTTCTCGACGATGTCGACCTTTCGTCCGAAGAGCCGCTCCAGCTCATCCTTGATGTCGACCACGTCAAACAGACTCCACCGCGCCGGATCTTCGAAGGTCAGGAGAACGTCGACATCGCTGTCAGGACGGAATTCAGCGGTCAGGACGGACCCAAAGAGCGCAAACTCCTTGATCCGCCACTTCCGGCAGAACTCTTCGATGGCATCGTGATCGAATTCGAACGCGGATGAGGGGTCGGTCACACAACTCCTTCAGAGCGTATCGCCTCATTCGATCTTCCTTCATCCTTCCGCAAGGAGCAAGCGAAACTGCACTCCCTGCGGATGGAAAGGCCGCCGATCTTACCCAACAGTTACGTTCGACTCCGTCCCCACAGCCGGGCGAGACCCTTCGACTCCGCTCAGGGCAGGCTGCCCGCCGGGAGCTGGCGCGGACGCGCGCTCTCCGCTTGTGACCCTGGCACGTGATGGGTCTTTGTCCAGCGTGGCGGCTGCTACGGTCGGCGTCCTCCCCCGTCGGTGGTTTCGGCGATTCCGGAACCACGCGGAATGGAAGGTTGCCACGCGACAAGGTCGCCAGCGCGTGAGAATGCCGGCCAATCCACCATTCGGGAGCATTCACCGACTCCCAGAGTGTATTCACAGACTCCCAGAGTGTATTCATAGACTCTGGGAGTGTATTCATAGACTCCGGGAGTGTATTCGTACACTCTCGGAGTGTATTCATACACTCTGGGAGTGTATTCATAGACTCTGGGAGTGTATTCGTACACCCTGGGAGTGTATTCGTACACTCTGGGAGTGTATTCGTACACTCTGGGAGTGTATTCATAGACTCTGGGAGTGTATTCATGGACTCCGGGAGTGTATTCACAGACTCCCCGACAACCCCTCAACTGGCCAAAGCCTCTTCGGTAGAACCATGGATCTACTCGACCCTCATGCATGCCGGAACGCCTACCCCGTCACGCCGCTCTCCGGCCACCGCAGCGCCATCGACAGCCCAAGCACTCCCGACAACTCCTCGGCATGCGCCGACGCCACATCCTCGAGATCCCGGGAAACGCCCCGCAGGAGCAATCAGCGATGGTCTTCGTCCAACGTGGCAGCCGCGTAGCGCAAGACCTGCCGGATGTCTTCCTCATCCAGCGGCGGATAGTCCTTCCTGATCGCCTCCCGGTCAGGATTCTCAGCAAGAATATGCAGCACCCGCTTCACGGTCAGACGCGTTCCCCGGACGCACGGCTGCGCGTTCATGACCGTTGGATCGACCAAAATCCGATCGATGTTCATCGATCCCTCCTCATTTAGGATGAGCTGCGACGATCGTTGAGAACGTCGGGACTGCTCCATGAACATCCTCGGCATCTCATGGACTCCGAGAGTGAATTCACGGACTCCGAGCCTACCCGAGGAGGCGTTTAAGCCTACCCCATGAGGTTCCAAGCCACCCCCATGAGGCTTTTAAGCCTCTTCGGTAGATCCTTGGATCTACTCAATAGGCTCTAAGCCTCTTCGGTAGATCCCTGGATCTACTCAATAGGCTTTAAGCCTCTTCGGTAGATCCCTGGATCTACTCAATAGGCTCTGAGCCTCTTCGGTAGATCCGTGGATCTACTCAATAGGCTCTGAGCCTCTTCGGTAGATCCCTGGATCTTACTCGAGACGGAAAAAGCCTATTCTCAGTACATCCGTGGCTCTATTCGACAGCCGATTCGACGCTCACGCAAGCCGGAACGCCTACCCCGTCACGCCGCTCTCCGGCCACCGCATCACCATCGACAGCCCAGGCACACCCGCCAGCTCCTCGGCATGCGCGGACGCCACACCTCGAGCTCCCGCGACAACACCGCATCGACCGACGTCCCCTCCCTCCGCGCCAGCTCCCGAAGCATGTCCCGCTGATACCGAGGGACCCTCGCCCGCAACTCCACCAGCCGGATCGCCTCCGGCAGAACGCGCGCCGCGTCCACCCCAGAGCAGCTTCGATAGTCGACTGATCCCACTTCTGCATCGCCACCGCCACCAACTCCTGCCGCGTCATCCGCTCCCCGATCGCCGTCCAAACCGCTACAATCGCCCCATCCTCGATCTCCCGTTTCAGCTCCCTGAGCGTGAGCCCGAGCAGATCGGCCACCGTAAGGAGCGCGAAGTTGCGACGGGGAGAGAGGAAGATGTGAAAAGTAGCGATTCGCTGCCAGGAGGGGAGCCTGGGCGGGAGCACCGGAGTCGGCTCATATTTAGCTCTCGCTTCTCGTTTCCTGGTCGCTTAGGACACCTGCGAGGTCTCAACGGTGACGGCGGCATGTGCGAATGCGCTCACAAGTTCGTTAAGCGTCCGATCAGTGCCGAGCCCCCATTGGTTCGAGACAGCGTATGTCTTGTCCCCATGCTGAATCAGCTCGTCGTCAGCACAAAACCAGCGGCTGGAGTCGAACGGACGCCCGTTCGCGGTTCGCTCCGACTCCGCAGCAATGAGGAAGCTATCGCCATCGTGATTCCCCTTTGCACTCACGAAGAGTCGATCTCGGCGCGAAGGAGCCGAACGCATCATTTCCTCTGGTGACACACCGGCGGAAGCAAGTGCTCGCACGACGATGAGTACGGCGCGTCTTTTGTTTAGTCCTCGCTGGATCGATCCACCGACGGAGACATCAAATCGGGTGCGGTCTCGCTCACCAGCGAGATGCTGCGCGACGCGCCGCTGTTCGTTTCGTTCCCGAACGCGGACCTGATACTCGGCTGCTTCCGGAAGGGGAACAATCTGCTGAACGTCGACGAGAATTTCGCCGTTGAAGGTGTACGGCTGCAATCGGACACACGTGATGTCCAGTTCACGCTCATTCAGCCAGAGGACAGTGGTCGTGATCTCTTTCTGGAAATCCGCGGCGACGAGGATGATCCGCACGTCACGAGCGAATTCTCCCTGCAGAGACTCCTCCCATCCCAGAAATTCAAGAATGGCCGCGCGTGCGTCTCGATCGCGCCCCATGCGCAGCAGGTAAGTCGCATGAGCATCCACCGCCTGTTCGAACGTCATCGTCGACACCATCGCGGCGTAGCGGAGTGCCTGAAGCTCGATGTGCCCCCCATCCTCCGTCCTTTTCAGCTCGATGACGATCAGCTTTGCATCACGGTCAAGAGCCAGCAGGTCAATACGCCGGCGGCTGTCAGCCCAATCTCCGAACTCCTCGGCGAGAAGCATCGCATCTGGAGCGATGACCTCCAGACGGTCGCGTAGAAGACGCTGAACGTCGCCGCGCTCGGTCAACCTCAGCGAGTGAAAAGCCGTGGGCGAGAGCGGTTCGATACCAGTTGGACTCAGATGAAAGATCGGCACACGTTGCTCCTTACTCCGATAGCCGGTGATTGGGGCCTCAAACAGGTCTCCTGGGCGCGCGTTTGCTTAGTCAGGAGCAAGTTCAGTTTAGCCTAGATACCGCGATCGCTGGCGTATCACTGGCCGCGATCGGCAAGTGCGCGGCGGTGTTCTTGGCCACCTCGTGTACAATCTCCACGTGCCAGATGATTGGTCTCATGAGGAGGTCGAGCCGACCGTCGCCGCGTACCTCGCCATGCTCGAACTTGAACAGAGAGGCATCTCGTTCAACAAGAGCGATTCGAGACGCCGGCTGCGCGCGATGCTCAACAACCGAAGCCATGCAGCGATCGAGCGGAAACATCAAAACATAAGCGCAATTCTGCTCGAACTCGGCCTCCCATATGTTAGGGGATATAAACCGCTGCCGAACTACCAGCAATTGCTTTACGACGTCATCCATGAACTCGTGATCCACACACCGACTCTAGCCGCAGCAATTCACGCTCGCGTCGAAGAACCTATCGCCGCGCTTCCCACGCCAATTGTGGGGCTTCTCGACCGACTTGTGAAACGGCCTGAAACCATCGAGCGTCTCAGTTTTTCGCGTATCGCAGATCGACCGCGCAAGCGACCGCTCGCGAATTACCTCCAGCTCGAAGCTAGTAACCGTTTGCTTGGTTCTGCCGGCGAAGAGTTCGTGATCCGCTTTGAGAGCGAGCGTCTTCGGATCGCAGGTCAGAGGCGACTTGCGGACAAGATCGAGCACGTGTCGCGTACGCGCGGAGATGGCGACGGCTACGACATCTGCTCCTTTGAGGCTTCTGGCCATGAGCGCCTGATCGAGGTGAAGACGACCACATTCGGCCCGTACACTCCATTCTTCGTGACACGGAATGAGGTGGACGTGTCGATCGAGAGGGCCAACCAGTACTACGTCTATCGCCTCTTTGATTTTCGTGATGATCCGAAGCTGTTTGTCGTTCCCGGGGAGATATCGTTGTCGTTCACTCTAGAAGCTATACGATTTCAGGCACGCTGACATGACACAATCGACTGCGTTGCCTCCCGTATTTGTCTACGCAGCAAAGGTATCCTCTGAATGGCAACGGAGGCCGGACACCAGTGAACACCAAGCTTGAGTATCTGTATCGCGATGGCTCAAACTACAAACAGTGGGGCGAGAGGGTCTTTCGAAGCGTTTGCGACGCCGCCTTGCGCGAGAGGCTTTTCTCCAGCCTCGAATGCTACGAGTTTTTCATTGCGCATCAGGTCCGCCTTCCCGACCTCTTTTTCTCGGACAGGCCACTTTACGCGGACGACCACTGTTGGCATGAATTGGCCGAGGTCAGTCTCACCTGCGATCCGCCGGATGATCCGCTCGATCGGACCATTGATGAGTTCGTATTGGAAGTCGAGCGCGTGTCAACGATCGGATGGAAGGTGTTTGATCGAGCGATGCTGAAAGCATTTGTGTACCGTTGATTGCCTTGGCCAGTGCTAAGGTCTGCTTAAGTATTGCGAGACGAGCTCACTTATACCGCTGGGTTTGCAGAAGCATCTTCCGCGCAATCGAGCGGTTGTTAGTAGAGGTGAAGCTGAAAGAAGGCTTCTCGTCGGTCGATGACTTCATCACCTATTCGCTCTCGGTGCAGAACCGGCGCAAGTCAAGGATGGGATTTGCTCTGCAAAACCACTTGTCCGAGCTATTTCGCCTGAATCATCTTCGATTCACGGCACAAGCCTTCACGGAGAATCGAAAACGACCCGACTTTCTGTTTCCGGGCATCGAACAATACCGGGACGATCGTTTTGACGCAGGCCGCCTCGCCATGCTTGCTGCGAAGTCGTCATGCAAAGAACGGTGGACTCAGGTGTTGACTGAGGCAGCTCGCATCCCTACCAAACACTTGTGCACCTTGGAGGCAGCGATCTCGGAAGAGCAAACGGATGAAATGATGCGTCGGGGAGTTGTATTGGTGATCCCCGTGGCTCTGCACGCTACGTTCGCAAGCACACAAAGAGCAAACCTTCTCACCGTCGCGAATTTCATGGACCTAGTTCGTGAAATGCAACGCCGTGAGACCTGACGCACGGTCGTGGTAACAAAGGCTGAGGGAAGCGCTGTGCTTAGGAAGTGCCGGCGATTCCGTTTTCGCCATGAAACTGGCTTTCATGGTATCCGCCATCGGCCTCGAGTTAGGTGACGAGGTTCGAATCGAGGCGGCTGTGATCGATCTCCTCGGGTTCGACTATCTGAGCAACGATGCGCGCGGATGGCTGCTTCGTTTCGTCGATCGCTTGCTTCGTTTCGTCGATCGCGAGCTTCATTTCGACCCTCGAACGCTTCGTTTTGATGCTCGCGTGCTTCGTTTCAACCCTCGCGTGCTTCGTTTTCACCCTCGCGCTCTTACCATGGCAAGAGCGCGTGCTTCATTTTCACACTCGCGTGCTTGGTTTTGACCCTCGCGGGGTCAGGGGTTGACCCTCGGTTGCTCAATTACGTGGGAGCCTTGCACCGAGCCGCCTACGCGTCGATCCCCTCTTCCTCCCCGCCGAGGACCTCCTCGAGCGGGACGGCGCGTTGGTAGCGGCGGATCAGGTCGTCGCAGGCGGCGAGGTAATGGTCGCGGGGGACGCGGTAGCGGCGTGGAAGGGGGCCGGTGCGGTGTCGCCTTCGAGGATGAAGACGTCGGGGCCGCGGGTGATGATGACGATGTGCCAGGCATCGTCGGCGTCGAGGTACGGCTCTTCGTCGTCGCCGAGGGGGATGTCGTCGTGGGTGAAGTGGCGGAGATCGCGGTCGGCGTGGTCCCAGGCGGGGAAGCCGGCCAGGTGGCCCCGTGAGCGGCTCATCATCCGGATGTGCAGTCCCCCTCGCTCTCCTCGGCGAGAGTCAGGGAGGGTATGGCAAGTTTAACCAGATATACTCAGAATCAGGTATAACCACGAATAAATGCTTATAATCTCGTCGTGGATCCGATCAAGAACCCGTTCTCCCCAGGCGCGGGCGCGCCTCCTCCAGAGCTCGTGGGCAGAGATCGCGTTCTTGATCAGGCGGGGGTTCTGTTAGGTCGCATCAAGGAGAAGCGGCCGGAGAAAAGCATGCTGCTCACCGGCTTGCGCGGGGTCGGAAAGACGGTTTTGCTCAACGAAATCGACCGAATGGCGGTTGCTGCAGGCTATCGAACGATCTCCATCGAAGCTCACGAAGATAAGCCTCTGGGATCGCTACTCGCTCCCTACCTGCGAACGCTGCTCTTCGATCTCGACCGGATGGCAGGGACGGCCGACAAGGTGAAACGAGGTCTTGCGGTGCTGCGCAGCTTCATCGGCGCTCTCAAAGTGACCGTCAACGACATCACGATCGGACTGGACATCGATCCCGAAAAAGGCTCCGCGGACAGCGGAGACCTTCAGATCGATTTGCCGAACGTTCTCGTGGCGATTGGTGAAGCAGCCGAGGACCGAAAGATGGCCGTTGCACTCCTGATCGATGAGATCCAGTACTTCGACCGGACTGAGCTGGGAGCGCTGATCGTGGCGATGCACAAACTCCAGCAGCGTCAGTTGCCGATAGTGCTTCTTGGAGCCGGTCTGCCGATACTGCCCGGGCTGGCAGGAGACGCGCGGTCATACGCAGAACGCCTCTTCAGTTTTCCAGTAGTCGGCGCGCTATCAGAGGAGGACTCCGCAAAAGCGTTGAAGGCGCCAGCTCAGGCGGTCGGCGTTGTCTTCGAAGATCAGGCCGTAGCGGAGATCTTTCGGTTGACGAAGGGATATCCGTATTTTTTGCAGGAATGGGGATACCAATCGTGGAACGGAGCTCCTTCGAGCCCAATCACGCTCAGAATCGTGAACGAGGCGACGACAACAGTAAGCGCTCCTCTGGATCAGAACTTCTTTCGAGTACGGTACGACCGCCTCACGCCAAGCGAAAAGAATTTCCTCCGGGCAATGGCCGAGCTGGGTCCAGGACCTCAACGCACTGGTGACATCGCCGACGTTTTTGGAGTGAGGCTGACCAGCCTCGGGCCGGTTCGCGCCAAGTTGATTAAGAAAGGCATGGTCTACAGTCCTGCGCATGGAGACATGGCGTTTACGGTGCCGCTGTTCGATGAATTCATGAGACGGGCAATTCCGCATTTCGGATCTTAGGCAACGGAACCCGATGAACTTCCGCATCGCTGACACGTTCATTCCGGGAGGCTCCGCTTACGCGTCGATCGCCTCTTCCTCCCCGCCGAGGACCTCCTCGAGCGGGACGGCGCGGTGGTAGCGGCGGATCAGGTCGTCCCAGGCGGCGATGTAGTGGTCGCGGGGGACGCGGTAGCGGCGTGGGAGGGGGCCGGGCGGGGTGTCGCCTTCGAGGATGAAGACGTCGGGGCCGCGGGCGATGATGACGATGCGCGAGGCATCGTCGGCGTCGAGGTACGGCTCCTCGTCGTCGCCGAGGGGGAGGTCGTCGTGGGTGAAGTGGCGGAGATCGCGGTCGGCGTGGTCCCAGGCGGGGAGCCGGCCAGGTGGCCGCATGAGCGGCTCATCATCCGGATGTGCAGTCCCCCTCGCTCTCCTCGGCGAGAGTCAGGGAAAAGTCGGCGATGCGCGGTACGTCGTCGAGGTTGAAATGCACGTGGGCCTCCCCTAGCTGCTAGTGCGTTCGTGGAGTCCACAAGTGAGCTTGCGGAGTCCACTAGTGGACTCGCGGAGTCCACAAGTGAGCTCGTGGAGTCCACTAGTGGACTCGTGGAGTCTACTAGGTGGGCTCGTGGAGTCTACCAGGTGGACTCGTGGAGTCCATTAGTGAGCTCGTGGAGTCCACTAGTGGACTCGTGGAGTCTACTAGGTGGACTCGTGAAGTCCATTAGTGAGCTCGTGGAGTCCACTCTAGTGGCCTCCCGGGGTCCGCCGCGACTCACCAGTTTTGGCCGTTCCCGTTCGTTCCATGGCCGAAATCGTCACTCGCGCCTACGATCGTGTCGAATCGGCGTGCATGCCGACGGTTCACGGCGCGATCCGGGTGACTCAGACCTCTTCGAGCGATAGGACCGCGAATCGGATCGAAGCCCGACGTCAGTCGACGACTACTCCGCGTCTCCGCGTGATATATCAACGGCCGATGCGCCGAACCAAAATCATCGCCACGCTCGGGCCTGCCTGCGCCTCGGAAGAGCTCATCCTGCGACTGCTCACCTCGGGGGTCGACGTCTTCCGGATGAACTTCTCTCACGGCACGCCGGCGGACCGGGTACGGCTCATCGAGATCATCCGCCGCGTCGCTACCGACCATGGGAAGTACATCCCCATCATGGGCGACATCCAGGGGCCGAAGCTGCGCATCGGCGAGGTTGACGGCGTCGTCCAACTGCAGGTCGGACAGACCCTGACGATCACCACCGATCCGCTGGTCGGCAATACCTCGATCGTCTCCACCCCCTTCACTCCCCTCCCTCGGGAGGTGCAGCTCGGACAGCGCATTCTGATCAACGACGGCCTGGTCGAGCTGGTCGTGGCGGGGCTCGATGCCACCAGCGTGCTGACCCGCGTCATTCACGGCGGGCCGATCTCGTCGAAGAAGGGGATGAATTTCCCCGATACCGAACTGACCATTCCGGCCATCACGGAGAAGGACCGCGACGACGTCGCCTTCGCCGTCGAGAACCAGCTCGACTACATCGCCGCCTCCTTCATCCGCAGACGCTCGGATATCGTCGAGCTGCGGTCCCTCCTGCACGCGCTCGGCGGCGACGAGATCAACATCGTGGCCAAGCTCGAAAAGTCGCAGGCCATCGAGGCGCTGGAAGACATCCTCGACGTCAGCGATGGCGTGATGGTGGCCCGCGGCGACCTCGGCGTGGAGCTTCCCACCGAAGCGGTCCCCATCGTCCAGAAACGGGTGCTGAATAAAGCGGCCGTGTGGGGGCGATTCGCCATCACCGCCACGCAGATGCTCGAGTCGATGACGACGAATTCGCGCCCGACACGCGCGGAAGCGTCCGACGTCGCCAACGCCATCTTCGACGGATCGGATGCCGTGATGCTCTCCGCGGAGACGGCCTCCGGACTCTATCCGGTCGAAGCGGTGCAGATGATGGCCAGGATCATCATGGCCGCGGAGCAGAACCGCCAGTTTCAGGTCGCCGGCGGCCGCGAGCCGTTCCGGGTTTCGTCTGAGACCGACGAGTTCACCGATGCGCTGGCCGGCGCCGCCAACTACGCCGCCCAGCAGCTCGAGGCCAAATTCATCATCGTCTTCACGCAAACGGGATTTGCGGCACGGCTGATGTCCAAGTTCCGCCCGGCCCAGCCGATCATCGCCCTGACGCCGTCGAGCTGGGTGGCCCGCCGCATGAACATGCTCTGGGGCGTCCAGCCGTTCGTCCTGCGCGACATCGGCGAGTACCACGAGCAGATCGTCGAGCGCGTCGACGACTTCCTCTTGAGCCGCGACATCGTCGCCCCCGGAGACCGCCTGGTGATTTTGATGGGATCGCCGATTTATCAGCGGGCGAAAACGAACTTATTGAGGGTGCATCGGGTGCGGAGCTAACTGTCATCCTGAGCCTGCCGGAGCGCTGAGCGAGCGTAGCGAGCGAAAGGCGCGGAGGACGGCGAAGGATCTCCAAGATTCGCTGCACCTGCCACAGGCGCTGCCACTGGAGATCCTTCAGCGTCCTGCGCGCATCTCGCTCGCTACGCTCGTTCGGCGCTCCGGCAGCTTCAGGATGACAACTTGCTCCTTGTTCGATTTCTTCACAGCCTGAGGTGAGCGAAGCGAACAGGTCAGGATAGTGCTTTCACCAGCATCGGCTGCAAGGATCTCCCCACCACCCGCGCGATGGCGTCGCACTCCTGGACGATCTTCGCGAAGGCCTCCGGCAGGATGGCCTGGGGGCCGTCGGAGAGCGCTTCCTCCGGCTTGTGGTGAACCTCGATCAGGACGCCGTCGGCTCCGGCGGCGATCGAGGCGCGCGACATCGGTGCCACCTTGTTGCGCTTGCCGGTTCCATGGCTCGGATCGACGAGGATCGGCAGGTGGCTGATCCGCTTGACCGCCGGGACGATCGATAGATCGAGCGTGTTGCGCGTGTGGTCGGCGAACGTCCGCACGCCCCGCTCGCAAAGGATGACGTTGTAGTTCCCCTCGGCCATGATGTATTCGGCGGAAAGAAGCAGCTCCTCGAGCGTCGCGGCCATGCCGCGTTTCAGCAGCACAGGCTTGCGGGCACGCCCGGCCATCTTCAAGAGCGAGAAGTTCTGCATGTTGCGCGCGCCGATCTGGATGCAGTCGGCATATTGATCGACGAGCGCCAACGCCTCGTGGTCGATGGCCTCGGTGACGATGGGAAGATCGAACTCCTCCCGGATACGCGCCAGGATCTCCAGCCCCTCTTCACCCAGCCCCTGGAACGAATAGGGCGACGTGCGCGGCTTGTAGGCGCCGCCGCGGAAGAGCTGGCCGCCGGCGTTTCGGATCCCCTCGGCGATGGCGCGCGCCTGATCGAGCGACTCCACGGCGCAGGGACCGCCGACGACGATGATGCCGTTGCCGCCGACATCGACACCGCCCACGTTGATGATGCTGTCCTCCGGACGCGCTTCCCGGCTGACCAGCTTGTACGCGTGCGAGACGCGGATGACTTCCTTGACGCCGGGATAGTTCTCGAGAACCTCGGGATCGGCGGCTCCCGGTTTGCCGGTGATGCCGATGGCCGTCCGGTTGGCTCCCGGAATTGCGTGCGCCTTCAAGCCCATCCGCTCGATGTGGCGGACGACATCTTCGATTTGATCGGGCCGGGCGCCGGCCTCCATGACGACGAGCATTGTGGCCAGTATAATCGACCACTTTGCAGCGCCATTCCGGGAGCCATTCATGAAAAAGCCATTCATCCTCGCCGCATTCGCCGTCCTCATCGCAACGCAGACCTTTGCCGCAACGTATTGGGTCGTGACCAAGGACGGCACGCGCTACGAGGCGAAGGCAAAGTGGACGGTGGTCAACGGCAAGGCCATGATCACGCTCGTCAGCGGTACGGTCATGTCGCTCGACCCTGCCACGATCGACGTGGCCAAGTCGGAAGAAACGACGCGGCTGGGAGGCGGCGAGCTCTTCGGCGTGGAGCAGCTTCCGGGCACATCGACATCAAAAGCATCGACGCTTGGCAGCTCGATACGCCTTCACAAGCTGCCGTCCTCGCAGCCGGCTGTCGCCCCCGCTCCGACCGCAACCGCTGCCGACGTTCCGCAGCCGTCCGCACCCGGAACCGGGCTCGGGACTGACGTCATCGGCCGCTTCGAACGAGCGTTCGAGAACGTCGGCATCTTCGAGCACAAACTCGTGGCCACCGGAACGAGCTCGCTCCGGGCCGACCTCACCGCGGACACCGAGGACAAAGTCTTCAATACCCTGACCGCCACGGCCTTCCTCATGGTGCACAACGCCGGGATTCCCGGCGCGAAGATCGATTCGGTCGATCTCTTCCTGAAGACCACCACCGGCGGCGCCGCCGGCCGTTTTCACATCACCCGCGACGACGCCCAGGCGCTGGAATCGAAGACGATGACGCCGCAGGCGTACTTCGTGTTGAAAGTGCTGTTCTGACGTGCGCGGCTGCGTGCCTTCGGCGCGCGCCGCGCGTTGTCGGTTATCGGTTGTCGGTTCTCTTCATGCTGCGGCGCTGACACCGCTTCAACCGACAACCGATAACCGACAACGCGGCGAAGCCGCAGTCATTGCACGACGTCGACGCTGGCTGTGCCGCCGTAGACGGTGACATAGCGGAAGTTACGCCTCTCCTCGTCGACGATCGTCCGCTCTCCGGCCGCGAGCACGAATTGTTCGATCGTCCCTTCGACCGCGTAAAGCTCGGAGCGATCGTTGGCGAAGCGGACGGTGATGGTGCGCGCGGCATCGCTGACGGCGCCGGCCGTCAGCCGCGCCCGGCCGGTGGTCTGGCCGAAGTCATAGGCGATGGCATGTTGCTTCTGCGAGACCGTCACGGCCGTGCCGCCGATGACCTCGATCTCGGGAAGCGCTGTCTCGAAGCGGAACGACTGCAGCGGCGCGATGACCCGTTTCGCCGGGGCGAAGAATGTGGCCTCCCGTTCCGCGAGATAGTTCCACCGCCGCGCCGGCGGCCGTCCCAGCAACTGCGGCCGCGCCAGTTGATCGGCGGGAGGATCGTGGAGGAGGAGATCGTCGCTCCAGCGGCGGACGATGTGCCAGTCCCCTCCGGTGACGATGAAGTTGCCGAACTCCGCCGTCAGATCGATGGCCACGATGAGACCACCGACTCCGTTCGCGCTCCGCGGCGCCACCACGATGCGATTCCTCCGGTCGCGCGCCAGCGTGCTGACGTCATACGTATCGAGTGCCACGTTGTCGTCGCCGACGTGCCGCCCGCCGACGGCGACACCGTTGAAATAGAGCGTGTACTCCGGATCGCCGAGCATCTTGATCCGGGTGAAGGTGCGGTTCGGCGGCAGATCGAACTCGCGCGTCACGAAGAACGCCGCCGGATCCCCGTCCGCCAGCCGGCTCTGCTGCCAGATCCACTGCGCCCGCCCGGTGTTGTCGAAGAATTTGTGCGAATACAGCAGCTCCAGACGGCTGAAGGCGGCCACGACGACGAAGATGGCGGCGGCGATGATGATCAGCCGGCGGATGAGGCGGTTGTCGGTTATCGGTTGTCGGTTGTCATACTTCAACGCTCCGACCCCCGACTCCCGACTCCCGACCCCCGTCATAGAATCCACGCTCATGAAGTCCGTCATTGTAATTCCGGCGCGCTGGGCGTCCTCGCGATTCCCGGGGAAGCCGCTTGCGATGATCGCGGGGGTGTCGCTCATTCAGCGCGTCTACGAGCGCGCTTCGCGCTCGAAGCACGCCAACGCGGTATTCGTCGCCACGGACGACGATCGCATAGCCGATCACATCGCCGCATTCGGCGGACGCTTCGTTCGCCCCGAGGGTGATTTCCAGAGCGGCACCGACCGGATCGCCGCGGCGCTCGATCTTCTCGGCGACTCTTACGATCAGGTCGTCAACGTACAGGGCGACGAGCCGCTGATCGACGCCGGCGCGATCGACGCCGTCATCAGCGTCCTGCAAACGACCGCCGTCGACATGGCCACGCTGGCCGCGCCGATCGAGAGCGACAAAGAATGGCAATCCCGCGACGTCGTCAAAGTCGTCACCACGCTCTCGGGCGATGCCCTCTATTTCTCGCGCGCGCCGCTGGCCGGCGCACAGCGGCATGTCGGCCTCTACGGCTACCAGACCGGCGTTTTGCGGGCCCTGGCCGCCCTCGCGCCGTCACCGCTGGAACGGGCAGAATCACTCGAACAGTTGCGGGCACTGCAGAACGGCTTTAAAATCAGGGTCGTTCAAACTACAAGGCCGCACCTCGGAGTCGATCGTCCCGAGGATGTGGCGCGCGTCGAACATGAGCTGGCTGGACAAGAGTGACACCGGAGATCGTTCGTGAGCCGCGTGCTCGCGCGCATACGAATCTTCGCCACAGCCAGCATCACTCTCCCCGCCAGCAAGCAGCCCGAAGCGCAGGATAGCTGTGCCAACGGGAGTCGGGGGTCGGGAGTCGTAGCAGAGAACGGCTCATTCTCGCGTTCCTTTCTCCGACTCCCGACCCCGACTCCCGACTCCCGACCCCCGATTCCCTTCTCACTCACGCAACCGGAGGCATGACCGATGAGCACCAAGTACATTTTCGTGACGGGTGGTGTTGTTTCCGGACTTGGCAAAGGCATCGCCGCGGCCTCGATCGGGGCCTTGCTGGAAGCGCGTGGTTTCCGGGTCACGCTGCAGAAGTTCGATCCCTACATCAACGTCGATCCCGGCACGATGTCGCCGTTCCAGCACGGCGAAGTCTTCGTCACCGATGACGGCGCCGAGACCGATCTCGACCTCGGCCACTACGAGCGCTTTACCTCGATGCGAGCCACCCGGAAGAGCAACTTCACCACCGGGCGCATCTACCTGAAAGTCATCGAGAAGGAGCGGCGCGGCGATTACCTCGGCAAGACCGTGCAGGTCATCCCGCACATCACCGACGAGATCAAGAAGTGCATCCGCGAAGTCAGCGAGGGGGTCGACGTCGTGATCGTCGAGATCGGCGGCACCGTCGGCGACATCGAGTCGCTCCCATTCCTCGAAGCCATCCGCCAGTTCCGGCTCGAAGTCGGCCGCGGCAACGCCATCAACGTCCATCTGACGCTCGTGCCGTACATCAAAGCGTCGGACGAGATGAAGACCAAGCCGACGCAGCACTCCGTGCAGAAACTTCGCGAGATCGGCATTCAGCCGGACGTGCTGCTCTGCCGCTCCGAGCACGCCATCCCCGACGACATGCGTGACAAGATCGCCCTCTTCTGCAACGTCGAGCAGGAAGCGGTCATCCCCGCGCTCGACGTCGAGTTCATCTACCAGGTGCCGCTGGCCTTTTCGCGCGAGCGCCTCGACGAGATCCTGCTCGACAAGCTCCACCTCCCGCACGACGAGATCGGCGCGCTGACGAAGTGGGAAGAGATCATCCGCAAGCTGCGCCATCCGGAAGATGAAGTGAAGATCGGTTTCGTCGGCAAGTACATCGAGTTCGGCGACTCCTACAAATCGCTCAACGAAGCGCTGACGCACGGCGGCATCGCCAACAACGTCAAGGTTCGCATCATCTACATCGACTCCGAAGAGCTCGAGACCGAGGGGTATCACGGCGAGCTGGCACGGGTGGATGGGATTCTGGTCGGACCCGGCTTCGGCGCCCGCGGCGTCGAGGGGAAACTGCGGGCCATCCGCTACGCGCGCGAGAAGCGCATTCCCTTCCTCGGCATCTGCCTCGGCATGCAGTGCGCGACGATCGAGTTCGCCCGCAATGTGGTGGGTATGGTCGGCGCGAACTCCACCGAATTCGATGACGAGTCGCCGTACAAGGTGATCTACAAGCTGCGCGATCTGATCGGCGTCGATGCGCTCGGCGGAACCATGCGTTTAGGAAAATATCCGTGCACGCTCAAGGAAGGATCGATCGCCAGGAAGGCCTACGACGTCGAGCAGATCGATGAGCGCCACCGCCATCGTTACGAGGTCAATCCCGAATACGTGCCGCAGCTCGAAGAGCGCGGCTTCCACGTGACCGGCCTCTCACCCGACGGCAAGTTCGTCGAGATCATCGAGCTGGAAGGGCATCCCTGGTTCCTCGGCTGCCAGTTCCATCCCGAGTACAAGTCACGGCCGACGGCGCCCCATCCCCTCTTCCGCTCGTTCATCGCCGCCGCGCGCGCGAACAAGTCCTCGGCCAAGGCGGCGGTTGCCGTTCCGGTACACGAGTCAGAGCTCGTATGAAGATCGTACGCGGCATCGGCGCCGTCATCGCCGGGATGATCGTCGCCTTCCTGCTGGTGTTTGGCGCGGAGGCGATCTCCCACCAGGTCTACCCGCCGCCGCCCGGGATGAGCTTGCAGGACATGGCCAGGATCAAAGCGTTCGTGGCAACGTTGCCGATGTCGGTCCTCCTGATCGTGCTAGCCGGCCATCTGATCGCGACGTTCGTCGGCACCTGGACCGCCGCGAAGATCGCCCGCGGCCCGATCGCGGCCTTCATCCTCGGCGCCCTGCTCCTCGCCGCCGGCATCGTGAACGCCGTCACGATCCCGCAGCCGCTCTGGTTCTCGATCGCCTCGTTCGTAATCTACATCGGCGCGACGTTGGTGGGGGCAAGGGCGGGGATGCCGAAGCCGGTCGCGTACGAGTGAGGTCAGTTCAGCACGTTTTCAAGGGTCGTGACCCGTTGTGCAAGTTGTGAAATCTGGTCGTTGATCTTGACCAGTTCCGATCTCATCTCACCGATATGGACCGTCTGCTGCGCCATCTGCTCTTCGATTCGTCGAACGGCGGCGCTGAGTGCGTGATATTCGCTGTCGAGGATACCGAATCGGACGTAAAGGCTGTCGACGTGCGAGAGCATCTCGTCACGCGTGGCCAGATCCGCCAGCTTCGAACGGACCTCATCGATCTCCGGGCGCACGATCTCCTGATGGAACCGCATCAGGACGGACCATGTGACCATTTCGCCGCGCATCGCCTGCAACTCGGCTTTCGTGGCCGTCTCGCCGCGCATCGCCTGCAACTCGGCTTTCGTGGCCATCTCGTCGCGGATGGCCTGTAACTCGGCTTTCGTGGCCATCTCGTCGCGGATGGCCTGCAACTCGGCTTTCGTGGCCATCTCGTCGTGGATGGCCTGCAACTCGGCTTTCGTGGCCATCTCGTCGTGGATGGCCTGCAACTCGGCTTTCGTGGCCATCTCGTCGTGGATGGCCTGCAACTCGGCTTTCGTGGCCATCTCGTCGCGGATGGCCTGCGTCTCACCGCGCAACTCTTTGCGTATCTCATTAAGCTCCGGCTGCACCACCTCGCGGTGGAACCGCATCAGAGTGTCGAATAGCTCATCTGCCACGGCGGAATTCTAACACCCCACGAGTACAATGCCCCCCATGCGCTGGCAGGCCATGTGATCGCGGCGTTCGCCGGCACATTGGACCGCCGCGAAGATCGCCCGCGGCCCGATCGCGGCCTTCATCCTCGCCGCCGGCATCGTGAACGCCGTCACGTTTCCACAAGTCGCTCTGGTTCTCGATCGCGTCGTTCGTAATCTACATCGGCGCGACGTTGGTGGGTGCGCGGGCGGGGATGCCGAAGCCGGTCGCGTACGAGTGAAGGCTAGTTCAGAGCCTTCTCGAAGTCCGCAATCTCTTCCTGCAGTCTTGTACTCCTGGCTTTCAGCCTCGTCCAAACGGAACGGAGCGCCGCCCGGTCTATGTTCGGCTTTGTCGCCTGCTCATCGAGCCATTCGACGGCCGCGTCGAGTTCCTGATACTCGCCCTTGATACGATCGAGGCGTCTGTCCAACTCATCACTCACGCCGGTTATTTTAAACCGCGTCCTTCTGCCTTCATCCTTCTGCCTTCTGCCTTTCGGTCACGTCCCACTTCGGCCGTTCCTTGTACCGGTTGTGCATCCAGACCCACTGCTCGGGGACGCGGCGGATCTGCGCTTCGATGTCGGCGGTAAGACGCGCGGTCAGCGCTACCGGGTCGTCGTCGGGGTTGACGATGATCGGTTCGAGGATGCGGATGTGGAGCTTGCCGTCGCGGCGCTCGCCGAAGATGCGAATGATCGGTGCGCCCGTGCGTACCGCGAGGCGGGCCGGGCCGAGGGGGGTCAACGCGGGACGGCCGAAGAACGGCACCTTCACGCTCTCGGCGCGGATGTTCTGATCGAGCAGAAACGAGAGCATGCTCCCGTTCCGGAGGGCGCGGATCATTTCCCTCGCCGCCGCGGTCGAGCCACGGTCGATGGTGGTGATGCCGGCGTTGGCGCGAAGGTCCCTGATGTAGAGATTCATCATCGGCTCGTCACGCCCGCGGTGAAGGACCGTCAGCGGCGTGCGCATGGCGACGGCGTGCGCCATCCACTCCCAATTGCCGCAGTGTCCGGTAAGGCCGATCGTCCCCACGCCTGGACGAAGGTTCTCCAGCCCTTCGAAGGTGGTCGTGCGCGCGCAGGTCGCGGCGTCGAGGTTCGGCAGCCAGAGAACCTCCACGAGCGTCACGCCGAGGTGATGAAACATGGAACGGATGGTGGCGCGGCGCTGCCGCGGCGTCCATTCGGGAAAGGCGGCGTCGATATTCGTCATGGCCCGGCGGCGATGGTGACGGAGCGCGTGCCATCCCATATGGCCGAGTACGAGGCCGATCGCGCGCGCGAAACCGAGCGGCAGGCGGCGTATGACGGAGCTGAGAAGACGGAGGACGCGGTAGAGGATGCGGCCGCGAAACGCGCGCCGCTCAGGAATGTTCACACGGCCAATTCTATGGGACGGCTGCTATCCTTCGCCGCGCATGATCAACGCGCGCGATATTCTCGTCATCGTCTCCGACGTCGACGGCGTCTGGACGGATGGCAAAATCATCTACGCCGGTGACCGTTCCGAGGTCAAGGAATTCAACGTCCGCGACGGCCTCGGCGCGAAGCTGGCCCAGCGCGCCGGCATCACCATCGTGCTGCTGACGTCGCGCAGCTCCCCCGCTCTGGTGCGCCGGGCCAAGGAGCTCGGCATCGCCGAGCTGCACCAGGGCGCGGCAAACAAACTGACGGCGTGCGAGAAGATCCTGCAGACGCTGTCGGTCAGCTTCGAGCAGATCCTCTACGTTGGCGACGATCTCCCCGACCTCGCCCCGATGCTCCGCGCCGGCCTCTCCGCCGCTCCCACCGATGCCTCCCCCGAGGTACGCCGCGCCGCGACATGGAAGCTGGATGCGCGCGGCGGGCGTGGAGCGTTTCGGGAGCTGGTCGAGCGGCTGTTGAAGGAACGGGGGGAGTGGGAGGGGGTCGTAGATGAGTTCCAGACCCCTCCCACCTCAGAGTGAAACGGAACAGCTTGCCGCCGTGTCAGGGCGGCAAGCTGTCAGGCCACTTTGATCACGACCGGGAGAGACGGAATCCCGTTGGCGACGACGACAAGCTCTGAGGCGCCGGACTCAATGCCGACGGGAACGGAAACCTGCGTCGTGACCACCGCTGATCCAGTAGCGACTCCCATGCTCGGCCGGGTTCCACCTGAGCTGAGCAGCACTGTATGGTTCTCGGTTCGGCAATAGCGGACGTGGCCGCTGGTCATGTTGCGGATGCGCACGATTGGGTAATTCGTCGACGGGCTGTAATCGTCGCCAAAGGCCGACGCCTGTGAGAGTCCGTTGAACTGCGTTCCCGAAATGGTAAACGTGGTCCCACCGGCAATGGCTGAGGGCAGCGATGTAATGACCGGGCGCCAGGCGTTCTGTGGCACATCGGGACTTCTGTAGGCGTAATAGCGGGTGTGATCCTCGCGCGCCCAGAAGATATCGCCGGACGGTAGCACAAGAAGCCTTCCTTTATACGTCGGGCAGTTCGTGTTGGGTGGACGGCTGACCAGGACGATACTCGATCCGTCGAACTCGAAAAAACGGCATGGGCTGAGATAGTTTGCTTTCGTGCCGTCGACGGGAGCTGCCGGAAAGAGCACTTTGCCTCCCGGCTCGAGCGCTCCCGGGCCATCCTTGCTGCCTCGCGCTTGTCCGCCCTGGGCAGTCGGTATGGAAGGCCCGGCCGCCCATGTTCCGGCTGCCGTCGGAGTCGAACCGGGTGTGTACAGCGCGGTGTTGCCGCTCTTGGAACCGACGAAGAATGCCCGGCCGTTTGGAAGGAGAAGACCAGGACCGATCTCTGACGAGGTGTTCTCCACGATGTCCGCGGCGATCGTGCCGGCCGTAACCCATTTATCTGAAGCCGGGTCATACTTCTCCGCATTCGGCGGGCTCGCGCACTGCGGCGTAACCACGGTACCGTCCGGCATGAGCACCCACGATTCTTCATCGGACAGTGTCGCCTTCGCTCCTCCGTTCGCCGCCAGCACCCACTGCAGAGTGTTCGGATCGAGGGTAAACGTATTGGTCGTGTCGAGATCGGCAACGAGAAGCCGCCCGTCAGCGAGCATGCAACAGGCAGCATCGCCGAGTCGCAAAACACCGGGAGGGGACGAGAATGCCGTCCAATTGTTCGCGACCGGATCATAGATCTCGCATTTCGTAGACTCATCCTGCGTGTTGCTGCCGCTGGCATCGCTATATTCGCCACCGGCGACGACAAACCTGCCGTCGGCGAGCACAGCGGACGCGAAATACTTCCGCGCCGTAATGCTGTCGGCAACGCGGGTCCATGTCCCGGCAACGTAGTCGCCAGTGATGTCTGGAACCAGCTTCCACCATCTGTGCGTGCCGTAGCCAGACGCACATTCGTTCATCAGGATCGAACCGTCTGTTAGAAGGAATGCCGGTCCGCCATTGCCGGCAACGCAAATGAGATGAGTGATGAACGCCCAGGCCACACACACCCACCGGGCCACCCAATACCAAGCGACACACACCCATTGCGCCACCCAATAGAATATCTGACACACCCAGTTCGCGACCCACACCACTACCTGGCACACCCAGTTCGCAACCCATACAACCACCTGGCACACCCAGTTCGCAACCCACACAGATACCTGGCAGACTAAATTGGAAACCCAATAGAATGCGTCGCAGGCCCACGAGCACGGCCACCAGTTGCAGCATGCGTCGTAGCCCTCATCCGCCCAAACGGAGCAAACGGTAGAGCCCTGATCAGCCCACTTGGTGCATTGATTGCTTCCCTGATCGGCCCACTGCGTACACTGGTTGCTTCCTTGATCAGCCCATTGACTGCAGACATTTCTTCCGTGATCCGCCCACGCCACGCATTGAGCGGAACCTCGATCGGCCCAGCGCCGACAAACGGCGTACGCTTCGGACCTTATTGAGGAACAGATAGACGACATGCGATGCCATATCCCTGACATTGTTAAACCTCCAGTGCGGCAACAGCCGCGATAAAACCCTTGATCTCGCTGCGCAGTTGTCTGCGCGCATGGACAATCCCGATGACTTTGCCGGCAGCCGCTCCAGCGACTGCCCAGAGGAACGTCCACGGCAGACGCCAGACGAACTGCGCATTGAAAACGCCGTGGGAAACGGCGAGCCAGACGAATGAGATTGAGAACAGCACCGCCATGCCCTTCGCACCCATCGAACAGCCGCATTCCGTCGCAAACGCTTTCATTCGCTCAGCGGCGGGCTGCGCTCGCTCCGCCTCCATTCCGGGAACTTCGATCCGCAACAAATGCGCTGATCGAAAACTATTCGTGCGCAGCGCTGCCAGTTGATCGAGGTGGCGAATGACGATGACACCGGCGGCATCAGCATCAGGAGAATGCCCATCCTGCCGCCGAGGATCTGGTGAATTTGGAGATTGAAACGCTGAGTCCGTCACGTCAGGTAGTGACGTTCAGAGTGCGGCCGTTTCAGGCCGGCGATAATAAATGCGAAGAACCGCGCTGAAGCTGACGCCGCGAACCAGCACGCCGTCGTTTACACCGGAGCCACGTCCACCAGATTGTCGTAAAACGTCGCCCCCCGCCCGATATCCGTCAGCGCCTGCGACGTCGTCTGGTTCGCGTTTGCGCCGTCCGAGGTCAGCCTTCCCCACCATACCGACGGCGCGGAGACGACGCCGGGGCGGACGCGGTCGGTGATGACGGCATCCGCGGTAAAGGTGCCGCGGTCGTTGTAGATCTTCACCCGCGCGCCGTCTGCGATCGAACGCGCCTGGGCATCGTCGGCGTGAATCTCCAGCGTCGGCTTCCCCGCCGAGCGGCGGAGCGAGGCCACGTTGACGAAGGTCGAGTTGAGGAACTCGTGCGCCGGCGGCGAGAGGAGCGCCAGCGGGAAGCGGCGCGCCAGCGCGGGATCACGCTCTTCCGACTCGTACGGCGGCACGTAGCAGGGCAAGGCGTCGAGGCCGAGCGCCGCCACCTGCTGCGACTCGATCTCGATCTTTCCGCTGGGCGTCTTCAGCGTCACACCGCGGCGGAACGGCAGATGCGGCGACGGCAGGTTGAGGCGCACCGAGCCGTGCTCCTTCAGCGCCTCCAGCGTGACGCCGTTCATGACTTCGCCGGTGCCGGTCAGCGCGGCCCGCATCAACTCATCGTCCGTTTCGCGTAACTCCGGATAATCGAGATGCATGGCCGCGGCGATGCGGCGGAAGATCTCGCTGTTCGGCAGCGCCTCGCCCACCGGCTCGATCGACCGCCTGTTGTACATGGCGTAGAGATGGCCGTAGGCCTTGTGCAGATCGTCGTGCTCGAGCTGCGTCGTCGCCGGCAGCAGGACATCGGCGTAGTCGGCGGTGTCGGTCTGGAAGTGCTCGAGGACGACGGTGAAGAGATCCTCGCGCCGCAGGCCGCGCAGCACGGTCTCGCGGTCGGGAGCGATCGAACCGGGATTGGAGTTGTAGACGATGAGCGCCTTGACCGGCGGATCATCGATCTCCGTCAGCGCCTCGCCGAGGCGCGTCATGTTGATCGTACGCGCGGCGTGATTGCCGAGGTCTGTCCGCTCCAGCGCGGCGGTATTCATGGCGAAGGTGCCTGACGCGGAGAGCTGGCACCCGCCGCCGGCATCGTTCCAGGCGCCGGTGACCGCCGGCAGGAGAGAAATGGCCCTCACCGCCGAGCCTCCGCCGGCGTGGCGCTGCAGGCCGTAGTTGAGGCGGATGAAGGTTGGCCGCGTCGTCCCGTAAAGCGTGCCGAGGCGCTCGATCGTTTCGACAGGCAACCGGCAGATCGCGGCCACCCGTTCCGGCGCGTAGTCGCTGAGGACGCGATCGCGCAGCGCCTCCCAGCCGATGGTCATCTCGTCAAGATATTGACGATCTTCCCGATGATCCCTGAACAGCACGTGCATCATCCCCAGCGCCAGCGCCGCGTCGGTGCCGGGGCGGATGGCGATGTGCTCGTCGGATACGGCGGCGGTCCTGGTCCGCAACGGATCGATGCAGATGACCGGCGCACCGTTGTCGCGCGCCCGCCGGATGAACGGCCAGAGGTGCGGGTTCGAGGTGAGGGTGTTCGTTCCCCACAGCAGGATCAGCTTCGCCTCGGCGACGCTTTCCGGATCGGTCCCCATCCTCGTTCCGTACGTCAGATTGAGCGCCTCGGCACCTGCAGCCGAACAGATGGTCCGGTCGAGGAACGACGCCCCGATACGCCGGAAAAAGCGCGAGGCCATCCCTTCGCCCTGCACCAGCCCCATCGTGCCCGCGTACGAATACGGCTGGATCGCCTGCGGCCCGTCGGGCGAGGCCATGATCGCATGCAGCCGCTCCGCGATGAGCGCCGTCGCTTCGTCCCAGGTGGCCTGGCGAAACCGCCCCTCACCTTTCGCACCAACGCGGATCTGCGGATACGCCAGCCGGTCGGGGTGATAGGTCCGTTCCAGATACTTCGACACCTTCGTGCAGAGAAATCCCTGCGTGAACGGATGCTCGGGATCGCCGTCGATGCGCGTGGCGCGGCCGTCGTCGTCGACGGTGACGAGCATCAGGCAGGTGTCAGGACAATCGTGCGGGCAGACGGCGCGGATCACTTCAGGCATGGGAGTGAAGTTTACCCTGCGCGTAGACGCAGGGGCTCCCGGTGATACCGAACAAATGGTGCCTTGGTGCAAGGCCCGCGCGGTGCCACCAGAGATCCTGACGGCATCGCTCCGCTCCACATCAGGATTGGGGTTTTCGAAGCGCCCGCTCTACCTGCCGGCGCACCATGAAAATCAAACACTCGATGTTCGATTTTCATGGTAGCGTAAATGCGTGATCCAACGCGTGCGCCGACTGGCCGAGCTTCGCGCTGCGCTCAAGCGCAGCCGTGTCACGGCTCTCATCGGCCCGCGCCAGGCGGGAAAGACTACGCTTGCTCGAGAGATTGTTCCGGCCGGCTCGCCCAGCTACTTCGACCTCGAAGACCCCCGAAGCCTGGCCCGGCTCGACGAACCGATGACCGCCCTTGCACCGCTCCGGGGAACGATCGTCATCGACGAGGTGCAGCGCCGTCCGGACCTCTTCCCGATACTGCGGGTCCTGGCGGACCGCCGCCCGCTTCGCGCACGCTTCCTCATCCTCGGCAGTTCCAGTCCTGAGCTTCTGCGACAGTCATCCGAGACACTCGCCGGCCGGATCGAGACCATCGAGCTCAGTGGCTTCGGACTCGACGAGGTTGGCAGCGATTCACTCAACCGGCACTGGAGGCGGGGTGGTTTTCCCCCGTCCTGGCTGGCCCGTTCAGAGGTTGCGAGCTTTGTGTGGCCCAGTCAGTTCATTCAGACGTTTCTCGAGCGTGACCTCCCTCAATTTGGCATCTCGATCCCCGCTCGAACCCTGTTCCGATTCTGGACAATGCTCGCGCACTACCATGGCGGAGTCTGGAACTCCGCCGAGGCTGCGCGCTCCCTCAGCGTCAGTGAGCCTACTGCACGTCGATATCTCGATCTCATGTCGGGGCTTTTCATGGTCCGGCAACTTCAGCCGTGGCACGCGAACCTCAACAAGCGCCAAGTCAAATCTCCCAAAGTCTATCTGCGTGACAGCGGTCTTCTTCACGCCTTGCTCGGGCTTTCGACTGGATCGGAGTTGCTATCGCATCCGAAAGTTGCAGCGTCATGGGAAGGCTACGCCATCGAGGAAACCATTCAACTGGTACGTCCCGAGGCTGCTTATTTCTGGGGGACACACACAGGAGCCGAGCTCGATCTTTTGCTCGTCAAGGGCGGCCGCCGCTACGGCGTCGAGGTCAAGTTCCAGGACGCGCCACGGCTTACGCCTTCGATGCGAACCGCGCTTTCCGACCTGGAGCTGGAACATCTCACGGTGCTCTATCCGGGCGATCAACGCTATTCGCTGGATCGCCGCGTCACCGTCGTACCCCTCGCCGATGTCGCCAAAATGCCCGCGGTCGTCACCCCAAGGCCACGAGGCCGTCGCGCATGAGACATGGCCATCGACGTTGCCAATCGCTACACACGGTGCCTTATACGCCCGCGCGGTGCCACCGGAGATCCTGACGGCATCGCTACGCTCCACGTCAGGATTGGGGTTTTCGAAGCAGCTTCTTCGGCGCGATGGCCCGATAGCTCTCCTCGATCCATGCCTTGATCAGAGTGAGCGACTTCTGATCCTTCAGATGCGCCGTCACCCAGCCACTCTTGCCGAGGCCGTAACCGGTCGGCTCCGTAAACGGCAGATCGACGGCCATATCGCGCGACTGGGGAAGCTTCACGGAGATGGAGAAGCCGTCATCGCCCGTGCCCATGAAGACGAAGGCCTTCCCCTTCACCTTGATCGCGCTGTGACCCCACGGAAATTCTTCGTAGGCCTCGGGGAAGCCGAGGGCGTAGTCGCGCAGCTTCGACTCGATCGCACCGCCCTTCGATTTCGCCACGTCAGGAGTCTACGTTCCGGCGGGCCGCCGCTGCCAGAGTTTTCGGCGCGACGATGGCGAAGCTCGATGCCACCAGCGACGCGACCTCATCCCACGAGACAGACGGAACGTCGAGCCGAAAGCCCACCCAGCCGCGAGGCCCGATGTAGGCCGGCAGATAAAACTCCGACGGCCTCTCCCGCGCCAGATCACCGTTCTCGCCAAGACGCGTCTTCACGCAGACCGCCACGATGCCATCACCGTGATGGTCATCGAGAAAATACGCGAACACCTTCTTGCGAACGCGGAACGTGGCATGCGACCCCTGCCGCTCGACGCTGGCTTCGGGGAACCGGAGACAGAGCTCGGTGAGCCTGCGAAGAGGATCTGATTTCGCCATGGACAGACTACTTCTGCTGCTCCATCGTATCGAGCGTAGGAGAGTTGTCACCCCGTTCGAGGAAGCCGAGGTACGTAGAGTAACCCAGCAACCATGCAACCCCGCAACCCGGCTACAATCTCACCATGCCAGTTATCACCTGTCCAGACTGCGGCAAGGACGTCTCCACGCTCGCCACCTCCTGTCCGCATTGCGGGCATCCGTTCGCTCCCGGTTCGGCGGCCATGGCCGTTCCGGCCGCGGCGCCGGCGGCCGAGGAGACGTTGTGGAAAGGATCGCCATCGTGGCGCGTGCTCATCGGGAAAGTGGTGGCGATGATCCTTGCCGTCATCGTCATCCCCGCCGTGGCCATCTTCATCGCCTCGAAAACCGCGGACATGGAGATGAGCGGCCGCATCACGAAGATCGGCTGGTTGCTCGCGGCGGTCATCGTCGTCTGGCAGCTCATCGCATTTCTCATCGCCATGATGCGGCTTCAGAGCACGCTCTACATGGTGACGAATCAGCGCATCCTGATCGAGCAGGGGATGCTGTCGAAGAGCGTAAGCGAGATCGATCTTCGCTCCCTCGACGACACCCAATTCTTCCAGCCCTTCACCGAACGCCTCCTCGGCATCGGCAACGTCACGCTCGTCTCGTCCGACAAAGCGCTCCCCGTGACGGTGCTGCGCGGCGTCCACAACCCGCGCAACGTGCGCGAGACCATCCGCGCGGCCGCGTATCAGGTGAGCCAGCGGCAGTTGTTCACGCGGGCGACGTAGTGGATAAATCCACTGCCTCCCTGGAAAACCGCCCCTTCCTGTCCCTCCTTACATTCCCAGGAGGCTGTGATGACGACCTATCCACCTGTCAAATGGATTGCCCCGGACGGCGGCGACCGTCCTTCGTTTTCGCGTGATGGCTCGGAAGTGGTGTATCAGATCGGCAATGACCTGCTGATCATCGGATCGAACGGCGGGACGCCGCGCCTGTTGCTTGCCGGGACGGAGACTCTGGTCCCCTCGCGGGCAGACTGGTCGTGGAGTCCCTGCACGATCGCTTTCGGCGGCCAGAATCCGAAGGACAACGTCAGCACGATCTGGCTGATCGAGAGCGACGGAACGAACCTTCGCCAGTTGCCCAACCACGGCACGCTGACGCACTCGACCTACCCATCGTGGTACGAGGACCTGCAGTCGATCGTGGTCGTCGACTCAGGCAACCGGCATTTTCACGCGCTCTGGCGGCTGACCGTCGACGGCAGCGCCGATCCGGTGCAGCTCACCTCGATGGACAACTTCTGCGCCGGACGGCCGACGGCCGCGCCGGGCGGGACCAACGCCCCCGTGGCGTTCGCGGGAACCATCGGACCGCACAACGAGGATTTCAATCAGATCTGGACCGTAAAGCCTCCGTCACTCGGCGCGACCCAGCTCAATCCGCAACAGGGGCGTTCGCCGAACTGGTCGCCGGACGGACAATGGATTCTCTACGAGTCGAACCGGCTCACCGGCCCGACCGGCAACTACCAGCTCTTCATCGCCGAGGCCCCGAGCGCGGCGATTGCGGCGATGGAGCCGGTGCCGGTCACCGACCCGTCCATCTTTGCTCAGCACGCCGAATGGTCGCGCCAGCAGGACCGCATCGTCTTCGAGCTCGGAAGAACAGGTGAGGCCCTCGGCGTGATCGAGGTGCCGGGGCAGTTCCGGGGTTGATGGGTCTGTAGCTCACGCGGAGGCGCGGAGGAGTAACGAGGAACTTCTTTCTCCGCGCACTCCGCGCCTCCGCGTGAGTCCTTCTTGCAAGGATTTTGTCAGCCTCTTCCCACGCGCGTTCCAGACTCTCCCGCCGCTGCTACAGTCAGCGAAACGTGATCACCTTCGACCGATCCAACGCCGGGACGCTGGTCCTCCTCGGCCTGCTCGTCACGGCCATGGTGCTCACCGCCGGCCTCACCTTCGAGGCCATGAGCGCCGAGCGCGCCCATCGCGCGGCGGTACAACGGGCCCTTCGCGATGACGCTTCCGTTCTGGGCGACGACCTCCTGCGCCGCACGGTCTTCGAATTCGAGATGTTCGCCTCGCCGCCGCTGCGCCGCACAATCGCCAGACATCTGCTCGACCACAACACCCTCCCGTCGATCGACAGCCTGGCCTCGGATGACCAGGTATCGGACGTCGCCTTCGTCATCGACCGCCTCTTCCTCGTCGACACGGACCACAGCACCGTCACCCCTCCCCTTCCGGAGCCGCTGCAAAGCTGGGCGCTGCAGACGTTTCCCGCCATCGTCCGCAAACGCTACGCGGCCGGCGATCAGGCCACGCTTCGCGTGACGCTGAGCGACGGCGAGCACCTGCTCGTCTATGGCACCGCCCAACTCACGGAGGGCCGGATCTTCGCCTTTACGGTTCATGAATCAGCGATCGGCACCCTCGCCGCCCGCGCCTTTGCACGCCGTTCCGCCTTCCCTGGCGTCCTCGGCGGCGGACGACTGACCAACGCCGACGTCTTCATCCGCATGGCGCGCGGAAATCAGGAGATTTTCCGCACGGCGGGGACGTTCGACGAGAACGCCGGCGTGACCATGCCGCCGCATGACGATTACGGCGACGCCGTCCGCGGACTGACCGTGCAATGCTCCTTCTTGCCGCGCGCCATCCCCGTGCTCATCCCCGGCGGCGTGCCGCGCTCACGCCTGCCGCTGCTCATCGTCATGCTGCTCACCAACTCCCTGGTGCTGGCCGCGGCCTTCCTCGTCCTGCGCCGCGAGCGGCAACTGGCCCACATCCGCTCCGACTTCGTCTCCGGCGTCTCGCACGAGCTGCGCACGCCGCTCACGCAGATCCGGATGTTCTCTGAGACCCTGCTCCTCGACCGCGTCCGGTCGGCCGATGAGAGACAGCGCTCGCTGCGCATCATCAGCGAGGAGGCCCAACGGCTCACCAACCTCGTCGACAACGTGCTCTTCCTCTCGCGCGGTCCGCATGCGGACATCCCGCCGGCCATCGATGACTGCGACATGGAAGCGCTCGTCGCCGACACGGTCGACGCCTTCGCGCCGCTGGCCATGCGGCGCGACGTCGTCATCACCGTCGATACACCGCCGCGCCTTCACGCCCGCGTCGACTGCGAGGCGTGGAAACAAGTGCTGACGAACATGCTCGACAACGCCGTCAAGTACGGACCGCCGGGACAGACCCTGCACGTGCGGCTGTCGGCGCGGAAGACGATGATCCGGCTCGAAGTGGAAGACGAAGGGCCGGGCGTGCCGGCCGATGAGCGCGAGTCGATCTGGCTGCGCTTCCACCGTCTCGATCGCGACCGCGGCACGCACAAGTCCGGCAGCGGCATCGGCCTGGCCATCGTCCGCGAGATCATCGCCAGCCACGGCGGGCGCTGCTGGGTCGAAAACGCTGACGGCGGCGGCGCGCGCTTCGTCGTCGAAGCGCCGATCGATGGAGCGGAGGCGATCGCATGAAACGGATCCTGATCGTCGAAGACAACGCCGAGCTGGCCTTCGGACTGCGCAACAACCTGGAGATCGAAGGCTACGCCATCGACGTCGCCACCGACGGCCAGGCCGGTCTCGACGCCGCCCTGCAATCGCCGCCCGACCTGATGATCCTCGACCTCATGCTCCCCAAGCTCGACGGCTTCCGCGTCCTCCGCAGCATCCGCGACGCCGGCCTGACCCTGCCGATCCTCATCCTCACCGCCAAGGGCGACGAGTCCGACAAGGTCCGCGGCCTGAAGATGGGCGCCGACGACTATGTCACCAAGCCCTTCGCCCTGCTGGAGTTGCTTGCCCGCGTCGAAGCCGTCCTCCGCCGCGGCGCCCCCGCCGTCGAACGCCGAATCGGCACCTTCGGCGACGTGATCGTCGACTTCGCCAGCCGCACGGTGACGAAGCGCGGCGAAGCGGTGTCGCTCTCCCGCAAAGAATTCGACCTCCTGGCCGCCCTGCTCGAAAAAGAGAACGTCGTCGTCCCCCGCCTCGATCTGATGCGCGCGGTCTGGGGCTACGCGGACTCGGTGATCACGCGAACGATCGACACGCACATCGCGGAACTGCGGAGAAAGCTGGAAGACAATCCGCGGATGCCGGAGCACATTTTGACGGCGCCGACGATTGGGTACCGGTTGAAGAGGGGGTAATAGGACTCACGCGGAGCCACGAAGACCGCCCTCCTATACTTCTCGCGTGCCGACGGCGTTACTGCTCTACCTGACTGTTGCCGTCGTTACGCTTCTGGTCTGGAGACGATGGGTCACGCCGATATCGGCCGGCGCGGCGCTCGTGCTGATCCTCCTGCCGTTCCTCTTCATCGGCCCGGCATTGGTAACCAACCGCGTCTACGGCGGCTACGACATCCTCTTCCTGAGCCAGCCGTTCAGCGACTACGCGAAGGAGTTCGGCTTCACCACCGCGCACAACGGGCTGCTCGTCGACCACGTGCTGCAGATGGTGCCGTGGCAGCAGATGGTGCGGGAATCGTTCGCGCACGGTCAGTGGCCGCTCTGGAACCCGGCCATGGATTCCGGCGAAGTGCTCGCCGCCGGCATGCAGGCGGCGCCGCTCAATCCGTTGAACCTGATCGCGCTGCTGCTTCCGCTCGGGCTGGCCACGACCTTCACCGCGGCGATGATCTTCTTTCTGGCCGCGCTCTTTACCTTCGCCTTCGCCCGCGAGCTCGAATGCAGCGAAGAAGCGTCGCTCGTCGCCGCGGCAGGTTTCTCGCTCTGCAGTGCCATGGCCTTTTTCGGGACGTGGCCACACGGGCGAAGCTGGACGGTGCTGCCGTTTGTGCTGCTGGCCGTGCGCCGCGTCGTGCGCGGCCGCGACCTGTCCGCCTTCTCGCTGCTGACGATCTCCTTCGTGCTGCTGATCGTCTTCGGCCATCCGGAGACGATGCTGCACGTCGCCGCCATCGGCATGCTTTACGGCATCTTCGAGCTCATCCCCGTCTGGCGCGAATGGCAGCGGCCGACGGCCATCGCCCTCGCCGCCGGCGGGATCGCCCTGCTCCTGACCGCGGTCTCGCTGATGCCGTTTCTGGCCGCGCTCCCCTACTCCTTCGACTACCTCATCCGCCAGACCCCGCCGCCGCCCGCCGCCGCGCACGAGATCTTGAAAGCCGTTCGCGCCACGTTCATCCCCTACTACGGCGGTGCGTCGTGGCATACGCCGACCGGCGAGCTTGATTTCGGACTGGCGCGCGTCGGAAGCGTGACGCTGGCTATGGCCTTGATCGCCTGCTTCCGTCTCTGGCGCCGCCGCGAAGTCCAGTTCTTCAGCGCTCTCTGCGTCATCGCCCTCCTCGCCAGTTGGAAAGCTCCGCCTGTCGATGGGCTGCTGCGGCAACTGCCGCTCTTCCGGATCGCCGTGAACGACCGGCTCGGCTTCGCCGCCGCGCTGGCGCTCTCTCTCCTGGCAGCGATTGCATTCGACGCCTTCGCGCGTCGCGACCGGCGCACGGTCCTCGTCGTCGCCTCCGCGCTGACCATCGCCACAGCATGCTTCTGGCGGATGCAGATCTCGATCGGCGTCGATCCGAAGCTGCTCGTCGCCGGCGCCGCCGCGGAGCTGATCGGCCTGACCCTGCTCTTCACCGCGCTCGACACATCGTCGCGCCGTGCGGCGGTGATCGTGATCATCATCGCCATCGCCGGGCAACGCTTCGTCGAGGACAGCAACATCCATCCTTCGATCCCGCAACGGATGTTCTACCCCTCCGTTCCGCTCATCGCCGCCATCCCCCGCGATCCGCTCTACCGCTTCACGGCCATCGGCAACATGGTCATCCCGAACGTGGCCAGCATGTACGGCCTCGAGGACGTCCGCGGTTACTCGGCGATGACGTATTACCCGTACGTGGAGACGATGAAGCTGTGGTGTCCCGACCAGAAACGGACCTACCACGACATCACCGATCTCTCCCTCCCCTTCCTCTCCTTCCTCGGCGTCCGCCACGCCATCACGCCGCGGACGATGGACCCGCCCCCCGGCTGGCGCCTCGTCGCCGACGACCGCACCTCGCGCCTGATCGAAAACACGCGTGCCATCCCCCGCGTCTTCGTCCCCCGCCGCATCCGCTTCATCGACAGCGACCCGCGGACTCTCGAGGAAATGTCCGCCGCCACCGACTTCTCCGACGAAGCCTGGATCCTTTCGCACGACGTTCCGCCCCAATTGCTCGACAACGGCAACGCCGTCCTCCGCACGCAACGGATCGGCTCCCGCTACGAGATCGACGCCGACGTCCGCTCCGCCTGCCGCATCGTCATCACCGAAACCTCCTGGCCCGGCTGGCGCGCCTACCTCGACGGCCACCGCGTCAAGCTCGACCAAGCCAACCGCGCCTTCCTCTCGACGTACCTCCCCGCCGGCCGCCATCACCTGCAAGTCGTCTATCTGCCAGATGCGTTCGTGCGCGGGCGGGTGATCTCACTGGGGACGCTGGCGTTGCTGGTGGTTGGCATAGGCGTGCGGAGATGGCGAAAAAGGCCATCCGCAGATGGCGCAGATGTAAACGGATAAACCATCTGTGTTTCTATCTGCGCAATCTGCGGATGAATGCTTCTCAGTGCGCCGCCCGCCGCCGCGCGTGCGGGATCGGCGCGTCCCATACGCCGAACGTTTGCGTTGCGGCGTGGAGGCGCGAGCCGTCGGCGGCGACAGCGAGGCCGACGGCGGGCACCGGGATAGCGACGTTCTGCCATGTGGCGCCACCATCCGTCGAGTGGGAGACTGTTCCTGGTCCGGAGGCGACCCACAACGACTGCGCATCGCCTGGATCGACGGCGATAGCAAGGACCCCGCCCCAAAACTGTTCGGGTAGCTGCGTCAACGTCCACGACGTACCGCCATCATCGCTGCGGAAAAGGCTGATGTCCTGCGAGTGAGAGAGGTCCGTGAAGCCGAAGCGATAGAGCCGCGACCGGTTCGATGGCGCGATGGCCAGGAGCTGCGCGTCGCTTGTCGACAACGGCGACCAGGTCATGCCGTTGTCGGTGCTCCTGGCCAATCCTCCAAGACCGCCCGCGTAGACGGTCGAGGGCTGCGCCTGATCGAAGACGACCGACACAACGCCGTCCGATAACGGCGGCTTCACCGATTGCCATGTCTCCCCGCCGTTCGACGATACGGCGAAGACGGTCACGAAGGCGTTGGAGTTGAACGCGTAGAGGAGCCCGCCGCGGCGCGGGTCGGCGGCGAAGGTGAACGCCGGAGGATCGGTGCGCTGCGTCCATTCCTGCGTTGCGGACGTGTATCGCCAGAAACCGTCGCGGTCATTCAGGTAAAGATCGCCGGATCCGTCGACGGCGATGTTTCCATACTCCAGGGAATCGTTCTCGCGCAGGAGCTGCCAGGAACCACCGCCATCGTGGCTTGCGAAGATGCGTCCGTGCTGCGCGAAGGGTGCGGAGTTGTTCTGGTAATCGGAGATCAGACTGTAGACCGTCGAGGGATCGTGGGGATCCGCAACGACCTGCCTCACCTTTGTTGATGGATCGCCGAGCGTGAGCTGCTGCCAGGCACCGAGGGCGATTGGCGCGCGGACGAGACCGAGCGCGTTCGCCGCGAAGATGTAGCCCACGGCGCGGTCGACCACCACCCGGGACGTCGGAATCCGCGGCGCGCCGGCGTCGATCCAGGTGTCGCCGCCGTCGCCGCTGCGAAACACACCGTTATCCGTCGCCAGGAACAGACGGCCGCTCGCTGGATCGGTCTTGAGGTCGCGGTAAGGCGTGAATGGAACGCCGGCCGTGGCCACGGTGTGCCAGCTCACGCCCCCGTCAGCGCTGCGAAGAAACTGCCCGAAACCGGAGACGCTGGTAACACCGTAGCGCGTCAGCGTCAGCACAGGATGGTCGGCCACGACCAGTCCTGGCACGTCGGCGGACGCCCGCGTCCACGTAGCCCCGCCGTCGTACGACTCCGAATCGCCGCCGTCGCTGTAGACGGGACTGGTGAAGAGGTGCCCCGGCGTTTCCGGATCGAGCGTGAGCTCTTCGACGCAGAGCGAGAAGTAACGGCCGCCGAGGCCATTGGACTGCCCCGTCCACGTCTCACCGGCATCGACGGACCGGTAAACTCCCGAACCGGCAAACGGATTGCTGGAGTCGAGATCGGCAGCGCTGACGGACGAAGCGCCAGTCTTGAACCCGATCGGCCCGCAGCGCGATCCGAGATAGAGCGTGGAATGATTCGCCGGATCGACGACGAGGGCCGAGGGCCTGAGGGACGTAAGAGGACCAGTCACGTCGCGCCACGTGGCGCCGCCGTCGTTCGATTTGTAGATGTTCGACCCCGCCGTGGCAACGAGGACATCCGCGTTCGTCGGATCGACAGCGAGTTGCGTGACGTTGTTGAGAAATCCGCCGGTCGCGCGCCAGGTGTCGCCGGCGTCATCGGAGCGGAAGACTCCCGCACCCCCTGCTGCATAGACGACGCGCGGCGCCGCGGGCGAGAAGGCAATCTGCGCGACCGCGCCCCCCTTCGGGCCATGCGTCGACCAGTCCAGTGCCAGGAGCGAAGCAGGAAGGAGCAGAAGAGCGACGAAGGCGAACCTGGGGCTCATGACGGAGTAGTTTTACACCCGATCGGCCATCCTGTTCCATCCGAAAGGGCTACCATCGTCCATCGTGTCCGCCATCTACGAGGAATTCGAGCGGGAGCTTGGGCGGCTGCGCGTTCTCTATGCTGCCACACCGCGCGAGGAGCTGATGCGGCTCTTCCTCCTGGCGCTCGAGCGCGAAGAGATCGTCTCCGTCGCCTATCGCGAGACGGCCATCGTGGAGCGGCTGGCGCGCATGCCCATCGATGACGGCGTCCGCGAGCTGATCCGCCACGCCCTGGTCTGGGCGTGGAAGGACGAAGAGATGCACACCATCTACATCCGCGGCGCCATCCTCCGAGGAGGGAGTCTGGCGGCGCGGGGAAGAGCGTATGTGCTTGAGGTCGCGGGAGCGGTCGGTGGATGGGCATCGTCGGTCCGTCAAAACGCCCGCTGGCGCGATGCTCCCCTGTCGCGTTTTGCCGCCACCGCCATCACCACCGCCGGCGCGCTCACGGGGCAGGTGCCCCGCGGCGTCCGCGAAGCGCTCAACTACGGCCCCTTCCGCAGCTTCTGCGAATACAACGTCGACGCCGAGAAGACCGCGGCCCGCTGCTGGGGGCGCATTTGCGAGCTCACGGCCGCCGATGATTCCTTCCCCTCCTCGCTGCTGGCCGACTTCCGGCGCATCACAGACGACGAAATCCGTCATCAGCAGATCTTCGAGGTGCTCTTAGCCGCGCTTGACGACGACGACCGCCTCGCGCCCGATGAAAGCGTCGAAACGCTTGCCGCGAAGATCGGCGCAATCGGAGAGAACTTTCTCCCGCGAGCGCTTCGCGCGCCACATCCGCTCGGTGCGGGCGGAACCGTGCATGTCGCCACGAGCGGCGGTGACAAACGCGCCGCCCTCCGGCGGATCCTCGCGGACGCGAAACTGGCCGAGCGCGTCGCCGGCAGGAAGTCGGTGGCCATCAAACCGACCTTCATGCTCGGCTACGACCGAAACGACCGATCCCACATCACCGACCCCGACCTCCTCGACGAGCTGGCCCGCTGGCTCCGCGACGCCGGCGTCGACGACGTGTCGGTGATCGAGTCGGAGAACATCTACGACAATTTCTACGCGAATCGTTCCGTCGCCAACGTTGCCCGCTACCTCGGCTACGACTCCGACGCCTACCGGATCGTCGACGCCTCTTCCGACCAGGTCGTGCACAGCTACTCGCGCGGTCTGGCACAGACCACCATCGCTCAAACGTGGCGCGACGCCGAGTTCAGGATCTCGTTCGCCAAAATGCGCAGTCATCCCATCGAGCTGGCCTATCTCAGCGTCGCCAATTGCGAATGGATCGGCGGACGCTGCGATCACTATCTCTTCTGCGAGCGGCAGGCCCAGCGCCAGACCGCCATCATGATGCTGCTGGCCGATTTCCCTCCCGACTTCGCGCTGATCGACGCCTGTGACAGCGCCGCCGACGGCATCATCGGCGCCATGGGCTGCCCGCGCCCGCGAACGCCGCACCGGCTCTACGCGGGCGACGATGCGCTCGCGGTCGATCTCGTGGCCATGCGCCACATGGGCGTGACCGAGACCCGCGCAGACAGCGTGCTGCGCGCGGCGGTGCATTGGTTCGGTGAGCCGTCGGACGATCTGCGTATCGCCGGCGCCGACGAGCCGCTGGCGCAATGGCGCGGCCCGTACGACAACGAAGTCCGGGCCATGCTGAGCGCGATGGCGTACCCGGTTTACGTCCTCGGAAGCGGCCGCGGGTCGCTCTTCACCCCCGAGATGGACACCGCCGCGTTCCCGCCACTGACCGGTGAGAGCGCCATGCTGCGTTTTGGACGCGGCGCCATGCGCCGCCTGATCGGTCTCCATCACCGGCGATGAGAGTCGCCGTCATCGGCTCCGGGATCGGCGGTCTGGCCGCGGCGACGGGCGTTGCCGCCGCCGGCCACGACGTCACCATCTACGAGGCGCGCCGCGATTCCGGTGGCCTGGCCGGCTCGGTCGAAGCTGATGGACTCACCTTCGACGCGGGACCATACATCCTCCTCGACCGCCCCGGCCTGGAATGGGCGCTCGGCCGCCTCGGCGTGCCGATTCCGCCTCTGGATCGGCTCGATGACGTCGTCTACGAAGTGAGCTGGCCGGACGGCGAGACGGTTCGGATCTATTCCGACATTGATCGCACCGCACGCGAGCTCGGCCCCTCGTACCCCGCCTTCGTCGCCTCGATGGCGAAGCGATACAGGCAGCTCACACCCATGCTTCGCGTATCGCGTCCCAACCTGTTCACGCTTGCCCGCCACGGCGGCCTCGCCGCAGCCCCGTTTCTCCTGCAGTCGCTCGCATCGGTCATGCAGCGCAGCCATCTCCGTCCGCGCGCTATCGAGGCGCTCACGATCTGGACGCACATCGCCGGGCAATCGCTCGATGCCGCACCGAGTCCGATGGCGTTCGTCCCCGCGCTGATTCACGAGCACGGAGCGTGGGTACCGCGCGGCGGAACGTCCGCGATCGCTAGCGCACTGCGCGACGCCGCAACGTCGCTCGGCGTCCGCTTTCGTTTCGGCGCCCGCGTGACGGCGATCGTGGCCGGACGCGGCATCCGCATCGGCGACGAAATGATCGAAGCCGACGCCGTCATCTCCAATCACAGCGCGGTCGGCACCTACGTCGATCTCCTCGATGCCACGCCGCCGCGAAAGCGCGAGCGGCTGCGCGAGCTCCCGCTGCAGTCGCCCGGCTCCTGCGCGTACATGCGCATCACGCCGTCGACGACTCTCCCCTACCTTCGCTTCCGCCTCGGCGGCGCCTTTCCCTGCCGCGTCGTGGTGGCGCGCGGCGAGACGGCGCGGCTGATCCTTCCGAACAGCGACTCGCTCGATGCCGCACTCGCCGAGCCATGGTGGCGCGACGGGATCGAGCGCGCCGACGTCCTTCTGCGCCGTACCCCTCGGCAATGGGGAACCGAGTACACGCTCTATCGCGAGAGCATGAACGTCGTCATGACGAAGTCGCAGATGCGCCGAGGTCGGATCGCCCACCGATCTCCCGACGTGGACGGCCTCTATCTGGCCGGATCATCGACACATCCCGGCCAGTGGATCAGCTTCTGTGCGATCTCCGGCGTCCTCGCCGCCGATGCGCTGATCGAGGATCGATGCTGACGGAGAGGTATGACGTCGTCGATGCCAAGCGCGTGCGCATGGCCCGCCTCGGCAGCGGCCCTCCGCTGGTCCTCCTTCACGGCTACCCCGATACGCTACAGATCTGGAGCGCTCTTGCGCCGCTGCTCGCCGCCCGCTTTGACGTGATCGCCTTCGACTGGCCGGGAATTGGCGGAAGCGATGCCTGGAGCGGCGGCGCGACGCCGTTCGACCTGGCCCGCCGCGTCGTTCGCCTTCTCGATCACTGGCAGATCGATCGCGCCACAATCGCCGGCCACGACATGGGCGGCCAGGCCGCGCTGGCGCTCGCCGCCACCGATCCGGCGCGCGTCGAACGGATCATTGTCATGAATTCGCTGGTCATCCCGTCCGACCGCACGTCTTGGGAGATCGACCTCCTTCGACGCTTCCGCATCAACCGCCTGCTCCTGCGTCACTTCCCCCGGCTGGTCTTCCACCGCGCACTATCCACCTCAGTCTCGGAATTACCCGCCGAGCTCCGGGCCGAGCTATGGCGCCATTTCCAACGCCGCGGCACACGCGACTTCATCGTCCGCATGTGCGCCGGCTACGAAGGAACACTACCGAGGCTCGAATCGCTTTACGGCCAAATTCGCATGCCGGTAAAGATCGTATGGGGCGAACGGGACCGCCACTTCCCGCTCACGCATGGGCAACGCCTTCATGAGCGCATCCCCGGCTCCACGCTGGATGTCATTCCCGGAGCTGGTCACTGGATGGTTTGGAACCAGGCGGCGGAGGTTGCGGAGGCGATCATCAATGGCCGGCTGATCGCCGGCGCGTTTCCACCAACCGCACCTGCTGGGAACCGGCCTGGTAATTGGCGTCGCCGGGATAGTTGACGGTTAGTGTCGGTGACGATGGAAGATTGGAGATCGTCGCGTGGGCACTCGAGATCCCGCCGCTGGACGGCACGAGCGTCACCTTCGCGACCTCCGTTCCGCCGTTGCGGACAGACAGGATGCCCGTCGGAGCGGCAAACGGCGAGCCGGTGGCGTGCACCGTCAGCGTGTACGTGCCCGTCGTGCCGGGCACCCGTTCCAGCCCGCCGGTCATCACAACCTGGCCGCTGTTCACAAACACGGAGGTACTCAAGGAGTCCGGAAGGAAGTTCGCGTCGCCGCTGTAGCTGACGACGTAGGGAACCTGACCCAACGACGGCAGATACACGGGAAACGTGATCGCACCTGGTCCGGCGATGACGATACGCGCCAGTTCCTGCCCCGCGGCTGTAACGGTCACCGTACCGGTGGCTCTTGCTCCGCTGACGGGTGCCGTTCCGGAAGGCGTGACGGTGATGGTCATCGGGAGATCAAAGCGCGTTCCCGTGATGTTGGGAAAGAGCGTCACGCCGCCCGGCCAGCGTGGCTGCGTGCCCGGTGCGATGACCGTGACTACCAGCGGAGACTGTCGTCCATCGACGTTGATGGTCGAGCTTCCCGGCTTGAGGGCGGTCACCGTGAACGTTCCCAGCCCCGCGGTCACCTTGGTAATGGTCGAGGGAACGGCGACGACGGTCGGATCGGACGAGGTAAGGAGCAAAGGCTGGGTAAAGAGTTTCGCGGTGACGGTCGCCGTGGCGCCGGTGGTGAGATATCCGGCGTTCATGGCCATGTTCCGGGTGCCGTTGAAGGTCCACATGGCGCTGTTGTTCGACAGTTGCGGATCGCGCTGACGCGGGAACGCCGTTACGCTCATGAATACCTGCTGCGGCAGAAGCAGGAGGCTGCTATACGCCGGCGTGGATGCACCGGCAGCCAACTGCGGGATCGGACAGTCGGCGGCGCAGCCGCTGTAACTCCGGCCGTTCGACGGCGTGGCCGTGAAGTTCATTGCGATGTCGGTGGCCGCGCGCGGACCGTTGTTCGAGACGGTCACGGTGTTCGCGACGGCGAAATCGGCCTCCTGAAAATTCGACGCAACGCTGACGTCGGCAAACTGGTCGTCATCCTCGATGATGCCGGTCGCTTCGCTCCTGGCTATCCGCGCTCCGCTGGCATTGCGCAGCGTGACGAAGAACGTCTCATTGTTTTCCGGCAGGACGTCGCCTCGTACGTGCACGTCGATCGTCTTCGCCGTCTCGCCGGGTGCGAAGGTGAGCGTTCCCGCTGCCGCGTCATAGTCGTCGCCCGCATGCGCGGTGCCGTCGGCCGTGGCGTAATCAACGGTTACGTTCTGCGTTGCCGACTCCGTGAGCGAAACCGTAAAATGAGCCACGACGCTGCCCGCATCACCCTCGGTGACGCGCACGTCGTTGATCGAAAGACGGCTCCCAGTCAGAGGAAGCGCCCACAATTCACGTCCCGTGGCCGAGGTATAGGCGCTGAAGTACAGCAGGTTGCCGACACGCGTGAACCCACCCGGATCGGAGCTCGCCAGGCCGGGCTCGAGATCGAGAAAAAGCCTGGTGCCTTCCAACGTCCCATCCGTCGTCCAGATCTCCGTTCCATGCACGTTATCGTTGCCCGCAAAGTAGACCGTCCCCTCGACACTGACGAATTCTGTAGTTTGCAGACCGACGGCGAGGAGCAGTTTCGTCCCTTCGGGGGTGCCGTCGCTGCCCCACAAGGTGTATCCGGTTCTGTCATCGCGTCCTACAAAGAGAACCCGGTCGCCGACCGCGGCCAGCGCTTCGACTCTCGGAAACACGGGATAGGGAACTTTCACCAGTTCTCGCGTCCCTGCTTCCGTCCCGTCGCTTACCCAGATAGCGTCGGCGATACTGAAAAACACTTTGCGCCCCGCGGCTGCCAACAGGTTATTCAATGGCGTGCTTACCGCTAGATCCTTGACGAGAACGGTTCCGTCCATGGTCCCGTCGCTCTTCCACAGTTTCGTCGTTTCATCGCGAACCGTCTTGAGGAAGAACAGCGTTCCGGCCGCGTTCACGAGAGGGCTTACTGACTGATAGTCGGCGTTCAGCTCGGGTACGACCGCGATGGTGCCGGCCGGCGTGCCGTCGGTTGTCCACAGTCCTCGGTTATTAACACTGCTCGGAGCCGCGGCGTAGAAGTATTGGCGGCCGATTCCATCGACCAGTCCGTAGGGGTTCCGCGCGCCGAGTTTTATCGCGGCAGCATTCGGAGCGGCCGTTGTTTTCCAGAGCGTCGTTTCGCTGTAGGCAAGGTCGTACACCGTCGCAAGAATCGTGTCGCCAAAAGGAAAGAATGTCCCGAAAGGAAACGGGTTGAAGCGGCTCAGGAAGTCATCCGCTGACCTGGTTCCCTCAGGAGTGCCGTCGCTCATCATCAGTTTTTGGGGGATGGTCTGCTCAACGAAGAAGACAAGCGGCCCGACGGGAATGAGCGCTTCGTGATTCCCGTCGTCGCTTACCTTGAAAGTCCCGGCCGCCGTGCCGTCAGAACGCCACAAGGCGGCCACATTGACTTCGCCGGCATTGAAGAACAACAGATTGCCTGCCGCCGTGAGTAGATATGGGTTGGAGGAAGGGGCAAGATCGGCCGCCAGGTTGGCGATCATTCGCGACCCGGCATCCGTGCCATCAGTAACCCACGGCTCGATGCCGGTCAGCGGCGTCGCTCCCGCGAAATAAACCTTTCCATTGATCGCCCACAGACCATTGCTGCCGGAGACCAGACCCGGTCCTATCGGCTGTGGATCGCTTACCCCGTCGGTTACCCACAGCCTCGAACCGCCCGTAAGGTCGTAAGCTGCGACGAATAGCTTCCCGCTTGCTATGACGAAGACGGGATCGAACGACGATGCCGGTCCCGGAGTGAGATCGGCGAATAGAGTCGTCCCGGCGTCCGTCCCATCGGTCACCCACAATTCCCAACCGTGATCGCTGTCATACGCCCAGAGGAACGCGCGGTTGCCAAACGTGATGATGGAGAGGTAACCGGTATCCCACAGTCCAGTGGCACCGGGGACGAAATCGCGCACCATGTGCGTGCCAGCGGCGGTCCCGTCGCTGATCCACAATTCCCGTCCATGGACGCTGTCGTCCGCCACGAAAAGGATGCGGTCGCCGAACGGTGTCGCATGTGCCGAGGAGTAGTCGCTATCGAACGCGGCTTTCGTCCCCGGAGCGATTTCCGTGACTATGTGCGTGCCGGCGCTCGTACCGTCGCTGACCCATAGCTCCCAGTTCGACGCCGAGGTAAATCCCTCGAAGAAGAGTTGGGAGCCGGCGCCTACCATGTTGCGCGCCGCGACGGTCGTTACGTTCACCGTGCCCGATTCCGTACCGTCCGTTTTCCATAGACCACCGGTGGCGAGGAAGTAAACGCTGTCGCCCATGGTCACGAAGGAGGCTGGCGATGACGATGCGCTGCCGGGACTGATGTCCTTGAGCATGCGTGTCCCGGCCGTGGTGCCGTCCGTAATCCACAGCTCTCGGCCATGGGTTCCATCGTCGGCAGTGAACAACAGCCGGTTCTTGTAGACCATTTTCGGTAACGGCGACGATGATGTCGGTCCGGGATTGATGTCCAGGAAGAGGCGGGTCCCCGCCGCCGTCCCGTCGCTTGTCCAGAGCTCGACGCCGTGATTGACATCGCGTGCTTCAAAGAGAAGCACGCCGTTGACCACATCCAGGGCGGCCGGGCTGGAGCTGCCGGTGCCGGGGATGATGTCGGCCACCATCGACGTGCCGCTGCTCGTTCCGTCCGTGCTCCAGAGCTCCGTTCCGGCGGCGTCGGTTGTTGCCGTGAAGAAGATACGGTTACCAAAAGCCGAAAACCACGCCGGAGACGACCCTTTGGTACCGCTCGAGTTCGTCGTGTTGATGTCTTTGACGAGGTACGGAGTCTGTGCGATCAGAGGAAGAGACACGACGACCAGAAGGAAATAGATAGTTTTTCTCATGATTACCGGCTGGACCGGTCCGGCAGTCGGGAATTCTATCCCATACTGGCTGGCCGTTCCTCGACGATACAATTCGCCGATCATGTCTGCCGTCCTCAGCCGCGCCACATAACGTGCGGATCCTCTTGCTCACGCCCCGCCCTCCCTGGCCCTCGATCGACGGCGGACGCATTGCCATGGGGCGGCTGGCGGTGGGGCTCCTGCACGCAGGGGCGGACATTGAGATCGTGTCGTTGAATCCGCGCAAGCATCGGGTGGAGGGCGTAACGGCGCCATTGCCCATGCAGACCGTCGACATCGATACGTCGCGGATCATCGGGCCGGCGTTATCGAGAGGGACGCCGTTCATCGTCAGCCGTTTCCTCTCCGCCGAATTCCGTGAAGCGATTCGGGCGGCGATGCGGCGGTACAAGCCCGACGTCGTGCAGATCGAGAGTCCGTTTCTCCTGCCGTATGGGGCGACGGTGCGGGAGGAGAGCGGCGCGCGGATCGTGCTGCGATCGTTGAACGTCGAGTTCCGGATCTGGGAAGGGTTGGTACGGAACGAGCGGAATGCGTTGCGGCGATTCGCGCTGCGCCGCGTTGCCGAGTCCTTGCGCGAATACGAAGTGCGGCAGCTCAATACGCCCGACGCCATCGTCCCGATCTCCGCCGAGGATGGGGAAGAGTTTCGGCGGCTCGGCTGTAGGAGACCGATGCATGTCGTCCCTTGCGGCATCACGCCCGGCGATGCTCCCGTGAAGACGGCGGAGTCAGGCACGGCCGGCTTCATCGGCTCGCTCGACTTCCGTCCGAATCAGGAAGCGGTGATGTGGATCGTCGAGGAGCTGTGGCCGCGCGTGACCGAGGTCGTACCGGAAGCGCGCCTGTCGATTGCCGGCAGCGGTGCGCCCGACTGGCTGCGGCGGCACGCGGCCGGACAGAACATCGAGTTTCTCGGAGAAGTCGACGACGCGCAGGCGTTCCTGACGCGAATGTCCGTCGTCGTCGCGCCGCTCTTCGCCGGCGGCGGGATGCGAATTAAGGTCCTCGAGGCGATGGCGCTGGCCAGACCGATCGTTGCCACGACCCTCGGCGCCGGCGGGATCGACGTGCAGAGCGATCGCGACATCCTCATCGCCGACGATGTGATGGCCTTCGCCGCCGGTGTGGCCCGCCTGCTGCGCGAGCCGGAAACGGCGGCTCGGATCGGCAACGCCGCACGGGACACCGTCCGCGGCCGCTACGACAACGACACGCTCGCCCGCGGCCTGCTGCGATTCTATGAATCGCTTCTTTGAAGCGCTCGCGCGCCGCGGATGAGCGCGGGCGTTTCATCGCTCCGGAGCAGACGGCTCCAGACGATGCGCATCCAGGCAACGCTCACCAGAGCGATGCGCGCGGCGGCCGACCATCGGCGCCCGTAGTTCGCGCTCCCCCAATCGAGCAGGTCGGGCCAGAGCCGTTCGGGATCGTGACGCAGCGTGCCGTTTCCCGTCACCGTCCCGCCGATGGCATGGACGACGCGCGCGTTCTCGACGACAGCCACACGCCAGCCGGCCTTCCGCGCGCGAACGCAAAGCTCGATGTCCTGACAGTAGAAGCGGAACCGTTCGTCAAGCGGCCCGGCGGCATCCCAGACTTCGCGGCGAATGGCCATCGCCGCACCGCTGACCCAATCGACGTCGCACAGACAAGAGTGTCTGTGCCACATTGGACCCTCCGGAGTGCGCTGCCGGTTCGCCTCGGCAGGATCAATGTGGCACAGACACTCTTGTCTGTGCCGGCGCCGCAAGAAACGCGCAAACCGCCCCGCGCCGCTGACGACGCCGATCATCCACGGCAGCGTCGGTGTTCGGCCGCCGCTCCATTGCGCCGTACCGTCTTCATTCACCAGCCGCGCACCGGCTATGCCGAGGGTGGGATCGGCGTCGAACGCGGCGACGATGGCCTCGAGCGCGCCCTCTTCCACGACGGCATCACTGTTGAGCAGGAGGATGATGCGGCCGTCTGCCTCGCCAACCCCGCGGTTCGCCGCCGGTGCGAAGCCGCGGTTCGACTCCAACCGCACCACCGTCACCCCCGGCACCTCGCGCCCGAGGAGCTCCGCCGTCCCGTCGGTCGATCCATCATCTGCCACGATGACCTCAGTCGCCGCCGGCATCGACGCCAGCACGGCGCGGCAGCAGCGCAACGTCATCGAGGCCGTGTTGAACGTCGGGATGACGATGGAGAGATCGGGCATGCGCCCGCTACGTTACCGCGCATGCGATCATCGCCGCCGTGTTCTTCATCGTCGAACATGCGGCAATCCTGGCGCTCCTGCTTGCGGTCGCGGCCGCGGCCGGGACGGTCGTCATGGGACCGCGCCTCCCGCTGGCGCTGCGCGCGGTGATGGGAATGGCCATCGCCGGCCAGCTCTTCGTCCTCCTCGGCACGATCGGCGCTCTGCACCCCTGGAGTCTCTGGACCTTCGCGGCCATCGCGCTGGGCGCATGCGTAGTGCCGGCAGTCCGCCGGCTGGATCGGCGGCAACTCGTCCGCGGCGCAGCGGTGGCGCTGCTCACCTTCCCTCTTTTTCTCCTCGCGCTCTATCCGCCGCTGGCGTTCGATGAAACGCTCTACCACCTCCCCTTCGTGCGGGCCATCGCAGGCTCCGGGGCAATCCGTTTCCTCGCCGAGCACCGGCTCCCGATCTTTCCGCAACTCCAGGAGCTGCTCTGCGTCCCGCCATTTCTGCTGGCGGGCGACACCGCCACGCATCTGGTCGCGCTCGCGGAAGTGCTGATCCTGACCGGGCTGATGATCGCCTGGCCGAAGCAGCGGCTGACCGGATTCCTCGCCGCGGCGCTCATCCTCGGCAATCCGATCGTCATTCAGATGGCGACGATTACCTATACCGAAGCGGCGCTTATGCTTTTCGTGGCAGCCGGCGTCTACTGCCTCGACCGCAACCCGATCGCCGCCGGTTTTCTCCTCGGCACCGCATGCAGCGTGAAGTACCTCGGCTGCTACTTCGCGGCTGCAGGATTGGCGTACCTTCTGCTCTTCGGCGCGAACCGGCGCCGCACCATTCCGCTCTTCCTCGTCGCGCTCGCCGCCGGTGTGCTTCCGATGTATGGACGCATCGTCGCGCTGACCGGCAATCCCTTCTTCCCCTTTCTGCCGAGTCTGTTCGGGGCGACTCCCTGGACCCTGCCGCCCACGCCGCGAACCGCGAATGTGCTCCGTCTCTTCTGGGACATCACCTTCGCGCGGGATCGCGTCAACTTCCAACCCCCCTACTCGCCGCTGTTCGCGGTGGCGACGCTGATCACGTTCATCGCCGCCATCCGCGACCGCCGCGCCACGTTCCTTGCGGCCGTCTGCATCGGATACATCGCCATCTTCACCTTTTTGCCGCAGGACTCGCGCTATCTGCTGCCGCTGTTGCCTCTGGTGGCCATGGCCGCGGCCAGTGCCGTCGCGCCGCTGCTCCGAAAGAACGTCGTGATCGCGTTATCGCTTCTTGCGATCGCGCCCGGCATCGCCTACGCCGGCTATCGTCTCGTCCGGCAAGGTCCATTGCCAGTCACCTCGGCGCAGCGGCAGCAATACCTAGAAGCCCACATTCCCGAATACCGCGCCCTGGAACATCGCGGGCCGGGACGGATCTACGTCTGCGGAGCGGAGCAGTTGAAGTACTTCGGCGGCGATGACCTCCTCGGCGACATCGCCGGCCCGTTTGCCTACGACACGATCCTCGGTAAGAGCGAAGATGCCGAACTCTGGCAGACCCTCACCCAATCAAACATCGGCTACCTGCTCATCGCGCGCGCCCACTGTCCGACCGCGTGGCAACGCCTTCCCTCGGCACCTCGATTCGAGCAGGTGTACGCCGATGATGGCGCGGTGCTTTGGCGGCTCTCGGCCCCGCACCAACTACGCTAAGGTCTGCGTCGTTCGTTGCCTTCGTCAAAGCGAAGGTCTCGTAAGAGCTACCCCAGAACAGCTCCTTGCGTGATTCTAGCGATGCAAGCGGAAAATACCTTCGAAGATCAAGTCGCCAAACCCGTGCATAATCTCGCCCGCGACCGCTAGACCCAATACAATCAACAAAGCGCGGCGCTCCGCTCTGGCGATCTCAGCATCCAAGAACTCTTTGGCCCGTCCATCCTTCGACGCAACTTCGAGAGTCTTAGAATCTCGGACGCCTTTGGCTGCGCCATTCTCGACCACTCGCGCCAGCATGGTAACCTGGAGCGCATGTAACCTGCCACGCCGCGCAAACTCTGCGGCTACGGCGACGGCCTGTACAGCCACGATCAACGCGCCACCTCGATTCAACCAGTGCGGATCACAATAATACCTCGCCAGCCCGGAAGAAGCGACCACGATACCGGCAGACACAAAGATGCTGCCGAACAGCCCGAGACGCTCCCGCCATACCCCGCGTGCGTTCGTATTGGTATGGTCGGTCTCCGGCACGCTATCTGCCTCCCCAACGAATCCCCGCGACTCCTTTCGGAATTACAGCCTTTTTCTTCTCATTGCCAGCCGCATTAAAATGCCGACTAAAGATCGGATGCAGGCAAAGCGCATTCCCTTCGCCGATGTTCAACGGAGCCAATGAATCATAGGCGAAGCTTCCTTCGTAGTATCGATCCTTCTCCTCCTGCCCAACACCAACGATTCCCATCCTCACGACCATCTCAGTAAATTCAGCCACGTCGAGATCCGGTACGTGTACCTTGGCGACGGGGCGTCCCTTCTTTCGCCATTTGTTCTCTAACTCATCAAACGAAAACACCGTCGGAAAATCACCGAAGACAGGCCTGCAGAGTGCTTCGGCAAACGGATACACGTGTGCAAATGCGTGCAATATCTCGCTCGCGATCAGCGGCTCGATTCCTTCGATCGCCTCCGCGATCGATGACGATTGACATTTACGATAATGACCCAGTTCCGCGTAACTGCGCATGATAATCCGCTGCACAATCACCAAAAACTGACGGGGTAGCAGTTGTGTATGTCGTAAGATATATGTTAACGGTTCCTCCTCTTCACCATATCGATTGAGCTGAACTTTGGGGAAGAACTGAGTCCAGAATTCGTGCACATCGGCACGACGATCTAAATCCAGATCATTGAGACCGACCGCTGTGTCGGGGTCATAGAGTTCCAGAAAAAGTCGGAAGCGATGTGCGGCTATTTGTGCCAACTCGATGGCGGTCCAACTCAGCTGATCGACATTAATGAGATCCTTAAGCGCGTTCGCCGAGGCACGAGTCACCTCCGGAAAAATTTCAGACGGCAGGCCGAGCTTTATCTTCACCCTATCTTGGCGTGAATTGAAGTGAGATATGAATCGAATCAGCGCGCCTAACGTCCGGTTGAATGTAACGTTCCCGACGTCATATTCATCCATCGAATCAAACACCACTAGGGCACGCCGCTTGGTATCGTCGAGATGTCGAACGGCGACCTCCAGCGCGTCTGCGCGGTTCAGCCGGTTGGCGTGATGATCACCGTGAAGATGGAACAGCGCTTTGATCTTGTCGCGCAACGACCTACCCCAGACCATTTCGCGGACGTCGCGTTTATAGTCGTCTTCGTCGTGATGCAGGTAGTCATTCAAGGTAACGATTGCGTCGGTCTTTCTGCCGCCTTCGACTTCCTCCATGATGAACTTTGCAAAGAAATAATCGGTGATTAGACTTTCCCAATCATCGACGACAGCTTCGATCGTCCGGAAGCGTTCAGGGTCACGGACTACAAGCTTCTGCATGTCTTCGAATTGTTTGTAGGTGACCGCGTCGATAACGACATCGTAGGATCGGAAGTCTGAGGTGTTACCGACGGTAGCTGGAGTGCCATCGCGATCGAGAAATTTTCGATATTTATAGCTGTTGAGCAACGCGGTTTTGCCGGAGCCACGACGGCCAATCAGCACGGACAGATCCCGTCGCAGGAGCTTATAGAAGGACTGGTTGTGGATGTCGAACAGTTTTGCGGCCACTTCATCATCCGTGATCTGCGCGGCATCAGAAGGTCCTAGCGGGGATGAAGGTGTCACGTACGTTCGCAGACGATCAGCGATGGGCGCGCTGCTCATGTTATTGGAACCTCCTCAAAGGCGGTGCTGGTGTTTGTTTGGACGAGTTATTGTTAATCAGCGAGGGCTGAATAATCTGTACCCTCATGATGGGAGTGACTGGGAGGCAACTTTCCCTACCTCCTTGGACCAATTTATCTGCGAGTGTCCGCCGGAGGTCCCGATTGAGATTGGCGGATAGGGAGATTGATGAGCCGATACCGGTCCGTTTCGTATCGGCTCGGAACCTTTCAGAAGTTTGCCAGGCGATGTATACGGACCTCGCTTTCGGTGGCTCGATCGATCCGAATTCTCCACCGGCATCTGTTCTCGCCCTAGAATCGCGTCGCGTGAAGATCATCGACTCCATTCGCAGTGCTCTCGGCCGCGGTCCGCTCGACTGGACGCGAGGCGCGGGGAGACCGCGGGCGGAGCGTCCGTCGACGGTGGATGTGATCGTTCCGATCTATGGCGCCGCGGAGGAGCTACGGGCATGCCTGGAGAGCATCGAACGCGAGACGAACCTTGTGCAGCATCGCCTCATCCTCGTCGTCGACGGGCCGCAGGAGGCCGAGGTGGAGGCGATCGTCGCAGGCTCTCCGCACCGCGTGCTGCGGAACGACCAGCGAGGCGGCTTCGTCGCCGCGGTGAACCTCGGCATGCGCGAATCGACGGCCGACGTCGTGCTACTCAACAGCGACACAATCGTCACGCCGAGGTGGTTGGAGAAACTCATCGATGCGGCGTACCCATCAGACTACATAGGAGGCGACATCGGGACGGTCACGCCGCTCTCGAATCACGCCACGCTCTGCTCCGTTCCGCGCGGCTTCGAGGAGAACCTGCTGCCGGCCGGGTTCGACGCCGCGTCGTTCGCGGCGCTGGTCGAACACGCGTCCGATCTCCGTTACCCTCGGATACCAACCGGAGTCGGTGTCTGTCTCTACATCCGGCGGGCGGTGCTGGATGACGTCGGCCTGTTCGACGCCACGCAATTCGGGCTCGGATATGGAGAAGAGAACGACTTCTGTCTGCGCGCGCTGGCCCGCGGCTGGCTGCATGTCGCCGACGACGCCACCTTCATCTACCACGCCGGCCATCGCAGCTTCCGATCGTCGCAATTGCGGCTGCAGCGACAGGCGCAGGCAACGCTGTGCCGACTCCATCCGCGCTACATGGCCACGATTGCCGCATTCATGCGTGCCGATCCGATCGAGCCGGTCCGCGCCCGGATCCGCTCGGCACTCGGGGAGCTGGATACGACTCAGCGACGTGTCGTTCATCTCGTCCATGGCTGGCCTCCGTTCCAGCATGCCGGCACGGAGCTTTACGCCTACTGGCTCGTACACCAGCAGCAGCCGTCGCACCACGCCGCGGTCTACGTGCGCGGCGCCGATCCGACGCGCGCGCACGGCGAGGCGGTGGAGCTGATCGATGAAGGCGTGCGGGTGCGGATCGTGACGAACAACTTCACTGCCCGGAATCCGTTGCGCCGCAACGCCATCCGCGACCGGCTGCTCGAGCGCGACTTCGCGCGGTTTCTGACTGCCGAGCGCCCCGACCTGCTGCACATTCATCATCTCGCCGGACACGCCTTCTCGCTGGCCGGCGTCGCCAGACGGCTCGGCATTCCGATCGTGCTGCAGATTCAGGACTGGTGGTTCCTCTGCGCGCGCGTCAACCTCTACGATCGCGACGGCAACCGTTGCACCGGACCGGCTGCGGCGAAGTGCGCGCGCTGCGCCACGCTGACGAAGGTCGCCCCCGCACCGATCACGAATAGGATTCTTCACGCCGTCCGCAGGTCGGCCGCGCGCGCCGCGATCTCCGCGAGCGATGCCTTCATCTCCGGCTCAAATGCGATCCGCGACGACTATGTTCGCGCGGGCGTGATCCCGCCAACGACGCCCTATCACGTGATCCCTTACGGCATCAGCGTCGACCCGCCGGGCGAGCCGAGGACACCGGCACGGCGGCCGGTTCGCTTCGGCTATGTCGGCACGATCGGGCCGCACAAGGGCGTCCACATCGCCGTCGACGCCATGCGTGGCCTCGATTCCTCGCAGGCCTCGCTGCACATATGGGGCGACGTGCGCACGTTTCCCGGCTATGCCGACGACCTGAAAAAGCGGACCGGCGACTCCTCCGTCATCTTCGAGGGGCGATTCGCCGAAGACGAAAAGACGCGCGTCTTCACGGCGATGGATGTTCTGCTCGTCCCCTCCATCGGATTGGAATCGTTCGGCCTGGCCGCGCGCGAGGCGATGGTCTGTGGCGTCCCGGTGATCGCATCGGCGGGCGGCGCACTCTCGGAGATGTTCGTCCCCGGCGAGTGCGGCGAGCTCTTTCCGGCGGGAGACGCCGCGGCGCTGCATCAGATCCTGCGCACCGTGGCCGGCGACCCGGCCATCATCGACCGCTGGTCGGCCCGCCTTCCGCGGCCGAAACGCGAGGATGTTCACGCCGCGGAGATCGAAGCCGTGTACGACGCGGTGCTGGCGGCGCGCAGGTCATGATCCGCACGGTGGCCAGCGTCATCCGCGGCGAGGGGCTTCCGTCCGCCCTGCGCAGAACGGGCGAGCGGATCGGCGACGCATTCCACGGCGCGGCGATGCGCGTGCGCGGTACGTTCGCCGGCGCATCCGAGGCCGCCATCCTGAATGTTGCAGCCTCCGGCACGGAACTGCGATTGGGAGGGGTGCAGGCGCAACTCGCCGCGCGTCTTCGCGTCGAGCGGGGGCAGCGCAGCGTGGCCATCCTCTCTCCGGGACGTCTCGAGCAGTCGGGATCCCGCCGCGTCGCCACCGATCTCGAAGCCGGCATTCGCCAAGCGCTCGCCGTCACAGGCGCCGCCACCGTTCACTTCGAGGGGATGCATGAGGTCCCGCTCCCCGCCGTGCTGCGACTCATCGAGTCGGGTATTCGTGTGATCGTCAGCCTTCATGACTTTTCCCTCTTCTGCGCCCGTCCGCACCTCATCGAAGAGCCGATGGGAAGGTTCTGCTTCTACTCCGAGGACCTCGATCGATGTCACCGATGCCTTCAGCAGACGTGGGACGTTCCCCCAAACGCGCAACGTGATCGACGCGCTCTGGCGCGCGAGATACTCATAGCGGCAACAGGGGTAATCGTCCCGTCGCAATTTCTGCTCGATCAACATCGGCAGCTCTTCTCACTGCCGGATCTTGTCGCCGAGGTCGTCGAACCGGGCGTGCAGGCACGACCTCTTCACACGGACGGTGAACGACGCGGCATCGCCTATGCCGGCAGCGTGAAACGTCACAAAGGCGCGCATCTGCTACCTGAGCTGGCCCGTCTTCCCGGCAACGTCGATCTACACGTCTTTGGTGGCGGCGACGAAGAGCTGCTCCGCGCAATACGGAGCGTTCCAAACATTACGGTTCACGGCTACTACCGCGGCGACACCCTGCCGTCGCTGCTGGCGCGCTTCGGCATCGGGCTGGTCGTGCTTCCTTCGACCTGGCCGGAGACCTACAGCCTCGTACTGTCCGAGGCCTGGATCGCCGGAGCCGCCGTAGCCGCCTTCGACCTCGGCGCGCCCGCAGAGCGAATCCGCCGCCACGGCGGCGGATGGCTCACCCCGCTCGAGAGTGGAGGGGAGGGGCTGGGTCGGATCATCGAGCAGTGGAGAACCGGATCGATCACAACGACCGTGCCATCCTCGGTGCCCGCTCCCGAGGATGCAGCGCACACGCATCTGGAGCTGTATCGAAAATGGGGAGTCCTGTGAAATCGGTGACGCAGCCGCGGAGCGGCGAAATTTACGTAGCCCACAGCGTATTAGCCATCCCTTTTCCGGATGTCAATAGGTACACCGAAGTTTTTCGCCCCAAACCAGCGGATGAACACGACACACCGCCGGAGTAACACGACACACCGGCGGAGTAACGCGCTACACCGGCGGAGTAACGCGCTACATCGGCGGAGTAACGCGCTACATCGGCGGAGTAACGCGATTCACCGGCGGAGTAACGCGATTCACCGGCTCAGTCACGCGACACACCAGCGGAGTTACGCGACACACGTGGCGGAGTTACGCGACACACCGGCGGAGTTACGCGACACACCAGGCGGAGGAACGCGACACACCGGCGGAGTTACGCGACACACCAGGCGGAGGAACGCGATACGCAGGCGGTGTAACGCGATACGCAGGCGCAGGAATGCAATACGCACTCGCAGGAACGCAATACGCAGGCGCAGGAACGCAATACGCAGGCGCAGGAACGCAATACGCAGGCGCAGGAACGCGATACACAGGCGCAGGAACGCGATACACAAGCGCAGGAACGCGATACACAGGCGGTGTAACGCGAAAGGCGGGCGGAGTAACACGACACACCGCGAGAGGGGCCGGTCTCTGGCGATCGTCTTGTTGACGCTACCCGGAGCCACAGACACTCTTGTCTGTGCCGTGCGGCGCTACATCCCGCTCCCCGACAACGCCGCTGCCACGCTGCGGAACATCAGCCGGATGTCGAGCCAGAGAGACCAGGAGCACATGTAGGTGAGGTCGTAGCGGAGCTTGACCGAGGGACGGGAGTCGTATTCGACGAGGCTCTGGGCCAGGCCGGCCATCCCCGGACGGACCAGACAGCGCAGATCGAAATCGGGGACTTCATCGAGAATCCGTGCGGCGATCTCCGGCCGCTCCGGGCGGGGACCGACGAGGCTCATCTCTCCCATGACCACGTTGATCAGTTGCGGCAACTCGTCGATGTGATAGCGGCGCAGGAATCGTCCGACGCGCGTAACGCGCCTCTCGTCCGACTCGGCGTTCGGTCCCGGCGCGCGCATCGAACGGAACTTCCACATGGCAAAGGGAACTCCGCCCCGCCCCGTTCGCAGTTGACGGAACAGGACCGGCCCGTGGTCGTCGAGCCAGATCGCCGCGGCGATCACGATCCAGACCGGAATGGTGAGCACGGCCAGGGCAACCGATACCGCGACGTCGATGCCTCGCTTGACGATCGCATTCGCTCCGAAACCGCATCCGATCATCACCTCGATCAGCGGCTCGTCGCCCATCCATCCCAGAACCGAGGAAACGAGAAGAGCGTCGGCGGAGGAGGCCAGCAGAAGATAGCCACGCGGCCCGCGAATGCGCAGCAGCTCGAGGCGGCCGTGCGGCGCGGCCTCGGACCAGACGCAGATCACCTCTTCCACCTCATGGACCGCCGCGCGCACGGCCGGATCGTCGAGGCGTCCCAACCACGGCACGCCCGCCTCCGCCGCATCGCTGTCGACGTAACCGATCACGCGGACCCGCTGATCGTCCGCTCCCTGGAGCACCGCCATGGCAGCGGCCACTTCCGCCGGATCACCGACGAGGATCGTCTCCCGCGGGCGTACCGGCCAGATCTTCTGCTGCAGCGAGCGCCAGATCGGAAAGGCCAGCGCTTCCAGCAGCGGAACCGCCAGCAGGATCGAGCGCGGCAGCGGCCTTTCCAGGACCGTCGTTCCGATGGTGACCAGCGCGATCTGAATCAGCAGCGCCACCATGACGATGGGACGGCCGCGCAACGTGATCCTGCGCCGGTAGAAGCCGGCAAGCCCCAGCCCGGCCAGGAAGGCCACACCGAACAGCATCACCATGATCGGGTCGAGCGGAAGTTTTTCCGGCGCGAGGAGAGAGCGCGTGAAGGCGAGGGGAACCGTCCGGCGCAGATAGACGAGCGTGGTCAGGCTCCACCATGCAACGATAAAATCGCCGGCGATGCCGATGGTGGCGCGGAGCGAGCGTTCCAGCGATCCCGGGCGGATCATCGGACCTCCTCCGCCGCGCCGGCAATCGCGGCCAGCCGGTCGAGTGTCACCGCCCGCGCGTACTGCGCGGCCACGACGGCACGAAGCTGCTCGACCTGACGGGCCCGAAGATCGTCGTCGCGGAGAAGATCGACCGCGGCGCGGGCAAATCCCGCCGTCGACGACTCGATCCGGGCGTGGCCGGCCAGCGGCGCCAATCCTCGGAAGGCCAGGGGCGTACCGACGATCGCGCAGCCCGCCTCGGCCGCCTCCAGAGTCTTGTTGGACTGACCGCTCCCGAAGCGCAACGGCATCAGGGCCACGCGGATGCCGCGGGCGAAGACGCCGATGTCGTCGACCGGAGAAACCAGCGTCACGCCGCGCTCCCGCGCGGCCTTGCGCAGCGGACGCGGCGCGTCGGCGCCTCCCATGATCAGCGTCGCCGAAGGATGCAAGGCGCGGATGGCCGGCCAGATCTCATCGAGCAGCCACGCCGCGGCATCGGCATTGGCGAAGTAAGGAAACCGTCCCCAGAAGCCGAAGTCGTAGGCACGCGACTCCCCCTCTCTCTCTCCAACGTCGAGCGGCCTGATGGCGACACCGACCGGCACGGCCACAGCCTCGCCAAACTCTTCCCGCTCGCCCTCGCTGACGACGACGACCTTGCCGTACCGGCTCGATGCCGCGCGCTCGAGGCGGGCCATGCGCCGCTCCTCCATCCTCCAGAGCCATCGCATCATCGGCCCGGCCGCCTTTGCCCTCTCCGCCGCGCTGCGGCGAAGGGAGTCGACGGCGTCGAGCACCGTCCGGCCCTGCAGCGAATCCTTCACCCAGGGATGCATACGCGAAAGGATCACGACAGACACATCGAACGGCCCGGCCTCATGCCGCGCCCGGTCGATGGCGTCACGCCAATGGTACGGCGCGGCCAACAGACATTGAAAAGGCAGGCCGTCACGGAGCAGTCGCAGAGCGCCCATCATCAGGCGCCGGAGCGAACGTCGCGCCGGGAACAGACGGAAAGGCGGCAATCCCTCCGGCACCATTCCGGGCGGCGCGACCAGGGCCACCTCGCCGCTGCGCGCGAGCGCGGAGACCCAGATCGACGCGCGAAGCCGCTCGCCGGTGTAGGAAGGCCATGGGAATCGCGACGTGATGATGAGGACCCTCATTGTGGGCAGACGGACCACGGGCAGCGGGAAGCAGCGATCATTTTGGACCGGCGACAGATTATCAGATCGCCTTCGATAGAATGCGCGTCCGATGATGAGGTCTCGAGCGGACTGGTCCGCGCGCATCGACCGGTGGCGCGAGCTGGCGACGTTCGCGCTCGTGACGGCTGGAGCGCTGGCTCTCCCTCTCGTCTTTCGCCGCGATCCCTCGGAGATGTTCCGTCTGCCCAAGGCGATCTTCCTCCGGGCGGAGGCGATTCTCCTCATCAGCGTGGCGTTGGCCGCGATCGTGGCCGGCGCTCCCATCCCGCGCCCCAGGTGGCGCGACCCATGGCTGCTGCTGCCGCTGGCCGCGCTGGCCGCCTTCGTGCTTCTCACCCTGACGTCGACCAACCGAGAACAGAGTATCGGCGCGCTCGGGTCGGCCATCGCCACCGCGGCCGTCTTTTTCGCTACCGTCGCCGCTGCCCGCTCGGGCGGATGGCTGCTCGTAGCCGCACCGCTGGCGGCAGCCGTGACGAATGCGCTGCTGGTCATCGTCGAGGAGACGAAGCTCTGGATGCCATTCGGCGTGCAGGCCGGCCTTCCGCATCATCTTCAGTGCAATGCGCTCATCGGCAATCCCAACGAAGTTGGCGGTTACCTCGGCGCGGCGGCGCTGGCGATCATTGCCGTGATCGCCGCACGCGAGCGCGACCATCGATGGAACGTGCGCGACATCCTCATCGCCGCACTGCTCGTCATCGCCCTGATCGCCTGCCAGACATTGACGGCGATCCTCGCCTTCGTCGCCGCCGTGTTCGTCATGATCGTGATCTCGTCCTGGCGCAACGCGGTCCGCGTCGTTGCCGCGGCCGTGATCGTTGGCGTTCTGCTGGTCTCTCTCGTGGCACCGTTCCGCCACCGCGCCGTCAATGCGGTCATCTGGATCCGAACGGGCGACTACAACGCCCTCGCCACCGATCGCCTGACGCCGTTCGTTGCGGCGTGGTCGATGTTCACGGACCATCCGCTGACCGGGGTGGGACCGGGGGCGTTCGCCTGGCAGTACTACGACTACAAGATTCACGCGGAGCAGCGCTATCCCTCGCTTCGCCAGGCCTACAACCGCGGCGTCAATTTCGGCGAAGTCCACAATGACCACCTGCAGGCGCTGGCCGAGGGAGGCGTCATCGGTTATGGCGCATTCCTGGCGCTGATCGGCGCGCTCGGCTTCCTGTCATTCACGATCCCGCCGTCCGCGGACGACTGGCGGCGGCGCTTCGTGCATCATCTGGCCCTGCCGCTGGCGGTCTTCTGGATCGTGTTGTCGATCGCGCAGTTTCCGATGGAGACGACGGTCATCAGGGCCCTGGTGGCGCACCTCGCGGCTCTCTGTGTCGGGTGGCGCAACTCATGAGCCGCGGAGTCACGATCCTTCGCGGTGCGGGGCTGCTGCTGCTCATCGCCGCCACCGTCTACGCGCTCGATCGATGGACCATCACCCCTCTGCGCTGCGGGCACGCCGCATCCCTCGGCGCGGCCGCGCTCGACCGCGAGTCGCCGTCCCCTTTCCAGGTGCAACGCCTGGCCAGCCAGATCCGCGCCGATCTGCAAGGCTGCACGTGCGTGACTCCTCCCGACGCCAACATCCCCATGACCCTCGGCGCCGCCGCCGAGGCCAGCGACGATCCCCGCACGGCCATCGCCGAATACCAGCGCGCCCTCCAGCTCGACCGCCGCCCCGAGATCTACTTCCACCTCGGCTTGATGCAACAGGCAACGCTCAACCCTTCCGCCATTGAAAACATCGTCCGCGCCTGCGCCTTCGATCCCGCCAGGCTAACGGACATTCCCTACGACGACATAAGGAAGGAGACGGAGCGACGGTTGCGGGAGACGTACGGGCAAGACTGGCTTCCGTAGGCCGGATGCTGGTCAGGCGACTCGTCGACAAGTGCGAGCAGCCACTGGCTGGAAACGCTGAGTTGATGTTTGCCTGAGTCGCGTACGCGTCTCAAGTGCCCGTGGCCGAAGGAGATAACGCAACTCCCCCGCCGGAGGGGCTCCGCATCGTCCATGAGACGGAACCGAGCGTGTATGGACGGGAGCTCTTAGGAATCCAAGTCAGAACAGCTCGTCGACCGGCTTCGGGTGCGTGCCGTCCGAAAACGCCGGGGCGTATTCGAAGCCGCGGTTGAGCGGGTCGTCGTGGCGGACGGTGGTGTAGTCGATGCCGAGGGCGGAGTAGATCGTCGAGGTGACATCCTCTGGGCGGATGTCGCGGTTGCCGCTCCATCCGTAATCGACCACGGTGGCGCCGGTCGGGTCGGTCTTGCCGATCACCTGGGCGCCGCGGACGCCGCCGCCAGCCCAGACCGTGGTCATGCGCAGGTTGTGATCGCGGCCGTTCTGGTTGTTCAGGGCGCCGACGGTGCGGCCGAACTCGGCCACGACGACGACCAGCGTTTCATCGAGGAGCGTCTTGCCGGCAACAGAGCCGGGCATCGACTGCAGATCGGACAGCAGCGCCGCGTACGCGGGATCGAATTGCGCGCATTGCGTGTAGAGCGAATTCACGCCGTTTGCGGGCTTCGTGTAGATGCCGCTGTGATGGTCCCATCCGCCCAGGGTGGCCTGCACGAAACGGGTCCCCTTCCCCGCGGCCACGAGATTGCGCGCCACGACCAGCGAGTCGCCGAAGGAGGTGGCGCCGTACTTCGTATGCTCGGTGGCCGAGAAACTGAAGACGGCGTTGATGTTCGGCGCGTCCATGAGCGCCTTCGACTGGGTGTAGAAATCCTCCATGTCGGTCGTCGCTTTGCCGAGGGCGCCGGTGGTGCGGTTGGAATCGAGCTGCTGGAGAAAGGTCCAGCGGTCGGTGAACCGCGATACGCCGTCGGGATGAGCGATCGTCGGCAGGCCGGTGGCGGCGGGGATCACCTGGAACGGCGCGTACGACGCGGGAAGATATCCGGACGCCGGGATGCCGGCGGAGTTGAGAGCGATGAATCCCGGCAGAACGTCGGTCGGAGCGCGATTGATCTGCGACTCCAGCGCGACGACGGCGCCCATATGCGGCGCGATCGAGCCGGTGGCGCCGCCGGGGTTGCGGGCAATCTGCGCCCACGCCTGCCCCAGCGTATGGACCGCCGCCCAGGAGAGGCCGGAGCGGACGAACGACACCCTGCCGAGCTGCGCCGCCGTCATCGGCAGCAGCCCCTGCGGGAAACGGACGTTGTTGTTGTCGTAGGACGTCGGCGCGAAGTCGGATGGCGTCCAGGCCCCTTCCTTCAGGTCCCACGTATCGATGTTGCTGGGCGCGCCCGGCAGGAAGATGAAGATGCAGTTCTTGGCGGTGTTCTGGAGAAAGACGCCGGCCTGGGTGGTCGCGCCATGCAGCAGGCGCGGGCTGAAGACGTCGGCAAAGTACGAGGCCACCAGGCCCGTTCCGGCCACCTGCATGAACCGGCGCCGGGAAAAGCCCTCCCCTTCCAGCGGGAAGCCGCTCTTGTTCGAGCAGGTCGTGCACTCGGTGGTGCTCTTGCTATGTCTCGCCTTTGCCATTGTCGTCAGTCCTTCAATCGAACAGAAACTCGAGGGAGTTGAGCAGCACCCATTGCAGGTCTTCGGTCTTCTGCGCCAGCGTGCCGCTCTTGAGATAGGCGACCGCCTGGCTCTTCTCGGACGCGGTCGGATGGCGCGACAGCGTGTAGAGATAGAGCTGGTCGGCGATCACGTTGGGATCGGTGGTCGACGCAAGCGTCTTCGCCACCGTCGAGTTGGCCGTGTTCTTGTGCGTGCGGTTGACGACCACCGTGTTGTCGTTCATCAGAGAGAGCGCCTGGGCGATGGAGCTGTCGTTCTCGCGCGATTCATCGTCGCGGTTGCCCCGGCCGAATTCATCGAGGAAGCGGCCATAGACGGTGTTACGGACGTCGAGCGGGTCGGCGAGCTTCATCGCCGAGGTCACGGCCGGCATGAGGGCGATGTTGTAGGTGACCGGTACGCTGGTGGCCTTGGCGACAGCGTCGACCATCGACTCGGCCATCAACCGGCGCGGGAGGTGCCGCGCGTAGTACGGCGTCCACGACTCGTTCCACGCCGTGGCGGTGTATTTCGTCGAGAGCTGATAGGCGTTCGACATGACCATCGTCCGCAGGATGGCTTTCAAATCGTAGTGATCCGCGATGAAATCGTCGCGAAGACGGTTCAGCAGGTTGGGATGGTTCGGCTGCAGGATCTGACCGGCGGGCAGATTATTCGGATCGTAGCGGGCCGGGTCCATGTTGTTCACCGGCTCGACGATGCCGAGGCCGAACATCTCTTTCCAGAGGTAGTTCACCGCCGCGGTGGCGAACTGGGGATGGGCGGTGAGAATGCGGCCGTAGGCAACGCGCCACGGCTCGCCGGAGCGCGGCGCTTCGCCGGTCATGAAGAAGTATGGCTTGACCGTCTCGGTGGTCGGGCAGGTGCCGCAACGCTGCGATTTGTTGCCGGTGGTCGTATTCAGCGAATAGGCGGCAGCGCTATCCGGCGCGTCCGAGAGCAGCCAACTGACGAGGTTCTTGTTGGTCGCATCAGGGTTCTGGCGCGTGGCGCGCCCGTGCGAGAAGAAGGCGGAGTTCCCCCAGAAGTCGTAACGCGAATGCGACTTGAGGTAGACGTTGACGGTCTCCAGATGCTTCAGACCGTTGTGACAGGAGAGGCACTGCATCGGCATGCCAAGAAACATCCGGCCCGACTCCGCGGCCAGGTTGTCGTAGGTGTCCTGAATCGGACCGTTGGGCTGGATCTGGCGCACCCAGAAGTCCGGCGGGCCTGAGGCGAAGCTGTCACCCGTGGCGCCAAGAAGCTCGCGCACCATCTGGTCGTACGGCTTGTTCGCCTTGATCGAGTCGTGGATGTATGTGTAATAGGCGTTGCGTCCGTTCGGGAACTCGCGGCTGTTCGCCGAGACCTGCACGTTCTGCACGAGATCGCCGAACCACATCGTCCAGCGGTCGACGAAGGCATCGGAGGCGAGAAGGCCGTCGATGGTTTTGGACCGCTTGTCGGCGGACTTGTCGGCAAGGAAGGCCTGCACCGTGGCGGGATCGGGAATCTGGCCGGTCAGATCGATGGTGACCCGGCGCAGGAACTCCTCGTCCGAGGAGATCGCGGCGGGGAGGATCCCGTCGGTCTTCATCTTGCCGAAGATTTCATCGTCGATGTAGTTGACCGACGCGGGATAGGAAGAGCTGCCTCCCGGCACCGGCTCGACCGCGTGACGCCTCCCGCTCGGAGCCACCGCCTCGGCGGTGACGGAGAGCTTGTGGTAGAGGCTGGCCTGCTGCTCGGCCGGCGACCGGAGGTCGAACGGGCCGTACGGGCACGTCTCCTTCTCAGCGCCGAGCAGAAGAGCCGGCGCAACGACCGCGAGTGCAATCCATTGTTTCATGGCGTTTTGACTTCCGTCACAGGCGAATGTTTACATGGTACCTCTGCGATGAGGCGCTGCCGTTCGGCGGGTTACCGGTTATCGGTTATGGGTTATCGGTTATCGGTTATCGGTCGATCGTTGCCGATGGTACCTGCGCAGCTTGCACGCTTGAAGAACCGATAACCGACAACTCGCTACCGCAGCTTCCTCACGTCCTGTCGACGTCGTCCAGCTTCCGGATGTCGACCGAGATCGTCCCATCCTCCTCGGAGGGGTTGAACATCGTCCTGAACTTCGCTCCCCAGACGATCTCGTCGACCTTGTAGGAAGAGCGCGTGTGGACGGTCTGGGAGAACGTCTCGTCGAAGCCGTTGAGCAGGATGAGCAGCTCGGCATCGCGTGCGCGCAACTCGTCGGGGGAACAGGCGTTCATCGGGCTTTTCTCATCGATCGGATGGACGATCGTCCAGGAGAGAGGGAAAAAGACCACGCGTTCCCGTTCGAGCGTGAGCGGAATGAACTCGCGGTCGGTGCTGGCGCCGCCGCGCTTGCGCAGCGCCAGCAGCACCGTGGCGCCCATCTCCACGATCTCGTTCCGCTTCTTGTTGACGATGCGGAACATGAGCGCGGTCTTGTCGCGGTACGGAGCGACGATGGCCACGTTGCTGAAGGCGATCTCCGCGCGTGGACGGGCGAAGCGCGCGAAGACGATGCCGGCGATGATGGAGAAGCCGAGCAGGCCCACCAGCGACTCGAACGCCACCAGCGCGTTGGCGGCAAAGGTCACCGGAACGATGTTGCCGTAGCCGATCGTGGCCAGCGTGTGAATGGAGAAGAAGAACGCCTGCGAGAAGCGCTCCATCGACGCTTCGTTGGCGAATCCCGTCAGCGCCCCCTTGCCGCAGGCGACGAAGGCGGCCGCGAAGAGCGCGTTGAGGATGACGTACGCGGCGGCGACATATCCGAGAAACTTCGGCCAGCTGATGGTCAGGAAGTAGTGATACGCGGAGAGCGATTCCCAGTAGCCAAGCCCCTCGCGCCGGACGTTGAAGGTACCGTCCCGGTTCAGCAGCCGCTTTCGGCTCTCCCGTGCTACGACGCTCCCGAACCCGAGATCGAGGTTGGGATCCTCAGGCGGCGGCACAGCGCGGAGATCGGCGGACATGGGTGAATTGTAACTGCGCCGTGAACTGCGCTATCGCGCGTTGTCGGTTATCGGTTATCAGTTGTCTGAAGCTGCAAGAGCAGCGCGGGTGCCATCGAAAAACCGACAACCGATAACCGACAACGCGGCGAAGCCACAGCTAATGCAGCAACGTAATCAGGATCAGCAACAGCAGCAACCCCACGGCGCCGATTCCGACCCAGATGGCCTGGACGGTTGGACGGTGCATGTCGACGATCTCCCGGCGCTCGCCGAGGAGGTATTGCAGGTACTCGACGCGCGGCCGGACGCTGGCCACCTTCTCTTCGAGATCGGGATAGATCACCTGATTGATCTCCGGGACGATGATGACGGGGATGAACGTGGCCCCGCCGGCGCGCGTGACGTAGCCGGTCAGGAGGTCGTTGTGCGGCTGATCTCCCTCGGCCACGAGGCAGTGATAGACCGTCGTCGCTTGCAGGACGGAAAGGGCTTTGCCGGCCACGCCCCGCGCCTTGTAGGCGTTGACGACGCTCTCCGACGTCTGCCTCAGGATGCGCTCGTTGAGATCGCGAACGCGTGTGAAGATGAACGTCGTCTCGCCGGTGGCGAAGGAGATCTTCTCGGCGCGGCGGTAGATGATCTCTCCGAAGCTCCTCCAATCATCCTCGGTCGATTCGGTGGTGAAGCCCTCTTCGGTCAGGCGGGCCATGAGGCGGCTGGCCGGATTTGAGTCAGAGGGCGATTCGGGCGGCCGTTCAGCTTTCAGTTCTTGCATACTTTTCAACGAGCCGGATCAGATCCGGAAAATCGAATGGCTTCATGAGGTAGTCGTCGGCGCCGCACTGGCGCGCCTTCTCGGCGATGTCGCGGTCGCCGGAAAGGACCACGTAGGGAATCGACCGCGTCTCATCGTGCGATTTCAAGGCGTTGCAAAGAGCGGAGCCGCTCATCCCTTTGATGGTGAGGTCGGCGAGGATCATCTGCGGACGCATCTCCTTCGCGCGCAACAGCGCGGTCGTGCCGTCCGACACGACCTGGCAGTCGCGCCCGTTGCGCTGCAGGACCAGCGCAACCAGCCGTCCTACCTGCGGATCGTCTTCCACGATGAGTATCAACGTTGTCCCTCTATTCGAAACGGACTCGCACACGCTTGCGCAGATGACCACCGACCACTCCGGCGAGGCAGCCGAGCATGTTCCACCCTGCATCTTCCCACCCCGTCACCCGCGTCGGCAGTACGCTCTGCCACGCTACCAGCCCCAACGCAAATGTCAGGCCTACCGCCAGAGTCAGCAGATACGTGCGGAGACGGTGTCCCTCTCCCCCATCGAACGCAAGAAAGGCCAGCGCTCCCCACGGCATGAAGAAGAGGATATCGGCAATCTCCGGCGCCATCGTCGCCAGCAGCGCATCGTTCGAGAGCGCCCCGCGGTCATAGCGGTGGACGAGCGAAACGATGTCGGCGAGGGTGAGTTGCTGGCGGAGGTAGGCGCGCCCGGAAAGGAAGACGATCAGCGCCGCCATGGCCACGGAGACGGCAACGAGAATAACGATCGTCACCCATCGAGGCACGCGGAAGGTGCGAATGACCGGATTCCCCACGTCTGCGATTAGACCACGTGGGGGAGAAAAGTCCCTGTTCCAACCGGGGTGAAGGGTGTCGTGCACCACGAAGTGGATCAATTGATGACCACTCGTTCAATCCCTGACCCGGGCAAGAGCCTCTTAAGGGTCAGGTCCTGAGCCGCAATTATGTCCTTGTTCCGCACATTCTTCTGTGTTTTCAATCACTTAGTTCTGTGACAAAATGGTGGCAGCCAAGTTGCTCATGGGAAGCGGTCAGTCGTCAATCGGCCTCCAGTCTTTTTACGCTCACTTTAAACTAATTTTAGGAGAGGGACACCGTTCATGAAAAAGGCTCTCGTTTTTGTTTTTGCAGCAACGCTAGCAACCTCCGTATTTGCCCAAGGCAACAGCGACAACAACAACGGCAATGATGCCACCCATGGAAACCCACACTTCGAGTTGAACGGGCCCGGCAACGCCGGGGGGCAGGCTGCCAGAACTTCAAACCTCACCTATCACACCGGTGGCAAGGTTCTCCGCAACGCGCACGTCGTGATGATCTTCTGGGGCTCGTTCCCGGCCGGCTACACCACGAACATGCAGAACTTCCGGAACCAGTTCGGAACGACCCCCGAGTACAACACGATCACCCAGTACACCGGCATCGACGATGCCACGGGAACCACTGGCGCGATCGCTCTGTCAAACCTCGCCGCGGGCCCCACGGACTACTTCGACACCACCACCCCTCCGGTGAACTGCACGGACGCCATCGTCCAGGCTGAAGTCAAGAAGGTCATCACCGCAAAGGGCTCGACCGACTACAGCGCCATCTACGAGGTCTTCATCCCGAGCGGATCGTACTCTTCCGACGGCAGCTCGACCTCCTGCGGCGGACCGAACCTGGCGTACTGCGCCTATCACTTCAACTACACCGACGGCGCCGGCAAGCACGTGAAGTACTCGATCCAGCCGTGGGCCGGATGCGCGGGCTGCCAGGCTTTCGGCAACACCTCGCTCGACCAGGATCACTTCGTCTGCCACGAGACCCGTGAGGCCGTTACCGACTCGCTCGGCAACGCGTGGTTCGACCGTTCGGGCAACGAAGCCGACGACAAGTGCGCGTGGTCCCCGGCGCCGTTCATCGGCACCGGCGGCTTCGGCTACCAGTACGAGTGGTCGAATCTCAACAGCGGCTGCATCAAGACCCGCTAATCCCTCTCTCCTCGAAACGACGAAGGCCCCGCGCGAGCGGGGCCTTTTTTTGTTCGCCCGGGTTGGGCAGCCATGACTGCCGATTGTCCGTGGTTCCAATCTTGACCATCGTTCAATCATTGACCCCACCAAGTCGCTCTTAGTGGTCAGATAATGAGCCGCATTTATATCGTTGCTGCACGCTCTCTCCTGTGTTTTCAATCACTTAGCTTGTGACGAAACGATGGCAGCCCGGTTGCTTTTAGGGACGGCCAGTCGTTCAAACTATTTAAGGAGAGGGATATCATTCATGAAGAAGGCTCTGGTTTTTGTTTTTGCAGCAGCGCTCGCCACCTCCGCATTCGCTCAGGGCAACAGCGACCACGAAGTTAACGTCGGCAATGGCCACGGCAAACCGAACAACGAGGCGGGTGGGTTCGCCAGCACCGGAAACCTCACCTACCACAGCGGTGGCAAGGTGATCCGCAACGCGCACCTCGTGATGATCTTCTGGGGCTCCTTCCCCAGCGGCTACACCACGAACATGCAGAACTTCCGGAACCAGTTCGGAACGACCGGCGAGTACAACACCATCACCCAGTACACCGGTATCGACGACGCCACCGGAACCACCGGCGCGATCAATCTGACGAACCTCGCCGGAAGCTCGAGCGCAGACTACTTCGATACCTCCACGCCTCCGACGAACGTGACGGACGCCAAGGTCATCGCGGAAGTCAAGAAGGCCATCACGGCGCGCGGCACGACCGACTACAGCGCCATCTACGAGGTCTTCATCCCCTCCACCTCGTACTCGTCCGATGGAACCAGCACCTCCTGCGGCGGACCGAACCTGGCTTACTGCGCCTATCACTGGTACTACACCGACGGCGCTGGCAAGCATGTGAAGTACTCGATCCAGCCGTGGGCGGGATGCTCGGGCTGCCAAGCCTTCCACAATACCTCGCTCGACGAGGAGCACTTCGTCTGCCACGAGACCCGTGAGGCGGTCACCGACGCCCTCGGCAATGCCTGGTTCGACGGTTCGGGCAACGAAGCCGACGACAAGTGCGCATGGTCCCCGGCGCCGTTCATCGGCACCAACGGCTACGGCTACCAGTACGAGTGGTCGAATCTCAACAGCGGCTGCATCAAGACCCGCTGATCTCTCTCCCGGAAACACGAAGGCCCCGCGCGAGCGGGGCCTTCATTTTCCTGAACCAACGGACAGTGAATTCGTAGATCAGTGGATTAGTAGATAAGGAACGTCGCTTCTGATCCACTAATCTACTGATCTACTGAACGCGAGGGACACCGTCATGAAGAAATCTCTGGTCCTTGTTTTTGCAGCAGCGCTCACGGCTTCGGCATTCGCTCAGGGGAACAACGGCCAGGCCAAACCGAACAACGATGCCGGCCTGGCCGGCTCCGGAAACCTCGTCTACCACAGCGGCGGCAGAGTGATCCGCAACGCGCACGCCGTGATGATCTTCTGGGGCTCGTTCCCCATCGGCTACACCACGAACATGCAGAACTTCCGCAACCAGTTCGGAACGACCGGCGAGTACAACGTGATCACCCAGTACGGCGGCATCGATGACGCCACCGGCACGGTGGGCCTGATCAATCTGACGAACCTCGCCGGAAGCTCGACCCCGGACTACTTCGATACCTCCACGCCTCCGACGAACGTGACGGACGCCCTTGTCCAGGGGGAAGTCAGGAAGGTCATCAGGGCGCACGGCTCGACCGACTACAGCGCCGTCTACGAGGTCTTCATCCCGGGCACGTCGTACTCGTCTGACGGTACGGCGACCTCCTGCGGCGGTCCGAATCTGGCCTACTGCTCGTATCACTTCTACTTCACCGACGCCGCAGGCAAGCACGTGAAGTATTCGGTCCAGCCGTGGGAGGGATGCGCGGGCTGCCAGGCTTTCAATGATGCCTCGCTCGACGAGGAGCACTTCATCTGTCACGAGACGCGCGAAGCCGTGATGAACCCCGTCAACAACGCCTGGTTCGATCCGCAAGGCAACACAGGCGACGACAAATGCGCCTGGTCCCCGCCGCCCTTCATCGGCACCGGCGGCTTCGGCTACCAGTACGAATGGTCGAATCTCGCCAGCGGCTGCGTAAAGACACGGTAAAGGCAGAGGTCAGAAGGCAGAAGGCAGAGGGATGAAGGCTGAATCAAACAGTCCCTTCTGCCTTCATCCTTCTGCCTTCATCCTTCTGCCTTCATCCTTCTGCCTTCTGCCTTCTGCCTTCAGTGTGGTTTCCTCGACGTGTCCCACGTCTTCTCGTTCTCGGTGATGTCGAAATAGATGGTGCGCTCGGAGTGGTCGGCCAACTCGACCTTCACCACCTCATAGCGCCGGAGCGCGGCCCCTTCGCCCTGGTGGGCGATGCCGCCTCCCTGCCGCCGGAACCGGCCGTACCGGTCGTAGATCCAGTTGTTCTGAAAGTCGATCCCTTCGTTGGGCGCGTCCGCCGGCACCGTCACCGCGGTCTCGGGCGAGTCTCCCGTGTGGTCGACGAGTGCGGCGGCGGATATCGCGGCCGGAGGGGCGGCGGCCACCGGTGCCGCTGGAGAAGGTGCGGTCTGCGGTTTCGATACGCATGCCGCGGCCGCGGCGGCGATCAGAAGGACGAGTTTTCGCATGCGCCGGATCAACGGCCCGGCTGCGATAAATCTTCCGCCAGACGGACGTAGGCGTCATACCGCGCGCGGCTCAACTCCCCCGCCTCGGCGCGCTCCTTCACCGCGCAGCCGGGCTCGTGGAGGTGCGTGCAGTCGTTGAAGCGGCAGTACTCCCCCGGCTCCGCGAATTCCGGGAAGTAGTCGGGCAGCGTCTCCGGCGTCAGGTTCCAGAGACCGAACTCGCGGATCCCGGGGGTGTCGATGAGATAGGTATCGCCGCCGAGGTCGTGAAGTGTCGAGGCGGTGGTGGTGTGGCGGCCCGTGCCGCGTTTGTGCAGCTCGCCCGTGACGATATCCAGGCGTTCGTCGAGCGCATTCAGGATGGACGACTTGCCGACACCGCTATGGCCGACGAGCGCACACGTTTTCCCCTCGACCAGTGCCCGAAGCTCGGTGAAGCCCTCGCCCGTTTTGATCGAGCACGCCACAACCGGCACGCCCAACGCGCGGTAGGGATCGAGCGCGGCAAGCTCGCGGCCGCGCTCATCGGCCTCGAGCAGGTCGATCTTGTTCACGCAGATGCCGGCCTGCGCCCCCCCTCGCTGGATGGCGATGAGGAAGCGGTCGATCAGCCGCGGGCGGAGCGGCGGCGCTTTTACGGAGACGACGTGGATGACGACGTCGATGTTGGCGGCGATGAGCCGTTGTACGCGCGGATTGAGCGGATCGGGACGCGACAGCACGGTGCGCCGCCGCAGGACCGCGGCCAGCCTGCAGCCTCCCTCGGATGTCTCGGTCACCACGCGGTCGCCGACCGCCAGCGCGCTCTTCTGCCGCTTAGCCAGCTCCGGCGGAACCGAGCAGTCGAATTCGCGCTGGTCATGAAAGAGCCGGCAGCGCCCTTTGCCGATCGAGATCACCATGGCGGCATCATGCGGATCGACGTCCGTGACCGCTCCCCATGCGCCGGTGTCAAACGGATCTTCCGCCTCCGTCACCGCTTTGCGGCGTTTGCCGCCTCGGCGGCTGCTGGCCGGTTCATCCCAATCCTCAGTTACGCGACCGCCACGTCTTCCCAAGTGCACCTCGTTTCCGCCGACAGTGTAAGATGCCGCGTATCCAAGGTATGTCCAAAGTCGAGAAACCCTACGTCCTCCTAGCGGATGATAACGAGGCCACCTGTACGCTCATCACAGCGCTTCTGCATCGCGACTACAACGTCGAAGTCGCCATTGATGGGCAGGAAGCGATCGATCGCCTGCGCACGCGCCGGTACGCGGTCATGCTCCTCGATCTGCGCATGCCGCAAACCGACGGGTTCGCCGTGCTCGACTTTCTGAAGGAGCATCAGCCGGCGATGCTGGCCAGCGTTCTCGTCGTCACCGCCGCACTCACGAACCGGGAGACACAGCGCGCCGAATCGTACGGAGTCTGTGGAATCGTGCCGAAGCCGTTCGAAGTCGAGACGCTGGTCGCTGCCGTGAAGCGATGCGTATCGCCCGACGAAGGCCATCCCCTCGGTCCGGTGCTCTGCACGAGCGGCCCGGTGATTCTGCTTCTGGCGGATCTGCTGCGGCAGAAGTTGATGTAAACGCTTCGAATGTAATTTACGCGGAAAACCGCTGCAGCAACGCCAGCAACGGACTTCCCGCGATCATCGTGGCGATGGCCATCGTATCGAAGGCTTTGCGGCTCCGAATCTCGGCGCAGGCGACGACGACCGCGGCCAGCTCCTCCGGATCGAACGGCTTCTTCATGATGCCGTGAACGCGCCGCGGATTGAGTCTGGCAATCTCGCTGCGGCCGGCGCCCGTGATCACAAGCACGACGGGCGGAGACCTCGCCGCCGGTCCATCGAGACCATCAAGGACGCCGAAGCCGTCGAGAACCGGCATGAGCAGGTCGAGAATGATGACCGCGTACTGATGCTCCTTGATCAGCTCCAGTGCCTCGTGGCCGTCGCATGCCACGTCGATCGTCAGCGAATACCGTTGCAGGGCCGCCAGGAGAAGCTCGCGAGTGACCGCGTCGTCATCGACGATCAGAACGCGCTTCTGCTGTCCTGCGTTCATCCGCTCGGCTCACTGTCTGCCGCAGTCTGCATGTCCGTCATTCCCACTGTCAAACTCATCGCTTACTGCACGCCCTCGTGGAATGGAATGAGCGGATCGATGTCCACCGGCACGTTCCCGGCGGCATCCAGCGCACCGCGCAAACTGGCCGGCATCTGGTCGTATCGCTTGAACCAGTTCTCGGCCCGGGCGCGGTCGCCAGTCGCCTCGATCTCCAGCAATTCCTTCGCCAGCGAGGCCATCACCTCGGGCATCTTCACGTAGTCGATCACGTAGCGCCCCGATGCGTCACGGGTGACGGCCCCGTTCTCGGCCAGGTAGTTGAACTCCATCATCTCCGCCCGCCCATGAGCCTCGGCCGTGCCGAACCGCACGGTCCGGAAGATCCCGGCGACGTACGAGGCGTAGTACTCCTCGAGCCTCTCCTTCGGCAGCGCGCCGTGGTCGACGAGCCACTTGAGGCCGAACATGCCGGTGACGTCGGCCTTCGCCTCCTCCAATCCCGAGTACGCCGGTCCGATGGCCTCGCGAATGTCAACGTGTTGACCACCCTTGCGCGCGAAGGCCGGGCCGAGGCCGTGACAGATCTCGTGCATCATCACCGCCGCCAGATATCCCTCGCCCGAAGCCTGCGCCGCTTGGTCGGGACGCATCAGCAGCTTGGCCACGGGAAGGATCACGTAGTTGACGCGGGCATCGGTGAAGTTCTTGAAGAAGATCTTCTTCGATCCGACCTTCTCGTGAATGCGCGGATCGTTCGGGAGATTGTCGGCCGCGGCCTGATATCCGTGCCGCAGGTCGCCCGCGCGGAACGGCGCGTCCATCACCTCCATCGGCGACTCCAGGCCCTTCTTCGACGGCCGATCCTCGGCGGCGAGAGGGAGGGAATCCTGAATGTCGGGGACATACTTCTTGAACACGGCCAGCTTGGCCGACTCGGTCTCGTTGCGCACCAGGACCGACGCGCCGTACGACGTCTTCACGCCGAGAAGATCGTCGAGATAGGTTTCATACGGAGCAAAGATCAGATCGAACTTCGGATCCTTCAACCGCACCCACGCCAGATCGCTCGGATAGTAATCGTCGGTCAGCAGCGCCTTCGCGCGCAGGCGCAGATAGTTGGCGAAGGCCTTGTCGTCGCTGGCCGCCGCGGCTTTGCGGAGGTGCTCGGCTGCCGGCTCGAGCCAGCGGCGGTATTTCACGTGATACGGAGTCGTCTTCAGCTTCAGCGGATTGCGGCTCACCAGTTCGACGACGGTGCGCTCGGCGTAGATAGCCTCCTTCTCGGCCGGATGGGCTTTGACATACGCCTCGATCTCGTCGCGCGACACCCCCTTCGGCAGCAGGCTGCGTCCCGGCGGCATCGGCTCGCTGCCGATGAACGGCTCGTTGTGATTCAACAGATCGAAGCGGCTGCCGTTGATCCAGAGGTAGTGCCTCGCCGCCTGCAGCTTCGGATCGGTGGCCCCGGCCAGACTGTTGTAGAGCGCGACGTTCTCCGGGTCGTTCTGACGCCAGAAGACGTTCTCGAGATCGCGGCAGGCGGCAATCAACTCGTCGACCACCCGCTTCTCCCGGGCGGACATCCCCGCGTAGGTGAACGGCATCTCCACCTTTTGAAAGCGCGCCAGCCGTTGCGCGATATCGGGCGCGACCTGGGAGGGATCGAGAGACACGGCGGCGAGAATAACGAAGGCGAGCGTTTTCATGTGGGGCGATTCTACTGCGGCGCCAGCGCGTTGTCGGTTGTCGGTTATCGGTTGGGTAACGCTATCGGCGACGCCACCGACAACCGATAACCGACAACGCGGCGAAGCCGCAGCTTTACCTCCGCCGCGCCCGCAGCGACGACTCGAACTCCGCCGCCGATACCGGCCGGCTGTGGAGGAATCCCTGCACCACCTCGCAGTTCTCGCGCTTAAGAAACGCGAGCTGCGCCTCGGTCTCGACACCCTCGGCCACCACGCGAAGATTGAGTGCGCGCGCCATCGAGATCACGGCGGTGATGATGGCGCCGTCGTTCGTGGTGTCGGAAAGGTCGCGCACGAAGTTCTGGTCGATCTTCACGGTATCGATCGGGAAACGCTTCAGGTAGCTCAGCGATGAATAGCCGGTGCCGAAGTCGTCGATGGAGATGCGCACCCCCATCTGCCGCAGCCGTTTCATCACCGCCAGCGAGATATCGGCGTTCTGCATCGCCGTCGACTCCGTGATCTCGACGTCGAGCAACTCCGGCGGATAGTCGTGATCCGTCAGAATCTTCTCGATCATGGTGATCAGGTCGCGTTGCTGGAATTGCCGCGCCGAGAGGTTCACGGCCACCCGCAACGGTCCGTGCTCGGTGTGCCAGGCCTTCATCTGTTTCACCGCGGTGCGCATGACCCACTCGCCGATCGGCAGAATGAGCCCGCACTCCTCGGCGATGGGGATGAAGTCGTCGGGCGGCATCAGCCCTCTCTCCGGATGATTCCAGCGGATCAGCGCCTCAGCCCCGACGACACTGCCGGTGAGCAGGTTCGTCATCGGCTGATAGTGAACGACGAACTCCTCCCGCTCGAAGGCGTGATGGAGACTGCCCTCGATGAGCAGACGTTCCGAGGTCGTCTCACGCGACTTGGCCGTGGCGAACTGGTAATTGTTTCTCCCAGCCTCCTTGGCGCGGTACATCGCACCGTCCGCGCGCCGGAGCAGCGTCTCGGCATCAATTCCATCCTCCGGCGACCGGGCGATGCCGATGCTGGTCGTGATGTAGAGCTCGTGACCTTCGATCACCATTGGCTGAGCGATGGCGTCGAGCAGCTTTTGGGCGACGATGGCTGCGCTGCCGGCTTCTTTGACGTCGGTGAGCAGGATCGTGAACTCGTCGCCGCCCATGCGCGCCACCGTATCGTCCGCGCGGATGGAGAGGACGAGCCGCGTGGCCACGTCCTGTAGCAGCGCGTCGCCGACGGTGTGGCCGAGGGAGTCGTTCACCAGCTTGAACTGATCGAGATCGAGGAACATGACCGCCGCCGCGGTGTGATGGCGCTTGGCGTGCGCCAGGGCGATATCGATGCGGTCGCGGAAGAGCAGCCGGTTGGGCAGGCCGGTCAGGGCGTCGTGGTACGCCTGATACTCCATCTGCTCCTGGGCCGTCTTCCGGTCGGTGATGTCGACGATCGTCCCCTCGAGAACGACGCCGTCGAGCAGGGTCATGTTTTCGATGACCCAGACAGGCGTTCCGTCGCGCCGCCGCATTCTCACCTCGACGTTGGAGAGAACGCCGTGTTCTCTGATCTGCGCCATCAGGCGATTCCTGTCCTCCTCGGAGTTGTAGAGCGAGTAGGCGGTCTGCGCCAGAAACTCTTCGCGGTCACGATAGCCGAACATCCGCGCGATGGCATCGTTGCCGTCGAGGATGCGGCCGTCGATCGTGCTGCGGTAGACCCCGGCGAGGTTGCGCTCGAAGAGAAGCCGGTAGCGCTCCTCGCTATCGCGCAGCTTCTGTTCGGCACCGCGCCGCTCGGTGACGTCGACGGCGATCACGAGCCGCGACCGCCGGCCGGCCGAGATGAATTCGAAGGAGATGACCTCGGCGTCGAAAACGTGTCCGTTCCGTTTGCGGTGTTTGAACACGCGCGGCTCGTTGCGGTCGCGGCGCGCGGTGAGCGCACTTCGCAGATTGCCGAGCTCCTCCGGCGGCCGGATGTCCTCGATCGTCATCCGCAGGAACTCGTCCTTGGCGTAACCGTAATGCTGCACGGCCGCCTCGTTCACGGCGATGAACGCCAGCGTCTCGTAGTCGTACACCCACATCGGCAGCGGATTGCCCTCGAACAGCGTCCGGTAGCGATGCTCGCCTTCGCGCAAGGCCTGTTCCGCGCGCCGCCGCTCGGTGACGTCGGTTGCCGCGTAGACGATGCCGACCGGGGTGTTGCTGTCGTCCCGCACAAACGAGGAGGTGGCGAGGACGTCGATGCGCACGCCGGCGGCGGTGCGCCAGCCCATGTTCTGCTCGAGCACGCCGAGGCTGTGGAGGAGCTGGCCGGTGGTGAGGTTCTCCTCGGGGGAAACGATGCTGCGGATGTGTTTCCCGATCAACGCCGAATCGGGATAGCCGAGCATCGTCGACGCGGCGCGGTTAGCCACGCGGATCTTGCCATCGAGATCGACGACGATCACCGCTCCCTTCATCGTCGCCAGGATCTGTCCGGCCGCATACTCCGGCGTCAGCTCGGCGAGCCGGTAGCGCCAGATGGCGTGGGTGGCAATGGCGATGAAGGCAAGGATGGCGATGAAGCCGAGTGGCAGGATGTCGATGCCGATCGAGGGGAGAAACTCGATGCTCGAAAGCATGGCCACCGTGAAGGCCACCACCAGCGCCCGGGCCCGCTTCCGCTCCATCCCCTCGCTCGACCGTGAGGCTCGCCACAGAAGCCGGATGGCAAGGACGAACATGCCCGCGAAGATCACCGCCCACGAGAGGTTGTAGGGCGATCCGACCGGGTAGTAGCCCCAGTCGAAGTGCCGTACGCCGAGGACGATGTAGGGCGTAGCGAGCTCCAGCAGCGAGATGGCGCCGCAGAACACCCAGCAGAAGAGGATGACGTTCCGTAGCGCCCGCCGCCGGCTGACGTAGGCGGCCGCGAAGTGGAAGACGGCGGCGGGGAGGATGCTGGCGAACGCGCTGGCCACGCGGGCGAAGGCGAGGGCGTGCTCCGGGCTGGCCGAGCCGTACATCAGAGCGAAGCAGCCCAGCCACCCGCTGGCGCCGACGGTGATGAGAAAGAAGAGATACGTGACCAGCGTCGCCCGCGCCCGCGCCAGGACGATCACGCCGAGGGCGAGGATGGCCGCTGCCGTGAACAGCGTGGCCATCGCCAGCGAGCCGGCGGTAGTTCCGAAAACTAACAGTAGAGTGACCGCCACACGATTGATGTGTCAGTTTAACCCGGGTTCGGACGGGAGCGCCGATGTCCTCGCCGTCACGACCCTGCCAACGCGTCGCTACGCGGCCAAGCCGCGGTTCACCGGTGCCGCCGCTTCCGCTTCGCCGCTGGCGTGGGCGCGTCGTCATCCGCGGCGTGGCGCACACGCTGGGCGAACTGCTGCCACTGGCGGAAAACGTCGACGTACTTTCCGGACGAGAGCGCGTAGAGCTCCAGCAGCGCCAGAGCGTCGTTGAAGGGATCGCGGTTGACGAACTTGAACTGCGTGCGGCGGTCGACGGGCGGCTCGAGCAGACGCCAGAGGGTGTCGAGCGCGGTCTCGATCTGGTGCCGCGTCCCGGCCGCCAGCGCCATACGCGTGCACATCGGCTGGATCAGCTCGCGGATGAAGAGGATCACCTCGCCGATCTTCATCCGTGACTCACGCCCCGCCTCCTCGCGCTCCAGCTCCTGAAGGATCCAGGGGAGAAAGAGGACAGAGAGCAGCACCGGATCGGAGATCTTTCGCCCGGCCTGGACCGTCCGATCGAGGACTTCCAGCATTTTCCAGAAGTACGGGGCCCGATCTCCGGCGATCGCTTTGTAGACCTCGGGGACGAGCGGATCGAGCAGGCCGGTGCTCACCATGAGATGGATGGCGCCGCGCGACCAGCCGCGCCGCAGCAGTTCCAGGATCTCCTCGGAAACACGCGGCGCGGAAGCCTTGAGGATCTCGTTCTTGTGACGAAGGATGGCGTCGTAGGTGGCCGGCTCGATCTCGAAGTCGAGGCGCGAGGCGAACTCGATGGCACGCATCATCCGCACCGGATCCTCGCGGAATCGGACGTCGGGATCGCCGATCACCCGAACGCGTTTCGCCTCCAGATCCTCCAGGCCGCCGACATAGTCGATCACCGAGAAGTCGGCGATGTTGTAGAAGAGGGCGTTGATGGTGAAGTCGCGCCGCCGGGCGTCCTGCAGCGGAGATCCAAAGGTGTTGTCGTCGGTGATCAGCATTTCCGCGTCTTCGGCGCGCTCGGGCTCGCGGCGGAACGTGGCCACTTCCACCAGCATGTCCTGAAAAATGATGTGCACGAGCCGGAAGCGGCGGCCGATGATGCGGCTGTTGCGGAAGAGCCGCCGGATCTCGGCCGGATGGGCATCCGTGGCCAGATCGAAATCCTTCGGCGTGCCGCTCATCAGCAGATCGCGCACGCTCCCCCCGCAGAGATAGGCCCGGTAGCCGCTTCGGTGCAGGCGGTAGAGGACCTTGAGGACGTTCTCCGGGATGCGCCGCCGCGAGATGGGATGGTCGCTGCGGTCGATGACGACGCCGCTCTCATCGGGGGTCGGGAGCTGGGAGCCGGGTGTCGGAGAAAGAGGCAGTTCGGTTTGATCGGAAACGATCAGCTCCGACTCCCGCCCCCCGACTCCCGACCCCCGATTCTCATCACTCATGGACTTTCGCCGGCCTCACCCTCGGGCGTCAAACCCGGCGTGAAATGGTATTTGCTGTCGACGATGAAGAACGTCCGTTCCCATCGCGATTTGGTGAAGAAGTGGACGAGCACTCCGGCCAGCTCCTGGATCCGCGCCGAGGTCGGAGCGTCCGGAGGAGGGGGCGTTCCCTCGTACGACCAATAGACCATGAAGGCGCGGCCTTTGATCATCGAGCGTGGAACGGTTCCCCAGTAGCGCGAGTCGCTGGAACGGTCGCGGTTGTCCCCCATGGCGAAGTACTGGCCATCGGGGACGACGTACGGCCCGAACTGGTCGCGCGACCGATACGGCTCCGGAAGCTGCGGCCGCGGCGGGTAGATGGTCGGATCGACGTGGATCACGTACTGCTCGGGCATGGGCCTGCCGTTGATCGAGACCACTTTGTCGTGAACCTCCACCGAGTCACCCGGCAGGCCGATCACGCGCTTCACGAAGTCGGTGTCGGGCTGGAGCGGATAGCGGAAGACGATGATGTCGCCGCGCCGGATCTCACGCAGCGGCAGCAGGCCGCCGAGCGAGGTGCCCGGTCCATAGATGAATTTGTTGACGATGATGTGATCGCCGACTTTCAGGTTGTCTTCCATCGATCCCGTCGGGATCTTGAACGCCTGAAAGGCGAAGATACGGGCAAAGTTGACGAAGATTACGGCGATCAGGAGCGCTTCGTAGTACTCGCGGAAAGTCGATTTCTTTACGGTTTCATCGACGGCCATTCGGCGGAGGTGTTCCCTTCAGGTCGTCCGCGATCCACGCGGCGGCAAGCGATTGTACGACAGCGGGTGCCGCGGATACGGTGTTTCCGTGGCGGACGTAACGGTCGCGAGGGAGGGATGGGTCGGGTTTGATGATGGTTGCTGGGTTGCTGGGTGGCTGGGTGGCTGGGTCGCCGACGACGTAGGTGCGGGTTGTATCGATCCACGGCACCTTGGCGATCTCGCTCCAGAAAGGCCCGCCGACCGACGGTGCGATGGCGATGGCAACCCGCGCATTGCGCATCAGGGCGGCGCGGGCGTCACTCCAGGCAAAGGGGTCGCGGTCGAGCCAGACCACCAGCGGCAACCGCTCGTTGTAGTGCATGGCGTCGGGCCGCATGACCAGCACGCCGCCCACCGGCTCGAGGGAGACGTCGAGATGCGCTCCGGGGGGAACGATCTCCTGCCGCTTCTCGCCTTCGTACGTCATCGACACCAGCCTCTGCGAGGCATCGGGAGACTCGGCCACGACGGCGAACCGCTCCGCCTTCGGCTCCCAGGCCAGGGCGTCGATCTGCGTCCGCGGGAAGTCGACCGAAAGCTGGGCCGCCGTCGGGATATGCACCGTGCGCACGATGCTGCCTGTCTTCGTATGCAGGATGAAACTCACCTTGTTGCCTCGCGGAGCCCACTGCACGCCAACCTCATCGGCGGGATCCTCGGGGACCCAGTGGATGTCGCTGCCGTCGAGCGAGACCAGACCGATGTCGAAGTTGTCCTTTCGTTTGGCGGAGAAGACGATCTCCTTGCGGTCGAGGGAGACGTCGAAGGAATCGATGGCCACAAACTGCGGCGTGAGCGTTTTGTCGCCATTAAGGATGCGGTTGGCGACGATGCGGACCGATGGAGCCTGCGCCTTTGCCGCACACTTGAATGGCGCACAGTAGTCGCCAATCACGGCCGCGGCCGGCACCGTCTGCCAGGCTGACGGCAGATGTTGTGAGGCGGTGCTGCACCCCATCGCGGCGAGCAGCCACAGCCATGCAGTCCAGCGCATGCGGCGCATTCTAGCATGTGACTCCTAACCCATTCATTCCAAAGCACAACCGGCTGTGAACTATTGGCTGCGATATTGCTCAATAACTAAACGAAATCGAATGAGGAGAACAGCTAATGGATCTCAGGAACCAACTGATTGAGTCTGGAGCGCAGCACGGACGCGGGGGCTGGAAAGCGACCCTCGCCTCCCTCGGCGTACACGGCGCGATCATCGGTCTGATCGTCTTCATTTCCACTCAGGCAACGCAAAAGATCGCTGCCGAGAACAAGCCGATGCATGCCTTCTTATTATCGAAGGTCGCCCCTCCCCCGCCACCGCCCCCACCCCCGCCGCCCGCGGCTTCGCATGCGGCCTCCACCCCGAAAATCGTGAAACCTGTGCAGATTCCGCAGCAGACATTCGTGCAGCCGACCGAGATCCCGAAGGAAGTGCCGAAGGTCGATATCCCCACCCCAACCCCGGTTGCGCAGGTCGACCCGACCCCTGCACAGCCGGCGAATGACCCGCCGGGCGCCCAGGAAGGCGGCGTTGCCGGTGGCGTGGCGGGCGGTGTCGTCGGCGGTCAGGAAGGCGGCACGGTCGGCGGAGTCGTCGGCGGCCAGATCGGCGGCGTGTTGGGCGGCGATAAAGGTGGTGTCGTCGGAGGCACAGTCGGCGGCACCGGTGATGGAACCTCCACCGCTCCGCCTGAACCGCCCGCGGGACCGCTGCGCGTAGGAGGTGACGTCAAGGCCCCTGTGGCCGTCAACCGCGCCAAGCCCGATTACACCGATGCCGCCCGAAAAGCGCGCGTCACCGGCGTCGTCGTGGTCGAAGCGATCGTCAACAAACAGGGAGAAGTCGAGCAGGTGAAGGTCCTCAAAGGGCTGCCTATGGGTCTCAGCGAGCAGGCCGTGGACGCCGTCAAGAAATGGCGCTTCCACCCCGGCACACTGAACGGCCAGCCGGTCGAGGTCATCTTCGACCTGACGGTGAACTTCACATTGGAGTAGCGAGGAACCAAGGCCCAGACAAGAGTGTCTGGGCCACATTTGGCTCCGTATTGAGTGCCCGACGCGTATCAATTAACGAGGGCAATGTGGCACAGACACTCTTGTCTGTGCCTTCTTCGACTCCTACTCCCCCGCCCCAGACGGCTCAGGCGCTCCGGTCTTCCTGCGGGAGATCGCTTTCGCCTGCAGGAACAGCCCGAGGTAATCGCGGCCGCCGGCTTTTGAGTCGGTGCCGGACATGTTGAAGCCGCCGAACGGGTGGACGCCGACCAGGGCGCCGGTGCATTTGCGGTTCAGATAGAGATTGCCGACAAAGAACTCCTCGCGGGCGCGGTCGAGCTTCGACTCGTCGTCGGTGAAGACGGCGCCGGTCAATCCGAACTCCGTGTCGTTGGCGATCCGCAGCGCGTCGTCAAAATCCCTGGCCCGGCTGACGGCCAGCACAGGCCCGAAGATCTCCTGCTGCGAGATCGTTCCATCCGGCGCCACGTCGCCGATCACGGTCGGCTCGATGTAGAAGCCCTCGGCATCGCGCACTTCGCCGCCGGCCAGAAGCTTCCCGCCTTCGCTCTTCCCCTTCTCGATGAACTCCTTGATCTTGCGCATGGCCGACTCGCTCACCACGGGCCCGATCTGCGTCGATCCTTCCTCCGGCGCGCCGATGCGCAGCGCCTTGGTCTTCTCGACCACCATCGGCACGAACTTGTCGTAGATGGCATCGTCGACGATCAGGCGCGAGCAGGCCGAGCACTTCTGTCCCTGGAAACCGAACGCCGAGGCCACCACGGCGGCGGCGGCATCATCGAGATTCGCGTAATCGCGGTCGACGATGATGGCGTCCTTGCCGCCCATCTCGGCGACCACCCGCTTGATCCAAAGCTGGCCGGGCCTGGATTTGGCTGCCTCCTCATTGATGTGCAGGCCCACTTCCTTCGAGCCGGTGAAGGAGATAAAGCGGAGACGCGGGCTCATGACCAGCGGATCGCCGACTTCGCCGCCGGAGCCGCTCAGGAAATTGACGACGCCGGGCGGCATCCCCGCCTCCTCGAGCAACGCGAAGAAGCGCCAGGCAATCCACGGCGCGTCCGACGACGGCTTGAGGATCACGCAGTTGCCGGTGGCGACGGCGGCCGTCGTCATGCCGGCCATGATGGCCAGCGGGAAGTTCCAGGGGGGGATGACGCCGCCAACGCCCAGCGGGACATAGACCAGCGCGTTGTCCTCCGAGGCGATCTTCGTGATCGGCTGCTCGCCTCCCCATCGGTACGCCTCGCGGGCGTAGAACTCCAGGAAGTCGATTGCCTCCGCCGTATCGGCGTCGGCCTCGGGCCAGCTCTTGCCGACCTCGTAGACCATCGTCGCCGAGAATTCATGCTTGCGCTCGCGCAGCAAGGCCGCGGTCTTCACCAGCAGTCCGGCGCGGACGTCGACCGACTGCCGCTTCCACGATTCGAAGGCCTTCCAGGCAGCATCGAGCGCCTGCTCGACGTGCTGTTTCGTCGCTTTGTTGAAGCGTCCCAGGAGCTGGGACTTGTGCGAGGGGTTGATCGAGTCGTACGTCTTCAGCCCCGTGATCCGTTCGCCGCCGATCACCACCGGGTACTCCCGGCCGAACTCGGCGCGGACCGTGGCCAGAGCCGTTTCCATCGCCGCTTTCTCCGCGGGTTTGCTAAAGTCCGTCAGCGGCTCGTTCCTGAATTCACTCAGCATCATTCCTCCCGGTACCCCTGTTGCAGTTCAAAACGCCGCCGGTATGTACTCGAAAAGCCTTCTCATCGCAATCGCCACGATGCTGTTGTGCACGATGTGCGCAACGCCGTGGGCCAGTGAGCCGCTCGGCCAGGAGGTGAACCTCGCCTTCATCGTCCGCAACAATCTGATATTCCTTCCGTCGGCCACCGTCGACGGGAAGGCCGGGCGATTCCTTCTCGCCGTCGCCAACGCCAGGACAGCCCTCGACAGCAGCTATGCCGCCACCCTTCCCCCGGCCGTCTGGCGCGGGACGCGGTCGCTGCAGCTCACCGAGAAGGAGGCTCTCCACTTCACCCCCGTCGATCTGGACCTGCATCACGTTGCCGACGGCATCATCGGCGCGGACGTCTGGGGCAATCGCGCCGTCTCCATCGACTACGCCTCGGGGCTTCTGACGTATCAGAAGGAAGGCATCCACCCCGAGTTGATGACCGTCTTCCCTTTCGCGTCCGAGCCGCACGTGATCGTCACCGTCGACGGCAAGCAGGTCGATGCCGTCGTCGACACGGCTTCGCCCGATACGCTGATCCTCCCCCGCGCCGGTGCAGCGGCCGGGCGGACGCACGCGCGCGTGCAACTCGCCGGCACCGACTTCGGGGAGATCGATCTCCTCCTCGCCGACGTCGCGGAGCCGCGCGTCGGCAACCGCATCCTGTCGAAGTTTCTGGTGACGATCGACTACGGAAAACACGAGGTCGGCCTTTGGCGTGATCCTCGCACACGCTAGGCCGGCACGGCCGGCAGCATTGATTTCCCAAGGCTGCGCCGGCAGTGACGCAAGAACATTTCTTCGGCGAAGCTCCCAGCGATTACAATTTTCACCATGCGGAAAACGCTCGCGCTCCTTTTCCTTTGCGCCGCAACGACTGCGGGCGCCCAATCGCTGCAGTTTCATGGCTACCTCGCCGCGCGCGAGATCTATGTCAACGCGCAGCCGTCGTGGCTCCAGTTCGGCGCCGGACGCTTCGACGTCGGGGCCGACAATCCCGACGACCACAGCTTCGTCAACGTCGACAGCGCGCAGCTCGGCCTCGACTGGACGCCGGTGACGTGGTTCACCGTGCACGGGGACGGCGTGGCGCGACGCGAGCAGTCCGGATCGGAAGGCAAACGCGCCGGCATCGTTCAGGCGTACGCCGACATCTTCAGCGAGCATTTCCGCATTCGCGCCGGCCAGTTCTTCCTGCCGACCTCGCGCGAGAACACCGACCCTCTCTGGACGTCGAAGTACACCATCACTTACTCCGCGTTGAACTCGTGGATGGCGCAGGAAGTCCGCCCCATCGGCGCCGATCTGCAATGGTCTCCGAACTTCTACGTCACCGTCGGCGGAACGGCCTTCCGTGGGAACGACACCATGGGAACGCTCCTGGCCGCCCGAGGGTGGACGCTAGGGAACTATCTGGCCGTCTATGACGAGAAGCTGCCGACGCCGGAACCGGACACCACCCGGCCCATCGGCCAGGACCTTGATGGCAAGAACGGTTACGCCGAGCGCCTCCGCGTATCGCTGCCCGAGCGGGCCATGGTGCAGTTCACCCACATCGACAACCGGGCCACCATCTCGCCGGTGAAGGTGAAGGACCAGGAGCCGTGGCTGACGAACTTCAACATCATCGGCGGCGAAGTGGGATCGACTTCCGACACCACGGTGGCCGCGGAGTGGGCGTACGGCTCCACGGAAGTCGGCTTCCCTGGTGGCAGCTTCAAGATGGATTTCGACACCGCCTACCTGCTGCTCTCTCACAAGTTCGGAACAGAGCGGATCAGCGGACGCGCGGAACGCTTCACGACGCGCAACGCCGCCCGCCCGGTGACCGATCATGCCCGCGAGGATGGCCACGCCTTTACCTTCGCCTGGATGCATGAGGCCAACGCGCACTCGCGCACGGGGATCGAGTACGCGCGTGTCACCGGCGACCGCCCCGGCCTAGCCCCCGATTTCGATCCGCGCACCGGGGGATCGACGATCACGCTGGAGTATCGGTACAACTTCTAGCGGCTGCGCCGCGTTGTCGGTTATCGGTTGTCGGTTCGAATGGGGCACAGACACTCTTGTCTGTGCCTTCTGAGCGGATTCGCAGCGTTGTCTGTTATCGGTTGTCGGTTGTCGGTTCGAATGGGGCACAGACACTCCTGTCTGTGCCCAGCCGCGCGATAACCGACAACCGATAACTGATAACCCGTCAACGCAGCACACCCGCTTACAATCGCCGCATGCGGTCCTTCCGTCTCCTCCTCATCACGCTCGCCCTGACCGCGCCCGCCTTCGCCCAATCAACGTTCCAGCTTCACGGATTCCTCTCCGCCCGCGAGATCTACACCAGCGGGCAGCCGGGGTGGCTCCAGGGGGGATTCGGACGCTTCGACACAGGCGCCTCGGACGTCGACGACCATCGCATGGTCACGCTCGGCGTCGCTCAGATCGGCGCGGAGTGGGCACCGGCATCGTGGATCGATCTTCATGCGCACGGCGTGGCGCGGCACGACCAGCAAGGCTCCGGCGGCAAGCGCGCCGGGTTAGTGGAAGCGTACGTCGACCTTCACTCCGAACACTTCACGCTACGCGCCGGGCAATTCTTCCTCGGGACGTCGCGCGAGAACACCGATCCGCTCTGGACCTCGCCCTACACCGTCAACTTCTCGCCGCTCAACTCCTGGATCGGCGAGGAGTTCCGTCCCGTCGGCATCGATCTGGCCTGGCGGCCGAACTTCTACGTCACCGCCGGCGCTACCGCCTTCCGTGACAACGACACCCTCGGCGCGCTGCTGGCGTGGCGCGGCTGGTCGGTCGGCAATCGCCTCACCGTCTACAACGAAGTCCTGCCGCTGCCGCCGCTCTTCTCTCTCCCCACCGACTTCGCCAAGCAGCGGCCCGACGGTACCGTCCCCTTCGAGAAGGATCTCGACGGCCGCACCGGCATCTCCGGGCGGATTCGTTTCCAGCTCCCCGAACGGGCCATGATGCAGCTCACGCGCGTCGACAACCGCGGCGACCGCGAGTTGTACCGCGGTGAGTACTCGTGGCAGACACACTTCAACATCGCCGCCGCGCAGATCGGCCTGACCTCGCCCGCCACTCTCGCCGGTGAATACTGCTGGGGCGCCACCGGCATGGGCGTCCCACCGCACTTCGTCCAGATGGACTTCGCGACCTGGTACCTGCTGACGTCGTACAAACTCGGCCGCGACCGCTATTCGCTCCGCTTCGATACCTTCTCCACCACCGACCGCGACGGCGTGGCCGAGAACAACTCGGAGCACGGACACTCCTGGGTCCTGGCCTGGATGCACGATCTCAACCCCAGCGTCCGCCTCGGCGCCGAGTTCGCCCAGGTCACCGGCGACCGCCCCGCCGCCCAGCAGTCCGGCTTCAGTCCCAGCACGGACGGTCGAATGGTGACGGTGGAAGTGAGGTACGGGTTTTAGGGTTGCGGAGTGTGTTGCTGAGTACTTGGTTGCTGAGTTGCTAGGTTGCTAGGTTGCTCGGTTGCTGGGTTGCTCGGTTGCTCGGTTTGATTTCTCGCTGAGGTTGAAGGAGACACCCAGCAACTCAGCAACCTAGAAACCTAGAAACCTAGAAACCCAGCAACTCAGCAACCCTGCAACCTAGCAACTCAGCAACCTAGCAACTCAGCAACCCCGTTAACGGCAACCCAGCCCACCCACTAACCGTATAATCCCCCGCAGCACGCCCCATGTTTCTCACCCTGATCGCCTTTGCCATGCTTTTACTCAATCCGGCTCGGACCAACGACGCGAAGAAGATGCAGCAGTATCCGCGCCTCCAGGCGGCGGGGCAGCAGGACCGTGTCCTCATCATCGCCCCGCATATCGACGACGAGTCGATCGGTGCCGGCGGCTACGCCATCGACGCCCTGGCCAATGGCGCGGACGTCTACGTGGTCTTCCTCACCGCCGGCGACTGCAACCGTATCTCCGCGACTCTGATGTACAAGACCTTCGAGCCGACCACCGCGAACTTCCTCAGCGTCGGCAACGTGCGCATCGGTGAGTCCCGCAAGGCCATGAGCATCCTCGGCATCCCCCCCGATCACTGCTTCCTCCTCGGCTATCCCGACCGCGGCCTGCGCACCATGGTCGACAACCCAGGCGCCATCGTCCGCTCCAAGGCCACCGGCGAGAACAGCGTCCCGTACGCCGACGCCGTGTCGCCGCGCGCCGAGTACACCTACGCCAACCTGATGAAGGACATCAAGAAGGTGATGGCCATCGTCCAGCCGACCACGGTCATCGCCCCGGTCCCCTTTGACTTACACCCCGACCACAGTGCCGCCGCCGAGGTCACCGATGTGGCGCTCGACGAACTGCAGCTCCACCCGTCGCGCCTCGGCTACCTCGTCCACACCGCCCGCAGCCGCATCCACACCGCCTTCATGAAGATGCCCCGCCGCGCCCTGCTGCCGCCCACGCGCATGCAGTCCTTCTCCTGGACCACCTACGGCCTCTCCACCGCGGTCCAGAAGACAAAGACCGACGTGCTGATGACCTACAAGAGCCAGCGCCCCTACGTCTTCCTCCTCCGCAACGCCTTCGTCCGCAAAAACGAGCTCTTCTTCCTCTACCCGGAGCGTTAATCGCCCCCTCCCTGGGACCGCGTGCGTCCCGCACGCGGGTGTGCTGCCGCTGCGAGGGCGAGCGCCTGGCGTCATCGTGGACGCGCCGCGCGGCTGAACGGCAGGTGCGTTAGACTCTAAAGCGGCGATGTCCCTGAATGCTCTGATCCAACGCGCTACACTCTCCGAGCCATATTCGGAGGCTCGCCTGGATCAAGAGGCGCGTGGTCTCGGCGTGTCGATTCACTCGCTTTGCGACGCCTTTGCCCGCGAAGTGGCGGAAGGGTATCTCCGTGGTGACTATTCTTGGGAAGTCGGTGACATCGCGATGAATAGTCTCTATTCGTCAGCATACGGCATCGCCGACTTCGGTCTTCCCGATTTTGCGACGCGCGTCTTCGAGGCGTTCGACGAAGGCGAATATATCCACCGCGGGGAGCCGCGTGAAAACGACGGCGAACCACGAACCAGAGCACTCCTTGCACCGCTGATCGGTGGCACCGGGGTCTAACTTTCTGTTCCAGACTGACGCGGCCACCCAACCCGCTGGGGTCCCGAGCACGGTAGAATTCGGCGAGCGGGTCCGCGCAGACTGAGCCGCGGTCCGTTAGCGGGCCGAAGAAAGTCCATGCGAAGAAAGTCCATGGGTCACACCTTCGTTTTTCGATCATCCCCAACCGACTGAGAACACAGCTACTTGCGAAGGCTCGTTCGAGCGGTCACAGCAACCCATCAGTTATTGACATACACAACACCCAGTCAGACCTGCCCCGTAAATACACAAAAACTTCTCGCGTCGCTGAATTGAATGGAAGCCTCGGGATAGACATCCACAGCGCGCAGAAGGTTTACCGCGCGCATACGACGACTTTCCGCCGCAGGTCGATCCACAACGTGCGCAGGCCGATCCAGCTTGTGGGTGTCCGAATCGCGGTGCGCGGCGGACGGTTCACCGTGCGCGCCGGATTCGTTTCCACTCCCGCTCGATGTGTTTCCGCTCCCGCTCGATGTGTTTCCGCTCCGTCCCGATGTCTTTCTGCTCCGTCCCGATGTGTTTCCGCTCCGTCCCGATGTCTTTCTGCTCCGTCCCGATGTCTTTCTGCTCCGTCCCGATGTCTTTCTGCTCCGTCCCGATGTCTTTCCGCTCCGTCCCGATGTGTTTCCGCTCCGTCCTGATGTGTTTCCGCTCCGTCCTGATGTGTTTCCGCTCCGTCCTGATGTGTTTCCGCTCCGGCTCGACGTGTTTCCGCGCCGGCCAGCCGCTTCACCGCCCGCGCTGGACGATTCACCGCGCGAGCTGGAAGAGGCGCGGCGCAGTCTGAGAGACGAACTGCGCAACCTGAGAGACGAACCGCGCAACCTGGGAGAGGAACCGCGCGACCTGGGGGAGGCACCGTCCAGCCTGGGAGAGGCACCGCCGCGCCTGACGAATCACGCCGGGCGCCGGACCAATCACCGTGCGCGCGACCGGCGCGCAGCAATACGTTGGCAGAAACCGCAGCGGGATTTACCGGAGCTCTTTCCTCACCACCAGCTTCAATCCCGACCAGGTCTCGTCGACGGCGCACACCTTGATGTCGACGAATCCCATCGGCAGGGCGATCGTGCGGATGACGTCCTCGGTGATGTCGGTCGGCACTTTCGAGGCTTTCTTCGGCCAGGAGATCCAGACCGCTCCGTCGCTCTTCATGTTGTTGCGCCAGGAGCGGAGCTTGGCATCGAGCTCCGCGGCGGATTTGGTGAAGAGGTGGATGAGGTCGACGGACTTCGTCAACTTCTTGACGAACGTCACGTCGTCGGGCAGCGGTGCGAGGAGGGATGCGTAGTCCGCGGGCGCGCCGTAGGTGAAGATTCTGAAGCCGGGTTTGATGCCGAGCTTAGTTGCCAGGGGGGTGCCTGAGTAACCGGCCATGGGACGATTGTAAAGCGCTACGCGCGTTGTCGGTTGTCGGTTATCGGTTGGTTGCTCGTTGCGCTCGCGGTCGCGAATTCAGCACGTGCAATCGTCGCGCAAATCAAAAACACACGGCGCATGAACCGACAACCGACAACCGACAACGCGCGAAGCGCCGTCAACGCAGATCGAGGGTAAAAGCACCGGCCGTCCACTTCACGATCCGCCCGTCCTTCTTGCTGACCCACACGTCGTTCACTTCGCCGCTGTTGGCGTTGGTGAAGTGGTAGTGATTGCACGGCTCGCCGGCGATCGGCTCCTCTCCGACGATTTGGGCGCGTCCTTCCTTCTTCTGGGGGTCGAGCACCATCGTCGTCCGCTGCCAGACGCGGTTGGTAATGTCGGGGGGCGACAGCTCGTGCTTGCCGTCGCGGCTCCAGACCACGCCGGCCGGTTTGGCCTCGCCGGTCCAGGTGGCACCGTTGTTCGTTTTGAAATGAACGCGCTCCATCCCCGGGGTCTGGCGCGACATCTCGCCTTTGGCCTCGGCGAGCGTGAAGTGGAAGCCGGACGAGATCCGGAAACAGTCGAGGGCCTGCTCGTAGCTGCCGTCGCCGGCGCACTTCTGCGGCGTCGACTTGTTCGGCCCCCGAGGAGCGGACGCCGTAGCCGTCGGCGCGGGGGAAACGGACGTCGTCCGCGGCGGCGGTGGATTCTTCGGCAGCGTCGCGGTCGGCTCGGGCTCCTCGCGGCCGCATGCGGCACACAGCAACACAACCATCAATACGATGCAGCGTTTCACTTCTTCGCCTCCCCTGCCTTGGCCTGCTGCACCATCACCTCGACGTCGTGCAGCAGCTTCTTCGCGTCGTACAGGATCCCGTCCTTCATCACGTACTTGATCCCGCCGACGCGCTCGACGGTGCCGGTGGTGTCGTTCACGCGCAGCCAGCCGGTGCCGTACAGCACTTTGAGGTTCTCGATCGGATTCTGATCGACCATGACCAGATCAGCCAGCATGCCCGGGCGAACGATCCCGAACTCCGTCTTTGTCCCGCGCGGCGCATTGATGGCCTCGGCTCCCCACATCGTCGCCGAGCGGATCACTTCCAGCGGATGGAAGCCCGCCTCCTGCAGCAGCTCCAGCTCGCGGATGTAATCGAATCCGTAGAGTTTGAAGATGAAGCCGGAGTCGGAGCCGGTGGTGACGCGCCCGCCGCGGTTCTTGTAATCGTTGAGAAACTGCATCCAGATGCGGTAGTTGTTCTTCCACTCGATCTCGTCGCCCGTGGTCCAGTTGAACCAGTAGGCGCCGTGCGCGGTGCGGTTGGGCTGGTACCAGCGCCAAAGGGATGGCAACGTATAGCGGTCGTGCCACTCGTTGCGCATGGCCCGCGAGAGGTCTCGGCTGGCCTCGTAGATGGTCAGCGTCGGATCGATGTTGAACTTCTTCGCCACGAGCTCGTCGATGACGGCGTTCCACTTCTCGCTTCCCGGCGGCGCGGCCTGCTTCCACAGCCGGCCTGCCTGGCCGAACCGGTCACTCTCGTCGTTGTAGTTGTAGCTGGTCGGATAGTCCTGAATGGTCCGGTCGGTGAAGAGCGCCTCCGGCAGGCCGTACCAGTGCTCCATCCCTCGCAGCCCCATGCGCGCGGCATCGACGATGTTCGACCGCGCCACGCCCATCTGCGCCAGGTGCGTGGTGCTGCCGAGGTGAAGCTTGTTGGCCTCGTCGATCAGGGCGGCCAGGATCTCGGGATCGAAGACCGGATCGCCGGAGCTGAGGATCTTGATTCCGTCGGCCCCCTTCTTCGCTACAAATTGCACGAACTTGCGGGCCTGCTCGGGGCTGTCGATCGCTCCGCCGTCCCATGAGTGGTGGCTGGTGAAGACGTACGGAAAGAGCCGCGGAGCGACGATCTCGTTGCGGGCACTGCGCTCGCGCTCGTGGAGACACCAGTCGACGCCGTTGCCGCAGCCCGGCTCGCGAACGCTGGTGATCCCGTTCGCCATCCAGAGCTTGAAGACGTACTCCGCCGTCGTCCCCTGCTCCTCGCCGCCGGCGTGTCCGTGCATGTCGATGAACCCCGGCAGCACCCAGAGGCCGGTGCCGTCGATCTCCTTCACCGCATCCTTCGGCCGCGATTCCGGCTTGATTCGAACCTTCGGGAAGCCGACGCTGCGCACCTCGCGGATGCGGTTCCCTTCGATGACGATGTCGACCGGCCCGATCGGCGGCGCGCCGGTGCCGTCAACCAGCGTCGCCCCGCGGATGATGAAGCGCGTCCACGGCCCCTCCCCTTCGCCCGGCTTGCGGTCAGGAGCAAAAGCCGGCGGCGCGGCGAACGCGGCGGTTGCTACGAGTAACAGAAGGACGATCAACAGCTTGCGCATGGGGCGATTCTACCGGAGCGTCGTATCATCCTCTCGTGATCAAGATCGCGGCGGTGCAGGCGGCACCGGCGTTCCTCGACCGTGAGGCGACCATCGAGCGCGCCTGCGAGCGGATCGCCGAGGCGGGGCGAGCGGGGGCGAAGCTGGTCGTCTTTCCGGAGAGCTTCGTGCCCGGCTATCCCGATTGGGTTTGGGTCGTGCCGGCCGGACGGGGGGCCATCCTCCGCGATCTCTACGCCAGGCTCCTCGCCAATTCCGTCACCATCCCCAGCGATGCCACGCGCCGGCTCGGCGAGGCCGCAAAAGAAGCGGGGACGATCGTGGCCATCGGCGTCACCGAGCGGAACGACGAGGCCAGCGGCACGACCATGTACAACTCGCTGCTGTACATCGACGAGCACGGCGAAGTGATCGGACGCCATCGCAAGCTCGTTCCGACGGGTGGGGAACGTCTCGTGTGGGCGCAAGGCGATGCCAGCGGTCTGCGCGTTCACGACACCTCGGCCGGCCGCATCGGAGGGCTGATCTGCTGGGAGAACTACATGCCGCTGGCGCGTTACGCGCTCTACGCGGGCGGCGTTCGAATCTATCTGGCGCCGACCTGGGACCATGGCGATGGCTGGCTGGCCACGCTGCGGCACATCGCCCGCGAAGGCCGCGTCTTCGTGGTCGGCTGTTCGATGGCCCTCCGCTTCGATCAGCTACCGCCCGAGCTCGAGTTTGCCAGGCTCTATCCCTCGTCACGCGAATGGGTGAACCCGGGCGGCAGCGCCATCGTCGATCCTGCCGGCGCGATCATCGCTGGCCCCATCGAAGGACGCGAGGAGATCCTCTATGCCGAGATCGACCTCGATGCCGCCAGCGGCGCGAACTGGGACCTCGATACCGCCGGCCACTACGCGCGGCCGGACATCTTCGCCCTGCACATCGACCGCGGCCGGCACCGTCTCATCGACGGCAACTGAGCTACACCGCATTTCTCACAGCATTGCTTCGTTTCTTGCCACGCCCTTTCGCCGAGGGCCTTCTCCTCCCGCGGCTTTTTGCGGGAGGAGAAGGTGCCGACAGGCGGATGAGGAGGGCGCATACGCGTCAGAAACGATCTTGCGCCGATGACCCAAGAGCCGCTTGTAAGCACGAGTCGCGCGCGAACAACGCACGCGCGAGCGCCCCCTCATCCGCCTGTCGGCACCTTCTGCTCTGAAGTTTGGGTGGGTGGGGAGACAGAAAGGTACTGGGCGGCTCGAAAGGCCGTTCGAGGGGAGGTTGTTTTGTCGGCCGTGGGCGCGGCCCGCGAGAGCAGGTTAGGTGTTCAGTGGCTTACAGTTCACCTCATAACCGAGCTTGGTGAGCTCACGCATGAGATGGCGCGAGCGTTGTTGTCGGGTGACCTCGGGATCAGCATTCCGGGGTGGGGTGTACGGGACCTTCTTGGAGATCATGTGGTAGAGCGCGACAGCGATTTCGCGAGCGACAGCCACGAAGGCACGTCGAGGTCCGCGGCGCGCAGCAAGGCGGTGGAAGCGGTGCGCGAGGTGCGAACCGATGGTCTGTGAGGCACCCACTGCGGCCTGAATGAGGATGGTTTTCACGTAGGGGTTCCCTTCGCGAGCCTTTGCCTTTTTGCGAACGCCGGCACTTTCGCGATTGCCGGGACAGGTTCCCGACCAGGCTGCGAACTGACGATCAGTCTTCCAGGCCGTCATGTCCGTTCCGATCTCAGCGATCAGATCGATTGCCAATATCCGGTTCACGCCGGGAATGGTGTCGAGCAAGGCGATCACGTCTTCGAAGGGGCCGACTTTCTTCTGAATGAGCTTTTCTAATTGCTCGATCTGAGCTTCCAGATCGGCGATGACCTTCAATTCCACTCGCAGCAGGCTCGCGTCTTCCTTGCTGAATGATCCTCGAAAGGCACGCATCAGCGCCCCTCGCTTCCCACGCAGCCTCCCTTTGGCCAACTCCGACAACTCCCGAGGATCCGTCACTCCGCCAGCCAATCCGGCCAGCATCAGACGTCCAGAGACCCCGAAAATATCTGAGGCAACCGAAGACAGCTTGATGGTCGCGCACTGCAGAAGCTTCTCCACGCGCAGCAGACATGCCGTGCGCGTCTGCATCAGCTTGCGCCGGTAACGCGAGGCCTGTCTCAGATCACGGATCGGCCGCGGTGGAACGAAGTTCGGTTGAATCAGGCCATGTCGCAGAAGCTTGGCGATCCACTGCGCATCGGAAACATCCGTCTTTCGTCCGGGTACATTCGCCATGTGGCGGGGGTTCCCGAGGATGATTTCCAGTACTCCCTCCAGCACTTGGTATACCGGCATCCAATACACGCCGGTGCTTTCCATCGCCACATGCGTGCACTGCCTTTGGATCAACCAATCACGCATGCGCTCGATCTCATCGCGAAACGTTCCGAATGTGCACGTGACCACCGTCGGCGGGCTGCTCCGCCCATCGATACAACACGCCACGATTTTCTTTTTGTGCACGTCCAGACCTGCTCCCACTACAACGACTACTTCCATGACACCCTCCTTTCATGAGGTGTCCAAGAACGCGTACGCCGCCATTCGAACTCAGAATCTGCTCTGCGTGCTTGTTCGGACTTCCGAACGTCATCAAACGGTGGTACCTATGCCGGCGCGGGATCAGCCTCCCCCACGGGGCTCTGTAGCCTCAGTTAAGGTTTCGACCTCTTCGCGTCTTAGACACCGCAAAAGGTCGGTCCGGCTGGTCCCGCCTGCAACTTCGTCCACGGCGGTCGGCCGAAGGCCGGCGGGCCCTCCCCCGCAAGAAACCGCGGGGGAGAAGGCCGTCGATGGGGTACCGAGTGCAGGCGATTTACGTGAGAGTGTGAGAAATGCAGCCTACAACCTCCGCAACATCACCCTCTCCACCACATGGCTGGCGCCCTTGCCGAGGATCAGGCGCGCGCGTTCGCGGGTCGGGAGGATGTTCTCGCGCAGGTTGGCCAGGTTGATCCGCTCCCACACCGAGGCCGCCGTGGCCATCGCTTCCTCTTCCGGGATCTTCGTGAAGGAGTGGAAGAACGAATCCGGATCGCGGAAGGCGGTTTCGCGGAGCTTGCGGAAACGGTCGAGGAACCACGCCTCCAGATCGGCCTCGGAGGCATCGACATAGATCGAGAAATCGACGAAATCGGAGACGAAGACCGAATGGACCGAGCCGCTCTGCAGAACGTTGAGGCCTTCCAGGATGACGATGTCCGGCCGGTCGACGACCTGATGCTCGTCGTCGATGATGTCGTAGACGAAGTGCGAGTAAAGCGGCACGGAAAGGGGGGAAAGGCCCGACTTCAGGTCCGAGACGAATTGGACCAGGCGGGAGCGGTCGTAGCTCTCGGGGAAGCCTTTCCTCTGCATGAGGCCGCGCTCTTCCAGCACGGCATTCGGAAAGAGGAAGCCGTCCGTCGTCACGAGATCGACGCGGGGGCGGTCGGGGCCGCGCGCCAGCAGCGTACGGAGAACGCGCGCGGTGGTGCTCTTGCCGGCCGACACGCTCCCGCCGATAGCGATGACGTACGGCACCTTCGGCGCGGATGTATTGAGAAACTGCGACGAAACGCGATGAAGCTGCCCGACGGCGGCGACGTGCAGGTTCAGCAGGCGCGAGAGCGGAAGATAGACCTCCTCGACCTCCGTCATCGACAACGCCTCGTTGATACCGCTCAGCTCCGCCACGTCATCGGGCGTCAGCGTCATGGCCGCCTCGCCGCGATGGGAAGCCCACGCCGCGCGGTCGAAGGTCAGGTATGGGGAGGCATCGCTCATGCCGCCGTCTTCCCGCGCAGCGAAGCGATCGCCCACGAAAGGGCCAGCCACAAAACGCCTCCGGTGATGGCCATGTCGGCGATGTTGAAGATACCGGTGTGGAGGCGCGGTCCGGCTTCGAGAAAGATGAAGTCGGTGACGCGGCCGCCGAGGCGGAAGCGATCGATGAGATTGCCGACGCCGCCGCCGATGATGAAGGCGATGGCCACGTCGTCCGGTCCCGGCTGCATCCTCCCGGTGAACAGAACGAAGGCCGCGGCCAGCAGACCGATGGAGACCAGTCCATCGAAGACCACACGCCGCACGTTCGCCGGCAGGTTGGAGCCGATCGAGAGAAACGCCCCCGGGTTCTCCGTGTACAGCAGCGTAAGAACGCCGGCGTAGTGCCGGGGGAAGGCGTACCTCAGCGACGCCCGCGCCAACACCTTCGTCTCCTGATCGAGCGCGATCGTGAGGACGATGATGACGGCGAGTATGACGCGGCGGCGAATCGTCATGCGGCGCGGGAGGGTAGCACGGGGAACGGGTTCTCGTCGGAGCGCTGGCGTCTCGCCGGCTGGCGTGATTGGGTCTCGCGGTCTCGCGGTTGCGCGGGGTTCGGCGATTCACGCCGCCGTTGCACGTCAACGCCACGAGACCGCGCAACCACGAGACCGCGAGACCCTTCACGCCAGCCGGCGAGACTCCAGTGCTCCGATTCGTTCCCTAGTGGCTGAGCGCCTTTACCCGCGACGCGAGAAAGGCCGCGGCATCCCTGACCATCATGCGGTCGTTCGGAAACGGCTCGAAGAAGGTCATCGAAGGGCTATAGCCGCCGGATTTCCGCAACTGGAAATCGTCGGAAGTGTACGTACCCGGTGAGCCGATGCTGAAGCGCACGTGATCGGATTCGATGATCTTCCCGCCGGCATCCTTGATCGTGTACGCGACGTTCACCTCCGTCACGACGATCATCGTCTGTGGGAAGAAAACACCGCTGTTGTCTTGAACCGTTGGGGTCGAAGGTTCGTTCTGCGGGTTGGAGCTCACCGCGGGGACGGCGTGCTGATTCGTACCGAAATCATAGGCGTGGAATGTACCCGCGGCCAGAGTCTCCGTTGTAACGTCAAGGTCGGCGGTGACGGTCATCGGTCTGGCCCCCGGAACCGTTTGGCTGATGTCGCTCAGGGCGGCGTTGCGCACATCCCGGACGAAGCTGTGGCCGGCGTTCTGTGAGCTGACCGTGACAGCGACCGGCGTCGTCACCGCGTTGTTGTGGGCACAGGCACCGAGTACGACGAGACTGCTGATGAGAACGACTGCGTTGCTGCGATTCATGGTTCCTCCGTGGAGGCACCGGCGCGCCGATTGTACATGCAGACGGCCAGACTGCCTAACCCGGCCACAATCCATAGCGCAATCCAGGCCACCGGCGCCGACCTCATCCAGTTCCACATCGCCAGCGTGATCGACCAGAGACCGTAGACGAAGAGGAACATCCGGCGGTGGCCGCGGTCGTCGTCGACGCCGGCAGCGATGCTCGCGCCGAGGATCAGCGTGGGGATCAGGCCGAAGACGACGTTGAGGATGTGGATCACGTCCGGTACCGTACGTCGATCACCTTGCGCACGACGTCCTTGGCCACGCCCGGCAGGTTCTGCACGCGCGTGAGGACGTCGTTGAACGTATGCGACTCGCCGCCGTGCTTGAAGCACTCCGCGCAGCGCGGAAGGTCGGTGAAGTCGCGCCGCGCGAAGGCGTCCTGCATCGTCGCAAAGCGGGGGGAGTCGAGGATCTCGTTTAGCGACTGCGTCTTCAGATCGCCGAGGACCTGATCGCCATGGGCGTCGTAACAGCAATGCGTGACACGGCCGTCGGCGAAGATCACCACCCAGGTGAAGAATGCCCCCTGGACGCAGCCGTAGAACTTCCCGTGCAGGTCGGTCTCTTCATTCACGTCGAGCGCCTCGCAGGTCTTCTCGATGACGCGGGCATTGCGGTATTTCTTCAGATCGAACAGGGCCCGGAAGTCGTCGACCGTTTCCTCGAGAGTGAGCCTCGACCGCATCTTCTGAATCTCGATCCGGATCGGATGACCTTTGGCCTGTTCCAGGAACGCGCCGGTGAGTACAACCAGCTTGTCGAAGTCGCCCCCCGTGCGAAGCTGCGGATAGACCTCGGGGTTGACCGAGTCGACGCAGATGCGGATTCGTTTCAGCGGCGACGCCAGCAGCTTCGCGCCGATCTCCTCCGTCAGCACCAGCCCGTTCGTCGACAAACTGGCCTCGGGGAAGAGGCGGATGGCGTCGTCGATGCGGGCGTAGAGCAGCGGCTCCCCCATCTCGTGCAGCCACTTGAGCTTCAGCCCGGCGCCGTGGATCTCGCGCTCGGCCTTCTCCACCATCGGCCAAACCATGTCCTCGTACGGACGGCGCAGGACCGGCAGCGGGCACATGCCGCAGCGAAGATTGCACTTCGACGTCAGCTCGAGGCCGACTTTGATGCGGCGAGGGTTGAGTTTCATCTCCCGTCCACTAAGGCCGCGAACACAGCAGCGTATTCCGGCCAGGAGTAGCGGCGTGCGGAGGCCGCGGCCGCGCGCTCCATCGCCGCCCGGTCGCGCCTGGTGAAGAAATCATCGACCGCACGTGCCAGCGCCGCCGGCTCTTCCGGCGGGATGAGGATGCCGTTGTTGCCGTCGATGATCTCCGGAAGCCCGCCGACGGTGGTGGCGATGACCGGCCGCGCGAAGTGAAAGGCGGTGAGCGCCACGCCGCTCTGCGCCTCGATGCGGTACGGCGCCAGAACGACGTCTGCCGCGGCAAAGTAGATTGCGATCTCGGAGTCGGGGATGAAGCGGAAATCGAAACGGACGTTGGTCAGCGATTGCGCCAGTTGGCGATACTCGCTCTCCCGCTCCCACCATGCCTCCCCTGCTACGACGAGCAGCACATCACTCGTCAGCTCCGGCCAGGCGCGTAAGGCGATGTCCAGTCCCTTGAAGGGGCGGACGTGCCCGAAGAAGAGCGCGACGTGCGCGGCGTCGTCGATGCCGAGGGTGGCGCGGGCGATCGCGCGCGTGGGGATGTCGCCGCCGAGCTCGTGAACCGGCAGAAACGTCCTGACCACCCGCCGCCCGCGCGAACGCTTCCAGGCCTCGTCCGCCTCCGTGCGCGCATGCGTCACCAGCGCGTCGGCGCGCCGGAGCACGCGATCGGTCAGCCACCGTTTCCACGCCGCCGGCTCCTTGTCACCGACGTTGTGGCACTGCAGGATGACGCGCGTCTTCCGCCGGCGTAGCGCGATCATCGTCAGATAGGCCGGCGCGAAGAGCCAGACCCACCAGACGAAGATCACCGCGTCATACCGCCGCAGCCGCCAACCCGCCCGCAGCCAGGTAAGCGGGTTCATCACGTCGATGATGAACGCGGCATCCGCTCGCGGCAGCGTCGGATCGACATCATCGCCGCCGGGATAGAAGCGCTTTGGAAACTGCCGGGAGAAGGAGATGACGTCGACGTCATGATCCTTCCGCATCTCCTCGGCCAGCCGCGTCGTGCAGTAGGCGATTCCGGCGCGGAAAGGAAAGACGGGACCGACGATGGCGACCTTCACGGGCGGCATGGTAACGTGCTGAAAACGTGTCGCGAGCAGAGAAGACGCTCGAACAGGTGCTGCGCGGCGCAGCAGACGCAAACATCAGGTTTGATGATCTGCGCCACATGCTTTCTCATCTCGGGTTCGAGGAACGGACCCGAGGAAGTAGTCATCACATCTTCAAACGCGCCGGCATTGAAGAGATGATCAATCTTCAGAAGGATGGGGCGCACGCAAAGCCGTACCAGGTGAAGCAGGTTCGGACGGTCATTTTGAAATACCATCTCGAAGGACCCTGACATGGATCATCGATACGAGATCATCATCTTCTGGAGCTCTGAGGATCACGCCTTCATCGCTGACATACCCGAGCTTCCCGGGTGCATGGCGCACGGCCCCACACACGAAGATGCGCTGCGCAATGCGAATGAAGCGATCTCGCTATGGATCGAGACAGCCGAAGAAGATGGCCGTACCGTTCCTCAGCCTAAAGGCCGCAGGCTGGTCTACGCCTGAAGCCGTTCGCGCAGCTCACGCCAACCGATCGTCTGCACTCGACCCGCCCGGTAATCGGCCATGCGCCGTTCTACCTCAGCCGCCCAAGCCTCTTCCACACCGGCGTCAGCAGGGCCTGATTCGAGGCTCTCGATCAACAGGCCGGCAAGAGTTGCGCGCTCATCATCCGAGAGCACCGCTGCTTTCGCGAAGAGATCATCGACCATCGCACTCATAACAGTATTTTACTCATGCCGCCGATAAAAAGTTCACCACCGTCGAGGCAAAGTACGCGCCCCACGTCCGCACGTCGAACACCAGCGACGACGACATGAAGCAGGAGTGGGTGCAGTGGCACTCCTTGGCCTTGATCGAGGCGCGCTGGGCGTCGGCGGCCGGCGAGAACCAGAGCTTGCCGAAGTCGTAGCCGGTATCGCGCACGTTGCCGACGGCGTCGCGAAGCTCGCACATCTTCACTTCGCCGCGCGCGTCGAGCACGCCCGAGATCCTTCCGGCATGACACGGCTTGACCTGCGTCTCCTGCTCCAGGATCTCCAGCTCCAGCCGCCGCGTATAGATCTTCACGAATTTCAGGAAGCTGTCGTAGTGTGAATAGGTGTTCCAGTAGGCCTCGAGCTTCGGCAGGAGCTGGCGGTACTTCTCCGTCGAGATCGGCTGGATGTTCTTGTCGGGCTGATCGCCGCGCAGCATCTCGAACGAGTGGAAAGAGACGTCCGGAAAGTCGCGCCGGACGGCGGCAAACAATTCATCGAGATCGTCGGCGTTGTAGCTGCACAGGCAGGTGTGCACGTTGACGGTCAGGTTGCCGTACTTCTCGCGCAGCGGCATCAGGGCGGCGTAGGTCTTCCTGGCCCGCTCGTAGTTGCCCGGCACGCCCCGGATCCAGTCGTGTTTCTCGCCGACGTGATCGATCGACAGATTGACGACGATCTGCGTGTCGGGGCAGCGCTGGAGCGCCGTCTCCGTCGATCGCGCCGTCAGCTCGCTGGCGATGGCGCCGGTGGGGATGGTGATCTGCTTGACGTGATTCTGCGACGACAGCATGGCGCAGACGTCCGGCAGGTCGCGGCGCAGGAACGGCTCGCCGCCGCTCATGACCACGAAAAGGAGATCGCCCAGCGAAGAGAAGGTTTTCTGCAGCTCCTCGAACGAGAGCTCGTGCTCCTTGTTCTTCCGCAGTTGCTCCCAGTTGAAACAGGTGCGGCAGAAGGAGTTGCAGTCGTACGTCAACCCGAGAATCATGTAGACGGGCTTCATCCCCCGTTTGTCGACGAGGTAACGCAGGTACTGCAGCTTGTCGGTGAACTTCATCGCTCGAAGGCGCTCAACGGTGCGGCAGGGCCGCGTAATCCTTCACTGCGCGGTTGGCGCAAAGTAAACCGAGCGCTTCTGGCCGTTCGCGGTCTCGATTTCGATGATGTCGGCCGGTTTGTCGTTACACGTCGTCGAAGACCGCTTCGTCACTTTCGCGCCGGGATAGTTTCCGGCGATCCACTGGTCTTCCATGGTGGCCGCGCGTCCGTTCGTGCCGTCGACCACGACCGCGCTGTTGCAGGAGACCCCCCGAGGGGCGATCGGGACCGCGCCTGAACGCTCCGGCCGAGTTTCCGCGGGGGCGACAACCGGCGCCGGCGTCGTCGAAGCACAGGCGGTGGCGAAGAGAAGGAGGATGGCGAGTTTGCGCATGGCAAATCGTAACAGCCTCGGCTGGAGAATGGCGGCTTCGACTTACGGCTGCGCAAGTACCGGTCGGACTAAGAGTCCGACCTACGTTTTACGTCAGCGAGCCTCCATACGGAATGTTTGGTCGGATCACGCAGCAAAACGTAGGTCGGACTCTCTAGTCCGACCGGTGCTTGCGCGGTCCTAAATCGAAGCCCTGCCGATCTGTGCGACGCAGCCTTCCCCGAATCCACCCCCACACGATCCCCGCGAAGTACGTCGCGTGGTGGGCGGCGAATGCGAACGGCAGCACGATCCAGTCGCGCCGTTTCAGACGCGTGGTGCGCGCGCCGAGGATGAGTGTGGTGACGAAGTACGGGACGATGGCGATCGGCGCGGCGATGATGGCGATGGCGCCGACGAAGAGAAACGCCTGGATCTTTCGGTTCTTCGCGTACGCCGCCGATCCGCGCGCCAGCATCTCGCCGGTCTTGACCCGGTAGCGCCAGCGCTGGCGGAGGTAGGGGCCGGGAAACGGCCGCCGGCGATGAAACACCCGCACCCCCGCGTGATAGACGACGGCCGGAAGAAGCGACGCCATCAGCGAGGTGTCTTCGCCGATGTAGCCGATCGCCTCATCGAATCCGTGGAAAGCCTTCCTCCGGACGAAGAGATTGACGAGCGCGACATCGCTCGGGCTGGTCACGGCGAAAATCCCTGGACGGTTCTCATGGCAGGCCACACCGCTCCCGATGAACGGCGTAGCCAGCAGCGTTTCGGCGATCAGCTCAGCCCGGCTCGAGTCGGCAGGCGCGGGATCGGGCCCGCCAAGAGCCAGGACCTCCGGATGGGCATCGAGATAGGAAATCGCGGTGGCAAGCCAGCCGGCATCGGCGACGGCGTCGTCGTCGATGAAGGCCAGGATCTCTCCCCTCGCCTCGGAAACCGCTCGATTTCTTCGAGTTGCGGGATTACGATTCGGCTCGATGACGTTTCGTACGCCGGTCCCGACCGCAATCACCAACGGTGCCGCGGAGACCAGAATCAATTCGAAGGGAAACGGCGCATCCTGACGCAGCACCGATTCGATCGCGCGCTCCGCGTCGCCGCCGATCCGCTCCACAGGCATGATGACTGACACTTTCACAGCATGAAGCTTATCGTTCAAATCCCCGCCTTCAACGAAGAAGCGACGATCGCGCAGACGCTTCGCGACCTCCCGAAGAAGATCGACGGCATCACCAGCATCGAAAGCCTGGTCATCGACGACGGCTCTTCCGACAATACCGCCGAGGCCGCGCGCAAAGCGGGCGCGACGCATGTCGTGCAGCTCAAGACGCATCGCGGCCTTTCCGCCGCCTTCCTGGCCGGCATCAACGCGGCGCTCCGCCTCGGTGCCGACATCATCGTCAACACCGATGCCGACAACCAGTACGCCGGCGCCGATATCCCCAAGCTCGTCGCTCCGATCATGCGCGGCTCGGCCGATGTGGTCATCGGCGACCGCGAGGTGTCGAAATCGCCCCACATGTCGGCGTTCAAGCGGCTGCTGCAGCGCCTCGGCAGCCGCACCGTCGGCCTCGCTTCCGGGATCCGCGTCAGCGACGTGACCAGCGGCTTCCGCGCCTTCTCCCGCGATGCGGCGATGCAGATCAACGTGTTCAACCCCTTTACTTACACGCTCGAAACCGTCATTCAGGCCGGCAACCGCAACCTCGGCGTGCAATGCGTGCCGGTCCGCACGAACGCGCCGACGCGGCCATCGCGGCTTTATCACGGCATAGGAACCTATTTGCGCAAGTCAACCGCGACCATCTTTCGGATCTACACGATCTATAAACCGCTGAAAACGTTCTTCGCCATCGGCGCCGTGCTGCTGCTGGCCGGCTCCGCCCTCGGCGTACGGTTTCTGTGGCACTTTGCGAACGGAGAGCGCGGCGGACATATCCAGTCACTCATTCTCGCCGCCGTGTTCCTCATCATCGGATTTCAGACGCTGCTGATCGGACTCGTGGCCGACCTGATCTCGGTCAACCGGCGGCTAAGCGAAGAAGTACTGGTCCGCCTCAAGCGGATGGAAGCACCGGTCGAGGAGCGCCGCCCAATGCCCCAGCGAATCCCGCGCGAGCCGCGCCCGGCGGCAACACGTCCTCCACAGCCGAAACGCGAACGCCCCGAAGTCAAAAATGCCGCCACACAGTGGGTCTGGCTGCTAGACGAAGAGAAATTGCAGGACCGCGGCCTGAAACCGGAATCCATCTCAGAGCCCGAGCCCGAGCTGGACGACGACGACACTCCCGGACCACAACCGGCTACCGGCGGCCCACGCCGTCGCCGCCGTCGTCGCGGCGGCGCACGCCCCAATACGCCGACGACGTAGGCCGCGGCGAGCACGACCCCCTCATCCGCCTTCGCCTGTGCGATTTCAGGGAAGCGCGAGCTCGTGTTCTCTCATTAGTACAGAGCGTTCCGTCGCGCACTGACCACCCGGACAACTGACAACCGATAACCGATAACCGACAACCGCATCACCCCTCCGCTACAATCCGCACGAGGCAAGCTCATGCGGATCGTTGCAGGAATGGCCATTCTTCTCTTCGTTTCTCATCCTCTCGCCGCGCAGACCGAGCAGCACGAACATCACGGCCCGGCCGCGGAGCGTCTGGGTACCGTCTCCTTCCCCGTCAGTTGCAGCAGCGAGGCGCAAGCGCGATTCACACGCGCCGTGGCGCTCCTGCACTCATTCTGGTACGAGGAGGCGGAAAAAGCCTTCACCGAAACGGCCAGGGCCGATCCGCAATGCGGAATCGCCTGGTGGGGCGTGGCCATGAGCAACTACCACCAGGTCTGGCCATCCCCCTACTCGCCGGCCGAGCTCGCGCGCGGCGTCGCCGCCGCCGCGAAAGCCAAATCCGCCGGTGCGAAAACCGCGCGCGAAAACGGCTACATCGATGCCATCGCCGCCTTCTACCACGACGTCGAGCACGACGACATCATCACCCGCGCACGCGCCTACGAAGCGGCGATGGCGCATCTCACCACCGATTTTCCCAATGACGATGAAGCAGCGATCTTCTACGGCCTGGCACTCGTCGCACACGGGATGTCCGCGCCCGCAGACAAGAGCTACACCTACCAGAAGAATGCCGCGGAGATCTTCAACAGGCTGCTCGCGAAACATCCGGACCACCCCGGGATCGCCCACTATCTGATCCATTCCTTCGACTATCCCGCGCTGGCGCCGCTGGCGCTCAACGCCGCGTACGCATACGCGAAGATCGCCCCTTCGTCCCCTCACGCGCTGCACATGCCGTCTCACATTTTCGTTCGTCTCGGAATGTGGCAGGAGACCATCGACTCCAACCTGACCTCTGCGAAAGCGGCGCGGGAGCATGCGGCGCGCACGCATCCCGGCACCACGTCCTTTGACGACCTTCACGCCTCCGACTACCTCGCCTACGCATATCTGCAGCTTGGTGACGATGAGCCGGTACGTCAGTTGGTCAGCGAGCTCGCCGCGATCAAAGCGCTCGACACCGAAAACTTCGCCGGCTACTACGCCCTCGCCTCGGTGCCCGCGCGGTTCGCGCTGGAGCGCAGGCGCTGGTCCGATGCCGCGGCGCTCACCGTTCGCCCCGCCGATTTCCCGTGGGACCGCTACCCCTACGCCGAGGCTGTGACGTGGTTCGCCGCCGGAATCGGCAACGCGCGCAACGGCGATCCCGCACGCGCGCTGGGCGACGTCGAGCGGTTGAAGCAATTGCGCCAGAAGCTCATCGATCAGAAGAGCGCGTATTGGGCCGATCAGGTCGACGTACAGATCCGCGCCGTCGAAGGATGGATCGCCTACGCTTCAAACAAGAACGATGATGCTGAAGTTCTGCTCCGTTCGGCGGCAGACCTCGAAGACTCGATGGACAAGAGTCCCGTCACTCCCGGCTCGATCCTCCCCGCCCGCGAAATGCTCGGCGACTTCCTGCTGGCCACCAACCGGCCGCAGCCGGCGCTGGAAGCGTTCGAGCGATCGCTGAAAGACTCCCCCGGCCGGCTGAACAGCCTCTCGGGAGCGGCGCACGCCGCGCAGTCGGCGGGGGATCGTGAGAAAGCGCGCGGCTACTACGTTCAGGTCGCGAAGTTACTCGAAACGAAACGCTGAGGCATGCCGCGTGCTGAGCTCCTCATCAACACTGTCATCCTGAGCGGTCCAACGGGGCGAGCGCCGTTGATGAGGGAATGAACCGGTATCCTGCACGTGCGGTCCCGCAGACGAGGCCGTCAAAGCAGTGGTGCTCGGTACGAGCCCGTTCCTGAGAGTGGTCCCGGAAGGCCGAAGTCGCCTTGGTGACGCGGCACGATTAGGAGTCGTGTTCGCGATCCCGTTTAGAAGAGTCATTTGAGCTAGGTCTTCCGCTGCGGGTCCGCAAAATTTCATTTTGCGGAGGTGTTGTCATGGCAAAGCGACCTCGGGTCCTCCGGTCCAAACGCAAGATTATCGGTGATCTGGTCGTAGTCAACCCGGATGCAGCAGGAATCGACGCCGGGTCGGAAGAGCACTGGGTGTCGGTTCCCGAAGATCGCAGCGATCAGCCGGTTCGCTCGTTCGGAACATTCACGGCCGATCTACATGCACTGGCCGACTGGCTGGTGGAATGCCGGATCACCACGGTGGCCATCGAAGCGACGGGGGTGTATTGGATTCCGCTATTCGAGATTTTGGAGGAGCGCGGTCTGAACCCGAAACTGGTCGACTCGCGAAGCATCGGCTCACGAAAAAAGAAGTCAGACGTGGTCGACTGCCAGTGGCTCCGGCAACTGCACACGTATGGTCTGCTCAACGGAGCGTTCCGGCCAGGTGCAGACATGCTTCCGCTCCGGGCGTTGATGCGTCAGCGAGACATGCTGATCAGGTACGCCGCTGACCATATCCGGCACATTCAGAAAGCTCTCGATCTGATGAATGTGAAGCTTCACCTGGCCGTTTCCGACACGGTTGGCGTCACCGGACTGCGGATCATTCACGCGATCCTTTCCGGAAAACGTGATCCGATGGAGCTGGCCGCATTACGCGAGCCGAGTTGCAAAAGCTCCGAGGAAACCTTCGTGAAGGCGTTGACAGGCAACTACCGCGCTGAGCATCTGTTCGCGCTCAAACAAGCGGTGGATCTGTTCACCACCTACCAGAACAAGATCAAAGAGTGCGATGCGCAGATAGAGGCTGCGCTCTCGAAGTTCGACAAAACGCCGGCCACGGCCAGTCTGGCACCCAAGCCTGCAAAACGGCGTCGCAAGAACCAGCCTCACTTCGACGGACGGACCCTCCTGTTCGAAATCACCGGCATTGATCTCACGTCGGTTCCCTCGCTGGAAGCCTCCACGATCCTGACCATCATCTCCGAAACTGGGACGGACATGTCTGCCTGGTACAACGGCAAACACTTCGCAGCTTGGCTCAACCTCAGCCCGAACAATCGCATCACCGGCGGCAAACGAATCTTCAAAAACATGCCCGTGATCCGACCAAACCGCGCTGCTCAGGCCTTTCGAATAGCCGCTCAAACTCTCGAACGGGCTCAGTGTGCTCTCGGAGCATTCTTCCGCCGGGTCAGATCCCGGCTGGGCCGCTCAGGCGCTATCAAAGCAACCGCTCACAAGCTCGCCCTCATCTTCTACTCCATGCTCAAGAACAAAACCCAATACCGCGAAGCGGGTGTCGACTACTACGAGGCTCGCTATCGCGAACGTCTCGTCAACTCCTTGAAGAAAAAGGCCGCCGAGTTCGGCTTCAACCTCACTCCGATTCAGGAGGTTCATTAGAAGGCGGCGGCAGCCCCGGAGGGGCAGAGCGCGCCGAAGGACCCCCAACCTGAAACCCGGACAGGGCGGTGGAATGTCGCCCATTTCCGCCACCCAACCGGGATACAACTTGGGGGTCCTTCGACCGTCCTACGCCGCGCAATCGCTCCGCGATTACGCGGCTCCGGCGGGTCAGGATGACAGTGAGAGTTGAGAGGCGCTTGAACCTCCGATTTCAATCTTGACTTCACGCGTACACGCTCACAAACCGCGCCGTCAGCGCGGCGGCTGTGCTCAGCTCGAACGGAACGTTGATGAGCGGATGGATGGCGTTGTAGGTATGGCTGGCCTTGGCGATCACGACGCGTGAGACGTCGAGGGCGTACGACGCGATCTCGGCCGATTCCGCCACCGGCACGCTCTCGTCGCGGGCGCCGTGGATCACGAGAATCGGCTGCTCGATCTGGGTCACGCGCTGGAGGATGTCCAGACGGTCGCGGTGCGCTTCGATGTCGTCGAGCATGCGCGGCGACATCCGCATCATCTGCTTCGTCCGCGTATTCTCGACCTCCAGGTAGCCGATGCGGCGCCACATCGCTTTCGTCGCGTCGTCCCATCGGTCGGTGTGTGAGATCGCGCTCCAGGTGACGATTCCACTCAGGTTCTCGATCCCCTCGGCCGCCAGCAGCGACACCCCTCCGCCGCGCGAATGACCCACCAGAAATACCGGGGCATCGACGCGCTGCTGGCAGTACCGCACCACCTTCTGCAAATCGGCGATCTGGCCCGAATACGTATCCTCGGCGAACAGGTCGAGGCGCTCGAACGTCTCCGGATTCTCACCGATCCCGCCGCGTGACATGTTGAAACGGCAGACGGCGAAACGATGCGCGAAGAGCGTCTCAGCCAGCCACGGGAAGAAGCCCCAATCCTTGAAGCCCTTGAATCCGTGCACGAGCACGACCAGCGCCTTCGCCTCCGGCGGCGCATCGAGATCGCCGCGGATGGGAAGGCCTTCGTCAGAGAGGATGGTGAATTGCATGTTTGATGTCGTTACACATTGAACCGGAACAGAATCACATCCCCGTCCTGCACCACGTAATCCTTCCCTTCGCTGCGCATCTTCCCGGCCGCCTTTGCTCCCTGTTCGCCGCCGAGGAAGACGTAATCATCGTAGGCGATGGTTTCGGCGCGGATGAAGCCACGTTCGAAATCGCTGTGAATCCTGCCGGCCGCCTGCGGCCCCTTCGAGCCGCGATGAATGGTCCAGGCACGTGATTCCTTCGGGCCGGCGGTGAAAAACGTCTCGAGGTCGAGGAGTTTGTACGCCGCGCGGATGAGAATGTTCAGACCCGGCTCGTCCAGACCCATCTCCTGGAGAAAGTCGGTCCGTTCGGCAGGTGGGAGATCCGAGATCTGCGCTTCGAGCTCGCCGCAGATCACCACGACTTCGCCCTTCTTCTGCGCCGCCACCCGGCGCACCTTCTGCAGCAGCGGCGTCTCGTTGCCGAGGTCCGACTCCGCGACGTTCGCGACGTAGAGCACCGGCTTGAGGGTGATGAGGTTCAGCTCATTGAGGGTTTCGCGCTCGTCATCGGTGAAGTCGACCGCACGCAGCGGCGTCCCCTGGTCCGCTGCCGCCTTCGCCTTCTCGAGGGCCTCGGCCTGCACGACGTACTCCTTCTGCCCGACGCGCGCCAGGCGAGCCACGCGATCGAGCTTCTTGCCGACGGCGTCCATATCGGCCAGCAGCAACTCGGTCTCGATCACTTCGATGTCGCGCTCCGGATCGACCGAGCCTTCCACGTGCACCACGTTCGGATCATCGAAGCAGCGGACGACGTGAAGGATCGCGTCCGTCTCGCGGATGTTGGCGAGGAACTGGTTGCCGAGTCCCTCCCCCTTCGAGGCGCCACGAACCAGGCCGGCGATGTCGACGACTTTCAGATCCGTGTAAATCGTCTGCTTGCTCTGCGCCAGCCCGGCAAGCCTGTCCAGCCGGGCATCGACCACGGGAACGATGCCGACGTTCGGCTCGATCGTACAAAAAGGATAGTTCGCGCTCTGCGCACCGGCGGCTGTGAGCGCGTTGAAGATCGTCGACTTGCCGACATTCGGCAGCCCGACGATACCGACTGAAAGACCCATGCGTGTGTTGACTCCTTGAACCGCGGCGGGGGGAACGGTTGAGGGGAGGGCGCGATTCCTGGGAGCGGGAACTGCAATGTTGAATGTTCAATGTTCAATGTTGAATGGGCTTCGCTCCGCCCCCGGTCATTCAACATTCAACATTCGACATTGAACATTCAACATTTCGCCTTTCTCACCCCCCCAACCGCGTCGCCATCTCCGCCGCTCCCAGCAGTCCAACCTTTGGATTGGTGATCAGGTTCACCGGAATCTCCGCGAGGATGTGTTGGAAGCGGCCCTTGCGGAGAAAGGCGTTCATGAAGCGGCCGTCGGTGAACTGATCGATGTTCTTCGCGGCCACACCCCCGGCGAGGTAAACGCCCCCTCGGGCCAGGACCCGCAGGGCCATGTTGCCCGCCTCGGCGCCGTAGATGTCGACGAAGATGGCGAACGTCTTCACCGCCGCGGAATCGCCGCCGTCGCGCGCCTTGGCGATCTCCATCGGCAGCGCTTCGTCGTACGGCTTCTCTACACCAGACACGAAATTGTGGATGTTGACCAGCCCCGCGCCCGAGAGCAGCCGCTCCCAGCTCACGTGTCCGTATTTCGCGTGAAGGGCGAGAAAAAGCCGCGTCTGTTCCTCATCCTGCGGCGCGAAGTCCGCATGGCCTCCCTCGGAAGGAACGACGTCCCACTTCACGCCGTCGTGGACCAGGTTCGCTTCCCCAAGACCGGTTCCCGCGCCCAGGATGGCAATCGGCGCGAACGGAACGCGGGTGCCGGCGTTGAGGATGAGAAAGTCCGCCGGTGCCAGGATCGGAACTCCGAGCGCCACGGCATAGAAATCGTTGATCAGCGAGACGCGACCGATCGAAAACTGCTTCGCCAGCGCCATCGCGTCCATCTTCCAACTCAGGTTCGTCACCTCGGCGCGATCGGCGAACACCGGCCCCGCCACAGCGAAGCACGCCGCGTCGACCGGTCCGGCAACCTGCTCCTTCACGAACGCGCCGAGCAGATCATCGAACGTCACATACGCATGGCTCTCGTATCGCTGCTCCGCCAGGACGGTCCGTCCCGTCTGCGATGCATCCACCAACTGGAGCAGAACCTTCGTCCCACCGATGTCCCCGGCTACGATTTTCATGTCGGTAGTTTTGCACAAGCACAGACAAGAGTGTCTGTGCCCACAGCTGTCCAAATTAGGTTGAGAAACGGCCGGTTCTGCTGAGCGTACGAGTCATTTTTGACGGGAAGTGAGATCGACCCCCTCAGATGCTGTCCAAATTGAGGGAGAGTTGAGCGGGTGGAGGGAGAGGCGGTGGAGTGAACGGGTCGTTGAGCCAGGACCACAGATCGCGGTAAGCGAACAGGTTGAACCGCAAGATGGCGAGCAGATTCGACAGAGCCCATCCGAACGTGGAGCGTAGCTTGAGGTACCGAAGCGTGAGGATGGCGATCAGAGCCGTCCAGACCTGGATGTGAAGAGCATTCGCGGAGGTCCCCACGAAGGTCTTGATGCGCAGGTTCTGCTTGATGGCTTTAAAAAACGACTCGATCTGCCATCGCTGTTCATAGATGGCAGCGATGGTGGTTGGTCCGAAGCTCAGATGGTTGGTGAGAAACTCATAGGTCCGGCCGTCCTGAGCGCGATACTCGACCAAGCGAAGAAGTGGAGAGGAACCGCCTCTGAGTTGCCGGCTGGTCAGCTGGATGGTGGCATCGCGAAGAACGCCGCCCTTCTGAGGAATGGGGTTCTCTTTGACCACAGAATAGGTCGTCCGTCGTTTGAGTCGCGTGACGAAGAAGATGCCGCGTTGGTCGAGTGAGCGAAACCAGCGGAAGTCGATGTATCCACGATCGAAAGCGATGATCGTACCGGCTGGGAAATCCCAGTCCCGAGCCACTGTCACGTCGTACTTTCGGGCTTCGGTGATGAGGCAGAAGCTCGGTAGCAGCCCGTTGTGATCGAGAATCATGTGAAGCTTCACCGCTCCCTTGGTCTGCTTGTAGTGAGCCCAGTCAAACAGGCTCGCGCAAAGCTCGATCACGGTTGCGTCGATCGACAGCAACGGGTTCTTGAACCGCAGCTTATGCTTCGGTGCAATCTGACGGCAGCGCTGATACATCTGCTCGAAAACGAGCTGGTACAACTCCCACGGCCGGTGGGCGTTTGCGTAGGAAAGGGTGGACTTGTTCGGCGCCTCCTCGATACCGAGGTGATTGAGCTTCCCTTCCACCGAGGCCAGTCCCTGGCATATCTCACGAAGCGATTGGGCCTTGCCCAACTGGCAAAACAGCATCGCCACGAACTGCTGCCAACAGGTGAACCCTCGAGCGTGCCTCTCGGCCTTGGCCTCTCGAACCAACTGCTCGAACTCTGCCCGGGGAAACAACTTGAGAATCTGTCCGAATACGCTAGAAAATGCACTCAACGCTGGGCCTCCTGTTGATCGGTCGTTCTTGGTCGAACTGCCTAATCCTACAGAGCCCGGCGTTTCCGTCGAGGGCCAAATTCTCCTAACCTAATTTGGACAACTGTGGTCTGTGCCACATTGGAACTGCCACGCGGCAAGACTCTGCCAGTGCCACAAGCGGACTTCCATGTGGCACAGACACTCTTGTCTGTGCCCCGCGGCGCAGCCGCGGCGTTACATCACTTCGTCGGCGCTGGTGCCGTAGATCGCGGGCAGCGGGACATCGAGCAGCCGCAGGTAGACCGAGAGCTGTCCCCGATGGTGATACGAGTGATTCATCATGATCTGGCGGATGAACACATTCGTCGGCGGCTGCATGAGGACATCGCCGTTGCGCGAGATCACGAAGGGCGCTTTCAACGCCACATCGTCCATTCCGGCCAGCAGTTCATGGATCGCCTTCACATTGTTCCGGAACGTCTCGACGAACTCGGGATTCTCAGGCATCGGCGGCGGACCGGCGTTGGTGATGTCGAACCGTCCGGCAGTGATCAAGCGAACGCCGAGAGCCGGGATGACGACCACGTGCCACGCCAGCCGGCCCAGCGTCAGCGACTTCGGGTGCGGCGTCCATTCGAGCTTGTCCATCGGCAGACGCTCCAGCATCCGCACCGTCGACTTCCCTTCCTGTTCCAGCTCCGCGATCAGAGCGTTAGCGAGCGGCATTCAAAGTCCTCCGAGCAGCATCATAGCGGCGAGACTGATACGGCTCGCGGGGTACTCCGGATGCGTCCATTCGTCTTTCATCCGCGGATGATGCAGATTTACGCAAGTGGAGGACCGATATCCCCCGGCGGAAACCCGAAGCTCATCCGCACCGCCGCGTACTCGGGATGCACGGAACCGTTCGCCGCGCGGATGATCATCGGAGGCTCGATCCACGTTTCGCGTCCGGGCGGGAGATCGGCGGCGCGCATGGCCGCGAAGAGCGAGATCATCGGTGTCTCCCCTTCTTTGAAAACGATGTCGCGACGGCGCGGCAGGACGAGATCATTCCCCTTCAGCGCGTCGAAAGCGCGTTCGCGCTGGATGTACGGGAAAACGAAGACGAACATCCCGCCCGGCGCCAGAATCCGCGCCGCCGCGGCGGCGTAGTCAGCGACCGTTCCGCGGATCTCGATGCGCGCCGGGACGGCCTGCGGGTGCGCGGCTCCCGTCGCCGCGGAGGCCGGCCAGTAGGGCGGGGAGCCGGTCACCAGATCGAACGGCGCCTCGCCGGCCAGGATCGACGGATCGCGAAGATCGCCCTCGTAGACCGTGAAGCGCGGCTCCAGTCCGTTGTAGCGGATGCTCTTGCGCGCCAGCCGGGCCGACATCGCCTGCGCCTCGACCGTGCAGAAGCGCGCTCCCGGCAGCCGCCATGCGGCGATCAGGGCCACCGAGCCGATACCCGCGCCGAGGTCGGCGGCGCGGTCGACGCGGGGAGCCCATTGCGTCGCGTACCACGCCGTCAGCACATCGTCGGTCGAATAGCGGTGACCGCGCTCGTACTGGAAGATGCGGAAGTGGCCGCAGAGATAGTCGAGCGTCTCGCCAGGCTCGGCATCAACGCCGCGCGGAGGGACCGGACCAGGACGCCGCCAGCCGCGATAGCCGAGATCGTCATCCGCGTTCAATCAACGAAACCCTCCCCGGATCAAGACGTATCACAGAAACCCGGAGGTTTGTCATAACGGGGGCCGGGTGTCGGGGGTCGGGGATCGGAGCAATCGCTCACCCCTGAGCCCCTCCGACTCCCGACCCCCGACGCCCGACCCCCGATGTCTGGATCACGGAAAGCGGTGTACTCTCTCCCCACTTCCGTCGTTCCTCATCAACACGCAACCTAACCAACCAAGGAGGCATCAATTGAAGGGAGCAGTTCGAAGACTGTCCACATCGTTCTTCCTGCTTCTGACGATCACGGCGACCCTGCACGCGCAGGATCTGGCATCGTTCGAGAATCGCACCACCATGCGCAGGCTCGACAACGGTCTGACCGTGATCGTCATGGAGCGCCCCGAAGCCCCCGTCTTCTCGTTCGCCACGATCGTGAATGTCGGATCGGCTCAGGAAGTCCCGGGGATCACCGGCCTGGCTCACATGTTCGAGCACATGGCCTTCAAAGGCACCACCAAGGTCGGCACATCGAATTACACGGCCGAGTCGGCCGCGCTGGCAACGGTCGAAGAGACCTACGCCGCCTACGATCGCGCCCGCCGCGATCCCGTCAACCATGACGAGGCCAAGATCGCCGCCCTCGACAAAGCATGGAAGGCGGCCATCGACGAGGCACAGAAGTACGTCGTGCCGAACGAGTTCAGCAAGATCGTCGACCGCGCCGGCGCCACCGGCGTGAACGCCTTCACCAACACCGACGAGACCACCTACTTCTACTCGCTACCGTCGAACCGGGTGGAGCTCTGGGCCTACCTCGACTCTGAGCGCTTCCTCCACCCCGTGTTCCGCGAGTTCTACAAAGAGCGCGAAGTCGTTCACGAAGAGCGGCGCATGCGCACCGAGAGCAACCCCATCGGCCGCCTCTTCGAGCAGGCGCTCGCCGCCGCCTTCACCGCTCATCCCTACGGACAGCCGGTCGTCGGCTGGCCCTCGGATCTGGAGAGCTTCTCCGCGACGGACGCAGTCGCGTTCTTCAAAAAGAACTACGTGCCAGCCAACATGGTGGTGGCGATCGTCGGCGACGTCAAAGCCGCCGAGGTCATGCCGATCATCGAGAAGTACTTCGGCCGCCTGCCGAAAGCGCCCGCCCCGGAGCCGCTGCGCACGGTCGAGCCGAAACAGACCGCGGAGCGTTCCGTCGTTCTGCGCGAACAGGCGCAGCCGATCTACTTCGAGGCCTATCACCGCCCGGCGGAGACCGATCCCGACGCCCCGGCCTTCGACGCCATCGAGATGCTTCTTTCGCAAGGGCGCACCTCCCGCCTTTACCGCTCGCTCGTGCGCGACAAAAAGCTGGCCGCCGTGGCTGCCGGTTTCAACGGCTTCCCCGGAAACAAATACCCGAACCTCTTTGCCTGTGTCGGCATCCCCACGGCCGGACACACGGCCAGCGAACTGGCCGACCCCATCCATTCCGAGCTCGATCGTCTGAAATCGGAGGACGTTTCCGCGGACGAGCTGAATTCGATCAAGACCCGCGCGAAGGCGACGCTTCTTCGCCAGCTCGACAGCAACAACGGCCTGGCCCTGCAGCTCGCCACATACCAGACCGTCTTCGGCGACTGGCGCGAGCTGTTCCGCGAAGTCGACAGGATCGACAAGGTCACGCCGGCGGACATCCGCCGCGTCGCCAACGCCACGTTCGTGCCGTCCAACCGCACCACGGCCATGATCGAGTCAGCAAAGAAGACCACCACCGCCATCACCGCGCCGAAGGGAGACGCGAAATGAGATCGCTACGCATGCATGCCATCGCGGCCGCGGCGGTTCTTGTCTCGTTGCCCGCCGTCGCCCAGGTTTCCGATTACCACGACATCAAAACGCCCCCGCTGCATCAGATCCAGCAGCCGCAGCCGAAGCGCGTACAGCTCGCCAACGGCATGGTGATTTTCCTGATGGAGGATCACGAGCTGCCTCTCATCGGCGGCGGTGCACGCATTCGCGGCGGCGGACGCGACGTCCCCGCCGACAAGAGTGGTCTGGCCGGCCTCCTCGGCTCGGCCTGGCGCACCGGCGGCACCGAGTCGAAGAGCGGCGATGAGCTCGACGACTTCCTCGAAGCACGCGCCGCGCGCGTCGAGACAGGCACCGGCGAAGACTCCATGAACGTCTCCATGTCCGTCCTCAAGGGCGATTTCGACACCGTCTTCCCGATCTTCGTCGACGTTCTCGAGCACCCCGCCTTCCGTCAGGACAAGATCGACCTGGCCAGGACCCAGGCCAATACGGCCATCTCGCGCCGCAACGACGACGCCATGGGTATCGCCAGCCGCGAGATGAGGAAGCTCGGCTACGGCGCCGATTCGACCTACGCCCGCTACCCCGAATACGCCACCATCAGTGGCATCACGCGCGACGATCTGATCGCCTTTCATAAAAAGTACGTTCATCCGAACAACATCATCCTCAGCTTTGTCGGCGACTTCGATGCCGCGGCCATGGAGAAGAAGCTGCGCGCCGCGTTCGGCTCGTGGCCGAAGGGTCCGCAGGCTCCGTCGGCTGCCCCCGCCGTCGGCACTCCTGTGAAACCGGGTGTCTACTACATCGCCAAGGATGACGTCACGCAGAGCAACATCTTCATCGTCCACGGCGGCACCGGCGTGCTGCGCAGCAATCCTGATTTCTACGCCACGCAGGTGATGAACGAGATCCTCAGCGGAGGTTTCTCCGGACGCCTGATGAACGACATCCGCACGCAGCGCGGCCTTGCCTACGGCGTCTTCGGAGGCGTCGACACGAACTGGGATCGACCGGGCCTCTTCCAGATCTGGATTGGCACCAAGAGCGGCTCCACGGTCGAAGCGATCAACGCGGCGCGCATCGACCTGACCGACCTGCAGACGAAGCCCTTCACGGCCGACGAGCTGGCACAGGCGAAGGAATCGATCCTCAACGCCTACGTCTTCACCGCCGACTCCAAGGGCAAAATCCTGGCGCAACGGGTGAACCTGGAGTTCTACGGCTATCCCGCTGACTATTACCAGCAATACCCCGCCAAGCTTCAGGCCGTCACCGCGGAAGACGTGGCGCGGGTGGCGAAGAAGTACGTCCAGCCGAATCAGACCTCGGTGCTGGTGGTCGGCAAGGAGAAGGATTTCGACAAGCCTCTCTCGACCCTCGGCGCCGTGACGCCGGTCGACATCACCATCCCGGAGGCCGGCGCCAAACCCGCAGCCCCCGGCGCGGCCGCGGCATCGGCCAAGCCGGCCGCCAGCAGCCCCGAGGGAATCGCGCTGGTGAAGAAAGTGCAGGCCTTCGTCGGCGGCAAGGCGAAAATCGACGCCGTTCAGACCACGCACTCCGCCGGCTCGATGCAGATGCAGTCGCCGCAGGGGCCGATGGACATCGAGGTCGACAGCACCATGAAGTACCCCGATTCGAGCCGCCGGATCATGAAGACGCCGATGGGCGAGATGACGATGGTGATGACGTCTGATGCTGCGTTCATGATGACCCCCGCGGGCGCACAGGACATGCCCGGCTCGCAGCGGACCATGATGCACAACGAGTCGCGCGCCGACATCCTGGGAGTGCTGAAGAACGTCGACAACCCGAAGTACATCTTCACCGTCGCCGGCACGGCCAAGGTCGGAACTGCCGACGCCCCGATCCTCTCGATCGACGCCGACGGCTCCCCCCTCAAGTATGTCGTCGACCCCACCTCCGGCAAGATCCTGCAACGCCTCTCCTCCTCCCCCCGCGGCGATGCCGTGACCGACTACACCGAGTGGAAGACCTACGACGGCATCACGCTGCCGGTAGCCTTCACCACCACCACCGCCGGCCAACCCAGCGGCAACGGCAAGATGACGACGATGGAGATCAACCCGACGGTCGATCCGAAGATCTTCGAGAAGCCGGCTGGGAAGTAGTTCGCGATTTCGTTTCGTGAAAGGGCCGCCGCAAGGCGGCCCTTTTCGCGCAGCGAGAAGCGCACAGCGCCGTTAACGCCAGGACATTCGCGCAGCGCCGGAGCGCTGGCGTCTCGCCGCTGCGAAGGCGGGCGCCGCTATTAACCGACGAATCCGTGAAATCACCCGGCGTCGGAGTCGGCGGCGAACTTCACCACATCCCGCGCCGAACCTGCACCCGCCTACACAACGGCGACTCGATCGGCACCAGCTTCAGGAGCTTCGTGTACTAACCAATTCGAGCGACGACATCCGCAAACCGACAGCCAGGGCCTCAATCCCCCGATCGAAGGTTGCGAGCACTCCGTGGTGATGACTTGCTAAAGCCAGGAGGTAGGCGTCGGTTACTTGCTTGTGTCCTTGCAGCTTGCGAGGGACGGCCTCGAGGGCGTCGGCAACGGAAAGATCCTCGACCCAGAACTCGTGGTTCGCATGGGCCAGATTGGATGAAAGTAGAAGGAGAGCATCAGACGGCGATAGCGCATCACGCGAGAATGACGGGTTGCTGACCAACCGGACAAAACCGAGCTCCGTGATCGCGCATGTGGCCCAACGTCCCTTGCCTCGTGCTCCAAACCACCGATGAGCAGCGTCGTAATGTTCGTGAGCCGGCCAGAGCAAGGCAGTGAGGATATTCAGGTCGAGCAAGGCCGTCTTCACGGCAGATCGTCGCTCAACTTGTCGACGAGCGCTGCCGTCACCTTAGGAGAGCGACGGCTGAGACGGACGACCTGAAGGCCGTTCCGGGAATCAGTTACGAGTGGCCGGTCAGCAGCCTGACGCACCAACTCGCTCACCGCTTCCCCCAGCGTCATACGATGGCGGGATGCATGCACCTTCGCCACCTTTAACGCATCATCTTGAATCATGAGTGTTGTTCGCGGCATCACAACATCATATCAGCATCGATGATGCGGATCAAAGAGATGCTATGCGTAGTGCTTGTCATTCCGAGCCGGCGACACCTCGGAGTGGCAAAGCGCAGCGAGGAATCCCCAGCCCACGCTCGCACCCAGACCCTCCTGTGACTGAAGCCGGGGGCTACGGCTCTCAAGCCGGCTTCGACGGCCGTGCGCAGTTCGACTCGGCAACTCTTCTCGATGACGACCCGTACCTAGCGCGGATCCTGCCTCGGCCGCTGAAGCGGCTCCCCTTTCCAGCCACCGACGACCTCCTCGAAGAAGCCTTCCGGCCAATCGCCGGCGACGTCGTTGACGACGAGGTCAGCCAGATAGGAGGAGAGCGATTTCCCGGCAGCCTTCGCTCTGGACTTCGCCGCCTCCGCTACATCATCAGGAACGTAAAGGTACAGCCGCGGCATCCGTCCTCCTTCCCTATGAACGTACAGGTTATCGCAGTTGCGCAAGGCCGACACTCTCGATAGCCACACGACCGAGCGCTCTTCCACGTCAGGGCAGGCCGTCAATAGCCGCGCGACGGCAAACGCTTCTTCGCTTCCTTCGAGTACTTGGCACACAAGCCTCCGGGTTTCGGGTTCGTCGATGGAACCACGCTTCACCACGAGCCCCCGATCACTCATACTCTTAAGAACTATGATCAACTCGGCATCCCCGAGGACGGCCACTGCGGTGATCTCGCGGATCCTGATGCCGTCCGCTTCGGACAGGTTCTTCGACGCGAGCGGTTGGCTCGCGGGTGGACGATCGCCAAACTCGCTCAGCGCGCGGGGATGAATGCTCAATACCTCGGCGTGGTCGAGAACGGCGGAAACGTCACCACCCTCTCCACGATCCTGGAAGTGGCCGAGGTGCTCGGGGCCGACGCGGGGGAGATGATCCGCGAGGTGGCCGCGGCGCGCCGGCCGGTGAAGGCTACTCAGACGTAGTCCCTTATCGTCCCCTCTCCCTCACCACCACCCTCCCCGGCTTCGCGCCCGTGTGCTCGCCGTCCTTCAGCGCCTCGACTCCATTGACGAACACGTCGACCACGCCCGTCGCGAATTGCATCGGCTTTTCGTAGGTCGATTGGGCGCCGATGGTGGCGGGGTCGAAGACGACGACGTCGGCGAAGTGGCCGGGGGTGAGGAGGCCGCGGTTGGCGATGCCGAGGTTCCGGGCCGGGAGGGAGGTCATGCGGCGCACGGCCTCGGCGAGCGAGATCACGTGCTCGTCGCGGACGTATCTGCCGAGAAGGTTGGCGAAGTTGCCGTAGGCGCGCGGGTGGTTCGATGACTTGAGGAACACCCCCTCAGGGGCGGAGGAATCGGCGTCGGAGCCGAAGGAGACGTAGGGGAGCGCGATCTGTTTGCGCAGGTTGTCGTCCGACATCAGGAAGTAGATCGTGCTGACACGCGTGCCGTCTTCGATGACGAGATCGATGGCCGCGTCCTCCGGCGACACGCCGCGCATCGTCGCCACCTCGGCCAGCGTCTTGCCGGTGAGGGGTTTGAGGGCCTCGCTCTTGAATCCCACCAGGAGCACGCGGTCGGCGCCGCCGGTCAGGAGCAGCAGGTTCTCCCAGGTGTCGCTGGGCGTGCGCATCTCCGCGATCACCTTCTGCCGCGTGGCGGGATCCTGCAGACGCTTGCGCCACGCTTCATAGCCGCCGGCCTGCACCCACGTAGGCATGGCGGCATCGAGGCCGGTCATGCCGGCTGTGTAGGTGTACATGTCGGCGGAGATCTGCAGGCCGGCCGCGCGGGCGGCGTTCACGTGGGCGATGACGTCGTCCATCTTCGGCCAGTTCGGGCGGCCCGCGGCTTTGAGGTGGTAAATCTCGGCGGGAAGGTGCCCTTCGCGGGCGATGGTGATCAGCTCATCGACGGCCTCGACGAGGCGGTTCCCCTCGCTGCGCATGTGCGAGATGTAAATGCCGCCGTGCTCGCCGGCCACTTTGGCCATCGCGATCAGCTCGGGGGTCTTGGCGTAGGCGCCGGGGGCGTAGATGAGCGCCGAGGCCACGCCGAACGCGCCGTCGTCCATCGCTTTGCGGGTGATGTCGAGCATCTGCTGGAGCTCGGCGGGTGACGGATCGCGGTTCTCGCGGCCGAGGACGCAGACGCGCGGCGTGGCTGCGCCGAGGAAGGAGCCGATGTTCGGCGTGACGCCGCGCGCACGCAGCCAGTCGAGGTATTCGCGGAGAGTCGTCCATTCGACGGGATACTTGATGTCGGCCTCACCGTCGACGAACTCCTTCTTCATAGCCGGTGAAAGAGGCCCCATCGACTCCCCTTCGCCGAAGATCTCGGTGGTCACGCCCTGCTTGGTGTCGGAGAGTCCGCGGCCGTCGGCGATGAGCGATTCCTGGGCCTGGCTCATGACGTTGATGAACCCCGGGGCGACAGCGAGATCGTGGACGTCGATCTCCGTCGCGCCGCGGCCGGGCACTTCGCCAAGGGCGGCGATGCGATCGCCGCGGATGGCGAGATCGCCGTGGACCGGCTCCTTGCCGCTTCCGTCGTAGAGAGTGGCGTGACGTAGGACGATGTCGTAATCGGTCCGCGGCGTCGAGGTCGTGGCGCAGGCGGCGAGTAGCAGGAGCGGGAGCGCGAAGAGGTTTCTCATCGATGAGAAGAATATCTTGCGCGCGGTTGCAGGGTCTCGCGGTGTTGTGCCGCGAGACCGGCAAGTTACTTGTTCTTGATGACGACGGGCATGTTGGTGATGGTGACCGCGCCGGTAGCGTTGCTGATCGCGCGGACCGAGCCGTTGGTCACCATTCCGTTGGGGATGACGAAACGTGCGGTAGAGATACTGGACGACGTGGCCGAGGGTGCCGGTGTTGTCGTCGATGACGACGTCACGCCGGTGCTGGCCAGCGGAGGATTGGCGGCACGGGTCGGGCTGGGGGTGGCCGCGGAGGAGATGGTCGGGGTCAGCGCGGCGGTGTTCGGAACGGTTGTCGTTCCTGTTGTCGACGCCGTTGATGCGCCGGCTGCGAACTGGCCGGGGGTGGCGAAGAGGGCGGCGGTGGTCGGTGTGGCCGTTGCGCTGCTCGTTGCGCCGGCCGTTGGAGCGGACACTGTGGCCGGGGCCGCTACGAACGTTGCCGCACCGCTACCGCCCGCGCCGCTGGAGATGACCGGCGTAGGATCGGAGCTGATCGATGCGTTGACTGTCGCTTCCGGGTTTGCGTACATCGAAGGGGGGTTCACCTGTCCGGTTACGGGCATCTGGCCGGGAGGGGTGGGCTGGGGTCCGGTCGGATTGATGTAGCCGAGGAACCGCTCGCGCTGATTCGCGGCCATGATCGCCGCGGCGTCGTTCGCGCGCTCGACCCTGTTGCTGATGTCCATCGCGCTGGTCATCGGCGGATTCGTATTGCCCGAGGACGAGCCCGGTGTCGCTGAGGGGGTCATCGGAGGGGTCATCGACGGCTGCCCGTCGCCGGGAGTGTGGTTGGTTGAACATCCGAATACGGCGAGGGAACAAGCTAATACGGCGGCAGCGAGACCGCCACGTAAATTCTCTGTTTTCTTATGCATAGTGCCTCCTGTTGGGGCTGCAATTCAGGATTATTAAGAGCAACCGGCGAGCCAAGATAGGGTTGCGGTGTTGCTGGGTTGCTAGGTTGCTGAGGTCGCTCGGTTTGCTGGCCGCCGGCGACTGCGTTACCTCAGAAACTTAGAAACTCAGCAACCCTGCAACCGTCTCATCGCAACACCCTCCCCATCGCCGACTGCGCGGCCCAGTAGCCGCACATGCCGTGAACTCCGCCACCGGGCGGCGTCGAGCTGGAGGCGAGGTAGATGCGGTTGTTCGGCGTGGCGTAGGGGTCGCGTTTCAGGAAGGGGCGAGCGATGACCTGCGAGAGCATGTTGGCGCCGCCGGCAATGTCGCCGCCGACGATGTTGGCGTTGTAGGACTCGTAGGCGGCGGTGTTCATGGTGTGGCGGGCCAGGATGCGTTGACGGAAGCCGGGGGCGAAGCGCTCGATCTGCTGCTCGATGGCTTCGGTCATGTCGTCGGTCGAGCCGTGTGGGACGTGGCAGTAGGCCCAGCCGGTCTGTTTCCCGTCCGGCGCGCGGCTGCCGTCGAAGAGGCTTTGCTGCGCGACCAGGACGAATGGCCGGCCGGTGTTGCGACCCTGCCAGATGGCCGCTTCGTGACCGGCGATCTCTTGGATGGTGCCGCCGACATGGACGGTGGCGGACTGCCGGCACTCTTCGGCGCGCCACGGAATCGGTCCGTCGAGCGCCCAGTCGACTTTGAAGACGCCGGGGCCGTAACGGAAGCGGCGCAAGCGTCTCGTGTACGACGGCGGCAGCGCATCGCCGGCGATGTCGGCGAGCTGGCGGGGCGTGACGTCGAAGAGGACGGCCCGCGAGGAGGGAATGTCGCCCATCGATCGGACGGGCGTCGATGTCCGGATCGTTCCGCCGAGCGCGCGGAAGTAGCCGGCCAGCGCCTCGATGATGGCGCCGGAGCCGCCCTTCGCGCACGGCCAGCCGATGGCATGACCGGCGATGGCCAGCACCAGTCCGAACGATGCCGAGCCGGCGCGTTCGAGCGGCAGGAAGGAGTGCGCCGCGCAGCCGCCCAAAAGGGCCCGGGCGGCATCTCCTCGGAATCGCTTCGCCAGAGACAGCGCGGAGCGGACGCCGTCCAGTCCGAAGCGCGCCAGCAGAAAGGGATGGTGCGGGAGGAGACGGAGGGGGCGGAGGATTTCGTCGAAGAGTGCGGCGGCGTTGCTGGCGAAGGGCTGCATCAGCCGGCGGTAGGCATCACCGTCGCCGCCGAGGCGCGCAGCGGTCTTGTCGACCGAGAGCTCCAGGACGGCGGCACTGCCGTCGTCGAGCGGATGAGTGATCGGATACGGCGAGTCGAGCCAGACCAGTCCATGCTCGGCCAGCGGCAGCGTTTTGAAGAAGGGAGACATGACGCTCATCGGATGGATAGCCGAGCAGATGTCGTGTTTGAACCCCGGCAGCGTCAGCTCCTCGGTGCGGGCACCGCCGCCGATGGTTTCGTGCGCCTCGACGATGAGGACATTCATTCCGGCACGTGCCAGGACGATGGCGGCGGATAGGCCGTTGGGGCCGGAGCCGACGACGACGGCGTCGTATGCGGGCATGGGGATAGTGTTACATGGACGCGGGGACTCACTGCACAGACAAGAGTGTCTGTGCCCACAGTTGTCCAAATTAGGTTAGGAGAATTTGGCCCTCGACGGAAACGCCGGGCTCTGTAGGATTAGGCAGTTCGACCAAGAACGACCGATCAACAGGAGGCCCAGCGTTGAGTGCATTTTCTAGCGTATTCGGACAGATTCTCAAGTTGTTTCCCCGGGCAGAGTTCGAGCAGTTGGTTCGAGAGGCCAAGGCCGAGAGGCACGCTCGAGGGTTCACCTGTTGGCAGCAGTTCGTGGCGATGCTGTTTTGCCAGTTGGGCAAGGCCCAATCGCTTCGTGAGATATGCCAGGGACTGGCCTCGGTGGAAGGGAAGCTCAATCACCTCGGTATCGAGGAGGCGCCGAACAAGTCCACCCTTTCCTACGCAAACGCCCACCGGCCGTGGGAGTTGTACCAGCTCGTTTTCGAGCAGATGTATCAGCGCTGCCGTCAGATTGCACCGAAGCATAAGCTGCGGTTCAAGAACCCGTTGCTGTCGATCGACGCAACCGTGATCGAGCTTTGCGCGAGCCTGTTTGACTGGGCTCACTACAAGCAGACCAAGGGAGCGGTGAAGCTTCACATGATTCTCGATCACAACGGGCTGCTACCGAGCTTCTGCCTCATCACCGAAGCCCGAAAGTACGACGTGACAGTGGCTCGGGACTGGGATTTCCCAGCCGGTACGATCATCGCTTTCGATCGTGGATACATCGACTTCCGCTGGTTTCGCTCACTCGACCAACGCGGCATCTTCTTCGTCACGCGACTCAAACGACGGACGACCTATTCTGTGGTCAAAGAGAACCCCATTCCTCAGAAGGGCGGCGTTCTTCGCGATGCCACCATCCAGCTGACCAGCCGGCAACTCAGAGGCGGTTCCTCTCCACTTCTTCGCTTGGTCGAGTATCGCGCTCAGGACGGCCGGACCTATGAGTTTCTCACCAACCATCTGAGCTTCGGACCAACCACCATCGCTGCCATCTATGAACAGCGATGGCAGATCGAGTCGTTTTTTAAAGCCATCAAGCAGAACCTGCGCATCAAGACCTTCGTGGGGACCTCCGCGAATGCTCTTCACATCCAGGTCTGGACGGCTCTGATCGCCATCCTCACGCTTCGGTACCTCAAGCTACGCTCCACGTTCGGATGGGCTCTGTCGAATCTGCTCGCCATCTTGCGGTTCAACCTGTTCGCTTACCGCGATCTGTGGTCCTGGCTCAACGACCCGTTCACTCCACCGCCTCTCCCTCCACCCGCTCAACTCTCCCTCAATTTGGACAGCATCTGAGGGGGTCGATCTCACTTCCCGTCAAAAATGACTCGTACGCTCAGCAGAACCGGCCGTTTCTCAACCTAATTTGGACAGCTGTGGTCTGTGCCACATTGGACCTCGGTACTTGAAGAAGCTTGCTCGAATAAGGCGAGAGCAATGTGGCACAGACCACAGTTGTCCAAATTAGGTTAGGAGAATTTGGCCCTCGACGGAAACGCCGGGCTCTGTAGGATTAGGCAGTTCGACCAAGAACGACCGATCAACAGGAGGCCCAGCGTTGAGTGCATTTTCTAGCGTATTCGGACAGATTCTCAAGTTGTTTCCCCGGGCAGAGTTCGAGCAGTTGGTTCGAGAGGCCAAGGCCGAGAGGCACGCTCGAGGGTTCACCTGTTGGCAGCAGTTCGTGGCGATGCTGTTTTGCCAGTTGGGCAAGGCCCAATCGCTTCGTGAGATATGCCAGGGACTGGCCTCGGTGGAAGGGAAGCTCAATCACCTCGGTATCGAGGAGGCGCCGAACAAGTCCACCCTTTCCTACGCAAACGCCCACCGGCCGTGGGAGTTGTACCAGCTCGTTTTCGAGCAGATGTATCAGCGCTGCCGTCAGATTGCACCGAAGCATAAGCTGCGGTTCAAGAACCCGTTGCTGTCGATCGACGCAACCGTGATCGAGCTTTGCGCGAGCCTGTTTGACTGGGCTCACTACAAGCAGACCAAGGGAGCGGTGAAGCTTCACATGATTCTCGATCACAACGGGCTGCTACCGAGCTTCTGCCTCATCACCGAAGCCCGAAAGTACGACGTGACAGTGGCTCGGGACTGGGATTTCCCAGCCGGTACGATCATCGCTTTCGATCGTGGATACATCGACTTCCGCTGGTTTCGCTCACTCGACCAACGCGGCATCTTCTTCGTCACGCGACTCAAACGACGGACGACCTATTCTGTGGTCAAAGAGAACCCCATTCCTCAGAAGGGCGGCGTTCTTCGCGATGCCACCATCCAGCTGACCAGCCGGCAACTCAGAGGCGGTTCCTCTCCACTTCTTCGCTTGGTCGAGTATCGCGCTCAGGACGGCCGGACCTATGAGTTTCTCACCAACCATCTGAGCTTCGGACCAACCACCATCGCTGCCATCTATGAACAGCGATGGCAGATCGAGTCGTTTTTTAAAGCCATCAAGCAGAACCTGCGCATCAAGACCTTCGTGGGGACCTCCGCGAATGCTCTTCACATCCAGGTCTGGACGGCTCTGATCGCCATCCTCACGCTTCGGTACCTCAAGCTACGCTCCACGTTCGGATGGGCTCTGTCGAATCTGCTCGCCATCTTGCGGTTCAACCTGTTCGCTTACCGCGATCTGTGGTCCTGGCTCAACGACCCGTTCACTCCACCGCCTCTCCCTCCACCCGCTCAACTCTCCCTCAATTTGGACAGCATCTGAGGGGGTCGATCTCACTTCCCGTCAAAAATGACTCGTACGCTCAGCAGAACCGGCCGTTTCTCAACCTAATTTGGACAGCTGTGGGCACAGACACTCTTGTCTGTGCCTGTGAGTCTTGCGAGATACTGGCGGCCGATGCCCGACCTTCACGACCCATCCCCACAATCTCGCCGCATTGCGGCGATCGCGCTCGGGAAGCGCGGCGGCGAAGGGGCTGTCGCGGCGTTGCGGGCGGCGCTGGAAACCGAGGAGGTGGGATGGGTGCGTCCGTCGATGATCCTGGCGCTTGGGAGGATCGGGGGGGAAGAGGCGCGGACGGCGCTGGCAGAGATTGAGGCGCGCTCGGAGTCGGAGACCGAGGCATTGCGGAAGGCGCGGGATCGGGTCAGCGGGCCGGCTGTGGGGTTTACGTGGGGCGCTGCAGTAACGAACGTCTTCGGCAGCGTGCCGATCGGGTTGGAAGACGTTGCCATCGCCGAGGCGCGCGAACAGGGGATCGAGGCGACGGTGGACCGGCGGGGGACCATCGCATTGGTGAAACGATCGGCGGCACTTCGTTGCGTCTATGACGTTCGGATGCTCGTCGCCGAGGGGGCGGCTGGGGCGTTTGCGGAAACGGTGAGCAAGGCCGAGGTGCGCTGGCGTGAATGGATCAGCAGCGCGTCGGACAACCTCCCCTATCGTTTCTCGCTCGAGAACGCCCGGATCACGAAGCAGGAGTTCAACGACCTGCTGCGGCTGGCGCGAGAGACCTTTTCGCGGCAGGGTCTGACCGACTCCCCTTCCAGCTATGCGGCGATGTTGCGCGTGGAAGCCGATGACGACGCCACCCGGATCTGGCTCGTGCCAACGTTCGAGGCGGATGAGCGATTCAACTATCGCGTGGCCGACGTCGGGGCATCGATCAATCCGGTGGTCGGAGCATGCCTGGCGCGCCTGGTACGACGAGGGGACGCGGGAATGGTCGTCGATCCAACGTGCGGGAGTGGGACGTTGCTCATCGAACGGGCCAAGCTCGATGGCGGCACGATGCTGGCGGGAATCGACATCAGTCCGACGGCGATTCGGGCGGCGGCGGGGAACGTGATCGCTGCCGGACTGGCGGCGCGCATCGCCGCGCGCCAGGGGGATGGAGGCGATCCAACCACGTGGCCCGATCGATGCGAGGAGGTCCTGGCCAACCTTCCGTTCGGGATGCGCACGGAAGACCGCAACCTAGACGGGCTGTATCGCCGCATCGTCGGCAACATCGCCCGCACGCTGGTGCCGGGCGGCCGCGCGCTGCTCTACACGGCACACGCGAAAACGCTGGTGGCGCTTCTGCGGCGGACGACGAAGCTGAAGGTCACCGGGGAGAGGCGCGTGGAGAGTGGCGGCGTGCAGATCGGCGTGTGGCTTCTGGAGAGACGATGACGATCGATCCGGCTCTGCGCGCGCGGCTGGAGTCGTTTCTCCGTCCGCTGTATCAGGACCTCGACGGCGTTTCGCGTTTCGACGACGTCGAGCGGGTGGAGGCGATGGCGCGGCGGTTTTACGCCGGCGACGATCTGGCGTTCGAGCTGCTGCTCCTGTTTCACGGACTGGGGCGATGGCTGGAGAAGGTCGGCAATCTCTCGCGGGCGGTGCTGACGACCGGACTTTCGGAAGGGGATCTGCGAGAGACTGCTTCTTCCATCCGCGGACTGGACCGGCCCTCGACCGATGCGGAGCGGGCGGTGGCGGCGGCGCTGCTCATCGATTCGGCCGGCGTCCGTGGACTCGCCGAACGTCTGGCCCGATCGAGACGCGAAGGGAGCTCGGTGCTCGATGTAGTCCGTCATGCGCTCGCGGATGTCGAGGAGCCGGCATGGTTGCCGGCATCGGCGCGGCCAATGTTGGCAGCATGGCGTGAGTCGCGACGGGAAATGTGCCGGCGGATTCTGGATGAGATGGCGTAAGTATCCGTCCGTGGCGAAAGGTCACAGGGCACAGACAAGAGTGTCTGTGCCACATTGGACCGCGCTCGTGGCACATGACCTGTGCCTATCCAATGAAATAGGGACAATGTGGCACAGACCACAGTTGTCCAAATTAGGTTAGGAGAATTTGGCCCTCGACGGAAACGCCGGGCTCTGTAGGATTAGGCAGTTCGACCAAGAACGACCGATCAACAGGAGGCCCAGCGTTGAGTGCATTTTCTAGCGTATTCGGACAGATTCTCAAGTTGTTTCCCCGGGCAGAGTTCGAGCAGTTGGTTCGAGAGGCCAAGGCCGAGAGGCACGCTCGAGGGTTCACCTGTTGGCAGCAGTTCGTGGCGATGCTGTTTTGCCAGTTGGGCAAGGCCCAATCGCTTCGTGAGATATGCCAGGGACTGGCCTCGGTGGAAGGGAAGCTCAATCACCTCGGTATCGAGGAGGCGCCGAACAAGTCCACCCTTTCCTACGCAAACGCCCACCGGCCGTGGGAGTTGTACCAGCTCGTTTTCGAGCAGATGTATCAGCGCTGCCGTCAGATTGCACCGAAGCATAAGCTGCGGTTCAAGAACCCGTTGCTGTCGATCGACGCAACCGTGATCGAGCTTTGCGCGAGCCTGTTTGACTGGGCTCACTACAAGCAGACCAAGGGAGCGGTGAAGCTTCACATGATTCTCGATCACAACGGGCTGCTACCGAGCTTCTGCCTCATCACCGAAGCCCGAAAGTACGACGTGACAGTGGCTCGGGACTGGGATTTCCCAGCCGGTACGATCATCGCTTTCGATCGTGGATACATCGACTTCCGCTGGTTTCGCTCACTCGACCAACGCGGCATCTTCTTCGTCACGCGACTCAAACGACGGACGACCTATTCTGTGGTCAAAGAGAACCCCATTCCTCAGAAGGGCGGCGTTCTTCGCGATGCCACCATCCAGCTGACCAGCCGGCAACTCAGAGGCGGTTCCTCTCCACTTCTTCGCTTGGTCGAGTATCGCGCTCAGGACGGCCGGACCTATGAGTTTCTCACCAACCATCTGAGCTTCGGACCAACCACCATCGCTGCCATCTATGAACAGCGATGGCAGATCGAGTCGTTTTTTAAAGCCATCAAGCAGAACCTGCGCATCAAGACCTTCGTGGGGACCTCCGCGAATGCTCTTCACATCCAGGTCTGGACGGCTCTGATCGCCATCCTCACGCTTCGGTACCTCAAGCTACGCTCCACGTTCGGATGGGCTCTGTCGAATCTGCTCGCCATCTTGCGGTTCAACCTGTTCGCTTACCGCGATCTGTGGTCCTGGCTCAACGACCCGTTCACTCCACCGCCTCTCCCTCCACCCGCTCAACTCTCCCTCAATTTGGACAGCATCTGAGGGGGTCGATCTCACTTCCCGTCAAAAATGACTCGTACGCTCAGCAGAACCGGCCGTTTCTCAACCTAATTTGGACAGCTGTGGGCACAGACACTCTTGTCTGTGCCCCGAAGCGAAGCGAGGCGTTTCGGCCGTCCAGACACGCGGGCGAGACGCCCGCGGTCCCAGGACTACGTCCTCAACACCCCGGCCCGCTCGAACACTTTGGCGTCGATGAAGAGGTTCACCAGGGCGGCGTCCAGCAGGCCGTCGCCGACTTCCATCTGGAGGATGTCGAGGGCGCGCTCGGTGGAGATGGCGCGTTTGTAGGGGCGGTCGTTGGCGGTGAGGGCGTCGTAGATGTCGGAGACGGTCATCATCCGCGATTGGATGGGGATCTCCTCGGCCGTCAGTTTGCGCGGGTAGCCGCGGCCGTTGAGCTTCTCGTGGTGAGCGTAGGCGATGTCGGCCACGGCGGCGAGGTCCTTCGTCCAGGGGATCTTCCGGAGGAAGTTGAAGGTGTGGGTGACGTGGCTCTCGATCTCGCTGCGCTCGCCGGGGTCGAGGTTTCCTTTGCGGATGGAGAGGATGCGCACTTCCTCCGGGTTCAGCAGGCGCCGGCGCTCACCGCGGATGTCGCCGAACTCCATCTCCGCGAGCTGTTGCAGATACTGGAACTCCCCTTCCGGCAGGACGGTGGGCTCGTTCGATTTTGTGATGAAGGCGAAGTCTTTCTTCATCTTCGCCAGCTGTTCGCGCAGCTCCTCATCGACCTGCGCTCCGAATCCGGCGAAGGAATCCCGGCCATGCTTGATGAGGTAGTCGAGCTTGCGCCGGTTGGCGTCGTTCTCGGCAGTCTTCATGGCGAACTCGAAGCGGTTGCGGAGCGTCTCGAGCTGCAGCGGGTAGAGCTTCTTCTCCTTGACCAGCACCTGTTCGCGCACGCCGACTTTGCCGAAGTCGTGCAGCAGCGAGGCGTAGCGGATCTCGCGCACCTGTTCGGCGCTGAAGCAGATGTCGCGGTAGCGGTCGTCGTCGCGGTCGACGACGCGCGCCAGCTCGACGGTGAGATCGGCCACGCGGAAGGAATGACCGGAGGTGGTGGGATCGCGCTGCTCGATGGCCGTGACCGCCGCCGTGACGAAGCCTTCGAAGAGCCGCTCGATCGACTTGTAGAGAAAATTGTTCTCGACGGCCACCGCCGCCTGCGCGGCGAGGGAACGCATCAGCTCGACAGTCTCGTGATCGAACGGGACGACTTCCGACGGGACGGTTTCCGCGGTGAGCTTGGCCGGCGGTCCCTGCTTCCGTCCCTTCTTCCGTCTGTTGATCAGTTGCAGGACACCGACGAGCTCGCCGACGTGGGTGACCATCGGGAAGACCAGGATCGAGCGGGTCAGGTAGCCGTTTTTTTCGTCAAACGTCCGGTTGATCGAATACTCGACATCCTCCGGGAGCGCGTAGGCGTCGTCGATGACGAGGGTATCGCCGGTCAGCGCCACCCAGCCGGCCAGACTGCGGCGTGTGATCGGGAGGACCATCTCTTCGAAGGCGCCGACTTTGATCGAATCGTTCTGGGCCAGTTTCCAGCGCAGCACCTTCTCGCCCTCGACCTCGTCCAGCAGATAGAGCGATCCGGCGTCGGCGCGCGAGAGCTCGCGGGCCTTGCTTAGGATGGTCGTCAGCAGGACGGAGTGATCGCGCTCGGTGGAGAGAGCGATACCTACTTCGCTCAGCTCGCGGAGCTCGCGGGTGCGCTCGCCGAGCTGGCGCTCGAGTTGATCGGCGCGCACTTTCTGATAGAGCGACTGCCAGGCACGCTTGACGGCCGTCATCAACGACGGCGCCGGCGGGTTTTCCGGAAGGTCGAGGTAGACGGTGTCGGCGGTGAGCCACTTCGGCTCTTCATCCAGGCCGACGCCGACGATGGCCATGCGTCCGTCGAACGACGAAGGGCGGCCGTTGTTGATGGCCGAATCGAGAAGGATGACGCGGAGGGAGCCGCCGTCACTCTTCAGTTCGTCGAGGCTGGTTACGGGAAGAGAGAAGATCGAATCCCGGCGCAGGGCATCGGCGTACCGGCCAATCGGAAAGCTCGCGGAATGGACCAGCGTCAGCGTCTGCATTGAAGTGTCGGCGTTGGCTGCAACCGGGGGGTTCCCATCGATCTTCCATGCGGCCGTGGAACCGCTTACAATCCGCCGCGCTGTTGGATTATCGCACCGATCCGGCGAGAATGTTGCCGCGTCCACCGGCGTTCACGCCGTCGACCGCACCGGCAGTTTCCCTCAGGAGGATTCTTGGCAGCCTATACGACCGAAACCATCACGCCCAGGCATCACGATGCCCTGGTGGCGTGGCAGAAGAAGAACTTCCCCGAGCTCGAATTCCTGCAGACGAACTGGTCGAAGTACTACAACCAGACGCCGTTCCAGCTCTTCGCCAAAGTGGGCAAGCTGGCCTCGGAAAACATCACCTACGGCCGCATGACCGGCCAGCCGCGCTTCGAACAGGCCGGCGACATGGTGGGCAACATGTTCTACACGGCCCGCGACATCGTCCGGGCCCAGGCGTCGACCGAGCTCGGATCGATCCAGCAGCACCGCCTGACGCTGGAGGAAGCGCCGACCGATCAGATGAAGCTGGCCGTGCTCCGCATCATGGCCGAGGAGCTGCGGCACGGGTATCAGATGTTCTGGGTCTTCGACCACGACAAGAGCTGGAAGAAGCCGGGGCATCCCGACGTGGCCCAGGAGACGATCGATGAGTTGCTGGCGATGGAGCTGGGCAACCACGTGCTCGACGCCTTCAACATCCCCTTCGTGAACTTCATCGACAACGTCGTCTTCGCCACGGTGATCGATCTGGTCGGGAAATATCAGCTGGAGATGCAGAAAGTCTTTTCGTACGCGCCGATGGCGCGGTCGATGGGGCCGATGCTGTCGGAGGAAGGTTTCCACATCGGCAGCGGACGCGGCTTCCTCCGCGATCTCGCCGTGGCCGCGCACAACGACACCGGCCGCTATTCGATCGAAGAGATCCAGCAGGTGCTCAACGTCTGGGTGCCACGCGGCGTGGAGATGTTCGGCAACGAGCGCGGCGGCGATACGGCCATCGCCTTCGGTTTCAAGGACCGCAACAACGGCACGGCCCAAAGCGAGTACTACAGCGAGGTGCGCGAGGTTCTGGAGCTGGTGAACATCGCCGTGGTCCAGACGAAGGTGAAGGGAACGCCTGCCCCCGAGGCGCGCACGATCGTCCGCGAAGTACAGGACACGCACGAGACCGTCAGCGGCGTGGAACCGAAGGATCTGCTCTTCGCCCCCGACGTGAAGTTCTTCCGCTCCCGCGGGATGGAGGAGATCGCCTTCATGCCGTATGACGTGAACGGCGAGATGATCACCGAGAATGGGAAGCCGGTAAGCGGCGAGAAGTACGTCGACTACCTGAAGACGGTGCTTCCCGGCTACTACACCGCAGGCCGCGAGTTCGGCAAGTATCGCGAAGCGCTTCTGGGCCGCGAGGCGCCGCAGCCGGGGCGTAGCTACGGGTGGTAAGGGGGTTGTCGGTAGTCAGTTCGGTTGTCGGTAGTCGGTTATCAGTTATCGGTTGTCGGTTTTTCAGAGGTCGCCGACAGCGGTCGAAGTTACCGACACCTGACAACCGACAACTGATAACCGATAACCGACAACTACCTCTCCCCTGGCTTGTTTTCAAACTTGAGACTTGCGATTGATCGGCGAGCACGGCTACCCTTCGCGGCGCATGCTCCGTAAGCTCATCCCGTTCACACTTCTCCTTTTCCTCGCATGCGGCCGGCTGAAGGAGCCGACCGCACCGGGGGCCGGCGCGGGCGATCCGATCGATCCGACGGCAACGTTCACCCGCGTGCAGAACGAGATCTTCACGCCGACGTGCGCTCAGCTCGGATGCCACGATCCGCTGGGGCGGCAGGAAAGCATGATCCTCTCACCCGGCCGGGCCTACGCCATGACGGTCGGCGTGGCCAGCATCGAGACTCCCAATCTCAAGCGTGTCACCGCGAGTGATCCGTCGAATTCCTACCTCTACCGCAAGATCACCGGCGCCGGAATCACCGGCGACCGCATGCCGCAAGGTGGCCCCTATCTCACCGACCCGCAGATCAAACTCGTGCGCGACTGGATCCGCCGAGGCGCGCCAAATGACTGATCTGAAGGCAGAAGGCAGAAGGCAGAAGGATGAAGGATGACGTGATGACCGCAAAGACCGAAACAACGCGACGAGCTCCCTTCAGCCTTCATCCTTCATCCCTCATCCTTCTGCTTTCTGCCTTCTGCCTTCTGATGGCCTTCTGCCTTTACGCGCAGGAGCCGCCGCAGCCCGAGCCGGACCAGTACACCCCCTCCCGCCCGGTGCCGCTCGGTGATGCGCTGCTATCGCTGCCGACGTCGCATATCCCGACCGAGGGGACCTGGGAGGTGAAGTTCACCCATCGGTTCAACCAGTCCATCGATCAGGGAAGCTTCAGCGACCGGGTGCATTCGCTCTGGGGATTGGACAGCAATGCTGACGTCGGCATCGGCCTCTCCTACGTGATCACGCGAGACCTGCAGGCGACGTTCTATCGCAGCAATGCCAGCGACGACATCGAGTCGTCGCTCAAGTACGTGGTGGTGCAGCAGGCGCCGGCGATCCCGTTCTCGCTGGCGGTACGCGGGGGGATGGACTGGCGGACGGAGAGTGACATCAACGACCGGACGTCGTTCTTCGCGCAGGCGATCATCTCGCGGCAGTTCGGCGGTCGCGCCGAGATCTTCCTGATCCCGACCTACGCAACGAACGCCGGGCGCGCGGTCAACGGCACCACCTCCTCGGCACTGTTCAAGCACGCGGCGAACGTGCCGGTCGGGGCGGCGGTGATCGTCCGGCCCGGGCTGAGCGTGGTGGCGGAGCTCATCCCGAAGAACCGCAACCTGCCGTCATCGGCGAATAGCGGGGATTTTGGCTGGGCGCTGGGGCTCAAGCGCGCCATCGGCGGACACTACTTCGAGATTCTGCTGACGAACAGCAACGCTACACACGTCGACCAGTACGTGACGTCGACGTATCAGGGCTCGCCACTGAACAAGAGCGACCTTCATCTCGGCTTCAATATCGAGCGTAGATTCGGGCGGCGTCATTAGTCGCCGCCCGCATCGTTACGGAATCTCGGTGCCTTCGACGACGAGGTCGGCGAGATCGATGTCCGAGCCCGGCTCTCCCGGCTCGGCATTCTTCCGCTGAGCACGCTTTTCGGCTTTCAACTGCTGACGCTCGCGCTTGGCTTGCTCGCGCTGACGTTTGACGACGGATACCTGTGGCCTTCCCATAAACCTCCACACAACGAAAAGGGCAGGATCGCTCCTGCCCTTTCGTCGATAACAAAATCGGCTACTTAGACGGCGACTACGTTGGCCGCCTGCAGACCTTTCGGTCCTTTGACGATATCGAACTCGACCGCGGCTCCTTCGGGAAGCGACCGGAAGCCTGCGCCCTGGATCGCCGAGAAGTGGACGAATACATCGTCACCGTTCTCGCTGGTGATGAAACCGAAACCCTTGGCGTCGTTGAACCACTTGACGTTACCTTGTGTTCTCATCTTTGAATCTCCTTTCTGTGCTGCCTTCGGAGATTCAAAACGGTGTTCTTCGTCTCAACTCGGCAAATCACGGATGCACAGGCCAACCGGGTGAGGTAGCAGCCTATTCCGTGACCGCAGCAATATGGAAACGGGCATGATGGCGACACGTTTGCAGTTATTGATGACCGATGCGCTGCCCTGAATGCCACACCCCGTACGAAGCCAACGCGGCGGCCTGCTCGAATTGCGGGCTGCTGCTGCTGAATCTCGCTCCCCATCGCCGTTCCGAGGACCTGTCGACGAAGAAGCGCCGGGCGGCCGACCAGATGGCGCCGTGCAAGTTCTGCGGCAGCGAGATCCCGTTGACCGCCATCCGCTGCCGGCAGTGCTCGGAGATCGTGAACGACGATTTCTACCGCGAGCGGGCCCAGCGCACCCGCTCCCGGATCAACCACGCCAGTTGGGTGGCCTACATCTTCGGCCTCGGCGCGCTGCTGGTGTTCCGCCCCGTCGGCCTGGTCTCCATCGGCGCGGGTCTGCTTCTCTCAATCCTCTACTACGCGATCCCGGTGGAGCCTCCGGCGTCCAAGCGCAACCCCCGCAAGCGCCTCTCGCTCTGGCAGCGCATCCGGCAACAGACCAAGATGGAGCGGGTGGCGATCTCGATCCCCAACCTGCCGAAGAGGAAGATCGTCTTCATCGGAACGCCGCTGATCGCCGCGATCATCGGCTACTCCGCAAACGCCATGCTCCTGCAGCAGCCGGTCAATGATGTGCTGAAAGAGAATGCCGCGTTCAGCGGGATGGATGTCTCCGCGCACTACCAGTACTACGTGGTGCCGGGCGTGGTGGTCTACGACCTCCGCACCATCGGGGTGCGCCAGACGCCGATCGACGTCCACACGGCGTTCCTGGAGTTTGCCAAGAAGCTGCGCGACAAGCGCTACAAGCGCGTGGAGCTGTCGTATCGCGGCACGACGAAGTTCTCCATCGACGGCGCCTCATTCCACAAGATCGGCGAGGAGTACACGAAGCGGAACTTCGATTACGTGCTCTACACGGTCCCACGCCTCTTCCACCGCGAAGGATCGCCGGCCGCGCCCCCCGCCACCTCCGACCGCGACGCCCTGCTCCAGTTCCATCGCCAGTGGTACGGGGACGATCAACTGACGCGCAGCGTGGCGAACGGGTTGTAGCTATAGCAGCCCTTCGGCCTCCAACTCCTTCGTCAGCATCCGTGCGTCGGTGAACTGGAAGGCGCGCATGCCGAGGGCACGGGCGGCCAGGACGTTCTCCAGCAGGTCGTCGATGAAAATCGTCTGCTGGGGCGTGGCGGCGATCGTTTCCATCGCGTAGCGGAAGACGTCGGGGTCCGGTTTCGCGCATTTGATGCGGTGCGAAAAAATCAGCGGCTCATCCTTGTGAAACAGCCCGGCGAACAGTGTCGGGATGACCTCGGCGTGGGTCTCGTTCGAGTTCGAGAGGAAGGCCACGTGATGACGCTCCCGGACGCGATCGAGGAGATCTTCGATGCCCGGCATGGCGCCGTCGAAGAAGTCGGACCAGACACGGTGAAACTCGCGGATGGAACCGCGGTAGCCGGCATGGTCGCAGAGAAATTCGTAGAACTCGTAGAACGAAACCGCCCCCCGCTCCATATCCCGATACGCCCCCGGCTGCTCGAGCAGTTCGACAAGCTCGTCCCTCGACATGGAGGCATCGGCGCAGACCGCCGCCAGCACCCGCTCGTACGCGAGCTTGATGACGGTGTTGCCGAGGTCGAAGAGGAACCAGGTGTCTGGCATGGTTGCCGTTGCGGTTGTCGGTTCTCAGTTGTCGGTTTTCGGTTGTCGGTTATCAGTTGTCGACAAACCGATAACCGATAACCGATAACTACATCCTGAACACCCCGAACCTCGGATCCTCGATCTTCGCGTTGGAGGCGATCGAGAGGCCAAGGGCGAGGTAGGTGCGGGTCTCGGCGGGATCGATGACGCCGTCATCCCAGAGACGCGCGGTTGAATAATAGGGGGAGCCTTCGGTCTCGTACTTTCGGAGGACGGGATCGGCGATGGCACGCTCCTCCTCGCTCGACAGCTCCTTCCCTTCGCGGGCCAGTTGGTCGCGCTTGACGGTGGTCAGCACGCCGGCGGCCTGCTCCCCCCCATCACGCTGATGCGTGCATTCGGCCACATCCAGAGAAACCTCGGCGAGTACGCCCGGCCGCACATGCCGTAGTTGCCGGCGCCGAACGAGCCGCCGATGATGACCGTGAACTTCGGGACCGTGGAGTTGGCAACGGCATGCACCATCTTGGCGCCGTCCTTGGCGATGCCGCCGCGCTCGTACTCCTTCCCCACCATGAAGCCGGTGATGTTCTGGAGGAAGATCAGCGGGATGCGCCGCTGGTTGCACAGCTCGATGAAATGCGTGGCCTTGAGCGCGCTCTCGGAAAAAAGCACGCCGTTGTTCGCCAGGATGCCGACCTTGTAGCCGAAGATCCGCGCGAATCCGGTCACGACGGTCGGCGCGTAGCGTTCCTTGAACTCCTGAAACTTCGAGCCGTCGACGATGCGCGCGATGACCTCGCGGACGTCGTACGACTTGCGGCTCTCGCAGGGAATGACGCCGTAGATCTCCTTCGGATCAAAGGCCGGATCTTCCGGCTCGATCCGCGTCTCCGGCTCGTGTTTGCCGAGCGGCAGATTCTCGACGATGTTGCGGACGATGGCGATGGCGTCGTGATCATCCTCGGCGAAGTGATCGGCGACGCCGCTGATGCGGGTGTGCACGTCCGCTCCGCCGAGCTCCTCGGCGGTGACTTCCTCGCCGGTGGCGGCCTTCACCAGCGGCGGCCCGCCGAGGAAGATCGTGCCGGTGTTCTTGACGATCACCGCCTCGTCCGACATCGCCGGAACGTACGCGCCGCCGGCCGTGCAGGAGCCCATCACGGCCGCGATCTGCGGAATCTCGCGTGCCGACATCACGGCCTGGTTGTAGAAGATGCGGCCGAAGTGCTCGCGGTCGGGAAAGACCTCGGCCTGCAGCGGCAGAAACGCTCCGCCGGAATCGACGAGGTAGATGCATGGCAGGTCGTTCTGCAACGCCACTTCCTGCGCCCGCAGATGCTTCTTCACCGTCATCGGGAAGTACGTGCCCCCCTTGACGGTGGCGTCGTTGGCGATGATGAGGCACTCCCTCCCCTGAATCCGCCCGATGCCGGTGATGATGCCGGCAGCCGGCGCGCCGTCGTCGTACATCCCGTTCGCCGCGAGCGGGGAAAGCTCGAGGAAGGGGGTGTCGGGATCGAGCAGCAGGGCGATCCGCTCGCGCGGCGGAACCTTCCCCTGCTCCTTGTGCCGGGCCACGTATTTCGGCCCGCCCCCCTGCCGCGCCTTGTTAACGCGCTGGTTCAGCTCTTCGACCAGCGCCTGCAACGCCGCGGCGTTGCGGCGGAAGTCGTCGGATTCTGCGTCGAGGTGTGTCTCAAGTGGTTCCATGCCGAGCGCGCGCAGCGTACATGCGCGTGACGGTGGTTCGCAACCCGCGTTCACGCCGCTGCCAACTATCTGCGAACGCGGGTGTGGCCTGACCTGACCCGAGGAAGATCCGGGGACCAAGGCCCGAGCTCGGGAACTTCTCCCCCCGCCTCAAACGGAACCTCGCCGTCATAACGATCCATGGTGGGCGGCAAGTCTTCCGTGCCGGCCGGCTTCCGCACGACGCCGAGGGGTAGAGCCCATTTAAGCCCGCTCCGGTAGTTCAGGAAGGAATGCATGGAGAACATGCAGCAAACACTAACGAATCGATCATCCGCCGCGTGTCAGCGATCGTCTGAATATGACGTAGGAGGAATCCCCATTTGGCCATGCCGGCCGGCTCGTTTTCCGGCGCGTTTCAATCAATTGCCGCCCGCGGAACGGGAACGATGGGGAGACGCACTGTCACCGTCGTCCCCTCTCCTTCCACACCGCTTACGTCGATCTCGCCTCCCATCAAGTGGGCGCGTTCCCGCATCCCGAGAAGGCCAATCGACCACTCGCCGAATCGCTCGTTCCCCGTGATGCCTCTTCCATTGTCACCAATCATCAAGACGAACACCCCGGTATCTTCCACGACCGTCACATCAACTCTTGTGGCGCGTGCGTGGCGAAGGACGTTCGTCAGAGCCTCCTGAAAGATCCTGAAGACGGCCGTCGACTGCGCCGGGTCCAGATCGAGAGGAGTCCCGGCCGACTCACAGTGGACGACGATCCCGGTCCGCTCCTGGAATTGCTGCGCCTGCCACTCGATGGCCTCCTCCAATCCCAGAACATCGAGGACGACAGGCCGCAAGTCCGAGGCGATTCTTCTGACGACGTTGATCATCGTGTCGGTCAGGCCCAACATGCCTGTCAACTTCTCTTTCATGTCGTCGGTTGGCAACTCCCTCTCCGGTTCGCACAGCGTCTTCTTGACGCCTTCCAACTCCCACCGCAGACTCGTCAGCATGCCACCCAGTTCATCATGGATCTCACGGGCGATCCGGATACCTTCCTCCTCCCGTGCCGATTGAAGGCGGACAGAAAGAGCGCGCAGTTGTTCGCTCGTCGCTTTGAGGTTGTCCTCGACATGCTTGAGGTCAGTCACGTCCTGAATCGCCCCGAACAGCCTGATGGGAGATCCGCCGCAATCGCTCGCCGCACTTCCGTGAGCACGAAGAACCCGCTCGTCGCCATTCGGTCTACGTATGCGGTAATCAACCTGGTATGGCTTTCCCGTGCTGATCGTCTCTTGAAACGTCCTCTCCAGCATCGCGCGGTCTTCGGGTAGAACGTGTCGAGTTACATCGTCGCGGACCCTGACTTCTCCCCGTTGAAGGCCGAAAATCCGATAGAGCTCATCCGACCAGGTGACCGCGCCGGTGCGCAGGTCCAGATCCCAACTACCGACCTGGGCGATGCGTTGGGCCTCCGCCAGCCGGCTTTCGCTCTGCCTGAGCATCTCTTCCGCCCGCTTGCGGTCCTCGATATCTGTACTCGTCCCATACCACTTGACGATGCGTCCCTGCTCGTCGAGCAGCGGGACCGTGCGCACCAGAAACCAGCGATAGTCACCATCGGCGCGGCGCAGCCGCATTTCATCGCCAGAGGACTCGCCGGCGGCCATGCTCGCCAGCCACTTCTCGATCACTCTTGGAATGTCCTCGGGATGAATTGGACCGGTCGGCTCTTGAACATACTGCTCCAGGGAAAGGCCGGTGTAGTCCATCCAACGTTGATTGAGGAAATCGACAATCCCGTCAGGCCGGAGGCTCCAGGCCATGATGGGAATTGTGTCGATGATCAACCGCGTGCGGTCTTCGGCCTGTCTCACGGCCACGGTCCGTTGCAGGACGCGTTTTCTGAGAGCGCGATTCCAGCCAATCAGCCCCGCGATGAGCAGGAGCGCCGCCGCGGACGCGTACGCCGCGTAAATGAAGTAAGCCTCAACGAAGGCCATGGGAAATGACGTACTCGACGATGTCGGCATTGTTGCGGAGGCCGGTCTTGGCCAAAACGCGCGTGCGGTGCGTACTGACGGTCTTCACGCTAAGGTTCAGCGCGTGCGCGATCGCCGTGACCGACATCCCGGAGCCGAGGAGCCGGAGAACCTCCAATTCACGATCGGACAGCCGTTCGTGAGGCAGGACGGCCGCACCACCCCTGGCGATGTCGGCAGCGATCTTCTCGCCGATCTGGGCGCTCACGTACGTCCCTCCCCGGGCCACGCGTCGAATCGCCATCAGCAACTCCTCGGGAGCACTGTTCTTTTCTACGTAGCCCGATGCTCCGGCTCGCAGAGCGCGCACGGCGAACAGATCCTCCGGATGCATACTCAGAATGATGACCGGCAGCCGAGGCAATTCGCTTTTGATGTGTTTGAGAAGGTCGAGGCCACTGCGGGCGCCGAGGCTGAGGTCCAGAACGACTACATCGACCTCGCGCGAGCGCAACACGGTCAACAACTCGTCGCCCGACGCGGCTTCACCGACGACCGTCATGCCCTCCGCTTCGAGGATGAGCTGCCGCAGTCCTTTGCGGACAACGGAATGATCATCGGCGATCACGATTCGCGTCATGGCGGGCTCTGAGCAGCAAATAATACCGCCGCGGGTCCTGGATCGTCAGCCACACCGGGTGATGTTGAGGATCGGCCGAGAGGTGCGGCATTATCAGGCGCGTTCAGCCGGCCGTAACGCCGGGGGTGTGGGCGTGGTGTCATCCGAAACGACCTCGCGGAGAGTTGCGACGAGCGCGTCGCCGTCATATGGCTTGCGCAGAAATCCGATGCGTCCGGAAGGGGATTGTGGCAACAGCGATTCGTCGGCATGTCCGGTCGAAAAAATGACTGGCAGTTCCGGCCACCGCGCGGAGATCTGACTGTAGACCTCCGATCCGCTGATGTCCGGCAACTTGAAGTCGATCAATACGACATCGGGTTGAAATGTCGCGACGGCAGCCACTGCTTCACCGCCAAGACTCACGACGCGCACGGTCACGCCCTCAAGCTCGAGGATCGAGCTCAGGCCGCACGCCACACTCGGATCATCTTCCACAATCAACACGCGGTGGACCCCAAAGTCTGAAGGAGAGCGCAGCACCTCTCCTGGAAGTTTGACCGCGGGCGGCGAGTCTTCCGGCAGATCAATCTGGAAACGGGTGCCTTGATCGATTGCGCTCATCACTGTAATCGTGCCTCCATTGCCAACCACGAGTTGCTGCGCAACGGCGAGCCCAAGACCGGTTCCGGAGTATTTCGTGGTGAACAGCGGCTCGAAGATGAAAGGGAGGGTTTCCTCTGCGATACCGCTGCCGGTATCGCCGACGATCAGGCGGATGCCTTTCTCCGCGCGCGCTGCAGAGAGAGTGAGAGCGCCGCCCTTCGGCATTGCGTCCCGGCCGTTCAGAGCCAGATTTGTGAGCACTTGCTGCATCTGTGCGGGATCGCAGCGTGCGAAGAGCGTGCTTGGCAGGGGCACACGGACGTCGACGCTGATTCGGTCACCGACGAGCACCCGGATCTCGGCCGCGATATGTTCCAGCCAGTCCGTCATGTCGACCGCCTGCAGGGCGGGCTCAGGCGTCCTGGTCATACGCATGATGTCCTGCGTAATCCCACGGCCTCGCCTGACGGAACTGATGATTTGCGATGCCGCACTCCGCAATTGATCATCCGCGTCGGGACGGCGGAAAATGACCTCTGCAAATGGTTGAATGCCCATCAGAACGTTGTTGAACTCGTGAGCGACGGATGCTGCGATGCGGCCCAGCGAGTCGATGCGTGCCGCCTGCTCGATCTGCCGCTTCATCGCCTTCTCATTGGTGATGTTGCGGAAGACTTCGACGACGCCGATGATCTCTCCTTCGGCGTCACGCATGGGGGTCACCACACAGTCGACCTCCAGCGACGTTCCATCCTTACGCCAGAAGAGATCGTCTTCATCATGGCGTACGATGCCGTCTACCAGCGAGGTGTGCATCAGACAGTTGATTCTGTCGAGCGGTGCGCCGTCTCGTGTCGAGTGGTGCACGCTCGCGTGTGCGTACAGGCCAATCAGTTCCGTAGCATTCCATCCAAGCATCAGCGCCGCCGCCGGATTGCAGAAGATGACCTTGCCGGTGAGATCGATCCCGAGCACGCCGTCTGCGATTGAATTCAGAATCAGCTCGTATTGACGCCGCAGGCGATCGAGGTCCTCGGCAGCCTGTCGATGCTCCGTCACGTCGCGATAATTGAGGATGATGCCGCGAACAGCCTCATCGTCGAGCGCGTTGCTGCCGAGGGCGGCCAGGCAGCGCCATGACCCATCCCTATGGAGAGCGCGCCACTCGGAAATGACCCGTCCGGGTTGATCATCGAGGACGACCTTTAACCTCTCCATGACGTACTGACGGTCTTCGGGATGCACCAGCGCCAGACCGCTGGTTCCGGTGACCCCATCCACTTCGTATCCCAGGATTCGCGTGATGGCCGGACTGGCATAGAGAATCGTGGCGTCACGATCGAGGACGAGGATACCGTCGGCGCTGTTCTCGACGAGGGTACGGAATCGCTGCTCCGACGCCCGAAACTTCTCGATGAGCAGCAGGTTCTCGTAGGCCAAGGCCGCCTGTGCTGCAATGGTGAGTGCGATCCGCTCGTCTTCAAGCGAGTACTCCGGGGCTCCACTCCTGTTCATATGGCTTACCCAGCCGTACGCTTGTTTCGCAGTTTGAATCGGAACGCCAAGATAGTTATGAACGTCCACGGGCCAGATCGCGCACGTTTGGAGATCTGCGAACCGCGTGGTTCGGACGGGGAGGTTCCCAGCCATCAGCCGCGTAAGATGCTCCAGGCATCCTGACGGCCATTCCTGCTGCTCGTCCGGCAGGATACCGGCCGGGTCTCCGGAGCTCGAGGAACCAAAGGTCTTCTCGCCTTCGCGTAAAGCGACGACGCTGTACTCCGAGGCAACGAGGTTGCGCGCTGCGCGCGACAGGAGCTTCAGGATATCGGCCGGGTCCCTTTGTGTGGCGATCTCGAGCTGGAACTCGACCAGCGCGGCCATTCTCAGAGCGTCTGATTGCAGTCGAACGATATCAACATTCTCCTGGCTGTCCGCGGTAACCACTCCCGATTGCGGCGACCTCCCCAGTGCCCGATCAACCATCGCCAGAATCACCGAGGACTCGCTCGGCTTAATCAGAAGGTGCCGAATCCCCAATTCCTTGGCCGCGCGGGTTGCCTCGGACTCCTCATAACTGGCCGTATTAAAGATGATCGGCGTCGACGCCAGGCCCGCGTCGGCACGCATCTGTCGAACGAGCTCCACCCCATTCATGCCGGGCATCATGATGTCTACGATCGCAAGATCCGGCCGCCACGCCTGTGCCACCGCAAGCCCTTCGCGTCCATCGCCGGCCTCACGCGTCTCGAAACCACTGTATCCAAGAAGCGTGCTGAGGAAGTGACGATTGATGGGTCGATCGTCGACAATCAGGATACGAGTCATCACTCGGACTCCGCTTGAATCCTGGATGGAGGCACACAGGACGGAACGTCAGCCTCGCAGTGCGGGCATCCCGACAGCGACGGTACGTGTCTGATTGATCTGTAGGAGGAACTCCGAATTGCGTTGTAGAACGCATTCAGATTGATCTCACATCAGGGGCAAAAGGCAAGGTTCTGTGAGGCACGGCATTTGCGTCCCATCATTCCGGCATCTGATGTCGTGAGCCCGCCCTGCTGATAAACCGTCGATAACGGAAAATCTCATGGATTCGCGCACCACGTACGACACGCCTTTGATCACGGCCCTTGAACAGGCTGCACCGCACGATCACCTGTCCCTGGTTTACGAAAGACCGGAGGATCATTACGCAGTGGCCATTCCCTTCATCCGGATCGGCCTCGAACGCGGCGAGAAGTGCACGAGACAGTGCTCTTTCGAATCGTTCAGGAGTCGTTGACCAACATCCACCGGCACGCGGGGAGCGAGACTGCTTTCATCCGCATCCGGCGTGACGCAGAGATGCTCGTGCTGGAGATCGAAGATTGGGGCCACGGCATCCCGAACGCCTCGCTCGAGGACATCGCGAACGGTAACGGCGGCGGCGGGGGCATCGCGGGCATGAGCGAGCGCATCGAGCCGCTTGGCGGACGGCTCGAAGTCACGTCGAGCGGCCACGGCACGACGGTGCGCGTCTGGTTGCCACTTACGGCGAAGGGTGCCTGAGCTCGCGGCCCGTCGCCGATGACGACGGGCCGCTGGATGCTTGTTCACCGTCCCAGGTTGAACTCCGCACGGCAGCCGTTGGAGACCCAGATTCCACGGTCGTTGAAGCCCCAGGTGCGATCGAGGACACAGTCTCTCTTGCTGAGCTGATGCCGTACCTCGACACCGTATCGCGTGTCGGCCGGGCAGAAATGACGTCCATCGCGATCGGATTCGCAAATGATGGTACGTCTGCGATGTTCACGCTCGCGCTCGTGCTCTCCTTCGCCGCGGGCGACGATGAAATCGGCACGGCAACCATCGGAGACCCAGACAGCGTTGCGGCCTTCGTGTCCCCACGTCTTTCCTTCGACGCAGGACGTCCGGCTTATCTGACGGGAGAGCGCGGCCCGTCCAAAGCCTTCAAAAGAGCAGACGCGGCGGTGGCCGTAGTCGGCCTCACAACGAAAGACGTTCTGCGCGAACGCGGCAGGAGCCAGAAGTGTGACCAGAACGATGACGAAACCTAATGTTTTTCGATTCATGCAATTACCTCCATGAAATGCCAAGCCTGCAAATGATAAAGACGGCCGCGCTGTTCAGCAAGAAGCAGACGTCGGGATTCTGTGAAGCCGTTGATCCTGCCGAGGATGGGTTACGTGGTCTCGCGGTCTCGCGGTTGCGGGGCGGGCGTGGCCGCGAGACCGCGCAACCGCGAGACCTCGGAACCAATCCACCGCAGCAACTCCTACGTGAATGCTCACACGTTTACATTCACGGCACGTCGGATGGCGTCGACCGCGGTTGCGGTCGGGGTTCCCGGAAGGAAGATCTCGCGGATTCCGATGGCCTTCATCTTCGGGATGTCCTTCTCCGGGATGATCCCGCCGGCGAAGACGACGATGTCGCCGGCGTTCTCGTCTTTCAGCAGCCGCATGATTTCTGGAAAAAGGACGTTGTGGGCGCCGGAGAGGATCGAGAGGCCGATGGCATCGACGTCCTCCTGGACGGCCGCGGCCACGATCTGCTCCGGCGTCTGCCGCAGCCCGGTGTAGATCACTTCCATCCCGGCGTCGCGCAGGGCGCGGGCGATGATCTTGGCGCCGCGGTCATGGCCATCGAGGCCTGGTTTTGCGATCAGCACTCGGATTTTTCGGTCGCTCATGATTCTCCCTGCCGCGGCGCGGCATCGCGGAACTTCGAGAGGATCACGATGTCGTGGTAGCTCCCCTCCCGATAGAAGTCGCGCCGCAGGCAGCCCTCCTGCACGAATCCCAGCGCTTCCAGCACATGCTTGGCGCGGTCGTTATAGTCGAAGACGTTGATGCGCAGCTTGCCGAGGTTCATCTCGTCGAAGGCGAAACGGGCCAGGGTGCGGATGGAATCGCCGCCGAAGCCGCGGTTCCACGCCGAAGGCTCGCCGATGAAGAGGCCGAACCATGCCGTCTGCGAGACCCAGTCGATGTCGTGGATCGAGGCGTTGCCTATGTGGGTCCGGTCGTCCCGCCGCTCGATGGCGAAATGGCGCTCATCGTGGCTGGCGTTCATGGCCCTATCGAGCCATTCGCTCTCGTTCTGGAATGCGATCGGATAGCGCGTCTTCAAAGTGCGGACGATGTTCGGATCGTTCATCCAGCGGTAACAGCGCTCCGCATCGTCGCTCTCGAACGCGCGAAGGATGACGTGCCCACCGGCGATCATGAAACGCCGCCGCTGCGGCTCGCGCCCAGGCTCCGCGAAATCGCGCTCCGTACGAGGGGACATTTCACGATTATATGAGTAGCCAAGTTGCCGGGTTGCCTGACGGCATCCCTACGACCTCCGACTCCCGGCTCCCGACACCCTCACCCGGCAAGCACGACCTTCGGCTGCACTTCCACCGGACCACCTTCACGCAACACGTTCACCACCTCGCCGATGGCGACCAGGCGGTCTTCCGGATTGCCGAGGGCCAGGAGATCGCCGATCTTCACGGCGACGGACGGCGTCATGATGATGGACTGGCCGCGCATGAACTTCCCCTGCTGCGACCAGTCGATGCGCAACTTCGGCAGCGGCAACTCGACGTCGGAGAGTGACTGAAACCACGGCTTCGCCAGGAGCTCCTCGATCGGCGCGTTTTCGAGCGTCTCGTACGGCAGCGCGTCGGCGATGCGGAAGTTGCCGATGGCGGTGCGGCGCAGCTCTTTGAGGTGCGCCGGAACGCCGGCGGCCGTGCCGAGGTCGTGGGCGAGCGAACGGACATACGTGCCGGCCGACGATCGCACCCGGAAGCGCACCGTCGATCCGGTCACCTGCACGATCTCGAACTCGTAGACGGTGATCGACTTCGGAGTGAGCGCGGCCACCTCTCCCTTGCGCGCCAGCTCGTAGGCGCGAACGCCCCCAACTTTCTTCGCCGAGAACTGCGGCGGCATCTGTTCGATGGCGCCGAGGAACGGCTTCACCAGCGGCCCGAAGTCGATGTGCTCGACATTGACCTCGGCAGGCTCGCCCGCCGGCACCCCCACGGCATCGTACGAATCGGTGGCCCAACCGAACTGAATGATCCCCTCGTACGTCTTCTCCATCCCCATCAGATACGCCTGCAGCCGCGTCGCCTTGCCGACGCAGAGCACGAGCAGGCCGGTGGCGAGCGGATCGAGCGTCCCGGTGTGTCCGACCTTCTTGATCTTCGAACGCCGCCGGAACTTCTCGACGACGTCGTGGGAGGTGATACCTGTCTTCTTGTCGACGAGCAGCAGGCCGTCGACCTTGGGTTGTTGAGGTTGCATGGGCGGGGAAGGATAAGGCAAACGCCGATAGAATCCTCATAAATGACGAAGATCCAACGCAGCAGGAAGTACCTCGTCTGGATGGACTGCGAGATGACCGGGCTCGATCCGGACAAGCATGTGCTCCTCGAGATCGCCACGATCATCACGGACTACGATCTGGAAATCATCGCCCGAGGGCCGGTGCTGGCCATCCGGCCAGGCAAGGCCAAGCTCGACATGATGGACGCCTGGTGCCGTCGGACGCACGGCAACAGCGGTCTGCTCGATCGCGTGCGTGACGAAGGCGTCAGCGTGGCCGAGGCGGAACGGCAGACCCTCAACTTCATCCGGCGCTACTGCTACGTGCGCACCGCGCCGCTGTGCGGCAACTCCATCGGGCAGGACAAGCGTTTCCTGGCCAGATACATGCCGGCGCTCGACTCCTTTCTGCACTACCGTATCGTCGACGTCAGCTCCATCAAGACGCTGATCTCGCAATGGTACGAGGGCCGCTACGAGCCGCCGAAAAAGAAAGACGCGCACCGCGCGCTGTCGGACATCGAGGAGTCGATCGCGGAGCTCGATTACTACCGGAAGACGGTGTTCGTCAAACGGTGAGCCGGCACGGCCTGCGTCGCGTGCTCGCGCGAGCCCACATCACTGTCATCCTGAGCCGCCGGAGCCGCGTAATCGCGTTAGCGATTGCGCGGCGCAGGACGGTCGAAGGACCCCCAAGTTGTATCCCGGTTGGGCGGCGGAATCGTCGACATTCCGCCGCCCTGTCCGGGTTAGCAGGCTGGGGGTCCTTCAGCGCGCTATGCCCCGGAGCTTGCCCTGAGCGAGCGCAAGCGAGTCGAAGGGGGGCTGCCGCCGCCTCAGGATGACGGCGTAGTCAGTCGTCGCTCTTCGGCTCTTTGTTGATGTCGGCGAGCAGGTCCTCGATGCGGCCGGCGCGCATGGCGGTCTCATCGAACTTGAAGTCGAGCTCCGGCGTGGAACGGAGGCGGACGCGCTTGCCGAGCTGCGAGCGGATGAAGCCTTTTCGCTGCTGAAGCTCGCGGACCATGTCTTTGGTCTCTTTCTCATCGAGTCCGCTGATGTAGACCCGCGCGAAGTGGAGGTCGGGGCTGACCTCGACGCCGGTGATGGAGGTAAGGCCCAGGGAGAGGTCTTTCAGCTCCTGCCGGAAGACTTCGACGAGAGCGTCGCGTACGGATTCCCCGACGCGGGAAGTTCTGCGGGTTTTGCGCATGCATTGGCAGTTTAGCCTGATCTGAAGACGGAGCGAGCGCGTGAATCTACGAACCGCGCAAAATGTCGAGCGGAGCGGAGAGTTATACTAACGGTATGAAAACAGCGGTTTCGATTCCGGATGATGTCTTCGAAAAGGTGGAGCGCCTTGCTCGCCGAGGCCGTCGCTCGCGAAGCGAGGTGTACAGCGCGGCCTTGCGTGAATATGTCGCCCGCCATTCACCCGACGAGGTGACCGAGGCGATGAACAAAGTGTGTGATGAATTGGAGCAGGGTGATGATTTCGTTCGCGCCGCTGCGCATCGAAGACTCAAGGAAGTTGAGTGGTAGTTTCGCAAGGCGAGGTCTGGTGGGCTGATCTTCCGATGCCGATAGGTTCCGGGCCAGGATTTCGAAGACCATTTGTCGTCATTCAGGGAGACACGCTGAACCAAAGCCGCATTGGCACTGTCGTCTGCGTTCTTCTCACAACAAATCTGCGATGGGCGAACGCCCCGGGTAATGTATTTCTCCCCTCAAGGATCACGGGACTTCCGAAGGATTCGGTAGCCAACGTGTCCCAAGTCATTACTCTGGACAAAACGGAGCTGTCAGAGCGTGTGTCCAAGCTTCCACGCGCAAAGGTCCAGCTGATCCTTGCCGGTCTTGATGTTGTCTTCGGTAGATAGTCACCGGTCGTTCCGCCTGAGGCGCCCGTTAGGCGAGACGCCAGCGCTCCGTGGTTCACAGCCCTTCGAACATCCCCTTCTTCTTCCTGATCGCGTTCAGGCCGGTAGCCTGAAGGATCGGGCGCCACCATAGCTCCGTCACGGCCGGCCGCCAGTCGCGCACGGCTTCGCGCGAGATCGAGGGCGGCGCGGGCACGAGTTGGTTGAGCCGGTCAAAGAGGATCACGCTCTCCTCCTGGGTCGTCAGACGAAAGAGGTTCAGCAGCGTCAGGGCATCACGGCGGCGGGCCAGCGAGACGATCGTGGGCAGGTCGTGCGTGCGCGCGAAGTCGCGGACGGCGGCGCGGAAGGGTGGCGCGGCATCGTCGAACATCGGCACGGTCAGCTCGCCGTCCGCCATCATCAGCGCCGACGCCCCTTGCGGCACCAGCGATTGCTGGTAGCCGTGAGTGAGATCGACCCATCCGGAGAGGACGCGCAGTTCCCCTCCCCCGCCGGGGCTGACGGTGAGCGTGTACTCGCAGCCGAGGTCGATGGCGCGGGCCCGCGGCGTATCGATGATGAAGACTCCCGGCATCGACGTCGTCTTCGCGTGGATCGTGCCGGCGGCCAGAGACAGACGGTGCCGATTGCGGCGGTTCTCGATCAACTGGATGGTTGTGTTCGCGCCGATGTCGAGCGTGCCGACGTCTGGCGACATCAGACGCACAGATCCCTCTGCGCCGGTGCGAACGACGTCACCCGCTCGCAGGATCGCGTGGGGAACGATGGCCGCGCCGGACGACTCCGTCGCCCTCCACCGATTCGGCGGCGTGTAGACGCGCAGCACACCCAGTACTGAGATGACGATCAACGCTGCCGCCGCTGCCGAAGATGCGCTCAACAGCCAGCGGCGGCGTGGGTGCATCACAGCGACGCGGCGGAAGTCGGGCATCGGCGCGGCGGAACGGTAGCGCCCGAGAAGCGCCTCGAGATGCGACACATCGCCATCCGGCGCGCCGCTTCCGTCCCACAGGTAGTCGTCATTCATACGGAACTCCCGCCGAGCGCACCGCGCAGCATCTGCATCCCACGATGGAGGTTCACGCGCACGGAGCCGGGCGTCAGGCCGGTGCGCGCGGAGATTTCCGGCCCTGACATTCCCTCGACAAGCCGCAGCATCAACGTCTCGCGATAGGCCTGGGGCAGATCCCGGATGGCCTGCAGCGCCCGCGCGGCCTCGGCGTCCTCACTCTGCGTCCCCCGCGTGGCAAACGCGGTGTCGATCTCAGCATCGATCTCCTCTGTGTCGATCATCCGCCGGCGATGGTCCTCCGCGGCATTGCGCGCCGTGCGGGCGATCCACCCGGCGAACGCGGCCGGCTCGCGCAGCGACTCCAGCTTCGTCAGCGCCGTGATGAAGACGTTCTGGGTCACGTCATCGGCGTCGGCGGGAGAAAGGCGTCCGAGAAGGATCGAGTGCACGACCGGGGCATACCTTGCGTAGAGAATTTCGAACGACGCCACATCGCCCCCCTGCGCGGCACGAACGAGATCGGCATCGGTGCGAACAGACATCAGCAATTGCAAGACGCAAGGCGTGGAGCAAGTGTTAACACGTTAACGGCGAACCGCTCGGTTGCGTCCTCTGCATATGATGACTCGATTTCAACTTCTCGCCTTGCTGGCCATGAGCATGTTGAACGGCTGCGCACGCGCCAGCAGCCTTCCGGTCACGACTGTTCACGTCCCCCTTCCGCTCGGATTCCATCCGCAGACTCTCGCCGCCGCCGATTTCAACGGCGACGGCCATACCGACGTGGCTCTTTGCGGAGCCGGCGAACAACTTCTGATCCTCGCCGGCGACGGGCAGGGAGGACTGCGCGCCATCCCTCAGGAGGCGCGCTGCGGCGCACATCCTTCGCAGATGATCGCCGCCGACCTCGACGGCGACGGACGGATCGATCTGGCGGTGGCGAATCATGCAACCAGCTACCTCACCGTCCTGCGCAATGAGGGCGGCGGACGCTTCACGTCGCGTCAAGTGACCGTCCACTCGAACCCGCATCCGCATACGGTCGCCGCGGCCGACGTCAACAGCGACCGGCACGCCGATCTGATCACCGACAGTTGGGAGGAGAAGCGCCTCACGCTGCTTCTCGCGGACGGCCGCGGCGGGTGGCAGTCTCCGGGAACCCCGATCGAGATCGGCAGGGAACCGTACGTCAATGTCGTGGCCGCCGATCTCGATGGTGACGGTCACGTCGATCTGGTCATGCCGAATGGCGGGCCCGGAAACGCCTCCGACACCGTATCGATCCTCTTCGGCGATGGTCACGGCCACTTCCGGCACGCGGCGCAATCGCCGATCGCCGGCGGTCCCACGCCGTTCATGGTCGCCGTCGCCGACGTCAACGGAGACGGCCGGCCGGACATCCTGGTGACCAACTACTCCGGCCACATCACTGATACCTCACGTGACGGACTGACATGGATCCGAAACGACGGTCAGCGGCACTTCACGGCCTTTCCGCAGCGCATCGCCACCGGCCACGGCTGCTGGCGGATCGCCGCCGGCGACGTCAACGGCGACGGCTTTGCCGACGCGGCATTCATCAACGCCGCGGACGGCACGGTCAGCATCGCCTACGGATCGGCGAACGGACCGCGGCCCGGTCCGACCGCCGCCGTGATGCCTGAGCCGCACAATGTGGTGATGGCCAATCGGCATCACGGCAAGCGAGCGGACCTGCTGGTGATCTCGGACGATCACGACGAACTGCTGATCCTCTCATTCCCCTGAGCCGGCACGGCCGGCTGCGCTGGTTGCCCAAGGCTCGGCCACCATCTTCGCTCGATCGTTCTGCCGCGCAGACTCCCAGGCCATCCGCTAACCGACAACCGATAACCGACAACGCCTCCCCAACCCAACCTCCCTGCAACTTCCCCGTCTAACCTACGTAATCGCTCGTAGGAGAACCTGCATGCGCCTTTGGGTGGCAGTGGCCATTGCTTCGATCGCCGTTTCGACATTCGGACAAACACCACCGGCAGCGCCTACAGCGCCTCCGATCGCCATCCATCGCGCCAGCGCACCGATCGTCGTCGACGGCGATCTCTCGGATTCCGGCTGGCAGGACGCGGCCAGGGTCGACGCCTTCGTCGAGGGACAACCGGGAGACAACATCCCGGCAAAGGTGAAGACCGTCGCCTGGTTCACATTCGACGACCGTTACTTCTACATCGGCATCCGCTGCGAAGATCCGGAGCCGAAGAAGATCCGTGCGCCGTACGTCGAGCGCGACGGCGTGATCGGAACCGACGACAACATCGCCATCTTTCTCGATACGCGCGGCGACCGCCGGATGGGGCTGGAACTGCGCGTGAACCCGCGCGGCATCCAGACCGACGGCTTCTTCGACGACGCAGGCGGCGTGGAGGACTTCTCGCCCGACTATTTCTACGATACGGCGGCGAAGATCGACGATCACGGCTGGAGCGCGGAGTACCGCATCCCCTTCTCGTCGCTCCGCTACTCCAGTCGTAATCCGACCTGGAACGTCCTGGTCTGGCGCAACTACCCGCGCGATTTCCGCTACGCCTTTTACAGCGCGCCGGTCCCGCGCGGATCGAATTGCCTGGTCTGTCACGCCGTCCCCATGGTCGGCCTGGAGAATCTGCCGGAATCGGGACACCTCACCGCGGCCCCCTACATCAGCAGTCAACATCTTGACCAACCGAGCGGCACGGGCACAGCGCTCGATCACCACTCGCTCGACACGAATGTCGGCGCGGATGTGAAGTGGACCCCCAGCGCGACGGCCGCGGTCGACCTCACGCTCAATCCCGACTTCTCGCAGGTGGAAGCGGATGTCCCGCAGATCACCGTCAATCAGCGTTTCGCCGTTTTCTTCCCCGAGAAGCGGCCATTCTTCCTGGAGGGCTTCGATCTCTTCAACACGCCGCTGCAGGTCGCGTACACGCGCACGATCACCTCGCCGGAGGGCGGGATGCGGGCCACGGGCCGGATCGGCGACACCGCCTACACGCTCCTCGTCGCGGAGGATCGCGGCGGCGGACTGACGATTATCCCCGGCCCCCTCGGCAACGATTTCGCGCCGCAGGATTTCCACTCCACCGATACCATCGCGCGCGTCCGCCACGAGATGGGCGGCTCCTTCGTCGGCGCGGTCCTCACCGACCGCGAGGTCAGCGGCGGCGGACACAATCGCGTGCTCGGTCCCGATTTTCTCTGGCGTCCCAACGAATCCGACACGGTCACGGCGCAATTGCTCGAAAGCGATACCACCAATCCGGACCGTCCCGATCTCTCGCCGGAATGGACCGGCCAGTCGCTCCGCTCACATGCCTTCAACGCCTCGTGGAATCATCAGGTGACCAGCCACGACTATGGCATTACGGTCAACGACATCGGCAACGACTTTCGCGCGGACCTCGGCTTCATCCCGCAGGTCGGCTACCGCGAGGCGAACGGTTACTTCGGACTTCGCTTCTATCCTGAGCACTCCATCGTCCGCTTCGTCCGTCCGTCGATTTTCGTCGACCAGCAGGACGACCTGCACGGGAACACGCTCTTCCGTCAAGTCTCGCTCGGCGTACAGGCCAACGGAGCAAAGAACCTACAGGCCGGCCTCCTGGTTCGGCCGGGCGAAGAGGTCCTCGTCGGCGGCAAGACGCTGAAACAGTCGTATGGGACGTTGACCGTGCAGATAGATCCCTCCCGGCGATTTACGCGAGTGTTTCTGCAATTGCGGGATGGGCAGTCGGTCGACTTCGCCAACCAACGCGTCGGCAGCGGCCCCAGCGCGCAGTTCACGGCCATTTTCCGCCCCGTCGACCGGACCACGTTCGAGGTCGACGTGAACCGCGAATGGCTCAACGCTGCCGGCGGTCCCGTCTACACGGCGCAGGTCGAGCGTATCCGCGCGCTCTACAGCTTCACAGCGAACTCGCTCGTCCGCGTGATCGCCCAATACAACGACGTCAACCGCAATCCGGCCCGTTACATCAACCCGGTCCCCCAGCACAGCGGCGCCTTCCTGGGTTCGATCCTCTACAGCTACAAACTGAACTGGCAGACCGTTCTCTTCGCCGGCTACGGCGACGATCGCATCCTGACGTCGAGCAACGACCTGATCAAACAGGACCGGTCGGTCTTCTTCAAAGTGAGTTACGCGATCCAGAGATGATGATTCGCCTGGTCTAGGAGAAGTGCGGCACCCCCAACGCCACGCTCTCATCGAAATCGAGCTTCTCGCTCGTCCAGCCGGTGAGGGTGGCGTCGGTGTTCGTCTCGACGTAGGAGAGGACGCGGTCGAGCATAGCGTCGGCGGAAGGGTCGTCGATCGAGACGAAGGAGACGGCCATCCGGGCGCGCTGGTGAAGGTCATTGAGACCGACCTCCCCCGCCGAGATCTCGAAGCGATGACGCAGCTTCTCGCGCAGCGACTTCACCACCATGCGCTTGTCCTTCAGCGACTGGGCGTGTGGGATGAAAATCTCGAACAACGCTACGGAGACGATCATGGAACGCGAAGAGCGGCGGCATCACCGCCGCTCTTCAGATTACGCCAGTGCCGCGGCTAACTGCTCCACCTTGAACGCTTCGATGATGTCGCCGTTCTTGATGTCCTGGAACTTCTCGATGCCGATGCCGCACTCGAAGCCCTGGCGGACCTCGGCGACGTCGTTCTTGAAGTGACGCAGCGAGCCGATTTTCCCCTCGAGAATGACGCGGTTGTCGCGAAGCAGACGCACGCTCGCGGAGCGCGGAATGACGCCCTCGGTGACCATGCAACCGGCGATGACGCCAGCCTTCGGAACCTTGAAGGTGCTGCGGACTTCGGCGCGTCCCTGGAAGACTTCCTGGAACTTCGGATCGAGCAGGCCGGTCATGGCCAGCTTGATCTCGTCGACCAGGTTGTAGATGACGGTGTAGAGCCGGACGTCGATCCCTTCCTTCTCCGCCAGCTCGCCGGCCGAACGCTCGGGACGGACGTTGAAGCCGACCACGATCGCATCCGAGGCCGAGGCCAGGAGCACGTCGTTCGTCGAAATGGCGCCGACCGAGGAGTGGATCACGTTGACCTTGACCTCGGCGGTGGACATCTTGCGCATGGTGTCGGCCAGAACCTCGACCGAGCCCTGCACATCGGCCTTCAGAATGAGATTGAGCTCCTTGGCTGTCCCCTGCTGCATGCGCTGGAAGAGCTGATCGAGCGACATGCGCGAGGTCTTGCCCTGCGACATCTCACGCGCCTTCTCCTGGCGCATCTGTCCGATCATGCGGGCCTGGGTCTGTTCGTCGACAACCTGCAGCGAATCGCCGGCGTTCGGCACGTCATCGAATCCGGTGACCTGCACCGGCGTGGCCGGAGCTGCCTCGTTGATCCGCTTGCCGCGCTCGTCGGTCATGGCCCGGACTCGGCCTGACGTCGCACCGGAGAAGAAATGATCCCCGATCTTCAGCGTACCGTCCTGCACCAGAAGCGTGGCCACGATACCGCGGCCGGCTTCCTTCTTGGCCTCGAGCACGACCCCCTTCGCGCCGATCTCGGGTGAGGCCTTGAGATCGAGCAGATCGGAGGTGAGCAGGATCATGTCGAGCAGGTCATCGATCCCCGTCTTCTTCGTGGCGGAGACTTCGACCGAGACGACGTCGCCGCCCCACTGCTCGACCTGAACGCCGTTCTCGGCCAGCTCGCGGCGGACGCGCTCGACGTTCGCGTTCGGCTTGTCGATCTTGTTGATGGCCACGATGATCGGCACCTTGGCGGCGCGGGCATGATCGATGGCCTCTCTGGTCTGCGGCATGACACCGTCGTCGGCCGCGACGACGAGGATGACGATGTCGGTCACCTTCGCGCCGCGGGCGCGCATCATCGTGAAGGCCTCGTGGCCCGGCGTGTCGAGGAAGACGATCTTCCGTCCGCGCTTTTCAACGTGATACGCACCGATGTGCTGCGTGATACCGCCCGCCTCGCCGCCGGCGACGTTCGTCTCGCGGATGGCGTCGAGGAGCGAAGTCTTACCGTGGTCGACGTGACCCATGACGGTGATGACCGGTCCGCGCGGCGTTGAGCCGGTGGCGCCTGTCTTCTCCATCGCTTCCAGCTCGACGGCTTCTTCGAACGAAACGATCTCCGCGTCGATGCCGAGGTCCTTGGCGATGTCGAGCGCGAGCTCCGCGCCGAGGGGCTGGTTGATCGAGATCATGAGCCCCTTCTTCATCAGAAGGTGCTTCATCAGATCGTTGGCCTTGATGCCGAGCTTGTCGGCCAGCTCCTTGACCGTCGCCCCTTCGCTGAGAGGAATCTTTTCGGTCGGACGATTGAAGTTCAGGACCTTGCCCGAAACCGGCGCGGCCTGCTTACGGACGTCGCGGCGAAGCGACGGCGTACGCGGCTTCCCATCCTCATCGGTCTCCAGAATGGGGATGTCGGGTCCGAGATCATCGTTGATGATCTGCGTTCCGGAGAACGGACCCTTTGTGAACAACTCGTTATCGACCTCGGCCGGGCGCTCGCTCTTGCCGCGCTTGCCGGTCGTTTTCTTCTTCGGGGAGAGATCTTCGCCTTCAGGACGCGTGGTCTTGCGGCGGCCCATGGCGCCGCCGGGCAGCGTGCCCGGAGGTGGTGGCGGCGCGGGAGGGGCGCCGGGACGGCTGACACCGGGACGGAAACCGCCAGGACCGGCCGGTCGAGCACCCATCGGAGCACCAGGACGAGCGCCTGGGCCGGAAGGGCGGGTACCCATCGGCGGGCGAGCACCGGACGGAACGTTGGAACCGGAAGGGCGCGTGCCCATCGGAGCGCCTGGACGGGAAACGCCCGGGCCCGCGGAAGGACGTCCTGCCGGGGACGGGCTGTAGCTGGGACGCGAGACAGGCTGCTGGCCGGCGTAGTTCGGACGCGCCGCCTGCGGCGCACGCGCGCGTGGACCGGTCGGGCCGGTGGCCCGACGCAAGTCGGCCGGGCTCGCGGCCATCGGAGCTGCCGGATGGGCCGGCGCGGGAGGCGGCGGTGGAGGCGTAGCGGCCAGCGGTTCGGGAACCGGTTCAGGAGCGGGAGCAACGTCGGCGGGACGCGGCTTTTCAACGACCGGCGGCGCTTCTTTCGCGGCACGCTCCTCGGCTTCGACGGCTTCGACGAACTCGGGGATGATCACAGCGGGAGGCTGCGGCACGGCAACCTGCGGCTCTTCGACCGGCACCTCGCGCTTCGGACGCGGCGTCGGCTTGACGATGGCCCGAGGAGGGCGCACCGCTTCCTTCTTCGCGGCCACCTGAGGCTTGTCCTCACGCATGATGACGCTGCGTGTGCGCATCGTCAGTTTCTTGCCGGTAATGAGCGCGTTGATGACCTCAGGCTCCAGAGCCTGATTCGGGTCTGTAATCTCCGCGCCGAGCGACTGCAACTGGAAGATGACGTCCTTCTCGGACTTCCCCATCTTCTTTGCGATGTCGCTCACTTTGAACTTTGCTGCCGCCATTGATTCTCCTTGGTTCCTATGTCAGGTTACGATTTTCCTAAGCCGGGAACCTGGCAACCCGGCAATCTGGCAACCGATTACTTCACAGGCGCCTCTTCTTGCTGCGCCTCGGCAGCCTCGGACTCTTCCTCAGGCTGCTCGTCTTCCGACGCCTGATACGCTTGTTCTTCTTCGTCGCCTTCGGGCGGGTTCTCTTCGACCTGCTCGTGCTTGCGGGCGATCTCGATCATCTGCTGGGCCATCTCGTCGTCGACGCCGTCGATGGCGGTGAGATCCTCCACCGAAGCGTTGATCACGGAATCGAGATCGTCGTAACCGGCTGCCTCCAGGGTATTCGCCCAATCTTCCGGCATCTCCTCGATGTCGTGTACGTTCGTCTCCGCGCGCGCCTCGGCCATCGCTTCCTGAAGCATGGCGCTGAGCGCATCGGCCACCTCGCCCTTGACCTCTTCCTCGGATTTGATGTCGATCTTCGCGCCGATCAGCTCCGCGGCCAGACGGACGTTGAGGCCGCGCTTGCCGATGGCCAGCGAGAGCTGGTCGTTGTCGACGATGACGTCGAGGTGCGGCCGGTGGGCCTGCTCGTCGCTGGTCACGGAAACGCGGGTGATCTTCGCCGGTGCCAGCGAGTTCTGGGCGTAGACGACGATGTCTTCGTTGAAGGGGATGATGTCGATCTTCTCGCCGCGCAGCTCGCGGATGATCGACTGCACGCGCGAGCCCTTCATACCGACGCACGCGCCGACCGGATCGACGTCGCGCTCGCGCGACATCACGGCGATCTTGGCCCGCTCGCCCGGCTCGCGGACGGCACCCCGGATAACAACCGTTCCGTCGTAGATCTCCGGCACTTCCATCTCGAAGAGCTTGATGAGCAGACGCGGATCGGTACGTGAGAGAACGACCTGCGGCCCCTTCGGCTGCGTATGCACGTCGACGATGACCGCCTTGATGCGGTCGCCCTGCGAGTAGCGCTCCGCGCGCGATTGCTGGGAGCGCGGAATGATCCCCTCGGTCTTGCCATTGAGGTCGATGATCATGTCGCCGCGCTCGAAGCGCTTGACGTAACCGTTCTCCAGCTCCCCGGCCTTGCCGATGAATTCGTTGTAGACCTTCTCCCGCTCGGCCTCGCGGACCTTCTGGTAGAGAACCTGTTTGGCCGACTGCGCGGCGATGCGGCCGAAGTCTTCCGCGGCCTTCGTCAGCGGGATGTGCACTTCGTCGCCCTGCTCGACCTCGGGGTCGATTTTCTGGGCCTCGTACGTGCGGATCTGGGTGTTCGAGTCCTTGACGACGTCGACCACTTCCTTGGTGATGTAGCTGAGCCGGATCCGGCCGCCGACCTCGGCTTCCGGTTCGATCGTCCGGGCCTGCTCGAGCGTCCACTGCGCCTGCGGATCTTCGATCTCATTCTCGTCGATGACGATGTCTTTGATGACGTACATCGTCATCTGGCCGCTCACCCGGTCGATGACCGTCTCCATCGGCTCGCGGGTCTTGTAATACTTGCGCGCGGCGGTAGCGAGGGCATCCTCGAGGGCCTTGAACACGCGCTCGACGTCGATCGACTTCTCGTACGCCAGCGCCTTGATATTCTTACTGAGGTTCTCGTCGAACATTCTGCTCCCTGGGTTGCTAGGTTGCTCGGTTTCGCGGTTGCTCAGCAACCAGGCAACCCAGCAACTTCAGCAACCTAAATTTCAACTTCCAACCGCGTCTCTTTCACATCCGCCAGCGGAATGAGGTAGTCGGGATCCTTTTTCATCACCGGATCCGTGACCACGATCGTTTCGCCGTTGTATTCTTTCAACCTGCCGACGATCACGTGAAGTCCTCGCACCGGCTTCGACGTCCTGACGCGGACGAGCCGGCCGATGAACTTCTGATAATCGGATGTTTTGTAAAACTTACGGTCCAGCCCGGGAGAAGAGACCTGCAGTTCATACTCCGCGGGCACGACATCGTCGACGTCGAGAAACGCGCTGACCTGATGCGAGACCAGCTCGCAATCCGCGATCACTACGCCCCCCTCTTTGTCGATGTCGATGCGGAGCAGAAACCCATGACCCTGCTTCCGGTACTCAATGTGAACGAGCTCGAGACCTTCCGACGTGACGATGGCCTCGATTTCCTTCTCAACCCGTTCGGGTAAAACGCTCATATCTCCTGACAACAAAAAAAGCGGCCGAATCGGCCGCTTTCGATAGGTTGTTGCTCGAAAGCTGACAGATGATACCACTTTGCTGCACGCCGTCACAACATCGTGAACGACGGCACGATTCCGATTCGCGGGCGACAAAAAAACGGCCGCGCACGAGGCGCGGCCGTCGTTCGAAGCGAAGCGAATCAGACTTAGAACTGGTGCTTGACGGCGCGGTGGATGCTCGCGCCCGACTTGCAGTTGGACTGGTCCGGGGCGTAGATGCAGGTGATGGCAGCGCTCGTGAGCGCAAGCGGGTACTGCGGCTCGAGCGTGGTGGCGTCCTGGGTCTGCTGGTCGACCGTCGAGCCGTAGGCAAAGAAGGCCGGGCAACCGTCCGAGCAGCCGAAGCTGACCGCGTCGGCGGTCGGCGTCGTGCCGCTCTGCTGGAAGGTGATGTAGGCGTTCGTCGACGTCGGTCCCTGAGCGAACGCCGGGAAGATATTTCCGGCATTCTGCTGGATGGTGCCGAGCGGCCCCAGCGTGAAGCTGGCCACCCCGATCTGAGCGCCGGTGGCGCCGTTGATGAGTGTGGCCGTGATCGTGGTGGTCGAGAACTGCGATGCGTTGACGAACCCGATGTTCGTGCGGAACTGGGCCGTGTTACGGACGCCGGTGATGAAGCACGTGTCGAAGCCGGCAGTATGCGCGTTCTGGGTGACGAAGTTGTACCAGGGGATGCCCGAGAACAACTGGCCGTTCGTCGGCGCCGTGAGCGGGTTCGCACCGATGGCCACCGAGAAAATGCGGCTTTCGACGCTGATGTTGCGGAAGTTCGGATTCACACCGGTAAGCGGGTCCGGCGTGCAGTCCGCGCCTGCGAGGCAGGCGTTGAAGATCAACTGACCGAGGTTGTTCGAAAGATGCAGCGTGTTCCCCATGAAGTCGAGAAGCTCGCGCCGCTCGCGAGGTGCCAGCGTCAGGATCTTCGGGAACGTCGTCGGCGAACCGGCGCTGCCGCTCGAAAAAATCACCGAGACGTCGACTGAGTCAGCGGTGAGGTTCGAGATGAACACGTCAGAGATAAAGGTGGCCGACGCGCTCGAAATGTGGCCGGCTGCCGGAACGTACACCTGATCCGCAGCGCGGAAGTTGCTGGCCATCGCCGCACAGGCGAACAACGCGACCGCCGCAGCCACGCCCAACTGTTTCAACTTGAACATAATCTCCCCTTTTGCAACGAGTTTTTGGTGATCAGACTGCCTCGATCGAAAAGCGCTTACGCATTCTAAACGACTTCGTCAGACTGAAAAAAATGAATCTGCGAACAGTGATACGGCCGAAACCAACAGGATGTCATATCGCGGAGCATGAGGCATTCAGGATCGAACTATGCGATTGTAGCATGTACCCCGGGGAGCCCATGAAGGTCAAGTTCACGACGGAAGATGATGGTGCCAGACTCGACCGCGCCCTTGCCGCGCGGATGCCGGAGCATAGCCGAAGTTTCATCGCAAAGCTCATTGCTGAGGGACGGGTCACGCTGGAAGGGAGCCTTGCGGCGCGGCCCTCGCTGCGCGTCGCCCGGGAACAGCTCGCCGAGGTCGACATCCCGCCGCCCGCGGCTACAGCCGCCGCGTCGCAGGAGATGCCGCTCTCGATTCTCTACGAGGATCCGGACATCATCGTCATCGACAAACCAGCCGGCCTCGTGGTGCATCCGGCAGCCGGACATGCCGACCGGACGCTTGTCAACGCCCTCCTTTTTCACGTGCAGGATCTCAGCGGGATCGGCGGCGAGCTTCGCCCGGGCATCGTCCACCGGCTCGACAAAGACACGAGCGGAGTGATGGTGATCGCCAAGAACGACGAGGCTCACCGCAAGCTCAGTACGGCCTGGGGAACCGATGCGGTGCGTAAAGAATACGTTGCCATCGTGTACGGGACGCCGCAGAAATCGCGCGGCACGATCGACGCGCCCATCGCGCGCGATCCCCGAAACCGCAAGCGCATGGCCATCGTCGCCGGCGGCCGCCGGGCGGTCACGGACTACGAGTTGATCGAGCCGCTCCGCCACGCCTCGGTGCTTCGCTGCGTGCTCCACACCGGCCGCACACACCAGATCCGCGTCCACCTCAAGTCGATCGGCCATCCCATCATCGGTGACCCGGTCTACTCCGGCCCGCAATGGCGAGGCATCCCCGACAAAAAGCTGCAGAAGGCGATCGTATCGCTCGGCAGACAAGCACTTCATGCGGTCTCTCTCCAGATTCCACATCCAAAGACGGACAGGATCATGAGTTTCACGGCACCGGTGCCGGGGGATATGCGCGCGTTGGTGGAAGCGTTGCGTTAACGGGTTGCTGAGTTGCTCGGTTGCTTGGTTGCTGAGCGGATAGGTTTCTTCACTTTTTGTTCCTCCGCCTTGACCCATCGAATCAAGCCAGCGAGCGCACTTCCGGTCAAACGCAGGCGGCGGATGACATCTCCCATATCGGAGTCGGCCAGAAAACCCAGGCGATTCGCCGCGATGCACTGGGCATCGATCTCGAATAGTGAACCGCGCGCTTGACTGAGGAACTGGCGCCATTCCCCATAGGACAAGCGGCCCTGCCCCTCTGCAATCTGACTGCAAACGCCGATCGACGCACGGCGCAGCTGCGAAGTCAGGCCATACCGCTCGTCACGTGGGAATCGTGACGTCACGTCGTACACGACAACGACCGTATCGAGGGCTCGTTGAAAAGCAACTAAGTCACGAAATGACTTGGACATCGGCTGATTGGTGCCGACGGAAGAAAGCGAGCGAGGACAGGCTCGCGTGGGTAGCCCTATTCTACCCTCGGCCTCAGCAACCAAGCAACTCAGCAACCTTGCAACCCCAACCTACAACAGCATTCCCGCGATCGTCGCCGTCAGGAAGTTAGCCAACGTGCCGGCAATCATCGCCCTCATACCCAGCCTCGCCAAGTCTCCCCGCCTCGACGGCGCAAGCGATCCGATGCCGCCGATCTGGATGGCGATCGAGGAGAAGTTCGCGAAGCCGCAAAGCGCGTAGGTCACGATCACGAAGCTGCGTGGATCGAGACTCGATCCGACGCCCGGCTCGCCGAGTTTGGCGAAGGCGACGAACTCGTTGAGCACCATACGCGTGCCGAGGAGGTTGCCGACCGTCAGGCTGTCTTTCCACGACACCCCCATCGCCCATGCGATGGGGCTGAAGATCCAGCCGAGGAGCTTATCGAGGCTTTGAGGGAACCAGAAGGCCTGGCCGTGTACGTATCCGAAGACACCGTTGATCAACGCCACCAGGGCGATGAACGCGATCAGCATGCCGGCCACGTTTAAAGAGAGATGCAACCCCTCGATCGCGCCGCGGCCGGCAGCGTCGATCACATTCACATCCTGCTTCGGAACGACCACCTCGACGTCCGCGCCGGTGGCCGGCTTCTCCGTCTCCGGCACGATCATCTTGGCCATCATGATCGCCCCGGGCGCGGTCATGATCACGGCCGTGAGGAGGTGGATCACATCGACCTTCGCCACCAGGACGTACGCCGCCATGATGCCGCCCGAGATGTGGGCCATGCCGGCGGTCATGATGGTCATCAGCTCCGACATGGTCATCCCTTCGATGAACGGCCGGATCGTCAGCGGCGCCTCGGTCTGCCCCATGAAGATCGATGCCGCCACCGACAGCGACTCCGCCCCCGACGCGCCCATGAAACGCGACATCAGCTTGGCGAAGAAGCGGACCACGATCTGCATCACGCCGAGGTAGTAGAGAACGGCGAAGATCGACGCGATGAAGATGATCGTCGGCAACACCATCGTGGCGAAGACGAAGCCGATGTTCTTGTTCCCCGTATCACCCAGCGCGCCGAAGACGAACTTCGAGCCCTCGCCGGTATAGCTGATGAGTCGCGTGACCACTTCCTTCAGATTCTCGAAGAGGAAGGCCAGCAGGCTGTAAGCCAGGAAGAGCACCGCGCTGATGACCAGGTAGACGGTCCAGAGTGCCTTCTTCGCCCCCCCCTGCTCCATCCGCTTGGCAATCTGCACCACGATCACCGTCAGCACGATGAAGATCAGCGCGGCGATCCACTGGCTGAGCGGCGGCATGAACGTGCCGAACGCCTTCGCGATCTGCGTCCCCTTCAGGACGGCGATAGCGGTGAGGATCTGAAGCGTCAATCCCCAGAACACCGTCTTCCAGCGGATGGCCCGCCGGTTGGTCGACAGCAGAAACGCAATCGCAAGAATCCCTACGAAGCCGATCAGCGCAGAAAAACGCTCCATTCACCGCTCCCGTCGTTGCCGTATTTTTGATGAAGTCCGATTTGGGTGCGGGCATTATGCGGGATCGTGGACGGGGTTGCGAGGTTTCGCGGTTGCGGGGTCTCGCGGTCTCTGGGTCTATCGGCTGCGCGCTCTCGTGGCTTCGCCGCTGACCGAGGGCTCACACACCACGAGACCGCGCAACCGCGAGACCTCGCAACCGCTTATACTCCGCCCTCCAAGTTCGTCCAGACGGGGAAAAACAGAATGATCAAAGCAATCGACGAAGCCGTGAGGTTCGTCCGCAGCAAGACGTCTATCCAGCCGCAGGTCGGCGTGATTCTCGGCTCCGGACTCGGCAACGTCGTCGACGCGCTCGAGATCGAGACCGCCATCCCCTACTCCGACATCCCCGGCGCGAAGGCGTCGACCGTCGTCGGCCATCAGGGGCGGATGATCCTGGCGCGCGTCGATCAGACGCCGGTCGTGGTGATGCAGGGACGGATTCACTTCTACGAAGGCCACGAGATGTCCGAAGTGATGTTCCTCTCGCGCGTCATCGGCCGGCTCGGCATCAGGCAGCTCATCGTCACCAACGCCGCGGGCGGAATCAACACCAAGTTCCAGGCCGGCGATCTGATGCTGATCTCCGACCACATCAATCTGATGGGCATGAATCCGTTGCGCGGACCGAACGTCGACGAGCTTGGCGTCCGCTTCCCCGACATGAGCGAGGCCTATCCGGCGTCGCTGCGCGAACAGGCCAAGGAGGTCGCCCGCTCCCTCGGCCAGCTGGTGCAGGAAGGCGTCTATCTCGCCCTTTCCGGTCCGTCGTACGAGACGCCTGCCGAGATCCGCGCCTTCCGCACCCTCGGCGCCGATGCCGTCGGCATGTCCACCGTCCCCGAGGTCATCGCCATGTCGCAGATGGGCATCCCGGTGCTCGGCATCTCCTGCATCACCAACATGGCCGCAGGCATCCTGAACCAGAAACTGACGCACCAGGAAGTGATGGATACGACCGCGCGCGTGCAGAACGACTTCACCGCGCTGGTGCTGGGATGCCTGGAGAGGTTTTCGTAATAGCAGGTCTCGGGGTTGCGCGGTCTCGCAGTCTCGCGGTGTTCGTTTGCAAACGCGGCGTGTGAATCCGAACACCGCGAGACCGCGAAACCCCGCAACCGAGATGCCTTGAGCGGAGCCGAAGACTCTCGCCGCTGAGGTTGGCGGGGGGCGGCCTACGCCTTCACACAAAACTGCAGCAGCGCCGCGGTGATCTCCCGGATGATCTGCTTCATCTCCGGATACGGCGGATGGAACGGCGTCTCGTTATCCCCGCTCCCCCACTCGATGGTGTACGAAAGGACCTTCGGCTTTGACGGATTGGCAAGATGGCGGCTGTAGGCGTAGTCGTCGGATGTGCCGGCCGTGGGATAGAGGCTCATCGACTGCATGACCGTGTAGTTCCGGCCTCGGACAGCCTGAATGGCGGAGCGCATCTGTTGGGCGAGCTTGACCGCGGCGGTCTTGTCAGCGGAGGGGATGTACTCCTTGTACCCCGTGTCATTCGCCACGCCGCGTTTCCCATCGAACGCCGCATTCAGAAAATTCATCTGCGGTTGCTGGCTCTGATCGTCATCGTCTCCCCAGCTATACAGAATGTCTTCCGAATAGCTATGGACGTCGATGAAGTAGCGGATCGTGGAGAAGGTATCGAACAGCCAGACGACATTCTTCGTCTCCGGCTCCGAGACCGCCGCCGGACCGACATAGACCTCGGGGTCACAAGGGTCCGTGGAATTGGTGACCGGTGCTTTGGGAGCGAAGTGCGTCGTGTACTTCCAGAGAAAATCATGATTCCGATTCAAATCGACACCAACGCAATCGGGGTTGCTGCTGCCGGCAGGTGCGGGCCGGCGATTCTTTCGCCAGTCCGGGGCGACGGTCATGCTGTGATGACGCCCGTCCGGATTGGCCTGCGGAAAGACGTAGATGTCCTTCTTGTTCACGATTTCCTGAACCTGCGTCGCGGTGACGCTCATGCCTCCGATGGTGATGCCGCTCTGCGTCCGGAAGGCCTCACAGAGCTGCTCGACGAAATTGATCAGAATGTCGGGACTGCCCCATTCCCGCGCGTGAATCCCGCCGAGGAAGAAGATGCCCGGGCGGCCGGCCTGACTGCCGTGCCCGATCCTGATGGCGTGGCACTCCCTCCCTTCCCATGTCTTATTGGGCAGCTTGATCAACTGCGTGAACCCCGCGTTGGGACCGGCCGCGGCGTTGGCCAGCGACGCCTCGATATCGTCGACGGTCAGGTAATGGTCCGCCGTCGCCACGCTCGGCCCCGCGGCGGCGAACGCCAGCGCCCGGACCTCTACCTGACGCTGCCTCCCCGCTTCCTTCACATCCTCCCGAACGTCGACACCATACCCCTCGGACCGCAGCGTCTCGATCTGGTCCGAATCGGCAAAGGCATCGACAACGTAGCCACTGCCCGCTTTCTTGCCGGTGTGTCCGGCAATGTGGAGTTTGTGCTTTCGGACGAGATCCGCCATGGCGTCGTAAGTCTTTCCGGAAATGGTCACTCGGTAGCGGGGCATTTGTAGACCCTCACCTTAAGGAGTGCCGCGCTCGTCTTTTTCCCTACCCCCTCTACCGGAAGGCCGCTGTTGTCTGTGACTTCACGACGTCTCGGGATCGAGCGGCTCTGTCAGTCCCGCCCGATACTCCTGGCGGGCTTCCTCTGCCATCCGGGCGAGCATGCCCTGCGAGCGCGAGAAGAGATCGTCCCATCGACGTTCCGATTCGAGCTCTGCCAGCATGAAGGCAGCGAACGCCTCCTGCTCCTCATCCGGGAGTTTGGCCGTCTCGCTGATAACTTTATCGAGAAGCTTACCCATCGTTCTAATTGTAGATGCGTCAAGTAACTCTCGCGACCGTCTTTTTCTAGCCTGATTCTGCCGGGACCGGCCCAAGACAAAATGCGCGGGCGCGCCTTCGGACGCGCCCGCGCGGGGCTTACTACACGAAGCGGTGTGGTTACTTCGACGGAGTCTCGGGTGACGATGTGGTCACAGGAGCAGGCTGCGTCGGAGCCGGCGCAGGGGCGGGCTTGGCTTTCGCCTTGCGCACACGGTTGCCGAGGGCGCGACGCATGTCTTCGACATGCGGAGCGAGATCGGCGGACTCAGGACGCTTGGCCAAACGCTGCGCCAGAGCGTACGTCGTCAGCGCGTCACTCCCCGCCGTGTTCCTGGCGGTGATCACGCTGTGCCGGATGAAATGAGCCAATGCTTCCAGCTCATCCGCCACCGGTTCATACGCATCGGCAAAGCTCATCAGGTTGCGGAGCTTGGCCGGATCGGCGCCCCCTCCCGGGTGAGCCGGTCGCTGTTTTTCACCGCCACGGCCGTCAGCTCGATGAACGGGGGCGGAACAGTGGCGGCACTGACCAGCTTCCGGCTGGCACCTTTGGAGTCCGGAATCACGAAATTCGGAATCCGATCCCTCATGGCACGAACATCTCCGACGAGCGCCTGCGCGCCGTCGGTGTAAGACGGCTCGGGTGAAACGGGTACTTCGTTCTGAGTAGACATAACTTCTCCTTTTCATTTCTCAAACTGCTGGTGGTCAGAGCGAGCAGGTTGAGACGAACGGAGGAGCACGGCCGCGGGTGATCCGTCTTGCACCTTCGACGACGGTCAGACGAATGCCCCGTCGCCGGACAGGAATGCATGGAGGGTGGTTGCGCTCGTAGGCGAACCAATCGGGCGCAAGCAGAGGTGGCGGAATCAGCCGGAATGGGATGACTGGGTTGCCCGCATCCGCCGTCTGCTCCTCGATAGGAATCGGAATGGCACCGCTCAGTACGGAATTGAGCAGCCAGTCGGATATCTTGTCCAGCCGCTCGGAAAACGCGGTCAGCTCCGCTGTCGCTCTGATCCATTGCACGGTCGCGTGAACCAGATTTCCTTATGCGGGCCTCCTGACTGCGTTTCCGAGGCTGGCCATACATACTTAGACGCATCAGCCCGGTAAATGGTAACCGGATTATTGTTACGGTTTGGGCCAGCGCCTCGCCGAAGTTATGGCCATCCCTACAGCCTGTTATTGGCCAAGATTGAAGCCTCGATCATGACGACAACGGCATCGATCCTGACAGCGACAGCATCGATCCCGACAGCGACAGCATCGATCCCGACGAAGACAGCAACGGTCCTGACGACGACAGCATCGATCCCGACGACGACAGCATCGACCCCGACGACAACAGCATCGGTCCTGCCGACGGCAGCGTCGGTCCTGACATCGACAGCATCGATCCCGACGACGACAGGATCGATCCTGACATCGACAAGATAGGACTTGTCGAACAAAGGTGCCGCCAAGACCACGCAAAGGTACCTTGCGCACCCCTTTGCCAATCGCTAGTCTGGCCGCCCGAGCAGACGCTTCAGGTCTACCATCCGTAGACAAACGTTCAAATCGATGGCGTTGTACCCAACTCTCTCTCGGCATACCTGGGCTAGGGTGGTTAGTCATGAGACTTTTGCGGTCGTCTCAGGCTACCGCGTTCTAGAATACTGTGCGATGGACGTCAAGCGAGCCGAAACGTTTTATTTCAAGGAACTCGAACGCCGACGCGATCTTGACGCCGCGCCTACGCTTCGCATCGCTGCACTCGCGCTCCTCGGTGGCGTGTTTTCGTTCTACGTCAAAGTATTTGACTTGAACGGCGGGATCTGGTCCTCGATGTTCTTGGTGTGCGCGGCAGTCGTGATCGTCTTTGCGTCGCTCGCGGTCATTTGGATCATGCGGTTATTTGTGGGGTATTCATGGGGATACATGCCGTGCCCCGATGACTTGGGGGCGTATTTCGACACGCTCGTCGAGTATCACGATAAATATCATCCGAAGAAAACAGCGAACCAAATGTTTGAAGCGCACCTACGGGGTCTTTTCATCCAGGCGGCCAGCCTGAACATGCGCAACAATAACGCTCGCTCGGAGCTGCTGTATCGTGCCAGCTTCTTCCTGACAATCGCAGTTTTGCTGACTCTGATCTCGGGAATTCCGGTATTATACACGTTGCTTAGTAGGACGATCTTGGTTCCTTAGGAGCAGACATGGCTGAAACCACGAACAATTCTGGAAGTGATAATTCTGGTGGTGGAACGTCAACACTTGAACCTCCTCCTCCCCCACCACCTCCGCAAGGTCCTGCGATCATAATCGTCAAGGGAGGACGTGACCCTGGCGAATTCACGCGCACGGCAGGTTCGATCGGTGGCAAAGAGAGCGGTTAGGAGCACAACTACTACGGCTTGAACGCCCCCTCCATCCTCTTCCCGGTGGCGATGTCCACCAGCGCGTGGATCAGCACCCTCGTCCCCTTCTGGAGGTCGGCGATCGGGTTCTTTTCGTCGACGTCGTGGCCGGGGTAGGGTTTGTCGGGGAACCACATGCCGAAGGCGATGGAGTTGGGGAGTCGTTTCGCGTATGTCCCGCCGCCGGAGATGGCGGGTTTGGGGTTCTTTGTTCCGGTGGCGGCACCGTAGTCGGTCAGGAGACGGCGAACGATCTTTGACTTCGGGTCGAAACCAAGCGGCTCGTCGTCGTAGAAGCCGGTGGCGGTCAATGACGCGCCGGTGCGCTTGTTGAAGTCCGATACGTACTGCTCCATCTTCGTCTTCAACTCCGGACCGGTGCGGGGAGGGATGCGGCGGATGTTGATCGTCAGCGTCGATCGTTTCGGATCGTTCGCGTCCGGCTTGATCGTGGCGATGTTGACGGCATAGCGGCCCCACAGGGGGTCGCGGTCGGTGATGCCGAGGCCTGTGCCGTAGATGTCGGTGCCGGCGGCGCGGACGAAGGCGAGTAGGTCGTCGGCGCCGCCCGACGGGAGCTTGCCGGCGAGCACACGCGCGAGCGCGACGAGCGCATTGCGGCCTCCTTCCAGGTTTACGCCGGCGTGGGCCGAGTGGCCGTACGCGACGATCCAGAGCGTATCCCCGGTGGCCTGCATGACGACGCGCGTGTCCGGCGGCCGCGGTGCGGCGTTGATCGCGTCTTTCAGCGGCTGCCAAGCCGGGGTGGCGCCTTCCTTCCAACGTAGCTTCACCTCGGCGCGGTCGGGAACGATGCTCGCCGCCAATCCGGCGTTGATGAAAAAGACGCTGTACGGCTTCGTCACGTCCGGCCGCTCAAATGCGGGATCGGTCGTGACCGACAGCGAGTTCCACCCTTTCTCGCCCACGACGACCGGGAAGTTCGAATCGAGCACCAGCGTGTAGTCGGGCGCCGCGTGCGTCTTCAGATACGTCGTCACATCGGTGTTGGCCGACTCTTCGTCGCTGCCGACGAGGAGTCGAACCGTGTGCGTACGCGGCACGCCGCTCTGCGCGAGCGCCTTCATCGCCAGGAGCGCCTGCACCAGCGGACCTTTGTCATCGGCCGAGCCGCGGCCGTAGACGTAGGTCTCGTCCGCTTTGCCCGAGAACGGCAAGACCGACCAGGCGTCGGCATCGACCGGCTGCACGTCGCCGTGCACCATCAGGCCGAGGACCGGAGCGCCCGGAGGACCGGGAAGCTCGATCTCAACAATAGAACTAACGGGTAAACCGGCATCGCGATAGGTCAAGCCGAGGTCGTGGGCGGTCTTTGCCAGCCACGCCTTCTGCGCCACCGGGCCGTCGACCTCGAACTGCACCGTGTTGAAGCGGAGCACCTCCGTCAGCAGCGGCACCAGGCGCGAGGCGTAGTCGTGCTCGTAGATCTTCGTCACGCTGGCGACGTTGGTCTGCAGGGTTGCGGCGAGGACAAAAACGGCGATGGATCGAACGCTCATTCGCCGATTCTCCCGTAAAATGGGCACAGTCGGTCCAAAACAATCGGCGGGGAAGCATCCATGAAAACGCTCCTTAAGGTCGTCGGTGGAGTTGTGTTGCTCGTCATCGCCCTGATCGCCTGCGCGGTGACCTGGCTGGCGGTTCGGAAGCCCGAGTCGAAGCCGGCATCGGCGGAGAAGATCGATGCGACGCCCGAGCGGCTGGCGCGCGGCAGATACATCGTCGAACACGTATCCGATTGTCTCGGATGCCATTCCGATCACGTCACCAGGTTCGGCTTCCCGGTCAAACCGGGCACCGAGGGGGTGGGGGGCTACCTCTTCGACAAGAACATCGGCTTCCCCGGAGTCGTTGCCGCGCAGAACATCACTTGTGACGCTGAATTCGGCCTCGGCAAGTGGAGCGACGGCGAGATCATCCGCGCCTTTCGCGAAGGCATCGACCGCAATGGCGACGCGCTCTTCCCGATGATGCCGTACGAAGAGATGCGCACGATGAGTGATGACGACGCCAAGTCGGTGGTGACCTATCTCCGCACGCTCAAGCCGGTCCACAAAGGCGTCCCGGCCAAGCACATCGACTTCCCGGTCAACCTCTTCGTCAAATTCGCGCCGAAGCCGGTCGACGGCGTCGTGACCGCGCCCGATCCGCATGACAGCGTCGCGTACGGCAAGTACCTGGCCATCGTCGGCGGCTGTCACGAATGCCACACGCCGCACGACGACAAGAACGCGCTCATCGCCGACAAGCCCTTCGCCGGCGGCTGGGAGATGAAGGGACCGTGGGGCCGCAACTTCACGGCTAACCTGACACCTGCCGAGGGAACCTACATGTCACACGCGACGCGGGAAGAGTTCATCGGCCGCTTCAAGGCCTTCGCCTCGATGGACGCGAACAACGCCCCCGACGCCCCCGCCGGCCACAACACCGTCATGCCCTGGATCGCCTTCGCCGGCATGACCGAAAACGACCTCGGCGCGATCTACGATTATCTGAAGACGGTCAAGCCGATCGAGAACAAGGTGGTCACGTTCCCGGACGGGAAGTAGCTTTTATCTGCGTAACATCTGCGTAATCTGCGGATAAGGCTTTTATCCGCAGATGAACGCAGATGTTACGCAGATGGGAACCCCTACTTCCGAAGTCCCCCTTCATACTCCGGCTTCGCCACGCCCATCACCCAGTGGTCGAACCAGCCGACGATGTGCTCGAGGCGCTCGATGCGGTGCCAGGGCTTGCCACTGCGGGAGAGCTCGTGGGATTCGTCAGGGAAGCGGACCATTACCGTCGGGATGTGGCGGTACTTGAGGGCGCGGAACATCATCTCGCCGCCGGACATCGGCGGCGTGCGGTAGTCGGCTTCGCCGAGGATCAGCATCAACGGGGTCTTGACGCGGTCGATGTAGGTGATCGGTGAGCGGGCGATGTAATCCTTCGGATCCTCCCACGGTGCTTTTCGAAACCAGGACGGCTGGAACTGCGAGAAGTCGGCGACGTACCAGAACGTCGACCAGTCGGCGATGTCGCGCTGGGCCGCGGCGGCGGCGAAGCGGTCGGTCTGCGTGACTACCCAATCGGTAAGCAATCCTCCGCCGCTGCCGCCGGTCACGCAGAGCTTCTTCGGATCGATGTAACCGCGCGCCACCACCGCGTCGACACCGGCCATCAGATCTTTGAAGTCGTCGCCCGGGTAGTGGTACTGAATGATGTTCCCGAAATCCTGGCCGTACGACGTCGAGCCGCGCGGATTCGGATAGAGGACGACATATCCCCTGGCCGCCATCCACTGGAATTCGTGATCGAAGGTGTAGCCGTACGCCGAGTGCGGACCGCCGTGGATGTTGAGGATGAGCGGATACTTCTTCGCCGGATCGAAGTCGGGCGGCTTCTGGATCCAGCTCTGGATCTTCTTGCCGTCGAAGCTGGTGTACCAGATTTCCTCCGGCTCGGTCAGCGCAACCTCGGACATCAGCTTCTGATTGACGTTCGTCAGCCGGGTCAGGGCGCCGCCGGCGTCGACCAGGTAAAGGTCGTTGATGATCGTCGGCGTGGCCACGAGTGCTACGGTCTTTCCGCCGTGGATCGAGTAGGTCTGGATGTCGTGATTGCCCGTCGTCCACGGCTCGACCTTGCCGGTGGCGGCGTCGATGCGCTTCAGGTTGGCGCGCCCCTCCTCGGCGGTGACGGCATAGATGGTCTTACCGTCATCGCTCCACACCGGCCGTCCCCCACCGCCGCCCGCCCGCGGCGCGCGCTGATCGCCGCCCACACCGGAGAGCACGTCGTAGTCGTACGTCGCCGTCAGATTGCGCGCCGGAGAGCCGGGCGTCGTCGGGGCCAGCCAGAGGTCGGGCTGATCGTACGAATGAACCGGATTGTTGATCTCGCCGCCGAAGGCCACCCATTTGCCGTCGGGACTGACGGCGTAAGAGCCGATCGGACCTTCGATGTCGGCGACCTTCGTCATGTCGCCGCCGGCGGCGGGGATGGCGTAGAGGTCCGTGTCGCGGCGGTCGAAGTACGACTCGAGCACGCGGTTGGAGGTGAAGTAGATCCGCGAGCCGTCGGGACTCCAGGTCACATCGCGCTCGTCGAATTCACCGCTGGTGAGCTGTTTCGGCTTTGCGGACTCAGCGCTGTCGAGAGATTCGGAGACGTCGATCGTCCAGATGTGCGTGTTGCGCGACGCGTCGCGGTAGCCGGCGCCGTTGGCGCGGTAGACGGCCTGATTGATGATGCGCACGTCGCTCTCGTGCTCGTCGTCCTTCTTCTTTTCGTCCTTCTTGTCGAGATCCTCCGGCTTTGTTGTGGCCGTAAACGCGATCGTGTTCGACGCCGGCGACCAGGCGATCGAATCGACCGCCTTCGACATCGATGTCAGCACGTGCGGCTCCCCGCCGTCGAAGCGGAGGATCCAGATCTGCGACGGCTGCGGCTTGCCGTCTTTGTCGATCGAGCGGGTGAAGGCCAGCAGCTTCCCGTCGCGCGACCAGCGCGGCGAGGCATCGCGCGGACCGTTCGTGATCCGGCGCGGCTCCGCGCCGCCGCGGGTGGCAACCGACCAGATGGCGGTGTTGTAGGTGTCCTTCTTCTCATCGACCGTGACGCGGACGAAGACGACCTGCGAGCCATCGGGTGAGAGCTGCGGATCGCCGATCCAGTGGAACTTGAAGAGATCCTTCTCGGTGATGTTGCGGGCGTAGGCGGAAGCGGCGACGAGCAGCAGCAGGAGCGCGAGCAGTCGTTTCATGCGGGAGATTGTAGGGCGTAGACCAGCAACCCCGCGACGGCAACGCCCGCGATCGTGGCGGCGATGAGCGCGCCGCGGGTCCTGGCGTGCACCTGCGGCAGAAGATCGCTGGCGCCGAGGTAGAGGAGGAAGCCGGCGAAAAACGAGAGCTGATAGGCGAGCATCCGCGGCGCGATGTAGAGCATCCCCGCGCAAAGCGCGCCCAGGACCGGGGCGATGGCATCGATGCCCAGCAGCAAGCCGGTGCGCCAGCGGCTGTTGCGCGTCGCCAGCATGAAGGTCACGGTATTCAGACCGTCGGCGAAATCGTGCGCCACCACCGCCAGCAGCACCACCAGACCGACCTGCGTCCCCGCCTTGAAACCGACGCCGATGGCCAGACCGTCGAGGAAGCTGTGAAACGACAGGCCGATGGCGCCGACCAGGCCGACGTTGTGATGATGCCCCGGCGCGTCGTGCTGCTTCTCGCCATGGATGATCGTCAGTTTCTCGAGCAGGAAGATCGCCAGAAAGCCGGCGATGACCGTGAACATCAGCCCTCGGATCTCGATCGTGTGCAGTTGCGCCAGCGCCGAGACCTCGGGGATCAGATCGAGAAAGGCCACCCCGATCAGCAGCCCCGAGGAGAAGGCCATGATGTAGAGGAGATAGCGCTGGTACCGGAAGGCAAACGCGCCCCCGGCCAGAGTCATCGCGAATGCCGCCAGGGCGTAGAGCGCACTCATGCGGCCGAGAGTCTAATCGAGGCGAGCGCCGCGCTAGCGGCGAAGGCACAGACAAGAGTGTTTGTGCCACATTGCCCGTCGGTATTGGCTGAAGTGTGGAGTTCGCCGGATCCAATGTGGCACAGACACTCTTGTCTGTGCCCGGCGGCGAAGCCGCGCCTTCGACTGAGACTGGGCACCGCTCTGCGGCTATGCCGCGTACACGCGCACGAGATAGACCAGGTCGTTCTTCTTGACCGTGGCGATCGATTCGCGTCCGCGCGCCGGACTGTGCAGACTGACCAGCTCGGATTCATTCATGCGCACGAATTCACCGATGGCATCATCCGGACTGACCGCTTCGATCAAGGTCGGATTCATGGCCGGATCAAAGGCCGGTGGATGTGAGTACTCGTTCGTGAGTTGCCGGCTTTCGATCGTGAATTGCATAGTGATGGGAAGAGCAATCCGTGGGCCAGTGTGCGGGATGCGCTTCGCGCGTTGTCGGTTATCAGTTTTCCTGCGTACCTGCGAGCCCTGCAATCACCGACAAACTGACAACTGACAACCGACAACCGACAACCGACAACCGACAACCCGCCCAGGCGCACCTACAACTCCGCCCGCCGCGAGACCCCGTCCGCGATACTCTTCGCACATGAAGCGACTTCTCCCTCTCATCGCCCTGACCCTCGTCATCGCCTGCAACAAGCAGGAGAAAGCCGTCGTCGCCGGCGACGCGAACCATGGCAAGCAGCTCATCGATCAGTACGGCTGCACGGCCTGTCACGCCATCCCAGGCATCAGCGGCCAGGGGATGGTCGGCCCGTCGCTCGACCATATCGCCTCGCGCCAGATCATCGCCGCCTCGATCCCCAACTCCCCGCAGAACATGCAGGCGTACATCCAGAACCCGCAGATGGCCAACCCCCAAAACGTGATGCCAGTCCTCGGCGTCAAGCCCGACGAGGCCCGCGACATCACGGCGTATCTGTACACGCTGAAGTAGCGCGGCTCCGCGTTGTCGGTTATCGGTTGTCGGTTGATTGCAGTTCTCGGCGCGGCATTCGCTGGAACGCAGGACGACCGATAACCGACAACCGACAACGCGCCGTCAGGCGCAGTTCTGGCATCAAGTCCGCACACCGCCGAGTCAGCTACCGATGACTTTCTATATCGAGAAGCCGCTCGCCCTCGGACCGATCCGATTCGGCGTGTCGACGCGCCAGCGGCTCGATGCCATCGACGGCGATATCGCCCTCAGCACCGGCGCTGCCGGCGAATTCGTCCGCCGCGGCAAGGGGGGCTCTTTCTTCGGCGACTCCGCCCGGCACGCCGAGCCGGCGCTGCCGGTCAAGCCGAGCATCACCCAGACCCCGTTCTGGGAATCGCTCAAGCCCGACGGCACGCAGCGCGGCTGGGTCTTTCTCGGACTGATCGCATTCGGCTTCCTGCTCCTTCTCCTCGGCTTCAGCGTTCTGGCGCGCAAAGGACCGCAGGGATGGGTCGAGGTCATCCTCGGCCTCATCTGCATCGGCATCCCCATCGTCATGACCGCGCAACGGCGCCGGCAGATTCACGACGAGGAGGAGCGCCAGCGGGCCGAGCACGCCGAGGCCGAAAAAAAGCATCAGGAGCTCCTGAGCTGGTACACCAAAGCGCTCAACCACCTGCACGTCGATCGCAGCGACGCCGCTCTCATCGCGCTCCGCGGTGAGCGAGAGTCGCTCGATCTGCCGTACGACATCTATCGATCCGCCGCACGCCGTGTCATTCTGCAGATCGGTTTCGATGAACTGGCAAGCCGCGGCGTCGCCGGATCGGGCGACATCGCCCGCCTGCTCCGCGCCGCAGGCGAGGCCGCCGGCCTGACTCCGGACGACATCACCGGCGCCGAGCGCGACCTCTACGCCACCGTCGTCTGGCATCTTCTGGCGGACGATCGGGCCGGCGAGGTGCAGGAGGACGAGCTTCTCACGATGCGCAAAGGACTCGGCATCGCCGATGACGACGTTCCCATCGAAAGCAACGGCATCGAGCAGTTCCGCAGTCTCCGCGCCGTCGCCTCTGGATTGCCGCGCGCACAATGCCCGGTCCCCCTCGGCTTTCAGGAGTACTGCATCCATCAGGCGCCGCTCGACCGAGGCATGCTCTTCATCACCAACCGCCGGCTGATCGTCGACGAAAAGAAACGGACCGAGCTGACCCTGCCGAAGGTCTACGAGGTCGACGTCGAAGTCGATGACGACACCATCGTCATCAAGACCGACCAGAAAAAACCGCTCCGCCTCCGCACCGGCAACCCCATCTTCACCGCCGGCCTGATCGATTTCGCGGCGGAGCTGGATGAGCGGCCGAAGGGGTTTGCGTGATGAAAATATGAAGGCAGAAGGCAGAAAGCAGAAGTGCTCCGCTGATCGTCACCTCTGCCTTCTGCCTTCTGCCTTCTGCCTTCATTACCTCTCCCCAATCATCTCCCTCACCGCCGCCCGCGTCGGGCCGGGATACGGCGCAGTCCCCTTGATCGTGTTCCATAGGATGCGATTGAGCGTGTCGTCGTCGGCGGCATCGGGTTTTGAGAAGTCGAGAGCAGCGGACTCTTTCGCTTGGGGGCTCTCCGGGTTCTTCTCATTCATGTCGATCGACGGCTTGATGGCGTCGTACGGGGCCAGGTTCGGCTCGGAGGCGAAGGTCTCGCGCACCGGACGGCCGTAGTGATCGAACTGCGAGAGCGAATCGAGGCCGAGGATTTCCTCCATCGTCGCCAGGACGTCGGTGGTGTTGACGAAGCGATGGATGACACCGCCACGGTTCCAGGCCGAGATCAGGAGAAGTACCGACCGGTGCGAGTCGACGTGATCCGGTCCGTCCTGCGCGTCATCCTCCACGACCACGATGGCCGTATCGCGCCAGAACGGTGAGCGCGTGACCGCTTCGACGATCCGCCCGAGGGCCAGATCGTTATCGGCCATGAAGGCGCGAGGCGTCGGCTTTCCCTTCGTGGCACCGTTCGTATGATCGTTCGGCAGACGGACGATCTCGAACGCCGGCAGCGAGCCCTTCGCCGCGTACTGCTGAAACTCGCGCAGCCAGACGTCGGCGCGCGTCTGATCGGGGATGCCCATGTTGAACGATGGGTAATCGGGCGACGTCGTATCGCGCAATGCGTGGCGAAGTCCCACGTACTGTTTGCCGACGACGTTATGAAGCTCGTCGCTGTTGGCCACGTACTCGCCGTAGTTGCGCAGCGAGATCTTCTTCCGCACTGCCAGGTCCCACAGATAGCCGCTCGCCGGCGCGTTCACGTCGTCGTCGTCGTCGACGGCCTTGTCGCGGTTCGTTCCTTCGTAGTCGTACGTCCGGCCGCGCGTGCTGTACTCCGACGGCATTGTTTTCTCGAGGTAGTCGCCGCTGTACGCGGCCGTCGACCAGTTGTGCCCCTGCGCGCTGACCTCGGCGTTGACAAAGAAACGGTCGAACAGCCCGAACCGTCGCGCCAGCGCGTGATGGTTCGGCGAGACCTCCTCGCCGAAGAAGACCAGCGACGGATCGCCGTCTCCTTCCTTCATGTCGCCGAGCACCTGATCGTACGTGCGGTTCTCTTTGACGATGTAGATGACGTGCTTGAATGGCGGATAGCGCCGCGCGCCACGCGTGGTGTCCCAGCCGTTCGCGTGCGCCACCCGATGCGTGAGCGAGGCCAGCTTCGTGGCCGGGAGGTTCGCCGGGAATGACAGCAGCGTCCCATCGAACTGGCCGAGCGTGTAGTCGGGAGAGTGTGGCGGATTCTTCGTCCCCGGATTCTTCCGGTTCGGATTCGGCCGCGAGCCGCGCCCCTTGGCGCTGACGACGAGCAGTTCGTTCCCATCGACACACAGCGCCGACGGATACCACTCCACCGGCACGCGCCCGAGCATCTTCCCCGAGGCCACATTGAATACCGCAACCGCATTGTTGTCGGCCTCGGCGACAAAGAGCCGGCTTCCGTCGCGCGAGACCGCCAGCGCATTCGGCGTGCTTCCCTCGCGCGGCCCGGCCGGCGGCGCATCGGTCAACGTCTTGACCATCTTCGAGGTGGCCGTGTCGACGACGCTGATCGAATCGGTGCTGGCAGAAGCGACGAACAGCCGCGTGCCGCGAAGCGCCATCGCCGAGGGATGGCGTCCCACGGCGATCCGGGCGGTGCGGCGGAGGATGCGGTCTGCGCCGAGATGGAAACGGGTGACCGTACTGTCGCCCCATGCCGAGACGTACACATTGCCGAGCCCATCGGTGATCACCGCATACGGATAGCGATCGGTCTGAACGCGTTGAATGACTTTGCCGGTCGTGAGATCGACGACGGCCAGCGTATCGGAGAGATTCTCAGCGACGTACAGGAGGCGGCCGCCGTGGGAGACGGCGATGCCGGCCGGGTATTGCGTCCCCACCGGGTCCTTCGGCTTCTCTTCCGCATCATTCGGTTTCTCTTTCGGATCCTTCGGCTTCTCTTTCGGCTTCGGAGGTTCCACCAGCGCGATCTTGCCGTCCGCCACCGCCTCACGTCCGTTCCAGCGATAGACGAAAATCGAGTCGTCGTAGCCGCCGCTGGCGTAGAGCGTCTTGCCGTCGGGAGAAAACGCCAGGCCGAGGAACGCCGCGGCCTGAGGCAGCGTCTGCACCACCGCCCCCGACTTCCGGTCGACGATCTGCACTCCCTGCTCCCGCCATCCGCCGAGCAGCAACGCCACGCGCTCCCCTCCCGGCGCCAGCGCCATGGCCAGCGGAAAGTTGCCGACGAGATGCGACGCGGCAACAGGATCGAGCGAAACGCCGGTCGGCAGCCGCACGAGATCGGCGGCGTGGGCGGTAATCGTTGTGAGAAGGATGAGGATTATGGACAGGCAACGGATACGCATTACGCGGATGATATCGGGAGACGGGGTCGGGGGTGCGTTATCGGTTGTCGGTTATCGGTTGTCGGTTGTCGGTTGTCGTGTGCCGGCGATGGTTGCCGGCGGTAGCGAGGAGTCAGCGTCCTGCCGCTGTTCCGACTCCCCAACCGACAATCGAACCGATAACCGATAACCGACAACCGTTTTCGGCGATCATGTCGCCATGATGCCGGCCCTTTTCATCTCCCACGGCGCGCCGTCGATAGCACTCGAGCAGGACGACTTCACCCGCGCCGTCGCCGCGTACGGCGCCACGCTCGCCGGCGCCCGCGCCATCGCCATCGTCTCCGCGCACTGGCAGACCCGCGGTCTTCGCGTGAACGCTGTACCCCGCCCCGAGACGATCTACGACTTTGGCGGCTTCTCCGACGCCCTTTACCGAATCCGCTACGAGGCCCCTGGCGATCCGGCGCTCGCCCGCGAGATTGCCGACCTCCTCGGCGACGCCGCACTGGAAGAGACGAGCGGCTGGGACCACGGACTCTGGGTCCCGCTGCGGATACTTCTCCCCGAGGCAAACGTACCGATCGTCGAGATCGCGCAGCCGTTTCCGACGATGCCGGAAGAGCTGATGCGCATCGGCCGGACGCTGGCCCCCCTCCGCGACCGCGGCGTCGTCATCATCGGCAGCGGCGGCATCGTCCACAACCTCCGCGCCATTCACCTCGGCGACAAAGCTGCCCCGGTCGACGACTGGGCCACCGAGTTCGACACCTGGTTCGCCACCCACCTCGCCGCCCGCGATTTCGACGCCCTGACCCGCTACCGCACCCTCGCCCCGCACGCCGATCTCGCCGTCCCCACCCCCGAGCACTTCGAGCCCCTCTTCGTCACCCTCGGCGCCAGCCATCCAAACGACAAGCTGACAACGATTTACGAAGGATTCCACTACGGCAACCTGTCGATGCGTACGTTCGCCTTCGCGTGACCGAAACGGAGCGCTGGCGTCTCGCCCCCGACCCGGCAAGACTCCCAACAGTCGCTGGTAACCCGGCGGCGAGAATTCATGTGCCCCCGTCCTCGGGAACGAGCCTTCTCGCTCTTTGAAATATGGTAACCATCTGATTTATCGAGAGTTGCTGATAGCAGACCTCGATTTGCAACTAACGTAGAAGATGCGGCACACCCCTGGAGTCCACTAGTAAGCTCGTGGAGTCCACTAGTGGAGTCGGGGAGTCCACTAGTGAGCTCGTGGAGTCCACTAGTGGACTCGGGGAGTGGACTAGTGGACTCGCGGAGTCCACCTAGTGAGCTCGGGGAGTCCACTAGTGGACTCAGGGAGTCTACCTAGTGAGCTCGCGGAGTCCACTGGTGGACTCGGGGAGTGGACTAGTGGACTCCGTGAGTCCACCTGGTGAGCTCGTGGAGTCCACTGGTGGACTCGGGGAGTGGACTAGTGGACTCGGGGAGTTCACCAATGGACTCGCGGAGTCCGCCGCCTACCGTCTTGGCCGTTACCGACAACCGACAACGCGCCCCGCGCTAGACTCACCCCATGTGGAAAGCCTTCCCCGCCATCTTCATCTCCGTCTTCCTCGCCGAGATCGGCGACAAGACCCAGCTGGCCACGATGCTGTTCGCCTCGGAGGCGCAGAACCGGAAGTGGGTCGTCTTCGCCGCCAGCGCCAGCGCCCTGGTGCTGGCCTCGGCCATCGGCGTCCTGATCGGCGCGCAGATCGAGCGTTTCGTCAAGCCGTCGACGCTGAAGCTCGTCGCCGGCGCCGGCTTCATCGTCATCGGCCTCTGGACGATGCTCTCCCGAGGGTGAGAGGCAATAAGCCGCGGGGTTCCCCCGTTCCGCACGGGGCGTGGTATCTTCCGCCCCCCTTCGAGCGCGCCTCGAGGGTTTCGTTCGTTGAGGTTACGGGCTCGTAGCTCAGTCGGTAGAGCAGCGGCCTTTTAAGCCGTTGGTCGTGGGTTCGAGTCCCACCGAGCCCACAGGCCCGTCACAGCATTCCGTCCCCATCGTCTAGAGGCCTAGGACAGCGCCCTTTCACGGCGCCAACACGGGTTCGAATCCCGTTGGGGACGCCACATCGGCTCAGTGATTTGACGATGCGGTGACGGCTGAAGTTATTCGGCGCTCTCATTGACCGCTCTCAATAGCCCTACTGACGGTGCTTCGGTCGCGCTCTCTTCCTCGCTGAAACCTTGCAGCCCAATCCTCACCAGCGTAGCGATAACCGGAACGAGCGATCCCTTCGTCAGGTGGGCGTACCCATCCGCCACAGTCGACCGCGAATGTCCTGCGATCTCCTTTCGATGAACCTCAGACACCCCCGCGATCGCCAACCACGACAGAACGGTGTGTCGTATCGAATGCGGCGTTAGGTTCTTCTCAAACCCGGCCACATCGCGCGCCATCATAACGGCTCGCCTGATCTCTTCGTAGTAGAACGGCTGACCAGTCGACCGGACATAGACGTAGGCTTCCGGTAAGCCACGCTGCCGAGCCATCAGATCGGCCAGCCATGGCTCCGCAATCGGAATGACCTTCTCCCGTTTCGTCTTCTCCTGGTACAACGTCACCAAACGACGGCGGAGGTCGACATCGCGCCAGCGCAACTCTGCCAGTTCCATCACGCGCGAGCACGAAAATAGCAGCGCACAAACGAATTGCCGCGACTCTCGTAACCGGTAGAATTGCTCCCTCACCGCGTCTCGGTCAGGGTTCCGCCTGCCGACGCCGTAGCTCTTCTCACCGACGATCCGCGCAGGTGCCGCCTTGTGTTGTGTCCACTGGTACGCTTTGAAGCCTTCGTAGTCGTCGAACGCGGACAGGAAGGCCCGCCACTCTTCTGGCTCAAAGAACTCTTTCCGCGGCCCGCGAGACGGCAGTATCTCGACAGCACCGCGATGAAAGGGGTTGCGGGCGATGCGCTCTTCCCTCTCGGCGAAGTTCAGGACGGCGCGCAGAGCATTCCACTCCCGATTCACCGTATCCGGCGCGGCGACCTGCAGCCGCTTCCGTTGATACGAGCGGAAGTCACTCGCCTTCAACTGCGCGGCTGTCAAGGCACCGAAGAACGGAACTAGGTGAAGCTTGATGATGGCCGCGTTCCGCTCGGAATCGTGGGCCTCCAGATAGGCACCGGCGAGCTGCGCGAAGGTGATCCGCTCAGGGCTCGCCGCCATCCATCCGTCGCCGCCGGCCTTCAACCTCGCCTCCTCGATCGCCTTCACCTCCAGCGCATAGAGCGCGGACTTGATGAAATCGTCCGGATACTTCGAAGCTCGCCTGATGCGGATGACGTGCGGCTTGCTGCGCTCGCCTTCCGGCAGCTTGTTGCAGCCCTGGCAAAAGCAGAATGCCGGATGTGTGATCGGCGGCTGAATTTTGAGCTGCGGTCGCTTACCGGTGACGTGCGTAGGGTTTGCGGTACGGGCCATTTCAGCGTTCTCTTTTCTGCGCGGCCAAAGCCTTGCGCCATGTCTCAATAGGAAGGTAACCACTGTAGATCTGATCGACCGGGATGCGTGCTTCTTTCTCGCCGGTTCGTTTTTCGAGCGTGTACCTCTTGGCGGCGATCTTCTTTCGCACGCCGGCGAGGGAGCCCTTGCCGTAGAGTCGCTTCTCCAGCGCGACAGCTTCTTCCACGGTAACTCGGCTCACGTCCCCAAGTCGACTGAGGAGCACCATCACCACGGCCTCCAGACGCGCGCCCTGGCGAATCTTCTCCGACATCAAGGCTTCTAATACTTCTATACGCTCGGCGATCCCTTCCGCCGTGAGGTCACTTGGCATTAGTCATTCTCACCAGACGGAATGCTGTCGATCTGAGTCAATAAGGCTGGCACGAAGCTGTGTGTAACCTGCATGCGTGAATGCCGTGTATTACGAATGACAGACTTCTTCATGACGTAGCTCCTGTGGCCTTTGATCTGAAAATGCGAACGCCGCCCGGAGGGGGCGGCGAAGTTGAACTGCGGTTCGTGGACTAGGTCTGTCCTGAGTCAGCGACGTTCGCAAACTTACACGTCGGTGGATCACCGTAAATCGCTGTTGTCGTTACGCCCCGTCGCATGTCAGGTAGTGCGCCTTGTGAGCGCGAACGACCGTGCGATCCCCTCCGTGCTCCGCTCTGGTCTTTGCATTGAGCTTGTTTCGCTCCTGCGAAAGATTCCGCCGTGTGCCCTCCATTTGACGCAAGCGAACTCAAGAAATGCCGTGCTTGCGCTGGAAGACATTTGCGTGTCCGTGCTAGTGATCGAAGACGATGAGTCGTTGACGACGATCCTCGAAGCGGTTCTCGGGCACCGCCCTATCTCGACCCATGTGGCCCGGAGAGGCGACGATGCGCCGAGAGCAATCTCCGAGGGGACGTATGACGCGATCATCTTGATCTTCTGCTTCCAAGTGATCGCAGCCCTTACTATCGGTCGCGGCTGGCAACAGGCGATCGACACAATCACCAGAGCTTCGACCAGCTTCAAGCGTTCAAGGCATCACGGGGAGACGGTTGTCGCAGATCGCCCTCGGATGCCTCGCGATTCTGGAGGACCGACACCGAGGCGGGCAGTGTGGTCGAGTGTCGATCCTGATGGCCCGTGGTTGAATAGCAGCCTTCCTCGGAAAGCAAACGACGGCGACGCTGTAGTCAAGGTCCAACCATTCGAGACCGGAGCCAGCAGTCATCCCAGGCTGCCGAGGAAGATTCGAACATAGGACGGGGCAATCATCGGTGCTTTACTTAGATACTCTCGAAAACGAGCGCCGCTTCCGCGCGGTCGCTGGCATCCTCGATGAAGTCCAAAATCTCCTTCCACGGGATCGCCTCGATTGCATCGCGTTCGTTGTCGAACAACTCCCCCCGACAGCGCGCATGTGCAGGCGACCGGCTTCCTCTTCCAGCCGCTTGATCTCGTGACGGACCCCCACGCAAACGGGGGCGGCCTGGAGCCGCGAGCAGATCGTACCGTCCTCGCGAGGACGGGATATTTCGAAAAACGACGTACGTCGTAACTCGCACAACGAAGTCGAGAATGGCAGGTACCAGCGTCGAAAGTGGCGAGAGGTCGACGTAGGCTGAATGCAGCCCTTTGCTTTCGCGATGCAGCACGAGCCGGTCGACCGCGAGGGGCGATAGCGCAAATGCAACGAAGATGGCGGCGGAACCGCGGCGCTTTCCCCACCGCCTTGCGAAGGGATCGGGCGAGCCTCCGAGAACCGCGATCGTTGCGCGAGAAGTGACGCCACGACGACGAAGGTCCGCGGCGAGGACAATCGGAATTCTCCACACGTACAGAGTTCAGCCGCCTAACGGACCGTTCGCTTCAGCCGCGCAGCGCCGGCGCCGACGAGTAGCGCACTTGGGACGCGGCAGCGAGCGGCGCCGCCTAACTGTCGCTTGCAGCCGACGCGGCGCCGACATCGCTGGGTGAGACGATGCCGCTGAGCGCCATGCGTATGAGCGTAATGCGTTCGAAGGACGAGTGCGGAAGGAATCTAACGACCGCGTTGACGAGCCGGCCTTGGCTGCAGATCAGAGTCCTTGAGATTCTTTATGCCGTGAAGAATCTTGTCAGCAACCCAGAGAGTACTCAGTGCGCAGATCGTGATGCCGCCGCCGGCGAGGACGACCTCAAAGGCGGCTACAACCGACCCTAGCGCGAGACTGTTGGTCGCAGACCAGACCCCTGTCGCGAGAGGGAGCAGACACGCGGAGCGAATGCCGCCCCGAAGCAGCTGCTGGAGCGTGATAGCTCCCAACTCCGGCGAGTGTGAAAAGGGGATTTCGTTCGAGTAGAGACGTTCGGGTATGAGCCGCTCAACCTCCTCAAAACGATGGGGAGACACGAAAAACCCGTCCAGTTCCATCGACAGCGCGGCGGCGAAGTCGGCCTTCAGTTCGTCCCAGCCAGCTTCTCGTGCGAAGCCGGTCTCTCCCTTGATATCCGCCTGCCAACGTTCTAACGCATCGAGGCCAAGTTCGTGATGGGAGCCGTTGAGGAACAGTTGGCCACCAGGTTGAAACAGCAAACCGGGCCCGGCGAGCTGAAGCTTAAGAGCTTGACTTACGAGAGCGTCCTCGCTCGCGAGCCAAGTAGGTAGATCGGAAACTTGCGGTCGCGTGCGGCTGGTCGATGCGGGTGGAGGCACCCGCTTTGCCAGCGCCAAAAAGTCGCGGTACGAGATGGCCGAGGACCGACTTACTCCGAGCCACGCCGCGACATGGTCGCCGAGGTCACCGTTGAGTGGATCTCGAAGGTGCGTAGTCGTGACGACGACGTCAGGGTAGTTTGGCGCTAGCGACAGAGTTCTGCATTGAACACTCGGCGACATGGCGAAGTCTCCTATTGGTCAATCGCGACGGTAGCTGTTGACCCTGGCACGGGTAGTCTACGAGAGTACGGCAGCGAACGGACGGTGCCCCCGCCGCCTAACGTTCCAAGCTCACCGGCTTGGAACCCGCGCGAAACAGTAGCACTCGGGATGCAGCAAGATGCGGCTCCAAGTCCGGCGCAAGCCATCAAGCTGATGCGCCGCCGTGCTTCATTCGGTCCACGCGGGCTTTCATCCGCACCAAGATGTCGTCGTACGTTTGCAGCGATACTCGACCAGGAAGATCATCGGCCGCGCGTCTGGCCCCCAAAGGATCGACAGAACTCTTGCGACCCAAGATGACAAACAACTTTGGCCGGTAAGCTGTGAAGCCGAGTTGATTCTGAATCGATCGACGGTTGGTTTCCTCATCAAAGAAGGCACCGTACTCGCGCGCCTGCGCTACAGCTTCTATCACTGCTGCGGAAAAGCGGAGGCGATTCTTCTTAAGCACGAACACCTGAGCTGACGGCAACTTGAGTTCGAGGAGATCTGCGAAGCCGCCGCAGTCCAGCGGTTCGAGAATGAAGTCCGGGATTAGCGGGCCAGACGCCGACGCAACTTCCAAAGCGATATGCGGATGGGCTTGTTTGTACTCCTCGCCTACGATGAAATCGGGGTTGCGCTCAAAGAAGTCTTGCATATCTGCCTCTCTCGCGCTCGGGGCGTTTACGAGCTCCTCGAATTCCTCAACGGCACGCTGCAACGCAAGAGTCTCCGACGATGCGACGTACAAAATCCCATAACGACGGTCGGCGGTATCCAAGAACGTACATGTGCCGTCCTTCGTGAGAGACACGAGGCGCACGCGGTTCCCGATCAGTGCCAACGCCAAGTACGGCACCTCGGGAGGTAGCTGTTCGGGCGTGTCATCTTCCGGCTCTCGGAGCCCGAGGCGCGCAACCTTGGCGGCATAAGGGCCCTTTGCTCCTGCGATCACTTCGAACTCAACCTCTTCCCGCTCAGCCAACGTGCGGAAGCCCGAGCCCTGAAGAAAAGAGTGATGCACAAATACATCACTGCCATCCTCGCGTTCTAGAAAGCCGTAGCCTTTCGCGTCGTTCCACCACTTGACAATGCCTTTCTCTCGGGAGGAGTCGCTCATGCTTGTACCTCGGTTTGGCTGTCCAACGGAACCTGCGCTTCAGCGGTGTGGCCCGCTACGCGAGATGGTAACGCACTCGGGACGCGACAGGGCAGCGGGTCACCTCCGCTGCAAGCGTGAGTTAACCGACTGCAATAGCCGGTACGTTTTCATCGAGCACCAACCACCCACCACTGCTAGCGAGACCAAGAACGAGGCCGCCGCCAGCACGCGCGTAGCGCTGAGGCCGCCAGTACGTGCTCGCAGGGCCAGCGTGAGCAAGACTGCGGAAGGCACCATGACTGGCGAAACAACCGTCACCGCAAGCCAGAGATTCGAGAGAACACGCGCCAGGCCTGAGCGCCCGTCGAGCATCAGCCACGGCTCCTCACGCTGCTCAATATCTCCAAGATTGAGCTCCGTCAAAGTGACTTGGAGAACGAGGCAGTTCAAGAGCACCAAGCATGCGAGGAGCCACAGCGCGCTCTGTGTCGGCACCTCAACGTCAATGACGGGCACTCGCACCGTTGACGTGAGAAATGCTCTCTCCAGTTCGCGATAAGAAGCGGGTGGTTGCGAATCCACCGGAGTAACGACCTTTGCGGCTCTCACAATCTCCTTGAGCTGGAGCGCGGCTTTCTCCTTCTCGGATTCCAGAGTCAGCCATCGTGCGTCGGCGCTCCATTCTTCTCTGAGGATGGTTGGCAACACCGCGGCCTTCTCAGGATTGTTCTTCTTGAATTCTCGGTTGAGGGCAATGACGCCGAGTTCGATGGCCGAATCAACATTCGACGCTCTTGAAAACACTGTCGATGGTATATCGGAGGATCTGATTCTGAGGTTCCACGCCAGCAGGTCCGGAATTTCCGCCCTGACGTCGGGAATACTCCCCACAGCCTGGGTCGCGGCGGTTGACCTTGTGGGCTGGCGGACAGAAACCGACCAATCGGCATGTTGTTTTGCCACCACCGCTGAGCCAAAACCAGTGTAGTAACGCTCACGGCTCGTTTGCAGATCTTTCGATATCTGAAATACATCAGTGACGGCGTGCCCGTTCGCCTGCTGAGCGGACCACCAGTCTTCAAAGTCCTCCGCGATGAAGTCGCACACAATCCAATGCACTAGCGCTTCCCTGGCTTCAGACAGAGTGATCCATCGGTTTATATCCGTGGCTGCAACGGCCGTGGTCGCGATGGCAAGGGTCAAGAAGAGTATCGAGTACGTCCGTCCGGCTGCGATTACTCGGTCAATTCTTGCCATGTGACCTACCAAACATCAAGTCGGGTAACGGACCTGCGCTTCAGCGGCGTGGCCCGCGACGCGATATCGTAACGCACTTGCGACGCGGCAACGCAACGGGCCACGTCCGCTGCAAGCGCGAGTGGAAGGCGTTGCCACCGTTGCCGCCGCTACGCATCGCTATCCGGTAGTTGCCACCACCGGTCCAACGACTCGGGCTCGGCAGGACGTTCAACGGTGAAACCGTTCTTCCAAGTAGAGACGTCGTGCTGCGACCTCGAAGTATAGGGACGACCATCTCTATCGCGATACGTCGCCGCGAAAATCTGTTTGCTGTCGTGCCGCGCAAAGTGGAGGGAGAAGCAGGCTGCCTGCCCGAGTGCAGGCAAGCGAACGCTCTGCGTGAGCACTTCACCCGTTAGCCGATGGAAAATGAGATCAAGTGCCGGGCCGCTGCCGACGTTCTCGATATGCCAGCCTTCCTGCCGATAGGTGAAAACGAGTACCGGACGAACGGCTCCGATGTCCCTTTTGATTGTGAGAAATAAGCTGACCCCGGAAACCACGAGGGCGACGACACTCAGTGTTATCGGAATGGTTGCCATGTCATCTCCTTCGCATGACCAGAGCCTGTGTTGGTCGAAATGCACGGCGTCGTGACGCCGCCCAACGGCCCCAAGCTCACCGGCTTGGAGCCGCACGCCAGATAGTACCGCGCTTGGGACGCAGCAACTTGCGACTCCAAGTCCGGTGCAGCGCAGAGTTAGGCGCGGGCGTACGCGGAGCCCGGCCCGTGGATGATTTGGAGGTGGCTATGGTACGTGCGGAAACTTCGCCGAGCGGAGGATGCGGAGGAGTTCGGCTCCGCGCTTCAGTCGTTGCCACTCTTTGTAATCTCGGATCGTGTAACTCACGGCGTGAAAGGCTTGCGAGCCGTCGCGGCGAAACTCATCTTGGACGATGTCGAGAGCGGTCGCTATCTTCTGAAACATTGAGCGAAGTGCGTCATATGCGTTGGCTACGGATTCCGAAGGAATCTTCAGTGCTGTCCTGAAGACCGTACCGTCCGCGTCCTCCGAGAATACGACGAGCACCGGGAGTTCTTTGGTCGAATCCAGCTCGAACGCGCTTAGCAACTCTTTGTTCGCCGACGGTTCTTTCCAGACCTGACGCATCATGCCGATAACGCCTGGTGGAAGCGAGGGGAACCCCCAGCTCCCGGGCGCAGCGCGTACGGCGAACACAGACCATCGTGGGCCTGACACTTCATCGAGAGCCTGCCAGTAGTCGTCATCACGAAGAAGTTTCTTGATGTAGGGGTGCGCATCTGAGAAAAGGATTACACCGAACAGGTTGGCTTGGCCTTCCTGCGGGGTGTACTGCCGGGACAGGTCAAGGACCCAGTTCATTCGATAGCGCCTCCAAGCGCCTAACTCCTTATTGTGCTGCGCCGTCTCCTTTGGTCAGGCATGTTATACGACGATTCTGTAACGCGCGTTATCCGTCACGCGAACGCCTGCAATATCTTCCCCCTACCCGGCGGCATCGATACGCCTGCCGCCCGTTCGCGGATGACGTTATCTCGTAGAGCAGCGAAGCGCACGGGGAGGAGAAAAGGACGCCGACGTTCAGCGCTTTCTGCTGCGGCCGGAACTCACCACGCCGGACGTTGTCACGCGGCCGGCGATTGTTTGCCCGCCAATGACGACTTGTGCCGGAGCGCCGACGCGGACGGCGCGCGATCCGTTCCGACGTAACAGGCGAGCGCGTCGTCGTCGATGCAAACTTCCTCGTCGATTCGGAGTCGCGTCTCAAATCGGCGCTTTCACAGATGAACGGGAGCACGCCGTGATCGATCGCGTTATTCGCTGGTGTGCAACCAATCGCGGCCTCGTGGCGGCAGTTTCCGTTGACGACGCGAAACGTGTGGCCTCCAGCCCTTCGGAAAAGTACAGGTCCGCCATCCGCGAGTCGCGCTTCTGCAGGGATGTCTTTAGGGACGGCAAGCGGAAGAACATCGGAAGTTCTCTGTCGCCGGAAACTGCCGCTAAGTCGCTAAGCCTTCGGGACTTCCCCCTCAGATGGGGGGGGGTACTTTTTTTGGAATCGTGTATGTGCGCGCCGGATCACACGGTGCGGGCGTTTTCAGAGGCCCCCCGGCCACATTTTTTTCGAATGTTGACGGTCGAAGGCGCTGGAGGCATGCCATCAAGCGGCCTTCGCTGCACTCGACAGTTCGATCCGCCGAGGGCAATTTGGGTGAACTAGCGAAGCCACCGCAGTTGTGTCGTCACCCGAATGGACACTCGGTTTCCGTCGAAGCGAGGGCCGGATTTAGGGCTGTCCCTTTGCACAATTCGGAGACTATTGCAATGGCTCCGGCCCTCGCTTCGATGGAAAGGAAAGGGCACTGCGACATCGGAATGTCAGCACGAGGGTGGGACCTCGCGGTTCCCGCGGCCGGCAGGAGAGGACTCAGGCCGAGCGATTGGACAAGGTTCGCCGATCTCATTTGCGAAACAGTGATCGGGCAACACCTGGGCATCGACGCGCGGCAGATCGACCTCGCGCTCGGCGGTGTATCTCGTGCTCAATCCCTTCGCGCGGAAGACCTCGAGAAACGTCGGCACTGCGCGCGTGAACGTTTGCCGTACATCGCTGACGGCCATTCCCGCTTCGAACGCGATGTTCTCCCACGATCGCTCCGCGCTTCGGGGTCTGCGGCAGAGGCGGGCGTACATGATGAAAGCCCCCGACTTGCCAACCTTCGTGGCCGCCACTTGGACGCTCATCACCCAGGCATGCAGATCGTTGGGCGCAGACGATCGTGAGCTGTCGGCAGACAACCGCGGAGCGTCGTTTGGCAGCTTTGCTGAAGCGCGTGAAGCAAGGAATGCTTCTCTTCGCCGCTCCGCCAGCAACAGGATCGACCGCACTTCATCGCACTGCGCGCGGAATAGTTCTCTCGCTTCAGCATCCATTCGGAAGCCCTCGTTTTCTTGATGTCTTGGGATTCAGAGCTCGCCGCCTGTCTCGGACACACGACCTGAACTCTGACGAGATTCTGGGCGCGTTCTGCGCGAATTCACCAAGAGAATGAGGGCCAAAAACAGAAAAGTTCAGCGCGGAACTTGAGGAGTGAGAGGCGAGAGATGGATGAGGGGAACGCTTAGCCACCGACACGCCTCGCTGCAACCTCACACGAGCGCTCGTCGATATCGACACCAATCGCTCGTCGCTTCAGATCCTTCGCCGCCTTGAGCGTCGGGCCAGAGCCCATGAACGGGTCGACGACGAGCTCTCCTTCGCTCGTTGAGTTGGCAATGAGCCACGACATCAACGGCACGGGCTTTACCATCGGGTGAACGGGATCGCGGCGGGCGTACCAGTCGTAACGATAGACAGCGAGCGGCCGAGGCCTGGCCAGCGCTCGGGTGCCCTTGGCTGCATAGATGATCGCTTCCCAATTCGAGCCGTAGCCGGCCACCAGATCGCCGCGGCGGGCCATGTTGCCCTTGTCCCACACGATGAGGTTCTTCACGCGCCAGTGCTGGGCGACGACGTCGACCGCCTCGCCGATTCGCGCCGGAGCCGCGAAGAAGTAGGCACGTCGGTCCTGCCCGAGCAGGCCGTCGAGAAGGGGCATCGCATCGCGCATCGTGTTCAACGATTCGTCGCCGGCGATGCCCTTCGACATGAAGTGATCCTTCGGGCGCGATGACCCGGCCTTTGCGTGACTGGCGTAGCTGATGCCGTAGGGCGGGTCGGTGAGAACAAGGTCTGCCGAGACATTCAATCGTGGCAGGATCTCGCGCACGTCGCCGTGGTAAATCGTGATGCCGTCGCCGCTGTAATAGAAGTTCACGGGCGACCTTATCTCTCGATTCCGCCCATCGCACGATCAGAGAATCAGGGCCATTCCCGATTCGCGAGGCTTACGTCGATTGCGGATTGGCTCTTTGCGAATCAGCAACCATTCGCTTCCGGCTCGCCAGAGCCGCGCGCAATTTCCGCGCAATCTTGCGCAGTTCGGTCTCGTCGCCAGCCGCGGCTTCATAGTCTCGGATCGCGGTCTCGGCGCGAATGCGCGTGTGAATGTGGGGGCCCGTCGACGCGTACCATCGCAGCGCCAAGACAATCGTATCTACGTGAGTCAATTCGAAATCGATGAGCCGCGACAGAGCGATTTGCGACGCCGGGCGCTGGAACCTCACCCGGTAGTCGTGGAGCGCCCTCATTGCCGATCGCGTTCCCGATGGCGGACGAGGGCGCACTTTTGACCGCGGCAGCACGGTTCCCGGCCCTCCATGACGGGAAGTGGTTGTGAGCGTTGTGCTGTTTGTCAGGCCCGCCCTTGGTCGAGCGTTGTCGAGTTTCAAGCGTAGCTCGTCGTCGGTCAAATCGGGGACTGCAATCGCTGCGGCGTCGTTCATTCAAATGTCCTCATGTCGTCAAACTCGTTGAATCGCGTTGGATCGGGGCGAGGCGTACCCTTCGGGCGCTTCTCTCGTTTCGCAGCCAGGTCGCGCATCCACGTCAGGCCCCAATCGGACTTCCTGCCCTTGGGTGAGCTGGCGCAGCGCTCCCAGAACGCTCGAAACTCGCCAAGGTCCGCATCGAGATCGAAGTCAGGATAGAGCATCCGCATGCGCCCCAGGAGCGCCACGTCGGGTCGCCAGTCGTCGGGGATTGAGTGTGCGACGACGGCCGGTCTGCCTCGTGCGCGTGGAGCTAGTCTCTTTTGATTCTCGAGGGGAGAATCAGAACCAGAGTCAGAGACTGAGAAAGGGGAAGACGTGCGAAGCACTGTTCCAGCCATGCGTCCGCTATGCGAACGAACGGCTGGAGGATTCGCATCTTCCACCTCACGGAGAGTCCAAGCATCTGTCTCTTCCGCAGCACGATCTTCGACTGGCTCGTCCTCGGGCTGTCTTTCGACCTCAGAATCAACGCGCCATTTGATGTTGGCCGCGCGGCGTGCCTTGCCGGCCTTCTCTCTCGCCTTTTCAACCTCTTCGCAGAGCCGCCGGTTGCGCAGAAACCCGTCGCCCGTTGCCTCAAAAAACGGCCACGGTCCGGTGAACAGGCGGCGTCGGGTCTTCGCCCATTGGGTGGCGGTCTGACCAACCACCTCGCGGAGTAGTTCGTCATCATCGGGCAGATCGGTCTGATCGCGGCCGTGCAGGAAGGCGTGATCAAGCAGGTCTCTGTACGCATGCTTCGTTGCCTTCGGCAGATGGGAGATCATCGAGTAGAAATCGCCCGGAGACCAGGCGAACCATTCGAGGCGCTTTTCCTCTGGTTGATTCTTGGTTTTTGCGGCCGTCACGCGCTCCAGCGGGGTGACGCTCACAGTGATCCTCGGCTCGGCGGCGGGCGAAGGCGAACCGTGTGCGTTCTCCGCAGACGGTTAATCCGAACGGCAGTCATCTTTGGATCCGTGAGGTCGAACGGCTGGCGGTGGACGCGCGTGACGGTAGTCATCGCGAGGATGCGCTCCGGCGTACGCGTGGCCGTGATGGACGAACCGATCTCTGCTCTCCGCGAGGGCGGACGACTACGACGATCCGACCGGAGTTGAACTTCTCACAGGCATCCAGCACTCGGCCCGGCGAACGGCTAAGCAGCTCGGCGAGGATTCTGAGTTTGTCGGCCGGAGGCGTGTAGATGCCGCGCAACTGCTTGTAGAGAGCGTCGGCTCCTCCGGCGTACCCGAGGAAGATGGCGAACTCCGTGAAGCCCTTGCCATGGTTCGACTTCTGCCACGCAGCGAAGGCCTCGCGAATGGGGTGAATCGGTCTTTTGGGGATGTCGTCTCCGCTGTCGCAGCAAGTCACAGGGACCTTATCTCCCGATTCTGCAAACTTTGGAATCAGAAAATGAGGGCCACTTTTCCAATTCGCGAAATCGCGCCTCGCGCGAGTCGGTTCCGCCGCAAGATCAGCCAGCCGGCCGCCTCGCGCGCGCCAACCCAGGTCTCTTTTGACTTTTCTGGGAAAGAAGAAGAGTCAAAACCAAAGTCAAAGAGACAGAGAAAGAAAGAAGAAGAGGCAGACGCGCGTAGCATCTGCATCTGCCACCTCACGCATAACCCAAGCATCTGCATCTGACACCTCGCGCATCGCCCGGGCATCTGGCACTGCCACGTCACGCCTAGCGTTCGCATCGGCTTCTTCCGCCTCACGGCCTTCGATTGAGCGATGTCGAACGGCACGCCCTTCGCCCGTTTCTTCGCTCGCTCATCCATGGGGCGCAACGGAGAAGCAACTGCGCTAGAACATGAAACTCATGGACGAGGATGACTGCATGGACCTTCACGACGTTCGGCACTGCACGACGAGCTTCGTGCTCAGCGATTACTCTGTGATGGTCACGCTTCGATCTCATCGACGATCACTTCGGCCGCCTCACGATGTCGTTCCCGACCTCCGAGTTTGACTTGATGAAGACCACCTTCACCGAGAAATACGGCGCGCCGCACTCATCATCGACGGTTTCAGTTCGCACCCGAATGAACGTTCCCTATCGGAATGTCTCCCTCCGATGGAGATGGAACGATGTCGATGCGAACCTGGAACGGTTCGGCGAAAGCGTCGAGCGCGGCCGAGCCACCATCACGACCGCCGAATTCGTTCGTGCGCTCAAATCGTTGGAACTGCGTTACCACCGAGCACACTTCGTCCTCGGTCGACACGTGAAAGTCCCGCCGTCAACGACGCCCTGCAGTTGGGCTCTCGGTAACGGCCAGCTACCGCGGGATTCCTCGGTTCATCGCAGTCGTAAGGGAATCCGCTTCAACTTTCACGGATTCCGAAACCGAACGCCCACGGCCGCCCAAAGCTTCAAGGTGAGCGACTCGGCCAGCCGCGCAGCCCGTCCAAGTATACTGGCAGAGGAGCTGGCCGAAGTCCGCTCCACCGCCGCCGAGTTAGACGACGGGGCTCACAGCCTTCCCCGATGCGCGAATCTTCACCGCGTAATAAATGGGTAGTGATAACACACCGAAGAAGAGAAACGAAAGAATCCAGAGAGCCTTCCGTGAGGCGCGACTCCGGGCTATGTCCGCGATGAAGACCGCCCAGGTCAACCCACTCATCGCCAGCACGACCGGGAGAACAAACATGAGGTTAATCAAGTAATGGCGAACCATCGCTTCGGGAGCGTGAGTGACCATGGACGCAGCGACCGGAACCAGAAACGCCATGTAGACAAGCCACGTTGTCTCGAACGCACACAGCAGCAAGATCCACATGCGGTTTGTCATGAGGTCGTCGACGGACCCAAGGCCACCGGCGTGGGTCCGCACGCGACACTGTAACACTGAGCGACCCAGCAAGTTGCGGCCCCACGTCCGGTGCAGCGCAGAGTTAGGCCTCTGGTGGATCGAGGGTTAGTTTGACGCCATATCGCCGCTTCTCAACTCTCAACGCGGCAACATAGCCTACTCCACCCACAACGCTCAACCATAGCAAGAAGGACGGCATGACCCACATCGGTGGGTTCTCAAGGAGTTCGCTGAGTCCTAAATCCGACACACGACCCAGCCAGAGAACGAACGCGACCATACCGTAGAACAAAGCATAGAATGGGATGCAACCGAGCAGAATGTCGCCGATCTGCGCAAACCCAGCGACTTTTGCACGCATACTTCTGATCAGCCGGCGCAGGAAGAACAAAGAGGTTCCAGTGCAGATAATCCCAACAGATGTTGCATAAAGGAGAAGCTCCGGAGTGGACGCTGGGACCTCGATGTCGTTCTTAGCGCTTGCTATCAGCGCGTGTTTTCGGTGCGGGTGAATTCCGGGCCACACATTGAATGCGGTTGCCAGGACCAAGTAAGCGACAACGCCACCCAGAGACACCTTCCCTGCCAGCTGTCGGCGAGGCGAGAGAGTCTGCGAGTAGAGTGGCGGGCCGAGCTTCTGGCGCAGAGCCAAGTATTGCCCTAGTACCATCGCACCCGCCGCTACCAGCAGGGCGGCGAGCTGCGCACCGAGAACTGCTGTCGTGGAGACATGCACGAAGTTCAGAGGCCTAACGCTTCAAGGTTAGCGGCTTCGGCCAGCCGCGCAACCCGCGCAAGTGTACTGGAAGGGGAGCTAGCCGAAGTCCGCTCCACCGCCAAGTAAGCCGTTCCTCGCCGACCGTTTCCTCTTCCAGCGCGAACTGATTTCTTGGCGCGTGGCTCGCCAACCGAACGGCAGATCGGCAAGTGAGGCAACCATGGGGTCGTGCTACTTGGCTTGTCGAACGACCATTCTGGGAGACAGCCTGCTTCTGTTCGTAGGAACCTGTTGCCCCGTGACGTCGGGCGTCTTCTTGCAGCACGAGCTTCACTGCCGTCTCGCAACCTGCGCACGTCAGTCTGCCGACAGCGGAACGGCCAACGCGAGAAACAACGTCAAGGCGATCATCGCTAGCTTCTTGGTCTTCATGGATCGAATCTCCTTATCTGAGTACCCACACGGACCATGTGGGTAATGTGAACACGATCAGTGCGACGACGGTCGCGATCCACAATGCGGCGCGGTTGATTTGCTGCATGCGATCCACTCCCTGCGTGGCGCAAAGGGAGCTGGGCGCGCACTCCGCCGCGGGCTTTCGGTATGTTGGGTAGAAGCGACGCCAAGCAGCAACGCCGTCGCGGCATCAAAATGATCTCGTATGGTCCTCGCGCTCGGCGGTTGCTCGCGAAAGACAACGAGAACATACCCAAGACGATGCTGGCGCACACCCAGGGCCAGAAGTAAAGGAACGGCCCAACGAAGATACGAACGACGACAGCGACTATCAGCGAGCCGGTGACGACTTTCGCTGCACGCGGCAACCGTCGACTCATAATAGAATTATGTTTGGCTGACCCAACTCTCTACTAGTGCACGAAGTTCTTTATAACCAGTACAATCTGGCGTGAGTTCGATGTGTCCGTCAGCCGAGTAAATCGTCACATTAAACCCCTCGCGCGTAAGCCTCGTGAATGTCGTCCTCGTGATCCTCATGTCAGACCAGGGATCAAAACGTCGAATCCAGGTTTTGAAATCTGATTCAAATACATAATCAAACCTTCGTCTCTCTCGGAGAAACATCAATGTCGCTCCAACCAAGAAGGCAATATCAACAGCTCCCGTTAGTATCGATGAAATGGTGGCGTGCATAGCAGCCGTAATGCTGATTAGGAACACGAAAACCAGCTGCGTAGCACCTAGCATGGCTAGACGAACCATGCCGCCATGCGAGCGAAACACCTTAAGCTCCGATCTCACGAGCGAATTCTCCTTCTAGATAGCGTCATCGACGGACACAGACAAGTAACAGAACGAAGATGAGGGCTACGGCGAGCAGAACCACATACAGCAGGTGTCGGCCTTACAACCGCTCCGGCGCGGTCATCAATTAGGCCAAGCGTTAAATCTGCCTTCGCGGCGGGTAAGTGATATGTCGCCGTCACAGGCCAGTTGGACTGCGGCCGACGCGCTGTAAAAGTAAACACCAACCCAGTTCTTTACATCAGTCGGAACACATTTGCCCGGATGCTCCACGTCGATTATTATCGCGGCGTAATCGCCATCTGCCTCGTGTTCCAGAATCCGCGCCGCCGCTCCCGTCGCTGATGACGGCAACCCCTCTAGCATGAGCTTTAGCGCGGTAAAAACGAATTGTTGCGACGAACATACTGCGATCGTGTACGACGTGGTCGAATCGAGAAGGAGCGTGTTGCGACGCCTCCTGGCAAGAACGTTGACGTACACGTTCCAGAGTATTAGTCCAGTGACTATCGGTACGAAGATGCCGGTTACCAGTGAAACGTCAGAGGATCGCACAAGCGCAAACATTTGTTAACTCAGGCGACTCCACGGATAGTAGAGGCACCTTGGTCGAGACCTCCCATTGCTCCGGAGAATGCCTCAAGTGCCCACTCTGCGATTGCCTCAATGACGATTACACTAAACTCCCAACGACAAGTGGCCATCGGCCGCGCCCATCGTTTAGCCTTCTGATTTCTGCCGCGACAACGTTGTTACGCAGCGAAATCACGAAACACGGCGTCGTTGTATCGGTACGCAAAACGTGGCCGGCATGATATACGCCCGATTGGCCATATTTGATTGCTGACAACTTTCTGAGGCCATAACTTCCGACAGTAAACGCCAAGAACCAAACTGTGAAAAACGCATTCGCCGTCCAGATGGCTTTGAGCGGTGATCTCAGAATTAGAACGATCGCGAAATAGAGTAGAGCGGCAGGTCCAACGCCCAGCAACCCAAACAGAACGTTCCGCGGCCGCGATCGCCGATTGTCAGCCAGTGCAACGGCACAACGTGAGCAAAATGGCACATCGTCTAATGCTGACACTCCGGCGACATTTGGCAGCAATAGCGACGTAACTTCCGCAGCCCTCCCACAGCTCACGCAAACATCGGCCCACTCAATGTTAGACCTTAAGATTTCAATAGTCATGACACGCGACTCCTCACCAATTACGAACAGGTGGTTACGCCTAGGTCTAGCCTACCGCTCACTCAGCCACGCCTCGATCGTTCGTTGCAATGACAAGCCGTTCACCATTCGATAGTCGAAATCGAAATTGCCCCTACTCGTGAACACCGTAAGCCCGTTCCATTGTTTTCCAGATGGTCGAATCGACAAGATGAGCCGTTTCGGTGATCGCACAATCCGATGGCGATCTCGATACACGAGGCCGAACCGCGTGATATATACGCGAATGGAGATCTGATCTCGAAAATGAATAAATGAAAGATAGCTCAATACGCCGCAGCAGAAGACTGCCGTTCCAATGACAATCGACGCATCACGAGCCCATCCGCTTGCACGAACGGCGCCTGCCAAGAACGGCACAAACATCGCGAGCACGATGAAGGGCATGCCTCGATTGAACGGAACGCGCAAGAATATGTAGCTGTGCGATCGCCTGAGCAGAACCTTCAACAAGGGATTTCGACGGTGGGGACTCAAGGTTGCACTTCAAACCCTTGCGTGAATGCCTGATCAACTAACCACAGCATATATGAAGTCAAAGCAACGATCATTGTGCCCGCAAGGATTGCACTAGTGGGCGCATTAGCTAGGCCGCCTGTCCCTCCCATAGCGAGCATCATCGCAAAGATTCCGTTGCCCAGGAAATACATCGTGAATGAGATCGCAACCCATAGGCCGAACAGGAACGCCTTTGCTCCAAAGCCAAGACTGCTGTCCAGATAGATTTCAAGTGCACCTATGCCTACACCGATCGTAAGCACAGCCATCCCCATGATTGCGAGCCACAGAGGCGCGGCACCTAATGGGTTCGTGGCGAGCAGTGCCGCGAAGAAAGCTAGGAAGTCCAATGCTGCCCAGTAGATCGTTTCCACCGTCGGCTTTGGGAGTGTCAGTGCATTTGCAAGGTCAGCTAGATTCTGGAAGATCCACGGTGCATACCCCATCGGGTCCGCGTACCGAATGGGATTGTTCAAAACGTAGGAGTAGCGATGGAGAGACGGCGGCGAAAGCGCCATTCCGCGGTAGCTGTCCTGCTGCGCGAACCTTCCCACCCCTGAGTCATAGTACCGACTGCGGTACTGATACATGGCTCCCACGGAGTTCTCTCGGCTTGCGTAGCTGATGCGCGTCTGGTAGTTGCTATCCGCGACCGTGATAGAGGTGTTCTGCCCAAAGACGCGGAAGCGGTTGCGGAAGGTGAGCACGCCATTCGGGTCTGTGGCAGCGGTGATCGACCCGAGGGCATCGTGGTGGAAATAAGAGGTCTGGTGCACAGTCTGACTTGCCGCAACTTCGGCCAGCGGCTCATCGATGCCTGGACCGTAGACGCGGTAGCGAACGATTCCGCTGCCTGTGTCGCCATCTGCGATCGGGTTGCCGGTGAGATCATAGATCGGGCGGATCGTTGACGCCTCGAAGGCGATGGCGCTTCCGTTCATCTGCATGCGGCGTCCGTCCGGCGCCCAGATGTTCGTCTCGGTCCCCGAGGCGCCGCCGATAGCGCTCACCCGGTTCGCGGCGTCGAACGTCATCGTCATCGTACCAGCCGACGTGGTCTTCGTGACGATGTTCCCGTTACCGTCGTAGGTGAAGCTATCGCTACCGGCCGTGAGCATCTGGTTAGCGATGTCATAGCTGTAGGTGATCGTCGTTCCGCTCTCGTCAGTGCGAGTGCGACGGTTCCCGACGGCATCGTAGGTGAAGGTCTCGCGGGTTCCGTCGCCGTAGCGGGCTTCGCTCAGACGATAGGTGTTGTCATAGGTGTAGGCTTCGACCTTCCCGTCCATGTCTGTCTTCGAGAGTCGGTTTCCGACGGAATCATACTGATAACTCCAAGCATCGATCACGTTACCGATGGCCAGCTTCGTGACCAATGCCGTCAGGCGGTACGCCCTGTCGTAGTCGTAGGATGTCGTCGCGCCGTTCGGATACGTCAGTGAGGTACGCCGGTCCATCGGGTCATACCCGAACCGAAAGGCACCGGTGAACGGATCGGTGATCGTCGTTAGCCGGTTCTTCGCGTCATAGGCGTACTGCGTCGTGAGAACCCCTCCCGTGAAGAAGAACCCCAGGCCGGGAGAGACGAGACTCCGGGTAGCCATGTTCCCGGCAGCGTCGTAGGTATAGTTCACCACCTGATTGTAGGTCTGATTCGTCACCTTCGTGATGCGATTCAGGTTGTCGTAGACGTACGTCAGCGACACGTTTGCGTTGCTCATCCCCGTCCGCCTGCCGAGCGAATCGTAGGTGAAACTCTCCGTCGCGCCGCCGGCATAAGTTACCGTCGAGAGGCGTCGGACCGTGTAGGCGTACGTTGTGGTCTGCCCTTTTCCATCGGTCTTCGTGTGGGGGTTGCCGATGGCGTCGTACGTATATGAAGAGGTGCGGGTGAGCGGGTCCTTCTCCTGGATCACCCGGTTGAGCGGATCATAGGTGAATGACCAGACGTGATCGTTGGCGTCTTTCTGAGTGAGCTTGTTCCCGTTCTTGTCGTACGTGTACGAAGTCACCGCGCCGCTAGCCTCGGTCACGCTCTTCAGCCGTCCGGCATCGTCATATGCGAAGGCGGTGGCATTGCCGTTGGCGTCGGTATCGAGCGTCTTCCGTCCGACCAGGTCGTATTTAGAGAAACTGCTGTGACCGAGCGAGTCGGTCACCGAAACCATGCGGCCCATGACATCGAACTCCTGATGGATGGTGTTCCCGTTCGGGTCACCCAAGTCGCAAAAGCTTGCCCCTCCTCCACCACACGAAGAACACGATACAAGGCCGCCGCCTGTTCCTGCGCAATAAGCGTACGTCCACACGCCGCCCGAGGCATCAGTCATCTTCGAGACGCGGCCGATGGCGTCGTACTGGTAGCTGGTAATGTTACCGCGCGCGTCGGTGCGCGTGAGGACGTCGCCAGCCGCGCTATAGGTCGTCCGGGTGGTGTTGTTCAACGGGTCTCTGACCGAAGTAGCTCGTCCCTCGGCGTCATACGAGTAGACAGTAACTCCTCGCGGAGTTGTTACACTCGTCCGCCGCCCGGCATCGTCATAGCCGAAGGTGGTCGTGTTTGTATACGGGTCGGTCATCGTGACGATGCGGTCCTTCGCGTCGTAGGTCAGAGATGTCGTGTTCCCAGCCGCGTCCTGAAACGCCGAGATACGGCCGAGGGGGTCGGTCGTCGTGATGGTCGTGTTGTTCGCCGCATCGGTGCGCGTGGCGAGCGTTCCGTTGTCGTTCCAAGTCATCGAGGAAACGCCGCCCATTGGATCGGTCGTCGTCATAAGCTGGCCGTGCGAGTCGTAGGCGTTGGTTGTCATCTCCGTCACGCCGTTCACGGAACGTGACGAGGTGCGAAGGTTTCCCGAGGAGTCGTACAAATTGGTCGTGACTAGCCCTGTCGGATCGGTCGAAACCAGAGGGCGAGCAGTGTTGGGGTCGTAGGTGGTTATGGTCACGCCTCCATCGGCAGCGACCTGGCGCGTCATGTTGCCCTTCGCATCAAATTCCCAGGTCGTCGTATGCCCGCGTGAGTCGATGGTCGCGGTTCGGTTGTTATCGGGATCGAAGCTTGCCTTGACCAAGTTGCCGGCCGGATCTGCCTCGAGCGTGGCCCTTCCGCTGTCGTCATACTGAACGAGGCGATCTCCGCCTCGGCGATCCGTGATCACGCTTTGCCGCGCGGCGATGTCATAGTGGAAAAACTCCTCGGCGCCACTGGCGTCGGTGTGGTGCATGAGCCGATCGTCGGCATCGTAGTCATACCGCTGCGTGTTACCGAGAGGATCGGCCAGCGAGATCATGTTGTGGCCGATGTCATAACTGTATGTCCAGATCTTGCCGGCCATATCGATCACGGATGTGAGATCGTCGCCGGAGTAGCTGTAGTGGACGACGCGACCGCTCAGGTCGGTAATCTGAGAGATCTTGCCAGCTATATAGACGAACGTCAGCACCGAACGGCCGCTCGCATCGACCACGGTCGTTACATTGCCGGATGGATCGCGGTTGAGGGTAATGGCGTTGCCATTTAGATCTGCCTGCGAAGCGAGAAGACCGCGCGTGTCGAATGTGTACTGTGTTCCGTCCTTGAAACGCATCGCCCATCCGCCAGCATTTTGCGTAAGGTCAATGTGCTTGCCGGCCGGCGCGACGTACACACCACTCTGTTGCGCAAACCGATGCTCGCTACCATCGCCCTCGCGATAGGTCACCGAACCGTCGCTGTCGGTGGTCAGGCTCTCACCGTAGTTGAAGGTCCAGCCGTAACCGAAAAGGCCGTTCACTGCCGAGCGGCTGTTGTAAGTCCGCGACAATCCGATTGGGATACCGCGAGCGACGATAGCGAGGTCGCTCATAGATCGATACATATTGCCGCTCGAGAGGTTGACCGGATCGCCTTGCGTGGTCGAGGGGCCGTCGGAACCGCCTCCGCTTCCGAAGAGGGCGAGCAGTTGCCGGAGCAGATCACCGAGAGGTGAACCAGTAAGCCAGGACTCGCTGCCTAGCAGCTCCTTGATGCCTTCAACGGTATCGCCGGTATCGCTTCCGCCCGCCAAACCGCCAGAGATCGGATATGTCGCCGCGCCCGTAGCCGGATCTTCGAGGATGTAGCCAGTCCCGCTCCACCTGCCGAGGGAGATCGGATTCGGGGCCAGCTTGGCGATCCGTCCCTGTGCCACGGCTCCCCGGATCTCGTCTTCAACATCGCCAGCGAGGTTGGCCGTAGCCAGCACGGAATCGACGTTGCCGCTGTCGACGGTGTAAAGCGGCTGACCTGCGATGCGCGCGAGAAGCAGCGCCTTCGCTGCCGAGATGCCCTGCTGAGACTCCATCTCCTCCCAGATCGCTCCTTCGCGGAACGAGCTTTCAAGACCCGCCAGCGAGACCACTTCGCTGCGGCGGGTGACATCGCTGCCGATGGGGACGACGCCGACGAGGAGGCGTGAGACGTCGATGTTGTTCTCGGCGGGCGTCAACCGAATCGGCGCGCCGGCGACGTTGTAGAGAACATCAACTTGGCGGCGGATATCAGCCTCGAACGCGCGCTTGACTGAGCGGTGCCAGCGTAACCCCGCAGCCAGGCGAAGGCCGTCGTCGATGTGCTGCATGTACCGGAGTCCGACGAGGAGCAGCTTCTCGGAAAGGATCGCGTCCGCGTTGCTAAGCGAGGTTAGTCGCTGGGCGCGGGTGGTCAGGAGCCAGTCAGGTACATCGCCGGCATCGAAGACGATCGTGTGCGTCTCTCCAGCAACGACATTGTGATGCGTGCTGTCATCGGCCATGTTCGGCTGATGGAAACCGATGTTCATGTCGAGCGACGCGCCGGCCGAGATGCCGGGTCCCTCGGCAACGGAGACATCATCGAGCGAGATGACCGGCTTCAGATGGACGAGATAGGCGGGGGTGTTGAAGATGCCGCCGTAGCTGGTGACGACGGCGGCGTCGTCGGGCGTGGCGGGCGGAAAGGTGAGCGTGAGCTTCTTGCCGTAGAGGTCGGAGAGGTTCGCCGCATACGTCACGGTGCTTCCTGAACCGGCAACGGTAACCGTGACGCGCTGGATCTGATCGGCCGGAGGATCGGCGGATAGTCCGAGCGTTTGCGTGATGGCGGTCGTCAGCGTCGAGGGAACGAACGGATAGTTGTCGGCGCGGATCGTGCCGCTCTTCGGCACCTGCCCGAGGTTCTTGCAATCGAGGTTGTTCGTGCGGATGTACGACCAGACCTCGTCGGAGTAGAAGTCGGCCGGCGATTGAATGGTGGCGTGCTGGAAGTAGTCGTCTTCGTTCCAGACTGCGTTCGTAGCGATGCCGGGCTGGTAGGTGTAGCGCTTGAACGAGGGGTCCATGCGCACCCAGGTGTCGGCGGTTCCGGTCGTGGCACCGCGGTTCGGAAGATACGGAATGAACGCGCGTACCCAGGCATGCGTCATTTCGACGGCGACGGGTATCGAGCCGCTCATGATGAGCTGGCCATCGAAGCCGGCGGTGGCGAGGAGATTCGCAGCCTGCAGCGGGTCCTCGGTGCCGGCCAGATTCATCGCCTTTTCCATCGGCAGGGTGACCCTACCCCATTCGATCTGGGCCTGATAGCCCTTGGCGGTCAGGAGGTCGCGTAGCAGCACTGCCTGATCCCAATCATTGCCGCTCATCTCCTTGAGCGTTCCGAGGGAGCCTTTGGCCTCGCCGCTGTACGCCTCAAAGTTCACGCGATCATGGACGAATGTGAAGATGCGGGCCGGGGTATTCAGCGTCTGCGCGACGGCAATTACATCGCTCGGAACGGACGTTGTGAGGGGTACGAACTTCGTGGCCGATGGAGTGATGATTTGCGGAACGAGCGCTGACGCTGGCCCGGTGGACAGCGCCTGGAGCGCAGGTGCCGAGGTGCGCCGGGCCATGGTGCGATAGCCGTCCTTGAACGGAAACGGGTCGTGGGTCCAGCGCGACTTCGGCTCACGGACGGCGAGCGTTCCGGCCACGGCGTCCTTCAATTGCCGGAGCGTGCCGCCGAGGTTCTCATCCTCGAATGCCCTGCGATCGCTGACGACCGACCGGACACTGCGGCGAAGCTCGCCCAGCGCGGCGCGCATGTCACGATCGCGCGATTTTGCGATGGACGGGAGATTGTCGTCGATCGGCGGCAGCAGGTCCCGGTCGACGAGTTGCGCCATCGATTGCAGCTCACCGCGGATGCCGTTGATTTTCCCGCGACGGCGGTCAGACAACGACGCGAGCCGCACCAGACTGGAGAGCTTGGCGATGGCGGTGTCCGCGGCGACGAGCGCGTACCGTTTCTTGGTCTGGGCGATGGCATTGCGGACGTCGAGCGGTTGCTGCGCGGCGTCCGGCTCAGCGCTCAAGCCGAGCTTCAATCCCGCCCAGCTCATGAGCCCGCGCCAGTCGAACGGCTTGCGCCCCTCCGGATGAAGAAGAAACTCGGGATCGACGCCGAGCTTCGCGGCGATGGCGCGGATCTCCGTCTCCTTCGCGCGCTGCTGTTCGAGCGCGTAGAGATAGGTGGAGGGATCGATGAACGCGTAGAGCGACGAGGCGAGTATCGCGGTCGTGAGCGCGCGTCCGGTGATGCTGGCGAGAAAGGTGCGGAACCTGCGAATGATCTTCATCTGAGTTTTCCTTACGGTACGAGCCGGCTCTGCCACCAGAGGAGGAGGCGATCGGCGTCACGGCGCGCGGTTGTAGCGGCGATCGAGATGGAATCGAGATCGCTGGTGATCTGGAGAAGTTCGTCGACCGCTGTGGTCCCTCCCGTGTCCGGCAACGCACGCAAGGCCGTGAGCTGCGTGCGAGCGTCCGAGAGTTTGTGTTGATCCCTCGAGGGAGCGGCGGCGGCAAGGGCTGTGAGATCCGAGGAGAGCGCTGATTCGATCGCAGCCCGGTCGGCCTCGACCGTCACGACGAGAGTCTTCGTCGAGACCGGCTGGCCGGCGACGACCAGCGTGCCGCTCACGTTGTATGAGCCGATCACGTCGGGAAGACGAAGGCGGAGAGTGAGGTGCGTTGTCGTTCCGCCCGGAACGGTGACGGTCCACGAAGGCGGCGAGGAGGTTGTGAGCTGCGGCGATGCGGCCACGATGACAACGCCTGCCGGCAAGGTGACGTTCAGCGTGACCGTCTGCGAGCCGCCAGTGGGAGCCGCGATGGCGAAATCGGCCGCTACGACAGTGCGCGCGTCGGTTCCGGCAGAGCGGCTGACGTAGGTCACAGCGCCGAGGAGGAAGCTGGCAAGACTGGATGTCAGCGTGTTCTCCGCGTTGAATGGGAAGACCACTACGCGCCCGCTTCCGAAGACGTTGTAGCTGACGGCCGGCGTGGCGGTCGCGGCGATGTTCGCAGCCGAATTCGCCGTGCCGAGTGTGATCTTCACGCCATTGCCATTGACGGTGAGTTGTCCCGCGCCGGCCACCGGCGTTGCCGGAATCGTGAGAAGTGTGGAGGTCGCGTTGAGCTGCCCGTTGAACGACGTACCGAGTGCGTCTCCGAGCTTCGGCATGGCGTCGGCGTGGTCCTTGATGAGGACGAGACCCACGCCTGCGCCGATCGTTTCCGACATTTCGCCGGCGATCTTCGGCTCGGTGATTGGCGGAGGATCGAGGATAGCTAATGTGTAAGCACCCGTGCGGAGTTGTCCGAGGAACGTGTTCTCGTCGCCCACGAGCACCCACGGAATACCGACACTGGTGAGGGTGGTGGTCATGAAGGGCGGTGGCGTCGGGGTACACGTCTCACTGCTGTTGCCGGAGCTGCAGTCGGACCACAAGAGAACGCGCGGCGTCAAAGAGGTGGCGAGCGTCAGGGTCGGCTGCGTCGCCGCGAGAGTCACAGTGAAGTTTGCGGAAGCGAGAGTCACCGGCGCGCCGGTGATGGTCGATACCAGCGTGGCCGAGTACGAGCCGGGCGGCAGAGACGTGGTCGGATACGTGAGTGCCTTGATGGCGGAACCGTTGAGAGCGACCGACAAGGTAAAGGGCAGCGTATCGCTGGCGATCTTCACCGCGAACGGTGCGTCGGTCAGCGCGGCGTTGCCGTGATCGGAGATCGTGGCCGAAATTGGGAGGATGTCGCCCTGCGGGATGGTAGTGCTCACATCGAGTGTCCCGGTAATCCCGATGCCACTCACCGCTGAAGATCGGACCGTGAAGGTCGCCGACTTCTGTGCGAGGGTCGCGCCGGCGGCGTCTCGCGCGACGACGTTCAGCGTGTAGGTGCCGGGGACGACGGACGGCGTCACCGTCCAATCGAAACCGGTCGTTGTCGTTGCGCCGGGCGCGATGGAGGGAAGCGTCTTCGTGTCCGAATTGATAACGGTGTTCGAAGAATTGGCGATCGTGGCCACGACCGAAACGTTGCTGAGCGGACCGGAGCCGCTCACGTACTGCACGGTGCTCGTTTCGTGGAGCGTCTCTCCGGCGTCATACGTTGCCTTGTCGGTGACAACGGCGAGATTCACGACAGTAGGTACCGGGTTCACGGTGAATGCTGTGGTCGCGAGTGTCACGGGCGAGCCGGTAATCATCGAGGCCAGCGTGGCGGTGTAGTCGCCCGGTGCGAGGGCATGGGTGTCGTAGGTAAGCGCCCTCGATGCGACCCCGCCGAGTGGCACCGAGAGCGTGAACGGCAGCGTGTCGCTGGCGATGTTGACGGCAAACGGGGCGTCGGCCAGCGCTGCGTTTCCGTTGTCGGTCACCGTGGCCGTGATTGGTAGCGGATCGCCCTTCGTCACCGAGGCACTCGTGGCGAGGGTGCCGGTCAACCCCACCCCGCTCTGAGCGGTCGAGCGGATGGTGAAGGTTGCTGAGGTCTGCGCCTGTGTGGTTCCGCCCGCATCCTTCACGATCACACTTAGCGTGTAGGTTCCGGGCGCTGCCGTTGCCACCGGCCAGTTGAACGTCGTGGTCGTGCTCGAGCCGGGCGCGATCGACGGAACCGTACTCGAGCCGCTCGATACGACGGCGTTTGCAGCGCTGGTGATCGTGGCGGTGACCGAGACATTGGTGAGCGTGCCCGGACCGCTCACGTACTGAACTGTCGTCGTCTCGTGCAGTGTGTTGCCTGCGTCATACGACGGCTTGTCGGTGGTGATCGCTGCGGTCATGGAAACCGGAATCGGATTCACGGTGAAGATCGCTGTCGCAAGACCCGCGGGCGAGCCGGGCAGGTTCGACACGAGAGTGGCCGAATAGTTCCCCGGCGCGAGCGCACTGGTCGGGTACGTGAGCTGCTTCGAGGCTGATCCACCCATCGGGACGGAGAGGGTGAAGGAGAGCGTGTCCGACCCGATGACGACCGTGAACGGCGCATCCATGAGCGGAGCGTTGCCGTCGTCGTGGATCGTGGCGGTGAGCGTCAGCGGGTCGCCCTTGATGACAGGCGTGTTCGTTGTGAGCGAGCCGGTCACGCCCACTCCGGTTGCCGCCGTCGAACGGATGGTGAACGTTGTCGATTGCTGCGCGAGAGTAGCGCCACCCGAGTCCTTGACGAGGGCGGCCACTGCATAGCTGCCCGGCGCGGTCGTCGTCACGGGCCAGTTCAGCGCCGTGGTCGTACTCGTTCCGGGCGCGATTGCGGCGATGGTCGATGTCGATGTCGTCACTACCGCGTTCGCGGCGCTCGTGATCGTGGCGACGACCGAAAGGTTAGTGAGGGGCGCGGGGCCGGTGGCGTACTGCACGGTCGTTATTTCGTGCAGGGTGTCGCCGGGGTCGTACGAGGGTTTGTCGGTAGCCACGGAAGCGGCAACCGAGATCGGGATCGCTGTGACGGCGAAGTTGGCCGTGGCCAGGGTGACGGGAGAGCCGGTGATATTCGAGACGAGCGTGGCGGTGTAGTTGCCCGGGACGAGAGCGCCCGTGCTGTAGGTGAGTTGCTTGGTCGCCGAGCCTGCCAGCGACACCGACAGCGTGAACGGCAAGGTGTCGGAGGCGATTCTGACCGCAAACGGTGCGTCCGTGAGCGCAGCATTGCCGCCGTCGCTAATGGCCGCGGTGAACGGGAGGACATCGCCCTGGGTTACCGCCGCGCTGGTGGTCAGCGTGCCGGTGACGCCTGCGCCGCTCACCGCAGTCGAACGGATCGTAAATGTTGTCGACTGTTGTGCGAGCGTGGCACCGCTGGCGTCTTTCACGATCACCGCGAGGGTGTACGTGCCCGGCGCGGTGGTCGCCACCGGCCAATCGAACGTCGTGTTCGTGCTCGTTCCACGCGCGAGAGAGGCAATCGTCGCGGTCGAGGTCGCGATTGCGGCATTGGCCGCGTCGGTGATGGTCGCGGTCACAGCGACGTTCGGCAGAGGTCCCGCGCCGCTGACGTACTGCACGCTGGTCGTCTCGTGCAACGTGTCTCCCGAATCGTAGGAGGCCTTGTCGAGCGCTACAGCCGCGAGAACGACCGTCTGCGGCGGACCTACCGTGAAGCTCGTCCGTCCCAGCGTGACGGGCGTACCGGAGATGAGCGAGATGAGCCAGGCGTCGTAGGTGTGCTGATCCAGAGGCGTCGTATCGAACGTCACCTGCGCGGTGGTCGTTGCGCCCGTTGCGATCGTGGCTGTGAACGCCGCGTCGCCCGCCGCGGCTTGCGTGGCCGGGTCAACGATGCGGATTGCAAAGGCCCCGTTTGTCACCGGGGCATTCCCGCCATTCGTGAGCGAAACAACGAAGGTCTCGGATGCTCCCTTGGCGACAGATCCCGTCGCGCTCACCGACCCTGTGAGCCCCTTACCGTTTTGTGCGGTGGAGCGAATCGTAAACGGCGATTGTCTTTGCGCCATGACATTGCCCGCCGCGTCCTTCACGACGAGCGAAGCGTTGTACGAACCTGGGGGCGCGTTCCCCGAAATCCAATCAAGAGGAGCGCTCGCGGTCTGGCCCGGCTGCAGTGAGGCAATGGCGGTCGTGCGCGTCGCAGCGACCGGACCGCTGGGCGCGAGGATCGAAGTCGTGGCAGAAAGGTTCGTGAGGGCGGTGTTGCCAGACGAATATTGCGCGGCTGCGGTCACATGGACCGTCTGCCCTGCGTCATACGCCGCGGCATCAGTTGAGACGCTTGGAGTAATCGTGGTCGAGGCAACGATGGAGATCGGCGCGGAAGCGCCGCCGGCCAGAGCGCCGTTTTGGCGGACGGCTGCGTTGACGGTATAGCTTCCCGCGGCTGTGGCAGCGGTGTTCCACGAGTAGGTGCGCGTCGCTTGTCCCATCGTGAGCGCTACGGGCGAGCCCGGCGCGCCATTGAAGGGCAAATCGGGGAAGAGGTTCTGCGGCGGAAGATCGCTGAAGCCGCTGCCGGGTGGAGCCCAACGGAGATAAAGATCGAATGCGGAGAAGTCCCAGCGGTAGAGCGTGATCTTGACCCGGTGAAGACCCGCGGTGAGAGAGACGGCCTTGGTGACCTCGACGACGCCGTGGAAGCTGCCGTTGCTGATCGTGCGCACCCCGTCGATGTCGAGCCAGGATCCTTGCGCGGAACCGAGGGTGAGCTGATAGGTGCCGCTGACCGGCGCGTAGATCGCACCGGTCCAGACGCTCTCGAAAAAGCGCAACGTGCTGACGATCGGAGGCGCGTTCATGTGGCTCGTGAGATTCACGGCCGTGATGACCGGCGGCTGATTGACCGTGATCTGCGAGGGGTCATTGACGATGAAGTTGCCGTTGTTCTGATCGTAGGAGTAGTAAGTGGCAAACAGACCCGGACCGACGCCCGTGACATTGCGGTCGAGGAGCGAGACAGGCTTGAGTCCGTTTTCGACCGTGTCGAACCAGATGTGGAGCGGCAGCGCGCCAGAGCCGAATGCGTCGGGGATCTGAACGGCGAGATTGCCCTGTGACGAGCCGGTATCAGAAGGGAACCAGGTGAAGAGCAGCTCGCTAGCCGGCGAAGCATCAGTCGAAACGCGGATGCTGTTCGGATCGAAGGTACCAGCGCCTCCGGCCGCGCCGAGAAGTTGCGCGAAATTGAGCGGGACGATGAAGTTCCGGCTTGCGCCGGTCTGAGGTACTTGCGTTGTGATCGGCACCGTGAAGTGCCATTCCGGGAAAACAGGTGACGGCAAGCCGGCAAGCGGCTCGGATGCAGCAATCGTGGCCACTGTTGTCCCCGCGGCGTCGCTCACGGAAACGTCGTTCGTCGCTCCATCCGTGACGCTGGTGATCGCCTCGGTAATGCTCACGATCTGGTTCGCGCCGTAGCTGGGATGATCAGTACTGAGGGCAACAGTCACCGGCGCGGAGCCGGTCACGGTCGGAACGTCAACAGCGTGGGAGACGAGCTGCCCGCTGTAGGGATCGGTGTAACTGATCGAAGCGGCGGAGGCAACGGGCCGCACCTCGCCGTTTTGAATGCCGTTCAGCTTCAGGCTTGCCAAGACGTCGTAGCCGCTATCGGTGACGTCGGCGAGGTGCCAGACCAGATCGCGGCCTCCGCTCACGGCGTTCGTGATCCCGGTCGGCGTCATGGCCACGACGTCGGTCGAGGCCGGAAGCGTGAGATGGAAGTCGACGTCGAGCGGATTGCTTCGTGACCACACCGCCGACAGTGCGATGACGGACCACGAGGTCTGATCCATGGCCCGCCACGTCGAGGCGCCGTTCGGCCATGCGCCGTTCGAACCCTGATAGTTAATAAACCAGGTCGTGGCGGCGCGTACGACGGGATCGTCGTTGCGAGCGCCGCCGAGGACGATCGCCAGAAGCGACTGCGCCGTCCGCGTCACAGGATTGGCGTAGCCGGGTGATCCGATCGAGCCGTCGGCGTTCTGGAACGATCGGAGCTGCTGGGTAATCGAAGCGATGCGGGCGCGCGCCAGTCCCGCGGAATCGGGGTCGAGCACGGGGAGCGCTTTGCTGAGGGCGATCGATACTCGCGCTGAGAACTCGCAGGCATTCGCGGCGCGCGAGGTGTAGTCGTACGCAAGGAGCCAACGCGTGCCGCGCGTGATGGCCGCGAGAAGCAGCGGATCGGCGGTTTCGCCGTACGCCGTGACCAACTCGTCAATGGCCAGCATCGTCTCGGCTTCAGGGCCTGCGGTCGAGACGTTGTTCTGACAGCCGCCGGTACAGATCCACGAGCCGTCGGCCTGCTGATTCTTGAGGAACTGTTGAGTCATCGGCGGCAGGTATTTCGCGATTGTTCCGGCATCGTGCAGATAGGAGATGGCCCACGCCGCAAAGCGCGTCTTCTGCTCCTGCGGATAGACGCCGTCGACACTAAGAATCCCGTTGCCGTCGAGCGATTTGAAGATCGTGTTGAGAGCGGCTGTTTCATCCGTGGGGCTCACCGTGACGCCGGACAGACGTCCGGCCAATTCGTAGGAGACGATGGCCTGGCTGTGCACATGGCACCGGAAGCACTGAGCAACGTCCGGGTCCCGCACGATCGTGCCTTCGAATCCAAGTGCCTTCTGAATGCCGGAGCGCACGAGCGGCAAGAGAGGATCGTCCGCAACAGCGATGGTGTTCGCCCGCGTGACACGGCTATGGAGTCCGACCAGCGGAAGAATCGTCGAGAGCCTGACCGGGGCCGCGGTGATCATTCCCGCGGCAAACGGTCCGATGGTGATCGTCTTCGGAGAGACGACGAGGGTCGTCGAGCTGTCACCCGCGCTCACGGTGACGGTGTAGGTAGTGGCCGAGGAAGGAATGAACGTCCCGAGGGTGAGCGTCGAGACCTTGTTCTTGTCGAGCGAGGAGAGTGTGGCCGTGCCGGTGCTGCCGCTGGCTCCCCCGCCCGATACCGCATAGGAGAGCGGAACATTCGCAAGCGGCACGTTCCCGATGTTCTGAACCAGAACATCAACACGGACCGGCGTTCCCGGCTCCGCCGCCGGCGGCGTCAATGTCACAGTGGCCGACAGCTTGCGGATGGGATCGGGGGCGGTGATGGTGAGGGGCTGGAACACCGTATTGTTGGTCTCGTCGTCCTCGGGGATGACGTTCTGCGGATCGAAGAAAACGTACAGCGGCTGCGAGCCGGCCGGCGAGTTGACCGTCCAGTGATACGCAACCGACGCCGTCGTTCCCGACCCGGTCTGAATCGTCGCCGGGATGACCGGCGAAACGGGGGTCCCACCCGCGGCCGGGTTGCCGAGGAAGAATTGCGCGGAGAGGCTACTCGTGTTCACCGCGCCGCTCACGTTCGCTGTGGCCGACAGATCGACAGCGTCACCCTGCCGCGGCTCGATATCGCTCACAAAGAGTCCCGCCTGCGCCGCCGCGATATCGGCGCTCAGGTGGACGGTAAAATTCGGTGTCGCATTGTCCCCGCTGTCGCACTCGTGGATCTGGCCCCCGGAATTGACCGTTGCGCTGAAGGTAAACGCAGCGGGCGGATTGGCGATGGTGAGGACGACATCTTCGTAAGCGCCGGCTGCGAGCAAATCAGCAGCTACGGTGCCGAATAGAGTCTTCGAGCCATCAGCATTGATGCGGTTGAAGTCGACGCTCGTCGCGGGCGACGCCGCCCAGCCGTTGTTGCCGATGCGGACGATCAGTTTGGTGTTGGCGGGATATTGCGAACCATCGGCTCGCGGGTACGACGCGGTGAGGTTCGGGTCGAGGCTGGCGGTCGTCGCAGAGGTGGAACGAGTGGCCCGGAAGTTTACGCGCGAGAAGGCGTCGGGCGCTTCATTCCGGGGAACCACGCCGTTCTCGTTCACATTGACCGCGTGGAACGAAGCCTCATTGAAAACAGCGGGTGCCTCGTTCCAGGTGCTCTCGCCCAGCACGCGCACCCGGTCGCGGCCCGGGACGATCACTTCGGCATGACCGTCGTCATCGATGTCGGCGATGGCCGGACTCGTGGGATAGAAAACGTTTGCGCCGATGGTTCCGTCCGAATACTCGATGTTCCCGAATCCGCTGGTGCGGATGAGAACGAACTTGTCGCGGCTGACGTAGAACAGATCCGTGTCGCCGAGCGCGTTGAAGGCGGTTGCTGAGTTCGTGGCGGTGAGATCCGTGGCGGTGAGATCGGCCGCGACCTGCGTTGACCAAACGAGGGCACCAGTCTGGGCGCGGAGCTCGCTGAGGAAGCCGTCACCCGCAACGGCGATGGCTGGCGAGCCGTCACTCAACTGGAAAACCGTTGGCGCTCCACCGAGCAGCGCACCATGAGGAATGGCGACGGGTCCCCACAACGTGGTGCCGTTGCTGTTCAGCATCCAGATACTGCCCTGCGCGACAAGGCAGATATGGGGCGTGGTCTCCGTCCCGAACCAGACCGCTCCGGTGTAGCCGTCCGGTAGATCGGAACGCTGCCAAATGATCGTCCCGTCGTAGCGGTAGACGGTGTTGCCTGCCACGACATCGAGCTTCCCGTCGCCGTCGACGTCGACCGCGATGGGTGCTTCCTGATCGGGGAAAAATCTGAGAAAGAGATCAGAATTAGGATCGGAGGTCGGCGTGCGCCACGCCCGTCCTGCTCCACCGGTGCCCACCCACTTGATGGTGCCGTCCGCCCCATTGAGGACGGTTCGGCCGCAGATGACTTCGGCGATGCCGTCGCCATCGAGATCGGCGACGGCCGGCGCGCCACCGTAGCTGTAGGTCTGTCCAAGCGTATTGATGTGGAAATCCCACGCCGGATCGCGGTCGAGCTGGGGGCTGATCCACTTGGTCGCGCCGTCGGCCGAGTTGAGCGCGATGAGACGATGCTGGTTCGTCGCACCCGTCACGGGATCGGTGTTGATGTGCGCCACGATCTCGACCTTGCCATCGCCATCGAGATCGGCGATGACGGGGCTGATCTGCCGGCCAGTCGTGTCGAGGGGCCTGGACCACAGCGTCTGGCCGTTGTCGCCGCGCTTCACGATGATGCCGCCGTTCGTGGCGATGACGACAACAGGCGTGTCATTCGCGTCGATGACACCGTCGCCGTTGGTATCGACGATGCGGCCTACCGGTGATAGGACGTGACTCGGACTGGTGGTCGTCCATTTCGCCGCTCGCGGGGTGCTGCTGCGCGAAAGATCCTGCGAGCAGGTGTGGTAGAGGTCAAGATAGTTGTTCGTTTCGTTGCTCTCGGCGATGGCATTGCCGCTGTCGAGATACGCCATGAGATGACCGGGAGCAAAGCGCACGGTCCCCTGCACCTGAATGACGATCTCGGTCGAGGAATCAGTCAGTGGCTTTACGAGCGTCGAACCGAGCGGATTGTCGATCGTGGGATCGAATGCGCGGTCGCCGTCGACATCTTCGAAGATCGTGGCCAGGTAAGGCGTCGTCGTGAAGCCCGAGACAAGAAGCCTGACCGTTCCTGAAACGTTCAGCGTCAAGGGGTCGACGGAAAGGCGCGAGGTGTCGGCGAACGGAATCGTGGCCGACTGCACGTAAAAGAGGTCCACGTCAAAACCATTGGCGGTGTACGGCCGCGTGGCGCGGTTGTTCGTGAGGTCCGGTTCAAAGACCGCGTGCGTCGAATTAACTTCGACCGTCGCAAACCTCTGTCCGGCGCGGACGGTCCACGAGGCCGGGACGACCGCGCTGCCCTGTGCGGGGATGTCCACGAACGTATCCACCGCCCGGACGCCGCCGAGTTGCGGCAGATCGTCATAGATGGCGACCTCCACATGCGATGCGGCCACGAGCCCCCGGTTTTTCACCACGACCCGGCCGTTTGCCGTCTGACCGGCCGTGGGCATCGGCCGCGGCAAGATGATCCCTTCGCGCGTGACCTCAAGCTCCGCGTACTGGTCGGTGAGCGCCACGAAGGCAGCATTGTTCGTTTCGTCGATCTCGGGGACCAAATTGGCCGGGTCGGCGACGACGTAGATGACTTTAGAAGAGGCGGTAACGATGTAGCTGGTTTGCACAGGAATGGAATCCTGCGGACCGATGAGCGCGTTCAGCGTCGCCACCGGTATGCCCCCAGCGCCGGGCACGCCGTCATAGATAGTGATGTTCGTCGTGGCCCCAGCGGTTCCGACGTTCTCGACGATGGCGTTGATGAGGATGGTGTCACCCGCTGCCGGACGTCCCGGAGAAACCGTTAGCTGGCGCGTGCGAAAATCGACGTTGGAGATGTTCGTGACATTGATATTGCGCGTTGCCTGATTGTTGGTTTCGAGAGCTTCGTCGATGAGATTGTTCGGATCGACCACCACGCGGATGACGTGGTCGCCCGTAGAAAATGTCACGGGAAACTGGACCGTGCTCGCGCCGCCCGCTGCGATCGTGCTCGTCGTCCCCGTCTGCAGTTGTACTTCAGGCGCGGTTCCAGTCTTGTCGTATACAGCGTAGCCGGCAGAGGAGACGTCCGTCTGACCGTTGTTATGGATCGTGATGAGAAGCTGCGCCGGCTGGCCCGGCTGCGGGCGGGCCGGAGAGGTGATGATGTCGCTCCCGAACACCTGGAGGTCCGGCTTCCCCGTAACGGTCAGCGTCGCCGTCCCCTCGTTGTCGTCTTCGCGCAGCTCATCGATCTCGCCGTCGGAGTCGGCCACGGCGACGAGAGACTTCGTCCCGATGATGCCCTTGGCGCTGAACGTAAGCAGCACGATTCGGGACCCCCCGGCCTGGACTTGGTCGACGAGGCCCGAGTGCGCAATCGGAGTGGAACGCGCATCCGCGGCGTAAATGGCGACATGCTCGAAGGCCGGCGTGATGACCGGGCCGGTATTGGTGATGGTGACCGAGGCCTGAACCTGCCCGCCGTCCGCCACCGTAGCAGGTGTCAAAACGAAGTCGCCGGGCCGAATCACGAGGTTCGCTTTGTTCGAAGCGAATGCCTCGATGACCCGTGAGGTGACATAAACGTCATCGCCCCACGACCCGTCCGGCAGTTCCAGCGACCGGAGATAGTTGAGCGTCGTCGGGAAAAACGAAGTCGTGGCATAGCCGGAAAAAGTCAGGGCACGCGCCGCGACCGCAGTCTCCAGCGCGCCGCTCCCGATGCTGCCGTCCGCGTGCACGCGCGCCGCGAGCCAGGTTTGAGCGCCGAAGATCAGCGCAGGAGGAGCTGTCTGCTTGGGCAGCATCGAGAGCGCGACGAGCACTTCCGCCGTGATGACCGGGTTGCTGTCGAATCCGCGGTCCAGTCCCCACCCTCCGTCAGCGTTTTGCCGGGCAGTGAGCGAGGTCACGATCGACGAGATTGCCGACGGATACGTCAGCTCGCTCCCGACAAACGCTTCGAGGGCGAGCGCGGAATCGTAGGAGTTTCCTACGTAGTCGACGAAGCCGCCAAAGTCGGCACCAATCGGTGAATGCTGTTGGGAGAGTTTCGCGAGCTGCGCCGTACTGTTGCGATGCGCGAGCCGCAGTGCCAGCACGCTCTCGGCAAGCAGTTGGTTCGCGTCGTTCGGTTGTGATCCGAGCCACGCAAACGCCTTCTCCGCTCCGGCATTCGCGGCACCTGCGGCCTGCAGCGCGATGAGCGCACGCGCAGTGTCGCGCGGTGCCAGCTCCGGTACGGACCCCCACGATCCGCTCGCGGCCTGTTGGGTGCCGAGCCAGCTCACGGCGGCAGGCCGCACGGACGACTGCGCGCCGGCGGTTGCCGCGACAGCGAAAAGAACAAGCGAGGCGACGACACGCAGACCTGAACGGTGCATGGTTAGACTCCATGACCCGGGGTCGACGGCTGGACGAGCGTCGCCTGGGTCCTGATTGAACCGGTTGTGGACGTTTCTTGCTGAGCGATGGAACCGCGGATCATGAGCATGGACACCGTTGAAGTCAAATCAAACTACGCATAAAAAAACGTCACGAAGCGATACCGCATCGGAATCAATCTGAATCAGATCGTTGGAGATTTTCGAGCGAAAGACATGCACCGGACTGATTGCGGCAAACGTTCGTCGTTCTGCTTTGCCTGTTTTTGAAGAGTGACTGCGGAGGCAAAAGTGCTACCCCTTGTTTCAAAGAAGACTCAAAAGAGTCACGAGGGATCATCGTCGTCACCGAGAAAGAAGAGTTGGTTTGCCTGGGTAGGTTCAGCCGTGACCGCACGGATCGCGCGGACGATTCTGACGATGACACCTGAACGCGGCTCGGTAAGGCCGAAGCGATAGCGGCTGAACTGAGAGCGATGCATGGGGATGGCTGCGCAGATTTTCGGGACGGATAGCCCGCGCTTTCGGATGAACTCTTCGAGGCGGGTGTCACGGTGAGGGGCCATCGCGTCACCTCACGATCCGACATCTAGCGCTGTTCGTTCTGAACTGCGAGATTGGCGGCGGCTGGCGGCGGTACCTTTGGAGAGATAGGTCCCGGCCCATCATTCCATGTGTCCGCTCGGCAACGCACAACCGAGGAGGTCGCGTAATTAGAGGTTGTAGCTCGCCGCCAGTCGCCATAAAGAGTCTCTCGTCTTCCAGGAGGATTGTGCTCAATCGCGCTACTCCATCCCTTTGCTCGTATTACCGCCGCCTGCTCGCACTGCTTCCATGAGAGCCAAGAAATTCGCAAGAACCAGCTGCTTGTGAATATCTGGTCCGGTCGTACTGACTATGCGTTTGTTTCAATCGGGACGTACGGCACGATATAGCCCGGCGGCAAAGGGTGTCTAGAGGCAATTTTGATCACGTGCCTCACCTCTTCATGTTGCCGGGCAGACGTCGGAAGGCGGGACGCTCGCCCCAAACAGCCCGTGCGATCCGCCGGTGTGACGAATGTCACTTCGGCATAGATCCAGTTCGGGACGAGGAACGGTATTCGAGCGGACTTGTATGGAACGTGTTCCGAAAGGCTCGGAAGAACGAACGTTTGTCGCCCGGCGCGGTCTGGCTCATGATTGCCTCAATGGTGAGGTCCGTCGTCCGCAACAGCAACGCAGTCTTCTCGAGTCTCTTCTGTCGCAGCAGTCTTCCCAGAGGAACACCGTATATGCGTTGAACGTGCCTGCGAACCGTGCTCGCGCTCTGTTCAAGCGACGCGGCAAACTCTGGCGCCCTCGGTACGGAATGCGTCCGGTAGCACAACTCCAGGTATTCCTCGATTACGCGCGTCATTCCCTCCTCATTCAGATCGGCGGCAGGAAGAGGCACGGATCAGTTCTCCAAATACAGCCACCACCCGTGCCTTGCAGTGCGTCGGCCGTTTTTTATGTATTCGTACCTGATGCTTGTCATTGTCGTGTTAACTCCACATCGAATGACCTCGCGGAATTGCCTATCCCTCTGCTGGGAATAGGTCCGCCTCAGTGATGGATTCGTCTCTTGCCAATTGACGAATCACTTTGAGAAGCCGTGCTCGAATAGGTCGGCGCGCAGGAGCAACCCCGCGTTGAAGTCTGTTGATACGCATTCGATTCGTACCTGCGAGTCGGGCCACCGTGACCACCTCAAGTCCGTACCGGATGAATGCCGCTTCGAGAAGTGTTCTTGGTGTTTTATTGCGGACTGTCATCGTCATCTAACGGAAATAAGTCGTTGGCTTTGATCGAGGCATCTTTTGCGACGGTACGTGCGGCTTTGACGAAACAACGGATGGCCTTCGCGGTCGGCTCCGAGTCACCGAAACGCACGCGCTGCACCCACTGTCTGCTGTAGCCGGCTTCTTTCGCGAACCTCGTTCTGTCGATCCCCCTGGCAGTCAGGAAGCGATCAAGGCGCGTATCCCCATTTGTTCGAGGCGCTCGTCTAGTCATCATCATCGAGTGGGAAAAGGTCGTTTGCTTTGACGTTGGGGTCGTCCGTCATTTCACGCATGCCTTTGACAAGTTTGCGAATGCTGGTGAGCATCGGCCACGCTTTGCCGGTGCGCCACAACTGGAGCCGCTGACGGCAGACTTGGGATGCTCTGGCCACTTCAGAATGGAAGAGCCCTCGGGAGCGGATGTACCGCTCCAGCCTCGTCTGGGCGACGCCTTGATACTTCCTGCGCCTCCGCCTCGTTCGGAGGGGCGGTTGACGGCTTTGAGCAGCGAGAGAACGAGTCTGGTCAAGCATTTCCGTATTCGTTTGGATGCCAATCGCGACCGCGAGGTCTTTCTCGTCCGATCGCGTGTAGAATTCCGGAAGTCCGCGCGGCCCGACGCAACGTCCAACCACCATCAACAGCGGGAGGGCGCCTTTCAGAAGCAATCGGGACGTGTCGGCCTATCCCCGCAGGCGCGCCACGTTACTCGTCGCAAGCGACGTGGCGCGACCTGCACATTTCCGTGGGAGAACGGCGGTGGTCGCCCGGCTGAAAGTATTGCTGGTAGTCGGAGCGATCGCACGAGGAGAGCATTCTAGATACTAAGCGCGAAATGCGCAAGTACGCTTACTTCACGGTTGCGTTCGGGAAGTGCGTCCGCGTAGACTCGGCACCTGCATGGTAGGCTTCCACCGGATGACGTCGGAAACGCGCGCGCCCAACTCCCCGGACGTCGGCGCACTCATTCGCCAGTTCCGCGGTGAGCGACAGATGACGCAGCAGCGCCTCGCGAACCTCGCGGGCATCCACGTACAGACCGTCTCCGACATCGAGCGCGGCAAGCATCATCCATCGGACGAAACCATGGATAGTCTCGCGGCCGCGTTGGGTGTTACGCCGTCACAACTCGACGCCCGGCGACTCGGGGATGTGGTCGCACGCGACGCGAAGACGCTTGTGCAGCGGGAGGCAATCGCGCTCGCGCTGGAACTGCCCGATGTGGACTTGGAGGCGATGATCGCTGCCATGCGAGAACGCCAGTTACGCCGCTCCAAGCGGCGCGGTGCTCGATCATGACGACGAGTGGTCGTTGCCCCGAGATACAGGCCGTGATCGCTGCGTTTTTCAGCAATGGCATCAACATGACGCGGGAAGAACTGGTCGCAGCGAGCGACGCTCTGCTGCATGCAGAAAGATGCCCAGATTGCCTGCGCGTCATCGACGTCGCGAAGAAATTAGATACGGCCTTCGACGAAGATCCAGAGGCCGTTGCGCGAAGTATCGAACGCAACACCGAAGAGTTGCTGACGCGGCTGCCCGTCCATCGTTGGCCGACCGTGGCAGCGGGCGATCCCGCGATGCAGCACGATCTTGTCATCACGTACCTTCTGAAGCGCGCGGATGTTGTGTCGGCCGCAGCAGACTTGCGTCGAGCCGTTGACTACGCGAGCACGGCGGCGTCGATCGCCGAGAAAATGTACGCTCGCGGCGACCTTACCCCCGAGCGCGTCGTCGAAGTGCTTAAAGATCATTCGACCCATTTGCGCGGTGCCAGAATGTACGGGGCGGCCTTGGCGGTGTTAGGCGTTGCCGAATCGATTGCCTCGGCGACGCACGAACCCCAACTGCAACTCGCCATCCTGCGATTGTGTCGAGCGATGCTGTTTGCCGATTCAAACGTTTGCCGACTTGATGAAGCAGAAGCGTTGGCATTGGCATGTGAGCGTGACTTTGACGGCCGCGATCCGCGACGGTTCGCCCTCGCAACATTCGTGCGGGCGAGTTCGCGGCGACGGAGAGGCGATGCATCTGCGGCGCTGGTCCTTTTCCGATTAGCACGAGAGGGGTTCGTGGCTGCCGAGGGCGTAGATGCACTCGATGTGGCGTTTACCGATCAGTGCACCGCTACCTGCCTCGTCGATCTCGGGTACCCGGTCGAGGCGCGGGAGATGATCGCATTCGCGCGTCGCATCTTTGCACAACACTTTTTGGCAGCGGAGCTTCTGCGGCTCGAATGGCTCTCGGCACGCGCCGATGCGATTGATGGATCGCCGGATGCTGCTATTGCTGCGCTGCACACCGTGGCCAGATCGTTCCTTGAGGCACGGCTGCTCGATGAATGGGTTCGGGTCCGGCTCGACATCGTTACCCTCATTCTCGAAGGCGATCCGACGTCAGACGTGACCGATCTCTGTGAGTCGATCGCAGCGATGTCGATCTCCCTCGACGAGCGCGAGCCGAATCGAAGCCGGCGCTGCACGGCCGAGGCGCTTGAGCACCTCCGGCAGATGGCGCTCAGGCGGTCAGTCACGGCCGAGCTTGCGAAATATGTGCGCAGCTACATCGCCAGCGCCGAATCAGGTCGCGCCGTGACATTCGCACCCCCAAATACACTCGTGATGTGACGAAGGGGCGAAGGCCACCGTCGCGTAGCCTCCGCGCCCTCACCGCCTACCGATGCGGCACTTACGGCTTCGGCCAACCCATTTCATCCAACGCATGAACGACGCTCTTGCGAAGTTTCACGAGGATCTGATGGACGATGCCGCTACCTCCATCGTCGCTCTGCGGCGCTGCTTGTACGGGCATCGAGATGGCGAGAATGGACACGACCGCCAGGGCACCAAAGAACTTGCGCATGTACTCCTCCATTTGCGGGAGGCTGCGCCACTCAGAAGCGAGAGGTAGTTTATGGTGAGTGCGGAAGAGCGGACCAACGAAGCGCTCGACGAAGAAGCTGCGCGGCGGGCTCGAGGCAATGGGCGGAAGTAGACCCGCCCGACGCTCAGAGTTAATAGCGGGATCGCAATAAATATGCCGTAAACTGCATAGACGATGACGATACCTTCCCGATCGCACCGCGAGCCGTGGCGGCTCGTTCTCGGGTACGGCAAGGAACGGCGCTGGCGCAAAGTGGCAGCACGGCTGTCCGTCGCATGTCTCTTCATAGCTCCTCTGAGCTACTTCGTCTCGGAGGGTCGCAAAGCGGCGCACACATTCGAGGCAGTCACCGCCCGCCTCGAAGCGCTCAAGAGCGCTACCAGCGCCGTTGCGGCACGAACAGCGCAGAACCCATCTCGAAGTCCGATCGAGATGGCACCGGCTGACGCAACCGCCTTGGCCCGCCGATTTCCCGAAGCGGCGTTCGGGTTTGCGGAATCGCCGACGTATCTGATGCGCGAAGTTGTCGGCAACCGCGAACTGCTCCGCGGTGTCGATCTCGGAGCGGATCGCATCGCCAAAGAAGCTGCAGAGCGCTCACAGAGAAGCGGTCGAACCGCACTCACCGCGCAGCCGGGCCTGAACGGCATGGTGGCGTTTGTGCCGGTCCGCGTCGGCGGCTCTATCGCCGGCTGGATCGTCACCGCGTTCCGGGCCGAGGATCTGCTGCGAGTAGTCGAGCCGCGCTCCGGAATTGTCTTCCAGATCTTCGATGCCGGCCCGACTCTTCAGCGGCTGGATGCCGAGCATCGGAGCGCTAAGGTGCCTACCGCAAACGTCGGGCTCACATTGAAGCGGCAACTGCCTGCGTTTGATCGAATGTGGATTGTGTATCAGACGCGGAATCGGCCAGTCGGTGCGGCCCTCCTCGCGCCGGCCGGACTCTTCTGGCTCCTCTGCTCGGCCGGTGCCGCTATCGCGTGGCTTGCCGGCATCCGGCGACGCCGCTCTTTCGAGCTTGGAACAACCGTGCTCGATGCCTTGGTCGATGTCCTACTGGTGGTCGATCCGGTGGGAACGATCGTCTATGCCAGCCCATCGGTCACCAAGGCGCTTGGCTACGATGCCGATGAGTTGCCGACGCGCCCGCTTACCGAGCTCTTTCATAGCGAGGACCAAGGAGCCGTGGAGGCGTCGCTCGAAGCCTCACGCGCTACTGACGAAGCGCAGCCGATCGAGCGCCTGCGCGTGCAGGCCAAGGACGGGTCCTGGCGGACGGTGAGCGGCATGAGCCGCCGCCTCATGATCGGCGAGTCGATCGTCGATGTCCTGGTGACACTCCATGATGTGACGAACCTTCTTGGCCTTGAACGGCAGCTCGAAGCTGCCGATCGCGTTGAGTCGCTCGGTCGTGTCGCGGCAAACGCGGCTCATGAGTTCCGCAACATTCTGATGGCGATCGAGACAAATCTCACCGTGCTCCAGCGAACCGCTCCGGACGAGAGGACGGCGTCCGTCGCCGAGATGTTGCGCCGCTACGTTCATCGGGGCTCAGGGATCGCTGACGAAATCCTGCGATTCTCCGCGCCGAGCGAGATCCACGTCTCGACGATCGACGCGCGTAAATGGCTTGACCAGATGGAGCGGGAGCTGCAGCCGTTGCTCGGGACGAAAGCCGACCTTACGATCAAGGTGGATGAACCGTTGGTCTTCCAAGGCGACGAAGATCGTTTGTCGCAAGTGCTCACGAATCTCATTCTGAATTCCCGCGACGCGATTCGCGAGCACGGTCACGTTTCCTGTACGGCCTCGCGCTGCGAGGGCGGCAACTTCGCCTTCGGCATCGTACCCGCTGGCCACTTCGCGCATGTCGAGGTGAGCGACGACGGCGAAGGAATGAGCCCGAGTACCGCGCATCGAATATTTGAGCCGCTCTTCACGACCAAACCGAAAGGCACGGGGTTAGGGCTCGCCATCTCGCGCCAAATCGTCGCTGCGCATCACGGGCTTCTCTTCGCGGAGAGTGCCGCCGGCAAAGGAACGAGCATGCACATTTTCCTTCCGATTGGACAGTTCCTAACGGCGTATGCGTGAGGCGAACCCATGCGCCCCCATATCGTCCAGCACGTCTTAGTCACTGACCACATGAGGGAACCTTCGACCGTGCCGCTCCGTCGCAGTACCATATCCCCCCTAGGGGGATGCTCGGAGACGCGATGGAACAACGGAAACAAGCGCGCGTTGCGCGGCTCGGCATAGCGGCGTCGATCGCGACTGCGTTCGGCGCATCGATCTGCTGTATCGGCCCGATCGCCGCCGTGATGTTCGGGATGACGAGTCTCGCCGCGCTGTCCAGGTACGAGCCACTGCGGCCGATCTTCGGTGCCGCGACGGCGTTGCTGCTCGGCGTCGCCTTCTACGCAACATACCGAAAGCCCATGGCGGAGTGCGCGCCCGGCTCCCTCTGCGAGACGCAGGGAGTGGATCGCATGCAGCAGATCAACCGTGCCGCGTTGTGGATAGCGACCGTCGTCGCACTGATCGTGTTCACATTTCCCACGTGGTCCGCGTGGGTACTGAGGTAAGGAGATTCGATCCATGAAGACCAAGAAGCTAGTGATGATCGCCTTGGCGTTGTTCCTCGCGTTGGCCGTTCCGCTATCGGCGGCAACCTCCACGACGACGCTGCACATCGAAGGAATAACGTGCGCAGGTTGCGAGACGGCAGTGAAGCTTGTGCTGCAGAAGACGCCCGGCGTCACCGGGCAGCAGGTTTCCTACGAACAGAAGCAGGCTGTCGTGACCTACGACGCGAGTAAGACCACGCCGGCGAAGATCGCCGCGGCCATCGCCGGCGCGCTTTCTTACAAGGTGACCGTCGCGGGCAGCATAGCGGCCGCGTCGAAGCCGAAGATCGCAGCGACCTCCTGCGATGTGCCGGGGGTAATGCCGTCGAGCGCGAAACCGGTTGCACTCGGCGCGTATCGCACCCAGCAGCTCCGCGATGAATTCAACCGTGCGAGCGACCGGGTGCGCGTCGTCGCGCTGCTCTCGCCGACCTGCGGCATCTGCCAGAAGGGCCAGCGAGTCGTGCAAAGCGTGTTCTCCAAATACCCGAACGACGCGCGGCTGCGCGGCTTCGTCGTCTGGCTACCGATGTTTCCATCCGATTCCAGGCAAGCGGCCGGCGCACAGGCCGCAAGCTTCGTCGATCAGCGGCTCGAGCAGGAGTGGGACGGCGATCGAGCCTCGGGGAAGCTCATGGCGAAGACGCTGGCGCTCAAAGGCTCCGCCTGGGACGTGTATCTGCTCTATGCGCCCGGCGTGAAGTGGACCGGCGAGCAACCGCCGACGCCGACGTTCTGGATGCACCAGCTCCGCGCGGAAGACGGCGCAGACCAGCGCGCCTGCCTGAATCCAGCCGTCTTTATCGGCAAAGTGACGGCCCTGCTCGGCAACACGAAAGGCCGGGCGTGAGCAAACCGGCGACGCGCTGCCCAAAGTGCGAAGAGGTAGGTACGGCTGTCGATCGCATCACGCTGAAGGCCTTGCTGACTTCCGATGGTTTGCGCCGCGGCGTTCCTCCGCAGCCGCGCTACTGCGCGACGCGCGACTGCCCGGTCGTCTACTTCGATGCTGAAGAGAACGTGACGTTCACGGAGGCCGAGCTGACGGTTCTCGTGTACGCGAAACACCCTGACGACCCCAACGTGCCAGCTTGCTACTGCTTCGCGGTGAGCGTCGGTGGCATGAGCGATGCGGCGCGATCGCGCGAGCTACGAGAAATGGTTGCGCATGAAGTCCGGACCGGACATTGCGCGTGCGAAGTGAAGAACCCCAAGAGTGCTTGCTGCCTCGGCGATCTCGTTCGCATCGAACGGGCGGAAGCAACGAATACGACCGCGGCGTCGTGCTGCGCAGTGTCGTGAGGAGGATGAATGGCAGCTCGGAAGAAGGCATCGCAACCCGACGAATACCTGACACCGGAGGCGCAGAAAGGTCTGGCCGATCGTCTCGCGCGCATCGAGGGACACGTGCGTAGCATCCGGCAGATGGTCGTCGATCACCGCTGCGCCGACGAGGTGTTGATTCAGATCGCCGCCGTCAAAGCGGCGCTCAATCAGACCGCCGCCTCGCTCATCGATAGTGAGATGCGCGCATGCGTGAACACCTGCATGGGCGGCTCGACGGACGATCGGCTCGAGCGTGTAACGAAGGCGTTGTCGGCGGTGTTGAAGTCGTCGTGACCGAAACGCGCGGCGATGATCCGACTCGTCGTCACTCACGATTTGGCTGCATGCCTGTCCGGCCCTTTCTGTTCAACTCTGTGAAGGCGCGCCGCAGCTCCCGCGACTCACGTTTCGGGCAGCTTTCGTTGAGAGTCCGACCTCGCTGGCGCTGGGTTGCTGATTTAGGGACGGCAATGAGAGCGGCGCTCTCAATAGAGAATACGGAAGTGGTCCCGCAGATAGAACTCCGTGCTACGCTCTCGCGTGGGGCAACCGCCTGCGTGATAGCAGACACAGGCGTATGCGCCCTTTCACGGCGCCAACACGGGTTCGAATCCCGTTGGGGACGCCAGCTGCGTTTTCTGAGACGCGATCGAGTGCCCCGCCCGACGAAGCGCGGGAGTTGCGGCAGGCGTACTGCGCACTGTGTGTTTATACCCGATCGCGGAGCAGCCTCAGGAAGTCTGCCGTTTGACGTAGTAGCGTGTTGTGGACTCGTCGGTACTCTTCAGCCGTCCGCGGTAGCGAGCGAAGACCAAACGTCGCCATGTCTTCGTTGAGCGAAGTGAACTTCTTTCGCATGTCAGAGTTTTTTCCGTGGTCCGGGTCGTGCCGGAAGAAGTTGCGGAGACGCTTGACCATCCACACTACTTCACACTCATCCCGCTCCAGCTCTCCTTCGTTTTCGATAAGAAATCGCGGATGCTCGTCGCCTGCGGATTCGAACAACAAGAAGTACAACGCGTCCATGAAGTCACCAAAAGTGCGCTCGTCCATTGGCACGATGAACAGAACGTCGCGAATGGCCACGGCGAATCGCGTCGTGGGCTTGAACGTCTCTTTCTTGTCCTTCATCTTCCGCGCGGTGTTCACCTCGCTGAGAAAACCTATCGCGGAGTGAACGTGCTGAGCGGATCGGAAGGCCGCCGAATAGGGCGCGAGCGCAGGCACGTCAATGGAAGCCAATTCGTGGCGCGCGAGGACGAGTTCCGATCGCTGCACGAAGGGCAACACGAGTGCCGGCTCCTCGGCTGCCGCGACATCCGACGTGTCGCCTGCGTCATCGATGTCGAAGTCACTAGTGACGACGACGTTCGTGCTGATGACATCTTCGGCGAGCACGATCGAGCCCTCCAGCGCCATCTCCAGCGCGGGATCATCTGTACGCGCCAACTGCTCGGTGGTCTCGTATAGGAACGCGCCGAACCGCTCTGCGGACGCCACAAAGCGATCCGCGAGGCGGGGCGTGCGCATTAGGTATTCCGAATCGAGAGCCTGACGCCGCAGTTCACGGATCATCCCCTCCCACGCCGTGTATCCCATGAGCACCGTCGGCAGCGCGGTTTCGAGACGCGTAGATCTGAGCAAGTCGCGCGTGCGCTGAACTTCGCTGTCGAGCGCGGTAAAAGCGTTGAGCGATGAGGATGTCTCGAATGACTCGCGGAGGCGTTTTACCTCTCGGTCGACGGAAAGCGGCAGCTCCGTGGAATAACGTAGTCGATCAGCCTGAGAGAGCGCTTTGAACACCTCAATCTCGCTCCGCCTCTGGCTATCGATGCCGGCGGATCGAAGGAGCGCTTCGGTACTACCGTAGCGCTCCTGATACAGCTTCCGCGCCTGCTCAAACGTCCGCTGAAGCTCGTCCATCCTCCCCCAACTGTCACTCACACATTCACCTCCGCTCTGCGCTCGGAGAATGGAACGGTGTCTCTACGTGACTGATTCCTTACTGGCTATCTGACAACCTCAACAAGAACGCGAGTCCTGACCTCCGGATGTCCTGTCCCCGGTCCAGTAGCGTCCTGATTGCAGCTGTGAGGGTGGGCGCAGCTATTCCGAGAATGGCAGCCGAGACATCGTTTATGCCGGTCGACGCACCTGCCATCAACGACACGGCGACCGCAGTTATGATTGACTGATTGGAAACAAGGTTGCGAATCAGTTCGCGATTGGGAGAGCCGAGGCGTCGGCGTAGATCACGTAGGGGACGCGCGAGTTTCATGGTGAACTCACCATGAATGTTGGCCGGGCTATCTCGGTCGCTAAGCAGAACGTTTTCCGCCGCATCCGTGACCACAGTCCGAAATGCTTCCAGCTCTGGCGCAAGCGCTTGGCGGACATGAATAATTGCTTCGATAGAGCGCGGAAACGGTACTGGCAGTTCGGCGACGCAATGCGTTGCGATCTTGTGTGCAATTGATTGCTGTCTTGAGTGCTCTAGACCAGATTCGGTTTGCCATACAAACACCTCCCGCGCCATAAGCTCCTGCAGGTGCAAATAACCCTCACACGCGGTGATCGTGGGCAGTGGACCCGTAAGTATTCGTCGACAAAACACATCAAACAACAAAACGATGCGGCTGAAGATAGCGAGATCAAAGACTCTATCGCTCGCTAGGAACCTTTGCGCACCCGCGTGTTCCAACGCTTCCCGAACATATGCAGCGGCCACCGCAATCGAGGAGCTAGTTTGGTAGACGTCAACTACCCAATTAGCATAATCAGCGTACTCCTGGCGTTCGGGAATGACAGCGGCCAGATGCGGAACGACTTGATCGACGAACGCGTGTGCCCAACCCCGTACGGTGCGGTGTTCTGCCGGTTTCGATGAATCGAGGTTTTGGAGGGCTTTACAAAATGAGAGAGGAATGACGATGTTCTCTTTCCAGAGGGGCGTGTACTCGTCCTCGAATTCCTTTCGGGCTCGGATATACCCTGCCAAGTATACGCCGACCCATTCGTTTATGGTCAAGCCGTGGTCTGCTTTACCCGCTAACAAGCGCGCGACGCGAGGATCACGCGCGAGCCGCGCTAACTGCACAGGGCCGGGTATCGAGCTTTGCAGCTCAGGACCTATCTCCGGCACAGTCGCGAGGGTAGGACAATAGACTGAGTCAAAGTAGAGCAACGATGCTACTGCCGCTGCAACGTGCGTTTCGCCGATAACGTCGAAAGGTAGCGAAGGGAGCTCCGCGGAGGGTGCCCAGCAAGCTTGCTGCAGGGGAGACGCGTCGCGCACAATCGCGAAAGAATATCACCTTAGCGCCACGGAGCGCATCCACTAGCTCCGGCGAATTGGGTCGTATCTTCCAGCTTAACGTTCATCCGCTAATTGATTCTCCGGATACAACCCCTAACTTCTTCCCGGTCTCATCATCTTCGACGAAGCCCATCGCTGGTCCCCAAGCGATTCACCGAAGTCATGGCGTACTTCGATGACCGGGTTGACCGCCACCCGCGCCAACATCATCGACGCCTTCCTGTTCTTCGGGTGCGATGCCAATGTGCCGACCTTCCTCTACGACTACCGGCAGTCGGTGAAGGGCGACTTCCTCGTCGATTTCAGCCTCTACCAGGCACACCAGGATTCCAGCGTAAGGGCATCAAGGGCGTGGACCTCAGCGAGGGGGTCCGGAACGCCCTCGTCGCGGCGAAGCCCGTATGCCAAATGCCGGTCACCTGCGCGCGTCTGGAGGGGGCACGAAAAGAATGGTCGCTCTGGCCATCACCTTTTGCTGCGAGTACCCAAATGGTGACTGCACGCCACGCTCGTCTCCGGTCTTGAAAACGATTGCGTTTCCACCATTCCTGCACGCGCATCGCTTAAGTTCCGCGATCGCGTCTGGGGTCTTGTCTGATATCACGCCGCCGCCTGGAGCAGAAGCGTTGCAAAAGCCCAACTCTTCATATGGACGGTCCGTCGGCATGGACTCAAGCACCACGACGGGACAGTTGTCGGCGAGTGGTGGCCTCGTCTTGGTATCGAATCCGGTTTTTGTGAAGTTGCTCGATGTGCACCCGAGCAGCGACAGGGCGATGACGACGGTTGCTTTCCTCATTGATGAGTCCCCTCTCGCTATAGGAGTGACACGAACCCCATTTTCCCCACCTGGGTGCAGCCCGAAACCGATAAGGCTGGGGCTGAGCTAATGTTTCGGACGTGGTGGGGGTCTAAAATTAAGGGAGAGTCCAGAGGGTCACACCTTCGTTTTTCGAAGAATCGTAACCATCTGAGAAAGCAAGTGGTTGCAAACGGTTCAAAGGGTATCAGAGCAAACGAGGCGTTATTCGTAGTTACGAACAGTGTCGAAACAAAGGTCTGACGCTACGAACGAATGCTAGGAATGGCCCTACGAAGCTCGACCCCTGGGCAGATCCTAAACCGCCACAACGACCCACCCCGCCGAAACACTGTCGCGTTCCAGGCGTATCTGCGCAGATGACTCTCGAAAAGGCGATCCTCATGGGTGTGACGCTCCTCGCCACGGGCGCCACGATTCTGCAGTGCCGGAAGCCGCGGTGGGGGTTGGGGCGGGTGTATGCCGTGGTCATGAACCGGAGTCACGGCGCGCTGACGGCGTGGGGGCTGAAGCATGTCGCGGTGGAAAAGGGCTACACGATCCTGGACATGGGGTGTGGCGGGGGGCGGACGATCGGGACGCTCGCGGCCATGGCGTCGGAGGGGAAGGTCTATGGAGCCGACTACTCGGCGGACAGCGTGGCCGTGGCGCGCCGGACCAATGCGGAGTCGATCGCCGCGGGGCGGGTCGAGATCGTGCAGAGCTCCGTCTCCAGCCTGCCGTTTGCGGACGGCATGTTCGACCTCATCACGGCGGTGGAGACGCACTACTACTGGCCCGAGCCGGTCAGCGACCTTCAGGAACTGAGACGTGTGCTCAAGCCCGGCGGACGGCTGGTGATCATCGCCGAGGCCTACCGGAGGAGGAAGTACGACGTGGTGGCGCTGGTCATGAAAGTCCTCGGAGGGAGTTGCCTCAGCGTACGCGAGCATGAGGAGCTGCTGGCCGCGGCCGGCTACGCCGAGGTCGAGACGTTCGAGGCGCCGCGCATGGGGTGGTTCTCCGCGGTGGCCAGGCGGGCATCGGAGTGATGTAGATGATTTTTCGCTCTTGTAGAATAGTATAATAACCTGCAGGAATGAATTTTCGTTCCTGCAGAACAGGATAATGCTCTGCCGGAACGATTGCGGCTTCCGGCGGAAGAGACTCTGGTCCGGAGCAGGAGATCGTTCCGTCGCAACGGAAACTACTTCCGCCGGCGCCGTCATCTCACCGGCCGAGGTTACCCGGGCGCCCGACGAGCCCGCATTTGTCACAGCATCGCTTGAACCTCGTGGCGCCGCCGTTTCTGTGAGAGTGTGAGAAATGCGGCTACGGTAACGCTGAGTCGGCGGACGAGGGGCCATGTGGAGGGCTCGCCCTCGCGGAGTCCACCTCCGAGCGGAGGGCGACGAGAGGCCGGAGCCTTAAGTCGCCTCGCGACGATCGCTTCCGAGGAGCTCGACCGGATCCGCTTCAACGCCTCCGGCAGGGCGCCGCACTTCCCGCGAATCTAATTCAACGGAACTCCGTATACACCGCCGTGAGCGGGGGACGGTTGTCGCAGGTGTCACGATCGATCAGGACGGTGCTCGTCGATGATGAGCCGCTGGCGCTGGAGAGTCTGCGCGCGCTTCTGGCACAGGAACCGGACATCGACGTCGTCGCGGAGTTTCGTAGCGGCACGGCTTTTCTGCGCGATGCCGAGGCGATCAGGGCCGATCTGGTCTTTCTCGATGTGGAGATGCCGCGCCTTTCCGGGCTGGACGTGCTCGAGCAACTGCACGCGGCGGGAGCGCAGCCGCACGTCGTGTTCGTGACCGGGTTCGATCACTACGCCGTGCGGGCCTTCGAAGAGGAGGCCCTCGACTACGTGCTGAAGCCCTACCACGCCGACCGCCTGGCCAGGACGCTGGCCCGCCTGCGCCAACAACTGGCCTTGACGGCAGACTCCGCGGCGACGACCGCGACGACGTTTCTTTCCCGCGTGGCCGTGAAGAAAAGCGCACGGATCCATCTGGTGAAGATCGACGAGGTCGACTGGCTGGAAACGGCCGGCAACTATGTGAGCCTGCACGTCGGCGCGGCGGAGTACCTCTATCGAACGACCATGGCAGCGATCGAGCCGCGCCTCGATCCGGCGCGTTTCGCCCGCATCCATCGCTCCACCATCGTCAATGTCGACCGCATCGTGGAGCTGCAGCCGACGTTTGCGCGCGAGCTGGTCGTGCTTCTGCGCGACGGGACACGTCTGCGCCTCGGCGCGCCCTATCGCGATCGCTTGCGAAGACTGATCGAAGGGCTGTGAATTCACATGTTTGTCATCGGGATACGGAGGACGTTTTCGCTGGCTTTACGTCTTAACTGACATGCACGACGACCTGGGAGTCCGGCGGACGTCGATTCGGCACCTCGGCCGGACGCTGGCGGCGTTCTGGCTATTGTACGGCGTCTTCCGCGTCGCTTTCGAAAGCGCGGTGCTTCGCTCGGCGGGAGAACCGGTGCCGTATCTCCGGCTGTCGCTGACGACGCTGTTGCAATCGGCGATCTGGACGGGCGTCACCTGGCTGCTCTTCCGCGGCTGCAACGCCGCCCTCTCCCTCCGCCGCCCGTTCATTCGCCGATCAGCCTTCCTCGGCACCATCGCCGCCACGTGGGTGTTGCGGCTGCTCTGTTATGCGTGCACCGACGCGTTGCTGCGGAAGCCGATGACGATCGATGGAGCCTCGTTCGTTCGGGCGCTACAGGCGCAAGCCGTCGGAGTGGCCTTGTTCACGGTGGTCCTGGCCGCCACCGTGATCGGGATGAGCTGGTGGCAACGGCAGCTTCAGGCGGCGCGCCACCGCGCGGAGAGCGAAGGCGTTCTGGTGCGGGCCGAGCTGCGCGTCCTGGCGGAACAGTTGGAGCCGCACTTTCTGCTCAACACCCTGACCGGAATTTCCGCGCTCGCTGAAAATGACGCGGCCGCGGCGCGGGAGATGCTGGCCGGGCTGCAGGATCTGTTGGCCTACTCCATCCGGCACGGAGCGGCGGCCACCGTTTCGCTGGCCGACGAAGTGCAATTTGTCCGGCAGTACCTGCGGCTGCAGTCGCTGCGTTTCGGCGCCCGGCTGCGCAGCCGCATCGCCATTCCGCCCGGCCTCCAGGCATGTCTCGTGCCGCGGCTCATCCTGCAGCCCTTGGTCGAGAACGCTCTCAAATACGGCGTCGCCAGCTGCGAGGAGGGAGGGGAGATCGTGGTCGATGCCGAATGGGGAATCGGCGCGTTGACGATCCGCGTGCGCAACAGCAGCTCGGGCGCGCCGGCCTCGCCCGGAATCGGCATCGGTCTGGCCGCGGTACGGGCCAGGCTGGCGCTCCTCTTCGGCAACAACCAGCGGGTGACCTTGACCGAGGACGGCTCCGGATCGACGGTGGTGACGGTGGTGATGCCTTTGGTACGAAAGAAGGAAGCGGCATGACCAGACTCCACTTGCTGGGATTGGCGCGCGTGCGACGGAGCCTGATCCTTCCGGTCGTGGCCTTTAACATCGTGAACGCCGCGCTTCACGCCCGCGACTTCCATTCGCATTGGCTTTGGATGCCTGCCGCATACGTGCTCTTCGACAGCTCGCTGTGGATTGGGGCGGCCTTTCTGGTATTCGCCGTGATCGAGTGGAGACAGACCCGGCCGCGGCAACCGCGGCTGGCGGCGATGGCTGCTGCCACGGCAGGCATCTCCGCGCTCTCGGCGGCGATGGTAAGCACGCGCGCCCTCTTCGAAGCGACGATCTCTCAACTGCCCTTCGCTTCGGTCTGGCCGGACTACCTTCCCGGCGGCTTCTTCACAGCCACGTTCTACCTGGCCATCGTCACCGGAATCGGCTACGCGGTGTATTCGTGGGCCGTCGAAGACCACCGTCTGGCCGAGGAGGCGGAGCTCGATACGGCCATCGCCCGGGCAGAGCTGAAAGCGGCGGCAGGACGTCTGCAGCCTGCGCTTCTCAACGCAGCGCTGGCTCGTATCTCCGGCGTCATCGCTACGAACGTCCCCGAAGGGCAGCGTCTCATCGCCGACCTCGGCGCGATGCTGCACGATTCGTTGCGACATCCGCAGCCCGAGTTGGTGCCGCTCGGCGAGGAGCTCGACTCCATCGAGCGTTACCTCGACTTTCAGCGCAGCGTTCTCGACGGACCGATCCATCTGTCGATCGAGGCGGATGCCAATGCCCGTTCCCTCCACGTCCCCAACCTCGCCGTGCTGGCGCTGGTGCAGAACGCCATCGCGCAATCGGGAGACACGCGCATCGATCTCTCGATCACCGCAACGACCGCGGACGGCGTCGTTACGATCGCGGTGAGCGAACATCTGCCGCGCGTCACTTCCTATCGCGGGGAGCGGCGGATCGAGTTGGAGTTGCCGGCGGCGTAGAAGGTCTTCGCCACTCCTGGGCCGCATTTCTCACAGCATTGCTTCGTTTCTTGCCACGCCCTTTCACCGAGAGCCTTCTCCCCCCGCGGTTTTTTTGCGGGGGGAGAAGGTGCCGACAGGCGGATGAGGGGGCGCATGCGCGTCAGAAACGATCTTGCGTCGCTGGCCCAAGGGCCGCTTGAAAGCACGAGTCGCGCGCGAATAAAACACGCGTGAACGCCCCCTCATCCGCCTGTCGGCACCTTCTCCCCCGCAAGAAACCGCGGGGGAGAAGGCCCTCGACGGGTAACAGGGTGCCGGCTATCCACGTAAGAGTGTGAGAAATGCGGTTAGGAGCCTGCGCGGCAGAACGATCGAGCGAAGATGCTGGCCGAGCCCTGGGCAAACAACGCAGCCCGCCGTGCGGCCTACCCTTCCGTGACCCGCCGTTGTTCCCGAGGCATGGAGGCCGGTCGCTTCACGCTCCTGGCCAGTTGCGACCGGTAGAGCTGGACGAGGTAGTCGTACAGCACCAGCTCGTGCTCGGGGCCGGCGGAGCGGCTGAGGCGATTCACGAACATGTGAACGAGACTCAGGAGAACGGTCCGCAACGGCAACTGCAGCCGGCCGCGGCGCTCGCGCGCCATCAACTCGTCGGCGGCGGCGGCGATCGCTTCCGAGCGCGTCCTGAGAGCAGGCACGGAGGCCGGATCGTCGAGCAGGCGCTGAAATGTTTGACGATCACGGCGCAAGCGGTCTGCCAGCGGTGCGCGTAACGCCTCGTATTGGTATTGCCTGGCGAAGTGATTCCGCGATGCCTCGGCAAGTTTGAGCCGGGCGGCGGGATCGTGACCGAAATCCGCAAACAGCGAATCGATCCCGGCGGCCATGAGCGGCCCGCGCATGCCGGCAGCAGCGTCGCCGCTGCACGAGGCCAGCATGGCCACGGCCGCTTCGCTGTCGCGAAAGAAGATCTCCTCCATCAGCTCGATCGCTTCCGGACCGCCGTATCGTTCGACCTCGCGCTCATAGGTATCGAACTGGACTTTCCAGGCGATGCCGCTTCCGATCAAACGCTCAGCGGCCAGTTGCAGCGCCGGTTGAACCACCGCGCGCAATTGCCGCCGATCGCCTTGAAAGCGAATGCGCAGGTGCCAGGCCGGGTCGGCATAGCGGATGAAAAACCAGCGGCGGGCCGCGCCACCGGCGACGACCTCCGCCGCGAGCGGCGCCAGCTCCTCCAGGAGCACGCGATCGGCCGTGGCCGTGCCGCTATAGAACTTGGCGTACAGCCACTCAGAACCGGGCGGAAAGGTTCGCGGAACGAGCCGCGTCGGCGTCTTCGGCTGCTCGACGGCGACTGACGCCGCCGGGGCGCGTCTGGTGAAGGGCACGATCAGCTCGTGCACGAAGCGCCCTTCCGGCCCGCTGGCGCAGAGCTCGTCCGGCGCCGGATAGAGCTCGGTGAGCAGCAGCTCGTGCCGGTTTCGAATCAGGTCGATGACGGCATCGAGTGCCAGGGCGTTGTCGAAGTCGAGCAGCAATTCCTGGTCGCCGTCGGCCAGCACGACATAGCGCGGCATGCGGCGCTCCGTGCGGAACTGCTGCGCCAGCCGGAAGCGCGCCGCTCCGCCGGCCGCCGCCATCGGCTTGATCTCCGTCGCGGAGACCCGCCAGCGCGCCCGCTCCAGCACCACCCGGCCGCTGACGACGCGTGGAAGAAACGGCATGGCGTCCAGCGGGCCCCAGTCCCACTGAATCCCCACGCCCTGCTGGAGCGCGGCCAGAAAACGGTAGACGCCGAGACTCTCGGCGTTGGTGTTGTGCGCCGTCGTCAGGCGCGGAATCACTTCGCAGTCGAGGCGTTTCGAGCGGAGCCGGATGCGATCGCCGGAAACGGTGACAAGCAGGTCGTCGAGCGGGATCTGCCGATCGGAGGGCGCACCCGAGCGGCCGAGGAACGGGATTTCGTACTGGCGCAAAACGGGACGCGCCAGAATGTTGCCGATGCGCCCCGCCGGAAGATGGACGATCTCAGCGAAACATGCGCCGGGACGAAGTGCTTCTTCCGCGGCAATATGCTTTGCGACGCCGGCGTGGATGGCCGGGTCGGCATGGCAGAAACGACCCAGCATCCGCGCACCGGAGGGACCCGTGGCGAAGTGGAGCAGCACGCGATAGTCGCCGCGCGCGATCGCCTCCGCCGACGACGCCGCCAGCGCCACCGACGCATGGAACGCGTCGGGGAGTGCCGGGCGACCGGGGTTTGCCAGCCGCGCGACGTCGTCGTCGGTCAGCGCGACCTCCATCTCCCCTGCCGCCAGCGCGCGGGAGAGAAGTCGCAGCATGGCCGCCTCGCAGCTTCCCCACGTCAGTTGCATCCGGTCGGCATTGCGCCGCAGAGCCAGCCCCGCCAGCATCGGAGAGGCCTCGGCGGCCACATTGTTGGATCGCTCGTAGCCGATGCCGCTCTCTTCATCGAGCGCCTCCAACAGAGGAACTTCGCGATCGGAACCATATCTTTCGACGAACGCACCGCGGAATTCATCGAGCGCCCGTCCGCCCCGCTGCCGCGACGAGTGGTGAAGGATCTCCACACCGCGGGCGATCTCCGCGACGACGGCGTCGCCGAGCACGACCTCACGCGGAGGCTTGATCAGATCGACCTGAAAGAGACGGGAGAGCTCGACCGGAACGCCGAGCGGCTCGAGCGCGCTGGCGATCCCGCGATAGCGCTCGATGGCCAGCGCGGGAGACGCGTCGATACCGGCCAGCGCGCGCTCGGCCTGCGCCAGCAGCATGTGCGCCTCCCCCGCCGCGGCGATCGCTTCCAGTTGGCGCAGCAAACCGCCCGTGCTCTCCTGGCCGGTCACCGGCAACGCCAGATCGGCGAGCAGGAGCTGGTTGTCGACAACGTCACACAGAAATGCGTCGGCGTCCTCACGCGTAATCTCTCCCTCGGCGTCGCCGGCGACCAGCGCTTCGGCCAGCTCGCTGAGGCGAGCGCCACCCGCAGCGCGCTGCAGCGTTTCGCGAAGCGCGTCGAAGGCGTCGAAGGCAACGAGGTGATAGGTGCGCAGCCGGCCCCGCACGCGCGACTCGGCGAAACGCAGCCGGCCGGCCGCTTCGTAGAGGCTCGAGTTCGGGCGAAAAACCAGATGGCGCCGGATCTCCGGATCGCGCACCAGGTGCTCGCAGAGGGCGTGGAGATAATCCATATCCAGCCGGCTGTGGCGGCGATAACCGTCCCGCGCTTCCAGCGCCAGCTCCGTGCGTGCGCCGACGCTCCCCGCCGTGCATCCCGAGAAAAGTCCGAACGGCGTCGGCCGCGTGGCCATGCGCAGGAAGTAACGGACCAAGCCGTGTTCGGTGCGCCGCCCTTTCTTTGACTCTGGCTCCCGACGCCACTGGGCGATGCTTTCCGCCAGGTCGGGGGACGCCAGAAAAATCGCTTCCGCGATCTCCGGCCGGCCGGCAAGAATCTGCAGTCGTTCTCGCAACAACGCGGTGTCGTGTGTCAGCGCATCGGCCGTCTCGTCACCCTCCGCATGCGGCGCGCGCAGATCCGCGTTCCACGCCTCCAGCTCCTCGAACGGCAGGAACGGGGTGCGCATCACCACGAGATCGGAAGGAAGGAAGTCGTCGGCGATGGTCATGACGCCTCTTTCCGCGGCGGGACGCTGACGACCATCACCCGGTCCCACTGCGGCTCGACCTCGCTCACCGCCGCCAGCAGCGCCAGACCGATGCCGGCCACGCCGGAGAGGAAGCCCGGCTCGCCGCACCACTCCCCTTCCCCCGGCCGTCTGCCATCAGACCAGCCGATGAAGCCGGCGATGCCTTCGCCGGGACGGCGCATGGCCAGCGTCTGCCCGTACCAGGTCTCGGCGGCGGCGCGCAGTTCGTCATCCCCGCTGGCCTGGTAAAGGCGATTGAAGAGATGGGCGATGCCGGAGGCGCCGTGGCAGAGACCGACGTCCGTCACCTTCGTCTCTTCCACCGACCGCCGCGCGGCGATGCGGGCGATGGCCAGCGCTTCCTCCGCCCACTCGCCACGATCGAAGCTGCGGGCGGCGGAAAGCAGAACCGCGGCAACGCCGATGTCGCCGTAACACCAGGCGGTGCGCGTCGGCCGCGGATCGTCGTCGGGCGGGATGTGCGCGGGAAAGACCGAGCTCGGCCACGATCCCTTCTGCGCGAGAAGCCAGCGCACCGCCGCGTCCGCAAGACGGGGGATGCGCGGATCGGCCGCGCCTGCGCGCTGCGCCGCCGCCAGAAATCCGATCACGCCGGGGATCCCGTGAGCCACGCCAAGGTTGTGATAGCCGCGCGGCATCAACTGGCGCTGCCAATCAGGCAGCCAGTCAGGGTTGCTGAACCAGGTGCCGGTGACGTCCCGCGACGCTTCAAGAAGGTCGATGACCCGGGTGAGCAGTTCGACTGCGCTCGGACTGGGGAGCCGCTCCACGAGATAGGTGCCATACCCGGCCAGTCCGCTCAGAAGCTCGAACTGATGGCTCTCGGTCACCTCCGTCAGCAACACCCGCAGCGCCTCGTCGATCGCAACGGCAAGCTCGCCGTCGCCCTCGAATATCTCGCGCGAGAGGTGGGTGATCACCCAACCGATCCCGACAAAGCCGGAATAGAGCGTGGGAAGCAGCCGCCGATGCTCCAGCGCCACGGTGCTGATGTCGAGCGCTTCCAGTGCGCGGTCGGCCGCGACCGCTTCTCCACGCGCGGCGTACAGATAGGCAAAGAACAATGCCATGCCGGCCGTTCCCGCCGATAGATGAGCGGGCGCCCATTCGTTTCCGGCCTCTCCCCGCAGATGCTCGGTCAGCGCGGCCTCGATGTCGGCGATCGTGCGCCAGCATTCGCGGCTGACCGCGTCGCTCGCAATCGGTTGCCACATGTGCATTCGTCTCCCGGAATGAGGCAGACGGCCGGGCATGCGCCCGGCCGCCTGCCGCGTTGCAATTGGTCCTCAGCAGCAGAACCGGCCGTTGGTGGCCGTGAGGCAGCTACCGCCGGTGATGCAGCTTTCCGACGGACAGACGTCGCAGTTCGACGGCCCGGTCGGCGGACAGAGGTCCGTGGCGAAACCGCCGACGGCGGCCTGAAGGTCGCGCTCGGAGAGGTGACGCAGTGTTTCCTTGTTGAGGGAGAGTTTGCTGGTGATCTGCTTTTTCATGGGGTTCCTTTCCTTGCTGCGGTGTGCGCAAGCCTCGCCTCAACCCCCGTCGGGGCGTGGCTGATGCGCGGGTGGGTGGGGGTTGTTTCCTCCGCGCCTTCGAGTTGCGCGGAAACGAGTCGGCGATAGAGTCCGTCGCGGGCCACCAGCTCGGCGTGGGTGCCCCGTTCGACGGCGCGGCCCTGGTCGAGGACTACGATCTGGTCAGCGTCGCGGATGGTGCTGAGGCGATGCGCGGCAACGATGCGTGTGGCCCGCAGCGACCGGAGGTTCTCCTGAATCTTCTGTTCGGTTAGCGAGTCGAGCGAGCTGGTCGCTTCGTCGAGGATCAGCACCCTTGGCCGGCCGGCCAGCGCGCGGGCCAAGGCAATGCGCTGGCGCTGGCCGCCCGAAAGAGAGGCGCCGGCATCGGCCAGCACGGTGTCGTATCCCATCGGCAGCGCGGCGATTTCGTCGTGGATCACGGCCAGCCTGGCCGCCTCGACGATGCGGTCGAACGGGAGATTGGGATCGGCCAGGGCGATGTTCGCGCGGATGGTCGTGCCGAAGAGATACGACTGCTGCGGCACATAGGCGATGCGCGCGCGCAGCCACGGGCGCGGGAACCGCTCCAGCGGCCGCCCGTCGTACAGCACGTTCCCCTCCTGCGACGCCAGCAACCCCGCCACCAGTCCGGTGAGCGTCGACTTTCCCGAGCCCGAAGGGCCGACCACCGCCACGAACGCGCCCGGTGCCACGGCCAGCGATACGCCGGCCAGGGCCGGAGGGACCAGCGGCCCATAGCGGAACGACACATCATCCAGATCGATCCGTCCCGCGAACGAGGGGGGCTGCGGCAGCTCGCGCCCCTGCGGCTCGCAGGGAGTGGAGAGCACGTCGTCGAGCCGCCCGAGGTAACTGCCGAGCAACTGGAACTGCGAGGCATTGGCCACGAGCATCGAGAGCGGCGCCAGAAATCCGGCCGCCAGCGCCGCCAGACCGAGCATCGTCCCGAGCGTCAGCGCTCCCTCCATCACCCGCGCGCCGCCGTAGAGCAGCACCACCACCGGCGAAGCCAGCCCCAGGCCGTCCAGCAGCGTGGTCACCAACACGTCGAGACGGCCCCGGGCCAGCGAGACGTTGAGTTGCCGCACGAAAAGGTGCGACCAGGTATCGACGGCCCGGCGCTCCGCGCCACACGCCTTGATCGCCTCGATGCCGGAGAGCAATTGGACTTCGTAACTCTGCGAGGCCGACTGCGCCTGCAACTGCTCCGACGTCAGCCGCTGGCGCCTCCCCAGCGCGCCGATGAGGACGACCAGGCGCAGCACTGCCAGCGCCGCCACCACCAACCCGAGCCGCACGTCGGCCACAAGGAGCAGCACCAGATACGAAACCACCATCAACCCGTCCAGCGCACCGGAGAGAACGGCCGAGGTGAGAATCTCGCGGATCGTCGAATTGCTGGCCACCCGCATCATGAGATCGCCCGCCGAGCGCTGCTGGAAAAACGAAAACGGCAGATGCACCAGATGCTCGAGAAAATCGGTAGTCAATTGCGCGTCGAGCCGCGTGCGCAGCGCCAGGAGGATGTGGCCGCGGATGAATGTCGCCAGCGCCGAGAAACCGACCAGCATCAGCGCGCCGGCCGCCAGAATCTCGAACAGCCGCCGGTCGCTATGCGGAATGACCCGATCGACGAGCAGCCGCGTCAGGAGCGGCACCGCCAGCGCGAAGAGCTGCACCAGGATCGACGTCAGCACGATCCGGACGAGCGCCGCATCGTGACCGAGCACCCGCTTGAGATAGCGCCCCGCCAGCGGCGTGCGCCGGCTTCCTCCGGGCGCGAACTCCGGCCCGGGCTCGAACGTCAGGGCCACCCCGGTGAGGGCGCGGTCGAGTTGCGCGCGCGTCACGAAGCTCCGGCCACTGGCCGGATCGAGAATCCAGGCGCCGCCTTTCTCCGCCCGTTCCAGCACCACGAAGTGCCGGAACTCCCAATGCAGAATGCTGCCGGGGTCGAGATACGCGAGGTCGTCCGGCGCACGGAGATGCACTCCGCGCCCGCGCAGGCCGAAATGTGCCGCCGCCGACAGCAAGCGCTGCGCATCGAGCCCGTGCCGCGAGAGGCCGGTCACCCCTCGCACCTCGTCCAGCGACACATGCTTGCCGTGCATTGCCAGACTCATGGCCAGGCAGGCCGATCCGCAGTCCGCCGCCATCGTCTGTGCCACGAAAGGGATGCGCTTACCCATGATGCAGTCCCACGACGAACAGCAAGGCCAGCACGAATGCCGCGAACGTCGCCGCCACCAGCCATGGAGTGCCGCGCGTCCAGAGCGGCTTCAGATGCAGCGGCTCCGGGCCCGCCAGCAGCGGCTGATCCAGATTGCGCAGCGCGTGATCGCGGAAGGGGCTGCCCGGCGACTGGACCAGCCACGCGGCGAGGTAAGGACTCACCTGCGCGGCCAGCGCCTCCAGCGTGGCCACATCCCGCGGCTCGAAGGGCGCCTCCTGCTGCGGACGCAGCGCCACGATCACCGCCACCACGGCGCCGCGCGGCGCGCGCACCGGCACGCCGAGAAAACGGTCCGAGGAAACGCCGTCAGGATTGTCGAGATCGAGATCGACGCGCGGATCGCCGGCCAACCGCGCCAGGCAGACACTCATCCCGGTGCGAAGAACGAAACTGACCAGACCCGCCGCCGCACTGGCCTCGTCGCCCCTCTCGCCCGGCGTCCACAGCACATCCTCTTCACGATCGAACAAAACGCAGCGGCCTCGCCTCGCCTCGATCACCGTGCTGATCGACCGCTCCACGGCATCGGCCACCTCCGCCACGTTCTCCGCCAGCGCCATGCGGCGCAGATCGTCGACGGGAAGGGCGAGATCGATCACCCCGTCGCGCCCGTTCATTCCGCGGGCGCCCTCGATCAGTGCGGCCAACTGGCGCTCGGGCAGGTCGCCGCCCGACAGGTAGAACAGGCGATCGGCGTTCACGAGCGGCTGAAAGTCCGCCAACTGTTCCGGCGCCGAAAGGACGATGCTGCTACATCGTGTCCCAGGCACCAGCGACGCCAACTCGTCGAGAGCTGCCATCACCCCGCGCGCGGTGGCCTCGGGACCGAACACCAGCACGACGTGCTCGTACCCGCGAATGGAAGCGAGCTGCCCGGCATCGAGCGCCTGGTCCACCCGATCGTCCAGGCGATAGACCGGCTGGGCCATGGAAGCGGGCAGGGCGCCGGTCACCGGTTCCACTCCAAACATCCGGACATCGTCGCGAGCCTGAGCGGGAATCCCACGCTTCCTCCGTTGGAAACGCTGGCGAGTTTGCGCCGGCCTTCCGCCAGGCCGAACGACAAAGGGATGGATTCGACAGATTCAGGGATGAACCGTGCAAAAGGCGGGGAGATCGAACTACCGTTCGCGTTCCGTGTGGAAGACGGGAGGCTTTTGCGCGGTCGACATCATCGATCTTCATAAGCAAGCCAGTCGGCGTTGACGGAGTTTTTGCGACTCGACGCCGCCATACTTCACGACGCCGGCTCAGAATCTGTCATCCGCGAGCCGAAGCAGCGAAAACGACTCCGCGGTCACTCGCAGTGCTGGATACCGCTCCCGCTCCGATTGCAAAGGGGTCGACCATGCAAACTCGATTGGAACAGAAAAACAGGCACACGTCGCTATCGATCGGTGAGTGGCTCTTCCGAGCCGGGGTCTTCATCTGGGTGATCCTGTTCCTGATGGCCGGATGGCTCAACGAGGTCGTTCAGTCGATGCTCACCGCTTTCGCCGGCGAGTCCATTGACCCTTCGGCCGAGAGGGCGGCGGAGTTCGGCCACTTTGCCTGCGCCGGCCAGCAACCGCGGCACATCTGACAACTCTCATCACCTCACCGCCGTTCGCCTCGGCGGTTGATTTCCAGATCCGACCCCCGATTTCACGTGGCCGCGATCGTTCGGTGTATGTCTTCCGAGGGGCGCTGCCAGCCTGCATTTCTCACACTCTCACGTAAATCGTCGGCACTCTGTACCCCGTCGAGGGCGAAAGGGCGTGGCAAGAGACGAAGCAAGGTTGTGAGAAATGCTGCCTGGAGCCTGCGCGGTAGAACGTTCTTGCGCCACTGCTGGCGGAGCCTTGGGCAACCAACGCTGCCGGCCGTGCCGGTTCATCGCACCTCTGCCGTAGCGCCCTCGATCTTTGACCAGGGCTCGGCACGGCCGCCGAGGTGACCGGCCAGAAACTCCTCGACGCGGCCGTAGAAGTCGAGATTGTTCTCCGGCCTTCCGAATCCGTGTCCCTCGTCGGGGTAGACAACATAAACGACGTCCCGTTTGGCGTCGCGCAGCGCCTTCACCATGCCGTCGGTGTTCGCAATCGTCACGCGGGGATCATTCTGCCCCTGGCCGATCAGCAGCGGAGCGCGAATCGATTCCACGTGGTACAGCGGCGAGATCAGACGGTTGAGCTCCGGGTCATGCTCGACATCGCCGACGCGCCGCCGCCAGCGCAGAAGAATGCCGCTCCAATAGTTCGGAAACGAGCGGAAGAGTGTGACGACGTCCGCCGGCCCCACCCCGTCGACGCCGCAGGTGAAGAGGTCCGGCCGTTGCTCCAGGGCGTGCAGTGTTCCAAACCCGCCGCCCGACCATCCGAACGCCGCGATGCGTTTCGGATCGGCGATCCCCTGGTCGATGGCCCACTGCACGGCATCGTAGAGATCCTGCTGCGTGCCGCGTCCCCACTGGTTCGTGCCGGCAGTGAGAAAGCCGATCCCGTATCCGGTCGAGCCGCGGTAGTTCACCTGGAGCACCGCGTATCCGCGATTGGCGAGCAACTGGGCCTCGGGATCGAAGTCGTCGCTCCAGCGAAACCACGGGCCGCCGTGGATATCAAGAACCAGCGGTAGTCCTTTCGCCTCCGTGCCGGGAGGAACGGTCAGGTAGCTGACGAGCGGCAGGCCGTCGCGGGCCTTGATCACGACGGCCTTCTTCGGGGCGAGCTGATAGCGGGAAAGATCCGGGTTGTCGCTGAAGAGCGGCGTCAGCTTTTTCGCCGCACGGTCCCAGGCCACGTACACGGTCGCCGCGTCGCTGCGCGAGGCCGAGAGCAGCCACGTCTTGTCGACACGATCGCGGCTGACGATCCGAAGGAACCCCGGCACCTGGCGGCCGATGCGCTCGAAATCGGCGCCGGTGGCCGCGTCGAGAAACGTCCAATGAGGTGAGGTGTAGTCGAACCTCACCGCTTCGATCTCCTGCGTGACCGGATTCACCATCACAGCAGGGCTCAACCCCTCATCGTCGACGTCTGACTGCGGGTCCTGGGCGACGACGCCCAGCTCCTTGCCACTCTGCACGTCGATGCGGACGAGGCGTCCCTTGTCGGAGTGAAGAGCGGAGTGGACGATGATGCTCTTGCCGTCGGGAGAGAAGCCCGCGATCAGCGAGCCTCCGATCACCTGCCCGTCGAAGAGAGCCCGTTCAAACGGCATCACCACGAGGTCACGCCACGGCTTCGCGGAACCGTCGCGCACGCGGATGATCGTCTCTCCGGTCGTGCCGTTGAATGCCGTAGCCCCGCGGATGGCGAAGTTGGCGTCGGTGCTCCAGGTGAGAACGTCGCCGGGATTCTTCGCCTCGAAGGTCACCGCGCCTGACTCGAGATCGACGCGGTACATGTCGAAGACCTTACGGTCGCGGAGGTTGAGACCGAGGAGCACGGCGTTCGGCTGCCGCGGGCTGGTCAGGATGTTCTGCGCACGCACGCCGCGGAACGGCGTGAGGTCGCGGACGTTGCCGCTCTCCAGATCGGCGGAAAAGAGGTGGTCAATCTCGTCGCCGGCGTTGTCCTGCAGATAGAGGATGTGCTTGCCGTCCGCCCCCCACGCGTACCAGTACATGGGATGCGTGGCCTCGTTGGTGATGAGACGCGGCGTGTCTGAGGCGATCGGACGCGCCCATACGTTCATGACGCCGTTCTTGTCGGGCGCAAGCCAGGCGATCTGCGTACCGTCCGGCGAGAGCCGCGGCGCGGTCCGCTCCGGATTTCCGAAAAGAAGCTTGCGCGGGATGAGGGCCGGCTGTTCTGCAGACAGCGGCAACGAGCAGACAAGCAGAGCACTCAGCAGCAACAGACGACGGCGCATCGTCAAGCCCTCCGAGGCTCGGAGGATACGCCCGGCGTCGAGCCTGCCCGCATCCCTTCACACATCGTTTTCGTGATCGTTCCAAAACGGCACGTTCGACGTTGCACCTGGCCCTCGTATTCGTATCGGCAACGAGTTTGTTCGCGATGCAGCTGAGGTAGGCTCAGGTCGTCAGCGTCACCGGCACGGTCATGGGGCTGTTCGCGAGGCCTGATCCGTTGATGAAGATCGTGGCGGTGTAGGTGGCGCTCCCGGAGGGGAGGTTGGCGGTGTCGACGGCGGCGGCGACGGTAAGGAGGCCATCGCCGAAGGTTTGCGTCAGGGTAATCCACACGGGCTCGTTTCCGCTCTGTACGACCGATGCCGTGAGCGCCGGCCCGGCCGCGCCGGCCACGATCGTCTGCGAGGCGTTGCCGGAGAAGACGAGCGAGCCGGGGTTGCAGAGGATCAAGCCGCCGAATTCGCCGGCGGGATTGGTGGGCGTCGCGCCGAGGAGACCGGGATACGTGACCACGCTCGGCGCGGCCGCATCGCGGTTCGTCAGCGATGCCGGCGTCCCGGACACGGGCTCGATGAAGAGGTCCCAGACCGTCCGCACGATCGAGCTGTGGTCGAATGGCGTGTCGCCCGCCGGAACGCTGACGGCGGTGCCGGGAGCGATCAGCGGCGAGACGAAGATCGCCGGCACGCGCACGCCGAACACGGTGTAATCGAAATGGTATGCGGCGTTGTCGCCGATCGCGAACTCCGCCCAGGGGATGGCCGCGTTGCCGTTCGGCACCGAGACGCCGGGCGGCGTCGCAGACGGCGGCGCGACGTGGTCGTAGAGGCCGCCATGTTCGTCGTAGGTGACGATCAGCAGCGTCTCGTTCCAAAGCTCGCTGCGCCGAAGCAGGTTGTACACGCGCATCAGCAACAGCTCGCCGGAGCTTACGTCGATGGGCGGATTCGGGACGCCGGGGACGGAGGCGTAGCCGACCGCGTGGAGCGAGTCGACGCCGCCGGGATGGTTGCTGTTCGGCGCCAGCGTGTTCGGCGGCGCCGGGTAGCTGCTGTGGCCGTAGCGCGGCTCGATGAACGAGAACCGCGGGAGCCGGTTTTTCGTCACGTCGTCAACGAACGTTGGCGGCATGTTTTTCATCCCGGTGGGGAGTTGTCCGCCCCAGTCGGCGTCGTCGAACGTCGACACGTTGTCGTTGTTCGCGGCGGTGAGCGTTTCGTTGACATAGGGGACCGTCTTTGCCGCGATCGGGAAATCGTGGAAGTAGAGCTTCCACATCGGTCCCGGCAGTTTCAAGGTGGGCAGGCCATCGAGCTGCTCCATTACCGATGGGAGCGACTGCAGCGACTCGGCGTATTGAAGGTCGTCGATGAAACTATAGCTGCCGTCCGACTTGACTCCCGGTGCCGCCGTGAGCGCGAAGGCGCGGTTCGCGTATGTCTGCGTCGGCACCGCGGCGAACCACGTATCGCAGACCGCGAAGTTGCGGGCCAGGAAGGAGGTGACGGGGAGCTGCGCCGGCGTGAAGTAGTTCATCACGTCGGCGACGTTAGACGCCGGCGGAGTGGTCTGGTAGTCACCGTCGAGGTTCGCGTAGTTGTTGACGAAGCCCTGCATCGGATTCGGCGGCGGATAGCCGGCGTAGGGCTGCGAGGAGTTGTGCGCGGGAACGCCCGAAAGGCTGACGATCTGCTGGGCCATGTCCTTGAAGTACTCGCCGGGGTCGACGAGCGGGATCGTCGTGGCAGGATAGGCCGGCCCGCCCGTTCCGATCTGCGTCGGGGTGCTTTGGTTGGCCACCGGAATGGCAGGCGCGTCGGAGCCGGTACCGTTTGGGTTCGACTGCTGGTTCGGCCCCGACAACGTCAACCCGTTGAGGTTGGCCTGTCCGGCCGGCGCCTCGTTGTACGGCGGCAGGTTGGATGGTGCGTAGAGCGCTCCCAGAATGTTGTCGTACGAGCGGTTCTCCAGCATCAATACGACAACGTGACGAATGGGCATCCTGTCTCCTCGGCGCTACGTCTGAAGACGCGTCGCGGGCAGCGGTTGTGAAGGGCGATGGCGCGAACTTGGCCGGCCTCAACGCCGCGGTCTGCCTTAGGGAGTCGACCTCGTGTAGCCACGCGACCACGCGGTTCCAACTCGCAACTGTTGGGGACGCCACCTCGGCTTTGTAATTAGTGCGACGCGCCGCGGTGCCTTATCGTGCCGCAGCCGGGATCTGGCGAGCGATAGTGGAAGGCATTCGACAACTGTCCTGACTGGCCGTCGGGATTGGTGACGATGATCGTCTCGCTGGCCAGACCTGATGACGGCGGAACCCGGGCCAGGATGGTTTGCGCGTCCGGAACGATCACATCGGCGGAATCGGCAGCTCCGAAGGAGACCACAGCACCTGCCGCGAAGCCGCTCCCTTTGATCGTCACCAAGGAGCCGCCCTCGGTCGACGAGCATGGGAGTGATACCGACGTGACTGCCAGGCCGCTGGTCACCTGAATCGTATGCGGAGCGACGCTCTGATTGGCGATCGTGAGCGCGTAGGTCCCGGGGACGATCGAGTCCGGCAGCCGCAGTTCCCCGTATGTCGACGCAATGGCAACCGGCTGCAGAGCCGTGCCGCCGAGTAGGAAGGTGAGACTGCTCCTGAGTCCAGCGCCGCTGATCGGGAACTCGGAGGACGTCAGAACGTGCGTTGGAGCGCTGGCGATCTGCGGCGACACGGCCGTCAGCACGCGCAAGCTCGGCCCGGCCGCGATATGCCCGGCCACGTCGCGAAGCGTGATCGTTACGTAGCCGGGGAGCAGATCCGGAACCGTGACAAAGTGCTGCTCGGCCGTCGACGTCACGTCGAGGCCCGCGGCGTTGCCGAAGTAGATGGCGTCATCGGCTCGGAGGGCGGAGCCGGAAACGATGATGCGATCGCCTGGCGCGGCAGAGGGTGGATTGATTCCCGCGATCAGCGGCAGGATCTCGTTACTCGTGTAGAGGAACGCGCCCGCGAGCGTGGAGGCGTCGCTGCCGCAGCGCATCAAGACGTCGACGCTGCCAGGGGCATGAGGCGGCGCCGCGACGAGCATCGTCGTGGCCTGATCGTTCTGCACGGTCGTGGCGGCGGCGCCACCGAACCAAAGCGAGCAGCGGCCACGACGGAGGTTCTCGGCAGTCACCGCGACCAGCACTCCCCCGCCTGCGGAGCCGATGGTGGGTGAGAGCCCGATGATGCGTGACGCCTGCGGCGTGTAGGTGTACGCCTTCGACAATGTTTCCGTATCGGTCCCGCAGCGCACGGCGACATCGACGGTCCCGGGGTCGTGTGGCGGCGTGCTGGTCGTGAAAGAGCCGGCGGTCACGAGGGTTGTGTTCAGTCCGGAAACACCGTCGAACATCGCCGTGCAGCGGCTACCCATCGCGTCGCCGTAGATCCTGACGACCTGCCCTCCCATCGATGGGCCTGTTGCCGTATCCACTCTTCCAAGCGAAAATGTCGTAGCGGGAGTGACGTCGAACCGGAATCCGGTCTTGGCGCCGCCGTAGGACACCGGCACCGTTGTCGTAATGAGTGTGGAGCCGATGCTGTCGCCGCGGAGTGTGAACGAGCCGGTGCCATCGGTGCCGACGGTAAAGAACGGTGGCACGTTGGTGATCGTTGGATTCGTCTGGGATAGAGACAGCAGGAGAGGCTCGCTCGGAGGTGGGGCGAAGTGCATGGTGGCGGTGGCGCTCTGTCCGAGCGTCACGCTGAGGGCGGGTTTGTCGAAAGAGTAGAAGGTCGAAATGTAGACGTCGACGCGAGAGGCCATCGTGCCGCCGCCGCGCGACGGCGGCCAGGTCGCGGCGATGACCGCAGATCCGGCGCCAACGGCCGTCACGTCGAAGGATTTCCCCAGCGAGCCGGAAGGAACGTCGACGAACGGGGGAACGGCGGCCACGCTCGGGTCCGACGACGAGAGCAGCACGTGATCGGTGGTAGGCGTGGGTAAGCTCGTAGCGACGCTCAGCGATGCAACCGTGCCGCGAGGGATTCGCAGCGTTTCCGGCGTCAGGATGTAGTCGTCGTTCAGGATGGTGAGGACGCCAACCGCCGTTTGTGACTGCGTGAACGTCGGCATCCCGCCTCCGATGAGGATCGTTTCATCGGGCTCCGAGAATTGGTCGCCTTTCACGCGGACGACAATCAGGCCGGTGCTCTGGAACGCGTCGAAGCGCACCTGGCCGAGGGAGACTTTGGGAAGAGTCCCGATGCCTTCATAGTCTGTTACGGGCTCGGCCGTCCCCCCGATGGCATAGACATCCACATAGGCGGTGGCCAACAAGTGCGCGGAAAGGGTGATGGTGACCGGCACCAGCGTAATCCCGCTGTTGCCTTCCTGCGCGGAGGTACTCTGAAACATGGCTACCGGCACCGGTTCGTTCTCGAAGACGTAGATCGAGGCTGTGCTCGGCGAACCAATCACGGCGCCTACCGGGTTGCTGATCGACATGAAATAGTTCTTCGCCGAACTGGGGCGGTTGTCGTACACGTTGACGTCGTACGGAATCGAGAAGTAAACATATTTGTACTGCTGCTGCGGATCGAAGCTCGCCGTGGCGTCGACGGCCTCCGCGTCGATGCTCACGTGATACTGGACGCTGCACGCGGCCGACAGGTCGCCGGAGCGAATGAGCGTGACCTCGCCGGTACCCTCGGTTCTGTTAAAACTCAAGTAAGAATTCTCCAGCGCGATCACCGCGGGGGCGGCGCGCAGCGACGACGCGGCAACTAGAAGCGACAGCGCGAACAACCATCTCCGGCTCATCAGTGACCTGCCGCGCGGTGACGCCCGCCGCCACAGCCCCCGTCGACAGCAGATTTGTAGGTGAAGGCGCTCGTGAGTGTTGCCGCGCTGCCATCCTGGTTGAAGACGGTGATCTGCGGCTGTGTGATGCCGAACGCCGGCGGCACCCTGGCAACGATCGTAAACCGGTCCTTGACCACGACCTCCATCGACCGCGTGGTGCCGAATTGAACGGCGGCGCCGTCGTCGAAGCCGCTTCCGACGATCGTGACGAGCGAGCCTCCCTCGGGGGCGGCGCACTGCGGGGTGACGGTGCTTACCACGGGGCCGGACGCCGTCACCTCGACAGGTTGCGTCAGGAGAACGGTACCCTGATCGGCGATGGTGAACGAAAACGTGCCCGGTCCGATGCTGATCGGTGTGCGAAACACAGCCGGTTCATCACAAAAATACCCACAGACGGAACGTTCGCTGGTGTAGATCAGCATGTACGGAATCTGCTGCAACGGCGCCGGCCCAAGCGTGTAGGTCAGGCCGCGGCGTAATCCATTCCCGGTAACGGAGAACTCCGCTCCGAGCGTGACGCGGCTCGGCACCGTCGTATAGGCCACCTTCGACGGCGCGTAGACCGTCACCGTCCGGGTCAGCGTCCTGCCCGCATAATCGCGCAGGGTCAGCTGCGCCTGGCCAGTGATGTCGGGCACGGTAAAGACATGCCTGTCTGCCTCCGGTGTCAAAACATCGGGCACAAGAATGCCGTTAATGAGAATCTCGTCATCGCGGCGGAAAGAGACACCGGTCATTTCAACGACTGATCCTTGTGTAAGAGAATACGTGGAGAGCGTCGCCGGGGGATCGTCCCCTTCCACGTAGTGGAACGCATCCGGCAACGTTACCGTCTCGCTCCCGCACACCAGAGAGACCGGTACGCTTCCCGCCTCGTGCGGCGGGGCCATGGCGTCGATGGAAAGGGTCGCGCCATGCGTCGAAACCGGCGACGCCGGCGTCTGCCCGAACATGGCCGTACACGAATCGAAACGAAGATTGGCGCCGCCGAAGGTTACAAGCGTTCCCCCCTTCGTCGTACCGGATGTGGGAGAAATACTCTTCAACGTGACCGGCATCGGATTGTAATAGAACCCGTTCGCAAGCACGAACGATCCCGTGCCGCATCGGACCTCGACATCGACAAAGCCTGCATCATGCGGTGGTGTGAGGAGCCCGAGCTCAATTCCAGGATGAATGATCCAGTTGTCCACCACCGGAATTCCGCCGAATGAGTAGGCGCAGTGATCCTGGAAGTTGTATCCGTTGATCCCAACCCAGTCGCCACCCGTTTCACGGCCACCGGCCGGAGCGATGCTGGTAGCGACGGCGACTGTCCCCGTCCCCGTCACGTTGACGGTGAGAGGCGACGAGGCACCGCCGTCGATGTCGAGGAGGGAAACGTTCACGATCGTGGAGCCCGAGCCCATTGCGCGTACCGGGATGACCGCCCGGCCATCGGCACCGGTGAGGATTGTGTCCGGAATGCTGACAATTCCGCTCGTCACTGCCTGAAGCAGGAGTCTGAGCGGCGCGGCCGGCACAGGGTTGACAATCGCCGTCACGGTCCCCGATCCGCCGGGTGTGAGATCGAGCCGGATGGGATCGATGGTCAGGGTCGTCGCGTCGTGTACCGCCACGGACAATACATACGTGCGGCCCCCGCGGGAGGGCGGCAAGGTAATCATGATCGATCCCGCACCGACTTTGTTCAGGCAGGTGAACTCGACGGACACTCCCGACGCGCCAGCCGGAATGGTGGCCAAGCCTGGAACCACCAGAAGCGATGGGTCGTCGGTCTGAAGAATCACCTTTTCGTCGGCGACAGCGGGGTCGGTGAGACGGATATTGATCTGTCCTTTTTCTCCTTCAGCAACCCTTTGTTCGAGAGGAGAGACGGCGTTGTCGTCGTCGAGGATCGTGCACGTGCCGATCGTTTTTCCGCCGAGGATTCCCGTGGGGGGCAACAACTCCAACGTGAATGTCTCGTCTCCCTCCGGCAAGCTGTCGCCAACGATCGCAACCTGAACGGTCGTGGTCAGCGTTCCGGGGCGGAAGATTGCAAAGTCATTGTTCCACAGGAAATCGAGACCGCGCTTCGCGGTCTGGTCGTGGACGGCAATGGGAACAAACAGATACTGATCAAGCGGGGAAGACAGGTTGGCGGTGAATACCGCGACGGTCGTGCTCGTTCCCGGTTGCGTTCCCTCGACCACCGTGACGTCGTTGATCGAAACCTTCGGCTGTATCTGCGCGAAAGCCGGGCCAGCCAGTGTGATCAGCACGAGAAGAAAGACACAAAGAACCAGAAGACTCTTACACATGGTCGATTGGAGGCGGGAGCGGACTTCTGTAACTATCTCATGAGATCGGATGATGTGTACAGCGCGCATCACCGAGGTAGGTGCGTTCGGTCACTCCCCTCACCACAGAGGCACTGAGAATGAAGGATGAAAAGGATGAAGGATGAATCAAACGCGCATTCATCCTTCAGACTTCATCCTTTGATTGACGTGATCTTCCTAATTTCGGCGCGCGACGCAGAGGTTTCGCCAAAGTCAAGGTGCAGGCGACGGGACGAACACCGGCTGCGCTTCCTTCGTCTCGTCGATCGGTTGCTCTCATTCCTCGATCGGTTGCTTCCTTTCCTCGATCGCGGCGCATACTTGGGAATCAGAAGCAAACGAGCATTCTTCGATCATGTGCGCTGAACATTCGGAAGCCGCCCTCGAAGCATTCCGGCGCGTCAAGGTGGCGTTTGATACCTACATCTCCGAACGAATGCGCCTTCACGCGACGTTCAGGGCCGAGATTCCGGGGCTGGTGGCGTCGGCGCTGGAGGGCTCCTCGCGTGACGTGACGCTGGCGTTCGAGCTCCTGCCGGGATTGACTGTTGAGGAGCGGCAGGGCCTTCTCCGGCAGTTCGTGGAGCTTTGCTCCGACCAGTCTGCCGGCCGCGCGAAGGCAGCCATTCTCGACTTGCCCAACGATTGGCTGCGAGACAACGTAGAAGCTGCCGCCGAGCGGCTGCTGGCCGGTTCGGACTATATGGACTGGGCCAATCTCCTCGAGGTGGTTTCGCGGATCGACCCGGCGGTCGAGAAACGAATCGCGGAACGTGCGGCTCTGCACGGCGATTCGGAAATCAGAGAACTTGGCGAGGAGCACCTTCGAAGACTTGAAGGCGGCTCCGGACCGGCATAGGTTCACGGCCGGAGCGCAGGCGGCTCGCCGGCGCTCCTTTCAACCCGATCAGTGCCTTACCGACCTTGTGCGCGCGTCGGTCATCCGCGCGTTCTGGGTCGATGGGCCGTAGTGCGAATCGCCGGAGTAGGTCAGCACGAGGGTGTGCGGACCGGCGGAGACGTTGGACAGAATGACGTCGGCCTGACCTTCGCCCGGCGCGCCGGCGGTGAGGGTCACGACGATCGGAGGGATGACGCCGGGCTCGGCGATGGTGATCGTTCCCGTCGGAGCGGCGGAGGGGGAGCCGGTCACACGGACGTGGACGCGGGCTGATGAACCGGTTCGTTCGGCGCCGCCGAGGATGGTGGCGCGGCCCGTGGTGGTGGTGACGGACGAGGTAAGCGACATCGGGAGGAAATTCGCATCGCCGGAGTAGTCGACGTGGATGGCATTCGCGCCGAGGTCGGGGAGATAGTTGATCACCCTCTGCTGGTTGACATCCGGCTTGAGGACCACCTGGCCGAGGTCATGCCCGTTCGCGGAGACCGTTACGATGCCGGTCGGTTTCTCCCCGGTGTACGGTGCCGTCCCGTTTGCGGAGATCGAGAATCCTATCGGGCTGTCGAAGGAGATGATTCCGCCGTTGTCGGCGTAGGCGAGAACTCCCGCGGGCCAGCGCGGTTTCGTTCCGGCAGCGACGACGTCGATGGTGATGGTCCCCACGGTAAATGCGGACGTGAAGATGCGAATGGTCGCCGTTCCGATGCTCAGCCCGCGGGCGATGAAGGTCGCCGGCTGCCCCGCGGTAAACGCCAGTGTGGCGGGGACCGAGATCACCGCCGGGTCGGACGATGTGATGCTGACGGAGGAAACGTTGTTGCTTTGAAACCAGACGTTCGCCTGAGAGCCGGGAGTGAGGAACAGCACGTCCATGGCCACGAAGACATTCGTGACCCAGCCGACGCTGTTGTTCGCCGGCTGCGGATCGCGCTCGTGAGGGGTGGCCGTGGTGGTGAGGTATTGCTGAAAACCGAACCAGCGATAGCCGAATGCTTTCGCCGTAGCGCCCGAGGCGAGCATTGGCAGCGCGCCGGAACAGACGAACTCGCATGAGTCCGAACCGTCGGCAGGCGTGGCCGTGTGTGTAATCCGGATGTTCGTCGCGGCACGCGGTCCATTGTTTGTGGCGTTGACCGTGACGACCTCAAAACCGAATGACGAGAAATCGAGCGACAGGCCAAGATCCGCCACCTGGTCGTCATCGTCGATGATTGCGAACCCCGAGGCCTTCTGCAGCGTCGCGCCGGCTGGATTGCGAAGGGTGAGGAAGAAGGTCTCGTTGAACTCGGCATTGACGTCGCCCCGGACCGGGACGTCGACGTTCTTCGAGGTCTCCCCCGGCGCGAAGGTCAGCGTTCCGGAGACGGCGTTGTAATCGCTGCCGGCGAGTGCCGTACCGTCCGACGTCGCGTAGTCGGCGGTCACCGTTTGACTGGACGGCGCCGACAACGTGACCGTGAACCGCGCTGTCGTCGTACCCGAGTCCCCTTCGGCGAGGCGAATGTCGTTCACGGTGAGGCGCGCCGTCGACGGAAGCGGCAGTGCCCACAGCTCATTCCCCGTTGCCGTCGTCGTGGCGCTGAAAAAGAGCCGGTCTCCTGCCTGGACGTATTGCCGCGGAAAGCTGCCAAACGATCCCGGCTCGACGTCCGCGGCGAGTCTCGTCCCCTCCGCCGTTCCATCCGTCACCCACACCTCACTGCCATGCAGGTCGTCTGCCGCCGTGAAGTAAACGAGGCCGCGGACGCTCGTGAACTCCTGTGGAAAGGAGCCGAATGTCCCCGGGTAGATGTCCCGCAGAAGATGCGTGCCGGCCACCGTGCCGTCGCTCACCCAGGGCTCGGTCCCATTCGCCGCGTCGTTGCCGGAGAAGACCACGCGGTCTCCCGTGGCTGCCAGCGTGAATACGTTCAGGCCGGCCGTCAACGCCTGCGTACCGGCCTCGGTACCGTCGGTAACCCAAACCTGGTTCCCGGAGAGGAAGAAGAGATTCCGCCCGGCGGCCGTGAGGAGGGTAGCCGGGGCCGGGAGAGCCTTGGTCACGTAGGTGCCCTCGAGGGTCCCCTCGCACCTCCAGAGCTTTGCGCCGCCCGTGCCCTGGGTTGCGTAATAGATGCTGCCGCCCATACCGCCTGATGCGGTCAGGTTGTCGGCGATGGTGGGCACGACAGCGTAGGTTCCGGCGCGCGTGCCGTCGCTGCTCCACAGCCCACCGTTGGTGAGGAAAAACGTCCGGCCAGCCTGATCGATAAAACCGGTGACGCCTCCTTCGATGCCGAGCAGCTCCGGCACAGCATTCCCTGTCCTCCTGATTCCGAACATCTCGTAACCGGAACCGACTGAGGCGGAGACAAAGAGGGTGTCACCGTTTACGAAATCGACTGCCACGATCTTCGGAAAGTTGGCCGGGAACACCGCCGCACGTGTGCCTTCCGGTGTGCCGTCGCTCGTCCACAGCACGTTCGACGTGAAATAAAGCGTGTGGCCGTCGGAGATGAGCTCACTCGGGATGAGGTCCATGATTTTCAGCGTCCCCTCGGGAGTGCCGTCGCTGCGCCACACCGAGTGCTGACCGGCGTCGCCCAACGCCCCCGGCTCGGAGCCATCCCATGCGTCGAAATAGATCCAGTCGCCGGCAGCGAGCAGATCGCGCGGATCGGAGGAGGGGGCGGCATCGTGCGCCAGATTGCTGATCATCGACGTCCCCGCATCCGTCCCGTCGCTTGTCCATGGCTCGGAGCCGTTCACACCATTCGCGCCGGCGAAGTAGAGAACACCGCCGATCACGGTGAGGGCGCTGTTCGAAATCGCAACCCGGTCTTTGGTGTGGACCTGCACCGTGCCGGAGGCTGTACCGTCGGAGACCCACAACGTCGGATAATCCCCGTTCTGCGCCACGAAATAGACGTTGTTTCCGGAGGCGACGAGACCACCCGAATAGCCGCCGACGGGGCCAGGGGCGATGTCGCGCACGAGCGTCGTACCGCTCTCCGTTCCGTCGGTCCTCCAGAGCTCCCGCCCTTCCGCGGCGGTGGTCGCGCTGAAAAAGGCCACCCCGCCGTCCGTAACCACGGGCCGGTCCGGAAAGCTGCTGTTCAGACCTGGAACGATGTCGCGGACCATCCGCGTTCCGGAAGCGGTTCCGTCGCTGATCCACAATTCCGTTCCATGCTGGGGATCGATTCCGTGAAAAAGGACTCGGTCACCGAATGCGGCATTCCCGCTGCCGATCGAATCAGCCGGTCCGGAATTGATCTCGGTGACCATCCGCGTCCCTGCCTCGGTCCCGTCACTCACCCACAGCTCGTTACCCGTGGCCTGGGTGTACCCCGTGAAAAACATCCTCGATCCGGCCACGACCAGGTCGGACACGTACGCGGCTGCCGTCACCTGGACGGTGCCTGCCTCGGTGCCGTCACTTTTCCAGAGGCCGTTGGAAGCCGAGAAGTAGATGAGGCCATGGAACAGAACGAACCCCGACGGACTCGAGTTGAGCGGACCCGGCGCGAGGTCCTTGAAGAATCTCGTGCCCGCCGGTGTCCCGTCCGTGATCCAGAGCTCGTTCCCGTCGATGCCGTCATCGGCGGCGAAGATCATCTTGTCGCCGTAGACGATGCGATCACTGGGAGCCGACGATACGGAGCCCGTCCTGATGTCGGCCACCAGGCGCGTGCCCGCCGCCGTGCCATCGGTCGTCCACAGCTCATCGCCGTTGCGCACGTCGCGGGCGTTGAAGAGCAGTTTTCCGTTCACGACCGCAAAGCCGTGAGGGAGCGACGCGGCCGAGCCGGGGTTGATGTCCGCAACCTGCGCGGTCCCCGCTGCCGTACCATCGGTCGACCATAGCTCCATGCCGCTTCCAGGGGTGCTTGCGGAAAAGAAGACTCGCGAGCCGAAACGGAAGAAGTTGCCCGGCTGCGACGATGCCGGACTGGCTGCCGTGACGGCGTTGATGTCTTTCACCAGATACGGCGACTGCGCACGCAGCGCAAGCGGCGCGGCGAGCATGAGGAGCATCGAGAGTGCGAGGGTTTTCATATCAGTGTCCCGCGGAGCGCCTGCGCGTCTCGACCACGCGCACTTGTTGCGAGCCCGCTTGATAGAGCCCGTCGCCCGGATAGTTGATGGTCAGCGTCGGAGATGACGAGAGGTTCGTGAGCGTCGCGTGCGCCGCCGATGTGCCGGCGCCCGAGGGGACGAGCGAGACCTTGGCGATCTCCGATCCGTTATTGACGATCGAGAGCATTCCCGTCGGAGCGGCGACGGGTGATCCGGCGGCGTGAACCGTCAGCGTGTAGGTTCCAGCGGCGCCCGGCGTCCGCTCGAGGCCGCCCGTCATCGTCACGCGCCCGCTGGTCACAAATACCGTCCCGCTGACCGTTTGAGGCAGGAAACTGGCGTCGCCGCTGTAAGTGATGACATAGGGAATCGCACCCACCGCCGTCAGATAGACGGGGAACGTGACGGGGGCGGTACTGCTGACGGCGGAGCGCGCCAATTCCTTTCCTCCCGTCGTCGTGACGACCACCGTTCCGGTCGCTTTGGCCGCCGTGACCGGCGCGGTACCTGTCGGTGTAATCGTCACCATCATCGGCTTATCGAGAGGCACAGCCGTGAAGTCGGTCGTCACGGTGAGTGCGCCGGGCCATCTCGGCTGCGTTCCGGCGGCGACGACGGTGATGCTCAGCGGGTATTGATAGCCCACGATCGCGATCGAAGAAGTTCCAGGCTTCAGCCCGGTGACGACGAAGGTCGCCAGCGTCGGGGTCACTTTGGTCACGGCCGGCGGAACGGAGACCACGGACGGATCGGACGACGTGACCACCGGGCTGTCCGTGTAGATGCTTGCGGTGACCGTCGCCGTCGCCCCCGGAGTGAGAAACACCGCGTTCATGGCCATCGTTCGATAAGCATTCACGGTCCAGGCGGTGGTGTTGTTCGAAGACCGCGGATCGCGTTGCCGCGCCGAGACCGTTGCACTCACGTACACCTGTTGTGACGGATCGACGTAGTCGCCGGACGTGGTGGCCGATGATCCCGCGTCGAGCTGTGGAATCGAACAGTTGGAGCAACGCGTATTTTGATAGGCGGGGGTAACGGCCAGTTTCACGACGACGTCCGTGGCGGTGCGCGGGCCGTCATTCGAGACACCGACGACATCGCTGACACCGTGGCCGCCGTCAAGGAATTGCGCCACCACGCCGACGTCGGCGAACTGGTCATCATCATCGATGATGCCGGTTCCTTCGGCATTGATCAGGAGAGCTCCCCTGGCGTTTCGCAGCGTGACAAAAAACGTCTCGTTGTTCTCCGCGATGAGGTCGCCCCGCACCGAGACGTCGATGGTCTTGACCGTTTCGCCGGGCGCGAAGGTAATCGTCCCGGAGGCGGCATCGTAGTCATCGCCGGCTCGCGCCGTGCCGTCGGAGGTGGCGTAGTCGACCGACACGGTCTGCGTTGCAGGAGGGTTGAGCGAGACGTTGAAATGCATCGCCGTGGTTGCCGCATCGCCCTCGGGGACCCGGGCGGACGCGATCGACAGGCCCGGAGTCGTCAACGGCAGTGCCCAGAGCTCGGCGCCCGTGGCGTCGGTGTAGGCACTGAAGTAGAGGAGATTCCCGACCTTCGTAAACTCCGATGGATTGGAGCTGGCCGGTCCGGGATTCAGATCGAACAGCATCGTCGTTCCCTCGACGGTACCGTCCGTCGTCCAGATCTCGGAGCCATGATCGTCGTCCGAGCCCGCGAAATAGATGACGCCATCGATACTCGTCAGCGACGTGTAGTTCGGGCCGAGGCTCTTGAGAAGGCGCGTGCCGGCCTGGGTACCGTCGCTGCTCCAGAGCTCGAACAAGTTCGAGCTGGGATTGTTGATATACACGATCCGATTGCCGGCCGGCCTGAGATCGTCGTTGTCATACGAGTAGAGCGTGATCTTGCCGAGCTCCGTCGTTCCCGCATCGGTGCCGTCGCTGCACCAAAGCGAGCCATCGGTGAAGAAGAACACGTTGTGCCCCGCGGCCTTGATCTGCGAGCGGAACGTGCTCGTTGCCGGCAGTTCTTTGACAGCGGTCGTGCCGTCGGTCGTTCCGTCACTCTTCCACAACGTCAGTTTGCCGTTGCGCAACGCCTTGAGAAAAAAGAGCGTGCCCGCGGCATTGACGAGGCGGCTGGGGGGATCACAGCAGGTGTCACCGAAATCCGGGACGACCGCATACGTGCCGGCACGCGTCCCGTCCGTAACCCACAGACCGTAGTCGTAGAGGCCTTGTGGCCCCTGGGCATAGAACGCGTAATGGCCCGCGAAATCGATCATGCCGAACGGATTGCGCGCGCCGAGCTGGGAGGCAACGCCATCGGGCGCCGCCGTCGTTTTCCACAACGAGCCGTCATAGACGCCGAGATCGGTCACAGCCGCGAAAAGGGTCTCCCCGAACGGAAACAACGCCGTGAATTTCCATTGCCCGAAGCGGCGCATGAAATCGTCGGCCGGTTTCGTTCCCGCGATCGTCCCGTCGCTCATCATCAGCGTCTGGCTGTTGACCTGGACCGGGAAAAAGACCAGCGGCCCCCCTGTCGGCGTCAACGTGCCGGGAGCCTGTCCCGTCTCCAGCAGTTTGAACGTTCCCGCGGCGGTGCCGTCCGTTCTCCAGAGCGACGACTCGGCGATATTCGACGTTGGCGACAACGTCCCCTCGGTGGCAATGAAGAACAACAGATTGCCCGCGGCCGTGAGCATCCCTGGATCGGACGACGGCGCCTTGTCCGGGGTCAGGTTGGCGATCATGCGCGATCCGGCATCGGTCCCGTCGCTCACCCATGGCTCGCTGCCGGTCAGCGGCGTCCGTCCGGAAAAGTACACCTTTCCGTTGACGGGCCACAGGTTGCTCGGGCCATCGAAGTTGGTCGAGACTCCGAAGGCGGTACTGACGACATGGGTTCCGCCGGCGGTGCCGTCGGTCACCCACAGCCATGGCGAGACCAGGAATGAGCCGCCTCCCAGGAAATAAAGCTTCCCCCCTGAAACGGTGAAGACGAACGGACTTGTCGAGTCCGGCCCGGGAGTGGCATCGGCGAAGAGCGCCGTTCCGGCATCCGTTCCGTCCGTGACCCACACCTCCTGCCCGTGCCCGGCGTCGCTGGCGGAAAAGTAGGCACGATCGCCGAGCGTGGTGATGTACGCATAGCTCGTGTCCCACATCCCTTTGGCGCCGGGGACGAGATCCCGCACCATGTGTGTGCCTGAAGGTGTCCCGTCGCTGACCCACAGTTCCCGTCCATGCACTCCGTCATTCGCCGGAAAGAGCACGCGGTTGCCGAGCGGCGTCAGTCCGAGCGCGGAGTATTCACTCTCCAACCCACCGTCCGGTCCGGGAAGAAGATCGGTCACCATGCGCGTGCCGCTGCCGGAGCCGTCGCTGACCCAGAGCTCTTCGCCCGCCGCCGCGGTGAACCCTTCGAAAAAGAGTTGCGAGCCGGCCACGGCAAGACTGGCGGCGGGAACCGCGGCGATCTTCACGGTGCCCGCCTCGGTGCCGTCCGTTTTCCAGAGGCCTCCGGACGCGGCGAAGTAAACGCTGTCGCCGAAGGCAACGAAATACCCGGGGCTCGAAGACGCGGCACCGGGATTGATGTCCTTGACCAGGTGCGTTCCACCGGCGGTGCCGTCCGTGATCCACAGCTCCCGGCCGTTGGTTCCATCGTCGGCACTGAAGAGCATGCGGTTCTTGTAGAGGATTCTCGACAAGGGCTGCGACGAGCTCGGTCCGGGATTGACGTCGATCAGCAGGTGCGTACCGGCGGCGGTTCCATCCGACGTCCATAGCTCAATGCCGTGATTGACGTCGTGCGCGTTGAAGAGAAGAACGCCGTTGACGACCGTCAGCGAGTCGGGACTCGAGCTTCCCGGGCCCGGAATGATGTCGGCCACCATTGAGGTCCCCGCGCTGGTTCCGTCCGTGCTCCACAGCTCCGTTCCCGCCGCGGCCGTAGTGGCGCTGAAGAACACTCTGCCGCCGAATGCCGCGAAGTCCGAAGGCGACGAAGAGGCGGTGCTGTTCGAAAGGGTGGTGTTGATGTCTTTGACCAGATACGGCGTCTGGGCAACGGCCGGAAGAGATACCAGGATCAGGAGGAGGAGGATTCTCCGCATTGGGAAAGGCCGGGCTATAGGAATTTGCTGAACGGACGATGGTGAAAGAGGCATCCTACCATCGAAGGAACAGAGAGCTGGCTTTGCCGGTAAACCATGGACGCCGAACGCGCGCGAAGGCTGCTGCACGCAGAAAGCGTAGAATTCACGCATGCAGAGTAGCCTGAACGTCGTCGAGGTCGATCCGGAGATCATGAGCGGAACACCCGTGTTCGCGGGGACCCGCGTACCTCTTTACAACCTTTTCGACTATCTCGAAGCCGGCGACCCGCTGGATAAGTTTCTCGCCTCATTTCCTTCGGTGACGCGGGAGCAGGCAATCGCTGCGTTGGAGCTGGCGAGGGGGGCGGTGGCCGGAGTTGCGGGTTCTGATCGATGAGTCGCACGCTGAGTGGAATCGGCGGCATCCTGGGACCGCGGGCGTCTCGACCGCGGGGATGAACAGGATGTTGCCAAGAACCGCGCGGTCGAGACGCCCGCGGTCCCAGGGGGGCTGGTCGAGCAAAGCTGAGAAATGTGGGCTAATCGTCAATCCCGACTAAATGCCTGCCGCAACGGCTGCAGATCATCTGCCGGAACATCCGTAACGGCGACATACGCCAGCCCCCGCGCGCGCCACACCACGATCGTCATCCCCGCATGCGAGTCGATTGCGCGCGGTACCGCGTCGCCGGGGAAGACAAAGAGGGAGATACGGTGGGCGCCCTTGCCGATCAATAGATAGGCGCCCTGCTGGCCGCGCCAGTAGATGACGCGGCCGCCGATTAAATGGAAGGGGGGCGCGAGATCGGGGATGTCGACGGCGAAGGGGAGCTTCCCTTCGAACCACGGCTTGACGGTGTGGCGATCGGTCGAGAGGACGTCGACCGGATTCGCGCTGGCGAGGATGGTGGTGTGGAGGTCGACGAGCTGGCCGGCCGTGGCGTCGCGCGTGCGCCAGAGCGCGCCGCCGGCGACGACCAGCGCCAGGATCGCCGCCACGGCCAGCCACCGGGCCGTGTACGACCGGTGCGGCGGGTGCGCCAGCACGCGGGCACGCAGGGCGGCCGGCGGGGTGAAGCGCGGCATGGCCCGAAGGGCGCGCTTCATCTGCATGACCGACAATGCGGCGCTCGCGCAGGTGGCACATTCGTGAATGTGCCCCGCATCATCCAATTCTCCGTCCGCGTACTGCTCGATCTCTTCGGCTGTCAGATGTCGGGTCATTGGTGGCCTCGCAGCGTGTTGCGCACCTTCTGCCGCGCCCGGATGAGCCGTGACGTGACCGTTCCGATCGGAATCGACAGCGTCTCGGCGATCTCGCGGTAACTCATGTTCTCGACGTCCGACAGCACCAGCACCTCACGGAACGGCAGCGGCAGCGCTTCCATCGTCTGTCGCAGCATCTCGCTGTCCGCGCGCGCGAAGAAGAGCGACTCCGGCGTCTCCACCACGCTGAGCTGCTCGTAGGTATCGGGATCTTCGTCGATCGAGAGCGGCGGCACGGCGCGCAGGCCGCTGCGCGAGGTCAGAAAGGTGTTGCGGAGGATGCGGTACATCCAGGCGCGGAAATTCGTCCCCGGCGCGAACGAGCCGAAGCCGCGCAATCCCTTCAGATACGTCTCCTGCACGAGGTCCTCCGCTTCGATCGGATCATGCGTCAGCCAGCGGGCGTAGTTGTACAGCGGCTCAAAGAGCGGCAAGGCCAGCTCCTCGAACCCAGCCCGCGAGCCAGCCGAGTCCTGCGTCATTCGAAGCACTTCTACCTCATGTAACCGGCGGATGGATGAAAAAAGCCCGCCGCCAGTTCCACACCTCGAAAGGAAGAACATGAAAAACGAATTCGACCGCCGCAAATTCATGCGCATCTCCGCAATGTCGATCGGCGCCGGAGCGCTATTGCAGTTCTCCCCGCTTGCTGGAACGGCGCGCGGGGCCTTGATGGCCGGCCTCGGCCGCAAACAGAACGGGGAAGCACCCGGAGCTTTCTCCATCGTGCAGCTCAGCGATACCCACGTCGGCTTCCAGGGGCCTCCCGATCCCCTCGGCACCAAGGCATTCGAGCGCGCCGTCGACGTCGTCAATGCCCTGAACCCGCAACCGGAGCTGATCCTCTTCACCGGCGACCTCACCCACGACAGCGACGATCCGGCCGAGCATGCCAAGCGCTTCAAGGCCTTCCGCGAGATCAGCAGCCGCCTTCGGGTGAAGAAGCAGATGCGCGTGCCGGGCGAGCACGACGCCGCGCTCGACGGCGGGGTCCTCTTCCGCGAGAACTTCGGCGAGACGCACTACTCGTTCGATCACCGCGGCGCGCACTTCGTAGCACTCGACAACGTGTCGCAGGGAAAGCCGATCGTCGGCGACGAGCAGATCGCCTGGCTGAAGAAGGATCTGGCCCGTTTCCCGAAGACGGCACCGATCGTCGTCTTCACCCATCGGCCGCTCTTCGACCTCAAGCCGGATTGGGAGTGGTTCACCTCCGACGGCGATGCGGTGATGAACGTCCTGGCCCCGTACGAGAACGTGACCGTCCTCTATGGCCACATTCACCGCGAAGATCACAAAACGATCGGCCACGCCCATCACCACGCGGCGCGCTCGCTGATCTTCGCCTTTCCCGAACCGTCGGCGGCCGAGAAGAAGCCGCTCCCCTTCAATCCCCAACAGCCCTTCAAGAACCTCGGCATCCGCACGATCAGCGGCACGACCGCTTCCCGTGCCCTCGCCGCCGGCATCGACGACGTCGAGCTCTCGATCCGCGAGCTCTCCGGAACCGAAGGAATCCAGCAACTGCTGAAAGTAGGAGAAAGCCTGTGAAACGCACCGCACTCATCGCCCTCATCGCCACCGCACTTCTGTCGATCACGCTGCTCAGCGTGGCGCAGGAAACCGCCCCCCGCGTCGTCGAGATCAGCGCAAAGAAGTTCGAATTCAACCCGAAGCAGATCACGCTCAAACGCGGCGAGCCGGTCACGATCCGCGTGGTCAGCACCGACCGGGCGCATGGTTTCCTGGTCAAGCCGCTAGGCCTCGATCTTGACGCCGACGTCGGAAAACCGGGCGAGAAGACCATCACGCCCGACACCGCCGGCACCTTTCAGGCCATCTGCGACCACTACTGCGGATCCGGGCACGGCAATATGAAGATGACGGTCATCGTCGAATGAGTGTCATCCCGCACACCTCCGCCCCGCGGATTCTGCTAGAGTCTGCGCCGCCAATTTCCGCAGGAACGGAGCGTCATGGAATCCAGTCTCGAGATCGGTTTTTTGCGCGTCGCCGAAAAAGCTGCCATCGCCGCTGCACGGACGATGGGCTACGGCAAACGGAAGTACTCCGACCAGGTGGCGGTCGAATCGATGCGCGAAGAGCTGAACCGGCTCAAGATGCGCGGAACGGTCGTCATCGGCGAGGGAGAGCGGGACAAGGCTCCCATGCTTTACGTCGGCGAGCCGCTCGGCCGCGGCTGGACGGAGGGGGAGATCTATCCCGAGATCGACATCGCCGTCGATCCCCTCGAGGGGACGAACCTCTGCGCCACCGGCTCCGCGAACTCGATCGCCGTCCTGGCGGCGTCGGAGAAGGGCGGACTCCTCAACGCTCCCGACGTCTATATGGACAAGATCGTGGTCGGCCCGACCGCGGCGGACTACGTCAGCCTGACCAACTCGGTGCATGAGAACCTCAATCAGATCGCCGAGGCCTTTCAGCGGGATGTGGATGAACTGACCATCGTCGTCCTGGACCGCGAACGGCATCACGACCTCATCGCCCAGATTCGCGAAGCGGGTGCACGCATCAAGCTGATCACCGACGGCGACCTCTCGGCCGGCATCGCCGCGGCCGTGCGCGGTACCGGTATCCACGCGGCCATGGGCATCGGCGGCGCGCCGGAAGGCGTCCTGACGGCGGCGGCCATGCGCTGCCTCAACGGCCGGATGCAGGGCCGCCTCAAGCCTCTGGAAAAGTGGCAGGAGGAGCGCCTGAAGTCGATGGGTTACGTCGACGGCGAGAGGGTCTACGACACCGCCGAGCTGGCCTCGGGGAACGACATCATCTTCTGCGCCACAGGCGTTACGGATGGCGACCTCCTGCGCGGCGTCCGCTTCTTCGGCGGCGGCGTCCGCACCTCATCGCTCTTCATGTCGCTGAAGACCGAACAACATCCGCTTCGTCGACACGATCCACCGCGAAGAGGGGTCGAAGCTGGCAGTGTCGTTTGTGTAGCTGCGGCTGCGCGTTATCGGTTATCGGTTATCGGTTGTCGGTGCGGCGGCGTGCAAGCCCACAGCGGCAGCGGCTCGGCCGAGGCACAGACAAGAGTGTCTGTGCCACATTCTGTCGCGCAAGACTCCAATCTCCTGCGAATACCAGGGCCAAATGTGGCACAGACCACTCTTGTCTGTGCCCAGCGGCGCAGCCGCGCGATAACCGACAACCGATAACCGATAACCCGCCTCACCGCAGCACATCGCGGAACGACTTCGGCAGCGCCGCCGTGAACACCAGATGCTTCCCGCTAGTCGGGTGATCGAAGCCGAGGAGCTTGGCGTGGAGGCCGAGGCGGCCGAGGGGGTTCGTTTTCGCGCCGTACATCTTGTCGCCGGCGACCGGATGGCCGGACTCGGCGAGATGGGCGCGGATCTGGTTCTTTCGTCCCGTCTCCAGCGTCACCTCGAGCATTGAAAGTATGGGATACGGTCCTTTCCTGGCGATGGTCCGGTAGTGCGTCACGGCGTGCTTGGCGTCGGGATGGGCGTCGACGCTGACCATCTTCAGGTCGCGCTGCTCAAAGAGATTCGATTCGATGGTCCCCTCCGGCGGCTCGATCGCCCCTTCGATGATGGCCACATAGATCCGTTCGACGCTGTGGATCATGAACTGTTCCTTGAGCCGCTCGCGCGCGAAGAAGTTCTTGGCGAAAACGAGGACGCCGGACGTATCGCGGTCGAGGCGATGGACCACCTGCACGCGGTCCTCCCCGGCACTGCCGAGGTAGGCGTTCAGATAGGCCTGCGCCGTCGCCTCGCGCTCCCGCTCCGTCGCCACCGTCAGCAGCCCCTCTGATTTCAGGATGACGATGACGTCGCGGTCCTCATGAAGGATGGCGATTCCGGGAGGGAGAACGCGCTGATCGGACTTGGCGACCACTTCGAGGATCTCGTCCGGATCGACGACGCGCCTGGCATCCTTCTCCGTATCACCGTTCACCCGTACGCGCCCGTTCTGCAGCATCTGCCGCAGCGTCGTCCGCGACGAGTCGGGATAGAGCTGGGCGAGCGCGTCGAGGAGGGGGATGGGGTCTTTGCGTGGCACCGGTGCATTGTCTCGCGGTCTCGGGGTGTTCGGTTGCAACCGCGGGGGTCGGGAGTCGGGAGTCCGGGGTCGGAGAGGGAGGTCGCATTTTCGCTCTTCGCGTTTTCGCTTCGACCCCCGACCCCCGACTCCCCGACCCCCGCCGCGAGACCGCGAGACGCCTCCCATGACAGAATCCGCACCACGGAGGGTCATCCATGGAATACAAAATCGTCGGCGACGTGATGCAGGCGCTGCAGATCACGCTGCAGCAGAACGAAGAGATCTACGCCGAGGCGGGATCGATGCTCTACATGGGACCGGGGATCGACCTGCAGGCGAAGATGACCGGCGGCCTGATGAAAGGGCTGATGCGCAAGTTCCTGGCCGGCGAGTCGCTGTTCATGAGCGTCTTCCGCGCCGAGACCGCCGGCGCGCACATGGCCCTGGCCAACCCGATCGCCGGCAAGATCTTCCCCATCGCGCTCAATAACACCACCATCCTGGCCGAGCGCAACGCCTACCTCTGCGCCATCGGCAACGTCGACCTCAGCGTCGCCTTCACGAAGCGCTTCGGCGCGGGCCTCTTCGGCGGCGAAGGCTTTCTGCTCCAGAAGATCAGCGGCCAGGGACTGGTCTTCCTTCACGCCGGCGGCAACATGCTGGAGTTCAACCTCACGGCGGGCGAGCAACTCCGCGTCGATACCGGCTGCATCGTGTCGATGGCCGATACGGTCGCCTACGACATCCAGTTCGTCGGCGGATTCAGCAACGCCCTCTTCGGCGGCGAGGGCCTCTTCTACGCCACCCTCACCGGCCCGGGACACGTGGTCCTGCAGACGCTGCCCTTCAGCCGCCTGGCCAACCGCCTCATGGCCGCCGTGGCTGGACACCAGGATGAGTCGAAAGGATTAGGCGGGTTCGCCGGAGATGTGCTGGGGAACATCATTTCGGGGGATTGAGGATGGGTTTCAGGGTTGCTGGGTTGCTGGGGTATCGCGGCGGCGGTTAACCACCAATTCCGGCAGATGCGGCGCACCCCTCGAGTCCAATCTTTGACTCGTGGAGTCCAATCTTTGACTCGTGGAGCCTAAATCTTTGACTCGTGGAGTCTAATCTTTGACTCGCGGAGTCTAATCTTTGACTCGTGGAGTCTAATCTTTGACTCGTGGAGTCTAATCTTTGACTCGCGGAGTCAAATCGTAGACTCCCGGAGTCAAATCGTGGACTCCCGGAGTCCGCCAACTTACCACTTTTAGCTGTTCAAGATCACCTCATCGCTGGCGTGACACCGCGGCCTGTGGCCGTTCGGGAGGTGAGTCCCGGCCCGCCCACCCCCGCGGCGTCTCTTCCGCAAACGGCCAGTTCACGGCCTCGGCGAACCCCGCGGCGTGATGCTCCCGAGCCTCATCACCGTCATCCGTCTGGCGATCGCGCTGGATCGCAAAGTCGGGGCTCTCATCGCGCCGTTCGACAAGACCGACCTCATCTGCCTCCTGCCGAAGTAGGCCATGTAGCGATAGAACTGCGGCAGCTTTGTTGATTCGAGCGCTGGAAGCGAGATCGGGCCTCGAAGTGTTTCGGCCTGTGTGCCGAAGCCCAAGTCCGACTTGTTTGATCCGGTTGTGCCGATTGAAAAACGGCATCCTGCGTTCGAACAGCTCCGAACAAGAGATAGCTGTTTAGCCGGACGAACCATGATGCGCGAGGTCTTCGTGGATTACGAAGACAAGGATGGGCATTTTATTCGCGAATTTCAGACCGCTGGCTTCGACGCGCGCGTGTTCGAGCTGTATCTACACGCCTATTTCAGTCGTTCTGAGTACTTCATCGACGCGACCCACCCACAACCGGATTTCATCGTGGAACGGAACGGTGTTCGCGTCGCCGTCGAAGCGACGACGAGCAGCCGCCCGGACCCATTCACGATCGAAGAGATGACCAAGCCGACCGACGAGGAGGTCGGGCGCAAGCAGCGGGATGAAATGCCGGTTCGGCTCGGAAGTCCGCTCTTCAGCAAGTTGCAGAAGAAATATTGGGAGCTGCCACACGTCGCCGGGTTGCCGTTCGTGATCGCCATCGAGGCCTTCCACGACACCACCTCGCTGTTCTATCCGGGCGGCGTGCTTGCAAATTACTTGTACGGCCTGGAACACTTTCCGACGTTCACCGAAGACGGGCAACTCGTCATCGAGTCGGCACCGATCGAATCCCATGCTCGGCCTGGCAAGACACCCATCCCGTCCAACTTCTTCGGTCAGCCCGGCGCGGAGCACATCAGCGCGATTCTCTTCAGCAATAGCGGCACGTGGTCAAAGTTCAATCGCATGGGATTCCTCGCCGGCCATCATCGCGGTGATCTGACGATCATCCGAACGGGAGCACGATGGAACGAAGACCCGAATGCTGCGGCGCCGCTGCCGTTCAAGTACGACATCCGTGCTCGGCCGACGATGGAAACATGGGGCGAAGGGCTTGACGTCTTCCATAACCCGAATGCTCTCGTTGCATTGCCGCGCAAATTTTTCCGCCATGCCGCGGACTCGATCCTCACGCCCGAGCGCCAGATCATCAGCCTTGTGCCGGAATTTCACCCGTACATGTCGCAGTCGTGGTGCCTCCACGATGCCTCTTTCCCGCTCGTCCACGAAATCGATGGTGTCACGGTCGAGGCTCTGACGGCGCACGAGTTCAACGAGTTGAAGCCGGTGACGGATGAGGAAGCCATGTTCCTCGAAACCTTCGCCGAGGAAGCCGAGTGGCTCGGCGACCGCGACCGCACGTACATCGCCTCCGTCCTTCGCCACTTTGCGGACAATGACTGGAACTTTGTCGTGCTTACCCGCGATCCACTTGGCGTTTTCCGCCCGATTGAAATCGTTTGTGATCTCGCAGACCGCGACTCGGCACGTGGTGCCGCTGCTCGCAGTATTGCGCAGCACAAGATCGCATGCACGGAAGCCTTGGTCTGAACCTACGCCGAGTACTGGGCTGAGGGCCAGGTCTAAAATCTGAAGTGAGATGTCGCCAAGCCCCAAAGACGGCGCTCTCGACTTTAGAGCTGACCCCTGCGGCCTTCGTTGTCAACAGACGAACATGTGGTCTCGCGTTTAACTCCCCGGCGAGATCTCGACCTGCGGCTCGCGACCGCTGTCGCGCAGGGGCCTCGCAAGAAGAAAGTGCCATATCATCGACGTTGTCACGATCGGAGATTGCGCTGATGAATCCGCTAGATGCGTTCGCCGAAGAAGCGACGATCATGCTTCACCTCGCGAGCACGCGACGTATCGAACAGGAGAAGTTGGTCGCATACGGAGAGAGTCAGCGCCAAAGACGTTTTCTGCAAGATGTCGTCGCCCGCGTTCGGATAGTTGCAGCGTGTTTCGACCGGCTCGACGAGTTGACCTGGACGATGCGAGAGATAAACCGTCGCTGGGATGAGCTCCCGCACGAGCGCGGCACTCGCACGATTCCCGACGAGTACGTCAAGGAGCGGAAGAACTGCGAGGCGGCTGTAGAGTCCGCAGTTGCGCTCGTCTACTACGAGGTGAAGAGTATCGTGGATATGGTTCGACAGATCGGGATCGAGCCAGATCGGCTGTCTGAGACGATGTTTTTGCTCAAGGTGAGAGATCGTTTTCTGTCACACCCACAACTTGCTGGGGCCAGTCGCGGCAGCCGCGGCGGTGTTGGCGTGCCATTTGATGAAACACGCAGACTGACATACGACATGATCGCTCTTAATTCTTGGTCCGCAGATGAAGATCGTGCGCTCGGTTTCGATCCAGAAACAACGCCGCCGGATGTTCGATTGAGAATGCGAGAAGAGAACGAGAAACTTATCCTCACGCCCAAAAGAAACGAGCAGTTCACGGATGATGAGATCACGCGACTTCGGTATGCCGGAGTCCGCGAATGTGATCTGGAAAAGGTAGCAGTCGAGCTATCTCAACTCCTTGAGAAGGATCTGACGCCGGTCCTCGCTGCGTATGCCGACGAAGCACTGCGTGAGTTTGGATTCGTGCGGATTCCACGTGGCCTACCGCTCATGACGACATCGTCATCTTGGAACGATTGACGCGACAATGAAGTACGGAAAAACGAGTGGGGTCTGCCATCGCATCTAAGTCACGACGATTCAGTGGCTTGCAGAGACGACACGGAGAAGCCTGTCTGCCAACAGTTATTGGTTGCTTCGGAGTCTCAGTTAAGACAGCTAGTAAGAGCGCGGTCTTTCAGCCGCGTATCGTGAAAAGTCCTATCCGCAGATGACGCAGATTGAACGCAGATGAAAGACGGGGTTATCTGCGTACATCTGCGTCATCTGCGGATCGTCATCTCTGGGTCGCAAACCATCTTTGACGTGAAATCGGGTGTGGAGTACGCTCCACATATGAACACGATACAAGTCGTGATCGAAGAGGATCTGCTCCGTTCTGCGGATCGGGTGGCGCGGCGGCTCAAGGTCAACCGTTCCGCCCTGATCCGCGATGCGCTGCGAGGACACCTGCAGCGCCTGCGTACGGCGGATCTTGAACGTCGCGAGCGCGAAGCCTATGAGCGCACTCCTGACGATCCCGCCGAGTTTGCCGCCTGGGACGGAGTTGCCGTGTGGCCGGAAAGGTAGCGCGCGGCGATATCCGCCTCTTCCGATTTCCGGAGCCCGACAAGCAGCGGCCGGTGCTGGTCCTTACGCGCGACTCAATCATCGACCGCCTCTCGCGGATCACGGTCGCTCCTGTGACCTCAACGATCCGCGGCGTCGCATCGGAGGTCGTGCTCGGCCCGGATGATGGGATGAAAGACGCGTGTGCAGTGAACCTGCACAACATCGTGACCGTTCCGAGGGCCGGGCTTGGACGGCTCGTTGTCAGTCTCGACGCACGCAAGATGGATCAGGTTTGCTCCGCAATCGCCTTCGCCCTCGGCTGCAACCGATAGGCAGGAGAGCGGCGTCGGAAGCAGTTGTGCGAGGTGGCATCCTTCGATCTTCGACCTGATCAAACGCGGGTCCCCATCTTTCCTACGCGCCGCGCAGACACCCCTCCGGCCGCGATACGATCTCCCGCGTAACGCCGGAGGAGCACATCCTATGAATACACGTCGCCAGTTCCTGATTCGCGCTCCTATCGGCGCGCTCGTGGTGGCAGCCGTTGGCCGCGGCGAGGCGCTGTCAGCCGATCCGCAGGCGGCTCCGGTCACGACACCCGGTGCGCCCCCTACATTCGGCACGGGAACCGGGACGGGTCCGGCCGTGACGGCTGGCACCTTCGCCGAGGCGGAGAAGCTGATGCAGGTGACGATGACGCCGGCGGAGCGGCAGCAGGCCGTCGGTTCGTGGCGCGAGTCGATGGCACCCTACCTGGAGCGCCGCACCGGCCCGCGGAAAGCGGCCATTGCCTCCACCGACGCCCCGGCCACACTCTGGAATCCTCTCCTGCCAGGCATCCCTATGCCGCCGTCGCGTGACCGCTTCGTCAGGTCAGCCGGAGATGGCGCGCCGTTGCCGGCAGCAGACGATGCCATCGCCTTCGCCCCGGTGACGCAATTGTCCCGATGGATCGAGTCGCGACAGCTCACATCCGAGCGGCTCACCAACATTTATCTCAGCAGGATCGAGCGGCTGGACAGCAGGATCCGGGCGGTCATCACCGTGACCCGAGAGCACGCCCTGGCGCGCGCGAAACAGGCGGACGCCGAGATCGCCGCCGGAAATTACCGAGGACCACTCCATGGCGTCCCGTATGGAGTGAAGGACCTGCTGGACACGAAAGACATCCCCACCACCTACGGCGCGGAGCCCTTTCGCAACCGCATCCCAACGGCGGATTCCGCGGTCGTGCGCAGGCTGAATGACGCTGGTGCCGTGTTGATCGCGAAGCTCTCCCTCGGCGCGCTGGCGCTGAACGATATCTGGTTCGGCGGCCAGACCATGAACCCGTGGCTGCTCGAGGAGGGAGCCTCGGGATCGAGCGCGGGCCCCGGCGCGGCGACGGCGGCGGCACTGGTCGGCTTTTCGGTCGGCAGCGAGACCGGCGGCAGCATCGTCAGCCCGGCAATGCGCTGTGGCGTCACCGGTCTGCGTCCGACCTTCGGCCGCGTGGCACGCACCGGTGCCATGACGCTCTGCTGGTCTCTCGACAAGCTCGGGCCGATGACGCGGAGCGTGGAGGACGCCATGCTGGTCCTCCAGGCCATCACCGGTCCCGACCCCGGCGATCCTTCGAGCCTCCCGAGCCATTTCGATTTCGACGCCTCAGCGCCCATCGCCGGTCTCAAGGTCGGCTACATCGCGCAATGGATGAAAGAGAGCCCGGCCACGGACGTGGATCGCTCGGCCATGGAGACGATGAAGAAGCTGAAGCTGGAGCTCCGAGAGGTGACGCTGCCTGATTGGCCGTACGACTCCCTGATGCCTGTGCTGTTCGCGGAGGGGGCGGCGTCCTTCGAGGAGTTGACGCTCACCGGCCAACTGGGCTCACTCAAGGCTCAGGTGAAGGACGCCTGGCCTAACCTGTTCCGTCAGGCGCGTTTCCTCTCCGCCGTCGACTTCGTCCAGGCCGACCGGTTGCGGCGCAAGGTGGCGCTGGAGATGGCCCGTCTCTTCAACGAAGTGGACATCCTGCTCGTACCGTCGTTACGCGACGAGCAGCTGACCATCACAAACTTCACCGGCCATCCATCGCTCACCATGCGCGCCGGCTTCATCGAGGTTTCGGAGGCGCGAAGCGACTGGGCTCCCGACCCGGCCCATCCCCTCCCCCGGTTCAACCCGCCGCGCCGCGTGCCCCACGGAATCACGCTCCTCGGCCGTCTCTTCGAGGACGGCATCATCGGCCAGGTGGGCGTAGCACTCGAACAGGCATTTGGCGTCGTCCACGAGCATCCGAAAGGATTTTCGTGATCACGATCTTCAAGAATCTGAAACTGCGACGCAGGGTCATTGCCATCGCCATTGCGCTGCTGGGCTTTGGAAGCGCACTGGCGATTTTTCTGACTGCCCCGCCCGACGAGCCGCCCGGCTGGGATCCGATGCAATCGAAGCAGTATCTCCGGCAGTTGGAGATCATCGGGGGGAAGAGCGCGGTGTTCGGGGCTGAACTGCAGGAGTGGTTCTCCAGCCTCTGGCATGGTGAGAATCTCGCGTTCACGGTGGCCTTCCTCACGCTGGTCGTCGTCTCCGTCTATCTGTTCGCGTCCAGGCCCCTCCCACGCCAATCCCACGCGGTCCACAGCGTCAGGAGGGAGAAGGCTCCGTGACGACTCCGGTTCGACGTTAGGCCGAATCACATTTCAGTGGTGCGCCTCAGGTGAGGCCGAGGACGAGTTTCAGACCCGAATCGACTCTGGCAATCGTTTCCGGCGAGACGCGGCCGATGCGTTCCCGCAGGAAGGTGCGATCCGCTGTGATGACTTGCGAGACGTTGACAACGGACGGCTGTTTGAGACCTGTGCCGCGCGGCGTAAGGGGAACGTTGCCGGGCAGGGTGGCCAGACGCTCGTTCGTCGTGATGACAGCCACGAGGATCGTTGCGATGCGGCTACGGTTGAAGGCGTTAGCCTGAACCACCAGGACGGGCCGGGTACCGCCGGGGTCGGATGCTACGGGATCTGGTAAGTCAGCCCACCAGATGTCGCCACGCGCTATTTCCACTCGCCCTTCTTGATGGAACGTGCCTGAATGCTCTGAAGGACCGGATCGAGAGCCGATGATTCGTGGTCATAGATTTCGTTCAGTTTGGCGGTGATGGCCTCCTCGTCGTGATCCTGTACGAAGCGCTGGATCGCAACACTATAGAGGTGACTGCGCGAGACGCCCATGCGCTGCGCGAGCTTGTCGGCCGCCTGGAAGATGGGGTCGGGAATGGAGACTGCTGCCTTCATGCCCTGGAGTATGACACGAGTATGACCGGCGCGTAGCGCCCTGTCCCGGATGCGCGCGAAGGCGCGCTCGGCAATCCAGCCCCGCGCTCGGCGTAGCACGAGCGCGGGGTACGAGGGTGTCGCCAATTTCCCGGCCGCGGAGGCGGCCGTGACAACGCCAGCCAATTCGCGACAGAAGCGCGATCACCGCAGCCTCTGTGGCGGCCGCCTCCGCGGCCGCACTTCACATCCCCACCGATACCCCGCGCTCGCGCTGCGCCGAGCGCGCAACCAAAAATTTCGCGGCGCGCGCAGAACCACTGGCAAGTAGAGGACAGAGAGAAACCGCCTCCGTGTCTCTGTGGTGAACAGGCTCTTCAGGCCTGCGCCACGGCCGGTGTCGGCGTCGGAGTCCGTCTTCGGAGGATCGCGGCCGATACCAGCGTCACGATCAATCCGACCGGGAAGGGCTCGATGAAGGTCATGGCGACGTTCATCAGAGGGTTGTCGAGCGTGACCTTCAGCTGATCCATCTCCTTCTTCTTCGCCGCGATGGCCGCCTCGGTCGCTCCCGTCGCGCGCATTTCACCGATCTCGCGCGCGGAGTACTTGTCGACGAAGTCGGGCATCATCGTGAAGTAGATGATCTCCCACGAGGCCACATAGAGCACGCTCGAGATGAGGGTGATGAGCAGGCCCACCGCTGTGGCGCGGCCGAAGGTGATCGTGCCGCCGATGTTCTCCCGATACGAACGGATGCCGAAAAAGACCAGCAGGAAGGAGAGGAAGATGGCGGAGTAGCCAATGAGCTCGCCGCTACGGCTACTGATCTCTGCCTCGAGGGGGAGGGTGAGAAACATCATGGCCGAGGAGATGGCGCCGGAGAGGAGGCCGAAGACGATGACGACTTTTCTCATTTGCGTGTTTCCTTTCGCGGCCCAAGGTACGGCCTGGTCATGGCCGTTGTCGGCCTACTTTCGGGTGATTTTCGGGTCAACTAAAGTATGAATCAGGCAAAGTATGAATCAGGGGATCAGCCTCAGATCCTTCCCCTTCTGCACGGCCTGGACGCGCCTGTTGACCTGCATCTTCTCGAACAGGCGGGAGGAGTGCGTCTTCACCGTATTCTCGGAGACGAAGAGCTTCTCGCCGATCTCGCGGTTGCTCAGACCCTGGGCGATGAGACCAAGGATCTCGTGCTCGCGGGCGGTGAGACCGACTTCCTTCAGCTTCTCGGAGTTGAGGGTAAACGGACCGTCCATCCGCACCGGAACTTCCCGGATCACCACCACTTCCTTCGCGCGTGTCCATCGCAGCCCGAAGTAGATGCCGAGGGCGGTGAAGATCAGGGCGACCAGACCGCCGTAGATCTCGGAGGGGTATTCGTGGACGAAATGCTTGTACTCGATGATCTTCAGCAACGCGATTAGGACGCCGCCAACGGCTCCGTAGAGAACGACCTGTCTGACCATGGATGGAGGAAGTCTACCAATCGCCGAGGCGATTCGTCGCTCCTCCGTGAGCCAGGTCACCGCGTCCTTTTCGTTCCGAACCGAGAATGGTGCGAGACGAACCGGCAACGTCTCCCATCGCGTCTCCGCCTTGGCCACCTCGAAAAAACGACCCATAAGGAGCTTCCTCTTGCGCTGTCTGTCTGTCATGCGTCATTCCGTTGTGCGGCTGTTCGTTCTTACCAGCGTTGCGGTGTTTCTCTCCACTTCTGCAACCGCCGGGGTGGTGGGGAGCGGGACACCGACCTCCTGCACCGAGGCGGCGCTGACCGCGCAGTTCGCGGCGGGAGGCACGGTGACGTTCAACTGCGGTGCGGGGCCGCAGACCATTCCGATCACCTTCACGATGTTCATCGGCTCGACGAACCCGAAGCTCACCGTCGACGGCGGCGACACCATCACCCTGGACGGGACCGGCATCACCTCGGGGATGCTGGCCATCAACGCCAGCGCCACGACCCTGCCGGATGTGACCTTCAAACACATCACTTTCGCCAACGGCAACATCAACACGGGGCTGGTGGCCGGCGGCGCCATTCAGAACTTCGGAAAGCTGACCATCGATACGGTCACCTTTACGAAGAATCAGGCGCTCGGCAGCGGCGGCGGGATCTTCCAGGAGCCGTGCACCGGCTGCCTCGACCCGTCGCTCACCGTCACGCACTCGCTTTTCCAGAACAACAGCGGCGGCAGCGGCGCGGCCATCAGCATGGAGGGGGGATTCGCGTCGGTGGCCGATTCAACGTTCAGCGGAAACACGGCACCGTTCGCCGGCGCCATCGAGGTCTTCAGCAACTCGACCTTCAAGGTCATCATGACCATCGACCGCTCCACGTTCACCGGCAACGCCTCCACCTTCGGCGGCGGCGCGATCGGTGTCGACAATCTCAACAGCGGAAGCAGCGTCACGATCACGAACGACACCTTCACCGGCAATACCGCCACCGGCGCCGGCGGCCAGGGGTCGGCGCTGAATCTCTCCGCTTCGCCGGTGACGGTCACCAACTGCACCATCGCCGGCAATACCGCCGCGCCGTCAGGCGGAGCCGTTGCGTTCGGTAACCGCACGCCGCTGAACGCGGTGATCAACACCATCATCGCCGGCAATACCGGCGGCAACTGTTCGTTCTCCGGCGCCAGCATCTTCGCCGGAGGACACAACATCCAGTTCGGCGATTCGACCTGCATCGGAATGACGGTGGCCAATCCCCTGCTCGGCCCGCTGGCGAACAACGGCGGACCGACGCAGACGATGGCGATCGGCGCCGGCAGCCCGGCCATCGACGGCGGCGACACGGTCAACGCCCCCCCGACCGATCAGCGCGGCGTCCCGCGGACAGACGGCAACGGCGACGGCATCATCTCCGTCGATATCGGCGCCTTCGAGGCGCCGGCGTTTGGCGGGAGCGCCAGTCCGGCGCCGAGACGGCGTCGCGCCGTACGGCCATAGAGCTGCCGCGCCGGACGCCGGGGACTTCTGATCTAATCCGTCGCGCATGTCCGATCTGAAACTGTTCAACACCCTGACACGGGAGAAAGAGACGTTCGAGCCGCTCGTGCCGGGCGAAGTGCGCATGTATTCGTGCGGGCCGACGGTCTACAACCATCTGCACATCGGCAACATGCGCACCTTCGTCTGGGGCGACGTCCTGCGGCGCTACCTGGAGTGGCGCGGGCTGCGGGTGAAGCAGGTCATGAACGTCACCGACGTCGAGGACAAGATCATCCGCAACGCCGCGGCGGCGGGGAAGGATCTGACGAGCTACACGGCGCCGTTCATCGAGTCGTTCCACACGTCACTACAAAAACTCCGCGTCCGCCCCGCCGACGCCTATCCGCGGGCCACGGAGTACATCCCGCAGATGGTGGCGCTGGTCCAGCAGCTCACCGAGCGCGGCCACACGTACGTCGCCGATGGGTCGACCTATTTCAAGGTCTCGACGATGCCCGGCTACGGCAAGCTGTCGCGCGTCGAGATCGACGAGACCAGCGAATACAGCCGCGTCGAGTCAGACGAATACGAGAAGGAATCGGCGCGCGACTTCGTGCTCTGGAAGGCGAAGAAGGAGAACGAGCCGGCCTGGCAGACGCCGATCGGCGAGGGGCGTCCGGGTTGGCATCTCGAGTGTTCGGCGATGTCGATGGATCTCCTCGGCGAGACGTTCGACATCCACACCGGTGCGGTCGACCTGATCTTTCCGCATCACGAGAACGAGATCGCGCAGAGCGAGTCCGCAACCGGAAAACCGTTCGTGCGTTACTGGGTCCACGGCGAGCACCTCAACATCGACCAGCAGAAGATGTCGAAGTCGATCGGCAACATCTACACCGTGCCGGAGATCGAGGGGATGGGTTACGACCTCCTGGCCCTCCGCTACGCGCTGCTGTCGGTCCCCTACCGGACGAAGCTCAACTTCACGACGCATTCGCTCGACGACGCCAGGAACGCGCTCTCGCGGATCGGGTCGTTCCTCATCCGCCTCGACGAAGTCTCGCGCTCCGCCGCGCATGACGCGAAACACTCCGACGGCGCCGCTGACGATTTGATCGGCAAGTTTCTCACCGATTTCGAAACGGCGATGGATGACGATCTGAATACCGCCGGCGCCCTCGGCGCACTCTTCACGCTGATCCGCGAAGGCAATACCGCCCTCGACGACGGCCGCATCCTGGCCGGCGACGCCGAGGGGCTGAAGACGGCGCTGATGAAGATCGATCCGGTGCTGGACGTCTTTCCGAAGCGCGAAGAGAACCTCGACGCCGAGATCGAGGCACTGATTGCGGCCCGGAACGCGGCGCGGAAGTCGCGTAACTTCGCCGAGAGCGACCGCATCCGCGACGAGCTCCTCGCGCGCGGCATCCTGCTGGAAGACACGCCGGGAGGGACGCGGTGGCGGAAGAGCTGACGGAGCGCGGTACCGAATCATGATCGGCTACCTCGAAGGAACGCTCAAACAACTCGACGCCACGCGCGCGCTCGTGCTCGCCGGCGGCGTCGGCTACGAAGTGCACATCTCGCTGCAGACCTACTACAAGCTGGAGGGGCAGAAGAGCGTTGCGTTGCAGATCTTCACGCACGTCCGCGAGGATGCCCTTTCGCTCTACGGTTTCGCCAGCGCCGAGGAGAAGTTCGCATTCGGGAAGCTGATCTCGATCTCCGGTATCGGGCCGACGCTGGCGCAGAAGATCCTCTCCGGCATCGATGCGCCGGACCTGGCGGAGGCCGTAACCAGAGGCGACGTGCGCAAGCTCTCGTCAATCCCGGGCGTGGGCAAGAAGACGGCAGACCGCATCATCCTCGAACTGCGCGACAAGCTGCTGCTCCCGGAATCCGCCCGCGAGCAGGCCACGCCTTCGGCGCGCACATCGATGGATGACGACGTCCACTCAGCCCTCATCAACCTCGGCTACAAACCGAGGGACGCCGAGGCCGCGCTCGAAATGGCCCGCAAAGAGCTCGGCAACGACGCCGAGCTCTCCGCGCTGCTGAAGGCCGCGCTGCGACAGCTCACGCGGTCGTGACCACCGGCGTCTTCCGGCGAAGAGCGTTGTCGACGCTCCAGATGCCGGCGCCGTGCGCGGCGACGAACAGCCATACGAAGCAGTAGAGCACCGCCAGCTCGCCCTGATTCTGGACAGGCCAGAAGCCGCCGTGTGCGTGGGCGATGAAATACGCGGCCGCCATCTCGCCGCTGGCGATGAAGGCGGCGATCCCGGTGAAGAAGCCGATGGCGATCAGAAAACCGCAGATCAGCTCCAGGCCTCCTGCCACCATCATCAACGGCGGCAATGAGCCGCTGCCGCTCATCCCCGCGGGCATCGGCGGGTAGCCAAGGAGTTTCTGCGTTCCATGCAGCGCGAACATCAGTCCCGCGACGATCCGAAGGATGGCAAATGTCTGGGCCGAAAAACGCCCCATAAGCTCAGCCATTACTGTACCCCCGACTCGCAGGCGTTCACGTAACGGGCCAACCGGGCGCGGCGATTGCTCTACCAGAGGACGATGCGCATTTCCCAGACGACGGCTCGCATCCTCCCTCTCCTCTTTCTGCTGGCGACCTCGGCGGCCGCGCACGACACCGGCCCGACTCTGCTCGACCACGCCTGGCCGGCCATTCCCGTTCGCAGCGTGAGCACGATCGGGAGCGGAATCGGCGTCGTCTTCAGCCCCGATCTCTCCGTGGCCGACAACTGCCACTTCTATGAGGCGCTCGGATTCGCCTGCTTTCAGGGAGCGGACTGGGAGACGATTCTGGACGACGTCCATCGCCATAACGTTCTCTATCCGGAGCGGCGGGTCTTCACCCTGATCCTGGAAACCCACGGCACGAACGGCAACGGCCTCAAGCTCCAGACGAGCTACAACCCCGACGCGGACCGCTCGTACATCGCCGCCGGTGCACTGCAACAGCGCCTCGAGCCGGAGGGGATCTATTACGTGATCATCAGCGCGTGTAACTCCGGGCGGCTCCTGCGGCCGGCGATTTACAACCAGCTCGATCCGAACAACGGTGACAAGCTCTTCCTCCCCGCGACCAAGGGGATCGTCGATGCCTCGCCGGACTTCGTGGCGTCGCGAAGCGCCGTCACGATCATCACGCCGCTGTCGAGCCACATCGAGACGACGCTGGTCGGCAAACTGCCGGAGCTCTCCGCTTCGGCGCGCCGCGCCATCATCGAGTCGTCCAGGAACCTCGGCTTCACTCCGCCGAAGGAGTTCGCCGTCTCCGACATGATGGTGGCGATGTTGACGCGCGATTCCAAGCTCCAGCTCACCGCGGGCAGTTACGTCGATGAGCTGAACCGTCAGATGGACCCTGTCGACCGCAGCGAACAGCTCTTCCGCAAGTTCGTCCGCTACGTGAACGGCGTCGCCGCCAGGCAATATCCGCCGCCGGCGAAGAAGGCGACCGTGGCGCACAAGACCGCCAGAAAAAAGAACGCCTCCGCCGGACGTTGACACTGGAGCACTTCGTGCACAACAGCCGGACCGCACCGTGACACGAAAGGAGATTAGACAAACCATGAGAAGGATGAAAACGCATCGCTGGATCTTCGTGCTCTTCTGCGCACTGGCGCTTATGGCATTTGCCTGTCACAAGGAGAGCACCGAAAACACAAGCACCACGGACACCTATGCCACGAGCAGCAGCAGCGCGACCGATACCTCCGCCACGGCGTCGACGATCGATACCAGCGGCACGGCGACATCGGGGACGACCAGCACCGCGAGCACCACATCGAGCTCGGTTGATCCGGGCGACCAGGACTTCATGACGAACGTAGCCCAGGGCAGCATGGCCGAGGTCAGCCTCGGGCAGTTGGCGTCGTCGAAAACGGCCAATGCCGATGTGAAGGCGTTCGCCGACCGCATGGTGACCGATCACACCAAACTGAACGACGATCTGAAGCAACTGGCGCAGACCAAAGGAGTGACCCTTCCCGCGGACGTCGACCAGGCCAGCAAAGACGCCGCCGACAAACTGTCGAAGAAGAGCGGCAAGGATTTCGACAAGTCCTACATCGGCGATATGGTCGCGGGCCACGAAAAAGTTGTGGCGGCGTTCGAGAAAGAGGCCAAAGACGGGAAGGATCCGGATTTGAAAACGTGGGTGACGAATTCGCTCCCGACGATCAAGGATCACCTGAAGATGGCGAAAGAGACGAAGGCGAAGTTGAAGTAAACGTTCCCGGCTTCGATTGAATGAAACGCGCCGGCAAATGCCGGCGCGTTGTTTTTGGCGTCAACGAATGCGGCGTGACTCCGTCATTTCCTGCAAGGAGACCTAGTCATGAAACGCCTGATCTCAATCGCAATGATCGTCGCGAGCCTCGGGGCCGCGGCATGTACAACCGCTGTCGTCGTTCGTCCGCGTCGCGCTGGATTGGTTCTCGTCAATGGCGTCTGGGTGGTACCGCCGAGGGCCGGCGCCGTCTGGATCGCACCGCATTGGGAGCGCCGCGGATATGAGAGGGTCTGGATCGAAGGATTCTGGCGTTAATGAGCGCCGGACCTCAGCTCTTTGAGAACTTCCATCCTTGATCGAGCAGGGGCACGGTGGCGCAGGCGGGACCTCCGTCGCGCGCCGTGCCCGCGATTCCCGCCTCGATGAAACCGCCAATGACCGCTTTCGCGATCATCGGCCAGGTGATTCCAGCAAGCGGGATCTTCGCGCGGCGCGTCCAGCGCGACACCGTTTCACCAGCCATCGTGCCGGAATTGACGTAGACGAATCTGCCGTCGACCGGACCCTGCGCGAACGGCCCGAGGAAGTTTGGACTTCCATCGGGCCGGTCGTTGCGGACTCGCATCGGGAGCTCGAACACCATCTCGCGCGCACTGGCGCGACGCGGATCGAGGAGCTCGCTCTTGCCGCGCTGAACCTTGAAGCAGACCCCAGCCGGCGGCTCCCTGACGGTGATCCTGATCGAAACTTCCTGATCGTCCATGCCGGCTTCGATCTTATCTAAACGGAGCGCTGGCGTCTCGCCGGCCTACTCCGGACCGAAGGAAAGGCATTTGACCGACATGCCCATCGCCGGCGGATCTACCGATAGATCGAGCATGTTCGGCATACCCTTCGGAGCGGGAGTGAGGTGGTATTCGCGGTCGTCGTCATCAATCGACGGCGTGAACCGATCGACGAGCTGCCCGTTGAGCGTGATCGAGACCGTGACATGCGCCGCAAGCAGCGCCTGCGGAAAACGAAACTCGATGCGCAGAATCGTGGGGCCGGCCGATGGCGGAAGTCTCGTCAGCGAGTGGCCGGACATCGTACGCAGCTCCACCGATCCCTGGCCGTGTGGTGCCTCCCAGCCGGCCATGAATTGAGGCATGGCGCGCACGGGGATCAGTCCGGCGTCGAAGTAGTGCCGGCGGGCAATGTTCCAGAGGTGTCCGCGCTGGCGATGGAAGAGGAATCCATCGCGGTCGTCAGAATCGGCCTCCGCCAGGATCCAGGCGCGGCGGTTGTCGATCGAGAGCGGCAAGGCGCGCTTGTCGAGGACGTGGACGAACGCATAGTCCGGCAGCAGATACTGGAAGAACGGGTCCATGTCGCGGGCCACGAAGAGCTGGTCGGCGCGCGGGTCGAGATGCTGCGTCACCGCTTCGACGGCGAGCAACGACGGCGCCATCGTCTCCCGAACGGATGCCAGGGCCGGCAGGGTCCAGAAAAAGAAGGAGACGATGAGCGCCGCGCCGGCGACCGGCTCCGCGCGCGGCCAGGCGCGGGTGAGCCGGCGGATTCCATCCGCGGCAAGGATGGCGAAGAGCGGACAGTAGCCGATGGAAAAACGGTTGATGCTATAGCGGTCGAGCATCATCCAGGCGAGAACGGCAAAGGGTCCGAAACAGAGTGCGAGCCAGCCGATGGCGCGGTCGCGCGACGCAATGGCTCCGGCGATGGCGACGGCGACGAAGATCGAGGTGATAAAGCCCAGCGCCAGCGATTCGTATTGCTTGATGAAGAAGCGGTCGAAGAGGCGCCAGAGCGGCGGGCGGGCCGGACTGCGGAAGGAGTCGACCCGGGTGATGTATTCGCCGTGCTCCTTCGCCGCGTCGAAATACGGCCGGGCGCCGCCCGTGGCCGCCATGGCGCCGCCGAAGGCGACGCCGACCGTGACCGCGCCGACCAGCGCGGCGAAGACGACATCGCGCCACGCGGCACGCGCGCGATACCACGTCGCCAATGCACCAGGGGCCAGACCGATCAGGAAGTTCTGCGGACGGATGCCGGCTGCAAGCGCCAGCAACGCCGCTCCGATGAGATAGGCGTTGGCGTCGCGGCATCCGCGAAAGAGGAAGCCTACGGCGAAGACGACCAGGACGAGCGACGGGATGTCGCTGAAGGCTCCCCCGCCGAAGAACCAGACGTTCGGGAAGAAGGCGCACAGCGCGCCGGCGATGGCCGCCGTGACGAATGGCAGGCGAAGCTCGCGCGCCAGAAAGAAGATCGCCGGAAAGACGAGCATCCCCGCGATGAGGTTGACGGCCTGCAGCGCACGGAAATCGCTGTGGATGACGGTGCGGGCGATGCGGCCGAGGGCGATGTAGACCGGGAAGCCGGGTGGATGGGGATGGTGGCTCGTTACGTCATACGACCGCATTCCGAGGCAGAAGAGCGCCTCGTCCCAGTCCCAGAGAGTGCGCGCCATCGCCAGGAAGCGCGTCGCCGCGCAGACGAGCGCGATGAGGCCGAAGGTCCGGCGCTGGCGAGGCGTCAGAGTTGGTGGTGGTTGGGTGAGGTCCATGTAGGTTGCTGGGTTGCTAAGTTGCTGGGTTGCTTGGTCTCGCAGTCTCGCGGTTTCGCGGTCTCGGGGGTGTTTTGGCCGAATGTCACCCCGCGCGACTTCCAAACCACGAGACCTCGCAACCCAGCAACCCTGCAACGCAGCAACCCAGAAACCGTCACCGATAAAACTTCCCATCCTTCTCCGCCAGCTTCCGCAGGGCAGCTGTGGCCAGGAAGCGCTTGCCGTGTTTCTGGGCCAGATCGTCGAGGCGCGCCAGGATGTACGGCAGGCCGAGCGTGTCGGCGTAACGCAGCAGACCACCGCGGAAGGGCGGGAAGCCGGTGCCCATGATCATGGCCAGATCGAGCTCGGCGGCCGATGCGACGATCTTCTCGTCGAGGATCATCGCTGCTTCGTTCACCATGGCGAAAATCATCCGCTCCACGACCGCCTGCGCATCGGCGGGATGCGTCGACTTGATGTTGAGGAGCTTGTACACCGAGGGATCCGGACCCTGGCGCTTGCCGGCTTCGTAGAGGTAGAGACCCTTGCCGTTCTTCTTGCCGAAGCGTCCGTCATCGTAAAGCGCCGCTACGACGTGCGACGGCTCCATCCGCTCGCCGAACGCGGCGCTGAGGATTTTGGCCACCTTCGCGGCGACGTCGATCCCCACCTCGTCGAGAAGTGCCATCGGCCCCATCGGCATCCCGAAGTCGACCATCGCTTTGTCGATCGACTCGATGGCGTTCCCCTCTTCGAGGATGAAGCCGGACTCGTTCATGTAGGGCCCGAGGATGCGGTTGACGACGAAGCCGGGTCCGTCGTTGCAGTAGACGACGGTCTTTCCGAGCTTGCGGGCGAAGTTGGCCACCGTGACCATGGCGGCGTCGGAGGTCTTGGCGCCGCGGATGACTTCGACGAGCGGCATGCGGTCGACGGGATTGAAGAAGTGCATGCCGACGACGTTCTGCGGTCTGGCCGCCTGCGCGGCGATGTCGGTGATGGGGATGGTTGAGGTGTTCGTGGCAAAGACGGCGTTCGGGCCGGCCACCGCCTCGAATTCGCTCAGCACCTGGCGTTTGATGTCGATGTTCTCGACGACCGCTTCCACGACGAGGCCGACCCGTTCGAAACCGTTCCAGTCGATGGCCGTCGTAATGCGGGCCAGCTTGCGCTGCATCTCACCGCGGGTCATGCGCCGCCGGTCGACTTTCTTCTTCCAGATTCGGGCGGCAGCTTTCAATCCGCCAGCGATCGCTTTCCAGTTGATGTCGCGCATGCGCACCGCGGCGTCGGTCTTGTCGGCGATGAGCTGCGCGATCCCGCCGCCCATGATCCCCGCCCCAAGCACGCCGGCATCACGGACCTCGGCGGGCGCCGCCGCGATCCGCTCCTTCTTCGACTCCTCCATCATGAAGAAGAGGCGGATGAGGTTCTGGGCGACGTCGCCGGCCGCGCCGGTGATGAGCGGAACGACCTCCTCGACTTCCCGCGCCAGTCCGCGCTCGACGCCGTTGGACATGCCGTACTCCATGACGTCGATCGCTTTCAACGGCGCCGGGTAGTGGCCGTGTGTCGCTTCGAGAACAGACTTGCGCGCTTTGCCGAAAATGACGCGGCGCGCCAGCGGATTCCCCTCGACGTAGAACTTGGTCCGGTCGCTTCCCCTCCGTTTCGGTTTCAAGGAGAACTGTCTGGCGATGTCGAGCAGGATCGGAGCGGGGACGACTTCATCGACCAGTCCAACGCGTTTGGCCCGCTTGCCGTCGAGCGTCTTTCCCTGAAGGATGATGTCGAGCGCTCCCGGAAGGCCGATGAGGCGCGGCAGCCTGGTCACGCCGCCCCACGCGGGGAAGATGCCGAGCTTCGTCTCCGGCAATCCGATCTGCGCCTTCGGGCTGTCGGACATGACGCGGTAGTCACAACTAATGGCCAGCTCGCAGCCGCCGCCGAGCGCGGCGCCGTTGATGGCGGCAACGGTGACCTGCGGCAGTTTCGAGAAGCGATGAATGGTTTGCTGTCCGAAGCGGGTGTACTCCGCGGCCTGGTCCGCCGAGGTGACCTTGGAGAACTCGCTGACGTCGGCGCCGGCGATGAAAATGGACGGTTTGCCTGAAGCGAGGATGATGCGTTTGACCTCGCCGTCGCGCTCGAGCTCATCGACGACGGAGGCAAACTCCACCATCACCGTCGAGGAGAATTTGTTGACCTTCTCGCCGGGGAGATCGAACCAGACGATGGCCAGGTTGCCGTCGCGCTCGATCCGGAATGCGGACGCCGTCCGCGGGGGCGTTTCAACCAGGGTAGTCATCGGTCAGGCCCGTTTTCCTTCACGTTCATCTTCCAGGTTCTCGTCGATGAAGAGCTGGTCGATGATCTCTTTGTATTTCTTGTCGATCATCTTCCGCTTCACCTTCAGCGAGGGGGTGATCTCATCGTCGTCGATGGTGAAGTCACGCGGCAGAAGGGCGAAGCGGCGGATCTTCTCCTGGCGGTCGAGGTTCAGATTGAAGCGGTCGACCTCGGTCTGGTAGATCTGCTGAACCTTCTCGTCGGCGATCAACTCCTGGCGCGAATTGAACTGCACGCCCATGCCCTTGGCGTCGCGCTCGAGCTTGTCGAAATTGGGGACGAGCAGCGCCACAAGGTATTTGCGCCGGTCGCCGATGAGAACGGGCGTGCCGATGTACGGGGAGCTCTTCAGCAGTGCTTCCAGCGGCTGCGGCGCGATGTTCTTTCCGTAGGCGTTGATGATGATGTCTTTCTTCCGGTCGGTGATCTTGAGGAAGCCGTCGGCATCGATCTCGCCGATGTCGCCGGTGTGGAACCATCCGTCGGGATCGATGGCCTGGCGCGTGGCGTCGTCGTTGTTCCAGTAGCCCTTCATGATGTGCGGGCCGCGGCTGAGGATTTCGCCGTCTTCGGCGATCTTCACCTCCACTCCGGGGATGATGCGGCCGACAGTGCCGACCCGGCGCGCCCCCGGCGTGTTGACGGCGATGACCGGGGATGTTTCGGTGAGACCGTAGCCTTCGTAGATATCGAGCCCGGCTCCAATGAAGAACGCGGCCAGCTCCGCCGACAAAGGAGCGCCGCCCGAGAGAACCATCTTCACACGGCCACCGAGACGGTCGAGGATCTTGCGGAAGACAAGCTTGTCGGCGATGGCCGATTTGAAGCTGAGTCCGAACGGCATCGGCTTGCCGCTGAGGCGATACGGCAGGCGCTGCTCGGCGATTCCCAGCGCCCACCGGAAGATCTTCTGCTTCGATGCCGGCTGGACGGCCACGTTGTCCAGAATGGCCGTGCGCATCTTTTCGAAAAGGCGTGGCACGGCGGCGAAGAGGTGCGGCCGTATCTCGCGCAGGTTATCGCTGACTTTCAGGACGCTCTCGGCATAGGCGATGGTGCACCCGCGGTAAAAGTAACAGTAGTCGCCCATCCGCTCGAGGATGTGCGAGAGCGGCAGGATGGAGAGGCCGATCATGCCGTGCGCGATCGGCAGCACATTGCAGGTTGCCAGCACGTTGCTGGCGACGTTGCCGTGCGTCAGCATGGCCCCCTTCGGATTGCCGGTCGTCCCCGAGGTGTAGACGAGCGTTGCTACGTCGCCGGGCGCCGGCTTGGCGCGCAGATCGTCGAAGCGGGCCCGGGCGGCGGCATCATCGGCGCTCCGGCCGGTGCCGACGACCGCTTCGAAGCTGAGCACGCCGTCCGGCAGCGTCGCCGGCCGGTCGCAGACGATGACGTTGTGGATGTGCGGGCAGTGGTCGCGGATGCCGGCCACCTTCTTCATCTGTTCTTCGTTCGAGCAGATGACGGCCACGGCGCCGGAGTCGTTGAGGATGTACTCGATCTGCCAGCCGAGCAGCGTCGGGTAGACCGGAACGGTGATGGCCGCGCTGGCCAGGATGGCGAAATCGGCCATCGCCCACTCCGGGCGATTCTCCGAGAGGATGGCTACGCGGTCGCCGGGCTTGAGACCGAGATGGAAAAGGCCGGTTGCGAAGTAGCGAACGGTGTCACGGAACTCGTCGACGCTGGTGTCGACCCAGCGACCGCCGCGTTTGTACTTGGTCGCCGCCGGCCGCTCCAGCGCGCAGGTGACGGTATAGATGTCGTTGAGAGTCTTGATCTCCATCCGCGGACCCCCCGATTGTGGAGTAAGCCCGGATCATAGCTCCTAAGCGACTTTGATCCATCGCCACAATTCGGGAATGGTCGGACGCTTTCCGTAGGAGAGGATGCCCACCCGGAAAATCTTGGCCGTGACGTAGAAGAAAACGGCGATGGTGGCGATGGAAACGCCGATGGAAACGAGAATGTGCCATATCGGCGGCTCGGAGACCAGCGTCCGGACGAACATCGTGATCGGTCCGTAGACCGGCGCCATCGAGAGCGCGACGGAGAGAGGCGAGTCAGGGTTGGTGATGATGGCGAACATGATGAACCACGGCAGCATCATCACCATCTGGATCGGCGCGACGAGTTGCTGCGCCTCCTTGTCGGTGTTGCAGGCCGCCCCGGCGATGGCGTAGATGCAGACGAAGGTCAGGTAGCCGAGGATGAAGAAAAGGGCGAAGTAGACAAAGACCATCGGCCGCAGGAACTGGGAGATGTCGAACCCGGCCATCATGGCGCTGGCGGCGCCAAACGCGCCCACCGCGGCGATGAGGGTCAGCCAGACGGTGACCTGGGTGAGGCCAACCGCGGCCACGCCAAGGATCTTGCCCGTGAGCAGCTCGCGCGGCGACATCGACGAGATCAGCACTTCCACGATGCGCTCGCTCTTCTCCTGCACGATGCCGCGCATCGTCTCCAGTCCATAGATAAAGGAGGGGATGATGAGAAGGGCGGCGAAGATGAAGCCGATGATGAAATTGGCCTCGCTCCCCTTCTTCTGCTGGCCGCTTCGCGAAAGCTGCACGCTGTCGAATGGAACTTCGCGCGTCAGGGTGTCGACGACATTGGGGTCGATGCCGCGCCCCGTGAGCCGCTGACGCTGGATGGAACGGTTGGCGACGGAGGCCAGCCGCTCCTGCGTGAAGAGATCGGTTGACGACCGGCTGTAGAAGGTCATCTTTGCATCGCTGCCGTCGAAGGCGTTGGCAGGAATCACCAGGACGGCGTCGAGTCCGTTGTCCGCCTTCTTGTCGACGTAGAGGCGGTCGAGATAGGGCTTCGAGGCCGCGGTGAGATCGGACAGCCGGTGCGCATCTTCATAGACGACGTCGATCGACTGGGGCAGTTGTCCGCGGTTGCCGCCGGAGAGCGCCTTCTTCGGATCGGGGGCGGCCGGCTCGAGTTGGTGTGAAAACGAGCCGCGCAGCTCGCCGGTTCCATCGATGACCGCCACCTTCTTGCCGCCCAGACCCCGCGCCACCATGAGGCCCGGCACGATGAAAAGCGCGGCCATCAGGACCGGAAAGAAGAGGGTCATGAAGATGAACATCTTCTTCCGGACAGCCTGGAGATACTCGCGCTTGATGACTGCCAGCATTTTGTTCATCGAATGGACTCCATCGTCTCGGCGCCGACCTGCTCGATGAAGATTTCCTCGAGAGAGGGCGAGGCAATCTCGAATCTGCGGATCCGCAACCGCCCCATCGTCGCTTCCAGGATGTGCTGGGGATCGGCGCCTTCCACGAGGCTCAGTTCGGCGCCATTGTTGCCGATCATGGCGCGCTTGACCTCCGGAAGATTCTCGAGGAAGGCGCCATCGCCTTCGTAGTCGATGTGCAGCGTGTTCTTACCGAAGGAGTTGCGGACCTCGTCGAGACCTCCGGAGAGGACGATCTTCCCTTTGTGAATGAGGATGATGTCGTCAGCCATCCGCTCGGCTTCCGCCATCATGTGAGTGGAGAGAAGGATCGTCCTCCCCTCCTCCTTCAGTTCACGAAGAAGGTCGCGGACGAGAAGCATGTTGACGGGGTCGAGACCCGACTGCGGCTCGTCGAGGATGATGAGGTCGGGATCGTGCAGAAGGGTACCGATGAGCTGGACTTTCTGCTGGTTGCCCTTCGACAGCTCTTCTACCTTGGCGTCCCGCTTGTCCCACAACTCGAAGCGTTTGAGCCATCGCTCCGCTGACGGGGCGACGGAACTGCCGCGGCACCCTTTGATCTCGGCGAGAAAGAGAAGGTGCTCCTTCACTTTCATCTGCCGGTAGAGCCCGCGCTCTTCCGGAAGGTAGCCGATGCGGTCCCGCGCATCCCTTTCGCTGCCGAGCCACTCGATCGATCCGGCATCGGGGAAGAAGACACCGGTAATCATCCGGATGGTCGTCGTCTTCCCGGCGCCGTTGCGGCCGAGCAACCCGGTAATCGTGCCGCGCTGGACGGTGAACGAGATTCCGTCCACCGCCCGCACGGCGCCAAAAGTCTTCACTACGTCCCGCACGGACAAAACGACCGACATACGCAATCTCCCTGGAGGCTGAGGTCGGCGTATTGTACGAGAGGGCGGAGAGTGGGTTCTGATCAGGGATGCGGGAATGACGGATCTTCGGTCACCACCGGCATGAAGATCTTCTTGAGCTTCAGGATGATCCGCTCAATCGGACCTGTCGGCGAATCGCTCTTCGGCGCAGCAAAAGCTGGAGCGACCGCAAGGAAAACAGTCAGAACGAGAACAGAAATGCGAAGTGCACCACGACGATACATACACCCTCCTCGGGGGCTCGTATGAGCCGATTAGTTTGAGGGCGCCCTACAAGGAGGAGTGTTTGAGCGAGACTTTTCCCTACCCTAAACTTTGAAGAAACTTGCCCGACGCCGGCGGACTCAGCTTGGCAGGCTGGCGAACATCGTGTGCGGGCCGCGGGGCAGGCACTCGAAATACGCACGCGAATCCCGGATATCGGCAAGCGTGAGCGTGCTGCGGGCAGCAGCCTCCCTGAGCGTCGCCAGGGCCGTCAAAGCTCCTTCCGTGAAGGCCAGATTCGCCGAATGGAAGTAATCCATGGCCACTTTGCAGGCGTCGGGAATCTCGGCGACCCGATCGAGCGCGAGCAGCGACTCGGCCATGTCGACGGCGACGAGCGCGACGTCGACCTCCATGCCGAGGTCGCGGAACTCGTCCTGAATCTCCGGGAGGATCTTGAGCGCTTCGACGTGGCGCTGTTGCGCCGCGAGAAGCCGCGCCAGGTTCCAACGCGATTTGACCCGATGCGAAACCATCTGCTGGCGGTCGAAGGCGTCGATGGCCTTCATCGTGTACTGAATCGATTCATCGAAGGCACCGAGCTCGCGATAGCACAGCGCGGCGTTGTGCATGGACGAGGCGCGCCAACGCGGGTCGACACGGTGGTCGTCGGCCAGAGCCGTGTGGATGGCCACCGCCTCCTGATAGCGGCGGGCGTGGTACAGGATGATCGCTTCGGCCGATCGGGCCGCGGCATGACGGCCGAAATCGTCGTACTCCTCGAATACCCGTCCGGCATCGTGAGCGATGAACAGAGCCTCGTCACGCCGCTCCAGCGTCCGGTACACCAGAACGCGCACGAGATTGAGACGTGCCCGGTCGAATTCCGATCCGATGGTCGGCTCGAGAGCATCGGCCGCGGCAAGCGCCCCCATGGCCTCCGTATACGCTCCGGTGCACATGAGCGCATACGCCCGCTCCAGAAGAGCGGCGAAGCGGAGACGCGCCACGAATGTGGCCGGGTACTCGGCGATCAGCAGACCGTCGGCGATCTCGACCGCCAGGCGGGTGATTTCGACGGCATCGGCCGGCATCATGTCGATGGCCCGGTCCGTGGCCGCGATCAACTTCCTGACCACGCCCGCCGTCCGCCACTCGGGATGCTGCGCCAGCCGAGGCGCCCAGGTGTCGCGCGATCCGGCCAGAAGCTGCCTGGCGTAGAGGTCCGCGGCGGCGTCTTCGCTTTTCATCGCTTTCTGGACACCGCGCAGGAAGGCCAGGCTCTCCGCGCGAGGGGTATTCGAAAACGACTGCGGCTCCCACACATCGCCGTGTTTCAGGAGCGTGGCCGTGCCGCGGAGGGAATCGAGTGTCCGCTTGCAGAGCGAACAGCCGGCGAGATGCTTGTCCCGCGCCGCGGAATCGATCGGCTCGCCGAGGAACCCGGCAAGCACTTCCTCATCGTAGTGCTGTTCGATCATCATCGCTTCACCGCCGTAATACTGAGATAGATCTCCCGAACGCGTTTGAGGCAGTTATGGATCAATTTCTCCGCGTAGCGCGACGTCGTGTCGAGCGAGACCGCAACATCGTTCGCGGAGCGGCCCTCGTAGTAGTGGAGGTAAAGCGTCTCGCGGCAGCGCGGCTGCAGATAACCCAGCGCCTGCTGCATCGTGATGATCATGGCCATCTTTTCGGCGATACCGCTCGACGAAGGATCTGTGTGCTCGTCGAAATCCTCGGGCAACCCTTCGGTGCGTCCCTGGCCGCGCCAGTAGTGGCGGCTGGCGTTGCACATCGCCGCCACCAGCCAGGCCCGGATGTTCTCGACCCTGGTCGTCGTGGTCATGAACGAGAGGAAGACTTCCTGGATCAGCGACTCCGCTTCCGATTCAGGGATACGGAACTTACGGCAGCCGACGTGAAGCAGCAGCGGCCGGTGCCGTACATAGAGCTCGCCGATGTCCTCCGGCTGAGGCTCCTCGAACGGCCCGAGCGGCGGCAGAGCGGCATCCACGTCCGTGACCGGAAGTGTGGCCGGGGAACCTGTCATCGTTTCCAACACATTCGGATCGAGCACGACCGCTTCCCTCTTCCTCTCTCTCGGAAGTTGCGAGTCGATAATTATGGACGCGTTCTCACGAAGATACCATGAAACGTGAAAAGAGCGACATTCCTTCGGTACGTCAGTTTTCTTGAACCCGGACCCGTCTGGGTAATGCCAAGCATACCCGATGTAGTAGCGGAAAGGTGTCGGTAATCTGTTAGACGGCCAGACAGCCCGTTTTTCCCTCGAAGTTCGGGATCTGATGCTATCCTCCGCCGTCGCAAAATGCCGCCCGACAGAAGGTAAGTCGATGAAATCAGAACAGATCGCCACGAGCGTCGGTCAGATTTGGGACTCGTCCATCGTCCCGACACTCGAGCGATACATCCGCATCCCCAGTCAATCTCCCCTCTTCGATCCGGATTGGAAGCAGAACGGTCATATAGACCAGGCGGTTGCGCTTGCGCGCGCCTGGGTCGAGGAACAGCAGATCGAGGGGCTTCGGATCGAGACATGCGAGATCGAGGGCCGCACGCCGCTGATCTTCATCGAAGTCGACGGCGACGATTCATCCACCGTACTGATGTACGGGCATCTCGACAAGCAACCGGCCATGGTTGGTTGGGATGCCGGCCTCGGCCCCTGGACGCCGGTGCTTCGCGACGGCAGGCTCTTCGGACGCGGCGGCGCCGATGACGGGTACGCCATCTTCGCCGCGGTCTCCGCCATCCGCGCCGTCAAGGAGCAGAACGCGCCGCACTCACGCATCGTCGTCATGATCGAATGCTGTGAAGAGAGTGGCTCGGTCGATCTCCAGGCATACATCGACCTGCTTTCCGAGAGGATCGGCACACCGCGACTGGTCATCTGTCTCGACAGTGGCTGCGGCAACTACGATCAACTCTGGATGACGACGTCGCTCCGCGGCTCGATCGTCGGCAATCTCACGGTCGAAGTGCTGAGCGAGGGGGTCCACTCCGGCGACGCCAGCGGCATCGTCCCCTCGAGCTTCCGCATCATCCGCATCCTGCTGGACCGGCTCGAAGAGGCAAGCACCGGCCGGATCATCCCGGAGTGGCTGCACGCCGAGGTCCCGCCGGATCGCATGGCCGAGGTCCGCGAAACCGCCCGCATCCTCGGCGACGAGATCTACAACAAGTTCCCGTTTCTGCCAGGCATGCGTCCGATGACCGACGATCCGGTCGAACAGTTGCTCAACCGGACCTGGCGCCCGATGCTGTCCTACACCGGTCAGGCCGGCCTCCCCGATCTCGTGCAGGGCGGCAACGTCCTCCGTCCGAAGACATCGATCAAGCTCTCGCTCCGCGTTCCGCCGACGCTCGAAGCCTCGAGTATCGACCGGAAACTGAAGGAGCTGCTGGAAAGCGACCCCCCCTACGGCGCCCGCGTCGAATTTGAACCGGAAAAGGGTGCCGGCGGTTGGGAAGTCCCGAAGGTCGATGCCTGGCTGGAGAAATCGATCGACTCCGCCTCGAAAACCTACTTCGGCAAACCCGCCACCACCTGGGGCGAAGGCGGCTCGATCCCGTTCATGGGGATGCTCGGCCAGCGCTTCCCGAACGCGCAGTTCCTCATCACCGGCGTCCTCGGACCACACAGCAACGCCCACGGACCGAACGAGTTCCTCGACATCCAGACCGGGAAGAATGTGACCGCGTGTGTGGCGCAGGTGCTTGCGGACGAGAGAAGCTCGGCGTAACCGGTTGCTAGGTTGCAAAGTCTCGCCGTCTCGACCCCGAGACCTTGCAACTCAGCAACCCAGCAACCTCGCAACCCTACCCGTGCCCGCCCGCGTACTTCTTCTCCCCTGCTTCGATCCGGATCGGCAACCGGTTCTGCGGCGGAGGCAACGGGCAGGTCGCATACGGCGTGAACGCGCACGGCGGGTTGTAGGCTTTGTTGAAGTCGACGATCGTCTTCCCGCTGGCGTCGGGCGGATGGGCGTAGAGGTAGCGCGCCGCACCGTAGGTCTCTTTCCCGCTCGTAGCGTCTTTGAAGATGATGAAGTAGTCGGTCTCCCCCTGCTCGAGAATCGGATCGATGCGGAACTCCTGGCCCTGCAGCGTGAAGACGAGCGCGCCCGGCGAGACCTCGTCGCTGGTCATGCCGAGGACGTTCGTGATCGGGATCTTTTTGGGAGGGTTGTACGGCTCGAACCGCGCTTCGACGCGTGATCCTGCATCGACCGGAAAGTACTCCAGTCCCAGGAAGTGCTTGCGCGCCTCGGCGTCCGTATCGCGCACGCGAATCCCGAAGCGCGGTCCGTGCGTGGCGTCTTCGCGCCGGATGGCGACGAACGACAGCGTCCCCGTGCGGACGACGGTCGGCTTCGGCTCCGTATCGTTGCTCAACGCAACCGCCGCGGTCACCGGCTTTCCCTCGATCGTCAACGACGGGTTCGGCTGGAGGTTCACCTTTCCGTCCTGGAGAACGAACTGCGCCTGAACGGGTGGTTTCGCAGGAAGGGAGACATCATTGTTCCCGTCGCTGAGCCAGTAGAGACCGGCCAGAGTCAGCCAGCCGTCCGGCGCTTTCAGCCGTTCAGCACGGTGCGCACGCCATGCCTCGACATCTTTTTGCAGCGATGAGCCGTCTATCGATCCGGCGGGAGGTTCATAGCGGCAGGCGGCGAACAGGAGGAGGAGGATGGCGACGGAACGTTTCATCGGTCGGATAGGATACTCAAACCTTGGTTTCCAAATGTCGCAGAGCCGTGTCCAATCAGGGTGAGCAATGTTGCACCCTTCCCCGCCCGGCTGCGGGAGCTTGATGCGGTGATCCCCACTTTTAATGAGGAGCACCGTCTTCTTGCAGCCATTCGCGGCGGCGATCGCAGCGCCGCGGAGGAGCTCGTCGATCGAACCTACTCCTCGGTCTTCGCATCGCTCTTCCGCCTTTGCGGCGACCGCGACCTGGCCGCCGATCTGACACAGGAAACGTACCGGAAGGCGTGGGAAGCACTTCCCGGATTCGACGGCCGGTCGCAGTTTTTCACCTGGCTCTACCGCATTGGCTACACGACGTTTCTCAATCACATCCGCCGGCCGCGGCTGATGAAGTCGCTCGACGACGAGAACGCGCCGGAGATGCCGGACGACGCACCCGCCGCCGACGAGGTGCTGAGCAACGCCGAGGAGGGCGAACACCTTCGTGCAGCCGTGCTTTTACTCCCCGAAGATCTGCGTTTTACAGTGACCGCCCATTTCTGGGGCGGTCTGGCAGTCAAAGAGATCGCGGCCATCGAAGAGATCACTACCGTCGCGATCCGAAAACGGCTGCACAAGGCGTTCTCCCTGCTGGAAGAAGCCCTCGGCGGGAACGTTGAGGAAGAAAGACAATGACACGGAACCGCAAAGCTGACCTGCAGCGGAAGCTGACCATGGCGCCGGTGGCGACACCTCCCGCCGGGCTGGCCGACCGCATCAAGAGCGAAATCCCTTCCCATCTGGGATTCGAATCCGAACGAACGCAATCGCGGAAGTCCGCGATGTTCAATCTCCGCATCGCCGCATCGATCATCCTGCTGGTCTCATCGCTCTACCTCGTGCTGCATCTTCTCTCGCCGACCGATGCGAACCTGCGATCGATGCCGAACCTGGCCGACAAGACTGCTGCCACGACGCCCCGCGCGGCGGTAGCGCTCCCGAACTCACCCCCGGAACCGGGAAGCGCCCGCGAGCAGCCTCGCACTGATCTTCCGGTGATGCCGAGCACGCCGCCGCCGACAAGTGTGGCCGCCATTCCGAACCCCCGGATCGCGGAAGCGAAGCGGAGAGAAGTGGTCGACGGCTTGTCGACCCCCAACGCCTCCTACACCAGCTCCGTTGAGAACGAAGCGCCGGCCATCAAGCCCCAACCAATCGTCGCGGAGGCGGCGCCGGCCGCCGCCGCCACGCCTCCGCCTCCCCCTTCCCTCGCTCTGGATCAGGCAGCGCCGGCGGGTGCCTACGCCGAGGGGCGCTTTGCACCGGAACGCTCGGTCGCCAAGGCTGAGGCTCCTCAGGAGCGCCGCGCCGCGCGCGACGACGCTCCGGTCAGGAACTTCGTGGCCATCCAGGAGGCAATTTCCCACGGCGCCACGCTGCGTCATCTCGACACCTCGGCGATCGTGCAGCATTTCGCAGCGCCCGAGCGCCCTCCGGCCGATCTACGGGTCGAGCTCGAAGCGTCCGCGGCACCTCTCAATGCCTCGAAGTGGCTGCTGCGCGTATCCGTGGATGGTCCCGCCACGAACACCTCGATCGATCTCGAGTTCGGCGACGCGGTCGCCGCGCATCACGCGCTGACAGGCTCGCCCGCTGCCAACGAGACGGCGTTGTACGAGATCGAATTCAAACCGAGCGCAACGCTCGACCAGACCATCGCCACCGTCCGGGCTGGTAAAGCCGAGGGCATCGTCCGCGTAACCGATCTCCGTCGCTGGAACGCCGCCTCGACGAGGATGAAACGCGCCTCGCTGGCGGCAACGTGGGCGCGCACGCCGCAGTCACACACGCAATCCGAGGCGATCGTAGCCAAAGCGCGCGAGGCGCACATCGACGACCTGGCGGACATCGTTGAGCGCGTCGAGAGGAATCAGTGAGGGGTTGCTGAGTTGCTTGGTTGCTTGGTTCGGCGGCGGTACTCAGCAACCTTGCAACCGAGCAACCCCGCAACCCTTCACCTCGGCCGTCCCCCACCAAAGTTACGTACCGACTGAAAGTGCACGTCGAAGTAACGCGCCGCGGCGCGGACCGCGCGGGAAACGGTCCAGGCGTCTTTCGATGGGATCCGCTCCAGCGCCAGGCGCATGTTTTCGGGCAGCTTGGCCCGGCAACTGCGGCAGAGGGCGGTGCCGATGGTCTTGTTGAGGTCGCAACGGGGACAACGCGGCGTCCTGGCGAGCCCGGAGACCTGCTCCTTCGTCAATGTCATCGTATCCCTCTCTCTTTCTCCGGGCAGGTTATTGTTACATGAATACGAGCCCGCCACACCATCAGTTACTGGCAGCGGTTCCCGGTGCATTAGAATCCGCGCCGATTTCCGAGGAGGACATCGGCATGGGCGAGCGCATCGAATTCCCATCGAACGGTCACACCTGTCAAGGGTATTTCGCCGGCAAGGGGCCGGGTATCGTCGTCATTCAGGAGTGGTGGGGGCTGGTGCCCCACATCGAGCAGATCGTCGATCGTTTCGCCGGCGAAGGATTCTCCGCCATCGCTCCCGACCTCTTCCACGGCAAGACCACCACCTCCCCTGACGAAGCGGGACGGCTGCTGATGGAGCTCGATGCCGAGCGCGCCGAAAAAGAGATCGCCGCCGCAGGCGACAATCTCCTCGGCCGTCCCGAATGCACATCGAAGTCGTACGGCGTCATCGGTTACTGCATGGGCGGCGCGCTGGCGCAGTTCACGGCGACGAAGGAGAAGAACGTCGGCGCCGCGGTCAGCCTCTACGGCGGGTTCAAGAAGACCGACTTCCCGTGGGAAAACCTGGCCGCGCCGATCCTCCTGATCTATGCCGAGGACGACCAGGGCGTTCCGGTCGAGAAAGGGCGCGCGCTGGCTAAACGGCTGGAAGAGATGGGGAAGAACGTACAGCTCGTGAGCTACCCCAACACCAACCACGCCTTTTGCAATGACACCGGCAAAAACTACAACGCCGAGGCGGCGGCCGACGCCTGGAAGAAAGCAGTGACCTTCTTCCGCGCCAACGTGACGTAGTGCAGGCGCTTCGCGTAGTCGTCTTCGTTTCGCTGCTCGTCTTCTGCGTCACCCCGTGGGGATCGCCGCCGGTCGCGCTGGCGCTCGGACTGGCTCTGGCGCTGACGCTCGGCCATCCATTCCCGGCGCGCAATTCGAAGGCGACGAAGCTGCTGCTCCAGGCCTCGGTGGTGGCTCTCGGTTTCGGGATGAATCTGCAGAAGGTCGTCGAAGCGGGACGCACCGGCATCGTCTTCACCGTCATCACCATCACCGGCACGCTGCTCCTCGGCTTCCTGCTCGGGCGGGCCATGGGCATCAACCACACCACGGCGCATCTCATCTCGTCGGGAACCGCCATCTGCGGCGGAAGCGCCATCGCCGCCGTCGGCCCGGTCGTCAATGCCAGCGACGAGGAGATGTCCGTCGCCCTCGGCACGGTCTTCATCCTCAACTCGATCGCGCTCTTCATCTTTCCGATGATCGGCCACCGCCTGGGACTGACGCAGCCGCAGTTCGGCGTCTGGGCGGCTATCGCCATTCACGACACCAGCTCCGTCGTCGGCGCCGCCGCGAAGTACGGCGCGGACGCGCTGCAGATCGCCACGACGGTCAAACTGACGCGCGCCCTCTGGATCGTCCCCCTGACGCTGGCGACGGCATTCTTCTTCAAGCGCAAGTCGGCGCGCGTGGCCATCCCCTGGTTCATCGGCGGCTTCGTCATCGCCTCGGTGATCCGGACCTACGTGACCGCACCACCGGAGGTGTGGTCGACGCTGACGATGCTGGCCCGCATCGGCCTGACCATCACCCTCTTCCTCATCGGCGCCGGCCTCTCCCGCAAGTCGATCGCCGCCGTCGGCGCACGGCCGTTGATCCTCGGCGTCGTGCTCTGGATCGTAATCTCGTGCGTATCGCTGTTCGCCGTGATGCGGACGCTGTGATTACTCCTTCTCCACCAGCAGATCCCCCGAGTGGAACGACCTCCCGTGGTTCTCGCGGCCCAGTAGCAGGATGATCGTCAGCACCACCATCACGAAGATCTCGAAGCCGGCCAGGGCCCAGGAGTAGCCGAAGCGGTCGCGTAGCGCGTCTTCAATCGAGTTCGTCGGGGAGGCGAAGAGGATTCCGAACTGGTAGGCCAGACCGGGCATCAGGCCGCGGACGGCGTCAGGAGCAAGCTCGTTGAGATGGATCGGGATGATGCCCCATGCGCCCTGCACGCCGACCTGCATCAGGAAGGCGCCGGCGGCCAGGATCACCAGCGATCCGCCAAAGGCCCACATCGGGATGACCAGCAGCGACACCACCAGGGCCGCGATCATGCTGTAGCGCCGGCCGATCTTCTGCGAGAGCTGGCCGAAGATGATCGCCCCGATCACGGCACCGACGTTGTAGAGCATGGCCACGTACGGCACCGTCGTCGCGGCGATTCCATGCGCGTGTTTGAGGAAATCGGGATAGAGATCCTGCGTCCCGTGCGAGAGAAACATCATGAACGTCATCAGCAGCACCAGGTAGAGGAAGCCGCGCGCGTGTCCCTTGGCCGCGCGGAACATCGCCGCGAAATTGGCGACGCGATGCTCTTTCCATGCAGCCGACTCCGGCACGTTCCTGCGGATGTAGAGCGCCAGCAGCGCCGGCAGCGCGCCGATCCAGAACATCCACCGCCAGCCGAAATGCGGCAGCACGGTGCGCGTGGCGATCGCCGCCAGCAGATAGCCGACCGAATAGCCGCTCTGCAGGAGTCCGGAGAGAACGCCGCGCCATTTCCGCGGCGTGTTCTCCAGCGCCAGTGACGCGCCCACCCCCCACTCCCCCCCCATCCCGATGCCGAACAAGGCCCGCAGGATGAGGAACTGCGTGTAGGTTGACGAGAAGCCGGAGA